>NZ_OY970456.1:0-4800000 GCF_963853645.1 Mycobacterium riyadhense | reverse complement strand
GCGGCATGGTGTCAGTCTTGCAGGGCGGGGCGCGTGCCCGACGGTTGGGCCGTCAAATAGGTCTTAGACAGCACGCTGGATAGACTGGCGCCCGTGACTGCCGCACCCGACGCCCGCACCAGTGCCTCCATAATGTCCGCCCCGCTCGCCGAGGTTGACCCCGATATCGCAGAGCTGCTGGGCAAAGAGCTTGGCCGACAGCGCGACACCCTCGAGATGATCGCCTCCGAGAACTTCGTGCCGCGCTCGGTGCTGCAGGCCCAAGGCAGCGTGTTGACCAACAAGTACGCCGAGGGGCTGCCCGGTCGGCGCTACTACGGCGGTTGCGAGCACGTCGACGTCGTGGAAAACATCGCCCGCGACCGGGCCAAGGCGCTGTTTGGCGCCGACTTCGCCAACGTGCAACCGCATTCCGGCGCCCAGGCCAACGCGGCGGTGCTGCACGCGTTGATGTCACCGGGAGAGCGGCTGCTGGGCCTGGACCTCGCCAACGGCGGTCACCTGACCCACGGCATGCGGCTGAACTTCTCGGGCAAGTTGTACGAAAACGGCTTTTACGGCGTCGACCCGACGACGCATCTGATCGACATGGACGTGGTGCGGACTCAGGCGCTCGAGTTCCGACCCAAGGTGATCATCGCCGGCTGGTCGGCCTACCCGCGCGTTCTGGACTTCGCGGCGTTCCGGTCGATCGCCGACGAGGTCGGCGCCAACCTGTTCGTCGACATGGCGCACTTTGCGGGCCTGGTGGCCGCCGGGTTGCACCCGTCGCCGGTACCGCATGCCGACGTGGCGTCCACGACGGTGCACAAGACGCTGGGCGGGGGTCGTTCGGGCCTGATCGTGGGTAAGCAGGACTACGCCAAGGCGATCAACTCGGCGGTGTTCCCTGGCCAGCAGGGCGGACCGCTCATGCACGTCATCGCGGGCAAGGCGGTCGCGCTGAAGATCGCCGCCACACCCGAATTCGCCGAGCGGCAGCAGCGCACCCTGTCCGGTGCTCGGATCCTCGCCGAACGGCTGCTGGCCGCCGACGTCGCCAAGGCCGGCGTCGCGGTGGTCAGCGGTGGCACCGACGTCCACCTGGTGCTCGTTGATCTGCGCAACTCTCCGCTGGATGGGCAGGCGGCCGAGGACCTGCTGCACGAGGTCGGCATTACCGTCAACCGCAACGCCGTCCCCAACGACCCTCGGCCGCCGATGGTGACCTCGGGCCTGCGGATCGGAACTCCCGCGCTGGCAACTCGCGGTTTCGGCGACGCCGAGTTCACCGAGGTTGCCGACATCATCGCGACCGCGCTGGTGGGAGGCAGCTCGGCCGACGTCGAAGCTCTGCGGCACCGGGCGACGCGGCTGGCCAGGGAGTTCCCGCTCTATGAGGGTCTCGAGGACTGGAGTTTGGCCGGTCGCTAGCCGGGTGACACGCGGCTCACAGATTTGAAAGCATCTGTGAACGCGGGTTACAGTTACTGCATGGCACAGAAACCTGTAGCTAATGCGCTGACTCTCGAACTCGAGCCGGTCGTCGAAGAGAACATGACTCGCCACCTCGACACCGAGGAACTTTGGTTCGCCCACGATTATGTTCCGTTCGACCAGGGCGAGAATTTCGCCTTTCTGGGCGGACGCGACTGGGATCCGTCCCAGGCGACGCTGCCCAGGGTGATTACCGACGCATGCGAGATCCTGCTGATCCTCAAGGACAACCTGGCCGGTCATCACCGTGAGCTCGTCGAGCACTTCATTCTCGAGGACTATTGGGGCCGCTGGCTTGGCCGGTGGACGGCCGAGGAGCACCTGCACGCCATTGCAATACGCGAATACCTGGTGGTGACCAGGGAGGTCGACCCGACCGCGAACGAAGAGGTCCGCGTCGAGCACGTGATGAAGGGCTACCGTGGCGACACGTACACGCAGGTCGAGACCTTGGTGTACATGGCGTTCTACGAGCGCTCTTTCGCGGTCTTCTGCCGCAACCTAGCCGCGCAGATCGAAGAACCCATCCTGGCCGGACTCATCGACCGCATCGCCCGCGACGAGGCGCGCCACGAGGAGTTCTTCGCCAACCTCGTGGCGCACTGCCTCGGCTACACCCGCGACGAGACGATCGCGGCGATCGCCGCTCGTGCGGCCGACCTCCAGGTCATAGGTGGCGACATCGACGCCTACCGGGACAAGGTGGCGAAGGTGGCTGACGCTGGGATTTTCGGACCGCAACAGCTGCGACAGGTGATCTCTGATCGCATCACCGCATGGGGGCTCGCCGACGAGCCGGGGCTGACGCAATTCATCACCGGCTAGACCAGTCACACAATCGGCATTTTCGAAACCGAGAGCACTGCTCTTACGGGCTGTTAGATCACGAATCCGGTCCCTTCGGTGCCGCACCCGCCGTTGCCGGTTTCCAGGCGTCCTCGCGTCGGCGCCGGCACCGCTAATCGTTCGCCCGAATCGACGACATTCCCGAACCGCCCTTGCTCTTGGCGCAAGAGTCCGTTCGCACATTTGTACTAGACGCCGATAAGTGGTCTACATAGCGTGACCGTGAAAGCAGAATCTCTGATCAGAGCCCTTCTGAGCAGCATGTTGATCCGCGAACTGGGGCACCACATGAACCGCACGCAGCTTCTCACCCTGATTGCTACGGGCCTGGGCGTCTTCATGATCCTGCTCGACGCGCTGATTGTGAACGTGGCGCTGCCTGACATCCAGCGCAGCTTCGGTGTCGGGGAGGACGGGCTGCAGTGGGTGGTGGCGGCCTACAGCCTGGGGATGGCGGTCTTCATGATGTCGGCGGCCGCACTCGCGGACAGGTACGGCCGGCGGCGCTGGTACCTGGTGGGGGTTTCGTTGTTCACGGTGGGGTCCATCGCCTGTGGCTTGGCGCCCTGCATCGGGGTCCTCGCCATCGCGCGGGGTGTGCAGGGTTTGGGCGCGGCGACCGTGAGCGTGACCTCGCTTGCCCTGGTCAGCGCCGCATTTCCGGAACCCAAGAAGAAAGCGCAGGCCATCGGAATCTGGACCGCCATTGGCAGCGTCGGAATGGCGGCGGGCCCGTCGCTCGGCGGTCTGCTGGTGGACCGGTGGGGCTGGCGCAGCATCTTCTACGTCAATGTGCCCCTGGGCGCGGTTGTCCTCCTGCTGACCCTGGGCTTCGTGGTGGAGTCGCGCAATGAGCGATCGGGACGCTTCGACCTGGCCGGGCAGGTGTTGTTCATCGTGACCGTGGGGGCTTTCGTCTACGCGATCATCGAAGGTCCCGAGGTCGGCTGGACGTCGCCGCGGATCATCGCGTTACTCGTGACGGCCGTCGCCGGCGGCGCCGCGTTCGCGTGGCTGGAGCGCAGATCGCCGGATCCGATGATGGATCTGAGCTTGTTTCGCGACAGTGCGTATGCATTGTCCATCGGGACCATCTGCACGGTGTTTTTCGCCGTCTACGGGATGCTGCTGCTCACCACGCAGTTCCTGCAGAACGTGCGCGGCTATACCCCCAGTGTGACCGGCCTGATGATCGTCCCGTTCAGCGCGGGTGTGGTCATCGTGTCGCCGCTGGTTGGCCCGCTGGTGGGCCGGGTGGGCGCACGCCTGCTCGTCCTGCTGGGACTTTGTCTGTTGATGCTGGGTCTGCTCACGCTGATCGTCAGTGAGCAGCGCAGCTCCGGTTTGGTGCTGGTCGGCCTGGCGCTGTGCGGCGCGGGCATCGGATTGTGCCTGACGCCGATCACGACCGTCGCGATGAACGCGGTCCCACCGGAACGGGCGGGCATGGCATCCGGGATCATGAGCGCCCAGCGCGCGATCGGCTCGACGATTGGGTTCGCGGTCCTGGGCTCTGTGCTCGCCGCCTGGTTGACGGCCACCCTCGAGCCGCATCTGGAGCCGGCAGTGCCCGACCCGGTCGCGCGGCATGCCATCGCCGAGGTCATCATCGACAATGTCAACCCGCGCGCGCATGTCAGCGGAATCGTGCCCCGGCAGCAACTGCACCATGATCCCGCGCAGATTGCGGAGGAAGATTTCATCGACGGCATCCGGGTCGCGTTCCTCATCGCCACCGTGTCGCTGGGCTGTGTGTTCCTCGCCGGTTGGCGCTGGTTCCCGCGCGGCGTCGCCAAACGCGAGGCGGTGACGCCGCCGATCGTTGAATTGGATGACGGAATGCCGGTTAACCCAGGTCCAGACGCGGCCTCTGTCGACGCCATCGCAGTTCCGCTGAGTGGTTGCGCTCAAGGACGTTGCTGAGCCAACCCGTAGAGAAGATCGAGCCGACAACAGAAATCGATTGTGCGGCAGAAAGATCGGAGACCGGCGGGCACGCGTTCGCGCTGGCTTTCACTGAACAACCAGTAGCAAAGCTTGTGAACGGACTGTTGCGTTCAACACAATTATCGTGATGGCAGTTCCGGCAACCCTTGATGACCTAGTGGTACCCAGGCGACGTTCGGCGCGCCTGACAGGCCGCCGCGCGGCCACGAGAGTAGCGTCTCACTCGATGGCCAGCGACATGCTCTGCTGCCAGGGCGGCACCTCCGGTCACTACAACGGCAGGACCGGCCCCGGTCCTGGTGCCGCGGCCCGCGCCGATACGCTCGTGTGGGTCCGCCCGAGCGCTGTTAGCTCGAGGAGCGCTCCGTGACCGATACCCGGACGTACGTGCTCGACACCTCCGTGCTGCTGTCCGACCCGTGGGCCTGCAGCCGGTTCGCTGAGCACGAGGTGGTGGTACCGCTGGTGGTAATCAGCGAACTGGAGGCCAAGCGCCATCACCACGAACTCGGGTGGTTCGCCCGCCAGGCGCTGCGGTTGTTCGACGATCTCCGGCTAGAGCACGGGCGCCTGGATCAGCCTATTCCCGTTGGCACTCAAGGCGGTTCGCTGCGCGTAGAACTCAACCACTCGGACCCTGCGGTGCTGCCTGCCGGCTTTCGCACCGACAGTAACGATTCCCGGATCCTCAGCTGCGCCGCTAACCTCGCCGCGGAAGGCAAGCGAGTCACCTTGGTCAGCAAGGACATTCCCCTTCGCGTCAAAGCCGCGGCGGTCGGCCTGGCGGCCGACGAGTACCACGCCCAGGACGTCGTCGCCTCCGGCTGGTCGGGCATGCATGAGATCGAGACCGCCGCCGAGGACATCGACGCGCTGTTTTCCGACGGCGAGATCGACCTGGCCGAGGCCCGGGATTTGCCGTGTCACACCGGGATTCGGCTGCTCGGCGGCGGTTCCCACGCGCTGGGCCGTGTCACCGCCGCCAAGCGCGTGCAGCTGGTTCGCGGGGACCGCGAGGTTTTCGGGCTGCGGGGCCGCTCCGCCGAACAGCGGGTGGCGCTCGACCTGTTGCTCGACGAGTCGGTGGGCATCGTGTCGCTGGGCGGCAAGGCCGGCACTGGAAAGTCGGCGCTGGCGTTGTGCGCGGGGCTAGAGGCCGTGCTGGAGCGTCGGACTCAGCGCAAGGTGGTGGTTTTCCGCCCGCTGTACGCGGTTGGCGGGCAAGAGCTGGGCTACTTGCCGGGCAGCGAGAGCGACAAGATGGGCCCGTGGGCGCAAGCGGTCTTCGACACGCTCGAGGGCCTGGCCAGCCCGGCGGTCCTCGAGGAAGTTCTGTCCCGGGGCATGCTCGAGGTGCTGCCGTTGACCCACATTCGGGGGCGCTCATTGCACGACTCGTTCGTCATCGTCGACGAAGCACAGTCGCTGGAACGCAACGTCCTGCTGACCGTACTGTCCCGGCTCGGTACCGGATCCCGCGTGGTACTGACCCACGACATCGCACAGCGCGACAACCTGCGGGTCGGCCGCCACGACGGCGTTGCGGCCGTGATCGAGAAGCTCAAGGGCCATCCGCTGTTCGCCCACATCACGCTGCTGCGCAGCGAGCGGTCGCCGATTGCCGCGTTGGTCACCGAGATGCTCGAGGAAATCACCGGTCCACGCTGACGCCAAGATCGCACCCTCAATCGCCCGTTAAACTTCCCTAGTGCCGAAACGACCCGACAATCTGGCTTGGCGCTACTGGCGCACGGTCTTCGGTGCCGTGGTGGCCGCTGCGGTGCTGGTGGTCGGTTCCCTTACCGGCCACGTCACGCGTGCCGAGAATCTGGACTGTTCGGTGGTCAAGTGTGTCGCGCTGACGTTTGACGACGGTCCGGGCCCCTACACCGACCGGCTGCTGCAAGTCCTTAGGGACAACGACGCCAAGGCGACGTTTTTCCTGATCGGCAACAAGGTGGCAGCCAATCCCGCTGGCGCCAAACGCATCGCCGATGCGGGGATGGAGATCGGCAGCCACACCTGGGAACACCCCAACATGACCACGATCCCGCCCGACGACATCGCCGGCCAGTTCTCGCGGGCCAACGACGCGATTACCGCCGCGACGGGCCGGACGCCCACGCTTTACCGCCCCGCCGGCGGCCTGTCCAACGATGCGGTGCGCCAGACCGCAGCCAAGTTTGGGCAAGCTGAAATCCTTTGGGATGTCATCCCTTTCGACTGGGCCAACGACTCCAACACCGCGGCAACGCGGGCACTGCTGATGTCGCAGGTCAAGCCGGGCTCGGTGGTGTTGTTCCACGACACCTACTCCAGCACCGTCGACCTGGTCTACCAGTTCATCCCGGTGCTCAAGGCCAATGGCTACCGGCTGGTGACGGTCAGCGAGCTGCTCGGGCCGCGGGCGCCCGGAACCAGTTATGGCAGCAGGGAGAACGGTCCACCCGTCAACCAGCTGCGTGACATCCCGGCGAGCGAGATCCCGTCGCTGCCCAATACCCCCTCGCCAAAGCCGATGCCCAACTTCCCGATCACCGACATTCCGGGACAGAACTCCGGCGGGCCGAACAACGGTGCCTAAGAGTGCCCGCAAGTTAGCGATTCAATACGGACTCGACCTTGCGTTGGCCTCCGTTTTCGCCGTCGTCGGCGCATGCGCAATCCTGATCCCGCTGCGCGGTCACACGTCTGCTGCGCTCAATGCCGATTTCGTGCAACGGAACACGGTGACGCTGGTGGTGCTGGTGGTGCTGGGGACGATTGGCGTCGGCATCGGCGGGTTCCTTAGCCTTGCCCCCACCCTGCGGTGGTATACCGAAGGAGCCGAACCGACCCCGGCCCAGCGGGCCTCCGCGATGAAACTCGCCGGCCGCCAGTCGGCGATCCTGGCGGCGGCCTGGGCGATATGCGGCGCAACCCTGCTGCTGTTGAACCGGCACTCCGGAGCCGCGCTGCTGCTGCCCATTCTGCTCGGTGTGCTGCTTGGCGGAGCCGCCGCCGCCGCCACCGGTCTACTGCTCGCGCAACACACCCTGCGACCGATCATGGCCGCCGCCACCCGGGGTTCCGAGCAGGGCATCACGGTGCCCGGCGTGTTTGCGCGATTGGTCATGTTGTGGTTCTTATGCAGCGCCTTGCCCATCGGGATCATCGCGACGTTTGTGATCCTGCATTCCTACGGCTGGCTGATCCAGCAGGGCGCGTCGCTGGATGGGCCTGTCTTGGTGGTGGCGCTGGCGGCGGTGGTTCTGGGGTTGCCGGTGATGATCCTGACGTCGCGGTCTATTGCCGACCCACTCGGCGAGGTTGTCGACGCGATGGCCGAGGTCGAACACGGCCGCATCGACACGCAAGTCGGTGTCTACGAGCGCTCCCAAATCGGGCGCCTGCAAATGGGATTCAACCGAATGGTCGCCGGACTCGCCGAACGGGACCGGGTGCGCGATCTGTTCGGGCGTCACGTCGGAATCGACGTAGCCCATCGAGCGATCCAAGAAGGCGCCGCGCTGACCGGCGACGTGGTGGAGGCCGCTGTCCTTTACATCGACTTGGTCGGTTCCACGCAATTGACGGAAAGCCTTCCACCGCAAGAGGTTGCCGGCGTGCTCAATCAATTCTTCCGCATCGTCGTCGGCGCCGTTGACGAACATCACGGTCTGATCAACAAATTCGAAGGCGATGCGGCGCTGGCCATTTTCGGAGCACCGCTACGGACGAACGAACCGGCATCGGCGGCGCTGGCCGCTGCCCGCACGTTGGGCACTCAGCTGCGCGAGCTACCCGTGGTCGACTTCGGCATCGGCGTTTCGGCGGGCCGAGTCTTTGCCGGCAACATCGGCGCCGAAAACCGGTATGAATACACGGTTATCGGCGATGCCGTCAACGAGGCCGCGCGACTGGCCGATCTTGCCAAAGCCTCCGACCGGCGGATCCTGTGTTCGGCGGCTGCCGTCGACCGCGCAGACAGAGCCGAGCAGCAACGGTGGGGCGAATGCTATTCCACGGTGCTGCGCGGACGGTCGGAGGCCACACATGTTTCGGCGCCGACAGGTTAGGACTGGCTACTTCGCGACCTTCAGCGCCGCAATGACCTGGTTGACGACGGCTTGGGGGGCCGGCTCGCCGATAGGTGTTGCTCCCAAGAAGATGGTGACCGGCTTGGTGTCGACCGCGATGATCGTCACCGTGTCGCCCTTCACGTTGCGTGCGGTGTCCGCGATCGTGATGTCGGCATCCACCCGGGCGGCCTTGACCCCATCGACGGTAATCGACGACGTCTTCTTCGCGCCCAGCGTGGGCGACGACTGCGAGTAGCCGGGGCCGCTGGCCACGCAGTCCATCAACTTCGATGCCTGCTGGTTGACGTCCATGCTGGGGACGAAGTTGGTGATCGCGACCTCGACTTGCTGCATCCATTGGTTGGCGCCCGGCACTTCCTGGCCGAGGCCCACCGCGTCAATGAGATTCGGGTTCTGGTCGTCGGAGTACGGCGTCCATCCGGGTGCCGCGCTGGTCGGGAACGACAGCTTGCCCGCGCTGACCGTGCCGTCGACGCTCGACGCGTCACCGCCGGAGACATTGGGGGTGCAGCCGGTCGCGGTCTGTTGAGAATTGTTGGGCTGCGACGTGGCAGCGCTCGTGGTCCCCGATGGGCCGGCCGTGCTCGAGGTGTTTCGGTTACTGAGGGCGACCGCCAGGATCACCACCAACACGATGACGCCCAGCACGGCGATACCGGTGATGATCAACCACGGCATCTTCGAGCCGGGCCGATTCGGCGGTGGTCCGGGCGGGTAGGACCCGCCTGGCCAGCCCGAGGGATACTGCTGCGGTTGGTAGCCGGCCGGCGCGTAAGGGTCCATACCGCTTTGCGGATTGCCGTAAGGGCCGCCCGGCGGGTACTGGTACGGGCCGCTCTGCGGCTGTCCGCCCCAATACGGATCCTGTCCATACGGATTCGTTCCGTAAGGACCCTGACCATAGGGACCCTGAGGATAGGGCCCCTGACCATAGGGCCCCTGACCATAGGGACCGCCGGGGGGAGCCGTCATTGCTCGGTCGCTTCGACCTTGGCCATCGCCAACACGTCGAGGCGACGATCCAGCTCTTCGAGCGACAGCTTGTCGCCGATCAAACCGCGATCGATGACCGTCTGGCGGATCGTCTTACGCTCCTTGAGCGCTTGTTTGGCGACCGCGGCCGCCTCCTCGTACCCGATGGCCGAGTTCAGCGGCGTCACGATCGAGGGCGAGGATTCGGCGAGCTCGCGTAGATGCTCGACGTTAGCGGACAGCCCGGTAATGCAGCGCTGGGCGAACAGCTTTGACACGTTGGTCAACAGTTTGAACGACTCCAGGATGTTGCGGGCCATCATCGGAATGTAGACGTTGAGCTCGAACGCGCCGTTCGCACCGCCCCAGGCAATTGCGGCGTCATTGCCGATCACCTGCGCGGCCACCTGCGTGACCGCCTCCGGCAGAACCGGATTCACCTTGCCGGGCATGATCGAGCTGCCCGGCTGCAGGTCGGGCAGCTGAATTTCGGCCAAGCCGGTCAGCGGGCCGGATCCCATCCAGCGGACGTCGTTGGCGATCTTGGTCAGCGACACCGCGATCGTGCGCAGCGCTCCAGACGCTTCGACCAATCCGTCACGGGCCGCCTGAGCTTCGAAAGAGTTTGCAGCCGTTCGCAATTCGGACAAGCCCGTTTCGGCGACCAGCGCCGCGACCACCCGGACACCGAAGCCCTCGGGAGCGTTGAGGCCAGTGCCTACCGCGGTGCCGCCGATGGCCAGTTCACCCAGCCGGGGCAGTGTGGCGCGTACCCGCTCTATGCCGGCCTCGATCTGGCGGGCATACCCGCTGAATTCCTGCCCAAGTGTCACCGGAACGGCGTCCATCAAATGGGTGCGTCCCGACTTCACCACGGTCTGCCAATCAAGAGCCTTGGCGGACAAAGCGTCCTGCAGCACCTCCAGCGCCGGGATGAGGTGGGACACCGCCGCCTCAGTGGCCGCGATATGGGTGGCGGTGGGGAAGGTGTCGTTGGACGACTGCGACATGTTGACGTCGTCATTGGGGTGCACGGTAACGCCGTTGGCGGCGGCGATGCTGGCAATCACCTCATTGGTATTCATGTTCGAGCTGGTGCCCGAGCCGGTCTGGAAGACGTCGATAGGGAACTGATCGTCGTGGCGGCCGTCGGCGATCTCAGCCGCCGCGGCGATGATCGCGTCGGCCTTTTCCGGGGCCAGCAACCCGAGGTCTTTGTTGACTTGCGCGCACGCGCCTTTCAGCAGACCCAACGCACGGATCTGGGCGCGCTCCAGGCCGCGGCCGGAGATCGGAAAGTTCTCCACCGCACGCTGGGTTTGCGCACGCCACAACGCTTTTGCCGGCACCCGGACCTCGCCCATGGTGTCGTGCTCGATACGGTATTCAGTGTTTTCGCCCGCGTCTGCGGCCATGAATCGGGTTCCTCGCTAGTCGGCGTGTTGGTCAGGGGAGGGGATAGGCAGCGTTGCTATCGCCGGTGAAGTCGATTGCGGAGTATTCGTTGAGCTTCGAGAGCCGGTGGTACGCCTCGATCATCCGGACGGTTCCCGACTTCGAACGCATCACGATCGACTGCGTGGTGCAGCCGCCGGGGTAATATCGGACGCCCTTGAGCAGATCGCCGTCGGTGACCCCGGTGGCGCAGAAGAACACGTTCTCGCCCGACACCAGATCCTTGGTGGTCAGCACCCGATCGAGGTCGTATCCGGCGTCGAGCGCCTTACGACGCTCGGCGTCGTCCTTGGGCGCCAGCTGCGCCTGAATTGCCCCACCCATACAGCGGATCGCCGCGGCGGCGATGATGCCCTCCGGGGTGCCGCCGATGCCGGCAAGCATGTCGGTGCCCGACTCCGGCCGGCAGGCGGAGATGGCGCCCGCGACGTCGCCGTCGGTGATCAGCCGGATCCGAGCCCCGGTGCCGCGGACGTCGTCGATCAGCTGAGCGTGCCGCGGCCGGTCCAAAATGCACACGGTCATGTCGCGCACCGACAACTCCTTGACCCTGGCGACGGCCCGAATGTTGTCGGCGATCGGTGCGGTGATGTCCAGCACGTGCGCCGCGTCGGGTCCCACCGCAATCTTGTTCATGTAGAACACCGCCGAAGGGTCGAACATGGCGCCGCGATCGGCCACCGCCAGCACCGAGATGGCGTTGGGCATGCCTTTGCTCATCAATGTGGTGCCGTCAATTGGGTCGACGGCGAAGTCGCACTCCGGGCCGTCACCGTTGCCGACTTCCTCGCCGTTGTACAGCATCGGTGCGTGGTCTTTTTCGCCCTCGCCGATGACAACGATGCCGCGCATGGAGACCGAGTTCACCAGTTCACGTATGGCGTCGACCGCCGCGCCGTCCCCGCCCTCTTTGTCACCGCGACCCACCCAGCGGCCTGCGGCCATGGCACCGGCCTCGGTAACCCGCACGAGTTCCAGGGCCAGGTTGCGATCGGGGGCTTCCCCGCGCAGCGGCCGCGAGGTCGACGGGCCGTGGTTGGCGACGGCGGTCGGCGTGGATCCCTCAGCAGTCATGGTTGCTGATTCTCCCAGAAGCGGAACTGTCGGCTGGAGCTGGGATACTGGCGAGGTGACCGCGGAGCCGCAGCCGACGCCGAAGCCGGCCAAGTCGCGGCTGCTGCAGGATGGGCGCGACATGTTCTGGTCGCTGGTGCCGCTGGTGATCGGCTGCATCCTGCTGGCGGGCATGGTCGGGATGTGTTCGATTCAGCCCGGCGGGACGAATCGGGGCAGGGTACCGTTCTACGATGCCGCGGCGGCCTTGCGGGCGGACGCCGCGACGCTGAGTTTCCCGATTCGGTTGCCGGTACTGCCGGCGGGCTGGCAACCCAACTCTGGCGGTCGCGGCGGTATCGAAAATGGGCGAACGGACCCGACCACCGGTCAGCGGCTCAACGCGGCCACCTCGATCGTCGGGTACATCAGCCCAACGGGGATGTATCTCCGCCTGACCCAGAGCGACGCCGACGAGGACCGGCTGGTCGGTTCGATCCATCCGGGCATGTACCCGACCGGAACGGTCGACGTCGTCGGTACGGGCTGGGTCGTCTACCAAGGTTCGGACCAAGCCGAGCCGGTGTGGACGACCAGACTCACCAGCGCCGCGGGCGTCACGCAGATCGCGGTCACCGGTGCCGGCAGCACCGAGCAGTTCCACACGCTGGCGTTGGCGACTCAGTCACAGCCGCCATTATCGGCGACCCGATAGAAGGGAAGTCCAATGAGCGCACCCGAAGCCGACCTGACGGGTTGGTCGGCGGCACCATTCACCGGTGGTGGCTACACCCACGACGTGTATCGCAAAGGATCGGGCCCCGGGGTGGTGCTGATTCCGGAGATACCGGGCATCCATCCCGGTGTCCTCGCGCTGGGCAATCACTTGGTGGACAACGGGTTCACCGTCGCCATACCGTCGTTGTTCGGAGAGCCGGGCAAGGCGGTGTCGGCCGGCTACGCCGCGGTCGAGATCGCGCGGGCCTGTGTGGCAAGGGAATTCGCGGCGATGGCCACCAACAAGCAGCGGCCGGTGTCGCAGTTCCTGCGAGCGCTGGCGCGCGATCTCAACGCGTCGACACCCGGCAACGGCGTCGGCGTCATCGGCCAATGCTTCACCGGCGGCTTCGCGCTGGCCGCCGCCGTCGACGACAGCGTGCTGGCGCCGGTGCTCAGCCAGCCGTCGGTACCGCTGCCGCTGACACCCGCGCAACGCCGCGACCCCGGGCTCAGCGAATCCGAACTCAAAGTCGTTGCCGATCGCTGCGCCAACCAGGGCCTGTGCGCTATGGGATTGCGGTTCAGTGCGGACAAGATGTCACCACGCGAACGGTTCACGACGCTCAAGGAGCGGCTTGGCGACGCGTTCGAGGTCATCGAGATCGACTCCGGCCCGGGCAACGAGTACGGCTTCGGCCGGACGGCGCATTCGGTGCTGACCGACCAGGTTCGCGAAGTCGACGGCCAACCGGCCTATGAGGCCCGCAAGCGAGTGGTCGACTTCCTTACCGAGCGGCTGACTTAATTCGGCGCGGCAGCCAGTTACGGCGCACCGGTTTCGCGTCGTCCGGCTTAGGGTCCGGCTTGGCGGGCCGCTTCATTTGTGGCATATCTACGCCCTTGTACACCGCGAGGTAGACGTCGATGGTGGTGACGATGAGGATCATCAGCACCGGACCGATGATGATGCCCCACGGACCGAACATGCCAATACCCGCGAACACCGAAAGCAACATCAGCGCCGAGTTCAGTCGAGCGTCGCGCGGAACGAGGACGGGACGCAAGAAGTTGTCGATATTGGTGACCACCAGAAAATGCCAGAGGACCACGAACGTGCCACCGGCGATATTGCCGAACAAGACCATTCCGATGCCGAACGGAATGGTCACGATCCCGCCGCCCAGCGGAATTATCGACAACGCCGTCAGCACAATCGCGAAGATGAAGAAGCCGTGGTGAAACCCGGCGATGTAGATCGACGCGGCGCCGGCGACGCCTTGGCACAACGCGATGACGAACTGTCCATTCACGGTGCCGCGCACCATGGAGCCCATCTTCTGCAGGTACAGATCGGTGGCTTCTTCGCCGAGCGGATTGAGCTGGCCGATCAACGTCCGCAGCTTCTCGCGGTGCACCAGCAGCGCGATAAACACGTAGAGGAAAATGATGGCCGACGTGATGGCGCCGGCGAGGCTGCCAGCCGCGTCCTGCAGGAACTGCAGCAGCCAGTGGCCGGCGGTCTGGGCCACCGAGATCATCGCCTTGCGAAGCGTCTCCTCGGTCACCGTCATGTGCAGAAACGGCACCCGCGCCAGCAGGTCGTTCAGGAGTTCCAAAACCCGTTGGCCGAGGCGGCTTGGATCGGTCGACCTGACCCAATCGGCGACCGAATCGACCATCCGAGCAATCTGGACGACCGCGAGCAGCACCAAGAGCCCCACCGGCACGATAACCATGGCCAGCGCCGACACCAGGGTGGCTGCGGCCGACAAACCGGTATTGAGACGCTTGTTGAACCAATTGAAAAGTGGCGTAAACAAATACGCACCGACCGCGGCCACCACGATGAGGACGAAATAGCTGCGCAGGAAGTACGCGCCGAAAGCCAGGGCGATGAGCGTGAGGATCGCCAGGGCGCGCTTCTGAGTGAGCGTGAATTCGGTGTCCATACCTAGCCCAGGCCGTCCTCCGCGTCGGTGTTGAGCGCAACCTTAACCCGGGCCCAGGCGTTCGGCGATGCGCCTTACCTGCAAAAAAACATGTCCGCAGCGGGTCTTTCGCGGTTACGTTGGGACATGGAAGGTGATTGCAATGTACGACCGCAACTTGGACACCGCGTGGCACGTGGATATCGAGTTCGACGAGGACGAGACCCACACTCATGCGACGGTGCGCGCACAACTCGGTGAGGGCGAGACCATGACCACCCTGGGCGACGCGTACCGCCACCCGAAGGATGCCAGCCAGCCGATGATCGGCGAGGAAATCGCAGCGGCCCGCGGATTGATCGCGTTGGGCACCGAGCTGCTGCAGAACGCCTCAGCACGCATCGCGGAGGCCACGCACCACCCGGTGCACCTCTACAGCTGACCGGCCGTTGTGGCGCTGGCCGTCTGCTTGCTTTTCGACCGGCATTCCGAGCGGGCGATTCGCGCGTTGTGGGACAGGATCGAGGAGCGCGGTGTGGCCAGCCTCCGTTCACACACCCACGGGCGCCACGTGCCGCATGTCTCCTATGCGGTGTTGCGGCGCTGGGATCGCGCCGCGGTTACCGCGGCGCTCGGCTATCTCGACGGCGGCTGCCCCGTGGAGCTGAGCTTTGAAGGGGTAGGGCTGTTCCGGCGTGGACGCACGTGGTTGGTCGCGGGCGTGAGTGCCGATTTCGTTGCGCGCCAGTCGCGTGTCGTCGAGGCCGTCACCGCCGCCGGCGCCGAGCTGCACAAGAACTATGTGCCTGGAATCTGGTTGCCGCACTGTTCACTTGCGCCGCGTGCGAAGCTGGCTCAGCTGCCCGACATCGTGGGCGCGGTGTTCGACGTGTTGCCGTTGCGGGGGCGCCTGGACCGCGCCGCCCTCGTCAATAGCTCGACCGGCGAAGTCTCGCCGCTGCCCGGATTGCCCTGAGCCGTTGTCTGTGTCTCCGTTACGGGTCGTGGCGGCGGGGGCCGTTCCTTAAAGGTCGACGTGATCCCGTGTCCCCCGATTGGGGGAATGGACGTGTCCACCGAAATCAGATCCGATCGGAGGAATTATCGACAATGATTTTCATGTTCGATAGCTCTCTAGGTGCAAGGGTGAGCGTCGAACAGATGGAGGATTCGTCGTGACGCTGGGCGTTATTCCCGAAGGCTTGGCGGCTGCCAGTGCCGCCATCGAAGCGCTGACCGCGCGGTTGGCGGCCGCGCATGCAAGTGCGGTCCCGCTGATCACCGCGGTGATTCCGCCGGCAGCAGATCCGGTGTCGGTGCAGAGCGCAGCCGGGGTCAGCCTTCGCGGCGGCGACTATGCAGCCGTGGCCGCACAGGGTGTCGAGGAGCTTGGCCGCTCGGGGGTCGGGGTTGCGGAGGCGGCCACCAGTTACGCGACCGGCGATGCGCTGGCGGCGGCCATCTACCTGGCTGAGCTATGACGGCACCGGTGTGGATGGCCGCACCTCCGGAGGTGCATTCAGCCATGCTCAGTAGCGGTCCGGGTCCGGGGTCGTTGCTGGCCGCTGCGGCGCAGTGGTCAGCACTGAGTGCCGAATATGGCGCAGTGGCAGAAGAACTGAGTGCTCTGCTTGCCGCGGTGCGAGCCGGGGTATGGCGGGGCCCCAGTGCCGACGTGTTCGCGGCCGCCTACCTGCCGTATCTGGCCTGGCTGATGCAGGCAAGCGCGGACAGCGCGGCCGCGGCCGGCGAGCACGAGACGTTGGCCGCGGCGTACACGGCGGCGTTGGCGGCCATGCCGACCTTGCCGGAACTAGCCGCCAATCACGCCATCCACGGGGTCTTGGTGGCGACGAATTTCTTTGGGATCAACACCATCCCGATCGCACTCAATGAGGCCGACTATGTGCGGATGTGGATTCAGGCGGCCACCACGATGGCGACCTATCAGGCGGTATCGGCGGCCGCCGTGGCATCGACCCCGCAAGCATCGCCCGCCCCCCAGATCCTGAAATCGACCGCTGT
This sequence comes from Mycobacterium riyadhense, assembly GCF_963853645.1. Classification (NCBI taxonomy): domain Bacteria; kingdom Bacillati; phylum Actinomycetota; class Actinomycetes; order Mycobacteriales; family Mycobacteriaceae; genus Mycobacterium; species Mycobacterium riyadhense. The sequence continues at coordinate 4,783,496 of NZ_OY970456.1, read as the reverse complement.
GGCGCAGAACTCCAGAACCGGCGACGACTCAGGAAACGCCACCCCGATCGACAACCTGATCGCCGAAATCCTGAAAATCATCAGCGGCGGCCGCATCATTTGGGACCCCGCCAACGGCACCCTCAACGGCCTGCCCTACGACGCCTACACCAACCCCGGCCAAGCGATCTGGTGGCTGGCCCGAGCCCTCGAGTTCTTTCAGGATGCCGAGGAATTCTGGAGACTGCTCTTCACCGATCCGATTGCGGCGATCGAGTTTCTGTTCAACATCCTGGTGTTCGATCTGCCGACCCACATCATGCAGATCGTTACCTGGCTAGCGGAGTCGCCACAGCTGCTGGCGATCGCGCTGACCCAAACCGTCGCCACCCTGGGGGCAGCAACCGGCTTCGCAGGGTTGGCCGGTCTGGCTGCCACTCATGTTGCCGCGATCCCCGTCGCCGGGCCGCAGCTCGCGGCCGTGCCCGTGACGGTTCCGATTGCTGGGCTGGCTTCGACGATTCCCACGGGCAGCGTGTCGGCCACTGCTCCTGCCTCGACACCCGCGCCCAGTTCGGCTGCCGGCACTGCCGCGCCAGCCACCGCGCCGTCGCCGGCGACCGGCGTCCCCCCGTACCTCGTCGGGGGTGGTCCCGGCATCGGGTTCGGCTCGGGACTTTCGACCCGCGCCCGAACTCAGGAGCCGGCCTCCGACTCCGCGGCGGCCGCGGCCGCCGCGCAGGCATCGGCTCGGCGTGAGGCTCGCGCCCGTCGGCGCCGCCGAAGCGGCGCCAAGCAACAGGGGCATCGCGACGAATTCGCCGATATGGAGCTGGATTTCGACTTGCCAATCCCGCCCGCGGAGGAGCAGCGCGGTGCGTGGGCCTCGGATGCGGGTGCAGGGCGGCTGGGATTTGCCGGAACGGCGCGCAGCCAAATGCTCGTTGAGGCAGTCGGTTTGGCCACTCTTGGCGGTGATGGCCTTGACGATGGGCCGCGGATGCCGATGGTTCCCAGGACTTGGGAGAGTAACACAGATAAGGAGTCCGGATGAGTTTGTTGGATGCCCATATTCCGCAATTGGTGGCGTCGCAGTCGGCATTCGCCGCCAAGGCGGCGGTGATGCGCAGCACCATCGCGCAGGCCGAGCAGGAAGCCCTGTCAGCGCAGGCATTTCACGTCGGAGAAGCCGCGGCAGCGTTTCAGGGCGCCCATGCCCGCTTCGTCGAGGCGGCGGCCAAAATCAACACCTTGCTCGATATCGCTCAGGCCAACCTAGGGGATGCCGCGGGGACCTACGTGGCTGCCGACGCCGCCGCCGCGTCCAGCTACGTCGGGTTCTGAGACCGGCGAGACCAACCACGAAAGGACTGTGATGTCACAAATTACGTACAACTACCCGGCGATGTTGGCCCACGCTGGGGACATGGCCGGCTACGCCGGCACGATGCAGGGGCTCGGTGGTGATATCGCCAACGAGCAGGCGGCGCTGTCCAATGCCTGGCAGGGCGATACCGGAATGACGTACCAGGTTTGGCAGACGCAGTGGAACCAGGCCCTCGACGGCCTCGTTCAGGCTTATCGGTCGATGGCTGGCACCCACGAAACCAACACCTTGGCCATGCTTGCCCGCGATACCGCCGAAGGGGCCAAATGGGGTTAGCCAGCGCGCAGACTGGCCGCGGTCGTCTGACGGCGCCGCCGAACGCTATTCGGGCGGAGGAGTGGCGACAACCTCCACCAGGTGCGGCTTGGCCGCCGCCTTGACCTGTTCGAAGAGTTCTTTGTAGTAGGGCAGACATTCAGCCATGGCCTGCTCGGTGGTGAACAGCGGACGGTAGGCCAGGTCACGCTCCGCCTTAGCGATGGAGAAGTAGTTGTCAAGGTAAATTCGTTCCACCGCAAGGGGTTCCAGTGGCGGTTTGGGCAGCCGGAACTTGAAATGCAGCCATTGCCACACCAACATCGCGTCGCGGACCAGCCGGCCCGACACCCGTACCCGCGGCCAACGTTCGCCACACGCCGTGACGACCGGCCGAGCGAACTCGAACATGTTGATCGGCTCACCATCGTTGATGAAGTACGCCTGCCCGGGCGCGGTGCCGCCGGGCACCAAGTGTTCGCCGGCCAGGATGAAACCGTGAATTAGGTTGTGCACGTACGAGTTGTCCAATTTGGCATTCTTGCTGCCGACGAGAACCTTGACGTGGCCGGCTACAACGCTCTCGAACAGCTTGCGGAACATCGTCTGATCGCCACGACCCCAGATTCCGCTGGGCCGGATGGAGCACGTCAGCATGCCCTCGACCCCGTTCTGGGACAGCACGAACTTCTCTGCGACCACCTTGGTCTCGGTGTAGAGGTCATTGAACCGTTCGGTGTAGGGCAATGTCTCGTCGCCGCCGGAGATGGGCTGGCCGCCCATCACCACACTGTTCGAGGCGGTATAGACAAAACGCTTGGCTCCGGCCTGTTGTCCGGCGTGGACCAGGTTCTTGGTGCCCTCGACGTTGACGGCGTAGCTGCGCTGGCGGTATTCGTCGGTCACCGACGAGCCGCCCATCAGTTCGATGATCGCAGCGGTGTGGATGATCGTGTCGATGCCTTCCACCGCTTTGCCGCAGACGGCCGCGTCGGTGATGTCACCCTGCAACACCTCCAGCTGCGGATGCCGCGGCAGCGGCGACGGCGCTCGGTCGAAGGACCGTACCTGGTGTCCGCGTTCGAGCAACGTGGTGACCAAATTGGCGCCGACAAAGCCCGAGCCACCGGTAACCAGCACGCTGCCGAGTTCGGTTGTCAGTGATGAATCACCCATGCGGCGAAGCATAACTAAAACGTGTTCCAATTCGGAATAACCGTCGTGGTCCGAAATCGGCAAGGGTCAGTCTTGTCCGGCCTCCCCGGCGGCCAACGCGTCCGCTACTCGCTGACGAGCGCCAGCTAAGTGCTCCTCGCATCTTTTCGCGAGTTGTTCCCCTCTTTCCCAGAGCTGCAGCGACGCATCGAGATCCAGCCCGCCCTGTTCGAGGAGGCGTACGACTTCCATCAGCTCGTCTCGACAAGCCTCATAGCCGAGCTGACTAATGGGTGTAATAGATCCAGATTGGTCTTGCTCAGCCATCGCTGTGTCCCTCGCTCACTGCCGCCACGGCACCGTCGGCAACCCGCACCCGCAACCGGGTTCCGGCGGGCGCATCGTCGACCGACCGCAGCACCGCTGATTGCCCTGCCGTCGAAACCGTTTGCACCACCGCGTAGCCGCGGGCGAGCGTGGCCGCCGGGCCCAACGTGGCCAGCCTCGCGGCCAGATGGCCGACGCGTTCGGACTCGGCGCTGACCAGCCGGGTGACGTCGCGACGCAGCGCCGAGCGGGCGCGGTGTATCTCTTCGCCGCGCACACTCAGCGCCCTTAGCGGGTCGGCCAACACCGGGCGGCCGCGTAACTGGGTCAGCGCCCGTTGTTCCCGGGTGACCCAGTTACGCAGCGCCTGGGCACTGCGCCGGCGCAAGTCGGCGATCAGTCGCTGCTCGGCGGCGGTATCCGGGACCACCTTCTTGGCCGCGTCGGTGGGGGTGGCCGCACGCAGGTCGGCGACCAGGTCGCACAGTGGATTGTCCGGTTCGTGACCGACCGCGCTGACCACCGGGGTACGGCACGCTGCGATGGCGCGGCACAGCGTCTCGTCGGAAAACGGCAGCAGGTCTTCGACGCTGCCCCCGCCACGGGCCACCACGATCACGTCGACGTCGGCGTCGCGATCGAGTTCGCGCAATGCCTCCACGATCTGGCCGACGGCGTTGGGTCCCTGCACGGCGGTGTTGCGCACCGCGAATCGCACCGCCGGCCAGCGGGCAGCGGCCACTGTCGTCACGTCGTGTTCGGCGGCGCTTGCTCGACCGGTGATGAGCCCAATTGTGTTGGGCAGGAACGGGATCGGCCGCTTAAGCCGCGGGTCGAAGAGCCCTTCGGCGTCCAGCAGCCGGCGTAGCCGATCGATGCGGGCCAGCAGCTCGCCTACGCCAACCGCGCGAATCTCGCTGAGCCGCAACGAGAAGGTGCCGCGTCCGGTGTAGAACGAGGGCTTGCCGCAGACCACCACCTGAGTGCCTTCGGTCAATTTCACCGGCGCGGCCAGCACTAGGTCGCGGGAACAAGTCACTGTGAGCGACATGTCGGCCGCCGGGTCACGCAGCACCATGAATACCGTGTTGGAGTTTGGCCGCAGGGTGATCTGGGCCAATTGCCCCTCCACCCAGACCGTGCCCAGTTTGTCGATCCAGCCCGCGACCCGGATGGCTACCGCGCGAACCGGGAACGGGTTCTCGGCCGAATTCACTTCGCGGTCGCGCGGGTGATCCTGTTGGCGAGCAGCGTCTGGAACGGGGCGCGGGCCTTGGTGGCCTGCTCATAGGCCAGCAGGGCTTCGAGATCGGCGACATCCAGCGATTGCAGCCGAGCCCGCAGCTGGGCCAGCGTCAGCGCCGCATAGTCGAGTTCGGTCGCCACCGCTGGCGCTGGAACCGTGGGGCCAGACCCCGACTTCTTCGACTTTCTAGCGGATGCCGGTTTGGTCGGCGGATCGGCGGGTCCAGGCTCAGACGAATCGGACACCGAATACAGCGCGAACCGTCCCTCGGCCCGGCGATCGTTGTCGAAGGTGTCGACTCCGGGCAACGGAATCGATCCTCCTTCGATGACTTCGAGATCCTCGTCGAAAGTTGCCCATTCGGGCTGCTCGTTCTTCGGCGGAAAGATTGCGTCCAGCGTGTTGTCGCCCTTGATCACCAGCTCAGCAAGGTTTTGCTGGAACCGCATCACGATGTGGGCCGCCTGACTGACCAGCGTCATCGGATACATCAATATGGTTCGCGGTAGCTTCATCGTCTCCTCGACGGCGACTGTCGCCGCGCCGACAAGTAGCCGAACCCCGTACGGTGCAGTAGCCATGGATCCAAGACTGCCTCAAGCGGCGGCTAAGTCCAAGCCGGCGGCCGCGAGCTAGCCGGCTCGTGTCGCCAGAACGTACCCTGAATGCCATGGTTCCGACTGTCGACATGGGGTTTCCCGGTGCTTCTCTATCGGGGCGATCGGTGCCCGACTCTCCAACACGTAAGCGGGTGCTGCTGGCCGAGCCGCGCGGCTACTGCGCGGGTGTGGATCGGGCGGTCGAAACCGTCGAGCGCGCGTTGGAGAAGCACGGCGCCCCCGTCTACGTGCGTCACGAGATCGTCCACAACCGCCACGTGGTTGACACTTTGGCCAAGGCCGGTGCGGTGTTCGTCGAGGAGACCGACCAGGTTCCCGAGGGAGCCATCGTGGTGTTCTCCGCGCATGGTGTCGCACCCTCGGTGTACACCGCCGCGGCCGAACGCAACCTGCAGACCATCGACGCCACCTGTCCGCTGGTCACCAAGGTGCACAACGAGGCCAAGCGGTTCGCCCGCGACGACTTCGACATCTTGCTGATCGGTCATGAGGGTCATGAGGAGGTGATCGGGACCGCAGGGGAGGCTCCCGATCACGTGCAACTGGTCGACGGGGTGGACGCCGTCGAGAACGTGATCATTAGGGACGAGGACAAAGTGGTCTGGTTGTCACAGACCACGCTGTCTGTCGACGAGACCATGGAGATCGTCGAGCGGTTGCGTCAGCGCTTCCCGAAGCTGCAGGACCCGCCCAGCGACGACATTTGCTACGCGACCCAGAACCGGCAGGTCGCCGTCAAGGCGATGGCTCCCGAGTGCGAGCTGGTGATCGTCGTCGGCTCGCGCAACTCGTCGAACTCGGTGCGGTTGGTCGAGGTGGCGCTGGGCGCCGGGTCGCAGGCCGCGCACTTGGTGGACTGCGCCAACGATATCGACCCGGTGTGGCTGGAGGGTGTTAAGACGGTCGGCGTGACCTCCGGGGCCTCGGTCCCCGAGGTGCTGGTGCGCGGTGTGTTGGAACGACTGGCCGACTGCGGCTACGACATGGTGCAACCGGTGACCACGGCCAACGAGACGCTGGTGTTCGCCCTGCCCCGCGAGATCCGGCCACCCCGGTAGGGGTCAGACGTCGTATTCCCAGGATTCGGCCGGGGGCTTGCGTGTCCGGGGTCGATCGCGCTGATCCGGTCGCGGCTCTTGACGCTCGGCGCGCGGTTCACTTCTCGGGGCTGACCCGCGATAGCGGACCTGCGAGATCGGGTGATGTGTCGGGTTGCCGGTGTTTGGACCGTTGGCTGCGGCGCGCCCCCGGCGAGATTCGTAGGGGAACTCGTAAGGCTCGTAGGCGGCGACGTAGCGACGGTTGTAGGGTTGCGCCGGCCGGGACTGTTCGGGCGGCTCGTAGCTGTCGTACGGATCGAATCGGCTGGTGCGCGGTCGCTCGTAGGGGTTGCGCCGCGCGTGCGGGTCGCGACGCATCTCTCGCGGCGGCTGTGCGCCCAGGTCTGGGTCACTCGGCGGCCGCGGGCGGCGCGACCGCCGGGGCGGGTCGCCGGCTTCGTAGTTGCGGGTGGGCGTCGCGCCGCTGCGGGTTTGTTGCCGCCTCTGCTGCCGCTGCCGATCGGCGGTCGGTTCGCTCTGGTCCTCCAGCGGCGGCCGGGCATGCCGGGAGCGGGTGCGGGTGGGGCGCTTTGCCGACCGACCATTGCGCGCCGTCCGCCGGCTTCTCGGGGTGCGACCTATCGCGTGTGCCGGCTGTGAACCGGTCTCGTCGGCGGTGTCGTCTGAATCGCGGGCAAGCAGCCCATTCACCTTCGCGATGATGCCGCTGATGACTGACGTTCGCTCGGCGCGGCTGGCCGTGTCTTCCTTGGTGGTCGCAGCGCTGCGTTGAGTCCGGTGGCTCATCCCGAAGTACCACCTGATCAGGCCGATGAGCAGGACGCCGCCGGCGGTGCCCAGCATCAACGGGAACCGCTCGATGAGCGGATAGCCGCAGTTGATCAGGAGGTCTTTGAACTTGTCGACCTTGCCTCCGTGGAACAGCCAGTAGGCGCCGGGCACGGCGCAGAAAAGGATTAGGGGCGGCTGGATGACCGCGGTGAATACCCCCGACTGCCGCACCGCGAGCACCGCCGTGACGCAGCCGGCTATATAAAGGCCGGCGAAGGCATGGGTCAGCTCCTTGTGACCCGCGTCGACGACGTACCCCAGGGCTGTCGCCGTGGTGGCGATTAAAACAGCAGCCCACCACGGCACACCTGGGATATTGGGCAGGATCGAGCGGTGACTTGTTTCCACCGCTGCGTTCGCCGGCTCCGCTGACACATGTTGACCGTACCGGCAATGGGCCGAAAGGCTCGTATATAGCCGGACAGCCGGCATTGGCGTGCCACCTAGACTTGGCTTCCTGTGAGCCTGAGCCTGGGAATCGTGGGTCTGCCCAATGTCGGCAAGTCGACGTTGTTCAACGCGCTGACGCGGAACAACGTGGTGGCGGCCAACTACCCATTCGCAACGATCGAGCCGAATGAGGGTGTGGTTTCGCTGCCCGATCCCCGTCTGGAAAAGCTGGCGGAGCTTTTCGGTTCCGAGCGCATCGTAGCGGCGCCGGTGACGTTTGTGGACATTGCCGGCCTGGTCAAGGGCGCGTCCGAAGGTGCCGGCCTGGGTAACAAGTTTCTGGCCCATATCCGCGAATGCGACGCGATCTGCCAGGTCGTGCGGGTGTTTGCCGACGACGACGTGACCCACGTCTCCGGGCGGGTCGATCCCCGATCCGATATCGAGGTCGTCGAGACCGAGTTGATTCTGGCCGATCTGCAAACCCTGGAGCGCGCCTTACCGCGGTTGGAGAAGGAAGCCCGCAACAACAAGGAGCGCAAACCGGTCTATGAGGCGGCAGTGGCCGCCCAAGAGTTGCTCGACGGCGGCAAGACGCTGTACGCCGCGGGCGTGGACGCCGCGGTGCTGCGGGAGCTGAACCTGCTGACGACGAAGCCGTTTCTCTATGTGTTCAATGCCGACGAGGCGGTGCTGACCGACGCCGCGCGAGTTGCCGAGCTCCGTGAGTTGGTTGCGCCCGCGGACGCGGTGTTCCTGGACGCCGCGATCGAGTCCGAGCTTGGCGAACTCGACGAGGAGTCGGCCGCGGAGCTGCTGGAGTCGATCGGGCAAACCGAGCGAGGCCTGGATGCGTTGGCGCGGGCGGGTTTTCACACTCTAAGGCTGCAGACGTTCCTGACGGCTGGCCCAAAAGAAGCGCGCGCGTGGGTAATTCATCAGGGTGACACCGCACCCAAGGCGGCCGGGGTGATCCACACCGACTTCGAAAAGGGCTTCATCAAGGCCGAAATCGTGTCCTACGACGACCTGATCGGCGCCGGGTCGATGGCCGCGGCCAAGGCGGCCGGCAAGGTTCGGATGGAAGGCAAGGACTATGTGATGGCCGACGGCGACGTGGTCGAGTTTCGACATGGCGCGGCGAGCAAGTCGAAGTAGGGCAGCCCACCGGCTGTGCGCGTGTCTACCAGCCCGGGATCAAACCGTGAAAGAAACCCGATCGCTTGGTCGCCGCGTTTAAGGCGCCCGAGGTGATACGGCCCCAATTTAAAAATCCCGAGTTTGCGAAGCCCATGTTTAGAACTCCCACGTTTCCCATGCCAGGGTTGAAGAATCCCCTACTGACGTCGCCCGAGTTAAAGAAGCCCACGGTGTTGTCGCCGGTGTTTCCGATACCGGTGCTGTTCTTACCGGTGCCGGAATTGAACAAGCCGACGTTCAGACCACCTCCGCTGGTGCTATTTCCCACACCCGAGTTAAAGCCGCCGGTGTTGAAGAAACCTGAGTTTCCGGCACCGATGTTTCCGAATCCTGAGTTATCGACGTCTAGTATCTCCGTACCGCCAATAGCCGTGTTGAGAGTACCCGAGTTGAAGACACCCGTGTTGGTATTGCCGGAGTTCGCCCAACCGGTGTTGCGAATGCCCGAGTTGAAGGAGCCTGTGTTGCTACCGTGTCCGGCGCCGGAGTTGAAACTACCAAGGTTGAATCCGATGCCCGAGTTGAAGTTGCCCACATTATTACCGAACGACGAGTTGAAGTTGCCCACATTGCCACCGCCGGCGGAGTTGAAGCTTCCCACGTTCAAGCCCACGTCGCCCGAATTAAAACTACCTAGGTTTGTGTCGCTCGAGTTGGCGAAGCCCGTATTCAGACCGCCTGAGTTAGAGAAACCCGTGTTGAGGCTGCCCGAGTTGAAAAAGCCGGTATTCGTGACGCCGGAGTTCCCGATGCCGAGGTTTCCCTCGCCGGAGTTGAAGAAGCCGATATTGTTGGCGCCGGAGTTGAACAAACCGATGTTTCCACTGCCGGAGTTCAGCCCGCCGATACCGAATTGATTGTCGCCGGTAAGCCCGATGCCGAAGTTGTTGCTGCCGGTGTTACCGAAGCCCAGGTTGTTGTTGCCGGTGTTGCCGAACCCAATGTTGCCGTCGCCCGGCGTCCAGCCGGGGCCCGAATTACCGAATCCGAAATTTCGATCGCCGAGGTTTCCGCTGCCGATGTTGCTGTCGCCGATGTTCCCCGACCCGACGTTGGAATCGCCTGTGTTTCCGTTGCCGAGGTTGTGGTCGCCGTTATTACCTGAGCCCAGGTTGTTGTCGCCGGTGTTTCCGGAGCCCAGGTTGTTGTCGCCGAAGTTGCCGCTACCGAGGTTGTAGTTTCCGGTATTTCCCGACCCCAAGTTGGTAGTGCCGAGGTTTCCCGAACCGGTGTTGGCGTCGCCGCTGTTTCCGCTGCCTGAGTTGGCGTTGCCGCGGTTACCCATGCCGAGGTTGTCGTCGCCGGTGTTTCCCGAACCCACGTTGTTATTGCCGATGTTGCCGATGCCGAGGTTGAGATCGGACAGGCCCGGCACGGTCTGCAGCACCTGCTGCCACGACTGCAATGCCGCCGCGGCGGCCGAGGCACCGCCGTGGTATCCGACCATGGCCGCGACATCCTGGGCCCACATCTGCTCATACACGCCTTCGGCAGCCGCAATTGCCGCAGCGTTTTGCCCGAACACATTCGACACCACCAACTGCACAAACGCCGTGCGATTGGCCGCCACCGCCAACGGATGAATCGTCGCCGCTCGGGCGGCCTCGAACGCGTTCGCGATCGTTTTGGCCTGGGTTGCCGCCCCGGCAGTGCGCGCCGCCGCCGCGCTTAGCCACCCGGCATACGGCGCTGCCGCGGTGATCATCGCCTGCGAGGCCGGGCCCTGCCAGGCCTGGTTGGCCAACGCCGACGTCATCGAGGCGAACGAGTCCGCGGCCGAACCCAACTCCGCGGCCAACCCGTCCCACCCGAGGGCCGCCTGCAGCATCGGAGCCGACCCCGCCCCGGTGAACATCCGCAACGAATTGACCTCGGGCGGCAACACCGAAAAATTCATCACCACGACCCCTTCTCAACGACAGCACCCCTGTGCCGGAGCAGCGTAGCAACGCTGTTTGACACGTGTCACAATATTGAGAATATTCGTGTGCGACCACGTATTTACAAGTCCCACTTGTAAATTCGCACCTGGTACCCACGAGGTGCCGAGCACCTGACCAAGAGGATGTGCGGCCGCGTAGCCAAGTTCAAGATCACGGCCGGGTTGGCGTGGCATCATGAAACGCATCAGTTGATGCGCAGATTGATGGGCGGCTTCGGTGCGGACGACTGTCACGATTGACGACGCTCTGCTGGCCAAAGCTGCCGAACTGACTGGTGTGAAAGAGAAGTCGACGCTGATTCGCGAGGGTTTGCAGACGCTGATTCGGGTAGAGAGCGCCCGGCGGTTGGCGGCCCTCGGCGGGACAGATCCGCGGGCTAGCGCGGCACCGCGGCGACGGAGGTCGCCCCGGTGATCCTGGTCGACACCTCAATATGGATTGGCCACCTGCACGCCACCGATTCGCGACTCGTCGAGCTGTTACGCACTGACCAGGCTGGCTGCTACCAGTTCGTCATTGAGGAACTCTCGCTCGGCTCAATCAAGCAGCGAGACTACGTGCTCGGGCTGTTGGCCGACCTCTACCGGTTTCCGGTGCTTGCTCACGACGAGGTCCTGCAACTCGTCGATGGGCGGCGATTGTGGGGTCGGGGACTCAGTGCGATGGACGTCCACCTCCTCGGCTCGGCGGCTCTGGTGCGCGGCGCGCACCTGTGGACTCGGGACAGGCGATTGAAGGCGGTGTGCGTGGAATTCGGTGTCGCATGGGCTTAACGAATCCTGGTGGCCATCGCACACCACCGCTTTGACCACGATCAAGCCAGCCGCTCGTGTACGCCATTAGATCAGTTGCGGACTTAATCCGCGCCGGCCGTGAAGAGCCGTTGTTTTCGCACGTCACCTGCACGATCCGGGTCGGCTCTGGGATTTACCGATAGTTTGCTACGTGCAGAGAGTCGATTCCGCTGCAATTCATATATTTTAATGTGACATTTGCGCGGTATATATAACGTCCGCCATTTTCTGAGTGCTGCGTGATTAATGCCACAAATTTTGATTTCCTATGGATATTGTCGGTAGCGTCGCTGCCCATGATTGCTCTTGCGACGCTGTTGACCCTTGTTAATCAGGTGGCCGGCACTCCGTATATTTCGGGCGGCGATTCTCCCGCGGGAACTGACTGTTCAGGGCTGGCTTCATGGGTGGCCAATGCGGCGGCCGATCGGCCTGCTTTTGGGAGCAGATTTAACACCGGAAACGAGGAAGCCGCTCTGCTGGAACGCGGCTTTCAGTATGGAACCGCGCCCAATGCCTTGGTGATCGGGTGGAATGGTCGCCACACGGCGGTGACCTTGCCGGACGGCACCCCGGTGTCCAGTGGTGAAGGCGGTGGCGTCCGCATCGGCGGCGGCGGTGCCTACCAGCCCCAATTCACCCATCACATGTATTTGCCGATGGATCCCGAGCAGGCCGAAGGCGAGCCTCCCGCACCGGATGCTCCTGCGGTTCTCGTCGATGCAGTGGATCCCGAACCGCCGGCTCCCGCACCGGATCAAGGCCCAATTGGCGACCCGGAAATCGCGAATACGTAGCAAAAAACCTGCGGCGTAGATCACACTGGTCGGTCCGGATAACTATGGCCACGCTCACCCTTTATTGTGTGATATATCACCATGCGGGGGGTCGGGAGTGACTGATTGTTGACGGGCGAATTTAGAAATCGAATTCGGGCGGATCAACGGCATTTATTGCAGACCGCAGATGCGGATTCGGTTCACGCTGGTCGATGCACGGTCTGACCACGTATTATCAGCGCAATGATCTTCATTGTCGTCAAGTTCGAAACCAAACCCGAGTGGGCCGAGCGCTGGCCCGAGTTCGTCGCCGGGTTCACCGCTGCCACTCGTGCCGAACCGGGCAACCTGTGGTTCGAATGGTCGCGCAGCCTGGACAATCCGGCTGAGTACGTCCTGGTGGAAGCCTTCCGCGACGGCGAAGCGGGCAGCGTCCACGTCAACAGCGATCACTTCAAGCATGCGATGCAGGAATTGCCCCAGGCGCTAGCGTCCACGCCCAAAATCGTCAGCCAGACCGTCGACGCCACGGGATGGTCGCAGATGGGGGAGATGTCGGTCGACTGACGGCTCAGCCGACCGCGACCCCGATCTCGTCGCCGAGCTGATAGCCCGGTGCCAGCGGCAGCGTGTCACCGCTCCAGAACTTGCCCGGGTCAAACCAGTGGGCGTCCTTGTCGGTGACAAGCAAGCCCATTTCTTCGTAGGTGATCGCCACCGTCTCCGCGCAGTAGGCCGTCTGAAGTCCCATCTTTCGCTGCGCTGCTTTGCGTCGCTGTGTTTGCTCGCGAACCTTCTTGTCCACCAACGGGATTCCACGCATCCAGTCGTTAACGTTCGGGAGCCGCCCGCGTAGCCAGCGACCGGTCAGGCGAACGGTGGTGGGAAACGCGGTGCCGTTCATCCGCGCGATGACCCGCAGCAGCTCGTTTTCCTGTTCGCGGTTGGCGTACGGTGTCAGCTGCCGCAGCCAGCACCGCTGCTGGTAGCGCCCCGTCCATTGCTGGACGACCTGCCGGGCATCGTTGAGCTGGACGCCGCGATGGTTGGTCCCGGTCCACATGTCCACGAGCTTGTCGCCCAACTCCGCATGCCAGATCAGGGGTGGCAGGTCGTCGATGGCCACGGTCATGCCGACATGGTTGACCGGTGCGTTCGTCAACGTCTGGATGGCGCGGTCGGGTCGTGAACGGCCCCGAAACAGCCAAAGATCGCCGGTGCGGGTTTCATTCAGCGCTTGGTCGAGGGTCAGCGTGCTCGTGTTCACCCCAGCACAATAGGCCCAGATAGCCTGTGGTGATGCGCAGCATCTGGAAGTGGATCGGCCTGGCCGGTGTCGCCGGCGTCGTCGCCGGCGGCGCCCTGGTAGTGCGCGACCAACGCAAGCGACGTGCCTACACGCCCGACGAGATCCGGGCCCGGTTGCATCAGAGGCTGGCCGAATCCGACGCGGCGGGATTTCAGTCCAGGTCGGGTTCGGGGGCTCGGACGACTGAGAACAACCGATAACTGCCGGAAAAGCCCTTCAATTCGACATCGCGGCCCTCGTCGAAACTGATGTCTTGAGAGTCGGGGCAGTCCGAAACGGCGCACACGGCGTCTCGCACCGGCTGGCTCACCAGGATCTGGCCGCCCGCGGCCTGACCGGCCACCCGGGCGGCCAGCGCGACGTTGCGGCCGAACAGATCGTCGCCGCGGCGTACCGAGCGGCCCATGTGGATGCCGATCCGCACTCGGATTTGTTGGTGGCGCTTACGTTTTCCGTCTGTACTCAGTGCGTGCTGGATGTCGATGGCGCACCGCACCGCCTGCTCGGCACGGGCGAAGGCGATCATGTATCCGTCACCCTGACTCTTCACGACGTGCCCGGACTGACGGCGTACCCGTTCCTGAATCAGCTTGTCGTGCGCGCCAATCAGCTTGACCCAAGCCCGGTCGCCGATCCGCTCGTTGAGGGCGGTGGACTCCTCGATGTCAGAGAACAGGATAACCACCCGCCCGTCCGGGGTGACCCGGGCCAGGTCGGGCCGTTCTACCTCGGCCCAATCGGCGAGGTCTTCAATCGAGCTGCGCACTGCCGCGCCGAAGCCCTCTTTGCGCACCAGGTTTGCCGTCTGCCACACCGTCTTGACGGCCTCACGTCCGCCGGACAGCAGCCAATTGCGGGCATCTGCCCGCTGCCGCAACTCGTCGGCCTCCCGGCGGTTGCGCGTCAGCTGCACTCGCAGCAGCACTAGTCCGGCGGCTTCGACTACGGATATGCCGGCCAGGATGTAGACCGCGACGTGCAGCACATCGCTCATGCCGGGCATCCTTGTCGCGCCAGTGCGCAATGTCTAGGGTTGGATCCGGTCGCCGCGGGGAACCAATTCTCAAGTGCCGGACAGGGAGACAAGAACAGATGCAGCTAGGGATGATCGGTCTGGGCAGGATGGGCGCCAACATCGTGCGCCGATTGGTCAAGGACGGGCACGACTGTGTGGTGTACGACCACAACCCCGACGCGGTCGAGGCGATGGCGGGGGAGGACCGGACCACCGGAGTGTCGTCCCTGGCCGAGCTGGCCGCGAAGCTGGCCACGCCCCGCGTCGTCTGGGTGATGGTTCCCGCGGGCGACATCACCACTTCGGTGATCGAGGAACTGGCCCGGACACTGGCATCCGGCGATATCGTCATCGACGGCGGCAACTCCTACTACCGCGACGACATTCGGCATGCAAAGACCTTGTCCAAGAATGGAATTCGCTTGCTAGACTGCGGTACCAGCGGCGGCGTCTGGGGCCGCGAGCGTGGCTACTGCCTGATGATCGGCGGTGATTCGGATGCGTTTGACCACGCCGAGCCGATCTTTGCCACCGTCGCGCCCGGCGTGGCCGCAGCACCACGTACCCCGGGTCGTGACGGCGAAGTCGCGCAACCGGAGAAGGGCTACTTGCATTGCGGTCCGTCCGGCGCGGGGCACTTCGTCAAGATGGTGCACAACGGAATCGAGTACGGGATGATGGCTTCGCTCGCCGAGGGACTGAATATTCTGCGCAACGCCGATGTTGGCACTCGAGTCGAACAGGGAGATGCCGAAACCGCGCCGCTGTCGAATCCCGAGTTCTACCAGTACAATTTCGACATCCCGAATGTCGCCGAGGTGTGGCGACGGGGCAGCGTCATCGGTTCCTGGCTGCTGGACTTGACCGCGATTGCGTTGCGCGAATCGCCGGAGTTGAAGGAGTTTTCCGGGCGGGTCTCCGATTCCGGGGAGGGCCGGTGGACCGCAATCGCCGCGATCGACGAGGGAGTTCCGGCGCCGGTGTTAACGACCGCGCTGCAGGCCCGCTTCGCCTCGCGTGACCTCGACGACTTCGCGAATAAGGCGTTGTCGGCGATGCGTAAGCAGTTCGGCGGTCACGCCGAGAAGCCAGCCAACTAGGCGTTACCGCAGCCCACCGAGAGTGAGTTTCACGACGAATCAACGGCGTGTCGCGTCGCGCAATTCACTGTCGGCGCTTGACGAATGCGACCACGGCCTCGCTGAAGGCGTCGTTGTCGTCGCCGGCCGCGGTGTGCCCCGCGTTGGACAGTTCGACAAACTCCGCGCGCGGCACGGCGGCCAGGAAATGCTGTACGCCTTCGTGGCTGACGACGTCGGACAGCTTTCCCCGGATCAACAGCACCGGGATCGTCAGGCTTTTGGCGGCATGCTCGAAACTTTCGGTGCGCAACTCGGGGTCGTCCCCGGGCTTGGTCATGAACGCCGGATCCCAATGCCAATACCAGCGCCCGTCGCGCAGGCGCAGGTTTTTCTTAAGCCCCTCCGGGCTGCGTGGCTTGGTCCGATGCGGCAGGTAGGCGGCGACGGCATCGGCGGCCTGCTCCAGCGACTCGAACCCATCGATGTTGGAGAACATGAAATCGCGGATCCGGGCGCTGCCGCTCTTCTCGAATCGAGGTACCACGTCGACGAGCACTAGCCGGGTCACTCGGTCGGGCCCGGCTCGGTGTGCGACGAGGATGCCGGTCAACCCGCCCATGCTGGCCCCGATGATCAGCACCGGCCGGCCGATCGCATCGAGGACACCCATGACGTCGGCGGTCAGCGTCTCGACGCCGTAGTCGGCGTTGGGCGCGCGATCGCTGTCACCGTGACCCCGGGAGTCCAAGGCCACGACATGAAACCCATCGTCGGCCAGAATTTGACCGGTGTTCTTCCAGGAGAATCGGTTCTGACCGCCGCCATGCAACATCAGGATGGTTGGTCCCGACTCGGCGCCGCGGTTCCATTCGTCGGCGACGAGGGTGATCCCACCGGCACCGGAAAACTCGACCGTCTGGGGACTGCTGCTCACGGCGCTCATGAGCCAACGTTACCTAGCCTGTTTAAGCACCGGTCGCTCCGGGTGGTGGCGGCAGCGGCGGTGAGTTCTCGCCGCCGCGGGGGTCTATCAATTCGAAGACCAACAACCAGGAGGCGCTCATGCCATCGATCACGCCCTCACTTTGGTTTGACCACAACCTGGAAGAGGCGGCGCAGTTCTACACCTCGGTATTCCCGAACTCGCACATCGAGGGTTTCACCCGCTACACCGATGCCGGACCGGGCGAACCGGGTTCTGTGGTGAGCGGTACCTTCGTGCTCGACGGCACCCGGTTCATCGGAATCAACGGCGGACCGGTGTTTTCGTTCACCGAGGCGGTTTCCTTCACGGTTCATTGCAAGGACCAAGACGAGGTCGACTACTACTGGGATCGGTTGGTCGACGGCGGGGAGGAATCGCAGTGCGGCTGGCTGAAGGATCGCTTCGGGCTGAGCTGGCAAATCATCCCGGATCGGCTCTACGAGTTGATAGGCGATCCAGATCCTGCCCGGGCTGCGGCTGCGACTCAGGCGATGCTCGGCATGCGCAAGATTGTGATTGCCGAACTCGAACAAGCGGTGGCGGTGTGAATCCCGCAAGGTCAAGCGATAGCTTCGGACAGCAGGCTGCCTACGAGTCAATGAATCTATTGGGACGGTTGCCTGGACATGCTCAGTTCGGCGCGCGCATGCCGCTCGACGAGGATTGAAACAAAGTCCCGAATCGGACTGTGCTCGAACCTTTCACGCGCTCTCAGCACTGCACCCGAGACCTGTTCAGCTGGAAGGTGCCCAAAGTTGCTGGTCAGGCGGCGTTCGACAGCGGCGAACAGCAGCTCCTCGCTGATAGTGGTCACCACATCAGCGTGCGTCAGACGACAACAAACCGTCAAGCCCTCGCGTTGACTCACCAATAATGCGCGCGTAGTTCTCATCGTTGCCTCATCTGAGAGTGCGCGCGTAGGGCGCGCCTACCTGGCTGCTGACGCATCGCTGGTTAGGCCCGGACGATGGGACTGACGATGAGTCAACGCAAGGCCGTGACGAAGGCGATCGCGAGCCGTTACGCGCGGGCGGACAAGGCTGGCAAGGGCCGGATTCTCGACGAGTTGTGCGCCACCACGGGATGGCATCGCAATCATGCCCGCAAGGCACTTAAGGCGGCGTTGCGGCCAAAGCTGGTCAAGCCCCGGTCACCGCGTGCACCGAAGTATGGACCGAAAGTCGTTGCAGCGCTGGTCTTCTGCTGGGCAGTTCTGGGCATGCCTGCGGGTAAGCGGCTGGCGCCGGTGCTGGGCGAGCTGGTGGCGATTTTGCGGCAGTTTGGTGAGCTGGTCATCGATGACGACACCGCCGCGCTGCTGGTGGGCATGTCCGCGGCCACCATCGACCGCCGCCTGGCACCCGAGCGGCGCCGCTACCAGCTTAAGGGCCGCAGCACCACCAAGCCCGGGACGTTGTTGAAGTCTCAGATCCCGGTACGCACCTGGGCGGACTGGGACGACGCGCGACCGGGGTTTGTCGAGATCGACCTGGTGTCCCACGACGGCGGTAATGCCGCTGGTGAGCACGCCTGGACCTTGACCGTCACCGACATCGCTACCGGCTGGACCGAGAACCGCAGCGTGCCCAACAAGGCCCGCAAATGGGTGCTGGCCGCACTCGATGACATCGCCAAGAGCATGCCGTTTCCGATCCTCGGCGTGGACAGCGACAATGGCGGGGAGTTCATCAATAGCCATCTGCTGGCGTGGTGTGAGAAACGCCGGATCACCTTCACCCGCTCGCGGCCGGGCAACAAAAACGACGGCTGCCATGTCGAGCAGAAGAACTGGGCGATCGTGCGCATCGTGGTGGGCTACCACCGCTACGACACGCAAGCAGAACTGTTGCTGCTCAACAAGATCTGGATCCTGCAGTCGAAGCTGACCAACTACTTCTACCCGCAACAAAAGCTGGTGTCGAAAGTCCGGGTTGGTGCAAAGGTCTCCAAGAAATACGACCAAGCGGCCACGCCGTACCGCCGTGCCGAGGCCCATGAGACCATCAGCACCGAGGACAAGGCGATCCTGGCCGACACCTACATCCGCATCAACCCCGCCGCCGTGCAACGTCAGATCCAGGCCCTCACCTCCGAGCTACTCGCGATCACCACCAGCAAGGCCGCACCGAAGACCAAGGCCCCAGTCGAGCCCGCTCCCACGCGCGCATCCGTAGATGAGTCAACGAATCAAACTTCGCGCGCATCTTGAAATGAGGCAACAGGGCCCTGTTCACCTGTGAGTCATCTGCTTGTCGACAAATTGGACAAGTTGCTCATCGCGGGCGGTGATCGGGCAGGGGCGGGAGCATACCGCTACGCTTGAGGAGATTTGTTCGGTCAACACGATTGAAGAAGCGCGTAATCCGATTCAACAGCTGGTGGGGGCACCCACTTGTGGACGAAATCCTCGGCAAGGCCGCATTTTTCGAGGGCGTTGACACCGGTACGGTTCTTGCGCTGAGTAGTCAACTGCAACCTGTCGACTTCCCTAGCGGACACACCATTTTCGCCCAGGGTGAGCCTGGTGAGCGGCTGTACATCATCATTTCCGGCAAGGTCAAGATTGGTAACCGGTCACCCAACGGCCGGGAGGCATTGCTGGCCATCTTGGGTCCGTCGGACATGTTCGGCGAGCTGTCTGTCTTCGACCCTGGCCCGCGGACCTCGAGCGCCACCACCCTCACCGAGGTGCGTGCGGCCTGTATGGGCCGCGACGTCCTACGGACATGGATTGCTGATTGCCCTGCCATCGCCGAGCAGCTGCTGCGAGTTCTGGCTCACCGGCTGCGGCGCGCCGACAACAGCCTGGCCGACCTCATCTTCATCAATTTGCCCGGCCGTCTGGCCAAGCTGCTGCTGCAGCTTGCGCAACGCTTCGGCACCCACGACGACGGCGGCATCCGTCTTACCCACGATCTGACGCGCGAAGAGATCGCACAGTTGGTCGGGGCGTCGCGAGAAACGGTCAACAAGGCACTCGGCGAATTCGCCCGCCGCGGGTGGATCCGCCTCGAAGAAACGACGATGTGGATCTGTGACCCAGAACGTCTCGCCCGCCACGCGAGTAGATGCTGACCGCAACCGGCACAGGCAGACGCTGATCTGTGGCCGGCCCAGCAGTCGGCGAGGAGCCGCTAGCACGGCGGCGGGGTTGGTGTTAGCCGTGCGGGCCGGGTGCGCCGGGGTGCCGGACCGCTGTGCGCGGCGGCCACCGGTGCCGCCGGCTGCGCCGACGCCGGTTTTCTTGTCCCCCGGATTGCCGGTTACGTTGGATCCGGCGGGCTGGACGTGTCGAACAGGAGTGAAGATGTCGCAACCACGCTGGATCGACGTCAAAGGTGACAACGGTGACCTGAAGGCCCTGACATGGGGGCCGGCCGATGCACCAATCGCGTTGTGTCTGCATGGATTTCCGGACACCGCATACGGCTGGCGCAAGATCGCTCCTCGGCTCGCCGAGCACGGCTGGCGGGTCGTGGCCCCGTTCATGCGGGGATATGCACCGTCGTCGATTCCGGCGGACGGCAGCTATCACGTGGGTGCGCTGATGGACGACGCCTTGCGGGTTCGTTCGATTGCCGGTGGTACTGAACGCGACGTGGTGATCGGTCACGACTGGGGTGCCATTGCCGCCACCGGCCTGGCGGCAATGTGCGACAGCCCATTCGCCAAGGCGGTGATCATGTCGGTGCCGCCGGCTGCGGCATTCCGCCCGCTGGGTCGGGTGCCCGACCGCGCCCGGTTGCTTCGCGAGCTACCGGGTCAGCTGCTGCGCAGCTGGTATATCAGCTACTTCCAGCTGCCTTGGTTGCCGGAACGGTCGGCTTCGTGGGTGGTGCCCCTGTTGTGGCGACGGTGGTCACCGGGTTATCACGCTGACGAAGATCTGCGCCACGTCGATGCTGCGATCGGAACACCGGAAAGCTGGCGTGCAGCGCTGGGCCCGTACCGCGCCACCATACGCAACACCCGTGCGCCGGCGCCGTATACCGAATTGAACCGGCTGTGGACCGAGGCGCCCAGGCTGCCGACCCTATACCTTCACGGTCTCGACGACGGTTGTGCCACACCGGCTTTCACGCACTGGACGGAACGAGTGCTGCCCGCCGGCAGCGAGGTGGCCCTCGTCGAACATGCCGGGCACTTCCTGCAGCTGGAACAGCCGGACCGGGTTGCCGAGTTGGTACTGGCATTCATCGGCTCGCCCGGCTGATGCGGCGGTTGGCGGCCGTCGACGCGCAGTTCTATTGGATGTCGGCCAAAATCCCCAACGATCAGTTCCTGCTCTATGCGTTCGACGGCGAACCCATGGGTCTCAGGTCGGCGATCGAGCAGGTGTGCCGCCGTGCCAGGGCGTGCCGGGACCTGTGCATTCGGGTTGACGACGGATGCGCGCTGACCTACCCGAAATGGGTGCCGACGACCATTGGACCCGAGCATGTGGTCCACCATGACGTGGCCGATGGCACGTGGCGCGGGTGTTTGGATGCCGTCGTCGGCCTGGCCGACCGACAGCTGGATGCTCGCGTGATGCCTTGGCGGCTACACGTGTTCACTCCTGTGTTTGGCATTCCGGGCGTTCACGGCCCGGGCAGTGTTGCGGTTGTGCAGGTCGCGCATGCTCTGGCTGACGGCGCTCGGGCTTCGGCGTTGGCGGCCTGGCTCTTTGGCCGGGCTGCCCCGGTGCCGTCGGTTGCCAGCCGGCGAGCGGGCTTCCTGCCGTTGCGGGCTGTAGATGCGGCGCGCACCCACTGGCAGCTGGTTCGTGACACCCGGGCCGGGCTGCTGGCGCCGGGGCTGGGATCGCGGCCGTTGCAGGCGACGAACGCTCGACCTGA
Source organism: Mycobacterium riyadhense (assembly GCF_963853645.1). NCBI lineage: Bacteria > Bacillati > Actinomycetota > Actinomycetes > Mycobacteriales > Mycobacteriaceae > Mycobacterium > Mycobacterium riyadhense. The sequence goes on along the minus strand of NZ_OY970456.1, from coordinate 4,762,300 downwards.
AGGTTCCCGCGCGGTGCGCACCCTGGTGCGGGACCGCTCGCGACTGCCCGGTCCCACGGTCACGGTTGGCGTGCTGGCCGCCGTATCCATCGCGCTCTCAGAGTTTCTCGGCGGATCCGTCGATTCGCTGGGCGCCGAGGTGCCGATGACGAAACCCGGTGTGCGGCAAGCGCATAATCACTTCGGCAACGTCGTCGTCGGGCTGTACCCGCGGTTGGCGCGCGATGAGCGGACGCGGCGGATCGCCACCGATCTGGCCGATGCCCGGCGCCGTTTCGAGCATCCGGCGATGCACTCCGCCGACCGGGCCTTCGCAACGGTCCCCGCGGCGCTGCTGCGTTGGGGCGTTTCGCATTTCGATTCCGATGCCCGGCCGGCCCAGGTGGCCGGGAACACCGTGGTTTCCAGCACTAATCGCGGCGGCGCCGACCTGCGGTTAGGCGATGCACCGGTAGTGCTGACGGCCGGGTATCCCGCCCTGTCGCCCGCGATGGGCCTGACCCACGGGGTGCATGGCATCGGCGATACCGTCGCGGTCAGTGTCCACGCGGCCGAGTCGGTGGGTGACGTCGACGCGTATGTCGAGTTACTTGACGCGGCTCTATAACGAAACCTACTGGGCATCACCGGATCTGGCTGCTTGTTCCCGAGTCATACCCGCGGCGAGGATCAGTTCCTCATGCAGTTCGAACCACACAGTGTGGTACGAGTCGATGAGCGGCCGGGTGAGCCAGGCGATGTCGCCGGCCTTGATTTTGTCCAGCGCCGCAACCAGTTTCGCCGAGTAGGTGCTCAACCGTGGCAGCTGGGTCGCAGCCGCTTCGATGATCGGTACCACCCGTTGGTGCACACTGTCGAGTCGGGTCAATACCGCGGCGTCGTAGTCGGCATCCTCGTGGGTGTTTGGCATGCCCTCTTTGAGCTGCCAGTCCGTGACCAACGACTTGAATTCGCCATTAACGGAACGGAACTCGTCATAGTTGGCGATCATCGCGGCCGGGTCGACACCCTTGCGCTCCTCGGCGAGCAGTGCGTTGAGCCTGTCGCGTCCGCTGGGGCTGATCCGCAATGTGGTGGCCTCGACCAGAAGGCCGGCCGCGGTTAGCCGCCCGACCGCTTCGATGACGTCTGCGGGATCTTCGGCCAAGGTTTTGGCCAAATCCGCGGCGCTCACCCGGCCCTTCAGCCGAACTGCTTGCAGCACAGTCAGTTCAGTCATGCGTTCGCCAGTCGCAGGGCGGTCAGCATGGTGCGCAACGGCGTGGCCGAAACTACATCGGTATGCCCGGCGGCCATGGCGGCCCGCACCGCGGCCTCGGACTCGTCATCCAGCTTCGGGTAATCCCCAATGGTGTGTGCGCGCAGTGGGCTGATTCGTAGCGCAATATCGGCAAGCTCACGCAGCTCCGGTGTATCGCTTTCTGACCATGCCGTCAGGGGCAGCTTGCCTTCGCGCACTTCGCCTTCATATCCGTCGACGGTGATCTGCTTGCCGGCCAGCGACGCCGCGACTCCGTGACCGCAGCCCACCACAGCTACTCGACCGAGTTCGCGGCTGACCACCGCCGCGTGGCTGGCGGCCCCGCCGACCTCGGTCACTATGCCATGCGCGGACAGCATGCCCAGGACATCTTCGGGCCGAGTGTGGTCGCGCACCAGGATGACCCGCTGGCCGCGGTCGGCGGCGTCGAGTGCATCGTCCACGTCGGCGTACGCCGTCCCGGTTACCACGCCCGGGCAGGCCGGCAGGCCTTTGGCCAAAAGCTTTGCGGCTAACCGGGTTTCCGGCTGTAGCGCGGGCAGCAACAGGGTTTCGACATCTGCTGGGGTCACCCGGCGCAGCGTCTCGACGTCATCGATGAGGCCCTCGTGCCGCAGCTGCAGCGCCAATCGCACCGCGGCCTGCGCCGACCGCTCGGCCGCTCGGGTTTGCAGCAGCCACAGCTTGCCGTCTTCGACGGTGAACTCGATCTCTTGGACGTCGCAGGCCTGCCGTTCCAGGTTGTGTGCGGCCTCCATCAGTTCGTCGTAAACAGCCGGTTGCTCACGGCTCAGGGCGGCGATGGGTTCGACATCGACCAAGCCCGACACCACGTCGTCGCCTTGGCCGCCGCGCAGCCATTCGCCGAACGGTTCGCCTGAGCCGGTTATCGGGTTGCGGGACGACAACACTCCGGCACCGGAGTTTTTCGCTTGATTGCCGAACACCATCGCCTGGACGACCACCGCGGTACCGCTCTGGTCAGTCAGACCGTAGTGGTTGCGATAGGCAATCGCCCGTGGTGAGTTCCACGAGGCGAACACGGCCTCGATGCCGGCGCGTAGTTGGGCGTACGGGTCGTCAGACGGGTCGGAGTCTGCAACGATCCGCCGGTACAAACGGTCAAACCGCCGCCGCGTGTCGCGTGCGAAATCAGGTGAGCCGTGCCCGGCCAAGGCGGTTTCGACCTCGTCGTTCATGCCCAGATCCAGGATCGTGTCCATCATCCCGGGCATTGACTGCGTGGCTCCTGAGCGCACGCTGACCAGCAACGGACGCGGGCCACTGCCAAAGGTGCGCGAGGTCTCGGCCTCCAGCCAGCGCATCCCGTCCAGCACGTCGGTCCAGATCGCGTCCATCGTCTGTTTGGGATCGGCGAGGTACCGCAGCGCAACCTCGGTAGTAATGCAGAACGCGGGCGGTACCGGCAGTTGGTGCCGGCGCATCGCATCGATCCCGTGGCCCTTATTGCCAAGGATTTCTCGTGGATGGTTTGCGCTGCCGTCCAGCAACACCACGGGCCCTCGAGTGAGACGAGTCGTGGTGCACCTCCTTGGTAGCGCCGGAACGCCCGCTATGGTCCCACACGGACCACCGGTCCCAGCTGCATGTTCTAGGTTTGCATCTATGACTCCCTACGACGTCGGGTTATTGATCCTGCGGCTGGTGCTGGGCCTGACACTGGCCGCGCATGGGCTGAACAAGTTCTTCGGCGGCGGCCGGATACCGGGCACCGCGCGCTGGTTCGAGAGCATCGGCATGAAGCCAGGTGCATTTCACGCCGCCGTAGCGGCCAGCACCGAGACGGCCGCCGGGTTTGGTCTGGCTGCCGGGCTGCTCACCCCGATTCCGGCGGCGGGGTTTGTCTCGCTGATGGTGGTCGCGGCGTGGACTGTACACCGCCCTAACGGCTTCTTCATCGTCAAGGAAGGCTGGGAGTACAACCTGGTGTTGGCCGTTAGCGCTGTCGTTGTGGCCACACTGGGCGCCGGAAAGCTCAGCCTGGATTGGCTGATCTTCGGCAAGAACTGGTTCGACGGCTGGCAGGGTTTGCTGATAGCGGTAGGCCTGGGCTTAGCCGGGGCCATCGGCCAGTTGCTGATCTTCTACCGCCCGCCGGCCAAGCAGGCGGGATAACGGGCTGCGTCACCCGAAGCCGATCAGTGATCCTGCTGAGAGGTACGGCCCAGCGTTGGGGGTCAGAGACGAATAGCCGGCATTGACAATCGGCTGCAGTACCGAGTTGAGGTGATTGACGATTGGTTGTGGGACACCGATCTGCTGCAGCGGCAACAACATCGGCAGAATCGGCGCGGGGTATATGTAGGTGGTGACCGTACCACTCAACGAGTTGGTGACACTGGACAACCCCACCACATCCGACATCATCCCCTGTGGCAGGTAGATGTCCGCCATGCCGAGCTCGGGGCTGGAGAAATGGCGAACTGCAGGGCATTCGGCGACGGAGTAATCCGCGTGCTGGCCGCCTGGTAGATACCGCCAGCGGTTGTCGCGTTGGCGCCGTTGCCGGTTGGAGGGCACCCCAACAGCGTCCGGGCCGGCGGGTTGACCGCGCTGCACAGATTGTGTTCAGCGTTGGCGATCTCGGTCGTCAGATACGCATTCGCGGTTGCCGCTAAGCCGAGCACGAACCGCTCATTAAAATGCGACGCTTGCGTGCTGACCGTCTGATACTCCAAGCCGTGGGAGCCGAACAGCGCCGCAATCCCCGTGGACACCTCGTCGGCGCCGGCGGTCAGCAACGATGTGGTCGAGCTAGCAGCTGCCGCGTTCGCCGTGCTGACCGCCGACCCCATCGCGGCCAAATGCTCAGCAGCACTTCCCAAAAAGTTTGGCATTGCCACGACATACGACATAGGTGCCTCCAGCGGCTGTGAGGTTACTCGCAGCCGCGCCGCTACGGGTCGCCATCGTCTTCTTCCACCAAGTGCTTTTCCGGGTGGTGGAAGCTGTTGGTCCGCGGTTGGCCGTGGTCGAGGTGCGGCGGCGGTATCCATTCGGTGTCGCCGGTGGTGTTTTTGCGGGTGGTCCAGCCCTTTTCGGCCAGCGGGTGATGCCCGCCGCAGGCGAAGGTGAGGTCGTTGACGTCGGTGGTGCCGCAGGTCGCGTAGGGGGTGCAGTGATGGACCTCGCAGTAATACCCCGACACATCACAACCCGGTGCGCTGCAGCCGCGTTCCTTGGCGTACAACACGATTCGCTGCCCCGGCGACGCCAGGCGCTTGGTGTGATACAACGCGACCGCTGTGCCCTGGTCGAAGATCGCCAGGTATTGGTTTGCGTGGCGGGCCAAACGTATGACATCGGACATCGGCAAGATGGTGCCCCCGCCGGTCAGGCCCCGGCCGGCGGCGGCCTGCAACTCTTGCAGCGTGGTGGTCGCGATAATGCTGGCCGGTAACCCGTTGTGCTGACCCAACTCCCCTGAGGCCAGCAGCCCGCGCAGCCCGGCCAGCAACCCGTCATGGTTGCGTTGGGCCTGGCTGCGGATGTCGCGGCGCACCGCCTCCTCCGGGGCTTCCCCGTCGACCACAGGGTTTTCGTCGGTCGGGTTGCACATGCCCGGGGCGGCCAGCTTGGCCAACACGGCTTCCAGGGTGGCCCGCAGCTCCGGGGTGAGCAGCCCGCTAAGACGTGACATGCCGTCGAATCCCTGGTTGCCGATGCTGATCCCGCGCCGGCGGGCCCGCTCGTCGTCGGTGTAGGTGCCATCGGGGTTAAGGCAATCCATGAGCACGCGGGCGTACTTGGCGACCTGGTCGGGCCGGTACTGGGTGGCTTTACTGGCCAGGTCGGCTTCGGCGGCCTCGCGGGTGAACAGGTCCACCGCGTCGGGCAGCCGCTTAAAGAACCCGCGGATCTGGTGCACATGGTTCCCGCCGAGCAGGCCATCCCGCTGCGCTTTAGCGGTGGCGCTTAGCCGCGCCGGCAACGGCTCACCGGTCAACGCCCGACGCTGCCCCAGATCCTGCGCTTCGGCCACCCGCCGGCCGGCCTCGGCGCGGGTGATGCGCAGCCGATCGGCCAGCACCGCAGACAACCTCCCGCCCAGCTCTTGCTCGCTGGATTGTTCGGCGAGTTGATTGATCAACGCGTGCCCGGGCACCGGCAACCGCCGCGCCGCCCGCTCCAAGCGCTCCAGAAACGCTAACCGCTCCGGGGTGGTCAACACCTCAAACGTCAACCCGCACAACCGGTCCAGCTCGGCATCGAGCGCATCGAAGACCCCCACGATCTCCTCACGCGCGCTCGAACCCATACCCAAATGCTATGAGCACCCACCGACAAAAATGCCTAGGTTGAGACGGGTGAAACCAGAGTGGCACAAGGGATTTCAGCCGGCGAGCTCCGGCTGCGCTTCGAGGGCGGCACGAGTCGCGATCCGCCCCGCCTCCAACGCGGCGTCGATCATCTTGAAGTCCAACAGGCCGATCGCCGAAATGTCGGGCTCGATAATGCCTGCGATTCGGGGAAGCTCACCCAAATCCACTTTGGATGAGGCGAGTTCAGCGGTACGAAGCATGGTCTCCTGCAATGGCGGAAGGGCGACATCGGTTCCCGTCACCAGGCGCCGAACCATGGCGGGCGGCTCAAGGGCCGACGGCAGCAGACCGAAATGATTTGACGGCACGAAAGGGTTGCGCAGATCGACACAGATCACTTCGCCATCGCGGTCTGCGCACATCACATCGGCCGGAAGATTGTTCAACAGCCCTCCGTCGATGAGAACCCGGTCGCCCACCTGTACCGGTGGAATGAGTCCCGGGATCGAGATCGAGGCCCGCACCGCCAGGGCCAGGGGCCCACGCCGATGGATGATCTGCTCATCGGTGATCATGTCGGTAGAGATGGAGAAAAACCCTTTCGGCGCATGCTCAATCAGCTTGCTGCCGAAGAATTCTCCGACCAGACGGCTGACCCGTCCACCCCGAGTGAGCGCCACCGCGGGCAGCGTGTAGTCGCCGAGTGGGTTTGTGTATGCCATGTACTTGCGCGCCGCGGCCGTCGCCTCGAGCGGGTCTAACCCCATTGCGAAGATTGCGGCAGCGATGGCGCCAGCACTGGTTCCGCCGAACCGATCGATCACCACGCCGGCACGGGTGAGTTCTTCATAGACGCCGAAGTGCGCCAACCCCCGCGCACCGCCACCCGCCAGCACCAGACCGAGCGACCGGCCGGCGATCCGGCGCGCCAGAGCCGCGAGGCCGCCGTCGTCGGCGGCGTGATGCGAGGTCGGCTGCAGCAGATCCCACCAACTCGGGTCCGGTTCGGTCATGGTGACCAGGTGGACCGGGACCTCAATTGCGGGGTGTTCCAACGATTTCCGCGGATGGCGCTGATCCACCAGGACCACGAGTCGGTCGCTTTGGGCGATCACATATTGGCGCCACAGATCGCCTGAGCCGCGATCGGCGACCAGCAACACCCAATCGTTGCCGCGCTCCGCGCCGTCCAGCTTCTCGCTGAAGGCGTCGACAAGTTGGTCGTATTCGTCGACGCCAGCGGTGGTCTCAGCGGACGGCGCTAGCACCGCCGTCTTCCCGTATGAGCCCAGACGCGCTGCGACTGCGTCGACGATCGGGGCCGCGTGGGCATCCCCAGTCGACAGGATGCCCACCACCCTGCGGGTCCGAGAGACGTTCACAGATCGGGATTCGCGAAGCATCCTCGCCATCGCCCGCAGCATCGCCGACTGCAGCTGCGGAGTCGTGTCCAATACCGCGGTGAACGTCTCCGCGGCGATCCGGCACACCACGCCGTCGCGCAGGGCCCGCACCGAAGCCGAGCGCGGTTCGCCGGAGATCACGCCCAGGTCGCCGATGGAATCACCGCAAGCCATCTCACGAATCACCTGTCCGTCGGCACTGATTGCGGCGAAGCGCCCCGTGTCGATTACGTAGATGGCGTCCGACGGGTCGCCCAGGCGAAACAGCCACTCGTTGGCGCGGATGTGCTGGCGCTCGATGGCGTTCGACAGTCGATCGAGTTGTTGATCGTCGATCTCGGCAAGTATCGGAACGCGGCTCAAGGCGGTTCGCGCGTCAGCCGCAAGGCCCTGGCGGTTAGCGCTCATTGTCAGGAGCTTATCTGCCCGGCAGGTGCGAAGAAAGGTCGTTGCGGGATATTACGAATCATGTTGGTGCAGACAGCAACTCAGTTAGATAGCGCGCGGCGGGAAAATGCGTACCGCGAATAGGATTCACTTTCGTCACCAACAGCCTCCACGAATGATCGCCGTGACCGCAATGGAGCAGTGGGTTGGCCGAACGCCAAGCGCCAGCTGGGCCTAACCGGCAAAACCTTGATGTTGACTGGGTAGTTTCTGGGTGACTGCTGAATCGGAGTATTCCGCGCAACGATCTTTGATGTGATTCCCTACGATCCGGCCGTGGTGTGGCGCGGCGGGTGACTGCCGAGATGCGCCGTTGCTGCGGCCGAACTCGTGGGGAGTTGCGATGATCTTGGAGTTTTCGTGGTTACCACCGGAGATCAACTCGGCTCGGATCTTTGCCGGCGCGGGGTCGGGGCCGCTGTTCACGGCCGCCACCGCTTGGGAGGGCCTGGCATCGGATTTGGCGGCTTCGGCGTCGTCGTTTGATTCGGTGATCACAGGATTGACGAATGGGTTGTGGTCGGGACCGGCGTCGGCGGCGATGGCCGCGGCGGCCGCGCCGTATGTCGGGTGGTTGAGCGCGGCGGCGGATCGGGCGCAGCTGGCTGCTGGCCAGGCTCGGGCGGCGGCGACGGCGTTTGAGACGGCGCAGACGGCGACCGTGCATCCGGCGGCGGTGACTGCGAACCGGACATCGTTCCTGTCGCTGGTGGCGACGAATTTCTTGGGTCAGAACACGCCGGCGATTGCGGCCACCGAGTTCGACTATCTGGAGATGTGGGCTCAGGACGTGGCCGCCATGGTGGGGTATCACTCAGGGGCGACGTCGGTGGCCTCGGTTTTGACGCCGTTTAGCATGCCGCCGCTGGATTTGGCGGGATTGGCGTCGACGGCGACGGCTGCGGTGTCACCCGCGGTACAGGGCGCGGTAGCCGCACTTCCCGGCGCGGTGACCGCTGTGCAGTCCGCGACTTCGGCCGTGCCGGTGCAGTCGTTGATATCGGTTGCGCAGATCGGCATGTACCCGGCCAGCATGTTGATGTCTCCGATGATGCAGCTGGCGAATTCGGCGAACACGAGCACTGTCGGATTGGCCGGTTCGACGGCCGCCGGGCTGGCGGCCGACGCGCCGCAGTTCGTTGGCGACGCCGCTCCCGCGCTGAAGGGCCTCGGCGGCGGGGGACTGGGTGCCGGGATGTCGGCGGGTCTCGGTCAGGCGCGTATGGTAGGAGCGATGTCGGTGCCGCCGACCTGGCAGGGGTCGACGCCGGCGGGCATGACAAGTTCGGCGATGCGTGGGTTGGGCGCCATGGCCAACCCCGCTCCGCTGGCGCAGCCGGCGGCGGCCCCCACTGGTGGGATGCCGATGATGCCGATGCCCACGGCGATGGGCGGTGCGGGTGCGGGTATGCCCGGCGGGATGACGGGCCGCGGCGGCGCGGGTTCGCACGTGACACAGCAGCGGCCCAGCGTGGTGCCGCGGACCGGGATAGGTTAGCGCCGCGGCGGGCCGCGGCTGGGCTTAAGTCCAATACCGTTCAGTTAAGGCGGAGAGTCGTGACGTCTGGTGGGCGTTGGGGTTGGGGCCAGTGAGCGTGAGTTGCGCGTTTGACGTGCCATTTGGACATTTTGCGTTTGATCACCCGTGGTGCGGATCGTCGGCGCCTGGCGGGGTTGAGTCGGTCGAGCAGGCGGCGCAGGAAGGCCCACCAGTGCTGATCGGCGGCTTGGGGGTCCTCAGGGGGGAAATGCGCCCTGTTGGGCGACGGATTGGCGGGTGATGCGCAGCGCGGCGGTGAAACTGACCCGGTCGGGGTCCTCGCCGGCGTGTTCGGCGGCCTGGGCCATCAGGGTACGAATGGCGTAGTGACAGCACAGATGTCCCCAAATCTCTTGTAGGACAAGATCAGGGGACTTCGAGCGCAGTACCACCTGGGGTCCGCGTTGATGGGTTTTGAGTTCGTCGAAGGTGTTTTCGATTTCCCAGCGCTGGGCGTAGGCGGCGGCCAACTCGACGGCGGGGGCCTGTTCGGGATCGGTCAGCGTGGTGAATAGCCGGTAGCTGGTGGAGTTTTCGCGTCCGTCGTCGATGGTGTAGTCGATGACTCGTGCCAGCATCGGCTCGCTGCGACGGTCAGCGCTGGACTGCAGATGCGCTAGCCACGAGCCGTCAGCAAGATCCTGCACATGCACCGGTTGTGGCGCGTAGGCGTCGGTGCGTACTCGCCACAACAGGTCGGCTCCGGTCGCAAGGGCTTTGCGCCACAAGGCATACGAGAAGAACCCGCGATCAGCCAGCAGCAGCATGTCCGGCGTGAGAGCATCCAGCAGCTTTTCGGCGAGTTTGGCCTCCGAGTCACGGTAACCACCGATCGTTGCGGCGAAGACCGCATGCGTGGCACACTCGGCCAGCCCCAGGATCCGGGCCTGCGGAAATGCGGCCTTCTCACCCCTGCCGCCGGCCCCCGGACGACTGAAGTACTCGTCGTTGGCTGGGGTGTCGGCCACATCCAGACAGCTGCCGTCGATGGCCACCAGCCGCCGCTCGGCCAGCCAAGCCCCTGGGGTTTGCGGTCCGGCTAACGGGCGGGCTACCCGGGAAAACAAGCTGGCCAACGGGGCCGATCCCAGCCGCTCACGAGCCTGAAAGATCGCCGACTTACCCGGCAGTCGATACTCTTCACGCCACCCCGACGCCCACGCCAAACCATCAGTGAGCTGGGCCAACACATCCTCATACGAGCCCTCTGAATACAGGCCCATCGCGATCGCGAAATACGCCATCACCCGCGCCGGCAACGACCGATGCCGCTGCTGAGTGCGACCGGCCTGCTCGATCACCTCATCCACCACCGTTGCGGGAAACACCCGCGTCAGCACCCCCACCGACACCAAATCTGACAACCGGCGATCCGACTCAGGCTTCCGCCAACCCGCACGAGGCATAGGTCATAAACTACACCCATGTAACCTTAACTGAACGGTATTGGGCTTAAGTCTGGCTTAAGTCACTGCGGCCGGCGCGGTTTCGGCTGCCACCACTTCGGCTGCTGCGCGCTCGCCGGAGCGAATCGCCCCATCGATCCACCCGCACATGATGGCCGAGCTTTCGGTGCCGGCCCAGTGGATCCGCCCGCAGGGGGTACGCAGTGCGGTGCCGTATTCGGTGAGCACACCGGTTGGGGTGTGACTGATCATGCCGCCCCCCGAATACCGTTCGACGGTCCAGTTCTGCTCGTGGTACTCGACGGGCTTGTCGGCTTTGTCGCCGAACCGGTTCACGAGTTCGCCGATGATCGCGGCTTTGCGCTCGTCCTCGTCGAGTTGGGTGAGCTGACGGGCGGCCGTTCCCTCGCTGATGACGCACATAATGCCCGGGTTGCCGGTGTCCGTGCAGGCGTCGATGGTCAGCGTGGCCGGGGCACCGGGCGACGCCGACTGGCCGGACAATCCGTCGGAACGCCAAAATGCCTCGTCATAGACGATCGAAACCTTGATGACCGCGCCGCCGGGCATGCGCTGATGCAGAAACGATCGATCCACCGGCAGCATCGGCTCGTAGACGATCGAGCCCGCGATCGCCATCGGAATCGTCACGATGACCCGGCGGGCCCGCACCGTCATGCCATCGGAGTGGACGGTCACCCCGTCAGCGTCCTGCGCAATCTGCCGGACCGGCCGCGACAATTGCACCGCGTCACCCAGCTCGGCGGCCATCGGGCCGTAGAGGGCGCCCATGCCGCCGACCGGGCGCGCATCCTGGGCGCCCCCCTTGCCCGAAATGACAAACGCGGGACCGCCCGCGGACGCCATCTGCAGCAGCATCCACAGCAAAGACACTTCAGAGGCGGCACAGGTGTAGGGGCCGGCCAACGCCATGTCCAGCATCTCGCGGGCCGGCCTGGACAACACGTTGCGTTCGAGCCAATCCCCCAGACTGCTCCGGTCCCACTCGGCGGCATCCTTGGCCTCCCAGGGGGCATCGCGCGGAATGGTCTTGCACATTTGCTCCATGGTCAGCAAACCAACGCCAAGGTTGGCCACCGCCCAGGGGCTCATCGTCCAGGGCAATTTTCCGCCGTAGCGGTGCTTCTTTCCGTCGACGATCATCATGGCGTCACCGTCGTTGTGTTGCTTGTACTCCGGCACGCCGAACTCTTCCATCAGCGCGTAGATCCGGTCCTGGCCCGGTCCGATCCACGCGCCGCCGCGATCGATCCACACCCCGTCGTCGCGGGTCACGGTGAAAGTGCGGCCGCCGACCCGGTCTCGTGCCTCCAGCAGGGCAACGGAGCGGCCCGCTTGTTTCAAACGCAGGGCCGCCGTCAGGCCCGCGAATCCCGCTCCCACCACGCAAAAATCGACATCTGCCACGGCCGGACTCCTTAGCTGACCCCCTAGCAGCAAGCTACACCGATTGCACGGCCTTCAATCCGGTTCGCCAGAACTAACGGCTGTTCAAACCGGTTGCCCGGTGAACGAATAGGCCAAACTGCTGCCCGTGTTCTCGTCGATGACAACCCGTCCGCCGAGGTAGGGGAACGCGCGCTGGGCGCACGAAGTCCGGCTGCAGATCTTGCAGCCCGCCCCGATTGGGACGGCAGTTGTCGGATCATCGAGGACGACCCCGGTTGAGTAGACGAGTTTGTCGGCATGCGCAAGGTCGCAGCCCAACCCGACGGCGAAACTCTTGTGCGGACCCAGATAACCGCGACCCGCTGGCGTGGTGGTCTTGGCGATCCAGAAGTACGAACGCCCGTCGGGCATTTGCGCCACCTGAACGACGATCCGGCCCGGTTGGGCGAACGCGTCGTGCACCACCCACAGCGGGCAGCTGCCGCCGATCCTGCTGAAGTGAAATGCCGTGGCCGACTGGCGCTTTGAGATGTTTCCGGCCTTGTCGGTGCGGACGAAAATGAACGGAATCCCGCGTTGCCGCGGACGCTGTAACGTCGAAAGTCGATGGCACACGGTCTCGAAGCCCACCCCGAACCGGCGACCCAGAAGATCGATGTCATAGCGCAATTCTTCTGCGGCGTTGTGGAACTCGCGATAGGGCAGCAGGAAAGCGCCGGCGAAGTAATTGGCCAGACCGATCCGGGCGACGGCGCGCGCCTCGGTGCTGAGCTGGTCGTCGGTGGCCACGATGGCCGCGATCAACTCTGATTGGGTGAGCAGAGCGAGCTGGGTGGCGATCTGGAACGCGCGCTGGCCGGGCAACAGCCAGTGAGCGATGCGCAGCACCTTGGTGTCCGGACAGTAGTGGCGCTTGGTGGTTTCGGGTAGCTGGTCATCGATCACCACCGAGATGTCGAACCGGTCCCGCATCAGCGTGGACAGCTGGATGTCGAGACCGCCGACCCGCATGCCGCATTCGCCGAACATTTCTTCCGCCGCCATGTCCAGGTCGCCGAGGTAGTTGTTGCGGTCGTAGAAGAAATCGCGGACCTCCTCGAACGGCATCGGTCGTTCCGGAGGCAGCTCGGCTTGCGCGGTCGCTCGAGACCGATAACCTTCCAATTCCTCGGTGGCATCGCGAAACCGGCGGTGCACCGCAACCAGGCTGCGGCCGACCTCGGGCATCCGGGCAACGAACTCCTCGATCTGGCTTTGGCTGATGGCGCGCTCGGCGGTTTCGGTGAAGACGTCGTTGAGGTCGGCCACCAATCGGGCGTCGGAATCGGAGGCGAAGTACTGGGGTGGCAAGTCGAAGCGCTCGGTGAGCGCGAGCAGCACCGGCACGGTGATGGGGCGCTGGTCGTTCTCCAACTGATTGACATAGCTGGTGGACAGGTCCACCGCGCGCGCCAACGCCGCCTGAGTGAGCCCGCGTTCCTGACGCAGCCGTCGCAGCCGGGCTCCGAAAAACGTCCGAGCAAACGTCTTCGTCACTCCTGACACGTTACTCCACGTTGGGTTCGCAAGGTTCGCAAGTTCTGTTAGGTAAGGACACAAAAATACGCATTTACAGGCTATTTCTACCAGTCCTGGCCTTGCATAGTGTGCGAACCATGTTGCTGCACACGGTACGGTCCCGACGCAGCGCGGACGATTTCCCGCGCACCGAGCACCTGGCCCACAAGATCGCCGAGGTCGCCATCGATCCGGTTGCGGTCGATCCGGAGACCACGGAAATGCTGCTCAACCGGATCATCGACAACGCCGCCGTCAGCGCCGCCGCGGTGCTGCGCCGGCCCGTCACCGTTGCCCGTCAACAGGCACTCGCGCATCCGGTGCGGCGCGGGGCGCGCGTGTTCGGTGTCGACGGCGGCTATTCGGCGGAATGGGCGGCATGGGCCAATGGCGTCGCGGTGCGCGAACTCGACTTCCACGACACGTTTTTGGCGGCGGATTACGCCCACCCCGGAGACAACCTCCCTCCGCTGGTGGCGGTCGCCCAGCAGCTCGGCGTGCGCGGCGCCGACTTGATCCGCGGCCTGGCGACCGCGTACGAGATCCAGATCGACCTGGTCCGCGGAATATGCTTGCACGAGAACAAGATCGACCACGTCGCACATCTCGGCCCGGCGGTGGCTGCCGGTATCGGGACGATGCTGCGGCTGGACGCCGAGACCATCTACCATGCGATCGGGCAGGCACTGCACCTGACCACCAGCACCCGCCAAACCCGCAAGGGTGCGATCTCCAGCTGGAAGGCGTTCGCTCCGGCGCACGCCGGCAAGGTCGGCATCGAGGCGGTAGACCGTGCGATGCGAGGGGAGGGATCGCCGGCACCGATCTGGGAGGGTGAGGACGGCGTAATCGCCTGGCTGCTCGGCGGACCCGACCGCATCTACCAGGTTCCGCTGCCCGCTCCCGGGGAACCCAAGCGCGCCATTCTGGACAGCTACACCAAGCAGCATTCCGCCGAGTACCAAAGCCAGGCGCCGATCGATCTGGCCTGCCGGCTGCGCGAGCGCTTTCGTGATCTGGAAGGAGGTCTCGACCAGATCGCGACGATTGTGCTGCACACCAGCCAGCACACCCACGAGGTGATCGGAACCGGCTCTGGGGATCCGCAGAAGTTCGATCCGGACGCGTCCCGGGAAACGCTCGATCATTCGCTGCCCTACATCTTTGCCGTCGCACTACAGGACGGCGGCTGGCACCACGAACGCTCCTACGCTCCGGAGCGGGCCCGCCGGCCCGACACCGTCGAGCTATGGCACAAGATTTCAACCGTCGAGGATACCGAGTGGACCCGCCGCTATCACTCGACCGATCCGGCAGAGAAGGCGTTCGGCGCACGCGTCGAGGTGACGCTCAAGAGCGGCGAGGTGATCGTCGACGAACTCGCGGTGGCCGATGCTCATCCGCTCGGCGCCCGGCCGTTCGAGCGCAAGCAATACGTCGAGAAGTTCACCGAACTCGCCGAGGACGTGGTGGAACCCGTTGAGCAGCAAAGGTTCCTGTCCACCGTGGACAACCTCGCCGATCTCAAGGACGGCGAGCTGGGTGGGCTGAGTGTGTTGGTCGACCCACGGGTGCTGGACAAGGCGCCGGTGATTCCGTCGGGAATATTCCGATGACCGGCGCCCTGGACAAGCGCGCTGCGTTTCGGGTTGGGATCAATTCCGGACGGCTGCAACGCTTTCCGGGCGCGTTCTCACCCCTGGTAGCGAAGGTGATCGCCGAGATCGGATTTGAAGGGGTCTATGTTTCCGGCGCGGCGCTTGCCGCCGATCTCGGACTGCCCGACATCGGGTTGACGACTCTGACTGAGGTCGCGACGCGCGGCGCCCAGATCGCCGCTACGACTGAGCTGCCGACGCTGATCGACGCCGACACCGGTTTCGGTGCGCCGTCGAATGCCGCGCGCACCGTGACCGTCCTGGAAGATGCCGGCGTGTCCGGATGTCACCTGGAGGACCAAATCAACCCGAAGCGATGCGGCCACCTCGCCGGCAAGGCCGTCGTCTCGACCGCCGAGATGGTAAAGCGATTGCGCGCAGCGGTATCCGCGCGGCGTGACCCGAACTTCGTCATCTGCGCCCGCACCGACGCGACCGCCGTCGAAGGCTTGGCCGCCGCTACCGACCGGGCTCGTGCGTATGCCGACGCGGGTGCAGACATGATCTTTACCGAAGCGCTGACCGAGATCGCGGACTTCGAGAAGTTCCGCGCCGCAATCGATGTGCCACTGCTGGCCAACATGACCGAGTTCGGCAAGTCACCGCTGCTGACCGCGCGCCGATTGGGCGACATCGGCTACAACGCCGTCATCTACCCGGTCACCACGCTGCGGCTGGCGATGTTCGCGGTCGAGCAGGGCCTGCGCGAAATCGATTCAGCGGGAACGCAATTAAGTCTGCTGGATCGCATGCAGCAGCGCAGCCGCCTCTACGAGCTGCTGCGCTACTCCGACTACCAGGACCTCACGATGGAGGAGGCAAAGTCATGACCGCGCCGACGGTAGCTACCCAACCCGACGTCAAGAAGGGCCTCGCCGGTGTGGTAGTGGACACCACCGCCATCTCCAAGGTGGTGCCGGAGACCAATTCGCTGACCTACCGCGGTTATCCGGTGCAGGACTTGGCGGCGCGCTGCAGCTTCGAACAGGTCGCCTTCCTGCTGTGGCGTGGCGAGCTGCCGACCGACGCTGAGCTGGCGTTGTTCTGCCAACGAGAACGCGCCAGCCGCCGGGTGGACCGGTCGATGCTGTCGCTGCTGGCCAAGCTGCCCGACAACTGTCACCCGATGGACGTGGTACGCACCGCGATCAGCTACTTGGGTGCCGAGGATCCCGACGAGGACGACGATTCGGCGAACCGCGCCACGGCGCTGCGCATGCTCGCGGTGTTGCCGACCATCGTGGCGACCGATATGCGGCGCCGCCGCGGGCTGGCACCGATCGCACCGCACAGCGGACTGGGGTATGCCGAGAACTTCCTGCGGATGTGCTTCGGGCAGGTGCCCGAACCCGCCGTCGTGTCGGCATTCGAGCAGTCGATGATCCTCTACGCCGAGCATGGTTTCAACGCCTCCACGTTCGCCGCGCGGGTGGTGACATCGACGCAGTCCGACATTTACAGCGCGGTCACCGGGGCGATCGGTGCGCTCAAGGGTCGGCTGCATGGCGGCGCCAACGAGGCGGTCATGCACGACATGATCGAGATCGGCGATCCTGCGAATGCGCGAGAATGGTTGTGCGCCAAGCTTGCCGGCAACGAGAGGATCATGGGCTTCGGGCACCGGGTGTACAAGAACGGTGACTCTCGGGTGCCGACGATGAAGCGCGCGCTGACCAGCGTCGCCGCCGTTCGTGACGGACAGCGCTGGCTGGACATCTACCGCGTGCTCGAGGCCGAAATGCAGGCCGGCACGGGGATCAAACCCAATCTCGACTTTCCGACCGGGCCGGCCTACTACCTGATGGGCTTCGACATCGCCAGCTTCACGCCGATCTTCGTGATGAGCAGGATCGCCGGGTGGACCGCACACATCATGGAACAGGCGGCGGCCAACGCGTTGATCCGACCGCTTAGCGCCTACTCGGGGCACGAGCAGCGGCCGTTACCCGGCGTGCATGGCTGAGGCGGGCTAGTCAGGAGCGTCTTAGGATGCCTTGCAAGGATCGCAACCGCGGAACGACAGGTCAACGTCATTCGGAACGCAGCACCGCGATGCCGTCAGGCGCAATGCACAATCGGACGGTCGCGACGGGTGGTGCGTTCTTAGTCAGGTCCGCCGTACTGCCACACCAGGCTGTGGTTGCCGGTCATAGTCGGGTTGCACCACATGGTCCGGCCGTTGCCGTCCTGGGTGGTTGCGTGCAAGACCGTGCAGGAATCACCGGGTGAGGGGGGCTGGGCGTTGGCGACCGGCTGTGCAACCACGAGTCCGCTCGATGCGACTGTGGCAATCGTCGCCATGGTGAGGAACCGAAGTGTGTTCATGGTCGACGCCTCCGCGGCAGGCAGAACTACACGGTAATCCGCGAGCGAGCCAGCTGACAAAGGGATTCGCCGCACGAACCTCAGCGCGGCGCTAGAACACGTTCTAATCTTTCAAACCATGGGATTTCTCAAGCCCGAGCTGCCGCAGATCGACATGGCCGAATGGAGCAAGGGCACCCGCAGCGAGAAGATCCGCCCGATGGCTCGGCACTGGGCCGAGGTGGGCTTCGGAACGCCGGTGGCATTACACCTGTTCTATGTCGTCAAGGTCCTGCTCTACATCCTGGTCGCCTGGCTGATCGTCTTCAGCACCAAAGGAATCGAGGGGTTCACCGACGTCAGGTCGTGGTATGCGGAACCAATCGTTTTCGAGAAGGTTGTGCTCTACACGATGCTGTTCGAGGTGATCGGGCTGGGCTGCGGCTTCGGACCGCTGAACAACCGGTTCTTCCCGCCCATGGGCTCGATCCTTTACTGGTTGCGATTTGGCACCATCCGGCTGCCACCATGGCCGGATCGTGTCCCGCTGACCCACGGCACCAAGCGCAAACCGGCCGATGTCGCGCTGTATGCGCTGCTGCTGATCATGTTGGTGGCGGCGCTGTTCACCGACGGCACCGGCCCGGTACCCGAGCTGGGCACCACCGTAGGGCTGCTGCCGGTATGGCAGATCGTGGTGATCCTGCTACTTCTCGGGGTGCTGGGACTGCGCGACAAGGTGATCTTCCTGGCGGCCCGCGGCGAGGTGTACGCGACGCTGACGGTGACCTTCCTGTTCGGCGGTGTCGACATGATCGTCGCCGCCAAGCTGGTGTTCCTGGCGATCTGGATGGGTGCGGCGACGTCGAAGCTCAACAAGCACTTTCCGTTTGTGATCTCGACGATGATGTCGAACAACCCGCTGTTCCGGCCGCGGTTCGTTAAGCGGATGTTCTTCGAGAAGTTCCCCGACGATCTGCGGCCCGGACTATTGTCGCGAATCTTTGCTCACGTCAGCACTTTCGTCGAGATGTGGGTGCCCGTGGTGCTGTTCTTGTCCCATAGCGGTTGGCCGCTGGCGGCGGCCGCAACGGTAATGGTGTGTTTCCATCTGGGGATCCTGACGGCGATCCCGATGGGGGTGCCGCTGGAGTGGAACGTGTTCATGATCTTCGGTGTGCTGTCGCTATTCGTCGGCCACGCTCGTTTTGGCCTGACGGACGTGAAAAACCCTGTGCCGGTGGTGATTCTGTTCGCGGTGATCGCGGGAATCGTGATCGCCGGCAACATGTTCCCGCGCAAGATCTCGTTCCTGCCTGGGATGCGCTACTACGCGGGCAACTGGGACACCACGCTGTGGTGCGTCAAACCCTCGGGGGAGGACAAGATCAAGCGGGGCATCGTCGCGATCGCCAGCATGCCGCAGGCTCAGCTGGAACGCTTCTACGGCAAGGAGCGAGCGCAGATCCCGGTGTACCTGGGATATGCGTTCCGCGCCATGAACACTCACGGCCGGGCGCTGTTCACCCTGGCACATCGGGCGATGGCGGGCCACGACGAGGACGACTACATCATCACCGACGGCGAACGGATCTGCAGCACCGCCATTGGGTGGAATTTCGGCGACGGCCACATGCACAACGAGCAACTGATCGAAGCGATGCAACAGCGCTGTCGCTTTGAGCCCGGCGAGGTACGGATCGTGCTGCTCGACGCGCAGCCCATCCACAAGCAAACCCAGCAGTATCGACTCGTGGACGCCGCGACCGGTGAGTTCGAGCGCGGCTACGTCCGAGTTGCCGACATGGTGACCCGACAGCCCTGGGCCGACGACCTGCCTGTCCAGGTGCTGTCGGACTAGGTTGGCCGAGCAGACGCAAAAGCCCCCAAAACCGCCGGTTTTGGGGTGCTTTTGCGTCTGCTCGCCAGCTAGCCGGAACGTGCCTGCTGTGCCGCGGCGACCATGTTGCGCAGCGACGCGGTCACCTCGTCTACGCTTCGGGTCTTGAGCCCACAGTCAGGGTTGACCCATAACCGCCTCGCCGGTACGGCTTTCAACGCGGCACGCAACGACTCGGCCATCTCTTCGGTGCTGGGCACCCGTGGCGAATGGATATCATAGACACCTGGCCCCACGCTGTTGGCGAACCCGATCGCGTTCAGGTCGTCAAGCACCTCCATGTGTGAACGTGCCGCCTCGATGGACGTCACGTCGGCGTCCAGGTCGGCGATTGCGCCTATCACCTCACCGAACTCGGAGTAGCACAGGTGCGTGTGGATCTGCGTCGAGTCGGCGACGCCCGAGGTGGCCAAGCGGAAAGAGCCTACGGCCCAACGCAAGTACTCCGCCTGATCGGCGCGACGCAGCGGCAGCAGCTCCCGCAGCGCGGGCTCGTCGACTTGGATGATCGCGATGCCGGCGGACTGCAGGTCCACGGTCTCATCGCGAATGGCCAGCGCCACCTGGTTGGCGGTGTCGGCCAGCGGCTGGTCGTCACGCACGAACGACCACGCCAGGATCGTGACCGGCCCGGTCAACATGCCCTTGACCGGCTTGTCGGTCAGCGACTGGGCGTAAGTGATCCACTCGACCGTCATCGGCTGGGTCCGGGAGACGTCGCCGTACAGGATCGGCGGACGGACGCAGCGGCTGCCGTAGGACTGCACCCAGCCGTTCTGGGTGGCGAAGAAGCCTTCTAGCTGCTCGGCGAAGTACTGCACCATGTCGTTGCGCTCCGGCTCACCGTGCACCAGCACGTCCAGGCCCAGCTGCTCCTGCAGCTTGATCACGTCGGCGATCTCGTGCTTCATGCGCTTCACGTACTCGGCCTGGTCGATCTCACCGGCCCGTAATGCGGCGCGTGCCTTGCGGATCGCCGAGGTCTGCGGGTAGGAACCGATCGTAGTGGTCGGCAGCGGTGGCAGGTGCAGCCGCGCGTCCTGGCTGGCCCGGCGCTGCGCCGGGTCGCCCCGGTGCGCACCGGAGGCGACGATGGAGTCGATCCGTGCCCGGACTTGTCCATTGCACAGCCGCGGATCACGCCTGCGCGATGCCACGGCGGCGTTGGATGCCGCGATCTCGTCGGCCACCGTCTCGCGTCCGTGATGCAGTCCGCGCGCCAGCACGACGACTTCGGCCACCTTTTCGGCACCGAACGCCAGCCAGCTGCGCAACGCGTCGTCCAGCTCGGTCTCCGGCTCCAGCGAGTAGGGTACGTGCAGCGTGGAGCAAGACGTCGAAACCGCAACGGCGGCAGCCGAACCCAGCAGCGTCGCCAACTTGCCCAACGCCGACTCGAGGTCAGTGCGCCAGATGTTGCGGCCGTCCACGACGCCGGCCACCAACATCTTGCCGGCCAACTCCGGTACGGCCGCGACCGCGGTGTTGGCGCCGGCGACCAGGTCGACGCCGATCGCTTCGACCGGTGTACGGGCCAGTCCTGCCAAGGCGGCGCCGGGGTCACCGAAGTAGGTGGCGACATGAATGGCCGGCCGGTTGCTCACCGCGCCCAGCGCGGTGTACACCGCCTCGGCCAGTGCGGGCGCGTCGGGGTTGATGTCGGTGACCAGGGCCGGCTCGTCGAACTGCACCCAGCCGGCGCCGCCATCGGCGAGCAGGGACAACAGTTCGGAGTAGCTCGGCACCAGCTCCTTGAGGCGTTCGATCGGTGCGCCCCCGCCATTGACGCCCTTGCTCAACAACAGGAACGTGATCGGCCCGATGACCACCGGGCGCGCCGGAATTCCTTGCTCGAGAGCTTCTTTCAGTTCAGAGAGCACCTTGCCCGGGTTCAGCGTGAACCGGGTTGCGGGCTCGATCTCGGGAACCAGGTAGTGGTAGTTGGTGTCGAACCATTTCGTCATCTCCAGAGGCGCGACCTCGTCGTTGCCGCGCGCGGCCGCGAAGTAGCGGTCGAGCTCGTCGGAAATCCCCCCGACCCGCGTCGGGAGTGCACCGAGCAGGACAGCGGTATCGAGCATCTGGTCGTAGTAGGAGAAGGTGTTCACCGGCACCGAGTCCAGGCCGGCCGCGGCCAGCCCGGACCAGGTGTCGCGGCGCAGGGTTGCGGCGATGGACTCTAGGTCTGATCGGCTGGTGCGTCCGGCCCAATAGCCCTCGGTTGCGCGTTTGAGTTCACGGCGCGGCCCGATCCTGGGGGAGCCGGTGATGGTTGCGGTGAACTTCTGAAAATTAGCAAGTGCGTTCACGAGCGGTCCTTCAATCGACGGTGTGGTCACCGCCCGCGGACGCGCAGCCGGACCGGTATGCGGCTCACACCTGGGGTGCATAACCACAACCGGGGGACGGCCAAACGCCCATTCCACGAGGCGATGAGCCGCCGGACGCGGCGCGCCCGGCGCAGCTGGCAGGTCTTCGGACTCGCAGGCGCGCACCGGTGGGTGCTCCTACTGGCCGTCGCTTCCCAGTCGCAAGACCAGTGCTGTAAAGACGGCGGTCGTTCCTGCATACCGCTGCGGGACAGTCCCGGAATCTCACCGGGTTCCCTCTCGCGTCGCATCTTTGCTTCGCTCGATGCCGCGCCGCGTGCTGCGACGACAGCAGACCAGCTGCATCGACAAGGCTACCCCGCTGCTGTGCAGGCCGTCGCCCGCACGTGTGGTTAGCGCGGCCCCGCCGACACCGATTGCTGCTCGGCCGGGCATTCGGCCACGGGGCTGGTCCGTTTGCCACGCCACTGCAGCGCTTCGATCGCCACAGCCACTTCAACGCTGGTGTGGTCGAGGGGCCGGGGCAGGAGCCGTTGCGCGGTCTCAAGCCGGTGCAACACGGTGTTGCGGTGGGTGTAGAGAAGCTTCGCGGCACGCGAGGCGTTGCACCCGGCCTTGATAAATGTCAGCACCGTCGTGTGCAGCATCGGGCTGGCCGATTCGAAGTCCCCGAGCGTGGTTCTTATGAAATCATCGGCGCCATAAGGGTTTTCGGTGAGCAGTGTCACCATCTGGACGTCGGTGAAGAAGGCGATTCGTTGGCGCGACCGCAGTCGGGCCATCATGCGCTGGGTGGTGAGCGCGTCGAAGTGGCTTCTGCGAAACCCCTCGATTCCTGGTGCGGTGCTGCCGATCGCGATCCGCACATCCGGCGTCTTGTCCAACACTTCGCGGATCTGCTCAGGCGTGAGAGCGGCTACGTCTTTCACCCATATCCAGCGGGTAGCGGCACTGGCCATGACCGTGAGTGGCCGCGGACATCCGACAGCTTGGCTGAACAAGTCAACGGCCTCATCGAGTCCGGTTGGATCGGAGTCGGGCTCGTCGTGCCAGATGATTGCGGCGGTATGGGGTCGGTCGAAAAGGCAGCCCAGTCGCGCTTCGGCGCGCTCCCGACTGAGAGGAGCGTTGTCGAGGATCAGTTCGACAATCTTGCGGCGCTCCGCACCGATGTCTTGGGTCAGTTCGTCGTATTCCGCTTGCATTTGCTCCGCGATGCCCGCAAGTGTCGCGTCCACGAACTCGTTGGCCGACCGAAATGGCACGTCCAGTAGCTCGTGCAGCTCTTCTGGGTCTGAGGTCAGTTCAAACGCGATTTCCGTCCAGCGCCGCCAGGCCACATTGTGTCCGATGCGGTAGACCTCTAGCGCGGACGCATCCAGGCCGCGACGCACCAGGTCGCGGGCCATACGTAGGGTATGCGCGCTGAGATTTGGTGGCACCGGATCGCCAGGCGTGCGCAGCATCGCGGAAGCGAAGTAGACCAGATTCGCACGGTTGGAGCGAGTCACCACCGCTGCCAGGCCAGGGTCCTGGGAGATGGCCGCGTTCGCGGCCAGCGTGACGCGATCGAACTCTTCGAGCCATTCGCGGCTGGGATTGAGCGCCATCCACGCGGCCTTGCGGATTAGCTCTTGTACCCGCGGTGAGGGCGGTCGCAATGCCACGGACCGATTCTAGGGTCTTTGTGCACTTTGCATTATGGATTCGCACTGGATTGGTTGAATTACCCTTGACCTGCTGTTTTGCCGCCGCAGGCGGTGGGGCCTGCCGGACATTTCGGCGCGACTACGTCGCTAACTGGCGGTCCGGCTGCTTTCGCCGAGCCTATACCGTCAGGGTGGGAGTGAGAGCTGCGCGAAGGATTTGCTTGTCGCGGGTCGCGATGGTGAGGTTGCGTCGAGTTGCCTGCGCGACGAGCATGCGGTCAAACGGGTCACGGTGTTCCCAGGGCAGTCGCCCGGCGAAGATCGCGTCTGCCGAGTCGATCGCGAGTTCCGAGATCGTCATGTCGTTGATGATCTCTGACCAGGCCGACAACAAGGGCTCCGCGTCGAGACGGCCGAGGCGCGTCTTGATGGCAAGCTCCCATGCGCAGACCGCTGAAACCCAGAGCGTGCAACTACTGCGCGAGAGCACCTCGCGGGCCGCGGGGGACACCTTCTCGGGGGTGGAAACCAGCCACAACAGCGCGTGGGTGTCGAGAACCACGTCGCGCGGCATTGACGCAGCTGACCGCGTGCTGGTCACGAATTGCCCTCCCACGCAGCAAGTTCCGATTCTGGCAGCGGATCGTCGAAGTCGTCGGGAACGGTCAAGTTCGGTAGCTGGCCGAAGCGTCGCGGCGTGTCGTGGACCGGTACGAGCGCCGCGACGGGCCGACCGTGGTTGGTAATTGTGACGGGTGTGCCCGTGCGTTCCACCTCGGCCAAGAGGGCATTGAGTGTCGCCTTGGCCTCGGTGCTCGTGACCGTCTTGTGCTGCACGCCACCAAGCATAACTCCCGGTGAGTCTAGTCCGACTAGCCTGACTAGTGCTATCACCCATCCGTGCGGCCCGAGCAGTGTGGTCGTGTGTTTGTCGGTCCGGTTTCGTAAGGTTTGCGGCATGTCCGAGCGCTGGAAGCGTCGGCTCGCTTACCCGCAATCGGACGCGGGATCGATCCACCTGTGAGATTGCGGCTGTGGCTGTGAGCACCGACGAATCACTACTGGACACATTTCCAGGACGCTTGTTCATCGAGCACCTTCGATACCGTTGCCCCGCGGGCATTGCACCCGCAGCGTTCGTCAGCGCCATGCAGCCCGAAGACCTCATCCGTGCCGCAGCGTCTGCGGTCGGCGGCTACCTCTACTCCGGTGATTGCCTAGGTGTCGTGCACCTCGATGCCAACGATCCGGAGCTCCTGGAGTTCAACACCGCGGGGCTGGCGGCGCTGTCGAAGCTATCCACCTTCGAATCGCCACAGATTCATCAGGGAACCGTCAGGGAGTTCCGCGCGCCGAGCATTGACAATCGTGACGACTTGAGCCCGTTGCCACGTGGGGCATTCTGGACGTCGACGCCGATCACCGACAGCGAGGACTCGTGGACCGCGAGCGGTGAGAATGTCGATCGGGAAAGGCCCCGGTTGGAAGTACATTTCGACACGACGCTGGTTCGCGTCGCGCGGGTCGATTCGGCTCGCGATTGGGCCGCCCTGATCGACTCGAATGCGGTCACCGCTCGTGGCTGCAAGTACCCGGACTGGCCGGCGATCGCAGAATCGTGGGATGCGGTACACCTGTCGGCTGCGGGTTTGCTGCTAGCTCATCCCGCGATCTCGACGACCCACTTCATCACGACCGACGGCTCCGGCTACGCACACAGTCAGGCAGGACCCTACGCGAGCGTCGCGGCTTGGTCGGCGGTGTCGACCGCGTGGCTACGCGAACCGCCGAACCTAAGATTCAGGTCCACGATCGATCGCGCCTGAGGCGAGCCCGGCCGCCCCGCCGTCGGAATCGACGGCCAATTCGGGATTCGCGGACCTACTTGTCGCGGACGGCGACACCACGCAACACCGTGTCGCGAGCAAGGATCAACGACGCCCGTGTTCCGACCGCGCGGAGGATGTTCTCCGGGATCCACTGCATGCCGATGACGCTGCGCGCCAGCATCGCCGTGGACGGTGTGTCGATCCGGATTTCGCCTGACCGGATTCCTTCGGTGAGAAGGGATTTCATCTGCCGCAGCCGAGTCACATACGACCATCCCGGATTGGCGGTGTCCGGCGGAGACTGCCGCATCCAGGCAAGCTGAATACGGAACTCGTCGGAAAATCGGTCCAGCGCATTGACGTTGACCCAGCTCAGTGCGTCCAGTTTCTCGATGGGCGTCGCGTCCGAGCGCAGGACGCCGACCCACCCCGCTTCGACCTTCTGTCCGAACGAGCGCATGATCGACGCGAGCAGCTCGTCCTTGGACCCGATTACCCGATAGACGGTTCCGGTGCCAAGCCCGGCTGCTGCGGCGATGTCCCTGATGGTGGTGACCTCATAGCCTTTTCGGCCGAACTCCGTTCGCGCCACCGCTCGAAGATGGGCTGCCTTGTCGCTGGGGTCGGCCTCGCTATCGTCGGCCCATGACTGGATGACGTCACTGGCCGCGGCCAAGGCGCGGGATCGATCCAACCCCGAATCGGAGGGTGCCCGGGCCGCCAAACCCCGCAAGATGGTTCGGCACATGAGTCCGGCGACCTGCGCGGCGGAAGCATTGTGCCGGATGACATCAAGCCCGACCTGCAGCATCGTCTGGCAGATCCGGTCAGCCAGCGTGGGCAGGTCGATTTCGGGTCTGATGTAGCCACTCCAGCGGGCGGCACGCAGCGTTTGCAGCATTGCCTCCTGGATCGCGGTCGGCCGCTGCCGCGTCAGCTTCATGAGCTCGGGATCTGCGCTCGGTCCCTCGTAGAACGACATCTGCAAGGCAGCCCGATGCCGCACGGCGCAATTGGCGATCACCGATCCCAGCTCGACGATCTTGTCAGCTGCAGGCCGCGAGTCGGGTTCATCCAGCCTCGCCTGGGCGACCCGCCCGATGCGATCCAGATCAGCTTGATACCGGTGGATCAGCTCAACGAGTATCGCTTCTTTGGATTCGAAGTGGTGATACAGGCTTCCCGGCAGAATGCCTGCCGCGTCGGCGATCTCCTGCAGCGAAGTCCGCAATCCCGACGAGGCGATCAGCGCCGCCGCGGTCTCGAGGATCTCGGTCCGGCGTGTTCCGGCGTCGCTTGTGGCATCGGTTTGGCTGCCGGTGGCCAAGGCATCGGTTTTCGCCATGGCTAGCCGTCCTCCCGCTGAACCCGCGCGCACACTCCGAACACTTCCTCGAAAATCGAGCCGGGCACCGTGAACGGCTCGGTTGCCGACACCTCGGACAGATGAGCCACTATATCCTCGGCGGTCGGATCGTCGCCGGGATCGGCGAGCCAACCCTGGCCGAGGCCGACGAAGACCCGGGCAAAACGGCCGGCGCAGGCCGAGTAGTTATGGTGGCTGAACTCGCAGTCTCGACTCGCCAGGTAGACCACGATGGGTACCATAAGCTCGGGCTTGATCAGATTCAAAAAGCCGATTTCGTCAAGGACTTTCGGGTCTCTCACAGTTTCGGTGACCATCCGCGAAAAGCCGAACGGGAGCACGGTGTTGGCCAGGATGCCGTGTTCGGCACCTTCGATTGCCATCACATTGCACAGGCCCACAAGTCCAGCTTTGGCCGCTCCGTAATGGGCTTCCATCGGTTGCCCGAACATCCCACCCGAAGAGGAGACGAACACAAACCGGCCATAGCCCTGCTTCTTCATCACCCGGTACGCCGGCTGGCTCAGATAAAACCCGCCGTCGAGGTGCACGCTGAGCATCTTCCGCCAGTCGTCCGCGGTCAACTCGTCGAAGGCAATGCTGTTGAAGATGCCCGCGTTACTCACCACGGCGTCGACGCGGCCGAAACGCTCGACGGCCAGCCGGACGATCGCCTCGCCGGCTTCCGGGCTGGCTACCGACTGGTGGGAGGCGGCCGCGACCCCGCCCGCGCTCTCGATTTCGGCGACGACCTCGTCGGCGACGGCGTCGTCGGCGCCTTCGCCGTGCATGGTTCCGCCCAAGTCGTTGACGACGACGGCCGCACCGCGGCGCGCCAACTCCCGCGCATACAAACGGCCCAGCCCGCGACCGGCTCCGGTGACAATCGCGACCTGATCGGTGAAGTCGATCATGGGAGGCCCGCCGTCGGATCAGCAAGGCGGGCACCGACTTCGGTGAGGTAGCGGTCTGGGCCGCCGAGGAATGAGCTCCAGCTCAGCAGGCGCTTGAGGTAGAGGTGAGCGTCGTGCTCCCAGGTGTAGCCGATGCCGCCGAACACCTGGATCGCGGTATCGCCCACAGCCGCAAGTCGTCCGGCGAATGCCTTGGTTCGCAACGCGGACAAATGCCGCTCGTCGGAATCGGCGGCTAGGGCATCGGAGGCCCACAGTGCGTGGATCACCCCGCTGCGGGCCAGCTCGACGGTTTCGTACATGTCAACGCACAAGTGCTGAATCGCCTGGAATGTCCCGATAACCTGCCCGAACTGCTTTCGCACCTTTGCGTATTCGACGGCGGACTCCATGACGGCGCGTGCGGCACCCAGCGCATCCGCGGCCCGGACAATAAGAACGTCATCGACGACCGCGTCGATGTCGGCTGACGACGGTGTGGCCAGGCGCTGTGCGGTCGCGTCATCGAGCGCGACGCGAAATTGCTTGCGGGTCTGGTCGATACCACGCACGGGCGTCACCGAGATACCAGGATCGGCTGCAGTGACCGCGAAAAGACCGGTACCGTTTGCTGTTTCAGCAAGAACCAGCATGATGTCGGCAGCCGCGGCGTCCGGGAAGCCGGCAAGCTCGCCCCGCAGCACGACGGCACCGTCGCGATCGACGGCCTGGGGCCGGGCGCTATCAAGCGGGCCGAAGGTGACGATTGTTGTGCCGTCGGCGATCCCGGTGAGGAGCTTGGCGGTGAGGTCGTTAGGGACGAGGCGCGTCAGGGCGCGGGTCGCGGCCACTGCAGTGGACAACCACGGTCCCGGGTTCAAGGCGGCGCCGAGTTCCTCGGCGACGATGCCGGCCTCGACCATCGTCATTCCCGCGCCACCGCATTCTTGCGGCACTAACAGCCCCGTCGCGCCGAGATCGGCAAGTCCCCGCCACACCGCGTCGGTGCTGCCGGTCGGGTCGTCGAGTAGCGCGCGCACATGTCCCGAAATCGGTGCTTTCGCAACCAGAAAGCGCCGCACGGTGTCCCGCAGCGCGAGTTGCTCGTCGGTAAGTTCGAGGTTCATCGGCGCGGCAACCCCAGCACGCGCTGCGCGGTGATGTTCTTGTTGATCTGGGACGTGCCGCCGGCGATGGTCAGCGAGCGCGATGTCAGACGATAGTCGGACCACCGGCCGGTGCCCAGCACGTCGAAAGCCAGGGCCGCCAGGTCCTGTCCGATCTCGCCCCACACGGTCTTGGCCAGGCTGGCCGACCCCAGATCGTCTGCGCCGTGCAGTGTCGCCGAGATCATGCGCTGGCACAGCACTTCGAGATATTTGATGCGAACGGCAATCTCGCCGAGGCGTCGTAGGGTCACGGCATCGCCAAGTGCCCCAGCCGCGCGAACGTCGGCCACCAATTCCTCCAAGCGCGCCTGCATCTCGGCGTACAGCCGCGCGGCCCCGGCACGCTCGTGGCTCAGCGTGGTGGTGGCGACCTGCCAGCCCCCGTTGAGCGGACCGAGCAAGGCGTCCGCGGGCACGCGCGCGTCGTGAAAGAACACCTCGGCGAAGTCGGTGTCGCCATTGAGGGTGACCAGCGGCCGGACCTCGATGCCAGGCAGGGTCATGTCGACGATCAGGCAGGAGATGCCCTGGTGTTTCGGGGCATCGGGATCGGTACGGACATACAGCTGGCACCAGTGCGCCCGATGTCCCAGCGAGGTCCAGATCTTCTGTCCGTTGACGACGAAACAGTCGTGGTCGCGTACCGCGCGGGTGCGTAGCGAGGCTAGATCGGATCCGGCTTCGGGTTCGGACATACCCTGGCACCAGATATCGTCCGCACGCATCATCCGGGGCAGTAGCGTCTGCTTCTGGTCTTCGATGCCGTACTGCATGATGGCCGGCGCGATGTTGTTCATGCCGATGACGTTGAGCGGCAACGGAGCCCGGGCACGCGTGGTCTCTTCGGTATAGACCAACTGTTCCAGGACCGTCGCCCCGCGGCCGCCGTACTCGATGGGCCAGGAGACCGCCGCCCAGCCGGCATCGGCCATGGTTGCGTTCCACGACCGCAGCATCTCGAATTCCGCATCATCTCGTCCGGGGTGGCGGCGGGCCGCGATCAGCTCGTCAGTGAGGTTCTCCGACAGCCAGGCGCGCAACTCATGGCGGAACCGTTCGACTTCCGCCGGGTAGGAGAAATCCAATTCTGCTCTCGACCTAACGCGATTGACTGCGGACAAGCCGGACTTTACGTTGGAACAGATATTTGGTCAACAAGGCCGTGGCGCGAGGAGCGACCAAGTGAACTCCGATAGGTTGGCGCGATTGGGCATGCTGGCTTCGGCGCTGTCCGGCCGCACGCTGCAGGTAGCGCGTAGCGAACCCGGCGAACTGGCGTGGACGGATGGCACCACGATATTCGTCGACGCCAGCCGCAGCGCGCGTGAACAACTTGAGGCGTTGGTGGTGCAGGCGTCGTTGCTGGCGGCCGGAAGCCTGGAACCGAAGATGCTGCGCACGCTTAAGCGTCGTCCAGCGCTGGCTCGGCGATACCTGGCTGTGGAAGCGAGCCGGGCTCTTGCCGCCAATGCCGATCTGTTGCCCGCGCCGGTGCGCACGCTTGCCGCTACCGACGTCGATAGCGATTCGCCGGCCACTTCGTTGGCCATCGCGCGCGGCCGGCGGCCGGTTGCGAACCCACCCGAGAGCTTCGGAACGATCCGGTCGCGAATCCTATTGGCGTCCAATAAGACTACCGAGAAGCCCGTCGGCGACCATGGTGCGAACCGCCGCCAGAAGGCGCTGCGCGAACTCGATGAGGACCATGACGACAACGGATCCGACGCTGCCGACGTGTTCACCAGCCCGATCGGCGGCGGGGGAGCGCTGGGCCGGCTACTGCGCAAAATGCTGAGATCGGTGCGCCGACTCGGTGAGGGCGGTCAGCCGGGGGCCGACGCGCCGACGCACTGGACGCGCTCCGGAACCCGTGGCAACGTCGCCGCGGCGTTCTCGACCGCACCGGCGGGTCCGATCGATGGCCCGGAACACGCGGGCCAGGGAATCATGTACCCCGAGTGGGACATTCATCGACAGCGGTATCGGCCGAACTGGTGCACCGTGCGCGAGGTGAAGCCCCGCATCAAGGACGTCACGACCGCGGACGGCTTCAATGAGTACGGGCTGCACCGGCCACTGGCCCGCCTGGGCCTGGGACCCGATTGGTTTCACCGCCAAGTCCAAGGCGATGACATCGACATCGACGCGGCGATCGAAACACGGGTCGAGAGCATGGCGGGCTCCGCACCCGACGAGGCGGTCTACATCGACAGCCTGCGCCGTCGGCGCGATCTTGCCGTATTGCTGCTGCTTGACGTCTCCGGCTCGGTCGCCGAGGCGGGCGCGAGCGGCACGACCGTTCACGAACAACAGCGGGCCACGGCGGCGGCCCTGGCCCTCGCCCTGCACGGCATAGGAGATCGCCTGGCGCTCTACGCGTTTCATTCCCGGGGAAGACCAGCCGTGCACGTGATGCCGATAAAGCGCTTCGACGACACTCTCGATGTGCTGGCGTTGCGGCGTCTTCGCGGCCTGGTGCCGGGCGCATACTCCCGACTGGGCGCGGCGATCCGGCACGGCGCCGCCGTGCTGGAGAACCGGGGTGGCACCACCCGGCGACTACTCGTCGTACTGTCCGACGGGTTGGCGTATGACCACGGCTATGAGCGCGTCTACGGGGCCGGCGATGCCCGCCGTGCCCTGGCCGAAGCCCGTGGCCGAGGCACCGGATGTGTGTGTCTGACGATCGGCGCCGCAACCGATCCCGAGGAGCTGCAACGTGTCTTCGGCAGCGCAGCGCACGCCGCCGTCGCGCGACCCGAGCAACTGCGCCAGGTGGTCGGACCGTTGTTCCGAACGGCGCTGCGCGCAGCCGAAGTCCGCCGACCGGAGCCGCGCTACGTTCGCCGCGGCGCGGCATGAAGGAGAGAGACGAGTGACACCACCGACGTCCCGGCCCTTCTATGTATCGGTCGGCAATGAGGTGCAGGTCTTCAAGGCGGCGTTCCACCAAGGACTCTCGTTGTTGCTCAAGGGGCCGACCGGATGCGGAAAGACGCGGTTTCTCGAGGCGATGGCATACGACCTGCAGCGGCCCCTCATCACGGTCGCGTGCCACGACGATCTCACTACCGCCGATCTGGTTGGCCGCTATCTATTGCGTGGCGGCGAAACGGAGTGGGTCGACGGCCCTTTGACCCGGGCCGTGCGTGAGGGGGCGATCTGCTATCTCGACGAGGTTGTCGAGGCCCGGCAGGACACCACCGTGGTGCTGCACCCCCTCGCCGATCACCGCCGACAGCTCCCGATCGAACGGCTGGGCGTAACGCTGGACGTCGCACCGGGATTCTGCTTGGTGGTGTCCTACAACCCGGGCTATCAAAGCGTCCTCAAGGATCTCAAGGACTCGACACGACAGCGGATGGTGGCCATCGAATTCGGCTTCCCGGCAAGCGATGTCGAACAGAAGATCGTCGCGCACGAGGCGGGCATCGGCCCGGACACGGCCGCGGAGTTGGTCCGGTTGGCGCAGGCGATCCGTCGCCTGGAAAACGGCGGGCTGCGCGAGGTGGCGTCGACCCGGGTGCTCATTGCCGCCGGACGGCTCATCTCGGAAGGGTTGACTGCCCGGGATGCGGCTAGGGCCGCCATTGCCGGTCCGTTGACCGACGACGCTCATGTCGCGGGTGGACTGGCGGAAATGATCGACGTATATCTGCCCGGCCCGCCGGCCGGTCATTGACGACGATACATCGGCCGCGATACGGTTGGAACAAATCTTAGGTTTGTCTGCAGGACAGCCGCGCCAGACGGAGGGTGAGATTGTCCTACGAGAGCACAGCGCAGCCCATCAAGATCGGCTACCTGTTTGACTTCCTGCTGCCGGAGTTCTACCCGCAGGAAATGCGCGACGATCTGACCCGCCCATTCGACCTGGTGTTCAACGACGGGGTGAGCCAAGGGGTCATTGACCGACCGGTTGAGATCGTCTACCGGGAGGTCGAAGGCCTGCCCAAGGGCACCGTCAAGGCGGTCATCGATGCCTACGGCGAGCTTGTCGACGAGGGCTGCCTGGTTGTGTTCGGGCCGCACATCACCGAGAACGCGGTACCGCTGCGGGAGGCCATCGAGGAGCGATTCCGGGTTCCGGCGATCAACGTCTGCGGTAGCGACGACTGGCTGGGGGAGTGGACCTTCGCGTTCCCGCAAGGGTCGATGACCGACGAGCCGATCTTCTGGGCGGACCTACTCGCAAAGGGCGGCCACGCGCAAGTCGGCGTCGTGGTGGAGAAATCGCTGGTCGGCGAGAGCTATCTCAAAAACTTCCGAAACGCCGCTCGGCGCAAGGGCATTCGCATCGTCGCCGAGGCGCAGGTGGCTCAAACCGCCCAAGACGTCGGGCAGGCGATCCGCACTCTGCACGAGGCGAAGCCGAGCGCGCTGGTGCACTGTGGTTTCGGCTTCGGCATCGTCTTCATCAATCCGGCGCTGGCAGAGCTCAATTGGGACCCACCCCGGTTCACCTGCACCGCGTTTCAGAACGCCTGGATCAATCCGATCATGTGGCAAGCCTTCATGGGGTGGACCGGCATCGATCAGTACGACGAAGCCAACGCGGTCGGGCAGCGGTTCCTGGACCAGTTCGAGGCGGCCTACGGTCGCCGCCCGCAGTACTGCGTGCCGGTAGTGAACCACGACGTCGCCAACACCCTGCTGCACGCCTTTGCCGACGCCCATCCGCTGAGCCCGCGCGGTGTCAAGGAAGCGCTGGAGCGAGTGAAGATGCTGCCGGCCGCGGCTGGCGCGCCCGGGACCCGAGTCTCGTTGGGAAAGTGGACCCGGCGGGCCTGGATGGGGGCCGGGTACCTGGTGGCCCGGCGCCTGGACGCCGACGGCGTCAACTCGCATCTCGTCGACCGCTTCGGCGAGGAGTGAGCAATGGCCACCACCCAAGAAACGGCGTCGCACGTCGCTCCGACCACCGAACGCAAGTGGGGACCCCTGTGGGTCGCGGTGTGGGTTGCCGTAGCCGTCGCGCTGCTCGGTGTCATCGCTTACTACGCGCGCAAAGGCGCTGTCTCGGAAAGGATTCGCAATCCGGAAGTGAGCGGAGCTCCGCGCGCGGTGGAGCCGCTGTTCGGCTACCAGCACTGGTTGGAACTGTTCCAGATCTTCACCATCATCTCGATGTCGATCATCGTCGTGGTCTACGTGGTGGCCTGGCGTCGCTATGGCGCGCATCCGGTGCTGTTGATGGGGATTGTCACGACGTTGATCGTGTGGCAGGACCCGATCATGAACTGGTCGCCCTACGCGGTGTACAACCCGGAACTGTGGCATTGGCCCGAGGATTGGCCGTTGGTGTCGCTGTCGCCGACGGTGGAGCCGTTCCTGGTCATTGGATACATCATGTTTTACCTGGGCCCGTACTTCCCGGCGATCTGGATCCTGCGAAAGATCCAGGCCCGCAAGCCCGTTGACTCATTCGTGTGGCGGCATCCGCTGATCGGCCTGGCGTTGATCATCCTGCCGGTCGGTGTCGTCATCGACGCGATGCTGGAGATGACGCTGGTGCGCACCGGCTTTTACATTTACTCTCAAGTCATTCCGTTCGGATCCGCCTTCGTTGGAGAAACCTACCAATTCCCGTTCATCTGGGAAACGGTGATGGTGACGTTCGTGATGATCCCGGCGGGTGTGCTGCTCTACCGCGACGACACCGGCCGCACCGTCGCTGAAAAGCTCACCCAGCGGCTACGGATGTTCGCGCGCCGACCCGCCCTCGGGATGTTCGTGGTGATGTTCGTGCTCATCAACCTCGCCTACTTCACCTACGGCACCGGCTTCGCCGTGATCAAGTGGACCAGGACCGCCACCTCGGTCGCCTGCCCGTGGCCGTACCCCGAGGCCAAAGTGTATGACCCCCAGGGCTTTTACGAGAAGAACGGCCAGCAGGGTCCCTACTCGGTGGGCATCTGGTCGACATGGATGAGCGCCCAGCCCAATGGGCGCCCGCACGTGCAGCTTGGTTCGACCTCCGATCGGTGTGCGCCCGGACATGGATGAGCCGCGCAGCATTGTCATCACGGGCGCATCCCGTGGACTTGGCCTCGCGTCGGCGGCGCACCTGTACCAGCAGGGGTGGCGGGTGGTGGCGGCCATGCGCTCACCGGAATCCGGTCTGGAAACACTGCGGTCCAAGACCGGCGTCGGACCCGACGACCCGCGATTGATCGTCGTCCCACTCGACCTCACCGACGCCGCATCGGTCACGGCCGCTGCCAAGGCGATTGATGCCGCCGTCGGGGCCCCGCATGCGCTGGTGCACAACGCGGGGATCTCCGCGGCCGGAATGCTCGAAGAGACGCCGATGGACCTGTGGGAGCGCATGTTTGCCACGAGCGTCTTCGGGCCGGTGCGACTGACCAAGGCCTTGCTGCCGGGGATGCGTGCCGCGGGACGCGGGCGCATCGTCGTGATCTCGAGCCAGGGCGGCGTGCGGGGCATGCCCGAGACCGCGGCGTATTCGGCGGCCAAGGGCGCGCTGGAACGATGGGCCGAATCATTAGCCGGCGAGGTGGCGCCCTTCGGGCTCGGCGTCACCGTCGTCGTGACCGGGACCTTCGACACCGACATCATCACCGGCGCCGGAACCTCGGACCTCCGCGACTTCACCGGCCCCTATGCCGCGCTGCACCGCAAGATCGACCGGCGCGGCCGGTTCGCGATGCGGTTCGCGGCCTCCCCTGACCGCTTCGCCCGGCGCCTCGCCAAGGTTGTCGAGGACCGGGCGCCGTTTGCTCGGCATGCGGTGGGGCCCGATGCCCGGATGCTGATGGTTGCCAACCGGCTACTTTCCGGTAAGGCTCTCCATAGGGTGACCCGTCTGGCGATGGGCATCCCACCTCCCGGCGCTCTGACCAGCGCATCGCCTAAAGAGAGCTGAACAAACATGCCCGACACTGTAACGGTCCGGTTCGAGTCCAAGATGATGATCGACGGCAGGCTCGTCGACGGCCAGGCCGGCACCTTCACCAACATCAACCCGGCCACCGAGGAGCCGATCGGGGAGGTCGCCGACGCCTCCATCCAGGACATGCAGCGGGCCATCGACGCCGCGCGGCGGGCCTTCGACGAGACGGACTGGTCGACCAACCACGCATTGCGCCAGCGCTGCCTGCTGCAGCTGCACGACGCCATCGACGCCGAGCGCGAAGAGCTGCGGGAGGAGCTAATTCTGGAGGTCGGTGCGCCCCGGGCCATCACCTTCGGCCCCCAGCTGGATGCCCCGCTGGAGGACGGGCTGCGTTATCCCGCCAAGCTGATCGACGAATACCCCTGGGAAACCGACCTGGGCGACAAGATGATCAGCCTCACCGGCACGCTGACCACCCGCAAGGTCTGGCGCGAGCCGGTCGGTGTGGTCGGCGCGATCGTGCCGTGGAACTTCCCGTTCGAGATCACCATCAACAAGATTGGCCAGGCGCTGGGCACCGGCAACACCATGGTTCTCAAACCGGCACCGGACACCCCGTTCAATGCCACCCGGCTGGGTCGGCTGATCGCCGAAAAGACCGACATCCCACCCGGTGTCGTCAACATCGTCACCGCCTCCGATCACCTGGTGGGCGAGGAGCTCACGCTGTCGCCGAAGGTCGACCTGATCTCGTTCACCGGCTCCACGGCCGTCGGGAAACGAATCATGGAAAAGGGCGCTGCGACACTGAAGCGGCTGTTCCTCGAGCTTGGCGGCAAGTCGGCCACCATCGTGCTGGAGGACGCCGATTTCGGCATGGCCTGCGCCATTGGCATTGCGCCGTGCATGCACGCCGGGCAGGGCTGCGCCAACCCGACTCGGCTGTTGCTGCCCCGGTCTCGCTACGACGAGGGTGTGGCGATTCTGAAGAGCATCTATGACAACGTCAGGCCCGGCGATCCGCAGGATTCCGGAACGCTTTGTGGCCCAGTCATTTCCGACAAGCAACGCAAGCGTGTGCTCGGCTATATCCGCAAGGGTGTCGAAGAAGGAGCCACCGCGTTGGTCGGCGGGCCCGACGCCGAAACCGGGTTCGACAAGGGATTCTTTGTTCGGCCAACGCTTTTCGTCGACGTCGACAACTCGATGAGGATCGCGCAGGAGGAGATCTTCGGCCCGGTGCTGTCCGTCATCCCGTTCGACGACGAGGAAGACGCGATCCGGATCGCCAACGACAGCGTGTACGGATTGGCCGGCAATGTGATGTCGGGCTCTTTGGAGCGCTCGCTGGCGGTGGCCCGCCGGATCAAAGCCGGGTTCCTGGGTGTCAACGGCGGAGCGCCGTATGGTGCCGACACGCCGTTCGGTGGCTACAAGGACAGCGGGGTCGGTCGTCAGAACGGCGTGGCCGGGTTCGACCAATACACGCAGATCAAGTCGGTGGGGTATCCGGCGGGTTAGCGAAGGGGACGCGAGTGCAGTTGTTCGATGACCTCGAGGACTTCGGGTCCTTCGACGACGTTGTTTCCGGTGACGTCCGAGATCCCTACACCGAGCTGGCTCGGTTACGGCGTGAGGAACCGGTGCAGCGCATCGACGCCTCAGGTATGCCGCACGAAGTGTCCAAGCCGGTCTTCATCGTCTACCGGCACGAGGAAGTTCAGCAGATGCTGCGGGACAACGAGACGTTCTCGTCGGCGATCATCATCGACGCGTTCGGTGACGTGCTGGGCCGCCACGTCATGCTCGGGATGGATGAGCCGGAACATGGGCGCCATCGGGCATTGGTCTCAAAGGCGTTTTCGCAGAAGGCGTTAGCGCGGTGGGAGGACGAATTGGTTCGGAAGGTCGGCAACGAGCTGATCGACCGGTTCGCCCCCCGGGGGCGTGCCGATCTGGTGAAGGAGTTCACCTTTCCCTATCCGACCCAGATCATCGCCGGCCTGCTGGGTTTGCCGCGCGAAGACTATCCACAGTTTCAGCGCTGGTCGATCTCGCTGCTGAGCTTCACTGTCAACCCGGAGCGCGGGCGCTCGGCTTCGGCGGCGTTGCAGGAGTACTTCGCGCCGATCCTGGCGGCGCGCCGCGAGGAGCCCCGGGACGACCTGACTAGCGGCCTGGCTCAAGCCGAAATCGACGGCGAGAAGCTGTCCGACGAAGAGATTTTCTCGTTTATGCGGCTGCTGCTTCCGGCCGGCGTGGAAACAACCTACCGCTCGCTGGGCAACATGCTGTTCGGATTGCTGTCCAACACAGACCAACTCGATGCGGTGCGCGCCGATCGTTCGCTACTACCCCAAGCCATCGAAGAGGCGGTGCGGTGGGAACCACCACTGCTGACCATCACCCGGGTTGCCACCCGCGACACCGAGCTGGCCGGCGTGCCCATCCCGGCCGGATCCTCGGTCATGCCGATGCTGGGCTCTGCCAACCGCCAGGAGGACCGGTATCCCGATCCGGACCGGTTTGACGTGTTCCGTTCGGCCAGAGCGCATATCGGCTTCGGCCACGGCGTTCATGTCTGTCTCGGAATGCATCTAGCCCGGCTGGAGATGCGGGTGGCGCTCAACCTGCTGTTCGACCGGCTGCCCGACCTGCGGCTGGATCCCGAGGGGGATGACCCGCACATCCGCGGCCAGGTATTCCGCTCGCCTACAGCGCTTCCGGTGCTATTTGATGCGTCCAGCTAGGGACGGCACGCCACGCGACATTGTGTTCGCCGCGGTCGCCGAGCAGCGGCGCCAGCTGGCAAGTCTGCTAGACGATCTCGATGGAGCACAGCTGATGACGCCGAGCCTATGCGGGGGATGGGATGTCAAGACCGTAGTCGCGCACGTTCTAAGTACGATCGCCGACGGTACTCCCACATTCCTGCGACTGGCGGTGCGCCGTGGGAGCATGGCTCGCGCGATTGACGAACTGGCGCGGCGTCGAGCGCGGCTCCCGGTGGCCGAGCTCGTCGCCGACTTGCATCGGCACGCCGATCGACCGATCAGTCCGCCGCTGTTTGGGCCCCTTGATCCGCTAGCCGACGTCTTGGTCCACGGCGGCGACATCAGAATCCCCCTCGGTCTGTCCTTCGATCCCGATCCGTGGTTAGCCGCGTTGGCGTTGGACTTCCTGACCGGGCCGTGGCCATTCGGCTTCGTTCCGCTGGGCCGCTTGCGCGGGCTTAGCCTGCGCGCCACCGATGTTGGTCAATGCTGGGGGCGCGGAGCCGAGATCCGCGGACCGGCGGGGGCCTTGATGATGAGCGTCTGTGGCCGGACACCGCTGCTGCACCTGCTCGACGGCCCGGGGTTGCCACAACTGCGTGACCGGCTGTCGGGCTGATGCACAAATTGCTTCGGCCGGGGTGTCCTAATAGCCCCGGCCGTAATCGTCCTCTTGGTGAGAATCGGGAATCACCCGATGATGATGGGGACAGGAGGAAACCATGCCGCAATACGCCGCACTCACCTACACCAGGGACGTCGACTGGTCAGCACCCGAGCAGGCCGAGGACATGGCCGCATACATGAAGTTCGGACAGGACCACGCCGCCGCGATTCGTGGCGGCAACGCGCTGTACCCGACGAGCACCGCAACGACCGTTCGGGTCACCGGCGCCCGCGGTGGCGACGTCGTAACCAGTGACGGCCCGTACGCCGAGACCAAGGAAGCCCTGACCGGCTTCTACCTCATTGAGGCCGCCGACCTGGACGAGGCCCTGCGCATCGCCGCCGAAATCCCGGCCGCGTGGGACGGCGCCGTCGAGGTGCGTCCCGTCATCGACTTCGGTTGAGCGCCGATACCGACTCCGCGCTCGCGGAGACCGTCCGGATGGAGGGCACTCGCATCTTGGCGACCCTCATCCGGACGGTCGGTTCTTTGCAGATCGCCGAGGACGCGGTTCAGGAAGCGGCGCTGCGGGCGCTGCGGGACTGGCCCCGCAACGGTGTGCCCGACGAGCCGCGCGCCTGGCTGACGGTGACCGCGCGCCGGGTCGCGATCGACCTGCTGCGCCGCGAGGGCGCTCGCGCACAAAAGGAGC
This sequence comes from Mycobacterium riyadhense, assembly GCF_963853645.1. Taxonomy (NCBI): domain Bacteria; kingdom Bacillati; phylum Actinomycetota; class Actinomycetes; order Mycobacteriales; family Mycobacteriaceae; genus Mycobacterium; species Mycobacterium riyadhense. The sequence continues at coordinate 4,722,946 of NZ_OY970456.1, read as the reverse complement.
GTGCCAGCGTGGAGCTCGCGGTCCCCGACCCGACGCCGGACAGCGTGGTGGCTGACGATCGGTTGCGGCTGATTTTCACCTGCTGCCACCCTGCGCTCGGCCTGGAGGCGCAGGTGACCCTTGCGCTGCGCACGCTGTGCGGCCTGTCGCCCGCACAGATCGCGGCGGTGTTGCTCACCAGCGAGGCGGCCGTCGCCAAGCGCCTGACCCGGACCCGGCAGAAGATCGCGCGCGCCGGGATTCCGTATCGCGTGCCGGCAGACGAAGAGCTGCCGGCACGCCTGGCGGCGGTGTGCGCAGTGCTGCATGCGTTCTACACGATCGCGCACAGTGCGGCCGGCGGCGACCGGCTGACCGACGTGGATGGCGCCCGCGAGGCGCTGCGCTTGGCGCGCCTTGTGCACGACCTGATGCCCGATGAACCGTCACCCATGGCGGTGCTGGCGCTAGTGCTGCTGAGCGAATCTCGGCGCGCCGCAAGGCTCAACGACGACGGAGACCCGGTAACGCTCGCCGAGCAGGACCGCTCGCTGTGGAACGCCGACGCGATCGAAGAGGCCTTTCATCTCCTCGATGAATCGTTGCGCCGCACCGGCACGGTCGCCGACCCGTACCAGCTTCAGGCGGCGATAGCCGCCGAGCACGCTCGCGCCCCGTCATACCAAGCCACCGACTGGACCGAGATCGTCCGGCTCTACGACCTACTGCTTTCGGTACGGCCGAGCCCGCCCGCGGCACTCGCCCGCGCGGTCGCCGTCGCCGAATCCGAAGGCACGGCAGCGGGATTGGATGCACTGGATCAACTCGCGCCCGATCACCGCTGGCACGCTGTGCGCGGCGAGCTGCTGGCTCGCGAAGGCAGATACGCCGAGGCGGTAGAGGCGACACGGGCGTCGCTTACCGAATCGGTCACAGCGCCGGAACGACGGTACCGTCAACGGCGCATCGCCGAATGGTCGAGGCAGCGAGGTTAGGAGTGCGATGACGACAGTGGACGTGGTGAGCGAGATTGTGATTGCACGGCCGCGACGCGAAGTTGCCGCGTATGCCGCAGATCCGGACAACGCCACCGTATGGTACGTCAATATCAAAGCGGTGCAATGGAAAACGCCGAAGCCGATGGTGGTTGGCTCGCGATTCGCCTTCACCGCCAGCTTTCTCGGACGTCCGTTGAGCTACACCTACGAGGTGGTAGATCTTGAGCCTGGGACGAGGTTTGTGATGCGGACGGCGGAAGGGCCCTTCCCGATGGAGACGACTTACCTCTGGGCGGACGGCCCGGCCGGCACTACGAAGATGACGCTGCGCAATCGTGGTGAGCCCAAAGGATTCTCGGGAATCGCGGCACCCGTCTTGGCGATGGCGATCAAGCGAGCCAATGCCAAGGACCTCGCCCGACTCAAGTCGCTTCTCGAGTCCGGCAACTAGGCGGCAATAGCCGACCCTGCCGCGTTGTGGCGTGCTAGCTCAAGTGGACGTGTACGGCGCCCTTCCGTCACCTGACCTAGCTGCACAACGTCAACGCACTGTACGATCGACCTCTTCCGGTCAAGGCGATCGATGGAATCATCTATCGCCCAACCTCTTTACAAGAGGTGTTGACATATCACGAGCTAGGCGATCTCGTAAAGCAATTTTACGAGCTGTCACGATATCGTAACGGCCACAACGGTTTTAGTGTCAAGAAAAGTTCCCCGTCGCATATGATCCGCGGCAATGTCAGTCGACAGAGCCGAGAATGCGAGGAAAAGCGCATGTCATATGTGACCGTGGACCCCCAGCTTTTAGTCACAGCAGCAACGGATTTGAAGGGCATCGGTTCGGCGCTCAGCGCGGCCACCTCGGCGGCAGCGGCCCAGACGACGGCCGTGGCGGCCGCAGCGGCCGACGAGATATCGACGCAGATCGCAGCTTTGTTCGGGGCGCACGGCCAGGCTTACCAAGCGGCCAGCGCTCAAGCGGCGGCGTTGCACGACCAGTTCGTGCGAACCATGACCGCGGGCGCGGGCGCATATGCCAGCGCCGAGGCCGCCGCCGCATCGCCACTGCAACCCCTGCTCGATGCGATCAACGCGCCCACCCAGACGCTGATCGGCCGCCCGCTGATCGGCAACGGCGCCAACGGGGCCCCGGGCACCGGGGCCAACGGCGGCGACGGGGGGATATTGATCGGTAACGGCGGAGCCGGCGGGTCTGGCACGAACGGCGCAACCGGCGGCGCCGGCGGCCGCGGCGGGGCCGCGGGGCTGCTGCTCGGTACGGCCGGTACCGGCGGCACCGGCGGGTTCGGTAACGCCGGTGCCGGTGGCGCGGGTGGCCAGGGGGGCGCTGCTGGGCTGTTCAGCACCGGCGGCACCGGCGGCGCCGGGGGGGTCGGCATTGGCGGTAACGGCGGGGCGGGCGGTGCCGGTGGCCTCGGGCTGTTTGGCGCCGGTGGCGCCGGAGGTGCTGGAGGGTTCTCCTCCACCACCCCCACCACAGCCGGTGGGGCCGGGGGCGCCGGTGGGTCCAGCCTCCTATTCGGTAATGGCGGCGCCGGCGGGGCCGGCGGGGCCGGACAAGCCCTCGGAGGTGTTGGCGGACAGGGCGGTAACGCCGGCATGTTCTACGGAGACGGTGGCGTCGGCGGCGCCGGCGGCAGCGGCGGTAACCTCGCGGGCACCACCGGTGGGGCCGGTGGGGCCGGCGGTAACGCCGGCGTGTTCTACGGCGACGGCGGGGCCGGTGGCGTCGGCGGAGTTGCGGTCGGTGCGGGCGGAGCCGGCGGGGCCGGCGGCAATGCCGCAACTCTCTTTGGCACCGGTGGGGCCGGTGGGGCCGGTGCGGTCAGCTTTGGCGCCGGCGGGGCCGGCGGCATAGGCGGCGCGGCCGGGGCCCTATCGGGCACCGGTGGGGCCGGCGGCGCGGGCGGGTTCGGCCAAGTCAGCGGCGGGGCCGGCGGGATCGGCGGCAATGGCGGCGCGGTCTATGGCAATGGTGGCTCCGGCGGCGCTGGCGGCCCCGGAGGCGCCACCACCGGTGGGGCCGGCGGGGCCGGCGGCAATGCCGCGACCCTCTTCGGCACCGGGGGAACCGGCGGCAACGGCGGCGGCGGCACTACCGTCGGCGGCAATGGCGGCAATGGCGGCACCGGTGGCTTGCTCGCGGGCTCCGGTGGAGCCGGCGGCACCGGTAGCCTCGGCACCGTCAGCGGGGTGGGCGGCAACGGCGGCAACGCTCCCGGCATCTTCGGTGACGGCGGCGCCGGTGGCCACGGTGGCGCCGCCGGCCCCGCCAACCCCGCGGGTGCCGGCGGCGCTGGCGGTAAGGCGGCACTCATTGGCAATGGCGGCAACGGCGGCACCGGCGGCAACGGCGCTGCCGCCCAACCAGGCGGCAACGGGGGTAGAGGCGGCGATGCCCAGCTATTCGGCCTGGGCGGCAACGGTGGTAGTGCCGGGCTCGGCACCGCACTGGGCGCAACCGGCGCCGCCGGCGCCCCCGGACTGGCCACCTCCAACCCGGCTGTGCTCAATGCGATTAACGCGCCCACCCAAGCGCTGTTCGGTCGCCCGCTGATCGGCAATGGTGCAAACGGCGCCCCCGGGACCGGAGTCAACGGCGGGGACGGTGGGATACTGTTCGGCAATGGTGGCGTCGGCGCGGATGGCGCACTTGGCGCCAACGGCGTAAAGGGCGGCAACGGCGGAGCGGCCGGGCTGCTGTCCGGAATAGCCGGCGGCGGAGGCGACGGCGGTTTTGCGGCTGCACAAGGTGGGAACGGCGGCAATGGCGGGGCAGCCGGGCTGTTCAGCGCGGGCGGGGCCGGCGGGGCCGGCGGACTCGGCGCCAGCGGTGGGGCCGGCGGGGCCGGCGGCGTCGGGATCTTCGGCCAAGGCGGTGCCGGAGGCACCGGCGGGGTCGCCACCGGTGCCGGTGGTGCCGGTGGCGCCGGTGGTGCCAGCCTCCTCTTCGGCAACGGCGGCGCCGGCGGCGCCGGCGGCGTCAGCACTGACGGTGCCGGTGGGGTCGGCGGGACCGGCGGCAACGCCGGCGTGTTCTCCGGCAACGGCGGTGTCGGCGGCGTCGGTGGGCTCGCCGCGCCCGGTACCGGTACCACCGGTGGCGCGGGCGGGGGCGGCGGCAACGCCGGCACATTCTTTGGCACCGGCGGCGCCGGCGGGGCCGGCGGGGGTGGCAACACCGCCGGCGGGGCCGGCGGGCTCGGCGGCAACGCCGCCACCCTCTTTGGCGCCGGCGGGGCCGGCGGGATCGGCGGGATCGGCGCCAACCTCGTCTCCGGTGCCGGTGGGGTCGGCGGGGCCGGCGGCAACGCTGGCGCATTCTCCGGCACCGGTGGGGCCGGCGGCGCCGGTGGGATCGGCATCGGTACCGGCGGCGGCGCCGCCGGTGGGGCTGGCGGCAACGCCGGCTTGTTCTACGGCGACGGTGGAGCCGGTGGGGCTGGCGGCGGCGGCACTGTCGGTGCCGGTGGTGCCGGTGGGGCTGGCGGCACCGGCGCCCAGCTCTTCGGCAACGGTGGCGCCGGCGGGATCGGCGGCCTCGGCACGACCGTCGGCGGCGCCGGCGGACTCGGCGGCGCCAGCGGCATGCTCTCCGGCTCAGGCGGGTCCGGCGGCACTGGCGGCGGCGGAGCCGTCGCTGGAGCCGGCGGCGCCGGCGGTACCGCCCGCGGACTCGTGGGCGACGGCGGGACTGGTGGTGGCGGCGGCTTCGGTGGCGGCGTCGGTGGCAATGGTGGGGCCGGCGGCAAGGCCGCACTGATCGGCGACGGCGGTAACGGCGGTGGCGGCGGGATCAATCTGACGGGGCTCGCTGCCGCCGGCAACGGTGGTAGCGGCGGCGCCGCCCAGTTCCTCGGTAACGGCGGCAACGGTGGTAACCGCGGCCTGCTCGGATCCGCGCCTGGCAGCGTCGGCACCGGTGGCGCCGGTGGGCAACTGCTCGGGCAGAACGGGCTCGCTGGGCTCTGATCAGCGAGGCTATGATGCAGTAGCATCTGATGTGTGCGCACCACGCTCTCGATTGATGACGACGTGCTGCTGGCCGCCAAGGAGCGAGCTCAGCGGGAGAACCGGACCGTGGGAGCGGTGTTGTCCGACCTGGCCCGTCAAGCATTGACCAACCAATATGCCTCGCCCGCTGCACGCGAGGCTGACGCGTTCTACGGCTTCGAGCCGCTTCCGCATCGCGGTGGCGCCATCTCAAATGCACTGATCGATCGGCTCCGTGACGAAGAGGTTGTGTGATCGGTGCGGGCACTATTGGACATCAATGTGCTATTGGCCCTGCTGGACCGCGACCACGTCGACCATGAGCGGGCACGGGCCTGGATCACCCAAGAAATCGAGCAGGGGTGGGCGTCGTGTGCGATCACCCAGAACGGTTTCGTCCGGATCATCAGCCAGCCGCGCTATCCCAGTCCCGTCACAGCCAGCCGCGCGATCGATATGCTGGCTCGTGCAACCAGGACGCGCTATCACGAGTTCTGGCCGTGCACGGTAAGCATTCTCGACCTGAACGCGGTCGATGGTTCCCGTCTGCACAGTTCCAAGCAGGTCACTGATGCGTACCTGCTGGCACTCGCGGTCGAGAATGGCGGCAGGTTTGTCACTTTCGACCAGTCCATCGCGCGCGGCGTGGTGCCCGCTGCGGGGAAACAGCATCTGACCGTTCTCTAGCTACCGCTACCCCGGCGGGCCAACCCCGGCCCCGAACCGATCGCCGCCGTGGTCAACAATCGAGGCACAACCTCATGTCAAAGGAGACATACTCATGGCTCAAGCCGTCATCGTCGAGGCAGTGCGCTCACCGATCGGCAAGCGCAACGGCGGGCTGTCCGCCGTCCACCCGGCCGAACTGTCCGCGCAGGTACTCAACGGATTGGTCACCAAGGCCGGCATCGACCCCGAAATCGTCGACGACGTCATCTGGGGCTGCGTCATGCAGGCCGGTGAACAGGCCCTCGACATCGGGCGCACGGCAGTGCTGGCGGCGGGCTGGCCCGAGACCGTTCCGGGAGTGACCGTCGACCGCCAATGCGGGTCGAGTCAGCAGTCCATCCATTTCGCCGCGGCCGGGGTGGTGGCCGGGCACTACGACGTCGTCGTCGCCGGCGGTGTCGAGTCGATGTCACGGACCCCGATGGGCGCGTCATTAGCCAACGGCGGGCGGCCGTACCCCGAGGCGTTCCTGACGCGCTATCAGGGCAAGGTGCCGAACCAGGGCCTGGGCGCGGAGATGATCGCCGAGCAGTGGGGCTTCGACCGCCTCGCGCTCGACGAATTCTCCCTTGGGTCGCACGAAAAAGCCGCTGCCGCACAGGATTCCGGTGCGTTTGACGACCAGATCGTCGCCATCAAGGACCAAGACGGCAACGTCGTCGTCAAGGACGAAGGCATTCGCCGCGACACCCCGATGGAAAAGATGGCGTCGCTGAAGCCGGCGTTCAAAGAGGACGGGGTGATTCACGCCGGAAACTCTTCGCAGATTTCCGACGGCTCGGCCGCAGTGCTGTTCATGTCCGCCGAGAAGGCGAAGTCGCTAGGGATGAAGCCGATTGCCAAGGTGCACACCGCAACTTTGGCTGCCGCCGACCCGGTGATCATGCTGACCGCTCCCATCCCCGCAACCCAGAAGGTGCTCAAGCGGTCCGGCCTGAGCATCGCGGAGATCGGGGCGTACGAGGTCAACGAGGCATTCGCGCCAGTGCCGCTGGCCTGGCTGAAAGACATCGGCGCCGACGAGAAGAAACTCAATCCCAACGGCGGCGCGATCGCGCTCGGGCACCCGCTTGGCGGTTCGGGCGCGCGGTTGCTGACCACGCTGCTATATCACATGCGGGACAAGGGAATTCGCTACGGCCTGCAGACCATGTGTGAGGGCGGTGGTCAGGCCAACGCCACTATCGTCGAGCTGCTGTGACAGCAAGCGGTGACGGGCAACCCGGGGCACTCGTAGAGCGCCGCGGCAACGTCATGGTCATCACGATCAACCGGCCCGAAGCCCGCAACGCAGTCAACAGTGCCGTCAGCATCGCCGTCGGGGACGCGCTGCACAAGGCCCAGCACGACCCCGCCGTGTGGGCGGTGGTGATCACCGGCGCCGGCGACAAATCCTTTTGCGCCGGAGCCGATCTCAAAGCGATCTCGCGGCGGGAAAACATCTACCACCCCGACCACAGCGAGTGGGGCTTCGCCGGCTACGTGCACCACTTCATCGACAAGCCCACCATCGCCGCGGTCAACGGCACCGCCCTGGGCGGCGGCACCGAGCTGGCACTGGCCAGCGACCTGGTGGTGGCCGACGAGCGCGCCAAATTCGGGCTGCCGGAGGTCAAACGCGGACTCATCGCCGCCGCCGGTGGTGTATTCCGGATCGTGAACCAGCTACCCCGCAAAGTAGCAATGGAACTGTTGTTGACCGGCGAGCCGCTCACCGCATCCGACGCCTACGAATGGGGCCTGATCAACCAGGTCGTCAAGGACGGCTCGGTGCTGGACGCCGCGCTGGCGTTGGCCGCGCGGGTGACCGTGAACGCTCCGCTGTCGGTGCAGGCCAGCAAGCGCATCGCCTACGGGGTCGACGACGGCGTAATTACCGACGAGGAAGTGGGTTGGGGCCGGACCGTGCGCGAAATGCGCACGCTAATCAGGTCCGAGGACGCCAAAGAGGGGCCGTTGGCGTTCGCAGAGAAGCGGGAGCCGGTCTGGAAGGCGCGCTAACCGTCAGTCGGTGCGCCGCTACGGTAAGCCGTTGTTTCCGGGCTGGCCCAAGAGCAGTCCCGGCTCGCCGCGGGCACCGCCCTTGCCGCCGGTAGCGGGTGTTGGCCCGGGCCCACCGTTGCCGCCATTGCCGCCGTCGCCGATCAAGACGGCGCTGCCGCCCTGGCCACCGTCACCACCGACGGTATTGCCCTCACCGCCAGCGCCGCCGGCCCCGCCATTGCCCAGCAGCTGACCGCCCCTGCCGCCGGACCCGCCGGCGCCGCCAGCCATTCCCATGCTGGTTCCGCCGACTCCGCCGCTGCCGCCGCTGCCCAGTAGAACGGCATCGCCGCCGGCACCGCCCATCCCGCCGCCGTTTATGCCGAATCCACCGGCCCCGCCGACCCCGCCGCCGGAGAACAGCAAGCCGCTGTTGCCGCCGGCACCGCCGTTGCCACCGACACCAAGGATGCCGCCCCCGCCGCCGTCGCCGCCGGCGCCACCCGTACCGAACAGCGCGCCGGCATTGCCGCCGGCTCCGCCGACCGAGCCGACGCCCGAGCCCAGGTTGAATCCGCCGACCCCACCGGCACCTCCGGATCCCCCGACCAGGCCGCCGTTGCCGCCGGCGCCACCGCCCCCTCCGCTGGTGCCACCGACACCGCCTGCCCCGCCGTTGCCACCGCCGGCGCCGACCAATCCGCTAAGCAGCCCGCCGGTGCCCCCGTTTCCTCCAGTCCCGGCGGCAGCGGCGCTGCTGGCCCCGCCGGCGCCACCGCCGCCACCGGCGCCGAATAGCCCGCCGGCCCCACCATTCCCGCCGATGCCGCCGTCCCCGGTGGCCTTGCCGGTCGCGATGCCTCCGCCGCCACCGACGCCACCGTTACCGGACAGGTATCCACCGGTCCCGCCGATTCCACCGGCTCCGGCCGTGCCGCCGCTCGACGAGTTGCCACCGGCCCCGCCGGCGCCACCGGTGCCCAACAACCCGGCCGCACCGCCGGCACCGCCGGCACCGCCGTCCTGACCGGACCCGCCGGCCCCGCCGTCGCCGAGCAAAATCCCGCCGGGTGTGCCGTCTTGCCCGGTGCCCGGGGCACCGTTGACACCGTTGCCGATCAGCGGGCGCCCCAATAGCGCTTGGGTGGGTGCGTTGATGACGTCGTATACCGGTTGCAGCGGTCCTCCAGAGCCATTAGCACCGGCCTTGCCAATCGTTGGGCCAAACCCGCCGTTCCCGCCGTTGCCGCCGGTGCCGATCAGCACCGCGTTGCCACCGGCGCCGCCGGCACCGCCGGTCGTTGCGCCCTCACCGCCCGCACCTCCGGCACCCCCGGTGCCCAACAGGAGACCGGCCCTGCCGCCGGTCCCGCCAACCCCACCGGCGCTATTGAAGCTGGCACCGCCGGCCCCGCCGACCCCGCCGCAGCCAAGCAGACCCGCGGTGCCTCCGGCCCCTCCTGCGCCGCCCTCGTTACCCACGCTGACGCCGCCGGCCCCGCCAGCCCCGCCGCTCGACATCAGCAGGCCCGCGTTGCCCCCGGTACCGCCGGCCCCACCCGAACCAACCGTGCCGAACCCTCCGGTCCCACCTGCCCCGCCTGCCCCGAACAGCAGGCCAGCGTTGCCCCCGGCGCCGCCCGCGCCACCATCGACCGCTATCCCGACTCCGCCCGGCCCGCCGGCACCCCCGGCGCCAGCGAGCAGGCCCGCGTCGCCGCCGGCTCCGCCCGCACCCCCGGACGTGGCGCCAACCCCACCGGCCCCGCCGTTACCGCCACCGGCGCCGACGAACCCGCCCAGCAGCCCGCCGGCGCCACCGGGCCCGCCGGCGCCACCGGCCTTGGTCGAGCCGAGTCCACCAGCCCCGCCGTTACCACCGGCGCCCAACAGCCCGCCCGCGCCGCCGATGCCGCCGGCGCCACCAGCCGCGGCACCGACACCCCCGGCACCACCCACGCCTCCGTTGCCCAAGAGCCAGCCACCCGCCCCGCCGGTGCCGCCTGCCCCGCCGTCTCCGGCAACTAGGTTGTTGCCGCCGGCACCACCTGCGCCGCCGGTGCCTATTAACCCGGCTGCCCCGCCAGTGCCGCCTTGCTGGCCCGGCCCGCCGGAACCGCCGGCACCACCATCGCCGATCAACCAACCCCCGGCCGCTCCGTCCTGCCCGGTACCGGGCGCGCCGTTCGCGCCGTTGCCGATCAATGGGCGTTGCGTCAACGCCACACTGGGCGCATTGATCAGGTTGAGCAGTTGCTGCAGCGGCGAGGCACTAGCGGCCTCCGCGCTGACGTAGGAACCGGCGCCAGCGGTCAGCGCCTGCACGAACTGGGTATGAAACGCCGCCGCCTGCGCACTCACCGTCTGATAGCCGTAAGCGTAGTCGGAGAACAACGCAGCGATGGCCGCCGACACCTCGTCTTCGGCTGCGACGAGGAGCCCCGTGGTCGGGGCGGCCGCGGCCGCGTTGGCCACGCTGAGTGTTGAAGCTAGTCCGGCCAAATCCGTTGCTGCCGCGGTTAACACGTCCGGTACAACGTTGAGAAACGACATGTGATACCTCCCCAATCAATCACATACCCCGCCAGGTGAATATAGCGCTAATCGCGCCGTGACGTGGCAAAACTGTCAGAAGGGGCTCAATGCGCGAGGATGTTCACTCCCCACCGGAAAACGGCGGGTAGCAGTGTGCACGCCGGGACTATGGCATGGCGCGCCGCGCGCGGCGTGCTGGCCAACACCAGCCCGCGAGTGAGCAGCCGGTAATCGCGCGTGATCCGGTGCCACGCAAGCTCATACGAATCCGGCGTGCCGTCGACGATGGCCCGGACCGCCGCGGCGGCCTGTTTGACGGCCAGGCTGATGCCTTCGCCGGTCAGTGCGTCCTCGTATCCTGCGGCGTCACCGACCAACAGCACCCGCCCCGCGACGCGGCGGGACACTACCTGGCGCAGCGGGCCGCAGCCGCGCGGCTGTCCTCGGCTGGCACCGTGCAGATGCTGCGCAAGCCAAGGGAACCAATCGATTTCGGGTCGCTGGCGGGAAAGGATCGCCACACCCACCAGATCCGGTTCCACCGGCGTCACATATGCCTCACCCCAACGGGACCAATGCACTTCGACGAACTCCGACCATGCCGGCACCCGATAATGCCAGCGCACGCCGTAGCGCCTCGGCATTCCCGCCCTTGCCGTGATTTCGACCGCGCGCCGGACCGGGGAATGCAATCCATCGGCTGCCACCAACCATTTGGCGCGGACGCCCGCGGCCGTCACGCCATGCGTGTCTTGGCGGACACTGGTCACCTTGGTCCGGATCCATTCGGTGTCTTGCTCTTTGGCCCGTGCCGCCAGCGCCGCGTGCAATGTGGTCCGTCGCACCCCCCGGCCCGGCCCGCTGCGAAACCGCGCCTCGGCCCGACGCAAGTCGCTGACATAGGCGATGCCCTGAAAGGGGGTGCCGGCCGGGTCTACGCCGAGCGACTTCAGCTCGGCGAGGCCGCCGGGCATTAGTCCCTCGCCGCAGGCCTTGTCGATAGGATCGTCTCGCGGCTCGGCCACGATCACCGAAAGTCCGTGTTTTCGTGCGTGCAACGCCGTGGCGAGGCCGCCGGGGCCGCCGCCGACGATCAGTAGGTCGGTGTCGTAGGTGGTCGTCATGTGTAGCCCAAAGCTGCGTTCTCCACCCGGATACGTACCGTCAGCAAGACCGCGTTGGCCACCGTGAACACAAGCGCGGTCAGCCATGCGGTGTGCACCAGCGGCAGAGCGAACCCTTCGGCCACCACTGCAACATAGTTTGGGTGGTGCATGAACCGGTAGGGTCCCCGCTGTACCAGAGGTTCGTTCGGCAACACGATCACCCGAGTGTTCCACCGCTTGCCCAGCGACGTCACGCACCACCAGCGCAGGCCCTGGCTCAGCGCCAGCACGGTCACCATCGGCCAGCCGAGCCAGGGTATGAATGGCCGGTGCAGCGCCCAGGGCTCGACGACGCAGCCGAGTAGCAGCGCGGAATGGAGTATAACCATCACCACGTAATGGGGACGCCCAAACTCCTTGCCGCCCTGGGCAAAAGACCAGCGCGCATTGCGCTGGGCGACCACCAGCTCGGTCAGCCGCTCGATCACGACCGCCAGGATCAGCAGGTAGTACACGGGCCTACCATTTGAACAGCACGAGTTCGGACGAGAAACCCGGGCCCATCGCGATCATCAGCCCTATCGACCCGGACGGCGGGGGATCGGCCATCGTCGGCCGTAGCACGTCCAGCACCGACACTGACGACAGATTTCCGTTGTCGCGCAACGATTCTCGGGTGCGATCAAGGGCATCAGCCGGTAGCTCGAGCGCATTCTCGACGGCATCGATCACCTTGGGGCCGGCGGCGTGAACGACCCAAGTCGACACGTCCGCAACGGTCAGCCCATGGTCGCCGAGGAATCTCCGGACATCGTCGCCCAAGTACTTCTCGACGACGGTCGCCACCTCGACCGACAAGACGATCCGGAACCCGTCACTACCGATCTCCCAGCCCAGCACATCCTCGGTGTCGGGGTAGATCCGGCTGCGGTTGGCCAGTAGCTTCGGCCCGGCCGATGGCCGGTCCGCCCCGATCGCCACGACAGCCGCGGCGCCGTCACCGAACAGGCTGGAGGCAACGAGATTGGCCAGCGATCGGTCGTTTCGCTGAACGGTCAGCGAGCACAGCTCGACCGCCAACAGCGCGGCCACTTGGTCGGGAAAGGCACGTAGATAGTCATCCATGCGCGCTATCCCGGCCGCACCGGCGGCGCAGCCCAGGCCGAACATCGGCATGCGCTTGACATCGGGTCGCAGTCCGACCCGTGTGGCCAGCCGTCCTTCCAGTGACGGAACGGTGAGCCCGGTAACTGTGGTCGAAAAAACGATGTCTACCTCCGACGGCTTGACCTTGGCATCGTCTAATGCTGCCAGCAGCGCCTGCTCAGCCAAGTCGAGGGCTACGTCGAGGAAGGCGTCGTTTGCTTCGGTGAACCCGCTCAGCTCGGGGTATCGCGACAGCGGCAGCGCAAGTTGTCGCGCCCGGACCCCGCTGGACAGAGCGAACCGACGAAACTCCGGGCCGGCGAAGTCGGTTAGCGCCGCTATCGTCTCTTCCTGGCTGTATCGGTGCGGCGGGAACCGCACGGCCACCCCGGCTACGGTCGGATTTACTGTCGTGTCGGCCGTCAGTGTCTGCACACCGGCGTAGGCCGAAGCGCCCCCTGTGATCTCCTCCATGTACGGAGTCACGGTACCGACGGCGGATAGGTTCAGACCGGCACGCAGGCCTGCGACTCAGCCGGCGCCACCGGCGCCGCGGCCACTTGGGCGCTAAGCGCCTCGATCGCCGAACCGATACTCGCCAAATTCGTTGCGGCGCTGGATAACGCCGCCGGTCCGCCAGACACCGACCAGTCGAGCTAATGTCGACGGCATGCGGATTCTGGTGACCGGCGCCACCGGCTACGTGGGATCACGCCTGGTCACTGCGCTATTGGCGGACCACCAGGTGTCAGCGGCTACCCGAAATCCGGCACGCCTCAAGCAGTTCGGCTGGTATGACGACGTCGCACCGGTGCGGCTGGATGCTTCCGACCCCGCGTCCGCGCAGGCTGCGATGCGAGCGGCGGCACCGGTCGACGTCGTGTATTACCTAGTCCACGGGATCGGTCAGGCCGATTTCCGAAACGCCGATCGGGACGCGGCCGCAAATGTGGCCGCCGCAGCCAGGGATGCCGGGGTGCGGCGCATCGTCTACCTGGGCGGTTTCGTGCCCGAGGACGAGGTGCTGTCCGAGCACCTGACCAGCCGAGCTGAGGTGGCTGAGGCGCTGACCGTGACGGGTGGTCCGGAACTGGTATGGCTGGGCGCGGCCATGATCATCGGCGCCGGGTCGACGTCGTTCGAGATGCTGCGCTACGTCGGAGACCGGTTTCCGGTCATGCCGATGCCCAGCTGGATGCATAACCCGATCGATCCGATCTCTATCCGCGATGTGCTGCACTACCTGGTCGCAGCTGCCGATGCGACTCGGGTGCCCGCGGGCGCCTACGACATTTGCGGCCCCGACACCACCTCGTACCGCGAGCTGCTCAATAGGTATTCACGCATTTGCGGCAGGTGGCACACCGCGTGGCGGGTGCCGGGATTTGACACCCGGGTGGCGTCGCTGTTCACGGCGCTGGCGCTGCCGGTGCCCCAAGGTTTGGCCGCGGACTTGGTGGAATCTCTGGACCACCCGATGCGAGCGTCTGGCAGCGGCCTGCAGGATCTGGTGCCCGATCCGCCCGGCGGCCTACTCGGCGTCGACGACGCCATCGCACTGGCCGTCGCGGACAGCCGCCCGCCCCGGCCGGTCAACGCGCTAGCGGATCCCCATCACCTCGCCGACACCGATCCCGTGTGGGCCGGCGGCGACGCGCTGCGCATCAGACGGCTGGCCCGGGTCGTGACCCCGTCCATCGCGCACCCCACCCTAGGACTGGTGGACATCGTCCCCGGGCCGCTCGCCGGCGCCCTGCGAACCGGTCTGGACATCCTGATCACGCTGACCCCGAAAGTCCGTCCCGCATGAGCCATTCCGCCGCCCCTTATCACACCAGTGTGCGCGACGAGCTGCGCCGGGCAATCACCAATGTCGCTGTGCCACACCATGAACCGCCCGGGGTGGTGCGGCGCCGACGCATCGTCGTCGCCGGCACCCTGGTCGCCGGCGCCGTGGTATTGGGGTTTTCGCTGCGTCGGATGCCCGGCGAGGCGAGCTTCTACTGGCTGACACTGTTGCAGGCCGCCGTTTGGCTGGTCGGTTCGTTCGGTTCCGGGCCACTGCATCTGGGCGGCATCTGCTGGCGGGGTCGCAACCAGCGCCCGGTCATTACGGGGACCACCGTCGGTCTACTGCTTGGCGGCGTTTTCGTACTGGGCGCGCTGATCGCCAGGGAGCTGGAGCCGGTAGCCGAATTGATCACGCACGTGCTGAAATTCGCTCACCAGGGATCCTTTGCGCTGGTCGTGCTGATCACCCTGATCAACGGCCTCGCCGAGGAGGTGTTTTTCCGCGGAGCGCTGTACACCGCGTTGGGCCGGCATTATCCGGTGACGGTATCCACCTTCTGGTACGTCTGCGCCACGTTGGCCAGCGGCAACCCGATGCTCGGCTTCGCGGCTGTCGTCGTGGGGACGGTATGCGCCTTGGAGCGCCGGGCCAGCGGCGGGGTGCTGGCGCCCATGCTGACCCACTTCGTGTGGGGTCTGATCATGGTGCTGGCACTTCCGCCGCTGTTCGGGGTTTGATCCGTTCAGTCGGTGAACACGGGGGAGCGGCGTTGCTGGAATGCCCTTGCGCCCTCGGCGAAGTCGGGTGATCCCAGCAGTGTCACCTGACCGTCGAATTCGCGCTTGAGCGTGGGTTCCAACTCCGTGAGGCTGGCGGCGTTGATTGCGTCCTTAGTCTTGGCGAACGCCACCGCCGGGCCCGCCGCCAACCTCGAAAGCACCCGATCCACTTCGGCTTCGAAGTCCTCGTCGGGGTATACCGCGCTGACCAAACCCCAGGACAGCGCCTCCGCTGCCGGTAGTCGCTCGGGTAACAACGCCATCCGCATCGCCCGGATGCGGCCGGCCGCTGCGGCCACCAAGGCCGACGCGCCACCGTCGGGCATCAACCCGATTTTCGTGAACGCAAGTATGAAAAATGCTTTGTCAGAAGCCAATACGAGGTCACTTGCCAGGGCCAGGGAAACGCCAACACCGGCCGCGGGTCCTTGGACGACCGCAACCACCGGGTGCGGCAGCGCGGTGATGGCTCGCACCGTGCGGTTGATCTCGGTGATGGTCGCAGTGCCGGTGTCACCGCCCGCCACGTCGTCGGCGCTCATGCCGGCTCCCGAACAGAAGCCGCGGCCCGTTCCGCCGATCCGCACCAGCTTGACTCGTGGATCTGTGGCTGCCCACTCCATAGCGTCGGCGATCCCGGCGAGCACGGACGTCGTGAGCGAATTCAAGCTCTCGGGCCGGTCGATGATCACCGACAGCACACCGTCGGCCAGCCCCACGCGAAGACCCGCAACGGGAGCCAGGGTGTCGATCCCGGAATCCGGCATGGGCCCCACCCTAGGGCACCCGGATGCTCGGTTGCGAAGATGCCAAGGGCGTCAACGTAGATGAAAGGTCGGTACCTGATGGCGGGACCTCTCCATGGGTTGCGAGTCGTCGAATTGGCTGGCATCGGGCCGGGTCCACACGCCGCGATGATCCTCGGCGACCTCGGTGCCGATGTGGTGCGTGTCGATCGCCCGGCCTCTTCTTCTGGGAGCATCGGCGGCCCCGCGAAGGACGCCATGCTGCGCAACCGGCGCGTTGTCACCGTCGATCTGAAATCCGGCGAAGGCCGCGAGCTCGTTCTCAACCTCGTCGCCAAGGCCGACGTGTTGATCGAGGGTTACCGCCCCGGCGTCACCGAGCGGCTCGGCCTGGGGCCCGAAGATTGCGTGAAAGTCAACGACCGATTGATCTACGCCCGGATGACGGGCTGGGGCCAGACCGGCCCGCGCAGCCAACGGGCCGGTCACGACATCAACTACATCTCGCTGAACGGCATCCTGCATGCCATCGGAAGGGTGAACGAGCGGCCGGTGCCGCCGTTGAACCTCGTCGGCGACTTCGGCGGCGGGTCAATGTTCCTGCTGGTCGGAATCCTGTCCGCGCTATGGGAACGGCAAGGGTCCGGCAAGGGTCAGGTCGTTGACGCCGCGATGGTCGACGGGTCGAGCGTGCTGGTCCAGATGATGTGGGCGATGCGGGCGACGGGAATGTGGACGGACGTGCGTGGCACCAACATGCTCGACGGCGGCGCGCCCTACTACGACACCTACGAGTGCGCCGACGGCCGTTATGTCGCCGTCGGCGCCATAGAACCGCAGTTCTACGCCGCCATGCTGGCCGGCCTGGGTCTGGACGCCGCCGAGCTGCCTGCGCAGAACGACGTGGCCCGCTGGCCCGAGCTCCGGGCGGTGCTGACCGAGACATTCGCCAGGCACGACCGCGACCACTGGACCGAGGTGTTCGCCGATTCCGATGCCTGCGTGACGCCGGTGCTGGCATTCGGCGAGGTGCATAACGAGCCGCACATCACCGAGCGGCACACCTTCTACGACGTGGACGGGGGGCTACAGCCCATGCCGGCCCCGCGGTTCTCGCGCACCCCGCCGGATCGGCCACGCCCGCCGGTTGCGCCGGTCGCCAACATCGAAGCCGTACTCCGCAGTTGGGACGACTAGGAAAGGAATCGGATGGAGATCAGGGACGCCGTAGCCGTCGTCACCGGCGGCGCATCAGGCTTGGGCCTGGCCACCACAAAGCGGCTGCTGGACGCCGGCGCACAGGTCGTCGTGCTGGACCTGCGGGGCGAGGACGTGGTGGCCGGGCTCGGCGATCGCGCGCGATTTGCGCAAATCGATGTCACGGACGAG
Organism: Mycobacterium riyadhense; assembly: GCF_963853645.1. Classification (NCBI taxonomy): domain Bacteria; kingdom Bacillati; phylum Actinomycetota; class Actinomycetes; order Mycobacteriales; family Mycobacteriaceae; genus Mycobacterium; species Mycobacterium riyadhense. The sequence goes on along the minus strand of NZ_OY970456.1, from coordinate 4,705,747 downwards.
GCCGGCGTCACCAGTGCTCTGGATAAGGCGGAGGCGATGGGCCCGCTGCGGATCGTCGTCAATTGCGCCGGTATCGGCAACGCCATTCGGGTCCTCAGCCGCGACGGCGTCTTCCCGCTGAATGCGTTCCGCAAGATTGTGGACATCAATCTGGTCGGCACGTTCAACGTGCTGCGGCTGGGCGCCGAGCGGATCGCCAAAGCGGAACCCATCGGGGAAGAGCGCGGCGTCATCATCAACACCGCCTCGGTGGCGGCGTTCGACGGCCAGATCGGTCAGGCGGCCTACTCGGCGTCCAAGGGCGGCGTCGTGGGCATGACGCTGCCGATCGCCCGCGACCTGGCCAGCAAGCAGATCCGGGTGGTTACGATCGCTCCCGGCCTGTTCGACACACCCCTGCTGGCGTCGTTGCCCGAGGAAGCCAGGGCCTCCCTGGGCCAGCAGGTGCCGCATCCGTCGCGGTTGGGGAATCCAGACGAGTACGGCGCGCTGGCCATCCACATCATCGAAAACCCGATGCTCAACGGTGAGGTCATCCGCCTGGACGGCGCCATCCGGATGGCGCCGCGTTAAGCGGCAAACAGAAAACCCCCCGCGCTGGCGGGGGGCTCACCTAGGGAGTAACCACGACACTATCGACGAAACCAACGAGTGATGGCGGGTTCGGCCATGAGAAGCCGCGCAAGCATGCCCATGATGTCGCTCAGCTTGCTGTAGGCAACGGGTGCCAGTCGTCGAGCTGCTCAGAGGTCTCGCCTTCTACCAGCATGTCGCCGTGGTAGAGAGCCTCGAAGTCAGCCTTGATGACGTCGGCGCTCGTGTCGTCGATCCACATGGCACTGAGCGTAGAAGTCTCCATTAAGGATTCTTTGAGTCACGATTCGGAAAATGGTGGCAATTCTTACCGCTCGGTAGGGTCATTTCCCCGCAGGTCGTTGTGCCGAGGTGAACCATCAGGCCGCCGGGCTCGTCCCTTGAACAGTGGCTGTTTGACACCTGTAACTTACCGCAGATAAGTTATCGCGGATAGGGGCCGGCGGGAGGGCGCAACATGCTTCAGGGGATTGCTCGACTTGCCATTTCGGCACCGCGAAGAATCATCGCGGTCGGGCTCCTGATCTTCATCGCCGCAGCGATCTTCGGCATCCCGGTTGCCCAGAGCCTGTCTCCCGGGGGTTTCCAAGATCCGAACTCGGAATCGGCCAAAGCCATTAGCGTCCTTACCGACAAGTTCGGGCAGAGCGGTCAGCAGATGCTGATCCTGGTGACCGCGCCCGGAGGCGCCAACAGCGAGCAGGCCCGCCGCGTTGGCACCGATCTCGTCGAACAATTGCAGCGGTCGCCGTTGGTGTACAACGTGTCCTCGGCGTGGACCGTGCCAGCGGCCGCCGCGGTCGACCTGGTCAGCACGGACGGCAAGTCGGGGTTGATCGTGATCAACCTCAGAGGCGGCGAAAACTACGCGCAGAAAAACGCTCAATACCTGTCGGACCAATTTGTCCACGATCGGGACGGCGTTACCGTCCGGGCCGGTGGCCCGGCGATGCAGTATGCCCAGATCAACAAGCAAAACCAGGACGACCTGGTGGTCATGGAGATCATCGCGATTCCGCTCAGCTTCCTGGTGCTGGTTTGGGTGTTCGGTGGACTGTTGGCGGCGGCATTGCCTATGGCCCTCGGTGCGCTGGCCGTCGTCGGTTCGATGGCGGTGTTGCGGCTGGTCACGTTTACCACCGAGGTGTCGATCTTCGCGCTCAACCTGAGTACCGCCATGGGTTTGGCGCTGGCCATCGACTACACGCTGCTGATCGTCAGCCGCTATCGCGACGAGCTGGCCGAGGGCAGTGACCGGGACACCGCGCTGATCCGGACCATGGTCACGTCCGGACGCACCGTGCTGTTCTCCGCGGTCACCGTGGCGTTGTCGATGTCGGCGACGGTGGCGTTCCCGATGTACTTCCTGAAGTCGTTCGCCTACGCCGGCGTGGCCACCGTGGCATTCGTTGCAACCGCGTCCATCGTGATAACCCCGGCTGCGATCGTGCTGCTGGGCCCCCGGCTGGACTCACTCGACGTGCGGCGACTGGTGCGTCGGGTGTTAAGCCGCCCCGATCCGGTGCACAAGCCGGTCGAGGAGCTGTTCTGGTACCGCTCAAGCAAGTTCGTGATGCGTCGCTGGCTGCCGAGCGGTCTGGCCGTCATGGCGCTACTGCTGTTGCTCGGCCTTCCGTTCTTCTCGGTGAAGTGGGGTTTCCCGGACGACCGAGTGCTACCGACTTCGGCGTCGTCGCATGAGGTCGGTGACCGGCTGCGCACCGGTTTCGCGCACGATTCGGCGACGGCGGTGCCCGTCGTTATCCCCGATATGCGTGGCCTGAACCCGGCGGATCTGGACACCTATGCCGCCAGCTTGTCGCGGGTTCCCGACGTGTCGGCGGTGAGCGCGCCGAGTGGCACGTTCGTGGGCGGAAACCGGGTGGGACCACCGGCCGCGGCCACTGGGTTGGCCGACGGCAGCGCATTTCTGACCGTGGACAGCAACGCGCCGCTGTTTTCGCATGCCTCCGACGTACAGCTCGAGCGGTTGCACGCGGTGCCCGGCCCCGCCGGCCGATCCGTCGACATGGGTGGTGTCGCGCAGGTCAACCGCGACAGCGTCGACGCCGTGACGGATCGATTGCCGCTCGTGCTTGGGCTGATGGCCACCATCACGTTCGTGTTGCTGTTCTTGCTTACCGGCAGCGTGGTGCTGCCGGTCAAGGCGCTGATGTGCAATGTGCTGTCGTTAACCGCGGCGTTCGGCGCGCTCGTGTGGATCTTCCAGGAGGGCCATCTTGGCGCGCTGGGAACGACCCCGAGTGGGACGCTGGTGGCGAACATGCCGGTCCTGTTGTTCTGCATCGCATTTGGGTTGTCCATGGACTACGAGGTGTTCCTGATCTCCAGGATCCGGGAGTACTGGTTGGAGTACCGACCCGCAAAGCCAACCGCAAAAGCGGCGCACGCGGCCAACGACGAGGCCGTGGCGCACGGCGTGGCCCGCACCGGGCGGGTGATCACCGCGGCCGCGTTGGTGATGTCGATGTCGTTCGCCGCGCTGATCGCCGCGCATGTGTCGTTCATGCGGATGTTCGGCCTGGGCCTGACCCTGGCCGTGGCCGCCGACGCGACCCTGGTGCGGATGGTGCTGGTGCCGGCGTTCATGCATGTGATGGGCCGGTGGAACTGGTGGGCGCCCAAGCCGCTGGTGTGGCTGCACGAACGGTTCGGCATCAGCGAAGCCTCAGAAAAGTCGGTGGCGTTCCAGGCGCCCGGTGCCGCCGCGACGACGCGCGAGGAGCCGCCGATTCCCGCCTCGGTGACGCGCGATGGTTGACGTCTCGACGGCTGGCTTGCGCCGCTCGCGCGCCCCACGTGGGTCCGGTGATCTCCTCCGCCACGAAATCCTGGATGCCGCCACCGAGCTGCTGCTGGAGACGGGGCAGGCAAGGGCGGTATCGATCCGATCGGTGGCGCAACGCGTCGGCGTGACACCGCCGTCGATCTACCTGCACTTTGAGGACAAGGACGCGCTGCTGGACGCGGTGTGCGCACGCTATTTGGCCAGACTCGACCAGGCAATGGAGCAGGTGGCATCTGCCGGGCAACAGTCCACGGTGGACGTGTTGCGGGCCCAAGGGCTGGCCTATGTGCGGTTTGCCGTACAGACTCCTGAGCTGTATCGGCTCGCGACGATGGGTGAGTGGCGGTCGGGAAGCAATGTCGATATCGCCCTGGACAGCTCGGCGTTTAAGCACATGCGGGCTTCCGTGCAGACCCTCATGGATGAGGGCGTCTACCGCAGCGACGATCCGACTACCATCGCCCTGGAACTGTGGACCGCTGCGCACGGGGTGGCGGCCCTGCTGATCGCCAAGCCGCATTTGCCATTCGGCGATGTCGATGCCTTCGCCGACCGGGTGTTGGGTGCGGTCCTGTGCGGTCATATGGTGGCTGGGCTGGTTGGCGCCCAAACTGGCGGGCGCGCCACATCGGCGGAGTTGGTGGAATGGGTGCTGTCACGCCGCCCATCGGAGGGGGACTGCTCGAATGACCGTGGCTGTTAGGGTCCACAACCCGTTCTTCGCCCGGGTTTGGCCGGTTTTTGCCGCCCACGAAGCCAAAGCGGTAACGGCCCTGCGTCGGGAGAATCTGGCCGGCCTCTCGGGTCGGGTACTGGAAGTCGGTGCGGGGAGCGGGACCAACTTCGTCTTCTACCCGGAGTCCGTCGAGATGGTGGTCGCCGTGGAACCCGAGCCACGGCTGGCGGCCAAAGCCCGCGAAGCCGCCGTTGGCGCACCGATTCCGGTTGTCGTCACCGACGAAACGGTCGAGGAGTTCAGCGACGAGCAGCAGTTCGACGCCGTTGTCTGCTCACTGGTGCTGTGTTCGGTGCGCGACCAGCGCAGCGTTTTGCAGCACCTGCGTTCGTTGCTGCGGCCAGGCGGACAACTGCGGTATCTCGAGCATGTCGCCAGTGCCGGCGTCCGAGGTAAGTGGCAGCGCCTGGTCGACGCGACGTTCTGGCCGAAGATCATGGGCAATTGCCACACCCATCGCGACACCGAGCGCGCGATCCTTGAGGCGGGATTTGCGGTGGAATCCGCGCGACGGGAGTGGACTTTGCCGGTGTGGGCGCCGCTGCCGGTGTCGGAGTTAGCGCTGGGCCGGGCGCATCGTCCGTAGTTCCCCGCCGAGACTGCGCTCAGCGCTGGGGTTTACGCCAAATCGCGATCTGTGCGCAGTTTCGATGCGCGAAACTCCAACGCATCGCGAACTCGGCGAATGATTTCGCCGGGACGATCAGTTACGACCACTCGGATGATGAGCCAGCCCAGCCTTTCTAACGCCTCACTGCGCCGAACATCTCTTGTGTATTGCCCGCGGTTGAGGCGATGATGCTCGCCGTCGTATTCGACAGCGACCTTTAAACCCTCCCAACCCATATCGAGGTAGTACACCTGAGCTCCGTCTTTGGTCAGCACCGGGATCTGGATCTTCGGCCGCGGCAAGCCCGCGCGAATCAGCAACAGCCGCAGCCACGTTTCTTTCAGTGACTGCGAACCGGTGTCGACGAGCTCTAGCGCTGAGTCCAGATGCTGCTCCGCGATTTCGGCGACTTCATGGGCCTTGACGCCGGTAGCCCCCATGAGCGCGTCCAGGTAGGCGATCGCGGTGCCTATCGGCTTGCGGCGCCCAATGTCGTACGCGGTGCGTTGCGGTGTGGTCACCGGGAGGCCGTTGACCAGGTAAAATTCGTTGGGCTGCAGTGTCACATCGAAGGTCTGTATGCCGCGGGGAGGCCGCGCGTTGGACCAAATCAGCTCCATTGGCAGGTGTTCATCGATCCATTTGGATCCATGCCAGGAAGCCGCCGTTAGACCCGCGAGCACGCCCTGTCGATGCGACCATAACCACCCCGCGACCGCTTTTTCTCGCAATGTGAGCTCTTGATGGGTGCGCGGGATATACACATCCGGGAACACCCTTGTGTATCCAGAACGCAGCTGGTGGGGCCGTAGTGAGCCGTTCCGCACGGCTTCGCTACCAATGAACGGAGATCTCATGCCAGCACACTCGCCGGCCGCCCCGACGCGGCCATGCCGAAACTGCGCTGAGCGCGCAATTTTGTGGACAAACCGCGATCTGTGCGCAGACTCGACGGTTACTTGAGCAGGGCAGGCAATTGTTCAAGCAATCCAGGCAATGCCTTGCTGGCCGACTCGCGGATGCTGAGGGTGGCATTTCTGGTCAGCGGTGTGGGCTCAGGATTGACCTCGATCACGACCGTGCCGCGCGCGAGCGCCAGCTCGGGCAGCCCGGCTGCTGGGTAGACGATCGCGGACGTCCCGACCACGACCATCACGTCGGCGGCTTCCGTGGCCTCGACGGCCTGGAGCCACGGGCCTTCGGGTAGTGCCTCACCGAACCACACAATGTCGGGACGGATCAGGCCGCCGCATTTCAGGCAAACCGGTGGTTCCACTTCTATCGTGGGTTCGGTCATCTCCGGTAGCGGGTCGTGGTAGGGCACGCCGCAACGCGCGCAACGGAATTCAAAAAGACTGCCGTGCAGGTGATGCACGGGATTGCTGCCGGCGCGCTCGTGTAGGTCGTCGACATTCTGGGTGATGACGCTGACCTCGACGTGGTCCTGCCACGCCGCGATCGCCCGGTGCCCGTCATTGGGTTCGACGGTGGCCACGAGGTAGTGGCGCCACAGGTACCACCCCCAGACGCGCTCGGGATTGCGCTCCCACCCTTGCGTGCTGGACAGCTCGTAAGGGTCGAAGCGGGCCCACAACCCGTTCTTGTCGTCGCGGAATGTGGGGACGCCGCTCTCCGCGGAGATTCCCGCGCCGCTGAGCACCGTCACTCGCATCCCACAAACATAGCCGGGCTTGGTAGATACTTGGTACGTGGAGCTGCGGGATTGGTTACGGGTCGACGTGAAGGCTGGCAAGCCTTTGTTCGATCAACTCAGAACCCAGGTCATTGATGGAGTCCGAGCCGGTGCGTTGCCGCCCGGCACGCGGTTGCCGACGGTGCGCGACCTGGCCGGTCAGCTTGGCGTGGCCGCCAATACCGTGGCTCGCGCCTACCGCGAGCTGGAGTCGGCGGCGATCGTGGAAACCCGCGGCCGGTTCGGCACTTTCATCTCCCGTTTCGACCCGACCGATGCGGCGATGGCGGCGGCGGCCAAGGAATACGTCGAAGTGGCCCGAGCGCTCGGCCTGACCAAGTCCGACGCGATTCGCTACCTCACCAACGTGCCTGATGAGTAACTAACCGAACTCCAGCAGGGTCAGGCACGGACGCAGCGTGTCGAAGACGCTCATGTGGTAGACGGTTGACAGCGCGGCGTTGAAGAGCACGCCGCGGCCCGGTGGTAACCGCAGATCATGGGCCGCAACCACACCCGGTACCGTGCCCACCAGATCCGCGGCCTGCGCAACTGAGAGGCTGAACGGCATCGGCGGTATCCGGTAGCGCAGCGAGGTTCGGATACCGAGACGGCTCCACCTGGCGAACCACGTCGGCGGCAGATCGAAGAGCAGTCGGCCGCCGGGAAATCTCTTGGCGCACTCGGCGATTAGTCCCAGCGCCTGCTCGGGCTGCAGATACATCAGCAAACCCTCGGCGGTGATGAATACCCCGCCGGCAGGGTCGACGGAATCCATCCAGCTGTAGTCCAACGCAGACTGAGCGCACACCGAGATCCGCGGCGACGTCGGGAGCAACCGCGTTCGGACGTCCACGATCGGTGGCAGATCAACCGTCAGCCAACGGAATTGGCCGTCTGGAAGCGCCGCATCCAAGCGCCAGAAACTGGTCTGCAGGCCCTCGGCGAGCGCGACCACGGTGGCCGTCGGGTGCTCATCGAGGTAGGACCGCACCTGTGCGTCGAACGCCAGCGCTCGCAGCGCGAAGTCCTGCCGGGGAGGGCCGAATTTCGCAAAATCGAAATCGATCGCATCGACCAAAGCGATCGCCATCGGATCATCGATGATGGGGTTGCGGCGGCGAGCTTCGCGAGCCCGCGCGTTCAACGTCAGTAGGGCCGTCTCCGAGACACCGCTAAGGTCGACCTTCATCGCAGCACCTTGTTCAGCGTCCGCAGGTTGCGGGTGGTTGTCGACGACTTGTAACGCTTCTTTCCCATCGTCTGCCCTATGGTGCTGTCCAATGTGCTGCCCTTCGGTACTTGCCAGTAAATAACACCGTCACCACGGCTGATCTTCTCGCTCGGACCGGCTGCCAGCGCGGCGAGCTCGTCGAGAACATCGGCATCGGCAACGAACGTGACATAGGACTGGTACCCGTCCACCTCGCGTTCGAACGGGTATGCCTCAACAATGGTGCGCACGGTATCGATGTCGTAGGCCAACACCCAGGCGTCGTAGGCGAACCTCGCCCGCAACGCGGCTGCTGCCGTGTTCCGTACCGCCTCGACGCTGGACGACGATTCGAGAAGCACGTTGCCGCTGGCCAGGATGGTGCGTACGTTGCCGAATCCGGCGTCGGTCAGCGCCGCGGCCACCTCGGCCATTTTGAGGTTGACGCCTCCGACGTTGACGCCGCGAAGAAATGCCGCGAATTGGGTCATGATCCGATTTCACCAGGACGCCGGGGCGCGACGTAGGCTTTCGGCATGGGACGCCAAGTCTTCGACGACAAGCTGTTGGCCGTGATCAGTGGAAACTCCATCGGTGTGCTGGCGACCATCAAGCGTGACGGGCGACCCCAGTTGTCCAACGTGCAGTACCACTTCGACCCGCGCCACCTGGTTGTGCAGGTGTCGATCACCGAGCCCCGGGCCAAGACGCGCAACCTGCGCCGCGACCCGCGCGCCTCGCTGCTTGTCGACGCCGACGACGGCTGGTCCTATGCCGTCGCCGAGGGCACAGCGGAGCTGACGCCTCCCGCGGCTGCCCCCGACGACGACACGGTCGAGGCGCTGATCACCTTGTATCGCAATATCGCCGGTGAGCATCCGGACTGGGACGACTACCGGCAGGCGATGGTCACCGATCGGCGGGTGCTGCTGACGCTGCCGATCTCGCACGTATATGGGATGCCCCCGGGTAAGCGGTGACCTAGGCTCGATTGCCCGGCTTCTCCTCACGCCGCTACGCGGCGCGCATCGTCGCCGGGCTAGGCTGCCGGTATGGCGGAGAACTCACCCGAGGACGAGACCAAGCGCAAATTCCGTGAAGCTCTCGAGCGCAAGATGGCGAAGTCGACGGGCGGATCCGACCACAAGGACGGCGGCGGGAAGCAGTCGCGGGCGCACGGTCCGGTGGAGAACCGCCGGGAATTCCGCCGCAAGAGCGGCTAGCTCGCGACCGCAGATCGCCTCGCAGTTGCTGGCAACCTCCGAAAGCATGGCCGGAAAGGCGAATTCGAATTGCCGTTGCGGAGCGGCCGGCTAACCCCCGGTCCCGGGTGCGCCATTCAACAGCCCACCAGCACCCCCAGCACCACTGACCCCGTCAACCCCGCTGTCCCCGCCAGCGGTGTTGTTCCCGGCGGATCCGCCGGCCCCGCCGTCGCCGCCGTCACCGACCACTTGGGCGGCCCCACCGTTTCCGCCGTTGCCACCATTACCGCCGTTCCCGTTGGCGCTGGCGGTAGCGCCGCCGGTGCCGCCGACACCGCCGGCGCCGCCGGCGCCGGACAGCCACCCGCCGATGCCGCCGCTGCCGCCGGCGCCGCCGGTGCCGGCGCCGAATAGTGTCGAGGCCCCGCCTACCCCACCTTGCCCCCCGGTCCCACCGTTGCCGACTAGCCAGCCGCCGGACCCGCCGGCCCCGCCGGTGCCGCCGGTGCTCGGGCCGGACCGCGTCGTGTGCCCACCGTCTCCGCCGGCCGCGCCGGGCGCGCCGTCACCGAACAAGCTGGCGGCGCCGCCGGCACCGCCCGCGCCGCCGCTGCCGCCATGCAAGTTCGCGTCCCCACCGACTCCACCTTGCCCGCCCGTCGCAGCGTCGCCGCTCAACCACCCGCCATGGCCGCCATGGCCGCCCTGGCCGCCGTTGCCGCCGACGGTACCTCCGGAGCCGCCGGCGCCGCCGGATGCGCCCGCCCCGCCGGCCCCGATCAACCCGGCCGCACCACCGCTGCCCCCGGACCCGCCGCTGCCGCCGGCACCGGGGGTACCGGCGTCCCCGCCGGAACCACCTTGCCCCCCAGCCCCAGCGTCGCCGAACAGCCAACCGCCGCCACCACCGTCGCCGCCATTGCCGCCGCTGCCGGCGACGCGGCCCGTGCTGGTGCCGTCACTGCCGCCGGCGATCGCGCCGGTGCCAGCGTTCCCGCCGACACCACCGCTGCCCCACCACCCGCCGGCACCGCCGGGACCACCATTGCCGCCGTTACCACCGTTGAAGCCGGGTAGGCCCGCTATCCCGCTACCGCCGGAGCCACCGGCCCCACCGTTGCCATAGAGCCAGCCGCCGGTACCACCGGCCCCACCGGACGCACCGGCACCACCGGCCCCACCAGGGCCGCCGTTGCCGATCAACCCGGCGGCACCCCCAGCACCGCCGGCCTGCCCGGGCGCGCCGGACCCGCCGGCCCCGCCGTTGCCGTACAACCAACCTCCCGTACCGCCGGCCTGCCCCGTACCCGGTGCTGCATCGGCGCCATCACCGATCAACGGGCGCGCTGAGAATTCGAGGGGCGCCCCGCCGTAGAGCCGACCGCCGGTTCCAGAGACGCCGCCGAGTCCGTCGGCTCCGCCGTTCCCGCCGGTGCCGCCGGCCCCGGCCATCCCGCCGATCCCGCCGGCGCCGATCAGCTGAGCCGCCCCGCCGTTACCACCGTTACCACCGTTGCCGCCAGCGATGTTGGCAGAGGAAGCATTCGCTCCGCCGGCGCCACCGGCTCCGCCGGCGCCGCCATTGCCGTACAGCCACCCAGCCACGCCGCCGGTGCCGCCGGTTCCGCCAGTGCCGGCGGTACCGGTGGCGGCGCTCGAGGTCTGGGCTCCGCCGACTCCACCTTGTCCGCCGGCGCCGCCGTTGCCGATCAGCCTCCCGCCGCCTCCGCCGGTACCGCCGGTCCCGCCGCTGCCGGCACCGGTTGTGGTGCTCTCCCCGCCAGCTCCGCCAGCACCTGCGGCCCCACCGTCACCGAACAATCCGGCGGCGCCGCCGGCACCCCCGGCACCACCGTCGCCGCCAAACAAACCGGCGGCGATTGCATTCCCGCCCACCCCGCCGTGTCCGCCGGTCCCGGCGCTGCCATACAACCATCCGCCGGCCCCGCCGTTGCCTCCGTTGCCGCCGTTGCCGGCGGCGCTTTCCTGGGCCCCGCTGACCCCGCCGGCCCCGCCGGCCCCGCCGTTCCCACCGGTACCGAACAGCCCGGCGCCGCCGCCGTTTCCGCCCGCGCCGCCGACGCCGCCGTAGTTATCGCGGTTGGCTGCGTTCCCGCTTCCGCCGTCCCCACCTTGTCCGCCGGCCCCGCCGGCGCCGGACAGCCAGCCGGCATGCCCGCCGGTGCCGCCAGTGCCGCCGCTCCCGGCGCTGACACCGCCAGTCTTGCCCGGGTCGGTGGGACCGGCGGACCCGCCGGTCCCGCCGACCCCGCCGGACCCGCCGCTGCCCCACAGGCCGGCGGCGCCGCCGGCGCCACCGGCTCCGCCGTTGTGGCCGTTGAGGCCCGGCCCGCCCGCTGTGCCGTCCCCACCTGCCCCGCCTCCGCCGCCGTTGCCATACCACCACCCACCGGCACCGCCGGATCCGCCGGCCGCGCCGGCTCCGCCGGCACCGCCCAGGCCGCCGTTGCCAATCAATCCGGCAGCGCCGCCGGCACCCCCGGCCACTCCCGGGTTCACGCCGGCCGCGCCATTACCCCCGTTGCCATACAACAATCCGCCGGGTCCGCCGGCCTGCCCGGGCGCCGCCCCGTTGGCGCCGTTGCCGATCAGCGGCCGCCCCAGCAGGGCCTGGGTTGGTGCGTTTACCAAACTCAGCACGTCTTGCTGCAGGGCCTGCAGCGGCGCGGCGTTCGCCGACTCAGCGGCCCCATAGATGCGCCCGGCGCCGGCCAACGCCAGCACGAACCGTTCATGAAAAGCCGCTGCCTGGGTGCTGAGCGCGTGATAGTCGAGCGCATATCCGGAAAACACCGCGGCAATCGCCGCCGACACGTCGTCGCCGCCCGCGGCCAGCAGTGCCGCCGTCGGGGCTGCGGCCGCGGAGTTGGCCGTGTTCAGCGCCGAACCGATGCCCTGCAAATCCGTTGTCGCCGCCGCCAGCAGGTCGGGGACTGCCATCACATACGACACCGTGACTCTCCCAGGGGTGATCGTCAATCGATCGAATAGTTTTCATGATCGTCGGTTCGGCCGCACATGTCAGTGTTTCCGCCAGATACGCCGACGAGCACACCGTCCGGCTCACCACCACAGCTCTACACTGGGCTGGTGCCGAAACTGCAGCTTGTCCAAGAACCGGCAGCCGATGCCCTGTTGGACTCCAACCCATTCGCGTTGCTCGTCGGGATGCTGCTTGATCAGCAGGTGCCGATGGAAACCGCCTTCTCGGGGCCCAAGAAGATCGCGGATCGGATGGGTGGCTTCGACGCCGGCCAGATCGCCGACTACGACCCGGACAAATTCGCCGCGCTGTGCTCGGAAAGACCTGCCATTCACCGGTTTCCGGGATCGATGGCCAAACGCATCCAGGCGCTCGCGCAGATCATTGTGGACCGTTACGACGGGGACGCCGCCGCGTTGTGGACCGCCGGCGAGCCCGACGGCAAAGAGCTGCTGCGGCGGCTCAAGGGGCTACCCGGTTTCGGCGAGCAGAAGGCGCAGATCTTTCTGGCGTTACTTGGCAAGCAATACGATGTGACGCCGAAAGGTTGGCAGGCTGCCGCGGGGGACTATGGCAAGCCCGGCACGTATGTGTCGGTAGCCGATATCGTCGACGCCCAGTCCCTTGGGCAGGTGCGGTCATACAAGAAGCGGATGAAGGCAAAGGCCAAGGGAAAGGCGGCAACGTGAAGACACACATAACGTGTCCGTGCGGCGAAGCCATTGTCGGCAAGGACGAGGACGAGCTGGTCGACCTGACGCAGGCCCACCTCGCCAGCGTTCACCCCGGCTTGGAGTACGACCGGGACGCCATCTTGTTCATGGCCTACTGACGCGTTCGCGACGGCGCGAGCGTGCGCGTCTGTACCACGACACGCCGTCAACCGCGTACATTTGCGCACCCTGGCGGACCTGGACCGGGCTTGCGCTCTACGGCACCACCGTTGAGCCGATCGTGGGCATGAACTGGCACTGCCGGTCCTTGGTGGTGACCTGACCGAAGATCGTCGACATGATGCTGCCCGAACCGGTGTCGGCAATGACGGTCAAGGTTGTGGGACCCTCCGGGTTGATGTCGGCGCGCGGCTTGAGTGTGGCGCTCCCGGACTTTCCGGTGGTCAGGTTCACCCACGTCACGTTCAAGGGCAGCCGCTGCACCTCGGCGGGGCCAGGGGTGCCCACCGCGGTGAACACATAGGCCGTCTGGCCGGGTCCGGGCCCTGGCGCCGGGATAGTGGCCGGACCCGCCACCGACAGTGCGGTCGCGATCGAGTTAGTGCCGTCCCCCAGGCAATTGGTGCCGATCGAGGGATATATGAAGTCCTGCGTGGGTGGAGCGTCCGGTCCGAAACCCGGGGCCGGCGCTGGGGCCGGCGCAGGAGCCGGAGCAGGAGCCGGCGCGGGTACGGCGGCGGGTACCGAAGCTGTTTGGGCCCCGGGTACCAGTGCGGCAGCGGGCGGTACCGCAACCGGAGGAGTAGCCAGCGGCGCCCCAGCGGGCGCCGGGCCTGCCGCGTGGGATGGATCGATACCCGTCGGTAGATGCGCAAGCGTGCCGGGCTCCACACCTACTGGTGGCAGGTGCGGAACCGGGCCGGCCTCGGGTGGTGTGACCCCCGCTGGAGCAGGGTTGTTCGGGTCCGCCACAAACTGGTTCACCGACGAGGCGACGTTCTTCGACTCGGTCGGTGCCGTCGGGCTGTGGGTGAATGCTTGCGCCGCCGCCATGAGCAGCTGCGTCGCCTGGGCCGGGTTGCTGGCCGCTTGCTGGATTATCGGACTCAATTGGGTCAAGGCCGGCAGACCCGGTAGCTGTTGGGCGGGGTTCGGCGGCGGTGTCGCGGGGTCGGCTGCCGCGCTCGGACAAAGCGCGAGCGCGGCAGCCGATGTGACGACGACTGCGGCCAAACCTGTGGACAGACTCCAAGTGCTTGCCACGGTGTTCTCCGGTCTTAGGTGATGGTCAGCCGTCTAACAGGTCGCTCAGGGCAGTGCGGCGAGCAACGTCTGCGGTTGATTCGACGGCGCAGCTGGCGTGGGGGCACCAGCGACCGGCAATCCCGGAATGGCGCCCGATGCCAGCCCCGGCAGCGCGGCCTGGGCAAGACCCGGAATCGCCGACGCCAGGCCGGGAAGCGCCGCCGCGGGCGCCACCGGAGCCGCCGCGGGCGCCAGCGGCGCGGTAATCCCTGGGATCGGAGTGTTCACCCCGGGAATGGGCGGTGTCGCAGGTGCGGGAGCTGGCGCGGCTGCGGCTGGTGCCGTGAGCCCCGGAATCGGAGTGTTCACCCCCGGAATCGATGGAATTGCCGCGGGCGCGGGTGCGGCCGCAGCGGGTGCCGGTGCGGTGATCCCCGGGATCGGCGTGTTGACCCCGGGAATCGAGGGAACCGTCGCGGGTGGGGTGGCGGGAGCCGCCGGCGCGGCCGGCGTCAATCCGGGGATCAGGGAGGTCACGCCGGGTGCGGGGTCGGGCGCTCTGGGCGCGGCCAGCGGCGGGGTGGCGCCCAGAGCCGTAGCGAGGTTTTGCAGGATTTGGGGCGCGTTGGCGGCCGAACTGATCAGCTGCTGCGGAAGGTTGGGAGCAGGCGCCGGCGCCGGTGCCGGGTCTGCGTGGGCGATACCGCCCGTCAGTAGTGCGGCGGACGAGCCGACTAAGACCGCGGCGGCGCGTACGTACGTCCAGATGGTTGGCATGACTCTCCCTGGTTGTCGATGAAGGGTCCCCATAGGGCCTGCGCTCGAAGCTATCGCGGTACAGATGTGACTCAAGTGACACGTGTGGCATTTATTTGATCGTTACTCAGACGAGCGGTTGCGGTGACCCGGCACTTGGGCGGTCGCTAAAGTCGGGCAGATAGACACCACTACAGCCGCCCCGGCGGCACGCGCGGCGCCGCTGCTGTTGGTCCTCAGCATCGCCGCGCGATTCGCCTGGACCTATTTGGCTCCCAACGGCGCAAACTTTGTCGACCTGCACGTGTACCTGGGTGGTGGAGCAGCGCTCGATAGTCCGGGCACGCTGTACAGCTACGTTTATGCCGACCAGACGCCGGATTTCCCGCTGCCGTTCACCTATCCGCCGTTTGCGGCGGTCGTCTTTTATCCGCTACACCTGATGCCGTTCGGCGTGGTGGCATTTCTGTGGCAGGTGGCGACCATGGCCGCGCTGTACGGCTCGGTTCGGCTCAGCCAGCGCCTGATGGGCGTTGCTTCGGCTACTGGGGGCCCCGGCGGCCAGCGCGCCGCGATGCTATGGACCGCGGTCGCCATCTGGCTGGAGCCGTTGCGCAGCACCTTCGACTACGGGCAGGTCAACGTGCTGCTGATGCTGGCGGTGCTGTGGGCGGTCTACACCACGCGATGGTGGCTCTCGGGTCTGCTGGTCGGCGTGGCCTCGGGAATCAAGTTGACCCCGGCGATCGCCGGCGTTTATTTCCTCGGTGTTCGACGCTGGCGCGCCGCCGCGTTTTCGGCGGTCGTCTTCCTTGCCACCATCGGCGTGTCGCTCGTCGTCATTGGGGATCAGGCCCGCTACTACTTCACCGACCTGCTGGGCGACGCTCGCCGGGTGGGACCGATTGCCACCTCGTTCAATCAGTCCTGGCGTGGCGCGATTTCGCGAATCCTCGGTCACGACGCCGGCTTTGGTCCATTGGTCCTGGCAGCGGTTGCCGTGACCGCGGTATTGGCCATCCTGGCCTGGCGGGCGCTCGACTCGTCGGATCATCTCGGCAAGCTGCTGGTGGTCGAATTCTTCGGCCTGCTGCTGTCGCCGATTTCGTGGACCCATCACTGGGTGTGGCTGGTGCCGTTGATGATCTGGCTGCTGCATGGACCGCTGCGGGAGCGCCTCGGGGCGCGGATCTTCGGCTGGGGCTGGTTGGCGCTGACCGCCGTCGGCGTGCCGTGGTTGCTGAGCTTCGCACAACCAACCATCTGGGTGATCAGCCGGCCCTGGTATCTGGCCTGGGCCGGCCTGGTCTACGTGGCGGCGGCGTTGGCGACCCTAGGCTGGATAGCCGCGACGCGCCGAGCGCGCTATTGACGCCGGAAGAGGCGCCCGTGGTTGCGGAACCAAGCGATGTTGCCGTCTGGGCCGCGGACGAAATTAGATCGGGTGCCCACCGGTTTGTTGTCGGGTCCGAGGTCCAGGCCATAGTCAGGCCGGTAGAAGGCCAGCCCCATTGGGCTGCGCGGGTCGCCACTGCCATCGCCCACGGTGCCGTCAAGTTGGCCATTGCCGGGCCGAAATTCGATGACCGCTTGCTCGATAGCGCCGGATTCGTTTACCAGCTCGGCGACGTATCGCCCCTGGTAGGGCGCCAAATCATCGGCGCTGAAGTGCTGCGCTGTGGCGGGCAGGTTGCTGACCCCAGCGAAGCGCCGCAGCGCCCAGTCGTCGGCGAAAAGGTCAATGGCCAGCGCGGCTCCACCTTCGGAATTGGTGAGCAGGGTCATGGCGAAGTTGCGATCGGGCACCAAGAAGAATCCCGAACGCTGCCCGTTCCAGGTGCCGCCGTGCTGCGCTATGGTCACGTTCTCCGCGGATGGCCGCAGCATCCAGGTCACACCCATTCCGGTGAGCTCGACCTGCAGCGTCCCGCCGACGCCCGGATTTGAGCGCATCGCCGTCAGCGCCTGCTGGCTTAACAGCCGAGCGCCGTTGGCTGCGGTGCCGTCGCCAAGGTGAAACCTGGCGTAGCGCAGCTGATCTCGCACATTGGAAATGAGCGCCCCAGTTGGATTGCAGCTACGCGGAAAGGACCAAAAGCCGGTATCGACAACTGGTTTGCCGTCGACCACGTTGTGGGCGACCGCGACATTCAGACCAATTATCTGATCGGAGAAGTAGTGGGTGTGGCCGAGCTGCAGCGGGTCGAGCAGCAAGTTCTGCATCGCCGACTCGTAGGTCGATCCGGTGACGACCTCAATGATCCGGCCCGCCACCACCAAACCCGCGTTGTTGTAAGCGAATACGGCTCCTGGTGGATTTAGCTGCGGTAGCCGAGTCATTGAGGCGACGTAGCGGGCCAACGCGTCATCGCCGCGCCCGAAGTCCTGCACGTCATCACCCATCCAGCCCGGGGTGTGATTGAGCAGTTGGCGAACCGTCACCGTGGCGCTGGCCGCGGGGTCGGCCACGGCGAACTCCGGAAGATAGCGGCGCACTGGAGCGTCCAGGTCCACCTTGCCCTCATCCACCAGTCGCATGATCGCTGTACCGGTGAATGTCTTTGTAGTGGAACCGATCCGGAACACAGTGTCGGCGTCGACAGGTACCGGATGGTCGATATTGGTGACTCCGTAGCCCTTGACATATTGTTGCCCGCCGGCCCAGACGCCAACCGCGGCACCCGGGATCCCGTACGCCTTCATGCCGGCAGTGATCTTGCTGTCGAGCTCGTCAAACGCTGCGGCGAGGCCCGAAGATTTCGACGAGCACGACGACAGGCCGAGTGCCGCTGCTCCCGCCATGGCGCCGCCCAACAGGGCGCGTCGGGTCACCGTCACGGCAGTGGCGGCGCGACGGCGTAGGGCGGTGGCTGCGTCGAGCCGATACAGCTGGTGTCGGGCTGCTGTGGGGCGTTGAAGAACGACGCGATGATCGCGGCGCCGCAGCGGTCGGTGTATATGCCGTGGGCGACGCCCGGGACCGTTACCGAGATGGCATGCGGAAGATGCTGGGCCACATACTGTCCCGATGCCGGTCCGGTCTGCCCGTCATAGCTGCCGGACAACACCAGCGCCGGGAATGTGCCGTCAGCTACCCCGCGCACCCAATCGGCGGCCTTCGGTACATTCCACGCGGAGCAGGCCTGGCGCAGGAACGGTAGTTGCGGCGCTTGGGCGCGCACCGAATCGGGCAGGGCCGCGAAATCCTGTCGGGCGGCCCGGAGTTGGTCGTCTTCGGACTCGAACGGCACCCATTCGCTGCACCAGACGCTCAGGGTCAAGCCCCAGCCCATCATCCCGACCCTGCTGGGCGTCGTCCAGACCCACGCCCAGCGCTGGGCGACCCGCGCCGGATTGCCGTGCGCGAGTTCGTCGATCGCGGCGGGCAGTTCGGCCGGGAAGTGGGTGCCCAGGGTGACCATCCAGTTCAGCAGGGTGCCTCCGTCGATCACCACCTTGGTCTCGCCGACTCCCTCGACGTTGACCGTCGTGGTGGCGGGATGCGCCTCGAGTTGGTTGACCAGCCGGACGAAGGTGTCGCCAAGGTTGGGATAGCGCGCTTGGCATTCCGGTTGTACGGTGCACGCGCTCATCATGTTGTCGAATGCTTCCCGCGCGCTGCCCCAGGTCCAACTTGGACTCGCGATCGACGGCGGTGCCACTCCGTCGAGGACCAGGGACCGGATGCCCGGTGCGTCCAGCCGCGAGTAGATCAATGCCAGGTCGGTGCCGTAGGAGTGGGAGAACATATTCCACTGATTGATGTGCAGCGCATTGCGCAGATCGATCAGGTCGTAGGCGCTCTCGGTGGAGTTGAAGGCCGCCAGGTCGGCGCCGCCGGCAAGCCGGTCGTGGCAGGTCTTTACGGCCTGCACATACTCGTCACCGGTGCCGGTCGCGTCATAGACCAGGCCCACGCGGCGGGCGAAAAGCTGATCGATCTCTGGGCAGGCCAGCGCGGGTTGCGACGAGTGATTGCCGCGTTGCGACAGCAGGATCAAATCCCGGCTGTGGTTGAGTCCCACGCCGTCGGCGATCGGCGGATCCACGATCGCGTCCTCACCCGGTCCGCCCGTGATAAAGACGATCGGGTCCGCGGTCGCCGGCTGGGTTTCCGACGGAATGACGGCGACCGCCAACCGTAGCGTGCGTCCACCCGGCTTGCTGCGATTTTCGGGAACGACCAGGGTCGCGCAATGTGCCGTTCGCAGCTCCGGCACAGGTTGCGGCGTTGCCGGGCAGGGGCTCGGCTGGTACTGCGCCGGCGGGTGCGACATCGTGGTGGGCGCGGCGGCCGAGGACGGTTTGCCGCTAGGGGTTGAATCGGAAGGTGCGCAGGCCGCGCACGTCATCGCCAGCGTCACCGCCAGCGCGAAGCCGACTCGGGCCGATCTGTATAGCGCCATCGCACGACATGCTCACACATCGCAGCGTCTGCAGGGCGCGAAACGCCCGCAAATTTCCTCGGGCTAGCTCCCGATGATGCCGTTGATATCGCGCGCCATGTCGATGTCGTTCTTGGTGATGCCGCCCACGGAATGCGTCACTAGCGCGAAAGTCACCGTCCGCCAACGGATATCGATATCGGGATGATGATCCTTGACTTCGGCGTGCTCCGCCACCCGGCGCACCGCGTCAATGCCGTCGAGAAACGTCGGAAACTTGATCGACCGGCGCAGGGCGCCGTCGGCGCGTTTCCAGCCGTTCAGGTCGGGCAGTGCGGCGTCTACTTGCTCATCCGTTAACACAGCCATAACTCGACGGTATACCGTCACTGGCCATGCCGACCCAGATCGTCGTCGCCGCGGCCATCATCTCCGGCGCGACGGTCCTGGTTGCGCAACGGGGTCGGCCGCCGGAATTGGCGGGTCGGTGGGAACTTCCCGGCGGAAAGGTCGCCGCCGGTGAAACCGAGCGCGCTGCGCTGGCTCGCGAGCTGGCCGAGGAACTAGGGCTCGAGGTCAGCGACGTCATGGTGGGCGACCGCCTCGGCGACGATGTTCGGTTGGATGACACGGCGACACTGCGCGCGTACCGGGTGCGGCTGCTTCGTGGCGAACCGCACGCGCGCGACCATCGGGCGCTGCGCTGGGTTACGGCGGCCGAACTGCGCGATGTCGACTGGGTGCCGGCCGATCGCGCCTGGCTTGACGACCTGACTCGTGAACTCTGAGTACACAGTCCGTTTCCAGCAAACGTACAGGCCCGGTCAAGGTAGCCACCGTCAACTGGAATGAAATAACATTGCAAAACCTTGACCTTGACTTGCATGCCAGAACCGATCCCGATGGTCTCCCGGGCGGCGTCGTGACGACGGTCGGCCCGCTCCCTCGTGTCGGTGGACCGATCGAGGAATTGCTGGCACGCAGCGGTCGCTTCTTCACCCCGGGCGAACTCTCCGACGATCTGCGCACGCTAACCCGGTGCGGCGGGCGTGAGGGTGACGTCTTTTACCGCGACCGGTGGAGCCACGACAAGGTGGTTCGCTCCACACACGGAGTCAACTGCACCGGCTCGTGCTCGTGGAAGATCTACGTCAAAGACGGGATCATCACCTGGGAAACCCAGCAGACCGACTACCCGTCGGTGGGTCCCGACCGACCCGAATACGAGCCACGCGGTTGTCCCCGTGGCGCGTCGTTTTCCTGGTACAGCTACTCGCCCACCCGGGTGCGCTACCCGTATGCCCGCGGTGTGCTGGTCGAGATGTTCCGCGAAGCCAAAGCCCGGCTGAGTGACCCGGTGTTGGCCTGGGCCGACATCCAGGCCGATCCGCAGCGTCGTCGCCGATACCAGCAAGCCCGTGGCAAGGGCGGACTGGTAAGAGTGAGCTGGGCCGAGGCGACCGAGATGATCGCCGCGGCTCACGTGCACACCATCAAGACCTACGGGCCGGACCGAGTCGCCGGCTTCACGCCGATCCCGGCGATGTCCATGGTCAGCCATGCTGCCGGGTCGCGGTTCATCGAGCTGATCGGCGGCGTGATGACGTCTTTCTACGACTGGTACGCCGACCTGCCGGTGGCCTCGCCGCAGGTGTTCGGCGATCAGACCGATGTCCCCGAATCCGGAGATTGGTGGGACGCTTCGTATTTGGTGATGTGGGGCTCTAACGTGCCGATCACCCGGACCCCGGACGCACACTGGATGGCCGAGGCCCGTTACCGCGGCGCCAAAGTCGTGGTCGTCAGCCCAGATTACGCCGACAACACCAAGTTCGCCGACGAGTGGATGCGCTGCGCCGCCGGCACCGACGCCGCGCTGGCCATGGCCATGGGTCACGTGATTCTGATGGAATGCTATGTGCGCAAGCAGGTTCCGTTCTTCGTCGACTATGCGCGCCGCTACACCGACCTGCCGTTCCTGATCAAGCTGGAAGTGCGCGCCGGCAGGCTGGTACCCGGAAAGTTCTTGACGGCAGCCGATATTGGTGAGGAGGTCGAGAACGCCGCATTCAAGCCGGTGCTGCTGGACCAGCTGACCGATACTGTCGTGGTGCCTCAGGGCTCCTTGGGATTCCGCTTCGGCGAGGACGGCGTCGGAAAGTGGAACCTGGACTTAGGTGCGGTAATACCGGCACTCAGCGCTACTGGTGACGGTGGCGCGGAACTCGTTGAACTGCCCAGCTTTGACACCGTCGACGGCCATGGTGAGACGGTGTCACGCGGGGTGCCGGTGCGCCGGGTCGGCGCGCATCTGGTGTGTACGGTGTTCGACTTGATGCTGGCCCACTATGGCGTACGGCGCGATGGGTTGCCCGGCGAGTGGCCCACCGGCTACGACGACCCCACCCAGCAGAACACCCCGGCCTGGCAGCAGCCGATCACCGGGGTGCCGGCGGTGCAGGCCATCCGCATCGCGAAGGAATTCGCCCGCAACGCAGCGGAATCCGGCGGCCGATCCATGGTCATCATGGGCGGTGGCATCTGCCACTGGTTCCACGGTGACGTCATCTACCGCTCGGTGTTGGCGCTGCTGATGTTGACCGGATCGATGGGACGCAACGGCGGGGGATGGGCGCATTACGTCGGTCAGGAAAAAGTGCGCCCGTTGACCGGGTGGCAGACGATGGCCAACGCCAGCGACTGGGTTCGCCCGCCGCGACAGGTGCCCGGCGCGTCGTACTGGTATGCGCACACCGACCAGTGGCGCTACGACGCCTCCGGCGCGGACAAGCTGACCAGCCCGGTGGGCCGCGGCAGGTTCGCCGGAAAGCACACGATGGACCTGATGACCTCGGCGACGGCGATGGGCTGGAGCCCGTTCTATCCCCAGTTCGATCGGTCCAGCCTCGACGTCGCCGACGAGGCACGCGCCGCCGGCCGAAGCGTCACCGATTACGTCACCGAACAACTCGCCCAGCGCAAGCTGAAGCTGTCGGTCACCGATCCCGACGATCCGGTCAACTGGCCTCGGGTGCTTACGGTCTGGCGATCTAACCTGATCGGCTCGTCGGGCAAGGGCGGTGAATACTTTCTGCGACACCTCCTGGGCACCGACTCCAACATCCAGTCCGAAGCGGCCAGCGAGATTCCGGAGGGCAAGCTCGACCTGATGATGTCGATCGACTTCCGGATGACGTCGACGACGCTGGTGTCCGACGTAGTGCTGCCCGCCGCGACTTGGTACGAAAAGGCGGATCTGTCCAGCACCGACATGCACCCCTACGTGCACGCGTTCAGTCCGGCAATCGACCCGCCGTGGGAAACCCGTTCGGATTTTGACGCATTCGCCGCGATCGCGCGGGCGTTCAGCGCGCTGGCCAAGTGTCACCTGGGTACCCGCACCGATGTCGTGCTGACCGCACTGCAGCACGACACGCCGGATGAGATGGCGTATCCCGATGGCACCGAACGCGATTGGCTCGCGACAGGCGAAACCCCGGTGCCCGGACGGACAATGGGCAAGCTCACCGTCGTGGAGCGCGACTACGCCTCGACCTACGACAAGTGGGTGACCCTGGGACCGCTCGTCGACAAGTTCGGCATGACCGTCAAGGGCTACACCGTCCACCCGTTCCGCGAGATCAGTGAACTGGCCGCCAAATTCGGCGTGATGGACTCCGGTGTGGCCGAGGGACGTCCGGCGATCACCACGGCCCGACGGATGGCCGACACGATCCTTGCTCTGTCGGGAACATGCAACGGGCGCCTCGCCGTCGAGGGGTTCCTCGAGTTGGAGAAGCGCACCGGGCAGCGGCTGGCTCATCTGGCCGAGGGCAGCGAGGAGCGCCGCATCACCTACGCCGACACCCAGGCACGTCCGGTTCCGGTGATCACCAGCCCGGAATGGTCGGGCAGCGAGACCGGGGGCCGCCGTTATGCCCCGTTCACGATCAATATCGAGCACCTCAAGCCGTTTCACACCCTGACCGGGCGGATGCACTTCTACCTCGCCCACGACTGGATCGAGGAACTCGGCGAACAACTGCCGGTCTACCGGCCGCCGCTGGACATGGCGCGGCTGTTCGACGCACCTCAGCTTGGCCCAACCGAGGATGGAATCGGGCTTACCGTGCGGTATTTGACGCCGCATTCGAAGTGGTCGTTTCACTCCACCTACCAGGACAACCTTTACATGCTGTCGTTGTCCCGTGGTGGCCCCACGATGTGGATGAGCCCGGGTGACGCGGCGAAAATCAAAGTCCGCGACAATGATTGGGTCGAGGCGGTCAACGCCAATGGCATTTACGTGTGCCGGGCGATCGTGTCGCACCGCATGCCCGACGGTGTGGTGTACGTCTACCACGTACAGGAACGCACCGTGGACACGCCGCGCACCGAGAGCAACGGCAAGCGCGGCGGCAACCACAACGCGCTCACCCGCGTGCGCATCAAGCCCAGCCACCTCGCCGGTGGCTACGGCCAGCACGCGTTCGCGTTCAACTACCTGGGTCCCACGGGCAATCAGCGCGACGAGGTGACCGTGGTGCGCCGCCGCAGCCAGGAGGTGACCTACTAAGTGAAGGTCATGGCGCAGCTGGCGATGGTGATGAACCTCGACAAATGCATTGGCTGCCATACCTGCTCGGTGACCTGCAAGCAGGCGTGGACCAATCGCCCCGGAACCGAGTATGTGTGGTTCAACAACGTCGAAACCCGGCCCGGTGTGGGCTATCCGCGTACCTACGAGGACCAGGGTCGGTGGCGCGGGGGATGGATGCGGGATGCCAAGGGCCGGCTCCGGCTACGCGACGGTGGACGCTTCGCGAAGCTGCTGCGCATCTTCGCCAACCCCAAGCTGCCAAACCTCGGCGACTACTACGAGCCGTGGACCTACGACTACGAGAACCTGACCCAGGCGCCGGCCGGCGACACCTTCCCGACGGCCGCGCCGCGCAGCCAGATCACCGGCGAGCCGATGAAGTTGTCGTGGGGCTCGAATTGGGACGACAACCTCGGCGGCTCAACGGAAATCGTGCCCAGCGACCCGATCCTGCGTAAGGTCAGCGAGCAAGTGAAGCTCAAGCTCGAAGAGACCTTCATGTTCTATTTGCCGCGCATTTGCGAGCACTGCCTCAACCCGTCGTGCGTGGCCTCGTGCCCGTCGGGGGCGATGTACAAGCGCGCCGAGGACGGCATCGTGCTGGTCGACCAGGACCGCTGCCGCGGCTGGCGGATGTGCGTGTCCGGATGTCCGTACAAGAAGGTGTATTTCAACCACAAGACCGGTAAGGCCGAAAAGTGCACGCTGTGCTATCCGCGCGTCGAGGTGGGGTTGCCGACGGTGTGCTCGGAAACCTGTGTGGGCCGGCTGCGTTACCTTGGCTTGGTTCTGTACGACGTCGACCGCGTGCTCGAGGCGGCGTCGGTGGAGAACGATACCGACCTGTACGAGGCACAGCGCCGAATTCTGTTGGACCCCAATGATCCCGAGGTTATCGCCGGGGCCCGCCGGCAGGGTATTTCCCAGGAGTGGATCGAAGCCGCGCAACGCTCGCCGGTGTACGCACTGATAAACACCTATAAGGTTGCGCTGCCGCTGCACCCGGAATACCGGACCATGCCGATGGTTTGGTACATCCCGCCGCTGTCACCGGTGGTCGAGGCGGTCAGCCACGACGGGCACGACGGCGAGGACCTGGGCAACCTGTTCGGCGCGCTGGAGGCGCTGCGAATTCCGATCCAGTACCTGGCCGAGCTGTTCACGGCGGGCGACACGGAGGTGGTCGCAGCAGTGCTGCGCAGGTTGGCGGCGATGCGGTCCTATATGCGCGATATCAACCTGGGCCGGGATACCCAGCCGGACATCCCGCAGGCCGTTGGGATGACCGAGGAACAGATCTACGAGATGTACCGGCTGTTGGCGATCGCGAAATACGAAGAACGCTACGTCATTCCGACGGCCTACGCCGCGGATGTACCCGGCGCGGAGATGGCCGACGACATGGGCTGTTCGTTGTCGTTCGACGGTGGACCGGGCATGTACGAACCTGGGCCGGTGCCGGTCGCGGTCGAAACCTTCCATGCGCAGCGGCAGCGGCAGACAAACCTGCTGAACTGGGACGGCAGAGATAAGCCCGCGGACCTATTCCCGGAGCGGGTAAATCGATGAAGCTGGCGTCGCGCGTCAGGGCGATGCAGGACCGACTGATATGGCAGGCGGCCTCCTTGCTGCTGGCCTACCCGGATGACGGCCTGGCGCAACGACTTGGCACCGTCGATGAGCTGCTGAGCCACGTCAGTGGGCCGGCGGCGGGGCTGCTGGCCCAGACGGCGGCGGCGCTGCGTGCTCGCGAGCCTATGGCCGCCGCGGCGCACTACGTCGAGACCTTCGACATGCGCCGGCGTGCCACCATGTACCTGACGTACTGGACCGCCGGCGACACCCGCAACCGCGGCCGGGAAATGCTGACCTTCGCCACCGCATACCGCGACGCTGGTGTCGAGCCGCCACACCAAGAGGCGCCGGATTACTTGCCCGTCGTGCTCGAATTCGCCGCAACCGTCGCACCCGGCGCCGGCCGCCGGTTGCTCACCGAGCACCGGGTGCCGATCGACGTGTTGCGTAGCGCGCTGGCCGACGCCAACTCCCCGTACGAGCACACCGTGACGGCGGTCTGCCAGACGTTGCCGGCGGCCACCGACCAGGACCTGCGCCGGGCACAGCATCTGGCGGCTTCCGGTCCGCCTGGGGAAGCCGTTGGGCTGCAACCGTTTACCTTGAGAGTCCCGCCGAAGACATGAACCTCCTCGAAATCTTTTGGGACGACGCGCCGTACGTGGTGCTGGCGATCGTTGTCGTAGGCACCTGGTGGCGGTATCGGTACGACAAGTTCGGCTGGACCAGCCGCTCGTCGCAACTGTACGAGTCCCGGTTGCTGTCGATCGGTAGCCCGCTGTTTCATTTCGGCAGCCTGGCGGTCATCATGGGACATGTTGTGGGCCTGCTCATCCCGGAGCCATGGACCCGCGCGATCGGGATGAGCGATCACCTGTACCACCTGCAGGCGCTGATGCTCGGCATCCCTGCCGGGGCGGCCACCATCCTCGGCATTGGGCTGTTGATCTACCGGCGGCGCACTCGCGGCGCCGTCGCAATTGCCACCACCCGCAGTGACGTGGTGATGTATCTGGTGTTGGTGTGCGCGTTGGTGGCGGGCATGAGCTGTACCCTCCTGGGCGCCACCCACTTCGGCGAGCTGCACGACTACCGGCAGAAGGTTTCGGTGTGGTTCCGGTCGATCTGGGTGCTCGATCCGCGGGGGGATCTGATGGCCCACGCCGCGCTGTACTACCAGATACACGTGTTCATCGCGCTGATGTTGTTCGCGCTGTGGCCGTTCACCCGACTGGTACACGTGTTCAGCGCGCCGATCGCCTACCTGTTTCGGCCCTACATCGTCTACCGCAGCCGCGGGGTGGCCGACAAGGATCAGTTGGTCGGTTCAGCGCCACGCCGGCGTGGTTGGTAGCCGCGCCCGAGATTCACACTCGACTGAGCTGCTCGGTTCGCTATTGATGGGCCTCCGCTGCCACAATCACCGACGTGCCATTCCGCAATGTCGCCATCGTCGCCCACGTCGACCACGGCAAGACCACCCTGGTCGACGCGATGCTGCGGCAGTCCGGTGCCCTGCACGAACGCGGTGAAGTGCAGGAACGCGTCATGGACAGCGGCGACCTGGAACGCGAAAAAGGCATCACCATCCTGGCCAAGAACACCGCCGTGCACCGCCACGACCCCGACGGCAACGTGACGGTCATTAACGTCATCGACACCCCCGGTCATGCGGATTTCGGTGGCGAGGTGGAGCGCGGCCTGTCCATGGTGGACGGCGTACTGCTGCTGGTCGACGCGTCCGAGGGACCCCTGCCGCAAACCAGGTTCGTGCTGCGCAAAGCGCTGACCGCCCATCTGCCGGTGATCCTCGTCGTCAACAAGACGGACCGGCCCGACGCGCGCATCGCCGAAGTCGTCGACGCCAGCCACGACCTATTGCTCGACGTCGCCTCCGACCTCGACGACGAAGCCGCCAAAGCGGCAGAGCATGCGCTGGGCCTGCCGACGCTGTATGCCTCCGGGCGCGCCGGCATCGCGAGCACCACCCAGCCCGCCGACGGTGAGGTTCCGGACGGCACCAACCTGGACCCGCTGTTCGAGGTTCTCGAAGAGCACGTACCGCCGCCCAAAGGCGACCCGGAGGCGCCGCTGCAAGCCCTCGTCACCAACCTGGATGCCTCGGCCTTCCTGGGCCGGCTCGCCCTGGTCCGCATCTACAACGGCAAGCTGCGCAAGGGCCAGCAGGTGGCGTGGATGCGCGAGGTGGACGGGGTGCCCGTGATCACCAGCGCCAAGATCACCGAGTTGCTCGCAACCGAGGGCGTCGAGCGTAGCGCCACGGAGGTCGCGGCGGCTGGGGATATCGTGGCGGTCGCCGGCATACCCGAGATCATGATCGGCGACACCCTGGCCGATCCCGACCATGCCCACGCGCTGCCGCGCATCACCGTCGACGAGCCGGCCATCTCGGTGACGATCGGCACCAACACCTCGCCGCTGGCGGGCAAGGTGTCGGGGCACAAGCTGACCGCCCGCATGGTCCGCAGCCGCCTGGACGCCGAGTTGGTCGGCAACGTCTCGATCCGGGTCGTCGACGTCGGCCGGCCCGACGCCTGGGAGGTGCAGGGCCGTGGCGAGCTGGCGCTGGCGGTGCTGGTCGAGACGATGCGCCGGGAAGGGTTCGAGCTCACGGTCGGCAAGCCGCAGGTGGTCACCAAGACCATCGACGGCCAGCTGCACGAGCCGTTCGAGGCGATGACGATCGACTGCCCCGAGGAATTCGTCGGGGCCATCACCCAATTGATGGCCGGCCGCAAGGGCCGCATGGAAGAGATGACCAACCATGCCGCCGGCTGGGTCCGGATGGACTTCATCGTCCCCAGCCGCGGCCTGATCGGCTTTCGCACCGACTTCCTCACGCTGACCCGCGGCACCGGCATCGCCAACGCCGTGTTCGACGGCTACCGGCCCTGGGCGGGGGAGATCCGGGCCCGGCACACCGGGTCGCTGGTATCGGACCGCTCAGGCACCATCACACCGTTCGCGCTGCTTCAACTCGCCGATCGCGGCCAGTTCTTCGTCGAACCCGGACAGGACACCTACGAGGGCATGGTGGTCGGGATCAACCCGCGTCCGGAGGATCTCGACATCAACGTCACCCGCGAGAAGAAGCTGACCAATATGCGGTCGTCGACCGCCGACGTGATCGAGACCCTGGCCAAGCCGCTCGAGCTCGACCTGGAGCGGGCAATGGAGTTCTGCGCCCCCGACGAATGCGTTGAGGTGACTCCGGAGATCGTGCGGGTGCGCAAGGTGGAGCTGGACGCCACCTCCAGGGCCCGCAGCCGGGCGCGCGCGAAGGCCCGGGGATAGATCGGTGTCGGCATCGGCCCGCGAGCGTAACGTCATTGCGAATTCCGGCCAGGAATTTCGCAGCCCCGTTACGCTCGCGGGGCTCCTCGATAGCCTGATGGGCGTGCTGAGACCGATCCGCCGTGTCGCCCTGACCCTCGGGGTGCTGGTCTCGCTGGTCGGGGTGGTGGTGTCCGCGTGCACCGTCAGCCCGCCGCCCGCCCCGCAAAGCACCGATACGCCGCACACCACACCGCCACCACCGCCGCACCCTACCCAGATCATCATGGGGATCGATTCGATCGGCGCGGGGTTCAACCCGCACCTGCTTTCCGATCTATCGCCGGTGAACGCGGCAATCAGCGCGCTGGTACTGCCCAGCGCGTTTCGGCCGGTGCCCGATCCGAATTTGCCGACGGGTTCGCGCTGGGAGATGGACCCTACCCTGCTGGTGTCCGCGGACGTAACGAGCGAAAACCCGTTCACCGTCACGTACAAGATCCGGCCCGAGGCGCAGTGGACCGACAACGCACCGATCGCCGCCGACGACTTCTGGTACCTGTGGCGGCAGATGGTCAGTCAGCCGGGGGTGGTTGATCCGGCCGGCTATGACCTGATCACCTCCGTCCAGTCGCTTGAGGGCGGTAAGCAGGCGGTCGTCACCTTCTCGCAGCCGTATCCGGCTTGGCGGGAGTTGTTCAGCAACATCCTGCCGGCCCACATCGTCAAGGACGCGCCGGGCGGTTTCGCGGCCGGGCTGGCCCGGGCGTTGCCGGTCACCGGTGGTCAGTTCCGGGTGGAGACCATTGACCCGCAGCGTGACGAGATCCTGATCGCCCGCAATGACCGCTACTGGGGGCCGCCCGCCAAACCGGGCCTCATCCAATTCCGCCGCGCCGGGGCGCCTGCCGCGCTGGCCGATTCCGTGCGCAATGGTGATACCCAGGTGGCCCAGGTGCATGGCGGCTCGGCGGCTTTCGCCCAGTTGTCGGCGATACCCGACGTTCGGACCGCGCGAATCGTGACACCGCGGGTCATGCAGCTCACGCTGCGGGCAAACGAGCCAAAACTGGCCGACGCGCAGGTCCGCAAGGCGATCTTGGGATTGCTCGACGTTGATCTGCTCGCTGCCGTGGGCGCCGGCAGCGACAATACCGTCACCTTGGACCAGGCGCAGATTCGTTCGCCGAGCGACCCCGGGTACGTGCCGACGGCGCCGCCGGCCATCGGTACCCCGGCGGCGCTGGGCCTGCTTGCGGCGGCTGGCTACCAAATCGAGAGCAACGCGTCGGCTTCGCCGGCGCCGCCGGAGCCCGATTCGACGACCACGCCGCTGAGCACGGGGCCGACCGAGGTCATCCGCGGCCGGATCAGCAAGGACGGCAAGCAGCTGTCGCTGGTGATAGGGGTCGCCGCCAACGACCCGACCTCGGTGGCCGTCGCCAACACCGCCGCCGACCAATTACGCAATGTGGGGATCGCGGCGAGCGTGCTGGCGTTGGATCCGGTGACGTTGTATCGCGACGCGTTGAACGACCACCGCGTGGACGCCCTGGTGGGCTGGCACCAGGCCGGCGGAAACCTGGCGACATCGCTGGCGTCTCGGTACGGCTGCCCCGCGTTGCAGGCGACAACGGTGCCGACCACCGGTACGCCGACGACCACCCCGGCCGGCTCGGCGTTGCCCTCGACATCAACGCCCACACCCGCTCCCACCCCAACCCAACCCAGCCGGCCACCCGAGCCCGGCGCGCTCGTGCAAGCGCCGTCCAACCTCACCGGGATCTGTGATCGCAGCATCCAGTCCAATATCGACGCCGCCCTCAACGGCAGCAAGAACATCAATGACGTGATCACCGCCGTCGAGCCGCGGCTGTGGAACATGTCGACGGTGCTACCGATCCTGCAGGACACCACGATCGTTGCGGCGGGCCCGAGCGTACAGAATGTCAGCCTGTCCGGAGCGGTGCCGGTCGGTATCGTCGGCGACGCCGGCCAATGGGTCAAGACCGGGTCATAAGGTTGGAGTTGCTTGCCGCATAAGGGACCGGCCAGTTCTCCAGGCGACGAATCGTTACCGACGGATCGTGGCGAAACCGCTGAGGCTGGCGACGAATCGCGATACGCTCCGCCTTGGGGGTGCACCCGGTCGGGCCGGGATGCCAGCAACTGATTCGCAGCTGGTGTTGTGGGGAGGCCTGGGGTGTCCTTTTTGTTTGCAGAGCCGCAAATTTTGGCAACGGCGGCAACGGATTTGGTAAGTATCGGTTCGACGGTAGACGCGGCCAGCACCGCGGCGGCGTCGGCGACGATCAGCATGATGCCAGCGGGTCTCGACGAAGTGTCGGCGGCCATCGCGGCACTGTTCGGGTCTCACGGGCAGGCATATCAAGAGGTCAGCGCGCGGCTGGCAGTGTTTCATGACGAGTTCGTGCGGGCGCTGAACGCCACCGCGGCTGCGTATGCGGGTTCGGAGGCCGCGAATGTGCAGTCGATTCTGGCGAGCGGCGAACAGGCCTTTTTCGGCCTTTCGGGCAGCTTCAGCGGAGGGCTGTCTGTCCTGCCCGCCCCGTTCGGTGCGGCGCTGACGCAGCTGGCGCAGACCGGCGGGACGCTAGCGGGCAGTTTGAGCGGTGGGCTGCCGGAGTTCGGCGCTGCCTTGCAGACCAGCTTCCGCGGCGGAATTCCCGGGCTCTCGGTTTTGTTCCAGAGCCTGGTTCCGGGGCCCATTCAGGCGGTCCTGACGGGCTCCTCGAGCGGTATCTTGCAGCAAATCGAGCAAGCCGAGATTGGCTTTAATGCCAATCTGGTCGATGCCGAGCTGGCCTTCAATCAGTCGTTGGTCGCCAACGAGATGGCGTGGCAGCGGGCCGTTTTTGGCACCGATAACGCCCTTAATGGGGCGATCAACAACGGTTTTGGCATCGCAAACTCGTTAATCGGTACCGGTGAGCAATTCGCGAACGTCGTGTTGGGTGCGCAAGTCCCGGCTAACTTCAACGCCAGCTTGTCCGTCGGTGGTTCCGCCGAGGGCGGTACTCAGCTCGGCGGCTTTGCGGGCGCGATCGCGCATACCTTCATGCTCAACGCCAACCTGCTCGAACTGGCCGGCGGCGCGGCGTCGCCGGTGCTGGTGGCGTTGGGTGTCAATGCGCCCGTGCAGGCGATGCTGGGTGCGCCCGCCGGTTTCATGGAGCAGGTAGCGCAGGGTCTGGTCAGCTTCAATGCCAACCTGGTCAGCAACGAGCTCGCCTTCAACCAAGCTTTGGTCGCCAACGAGATGGCATTGCAGCAGGGCGTCTTCGGGACCAATACCGCCCTCAACGGCGTACTCAACCGCGGCTTCAACCTCGGCAACCTGGTCATTGGTACCGGACAGCAATTCGTCAACGTCGTCTTGGGTGCGCCGACGCCGGAGGAATTCACCGTCAGCCTTATCGCCGGCGAGGAAGGGCAGGTCTTCAGCAGCGGAGAGATCGGCGGTGTTCTGGGTGCCGTGCAACAGAAATTGATGCTCGACGCTCAGCTGGTCGGCCTCGCCATGGGTGGTGGTTCAACCGACGTCCCCGGCGGCCCGCCCGAGGTTCCGGAGGGCCCGGGCGAAGGCCCCGGCGGCGGCGAGGGCGGCGGGGAGACCACCACCTAAGCACCGCTCAATTGACTTGTGCGGCACGAGTTTTCGGCGGGATCACGGTGTCGACGATCAGCTCCAGTTCCCGGCGGCTCGGTGGTGACCCGGTGAGCATGAAGTGCTGGTTGATCAACGCGGGTCCGATTCGCGCCGACAGCGACGTCAGGTTAGCCGGGTCGATGTCGCCCTCACGGACGGCGGTTTGCAGGATCGACTCGACGATCTTCAAACGTGGGCCCACCACTGCGTCGGCGAAGATGGCACGCAGCTCGGGCTCGTGCAATAGCTGGCTGACGATGTCCAGGCCAGGGAAGTTGGTCTTGCCGGCCAGTACATCACGATGTGCGGTGAACACGGCCAGTAGGTTCTCTCGGGCCGACCGGTTGGGGCGCGGTTCGGGCAGCTGCGGCACCGCATGATGTAGCGCGGCCTGCACCAGGTCGTGCTTGCTAGCCCAGCGCCGGTACAACGCGGCTTTGCCGGTTTGGGCGCGCGCGGCGATCCCTTCCATGGTCAGACCGCCATACCCGACCGACGCCAATTCGGCCAAGGTCGCCGCGTAGAGCGCACGTTCGAGCACCTCGCCTCGGCGGCGACTCCGGCTGGCATTCGATATGGATTGGGTGAGCTGGACCATCGCTCAATAGTAGTCAGTCGCGTTTCTAATTTGTGGCGAACGGAGCTCTCCGGCGCGGTCTGGGCGGCGGGTAGGGTGCGTCCATGCCTGACACGCCGCGGCTGCTGTTCGTGCATGCCCACCCCGACGACGAGAGCCTCAGCAATGGCGCCACCATCGCCCACTACACCGCTCGCGGCGCACAGGTCCACGTCGTCACATGCACGCTGGGCGAGGAAGGTGAGGTCATCGGTGACCGCTGGGCCCAGCTCGCGGTCGATCACGCCGATCAACTCGGCGGCTACCGCGTGGGCGAGCTCACCGCGGCACTGCATGAGCTGGGGGTCAGCGGGCCGATCTACTTAGGCGGCGCCGGTCGTTGGCGCGACTCCGGCATGGCGGGCACCGAGCGGCGCGGCCGGCGCAGATTCGTCGACGCCGATGAACGGGAAGCCGTGGGGGCGCTGGTCGCGATCATTCGCGAGCTGCGGCCACATGTCGTCGTGACCTACGACCCCAACGGCGGCTACGGCCATCCCGACCACGTGCACACCCACACCGTCACCACGGCCGCGGTGGCTCGGGCCGGTTCTCGAGCCGGGACCAACGACCACCCCGGCGAGCCGTGGACTGTGCCGAAGTTCTACTGGACGGTCTTAGCGGCGAACGCAATCGTCTCGGGGGTGCGCGCGCTGGAGCCTGAAGATCTGCGACCCGAGTGGATGCTGCCGTCAGAAGAGATCGCCTTCGCGTACCCCGACGAAGACATCGACGCCGTCGTCGAGACCGACGCGAACGCACACGCCGCCAAGGTCGCCGCACTCACCGCGCATGCCACCCAGGTCGTCGTGGGACCGACCGGTAGGGCTTGCGCCCTGTCGAACAATCTGGCACTGCCCATCCTGGCGCAGGAGCACTACGTTCTTGTCGCCGGCTCTGCGGGCGATCGCGATGAACGTGGCTGGGAAACAGATCTGCTCGCCGGTCTGGGTTTCGCTGACTCTGGCGCTTAGGCTGTCGGTATGGACCCCGACCTGGACCCCAACCTGCAGCATTGGCAAGACCGACTGGATAGCCTGCAGTGGGTTCTCGGCTCGATACTCTCCCAGATCGACAGCGTCCCGACCTGACCGCAACCAAACCGTGCGCGCCGTCGAGTGCAGAGGCCGGCGCGACGGATCCCGCAATTCGGTTCGTCATCCTGGCGATATTGGCAGTCGACGGAGTTTTGTCTGCACTGGCCGGTGCGCTGCTAATGCCTTTCTATATTGGCTCAATGCCCTTTCCGGTCAGCGCTTTGATCAGTGGATTGGTCAATGCCGTCCTGGTATGGGCCGCCGGGCGGTGGACGAGGTCGCCGCGGGTGGCCGCGTTGCCGTTATGGATGTGGCTACTCACCGTGGCGGCGATGAGCCTGGGCGGTCCCGGTGACGACATGATCCTGGGCGGCCAGGGCCTGATGGCATACGGAGCTCTGATCCTCATCCTGCTGGGGGTGGGGCCGCCTGCGTGGGTGCTGTGGCGGCGCAGAGTCCACGACTGAGGAGTTAGACCACCGAACCAAACGGCGGGGGTGGCGGGAAGAAGCCGCGGATCCAGTAGTACTCGTTATAGATGAAGTTGTTGACCGAAGCCGTGGTGGCCGACCAGAAGTTGCTTAGCCCCTGACTGAAGGTGATTTGCCCGCTCAGCCAGTCGAGCGTGTTGAACAGGCCGCTTTGCACCATCGGCTCGAACAGGTCGTAGAAGATCATGATCTGGGGTGCCAGCAATCCGATGTAGGGCAGCCAACCAGCGGCCCAGGTGGCGAGGGTGAAGCCATACTGGACCCACGGCTCGGCAGCCAGGTAGAAATTCTCGATGGCGGTGGCCCAGGACACCGGGATGACAGCCGCCGGTGCCGCCGCCGCGCTGGCTGTCGCTCCACCCAAGGGCGGCAGCAACCCGCTCGAGGCCGCCAGGGCGCCGATCCCCCCGGTGGGCATGAGCGCCAGCGGGCTGGGCCCAAGGGCACCGGCGACGGCACTCTGAACCCGTGCGACGGCGTTCGCGGCACTGGCCACGATGCCGTTCTGGCTCAGCGGGAGCTGGCCGAGCAGCTGCGCGGCGGGGGACTTCATCGCGCTCGCCAAGGTGTTCGCGGCACCGCTCTCGGCGGATGCATACGAGTTCGCTCCCGCGTTCAAGGCCGCCACAAACTGGTCATGAAATGCAGACAGCTGCGCGCTGATTTGCTGGTAGCCCTGGCCATGTGCGGACAACAGGGCGGCGACCTGCGTCGAAACCGCATCGGCGGCCGATGCCAGGACT
The DNA here is from genome assembly GCF_963853645.1 of Mycobacterium riyadhense. Classification (NCBI taxonomy): domain Bacteria; kingdom Bacillati; phylum Actinomycetota; class Actinomycetes; order Mycobacteriales; family Mycobacteriaceae; genus Mycobacterium; species Mycobacterium riyadhense. Next base: position 4,670,797 of record NZ_OY970456.1, on the reverse strand, counting down.
CCCGTTGTTGGGAGCGAAGCCGCGGCATTGGCGGCACCGATGTTCGAACCGATGCCGGCAATGTCCGAAGCTGCGGCGGCCAGCGCCTCCGGTGCGGCGAACATGAACGACATCCCGCGATCGTATCGCGATCGGTCGTCGTTCGTGTCGGTTACTGGCGCCGGACGGTCGATCGCGTGTCGACTGCGTCCTGGCGCTACTGTTGCGCTTATGGCACCAGGGATGAAACCAGATCGCGGGGAAGTTACACCAACGTGCCAGTGAGATCTGGGCCACCGGAGCCTTCGGCGCCCACAGCTTTGCCTCGCCCCGTCGTCCCGCCCAAGCCGAATGCATCGGCGTTGCGGCGGGTGCTGCGGCGGGCTCGCGACGGTGTGGCGCTGAACATCGAGGAGGCGGCGGTCGCGATGACCGCGCGCGGCGACACCCTGGCTGACCTGTGCGCGAGTGCGGCGCGGGTGCGTGACGCCGGTTTGCAGTCCGCGGGACGGTATGGCCCGGGTGGCCGGTTGCCGATCAGCTATTCGCGCAAGGTGTTCATCCCGGTCACCCATCTGTGCCGCGACAAATGTCACTACTGCACGTTCGTCAGCGTGCCGGGCAAGCTGCGTGCCCACGGGGCCGGCATGTATATGGAGCCCGACGAGATTGTCGGCGTCGCTCGCCGCGGACGCGAACTCGGTTGCAAGGAAGCGCTGTTCACGCTTGGTGACCGCCCCGAGGATCGCTGGCCGCAGGCACGCGAATGGCTGGGGGAGCGAGGCTACGACTCGACGTTGTCCTACGTGCGGGCGATGGCGATCCGGGTGCTAGAGGAAACCGGGCTGTTGCCGCACCTGAACCCCGGCGTGATGAGCTGGTCGGAGATGTCGCGGCTCAAACCGGTGGCGCCGTCGATGGGCATGATGCTGGAGACGACGTCGCGACGACTGTTCGAAACCAAGGGACTCGCGCACTACGGCAGCCCGGATAAAGACCCCGCGGTACGGCTGCGCACCCTCACCGACGCGGGCCGGCTATCCATTCCATTCACCACCGGTCTGCTGGTCGGCATCGGCGAGACGCTTGCCGAACGCGCCGATACTTTGCATGCGATTCGCAAGTTACACAAGGAGTTCGGGCACATCCAGGAAGTGATCGTGCAGAACTTCCGGGCCAAGGAACACACCGCGATGGCCGACGTCCCCGATGCCGGCATCGAGGATTACCTCGCCACGGTGGCGGTGGCGCGGTTGGTGCTCGGTCCGGGAATGCGCGTGCAGGCGCCACCGAACCTGGTGTCGCGCGGCGAGTGTCTGGCGTTGGTGGCCGCCGGTGTCGACGACTGGGGTGGTGTCTCGCCGCTGACGCCCGACCATGTCAACCCCGAAAGGCCCTGGCCCACTTTGGATGAGCTGGCCGCCGTCACCGCGGAGGCCGGCTACGAGCTAGTGCAGCGGCTGACCGCGCAGCCGAAATACGTGCAGGCGGGTGCGGCATGGATCGACCCGCGGGTGCGGGGACACGTTGCGGCACTTGCCGATCCGGCGACCGGATTTGCCCGTGACGTCAACCCGGTGGGGACGCCATGGCAGGAACCCGACGATGTGGCGTCCTTCGGCCGGGTCGACCTCAATGCTGCGATCGACACCGAGGGCCGCAGCACCGAGGCCCGCAGCGATCTCGACAGTGCCTTCGGTGACTGGGAGTCGATCCGGACGCGGGTGCACGAGTTGGCGGTCAGCGCTCCCGAACGCATCGACACCGACGTGCTCGCGGCGCTAAGTTCGGCCGAACGAGACCCAGCCGGCTGCACTGACGACGAATATCTGGCGCTGGCGACCGCCGACGGGCCTGCACTGGAAGCGGTTGCCGCGCTTGCGGATTCGCTGCGCCGCGATGTCGTCGGCGACGACGTCACCTTCGTGGTGAACCGCAACATTAATTTCACCAACATCTGTTACACCGGCTGCAGGTTCTGCGCGTTCGCCCAGCGCAAGGGTGACGCAGACGCGTATTCACTGTCCACCGAAGAGGTCGCCGAGCGCGCGTGGGAGGCCCACGTCGCCGGTGCCACCGAGGTGTGCATGCAGGGCGGGATTGACCCTGAGCTGCCGGTGACCGGTTACGCCGAGCTGGTGCGGGCCGTCAAGGCCCGGGTGCCGTCGATGCACGTGCACGCGTTCTCCCCGATGGAGATCGCCAACGGCGTCACCAAGAGCGGGCTGAGCATTCGCGAGTGGCTGATCAGTCTGCGCGAGGCCGGGCTGGGCACCATCCCCGGCACCGCTGCGGAAATTCTTGACGACGAGGTGCGCTGGGTGCTTACCAAGGGCAAGTTGCCGACGTCGCTGTGGATCGAAATCGTCACCACCGCACACGAAGTGGGCCTGCGGTCGTCATCGACGATGATGTACGGCCATGTCGACAGCCCTCGCCACTGGGTTGCCCACCTCAATGTGCTGCGCGACATTCAGGATCGCACCGGCGGATTCACCGAGTTCGTGCCGCTGCCGTTCGTGCACCAGAATTCGCCGTTGTATCTGGCGGGGGCGGCTCGGCCCGGGCCGAGCCATCGCGACAATCGTGCCGTGCATGCCCTTGCGCGGATCATGTTGCACGGGCGCATTTCCCACATTCAGACCAGCTGGGTGAAGCTTGGTGTCGAGCGCACCCAGGTCATGCTCAACGGCGGGGCCAACGACCTGGGCGGCACGCTGATGGAGGAAACCATCTCGCGGATGGCCGGTTCCGAATACGGATCGGCGAAGACCGTCGCGGAACTTGTCGCGATTGCCGACGGCATCGGCCGCCCCGCGCGGCAGCGCACCACCACGTACGCGCCGCTGGCGGCGTAGCCGCTAGGGCGTCCGCTGCTGGCTCAGTAGTTGTTGCAGGATGCGGCAACCGACTCGACAAGGCCAATGTACTGCGAGGCACCCGGCATTGCCTGTACCTGGGCAGCCATCTGCCGGCGCTTCGCCGGAGGCGAGGCAAGGAATGTATTCAGGAATCCGACCGCCATCGGGGATGCGGTGAGCTGCGCCGCAGCCCCCGGATCCTGGGCGTTGAGCGCCGCCATGACCTGCCCGTAATTGCACGTGGTGTTAACAGCAACTTCTAGTGGGTCCGCAGACGCGACCCCGGCACCGACGCTCAACGACAGTGCAATTGCGCCAACGCCGGCGCTCAGTGCTGACAACGACAGCTTCACCATATGTGGACACCTTCCCCAGCTAAATACACCGCCCAAAAAGACGGCGACGACATCTGCCCAGCGGTTGCCGTCTCCGACTGAGGGTACCAGGCACTCCGGGCTTGCTCATATCACGCTGTTTATCGCCCGACGCCCCCCAGTCATAACTATCTGCAGGTCAACGGCACAATTCGCGGTGTTTCGCGGTGAGTGAAAATGCGCCTTACAGCCGGGCTGCCAGCTCGGTGCCCTGCTTGATGGCGCGCTTGGCATCCAACTCGGCGGCCAGCGCCGCACCACCGATGATGTGCGGGTCGATGCCGTTGCGCCGCAGCTCGTTCACCAGATCACGTACCGGCTCCTGACCGGCGCACACCACCACGTTGTCCACCGCGAGCAGCCGTGGCCGCTGTCGGTCCGGGCCGAAGCTGATGCTCATACCCTCGTCGCTGATCCGCTCGTAATTCACCCCGGACAGCTGGTGCACGCCTTTGGCCTTCAACGACGCCCGATGTACCCATCCAGTGGTCTTGCCCAGCCGTTTACCCTGCGGACCCTTGGTGCGTTGCAGCAGGTACACCTGCCGGGCTGCCGGAGCCGGCAGGGGAGTGGTCAACGCGCCGCGGGCCTCTCGTGGGTCGACGGCGCCCCATTCGGCCTTCCACTCCTTGAGGTTCAGGGTCGGCGAGTGCTCGGTGACCAACAGTTCGCTGACGTCGAACCCGATACCTCCGGCGCCTACCACCGCCACGGTCTTTCCCACCGGCTTGACGCCGGTGATGGCGTCGGCGTAGGTCAGCACCATGGGGTGGTCGATGCCGGGAATCGTCGGAATGCGCGGCGCCACACCGGTGGCGAGCACGACGTCGTCGAAATTCGAGCCGCGGCCGGTCAATTCGTCCGCGGTAATCCGAGTGCCCAGTCGCACCACGACGCCGTGCTTATCCAGCATCGTGGCGAAGTACCGGATGGCTTCGCTGAATTCCTCTTTGCCGGGTATGCGGCGGGCCATGTCGAACTGGCCGCCGATGAAGTCGTTGGCTTCAAACAGTGTGACGTGGTGGCCCCGCTGAGCGGCGTTGACCGCCACGGCCAGTCCGGCCGGGCCGGCTCCGACGACTGCCACGTTGCGGGCGCGCCGCGTCGGCGACAGCACTAGCGTCGTTTCGTGTCCGGCCCGTGGGTTGAGCAGACACGACACCAGCTTCTTGGCGAAGACATGGTCCAGGCAGGCCTGATTGCAGGCGATGCAGGTGTTGATCTCGTGAGCACGGTCGGACTGCGCCTTGAGTACCCATTCCGGGTCGCTCAGCAGCGGCCGAGCCATCGATATCAGCCGTACCTGGGTGTCGGCCAGGATCTGTTCGGCGGCTTGCGGCATGTTGATCCGGTTCGACGCGACCACCGGGATGCTGACATGTTCGGCGATGGCGCCGCTGATGTCGACGAACGCGCTGTTGGGTACCGACGTGACGATTGTTGGCACCCGCGCCTCGTGCCAGCCGAAACCGGAATTGATGATGGTTGCGCCCGCGGCCTCCACTTCGGTTGCAAGCGCGACGATTTCGTCCCAGCTCTGGCCGTCCTCGACGTAGTCGGCCATCGACATCCGGTAACAGATGATGAAGTCGGATCCGACCGCGGCACGGGTACGGCGTACGATCTCGACCGGGAATCGACGGCGGTTGGCGGCTGTGCCGCCCCAGGAGTCGTTGCGTTTGTTGGTGCGCGGCGCCAGGAACTGGTTGAGCAAATACCCTTCGCTGCCCATGATTTCGACACCGTCATAGCCGGCCTCTCGGGCCAGCTGCGCACAGCGGGCGAAATCGGCGATGGTCGCTTCGATGCCGCGTCCCGTCAGTGCGCGCGGCCGAAATGGGTTGATCGGCGCCTTGATTGCCGACGCGCTGACCGAAAGCGGATGGTATGCATAACGTCCGGCGTGCAAGATCTGCAGCAAGATCTTCGCGCCCGAGTCATGGACTGCCGTGGTGATGCGACGGTGTCGGCGGGCTTCCGCGGAGGAGACCAGCTGCGACGCGAATGGCAGCAGCCAACCGGTGCGGTTGGGTGCGTAGCCGCCCGTGATGATCAGGCCGACGCCGCCGCGGGCGCGTTCGGCGAAGTATGCGGCGAGCCGATCGATATGGCGAACTCGGTCTTCCAGTCCGGTGTGCATCGAGCCCATGACCACGCGGTTGCGCAGCGTGGTGAACCCGAGGTCTAGGGGTGAAAGCAAGTTTGGGTATGGGCCTGTCATGGGTCCTCCGCAAGCGTTTGAGTCGCCTCGTCGAGCGCCGATGGATCCGGAACGGCGCCCCGGGCAGCATAGATGTCACCTCGCGTCACTGTGCAACTACGCGCAAACCGACCGAGCACGCCGACAGGCGAGCCAATTGGTTGAGGTGTATGTGCAACGTCTAGTATCAGTAACCGAAACGTGTTGCCTGGAGGCCCTCGGGCGACACAGCAGCAGCCCACACATAGCAGGACCTGGAGGACACGTTGAGGAGATGTCCGTGACGTACGTGATCGCCGAACCTTGCGTCGACATAAAGGACAAGGCATGCATTGAGGAATGCCCGGTCGACTGCATCTACGAGGGAACTCGGATGCTGTACATCCACCCCGACGAGTGCGTTGACTGCGGCGCCTGCGAACCAGTGTGTCCTGTCGAAGCGATCTATTACGAAGACGATGTGCCTGACCAATGGAGCCAGTACACGCAGATCAACGCCGACTTCTTCGATGAGCTGGGATCGCCGGGCGGTGCGGCCAAGGTGGGGATGACCGAGAACGACCCGCAAGTGGTCAAGGATCTGCCGCCGCAGGGCGAAGACGACTGAGCGGGCCGCTCGGATCCCGGCCGCGCGGGCGGGTGTCGGCGTCGCTGCCGGTATTCCCGTGGGACACGTTGACCGAGGCGAAAGCGCTGGCCGGGGCCCATCCGGGCGGCATCGTCGACCTGTCCGTCGGCACCCCCGTTGACCCGGTCGCGCCGCTGATCCGGGAGGCGTTGGCGGCGGCGGCTTCCGCGCCGGGCTATCCCGCCACCGCGGGTACCGCGCGGCTGCGCGAGGCCGCGGTGACCGCGCTGGCGCGCCGTTATGGCGTCACCGGGCTGGCCGAGGCGGCGGTGCTTCCGGTGATCGGCACCAAGGAACTCATCGCCTGGCTGCCGACGCTGCTGGGTTTGGGTCCCGCGGACTTGGTCGTGGTGCCCGAACTGGCGTACCCGACGTACGACGTGGGCGCCCGGCTGGCCGGGGCGCAGGTGCTGCGGGCGGACTCGCTGACTCAGCTGGGCCCGCGGTCCCCGGCACTGGTCTACCTCAACTCGCCGAGCAACCCCACCGGGCGGGTGCTCGGCGTCGAGCACCTGCGCAAGGTGGTCGGGTGGGCGCGCGAGCGTGGCGTTCTCGTTGCTTCCGACGAGTGCTACTTGGGTTTGGGCTGGGACGCCGAGCCGTTCTCGGTTTTGCACCCGTCGGTCTGCGACGGTGACCACACCGGGCTGCTGGCGCTGCATTCGCTGTCGAAGACATCGTCGCTGGCCGGTTATCGGGCAGGCTTCGTCGCTGGTGATCCGGGTTTGATCGCTGAGCTGCTGGCGGTGCGCAAGCATGCCGGGATGATGGTGCCGACGCCGGTGCAGGCCGCCATGGTCGCCGCCCTCGATGACGACCCGCACGAGAAGCTGCAACGCGAGCGCTACGCGCGGCGGCGTGCGGCGCTGCTGCCTACGCTGCGCTCGGCGGGGTTTGCCGTGGACTACTCGGAGGCGGGCCTCTATATATGGACCACCCGCGGTGAGCCCTGCGGAAACAGCCTGGCCTGGTTTGCAGAGCGCGGCATCCTGGTCGCGCCCGGCGATTTCTATGGCCCGGGCGGTGCGCAGTACGTGCGGGTAGCGCTGACGGCCACCGACGAGCGCATCGCCGCCGCCGTGCAGCGGCTCGCCTAGCACCGCCGAGCAGACGCAAAGGCCCCCGAAATCGGCCCGATTTGGGGGCCTTTGCGTCTGCTCGGCGCGGCGAGATCCCGGACGCCGCCGCAACGATCGTGCCGTACGACGTGCAATCCCGGATCCAGCACGCCTACCCCGAACGCTTCGAGCAACGGGTTACGCGAGAACTCGACAACCTCGAAACCTGGGTTTCCAGACCGCGGAGCAGGCGGTCGAGGCCTACGAACACCCCGAGCGGCCGCCGTCGGTGATCATGGTGGCGGCCCCGATCCCCGGACAGCGCGGCACCATCGAAGGGCGGGTCAGCCAGGTCGAGGACATCACCAAGCGCCGGCGTACCTTCCGATGGATCGTGGTCGGCGACGACAGCGGGGACATCCGCATCGCGTTTCATCCCGGACGCGGCGGCCCTGACACCCAAGGTCAGCTGTTGCGCGTCACCGGCAAGGCTCGGCAGAGCGGCAACCGGCCCATGTCGATGGTCAATCCCACGTATCACCTGGTCGAGGAACCGGCCAAGGAGCCAAACAGTTAGATTGGTTAACCATGAAGCGGATAGCGGCCCTCCTGGTATCCATAACTGGATTTGCGTTCACCGCCAATGGCTATCGACCGCTGACGAAGCACGGTTACGGGTCGCTGTACGCATTCGCTTACGGTCTGGTTGCCTCCGAGCTGCCCATGCAGACGCTCGCCGCGCAGTGCGCGGCGCTGGCCGCGCTGTCTCGCCGGCTGCCGCCACGGGTGCTGCGATTCGCTTGGCTGGTTTCGGCGCTGTCGTGGGCGGGGCTGCTAGGCCTGCGTCACCTTGGTCGCCGCGCTGACGAACCACTGACGGCCGCGCTGGACGCGGGACTGGGCGCCGACCGGCGCACCGAGTCGGGCGACCTGTGGACGCGGCCCGCGCCCGGGGGCGCCACCGCGAAAAAGCCCGGGGTGGCACGCATGTTGCGGATCTACCGCGAGTACACGCACGACGGTGACATCAGCTACGGAGAGTGTGGCTCCAGGAACCATCTCGACATTTGGCGACGGCCCGATCTCGCCCGCGGCGGGCGGGCTCCGGTGCTGCTGCAGGTTCCCGGCGGGGCCTGGATGGTCGGAAACAAGCGGGGTCAGGCGCATCCACTGATGAGTCATCTGGCCGAGCTGGGCTGGGTCTGTGTGGCGATCAACTATCGGCTCAGCCCGCGCTCCACCTGGCCCGACCACATCGTCGACGTCAAGCGGGCGATCGCCTGGACTAAGGAACACATCGCCGAGTATGGCGGTGACCCCGACTGGATCGCGATCACTGGGGGCTCGGCCGGCGGGCATCTGTCTTCCCTTGCCGCACTTACCCCCAACGATCCGCGATTCCAGCCGGCCTTCGAGGACGCCGACACGCGAGTGCAAGCGGCCGTCCCTTTCTACGGTGTCTACGACTTCACCCGAAACGACGAGTCGATGCACCCACTGCTGGTGCCGGTGGTGGCGAAGCGGGTGTTCAAGCTGAGCCGGACGGAAATCGCCGAGCCGTTCCGCATCGCCTCACCGATCACCCACGTTTCCCAAGAAGCACCACCGTTTTTCGTGCTGCACGGCCGCAACGACTCGTTGATCCCGGTCGAACAGGCCCGCTGCTTTACCGCGCGACTGCGTGAAGTAAGCCGACAGCCAGTCGTCTATGCCGAGTTGCCTTGTGCACAACACGGTTTCGATATCTTCGGTTCGGCGCGCGCAGCGCACGCGGCAGTAGCCGTCGAGCAGTTCCTGGCCGAGATGTACGCGCGCTCTAGGTCGGCCGGGGGCTGCGCTCGTTGAGCAGCGCGATGACCTGCGCGGCCAGGTCGTCGATGTCGGCATTGGTGGTATCGAGCACCAGGTCCGGGTTCTCGGGCGGCTCGTAGGGGGCATCCACACCGGTAAGGCCCTTGAGACTGCCACGGCGCGCCCGCGCGTACAGGCCTTTAGGGTCGCGCCTTTCGCATTCTTGCACCGAAGTGGAGACATATACCTCGATGAAGGGCAGCTTGGCGGCGTCGTTGAGGGCCCGCGCGATCTCGCGGTCCGACTTCAGCGGTGACACCAGGGACGCCAGTGCGACCACGCCGGCATCACCGAGCAGCCGGGTCAAATGCCCGACCCGTCTGATGTTTTCGGTGCGGTCACCGGGGGAGAAGCCCAGGTCGTCGGATAAGCCGTGACGCAGGTTGTCACCGTCGAGCAGGTAGGCCACCCGCCCCGATTCCACCAGGGCACGTTCCACGGCGACGGCGATCGTGGACTTGCCGGACGCGGGCAGGCCGGTGAACCAGATTGTCGCGCCTGGTTGTCCGGTGGCCTGCCAGCGATACTTCCGGTGCAGCGCCGACGGATGCCAGCGGATGTCGGTCCGCGGATGCGTGCCCGGCTTGACTTCGCGCGCTTCGAGGATGGTGCCGGCGCCGACGGTGTCGTTGCTGGTTTCATCGATCAGGATGAATGCGCCGCTGTCGCGGTTGTCGGCGTAGTTGTCGGCGACGACGACCGAGCTGGTCCGCAGTGTCACAGTGCCAATGTCATTGAGCGCCAATTCGACTGGGCTGTCAAGCTCGTCGAGCGTCTCCGGGTCGAGCCGCGTGTGCAGCTCTTGCACGGTGGTCCGCACGGTCTTGGTCGTTTGTTTGAGTGCCAGCCGGTCGCCAGCCCGCAGCGGGGTGTCGGAGAACCAGCACACCGTCGCGTCGAGCTCGCGGGCCAGCATCGGCATGGTCGCGTCGTCAGCCCCGCTGACCAGCACGTCGCCGCGACCCACATCGATATCGTCGGCCAGCTCGATGGACACCGAAAGCGGTGCAACGGCCGTCGTGCGGTCGTCGTCGAGGGTGTCCAGCGCGGCCACGGTCGACCGGGTGCCGGCGGGCAGTGACACCACTGGATCACCGACGCGCAGCGTTCCGGCCGCCAGTCGTCCGGTATAGCGACGGCGCACGTTTGCCGTCGGGCGCGACACCCACTGCACGGGCAGCCGCAGCCGCGACGCCTCGGCCTGCGGCGCGGCCAGCTCGATGCTCTCCAGGTACTCGAGCAGGGTCGGGCCGCTGTACCACGGGGTGCGCTCGGAGCGGTGCACGACGTTGTCCCCGTGTTTGGCCGCGATCGGGATCACCGTGATGTCAACGCCGCCCAGGCGTGCCGCCAGCTGTTGCAGCTGCTCTGCCACCCGAACGAACCCAGCATGATCGAAGTCGATGAGGTCGATCTTGTTCACCGTTGCGACAAAGTGCTTGACGCCCAACAGCTTTGCGATCCGCGCGTGCCTGCGAGTCTGCCGCAACACCCCGGCGCGCGCGTCGACCAGTAGGATCGCCACGTGTGCGTTGGAGGCACCGGTGAACATGTTTCGGGTGTAGCGTTCGTGGCCCGGGGTGTCGGCAAGGATATAGCTGCGGGATTCGGTGGAGAAAAATCGGTACGCGATATCGATGGTGATGCCCTGTTCGCGTTCGGCGCGCAAGCCATCCGACAGCGCCGCGAGGTCGGCGATGCCGTCTTCGTCGGTGACGGCTTCGAGGTGGTCCAGCGGCAGGCTGTCGGTGTCGTGCAGCAGCCGTCCTATCAAGGTGCTCTTGCCGTCGTCCACCGAACCAGCGGTGGCAATGCGCAGCAGCTGGCGCGTGACAGGCTTGTGCAGAGTCATCAGAAATAGCCTTCTCGCTTGCGGTCTTCCATGGCGGCGGCCGATGTGCGGTCGTCGGCGCGGGTTTCGCCTCGCTCGGACACCGTCGCTGCCGAGATCTCGGTGATAACTCGGGTGATGTCGGTGGCCGTGGAGCGCACCGCCCCGGTGATGGTCAGATCGCCGACGGTTCGGTACCGCACCCACTCCACGGCGGACGATTCGCCGTTACGCGGCTCGGCGTATTCCGAAACCGCTAGTAGGATGCCGTCGCGTTCGAATACCTCACGCTCGTGAGCGAAGTAGATCGACGGCAGCTCAAGGTCTTCCAGTTCGATGTAGCGCCACACATCGAGCTCGGTCCAGTTGCTCAACGGGAACACCCGCACCTGCTCGCCCTTCTTGATCCGGCCGTTGTAGAGCGACCACGGTTCGGGGCGCTGCGCACGGGGGTCCCACTGGCCGAACTCGTCGCGGAAGCTCAAGATCCGTTCCTTGGCGCGAGCGCGCTCCTCGTCGCGGCGCGCGCCCCCGAACGCGGCGTCGAAGCCGCCTTCCTCCAGCGCGTCGAGCAACGTGCGGGTCTGTGCGCGGTTGCGTGAGGCCCCGGGGCCCGGATCGGGGACTCGGCCCTTGTCGATGGATTCCTGAACCGACGCGACGATCAGCTTGTGTCCATGGCCGGTGACCCTGCGGTCCCGGAACGCGATCACCTCACCAAAGTTGTGGCCGGTGTCGACGTGCATCACCGGAAACGGCAGCGGTGACGGCCGAAAGGCCTTCTCCGCCAACCGAAGTAGCACGATCGAGTCCTTGCCGGCGGAAAATAGCAGCACCGGGCGCTCCAGCTCGGCGACAACCTCGCGGATGATGTGCACCGCTTCGGCTTCCAGCAGCCGCAGTTCGTCGACGCGCCGAGCGTCAGTCTGGGTCATATGCGCCGCTCCTCCTCATCGCTTCGCTCTGCATCGTCGCCGGCGCGGTCATATGCGCCGCTCCTCCTCATCGCTTCGCTCTGCATCGTCGCCGGCGCGGTCATATGCGCCGCTCCTCCTCATCGCTTCGCTCTGCATCGTCGCCGGCGCGGTCATATGCGCCGCTCCTCCTCATCGCTTCGCTCTGCATCGTCGCCGGCGCGGTCATATGCGCCGCTCCTCCTCATCGCTTCGTCCCCCGCAAGCGGGAGGTGCCCCCACTTGTGGGGGCGTGCCCCCACTCCATCGTCGCCGGCGGTCATGTCGGTAACCCCTCTTTCGCCGCATCCGCCCGGTAGCGGTCCACCCACTCGTCGGAGCGCTGATCGGCCTGCCGCTGCAGCACCGGTTCGGGCGCCAGTCGCGGGTCGAGGCCCAACTCCTCAAGGATGTTGGCCACTACCTGAGTCAGGTTGCGCCACAACACCGGATAGGAGATCTCAATCGGTTTGACGTCTTCTTCCGCGAACCACGCTTGCCAGCCCTTCTCCTGGGCACGCAGCATGGTGACGACGTGGGCGATGGCCCCGGCGTGGTAGGTGGCACGCGCATCGCGGACCGGATCGGGCCTGCCGCGCCACACGCGGGTCTGCACCGCCCGCCAGAACGACACCGCCTGCGACACCACATCGGGCCGGTGGACATGAATGAGCAGCGGATCCTCGCCGACGACGTCGTGAATCGCGGCGAGCAGGCCGTCGCCGGATCGATGGCGCAATCCAGCCGCGCGGTCCAGCAGCAGCTGCGTCTGGTTCCACATAAGCTTGCCGCCCCACACGCCGTTGGGCGTTCTGCCGACCGTGCGGATGTAGTCTCGCCAGATCTCAGCCGGGGCTAGGTCGGGCTTGCCTTCGTCCAGCGGGTCAAGCAGCTTCAGGATCGACTCGTCCTCGACGCCGGAGAACCACTCCCTGGGCTGCGGGGACTGGCTCGTTGTCGGCAGATATTGAAAGAATTCCTGGGGCTCGCCGGCAACTCCGGTGGCGCGCAGCGACTCGACCAGCAGCGTGCTGCCACTGCGCTGGGAGGCAAGCACCAGGTATGACGACGGACGATCAGCCACCCAGGAAGCCTAGCCGGTAGCAAATCCCCTGCAAGACATGCGGTTACCTTCAGCCTGAACTTAACTCTTGAGCGGGGTTCAGGTCGGCTAGCACCCGCTCAGAACGGCGGTGGTTTGTTGCGTTCGGCGACGGGTGGGCATCATTTGGCCCCGATGTGGTGAGTAGGTCGACGGAGGTTGTGGCGCTGCGGTGATGGACAAATGCGCCCATGGGCACACAAAGGGTGGGGTCACGGACTGTTCACGATTATGTGAGTAAATGTGAGCGAATGTATGTTCTACTGGGTGTGTGAAGTTGGCTGAGTGGGCGCGTGGTAATGGTGTTCACCCTCAGACCGCCTACAGGTGGTTTCGGCAGGGCAAGATGCCGGTGCCCGCTCGGCGGTTGGAGTCGGGAACGATTTGGGTCGACGTGGTGGCGGAGGATGTGGCGGGCCGGGCAGTGCTGTACGCACGGGTGTCTTCGCATGACCAGCGCTCTGATCTGGATCGTCAGGTTGGTCGGTTGACGCAATGGGCCACGTCGAATGGGTATGAGATCGGCGAGGTGGTGTGTGAGGTCGGGTCCGGGCTGAACGGGAAACGGCCGAAGTTGCGGCGGATCTTGTCGGACCCTTCTGCGACGGTGGTGGTTGTGGAGCATCGGGATCGTCTGGCCAGGTTCGGGGTTGAGAATCTTGAGGCTGCGCTTGGTGGGCATGGGCGGCGGATCGTCGTAGCGGATGCGGGTGAGACCACCGACGACCTGGTGCGGGACATGATCGAGGTGCTGACGTCGATGTGCGCGCGCTTGTACGGTCGTCGTGGCGCACGGAATCGGGCGATGCGCGCGGTCACGGCGACAAAGACTGAATCGGGGCAGGTGGGCTGATGGCGAGGATGGGTGGGCTCAAGCGTGTGGCCCGGGCTCTCGGCGTCGCCGGTAGTACGCTGCGGCAACAGGGTTGGGCGACCGCTTCGCCGGCACGCGTCCAAGCGGTCATGGACGATCCACCGGACTGGTCGATCGTTGCGCGACAAAACCGGAGCGAGAAGCGCGCCAGGCAGCACAGGCGGCGCGGGCGTGAGAGCGTCGCCAGGCGCCTGGGCGTATCGGTCCGCGTGGTCAAGGAACGCCACATCACACCCGGGGATAGTGCGGGACTGTGTGCCGCGGCGCCGGATTGGTTGATCGTTGCCCGAGAACGGCGGAGGGCGCAGGCCGAGCGTGAACGGGCCGATGCACAGCGCCGCGCTGCACGTGTGGCCGAGGAACGGGAATTGGCTGAGGCGTATCTGCGGGCGATCACAGACCGTGGTGATACCGATGCCTGGGCGGCCGGCGTGCTGCATGGAGCCGGGATGCACCGTATCGATTTGGGCGATGGCAACGTGGTGCCCATCGTGTCGCCGCCGTTGCGGGTGGTGCGCTGACGGTGATCGTGGCGATGCGCACCTGCGCTCAAGCTGCGAAGGTTGCTGGGTTGACCGGTGGTGTGCAGTTGGCGGGGAAGCCGAAACCTGATGGCACACCAACATTGTCGCGATGGGTGGATGTGGGTGCCGATTTCGAAGCGCATCGAGCGGCGGTGGAATCGGTGTCGGTGTTGTTCGAGCTCTACGACGGGGACGCCGGGTGTTGCCTGGCCTCGGGATCGCCCGGTACGCGATTGCCGACGGGCTGGAGGGTCACCGCGGCCAGGTTCGAGGTGCGGTGGCCCTCTGATATCGATCGGGCCGGGTTGGTGCGGTCGCATTTCGGTGCCCGCCGCAAAGCGTTCAACTGGGGCTTGGCGCAAATCAAAGCCGACTTGGACGCGAAAGCCGTTGATCCGGCCCATGAGTCGGTGGGTTGGGATCTGGGTTCGCTGCGTAAGGCGTGGAACGTCGCTAAGCACGAGGTGGCGCCGTGGTGGGCGGAAAACTCCAAGGAGTGCTACTCGGCGGGCTGGCCGATCTGGCTTCGGCGTTGGGTAACTGGAGCGCCAGCAAGAAAGGCACCCGAAAGGGCAGGCGGGTGGGTTTCCCCCGATTCCAATCCGCGCGACGCGACCCGGGCCGGGTCCGGTTCACCACCGGCACCATGCGGGTCGAGGACGACCGCCGCACGCTCACGGTGCCGGTGATCGACACCCTGCGAGCCAAGGAAAACACCCGCCGCGTTCAACGCCACCTCGCCTCGGGCCGCGCCCGCATCCTGAACATGACGCTCTCGCAGCGCTGGGGGCGGTTGTTCGTCTCAGTCAGCTACGCGCTACGCACACCCGACACCGACAAGACCCCAGCCCAACCGGCGGTGCGCGCCGGGGTCGACCTCGGGGTGCGCACGCTGGCCACCGTTGCGACTCGCGACAGCATGACAGGCACCCAAACCCTTGTCGAATATGAAAATCCGGCCCCGCTGAAAGCCACCCTGACGGCACGACGGCGAGCCGGTCGTGAACTTTCCCGCCGCATCCTCGGCTCCAACGGATATCGGGCAGTGAAAGCCAAGCTGACCCGCCTGGATCGCCGGTGTGTGCATCTGCGGCGGGAAGCAGCCCACCAACTCACCACCGAGTTGGCGGGCACCTACGGCCAGGTCGTGATCGAGAATCTCGACGTGACCGCGATGAAACGCAGCATGGGGAAACGCGCCTACCGGCGCGCGGTCTCCGATGCCGCGATGGGGTCGGTCGCGCCCATGATGGCGTACAAGACCACCCGATTTGGCAGCACCCTGATCGTGGCGGATCGCTGGTTTGCCTCCAGTCAGATCCATCACGGTTGCTACCTTCCCGACAGCAGTCCGTGCCGCCTGGAAGGTAAGGGCCGCATCGACAAACACCTCGTCTGCCCGCAGACGGGTGAAGTCGTTGACCGTGATCGCAATGCTGCACTCAATCTTCGTGACTGGCCGGATATGCCAGTTGTGGCCCAGTCAGGGCCACGGCCCCGTTCGTCAGCAGTTCCGGCAGGGGCGCCGGAGACGGCGGCTCAGACGATCAGGACTACCGATCGCCTGGGGAGTTTGCGTAAGACCCGCCCGCAAGGGAAGGCCGCGAGCAGTGAGGCCAAAACCGGAGTCGCACTCGCGACAAAGGAACTCCGCAAGGAGAGCGCTTGAATGAGACTCACAAACGCTCACTCAGACGCAACGGAAGAGCAGCCGACTGCCGGGATCGGGTGGTGTACGCGTGTCCGCTCGGAGATGTCCAGATTGTGGCGCCCGCGGGCATTCATCTGAGATACACCCCAATCGACGGCGCGGACCAGGGCGAATGCGCGTCACAGGGGAACAGCGACAGCACGTTGCCGACGAAGCCCACAACCAGGCCACCGAGCAGCAGACCGACCGCGACCCACCGGCGACGGTCGCTGATGTCGTTCTGAGCGGTGACGTAGGTCAGGAGTGCGCGGCGTTGTTTCGCGGCTGCGGGGCCGGTCTGTTCGACGGCCACGTCAGCCAGCTGATCAGCCAGCTGGGACATCGCTACGTCAAGCCCGAAGGGGCGGGGCTTGTTCGCCATCTCTGTAATTTGTCGGCGGTGTTCCGCGGCGGCTTCGTCTGCATCAGCCAGGCCCGACTTCAAGCGCCGCATATTGCCGATGCTCGTGCGCACGTCCTGGATCACCAAGTAAGCGCCCGCCATTTGCAGCGCGAAACCGACTATGTAGAAGACCAGGGCTGCGACCTTCATCGCCGTCACGGTACCGACGACCACCGCCGCCGATCTGTTGCGCCGCGCAGCAGCGACGGGTTGTGTCACCGGCCCCTGCTACGGTCGTACGCTATTACCGAACCCAGCGAGATGACCTATCGCTACGTTGTCGCCGAACTCGACCCGGACGGAAACCCGATCAGCTATCTGCGAGGGCTAGCGGTCAAAGAGTTCGGGCCTGAACTCACTTATCGACTGACGCCCGACCAGACGCAGGCGTGGAGGTTCCGAGACAGGGAGAGCGCGCAAGTGCAGGCCGACCGGTTCAACTCGTCTTCTGCCAACCCGCACCTGACGGTCACCGAACTGGCGGCGGCGGACATTGCTTAGGCGTAAAGCGTGTCGGGTGCGGGCATCATTCTGAGATACACGTCGGCCCCAGAGGTTCAGCTCGTTTCACCGCCAACGCGTCGAGCTCGGTGTGGGGGATTACCTTCTCGCATAACCACAGCAGACTCGTCTCATCGACCACAGCCGCGAGGCATCGAACGCACTGATCGAGTGGCGCATCACCGCGAACGTCGCCGAACGGGTCTGGCTCCCAAGCGACTGGGCTCTGCACCGATACCGCCGTGAGGTTCATCCCGATCGCGTTGGTAATCGGACCCATTCCAGCCCAAGCCGCACGCGCACCAGCCTCGTTCGGCCAGTACGGGTCACCCAGGCTCAAAATAGATATCCACATGGGAGACATGGTCTTTCTCGGGTGCCGGAACGAGGCCACGAAAGGTTGACTTCTGTCGGGGACCTCTCCAAATATCTGGCGCCGGCGCCCCTTCACGAACGTGTCCCACCCGGCTGACAACCGCACGATGTGTGCGGCGTGGTCATTGACCTGCCGACCGCTGAAGTAAAGGGCAGCGGATCGGAACCGGAAAACCAACGGCCTCCCTACCTCAACAACGGACCCGATCTTCGCCGATTCGCGAGGAAACTTTCGCCGATACGCGAAGTTACCTTCGCTGATTCACGGATACTTGCTCACCGATTCGCGATACCGTTGTGCCCGAACAAGAACATCTGCCGCCCAAGCGGTGCAACCGAATCCACACCAGCAGGCCCTTGGGATCCCGGCGCGTCACCACGGAGAACCAGCCGAAGCGCACCCACTCCTGGGGCTTCGCGATGTCTATGTAAGTCCAGCTATATTGACAGTCATGTGGACAGTGCCGCTGAAGGCCAAAGACAAGCCTTCCGCGCTAATTGACGAAGCGGATACAGCCCACGAAGCCAGTCAGATCAGCCGCCACGGGCCGAGTCGTCGCGGTCACTATGTCCGCCGATGATCTCGAGTCCCTCGACGCGGGCCTGCCCGCGGCGCGGACTCGGTATCGCCGTGGAGCTCGTGCGGGACGACGCCGACTACACCGACAACAGCGAGCAGATCTGCAGATGGTTCAGCCTGAAGTGACAGGCGGCGATGCGCCATTGTCGTGCAGCTGTCACCGAATTTGGGTGTGCGCTAGGCCGACTGCCGCACGAAAGCGCCGCTGCAATGGTTGAAACTGCCGCCTGCACAGACCTTGGCGTAGCGTTCGACGAACTCGATGCCAAGATCAACGCGGGCATGAAGGCGTATGCGATTCCTGGCGTCGCGGTTGCTGTCTGGGCTGGCGGCCAAGAATACGTGAAGGGCTACGGAGTCACCAATGTCGACCATCCCTTGCCCGTCGACGGCGACACTATCTTCCGAATCGGTTCCACTACAAAGACTTTCACAGGAACAGCGACGATGCGGCTGGTCGAGCAGGGCAAGGTAGACCTGGATTCACCTGTGCGCCGCTACATCCCCGACTTCGCGGTGGCCGACGAGTCGGTCAGCGCCACGGTGACCGTCCGCCAACTGCTCAACCACACCGCAGGCTGGGATGGTCGCAATGGGCAGGACTTTGGGCGCGGCGATGACGCGGTGGCGCGCTACGTCAACTCAATGACACGTTTACCGCAGCTGACTCCTCCGGGAACCACGTTCGCATACAACAATTCAGGTCTTGTGGTGGCGGGTCGCATCATCGAGCTTGTCGCCGGAACAACCTACGAGTCTGCGATCCAGAAGCTGGTGCTTGACCCGCTGCAGCTGGCTCACACCCGCTACTTTTCCGACCAAATAATCGGTCTTAATGTGGCGGCATCGCACAAGGTCGTCGACGGCAAACCCATTGTCGATACCGACTTTTGGGCATTTCCACGTAGCTGCAACCCCACCGGTGGGTTGATGTCCACAGCGCGAGATCAGCTGCGCTACGCACGGTTCCACCTCGGCGACGGCAGGGCGCCTAACGGCCAGCAGATTCTGAGCCGACAGTCGCTGGAGGCAATGCGCTCGAACCCGGGCGCGGGCGGAACACTTTTCGTCGAGCTGATCGGGATGGGCGTGACCTGGATGCTGCGGCCCTCCGCGGAGAATGTGACCGTCGTTGAGCACGGCGGCACCTGGAAGGGGCAACGCTCTGGTTTCGTCATGGTGCCCGATCGCAACTTCGCCATGACCGTGCTCACCAACTCTGATGGCGGATTTCATATGATTAACGACCTTTTCTCCTGCGGCTGGGCGTTGCACACATTCGCCGGTGTCAGCAACCTACCTGCCACACCGGTACACCTCGGCGCCGTCGAGCTCGCGCCCTACGAGGGCCGGTACATCGCCGAGCAAGTCTCCCAAAATGGCAGCCTCGAGCAAGCGGTCATCGACTTCCGGGCAAGGGACGGCCAGCTCGCTGGAAGCATCGGCGCTGGCGATGCCAACCCGGATGGCGAAAATAGCGCCAAACTGGGCTTCGCCTTCTACCGACCCGACTACGGGCTCGACCTCGGACCCGACGACAAGCCCACCGGCAGTCGGTCCAACTTCGTCCGCGGACCGGACGGCAACATCGCCTGGTTCTGTAGCCAGCACGGGCGCCTGTTCCGACGCCAATAGCAGCACCGATGAATTCAGCCAGCGTCACCACTGGTGGAATGCGCAAGGTATTCAGCCACCAGCGCTCCCGCTACGGCGCAGGTGTGCGTCGAAGCCGCCGGAGAGCACCAGCGTTGCAGGTGCAGCGTAGCGCGGTTCATGGTGTGAGTCTGGGTTCGGCCCGTGAGCCGTGGTGTCCTGCACGGGCGGGTTGTTGAGGCAGACGCTGCGGTGTTCGGGACCGCGGAGGTCGTTATGGGCGCCGTGGGCGGACGGGTGGGCCGTGCACGAGCCGAGCAAGCTGCTCGCCGATGTGGCGATCTCGGTCGCTCGGAGTGGTGACTGTGCGGCCGATGCCGCGGTGGTGAGCGCTCAGCTTGCTCGGCTTGGGCAGGTGGCCTCCGGTGCCACGGTCACGGCTAAGCCGAAGTTGCGTCGGGTGAGATGGCGAATTTGGCGGTTGAGCTGGGATCTGTGTGGGTTTGGGGCCTGGATATGTAGCCAGTGAATGTGGCGTGTTGATGACGCATATTGGTGAATTTGCCTGGTAGTATCCGGTTATGGTGAAGCCGATGCGAATGCATGTAGCCCGAACACCGAGCAGGTACGTGGACAAGGCCGGCAACGTGCACCGCTACGAGTCGGTGCTGGTGCGCCGCACCTACCGCGAGGGCAAGAAGGTCCGCCACGAGACCCTGGCCAATCTGTCCAAGCTGCCCGCGGAGGCGATCGCCGCGATCGAGGCAACGCTGAAGGGGCAGGCACTGGTACCCGCCGAGGCGGCGTGCACCATCACTCGCTCGCTGCCGCACGGGCATGTGGCCGCGGTCGCCGCGATGGCCCGCCGATTGGGGTTTCCGGGCCTGTTGGGCCCGGCCTGCCGATCTCGGGACCTGGTGCTGGGGTTGATTATCTCGCGGGTGATCCGCCCGGCCTCCAAACTGTCCACGCTGTCGCGATGGGCCGATTGCACCCTGGGGCCCGACCTGGCGGTGGCAGATGCGTCTACCGATGAGGTGTATGCCGCGATGGACTGGTTGGCCAATCGCCAGGACGCAATCGAGAAGAAGCTAGCCGCCAAACACCTTGGGCCAGAGGCGAACCCAAGCCGGATGGCGTTGTTTGATCTGACCAGCTCGTGGGTGACCGGGCGGTGCTGTGAGCTGGCCGCCTATGGCTATTCCCGCGACGGCAAGAAGGGCCTGCCGCAGATTGAATACGGGGTGCTCACCGACCCGGCCGGGCGCCCGGTGGCGGTACGGGTAGTGCCCGGGGACACCGCCGACCCGGTCGCGTTCAGCGACATCGTCGAGGTGATCCGCGACCGCTTCGGGTTGACCCGGCTGGTGCTGGTCGGCGATCGCGGCATGATCACCTCCGCGCGCATCGACGCGCTGCGCAAGCTCAACGACAGCCCCGACACCGCAACGGCTTTCGGGTGGATCACGGCGCTACGCGCCCCGGATATCGCCACACTGGCCGCCGAGCAGGGACCGCTGCAAATGAGCCTGTTCGACACCCAAGACCTCGCCGAGATCAGCCACCCCGACTACCCGGGGGAACGGTTGATCGCTTGCCGCAACCCCGCCCTGGCCACCGAGCGGGCCCGCAAACGCAACGAACTGCTGGCCGCCACCGACGCCGACCTGGCCGCCATCGCCGCCCGGGTGGCATCCGGGCGCCTGCGCGGAGCGGGCAAAATCGGCGAGGCCATCGGCCGGGTAATCGCCAAACGCAAAGTAGGCAAGCACTTTCGCCGCGAGATCACCGACACCACCTTCACCTACCACCGCGACCAGGCCGCCATCGATGCCGAAGCCGCCCTCGATGGCATCTACGTGCTACGCACACCGGTACCCGCCACCGAACTCGATCCGACCGCGGTCGTAGAAAGCTACAAGAACCTGGCCCACGTCGAACGCGACTTCCGCAACATCAAAACCGACGACCTGGATCTACGACCCATTCACCACCGCCTCGACGAGCGCGTCCGCGCCCACGTACTGATCTGCCTGCTAGCCTGCTACCTCATCTGGCACCTGCGCAAAGCCTGGGCGCCACTGACCTTCACCGACGAACACCCACCCACCCGCGACAACCCCGTCGCCCCCGCGCAACGCTCACCGCAGGCCCAAGCCAAGGCCTCCACCCAACACGACGCCAACGGCAACCCGCTACGCAGCTTCCGCGGCCTACTCGACCACCTAGCGACCCTGACCCGCAACGACATTCACTACCACGGCACCAACGCCACGGTGCCCACCTTGGCCGAACCCACCCCCGATCAACGCCGCGCCTTCGACCTCATCGGCACCCCGATCCCACTAACCGCAGCGTAGCCAGAACCACCACCCCAACAAGACCAGCAAAACCCCAGGTCAACTAGAAATCCACTCACCCATAACGCCGCAACTTCGGGCTAAGGTGGGCTGATGGCCCGCACCGACGACGACAGCTGGGATCTGGCGTCTAGCGTCGGCGTCACCGCGACCATTGTCGCGGCCGGGCGCGCGATGGCCACCAAGGATCCGCGCGGTTTGATCAACGATCCGTTCGCCGAACCTCTGGTCCGTGCGGTGGGGTTGGATTTCTTCACCAAGATGATGGACGGCGAACTCGACATGTCGACGATCGCGGACGTCGCACCGACCGTGGCGCAGGCGATGGTCGACGGAAACGCCGTCCGCACGAAGTACTTTGACGACTACGTACTCAGCGCCACCGACCGAGGGATTCGACAAGTGGTGATCCTCGCGTCCGGGTTGGACGCCCGGGCCTACCGTCTGCGGTGGCCGACCGGGACAGTGGTGTACGAGATCGACCAACCACAAGTGATGGAGTTCAAGACGACGACCATGGCCGAACTAGGCGCCGAACCCTCCGCCACTCGGCGCGCCGTGCCCATCGACTTGCGCGCAGATTGGCTGACGGCATTGCAAGCCGCCGGGTTTGACTCGGCAGCACCGACAGCGTGGCTGGCCGAGGGGTTACTGATTTATCTAAAGCCGGAGGCCCAGGACCGGCTGTTCGACAACATCACCGCACTCAGCGCGCCCGGGAGCATGGTAGCGACCGAATTCGTTACCAGTATCGTGGATTTCGGCGCCGAGCGAGCGCGGACCATATCCAGCCCGTTCCGCGGCCATGGCGTCGACATCGACTTGGCTGCGTTGCTCTACACCGGCCAACGCAACCACGTCCTCGACTACCTCGGCGCCAAGGGCTGGCAGCTCCAAGGCGTGTCGCTAGCAGAACTGTTCCGGCGCAGCGGCCTCAATGTGCCCGCTTCAGATGACGACGACGTCATCTTCATTAGCGGCGGCTTGACCGACCAGTCGCGGTGACCGGACTGAACCTACGTCCGCTCAAATGCGCCAGGAACGCGTTCACCGATGCCGCTTCATCCCCGTGGCTATCGGCTAATTACTTCGACCTGAAAAAGTGACGGCCCCTGAGTCTGCTGTTGGTGCGCGAATACCGCGTGACTGTGGAGGCAGAGATCCGTGCTTTGGGGCGTCGGGTCATGCTGCGAGGCCGCTGATCTTGACTAGGTTGTGGGCGAGGACGCCGTGTCCGGTCCAGATTCGGGTTCCTTCGGTGCCATCGATGGAGGAGCGGCTCCAACCGTAGTTTCGTTTGAGAGTGCTGATGCGGCCTTCGCTGCCGGTGCGCCACTTGATTGTTCGTCGGAAGGCTGGCCGGTGTTCCTCGGCTTGCCGAGCCTTGCCGGGTTTGCCTTTTCGCGGTATCACGACCGTACGTACACCGAGGTCGTGCAGGTCGTTTTCGACGCGTTTCTCGCCGTAGCCGCGGTCGGCGGTGACGGTGCCCGGGGTACGCCGGGCGCGTTTGGTGACCCGTTTGACCGCGGGCGCTAGTTGCGGCGCGTCGGGTGGATTGCCTTGCTCCACACGGTGGTCCAGGACGATGCCGTCGTCGTTGTCGACGATCTGGGCCTTGTGCCCGAACTCGACCGGCCGGCCCAGCCTGCCCTTGGCGATCGGGCGGGCATCGCCGTCGTGAAGGCTGACCCGCCGACTCGCCCCGTCCGGGATGTGCCCGGCGACGCGCTGCTGGGTCTGCGCCACGATCTGCCGCGTCGCTTCCAGCAGTTTGGCCAGGTCGTTGACCGCACGCACCAGCCGGCCACGTCGCCGGCCGGCTGCTGCATCATGCTCGCCGCGGGCGCGCAGGTCGGCAGCTTTGACCTGGGCCCGGCGCACCGCCCGCTTGGCGTTGACCAGTAGCCGCTCGGCCTCGCGCGCCGCGGTTTTGGCCAGCACAGCCAGCTCCCCGGTGCTGGTCAGCACCGCGGCCTTGGCCTCGTCGCGGCCCAGCGCGGCGCGAGAGCGCAGTTTCGACGCGATCGCGTGCGCGCGCTTGCCCGCCGCGCGGGAGCGGTCCCGCAGCTGGGTGCGCACCGCGCCCCCAGCGGCCTGGATCCGCTTGCCGATCCCGGCGATCCGGCGCGTCGCCTTGGCCAGCAGACTCGAATCGGTCGGATAGGCCACATTAGCCGGCACCACCGTGGTATCCACCCGAATCCGATTAGTACGCAACAACTTCGCCTCAGCCGCCTTGGCCAACAGCACCTCATTGAGCCCGTCGACCGCCGCACTGCCACACCGGGTGGTCAGCTTCATCAACGTGGTCGGATGCGGCACCGACCCATCCAGTCCGATCCGGCAGAACCGGCGCCAAGTGATCGAATCCGCGACTTCTCGGCACAGCGACTCATAGCCCAGCCGGTAACGGAACTTCAAGAACATCAACCGCAGATAGGTCTCCATCGGCGTGGACGGACGCCCGATCCGTGTATCGAAGAACGGCTCGAACGGGGCGAAGAACACCGGATCATCGAGCAGCCCATCGACCCGCGCCAACTCATCGGGCAACTTCAACAACTCCGCGGGAAGCACTGCCTCCCAAAGCGACACCTGATCGCCTACAGTACGAAACACGATGGCCTCAATCCCTTCCGCAACAAGGGCTTGAGGCCATCTTTCCTGTTCAGCACCATCAACCCGCGGATCAACGCGCCGACTTTTTCAGGTCGAAGTAATTAATTAGAGTGAGTAGTTTCACTAGACACGGCGTTTATATGCGATTCTTTGATCGTAGTTGGGCGAGATGGGATACATACATCTCGCGACGAAGGAACTGTCCGTGGCTGTGGACGGCGACGGCGCCTGGCAGTTGTGCGGAACGGCGGAGGAAACGGTTCGGATTGGTCAACGAATTCGTGGCGATGAGGACGTCGTGCGAAAGTTGCGCCGGGCCGACGAGCTGGCTGCGGCGGGCACGACATCCGTTGTTGCGCGCGCCGAATGCGACGAGAAGGGAGGATTGTGATGCGTAGCGACGACGATAGCTGGGATCTGGCCAGCCATGTCGGCGCGACCGCGACGCTGGTGGCCGCGGGCCGCGCTAGGGCTACCAATTCGGCCGATCCGTTGATCGAGGACCGGTTTGCCGAGCCGTTGGTCCGCGCGGTGGGTATCGAATTCCTTATCAGATGGGCAACCGGAGAGCTCTGCGCGTCCGAGGTCGACGACCCCGAAGCGGTCTGGGGTCTACAGCGAATGACCATCGAGCTGGTGGCCCGCACTCGCTACTTCGATCAGTTCCTTGCGGACGCCACAGCCGCCGGGATTCGGCAGGCGGTGATCCTGGCGTCCGGGCTCGACGCGCGCGGCTACCGACTGCCGTGGCCGCCGGGCATGACGGTGTATGAGATCGATCAGCCGGACGTGCTGAAGTTCAAGGCCGAAACGTTGGCACAGCTGGGTGCCGAACCGACGGCGAATCTGCGGATGGTGCCGGCCGACCTGCGTCACGACTGGCCGGCCGCGCTGCTGCGTAGTGGGTTCGAGCCGGCGCTACCGACCGCCTGGATCGCCGAAGGACTGTTCAGTTATCTGCCCCCGGAAGCCCAGGATCGCTTGCTGGACAACGTCACCGATCTCAGCGCGCCGGCAAGCCGGATGGCCATGGAGACGTTCGTGGGGTCGTTGGACCTGGACTCCGGGCGGGTCGAAGAGATCATCCGCAGTGCGACTCGCACCTGGCGCGACCATGGATTCCATCTAGACATCTGGTCGCTGAACTATTCCGGGGCCCGCAGCGAGGTTTCCGACTACCTCGACAACCACGGGTGGCGATCGGTCGGGACCACGGCCGCGCAGCTGCTGGCCGATCACGACCTGCCCGCGATGCCCGGCAATTGCGTCGTGCCTTCCGACAAGCCCAGCTACTACATTTCGGTGCTCGCGTGATACACGCGACTTAGTGGACAGCATTATGCGGATTCTGGCGGTAACGCGTGCGCACAATGCCGGCGAGACCTTGGCTGATACCTTGGACTCGCTGGCCACCTTCAGCGACGACATCTACGCGATCGACGACCGCAGCACCGACGACACCGCTGCGATTCTCGCAAACCACGCCGCGGTCACGAATGTTGTTCGCGCCCGGGCAGATCTACCGTCCACACCATGGTTGATCCCCGAGTCCACCGGGCTGGAGCTGCTGTACCGGATGGCCGATTTCTGTCGGCCGGACTGGATGGTGATGGTCGACGCCGACTGGGTTTTCCAGATCGACGTCGACATCCGTGAGGTGCTTGCGCGCACACCGGACGACGTAGCGGCGCTGATGTGTCCGATGGTTTCCCGCTGGGATGATCCGGAATACCCGGACATGGTGCCGGTGATGGGCACTGCCGAGGCGCTGCGCGGGCCGTTTTGGCGGTGGTACCCCGGCCTGTATGCGGGACCCAAGTTGATGCACAATTCGCACTGGCCGGCCAACATCACCGATCACGGTCGGATAGGGCAGCTGGACGGAATCCGCTTGACGCACAACGGCTGGTCGACGCTGGAGGAACGGATCTCGCGAGTCAGGCACTACATGCGACTCGATCCGGATTTTCGGCACAACTTCGGTGTGGCCTACGATCGATCCCTGTTGTTCGGCTACGCACTCGACGAGGTCAGCCTCCTCAAAGCGGACTACCAGCGGCGGGTGCGCGGCGACTTCGACCGGACCGAGCCGGGTGCGCGGCTGCCGATCGATGCGGAGCCACGCGCGATTGGCCGCGGATACGGGCCCCGCGCGGACGGTTTCCATCCCGGCGTCGACTTCGCCGCTGACCCCGGCAGCCCGATCTACGCCGTCATATCCGGAACTGTTTGCTGCGCAAGCGATGTCGACCACCTTTACTCGGTGATCATCTCGAACGGCGATACCGAAATCCGCTACGTGTTTCGGCCCGGTGACGACAGACAAATCGCACTCGGTGATCGAATAAGTGCGGGAACCCGGATCGGCAGCATCGGTGCGGAAGACCAATCAACAGACGGTTACCTGCATTTCGAGACGCGGGTTCGGCGCGCATACGTCAATCCGCTGCGCTATCTGGGCAACATGGGGCTGCGGCCGTGGCCGCCGCCGGGGCGGCTGCGCGCGGTATCGGGCAGCTACCCGCCCGCCACACCGTGCACAATCACCGCCGACGAGTGATCTTGGGCGATCTCAGCGCGGCGCGTTGGGCTGTTCGTTACCAAGCCTCGACCCGTTCCAGCAGACTGCGGCCGGCCCGGATCGTCGAGCGGACCTCCTGCAGCAGTTTGGCGGGATGCTGCAGATCCATGTCGTGCAGTCCTTCGTAGCGGTCGATGCCGAAGCCCACCGTCTCGATACGAATGCCGAACGGCAGGGTCAGAGTTCGCAGCGCGTCAAAGTGCTGATAGCGGACGAACGGCTGACCGGTCACCAGTAGACAACTCGATTGCTGCATATCCAATGTCCGCGCGGTAAAGGTGAAGGTATCCGCGGAGGTGGCGCGGCGGTTGTTTGGGTCCGGCGACGGTGCCTCGATCAGTGTGATGGGCAGCCCGAGGTCATTGCTGTCTTCGCCGAAGCGCCAGACCATCTGGCCCCGATGCGGGTCGCCGACCCGCTGCCGCCCATGCCGTACCACTTCGCGAGTATCCATCCCGAACGCGTCGGCCGCGGCGGCCGCCAGGAGATCGAATTCGGTACGCGCGCCCGGCGCGCAGGACGCGACCGCGTCGTCCTCGGACGGCAACAGCCGCCGAGAAGCGGCGGCCAGTACGATGTGACCGACGCGATTCGCCGCAGCCAGGTCCCGCGCCCACCGGGCCCGAAGCGTGTTCGAGTAACGTCCGGTGCCGATCACCAGCATGTAGTCGAATGTTGGCTCAGTGGGCCATGATTCATCTGTAAGGCCCAGCTGTTGCGCCAGCGTCGTGATCGTGTGCAGTTGCCCGTCCGATAAGTCTAGACGTGGGATCATCCACCGTGCCCCGCCGTCGGCGTCTTGGCACCGCACCTGCTCCCCGCTCCGACGTGCCCTCGTCCGGCCCCGGTAATCCCATACCCCGCTGAACTCGTCCAGGGAGGCCAACCGGGCTGCCAGATCGTCGTGCCGCGGGAAAACTCCGCCGAACATCGCAACCAACTGCGCCAGCGCGTCATGTGCACTCCACGCGTCGATCTCCCCGCGCAGCGACGTCAAAAACGCACCACTCACCTCGCCGCCACGCGTCGACACCTCAGCCGGACCGTTCACTTCTATTTCCTTGCTCCCTGAACGCGCCACAACGCCCGCCGCTTGTGGAATGCAACCTTTGACAGCCTAACGGCGGCGTACTGGGCCAAGACGCGCTTTTCCGCCAGGCCCGTAATCGCGGGGAATCACCGGGGAGACAAGACGCCACTGAACCCGTCTTGTTCGTAGGCGTACTGCGGCTGATCCTTCGCCCATTGGATATAGCGGTCGATGCCTTCCCAGATATCGACTTCGGGCCTGAATCCGATGCTCTTGGCAAGATCGATGTTGGCCGGGAAACGAGCGACTTCGCCGGCGCGCGCTTCGCGATGTGTGATTTTGGCGTCGAACTTTCCGGCGATGTACTCGACGATGTCCTTCACTCGGGTGTTCTTGCCGCTCGCGAAATTGATCGCCTGTCCGCGAAGCGCGGTGTTTTGCAATACCAGGTTGTATGCATTGACGATATCGCTTACGTACAGATAGTCGCGTGTTGCCGAACCGTCGCCGAAGATCGTGAGGTTTTCACCGTTGATGGCCTGACGGACGAGTCGCGGAATCAGCGCACCGAATCGCCCGGTTTTCTGGCGTACCCCGAAGATGTTGAATGGCCGAACAATCGTGACGTCAAGACCATAGGAGCGGTAGTAGGAGTAGCACAACCGATCGGCCGCCGCCTTGGAGGCGCCGTAGGGGCTGTTCGGTTTCAGCTCCGCCCTCTCGTCAAGAAGCTCGCCCTCCTTCAGATTGTGTCCGTCGCCGTACACTTCGCAGGTTGACACGTAGATCAACCGGTTCTTGTAGCGCCGTACCGCCTCTAGCACACGGTAGGTGCCCATCACGTTGGTTTCGAGAAAGCTCTCTGGATCACCGAGAGACTGGTCGACGTTGATATTGGCGGCCAGATGAAAAACGACGTGGTGCTCGCGCACTGCGCGATGGACCGTTTCTCCATCGGTCACCGAACCCGAGATAAAGGCAGCTCGCTCGTGCGAACGAAAGTCATTCGTGTTTCGGGTCGCACTCTTCGATGAGGTATTCAGGACAGTGACCCAATGCCCGTCGGCCAGTAGCGACTCGGATAGATGACTTCCCTGGAAGCCTGCGCCCCCTGTGACAAGTATTTCCATCTGGTTCGTCCCTCGCGTGTCATCCGTAAGGCGTGAGATTAATCGATGCTTGCGGCCCAGTCAGCGATCCGACTTGATACCAGTAAAGAAATTCTCACACCGCAGGTCAGGGCGGCTTTCCCGTCGACTGTGCTTGCGGCAATGATCGCGCTGGCCAGCCGCGGACGCGTCGATCTCAGTCACCAGAGCCGCGTCAGGTGCCGTTCTATCGAACATATGTACTGCTTGTCTGTTTATGTGGGCGAACACCGCAAGCCCTCCGGTCAGCGCAAACCCGCCGAATAGGCGGCACACGCCGAATGGTCGGGAAACCACGATCGAAACTCCTGATAAGGCCGCGGATAGTCCACCCGCCCACCGGACCACTGGCCTATGTCTGAGTGGACTGACGAAAAGCTGAAAGGGTTGTGAGGCTGGCGACCAGGCTGATCTCACTTTGGGTTCAGCAAAGACCGCTGGGAATCCCACGGACGGGCTGGGTTTCCTGAGTGGGCATCGCCTGCGGGAATGGCACCCGGTAGGGAATTGAAGTCTTGAGCGTCGACCCCAACACCGCGTTGGGAACACACTGCGGCAATTTCGGAATCGCGGACAGCACCGGATGGTCCAAATTCGGCCTCGACGGGTTAGGCGGGACCGCGAAGTTGAACGCCGAGGTCATATCGCCGACCGTCGCGTCTCGCCAGGCGCTGATGTTGGGAACCGGCACGCCAAACCGCGTGCTGATGAGTTTCAGCGTTGACGTGTGGTCGAAAACGTCATGGACCATCAGCGGGCCGCGGCTGTAGGGAGAAATGACGATGCAGGGGACGCGAAAACCCAAACCGATGGGACCCCGGATGCCGCCAGACCCCGAAACCGCGTTGATATCGGGGACCGTGACGTATTCGCCGGGCGTTCCCGGCGGCGGGGTAGGTGGGGTGACGTGGTCGAAGAAACCACCGTTTTCGTCGTAATTGACGATCAACGCGGTCTTCTCCCACACCGCCGGATTGGAAAGCAAGATCCGCAGCACATCCACAATCGCGACAGCGCCGACGGCCACCGGGAATGCGGGGTGTTCCGACAGCAGAAACCCCGGGAGCACCCACGAAACTTTGGGCAACCGGTTGGCTCTGACGTCAGCGGCGAAATCCGCGGGGTAGGTCGGGGCGATGCCAAAACGTGCCAGATTCGACCTCGGATCCCCGGCCTGCTTGAAGCAGTTGACAGCCCCGTTGTAGCCGATAGTCGTATTGTTGATGGCTCCCAGCAGCTTGTTCTGGTAGACCTTCCAACTAATCGCGGCGTCTTCGAGGTTCTCGGGCATGATGCGCCAGCTGTAACGCTGCAGCGGCTGGATGAAGGGCTCTTGCAGCACCGGGCCGCCGTTAGTGCCATCGGGGTCGATCGAGGCGCTCATCCAGTACAGCCGGTTGGGTGTCGTACCGCCCAGCAACGAACAAAAGTAGTGATCGCAAACCGTGAACGTGTCGGCCAGGAGGTAGTGGATGGGCAGGTCACGGCGCGTGTAGTAACCCATTGTCACCGCTACGTTGCCCGCCAGCGGAGAACTCGCGGCCTGGGCCGGAAGCCAACCGTCGTTAGCACCGCCGTTAAGCGACTGATGCATCGCGATCCAGCCGTGGTCAGGGTCATTGACGCATTCGCCGGCGACCAAGGGGCCGCGGGTGGTGTCGAAGCGGTACGGGATTGTGACGGCGGCGGGGTCAACCTTCTGCGTCTGCGGGTTCCAGCCCTTTTGCTGGAACGCCGGCGAGGGGTCGTTGAACCCCCGGATGCCGGAGAGTGCTCCGAAGTAGTGATCGAACGACCGGTTCTCTTGCATCAACAACACGATGTGTTCGATATCGGTCAAATGCCCCGAGCACGGGCCCGCCCCATAGGCCTTTTCGATCACCGGACCGGCCGCGGACAGGAAAGCTCCGGCGCTGGTAGCGGCGGCCGCTTTAGCGAAGAACTGTCTACGGGTCATTCCGTCGACGGGGTGTTCGCTCCCCAACGCACCCCTCCTTGACGGCCGTCAAATAAAGATTTCGGAGATCACCGTATAGGTACGGCACCGATTAGCCGCGATACACCCGAGTGCGTGTCGTGCTCGGATTCCGCTTATTTGCCGGAGGGGGGCAACTGGTTGCGCTTATTTCGCCTGCCCGTAACGTCGGTAGAACCGTTCCACGCGCCCGGCGGTGTCGAGGGTGCGGCGTGCGCCGGTCCAAAACGGATGCGAATCAGCCGACACCTCGACCACCACCAGGGGGTAAGTCTGCACGCCAGTTGGCGTTTCCCAGTCGATGGTGCGAGAGCCGGTGAGCGTGGAGCGGGTGAGAAACATGGTGCCAGTGTTGGCGTCTTGAAACACCACGGGGTGATAGTCGGGGTGGATGCCTGGCTTCATGTGGATTCTCCGTTGTTGCTATGGGCCGAAAATTCCCCGGCCGTGTCGGGCATCTCGTGGCATGGGTCTTCATGCCAGTCGCCAAACGGGTCGTCGTAGCGTTTCCAGCGCTGCGGATCGGCCATTTCCTCGTCGTTCAGCAAGGCGGCATGCAAAGCAGCTGTGATGTCGGCGGGGTCGGCGCCGCACACCAGGACCGTCATCGCGGTGTGCCGGTCACCGAAGTGGTACTCCCACATCAGCTCGGCGAACAAGCGCCGTTCCGGGTCGACGTAGGCCACCTCCGAGGCGGTCATGGCCGCCAACCACTTTCCGGCCGACGCGACTCTTAGGCCGCCGCCCGCTGATTCGAGCCACATGACCTGATCGGAACGGTTGGCAAGCCATAGCCGACCGCGGGTTCGCACCACTTTGTCCAGGAGCACATCGACCGCGGCATGCAGGCGCTGCGGATGAAACGGGCGGCGGGCATTGAACTCCACGATCGCGACCCCTCCATCGCCGCCAAGCGGAGGCATGCCGGCCAGCAGCGGAGCATGCGGGCTATCGCTGTCGCCTCGTCGCGAACCGTCGTCCTGGTTCGCCAGCGCCAGCTCGAGGCGGTCGACGCCGACGGTGATCCGCGCTCGCGGAGCAAGGCGCCGCAGGACGGCGAGCGTGACGGGCTCCGGGTGGGTCAAAACGACCACATCGGCGAACTCGGCTTGGCAGACGGCGACTTGGGCCACCGTGCGTCCGTCCGACAATTCGCCGTCGCTCAGCGCTTGTGGCAGCCATTTGGCGGAGTCCACACAGGTCACGACGCCGGCAATCCGCACATCGCGGGCTGCCGGTCCGTCAGCGTAGCCGGGTCCGACACGTACGCGAACGTGGTTTATTGCCCAACAGATTGGTTCGGGTTCCAACCATGGCGCCAGGTGCACGACGATTCGGTTCACATTGTCGCGCCGGGACAGTTTGCGCAACAGCACCAGCAGGTCGTTGCGGACGGTGCACGACACACAGCCGCGCGTCAACTCCAGGGCCTCCTCGACGCTGGCCAACTCACCGCCGCTCAGAGTGATGATTGTGCGGCGCACCACGTGGCCATCGAAGCGGTGCTCGACGACCGCGGTTCCCGGCCGAAGTAACAGAGTCCCAGTCACCTCGTCGGTATCGCCCTGACCCGACACCAGTAGCACGGGAGTCCGCATCCTCACCCCTTATTGAAAATCGTTGTCATTAAGCTATGGCCACGCTACAGTGCCATGCGAAGCTTGTCGAAAACAATTTTCAATTAGACGGTTGCGATAGGAGGCTGCCATGTCCGCGCGCTGCCAAGTCACCGGCCGCACTGTGGGTTTCGGCAACACGGTGTCGCACTCGCACCGCCGCACGCGACGGCGTTGGTCACCCAACCTGCAGCGCAAGACCTATTACTTGCCGTCAGAGGACCGGCGCATCACGCTGCGGGTCAGCGCGAAAGGCATCAAGGTGATCGATCGCGATGGCATCGAAGCCGTGGTTGTCCGGTTGCGCAGATCAGGTGAGCGCATCTGATGGCGCAAAACCAGGCTCGGCCAATCGTCAAGCTGCGCTCGACCGCGGGCACCGGCTACACCTATGTCACTCGCAAGAATCGGCGCAACAATCCCGACCGGCTCACGCTGACCAAATACGACCCGGTGATCCGCCGGCACGTGCAGTTTCGAGAAGAACGCTGAATGGCCAAGAAATCCAAGATCATCAAAAATGCACAGCGGCACGCGGTCGTTGCCCGCTACGCGGAGCGGCGCGCCGAACTCAAGCAGATAATTCGTTCGCCCGCCAGTACCTTCGAGGAAAAGTTGGCTGCGCAACGCGCGCTTTCCCGGCAGCCCCGGGACGCCAGTCCGGTGCGACTGCGAAACCGCGATGCCGTCGACGGTCGTCCGCGTGGGCACTTGCGCAAGTTCGGCCTGTCGCGGCTTCGAATGCGCGAGCTGGCTCATGCGGGCCAGTTGCCCGGCATACGTAAGGCGAGCTGGTAGATGGGCCGCAAATCGAATCGCAACCGACGGGCCGGCCAAACCGAGCCGAAACGCGCCAAGGCGAATCTGCTCAACGCCGTCGGCCTCAAAGAGGTTGACTACAAAGACGTCGCCACGTTGCGGATGTTTATCTCCGAGCGAGGCAAGATCCGATCCCGCGGGGTAACCGGCTTGACCGTTCAGCAGCAGCGTCAGGTAGCCACGGCGGTCAAAAATGCTCGCGAGATGGCGCTGCTACCGTATCCCAGCTCCGCGCCGCGATAACACGAGATCGACTGCGGTTCGGCGAATGCCACCATGGCGGGCTCGGACCGGTGATATCTGTGGTGGTGGGTTTCGTCGTTCCTGGACGCTATCGCCCCGATGAACAAAAGGATTACCAGCAAGGCGATTTCGCATCCGCTGATCGCTATTCCGGCGACGGCCAAACCACGACCACCTTCACCGGACTGCTTGATTTGATTCAAGGCGATAATGCCGAAGACCAACCCTAGGATGGGCCCAATTCCGAGACATAGCAACCCGACCAAGGAAGAAACCAGGGACGCAATGGCCATCGTATTCGTGCGGGCGCCGGGTGGTAGGGGATAACCGGGCGGCGAATAGCCATAACCTGGGGGTCCCGGCGGCGGATAACCGTAGCCGCCTGGCGGTGGTGGATAGCCGTAGCCACCGGGCGGTGGGGGATAGTTAGGCGGTTGGTCCGTCACGAGCACCTCCACGGGTCACGGCCGCACGTATGAATTTGCTGAGATCGAGCGGCACACACTTTACTCCGCGCGCCCAACTGTGTCGCCGGCCAAGGGCGCTACGGTCTCTCCAAGACCCGCAGGCCGAGTGAAAACAGCAGCCGCACATCGGGATCGGCGAGCGAAGTCGACAACAGCTTCTCAATGCGCCGCACTCGGTAACGAACGGTATTGGGATGCACCTGAAGTGATTGCGCGGCAGCGCCGATGTCGCCGAAGCTGTCCAGATAGGCCCGCAGCGTCTCGGCCAGCACCGGATCCTGGGTGCGCAGGCCGCGAACCCTTGGGTCCACGAGCCGTGTATCGGCGCCGACCAGGGTGACGATTTCGTCGAGCAGCACTGTGGTACGAGCTTCTGCTAACGATGTCACCTGGCCTATCGAGATTGGGTGGCGCTCAGCGCTATCCAGCACGCGATCCACCTCGGTGCGTGCCGCTGCGACCGCGGCCAATCCGGCAACCGGCGCGGCGATGGCGGCCCGCAAGTCGACACCGAGCTCGGTACGCAGCGCAGCGATCGTGCCGCGGGCCCACGAGTTGACCGACCGGGCTGTCGCAGTATGTGGTAACAGCACATAGATCCGTGAGCCGTTCGACGCGACCTGGGCATCCCGGCGAAAAGCGCTGGCGCTCAGGGCCAAGACGTCGGCGAGCCGAGCTCGGCTGTCGGCGGTGTCGAAGCCGATCAATGCGGCGTTGCCGTCGGCGGCGATGCCGAGTTCGCGGGCGACGACGGCCACGTCACCGCTCTGTGGACCGGATTCGGTGTCGGTCAATCCCAGCAGCTGCTGCACCCGCCGCGCATGCGTCGACGGCCGAGCCGCCAGCCGCGACATGATCCGAGCGGCCAACACCGCTGCGCCCCGCAACATCTCGTCGGCGTCGTCGGCCAGCGGTTGCGACCCTTGCTGTACCCAGATGGTGCCGGCGAATGCGGGTGGCCTTCGGGCACCGATCGCCGGCTGATGAATGCCAATCGCCAGCCGGGGACGCAGACCCAACTCCGGCCGTTCGGCTACGCGCACCACCTCGTCACCGGCCCGCAGCGCATCGAAGATGCCCCACTGGTCAAGCCACCTCAAGTGCTCGGGTGGACCGGCGCGGCCAAGGATGGACAGCCGCCGCAGCTCGTCGGCTCCGTCGTTGGAAGCCGAATAGGCCAGCACGTGCGATTGGGCGTCTTCGATGCTGACCATGCCGTGGATGCGGTCGGCTAAGGACTGTGCCAGACCGAACAGATCGGTCCCTGAGTCGTCGGTCGCACGGTCTCGGTGATGCTCCAAGACATGATTGACCAATTGGTAGACGCGTTCCCAGCGCGCCTGAGGCTCTACGGCCACTACCGCCGACCCGGCCCGGACCGCTTTACCCACCAGCGCGTCGGACGGTTGCTTGACGAAGATCGCCACGGGCGGCCGGATGCGTGCTTGCCCGTCGATCCATCGCAACGCCTCATTGTTGGTGACGCCCAGCAGGAAAAAGACATCGGCCGAACCCGCCGCGGGCGCCAGGCCCAGCCGGACATCGTCGGAATCGATCAGTGCCGCCGACGCCACCGGAAGGTCCATGCCACGCGGAGCGTCTACCAGGCTGACCATCGTCGCATCCAGGGCAAGCAGCAACTGGCCCAGCCCGACACCAGCCACTCGCATATTGTCTGATTTTACTAGCAACCGGACCTGATATTGTCCGATCGGCCAATCGATTGGGATCGCCCAGCGGGGATCCTGGCAAGCATGGACGCGATAACCCAGGTGCCGATGCCGGCCAACGAGCCGGTCCACGACTATGCGCCAAAATCCCCCGAACGCACCCGGCTGCGTGCCGAACTGACAATGTTGGCCGATCATCCGATCGATCTCCCGCACGTCATCGGCGGCAGCCACCGGATGGGCGACGGCGAATCGATAGACGTCGTCCAGCCGCACCGGCACGCCGCGAAGCTGGGCACGCTGACCAATGCCACCCACGCCGATGCCACAGCTGCCATAGACGCCGCCATGGCGGCGAAAAATAGCTGGGCTGCAATGCCTTTCGACGAACGGGCCGCGGTGTTTTTGCGCGCGGCCGATCTGCTGGCCGGACCGTGGCGCGAAACGATCGCCGCCGCAACGATGCTCGGCCAATCCAAGTCCGTGTACCAGGCCGAGATCGACGCACCGTGCGAGCTGATCGACTTCTGGCGGTTCAACGTCGCCTTCGCCCAACGGATCCTGGCCCAGCAGCCGATCAGCGGTCCAGGTGAATGGAACCGCAGCGATTACCGCCCGCTGGACGGTTTCGTCTACGCGATCACGCCGTTCAACTTCACCTCGATCGCCGGCAATCTACCGACTGCGCCGGCCCTGATGGGCAACACCGTCGTGTGGAAGCCGTCGATCACGCAGTCGCTGTCGGCGTACCTGCTGATGAAGCTGCTCGAGACCGCGGGGCTGCCGCCCGGTGTGATCAACCTGGTTGCCGGTGACGGCTTCGCGGTTTCCGATGTGGCACTGACCGATCCGCGGTTGTCTGGCATCCACTTCACCGGTTCCACCGCTACGTTTCAGCACCTGTGGCAACGGGTGGGGGCCAATATTGGCCGCTACCACAGCTATCCGCGGCTGGTCGGCGAGACCGGTGGTAAAGACTTCGTCGTTGCCCACGCGTCGGCGCGCCCGGATGTCCTGTGCACCGCCTTGATCCGCGGCGCTTTCGACTACCAAGGCCAGAAATGCTCCGCGGCCTCGCGGGCGTTCATTGCGCATTCGGTATGGCAACGGATGGGCGATGCGTTCCTGGGCACGGCCGCCGAGCTGCCATACGGGGATATCACCGACCTGACCAATTACGGTGGCGCGCTGATCGACCAGCGAGCCTTTGTCAAGAACGTCGACGCCATCGAACGCGCCAAGGGCGCCGCCGGGGTCACGATCGCGGTCGGTGGTGAATACGACGACAGCGTCGGATATTTCGTGCGACCCACCGTGCTGCTGTCCGACGACCCGACCGACGAGTCCTTCGCCACCGAATACTTCGGACCGCTGCTGTCGGTGCATGTCTACCCCGACGACCAATACGAACGGGTCCTCGGACTCATCGACACCGGATCCCGGTACGCGCTCACCGGTGCGGTCATCGCGGACGACCGCGATGCGGTGCTGACCGCGCAGGACCGGCTCCGGTTCGCGGCCGGCAACTTCTATATCAACGACAAGCCGACGGGAGCGGTGGTCGGGCGTCAGCCGTTCGGCGGTTCGCGCGGATCGGGCACCAACGACAAGGCCGGATCGCTGATGAATCTGCTGCGCTGGACATCGGCGCGCACCATCAAGGAGACATTCGTCCCGGCCACCGACCACACCTACCCGCACATGGCGGCCGACTGATGACCCGCTTGTTCGCGCACACCGTGCGCCCTGCCCTGCTGGTGGCCAGCCGGGCCGACCGGTTGCGTCGGATCGTCGAGCGGTCACCGGTCACCCGCAGCGTGGTCCGCAGGTTCGTGCCGGGCGACTCGCTCGATGATGTCCTGGGATGCGTTGCTGCACTCCGTGATTCGGGCCGCTACGTCAGCGTTGACTACCTGGGCGAAAATGTCACCGACGTCGGCGACGCTGCCGCCTCGGTGCAGGCATACCTTGACCTTCTCGATGCGCTGGGCCGGCGAAGCGATACCGCCGGCGACGGGGTGCGGCCATTAGAGGTATCGCTCAAGCTTTCCGCGCTCGGGCAGGCGCTCGACCATGACGGTCCGAAGATCGCACTGGACAATGCCCGCACGGTTTGCGAACGCGCCCAGCAGGTAGGTGTCTGGGTAACGGTGGACGCCGAGGACCACAGCACCACCGATTCAACGTTGTCGATCTCGGGCGACCTCCGCGTCGATTTTCCTTGGCTGGGCACGGTTTTACAGGCGTACCTGAGGCGCACGTTTGGCGATTGCGAGGAGCTGGCCACCGTCGGTGCGCGGGTCCGTTTGTGCAAGGGCGCCTACGAGGAGCCCGCATCGGTGGCCTACCGGAACGGCGCCGAGATCACCGACTCGTACCTGAAGTGCCTTCGGGTACTGATGGCGGGGTCGGGCTATCCGATGGTCGCTACCCACGACCCGTCGCTGATTGCGGCGGTGCCTGCAATGGCTCGCGAATCAGGCCGTGGGGCTGGTGATTTCGAATACCAGATGCTGTATGGCATCCGCGACGATGAACAGCGGCGGCTGGCCGCTTCCGGTAACCAGGTGCGGGTTTACGTTCCGTTCGGTACGCAGTGGTACGGGTACTTCATGCGGCGACTGGCCGAGCGGCCGGCAAATCTAGCGTTTTTCGCCCGGGCGCTAGCCGAACGTCAGCGATAACATCTCGGTTGTGCTCGCTCAACCCGAGGCGCTAGCGGCGGCGGTAGCCGATCTGTCGGACATCGGTTCGGCGATCCGCGCGGCAACCGCGGCGGGGCTCAGGCGGAGTCGGCGGAAATGGTGGGGATAGCCCCATCGTGGCCGGAGCGGGCGGTAATGGCGGTGACGGCGGGCTGCTCTACGGTAACGGCGGCACCGGCGGCAACTCCCCTGCCGGCGCCGGCACCGGCAACAACGGCGGCGACGGCGGCGACGCGGTGCTGATTGGCAATGGCGGCAACGGCGGAACCGGCAGCGGGCAGCAGCACGGCGGCGCCGGCGGCGCCGGGGGCCGATTCTTCGGCAGCAACGGGTTAGACGGGGGTTAGGCCCGCCGCGGCCGGTAGCGATCACTGGCGAAGCCGCGCACCACGTGCGCGCGCACAAATTCCTCGACGACCTCGGGATTGTCCATGTCGAGGGTCGACGACGGAGTGCTGAACAGCGAGAACAATATTCGCGCGAACCACTCGCCGGCAGGCTCGATGTCGAGGTCCTTGCGAACCTCGCCGGTGAGCTTGGCCGCCGATAGGTAGGGCGCGAAGAAGTCCACGCATTCGCGCAGCAGCACGGCCGCGTCTTTGGTCAGCAGCAGACTGATTGCCTCTTCGTCAAAGTACTTTTCGGAGGCTATCGCGCGCCGCGCCTGGGTCACGAATACCGCTGCGAGGCTGAGCTTTTCTTCCAGGGAA
The DNA here is from genome assembly GCF_963853645.1 of Mycobacterium riyadhense. NCBI lineage: Bacteria > Bacillati > Actinomycetota > Actinomycetes > Mycobacteriales > Mycobacteriaceae > Mycobacterium > Mycobacterium riyadhense. The sequence continues at coordinate 4,631,474 of NZ_OY970456.1, read as the reverse complement.
CTGCCCCAGCTCATGGCCTTGGACATCTCTCGGTAGAACTGCTCGGAAGCATGCTCGGCGCAGGCTTCCAGAATGGCGGCCTTGTCGCTGAAGTACTCGTAGACGGTGCTTCGCGAGACATTGGCCGCTCTGGCGATATCGACGATCGTCGCCTTTTGCAATCCCTGTTTACGGAAACAGGCATACGCGGACTCGACGATGAGCTCTCGGGTATCGGTTCCTGGGGGAAAAGCAGAAGCTTGGGTCATCAGGGCGCCAGGCCGACCCCGTCGAGCAGGCTGAGCACCGCCGTGCCCGACACGTGATTGCCAAGGCTGTTGGCGCCCTGGAAGGTTACCTCGACGAAGTTCTCGCCGGCTTCCCCTTCGGACTTCCCCGTCACACTGCCGGTGAAGCACAGCGGATCGTCGGGAAAGCACGGTACCCCAAGCCGAATCGACAGGTTCTTGACCATCGCTTCGGATCCTGCCCAGTCGGTGAGGAACCGGACGCAATACCCATTGGTGGTCAGGATGTTCATGAACAGGTTCGGCGAGCCCTGCTTGTTGGCGTAGTCGCGGTCGTGGTGTACCGGCATGAAGTCACGCGACGCGATCGCCCCGGCGACGATCATCGTTGTGGTGATTGGGATCTCCAGGGGTGTCACTTCGTCACCGACGGATATGTCGGCCCACTTCAGGGTCGTGGTGGTCATCATAGGCGCCCTTTCACGTATGTGCTGCTGTGCAGCGCTGGATCAGGAGCTTGTCCTCGCGCAGGCCATTCCAGAAGAATTCTGTATCCAGGCTGATCGCCGGGGCCAGCCGGGTCGCCATCAGCGCTTCGGCCTGAATCGCAACACCCGAAATCGTTGCCGCCCCAGCACTTCTCCGTGCTGGTCGGTGTAGGTCGTCAGCCAAGTCAAAAAGAACCCGGTGCCCAGCGCCGTCTTCTTCTCGTCGGAAACCGATTCGTACACCGTCGTCGCGCTGATGACATCGCCCAGCCGAGGGTAGCGTTCGATCTCGAACTCCGAGTTCGTCGCCACCGTGCTGGTGTACCCGGCCTCGTCGAGGAATGCCGTTGGGTTGGTTTGGATTTCCACCGGTGCGCCGCCCCGGTCACCGATCCCTTCCAGTTTCGGTGACGGCATCGTCCAGGTTTGCAGCATCACCGGCGGCGACACGATGCCACCGAACCGCGACGAGGCCGCAAAGTCCGGGTCGAGGTAGACGGGATTCATGTCGTCGAGCGCATGCGCCCAATGCCGAATCATCGGCTGGTTGACCGGATCCGGTGCCACCGATGGCTTTCCGGTACCGCCGGTGGGCCGGCCGACCAGCGCCCGCACCTTGGCTTGAACCTCCGAGTCGGTCATCTAGGCAGATCCTCCTGCTCAGGGCTGTATTCGTGTTCCACCGCTTAAGATCCCAGCCTTACCGGCATCCGTTTGACCCCGGGCACCATGGTGGCCCGCACCCGGCTCACGTCGCCAACCAGCTCGAGTCGCGGAAAGCGGCGTAACAGCTCGTCGAACAACACGCACGCCTCGAGTCGCGCCAATTGCGCGCCCAGACAGGAATGTTCACCGCACCCAAACGCAATATGCGGGTTGGGATGGCGGGTCACCTTGAACTCTTCGGAGTCGTCACCGAAGACGTCCTCGTCGCGGTTGGCGGACCCGTAGAGCATCACCACCACATCGCCTTGCCGGATCAGCTGACCGCGGATCTCGACGTCGACCGTCGCGGTGCGCGCCATGTGCACCACCGGGCTGTTCCAGCGCAGCATCTCTTCGACGGCGCCCGGGATCAGGGCAGGATCGTCGACCAACAGGCGGCATTGCTCGGGGTGCTCGATCAGCGCCTGGGTGCCCAGCGCGATCAGGTTGCGGGTGGTCTCGTTGCCTGCCACCAACAGCAGAAACGCGAAGTTGACCAGTTCGTCGTCGCACAGCGATTGCCCGTCGATCTCGGCGTTGACCAGGATCGAGAGCATGTCGTCGCGCGCTTGGACGCGCCGATCGCAGATCAGCTTCTGGAAGTACTCGTAGAGCTGGCCGATGGCCACGAAGGTATCGAGCTCGATCTCGGGGTCGGCGGTCCCGGTGGTCGCGTCCGACCAGGCCCGGAATTGCTCCCAGTCATCGGGCGGGGCGCCGAGCAGTTCGGCGATGATGCGGGTGGGCAGCGGAGCGGCGATCTCTTCGGCGAATTCGTGGGTGGAACCGGGGTCGATGCCGTCGAGGATCCCGCGCACTATCTCGCGGATTTTCGGCTCCAGGATGGCCACCTGCCGCCGGGTGAACCCCGAGTTGATCAGTTTGCGCAACTGCCGGTGCCGCGGCGGATCGCTGAAGATCAGGCTGCCCTTTTGCACCGGGTTCGTCAGCGCCGGGTCGGGAATGGTGATGCCGTTGGCCGAGGAGAACATGGCCGGGTTGATCGACACGAAGCGGATATCTTCGTACTTCAGCAGCGCCCAGAAATTGGTGACGTCGTTCCAACACACCGGCGCCGTCGCGCGCAGCTCCTTGAACGCCGGATAGGGATTGCCGGCGTAGAAATCGGGGGAGTGCAGTGGGAACTTGGTGGTGTGCACGGCGACCCTCCCGGAAGCTGCGATCCGACAGATTAGCGTTATCTGTCTTGTGAGTCGTGTCTACTCCGCATGGGTTAGCACTGTCAATTGACGCACCGGTCCGACGGGTGTACACCAAGTGTTTAGATGACCGACGATCGGGTGGGGAAGAAAATGGCCGAGTCTATTGGGCTTCTCGACACGTACCAGCTCTACATCGATGGACGGTGGGTCGAGCCGGAGGACGGTCGCTACGACGACGTCTCCCCGGCGACCGAGGCGGTCATCGCCACCGCGCCCGATGCCAGCGTCGGCCAGGTCGGTGACGCGATCGCCGCCGCGCGGCGCGCATTCGACGACGGGCCGTGGGGCTCGACGTCTCCGCAGGAGCGCGCCGGTTGTCTCACTCAGCTCGGCGATGCGCTGCTCCAGCACAACGACGAGCTTTTCGCGCTGTCCCAAGTCGAGTGGGGTTGCATCGCCAATGAGCGCGTGATGCAGGTCGACGGCGCGGGGTACATGTCCATGCACGCCGCTCAGCTCGCCGCGAAGCTGGCCGACGAGCCGATTACCGGAATCGGTGCCGGATCGACGTTGTTGCGGTACGAGCCGCTGGGCGTCGTATCGATTCTGACGCCGTGGAACTTCCCGCACTGCCTTAACGTCATGAAGGTCAACAACGCGCTGGCCGCGGGCAATACCGTCGTGCTCAAACCCTCGCCGCTGACGCCGCTTGCCGGGCTCGCGCTGGCGTGGATCATCGACGAGTACACCGACATTCCGCCGGGTGTTGTCAATGTCGTCACGCCGTCGCGTGTCGAGGCCTCGAAACTGCTCACCACCGACCCGAGAATCGACATGGTCAGCTTTACCGGCAGCTCGGCCGTCGGTTGTGAGGTGATGTCCGCCGCGGGTCAAACCATGAAGCGCATCTTGCTGGAATGCGGCGGGAAGTCGGCAAGCATCGTCTTGGACGACACCGAGCTGACGGATCGAACGCTCGAACAGATGCTGTTCGATTGCTGCTCACTGCACGCCGGACAGGCTTGCATCCTGCACAGCCGGCTGCTGCTTCCCGAATCGATGCACGATGAGGTTGTCGATCGGCTTGTCGTGCTGGCGCGTGACGTAAAGGTCGGTGACCCAACGGATCCGGACGTGCAAATGGGGCCGCTGATCAGTGCGGCACAGCGCGACCGGGTTGCGGCACACGTCAGCGGGGCGGTCCACGACGGCGCCAAACTGATGACCGGTGGCGGCCGACCAGCCGGACTGGATGTCGGCTTCTATTACGAGCCAACGATTCTCACCGACGTCGACCCGGATTCGACTGTCGCGCAAGAAGAGGTGTTCGGGCCGGTGTTGAGCGTGCTGCGCTATCGTGACGACGACGACGCGGTGGCGATCGCCAACAACTCTCGGTACGGACTTTCCGGTGCGGTATGGGGTGCCGACGTGGACCGAGCCACCGGTGTTGCTCGCCGCATTCGCACCGGCCAGATCGCGGTCAACGGTTGCGGTCCGGGAGATGCGCCGTTCGGTGGTTTCAAGCTGAGCGGGTTCGGCCGTGAGGGCGGCGGAATTCGTGGATTGCATCAGTACATGGAGCCGAAGGCCATCGGGATTCCGCTTTCAGCGCGAGCGTAACGCCACTGCGATCCCCCGGATGATGCACCAAGCCCCCACATGAAAAGCTGCTCGGCATGTCCGTAGCTATTGCCCGACCCAAGCTCGAAGGGAACATCGCCGTCGGCGAAGGCCGTCAGATCGGCTTCGCCGAGTTTGGCGCCCCGCAGGGTCGTGCAGTCTTCTGGCTGCACGGCACTCCCGGGGCGCGCCGACAGATTCCGACCGAGGCCCGGGTCTATGCCGAACACCACCACATCCGCCTGATCGGTGTCGACCGCCCCGGCATCGGCTCCTCGACGCCGTATCAGTACGAGACCATCTCCGCCTTCGCCGATGACCTGCGGACCATCGCGGACACCCTCGGGATCGACAACATGGCGGTCGTCGGCCTGTCCGGCGGCGGTCCATACACCCTCGCGTGCGCAGCGGGCCTGCCCGACCGGGTGGTGGCCGCCGGCGTGCTGGGCGGCGTGGCACCGACGTGCGGTCCCGATGCGATCAGTGGCGGCCTGATGACCGTTGGTTTGTGGGTCGCGCCGCTACTGAGAATGGGAGGGAGCCCGCTTCGGCTCGGCGCCAGCATGCTCATCCGGGCGGCCCGCCCCGTAGCGTCCCCCGCGCTGGACGTGTATGCCCTGCTCTCGCCTCAAGCCGACCGACATCTGCTGACCCGTCCCGAGCTCAAGGCCATGTTCCTCGACGACTTGCTCAACGGCAGCCGCAAGCAGCTGGCTGCCCCGTTCGCCGACGTCATCGCCTTTGCCCGCGACTGGGGCTTTCGACTCGACGAGGTGAAAGTTCCGGTCCGCTGGTGGCACGGCGACCACGACCACATCATTCCGTTCTCCCACGGTGAGCACGTCGTCTCCCGGTTGCCCGACGCCGAGCTTTACCACTTGCCCGGCGAGAGTCATCTCGCCGGGCTGGGCCGCGGCGAGGAGATACTGGCCACCCTGATGAAGATCTGGGACAGCGACGTGGGTAACTGATTTGTGACCACTGGCCGCCGCGATATGACATGCTGATGCGCGTGTCAGAGCTTGTTGATCGTCCAGCCGAACCCCCCACATGGTTTCTCTACCTGACCGACATACCGCGAGCGGGCATCGAGTACGGGCAATTGCTCGGCGTTCTCCCGCTGCAGCGGGTACTACCGGTTGGGGACGGGCATCCGGTCCTGGTGCTGCCCGGCCTGCTGGCTGGGGACGGTTCCACCTGGATATTGCGGCGGATACTGCGCCGCCTCGGGTATCGGGCATATGGCTGGGGCCTCGGTCGCAACATCGGCCCCACAGCCAAAGCGGTGGACGGGATGATCGAGCTCCTGGAGAAACTGCACACCCGATACGACGCTCCGGTCAGCCTTATCGGGTGGAGTCTCGGTGGCATCTTCGCGCGGAACCTGGCCCGCAATCATCCGTCGTCGGTGCGCCAGGTGATCACGCTCGGCAGCCCGTTCGGCATGCGAGACGGCAGCGAATCGCGTTCCACGTGGAGTTACAACCGCTACGCACACCTGCACGCCGAGCGGCACGAGTTGCCGCTGCAATCGGAAAGCGAAGCGCTGCCGGTGCCGACCACCGCAATCTACTCGCGTTGCGACGGCATGGTCGCCTGGCAGACGTGTATGAACCCGGCCGCGGAGCGTGCGGAGAATATCGCGGTGCGGAGCAGTCACATCGGCTACGGCCACAATCCGCCCGTGGTTTGGGCCATCGCAGACCGGCTGGCGCAGCCACAGGGCGTATGGGCGCCGTTCCGGGCGCCAGCGGTACTGCGGCCATTTTTCCCGCGGCCCGACGCGCCGCCACAGTGGTATGCGGCCGACGATATGCGGTTGCGACGCAACCCAGCCTGACGAGACAGATCGGGGAGGCTGGAGGGTAGCCTGCCTCACGTGCTGCTGGCTTCGCTGAACCCCTCGGTCGTCAACGCCAACGACATCGCCGACGCGGTGCGCATCGACGGCGCCGTGCTGAGCCGCAGCGACCTCGTCGGTGCGGCAACCTCGGTGGCCGAACGGGTCGGCGGCGCGCACCGGGTCGCGGTGCTGGCCACGCCGACGGCGTCGACGGTGCTGGCGATCACCGGCTGCCTGATTGCCGGTGTGCCCGTCGTCCCGGTACCTGCCGACGTCGGTGTGGCCGAACGCCGGCACATGCTGACCGATTCCGGCGCCCAGGCTTGGCTAGGGCCAGCGCCCGAGGAGCCGGAAGGGTTGCCGCACATCCCGGTGCGTTTGCACGCCCGTTCGTGGCACCGCTACCCCGAGCCGTCACCCGACGCCGTCGCAATGGTGGTTTACACCTCGGGCACCACCGGCCCGCCCAAGGGCGTGCAACTGACCCGGCGCGCGATCGCCGCCGACCTGGACTCCTTGGCCGAAGCCTGGCAGTGGACGGCCGACGACGTTTTGGTGCATGGTTTGCCGCTGTATCACATTCACGGGCTGGTGCTGGGCCTGCTCGGATCGCTGAGATTCGGAAATCGCCTGGTACACACCGGGAAACCGACGCCAGCCAACTACGCGCAAGCGCAAGGCACGCTGTATTTCGGGGTGCCGACGGTGTGGTCGCGGGTGGTGGCCGACCGTGCCGCTGCCGAGGCCCTCAGATCGGCGCGGCTACTGGTGTCGGGGAGTGCGGCGCTGCCTGTGCCGGTGTTCGACCGGCTAGAGCAGCTCGCCGGGCATCGTCCAATCGAGCGGTATGGCGCTACAGAGTCACTGATTACGCTGTCGACGCGCGCCGACGGCGAACGTCGGCCCGGCTGGGTGGGCCTGCCGCTGACCGGTGTACAGACCCGACTGGTCGACGACAACGGCGATCCGGTTCCGCATGACGGGGAAACCGTTGGGCGGCTTCAGGTGCGCGGCCGGACGCTGTTCGATGGGTACTTGAATCGTCCGGACGCTACCGCCGAGGCGTTCGACGCCGACGGCTGGTACCGCACCGGCGACGTCGCGGCCGTCGACGATGGCGGCATGCATCGCATCGTGGGACGCGAGTCGGTCGACCTGATCAAGTCGGGCGGATACCGCATCGGCGCAGGCGAAATCGAGACGGCGCTGCTCGGACATCCGGATGTGGCGGAGGCGGCCGTTGTCGGACTGCCCGACGAGGATTTGGGCCAGCGTATCGTCGCGTACGTCGTTGGGCCAGCTGGCCCTGATGAACTGATTCAGTATGTTGCCCAACAGCTTTCGGTGCACAAGCGGCCACGGGAGGTACGCATCGTGGATGCGCTGCCGCGCAACGCACTGGGCAAGGTCCTCAAGAAGCAATTGCTTGCGGAGGGCTAAGCGAAATTACGCGGGAACCTCGTTGCCGCGGACGGCATTGGCGTGGTTGCCGCGCCACTGGAGCGCTTCCAGGGCGACGGCGACGTGGACCGTGGTGTGGTCCAGGGGCCGGGGTAACAGGCGTTGTGCTGACTCAATCCTGCGCAACAATGTGTTGCGGTGGGTGAAAAGACGTTTCGCGGCGCGGGACGCGTTGCACTGTTCGTTGATGAAGGTCAGCAAGGCTTGCTGCATACCAGGACTGGCTGACTCGAACTCTCCGAGTGTGCTTGTGATGAATTCGTCTGCAGCTTGCGGATTTTGGGTGATCAACGAAACCAATTTAACGTCAGCGAAGAACGCGACCTGCTGGTGCGATTCGAGCCGGGCTAACGTGCGCTGAGTGGTGAGAGCATCTAGGTGGCTGCGCCGGAAGCCTTCGAGGCCGGGCGCGGTGGTCCCGATGGCGATACGCGCCTTGGGCAGGCGGACCAGCGTCTGCTGGACCTCGTCGGGGTCGATGCCCGCGGCATCGGCTAGCCACACCCAGCGGGTGGCGGCACTAGCCATCACGATCAACTGTTGTGCCGATCCGACCGCGTGGCTGAATGCGTCAGCGGCTTGGTCGAGGTAGCTGTGGTCGCCGTCGAGGTCGTCACTCCAGATCACGGCGGCGGTGTGGGTTTGGCCGAGACGGTAGCCCAATCGCGCTTCGGCGCGCTCGCCGCTGATGGGGGCTCCGTCAACAATGAGGCCGACGACTTCGAGGCGTTCCGCGTGGCTGCCGCGGGTCAGTTCGTCGTGTTCTAACTGTACGTGCGCGGCGATGCCCTCGCGCGTGGCCGCTAGGTACTCGTTGATCGATTGCGCGGAGACGTCCAGCATTTCGCGCAGTTCCTGCGGGTCGGAGGTGAGGTCGAACGCGATCTGCATCCAGCGTCGCCAGGCGATGTATTCTCCGACTCGATAAATGTCGAGCGCCAGCACGTCCAGCCCGCGGCGTACCAGATCCCGCGCCATGCTCAACGGCTCGGAGCCAAGGTTCGCCGGCACCGGGGCACCAGGGTCACGCATGTTGGCGGTAGCCCAGTGGACAAGGTGCGCACGATTGGCGCGCCGAACAACTTTCGCCAGAACCGGGTCGTTGGCGATGGCAGGGCTGATCGCCACGGTCGCGTGGTCAAGCTTGTCGAGCCACTCGTTGCTGGGGTTGAGCGAGATCCGTGCCCCCTCACGAATCAGTTCACGCACTCGTGGCGACGGGCGTTGCTTGGGCATGGGCAGGAGTGTAGGACCGGTGTGTGCAACTTGCACTCCGAACCAGGGCCCGTTGAGAAGATTTCACCTCTGGGCCCCCGCGGCGCAACCGAGATGGAGTGCGCTACCCACTAGATCGCTTGGCCACCAACAATTCTGATCACTCCGATGCAAATGCTGGACGCCGGGGCGGCCGGGCTCCCATCGTGCGTCTGGTCAGCGCGCCTAGGCAAAGTGAATAAAAAGTAAACAAAAGAAGTATTTTGGGTTTCGGCGCCGACAGGTTGTTCATAGTCCGCGTGTGCATTGTGCACCTGCGGTTGGGGCTGGTTGGGAAGATTCGACCGTTGGCCGCGCGGGTGGATGCAATTTGCACCCTGTGCCCGCCTTCTTAGGGTGGATTTAACCTTTTGCAACCGTTGTGCAATCGCAATCATTGAGACCAGTTCGACACCACCAATTTGGGCGGTGCTCAGCAGGCAAGCGATCAGATCGCTTGCCTACCAATAAGTCTTGATCCCCGGCGATTGCTCGGATTCTTCTGAGGAGGAAAGCGCATGTCTTTCATGACGGCACAACCAGAGACGCTGGCGGCGGCCGCCGGCGTCCTGCAGACTATCGGGACGACGACCGCGGCCAGCAGCACGGCTGCGGCTGCCCCGACAACGGGGATCCTTCCTCCGGCGGCCGACGAGGTGTCGACGCTGCTTGCGGTGCAATTCGGTACGCACGCGGCGATGTTTCAAGCGGTGAGCGCCAAGGCCGCGGTGATCCATGAGCAGTTTGTGGCCACCCTGGCTACCAGTGCCAGTTCGTACGCGGCCACCGAGGTTGCCAACGCTGTGGCGACTGGCTAAGTGGCTTGACGGCATCCGAGTAGAAGGAAATCAGACACAGATGGATTTCGGAGCGTTACCCCCGGAGATCAACTCCGCGAAGATGTATGCCGGTCCGGGTTCGGGCTCGATACTGGTGGCCGCGGAGACCTGGGACGGTGTGGCCGTTGATCTCTACCAGGCCGCGTCCTCGTTTCAGTCGGTGGTCTGGGGTTTAGCAGCGGGGTCTTGGCTGGGTGCGTCGTCGGGTTTGATGGCCGCGGCTGCCTCGCCGTACGTGGCGTGGATGAGTGTGACGGCTGCCCAGGCCGAGCTGACCGCCAACCAGGCCAGGATTGCCGCGGCGGCCTATGAGGCGGCGTTTGGGCTGACGGTCCCGCCGCCGGTGATCGCCGAGAACCGCATCGAATTGATGATGCTGATCGCGACCAACCTGTTGGGGCAAAACACGCCGGCGATCGCGGCCAACGAGGCCGAGTACGGCGAGTTTTGGGCCCAAGACGCGGCCGCGATGTATGGGTATGCGGCCTCTGCGGCGGTGGCCGCCGAGACGTTGACGCCGTTCGAGGACGCGCCGGAGATCGTCAACAGCGGTGGGTTGGTCGAGCAGGCTGCCGCGGTCGAGGAGGCGACCGACACCGCAGCGGCCAACCAGTTGATGTCGAATGTTCCCCAGGCGTTGCAACAGCTTGCCGAGCCCACCCAGTCCGCGTCGCCGTCCAGCAAGATCGGCGGGATCTGGAAATCCATCTCGCCGCACTTGTCGCCGATCAGCAACATGGTGTCGATGGTCAACAACCACGTTTCGATGCTCAACTCGGGTATTTCGATGACCAACACGACGAGCTCGATGCTGAAGGGGCTGGCTCCGGCGGCGGCCAAGGCTGTAGAAGGTGCGGTCGAAAGCGGGGCTAAGGCCATGGGGTCGCTGGGCAGCGGGCTGGGCTCCTCGGGCCTGGGCAACGGCGTGGCGGCCGGCTTGGGTCGCGCCGCTTCGGTCGGCGGCCTCTCGGTTCCGCAAGCCTGGGCCGCGGCAAACCAGGCGGTCGTCCCGGCGGCCCGAGCGTTGCCACTGACGAGCCTGGCCAGCGCCGCCGAAAGTGCGCCCGGACACATGATGGGCGGGCTGCCCCTCGGGCAGGCGTCCGGTAGGGCTGGCGGCGGGGTCTCCGATGCGCTGCGACTCCCGCCGCGCGCGTTCGTGATGCCGACCATCCCGGCCGCCGGATAGCACCTACGGAACTATCAGGCCAACACGCACAGGATGTTGGCAGTATCTTCGCGGGATGAAGCCACAGCAGGGCCGGATATCGTTTCTTGGCGTGACGGTTGGCGGGACGATTAGCATTAGCCCCAGCCCAGCGGTCACATCGATGAAACGGGTAGCGGTCGCTTGCCTTGTCGGATCGGCCATCGAGTTCTACGACTTCCTCATCTACGGCACTGCGGCCGCGCTGGTGTTTCCCACTGTGTTCTTCCCGCACCTCAGTCCGGCGGTGGCCACGGTGGCATCGATGGGAACATTTGCCGCGGCATTTGTATCCCGGCCGCTCGGCGCGGGCGTCTTCGGGTACTTCGGGGACCGCCTGGGCCGCAAAAGGACGCTGGTCGCCACGCTGTTGGTAATGGCGTTGTCCACCGTGACCGTCGGACTGGTTCCCAGTGCGGCGACGATTGGCGGGGCAGCCCCACTCATCCTGACCGTGCTGCGGCTACTGCAAGGATTTGCCCTCGGTGGCCAATGGGCCGGATCTGCGCTATTGAGCACCGAATCGGCACCCGCTGCCAAACGCGGCTTGTTTGGCATGTTCACCCTCGTCGGTGGTGGCATCGCGCTGGTACTGGGCAGTCTGGCCTTCCTGTGCGTGAACTACACCGTCGGCGAAAGCAGCCCAGCATTTTTGCAGTGGGGCTGGCGCATACCGTTTTTGATCAGTGCGGTGCTGATCGGCATCGCCCTGTATGTGCGACTCAACATCAACGAGACGCCGGTGTTCGCGAGTGAAAAAATCACGCCGAAAGTGCCCGTCGTCGAAGTGCTGCGCCGGCAGCGCCGTGAACTGATCCTGGCCGCGGGCAGCGCGATGACATGTTTCGGCTTCGTCTACCTGGCGAGCACCTATCTCGCCAGTTACGCCCACGCCCACCTGGGGTATTCGCGCGGTCTCATCTTGTTCGACGGTGTGCTGGGTGGGTTGACGTGCATTGTGTTCGGTGCGCTCGCGGCCGCTCTCAGTGATCAAGTTGGCCGGCGACGCATCGTGTTGATCGCCTGGGCGGTGGCGCTGCCTTGGTCGCTTGTGGTCATGCCACTCATCGATTCCGGCAACCCGACGCTGTTCGCCGTGGCGATCGTCGGCATGTATGCCATCGCGTCATTTGGTTACGGACCTGCGCCGGCGTTTCTGCCCGAACTATTCGCGACTCGGTGGCGCTACACGGGCACGGCGCTCTCGGTCAATCTCGCCGGGATCATTGGCGGCGCGGTTCCGCCCCTGATCGCCGGACCGCTACGGGTGGCCTATGGCAGCGGGGCGATCGGCCTGATGCTGGTCGCCTTGGTGTTGAGCAGCCTGCTGTGCGCCTACCTACTGCCCGAGACCGCCGGAACAGCGCTTGCCAGCAGTTAGTTGGTGTGCAGGTCCTCGTTGAGCTGGATCCCCTGGCCGTCGCGGGCCACCACCTCGACCGCGCCTGTCACGGAGTTGCGCCGGAACAGCAGATTGCTGCTGCCGGAGAGCTCACGCGCCTTGACCGAGGTGCCGTCGGGCGTGGTGACCTTGGTGCCGGCGGTGACGTACAGCCCGGCCTCGACCACGCAGTCGTCGCCCAGCGAGATGCCCAAGCCGGAATTGGCGCCGAGCAGACAGCGCTTGCCGATCGAAATGACTTGCGTGCCACCGCCAGACAGCGTGCCCATGATCGATGCCCCGCCGCCGATGTCAGAGCCGTCGCCCACCACCACGCCCGCCGAGATGCGGCCCTCCACCATCGACGCGCCCAGGGTGCCGGCGTTGTAATTGACGAAGCCCTCATGCATCACGGTGGTGCCCGGCGCCAGGTGGGCGCCCAGCCGCACTCGGTCGGCGTCGGCGATGCGCACGCCGGAAGGCATGACGTAGTCGACCATTCGGGGGAACTTGTCGACGCCGTACACCGTCACCGGTCCGTGGCGGCGTAACCGCGCCCGCACCGCTTCGAAGCTGTCGATTGCGCAGGGGCCCCGGTTGGTCCACACCACATTGGTCAATACCCCGAACAAGCCACCGGCGTTCAGCCCGTGCGGCGCCACCAGGCGGTGCGACAGCAGATGCAACCGCAGGTAGGCGTCATAGGCGTCGGCGGCGACATCGTCCAGCGAGCCGATGACCGTGCGAACCGCAACGGTCTCGGTGCTGCGGTCGTCGTCGCGGCCGACCAGGGCGGCCAGCTCCGGCGGCACGTCGGACAATGCCAGTCGTGTGGTAGCGCTGGTGGCCGATTCGGTCAGTTCCGGTGCGGGGAACCAGGTGTCGAGGACCGATCCGTCCGAGGCGAGGGTCGCCAGGCCAATTCCTACAGCTCCAGTCACGGCGGTCAGGTTACTTTCCCCGCCGAGCAGACACAAAAGTCCCTATTTTCGGGCCGAAGTGGGGGCTTTTGCGTCTGCTCGGCATACTTGGTGCGTGCTGGACTTGCGTGGGGATCCCGTTGCGTTGACCGCGGCGCTGGTCGACATCCCCAGCGAGTCGCGGAGCGAGGCGCGCATTGCCGACGAGGTCGAGACAGCGCTGCGCACGCAGACTTCCGGCTTCGAGCTCATTCGTAATGGCAACGCCGTGTTGGCACGCACCTCGCTGCACCGGCCTTCGCGGGTGCTGCTGGCCGGGCATCTGGACACCGTGCCGGTGGCCGACAACCTGCCCAGCAGGATCGAAAATGGCGAATTGCATGGCTGCGGCACCGCGGACATGAAATCGGGTGACGCGGTTTTCCTTCATCTGGCGGCCACCGTGGCCGAACCGGTGCACGACCTGACTTTGGTTTTCTACGACTGCGAGGAAATCGATTCGGCGGCAAACGGTTTGGGCCGTATCCAGCGGGAGCTGCCGGACTGGCTGGCCGCCGACGTGGCCATTCTGGGCGAGCCCACCGCCGGCTGGATCGAGGCCGGCTGCCAGGGCACGCTGCGGGTCGTCATCAGCGCCACCGGCACCCGCGCACATTCGGCTCGTTCTTGGCTGGGCGACAACGCAATTCACAAGCTGGGCGCGGTGCTGGATCGGCTGGCAGGGTATCGGGCACGCAGCGTCGACATCGATGGTTGCACCTACCGCGAGGGCTTGTCGGCGGTCCGTGTTGACGGCGGTGTCGCCGGCAACGTGATTCCCGACGCGGCTTCGGTCACGGTCAACTACCGTTTTGCCCCCGACCGGTCTGCGGAAGCGGCACTGCAACACATCCACGACGTGTTCGACGGGCTCGACGTAGCGATCGAGCAGACCGACTCCGCGGCCGGTGCGCTGCCCGGGCTGTCCCAGCCCGCCGCCAAGGCCCTGGTCGAGGCCGCCGGTGGGCAGGTCCGGGCCAAATACGGCTGGACCGATGTGTCTCGGTTTGCGGCGCTGGGCGTACCGGCGGTCAACTACGGTCCCGGGGATCCCAACCTGGCACACCGGCGCGACGAGCGGGTGCCGGTCGGCCAGATCACCACCGCGGTGGACATGCTGCGCCGGTACCTGAGTGTGTAGCTCACTGTAGCGCTTCTTGCTACAATCGGCCCACATGCGAACCATCGCCCAGCGCGAACTGCGCAATGACAACGCCAAGGTCATCGAAGCGGTAACGGCGGGTGAGACTTTCGTCGTCACCCGCAACGGTGAACCGGTGGCCGAGCTTCGTCCGATACGAGCCGGTCGTCGCTCCTTCATCTCCCGCGCTGAGGTCGCGGCGCTAGCGGCGGCCGCGGTGCGTATCGATCATCGCCGGTTCCGTGCAGACCTGGACCGGTTGATCGACCAAGGACTCTGAGGTGGCATCCGGTCTCGTCGACACCTCGGTCGTCGTCGACTGGCACGACCCGGCGGTGATCGCCGCGCTGCCCGACGAGATGGCCGTATCCGCAATCACCATGGCCGAATTGGCGGTTGGTCCACAACTCGCCTCGAGCCCGGTGGAAGCCGCGAAGAGACAGGCTCGCCTGCAGGAAGTGGAATCGGTTCTCGAGCCGATCGCGTTCGACGCAGCGGCCGCACGCAGTTACGGACTCGTCGCCGCCGCGGTTGTCCGCGAAGGACGCAAGCCGCGGAGCCGGTTTGCCGACCTACTGATCGCCGCGACGGCACACGCCAGTCGCCTTGATCTCTACACCCGAAACGGCGACGACTTCACCGGTCTGGAAGGCCTCGTCCGGGTCGTCCCCATCTGACGGTGCCGGCTATGTGTTCCCGCATCGCCGCGCCTGGGCGACAGCATCGGCGGCCGCGGCGGCCATCCCGATCGCGGCCAGCTCGTCGGCCACCGCCGCCAGCGCCCCGGCATCGCCGTCGGCCAGCGCCCGGGCGTGGCGGACGACGATATTGCCTACGGTGCAGTCGATTTCGGCGGCCAGCCGAGTCGCCGGGTCCACCGCGCGGACGTCGCCCAGCCGGATGGCGTCATGCCAGGAGCGCAGCGCCACCGCCGACTGTCTGGCCCGCTCGGCGGTGCGGGCCGCCTCCCTGGCCGCGGTGACGGCGCCCGTCTTGTCCCGGGCGGTCGCCCTGGTCCAGGCCCGCGCTAGCCCGAGCTCGGGCGCGAACAACGCCGACTTGGTTCCGTGTCGAGTTTCCGCGCGCCGCAACGCTTTTGCCGACTCGGGTATATCTCCCTGCTGGGCCAACGCGGTAGCCAGCAGCATCAGCGACAGCGGTCCCCACGAGTAGCCGGTGCGTTCCAGGGTGGCCGCCGCCGGCTCGAGCAGCGCCGCCGCTTGGCCGAATTCGCCGTTGGCGATCAGCACATGCGCCAGCAGCACCTCGCCGATCGCGCGGCCCGGCTGCTGCAGTTCGGCGAAGTCGGTGAACTGCTGGGCGAGTTGCCGGGCCGCGTCCAGCCGACCCGCCATCAATAGCGCGGTGGTCTGGCCCAGCCCGATCGTGAAGCGCAGCACCCCAGGATGCTCGGCGTTCAGCGCGCGCTGCGCCAGCGGCTCGACGTCGCCGAAACGCCCCTGCCGGGCCGCACACAATGCGCCGGCGCTGGCCGCCCACGCCACCGCCTGGTCATCGGCCGACGGCGACGCCAGCACCTCGCGAGCCATTTCGACGGCGTGCCCGAGATTGCCCGCGTTCATCGCGAAGGTGGCGCTCAGCGCGTCGAGGGTGACGCGCTGGCTGGCATCCGTGATCCGACTGCGCGTGGTCCGCAGAAACGCGGTGGCCCGCTCGGGTTCGCTGAGCATGAAGAACTGATTGGCGGCCCGCAGCTGCGTCCAGGCCATCAGCTCGGGTTCGGACAACGCGGTGGAGTCGACCGCGGCCAGCACCGCGTCGGCCTCGCGGCCGCGACCCTCGAAGCCCAGGGCGTGCGCCAGATGCAGCCGCGCCGCCAGGTCGCCGGAGCGCTCCAGCGCCCAGCGGGCCAGTCGTTCGCCGAGCGCGAGGTCACCCAGCCGCAGCGCCTGCCGCGCGGCCTCGATGACCTCGCTGACCGGCTGCGGCGCGTCGCTGTCCAGTGCCAGCGACGCCAGCCGCAGCCGGTCGCTGAGGTGGTCGCGCGGATGCTGGGAGAGCAGCGTGACCAACTCGGTGCGCCGCCGTCGCGCACCATCGTCGCCAAGCGCGACGCGTGCTCGTTCGGCGAACAGCGGGTGCGCCGTGTACACGACCGGATCGTCGTCGGCGCGCACCCGGGTTTCGGCGGCGCCCCACTCTTGCGCCTGCTCCACCGCGCCGTCGCCGGCGAGGACCGCGAGATCGGCGAGCGCCAGTGGCTCCTGGACGGCGAGATAGTCGAGCACCGACCGTGCCGCGCCCGGCAACTCGGCGATGAATTCGTCGACCTGCGCTGGGGCGGTCGCCCCGCCGGGCGGTTCGATGTCGATCCGGTCCAGCAAGCCGTCGGTCCACAGCGCGGCGATGGCCTCGGGTGCGGGCCCAGAATCCGGGCCACGTGCCGTCACGATCATCCGGGCGGTGCCGGCCAGTGCCAGCTGATACACCAGGGTGGCCGACAGGATGTCGAGGTGATGCGCGTCGTCGACGACGAGCAACAAGTTGCCATCACCGCCCAGCGATGCCCGGGCCGCCCGCAACAGCGCAGCGGGTTTACCAATATCGGCGATATCCACCAGATGGCCGAAGGCCCCGAATGGGACCACGCGTTCGGCTGGTGTCCCGATCACCCAGCGGGTGAGCGTGGCTGGGTGCTCGCGGACGTACCCTTCGGCGGCCAATCGGGCCAACGTGGATTTGCCGCCTCCGTCGGGTCCAAGTACCGCCGCGCCGGGGTGTGCGGTGTCACTCAGCGCGACATCCAGCTGCGCTAGGGCGGCAGCGTGCTGAGGGACGTTCCATCGCATCGGCACCGCCGAATTTTATTGCGCTCGCTGCGCTTGGCGGTGATGGCCCCAAATCTGCACGGCGTCAGCGCCGGTGGTCTACCTTTCGGTGTATGCCCGCGAAAAGCGATATGCCCGGTGCGTGGACGGTGGCTGTGTACTGCGCGGCCGGGCCTACCCACCCAGAGCTGTTGGAACTCGCCGCCACACTCGGAGAGTCGCTAGCCGAGCGGGGTTGGACCCTGGTGTGGGGCGGCGGTCACGTTTCGGCCATGGGGGCCGTCGCCTCTGCGGCGCGGGCTCGGGGCGGCTGGACGGTCGGTGTGATTCCCAAGTTGCTGGTGCACCGGGAACTAGCTGACGACGACGCCGACGAGCTGATCATCACCGACACCATGTGGGAGCGTAAGCAGGTCATGGAGGATCGCGCCGACGCCTTCATTGCGTTGCCAGGTGGCGTCGGCACCCTGGACGAGTTGTTGAACGCGTGGACCGAGGGATACCTCGGGGTGCACGACAAACCGATCGTGATGCTAGATCCCTGGGGCCACTACGACGGCCTGCGAGCATGGATGTACGGGTTGGTCGACACTGGGTATATCTCACAGATGGCCGTGGACCGCCTGGTGGTGGTCGATAAGGTCTGTGAGGCGCTGAATGCCTGCGAACCGGTGTGAGCGGGCCCGGTCCGAGCGCCGAACTTGACCTCTGTCGAACGAATCGAGGGATTGGTGTCCGATCACGACGGTGGTTCGCGCGCCACGGTCAAGTTCACCGATATCGCGTTGCGATTGCCGGGCTTGCTGGCCGACACGCCCTCGATCCTGCGCGGGGTGCTGACCGGGCTGCTGAACACGCCGACAACCAAAGTCTCGATCGGCACCGTCTTCCAGGATCGTGCCGCTCGCTACGGTGACCGGGTCTTTCTGAAGTTCGGCGACCAGCGGTTGACCTATCGCGACGCCAATGCGACCGCCAACCGGTATGCCGCGGTGTTGGCGGCCCGTGGTGTCGGCCCCGGCGACGTCGTCGGGATCATGCTGCGTAACTCGCCCAATGCGGTGCTGGCAATGCTGGCCGCGATCAAGTGCGGCGCCATCGCCGGAATGCTCAATTACCACCAGCGCGGCGAGGTCCTGGCGCACAGCCTGGGGCTGCTTAACGCGAAGGTGCTGCTTGCCGAGGCCGACCTGGTCAGCGCCGTGAGCGATAGCGGCGGCTCGGCTGCTGAGGTGCTGACCATCGAGGACCTGGAGCGATTCGCCGCGACCGCACCCGCCACCAACCGGGCGTCCGCGTCAGCGGTACGGGCTAAAGACGCCGCGTTCTATATCTTCACCTCGGGCACCACCGGATTCCCCAAAGCCAGCGTGATGAGTCATCAGCGCTGGTTGCGGGTGCTAGCGATCTTCGGCGGAATGGGGCTGCGGCTGAAGTCTTCCGACACGCTCTACAGCTGCCTGCCGCTGTACCACAACAACGCGCTGACGGTCGCGGTGTCGTCGGTGATCAACTCCGGGGCGACGCTGGCGCTGGGGAAGTCGTTTTCGGCGTCGCGATTCTGGGACGAGGTGATTGCAAGCCGGGCTACCGCCTTCATCTACATCGGCGAAATCTGCCGGTATCTGCTCAACCAACCACCCAAGCCAACCGACCGCGCGCACCAGGTGAGGGTGATCTGCGGCAACGGGCTGCGGCCGGAGATCTGGGAGGAGTTCACGCAGCGTTTCGGCATTGCGCGAGTCTGCGAGTTCTACGCCTCTAGCGAAGGCACTTCGGCGTTCATCAATATCTTCAACCTGCCGCGGACCACGGGGATATCGCCGATACCGCTGGCCTATGTGGAATACGACCCGGATACCGGTGAACCGCTGCGGGACGACGACGGACGGGTGCGTCGGGTGCCCTCCGGTGAACCCGGCCTGTTGCTCACCCCGGTCAACAGATTCCAGCCATTCGACGGCTACACCGACCCGGCGGCCAGCGAAAAGAAGTTGGTGCGCAACGCTTTCCGTGAAGGCGACTGCTGGCTCAACACCGGCGACGTGATGAGCCCGCAAGGCATGGGACATGCCGCGTTCGTCGATCGGCTTGGCGACACCTTCCGCTGGAAGGGCGAGAATGTGGCCACCACACAGGTCGAAGCCGCGTTGGCAGCGGACGCTGCCATCGAGGAGTGCACGGTCTACGGCGTCGAGATCCCACGTACCGGTGGCCGAGCCGGGATGGCCGCAGTGAAACTTCGCGATGGTGCGGAATTCGATGGCAAATCCTTGGCCCGCAAGGTCTACGGCCAGCTGCCGGCCTACGCGCTTCCGCTCTTTCTGCGGGTGGTGGAGTCCTTGGAACACACCACGACGTTCAAGAGTCGCAAGGTAGAGCTGCGTCGCCAAGCCTATGGCAGTGATGTGGCGGATCCGCTGTACGTGCTGGCCGGCCGCGACGAGGGTTATGTGCCGTACTACGCCGAATACCTCGAGGAAGTTTCGGCCGGTAAGCGACCGCAGGGCTGAAGGCCCTGGCCGCAGGCTTGATGCGCCCAGGCACTATGGAAGGCGTGCAGTCAACCTTCTGCGGCCGCCCAGTCGCCGCGGACCGCCCGCTGATCATGGCGATCGTGAACCGCACCCCGGATTCGTTCTTCGACAAGGGCGCGACCTTCAACGATGCGGCCGCAAGAGACTCCGCCCACCGGGCCATCGCCGAGGGGGCTGATGTCGTTGACGTCGGCGGCGTCAAGGCGGGACCCGGCGACCACGTCGATGCCGACACCGAGGTTGCCCGGCTGGTGCCGTTCATTGAGTGGCTTCGCGGCGCCTACCCGAACCAGCTGATCAGCGTCGACACTTGGCGCTCGGAGGTGGCCAAGAAGGCCTGCGCAGCGGGTGCGGACCTGATCAACGACACCTGGGGCGGTGTCGACCCGGGCATCGCGGAGGTGGCCGCCGAGTTCGGTGCGGGCCTGGTGTGTACGCACACCGGTGGCGCGCAGCCCCGCACCCGCCCCTTCCGGGTGAGTTACGGTACGACTACCCGCCACGTGGTGGACGACGTGATCCGCCAGGTCACCGGCGCAGCCGAGCGGGCGGTCGCGGTCGGAGTAGCTCGCGACCGGGTGCTGATCGACCCGGCGCATGATTTCGGCAAGAACACCTTCCACGGGCTGCTGCTGTTGCGGCACGTGGACGATCTTGTTAAGACCGGGTGGCCTGTGCTTCTGGCGTTGAGCAATAAGGACGTAGTCGGGGAGACTCTGGGCGTGGACGTGACCGAACGGCTTGAGGGGACGCTGGCAGCCACCGCGCTGGCCGCGGCCGCGGGCGCGCGGATGTTCCGCGTGCACCAGGTCACGGCTACTCGGCGGGTGCTGGAGATGGTTGCCTCGATCGTGGGGACGCGCCCACCGACGCGCACGGTGAGGGGGCTCGCATGACGACGTCGGACCTGGTTGACGGGGTCCTGGCCGCGTTGCCGGGGGACACCTGGTTGTCCAATCGCAGCTTTAGCCGTCCCCGCTGGACCATCGGCGAATTGGTGGCGGCCAAGGCCGGGCGGACGATCTCGGTGGTACTGCCGGCCCTCAACGAGGAAGACACCATCGAATCGGTGATCGACAGCATCTCACCGCTGGTTGATGGCCTGGTCGACGAGCTGATCGTGCTGGACTCAGGCTCCACCGACGACACCGAGATCCGTGCCATTGCCGCCGGCGCCCGTGTCGTCAGCCGTGAACAGGCGTTGCCGGAGGTTCCGACGCGGCCCGGCAAGGGGGAGGCGTTGTGGCGCTCACTGGCGGCCACCAGCGGCGACATCGTGGTTTTCGTCGATTCCGACCTGATCAATCCGCACCCGATGTTCGTGCCGTGGCTGGTCGGCCCGCTGCTCACCGGCGAGGGCGTGCACCTGGTCAAGAGCTTCTACCGGCGGCCACTAACTGTCAGCGATGCCGGCGGCGGCGCCGGTGCCACGGGCGGCGGGCGGGTCACCGAGCTGGTGGCGCGGCCGCTGCTGGCGGCGCTGCGGCCGGAGCTTGGTTGCGTGCTGCAGCCGCTGAGCGGCGAGTACGCGGCGAGTCGGGAGCTGCTGATATCGGTGCCGTTCGCCCCGGGCTACGGCGTGGAGATCGGGCTGCTGGTCGACACCTTCGATCGGATGGGCCTGGACGCGATCGCCCAGGTCAATCTGGGCGTGCGAGCGCACCGCAACCGGCCCCTGGCCGAGCTGGGCGTAATGAGCCGTCAGGTCATTGCGACGCTGTTCTCCCGGTGCGGTATCCCCGACTCTGGGGTCGGTTTGACTCAGTTCTTCCCGGTCGGCTCGGATTTCGAAGGCTACACCCAGCACACCAGGCCGGTGTCGCTGGTGGACCGACCGCCCATGAACTTGTTGCGACCACGCTGAACCCCGACCTGTCGGTGCCGTAGGGCAAGATCGACGACGTGGCTTTGGTGTTGCTATACCTCGTGGTACTGGTCTTGGTGGCGATCGTGTTGTTCGGGGCGGCCAGCCTGCTCTTTGGCCGTGGCGAGCAGTTGCCGCCCTTGCCGCGAGCGACGACGGCGACGGTGCTGCCCGCCTTCGGTGTCACCGGCGCCGACGTCGATGCGGTCAAGTTCACTCAGGTGTTGCGTGGCTACAAGACCAGCGAGGTCGACTGGGTGCTGGATCGGCTCGGCCGTGAGCTCGAGGCGCTGCGCGGAGAGTTGGCGGCTATCCAGGCGGCCCAGGCCGGGCCCGCCGAAACCGATGCCAAAGACATTGATGACCGTCAGGATGCAAAGTGATCGATGACGGCCTGGTGCGCTGCGGCTGGGCCCAAGGCCGTCCAGGGCCCGACTTCGAGCTGTACCGCGACTATCACGACCACGAGTGGGGCTGTCCGGTGCGGGGCGGGGCGGCGCTGTTCGAGAGGATGAGCCTGGAGGCCTTCCAGAGCGGCTTGTCATGGCTGATCATCCTGCGCAAGCGGGAGAACTTCCGGCGAGCGTTCTCTGGCTTCGACATCGAGAAGGTCGCTCGCTATAACGACGCCGATGTGCAACGGCTGCTGGCCGACGAGGGAATTGTCCGCAACCGAGCCAAGATCGAGGCGACGATCGCCAATGCGCGTGCCGCCGCTGACCTGGGATCGCCGCAAGACCTATCCGAGCTACTGTGGTCGTTCGCGCCGTCGCCTCGGCCGCGGTTCGCCAGCTTGGCTGAAATCCCTTCGACCAGTGTGGAAGCGAAGGCCATGGCGCGTGAATTGAAGCGACGCGGGTTCCGCTTCGTTGGGCCTACGACCGCCTACGCGCTGATGCAAGCGACGGGAATGGTCGACGATCACATCCGTGATTGCTGGGTGCCGGCACCGGCCCCGTTGAGGCCCTGAAATGGGCACAGAACCGGGTCTCGTGCACCTCGTTACCCGAATAGGGAACAATAGGGGGGTGATTTGGCAGTTCAATGTCGGGTATGACTGGAAATCCACTGGCGGGGCATGCTCGGCGCCGGCCAGGTCTGCGACCGCGGGCCAGCTCGAATCTGGAGGGAGCACTCGATGGCGGCGATGAAGCCCCGGACCGGAGACGGTCCTTTGGAAGCGACGAAGGAGGGGCGCGGCATCGTGATGCGGGTACCACTTGAGGGTGGGGGTCGCCTGGTGGTCGAGTTGACGCCCGACGAAGCTGCCGCGCTGGGTGACGAGCTCAAGGGTGTGACTAGCTAGGTCTGCGTTACGCGCACACCTTCCGATAGATGTCCAGCGTCTGCTCGGCGACGCGTGCCCAGGAGAACTCTTGGATACAGCGCTGGCGTCCTGCATGGCCGAGGCGCTCCGCTTTTGCAGGGTCGGCGACCAGGGCATTGATCGCATCGGCCAGCCGGGCTTGGTAACCAGTCGGGTCGGCTGGGTCGTAGTGCACCAGCGAACCGGTGATCCCGTCGGCGACCACTTCAGGTATCCCGCCGACGTCTGACGCCACCACCGCGGTTGCGCACGCCATCGCCTCCAGGTTAACGATGCCCAACGGCTCGTATATCGAAGGGCACACGAAAACTGTTGCCGCCGAGACAATTTCACGCAGCTTCCCGATGGGAAGGATTTCTTTGATCCAGTAGACGCCGGTGCGACTACGGGCCAGTCCGGCTACCGCGGACCGGACTTCAGCGGCGATCTCCGGAGTGTCGGGGGCGCCGGCGCACATCACCAACTGCACGTCCGGACTGAATCGGTGTGCGGCCGCCACCAGGTGCTGGACGCCCTTCTGGCGGGTGATCCGCCCGACGAACGCCACCATGGGCCGGTTCGGATCGACCCCAAGCTCGGCGAGTACCGACCCGGTGCGCACGGGCCCGGCCGGATACCACACCTCAGGGTCAATCCCGTTGTGGATCACGTGCACCACGCTCGGATCCAGCGTGGGGTATACCCGCACGATGTCGTCGCGCATGCCGGAGCTGACGGCAATGATCGCGTCGGCGGCCAGCACCGCGGTGCGCTCCACCCACGTCGACAGCCGGTAACCGCCGCCGAGTTGCTCGGCTTTCCACGGCCGCATCGGTTCAAGCGAATGCGCGGTCAGAACGTGTGGGATGTCATGAAGCAGCGCGGCCAGGTGTCCGGCGAGGCCGGTGTACCAGGTGTGTGAATGAACGACGGTGGCCGCGCCGGCCGCATTGGCCATCAGCAGGTCCGACGACAGGGTGGACAGGGCTGCATTGGCGCTCCGCAGCCGGGGGTCGGGTTGATAGGCGGCGGCGCCCGGGCGGGGTGCGCCCATGCAGTGCACGTCGACCGCGCACAGACGGCGCAGTTGCGACACCAGTTCGGTGACGTGTACCCCGGCTCCGCCATAGACCTCGGGCGGGTACTCCCGAGTCAACATTGCCACCCGCATGAGGGCACGGTAGTTCGGCGACGATGCGGCCCGCGGGGCGGGCCGTTGAGGAGTCGGACGATTGGGTTGCGCGGCGACGATGCGGCGCGCGGGGCGGGGCGTTGAGGAGTCGGACGATTGGGCTGGGCGGCGACGATGCGGCGCGCGGGGCGGGGCGTTGAGGAGTCGGACGATTGGGTTGGGCGGCGACGATGCGGCCCGCGGGGCGGGCCGGTGAGGAGTCGCTAACTGGATCCGAAGTGGGCCAAATACCTTGACGGACAGCCCGTCAGAACAATGCAGACGATGGCCCAAACCGGGGTTCCCCCCTGGCAGCGGCTCGCAGTGGCCGATAGGTTTGAGGCCATGAGGGAAGTGCCACACGTGCTGGGCATCGTTTTGGCCGGCGGTGAGGGCAAGCGGCTTTATCCGTTGACTGCGGACCGGGCCAAACCCGCGGTTCCCTTTGGCGGCGCCTATCGGCTCATTGATTTCGTGCTCTCCAATCTCGTCAATGCCCGGTATCTGAGGATCTGCGTTCTCACTCAATACAAGTCGCATTCGCTGGACCGCCATATTTCGCAGAACTGGCGGTTGTCGGGTTTGGCCGGTGAGTACATCACCCCGGTGCCGGCACAGCAACGCCTTGGCCCGCGCTGGTACACCGGCTCCGCCGACGCGATCTATCAATCGCTCAATTTGATCTACGACGAAGATCCTGACTACATAGTGGTTTTCGGCGCCGATCACGTATATCGGATGGACCCCGAGCAGATGGTGCGGTTCCACATCGACAGCGGGGCTGGTGCGACGGTGGCCGGGATCCGAGTCCCGCGTAGCGATGCGAGCGCTTTCGGTTGCATCGACGCCGACGAATCGGGCCGTATTCGACGTTTCGTAGAGAAGCCCCTGGAGCCCCCCGGAACCCCCGACGACCCCGACACCACATTCGTGTCGATGGGCAACTACATCTTCACCACCAAGGTGTTGATCGATGCGATTCGCGCAGACGCCGATGACGACCACTCCGATCACGAC
This sequence comes from Mycobacterium riyadhense, assembly GCF_963853645.1. NCBI lineage: Bacteria > Bacillati > Actinomycetota > Actinomycetes > Mycobacteriales > Mycobacteriaceae > Mycobacterium > Mycobacterium riyadhense. The sequence continues at coordinate 4,606,499 of NZ_OY970456.1, read as the reverse complement.
ATGGGCGGCGACATCATCCCGGGTCTGGTGGCCGACGGGATGGCCGCGGTCTACGACTTCAACGACAACGAGGTGCCCGGGGCCACCGACCGCGACCGGGCCTATTGGCGTGACGTTGGGACGCTGGACGCGTTTTACGACGCGCATATGGACCTGGTGTCGGTGCACCCGGTGTTCAACCTGTACAACAAGCGGTGGCCGATCCGCGGCGAGTCCGAGAATCTGGCGCCGGCGAAGTTCGTCAATGGCGGCTCCGCTCAGGAGTCGGTGGTTGGTGCCGGCAGCATCATTTCGGCGGCCTCGGTGCGCAACTCGGTACTGTCGTCCAATGTGGTGGTCGACGACGGCGCGATTGTGGAGGGCAGTGTGATCATGCCGGGTGCTCGGGTCGGCCGCGGCGCCGTGGTGCGCCACGCGATCCTGGACAAGAACGTTGTCGTCGGGCCCGGCGAGATGGTCGGAGTTGATCTGGAGAAGGACCGGGAACGCTTCGCGATCAGTGCCGGAGGTGTGGTCGCGGTGGGCAAGGGCGTCTGGATTTAATGGCCCGGTCCTGCCGCGAGCAGACGCAAAATCGCCCATTTCCGCAGGGAAATGGGCGATTTTGCGTCTGCTCGCGCTGCTTACGGTGCTCGCGGTGAAGCGGGCCCTACCACACGTATGGCACCAACCGATAGCGCACCCGCTGCCGGTATTCGCGGTATCCGACCAGTTCTTCGGTAAGTAGCTTCTCCTCGTCGAGGATGCGGAACACCAGCACCAGTACGCCGGGGACCAGGATTAGCAGTGCCCAGTAGGAGCCCAGTGCTAACGGTATGCCCGTCATCAAGACCACGTTCCCCAAGTACATCGGGTGCCGCACAAGCTTGTACAGACCGTCGGTGGCCAGCTTCTGGCCCGCCTCCACCGTGACCGTGGCGGCGGCATAGCTGTTCTGGATGACCACCAGCATGGCGACGCCAAGGCCGGTCGCCACCAAGACGTCGCCGATCACGCACACCGGCGTCGGCACTGACGACCAACCAAAGCGACGGTCGAAAGCGCTCACCACCATCATTGCGAAGAACCCCAGAAACGCGCCGATGATGATGAGCTTCTGAACGGTTCGGCCTTCCGCGAATGGCCCGCTACGCATCCGCCGCTGTAGTGCCGCCGGATCAGTCCGAGCCAAATAGAGGCTGGGGGCAATCGTGGCGACGACGAACACGGCAAGGAAAACCCATGCCTGCCAATAGTTGAACGTGCCGGCCGGCCAGAATAGGACAGCGCCGAATACGACAAGTCCACACACGGTCCATATCAACGTCTTGAATCCAATTTTCATGACATCTCCTAGCAGCGCAGATCACGCCGTCGAAAAGCGATGGCTCCCATCACAATTAGCACTACGTCAATGGCCAGCAGCCATAACAGCGGAATCGCGGTGAAGTCGCCACCACCGACCCGCGGCGTGTGCGCGAACGGTTCCAGGTTGAGCAACCACTGCGGGAATCCCGACAACGAACCAAGCAGGTACAACGCGATGAAGGAGACAAGCACGCCCCACGCCACCGGCGCGAACCGCGGTACAACTCCGAACAACCCGACGGTCACCGCGGCCAGCAGCCAGACGGCGGGTAGCTGTACCGCCGCCGCTCCCACCACGGTGGGCAACCTGCCGCCGACGTCGCCCGCCGCCGCGCCGTAGGCGAGTCCGGCCGTTACTCCCGAGACGAGGATTGCCGCCGCCGATCCGGCCAGGGCCATCACCAAATGACTTGACAGCCAACGAGTCCGGGAAACGGCCCCGGCCAGCAGGGTCTCGGCGCGTAGCCCGGTTTCCTCCTGGTGGAGTCGCAAGGTCAGCGAGACTGCGAATGCCGCGGCCACCATGCCAATCATGGTGAAGGCCAACGCAACGAAGGCTTGCTCCAGCGCGCTGCTGCCGCCCATCCGGGTTACGATGTCACGCACCGCGGTGCTGTCACCCAGCTGGTTGTCGATGCCGTGCACCACGCTGCCCATCACCAGGCCGTACAGGCACAGGCCGACGGTCCACAGCAGCAGGGCGCCGCGGTCAAGCCGCCATGCGAGCCCGAAGGCCTCGCTCAGCGTGGGTGCGGCGGTGCCGGCACCGGCGCGTTCGGCGATGAGCCCGGCGCCGACATCGCGGCCGGCTCGCAATCGGTAGGCCAGCACGGTGAGCACGGCTGTCATCGCCAGGTGCAGCAGCAGTACCCACCAGCGATCGCCGGCGTATGGTCTGACCTGCAGTGACCACCCCAGCGGGGAAAACCAGGACAGTGTGCCGGAGCCGGCATCGCCGATGGCGCGCAGTGTGAACGCGGTGCCCAGCACAGCGAACGCGACGCCGCGGGTAACGCGCGCGCTGGGCGACAGCTGCGCCGCAACGGCGGCGACGGCCGCGAACACCAGACCGGAGGCGGCCAGCGCCGCGCCGAACGCAAGCGATCCGGCCGGAGCCACGTTGGTAGTCAGCAGCCCGGCCGCACCGATTGCGCCGGTGGCGACCGAGGCCCCAAACGACAGCAACAGCGCTGCGGTGAGGTTGGCATACCGTCCGACGACCGTGGAGTCGATCAGCTCGGCACGACCGGTCTCCTCGTCGGCGCGAGTATGCCGGATTACGGTGAGAATGACTGCTACCGCGATGAGTAGGTGGAACATCCCGGCCTTCCAGATTCCAACCGCCCCAAGGCTGTCGTTGTAGACCTGCCCGTACAGCGCACGCTGGGCCGGGCTGGCCATGATGGCGGCCGCGGCTCCCGCGCGGGCGGCCTGGTCGGGGTAAACCGTTTCGATGCTTTTGATGTAGACGGTGGCCAACGGCACCGACAGCAACATCACCCACAGCGGCAACGCAACCCGGTCGCGGCGCACGTAGAGCCGCAGCAGCCCGAGCGTGCCTACGAAGTGCGAACCACGTTGCGGCGCAGGGTGTTGCGCGGGGCCTGGGCGATCCAGGATTGCGGTGCTCATATTGCCGGCACCTCCTTTTGGCCGTTGGTGCTGTAGTGGCGCAGGAACAGCTCTTCAAGGGTGGGAGGCTGGCTGACCAGGCTGCGCACACCGGCGTGACCGAGCACCCGGATGAGCTCGCCGAGACTTTCGCTGTCGACCTGAGCACGTAGCGTGTTGCCGTCAACGGTGATGTCCTCGACCCCCTTGATCCGAGTGAGATCTCCTGGGTCACCGATCATTTCGGCCTTGATCGACGTGCGGCTCAGATGCCGCATGGATTCCAGAGATCCGCTTTCGACGGTCCTGCCGGCTTGGATGATGGTCACCCGTTCGCACAGCGCCTCCGTCTCAGCCAGGATGTGGCTGGACAGCAGGACGGTGACACCGCGGTCGCGTGCTTCCGCGACGCATAGCTGAAACACGTTCTCCATCAATGGGTCTAATCCGCTGCTTGGCTCATCCAACAGCAGCAGCCTGGCTCGTGAGGAGAACGCGGAAACCAAGGACACCTTTTGGCGGTTGCCTTTCGAGTAGGCTCGCACCTTTTTGCGCGGATCGAGCTCGAAGCGCTCGATGAGCTCGCCTCGGCGTGTCTCGTCAATGCCGCCCCGCATGCGGGCCAGCAGATCGATGGTTTCGCCGCCGGTCAGTGAGGGCCACAGGGTGACATCGCCTGGGACGTAGGCGATCTGACGGTGCAGCTCTACGGCGTCGGTCCACGGGTCGCCGCCCAGTAGTCGCGCGATTCCGCTGTCAGCCTTGACCACGCCCAACAGCACGCGGATGGTTGTCGACTTGCCGGCACCGTTGGGGCCCAGGAAGCCATGTACCTCACCTTCGCGCACTGTCAAGTCGAGGCCGTCGAGTGCCCGGACCGCGCCGAAGTTCTTCGTCAGACCGCGGATGTCGATGGGTGTGTTGTCAACTGACACGTGATTCTCCTTGATTCTCGACGGAACCATCTGTTGCAAGGAAGGCGTCGTACATAGTGCGGTCCGCCATCAAGCCTTCGGTATAGACCTCGAGGGCGGGCAGCATCATGTCGCGGGAGTAATCGCGCAACACGGCCTTCAGATCGGTTGGGGTGTCATGCATTTGCAGGTACAGCAGAAAGCCCCCTCCGCCGGTGATCGCCAGATACCGGGCCCTGGCGTGCGGGTCCCGGCTGGGCTTGATGGTGCCGGCCCGCACGCCTTCGTCCATGTACTCTTCGGCGTTATCAATCATCTTGTGCCACAACATCTTCGCCAGATCGCCGCCGGATTGCATGCTGCGAACCAGGTAGGTCATCATCGGGGCGTAGGACTCGATCTCGGCCATGGCCGCGAACCAGGTGGCCGGATCGTTGGATCGCAGGGTCTCGGCCTTGGTGCTGCGGATCTCTTCGGCGATGTAGTCGTCACAAGCTTTGCGCAGGCCGTCCTTGGAGCCGAAGTGGTGGATGACCAACGCGGCGCTCACCCCCGCGGCTTCGGCGATCGTGCGGAGCCCGACACCGAAGCCGTGCTGTCCGAACTGCTCAATGGCCGCGTCGCGGATTCGGGCAGCGGCGGTCAGATCGGCTGAACGCATGTTCAGAACACTAAACGTACGTTCAGCCCGTCGTCAAGGAGGTGCTCCGTAAGGAAGTCGTAAAGATTTGGCTGATTAGCTTCGGGGCCGAGACCGGCGGGTCAATTTCGCAAATTAGCACCCGGTTCGCCGGGTTGGCCGGGCCCGCCTGAGCTGCCATTAGCTGTACCGCCCGGGCCGCCGGGACCGGCGCCACCGGCGAAACCGGCATCAAAACCGTCGCCGCCGTCACCGCCATTACCGCCAGTCCCACCAATGCCGCCCAGGCCTTGACCGAAGACTCCACTGCCACCGTCGCCGCCCTGGCCGCCGCTGCCCCCGGCCCCACCGTCGCCGCCATCGCCCATGACGCTGCCTGCGCCACCATCGCCGCCGGCGCCGCCGTTTCCGCCAGGACCCCCGGTGGCGCCCATGCCGCCGCTAAACGCGGAGCTGCCGGTGCCCCCGGTGCCGCCGGTGCCGCCGGCTCCGCCATTCCCGCCGTCGCCACCCGAGGCTTGCTGTCCACCGACGTGGAGAACCTTTCCTGTTATGAAGCTGGTAATCGTCGCATTAGCACCGTTGATTCCGCCGGCGCCGCCATCTCCTCCGGCGCCACCGTCGCCGCCGCTGCCACCGTTGGTGGGCGAGGTCGTGGTGCCGCCGCTGCTCCCATTGCTGCCGGTGGCGCCCGTGGCGCCGTGGCCGCCATTGCCACCAGGGCCGCCGACGCCGTACGTGCCGCCGTTGCCGCCGATCCCGCCGTTACCTCCCGCAGCTCCGGGGCCGTTGCCGTTGCCGCCGTCCCCGCCGCTGCCGCCATTGCCGTACGGGCTGCCAGGACCGAAGGGGAGGGTGCCCTTGGCTCCAGTCGCGCCTTGGGTAGAGCCGGCCCCGCCTTGACCGCCAGCGCCCACTGCACCGGGATCACCGCCGTCACCGCCGTCTCCGCCGACGCCGCCGTCCCCGAAAAAGCTCCCGCCGTCCGCGCCGTTGCCGCCATCACCCGGTAAGCCGCTAGTCCCGCCCTGACCTCCGGTCCCCCCGGCGCCTTGGGAGCCGTTCTGGCCGGAGGCCGCCAACGCGATCCCGCCCGCTCCACCGGCGCCGCCGGTCCCGCCCGTCCCGCCGTTACCGCCGTCACCGCCGTCACCGCCATCGGCACCGCTGCCGAAGAAACCGTCCGAGCCGTGGGCACCGGTCCCGCCGGCGCCCCCGACCCCGCCGGTGCCGCCCGTGCCACCAGCGCCACCGTTGCCGGCGTCGCTGCCGCCGTTGCCGCCTGCCCCGCCGACTCCGCCGGTGCCGCCGGTGTGGCCGTCACCTCCGTTCTGGCCGGGGTTGATTGTGTTGGTGCCGTTAGCTCCGTTGCCGCCGGTGCCGCCGTTGCCGCCGTTGCCGCCGTTGCCGACCGACCCGCCGTTGCCGCCGTCCCCGCCGCTACCCCCGACCTGGCCGAGGCCGGTGGCGTCGGCACCCCTGCCGCCGTTGCCGCCGTTGCCGCCGCTGGTGGCCGCGAGGCCGTCGGCGCCGGTGGCGCCTTGGGTGGAGCCGGCCCCGCCTTGGCCGCCGGCACCACCGGCGCCGGCGTCACCGCCGTCGCCGCCGCGACCGCCGGCACCGTTGTTGACGGTTGCGTCGCCGTTCTGGCCGTCGGTGCCGTTGGCTCCGATGCCGCCGTTGCCGCCCATACCTCCGGCCCCGCCGGCGCCTTGGGCGCCGTCCTGGCCCGAGGCCGACAACGCGGCCCCACCAGCCCCGCCGGCTCCACCGATCCCGCCCGTCCCGCCGGTGCCGCCGTCGCCGCCGTTGCCGCCGTCGGCACCTGGATTGCCGAAGACTATGGGGCCCCCTCCGGCCCCGCCGTTACCGCCGGTACCGCCGGTGCCGCCTTTCCCGCCGGCGCCGCCGTTGCCGGCGTCTACGCCGCCAGCGCCACCGGCCCCACCGGCGCCGCCGGCCCCACCAGTGCCACCGGTGCCGCCCACTTCACCGGTTCCGAGGCTGAAGGAACCAGTTCCACCCGCAGCGCCGGCGCTGCCGTTGCCGCCGTCGCCGCCGGTGCCGCCGTTGCCGACCGACCCGCCGTTGCCGCCGGCGCCGCCGGTACCGCCGGTGCCGCCGGGGATGCCTTGGCCGAACACGGGTTCGGCGTCGGCGCCCCTGCCGCCGTTGCCGCCGTTGCCGCCGCTGGTGGCCGCGAGGCCGTCGGCGCCGGTGGCGCCTTGGGTGGAGCCGGCCCCGCCTTGGCCGCCGGCACCACCGGCGCCGGCGTCACCGCCGTCGCCGCCGCGACCGCCGGCCCCGTTGTTGACGCTTGCGTCGCCGTTCTGGCCGTCGGTGCCGTTGGCTCCGATGCCGCCGTTGCCGCCCATACCTCCGGCCCCGCCGGCGCCTTGGGCGCCGTCCTGGCCCGAGGCCGACAACGCGGCCCCACCAGCCCCGCCGGCTCCACCGATCCCGCCCGTCCCGCCGGTGCCGCCGTCGCCGCCGTTGCCGCCGTCGGCACCTGGATTGCCGAAGACTATGGGGCCCCCTCCGGCCCCGCCGTTACCGCCGGTACCGCCGGTGCCGCCTTTCCCGCCAGCGCCGCCGTTGCCGGCGTCTACGCCGCCAGCGCCACCGGCCCCACCGGCGCCGCCGGCCCCACCAGTGCCACCGGTGCCGCCCACTTCACCGGTTCCGAGGCTGAAGGAACCAGTTCCACCCGCAGCGCCGGCGCTGCCGTTGCCGCCGTCGCCGCCGGTGCCGCCGTTGCCGACCGACCCGCCGTTGCCGCCGGCGCCGCCGGTACCGCCGGTGCCGCCGGGGATGCCTTGGCCGAACACGGGTTCGGCGTCGGCGCCCCTGCCGCCGTTGCCGCCGTTGCCGCCGCTGGTGGCCGCGAGGCCGTCGGCGCCGGTGGCGCCTTGGGTGGAGCCGGCCCCGCCTTGGCCGCCGGCACCACCGGCGCCCGCGTCACCGCCGTCGCCGCCGCGACCGCCAGCACCGTTGTTGACATCCGCATGACCGGCTCCGCCTTCACCGCCGTCACCGGCGATGCCGCCGACCCCGCCGTTACCACCCGATCCGCCGGCGCCCTGTACTCCCGAGGCCGCCAAAGCGGCCCCGCCAGCCCCGCCGGTCCCACCGGTCCCGCCGGCCCCACCGTTACCGCCGTGACCGCCGTCGGTGCCCCCGGTCGCAAAGTCGACGCCGTGGCCGCCGACGCCGCCGGTGCCGCCGACCCCGCCCGTCCCGCCGGCCCCGCCGGCTCCGCCGACCCCGCCGGTGCCGGTTGCGCCGCCCGCGCCACCATTGCCACCGGCACCGCCGTCCGCGCCGTGGATGTTGGCCGCGGGATCGCCGTTCGCGCCGGCCGCGCCGGCTCCTCCGTTACCGCCTCGGCCGCCGTTACCGTTGACGCCTCCGAGGCCCGTGCTACCGCCCTGACCGCCTTGGCCGCCGTCGCCGCCGCGTAGACCGGCGCCGCCCGGGCCCACTCCCGCGGCGTCGCCGCCATTGCCCCCGGCGCCGCCGCTACCACCGGTGCCCGCGGCGCCCGTATCCCCGGATGTCCCGAAAAATCCTCCGGCCCCGCCAGCCCCGCCCGCCCCGGCATTACCCCCCGTCCCGCCCGTGCCGCCGGTGCCGCCATTGAGACCGACCTGGGTAAGACCGTTGCCGCCCGAGCCGCCTACCCCGCCGGCACCGCCGACACCGCCGACACCACCGGAACCGAACAGCAGCGCACTGGATGCACCACCCACGCCGCCGATGCCGCCATTGCCACCGGTGCCGCCCGCGGCGCCTACACCGCTCGTATTGGGAGCACCCGCGACCCCGTCAGCACCCGCGCCGCCGGCGCCTCCAGCCCCACCTGCCCCGCCTGACCAGCCCACCAGGGCCCGGCCGGCGCCGCCGGAGCCGCCGTTACCACCGGTTCCGGCGGCGAGGCCTTCGAGGCCGGCCCCGCCCACGCCGCCAGCACCGCCGATCCCGCCATTGCCGCCGAGCCACCCACCGGCACCGCCGTAACCGCCGCGCCCGCCGGCCTGACCGGCCGCCCCGGTCCCGCCGGCCCCGCCGTGACCGCCCTGACCAAACAACGACGCCGACCCGCCGCCCCCGCCGGCCCCGCCGGCTTGGCCGGCGATAGCGGCGGACCCGCCATTGCCGCCGGCCCCGCCATGGCCGTACAGCAGTCCGGCGCTGCCGCCGTCGCCGCCGTCGCCATTTCCTGCGCCGTTGCCGCCGGCGCCGCCGGTGCCGATCAGCCCGGCCGCCCCGCCCTGACCGCCGATGCCGCCAACGCCGCCGTTGCCCCCGGCTCCGCCGGTGCCGTAGAGCCATCCGCCGAGGCCGCCGTCGCCGCCGTCGCCGTTTCCTGCGCCGTTGCCGCCGGCGCCGCCGGTGCCGATCAGCCCGGCCGCCCCGCCCTGACCGCCGATGCCGCCAACGCCGCCGTTGCCGCCGGCTCCGCCGGTGCCGTAGAGCAATCCACCCTGGCCCCCGACACCGCCGTCGCCGTTTCCTGCGCCGTTACCGCCGGCGCCGCCGGTGCCGATCAGCCCGGCCGCCCCGCCCTGACCGCCGATGCCGCCAACGCCGCCGTTGCCCCCGGCTCCGCCGGTGCCGTAGAGCAATCCACCCTGACCGCCCGCACCACCGACGCCGTGTCCGGCGCCGATGCCGCCCGCTCCGCCGGTGCCGATCAGCCCAGCAGCTCCGCCGTTGCCGGCGATGCCGCCGGCACCGGCGTTGCCGCCGGCCCCGCCGGTGCCGTAGAGCGATCCACCGCTGCCCCCGGCGCCGCCGCTGCCGCCGCTGGCGCCGTTGCCGCCGGCACCGCCGTTGCCGACGAGCCCGGCCGCCCCACCCCTACCACCGGAACCGCCGGCTACCGCTGGGGAATAGCCGTTGCCGCCGTTGCCGTAGAGCAGCCCGCCGGCCCCACCGTCGGGGCGGGCGGCCGTCCCGTCAGCGCCGTTGCCGATCAACGGGCGGCCCAGCACCGCCTGGGTGTTGGCGTTGATCAGGCCAAGCGCGTCCTGCCCCAGGGTCTGCAACTGCGCGGCGGCGGCGGCCTCCATGGCCGCATACGCCCGAGCACCGGCATCCAGCGCCTGCACAAACTGGGCGTGAAACACCGCCGCCTGCACGCTCAGCGCCTGATATTCGTAGCCGTAGGCGCCAAACAACCTTGCGATCGCTGCCGACACCTCATCTTCGGCGGCGGCCAGCACCCGTGTCGTCGAGCCGGCCGCCGTCGCATTGGCGGCCCCAACCGCCTGCTCAATCGTGGTCAAGTCCTGCGTGGCCGCCATCAAGAATCCGGGCGTCGCGATCACAAAAGACGACATGAGCGGCCCCCATCACGACGAAGAAATTCCGACCGGTCGCATCGTCAACTAGCCAACGCCCACGGGAGCCCGTAGCCGGCTACCTCATCCCTACCCCTGGGCACCCCGCGAACTACCCCATTCCGACGCTCGCGCTAAAGGGGGCTGACCGTCCCGGCGGAGCCTGGTGAACCGTTTGTACCGCCCGGTCCCCCCTGCCCCGGGGTGTCGCCGATGCCGGCGGTGGCTAGACCCGTGTTGACTGCCTTTGCATCGCCGCCTGCGCCGCCGTCACCGCCGCTACTGCTGCCTCCGACGCCGTCTCCGCCGCCGCCGCCGGCGCCACCTGCGGTAGATCCGGTTCCATGGTTAATTCCTTGACCGCCGCTGCCGCCGTTTCCGCCGCTGTCGCCGTTGCCGCCGTTCCCGCCAAGGCCGCCCGCCGCGCTACCGGGGCCAGGCGATCCCCCAAAGGGGGCCATGACGGTCGCTTTGCCGCCGTTGCCGCCCTTGCCGCCGGAGCCGCCGGAGCTATCGCCGCCGTTGCCTCCGGTGCCGCCGACGGCGTTTCCGGTTCCGGTGTTGGTGGCTTGACCTCCGCTGCCGCCGTTTCCGCCGTTTCCGCCGGTGCCGGCGGCCCCGTCGCCGCCGTCGCCGCCGATGGCGTTTCCCGCTCCGCCGTTCAAGGCATCGCCGCCGTCGCCGCCGACCAAGGTGCCGGTCCCGCCCATGCCGCCACGGGCGTCCCCGGAAAAGGCGAGGCCTCTGCCTCCGGCTCCGCCAACCGCGCCGCTGCCGCCGTCGCCGCCGGTGGCGGTACCGCCGCCGACTGTGGCAAACCGCGTCCCGCTGCCGCCGTCACCGCCGTAGGTAGTCCCGTTCCCGCCGTTGCCGCCGGTTGCGTTTCCAATCCCGTTGGTGTAGCCGCTGCCGCCGGCGCCGCCCTTCCCGCCGGCACCGCCGCTGCCGCCCTGCCCGCCATTGCCGCCGGTGGCGTTTCCCGCTCCGGTTCCCGATAGGTTGGTCGCGCTGCCGCCGCTGCCAGCGTCGCCCCCGAGGCCTATGGACCCGCTGCCGCCGTTGCCGCCGATGCCGCCGTTGGCGTTTCCAGCTCCGTAGGTTTGTCCGGCGCCGCCAGTGCCGCCGCTGCCGCCGACGTAGCCGTCACCGCCCCGGCCGCCGTTGCCGCCGTTGGCGTTTCCGACTCCGTAGGTTTGGCCGGCGCCGCCGGTGCCGCCGTTGCCCGCGGCGGCCCCGGGGCTTAGCCCGTCATTGCCGATGTTGCCCCCGGTGCCGCCGTTGCCACCGATGCCGTTTCCGGCTCCGTGGTTGATCCCTTCCCCTCCGGTTCCCCCGTTGCCTGCGCCGGATGAGCCGACGCCGCCTTGGCCGCCGTTGCCGCCGATGGCGTTTCCACCGCCGGCATCGACGGACGCGCCGCCGCCGGCACCACCGCCGCCGCCGACGAATGTTGCGCTGGTGCCGCCGTTGCCGCCGCTGCCGCCAGCGGCGATTCCGTTTCCGCCCGCGCTCGTTGCGTTGCCGCCGCTACCGCCTAAGCCGCCGATTCCGGCGCCGCTGAAGCCCCCGCTGCCACCGGCGCCGCCGAAGGCGCTTCCGGTTCCGAAGTTGAACGCGGCGCCTCCAGTGCCGCCGCTGTTCCCGCCGGTCGCACCGTCACCGCCGCTGCCGCCGTCGCCGCCGACGGCGATCCCGCCGCCCGCGACGGATGCGCTTCCTCCGTTACCGCCTATACCACCGGTGCCGTTGTTGGCGAAGCTGGCGTTGCCACCCCTGCCGCCGTCGGCGTTTCCGGTTCCGTAGTTGTTCGCTTCTCCTCCGGCGCCGCCGTTGCCTCCTCGAGAAGCGCCGCCCGCGCCTCGGCCGGCGTCGCCGCCGATGGCGTTGCCGCCGCCGGCCGCGACGGTTGCGCTGCCGCCGTTACCACCGTCGCCGCCGGCTCCTGTGACGCTGGTGCCGCCATTGCCGCCGCTACCGCCGGCGGCAATTCCGTTTCCGCCCGCGATGGTTGCACTGCCGCCGGTGCCGCCGGTGCCGCCGCCATCGCCGTTCTGGCTGGTGCTGCCGCCGCCATGGCCGCCGTTGCCGCCGATGGCGTTTCCGGTCGCAAGGTTGTGCGCAGCCCCTCCCGTGCCCCCGTCGCCCCCGCGCGTTTCGCCCCAAGCGCCTCGGCCGCCATTGCCTCCGATGGCGGTTCCGTCCCCGGCAGCGATGGTTGCGCTGCCGCCGCTGCCGCCGTTCCCGCCGGAGGCGGTGGTGCCGACGCCGCCGTCGCCGCCGTCGCCGCCCGTGGCGCCGTTGCCGCCGTTGCCGCCGTTGCCGCCGAAGAAGCCCGTGGCGCCGTTGCCGCCGTCGCCGCCGTTGCCGCCATCAGTCGCGTCCCCGCCGTTGCCGCCGTTGCCGCCGGTGCCTGTGGTGCTTGTGCCGCCGTTGCCGCCGTTGCCGCCGTCACCGCCACTACCGCCGTGACCAGCGGCGCCCGCGTGGCCGAACAATAGTGAGCCGGCGCCGCCGGTCCCGCCCTGACCTGCTTTGCCGCCGTCACCGCCGTCGCCTCCGTTGCCGCCGCCGGAGCCGGTGTCGGCCGCGCCCGCACCGCCATTGCCGCCGTTGCCGCCGTTGCCGCCGCTCCCGCCGGCCCCGCCGTTGCCGAACAGCAGCCCACCGTTGCCCCCGGCCCCGCCATGACCACCGTTACCGCCGCTACCGCCGGCAGCGCCACTGCCGTCGATGCCGGCCTGCCCGACATTGCCGGCCCCGCCGAGCCCACCGTTGCCGCCATGACCCAACAGCCCGGCGTCGCCGCCCCGGCCGCCGGCCTGGCCGGGCGCCCCCGAGCCTCCGTTGCCGCCGTTGCCCCACAACAATCCGCCCGGCCCGCCGTTTTGCCCGGTTCCGGGCGCCCCGTCGGCGCCATCGCCGATTAGCGGGCGCCCCAGCAGCCATTCGGTGGGTGCGTTGATCGCGCCCAACACGTTTTGCTCGAGGGTCTGCAACGGGTTGGCGTTGGCGGCTTCGGCCGCGGCGTAGGCGGCACCGGCCCCGTTCAGAGCGGCTACGAATTGCTCGTGAAACGCTGCCGCCTGAGCACTTAGCGCCTGGTACTCGCGCCCGTAAGTGCCGAACAACTGCGCAATCGCTGCCGATACCTCATCACCGGCCGCCGATACCACCTGGGTCGTCGAGCCGGCCGCAGCCACACGGGCTGCCCCGATCGCGTCTCCGATCACGGTCAAATCCGCCGCGGCCGCCGCCAACGACCCGGGCGTCGCGATCACAAATGACGACATCAGCGGCCCCCATCACGACGAGGCTTTCCTCGCACGCAGAAAGAAACTCCCGACGGTTCAAATCGTCGACTAACAAACGGATGCAGGGCCCCGTAGCCGACTACCTGACCCCCAACCGTCAACCCCCATCGAACTACCCCATTCAGACCGGCCGAGGTGAGCGACGGGACTGCCTGATCAATGCGCGACCGCAAAACATCGCACACGAACGACACAGAAAATATCGGCCGAACGGCAAGTATGAACTGACACCAGAACCTACATTCGTCATGTGACGGACCGTTGCCCCTTAATAGGCCGGGGCAAGGAACTTCGAGTGATTTCCGACGCACTCGGAGCCGACGACTGTCGTGGCGTGCTTATGGTTGGCGATGCGGGCGCCGGCAAGACGCGGCTTGCCGAGGAAGCGGCCGCAGCAGCCGCGGCACTGGGCTGGGTTGTGCACCGTGTCGCCGCTACCGTCACCGCGCAGTCAATTGCGTTGGGCGCCTTCACCAAATGGTCAACCGGGAGTCACGAGAACCCGCATCACGCCGCCCATCAGGTGGTTGCCGCGATGACCGATGCGGGCGCGTCAGACCGGATGCTGATCAGCATCGACGATGCGCATCTGCTCGACAATCTGTCGGCCTTCGTGGTGTACAGCCTCCTGCAAAATCGGACGGTCAAGGTCCTGATCACGGTCCGCAGCGGCGCGCCAGCGCCGGACGCGGTGATGATGCCATGGAAAGAAGGAATCCTTCGCCGAGTCGACTTGCCCCCACTATCGCGATCCGAAAGCGATGATCTACTTCGCAGCGCATTGGGCGGACAGGTTAGCGGCGATTGCGCCGAGCAGCTTTGGGATTTGACACGCGGTACCCCCGCCTACCTGACCCACATCATCGTTGCGGAACGTGCCGCTGGAAACCTTCTCGAGGACGACGGCATGTGGAGTCTGCGTGCGGCTCCGATGGTGTCACCGTCCTTGCGGGACTTGGTGCAGATGCAATTCGGTGCTCTCACCGAATCCGTACAGGAGGCCGTCGATTTGGTCGCGGTCGCAGGATCGATTAGTCGATCCTTGCTCAACTCGCTCACCGACTGTGAGGCGTCGGCGGAGGCCGAGCGGCTCGGACTGATCCGCGCCGACGAAGCAACACCCGACGTCATCCGGGTCGCGCACCCGCTTTATTCCGCTGTCACGCTGGCACACTGCGGTCAGCTGCGGCAGAGTCGGCTGCGCGGTCGCCTTGCCACGGCGTTGGCCAGCCCCCACAACACCGCCCCGGTTGATCCCGCCCAGCTGGGGTTGCTCTGGCTCGAATCGGATCTGCCGCCCGACGCCGACATCTTGTTGGCAGCCGCGGGGGCCGGCTTGGCGCAACTCGATATCGGGTTCGCCGAGCGCTGCGCGCGCGCCGCGGTCGACGCCGGCGGCGGCATCGGGGCGAAACTCCAGCACGCCTACTGTCTGTTTCTCCTCGGAAAGGCTAGCGACGCGCAGGCCGAACTGAGCCGGATCCGCCCCGACGAGCTGCGCGGCACCGACTTCCTCAACGATTTCAGCCTGATGGCGATGAACCTCTTGTTCGGGTTCGCGCAGCCGGACGAAGCTGTGTGCCTGGTCGAGCGAGCATTGCAAGGTTCGACCGGTATCCGCGTGCATCAGCTCAATACATTGCTCGGATTGCACTTGGGATTCACCGCGAACCCGGTAGCCGCCATCAATGCGTTATACGCCGCCGATCCCGAGGAACTCGACAATTACGGTGCCGTCGTCTGCCTGGGGATGCGGGCGTTCGCCCATGGGGAGCGCGGGCACCTCAGCCAGGTTCGCCGCGAGGCGGCAAGCTGTTGGGGAATCCTGGATGACGCCCCCGACGCGTTCAACGCGGCCAACCTCGCCAAGTTACACACCCACGTGCTGGTGCTCGCCGGCGACCTTACGGGGGCGACTGAGGTGGCCCAACAGGCCTACCGCCGGTGCGCCAGGATGGCGCCGGTGGCGCGCAGGCTTTGCTCCGCCAACATCGGAATGGTGGCCCTGGCCGCCGGCGACCTCGCGGTGGCTCGGCGACGCTTGCATCCCGGCCAGCTGGATCTGGGGCAATTCGGGCTGATCATGGGGCACACGTATCGGTACCAGGTTCACTACACGACGGCGCTGGCACGATCGGGATACGTCGAGGACGCGGTGCGCGCGCTCGAGCGAGCCGCTGAGGTCCGCCGAGCCCATCTTTTGTATCTCGAAGTCACATACCTGCTGGCCCAGGCCTGGGTGGCAGCCGCGCAGGGGCGGATCGAGCGTGCACGTGACACAGCCGCGCTAGCCGCCACGTTCGCACGCCGGCGCGGCCTGTTGGCCAGCGAAGTCATGTGCCTGCAGACCTCGGTTCAGTTTTACGACGTAGGCGTGGCGGACCGACTAGCCGAGTTGAGCACCCTCGTCGAGGGGTCACGCGCACCGATCGCTGCGCGCTACGCGAAAGCGCTCGCCGACGACGCCCCGGCGGAACTCGAAGCGGTAGCCGCGGACTTTGAAGCGATGGGCGATCTGCTTGCCGCCGCGGACGCGACCGCCCATGCGTCATCGGCCTACCGCGTGGCCAATCGGAACGGGAGCGCCTTGACTGCGGCAGCTCGTGCCGAGAGTCTGGCCAAACGTTGCGGCCGCGCGACCAGTCCGGCGCTTGCGGGGGCCAAAATAGCTTTTCCGTTCAGCCACCGGCAACGCGAGATCGCACTTCTGGTGTCGAGGGGCCTCACCAACCGGGAGATCGCCGAGGTCTTGTCGCTGTCTGTCCGCACTGTCGAAGGGCACATCTATCGCGCCACCTTCAAGGCCGGAATCGCTACTCGCGCAGAACTGGCGAAGGTCGTCCAGGAGTTCGATCGTTAGTCGCCAACTCCGCCGAGCAGACGCATAATCGCCCGGGAACGAGCGTTCCCGGGCGATTATGCGTCTGCTCGGCGGAGTTAGTCGCGCACTGCAGCCAGAACGCCGTCGCCCAGCGGCACCAACGCCGGGGTGAGCCGCTCGTCCTCGGCGATTAGCCGCGCCGCCTCGCGGACCGCGGTTACCTCGGCATCGCGCGCCGCGGGATCGCCGGCCCGCCCGCCCAGCGCCGCCCGGTGCACGACTATGACTCCGCCGGACCGCAGCAGCCGAACACCCTGAACCACATAATCGGGCTGGTCGATCGGGTCGGCGTCAATGAACACCAGGTCATACGATTCGTCGGCCAGCCGGGTCAGCACCTCTTGGGCGCGGCCGCTGATCAGTCTGGTGCGCGACGGCCCGATGCCGGCCTCGGAGAACGCCTGCTTGGCAAGCCGTAGAAACTCAGGCTCGATGTCGATTGTGGTCAACACGCCGTCGTCGCTCATGCCCGATAGCAGCCACAGGCCGCTGACACCCGCACCGGTGCCCACCTCGGCGACGGCCTTGCCACCGCTGAGCTTGGTCAGCAGGCTCAGCAGGGCACCTACGGCCGGTGTCACTGCCCCGGCTCCGATGTCAATGGCCCGCTCGCGGGCGCTTGCCAGGATGGCGTCTTCCGATATCGATTCCTCTGCGTGGGCGAACAGTGCCTCTGCCTGACTGGGAGCCCGACTGCGGGTCTCCTGGCCGGAAGTGTTATCGGTACCGTCCATGACCGCAGCGTATGCCGGACCCGCGGCGCAGCCAGACAGGCGCGCTAGACACGCCCGGGCGGCCAGCGGGACAAAAATCGCGCGCTGGTCCATAAGCGCTGCATAATGCAGGTAACGAAACGGTTTCTCAGCTAAAGCTCAGATTGCTCATATACCGCGCATACGCCGGTACGCGACGGTATCGGTATGGAACGCGGAGCACGCGGGAATACGGAATGGCAACCTCGCGTTGCCCGCCTTGAACAATCGCCAACCCTTGATGACAAGGGAAACCCGGAGGAACTGATTATCACCACCTTGAGCCCGACCACCATGTCGCATCCCCAGCAGATCCGCGACGATGAGTGGGTTGAGCAGTCCGACGCGTTGTACGGCACCGCAGTATTCGACGCGACCGGGGACAAGGCCACCCTGCCGTCGTGGGACGAGCTGGTACGACAGCACGCCGACCGGGTGTACCGGTTGGCCTATCGGCTTTCCGGTAATCAGCAAGACGCTGAGGACCTGACGCAGGAGACCTTCATCAGGGTCTTCCGGTCCGTCCAGAACTACCAGCCCGGCACCTTCGAGGGCTGGCTGCACCGCATCACCACGAACCTGTTCCTCGACATGGTCCGCCGCCGGGCCCGCATTCGGATGGAGGCGTTACCCGAGGACTACGACCGGGTGCCGGCCGACGAGCCCAATCCGGAGCAGATCTATCACGACTCCCGCCTGGGGCCGGACCTGCAGGCCGCGCTGGATTCGCTGCCGCCTGAGTTTCGTGCCGCGGTGGTGCTGTGCGACATCGAAGGTCTGTCCTACGAGGAGATTGGCGCCACCCTGGGCGTGAAGCTCGGCACGGTCCGCAGCCGCATCCACCGCGGCCGGCAGGCGCTACGGGATTACCTGGCCGCGCATCACGAACAAGGCGAGCTGTACCGCTCGGCCAGCTAAGCGATCTGCTGAGGCTCGAGCCATCGGTTTGGCCACTGCTTGATTGCCAACCGGTCCCAAATCCTGGGGTTTTGTCGTCGGATGATGGTGATGAGGGACCGTGCCGCGCTACATTCGAGGTACCCGAGGCTTGAAAATGGGCAGCGAAGAGGCAGGGAAGGAGCTGGGTGATGGCCGACCGAGGACATGTGTTCCGACGCGCGTTCTCGTGGCTTCCCGCACAATTCGCCTCCCAAAGCGACGCGCCGGTTGGGGCGCCGCGCCGATTCCGGTCCACCGAGCACCTCTCGATCGAGGCCATCGCGGCGTTCGTGGATGGTGAGCTGCGGATGAACGCACACTTGCGCGCGGCGCACCACCTGTCGCTGTGCCCCCAATGCGCGGCCGAAGTTGACGACCAGAGCCGGGCGCGCGCCGCACTGCGCGACTCCCGTCCGATCCGCATCCCCAGCACGCTGCTCGGACAGCTGTCTGAGATTCCGCATCACCGGATCGACGACCCGGCGCCGTTATCTGACGGCTTCGCCGAGCGCGACGCCCGCGACCAGCGAAAGCGCCGCTAGTAGGGTGGACACAACAAACGCCGTGCCCACCTGGCGCGTGTGCCAGCTTCTTGTCTCGAACGCTCAGAAGAGGATGAATGACCTCCGACCAAGGCAGTAACAGCGGCCAAGACAGCCACCCCCGCCTGGCGCCGCGCCCCGTTGCCCGCCCACCTGTTGACCCCGCGTCGCGTCAAGCGTTCGGGCGTCCGTCCGGGCAGCAGGGATCCTTTGTGGCGGAGCGGGTGCGTCCGCAGATGTATCGGGACCAGGTTGAGTTCAGGCCACACGATCAACCCGCCGACCCGGTGCTGGAGGAGGCATTCGGCCGTCCCTACCGCGGTGCCGAGTCGTTGCAGCGTCATCCGATCGATGCTGGCGCGCTGGCTGCCGAGAAAGACGGCGGCCAAGACGCGCCGGACGACCCGTGGCGTGATCCCGGCGCGGCGGCGGCTTTGGGGGCGCCCGCGGTAGCTCCGCCGATATCGCACGGCTCACTGGGCTACGGCGGCAAGCTCGGCGTGCGTGACGTGTTGTTCGGCGGCAAGGTGTCCTACCTCGCGCTGACCATCCTGCTGCTGGTCGCTTTGGTGATCGGCGTGATCGGCGGCGTGATCGGCCGCAAGACGGCCGAAGTCGTCGAGGCGTTCACCACATCGAAGGTGACGTTGTCGACCAGCGGCAATGCCGAAGAGCCGGCCGGCCGGTTCACCAAGGTTGCGGCCGCCATAGCCGACGCGGTGGTGACCATCGAATCGAAAAGCGACCAGGAGGGCATGCAGGGTTCTGGTGTCATCATTGACGGCCGCGGCTACATCGTCACCAACAACCACGTGATTTCGGAGGCGGCCAACAGTCCCAGCCGGTTCAAGACGACCGTGGTGTTCAACGACGGCAAAGAAGTGCCGGCCAACCTGGTGGGCCGCGATCCCAAGACCGACCTGGCCGTCCTCAAGGTCGACAATGTCGACAATCTGACGGTTGCCCGGCTCGGTGATTCCGGCAAGGTGCGCGTCGGCGACGAGGTCCTTGCCGCGGGTGCGCCACTGGGACTGCGCAGCACGGTGACGCACGGCATCATCAGCGCGCTGCACCGGCCCGTCCCGTTGTCGGGGGAGGGCTCCGACACCGATACCGTCATCGACGCCTTGCAGACCGACGCCTCGATCAACCACGGCAACTCCGGCGGTCCGCTCATCGACATGGATTCCCAGGTGATCGGCATCAACACCGCCGGCAAGTCGCTGTCGGACAGCGCGAGCGGGCTGGGCTTCGCGATCCCGGTCAACGAGATGAAATTCGTTGCGCAAACCCTGATCAAAGACGGCAAGATCGTGCACCCGACAATCGGGATCAGCACCCGCTCGGTGAGTAACGCGATCGCATCGGGCGCCCAGGTTGCCAATGTGAAGGCAGGAAGCCCCGCGCAGAAGGGCGGCATCCTGGAAAACGACGTGATAGTCAAGGTCGGTAACCGCAAGGTCGCCGACTCCGACGAGTTCGTCGTCGCCGTGCGTCAGCTGACCATCGGACAGGACGCCCCGATAGAAGTGGTCCGCGACGGTCGGAACGTCACGCTGACGGTGAAACCTGACCCCGATACGAGCTCGTGATGATCGCAAGCGCGGCGCAGCCGGGCGCAGCGGGTCATCACCATCCGACCGTGATGATCGCAAGCGCGGCGCAGCCGGGCGCAGCGGGTCATCACCATCCGACCGTGATGATCGCAAGCGCGGCGCAGCCGGGCGCAGCGGGTCATCACCATCCGACCTAGGTGTTCGCCAACATCGGTTGGGGGGAAATGCTCGTACTCGTCGTGGTCGGGCTGGTGGTGCTTGGCCCGGAGCGGCTCCCGGGCGCCATCCGCTGGTCGGCGAGCGCGCTGCGGCAGGCGCGCGATTACCTCAGCGGTGTGACCAACCAGCTGCGCGAGGACATGGGACCCGAATTCGACGACCTCCGTGGACATCTCGGCGAGCTGCAAAAACTGCGGGGCATGACACCGCGCGCCGCGCTGACCAAGCACCTCCTCGATGGCGACGACTCCATCTTCACCGGCAACTTCGACAAGCCGACCGAGCCGGCCGAGCCGGCGGAGCGGTCGGGGGCCGAACTGCCCACGCCGGACCCGGAGCGTCCGCCGTTCGACCCTGACGCGACCTAAATCCAATACCGTTCAGTTAAGGCGGAGAGTCGTGACGTCTGGTGGGCGTTGGGGTTGGGGCCAGTGAGCGTGAGTTGCGCGTTTGACGTGCCATTTGGACATTTTGCGTTTGATCACCCGTGGTGCGGATCGTCGGCGCCTGGCGGGGTTGAGTCGGTCGAGCAGGCGGCGCAGGAAGGCCCACCAGTGCTGATCGGCGGCTTGGGGGTCCTCAGGGGGGAAATGCGCCCTGTTGGGCGACGGATTGGCGGGTGATGCGCAGCGCGGCGGTGAAACTGACCCGGTCGGGGTCCTCGCCGGCGTGTTCGGCGGCCTGGGCCATCAGGGTACGAATGGCGTAGTGACAGCACAGATGTCCCCAAATCTCTTGTAGGACAAGATCAGGGGACTTCGAGCGCAGCACCACCTGGGGTCCGCGTTGATGGGTTTTGAGTTCGTCGAAGGTGTTCTCGATCTCCCAGCGCTGGGCGTAGGCGGCGGCCAACTCGACGGCGGGGGCCTGTTCGGGATCGGTCAGCGTGGTGAATAGCCGGTAGCTGGTGGAGTTTTCGCGTCCGTCGTCGATGGTGTAGTCGATGACTCGTGCCAGCATCGGCTCGCTGCGACGGTCAGCGCTGGACTGCAGATGCGCCAGCCACGAGCCGTCAGCAAGATCCTGCACATGCACCGGTTGTGGCGCGTAGGCGTCGGTGCGTACTCGCCACAACAGGTCGGCTCCGGTCGCAAGGGCTTTGCGCCACAAGGCATACGAGAAGAACCCGCGATCAGCCAGCAGCAGCATGTCCGGCGTGAGAGCATCCAGCAGCTTTTCGGCGAGTTTGGCCTCCGAGTCACGGTAACCACCGATCGTTGCGGCGAAGACCGCATGCGTGGCACACTCGGCCAGCCCCAGGATCCGGGCCTGCGGAAATGCGGCCTTCTCACCCCTGCCGCCGGCCCCCGGACGACTGAAGTACTCGTCGTTGGCTGGGGTGTCGGCCACATCCAGACAGCTGCCGTCGATGGCCACCAGCCGCCGCTCGGCCAGCCAAGCCCCTGGGGTTTGCGGTCCGGCTAACGGGCGGGCTACCCGGGAAAACAAGCTGGCCAACGGGGCCGATCCCAGCCGCTCACGAGCCTGAAAGATCGCCGACTTACCCGGCAGTCGATACTCTTCACGCCACCCCGACGCCCACGCCAAACCATCAGTGAGCTGGGCCAACACATCCTCATACGAGCCCTCTGAATACAGGCCCATCGCGATCGCGAAATACGCCATCACCCGCGCCGGCAACGACCGATGCCGCTGCTGAGTGCGACCGGCCTGCTCGATCACCTCATCCACCACCGTTGCGGGAAACACCCGCGTCAGCACCCCCACCGACACCAAATCTGACAACCGGCGATCCGACTCAGGCTTCCGCCAACCCGCACGAGGCATAGGTCATAAACTACACCCATGTAACCTTAACTGAACGGTATTGGACCTAAATCGGTACCTAGTTTGATCCACCGAGTTGCTTGACGACTGCGCGAGTCTGGTAGGCGGAAAGTTGTCTCAGCCGGGATGGTTGGTGTTCTCGACGACAACCCGACCGGCACTGGAAAGGTACTCGCTGTGCGACTCCTCGCGTTCATCAAGTCAACCGCAGCGGTCGCCGACGCCGATATCATGCGACGTCGCGGCTCGATTATGGAGAGGATGTTCGCCGACGCAATCGCCGGGCGGCTGGTGCTCGGGCCATGCTCATCACTGTCACCGTGACCCCATCCGCGGATTCGGGCCTTTGGTGCCCACTGTCCCGCTAATGACAAATACGAATTACCTGCGAACCGTGTCCATTGTTAGCGATAGTGGTGGGTGGTTCGCTGAGCAGGTGCCGGGCGGCGCCATTACCTCGACACGCGATAGTAGTTCGGATCCACTCGATGCCCGCCGACAACCGGTTGGAGAATAGTGATGTCCTATCTGGTGGCGACCCCAGGGATGCTCGTCGCAGCGGCAACGGATGTGCAGAGCATCGGCGCGGCGCTCGTCGCAGCCAACATGGCTGCAGCCGTACCCATCACCGAGGTAGCCGCCGCGGGCGGTGACGATATCTCAGCAGCCGTCGCGTCGGCGTTTTCCGCCCACGCGATCGACTATCAGGCGGTTAGCGCGCAGGCACGGGCGTTCTATACCGAGTTCATGCGGCGTCTGAACGCGGCAGCTGGTGCATATGGCAGCGCCGAGGCGACCAATGCCACGTTGTTGCATACTGCGCAGCACGAGGTGCTGGAGGCGATCAATGCGCCCACCCAGGCGCTGTTGGGACGTCCCCTGATTGGCAACGGCAGCAACGGGTCGCCGGGGACCGGGGCAGACGGCGGGGACGGCGGGCTCTTAATCGGCAACGGCGGGTCCGGCGGGTCCGGCGGGGCCGGCCAAGACGGCGGTGACGGCGGCGCCGCTGGGTTGTTTGGCAACGGGGGGGCCGGCGGCGCCGGCGGCACCGGCACGACTAGAGGGGGTGCCGGCGGGAACGGGGGGTTGCTGTACGGCAACGGCGGTGCAGGGGGTGGCGGCGGCAGCGGCGGGAGCAACGGGGGCGTGGGTGGCACCGGCGGCAATGGGGGGTTGCTGTACGGCCATGGCGGTGCCGGTGGGACCGGCGGCATCGGCACGTCTGTCGGCGGCGGTGAGGGCGGTCATGGCGGCCGTGCCGGGCTGTTGTCCGTCGGGGCTGGCGGGGCCGGAGGCTCCGGTGGATCCGGCGTGACCACCGGGGGTGCCGGTGGTGACGGCGGCGAGGCCGGCGTTTTTGGTGTCGGTGGTGGCGGCGGAATGGGTGGGTCCGCGTCTTCGAGTACCGGCATCGGCGGGGCTGGCGGGGCGGGCGGCGGCGGCGGGTGGCTATTTGGCAAGGGCGGCGCCGGCGGGTTTGGCGGGTTCGCGGAGGGCCCCGTGGGCGGGCAGGGTGGGGCCGGCGGCAATGCTGGATTGTTCGGCGATGGGGGCACGGGCGGCGTCGGTGGCACCGGCTTCCTTGGTGTAGGGGCTACCGGCGGGTCCGGCGGCACCGGTGGACTGCTTTATGGGGCCGGCGGCGCGGGTGGGCAGGGCGGCCAAGGCGGGCTAGGCGACGGCGGGGCTGGCGGCGCCGGTGGTAAGGCCATTCTGTTCGGTCCCGGTGGTAGCGGTGGTACCGGCGGCACGGGTGTCGGCTTGCCGGGCGCTCCCGCGAACGGCGGCGACGGCGGGGCCGGCGGAGCCGCGGGACTGCTAGTGGGCAACGGTGGCAACGGTGGCGGTGGCGGCACCGGCATCGGTGGCGGTTTGACCCCGGCCGGCGCCAACGGCGGCAACGGCGGGGACGGTGGGGCTGGCGGATGGCTGTTGGGCAATGGCGGCCACGGCGGTCTCGGTGGGTTTAGCGGTCCCCTGACGGCAGGCGGCTTTGGCGGGGTCGGTGGGAAGGGCGGTAACGCCGGGCTGCTCGGTTTGGGCGGTGACGGCGGCAACGGCGGGCCGGCCGGCTTTGACAGCGGCGGAGCCGGTGGCAATGGCGGGGCCGGCGGATTGCTATTGGGCATTGGCGGGGCCGGTGGAGCGGGTGGATTCGGTTCCGGTGGTGCTGGCGGTGCCGCTGGAGATGGGGGCAACGCCGGGCTGTTCGGCATCGGTGGAGCCGGCGGAGCCGGCGGTGTCGGGGCTATCGACGACGGTGGCGCTGGAGGGGCCGGCGGTGCAGGGGGGCTGATCGCCGGATCGGGTGGGGCCGGCGGGAACGGTGGAGCGGGCGGCGTGGGCGGGTTGGTTACCGTCAACAGCGCCAACGGAGGGGCTGGTGGCGCTGGTGGCATCGGCGGCGGGTTGTTCGGGGCCGGTGGTGCCGGTGGGGCCGGCGGTGCAGGGGGGCTCGTCGCGGCGATGGGCGGCAACGATGGCGGGGCCGGCGGAAACGGCGGCCATGGCCGCGGGTTGTTCGGGGCTGGCGGTGCCGGCGGGGCCGGCGGCGCCGGAGGCACCGCCGGCGACGGTGGTACCGGCGGAATTGGCGGCATGGCCGCACGTATCGGGAATGGGGGTAACGGCGGTGACGGCGGGATCGGTGGTACTGGCGGTTCCGGCGGCAATGGTGGCGTCGGCGGCGACGCGGCATTGATCGGCGACGGCGGCAACGGCGGTAACGGCGGGACTGGAGCACTGCCGGGCACTGGTGGTGCTGGTGGTGACGGCGGGCTAATACTGGGGCAGGCCGGAACACATGGGCTGCCGTAGGGCGAGCGGGCGTTTTCGTTGAAATCAGCTCGCATTCCTATGTACCTCTAGAAATGCATCTCAAATCGCAGTTCATTGCCGATTCGGGCAACCAAACTCCTTAAGATGCCGCGGCTCGTCGCCGCGCTCCTTGACCAGGACTCTGTGGCGAGAAATGAAAAATATGGGGAGTTCATGCGAACTTTGGCTCGCGCAGGGACAATCCCAAAAGTGGGCCACCACCAAGTCGTGCTGCGATAACTTGCGCAGGTCCTATGGACATTCGGTAGGAGACTAGTGATGTCATATCTGGTTGCAGCGCCGCAGACGATAGTCGCAGCGGCAGCGGAGTTGGACAGCGTTGGCTCCGCACTAAGCGCAGCCAACGCCGCAGCCGTACCGCCAACTACCAGCCTGCTCACTGCCGGTGCTGACGAAGTATCGGTAGCGATCGCCGGGCTGTTTTCCACCTACGCCCAGCGCTATCAAGCGCTCAGCGCTCAAATCGCGCAGTCTTGTGCCCAGTTTGCGCAAGCACTAAACAACGTCGGGCCCAGTTACGCCAGCGCCGAAGCCAGCAACGCCTCCCCGCTACAAAACGTGGCACAGCAGGTATTGAATATCATCAATGCGCCCACCGAGGCACTGCTCGGTCGCCCGCTGATCGGTCACGGTGCCGACGCCAGCACAGCCGGCAGCAACGGCGGCGACGGTGGACTGCTGTTGGGCAACGGCGGTAGCGGCGCCGCCGGCGCGGCTGGCCAAGCCGGTGGCAACGGTGGCAACGCTGGGCTGATTGGCAACGGTGGCAGCGGCGGACCGGGCGGATCTGGCGCAACTGGCGGCAACGGCGGGGCCGGCGG
This sequence comes from Mycobacterium riyadhense, assembly GCF_963853645.1. Taxonomy (NCBI): domain Bacteria; kingdom Bacillati; phylum Actinomycetota; class Actinomycetes; order Mycobacteriales; family Mycobacteriaceae; genus Mycobacterium; species Mycobacterium riyadhense. The sequence continues at coordinate 4,580,995 of NZ_OY970456.1, read as the reverse complement.
CTGGTTGTGCGGCAATGGAGGCGGTGGCGGGGTCGGCGGCGGAGCTATGGCGGGCATTAACGCGGGCAACCCGGGGCGCGGCGGTGACGGCGGCAACGCCGGCCTGTTCGGCCACGGTGGTGCGGGCGCGGACGGCGGCACCGGTCTAGCCGGGGCCGACGGTGCCAACCCCACACCGACAGGCACCGCTGACACCGGCAGCGCCGGTGACGACGAAAGCGCACCCACGACTGCCGTCGGTACCAACGGTGGCCTGGGTACTGCCGGGGGGACTGGCCAGAACGGTGGTCAAGGTGGGCCCGGCGGCTCGGCAAATGCGTTCCAGGGAGGCGACCCTGCTGATCTTGCGCAGGCCACGGGCGGCAAGGGCGGCGACGGGGGTGCGGCGGGCGCCAATGGCGGTAACGGAGGGGCGGGCGGGTCCGGTGGGGCTGCGACGGCCGAGCTCAACAGCGGCACCGTCGATGTCACCGAGGCCTCCGCTACCGGCGGCGCTGGCGGCAACGGAGCTGACGGCGGCTCCGCCGGCGGCGCGGGCGGCGCCGGCGGCGCGGGCGGGGCCGCGACGGCTCAAAGTCCTGAAAATCCCAACGGCATCGGTCTCGCGACCGGCGGAGCCGGGGGGAGCGGAGGTGACGGGGCGGCCAGTGCTATCTCCGGCGAAGCCGGCGGAACGGGGGGCGCTGGGGGTACCGGTGGTCGTGGCGGACTGCTCGTCGGCAACGGCGGACCCGGCGGCAACGGGGGCGCTGGCGGCCTCGGAGGATCCGGCGCCCCCGGCGGCGGGGGCGGTGCCGGGGGCATCGGGGGAGCGGCCGACACCACTCAAAATTATGAGACCACGGCAACCGGTACGACCGGCGGTGATGGTGGAGCCGGCGGCAAGGGCGGCGCTGCGGCCGCGGGTGGAGCCGGGGGGGTGGGCGGTGTCGGTGGCGACGGCGGCGCCGCGGGGCTGTTCGGCGACGGCGGCGACGCTGGTATTGGCGGTGCTGGCGGTCTTGGTGGCGCCGGCGGCGCGGGCGGTGTTGGCGGAAGTGGTGGCGCCGGCGGGAACGGACAAACCTCGTTCACGGCTCCGGGCCATGGCGGTGGCGGCGGTGTTGGTGGTGACGGGGGTGACGGCGGTGGTGGCGGTGACGGTGGAGCGGGAGGCGCCGGCGGCACCGGCGGGGCTGCGGGATGGCTTTGGGGCCGGGCGGGTGCAAGCGCTGCTGCGGGTGTAGGTGGGGCTGGCGGCGTCGGCGGTGCGGGTGGTGCGGGCGGAGCCGGCGGTGCGGGTGGCCTCGGTACCGGCAACCCGATGTCCACAGACGGCACTTCCGGTGTCGATGGCGATCCTGGGGACAGCGGCACACCCGGCCAACCCGGCTGATGAATGCCGGCCGAACCGACTTGGTTCAGTCCTCATACGGTACGAAGTCGGACTTGCTCGCACCGCACACCGGACAGACCCATCCCTCCGGGATATCAGCGAAGGCCGTTCCGGGCGGGATACCTCCATCTGGATCCCCCTCGGCAGGGTCATAAATCATGCCGCAACGCACGCAGATCCACAGCTGGACTGTTCCCACGCTCATCGTCGACTACTTCGCTATCGGCGCCAACGGCACGCCAAACCTGTTGGCCCGCTTGAAGGTCCCGAAGTCGTTGAACCGGACCCCGTTGGCGCGGAGCACCTGCTGGCAGGGGGTCTTGATGGCCTCGCGGATGTAGAACGGATCCCGCACCAGGAAGTGGTGGATGGCATGCGTGGCGCCGAAGTTGAAGCACAAGATGTGAAACGGCAGAAGCCATTTCGCGGTCCATACCTGGGTCTGCTGGAGGACGTTGTATTTCTCTACGTCGCCGAAGTAATGCATGTTCGAGCTTACGAAGTGCAGGCAAAATGTCCGCAGCGCGTTGGGCGCAAGCAGCGTGACGGCGATGAAGTCCAGCCCGGTCATGGCCCATCCGCGGATGGTGACCCCTGCGGCAAGCTCGTAGATGTGAAGACCTATCACCAGGTGCCACAACGCATAATGCACGTTTCCCAGCGGGAAGTAGGCCAGCTTGCTTTCGGTCACCAGCTGACGCGCCTCTTCGCGGGTGCGGGCCTGGTGCTTGATGTAATCCTTAACGATCGAGCGCATCCGCATGCGCTTGGTGTAGATGCCGATCATCGAGTCCAGGAGGCTCACGAGGCGGTGGGTGCCCCAGCCCTCGCCATTGGTGATGGCGCGTTCTTCGAAATCGGAGTCGGTCCCGGACACCTCGTGATGGTGTAGGTGTAGGCGCCGGCGGATCCACGGGTTGATGGTGCTTGGCCGGAAGAACCACACGCCGAACAGCATGAAGTTATGCACCCAGCGGCGATTGCGGAAGTACATCGAGTGGATGAGGTCGTGCTCGAGTTCGTGAAGGAGTGACAGCCAGAACGCGGTCACCGGGACCACCACCCACCAAGGCAACGCTCCGATCGCGTAGAGGACCGCGTCGGCTAGCACACCGGCGATCGAGGTCACAAAGATCGCCAAACCGATGGTGTCCTGGTGCCGAGCAATCAAGGGATGGCGACGGCGGAAATTGTCGCCGATGCCGATCAGCTGGGACCGGATGTCCGCGATCCGATCGGCGTCCGCTGGAGCGAGGCTTCGTTCCGCTGGAAGTCTAGTCGCGATCCGCATGGGCAGTTCCTCCATAGATAATGAACAAATGTTCTCTAACAGTAGATTGCAATATTCGGTATTCCAACCGGTAGGATCCAGATGTGACGGAAGGAACATGCAACGTAGAAAACGTTCGTTCTCTAAATATCACGCAGGCAAGCCATGGGCCCACGCGTCGGCGCACCCAACAGGAGCGGCGGGAACAGACCCGTCGGGCCCTCATTGCCGCGGTGCTCGACCTCACTACTTCTGGTGCGGCATTCGACGGATTGAGCCTGCGTCAGGTCACGCAGGGCGCCCGAGTGGCGCCCTCGGCCTTCTATCGGTACTTCAGCTCGATGGATGACTTGGGACTGGCAGTCGTCGAGGAGTGTTTTCGAAGGCTGCGCTCACCGCTGGCTGGCGCTTCCTCTGTCGACAACAGCGCGTCCCCGGGGTCCATCGTGAAAAAGGGGGTCCGAATGCTCTGCGAATATGTCACGCAGGACCACCGGCATTTGGCCTTCGTCGCCCGTCAAAGGGCCGCCGGAAACCCTGTGCTGCGCCGCGCGGTGAGACAGGAGATCCGACTGCTCACCAGTCAGATGGCCACGTTCCTGGCACGCTTCGACCCCCTCAATAGATGGTCGGTCCGTGACGTGGAAATGTTGGCGTCTCTCATCGTGGTCACGCTGACATCCGGAATCGATTCGATGCTCGAGATCTTGACCAGTGACCGCTCAGATCCCAATTCCCCAGAGCTGCAAGGTGTTGCGGTAGGGCTGCAACGTCAAGTGTTCTTTATCCTGGGGGCGGTTCCCGCTTGGCGCAGCACCTGACGCCGACCTAGTGGGCTTTCGCGTCTGCTCGCGCGGGTGACGTTAGCGATGCGTCGGGTCGAGCCCGAGTGACATGCCTGCCAGCCCGCGCCGTCGTGAGGACAAGCTGTCGGCGATGCTGAGCAGTTCTTTGCCCACCGCCGAGTCGGGCGCGCTCAACACCAGGGGTGTGCCCGAATCACCGGCGGACACCAACGCGGGATCCAGCGGGATCTGACCCAGCAGCGGTACGTCGGCTCCGACCGCACGCGACAGCCGCTCGGCGACCTGCTGACCGCCGCCCTCGCCGAATACCTGCATCGTCGTGCCGTCCGGCAACATCAACCCAGACATGTTTTCCACGACGCCCACGATGCGCTGCCGCGTCTGCAGCGCGATGCTGCCGGCGCGCTCGGCCACCTCGGCGGCCGCCAGTTGCGGCGTGGTCACCACCAGGATTTCGGCGTTGGGGATCAGTTGAGCCACCGAGATGGCGATGTCGCCGGTGCCGGGTGGCAGGTCGAGCAACAGCACATCCAGATCGCCCCAATACACGTCGGCCAAAAACTGCTGCAACGCCCGGTGCAGCATCGGGCCGCGCCACACCACCGGCGTGTTGCCCTGGGTGAACTGGGCGATCGAAATGACCTTCACCTCGTGCGCGATGGGCGGCAGGATCATCGACTCGACCTGGGTGGGGCGGTCGGTGGTGCCCATCATGCGGGGAATGGAGTGGCCATGAATATCGGCATCCAGCACGCCGACGGACAGGCCGCGGGCGGCCATCGCCGCGGCCAGATTGACCGTGACGGTGGATTTGCCGACCCCGCCCTTGCCGGAGGCGACCGCATACACCCGGGTCACAGAGCTGGGTTGGGCGAAGGGGATCACCGGCTCGCGTGCGTCACCGCGCAACTGCTTGCGCAGCTCGGCGCGTTGCTCGTCGCTCATCACATCCAGGCTGACCCTGACGGCTCCGGTGCCAGGAACGTCGGCGACGGCGGCGGTGACGCGCTCGCTGATCTCGGACTTCTTGGGGCAGCCGGCGATGGTCAGATAGATCTCGACGTGCACGCCTCCGTCGGCGTCCACGTCGATGCTCTTAACCATCCCGAGCTCGGTGATGGGGCGCCGCAGTTCGGGGTCGATCACTTTCGACAGCGCGGTGCGAACAGCGCCGGTCAGGTCGTCAGCTGGTGTTCCGGACATCACCGCCGAGTGTAGGCGGCTCGCCGTCCGATCAGCTGACCGGCGTGAGTGCCGGCTCGCCGGGCGCCGGAGGGCTGGGCGTAGGCGGCGGCGGGCCGGCCGGCGGCACCGGTGCAGCGGGCGGCGGCATCGGGCCGACCCCGGGTGGCGGCGCGTCAGGCAGGTTCTGGGAGGTAATGCAGATCAGCGTGCATCCAGGCTGCGGCGCCAGCGGCGCAGGGGCGGGTGGTTGCTGCAGCCACGGCCACATCGGTGGCATCGGAGGCATCGGATATTGCGGCAGGGGCCGGGGCGGACCGAAGTCGATCAGCGGCATGTGTTGCCCCAGCGGGTCGTTGACCCCGAGGCCGTTTTGGTTCAGCGGCAAGTCGGGCCCGAGTCCCTCGGGATGCTCGAGGTGTGCGTCGCCGATAGGCGGCGGCGGTCCGGTGATCGGCGGCAGGTCGACCGGGACCACGCCGGTGGCGTATGCCGCGGCCCAGCCCAGCACGTTCTGGGCGTAGGGCATCGAGTTGTTGTAACGCAGGATCGCGGCCATGACCTGGCCCGGGTCCCGCAGGTTGAGCCCGCCGCTGCACAAGTACCGGGCCGCTGCCAGCGTCGAGTCAAATATGTTCTGTGGGTCGGGCACGCCATCACCGTCGCCGTCGACCGCGTATCGCGCCCAGGTGCCGGGCAGGAACTGCATGGGCCCCATCGCGCGGGCGTAGGTGACGCGATTGCCGACGTTGCTCTGAATGATGATCTCGTTGCCGGGCAATGTGCCGTCCAGCGCCGGTCCGTAGATCGGGTTGACCGCGGTGCCGTGTGCGTCAACGGCGCCGCCGTTTGCATGCATCGACTCGATGCGCCCGATGCCCGCCAACAGGTTCCAGCTGATGCCGCAGCCGGGGGCGGCTGCTGCCATCTTCTGCTCGGCATTCCGATACGCAGACAGCGCCATGATCGGAATGCCTAGCGCGCCAGGTGAATTCACGATCATCGGCGGTGGCGGGGCCGATGTGGTGGCGGCGGCGACGTGGAAGCTGGTCGGTAGACGCTCGATGGAGATGACGACCGGGCCGGACAGGTCAGTGTGCGGGGACGGGGCAACCGCGGCTACCGGGGTGATTGCGGAACGCAACGGCGGGGTCTTGCCGCGGAATGAGGGAGCCGCGCCGGCGACCGCTCCGGCGAACACTAAAGGGACGATCACCGCCACACCGAATGCCGGCTGCGCCAGGCGAATTGCCCGCTGGCGCACCGCAGCGGCGGCCGGGTGAGCACCCCAGCGTCCGCGTATGCGCACTCGACCGTCCTTGAGTATGTGAGCTGTCGGGAAACTGACCTTTTCTTAGCTTCGTGAACTAGATCACCATACATAACTCTTGTTACAGGAGTTGCGCAATGGCGGAGTTGGTTCTCACCTGGATTTCTTAGCACGCCGCTCCGCGCCGTCCGTCAGCCGGATCCGCCCGGTTTCCGGCGATTTTGTTTGAGCCGGCTGCAGCTCGGCTAGCAGGTTGCGCAGGCTCTCCAATTCGTGGCGGAGGTAGTCACGCGTGGCGACCTCGCCGATGGCCAGCCGCAGCGCGGCCAGCTCGCGGGCCAAGTACTCGGTGTCGGCCTTGGTTTGTGCGGCCCGCCGACGATCCTCCTCCAACGCGACGCGGTCGCGGTTTTCCTGGCGGTTTTGCGCGAGCAGAATCAGCGGGGCGGCATAGGAGGCCTGTGTGGAGAAAGCCAGGTTGAGCAGGATGAATGGGTAGGGATCCCAGCGCAGGCGGACTGCGAACACGTTCAGCACGATCCACGTCAAGACGAAGAGCGTCTGCACCAGCAGGTAACGGCCGGTGCCGAAGAACCGGGCGATGGATTCAGTCGTCTTCCCGACGGCCTCGGGGTCGAGTCGCGGCGCAAACGGGCGCGATGTCCGGGGGGTGTACAGGCCCCGCGTCGTTGAGGATCTGCTCACAGCAATCCTCCGGATCTCGCGGGTCTGCCGGCGGGGTCTAGCTTCTGCACGTCCACGCGCCAGTCATGGGGTAGCAGGTGATCGAGCAGGTCGTCCACGGTCACCGCTCCTAACAGGTGGCTTTCGTCGTCGACCACCGGCCCGCACACCAGGTTGTAGGCGGCGAAGTAGCGGGTGGCGGCACCCAGCGGGGTCTCCGGGTTCAGGGTAAGCAGGTCGGTGTCGATGAGCCCGCCGACCAGCTCGGCGGGTGGCTCGCGCAACAGTCGCTGCAGCGGCACGCAGCCCAGGTAGTGCCCGGTGGGAGTGTCCGTGGGCGGGCGCGCCACGAACACCATCGATGACAGTGCGGGCGTCAGGTCGGGATCGCGCACCCGGGCCAGCGCCTCGGCAACCGACGTGTCCGGGGTCAGCACCACCGGTTCGGAGGTCATCAAGCCGCCGGCGGTGTCGGGGGAGTGCTTCAGCAGCCGTCGCACCGGGTCGGAATCGTCGGGATCCATCCGGGTCAGCAGCATCTCCGCATCGGTCGGATTCAGCACGCCCAGCAGGTCGGCGGCGTCATCGGGATCCATCGCTTCCAGCACATCGGCCGCCCGTTCGGTGCCCAGTTGTGACAGCACCTCGGCCTGATCCGCCTCGGGCAACTCTTGCAGAATGTCGGCCAGCCGTTCGTCGTCAAGCGCCTGGTAAACCTCAAAGCGGCGCTTGCTCGGAAGTCCGCGGATGGCGTCGGCCACATCGACGGCACGGCGCCCCTCGAACTGGTCCAGCAGCTGCGCGACTTCCTGACCCGGCATTGCCAAGGCGGATGGCGTCAACCCGTGCACGTGTTGCCAATCGACGATGTGCACCGGACCGCGCCGCCCCAGCCGTCGTTGGCTGCGGACGGCGACCCGAGTCACCACCCAGTCGCGTGTTCTTGTTTGTTCGACGCCGAGGTCGGTGATCACGACATCGGCGCCGGCCAGTTCGGGTAGGTCCGGATCGGTGACCTTCACGGGAGTGTCGAGAACCTGCCCCATCGCCAGCACCTCGCCCGGGCGCTGCTCGAAGTGACGCAGTGACACGTTGCCGGTGTTGAGTGTCACCGCCTTGGGCTCGATCGCGGCTACGCGCAGGATCGGTATGAAGATGCTGCGGCGGGTCGCCAGATCGACGACCAGTCCCAGGACGCGCGGCTGTTGGCGGACGATGCTGATGCTGATGACGACGTCACGGACGCGCCCGAAGGATTCGCCCAGTGGCCCCAGTACCATCATCCGCGAGAGCCGCGCCAAATAGACCCGGTTGACCGATCCCATGGTTGAGAGCGTAGGCAGTCGTGAGCGGGCTGGCAGCCGGCGCGGGGTCGTCCGGCTTGGCTAAAGGGTGAATAACGCGATGATCAGAAAGACCAGCAGGGTCGCGATGCCGATCACGATGCCGGCCACCGCGAGGCCGTAGCCCTCTTCCCGAGTCTGCTTGACCTGGTTGAGCGCGACCGCGCCGAGCACGATGGCCACGATCGAGGCGATGCCACAACTGAGCACACCGACGATCGAGGTGACCAGCGATGCGATCGCCAGGGCGTTGGTCCCCGCCTGCATGGTCCCGTAGCTGCCCAGGTAGTCCGGTGCGGGGTAATACCCGCCCGGATACGACGGCGGTCCAAAGCCGGGTGGACCGGGCGGACCGGGTAGACCGGGTGGAAACGCGCCGTACGGCGGCGGCCCGCCGTAGGGCTGGTAGCCGGGTGGTTGATACGCCGGGGGTGGGTAGGGCTGCTCACCCGCCGGAGAGGCCCAAGCCGAGCCCGCGTGTGCACTCTCGTCGTAGGAGCCGCCGGGAGCAGTCATGGAGTTCAACCTAGCCTATGCGTCGATCGCGGGACGGGCCGTGGAAGTCCGCAAAACAACGCCCGGGCCAGGGGATATCCGCGAGATAGCGGCTACTCGCCGGTTGCCTGGACGGTGTGCGGAAGTACCGCAGCTGGCCCGGAGATGAAACGATGGCTGAGGCAGAGGAGAATAAATACCGATGACTAGCCCATTCCAGCCCGGACAGGTACCCGGTGCAAACCCCGGCGCGGCGGCTTCGGGTCGGCACGGCGTGCCCGGATTACCCACCCCGCCCAAAGGCTGGCCGGTCGGGTCGTATCCCACCTATGCCGAGGCGCAGCGTGCCGTCGACTATCTCTCCGAGCAACAGTTCCCGGTTCAGCAGGTGACCATCGTCGGCGTCGACCTCATGCAGGTGGAGCGCGTCACCGGCCGGCTGACCTGGGCCAAAGTGCTGGGTGGCGGGGTGTTGAGTGGCGCCTGGCTTGGCCTGTTCATCGGGTTGGTGCTCGGCTTCTTCAGTCCCAACCCATGGGCCGCGCTGGTCACGGGTTTGGTCGCCGGGGTCTTCTTCGGACTGATCACCTCTGCGGTCCCGTACGCGATGGCCCGCGGCACCAGGGATTTCAGCTCGACCATGCAGTTGGTAGCCGGCCGCTACGACGTACTCTGCGATCCGCAAAACGCAGAGAAGGCACGGGATCTGTTGGCGCGTCTGGCGATCTGACCTGGGTGGCTGGGTGCGCGCACGCAAGCTGATCACGATCGTGCTGGCGACGCTGAGCACCGCGTCGGTGGTGTCAGCGTGCGGATCCGGCGGTGGCGGGCTGGTGATCAGTCTCTACACGCCGGCCACCGACGGGACGACTTTTACCGCCATTGCGCAGCGCTGCACTCAGCAATTCGGTGGCCGGTTCGCCATCCAGCAGATCAGCCTGCCCAGATCGCCCGACGAACAGCGGTTGCAGCTGGCTCGACGGCTGACCGGCAACGACCGCACCCTGGATGTGATGGCAATGGACGTGGTGTGGACCGCCGAGTTCGCCGAAGCCGGGTGGGCGCTGCCGCTATCGCAGGACCCGGCCGGCGAAGCCGAGGACGACGCCACCACCGACACCTTGCCGGGCCCGCTGGCAACGGCCACCTGGAAGCATCGTCTGTATGGCGCGCCCGTTACCACAAATACCCAGTTACTTTGGTACCGAGCGGATTTGGTGAGGCAACCGCCACCGAGCTGGAGCGACATGGTGTCCGAGGCGAGCCGCCTGCACGCCGCGGGCCAGCCCAGCTGGATCGCCGTACAGGCCAACGAGGGTGAGGGTCTGGTCGTGTGGTTCAACACGTTGCTGGTTAGCGCTGGCGGTCAGGTGCTCTCCGAGGACGGCAAGCGCGTCACCTTGACCGACACCCCGGAACACCGCGCGGCCACCGTCAGCGCGCTGCAGATCCTGAAGTCGGTGGCTACCGCGCCGGGCGCCGATCCCTCGATCACCCGGACCGACGAGGGCACCGCCCGGTTAGCGGTGGAACAGGGTAAGGCCGCGCTCGAGGTCAACTGGCCGTTCGTGCTGGCGTCCTTGCTGGAGAATGCGGTGAAGGGCGGCGTGCCGTTCTTGCCGCTCAACCGGATTCCGGAGTTGGCCGGCAGCGTGAACAACGTCGGGACCTTCGAGCCCACCGAAGAACAGTTCCGCATCGCGTACCAGGCCAGCCAGCAGGTGTTCGGTTTCGCGCCTTATCCGGGTGTGTCGCCCGGTCGGCCGGCCAAGGTGACGATCGGCGGGCTGAACCTGGCGGTGGCCAGCACCACGCGTCACAAGGCAGAGGCGTTCGAGGCGGTGAGGTGCCTGCGGAACCTGCAGAATCAGAAGTACGTGTCGATCGAGGGGGGCTTGCCGGCGGTGCGGTCTTCGCTGTACTCCGACCCGCAATTCCAGGCGACGTATCCGATGTACACCATCATCCGCCAGCAGCTCACCGACGCCGCGGTGCGTCCGGCGACACCGGTCTACCAGGCATTGTCCATCCGGCTCGCGGCGGCGCTGAGTCCTATCACGGCGATCGATCCGGAGCGCACGGCCGACGAACTCGCCGCGCAGGCGCAAAAGGCCATCGACGGTAGGGGTCTGCTGCCGTGACGCACGCGGGGGCTATGAGCGCCGAGCGGCGCCTGGCGTTGCTGCTGGTGACACCCGCGGCGATGTTGATGTTGGCGGTGACGGCCTACCCGATCGGGTACGCGGTGTGGCTAAGCCTGCAGCGCAATAACCTGGCTACCCCCAACGACACCGCCTTCATCGGGCTGGGCAACTACCAAACGATCCTGACCGACCGGTATTGGTGGATTGCGCTTGCAGTGACGCTGGCGATCACGGTGGTTTCGGTGACGTTCGAGTTCGTGCTGGGCCTGTCGCTGGCGCTGGTGATGCACCGCACGTTGCTCGGCAAGGGGTTGGTGCGCACCGCGGTGTTGATCCCGTACGGCATCGTCACCGTGGTCGCCTCCTATAGCTGGTATTACGCCTGGACGCCGGGGACTGGGTACCTGGCCAACCTGCTGCCGACCGGTAGCGCGCCGCTGACTCAGCAGATCCCGTCGCTGGCCGTCGTCGTCATCGCCGAGGTCTGGAAGACGACGCCGTTCATGTCGCTGCTGCTGCTGGCCGGGTTGGCGTTGGTGCCCGAGGATTTGTTGCAGGCCGCGCAGGTGGACGGCGCGGGCGCGTGGCGTCGGCTGACGAAGGTCATCTTGCCGATCATCAAGCCGGCCGTGGTGGTCGCGTTGTTGTTCCGGACGCTCGATGCATTCCGAATCTTCGACAACATCTATGTGCTCACCGGGGGCGAGAACGGTACTCAGTCGGTGTCAATCCTTGGCTACGACAACCTGTTCAAGGGTTTCAACGTGGGGCTCGGTTCGGCGATTAGCGTGCTGATATTCGGCTGCGTGGCGCTGATCGCGTTCATCTTCATCAAGCTGTTCGGCGCCGCGGCGCCGGGAGGTGCGGCCGATGGGAGGTGAGCCATTGGGCGCCCGGCGCGCCACGTTTTGGGCCGTCATCGACACCTTGGTGGTGGTGTACGTGTTGCTGCCGGTGCTGTGGATTTTCAGCCTGTCTCTCAAACCCACGTCAATGGTCAAGGACGGCAAGCTGATTCCGTCGTCGGTGACTTTGGACAACTACCGCGGCATCTTCCGGGGCGATTTCTTTAGCTCGGCCCTGGTCAACTCCATCGGAATCGGATTGATCACCACCGTGATCGCGGTGCTGCTCGGCGCGATGGCCGCTTATGCGATTGCCCGGCTGGATTTCCCGGGTAAGCGGCTGCTTATCGGTATCACCTTGCTGATCACCATGTTCCCGGCGATATCGCTGGTGACGCCGCTGTTCAATATCGAGCGTGCGGTGGGCCTGTTCGACACCTGGCCGGGGTTGATCCTGCCGTACATCACGTTTGCATTGCCGCTTGCCATCTACACGCTGTCGGCGTTTTTCCGCGAGATCCCGTGGGATCTGGAAAAGGCGGCCAAGATGGATGGTGCGACGCCGGGACAGGCTTTCCGCAAAGTTATTGCGCCGCTAGCGGCTCCGGGACTGGTGACGGCGGCCATCCTGGTATTCATTTTCGCGTGGAACGACCTGCTGCTCGCGCTGTCGTTGACGGCCACTAAGGCGGCGATCACCGCGCCGGTGGCGATCGCCAATTTCACCGGCAGTTCGCAGTTCGAAGAGCCAACCGGATCGATCGCGGCCGGCGCGATCGTGATCACGGTCCCGATCATTGTCTTTGTTCTGATTTTCCAACGACGGATTGTCGCCGGGTTGACCTCTGGCGCTGTGAAGGGATAGCGCGATGGCCGAGATTGTGTTGGAGCATGTCAACAAGAGCTACCCCGACGGTCACACCGCGGTGCGCGACCTGAACATCACCATCGCCGACGGAGAATTCCTGATCTTGGTGGGACCGTCCGGGTGTGGCAAGACCACGACACTGAATATGATTGCTGGACTTGAGGATATCTCGTCGGGAGAGCTGCGCATCGGCGGCGAGCGGGTGAACGAGAAGGCGCCCAAGGACCGCGACATCGCCATGGTCTTTCAGTCGTACGCCCTTTACCCGCATATGACCGTGCGGCAGAATATCGCGTTTCCGCTCACCCTGGCGAAGATGAGGAAGGCGGAAATCGCGCAGAAGGTCGAGGAAACGGCCAAAATCCTTGACCTGACTGGGCTTCTGGATCGTAAGCCATCCCAATTGTCTGGTGGACAGCGACAGCGGGTCGCGATGGGCCGCGCAATTGTGCGTCATCCCAAGGCGTTTCTGATGGACGAGCCGCTGTCGAATCTGGACGCCAAACTGCGGGTGCAGATGCGCGGTGAGATCGCCCGGCTGCAAAAGCGACTAGGCACTACCACCGTGTATGTCACCCATGACCAGACCGAGGCGATGACGTTGGGCGACCGAGTGGTGGTGATGCACGGTGGCGTCGCACAGCAGATCGGCACTCCCACCGAGCTTTACGAGCGTCCCGCCAATCTGTTCGTCGCGGGATTCATTGGCTCTCCGGCGATGAATTTCTTTCCCGCCACGTTGACGTCGATCGGGCTGACACTGCCCTTTGGCGAGGTGACGCTGGCGCCGGAGGTTCAGGAGGCGATCACGCAGCATCCGAAACCACAGAATGTGATCGTCGGGGTCCGGCCCGAGCACATCGCCGATGCCGCATTGATCGACGGCTACCAACGCATCAAGGCGTTGACCTTCGAGGTCAAGGTGGATTTTGTCGAATCGCTGGGCTCGGACAAATACGCGTACTTCACTACGTCGGGTCCGGCTGTGCACGCGGCCCAGCTAGATGAGCTGGAGGCCGAGGGAGAATCGCACGAAAACCAGTTCGTGGCCAGGGTTCCCAACGAGTCGAAGGCGGCCATCGGTCAGTCGATCGAGTTGGCTGTCGACACCAGCAAGCTGGCCGTCTTCGATGCCGACTCCGGCGCCAACCTGACCGTCGGTGTGCCTGCGGCGCAGTGACCCGGATCCTGGACCAGGTACGGGCACACCTGCGCGGGCATTTCGGCACCGAGCCCGATGCCGCGAGCGTGACATTTCTGGGTGCCGAACCCATTGGGGTACTCCGGTTTCGTTCTGCGACAGACGAATTCGTGACTTACGTGTCGCTGGGATGCTCACGCAATCCGATGGTCGATCCAACCGAGAGCGTCGCCGATCCGTTGCGCGGTCCGCGGGCCGAAGTTGTGCTGCGCCTGCGTAATCCGGGCCCGGCCACCGGGCTGGCGCGCAGCCTGGCGACACTGGCGGCGACGCCGGCGGTAGACGGCGTGGTGCTATCCGCCGACGCCCTGATCGACCTCGGGGCACCGCTATGGGAACGAGTGCCGTATACCGCGGTGTTGTTGGGACGCAGCGACATCCCTGATTTGCCGTTGCCGCCCCCGCGCAACCCGGTGCGATTCTTGTCGGCGACGCCGGTCACCGCGACCGAGGCAGCCCGGATCCGGCTCAAGCGCGCCGCCACGTAGTAGCGCGAGCAGACGCTAAATCGCCCTGGAACAGGCGTTCCAGGGCGATTTAGCGTCTGCTCGCGCGTTAAAGCCAGCCGCGTTTTCGGAAACTGAAGTAGAGGAACACGCAGACCATGACCATTGCGCCGATCACCGTCGGATAGCCCCACCTCGAGTCCAGCTCGGGCATGAAGTGGAAGTTCATGCCGTAGATCCCAGCGACCATGGTGGGCACCGCGACGATACCGGCCCAGGCCGATATCTTGCGCATGTCCATGTTCTGTTGCATGCCGACACGCGCCAGCGCGGCCTGCACCAGCGAGTTGAGCATGTCGTCGTACGCGACGATCTGATCTGCGGCCTCGGTCTGGTGGTCGGCAACGTCGCGTAGATACCGCCGTACTTCCTTCGAGATCAGGTCCTTGTTTTCGGCCTGCATGCGTTGGAACGCAGCCGACAGCGGGGCCACGCACCGGCGCAACTGGACGACTTCCCGCTTGAGCAGGTAGATCGGTTCGACGTCGATTTTGCGGCCAGGGGCGAAAGCCACCTCCTCGATGCTGTCGATATCGTCCTCCATCAAGGTGGTTACCGCGAGGTAGTGGTCCACCACGTAGTCGGAGATGGCGTGTAGCACCGCGTATGGACCTAGCCGCAGGTGCTCTGGGTCGGCATCCATCTTCCTGCGCACATCGGAGAGTCCGCCATGTTCGCCGTGGCGGACCGTGATCACGAAGTCTTTGCCGACGAAGATCATGATCTCGCCGGTTTCGACGATCTCGCGGGCCAGCACTACCGATTCGTGCGGCACATAGTTGACGGTCTTCAGCACGAAAAACAGCGTCTCGTCGTATCGCTCCAGCTTGGGCCGCTGATGCGCGTGCACGGCGTCCTCGACCGCCAATGGGTGCAGCCCGAAAACGTCCGCCACTTCCTGCATTTGGCGCTCGTCGGGCTCGTGCAGGCCAATCCATACGAACGAGCAGGGCCCAGCCTGCTCCATCGCGTCCAGCGGGGCCGACTCTACTTCGCGGACCTTGGCCAGGGCCTCCGCATACGCGTACTTGCCGGGCAATCGGTGACCGTCGACATAGACGCCGCAATCGACCAGGGCCTCGGCGCGGCCGCCGACGGGGTGCTGGTGCGGTTGGTGAACCCGGGGCCGCGCGATCGGCCTCAGAGCTTCGGGCAGCGCGTCGAACCCTGGAAACACATCAACCTCCGATCGCAGCTCAGGTCTGGCCGGGCGGTCGTCCATGGTACGCGTCCCGGTAGAACGGTGAGGGGGCGAAGCGCGGCCGGTAGCAGCGGCGCGCAAACGGACCGGCGATTTCGGCGCGGCCAAGGTGCGCTAGTTTCGAGCGGAGACCAATCCAGGATCCATAAGGAGCAGAACCGACGTGAGCGCAAGTCCACTCAAGGTCGCCGTCACCGGTGCCGCCGGCCAGATCGGCTACAGCCTGTTGTTCCGTCTGGCCAGCGGCTCGCTGCTGGGCCCGGACCGCCCGATCGAGCTGCGACTCCTCGAGATCGAGCCCGCGCTCAAGGCGCTTGAGGGCGTCGTGATGGAACTCGACGACTGCGCATTCCCGCTGTTGTCCGGCGTGGAAATCGGCGCAGATCCCGACAAGATCTTCGACGGCGTGAACCTGGCGCTGCTGGTCGGAGCCCGTCCGCGCACCAAAGGGATGGAGCGCGGCGACCTGCTCGAGGCCAACGGCGCGATCTTCACCGCTCAGGGCAAGGCACTGAACTCCGTCGCCGCTGACGACGTCCGCGTCGGCGTGACCGGCAACCCGGCCAATACCAACGCGTTGATCGCGATGACCAACGCCCCCGACATCCCCAAGGAGCGGTTCACCGCGCTCACGCGCCTGGACCACAACCGCGCGATCTCGCAGCTGGCCACCAAGACCGGCGCCGCGGTCACCGACATCAAGAAGATGACGATCTGGGGCAACCACTCGGCCACCCAGTACCCCGACCTGTTTCATGCCGAGGTTGGTGGCAAGAACGCGGCCGAGGTCGTCGGCGACCAATCCTGGATCGAGGACTACTTCATTCCGACCGTCGCCAAGCGCGGCGCGGCGATCATCGATGCGCGCGGCGCGTCGTCGGCTGCGTCGGCCGCATCGGCGACCGTGGATGCGGCCCGCGACTGGCTGCTGGGCACCCCCGAAGGGGACTGGGTGTCGATGGCGGTGGTCTCCGACGGCTCCTACGGCGTGCCCGAGGGCCTGATCTCCTCGTTCCCGGTGACGACCAAGGACGGGAACTGGTCAATCGTGCGGGGCTTGGAGATCGACGAGTTCTCCCGCGGGCGTATCGACGCGTCTACCGCCGAGCTGGCCGACGAGCGCAAGGCGGTTACGGAGCTGGGCCTGATTTAAGCGCAATACCGTTCAGTTAAGGTTACATGGGTGTAGTTTATGACCTATGCCTCGTGCGGGTTGGCGGAAGCCTGAGTCGGATCGCCGGTTGTCAGATTTGGTGTCGGTGGGGGTGCTGACGCGGGTGTTTCCCGCAACGGTGGTGGATGAGGTGATCGAGCAGGCCGGTCGCACTCAGCAGCGGCATCGGTCGTTGCCGGCGCGGGTGATGGCGTATTTCGCGATCGCGATGGGCCTGTATTCAGAGGGCTCGTATGAGGATGTGTTGGCCCAGCTCACTGATGGTTTGGCGTGGGCGTCGGGGTGGCGTGAAGAGTATCGACTGCCGGGTAAGTCGGCGATCTTTCAGGCTCGTGAGCGGCTGGGATCGGCCCCGTTGGCCAGCTTGTTTTCCCGGGTAGCCCGCCCGTTAGCCGGACCGCAAACCCCAGGGGCTTGGCTGGCCGAGCGGCGGCTGGTGGCCATCGACGGCAGCTGTCTGGATGTGGCCGACACCCCAGCCAACGACGAGTACTTCAGTCGTCCGGGGGCCGGCGGCAGGGGTGAGAAGGCCGCATTTCCGCAGGCCCGGATCCTGGGGCTGGCCGAGTGTGCCACGCATGCGGTCTTCGCCGCAACGATCGGTGGTTACCGTGACTCGGAGGCCAAACTCGCCGAAAAGCTGCTGGATGCTCTCACGCCGGACATGCTGCTGCTGGCTGATCGCGGGTTCTTCTCGTATGCCTTGTGGCGCAAAGCCCTTGCGACCGGAGCCGACCTGTTGTGGCGAGTACGCACCGACGCCTACGCGCCACAACCGGTGCATGTGCAGGATCTTGCTGACGGCTCGTGGCTAGCGCATCTGCAGTCCAGCGCTGACCGTCGCAGCGAGCCGATGCTGGCACGAGTCATCGACTACACCATCGACGACGGACGCGAAAACTCCACCAGCTACCGGCTATTCACCACGCTGACCGATCCCGAACAGGCCCCCGCCGTCGAGTTGGCCGCCGCCTACGCCCAGCGCTGGGAAATCGAAAACACCTTCGACGAACTCAAAACCCATCAACGCGGACCCCAGGTGGTACTGCGCTCGAAGTCCCCTGATCTTGTCCTACAAGAGATTTGGGGACATCTGTGCTGTCACTACGCCATTCGTACCCTGATGGCCCAGGCCGCCGAACACGCCGGCGAGGACCCCGACCGGGTCAGTTTCACCGCCGCGCTGCGCATCACCCGCCAATCCGTCGCCCAACAGGGCGCATTTCCCCCCTGAGGACCCCCAAGCCGCCGATCAGCACTGGTGGGCCTTCCTGCGCCGCCTGCTCGACCGACTCAACCCCGCCAGGCGCCGACGATCCGCACCACGGGTGATCAAACGCAAAATGTCCAAATGGCACGTCAAACGCGCAACTCACGCTCACTGGCCCCAACCCCAACGCCCACCAGACGTCACGACTCTCCGCCTTAACTGAACGGTATTGGATTTAAGCGGGGTCGTGTCTATGGAAGCATCCCTGTTGCCTCATTTCAAGATGCGCGCGAAGTTTGATTCGTTGACTCATCTACGGATGCGCGCGTGGGAGCGGGCTCGACTGGGGCCTTGGTCTTCGGTGCGGCCTTGCTGGTGGTGATCGCGAGTAGCTCGGAGGTGAGGGCCTGGATCTGACGTTGCACGGCGGCGGGGTTGATGCGGATGTAGGTGTCGGCCAGGATCGCCTTGTCCTCGGTGCTGATGGTCTCGTGGGCCTCGGCACGGCGGTACGGCGTGGCCGCTTGGTCGTATTTCTTGGAGACCTTTGCACCAACCCGGACTTTCGACACCAGCTTTTGTTGCGGGTAGAAGTAGTTGGTCAGCTTCGACTGCAGGATCCAGATCTTGTTGAGCAGCAACAGTTCTGCTTGCGTGTCGTAGCGGTGGTAGCCCACCACGATGCGCACGATCGCCCAGTTCTTCTGCTCGACATGGCAGCCGTCGTTTTTGTTGCCCGGCCGCGAGCGGGTGAAGGTGATCCGGCGTTTCTCACACCACGCCAGCAGATGGCTATTGATGAACTCCCCGCCATTGTCGCTGTCCACGCCGAGGATCGGAAACGGCATGCTCTTGGCGATGTCATCGAGTGCGGCCAGCACCCATTTGCGGGCCTTGTTGGGCACGCTGCGGTTCTCGGTCCAGCCGGTAGCGATGTCGGTGACGGTCAAGGTCCAGGCGTGCTCACCAGCGGCATTACCGCCGTCGTGGGACACCAGGTCGATCTCGACAAACCCCGGTCGCGCGTCGTCCCAGTCCGCCCAGGTGCGTACCGGGATCTGAGACTTCAACAACGTCCCGGGCTTGGTGGTGCTGCGGCCCTTAAGCTGGTAGCGGCGCCGCTCGGGTGCCAGGCGGCGGTCGATGGTGGCCGCGGACATGCCCACCAGCAGCGCGGCGGTGTCGTCATCGATGACCAGCTCACCAAACTGCCGCAAAATCGCCACCAGCTCGCCCAGCACCGGCGCCAGCCGCTTACCCGCAGGCATGCCCAGAACTGCCCAGCAGAAGACCAGCGCTGCAACGACTTTCGGTCCATACTTCGGTGCACGCGGTGACCGGGGCTTGACCAGCTTTGGCCGCAACGCCGCCTTAAGTGCCTTGCGGGCATGATTGCGATGCCATCCCGTGGTGGCGCACAACTCGTCGAGAATCCGGCCCTTGCCAGCCTTGTCCGCCCGCGCGTAACGGCTCGCGGTCGCCTTCGTCACGGCCTTGCGTTGACTCATCGTCAGTCCCATCGTCCGGGCCTAACCAGCGATGCGTCAGCAGCCAGGTAGGCGCGCCCTACGCGCGCACTCTCAGATGAGGCAACGATGAGAACTACGCGCGCATTATTGGTGAGTCAACGCGGCATCTTGACGCGCGTACATATGAGCATCATGATGACTCCTATGCGCACCACCTTGACGCTGGACGATGACGTCGTCCGCTTGGTCGAGGAGGCGGTTCATCGCGAACGCCGCCCCATGAAGCAGGTCATCAACGATGCGCTGCGCAGTGCGCTGGCGCCGCAGGCGAAACGGCAAGAGCAGTATCGGTTGAAGCCGCATAAGTCCGCGGTGCGGCCTGGATTTGATCTGGCAGGCTTCAACCGGTTGGCCGACGAGCTGGAGGACGAGGTGATCCTCGACACCGCGCGCACCCGTGATCATCCCTGACGTCAATCTGCTGCTCTACGCGGTCATCACCGGCTTTCCGCAGCATGAGCGCGCGCATGCGTGGTGGCAAGACGCCGTCAACGGCCCCAACCGAATTGGGCTGACCTATCCGGCGTTGTTCGGGTTCCTACGGATCGCCACCAGTGCGCGCGTGCTCGCAGCGCCACTGGCTACCGCAGACGCGATCGCGTATGTGCGCGACTGGCTTTCGCAGCCGAACGTGGATCTGCTTACTGCGGGCCCGCGCCATCTGGACATCGCGTTGGGTCTGCTTGGGACGCTCGGCACCGCCGGCAGCCTGACCACCGATGTGCAACTGGCCGCGTCCGGCATCGAACACGACGCCGAGATCCATTCGAGCGACACTGACTTTGCCCGATTCGCCGGCCTGAAGTGGACCGACCCGTTGCGCGACTAGTCCGAAGTTAAGGCTGTTGAACTAGGTGAATTCCCTGGTTGACCTGGGGATTGGCTGGTTTGGGTGGGTGGTGGTTCTGGCTACGCGGCGATGGTGAGGGGGATCGGAGCGTCAATGAGGTCGAAGGCGCGGCGCTGGGTGGGGGTGGGCTCGGTGAGTTTGTCGATTTCGATGTTGGTCTGGTGGTAGCGGATCCGGTCGCGGGTGAGGGTGGCCAGGTGATTGAGCAGGTCGCGGAAGCTTCGTACCGGGTTGCCAGCCGCGTCGTGTTTGGTGGAGGCTTTGGCGTGTGCGGCTGGGGAGCGCTGCGCGGGGGCGACGGGGTTGTCCCGATGCGGCGGTGTTTCGTCGGTGAATGTCAGTGGCGCCCAGGCCTTGCGCAGGTGCCAGATGAGGTAGCAGGCCAGCATGCAGATCAGCACGTGGGCTTTGACGCGGTCCTCGAGGCGGTGGTGGATGGGGCGTAGGTCGAGGTCGTCGGTCTTGATGATGCGAAAGTCGCGTTCGATGTTGGCGAGGTTTTTGTAACCCTCCACCACGGCGGCGGGGTCGAGGACCTTGGTGTTGACGCTGGTGCGCAGCACGTAGATGCCGTCGAGGGCGGCTTGGGCGTCGATGGCGGCCTGGTCGCGGTGGTAGGTGAACTCGGTGTCGGTGATCGTGAGGTGGAAGAGCTGGCCCACCTTGAATTTTCCGCTGACCTTGCCGACTGCGATGCCGATCTTGTCGGCGCCGGACAGGGTGGCTTTGGTGACGCGTTGGGCGATGTGGGCCAGTTCCTTCTCGGTGGCAGCCAGCAGGTCGTGGCGTTTGCGGGCACGTTCGGCGGCCAGGGCGGGGTTGCGGCAGGCGATCAGCCGTTCACCGGGGTAGTCGGGGTGGGTGATCTCGGCGAGGTCCTGGGTATCGAACAGGCTCATCTGCAGCGGCCCGTCGTCGCGGGCGAGTTTGGCGATCGCGGGTGCGCGTAGCGCGGTGATCCAATCGAAGGCGGTTGGGGTGTCGGGGTTGTCGTTGAGTTCGCGCAGCGCGTCGATGCGGGCGGTGGTGATCATGCCGCGATCGCCGACCAGCACCAGCCGCTGGATGGCGAGCTTGTCCTTGATCACCTGCACGATCTGGGTGAACGCGGTCGGGTCGGCGGTGGCACCGGAAAACACGCGCACCGCGACCGGGCGGCCCTCAGGGTCGGTGAGCACCCCGTATTCGATCTGCTCGCAGCCCTTCTTGCCGTCGCGGGAGTAGCCGCGCGCGGCCAGCTCGCAGCATCGGCCGGTCACCCACGAGGAAGTCAGGTCGAACAACGCCATCCGGCCCGGGTTCACCGACTCGTTTAAATGCTTTGCCGCCAGCTTCTTTTCGATCCTATCCTGTCGGTCGGCCAGCCAGTCCATCCCGGCGTAGATCTCGTCGGTGGAGGCCTCGGCCACCCCCAAATCGACGCCGAGGGTGGTGTTGGGCCACCACGACAGGGTGGACAGCTTCGACTTGGGCCGCACCACCCGCGAGATGATCAACGCGAGCACGATATCGCGGGCTCGGCACGGCGGGCCCAGCACTGCGGCCAGCTCGAGCTTGCGCGCCATCGCGGCCACCGCCGCCACGTCCCCGTGTGGCAGCGACCGGGACTTGCTGAACTCGGAGCCGGCCGGCACCAGCGTGTGGCCCTTCAGCGTCGCCTCGATCGCATCGACGGCCTGCGGCGGCAGCATCGACAGGTTGGCCACGGTCTCGTTGCGCACCTTGGCCCCGTCTCGGTAGGTGCGGCGCAACAGTACAGACTCATAGACGCGCTCGTGGCCTTGCTTATCCACGTGAGTCTTCTTAACTCTGACTACGTGAGCTTTGCCGGTATTGCGTGGCACACCAAGAATCATAGCTGGATTCCGCTGCATTGATAGAAACGACACGCATCTATTCGTGACTACATATGAGCACACAACAACGCCCATATTGTCAGTTCAGACCACCAATACTCAGTCAAAACCATCGCAACTTCGGACTAGTGACTGCCGTCGGACTGGCGCCAGGTCAGCCAGGCCGTGCTGACCGTTGGCGCCGGTGGCACTCGGCAGCCGAATATGCCCCGCCAGCGGAATTCAACGCCCGCACAAACTACTGCTGTAACGCCGCAGCCTGCGCACTGAGCGCCTGATAGGCCTGGGCATTCGAAGAAAACAGCGCCGCGACGGCCGCAGACACCTCATCGGCGCCCGTCGCGAGCACCTGGGTGGTCTGAGCCGCGGCCGCCCCATTGGCAGCGGCCAGTGCCTAGCCGATGTTCTCCAGATCCGACGCCGCGATCGGCTACGGCGTCGGTGTTTCGTCCGGTACTCGCTGCAGTACCCTCGACCTCGTGCCAAAAATCGACCTGCCGCCGCACATCGTCATCGAAGACGACGAGATCTTCCAGGCGCACGTAGGAGGCAAGCTATCCGTGGCGCTGCAGGCACCGCTGGACACCCAGCGCGCTTTGTCGATCGCCTACACGCCGGGCGTGGCGCAGGTCAGCCGCGCAATCGCAGCGGACCACACCCTGACCGCCCGCTACACCTGGGCGAACCGGCTCGTCGCCGTCGTCAGCGACGGCAGCGCGGTACTCGGGCTGGGCGACATCGGACCCGCGGCCGCGCTGCCGGTGATGGAGGGCAAGTGCGCCCTGTTCAAGGCATACGGCGGCCTGGATGCGATCCCAATCGTGCTGGACACCAAGGATCCCGACGAGATCGTCGAGACCTTGGTGCGGCTGCGGCCGACATTCGGCGCCGTCAACCTCGAGGACATCTCCGCGCCGCGCTGCTTCGAGATCGAACGACGAGTCGTCGAGGCGCTGGACTGCCCGGTAATGCACGACGACCAGCACGGCACGGCGATCGTGGTGCTGGCCGCACTCATGGGTGCCACCAAGTTGCTCGGCCGGGACATGACCTCGCTGAAGGTGGTGGTGTCCGGCGCCGGGGCGGCAGGTGTGGCATGCACGAATCTCCTTCTCGCAATGGGGGTTTCCGACATCACCGTGCTCGACTCGCGCGGCATCCTGCACTCCGGGCGGGACGACCTGAACAGCGTCAAGGTCGATCTGGCGCAACGCACCAATCCGCGCGGTGTCACCGGAGGCATGGCCGACGCACTCGACGGCGCCGACGTGTTCCTCGGGGTTTCCGCGGGCATGGTCCCCGAAGAGTTGATCGCCAGCATGGCGCCCGACGGGATCGTGTTCGCGCTGTCCAACCCGGACCCGGAGATACCCCCCGACATCGCGGCCAAGTACGCCGCGGTGGTGGCAACCGGCCGCAGCGATTTCTGCAACCAGATCAACAATGTGCTCGCGTTCCCCGGGGTGTTTCGCGGGGCGCTGGACGCCGGAGCGCGTCAGATCACCGAAAAGATGATGGTGGCCGCGGCCGAGGCGATCTTCTCCGTCGTCAGCGACGACCTCGCGCTCGACCGGATCGTCCCCAGCCCACTGGACCTGCGTGTTGGGCAAGCGGTGGCCCAAGCGGTTGCTTTGGCATCAGACGCCGCGGGGTGAGGATCGCCAGGCTGGCTGCGCTGCTGCTCGCCGCCGCGATCGCTATGGCTAGCTGTGCGGCCGAAAACCGGGACCACCGCCCGGAATTGGTGGTCGGATCCAGGCCCGACTCCGAGTCGAAGCTGTTGGCCGGCATCTACGTCGCGGCGCTTCGGTCGTACGGTTTTGCGGCGCGAGCCGAAACCGCCGACGACCCGATGGCGAAGCTGGACGCCGGCGCATTCACCGTCGTCCCCGGCCTCACCGGTAAGGTCCTGCAGGCATTGCAGCCGAGCTCCTCAGCACTGTCCGACGTCCAGGTTTACCGTGTGATGAACTCCGCACTGCCCGAGGGCGTAGCCGCGGGTGACTACACCACCGCCGCCGAAGACAAACCCGCGCTCGTGGTGACCCCGGCCACGGCGCAGGCCTGGGGCGGCAGCGACTTGAGCCTGGTGCCGCGGCATTGTGGCGGGCTGGTTGTCGGGAGCGTCCGCGGCTTTCGCGCCCCGTCGGGGGTGGGTCCGTGCCGGCTGCCGGCCCCGCGTGAATTTCCCGATGACGCAACGATGTTCGCGGCGCTTAGGGCTAGCGAGCTGACCGCGGCATGGACCAGCACCGCCGACCCCGGCATTCCCACGGACCTGGTTGTGCTGGCCGACGGCAAGAACGCGCTCATCCAAGCCGAGAACGTGGTGCCGCTCTATCGGCGCAACGCGCTGACCGATCGGCAATTGCTGGCGATCAACGAAGTCGCCGGTGTGCTGGACACCGCGGCCCTCGTCGAGATGCGCCGGAAAGTGGCCGGCGGCGCCGACCCGCAAGCGGTGGCCGATGCGTGGCTCGCCGAGCACCCGCTAGGGCGTTGACGTGCGGTGTTTGGCAGGGATCAGCCCGCCGAGCACGGGCATGAACAGCCGCTGATATCCCGAACCGGTCAACCGCACGACAACATCCAGAATCTTGGCGTCCGCACCGACCAGCACCCGAGCCTTGTTCTTGCGCACCGCCCCCAAGATGATCTGGGCGGCTTTTTCTGGGCTGGTGTGAGCCACGCGCTTATCGAACAGCCGGGCCAGCTCTTCGGCGTCTAGCCCCTCGGCGGCGGTGGCGTTGCGGGCGATCGCGGTCTTGATGCCGCCGGGGTGCACCGTGGTCACGCCGACGGGATGGCCGGCCACGATCATTTCCTGCCGCAGCGCCTCGGTGAAGCCGCGAACGGCGAATTTGGCCGCGTTGTAGGCCGCTTGACCCGGCACCGCGAACAACCCGAACACGCTCGAAATGTTGATGACGTGGCCGTCCCCGGAGGCGATCAGATACGGCAGGAACGCCTTGGTGCCGTTCAACACGCCATAGAAATCGACGTCCATCACCCGGTCGATGTCCTTGAATGGGCAGACCTCAATGTCACCGGTGTGGCCGATGCCGGCGTTGTTGTAGATCTGGTTCACCTTGCCGAAGTGCTCGTTGACCGCGTCGGCGTAGGCCAGAAACGCTTCGCGTTCGGTGACGTCGAGCCGGTCGGTCTTGACCGGCGCGCCAATTGCCTTGAGCTTTTCCTCGGTCTCCGCCAACCCTTCGGTATTGACGTCGCTGATCGCCAGCTTGGCGCCCGAGCGTCCCAGCTCGACGGCCAGCGCCTGCCCGATGCCCGAACCCGCCCCGGTAACGACGGCGACCTTCCCGGCAAACCCCTCCATGCGCTTCCTCCCTTGTCCTTGCGATCGAGGTTATCGGTACCGGTGGTCCCGCGTATCGGCGGGTGGCTCAGGGGGAGAAGTCGGCGAGGTTCAAGACCCAGCCCTACTGCGCTCGGGCAGCACCGACCGCTACGCGTACGCGGTCTCCGAGGAGACGACTTGGTAAAACCATTTGGCGAACTCCTTTTCGAACTCGATCTCGTTGCGCAAAGCCATGTTTCAGGATACTTCCGGCACGTCGATGTTGCCTGTGAAAGCGCGGACGGTCAGGGCCGCGTGGCGCTCCTCAGCGGGTTCGAGAGGGCGCTCAGATTCCCAGCTCAACTCCCGGTCTCCTCGCGAGTTGCCGGCACATCGATAACCTCGGGATCGCCTGGCGACTCGGCCAGCAATGTCCCCACCGCAGTTTCCAACTGCGGAAGTTTGTCTGTCAGGACTTGCCACACGAGGGCGTCGTCGACGTTCGCGTGCCCGTGAATGAGGATGTTTCTAAAGGCCACGATCCGCGGTAGTTCGGGACTTGCGCTGCCATGTCGGCGTGGCTCTTCGCCAGTTGACTCAACGCCTCTCCGACTATCTCGAATTGCCGTTCGACTGCCGACCGCAGCAACACGTCATTCTGGTATTCCGCAAGTGTCGTCCCGGCGGCGAATTGTCGCAGGATCCCGCGGCGCGCAGCGCGTCCCACAGGTACTTTCGAGGATCAGGCTGCATAGATCGGTTCTCGCGTCTGCATGACGTGCTGTCTGAAGTACGGGTTGACCAAGCCGGACGGTGTCACCACGTCAACGGGTCGGCCGATGATTTCTTCTAGCCCTTCTTTGAGAGCGAAGTACTGGTCGAAGTCTGGACCCGTCTCGAACTCCACGAGGACGTCGACATCACTAGTGTCGACGTCGAACGAGTCGCTGACAGCGGAGCTGAACACGTCCAAGCGGCGCACTGACAGGTCGCGGCACAACGCCTGTATCTGGTGCCGCTTCGACTCGACCACCTCATGCACTGCGTCCACCTCCGCGTTTACATTCTGCCGGCCGGCGACCGGTGTTCGCGAGCAAGCTCGATAGTCTGCTCGTCGATGTGAGCGGCGATGCGCTGTTGCTCGGCGACGTCGGGAAGGTCCATGGGCGCAGTTGCCCAGCTTGCTCAAACCGATCTCCCTCTGACGGTCCCGCGTCAACTGCCGCACTAATTCGCCCCACGGGCGTGCACAGAATGCCGGCCGAAGCGGCGTGCCGCCGTACAAACACGCACGCTCGCGGTGGCATCAGGAGAACGCCGTGTCCAGGATCTCCTGTTGCTCGACGGCGTGCACCTTCGACGAGCCTGACGACGGCGCCGACATGGCCCTGCGCGAAATACGCTTGATGCCGCTGAGCAAGTCGGGGAGCACCTCCGGCAGCGTCAGGCCCAACGACGGCCACGCGCCCTGGTTGGCCGGCTCTTCCTGCACCCAGAAGTACTCATTGACGGCTGGGTAGCGTTCCAGCGTCTCGCGCAGGCGCCGCCGCGGTAGCGGGGCCAGCTGTTCGAGGCGAACGATCGCGATGTCGTCGCGGTTGTCCTTGGCTTTGCGCGCGGCCAGCTCGTAGTAGAGCTTGCCGCAGGTCAACAGGATCCGGGTGACCTTGCTGCGGTCGCCGATGCCGTCCTCGTAGGTCGGCTCCTCGAGTACCGAACGGAACTTGATCTCGGTGAAGTCCTTGATATCGCTGACCGCTGCCTTGTTGCGCAGCATCGACTTCGGCGTGAACACGATCAGCGGGCGCATCACCCCGTCCAGAGCGTGCCGTCGCAACAGGTGGAAGTAGTTCGACGGCGTCGACGGCACCGCGATTGTCATCGAACCCTCGGCCCACAGCTGCAGGAAGCGCTCGATCCGGCCGGAGGTGTGGTCGGGCCCCTGACCCTCGTGTCCGTGCGGCAGCAGCAGCACCACCGTGGATAACTGGCCCCACTTGGCCTCTCCAGAGCTGATGAACTCGTCGATGATCGACTGCGCGCCGTTGACGAAGTCGCCGAACTGCGCCTCCCACAGCACCACGGCGTCCGGGTTGCCCACGGTGTAGCCGTACTCGAAGCCCACGGCGGCGTACTCCGACAACGGCGAGTCGTAGACCAGGAACTTGCCGCCGGTGGGAGTGCCGTCGGAGTTGGCCGCCAGCAGCTGTAGTGGCGTGAACTCCGCGCCGGTGTGGCGGTCGATGAGCACCGAATGCCGCTGCGAGAAGGTGCCGCGGCGGGTGTCTTGCCCGGACAGCCGCACCAACTTGCCCTCGGCCACCAGTGAACCCAGCGCCAGCAGCTCGGCGAACGCCCAGTCAATCTTGCCTTCGTAGGCCATCTCGCGGCGCTTTTCCAGCACCGGCTGGACCCGCGGGTGCGGGGTGAAGCCGTCCGGCAGGGCCAGGAATGCGTCGCCGATCCGAGCCAGCAACGACTTGTCGACCGCGGTGGCCAGACCCGCGGGCAGCATCTGGTCGGCCTCAACCGATTCGCTGGGCTGCGCGCCGTGCTTCTCCAGCTCGCGGACCTCGTTGAACACCCGCTCCAGTTGGCCTTGGTAGTCGCGCAGCGCGTCCTCGGCTTCCTTGATCGAGATGTCGCCACGGCCGATCAGGGCTTCGGTGTAGCTCTTGCGGACGCCACGCTTGTTGTCGACGACGTCGTACATGTAGGGGTTCGTCATCGACGGGTCGTCGCCCTCGTTGTGACCGCGCCGGCGGTAGCACAGCATGTCGATGACGACGTCCTTCTTGAACCGCTGCCGGAAGTCCACGGCCAGCTGCGCCACCCACACGCACGCCTCGGGGTCGTCGCCGTTGACGTGGAAGATGGGCGCGCCGATCATCTTGGCGACGTCGGTGCAGTACTCGCTGGACCTGGAATACTCTGGCGCCGTGGTGAACCCGATCTGGTTGTTGACGATGATGTGGATGGTGCCGCCGACTCGGTAGCCGGGTAGATGCGCCAGGTTCAGCGTCTCGGCCACCACGCCCTGTCCGGCGAAGGCGGCGTCACCGTGCAGCATCAGCGGCACTACCGAGAAGGCCCGTTGGTTTTCACTGTCGGTGTCGCCGTGGTCGAGCAGATCCTGCTTGGCCCGAACCAGACCCTCCAGTACTGGGTCGACCGCCTCCAGGTGCGACGGGTTGGCGGTCAGCGACACCTGAATGTCGTTGTCGCCGAACATCTGTAGGTACACACCGGTGGCGCCGAGGTGGTACTTGACGTCGCCGGAGCCGTGCGCCTGCGCCGGGTTCAGGTTGCCCTCGAACTCGGTGAAGATCTGCGAGTACGGTTTGCCGACGATGTTGGCCAGCACGTTGAGCCGGCCGCGGTGCGGCATTCCGATGACCACTTCGTCGAGGCCGTGCTCGGCGCACTGGTCGATCGCCGCGTCCATCATCGGGATGACGCTCTCCGCACCTTCCAGCGAGAACCGTTTCTGCCCAACGTATTTGGTGGCCAGGAACGTTTCAAAGGCCTCTGCCGCGTTCAGCTTGCTCAGGATGTACTTCTGTTGTGCCACAGTGGGTTTGACGTGCTTGGTCTCAACCCGCTGCTCCAGCCATTCCTTTTGTTCCGGGTCCAGGATGTGGGTGTACTCCACACCGATGTGACGGCAATAGGCATCGCGCAGCAAGCCCAGCACATCGCGCAGCTTCTTGTATTCGGCACCGGCAAAGCCGTTGACCTTGAACACCCGGTCGAGATCCCACAAGGTCAGCCCGTGGGTGAGCACCTCGAGGTCGGGGTGACTGCGGAACCGGGTCTTGTCCAACCGCAGCGGGTCGGTGTCGGCCATCAGATGACCACGGTTGCGGTAGGCCGCGATCAAGTTCATCACGCGGGCGTTCTTGTCGACGATCGAATCCGGGTTGTCGGTGCTCCAGCGCACCGGCAGGTACGGAATGCTCAGCTCGCGGAAGATCTCGTCCCAGAATGCGTCCGAGAGCAGCATCTCGTGGATGGTGCGCAGGAAGTCACCGGATTCCGCGCCCTGGATGATGCGGTGGTCGTAGGTCGAGGTCAGGGTGATCAGCTTGCCAATGCCCAGTTCGGCGATGCGCTCCTCGCTGGCGCCCTGAAATTCGGCGGGGTACTCCATTGCGCCGACGCCGATGATGGCGCCCTGGCCGGCCATCAGCCGCGGCACCGAGTGCACGGTGCCGATGGTTCCGGGGTTGGTCAGCGAAATCGTCACTCCGGCAAAGTCTTCGGCGGTCAGCTTGCCGTCGCGCGCTCGCCGGACGATGTCTTCATAGGCGGTGACGAACTGTGCGAACCGCAGGCCTTCGCAACCTTTGATGCCGGCCACTACCAGAGAACGCTTGCCGTCTTTCCCCTGCAGGTCGATCGCCAGGCCGAGATTGGTATGAGCCGGGGTCACCGCGGTCGGCTTGCCGTCGACCTCGGTGTAGTGCCGGTTCATGTTCGGGTATTTCTTGATCGCCTGGACCAGCGCATAGCCCAGCAGATGGGTGAACGAGATCTTGCCACCGCGATTGCGCTTGAGCTGGTTGTTGATGACTGTGCGGTTGTCGATCAGCAGCTTGGCCGGGATGGCCCGCACGCTGGTTGCGGTCGGCACGTCGAGCGACGCGGACATGTTCTTGACGACCGCCGCCGCCGCGCCGCGTAGGACCTGCACCTCGTCGCCCTCGGCGGGCGGGGGAGGCGCGGGCTTGGATGGAGCCGCTGGTGTAGCCGCGGCCAAGCCATTGCCCGCAGTGGCGGCGGGCTTGGCGGGCGCCGTGGCCGTTTCAGCCGGCTTTGCCTGCGGGGCAGCCGGCTTGGCGTCTGCGGGCGTCGAGGTCGCAGAGGCTGGCTCTGCGTCAGGTTCAGAGGTTGATTCGGGGTTGTAATCAACCAAGAACTCGTGCCAGCTTGGATCGACCGAAGAGGGGTCGTCGCGGAACTTGCGATACATCTCCTCGACCAGCCATTCGTTTTGTCCGAACGGTGAACTTATGTTGGCCACGGCCGCTGTTCGCCTCGATTCTTTTTCCTGCACGGTCCTGCGAGGGGTCGGGCGGCACAGAAAGGTCACCGCCTCCTAAAGGCTAACGTCTTGCTGGCACTTCGCTAGGGAGACCGGGTAACTCGGTTTAGCTGGCATCCCGGACGGTCGGCAGCAGATGCAGGGTGACTGGCCAGCGTGCCGGTGGGGCACCGAACGCCGATCGCGCGTTGCGGACGATCTTCTTGCCCACCAACCGGTTACCGATGGCCCCGATGACCGCGCCGATACCCATCGGCAGCAGCTTGCCGAACATCAGCGCCCCCCGCTTCAGCGCGAACCGCTTGACGAAGTACTTGAGCATCCGCGAGTTCAATTTCGAGATCGCCGGCAGCGGCAGCGAGGCCATGCTTTCCGACACCCAGCCGCCGGTGGTGCGCCCGGAACCGATCAGCTCGGCCACGGCGCTCTTGCTGTTGTCACCGACGAGTACCGCCAGCACCAGGGCGCGGCGCCGTTCCCGGTGGTCGAGGGGAATGCCATATACCGACGCCAGCGCCAGCACGAAGAGCGCGGTGGCCTCCAGGAACACCACGGTTTCCCCGGCGGCCGCCGACAAGGCGGCCAAGGTGCCGATCCCGGGAAAAGTCGCGGCCGCACCTACGGCTGCCCCGCTGGCGGTCACGACGGACACGAAGCGCTTCTCCAGCTTGGCGACGATCTCGGCGGGACTGGCGCCCGGGTGGGTGCGACGAAGGCGGTCTACATAGGCCTCCGCGGCGGGGCCCTGTATCCGCGAACTACGCTCGATGACCTGGGCCAATGCCCGCGTGGACGCTTTGGCCCGGCCGGTGGCGGCAACCAGCTGCGGGTCCAGCTCAGCCTTGCTGCGGGCCTTGTTCCAAGACCGAGTTCGTCGAGGGCTCATCTTCTCTCCTGCCAACGGCGTCCCCCTAGGCTAACGCCATAATGCAGGCTGGACATCGGTCCGTGGCGGTGCGGCTCAGCCGAAGCGAGCTGTCGTGCAGGACCCGCGCCGGCGACGATATGCATGGCGATGTGGGGGTACCTCCCGCTTGCGGGGGAGAGGAGCGGCGCACATGACCCGCGCCGGCGACGATGCAGAGCGAAGCGATGAGAGGAGCGGCGCTCATGACCCGCGCCGGCGACGATATGCATGGCGATGTGGGGGTACCTCCCGCTTGCGGGGGAGAGGAGCGGCGCTCATGACCGGCGCCGGCGACGATGCAGAGCGAAGCAATGAGGAGGAGCGGCGCTCATGACTTGGGCGACGAGCCGGGTTGCCGCAGACAACTACTCCGGAAACCCCTGGCAGGTGCTGTGGGCGATGATGATCGGCTTCTTCATGATCATGCTCGACTCGACCATCGTCGCCGTCGCGAACCCGACGATCATGGCCAAGCTGCATACCGGCTACGACACCGTGGTCTGGATGACCAGCGCGTATCTGCTGGGGTATGCGGTGCTGCTGCTAGTGGCCGGCCGACTCGGCGATCGGTTCGGCACGAAATATCTCTACCTGGTCGGTCTTGTGGTGTTTACCGTCTCGTCGGTGTGGTGTGGGCTGTCGGGCAGTGCCGGCATGCTGATCGCTGCCCGAGTGCTACAAGGTCTCGGTGCAGGGCTGCTCACCCCGCAGACCTTGTCGACGATCACACAGATCTTTCCCGCCGAGCGCCGCGGTGCCGCGATGGCCGTATGGGGTGCCACCGCTGGCGTCGCCAGCCTGGTGGGGCCGTTGGCCGGCGGGGCGCTGGTCGACAGCCTCGGCTGGGAGTGGATCTTCTTCGTCAACGTCCCAGTCGGCATCGTTGGCCTGGGATTGGCGGTTTGGCTGATTCCGGTGCTGCCCACTCACGTGCGCCGCTTCGACTGGATCGGGGTCGTGTTGTCCGGAACAGGTATGTTTTTGATCGTCTTCGCGCTGCAGCAGGGCCAGTCGGCCCATTGGCAGCCGTGGATCTGGGCGGTGCTCGTCGCCGGTGTCGGGTTCATGTCCGTGTTCATCCACTGGCAGGCGCTCAACAGGCATGAGCCGCTGATCCCGCTGGACATCTTCGGTGACCGGAACTTCAGTCTCTGCAATGTCGGGGTGGTGGTCATCTCGTTCGCGACGACGGCAATGATGCTGCCGCTGACGTTCTACGCCCAGGCGGTGTGCGGGCTGTCGGCGACTCGTTCGGCGTTGCTGATCGCGCCGATGGCAATCACCAGCGGCCTGTTGGCGCCGGTCGTGGGCGTGCTCATCGACCGATCCCATCCGCTACCCGTGCTCGGTTTCGGCTTTTCGGTACTGGCGATCGGACTGACCTGGCTTTCGTTTGAAACGGACCCGGGGACGCCGATCTGGCGACTGGTCTTGCCGTTTAGCGCGATAGGTGTGGCGATGGCGTTCGTCTGGTCACCCCTGACGGCCACCGCAACCCGTAACCTGCCACCGGACCGGGCTGGCTCGAGCTCGGGCGTGTTCAACGCCACTCGCCAGCTCGGGGCGGTCCTCGGCAGCGCGGGCATGGCCGCCTTCATGACCTCTCGGATTGCCGCCGAGATGCCGGCCGGCGCATCTGCCGTCGCTGGGCCACCAGATGACGCCACTGCGGAGGGCGGCACTTCGGTGCAATTGCCAGAGTTCGTGCGCCAGCCGTTCTCGGACGCGATGGCACAGTCGACACTGCTGCCCGCGTTCATTGCGTTGTTCGGGATCGTTGCCGCGCTGTTCCTGGTCGGCCTGACCGGATCGCGGATGATGCGTGATCCCGTGCCCGCCGAGGGCTATGACTATGACTCGGATGATGACGACGACTTCGACGATGACGACTACGTCGAGTACGTCCTTCGGCGCGACAGACCCGCGTACCAGGAGCCTGACGATTCGCTATCGGCATGATCGGCGAGCATAAATAGCCCACCCTGGCCATGCTCGCCCACGCCTTCCTGGCCGCGGCCACCGCCACCGAACGCAACACCGCAGCGACCCCGAACGGGCTGATCGCCTTGACCGTCAACGAATTTCGACGACTCTTCGACGCTCTGCTCCTGATCACCCAGCACACCGTCGCGCACCCTGCTGGCGTTTCCTACTACCGACGACGCCAGAATCGATGATCTCGATCTTCGGCTGCGGTACTAAGCCGCCTGACACCATATGTTGGGTCGATGCCAAAGCCATTTCTAATCGAAAAGTTGCGATTCCGGCGATTCTGGTGCCCAGCGCTGGACGCCATCTTCTCGATTTCCTGCTGACCATCGGAGAAATCGCCATCACCCCGGTTGTCCGCGCGACTTGGGGGTAACGGCCTCGGGCGAGGTCGCGCCGCCAACGCCGACTACCGCGACGCCTGCCACGACTTGGCACGCAGTGGGCCAAGCCGTCCGCTTTCGTTGAGCGCCTTTATCAGTTCGGCGCCGAGGCGCATCGTCTGTTAACGGTCAGCCCCGAAAAGTTAACTTACGGCGATGAAAATGAATTGAAATTTGGATTGCTCAAAATAATTTTGGATAAATGTGGATTTTCTTGAAGGCCTGCGCGAATACTGACCGGAAGTCGAGTCGGGGCGACTGACGGGAGCCGCGGATGTCTTCGTATGTAATCGCCGTGCCGGAGTTCTTGACATCAGCGTCGAGGGAGTTGACCGATATCGGGTCGGCGGTCGCGGCGGCCAACTCGGCGGCGATGGTTTCGACTACGCGGGTGCTGGCCGCCGGCGGCGATGAGGTGTCGGCGGCCATCGCGAGGCTGTTTGGCACCTACGCGCAGGAGTACCAGGCGCTTAGCGGACAGTCGGCCGCTTTCCACGAGGAGTTTGTGCGGGCGTTGACCGCGAGCGGTAGCGCTTATGCGGCGGCCGAGACCGTAAACGCGGGGCCCTTGCAAATCCTCTTGGACCTGATCAATGCGCCCACCAACATCTTGTTGGGGCGGCCGCTGATCGGCGACGGCACCAATGGCGCGCCGGGGACTGGGCAGGCCGGCGGAGCCGGCGGGATCCTGATCGGTAACGGCGGCAACGGCGGGTCGGGCGCGACCGGCCAGGCCGGCGGGCCCGGCGGGGCCGCCGGCCTGTTTGGCATGGGCGGGGCGGGCGGGGCTGGCGGCGCTGGCGCCGCCGGCCAGGCCGGAGGGCCCGGCGGCGCCGGCGGCGCCGGCGGGCTGCTGGGTGGCAATGGCGGAGCCGGCGGCGTTGGTGGCGCCGGCGGGGCCGGCGCGATCGGCATGGCCGGCGGCGCCGGCGGTGCCGGCGGTGCCGGCGGAGTCGCCATGGCGTCGGTGGGCTGGGCCGGCGGCGCCGGCGGGGCCGGCGGGGCCGGTGGTGCCGGCGGCGCGGGCGTAGCGGGCACCCCGGGCAATTCCGGTGGTACCGCGTTTGAGGGCGGAGCCGGGGGCGTCGGCGGGAGCGGCGGTGCCCACCGGGGGTTGTTCGGCATCGGTGGGCTGCTCGGCGCCGGTGGTGATGGCGGGAGTGGCGGCGTTGGCGGTGCCGGCGGGACCGGCGGGACTGGTGGAGCCGGCGTGGGCTTTGCCGCGCCTGCTGGGCAGGGCGGTTTCGGAGGAAGCGGCGGTAACGCCGGCGCGGGAGGCGCCGGCGGGGCTGCGGGGCTCTTCGGCAGCGTCGGCCACGCGGGCGGCAACGGCACCGGCGGCGTCGGCGGCACCGGCGGCACCGGCGGGATGGGCGCCACCGGGTTTGCCGGCCAGGATGACCCGTTTGTGCCCACCCAGGGCTTGCCAGGCGGGTTCGGCGGGCAAGGCGGTCAGGGCGGGACCGGCGGACAGGGCATCAACGGGGTCGGTGGTGGCGCAGGTGGCCAGGGCGGTGTGGGCGGTCAGGGCGGCACCGGTGGGGCTGGCGGCAACAACAACGGCAGCAGCGGTGGAAATGCAGCTGCGGGCGGGCAGGGCGGTACCGGTGGTGCTGCCGGTCTCGGTGGCTTCGGAACCGACGGCGGTGCCCACGGCGCCTCCGGCACCGGCGGGGTCGGCGGCACCGGCGGCGCCGGTGGCAACGGCGCGACCGGCCTCGCTGGCGTCGACGACCCGACCGTGCCCACCGTGGGCGACCAGGGTGGCACCGGCGGTGCCGGTGGTCAGGGCGGTACCGGTGGTATGGGCTTCGGCGGGAAGGGCGGCGGCCAAGGCGGCCAGGGCGGCGCGGGCGGCCAGGGCGGGACGGGAGGAACCGGCGGCGACAACACCGGCGGCAGCGGCGGCGACGGCGCCGCGGGTGGAAAGGGCGGTACCGGCGGCTCTGCCGGTCTCGGCGGCGTCGGCGTCGACGGCGGCGGCGTGGGCAGCGCGGGCGCCGGTGGTGCCGGCGGCCAAGGCGGCACCGGCGGGGCCGGCGCCCAAGGCGCCACCGCCGCCAAGAGTGGCGATATTGGCGGTACCGGCGGTGATGGTGGCGAGGGTGGCCAAGGTGGCCTGGGTGGGGACGGTAACGGCGGGATCAATGGTGCTGGCGGTGCTGGCGGTACCGGTGGTGCTGGGGGGCAGGGCGGTACCGGCTATGCCGATGACGGCACCAACAACGCCTCTGGTGGCGGCATGGGCGGCACCGGCGGCGCCGCCGGCGTCGGCGGCGAGGCCGGAACCGGCGGCACCGGCGGTGCCGTGGGCAAGGCGGGCACCGGGGGCACGGGCGGCCAGGGCGGGACCGGCGGGGCCGGCCATCAGGGCCTCGCCGCCGCCTCCGTCGGCGATGTCGGCGGCACCGGCGGTGATGGCGGCAAGGGCGGTCAAGGCGGCCAGGGTGGGGCCGGTAACGGTGGCACCAATGGTGACGGTGGCGTCGGCGGCACCGGCGGCGCCGGGGGCCAGGGCGGCACTGGTCATGTCGGCCACGGGAGCAGCGACGGAAGTCCGGGCGGCACCGGCGGCACCGGCGGCGAGGCCGGCGTAGCCGGCGCGAAGGGCGTCGGCGGTACCGGCGGCTCCGACGGCAAGGCGGGCAAGGGCGGTCAAGGCGGCCAGGGCGGTACCGGTGGGGCTGGTGTGCAGGGCGCCACCGCCACGATTGGAAACGTTGGTGGTACCGGCGGTAACGGTGGGGCCGGCGGCCAAGGCGGCCAGGGCGGTTCCGGCGTCGGTGGCATCAACGGCGACGGCGGTGTTGGCGGCACCGGTGGCGCTGGTGGCCAAGGCGGCACCGGATTCGCCGACGACGGCAGCAATAACGCCACCGCCGGTGGCACCGGTGGCACCGGCGGCGCAGCGGGCGTTGCTGGCCTGGCCGGCACCGGCGGTACCGGCGGCTCTGACGGCAAGGCGGGCACCGGCGGCACCGGCGGCCAAGGCGGCACGGGCGGGGCCGGCGCTCCAGGCGTCGACGGCACCAGCGGCATGGCCGGCGGCGCCGGCGGCGCTGCTGGGCCGGGCGGCCAGGGCGGCCAAGGGGGCTCCGGTGTCGGCGGCTTCAACGGCGACGGCGGGGCGGGCGGCACCGGCGGTCAGGGCGGTCAAGGCGGAACCGGCGGCGCCGACGACGGCAGCAACAACGCCGCCGCCGGCGGCACCGGCGGGTCGGGCGGCTTCGGCGGCTTCGGTGGTCTGGCCGGCACCGGCGGTACCGGCGGCACCGTGGGCAGCGCGGGCACTGGCGGTGCCGGCGGCGCCGGCGGTGCTGGCGGCGCGACTACCACTAGCGGCCATACCGCCGGTGCGGGTGGCCAAGGCGGCCAGGGTGGCCCGGGCGGCCAGGGACTCAACGGGCCGCCCGGCGGCAGTGGCTACGCCGGCGGTCTGGGCGGGGCCGGCGGCGAGGGCGGCCAAGGCGGCGACGCCGTTAGCGGCGCAACCAGCGGTAGCGGCGGCGCGGGCGGCGCCGGCGGCGCGGGCGGCGCGGGCGGCACCGGCTTCGATGACACCGGCGGCAACGACGCCGGCTCGGGCGGCCAGGGCGGTCAAGGCGGTCAGGGCGGTGGCGGCGGCGCGGCCGGCGCCGGCGGCGACGTTGGCACCCCGACCGCGGGCGCCGCCGGCACCGGTGGTCAAGGCGGCCAAGGCGGCCAGGGCGGCGCCACCACCATCATCGGTAACACTGCCGGTGCGGGCGGTCAGGGCGGTCAGGGCGGCCAAGGCGGCACCGGCATCCCCGGTCCGGCTTCCGGCACCGGCGGTGTCGGCGGCCAAGGCGGTCAAGGAGGCACCGGGGGCACCGGTGGTACCGCTATCGCCGGCGCAACCAACGGCAGCGGCGGCCAGGGCGGTCAGGGCGGCCAGGGTGGCACCGGAGGCGTCGGCTTTGACGACGATGGCTCCAATAACGCCGGCACCGGCGGCACCGGCGGAACCGGTGGCGCCGGCGGGGCCGGCGGTGCGGTGGGCGCGGGCGGCAGTGGCGGCACGGTGGGTGCCGGCGGGACCGGCGGCCAAGGCGGCACCGGCGGCGACGGCGGCACCGGCGGCGGTAGCTCCGGCCATGTCGGCGGCCAAGGTGGCCAGGGCGGCGACGGGGGCCAGGGCGGCACCACGACCGGTGGAATCAACGGCGACGGCGGCCGAGGTGGTACCGGCGGCCACGGTGGCCACGGCACGGACGTCGTCGGCGGCGGCAACGCCGCCAGTGGCGGCCAAGGCGGCGATGGCGGCCAAGGCGGTGTCGTCGGCACGGGCGGCACCGGCGGAATCGCGGGTGCTGGCGGCACCGGCGGTGCGGGCGGCAGCGGCGGCAAGGTGGGCACCGGCGGTGCCGCCGGTGCCGGCGGCCAAGGCGGGCAAGGCGGCCAAGGTGGCGATGGTGCCACCGGCCCGGCTTCAGGTACCGGCGCGGTCGGCGGTCAAGGCGGCGAGGGCGGTGCCGGTGGCTCCGGCGGTGACGCTGGCCCAGGGTCCACCCCTGGTGTTGGCGGCGCGGGCGGCCAAGGCGGCATAGGCGGCACTGGCGGTGCCGGCTATGACGACGACGGCGGTAACAACGCCGGCACCGGCGGCGTCGGCGGTGCCGGTGGCCTCGGCGGCGCCGGCGGTGCAGGCGGCGCGGACAGCGGCGGTTTCCACAACGCCGCGGGCGTCGCCGGTAAGGGCGGGACCGGCGGCACGGGTGGCCAGGGCGGCGACACCGCCACCAGCGGTCACATCGCCGGTGCGGGTGGCCAGGGCGGCGCCGGCGGCCAGGGCGGCACCGGTATGGTCAGCGGTCCTTTCGCGTCCGGATCCACCGGCGGGCTGGGCGGTGACGGCGGCGCCGGCGGCGCCGGCGGCGATGCCACCTCCGGGGCAACGAACGGCAGCGGCGGCCAGGGCGGTACCGGCGGTCAAGGTGGCACCGGCGGGGCGGGCTACACCGACGATGGTGGCGACAATGCCGGCTTCGGCGGCTGGGGCGGCACTGGCGGCCAAGGCGGCGCTGGCGGCGCGGTTGGCGCCGGGGGAACCGGGGGCACCGCCGGTGCGGCGGGGACCGGTGGCGCCGGTGGCACGGGTGGCGCCGGTGGGGCGACCACGTTTGCCGGTCACGTCGCCCGTGGCGGCGGTCTTGGTGGCGCCGGTGGCCAAGGTGGCACCGGGGCCGACGCCACGACCCCCTCCGGCAGCGGCTACGCCGGCGGGCAGGGCGGCGCCGGCGGGCAGGGCGGCGCCGGCGGCAACGCTGTTTCCGGCGCATTCAATGGCTTTGGTGGCAACGGCGGCGACGGTGGCCAAGGTGGCGCTGGCGGCGGCGGCTACGTCGACGACGGGAACAACAACGCCGGTGCCGGCGGTGTCGGCGGCCAAGGTGGCGCCGGCGGAGTGGGTGGTGCGGCGGGCACCGGCGGCCAAGTGGGCTCGGGCCCCGCGGGCAACGCGGGGCTAGGCGGTACCGGCGGTACCGGCGGCACCGGCGGTGCCGCCACCGTCGCCGGTCACATCGCCGGCGCGGGTGGCCAAGGCGGGACCGGCGGCGAAGGTGGCGCGGGGGCCGACAGCGTGGCACCCTTCACCTCCGGTAGCCAAGGCAGCCAAGGCGGCCAAGGCGGGTCCGGCGGCGCCGGCGGCAACGCCGTGGCCGGCGCAACCAACGGCAGCGGCGGCAAGGGCGGTACCGGCGGCGTCGGCGGTCAGGGCGGACAGGGCTACGACGACGACGGCGTCAACATCGCCACCCCCGGTGGCCAAGGTGGCTTCGGCGGCCAGGGCGGCCAGTGCGGCACGAGCGGATCTGGAGGCAGCGGCGGCACTGTGGGAGCTGCCGGCACCGGTGGCCAAGGCGGCCAGGGCGGCCAGGGCGGTGCCACCACCACTGCCGGTCACGCCGCCGGCCAAGGCGGCCAAGGCGGCGTCGGTGGCCAAGGCGGCACCGGCGCCAGCGCCACCACGCCGTCCGGCGGTGCCACCGCCGGCGGCCAGGGCGGCCAGGGCGGCGCGGGAGGAGCCGGCGGCAACGCGGTCGCCGGCGCGATCAACGGCAGCGGCGGGCAAGGTGGCGTCGGCGGCCAAGGCGGCACCGGCGGCGTCGGTTACTTCGACGACGGCACCGATAACGCCGGCATCGGCGGCGTGGGCGGCACCGGCGGCAAGGGTGGCGCCGGCGGCGTGATCGGCACGGGCGGCGCCGGCGGGATCGTGGGCGACGGCGGCCAAGGTGGCCAGGGCGGCAGCGGCGGCCAAGGCGGCGATGGCGCGTTCCTTACCGGCCACGCCGGCGGCACCGGTGGCCAGGGCGGCGTCGGCGGCCAGGGCGGCAGCACCAGCGGTGGAGTCAATGGCATCGGCGGCGCCGGCGGTACCGGCGGCCAAGGCGGAACCGGCGGCTCCGGAGCCTCCGACGACGGTTCCGACAACGCCGGCACCGGCGGCATCGGCGGCACCGGCGGTTCCGCTGGCCTCGGTGGCGCGATCGGCACCGGCGGCACCGGCGGCGCGGCGGGAACCGCGGGCGTTGCCGGCGCCGGCGGCACCGGCGGCCAAGGCGGCGCCACGTCGTTTAGCGGTCATACCGCCGGCACCGGCGGCCAAGGCGGCCAAGGTGGCGCCGGCCTGGCCGGTGCCATCGGAAACGACGGCGGCGCCGGCGGCGCCGGCGGTCAGGGTGGCCAAGGTGGCTTTGCCGCGTTCGATGCAACCGGTGGTAGCGGCGGCCAAGGCGGCCAAGGTGGCACCGGCGGCGCTGGCGGCACGGGTGTGGCCGATAGCGGCGCCAACGACGCCGGCATCGGCGGTAAAGGTGGGCAAGGTGGCCAAGGTGGCGGGGGCGGCGCGGCCGGCTTTGGCGGCACTCTCGGCGCAGTCGGGGCTGCGGGCACCGGCGGCACCGGTGGCCAAGGTGGCCAAGGCGGCGCCACCGCCACGGTCGGTAACATCGCCGGTGCCGGTGGCCAAGGCGGCCAGGGCGGCCAAGGCGGCACCGGCGCCGAGAACACGACACCGGCCGGCACCGGCTTCACGGGCGGGCAAGGCGGCCAAGGCGGCGCGGGCGGCGCCGGCGGCAGCGCGGTTGTGGGCGCAACCAACGGCAGCGGCGGCCAGGGCGGCACCGGCGGCCAAGGCGGCACCGGCGGTTTGGGCGCCATCGACGACGGCTCCGACAACGCCGGCACCGGCGGCACGGGCGGCGTCGGGGGCGACGGCGGAGCCGGCGGCGCGAAAGGCACCGGCGGCAGCGGCGGGACGGTGGGCGACGGCGGCCTAGGTGGTCAAGGCGGCCAAGGCGGCGACGGCGGCTGGGGCGCGTTTGGCACCGGTGACCACGGCGGCCAGGGTGGCCAAGGCGGCGCCGGCGGCGTCGGCGGCACCACCAGCGGCGGGACCAACGGCAGCGGCGGCCAGGGCGGCACCGGCGGCCGAGGTGGCGCGGGCGGCGATGGCCGCATCGACGACGGATCCGACAACGCCGGCGCCGGCGGCATAGGCGGCACCGGCGGCCAAGGTGGCGTCGGGGGCGCGGTCGGCTCAGGTGGCACCGGCGGCACCGTGGGCGGCTTGGGAATAGGCGGCCAAGGCGGCGACGGCGG
Organism: Mycobacterium riyadhense; assembly: GCF_963853645.1. Lineage (NCBI taxonomy): Bacteria > Bacillati > Actinomycetota > Actinomycetes > Mycobacteriales > Mycobacteriaceae > Mycobacterium > Mycobacterium riyadhense. The sequence goes on along the minus strand of NZ_OY970456.1, from coordinate 4,539,939 downwards.
GCGCGGCGGATTCACCTCCTTTACCGGTCACACCGCCGGTGACGGTGGCCAAGGTGGCCAGGGTGGCCAAGGGGCCACCGGCGCCGACGGCACCGCGTCCTCGACCACCGGCGCCACCGGCGGCGAAGGCGGCGCCGGCGGCAGGGGCGGCGAAGGCGGTAACGCCTTTGATCCTGGCGCAATCGCCGGCGCTGGCGGTCAAGGCGGCGCCGGTGGCGCCGGCGGCCAAGGCGGCAACGGCTACGCCGACGACGGCATAGTCGCTGCCGGTGCCGGAGGCCAGGGCGGGAAAGGCGGCGCAGGCGGCCAAGGCGGCATAGGTGGCTTCGGCTTCGGCGCAAGCAGCGGTGAATCGGGCGATGGCGGCCTCGGCGGCGCTGGGGGCGCCGGTGGCCAAGGCGGCGCGACCACCGCTAGCGGACATACCGCCGGTGGGGGCGGCCAGGGTGGCCAAGGCGGCGACGGCGGCAACGGCGGCGACAACTTCAACAACGGCATAGCCGCCGGTGCGGGGGGCCAAGCCGGCGACGGCGGCGCCGGCGGTGCCGGTGGCAACGCGGTCGCCGGTGCAACCAACGGCAGCGGTGGCCAGGGTGGCACCGGTGGCACCGGCGGCATCGGGGGTTTTGGCAACAGCGACAACGGCACGGATAACGCCGGTGCGGGCGGCGACGGCGGCCGTGGCGGCGGCGGCGGAGCCGGCGGCGCGATTGGCACCGGCGGCACCGGCGGCACCGTGGGCGCCGCTGGCACGGGCGGCAACGGTGGCCAGGGCGGTCAAGGCGGCACCACGCCCTTTACCGGCCATACCGCCGGCGCGGGCGGTCAGGGCGGCGATGGCGGTACTGGTGGCGCGGGCGCGACCGGCCCGGCCGGCGGCAGCGGCGGCGGCGGTGGTCAGGGCGGCCAGGGTGGTCAAGGCGGAAACGGCGGCTTGGCCTTTGCTCCCGGCGCAACCAACGGCGACGGCGGCGCGGGCGGCGCGGGCGGCGCGGGCGGCGTCGGCGGCCACGGCTACGACGACGACGGCGCCAACAACGCGGGCAGCGGCGGCACCGGCGGCCGAGGCGGCAACGGCGGCCTCGGCGGTGAGCCTGGGGTCACTGGCGGCGGCAGCACGGCGGGCAAGGCGGGCGCGGCGGGCACCGGCGGTGAAGGCGGTCAAGGCGGTCAAGGCGGGCAGACCACGTTCGCCGGCAATACGGCGGGTACGGGCGGCACCGGTGGTCTGGGTGGTAACGGCGCCCAAGGCGGCAACAGCGCTGCCCCCAGCATTCCCGCCGGGGATGGCGGCCAAGGCGGCAAAGGTGGCAAGGGTGGCACCGGCGGTGCCAACCTCCTTGGCACCGGCGGCACCGGAGGTCAAGGTGGGCAAGGTGGTATCGGCGGCACCGGCGGCTCCGGCATCCTCGCGGGCGGCACCGGCGGTGACGGCGGAGAAGGCGGTGACGGCGGTGACGGTGGTGTCGGCTCCAGTAAGGACCCTGGCAACCCCGGTGCTGACGGCACGCCAGGCGGCACCGGCACCGGCCCCACTGGCTCGATCGGCGGCAAAGGCGGCACCGGAGGCGGCGGCGGTACCGGCGGCACCGGCTCCCTGTAACGCCTTACGGCGGCGGCACCCAGCTAGACGTCAGCGCCAGGAACGCACCCAGGTTCACCAGACCTGCCGGCGTAGCGGGCAGATACTCGGTCAACGTCGGCGAGCGCACGATCACCGCCGCATATTGTGCCCGGCTGATCGCAACATTGAGCCGATTCCTGTTGAGCAGGAACGATATTCCGCGCGGCACCTCGTCAACAGACGAGGCGGTCATCGAAATGAAGACAACCGGCGCCTGCCCGCCCTGAAACTTGTCGACCGTGCCGACCCGCACCTCGCCCAGTCCGGCCGACCGCAACCGCTGCCGCACCAGCGTCACCTGGGCGTTGTACGGCGCCAGCACCAGCACGTCGGCTGCTTTCAACGGCCGCGTGCCGTGCTCATCGGTCCACTCCCGCCCGAGCAGCGCCTGGACCTCGGCGAGGATTGCATCGGCTTCCTCCGGGCTTTCGATCGAATTGCCTTGGTGGCCAACGAGAAGCACACGCACACCGGGATCAAACCCATCGAGGTGACGGCCAGCGGTGCACTCGGCGTGCGAGTGCAGCCTGCCTTCGTACGACAGCGCCGAGACCGCGGCGCACACCGCCGGATGCATCCGGTAGGAGCGGTCCAGGAAGTAGCCGCGTTCATCGGGCAGGGTGCGCTGACCGTCGACCAGCCAATCCAGCGCGGAGGCATCGACGGGTTCTGGATGCGTTCCCTGACTGACCTGCGGCAGTTGCTGCGGATCCCCGAGCAGCAACAGGTTGTTGGCCGCCGGTGCCACCGCAATGGTGTTGGCCAAACAGAACTGGCCGGCTTCGTCGATCACCAGCAGATCCAGGCTACCCGCGGGCACTCGATTGCTGTTGGCGAAATCCCAGGCCGTACCGCCGATTACGCACCCCGGGTGGTCGGCGATGAATGCCGCGTACTCGCTCCCGTCGATCTCCTGCCACCGCGCAGCACCGTGATCGTGGGGTTTCTTGGCCACCAGCTCCGGGTCCAGGCCCGCGTCGATCACGCAGTCCAGCAGGTTCTCCACGACTGCGTGCGATTGTGCGACAACGCCTATGCGCCAGCCGTGATCGGTGACCAATCGTCTGATCACCCGGGCGGCGGTATGCGTCTTGCCGGTGCCCGGGGGTCCGTGCACCGCCAGGTACGACGAGTCCAGCCTCAGCACCGCCGCCGCGAGGTCGGCGACGGTGTCGTCGCCACGCGGCAGCCCGGTGGCGCCGCGGGTGCGGGGCGGGCGGCGCAGCAGCAGGTCCACCAGCGCGGTGTGTGGTAGCTGCGGCAGCCCCGCGGCCATGGCGGTCGCCGTCGATTCGATCGATTGTCGCAGCGTGGTCGTCGGCACCGGGGGCCCCGGCGTGAGCGCAACCGGCAATTGGTGAAACACGTTGCCGTCATTGCCGATTCGCTCGACAATGACGACTTCGGTGGGCAGCGCCGGGTCGTCGACCTCGACAACCACCGCCCGGCCGGCCCCCCGGCGATCGGGAACGTCGGTCATACCCACAGGAGCCGGAGGCTCATACAGCGCGAAAACATTCGCGTTGAGGTCGCCACGGGCCAGTTCACCGGTAAGGCGCACCCGGCGCTGCGGCTTGTGCGCCCGCGGCGGCTTATGCCAATCGACCGCCACTGACGCTGCACTGGCAATGAAAACGTCTGTGCTGTCTGACCATTCGTCGACCGGATAATTCAGCCGGTCGAAATGCGCCCACCAGAACGGCTTGTCCTCGCGCCGATGGTAGCCGCGGGACGCAGCCACCAGAGCGACCGCGGTCTGTTCCGGGGTTCGCTCTGCCGCGGCCGCATCACCGGTGAACGCCGACAGCGCTGCTGCCAGCGCGTCATGGTCGTCGACGGTCTCGCCGTCGGCAACCGGCTGCATGCCGACGGGTGTGACGCCGGACTCCCAGGACCGCATCACCAGCCAGTCGCGCAGCGCGCGCGTGGACCGGCAATCGTAATGGTTGTAGTCCTCGATCTCCTTGAGCACGGTGGCGGCCTCATCGGCGCGGCCGTCGGCGAGCAGCTCGCAGTAGCGGGCGTAGGACGTGATCGAGTCGGCGGCGGTGGTGACGTCACCGGAGCGCAGCTGCGTGCCCATGTACAGCGGCTCCAGCGCCTTCAGGCTGAACGACTCCGCACCGACGCGAATGCTCTTGCGCACCAACGGGTACAAGTCAACCAACACCCCGTTGCGCAGCAAGTCGTCGACCTCGTCCTCGCCGACTCCGTACCGTCCGGCCAGCCGCAACAGCGCGGTCTTTTCGTAGGGTGCGTAATGGTAGATGTGCATGTCGGGGTGGCGCCTGCGCCGCTTGGCCACCATGGCCAGGAAGTCGGTCAGCGCCTTACGCTCGGCTACCCGGTTGTGCGCCCACAATGGGCGGAAGGTCCCCGCAGCTTCCAGCACGCCGAATAGATACTCCAGGCCCCAATGCTTGCCGTCGGCAGTCCACAGCGGATCGCCTTCGAAGTCGAAGAACAGGTCGCCGGGGTTGGGCTCGGGCAATAGCGCCAGCGGCTGTGGGTCAGCGATCTCGAACTGCGGAATTCCCGTATCACGTTGGCGCACTTGCAGTCTGGCTTGCGCGATAAGCCTGTCCAGCGTACCGCTCGTCAAGCCGGCAACAGGCCCGGCACGGCCGGCGAGCTCGCAGATCGTGGTGATGCCGGCGTCAAGTAGCCTGGCCCGCTGGGTCACCCGCATCCCGGCGACCAGGAGCAGATCGTCGGCGGCGCGCAATTGTTCGCTGCACAGCGGACAACGGAAACACGCCCGCACCCCTTCGTCGTCCCAGCGCACCGCGGCACCGGAGGCGTGGTGGCCGTCGAGAAGGCGCTGCAATAGCGCGCGCTGGGACCGATAGACAGGTATGAGGTCACCGAGGCGGTAGCGCACCACCGTGCCGTCACCGAGTTCCAGCTCCGCCTCCGGTGCCACCGGCACGCCCGAGCGCGCCAACGTGTCCGCGTAGGCCGCAAGCTGCAACAGCGCGGTCACTTTCGGCGAGCGCGCCAGCTTGGTGTCAGCGACCCGATACTGTTCACCATCTCGGATCAGAAAGTCGGCGAAGCCGACGAACCGGCCGTCGAACATCGCGGCCTGATACACCACCGGCGCGCACCGGGCGATGGCGCGCTGCGTCGCCTCGGCCGCAGCCGTCAGCCCCTCGAGTGTGTATGCCGGGCGGCCAATGACGGCGACCGCATCGCCGAACCGGGCGCGCAGCCGGTCGAGCCGGCGTCGCTCGTGCTCGGTACCCAGAGCGGCGGTGCGGGCCAACAGTTCGTCATCACCCGAAACCGCGGCACCTCGGCCTAGTTTCGCGTCGAAGTCCCGGAGCAACGCGTATTCGCAGCGGGCGGCGGCCGCGAGATCCGAAGCGCTGTAGACGATGCTGTCGCCGGTGACGAACACAGCAGCCACTGTAGGGGAGGGGACCGACAGAACGGGCCGGCCGCGCGGTCGCTCAGCCGCGGGTAGTGTTGCCGATCACCTCGACCCCGGTGCCGTTCCAGTGGAACTTCACATCACTGTTCAAGCCATGGATGCCGCTGGGGTAGGTCAGCGCCACCGTATCGCCAGTGCACTGTGAGGTGTCAATGCCGTTGAACCCGTACGTGTCGGGCACACTTTGCGGAATGTAACGGCCCAGATGGAACAACACGGCCCGGGTGGTGGGGTTGATGGCGTTGGTGTTCGCCTTGACGATCACCGCCGACAGCTGAGCACACTCGTTGTAGTTGCCGGCCAGTGGTTCGGGATTCCACGGCTGCTCGCTGCGCGGGTCCCGAGGCAACTCGGAGACGACTTTCGCGATGGTGGGCGAGGCGAGGTTGACCGCGCACGGGTCGACGGGTGCGGCGCTGTTGCTGGGCGGGGCAGCGGTCGCCGACGGCGGGCCCGGCGTGCCCTCGGGCGCGTTGGGGACGGCCGTGGACGTGACCGGCGTGGCCGTTGGTGTCTTCGCGACGGTGGAGTCTCCCGAACCGCAGCCCGTCAACACGGTCGCGGCCAGGGTGACAGTGGCCACTGTCAGCGGCTTGACACGGCAGGGCAGGGACCACACATCGCGCACCGTACCGTGATCCGGCCCGCGGGTGTGGCAGGCGCGCGCCGCCCGGCGGCTGTGGCCAGGGGATACATGAAATTTTCCGGGAACCTTCAATGCGAGCCGGATACGTTGCCGTCTGCCGAGTTCGTTCGGGCCACGACGCATCGAAGGGTTTCCAAATGTCGTTTCTCACCGCGGCGCCTGAGGCGCTAACGTCCGCCGCACTCGACCTTAGTGGCATTGGTTCCACACTCAACGCGGCCAACGCCGCCGCCGCGGGCCAGACCACCAATTTGCTGGCCGCCGCGGCTCGCACGCGCAGGCCTATCAGGCGCTCAGCGCCCAAGTCTCGACGTTTCACGACCAGTTCGTCTCGGCACTGCGAGCGAGTGCGGGCGCGAATGCCAGCGCCGAGGCCACCAATGCCTCGCCGTTGCAGACGGTCCTGGACGTGGTCAACGCGCCGAGCATGGCGGCGGTGAATCGCCCGCTGATCGGCAACGGTGCCGCCGGTGCACCGGGGACCGGGGCAGATGGTGCACCGGGCGGGATATTGATCGGCAATGGTGGTGCCGGTGGGTCGGGCGGCCCCAACAATCTCGCCGGCGGTAACGGCGGGGCTGGCGGGTTGTTCGGCAATGGCGGCGCCGGCGGCGCGGGCTACTTGTCCGGTGCCGGCGGCAATGGTGGGGCGGCCGGGCTGTTCGGCAATGGCGGTGCCGGCGGGACCAGTGGCTTTAACACCCTCGGCGTCGGCGGGACCGGCGGTAATGGTGGCACCGGCGGCATCTTCGGCGTCGGCGGCCCCGGCGGGATGGGTGGCAACGGAATTGGCGTTGGCGGCGCTGGCGGTAACGGCGGTGCCGCTGGGACGTTCGGCACCGGCGGCACCAGTGGCAACGGCGGCTTTGGCAGCGCCAGCGCACTCGGCGCAGGCGACGGAACCGGCGGGGCCGGCGGCAGCGCCACCGGGCAATTTGGCCATGGCGGCGCCAGCGGGGTCGGGGGCGGGAGCGGGGCCACCGGGGGCGCCGGTGGTGCCGGTGGCCACGCAGGCACGCTGTACGGCGATGGCGGCACCGACCGGAACCGGCAAGGGTGGCATCGGCGGCACGGGCGGCGACGCCGGTGAAGTCGGCAATGGTGGTAGCGGCGGCAACGGCGGCTACGGCCCCACCAACGGCGCCGGCGGTAAGGGCGGCGCCGCCGGCACACAGACTGGGAGACCAGGGCGCCACGGGTTGAAGTAGCCCCGCGCGACGGCGCGTGTGCGAGCGCCGGACTTAGCTACTTCGACCTGAAAAAGTCGGCGCGTTGATCCGCGGGTTGATGGTGCTGAACAGGAAAGATGGCCTCAAGCCCTTGTTGCGGAAGGGATTGAGGCCATCGTGTTTCGTACTGTAGGCGATCAGGTGTCGCTTTGGGAGGCAGTGCTTCCCGCGGAGTTGTTGAAGTTGCCCGATGAGTTGGCGCGGGTCGATGGGCTGCTCGATGATCCGGTGTTCTTCGCCCCGTTCGAGCCGTTCTTCGATACACGGATCGGGCGTCCGTCCACGCCGATGGAGACCTATCTGCGGTTGATGTTCTTGAAGTTCCGTTACCGGCTGGGCTATGAGTCGCTGTGCCGAGAAGTCGCGGATTCGATCACTTGGCGCCGGTTCTGCCGGATCGGACTGGATGGGTCGGTGCCGCATCCGACCACGTTGATGAAGCTGACCACCCGGTGTGGCAGTGCGGCGGTCGACGGGCTCAATGAGGTGCTGTTGGCCAAGGCGGCTGAGGCGAAGTTGTTGCGTACTAATCGGATTCGGGTGGATACCACGGTGGTGCCGGCTAATGTGGCCTATCCGACCGATTCGAGTCTGCTGGCCAAGGCGACGCGCCGGATCGCCGGGATCGGCAAGCGGATCCAGGCCGCTGGGGGCGCGGTGCGCACCCAGCTGCGGGACCGCTCCCGCGCGGCGGGCAAGCGCGCGCACGCGATCGCGTCGAAACTGCGCTCTCGCGCCGCGCTGGGCCGCGACGAGGCCAAGGCCGCGGTGCTGACCAGCACCGGGGAGCTGGCTGTGCTGGCCAAAACCGCGGCGCGCGAGGCCGAGCGGCTACTGGTCAACGCCAAGCGGGCGGTGCGCCGGGCCCAGGTCAAAGCTGCCGACCTGCGCGCCCGCGGCGAGCATGATGCAGCAGCCGGCCGGCGACGTGGCCGGCTGGTGCGTGCGGTCAACGACCTGGCCAAACTGCTGGAAGCGACGCGGCAGATCGTGGCGCAGACCCAGCAGCGCGTCGCCGGGCACATCCCGGACGGGGCGAGTCGGCGGGTCAGCCTTCACGACGGCGATGCCCGCCCGATCGCCAAGGGCAGGCTGGGCCGGCCGGTCGAGTTCGGGCACAAGGCCCAGATCGTCGACAACGACGACGGCATCGTCCTGGACCACCGTGTGGAGCAAGGCAATCCACCCGACGCGCCGCAACTAGCGCCCGCGGTCAAACGGGTCACCAAACGCGCCCGGCGTACCCCGGGCACCGTCACCGCCGACCGCGGCTACGGCGAGGAACGCGTCGAAAACGACCTGCACGACCTCGGTGTACGTACGGTCGTGATACCGCGAAAAGGCAAACCCGGCAAGGCTCGGCAAGCCGAGGAACACCGGCCAGCCTTCCGACGAACAATCAAGTGGCGCACCGGCAGCGAAGGCCGCATCAGCACTCTCAAACGAAACTACGGTTGGAGCCGCTCCTCCATCGATGGCACCGAAGGAACCCGAATCTGGACCGGACACGGCGTCCTCGCCCACAACCTAGTCAAGATCAGCGGCCTCGCAGCATGACCCGACGCCCCAAAGCACGGATCTCTGCCTCCACAGTCACGCGGTATTCGCGCACCAACAGCAGACTCAGGGGCCGTCACTTTTTCAGGTCGAAGTAGCTAAACTCCATTTCAAATGGACCTCTCGGAGAATTCTCCCTCCACCACGTTCGCCGACCTGCAAATTCATCCACGCGTCTTGCGGGCGATCGGTGAAGTCGGTTACGAATCGCCAACGGCGATCCAGGCCGCCACCATCCCGGCGCTCATGGCGGGCTCGGATGTGGTGGGGCTGGCGCAGACCGGCACCGGCAAGACGGCGGCGTTTGCGATCCCGATCCTGTCCAGAATTGACACCACCAGCAAGGCCACCCAAGCACTGGTGCTGGCGCCCACCCGCGAGTTGGCGTTGCAGGTCGCCGAGGCGTTCAGCCGCTACGGGGCTCATCTGCCGCAGCTCAACGTGCTGCCGATCTATGGCGGGTCGTCCTACGGCGTGCAACTGGCCGGGCTGAGACGCGGTGCGCAGGTGGTTGTCGGGACCCCCGGCCGAGTCATCGACCACCTCGAGCGCGGCACGTTGGATCTGTCACACGTGGACTATCTGGTGCTCGACGAGGCGGACGAAATGCTAGCGATGGGTTTCGCCGAAGAGGTCGACCGCATCCTGTCCGACACCCCGGAATACAAGCAGGTGGCGCTGTTCTCGGCGACGATGCCGCCGACGATTCGCAAGATCACCACCAAGTATCTGCACGATCCGCTGGAAGTCACCTCCAAGGCGAAAACCGCTACCGCCGAGAACATTTCGCAGCGCTATATGCAAGTAGCAGGTCCACGAAAGATGGACGCGCTCACCCGAGTCCTGGAGGTCGAGCCGTTCGAGGCAATGATCGTCTTCGTCCGAACCAAGCAGGCGACCGAGGCGGTCGCCGAAAAGCTCAGGGCCCGAGGCTTTTCCGCGGCAGCCATCAACGGCGACATTCCGCAGGCGCAGCGCGAACGCACCATTACAGCACTGCGTGACGGCGGCATCGACATCCTGGTCGCTACCGATGTGGCGGCCCGCGGGCTGGACGTGGAGCGCATCTCGCATGTGCTTAACTACGACATCCCGCACGACACCGAGTCCTACGTACACCGGATCGGACGCACCGGCAGGGCCGGGCGTTCGGGTTCCGCGCTGTTGTTCGTCTCACCGCGGGAGCGCCACCTGCTCAAGGCGATCGAGAAGGCCACCCGGCAAACGCTCACCGAGGAGCAGCTGCCCACGGTCGAAGATGTCAACGCGCAACGAGTGGCGAAGTTCGCCGATTCCATCACCGACGCGCTCGGCGCCCCGGGCATCGAACTGTTCCGCCGCCTCGTCGAGGACTACGAACGCGAAAACAATGTGCCATTGGCCGATATCGCGGCGGCGCTGGCGTTGCAGTCACGCAACGGCGAGGAATTCTTACTGGTACCGGACGCGTCACCGCAGCGACCGGAAAAGCGAAGTCGCGAGGACCGCCCCGAAAAGCCCAGGCGCAAGCCGGCGTTCACCACCTACCGGGTCTCCGTCGGCAAGCGGCACAAGATCGGGCCGGGTGCAATCGTGGGCGCCATCGCCAATGAGGGCGGTTTGCACCGCAGCGATTTTGGCCACATCAGCATCGGGCCGGACTCCTCACTGGTGGAACTGCCGGCCAGACTGCCCAAAGCGACGCTGAAAAAGCTTGAAAAGACCCGGATTTCGGGTGTCCTGATCCACTTGCGGCCGGACCGGGCAGCCAAACCACGCCGGAAGCGCGCGGGATGACGCTGTCCGAGGAACGAGACGCCCAAGGCGGACTCGAGCAAACCGCCCACGTGGACCGGGTCGCCTCGCTCACCGGAATCCGGGCAGTCGCAGCGCTTCTGGTCGTCGGCACTCACGCGGCTTACACCACCGGCAAGTACACCCACGGCTATTGGGGCCTGGTCGGTGCCCGGTTGGAGATCGGGGTGCCGATCTTTTTCGTGCTCTCGGGTTTCCTGCTGTTCCGCCCGTGGGTGAAATCGGCGGCCACGGGCGGTCCGCCACCGTCGCTGAGTCGCTATGCGTGGCACCGGGTTCGGCGCATCATGCCGGCCTACATCATCACGGTGCTGTTCGCCTATGTTCTGTACCACTTCCGGGAGGCGGGGCCAAACCCCGGGCATAGCTGGGTGGGACTGATCCGCAACCTCACCTTGACGCAGATCTACACCGACGGCTATTTGGGTTCCTACCTGCATCAGGGCCTCACCCAGATGTGGAGCCTGGCAGTGGAGGCCGCCTTCTATGTGTCGCTGCCGCTGTTGGCCTACCTGCTGCTGGTCCTGATAAGCCGGCGACGCTGGCAGCCCAGGTTGCTGCTGGGCGCATTGGTGGCGCTGACGCTAATCAGCCCGCTTTGGTTGATCCTGGTGCACACCGATCACTGGTTTCCCGACGGCGCCCGACTGTGGCTGCCTACTTATCTCGCCTGGTTCCTCGGCGGCATGATGCTGGCCGTGTTGCAGGCCATGGGTGTGCGCTGCTACGCGTTCGCGGCCATTCCGCTGGCGGTCATCAGCTACTTCATCGTCTCGACTCCCATCGCGGGGGCGCCCACCACGTCGCCGGCGACGCTGAGCGAGGCGCTGGTCAAGACCGGCTTCTATGCCGTGATTGCCGCGCTGGCAGTGGCGCCGCTGGCCTTGGGCGACCAGGGCTGGTATTGGCGGTTGCTGGCCAGCCGCCCGGTGGTGTGGCTCGGTGAAATCTCCTACGAGATCTTCTTGATCCATCTGGTGACGATGGAATTCGCCATGGTTTATGTGGTCCGGGCACACGTATACACCGGCTCGATGCTGTACCTCTTTGTCGCGACGATCGCGATCACCCTCCCGTTGGCTTGGCTGTTGCACCGCTTCACGCGCGTCAAGGCCGATTAGGTGGTTTCGCCGCGGGCCTCTCGCCTCACGCTGGTAGCGGTTTGCCTCGCGGTTTTCATGTTGCTCCTCGACATGACCATCGTGTCGGCTGCGCTTGCCAACATTCAGGCATCGCTGGACGCCGAGCTCAGTGGATTGCAGTGGGTGGTAGACGCCTACGCGCTGCCCATGGCGGGCCTCCTGCTGAGCGCGGCCACGTTGGGCGACCGACTTGGACGGCGACGTCTTTTCCTGGCCGGAATGGTGGTGTTCACCCTCGCCTCGGTCGGCTGCGCATGGGCCGGCAGCATCGAGGCGCTGAACGCGTGCCGGGCGCTTCAGGGCGCGGGCGGGGCAGTCCTACTCGGCGTCTCACTGCCGATGGTGGCCGCGGCCTATCCCGAACAGCGCGGCAGAGGCGTAGCGATCGCGATCTACGGTGCCGTCATGGGCGCGGGCGCCGCCGTCGGGCCGCTGCTCGGCGGGGCGCTGGTGGGAGCTTTCGGCTGGGAATCGATCTTCCTGATCAACGTGCCGATCGGGTTGGTCGCGTTGGCGATAGCTGTATGGTTCGTGCCGGAATCCCGTGCGCCGCAAGATCGTCCGCTCGACTTGGTCGGCACGGCGGTGTTGACGGCCGCGCTGTTCGCCGGCACGTATGTGCTGATCGAAGGCAATCACCGTGGCTGGACCAGCCCGCTGATCGTCGTGCTGAGCGTGTTCTGCGTGGTGTCGCTGCTGCTGTTTGGCTGGTGGGAAGCACGCGTGAGTGCTCCCATGCTCGACCTGCGGGTGGTGCGCCGACCCGGTTTCGCCGGGGTATCGCTGGCGGCGTTCGCGGCGGCCGGAACACTGATCGCCTCGACCAACTACCTGGCGCTGTATTTCATGAACACCTTGGGATACAGCCCATTTCAGGCCGGCCTGCGAGCTCTGCCGCTGACCATCGCGTGCGTGCTGGGCGCCCCGCTGGCCATGACCGCCGCGCGCTACTTCCCCGCCTGGATGTCGATACCCGCTGGCGTCGTATTGATCGCGGTCGGGCTATGGCTGATGACCGGGGTCACCGAAAACACGCAATGGACACACTTCATTGGTGGTTCCGTCGTGGCCGGAATGGGCCTGGGTGGGTTGTTCGCGTTGACCTCCGACATCGCATTGCAATTCGTGCCGGTCGCCGACGCCGGGATGGCCACCGGCACGGTGAGCACGATCCGTCAGGTCGGCATCCTGGCCGGCGTCGCCGGCCTTGGGGCACTGTTCAGCCGGCATGCGGCCAACGGCGCCGCCGACGGACTTGCCGAGCTGCACGGTGTCGCCCCGGGCCCGGTTCGCCAGCTCATCGACCGGTTGTCCGCCGGCGCGGGTCTGCGGGTGCTTGATTTCCTGCCCGACGACCTCAGGCCGGCGCTGCCGGCGATCGCGCGGGTGGCTCGGCAGGCGAGCGCCGCCGGCATGCAGGCGGCCCTGGTGGCCGCCGCATTCGTCGCGACCGTCGCCGCCGTGGGCGCGGCCATGCTGATCGGGGTCGGTGCGCACCGCCAGCGGGTAACCTCCGAATAACATGATGGGTGACGCGATCCTGATCCCGGCGACCGATACCGGCCGCTACAGCGTCATGATCTCCACCGACCCCGCCGACATCGAAGCCGCGCAGCGGCTGCGCTATCGGGTGTTTGCCGACGAGCTCGGGGCGGCATTGCCGCGTGCCATCCGCGGATCGCTGACCGGGGAGATGATCGATGTCGACCAGTTCGATCCGCACAGCGATCATCTGCTGGCCAAGGACGAGACGAGCGGACAGATCGTTGGCTGCTACCGGCTGCTGCCGCCCGACGGCGCCCGCGCCGCCGGTGGACTGTTCGCCGACACCATCTTCGATATCGGTGGCCTGAATCGGTTGCGCCCCAAGCTTGTCGAACTTGGTCGCGCGAGTGTGCATGCCGAACACCGCAATGGCGCGGTGCTGGGTCTGCTGTGGGCCGCGATCCTGCGGTACCAGGAAATCACCGGCTATGAATGGGGGATCGGGTGCCTGTCGGTCCAAATGGAAGGCGGATACCGGCGGGGCGAGTTGGTGCGAGGCGTGCGCGATGCGGCCTTCGGTACTCGGCCCGCGCCGCCGTACTACCGGGTGACGCCACGAAACCCGGTTCAGGTCAACGGATTAAGCTTGTCCGAGTTGCCCGACCCCGGACGCGTGCGGATTCCGCCGATGGTGCAGGGCTCGCTGCGAATCGGCGGGATGATCTGCGGAGAGCCCTCCTATGATGCCGATTTCGACATGGCCGATTTCGTCGTCCTGATTAATCGGAGCATGGTGCGTGAACGCTATCTGCAACGGTTGACGCGTTCTCATGTCCACTCCTGAACGAACGGATTTGCTCGGTATCGGCTTCGGGCCGTCGAATCTCGCGTTGGCGATCGCGCTGGCCGAGCGCGATATGCGCGCGGTGTTCGTGGAGACCCAGCCGAGGTTCGGTTGGCACCGGGGCATGTTGCTGCCGAGCGCACGCATGCAGGTGCCGTTCCTCAAAGATTTGGTGACGCTGCGAAACCCAAAGAGCGACTTCACGTTTTTGAATTATCTGAGCGAGCGGGGCCGGATCGTCGAGTTCATCGGTAGGCACACTTTGTTTCCCAGCCGGATGGAATTCCATGACTATCTGGAGTGGGCTGCTTGCCGCGTGGCCGCCAATGTCCGCTATGGACACCGGGTCATCGAGGTGACTAGCGGCGAACCGGGCTTTGTGGTGCGGACGGATCCCAAGTGGGTGATTCACGCGCGGACATTGGTGCTGGGGACGGGTCTGCGCCCGGTGCTGCCCGACGGTGTTTCCGAAACTGCCCGCCAGTGGCATAGCCACACGCTGCTCAACGGTCTCGCCACGCTGAATGCCGCCGTGCCAACGCGATTCGCAGTTGTCGGTGCGGGTCAAAGCGCTGCGGAGGTGGTCGGCTACCTGCACGACACCTACCGGCAGGCACAGGTGCATGCGATCTTCACCCGATACGGCTACAGCGTGGCCGACGATAATCCTTATGCGAATCGGATTTTCGACCCCTCGGCCGTTGACGATTTCTATGGTGCCGGCCAACCGCTGCGTCAGCGACTTCTCGATTACCACCGATCAACCAATTATTCGGCCGTTGATCCGCAACTGCTCGACGACCTCTATTCCCGTGAGTATGCCGAGCGGGTGGCAGGTAGTCGACGGCTCATCATGCACAACGTCTCTGAAATCACCGGCACCCAAGAGTATCCGGATCGGGTGCGGCTGAAGATATCTCGCCTGGCCAATCCCACGCAGCAGACCCTGGACTGCGACGCGGTTGTTTACGCGACGGGATATGCGCCGCTGAACATTCGGGGATTCCTGGGCGATTTAGCTGGCCGCTACGAGTTCGATTCCGAGGGGCGGCCGGCTGTCGCGCGAGACTACCGGTTGGTGCCCAAATCGGGAGCACCGGGTGATATTTACCTCAACGGGTCGGTTGAGCACACGCACGGCCTGGCGTCCTCGTTGCTGTCGAATGTGGCGGTGCGCGCTGGTGAAATCGTCGCAGCAGTTGCCGCGCGACAGGATTAGGCGGCGGCGATCATCTCCGTATCACGGGTTCCGTGGGTTTCGTCGGCCGCGGGGGTATCCCGGGTTCTAGTGGCTCGGTCGGTTTTGGTGCCGGTGCGGTGGGAGGAGGTGCCGGCGTTGGGGTGGGTGCCGGCGGCGGGGTCGGCGTCGGCGCGGGCGTTGGTTCCGGCGCGGGGGCCGGCGAGCCTGGTTCGGTCGGCACCACGCCTGACGGCGTGGTCGGTGCACAGGGTAGACCTGGCAAGAAGCGCAGCAGCTGCAGGATCGGCGGCAATTGGGTCAGTTGGCCCCAGGCAGTCGAGACGCTGAGATGATAGCCGAACATTGCTGTCACATCCTGGGCCCACATATCCTCGTACAGAGCCTCAAACGCGGCGATCGCTGGAAAATTCAGGCCAAAGAAATTCGTGTTTGCCAGGGCGGCGGTCACGGCCCGGTTGGCTGCGATCACTAAGGGGGGCACTGTGGCAGCGTGTGCCGCCTCGAAAGCGGCGGCACACGCCGCGGCTTGGCTGGAAGCCAGCTCGGAATGGGCGGCCGCAGCGCTGAGCCACGCCGCATATGGCGCGGCCGCTGTCATCATCTTTTCCGCTGAGGCACCCTGCCATGCACCGTTGGCCACGTCTGCGGTCCTCGACGCAAATGCGGCCGCGGCCTCGCGCAACTGCTCGGCCAACCCACCCCAGCCCGCCGCGGCCGTGAGCATCGGCTCTGATCCGGCACCGCTATTCAGTAGCGCCGAGTTGATTTCCGGAGGCAACGCGAGGTAACTCATCACCAATCCTTCCCTTGGGGCCAATCTCAGGCGTGTCGCTAGCCACGGCCGCAAACGGGGTGCCGCACAACGCCGAGTCCTTATGAATCGCCGGGTACCGCCATCTGGGGGCTGGAATTTTGGGCACAGCTACCATGTCGCGCTCACCTCCACGACATTTAGTGCCCGCCGATCACCCGGCAGATGATCGATGAGCCATAACATAACGCCGCTGCTGGGGTGAGTCAGCAATTTCGCAGAAAATCCGAATTTGTAGAACTCGAATATGCAATTACTGGCGTGTGGAAATCGGCGTCAGGATCGGGACGACAAACTCCTCGAGCATTGCCCGCTCGTCGGCTTCGTCGGGGCCAGGGAACATCAGCAGGGAGATGATCACTCGCACCGCCCATCGGGCCCGTCGTTCGACGGTGGTTGGGTCGTTGGGCCCAAGAGAGCTCAGAAACCCGGCGGCCAGGGCGGTGATCACGTCGGACTGTCCGGCCATCTCGCCGCCGATCGGTCGCCGGGTCGACCCGAACCATGCTGCCAGTGCCGGGCTCTCGCGAACCATCCGCAACGTGGCGGTGATGCTGGCGATAAGCCGCTCGCGGGGGTCCTCGACGCCCTGGATACGCTCCAGGATCTCGCGGCCGACCCGGCGCGTCTCGCGATGCACGTAGGCGGTTCGCAGCGCCTCCCGGCTGTCGAAGTACCTATACAGCGTCGCGCGGGAACAGCCTGCGGCTCTGGCGATTTCGTTCATGCCGATCGAATCCGGGTCGCGCTCGGTGTAGAGCCGCTCGGCGGCATCCAGTATCCGATCCGCGGCCGCCTCGGTGCGGTGCGTGGAAAGCCAGTCGCTCCCAGCCATTAGGGCCGCACCGTGAACGGCACTGACAACGGGCGCCGGACGTAACTGCCACCGGACCACACGATGCGCGATACGTCGATGTCGAAGTTCGGGCAGCGCGCCAGCAACTCGGTCAGCGCGACCCGTGATTGCATCCGGGCCGCGGCCGCGCCCAGGCAGTGGTGCGCGCCGTGGCTGAACGTCAGGATGTTGCGCGGGCGGCGGGTCACGTCGAGTTCGCCTGCGTCCGAGCCGTATTGGTGTTCATCGCGGTTGGCCGACCCGTAGAGCAGCAGCACCCGGCGACCGGCGGGGATCGTGGTGTCGTCGATCGTCACGTCTCGGGTTGCCGTGCGGGCCAGGTTCTGCACCGGCGAGGTGAGCCGCAGCAGTTCGTCCACGGCGTCGGGAATGAGCGTCGGGTGGTTGACCAGCAGTTGGCGCTGGTCGGGCCGCTCGTGCAGCAACGGCATCGAGCCGCCGAGCATGCCGGTCACGGTGTCGTTGCCACCGGTGACCATGGTGAACGTGAAACCCAGTATCGACAGGACACCGGCGATATCGCCGTCGGCACCGACCCCGGCAGAAACCAGGTGCGAGATGGTGTCGTCCTCGGGCTCGGTACGGCGTCGCTCGATCAGCGCGGTGAAATAGGCCATCATCGCTCCGACCGCATCAGTGGCGGTTTCCGATGCCGCGGCGACGTCGCTTTCGGCCGTATTAGCGGCGACAATGGCCTGCGTCCAGCCGTCGAACTGAACCCAATCCTCCTCGGGCACACCGAGATAGTGCGCGACCACCATCGACGGCAGCGGTTTGAACAGTTCGGTGACAATATCGCCGCCGCCGGCCGCGCGTAGCTTCTTGAGCCGCTCGACGACAAACTCATGTACCTTCGGCTGGACCGCCTCGACCTGACGCGGGGTGAAACCGCGGGACACCAGTTTGCGAAACTCGGTGTGCACCGGTGGATCCTGCATCACCATCGGTAGATTGTCCTGCAGCCCAATCACTTCCAGGTCGCCGTAATTGACCGTCAGTCCCTGCGCCGACGAGAACGTCTCGTGGTCACGAGCGGCGGCCCAGACGTCGCGATGGCGCGACAGCACGTAGTAGTCGTGTTCCGGGCGCCCGGGCGGGATGCAGCGGTGCACCGGGTCGTGGTCGCGCAGCGCCTTATACATCGGCCACGGATTTGGCCAGGTCTCGGCGGTGGCGAGCTGAAATCCGTGAGACACAGCTATCGGCATGTCTCATTCGTACGACGGATCAGCAGTAATGTCAAATCACCGACCGTGAACCACCCGGCGCGCCGACACGGCGTCGTGAGATTCACACTCGTTGGAAAAGTCAGATCCCGCTGCCCGGGTTCAGAATTCCCAGCGGGTCCAACGCCTGCTTGATACGCCGGTTGAGGTCCATGACCTCGGGCCCCAGATAACCGGCCAACCACGGCCGCTTCAGCCGCCCAACCCCGTGTTCGCCGGTGATCGTGCCGCCGAGTCCAACGGCCAAATCCATGATCTCGCCGTACGCGACATGCGCGCGCTCCACCATCGCCAAATCCGCGGCGTCATACACCAGCAGCGGGTGGGTATTGCCATCGCCGGCGTGCGCGATCACCGAGATCATTAGGTCGCGCTCCGAAGCGATGCGCGCGATTCCGGTGACCAGCTCGCCCAATGCGGGCAACGGTACCCCGACATCTTCGAGCAAAAGCGATCCCTTGCTTTCAACCGCTGGGATGCAGAACCGGCGCGCGGCCACGAACGCTTCGCCTTCGTCGGGATCGTCGGTGGAAAACACTTCTGTCGCACCGCTTTCGGCGAACACCGCGGCCATCACTTCGGCGTCCTGGCTGCCCGCGAGCCCACGTTCGTCGGAACCGGCCACCAGCATCGCGGCCGCAGTGCGGTCCAAGTCCATTCGCATGGTGTCCTCGACAGCGTTGATCGCCACCGAATCCATGAACTCGAGCATCGAGGGACGAAGCCGCGCGGTAACCCCCAGCACCGCGTCGATCGCCGCCCGCACCGAGCCGAAGCTGGCCACCACAATGCTCGACGCGTTCTGTGCGGGTATCAGCCGCAGCGTCACCTCGGTGATGACCCCGAGCGTGCCCTCGCTGCCGACGAACAACTTCGTCAGCGAGAGCCCGGCCACATCTTTCAAACGCGGGCCACCGAGGCGGACCGCGGTGCCGTCGGCCAGCACCACCTGCATGCCCAGCACGTAGTCCGTGGTGACGCCGTACTTCACGCAGCACAACCCGCCGGCGTTGGTGGCGATGTTGCCGCCGATGCTGCAGATCTCGAACGATGAGGGATCGGGCGGATACCAGAGGCCGTGTTCGGCGGCGGCCTGCTTCACCTCGGCGTTGAACAGCCCGGGCTGGCATACCGCGGTGCGGGTGACCGGGTCGACGGTGATGTCGCGCATCTTTTCCGTCGACAGCACGATCCCGTTGTCTAGCGCGGTCGCCCCGCCCGACAGGCCACTGCCGGCACCCCGGGTGACCACCGGCACCCGATGGGCGGAAGCCCACCGCAGCACGGTCTGCACCTCTTCGGTGCGCCGCGGCCGAACCACGGCCAGCGGTTTGCCCGCCGACGGGTCAAAAGCGCGATCCTGCCGATAGCCATCGGTAATCGCGGGGTCGGTGACCACCACCCCTTCCGGCAATTCGGCGATCAGGCCCGCCAATACGGCCAATACGTCCACCGGGCCGATCCTACGATTCGATGGCGAACTCGGGCTCGCGATCCAGCTCACGCAGCGACGGCAGCTGGGTACAGATCAGGCCGGTGACCAAGATCGGCAGCGCCAGTGCGAAGAACGTTGCCTTCAACCCGGCGGCGTCGGTCAGCGGACCGGCCAGCAGCAACCCCAACGGACCCGCGGCATAGGCCAGCGACGTCATCACGCCAACCACTCGGCCACGCAGATAATGCGGCGCCCGGGTCTGCATGACGTAGTTGTAGATCGGCTGGATTGGCCCGTAGACCAGGCCGATCACCGCGCACGACGCCAGGATGACCGGCAACGGCGGCAGCAGTGCGATCACAGCCGTCGCCACGCCAAGAGTGAGCACCGCGGTCAGCATGATGGTGCGCCGCGCCAGGTACTTCACCACCACCGCGTAGCCGAACGCGCCGATCAAGCCGCCGATGGACAGCGCCATGAGCACCGAACCCAGCTGTGCGGGTTGCTGCCGGTCGGTGAAGTACTTCGGGAAAAGCACGCTCTCCATCGGCAGGTACAGCGCGGTCACGGTCAGATCGATCAGCGCCAGCGCGCGCAGTACCCGCAAGTTCCATACAAAGCGCAGTCCGTGCGCGACCCCGGACACCAGCCCGTCGGGCCGGGTCGCGTGGTGTGGCTTGCCCGCGCCCTCAAGCCGCAGGGCGGCAATCGCGAGGATGGACAACCCGAATGCCCCGGCGGTGATCCACATCGTGGTGATCCCGCCAACCGTCGCGATCATCAAACCACCGATGCCCGGGCCCACGACAAAGGCCAGGTTGATTATCGCCTCGTAGCTGCTGTTGACCCGGTCCAGCGACCAGCCCGCCCGGGCCGCGGCCTCGGGCAGCATCGACTGGCGGGCCGTTATCCCGGCCGGGTCAAAGGCCGCCCCGCAGGCACCCAATGTCGCCAGCACCGCGACATTAACCGCGTCGGAGCCGAATGCCCACGCCACGAGCGGGACGGCGGCCACCGATGCCCCGGATAGCGCGTCGGAAACCATGGACACCCAGCGTCGGCCGAAGTAGTCCACCGCGGTGCCCGCGACCAGCGTGGAGAACAGCAGCGGCAGTGTCGCCGCGCCGGCCACGATCGACGCCTGTCCGGCGCTGCCGTCGCGCTGCAATACCAGCCACGGAAAGGCGACTATCGAGATGCCGTTGCCCGCACACGCCATCAGCGTGGCGAAAAGGACCAGAAATGCCGGGCCGCGGCTGTTGTTTCGCATGGGATATCGCGGCCGAATCTAACGCCAAAGCGAAACCGGAACCACTGAATTTCCACGGGCGGGCAGGATGTTCGTGTGCTCACCCATCCCAGAACGGGCCGGAGCTTCGATTCTCCGGTCGCGCCCGGCACCGGCTGGCCGGGCGATCCCGCGACGCCGCAGACCCCAGTGGCTGCCGACGCCCCGCAGGTCGTGACGCTGGCACAGCAAGCCGGCTCGATTCCCGAACTCGACGCGGTGATCAGCGTGTGCCGCGCGTGCCCCCGGCTAGTTACCTGGCGGGAGGACGTCGCCGTCGCCAAGCGTCGAGCGTTCGCCGACCAGCCATACTGGGGCCGCCCGGTGCCCGGCTGGGGATCGGAGCGGCCGTGGCTGCTGATCGTCGGGCTGGCCCCGGCTGCGCACGGCGCCAATCGGACCGGTCGGATGTTCACCGGGGACCGGTCGGGGGACCAGCTGTACGCGGCACTGTGTCGGGCCGGGTTGGTGAACCAGCCGATCAGCGTCGATGCCGCAGACGGGTTGCGGGCCAACCGGATTCGCATCGTGGCGCCGGTGCGTTGCGCGCCCCCGGCCAACGCGCCGACGCCGGCCGAGCGGCTCACCTGCTCGCCGTGGCTGAACGCCGAATGGCGTCTGGTGTCCGATGCGGTCCGGGTGATCGTTGCGTTGGGCGGGTTCGCCTGGCAGGTCGCGTTGGGGCTGCCGGGCCTAGCGGGTACCCGTAAGCCGAAGTTCGGCCATGGCGTCGTGGCTGACTTACCGTCGGGGGTGCGATTGCTCGGTTGCTACCACCCGAGCCAGCAGAACATGTTCACCGGTAGGTTGACTCCGGCTATGCTCGACGACATTTTCACCGAAGCCAAGAAGTGGGCAGGGATCAATTGACACGGACGGTTCTGGTATCCGGCGCCAGTGTGGCCGGTCTGACGGTGGCGTATTGGCTTGGGCAGTACGGCTATTCGGTTACCGTGGTGGAGCGCTATCCCGGCCTGCGGCCGGGCGGCCAGGCGATCGACGTCCGTGGGCCGGCGCTGACTGTGCTGGAACGCATGGGGCTGCTGGCAGCCGCCGAGGCCAAGAAGACCGGGATACGCGGCGCATCCGTCGTCGACCGCGACGGCAATGAGCTATCCCGGGATACCGAATCCACTCCGACCGGTGGTCCGATCGACAACCCCGATATCGAGCTGCTGCGTGATGACCTCGTCGAATTGCTTTATGGCGCAACCCAACCGGATACCGAGTATCTGTTCGACGACAGCATTGCCGCGTTGGACGACGACGGCACCTCGGTCACGGTGACCTTCGAGCGCGCCGTGGCCCGCAGCTTCGACTTCGTGCTCGGCGCCGACGGCTTGCATTCCAACGTGCGCAGACTGGTTTTCGGCCCGGAGGAGCAATTCATCAAGAGACTGGGCACTCACGCGGCGATTTTTACCGTGCCCAACTTCCTGGAACTGGACTACTGGCAGACGTGGCACTATGGCGACACCACCATGGCCGGCGTTTACAGCGCACGCGACAATGCCGAGGCCCGGGCCGCGTTGGCGTTCATGGACACCGAACTGCGCATCGATTACCGCGACACCGAGGCGCAGTTCGCCGAACTGGAACGACGGATGGCCGAAGACGGCTGGGTCCGCGCACAACTACTGCATTACATGCGCAACGCACCGGATTTCTACTTCGACGAGATGTCGCAGATCACGATGGACAGCTGGTCGAAGGGCAGGGTGGCCGTCGTCGGCGACGCCGGGTATTGCTGTTCGCCGTTGTCGGGGCAGGGCACCAGTGTCGCCTTGCTGGGGGCCTACATTCTCGCTGGTGAGCTGAAGCTGGCCGGCACCGATTACCGGCGCGGCTTCGCGAACTACCACGCCGAATTCAACGGTTTCGTCGAGCGCAACCAGTGGCTGGTCAGCGACAACATCCCCGGTGGTGAGCCGATACCCCAGGAGGAGTTCGACCGCGTCGTGAACTCGATCAACCTCGAGGACTATTGAGCCTGGCCGGGAAGGTTCGACCGGATGCACGCTGCCGGACGCAGGCCGGTGTGGATGGCGCAGAAAGCGAGTATGTCGGCGTGCAGGTCGATGAGTCGCGAGGTTGCGCGGTCGCCGTGGCCAACGTTGTGTTCGGTGCGCAGCAGGATGGGTTTGGTAGCTGCGGTGGCATGTTGCAGTTCTGCGGTCAGCTTGCGGGAGTGAGCGGCGCCGACCCGATCGTCATGACGGGCGCTGGTCACCAGAACCGCCGGGTAGGCGGTGCCCGCTCGGACATTGTGGTACGGCGAATAGCTCAGCAGCGTGTGTCGATCGGTTGGGTTGTCTGGGTCGCCAAATTCGTTGATCCACCAGGAGCCGATCCCCAGGTGGGGATAGCGAATCATGTCCGTTAATGCATCAGAGCAGACCACCGCGGCATAGAGGTGTGGGTCTTGGGTGAGGGCTACCGCGGCGGTGAGTCCACTGTGGGAACCGCCGCGGACGGCCAACTGCTGTGGTGTTGTCCAGCCCTGAGCGTGTAGCCATCGAGCCGCGGCGCTGAAGTCGGCGAAGGCGTTTGGCTTGTTGTGGTGACGTCCGGCAGCATGCCAGGCGCTGCCGTATTCGCCGCCGCCGCGCACTCCGGCGATGGCATAGATTCCTCCGGCGCGCACCCAGGCCAGCAGGGAGGGAGTGTAGGTAGCGGAGATGGTTGCTCGGAAGCCGCCGTATGCGGTCAGGATGGTCGGGCGCGGCCCGTGGGTATATCCGGCGGGAACGATGAGGTACAACGGGATTTCGGTCCCGTCGTCCGAGGTGTAACGCATCCGATGGACGGCTGCCTCCGGCGCGTCGGTCGCAAAGTGGTGGACTCCGGTCTCTGGCGCATCGGGCTGAATTGTTTGATCGGCCAGATCAAACCGGTACACCTTCGGCGGAGTGAGGAAATCGGTGAACACAAACCGAGCGTGGCCTGGTTCGGCTTGGGCGCTGGCCAGTGTGCTAATGGTGGCTGGTCCATCGGTCGGGGTGGGGATGTCGGCCAACAGCCGTCCATCTTGGTCGTGCAGGCTCAGCTGGGGATGGCCGTTCGCCGAGGTGGCAACGAGTAAGCGGGGTTGGCCGTTGGTGGGCTCCGTCAAAGCGGCGCATCCGGTGATCACGTTCCCTGGTGCAGGGGTGATAATCGGTTGCCAGACGGCATAATTGGGTTGCTCGGGATTGACCCGGAAGATCTGGCAGTCAGCTGCATCTCGGGTGGTGATGGCGTACATCAGCTCACTCGTGCCGACTTTGAGGAGTGCCTGCGCGTTATCGGTGGTGCCGTCGAAGATTTTCTGTAGCTGCGGGGCGGCGGGATCATGGCTGGCGGTATTGAGCTCAGCAAGGTATAGGTCGTTGCCGCTTCGTGCGCCAGCTGAACAACTGACTATGAGCCAGCGACCGTCGCCGCTGACCATGACCGTCAATTGGCGCATCCGGGTGCGGAAAACCGGTACATCGGACGAGCCGCTGGACGCTCTAGCGAGCCGATGTAGGCAGATTTGCTGCTCAGCCTCGGTGGCTCCACCCTTGACGTAGTAGTAGCCCGAGTCGTCGGGAAGCCATGCGATAGGGGTCAATCGGCCGGGATGGATTGGTTGCGCGACGTCGCGACCGGTGGCGACGTCGAGCAACCGCAGTTCGGGTTGTTCGCTGCCGCCGCGTGAAAGTTGGTAGGCGAGCAATCGTCCAGTCCACGACGGACGCCACGCGGCGAGAGTTGTCGTCCCGGAGGCGTCGTCGGTCAGCGGATCGATCAATACCCTGGCCGAGCCGGTCTGCTCGTCGGCGACCATCAATACCGCGAGATCCTGTCCGGGTTGACAGTGCAAGTAGAACCGGCGCGACTCACGTCGCACCGGCACGCCGACCACCGGGCTCAAGGCCGAACCGACGTCAGTCAATTCCTGCATAACGTCCCGGAAGGCCACGCGGCATCGATCCATTGCTGGTAATGCCTGCAGGCGCAGCGCTTCCTGGCCATCAAGCCACCGCTGAGTCTCCTGGCTGTCGTCGTCTTCCAGCCAACGGTACGGGTCGGCGACGCGTCGGGAACGGGGAAGGGCACCGTCTGCCCGGTGTGCCAACAGCACCCTGCTACCTCGACATTCGTTTGCTTGTCTTTCCAGATGTATATCGAGGGACGGCCTTTCGCCGGCCGTCCCTCGACGCGTCACCGTTTACTCGCTGTCGCCAAGCATCAAGGCGGTTTCCCAATCCGAAGACAGCGCCAACTCGCCGATTCCTGCAGGGTCAACAAGACCGCCGGGCAGATTGTTCATTTTGCGGATCCTCCAAGATCTCTTTGGCTATTTACGTGTTGTTGCGGACGGCGGGGCAACCATCGACCTGCCGGCGGCAACCGTAACACCGAAATAGCGCTATTGCCAACATGTTTGGTCTCCTCGGAGGGATCGCTCCATGCCCGATCGTGTTGCTGAAAGCACGCTGGCGGTTGCCTCGGCGGACCGGAGGAATCTGTCGTAGCGATTGACTTTTACTGTTGTCCAGAATAATTCGGCTGACTAGTGATGAAACGCGTTGCCGTGCAGCCCGGAAGCCACGGCGGTCGCGGCTTTGCAAAAACGCACGCTCCAAACATAATTCGATGTTGCGTGGTACGGGCGCTCCGCCTCAGCGGCTACGGACCGGCGGGCCAGGAGGACACGATTCGCCGACTCGCGCAGCCAGCCTTCCAGCGTGGCCTTGCCACACAGCTGTAGATCGGAGAACGACACACCATCCATAACATCTGAACTACTGATAATCGCGGATCACGGCCTTGGCCTCTTGGCCCAGTTAGTGTCGGCTGGGTGAGCGCTGCTTTTATCATCGCGACCCCGCATCGGATCGGTTCCGCGTCGGCGGTCGGTGAGGCCGACTCGGGCGGCGGCCCGCTGGAACCACACGGCCGCACGGGCCAGGTCCGGTAGGCGCACTCATGGGAGCTTTGATGCTGACGCTTGCCGGGTTGGCGTTTCTGGACTCGCTCAATGTCCTCAACGTGGGTGTGGTTTCGGCGGTGATCTACGACGCTCGGCTGAGCCGGCGATCACCGGTTCCCGGCGCGTTGAGTTTCATCGCCGGCCTGTTCGCGGTCATGACCATTTTTGGCCTGCTGACCGTGCTCGGGCTGCACTTCTTGACTCATTTCGTCGACTTCAGAATCACGCCAGCAGCTCGGTATTGGGGCGAACTGCTGGCCGGAGGGGTGCTGATCGGTCTGGCCTACTTCCCTTTGACCGCCCAATCTTCGGCGCCTGGGTGGGCGATGACGGCGACGCGGCGACGTCCATGGCTGCTCGGATTCGTCGGAGTGGCAGTGGGTCTCGGGCAAGCGCCGACGGCTGTGCCATATCTGACTGGCTTGGCAATGCTTTCGGCGCTGCATCCACGCCCAGCGATCTGGCCGGTGATCGTCATTGTCTACTGCGCGGTGACGCGTTGGCCGCTGCTGGTGATCCTTGCCCTGTCGACGCTACGAACCACCCGAGCCAAGCGCATACAGCGATCGATCGTGCGCGTTCTCACACACTACGGTCCGATTACGGTGCGGATCATTTTCCTAGTCGTGGGCGTCGGACTGGTCATCGACGCCCTGATGCTCAGTCGTGCGTAGTGGGATCCAGCTGGGCCAGCGCCTCCCGCAGGATCCGTCCGGTGCCCTCCCTGTCTGGGTCTCGCCGTAGCACCAGTCCCTTGGCGACCGACAGCTTGTCTCCATTGCGTCGCGGCAGCACGTGCAGGTGGATGTGGAACACCGTCTGGAAGGCGGCAGACCCGTCGTTGATTGCGATGTTGGTCGCATCGGCCAATTCCGTCGCCCGGGCCGCCCGCGCGATCCGCTGGCCGATGATCATCATGTCGGCCATCGTTTGCGCCGGCGTGTCGGTGATGTCGACAGTGTGTCGTTTCGGCAGCACCAAGGTGTGGCCGCGGGTGAACGGGCGGATGTCGAGGATCGCCAGATAGCCGTCGTCTTCGTAGATCCGGATGGCTGGAGCTTCCCCGGCGGCGATCGCACAGAACACGCAGGACATGCCGCCACCGTACTGGACCCGCGGGAGGTGGCAGCTAAGTGAGCGGGATACGCTGCGGCAGTGGACCCTAGCGATCTCGCCTTCGCCGGCGCAGCCGCACAGGCGCGCATGCTGGCCGACGGTGAAGTCACCGCGCCGGTGCTGCTCGAGGTCTACCTGGAACGGATTGAGCGCCTGGATAGCGAGCTGCGCGCCTACCGCGTGGTGCGTTACGACAGCGCCCGCGAGGAAGCGGCGGTCGCCCAGCAACGCCTCGACGCCGGGGAGCGGCTGCCGCTGCTGGGCGTACCCATCGCAATCAAGGACGATGTCGACATTGCCGGTGAGGTAACGACGTATGGCAGCGGCGGGCACGGTCCGGCTGCGACTCTCGACGCGGAGGTGGTCCGCCGACTGCGCGCCGCGGGCGCGGTGATCATCGGCAAGACCAATGTGCCCGAGCTGATGATCATGCCATTCACCGAGTCGATGACGTTCGGAGCAACCCGCAACCCGTGGAACCCCTCGCGCACCCCCGGCGGGAGCAGCGGTGGCAGTGCAGCCGCGGTGGCCGCCGGGCTGGCCCCGGTGGCACTGGGATCCGACGGCGGTGGATCGATTCGCATCCCGTCGACCTGGTGCGGTTTGTTCGGGCTGAAACCGCAACGCGATCGGATCTCTCTGGAGCCCCACGACGGAGCGTGGCAGGGTTTGAGCGTCAACGGGCCGATCGCGCGTTCGGTGCTGGACGCGGCGTTGTTGCTTGATGCGACAACAGCGGTGCCCAGTCCCGAAGGTCAATTCGTCGACGCGGCCGCTCGCGAGCCTGGCCGACTGCGAATTGCCTTGAGCGCCAAGGTTCCAACCCTGATACCCGTCAGGTGCGGTAAAGCGCAACTGGTAGCGCTCGAGCAGGCGGGCGCGTTGCTTCGCGACCTGGGCCATGAAGTCATCAACCGAGATCCCGAGTATCCGGCCGCGCTGTACGCCAACTACCTGCCTCGCTTTCTCCGCGGTATCAGCGACGACGCCGATGGACAGGCGCATCCGGAGCGCCTCGAAGCGCGCACTCGCGCCCTGGCGCGGCTTGGTTCGTTCTTCTCCGATCGGCGGATGGAGGCACTGCGTGTCGCGGAAAAGTCGCTGAGCGTCCGCATCCAGTCGATCTTCGACGATGTCGACGTCGTCGTTACCCCGGGCACCGCGACGGGCCCGTCCCGCATCGGCGCCTACCGGCGCCGCGGTGGGGTGTCGACACTGCTGCGGGCAGGGCGGCGGGTTCCCTACCACCAGGTCTGGAATCTGACCGGCCAGCCCGCCGCCGTCGTGCCATGGGACTTCGACGGCGACGGCCTGCCGATGTCGGTGCAGCTTGTGGGCCGGCCGTTCGACGAGGTGACGCTGCTGTCGCTGGCCGCGCAGATCGAAGCCGCCAGACCGTGGGCGCACCGGCGACCGCCGGTGTCATGACCCGCGCCGGCGACGATATGCATGGCGATGTGGGGGTACCTCCCGCTTGCGGGGGGAGAGGAGCGGCGCTCATGACTGGCGCCGGCGACGATATGCATGGCGATGTGGGGGTACCTCCCGCTTGCGGGGGAGAGGAGCGGCGCTCATCAGTGAGGGATGACCACGTGGACCAACCGGACAAGGACGATCTACTCGACGGACTCGAGGGCACCGCGCGTGCCGAGCGCGCCGAGCTCGTGGACTGGCTGCTCGAGCAGGGCATCACCGCCGAAGAGATCCGGGCGACCAACCCACCGCTACTGCTGGCCACCCGGCACCTCGTCGGGGACGACGGCACCTATGTATCCACCAGGGAGATCAGTGAGAACCGCGGCGTTGACCTGGAGCTGCTGCAGCGGGTGCAGCGCGCCATCGGCCTGGCCAGGGTGGACGACCCGGACGCGGTCGTGCACATGCGCGCCGATGTTGAAGCGGCCGCGAACGCGCAGCAGTTCGTCGAGCTGGGACTGCACCCCGACCAAGTTGTGCTCGTCACCCGTGTCCTCGCCGAGGGCCTGTCGCATGCCGCCGAGGTCATGCGGTACACCGCGCTGTCGGCGATCATGCGTCCTGGAGTTACCGAGGTTCAGATCGCACAGGCGTCAAAAGCCTTGGTGAGTCAGATCGTTCCGCTGCTTGGTCCGATGATCCAGGACATGCTGTTCATGCAGCTGCGGCACATGATGGAGACCGAATCGGTCAACGCCGGGGAGCGAGCCGCCGGTAAGCCGCTGCCGGGTGCGCGTCAGGTCACCGTTGCGTTCGCTGACCTGGTCGGCTTCACCAAGCTAGGTGAGGTGGTATCGGCCGAGGAGCTGGGTCAGCTGGCCGGCCGGCTGGCTGAACTCGCGCGTGACCTGACCGCGCCGCCGGTGCGATTTATCAAGACGATCGGCGACGCGGTGATGCTGGTCTGCCCCGACCCAGCGCCGTTGCTGGATGCCGTCCTTAAGCTGGTCGAGACGGTTGACACCGACGACGCCTTTCCGCGGCTACGGGCCGGAGTCGCCTCCGGCATGGCGGTGAGCCGGGCCGGCGACTGGTTCGGCAGTCCGGTGAACGTGGCAAGTCGGGTGACCGGCGTCGCCCGGCCGGGCAGTGTGCTGGTCGCGGAGTCGGTGGCCGACGCCGTAAATAGCTCGGATGACGGCGATGGATTCCACTTTTCGTTTGCCGGCACTCGCCGCCTCAAGGGCGTCAAGAGCGAAGCGAGACTGTTCCGCGTCCGGCGCCACTAGCGGCACACAAGGGCAGGCCCGGGCGACTCCTGGGGGCGTCGGCACTCCGTCCTACGCGGGTCGACACGGCCGGATTTCACCCCGTCCTTCCGGCACTTGAGACTGGTCGCTTCCGGGCCTGCTTCGTTACCAAAAATACAACTGTGACTGCTTACTAGCAACGGTTCGCGTTGACTCACCAATAATGCGCGCGTAGTTCTCATCGTTGCCTCATCTGAGAGTGCGCGCGTAGGGCGCGCCTACCTGGCTGCTGACGCATCGCTGGTTAGGCCCGGACGATGGGACTGACGATGAGTCAACGCAAGGCCGTGACGAAGGCGATCGCGAGCCGTTACGCGCGGGCGGACAAGGCTGGCAAGGGCCGGATTCTCGACGAGTTGTGCGCCACCACGGGATGGCATCGCAATCATGCCCGCAAGGCACTTAAGGCGGCGTTGCGGCCAAAGCTGGTCAAGCCCCGGTCACCGCGTGCACCGAAGTATGGACCGAAAGTCGTTGCAGCGCTGGTCTTCTGCTGGGCAGTTCTGGGCATGCCTGCGGGTAAGCGGCTGGCGCCGGTGCTGGGCGAGCTGGTGGCGATTTTGCGGCAGTTTGGTGAGCTGGTCATCGATGACGACACCGCCGCGCTGCTGGTGGGCATGTCCGCGGCCACCATCGACCGCCGCCTGGCACCCGAGCGGCGCCGCTACCAGCTTAAGGGCCGCAGCACCACCAAGCCCGGGACGTTGTTGAAGTCTCAGATCCCGGTACGCACCTGGGCGGACTGGGACGACGCGCGACCGGGGTTTGTCGAGATCGACCTGGTGTCCCACGACGGCGGTAATGCCGCTGGTGAGCACGCCTGGACCTTGACCGTCACCGACATCGCTACCGGCTGGACCGAGAACCGCAGCGTGCCCAACAAGGCCCGCAAATGGGTGCTGGCCGCACTCGATGACATCGCCAAGAGCATGCCGTTTCCGATCCTCGGCGTGGACAGCGACAATGGCGGGGAGTTCATCAATAGCCATCTGCTGGCGTGGTGTGAGAAACGCCGGATCACCTTCACCCGCTCGCGGCCGGGCAACAAAAACGACGGCTGCCATGTCGAGCAGAAGAACTGGGCGATCGTGCGCATCGTGGTGGGCTACCACCGCTACGACACGCAAGCAGAACTGTTGCTGCTCAACAAGATCTGGATCCTGCAGTCGAAGCTGACCAACTACTTCTACCCGCAACAAAAGCTGGTGTCGAAAGTCCGGGTTGGTGCAAAGGTCTCCAAGAAATACGACCAAGCGGCCACGCCGTACCGCCGTGCCGAGGCCCACGAGACCATCAGCACCGAGGACAAGGCGATCCTGGCCGACACCTACATCCGCATCAACCCCGCCGCCGTGCAACGTCAGATCCAGGCCCTCACCTCCGAGCTACTCGCGATCACCACCAGCAAGGCCGCACCGAAGACCAAGGCCCCAGTCGAGCCCGCTCCCACGCGCGCATCCGTAGATGAGTCAACGAATCAAACTTCGCGCGCATCTTGAAATGAGGCAACAGGCGGTTTTCCCGCATTGCGAGCACAACCTTCCGGGCCTGTTTCGCCGGCAGTGAACGGTGTTCCATTAGCCCTGTAACGATGTAATTATGTAATCATGAAACACCACCACATGCACGGGCGTCGGTACGGGCGCCCCGGGGGCTGGCAACAGGCCGAGCAACCCGATGCCAGCGGCGCGGCCGAGTGGTTCGCCGGACGGCTGCCCGACGACTGGTTCGTTGGCGACCCCACGGTCATCGTTGACCGTGAGGAGATCACGGTCCTGGGCAGACTGGCCGAACCCGAGAGCTCGGGAGAAGCGGAAAGCAAGGCGCGGTCGGAAGGCCGGGTCTCGCGATTCCGCGAAGAGACCCGGCCCGAGCGGATGCGCATCGCCGATGAAGCGCAAGATCGCTACGGGCGCAAGGTTTCTTGGGGCGTTGAGGTTGGCTCGCAAACCGGTACGGAACGGATTCTCTTCACCCACATCGCGGTTCCGGTGATGACACGCTTGAAGCAGCCGGAACGCCAGGTGCTCGACACGCTGGTCGACGCGGGCGTGGCGCGATCCCGCGCCGACGCACTCGCGTGGTCGGTCAAGCTGGTCGGTGAGCACACCGAGGAGTGGCTCGCCAAGTTGCGCGACGCCATGTCGGCGGTCGATGACGTGCGCGCGCAGGGACCGGATCTGCAGGCCTAATCCGTCATCCCTTGTTGACCTTGACGATGATCTGGTCGGCGATCTGTCCACCTTGGTCGGTGATCTGGTAGCCACACGCGTTGACGTCGACGACCACATTGTTCGCCACGTGCATCGCCCGCTGGCACTCCCAGCCATCGGCGCCTTCTTGGGTGTCCACGACCGTGATCCGCGGCGGGGCGCCTTCCACTTGCGCGAACGTCCACCGGTATGTTTTGCCCTTGTTTGTCACGGTGACGGTCTTGCCGGCGCAGTTTTTCCACTTGTTGGCCGACGTCTGCACGAAAGTGTGGGCAAGGTCGGCGGACGGAAACGCCACCACGGCTTGGTTGACCCAGTGGTCGTAGTTGTCGCCCGGCTCGGACGACACCAAGGCGCTGATCCCGGTATAGCCGGTGCCGCCGTACACCGGAGCTTGGCTCGTGTATAACGCTCCTTGGCAGTCCGGCAAGGAGAGTGTTAGCGATGACGAATCCATCGAAGTGATGGGTTTCCCGGGCGTCATCGACGACGACCCCATCACCGCGTTGACCTCCGACGGGCTCAGCAGCAGGGAGCTCAGCCGGTCCTCGGATATCGGCTTCGGCGGCGGTTTCGGCTTGGGTCGGGTAACCAGCCAAATGCCTACCCCGCCGACGACAAGGACGAGCACTATGGCCACGGCGGCCACGATGGGCCACGGATTGCGCGTGCGTGCTGCGGGGCCTTGGTTCCAGGGTGTCTGACCGGCGGGTTGCTGCGGTGGCGGAGTTGCCGGCGGGGTGCCGCTCCAGCCGGCGGGAATGGGCCCGCTCGGCGGCGACCATCCGGGCTGGCTGGCGGGGGTCGGCCGCTGCTGCGGCATTGGTCCTGACGAATGCACCGGGCCATACGACGGAGTCGGTGCCGGCTGGGGTCGCTGGGATGGCGGCGGGGTGCCGGCGGGGGCCGGCCGTGCTGGACCGGGGGGCGGACTTGGTGGCGGCGCCATGGCGGTGGCCGGCATGGTCGGTGGCGGCGCGAGGCCCGTAGGGGGACCCGGCAGGGTCGATTCCTGGCTGCGGCGCAGGATGTCGGCGGCGTGGTCTTGGTCGGGGTCGCTAAGCGCTTCGTGAGCGGCCAGGGCCAGGTCGCCCGCGCTGGCGTAGCGGTCCTCGGGTTTCTTGGCCATGCCGCGCGCCACCACCGCGTCGAAGGACTTGGGGACACCCGCACGCGCGACGCTCGGCTGCGGGATCGGCTCCATCAGATGGGCGGTGACCAGCGTCCCGGCGCTGTCGGCGCGATACGGCGGGGCTCCCGTCAGGCACTCGTGCAGCACACAGGCCAGTGCGTAGATGTCGGCGCGGTAGGTGACCTCGTCGTTGGAAAACCGTTCGGGGGCCATGTATTTCCAGGTGCCCACCGCGGTGCCCAGCTGGGTGAGCTTTTCGTCGGTGGTGGCGCTGGCGATCCCGAAGTCGACTAGGTAAGCGAAGTCGTCGCGAGTGACCAGGATGTTTTGCGGCTTGACGTCGCGATGCATCACCCCGGCCGCGTGCGCGGCGTCCAGGGCCGAGGCGATCTGGGTGATGATGACCACCGCCCGCGGCGGGGTCAGCGGACCGAAGCGTTTGAGCAAGGAGTCCAGGTCGGTGCCCTCGACGAGGCGCATCTCCAAAAAGAGCTGACCGTCGACTTCGCCGTAGTCGTGGATGGGCACCACATGGGGTTCCTGCAATCGGCCGGCGATCCGGGCTTCGCGCTTCATCCGCTCGCGGAAGATTGGGTCCTTGCTGAACTCCGCCGTCATCACCTTGACCGCAACGGTCCACTCCTTGACGGTGTGCTCCGCCTCGTAGACCTCGCCCATCCCGCCGCGGCCCAGCAGCCGCTTCAGGTGGTAGGGCCCGAACATCGACCCCACCCGCGAGCCCTGCGCGTCGCTCATCACCGATCCTCCCAATCAACCCGCATTGCCGCCGACACTATCAACAACCTCCGGGCATCCGATGGGCGTCAGTGCCCCCAAGCATTCATCAAGAATGCGGCAAGTGCGCCGGCGGAGGCTTTGCCCAGCAGCCAAACCGAGGGGACAAGATGCTTACCACGGCCGTCGAGCGCGCATGGTCATACGGCGTGTACTACATCGGTTATCGGCTGCTGTCGGTGCAGCTGTCGTACGGCGAGCTGGCCGTCAGCGGCGTGGCTTACGCTGCGGGTCGAGGCGCTTGAGGCGCAACGCGATCAGCATCACCAGTACGATCGCCTGCATAACACAGGCCCCAGCGGCCATCAGCCAACTGCTGACGTCGTAGTCCCACAACGGATCTTGTTCCCCGCCCGGTATGGTCCGGCGCAGGTCGTTGAGATCGACCGTCGAAGCGCCCATCGCGAAGGCCCACCGCGACGGGGACAGCCACGCCAGCTGCTCCAGCGGGATCCGGCCTTGCACACCGAACATCCCGCCACACAGTACGAGTTCGGCAAAGACCACCAGCACCAATAGCGGCATGCCTCGATCGGCGTTGCCAATCATGGCCGAAATCAGTAGGCCGATCATCATCGAGACCACGGTGACGGCGACCACCGCCACTGCCACTTCGACCCTGGGCCAAGGCAATACCACCGACTGATCGGGCGGCGGCAGGAACGCGGCCCCCAGGAAGCCCAGAATCAGCCCCTGCGCGGTCGTCAGCACGCCAAGGACCAGCAACTTCGAGGCCAGGTAGGCGCCGCCGGACAAGCCGATGCCATGTTCTCGGCGATAGATTGCCTGTTCCTTCACGATTTCCCGGATGGATGCCGCGCAGCCCATCAGGCCGCCGCCGATGATCAGCAGCACCAGCAACTGTGACGGTTGAGTCGACTTTTGTTCGATGGCCTTGGCCAGTGACAACCCGGCTTCGCCCGGGACGGCGTACGCGAACAGGCTTAGCAGCAGCGGCAGCAACAGCAAAAATACCGAGTACTGTCGGTCGGCCGCGATGACCGCCAGATAGCGCCGGCACAGGATGGCGAATTGGGCGAATGGGCTCTGCTGAGCTACCGGCTTGGCTGCTGGCGCGGGGGCGGATCCCGGTGGCCGCAGGGCGGGGCGGGGGGCGAGTGCCGCGCGCAGGGGCGAGGCATTGAACCGGGCGGTCCAATCGGTCGATTTGTCATGTTCGAGGAGGGTAAAAAGGTCAGCGAAGTCGGTGCAGTTGAAGTAGCTCAACGCTTGCTGGGGTGGACCGAAATAGGCCAGCCGACCTCCGGGGGCCAGGATGAGCAGCCGGTCGCACATATTCAGGTGGGCAATGTTGTGCGTGACCACCACCACAGAGCGGCCGTCGTCGGCCAGCGAGCGCAGGGTCTGCATCACCGATTTCTCGTAGCCCGGGTCGAGGCCCGACGTGGGTTCGTCGAGAAACAGCAGCGACGGTTTGGTCAGCAGCTCCAGCGCGACGCTGGTGCGCTTGCGCTGACCGCCCGACAGGCTGTCGATGCGCTGATCGGCCTGGGTGGAAAGCCCGAGCTCGGCCAGCACCTCCTCGATGCGCTGCTTGCGTTCGCTGGCGGAGACGTCCTGCGGAAACCTTAGCCGGGCCGCGTAATTCAGCGCCCGCCGTACCGTCAGCGGGGTGTGCAGGATGTCGTCTTGGGGCACGAATCCGATGCGGTGCCGCAGCTCGGCATAGTTGTCATAGAGGTCGCGCTCGTCGTATCGCACGGTGCCGCTACCGGCCGGGCGGAATCCGGTCAGCGCGCCCAGCAGCGTGGATTTCCCCGCGCCGCTCGGCCCCACCACCGCCAACAGGCTGCGTTGCGGCAGCGCGAAGCTGACATCGGACAGCAACACGCGACCCTTGTTGGTGACCACCCGCAAACTGGACGCCTCGTACGAAATGTCGCCGGTGTCAACGTATTCCACCAGCCGGTCACCGGACAGGTGCAGCAGTTGATGGCCGATGCCGACGATGTCGTTGGGTCCGATGAGGGCACGGTTGATCCGGTGGCCGTTGACGTAGGTGCCGTTGGCGCTGTTGTTGTCGACCAGCTCCCACTGGTTGCCGGAGCGCCGCAACCTGGCATGGCGGCGCGAAACCAGCAAGTCGTTGAGGACAACACTGTTGTCGGTCCCCCGGCCGATCGTGACGACCAACTGGTCGATGGGGTGCACTGCCGTCGGCGGCCGGGCTACCGTCGTCTCGACCTGCTGTTCGGGAGGCTTGACATCTTTTGGTCCGCCCGGGGCAGCTGGGTGTAGTTCCACTGCCTCCCCGGAAGTCGCCGAACCCAGCAATACCGTGATGGGCTGACGAATCGTCAGGCGCTCCACCCGTTGACCGGCTACGAACATCCCATTGCTGCTGCGGTTGGTCAGAACCCACCCGTCGGGAGTCGGCTCCAGCGCGGCGTGGTTTCGCGACACCCGCGGATTGTCCAGGCGGATATCGGCTTCGTTGGCGCGTCCGATGGTCCAGACCCGGTTTGCGGTGGCATGCCAGGTGCGTCCGGCGGCCCGCAGTTCCAGCCGGGCTGGATTGGTGGTGGCGATCCTGTCCTGCATGCCTAGCCTCCGGTGCTCACGAGTGGGAAGCCCACCACTTGTATAGCTGATCGAGGGTCTGCGGCTTCCCAGCGACTAGCCCGAATACCAAGGTTTGCTCGTTGCTCCACATCAGCTGTGGCTCGTTGTCTTTGTAGTTGCCGCACGCGAGCTGACCGAGGATGGTGCTGGGGTCTTGGGTGTGCCACCAGGTGCCCGGTGATGCCTTACCGCCGGGGCAGCTCACGATCGTGAAGGTCCCGATGAATCCGGTGAAAGCTTTCTGCAGCGCCGCGAGGTCGGGGTACAGGCCGAAGGCCGCGCTTCGGGGCCCGTTGGGATCGGTGTTCTGCCCGCACTTCACCGAGACCACCGCACCCGGCATGGGTTGACTATCCGGTGTGCAGGTGCCGGGGGCATAGCCCGAAGGCAGCAGGCTCATCAGTCGGGCTTGGGCGGCCGACGTTAGCGGGGTGGACGGGGGGCTTGTCGTCGTGGTCGCCGGTGCGGTGGTCGTGGTCGTAAAGGTCGTGGTCTTTGGAGCGTCCAACCTTGAGTCATTCTTGGTGGCAGCCCAGATCCCGATGGCACCCAGGATGAGCACCAGGAACAGCGCGGCCACACCGGTGACGATCGCCCACGGATTGCGTCTGCGCGGCGTCGGTGGCCCGTGGTGCCACCCAGGTGTGCCGGCGAAGTGTTGCGGTGGGGCGGGGGCTGGCGGGGGCGGCAACGGGCGGTTGCCGGGACCCCAACGCGGGTAACCGGCCGGAGCAACCGGACCAGCCGGTCGTGGGTGCTGGACGGTTCGCGGCTCGGATACCTCGGTGGGCAACGTCGATTCCCGGCTACGGCGCAGGATGGTGGCGGCCCGGTCCTGATCGGGGGTACTGAGCGCCTCGTGCGCAGCCCGCGCCAGATCACCGGCGCTGGCGTAGCGTTCCTGGGCACTTTTGGCCATGCCGCGGGCGATCACGTCGTCAAACGCCCTGGGGATACCCGCGTTCGCGGCGCTGGGTCGTGGAATGGGATCCATCATGTGGGCGCTGACGAGCGTGCCGGCGCTTGCGGACGAGTACGGCGCGGCCCCGGTCAGGCACTCATAGAGCACGCAGGCCAGCGAATAGATGTCGGCGCGAAAGGTCACCTTGTCGTTCGTAAACCGTTCGGGGGCCATGTATTTCCAGGTGCCTACCGCGGCGCCCAATTGGGTGAGCTTTTCATCGGTGGCGGCGCTGGCGATACCGAAGTCGACGAGGTAGGCGAAATCGTTGCCGGTGATGAGGATGTTGGGTGGCTTGACGTCGCGGTGCATCACCCCGGCGGCGTGCGCGGCGTCCAAGGCCGACGCGATCTGGCTGTGGATGGCCACCGCGCGTGGCGGGCTGAGCGGGCCAAAGCGTTTGAGCATGGTGTCCAGGTCGGTGCCCTCGATGAGGCGCATCTCCAAGAACATTTGCCCGTCGACTTCGCCGTAGTCGTGGATGGGCACCACGTGGGGATCCTGCAAACGGCCGGTAATGCGGGCTTCGCGCTTCATCCGCTCGCGAAATACCGGGTCGTTGCTGACGGCTTCCGACATCAGCTTGAGCGCGACCGTCCACCCTTTGACGGTGTGCTCGGCCTCGTAGACCTCGCCCATTCCACCGCGGCCCAGCGGTCGTTTGAGAAGGTAGGGCCCAAACATTGATCCCGCCCGCGAGCCTGGCGCCTCGCTCATGGCGTCAGATCCGAAGTCGCCCAACCTGTTTCAGCCGTACTTCGCCCACCAGTTGTGCAGGTCGTCGAGTGTGGGCGGGTCCCCAAAGATGTCACTGAGCATCAGTTTGGCCTCGTTGCTCCAGATCACGTTGGGGTGGTTCTTGTACGTGCCACAAGCGATCATGCCGGCCACGACGTCGGGTGTCTTGGCGTAATGCCAGGTGTCCGGCGACGGTCCTTGCCCGGGGCAGTTGGCCAGCTCGACCGCTCCGATGTCGTCGTTGAAGGCCTGCTTGAGCGCTCCGAGAGTGGGGAACAGCCCGTACACCGCGCGACTCGGGCCGCCGTCGTTGCTGTTTTGCCCGCAGTCAAGCATCGCTATCGCGCCAGTCCAGACGCTGTTCGGCTTTGGAGTGGTGGGCGTGCATTTTCCGGTGGCATAGCCGGACGGCAGCATGCTGAACAACCTGCTTTGCGGGTCGGCTGGCGTGGTTGTCGTCGGGGGGCTCGTGGTGGTCGGCGAGCTGGGGGTTGTGACCGACGACGATGGGTTGTCGGCGCTCGGCTGGGTGTCGCCCGGCCGGGTAACTGCCCAGATGCCGATGGCGGCCAGGACAACGACGACCACGACGGCGGCTGCGCCGACCACGATGGGCCAGGGGCTCCGGCCGCTCTTTGGCGGCGGCTGGTTCCAGGGGGGACCGCCCGGCGGCTGGTGCGGGGGTGTGGCGCCCCAGCCGCCGCCTTGGAAGTACTGCGGCGTCTGGGCGGGCTGGCTGGTGGACGGGATGGGGCCGCTCGACCATTGGGGCTGGTTGGAGCGCGGCAGCGGCCCTGAACTGAGCTGGTCGGCGTACGAAGGTGTTGGGGGCGCCGGCGGTGCAGCGGGTGGTGGGGTGCCCGCAGCAAGCGTTGGCGGCTGTGGGGTGAACGCCGTGCCGGGCAGCGTGGATTCCCGGCTGCGGCGCAGGATGTCCTCGGCGTGGTCCTGGTCGGGGTCGCTGAGCGCTTCTTTGGCGGCCCGCGCCAGGTCGCCCGCGCTGGCGTAGCGTTCCTCGGGCCTTTTGGCCATGCCTCGCGCGATCACCGCGTCGAAGGCCTTGGGAATCCCCGAGCGCGCGGCGCTGACCTGCGGGACGGGGTCCATCAGATGGGCGGTGACCAAGGTGGTCGCGCTGTCGGCGCGGTATGGCGGGCTCCCGGTGAGACATTCGTACAGCACGCAGGCCAGTGCGTAGATGTCGGCGCGGTAGGTGACCTCGTCGTTGGAAAACCGTTCGGGCGCCATGTATTTCCAAGTGCCCACCGCGGTGCCCAGCTGGGTGAGCTTTTCGTCGGTGGTGGCGCTGGCGATCCCGAAGTCAACTAGGTAGGCGAAGTCGTCGCGGGTGACCAGGATGTTGGGTGGTTTCACGTCGCGGTGCATCACCCCGGCGGCGTGGGCGGCGTCCAGCGCCGCGGCGATTTGGGTGATGATGGCCACCGCGCGTGGCGGGGTCAGCGGACCGTAGCGCTTGAGCACGCTGTCCAGATCGGTGCCTTCGACGAGGCGCATCTCCAGGTACATCTGGCCGTCGATCTCGCCGTAGTCGTGGATGGGCACCACGTGGGGTTCCTGCAATCGGCCGGCGATGCGGGCTTCGCGCTTCATCCGCTCGCGAAACACCGGGTCCTTGCTGAACTCGGCGGTCATCACCTTGACGGCGACCGTCCACTCCTTGACGGTGTGATCGGCCTCGTAGACCTCGCCCATGCCGCCCCGCCCCAGCAGCCGTTTGAGGTGGTAAGGGCCGAACATTGACCCCACCCGCGAGTCTGGCCCCTCGCCCATCACCGATCCTCCTCAAGCAACCCGAATCCCGCCGACACTATCAACCGCCTCCAGCTATCGCATCGGGTTCGACCACAGGGCCCAGCGACCATGACGTAATCATGACCTTAAGATCGCGCCGACACCACCGCTTGAAACCACCACCTCTCGTCGGGTGCGTGTGGCACCGAGGTCTTCAAACCGGCGGCGGGCAGCGAAAAGTATTGCGCCGGCGTCATATCGGACTCAGGCCTGCGTGTTGGCGGAGATCTGGAACGTGAATTCGTGGTCGCAGATGCGGATGTGGTCGCCATCATTGAGCGTGGCGGCGGCGCGGATTCGCTGATGCTGCACGTGCACGCCGTTCGACGACCGGAGGTCGTTGATGATGTAGTTGGTGCCGGTATCGACGATGACGGCGTGGTGCCGGCTGACGTTGGCGCTGTCAAGGACGATGTCGTTGTCGCTGAGACGCCCGATCCGGGTCGCCGCGGATTGCAGCGGGTAGCTGCGGCCGGTCGCGATGTCGTGTAGGAACGCAACGGCCTGCTGGCCGGAGACCATGGTGCGCTGATCGAGCACCGTGACGGTGCCGGCGGCGGTGGTCTTGGCGGATTTCTTGGCGTCCAGCGGTTCCTGGCGCAGAATCCGCTCATTGAGGGCACGCAAGGTTGGGCCGGGGTCGATGCCCAGGTCATCGGCGAGGGTGGTCTTCACCCGCCGGTAGGCGCCCAAGGCGTCGGATTGACGGTCGGTCAAGTAATAGGCGGTGATCAGCTGTGCCCACAACGGCTCGCGGTAGGGGTGCTCCACGGTAAGAGTCTCGAGCTCGGCGATCACCGCGGAGGCCCGCCCGCAAGCGATTTCGGCTTCCGCCTTCGCCGTATGAGCCAGAACCTTGTCCTCTACGAGCGCCGTTGCAAAGGAATCGACGAATTGACAGTCGCGCAGATCGTCGAGCACCGGTCCACGCCATTCCCTCAGCGCCGCCGAAAGGTGCCGGCTGGCCTCTTCGAAACGTCCGGCGGCCGCGGCGTGGACACCGGCGGTCTTTTCAGCGATGAACCGCCCGAGATCGCAAGTGTTGTCGGGGATGCTGAGCCGGTAACCCGGCGGCGCCGCGGCCAATGCCACTCGCGGGTCGATGCCGGCACCGCCGAGGAGCTTGCGCAGATTGGACACGTACGAGTGGATACTGGCCCTGGCCCCCGACGGTGGCCAGTCCTCCCATAGGGCGGTGATGAGCGCGTCGACCCCGACCGGTCGGTTGCGGTTGATTACCAGCATGGCCAGCACCGCCCGTTGTTTTGGGGTGCCCAATGGCACTAGGGCGCCGTCAATGCTCATCTCCAATGGTCCGAGCAGACCGAATTCGAGACGTCTGTCCATCATCGCGCTACCAGCCATTCCGTGTTCCCGGCAAGGTGTCAATCCCTGTCATTGTGGTACGAAGTTCAGCGATCCGGTACAAGGCACACCCAGGCATGAATGCCGTCGGCGAATTGTCTTGGCGCTCATGCCATGGCCGTGTGTTCACTCGCTGGTTTCCTCGGTGACGGTCATGAAGTCGTGACTGGCGGCCCAGGCCTTGATGAAGACTGCCATGGGGATCTGCTCGTCACGGCCGTCGGGGCTGCCGCTGTCGTTGAGGTGCACGATGCCGTTGCCGGTGTCGACACCGGTCACGACCACTGCGTGGTCAGCGCGCGGCTGGCCGTCACTGCCCGTGTTTTCAACCGGCTGGTTCCAGATCAGTTCGGCGTTAACCCCGACGATCACCTTGTGGCCGGTGCCCAGGTATTGCTCGAGTGCCTCCATGCCGGTTGCGACGCCGGTCTGTTCGGCACTGTCGGCGTCGGTGTTCACGGCGTGGATTCCGTAGTGCGCCAGCAGCGTTGGAAGGTCGCCCGGGTCGGTGCCCATTCCGGAGTTTGGGTCGTTCTTGTCAGCCGGCTTTACATAGATCGAGCCCGGGTGGCTGACGCTGGGGGTCGACTGGGCCACCTTGATGATGGACCGCTCGGAGGGCAGCTTGCCGGTCAGCTCACCCACCACGTCGGCACTTGACATGATCGCGCAGTCGTCGTAGTTCTGGTGCCGCCAGTACTTGGCGGCTGCCGTCGGGTCGCCGTACATGGTGCCCGCCGAAGCTTCGGCCGGGTTGGCGAGTCCGAGCGCGAGGGCGCTGGCGGCAGCGGCGAAGATGGCGGTCTTGACTGCGGTGGCAATGTTGATCTTCACGGGTTGTCCTTTTTCTCATTCCAGAGGGGTGTTGAGAAGAGGTTCGCCCGTTGGCCTTTTCGTTATCTCTACGAATTCTTGAAGTGATCTTCTGAGCCCAAAGCACGTGAATTGCCTTGGGGTTCAAGGCCCGTGGACTAGTGGCGATCGCAAGCGCGGCGCAGCCGGGCGCGGCGGGTCGCCACCATTTGGACTAGGGCGTGTCTCCCGAATATTTGCGTCCTGACTGGTGAGGATTGTCCAGTGACGCGAATGGGTGTGATTTCAGATGAGTTCTGGGCGGTGGTCGAGCCGGTGATGCCGTCGCATGAGGGCAAGCGCGGCAACAGGTTTAGTGATCATCGGCTGATTCTGGAAGGGATTGTCTGGCGGTTTCGCACGGGAAGCCCGTGGCGGGACCTGCCTGCGGAGTTTGGGCCCTGGCAAACGGTGTGGAAGCGCCATCACCGGTGGTCGCTGGATGGCACCTACGACGAGATGTTCGCCCACGTCGCAGCCGCGTGCGGGTCCGGCGCCGAGATGACCGAGGGCATCGAGAAGTTGTTGTCGGTGGATTCGACGAACGTGCGGGCACACCAGCACAGTGCGGGTGCGCGCTCGGACACGCTGCACACAGGGGGCACTGTCGAATTACAAGAAATCCGCCGATGAGCCCGACGATCATGCGATCGGCCGTTCGCGTGGCGGGCTGACCACCAAGATCCACGCTTTGACCGATCAGCGCCAAGCTCCGGTGAGGATCCGATTGACCGCCGGCCAGGCCGGCGACAATCCGCAACTGATGCCCCTGCTCGACGACTATCGCCAGGCATGCGCCGAATACGCCCTGGGCAGCACGGATTTTCGGTTGCTCGCCGACAAGGCCTACTCGCACCCGAGTACCCGTACCGCATTACGGTCTAAGAAGATCAAGCACACCATTCCCGAACGCCAAGATCAGATTGACCGGCGCAAGGCCAAGGGGTCAGCCGGCGGGCGGCCACCGGCTTTCGACGCGACGCTCTACGGGCTGCGCAACACCGTCGAACGCGGCTTCAGCCGGCTCAAGCAGTGGCGCGGAATCGCGACCCGCTACGACAAATACGCCCTGACCTACCTCGGCGGCGTGCTACTGGCCTGCTCCGTCATCCACGCCAGGGTAGGGGCCAACAAATCGGGAGACACGCCCTAGTTGCAAGCCCAGGTGTCGATGTAGCCGCCGCTGAGTTTGGATAACGCGTCCTTCATCGCGGAGCTCAGGTCGGCACCAACCCCGCCCTTG
This sequence comes from Mycobacterium riyadhense, assembly GCF_963853645.1. Lineage (NCBI taxonomy): Bacteria > Bacillati > Actinomycetota > Actinomycetes > Mycobacteriales > Mycobacteriaceae > Mycobacterium > Mycobacterium riyadhense. Next base: position 4,496,875 of record NZ_OY970456.1, on the reverse strand, counting down.
TAGTCGTGATCTTTCGCGGCCACGGCCCCACACGCGGTGAAGCTGGTGAGCACCTTGCAGTCGGAGTAGCCGCAATGTTTGATCGCCGTCGCCTCGGCAGCTGCCCGGGTTGGGTAGGCATACGATCGGCCCCACGAGCCGTTGGCGGAATAGGCAATTGCGCCATAGGACTCGGCGGCGTGTGCCGTGGGAGCGAGCGTGACGGTCATCGCGGTGGCGGCAGCCAGCCGGCCAACCGTCGTCGCTAACCGCCGCCGACGGCCCATCCTCGTCGTCATCGATACGTCCTTTCCCATGCTGTGACGCAACGCCAATCGCTAGACGGGTTTGGTTGCGGTGACCTGTTTGCCCCAGTCGGACATTGTCAGCGTCACCGAAGTGTTTGGGGTTGGGGCGATCTGGAGCTGGACGAGGTGAGAGGACCCATCCGAGGCCGTCCAGACCGTGGTCGGCACCGTCGAGATGGTTTCGTCGGTGAGCCGTGACCCGGACAGCGTCGCGACGTCGTCGGCAGACGACTCTCCGGTGATCTTGGTGGTAGCAACCCCGTTGACTTGCTGGCTGCCGGCCACCGCCGCGTCCTTGAGGTTGGCCAGCAGGTTGGCCAAGCCCTTGTTGGGGTCGAGAAGCACCGACACTCTGTAGATCGAGGCGCCGTTGCCGAAGTCGGTGTACGTGCCGGGTTGTCCCAGGTCGGAGTACAGATGTCCATCGACAAAGACGAACTTTGCTTCTTGCGGAGTATTGCCGACGAGCACGGTCGCGATTCCGGTGGCGACGGTCTGTGGCGTGTTGGAGATATCGCCCTCGAGTTTGGTCACCCGCAGGTTGGGCACATCGCCTTGCACCGCAAGGGTCAGATGCATCCCGGTGACTTTGCGCATGACATCGGTGGCCTGTTTGAGCAGCGTTGCCGCCTCGCCGCTGGTTCCGGTGGCCGTGGTGCCCGACGATTTGGCCCCGGGGCTCCCATTGCCTGCGCAGCCGCCGATCGCGAGTACGACGGCGAGCGCAGCAGCCGCGGCGGCAACAACGGTATGAGGCTTCATCGACATCTCCTTATGTTGGCCGACAGCTGTCTACCCGGACACCGAGCTTAATGAGGCCCAATCAGCAAACGGGGACCCCGGTTGTCGGAATCCCCGCTGCCGGTGCGGCGGCTATGTGAGTTGGCTGGCGTATTGCGGGCAGTAGGCCTTGGTCGCGTCAACGACGAAGTAGGCGGCCTGCTTCGTGGTCAGGTTGGTCTGGCTGAGGACCTCCTGGGCGATTTGGGTTCCGGTCTTGCCACCGGCCAACTCGCGGCAGACCTGGTGGCCTTGCGCAACGGCTGCTTGTGGGGAAGAGAACGTGACGCCGATGGCCTCCATCTGGGAGATGAAAGCCTCGTCGGCGGTGCTAGCCGAGGCGGCCCCGGCGGTTGCGACGGCAAGCCCGACGGCGGCGGCGCCGATGGCGGTGGACAGAGCTGCGGTGATGGTGGTTGAGAACATGTCGTCAGCCTCAGGGCTGGCCCTTGCGGGATTCTCAAGAACTTCTTGGAGCTGTTACGCCCGGGCCATGGCGTAGTACGCGCCGCGCCGGGCTACCAGCTCGGCGTGGTTGCCCTGCTCGACGATCTGGCCATCCACCACGACCAGGATCCGGTCGGCGTCGCGAATTGTCGAAAGGCGGTGGGCGATAACGAAACTCGTCCGGTCCCGGCGAAGTTCGCACATTGCTCGCTGGATGAGCAACTCGGTGCGGGTGTCCACCGAGCTGGTGGCCTCGTCCAGGACTAACAGCTGCGGACGCGCAACAAAAGCGCGGGCGATCGTGATGAGTTGCTTCTCGCCGGCGCTGACGTTGCCGCCGTCGCCGCTGATTCGGGTCTGGTAGCCGGCGGGCAGGGTATGGACAAATCGGTCGACGTAGGCCGCCTTTGCGGCTTCGACGATCTCGTCCGCACTGGCGTCGGGGCGTCCGTAGGCGATGTTCTCCTCGATCGTCCCGTCGAACAGCCAGGTGTCTTGCAGGACCATGCCGATTCGCGATCGCAGCGAGTGCCGGCTCATCGAGGTGATATCGATCCCGTCGATCAGGATCTGGCCGGAATCGACCTCGTAGAACCGCATCAGCAGGTTCACCATCGTGGTCTTGCCCGCCCCGGTCGGTCCGACGATCGCCACCGTGCTGCCGGGCTCGGCCACCAGGGACAGGTCACGGATCACCGGGATGCCCGGGCGGTAGGCAAAGGTCACGTGCTTGAACTCAACGCGCCCGGTGAGGTCCGGACCGATGCGGCGCAGGTGCTGGTCCGGGGATTCCTCCGGCTCGTCGAGCAGGTCGAATACCCGTTCGGCGCTGGCGACGCCGGACTGCAGGCTGTTGTACATGCCGGCCACTTGGCCGATTGGCTGGTTGAACTGGCGGACGTATTGGATGAATGCCTGGATGCTGCCGAGCGTGATTTGGCCGGTGGCCACCTGCAGGCCCCCGACCACCGCGACCGCGACGTAGCCGAGGTTGCCGATGAACGTGGTAGCCGGTCCCACCAGCCCGGAGAAGAGCTGAGCCCCGAGGCTGGCCTGGTAGACGTCGTCGTTGAGCCTGTGAAACTGCTCTCGTGCGGCGGCCTGGTGGCCGAAGGTCTTGACCACCGTGAACCCGCTGTAGGTCTCCTCGATGTGGGCGTTGAGGCGACCGGTGCTGGTCCAGTGGGCCACGAACAGCCGCTGCGAGCGTTTCGTGATCGCGCGGGTAGTCAGCAGGGACAGCGGCACCGTCAGCACCGTGATAAACGCCAGCAGTGGTGAGATCGACAGCATCATCGCCAACACGGCCACCACGGTCAGGACCGACGTCACCAGCTGGCTGATCGTCATAGACAGCGACGACTGGACGTTGTCGATGTCATTGGTGACCCGGCTCAGCAGCTCACCACGTTGTCGGGTATCGAAGTAGGACAGTGGCAGCCGGTGCACTTTGTCCTCGACGTCGGAGCGCAACGCGGTTATGCTCCGTTGCACCGCGACGTTGAGCAGTCGGGCCTGTCCCCAAATCAACAGCGCCGCAACCAGATACAGCGTCAGCGCCAGCGCCAGCGTGCGAACTACCGCGTCGAAGTCGACGCCTTGACCCGGCACCACATTCATGCCGGACAACAGGTCGGCGAAGGCGTTGTCACCGCGGGCCCGGGCCGCGGCGACCGCCTGTGCCTTGGTGATTCCCCGCGGTAGCTGTCGGCCGATCACGCCGTTGAACAAAAGATCGGTGGCGTGGCCGAGGATCCGCGGAACAACGACCCCGATCGCGGTCCCGGTGATGCCCAGCGCGATAACCGCGAGGCTCAGCCGGCGTTGCGGCGCCAGCCGCTTGATCAGGCGCGTCGCCGATGCCCAGAAGTCCCGCGACCGCGCGTTGGGGTCCGGGGCCGCGCCGCGGGGCCGAGCGCCCACCGGCGCCGTCACCGCGCACCCCGGACTTGCACGCTCACGGACTGCGAGGCCGCGAATTCCGCGTAGGTGGCACAGTCGGCGAGCAGCGATTCGTGGGTGCCGGCACCGACGACCTGTACGTTGTCGACGACGATGATCTGATCGGCCTGGGCCGCTGTTGAAATCCGTTGTGTGACAACGATGATGGTGGCGTCCCTGACCGTCTCGCGCAGCGACGCGCGCACCCGCGAGTCGGTGTGCACGTCCAGCGCGGAGAACGCGTCGTCAAACAGATAGATGGCCGGCCGGCGGATGACCGCCCGGGCGATCGCCAGCCGTTGGCGCTGGCCACCCGAGAAGTTGACGCCGCCCTGGGCGACCCGCATGTGTAGCCCGTGCGCCCGCACGAACTCTTCTGCGGCGGCGACCCGCAGCGCCGCCCACATTTCTTCGTCGGTCGCATCCGCCTTGCCGTAGCGCAGGTTGTCTGCGACCGTGCCGGAGAACAGGTGGCCGCGTTGGGGTACTAGCCCGATCGCCGACCACAGCCGCTCGGTGTGGTAGTCGCGCACGTCGACACCGTCGACTAGAACGGCGCCGTCGGTGACGTCGTAGAGCCGGCAGATCAGCGACACCAGGGTCGACTTACCCGAACCGGTGCTGCCGACGATGGCGGTGGTGGTGCCGGGCAGTGCGGTCAGCGAAATGTCTTGTAGCACTGGGCAGTCGGCGCCCGGATAGATGAATGTCACCCGGTGCAAGCGCACTACGCCGGTGATTCCGTCTGGCGGGAACTTCGGGTTCACCGGGTTGAGGACCGCGGTGCGGGTGGCGAGCACTTCGGTGATACGTTCGGCGCACACCGACGCTCGCGGCAGCACGACCAGCGTCATGGTCGCCATCAACACCGCCATGAGGATCTGGGCGAAATATGACAGGAAGGCGCTCAACGAGCCGACCTGCATTTGGCCGGTGTCGATGCGCAGGCCGCCGAACCAGATCACCGCAACGCTGGACATGTTGATGGTCAGGGTGGTCACCGGCAGCATCAGCGCTTGGTAATTGCCCGCGCCCAGCGCCGTGTTCGACAGCGCGGCATTGGCTCGAGCGAACCTGTCACGCTCGAAACCTTCGCGGGTGAACGCGCGGACCACGCGCACACCGGACAGCTGGTCGCGCATCACCCGGTTGATGCCGTCGATCAGGGCCTGCATCCGGCGAAACAGCGGCAGCATCCGCGTCATGATCAGGTAGTTGGCCACCGCCAGGATGGGGATGCTGACCAGCAGCAGCCAGGTCAGCGCGGCTTCTTGATGGATGGCCATGATGATGCCGCCGACGCACATGATCGGCGCGGTGACCAGCACGTTGGCCGTCACTTGAACCAGGAACACGATCTGGCGGGCGTCGTTGGTGCTGCGGGTCAACAACGTCGGCGCCCCGAATCGGGCGGTTTCGGATTCCGAGAAGGTGATGATGTGTTCGAACATTGCCGCGCGCAGGTCCCGGCCGAAACCCGTCCCCGTCCGTGAGCCGAAGAAGATGGCACCCACCGCGCATAACACCTGCAAGCCGGTGACCGCCAGCATCACCATGCCCAACCGAAGAATCGTGGCTGTGTCACCCTTGGCGATGCCGTCGTCGATAATCGCGGCGTTGACCGTGGGCAGGTACAGCGAAGCCAGGGTGCTGATCAGCTGCAGTACCATCAGCACCGCGACCAGCCGGCGGTAAGGCCGGATGTGCTGGCGCAGCAGTGCCAGAAGCATTGGGTAACTGTCGCACAGTGGTTGGGCATCCGTGCCGGGTCCACCCGTAACTCCGAAATGCCTGATCAGGTGGCGTGTCGTGGTTGACCCGCAGGGCTGCCCCTACACTGCATCGTGTGGAACAGCGGGAGCCTCAGAAACTTGGTGTGCGGTGCGGCGTAATTTGACAACGCTGGCATTGGCAGTGTCGGCGTTGATGGCTTTGAGCCCGACGCTCGCCGGGTGCTCGAATTCCGGCGATAACAAGCCGGGGGCGACGGTACCGTCGACGCCGGGGGGGTCCGAGGGCAAACACGGTCCCTTCTTCCCACAATGCGGGGGAGTCAGCGATCAAACGGTCGCCGAGCAGACCAGGATTGGCGGGCTGATCAACACCGCCAAGAATTCGGTGGGCTGCCAATGGCTGGCGGGCGGCGGCATCTCGGGCCCGCACTTTTCCTTCTCCTGGTACCGCGGCAGCCCGATCGGGCGGGAACGCAAGACCGAGGAGCTGTCGCGCGCGAGCGTCGAGGACATCAATATCAGCGGCCACAGTGGTTTCATCGCCATCGGTAACGAGCCCAGCCTGGGTGACTCGTTGTGTGAGGTCGGAATTCAATTCCAGGACGACTTCATCGAGTGGTCGGTGAGCTTTAGTCAGAAGCCATTCCCGCCGCCCTGCGACATCGCCAAAGAACTGACCCGCCAGTCGATTGCGAATTCGAAATGACCGGGTGGATGCGGGGAATCGCGGCGGTCCTCGCCATGCTGGTCGTGCTCACCGGTTGTACGAGATCGGTCGGCGGCACCGCCATTAAGGCGGGTGGGGGCGGCGTTCCGCGCAACGACAATTCCGAACGGCAGTATCCGAACCTGCTCAAGGAATGTGAGGTCCTGACCACCGACATCCTTGCCAAGACCGTGGGTGCGGATCCGCTCGACATCCAGAGCACGTTCGTCGGCGCGATCTGCCGGTGGCAGGCCGCCAACCCGGCGGGCCTGATCGACATCACCCGATTCTGGTTCGAGCAGGGCAGCCTGAGCAACGAACGCAAAGTCGCTGAGGGCCTGAAGTACCAGGTTGAGAACCGTTCGATTCAGGGCATTGACTCGATCGTCATGCGACCGAACGATCCCAACGGGGCCTGCGGCGTCGCCAGCGACGCGGCAGGAGTGGTCGGCTGGTGGGTCAACCCGCAGACCCCCGGTATCGACGCGTGCGGGCAGGCGATCAAACTGATGGAGCTGACGCTCGCCACCAACGCCTAGCGCGACGATGCGGCTTTTGCCGAGCACCGTACAAACCGCCGCCATCCAAAACCACTGGGTTGTAGCGTTGAGGTTTCGCCGAGGAACTAAGTTGACGGGAGCTCAGCGATGTCATACGTGGTGGTGGTCCCGGATCTGTTAGCGGCGACCGCGACGGAGTTGGCGGGCATCGACGTGACGCTCCGGGTGGCCACTGCGGCCGCCGCGGTGCCCACGACCGAGGTGTTGGCGGCCGGCGCGGACGAGGTGTCGGCAGCGATCGCAGCAGTGTTTGCCAGCCATGGGCAGGCCTATCAGGCGCTTGGCGCTCGGGCGGCGGGATTTCATGCACAGTTTGTACGAGCGTTGAACGGTGCATCGAGCGCGTATGCGGCGGCCGAGGCGGCCAGCGTTTCCCCGCTGCAAGCCGTGTCACAAGACTTGTTGAATGCGGTCAATGCACCCACCCAGGCGTTGTGGGGTCGCCCGCTGATCGGGAACGGCGCTGATGGGACCGCGCCAGGGCAGGCCGGTGGGGCTGGCGGATTGCTGTACGGCAACGGCGGTAACGGCGGGCCCGGCGGCGCCGGTGGTGATGCCGGGTTGATCGGCAATGGTGGAGCCGGCGGCAGTGGGGTGGCCCTCGGCGTCTTCGGCGGCGCCGGCGGTAATGGTGGGTTGCTGTATGGCAGCGGTGGTGCCGGCGGAGCCGGCGGCACCTCGATCACCGGGGTGGGCCTGCCCGGGGGCGCCGGTGGGCAGGCGGGCCTGATTGGGGGTGGCGGGGTCGGTGGGTCCGGCGGGGTTGGCATTACGGGTTTGTCTGGTGCGGCCGGCGGTGCCGGCGGCAATGGCGGCTGGTTGATGGGTGCGGCTGGGGCTGGTGGGTCCGGTGGGGATGCCGCTGGTGCCGGTAACGGTGGGGACGGTGGGACCGGCGGCAATGCCGGGCTATTCGGTGATGGTGCGGTCGGCGGCCAGGGCGGGCGCGGTGGAGGTGGGGGCGGCGGGTCCAGCGGCACTGGTGGTGCCGGGGGCTCCGGCGGATGGCTGTACGGCAACGGCGGCGCGGGCGGTGCCGGCGGGTTGAGTGGGGCCGGCGGAGTCGGTGGGCTAGGCGGCAACGGCGGCGCCGCCGGGTTGATCGGCGTCGGCGGGGCCGGCGGGACCGGCGGCGCCGGGCTTGGTAGCGCGGGTGAGGCCGGCGGGAATGGCGGGACCGGTGGTACCGGCGGGTGGCTCTATGGCACCGGGGGGGTCGGCGGGACTGGCGGGAACGGTGGTGCCGCGGCGCCCGCGGCCTCCAACGGCGGGATGGGCGGCGACGGTGGCACCGGCGGGGCCGCCGGTTTGATCGGCGGCGGCGGGGTCGGCGGGGCAGGCGGGGCCGGCGGGGAGGCGCCGGCCGGTGCCGGCACGGCCGGTGGTGCTGGTGGCCGCGGCGGGACCGGCGGCGCCGGCGGGTCGCTGTTAGGCAACGGTGGCGCCGGTGCGGTAGGAGGGGTTGGCGGCACGGGTATCAGCGCGGCTTTCGCTGGGGACGGTGGGGCCGGGGGTGCCGGTGGTAACGCCAGGCAGATCGGCAACGGCGGCGACGGTGGGGCCGGCGGCGCCGGCGGCAGCCCCGGTGGTGACGGCGGGGACGGTGGGGCCGGTGGTGCCGGCGGATCGCTGTTCGGCAATACCGGCGCACCCGGCCCACACGGCTGATACCAGGCCGTCAGGTCTAGCGCGGCACGTGGAAGCCGACCAGCGCGGCGCAACCAGGTTCCACATCTTCCCAGCGCCCAGGGACACGTAGCACGGCGATCCCTGATGTCGGGAATTTCTCCGAGACACATTGTGCGGCAGCGGCATCGGTGCCGCTGGCGCCGGACAATATGATCGCCACCGACGATGTCGTCGGCTCGTGTCCGACCACCAGCAGGGTCGCGACATCATCGCCTACCCGGTTGATCTCGTCGATCACCGTGCCGGGTGCGGAGCCGTAAAGCCGTTCGGCGTAGCGGACCGGAGCGTCGATGCCGGTGCGCGCCAGGGTTTCCCGCGCCCGGGTCGCCGTCGAACACAGCACGCCGTCGAAGGCGGGCAGGTTGGCGCGCAGCCAGTCCCCGGCCAGGCCGGCTTCCCGGATGCCACGCGGCGCCAGCGGCCGGTCGTGGTCGGCAATCCCGTCCGGATATGCCGACTTCGCGTGCCGCATCAGCACGAGGTTGCGGTGCTGCTCCTTCATCGCACTCACGTTAATCGAGCGCTACGCGGCGTCGTCATCGTCATCTCCGTGGCACAGCAGCTTTTCTGGGTGATGAAACGTGTTGACTCTCGGCTGCCCATAGTCGAGATGCGGCGGGGGTATCCACTCTGTGTCGCCTTTGGCGTTCTTGCGGGTGATAAAGCCGCCTTCCTCGACGAGTCGGTTGTCGGGCCCGCAGGCCAGGGTGAGATCGTCGATATCGGTGCGATTCGTCGTCGCCCAGCCGCTGACGTGGTGGACCTGGGTCCAGTAGCCGGGCACATCGCACCCCGGCTTGGTGCAACCACGATCCTTGGCTAGCAACACAATTCGCTGAGCAGGCGAAGCCAGCCGCTTGGCGTGATACAACCCCAGGGCCTTGCCCTTATGGAAGATCGCCAGGTAGTGGTTGGCGGGGCTGGCCAGGCGGATCACGTCGGACATGGGCAACAAGGTGCCCCCGGCGGTCAGCCCGTGCCCGGCGCCGGCCTCTAGCTCCTTGAGCGTGGTGATCACGATGATCGTCGTCGGCAACCCGTTGTGCTGACCTAGGTTTCCGGAGGCGAGCAGGCTCCGCAGTCCCGCGAGCAGGCCGTCATGGTTCCGTTGGGCTTCTGACCGGGTGTCACGGCGCACCGCCTCCTGCGGCGCCTCCCCGTCGATCACCGGCGCCTCATCGTCTGGGTTGCACATGCCCGGCGCGGCCAGCTTGGCCAGTGCGGCTTCCAGGGTGGCCCGCAGCTCCGGAGTGATCAAGCCGCTGATTCGCGACATGCCGTCGAACTCCTGGTTGCCCAGAGTGATCCCGCGCCGCCGAGCCCGGTCCTCGTCGGAGTAATTGCCGTCGGGGTTGAGGCAGTCCATCAACACCTTGGCGTACCTGGCCAACTCGTCGGGCCGATACCCGGCCGCCTTGCCGGCCAGGTCGGCTTCGGCCGCCTCCCGGGTGAACAGGTCCACCGCGTCGGGCAGCTGTTTGAAGAAGCGGCGGATCTCCTTCACATGCCCATCGCCGACCAGCCCGTCGCGTTGGGCTGCGGCGGTCGCGGCAAGCTGGGCCGGCAGCGGCTCCCCGGTCAACGCTCGACGCGGCCCCAAGTCCTCGGCTTCGGCAATGCGCCGGTTGGCATCCTTCTTGGTGATCCGCAGCCGATTGGCCAACGCCGACCCCAGTTTGCCACCCAGCTCGGTTTCGCTGGCCTGCTCGGCCAGCTGATTGATCAACGCGTGCCCGGGCACCCGCAGCCGCCGCGCCACCCGCTCCAGGCGCTCCAGCGCCCGCAACCGCTCCGGCGTCGTCAACGCATCGAAGGTCAGGTCACACAGCCGGTCCAGCTCGGCATCGAGCGTGCCGAAGACCCCAACAATGTCCTCACGGGTGCTCGAACTCATGTTCGAAACACTACCTCGGACCTCTGACAAGAAGGACCTGCCGATCGACGTCCCGGAAGTCGGCCCATCGTCACCAGCGAGCCGCGGGCGGGTCGTCGAATGGGTCGTACCTGCCGCAGGCCTTCCATTGCTCGAGCGCGGGATGCACGGTGCCGAACCAGCGAACATGACCGGCGACCTCGGCGGCGGGACGGGCTGCGTCGCTGAGATGCCCCGTCGGTACTTCTTCGGGTGCGAGCGGTTTCCACGGGAATGGCTGAAGAACGCGGATGCCGAAGGCAATCAGGTTGTAGGTGCCGGGCAGCGCGGCCGAGGGCACGATCATGGCGCTGGTTCCAGCAGCTCGCACTCGATCAGCCAACAATTGCGTTGGGGCGTAGTCGTCGCCGACGAGCTCGTCCGGCGTGCACCCGTATGTAGTCGCATCGCCAAAGTCGATCGGTATGACGTCCTCGAGATCGAACATTGCAGCCCACAGGTTCAATTTGACCTCATCAGGATCGCCGCCCGGCCCGACGTTGTGCCGGAGCATCTCCGCAGCCGGGCCGAGCGGGTGTAGGCAGAGATATTGGACGGTATCTTTGCCGGCGCGGTGGAAACGACCCGCCCGCGAGCTGGGGAAGGCCCACCACGGCGAATCGTAGGCGGCGTGGCGAAATGCGAAGAACCTCATGCGGTCACGGCGCGCGACGCGGTGGCCGCGCTGAGCACCTGTGGGTAGCCAAGTGGGTCGTCAAGCATCTCGATTGGACGGCGCTTGAGCACCGGGTGCTCGCGCTCGAACCAGGCCACGACTCCCGGACCGGTGAATGTGTGGCGCAACTGGTTCACCACACCCGCCACCGCGCGAATCCGGGCGGCGTCATCTCCGGTGGGCTCTGACCCGTCGTCAGCAAGCCAGCGCTGCAGCTGCCGCACGGAAACGCCGAAGAGTTCGGCAAGCGTTTTCTGTGGTGCGCTCAAGGTCGCTGAAACACTGACGAGAACGTCGTGGATGGGCGCGCCGTCGTCATAAGCGCGGCTGTCGACGATGTCGCGCAGAGCATGGCGGAACTGCTCAAGCGCAATACGAACGTCTCGACGTTGTTCTGCGGCGTCGTCATGGCGAAGGGCGTTGTCCGCACGAAAGGCGGCCGCCCACAGCGTGGTTGTCAGGTAAGGGTCGGCCTCCAGCTGCAGTGGTGTTGCCGCGCCGAGAACCGATTCGAAACTGTCGATCAGTCCGCCGATCTCGCTGGGGACGGTCACAGACCGTTGCAATTGCTTGGTCGCCTCGTTGACTCGCGCGAGCAACACCTCAAGGTCCGACTGTGTCGTAACCATGTCAGTATGATACGACAGATATCCGCCAACCACCTGCCGATCGACGTCCCGGAACTTGTCGGCGCCCAGACCTACACTCGCGGTGCCTTTGAAAGACTCGCCGTTTCACCGAGGAGGTCGCCAGCATGCGATTCGTGCATACCGCCGACTGGCAGCTGGGCATGACCCGGCACTTCCTCGCCGGCGATGCCCAACCGCGTTATTCGGCGGCCCGCCGCGATGCGGTAGCCGGCCTGGGCGCGCTGGCCGCCGAGGTGGGCGCCGAATTCGTCGTCGTCGCCGGGGACGTCTTCGAACACAACCAACTCGCTCCACAGGTGATCGGTCAGTCCCTAGAGGCCATGCGCGCCATCGGCATTCCGGTCTATCTGCTGCCGGGCAACCACGACCCGCTGGACGCGTCGTCGGTCTACACCAGTGCGCTATTCACCGCCGAATGCCCGGACAACGTCGTAGTGCTCGACCGGGCGGGCGTCCATGAAGTTCGGCCGGGATTGGAGATCATCGCAGCACCCTGGCGATCCAAGTCACCCACCACCGACCTGGTCGCCGAGGCGCTAAACGGCCTGCCCGCAAGCCAAGTGACCCGGGTGCTCGTTGCCCACGGCGGCGTCGACGTATTGGACCCGGACCCCGACAAGCCCTCGCTCATTCGGCTCGCCAAGCTCGACGACGCGTTGTCCGACGGTGCGATTCATTATGTGGCCCTGGGCGATAAACATTCGCTCACCCAGGTCGGCGGCAGCGGCCGGGTGTGGTACTCGGGCTCACCCGAAGTGACCAACTTCGACGATGTGGAAACAGATCCGGGTCATGTCCTGATCGTCGACATCGACGAAAGCGAGCCGCGACGCCCGGTCACAGTGCAGCCCAGGCATGTCGGCCGCTGGCGGTTTGTCACCCTGCGCCGCGAGGTGGACAACAACCGCGAAATCGCCGACCTAGACCTCAATCTGGATCAACTGACGGACAAGGACCGCACCGTGGTGCGGCTCGCACTAACCGGTTCCTTGACCGTCACCGACCGTGCGGCGCTCGATGCCTGCCTGGACAAATACGCGCGGTTGTTCGCCTGGCTGAGCCTGTGGGAGCGCCACACCGACCTCGCGGTGATACCCGCGGACGGCGAGTTCACCGACCTTGGCATCGGCGGGTTCGCCGCCGCCGCTGTCGATGAATTGGTCGCCACGGCACGCGGCGGCGACGACGATTCCGCTGCCGATGCTCAAGCGGCGCTGGCGCTGTTGCTGCGGCTCGCCGATCGGGGCGCGGCATGAAGCTGCACCGGCTGATCCTGACGAACTACCGAGGCATCGCCCATCGGGAGATCGAGTTCCCCGACCACGGGGTGGTGCTGGTGAGCGGCGCCAACGAGGTCGGTAAGACGTCGATGATCGAGGCGTTGGACCTGTTGATGGAGTTCAAGGACCGCTCGGCAAAAAAGGAAGTCAAACAAGTCAAACCCACCAACGCCGACGTCGGCTCCGAGGTCACAGCCGAGATCACCAGTGGCCCTTACCGTTTCGTCTATCGCAAGCGATTTCACAAGAAATGTGAGACGGAGTTGACCGTGCTGGCACCGCGTCGCGAACAACTGACCGGCGACGAAGCGCACGATCGGGTCCGGGCGATGCTGGCCGAGACCGTGGACACCGTACTGTGGCGTGCCCAGCGTGTGTTGCAGGCTGCGTCGACCGATGCCGTGGATCTGTCCGGCTGCGATGCGCTGTCGCGCGCGCTGGACGTCGCCGCCGGTGCGCAATCCGGCGCCGAAACGGCGCCTGCTGGGGCCGAGCCATTGCTCATCGAACGGATCGAGGCCGAGTACGCGCGCTACTTCACCCCGACCGGGCGCCCCACCGGGGAGTGGTCGGCCGCCATCTCGCGACTTGCCGATGCCGAGGCGGCGGTGACGGAGTGCGCCAAGGCTGTGGCCGAAGTCGATGACCGGGCGTGTCGCCATGCTGACCTGACTCAGCAGGTGGCCGAATTGGCCCGGCAACAACTCGCCGCCGCGCCCCGGCTCGCCGCCGCAACGGCCGCAGCCACCAGGCAAGCCGAGCTTGCCGACGAAGCGCGGGAAGCTCGATTGATCGCCGCGGCCGCGGCCGCAACCAGCACCGCATCCGCTGCCGCGCACGCCGCGAGGCTAGCGCTGGTCGCCGAAATCGAAACTCGTACAGCAACTGTCGCCGCTGTGGCGGCCGAGGCGGATGCAGCCTCCGGCCAGCAGGCAACGGCGAAAGCCGATGCCGAGGCCTGCGATGCCGCGGTCGAGAAGGCCGACCAGTCCCTGCCCGCCATCCAATGCCGTGCCGAATCCGCCCGACGCGCTCTCGACCGGATCGCCGACCGTGAGGAGGCTGACCGGCTCAGCGCTCGGCTCGCCAAGATCGACGCCGTTCAGCGCGAGCGCGACCGGATCGGCGCGGAGCTGTCCGCAATCAGGATGACAGAGGACCTGCTGCGTCGCATCGAAAGCGCCGCCGCCGCTGTCGATCGCGCCAGTGGGCAGCTGGCGTTGAACTCCGCGGCCGTGGAAGTTACCGCCGCCGTTGACATCGAGCTTGTTGTCGGCGGCCAACGGGTGCCACTGGCGTCAGGTCAAGGCTGGTCGATCACCGCTACCGGTCCCACCGAGGTCGAGGTGCCCGGTGTCCTGACTGCGCGGGTCAACCCGGGTGTGACCGCCCTCGATATTCAGGCCAAATACGTTGCTGCACAACAAGAACTCGCCGAAGCGCTGGAGGCCGCTAACGTCGCCGACCTCACGGCAGCCCGATCCGCCGACCGGCGGCGCCGGGAACTGCTGAGCAGCCGAGACCAGCTGACCGCCACGCTGGCCGGCCTGTGCGGAGACGAACGGGTGGACCAAATTCACGCGAGGCTGGCACAGTTGCATGCGGATCAACCGGCAGAACCCGATCTCTTCGGTGCGGATGCCGCCACCGCTCGCGCGGAACGTGACGCGGCCGAGGCGGCGCGCACGGCCGCGCAGGTCGAGCATCAGACCCTGCGGCGCGCCGCGGCCGATGCCGGCCGTCGGCTCGCTGAGGCAGCCACGCGCGCAACGGTTTTGCAGAACAAACTCGCGACTCAACGGGCAGAGCTCGACGCGGTCACCACCCGGTTGGTCGGGGAGCGGGCGTCGGTCAGCGACGAAGACCTCGCCGCCAAGGCGGACGCCGACCGGATAATGCTGCAGACCGCCGAGCGGCGGGTAGCCGAATTGGCCGAAAAGCTAAGCGCTGCAGAGCCCGACAAGATAGCCGCCGAACTTGCCGAGGCCACCGAAATAGCCGAGTCACTGCGCGACCGCCACGACGATGCCGTTCGCGCGTTGCGCGAGGTCACCATCGAGCTTTCGGTGTTCGGCACCCAGGGCCGCAAGGGCAAGCTCGATGCCGCCGAGACCGAGCGCGAGCACGCCACCAGCCAGCACGCCCGGGTCGGCCGCCGGGCCCGCGCCGCGCAATTGCTGCGGTCGGTGATGGCGCGCCACCGTAATATCACTCGCTTGCGCTATGTCGAGCCCTACCGAGTGGAACTGCAGCGGCTCGGTCGCCCAGTGTTCGGGCCGACATTCGAGGTGGACGTCGACAGCGACCTACGGATCCGCAGCCGAACCCTCGACGACATCACGGTGCCCTACGAGTCCCTGTCGGGCGGCGCCAAGGAGCAACTCGGCATCCTGGCGCGATTAGCCGGGGCGGCTTTGGTCGCCAAGGAGGACACCGTCCCGGTGATAGTAGACGACGCGTTGGGCTTCACCGATCCGGACCGGCTGGCCAAGATGGGGGAGGTATTCGATGTCGTGGGAGCCCACGGACAGGTGATCGTGCTGACATGTACTCCTGACCGCTACGAAGGTGTCAAGGGTGCGCACCGCATTGATCTTGACGTCCTAGACTGAGCCTGAAAATGGACGTTCACTGCGACTACGTGGTGGTCGGTACCGGCTCGGCCGGTGCGGTTGTGGCGAATCGGCTTAGCGCCGATCCGGCCAGCTCGGTGTTGGCCCTGGAAGCGGGACCTCGCAACAAGAACAGATTCATTCCGATCCCGGCGGCCTTCTCCAAACTGTTCCGCAGTGAAATCGACTGGGATTACCTCACCGAACCGCAGCCGACGCTCGGTGGACGTGAGATCTATTGGCCCCGAGGCAAAGTGCTCGGCGGCTCATCATCGATGAACGCGATGATGTGGGTGCGCGGATTCAGCGCCGACTACGATGCATGGGCCCGGCGAGCGGGCCCGGAATGGTCCTACGCCGAGGCGCTCGGGTATTTCCGTCGCATCGAGAACGTCACGGACGCCTGGCACTTCGTGAGCGGCGACGACAGTGGTGTGAGCGGCCCGATGCGCATCTCCCGTCAGCGCAGCCCCCGCGGCCTGACCGCCGCCTGGTTGGCGGCGACGCGCGAATGCGGATTTCCCACTACCCAACCGAATTCCGCTGCCCCGGAAGGCTTCTGCGAAACCGTCGTCACCCAACGTCGGGGAGCTCGGTGCAGCACCGCCGACGCCTATCTCAAGCCGGCCATGCGCCGCAAGAACCTCACCGTGCTGACCGAAGCCACCGCCACTCGGGTCGTTCTCGACGGAACCCGAGCGGTCGGCGTGGAATACCACCGTGGCGGTCAACGATCCGTCGCCTTCGCTCGTCGCGAAGTCGTGCTCTGCGGCGGTGCCGTCAATAGCCCGCAGCTGCTGATGCTTTCCGGCATCGGCGACCGCGACCGGCTGGCCGAGCACGGCATCGAAACCGTCTACCACGCACCCGAAGTGGGGCAGAACCTGCTTGACCACCTCGTCGCGGTGTTGGGCTTCGACGTTGCAGACGGCAGCCTGGCGGCAGCCGAAAAGCCGAAACAGTTGGTCAACTACCTGCTGCGGCGGCGCGGCATGCTTACCTCCAACGTCGGCGAGGCGTATGGATTCGTCCGCAGCCGGCCCGAACTAGAGCTTCCCGACCTCGAGCTGATCTTCGCGCCGGCGCCGTTTTACGACGAGGGCCTGCTGGTAAAGCCGCCGGGACACGGCGTGGTGTTCGGGCCGATCCTGGTGGCGCCGCAAAGCCGCGGCCAGGTCACACTGCGGTCCGCCGACCCGTTTGCCAAGCCGGTCATCGAACCCCGCTACCTGTCCGACCCCGGCGGCGTGGACCGCTCGGCAATGATGACGGGCCTCCGGATATGCGCCCAGATCGCCGAGGCCTCGGCATTAAAGCCCCTGCTGGGACCCATCGCACGACCGCGCAACAGCGCCGAGCTGAACGAAGCAACTCTCGAGCAGGCGCTGACCACCTGTTCGCACACCCTCTATCACCCGCTGGGCACCTGCCGGATGGGCAATGATCAGGCGAGTGTGGTGGATCCGCAGCTGCGGGTACGGGGAATCGAGCAACTGAGGGTAGCGGACGCATCGGTGATGCCCAGCACGATTCGTGGGCACACCCATGCGCCGTCGGTGCTGATCGGGGAAAAGGCCGCCGACCTGATCCGCGGCTAGTATCTCGGCAGAATGGATGCCATGGCGGTCCGACACCCATGACGATGAACGCGAAGCGACGCCAGGCGCACGACAAGCTGGCAAGACTGCCCGGGGTGCGGCCGGTGCGCCGGCCGGTGTCACCGAGCAGCGACGAACAGTTCGATCTGTACTACGTGCGCTCCGGCCGCAAGTCCAGGCGGCCGCTGGTGATCATCCCGGGAGGACCGGGAATGGCGTCGGTGCTCTCGTATCGGGGGTTGCGGCGACGCACCGCCGCAGCAGGTCTTGACGTCATCATGATCGAGCATCGGGGAGTGGGGATGTCGCGCCACGATGACTCGGGCGCGGACCTGCCGCCGCATGCGATCACCATCGATCAGGTGGTCGACGACGTGGCCGCGGTGCTCGACGACGCTCACGTCGACTCAGCCGTCATCTACGGAACGTCATACGGCAGCTACCTCGCGGCGGGAGTCGGCGTCCGGTATCCCCACCTGGTGGGGTCGATGATCCTCGATTCGCCGGTGCTGTCCCGGCATGACATTGCGATCGTGCGCGATGCCATTCGAGGGGTGCTGCTCAAGGGTGCTAGCCCCGAAACCGCGGCGCTGGCGCCCAAGATGCGCCGGCTGGTCGACGCCGGGATGATGACAGCTTCGGCGGGACAGGTCGCGGCGACGGTTTATGGCTACGGCGGTGCCAAACTCCTTGATCGCCAACTCGATCTGTTGCTTGCGGGCCGAACGATGCTGTGGCGGGCGCTGTTCCGGTTCAGCAAGATCGTCACCCGCAAGGTGCCGTACCGGTATGAAATCGATCTGGTGGGTCGCATCGCTTTTCGCGAACTCGACTATGCCGCCGAACCGGATGGACTACCGCTCGACCCCGCCGTCGCCATACGTGAAATCCATACTGTTACAGATGATTTCGTTGCTGAGCCCTATGATTTGGTGGCCGAAATGCCGAAATTCCGTTGGCCCACCGTGGTGGTT
This sequence comes from Mycobacterium riyadhense, assembly GCF_963853645.1. Taxonomy (NCBI): domain Bacteria; kingdom Bacillati; phylum Actinomycetota; class Actinomycetes; order Mycobacteriales; family Mycobacteriaceae; genus Mycobacterium; species Mycobacterium riyadhense. Next base: position 4,479,030 of record NZ_OY970456.1, on the reverse strand, counting down.
GCCGGTGGCCGCGACCTCATCACCCCGCCCGCGGTGGCCGAGCGGATAGCGTCGCTGGTGCCGGATGCCGTACTGCTGTCCTTGCCTACCATGGGGCACAGCGCGGTGGACTTTCGTGAGCCCGCCGCCTTGGCCATCGCCAGTGCAGTGTGTCGCGGCGACATCGACGGGCTTGCCGAGCAGGCGCCGATGCTGGACGCGTTGCCGCCGCGGCTGGCCCTGCGGCTGTTGTGGAAGGCGATCCAGGTGGTCGCCACTGTCGAGCATGCGTTGCCGAAGGTACCGTCCGTGCGGCGCTCCGCTCAGGTACGCATGAACCCGATGGCGGTATAGTCCAAATCGGCCAGGCCCCTCGCGCCGAAATTGGCCAGGGTGCTGCGGACCGCGACGGTACCTGGGGATTGGGTCAGTGGCAGGCTGAATCCTTCCGCCCAGATGAGTTTGTCGACCTCGTTGGCCAACGCGCGGGCCTTACCGGGGTCAAGTTCTTCGAGCGTGTGCTCGATGGCGGTGTCGATCTCCTGGGTACCGATCTTGCCGAAGTTGCTCTCCCCGTCGGACGTGTAGATCTGGGTGAGCGATGACAGCGGGAAGGCGTCGCCGACCCAGCCGAATAGCGCTATATCGAAAGCCCCGACGTTGACGTAGTTGCTGAAAAAGCCACTGCCGGATCTGGATTGAAGTTCAAGCTTGACGCCAATCTGCGCGAGGCTGTGCTGAGCGACTTGCGCGAACTGCCGGCTGCTCTGCGCGTCATAGAACAACATGCGCACGAGGAGCTGGCGACCGTCCTTCTCGCGGAATTTGCCGTTAAGCCTCCAGCCGATGGCGTCGAGTTCGCGTTTCGCCTGTTCGGGGTCATAAGCAACAACACCGCTGTTGTCCTGATACCCGTCCTGCCCGGCGACGAAGATGTGGTTGTTCAGCGGCGTCGGATCACTGGTAAGGCCGTACAGGGCAACTTTGGCGATAGTCCGACGGTCGATTCCTTTGCACACCGCCAGCCGCAGCGCCGGGTCGGCGAGAATCGACCCGGCCGCGCCGTTGAAAGTGAAGTGGCTCCAGCTCGGGGCCGGTGCCCGTCGAATGGAGATGCCTTTGGTGCGTTCGGCGATGGTGAGCTGGTCCAGCGAGGCAATTCCGGTCGCGTCGATCGTGTTGTTCTGTAGCGCCGGCAAATCCGCGGCGGGATCGAGTACGAGGTACGTGATGCTGTCCAGCCGTGGGCGCTTTCCCCACCATTTGGGGTTGCGGGTCAAGGTGATTCGCTGCTTGGCCCGGTCCAGGTCGGACACGATGAACGGACCCGCGGAGGGACCCGGGCCTTCGAGCGCGCCCTTATTGAATGCCTCGGGCGTGGTGGTCACGCTCGCTGGCATCAGCATGCCGTTGCCGGCGAACATGCCGCGCCATTCGGCGTAGGGCTTGGCGAAAGTCACGATGGCTTGGCGGTCGTCGACGCCGCGGCTCACCGAGGCGACGCGATCCGCGCCGTTCGGCGACGCGAACTCGAACCCCTTGTCGATGCCACTGGTGGCATGGATCTGACTGGCGATGTCGCGCCAGGTAATGGGGGTGCCATCGGACCAGAATGCCTTCGGGTTGATGGTGTAGGTGATCACTTGAGGCTCGGTACTGGTGAGTTCGATGCTGGTGAAGTAGTCGGTGTTGACCGTCGTCGAGCCGTCCGGCCCGATAATGAACGCGCTCGGCAAGGTGGCTTTCATCATCGCCGCGACACCAGCCTCATTGCCGTCGATGTGCAAGATGTTGAAGTTGGCCGGGAAATCGGCGAGTGAGAGCCGCAGGTTGCCGCCGTCGCGCAGGGTGGCGGGATTCTGCGGGTTGATGTCGCTGGTGGCGCCCAGAACGGTGTTTCCGGCGGCCGGCACAGCCAGCTGGGAGGCTGCGGAGCATCCGGACAGCACGATCGCTGCGACGAGCAGTGCCGCCGCAACCCGTCCGCCGCGCCGGCTAGCCACGTCGCCTCGGATCCGGTTGCGGCACCGCGCCCAACAGGCGCTGGGTGTACTCGTGCTTCGGATGGCTGAAGACCTCCTGGCTGTTGCCCTGCTCGACAATGGTGCCTTTGAACATCACCACAACCTGGTGGGCGAGGTGTCTAACCACCGAAAGATCGTGGGAAACAAACAGATACGACAGGCCGAACCGCTCTTGCAGATCGAGCAACAGGTTGATGATGCCGGCCTGGATAGAGACGTCAAGCGCGGACACCGGTTCATCGAGAGCAAGGATTTTGGGCTGCAAAGCCAGCGCTCGTGCGATGCCGATACGCTGCTTCTGGCCGCCGGAGAACTCGGCGGGATAGCGACTGGCATCGGCGCGGCGCAGTCCCACGATGTCGAGTAGCTCGGCGACCCGCGCGTGGATGTCGCTCCTGCTGAACCCGTTGGCTTGCAACGGTTCAGCCACCAGGTCGAAGACGGGCAGTCGCGGGTCCAAAGAGGCCACCGGATCCTGGAAAACAACCTGAATGTCGCGCCGCAGCGATCGCCGGCTCGCGGCACTCAACATGGCGACATCGGTGCCGAGAACCTCGATCGATCCCGATTGTGGCGCAACCAGTTCCAAGATCTGGTGCAAGGTGGTCGACTTGCCGGAGCCGGATTCGCCGACGATCCCCAACGTGCGGCCTTGCTGTAGCTCGAAATTCACACCGTCGACTGCGCGGACCTCGCCGATGACTCGGCGCAACACCACGCCCTTGGTCAGCGGGTAGGTCTTGACCAGATCACGCACCCGCACGACGATGGTGGAGCCACCGGGCTCGGGCGCGCCGGTTTTGGTGTTGACCCCGTAGATGTCTGCGGCGCTGCGCCCGGCGACCTGGTCGGTGCGGATGCAGGCAGCCCGATGTTGCTCCCCGACCTCGATCAAAGGCGGCTCGGCCGCAAGGCATTCGTCGATGACCAGGGGGCACCGCGGCGCGAACGGGCAGCCGGGATCGAGGCCGGCCAGCGACGGAGGCGCCCCGGGGATGGGAACCAGCCGGGTACCCTGTGCGGCGTCCAGGCGGGGGACCGAGCCCAACAGCCCTACGGTGTAGGGCATTTTGCGATCACGGTAAAGGTCAGTCACACCGGCCGACTCGATGACCCGGCCGGCGTACATTACCAGTGCACGGTCAGCGAATTCGGCGACCACTCCCAGGTCGTGGGTAATGATCAGGACGCCCGCACCGGTGACGTCGCGCGCCTTCTTGAGCACCTCGAGGATCTGGGCCTGCACGGTGACGTCCAGTGCGGTGGTGGGTTCGTCGCAGATCAGCAAGTCGGGATCGTTGGCGATCGCGATCGCGATGACGACACGTTGCCGTTCGCCCCCGGACAGCTCGTGCGGAAACGCGCGGGCGCGCTGCGCTGGCTGTGAGATACCAACGAGCTCAAGCAATTCCACCGCACGCTGGCGAGCCGCCCTCTTGCCGACACGGGGCTGATGCACCTCGATCGCCTCGGCGATCTGGTCACCGACGGTGTAGACGGGGGTCAGCGCAGACATCGGATCCTGAAACACCGTACCGATCGCCTTGCCGCGGAACCGCGACATTGCGTCGTCGCCAAGTCCCAGTAGTTCGGTGCCCTGCAACCGGACCGAGCCGCCCACCTCGGCGTACTCCGGTAGCAGGCCGACCACGGCCATCGCGGCCGCGGACTTGCCCGATCCTGATTCGCCGACCATTGCCACCACTTCGCCGGGCTCGACGCGGTAGCTGATGCCGCGCACCGCGGTCACCGGATCACGGTCGGTGGGGAACGTGACGGCCAGGTCGCAGACCTCCAGCAGCGGACTCATCGGGCAGCCTTCCGCAGCGTTCTGCTGCCCGGGTCCAGGGCGTCGCGCAGGCCGTCGCCGGTCCGGTTGGCGCACACCAGAATCAGCACCAAAACACCGGCCGGGAACAGAAACACCCAAGGGAAGGTGGTCGCGGATTGGGTGCCGTCGGCGATTAAGGTGCCCAGCGACACATCCGGAAGCTGAATGCCGAAACCGAGGAAGCTCAAGCCGGTTTCGGCGAGAATTGCGGAGGCGACGTTCAGGGCGGCGTCGATGATGAGGATGGATGCCACATTCGGTACCACGTGGCCGACGATGATTTGGCGGCTGGAGACACCCATATACCTTGCGGCCTGGATGAATTCGCGTTCGCGCAGGCTCATAGTCATGCCGCGCACCATGCGGGAGCTGATCATCCAGCCGAAGCCGGCCAGCAGCAACACCAGGAACATGATGTTGGCCGAGTTCTTGGTGCGCGGCGTGACGATGGCGATCAAGATAAAGCTGGGGACCACCAGCAGCAGATCGACCACCCACATCAGCGCCCGGTCCCGCCAGCCACCGAAATAACCCGAGATCGCCCCGACGGTCGCCGCGATTCCGGTGGAGATCACCGCCACGCAGACCCCGATCAGCATCGACTTCTGCATGCCCCGCAAGATCTGCGCCAGCAGGTCTTGGCCCAGCGCGTTGGTGCCCAGCCAGTGATGGGTGTTCGGCGGCTGCAGCAACGCGTCGAAATCCAGATCCTGGTATGAGTAGGGCAGCAGCGGGGGTAGCGCATAGCAGCCGATGAACAGCAGCACCAGCAGCGTCAGTGACACCACGGCCGACCTGTTGCGCAGGAACCGGCGCAGCACCAGGGTGCGGCGTGAGGCGAATTCCGTTGCCCCCGTTAGATCGGCCACGGGTTGATCGGCCACCGTCATGACACCCGCACCCTCGGGTCCAGTGCGGCGTAGATGACGTCGGACAACAAGCCGGCCAGCAAGACGACCGCGCCGGAAAACACGGTGATCGCCGCGACGATGTTGGTGTCTTGGGTCGAAATGCCCCGGATCATCCACTCACCCATGCCGTGCCAGCCGAAAATCTTCTCGACGAAAACCGCTCCGGTGACAAGTCCGGCGACCCCGTAGGCGAATAGCGTCGCCATCGGTATCAGCGCGGTGCGCAGTCCGTGCTTGAGCAGCGCGCGCCGCCGCGTCAGTCCCTTGGCGCGGGCGGTGCGGATGAAATCCTGGCCGAGCACGTCGAGCATCGCGTTGCGCTGATAGCGGCTGAAGCCGGCGGCAGCGCCGAGCGCCAGCGTGAGCGAGGGCAGCACCAAATGCTGCAAACGGTCGCCCCAGACTCGCCACGTTCCGCCGGTCACGCCCGGTGAGGTTTCCCCGGTGTAGTCAAACAGCTGAAGGCCTACCGCCCAGTTGACCCGCAGCGCGCCCAAAATCAATAGGTTGGCCACCACGAACGTTGGCGTGCTCAACACCAGCAACGCCAGCATGGTGACGACGCGGTCACTGAACCGGTATTGGCGGATGGCGCCCCACGCCCCGACCACGACGCCGAGCACGGTGCCGACCACAGATCCAACGACGAGTAGCCGCAGGCTTACCCCGATGCGGCGCCCTAGTTCGGCGGAGACGGGTTGGCCGGTGATGGTGGTTCCGAAATCGCCGCGCGCCGCGTGCGAAACCCAGTTGGCATAGCGAATCGGGATGGGCTTGTCCAGGCCGAGATCGTGGGCTTTGGCGTCGATTACGGCTTGCGGTGGACGCGGGCTGCGCTGCATCAGGCTTTCCAGCGGCGAGAAGGCCAGCGAGGTCAGGCAATAAGTCAGGAACGACGCGAGCGCCAACAGGATGAGGTAGTTGAGCAACCGGCGCGCGAGAAAGCGTGTCATGCCCGACCACCGTGCCGCATTGGGACAGGGTAGCGAGCCGAGGGACGGCGTGGCGCCCGGACGGTTCGCCTGGCGCGCCCGGCTAGGAAGCATTCCGATCTGGCTGATCCGCACCAGTGAAATCCTGCTAGCCGGTTGCTACGATCCACGGCGGCTTCTGTCTGGCATTTGATCGGCGCAGCAAATTCCATACCGCGAACCCCGAGGAGACTTGCGTGACGGTTACCGACGACTACCTGGCCAACAACGCCAAATACGCGAGCACCTTCAAAGGACCGTTGCCCCTGCCGCCGAGCAAACACGTCGCCGTCTTGGCTTGCATGGATGCCCGCATCGATGTCTACCGGGTGCTCGGGATCAACGAGGGGGAGTCGCATGTCATCCGCAACGCCGGCGGAGTCGTCACCGACGATGCCATTCGCTCGCTGGCCATCAGCCAGCGGCTGCTGGGGACTCGCGAGATCATCCTGATTCACCACACCGACTGCGGGATGCTGACCTTCACCGACGACGACTTCAAGCGAGACATTCAGAACGAGATCGGGGTCAAGCCACCCTGGGCGGCCGAGGCCTTCCCGGACCCCGCCGAGGACGTCCGGCAGTCGTTACGCCGCATTGAGAACAGTCCGTTCGTGACCAAGCACGTGTCATTGCGCGGGTTCGTTTTCGACGTCGCCACCGGCAAACTCGACGAGGTCACGCTGTAGCTCAGTCCGCCGGCCGCCGCCTAAGCGCGGTCAAGGACTCTCATTGACAGCGGCGACGATGGCTGGTTCTATAGCTGGTAATGATCATAAATATGATCAGTTCTACCAACTTTATTGAGAATTCCAGTTAGGTGATCATGGCCAGCGACGTGAAGGTCAGTCCCGCACCGGGGCAGTACGAGTTGAGTCACCTGCGCTTGCTGGAGGCTGAGGCGATCCACATCATTCGAGAGGTTGCTGCCGAATTCGAGCGACCGGTGCTGTTGTTCTCCGGTGGCAAGGACTCGATCGTCATGTTGCACCTGGCGCTCAAGGCATTTCGGCCGGGGCGGCTGCCCTTCCCGGTGATGCACGTCGACACCGGTCACAATTTCGATGAGGTCATCGCAACCCGCGACGAGCTGGTGGCGAACGCCGGGGTCCGGTTGGTGGTGGCGTCGGTGCAGGACGACATTGACGCCGGCCGGGTCGTCGAGACCATCCCGTCGCGAAACCCGATACAGACCGTCACGCTGCTGCGCGCGATCCGGGAGAACAAGTTCGACGCGGCATTCGGGGGAGCCCGGCGCGACGAGGAGAAGGCGCGGGCCAAGGAGCGGGTGTTCAGCTTCCGCGACGAGTTCGGCCAGTGGGACCCAAAGGCCCAGCGGCCCGAGGTATGGAATCTCTACAACGGACGTCATCACAAGGGTGAGCACATCCGGGTCTTTCCGCTGTCCAATTGGACCGAGTTCGATATCTGGTCCTATGTGGGTGCCGAGAAGGTCAAGTTGCCCTCGATCTATTTCGCGCACCGGCGCAAGGTTTTTCAACGCGACGGGATGCTTCTTGCGGTGCACCGGCATATGCAGCCGCGCGCCGAAGAAGAGGTCTTCGAAACCATGGTGCGGTTCCGTACCGTCGGCGACGTCACCTGCACCGGATGCGTGGAGTCGACGGCCGCCACCGCGTCGGAGGTCATCGCCGAGACAGCGGTGTCGCGGCTGACCGAACGGGGCGCTACCCGGGCCGATGACCGGATCTCGGAGGCCGGAATGGAAGACCGCAAGCGGCAGGGCTACTTCTGATGGCGGCACCCACTACGCTGCTGCGGCTTGCTACGGCGGGCTCGGTCGACGACGGCAAGTCTACCCTGATCGGGCGCCTGCTCTACGACTCCAAAGCCGTGATGGAAGACCAGTGGGCGTCGGTGCAGCAGACATCTAGGGACCGCGGCCACGAGTACACCGACCTGGCTCTGGTCACCGACGGCCTGCGGGCCGAACGCGAACAGGGCATCACCATCGATGTCGCCTATCGCTACTTCGCTACTCCCAAGCGGAAATTCATCATTGCGGATACCCCGGGACACATCCAGTACACCCGCAACATGGTGACCGGTGCGTCCACGGCTCAACTGGTGATCGTGTTGGTCGATGCCCGGCACGGATTGCTGGAGCAGTCCCGCCGGCATGCCTTCCTGGCATCGCTGTTGGGCATCCGCCACCTGGTGCTCGCCGTCAACAAGATGGATCTGATCGGTTGGGACCAAAAGGCTTTCGAGTCGATTCGGGACGAATTTCATGCCTTCGCCGCCCGCCTCGACGTGCAGGACGTAACCTCGATCCCGATTTCGGCGCTGCACGGCGATAACGTAGTCACCAGATCCGACCAGACACCCTGGTATGAGGGACCGGCGCTGCTTTCCCATCTCGAAGAGGTCTATATCGCCGGTGACCGTAACCTGGTCGACGTACGGTTCCCGATTCAGTACGTCATCCGGCCACACACTCTCGAGCATCAGGACCACCGCAGCTACGCCGGAACGGTGGCCAGCGGGGTAATGCGGCCCGGCGACGAGGTAGTCGTATTGCCGATCGGTAAGGCCACCCAGATCACCACCATCGAAGGCTCGAACGGGCCGGTGGCAGAAGCGTTTCCACCGATGGCCGTCTCGGTGTGTTTGGCAGACGACATCGATGTTTCGCGCGGCGACATGATCGCACGCACCCACAACCAGCCCAGAGTCACCCAGGAATTCGACGCGACCGTGTGCTGGATGGCGGATTCGGCAGCGCTGCAGCCCGGACGCGACTACGTCATCAAACACACCACCCGAACCACGCGCGCCAGGGTGACTGCGCTCGACTACCGGCTGGATGTCAACACCCTGCACCGCGACAAGAGCGCAACGGCGTTGAAGCTCAACGAGCTTGGCCGCATCTCGCTGCGCACTCAGGTACCGCTGTTACTCGATGAGTACACTCGCAATGCCAGCACCGGCTCGTTTATCCTCATCGACCCCGACACCAACGGCACCGTGGCGGCTGGCATGGTGTTGCGCGAGGTTTCGGCGCATCAGGCAAGTCCGAACACCGTGCGGCACAAGTCATTGGTCGCCGTCGAAGATCGCGGGTGTCGAGGCAGGACCGTGTGGTTGACCGGCCTTTCCGGCGCCGGGAAGTCGTCGGTCGCGATGCTGGTCGAAAAGAAACTTCTCGAAAATGGAACCCCCGCTTACGTTCTCGACGGTGACAACCTCCGGCACGGCCTGAACGCCGACCTCGGCTTTTCCATGGCCGACCGTGCGGAGAACCTGCGCCGGTTGGCGCATGTGGCAACGCTGCTCGCCGACTCTGGCCAAATCGTGCTGGTGCCGGCCATCAGCCCGCTGGCCGAGCACCGCGAAATGGCTCGAAAGATTCACGCCGACGCCGGATTCGAATTTTTTGAGGTGTTCTGCGATACGCCGCTGCAAGAGTGCGAGCGGCGTGACCCCAAGGGGCTCTACGCCAAAGCGAGAGCGGGTGAAATCACGCACTTCACCGGCATCGACAGCCCGTATCAGCGGCCGAAGAATCCCCATCTGCGACTCACCCCCGAGCGCAACCTCGACGAGCAGGCACAGGCAATCATCGACTTGCTCGGGCCGGGGTCCTAGCAGCAAACCACAGCAATCTCGCAGCGGAACGGTGGCACAATCGGTGACCATGCGGATGTCGGCCAAAGCGGAGTACGCGGTGCGCGCGATGATCCAGCTGGCCACGGCCGACAGCGGAACCTTGGTCAAGACCGAAGACTTGGCACATGCGCAAGGCATACCACCACAATTTCTCGTCGACATCCTGACCAACTTGCGCACCGACCGTTTGGTGCGAAGCCACCGCGGTCGCGAGGGCGGCTATGAACTGGCGCGCCCGGGAAACGAGATCAGCATCGCCGACGTGCTGCGCTGCATCGACGGTCCACTGGCCAGCGTCCGCGACATGGGGCTCGGCGACCTACCGTACTCCGGACCTACCGTGGCACTCACCGACGTTTGGCGGGCGCTGCGGGCCAGCATGCGGTCGGTGTTGGAAGAAACAACCCTGGCCGATGTCGCCGCTGGATTGCTGCCGGAACACGTTGCGCGACTTGCCGATGACTATCGGGATCAGGAGAGCAAGCGCCACGGCGCCAAGCGTCACTAAGAGTTGTTAGCCCCCGAGCCATAGGGTCGGGTGAGGATCTCCATCGCGTGCCCGGCCGGATCTTGGAAGTACACTCCGCGGCCGCCGTCTCGGTGGTTGATCTCGCCGGGGCGCTCGGCGCCCGGGTCCGCCCAGTGCGGCAAGCCGCGTGCGGTGATCTTGCCGTAGATCGCGTCGAACTCGTCCTCGGAAACGAGGAACGCGTAATGCTGCGGCCGGATCTCCTGCCCTTCGGGGACATCGGCGTAGTCGAGGCTCGCGTCGTGTTCGAGCCCGACGACCATGAACGGGCCATACGGCGTCGGGCTCGGCAGGCCAAACAGGTCGCTGAGAAACTCCGCGGACTCGCGTTTGTCGCGTGACGCGACGATGGTGTGGTTGAAACTAATCGGCATCTTCTTACCTCTGTTCTTCTCTCCGGGAGATTACTTGGGGGTGGTCAGCTCCAGAGCAATGTTGTCGGGGTCGCGAAACTCCAAAATGTAAGACGGCCCAATGTCTTTGATCGGCTCGTGGCCGATGCCAAGATCGTCGAGATGTGCAGCCGCGGCATCTAGTTCGGCTTTGCTGCCTACCCGGAACGCGATGTGGTCCAGGCCAGTGCGGTTCTCGTCGAAGCGGTCCATGGCGACCGGCCGCAGACCCAGCAGCGCGCCGCCGAGGTCGTAGATGACACCGCCGAACAGGAATCCCAACCGGCGCCGCGTTGCCTCGTCGGCGTTGTCGGGAATCTCAATGAGTACCGGCCAATCGAAGACACTCTCGTAGAACCGCCGGGATCGCTCGATGTCGGTCACCGTGAGCCGAACATGCGCAATGGATGTGCTGGTTAAGGCCATCGGTTCCATGCTGCCAGAATCGGCTCGTGAAGATCGGGATGACGATGCCGGTGATGGAGCCTGACCTGGATGCGACGGTGCTGCAGAACTGGGCACGTGCGATCGATGAGGGTCCGTTCTCGTCACTGTGCTGGGGCGAGCGCATCGCGTTCGACAATCCCGACAGCTTGACGCTGCTCGGCGCGCTGGCTGCATGGACCGACCGGGTGCGGCTGGTTACCACGGTGATCGTGCCGCAGCTGCATGATCCCGTGATGCTGGCCAAGGGGCTGGCAACCGGAGACATGCTTTCCGGCGGCCGGTTAACAGTGGGAATCGGTGTCGGCGGCAGGCAGGAGGACTACCATGCCGCCGGCGCCGACCCAAAGACGCAGACGATGCGCGGCGCGGCCGAACGGGTGGCGGTGATGCAACGGGTGTGGGCCGGCGAAAAAACGACCGACTCGGTGCGGCCGGTCGGGCCGGCGCCGATCCAGGCCGGTGGTCCGCCGCTACTCGTCGGCACTATCGTACCGAAGACCGTTCGCAGCGCCGCGGTCTGGGCCGACGGACTGGCCGGCACCACCTTGGACCTTGACACCACCAAGCAGAACGAGCTGTTCGACGTGGCCCGGGCGGCGTGGGCCGAGGCCGGCAAGCCCAACCCCCTGTTAACGACCTCCTTCTGGTTCGCATTCGGGCCGCAGGACCAGGCCCGTGAGCAGGTGCATGCCCATCTGCGGCGCTATATGAACTGGATCCCCGCCGAATACGTCGATGTGATGGCGCCGATGACCGGCTGGGCCGGCACCGAAGAGGAACTGCTGGCGGTGCTGCGAAGGTTTGCCGGCATCGGTGCCGACGAAGTCCACCTCATCCCGACCAGTTCGAACATCAGTCAACTGTGGCGAGCCGCCGCGGTGGCCGCCGAGTTCTGACGTGTCGCCGCTTCGGGCAAGTTGCCGCGAGGCTGGGACGGCTGTCCCTTGCTCAGCGTCGCGAGCAACTCGCTATACGGGCCGACGAGATAGGCGGTGTCACCGGCGCGCAGCCGGGCGTCGCGGCGAGGGTGCAACCGTACCGGTGCGTCCGGCCGAGTGATCGCGATGACGCGGGTTTGGGTGGACAATTCCTGCATCGGCAGCCCATCGAGTTCGCTACCGGCCACCACATGCATCCCGCCGACCGTGAAGGAGTGCTGCCCGACTGAAAACGTCCCCAGTACTTGCAGACCCATCGCGGCGCCGATGAACCACGGTGCCGCCAGATCAACCGTGGACCGAACGTTGTCGAACCCGAAGCGCTGCGCCACAGCGCTTCCCAGCGTGCGATCGTATACGCGCAGCACAAGCGGAACGTCGGGCCGGTTCAGCATTTCACGCAACACGATCCCGGTCTCGATGTTGACCATGTCGTCCTGGGTGAGCACCGCTACGGCGCGGGCTTGGTCGACGCACGCCGATTCCAGCGTCTGGCGAAGCGTTGCATCCCCGAAAATGACCGGCACGTCGAGCTCGGCCGCCGACGACAGGAAGCGGTTGTTCTCGTCGCGCTCAATGACCGCGACGTCGTATCCGGCGGCGGTCAGATCACTGACTACGCGGCTGCCGAACGATCCCAGCCCGACGACGATGACGTGGTTGCGCAGATGACGCGCCCGCCGGCGTCCGGCCGAATACGCAAAGCGCCGTGACAGCAGCAGGTCGGCAACGAATGCGACAAGCAGGGCGGTGGCAATCACGCCGGCGAACATCAACATGACGCTGAACAGCCGCAGCCAGGTGGGCTGGTGGCTAAAGCTGAAGTCGCCGTAGCCGACCGTCGCAATCGTCTCGGTGCTGAAGTACAACGCGTCGATCCACCCCATCCCCGGTTTCTCGTAGGCGAAGCGCAACAAGATCGTGGAGCCGACCAGGAGGATCAGCATGGCGGCGACCGCGCGATAAAACATCGGGTTGACGTCGTCCCGCAGGGTGCGTACCGCGTCGGCGATTCGATGCAGCCGGGACCGGCGGGAGCGCGTTGCGCACGGGGGTGGGATCTTGATGCCGCGGGCCGCCAACTCGTCAGCGGAGCCGATCACCGCGGTCCAGTCGCCGGCGTGCACCCGCAGATCTCGTCCGGGACATGCCACCAACTCGCCGGGGGACGACGAGTTCTTACCGTGGATCACCGCAACCGGTGCCAGGTCGCCGTAGAGCTCGCGCAGGGTCGCATCATGCGGTGCCTCGGTGCCGGCGACCACGAACTTGATGCCGGCCACCTCGAGGGGATGCGCGGTGCGCGCCAGACATGCCTCGACGACCGAGGGCGCCGCTAGGTCGGCGACGTCGAGGATGGCGCCGGGACCGTTGCCGGCGGCCATCGCTTCGCGCAACACATCGTTGGCCAGTCGGGCCACCACCCGCACGTCCGAGTTGGCTTTCCTTGCCAGTAACGCGATTTCGAGGTTTTGGTCGTCGTCATCTCCGGCGCAGATGATGGCGACCGCGTGGCCGAGGTCAGCGTCGGCGAGGTCGTCGCTGGAGAGCTTGACGATGTTGGCGCCCGCGGTCTTCAGTTCCTCGGCGATTGTCGTCGCCAATGCGTCGTCACCGCTGACGACGATGTGGTCGCGCATGATCATGCGTCTCGGTTGTCCGGCATAGCACGAATTGTGCCAATGGAATACTTGGGCCATGCCCACAGCCCGGCGCGGCCAGAGCAGGATCGACATTGCCGCACCCCCGGAACTCGTGTACGACCTCATCGCGGACGTGACCCGGATGGGCGAATGGAGTCCGGAGTGTTACCGATGCGAGTGGCTGGACGGCGCCACCTCAGCGGTCCCGGGCGCGCGGTTTCGCGGGTACAACCGGCTGGGCCGGCTTCGCTGGGAAAGAACCGCGGTTGTCGATACCGCCGACCGGGGACGCGAGTTCGGCTTCACGACCGTCAACGACGGGGCTGGTCGTCGCGAAACACGTTGGCGCTACACGCTGGAGCCGTCTGGGACGGGAACATTGCTCACCGAGTCTTTTGAGTTCCTGTGGTGCTCCATAGCCAACAGACTGGCCGAGGCGCTTATCCCGCGGGGACGCCAAGTAAACCGCGGTATCGAGGAGACGCTGCGGCGCGTCAAAGCGGCCGCCGAAACGTCGGCGTAGTTCGGTGCGGACGCAGCGAACCGCAAGTTGGGGTCCGCCACCGAGTCGTTGCGAAGCAGCTTGACATCGCGGTAGTAGCTCGATGACATCAGCCACGGTGCGACGTCGCTCTGCTTGGGCATCAGGTGCAACGCACGCTGGACGTACCCGGCGGAGAGGTCCAGCAGCGGTCGGGTCGCCGCCATCTCCGGGTCGTCGGCCTCGGGACGCGCGATGTCGTAGCCGTTGGCGTCCATGTGGCTCAACAGCCGGCAGAAGTATTCGCACAGCAGCCCAACCTTGAGTGTCCACGACGAATTCGTGTAGCCGACCGCGAACGCGAAGTTCGGTACACCGGAGAGCATCACGCCCTTATACGGGAAGGTCTCGGCAACGTCGACCGGGTCACCGTCCACGCTCAACGACACCCCGCCGAACATCTGTAGGTTCAAACCCGTTGCGGTGACGATGATGTCGGCGTCCAGGTGCGCGCCGGACTCCAGCTCGATCCCGGTCTCGGTGAATGTCGCGATGCGGTCGGTCACCACCGAGGCGCTGCCGTCGGCGATGGCCTTGAACAGGTCGCCATCGGGCACCGCGCACAGCCGTTGATCCCACGGGTTGTAGGTCGGGTTGAAGTGTTCGTCGACGGGAAAGCCCGCGGGCAGTTGCTTGGCGTTGAGGTGACGGATCAACTTCCTGGCGGTGCCCGGGAAGGTCTGGCAGAACTGGTAGACGGCGCGCTGCCTGAAGATGTTCTTGCGCCGGGATAGGGCATAGCCGCGCTTGTCACCGAGTACCTTCTTGGCAGTATTGGCGAAGGCGTCCTTCGACGGCACCGCCATGATGTAGGTCGGCGAGCGCTGCAGCATCGTCACGTGCGCGGCCGTGCCGGCCATCGCGGGCACCAGGGTCACCGCGGTCGCGCCGCTGCCGATGATGACGACTTTCTTGCCGGTGTAGTCGAGGTCCTCGGGCCAGTGCTGCGGGTGCACGATCTGGCCTTCGAATCGGTCGCGACCTTTGAACTCGGGGGTGAAGCCCTGGTCGTAGCGGTAGTACCCGCCGGCCATGAAGATCCAGTTGGCGCCGAACTGCACCCGTTGGCCGGTCTGGACGTTCGCCACGTCGACCGTCCAGCGCGCGTCGGTGCTGGACCACTGTGCCCCGAGCACCTTGTGGTGGAAGCGGATCTTCTCGTCAATGCCGTTCTCGGCGGCGGTCTGGCGCAGGTAGCTCAGGATCTTGTCGGCGGTGGCGATCGCGTGATCGTCGCGCCAGGGCTTGAACTCGTAGCCGAAGGTGTGCAGGTCGGAGTCCGACCGAATGCCGGGGTAGCGGAACAGGTCCCACGTGCCGCCGGTGGCACCGCGCGCCTCGAGGATGGCGTAGGTGCGGCCGGGGTGGTGTTTCTGCAGGTAATAGGCGGCGCCGATGCCGGAGATCCCGGCGCCGACGATCAGAACGTCGACGTGCATGACTAACAACTCCTTGGTGGTGGGGCCGAACTCGATGCACCAATCGTCCCGATCCAAGAACCAGCGCAATAGCGCAAAATGACTCAATATCGTCAGCAAGTGGTGCATTATGCACCATCAAGGCTAGAGTCGTTTGATGACGTGGAAGCGGCCGTCACCTCGGTGTCAGGAGCTGATCCGGCAGTGCGCGCAGATCGTCGTCAACGCGCGGCCCGAGTGGCTAGCGGAACTTGACCGTGCGGTTCTTGCCGCCAGTCCGGCCATCGCGGCGGATCCGGAACTGGCCGCGGCGGTAAGCCGTAGTAACCGGGCCAACCTCTACTTCTGGGCAACCGCGAACGTGCGCGACCCGGGCGCACCGGTAGCGGCGAACACCGGGCCCGAGCCGATCAACATCGCGCGTGAGCTGGTGCGCCGCGGACTCAACGCCTACTCGCTGGACGCCTATCGCGTGGGCGAGGGGGTGGCCTGGCGACGCTTCATGGAAATCGCGTTCGAATTGACCTCGGATCCATCCGAACTGCACGAACTTCTCGACGTGTGCTCCCGGTCAACGAGCGCGTTTGTCGACGCGACGCTGGCTTTCATCGCTGGCCAGATCGAAGTGGAGCATGACGACCTCACCGGTGGTAGCCACGCCGAACGACGCGAAACCGTCACGCTGATCCTGCAGGGTGCGCCCATACCGAGGCGTCGGGCCGAGGGCCGACTCGGCTATGCGTTGACCGGTGCCCATACCGCGGCAGTCATCTGGAGTGACGCCCCGGCCGGTGATCTGGCCCGGCTGGACAAGGTCGCCGAGGCGTTCGGTCAGTCGGCCGGTGCCCGGCCTTTGATCGTGCTGGCCAGCACGGCCACTCGGTGGGCCTGGGTGCCCGGCAGCAAAACCGGTGACCAGATAAACCTCGAAGCCCTGCACGACGCGATCGACTCCATGGCCGACATCCGAGTCGCCATCGGACCGACCGCCAACGGCATTGACGGGTTTCGGCGCAGCCATTTCGACGCCGTCACCACCCAGCACATGATGGCGCGGTTGCATTCACCGCAACGCATTGCGGTGTTCACCGACGTCGAACTGACCGCCCTCATTACCGCCGACACGGACCGCGCGGCCGAGTTCGTTCACCACACGCTCGGCGAGTTCGAACACGCCGACGCCGAATTGCAGGACACCGTCCGGATATTCGTCAACGAGCAGTGCAACGCCTCTCGCGCCGCGAACCGCCTCTTCACGCACCGCAACACGTTGTTCCGGCGGCTGCACCGTGCCGACCAACTGCTGCCCCGCCCATTGGAAGAATGCAGTGTCACGGTGGCCGTTGCGTTGGACGTGCTGCGCTGGCGCGGGCAACAGTGATTTAGCCGACTACTCCACCGCGAGCACGCAGAATTCGTTGCCTTCGGGGTCGGCGAGCACGACCCAACTCTGCTCTCCTTGGCCGATGTCGACGTGGTGTGCGCCGAGCTTTAGCAGCCGTTCGACCTCGGCACGCTGGTCGTCCGGCCGGAAGTCGAAGTGGATGCGGTTCTTGACGATTCGCTTGTCATCGACCCGCAGGAACAGCCAGTTCGGGCCCGCGCCGGGTGGTGGGGTCAATCGAACGTCACCGTCCTCGTCGACATCATGCGGCCACCCCAGCGCCTGCGACCACCACTTTCCCAGTTCGGTCGGATTCGCTGCGTCGATACAGATCTCGTCGAACCTCAGGCCCATGAGCAGACACGATATGCCCGTCGCCGTCCGCTGCACTGACAAACGCGGGGACCCGCGTGGGTCCCCGCATCCGTGGTATTCGTTGTTAGGCCGAGGTGACGTACTCGGGGCAGTAGGCCTCGGCGGCGTCAATTGCGAACGTCTTGGCGCCCTTGGCGCTAAGGCCGGTCCTCTTGGCCACCCCGTTGATGACCTCGGTGCTCGATTGTCCCTCGTCGAGGGCGTTGCACACGGTGTGCGCTTCGCTGATGGCGCGCGCGGCGCTGGGCGGCGTGATCCCGTCCGCCCGTAGCTGGGCCAGGAACGCGTCGTCGGTAGAGCTCGCGCCGGCGGAACCGGCGAAGCCGAGCGCGGCCAGGCCGAGAGCGGCGGCGGTCAGGCTGGTGCGGGCCAGGTTGGCGGTGAAACGGCGAGTGAACATTGTGGTCTCCGGTGCTGCTTTGAACTGGTGGTTGACGCTGGATTGCGTTGACCCCAGACTCAGCCGGGTGCCTTGACGGATTCTCAAGAGATTCTTGGCGAAATCCAAACAGCTGGTTGCCGTCCTGGGGGCGCTACTAGCGGCCGCCGTGTTCGGCGATTGTCGACGCCGCCGCTTTGGCGGCGGCCACCTGGCCGAACGCGGACGGTGGCGGCGCCAACGTCCCGGGCTGATCGACGACCTCGGTCGCCCGTGCCGCGGCGCCGACGACCATGGCCCGGTCCGATTCGTCGGTGAGTTCGCGCTGTGCCGCCCGGACCACCAGGGCGATTTCGGTCTGTACCGCAATGCGGCGCGCTGGGTCGACGCAGTTCTGGGCAACCGCGCTCAGCAGCTGCAGCAGCGCAGCCAGCACCAGCGGTTCACGCGACCCGTAGCGGCGGATCTGTGCGCATCCGACGTGCAGGTACGTAGCAAAGCCGGGGTAGGGAAGCCAGACGAGGAGCTCGCCGGCACTGTCGCGGCGCACGTCGTCGGGCAGCGCCCGTGACGCCAGTACCGACGCCACGGCCGAAAGATGGTGGACGACTTGAATGGCCGTATACGGGTCGTTGATGGCGGGCGATAGTGCTCGCAGCGCGATGTCGACCAGCTGCCGCAATCCGAACCGGACGTCCTGTTGCAGTGTGCGCTCGAATCCGATATGGACATGTCGCAGGTAGCGTCGCGCAAAGTCTGGCTGCGGTGCGGTTGTCGTCGTGCCCCTACGCCAGCACCAGCCGA
Organism: Mycobacterium riyadhense; assembly: GCF_963853645.1. NCBI lineage: Bacteria > Bacillati > Actinomycetota > Actinomycetes > Mycobacteriales > Mycobacteriaceae > Mycobacterium > Mycobacterium riyadhense. The sequence goes on along the minus strand of NZ_OY970456.1, from coordinate 4,460,834 downwards.
GTACGCACCCGGCGGTGACGTAGTCGCCGACGAAGGTGGCCAGCTGCACCGTGTGCCCGCTGGCCGCCGCCAATTCGGCGATGTCGCCGACGTCGACGGTTTGTAGATAGCCCGATTGCGGCGCCAACAACGGCTTCGCTTCGACCGGCGGTGTGGGCGGCATCTGCGGTTGTCGATCCGCCGTATCCGGTTCTGGATACAGTTCGTCGACCAGTCCCAGCGTGCGCTGCCGCACCTTTTCCATGATCGTGTCGATCTGGATCGAGTGCATGAGGTGGTGCAGGAAGTAGATCAGCGCGCCGATACTGACGAACGCCAGTGCGAGCGACCCGCTGACCGCGACCTTGGGAACGAACGCGCCCCCGTCGACGTGCTCACCGACGGTGTGAAGGCCACCGGTGCTGTAGGCGAAGGTGCAGGCGAAGATCGCCAGCACCACCTGGTTGGGCACATCGCGCAGGAAGGTGCGCAGCAACCGCACCGAGAATTGGCTCGCGGCGATCTGTAGGGACAAGACCGTCAGCGAGAAGACGATGCCGATGGTGGTGATCATCGTGGCGGACACCACGATCAGCACCCCCCGAGCATCACCCGCGGTGCCCTGAAACATCACCTTGTCGATCATCGAGTCGGGCGTTACCGGGATGATCGACAGGGCGGCGCCGGCCCCGAGCCCGAGCGCAACGCCGAGTGTCGGCAGCACCCAGACTGCGCCCTGCAGGTAATCCCGTATGACACTACGGCGGCTCAGCAGGTTGCTCACGGTCACGGATAAAGCATGCACCCGCGCCCGAGGGCTAGGCGGCAAGTTTGCCTCGGTACATGCGCCAGGACAGCCAGCGCGAGCGCGAACAGCATTCGCAGCACCCGGACAGACGTTATCGTGGCCGCAAACCTGTCGGCCATAGCGCTGACAGAACTGGCGGCTGCCGACAGCCAACCGCCTAGATCAGTAAGGAAGCGCCATGGCAGTCAACGGCGGCAGGGTGGACCGTGCTGCGATCGCCGCCGATCTAGGGCGGGCACGCGTCGAATGTCATCGATTGCTCGCCTGTTCCACATCGTGTTCGGCTACATGGTTGTCCAACGCCTGCTGCAATCTGGTGCGATTGTTTGGCCGATTGCCTGATCGTGCCAGCCAGGCCTACGCCCGCGTTCTCAACGCCACAACCAAGCCGTTTCACTTAGTCAACTACTACGGTTCTTGTGCTGCTGCTCTCGTATACAACCGTCGCCGGATGGGGGCAAAACTCGATCGGGTGGTCCTGGCATTGCGACACGAGCTTGGCGCCAACACTTCGACTTCCATGCCCGCCAACTTGCCCTCAACACCTGACTTCCGCTCGGTGAGCTGAGGCGGGGCGGGGTGGATGTTGAACATGCTTGAAATGATCGAAAAGGGGTCCGCTACGGAGTCCCATCCCGTACCGCTTCTCTTTGTCCACGGCGCCTGGCATGGAGCGTGGTGTTGGGACGAGCGCTTTCTCGACTTCTTCGTCGATCGCGGGTACGCCTGTTGCGCCCCGAGCCTGCGCGGACATGGCGCGAGTTCCGGCCGGGCGCGGCTGCGCTGGACCGGAATTCAGGAATACGTAGGCGATATCGCCGCGGCGGCGGCGCAACTATCGGCTAAGCCCGTTCTGGTGGGGCACTCGATGGGCGGCTTCGTCATCCAGAAATACCTGGAACGACACACCGCTGCCGCCGCCATTCTCGTCGCACCCATTCCGCCCACCGGCGTACTGCGGGTGACCCTGGACATCGCGCGGCGCCACCCTGTGCCATTCGTCAGAGTCCACGCTTCCTTGCGGCTGGCCCCGCTGGTGGCAACCCCGGAATTGGTGCGCGACCTGTTGTTCTCGGCGTCCACACCGCAAGATCACGTCAACAGCTATCAACAGCGAGTCCAAGACGAGTCCTACCGGGCCTTCCTGGACATGCTCGCCCTCGATTTGGTGAAGACCAAACGCGTCAACCGTGTCCCGATGCTGGTGTTGGGAGCCGAGCGCGACGTTATCGTCTCCCAGCGCCAAATTCACCGCACCGCCGCGGTTTACGGCGCCGAGGCGCAGATCTTCCCCGACATGGGCCACGACATGATGCTTGAACCGGGATGGCAGGCGGTGGCCGAAAGAATGGACCGCTGGCTCGTGGGCCAGGGGCTCTGAAGGTGGCTTGTCACCGCGCCTGCAGCAGGATGCGCGCCACGTCGTTGGGTCGTTCGAGCGCGGAGAAGTGGCCGGTGTCTCGCAACGTGATCCGCTGGACATCCGTCAGCAGGCTGGCGACGTGATCCCGTTCTTGCGGGCGAGACCAGTCTTGCTCGCTGTACACCAGCGTGACCGGCACGCTGACGTCGGGATAGCGGTCTCGCGCCCGTTGGAATCCCTTGAGGCTGCGATAGATCGCTCGGGACACCCTCGAGTACCCCTTGCGGTGACCGCTTTTGCGGAGCTCGACCAGGAATTCCTTGGTCAGTTTGCTCTTGTCGACGAAACCGCCGCGCATCACGCCGCGCATGATCGCACGGTTTTCCATCGCAGCGAGGAGCGGTCCGAGTCCGGGCATCCGCACCGAGCTGACGATGAAGCGGGCGAATAGATTTCCCCGCTCGAGTCCGCTCGGGTAGTCGTAGCTGTTGAAGGCAACGACGCGGCTCACTCGGTCCTTGAGGTCGATCGAGACACCCAAAGACAGTGCGGCGCCTAGTGATTCACCGGCCAATGTGACGTCGTGCAGGTCCAATCCGCTGACAAACTCGACGACGGAGGCCCGCAGCTCCGGCTCTTCGTACCGCACACCCGGCACAATGTCGGACCATCCCATGCCGGGCAGGTCGAGCGCGTAGACGGTGTAGAAATCCCACAGCAGCGGGACGACGCGCTGGAAGTAGTCGAGTTGCGTGCGCACGGTGTGTATGAGCACCAGCGCCGGGCCGGTGCCCGCGGTGTAGTACCGCAGGCGCGACCCGTCCGATCGGGTGAAGTATTCGACCTTGCCGTGGTCGCCACTCCACGACTCTGTGTAACTCATGCGCGGACCTCCTCTGATGTATCGATTTCGATTTCGCCTGCGACGGAAGCCGTTTGGTGCGCCCGCGCCGGAAGCATCATGGCGACGACGGCGGCCGCGGCCAGCGCGAGACCGGCGCAGACCAGCGATCCGATCTGCATGCCGTCGAGGAATGCGGTATTGACGGCGTTGCGAACGTCGGCGACCAGACCGGCAGGCAGCTGCCTGATGACCTGTTCCGCGGCGGCCATCGAATCCCGCATCGTGGATCGCAATTCGGTGGGCAACGCCGAGATCGCCGAGTTCGAGGCGAGCCGGGCCGTATACACGGAGGCGAAGACGCTGCCCACGATCGCGACGCCGAGGGTACCGCCGAGTTCACGGGTGGTGTCGTTGACGGCGGAGCCAACACCGGCCTTGTCGGCGCTCAGTGAGCCCATGATCGCGTCGGTGGCTGGTGAAAACGTAAACCCCAGGCCGCCGCCGAGGAGCACCATCTGCATCGCGATCTGCAGGTACGGTGTGCCCGCGTCGGCCGTGGACGCCCAGCCCAAGCCAGCCGCGAAGATCGTCAGGCCGCCGGCGATCACCGCCGTGCTGCCGATCCTCTCGACGATCCGCGGTCCTACGACGCTGCCGACCGCGATCGATGCGGCGACGGGTAGCAGCCGCACACCGGTCTCGAATGCGCTGTAGGCCTTGATGAATTGGAAGTACTGGGTGATGACGAAGATGAAGCCGAACAGCGTCAGGAAGCCCGCGGTGACAGCCAGGCTGCCTCCGGAGAACCGGCGGTTGGCGAACACCGACACGTCGATCATCGGGTGGCTGATGCGCCGTTCCCACAGGGCGAATGCGGTGAGGACGACGGCGCCGACGGCGAAACCCGCCGCGGTCCGGATGCTGGCCCATCCCCAGTTCGGGGCTTCGATAACCGTGTAGACCACCGCCGTCACTCCGGTCGCGGAAAGAATCAACCCGGGTACGTCGACGGGCGGGGCCGCCGGGTCGCGCGACGTAGGGACGAACAGGATGCCGCCGACAATTGCCACCGCGGCAACCGGGACGTTCACCAGGAAGATCGAGCCCCACCAGTAGTGTTCGAGCAGCCAGCCGCCGGTCATCGGCCCGGCGGCCACGCCGACGCCGACCATGGCGGCCCACACGCCGATCGCCTTGGCCCGCTCAACCGGGTCGGTGAAGATGTTCGTGATCAGGCCCAGGGTCGTCGGGAAGATCACGGCTGCGCCGACGCCCATCGCGGCGCGCCCGGCGATCAGGGTGCCCGCCGAGTTCGCTTGCGCCGCAACGGCAGACGTGATCGCAAACAGGGTGAGTCCGCCGCTGAGCCAGCCGCGGCGGCCGGATCGGTCGCTCAGGCTGCCGGCCGACAGCAGTAGGCCGGACATGACGAGGGTGTATGCGTCGACGATCCACTGCAGCTGCGAGGTATCGGCGTTGAGTTCGCGGGACAACGTGGGCAGTGCGACGTTGACGATGGTGGCGTCGACGCTGATGACGAAGACGCTGAGGCAGATGACCACGAGTGCGGCGAGCGGGTGGTTCTTGAAGACCGGTGTGCGCATGGAAGAGAACATAAATCTTATAGACAAAAAAATCAACTATCTATTCCTAAAGTTTGTCTACATGGTATAGTTTCTGGTGTGCCGGCCCGGAGGAACTACCAGCAGAACTGCCCGATCGCGCGTGGCCTCGACGTGCTCGGGGAGCGCTGGACGCTGTTGATCCTGCGCGAGTTGCTCGGCGGTGCGCGTCGCTACGCCGACCTGCGCGCCGCGCTGCCCGGGATCGCCACCAACCTGCTGGCAGACCGCCTGCGTGAGCTCGAAGATGCCGGGCTCGTCGACCGCACCGAACTGCCGCCGCCGATCGCGCGCACCGTGTACACGCTCAGCGCTGCCGGCTGGCGCAAGATCCCGCCCGTCATCCAGGCGATCGCCACCTTCGGGTTGGACCTAGTCGAACCAGACGAGACCGCACTTACGCCGCTGAACGGCTTCCTCGCCGGTGTCCTGCTGGCATTCGAGCGCGGCACGCGGGTAAGTGCGTCGTACCGCGTCGACATCGATGCCCGCCGCTTCGAATTCGCGGTGCGCGACGGCGGGCTGACGGCCGCACAGGGCTCACCCGACGTGACCGTGACCGCGACCGCCGCCGATCTCATCGCCGCCCGGCTTGCCCCGACCGCGGCCGAGCGCAAGGCCGCGTTGCGTCGGGTGACGTTCGATGGCGATGGGCCTGCGGTCAAGGAGATGCGCGCGGCGTTCCGGCTGTCGGCCGACCCAGGTCTGGACGCTTAACCGTCGCTAGCCGACTTTCGTGAGAGTAAATCTGTCATGTCGGTCAGCGAGACCGCAGGGTGCGGGGCTGTGCAAGAAGTCCACCTCGCCGGACAGGGTTAGCGGATCCCACCATTGATACACGGTAACCGGATGCAGGCCGCCTTCGTCCGAGGCGCCGTTGGCACCGGCGGTGAACGCGGGGCAGAGTGCGCCCTCCGGGACCGTCCGCGTAACGGAGTAACGGCCATCAACCAGCGCGGCGTCAAAACCTTGACCTGGCGCGGTCGTCACATGGGCGACGCAGTGTGGGGTGCACGTCGTGTTGATGGTCCAGGTTGCTACAATGCCGTCCTCGTCTGCGTAGGTGTAGACACCGTCCATCGCCGGGACTTCAGCCCACACTGGTGGTGCTGTTGTGCAAAATCCCGCGCCAGCAAAGACCGCGGTTGCGGCGACGAATGTCGTGATCCTCATGTTTACCGCCTTCGGCGCCATCGAGCGAACGCTACCAGCAATCTCTCAGGTGAAATCGGGTGTTCAGGACTGTTCATAGGCGACTCCTATGGGTTGGAGCCAGGCCGAGAGCTGGCCCACCTACCTGGCGCCAGGCGGGCATCGTTGTTGAAAGACGCGAGCGGAATCAATTCGGCGTGCACCGTGCGGCCATACTTGGACCGGCCGAGGCGGTGCGCAGCCGGGACAAGCAAGCCGTGAAGCAGCGGGTACTTGCGCCGAAGGAGGCGCGCCGCCTTTTCGTAGTCGGCGCCGTCGAGCAACCGCACCCGGCCGGGCTGCATGTCGCCGGTTGCGTTACCCGACATTGTCGCCGGGCCGAATTCGACGTTTGGGTTGCGTCGAATCCGGCGCACCTTGACGGCCTGCTCGAAACTACGGAAATACGCGCGATCGCCGTCCACCACGATGCTGACGGGACTTGTTCCGGCCGTACCGTCCTTGCGAAATGTCGTGAGCCTGATGGTCTTCTGGCGCACGAATGGGGCTAGTGCCGGATCGGTGGTGCAGGTGACGTTGCCCAAGACGTAGCCGAGCTGACGCAACCGCAGTGCGAAGGCGACGGCAAGTGCCACCGACGCCGCGCCGAGCAGCCACGCTTGGGCGGGCGAGCCGCCAAGGTGCAGGTCCACCACATGGTTGACGGTGTGAACCGTGTTGGCTAGGAAGAATCCGGCTATCGCCGTGGCCAACGCATCCGACCAGATCAGAGCGAGCAGCAGCATCGCGCCGAGACCCAGCTGGAATGCCCCGACGTCGTGCAGGAAGTGCTCATGTTCGGCGAATCCGACGAATTCGGCGAACGAACCGGGATCGATCAGACACCAAATCCCTATCGCAATGATCAGCAGTCCGATCAGTGCCGTCACCGCGCTGACGTACAGGCGCGCCGCTGTTCCAGTGGGATTCATGATGGCCGTCCTTACAAGCAGCTTTCGTCGTCACGTGTTAGACGAGGCCGCATGCAGATGTGTGACGCGCGGCGGCACAATCCAGCTGGCCGGCCGCTAGCGACTAAGCACCGATGGCTTGCGCGAGCTGTTCGGGCGCGTAGCTCAGCACTGCGGGAATGATCCCGCCCGCAGGCGTGCCGCCGAGCGTCAGGGTAATCGGGCCCCCGAGAGATGGGGGTAAATCAATCGTCGCCGTCAAGGGGCGCAGCGGCGAGATAATGCCTCCGACCGGAATGTTGACGGTCACCGGAATGCCCCCCGTCGTCGACGGCGGCAGCGCCAACGGGACAGTGCCCTCACCATTGAGGAAGCCGTTGGCGATGTTTGCGGGAGCACCGATCAGGGCGCTCGCTGCCGCCGGAAGGTTTCCGGCCTGCACAGCACTGATAAACGCGGTCGTGCTTTGTCCAAACGCCATCGCCGTGGTGACCGGGGAACCCAGAGCATTGAGGGTCATCGCCAGCGGCAATCCAAAGGTCATCACCCCGCCAGGAGGATCAAGCGTGATCGTGAAGGCGAGGTTTGTGCTCGTCAGCGTCGTGACCACATTGGTGAAGTTCTGCGACATGGCTCCGGGGATGCTCGCGATGGGCAGCAGGTCTCCCACGGGACCGAGCAGCAGGATGTTCGACAAGTCGCTCGCGTCAAGACCACTGACGAAGACGTTTACCACCGCCCCCAACACGTCGCTCACCGCGGCGCTGACGTTGCCCGCCGCGAGGGCCTGGAAGGCCGCTTGCAGGCTTGGCGGTATGCCCGCCACCCCAATGGCGAAGTCCCGCGTGGCGTCGGTGAGCGCGGTTAGGGTCAGCTGGCCGTAGCCGAACTGATTGGCGAGGAACTGCGACAGGAATGGCGCCGGGTTAGCAAGCACGCCATTGCCAATGCTCGACAGGTTGTTGATCGTGTTGGTGATCAGGTCTTCATAGGGCCCCACGATGGGAAGGCTGGAGCTCAAGCTGGGGAAGCTCACCGCGGCCGCGCCAGGTGGACCGACTGTGCCGCCTTTGCCGAACACGCCGCCGTGACCGGCACTACCACCGTTCCCATTTGCCCCGGCCGTGGGGCCGGTGCCGCCGGCGCCGCCTGCGCCACCGTTGCCGCCATCACCGATAAAGGTGGCGTTGCCTCCGGTACCGCCGTTGGCACCGGCCCCGCCTTTACCGCTAACGGCGGCGCTGGTGGCGCCGCCGGCCCCGCCGGCCCCGCCGTTCCCGCCGTTGCCGTACAGCAGTCCGGCGTTACCGCCGCTTCCGGCAGCCCCGCCCGCACCGCCGTCGCCGGTGAGCAGGACAGTCGACGCCCCGCCGGTACCCCCGGCCCCACCGTGGCCACCGTTACCAATTAATTGGCCGTTGCCGCCGTTTCCGCCGGCTCCGCCGGTACCGGCGGGGTGGTCAGCGCTCTTTCCGCCGATGCCACCGGCCCCACCGTCCCCGCCGTTGCCGTACAGCGCCCCGCCGGCACCACCGTGTCCACCGGTACCGCCGACACCGGCATTACCGGCGAGCGCGGAAAGGGTGCTGTCCCCACCAGTACCGCCGGCCCCGCCGGCACCACCGTGGCCGATGAAGGACGCGTTGGCGCCGTTTCCGCCGGCACCGCCGGCACCGGAGTTACCTGCGCCCGCCGCAGCCCCACCGTTGCCCCCGGCCCCGCCGGACCCACCGTCGCCGTACCACAGCCCGGAGGCACCACCGTGACCGCCGGCACCGCCTGCTCCGCCGGCGTTGGCGGCCAGACCGGCAGCACCACCAGCACCGCCGGCGCCACCGGCCCCACCGTTACCCACCAAGCTGGCGTTGCCTCCGGCGCCCCCGCTACCGCCGGCGCCGGCGCTGACTCCGACGAACGAAGTATCGGCACCTGTGCCACCGGCCCCACCGGCGCCGCCGCCGCCGAACAGCAGCCCGGCGTTGCCGCCGCGGCCGCCGTCCCCGGCGTTCATGCCGACGCCCAAAACCGAAGTGCCGGCATGGCCGGCACCGCCGGCACCGCCGAAGCCCCACAGCCCAACGCTGCCACCGGCTCCGCCGGCCGAGCCGGCACCAATGACGTTGACGCCACCGGCACCGCCGGCACCGCCGTTCCCGACAAGGGTATTTCCGCCGGCTCCGCCGGCCGTGCTAGCGAGGGGATCCGAAATCTCCGCCACGCCGGCGTTACCGCCGTTACCGCCATTACCGAAGAAGGCATTTCCGCCAGCGCCGCCGGCCTTGGTGGCGCTGGAGCCCCCGGCGCCTCCGTTGCCGAACAACCCGGCGTCCGCGCCGGCCAGCCCAGACCCTGCCCCCGCATTGCCGCCGTTGCCGACGACTAGCCCGGCGCGGCCGGGGGTGCCGCCCGTAGGCCCGCTTCCCCCGTTCCCGCCGTCGCCGAAGAACACGGCGTTGCCGCCGGCCCCTCCGGCCCCGGCACCGTTTCCGTTACCACCGGCGCCGCCGTTGCCGTACAACAGTCCGCCCATGGCACCGGCGCCGCCCGCCGCGCCGGTACCGCCGGCACCGCCCGCACCACCGTTGCCGATCAACCCGGCGGCACCGCCGTTACCGCCGGCCCCGCCGTCGGGGCCGCCTGCCCCGCCGTTGCCGCCATTGCCGTACAAAATTCCGCCGGGCTGGCCGTTTCCGCCGGGATTCGACCCGGTACCCGCCTGCCCGTCGGCGCCGTTGCCGATCAGCGGGCGCCCCAGCAGCGACTCGGCGGGCGCATTTACCGCGGCGGCCAGGGCCTGCATCGGCGAAGCGTTGGCGGCCTCGGCGGCGGCGTAGGCCGCCGCGCCGCCATTCAACAAGCTCACGAAATTGCCATGAAATGCCATCGCCTGGACGTTGAGCGCTTGAAATTCCTGGCCGTACGCGCCGAACAGTCGCGAGATAGCCGCCGACACCTCATCGGCGGCGGCGGCCGCCAGCCCGGTCGTGGGGGCCGATGCTGCGGCAGCGGCTTCGCTCAGCGCCGAGCGAATACCAGCCAAGTTGCCGGCAGCCGCCGTCACCAAGTCTGGTTCCGCGAGTAAGAACGACATGGCCATCTCCCCTTCGACCTACTGCGAGGCAGTGCAGTTAGTTGATGTGTGTCAAGGAAAGATGAGCCTAGTTGTGACCCGCGCCACGCGCGGGAAAATGCGAAGTTTACGCGGAGGTAAGTTCAACGTCCTATCCGCGCGGTATCGCGTCCCCTCTAGTTATGTCTGCAATCGCGTTGGAATGCATCGAGATAACGCAAGCGATCGTTGCTGAATTCGAAAAGTAGTCCGCGCGCGGTCTGAGCTCCGTGAGCAGTCAGGTCGAGTAGTTCGGGCGTCGAGCGAACCTGGGAATGGCATGAACGATATTGCGGCGCAACCAAGTTGAAGGGAGGTGTTCTGGCGGGCCCAACGCCCGATGGCCCGTCGCGGCCGATTGATCGATTGACGAAAAATGAAAACGGCCCTGCAAGCAATGGGATGAGCGGATAGGTAGTGGATAGGTAAGTACCGCTTTTCGGGCGTGTTGGCCGCTGGAATGAGTGCCCCGGCAGATTCGAGCCTGCGACCTTCTGCTCCGGAGACAGCTCAGACGCGTTCACGGCGGTCTATCGGCGTCTATCGGGGCGTGGCTGTTAGGGCAGAATTGTCGCCTTGATCTGCGCTATTAGGTTGCACGGGTCCATGAGAGCCCGAGGCCGTCCGCTGGGGAGTCTTGGCTGAGTTGTGACAACGTCGTAACAACGACAGCTACCGGTGCGATTACGGAAGCACCTGTTCACCGTTGGCGTGTGGGTGGCTACTGCCATGATGTGGTCGTGGGTACTGCCAAAGTGACCGACTTGCAAGACCGGCCCGTGTACGGGTTCGGCCAGGTCGACCGCATTCTCGGCCTCAAAGGCGGCACTTCTGCGCGGTGGATCGACGGCTACCAGCGCGGCGGTAGAAGCTACCCGCCGGTGATCCGCCCCGAGCGCACCGGCGACGAGATAGTCACCTGGGGCGAATTCATCGAGGCCCGGCTCCTCGCCGAATACCGCGACGCCGGGGTGCCGCTCATCAAGATGCGGCCAGCCGTCGAGAAACTTCGCGACGAGCTCAACACCCGTTACCCGTTGGCGTCGGCCAATACATGGTTGGCCGCCGAGGGCCGCGAGCTCGTCCGCAAAGTTCAGGACGACGTCGGCCTGCACCGTCGCCTCCGTTTAGTCGTTGTGCGGACCGACCAGCAGATGCTCGACTGGTCACCAGAAGCTCAGGAGTTCTCCGACTCGCTGCAATGGGACTGGGCCAAGACCGCCAAGAAGCAGCGGGTGATCGCCAGTCTTAACCCCGACCCGACGATCCGCGACGTCGTCGTCAATCCATTGCAGCGGTTCGGTGAACCGTCCGCACAGGGCGTCCCGACGGAGATCATTCGCGAGCTCTACGTCGCCGGCGACCCGATCGAGATGATCGCCGAGCTGTACGACTTGGCGCCGCATGTAGTCCAGGCGGCCGTGCGCTACGAGCTCAAGACGGCCGACGCGTACGCGTCTCGAGCCAGCTAGGCCGGCGGGCCGCCGAGGATGGTCGCCGTCGAGCGCCTCGTGCGGTTCTATGTCGACGAGAGCGCGATGGGCCTCGGCCTCGCGTTGGCGGCAGCGCGCAAAGACACGATTCACTGCGGGCACCCGCTCATCCCCGAATGCCCACGTCGCGCCGACGACACCGATTGGATTCAGGCTGTGGCCGCCCGGGGCCTCGTCGTGATCGCCCGCGACAAGAAGCTGCGCACCAAGCCTGTCGAGGTTCAGAGACTGTGGGAGAGCGGGTTACGGGTGTTCTGCATCGGCGGCAAGCGGGATCTCTCGACGTGGGAATGGCTCGTGCGGGTGGTACGGCACTGGCCGCGAATGGAGCGGATCATCGACGACAGCGGGCCGGCCCGTGGATTACATGCTCAACGAGAACACCGTCGACGAGTTCGTGCCACCGTGGGCCGCCGGCCAACAGTGTGCACCCGGCGCACGGATGCACCCCGGCAACGCGACTGCCCGCCTCACGGTGTTCGGAGAGCCGTACACGCCTGACACGCTCACGCGGATGTGGCCCATGCTGGCAAAGGCGGTCGGTGGGCGTCCGATCCGACTACGCGACGCCCGACACTCCCGCGGGACAGTGCTGCATCTGCGCGCGTACCGCTGGCTGTCATCGCGAAGTGGCTCCGCCAGGCCGACGCCTCCACCACGGCACGCATCTACGCCCATAGCCAGGACGACGCGCTGCGGGCTTTCGGACAGAGTTTGGGCGCAGGGGGTCTGGGGAAATTGCGGAGTCTGGGCTTCGGGCCGCCAGCGAGGACTGCTGACATTCGGACATTTGCTGTAGCGCTAACACTGCTGTTCATGCCTAGTTTTTGCTTTGCCGTCTTGGAGGACACCTTGCCCTGTCCGCCGAACCCCAAACCGTTGGTGTACACCGACTTTGTGTGCGAATATTGTTGTGCTGCAACGTGGTTCGCGACTAGATACGAGTTAGTGGGTGTTGTGAATATGTCGGCGGGGTTTGCGACAAATCTAGTGTCAGGCGGACGAGGGTACGGCGTGATGCGGGTGTCCGGGCCGCTCGCCAACGCTGTGAGCTGGGAAAACTCCTGTGGACAGGCTGCCGGGTGCCATGACATCATGGTGCTATGACACAGCCGACCCCTAAAGATGTTTCCACGGCTCGGGAAGCGGCGCGCTTTCCTGTGCGCCTGCCAGCCGAACTGGCCGACACGCTGCGCAACTATGCGTTTGTCACCGACACGTCGATCAACGACGTCATCAAGCAAGCCGTGGCCGAGTACCTAAAGGCCCACGCCCGGACGGATATGGTGCGGGCTGCGTTCGAGCGAGTGTTGCAGCAGCACGCCGCCGCGTTCGAGAAGCTGGAACACCTCTGATGACGATGTACCTCAACACCGACAACGTGCAGATGCTCAACGAGCGCTTCACCGGGCCGGACATGTTGAGGGACTTCGGGCTACTCGAATCGGCAGTGATGAGGCCACAGTCGAGCGCGTTCGGTGAGGATGCTTTTCCCACGATCCACGAGAAAGCGGCGGCGCTGCTGCACGGCCTGGCGCGCAACCACCCATTCATCGACGGCAACAAGCGCACCGCGTGGGCAGCAACCCACGTGTTCTATCAGTTGAACGGCTACATTGTGCGCGTCGACGATGCCGACATTGTCGGCCTGATGGTCGACGTAGCGGAAGGGCAATTAGACGTGCCGACCATCGCCGCCACGCTTAAGGATTGGGCGCAGCCGTTCGAGTTGCCCGATCACCTGGCACCCGAATAAGAGACTCGGGTGGCGTACGCCCAGCGTGCTTGGGCGGCATTGGGTTACCAGTCCTGGGATGACTACTGGCACCCGCGAGTTTCGGAACGACACGGTTGCGGTTATGCCGTGAATCTTGTCGGCAACACTGCGGCTCCGGCAGTTCGGATTCGGGGGCTAGATCAGGTGTAACATTTTGATACACCTGCCAACTCGCGTTGGATTGTCATATGGCTATCGCCAGTGGCCGCAGCAATGGCCCGTAAGCTCAGCCCTGATTCCCTTAGTGAAGCAACGACTTCCGCCCGCTCCTCGCGCGGGGTACCCACCAGCGCATTGCCATGCTTGATCTGTCTACACCAACCCACCGACATGTCAGACTGTCGGCCACGGACTGCGCGTCAATAGCGTCCGTACACCCGCCAATTCCGCGTGACACACGTTGGTGGTGTCGTTGGCGAACGTGCCCATATCTCGCATCACTTCGTTCACGATTTGGTCCATCGGAAACCCCTTGTGCCCGACTCGCTTAAGGCTGAAGTGCGCAAGCTGCTTGTTGATCTGCTCTCTGAGCAATGGCCGTATGCGTTTGAGGGGGCTGGGGTTCGGCGGCTGCCAGTTGACAATGAAATCGCCCGCCCATGCGTCATCGGGATACCTCGGCTCGACCGTCAAGAAGTCGTTGAGTATCCGGGCGTGCAACAACACGGCCTCGAAGTTCACCATGCAGGCGATCCTGATCGGGTCAGCCCGGTCGTACCGCGCATGCATACCGGGATGTTTTCTCCGCATCAACGTCTGTTCGGCAAGAGCGCCCCGCAACATGGCTACCTCGTAATACAGATGTGTTTGAGCAAGTTCGGCGAGCTGTGCCCTACTGGGTGGTGTTGGGGTCATGGCGGCAGACTACGGACATGCACTGACACCTCAGTCCGCCGTCACGGCGACGGGGATCTCTCCGCTAGGTCGTCACCTGAACGGGTCGAGCTCGGTCGATCGCTTCCTGCTTGCGGGTGTCTGCCTCTGTTGGAAACGCCTCGCGCCCTCGCGCCCAGCAGGGGTAGCCGGGGCGCACGCCTACGCGCGTTACCTCCTCACCCGGTTGCGCCGTGAACTGGCCGACCGCCTAGGTCCTAGGGGATGTTCGATCTAAGATCGCGAGGAAGCGCGAGAGAACTGGTGAATCATGACTAGGCGCAACATCAATCCGGCCGCGATCCACTTCGGCGACGACACCGTGGTCGAAGACATCGACCTGGCCAAGGAGGAGATCATCGTCGACGGTGAGCGGCTCACTGACGAGCGCGCCGACGAGATCGTCGCGGACGTGCTGGCGAAGGTGCGGGCGCGCAACCGGCTCAAGCTGCCCGAGTAGTCGCAAGGCTGCGACTCGGCGACGTACGTCGCCGAGACTTGCGCCCCCTGAAAAGCGCCGTTGCTCGATTGGGCGGGGTCTACTCAGGTACGCCCGAGACGGTCTATCGCCTCCCGCCACGCGCACGCCGCTACCCCCAACCCTCGATAATTTGTCGGGGCGTTCGTGTAGACAAGGGCAACTATGACAGGACAGTGGCATGTATGGGTGACGGCAGCGGCCGATCGGATCACCGAGGACACCCAAGCCGAAATCGCCGAGGAACTCCGTGCCGGCGTCACTATCGACCGAGATACCAGCGTGCTTACCGCGTCCTACATAGTCGAGGCCGCGACACTGCGCCAAGCCGTCGACGAGGCCCTGCGGGCGGCGGGCATCTTGCCTAGCGAGCCCACTCGGCTGAAGGTAGTGCGGCTCGACGACTGGCTTGCTGACCAGGCCCCAGAAGTCAGAGCCTGGGTAGGGTAGCCGGTCCCGCTCCTCCACCACGCGCCACGCCGCGGGCCGCGCGGATCTCGGAATCGTCTACGGCGACGTAGCGCTCGGTATGCCCGGCCGCCGCTGTCGTGCGCGGTCATGATGACCGTGCACGCCGAGCAGCCGCACGATGGCCTGCTTGCAGCGCTCAAGCTGGTGACTCGCTAAGGCCGGTATCATTCCCCTATTGGTTTTCCAGATACCAGTCCAGCGACTTGGCGCGGAAGACCAGATCGCCGAGCTGTTCCAGTTGATCCCTGGATGGATGCGGTGGCAGCTCTTCCTGTATAACTTCGGCCTGTGCAGTCAGCCAGCGGATTTCGGATTCGATTTCACGTCGAAGACATGTCTCCAACGGCTTGAAGTTGCCCGGTTCGACTTCCAGGAACCCTGGCAGCGTGATAGCGAACTCGCCGTCGTCGCTGTCCCCGGTCATGAGGTTCATCGTTCCACCTAAAGGGCGCTACTTGACGATGTGCAGCCGGACGTCTGGCCGCGGCTCAGGTGGTGGCTCCCCGAACTGAAGGTCGAATACCCCGATGACCGCCCGCAACAGCAGGCATGACCAATTCTCCATCGGGAGCCTGTCAAGTCGGTTGAGGAGTTCGCGGCGTAGGCAGTTGAGTTCGCGTTGGTCCGTTTCGGTCATCGCTCATCTGGCCTAACCACCCGCAGCCCGGGGCGGGTCCGGCCTGCGCCGTTGATGGCGTCGCCGTCGCCGCTGGTGCCGCCGAATTGGAGGTCGACGGCGGCGACGACCAGCGCGAGCAAGCTCGGTGACCACGTGCTCGCCGGATGCGCCGCAATTCGCTGCAGCAACTCCCCACGTAGCCGCCGAAGCTCGGCAGCATTGGCCGTGCTCATCGGGTCACCGCCATCTGAAGCCGCTCACAGAAGCCGAGGGTGTCGGTGATCTTCTCGGCCAGCTCCGTTGCCCGATTGCGGCGCGAGCCGGGCGCCAGGGCGTGCGCGGCATCGAGGGCCGCCATCCGGGCGTCCAGCAGGTCGTTGCGGGCGCGGGCCAGGTGGTACAGAGGGGATTGGATGGTGGTTGGCATGGGACTCCAATTCGTTCGGAGCCACGCCGGCTAGTTGCACGAAACTTGCACGGGCTTGTATCTGCGCTGGTCAGATCGTGCCCCCGGCAGGATTCGAACCTGCGGCCTTCTGCTCCGGAGGCAGACGCTCTATCCCCTGAGCTACGGGGGCGCACTAGTAAGTCACTGCGCCATCGGGCCCCGCCAGACTAGCGCATCGAGGTCACGGCCTAACGACCGCGATGGATTCGAGGCGCGAGCACGCCAGCCAATAGGATGGACGATCGTGACCCCCGCCGACCTGGCTGAGCTGCTCGGAGCCACCGCGACTGCGGTGCTGGCCGAGCATGGCCTCGACGTGTCTGCGTTGCCGCCGGCGGTCACCGTGGAACGCCCCCGCAATCCCGAACACGGCGATTACGCGAGCAACCTCGCGCTCCAGCTCGCTAAAAAGATTGGTACCAACCCCCGTGACCTCGCCGGTTGGCTCGCCGAGGCGCTGACAAAGGCCGACGGCATCGCGAAAGCGGAAGTCGCCGGACCGGGCTTTATCAATATGCGCCTCGAGGCCTCGGCGCAGGCCAAGGTCGTCAACAACGTCATCGACACCGGCGACACCTACGGCCACTCGCAGCTACTGGCGGGCCAGAAGGTCAACCTGGAATTCGTCTCGGCCAACCCGACCGGACCGATCCACATCGGCGGCACCCGCTGGGCCGCCGTCGGCGACGCACTGGGCCGCTTGCTCACTACACAAGGCGCCGACGTGGTGCGCGAATACTACTTCAACGACCATGGCGCCCAGATCGACCGCTTCGCCAACTCCCTGGTCGCCGCCGCCAAGGGTGAGCCCACGCCGGCCGACGGCTACGCGGGCACCTACATCATCGACATCGCCGCACAGGTACTGCAGAAGGCGCCCGACGCGCTGAGCCTGCCCGAGGCCGAGATGCGCGAGACGTTCCGCGAAATCGGCGTCGACCTGATGTTCGCCCACATCAAAGAGTCGCTGCACGAGTTTGGCACCGACTTCGACGTCTATACCCATGAAGACTCGATGCACACCAGCGGCCGCGTCGACCAGGCCATCGCCAGGCTTCGCGAAACCGGCAACATCTACCAGAAGGACGGCGCAACCTGGTTGCGCAGCAGCGCTTTTGGCGACGACAAGGACCGCGTCGTGATCAAAAGCGACGGCAAGCCGGCCTACATCGCGGGTGATCTCGCGTACTACCTGGACAAACGGCAGCGCGGTTTCGACTTGTGCATTTACATGCTCGGCGCCGATCACCACGGGTACATAGCCCGGCTCAAGGCGGCCGCGGCGGCGTTCGGTGAAGACCCGGCAACCGTCGAGGTGCTCATCGGGCAGATGGTCAACCTGGTCCGCGACGGCCAGCCGGTCCGGATGAGCAAGCGGGCGGGCACCGTGATCACGCTCGACGACCTGGTCGAGGCCCTCGGTGTCGACGCCGCGCGGTACAGCCTGATCCGCTCGTCAGTGGACACTGCGATCGATATCGACCTGGCGCTGTGGTCCTCGGCATCGAATGAAAACCCGGTCTATTATGTGCAATACGCGCATGCCCGGTTGTCGGCACTGGCCCGCAACGCCGCAGAACTCGGCCTGATCCCCAATACCGCCAACCTCGAACTGCTCAACCACGACAAAGAGGGCACGCTGCTGCGCACCATCGGCGACTTCCAAAAGGTACTGAAAACGGCCGCCTCGCTAAGAGAACCGCACCGGGTATGTCGCTACCTGGAAGACCTCGCCGGCGACTACCATCGCTTCTACGACTCGTGCAGGGTGCTGCCCCAAGGCGACGAGCGGCCCACCGACCTGCATACCGCGCGCCTAGCGTTGTGCCAGGCCGCCCGCCAGGTCATCGCCAATGGGCTGGCAATCCTTGGCGTCAGCGCCCCGGAGCGAATGTGAACGTCCATCCCGCCGGTCCCCGGCACGCCGAAGAGACCCGCCACGCCGACAGCCCGCTACGGCCGCAGTCGGCCGATGAGCTGTTGCGGTTGGCGCCGAATGTGTGGCCTCGCAACACCACTCGTGACAAAGCTGGCGTGGCCAGCATTGCCGGCATCAAACTGACCGATCTGGCCCACGATTACGGAACACCGCTGTTCGTCATCGACGAGGACGACTTTCGGTCCCGGTGCAAAGAGACCGCCGCCGCATTCGGTGGTGGCGCCAACGTGCACTACGCCGCCAAGGCCTTCCTGTGCAGCGAAATAGCGCGGTGGATCGAGGAAGAAGGGCTTTCCCTCGATGTGTGCACCGGGGGGGAGCTGGCCGTCGCGCTGCACGCGAACTTCCCGCCAGATCGAATCACGTTGCACGGCAATAACAAATCGGTCGCAGAGCTTACCGCCGCGGTCAAAGCCGGCGTCGGCCATATCGTGCTGGACTCGATGACCGAGATCGAGCGCCTGGACGCAATCGCGGGGGAGGCCGGAATCGTCCAGGATGTCCTGGTGCGTCTCACCGTCGGTGTCGAGGCTCATACGCACGAGTTCATCTCCACCGCCCACGAAGATCAGAAGTTCGGGCTGTCGATAGCGAGCGGGGCCGCCATGGCGGCAGTGCGGCGGGTATTCGCCACTGATCACCTGCGACTGGTCGGGCTGCACAGCCACATCGGTTCGCAGATCTTCGATGTCGCCGGCTTCGAACTCGCCGCCCACCGGGTGATCGGCCTGCTTCATGAGATTGTCGACGAGTTTGGCCCGGCAACGACGGCGCAGCTGTCCACCGTCGATCTCGGTGGCGGCCTGGGCATCTCGTACCTGGCAGCCGACGATCCGCCGCCGATAGCCGAGCTGGCGGCCAAGTTGGGCGCCATCGTGAGAAACGAATCAGCAACGGTCGGGCTGTCTACGCCCAGGCTGGTGGTCGAGCCCGGACGTGCCATCGCCGGACCGGGCACCATCACGCTATACGAAGTCGGTACGGTCAAGGACGTCGACATCAGCTCCACGACCAACCGGCGCTATGTCAGTGTCGACGGCGGCATGAGCGACAACATCCGCACTGCCCTCTATGACGCGCTGTATGACGTCCGACTGGTCTCGCGCGTCAGCGATGCACCCGCCGTTGCGGCCCGGGTCGTCGGAAAGCACTGCGAAAGCGGCGACATCATCGTGCGAGACGCGTGGGTGCCCGACGACCTACGGCCTGGCGACCTGGTCGCAGTGGCCGCCACCGGCGCCTACTGCTATTCGCTATCGAGCCGTTACAACATGATTGGCCGTCCCGCAGTGGTCGCGGTGCGAGCGGGCGAGGCCCGCCTGATCCTGCGCCGGGAGACGGTCGACGATCTGCTGAGTTTGGAGGTGAGGTGACCCGTGCCCGGTGACGAAAAGCCGGTCGGCGTAGCGGTACTCGGGTTGGGCAACGTCGGCAGCGAAGTTGTCCGAATCATTAACGGCAGTGCCGACGATCTCGCGGGCCGCATTGGCGCCCCGTTGGTGCTGCGCGGCGTGGGGGTGCGCCGGGTTGCCGCCGACCGCGGTGTGCCGATCGACTTGCTCACCGATAACATCGAAGAACTCGTCACGCGCGAGGACGTCGACATCGTCGTCGAAGTGATGGGCCCGGTGGAACCGTCGCGCAAGGCGATCCTGGCCGCACTCGAGCGTGGTAAGTCCGTCGTCACCGCGAACAAGGCGTTGCTCTCCACATCGACTGGGGAGCTTGCGGGAGCCGCCGAAAGCGCCCATGTGGACTTGTATTTCGAGGCCGCCGTCGCCGGTGCCATACCCGTCATCCGCCCGCTGACCCAGTCGCTGGCCGGTGACACGGTGCTAAAAGTGGCAGGCATCGTCAACGGCACCACCAACTACATCCTTTCGGAGATGGACAGCACCGGCGCTGACTACGACAAGGCTCTTGCCGACGCGAGCGCGCTGGGTTACGCAGAGGCCGATCCCACCGCGGACGTCGAAGGCTATGACGCCGCAGCGAAAGCCGCGATTCTGGCATCGATTGCCTTCCACACTCGGGTCACCGCCGACGACGTATATCGCGAGGGCATCACGAAGATCACCCCGGCTGATTTCGAGTCGGCGCGCGCCCTGGGTTGCACCATCAAGCTGCTGTCGATCTGTGAGCGCATCACCACCGACGAAGGACAGCAACGGGTTTCGGCCCGGGTCTATCCGGCGTTGGTGCCGCTGTCGCATCCGCTGGCCACGGTGAACGGTGCTTTCAACGCCGTGGTGGTCGAAGCCGAAGCCGCAGGAAGGCTGATGTTCTACGGCCAGGGCGCTGGCGGCGCGCCCACCGCGTCGGCAGTCACCGGCGACCTGGTGATGGCCGCCCGTAACCGAGTCATGAGGAGCCGCGGACCACGTGAATCCAAGTACGCTCAATTGCCGATAGCGCCAATGGGTTTCATCAGCACTCGTTACTACGTCAGCATGAATGTCGCCGACAAGCCGGGCGTATTGTCAGCCGTGGCAGCGGAATTCGCCAAACGCGAAGTCAGCATCGCCGAGGTGCGTCAGGAAGGCATGGTCGACGCGGATGGCCAACGCGTGGGAGCCCGCATCGTGGTGGTCACTCACCTGGCCACCGACGCCGCACTCTCGGAAACCGTTGAGGCGCTGGCCGACTTGGATGTCGTGCAGGGCGTCACGAGTGTGCTGCGACTGGAAGGAACCGGTCTATGAGCGTTCCACGGACGGCCATCCATCAGCCCTGGCCCGGCGTGATCGCTGCATACCGGGACCGGCTCCCGGTGGGTGACGATTGGACTCCCGTCACGCTGCTCGAAGGTGGCACTCCGCTGATCGCGGCACCGAGACTGTCCAAGCGGACCGGCTGCACGATCCACCTCAAGGTCGAGGGCCTCAACCCCACCGGGTCCTTCAAGGACCGCGGCATGACGATGGCGGTCACCGACGCACTGGCGCGTGGGCAGCAGGCGGTGTTGTGCGCATCGACCGGAAATACCTCGGCATCGGCGGCGGCATACGCCGCCAGGGCCGGCATCACCTGCGCGGTGCTGATACCGCAGGGCAAGATCGCGATGGGCAAGCTAGCCCAGGCGGTGATGCACGGCGCGAAGATCATTCAGATCGACGGGAACTTCGACGACTGCCTGGAACTGGCCCGCAAGTTGGCCGCCGACTTCCCGGCAATCTCCTTGGTGAATTCGGTCAACCCGGTGCGCATCGAGGGGCAGAAAACGGCGGCGTTCGAAATCGTCGACGCGTTGGGCGCCGCACCGGATGTGCATGCCCTTCCGGTTGGCAATGCCGGCAACATCACTGCGTATTGGAAGGGATACACCGAGTATCACCGCGAGGGACTGATCGACAAGCTGCCCCGCATGCTCGGCACGCAAGCCGCGGGCGCGGCGCCCTTGGTTCTTGGCGAACCGGTGAGTCATCCGGAGACGATCGCTACCGCGATCCGCATCGGGTCACCCGCGTCGTGGACTTCGGCCGTAGAGGCGCAGCAGCAGTCCAAGGGCCGTTTCTTGGCCGCTACCGACGAGGAAATCCTGGCCGCATACCACCTGGTTGCCCAAGCCGAAGGCGTCTTCGTCGAGCCCGCGTCCGCGGCCAGCATTGCGGGCTTGCTCAAGGCCATCGATGACGGCTGGGTGGTTCGCGGGTCGACGGTGGTGTGCACGGTTACCGGCAACGGCCTCAAGGATCCCGACACGGCACTGCGGGACATGCCGAGCGTGTCGCCGTTGCCCGTTGACCCCATCGCCGTCGTCGAGAAGTTGGGGCTGGCCTAGTGGGGTTAGTGCTGCCTGCCGGACTCGTGGCGAGCGCAGTGGTGTCGGCATCGAGTGCCAACCTCGGCCCGGGCTTCGACAGCATCGGCTTGGCGCTGCGTCTTTGCGACGAGATCATTGTCGAGACAACAGGTTCCGGCTTGGCAGTGGAGGTCGAGGGGGAGGGTGCCGACCAAGTTCCGCTGGGTCCCGACCACCTGGTGGTGCGCGCCATCCGACACGGGTTGCAGGCCCTTGAGGTCAGCGCCCCCGGCCTGGTGGTGCGGTGCCGCAACGACATCCCGCATTCCCGCGGTCTCGGCTCCTCCGCGGCGGCAGTGGTCAGCGGTCTCGCGGCTGTCAACGGGCTTGTTGCACAGACAGATTCGACACCGTTAAGCGCGGCGCAGCTGATCCAGCTGTCCTCGGAGTTCGAGGGGCATCCCGACAACGCCGCGGCCGCTGTGCTGGGTGGTGCGGTGGTTTCTTGGATCGACCGCAGCGCGGGGCCGCCAAAATACTCGGCGGTGCCGTTGCGCCTTCATCCCGATATCCACCTGTTTTGCGCGATTCCCGAGGAGCGTTCGTCGACCGCGGAGACGCGGGTACTGCTGCCCGCCCAGGTCAGTCACGACGACGCGCGGTTCAACGTCAGCCGCGCCGCGTTGCTGGTGGTAGCGCTCACCGAGCGGCCCGATCTGCTGATGGCGGCCACCGAAGACGTGCTACATCAGCCTCAGCGCGCCCAAGCAATGCTGGCGTCGGCGGAATATTTACGGCTGCTGCGGCGTCATAACGTGGCAGCAACGCTATCTGGGGCGGGTCCTGCATTGATTGCACTGACCACTGAGCCAGAGTTGCCACGAGAAGCGGTGCAGTACGGCGCCGCAAACGGATTTGCCATCACGGCGACGACCACCGGCGACGGAGTTCGCTGGAGCCCAGGAGTCACAGTTCCCGGTTAATCCGCACCGGCGCGGGGGTTTGCTTGCTTCCGGCCAGGAAGCGGGCTATCCTCGGAGCCGTCCAGCAATCGCAGCATCTGCATCTGCATCCATACTGCCTTGCCGCTAGGACAACACCAATTCTTCTCGTGGACGAGGTTCGCCGTTTTCGCCGCCCCAGGCGATCACCGTTGCAGAGTCGACTATTGGGCGCACTCGGCGATTTGGCTGAATGCTTGGCTGAATGCAAGAACCCTCGTCTGACGTAATCAGCGGGGGAGAGAAAGGAAATCCGTGACTGATACGGACCTCATCACGGCTGGCGGAAGCACCGACGCCAATAAGCAATCGGATTCCGCGACCACAGAGACTCCAGACGTCAAAACCAATCCCGACGTCAAATCCACCGTGCCGACAGGCTCACTGAGCACCATGGTGCTGCCCGAACTGCGCGCGCTAGCTAACCAAGCCGGCGTCAAGGGGACCTCGGGCATGCGCAAGAACGAACTGATTGCCGCGATTCAGGAAATCAGGGGACAGGCCAACGGCGTATCAGCCGGTGGTGCCCTAACTCAAGAATCCGGCCAGCAATCGGGCAATGCGGACTCGCCGGCCGCCGAGACCCCGGCTGCCCAAGAAGCTCCTCGAGCAGCCGCCCGAACCCAGGCCCAAGAGGGCCAGAGCGATTCCTCCGGCGACGCGCCGCGTAGGGAACGACGCGCAGGCTCCCGGGAAGCGGGATCGCCCGCTACCGCGACCGAGGACACCGCCACCCGGGGCGCTGACACCCGCCAAGCGACCCAACCGGACACCAAGACCGACGGCCGCGCCCCGGAGCCGGGTACCGATCAAAGCGGTGATCAACAGGGCTCGGGGCAACAAACTCGTACCGACGAGGACGGCGAGGGACGCCAGGGCCGGCGGGGACGCCGCTTTCGCGACCGCCGGCGCCGCGGTGAACGGACGGGCGACGGCGCCGAAGCCGAACTGCGTGAGGACGACGTTGTCCAGCCGGTGGCCGGCATCCTTGACGTCCTGGACAACTATGCGTTCGTGCGTACCTCCGGTTACCTGGCCGGTCCGCATGACGTGTATGTGTCGATGAACATGGTGCGCAAGAACGGCCTGCGCCGCGGTGATGCGGTGACGGGCGCGGTTCGGGTGCCCCGAGAAGGAGAGGCAGGCGACAGAAATCCGCGGCAGAAATTCAACCCGCTGGTGCGTCTGGACAGCATCAACGGTGGATCGATCGAAGATGCCAAGAAGCGGCCCGAGTTCGGCAAGCTGACGCCGTTGTACCCCAACCAGCGGCTTCGTTTGGAGACCACCACCGAACGGCTGACCACTCGCGTCATCGACCTCATCATGCCGATCGGCAAGGGCCAGCGTGCCCTGATCGTGTCGCCGCCCAAGGCCGGCAAGACGACGATTCTGCAGGACATCGCCAACGCCATCACCAGGAACAACCCGGAATGCCACCTGATGGTTGTGCTGGTCGACGAGCGGCCTGAAGAGGTCACCGACATGCAGCGCTCGGTCAAGGGAGAGGTCATCGCCTCAACGTTCGACCGGCCGCCGTCGGACCACACGTCGGTCGCCGAGTTAGCGATTGAGCGGGCCAAGCGGCTTGTGGAGCAGGGCAAAGACGTCGTCGTGCTGCTCGACTCGATCACCCGACTGGGCCGCGCCTACAACAACGCCTCACCGGCGTCGGGCCGCATCCTGTCCGGTGGTGTCGACTCGACCGCCCTGTACCCGCCCAAGCGTTTCCTGGGCGCCGCACGCAACATCGAGGAAGGTGGGTCGCTGACCATCATCGCTACCGCGATGGTCGAGACCGGATCCACCGGTGACACGGTCATCTTCGAGGAGTTCAAGGGCACCGGCAATGCCGAGCTCAAGCTGGACCGCAAGATCGCCGAGCGGCGGGTTTTCCCCGCGGTCGACGTCAACCCCTCCGGCACCCGCAAGGACGAGCTCCTGCTGTCGCCCGACGAGTTCGCCATCGTGCACAAGCTGCGCCGAGTCCTGTCGGGGCTGGATTCCCACCAAGCAATCGACTTGCTGATGTCGCAGCTGCGCAAGACGAAGAACAACTACGAATTCCTGGTCCAGGTGTCCAAGACGACGCCGGGGTCGATGGACAACGACTAGCCCCGTGCTTTGGGTGGGCAGTGGTTGACCTGGCATAATCGGTGTTCGACTTCGATCACAGAGGACAGCATGAAGACTGACATTCATCCGGCCTACGAGGAAACCACCGTGGTGTGCGGATGCGGCAATACGTTCCATACGCGCAGCACCAAGCCCGGTGGCCGCATCGTGGTCGAGGTTTGCTCGCAGTGCCACCCGTTCTACACCGGCAAGCAGAAGATTCTGGACAGTGGCGGCCGGGTCGCCCGCTTCGAGAAGCGTTACGGCAAGCGCAAGGCGGCTGACAAGGCCGAATCGGCCGACAAATAGCTGGCTTACCGACGCCCGAACTGTGCTGAATCGGCGCAGGCCGGGCGTCGGTTGCGGTTGCGGCAGTCGGCCGGTTTCAGGAGGAAGGTCAGCATGACGCAGCCCGTACAGACGATTGACGTGCTGCTCGCCGAACATGCCGAACTCGAGCTTGCTCTGGCAGATCCGGAACTGCACAGCAAGCCGGACGAGGCGCGCAAAGTCGGACGCCGGTTTGCCCGACTGGCCCCGATCGTCGCCACCCACCGCAAGTTGGTGTCCGCGCGCGAAGACCTCGAGACCGCACGTGAACTCGCCGCCGACGACGAATCGTTCGCTGACGAGGTGGCCGAACTGGAATCACGGGTAGTCGAACTGGACACCCAACTCACCGACATGCTGGCACCGCGCGACCCCCATGACGCCGATGACATCGTGCTCGAAGTCAAATCCGGTGAGGGGGGCGAAGAGTCGGCTTTGTTCGCGGCCGACTTGGCCAGGATGTACATCCGCTACGCCGAGCGGCATGGCTGGACGGTGACGGTTCTGGACGAGACGACGTCGGATCTTGGCGGCTACAAGGACGCGACGCTGGCCATTGCGAGCAAAGGCGACAGCGCCGACGGCGTGTGGTCGCGAATGAAATTCGAGGGCGGGGTCCACCGGGTGCAGCGGGTCCCAGTGACGGAATCCCAAGGCCGCGTGCATACTTCGGCGGCAGGCGTGCTGGTCTATCCGGAACCCGAAGAGGTCGGCGAGGTGCACATCGACGAGTCGGATTTGCGCATCGACGTATACCGGTCCTCGGGCAAGGGCGGCCAGGGTGTCAATACCACCGACTCCGCGGTCCGGATCACTCACCTGCCCACCGGGATTGTCGTCACCTGCCAAAACGAACGCTCTCAGCTGCAGAACAAGGCTCGTGCGTTGCAGGTGTTGGCCGCACGCCTGCAGGCACTGGCCGAGGAGCAGGCGCTGGCCGACGCTTCGGCGGATCGGGCCAGCCAGATCCGAACAGTCGACCGCAGCGAACGCATTCGCACCTACAACTTTCCGGAGAACCGGATCACCGATCACCGGATCGGCTTTAAGTCACACAATCTCGATCAAGTCCTCGACGGTGACCTGGACGCGCTGTTCGACGCGCTGGGAGCCGCCGACAAGCAGGCCCGGCTGCAACAACAGACATGACTTCCGCGCCGGCGACGATGCAGAGCGTAAGAGCGATGTGGGGGCACTCCCCCACGAGTGGGAGGTACCCCCACCCGTTTGCGGGGGAGAGGAGCGGCGCAATGGCCTCCCTGGGGCGCTCGACCTCGCTGCGGCGTGCGATCGACTCCGCCGCGGCGTTACTTGCCGAAGCGGGCATTGTCTCGGCGCGGTGTGACGCCGAGCTGTTGGCGGCTCACCTGGTGGGCGTCGAACGCGGCCGGCTGCCATTAATCGAGCCGCCCGGCGAGGAGTTTTTCGGGCGCTACCGCGAAGCTGTCGCGGCGCGTTCGCGGCGAATGCCGTTGCAGCATCTCACCGGGACGGTGTCCTTCGGGCCGGTGTTGCTGCAGGTCGGCCCTGGCGCGTTCATCCCGCGTCCGGAGACTGAGGCGATCTGGGCGTGGGCCAACGCGCAGTCGCTTCCGGCGCGACCCGTGATCGTCGACGTGTGCACCGGATCCGGCGCATTGGCGGTCGCGCTGGCCCAGCATCGGCCGGATGGCCGAATCCTCGGCATCGACAACTCCGAGGCCGCCCTCGGTTTCGCACGCCGCAACGCCGAGGGCACCGGGGTCGAACTCGTGCTAGCCGACGTGACCAAGCCCGGACTGCTCCCCGAACTCGACGGACGGGTCGACCTCGTCGTCGCCAACCCGCCCTACGTTCCTGACGGTGCCGTTCTGGAACCTGAAGTGGCACAGCATGATCCACCGGATGCGGTGTTCGGTGGGCCGGACGGTATGGCGGTGATTCCGTCCATTGTCCGCCTCGCTGCGCGCTGGCTGGGTCCCGGTGGTTTGTTCGCCGTCGAACACGATGACAGTACATCGGAAGCAACCGTCGAATTGATCAACAGCACAGGCGCTTTCGACAACGTGATGGCACACCGAGATCTCGCCGGACGGCCAAGGTTCGTCACTGCCCGCAGGACGGGGGGCGGCGCCGATGAGTAGCGTGTTCGACTGCGCTGACCCCGATCAGCGCTCGCGAGGAATCGAGGCCGCGGTGGGGGCGCTCAAGGCCGGCCGACTGGTCGTGCTGCCCACGGACACCGTCTACGGAATTGGCGCCGATGCTTTCGACAGCACCGCAGTCGATGCGCTGCTATCGGCCAAGGGGCGCGGACGCGACATGCCGGTCGGTGTGCTGGTCGGCTCCTGGCACACGATCGAGGGCCTGGTCTACTCGATGCCCGATGGCGCACGCGAGCTGATCCGCGCGTTCTGGCCGGGTGCGCTGAGCCTGGTTGTCGTGCAGGCGCCGTCCCTGCAGTGGGACCTTGGCAATGCCTACGGCACCGTGATGTTGCGAATGCCGTTGCACCCGGTCGCCATCGAGTTACTGCGCGAAGTGGGGCCCATGGCGGTTTCCAGCGCCAACATCTCCGGCGAGCCGGCCGCCGTCGACGCCGACGATGCGCGCCGGCAGTTCGGCGATCACGTCGACGTCTATCTCGACGCGGGTACGTCCACGCGGCAGGCCGCCTCGACGATCGTCGACCTGACCGGAGCCACTCCACGCATCCTGCGATCGGGGCCGGTCAGCGCTGAGCGGATCGCCGAAGTGCTCGGGCTGGACCCGGCGAACTTGACCGCGTAGGCATTGATTGCCCGTGGGTGTCTCAGGTTGGTGCAGTACGGTCGCGACGTGTCCAGCGATGTGGCCAGCCTTGCCGGGGGCTTGCTCGCGCTTTCTGATCGCAGCGCCGGTGTCCCGCTGCGCGAGCTTGCGCTCGTCGGGCTGACCGCAGCCATCATCACGTACTTCGCGACCGGGCCGGTGCGGGTGTTGGCTACCCGCCTGGGAGCCGTCGCCTATCCGCGCGAACGGGACGTGCACGTGAAGCCAACCCCCCGGATGGGTGGACTGGCGATGTTTCTCGGTGTCGTTTCCGCGGTCTTTCTCGCCTCCCAGCTTCCGGCGCTGACCCGCGGGTTCGTCTATTCCAACGGCATGCCGGCGGTGTTGGTGGCGGGTGCGGTGATCATGGGCATCGGTCTGATCGACGACCGTTGGGGCCTGGACGCGCTGACGAAATTCGCCGGCCAGATCACCGCGGCAAGCGTGCTGGTGACCATGGGTGTCGCGTGGAGTGTGCTGTACATCCCGTTCGGCGGGGTCGGCACCATCGTGTTGGACCAGGCCTCGTCGATCCTGCTCACCCTGGCGTTGACCGTGTCGATCGTCAACGCGATGAACTTCGTCGACGGTCTCGACGGACTGGCCGCCGGGCTGGGCCTCATCACGGCCCTGGCGATCTGCATGTTCTCGGTCGGCCTGCTCCGCGACCACGGCGGCGACGTCTTGTACTACCCGCCGGCGGTGATTTCGGTGGTGCTTGCCGGCGCATGTCTGGGCTTTCTGCCGCACAATTTCCACCGGGCGAAGATCTTCATGGGCGATTCCGGTTCGATGCTGATCGGCTTGATGCTCGCCGCTGCTTCCACGACGGCTGCCGGGCCAATCTCGCAGAACGCCTACGGCGCCCGTGATGTGTTTGCTCTGCTGTCGCCGTTCCTGCTGGTAGTGGCCGTCATGTTGGTACCGATGCTGGACTTGCTGCTCGCGATCGTGCGCCGCACCCGCGCGGGCCGCAGCGCGTTCAGCCCCGACAAGATGCACCTGCATCACCGGCTGCTGCAGATCGGTCATTCGCATCGGCGCGTGGTGCTGATCATCTACTTGTGGGTGAGCATCGTCGCGTTCGGCGCCGCGAGCACGATCTTCTTCAACCCACGCCATACCGCGGCGGTCATGTTGGGCGCGATTTTTGTCGCGGGCGTCGCGACGGTGATCCCGCTGCTGCGCCGCCGAGATGACTACTACTACGACCCGGACCTGGATTAGCCCGGCCACGCCTACGACAACGGGTAGTAGTGATGTCTACCTTGTGGTACGGTGCAGCTAGAACCCCGAAAACAACCTCGCGGGTTGCCGGCCCCCCGGCCCGTCGGATCCGTATCCGCTCGCGCCGATTGACGACCGACACAGGGAGCTACCCCTTGGGTGATTCCAGCGCGACCCTTGCGATACGCTCGGCGGGCCACCGATCAGTTGATCGGGCGGTTTCCGCTCCACCAACCTGGGATTGAGGTGCTGCAGTGACGACACCAGCGCAGGACGCGCCGTTGGTGTTTCCCGCTGTTGCTTTCCGTCCGGTGCGGCTCTTTGTCATCAGCATTGCCCTGACGGCGGTGGCGACGGCCGTCGCGGCTTTGGCCGGGCACCTAATGGTTGGGCTGTTCTTTGGTATCGGGCTGCTGCTGGGTTTGCTCAACGCACTGTTGGTGCGGCGATCGGTTGAGTCGATCACCGCAAAAGACCATCCGCTGAAAAGGTCGATGGCACTGAATTCGGCGTCGCGGCTGGCAATTATCACCATTATCGGGTTGATCATCGCGTACGTTTTCCGGCCCGCTGGACTCGGTGTGGTGTTCGGGTTGGCGCTCTTCCAGGTGGTGTTGGTGCTGTCGACCGCGCTGCCGGTCTGGAAGAAGCTGCGTACCGGGGAGCCTGCGGTATCGGAAGGGAGCACCGGCGATGACTGAGTCGATCCTGGCCGCCCAGATCGAAGTCGGCGAGCACCACACCGCCACCTGGCTGGGTATGACCGTCAACACCGACACCGTGCTGTCGACTGCGATCGCCGCCGTGATCGTGATCGCCCTGGCCTTCTACCTGCGCGCGAAGGTCACCTCGACGGATGTGCCGGGCGGCGTGCAGCTGTTTTTCGAGGCCATCACCATACAGATGCGCAATCAGGTCGAGAGCGCCATTGGGATGCGTATCGCACCGTTCGTGCTGCCGCTCGCGGTGACCATTTTTGTGTTCATCCTGATCTCCAACTGGCTGTCCGTCCTTCCGCTGCAGTACACCGAGGAGAGCGGCAAGACCACCGAAGTGCTCTCGGCGGCGGCCGCGGACATCAATTACGTACTGGCGCTAGCTCTTTTCGTCTTCGTCTGCTACCACACGGCCGGGATTTGGCGTCGTGGCATCGTCGGACACCCGATCAAGCTGCTCAAGGGGCACGTAGCAATCCTCGCGCCGATCAACGTCGTCGAAGAACTTGCCAAGCCGATCTCGTTGTCGCTCCGACTTTTCGGCAACATCTTCGCCGGCGGCATTCTGGTCGCGCTGATCGCGCTATTTCCGCCGTACATCCTGTGGTTGCCGAATGCGATCTGGAAATCGTTTGACTTGTTCGTCGGCGCCATACAGGCGTTCATTTTCGCGCTGCTGACGATCTTGTACTTCAGCCAGGCGATGGAGCTGGAAGAAGACCACCACTAGACACCACTGGTTATCAAGGAGGATAAGAAATGGACCCCACAATCGCTGCCGGCGCCCTCATCGGCGGCGGACTGATCATGGCCGGTGGCGCCATCGGCGCCGGTATCGGTGACGGTGTCGCCGGTAACGCGCTGATCTCCGGTGTTGCCCGGCAACCCGAGGCGCAGGGACGGCTGTTCACGCCGTTCTTCATCACCGTCGGTCTGGTTGAGGCGGCCTACTTCATCAACCTGGCCTTTATGGCGCTGTTCGTCTTTGCAACTCCCGTCAAGTAATTCGCTGCGATGGGTGACCTGAACTCTATTGTCCTGGCCTCGAGTCAGGCGGCAGAGGAAGGTGGCAAGAACAGCAACTTCCTCATTCCCAACGGCACCTTTTTCTTCGTGCTGGCCATCTTCTTGGTGGTGCTCGGCGTCATCGGCACGTTCGTGGTGCCGCCGATCCTGAAGGTGTTGCGGGAACGCGACGCCATGGTCGCCAAGACGCACGCCGACAACAAGAAGTCGGCCGAGCAGTTCGCCGCCGCCGAGGCCGATTACGAAGAAGCCATGAAGGAAGCCCGAATCCAGGCATCCTCCTACCGCGACACTGCCCGCGCAGAGGGTCGTAAGGTCGTCGAAGACGCGCGTGCCCGTGCCGAGCAGGAAGTGGCATCGACGTTGCAGCAGGCAAACGAGCAACTGAAGCGGGAGAGGGACGCCGTGGAATCGGACTTGCGCGCCAACGTTGGGACGATGTCGGCGACTTTGGCCAGTCGAATCCTCGGTGTCGAGGTCACCACCCCGGCTGCGACGAGGTAGCTCCCATGTCGACATTTATCGGACAGTTGGTCGGTTTCGCGGCCATCGTGCTCCTGGTGTGGCGCTATGTGGTGCCGCCGGTCCGCCGTTTGATGAGCGCCCGGCAAGAAGTGGTGCGCCAGCAGTTAAAAGATGCGGCTGCAGCCGCCGACCGACTGACCGAGTCGACCACGGCCCATAGCAAGGCCGTGGAGGCGGCCAAGGCGGAGGCGCAGCGGGTCGTCGAAGAGGCCAAGACGGACGCCGAACGCATCGCGGAACAACTGCAGGCCCACGCCGAAGCCGAGGCGGAACGCATCAAGGTGCAGGGCGTCAGTCAGGTCGAGCTGCTGCGCACGCAGCTGGCCCGTCAGCTTCGGCTGGAGCTCGGCCACGAATCCGTGCGCCTGGCAGGGGAATTGGTCCGCGACTATGTTGCTGATGAGGCGCAGCAGTCGGCCACGGTCGATCGTTTCCTCGACGAGCTCGAGGCCATGGCGCCCGAGGCGGCCGACGTCGAGTATCCGTTGTTGGCCAAGATGCGTTCGGCGAGTCGGCGAGCGCTGGGCGGCCTGGTGGATCGATTCGACACGATAGCCAGGAACATTGACACAAATGGCCTTTCGGCACTTGCCGGCGAGCTGGTGTCGGTCGCCAAGATGCTAGACCGCGAAATCGTCGTCACCCGTTATCTCACCGTGCCCGCCGAAGACTCGGGACCCAGGGTCAGGTTGATCGAGCGGCTGGTGTCCGGCAAAGTCGGCACCGCCACGCTGGATGTGCTACGCGCGGCGGTCTCGGAGCGTTGGTCGGCTAACAACGATCTCATCGACGCGATCGAGCACGTGTCTCGTCAAGCGTTGCTGGAAGTCGCCGAACGCGACGGCCAGGTCGACGAGGTCGAAGACCAGTTGTTCCGGTTCTCCCGCATCCTCGACGCGCAACCGCGACTCGCCATCCTGTTAGGCGATCGCACGAGCCCAGCCGAAGGCCGTATCGGGTTGCTGCGCAAGGTACTTGAGAGCTCAAGCGGCGACGTCAACCCGGTTGTCGTCGCGCTGTTGTCGCAGACTGTCGAGCTATTGAGAGGCCAGCCGGCCGAAGAGGCCGTGCTGTTCCTGGCCGAGGTTGCGGTGGCGCGCCGCGGTGAAATCGTCGCACAGGTCAGTGCCGCGGCCGAGCTCAGCGACGCCCAGCGTACCCGCCTCACCCAAGTGTTGAGCCGTATCTACGGTCATCCGGTCGCGGTGCAGCTGCAGGTCGACGCCGGACTGCTGGGTGGGCTCTTGATCGCTGTGGGTGACGAGATAATCGACGGAACGCTCTCGTCTCGTTTGGCCGCTGCCAAAGCGCAATTGCCCGACTAAAAACGAAAAACCGAAGTAGGAAGACGAAAAGCCATGGCCGACTTGACAATCTCCGCTGATGACATTCAGAGCGCCATCGAAGAATACGTAAGTTCTTTCACGTCCGACACTTCTCGCGAGGAAGTCGGTACCGTGGTCGACGCCGGCGACGGCATCGCGCACGTCGAAGGTTTGCCGTCGGTGATGACCCAGGAGCTGCTCGAGTTTCCGGGCGGAGTTCTCGGTGTCGCGCTCAACCTGGATGAGCACAGCGTCGGCGCGGTGATCTTGGGTGACTTCGAGAACATCGAAGAGGGCCAACAGGTCAAGCGCACCGGGGAGGTTCTGTCGGTTCCGGTGGGCGACGGGTTCTTGGGGCGGGTGATCAATCCGCTCGGCCAGCCGATCGACGGGCGCGGAGACATCGATTCCGATACCAGGCGTGCGCTGGAGCTCCAGGCACCGTCGGTGGTGCAGCGGCAAGGTGTGAAGGAGCCACTGCAGACCGGGATCAAGGCGATCGACGCGATGACCCCGATCGGCCGCGGGCAGCGCCAGCTGATCATTGGCGACCGCAAGACCGGCAAGACCGCCGTCTGCGTCGACACCATCCTCAACCAGCGGCAGAACTGGGAAACCGGTGATCCCAAGCAGCAGGTGCGTTGCGTGTACGTGGCCATCGGGCAGAAGGGCACCACTATCGCCGCGGTCCGCCGAGCGCTGGAAGAGGGCGGCGCGATGGACTACACCACCATCGTCGCGGCGCCGGCTTCGGACTCCGCCGGCTTCAAATGGCTTGCACCGTATACCGGTTCGGCGATCGCACAGCATTGGATGTACGACGGCAAGCATGTGCTGATCGTCTTCGACGACTTGACCAAGCAGGCCGAGGCGTACCGCGCGATCTCGCTGCTGCTGCGCCGACCGCCCGGCCGTGAGGCCTATCCGGGCGACGTGTTCTATCTGCACTCCCGCCTGCTGGAGCGTTGCGCCAAACTGTCCGACGAACTCGGCGGCGGCTCGCTGACGGGCCTGCCGATCATCGAGACCAAGGCCAACGACATCTCGGCCTACATCCCCACCAACGTCATCTCGATCACCGACGGTCAGTGCTTCCTGGAGACCGACCTGTTCAACCAGGGCGTCCGGCCCGCCATCAACGTCGGTGTGTCGGTATCCCGCGTTGGCGGCGCCGCGCAGATCAAGGCCATGAAGGAAGTGGCCGGGTCCCTGCGTCTGGATCTGTCGCAGTACCGCGAGCTGGAAGCGTTCGCCGCCTTTGCTTCTGACCTGGATGCCACATCGAAGGCGCAGTTGGAGCGTGGCGCACGACTGGTCGAGCTGCTGAAGCAGCCGCAATATCAGCCGATGCCGGTTGAGGAACAGGTGGTTTCGATCTTCCTAGGCACCGGCGGTCACCTGGACTCGGTGCCCGTCGAGGACGTCAGACGGTTCGAAACCGAACTACTGGACCACATGCGGGCTTCCGAAGAGAAGATCCTCCAAGAGATCCGCGAGAGCCAAAAGCTCACCGACGAAAACGCCGACGCGCTCACCGAGGTCATCCAGAACTTCAAGAAGGGCTTCGCGGCCACCGGTGGCGCCTCAGTGGTGCCCGACGAACATGTCGAGGCCCTAGACGAGGAGAAGCTGGCCAAGGAAGCGGTGAAGGTCAAAAAGCCGGCACCGAAGAAGAAGAAGTAGCCAACCATGGCCGCCACACTTCGCGAACTACGGGGACGGATTCGCTCGGCCGGGTCGATCAAGAAGATCACCAAGGCCCAGGAGCTGATCGCGACGTCGCGCATCGCTAGGGCGCAGGCTCGGCTCGAATCCGCCCGGCCCTACGCCTTCGAGATCACCCGGATGCTGACCACGTTGGCGGCCGAGGCCGCCCTGGACCATCCGCTGCTCGTCGAGCGTCCCGAACCGAAACGGGCCGGCGTGCTTGTGGTGTCGTCCGATCGCGGTTTGTGCGGTGCGTACAACGCCAGTATCTTCCGTCGCTCCGAGGAGCTGTTCTCGCTGCTGCGCGATGAGGGTAAGACGCCGGTGCTGTACGTGGTGGGCCGTAAAGCGCTGAACTACTACACGTTCCGCAACTGGGACATCACCGAGTCCTGGACGGGTTTCTCCGAGCAACCAAAGTACGAGAACGCCGCGGAGATCGCCTCGACTCTTGTCGATGCGTTCATGCTCGGCGCTGGCAGCGGCGAGGAAGAGGGCGTCGACGAGTTGCACATCGTCTATACCGAATTCAAGTCGATGCTGTCGCAGTCGGCGGAGGCTCACCGGATTGCCCCCATGGTGGTGGAGTACGTGGAGGAGGACCGTGGACCGCGGACCCTGTATTCGTTCGAGCCCGATGCGACGACGCTGTTCGAGTCGCTGCTGCCCCGGTACCTGACCACTCGTGTGTACGCGGCGCTGCTGGAATCCGCTGCATCGGAGCTGGCCTCGCGCCAGCGGGCGATGAAGTCGGCCACCGACAACGCAGACGACCTGATCAAGGCTCTGACGCTGATGGCAAACCGCGAGCGGCAGGCACAGATCACCCAGGAGATTAGCGAAATCGTTGGTGGCGCAAATGCGCTCGCCGATGCCCGCTAGGCCAAGCCAGGTTAGCCCCACGAGGAAGCGAAGAAAGTATGACAGCTGTTACTGAAACCACTGAAAAGTCGACAAACACCGAAACCAGCGGCCGCGTGGTACGGGTGACCGGGCCCGTCGTCGACGTTGAGTTTCCGCGTGGTTCCGTCCCGGAGCTGTTCAACGCGCTGCACGCCAAGATCAATTTCGAGTCGCTCGCAAAAACCCTCACGTTGGAGGTGGCGCAGCACCTCGGCGACAACTTGGTGCGCACCATCTCCCTGCAGCCCACCGACGGACTGGTGCGCGGCGTCGAGGTAACCGACACCGGTAGATCGATTTCGGTGCCGGTCGGTGAGGGCGTCAAAGGACATGTCTTCAACGCGCTGGGCGACTGCTTGGACGAGCCGGGGTACGGAGAACAGTTCGAGCACTGGTCAATTCACCGCAAGCCGCCGGCTTTCGAAGATCTGGAACCTCGGACCGAGATGCTCGAGACCGGCCTCAAGGTCGTCGACCTGCTGACACCGTATGTGCGCGGCGGCAAGATCGCGCTGTTCGGTGGTGCTGGGGTGGGCAAGACGGTGCTGATCCAGGAGATGATTAACCGCATCGCCCGAAACTTCGGTGGCACTTCGGTGTTCGCCGGCGTCGGGGAGCGCACCCGCGAGGGCAACGACCTATGGGTCGAGCTTCAAGAAGCCAACGTGCTCAAGGACACCGCCCTGGTATTCGGTCAGATGGATGAGCCGCCCGGCACCCGTATGCGAGTGGCGCTGTCCGCGCTGACGATGGCCGAATGGTTCCGTGACGAGGCGGGCCAGGACGTGCTGTTGTTCATTGACAACATCTTCCGGTTCACCCAGGCCGGATCGGAAGTGTCGACGCTACTGGGTCGCATGCCGTCGGCGGTCGGTTACCAACCCACACTGGCCGACGAGATGGGTGAGCTGCAGGAGCGCATCACGTCGACGCGAGGCCGGTCGATCACGTCGATGCAGGCCGTCTACGTGCCGGCCGACGACTACACCGACCCCGCGCCGGCAACGACATTCGCGCACCTGGATGCCACCACCGAACTGTCGCGGTCGGTGTTCTCCAAGGGCATCTTCCCCGCCGTCGACCCGTTGGCGTCGAGCTCGACGATCCTGGACCCCGGTGTCGTCGGCGACGAGCATTACCGTGTGGCACAGGAGGTAATCCGAATCCTGCAGCGCTACAAGGATCTTCAGGACATCATCGCCATCCTTGGTATCGACGAGCTGTCAGAAGAGGACAAGCAGTTGGTCGGGCGGGCCCGGCGCATTGAGCGGTTCCTCTCGCAGAACATGATGGCGGCCGAGCAGTTCACCGGCCAGCCGGGTTCGACGGTCCCGGTGAAGGAGACCATCGAAGCATTCGACAAGTTGTCGAAGGGCGACTTCGACCACGTACCGGAACAGGCATTCTTCCTGATCGGCGGCCTCGATGACCTCGCTAAGAAGGCCGAGAGCCTCGGGGCCAAGCTCTAACCGTCCGGCTGAGTCGAAAGGTGGTGTGGAATGGCGGAATTGAACGTTGAAATCGTTGCTGTCGACCGCAAGATCTGGTCGGGCGAGGGCACCTTTCTCTTCACCCGCACCACCGTCGGCGAGATCGGCATCCTGCCGCGCCACATCCCGCTGGTTGCGCAACTGGTCGACGACGCCATGGTGCGAGTCGAGCGGGAAGGCAAAGCGGATCTGCGGATCGCGGTGGATGGTGGCTTCTTGTCGGTGACGGAAGAGGGCGTCAGCATTCTCGCCGAATCCGCCGAGTTCGAGAAGGACATCGACGAGAGCGCCGCGAAGCGGGATTCCGAGTCCGACGACCCGAAGATCGCCGCCAGGGGCCGCGCCAGACTGCGCGCTATCGGCGCGATCGACTAGCAGCCCGATGAGCGCGCCCATGATCGGCATGGCCGTGCTCGTAGTTCTGCTGGGCACGGCCGTCCTGGCATTGAGTTACCGGTTGTGGAAACTGCGCCAGGGCGGAACGGCGGGAATCATGAGGGACATTCCCGCTGTCGGCGGACACGGCTGGCGCCACGGAGTGATCCGCTACCGCGGCGGCGAAGCGGCGTTCTACCGTCTGTCCAGTCTGCGGTTGTGGCCAGATCGTCGGCTCAGCAGGCGGGGTTTGGAGATCGTGGCCCGGCGCGCGCCACGAGGCGACGAGTTCGACATCATGACCGACGAGATCGTGATACTCGAACTGCGCGACACCACCCAGGACCGTAGGCAGGGTTACGAGCTCGCGCTTGATCACAGCGCATTGACCGCGTTCTTGTCGTGGGTGGAGTCGCGTCCTTCACCGCGGGCTCGTCGCCGCAGCGTCTGACGCGCGTACTGGCGGCGAGCAGTCGCGAAAGCCCCTAAAAGCCGTGGTTTTCAGGGGCTTTCGCGACTGCTCGCCGTCCTGTCGCCGCCCGGTCGCCACAACACGTCTCCTTGCGGGTTAGCCACCCGCGACAAAATGAACAGCAGATCCGATAGCCGGTTCAGATACTTCGCCGGCAGCGCACTGACACCGCCCGGGTAAGCCTCGACCGCGGCCCAGGCCGACCTCTCGGCGCGGCGTACCACGGTGCGGGCAACATGCAGTACCGCCGATAACGGCGAACCGCCCGGCAGCACAAAGGAATTCAGCGCCGGAAGGGACTCGTTGTAGGTGTCGCACCAGCCCTCCAGTCGGTCGATGTAGGGCTGGGTGACACGTAGCGGAGGATGCTCAGGATTCTCGACCACTGGCGTCGATAAATCCGCACCGGCGTCGAACAAGTCATTCTGGATCTGTCGCAACACCTCTGTGATTTGTTGGTCGGGACTGCCAAGCGCGATTGCCGCACCGATTGCGGCGTTCGCCTCGTCGCAATCCGCATACGCCACCAGACGAGAGTCGTTCTTCGAGACCCGCGAGAAATCGCTCAACCCGGTGGTTCCGTCGTCGCCGGTACGGGTATAGATACGGGTCAAGTGTACGGCCATACGCAAACCGTACTTGTCCGACTGACAAAGCCGATAGCGCTTCACTACACTGACCCGGGTGGCAGAGCGTTTCGTCGTGACTGGTGGCAACCGGTTGTCAGGCGAAGTAGCTGTCGGGGGTGCCAAGAACAGCGTTCTCAAACTTATGGCCGCAGCGTTGTTGGCCGAGGGCACCAGCACCATCACTAACTGTCCCGACATCCTCGATGTGCCACTGATGGCGGAGGTACTGCGTGGGCTAGGCGCCACCGTCGAACTCGACGGCGACGTGGCCCGAATCACCTCGCCCGACGAGCCGAAGTACGACGCCGACTTCGCCGCGGTGCGCCAGTTCCGGGCCTCGGTTTGTGTGCTGGGGCCGCTGGTCGGGCGGTGCAAGCAGGCAAGGGTCGCGCTTCCGGGTGGCGACGCGATCGGATCCCGTCCGCTGGATATGCACCAGGCGGGCCTGCGGCAGTTGGGTGCACGCTGCAACATCGAGCATGGTTGCGTCGTGGCCCAGGCAGATACGTTGCGCGGTGCGGAGATTCAGTTGGAGTTCCCCTCGGTGGGAGCTACCGAGAACATCCTGATGGCCGCCGTCGTGGCCGAGGGTGTCACCACAATTCACAATGCGGCGCGCGAGCCCGACGTGGTTGACCTCTGCACGATGTTGAACCAGATGGGTGCGCAAGTCGAAGGTGCGGGTTCGCCGACGATGACCATCACCGGTGTCCCGCGACTGTATCCGACCGAGCACCGGGTGATCGGAGACCGCATCGTGGCCGCGACATGGGGCATCGCCGCCGCAATGACGCGCGGCGACATATCGGTGACGGGCGTCGATCCGGCGCATCTTCAGCTGGTGCTGCACAAGTTGCACGACGCGGGCGCCACCGTGACCCAGACGGACGACAGTTTCCGAGTGGCCCAGTACGAGCGCCCGAAAGCCGTCAATGTTGCGACATTGCCGTTCCCCGGTTTTCCGACCGATCTGCAGCCGATGGCCATCGCCTTGGCCTCGATCGCCGATGGCACCTCGATGATCACGGAGAACGTCTTCGAGGCGCGGTTTAGGTTCGTCGAAGAGATGATTCGGCTTGGCGCAGACGCCCGCACCGACGGCCACCACGCCGTGGTGCGGGGTCTCCCGCAATTGTCAAGCGCGCCGGTCTGGTGTTCCGACATCCGCGCCGGTGCTGGCCTGGTGCTGGCGGGATTGGTCGCCGACGGCGACACCGAGGTTCACGACGTCTTCCACATCGATCGGGGCTACCCGTTGTTCGTGGAGAACCTGGTTGGTTTGGGAGGCGAGATTGAGAGGGTATGCTTGTAGACATCGGCCCCCGTTAGCACGGTCATCCCACGAGATGACCAAAAACCGGGGGTTGACTGCTCTGCCTGGTCTGTATTAAGCTGGCAGGGTTGCCCCGAAGAGGGCAAAAACAAGCGAGCGTGTTGTTTGAGAACTCAATAGTGTGTTTGGTGTTTTTGTTTGTTGTTGTTTTTTTGACTACACCTTGCACTCCCCGTGTGTGGGTGTAGTCGCATTTTCAGATGCCAGTTCTTGGCGTCTTGTCAGGTATCTCTGATTGTAAATTCACCTCGCTATCGAGGGGTTTTTGTTTGGAGAGTTTGATCCTGGCTCAGGACGAACGCTGGCGGCGTGCTTAACACATGCAAGTCGAACGGAAAGGCCCCTTCGGGGGTACTCGAGTGGCGAACGGGTGAGTAACACGTGGGTAATCTGCCCTGCACTTCGGGATAAGCCTGGGAAACTGGGTCTAATACCGGATAGGACCTAGAGGCGCATGCCTTGTGGTGGAAAGCTTTTGCGGTGTGGGATGGGCCCGCGGCCTATCAGCTTGTTGGTGGGGTGACGGCCTACCAAGGCGACGACGGGTAGCCGGCCTGAGAGGGTGTCCGGCCACACTGGGACTGAGATACGGCCCAGACTCCTACGGGAGGCAGCAGTGGGGAATATTGCACAATGGGCGCAAGCCTGATGCAGCGACGCCGCGTGGGGGATGACGGCCTTCGGGTTGTAAACCTCTTTCACCATCGACGAAGGTTCGGGTTTTCTCGGATTGACGGTAGGTGGAGAAGAAGCACCGGCCAACTACGTGCCAGCAGCCGCGGTAATACGTAGGGTGCGAGCGTTGTCCGGAATTACTGGGCGTAAAGAGCTCGTAGGTGGTTTGTCGCGTTGTTCGTGAAATCTCACGGCTTAACTGTGAGCGTGCGGGCGATACGGGCAGACTGGAGTACTGCAGGGGAGACTGGAATTCCTGGTGTAGCGGTGGAATGCGCAGATATCAGGAGGAACACCGGTGGCGAAGGCGGGTCTCTGGGCAGTAACTGACGCTGAGGAGCGAAAGCGTGGGGAGCGAACAGGATTAGATACCCTGGTAGTCCACGCCGTAAACGGTGGGTACTAGGTGTGGGTTTCCTTCCTTGGGATCCGTGCCGTAGCTAACGCATTAAGTACCCCGCCTGGGGAGTACGGCCGCAAGGCTAAAACTCAAAGGAATTGACGGGGGCCCGCACAAGCGGCGGAGCATGTGGATTAATTCGATGCAACGCGAAGAACCTTACCTGGGTTTGACATGCACAGGACGCGTCTAGAGATAGGCGTTCCCTTGTGGCCTGTGTGCAGGTGGTGCATGGCTGTCGTCAGCTCGTGTCGTGAGATGTTGGGTTAAGTCCCGCAACGAGCGCAACCCTTGTCTCATGTTGCCAGCGGGTAATGCCGGGGACTCGTGAGAGACTGCCGGGGTCAACTCGGAGGAAGGTGGGGATGACGTCAAGTCATCATGCCCCTTATGTCCAGGGCTTCACACATGCTACAATGGCCGGTACAAAGGGCTGCGATGCCGTGAGGTTAAGCGAATCCTTTTAAAGCCGGTCTCAGTTCGGATCGGGGTCTGCAACTCGACCCCGTGAAGTCGGAGTCGCTAGTAATCGCAGATCAGCAACGCTGCGGTGAATACGTTCCCGGGCCTTGTACACACCGCCCGTCACGTCATGAAAGTCGGTAACACCCGAAGCCAGTGGCCTAACCCTTGGGAGGGAGCTGTCGAAGGTGGGATCGGCGATTGGGACGAAGTCGTAACAAGGTAGCCGTACCGGAAGGTGCGGCTGGATCACCTCCTTTCTAAGGAGCACCACGAAAAACACCCCAACTGGTGGGGTGTAAGCCGTGAGGGGTTCTCGTCTGTAGTGGACGAGAGCCGGGTGCACGACAACAAACAAGCCAGACACACTATTGGGTCCTGAGGCAACACTCGGGCTTGTTCCAAGGTGTTGTCCCCGCCATCTTGGTGGTGGGGTGTGGTGTTTGAGAATTGGATAGTGGTTGCGAGCATCAATTGGATGCGCTACCCGTAGGGTGGCGTGTTCTTTTGTGCAATTTAATTCTTTGGTTTTTGTAGTGTTTGTAAGTGTCTAAGGGCACATGGTGGATGCCTTGGCATCGAGAGCCGATGAAGGACGTGGGAGGCTGCGATATGCCTCGGGGAGCTGTCAACCAAGCGTGGATCCGAGGATTTCCGAATGGGGAAACCCAACACGAGTTATGTCGTGTTACCCGTATCTGAATATATAGGGTGCGGGAGGGAACGCGGGGAAGTGAAACATCTCAGTACCCGTAGGAGAAGAAAACAATTGTGATTCCGCAAGTAGTGGCGAGCGAACGTGGAACATGGCTAAACCGCATGCATGGATAACCGGGTAGGGGTTGTGTGTGCGGGGTTGTGGGAGTGATACATCTCAGCTCTACTCGGCTGAGGGGCAGTCAGAAAGTGTTGTGGTTAACGGAAGTGGCCTGGGATGGTCTGCCGTAGACGGTGAGAGCCCGGTACGTGAAAACCCAACACCTGCCTTGTATCAATTCCCGAGTAGCAGCGGGCCCGTGAAATCCGCTGTGAATCTGCCGGGACCACCCGGTAAGCCTAAATACTTCTCGATGACCGATAGCGGATTAGTACCGTGAGGGAATGGTGAAAAGTACCCCGGGAGGGGAGTGAAAGAGTACCTGAAACCGTGTGCCTACAATCCGTCAGAGCCTCCTTGTGGGGTGATGGCGTGCCTTTTGAAGAATGAGCCTGCGAGTCAGGGACATGTCGCGAGGTTAACCCGTGTGGGGTAGCCGCAGCGAAAGCGAGTCTGAATAGGGCGTATCCCCGTAAGGGGTGTAGTGGCATGTTCTGGACCCGAAGCGGAGTGATCTACCCATGGCCAGGGTGAAGCGCGGGTAAGACCGCGTGGAGGCCCGAACCCACTTAGGTTGAAGACTGAGGGGATGAGCTGTGGGTAGGGGTGAAAGGCCAATCAAACTCCGTGATAGCTGGTTCTCCCCGAAATGCATTTAGGTGCAGCGTTGCGTGGTTCACCACGGAGGTAGAGCTACTGGATGGCCGATGGGCCCTACTAGGTTACTGACGTCAGCCAAACTCCGAATGCCGTGGTGTCAAACGTGGCAGTGAGACGGCGGGGGATAAGCTCCGTACGTCGAAAGGGAAACAGCCCAGATCGCCGGCTAAGGCCCCAAAGCGTGTGCTAAGTGGGAAAGGATGTGCAGTCGCAGAGACAACCAGGAGGTTGGCTTAGAAGCAGCCACCCTTGAAAGAGTGCGTAATAGCTCACTGGTCAAGTGATTGTGCGCCGATAATGTAGCGGGGCTCAAGCACACCGCCGAAGCCGCGGCACATCCACATTTGAGTGGGTGTGGGTAGGGGAGCGTCCCTCATTCAGCGAAGCCGCCGGGTGACCGGTGGTGGAGGGTGGGGGAGTGAGAATGCAGGCATGAGTAGCGACAAGGCAAGTGAGAACCTTGCCCGCCGAAAGACCAAGGGTTCCTGGGCCAGGCCAGTCCGCCCAGGGTGAGTCGGGACCTAAGGCGAGGCCGACAGGCGTAGTCGATGGACAACGGGTTGATATTCCCGTACCCGTGTGTGGGCGCCCGTGATGAATCAGCGGTACTAACCACCCAAAACCGGATCGATCATTCCCCTTCGGGGGCGTGGAGTTCTGGGGCTGCGTGGGACCTTCGCTGGTAGTAGTCAAGCAATGGGGTGACGCAGGAAGGCAGCCGTACCAGTCAGTGGTAATACTGGGGCAAGCCCGTAGGGAGAGCGATAGGCAAATCCGTCGCTCACTAATCCTGAGAGGTGATGCATAGCCGGTTGAGGCGAATTCGGTGATCCTCTGCTGCCAAGAAAAGCCTCTAGCGAGCACACATACGGCCCGTACCCCAAACCAACACAGGTGGTCAGGTAGAGAATACCAAGGCGTACGAGATAACTATGGTTAAGGAACTCGGCAAAATGCCCCCGTAACTTCGGGAGAAGGGGGACCGGCATGCCGTGAACACCCTTGCGGTGGGAGCGGAAACCGGTCGCAGAAACCAGTGAGAAGCGACTGTTTACTAAAAACACAGGTCCGTGCGAAGTCGCAAGACGATGTATACGGACTGACGCCTGCCCGGTGCTGGAAGGTTAAGAGGACCCGTTAACCCGCAAGGGTGAAGCGGAGAATTTAAGCCCCAGTAAACGGCGGTGGTAACTATAACCATCCTAAGGTAGCGAAATTCCTTGTCGGGTAAGTTCCGACCTGCACGAATGGCGTAACGACTTCTCAACTGTCTCAACCATAGACTCGGCGAAATTGCACTACGAGTAAAGATGCTCGTTACGCGCGGCAGGACGAAAAGACCCCGGGACCTTCACTACAACTTGGTATTGGTGTTCGGTACGGTTTGTGTAGGATAGGTGGGAGACTGTGAAACCTCAACGCCAGTTGGGGCGGAGTCGTTGTTGAAATACCACTCTGATCGTATTGGACACCTAACGTCGAACCGTATATCCGGTTCACGGACA
The DNA here is from genome assembly GCF_963853645.1 of Mycobacterium riyadhense. Taxonomy (NCBI): domain Bacteria; kingdom Bacillati; phylum Actinomycetota; class Actinomycetes; order Mycobacteriales; family Mycobacteriaceae; genus Mycobacterium; species Mycobacterium riyadhense. The sequence continues at coordinate 4,416,684 of NZ_OY970456.1, read as the reverse complement.
GTGCCTGGCGGGTAGTTTAACTGGGGCGGTTGCCTCCTAAAATGTAACGGAGGCGCCCAAAGGTTCCCTCAACCTGGACGGCAATCAGGTGGCGAGTGTAAATGCACAAGGGAGCTTGACTGCGAGACCTACACGTCAAGCAGGGACGAAAGTCGGGATTAGTGATCCGGCACCCCCGAGTGGAAGGGGTGTCGCTCAACGGATAAAAGGTACCCCGGGGATAACAGGCTGATCTTCCCCAAGAGTCCATATCGACGGGATGGTTTGGCACCTCGATGTCGGCTCGTCGCATCCTGGGGCTGGAGCAGGTCCCAAGGGTTGGGCTGTTCGCCCATTAAAGCGGCACGCGAGCTGGGTTTAGAACGTCGTGAGACAGTTCGGTCTCTATCCGCCGCGCGCGTCAGAAGCTTGAGGAAACCTGTCCCTAGTACGAGAGGACCGGGACGGACGAACCTCTAGTGCACCAGTTGTCCCACCAGGGGCACCGCTGGATAGCTACGTTCGGACAGGATAACCGCTGAAAGCATCTAAGCGGGAAACCTTCTCCAAGATCAGGCTTCTCACCCTTTTAGAGGGATAAGGCCCCCCGCAGAACACGGGATCGATAGGCCAGACCTGGAAGCTCAGCAATGGGTGCAGGGAACTGGCACTAACCGGCCGAAAACTTACCAACACACAAATCGCAACCACTATTTAGTTTCACGACTATTTGTCGTTGAACACCACACCCCCCACCAGTACAAATTTAAATAGAGTTACGGCGGTAATAGCGACAGGGAAACGCCCGGTCCCATCCCGAACCCGGAAGCTAAGCCTGTCAGCGCCGATGATACTGCCCATCCGGGTGGAAAAGTAGGACACTGCCGAACATACACAAAAACACCCCCGCTAGCCGGGGGTGTTTTTGCATGTCAATCAAACAATGTCAGGCTCGCCGATTCTCGGCTTTTCTCCAATTCCAGCAGAGTTTGCTTCCGGTCGAGCCCGCCGCCGTATCCGGTGAGTTTCCCGCTGGCGCCAATAACGCGATGACACGGCACGATGATGGCGATGGGATTATGGCCATTCGCCAAGCCGACGGCGCGCGCGGCACCGGGCGCACCGATCTGCTCGGCGATTTCGCCATAGCACCGCGTTTCTCCGTAGGGGATTGTCAGCAATGCCTTCCATACCCGCTGCTGAAAGTCTGTCCCGCGCAGATCCAGCTGAATATCGAATTCGGTGAGCTTGCCCGCGAAATACGCATCGAGTTGATCGACGGCCCCAGCAAATGCCCCACGATCGGGCGTCCAGCCGTTGCGGCTCGGCTCGTAGGTTTGGTCGACCATTCGCAGGTTCGTCAACACCGAGCCATATCCGGCCAGCGTCAACGGTCCAATTGGACTTTCGATGGTGCGGTAGTTAATCATGCGACAACCTCCTGTGGTGGCCATAGGTTTACCGGATGGTCGAGCGTGGTCCACAAATGTTGGGTGGCATAGGAACGCCAGGGCCGCCAGCGGATGCTGTGTTCCGTGAGGGCACGTTGTTGCTTGGGCAGGCCCAGTTGCTGGGCAGCCAGCTGTACGCCGAGGTCGCTGGCCGGAAAGGCGTCTGGGTCACCGAACCCGCGCATGGCGACCACCTCGGCGGTCCAGGGACCGACGCCGGGCAGTGACAATAATTGCCTGCGCGCGCGTGTCCAGTCGCATCCGGCGTCCAGGATGACGCTTCCGTCGGCAAGGCCGGCAACGAGGGCACTTAGCGTCCGTTGTCGCGCTTTGGGGACGGCCAGGTGCGCGGGGTCGATCTCGGCGAGTTGCTCGACGGACGGGAAGGTGTGGGTCAATGCGCCCGCGCCATCCTGCACCGGATCTCCGTAGGCGGCCACCAGTCTGCCGGCGTGGGTGCGTGCCGCCTTGGTAGATACCTGTTGGCCCAGGACCGCGCGGATTGCGAGTTCGGCCTCGTCAACCGTGCGGGGGATACGTTGACCGGGTGCCTTGGACACCACCGCGCCCAGCTCCGGGTCGGCGCCGAGGGCCTCCACCACCGCTTCAGGATCGGCGTCGAGGTCGAGCAGCCGTCGGCACCGGGCGGTGGCCGCCGCAAGGTCCCTGAAGTCGTCGAGCGTCAACACACATCGCACGTGATCGGGTGCCGGCGTCAGGCTCACGACGCCGTTGCCGCACGAGAGCCGCAGCGTGCGGCGATACGCGCCATCACGGACCTCTTCGCAGCCCGGCACCACACCGGCGGCCAGATGACCAAAAACACCCTCATATGCGAATGGCGTGCGCACCGGTAGCCGAAGCGAGACCGTCCCCGCCGAGGTAGCGGCGGACCCGAACCGGGCGGCTGCGCGTTTGCGCAACGCCGTCGGCGTACTGTCGCACACCAGGCGAACGGTCTCATTGAACTGGCGGATGCTGGAAAATCCGGCCGCGAAGGCGACATCGCCGAACGGCAGGTCTGTTGTTTCGATCAGCACGCGGGCGGACTGCATCCGTTGCGCGCGGGCAAGCGCGAGCGGACCAGCGCCAACCTCGGCCTGCAACAGTCGCTCCAGCTGGCGCGTGGTGTATCCGAGGTGGGCGGCAAGGCCAGTGACACCCTCACGGTCCACCGTGCCGTCGGCGATCAGCCGCATTGCGCGCGCAACGGCGTCACCACGCACGTTCCATTCCGGGGAGCCCGGAGAAGCGTCGGGACGGCATCGTTTACAGGCCCGGAAGCCTTCGCGCTGTGCGGCCGCTGCGGTCGGCAGGAACCGTACGTTGCGGGCGAACGGTGGCCGCACCGGGCAACTGGGCCGGCAGTAGATCCGGGTGGTCAGCACCGCAATGACGAACCAGCCGTCGAACCGGGCGTCCTTGGCCTGGACGGCTCGATAGCAGCGTTCGAAATCTTCATGCACAGTTCCACAGTTACACCCGCCCTCCGACAAGACTGGCGGAAAAACGACATTAATGTGGATGAGTTACTTCGCGGGCTTGGCCGGCTCGATCGGCTTCGCCAACCGAGTGGGTTGGTCGTGCCCGCGAAGCTTGACGTGCCTACCCAAGGACCACCGGGCGCGTTCGTCCTCGCTCGCGCCTTCCAGGGCCTGCGAAGAAGCCAACAATTTGCCGGGGCGCGATTTCGCCAGCTCGCACAGCCGTGCGGCCTCGTTGACCGGCTCGCCGATGACGGTGTATTCGAACCGTTCCTTGGCGCCGACGTTGCCGGCGACGACCTGCCCGGCCGCGACACCGATACCGGCTTGGCACTCAGGCATCTCGTTGACCAATCGGTCGGCGATCGCGCGGGCCGCGGCCAGCGCATTGTCTTCTGGGTTGTCGAGGAGATTGGGCGCGCCGAAGATGGCCAGCGATGCATCGCCCGCGAATTTGTTGACCAGTCCGCGGTTGCGGTCAACCTCCTCGACGATGATCGCGAAGAAACGATTGAGCAACTTGACGATTTCGGTCGGGTGTTGGCTGGTTACCAGCTCGGTGGAGCCGATGATGTCGACGAACACCACCGCGACGTGCCGTTCCTCACCGCCTAGCTTGGGTCGCTCGCGTTCGGCGGCTAGGGCTACTTCGCGCCCGACGTGCCGGCCGAACAGGTCGCGTACCCGTTCGCGCTCCCGCAGGCCGGCGACCATCGCGTTGAAACCCCGCTGCAGCTCACCGAGTTCGGTCCCGTCGAAGACAACCAGGTTGCCGCGCAGGTCGCCCTGCTCCACGCGTTTGAGCGCGGCACGTACCACCCGCACCGGTGTCGCCGTGAGCCAGGACATGATCCACATCAAGATGAATCCGAAGATCACCGTCGCCACGCAGAGAATCAGCACCGCGACCGCGAACTCGGTCTGGGTCAGGTTCCGCAACAAGAGCTCGAAGAACGCCACCAGCCCAATGCCGATGACGGGCACCGCGGAACCGAGCAGCCACACCGTCAGGGTTCGGCCCATGATGCCCGGCGCGAGCCGCCGCGGCGGCGGTCCCGCCTCGAGTGCCTGAGCGGCCACCGGGCGCAGCGCGAACTCGGTCAGCAGGTAGCAGCCGGTTGCGACGAGGACGCCGCAAAAGCTCACCCCGAACAGAAACCGCGGGATGAACGCGTGGTCGGCCATCCCATACAGGATCGTCAACAGCACCGCGCCGACTTCCCAGAGGGCGAGGTCGACGATCGCGACTCGCCATGGGGCGAGAAAGGTGTTGCGCTCGTCCTCGCGGGTCGGGGTGCGTTCCTCGATGGCCCACCGCAGCGCGAGGACGGTCTGCCGGGTGATCCAAAATGCGCCCACTGCCAGCGCGAGCACGATATATGCCGGTGCGACCCCGAAAGTAATCCACAACAGCTTGTCGTCGAGCACGCTGGGAGCCGGGATGGCCACCGTTACCAGCAGCAATACGACGCCGGTTCCGACCAGGTTGGTGCTGACGATCATCACGGTGAGGATGATCTGGATGCGTACGCGCCGGCGGTTTGGGCTTTCCGAAACTCGCCCGAGCAGCCAGGAGCCGTACGCTGGGGTATCGGGTCGCCCGCTTTGCCGAGTAACCCGCTCGAGCACCCGGCCCAAGCGCTGTGCAGTGCTTTTCTTGGCAGCCTTCTTCGGCGACATGTTGGCGTCAGCCTAAGCGGCGTCAGGACGGGTGAGCTAGCTGGGTGGATTCGTCGTGCCCCCGAAGCGTCACCGTCTCACCCAAAGACCACTGGGCGCGTTCATTTTCGCTGGCGCGGTCCAGCGTCGCCGCGGAGGCCAGCAATTTGTCGGGGTGTGACTTCGCCAGTTCGCACAGCCGGGCGGCCTCGTTGACGGGCTCGCCGATCACGGTGTATTCGAATCGTTCGTGCGCGCCGACATTGCCGGCGACGACCTGGCCCGCCGCCACACCGATGCCGGCCTGACACTCGGGCATTTGGGTTGCCAGTCGCTGCGCCATGGCCCGTGCGGCGGCCAGCGCCTCATCCTCGGGACAATCAAGCCGATTCGGGGCCCCGAAGATCGCCAGCGACGCGTCGCCTTCGAACTTGTTGACTAACCCACTGTGGCGGTCGACCTCCTCGACCACGATTGTGAAGAACCGGTTAAGCAGGTGGACGACTTCGCCTGGCGGCCGGCTGCGGACCAATTGGGTGGAGCCGATGATGTCGATGAAGACGACGGCGACGTGGCGTTCTTCGCCACCCAGTTTTGGTCGCTCCCGTTCGGCGGCCGCGGCCACATCACGCCCGACGTGGCGGCCGAAAAGATCGCGTATCCGTTCGCGTTCCCGTAGGCCGTTCACCATCGCGTTGAAACCGCGTTGCAGCTCGCCGAGTTCGCTCCCATCGAATACCACGACGTCAGTGTGCAGATCACCCTGCTCGACGCGTTTGAGCGCCGCGCGCACGACCCGAACCGGTGTCGCGGTCAACCACGACACGATCCACATCACAAGGAACCCGAAGATCAATGTTGCCGTCGCCAGGATAAGGATCGCGACCCCCAACTGGGTCTCGGTTAGATCGTGCACCAACAGCGCGAACAGCGCCGTGAGGGCGATGCCGGCCAGGGGTGCGCCCGAACCTAGCGTCCACACCGTCATTGTTCGGCCCATGATGCCCGACACGAACCGCCGTGGTGTTCGTCCCGCCTCGAGCGCTTGAGCCGCCACTGGTCGCAGGGCGAATTCGGTGAACAAGTAGCTATTCGTGGCTACCAAGACACCGCAGATGGACACCGTGAACAATATGATCGGGATGAATAAGCGGTTGGCCAGGCCATACAGCGTTGCCAGCAGCACCGCCCCGAAATCCCACAAGACAACATGGATGACAGCCACCCGAAACGGGGCAAGCAAGGTGTTGCGCTCATCGGCTGTGCTGGGCCTTCGCTCCTCGATCGCCCACCGGGTAGATCCCGTGACGATTCGTGTGGTGATCCAGTAGGTCCCCAGGGCCAGCGCGAACGTGGCGTAGGCCGGCGCGACTCCGACGGTAACCCACCGCGGTGCGTCGGTGTAGATGCTTGGTGCCGGAAAGGCGAAGCTCAGTACAAGTACCGCGACGGCGATCCCGGTGACGTTCGATAGCAGGGTATAGCTGTACACGATGAGCTTCATGCGCCGCCACCGGTGAGATCGGCTGTCCGAGACCCGTCCGAGTAACCAGGAGCCATACTCGGGGGTCGCGGTGAGCCGGCCGCTCTGCCGGGTCACCATCTCGAGCGCCCGGCCCAGGCGCTGCGCAATGCTTTTATTGGAGGCCTTCAGCGGCGACATGGTGGCGTCAGCCTAATTTGTCGGACAGGCCCTAAGGTGGGTCGGGTGCGTCTAGTCATCGCCCGGTGCACCGTGGACTACGTTGGCCGGCTCACCGCGCATCTGCCCTCGGCGCGCAGGCTGCTGCTGTTCAAGGCCGACGGATCGGTCAGCGTGCACGCCGACGACCGCGCCTATAAGCCGTTGAATTGGATGAGCCCGCCCTGCTGGTTGACCGAAGAGCTCAGCGGTGTGGCGCCGGTGTGGGTCGTTGCGAACAAGTCCGGCGAACAGCTGCGTATCACCGTCGAGGAGATCGAGCATGACTCCAGCCACGAGCTGGGCGTGGACCCCGGTCTGGTCAAGGATGGTGTGGAGACACACCTACAGGCGTTGCTTGCCGAGCATGTTCAGCTGCTGGGCGAGGGGTACACGTTGGTCCGTCGCGAGTACATGACCGCGATCGGACCTGTCGACCTGTTGTGCCGCGATGAACGGGGTGGCTCGGTCGCGGTGGAAATCAAGCGGCGCGGCGAGATTGATGGCGTGGAGCAGCTCACGCGCTATCTCGAATTGCTCAACCGCGACAGTGTCCTGGCGCCGGTCAAAGGGGTGTTCGCCGCTCAGCAGATCAAGCCACAGGCGCGCACGTTGGCCATCGATCGCGGTATCCGTTGTGTGACACTGGATTACGACCAGATGAGGGGTATGGACAGCGGCGAGTACCGGCTGTTCTGATGGCTCGGCGCCGCAACTGCCGCGCCGGCTACGGCCGATGTACCTGACTGCGCGGCGGGCGGAAGTGGACCGATGGCCATGAATACCAGGTGCGGCCGAGCGCGTGGCTGGCTGAGCCCACGTCGAGATGTCGCATATAGGCACTTTCACGGGCGGCAACGAGATATTCTCGACGACGACGTCGCTGCCGGCAGCCAGCGCCGTTGGTTACGCCGTGCGGGTGCTGCTCAAACATCCGATGCGCGCCGCCCGCAATGAGCTCGGCTCGGTGTCCCTCGCCTGAGCTCAGCGACGGCGCGCCCGTTAGGGAGGTACAACAAAATTTTCGTGGCCCACGGAGGCGTTTCAGCGACGTTGCCACATCGCCAGGTGGCGGGCATGGGCGAGGTAGCGCCGAGAGCAGCCGGTGAAGCCGTGCCGGGGATCACGGAGCTGGTGCACTGTTGGGGCGCGCATGGCTGATGTCGCGGTGGTGACCGACAGTACCGGCTACCTTCCGGCCACGCTCGTTGACAGCCTCGGCATCACGGTGGTGTCGCTGTATTACGACGTTGGTGCCGGCCCGCTGCGCGAGGCCGAGTTCGATGGTGATTTCGCGCGCTTCTATGCGGAGCTGGACGCGTCGAAGAGCGTCGCGACCACGTCTCCCCCCACCGTCGAGGATTTTGTCGCGGTGTTTGAACCGCTGCTGCAGCAGCACCGGACCGTCGTCTCGGTCCTCATCTCCTCGGGGATTTCCAAGACCTGCGCTATAGCTCGGGATGCCGCCGCAAGGCTGGAGTCTAACGGCCGCGGTGGTGAGCGGGTGGTGGTGATTGACTCCGCCGGCACGGCCGGCCACCTGAGTATTCAGGCCCTCGCGGCGGCGCGGGCAGCGGCCGCTGGGGAAGACGCCTCAGAGGTGATCGCACGAACGCGCCAGGCGCGCCAGGAGACCCGAGCGTGGTTCCTTGTCGACACTCTTGAGTATCTGAGGCGCGGCGGCCGGATCGGCAGCGCGGCCGCATGGATTGGATCTACGCTCGACCTCAAGCCGATCTTGATGGTCGAATCGGAGTTCAAGGCCGTGGAGCGCGTGCGGACGCGCAAGCGCGCTATCGAGCGGTTGGTCGAGCTGATGCGCCAGCGCCGCGCGGTGGGTGCCGATCGATGGTTCGTCCAACACGCATGTGCGCACGAGGACGCACAGCGGCTGGCCGAGCGTCTCGTGGAAGTGTTGGGCAGGGAGCCTGAGTTCATCTCTGAAGTCGGGCCGGTAGTCGCGACGCACACCGGTCCGGGGATGTTAGGGGTCGCAGGTCTTCCCGGGACAGCGCTGCGGTAGCTGACCGATGCGCGCGCGGTTGCCGCCGATTCCTGGGGATGGCGATTTGGCGAAAGTCAGCTGTTACGGTTTGTGGCTGGACGGTGGTTCACGCCGAGTCCGATAATGCTCTGCGAGCGGGTATTCACAGCTGTCGGGACCTGGCTGGAGGGTGCGGGTGGCAGACGTCGCGGTGGTTACTGACAGCACCTGCTACCTGCCGGGTGCGCTCGTCGACAGCGTCGGTATCACGGTGGTGTCGTCGTATTACGACGTGGGTGCCGGCGCGCTGCGCGAGGCGGAGTTCGATGGTGATTTCGCACAGTTCTATGCCCACCTGGACGCATCGAAGAGCGTTGCTGCGACGTCGGCGCCGACCGTCGAGGATTTTGTCGTCGTCTTTGAACGGCTGCTGCGGCAGCACAGCGCTGTCGTCTCGGTCCTGATCTCCTCCGGCATTTCCGAGACCTGCTCGATGGCTCGACAGGCAGCCGCACGGCTGGCATCCGAGGACCGAGGTGGCGAGCGGGTGATGGTGATCGACTCGGCCGGCCTGGGCGGCCATCTTGGACTCCAAGCGCTAGCGGCGGCGCGTGCCGCGACCGCGGGAGCCGACGTCCAGGGCGTGATCGAGCGGGTACGCCAGGCCCGTGCGGCGGTCAAGGGCTGGGGCCTGGTGGACACGCTCGAGTACCTCCGGCGGAGCGATCGGGTTGGCACTCTGGCCGCGTGGATCGGATCGGCGCTCGACCTCAAGCCGATCTTGGCGATCGAATCGGAGCTCAAGGCCGTCGAGCGCGTGCGTACCTACCGGCGTGGGGTCGAGCGGCTCGTCGACCTGATGCGCCAGCGGCGCGCGGTAGGTAGCGACCGATGGTTCGTCCAGCACGCGCATGCGCACGAGGAGGCGAAGCGGCTGGTGGAGCGCCTCGGCGAGCTTTTCGGCACGGCGCCGGAGTTCATCGCCGAGATTGGACCGGTAGTCGCAACCCACACGGGTCCGGGGGCGCTGTTGGTCGGCGGACTTCCCGGTGCTGCGTTGAGGTAACCGATCAATGAGCACGGTCGCCAGTGTCGAATGCAGTCAGTGCGGGGCCGGGAACCGCGCGCAGGCCAAGTTCTGCGGTGCCTGTGGCGCCCCGATCACGGCCGAGCTCGCATGCCCGCGGTGCGGTGCGCGTAACTCGGCCTCGGTCCGCTTCTGCGACGAGTGCGGCACTGAGCTGGGGGCCCGATCCGGGCCGGTGCAGCCGGCAGTTCCGGTGCGGGCGGTTGGAGACGGGCGTTATACGCTGAGCCGCCTGCTCGGCGAGGGTGCCGGCAAAAGGGTGTATCTGGCCACCGACACACGGCTGCACCGTGAGGTGGCCGCCGCTCTGTATAAGGCCGCCGACTCGGACGAGACCGCCTTGCGCCGCGCGCGCCGGGAAGCCGAGGCAATGGCGAAGCTTGGCGAGCACCCCAACATCGTCAACGTGTATGACTTCGGCGAAGAGGCGGGGCAGCTCTATCTGATCAGCCAGTACATGGCCGGCGGTGACCTTTATGGGTTGCTGTCGGACGCGGCGGAGCACCGGCTCGCGGTCGAGGAGGTGGTCCGGATCGGCGGCGATATCGCCAGCGGGCTCGCGCACGCGCACGCCCACGGCGTAGTGCATCGTGACGTCAAGCCGCAGAATGTGTGGCTGGCGCCCGACGGCACGGCCAAGATCGGCGATTTTGGGCTCGCGGCCGCGGAAGGCGGGACGCGCGTGACGGCTGTGGGGACGATGATCGGAACGGTCGCCTATATGCCGCCAGAGCAGAGCCTCGGTCGCGGTTCCGACGCGCGTTCGGACATCTATTCGCTGGGCGCTCTGTTGTACGAATTGCTTTGTGGGATACCACCCTTTGTGGGCGAATCAGCCGCCGCGGTGGTATCGCAGCACGTTGCGACCGCGCCGGTCGCGCCGAGCGGGCATCGGCCCGGGGTCCCAGCGGCGCTAGACCAGTTGCTGCTGAGGATGCTGGCGAAGTCGCCAGACGCACGTCCCCAACACGCAACCGAGGTTCGCGACGCACTCGGGCTGATCGCTGCCGCCGCCGCTGGTGGCGATAGCTTGACTCACGATGTGGCGGCGCTGGACCGGATCACGGACAGCGGTTTCGTCGGCCGAGAGCGGGAGATCCAGGCACTGCGCGCGGCGATCGATGACGTGGTCGGCCGCCGTGGGCGCACGGTGCTCGTAAGTGGTGAGTCGGGTATCGGTAAAACCCGGCTCGCGTCGGAGGCCGCGGCTTATGCGGCACTGCGGGGCGCGCAGGTTCTGTGGGGGCGCTGCTATGCAGGCGCGGGTGCGCCTGCCTACTGGCCGTGGGTGCAGGTAATCCGCGACTATGCGCGCGATCACGACGCCGAAACGGTAGCTTCTGACCTCGGCTCTGGCGCGTTTGAGATCGCACAGATCGTCTCCGAGGTGCGCGAGCGTATTCCGGAGATCCCTGAATCGCCGACGCTGGACTCAGAACAGGCACGATTCCGGCTGTTCGATTCGGTGTCGCGGTTCCTGGTTGGCGCTTCCAACCGCCAGCCGCTGGCGATATTCCTCGAAGACCTGCATCAGGCTGACCGTCCCTCGCTGATGCTGCTGGCATTCGTCGTGCGCGAACTTGCCCGCTCGCGCGTATTCCTCCTATGCACCTACCGCGACGACGAGCTCCCCGGCGAACACTATCTGAATGAGGTGCTCACGGCGCTCAGCAAGGAGCGGGGCTACGCCGGTATCAGGCTGCGAGGACTATCCGATCAACACGTCAGGGCGATGCTCGAAGCCGTGCTGCAACAACCGCTTGAGCGCCGCGACGAACTCACGCTCGCGGATACCGTCTGCCGTGAATCGGAAGGCAACCCTTACTTCACCGAAGAGATCATCCGTCACCTGATCGACTCCGAAGTGCTTGACTGGCGCGACGGTCGCTGGGTTATCCGCATCCGGGACGGCGAGGGGCTCGGGATCCCCCGAGGTATCCGCGAGGCCGTCTCCCATCGGTTGGAGAAGCTCCCGGCCGAGACACGTGAGCTGCTGTCGACGGCCGCAGTGATCGGCCGTGAGTTCGATCTGCCAATCCTGACGCACGTGAGCGGGCTCGAGGCAGGGGCCGTGCTGACGCGGATGCAGCCAGCGCTGGAGGGGGCGATCGTGCGGGCTACCGGCGAGCCGGGAGGATACGTCTTTGCGCACGGTGCAACCCCCGACGCTCTGTATGACGATCTGCCCGCACTGCGCCGCTCCCAGCTGCACACCGCCGCCGGCGAGGCGCTCGAGCAGATCTACGAAGACCGGATCGAGTCCCATCTGTCTGCGATCGCATACCACTTCGCGAAGGCGGCGCCACGGGGTGACATCGCCAAGGCAGCCGACTACGCCTGGTGGGCGGGCGAACGGGCGGCTGCGACGTATGCGTACGAAGACGCGGTTAGCCTCTACGCGACGTCGCTGCGGCTGTTCGACACGCTCTCGGAAGTGGTGCCGCAACGCCGATGTGATCTGCTGCTCGCGCTCGGGGACGCCCAGTGGCGAGCCGGCGAAGCCGAGGGTGCCCGTAAGACATTCGGCGAGGCGGCGGTGACCGCGCGTGAGCTTGCGCTGAACGACCACTATGCCCGTGCCGCGCTTGGATACGGTGGTGGTCCCGGTGGCTTCTCGATCACCGATCGCGCCGATGAACGGCTGATAGCAATGTTGGATGAGGCGCTTGGGGTGTTGCCGGCGCGGGACAGCGCGTTGCGGGTGACAGTGCTTGCTCGGCTGGCCCTCGAGCTTCGCTGCAAGGGCGACCTCAAGGACGCCGACCGGGCAAGCGCGCAAGCCATCGAGATGGCCGAGCGGGTCGGTGACACGAAGATCCTGCTACTGGCCATGCACAGCCGCCAGTGGTCGACCCTGGGCCCCGACCGGATCGATGAGGCGATCGCATCGGGCGAGGAGATGGTGCGGCTCGCCCGGATCGTCGGTGACCGCGACATGGAGTTCGAGGGTCACCATTTGCGGCTAATCGCGCTTGCTCAGCTCGGCGACTTTCATGCGGTCGATGAGGAGATCGCTGAGTGCGACCGGTTGGCGGGCGACCTGCGCCAGCCGCGCTACCTGAGGCAGGCGGCGGTATTCCGCACGATGCGGGCGTTGATGCAGGGGCGCTTCAAGGAGTCCGAGCGTCTCGCGCAGACGGCGCTGACGATCGGCCAGCGTGCCCGGCGGGAGGTGGCGGCGGTTGTGTTTGGCGCTCAGTCGTTCCTGACACGGTTCGCGGACGGCAGCTTGGGACAGCTGCGCGACGCCGGTCGCGAGGCCGCCGCACGTTACGGCCAGGCGTGGCCGTCGGCGTATGTGTGGCTGCTCACCGAGATCGGCCAGCTCGATGAGGCCCGCTCTAGGTTCGCGGAGCTTGCGGCTAACGGCTTCGAGGCGCTGCGGCGCAGCGGTGACTCGTTGACGTCGATCTGCGCGCTGTCGATTGCGTCGGTCGCGATCGGGGACCGCGACGCCGCCAGCAACCTGTACGAGCTGCTGCTGCCCTACGAAGATCGCTGCACCTTGTTTCTGGCTGGCGCCGGCTGCCTTGGTTCCAACCACGCATTCCTCGGCTTGGCCGCGGCGGCAGCCGCCCGTCACCAGGACGCCGCGCACCACTTTGAACTCGCGCTCGTGCGCAACGCGGAGATGGGCTGCGACTATGTGACTCCACGGGTCTGCTATGAGTACGCTCGGACACTGCTCAACAGATCTGAGCCGGCCGACCGGGAGAAGGCGATGGACCTGATCGACCGGGGACTTGCCGTTGCGCGGCAGATCGGCGTGCGCCTGGAGGCCGAGCGACTTACGCGGCTGCGCCAGGAGCACCAGGAGCAGAGATCGACGCTCGGCTGGTCGGCTCTGGATAGTGTTGTGCAATCTGTTGAGCTGGACCGGCCCGACCTCCGAGCGGTAGCAGCGCCCGACGGCACCGTTACGATCATGTTCTCGGACATCGAGGGCTCCACCGTGCTCACCGAGCAGCTTGGCGACGACCGCTGGCTAAAGGTTCTGCACCGCCACAACGCGCTCATCCGCGGCCAGCTGGTGGCGCACGACGGCTTCGAGGTCAAGTCGCAGGGCGACGGATTCATGGTCGCGTTCGCCAGTGCCCGCAGCGCGCTACGCTGCGCGATCGCAATCCAGCGCGAGTTGGCCGCGCTACGCGATCAGTCCGGCAGTCAGGTGCTTCGCGTCCGGATCGGACTGCACACCGGAGAGGTGATCCGCGAACGGGAGGACTTCTTCGGGCACACCGTGATCCTCGCGGCGCGGATTGGGGCGAAAGCGACCGGCGGTGAGATCCTCGTCTCGGGGGTGTTGCGTGGACTGGTCGCCGGCAGTCACGAGTTCCGATTCGGGGAACCCCGGGACGAGCAGCTCAAGGGGCTGCGGGACCCTCAGCGAGTCTATGAGGTGTGCTGGCGATAGCCGATTCGGCCGTTCTCCCGCACCCTGACCACCGACCGCGGTATCCGTTGTGCGACACTGGATTACGACCAGATATGGGGGATGGGCAGCGACGAGTACCGGTTGTTCTGACTCGCACGACTCGACCGATCCAGAGTTAGAGTTCCACGGGATCGAGTGCGAGCACTTGGATTTCGCGGTTTGCCCGACGGCGGTAAAGGTCGAATCCTGGATAGATATCGACGCTTCTTTGGTAGTAGCGTTCCCGCTCCTCGCCAGTCAGTCGTTGAGCCACAACGTCGCGGGTGACACCGTCGATCTCGATGGAGGCGCGGGGGTTGGCGATGAGGTTGTAATACCAGGCTGGGTGGCGACCACGACCGTAATTGGACGCCACAACGATCACTCGCTCGCCATCGGGCATCCCGAGCACGACGTGCGTTCGCGGCAAGCCGCTCTTTGCGCCGGTCGTGGTGAGGATCGTGGTGTCGACGTCGCCGAGCAACGAGGTCAGTGTCGTCCGGCCCGAACTGAGTCGGCAGACGAAGCGATCGAGCGGCTCCTGGATGTGGCCGTAGAGCCACGCCATCGGACGTGTCCCTGCCGTCCGCCTGATCAACCGCGGAAACGCACCGGCCTGCTGGTAGCGCTTCATTACGTGCCTCACTAACCCGAAGTTAAGGTTGTTGAACTAGGTGAATTCCCTGGTTGACCTGGGGATTGGCTGGTTTGGGTGGGTGGTGGTTCTGGCTACGCGGCGATGGTGAGGGGGATCGGAGCGTCAATGAGGTCGAAGGCGCGGCGCTGGGTGGGGGTGGGCTCGGTGAGTTTGTCGATTTCGATGTTGGTCTGGTGGTAGCGGATCCGGTCGCGGGTGAGGGTGGCCAGGTGATTGAGCAGGTCGCGGAAGCTTCGTACCGGGTTGCCAGCCGCGTCGTGTTTGGTGGAGGCTTTGGCGTGTGCGGCTGGGGAGCGCTGCGCGGGGGCGACGGGGTTGTCCCGATGCGGCGGTGTTTCGTCGGTGAATGTCAGTGGCGCCCAGGCCTTGCGCAGGTGCCAGATGAGGTAGCAGGCCAGCATGCAGATCAGCACGTGGGCTTTGACGCGGTCCTCGAGGCGGTGGTGGATGGGGCGTAGGTCGAGGTCGTCGGTCTTGATGATGCGAAAGTCGCGTTCGATGTTGGCGAGGTTTTTGTAACCCTCCACCACGGCGGCGGGGTCGAGGACCTTGGTGTTGACGCTGGTGCGCAGCACGTAGATGCCGTCGAGGGCGGCTTGGGCGTCGATGGCGGCCTGGTCGCGGTGGTAGGTGAACTCGGTGTCGGTGATCGTGAGGTGGAAGAGCTTGCCCACCTTGAATTTTCCGCTGACCTTGCCGACTGCGATGCCGATCTTGTCGGCGCCGGACAGGGTGGCTTTGGTGACGCGTTGGGCGATGTGGGCCAGTTCCTTCTCGGTGGCAGCCAGCAGGTCGTGGCGTTTGCGGGCACGTTCGGCGGCCAGGGCGGGGTTGCGGCAGGCGATCAGCCGTTCACCGGGGTAGTCGGGGTGGGTGATCTCGGCGAGGTCCTGGGTATCGAACAGGCTCATCTGCAGCGGCCCGTCGTCGCGGGCGAGTTTGGCGATCGCGGGTGCGCGTAGCGCGGTGATCCAATCGAAGGCGGTTGGGGTGTCGGGGTTGTCGTTGAGTTCGCGCAGCGCGTCGATGCGGGCGGTGGTGATCATGCCGCGATCGCCGACCAGCACCAGCCGCTGGATGGCGAGCTTGTCCTTGATCACCTGCACGATCTGGGTGAACGCGGTCGGGTCGGCGGTGGCACCGGAAAACACGCGCACCGCGACCGGGCGGCCCTCAGGGTCGGTGAGCACCCCGTATTCGATCTGCTCGCAGCCCTTCTTGCCGTCGCGGGAGTAGCCGCGCGCGGCCAGCTCGCAGCATCGGCCGGTCACCCACGAGGAAGTCAGGTCGAACAACGCCATCCGGCCCGGGTTCACCGACTCGTTTAAATGCTTTGCCGCCAGCTTCTTTTCGATCCTATCCTGTCGGTCGGCCAGCCAGTCCATCCCGGCGTAGATCTCGTCGGTGGAGGCCTCGGCCACCCCCAAATCGACGCCGAGGGTGGTGTTGGGCCACCACGACAGGGTGGACAGCTTCGACTTGGGCCGCACCACCCGCGAGATGATCAACGCGAGCACGATATCGCGGGCTCGGCACGGCGGGCCCAGCACTGCGGCCAGCTCGAGCTTGCGCGCCATCGCGGCCACCGCCGCCACGTCCCCGTGTGGCAGCGACCGGGACTTGCTGAACTCGGAGCCGGCCGGCACCAGCGTGTGGCCCTTCAGCGTCGCCTCGATCGCATCGACGGCCTGCGGCGGCAGCATCGACAGGTTGGCCACGGTCTCGTTGCGCACCTTGGCCCCGTCTCGGTAGGTGCGGCGCAACAGTACAGACTCATAGACGCGCTCGTGGCCTTGCTTATCCACGTGAGTCTTCTTAACTCTGACTACGTGAGCTTTGCCGGTATTGCGTGGCACACCAAGAATCATAGCTGGATTCCGCTGCATTGATAGAAATGACACGCATCTATTCGTGACTACATATGAGCACACAACAACGCCCATATTGTCAGTTCAGACCACCAATACTCAGTCAAAACCATCGCAACTTCGGACTAACGCAACAAAATGTTGCGTTAACATTAGCACCGTGCAGCCACCAGCGGAACTGCCCGTCACGTCACGGCGGCCCGGAGGGCGTAGTGCGCGCATCCGTTCGGCGGTGATCTCGGCAACCCTCGAGGAACTGGCCGAAAGCGGCTACTCCGGCGTCAGCCCGGAAGGCGTCGCGACGCGCGCCGGCGTCCACAAGACCACGATCTACCGGCGTTGGCGCACCAAGGTGGCGCTTGTCCTCGACGCCATGCTGCACCAAGCGGAGCAAACCGTCGCCGTTCCCGACACCGGTTCCTTGCGCGGAGACCTGATGGAGCTAGCCCGCCGCTCCGTCGCGATCCAGACCTCGCCCGCCGGCGTCGCCGTGGTCCGTGCCGTCGCCGGTGAGTCGCCGGCCAATCCCGAATTGGCCGCCGCGAGCAGCCAATTTTGGACCGAACGGCTGCGGCTGGACCGCACCATCGTCGAACGGGCAAGGGCCCGTGGCGAGATCGATGCGCGGGCAGCGTCCCGACCTGTGATCGAAGCGTTGCTCGCCCCACTCTACTTCCGGCTGCTGGTCACCGGTGAGCCGCTGAACGACGACTTCATCGAGGGTGTCGTCGAGCTGGTATTCGCAGCCTGTGTTGACGTGCAGGCCGACTAAGGTGGACTGATGGCTCGGCGCCGCCAACCGCCACGCCGGCAACAGTCGGTGTTTCCGGCGCTGCGTCGGGTGGAAGCCGGACCCGATGGCTATGAATACGAAGTCCGTCCGGTCGCCGCGTCCCGCGCCGTGAAGACCTATCGCTGCCCGGGATGCGATCACGAAATCCGTTCTGGCACTGCACATGTGGTGGTTTGGCCAGCAGAATTGCCGGGAGCGGTTCAAGACCGCCGGCACTGGCATACTCCGTGCTGGGCCAACCGCGCGAATCGCGGTCCGACCCGAAAGTGGTCCTAGCGCGCCGGTTCGACCAATTCGATCAGAACTCCGCCGGCGTCCTTCGGATGGATGAAGTTGATCCGTGAATTCGCGGTTCCGCGGCGGGCGGCCTCATAGACCAGCCGAACGCCTTGGCTACGCAATCGCTGGCACAGGGTGTCGAGATCGCTGACCCGGCATGCCAGCTGTTGGATGCCCGGTCCGCGCTTGTCCAGAAACTTGGCGATCGTCGACGAGTCGTCGCTAGGTGCCATCAACTGGATCTGCGCGGTGGATCCTGGCACCGCCAGCATCGCCTCGCGGATCTTCTGATCGTCGTTAACTTCCTCGTGCACCAGGATCATGCCCAGGTGGTCGTGATACCACTCAATCGCAGCATCGAGGTCGGCGACGGCGATGCCGACATGATCCAGACCGGTCACCAGAGCGGTGGCCAGAACGTGACGCGCGTCAACTTGATCAGTCGTCATCACACAACGGTAACCTCAAGGCTAAGAATCTGCTTCTCCGGTATCCCGGATCTGAATTCCAGTGCCCCTAGGAGGTAGTCATGACGACGTCGGTGATCGTTGCTGGAGCCCGGACGCCGATAGGCAAGCTAATGGGTTCGCTCAAGGATTTCAGCGCCACCGATCTGGGCGCCATTGCGATTAAGGGCGCTCTGGTGAAGGCGAAC
The DNA here is from genome assembly GCF_963853645.1 of Mycobacterium riyadhense. Taxonomy (NCBI): domain Bacteria; kingdom Bacillati; phylum Actinomycetota; class Actinomycetes; order Mycobacteriales; family Mycobacteriaceae; genus Mycobacterium; species Mycobacterium riyadhense. The sequence goes on along the minus strand of NZ_OY970456.1, from coordinate 4,398,692 downwards.
GTGCCGGCGTCCTTGGTCGAGTACGTGATCATGGGTCAGGTGCTCACCGCGGGAGCGGGCCAAATGCCTGCGCGCCAGGCGGCAGTCGCCGCTGGTATTGGCTGGGATGTGCCGGCGCTGACCATCAACAAAATGTGTCTGTCCGGCATCGACGCCATCGCCCTTGCTGACCAGCTCATTCGGGCCGGGGAGTTCGATGTCGTGGTGGCCGGTGGGCAGGAGTCCATGACGAAGGCGCCCCACCTGTTGATGGATAGCCGGTCGGGCTACAAGTACGGAGACGTCACGGTCTTGGACCACATGGCCTATGACGGCCTGCACGATGTGTTCACCGACCAGCCGATGGGCGCTCTGACGGAGCAACGCAACGATATCGACATGTTCACCCGCCGGGAACAGGACGAATACGCTGCGCGGTCGCACCAGAAAGCGGCCGCGGCATGGAAGGATGGCGTGTTCACCGACGAAGTGGTCACGGTGAATATCCCGCAGCGCAAGGGTGATCCACTGCAGTTCAGCGAAGACGAGGGTATTCGCGCCAACACCACCGCGGACTCACTGGCAGCGCTTAAGCCGGCGTTTCGCAAGGAGGGCACCATTACCGCCGGCTCGGCGTCGCAGATTTCCGACGGTGCGGCCGCGGTTGTGGTGATGAACAAGGAAAAAGCCCAGGAGCTGGGCCTGACGTGGCTGGCCGAGATCGGTGCGCACGGCGTGGTGGCAGGGCCGGATTCCACCCTGCAATCGCAGCCGGCCAACGCGATCAAGAAGGCACTGCACCGCGAGGGCATCTCGGTCGACCAGCTCGATGTCATCGAGATCAATGAAGCGTTCGCCGCGGTGGCGCTCGCCTCGACCAAGGAACTTGGGGTAAATCCCGAGATTGTCAACGTCAACGGGGGCGCGATCGCCGTCGGGCATCCAATCGGTATGTCGGGAGCGCGAATTACTTTGCATGTAGCGCTGGAGCTGGCGCGCCGCGGCTCGGGCTACGGGGTGGCGGCGCTGTGCGGTGCCGGCGGCCAGGGCGATGCGCTGATCCTGCGGGCGGGTTAAGGCGCCCTACCGCGACGTTGCTGGAACGCCGCCCGCGAAAGCTGGTGTGAGATTGGTCATAGCTGCCCAGCGCGGCGCGTGGAAGCCGCGTTTCAGCAATATCCGGGTCGGCGCGACCGGGTGAATCGGGACCGAGGCGGCGTGACAGACTGGATCCCGTGACGCGTCCGCGACCCCCGATCGGGCCTGCAATGGCTGGTGCGGTCGACCTGTCCGGCCTCAAGCAACGAGCCCAACCAAGCCCAGCGGCGGCTGACGCAGCGGGTCGGGTGCCGTCGGCAGGGGCCGGCGCGGGTGGCCCTGGTGTCACCGACATCACCGAGGTCAACTTTGAAGACGAGGTGATCGTCCGGTCCGACGAGGTGCCGGTGGTGGTCTTGCTGTGGTCACCGCGCAGTGATGTGTGCGTCGACCTGCTTGACACGCTGACCGGCCTGGCCACAGCCGACAAGGGCAAGTGGTGGTTGGCGTCGGTCAACGTCGACGTTGCGCCTCGAGTGGCCCAGATATTCGGCGTCCAAGCGGTTCCGACCGTGGTGGCATTGGCTGCAGGACAGCCGATGTCGAGCTTCCAGGGGCCCCAGCCCGCCGATCAGCTACGGCGCTGGCTGGACTCCCTGGTTTCGGCGACGGCCGGAAAGCTCAAGGGCCCAAGGGGTTCCGAGGAGTCAACCGAAGTCGATCCAGTCGTCGCACAGGCGAGACGGGAACTCGAGGCGGGAGACTTCGACGCCGCGCAGAAGTCATATCAGGCGGTATTGGACGCGGATCCGGGCAGCGTCGAAGCGAAGGCGGCCATCCGGCAGATCGAATTCCTCACGCGCGCAACTGCGCAGCGGCCTGATGCCGTCGTGATCGCCGACGCCGCACCGGACGACCTCGAAGCCGCGTTGGCCGCAGCCGACGTGCAAATCCTCAACCAGGATGTCACTGCGGCGTTCGAACGCCTGATTGCGTTGGTGCGCCGCACATCTGGCGACGAGCGCACCAGAGTGCGCACCCGGCTGATCGAGCTGTTCGAGCTCTTCGACCCCGCGGACCCCGAGGTGATCGCGGGCCGGCGCAACCTCGCCAACGCGCTTTACTAAAAGCCCAACAAGTCAGTTGCCGTGCGCTCCAAGGCCATGTCAGCCACCCGATAACCCGTCGATTCCAGACAAGCCGAAGAACCCGCCGGCACCGCCGACGCCGCCGGCTCCACCGGCACCGGGTACCAAGCTAGCGCCGCCGTTGCCGCCGTTACCGCCGTTGCCGATCAGTTGGGCGTTGCCGCCAACGCCGCCAACACCACCGGCCTTGCCCGCTCCGAAGGTCGCGCCGCCGGCGCCGCCAGTGCCGCCGCTGCCGATCAGCCCCGCGTTGCCGCCGCGGCCGCCGGCCCCGCCGTTGGCGTCGATGGCGATCCCACCGGCACCGCCAGTGCCGCCGTCGCCGTAGAGCAGGCCGGCATTGCCGCCGACGCCGCCGTCGCCGGCTGTATTGCCAAACCCGCCGGCGCCCCCGGCTCCGCCCGAGCCGGCCAACATGCCGGCATTGCCGCCCGCTCCGCCGGCACCGCCGGCGACATTGTCGACACCGGATCCGCCGGTGCCACCCGATCCGCCGGAGCCGAACAGTCCGCCGGCCCCGCCGGCGCCGCCGGCGCCCGCAATGGCCTCGCTACTTCCGCCCGCTCCACCCGAGCCGCCGGAGCTGAACAGCAAGCCGGCGCCGCCGGCGCCGCCGGCCCCGCCATTGGCGTCCGCCGAGTCGTTCCCGGCGGCGTTCCCGCCGGCCCCGCCGGTGCCGCCCGAGCCACCGGGCCCGAACAGCCCGCCGGCCCCGCCGGCGCCGCCGACGCCGCCGATCCCGGCGGTTGAGGTTTCTCCGGTGCTATTCCCGCCGGCCCCGCCGGTCCCGCCGGAGCCTCCCGATCCGAACAGCCCGCCGGCCCCGCCGTCGCCGCCGGCACCGCCGGCACCGGCGACACCGCTGATGTCGGTGCTGAGCCCGCCGTCGCCGCCGGCACCGCCGGCGCCTCCCGAACCGAACAGTCCGCCGGCCCCGCCGGTCCCGCCAGCGCCGCCAGCCATGCCGTCCGAGCCGGAGCTGCCCATGGCGCCGGTGCCGCCAGCGCCACCGTTGCCGAAGAGAATGCCGCCGGCTCCGCCGGCTCCGCCCGCTCCGCCGATGGCATCTTCGACAGCGAATCCGCCGGCTCCGCCGGCGCCGCCGTTGTTGAACAGCCCGCCGGCCCCACCAACCCCGCCGGCCCCGCCGGACCCGCTGTCGCTGGTGAACCCGCCGACGCCGCCGGCGCCGCCGGTGCCGAACAGTTCTAAGAATCCGCTGCGACCGCCGGCCCCGCCAGCCCCGCCGCCGGTATTACCGCCCCCGCCTGCGCCGCCGACGCCTCCAGACCCGAACAGCAAAGAAGCGCCGCCAACCCCGCCGACTCCGCCGTTGCCGGTGAAGCCGTTACCGCCGGCCCCACCGGTTCCGCCCGCGCCCCACAGAAGCCCGCCGCTGCCGCCGGCACCGCCAGCGCCGCCGGTGCCGGCAGGGGCATCGCCGCCGGCGCCGCCGGCGCCGCCGGCGCCGAAAAGCCCTGCTGCCCCACCGGCGCCGCCGGCTTGGCCGACGGCGCCGGACCCTCCAGCTCCACCGTTGCCGTACAACAACCCGCCGGCCCCGCCGTTTTGCCCCGTCCCCGGAGCGCCGTTGGCGCCGTTGCCGATCAGTGGTCGCCCCAACAGCAACTGGGTTGGAGTATTGATCAGGTTGAGCAATGCCTCCAGCGGCGACGCCGCGGCGGCCTCCGCGCTGGCGTAGGAGTTGGCGCCCGCGGTCAGTGCCTGCACGAACTGGCCATGAAATGTCGCCGCCTGGGCACTGAGCGCCTGATAAGCCTGGCCGTGCTGCCGAAACAGTGCCGCAACGGCCGCCGACACCTCATCGGCACCCGCGGCCAGGACCTCGGTGGTGGAGGCCGCCGCGGCGCTGTTTGCCGCGCCGATCGCCGACCCGATGCTCGACAAATCCGTCGCCGCTGTGGCCACTACCTCAGGGGTCGTGATCAAAAACGACATTCCACATACCTCCCGACAAGGCTCATCGCGGGCCAGTATCGATTATTCGATCGAGCTGAGTAGTAGTTTTCGACGACAAAATGACCACAATTGCACCCAACCGTTGTGCATTTTGCCCAGTCGCGCTCTACTGATCTCCGGCGAGCAGACGTGAAAGCCCCCAAAACAAGCCTGTTTTGGGGGCTTTCACGTCTGCTCGCGCTACTCAGGCTCCAACCACAGGGCCGACATGGGCGGCAGCACCAGCACCGCCGATGCCGGGCGGCCGTGCCAGGGGGCATCGGTTGCGTCAACACCACCGAGATTGCCTATCCCGGAGCCGTTGTACACCGCCGCGTCGGTGTTGAGCACCTCACGCCAGCGGCCGGCACACGGTAGGCCGAGCTGGTAGCCGCTGTGTTCCAACCCTGCGAAATTGAACACGCAAGCCATGACTGAGCCGTCAGCGCCGTAGCGCAGGAAGCTCAAGACATTGTTGGCCGAGTCGTTGGCATCGATCCACGAATAGCCTTCGGGGCTGGTGTCTTGACTCCACAGCGCCGGGCGGCTGCGGTAAATGTCGTTGATGTCGCGCACGAGGCGCAGAATGCCGTTGGAGAAACCGTTTTCGTCGAGTTGGAACCAGTCCAGACCGCGCTGCTCCGACCATTCGGCGCGCTGCCCGAATTCCTGGCCCATGAACAGCAATTGCTTGCCTGGATGGGCCCATTGGTAGGCCAGCAAGCTACGCAGCCCGGCGGCTTTGGCGTGATTGTTGCCCGGCATTCGACTCCAGAGCGTGCCCTTGCCGTGGACCACCTCGTCGTGGCTGAGCGGCAGCACGTAATTCTCGCTGAACGCATAGAGCATCGAGAACGTCATCTCGTGGTGGTGGTAGCTGCGGTACACCGGATCACGGCTGATGTAATCCAGCGTGTCGTGCATCCACCCCATGTTCCATTTCATCGAAAAGCCAAGGCCGCCAAGATTGGTCGGTCGGGTCACGCCAGGCCAAGACGTCGACTCCTCGGCGATGGTGACGACGCCCGGCGCAACCCGGTGCGCCGTGGCGTTCATCTCCTGCAGGAACTGCACCGCTTCCAGGTTTTCCCGGCCGCCATAGATGTTCGGGGTCCAGCCCCCCTCCGGGCGCGAGTAGTCCAGGTAGAGCATCGATGCCACCGCGTCCACGCGCAGGCCGTCGACATGGAACTCTTGCAGCCAGTACAACGCGTTGGCCACCAGGAAGTTTCGCACTTCTGGGCGACCGAAATCGAATACGTAAGTGCCCCAATCCAATTGCTCTCCGCGTTTCGGATCGGAATGCTCGTAGAGCGGCGTACCGTCAAATCGTCCCAGCGCCCAGGCGTCCTTGGGAAAGTGCGCTGGCACCCAATCCACAATGACACCGACACCAGCGCGGTGCAGGGCGTCGACCAACGCCCGGAAATCGTCGGGTGTGCCGAAGCGTGATGTCGGCGCGTAGTAGGACGTGACCTGATATCCCCAGGATCCGGCGAATGGGTGCTCGGCGACAGGCAGCAGTTCGACATGGGTAAACCCATGTGCCACAACGTAATCTGTGAGCTCGGAGGCAAGCTGGCGGTAGCTGAGCCCAGGACGCCAGGAGCCAAGATGGACCTCATAGGTGCTCATCGGCTCGAACACCGGATTCCGTCGCGCACGCTGCGCCATCCAGCCGGCGTCACCCCAGCTGTAGCTGCTCACCGTCACCCGGGACGCGGTCTGCGGTGGCACCTCGGTGCCGAACGCGAACGGGTCGGCTCGCTCGGTGACGACACCGTCGCCGCCGTGCACCCGGAACTTATACAGACCGTCGGCGGGAAAGCCGGGCCAGAACAACTCCCAAACCCCGGAAGAGCCCAGCACCCGCATCGGTGCGTCGTTGCCGGTCCACCCATTGAATTCACCGATTAGGCTGACGCCCTTGGCGTTTGGCGCCCACACCGCAAATGACACCCCGTCGACGACACCGTCGGCTGTGGTGAACGAGCGAGGGTGGGCACCGAGGACGTCCCAAAGTCGTTCGTGGCGGCCTTCGGCGAACAGGTGCAGGTCGACTTCGCCCAGGGTCGGTAGGAATCGGTAGGCGTCGGCGACGGTGTAGGGATCGGAACCCTCGTAGGTCACCTGCAGCCGGTAGTCGATGAGGTTGACGAACGGCAGCGCCACCGTGAATAGGCCGGAATCGAGGTGTTTCATGGGGAACCGGTCAGCACCGACGAGCGCGACGACGCTGACCGCGTGGGGGCGCAACGCCCGAATCACGGTGTGATCGCCGTACTCGTGGGCGCCCAGGATGTCGTGCGGATTATGGTGTGTGCCGGTCAGCAAGCGGGCGAGCGCAGCTGGATCGGGCGCCAGGTGCATCGCGGTGACGTGGTTGGTTCGGCTCTCGGTTCGGCTCATCGGGGCCTCACCTCCTGCGGAGCAGCGTGGTTCGGGATTCGTTCGGTATCAGCGGCATGTTGATGATGTGGGCGACTGCTCGCTCGGGCTCAATGCGAATGTAATTGGCTTGTCCCCATTGGTATTCCTCGCCGGAAATCTCATCGCGCACCCAAAACCGTTCGTAGGGCTCCATACCCAAAGCTGCCATGTCTAACCACAGCGTTGCCTCCTCGGGCCCGAATGCGTTGAGCGTCACCACCACCAATATGCAGTCGCCGGTGGTCGGATCGAACTTGCTGTAGGCCAGCAATGCGTCGTTGTCGATGTGATGGAACGCAATGGTGCGCAACTGCTGCAGTGCGGGGTGCAGCCGGCGAATTTCGTTGAGCCGGGCGATGAACGGTTCCAGTGATCGGCCTTCGGCGACGGCGCCCGCAAAGTCGCGGGGACGCAATTCGTATTTCTCGGAATCGAGGTATTCCTCACTGCCCTCGCGCACCGCGCGGTGCTCGAACAGCTCGTAGCCGGAATACACCCCCCAGGCCGGACCCATGGTCGCCGCCAGCACCGCGCGAATGGCAAACATGCCCGGACCCTGGTGTTGCAGGACGGCGTGCAGGATGTCGGGGGTATTGACGAACAGGTTGGGCCGGCGGTAGTCGGCGAGCTCGGCGATGTCGTTGCCGAACTCGGTGAGCTCCCACTTGGCCGTGCGCCAGGTGAAGTAGCTGTACGACTGGGTGAAACCCAGTTTGGCCAGGCCGTACTGGCGGGCCGGCGGGGTGAACGCCTCGGACAAGAACAGCACGTCGGGGTCGACCGACTTCACCTGATAGATCAGCCAGGCCCAGAAATCGGGAGGCTTGGTGTGCGGGTTGTCGACCCGAAAGAACTTGACGCCGTGGTCGATCCAATGTCGTACCACGCGCAGCACTTCGTCGTACAGCCCGGCCGGATCGTTGTCGAAGTTGAGCGGATAGATGTCCTGATACTTCTTCGGCGGATTTTCCGCGTAGGCGATGGTGCCGTCGGGCAATTCGGTGAACCACTGGCGATGCGCGCGGGCCCACGGATGATCCGGGGCGCATTGCAGCGCTAGGTCCAGGGCCACTTCCATGCCGAGCTCGCGCGCCGCGGCGACGAAATCGTCGAAGTCGTCGATGGTGCCCAGCTTCGGGTGAACCGCGTCGTGGCCGCCTTCAGCGCTACCGATCGCCCAGGGCGATCCGACGTCGCCGGGAGCGGCGGTGGGGTTGTTGTTGCGGCCCTTGCGGTGCACCTTGCCGATCGGATGGATCGGCGGCAGGTACACAACGTCGAATCCCATCGCCGCGATACGGGGGAGCGCCGCCGCGGCGGTGGCAAACGTCCCGTGCACGGGGTTGCCGTCGGCGTCCCACCCCCCGGTGGAGCGCGGAAACATTTCGTACCAGGCGCCGAAGCGGGCCAACGGCCGATCCACCCAGACCCCGAACTGCTCGCCCCGGGTCACCAGCTCCCGCAACGGAAAGTTCCCCAGAAGTTCTTCGATCTCCGACGTCAGGGCCAGCGCGGTGCGGGTGAGCGGATCCCCGGGAGTCCGCAGCGCCGCTGCGGCCTGCAGCAAGGGTTGGCGCTGCTGACGTGGCACACCGGTCGCGGCGCGCTCAAACAGCGCTGCGCCCACCAACAGGTCGTTGGACAGCTCCGTCTCGCCTTGGCCGGCGTCCAGCTTGGCCACCAGTCCATGGCGCCAGGTGTGGATCGGGTCACCCCAGCCGTCGACCCGGAAAGTCCACAGTCCGATGTGGTCGGGGGTGAACTGACCGTGGAAAACGTACGGCTGCTCGCCCATGGTCATTGGCAGCAGCAGCGGTTTGACGCGCTGCGATGGGGCCGGCCTGGCTACCGGACTGGCCTCGGGGGCCTGGACGGCCTTGAGCCGGCGTACGTCGGCAACGTGCGGGTAGTCCGTCCCGAGATAGCGCACTACTAGGGTGGCTGCCACCGCCTCGTGGCCTTCGCGCCAAACCGAGGCTTTGACCGGGACTACCTCGCCGACCACCGCTTTGGCGGGGTACGCGCCGCACGAGACGACGGGCTGGACATTATCGATCTCGACGCGACCGGGCACCACCACTCCGTTCCTGTGCGTCCGATTCGGCGGCAAAACCGCGGTGTGTTTCGTCGCGGAATGCTTGTCGTCGGGAAACTTCCTCTCGTGGGGAAACCTTTGCTTGGGTTGTGTCGGGAAGCAACCTTTGCGTCCCAACACCTAGCCGTACCCACCCTAGTGTCCGGTCACACACCGGGAGGTGAACGGTGACTGGTGGCCCTGCGCGCGGCGGAATCCTCAGTAAGGTAAGGATGCGTGAAAGCCCTCCGCCGGTTTACCGTCCGTGCTCACCTACCTGATCGTCTTGCCGCGCTGGACCAGCTGTCGACCAACTTGCGGTGGTCCTGGGAGAAGTCGACGCAAGACCTGTTCGCGACCATCGACCCAAAGTTGTGGGCGAATTGCCACGATCCGGTGGCGCTGCTGGGTGCGGTGAAGCCCGCGCGGCTTGACGAGTTGGCCATCGATGAGGAGTTTCTGCGCCGGCTCGATACGCTGGCGGCCGATTTGAACGACTACCTGAGCCGTCCGCTGTGGTACCAACAGCACCAGGTCGACGGGGCGGCCGGCCCAACCGGGATCGCCTACTTCTCGATGGAGTTCGGCATTGCTGAGGTGTTGCCCAACTACTCCGGCGGCCTCGGGATTCTCGCCGGCGACCATCTGAAGGCCGCCTCCGACCTGGGTTTGCCGCTGATTGCGGTGGGTCTCTATTACCGCTCCGGCTACTTTCGTCAGTCGTTGACCGCCGAGGGGTGGCAGCATGAGACGTATCCATCGCTGGACCCGCAGGGGCTGCCCCTGCGGCTGCTGACCAATGCCCAAGGTGACCCGGTGCTGGTCGAGGTGGCCATGCCGGATTCCGCGCAGCTGCGGGCGCGGATCTGGGTTGCTCAGGTTGGTCGCGTGCCATTGCTGCTGCTGGATTCCGACGTCCCGGAAAACGAACATGAACTGCGCAGCGTCACCGACCGTTTGTACGGCGGCGATCAGGAACACCGCATAAAGCAGGAGATCCTTGCGGGTATCGGCGGAGTGCGGGCGATCCGTGCGTACACCGCCATCGAGGGGCTGCCGGCGCCCGAGGTGTTCCACATGAACGAGGGCCACGCGGGATTCCTTGGGGTAGAACGCATCCGAGAGCTGGTGACCGATTCGGGATTGGACTTCGACACCGCGTTGTCGGTCGTGCGATCCAGCACCGTGTTCACCACCCACACCCCGGTGCCCGCCGGTATCGACCGGTTCCCGCTGGACATGGTGCGGCGCCACTTCGATGACAGCCTCGGCGATGGCGTGTCCACATTGCTGCCGGGGGTGCCGACCGATCGGGTGCTCGCGCTGGGCGCCGAGGACGATCCGACCAAGTTCAACATGGCCCACATGGGCCTGCGGCTGGCGCAACGGGCCAACGGCGTCTCGCTCCTGCATGGCCGGGTGAGCCGGGCGATGTTCAACGAGCTGTGGCCGGGTTTCGACCCCGACGAGGTGCCGATCGGGTCGATCACCAACGGCGTGCATGCGCGCTCCTGGGCCGCACCCCAGTGGCTACAGCTGGGCCGCGAACTGGCCGGATCGGATTCATTCAGCGAGCCCGCCGTGTGGCTGCGGTTGCAGCAGGTCGACCCCGGACAGCTGTGGTGGATCCGCTCGCAGCTGCGCGCGCTGTTGGTCGAGGACGTCCGGGTGCGGCTGCGCCAATCGTGGCTGGAACGCGGCGCGTCAGAGGCCGAATTAGGCTGGATTTCAACGGCATTCGATCCCAATGTGCTTACCGTGGGATTCGCCCGGCGGGTTCCGACGTATAAGCGGCTGACCCTGATGCTGCGCGATCCGGATCGGCTCGAACAGCTGCTGCTGGATACGGAGCGGCCCATCCAGCTGATTGTCGCCGGGAAGTCGCACCCTGCCGACGACGGCGGGAAAGCGTTGATCCAGCAGGTGGTGCGGTTCGCCGACCGGCCGGAGGTGCGGCATCGCATCGCGTTTTTGCCCAACTACGACATGTCGATGGCCCGGCTGTTGTATTGGGGCTGCGATGTCTGGCTGAACAACCCGCTGCGGCCGTTGGAGGCTTGCGGTACGTCAGGCATGAAGAGCGCGCTCAATGGTGGTTTGAATCTTTCCATCCGCGACGGCTGGTGGGACGAGTGGTACGACGGCGAAAACGGTTGGGAGATACCGTCTGCCGTCGGCGTAGCCGACGAGGACCGTCGCGACGACCTGGAATCCAGCGCGTTATATAACCTGCTGGAGCAGGCCGTGGCGCCAAAGTTCTATGAGCGCGATGAGCATGGTGTGCCGCCGCGGTGGATCGAAATGGTGCGGCACACCTTGCAGACGCTTGGTCCGAAAGTGCTGGCCTCGCGGATGGTGCGCGACTACGTCGAGCATTACTACACGCCGGCGGCGCGGTCGTTGCGCCGGACAATCGCGATACAAGCTGACGGAAGCGAGTTCGGTGCGGCCCGCGAGCTGGCCGCATACCGCGGCCGCGTGGAAGAAGCCTGGCCGAAGATCGAAATCACTGATGTCGACAGCACGGGTCTGCCGGATACGCCACTGCTCGGATCGAAGCTGACGCTGACCGCGACCGTGCAGCTGGCCGGGCTGGCGCCTGACGAAGTGACGGTGCAGGCGGTGCTGGGCAGGGTGGACGCCGGCGATGCGCTGCTGGATCCGGTCACCGTCGAGATGTCATATGCCGGTGGCGCCGAAGGCGGCAACCAGGTCTTCTCGACGACGACACCGTTGCCGCTGGCGGGCGCGCTGGGGTACACGGTGCGGGTGTTGCCCCGTCATCCGATGCTGGCCGCCAGCAACGAGCTTGGCCTGGTCACCCTGGCTTGACCGCGAGCAGACGTGAAAGCCCCCGATTCCCCGGGGATTCGGGGGCTTTCACGTCTGCTCGCGCGGGGAGGCCGCAGCCAACCGCTGCAGTGCGCCGCGGACCTGCGTGGGGTTGGTGGTCTGCCAAAACGGCGGTAGCGAGGCGCGCAGGTAACCGCCGTATCGGGCGGTGACCATTCGCGAGTCCAGCACTGCCACCACGCCACGGTCGGTGATGCGGCGCAGCAGCCGGCCTGATCCCTGCGCCAGCAACAAAGCGGCGTGGCTTGCCGCGACATCCATGAACCCGTTGCCGCCACGCGCTGCCACCGCACGCTGGCGGGCACTCAGCAGTGGGTCGTCCGGACGTGGGAACGGGATGCGGTCGATCAGCACCAACGACAGCGACGGACCCGGCACGTCGACGCCCTGCCACAGCGACAAAGTCCCGAACAGGGAGGTCTCGGGGTCGTCGGCGAACTGCTCGACGAGCGCCGAGGTGCTGTCGTCGCCCTGGCACAACACCGGCGTGGCGAGCCGTTCGCGCATGGCTTCGGCGGCGGACCGGGCCGCCCGCATCGACGAGAACAGTCCCAGCGTGCGCCCGCCGGCGGCGGCGATGAGTTCGGCGATTTCGGTCAACTGCTCGGCCGTGCCGGTGCCGTCACGGCCGGGCGGCGGGAGATGGGCTGCCACGTAAAGGATTCCGGACTTCGCGTGCTGAAACGGCGATCCGACGTCCAGCCCGCGCCAGCGATGATCGGCATCGCTCAGGCCCCACGCGGTGGCCATCGCGTCGAACGACCCGCCGACGGTCAGCGTGGCCGACGTCAACACCGTCGTGGAACGGGAGAACACCTGACCGGCCAGCAGCCCAGCCACCGACAGCGGAGCCACACGCAGCACGGCGCGCGGCGAACCGCGGTTGTCTTCGTGGTCCAGCCAAACCACGTCGGTGCGATCGGGGATGGCGGGGCCGAACGACTCCAGGATCCGCGACGCGGTATCGGAGATCTCGATCAGTGCCGCAGCCGCTTCGGCGCGCGCTGACGCCGCCTTCGCATCGCTGGTCGTGTCGATCGCCGAGCGTGCCGCGCCGGCAGCGTCGCGCAGCGCGGCCAGATACGCAGCCATCTCCTGGTCGAGATGATCGATGCGACCGGGTGTCCCGTCGTGGATCGCCGAGGCGAAGGTGGCCGACGCCGCCTCCAGCCGCTGGGTCAGTTCGGGGTCCACTAACCGCGTGATGCGCCGCGCCGCAACGCCGAGGGCGGCCGACGTCAATTCCGCCGTCGCAACCGAGGTCACTCGGTCGGTCAACTCGTGTGCTTCGTCGACGACCAGCAGCGTGTGTTCAGGCAGCACCGCCGAATCCGCGACAGCGTTGATCGCAAGCAGTGCGTGGTTGGTGACGACAACATCGGCGCGGGCGGCAGCGGCGCGTGCTCGTTCGGAGAAGCACTCGGAGCCAAACGGACAGCGGGCCACACCCATGCATTCCCGCGCCGACACGCTGACCTGGGACCACGATCGGTCCGGCACGCCGGGCTTGAGGTCGTCGCGATCACCGGTATCGGTGGTCGACGCCCACTCGGTGAGACGTTGCACATCGCGGCCCAGGGCCGTGACCGCCATCGGGTTGAAGAGCTCCTCCTGCGGCCGCTCGTCATCCTCGGCAGACTCGCCGCCCTGATGAATCTTGTTGAGGCACAGATAATTTCGTCGCCCTTTGAGTAACGCGAACTGCGGCCGGCGAGGCAGTGCGGCGGCGAGTGAGTCGGCCAGCCGAGGCAGATCTCGATCGACAAGTTGACGCTGCAACGCGATCGTCGCTGTCGACACCACAACCGGCCCGTCGTCGCCGATCGCACGCACAACCGCGGGAACCAGATAGGCAAGTGATTTGCCGGTGCCGGTGCCGGCCTGGACGACCAGGTGCTCGCCGGTTTCGAAGGCCTCCGCTACCGCGGTCGCCATCTCCAGCTGGCCGGCGCGTTCGCTGCCCCCGAGCGCGGCCACGGCGATGGCCAACAGCTCGGGCACGGACACAGAAACGTCGGACGTGATGACTTCCTTGTGCTCAGGCCGGGATCGTCTGCGTCGGAATCGCCGGATCGCCGGGCGCCAATTTCAGCCCCTCCCAAGGCAAGCTGTGCAATCCAGACACCACAAGCTTTCGCGCCGTAGCCAGGCTTGCATCGGCCACCACCCGACCGCCCCGCACGAGCGGCGTGGTCAACACTCGGCGCGGCTCGTCGATGGTTGGCGGGCGACCCGCCGGATGAACAATCTCCTCGGTGATGGTGCCGGTCGGGCGTGACAGCCGTAGCGCCTCCTTGCGGCCGCCGCGGGACTCCTTGTGGCTGCTGCGCTTTTGCACCGGGATGCCATCCACCTCGACGAGCTTGTAGACCATGTTCGCCGTCGGTGCGCCCGATCCAGTGACCAGCGACGTGCCCACGCCGTAACCGTCCACGGGCTCGGCGCGCAGCGCGGCGATGCTGAACTCGTCGAGATCGCCCGACACCACGATGCGGGTCTGGGTGGCGCCCAACCGGTCGAGTTGGTCACGCACCTGGCGGGCAAGGACGCCGAGTTCGCCCGAGTCGATGCGCACCGCGCCGAGCGTCGCACCGCCCGCCGCCACGGCATTGGCCACGCCGGTCGTCACGTCATAGGTATCCACCAGCAGCGTGGTGCCGGACCCCAGGGCGTTGACCTGGGCACGGAACGCGGCCAGCTCGGCCATCTTTGCGTCCCGGTCTTCTTGGCTGTGCAGCATGGTGAACGCGTGCGCCGCGGTGCCCTCCGCGGGCACGCCGTACCGCCGCTGGGCTTCCAGGTTGGATGAGGCAGCGAAGCCGGCGATATAGGCCGCGCGGGCCGCGGCGACCGCGGCCCGTTCGTGGGTCCGGCGCGAGCCCATCTCGATCAGTGGGCGGTCGCCGGCGGCGCTGACCATGCGTGCCGCCGCCGACGCGATCGCGGTGTCGTGGTTGAGGATCGACAGCACCAGCGTTTCGATCAGCACGCATTCGGCGAAATTGCCTTGTACCGACAGCACGGGGGAGCCGGGGAAGTACAGCTCGCCCTCGGCGTAGCCGTCGATGTCGCCGCCGAAGCGGAAATCGCGCAGGTAGCGCAGCGTGTTGGGGTCGAGGAAATGGGCCAGCAGCTCGCACGCCTCATCGTCGAACCTGAACTCCGGCAAGGTTTCCAGCAGTCGCCCGGTTCCGGCGACCACCCCGTACCGGCGACCCGCGGGAAGACGCCGGGCGAACACCTCGAACGTGGTCCGGCGATCGGCGGTGCCATCGCGCAGCGCCGCCGCCAGCATCGTCAACTCGTACTTGTCGGTCAGCAGCCCCGCTAAGTTCACAGCGCAACGTTATCGGTTCGCATCACTGGCTCGGTATCAACGCCCGGGGCTCGGTATTCTGGGGCCATGGTTGTTGCCACGTCAGCTCCCGCCAAGCCGGGCACCACTGGGCAACGCGAGTCTGCGCCCGTCGACGTGACGGCCAGCCCATGGGTCACCATCGTGTGGGACGACCCTGTCAATTTGATGACCTACGTGACCTATGTGTTCCAGAAGTTGTTCGGCTACAGCGAGCCCCATGCCACCAAGTTGATGCTGCAAGTGCACAACGAAGGCAAGGCAGTGGTCTCGGCGGGCAGCAGGGAGTCTATGGAAGCCGACGTGTCCAAACTGCACGCCGCCGGGTTGTGGGCGACGATGCAGCAGGACCGGTGAGATTCGAGGGTATCCGGATCCACCGTGCGCAAATGGAAGCGCGTCGAGACCCGCAATGGACCCAGATTTCGGTCGTCGTTGGCTCCGCATGAGGCAGCCCTGCTCAAGAACCTGGTAGGCGCCATGATCGGTTTGATCGATGAGCGCCAATCCTCCTCGCCGTCAGACGAACTCGAAGAGATCACCGGTATCAGGACCGGGCATACGCAGCGTCCGGTGGATCCGACGCTGCGTCGGCTGCTCCCCGACTTCTACAAGGGCGAGGACGACAACCCGTTGGCCGCCGAGAGCGCCGAGAGCCTCAATGCCGCGCTGCGCAGCCTGCACGAGCCGGAGATTCTCGACGCCAAACGTGTTGCCGCGCAGCAGTTATTGGATACGGTTCCGGAGAACGGCGGCCGGCTAGAGCTCACCGAGGACAGCGCCAACGCGTGGATTACGGCGGTCAACGATCTTCGGTTGACGTTGGGAGTGATGCTTGAGATCGGCCCGCGGGGTCCGGAGCGCCTGCCGGCCGACCATCCGCTGGCCGCGCACTTCGACGTGTACCAGTGGCTGACGGTGCTGCAGGAATACCTGGTCCTGGTGTTGATGGGGTCCCGATCATCGTGATGGCGGCCGGATGAATTCCATTACCGCCGTCGGAGGCATCCGTGTCGGCCACCACCAGCGGCTGGCCCCGGATGCGGCCCTCGGCGCCGGCTGGGCCTCCGGGGTCACGGTGGTGCTGGCTCCGCCCGGGACGGTCGGTGCGGTCGACTGCCGGGGCGGCGCGCCCGGGACCCGGGAGACCGATCTGCTGGACCCGGCCAACAGCGTGCGGTTTGTCGATGCGGTGTTGCTTGCCGGCGGCAGCGCCTACGGTCTGGCCGCCGCGGACGGCGTCATGCGCTGGCTGGAAGAACATCAGCGCGGCGTGGCGATGGGGACTGGGGTGGTGCCCATCGTGCCGAGCGCGGTGATCTTCGACTTGCCCGTCGGCGGTTGGGATTGTCGGCCTACGGCGGAGTTCGGCTACGCCGCATGTAAGGCCGCCGCTGGCGCCGACGGTGCGGCCGTCGCCGTCGGAACCGTCGGCGCGGGGGTAGGGGCGCGCGCCGGCGTCCTCAAGGGCGGCGTGGGGACGGCATCGATGACCTTGGCATCCGATGTGACCGTCGGAGCGATGGTGGTGGTCAACTCCGTCGGCAATGTCATTGATCCGGCCACCGGCCTGCCGTGGATGGCGGACCTGATCGACGAGTTCGCGTTGACGGCCCCGCCGGCCGCGCAGGTCGATGCGTTGGCGCAGCTGCCGTGCACGCTCAGCCCGCTCAACACGACGATCGGCGTGGTCGCGACAGACGCCGCGCTGAGCGTTGCGGCTTGCCGGCGCGTCGCGATTGCCGCCCACGATGGGCTGGCCCGTACCATCAGGCCCTCGCACACCCCGCTGGACGGCGATACAGTGTTCGCGCTGGCCACCGGGGCGGTTGAGGTGCCCCCGGCCGCTGACACGCCGGCCGCGCTGTCCCCGGAGACGGAGCTAGTCACCGCGATCGGCGCGGCCGCGGCCGATTGCCTGGCTCGTGCGGTGCTGGTCGGGGTAATGGCCGCCGCGTCGGTAGCCGGAATACCAACCTACCGCGACGTGTTGCCCGGGGCATTCGGGGTGCAAGCCAACCTATAGAGGAAGGGCGGACGTGCTGGTGATACGTGCCGACCTGGTGGATGCCATGGTCGCCCATGCACGCAGAGACCACCCCGACGAAGCCTGCGGCGTGCTGGCCGGCCGGGAGGGTAGCGACCGTCCCGAACGGCATATCCCGATGGTCAATGCGGAGCGCTCGCCGACCTTCTACCGTTTCGACTCCCAAGAGCAGCTCACAGTGTGGCGGGCGCTGGAGGAAGCAGAGGAAGCGCCCGTGGTCATCTATCACTCGCACACCGCGACCGAGGCGTACCCGAGTCGCACAGACATAGACCTGGCGGCCGAACCGGACGCGCATTACGTACTGGTGTCCACGCGCGACCCCGACCGCCACGAGCTCCGCAGTTATCGCATCGTCGACGGTGCCGTCACCGAAGAACTTGTCAACGTCGTCGAGCAGTACTAGCCAGTCAAATGATCAAACAGCCTCGAGAAAGGCCCTCATGAGCGTCACCGTCTCGATTCCGACCATCCTGCGGCCCCATACGGGTGGCCAGAAACGCGTCTCCGCGAGCGGCGACACGCTGGGTGCGGTTATTAGCGACCTGGAGGCCAACTATTCGGGTATCTCCGAGCGTCTGATCGATAACGGCAAGCTGCACCGCTTCGTGAATGTTTATGTCAACGACGAAGACGTGCGGTTTTCCGGGGGCCTGGACACCGCGGTCGCCGACGGCGACTCGGTCACCATCCTGCCCGCCGTGGCGGGCGGGTGAGCCGGTGATTGAACCGAGCCGATGACGCGATACGACTCGCTGTTGGAGGCCCTGGGCAACACGCCCCTGGTTGGCCTGCAGCGGCTGTCACCGCGCTGGGATGACGGGCCGGACCGGCCGCACGTGCGGCTGTGGGCGAAGCTCGAAGACCGCAATCCGACCGGGTCGATCAAGGACCGGCCGGCGCTGCGGATGATTGAGCAGGCCGAGCGCGACGGACTGCTCACGCCGGGCGCGACGATCCTCGAGCCCACCAGCGGAAATACCGGCATTTCGCTTGCAATGGCGGCCAGACTCAAGGGTTACCGGCTGATCTGTGTGATGCCGGAGAACACCTCGGTGGAACGACGTCAGCTCCTGGAGCTCTACGGCGCGCAAATCATCTTCTCCCCGGCCGAAGGCGGATCCAACACCGCGGTGTCGACCGCCAAAGAACTAGCCGAGGCCAACCCATCGTGGGTGATGTTGTATCAGTACGGCAATCCGGCCAATACCGACTCGCATTACTTCGGCACCGGCCCCGAGCTGCTCGCCGACCTGCCCGAGATCACCCACTTCGTTGCCGGCCTCGGCACCACGGGCACGCTGATGGGGACCGGGCGGTTTCTCCGCGAACATGTCCCCGACGTGAAGATCGTGGCGGCCGAACCCCGCTACGGCGAGGGGGTGTACGCGCTGCGCAACATCGACGAAGGATTTGTGCCCGAACTGTATGACCCGGAGGTACTCAGTACCCGGTACTCGGTCGGCGCCGCCGACGCGGTGCGCCGCACGCGCGAGCTAGTGGATGCCGAAGGCATCTTCGCGGGCATCTCGACCGGAGCGGTCCTGCATGCTGCGCTCGGAGTGGGCGCAAACGTGGTGGCGGCCGGCGAGCGCGCGGACATTGCCTTCGTGGTAGCCGACGCCGGATGGAAGTATCTGTCGACCGGTGCCTACGCCGGTAGCCTGGATGATGCCGAAACCGCTCTGGAAGGGCAGCTATGGGCATGACCCGCGCCGGCGACGATGCAGAGCATGAAAGCGATGTGGGGGCACCTCCCGCTTGCGGGGGAGAGGAGCGGCGCGCATGACTGGGTCAGCCGGACATCCGCACACACCTGCGACGCGGCCGGAGAAGCGGCCACGCTGGATGGTCGGCGGGGCCACGATCCTTACGTTCGTCGTGTTGCTGTGGGTCATCGAGTTGTGGGACGGCCTGACCAATCATCGCCTCGACCGCAACGGCATCCGACCACTGGAGACCGACGGGCTGTGGGGCATCCTCGTCGCGCCGCTACTCCACGCGAATTGGGATCACCTGATCGCAAACACCGTTCCGGCGCTCGTGCTCGGTTTCCTGATGACGCTCGCGGGCTTGTCACGGTTCGTTTTCGCCACGGCCATCGTCTGGATTCTCGGTGGCTTCGGCACGTGGCTGATCGGCAATGTCGGCGCGCACTGCCCATACGTCGGCGTGCGCTGCGAGACCAACCACATCGGTGCGTCGGGCCTTATCTTCGGCTGGCTAGCGTTCCTGATCGTGTTCGGGTTTTTCACCCGCAAGGTGTGGGAGATCGTCGTCGGCGTCGTCGTGTTGTTCGTCTATGGCGGCGTCCTGCTCGGCGTGCTGCCCGGCACCCCCGGGGTGTCGTGGCAGGGTCACCTGTGCGGGGCGATCGCTGGCGTAGTGGCGGCCTATCTGTTGTCAGCACCGGAGCGCAAGGCTCGCGAGCGAAAACGGGCCCTCGGTTCGTCGCACGTGAAGACATGAATTCGCCGCTGGCGCCCGTCGGAGTGTTCGACTCCGGCGTCGGGGGACTGACGGTTGCGCGGGCGATCATTGACCAACTGCCGGACGAGGACATCATCTACGTCGGCGACACCGGCAATGGCCCGTATGGTCCGCTGTCCATCCCGGAGATTCGTGCGCACGCGCTGGCCATTGGTGACGACCTGGTCGGCCGGGGGGTTAAGGCGCTGGTGATCGCATGCAATTCGGCATCTGCGGCGTGCCTGCGGGACGCTCGTGAGCGTTACGAGGTACCCGTGGTCGAAGTGATCCTGCCGGCTGTGCGCCGAGCGGTTGCGGCCACGCGCAACGGCCGCATCGGCGTCATCGGCACGCGGGCGACCATCACCTCGCATGCCTACCAGGACGCGTTCGCCGCTGCCCGCGACACCGAAATCACGGCCGTGGCGTGCCCGCGCTTCGTGGACTTCGTCGAGCGCGGGGTCACCAGCGGCCGTCAGGTGCTCGGATTGGCTGAGGGTTATTTGGAGCCGTTGCAGCGCGCCGAGGTCGACACTCTGGTGCTGGGTTGCACCCACTATCCGCTGTTGTCTGGACTGATTCAACTGGCGATGGGGGACAACGTCACGCTGGTCTCCAGTGCCGAGGAGACCGCCAAGGAGGTGGTCCGGGTGCTCACCGAAACGGACCTATTGCGCCCTCATGATGCGCCGCCGGCCACCCGGATGTTCGAAGCGACGGGTGACCCCGAGGCGTTCACCAAACTCGCGGCGCGATTCCTCGGCCCGGCTTTAACCGGTGTTGAACCTGTCCGTCACACCCACGTTTCATAGGTATGGGGATGATTCTGGTCACGCAATGCGGCGATGTTTTCTCCATCGTGGTAACAGGCATGGCACAGTAGTGTCCGTGCGAATAACCGTGCTCGGATGCTCCGGGAGCGTCGTGGGTCCGGATTCGCCTGCATCGGGCTATTTGCTCCGAGCTGCCGGCACGCCGCCGATGGTCATCGACTTCGGCGGGGGCGTGCTCGGTGCTCTGCAACGGCACACCGATCCCGGCTCGGTGCACGTGCTGTTGTCGCATCTGCACGCCGATCACTGCCTGGACTTGCCCGGACTATTCGTGTGGCGTCGCTACCACCCGTCGCGTCCCAAAGGCAAGGCATTGCTGTACGGCCCGAGCGACACCTGGTCGCGGTTGGGTGCGGCGTCGTCGCCATATGGCGGGGAAATCGACGATTGCTCGGACATCTTCGACGTGCACCACTGGGTCGACGGTGAGCCGGTGACGTTCGGCGCGATCACGGTGGTGCCTCGGGTGGTTGCTCACCCGACCGAGTCGTACGGCATGCGGTTCACTGATCCCACCGGGGCTACGCTGGCCTATAGCGGCGATACCGGCGCCTGCGAGCAGCTTGTCGACCTGGCTCGCGGCGCCGACGTTTTCTTATGCGAAGCCTCCTGGACGCACTCACCAAAACATCCGCCCGACCTGCATCTGTCGGGCACTGATGCCGGGAGGGCTGCGGCGCAGGCCGGCGTCCGCGAATTGCTGTTGACCCATATCCCGCCCTGGACCTCGCGTGAGGATGTGATCACCGAGGCCAAGGCCGAATTCGACGGTCCCGTGCATGCGGTGGTCTGCGGTGAGACGTTCGAAGTCCGGCGGGCCTGACAACACAACAGCGGAACACCTACGCGATCTCAAGCTGCTGCGCCACGTCCGCGACAGGATGGACCGCGAGTACGCGCAACCGCTGAACGTCGAGGCACTCGCCCGCGGCGTGAACATGTCTGCCGGGCACCTGAGTCGCCAATTCAAGATCGCCTACGGGGAGTCGCCATACTCCTACCTGATGACGCGCCGCATCGAGCGCGCGATGGCGCTGTTGCGTCGCGGCGATCTGTCTGTCACGGAAGTCTGCTTCGCCGTTGGCTGTTCGTCGCTGGGCACCTTTAGTACTCGGTTCACCGAGTTGGTCGGCATGCCGCCCCGCGCTTATCGGGACCAGACGGCTCACGTGACCGCGGGAATCCCGTCGTGTGTGGAAAAGCAGGTGTCCAGACCGGTCAGGAATCGAGAAGCGCCCGGCATCGGGCTGCACCTAGCGTGAGCGTCATGGACATCACCATTCACTCGAGCTTTCTCCCGCACGAGGACCCGGAGGAATCCCTGGCGTTCTATTGCGACGTCCTCGGCTTTGAGGTTCGCCTCGACGTCGGGAAGGGCAAGGTACGTTGGGTCACCCTCGGCCCGCCCAACCAGCCCGAGACCTCCATCGTTCTGTACCCGCCCAATGCCACGCCCGGCATCACCGACGAGGAGCGCCGCATCATCTCGGAAATGATGGCCAAGGGCACCTATGGCATGCTCCTGTTGGCCACCGAAGATCTCGATGGCACCTTCGAGCGGTTACAGGCCCGCCTTCAAGCTGGCAATGGCGAGGTGGTCCAGGAGCCGACCGAGCAGCCGTACGGGGTTCGTGACTGCGCACTGCGTGATCCCGCTGGCAACATGGTGCGCATCCAAGAGCGGCGCTGACAGACTCTTCAACTGGATGCCGGGCTAGTGTGGCGTCGTGTCCAAACGAGAAGACGGCCGCCTTGACGACGAACTTCGCCCGGTGGTCATCACCCGGGGATTCACCGAAAACCCCGCGGGATCGGTGCTGATCGAATTCGGTCATACCAAAGTCCTGTGCACCGCCAGCGTCACCGAAGGCGTGCCCCGCTGGCGCAAAGGATCGGGTCTGGGGTGGCTCACCGCGGAGTACGCGATGCTGCCGTCGGCCACCCATAGTCGCTCAGACCGCGAATCTGTGAAGGGCCGGCTCAGTGGGCGCACCCAGGAGATCAGTCGGCTGGTCGGCCGGTCGCTGCGGGCGTGTATCGACTTGGCGGCGCTGGGGGAGAACACCATCGCAGTCGACTGCGATGTGTTGCAGGCCGATGGCGGGACCCGCACTGCGGCCATCACCGGCGCCTATGTGGCGCTGGCCGACGCGGTGACTTACTTGTCGGCGGCGGGCAAGCTGTTGGATCCCAGGCCGCTGTCGTGTGCGATCGCCGCGGTCAGCGTCGGCGTGGTCGACGGCAGGATCCGGGCGGACCTTCCATACGAGGAAGACGCACGCGCGGAGGTCGACATGAACGTCGTCGCCACCGACACCGGCACGCTGGTCGAGGTGCAGGGCACCGGCGAGGGCGCGACGTTCCCGCGGTCAACGCTGGACAAGTTGCTCGACATGGCGCTTGGCGCCTGCGACAAGTTGTTTGCCGCGCAGCGCGAAGCGCTGGCGTTGCCGTACCCGGGTGTGTTGCCCGAGGGACCGCCGCCGCCGAAGGCGTTCGGGAGCTGACCGCGCCGGCGACGATGCAGAGCGGGAGCGAAGAGGAGGAGCGGCGCTTGTGACCAAGCTTCTGGTTGCCAGCCGCAACCCCAAAAAGCTGGCCGAACTGCGCCGGATGCTCGACGGCGCCGGGGTGTCCGGGTTGACGCTGGTGTCGCTCAATGACGTGGCGCCGTTCGACGAGGCTCCGGAAACCGGAGCGACGTTCGAGGACAACGCATTGGCCAAGGCGCGCGGTGGGTTCGCCGCGACCGGTCTGGCGACGGTCGCGGACGATTCCGGTTTGGAGGTGGCCGCGCTGGGCGGGATGCCTGGCGTGCTATCGGCGCGATGGTCGGGTCGCCATGGCGATGATGCCGGCAACACCGCACTGCTGCTGGCGCAGCTGCGTGACGTGCCCGACGAGCGGCGCGGTGCCGCGTTCGTCTCGGCGTGCGCGCTGGTATCGGGTTCCGGCGAGGTCGTCGTGCGCGGCGAGTGGCCGGGCGCGATTGCCCGGGAACCGCGCGGTGACGGCGGGTTCGGCTATGACCCGGTCTTCATTCCCGACGGGTCCGAGCGCACCGCCGCGCAGCTGAGCCCGGCGGAGAAGGATGCGGTATCCCACCGTGGTCGCGCGCTGCGACTATTACTGCCGGCGCTGCGAGCGCTGGCTTAAAGCCCGAAGCGCGCCTTGATGTTCTTGGTCTGGAAGTGCTCGACGATGATGCCCAGCAGTGGGATGGTGCCGGCGAGCAGGACACCGACCGTCTTGGGGATCGGCCAACGGACCTTGATGGCGAGGTTGAATGCGGCTAACACGTAGACGAAGTAGACCCAGCCGTGCACGACCTCGATCCACCGGATTTCGTGGTGGAAGACGAGATGCGAGACGATCTCGTAGCACAGCGCGATAAGCCAGATACCCGTCGTCCACGCCATGACCCGGTAGCCGGCCAGCGCCGTACGGACCTTCTCGGGGGGAAAGACTGACTGCTGCGCTTCGGGTGTCTCGGGTGTGGTCATGCGGTTGTCCTGTTCTGCTTTTCGGCGTCGCTCTTGGCGAGCTCGGCAAGGTAGGCGTTGTATTCCTGCAGTGCGGGGTCGTCGGGTGGTGGCTGCGCGGGCTTGGGTCTCTCGGGGAGCAGTCCGGCGGGTATTTCGGTGGGTCCGTTGTTTCGCGGCGTCGGCGGTATCTCTTCGTAGCGAACGAACTTGCGGTACGCGTAGATGCAGAACCAGGCGAACAGCGGCCACTGCAGCGCGTAGCCGAGATTCTGGTAGGTGCCCGACACCGATTGGAATCTGGTCCACTGCCACCACCCCAGGGCCAGGCAGCCGCAGGCCGCGACGATCACCAGGGCGATCAGCGCGGGCCTGCGACGACGTGTAGTGGACACCCCTCGACGGTACCGCGAGCGGCTCACGACACAGCCGTCTGCGAGGGACACGCCAAAGCCTTTCGGCTACGGAAGCCAAGTTGGGCTGCACCGCCGACAAGTCGTGGACAGACGAAGCGATAAGATCGCGAGGGCCAGCGGGCGTGGCGAAATGGCATACGCGATGGCTTTAGGTGCCATTGCTCGAAAGAGCGTGAGGGTTCGAGTCCCTCCGCCCGCACCAACGCTCAACTGTGCACGCACTCGTTGGCCGCGCGGCAGCGAATGCAACTGCTCGGTTTCCAGCAGGACGCTTCGCCAACGTTGGTTCGCCTCCGGTGTAGCCACAGGCACCAGCCTGACTTCACCGCTCTGCCAGCAATCGAGCCCTTTCTATCGGTGGGTCGTCACCAGGTTGTGCACGCGTACGCGACATTCCCGCGCCAACGTGAGTCGCGCGACTCAACCGAGTTGCTGAACGGCCACAACGCCTCCCCGGGGCCATATCGCGAGCCATATTGATCAGCACCCAATCCGGTAGTCGGCGGTGAAGGTTGCCTGCCGCAACGGGTGTTGTCGGTTCGGCGAGCCGGAACGCCGGTCCGCGTTTCGGCAGGGTCAGTCCGCTCGGTGTTGCGCGTCGGCGCGCGATACATTCCCGGCTGCTAAATTGCTTTGCCACCAAAGATTTTGGGTTGCGTAGTCCCGCGCGTTGCGCGGCAGAACCCAGTCGGGGTGCCCGGATGCTTCGTCGGATTCCAGCATCCTGATTTGGTCATCGGTAGCCAAGGCTTGATGTCGCGCCAGGTGGTCATGCCGGTGAAGGCTAAGCCGAAGCCCGTCTATGCCAAGGTGTCTCACGCATTTGCTGCAGTCTTCACGCTCAGCGTGAACGTTCACGATACGGTTATTGTTCGGCGGGCGGAAAGCGCCGCAGGCAGTAGATTGTAAGCTCAACAGTCAGCTCGTTGAGTTGGCGATTGAGGCGCGGGATGCGGGCTTGTGCAACGGCAAACGTGATCAACGTCTTTAAGCCCGTCACGCCATCGGTGCGCTGTCTTATCTCGTCAAGGCTCTCGATCTTTTTGATCGCATCGCGGCCCTCTTGCGCCGCTAATCCCAGCATCTTGGGGACGCGTTCCGTGATTTCCGGTTCATCGGTCAACTCCAATATCGCGGGGCCGTGAGTTGCGATCCGCTCGTACTTGTCACCAATGGCCTCCACGAGAACCGCCCTGAACTCGCTGATGTAGCGGCGAAAGTCTTCTACGTCGCGGGGGGCCGGGCGGGCGACATCCGCCATGCGCTGCTTGACGAATTGATCCCGCTCTAGTCGCTCGTTGAGCGCCGACAGGAACTCGCGGATATGGCTCTCAAGTCGAGCGTCGCGCGCCTCGCCGGTCATGGTTCTGAGGGTTCGAACTTCCTCAGCGCTGGGGAAGTAGTTCTCCGACAGGCCCCATGCCCGCCACCAACCATCTGAGCAGAGACGCATCGTCAGGACGTGGACGTTCGGCAGCAGCGCGTCACCAAATGCTCGTATCGGATGATCTCCGGGATTGGGCAGAAATTTTACGTACGCGATATCGTCGCCGTCAGGACAACGCTCGACGAACTGCATCATTCCGGCGTTTGAGAGCCGCTCAAAAGCCTCCTCGTAGTCGCCCCATGCTGGCGGATGCCAGGTCAAACTGTGTAGGGCCGTGGTGCATTGGGCTCTGTCGAGCAGCGCGCTCCACCATATGAACGCCGCTCCCAGCGCGTCGGTGGGCTTTGGCCCCCCATCTGGGAAGCATGCTTGCATCAGTTCGGGTCCGGATACGATTTCGAACGGCATCGGTTCGTTGGGGTCCCAAGCAGCAGCTTCGGCAGAAACGGCGAGGTCGGTGAAATTGGGTACGGTCGTCCTCAGCCTGAGGTAGAACTCTCTGAAAGTAAACGGTGGACGTGTGTACTGTTTGCGTTGCTCAGCGAGGCAGGCAAGCGTGGCCTCTCGGTCGAGGTCAAGTTGGTCTTGTAGGAAGTCGTCAGGGTGGACGGCTTCAATGTCGTACTGTGACAACGATTCTGGCGGAAAGTCGCGGAGGTTCGCGGTCACAATCAGTGCGGCTCCGCCACGCACCGCAGCTGCGGCCACATGGCGGTCTTTGGGGTGCGTCGTCATGGCTGGGATCAAATCTTCGTAACCCTCGACTAACGCGTTTGGGAAGGCTGATCGCATGTGCCCTAGCCGCCGTGACGCCTTTTCGGGTGTGACACCGAACTTTCCGGTCAGGTTTCGCTCAACCTCGGCCAGGATTTCCTCTGACCACAACGGCTCATACATCTCGGCGTCGGCCAGCCAAAGCAGTAGATCGGCGAGCTGATATGGCAAAAGCACACAGGCGTCCAGCAGGACACGAATCTTGGGCACAGGTCAGCGAGTCTCCGTAAAGCCGTTGATGTGCCGGTAGGCGTCGTCTTCTGCGGCCTCGTCAGTCATCGCTTCCAATTCGCTACGCCTCCGTTGCCTGATCCGCTGTTGGTATTCGAGCAAATCCTTCAACTGCACGCGCCGGTGCCGACCCGGCTGGGTGAATGCGATTTGGCCGGACTTCAACAGTTTCACCAGGGTGGGCCGCGATACCCCCAGCAGGTCGGCTGCCCCCTGTGTGGACAGCAGAGCGGAGCGCGGTTCGAGTGTCACGCCGTGGCCTGTGCCCAGCGCTCTACTCGCGTGGCTAAGGACGTTGCGAAGCTCCCTGCTCAACTTGAATGTCTGGCCGTCTGGGGTGACCAACAACAGCTCCGCGTCGCTGTCGAGGATCTCGGCCAGATCTTTCAACTGCGATCCTTCTTCTGAGCCGCCGGGCGGCAGAACAGTGTGATCAGCAAGAACATCCATCAGCCCATGATAAATCGAAAAAAACGAAAGCAGTAGGTCCGGCTAGACCAGGACAAGCGACATCATGAGTCGAAGTGACTCAGGTCGCCAGGCTTTCGGACGCGCAAGAGATCCAGCTTGGCCCCTTGCGTAGTTTCCCAAAACAACCGCTGATCAGGAGTTTAGCGTTTTCGCCCCGCGCGGGATGTCAACTGTTCGCGGCCCTGCGGCGCAGCCGGGCTGGAGCAATAGCCAAGGGTTACACCCCATGCAGTGACACGCGGTCAACGCGGGGCGGCACAGCGTGGTGGTCGGTGTTTGCTCCGATTCCTCTTGCCGTTAGGCGGCGGAGGTGCTGGGGCTGCGATGCGTTTGCACTGTCTCCAGGCTTCCCGTGCCCACATCGTGCCCACAATTTTTCGAGAGTTACAGATAACTGGCGTTAAGTGTCGTAGCTTATTTGTGCAGGTAGAGGCGAAATCAGACCCCTGATCAGGTAGCTGAATAGGGTTCGACTCCCTCCGCCCCCACCAACGGTGGGACGCCGAAGTATGTCCTGTGTTTGCTGGCTCAGTCGTGCGAAAGTGCGGATGCTGCCGTGTAGCGCCACACTCTTCCTTGATCTGTACGCCTATCGGGCACACAATGGGGGACATGGCTACCAAGACTGAGCGTATCGCGGTGCGCGTGACCCCTGAGCAGGACGCGTTGATTCGCCGTGCCGCCGAAGTCGAGGGAACTGACCTCACCAACTTCACCGTCACGGCGACGCTTGCGCATGCCCGCGACGTGCTGGCCGACCGCCGACTGTTCGCCCTCGATGACGCCGCCTGGGCAGAGTTCCAGGCGAGGTTGGACCGGCCGGTCGTATCCAAGCCGGCGCTCGACAAGCTGTTCGCCGAGCCGTCGATTTTTGAGAGCTGACCCGCGTGGCTGGCGGTTACAGCCGCCCGCGGCCGATCAGCGAGTCTGACGAGGTTGCCACCTTCGACAGTGGCGAAAACAGCCTGGACGAGTACCTGCGTCGGCGGGCGTTGGCCAACCATGCGCAGGCGGCGTCGCGCTGTTTCGTGACGTGCCGGGGGCGCCGGGTGGTCGGCTTCTACGCACTGGCGTCGTCGTCTGTGGAGCATGCCAGCGTGCCGGGGAAGGTACGCCGCAACATGCCCGATCCGATACCGGTGGTCCTGTTGTCGCGGCTGGCGGTCGACCGTCAAGAGCAGGGCAACGGCTTGGGCAGACATCTGCTGCGCGATGCGATCAGGCGGTGTATCTGGGTGGCCGAGCAGGTCGCCGTACGGGCGATACTGGTGCACGCGTTGCACGACGGCGCGCGCGCGTTCTACGCCCGGTACGACTTCGAACCTTCCCCGACCGACCCGATGCACCTTTTGCTGACGATGAAGGATGCCCGCGCGCTCATCGCGACGCCGCCGCCGGGGCCAACACGCCAGCACCGGTTGACCTAAGCTAAGGTAACCCTTAGTTTGTGGGGGTAACTTACTAGGTCTGGGTGCACTGTCTGATGAAGACCGTGACGTCACGTCTCGGAGGGCGACCGCCGCTCATCGCCGTTGACGACATCGTCCGGGTCGGTCGCGAGCTGGGTATGCGACGGCTGAGCGTCAACGCCGTCGCGGCCCAACTCGGTGTATCGGCGACGGCCCTGTACCGCCATGTCGAAAGCCGTTGGGAACTCGAGCGTTTGGTCGGCGAGAGCCTGCTCGCCGAACTCGAGCTGCGCGAAGACCCGCAGGAAGATGTCGAACGGCACCTGCTTTCGTTCGGAATGCAGCTGTGGCACTTCGCCATTGACCACCCCGGCCTCGCGGCATACCTGCAGGTGTTGTTCCCACGCGGCGATGCCGGCATGCGGCTATTGGTAGCCGAGGTCGAGGCGCTGAGCCACCACGGGTACGCCGCGGATGCGGCCATGGTGTTGAGCAGCGCGGTCGCCACGGTGGCGATTAGTCTCGCCGCTCGGGACGAGAGCAACACCATCGCAACCGGCGGTGACCAGGCCAACGGCTTCGCCGCGGAGCGCGATGCCGTTGCAGGCCGGTTGGCCGGTAACGCACAGCTGAGTGCGGCTCACATCGCGTTGCCGCAGCTGTCGAGTTCAGAGTTTGTGCGGCTGTTGTTGGCCGCGTCGATCCGCGGTCTGGTCGGAGAGATTCCGCCGGGTCGCCCGATCTTAGAAGTCGTGGCGGCGCACGCCACGGGAGAGGACCGTTGATGGCACGCGGGTTGCAGGGCGCGATATTGCGGGGTTATGGAGCGCGCGACCACATGGCAACGGTGATCGAAACCTTCCTCATCGCACCGCATTTCGTCCGGATAAGAATGGTATCGCCGACGCTGTTCGAGGACGCCGAGACCGAGCCGGCGGCCTGGCTGCGGTTCTGGTTTCCCGACCCCAAAGGGTCCAATACCGAATTCCAGCGGGCCTACACGATTTCCGAAGCAGATCCCGCTACCGGCCGCTTCGCGGTCGACGTTGTGTTGCATGACCCGGCCGGTCCGGCCTCGCTGTGGGCGCGCACCGTCAAACCCGGCGCGACCATCGCGGTCATGGCGCTGATGGGCTCGTCACGGTTCAGCGCGCCCGAGGAGCAACCGGCCGGCTACCTGCTCATCGGAGACTCGGCATCGATCCCGGGGATGAACGGGATCGTCGGTACGGTGCCAGACGATGTCCCGATCGAGATGTATCTCGAGCAACACGACGACAACGACACGCTGATCCCCATCGCGCACCATCCCCGGCTGCGGGTGCATTGGGTGAGCCGGTGCGACGAGAAATCACTGGCCGACGCGATCGAGAGCCGGGATTGGTCGAATTGGTATGCCTGGGTGACACCCGAGGCGACGACGCTCAAGAACGTCCGCAAGCGGCTGCGTGATGCGTTCGGGTTCCCCAAGTCCGAGGTACACGCGCAGGCGTATTGGAGCGCAGGCCGTGAGATGGGCACCCGCCGCGGTGGCGAACCGAAAGCTGCCGAACCGGTGGCCCAACAACCTACGGCCGCACCGCCTTCCCGCGGCAGTTGGCGCACCCAGGCCGCGGGCCGGTTACTCGCGCCGCTGCGGTCGGCGCTGATCCTCTCCGGGCTGCTGCAGGCGGTGATAACGCTGCTGCAGCTGGCACCCTATGTGCTGCTGGTGGAACTGGCTCGACTACTGGTATCCGGCGCAGAAGCATCGCGGCTGTGGGACATCGGATTGGCCGCCATTTCGCTGCTGGGCCTTGGCGCTGCGCTCGGCGCCGCCCTCATGTTGTGGCTGCACGTCGTCGACGCGCGGTTCGCGCGCGGGTTGCGCTCACGACTGTTGAGCAAGATGTCCGCGCTACCGCTGGGCTGGTTCACCGAGCGTGGGTCGGGGTCGATCAAGCAACTGGTGCAAGACGACACGCTATCTCTGCATTACCTGGTGACTCATGCCATCCCGGACGCGGTCAACGCAATCGTCGCGCCGGTGGCGGTGCTGGTCTATCTGTTCGTCGTCGACTGGCGGGTGGCGCTGGTGTTGTTTGGGCCGGTGCTGGTGTACGTCGTGATGATGTCGACACTCGCGGTTCAGTCCGCCCCGCGCGTCGTTCAAGCTCAGCGCTGGGCCGAGAGAATGAACGGCGAGGCGGGCGCCTACCTAGAGGGCCAGCCGGTGATTCGCGTCTTCGGCGGCGCGGCGGCGTCGAGCTTCCGGCGCCGCTTGGACTCCTACATCGGCTTCCTGGTCGCCTGGCAGCGCCCCCTCGCCGGTAAGAAAACGGTGATGGATCTGGTCACCCGGCCCGCGACGTTCCTGTGGCTGATCGCGGTGACCGGCACCATGTTCGTCATCACCCAGCGGATGGACCCGGTCAACCTACTGCCATTCTTGTTGTTGGGCACCACATTCGGGGTCCGATTGCTCGGCATCGGCTATGGCGTCGGGGGTATCCGAGCCGGGATGCTCGCCGCTCGTCGACTTCAAATCGCGCTCGACGAGCCCGAACTCGCCGTGCAGGAACCGCCACACCAAGCGCCGGCTCCGGACTCACCGGCGACGGTGATGTTCGACCGCGTCAGCTTCAGCTATCGCCCGGGGGTGCCGGTGATCCGGGATGTATCGCTGGAGCTACGGCCGGGCACCGTTACCGCGCTCGTCGGCCCCTCCGGGTCGGGAAAGTCGACGCTGGCCGCC
The DNA here is from genome assembly GCF_963853645.1 of Mycobacterium riyadhense. NCBI lineage: Bacteria > Bacillati > Actinomycetota > Actinomycetes > Mycobacteriales > Mycobacteriaceae > Mycobacterium > Mycobacterium riyadhense. The sequence continues at coordinate 4,367,603 of NZ_OY970456.1, read as the reverse complement.
TTGCTGGCTCGGTTCCACGATGTCGAGCAAGGAACGATACGTGTTGGGGGGCAAGATATTCGCTCCCTGACGGCTGACGGGCTCTACACGCGGGTAGGGTTCGTGCTGCAGGAGACCCAGCTCGTGCACGGGACCGCCGCCGAGAACATCGCGTTGGCCATCCCCGATGCCACCAGCGCACAAGTGCAGGCCGCGGCCCGCGAGGCGCAAATCCATGACCGGGTGCTGCGGCTATCGGAGGGCTACGACACCATACTGGGCGCAACCACCGCGCTATCGGGCGGCGAACGGCAACGCCTTACCATTGCCCGCGCGATCCTCGCCGATACCCCGGTGCTCATTCTCGACGAAGCCACCGCCTTCGCCGATCCGGAATCGGAATACCTTGTGCAGCAAGCCCTTAACCGTCTGACTCGCGATCGCACCGTGCTGGTGATCGCTCATCGACTGCACACCATCACTCGAGCCGACCAGATAGTCGTGCTCGATCATGGCCGAATCGTCGAACGCGGCACCCACGAGGAATTGCTCGCCGCCGATGGGCGATACCGCCGGCTCTGGGAAACCGGCCAGGGCCATCCGATGGCCGTCACGGCGGCTCAAGAGGGTGCCCGATGATCCGCACCTGGATACGCCTTGTTCCAGAAGAGCTCCGCCCCAAAGTGATTGGCTATGCCGTGCTCGCATTCGTGTCCGTGGTGGTGCGCGCGGTCGGCACGGTGTTGCTGGTCCCGTTGGTGGGGGCGTTGTTCAGCGACGCACCGCAACGAGCATTGGTCTGGCTGGGCTGGCTCACCTCCGCGACCGTGACGGGGTGGGTGATCGACACCATCACGGCGCGAATCGGTTTCGATCTTGGTTTTGCCGTGCTCGACCACACGCAGCATCACGTGGCCGATCGGCTTCCCGGTGTTCGGCTGGACTGGTTCACCGCCGACAACACCGCGGCCTCCCGGCAGGCGATTGCCTCAACCGGGCCGGAACTCGTTGGTCTGGTGGTCAACTTGCTGACCCCGCTGACCTCGGCGATCCTGCTGCCCGCGGTCATTGCGCTGGCCTTGTTGCCGATCTCCTGGCAGCTCGGGGTGGCGGCGCTGGCCGGGGTGCCGTTGTTGCTAGCGGCGTTGTGGGCCTCGGCCCGCTTCACGCGTCGCGCGGACAAGGCGGCCGATGCAGCCAACACCGCGCTCACCGAGCGAATCATCGAGTTCGCCCGGACCCAGCAGGCGTTGCGCGCCGCGCGTCGTGTCGAGCCGGCGCGAAGTCTGGTGGGCTCCGCGCTGAACGCGCAGCACGGCGCGACAATGCGGTTGCTGCTCATGCAGATTCCGGGCCAGCTGTTGTTCACTTTTGCCAGCCAGCTGGCTCTCGTCGCGCTGGCGGGCGCCACCACCGCGCTGACGGTGACGGGCACGCTGACGGTGGCGGAGGCGATCGCGCTGATCGTTGTGATGGCCCGCTACCTGGAGCCATTCACCACCGTCAGCGAACTCGCACCGGCGCTGGAGAGCGTTCGCGCCACACTCGACCGCATTCGTGCTGTCCTGAGCGCGCCCGTCGTACTGGCCGGAGCGGGTGCGCTGCGTGACGGCGCCGCGGCTCCGCGCATCGACTTCGAAGACGTTGTCTTTAGCTATGACGGCGTAAGTGGGCCGGTGCTCGACGGGATCAGCTTCTCCGTGCAGGCGGGAACCACGACGGCGATTGTCGGCCCCTCCGGCTCTGGCAAGAGCACCATCTTGGCGCTGATCGCCGGTCTGTACGAGCCGACCCGAGGCCGCGTGCTCATCGATGGGGTCGACGCCGCCACACTGACTGCCGACCACCGGAGGGCGGTTAGCAGCGTCGTGTTCCAGCATCCTTACCTATTTCACGGGACGATCCGCGACAACGTGTGCGCCGGAGACCCCGGTGCCGACGACGACCGATTTGCGCAGGCTGTTCGGCTGGCGCGAGTCGACGAGCTGGTGGGCAGGTTGCCGGACGGCCTGGAAACGGTCGTCGGCGAAGCCGGCTCGGCGCTGTCCGGCGGTGAGCGGCAACGGGTCAGCATCGCGCGCGCCTTGCTGAAGCCCGCGCCGGTACTGCTGGTCGACGAGGCGACGAGCGCCCTGGACACCGAGAACGAGGTTGCGGTGGTTGACGCGCTCACCGCCGATCCGCAATCGCGTACCCGGGTGATCGTCGCGCATCGGTTGGCCAGCATTCGGCATGCCGACCGCGTCCTCTTTATCGAGGATGGCCGAGTGGTCGAGGACGGTTCGATCAACGAATTGCTCACTGCAAGTGGACGTTTCGCCGAGTTTTGGCGACAGCAGCACGACGCCGCCGAGTGGCGGATCCACGCAGAGTGATTCCCCGGTATCCCGGTGATGTGACGCCTGAGTGGTTGTCGGCGGTACTCAGTGAACGGGGCACACCCGTAGAGGTCTCCCAGGCCGACGTCGACGCCATCGGGACCGGGCAGACCGGCTCCACCTACCGGGTGACTGCCAAGTACCGGACAAACCCGGGTGGATTGCCGCCAACCTTTGTGATCAAGCTGCCGTCCCAGGATGACACCGTGCGTGGCCGGGTCGCCATCGGCTATCGCAGTGAGTGCGCGTTTTACACGTACATGGTTGATCGGGTCCAGGTGCCGACACCGCAGTGCTTCTACAGCGGGATCGCCGAGGACGCAATGGACTTCGCGCTGCTACTCGCCGACCAGGCGCCCGCGGTGCAGGGCGATCAGATCGCCGGCTGTGGCGAACGAGAGGCTCGGTTGGCGGTTACCGCGCTGGCCGGTTTACACGGACCTGGCTGGTGCGATCCGTTCTGGCTTGATCTCCCCGAGATCGCGTTTCAGCGTCCGGATGAGGCATCCGCCCGGGGGCTGGGCGAGGTCGCGCGGATGAGCGCCGACGTCACACTGGACAAGCTCGGCGACCGACTCAGCCCCGATGATCGTGAGACAGTAAGTGCGACAATGGGTTTGGTGGCGCCGTGGCTACTTGCCGAGCGGGACCGATTCGCCCTGCTGCATGGTGATTATCGCCTCGACAACCTGCTGTTCGATCCCGACCTCGCCTGGGTAAGCGTGGTCGATTGGCAGACCATCGGCGTCGGCCTTCCGGCGCGGGATCTCGCGTACTTCACCGCTACCAGTCTCAATTCCGAGTTGCGGGCCGCCATCGAGGAAGACCTCGTCGACGCGTATTACCAAGCCCTATCGGGCTACGGCATCAACGACTACGACCGCGAAACATGTTGGCGCGATTACCGGCTCGGCATGCCGCATGTCGTCCTGATCTCGGCACTGGGATTCGCCTTCGCCGCCGGCACCGAGCGCGGCGACGACATGGTGGTGACCATGCTGCGCCGCGGTTGTCGGGCGATCCGCGATCTGGAGACGCTCGAGCTGATCGGCTGAGTTGGGTCAGCGCTGCGCCGCCCGAACCAGGTTAGACCCGATGATCAACTGCTGAATCTCGCTGGTGCCCTCATACAGCCGCAGTAGGCGCACGTCGCGGTAGATGCGTTCGACCGGAACGCCACGCATGTATCCGCTGCCGCCGTGAATCTGCACCGCGAGATCGGCTACCTTGCCGGCCATTTCGGTGCAGAAGAGCTTGGCCGCCGACGGTGCGATCCGCCGGTCCTCGCAGGTGACCCACTGCCGTGCGGCATCGCGAACCAGAGCGCGCCCGGCCAGCACCCCGGTCTGCTGGTCGGCCAGCATCGCCTGCACTAACTGAAAGTTACCGATCGGTGTGCCACCCTGGGTCGCGGTGGCGGCGTATGCCACCGATTCGTCCAACGCCCGCTGGGCGGCGCCAACGGCGATGGCGGCTATGTGGACTCGGCCGCGCGCCAACGACGTCATTGCCGCTCGGTAGCCGATGTCTGCGTCGGCACCGATCAGCGCGGCGCCGTCGACGCGGACATCGGCAAAGCTGACGTCAGCCGTCCACGCGCCTTCCTGGCCCATCTTGGCGTCCTTGGCGCCGACTTCGACTCCTGGGGCGTCGGCGGGGACAAGGAAGACGGCGATACCCGGGCCACGGTCGTCGGCGGGTCGAGTGCGCGCGAAGACCACGAACAGGTCGGCGACGGGTGCGTTGGTGATAAACCGCTTTTGCCCCGAGATCACCCAATTATCGTTATCGCGAACGGCTTTGGTGCGTAGGCCCGCCGGGTTTGATCCAGCGCCGGGTTCGGTCAAGGCGAAGGAGGCGACGACGTCGCCGGATGCCATGGGCTCCAGCCAGCGGGCCTTCTGCTCGTCGGTGCCGAATCCGACGAGCACCTGTCCGGCGATGCCGTTGTTGGTGCCGAACAGCGACCGCAACGCCAGCGAGGTGTAGCCCAGCTCCATGGCCAGCTCGACGTCTTGCACGAGGTTCAGGCCAAGGCCGCCCCACTGCTGCGGGATCGCATAGCCGAACAACCCCATTGTCTTGGCCTGGTCGCGCAGGTCGTTGGGCACCCGGTCGGCGTCGAGGATCTCCTGCTCGCGCGGGATCACGGCGGTGCGGACGAAGTGGCGGGTCTGGGCCAGGATCTCCTGAAAGTCCTCGTCAGAAACCTCGGGGAGATCGGCAGTGCTCATCGGCGGACGCTCCTTTCGGAGCAAGATCCTATATGAAATATGATGCTCGAACCGATGGGTGCCCATCTGGGCCATGACAGTGAGGGATACAGGTGTCGTTGCTGAGCGGGCGGACAGCGGTGGTTACGGGTGGTGCCCAAGGTCTCGGTTTTGCTATCGCGGAACGCTTCATCGCCGAGGGTGCGCGGATCGTGCTGGGTGATGTGAACCTGGAGGCGACCGAAGCCGCGGCCAAGCAACTCGGTGGCAACGAAGTCGCGCTGGCCGTGCGTTGCGACGTCACGCAGGCCGACGAAGTCGAGGCTCTGATCCGGACCGCAGTCGAGCGATTCGGCGGGCTGGACATCATGGTCAACAATGCCGGGATCACCCGCGACGCGACGATGCGCAAGATGACCGAAGAGCAGTTCGATCAGGTCATCGACGTGCACCTGAAGGGGACGTGGAACGGCACCCGGCTGGCGGCGGCGATCATGCGGGAGCAGAGGCGGGGCGCGATCGTGAACATGTCGTCGGTCTCGGGGAAGGTCGGCATGGTCGGCCAGACCAACTACTCGGCGGCCAAGGCCGGAATCGTCGGGATGACCAAGGCTGCGGCCAAAGAGCTTGCCTACCTTGGCGTCCGGGTAAACGCGATCGCTCCCGGATTGATTCGCTCCGCCATGACAGAAGCCATGCCGCAACGCATTTGGGACGAAAAGGTCGCCGAGGTCCCGATGGGCCGGGCCGGTGAGCCCAGCGAGGTCGCAAGCGTTGCGTTGTTCCTGGCTTCGGATCTGTCCTCGTATATGACCGGTACCGTCATGGAAGTCACCGGCGGCCGACACATATGAGTAGCGCCGTCATTTGTGAACCGATACGGACACCGATCGGCCGCTACGGCGGAATGTTCAAGTCGCAGACCGCCGTTGATCTCGGGGTTGCCGCGTTGAAAGGGCTGCTGGAACGAACCGGGATCGCGCCCGACGCGGTGCAAGACGTGATTCTCGGACACTGCTACCCCAGCAGTGAGGCGCCGGCGATCGGGCGCGTAGTCGCGTTGGATGCCGGCCTGCCGGTGACGGTTCCCGGCATGCAGGTCGACCGTCGCTGTGGGTCCGGCCTGCAGGCGGTGATCCAGGCGTGTCTGCAAGTGAGCAGCGGCGACAACGATCTCGTGATCGCCGGCGGCTGCGAAAGCATGAGCAACGTCGCGTTCTATTCCACCGACATGCGCTGGGGCGGTGGCCGAACCGGTGTCCGGGTGCATGACGGGCTGACACGGGGCCGTACTACCGCCGGCGGCCGGCACTACCCCGTGCCGGGCGGAATGCTGGAAACCGCCGAAAACCTGCGCCGCCGGTATGACATTTCGCGTCTGGAACAAGACGAGCTTGCGGTGACGTCGCACCAGCGCGCGGTGGCCGCTCAGCAGGACGGCATCCTGGCCCAGGAGATCATTCCGGTTGCGGTGCCAGCCCGGCAGGGCGAGGATTTGATCGACACCGACGAACATCCCCGCGCCGACACGTCGGTGGAATCGCTGGCCAAGCTCAAACCGGTTCTGTTTAAAGAGGATCCTGATGCGACCGTGACGGCCGGCAACTCCAGCGGCCAAAACGACGCCGCCGCCATGTGCGTGGTGACCACTCCGGAGAAGGCCGCCGAATACGGCTTGACGCCGTTGGTCCGGTTGGTGTCGTGGGGGCAGGCGGGTGTCGCGCCCAACATCATGGGCATCGGTCCGGTGCCCGCCACCGAGGTCGCGCTTGCCAAGGCCGGCCTGAGCCTGCGCGACATGGACGTCATCGAACTCAACGAAGCCTTTGCCGCCCAGGCGCTTGCGGTGATGCGCGAGTGGAAGTTCGGCGCCGCCGACCGGGACCGCACCAACGTGCACGGCTCCGGAATCTCGCTCGGCCACCCGGTCGGAGCGACCGGCGGGCGGATGCTGGCCACCCTGGCGCGCGAGCTCGACCGCCGCCAGGCCCGCTACGGTTTGGAGACCATGTGCATCGGCGGTGGCCAAGGCCTTGCCGCGGTCTTCGAACGGGTCACCTGATCATGTTGCCGCTGAACGGAATCCGCGTTGTCGAGGTGTCCAGCTTCGTCGCCGCGCCGCTGTGCGGCATGACACTGAGTCAGCTTGGCGCGCAGGTGATTCGCATCGATCCGATCGGCGGCGCCTCCGACATCCACCGCTGGCCGCTCGCGGCAACCGGTACCTCGATCTACTGGACCGGACTGAACAAGGGGAAGCGCTCGGTCGCCATCGATCTGCGTTCGACCGAAGGTCAGGAGCTGGTTGCGCGGCTGATCATCGAAGGCGACGGTATCGTTGTGACCAACGCCGCGGGCCTGACCTGGCTCACCCATGAACTGCTGGCGGCCCAGCGGCCGGACGTGATCCATGTGCAGCTGCTCGGCCGCGGCAATGGCTCCACCGGGGTGGATTACACCGTCAACGCCGCGACCGGGTTCCCTCTTGTCACCGGTCCGGTCAACCATGCCGGTCCGGTAAACCATGCACTGCCGGCGTGGGACGTGTGCTGCGGCCTTTATGCCGCGCTTGCCGTTGTCGCCGCGGTCCGTCGTCGTGACCAGTCCGGGGTGGGGGCACGCATCAGCCTGGCGCTGGAAGACGTCGCCCTGGCTACCGCGGGCAATCTGGGATTGCTGACCGAGCCACAGGTGAACGGGACGCAACGTCAGCGGCTGGGCAACGCGATCTTCGGCCAGTATGGCCAGGATTTCACCAGTCGTGATGGGGTCGCGTTCATGGTTGTGACGTTGACCGGCAGGCATTTTCGCGACCTTGTCGACGTGACGGGTACCGGGCGTGCGGTGTCGGCGCTCGCCGAGGCGTTGGGGGTGGACTTCGCCGCGGAGGGCGACCGGTACCGTTACCGGGACGCGCTTTCCGGCCTGTTCGCCACCTGGTTCGCCGACCACACGGCCGACGAGATCACCGCGGCCTTGTCGGAAACGACGGTGCTATATGAGCGGTATCGGACGTTTGGGGAAGTGGTTGAAGACCAGCGGGTGACCGGCAATCCATTGTTCTCCCGGTTGCACCAGCCGGGTGTCGGCGACTATCTGGCCCCCGGCCTGCCGACCGCGTTCGACGGCGTGCACCCCGCCAGCGCGCCCGCGCCCGCCCTGGGTCAGGACACCGCCGACGTCCTCACCGAATACCTGGGTTTGACCGCCGCCGACATCGCGCGGCTGACGAGCGCCAACACGATAGGGAAAGACGGCCCATGACCAAACTCGCCCAAACACTCGGCCTCACCGAATTCCAGGCCGAAATCATCGCCACGGTACGGCAATTCGTCGAAAAGGACGTGATTCCCAACGCGCCGGAACTCGAGCGCGGCGACACCTACCCGCAAGGAATCGTCGACCAGATGCGCGACATGGGCCTGTTCGGCCTGATGATCCCGCAGGAGTACGGCGGATTGGGGGAGTCGCTGCTGACCTACGCCCTGTGTGTCGAGGAGTTGGCGCGTGGCTGGATGAGTGTGTCCGGCGTGCTCAACACCCACTTCATCGTCGCCTACATGCTGCGCCAGCACGGCACCGACGCACAGAAGCAGCGCTTGCTGCCCCGAATGGCTACCGGGGAGTCCCGCGGCGCGTTCTCGATGTCGGAGCCGGAGCTGGGCTCCGATGTCGCCGCGATCCGCACCCGGGCTCGACGCGATCCCGATGACACCTATGTCATCCACGGCCAGAAGATGTGGCTAACCAATGGAGCCACTTCCACGCTGGTGGCCGTTCTGGTGCGCACGGATGAAGGCGCGGAGGGGGCGCATCGCAACCTGACCGCGTTCCTTATCGAAAAGCCGGTCGGTTTCGGCGAAGTGGTGCCGGGGCTAACGATTCCCGGCAAGATCGACAAGCTGGGCTATAAGGGCATCGAGACCACCGAACTCATCTTCGACGGCTACCGCGCCAGCGCCGACGACGTCCTCGGCGGTACCACTGGGCAGGGTTTCTTCCAGATGATGGACGGGATCGAGGTCGGCCGGGTCAATGTGTCGGCGCGAGCCTGTGGGGTTGGCATCCGGGCTTTCGAGCTCGCCGTGCGCTATGCCCAGCAACGCCACACCTTCGGCAAGCCGATCGCGGAGCACCAAGCCATCGCATTCCAGCTGGCCGAGATGGCGACCAAAGTCGAAGCGGCGCACCTGATGATGGTCAACGCGGCGCGGCTCAAGGATTCCGGAGAACGCAACGACGTCGCGGCGGGGATGGCGAAATATCTGGCCAGCGAATACTGTTCCGAGGTCACCCAGCAGAGCTTCCGGATCCACGGCGGCTACGGCTACTCGAAGGAATACGAAATCGAACGGCTGATGCGCGATGCGCCCTTCCTGCTGATCGGTGAGGGCACCAGCGAGATCCAGAAGTCCATCATCAGCAAGCGGCTACTCGCCGAGTATCGGGTCTGACGCGATGACCGCTCCCGATTTCGCTGCACGGCCGCAACTTTCGGAAGATGTCGCGCGCTTTGTCCGCAGCCGGATTTTCGACGGCACATACGCCGCGGGAAAGTACATTCGTCTGGACCAACTGGCCGCGGAGTTGGGGATCAGCGTGACACCGGTGCGTGAGGCGCTGTTCGCGTTGCGCGCGGAAGGTTTGGTCGCCCAACAGCCGCGCAGAGGCTTTGTGGTGTTGCCGCTCACCGAGCGCGACCTCGCTGACGTCGCCAATGTGCAGGCGCACGTCGGCGGCGAGCTGGCGGCGCGGGCCGCGATCAATATCAGCGACGCCCAGTTGCGGGAACTCGCTGACATTCAGGCTCAGCTCGAGAAGGCCTATGCCGCCGATGACGACGAGCGCGCGGTCCGGCTCAACCACGCATTCCACCGGGCCATCAACATCGCAGCGGACTCGCCCAAGCTCGCGCAGTTGATGTCGCAGATCACCCGCTATGCACCGGAATCGGTGTTTCCCAGCATCGCGCATTGGCCGAGCCAGGCGGTGAAGGACCATCGACGGGTGTTAGCCGCCTTGAAGAAGCGCGACGACAAGCTTGCCCGCGCCGCGATGTCGGAACACCTGGCCGCCAGCGCGATTCCGTTGATAGACCATCTCATCGCGCATGGTGTGGTGGTCGGTCCACCGCCATCGGATATCTGAACGGCGAGGGCCCAGCCGGGCCAGCGATTGCGACGAGCCGCCAAAACTCAACACGGTCATTTCGGTAAATGGCTGTTGCCCAAACACAGCTGGGCATACGCTGCGTTTGGGTGGGCAACATGATAGGGAGAAGACAATAATGCTTCCAACGCTCGCGTTCCACGCGTCGGCCGGATTCGTCGCCTGTGTGGTGGCGGTCGTGGTCGCGTCGCCGGCCGTTGCCGAACCGGGAGACCAAATCCCCGGGGATGGGGTCTTTCTCGTCGGAACCGACATTGCGCCGGGCACCTACCGCACGGAGGGCCCGTCCAATCCCCTGATTTTGGTGTTCGGCCGGGTGTCCGAGCTATCAACGTGTGTGTGGTCGACGCACAGCACGCCTACGCCGAGCCCTGCCGATATCGTCAACACAAACACCTCTATGGGCCCGATGACCGTGGTGATCCCCCCAACGGTAGCGGCCTTCCAGACAATGAATTGCAAGCTCTGGCTGCAGCTTTCATAGGACACCCAGCAGCAGCTCACGCAGCCGCCGCCAATCGACCTTGCCGGTGGGCCCGCGTGGGACGTCGTCGTCGGACTCCAGGACCAGCCATACCGTCGGCACCTTAAAGGCGCTCAGCAACGTCCGGGCGTCCTGGCTCAACTGCTCGGCGCTAAGCGCGCGGCGGCCCACTACCGCCGCGCCTACCCGTTGACCCGTGCCGACGGGCACGTTGGTGACGAAGGCGTTGTCGACCCCGTCTATGCTGCGCAGCGCCCGCTCGACCTCACTGGGATAGACCGTCGCGCCGTTGACTTTGAACATGTCGTCGGCACGGCCGTGGTAGAACAGGAAGCCGTCTGCGTTGAGCCGGCCGAGGTCGCCGGTGGGGTAGAAGCCATCGGCGGTGAAGAGGTCTTCTCGGCTGTGGCGGCAGATCCCGCGCAGTGTGTGCGGTCCCCGGACCTGGATCAGGCCCACGGTCGCGGCCGGAACGGGAGCGCCGTTGTCGACGTCGACGACGCGAACCTCCACGCCGGGAAAGGGCTTTCCGCAACTACCCCAGGCCGACGGCGGCATGTCGGTGTCGGCGGCGTAGCCGCAGTACGGACCGAATGTTTCGGTCATGCCGAACAGGGTCGCGCGTGCTCCCGGTTGAGCCCGCTGGTCGGGTGGCAGCAGGGCTTCCAGACTGCCCGGCCGTAGCGGCGATAGGTCGACGCCGGAGCGGTCGCGGTGCCGCGCCAGCGCTTCGGCTTGGTCGGGCCAGCCTCGAAACAGTGTGACTCGCTCGTCCTGCAGCAGACGCAACGTCGTTTCGGGTCTTGGTGCTTCCTCGGTAACCAGCGTGGCGCCAGCGACCAGCGCGGACAGTATTCCGCCACCGAAGCCGCCGACCCAGAAGAACGGCATCGGCAAATACAAGCGCGTGTCCGAGGTGATGCAGCGGGCCGCGAGGCCCGATCGCACCGCACCTAACGCGCTGTCGTGGGAGTGTATGACCCCTTTGGGTGACCCGCTGCTGCCCGAGGTGAAGATGATGACCAGCGGGTCGGCCGGGTTCACCGTCTCGGTCATCGCGTCGACGATGCGGCAGGCCCCTGCGGAAGCGTCGGCATTGGCGAGCCGGTCGGGCGTCCAAACCTGACGCAAGGCGGGCAACTCGGTTGGACGGAGGTCGTCAAGATAGCGGTGTCCCCGGAATTCTTCGACGCTCACCAGGAATTGCACCGAAGCCACCCGCAGCTGTGCGATCAGCTCGCGGGGCCGCAGCAGTGTGCTCAGCGGAACCAATACCGCGCCGATGCGCGTCAGCGCGATGGCGATCTGCACCCAGCGAGTGCCGTTGGGCATGATTAGACCCACCCGGGTGCACTTGCCCACACCGGCCTCGACGAATCGCGCGGCCAAATCCATTGTGGAACTGGCGAGTTCGCTGTAGCTGATGCGTGACGCCGGGTCAATCACCATGGGTTTGGAACGGCACTTGGCGGCCTGCGACCGCACCAAGTGATCGATGGTATCAGTCACAGAACAACTTCTTCAGTTGCCGCGTATCGACCTTGCCGCTAGACAGCAGCGGTACCTCGGCGCGCGGTAGGGCGACACAGCGTTTGGGGATCTTGTACGCCGACAGCTCCGTCGTGAGCCGATCGAGCGCCGCCGCTTGGTCAAAGTCATCAGCGTCGTCCAGCTCTATGACGGCGGCCACCAGCTGTCCACGCTCGGCATCCGGAATGCCCACCACGTGCGCCACCAGCCCGAGCTTGGCAATGGCCTTTTCCACCTCGGCCGCCGAGACATTGGCGCCCGCGGTCTTGATCATTCCGCTGCGCCGGCCGATGAAATACATGAACCCCTCGCCATCGGCGCGCACCAAATCCCCGGTGTGGAACCAGCCGTCGGCATCGAAGCACTCTTCCCGACTGCGCTTGTAGTAATGCTGCATCACGAATGGCCCGCGGATATAGAGTTCGCCGTCAACGATTCTGGTCTCGAAGCCCGGTGCCGGCCTGCCATAGGAGCCACGCCGCCCCGCGGGTTGGTCGGATTCGTCCTCGCTGATGAGCACGACACTGCCGGCTTCGGTCATCCCCAGCATGTTGTGCCGTAGCTCGGGATCAGCCGGCCGGACATCGGGCGCCATGATGGGATAGAGATTGCCCCGTCGCGTCGACGAGAGGTCGCGTTCGGTGAAGCTGGGATGGTTGGCCAGATGCGCGACGCTGGCGGCGAAACCATTTGTCATGGTTGGCGTTTCGGCCTCGAGTAAGTCGAGGATCGCGCCGGGGTCGGTGGCGTTGGAGCACACCAGAGTCGACCCGGCAACCACAGTGGCCAACAGACCAAAGGCAAAGCCGCCGATCCAGAAGAACGGCGCAGTGCAGAACAGCTTGTCGTCTACCGTCAGGCCGCGAATCATGTTGAGATTCCGCTGGTGTCGCAGCAGTGCGGCATGGGTGTGCACCACTCCCTTGGGCGTACTCTCCGAGCCCGAGGTGTACACGATCGCCAGCACGTCCGAACCGTCGACATCGTCTTCCAGTGCGTCCAGCAGGGCGGGTTCGACCGTGTTGGCACGTTGACACACAGGCTCGCAATCGACAACTACGTGGCGCAATTGCGGCACGCCGCTGCAGAACAATGGGTCGTCGCTGTAGAATTCGGACTCTGACAGCACCTGACTTAGCCGCTTTACATAGTCGTGGGAGCGAAACGAGGCGGCGCTCAAGAGGATCCGCACATCGCTGTCGACCAGCTGTTCGCGCAGCTCCCGAGCGGTGGCGAAGGTGGAGAACGGAACAACCACCGCGCCGATACGCCCCGCTGCCAGCATCCCAATGACAAACTCGCTGCCGTTCGGGTAAAGCAGCCCGACGTGGGTTCCCTTGCCTGCGCCAAGTGCGATCAGCCCACGGGCAAGCTCCGCCGAGCGACGATCGGCCTCGCTGTAGCTGATCCGGTCACCGTCGCACACCAGCAACGGATGGTCTGCGCGCCGTCGGGATTGGTGGCGCAGCACGTCGGCGACCGTATCACCGGGCATGGTCAGCACCGAAGAAGCTCCGGATCGCGTTCAGGTCGGGTTTGCCGGACGCCGTACGCGGGATCGCGTCGACGATCGCGATATCGGTCGGAATCTCGTAGCGCGCCAGGCGGGACCGCAGGTATTCGACCAACTCGACCGTGTCGGCGGATGTCGATTGGCGCAATTCCACCATGGCCACCGGCGTCGCCCCAAGACGCTCGTCGAAACGCCCGATCACGGCGGCGCCGGCCACCGCGGGGTGGGCCTCCAGCGCGACGCGAACAACGTCTGGCAGGATCTTGAAGCCGCCGCGGACGATCGCCTGATCCGCCCGGCCGACGATCCAGAGGAAGCCGTCGGCATCGATGCGCGCTATATCCGTGGTCCGCATCCACTGCGCCGACGGGCCCCGTTGTCCCGGTTTGACCTCCAGCCGACCAACCTGGTCCGGCGGGAGTGGGGAGCCGTGCTCATTGACCACTCGTAGTTGTGTGCCGGGGTTGGCTCGGCCGACACTGCCGCGTTTGGCTCTCCAGAACTGCTGGTAATCGGCGAGCGTCCAGCCGGCGACACCGCCACCGAATTCGGTTGCGGCATAAGAGGTCAGGACGGGAACACCGTATTTCGCGGTGAAGGCATCGGCGTCGTCGGCCGATAGCGGAGCGGTACCGCAGGTGACGGCGCGGATGCTGTCCAAGTCGGCGCGCGGCAGGTCGGCGTGCAGCACAGTCCGCAACGCGGCGGGTACCAGCGACACCGTGCGGGGCCGGTGTTTGCGCACGGCCGCGGTCCAGGCGTTGAGCTCGAATCGTTCCAGCAACACAAACGGTCTCGCCTGAGCGACGCATTGCAGCACGCGGAACACGCCGCCAATATGCACCAAAGGTGAATTGACGATCGCAACACCGTGGCGGAGCTCGGGGGGCGCCGGCGCACGGCCGTAGTCCGGGCCCATCGCGCTGTGTGCGAGCATGTCGTAAGTCAGGTCGATTCGTTTGGGCGGGCCGGTCGTTCCACTGGTCAGCATGCGCACCGCGACGGCACACCGGGCACCGGCCGGTGCCGCCGGTAGTTCGTCGGGCCGGTCGAAGACATTGGAGAGCGACACGGTCCGGGTGCCGGGTACGTCAGCAACCAGTGTCGCCAGATCGTCGGATTCGCCGACGATCACCGGCAATCCCAGCGCGTCGATGTCGGCTCTGGCGCGGTCGTCGCCGCGGGCGGGATTGAGGGTCACTACGGTTCCGCCGCCTAGCAGCACGCCGAGGAACGCCGCCACGTGAGCGGGCCGGTTGCGCAGCAGGATTCCGATCTGCGGATCGGGTGCGGCGAGGGACCCGATGCGCCGTGCCGCGTTGCCGAGCACGTCCCACGAAAGCCATTGGCCGTCATACTCGATGGCGTTTGCCCCCGGCTGCAGATCGAGCGCATCGGCGATGCGTTGACTCAGCGGGTGCATCACCGGATCGTTGGTTCATGCGCGGCGGCCTCGCCGGCCGCTAGTTCCGCCTGGCCCAGTGGATTGCCGAGTCGGGTGTAGATGAGCCCTTGTTCCATCGCGGCCCGGTAGGGCTTGTCCAGCGATTCCCAGATTGCTTTGACGGTGCCCTGGGTGGCCGATGGCGGCTTGGCCGCGATGGTCGCCGCGATCTCGTGTGCGCGTGCCCATAACTGCTCGGGTTCAACCACTTCCGAGACCAATCCGATTCGCAGCGCGGTGTCAGCGCCGAGCCGTTCATCGTTGCCCATCAATGCGATCCGCAAGGCTTCACCGAGACCGATGCGGCGCATCAGCCCGACGGGCTCCAACGCGCAGACCAGACCGGCCGACACATGCGAATCGAAGAACGTCGCATCCGTCGAGCAGATGACGACATCGGACTCGTTGATGAAGTAGAACGCGCCGGCGGTACATATGCCGTGCACGGCGCATACCACCGGCTTGAACATCTTCTGCCACTTAGGACTCAGTAATTCACCGGGGTCTTCGTGGTTCCACACATTTTCCGGTTGGCCATAGGGGGTCTTGATATCGAGGCCGGCACTGAACGCGCGGCCTGCTGCCCTGAGTACCACCGCGTGCACCGCGTCGTCGAGTTTGACGACGCGCCACGCTTGGGCCATCTCCTCACACATGGTGCGGTTGAACGCATTCAACTGCTTGGGGCGATTCAGCGTAATGGTCGCGACGTGGTCGGCGGCATCGATGTCGAGCAAGATGGTTTCGAACGACGCGCTCATCGGCATTGCCAATCGGGTTTCCGCTTTTCGAGGAAGGCCTTGGGGCCCTCCAGCGCGTCCTGTGTCCGTAGCACCCGTTCGCGGAAGGCTTCGGCGAGCATCTCGGCCTCGTGCAGCGGCAGGTCCAGACCCTTGAGAATGGCTAGCCGCGTGCCCCGGACCGCCAGCGGTGCATTGGAGTTCACGATATCGGCGATCTCGTAAGCCCGTTCCAGCAGCCGGTCGTGCTCGACGATTTCACTGATCAATCCGAGGTCGAAGGCGCGTTGTGCGCTCATCCGTTCGTGCTTGCCCAGCAACGCCATTCGCAGGGCGACGGTGCGGGGCAGCACCCGGGCGAGCCGGACCAACTCGCGGCCGGCCACCAATCCGATGCTGACGTGCGGGTCGAAAAATGTGGCCTTGTCGGATGCGATGACGATGTCTGAGGTCGTGACCCAGTCCAGCCCTGCGCCACAGCACAACCCGTTAACGGCGGCCAGCAGCGGCTTGGCCATGCGGCGAAATGGCGGTGTGCCTTCCTGAGGTGCCTCCCACTGTTCATAGGTCGACAGATAAGGCCGGTCGTAGATCACTTTGCCGTCGCCGGGAATGGCTTTGACGTCGGCTCCCGTGCAGAACGCGCGTCCCGTGCCAGTGACGATGAGCAGCCACACCATGTCGTCGTTTTCTGCCTGGTCGTAGGCGGCCCGCAGTTCGGTAATCATGTGGGGGCTGAGCGCGTTGAGGGCGTCCGGGCGATTCAGCGTGATGGTGGCGGTATGCGCGTCCACCTCGTAGGTAATGGTGTCGAACATCACCGGCCCTCGAACTTCGCGTCGCGCCGTTGCCGAAAGGCCTGCAGGCCTTCTTTGAAATCACTTGTCCGACACGATAGTTCCAAGTTGTACAACTCCTGTGTCAGGGACTGGCTCAGGGTTGCGTGCTGGCCAAAGTTCAGCGCCTGCTTGGCCAGCCCGATGGCAACCGTGGGCCCGCAGGCCAGTCGCGACAGCAGGTCCTCGACCGTCTTGTCGAGCTGCGGGGCGTCCACGGCCCGGTGAATCAAGCCCCAGGCGGCGGCGTCGGTTGCGTTTACCTTCTCGCCGAGCAGCAGCATCCGTCGGGCGCGCGCCAGGCCGACCAGTCGCGGCAGCAGCCAGGTGGCCCCTGAGTCCGGGCTGAACCCGCGCTCGGTGAACGGCTCCCAGAACACCGCATCGGTGACGGCGAGGGTGAAGTCGGCGGCCAGCGCCAGATTGCAGCCCAGGCCCACGGCCCAGCCCTGCACGCTGCAGACCACCGGCAGCTGGATGCCGTGCACCAGCTCGACGACTCGATGAGCGGCGTGGGGAACACGGCGCACCAGGCCACCGGCGCGAGGACGTGGTGCGTCGGCGCTGTTGGTGGCCACCCAGTCGGCGCCCGCGCAGAAGTCGGTACCTGTGCTGCGGATATGCACAGCGCGCAACGAGTCGTCGATTGCGGCATCGGACAGCGCGTCGACGAATGCCTCGATCATGTTGGGAGTCAACGCGTTACGGTGTGATGGGCGATCGAGTGTGATTCGTAGCACCGCGCCATCGCGGCACGTTGTCACCGAACCCTTCGTCCCGGCCGGGTCGGTCTCGTGACCCACTATATCGTTACCCCTACAGTAGGCAATACGATTGCTACGCTGTATAAGTTAGCAAGGAAACGTTGCCGACGGAATAAGCGGGTGAAACCCAAAGAGGAAGGGATGTATGGGGCCTGAGTCCGGACCCAAATTCGGTGAGACGCCGCTGGCCCAGACCGTCGCCGCCGCCGGCGCCATCCGGCGTCTCAGCTCGTTGCTGCTCTCGCTCGAACACCCACACCCGACGGTCGATGCCATGCTGGCGCAATTCGCCGATTGGGAGCGAGAACTAGCCGCTGCGGCACCGCCCGAGCTTGCCCCTCGAATCGGCGCTCGCGCCGACGACTCACGTCGGGTTTACCTCAGCCACGCAACCAACATCGGCGCGTTCAACCCCTGCTTTCCCGAGTACCAGTTCGATCACCTCGACGCGGAAACCGCTTCTGGCCGGGTCATCTTCCCGCTGGTCTATGAAGGCCCGCCAGGGCTGGTACACGGCGGCTTTCTGGGCGTCTTCTTCGACTGCGTCATACAGCATCAGAGCTGCGTCACCGGGCTTTCCGGTAAGACGCGATCGCTGACCGTGACCTTCCGACGGCCCACGCCGGTGTTGACCGAGCTGCGCTTCGACATCACACGGTCGCAGAGTGAACGCGGCATCGCGTCGACGGCGCGCCTGCTGCTCGACGACGAAGTGCTGTGCATCGGTGAGATCAACACGCTGGCGTCGCAGCCCGACAATCTTGCCGGATCCCAATTCGGCCCGCGGCGAACGGAGTCGGCTACATGACCTCCTCGTACGGTTCGGACCAGCGGGTACTTTTCGAGGTCGATCACGACGGGCGAATCGCCACTATCACCTTGAACAACCCCAAGCAACGCAATTCCTATGATGCCGCCATGCGTGATGCCATCGCCCGCTGTCTGGACCAAGTGGCCGACGACGACGATCTCGCGGTGGTGCTGCTGCGCGGATCCGACGGAATTTTCAGCACCGGGGCTGACATGAACAACGCCTACGGTTGGTACGGCGACTCTGCCTCGCCGGCGGACAACCGCCGGCCCAGTCAGCGTCGCCGACTTGCCGTGGACCGCAAGTCATTTGGCTTCTACCACGACTTCCTGGGCTTCCCGAAGGTGACGGTGGGGGAGATCGCCGGATATGCCCTTGGCGGCGGCTTCGAGATCGCCCTGATGACCGATATCTCGGTCATTGCGCGCGATACCAAGATCGGCATGCCGGCAACGCGCTTCCTTGGTCCCGCGCTGGGCAGCCTGCACATGTTTTTTCACCGCTTGGGGCCGGTACTGGTCCGACGCCTGCTGCTGACCGGCGACATCATCGAGGCCGGCGAGATCGAGCACCTCGGAATCTTCACTGACACTTGCGATCCCGGTTCGGTCACCGCACGCGCTCGATACTGGGCCGAGAAGGCGGCCAAGATGCCCGCCGATGGTGTCGTCATCGCCAAGGAAGCGTTCCGCTTGGTCGAACAGACTCAGGCTTACAGCGGCGAGGAAGTCGCAAGTTACCTTTTCCACGCCTTCGGCACCAATCTGCAGTTCGCGCCCGGGGAGTTCAACTTCGTCAAGACGCGTGCGGAGCACGGCACCAAGGAAGCGTTCCGGTTGCGCGATGAGCACTTTCACGTGCCGGAACCCGAAGCGGAGTGACCGTTAACGCGACTTCGCGGCGGTCTTGCGTTGGCGGGCCGGGGCCCTGCGGGCGGCCTTCGCGGCGTCCGCGATCAACCGGCTGGCGTGATCCAGGATGCAGTCGAGGCCATATTCGAAGTTGGTTTCATCGGGTGCCCCGATGCGGTGACCCTTCCCTGTGACTTGTGCGATCAGCGGAGTGCTGTGTGGATCTATGCTCACCGCGTCCTCGATGGTGCGTGGGGCACCGTCGGCTGACTGGTTCTTTTCGAAGAGCCGCTGCAGTACCACCGATCCGCGGACGTGTAGGGAAATCGCGGAATACGTGTCAAAGGCGTCTTCTGGGGACAGGCCCGCCTCCACCAGATTGGCGATGGCACGCTCCATTTCCTGGGCGCCCAGGCGCGCCGCCTTGGGGCTCAGTGCCGCGCGAATCAAAATCAGATCGCACAGTATTGGGTTGCCCATGAACGTCTTACGCATCGACCGCGCATGGTTGCGCAACGTTTCGCGCCAGTCGCTGGCTTCGACGTACGGGGTGGCGAACACGTACTTGCTCAGGGCGCGGTCGGTCATTGCGTTGAGCAGATCGTCCTTCTTGCGGAAGTACCAGTAGATGCTGGTGACGCCGACGCCAAGGTGTTTGCCCAGCAGCGGCATGCTCAGGTTGTCGATCGACACCTGCTCCGCGAGTTCGAATGCGCCGCTGATGATGTCATCGGGATTGATGGAACCGCGTTCGCGTCGCTGACGCTTCTCGACGGTTGCCTGCTTTGCCACTACGGGCACCTCCATGAAGAGCTGTTCTGGTACGCGGTCTGTCAACCTTACCGGGGTACATCCGCCGTCTGCTACTGTAATGCCTATCGTAGGCTTTTTGGTAACACTCGACGTGCTATGGATCTAGGCCTGGCAGATGCCGCCGCGGCGGTGGTGGGTGGCAGTGGTGGCATGGGTTTGGCCACCGCCCGTTGCCTCGCCGCCGACGGCGCGAAAGTGGCTGTGGTCGGCCGGCAGCAATCAAAGGTCGAACGCGCCGCCGCCGAGCTTACGCATTGCGGCAGCCCGGATGCCCTCGGGCTCGTCGCCGACGTCTGCGACGCTGAACAGGTCGACGCAGTCTTCGCCGAGCTGGCCAAGCGATGGGGCGGCGAACTCAACGTGCTCATCAACGCGGTCGGTCCGGGCTCGGTTGGCAGCTTTGAAGACCTGACCGACGAGCACTGGCACCAGGCGGTCGAGGCGGGGGTGATGGGAATGGTGCGCTGTGTGCGTTCCGCACTTCCGCTGCTACGTAAGGCGCAGTGGGCGCGGATCGTTAACTTCTCGGCGCACTCGACACAGCGGCAAAGCGTGATACTGCCCGCCTATACGGGTGCCAAGGCGATGCTGACGAGTGTCTCCAAGAACCTGTCCCTGTTGCTGGCCAAGGACGAGATCCTGGTCAACGTCGTCTCGCCGGGCAGCATCGCGTCCGGGTCGCTGGTCGGCTGGGCCAAATCCGTTGGTGTTGATGGCAACGACCCTTACGCCCTAATGGGAGCGATCGCCGAGCATTTCGGTCACCCGGCGCACTTGCCGCGAGCCGGCCTGCCGGAGGAGATCGGCCCGGTCGTGGCCTTCCTGGCGTCGCGGCGCAACTCCTATATGACGGGGGCCAATATCAACGTCGACGGCGGCTCGGATTTCACCTGACTGACTGTAGAAGGAGCACATGATGGCCACGGCCGCTGAAGCCAGAAAATGGGCACGCGGTGCACTGCGCGGAATCGGTGACTCGCTCTATACACCGTTTTGCGGCACCGATGGTGACGACATCGACTGGGACGCGTACCGGACTTTGGTGCATTACTGCGTCGCCGATCTCGGCCACCCGATGTTGTGGTGCACCAGCGGGATCGCCGAGTTCTGGTCGCTGACCCTCGACGAGCGAAAGCGCTTGCTAGAGACGGCAATCGAAGTGGGGCACAGCGCGAACCCCGACGTCGTCGTGCAGGCGTGCACAGCGGCCATGGCGGCAAAGGACTGCTTGGAATTGACGCAGCACGCACAGCAGGTGGGCGCCGACATCGCCTACATCCAAACGCCGATGATGGAGGCGCACGGCGGCGAGGGCGTGCTCAGATTCTTCCAATACATCGCCGCGCGCACGGATATCGCGCTGGGCATGTTCAATTCGCCGTCCTCGGGTTACGTGCTGACCCCGGCCGAAAGCGCCCGCATCTACGACGAAGTACCCGCGGTGTGCGCCACCAAGGAGGGCGCCTTCCGCCCCCAGAGCAGCCGATTGCTGCACCAGCTGGCGCCGGATCTCATGGTCTGGGAATGCGACAAGACGGTATATCGCGCCGGCTGGCTGCGGGACGGCATCGTCTGCCCGGCACAATTGGGCACGGCCGGCTATCTGTTCGAGACCCCGCAGCGCAGAATCTTTTCCGAGTATTGGGATCTGATCCAAAACGACAAGCTGCTCGAGGCCATGGATTACGGACGCGAGTCTGGCCTGGACCAATTCGACATCGACCTCGGCTCGTGGTTCACCTGCTACCCAGGACGGTCGGACTACTTCACCCACTGGGGCGGTGCGTTCAAATACGCAGCGTCGCTGCTCGGTTTGCCCGTTGGTTCCTATCCGCATTCGCGACCGCCGCAGGCTGAGCTGCCGCCCGAGGCCAAGACTCAGCTCGAGGCCGCCTATCGGCGGTTGGGACTCGTTCATGCTTAGCGGAAACCGATGAACGCCACTGAGGACGCGGTCCTGTACGAGGCCACTCCCAGTGGCGTCGCTATCGTCACCCTCAATCGCGCGGAACGCCTCAACGCCTGGGGTCCCGATATGGCGCCCGCCTTTTACTCCGCCATCGATCGCGCCGAACAGGACCCGGCAATCCGGGCGATCGTGCTGACCGGCCAGGGCCGGGCCTTTTGTGCCGGCGCATATCTGGGCTCGCCGGGTGCCGCGCCCGCCGTCGGCGATTCGCTGAACGAGGCGGGCGGCAAGAGTGTGGCGGACTTGGTAGGGGAGCGTCCGCCGCATTTCGTGACCGAGCTGCGCAAGCCCGTCATCGCCGCCATCAACGGTGCCTGCGTCGGCATCGGTCTGACTCAGGCGTTGATGTGTGACGTCAGGTTCGCGGCGGCCGGCGCCAAGTTCGCCGCGGTATTCGCCCGCCGCGGACTGATCGCCGAGTTCGGCATCTCCTGGATACTGCCGCGCCTGACCGGCTGGGGCGTAGCGCTGGACTTGTTGCTCAGCGGACGTACCTTTCTTGCTGACGAGGCGGCGCGGCTTGGCCTTGTCAAGGAAGTCGTGGCGCCCGAAGGCCTGATGACGCGGGTGCTGGAGTACGCCGAGGACATCGCCCAAAACTGTTCCCCGGCCGCACTTTCGGCGATCAAACGGCAGGCGTATGCCGACACCGGCCGCGATGTCGCGGCGGCCACCGCGGCCGCCGAAGCGCTGATGTGGGAGGCGCTGCCCCGCCCAGACGTCGTCGAGGGGATCGTGAGTTTCTTGGAAAAGCGGCCGCCGCGGTTTCCGCCGCTGGATTCCTAGGACAAGACGATGGATTTCTCCCGTGTCGCGCTCTCCGACGAGGATCAGGCCTTCCTCGACAAAGCCCGAAGTTTCCTTGCCGAGCATGTGACCGACGAGGTCCGGCGGCGCGACCGCGAGACGGGGGACAATTTCGACGAGGAGCTGCACTTGGCGTTTGGCGCCGCGGGGTATCTGGAGGCGGAGTGGACGGCCTCGTCCGAGGGCGGAATGACCCGATTGCAGCGACGCATCTGGACGCTGGAAAAGCGCCGGGCCCACGTGCCGTGGGTGACGTGGGGAACCACCGCCATGGTGGCGCGCGTGGTGGCCAAGTTCGGTTCACCCGAACTCGTTTCGGAGGTGCTACCCGAAGTCTTCACCGGCCGCGTCCGGATCTGCCTGGGCTACACCGAGCCTGAGGGAGGCTCCGACATTGCGACGTGCAAGACGCGTGCGGTGCGTGCTGGTGATGGCTGGATCATCAACGGCGCCAAGATGTTTACCACCGGAGCCCATAATTGTCAGTACGTGTTCCTGATCACCAACACCGACCCGATAGCGCGAAAACACAAGAGCCTGACCATGTTCCTGGTTCCGCTGGATTCCCCGGGTATCGAGATCCAGGGCATCCGCACCGTGGACGGCGAGCGCACCAACCTCGTGTACTACAGCGAGGTCCGCGTCGACGACAAGTACCGGCTGGGCGAGGTGAACGGCGGTTGGACGGTGTTGCGTGAGCCACTCAACGTCGAGCACGGTGCGGTAAGGGCCGGGCGTGACGGGTTGCAGGACACGTCGGTGATGATGCAGCAGGCCGGGTTGATGGCCGAGGCGGTGGACGCAGCCGCGGCATGCGTCAGGCAGCCCTACGCCGACGGCTCAGTGGCATATCGCCTGGGGCGCAGCGTTGCTCGGATGGAAGCGGCGCTGAGCACCCCAAACATCTTCGGGCGCGTCGCGATCGCGCAGACCATGCGAGACATCGCACCGGACCTGATGGACATGCTCGGTGCAGTCTCAGCGCTGCCGGGTGGCGCCGAATACATCTACCGCTTCGCTCCGCTGATGGGCATCTACGGCGGGACGCTCGAGGTGTTCCGCAACATGATCGCGGAGTACACGCTTGGTTTGGGCAAGCCTCAACTCAGCTCGTCGAGCGTGGGTGCTATGGATGAAAAGTGATGGAAATGTGTACATTTCCCCCACGCTCGACGCGCCCATATTGGTACTACAGTAGGGGTTCACATGATCAAGGTGATGGAGGGCTTCCGGGTCCTGGAGGTCGCACAATTCACGTTCGTTCCCGCGGCGGGCGCCATACTCGCCGACTGGGGCGCCGACGTCATCAAGGTCGAACATCCGGTGCGCGGTGACACCCAGCGCGGCTTCTTGCGCATGGGCGGTTTCCACCTCAACCGCGACCGGCATCCGCTCATCGAGCATCCCAACCGCGGCAAGCGCAGCGTCGGCATCGATGTGTCGACGCCGGGTGGTCAGCAAGTGATCTACGAACTCGCGACGAGCGCCGATGTGTTTCTTACCAACTGTCTGCCGTCGGTGCGTCAGAAGAACAGGTTCGATGTGGAGCACATTCGTGCGGCGAATCCGAAGATCGTGTACGCGCGAGGCAGCGCCTACGGGGACAAGGGCCCCGAGCGCGACGTCGGCGGCTATGACGGTACGGCGTTCTGGACTCGCAGTGGCATCGGGCACTGCCTGACGCCGCCCGAGCTCGGTGCGCCGCTGAGTCAGGGCATTCCCGCGTTCGGCGATTCCATTGGCGGGATGAACCTCGCCGGCGGCATCGCGGCTGCGCTGCTGCATCGCGAGCGCACCGGTGAAGCCCTCGAGGTTGACGTCTCGCTGCTCAGCACGGCGTGGTGGGCGGCGGGGGCGACCATGACGCAGGCGATGGATACCGGTGCAGCCATGCGGGCAGAGATGCCGAAATCCGGTGGCTCCGAATTCAATCCGTTTCTGGGCAATTTCCAGACGTCCGACGGCGGCACCATCAACTTGTGCATCGTGAGCCCGACCGAGTACATCCG
This sequence comes from Mycobacterium riyadhense, assembly GCF_963853645.1. Classification (NCBI taxonomy): domain Bacteria; kingdom Bacillati; phylum Actinomycetota; class Actinomycetes; order Mycobacteriales; family Mycobacteriaceae; genus Mycobacterium; species Mycobacterium riyadhense. The sequence goes on along the minus strand of NZ_OY970456.1, from coordinate 4,343,293 downwards.
CGACACCTTCGAACACCTGGGCTTAGCTGAGGCCGCCAACGATGCCCGGTTCGCGACCGCTCCGGCGTTGATGGAAAACGCAGCGGCCGCAAGCGATTTGATCGCTGAGGCCGTTGCGGGCGAGCCCTTCGACTATTGGCGTCAGCATCTGAAGACGATGAAAGGGCAGTGGGCGCCGTTCCAGAGCCCGACGGACCTCGGCGTTGACGAGCAGGCTATCGCCAACGACATGATCGTCGATGTGGAAGCCGCCGACGGCGGAGCTCCGTTCAAGGTGGTTCGCGGGCCGGTGCAGTTCAACCATGAGCCGTTGACCACCACACGTGCCCCGCAGGCCTCCGAGCACACCGAGTTGGTGTTGATCGAACTGGGCATGGACTGGGACCGCATCGAAGAACTGAAGAACTGCGGTGCCATCGCATAGCCGAAGACGGCGCGTGATCAGGCATTTATTGGCTGCGCTGGCGGTGCGGCCGGTTTGTAGAAAGCAGTACCGATAGGTATACAGTATCTACTGCGCGCCTATTCTTGAACGTAGTCATCACGCTCACGGCTGACGGCTCACAGCTCATAGCGATTGAGAGGATGTCCATCATGACGACGTTGGACTACCGGGCGATTGACGTCGACAACCACTACTACGAACCGATCGACTCGTTCACCCGGCATCTGCCCAAGGAATTCACGCGCCGCGGTGTGCAGATGCTCCACGACGGCAAGCGCACCTGGGCGGTCATCGGCGAGCGAATCAATCAGTTCGTCCCGAACCCGACCTTCGACCCGATCATCGAGCCGGGCTGTCTGGATCTGCTGTTTCGCGGCGAGATCCCCGAGGGCGTCGATCCGGCGTCGCTGATGAAGGTCGACCGGCTGGCGAACCACCCCGAGTACCAGAACCGGGCCGCCCGGGTCAAAGTCATGGACACCCAGAATCTCGAGACGGCGTTCATGCTGCCGACGTTCGCCTGCGGGGTTGAGGAGGCGCTCAAGCACGACATCGAAGCCACGATGGCCTCGCTGCACGCGTTCAACCTGTGGCTCGACGAGGACTGGGGATTCGACCGGCCGGATCACCGGATGATCTCGGCGCCAATCATTTCGCTGGCCGACCCGGATAAGGCTGTCGAGGAAGTCGAGTTCGTGTTAGGCAAGGGCGCCAGGTTGGTGCTGGTACGTCCGGCCCCGGTGCCCGGACTGGTCAAGCCGCGCTCGCTGGGTGATCCTTTGCACGATCCGGTTTGGGCGCGGCTGGCCGAAGCCGGGGTGCCCGTCGGTTTCCATCTCAGCGACAGCGGCTATCTGGCGATCAATGCGCTGTGGGGCGGCAAGGGCACCTTCGAAGGGTTCGGCAAGAAGGATCCGCTCGACCAAGTTTTGTTGGATGACAGGGCGATCCACGACACCATGGCGTCGATGATCGTCCACCAGGTCTTTACCCGGCATCCGAAGTTGAAGGTCGTCAGCATCGAGAACGGCTCGTACTTCGTGTACCGGTTGATCAAGCGGCTCAAGAAGGCGGCCAATACCGCCCCCTATCACTTCAAAGAGGATCCGGTGGCGCAGCTGCGGAACAATGTGTGGATCGCGCCTTACTACGAGGACGACGTGAAGCTGCTCGCCGAAACCATCGGGGTGGACAAGATCCTGTTCGGTTCGGACTGGCCGCATGGTGAGGGGCTTGCCGATCCGATGTCGTTCACCGCCGACATTCCACAGTTCCCGGAGTTCAGTGCCGAAGACACCCGTAAAGTCATGCGCGACAATGCGCTTGACCTGCTCGGTGTAAACGTTTCGGTGTCGGCCTAGCTCATGGGCGAATGGACGATCGGGGCGGTACTCGACGCGGTCGCCGAGGCCGTGCCCGATCGGGTGATGACGATCTGCGGGTCGCGGCGCAGCACGTTCGCCGAATCCGCGGAACGCACTCGCCGGCTGGCTAACTATCTGGCTGCACAAGGTTTTGGCGCGCATGCCGAACGCGACACCCTGGGCAACTGGGAGTGCGGGCAGGACCGCGTCGCGCTCATCATGCACAACGACCTGTACCCCGACGTGGTTATCGGGTGCCTGAAGGCGCGGGTGGTGCCGGTCAACGTCAACCACTACTACACACCGCGCGAAGTGGCCGACCTGCTCGCCTACGTCAAGCCGCGCGGCATTGTCTACCACCGCTCGCTAGGGGCCAAGTTCGCCGACGTGCTGCCCTGTGAGGGCGCCGAATCGCTGATTTCGGTTGACGACGGCAGCGACTTTGCCGAATTGGCCGGTGCCGTTGCCTTTGAAGATGCTCTGGCGCAGGGTGGTTCGGATCATGGGAACACGCCGCTACCCGACGACGTGCTGATGATCTGCACCGGCGGCACCACCGGGCGGCCCAAGGGTGTGATGTGGCGACAGGCCGACATCTATGTTGCGTCGATGAACGGTGACGACCACGCTGCCGTCGACGAGATCCATCAGCGAGCGCGAAACGCTGGCCCGCCGTGGTTCGCCGTTTCGCCGTTGATGCACGCCGCGGGCATGTGGACCGCGTTCGCGGCGTTCCTGGGCGGACAGACGGCCGTGCTCTACGACACCCGGCAAAAGTTCGACCCGGTTATGGCGCTCGAGATTGCCGAACGTGAGAAGGTCGGCATGATGACGATGGTGGGCGACGCATACGCGGCGCCGTTCGTCGACGAACTCGGGCGGCGCGGCTACGATCTGTCTTCGTTGCTTGCGATCGGTACCGGCGGGGCGGCCACCAACGTCAAATATCAACGGGCACTGCTGGGCTACCTGCCGCACATCATCTTGATCAACGGTTACGGGTCCTCGGAGACCGGAAATATGGGCTTCGGGCACAGCCGGTACGGCGCCCGCGCCGACACCTTCGTGCTGCGGACGGGCGGGCGGGTGCTGTCGGAGGACTATAGTCGCTTTCTTGAACCCGGTGATCCCGAGATCGGCTGGGTGGCGCGCGCCGGGCGAATCCCGTTGGGCTACTTCAATGATCGTTTGGCGACGGCCAGGACGTTCCCCGTGGTGGATGGGCAGCGGGTGGTGATATCGGGCGACCGCGCCTCGGTGGACGCCGATGGCACCCTTCGGCTCTTTGGCCGGGATTCGTTGGTGATCAACACCGGTGGCGAGAAGGTCTTCGTCGAGGAGGTCGAAGAGGTGCTGCGCGCGCACCCGTGCGTCGCCGACGCGTTGGTGGTCGGGCGGGACAGTAAGCGGTGGGGGCAGGAAGTGGTGGCGCTCGTCGAGTTGCGCGACGGAGCTGACAATGACGGATTGCGCTCGCACTGCAGCGCGGAGTTGGCGCGGTTCAAGGTGCCCAAGGCGTTCATCGTGGTCGACAAGGTGCGTCGGCTGGGCAATGGCAAGGCCGATTACCGTTGGGCCAAACAACAAGCCACGCAGCCGGTTAGGAGCCGCCGATGACGCAGCCCACCCCGCGGCCGGTCATCGACTGTCTGGTCAACGTCCACTTCGGTGAGACGGAAAACCAGCCCGAGTTCATGACCAAGGTCCGCGACGACTACTTCAAGGGGCCCGAGTCGATGTTCGACCCGGTGGACTTGTCCGAGTTGCTGGACGAGATGGACGAACACGGCGTGCAAAAGGCCATCCTGATGGACAACTTGGCCAAGCCGTCGGTGACCGCTCGCAAGTTCGTCGATGCGCGCCCCGACCGATTCGCGCTGGCGCTCGGTGGCATCAACCTGCTGCGTCCGGTGGCGCCGCTGCGGGAGCTGACTGCGGCGGTGGCCGACCTTCCGGTGGCGTATGCCGTTGTCGGCCCGAGCTTCTGGGCCGACGGCAGGTACCCGCCCAGCGACGCCGTGTACTACCCGCTGTATGCCAAGTGCGCCGAGCTCGACCTGCCGCTATGCGTCAACACCGGCATTCCCGGGCCACCGATTCCCGGTGAGGTGCAAAACCCGATCCACCTGGATCGGGTGTGCGTGCGCTTCCCGGAATTGAAGCTGTGCATGATCCACGGCGCAGATCCGTGGTGGGACATCGCGATCCGGATGCTGATCAAATACCGCAACCTACGGTTGATGACGTCGGCATGGTCGCCGAAAAGGTTGCCGGAGAGTCTCATCCACTACATGCGCACCCGAGGACCGAACAAGATCATCTTCGCCTCCGACTGGCCGGTGCTGCGCCAGCACCGCGTGGTGCCCGAGGCTCACGCTCTCGATCTGCCCCCCGAAGTCCTGGACAACTACCTCTACAACAACGCCAACGAATTCTTCTTCGAGGAGCGGTAAGGGATGGATAGATACGAATTGCGCCGCCTCGACTACAGCCTGACCGAGGATCACAAGGCCCTGCAGGCCGCTTACCGCGAACTGCTGGAGGCCCACTGCCCGATCGAGACGGTGTGGGCCGCACAGGAAACCGGGTTCGACAAGAGCCTGTGGGAGCGGTTGTGCGCCATGGGAGCCACCTCCATGGCGGTCGGCGAGGACGCCGGCGGTGACGGGGCGACGCTGGTGGATCTCGCGCTGGTCGCCGAAGAACTGGGCCGGGCGCTGGCCCCGGTGCCCTGGATCGACCATGTCTGTGCCGCACGGCTGACCGAACGATTGGGCGGTGTCGAGACCGAGGTGATCGAGGGCAGCCGGATTCTCGGGATCGACGCCGCGCTGGAACCCGTTGCAGGGTCGCGACTTATCCCTGCGGCGGCGGTCGCTGATGGCCTTTTGGTTCGGGACGGCGACGACGTGGTGTTGCTTCGGTTTGCGACCCGGCCCGCGCGGGTGCCGAACCTCGGCCAGCTTCCGATGGCCTGGGTGGATCCGACTGCGGCCGATTCGCGGACTGTGCTGGGCTGCGGCGCTACCGCGGTTGCTGCGTATCGTCGGGCGCTCGACGAATGGCGGGTGTTGAGTGCGGCGGCGCTGGTCGGCCTCGTCGAACAGGCGATGACGATCGCGGCCGAGTTCGCCAAGACCCGCTACACACTCGGCGTCCCAATCTCCACGCTGCAGGCGATTTCGCATCCGTTGGCCAACATGGCGATTGCCGTGCAGGGCGGCCGCAACCTGGCCCGGCGTGCGGCGTGGTTCCTCGACAACGAGCCCGACGAGCGACCTGAGCTGCCCGGGTGCGCGTTCGTGTTCATGGCCGAGGAGGCGCCCAAAGCCGCGACCATGGCGGTACACATCCAGGGCGGTCTGGGGGTGTCCGTGGAGGCGGCCGCGACGGCGTATCTGGTGCGGGCCCGGGGTTGGGCGCTGGCCGGCGGCGATCCGGGCGCCACGGCCAAACTAGTTGGACGGCTCGTCGCCGAGCGCGAAAGCGCTTAACGCAATGGATTTCACACTCGTAGAGCTAGACGCCGAGGACAAGGCGTTTCTGGCTGAGGTTCGCGCGTTTCTTGCCGAACACGTGACCGACCAGGTGCGCCGTCGGGACCGTGACACCGGGGACAACTTCGACGAAGGCGTGCATCTGGCGATCGGCGCGGCCGGGTATCTGGAGAAGGAGTGGAAGGCTTTCGAGGACGGCGGTTTCAGCCGGGTTCGCCGTCGCATCTGGGAGCTGGAGAAGCGCCGTTTCCATACGCCGTGGGTGACGTGGGGCACCACGTCGATGGTGGCGCGGGCCGTCGCCGCGTTCGGCAAGCCTGAGCTGGTCGAGGAGGTGCTGCCCAAAGTCTTCAGGGGCGAGGTGCGGATGTGCCTGGGCTACACCGAACCCGAGGGCGGATCTGACGTCGCCACGTGCAAGACCCGCGCGGTGCGCGACGGCGATCAGTGGGTGATCACCGGCTCGAAGATGTTCACCACTGGCGCGCACAACTGCCAGTACGTGTTTCTCATCACCAACACCGACCCGGATGCGCGGAAACACAAGAGCCTGACCATGTTTCTGGTTCCCCTTGACCTACCGGGCATCGAGATCCAGGGCATTCGCACCGTCGACGGCGACCGAACCAACATCGTGTACTACGGCGACGTCCGTGTTGACGACAAATACCGGCTCGGCGAGGTCAACGGCGGCTGGACCGTGCTGCGCGGACCGTTGGACGCTGAGCACGGCGCTGTTGTCCCGGCGCCGGACGGGCTGCAGGACGTCACGATCATGGCCCACCAGGCAGGGTTCATGTCCGCGGCGGTGGACGCGGTGGCGGCTGCCGTCGCGGGGCCGGGCGTTGCCAGGGTGCGTGCGATCGACGACGGATCGGTGGCATATCGGTTGGGCCGCAGTGTTGCCCGGCTGGAGGCGGCGTTGTCGACTCCGAGCATCTTCGGCAGGGTCGCGCAGGCGCAGGCCATGCGCGACATCGGAGCCGATCTGATGGACATCGCGGGTCCCGCCTCGGTGCTGCCCATCGAGACCGATGGTGCCGCCGACAACGGGACTTCGGAGTATCTCTACCGATTCGCGCCGTTGGCCGGGATTTACGGTGGGACACTTGAGGTCTTCCGAAACATGATCGCCCAGCATGTGTTGGGGCTCGGCAAGCCGCACTACTCATCGCCGGCGAAGAAGGCGTTCTGATAACGACAGCCTGTTACTTCAGGAGCGCGAGCACTTCATCGACGCTGCGGGTGGTCAAGAGATGATCCGCGGGAACGGCAACGACTTTGTCGCTCAAGGGGAAGCGGTGTTGGCCAGGGTAGACGATCGCCAGCCTCGCCAGTTGGAGGTCGACCAGAGCCGAGCGCATCGACCGGGTGAGCGACGGTGCCGATGTTCTCTTAATCTCGAACCCATAGGGGCGACCTGATAATTCAACGTAAAGGTCGAGTTCGGCGTCTTGTTGGGTGCGCCAAAAGTACAGCGGGCTCGGGGCGAGCAGGGCCGCAAGCTGTTCGATCACAAACCCCTCCCAGCTAGCGCCGAGTTTCGGATTGCGTTCGAGGGAGAGCCGATCGTCTATACCGAGCAGCCGGTGTAACAGACCGGTGTCCCGGATATAGATCTTCGGTGATCGGCGTTGTCGCTTTTCGATATTGGCGAACCAGGGCGTCAGCTGACGGACGACGAGTGCATCAGTGAGCGCGTCAAGGTAGCGTCGCGCCGTCGTCTGAGCCACGTCGAGCGATCGGGCAAGCTCGGCGCCGTTCCAGAGTTGGGCGTGGAAATGGGCGAGCATCGTCCACGCGCGCCGCATTGTCGCGGCCGGAATCCGCACGCCGAGCTGAGCGAGATCGCGCTCCAGAAACGTTGTGATGTAGCCGTCGCGCCACGCCGCGGAGTCCTCGTCGGAGCGCGCCGTGAACGACGGCGGAAGACCGCCACGCAACCAGAGGCGATCAGCAGCCGAAGCTCCGACATCGCGCACGGTCAGGCCGGACAACTCCACCAACTCGACGCGTCCGGCGAGGCTTTCAGATGCTAGTCCGACAAGGTCGGGCGAGGCACTGCCGAGAATCAGAAACCGGGCGGACATGCCCGGCCTGTCGACGAGCACCCGTACGACCGGAAACAGATCCGGTATCCGTTGCGCCTCATCGATCGTGATCAGCCCGCTGAGCCCAGACAGGGCCAACATCGGGTCGGCGAGCCGCGCGGCGTCGACCGGATTCTCGGCGTCAAACGTGCATTCCGGCGGCGACTGGCCCACCAGCCGGCTGAGGGTGGTCTTGCCGGCTTGGCGAGGTCCGGTGAGCAGCACGACAGGTGCCCGGTCCAACGCGCGTCGTAGCCGGGTAGCGGCGTCGGGGCGGTCGATCAGCATTACATGCAATCCTAGCGCCTAGCGCTGATATTTCATGGAAGGGCATTCCCATACCACTGCTTTGCTCGTGACACCGTTTCGCACGTACGAGTCGCCGAGTCGGCAAGCGCCGAGACTCCTGGGAGTCGAACACCAGAACGTGGTGGCACGCCGCCGTGAAGCGCATGAGCTGTTCACCGTCACCCACGACGGGCGCGGTCGCACAGCTACCTTTCAAGAGCCTTAGCGCAGGCGGCCAGCACCGCCAGGAAACTCGAGCGCAGCAGCGGACGGCTGACCGCCTCCAACAGTTTGCCGCCCGCACGTGCCGGGTGGGTGTAGTTGGTCAACCAGTCGACGCGGGTGCCATCATCCGACGCAGTAAACGTCAACGTGCCGCCGTTGTGATTGAACGGCGGGAATGAACCGACAATGAGGTAGGAATAGCTGTGCGGTCGATCGTAGGCCGTGATCTCCTCGCGGAATCGCATGCCAACACCGACCACCTCGCGCACCGCACCCGCGCCCGGCGGCCGACGAGTCTTTCGCGTAGCCGGCCCTGAGAGCCAACGGCGCCGTGGCCAAATTGGCCGGATCGGCCAGCCAGTCGAAGACCTGTTCAACAGGGGCAGCGATGGTCCGCTCCACGTGAATCTCGACCATGACAATCTCCTTTCTGGCCCTTCCGGCTACGGCCGACGTCCGAGGAAGCTACCGCGTTTCACGTCGATCGCTTCGATGGCGAAACCGCGATGGGCGAGTCGCTGCTGGAAAAACGCTGCGCTCACGTCGCGGCTTAGCCGCGCGCCGGTCTCCCGGGCAAACACCCGAGCTTGCGGTAGGACGATCGGCGGCGCCCCGTCGCCCACGGCGGTGAACCGGATCGTCGTTCCGTCCCCGAACACTGCCGAGTACTGGTATTCCAGTAACTGAAACCACCCGCGCGGTCCACGGATCGAAATCGAGGAATCCGGTTCCACGCGAAACTCGCGTCCTCGCTTGATGAACGGAACGACATTCCAACCGACGAGCAACAGTCCCGGCACGACCAGTACGAACAACGCGTAGCCGCGGGTATCTTCCAAATGCCCGTCGTACGACCAGCCGGTGAGGACCTCGGCGGTCCAGCCGACGACGAAGGACCCCATGTCGCTAACCACATCGCGGATGGTGGCGCGACCGGTGGCCACGTCGTAGACGACCGCGCCCGTGGCGCCAATTCCTCCGATGGTGAGCACCACACCGAACAGCACTAGACCCCAATTCGTCCGCGACACGAACGCGCCGCGCACGTGGGCCGGTTCGTCGATGTCCACCTTCGGGCCGCCAAGTGGCTTGGCCATGCACCAGACGCTGACGCCGATCGCCGCCGCGAGCGCCAACAGTTCGACGGGACCGAAGGATTCGCGATCAGAATGCGCGATTGCCAAGCCGAGGAAGCCCAGCCATGCCCCCCACCGCAGCCCCCGCTGCCAACCCGCGACGCGCATTTCCGGGGTCATGTCGGTCATCCGGGGATCCTAGCGCGGCGCCGTTTCGTCGATATGGGCGTCGAAACCGGCACTGAACCGTTCCTTGGCTACTTCGCGATCTAGTCGAGCGGATTGGGGCGCTCGAGCGGTGACCCGATGCGGTGCAGGGTCCCATCCGCATCGACGAAAGCGAATTCACGCAAGCCGTACGGAGTGTCGTGCGGTGGGTGCAGGTGGCCCTCGAGGTTCTCAAGTGTGGCCCATTCCGCATAGAGGGCATCGGCGTCACTCACGTAGAGATACACGCTGGAGGCGGTGGTGAGGGGATTGTGCTCGGCCCACTCGGTGAGGTGGATCTGGATGGACCCGCGATCGACAAACCCGTAGCGTTCCGGACCTTCGTAGCCGCGGGCGTCGAATCCGAGTCGGCGGTAGCGGGCTAGCGCGATGTCGAGGTTTCGGACGGGAACAATCGGCGCTACTGAGGTGAAGTCGATTTGCGGCACGCCAGGAGTCTGTCACGTGTGCGTTAACTCCTCCGATGGCACGGGCTGATCAACGACATGTACACCGGGGCGGGCCCGAGCAACCCGATCGGCCAGGCCAGCGGGATAGTGCTGCCGGTGTGAGTAGGGCATGTCTCCCATATGAGAAGGCGTTGAATGTCGAGGATTGACCGGTGAGCGATTGGGTGTGATTTCCGATCAGTTCTGGACGGCGGTCGAGTGTTTGATGCCATAATCGCGTCGTAAACCGGACTTCAGGTCATCCTAGGGAAAGGCCCGTCCACCACCACCACCTCATCGCCGCGACTCAGGAGTCGAAATGATGTTGAAGCTCACTCGCCTTGGCGCCGCGATATTGGGTTGTGCTGCGGCGCTTGTGTTTTCTGGTGCGGTTGCCAGCGCTGATCCGCCTGACCCGCATCAGCCGGACATGACCAAGGGCTGGTGCCCGGGTGGTCGATGGGGTTGGGGCAATTTGGCCGTGTGTGACGGCGAGAAGTACCCCGACGGGTCGTATTGGCACCAGTGGATGAAAACCTGGGTGGTCGGCCCTCAGTTCTACTACGACTGTGTCAGCGGCGATGAACCTCTCCCGGGTCCGCCACCCCCGGGTGGCTGCGGCGGGGCGATTCCGCCCGACCAGCCTGCTCCGCCCGACGAGCCCGCCCCGCCCCCAACCTGACCGCGGCGCGCACTATTAGCCTTTGAGCGCTTCCGCGCGCGCCCATCGGTAGTCGGCCTTACCCGACGGGCTGCGCTGAATCACGGTACGGAACACGACCGCTTTGGGAAGTTTATAGCGCGCCACGGACTTTGCGGCGTGTGCGATCAGTTCGTCAGCCTCAGCGCTGCCCCCTTCCGCGAGCGCGACGATCGCAACCACTTCCTGGCCCCAGCGCTCACTCGGCCGTCCGGCCACCACCACATCGGCCACCGCGGGATGTGAGGCGATCGCGGTTTCGACCTCCTCGGCGAAGATCTTCTCGCCGCCGGAGTTGATGGTCACCGAGTCGCGGCCCAGCAGTTCGATGCGGCCGTCGGTGTAGTGGCGTGCCCGGTCGCCCGGAACGGCGTACCGCACACCGTCAATGACCGGGAAGGTTGCCGCGGTCTTGGCGGCGTCGCCCTTGTAGCCGAGCGGAACGTAACCGCGCTGCGCCAGCCAGCCCATGCCGTCGTGTCCGGGCGGCAAGATCGAGGACAGGTCCTCGGCGGCCACGAAGGTATCGGGTCCGGCGTTGAAGGTGCCGGTCGAGACCGCGCCCAAGCTGGACAGGTGGTGCATCTGCGCGCCGGTCTCAGAGGATCCGACGCCGTCGACGACCATGACGCTGGGCAAGACGTCGATCAAACGCTGCTTGACATAGGGAGTCAACAGCGCCCCGCCATTGGCGACGACGGCCAGTGACGATACGTCGGCGATGCCCTTCTCGATGGCGGCCACCAGCGGCCGCGCGATTGCGTCGCCCACTACGGTTACGGCCATCACCCGTTCGCGCTCGATGGTGCGCACGACGTCCTCGGCGTCCAAATGGTCCACCACAGTGGGGAATACGATGGACTGCCCGGTGGTGATTGCCATCATTACGGTCCATTGGGCGGCGCCGTGGATCAGCGGTGGCAACACCATAAGCTTGGTTCCCGGCCCCGTGGTCACGCGCGCCACGATCTCGTCGACAGACGCGACGGGCTGGCCGCTGTAGAGATCGCGGCCGCCGAACGACGTCATAAAGATGTCGTGCTGGCGCCACAGCACGCCCTTCGGCATGCCGGTGGTTCCGCCGGTGTACAGGACGTACAAGTCGTCGGGGGAGTGCTGCACTGGGGGTGGGCCCGGTGACGCTGATGCCAGGGCATCCTCGTAATCGATTGCGCCGTCAAGCAAGTCGTTGCCCGAGTCGTCGGCGATCTGAATGAGCACGCGCAGCTTGGGCAGGTCCGTTAGGATTTCGGCGACCCGGGGCGCGAATGCGGCGTGGTAAACAAGCGCGGTCGCATCCGCGTCCGACAACAGGTACTGCAGCTCGTTCTTGACATAGCGAAAGTTGACATTGAACGGGGCGACTCGCGCGGCGAAGGTGCCGAGCAGCGTTTCGACGAATTCGTTTCCGTTGTAGGCATAGATGCCGAGCAGGTCCTGGCCCGCTTCGTGGCCGGCCAGCGCGGAGCGCTCGGTGTGACACCCCAGTCCCTGCGAATGTAGATAGGCAGCAAGGCGGCTCGATCGCCCGACGATCTGCGCGTAGGTGAAGCGCCGGCCGCCCTGGATGACCAAGTCACGCTCGCCAATCGCGCTCGCGACAGCCGCCGCGACCTCAGGAACTGTGAAGGCAGCGCTCAAGGTCAATCCTTTCCGGTGAGCAGACACAGAATCGCACTCGCGAGGCCCGCGCAGTGCGATTCTGTGTCTGCTCGCGCATCACGGTTGGTGGGGGAGTAGCCGGACCATCAGGCCGTTGGCCTGGTTGAGCAGTGTGCCGTCGGCGCTGGTCATGGTCGCGTCGATAAAGATCTTCCTACCATCGACATTGGTGATGCGGCCGTGGCAGGTCAACGGCTCGTCGATGGGGGTGATGCTGCGGTAGTCGACGTGCAGGTAACCCGTGCGGGTGGGGCGGATATTCGCGGTGGAGACCACCATGCCGAAGAGCCAGTCGTAGAGCAGTGGGATCATGCCGCCGTGCACGGCGTTGTTGCCGCCGACGTGGGATCGGGTGAAGTGGCCTTGCATGGTCACGCCGTCAGGACCGCCTTCCGCGAGAATCCAGGGCGGCAGCAAGGGATGCCCCAACCCGGGCAGATCAAGGACTCGGCCACCGGGTGCCTCGACTTCGGGCACCTGATGGCGTTCGAGCAACGCACAGGCGCTTTCGACCCGCTCGGCGGCGCTGGTCCACAACGCGGCCTCCGGGTTGGTGGAGACGGCCAGATCCTGCAGGCGCCGCATCGCCGCCGCGAACCGCCCCAGCTCCGGATGCGGTGCGTCGACAGGTTTGATGTCGGGAAACCCGCCGCGGATCCCGGATGCGGTCTCGGTCATGTCGCCTTCCAAATGTTGAGCAGTTCGTCGGTGGTGGTGATGGTCGCCAGCAGCGACAGCGTGTTGGCGATGACTGCCTCGCCGTATTCGGTCGGTATTCCGGCAACCGCATCGCGCGGTACGACGACGCGATAGGCCGCGTTGACGGCGTACATCGCCACGTTGGGTATCGCGATATTCAGCGAAACGCCAACCACGACGATGGTCGACACCCCGAGGTTGCGCAGGATCGCGTCGAGGTCGGTGCCGCCCATCGGTCCGACGCCATGCCATCGGCTGAGCACCAGATCTGTTGGCTCAGGACCTAATTCGGGTAGCAGTGCCGCTCCCGCAGAGCCAGGCGCGATGTCGACACTGCCTCGCCTGCCGGCGAAAATCCGCGCGTTGTGGTTGGCGCCGAGCCCATCGGGGCGCCCCAGCGCCATCCGTGAAACGGGCACCGCACGCAATCGCCGACCACTTTGCCGCCATGGCCGATGTGCGCGCCAAGGTGTTTGCAGTGCGCTTCCAGGACGTGCAGCTCACCGGACTCGTCCCGGTAGGCGACCAGGTCCTCGCCGAAGTAGTGCAACGGCCGCACCTCACCGACGGGAAACTCGGGCGACCAACCGATCATGAACCAGCCAGTGACCTTCCAGGTGAATGGGACTTCCACGTCGGCTCCTCGGTGCGGATGATACTAAATCCGTTACAGTATAGATTTCAGCAGGTCTTCGGAAGTTCGTCCAGAGCGCGGCAAGGAGCTTTATGACCGGAGCGGAGCGCTTATCGCCCGCAACTCGTGCCCGGGACATCGCCCGCGAGTTCGCCCTTGTGGTCCCGCGGACGGTATCCGGCCTTAACCAATCGACCGGGTGGGTCCCGGCCTCGCGGCGCGGCGTGCGTCAGTTCGGCGAGGTCTTTCTGGATGAGCTTGTGCTGAGCGGCTTTTCGTTGCTGGGCGGAAATCTGCCCACCGATATACGTACGCTGGACGCATGCTCCCCCGCCGCCGAGGAATTGTCCGCGCTGGGCATTGGCGGCGCACATGTCGACCCGGAACCGTTGCGGATTAGCACGATACGACGCCGTCGCATTGGTGCGTTGGCGTACCAGCGGATGACATTCCGACATGAGCCAACGTTGCCAAAGACACTGCTGGATGAGGGCTTTGGCGGTCCCGCGACAGCGGTGGTGTACCTGTGTCGGCACCGCGACGGGCCGCGACCTTGGCTCGTCTGGGTGCACGGCGCCGGTCAGGGCGGCGCGGAGGACATGTTGTTGTCTCGAATCGACAGGGTGCACCGCAAGCTGGGATTCAACGTCGCGATGCCCGTGCAACCTGGACACGGTAGCCGGCGTCGCGAATGGCCACGCTATCCGGACATAGATCCACTCGGCAACGTCGCAGGGATGATGCGGGCCGTGTCGGAAGTGCGTGCGGTGCTGCGCTGGATCCAACCCAAGGCCACCGCGATGATGGTGGCCGGGATTTCGCTGGGCAGCCCGGTTGCCGCGCTGGTGTCGCACCTAGAGCGCAACGTCGACGCGGTAGCGTTGTATACCCCGATCCTGGGACTCAACTCGATGATCGCGCGACACTTGGGGCGCTGGCGCCCGTCGCGCAATGGATTCCGAGAGCTGTTGGTATCTCCGGTGGTTTCGCGGTTGACCTCCGTCATCGATCCACTGGCAGTCGACCCGGCGCCGCCGCCGCATCGCCGGCTCATCGTCGGTGCCTGGCACGATCGGATGGCCATGCGCGAGCCCGCGATTGCGCTGCAAGAACGCTGGGACGGTGAGCTCTACTGGTACGACGGCAGCCACGTCGGTCAAGTGTTTTCCCGCCGCGTGCAGCGGGTCTCAGAGCGGTTTCTGCGCGGGGTCGCCGAGGTGTGCGAGTAATGGCCGCCTGGACCGCGCGCGAAGTCGTGGAACAGTACAACCTCGTCGTCTGGAACGAACGCAACCTGGCGCTGGCCGAGGAGTTGTTCGCCGACACCGTCATTCGCCACGAGGTCGCCGAGGCGCACACGCTAACCCGCGAGCAGGCCGTCAAGCGCGTCGAAGACACCTGGGCGATGTTCGACAAGCTGCACTTCGACCTCAACGTTGTGATCGCCGGCGACGATGGTGACGGCACCGAAACCAACGTCGCCGGCATCGAGGTGTTCCGTGTCGTCGACGGCAAGGGAGTTTGGACGTGAGCACGCTCGACGAATTGGGTTACTACTTGTTGGCCGGAGCCGGGGGAGAGGGCCCGGCGACCTTGATAGACGAGGCGCGCCGCGGCGAGGAGTTGGGCTTCGGCACCGCATTCATCTCCGAACGCTGGAACGTCAAGGAAGCCTCCTCGCTCGTCGGCGCCGCATGCGCAGTCACCAACAGAATGCAGATCGCCACCGCCGCAACCAATCACAACACTCGCCATCCGCTGATCACGGGATCGTGGGCGACCACCATGCATCGGCTCTCCGGCGGACGCTTCACGTTGGGAATCGGCCGCGGCATTGCCGCGATCTACGGCGCGTTCGGTATACCGGCGGTGACGACCGCGCAGATGGAGGACTGGGCGCAGGTGATGCGCCGGCTATGGCACGGCGAGGTGATCTTCAATCACGATGGCCCGATGGGCAAGTACCCGATCCTGTTTCTCGATCGGGACTTCAACGAAGACATTCGATTGGCGCTGGTGGCCTTCGGGCCCAACACGCTCGCGCTCGGCGGACGCGCGTTCGACGACGTCATCCTGCACACCTACTTCACCCCGGAAACGTTGCAACGCAGCGTCATGGCCGTCAAATCCGCCGCCGAGAAGGCCGGCCGTGACCCGGACAGCGTACGAGTGTGGTCGTGCTTGGCGACGGTCGGTGACCACCTACCGCAGCGGCTTCGGCTGAAGAAGACCGTCGCGCGCCTGGCCACCTACTTGCAGGGCTATGGCGATCTGATGGTGCGGACAAACAACTGGGATCACGCTGTGCTGCAACGGTTTCGGGAGGACCCGGTGGTGACGTCGATCGCCGGCGGGATCGATCACAAGGCCACGTCCGAGCAGATCGAGCACATCGCGACGTTGATTCCCGACGAATGGCTGGAGCCGTCGGCCACCGGGTCAGCCCAGCAGTGCGTCGACCGTATCCGCCAGGAGTTCGACTACGGCGCCGACGCCGTGATCATGCACGGGGCAACACCCGACGAATTGGAGCCAATCGTCGCCGCCTACCGGTGCACCGATTAGTCGCGAGCGTGCGGAGAATGCCACGCGATACGGCGTGTCGCCGTACAGACACGCACGCTCGCGCCACTGCAAAGCGAGCAGGCGCGCCCGCTAGCCGGTGGCCTCGCGAATGTACTCCCCGATCTGCCGCAATGACCGGGTCGCCTCGGGCAGGATCGGCGCGATGACCTGGAAATCGTGAACCTGACCGGGCCAGACTCGGATCTCGGTCGGTACGCCGGCCGCCGCCAGCTTTGCGGCGGCCAACTGAGCGTCGTGCAGGAGCACCTCGGACCCCGAGACGTGGATGAGCGTCTTTGGCAGGCCGGGTTCGACATGGTCGAGTGGCTCATACAGGGCTGCGGGCGTGTCGTTGAACGTGTGCTTGGCGACGGCGGCAGCTACTAGCGCAGCGAACGCACCGAACGACCTGGCCGGAAACATCGCGTCGGTCCTGATGTTGGGATGCGATTGCTTGGGCGCAGATTCCAGCTGCATGAGCGGGGAGATCGCCTCCATCGCGGCCGGTGTCTCGTCCTTTGCCCGCAGTCGCAGTGCGAGCGCAAGTGCGAGATAGCCGCCCGCGGAATCCCCCGCTAACACGATCTGGTCTGGCTGGTATCCCTGCAGCCGAAGCCACCGGTAGGCGTAGTAGCAGTCGTCGATGGCCATCCCGATCGAGTGCTTGGGGAGCAGCCGATAGTTGACCACCAGAACGGGCGAGTCGGCGAATCGTGAAAGCGCATTCACCATCTTGCTGTGCGTGTTCGCCCCACCAAACAGGAACGAGCCGCCATGCGAGTAGAGCACCACCCTTCGGGTACCGTCCGCCGGCAGCACTCCAGGCGCGCGGAACAAGTGCGCGGTGGCGTTGGGCAAACTGATCGTGGCTTCGATCGTGCCTGGTGACCGCGGGCGGATTCGGGACGCGACGTCGACCAGGCCCCACGGGTACGGCAGGTGCGGCGCGTAGCTGCCCATGGCCAGAATCGGCCTGATCGTCAGTCGCGATGCCACGGCCACCAGTCGGGCGGCAATGCTGGGCTCGGTCTCGAGGACCTCGACGGGAGCCCCAAAGGGAGCCCAAGGTTGGCCGCGCATCTGCGTCTGACGAAGGTGCGCGGAGAGCCGGATAGCTGACTCAATGCGGTCATGCTCAACACTTCCTACGTCGGTGCCGTGCGACTCTGCACGCAATGAAGGTGCCCGAGCGCCGCCGCTGGTCGCGGTCGATGTCCTATTGATAGGGCAACAGTGTTGGGCAGAAGTTGGCTAAGGGTTGATCAATCCTTGAATGCCCATGATGCGGGGGGTGCGGGTGTAGGACTCGCGCAACCACAATCAGGGCATGATCAGCGTGCGGGTCACTGGTTCCGGGGCGGCCTGGCGGCTGTGCAGGCCTCGCTGCAGGGCGGCGAGTAGCACATCACGCGTCTCGCGGGGATCGATGAGCTCGTCGAAGCCCATGTGCTCGGCCGAGCGATAAGACGCTTGCAGCTCGGCGTGGCGCAGCTTAGCGGACAGATCTTCGTCGGCGTGCGACGCGCGGCTCAGCGCCCCGGCGCCCATGGCGCCCATCGTCGCTCCGGGATATGCAAATGTGGCCACCTGGGAGTCGAAGCTGATCAGCGACATCACCATGGAGCCAAAGCCGTACGCCTTGCGCAGCGTCACATGGAGCTTCAGCGTCGTTGCCGCCGTTTGCGCGGCGAACATCCGTGCGCCGCTGCGCAACACGCCCTGGCGCTCCGATCGACTGCCCGGCAGCATGCCGGGGTTGTCGGCCAAGAAGATCAGCGGAAGGTGGAATGAGTCGGCCACCATGATGAAGTGCGCGGCCTTGTTGGCGGCGTCGGCGTCGATGGACCCCGCCAGTACTTGCGGCTGGTTGGCGACGACGGCGACGGGATGCCCCCCGAGGTGGGCGAGGGCGCAGATCATCGCCTTGCCAAAACACGGTTGGACTTCGAACCAATCGGGACGATCGAACACCACATCGAGCACCGCGCGCATGTCGTAGACGCGCCGGTTATCCCGAGAGACTATGCCCAGCAACTCCGGCGTCAGGCGCGGACTGGCCGATGGGTCATCCGGCGCCAGCACAGGCGGATAGGACCAGGCGCTCGGCGGAAAATACGACAGATAGCGGCGGATGGTGTCGAGCACCGCTTCGTCGTCCTCGGCGACATTGTGAATTACCCCGCTGGCCAACGCAACATCCGGCCCGCCAAGATTCTCCTTTGAAATGTCTTCTCCCGTAGACTCTTTCACTACCGGCGGCCCAGCCGTAAAGATCGCGCCCTGCTGGCTCATCACAGAGAAGTCGCACACCGGGGCGACCAGCGCGCCGTGCCCCGCCGAGGCGCCCAACACCGCCGTGACCGTCGGAACCCGGCCCGAGCAACGAGCCTGAGTTAACAGGTCGGTCGGAGTTCGCCCGTAGTGCACACCGGTAGGGCGAAACCCGGCTCCCTCGAGCAACATCACCAGCGGGATCTTGTCGCGCAACGCCAATTCGGCGACGCGGTAGCGTTTGGAATTGCTGCCCGGTGCGATGGTTCCGGCCATTGTCGTAAAGTCCTCCGCGCCCACCATCACCGGCACTCCGTTGATGTGGCCGGAGCCGGTGACGATCGCGTCCGCCGCGATCTCACCGCCGACAAGCGTGCCGATTTCGCGGAATGTGCCCGGATCGAGGAGTCGTTCGACGCGTGCGCGGGCGTCGAGCTTGCCGTTGCCGCGGTGCTTGTCGAGCCGCTCCGGCCCGCCCATACTCCGCGCGTGCTGACGGCGACGTTCGAGATCCTCGAGCGTCTCCTCCCAGTCCTCGGCTTTCGTCATGCATCCGTCCTACATACTGGATTGCTTACTGTAAAGTATCTCCAATGGGTAGCGCCCCGCGCCTCAAGATCGATGGGGGCATCTCCAATCAGCTCACTCGCGCGGCACAGACGGCCAGCGCCCTCGAACGGACCGGGTATGACGGGGGCTGGACGTTCGAAACCAGCCATGACCCGTTCCTCCCGCTGTTGCTAGCGGCCGAGCACACGTCGCGGATCGACCTCGGGACCAATATCGCGGTGGCGTTCGCCCGCAATCCGATGATCGTCGCCAACCTGGGCTGGGATTTGCAGACCTATTCGAAGGGCCGGTTCATCCTTGGCCTTGGAACGCAAATCCAGGCCCATATCGAGAAACGATTCAGCATGCCGTGGAGTCATCCGGCGCGTCGCATGCGCGAATTCGTTGCCGCCCTGCACGCGATCTGGTCGGCCTGGCGCGACGGCGGAACGCTCCGCTTTGAGGGCGAGTTCTACACCCACAAGATCATGACCCCGATGTTCACGCCCGAACCGCAGCCCTACTCCGCGCCGAAGATCTTCCTCGCCGCCGTCGGTGAAGCGATGACCGAGATGTGTGGCGAGATTGCCGACGGCCACCTCGGACACCCTATGGTCTCGAAGCGGTACCTCACCGAGGTGACGATGCCGGTGCTGCTGCGCGGCATTCAGCGTTCCGGTCGCGACCGCGGCGACTTCGAGGTGTCGGCCGAGGTGATGGTGGCCACCGGCGAGAACGACGCCGAGTTGGCTACCGCGATCACCGCCACGCGCAAGCAAATCGCCTTCTATGGATCCACACCCGCTTACCGCAAGGTGCTTGAGTTGCATGGGTGGGGCGATCTGCACACTGAACTGAATCGCCTCTCCAAGCAAGGGGAGTGGGACACCATGGGCTCGCTCATCGACGATGACATGTTGGGAGCGTTCGCGGTCGTCGGCCCGGTCGCAGAGGTTGGCGCCGCCGTTCGTAGTCGTTGCGAGGGCATCGTCGATCGCGTGATGCCGATCTTCCATGGCGCTTCGCAGGACTGTATTAGCGCCGCACTGAAGGAGTTTCGCCAGTGAGGACGACGACGATCGACGAGGCCGCCAAGCTGCTGGCAGATCCAGTCGCGTATACCGACGAGCCGCGGCTGCACGATGCGCTGACCCATCTGCGTTCCAGCGCACCGGTGTCGTGGGTCGACGTGCCGAACTACCGGCCGTTCTGGGCGATCACCAAGCATGCCGATGTCATGGACATCGAGCGCGACAACATGCTGTTCACCAACTGGCCGCGCCCGGTCTTGGCGACGAAAGAGGGTGACGAGCTGCAGGCCGCCGCGGGCGTGCGCACACTGATCCATCTGGACGACCCGCAGCATCGGGTGGTGCGCGCAATTGGCTCGGACTGGTTTCGCCCAAAGGCGATGCGGGCGCTGAAGGTTCGCATCGACGAATTGGCGGGGACTTACGTCGACAAGATGATGGCGGTCGGCCCGGAATGCGATTTCGTGCAGCAGGTTGCGGTCAATTTCCCGCTCTACGTCATCATGTCGCTGCTCGGCTTGCCGGAAGCCGATTTCCCTCGCATGCTCAAGCTGACCCAGGAGCTGTTCGGCAGCGATGACAGCGAATTCAAGCGTGGCACCACGGCTGACGAGCAGTTGCCGGCGCTGCTGGATATGTTCGGATACTTCAACGGGGTGACAGCGTCGCGGCGCGAGCGGCCCACCGAGGATCTCGCGTCCGCGATCGCCAACGCGCGCATTGACGGCGAGCCGCTGTCGGATATCGAAACGGTGTCCTACTACTTGATCATCGCCACCGCCGGTCACGACACCACCAGCGCCACCATCTCCGGTGGCCTGCATGCGCTCATCGAGAATCCGGACCAGTTGGAGCGCCTGCGCAACGATCTGGGCCTCATGCCGCTGGCGACCGAGGAGATGATCCGCTGGGTCACCCCGGTCAAGCACTTCATGCGCACGTCCGCCAAGGACACGACCGTGCGCGGAATGCCCATCGCCGCAGGTGAATCCGTGCTGCTGTCCTATGTGTCGGCTAACCGCGATGAGGACATTTTCGACGAGCCGTTCCGCTTCGACGTGGGCCGCGAACCCAACAGGCATGTGGCCTTCGGCTATGGTGTGCACTTCTGCATGGGTGCCGCCCTGGCCCGCATGGAAGTTAACAGCTTCTTCACCGAATTACTGCCGCGGCTGAAATCCGTTGAGCTGACCGGTGATCCGCAATTCACAGCCACGACCTTCGTCGGCGGCCTCAAGCATCTGCCGGTTCGCTACTCGGTGGTTTGAGCGGGCAGGGTTAAGACCCGTTCGTTCCGTTCCGGCCGAACAATCGCAGGCGGATGCCGCCGGTGCCGGCCTGGCCAGGCGGCGCCCCGGTCCCGGCGTTGCCGCCATTTCCGCCGTTGCCGATCAGCCAGGCGTCGCCGCCGTTGGCGCCGTCACCACCGGCGCCACCGGTTGTCCCGGAGCCGCCGTTGCCGCCGGAGCCGCCGGCGCCGCCATTGCCGAACAGCCCGGCGTTGCTGGCGGCGCCGCCGTCACCGCCGTCACCGCCGGCGAGGCCTTGGAATTGCCCGCCGCCGTTCCCGCCGTTCCCGCCGGAGCCACCGTCGCCGAACAGCGTTCCGGCTTTGCCTGCGGCCCCGCCGGCGCCGCCCGCACCGCCACCCGGACCACCGCCAATCGCACCACCACCGCCATTGCCGCCGTTGCCGCCGGTCCCGCCGGCGCCGAACAGCATGCCGGCGTTGCCGCCGCTGCCTCCGGCGCCACCGGCCCCGTTGAATTCGCTGGACCCGCCGTTGCCGCCGGTGCCGCCGTTGCCGAACAGCATGCCGGCGTTGCCGCCGGCCCCGCCATTACCCCCGTTGGCGTTGGTACCCTGCCCGCCGGTGCCGCCGGCGCCGCCGCCGCCGAACAGCCCGCCGGTGCCCCCGGCCCCGCCGGTGCCGCCGTCGCCGGGGGAGAGTCCGCCGGTCCCGCCGGTCCCGCCGGCGCCGAACAACCCGCCGGTCCCGCCGTCACCGCCGGCGCCGCCTGCGACTTGGCCGAATCCGCCGGTGCCACCGGTTCCGCCGGCGCCAAACAGACTGCCGGCTCCGCCGGCACCGCCGGCCACACCGAAGTCGGCCGCGCCGCCGGCGCCGCCGGCCCCGGCGGCGCCGAACAGAATGCCGGCGTTGCCGCCGCGCCCGCCGACGCCGCCCAGGCCCCCGCCGCCGAAGCCGCCGGTGGCGCCGGCGCCGCCCACCCCGCCGTTACCCCACAACCCGGCGCTGCCGCCGAAGCCGCCGGCCCCACCGCCGGCGAAGTCGGCCCCGCCGGCGGCCCCGGCGCCGCCATTGCCGTGCAGCAGTCCGCCGGCCCCGCCGGCCCCGCCGGCCGCGCCGGCGCCGCCTTTCCCGCCGGCCCCGCCGTTGCCGATCAGCCCGGCGGCACCGCCCTTACCGCCGGCCACTCCGGGGTTGGTGCCGGCCGCGCCGTTGCCGCCGTTGCCGTACAACAGCCCGCCGGCCCCGCCGTCTTGCCCCGGTGCCGTGCCGTCGGTGCCGTTGCCGATCAGCGGGCGCCCGAACAGCGCCTGGGTGGGCGCATTGACCGCGTTGAGCAGATTCTGTTCGACGTTGGCGGCTTCGGCGGCCGCATAGGCGCCCGCTCCGGCGTTCAAGGCCTGGACAAACTGGGTATGAAATGTCGCCGCTTGTGCGCTGAGCGCCTGGTATGCCTGGGCATGCGCGCCGAATGATGCCGCGATCGCCGCCGATACCTCATCGGCACCCGCGGCCAACACGTTGGTCGTGGGGAGCGCCGCGGCTGTGTTCGCCGCGTTGATCGTCGCACCCAGCCTCTCCAAATCAGTTGCCGCAATCGACACCATCTCCGGCGTCGTGATCATAAATGACATCTGGCACTCCTGCCTGGGTCATGGCCGCCACCACAGGTCGAGATGATGGCGCCCGCAAAACGAACGAAGAAGGTCAAACTCACCAAGCTGGCGGCAACGCGATGTGCAAAGTGCACTGGTCGCCCGGCAACCGCGGGGCGACGACGCGAACCCATCCGCGCCTGGAGCGCATCGATACACTCCTCGAGGAGGACGCCAACGATATGACACGTAAGACGATTGTCATCACGGGTGCCAGTGACGGCATCGGGGCCGCGGCGGCGCGCCAGCTCAGCTGGAACGGCGAGAACGTTGTCGTGATAGGTCGGTCGCAGAGCAAGACCGCAGCGGTGGCAGCGGAATTGGACGCAGACCACTTCGTCGTCGACTTCGCCGACTTGGCTCAGGTGCGAGCCCTGGCTGCGAAACTTCCCGCGAGCTATCCGCGCATTGACGTATTGGTCAACAATGCCGGGTTGATGGTCAACAAGATCCATGTCACGCCCGATGGTTACGAGGTGACGTATCAGGTTAACTATCTGGCGCCGTTCTTGCTCACCACCCAGTTGTTGGATTTGCTGGTGGATTCCCGTGCCACCATCGTGAACACGACAAGCTCGTCGCATAGGCTGGTTCGCATCACCGGGGTTGCCGACCTGGAAAACACCGCCGTGCGGCGGCCCAGCGTCGCCTATGCTCGATCGAAGCTAGCAATTGTGTTGTTCACCAAGGAATTACATCGGCGCTATCACGCCGAGGGGCTATCGGTCGCGACGGTGCATCCGGGCTACGTCAACTCGAATTTCGGTGAGGCATCGGGATCCCGGGCGCTCGCCTTCATGAAGCACCATGTGCCGCTGACGGCCCGATTCACTGCCACATCGGACGAGGGAGCCGAACAACTGGTCTGGCTGGCATCAACCAAACCCGGTATCGATTGGCGGCCAGGGGAATACTACTCACGGCGCAAGATCGCGAAGGCCAACCGCGCCGCTTACGATCCCCGCCTTGGGGCCGAGCTCTGGGATCGCACACTGAGCAAGCTTGTGTAGCAGCGCAGTCGGATCTAGCGAGCCCCCAAGTGTCGATTTGGTGGCGCGGGTGGGTTCGCTTGCGGACTCCGCCCGCATGGCGGGGCCAGATTCCAGGGCATGCTTCGGATATGTTGCGATGCATGCGCATCTGCCGCAGCGGTCGGGTCGGCCGTAGGACCTGTCTTGGATCAAATTGATGTGCACCATAAATCGGGCACATCGCACGGTCACAACAGTCACATGTGTCGCTGCGCCCGGCGGACACCCGATGTGCCCGGCTCCTAGCGACAACCGCCTGAGCTGCGGTGTTGTGCCCACGTTGGTGGTGGCCGTGCGGGTTTCGGGGTGGCGTTGACCTGCAGAAACCGCGTTGTCGCGCGGAGGCGGGCAGCGCTACCATAGTCTCCGGCGCAGGCCAGAGTTGCGGATGTGACTAGAGAGCAATACAGACAGCCAGAGCAGAACCTCGTGTCAAATTTGAGTCATGGTGCGCGCCAACGTAGTTCGGAGTAGCCGCGGCTCGCTATCGTCGCGTCCAGGTGCGCTTGAGTGGCCGGCCCACCAGGAAGACTCGAGCGACGCGCTGCAGGTCTGGGTTCAGTGCGCAATTTTCGACGCGTCCCGAAGCAAACTCACAGGTCAGCGGGCGCCAGCAATGCCGAGCTGCGAACCGTGAGCCAAGCCGGGGCGGGGCCAGATTCCAGGGCATGCTTCGGATATGTCGCGATGCATGCGCATCTGCCGCCGCGATCGGGTCGGCCGTAGGCGCCATTAACGTCGGTCACGATGTCACGGGTTACGCTCTCGTGCCTTGGAAGAAGCCCGCGACGTTGTTGCCGATGTTGGCAAAGCCCGATACGACGCTGATCACCGCAACGGGCAGGACGCCCGTGTTCGCGAAGCCCGATACGCCGCTGCCCAGATTAGAAAAGCCCGAGGATAGCCCACCGTAGTTCTGGTAACCCGAGCCGCCGAACAGCTCTGTGGGGTTTGTGTTGAACCAACCCGAGAGCCCCGAACCGTTGTTGCCGAAGCCCGAGTTGCCACCTGCACCGGAGTTGAAGAAGCCCGACGAGGGTGCGGAGCTCGAATTGAGGTAGCCCGGCCCCCCTGGGATGGCGACCCCTCCGATCGTGGTGCTGGGCAGGTGGATACCGGGAATCGTGAGCGGCGGTGTGGTGAAGGCCGCCAGGCCGATCGGTGGGATGGTCAGTGGTGGTGTGGTGATTGCTGGGGTGGTGATTTGGGGGAGGGTGAAGCCGGCGACGTTGATGGGGTCGAGGGTTAGTGGTGGTGTGGTGATTGCTGGGGTGGTGATTTGGGGGAGGGTGAAGCCGGCGACGTTGATGGGGTCGAGGGTTAGTGGTGGTGTGGTGATTGCTGGGGTGGTGATTTGGGGGAGGGTGAAGCCGGCGACGTTGATGGGGTCGAGGGTTAGTGGTGGTGTGGTGATTGCTGGGGTGGTGATTTGGGGGAGGGTGAAGCCGGCGACGTTGATGGGGTCGAGGGTTAGTGGTGGTGTGGTGATTGCTGGGGTGGTGATTTGGGGGAGGGTGAAGCCGGCGACGTTGATGGGGTCGAGGGTTAGTGGTGGTGTGGTGATTGCTGGGGTGGTGATTTGGGGGAGGGTGAAGCCGGCGACGTTGATGGGGTCGAGGGTTAGTGGTGGTGTGGTGATTGCTGGGGTGGTGATTTGGGGGAGGGTGAAGCCGGCGACGTTGATGGGGTCGAGGGTTAGTGGTGGTGTGGTGATTGCTGGGGTGGTGATTTGGGGGAGGGTGAAGCCGGCGACGTTGATGGGGTCGAGGGTTAGTGGTGGTGTCGTGATCGCTGGGGTGGTGATTTGGGGGAGGGTGAAGCCGGCGACGTTGATGGGGTCGAGGGTTAGTGGTGGTGTGGTGATCGCCGGGGTGGTGATTTGCGGCAGCGTGAACCCGCCCACGCCGATCGGATTGATGGTTAGCGGCGGCGTTGTGATCTCCGGCGTTGTGATCGCCGGCAGGGTGAACCCGCCGGTACCGATCGACGCGACGGTCAGCGGTGGGGTGACGATCTCCGGCGTTGTGATCGCCGGCAGTGTGAACCCGCCGACGCCGATCGGATCAATAGCAAACGCCGGGGTGGTGATCGCCGGGATGGTGATCTCGGGAAGCGCGAACCCCTCGGTAGCGATCGGGTCGATGGTCACTGGTGGTGTGGCGATTGTCGGCGTGGTGATCTGGGGAAGGGTGAAGCCGTCGACGTGGATAGCGGGGACGTCGATCCCGGGGATGGTGAAGCCGGGAAGAGCGAATGGGTCGACGACGATGGGGACGGTCAACTGCCATGGGTGGATCGCCAGTGATGGCAGGTGGAGTTCGCCGAACTGGTCGCCGATGTTGAGGCTTCCGTTGATAGTGCTCGTTCCGTTGGGTATCGGCTGAAGTGCAGGTATGTTGGTGGTGAAGCTTAGCTGGAAAGGTATTGAAAGATTATTGATCGTTATCTGAGGTGTGTTAATAAAGTCACTCCAGCCAATACCGGGGAGTACAAACCCGCCCACGTTTATTGGGGGAACGGGTATCGGTGCAGTATGTATCGCCGGTAGGCTAAAGTCACCCAAAGTGATGCCAGGTATCGTCGCCGGCGGAATGATCACCGGAGGAATGTGCAATCGGGGCAAACTAAATCCGCCGATGGTAGTGCCCGCGGGTATCGTCAGCGGTGGAATAGTCTCCGCCGGAATCTGCAACGGAGGCAAATCAAACGCACCCACCGTAATAGGCGGGATCGTCACCGGAGGAATGGTCACCGATGGAATCGCTAGCGGTGGCAAGCTGAACGCGCCCACCGTGATACCCGCGGGTATCGTCATTGATGGAATGGTCACCGAAGGAATCGCTAGCGGAGGCAGCTGAAAGCCGCTGACCGTGATGTTGGCGGGTGTGGTGGTGGCGGGGATGTTGAGTGAGGGCAGGGTCAATTGCGGCAAGCTGAATGCGCCGACGGTGATGTTGGCGGGTGTGGTGGTGGCGGGGATGTTGAGTGAGGGCAGGGTCAATTGCGGCAAGCTGAATGCGCCGACGGTGATGTTGGCGGGTGTGGTGGTGGCGGGGATGTTGAGTGCGGGCAGGGTCAATTGCGGCAAGCTGAATGCGGCGACGGTGATGTTGGCGGGTGTGGTGGTGGCGGGGATGTTGAGTGCGGGCAGGGTCAATTGCGGCAAGCTGAATGCGGCGACGGTGATGTTGGCGGGTGTGGTGGTGGCGGGGATGTTGAGTGCGGGCAGGGTCAACTGGGGCAAGCTGAATGCGGCGACGGTGATGTTGGCGGGTGTGGTGGTGGCGGGGATGTTGAGTGCGGGCAGGGTCAACTGGGGCAAGCTGAATGCGGCGACGGTGATGTTGGCGGGTGTGGTGGTGGCGGGGATGTTGAGTGCGGGCAGGGTCAACTGGGGCAAGCTGAATGCGCCGACGGTGATGTTGGCGGGTGTGGTGGTGGCGGGGATGTTGAGTGCGGGCAGGGTCAACTGGGGCAAGCTGAATGCGCCGACGGTGATGTTGGCGGGTGTGGTGGTGGCCGGGATGTTCAGTGACGGCAGCGTCAACCCCGGCAAGCTAAACGCACCCACCGTAACGTTGTCGGGTGTCGATGCGGCCGGCAGCGACAACGACGGCAGGGTTATCGCGGGCAGACTGAGTGCGGGAACCGATATCCCGGGTATTTGAAGCGGTGGCAGGGTCAAATCAGGTGTCGTAATGCTGAAACTCAGGCTGCCCTGACCCACCCCGCGGTAGAAAACGCCATTATTCATGTCGCCCGTGTTGAACAGGCCGTTATTCATGTTGCCCAGATTGAAGGCGCCGGTGTTGATGTTGCCGGTGTTGAAGAAACCCGTGTTCGCGCTGCCCGTGTTGAAGGTACCGGTATTGGACGACCCCGGATTGAAGCTGCCCATGTTGTAGCTGCCGGTGTTAAGGCTGCCGGTGTTCGCATTTCCGACATCGAACATGCCGGTATTAAACGAGCCGGCGTTAAAGAACCCCGTATTGGTCTGGCCTGAGTTGAAAAGGCCGGTGTTGAAATTACCGGAGTTGCCAATGCCAAAGTTTCCGGTGCCGGAGTTGAAGAAGCCGATGTTTCCGGTGCCCGAGTTGAATAATCCGACATTACCGGCGCCTGAGTTCAGCCCGCCGATACCGACCTGGTTGTTGCCGGTAAGACCGATGCCGACGTTGTTGTTGCCCGTATTCGCGAGGCCGAAGTTGCCGAAGCCAGTGTTGGCCAACCCGGTATTGAGATCGCCGATGTTTCCCCAGCCGGAGTTGTTGCTGCCGGAGTTCCCGAGTCCGACGTTGTTGCTGCCCAGGTTTGCCGAGCCGATGTTGGAGCTGCCGAGGTTTCCGGAGCTGACGTTGTAGTTACCGAGATTTCCGCTACCAATGTTTCCGAGACCATTGTTGGCGTTGCCAACGTTCCCGCTGCCTACATTGGCTAGCCCAAGATTGATGGTGGTCGGAACGGCCTCGGCCGCGGCCGCTGACGCGGCGGCCTGCAATGGATCGGTGAACGGCGTCAGTGCCGATGCGACCGCCGACGCTCCGGCATGATAGGCAGACATCGCCGACACATCGAGTGCCCACATCTCTTCATACGTGGCTTCCATAGCTGCGATCGCCGGAGCGTTTTGCCCGAAGAGGTTCGATATCACCAGCGACACGAGGTCGGCGCGGTTGGCCGCCACCACAACCGGTTGCACCATCGCCGCCTGGACAGCTTCAAATTCGGCCACCATGGCGCCTGCCTGCGTCGCCGCCTGCTGTGTCTGCACCGCCGCCGCCGAAAGCCAACCCGCGTAGGGGGTGGCCGCTGCCGCCATCGCCGCCGCCGCCGGACCCTGCCATGACCCGCCGACCAGCTCTGCCGTTACTGATCCGAAAGATGCCGCAGCTGAACTTAATTCATCTGCCAGACTGGCCCAGGCCGTTGCGGCCGCCAAGAGCGGCTCAGACCCCGCCCCGGCGAACACCAATGCCGAGTTGATCTCCGGCGGCAACACCAAGAAACTCATTGCGCAACCCTTCCTCACGCCGCGGCACGCGAGTGACAGCTCGTGACAGCCCGTCGTCGAGTTATCCGCCACGCCCACCGGGCGACATCCGTGAATCCCGCAACCCCGGTCAAGGGGTGTGATCGAACTACTTTGACCAGCGGAAACCTGCAGGTCAATGGTGTGGCGACAAACTGAAATACGCCGCCCATTGGTCTGGCCCGGGCGGTCTCACGGCGAGCGTGCGACCTGCGATGTTAGTGAGAAGAGCTGTAATCTTCGTCTCAAACGTTGGAAAGTGGGATTTCCCGGTGCTTCGTAGCGGGAAGGAAATGTGACCAGTGCCTGGTGAGGATTGGGTGGTCGGCGGCGATCGCCGCGCAGCCGCCGCCGAACGGATTTACGACGCGGCGATCTGCCTCATGAGACACGACGGGATGAACGGACTTGATATCGACAAGTTGGCCGCCCGGGTCCACTGCTCGCGAGCGACCATCTATCGCTACGTCGGTGGCAAAGCCAAAATCCGAGATGGCGTCGTCGCCCGGGTTGCGGCCCGCATCACCAATTCCGTGCGCTCGGCGGTCGAGCCGTTGAGCGGGCCGGAGCGAGTCACCACCGCAATTCTGTCGACACTCCACGAAATCCGGTCGGAGCCACTGTGCCGGCTCATGATGTCTTCGGTCCGCGGCGGCACCCGCGAAGTGGCCTGGCTAGCCGAGATGCCGCAACTTGCCGAATTTGCTTCCGAACTCATGGGGATCGCCGGCGGTCACCCGCAAGCCGCGAAATGGGGGGTCCGCGTCGTGCTAACACTGATGTACTGGCCAGGCGAAGACGACGATGCCGAGCGCGAGCTGGTCGCAAATTTTGTCACACCGGCATTCGTCCAGAGCCGTTGAGCCGCTTACTCGTTACGACAGCAATGCCGATCCTCGCCGGCGCCGGGCGCGCGTCCAGTTCGATTCATCGAAAGACCCCGGCCTGCCGACGTGATGCAGGATGGCCGCCCGGCTCCTTATGCGGCGGGCGCGAACGTGACCGGAAGTTTATTGGGCGACCTGAAAGTAAGCCCGACGATCTTGGACTCCACACCGGTGCCGTCGTCGGAAACGAACGCCAGATCCTTGACGCGGTCGAACAGGCTGTTGAGCATTACCCGCGTTTCCAGGCGGGCAAGATGCATGCCAAGGCACATGTGGATCCCGCCGGCGAACGCGATGTGGGCTTGCCGCGGTCGGCGGATGTTAAAGGTGTTGGGGTCGGTCCAGCGGCATTCGTCGCGGTTGGCCGAGCCCATACACATATCGATCTGCGCATCGGACGGGATTGTCTTGCCACCAATTTCGACTTCTTGAGTGGTGGTCCGCATCACCATGGTGAGTGGCGTTTCGAAGCGCAGACCTTCTTCGATCGCTGTGGGGATCAATGACCGGTCCTGGTAGACCATCGCCAGCTGATCGGGGTGGGTCAGCAGCAGGTACAGCAGGTTGCCCGACGAGCGGTAAGTGGTCTCCAGGCCGGCGGGCAACAACAGTCGCAAGAACGCGATGATGGCCTCGTCGGTGAGTTTTTCGCCGTCGATCTCGGCGGCAACCAAATCGCCGATGATGTCGTTGGTCGGTTTGCGGCGCCGCTGCTCGACCTGGTTGAGGAAGTAGCCGTGCAGCTCGGCCGCGGCATTCAACCCCGCCACGATGTCGGTCGGGATCGAGATGAGGTCAAGCGACAACCGCCGGAACAGGTCAAGGTCCTCGCGAGGGAGTCCGAGCAGGGTGGCGATGATCCGGGTCGGGAATTCGAAGGTCACCGCTTTCACCAGGTCCGCCTCACCATGGTCTTTGATCTCGTCGACGAGCCGATTGCAGATGGGCCCGATTACCGACGGCTCCCAGCGTTCCAGCGCTGTCGCGCGGAAGGCCTTGGCCACCAGATTGCGGTGATCGTGGTGCTCTTTGCCGCCCATGGCCAAGATGGTGTGCCCCATGACCAATCCGATGGTCTTGTCGTAGTTGGCGGAAGTGAAGATCCGGTCGTCGCGGAAAGCCTGGAACACGGCGTCATAACCAAATAAGACCCATTCGTCGTTGGGCCTCAATTCCTCCGGCATCTGTGAGTGGTCCGCGAGGGCGCCATGCCAGACCGGGTCGGTGCGCCTCATGTGTTCGAAGAACGGGTAGGGGCTGGTTTGACCGGTGAGGTCAAGGGTAGTGGCCTGGCGGTTGGCATCGGTGTCGAGCGTCATCAGCGCTCCTCCTGAGATGGAATATCGCTATCATAATATAAATAGCAACGAAGCCCCAACCGGTGCTGGCCCCATGCTCGAAGACGAAGGCCCGCAGATCCGGATTAGATTGTCTCCCAAGAGAACCGGGCGCTACACGCTCGGCAGTGGTGTCGTGCGTTCGGCAGCTAGCTTTAGACCGGCGTGAACTTGGTAATGAGCCATTTGCCGTCGACCAGGGCCATGTGCACCAGCACGCTGCTGGCCGCCATCGTCGGATTCGGATTGTCTTTGCTTGTGGTGCTCTGATCGACGAAAACCAGAACGACGGCCGAATGGGGGTGCAACTCCGATATCGCGGCGCGCATCACGTGAGCGGTGGTCTTCAACGACTTCTGCTTTGCCGCCGGAGCCACGATCTGCTGCGTGAACTGGTCGTAGTAGGACAGGAAATCCCCGGAGAGATGGGACTTGGCGGTGGCGAAGTCCTTGTCGAGGGTGTCGGGTGAGTACGACAACAGCGCGACTGTCCCATCAGACGCGGCGTTGACGGCCGCCCGCGCGACACTGGGATCGGTCTGCTGATCAGGCTTGTACTGCTTGACATACAGCCACGCCGTAACCCCGCCGGAGATCAGCACGAGCAGGATCAGGATTACCGCAACCGGTTTCACATTGACCTGCACACGCCACAAGTCGCGTCGCCAGAACCGGCGTGGCGCGGGGGAGTCGTCTTCGGAAGGCGCTTCGTCAGACTCCTCGGAAAGCGCTTCGTCAGATTCCGCGGTTGCCGATTCGTCGGCTCCGCTATCCGCGTCGATCTCCAGGGCTTCGGTGGCCTCGGTGTCGCGCACTTCATCGCTCACGGTACGAACTCAACTTTCGACATCTTGTACTGCCCGGCCTCCTCGGTCACCGTCACTCGCAGCCGCCAGGCGCGTGGTTCGTCTTTGGCACCCGCGGAATTGGTGACCCGTGATGTTGCCGACACCAATACCAACGCGGAATGGTCGCCCATGGACTCGACCGCCGTGGCGTTGACCGTGCCTTCGGTCACCACTTTGGATTGCTCCACGACCTTTGTGAAATCGGCTGCCCGTGCCTGAAAGTCGTCACGGAATTCACCGGTAGAGCTATCGATGACCCGTTGTACGTCCTCTTTGGCCTTGTTGAAGTCAAGAGACGTCATATTGACGACGCCTTGCCTGGCCCCCGCGGCAAACGCCGCCGCGCGCTGCTGGCGCTCGGTGGCTTCGTGGTGCGTCCAGACGATATATCCGCTGAACGCGGTAAAGCCGCAGATGATCAGGATCGCGGCCACCGTCGCAAGCGTCGACAGCGGGGGGATCCGCACCCAGCTCGGCAACCGGCTTCGCCATGAGTCGGGCTTTGTGGCCTCGAGTTCGGCGTCCTCGTAGTCCTCGGCGTCCTCTTCGTCGTACTCGTCGTCGTACTCGTCGTCGTACTCGTCGCCGTACTCGTCGAAGTCCTCGTAGTCGGCGTCGGCATCGCCGGCCAGTTGACGTCGCAGCCGGGCAGCACGCGCCCGGGCGCGCGCCGCAGCGGCGAGCGCTTCGGCTTCGGCGGCTTCAGCTTCGGCTTCCTCGACCAACGCCATTGCGTCGGCCTTTGAGTTCACCGAATCCGTCGGTGGTTCGCTCGTCTCAGCCATGGCGGTTATAGCTCGTCAACTTCATTATCGACTGAACTCCGGTATCTCTTACTGTATTGCCCATTGCTAACATCGGAGTCGCCAGCCAACTCCGACGAGAACCGAACAGGGGCGATGGTCAGCCACCCAAACTTTCCACCGAAAGTCCGGCCGGCGTCATGACCGCTGTCGACTCTCCCGAAAAGATACTCTTTACCTCAACAACCCAAGCATTTGTACAAAAAGAAGCGCCGCTGCGCTACGTCCGCGAGCTGCATGCCGCCGGTACTTCCTTTGACCCGGCGTGGTGGCGACGAGCCGCTGCGCTTGGGTGGACGGGTTTGCTAGTCCCGGAGGAGTTGGGCGGCGGCAGCGTCTCAGGCAATGGCGTTGCCGATCTTGCCATGGTCGCCGAACAGCTTGGTAAGACGGTGGCGCCCGGTCCGCTGTACCCGGTCAGCTCAGTGCTCGCGGGGCTGGTGGACTGCGACGATCCGCGGGCGCATGCCGACTTGATCGGATCGCTGATGTCCGGTGAAACGGTGGCGTCGTGGGCGGTTTGCGAGCCGGGCCGGGGGTGGGCGCCGCTGGATCCCACCGTTACAGCCACAGCCACCGACACCGGCTACCGAATCGACGGCATCAAAGACCGTGTCGAAGCCGCGGCGCAGAGCGCGGTACTGCTGGTCGTGGCGCGATGCCGTGACGAGATCCGCCAGTTCCTGGTCCCAACGGCTACACCCGGCGTACGGATTACGGCCCAGCAATCGGTGGATCTGGTTAAGCAGTATGCGCGAGTGGAGTTGGACGGTGTTGCCGTGGCTGGGTCGGCAGCTGTCGGTGGAGCCGGCGAGACCGCCAGGCTGATAGAGCGCCAAAGCCAAATCGCGCAGGTGCTGCAGTGCGCCGAGGTGGTCGGCATCCTGCAAACGGTCTTCGACTTCACCGTCCGGTGGGCGCTGGACCGACACACGTTTGGCCGCCCGCTTGCGTCGTATCAGGCACTTAAACACGCGTTCGCGGATATGAAGATGTGGCTGGAAGCGTGCCGTGCGACCACGGCGGCCGCCGTCGCCGACATATCCGCCCGCGCACCCGCGGCCGGCCTGTCGGCCAGCATCGCCAAGTCCTACGTCGGAGAGCTTGCCGGCCGAATCGTCCAAGGCTGCGTGCAGATGCACGGCGGCATCGGCATCACCTGGGAACACGACCTGCACCTGTACCTGAGGCGAGTTGCGTTGTACCGGGCCATGTTTGGCACACCCGAGGAACACAACCTGCGGGTGTATGAGGCGGAGAGGTCGGCGCGATGACGCCCACCGAATCGGTTGCAGAGTTTGCCGGACGGGCCAGTGCCTGGCTGGCCGAGAACATGCCTCGCATAGATCCGGCCTCGCCGCCTCCCGCGCCCCGCGACGACGAACGTTCCTGGCGCCGCGCACGAGAACTGCAAAAGCGGCTTTACGAAGGCGGATTTGCCGGGATCTGCTTCCCGCGCGAGTACGGCGGCCTGGGCTTGGATTACGAATACCAGCGAGCATTCGACGAAGCATCGCTGCGCTACGAGATGCCGTTGATCCTCAACACGCCCACGTTCACCATCTGCTGCGCGACGCTGCTCGACACCGGCAGTGCGGAGCAGAAGAAACAGCACATCGCCGCGGCGCTGCGCGGCGACGAGGTGCTGGTGCAGCTGCTGTCCGAACCCAGCGGCGGGTCCGATCTGGCTGGTGTTATCACGCGTGCCGAGCGTCAGGGCGACCGGTGGGTGATCAACGGCGCCAAGACCTGGAGCACCAGCGCGTTCGCTGCCGACTACGGACTGTGTCTGGCCCGCACCGATTGGGATGTGCCCAAGCACGACGGCCTGACCATGTTCCTGGTGCCGATCTCCCATCCGGGCATCACATTGCGGCGGATCACCCAGGTGAACGGTTCCACCGAATTCTGCGAGGAGTTTCTGGACGGGGTGGACGTTGGTGACGACGCCGTGGTCGGTGAGGTGAACGGCGGCTGGGCGGTGGCGTCACGGCAGCTGTACCACGAACGCCGCGCCGTGGGGCAGGGCTCGGAGTTCGCCAGCGGCTCCGGTAGCGAGGGCGGCCACACAACACCGGTCGACTACGCCGACCTCGCGGAGCAGACCGGCCACGCCGACAGCGATCGGGTCAAGGAGATGGCCGGCCGAGCGCTGGTGCATCGCGCGGTTGCCGAGCAGCTGATCGACCACGTCTCTCGCAGCGTCCGAGACGGCGCCTTGCCGCCGGCCGCTGGGACGCTCATCAGGCTCTTCCATGCCGAGACCGTGACCCTCGAGATCGACACGGCGCTCGCGATCGCGGGGGCCGCCGGTGTCGTCGGGCAATACGGCGAAGGACTGCAGACCGGATTCCGCTACCTATCCCGGCAGTCGGTCGCCATCGGCGGCGGCACAACGGAAATGGCTCGCAACGTCATTGGCGAGCGAGTCCTGAACTTCCCGCGGGAGTACGCCGCCGATCGCGGCGTGCCGTTCAATCAGGTGCGCCACGGTCGGGCGCGCTAGGGGCCGTTCTAATCTTCGGCGAAGACATTTTCGGTATCGCCGGTGACAACAGGTAACTGAACCAGTGACAAGACGTGGTGGGCAGGGCTGCCCGGCGGCGCCACCAATACACAGTCGCCGCCCTGTTTATGTGCCCGCTCGCGCGCCGCGGCGAGCGCGCTGACCCCTGCCGATCCCAGGTGGGTGACGGCGCTGAGGTCGATCGTCAATGACGCTATGCCAGAGCGGCTTTCGACGGCGATCTGGCGGTCTAGGGTCGGCGCGGTGTTCGAGTCGATGTCGCCCCGGACGATGATGCGGCCGGCATCGGTGACCAGGGAAACGAATTCGTCGTCGAGTGTCTGGTGGTAGCTTGGGCGGCCAGCCGCCGCGTCAGTGACGAACCGGGCCGGCCGCGAAAGTCGGTGCGTAAGTGCGGCAGTCGTCCCGTCAGCGTCGTGGGTGACGTGCGATTCGGACACCAGGGCCTCGGCCATCGCCAATCCGCGCCCGCGGCCCTGCTCGCCTTGGCGGTGATGCTTCCACTGGCCCCGGTCGGCTACCGAAGCCCGCAGAATGCCATCGCCAGCCAGCGCCGCTTCAACGATGATTCCGTCGGAAACCTCTGTGGTGTAAGCATGTTCGACTGCGTTCTCTACGAATTCGGAGACGGCATGAACGACGTCGGAGATGTCGGCGGAATCGGCGCCGATCTCGGAAAGCCAGTCACGGAGCCGGGCCCGGATCGCGCGCGCGGCGTAAATGGTCGCATCCGCGGTAATGTGCAACGCCGGCACCGGCGTCCGGCGCTGTGCCGCAAGCAGTGTGACGTCGTCGTTGTAGCCAGTGGATCGGAGCAGCAATTCAAGCGTCTCGGAACAGAGGCGATCGATGGGCCGGGCCGGCGAATCGAGGACAAAGCCGCCGCCGCTGACGATCGTGGCCGCCAAGTCGGCGAACTCGGCCGTGCTGGCCCCCAGCGGCCGGCCTGGACGTTCGATCAGTCCGTCGGTATACAGCATGACGGTGTCGCCCACGTTGAGTACTTCGCTGCGTACTGCGAATCCAGTGCCGCTTCCGAGCGGACCAGCTCCGGAGGGTTCCACATAGCGGGCCTTCGCTTCGGCGGTCACCACCAACGGCGGTGGGTGCCCGGCGGTGCAGTACTGGAATTCGCCGGTCGCGAAGTCGAGCGAGCCGACACAGATGGTGGCCGACTTGGATCCCGGTACCTGCTCGCGGAAGCGGTCCACCGCCTCGAGCGCTTCGGCGATGCTGCGCCCCGCTGAGATTTGCATCCGCAGCGCGGTGCGCAGTTGCGACATCACCGCCGCAGCCTCGACACCGTGACCGACGACGTCTCCGACGATGAGCACCAACCGGTCTCCGCGAGCTATGGCGTCGAACCAGTCGCCACCTGCCGCGGTGTCCTGCGCGGCGACGAGATACTCCGCGGCGATGTCGGCGGCCGGGACAACGGGTACCGAAGGTGCGAGTAGTGCCTGCTGCATCACGGTGGCCGAATCGCGGACGTGCCGGTATCGCTCGGAAAGTTCCTCCACCCGCGCCTCGGCTGCCAGCCTGGCTTTCACTCGGGCCGTGACGTCATCGAAGATGAGCTGCACACCCTCGATCGATCCGTCGGCCCGGCGCCGCGGTGTGACGACAAAGTCAAAGAATCGTTCCTCGATTCCTGAACCGTCGTAATCAGCCTGAAGCCGCCACTCAGAGCCGGATTGCGGCTCACCGGTTTGATAGACCCGATCGAACATGTGGTAGATCTGCTGGCCCTCGAGTTCGGGATAGACCTCCTTGGCGGTCTTTCCAACGTTGGTGAGCAACGGATTGAATGCGCGAAATGCGGCGTTCACCGCGACAAAGCGATGTTCAGGGCCCTCCAGGCCGACCATCATCGCGGGGATGCTCTCGAAGATGCGGCGCACATCCTCGGCCCTGCCGACCGTCGTGTCCCAGTCCATCTCGGCCGCCATTTGGCAGTCCCTCCTACGGACCGAATCAGCAAACAGTCGGGGTGCGCGGGCGAATTCGCCGAGCAGCAACAACCAGATTATCAACGCCCGCTACCAGCTCGCCGCACCAATTTCATTACGAGCCGCGGCGAACCCGAAGGAAGGTTATGCGCAAACTATGCGATGGACAGCGCAGACTCCATGGCCCGATGAACGGGCAACACGTTGGTGAACCCACAGGCAGCGACGATCCGGGGGAGGCCCGGGTCGCGACTCACCAGGCGCAATTCGATGCCCCGACGGCGGCAGCGTTGTGCTTCCTCCGCCAACGTGGCGAACGCACAGCACCCCATGAAATCGAGGCCACTGACGTCAACGACGAGTGATCCGGGTGGGGTGGCGATTGCGGCTGCTTCGCCGATCAGATGTCGCCAGGTTCGCTCGTTAGCGGCGTCGACCTCGCCGCCCGCGCGAATGACCACCGCCGGACCGTTGCGCTGCGTGACCGCTCGGAGCGTGCTGTGTGGTTCACCCAACTCGGATGCGAGCCGCGCACTCAATACCACCTGGGTGGTAAATGACCCCGCTGAATGCACGTTCATGGTCCATCCCCCAATCGACCGCGCCGGACCCCCCGGACGACAAACAGTCGGACTTTGTATCGCAAGACCTGCCGAAACCGTCTATAGGCTAACTATAGAACCTGCGGGGGTGCGCCGCTGGCGAATCGATCAGGCGGAGACAGGTTTGAAGACCCGCTTCGAAGCCGGGTTCGCAACCTTCATCACCTTCATCATGTTGCCGCCCATGATCTTTTCGACGTCTTCCTGACCGAAACCGGACAGTTCGTCTACGAAGGAGATGGGATCCTTGAGGCCTTCGGGATGCGGCCAGTCGGATCCGAAGACCACCCGATCGGTGCCCACCATGTTGACGATCTCGGTGAACCGGTCCTCCCAGAACGGGCTGATGTACACGCACCGCTTGAACGCTTCGATCGGGTCTTCGCTGAACGCGTGCGGCATCTTCTTGTAGACGCCTTTGAGCCCTTTGAACAGGTGCGGCACCCAGTCAGCACCGTTTTCGATGGACAGAATGCGTAGTTCCGGGTTGCGGGACAGCGCGCCATGGCAGACCAATGCGCCCATGGCATCTTCGATGGGCCGATGGCCCATCGCCAGGCTTCGGAAGGCCGTCGGCTTGAACGGAAGGAATTCGTCGCCGGGTTCCCAGATGTTGAGCAGCTCGGAGTAACCACTGTCGGAGGCGTGCATCGAGACCGGGATCTCGGCGCGGACGCAGGCTTGCCAGAACGGGTCGAACTCCTCGAAGCCGAACGATCGGCTGCCGCGGTAGCCGGGTACCGGAGCCGGGCGGACCAGCACCGTGCGTGCACCCCGATGCAGGCACCAATCGAGTTCTTCGAGCGCACGGTCGACGATGGGCAGGGTGATCACCGGGGTGGCGAAGATGCGGTCTCGGTAGTTGAACGACCAGGTTTCGTACATCCATTCATTGAGCGCATGGATGACGTCGTGGGTCATCTCCGGATCGTCTTTCATGCGCTCTTCGACCAGGCTGGCCAGCGTGGGGAACATGAGCGCGTAGTCG
The DNA here is from genome assembly GCF_963853645.1 of Mycobacterium riyadhense. NCBI lineage: Bacteria > Bacillati > Actinomycetota > Actinomycetes > Mycobacteriales > Mycobacteriaceae > Mycobacterium > Mycobacterium riyadhense. The sequence continues at coordinate 4,304,633 of NZ_OY970456.1, read as the reverse complement.
ATGCCGAGCTCGTCCATGACCTCCAGGCGCGGACCCGGCTCACGGAAGGCGGGGATCGCCTTCATCGGCTCACCCATCACTTCGCGGTAGCTCTTGCCTCCGCTGCCGTGCCGAAAGTACTCCTCCTGCGCGCCGGGACGCGCCACCACCTCAAACGTTGGGTTCGGGATGTAGTCGCTAATGTGCCCGCGCACCACGATCTTGGTGCGGCCGCGGACCTGGACATAGTCGATGACGTGCTTGCGCTTATCTGGGAGGAACTTGGTCAGCGCTTCCTGGGGTTCGTACATGTGGTTATCGGCGTCAAACACGGGAAACGAAAGCTCGCGAGAAGGCATGGCGATCTCCTGGCAAAAATCTCGATCTCAGTGGCTGGTAATGACGTTACCACTAATTGTCGACGGGTGCGCCATCGTGCTTGACGATGGCGAAATTCACGGTCGCCGTCGCCGCCAGCTCGCTGTCGCTGTCACTGTCGCCAAAGATGTCGATCTGCATCACCAGAGAACGCCGGCCGGCCCGCAGCACCCGGGGGACCGCGAGCGCCGAGCCCTGCCTGATCGGTCGTAGGTAGCGGATCGCTAGATCGGCGGTCGTCATGGCGGTGCCGGGCTGTAGGTATTCCAGGCCGAGTTGCCCGCCCGCCACGTCGGCCAGCGTGGCGAGCAAGCCGCCTTGCAGTGCGCCGGAGGTGTTGACCACTTGGGGGCTGACCGGCATCGTCATCGCGAACTCGTCGCCGTGACCGGTGGCCGGGCGCATCCCGATTTGCGCGAACAGCTCGGCCAATGAGGGCGTTGCGGATTGGCCGTCGGTGTCACGGATACCGAGGGCGCGACTGCAGAAGTCGTAGAGTTGGCCGGTGTCGATGGTGGACCCGTTCAATTCGGTTCCCAGCCAACGCAATCGGAGTGCGCCCACCATCGTCTGCATGACAATCGCCGCGGCTGCACCGACGTCTAAGCCAGGGCTGAAGACCCCCTCGGTGATGCCCTGGACGACGATGTCGTGAATCAGTCGATGAAGGGGGGACAGAACACGGGCGTATTCCCTCGGCCGGGTTTCGGCGAGGTGTTGGTTGTAGAGGCTTAGTGCCCGGTTGAGACTGTCTTGGGTAGTTGTTTCCGGCTGCGCGCCGACGCGGTCGAATACCAGCTTTAGCGCGGCGGTGCTGTCCAGTCCGGCGGTCTCGGCGCGCCAAACCTGCACCGATTGCGCGATGGTCCTGTCGAACAGCGCCAACAGCAGTTCGTCCTTGCTGCTGAAGTGCTGGTAGAAGGCCCGCAGTGAGGTCTTGGAGCGCGCGACGACTTCCTGCACAGTGAAGTCGGTGCGTCCGGTTTCGCCCAGGATCTCGACCGCCGTCTTGATAAAGCGGTCGGCACGCGTGACTTCAGCCATGAGAATGAGGTTACCGCGCTTGCGGTGATATCCGTGAAGTTGGATGGGATGGGTGGTAGCCCTAACCCGAATCTGCTCCACGAGCTGGACCCGACGATGGCGCAGCAGTACGACGCGGTGTGGCGATGGATCGATTGGCCGGACCGGAGGGGCAAGACCGACACTGGAATCGACCTGGTCGCGCGCGAACGTGAGACCGGCAACCACACCGCGATCCTGTGCAAGTTCTACGAGCCGGCGCTGGATCTTGGTGTGCCCGCACCGGCGGGGCCGAGCATCTCTTCGCCGGTGATGACGGCACAGCCCCGGTGCGGATCGGGCAGCCCAGAGTTGTCGTACCCGGCTGCGATGATGAAGTCATGTCCTCGACCGCCTCGTCCGACGCCGCTGCAGTGCGTCCTGACCAGCGCCTTGAGGTGTTGTTCGAGGAGTTGGCGGAGCTGACCGGTCAGCGCAATGCGATTGATGGGCGCATCGTGGAGATCGTGGCAGAGCTGGATCGCGACGAGCTGTGCGGCGCTACGGGCGCCCGGTCGGTGGCGGCGTTGGTGGCCTGGAAGACCGGCTCGTCATCGGCGAACGCCCACACGATCACCACCGTGGCGCGCCGGCTTGAGGAGTTTCCCCGCTGCGCCCAAGGCATGCGGGAGGGCCGACTGTCGCTAGATCAGGTCGGCGTCATCGCGGCGCGAGCGGGCGAGGGATCCGATGAGCACTATGCGGAGCTGGCCCGCAGCGCCACGGTCAACCAGCTGCGCACCGCGCTCAAGCTGGAACCGCGCCCACCGCGCCCCCAACCCGATTCTCGACCGCAACCGCAGCCCTCGATCACCAAGATCACCGACGACGAGTTCAGCTGCTGGCGGATCAAACTTCCCCACCTCGACGCGGCGAAGTTCGACGCGGCACTGCAGTCTCATCTTGACGCACTGATCGCTGAGTGGAAGCACGATCACGACAACCGCGACGGTGCATCCGATCAGGCACCCCCGTTGCCGGGCACTGTCGAGGCGTTCATGCGTCTGGTCGAGGCTGGGTGGGATACCGAGGCGACCCGCCGGCCCCACGGCCACCACACCACCGTGGTGATGCATCTGGACGTCGAGCAGCGCGCCGCTGCGCTGCACCTGGGTCCGCTGCTCAGCGAGTCTGAACGCCGTTACCTGATGTGCGATGCCACCTATGAAGTCTGGTTCGAACGCGACGGCGAGGTCATCGGCTCCGGTCGAGCGACCCGCCAGATCAACCGCCGGCTTCGCCGTGCGCTCGAGCACCGCCACCCCACGTGCGCGGTTCCGGGTTGTGATGCCACCCGTGGTCTGCACGCACATCACATCCGGCATTGGGAAGACGGTGGCCCCACCGAGCTGGCCAACCTGGTGCTGGTATGCCCGTATCACCACCGGCTGCACCATCGAGGCCTGATCACCATCACCGGACCCGCAACCAACCTGACCGTCACCGATAGCGCCGGTCGGCCGCTGAGCGCAGGATCGCTAGCCCGCCCACCGAAGAAACCTCCGCCTGAGGTAGCGCCCTGCCCCGGACCCACCGGCGAGCGCGCCGACTGGTGGTGGTATGAACCATTCCAGCCGCAACCACCACCGACAAACAACTAGGCCGGTCACCGGTGCCGGTCGGCACCAGCACCCTGGAGCGAAGCCTAAACGGTTTGGGGCATCAAGGATTTCGTTCGTACTATCCGCTCTGCCGCATCCTGAAAATCGGGGCCGACAATCAAACCCGCACCACCGCCGACCCGCGACGTGACGACCTCCGCACGCCCTCATCAAGATCCGCGCTGACGGTGCGCGCTAGTTGGGGCCGAGCGTTACCCTGCTCGGTTCACGTTCGGCGCTGGGCTTGGCCGGGCTGGATCGTCGACCGCGACCGCATCACCACCGACAAAGCGTCCCGATTCGTCGGCGATCCCAACGACTGGTGCACGAGCGCGTCGATCCCATCTACGTCGTCGATCTCATTAAAGCGAAGCCGTCGACATGACCTTGCGCCAGTGCATATCCCGATCGAACCTATTCCCGCGGCATGGCATCACGTATCGGAGTTGATCTCCGCGCACACGCGAGCGACCCCCAAACGATTGGTCCGGCAGCCGCTTCCGTGGCGGCTTCACGACTTGTGCGCCGACGGCAGCATGTGGTCCGACATTTTTGATCGGCCAGTCGACGGATGGTCGGATCCGCCGCATCGGTACACCCGCTCGGCGAAAGGCGTTCAAGCACCTACGCTTCTGCGATCTCCACGAACCGGCAGCCGAGCGTAGCTACCGGTCGGGTGGGGTCTGCTGACCACGACGTGCGGTCGTACCTCGCCGATGCGGGCAAGACTTCAGCGTCGTGGTGTTCCCCGAACCCGACTCTGAAACGAAGTCAGACTCATCGCCACCACCCGCTCGACAGCGGGCGCCTGCTTAGCGGCTCAGACGGAATCGCTTGAGCCGTGATGTCGCTCCCGACACCAATTCGACTCGACTTCTTGGCAATTGGAGGTGGGCCGCGAGCAATCGGGTCACCGCGTCGTTCGCCTTGCCGTCAACCGCCGGCTCGCGGACGTAAATTGTCAGCTCACCGTGGGGGCCGACCTCGACCAGGGGTCCCTTGCGACTGCCGGGCTTGACCTTGACGACGACGGAGTCGGTCATGTCGCGCAACGCTACCGTTCTGTTTGGTGCGCTGCGTGAGCGCGGTTTGGTCGCGGCGGCGCGCTTGCTGTCGACGACGAGGGCGCGCGCTGACTTGCCTGCGCGACCGAAGTTGGCAAAGTCCGTAACGAGGGCGGAGATGTGTTGATCATCAGGGGGTGGATCGATCGCATCGAACGGGGCGCGGTTCGTATCAGCACCGCCACCCGCCTTGAGATTGGGTTCTCGTTCCGATCTAGGGTGCAGGCACGCAGTGAGTTCGCGCTGCGCCCCTTGCCCTGATGCCGGTGGAATATCTGACGCCGGCGGCCGAGGACCGTGCTGTCGAAGTGCAACTTCTGTTGGCCGATCGAGGCGAGCATCGTGCACCGTCAATTCCTGACCTCCTCTTCGCGGCCCCGCCGAGATACCCCGGGCTCATGGTCTTGGCGCTAGACGAGGATTTCGAGCTGATACCGCGGATTTCGGGGCAACCGATCGAGCGCCTGCATGTCACCGCGTAGCAGCCCGGAGTCCATACTTAAACTGCTGGGCCTCTTTCTCCAGGTCAAACGTCCGGGCCAAGATCACAGCGGCGGTGTCTTTGCCGTCGTCTTCGTCGCGTGGGCGCTTGCGTGACCGGTCATCACCAAGCCTGATGCTCAGGACACCAGGCCGAGCAAAACATGAGAAACCGTTCGATGTCCGCCAGAAGGTTGGTGGACACGCGACCAACCGGCGTCCCGGGGTTCGACCGGCGGACCGTCGATTCCGGTTGTCATGGGTACGGCGATGCGCGCGTGTCAGAACAAGAGCTCGGTGCGTAGTCCGCAATGCGTGCGGATCACCTCGTAGTCGCGGTCACGATGTGCCGCAGCGACGCCGATCCGCAACGCCATCGCGGCCACGTGGCAGTCGATCAGGCTGCGTAAGGTGTCGCCGCCGCGACGACAGCGCCGGTGAATGGCGGCGGCATCTTCTGCGTCGCGGACCGGGGCAACCGGCTCGATGTCGAATCGCTGCAGCAGCCGCCGCCGCAGTGCGGCCCTGTCCTCATCGGTCGTACCGATCAGCAGCTCCATCAGCACCACCTCGGGCACGATCACCGTCGAGTTAGCGGCAACGCGATCGGCCAACCAACGACTGGCTAACGACTGCGACGTGGAGAGAAATTCAATCCAGACTGAGGTGTCGACAATCATCTACGACTCGTCTGCGAGCTTTATGTCCGCATCCGAGAATGATTCGATCTCATCGTTGGTGAAATCGAAACCGCTGCCCTGGAGCGCCAAAGCTTCATCGCGGCTTAGCGGTTCACCCACGAGCCTGCGCAGCGCGAGATCGACGGCGCTCCGCTTGGAATCGAGTCGGTACATCCGCGGCGCGGCGGCCACGAGTTCGTCGTCGATATCGATGTTGGTCCGTGACATCACCCCACTATGCACCTTCATGTGTATCAAGGTGTCGCTTAGTCGAGCCCGGAGGACCGGTGGGGAATGTATGGTGGAAATTCATCCCCGAAAGCCTGCGACGGTCTAAAACTTCTTGAGTTCGCGGACGATCTTGTTGAACGGCTGAATCGATGCCAATCCTTTGCGCAGGCTCCGCTGGAAAGCACTGAAGTTAACCAGGACGATGTAGCGCACTCCGCAGTCGCGCCACTGCGCGGCTTGGTCGATGGCCTCTTCGGGCGTGCCGTTGAGCCCGATTTCCCGGAGCAGCGTGGTCGGAATCTGGTCGAGGTAGGACAGGGCTGTTTGTTCGTCGATGTCGTGTGGCAACAAGTCCTGCGTTCCCGAGAAGCCTGCTCCTAACGGGTGCTGGGCGCCGTGGCGGGCGAAGATTTCGTCCGATGCATTCAGTCCACCGATCTTGATCAGTGGGGAGTCGAGCGCCTCGTCAACATCGGCGCGGGTGCGGCCGGTGACAACAGGCAGCCACACGGCGGGAGTGATCGACATGGGGTCACGACCCGCGTCGGATGCGGCGGTGCGAACGATTTCCAGGCGTTGCGCGTAGTCCTTCGGTTGGTGCGGAAACCCGGGATACCACGCGTCGGCGTAGCGACCGGTAGCGCGCAGCATCCGCGGGCCATGAGCAGCGATCCAGATCTCGGGCCACCTACCCTGGTACGGGGGGAGATCGAACAAGGCGTTCCGCAACGGGAAGAATGGCGAATCGCGGTTGACCAGTTCTCCGCCAGAGTCCCACAGCGCCCGGATTGTGGCCATCGCTTCTTCGAACCGCGCGACTGGCTTTGACCAGTCCACTCCATAGGGCTCGTTGCCCTCGCGTTCGCCAGTTCCAATGCCGAGTATCGCGCGTCCACGACTCAGCTGATGCAGTGTCGCGGCAGCCTGTGCGGTGACGGCAGGATTGCGCCGACCGGTGTCGGTGACGCTGACGCCAAGGCGCAGTCGGCCGACCCGGTTATGTGCGGCAAGGTAGCCGAGCATGGTCCACGGCTCCAAGTACGCATCGAGCCTGGGTACCAGTTTTGTTGCACCGCAATACTTCTGCTTCCACAACGAACGGGGGAACAAGCCGTTGAGGTGATCTGGAACCCAGAACGAGTCGACGCGGTTGCTAACAGCGCCGAGGTAATTGGCCCGAACGAGAGTGCTGGCCGTCGGTCGTGCCGCAATCAAGCCGTCTTGCACACCTACCCGGAATCCCGTCGTCATTGGACAACCGCCGTCCGTGCAGTTCCCAACCGCACCGGCAGCTGCGACCAACCCCGCAGAGTTCGGGTCTCCCGTCTACTTCCTGAGCCTGCCGCACGCGCATCGGGGAAGCGCTCGAAGAACATTCGCAATCCGATTTCGCCTTCGGCGCGGGCAAGTGCGGCACCCAGGCAGAAGTGGCGACCACCGGCGAATGTGAGATGTCGGTTGGCGTTGGCGCGTGCGACGTCAAAGCGGTGCGGATCGGCGAACACTGACGGATCCCGGTTGGCCGCCGCCAAATAGAGCACCACCAGCTGGCCTCGCTTGACGGCCGCACCCGCCACCTCGACGTTCTTGCGAGCTATTCGCCCGGTGAGCTGAATCGGTGACTCCAACCGCAGGATCTCCTCGACCGCGTTGGGCCAGAGCTGCGGGCGCTGGTTCAGCGCGTCCCGCTGTTCGGGCGCGTCCAACAATGTCTGTATCCCATTGCCCAACAGGTTCACCGTTGTTTCGAAGCCGGCGCCCAACACCAGCCCAGCGATTGCCCGCACTTCCATTGCTGTGAGACGTGTTTCCGCGGGGCCACTTTCAGAGGCTTGGATCAGCTGACTCATCAGATCGTCGCCGGGGTTAGACCGCAGTTTCTCGAGGTGCTCGGTGAGCCAGAACAGGAGTCCTTTGAGCCCTCGCTGCATCTGCTGGTACTGACGCCAGGACAGCCCAAAATCCAAGCTGGGCGCTGCCAGCTCACCGAACTCAAGAATGCGGCTTCGGTCGTGATCGGGCACGCCCAAGATGTCGCCGATGACCGCGACCGGGAGTTGCGAGCAGTAACGGTTGATGATGTCAACGGCGGTCGGCTGGTCAGTGAGCTGATCCAACAGCGCCGACGCAGTCTCTGTGATGCGATCGCGTAATGCGGCCACTGCTTTCGCCGTGAACACCGAAGACACTGCCTTGCGATAACGCGTGTGATCCGGCGGCTCAACGGCCAGCATTGACGGCGGCAGCAGCGGATGGAGTAGCTCGTCGTCCCGAGTGCGGCGCTCTAGCCAGCGCAGTGGCGCCTGCGCCGGCAAGTTCGATCCGAGCGAGAACACCTCGAAGTCTTCGGACCGCAGCAGCTCGTGGACGACCGCATGATCAACGGCGAGGTGGCTGCCGTAGCTCGACGCCAGGGGGCCGATGGCCCGCAATTCGTCGCAAAACGGCGCCGGGTTTGCCTTAACCATGGGATCCGCGAGCAGCCGGGACTGCAGGTCGCCCAGCCGGACTCCAAGCCGCACGGCCCCGCGGAGGAACCCATGCTGCGCAACCCAGTTCAGTCTCTGCCGCAAGGGGCCTCCATCGGTTAAGTCATCGATACCCGCACTGGCTGAACAATTTTCGGTCATACGGCCTGACCAATCTCTTCGAAGGGTTGGGGCGCGGCGCGGCGCGGCTCGTCCGTGAGTCCCCACCTGGTGTGCCATCGACTCAGTGGCGTCGGTGCCCACCAGTTCGCGCGTCCTAGGAGTCTCATGAAGGCTGGTATGAGGATCGTTCGGATCAGGAATGCGTCCAAAAGGACGGTGATCGCCAGTCCGGTCCCCAACATTCGCTCCGCCTGCACCTGCGATGTGATGGTTGCGACGAAAACGATCGCCATCACCGTTGCGGCCGCGGTCACGATCCTGCCCGTCCGCGCCAATCCGAGTGCTACCGCACGCTCGTTGGCGCCGGACCCGCGGTCGTTGTTGAGCCATTCTTCGCGGACGCGAGACAATACGAACACTTCGTAGTCCATGGACAGACCGAAGGCGACGCCGAAGATAAACGGAATGAATTCGGCGTTTATGTGGCCTGTGGCCGTTGTGCCGAAGCCGCCAAGATGGCCGTCCTGGAAAATCCAGACCATCGCGCCGAACGCGGCAGTCAACGACAGCACATTCATAACAAGCGCTTTGATCGGCAGCAGGATGCTTCCGGTGAGTAGGAATACGAGTAACAAGGTTGTTGCCGCAATCAAAATGAACGCGAGAGGTACTTTGTTCACTATTGCGTTGACATCATCGATGTTCTGCTGTGCAACTCCTCCGAACAGGGTCGGCGCGGGCGCCTCGATGTGTTTGAGGTCAGCGAGTTGAGCCTTGCCGGCAGCGGAGTAGGGATCGAGTGAACTCGAGACGGTCAGATAGGTTGCACCCTTGGCTTGTGCTGCGCCGTAGGTGTCGGTGCTCACCTGTTTGCCGTTGACGTAGGTCCCGTCCGGTGCGGCGACAGAAACGACGTCGGTCACTCGCGACAGCCGCAGCGCATATCCGCTCACAGCCGAGGCCGGTTCGCGGGATGGGATCACGATCCGGATCGCATTGCCGGACTGAGGAAATGACTCTCGCATCGTGTCGCCTGCTTGACGGGCTTGCGCGGTGGTCGGCAACATCCGGTCATCCGGGTAAGCGACCTTGATCCCGAGGGCTGGGATACCGAGGATGACGTACAAGGTGGTAACCAGCAGCACGACCGGTACCGCGTGGCGCATCGCGAAGACGGCGCTTCGGTAGAAGAACGTTTCCTGCGGCGCCTTGTGTTTCGGAGCCTCTCGACCAATCAACCGATACGCGGGCTTGCGGAGGTCCCACTTGTCGATGCGGTCACCGAGAAGCGTTAACAACGCCGGCGCAACCACTAGGGCACCGATCAAGCACAGCGACACACCGATGAGTCCGGCGTAAGCCAGTGAACGTAAGAAGTACATCGGGAATATGGTCATGGCCACCAGTGACAGCGCTACCGTGACCGCGGAATAGGTGACGGTGCGTCCTGCGGTGTTCATTGTGACCGCCATCGCCTGCCTGGGGGTCTTACCGCTGGCGAGTTCTTCGCGATATCGGTTAATGATGAACAAGGTGTAATCGATCGCCAGAGCAATGCATAAGGCGGAGGCCAGGTTAAGCGCGAAAACCGACACACTGGTGAACATGGATAGGGCTCGCAACGCCGCGGTTGTTACTTCTATCGCGAAGACGGCCACGGCAATGGGAAGTATCGCGGCTAGCGCGCTGCCGAAAATCCACACCAGGACAACGAAACACAGTGGCATCGCAATGGCTTCGATCGTTGTCAGGTCCTTGCGTAACTGCCGATTGACGTCGTAATAGGCGATTGCTTGACCGCCGGGCTTCACGGTGACACCGCCGTGGGTGCCCACGATGGGATTCGCGATGTCGTGAGCTCGCTGCGGTGCATCGCTATCCGAGCCGGCGATCTGCGCGACGATCAGGCCGGTGCGGTGATCACTGCTGACGAGCGATGCGGCGATCGCCGGCTCGGGTGGCTCGGATAGCGACGTCGACCAGTAAGAGCTGATCTGCTGCACGTATCGCGAATTATGCAGCGCTTCAAGCACATTCTGGGCACAAGCGCGTGCAGCAGGAGCGTCCACCCCGCTGGGATCGGTGATCTCGAAGACGATCGGCATGCCACCGGCGTGAAAGTCGTTGGCCAGAATTGCTTGAGCCTTCGCCGACTCCGACCCCGGATCGTCATACCCGCCGGCAGGCAGTTGTGCGCTCACCGGCGCGCCGAAAATGCCTGCGGCCAAAAGAAGTAACGCTGCTGTTGCGATGATGATTCGCGGAGCGCGCTGGGCGAGCGCGCTCAACTTCGTGAAGATCATGTTCGTTTGCGCTTCCCGAATCAGCCCGGCATCGGATGCGGTATGCCTCGATCAACGCTCGCGGCGAGTCCCGGTGCGGGTTCGCCGAGCAGGACCTCCCGCAGACTCGCGGCGAATTGCGCTGCGCCCTCGGCGTCGAACTGGGTGCGGCAGTAGCGCAGTGTCAGGAAAATCTCGCCGTTCATTGTGGCGACCGCCACGCTGGTGCCTAACTGCGTGCAGGCCGGCCCCGAGGCCCACAGCTCGGTCGCCACACCCGCCCCGGGCCCGAAGTCGAAGGGCTGGGACAGGTTGGCCAGATTACTCAGCACCCCCGTCTCGGCCCCCGGCAGACCGAGTGCCCAACGGACGGCCGCGTGACGCAGACCCGCTGGCCAGATGCCGGCCATGCCGAGGACGTCGACCATCGTGCCTGCCAGCCGCTGCTTCTTCAGCTGCGCGGTGCGCTCGGCGACCGCTGCCTGAGCCGTGACGATGTCGGACTGTGCGTACTCGGGAACGCGCACCGGAACCATCGACTCGATGTTGGAGACGAGCTCAGTGCCCCACTCGGCGGGTCGCAGGTTGATCGGCATCAATAACGAGATCCGTCCCGGGGCCACGCCCCGCTGGTCATTGAAGCGGCGGATCGTGACGGCCAGGGCAGCCAGCAGCAGGTCGTTGATCGTCGCCGGCTTCACCCGGCGAGCGGCGATGCGGGCGGCCTCGTCGCGGTCGAACCGGAGCGTGTGGACATCCTGTCCCTGGACGCCCTCCGAACCGCCGTCGACGGCCAAAGACACGGCGGGGTCGTTGCGGGCGTCGGAAAGGTGTCGCGCGATGGCACGCAGCCGGGTCCGGGCATCGGCTAGGGTTCGCCATCCGATGTGCCCGCGCAGGTTGCGTGCCTCGGCAAGCGGAAGGACCGGCTGTGGGTCGTCACTGCCCGTGTAGACGCGGCAGATCGATGACATCAACCGGTAGACGCTGACTCCGTCGCCCACCACGTGGCTCATGTTCATGATCAGGTGGTCGCCGTCAGGGTGGTGGGCGAGCGTCAGCGCAAGCGGGGGGCCGACGCGCAGGTCGATCCGCCAGTTCAGCAGGCGCACGCGTGCCGCCTCGACCTGGGCGTCAGTCGTGCAGTCGACGATCTCGAGTGGAACCGCCGCGACCTCGTCGTCGATCAACCAATGCAGCGCCCGTGTCATGGGCCCGAAGGGTGCCATCCGGGCGCGAGCCATCGGGTGGCGCCGGACCGCCTCGAGCGCGGCGGCGGCGAGGCGGTCCGGGTCCAGTCGTCCTGCCACGCGCACCTCGAAGTGGCAGCTCCAGAGATCGGGCGCCTGGTCGAAATGGAAGATCCCCGTGTCGACTCGGTTGAACGGGATTCGCTCTGACATCAATATCTCCTCGGGGTTGCTATTGCGGCTTTGGTACGGGGAACTGTGACCGAATGAATGCGTCGACGACCGCTGCCGGCATCAGCTGGCTCATCGAGACTGCGAATTTGGCAAAGGCCCCGACCGGGTACCGGGTCCGAGGCCGGCGGGTATGCGCGGCCCTAACGATGGTCTTGGCGACCTGGTCGGCGCCGAGCACGAAGTTCCTGGCCTTCGGCTCGTAGGCGGCGTCGATCCGGGCTGCAACCTCCGCGTGGAAACGGTCGTAGGTGCCGTCGCCGGTGCGAGGGGGGAGGCTGGCGTTGAGCGTCTCGCCGAACGAGGTGTCGATCGGACCCGGCTCGACGATGACAACCTTGATGCCGAACGGACGCATCTCCATTCGGAGGCCGTCGGATATCGACTCCACCGCATGCTTTGACGCGTGCACGCCGAACGAGCCGGGCAGCGTGAAGTGTCCGCCCATCGAGGAGAGATTGATGATCCGGCCGCAGCGCCGGGCACGCATGCCGGGCAGGACGAGCTGTGTCAGGCGGACCAGTCCGAACACGTTGGTCTCAAACTGCGCACGAAGGTCGTCGAGCAGTACGGCCTCGACAGCGCCCTGCAACCCGTAGGCCGCGTTATTGACCAGGATGCCGACCGCGCCGTGGTCGGCCTCGACGCGTTTGACCGCCGCGACCATCGATTCCTCGTCGGTGACATCGAGCCGCAGGCCGACGGCACCCTGCTCGACGAGGGCGGTGAGCGTCTCCGGACGGCGCGCGGTCGCGTAGACCGGATGCCCGGCGCGCAGGAAGCGCAGCGCGCTGGCCCGACCCACACCCGACGAACAGCCGGTGATCAACACTGGCGCGCTGTTGTTCATGACTTTGATTTCTCCTCGTGCTCGGCCGAGGTGTCGATGACAACTGCGCCCTTGAGCCCGCCCGTGGAGAACAGCTGCCACATATGACGACGTCGGGGTTTGCCGCTGGAGGTGCGTCGGATCATGCCCCTGCGGCCGGTCACGATGGTGATGTGCGGCTCCGGGCCGAGTTCGCCGCGCAGCCGTTCGGTCACCTTTTCGGTCCACGAACCCGGGCGGGCCTCGGCGAACACCACCAGACCCGCCCGACCCTCGTGCATGCTGCTCACCACCGCTACCCGGTCGCGGTTGAGCGGCCCCGCCTCGGCCACTTTTGCGTCGAGATCCTCCACGTAGACATTGCGGCCCCGGAGTTTGAGGCTGTCCCCCATCCGGCCGACGACGAACAGTTCGCCCCCGTGGAAGAAGCCCGCGTCCCCGGTGCGCAACACCCCGTCCGAGAACCGTGTTGCCCGATCCGGATGCTGGCCGTGATAGCCCAGAGCCACTGACGAACCGGTGACCGTGATCTCTCCCAGGTGGCCGGCTGGCAACGGTGTGCCGTCCTCGTCGATCACTCGGACCGCGATACCGTCCGCCGGTCCGGGACTCCCGTGTCCGACCAGCCAGCCGGTTTCGTTCGTGGCCCAATCGGTGCTGAACCGGGCCTGCTCGAGGATCCGTACCGGCTCGCCGATCCCCATGGAGGCCCAGTCCGGGCGCACCAGCAACATCTCTTGACCGCCGCCGGGCGACGTAACGCCAAGCGTGTTCTCGGCAAGCCCGTAAGCAGGGACGAATGCGGTGGACGCGAACCCAGCCGGCGCCGCGAACCGCGCAAACGCGGCCAGAGCCAAGGGATCGACGACTTCCGCCCCGACGATGACGCTGCGCCATGCGGACAGGTCGAAATTCACCAAGCGGTCGGGGGTGATGCGCCGGGCGAGGTAGGCAAACGCGAACGACGGCGACGCGGCATGCCGGGCCTTGCCGGGTCCAAAGCATGACAGCCATCGGCCGGGATCCCTGATGAACTGAAGTGGGCGCATCAGCCACAAATCCGATTGCGTGGCGACGGCGGGCAGCAGGCACCCGATCAGTCCCATGTCGTGGTAGAGCGGCAGCCAGGAGGCGCCTCCTTCCCCCTCAGCCCACCGCGTCCAGCGGCGCAGCACGGCGAAGTTCGCCGCCAGGTTGTCCCAGGAGACGCGTACGCCCTGTGGATTGCCGGTGGAACCGGAAGTGAACTGCAGCAGCGCGATTTCAGCCAAACCGTTCGGCGCTGCGGACAGTTCCCCCGCCACCGCGGCCCGGCCGTCGACGACCATCGGCGATCCAAACATGCCGGCCTGCGCCATCGCTTTGCCCATCAACGGCGCGATCTCCGCGGAGGTGACCACGACGGCGGGCTCGGCACGGCGCAGTACCGCGCCGATGTGATCGACGTAGTCCTGATCGGATTGGAAGGAGGGCTCCGGTAGCGGGCAGATGGTCGCACCGGCCAGCCACACGCCGAAAAGGGAGATCAGAGTGTCATAGGTGGTCGGCGCGGTGAGGCAGACGACATCGCCGGTCTGTACCCCGGCCGCGCGATACTCGGCCGCCACCTGGGCGCTCGCCTTGGCGATTGCGCGGTAGGTGAAGCGTTGCCAGCCGCCGGCGTCATCGGCCAGGTAAAACCCTCGGTCGTCCCGGGGCGCGAACATCCAATCAACGAACATCGACATGGCCTGGTAATCCGTTCCTTTCATGTGCTCACATCGGAGATGGGGGCGCGGGGTTCCCTGAGTCGAGGCACGAAGCGGCCCGTCCGTGCCAGGTATCGCGCGTACTGGGCCCCGTATTCGGAGCCGGTGAGTCGGCGTTCCTCGCTGGCAGCCGTGGCGTTCAGGACCACGCCGGCGTAGATCGCCAGCGCAATCGTCGTCCAGTACGGGAAGAACACCACGGCGCCGGTGACGGCGAGGAGGTACGACGCGTAGAAGGGGTGTCGTATCCGGCGGTAGGCACCCTCGGTCACGATGTGGCGCGGGGTGTCGTTGACCTGGTGCCACAGGGAGATCGGGACGCGGTGCGTGCCCAGCGTGAAAAACAGCAGGCTGAGCGAGCCCGCCGCAAGGAGCGTGGCGAGTAGCTCCGAGGGAGCATCCCAGCTCCGCGGTCGGTACGGGGCGAGCACGGCCACCCATGCCACCACGAGTGCCGCCGGGCACAGCCCGAATGGAAGGGCGGTCAACCACCATCTGAGGTTGAAGGTGCCATCCTTCCGGAAGAAGATTCTGGGCGTCACGATGATCACGAGGAAGTTCACGACGTACAGAACAAGGAGGGGTGTGTTCATCACCGGCCAATCACCTGCTGCGGTCACGCATCCGACGTCACCCGCGACCGCTGCAACAGCTCAACCAGCTCGCCGAGATTGGTGACCTCGCGGAGCTGTGTCTGGGTGAACATGGTGTCGAACTCCTCCTGCAGGTCAACGACCGCCTCGACGAGCATGAAGCTGTCGGCGGCCAGGTCTGCCAGGGTGGTCGTCGGCGTGAGCTTGGCCAGCGGAATAGAAAGAGTGGCACTGATGCGCTCGGCGACCTCGTCGAACGTGATTTCCTGTGTAGACATGTTTCTCCTCGGTAGTGAATGCATCGGTGCATCCGTTGATGTGGGGGTTGTCGGACGACGGAACGCCACCGCCATGCAGAGGTGCTCCCCGGTTCCGGGCAGTCTGGTGCGGGTGTATCCGAAGACCGTGGATCGACCGGGGGCCGGCTCTTCGTGCGGCAGGTTCCGGACGGCGCAGCCGGTGGCCGCGGTCGGATCGACGAGTGCGTAATCCCGTAGCGTCGCACGCTCGTTGTTCATGTCGGCCTTGAACAGCGCCTCCTTTACCGTCCACAGGCTGACCTGCTGCCGCCGACGCTCGGCGATGGGGAGGGTGGCCAGCCAAGCCTGAGCGCGTCTATCGAGAAAGAACCGGGCCACGCGGGGATCGGCGTCGCGATCCGGCTCGACGTCTATCCCGACGCCGGTCACCAGGTGGGTGGGATCGACCACCACTGCCGCGGCGCCGACCCGTTCGGTATGGCTCAACGAGATCCGCGGGTGCGGGAAGGTATAGCGCGCCGTCTCTGGCGGTAGCCCGGCCAATCCCAGAAGCAGTCGTAGCGCGCGCCGCGAGGTCAGCCACTGCCGCCGCTGCTGCTCGCCGGCAAGCGTCGCAAGCCGAGCAGATTCGTCGGCAGTGAGCACGGCCGGATCCAGCGGCCGAGTCGTTGTCGTGGCGAGCAGCGTGATCATCAGCGGGCTTGAGCTTCCGCGGCTGCGTGGTAAGTGGCGGTCAACTCGGCGATACGCTCGCTGTACTCGTCGAGGGTCTTGGCATAAACCTCCTGGTCGGCGGCCGTATGCCGCTTGAGTGTCAGCTCGATCTCCTCGGCGCCGTACTTATCCTCCATCGCCTTGAGCGCCTCGCGGACGTACTGGATATGCCACCGTTCGTCCAGCATGATTTTTTCGATGGTCTGCTTGACCGCCGGATGGATACCCGGTAACCGCACGTGCTGGCGGTACTGGCCGATCACACGCTTTTCGAGGACCTGGGTGATCGCCATGACCTCCATGACGTTCGCCGGCAACCCGATCGCGTCGATGTACTGGTCCTGGTATGCACGCTGTGTCTTCAGGGGCAGCTCGCCAAGCTCGTCGATGCACTTCGTCCAGAAGTTGGCGTGGTTGGCCTCGTCGGCGAAGTGGTGTGTCACGTCGAGCAGGAGCGGCCCGCGGACGAACCGCGCCACCCGGGCGAAAAATTGGGCCGCATTGATCTCTGAGTGGCGGTAGTAGCTGAGCAGCCACAGGTCGTTTTCGGAAAGGCTCATCGGATCTCCTTAGATTTGAGAATTTCGTCCCCAGCGGGTGGCGACGAGATGGGAAACGGTCGATTCAACGAGAGCGAGGGGATCCTCGATCACGGGTTCCGGCCACACCGCATACAGCGCGTCGGTGGCGAATTCCTTTGATAAGAAGAGCTGCTCGCCGAAGGAAGCCACCGAATCAAGCGACTCCTTGACCGGACCCTTGCGTAGCACCTCTGCGGTCTCAACGAGGTCCTTGAAGCTTTCCGGGTCGCAGTACAGAGGCCGGAGGATCCTGCGCCGACGGAATCCCTCGTCGCGCTCCAACACGGTGTACGCGGTGTCGACCAGCTCGCCGACCGTCGCGTTGTTTTTGTGTTCGGGGCACACGTTGAACACACCGCCGGGCTTGCACGGATCGAGAAGAGCGGTGATCGCGGCTGCGACGAACGAGCCCGTGACGACGCTGACCGGGGTGTCCTTGGCCCCCGGCACGACGGAGAGCAGTCCATAGAAGAAGAGCTTCACCGTGTTGTGAAAAGCGTTGTACTGGCTGACGGTGCCGGACAGGTCGTCCGCGATGATCGTGGGCAGTCGCAGCACCGACAGGGGCAGATCGGCGCAGGCGGCCAAAGCATGTTGTTCGGCGGCCCACTTCGACCATTCGTAGTGGTTGACGAACCCGGCGTCGCCAAGTGGCGCCTCGGCGATCCTGCCCTGATGCTTTCCCGCCGCGTAGAGGGTGGAGATGACGGCAAGACGTCCTAGGTCGGGGCAGCGCGACGCGAACTCGCAGACGCGGGCGGTGCCATCGACATTCGTCCGTTGGGCCAGGTCCCGTTCAACGTTGAATCGGATGACCGCGGCGGCATGCACCACCGCCGTCACCCCCTTGGTGTCCAGGTCGGCAAGTGGGTCTGCCTCCCGCAGGTCCGCCGGCACGATCGTGGTACGGCGATCCAGTACCGGACCGAGGAGCCGCTCAAGTCTGGCCCGTTTGGCGGCCAGCTCGTCTTTACCGCTCGCGCGTACCACCAGGACGAGTCGGTCGTCTGTGTGCTCGAGCAGGTCGGCGGCGATCTTGTGCCCCACGTAGCCGTCGGCACCGGTGAGGACGGTTATACCGATCATCGGCGCACCCCCGCCGCGTCCGCGCACGCCGACGCGGCGGCGCCTTCCACATCCGGCCAGGATGACGGGTCGAAGCCGTGCCGGTCGGTGATGGCGAACAACCATCGCTCGATACCGAAAGCCAGGCAGGCGGTGCTTGCTGGTTTGCCGCCATAGCTCAGCTGAAATCCCACGCCAAAATGGTCGTGGTGCAGGTTCACCGACCCGATGGCCAGACCGCCACCGTAGGTAGCTTCCTGCTTCACCGGCTGCAGGCGCTGGAACAGGTATTTCGGGTTGCGCTCCGGTCGGAAGAAGCAGTCCGTCGCGGACTGCCAGTTAACGGGTACGTCGACGAGCGTCGCGAACCGACCGACCAGCTCGCGAGCCGCCTCGGCGAAGTTGATGGTCTCGGCCTTGTCGGCCAAGCACACGATCTCGCGCATCGTGAAGCTCCGCAGGCGCCGCAGCGGCTCGTAGACCGTCTCCTGCCGAAAGCAGGTGTTGCGCGTGGTCACGTACAGCGGGCGGTCGAGTGTCTCACCCTGGTGGGCGGCGTACACGTGGTAGCAGGCCGCCGGGGTGAGGACGTCACGGATCGGCGATAGGCGGGTCACGGCAAGGTGGCCGGCCTCGTCGACCACCGGGCCGGCGACGAACTCGTCGAGGTTCGTCTCTTGCGGGTCTAGCCGGACCGCGAAAGTCGCCTGTTGCGGGAATGACCCCAGGTAGTCAGTGCGCTGCAAGACGTCACCGGCCAGGGTTGCCGGGTGTCGCTCGTCTTGCGCCTGCCACACCGCGCCAATTCGTTGAAAGGCACGATCACATTCTTCGGCCAGGCGAAGCAATTGACCGCGCAAACCGGCCTGGCCCGAATCTCGCCAGACGAGCCCCAGCCGGGCCAGCGCGGCGACGCGTTCCCCAGCCTTGAGTTGGGATATCGAGCTCATGCCGTCAACCCCCGCGCGTCGCCGAACCGGCGTAGCAGCGTATCGATGTCCCGGAAGTCGCCCGGACGGAGATCCTCGACGTCGATCGGAGCGCCCCGCAACCGTTCCAGAAGCAGCAGCAACTCCGGCAGATGTACCGAGCGGACATGGCGCTCCTCGAACAGCGGCGTCTGGTCGGTGAGTTCCACCGGCTCGAGCCCTGTCGCTTTGGCGAGCACCCAGCGGCGCAACGCCTCCCGTATTTCTGGTTCAGAACGCATCGGCTGGCTCCTCGGGGAGAATCCGGTTGGACAACAAGAAGTCGAGACACTTGGTGGACACCGCACGCCGGTGCTCCCGCTGCTGGGGGGCATTCCACGCGTCGTCGGCGAGCTGCCAGGGGTCGTCGAACCCGACATTGGCGAACACGTCTGGGTTGTAGTACTCCCGCCAGCTCGCGACGAAGAACTGCACCAGCTGATCGCGCACGTCGGCGATCATCGCTTCGTCCCAGGACGGAGCACATGTCTCCCACAGCAAGGTCACCAGCCGACGCCCGAAAACCAGATGCCGTGCCTCTTCCACGTGGTGGTTGTGGTTGATGAACCGGGCGATCGGATGCAGTCGGGCGTCTCGAGCCTGGACCCAGTTGTAGCGGTCGACGATCTCTTCGAAGATCATCGTTTTGGCGAAAAAGAGGAAGTCTTCGACGTCGCTCGGCGGCCGTTCGTGATCCAGCGCGAGCTGCCGGGTCCGGTACACCTGCGCGTAGCGGGTGCAGAACCCGCCGAAGTAGATGCTGTGCTTGTTCTCCTCGTCGAGGAAGTGATGCAGGTAGTCGGCGACGTCCATCAGGTCGCGGCGGTAGAGGCGGGCCGCCAGTCCCTGCATGAGCGACTTCTCGCCGTGGATGTTCAGGCTGTAGAAGTTCGCCGCCTCGTGGAAGGCGAGCAGTCGTCGGGTAGGTTCGGCCAACTGGTCCCAGATGGCCGTGCCGTACAGACTCAGATACTCCGGGGTGCTGAACCAGTCCCGCTCGGGATGTACGGCTTCGGGCCAGTCCACCGCGGTGTAGGGATTTTGATAGGACTTCCGGGAGAGGTGGCTGAGTCGCGCCGACGTCTCGCCCATGGTGGCCAGCGCATCACGCAACCGCCGCGGACCGGAGCTCACAGCACCGTTCGTCATGCGAACTCCGTTGTGGCTTCAAGGATTACGCACTGGTAGGTCAGACCAGAGCCCGCCACGACGAGCGCCAACAGCTCGCCCGGACGTATCCGGCCGGATCCGATGAGTTCGACCAGGTTGATCACCTGGTCGGCCGAGATCGCGTGGCCGACATCGGCGAGCGAGCTGAAGCAGACCTTTGCTATGTCCACGCCGAGGAATCTGGCGAGAACCTGCCACGCCTTGTCGTTGGTGTTCTGCGTGACAATCCAGGCCACATCGTCGATCCGCAGTCCGTTACGCGTCAGGGTTTCGGTGATGACCCGATGCGTATAGGTGAAGAAGGTGCCAACGGTCTCGTCGTCATCCGCGTCGACGAGCCCGCCGTTGGTGATTTGATGGGCGCCGACGTACCGAAATCCGCGCGGCTCGCGTTTGACGATGCAGGCGGCCGCACTGTCAGATATCAGGTTGTACGCCTGTTCGTACCTCGCCGTTTCCGGGAAGCGGTCGGCGGTTACGCACAGGACCCGCCGCCACTGCTCCTCCGCGGCAAGCATCGTCGTAGCTAGCCGGATGCTTCCCAGCATTCCCGTGCAGCCCTGCTGATTGAGGCCGATGACGACCGCACCATCTAATCCGAAGTCGGCCTGAAGCCGACTGGCCGGGAAGTCCATGAGGTGCTTGACGTCGCCAGTACGCTCCCACATCTTCTGGCTGCCCACGTTGCCGTTGACCGGGAGGCAGGTGGGGTAGATGATCGCGTCGATATCCGCCAAACCGACCGTGTCGGCAAGCTCGGTGGTCACCGCCTTGGCCAGATCATATGGCCCGGTTGACGTTTCGCACACGTGATGCCAGCGAAACCCAGCGGACTCCAGATCCTCCGCGCTCGATACCAGCTTGCCCGCCGCGGCCGAATCGCGGACATCACACTTCCGCTCACCGAGCGAATAGACAAATGAATCGACGTATGCCGCTACCATGCCGGGCTTTCCCAATTCAGGTCGTAGAACGCCGCCGCCACCGTCCGTGGCGCCGCAGCGCCAAACGACATTCCCAGCACGGTTGCACAACCAAACCGTGCGATCGTCTTCCTAGCCTGTGTCATCGGACTCTTTCTTCTCCGGGGTTGTTGTCATTGCGCCGGATACACCGCTATATACCTATACGGGGTATATGTGTACGTATAGTGCGGTGTTTTAAGTTGTGGGACAGTATTTTTCAAATCTGACCTATGCCCCCTAGGGCATATAGGCAGACGATTTCATTGCGGTTTGCCCGCGCCAACCATCCCGGGCGTGCGGCAACTACGACGCACACATGTCTGTGCCCGGATCTTCAGCGCGGCTATCCCTGCGCGGGCGACGGTGCCTCGACAGAGTCGACGACGAAATCGGGATGGTGGAGCTGAGGACTCAGCACTGCTTTACTGCTCCTTGGTAGCCGGGTGCCATCGTTTGGACTCCGCCTCCACCTCGATCCCCATCGGCGTAGCTGCCACAGGGCAGGTTCGCTTCCGAACGATCGATTCCCTCACGTGCAAGATCTTGCCGGCGCGCCTGCAGGGAATCATTGCCGAGTTATAAAATCCCCTGGTCAGAGGGGCCTCGGACGGCCGATGTCGAATTTCTAGGACTCAGCAACAGACCCGGTAGCAGACATTGACGCGTGTTCGACATGCCGTTGCAGGCTTGATCGTGCCCGCGCGAACACCGCGCCGCTGGTCGGCGCATCACGGGCGTCGAGACCGGCCAGGCCCAGGCAGTCCGCAAGGACATCCAGTTGGGCTGCGGTCAACGGAGGCGGCTTGCCGGCGTTCACGAGCGCGCAATGCAGGAACGCGGCATCTTCGTGACTGCCGAGCCGGAACAACAACCGCGTGATATAGCGCAGGGCGACCCATTGCTCGGTCACGTCGCCGAACCGGTCCCAGTGGTCAAGCACCGCGATCAGCATCTGCGCCGCCGCGGTTGGTTCGCCGTGCATGGCCCGGGTCGCCGCGGCCCCCATCAGCGCGGTTCCGTACACCCAGAAGTTCTGCACGTCCGCGGCCAGCCGCGCCGCATCGTCGAACAAAGCCAGCGCTTGCTCGGGTTCGGACCTTCTCGTCACAAAGCCCAGGGCAAAGTAGGCCAGTGCCTGTGCCGTTGGATTGGCCGTGCCGTCGGCCACCTCTACGGCCTCCCGCGCGGCCGATAAGGCGGAGTCAGGGTTTCCCACCAGTGCCTCACAGACTGCGAACAGATAAAGCGTCCACGCCAGCCTGATCGGGTCAGCGTCCCGTCGAGCGAGCGCCACCTCGGCATCCCAGTACGATCGAGCGCCCTGCCGGTCGCCCTCGAAAAGCGCAATATCGGCCAGCACGTCTGAGGGATAAACCACGCGTGCGGTGCAGCGGGCGGGACGCCGTCCCCCCGCCATGGCCGCCAGCGATTTTGCGTGCGCAAAGTCGGCGTGATTCCACGCCGCGCGGGCGGCCACCCCGACTATGGCGGGGAACAGCGGATGATCAGGGTCGGCGACGGCGCCGAGCTGCGCAGCCCGATCGGCGTCTTCGTAACCCATGCGCCAGCCAAGAAACTCGGGCGTGGACGCGCCGAATCGCAGCGCCAGGCCGGTGTCGTGCCGTTCCATCGCATGGTCGAATGCCGCGCGCATGTTGTCGTAATCGGGCAGCAGGCGCTCGACCCAGTCCCGCTCCTGCGCGGTTTGCAAGCCGGCCCCGGCGCGTTCGGCCAGTTCGGCGAAATAGCGTGCATGCCGCATCGCACATCGCGTGTCAATCCCGCTCTCCTGCAAGCGCTCTCGCCCGAACGCGCGCAACGTTTCCAGCACTCCGTAGCGGGTCCGGTCGGTGACGTTGCGGACGACCACCATCGACTTGTCGACCAGGCCGGAAAGCAACCTGAGCGTGTCGTGCTCGGCGGCCCCGGGGGCACCGCACACGCGGTGGGCGGCTTCGAGGTCGAACGTGCCGGCGAACACTGAAAGCCGGGTGAAGAACGACTGTTCGGTTTCGGTGAGCAGCCGGTAGGACCAGGCGATCGTCGCGGCCAGGCTCTGTTGCCGGGGATGGACGTCGGGCGCCGCGCGGTCCAACAGACGCAGGTCGTCCAAACGCCGCGCGAGGTCGCGGGTGCTCATCATCCGCGTTCGCGCCGCCGCCAGCTCCACGCCGAGGGGCAGGCAGTCGACGCGGGAACAGATCTCGGCGACCACACCCATCGGTTGCTCGTCCAGCGTGAAGTCCGGTCGGCTGGCCTTGGCCCGATCGACGAACAACCGGATCGCGTCCTCGGCCAGCAGCGGCGAGACAATGACGATTTGCTCACCCTCAACGCCGAGCGGCTGCCTGCTTGTCGCCAACACCGACACCCGCGGGCAATTTTGGACGATCCGAGATACCAAACTCGCCGCCGCTTCCAACACGTGTTCGCAGTTGTCGACCAGCAAGAGGACCTCGTGCGCCCGGAGGTACTCGATCACCGATTCCTCAAGATCCAGGCCCTGCTGTCGCCACACCCGACCGGCTGCAGCAACGGCCTGGGCCACGGCGTTGCCGTGCTCCAACGGCCCCAATTCGCAGATCCACACGCCTTCGCCGAAGCGGTCCTGCTCGCGGCGCGCGACTTCGACGGCCAGCCGGGTCTTGCCGACACCACCGACCCCGATGAGCGTCACCAACGGGCCCTTACCCAGCGCTTCGGCGATCTGTCCCAGCTCGTGTTCATGGCCGATAAAGCTGGTAGCGCGTCGCAACAGGCCCGAATGTGAGCGATCCACAGCGATCGGGTGCGCCAGCACCGGATGATCCAGCGATGCAGCCGGGGTCGGCACCGGCGCCTCGATCTCCCCGGCGAGAATCTGCTGATGCACTTGGCGAAGCGCCGGGCCAGGATCAACCCCGAGTTTCGCCACGAGTCGCTCGCGTATCCGACGGTAGGTTTCCAACGCATCGTCCTGCCGGCCGCCCCGGTATTGGGCCAGCATCAACTGTCCGGCCACGCGTTCGTTGAATGGGTTGGCGGCCTGCGCCGCAGATAGCTCGACCAACAGCGCGTCGTGTCTCCCCACACGCAATGCGACATCGTTGCGGTCTAGTTCTACGGAAAACCGCTCCGCCTGCAGAGCGGTACGGAGGTCATTTAGCCAGGGCGTATCCAGTAACACGAATGGCTCTCCGGACCACATCGCCAAGGCCCGGTCGAACAAGCCGGCGGCCTCATGCGGATCAGCGCTGGCCCGGGCCTGGGCGACCACAGACCGGAAGCGGTGCAGGTCCACCGATAACGGGTCGGCCCTGAGAACATAGCTGCCCAGGTCACTCGAAATCGTCACGTCTCCGGAACCAGCCAGCAGATTCCGCAGCCGGGACACGTAAACCGCGAGGGTACTTCGGGCGCGATACGGCGGGTTATCCGCCCACACCCGATCCACCATCTGATCCAGCCGCACGGGGCGGTTCACATCGATCAGCAGCGCGACCAGAACAGATCGTTGGCGGGCGGGTCCGATATCTTGGCGTCGTCCGTCGACCAGAACTTGGACGCCGCCGAATAGCCGGAACTCGACCGTCAACCGTGCCACACCCTCTCTGCAAACAGCGCATAGCAAACTCAGCGTGTCGGTACCGCTTAGCATACGACCATCGGGGCTCCGCCGAACCATGCGCGTGCCGGGCCTGAGCGCGGCCAGCAACGCCTCCGGTGCCCCAATTGTCCGGTCGAGCTGGCGTCGGGCGTCTTAGCTCAGTGAGTAGCGAATCGGCAGGTGGTCGAGGCCGCCGACGAATACCGTAGGAAAGAATTCCGGATCACCGCTCAGCTCAATGGATTTCAGCCGGGGCAGGAGCTGGGTGAAGAAGCTACTGACTTCCATGCGGGCTAGGGCGGCGCCCATGCAGAAGTGCACACCGTGACCGAAGGCCAAATGTTTGTTGGGCTGGCGTCCGATGTCGAAGCGGAACGGTTCGTCGAAGACGTCCTCGTCGCGGTTGGCCGACGCATAAGAGAGCAGCACGGAGTCGCCTGCGGCAATGGGAATTCCGTGTACCGCGATGTCTTTGGTGGCGGTGCGCATGAACTGCTTGGTCGGGGTGACCCAGCGGATCATCTCCTCAATGGCAAGCGGCATTAGGCCAGGATTATCGCGCAGGCGCGCGAGCTGGTCTGGATTCTCGATCAGCGCGTGCAGTCCACCGGCGATGGTTGCGGTCGCGGTATCGTGGCCGGCGGTGGCGAAGAGTCCCAAGTAGGACAACGCATCGATATCCGAGAGCGGCTTGCCGTCAATCCGGGCGTTGGCGATTGCCGACGCAAGGTCTTCGGTCGGTTGCTCGCGCCTAGACACGATTACCGCGCCGAAGTATTGCACCGCTTCGGTCAATCCCGGTAGCTGGCCTTCAGTCATGGTGGTGCGTTTGGAGCCGCTGTCATTGGCGCCGAACAACTCCCGGGTAAACCTGAGCACACATGGAGAGGCCGTCTCGGGCAGGCCTAACAACGACATGATCACGTCGAGCGGGTAATTGACCGCAACCTGCTGAACGAAGTCGCACTCTGGGCCGCGGTCCAACATTTTGTCCACATAAATCTTGGCCAGTTCGTCGACGCGGACTTTCAGCGCCCGCATTGCCCTGGGGCTAAACCATTCCGCGCCGATCGCACGTGTTACCCGGTGTTGCCGGCCGTCCATGTGTATCAGCGTGCGTGCGCCCGCCGCCAACCGCGGGTCGACCTCCTGAGCAGCCAGGAACGGGCGCGGGGAATTGGTGAACAGCACGTTGTCGCGCTCGACGGCCATGATGTCTGCGTGCTTGGTGATCGCCCAGAAGGGCTGGTAGTTGGGCGCTTCGACCCATGACACCGGAGCATGGGCACGCAGATGAGTCAGCGCTGTGTGCAACCGCTCGTGGTCGGTGTAGGCCCAAGGATCTGCCAGTACCTTTGCTGCGTTCATCGTCATCGTGACCACTGGCGAAACTCCCTCCGACAAATGGCTAAAGCCCCGGTTGTGTGGGTGCCCACGCTGTGGCGGGCAAAAGCTTTGTGGTAGAGCGGCATTCAAGACGAGGCGACACATCAAGTGACATCAGAGCCGCAGGACAGATCATTTTGGATCTGTGCCCTGCGACTTCTCCTGCGCTTGTGCAGGATGCGGTTGAACGTTGTTTCGAGATGTACCAGCGCCGTGCTGCCAGTACTACGGTCACATTGACCAGCTATTTCCGTCCGCGAGGGGCATTGCGCACATGACGTGTTTCACGGTTCAGGGCACTGCTGGTTCGACTATCTGGCGTCGGAGTGACAACCTCATGTGGCGATGTCTGCAGTTCGGGGTCCGTACGGTTGGTGTGGAGGGCCGAAGTGGCAAGTGGCAGTGAGGCGTTGGATGTGGTCGCCGGAGCGTTGCGGGCCGCGTCGGGGATCGTCGGCGGGCATGCGGCGCAGGTGGCGTCGTCGGTGGGGAGTTTGAGCGGGTCGGTGGAGTTGTGGGGTGTGGCCGCCGCGGCGGTGCATGCCGCGTTGGGGGGTATTGCGGCGCATTCGGCCAGCGACTTTGGTCGGTATCGGCGGCGTTGGTGGTGGCGTCCGGCGGGTTTGCGGCGATGGAGGAAGCCAATAGCGCGGCGCTGGCGTCGGTCGAGTCCGTTGCGGTGCTTTAGCTGTGGGGGCCGTCGAGGGGCCGCTGACACGATCGCGTATCGAGGCATTTGATCAGACGGTCGACATGTTGACCGCTGCCGCGGCGCACTGGCGGGTGCGTGCAGCGCTGCTGGAGCGCGCCGCCAACGCCTACGTCGACCAAATGAGTAGCCCCAGTGGCACCGAATGGCAGGGGCAGGCCGCCGGATCGGCCGTGCAGATGGCTTACGCCGACAAGACGGCAGTGATCGGCGCTGTCGGTCACGCACAGCAGATGGCTGATGTCGCCGAGCGGGGCGGCGAGGCCCTACGCGGCGCGCGTGAGCAGTTGCTCGAGGCCATCGCCGAAGCCGAGATCGACGGCTTCGGTGTGGGTGCGGACTTGTCGGTCACCGACAACCGCTCACACAACTCGCCCGCCGAGCGGGTTGCCCGCCAACAAACGGCGCAGGCGCATCGCAGCTTCATCGCTCACCGGATGGTGCGGCTGCAAGGCGCCAACGAAACCATAGCCACCACGCTGCACGCCGGGGCCGCGCAGATGGCGGGTATGGCGCCGGCGCATTGGCGCCAGCCCGTCACCGAATTCGCCCGGCCCGTCCCCGCTACCACCGACGCGACGGCACCCGCGCACACCACCACCGACAGCCGCAGGGGCGCCATCCAGGCCGTCAACAGCCGCTGGAAACAAGAGCCGCGATTACCCAGGCCGGACGACCCGAAAGAGATGACCGAGGCGCAAGCCCGCGCAGCATGGGAGGCTGTCAACGCTGACATTGCCCGCTACAACGCTCGATGTGGACGCACCTTCGTCCTGCCGAACGAACAGCCAGCCTACGACGCCTGCATGGCCGATAGGGGTTACCTCCTCGAGAGGCAGGCCGCCATCCGAGCCCGCTTAACGGACCTGGGCATACCAGTCGAGGGTGCAGAACTCCCCACACCAGGCGAGGGTGCACCACCATTTCCGACGCCACCGCAAATCACTGGACTAACAAAAACACGGAGAGGAGCAAGTTAATGGCCGCGATGGTCATGGAGTCAACGACCGCGCACTGCAGGACGCCGTTGCGAATCCAACGCAACCGCCCGTGTTTGAGCCGGACCAGTATGGCGGGACTTACGAATATGAGGGAAAAGATGCAGTCGTGGTCTTGAACAAGGATGGGAAAGTGGTGACCGCCTGGGCGAAGAGCCGTAATGGATGGAGAAATCCGTGAGCAATGTTTTCGACGCTATTCCATCGGAACATCGTGTCGTTATCGTGGAAGAATTGACGCGCCGTAACCCCGACCTCCTCGCCGAGCTTCAGGGAACCGAGAAGCCAACCAATGACCAGAGCCGCGCCGTCGTGAATGTGCTCATCCACGCGTTAAGCGCGAACTATGGCCCGGGCCACATTCCGAATGAATACGGAAAGGCAGTTGATAACGCAATTGGTGCTTACTTTTTGGCGTGGCCGATAGATGAGTAGCATCAACAAGAGCTAACTCACGTCGGGTGACCGTCGCTGCTACGCCGTCAGATCGTCATCGCAGCACGCGAGAGCCGCCCCGAGCGCGCCGGTGGCCGATGTGCGCGCGGGCGGTGATGTGCCGGTTTCGGCCGAGCTAATCGGTAATCGTTCGTGACGGCATCGGTAATCACACAAGCCAGGTGATTACCGTGGTCAGTCGCGCAGCGCCTTTCGTTCACGGTATGGACGTATGCGAGCCCGGTCGGGGCGAATCTGGAGCGTCGTGCGCCCTATTCACCGCTGCCCAACCCAAATCGACGACCGCGGAAGTCATCAACAAAGTCCACGACCTCACTGCGCAGCCCAATAAAAGTCAGGCAGTAGGGCCATCAAGGAATCAGCGTGAAAGCGTCGACATGATTGGAACGTACGACGCTGGAATGACGGCGGTTGACTGTGGCGATTTCTCGAATGCTCAATCGTTCAGCGGTGGCGACCGCGGATGCGTCGACGGCGAGATGGTCACATTTCGTCGCTCGGGTTCGGCACTGGCGCGCATCGAGAGCGGCGGGGATTGACGGCAATACGTCTCATGTTCCTATCCGCCCCGGGCCGCGATCATCGCCGAGCGGTTGACTTTGGTGGCTGCGGTGCGAGGGATGGCTTCGACGAACTCGACCGTCTTGGGAACCTTGTACGGCGCCAGCCGGGTTTTGGCGTACTCGATCACTTGCTGCTCGGTCAGCGCTTCCGCGGGTTGCACCACGGCGTGCACCCGGCGCCCCCAGCGCGGGTCGGAGATGCCGATGACCACGACGTCGGCGATACCCGGGTGGCCGGCGAGCGCGGACTCGACTTCGGCCGGAAAGACATTGGCGCCGCCGGTGATGATCATGTCGGCCCGGCGGTCGACGATGTAGAGATAGCCGTCGGAGTCCAGGTGCCCGATGTCGCCGGCGGAGCGAAACCCGTCCTCGGTTGACGGCAGCGGCGGGGCGCCGCCTAGGTAGCGATATCCCGCGCTCATTGGGGCCCGCAGGTAGACGTCACCGTCTTCGCCCGCGCCAAGCGGTCGTTTCTCGGCGTCCAGAATCCGGATCTCGGTGTCCCGGAAGCCCCGCCCGACGCTGCCCGGATGAGTCAACCACTCGTCACCGCGCAGCGCGGTGAGCCCGAGATTTTCGGTCATCCCATAGGCCGTCACGATCTGTTCCGGGCTGAGCAGCTCAAACCAGGTGTGCAGCAACGACGGCGGCATCACCGCGGCGCCCTGCAGGACGAACACGATGCTGGACAAGTCCCGGTGCCGGACGTCGGGCCGGGCCGCAACGCGCGCCAGCATTGTCGGGGTGGCCGTGAAATTGCTAATCTGATAGTGCTCGATCACGTCCAAAACCAGTGCTGCATCGAACTTTTCTAGGATCACCAGATGGTCGCCGGCCAATAGGAAGAGGAACGTGGCGAAGCCGTTGGTGTGGTACATCGGCGCGGGCACCATGATCGTCTGCGGCTGGGCGACCGGTGTCCAGTTCGACAAGAACGGCTCACCTTGCTGGGGTATCCACAACGACGGCGCCAAGTTGAGAATGACCTTGGGCACGCCCGTGGAACCGCTGCTGCAGATTCCGTTGGCCATGGGGGAAACCGCTTCGGGCAGTGGACTTTCGGATTCGCCGGCGGCGCGTGTAGCCAGCTCCCACCGGCTGTCTTCGTCGACGACGACGACGGGGTCGATCACCGCGCGCACCCGGCTGCGCTCCCATTCGGGTAGATCCCAGTGCATGGGAACCGGAATCGCGCCGATCTTCCAGCACCCCAGCGTGGCCAGCACGAGGTGTTGTGAATTCGGGATGGCAAGTGCCACTAGGGAACCGGCTACAGCTCCGCTTGCTGCCAATGCCCGCCCCCACTGATTGGCCCGGGCGTCGAGTTCGCCGAAGGTCAGCGGCTGCGCGGTGCCGTCCAGCGCAACGATGGTCACGGCTGGGTCGTCGCGCCGTTGCTGCGCGAGCTCCTGCAGTTTGGTCCCGAAGGGGATTCCTTCTTCGAACGGGTTCGCGGCCACTACGGCTGTCATGGGTTCGGTGCGGCTCATGTGAAAAGGGTCTCCAGGTGGCCGTCACGGACGTCGGGTATCAGGCGCAGCGCGAGTCCTTCGGTCCCCAGCGGCAACCGGGTCAACGGTTGGGTATGCCGGTCGAGGACGCTGACGTCGGACTCGTCGCAGAAGCCCAGGGCGCCGAGCAACTGATGGGATGTACGCAGCACCTGTCGCGCGGTCTCGGCGGCCTTGAGCCGTAGCGTCAGCGCGTCGGACGAACGCACTTGCGCCGCTGTCGTTTCCAACCGCCAGATGGTGTACTTGGCGAGTTCGTGAAGTCCGCGCACCGCGACCGAAGCATCGGCGACCGCGAACCTGACGGCCTGGAAATCTGCCAGCGGCTTGCCGAACTGGACTCGCGCGCGCACGTGCTCGGTGACGATATCCAGGCATTGCTGCATCGCACCCAGAATCCGCCATGACCCCAGCACGAGGTGAAGATTAACGTCCTTGGTTGGCACTGCTCCATCGGGTGCGCTCAGGGTGGTGGCTACCAGAAAGGGCCCCAGCTTTGCGCTCGTTCGCGGTGCCGGCCGCGGATGGTAGCGATTGCCGTCGAGATCGGCGGCGATCCAGCTTCCGGACAGGTCGCCGTGGTCGATGCGCGGTGCTTGCGGATTCACCAAAGCCAGTCGGGCGCCGTCGATCGCCAGTAGCTCCTCGACGAGTGGATAGGGCAGCGCGGTCGCGCCGGCGGCTTGGCACAGTACTGCAGCAGCCAACACGTCGTCGGATGACGACCGGACATCGAGCTCGAATGCGCCCAGCTCGCGCAGGCCGTCGCGTGCCGCCTCACGAACGCTGTCGTCGGTCTCGGCCCGCAGCGCCGCCGGCGGCCCGCCGATCCGAGTCAGCCGCTTGGTGGCGACGACGGCGAAGTCGGTAATGGCCTGTGGCAGTTCGGGATTCACCGGTGCTGTTCTCCCAAGACGTCGCGCGCCACCAGCATTCGCTGCACTTCGATGGTGCCGGACGCCACGGTGGCCGCCTGTGCGTAGCGCCAATGGTCTTCGATCGCACCATGTAGCGCTGCCGATGTGCCGCTGTCCAGTGCGGACGGGCCCAAAATGTCGAAAAGCAGCTCGGCAACTTGCTGATCGCAAGTGGTGGTGGCGATCCGGGCGGCGCTGGCGGCCGCGCCCGCCGATTCGTCGTCCTGCAAGGAGATGGCTCGGTAGGCCAACAGTCTGGCCACCCGCAGGTCGACGAGCGCCCGAACCCATCGGGCGCGAATCGATTCGGGAAGCTGCTCCCAGTCGTCGGCGAGTTGCCGGCGCATCCGGTCCAGTAGCGATTCGCAGCGTGCGTAGCGTGCAATGCCGACGCGCTCGAACGCCAGCGCTTCCCGTATCACCCGCCAGCCGTCGCCGGGCTCGCCCAGCACGTCGCCGGGGAATGCCTGCACTCCGTCGAGGAACATCTCGTTGAGGTGATGAGGTCCGAGCATCGACGGGATCGGTCGGACGGTGAAACCCGGACGATCCATCGGAATCAGAAACAAGGTGAGCCGCTTGGGCTTTGGGGCGTCGGGGTGGGTGCACGCCGCCAACACGCACCAGGTCGCCATTTGTGCGTACGACGTCCATACCTTCTGTCCGGTAATGCGCCAACCTTCCCCGTCCGGTATGGCGCGGGTCCGCAGCGAAGCGAGGTCGGTGCCGGCTTCCGGCTCGGAAAATCCCTGGCACCAAATGACTTCTCCAGATGCGATGGCCGAAAGATGCTTTTCCTTCTGCTCGGCCGTCCCGTAGCGCATCAGTGCCGGTCCGACCCAGTTGATGCCCATGTATTGCGGACCGCGCGGTTCGTGGTGTGCCCACATTTCCTCGCGCAGCACGGTCTGTTGCCAGATCGAACCTCCGCTGCCGCCATACTCTTTCGGCCACGCCAGCGCCAGCAGCCCTTCGGCAGCGAGCAGCTTGCAGAATGTCTCGGTGGTGGCAAGGTCTCGCGGATCGTCGGTGCAGGCGCCCAAGAAGTCGGCGGGAATATTGTTGGATATCAACCGCCGTAGGTGCCTTCGCAGTTCGTCCGCGTCATCGCCGAGGTCGTAATCCATCGTCGTCATCCCTTGGGCAGCCCGAGCAGCCGCTCGGCGATGATGTTGCGCTGGACTTCGGAGGTTCCGCCGTAGATGGTCGCCGCGAGTGCATCTTGCCGTTCGAAGAGCAGGCCTGGGTCGCCGGCGGAGCTAGGGCCTGCGGCCGCCGCGCCCAGATCCCAAACACGTTGCAATGTAACAGATCCTAGGAGCTTCAGGATCTCCGCTTCCGGGCTGGGTCGCTTGGCGAGTTCATTGTCCAGGGCGCGGTATCCGGTGGCCCGCAGCGCTTCGGCGTCGGCGAGCAGCGAGCCGAGTTCGGCGTAGATGTCTTCGTCTTGCGTGCCCCGGATCGAGTCGAGTCCGCGTTTGATCTCTACCCAGTTCATGACCCAGATCATCTGCCGCTCATGGTGTAACGACGACAGCGCAACGCTCCACCCGCCGTTGAGCGGCCCCAGGAGGTTCGCAGCCGGCACCTCGACGTCGTCGAGGAAAACCTCGCAGAACGTCTCGTCGGACGCCGAGGCCATCCGGATCGGTTCGATCCGCACTCCAGGTGAGTGCAGGTCGAGGATCAGGCAGGAGATGCCGCGGTGCTTTGGCGCGTCCGGATCGGTGCGGGCATACAGCGTGCACCACCGCGACAGGTGGGCCTGGGTGGTCCAGATCTTCCTGCCCTTGACCCGGAACACTTGACCATTGGGGCCGTCGCGCTCGGCGCGGGTGCGCAGGCTGGCGAAATCCGATCCTGCCTCCGGCTCGGACATGCCCAGCGCCCACCACTCGTCGCCGCGCAGCAGCGGTACCAAATATCGGTCGATCTGCTCGGGAGTGCCGAACTGCCGGATGCCAGGAGCGGCGACGTTGGGACCGGCGATGTTGGGCAACTTGGGTGCCGAGCGCAGGGCCGCCTCGAGACGGATCTCCATCGCATCCTGCAGGCCCAGCGATCGACCGCCGTGCTTGCGCGGCCAGGTGGGCTGTAACCATCCCGCTTCAAAGGCGGCCCGCTGATAGTCCCGCCGCAGCTGGATATCCCAACGGTACTGGCGATAGCGCTCGTAATAGTCGGCTGGCAGAAACTCCGTCAACCAGGCGTTGAACTCCTCGATCACAGCAGTCATCGCGCGCCTCCGGCAAAGCGGGCGCCCACCGCGTGGTACAGCGCGCGACTGTCGCCGAGCAGGACGGCACCCTGCCAGGCGTGCCGAACGTAGAGGTGGATGTCGTGCTCCCAGGTCTGGCCGAGGGCCCCATGCACCTGGACGGCGGTGCGCGCACAGCTGACCGCGGCATCGGCGGCGGCTGCCTTGGCGAGCGCCGCGGCGATCCAGTCAGCGTCGGGACGGGCGGCCGCCGCGTAGGTGAGGCTGCGGGCCCGCTCAACGCTGACGTAGTTGTCGGCCAGCGCGTGTTTGATTCCCTGGAAGGCGCCGATCGGCTTGCCGAATTGCTGCCGCGTCTTTGCGTATTCGACGGATCGGTGCAGGGTGGCGCTCGCGACGCCAACGAGGTCGGCGGCGGCGGCGACGAGCGGTGCGGTCAAGGCCGCGTCGACGGATTCCAGGGATGCGTTGGCCACGGGTGCGGCGTCGATTTCGACGTCGGCGACGGGTTGTGCGGGATCGGTGGACTCGCCCGGCTGGATGGCCATACCGTCGCCCACATGCGCAACTGCGGCCACCGGACCCTCGTCGGAGGTGGCCAGCGTGACGACCAACTCCGCACGCGTCAGGTTCGGGACCGCCACGGCGCGTCCCCGTAGGCGCCCATGCCGCAGCGTCATCGGTGGCCCGGGTAGCCGGTGTCCGGGGGAGTGCACGGCCAGCGTGGCGACCACACCGGCGGCGATGTCGGCGAGGACCGCATCGAAGTTTGGGCCGCAGGCCCGCAACACACCTGCCGCCAGACCGACGCTGCTCAGCAACGGGATAGGTGCGAGGGCGGCACCGCATTCCTCGAGAGCCAACGAGAGTTCGACCGGGCCGTAATCGCCGTCGGCGGCTGATGCCGCGAGTTCTGTCCAGCCAAGGTCCACGACGGTCTTCCACAGAGTGCGCCAGCGCTCCGGATCGGTCAGAGCCTGGCGGGCGACGTCGGGAGGACACTCGGTACGCAGCATGTCGCGCACGGTGTCGCGCAGCGCCAGCTGCTCCGAAGTCAGACCGACATCCATAAGACCCCTAACATAATAAAAATAGTAAACTAGCCGCGCGGTTGCAATCGGAGGACGCATGGTCGAGTGGTTTCTGTTTCTGCCGCAGGTGCGGCTGCCGGTAGCCGATATCGTGGACCGGGCGCGGCATGCCGAGGCCAGTGGGTTTGACGGGATCGCGTTCATCGATCACCTTGAGACACCTGGACAGCCCAACGAAAGCATTTGGGAGGCAATGAGCATTGCGACCTGGGTTGCGGCCAAGACGCAGCGGCTGAAGATCGGTCACCTGGTCCTCTGTGACGCGTTCCGGCATCCTGCGGTCCTTGCCAAGCAAGCCGTCACCCTGTCCGCGGCGTCCGACGGCAGGTTCGAGCTTGGCCTTGGTTCGGGGTCTTGGCCCGCGGAGTTCACCAGATTCGATGTCGGCGAGCAGGATCCGGTGGCGCGGGTAGAGCAGCTCGGCCGGCATCTGGGCCTGATCAAGCAGTATTGGGGCGACGCTGGTTCCGGCCCGAGCCAACTGCCCAGGAGAGCCCATTCGATACCGCTGATCCTGGGTGGTAGCGGTCCCCGGATGATGGAACTCGTTCGCAGATACGCGGATTGGTGGAATCTGCAGTCGAACCATCTCGACAAGTTGTCTCGATTGGCCCCGATAGTGGGCTCGGCGCGGATATCGGTGCAGCAGATGGTGGGCTTCATCCGGTCGGGCAGCGATCCGGCCGCCGTGCACCAGGTGAGCACCCGGCGATTCGGTCATCTGGGATCGGGGCTGGTCTGTGGTGATGCCAATCAATTGATCGCACACTTCGCCGGTCTGGCGGCGCAGCGGGTGGAGCGTTTCTATGTGTGGTTCGCCGACTTCGCCGTACCGGATTCTCTTGTCGAATTCGGTGAATCGGTGATCAAGGCGTTCCCGAGCGCTGCGCCTTAGCGCGTCGGCGTGCCTCGGTCGGGACAATGGGTGGGCGAGCGAACGGACCGCGCTGCACGGCGCTGAGCCGGATCTCCGGCAGATCGACCGACGCGTCGACGGTGTCCAGCCAGGCGACCGCATTGGCGATGTCGGACACCTGAATCGCGTACATCTCGAACGGAACGTCCTGTAACATCTCGGTTTCCACCGGCCCCGGCGTCACCAGGTGCACACTGATGCCGTCGCGGTCCACCTCGAGCGCCAACGCGCGGGCGAACGCGTTCATCCCCGCTTTCGATGCGGAGTAGGCCGTCCGCGCCATCATCGGTTCGTGAGCCGCCGACGATGAAATGAACACCAGTCGTGAACCCGCGCGCATCCGCGGCAGCACCGCGGACGTTACCACGAAGCAGGAATCCAGGTTGGCCGAGATTATCGTCCGCCACTGCTCGAATGTCTGTTTGCGCGCGTAAGTTCCGCCCAGCGTGCCGGCCGCATGAACGAGGAGGTCGATTGTCTCGAGTTCGCTTATCGCAGCAGGGAATCCGACCGGGTCGGAGGCGTCGGCGACGATGGAGCGCGCTCCCAGCTCGCAGGCTACCGCGCGCAGCGGGGCTTCGCGCCGAGCCACCAGCACCACGTCATAGCCCAGTTCACACAGCTTGGCAGCGCACGCTTTTCCGATTCCACCGCTCCCGCCGGTGACCAGTGCGGTTCTCACAGACTTGACGGCTTCCGTTATGGACGGCGCATATCCCGAGGGCGTGACAACGCTTGCGGGGAAAGCGCATAGATCCGTTGCTCGGGTCGTCCGGATAACACGTAGGTCTGCGTATCGGCGAGGTGGCGGGCCGCGAGGCGCCGGGCCCGGTCGACATCACCCTCGGCGATCGTTTCGGTCAGCTTGATGTGGGTGTTGAGCACTGCGCGGCGCTTGGCGAGCGACGGGTAGGTGCCGCGCGCCGCGCTCTCGTCGGCCCATTGTTGTTCATGGCTGGTCCACAGCGCTTCCAAGCTGCCGACAACTGCGATGATCGTGTGATTTCCGCAGCCGCGAACGATGAGATCGTGGAATTGGCGGCCGATTTCGGTGAACTGCGGACCGTCGTCGAGGTGCTCGGACATGGCGTCGTTGATCTGTTTGAGCTCCCGCACCAAGGTGTCGGCACGGTCGGCCCGTTGGGCCGCCAGTGCCGCACACGCAGGCTCGAGTTCCTGCAATGCCATGCCAAGGTCGGCGACCGCGACGGACTTGCTTTGCAAAAGCAGGCCGAGCATGTAGGCGGCGCTGGTCTTGGCGGGAGCGTGCACAACGGCGCCGCCGCGGTTTCCTCTGCGGACGGAAATCAAACCCTCGGTCTCCAAGATTCGCAGTGCTTCCCGCAGCGAGACCAGGCTGACGTTGAACTGTTCGACGAGCACTTCCTGGCGCGGCAGCAGATCGCCGTCGGCAAGTTCGCCGTCGATGATCTGGCGGCGCAACTCATCGGCTACGATTTCGGCGATCCTCGGCGCCGACAACCGGCGACGGGCATCGGGTCCAATTCCCAGGGCGGTCATCCGGTCCTCGCAGGGCTCGCGTGCTTGTCTGGCTTAGCTATTTTAGCAGTAATGGTATAAATAGCCGCGTGAGTCGCGAGGCCGGTAACCGGCCGACACCGCTTGACGAATTGCGTGTCGTCGAGGTCAGCGACCGCATAGCCGGCAGCTACTGCGGGAAGCTGTTGGTCGACGCAGGTGCGCAGGTACGCAAAATCGAACCGCCGCAAGGGGATCCATTGCGGCGGTACTCGGCTACCTGTTCGCTTTTACCGGACGGTGCCAGTGGCCCGTTGTTCAGCTACCTCAACGCCGGCAAAGCCAGCCTGAGTCTGACGCCGGATTCCGATCGCTACCGTGTCGAACTCGCCACAGCCGACGTCGTGGTGGTTACCGCCGGTCGGTCGCGGGCGCCTGGCCTCGGCATCGATCCGTCGCGCCTGCTGGCGGACAATCCGCGGGCGGTCATCGTGACCATCTCCGACTTTGGCTGGAGCGGTCCGTTCGCCGATCGCGCGGCCACCGAGTTCACGCTGCAAGCCTGGGCCGGGTCGCCTGGCTTTCGCGGCGACCCGGCCGGCCCGCCGATCTCGATCGGCGGCGACCTCGGGGAGTACATGGGCGGCGTGTTCGCCGCGTTCGGGGCGCTGGCCGTGCGCCGCCGCGTCGAGCGCGGCGGACCGGGTGAGCATCTCGACCTGGCCATGCTCGAGGCGATCACGCTGATGCAGAGCAGTGAATGGCTGCATTCGCAGCTGCTGCAGGTACCTCCGGTCCGGCGCACCCTCGAGGTGCCCTCGATCGAACCGGCCAAGGACGGCTACGTCGGGATCACAATGGTCACCGGTCAGCAGTGGCTCGACTTCGCCGCGATGGTGGAATGCCCGCAGCTGGCCGAGATTCCGCAGCTGCGTTTTCAGATCGGCCGTTGGGAGTACCGCGACCTGATCCGCGAGCTGATCGGTCCGTGGATGGCCGAACGCACCGTCGACGAGATCGTCGCACTGGGGCAACTGTTCCGGTTGCCGATCGCGGCGTTGGGTAATGGCGCCACCATCCGCGACATGGACTACGTGACCGAACGCGGCGTGTTTGTCCGCAACCCCGCCGGTTTTCATCAGCCGCGCCCGCCGTGGTTGATGTCGCGGTGCGCGCCTGCACCGGTGCGCGGTACCGCAGCCCTGGGCGCGGACAACGTCGAGTCATGTTGGCGTGCACCTGAACCCGAGTCGGAGCCGGCGCCACGGGGATTGCCGTTGCAGGGTGTTCGCATTGTCGACTTGACCGCATTCTGGGCCGGGCCCGCCGCCACTCACCTGCTGGCCGCGTTCGGCGCCGACGTCGTCAAGGTGGAGTCGATCCAACGCCCCGACGGCATTCGGTACTCCGGCGGCATGCGCACCGATGTGGACGACTGGTGGGAATACGGCTGGGTGTTCCACGCGATGAACACCAACAAGCGTTCGGTCACACTGGATTTGGGCTCGGACGAAGGGCGCCGGTTGTTCCTCGGGCTCGTCGCCGCCGCCGACGTGGTCATCGAGAACTTCTCCCCCCGGGTGATGGACCACTTCGGGCTCACCGCCGACGTGCTGCTGGGAGTGAACCCGAAACTGGTCGTCGCCCGGATGCCGGCATTCGGGCTGGACGGGCCGTGGCGCGAGCGCGTCGGATTCGCCCCCACCATGGAGCAGGTCGGCGGACTGACCTGGGTGACCGGGCAGCCGGAAACACCCCCGGTGACGCCGCGCGGCGCCTGCGATCCGCTGGCCGGCGTGCACGCCGCATTCGCGGTGCTGGCCGCGCTCGATTTCGCCGAGCGCACCGGATCGGGCCAGCAAGTCGAACTGCCGATGGTCGAAGCGGTGCTGAATGCCACCGCAATCCAGCCGATCGAGAACGAGGTCTTCGGGAAGACCCTGAGCCGGCGCGGCAACCGTGGGCACGGCGGTGCTCTGCAGAACATCTATCGCTGCGCCGGCTCGGACGACGATTGGATCGCGGTCAGCGTGTGTGACGACCGGCAGTGGCAGGCGTTGGTTGGGGTGCTGGGCATGGCGTCCCGGCTGCCGGTAACGATGGCCGAAGTACGACAGCGGGCCGACGAGATCGACGGCATCCTTTCCGATTGGTTCGCCGGCCGAGATCTCGCGTCGACGGTGGAGCGGCTGGCGACCGTCGGGATTCCGGCCGCGCCCGTCGTATCGCCATCGTTGGTGACCGACAACCCGCAACTGCGCCACCGGGGCTTCTTTGAGTCGCTGAACCACCCTCGGACTGGAGTTGGCCTGTATCCGACGCCGCCGTTCGCCCTGCTCGCCGGTCAGGGCGAATGGCTGCGACGCCCGCCGCCGACGCTGGGGGAGCACAATGACGAAGTTCTGCGCGAACTGTGCGGGGTGACCGTGGAGGACCTCGCTCGACTTGCAGACAGCGGGGTGATCGGGACCCGTCCTCAGGGTTCTTGAGAATCGGCAGTCAGGCAGTGATGCTCGTTGATGCGGCGTTACAGCGCATCGACATTCAGCGCTCTGTTGATCAGTGTGGTTGTCCACATCGCGGAGTGTCAGCAACGGCCATCGAGAGAAAATCTAACCGTCCGCGTGCGCAATCAGAACTGCTCAGGGCTGGGCGCTTGTCGGGGCGCTTTGCGAGACCGGCTGCGTCATAATACGGGCACGGCCCCGGAAGCACTGTGCCAAGGGACACTCGCCTCTATTTACACCGTTTCCGGAGATCGGGTGCCGATTATCATTCCATTGGCACCGGATTCTTGATGATGAATGAGCACTGCAGGACGGACCGATGAACGATCTTTCAGAATTGATCAATGAGGCGCGACAAAGTGGCTGGTCTAGCACCAGTGACATTCCAATGGGTCGATTGATCGACCAAGCGAGGTTGTCGGGTTTCAACTTGTTGCCTGATAGGCAGTCTGGACCACAGATCTCGATTCTTGAACCGTCTCCCGCCGCCGAAGCGCACGAACGGTCGCTGAGCGCTATGTATGGAGCCGGACCGCAGCCGCTTCACACCGATGGAGCGCATCACGTCGATCCGCCGGATTACGTAGTCCTCTCCTCCACCTCAGCTACTGGTGTGCCGACGTTTCTCTGGAACTTTCGATCGAACGATAACGCTAGGCCTACTAATGATCTTTGGAATGGCCTATTCACAGTTCGTTCTGGCAAAGCGACTTTTCTGACGTCCGCAGTCCAGTCTGGTCGTGTTCGATACGACCCAGGTTGCATGACTGCCGCTGATGGGCGTGCAAGGCGTGCGGCCGACTATCTAAATTCCCGGTTGGCAGCTGCTACCCAGTTCTCGTGGGACGTAGCGGGCGTCGTTCTCGTGATTGCTAATCGCTTCGTCCTGCATGCACGAGGTGATGCGACTGCGGAGCCCGATCGAAGACTGGTGCGCGTCGGGTTGCGCGTTAGCGACAGCCAGGAGGTCCAGACCAGCGTGCCGCTGAGGCAGGCCTAATGACGGCGCCGTACGACCACGACGCGTTATGGCTCAAGGCAAAGATGTTCCTGAATCGCGCGATGGATGAAAAGGAGGCACGCTCGTTTGACGAGCGTGCCCTATGGGCGACCCTTGCGTTAGAACTTCTTGGGAAAGCTGCGCTCGCCCGCACATCTCCCGTCTTAATCGCGGAGCCGAGCGAAGACGGAACCAACTTACTAATCGCCACAGGACTTCTCGACGGTGACGCGCAGTTTATGTCAGTTCGCGCGAAGACTGTTTTTCTGCGTTGCCAGCGTGCATTTCGGCCGTTTAGCGCGGAAGAAGCGCTAAAATTGACCAGTGCACGAAATGAGTACCTCCACGGGGCAACGCCAGGCTTTACTTCGATCCCAGAAGAAGCCTGGTGGCCATTATTTTGGCGCCAAGCAATAATCCTGAACAACACCGTGGATAAGGACCTCGCGGAGCTTGTGGGAAAAGACCGAGAGACAATCGTGGAGAAGAATCTTGAACAGAATCGAAGAAATATAGAACATCGGACCGAAATGCTGATCCAACAGGCAAAGACAAGACTCTCGCAATACCGAGCGGG
This sequence comes from Mycobacterium riyadhense, assembly GCF_963853645.1. Taxonomy (NCBI): domain Bacteria; kingdom Bacillati; phylum Actinomycetota; class Actinomycetes; order Mycobacteriales; family Mycobacteriaceae; genus Mycobacterium; species Mycobacterium riyadhense. Next base: position 4,264,054 of record NZ_OY970456.1, on the reverse strand, counting down.
CACGCTGCCTGCACGGATCGCGAAGCAATGGTCGCCAGGATTCGATAAGTCGGCTGGGCTACCTCGCTGCAATCAGACCACGTGCCCAGCGTGCGGTGAGATGGGACTGGTCGAGGGCGAAGAAATCCACGACCGCGAAATCGAGGGGCATCAAGTGGACGAAGCCGAGTGGGCATACATAGTCACTCTCACCGTCTACGCCGAGTATTTCAGCTGCTCCAACTGCGGCCTGGTCCTGGATCGGACCGAACTTGTGGAACAGGCCGGAATCGAATCTATCTTCGAGGTCGAAGGAACCGAAGACGACCTTGCCCACTACTTCGGTGAGGAGTACGGCAATGACTGACTTTGCGCCAAGATGTCAGGTATTCGGGGCTGCCAAGCCTATTCGGACTCCACTGCTCGCGTACGAGAAGTCGCAGCTCCACATCACGATGAAGACGCATTGAGGGCAGGCAGAGTGTGAACATGTCCAGCGATTCGGTGGGCGGGGAAGGCGACAGCTTCGCACCCATCGAGTCCGAAGCAGTAGCAGCGTTTGCTGGCATTTCATCAGACGATACCGGGACAACAACCTTTGAACGGTTTCAGTGGCAGGCTAAGTTGGCAGTACGCTCGTGGCTGGGGATGCTAGCGGGAGATGGCACGCTGGCCGTCCTCTGTGAGCATGTAGAGGATCTGGCGTTTGTCGAAGCGTCAGGCTTTTGCTTCGCCCAACTCAAGACGCGTGACAGGGGCTCTTGGAGTGTTGCCAAGATCTGCGAAAAAGGTCACGCGGTAGATCGTCTTGCTGCTTCATACGACCTGGCGGATGCGGCAGGAATTGTTGACCGATCGCGATTCGAGGTGTGGCTGGAGGGACCGCCGTCGGAAGCCAAGGAAACAACCGACTTTTTCAATGATCCAACGTCGGCCACCTCGATTACCAAGAAGAAGATCCGCGACTTCGGCCTAAAGGGCGTGAAACTTGACGACTTCCTCGAGCGCCTATCTGTTCGTTGTCACCAACCAGCCCGATCTTGCATCGACGCGGTGGTCATCCGGCTGCTCGGCGCTATCTGGCCTGCTCTCACTATGGATCAGCTCGAACGGCTATATGAGTCCCTCCTCCTAGCGGCCGAATCAGCCCAGAGCGCCACCGCATTACCCCCCAGCGTTAGGGCTGCGATGAGGGCGGCCCAAGTGAATCCGATGGAGGATGGCGTATGGGATCCGATTGCGTCCAAGTCATTGACCGAAGATCAGCTCCGAGCCATCTGCCCTCCGCTGCCTGCTGACACCGATCAAGAGCTACTTGCACGCGCGGCGACGGGGGAAGCCACAGTCTTAGAATTGAAATTGGTGCGAGCAGGGGCACGCGAAGCAACGGTACGGAACGCGCTCGTTGCTCGGGCAGACGCAGACGTGGCGGCGACGACTGCTCGCGCTTCCGGCGTAATGACTGCCGATTCTGAGCGTTCTCTTGATTTGCGACTGCTCGACACGGCACATTCGATTGCGTCGCTCGCGGCTTCGAGCGGGGTGACCATGCAACGACCCGGAGAGCACATCTTTCACACTCTCATGAGCAATGCGGCAAACACCGCGGCGCTCGACCTCGACCGACTCTACAACCGCGATCACCGGTTGCTTGTTGGCCACTTGTGCACTGTCTCTGATCAGTGTCGATTCGGCTGGGGGGTTTCATGAGCGACGAAGAACTATCCCAGGCGGGCCAAAATGCAGACTCCGGTCGTACGATCTACCGGGCATCCCGCGAGGCCGAGGCACGCGTACTCCTCCTAATTGATGGGTTCAGTCGCAGAAAGACTGGTCCGCGAACGCTCGAGGGACGGGTCAAACTTGCAAAGTTGGACTTTCTGCTTAGGTACCCAAAGCACCTAGCGACTGTCTTAGCCACACGGGGCATCAAGGAAACAGACCTGAATAATCTGATCCGGCAGGATAGTCCGTTGGAGTCGCGGATGATGCGTTACCGATACGGGCCTTGGGACCCCAGCTATTTTGCAGTGCTCGGTTCGCTGGTGGGCCGCAAGCTTATCGATATTGTTCCGGCTCAGGGCACGAGCGCCCTCGGCTATCGAACGACTGCAGCAGGGGCTGCTCTCGCCGAGCGCCTTGAGGATGACGGAGCCTTCGAAGAAGTCATAGGCCGGATTGCGCTGCTCCGGAGACACCTTGACCTAACGGGCGAGTCGTTGAAGAAGATGCTCTATGGCCTCCCTGAAGTTGCAGATGCGACATGGCACGAGGACCTTCAATGACCGCCGCCGCAGCCGGGACTTCTGTCCGCCACAGACTTCGCGTTGATCAGATTGAGTTGATTGGCGGCTCGCGAATGGTGATGTTCCAAAGTGGACTGAATTTGGTCAGAGGCGACATCACGACGGGCAAGACGACCCTCATTCGCCTACTCCGGGCCTTGCTCGGAAGCATTCCACGTCATCTGCCCCCCGAGACGGAATCCGTACGAGCGCTGAAGGGCCGGGTAGTCCTCGGTGACCGAACCTGGAACATCTACAGGCCCATGATTACCACGAGCGAGACCCCAGTCGATCTCGCATCCGTGACGACGGACGACGATAAAACCCCGCTCGCGATCCGATTACCGGCGGCAGGACAGGGCGGATATGGCGAGTTTTTGCTTGCTCAATTAGATCTTCCGATCGTGCAGGTCCCACGTGCTCGACGAGAGCCAACCAATGACCTATCACCCGTCACAATTAACGACTGGCTCTTGTACTGCATCATCTTCGATGACGAGCTGGATACCCAAGTGTTCGGCCACCGAGACCAGTTCCGTGATCTCAAACGCAGGTGGGTTTTCGAGATCGCCTATGGCCTATACGATGAGCAGCTCGCAAGCTTCGCGGCGCAACTTCGGCGAACTGACCTTGAAATTCGCGCCACCGAAAGCGAAGCCGAGGTAATTCGCGAATTTCTAGCAGGGACGACGCTCGGTAAGCCTGAAGAGTTGGAAGCCGAGCTGGTGTCGCAAGAGGCGCGTCTTGCACAGCTCCATACACAAGCCGAGGATCTGCACACTGCAAGCGAAGTTGAGCCCGCCGGGGAAATCGCCTCCGTTCGTGCACGGGTCCTAAACTCAAGGCAGCATTTGGACGAGCTTCGGGTAGAGATCCGCCAACATCAGGCGCAACTCCGCGATCTCTCGGATTTGCTAAAGCAGTTGTCGAGCCTCTCAAAGAGATTGACTCGATCAATCGTCGCCGACGAATGGATGGTCGACTTCGGTTTCATTGTATGTCCGCGTTGCGGTCAGGATCTCGACCAACAACGCGCAAAGAGTCCGACGTGTTACCTGTGCTTGCAACCCGAGCCTGAAAGCGCTCCCGACCGAGAAGCGCTTATCCAGGAACAAGACCGCGTGACTTACCAGATTGCCGAAACGCGACAACTCATCGAGCAGAGAACCGATACCCTTTCTCGTTTGCACGATGACGAAGCCGCCTCTGGTGTCCGGTTGGCCGAAGCGTCGTCGCAACTCGAATCGTTGACGGGCGAGTTTGTGTCCGCACGGGCAGCTGAGCTGCAAAGCGTAGCGTCCGAAACTGCGACGATCACAGCGAACATTGCATGGATCAAGCGGTACCTGACTCTCGTAGGGCGGCAAACAGACCAAGCTGGTCGCCTCGATGCACTGAAGGCAAAGAAAATTGAAATCGAAGAGCAAATTGACGCGCACCGAAGTAGCGTTGCAGCTGCCGACGAGAACATCGCGGCGCTTGAAAAGCGTATGGTCGATTACCTCACTCGACTACATGTGCCTCAGCTCGGTGAACTTCTCACCGTCAAGATCAACCGAGACACCTACCTACCTGAAATAAGTGCTCGAACCTTCGATGAGCTATCCAGCCAAGGCCTAAAGACGCTTGTCAACGTTGCGCATGCGCTTGCCCATCACACCGTTGCGATCGACCGAGGCCTCTGCATGCCGGGATTTCTCGTGTTGGACGGAGTCTCAGCCAACTCTGGGAAGGAGGGCTTCGAAGGTGACCGAGTCGTCGACATGTATGAACTCTTCGATGAAGTTGCCCAAGAATACGGCGACCAGCTGCAGTTGATTGTGGTCGACAATGACCTTCCGGCGGAGATAGGCGACAGACTTTCAGAGTCAATAGTGCTGACGCTCTCCCAAGCTGTTCGTTTGATCGGCATCCCCAGTAATGAGCAAGGCCCTGAGCCCGAGGCCGAGCCCGGGGGCAAAGCCCCTGCCTCGTGAGCGCATGCCGACCACGCGTACGTAGGAGTGTGACGTCCCAATACTTTAGAAAACGGACGCCTGCCCGCAGCGTTTCCGTCGCACACGAACCCGACTTAGGACATTTTCCGGCGATTTTTCTGTGGTAGTCCCACTGATCTGCGGTTTCGGTCGGTGTCGGGTCGGAATTTGCACACTAAATCCGGGCTCTTAGGGTGCGGTGGTGGCCTACTGGCATGTTCCCAGTGAATGAGTCCAGCCTGTTTTAGATCGGAGTTGCGATGGTTTTGACTGAGTATTGGTGGTCTGAACTGACAATATGGGCGTTGTTGTGTGCTCATATGTAGTCACGAATAGATGCGTGTCGTTTCTATCAATGCAGCGGAATCCAGCTATGATTCTTGGTGTGCCACGCAATACCGGCAAAGCTCACGTAGTCAGAGTTAAGAAGACTCACGTGGATAAGCAAGGCCACGAGCGCGTCTATGAGTCTGTACTGTTGCGCCGCACCTACCGAGACGGGGCCAAGGTGCGCAACGAGACCGTGGCCAACCTGTCGATGCTGCCGCCGCAGGCCGTCGATGCGATCGAGGCGACGCTGAAGGGCCACACGCTGGTGCCGGCCGGCTCCGAGTTCAGCAAGTCCCGGTCGCTGCCACACGGGGACGTGGCGGCGGTGGCCGCGATGGCGCGCAAGCTCGAGCTGGCCGCAGTGCTGGGCCCGCCGTGCCGAGCCCGCGATATCGTGCTCGCGTTGATCATCTCGCGGGTGGTGCGGCCCAAGTCGAAGCTGTCCACCCTGTCGTGGTGGCCCAACACCACCCTCGGCGTCGATTTGGGGGTGGCCGAGGCCTCCACCGACGAGATCTACGCCGGGATGGACTGGCTGGCCGACCGACAGGATAGGATCGAAAAGAAGCTGGCGGCAAAGCATTTAAACGAGTCGGTGAACCCGGGCCGGATGGCGTTGTTCGACCTGACTTCCTCGTGGGTGACCGGCCGATGCTGCGAGCTGGCCGCGCGCGGCTACTCCCGCGACGGCAAGAAGGGCTGCGAGCAGATCGAATACGGGGTGCTCACCGACCCTGAGGGCCGCCCGGTCGCGGTGCGCGTGTTTTCCGGTGCCACCGCCGACCCGACCGCGTTCACCCAGATCGTGCAGGTGATCAAGGACAAGCTCGCCATCCAGCGGCTGGTGCTGGTCGGCGATCGCGGCATGATCACCACCGCCCGCATCGACGCGCTGCGCGAACTCAACGACAACCCCGACACCCCAACCGCCTTCGATTGGATCACCGCGCTACGCGCACCCGCGATCGCCAAACTCGCCCGCGACGACGGGCCGCTGCAGATGAGCCTGTTCGATACCCAGGATCTCGCCGAGATCACCCACCCCGACTACCCCGGTGAACGGCTGATCGCCTGCCGCAACCCCGCCCTGGCCGCCGAACGTGCCCGCAAACGCCACGACCTGCTGGCTGCCACCGAGAAGGAACTGGCCCACATCGCCCAACGCGTCACCAAAGCCACCCTGTCCGGCGCCGACAAGATCGGCATCGCAGTCGGCAAGGTCAGCGGAAAATTCAAGGTGGGCAAGCTCTTCCACCTCACGATCACCGACACCGAGTTCACCTACCACCGCGACCAGGCCGCCATCGACGCCCAAGCCGCCCTCGACGGCATCTACGTGCTGCGCACCAGCGTCAACACCAAGGTCCTCGACCCCGCCGCCGTGGTGGAGGGTTACAAAAACCTCGCCAACATCGAACGCGACTTTCGCATCATCAAGACCGACGACCTCGACCTACGCCCCATCCACCACCGCCTCGAGGACCGCGTCAAAGCCCACGTGCTGATCTGCATGCTGGCCTGCTACCTCATCTGGCACCTGCGCAAGGCCTGGGCGCCACTGACATTCACCGACGAAACACCGCCGCATCGGGACAACCCCGTCGCCCCCGCGCAGCGCTCCCCAGCTGCACACGCCAAAGCCTCCACCAAACACGACGCGGCTGGCAACCCGGTACGAAGCTTCCGCGACCTGCTCAATCACCTGGCCACCCTCACCCGCGACCGGATCCGCTACCACCAGACCAACATCGAAATCGACAAACTCACCGAGCCCACCCCCACCCAGCGCCGCGCCTTCGACCTCATTGACGCTCCGATCCCCCTCACCATCGCCGCGTAGCCAGAACCACCACCCACCCAAACCAGCCAATCCCCAGGTCAACCAGGGAATTCACCTAGTTCAACAGCCTTAACTTCGGTTTAGAGTCCTGTGGCCCGAGGTTGGGCTGGAAGGGACGATGAAGCACATGGCTGGTCGTAAGCGGCATTCCGCGGAGGACATCGTGCGCAAGTTGCGCCGCGCGGACGAGTTGGCTGCTGAAGGCAAAACCGGCGACGAGATCGCCGCCGAACTGGGTGTCTCAGCAGCCACGCTGTACAACTGGCGCCGCGCCTACGGCGGCATGGACACTGATGCCGCTAAAGAGCTGCGGGAGCTGCGGGAGCAGAACACGCGCTTGAAGAGGCTGTTGGCCGAGGCCGAACTGGAGAAGGACGCGCTGCGGGAGGTCGCGAAGGGAAAATTCTGAGCCCAGCTGCCAAGCGCCGCGCCGTGGACATGCTCAAGCACACGCTGAGCATGTCGGAACGGTTGGCGTGCAAGGCTGTTGGGCTTGCCCGCTCCACCTATCGCCGCCTGCCTGCGGCGCAGACTCCGGCCGATCCGGATGCCGAGATGAGGGCCTGGCTGCGCGCGTATGCCACCAAACACCCCTGCCATGGGTTCCGGCGTGCCTGGGCGGCGTTGCGCTACGACGAGGGCCGTGAGGTCAACAAGAAGAAGGTCCACCGCCTGTGGCGTGAGGAGGGCTTGCAGGTCAAGATCCGGTCGCCGCGTAAGCGGCCCGGGGTGTCCTCGGTCCCGCCGGTGGTGGCCGATGCGCCGAACGTGGTGTGGGCGATCGACTTCCAGTTCGATTCCACCACCGACGGCAAGGCCATCAAGATCGCCTCGATGATCGACGAGCACACCCGTGAGTCGCTGCTGAACATCGTGGAGCGCTCGATCACAGCCGAACGCCTCGTCACCGAACTCGAAACGGCGTTCGCGGTGGCCGGCGGGCCGCCAAAGGTACTGCGGATGGACAACGGCCCGGAGCTGGTTTCCCAAGCACTGCAACGGTTCTGCGAGAACAAACCGGATTGCTCTACATCCCACCAGGATGCCCGTGGATCAACGGCTACATCGAATCGTTCAACAACCGGCTACGTAAGGAGTGCCTCAACCGCAACCACTGGAACACCCTGTTCGAGGCCCGCGTGGTCATCGGCGACTTCAAGCACGAACATAATCACCGACACCGCCATTCAGCGCTGGGCTACCGCACACCGGCCGAGTACGCTTCGGCATGCAGACACACCCACACCCCTGTGGCCTACGAGATCAACTGAATCCGAATCAAACAAACCCGACTCTAAAACGGGGTGGACTCAGTATCGGGGACTCGCCACCGGCATCATCCTCATCTGGACCCTTGATCACAGCCAGGTCAGGCAGATCGCCGCGGGCATCGAAAGCCACCTCCAGCAATGGCCCAGACAGGACGAATGGCGCGATCTAGTCGTTGCGTTCTGAGACGATCGGTGGAAGAACGGGTGGATGGGCCGCCGTGTCGTTCACTCTCTCCGCGCAGCGCCACTGGCATTGGCGAACAAGTCATCGGGAAAACGACTGCGCCATAGGGCTAAATCGGATAAATCCACCGCGACGGACCGCACTACCGCGCCCGCGTTGACGTGCAATGCCTAAAATAGTAAAAATAGACCCAGCAGTCGAACCGGAGTGCTCGTGACGAATACCATTTCAGACCCGGCCAGCGATCCGTCAGAACGGGAATTCGGACCCAGCGGCATCGCGCTGTCGACGTACCGGTTCCCGACGGGATGGTTCATCGTCGCATTCGCAAACGAGCTGGCCGCCGGTGACGTCAAACGCATGCACTACTTCGGTGAGGAGCTGGTGCTGTTCCGCACCGCGTCCGGCAAGGTGCATGTGCTGGACGCCTATTGTCAGCACCTCGGCGCCAACCTCGGCGTAGGCGGCACGGTGGAAGGTGAAGAAATCGTCTGCCCCTGGCATGGCTGGCACTGGCGTGGCGACGGCACTAACGCGCTGATTCCGTATAGCAAGATCGGCTGCAAGACCAACGTCCGCATCCGCACCTACCCGACGACCCAGTGGTACGGGTTCATCCTGGCCTGGCACGAACGCCACGGCCGGGCGCCGTACTGGCAACCGCCGGTGCTGCCCGAGCTGGAGACCAACGAGTACTACCCGCTGCATCCGCACACCCAGATGCTGAACCGGGTCAAAGTGCACCCGCAGATGATCATCGAGAACGCCGCTGACCCGTACCACGTGCAATACGTGCACAAGGCCGCCAATCCGGCCAACACCGCCTCGTTCGAGGTCTCGGGCTACCACCTGCACGCAACGGTCAACGCCAATTTCGGTGGCGGCAGGGCGAAGACGTGGTTGACCCCGAACGGTCCGGTCGACGCGAAGATCATCTACGACAACTACTCGCTGGGACTGGGAATCGTCCGCTTCCCAAGCGATCTGGTGGCCACCGTCCAGGTCACCGGACAGACGCCGGTCGACGAGGACTACACCGACTACTTCTACACCCAGGCTTCGATTCGCGAGCCCGGCGACACCGGCGACGTACCCGCGGGCCGTGCCGCCAAGTTCCTGGCACTGCAGCAAGAGGTCATCAAACAGGACTTCTTCACGTGGGAGAACATGAAATACCTGGAGAAGCCGAACCTGGCGCCCGAAGAGGCGCGCGACTATGCGGCCCTGCGTCGCTGGGCGCACCGCTTCTACCCGGGTGAGCAACCGTCGCCCAACGACTTCGGCTACACCGCGGAGGGCGACCCAGACCCAGCCGCCGCGGGAGCGTGATGAGCGGGCCCTTGGGTCCTTCCGATTTCGGCGTTGATCGTTTCACCGTGCCGGCCGTCCTGGATCGCCGAGCCGAGCAGCATCCCGATCGGGTGATGATGTCGGTTGCCGGCACCGAGATCACCTTCGAGCAGATGTGGCGACGGTCGTGCGGGGCGGCCAACGTGCTGGCCGATCTCGGTGTTGGCCGGGGCGATGGTGTCGCATTGTTCACCGCGACCTGCCCGGAATGGATCTATTTCTGGCTGGGTGCGGCACGGATCGGCGCGGTGAGCGCAGCGGTGAACGCGGCGAACAGGGGCGACTTCCTCTGGCACAACCTTCGGTTGTCTCAGGCCAAGGTGATCGTCACCGACGCGGAGCGACGCACTCGTGTCGAGGAGGTCGTCGACCGGTTGCATCCAGTGAGAATTGTTGCGGTGGAGGATGTTTCGCTCAACGGTGGTCTTATGTGTGAGCCTGCCCCGATGGATGCCGGGGAGATAGGCGCGTTGTTTTTCACCTCGGGCACCACCGGGCCGTCGAAAGCCGTTGCCACGTCGTGGCATTACCTGTTCACCGTCGCCGCGACCGTCGCTTCGGCCTGGGAATTCGGCCCGGGGGAGGTGTTGTGGACCGCGATGCCGTTGTTCCACCTGAGCGCGGCGCCCAGCGTGCTGGCGCCGATGTTGGTCGGCGGAACCACCGTGCTGGCGGCCGCTTTTCATCCCAACGAGGTGTGGGACGATGTGCGCGGCCACGGTGCCGTCGGCTTCGCCGGTGCCGGCGCGATGGTGTCGATGCTGCAGAACCTGCCCGCGGATTCGCGTGACGTGCGATTGCCGTTGCGGTTCATATCCGCCGCACCCATCGACGCGAATTCCTACCACGCGATCGAAAAGCGTTACGGCTGCCGCATCGTCACGATGTATGGGATGACCGAGGCGTTTCCCCTCGCGGTCAAAGGCGTTGCCGACGAGGGCGTTCCCGGAACATCGGGACAACCCAATCCGAATTTCGACGTGCGCATCGTCGACAAGGAAGGCGCTGAGCTACCGGCCGGCGCGGTCGGGGAGATCATCTGCCGGCCCAGGTATCCGCATGTAATGAGCGAAGGATACGTGGGTCGCGATTTGCAGGTGGAGGCCCACGAAGAGTGGTTTCCCACCGGCGATCTGGGCAAGCTCGACAGCCACCAAAACCTGACCTACGTCGACCGCGTGAAGGATTCGCTGCGCCGGCGTGGTGAGAACGTTTCTTCGGTGGAAGTCGAGACCGTCGCCATGGACTATCCGGCGGTAGCCGAAGCCGCCGCGGTCGGAGTACCGAGCGAGTTGGGTGAGGACGACATCCTGCTAATCGTGACGTTGCGCCCCGGGGCTGCTTTGGATTTCGCGGAGTTGCTTGACCATTGCGCTGCCCGCATGCCCTACTTCTGCGTGCCCAGATTCGTCGAGACGGTTGGTGAACTCCCGAAGAACGGCATCGGACGGATACGTAAAGACCTCCTGCGGGCTCGGGGTTTAGGCCCGGGTGCCTGGGATCGTGAAAGCCACGGATACATCGTGAGCCGGTGAGCTAGTGTTTCGTCAGGTCCACGGGAGGCTGGTGAGCAAATATGACCATGACCTATCAGGAGCAGCAGATGCTGCAGGCCGCGACGGGCCGTGCTGCCATCCTAGACCTGACCGCGCGGCACAATCGCGCCTACTCCGACGGCGACCGTGACGCTTGGGTCGCTACCTTCCGTCATTCCGGTGCCAGCTATACCCGTGATGGCGAGACGTTCACCGAGCTGCGCGCGGCCTTCGACGGCGGTGACGGACAACGGCTGGTCAGCCTCGATCACGAAATCCACGTCGATGGGGTCAACGCGATCCAGCGCTGTGTCGTCGTGCTGTTCGCCGCCGTGAATGGCCAGGCGACGCTGCGGGCCACCGGGACCGTTCAGGATCGGTTGGTCTACGAGCGTGGTGGATGGTACTTCACTTCCCGTGTGCTCGAATGGGATTCGGTGCCCAACCGGCACCGGCTCGTCATGTAAGCGTGAGCTACCAACTGACCTTCGGTACCTACCAGGACGCGCTGGCAATGGTCGGCGCGGCGAGTGAACCGCGGACCGCGGCGACGGCGGTCAGCGCCGCGCGCATCCAATTGTTCGCCGCGATGGTCCGTGACGACAATCGTTCGTATTGGGACCCCGAGTACGCCCGGCAACGATGGGGGGGTTTGCTGGCTCCGCCGGCGCTGCTCATGGGATGGTTGGTGCCTCCGCCGTGGCAGCCTGAGGGGAGGGCACCGGCGACCTCGCTTGCGTTGCGAGTGCCGCTACCGGGTACCACGTTCATCAATGCGGCAAACGATGTCGAGTTCCTGCTGCCCATCGTCGAAGGCGATCGGCTCACCGTTGTCGAAGAGCTGGTGTCGGTATCGCCGGAAAAGCAGACGCGACTTGGCGTCGGTCATTTCATTCAGACGCTGGAGACCTATCGTCGCCAGGACGGCGCGGTCGTGGCCATCAACCGAAATACCTTGTTCCGCTTCACTCCTGGAGCGCCCACATGATTCGTCCGGATCTGGATTGGAACACGATCAGCGTTCCCGTCGACCTGCCGGAGGTCGTCGACGAGATCACCTATCAGCGGGTGGTGGAGAACGCCGGGGCAACCTGGGACTATTTCCCCGGACACTTTGATCCGGTTTACGCCCAAAGCCAGGGAAACCCGACCATTTTCGTCAACACCATGCACCTTGCCGGATTCGCCGATCGGGTCGCGACCGACTGGGCGGGTCCGGGCGCTCGTGTGGTGCGCCGCTCGATGCGGCTGATCGGCTCGATCTACGCCGGCGACACGATGGTCGGTCGCGGGCGCGCGGTGGCCAAGCGATGTGATACCTCGGTCGACCCGCCGCGCTATCTTGTCGACATCCAGGTCGAGGTGACCAACCAGCACGGCGCACTGTGCTGTCCGGTCGAGATCACCCTGCAGCTGCCGGAGAACCCTTGAGCTCCGGCATCTTTCCGTTGCACACCACCGCCTGCAACTCGACATACTCAGCGAGACCCTCCGGCCCGAACTCGCGCCCGATGCCCGAATGCTTGAAGCCACCGAACGGGCTGCTGATGTCGAGCTGGTACATGTTGATGCCGTAGGTGCCGGTGCGGACGCGGGCGGCGATCTCGAGGCCGTGGGCGGTATCGGCGGTCCATACCGAGCCGGCCAAACCATAGTCGCTGTCGTTGGCGATCCGGATGGCGTCGTCCTCGTCCTGGTAGGTCAGGACGGTCAATACCGGGCCGAAGATTTCTTCTCGAGCGATACGCATTTGGTTGGTCGCGTCGGTGAACAACGTTGGTCGCACATACCAGCCGCGCTTCGCCGGACTATCCTGGCCGCCGAGCACGACTCGGGCCCCTTCTTTCTGGCCGGACCGGATGTAGTCCTGGACCCGATGCTGTTGTCGTTGTGCGACAAGGGGTCCGATGTCGGTCTGCTCGTCGGTGGGATCTCCGACTCGCAGGTTCGACATCATGGTGGCCAGCGCGTCGACAATCTCATCGTGGCGGCGTTCGCTGACCAGGATGCGGGTTTGCGCGACGCAGGCTTGGCCGTTGTTCATCAGACTGGCGTTCTGCAACCCCGCGACGGTCTTGTCGACGTCGGCATCGTCGAGGATGATCGCTGCCGACTTACCACCCAATTCCAAGCTCACTCTTTTGAGTTGCTCGCCGCACAGGGTGGCGATACGGCGTCCGACAGCGCTGGAACCGGTGAACGCGATCTTGTCGACGCCGGGATGGCGCACCAGTGCCTCGCCGACCGACGCCCCGCCGGTGACTACCGATACCACCCCTTCGGGCAGATCAAGTTGCTCGATCATCTCGGCCAACCACAAAGAGTCCAAAGGTGTTTCGGGTGCCGGCTTGACGACAACGGTGCAGCCGGCGATGAGGGCGGGGATCAGCTTGGGGATCAGCACGCATTGCGGAACGTTCCACGGCACGATCGCCCCGACCACGCCCACCGGAGCCCGACGCAGGTGCGCCTCGCCGAGCACGCCCTGCCGGCGTTCCACCCACGGAAAGCCGCGGGCGGCCGCCAGCGCCAAATGCATCATGGTCGCCGCTCCGGCCGCCTGGCCACGCCTGCTGAAGCTGCGCGGCGAACCCATTTGCGCGGTGATCAGGTCGGCCATCTCGTCGAGGTGTCGTGCGTAAATCGCGGTCAGCTCTTCGACCTTGCGTACCCGCTCGCCGGGCTCTAGCCGCGGCCAGGGACCATGGTCGAAGGCCTGCCGTGCAGCAGCCACCGCTGCATCGACATCGTCGGGTCCGGCCGCCGGGACTTGGCCGATCGGTTCTTCGGAGTGTGGGGAAATCACGCTGAGCCGCTCCGGCGTGGCGGGTTTACGCCAGCGCCCCCCGATAAACAGTTCGTCATAGGAGCGATGGCGGGGAGCTTCCGTCACGACCGTAACTTTACTATTGCTGCTAACATAGCAAAATAGCCGGATTCGAGGCCCCTGATGAACAGCGATTGGCGCGATTACCCCTTCCAGCTGGTGCCCGGTGATAGCTGGCTGGAGTTTCCCGCCGCCGAGGGCGCACACCCGGACCAGGAGTCGGACACCTGGTTCATCGCGGGCCAACTTGACGCACCCGAGAGCGGCCGGTCATTCGCGTTCCTGACGATCTTCAACAAGAACCGGCCCGGGGGATCGGTGGTCGCCGATTTCTATACGCTGGCGCTGTTCGATCTGGACGCCGGCGACTACGGCACCTATACCGATTACGACATGCCCCCGGCCAGCATGGAACCGGGTGCGAAGCCCAAGTTCTCAGCCGCCGTCGGGCATCTTCGCCTCGAATACGAGAGCGGTGCCGGCACGGCATCGTGGTCTACCTGCCGCGCCGATGACGGCGAATTGCTGCCTTACAGCTACCGCGTGAGCCTGCCAGGTACGGACCAGACCGGTCGGCCCATGCGGCTGGACCTGGCCGTGACGCCGACTCGCGCCCCGACGCCGGTGGGGGCGTCCACCTATAACGGCAAGATCGCCTGCTTTGGTCAGGCCGACACGTACTCCTACTTCCAGACCGGGATGACAATGACCGGGACGCTGCGCTGGGGCGTGGTGTCCGAACAGGTTTCCGGCGCCGCGGGGCATGTCGACCGGCAGTGGTTTCCGAAGTATGCCGGCGGTGGGGGCGGCGGCGGCGACCCGCGGGCGAGGTCCCACGAATGGCGCACGATCAATTTCGACAATGGCGTGGACATGAGTGTCTGGCGGCAGTTCGACCGACGCAACGGTAATGCGCTGCAACCGTTTACCGGTGTGACGACGAGCTATCCCGACTCCGCACGGGCAGCGGAGTGCGCCGAAGACCTCGAGGTTACAGTCAGCAGCTACGTCCGGTGGCCGAATTCGATACGGCCCCTTATCCCGCCGCCTGCGCAGGCTCGCTACCTACCTGATCGTCACCGGATCACCTGCACCACACTGGGATTGGATATTGTCGGGGAGCCGCTGGTGCCCGTGCCCGCACATCGGTTGCCCATTGAATACATGGAGGGCCCATACCGTTACCACGGAATGCTCGCGGGGGAGCAGGTGAGTGCCTTCGCGTTCAATGAGCGCTCGCTGGCGCTGTACCGGGACTGGGAGCTGGTCGACGTGCTGGCCGCCGTTATCGCGAACCTCGAGTCCGAACTGCGCGGGACGATGGATCAGCTTGTGCCGCTGGTAAACTCGGGACACCGCCGCGAGGCGATTGAGTTGTTGACGAAGATGCGCCCCGGACAGGATGACAACATCGGTGTCATTATCGACGATCTGATCTTGGCGCTATCACCTGATCCCAGGTGATGTGGCGGTGCTGCAGTCCGGGTTCGTTGCGGCCGAACACAAGTCGGTCGCGAGCGCCGGACTCGAGGTTGGCCTGTAACGCCTCAGCCAGCCGGTAGTCCTCGTCGCGCACCGTGGCATGCGCGTACTCGAAGACGGCTTGAGCGCCGGCGGCTACGGATTCGTCGGAAAGGTCCAACGGGGTGGAGTTTTGGTGAACGGTGATAGACCTGCCGGGGTGTGCGCCCGGATAGATCCGGAACAGCTCGCCGTTGGCGATCGTCACCGATAGCACGATGTTGGGGAACAGCGCGTAGATCACGACCATGTTGTGGAACGGGTCCCACTGATCCTCGGGAACGTTGTCGAGCTCCAGGATTGCGTTGAGTGGGAAGATCAACCGGTGATGGGGTCCGTACGAGTCGAACACTGTGCAGTTGCTACGGGCGATGGTGGCAAAGGTCTGCCGGTGCACGGTGGCGAAATGGTAGTTTTCCGCGAAGGTATCGACCGCGAGCTTCCAATTGATGGCGGACTCGAGCACCTTTTCGCCCAGTGGCGACCACCGCCCGATGCCCCACGAGTCGAGCTCGTCGGCCAGGTCTCCCAGGTGGGCTGCGACATCCAGCGTGGTGCCGGGATCTAGCGCCACCCAAAGGAATCCGGCGAATTCGGCAGCCGGAAGCTCGGTCAAACCGTCGGACTTCAACGTCACCTCGGGAAAGCCCTCGCGGCCGGGCAGGCCGACCAACCGCCCGGTGTTGTCGTAGGTCCACGCGTGGTATGGGCAGCTGAACCGCCTGGCGGTCCCGCACCCCGTCACTACCTGGGATTGTCGATGCAGGCAGACATTGTTGAACGCCTTGACCGAGCCGTCAGCTGTCCTAGTCAGCAGGATGGATCGACCCATCACCGTCTTGGTGCAATACGTGCCTGGGCCGGGCAGCTCCGAGACGTAGCCAACCAGTTGTGGGCTGGCCATCAGCATTGCTTTGTCGGTGTCGTGTCGCTCCAGCGAGGTGTATTCGCGTGCGTCGACCGTGTGCTGCTGCGGCGCGAGGTCGGTGGTCTTGTCGCGCGCGAGTTTCAAAGCCCGCCGGGTGAGGTCGATGAGCTGATCGTGATCCATCTGAACCCCCGTCGCACTGAGCGCTCACCGTAACTTCATTAACTTTATAGTGACAATAATAATTCGGCGACATCGGCGCCTAGCGCCAGCCGAGGTAACCGAGCAACTGCGGGTATTGCTCTGCGATCAAGCGGACACGGTGATCGCTGTCGAGATGATGCAGGTAATCGGCGGTGGCGGTGTCGGCGGGAAAAAACGACTCGATGGCCAGGCTTTCTACGGAGATGTCGAGCGGGCTGCCAAACGTCGCGATGGTGTTGACGAACCGCAGTTCGGCACCGTCAAGCGTGGCCATCCGAAACGGCACGTACAGCTCGCCGGTCTGCTCAATGTCGTCGGGCCGCTTAGGCGCAGGATAACTAGCGAGTTCCTCGTAGAGACGGCGGATATCCGGTGCAGCAGTGGCGTCGGCGTGTCGGCGTACTCGGCCCAGGATCGCGGCGTGCACCTCGGCGTAGTTGAGCAACCGCTGCGACAGTCCCTTTGGGTGTAGGCACAACCTCATAACGTTGATCGGAGGTTGGAGCAGCTCTCGATCAACGCCTTCGGCTAGCACGACGCAGCCCACGTTTCCGGCAACGAGGTTCCAGCAGGCATCGGTGACGACGGCCGGATACGGGGCATGCCCGGCCAGAACCGAGTCGACGGCCGCCCTCACCGGACGCATCCTGTCGGCGTCTAACGTGTGCTCACCGAAAACGGGTGCGTAGCCACCGGCGAGCAGCAGCCGGTTGCGTGCACTCAGCGGAAGATCCAGTGACTCACCGATGCGCAGCAGCATCGCCCGACTGGCGTTGGCCCTGCCCGTCTCGACGAAGCTGAGATGCCGAGGCGAGACACCTACCTGATGGGCGAGTTCCAACTGGCTCAAACGCCGACGAGTGCGCCACTCGCGCACCGCAATACCCGCGGACATCTTTCCGAACCTAACGCCGTTGCCCGGACTTAAACCCAATACCGTTCAGTTAAGGTTACATGGGTGTAGTTTATGACCTATGCCTCGTGCGGGTTGGCGGAAGCCTGAGTCGGATCGCCGGTTGTCAGATTTGGTGTCGGTGGGGGTGCTGACGCGGGTGTTTCCCGCAACGGTGGTGGATGAGGTGATCGAGCAGGCCGGTCGCACTCAGCAGCGGCATCGGTCGTTGCCGGCGCGGGTGATGGCGTATTTCGCGATCGCGATGGGCCTGTATTCAGAGGGCTCGTATGAGGATGTGTTGGCCCAGCTCACTGATGGTTTGGCGTGGGCGTCGGGGTGGCGTGAAGAGTATCGACTGCCGGGTAAGTCGGCGATCTTTCAGGCTCGTGAGCGGCTGGGATCGGCCCCGTTGGCCAGCTTGTTTTCCCGGGTAGCCCGCCCGTTAGCCGGACCGCAAACCCCAGGGGCTTGGCTGGCCGAGCGGCGGCTGGTGGCCATCGACGGCAGCTGTCTGGATGTGGCCGACACCCCAGCCAACGACGAGTACTTCAGTCGTCCGGGGGCCGGCGGCAGGGGTGAGAAGGCCGCATTTCCGCAGGCCCGGATCCTGGGGCTGGCCGAGTGTGCCACGCATGCGGTCTTCGCCGCAACGATCGGTGGTTACCGTGACTCGGAGGCCAAACTCGCCGAAAAGCTGCTGGATGCTCTCACGCCGGACATGCTGCTGCTGGCTGATCGCGGGTTCTTCTCGTATGCCTTGTGGCGCAAAGCCCTTGCGACCGGAGCCGACCTGTTGTGGCGAGTACGCACCGACGCCTACGCGCCACAACCGGTGCATGTGCAGGATCTTGCTGACGGCTCGTGGCTAGCGCATCTGCAGTCCAGCGCTGACCGTCGCAGCGAGCCGATGCTGGCACGAGTCATCGACTACACCATCGACGACGGACGCGAAAACTCCACCAGCTACCGGCTATTCACCACGCTGACCGATCCCGAACAGGCCCCCGCCGTCGAGTTGGCCGCCGCCTACGCCCAGCGCTGGGAAATCGAAAACACCTTCGACGAACTCAAAACCCATCAACGCGGACCCCAGGTGGTACTGCGCTCGAAGTCCCCTGATCTTGTCCTACAAGAGATTTGGGGACATCTGTGCTGTCACTACGCCATTCGTACCCTGATGGCCCAGGCCGCCGAACACGCCGGCGAGGACCCCGACCGGGTCAGTTTCACCGCCGCGCTGCGCATCACCCGCCAATCCGTCGCCCAACAGGGCGCATTTCCCCCCTGAGGACCCCCAAGCCGCCGATCAGCACTGGTGGGCCTTCCTGCGCCGCCTGCTCGACCGACTCAACCCCGCCAGGCGCCGACGATCCGCACCACGGGTGATCAAACGCAAAATGTCCAAATGGCACGTCAAACGCGCAACTCACGCTCACTGGCCCCAACCCCAACGCCCACCAGACGTCACGACTCTCCGCCTTAACTGAACGGTATTGGTTTTAACCCGGCTTAACTTCAATACCGTTCAGTTAAGGTTACATGGGTGTAGTTTATGACCTATGCCTCGTGCGGGTTGGCGGAAGCCTGAGTCGGATCGCCGGTTGTCAGATTTGGTGTCGGTGGGGGTGCTGACGCGGGTGTTTCCCGCAACGGTGGTGGATGAGGTGATCGAGCAGGCCGGTCGCACTCAGCAGCGGCATCGGTCGTTGCCTGCGCGGGTGATGGCGTATTTCGCGATCGCGATGGGCCTGTATTCAGAGGGCTCGTATGAGGATGTGTTGGCCCAGCTCACTGATGGTTTGGCGTGGGCGTCGGGGTGGCGTGAAGAGTATCGACTGCCGGGTAAGTCGGCGATCTTTCAGGCTCGTGAGCGGCTGGGATCGGCCCTGTTGGCCAGCTTGTTTTCCCGGGTAGCCCGCCCGTTAGCCGGACCGCAAACCCCAGGGGCTTGGCTGGCCGAGCGGCGGCTGGTGGCCATCGACGGCAGCTGTCTGGATGTGGCCGACACCCCAGCCAACGACGAGTACTTCAGTCGTCCGGGGGCCGGCGGCAGGGGTGAGAAGGCCGCATTTCCGCAGGCCCGGATCCTGGGGCTGGCCGAGTGTGCCACGCATGCGGTCTTCGCCGCAACGATCGGTGGTTACCGTGACTCGGAGGCCAAACTCGCCGAAAAGCTGCTGGATGCTCTCACGCCGGACATGCTGCTGCTGGCTGATCGCGGGTTCTTCTCGTATGCCTTGTGGCGCAAAGCCCTTGCGACCGGAGCCGACCTGTTGTGGCGAGTACGCACCGACGCCTACGCGCCACAACCGGTGCATGTGCAGGATCTTGCTGACGGCTCGTGGCTAGCGCATCTGCAGTCCAGCGCTGACCGTCGCAGCGAGCCGATGCTGGCACGAGTCATCGACTACACCATCGACGACGGACGCGAAAACTCCACCAGCTACCGGCTATTCACCACGCTGACCGATCCCGAACAGGCCCCCGCCGTCGAGTTGGCCGCCGCCTACGCCCAGCGCTGGGAAATCGAAAACACCTTCGACGAACTCAAAACCCATCAACGCGGACCCCAGGTGGTACTGCGCTCGAAGTCCCCTGATCTTGTCCTACAAGAGATTTGGGGACATCTGTGCTGTCACTACGCCATTCGTACCCTGATGGCCCAGGCCGCCGAACACGCCGGCGAGGACCCCGACCGGGTCAGTTTCACCGCCGCGCTGCGCATCACCCGCCAATCCGTCGCCCAACAGGGTGCATTTCCCCCCTGAGGACCCCCAAGCCGCCGATCAGCACTGGTGGGCCTTCCTGCGCCGCCTGCTCGACCGACTCAACCCCGCCAGGCGCCGACGATCCGCACCACGGGTGATCAAACGCAAAATGTCCAAATGGCACGTCAAACGCGCAACTCACGCTCACTGGCCCCAACCCCAACGCCCACCAGACGTCACGACTCTCCGTCTTAACTGAACGGTATTGGACTTAAACCACTACCTCGAAGGTAATCGACATGCTTACTTCGACGGCTAAGACTGGGTTGATGAGCACAACACCACCGCAGCCCAAAGTCCTGCGCCGCGCCTTTGCCGCAGCGGCAATCGGACGAATCCTGCTGGGCGCCATCGCATTTGCTTCCCCTCGCTCCCAGACCCGCATGAACGGCGTGCCGGACCACATGCTGTCCACCGAGCTGAAGTACTTGATTCGCATATTCGGGGCCCGTGCCCTGGCCCTTGGCATTGGCTATCTCGGCAGCGACGAAGCCAACCGTCGGCGGTGGCAACGGATCGGACTCATGGTCGACGCGCTGGACAACCTCAACGCTCTAATGGAAATGCGAAACCTCAAGCGCGGCGATCCCCGGGTCTGCTCACTGCTGAGCCTGATCGCGGTGACTGGTCCCTACGCGGCGCTGGGAGCAGTGGGTGCGATTCAGGCCCAACTAGCGCGCGGCAGGGGAAACCACAGCGGAATTGAGATCGCCGAGGGTCAGCTCGTTGTGGAGGGCTAGGCTGGCGTCGTGGGTAGCTTCCGCTTCGTACTGATACGCGATCGCCGCTCTTAGCGGCGGTCCGGTGCATCACATCGCTCCGCCGCTCAGCTAGGTCAGCCGGGCGGCCGTTATTCGCGCCCGGAAGATTCGACATCCGCGGAGCGAACCCATGCCCACCTATAGTGGCGGCCGTCATGAACACGGCCAGAACTTTTTGACCGACACCACAACAATCAACAAGATCGTCAAGTTGGTCCGTCGTACCGAGGGGCCGATCGTTGAGATAGGGCCCGGGCGTGGGGCTCTCACGTTCGACTTGCAAGAACTCGGGCGGCCGCTCACCGTTGTCGAGATCGATCAACGGCAGGCGCGATGGCTGTCTGTCCAGCTACGCCGCGGCGTACATGTGGTCAACGACGACTTCCTGAACTGGCAGCTACCGGACACGCCGCACGTCGTGGTAGGGAGCCTGCTGTTTCACCAGACGACAGCGATGATGCGCAAGCTGCTTCATGCGGGTAGATGGACGGATGCAATTCTGCTGGTGCAGTGGGAGGTGGCTCGACGCCGCGCCGGCGTCGGCGGAGCCACGATGATGACGGCGCAATGGTGGCCGTGGATCACCTTCAGACTCGAAGCGCGGGTCCCGGCAACGGCTTTCAAACCGCGACCTTCTGTCGACGCGGGACTGCTTACCATGTCGCGTCGTCGCAATGCGCTGGTTGATCCACGGCTTGGCAACCGGTACAGAGCCTTTGTGCATGCCGCTTTCACCGGCAAGGGTCGTGGGCTTCCATCGATTCTTGCCAGACTCTGCGAGCGTGGGAGACACCGGACGGTCGAGGAATGGCTCGTCAGGGAGAACATCAAGAAGGGGACGCTCCCGAAGGACCTATCAGCACAGCAGTGGGCGGAGTTGTTCTCGCTCGCCACGCCGCGCGGCCAGGGCCCCGCGGCTGCGCAGCGATGACACCTGCTGGCTTGTGATCGTTGCGGCAACGTGATGCATATGTGACTGCAGGTGTCAATGTGTTAGATGGTGTTTGTGTCATACCCTGTGACATGTGTCGGTCTCGCGCCGTGACGTGCTCAAATTCGCTGCGGCGACCCCGGGTCTGCTAGGTCTCGGCGTCGCGGCGGCGTCGTTGCGCGCCGCACCGGTATCGGCGGGTTCGCTCGGCACCTTGTTGGATTATGCGGCCGGAGTCATTCCCGCCAGCCAGATCAGGGCCGCCGGCGCCGTCGGGGCGATCCGGTACGTGTCCGACCGGCGGCCGGGCGGCGCCTGGATGCTCGGCAAGCCGATCCAACTCACCGAGGCGCGCGACCTGGCCGGAAGCGGGCTCAAGATCGTTTCTTGCTATCAGTACGGCAAGGGAAGTACCTCTGACTGGCTGGGCGGAGCCGCCGCCGGGGTGCAGCACGCTAAGCGCGGTGCGGAGTTGCACGCCGCGGCCGGAGGTCCAGCCAGCGCTCCGATATATGCGTCTATCGACGACAATCCGTCCTACGACCAGTACAAGAACCAAATCGTTCCGTATCTGCGGTCATGGGAGTCGGTCATCGGACACCAGCGCACTGGTGTGTACGCCAACTCAAAGACGATCGATTGGGCCGTGAAGGACGGCCTGGGCGCGTACTTCTGGCAGCACAACTGGGGTTCGCCCAAGGGGTACACCCATCCGGCCGCCCATTTGCACCAGGTCGAGATCGATAAGCGCAAGGTCGGCGGGGTGGGAGTCGACATCAACGAAATTTTGAAGCCCCAATTTGGACAGTGGGCTTAAGTTTTCCGCTCCGCTAGCCCGGCGACGGCGAGCGCCGGAACGGCGCGAGTGAGGAGCCGGGCCATCAGGCTTGCCCGGCGACGGCGAGCGCCGGAACGGCGCGAGTGAGGAGCCGGGCCATCAGGCTTGCCCGGCGACGGCGAGCGCCGGAACGGCGCGAGTGAGGAACCGGGCCATCAGGCTTGCCCGGCGACGGCGAGCGCCGGAACGGCGCGAGTGAGGAACCGGGCCATCAGGCTTGGTTCCGGCGCCTGCCCCTCCAGCAAACACCCGTTCGCTCGCCGAGCCGCCTCGCCGGCGCCCGCGAAACCGCGATGCCTCGGGCGGCGCGGCTTCACGCGGCCGCCGCAGCACGAATTTTTCACATAACGATTTGGTAACAATACTGCCTTGATCAGCGCAGTTATACTACTCGACCGTAACCACCTGCATGCAGGACGTTTGTTCGGCAGACTCGCGCCGCCGGTTCAACCGGGTGTTACCCGCGACACGGTTACCCGTGCGTAGAACTCGCCAGTAACCGATCCGCGTAAAAAAGGTGGACCAATCCTTATGAGACTCTTATATGGGCCGATGCAGTCGTCGGCGCCGCTCGACCCACGAGCCGGCTCCCGACAGCACATCGGTCAGTCGATGTTCGGCTGCGATTCGATGTGGAATCGATGAGGCCCAGCCGCGGGGTGTCCGACCCGGCCGAACGAACCGATACGTACAGACGCATATAGAGGCATACAGGGAGATAAGACGTGACGATCCACGAGCACGACCGGGTGTCTGCTGACCGCGAGGAAAATGGCCCGCACGGCTCCCACGCTCTGGTCGACCGTCTGACGGCTGGCGAGCCGTATGCTGCCGCCTTCGGTGGCCAGGGCAGCGCGTGGCTAGAGACCCTTGAAGAGCTCGTCTCCGCGGCCGGGATCGAATCTGAATTGGCCACGTTGGTCGGTGAAGCGGAGTTGCTGCTCGAGCCGGTGGCACGAGAGCTGGTCGTGGTGCGTCCGATTGGCTTCGAGCCGTTGCAGTGGGTGCGTGCACTGGCCGCCGAAGATATGGTCCCGTCGGACAAGCACCTCACGTCATCCGCGGTGTCGCAGCCCGGCGTCCTGCTTACCCAGATGGCGGCCATCCGCGCCCTGGCACGCCAGGGCATGGACCTCATTGCCACCCCGCCGGTGGCGCTGGCGGGACACTCGCAGGGTGTGCTGGCGGTCGAGGCGGTCAAGGCGGCCGGTGCGCGTGATGTGGAGCTATTGGCTCTGGCCCAGCTGCTCGGTGCGGCCGGAACGCTGGTGGCTCGCCGACGCGGAATTTCCATCCTCGGCGATCGTCCGCCGATGGTGTCGGTCACCAATGCCGACCCGGAGCGGATCGGGCGGCTGCTCGACGAATTCGCCCAGGATGTGCGCACGGTGTTGCCGCCGGTGTTGTCGATCCGCAATGGCCGGCGGTCGGTCGTCATCACCGGTACTCCCGAGCAGTTGTCGCGTTTCGAGCTGTACTGCCGGCAGATCTCGGAGAAGGAAGAGGCCGACCGCAAGAACAAGGTCCGCGGCGGCGACGTCTTCGCGCCGGCCTTCGACCCGGTGAAGGTCGAGGTGGGCTTCCACACGCCGCGGCTGGCCGACGGCATTGACATTGTTGGCGGCTGGGCCGAGAAGGTCGGCATCGACGCCACGTTGGCCCGCGAGTTGGCCGACTCCATCTTGGTCGGCACGGTCGACTGGGTAGCTGAGGTCACCCGGGTCCATGAAGCGGGCGCGCGCTGGATCCTCGATCTGGGTCCCGGCGACATCCTGACCCGACTGACGGCGCCGGTAATCCGCGGCCTCGGTATCGGCATCGTTCCCGCGGCGACCCGCGGCGGGCAGCGCAACCTCTTTACCGTCGGGGCCATCCCCGAGGTGGCCCGACCTTGGTCGAGCTACGCCCCTACCGTCGTTCGCCTGCCCGACGGCCGCGTCAAGCTTTCGACGAAGTTCACCCGCCTGACCGGCCGGTCGCCCATCCTGCTCGCCGGGATGACGCCGACCACCGTCGACGCCAAGATCGTTGCCGCCGCGGCCAATGCCGGGCACTGGGCCGAGTTGGCCGGTGGCGGACAGGTGACCGAGGAGATTTTCGCCAACCGCATCGAGGAGCTGTCCGGGCTGCTCGAGCCCGGCCGCACCTATCAATTCAATGCGCTGTTCCTGGATCCCTACCTGTGGAAGCTCCAGGTCGGTGGGAAGCGGCTGGTGCAGAAGGCCCGTCAGTCCGGCGCGGCGATCGATGGCGTTGTGATCAGCGCCGGCATCCCGGATCTCGAAGAAGCCGTCGAGCTGATCGACGAGCTCAACGACATCGGCATCAGCCACGTGGTATTCAAGCCCGGAACCGTCGAGCAGATTCGTTCGGTGATCCGCATCGCGACCGAGGTGCCCACCAAGCCGGTGATCATGCACGTCGAAGGCGGGCGCGCCGGTGGGCACCATTCCTGGGAAGATCTCGACGACCTGCTGCTGGCCACCTACTCGGAGTTGCGCTCGCGCGCCAACATCACCGTCTGCGTCGGCGGCGGAATCGGCACCCCGGAGCGGGCCGCCGAATACCTGTCGGGTCGCTGGGCGCTGGCCTACGGCTTCCCCCTGATGCCTATCGACGGCATCCTGGTCGGCACCGCTGCGATGGCGACGCTGGAGTCCACGACGTCGCCCTCGGTGAAGCGGATGCTGGTCGAGACCCAAGGCACCGATCAATGGATCAGCGCCGGAAAAGCCCAGGGCGGCATGGCTTCCAGCCGCAGCCAGCTCGGCGCCGACATCCACGAGATCGACAACACCGCATCCCGGTGTGGCCGGCTGCTGGACGAGGTTGCCGGCGACGCCGAGGCGGTCGCGGAGCGTCGCGACGAGATCATCGCCGCGATGGCCGACACCGCCAAGCCGTACTTCGGCGACGTCGGTGAGATGACCTACCTGCAGTGGCTGCAGCGCTACGTCGAGTTGACCATTGGCGACGGTAATTCCACCGCAGATACGGCTGCGCCGGGCAGCCCGTGGCTGGCCGATACCTGGCGCGACCGGTTCGAGCAGATGTTGCAGCGCGCCGAAGCTCGTTTACACGCCGAGGATTTCGGCGCCATCGAGACGCTATTTGGCGACCCCGCGCTGCTGGAGAATCCGCGGCAGGCCATCGCCACTCTGCTCGCGCACTACCCAGACGCCGAAACCGTGCAACTGCATCCCGCGGATGTGCCCTTCTTCGTCACGTTGTGCAAGACGCTGGGCAAGCCGGTCAACTTCGTGCCGATCATCGACAAGGATGTGCGGCGCTGGTGGCGCAGCGACTCGCTGTGGCAGGCGCATGACGCCCGCTACGACGCCGACCAGGTGTGCATCATTCCGGGCACCGCGTCGGTCGCCGGCATCACCCGAATGGATGAGCCCGTCGGTGAATTGCTGGACCGCTTCGAGCAAGTCGCCATCGAGGAGGTGCTCGGCGCCGGTGCCGAACCGAAGGACGTCACCTCGCGCCGGCTGGGTCGCCGCGATGTCAGCGGACCACTGGCGGTCGTGCTCGATGCGCCCGATGTGCTGTGGGCCGGTCGCACCGCGATCAACCCGGTTCATCGAATCGCCGATGCCACCGAGTGGCAAGTACACGATGGCCCCGAAAACCCCCGTGCCACCCACTCGTCCACCGGATCTCGGTTACAGACCGACCGCGACGACGTCGTTTTGAGCGTGCCGGTGTCCGGCACATGGATCGACATCCGATTCACGTTGCCCGCCAATACCGTTGACGGCGGGATGCCGGTGGTTTCGGCGGCCGACGCCGCCACCGCGATGCGCTCGGTGCTCGCCATCGCCGCCGGTGTGGACGGGCCGGCTTCGCTGCCCCCGGTCAAGGATGGGACGGCCACCCTGGCGGTGAACTGGGATCCCGAGCGGGTCGCCGACCACACCGGGGTTACCGCTACCTTCGGCGAGCCGTTGGCGCCCAGCCTCACCACCGTGCCGGATGCGCTCGTCGGTCCTTGCTGGCCCGCGGTTTTCGCGGCGATCGGCTCCGCTGTCACCGACGCCGGTGTGCCCGTCCTGGAGGGCCTGCTGAGCCTGGTCCACCTGGACCACGCCGCCCATGTGGTCGGCAAGTTGCCGACCGACCCGACCCAATTGACCGTCGTCGCAACGGCTTCGGCGGCCACCGACACGGATATGGGTCGCGTCGTGCCGGTCTCGGTCACGGTTACCGGGCCCGACGGTGCGGTAATCGCGACCCTCGACGAGCGGTTCGCGATCCTCGGGCGCACCGGTACCGCCGAACTCGCCGACCCGGTCCGGGCCGGCGGTGCGGTGTCCGAGAACGCCACCGACACCCCGCGTCGTCGCCGGCGCGATGTCACGCTTGCCGCACCGGTCGACATGCGGCCGTTCGCGGTGGTGTCCGGCGACCACAACCCTATTCACACCGACCGGGCCGCCGCCCTGCTGGCCGGTTTGGCGGGGCCTGACGGTGGAGGTGGGCCGATCGTGCACGGCATGTGGCTGTCGGCCGCAGCGCAGCACGCGGTGACCGCCACCGACGGGCAAGCTCGTCCGCCGGCCCGGCTCGTCGGTTGGACCGCGCGGTTCCTGGGCATGGTGCGTCCGGGCGACGAGGTGGACTTCCGCGTCGAGCGCGTCGGAATCGACCAGGGTGCAGAGGTTTTGGAGGTAGCCGCACGCATCGGGTCGGATCTGGTGATGTCGGCGTCGGCACGCCTGGCCGCGCCCAAGACGGTCTACGCGTTCCCCGGTCAGGGTATCCAGCACAAGGGCATGGGTATGGACGTCCGTGCCCGCTCCAAGGCGGCCCGCAAGGTGTGGGACAAGGCAGACAAGTTCACCCGTGACACGCTTGGTTTCTCGGTGCTACATGTGGTGCGCGACAACCCGACCAGCATCATCGCCAGCGGCGTGCACTACCACCATCCCGATGGCGTGCTCTATCTGACGCAGTTCACCCAGGTCGCGATGGCAACGGTGGCCGCCGCTCAAGTTGCCGAGATGCGCGAGCAAGGTGCCTTCGTCGAGGGTGCCATCGCATGCGGCCATTCCGTCGGCGAGTACACGGCACTGGCTTGTGTTACCGGCATCTACGAGTTGGAAGCCTTGCTGGAGACGGTGTTTCACCGTGGGTCGAAGATGCACGACATCGTGCCGCGCGACGAGTTGGGTCGCTCAAACTACCGGTTGGCGGCGATTCGGCCCTCCCAGATCGACCTTCCGGACGACGAAGTGCCCGAGTTCGTCGCCGGGATCGCCGAAAGTACCGGTGAATTCCTGGAGATCGTGAACTTCAACCTGCGTGGCTCGCAATACGCGATCGCCGGCACGGTCCGCGGTCTCGAGGCGCTGGAAGCCGAGGTAGAGCGGCGCCGTGAGCTCACCGGCGGTCGGCGCTCGTTCATCCTGGTGCCCGGCATCGACGTTCCGTTCCACTCGCGGGTGTTGCGGGTCGGGGTGGCGGAGTTCCGCCGATCGCTGGAGCGGGTCATGCCGCGCGACAAAGATCCCGACGTCATCATCGGGCGCTACATCCCCAACCTGGTGCCGCGACCATTCACCCTGGACCGGGACTTCATTCAGGAAATCCGCGACCTGGTGCCCGCCGAGCCGCTCGACGAGATCCTCGCCGACTACGACACCTGGCTTGCCGAACGCCGGAACGAGATGGCGCGCGTTGTGTTGATCGAGCTGTTGGCGTGGCAGTTCGCCAGCCCGGTGCGTTGGATCGAAACCCAGGACCTGCTTTTCATCGAGGAGGCGGCCGGCGGCCTGGGGGTGGAGCGGTTCGTCGAGATCGGCGTGAAGTCGTCGCCGACCGTAGCCGGTCTTGCGACCAACACCCTCAAGCTTCCCGAATATGCCCACAGCACAGTGGAAGTGCTCAACGCCGAGCGCGACGCCGCGGTGCTCTTCGCCACCGACAACGACCCCGAGCCGGAGCCGGAGGACGAAGAACCCGTCGTCGAGGCGGCAGCGTCGGAAGCTGCTCCGGACGCCGCCCCGCCCCCCCCGGCGCCCGCTGCTGCGCCGTCAGGAGGCCCGCGCCCCGACGACATTGCGTTCGACGCGGCCGATGCCACCGTGGCGCTGATTGCGATTTCAGCCAAGATGCGCATCGATCAGATCGAGGAGCTGGACTCGATCGAATCCATTACCGACGGTGCGTCGTCGCGGCGCAACCAGCTACTGGTGGACCTCGGTTCCGAGCTGAACCTCGGTGCCATCGATGGCGCCGCCGAGGCCGATTTGGCCGGACTGCGGTCGCAGGTCACCAAACTGGCGCGCACCTACAAGCCTTATGGCCCAGTGCTTTCCGACGCGATCAATGATCAGCTGCGCACGGTTCTCGGGCCGTCGGGCAGGCGTCCCGCCGCCATTGCGGAGCGGGTCAAGAAGACCTGGGAACTCGGCGATGGTTGGGCCAAGCACGTCACCGTCGAAGTCGCGCTGGGAACCCGCGAGGGCACCAGCATTCGCGGTGGCGCCATGGGCCACCTACACGAGGGCGCATTGGCCGACGCCGGCTCGGTCGACAAGGTCATCGACGCCGCGGTGGCTTCCGTCGCGGCGCGCCGCGGCATTTCGGTGGCGCTGCCGTCCGCCGGTGGTGGTGGCGGCGCGACCGTCGACGCTGCCGCACTGAGCGAATTCACCGATCAGATCACCGGCCGCGACGGCGTGCTCGCCTCGGCCGCTCGGCTCGTCCTGGGCCAGCTCGGGCTGGACGACCCCATCAGTGCCCCGACTGGCCTCTCTAAGGCGACCGATGCCGAACTCATCGACTTGGTCACCGCCGAATTGGGCGCGGACTGGCCACGTTTGGTGGCGCCCGTGTTCGACGGCAAGAAGGCCGTCGTCTTCGACGACCGCTGGGCCAGCGCCCGCGAGGACCTGGTCAAGTTGTGGCTGACCGACGAGGGCGACATTGACGCCGACTGGATGCGGCTGTCGGAGCGTTTCGAGGGGGCCGGTCACGTCGTCGCGACTCAGGCCACTTGGTGGCAGGGCAAGTCGCTGGCCGTGGGCCGTCAAATCCACGCGTCGCTGTACGGCCGCATCGCGGCGGGCGCCGAGAACCCGAACCCCGGCGCCAACAGCAGCGAAGTCGCTGTTGTGACAGGCGCTTCGAAGGGTTCGATCGCGGCTTCGGTGGTGGCGCGGTTGCTCGACGGCGGCGCCACCGTCATCGCGACCACCTCGAAACTCGATGATGAACGACTGGCCTTCTACCGCACCCTGTACCGCGACCACGCCCGCTACGGCGCGGCATTGTGGGTGGTCGCGGCCAACATGGCGTCGTACTCCGATATCGACGCGCTGGTCGAATGGGTCGGCACCGAACAGGTTGAAAGCCTTGGGCCGCAATCGATTCACATCAAGGATGCGCAGACGCCGACGCTGCTGTTCCCGTTTGCGGCGCCTCGGGTCGTTGGTGATCTCTCGGAGGCCGGTTCGCGTGCCGAGATGGAGATGAAGGTGCTGCTGTGGGCCGTGCAGCGGCTGATCGGTGGTCTGTCGACGATCGGCGCTGAGCGTGACATCGCGTCGCGTCTGCACGTGGTCCTACCCGGCTCGCCCAACCGCGGAATGTTCGGTGGCGACGGTGCTTACGGCGAGGCCAAGTCGGCGCTGGACGCGGTGGTGAGCCGCTGGCATGCGGAGTCATCGTGGGCGGCCCGAGTCAGTCTGGCGCACGCGCTGATTGGCTGGACCCGCGGCACCGGCCTGATGGGCCACAACGATGCCATCGTCAGCGCCGTTGAGGAAGCCGGCGTCACCACCTACTCAACGGACGAGATGGCGGCAATGCTGCTCGGGTTGTGCGATGTGGAGTCCAAGGTGGCCGCGGCCAGCTCGCCGATCACGGCGGACCTCACCGGCGGGCTCGGCGATGCCAACCTCGACATGGCCGAACTGGCCGCCAAGGCCCGCGAGGAGCATGCGGCGAAGGCCGCAGAAGACGGGGCCGAAGACGTTGCGGCCGAAGGGACGATCGCCGCGCTCCCGTCGCCGCCGCGTGGCTTCACCCCGGCACCGCCACCAGAATGGCATGACCTCGCCGTCGACCCCGCCGACCTGGTCGTGATCGTGGGCGGCGCCGAACTCGGCCCCTACGGATCGTCGCGCACCCGGTTCGAGATGGAGGTCGAGAACGAACTGTCGGCGGCCGGAGTATTGGAACTGGCCTGGACCACCGGCTTGATCCGCTGGGAAGACGACCCTCAACCGGGTTGGTACGACACCGAATCCGGCGATTTGATCGACGAGGCCGAGCTGGTCGAGCGCTACCACGACGCCGTGATAGAGCGCGTCGGCATTCGCGAGTTTGTTGATGACGGCGCGATCGATCCCGACCACGCCTCACCGTTGCTGGTGTCGGTATTCCTGGACAAGGACTTCGCCTTCGTGGTGTCGTCGGAGGCTGACGCGCGCGCCTTCGCCGAATTCGACCCCGAGCACACTGTCGTTCGACCGGTTCCCGACTCCACCGACTGGCAGGTAATCCGCAAGGCTGGCACCGAAATTCGCGTGCCCCGAAAGACGAAACTATCGCGGACCGTCGGCGCGCAGATCCCAACCGGATTCGACCCGACGGTATGGGGAATCAGCCCGGACATGGCGAGTTCCATCGACCGAGTGGCTCTGTGGAACATCGTCGCGACCGTCGACGCGTTCCTATCCGCGGGTTTCAGCCCGACCGAAGTGATGCGCTACGTGCACCCCAGTTTGGTGGCTAGCACGCAGGGCACCGGGATGGGCGGCATGACGTCGATGCAGACCATGTACCACGGCAATCTGTTGGGCCGGAACAAGCCGAACGACATCCTGCAGGAAGTTCTGCCGAATGTTGTTGCTGCGCACGTGGTTCAGTCCTACGTCGGGAGCTACGGCTCGATGATTCATCCGGTTGCGGCGTGCGCGACCGCGGCGGTTTCGGTGGAAGAGGGCGCCGACAAGATCCGCCTGGGCAAGGCCGAATTGGTGGTGACCGGCGGGCTGGATGACCTCACGCTGGAGGCCATCATCGGCTTCGGTGACATGGCGGCCACCGCCGACACGTCGATGATGCGTGGCAGGGGCATCCACGACTCGAAGTTCTCCCGGCCCAACGACCGGCGCCGCCTGGGCTTCGTAGAAGCTCAGGGTGGCGGAACCATCCTGCTGGCCCGCGGTGACCTGGCACTCAAGATGGGGCTGCCGGTACTCGCAGTGGTGGCCTACGCGCAATCCTTCGGCGACGGCGTGCACACCTCGATCCCGGCGCCCGGGCTGGGCGCACTCGGTGCGGGCCGCGGCGGCAAGGATTCGCGCCTGGCGCGTGCCTTGGCCAGGCTGGGCGTGGCCGCCGACGACATCGCGGTGATCTCGAAGCACGACACCTCAACGCTGGCCAACGATCCGAACGAGACCGAGCTTCATGAGCGGCTCGCCGATGCACTTGGCCGTTCGGAGGGCGCACCGCTGTTCGTCGTATCGCAGAAGAGCCTGACCGGTCATGCCAAAGGCGGTGCGGCGGTGTTCCAGATGATGGGGTTGTGCCAGATCCTGCGCGACGGGGTGATCCCGCCCAACCGCAGCCTGGATTGTGTCGACGACGAACTTGCCGGCTCCGCCCACTTCGTATGGGTGCGCGACACGTTGCGCCTGGGCGGGAAGTTCCCGCTCAAAGCCGGGTTGGTGACCAGTCTCGGGTTCGGCCATGTGTCCGGGCTGATCGCGTTGGTACACCCGCAGGCGTTCATCGCCTCGCTGGAGCCCGGCCAGCGCGCGGACTACCAGCGCCGTGCCGACGCACGACTGTTGGCCGGGCAGCGTCGTCTGGCTTCGGCCATTGCCGGTGGTCCGCCGATGTACGAGCGCCCCGCCGACCGCCGCTTCGACCACGATGCCGCGGAGAAGCCGCAGGAGGCGTCGATGCTGTTGAATCCGGCCGCGCGGCTGGGTGACGGTGAGGCCTACCAGGTCATCCGTTAACCTGGCCACCCATGGGCATCGTCGGAGTGGGGATCGACCTCGTCTCGATTCCCGATTTCGCCGAGCAGGTCGACCAGCCGGGAACTGCTTTCTCGGCGACGTTCACTCCTGGTGAGCGCCGCGACGCATCCGACAAGAGTTCGTCGGCGGCCCGTCATTTGGCGGCTCGGTGGGCGGCGAAAGAGGCGGTGATCAAGGCCTGGTCGGGGTCGCGCTTCGCCCAACGGCCGGTACTGCCGGAGGACATCCACCGCGATATCGAGGTGGTTACCGATATGTGGGGCCGACCGCGGGTCCGGCTCACCGGAGAGATTGCCAGGCATCTGGCCGATGTGACGATCCATGTGTCGCTGACCCATGAAGGGGATACCGCGGCCGCGGTGGCGATCCTAGAGACCACTTAGGTGGCGCGAGCAGACGCAAAAGCCCCCAATTTCGTGCCGAAATGGGGGCTTTTGCGTCTGCTCGCGCCCTAGTCGAGCCCGCGCGGCCAGCTTAGTAGCCTCGAACCTATGGCTGATCTGGTTGAGCGGGTGCGTGGCGTGTTGCCTTTGGTGCGGCGGGATCTCGAAGACTTGGTTCGGATCGAATCGGTGTGGGCCGACCCGGCTCGGCGCGACGAGGTCCACCGCAGCGCCCAGGCAGTCGCAGACCTGTTGTCGCAGGCTGGTTTTGGCGATGTCCGGATCGTCAGCGAGGGCGGCGCACCGGCCGTCATCGCGCAGTACCCGGCGCCACCGGGAGCGCCCACAGTGCTGCTGTATGCCCACCACGACGTACAGCCCGAAGGTGACCGTGCGCAATGGGCGTCGCCACCATTTGAGCCGACCGAACGCAACGGGCGGCTCTATGGCCGAGGCAGCGCTGACGACAAGGCAGGCATCGCAACGCATTTGGCCGCATTTCGGGCGCACGGCGGTCGGCCGCCGGTGGGCGTGACGGTGTTCGTCGAGGGCGAGGAAGAATCCGGATCGCCGTCGTTAGGCCGGTTGTTGGCCGCTCACCGTGAAGCGCTGGCCGCCGACGTCATTGTCATCGCCGACTCGGACAATTGGAGCCCCGACGTTCCGGCGCTGACGGTGTCGTTGCGTGGCTTTGCCGACTGTGTGGTCGAGGTCGCCACGCTCGATCATGGCCTGCATTCCGGCATATGGGGCGGCGTCGTTCCGGACGCACTGAGTGCGCTGGTGCGGTTGCTGGCCAGCTTGCATGACGATGACGGGAATGTTGCGGTAGCGGGCCTGCACGAGAGCATGGCTGCGGCTGTTGATTACCCGCCCGAACGGGTGCGCGCCGACTCTGGTCTGCTGGACGGGGTTTCGGAGATCGGCTCGGGTTCGGTGCCGCAGCGGTTGTGGGCGAAACCGGCGATAACGGTGATCGGCATCGACACCACATCGGTTGCGGCAGCGTCGAACACGCTGATCCCGCGGGCCCGGGCCAAAGTCAGTTTGCGGGTCGCACCCGGTGGCGACGCGGCCGCGCACCTGGATGCACTCGAAGCTCACCTGCAAAGGCACGCCCCGTGGGGTGCGCAGGTCACCGTCACGCGCGGCGATATTGGTCAGCCGTACGCGATCGAGGCAAGCGGCCCGGTCTACGACGCCGCCCGGGCGGCGTTTCGGCAGGCGTGGGGCGCTGATCCGATCGATATGGGGATGGGCGGATCGATCCCCTTCATCGCCGAGTTTGCCGCCGCGTTCCCGCAGGCGAAGATCCTTGTCACCGGGGTGGAGGATCCCGGAACGCAGGCGCACAGCATCGACGAAAGCCTGCACCTGGGTGTGCTGGAACGCGCTGCGACCGCTGAGGCGCTACTGCTGGACAGTCTCGGGGCTATACCGACAAATCGCGCCGAAGCTTAGCGACATGGCCGGTGGCTTTGACGTTGTACTGGGCAACGGCGATCTTGCCCTTTTCGTCGACGACGAAGGTGGATCGGATCACGCCTGTGACCGTCTTGCCGTACATCAGCTTCTCGCCGTAGGCGCCCCAGGCGGTGAGGACCTTGCGCTCAGCGTCGGACAGCAGCGGAAACGTCAGGCCCTCAGCATCGCGGAACTTGGCCAGCTTTTCCGGTTTGTCGGGGGAGATTCCGACGACGTCGAGGCCGGCGTCGTTGAGGACGTGCAGGTTGTCGCGAAAATCGCAGGCCTGCTTGGTGCATCCGGGCGTCGAGGCTGCCGGGTAGAAGTACACGACGACGCGGCGTCCCTTGTAGTCGGCCAACGACACCTTCTTGCCGTCGGCGTCGGGAAGGCTGAAGGCGGGGGCTTTGTCTCCAGGGGCTAGCCGGGCGGTCTCGGTCATTGCTCTAGGGTAGTGCGGGCAGGTGCAGCAGGCTCAGTTGGAGGACAGACACGTGGCGGACCGCGATCCCGACACCATCAAGCAGGAGATCGACCTCGCCCGCGACCAGCTGGCGGCCACCGTCGACTCACTTGCCGAGCGTGCCAACCCCCGCCGTCTGGCCGATGACCTCAAGGTCCGGGTGATCGAGTTTGTCAAGAAGCCCGCGGTGACGTTGTCCCTGGCCGGAGTAGGCGCCATCGTCGTCGTCGTAGTGGTGCACCGGGTCAGGAACCGCTAGATTTCACGGCTTCGAGCGTGAACCCTGGGCGGCAAATAGCCCCGAATTTTCGCCCTGGCGTGACGCTCGAATCCCTAAGCGCACGAACCGGTGCTGCGATTTGGTGCGCCGTCAGGGTTTCGAACCCCGGACCCGCTGATTAAGAGTCAGCTGCTCTACCAACTGAGCTAACGGCGCCTTGGCCGGCCAGAGACCGCGTTTGCGACAATAACAGGCATTCCGTCGCGGAGCGAAATTCTCAGGTGACCTAGAGCACTTGACGGCAACAATCGGGCCGGACTTCCGCGGCGTGTGGCCGTGAGGCACTACAATACTGGGAACAATCCAGGGTCAGCGGTGACCAAAGTAAGCGAGATTATCTGGAAGGTCACTTGATGACGCCTTTGCACCGACGTCGATCGTGGCTGGCTGCGGTCATCATCCCGGTTGCTGTGTTCACCGGCGCGTGCAGCAGCGGCGGCGGCACCGCCGCGCCGGCCAAGGTCATCGTCGACAAAGGCACGCCGTTCGCTGATCTGTTGGTTCCGAAGCTCACCGCCTCGGTGACGGATGGTGCCGTCGGTGTCACGGTGGACGCACCGGTGACCGTTAGCGTCGCCGACGGGGTGCTGGCATCGGTAACCATGGTCAACGACAGCGGCAGGGCCATTAACGGTCAGCTCAGCCCCGACGGACTGCACTGGCAGACCACCGAGCAGCTCGGCTACAACCGGCGCTACACCCTGAACGCGAAGGCGTTGGGGATGGGCGGCGCGGCCAACCGCCAAATGACCTTCCAGACCAGTTCCCCCGCGCATCTGACCATGCCCTACGTCGTGCCCACCGATGGCGAGGTCGTGGGAGTCGGTCAGCCGGTGGCCATCCGGTTCGACGAGAATATCGCCAACCGCGTTGCCGCCGAGAAGGCCATCAAGATCACCACCAACCCGCCCGTCGAGGGCGCGTTCTACTGGCTGAACAACCGTGAAGTACGTTGGCGCCCAGAGCATTTCTGGAAGCCGGGTACCGCCATCGACGTAGCTGTGAACACCTACGGCGTCGACCTGGGTGAAGGCATGTTCGGCGAGGACAACGTCAAGACGCACTTCACCATTGGTGACGAGATGATCGCGACCGCCGATGACACCACCAAGATTCTGACCGTGCGGGTCAACGGCGAAGTGGTCAAGACCATGCCGACGTCGATGGGCAAGGACAGCACCCCGACCGCCAACGGCATCTACACCGTCGGCGCGCGGTTCAAGCACATCATCATGGATTCGTCCACCTATGGCGTACCGGTCAACTCGCCCAACGGATATCGCACCGACGTCGACTGGGCCACGCAGATTTCCTACAGCGGCGTCTTCGTGCACTCGGCGCCGTGGTCGGTGGGGGCGCAGGGCCACACAAATACCAGTCACGGCTGCCTGAACGTGAGCCCAAGCAACGCGCAGTGGTTCTACGACCACAGCAAGCGCGGCGACATCGTCGAGATCATCAACACGGTGGGCGGCACGTTGCCCGGAACCGAAGGCCTAGGCGACTGGAACATTCCGTGGGATCAGTGGCGCGCCGGTAACGCCAACGCGTAGTGGCGATCGCAAGCGCGGCGGAGCCGGGTGCAGCGGGTCGCCACCATGTGGGTAGTGGCGATCGCAAGCGCGGCGGAGCCGGGTGCAGCGGGTCGCCACCATGTGGGTAGTGGCGATCGCAAGCGCGGCGGAGCCGGGTGCAGCGGGTCGCCACCATGTGGGTAGTGGCGATCGCAAGCGCGGCGGAGCCGGGTGCAGCGGGTCGCCACCATGTGGGTAGTGGCGATTGCAAGCGCGGCGGAGCCGGGTGCAGCGGGTCGCCACGATGTGGGCTAGCGCATTACTGCGCGTTTTGGGATGGCTGACGGGACTCGAACCCCATGTGTGCGGGGACGCGCCAAGATGCATGCCGGGTCAAGTCCCCGGGAGTGGTGTAACGGCTGATCCTTCGATGGTGGGGTTAGTAGGGTTGGTTAGGGTCGGTGTTGGTGGTGTCGCCTCCTGTCGTGGGTTGCCATCCGCTGTCGGGGTTGCAGAAGTCCTCGGGCCAGGGCGCGGGGACGCCGTGCTCGTCGTGCCAGCCGGTGTGACCGGTGTCGGCGAGCTGGTCGAGGTAGGTTTGGCGGCTCAGCCCTGGGCCGAATCCGCCCGGGGTGTCTGGGTTTGTCATGCTGCGGGCTCCAGTTCGGGCAGGCCGTTGGTGGTCGGTGTTGTGGGTGCGGGTTCGGTGTTGCCGACGGCAGCGGCCCGGGCCAGGACGTCCAGTCCCAGGTAGCGCCGGCCCTCAGCCCATTCGTCGTGCTGTTCGGCCAGGACAGCTCCCACGAGGCGGATGACGGTGTCTCGGCCGGGGAAGATGCCGACAACGTCTGTGCGCCTGCGGATTTCGCGGTTGAGGCGTTCGTTTAACCGGCCCTCGCGGTTACGTCAACTTCGTGGCTCTGGGGTGGGTCGAGCGGTCGAGGCGTTGGAGATGGTCGGTGAGGGCATGGGCGACGCGGTCATGGCGGGCTGCTTCGTCGGCCCAGCCGCGGTTGTCCGCGTCAACTTTGAGTGCTTGGACGTCGGCGAGTTGGTTGGTGAGGGCGCCGCGGAATTCGGGCGCGGCGATGTAGTTGTCGCAGGTTTCGCAGATGTTGGCATACGGGCAGGCGCCGGCGGCAGGGTGGCGCGCGCAGTAGCCATGCCCGACGCGGGTTTTCAGCATCTCACTGTGTAGCCAGCTGACCTTGTCAGGCAAGATGGGTCGACCGACCGGGGTGAGAGTGAACTGGCGACGCATCTTGCCCATGGCATCGTCGTAGGCGGCGCGCAGGGTTGGCGAGGCAAGGGTGGCGTAGCGGATCGTCATCTGCGGTGTGACATGTCCGAGCAGCGCCATCAATGCCTGCATACTCATCCCCGCGTTGGCGAGTTCGGTGGCCCAGGTATGACGCAGCTGATGAGGCGTGACGACGAGGATGCCGCCGTCGGGTCCGCGCAGCCCAGCGGATTGGGCCGCGGCTAGCAGCCCGTTGCGCAGCCGTGCGTAGCCCAGGCGGCGGCCATGGTGGGTGAACAGGAAGTCGGTGAGCACGCCGGTGCGTGGATGGGTCAGTGGCCGGTGCACGCCACGGTGTGTGACCCACTCGTCGAGCGCAGCGGTAGTGGCCGCCGATAGCGGCACCATGCGTTCGGTGGCCAGCTTGCCTAGCGGCACCTTTAGCCAGGTGCCAGCCGCCCCGTAGTCAATGATGCTGCCCAATTCCAGGTCGAGCAGTTCACCCACCCGCAGTCCCGCGCCGCGCAGCACCGTCAACCCGATGCGGGCGAACGAATCATTCAGACAGGCAACAGCATTCATCACTGCCGTATCGATGTCAGGGGCCAGCGCCCGCGGCAGCGGCTGGTCAAGCTTAGGCACGTCGGCGGCGAAGACCAGCCGCCGTGGCGGCGCTTCTTCCCAGCCCCAGGCGGTGATGTCATCGAGCAGGTTGCGCAGGCTAAGCACCGCCGACTGGGCGACCGCAGCCGAGACGGTGCGCCCGGCGCCGGCGGCTGCGCGTTGTCCACGCCAGCCGCGGGTGCGGTTCCAGGCCAGGTACTTCTCGATGCAGGCGCGGTCGAGTTCGCGCAGGCTGGTCAGCTGCGGGTGGTGGGCGCTGAGGTATTCGACAAACGGCAGCAGGTCATTGATCAGCGATTCCACCGATTTGGGCCGCAACACCGCGGCTCGGACCCGGATATAGCGCAGCAGGGTGTCGCGGATCGTGGCAGCCATCGCCACGTCGGTGAATCGTTGTTCGAGGCTGCGTGCCCACGGTCGTCGTCGCGGAGCGGCGTCGAGGACCCGGACCTCGTAGAGCAGCTGGCGCAAGCTGGCCAACCGCGCCCGGTAGGCGCGCCGCGAGGACCGCGGGATGCAACTCGCCGACAACGCACTGTCGAATTCATCGATCGCCTGCTCGGTGAGGTCAGCGACCAGCCCACCATGGCAGGCCAGCAGCACTGCCAAGCACTCGCCGAGCACAGTTTCGATCCAAGAACTGCTCCAGCCCAACCGATTTCCCGCTTCACGCATCGCGGAAAATCCAGACGAATCACGGGCCTCCACGGCGACACCAAGCCCGGTCAGCTGCTTAATGGCGGCCAGCTCAACATCCAGCCGCAACCGGCCAGCACCAATCGCATAGCACAGCAGCGGCCACGCCCGACTCGAGCGAAGCTCGCCGGCCCGCTCAACCGCGGGCAGCGCCATCCACGCCGCCAGATCCGGGTGACGAGCCTGAAATTGCCGTGCGATTCGGATCCGGTCCCGGACCGCCCGACCGCTCAGGCCCAAGCCAGCGACGTAGTCGAGGTAGTCACTCAACACGTCGGTGCTGACACCAACGCAGCCCTGGACCGTAACAGCCGTCATCGCGGTGCCCCGGCCAACGTGGCGCGGGCGGCACCGTATTCGGCGGCGAGCTGCTCCAATGACAGGTGCACGTAACGGGCCGTGGTCTCCGGTGAGGCGTGTCCCATCAACGCCCGCAATGCAAGCAGATCCATTCCCGCGGAAGCTAATTCAGTGCCATAGGTATGACGCAGCCGATGCGGACGCACCCGGATCGAACCGGAAAGCTCACGGTGGCGGCGAAACAGGCTGCGCAGCCCAGCCTCGCTGACCGGCGCCCCAGTCGTCGGGCCGCGCAACACCATGAAGCACTGCGGCGTCGACAGCCCGGGCGGGCGCTCCAACCGCAGATAGGCGGCAAGCTCGGTGAAAAAAGCGGCATCCACCGGAACGTGGCGTTCCTTGCCGCCTTTACCGACCACCCGCAACCGTCGCCGACCCATGTCCACATCGGCCAACAGCAGCCCGCGCACCTCCGCCGACCGCAGTCCGCCCAGCAGCATCGCCAACACCATCGCCCGATCCCGGTGAGTACCCAACGAGGCAATGAATGAGTCGATATCGTTGGCCGGCAACGATTCTGGTAGCAGCAATGGCTGTCGCACCAACCGGCCGCCAGCACGGGCCCGCCCGGGACCCAGATGACCCAGCAGCCCGCGTTGCGCGCGACGCAGCCCCGCACCGCGCCGCGGCGAGGGCACCGGGTTGTCAACACGCCGCCCCGTCATCACCAGGTACTCAAACAACGCCCGAACCGCCGCTACCCGACGGTTCACCGTCGACGCCGCCGCCGAACGCGTCCGGTCCGCGCTCCCGCGACCGCCTAAGCGGCGCACGCCCTGCCAATCGATCCAGTCAAACACCAGCGGCGAATCAACAGCCGCCAGCGTCACATCGCGCTCGGCAAGAAACCGCGCCAGGTTCACCACATCGAATGCATAGGCACGCACCGTGGCCGGGCTGAAGCCTCGCCTGCTCAGGTGAGCCAGGAACGCATTCGCAGGATCAACCCCGTCCCAGTCACCATCGATCCGATACCCGCCATCGCCCTCGCTGACCCGCACCGCCATCGCCGTCTCCCGCCCTTCCCAGTCAGGGGCCTTGTTCTGAGCAGCATCCACCCGCTCCGGGGAATCGGTCCGGATCTCACGCCGCTACCCGGCTCGTGTCCGCTGAGAGCCGGTTAACGGATATGGGATTATTCGACCAGATTTGGCGCCACAGTTCCTTGGGGAACGCGGTGAAGGCCAGTATCTCAGCGCGGGCATCATCGAGGTGTTCGGCCACCGCGGGCAGCTTATCGGCCAACGCCTCGACGACACGGTCGAACTGGGCGTGTACCGCTTGGGCATCGGGCTGGTCATAGACCGAGTGCAGCAGCGCTTTGACCCATCCCCAGGAGCTTTTCGGGGTCACGTCCATTAAGTTGGCCGCGTAATGCGTGCGGCAGCGTTGCCAGGCCGCGCCGGGCAAGTTGGCCGCGATCGCCTCGACCAGGCCCCGGTGGGCATCGGAGGTGACCAGTCTGACCCCGTGCAGGCCGCGGGCGACCAGGTCGGCGAAGAAGGTGTTCCACGCCGGGCCGGTCTCACTGGTGGCGACACTGACTCCGAGCACCTCCCGGTGCCCGTCGGCGTTGACGCCGGTGGCCACCAGCACGACAGCGTTGACCACGCGCCCGTCTTCGCGGACTTTCATCGTCAACGCATCCGCCGCGACGAAGGTGAACGCTCCCGCCTCCCCAAGTGGGCGGGTGCGAAACGCCTTGACCTGCTCATCGAAGTCTGCGGCCATCCGCGAGACCTGCGACCTACTCAAACTGGTGACCCCCAACGTGGCCACCAGTTTGTCCATCCGTCGCGTGGAGACCCCGAGCAGATAGCAGGTCGCCACCACCGAAATCAGTGCCGCCTCAGCGCGTTTGCGGCGCTCCAGCAGCCATTCGGGGAAGTACGAGCCCTGGCGCAGCTTAGGGATCGCCACATCGATCGTGCCAACACGCGTGTCCAGTTCACGGTGGCGGTAGCCGTTACGCGAGTTCGCCCGATCCGGGCTGGGCCGGCCGTACTCGGCGCCGCATACCGCATCAGCATCAGCCGACAGCAGCGCGTTAAGCACCGTGCCCAGCAGAGTGCGCATCAGATCCGGCGACGCGTCGGACAGAGCCTGCTCCAACAACACAGCAGGGTTCACAATATGGGGAGCGGTCATCGTGTGGTTCCTCTCGAGAGTGCTTTGGAAGGTTCACTCGAAGGATCACGCGGTGACCGCGCTCTCGTCCCGAACGACACACCGGGAAACGATCACGCGATCCGCGTTACACCACTATCAGGGACGCAACTACGTGGGTGTCCGCAATCGAAGCGTCCGGCGTTCTAGTCCTCGCGACTCGTGGCGGCAAAGTCGCTGTCGACGAGATGCGCGGTATGTGTCTGTACTTCGAGGCGTTGCCGGTGATCGTGCTCAATGGAAGCGACGCCCCCCGTCCCCGCTTGTTCTCGTTGCTGCATGAGTTCGTGCACGTGGTGCTGCACACCGAGGGCTTGTGCGACGTGATCGCGGATGATCGCCCGCGCACCCAGGACCGGTTGCTAGAGGCTCGATGCGATGCAATCGCCGCCGAAGTGCTCGTGCGTGCGGACGTCGTGCGAGCGCGGCCCGAGGTCATCGTTCGCAGTGAGGCGCCGTCTCTGTGGGATTACGAGTCGCTGCGGCCGCGCACTTTGGCGTGAGTGCCGAGGCGTTCCTACGGCGGCTGAGCACTGTCGGAATCGTGCCGGTTGAGTTCTACCGCCAGCGCCGCGCCGAGTTCATCGCGGCTTACGAGGACGAGGCCGAGCGGGCCCGGTCGGCTGGGGGCGGGAATTGGTACCGCAATACCGTCCGCGATCTCGGTAAGGGCTACGTGAGGGCGGTGACTGATGCCCATCGCCGCCGCGTCATCGACAGCAACACCGCTGCGATCTACCTCGACGCCAAGGTCAGCCAGATTTTGAGGTTGGCTGAGTCCGCCGAGCTGCGGAGCGTGGTCTGACCACTGTGCTCTATTCCTTCGATACGAGCGCCATCTTGAACGGTAGGCGAGACCTCTTCCGGCCAGCGGTGTTTCGCAGTTTGTGGGCACGGGTCGAGGATGTGATCAGTGCCGGTCAGATTAGGTCGGTCGATGAGGTTCAACGCGAACTCGCGCGACGCGACGACGACGCTAAGCAGTGGGCGGACGCACAAACTGACCTGTTCTGCCCTCTCGATGAGCAGATCCTACAGGCGGTGCGGCGCATATTGCGCTTGTACCCGAACATGGTCCGGCAGGGAGGCAGGCGAAGCGCCGCCGACCCGTTCGTCATTGCGCTTGCGATGGTGAACAACGGCACGGTGGTTACCCAGGAGACTGCCGACCGGCAACATCGAAAGGCCCCGTATCCCCGATGTCTGCGACGCTCTCGGCGTGCCCTGGCTTACCCTGATGGGCTACATCGAGGCGCAGGGATGGAGTTTCTGAAGCGTCCGGCTGAGCCCACCTGGTCCGTAACTTCACTTGCCTCAGCCTGCGGACTTTAGCGTCAAGATGCCCAGTACACTTCGGCGTACTGGGTTTCATCTCTGCGTGTAGGACGAATAGTGCTATCGGCGAGATCCTGTGATCGCTCTTGGCGTGGGCGGATTGGGAACCTTGACAAATCGGATGCTCATTGACTGGTTGTCAGGGTTCTCTTCGTCCGCCGTCCCTATGACTTGATCGATCACTGTTCCGTTGTGGGCCATCAGCGGGCCGAGTTGCCTATAACGGAACCCGTGCTTGTCGAAGTAGACGAAACTTGTGCTGTGTACTGGGATATCTGTCCCGTCAAGATTGCTCATGACAATGCCGTTAGCCATCCGCCTACATGGAATCGTCACGGCCTGGGCATCTTCCCCGACACGGTTCGTTTGTTTGTGGACGCGCCGTTGGTTTTCGACCAACAGCTTGATCGCGCGGTTATGGCCGTTAGCTTTGTCCTTGCGAAGGACGCGCGGAACGTATCTCGTAAATAGTTTGTACTCAAGCCCTTTCATCGCTGCGCCCACGAAGTGAGTACCCGTCAAATTTCCAGGCCTGATGAGACCCGACCTGATGTGAAAGAAGTCGGGATCGTCCGCGACACCTGTCGATGTGTCGAAGTTTGCGATCTGGGCGACCAGCGGGACATCGCGCCCATCGAAACCGGCGATGACGATGGCGAGCCGCTTGTCATCCCAATTCAGGCGCCTAACCCTGTCTTGGGCATCCGCGCACAGCGCCCGCACCCCATTCTCGAAGATCAAGTAGTCTGACAGCATTTCTGCGATCCACTCCGACGTCGACTTCCGCAGGCGTCGGTCAACCCGTGCGATGCCGGTGAATGCGACTGAGAACGTTTGATTCCAGCAGACAAGCTTTGTGTAGTCGTCGTCAAAGACTGTTCCGTCTGGCCAAGTCAGCCGACGATCCGAGACCTGGATAATTCGGTCGCGCGTGTAGAGGGTTTGAACGAGGGTCATCGGATCGTGCCTGGTGTCGGAATAGTTGCTCCTGAGAAACGCTACCCGGCCCGCTAACGACGCACCTGCATCTCGGCCCGGCGCGTCTCAAGGCTGCAATAGCGTTGCAAGAGGTCCGGAAAAGTAAAAGGTCAGAGGTGAAAATACCCTCTGACCTGTTGGGGTGGCTGACGGGACTCGAACCCGCGACACCCAGGATCACAACCTGGTGCTCTACCAACTGAACTACAGCCACCATTGCCGGGCTTAGCCGCGGCGACGTCGATATTAACCGCTTGGACGCTCCTCGGCCGAATCGATATCCCCCGGCGTACCCGACCCGTTGGACAGCTCGGCGGCCACCGCCGCGATTTCGCTGGTAGATGGCCCTGGCAGGGGTACGAACGCGGTGCGACGGTAGAACTGCAGTTCGCGGATGGATTCGTGAATGTCGGCCAGCGCCCGGTGCGCGAGCCCCTTGGGCGGCTGTCCGAAGTAGATGCGCGGGTACCAGCGTCGGCAGAGTTCCTTGATCGAGCTGACGTCGATCATCCGGTAATGCAGAAACGAGTCCAATGTGGGCATGTCTCGCGCGATGAACGAACGATCGGTGGCAATCGAATTACCCGCCAGCGGCGCCGTCTTGGGTAGCTTGACGTG
Source organism: Mycobacterium riyadhense (assembly GCF_963853645.1). NCBI lineage: Bacteria > Bacillati > Actinomycetota > Actinomycetes > Mycobacteriales > Mycobacteriaceae > Mycobacterium > Mycobacterium riyadhense. The sequence goes on along the minus strand of NZ_OY970456.1, from coordinate 4,219,566 downwards.
CTCGTTGACGTAATCGAGCACCATCGTCTCGGCGGTGGCTATATCAACCGTGGATGCTCGCACTTCGGCCGTTAGCCCCGAGCGCGAGTGCATTTCGGCGACAACGTCGATCATGGACGACAGCGCGGCGTCGTCGGCGTGGATTACCACGTCGACTCCGTCGCCGAGAATGTTCAGATCGGCATCGGTTACCAAGACGGCGATCTCGATCAACTTGTCGGTGCCCAGATCGAGCCCGGTCATTTCGCAGTCGATCCACACCAATTCATCACGCACAGCGCACAGCGTAGGCCCACGTCAGCCACACAACCGCCGCCCCCTGGCAAGTAGTGTGTTGATTTGCCGCACTGCAAGGGGATCTGATGAGCACTGAATCGGCGGGGACGCCCGCAAAGCGGATTTCGGCGGGCTATGCCGTCGAAGGTCAAGCGCTCGAGCTGGGCACTGTTGTGGTGGACGGCGAAGCCGACCCGACCGCTCAGATTCGCATTCCGCTGGCAACCGTCAACCGGCATGGTCTGGTTGCCGGGGCCACGGGAACCGGCAAGACCAAGACGCTGCAGTTGATCGCCGAGCAGCTCAGCGCGGCCGGTGTGGCCGTGCTGATGGCCGACGTGAAGGGCGACTTATCCGGTCTGGCCCAACCGGGGGAGGGCAACGACAAGACCGCCGCACGCGCAAAGGACACCGGCGACAACTGGTCGCCGACGGCATTTCCCGTGGAGTTCCTGTCGTTGGGTACCAGCGGAATTGGGGTCCCGGTGCGTGCGACCGTCGCCAGCTTTGGTCCGGTTCTGCTGTCAAAAGTCTTGGGGCTCAACGCCACTCAAGAGTCGACGCTAGGGTTGATCTTCCATTGGGCCAAAGACCGTCGGCTGGTCACCCTGGACGACCTGCGCCGGGCCATTAGCCACCTGACCAGCGAAGAGGGTAAAGCCGACCTGAAATCTTTGGGCGGTGTGTCGCCTACGACGGCGGGTGTCATCTTGCGTGCGCTGGTTAACCTCGAAGGCGAGGGCGGCGACACGTTCTTCGGCGAGCCCAAGCTCGACCCACAGGACCTGCAGCGCACAAACCAGGAAGGTCAGGGCATCATCTCGCTGCTCGAGTTCACCGGTCAGTCGCTGCGGCCGGTCATCTTTTCCACCTTCCTGATGTGGCTGCTGTCCGAACTGTTCACGTCCCTGCCCGAGGTGGGTGACGTGGACAAGCCCAAGCTGGTGTTCTTTTTCGACGAGGCACACCTGTTGTTCGCCGATGCGTCCAAGGCCTTCCTCGAGCAGGTCGAACAAACCGTCAAACTGATCCGCTCCAAGGGAGTCGGGGTGTTCTTCTGCACGCAGCTACCGACGGATCTGCCCAACGATGTGCTGTCCCAGTTGGGTGCCCGGGTCCAGCACGCGCTGCGGGCGTTCACGCCCGATGACCAGAAGGCGCTCAGCAAGACCGTGCGCACCTACCCGAAAACCGATGTATACGACCTGGAGTCGGCGCTGACATCGCTGGGAATCGGCGAGGCCGTCGTCACCGTGTTGTCGGAGAAAGGTGCACCGACACCGGTGGCGTGGACGCGCATGCGGGTGCCTCGGTCGCTGATGGCATCGATCGGCACCGACGCGGTCGCCGCTGCGGCCAAAGACAGTCCGCTGCAGGCCAAATACGGCCGGACGATAGAACACAAGCCGGATGCTCAACTAAGCACTCAGCCAGAGGCGGATCAGACTCCGCCGCGCGGGCAGTATGACCCCCTGCCGTGGCCGGACGTAACCGAGGTGCCGCCGATGCCGCCTCCCGCGGAGCCGAAGGGCCCCGCCATGTGGGAGCAGGTACTGAAGAACCCGACCGTGAAGAGCGCCATCAACACCGGCGTACGTGAGATCACCCGCAGCATCTTTGGCTCCGGGCGTCGCCGGCGGAAATAACGGCTATCCGCCGCCGAGCTTCTTGTAGAAGGCGCCCACGATCGGTGCCACGATGGCGCGGGGAGCATACCCGCTCGCTACCGACATCGCCTTCGAGGTCAATCCCGGAACGACACGCATCTTGTTGCGCGCCAACGCATCCAGGGACAACCGCGCGGTGTGCTCGGTCGAAATCCATAGGAAGTCTGGTACCAGCTTTTCGACGAGCGACGCCTCTTCTTCGGCGGGTAGGTCGGTGCGAACGGGCCCTGGGGCCAGCAGCGTGACGTGCACGCCGGAGCCACGTAGTTCACCACGCAACGATTCGCTGAAGGTGTTCGCGAACGCCTTGGTCGCGGCGTAGGTGGCGTTGTAGGGAATCGGCGAATTGCCCGCTGCCGAACCAGAAATCAAGATGCCCCCGGCCCCGCGCTCGATCATTCCGGGCAGCACTGCCAACGTAAGGTCGTGCACTCCAAGGGCATTCAGCTGAACCTGGGCCTTTTCGCCCGCCGGGTCCAGCGCGGCGACGGGACCAAAGGTCGCGGTACCCGCGTTGGCGCACAAGATCGAGATGGGCCGTGCGGCCAGTTCATCGCAGAGTTTCGCACGTTCGGACGGGTCGGCGAGGTCGGCCGGTCGCACCTCCACGGCGACGCGATACTTGTCTACCAGCCGCGCCGCCAGGTCGGTGAGCGCGTCTTCGCGTCGCGCGGTAACGATCAGGCTGTGCCCGCGCGCGGCAAGTTCGGTGGCCAGTGCTGCGCCGATGTTTTGCGAGGCTCCGGTGACAACGGCACGTGCGTCGTGGCTTGGGGCGGGTATCGGCATGCGGCCAATCGTAGACACCCCGTAGCGATCGCAAGCGCGGCGGAGCCGGGCGCGGCGGGTCGCTACCAATCCCGACGTAGCGATCGCAAGCGCGGCGGAGCCGGGCGCGGCGGGTCGCTACCAATCCCGACGTAGCGATCGCAAGCGCGGCGGAGCCGGGCGCGGCGGGTCGCTAGCAATCCCGACGTAGCGATCGCAAGCGCGGCGGAGCCGGGCGCGGCGGGTCGCTACCAATCCCAATAGGCTGCCGGACATGGATAACTCGGGCTCGGGTGCAGCTGAAGACCACCGCCCATGCGCCGAGCCGGTAGATCCGCAGACAAACAGCGAGAGCGGGCCTGCAAAATTACAGGCTGAAAGCGGCGGGCGAAGCCTGGTCGGAAGGCGGGGCGCAATGCGGTCGGGGTCGGCCACGTTGCTGCGTTTCCGTGTCGCGGCGTGGGCGCTGTGGGATTGCGGCTCCACCGGCCTGAATGCGATCGTGACGACCTTTGTGTTCTCCGTCTACCTGACCAGCAGCGTGGGCGAGGGCATGCCCGGAGGTGCTGCGCCGGAGAGTTGGTTGGGGCGCGCGGCCGCCGCCGCGGGGGTGACCATCGCGGTCTTGGCGCCCGTTGTCGGCGTGTGGGTGGAGTCACCGCATCGCCGACGGGTGGCGCTCGGCGTATTGACCGGCCTTGCAGTGGGGCTGACGTCCGCGATGTTTCTGATCCGCGACAATCCCGGCTACCTGTTTGCCGGGCTGGCGCTGCTTGCGGCGACGGCGGCGTGCAGTGATCTGGCCAGCGTTCCATACAACGCGATGCTGCGGCAGCTTTCGACGCCGCAGACGGCCGGCCGGGTTTCCGGCTTTGGCTGGGCGTCGGGTTATGTCGGCAGCGTCCTGCTGCTGATGCTGGTCTATCTAGGCGTCATGTCCGGCACCGGTGAGCTCCGCGGGCTGCTGCGCGTGCCGACCAACGACGGACTCAACGTCCGGGTAGCGATGCTGCTCGCCGCGGCGTGGCTGGCGCTGCTGGCGCTGCCGCTGCTATTCGTTGCGCACCGGCTACCCGGAGCGGACGAGGTTTCTCACTCGACGGGGATCCTGGGTGGCTATCGAAAACTGTGGACCGACATCAGCGCCGAATGGCGCCGCGACCGTAACCTCGTCTACTTCCTGATCGCCAGCGCCATCTTCCGAGACGGGCTTGCGGCGACGTTCGCCTTCGGCGCGGTGCTGGGCGTCAATGTCTACGGGCTTGCGCAAGCCGACGTGCTGATGTTTGGTGTGGCAGCGAGCGTGGTGGCCGCACTGGGCGCGGTGCTGGGCGGGTTCGTCGACCACTGGGTGGGTTCCAAGCCGGTCATCGTGGTCTCGCTGGCCGCGATCCTCGCCTCGGCGCTCACCTTGATGGCGTTGTCCGGTGCGGTCGCGTTCTGGGTGTGCGGGTTGCTGCTATGTCTGTTCATTGGACCGTCGCAGTCGTCTGCGCGTGCACTGCTGCTGCGGATGGCTCAGCACGGCAAGGAGGGGGTGGCCTTCGGTCTGTACACGATGACGGGTCGAGCGGTGGCCTTCGTGGCACCGTGGTTGTTTTCCGTCTTCGTCGACGCGTTCGGGGCGGTCCGCGCCGGCCTGGGCGGCATATGCCTGGTGCTGCTGGTGGGACTCGTGGCCATGCTGGCGGTACGAGTTCCGCGGCGTGGCGCCGCCGCCGTGACCGACGCGCTTTAGCTCGTCGGGGCGTCACAGATGGTTAAGCCCACCCCGGTGCGCTGGCGTACCTGGACTCCGGCAACGGTCACCGAGCAGGTGATGTCGTGGCCGATGTTGACGATCGTGACGGTCGCCGTGTGCTCGGCCGACTTCGACAGGCTGACTTCTTTGGTCCACGGTAGCGCTACGTTGAACTCGGTCTGTATGACATCGCCGGTGTCCAGGTAGCTGACGCTGATGGCGCGGCCTTCGCCAGTGACGTTATAGACAACTGTTTGCATTGCGGCGGCGCCGGTCGTTTCGGTGGCTGTGCCCGAGCCACTCGTAGTGGTGGGCGCCGGCGCGGCACTGGGCGAGGGTGGCGTCCTTGTCGTGGTCGAAAGCGACGAACTTGGTCCGGGCATCGGGGGCAACGGTTCGACCGCAGTTTGGTTCTTGACCGAAATGTTTGCGATTACCAACGCGATGACCAAGCCGACCACCAGGAGCACCGCCGCGCCGGCGGCAAACCACAACCAGCGCGGTGTTTTCGGCTCTCGCGGTGGCTGCGGGCCCTCCGGCGGCATCGAACCCGACGATGCCTGGTCTTGGTGCCAGTACTGGGGCAACCGCTGGGTTGGATTCGGTTCGTTGGATCCCGGCGCCCACAGCGGGATGTGACCACCGTAGGTGGGCGCATAGGGTGCCTGGCCGGCGTAAGCGGGATCGACGGGCTGCGCATTTGGGGGACCCTGCGGCACGGTCGGTCCCCCTGATAGAGGGGGACCAAACCGCTGGGGTCGACGTGGATCGCTCATGTCCACCTCATGGATTGCAGGGTACCGGGCGATATGGAACAACGTCGCCGGAGTGCACGGAAGAGTTCTTCAACAAACGTTGATGTTTGTGTGATATACGGGTAGAGTCTTTCTTGAACGAACGCTGAAGAAATAGGTTTTGGAGCCGGGGGTGGATGCGGTGAAGTTCGGGATTGACGTACCCACGTGTCTGGCCGGCATGGCATATCCGGTTCCGTTTGCCACGGCCGGCGAGGTGGTTCAGATCGCGGTCGAGGCCGAAGGACTTGGCTATGACGAGGTCGCCGGCAACGATCATCTGAGCACGCAACGGTTCGTGCGCGAGGCGTGGTCGGCACCACCGGATTATTTTGAGCCGCTGATGATGCTGGCTTCGATCGCCGCCAAGACCTCTGTGGTGCGGCTTGCCACGGGGATCCTCGTCTTGCCAATGCGTGACCCGGTGCTGCTTGCCAAGCAGGTTGCCACGCTGGACCACATCAGCGGCGGCCGCGTCACACTAGCAGTGGCAGCCGGTGGCTACCGAGACGAATTTGAATCAGTGACACCGGATTTCGCCGATGCGTCGCGTACTCGACTGATGACCGAGGGTATTGAAGCATTACGCATTCTGTTTGAGCAGCCGCGGTCGACCTATGACGGCAAGTACCGACGTTTCTGCGACGTCGAGTCGTACCCCAAGCCGGTTCAGTCTCCGCTGCCAATCTTTTCTGGCGGCAACGCACGGGGCGCGATCCGACGGGCGGGGGAGCGTTGCCAGGGTTGGCTGCCGGCCAAGCTGGGGCCGGCCGAAATCGCCGCTGGCCGGGCGCAAGTGGCGGAATATGCGCGGGCCGCGGGACGGGATCCCGCCGAAGTCACGATCGGTTTGCAGACGGTCGTGTGCCTTGCTCCGACCGCTGAGAAGGCGGGTGAACGCCTTGAGGGCTCCACATTCGAGCTATTCCGAACCTCGTTGCGGGACACCATGATGAAGGGCGTGAGTCTGGACAAGTATGTCGCCGACAATCTCATCGGGACACCAGAACAGGTGTGCGCCAAGGTCGCTGCGTTCGAGGAGGCCGGGTTGGATGGCTTCTACGCCACCTTGTTCGTCGCCAATACCGCCGACGAAATGCTGGAACAGATGCGCCTTTTCGCTCGGCACGTCATTCCCGCGTTCCCGGACAGATCAACAACCCGCTACTGATCGCTGGCCATGAGCGCGGCGACCGTCATCGCCTTCATGACGGCGCGGGAACGTACCGCGCGTGCCGGCTTGGCATCCGCCGATTTCATGCTGTGCGGTGTGGAATTCAGCAGGCCGAACACCGCATGCGCCATCAGCCGGGCGTCGGCCTCGGCCAGGGCGGGGTTGAGTTCGCGCAAGGTGCCCACCCAGAGCTCTACGTACTGCCGCTGGGCCTTCCGGACCTGCCGCTCGGCGGCCGCGGGCAAGTGTGCAAGGTCACGATCCTGGATCCTGATGAGGTCGGGCTCGCCGAGGGCAAAGTCGAGGTGAAAATCGATGAGGCCGTCCAGTGCCGCCGCGGGGTCGGCAATGCGAGCCGTCACATTGCGCGCACCGGCGAGAAGCCGGGCGCTGATCCCGACCAGCAATTCGACCAGCAGCGACTCCTTGTTGGGGAAATGGCGGTAGATGGCCGGGCCGCTGACGCCGGCGGCGGCACCGATGTCCTCCAGCCGCACTGCGAGGAAACCGCGGTCGGCGAACAGCCGTTCGGCGGCCGACAGCAGTTGTAGGCGCCGGTCGGATTTCAACTGGCTGCGACGATTTGGGGCCCCGGCCTGACCGGGCTCGCCGGGTTGGCCGGGTTGGCCGTTAGGGGCGGACGCTGTCATGACGGCCTCCGTCCACAATTCGTCCTGGACACTTCGGTTAATCGTCACTAACGTAACACGAGTTATTCGCTATTAACTCGAGTTTGTCGCGTGTGGGCGCCAGGCGGAGGAACCGTGGCCGCAGCAGCCGCTGACCGTAATCCGCTGTCCTACGAGTGTGGTCCGGACCAACCCGCACTGCTCGCGACGACCATTGGCAGCAATCTCGCAGATACCGTGGTCCGGTACGGGCATCGGGAGGCACTCGTCGACTTCCGTGCGGGGCTGCGGTGGACTTACGCCGAGTTGCTGGTTGCGGTGCGCCGGCTCGCGACGGGATTGCTGCGGGCCGGTATCGGCCCCGGCGATCGGGTCGGCATCTGGGCGCCAAACCGGTGGGAGTGGGTGCTGGTCCAGTACGCGACGGCAGAGATCGGCGCGATTCTGGTGACCATAAACCCCGCCTATCGTGCTCGTGAATTGGAGTATGCGCTAAGGCAATCCGGGGTTGCGATGGTGATTGCCGCCGAGGGGTTCAAGGATGCGGACTACTCGGCGATGCTGGCTGAGGTGGCGCCCAGCTGCCGCGGCCTGCGCCATGTGGTGTTGCTGGACAGCGATGGCTGGGAGGTGCTGGCCAGGGCCAACACCGACCCGGCCGCTTTGCAGGATATCGCAGCGCAGCTGGCTAGCCGCGACCCCATCAACATCCAATACACTTCTGGCACAACGGGATCCCCGAAGGGTGTCACGCTGAGCCATCGCAACATCCTCAACAACGGCTACCTGGTGGGCGAACTGCTCGGGTACACCGAGCACGATCGTATCTGCATTCCGGTGCCGTTCTATCACTGCTTCGGGATGGTGATGGGCAACCTAGCAGCCTCCAGCCACGGCGCCTGCATGGTAATTCCAGGGCCGCGCTTCGACCCTGCCGCCACCCTGCGGGCGGTGCAGGACGAACGGTGCACCAGTCTTTACGGGGTGCCGACAATGTTCATTGCCGAGTTGGGCCTGCCGGATTTCGCCGACTATGAGTTGGGGAGCCTGCGTACCGGGATCATGGCCGGCGCCTCGTGCCCGGTCGAGGTGATGCGCAAGGTGATCGAACACATGCACATGCCCGGGGTCTCGATCTGCTACGGCATGACAGAAACTTCCCCGGTATCCACCCAGACCCGTACGGATGACTCGTTGGAGCGACGCGTGGGCACGGTCGGCCGGGTGGGTCCGCATCTCGAAATCAAGGTGGTGGATCCCCTCACTGGGCAGACCGTGCCCCGCGGCGTTGCCGGCGAGTTCTGCACGCGCGGCTATTCGGTGATGTCCGGCTATTGGGATGAGCCGGAGCGGACTGCTGAGGTGATCGACGCCGATGGTTGGATGCACACCGGAGACCTGGCCGCGATGGATGTTTACGGGTACGTGCAGATCACCGGGCGGATCAAGGACATCGTCGTGCGTGGCGGCGAGAATATCTCGCCACGCGAGATCGAGGAGTTTCTCTACACCCATCCCGATATCGTCGACGGCCACGTCATTGGGGTGCCAGACGAACGCTACGGCGAGGAGCTCATGGCGGTGGTCAAGCTGCGCGACGGTGCCCCGGGATTGACCATTGAGCAATTGCGTGAATTCTGTACGGGCCGGATCGCCCGGTTCAAGATTCCTCGGTATCTGTGGATCGTCGACGAGTTCCCGATGACCGTGACCGGCAAGGTCCGCAAAGTGGAGATGCGGCAACAGGCGATCGAGTACCTCGCCCGTCGAGGGTGAGGCGCCGTCCTGGACGCGATCGCACGCGCGATGGTATTCTCACAGCCAGTTAATCAAGATTAACTGAAATCGGAGGCCCTAGCGGTAATGGATAAGGTGGTGGCTACCGCTGCGGAGGCGGTCGCGGACATAGCCGACGGGTCGTCCCTGGCGGTCGGGGGATTCGGGCTTTGCGGCATTCCCGAAGCACTGATCGCAGCGCTGGCTGATCGCGGCGTCACCGACCTGGAAACGGTGTCGAACAACTGTGGTGTTGACGGCGTCGGTCTTGGGGTGCTGTTGCAGCACAAACGAATTCGTCGAACCATCTCATCCTATGTGGGCGAGAACAAGGAGTTCGCCCGCCAGTTTCTGTCCGGAGAACTCGAAGTAGAACTGACCCCGCAGGGAACCCTGGCCGAGCGGCTGCGCGCCGGCGGGATGGGCATACCGGCCTTCTATACGCCGGCCGGGGTCGGAACCCAGATCGCGGACGGCGGATTGCCGTGGCGCTACGACGCCTCCGGCGCGGTGGCCGTGGTGTCGCCGCCAAAAGAGACCCGCGAATTCGACGGTGTCACCTACGTTCTCGAGCGGGGTATCCGCACCGACTTCGCCCTGGTGCACGCCTGGAAGGGCGACCGGCACGGCAACCTGGTGTACCGCTACGCCGCTGGAAACTTCAATCCGGAATGCGCGCCAGCCGGCCGGATCACGATTGCCGAGGTCGAGCATCTCGTCGAACCCGGAGAGATCGACCCCGCCACCGTCCACACACCAGGCGTGTTCGTGCAGCGGGTCGTGCACGTGCCCAATCCCATCAAGAAGATTGAGAAGGAGACGGTGCGGTGACCGCGCCGGCGACGATGCAGAGCGAAGCGATGTGGGGCACGTCCCCACAAGTGGGAGGTACCCCCACCCGCTTGCGGGGGAGAGGAGCGGCGCCAAATGACCGCGCCGGCGACGATGCAGAGCGAAGCGATGAGGAGGAGCGGCGCCAGATGACCTGGACTAGAGACCAGATGGCCGCGCGGGTCGCGGCGGAGTTCGAGGACGGGCAATACGTCAACCTTGGCATCGGCATGCCCACTCTGATTCCGAACCACATACCCGAGGGTGTCCACGTCGTCTTGCATTCGGAGAACGGAATCCTCGGTGTTGGCCCGTACCCTCGGCGCGAAGACGTTGACGCCGATCTGATCAACGCGGGCAAGGAGACCGTAACCACACTGCCCGGTGCCGCCTTCTTCAGCTCGTCGACCTCATTCGGAATTATCCGCGGCGGGCATCTGGACGTGGCAGTGCTTGGCGCCATGCAGGTTTCGGTCACCGGTGACCTCGCCAATTGGATGATCCCCGGCAAGATGGTCAAGGGTATGGGCGGCGCGATGGATCTGGTGCATGGCGCTCGCAAGGTGATCGTGATGATGGAGCACGCCGCCAAAGATGGCAGCCCAAAGATCCTGGAACGCTGTACGTTGCCGTTGACCGGCATTGGCTGCGTCAACCGCATCGTCACCGAACTCGCGGTCATCGACGTATGCGATGACGGCCTGCACCTGATCGAAACCGCCCCCGACGTGTCGGTCGAAGAGGTGATCGCGAAAACCCAACCGCCCCTGGTGCTTCGGGACTTGGCAACAAAGTGACAACTATCGCACCCTCGTTCGCCGACGAGCACCGCCGGCTGGTGGCCGAGCTGAACGACAAGCTTGCCGCAGCCGCTTTGGGCGGCAACGAACGCGCGCGCGAGCGTCACATCAGCCGCGGCAAGCTCCTGCCGCGCGAGCGGGTGGACCGCCTGCTGGATCCGGGCAGCCCATTCCTCGAGCTGGCTCCGCTGGCCGCCGGTGGCATGTACGGTGACGAGTCCCCAGGCGCCGGGATTATCACCGGTATTGGCCGAGTGTCGGGGCGGGAGTGCGTGATCGTCGCCAACGACGCGACCGTCAAGGGCGGGACCTACTACCCAATGACGGTCAAGAAACACCTGCGCGCACAGGAGGTCGCGCTGCAGAACCGGCTGCCGTGCATCTACCTGGTCGATTCCGGCGGCGCCTTCTTGCCGCGCCAGGACGAGGTGTTTCCCGACCGCGAGCATTTCGGGCGGATCTTCTACAACCAGGCGACGATGAGCGCCAAGGGCATCGCGCAGGTGGCGGCGGTCCTCGGCTCGTGCACGGCGGGCGGCGCCTACGTACCGGCAATGAGCGACGAGGCCGTTATCGTCCGCGAACAGGGCACCATCTTTCTCGGTGGCCCGCCACTGGTGAAGGCCGCCACCGGCGAAATCGTGACGGCCGAGGAACTCGGCGGCGGCGACCTGCACTCGCGAGTATCCGGTGTCACCGACCACCTGGCTGAGGACGACGAGGACGCGCTGCGGATCGTCCGCGAGATTGCGGCCACCTTTGGGCCGCGAGAGCCCGCGCAGTGGGAGGTGGGCCTTTCGGTCGAGCCCAAGCATGCGCAGACCGAGCTCTACGACGTCGTACCCCCCGACCCCCGGGTGCCGTACGACGTGCACGAGGTCATTGTGCGGCTGGTCGACGGCAGCGAATTCACTGAGTTCAAAGCTAAATACGGCAAGACACTGGTGACCGCCTTCGCGCGCATCCACGGCCACCCCGTCGGGATCGTCGCCAACAACGGCGTGTTATTCAGCGAATCCGCGCTCAAGGGAGCACATTTCATCGAGCTGTGCGACAAGCGCAAGATCCCGTTGCTGTTCCTGCAGAACATCGCGGGCTTCATGGTGGGCCGCGACTACGAGGCCGGCGGCATCGCCAAGCATGGCGCTAAGATGGTCACCGCCGTGGCCTGTGCCCGCGTGCCGAAACTGACCGTCGTGATCGGCGGATCCTATGGCGCGGGCAACTATTCGATGTGTGGCCGGGCGTACTCGCCGCGGTTCTTGTGGATGTGGCCGAATGCGCGGATCTCGGTGATGGGCGGCGAGCAGGCGGCGTCGGTGCTCGCGACGGTCCGCGGCGAGCAGCTCTCTGCGGCCTGCAATCCCTGGTCACCCGAGGAGGAGGAAGCGTTCAAGGCGCCGATCCGCCAGCAGTACGAGGACCAGGGCAACCCGTACTACTCGACCGCGCGCCTATGGGATGACGGCATCATCGATCCAGCTGATACGAGAACTGTTGTTGGATTGACTCTTTCGGTGTGTGCTCATGCTCCGCTAGAACAAGTCTCCTACGGCGTGTTCCGGATGTGACGCGATGTTTGACACCGTATTAGTGGCCAACCGCGGCGAAATCGCGGTGCGGGTTATGCGAACACTGCGCCGGCTAGGCATCCGGTCGGTCGCCGTCTACAGCGATCCCGACGCCGACGCCCGGCATGTCCTCGAAGCTGACACGGCCGTGCGGCTGGGACCTGCCGCAGCGCGCGAGAGCTACCTCAACATCGCGCGCGTGATTGATGCCGCGACGCGCACCGGTGCCCGGGCGATCCACCCGGGTTACGGATTTCTTTCCGAGAATGCCGATTTCGCCGCGGCCTGCGAGCGCGCCGGGGTGGTGTTCCTGGGCCCACCGGCGCGTGCGATTGAGGTGATGGGCGATAAGATCGCCGCCAAGAATGCCGTTGCCGCATTCGACGTGCCGGTGGTGCCGGGGGTGGCCAAGCCGGGCCTGACGGACGAAGAGCTCGCCACGGCAGCGGCCGAGGTTGGCTATCCGGTGCTGATCAAGCCGTCCGCTGGCGGGGGCGGCAAAGGCATGCGGCTGGTGGAAGAGCCCGCCCGGCTGCGTGCGGCGCTGGTCAGCGCAAGGCGAGAGGCCGCGTCGTCGTTTGGTGACGACACCGTGTTCCTGGAGCGATTTGTGTTGCGGCCCAGGCACATCGAAGTGCAGGTGCTCGCGGATACGCACGGCAACGTGGTCCATCTGGGTGAGCGCGAGTGCAGCCTGCAACGGCGCCACCAAAAGGTCATCGAGGAGGCGCCGTCTGCGCTGCTTGACCCGCAGACCCGCGACCGGATCGGGGCCGCGGCCTGTAACACCGCGCGCAGCGTCGATTATGTCGGCGCCGGCACGGTGGAGTTCATCGTCTCGGCCGACCGCCCCGATGAGTTCTTCTTCATGGAGATGAATACCCGTCTGCAGGTGGAACATCCGGTCACCGAGGCCGTGACCGGGCTGGACTTGGTCGAATGGCAGCTGCGAGTGGGTGCCGGCGAAAAGTTGGCCTTTGCGCAGGACGACATAGAACTATGCGGTCACGCGATCGAGGCCCGGATATACGCCGAAGATCCCGCACGGGGATTCCTGCCTACCGGCGGCCGGGTGCTGCAGGTGCTCGAACCGTCGGGCGCCGGGGTTCGGGTGGACTCGTCGCTGCTGGCCGGCACCGTGGTCGGTAGTGACTATGACCCGATGCTAAGCAAGGTGATCGCCCACGGGGATGACCGTGAGCAGGCACTGCAGCGGCTCGATGAAGCGCTGGCCCGGACCGCGGTCCTGGGCGTGCAGACCAATCTGGAATTCCTGCGGTTCCTCCTTACCGACGAGCGGGTACGTGCCGGCGACCTCGACACCGCGTTACTGGACGAGCGATTGGCCGACTTCGTGCCGCTGCCGGCGCCCGACGACGTGCTGGCCGCGGGGGGCCTTTACCGCCAGTGGGCCCTGTCCCGCCGTGCCGCGGGAGACCTGTGGGCCACGCCGACCGGATGGCGGGTCGGCGGGGGTGCGGCGCCGGTGCGCACCGCCATGCAAACCCCGCTGCGCAGTGAGACGGTGTCGGTTTGGGGGCTACCGGAGATGGCCAGGGTGCAGGTTGGCGATGGCGAGATTCGTTCCGCGAGTGTGCAAGTCACGCGCACACAGATGAGCGTGACGATAGCCGGGCTGCGTCGGGACTATAGCTGGGCCGAGGCCGACCGGCACCTGTGGATCGCCGACGAACGCGGAACCTGGCATCTGCGTGAGGCCGAGGAACACAAGATTCACCGTGCGGTGGGCGAGCGGCAGGCCGAGGTCGTCAGCCCCATGCCGGGCAACGTGATTGCCGTGCCGGTCACTTCGGGCGCCGAGGTTTCCGAGGGTGACGTGGTGGTGGTGGTCGAGGCGATGAAGATGGAACACTCACTGGCCGCGCCGGTTTCGGGACAGGTGGAGGTGCTGGTGTCAGTTGGCCATCAGGTAAAGGTCGAACAAGTACTCGCAAGAATCAAGGATCAACGATCATGACGACAACCATTCCCGCCGGGGCGCTACCCAAGGAATATGAGGAACTGCGCGACACGGTGGCCGATTTCGCGCGCAGCGTCGTTGCTCCGGTATCGGCCAAACACGATGCGGAGCATAGCTTCCCGTACGAGGTCGTCGCCAAGATGGGCGAGATGGGACTGTTCGGCTTGCCGTTCCCGGAGGAGTACGGCGGCATGGGCGGCGACTATTTCGCCCTGGCCCTGGCGCTCGAAGAGCTGGGCAAGGTGGACCAGTCGGTGGCGATCACCCTGGAGGCCGGGGTAGGCCTCGGCGCAATGCCGATCTTCCGCTTCGGCACCGAGGAGCAGAAGCGCAAGTGGTTGCCGGATCTGACCGCCGGGCGCGCGCTTGCCGGTTTCGGGCTCACCGAGCCGGGAGCGGGTTCGGATGCCGGCAGCACCCGTACCACGGCCCGTCTCGAGGGTGACGAATGGATCATCAACGGAAGCAAGCAGTTCATCACCAACTCCGGCACTGATATCACCTCGCTGGTTACCGTCACCGCCGTCACCGGGAGCACTGGAAGCCCAGCGGACGGCAAGAAGGAGATCTCGACGATCATCGTGCCCAGCGGCACACCGGGATTCATCGTCGAGCCGGTTTACAACAAGGTCGGCTGGAACGCCTCGGACACTCACCCGCTGACTTTCGACGAGGCCCGCGTCCCGCGGGAGAACCTGCTGGGCGCCCGCGGGACGGGGTATGCGAACTTCTTGTCCATCCTGGACGAGGGCCGGATTGCCATCGCCGCGCTGGCAACCGGGGCCGCGCAGGGCTGCGTGGATGAGAGCGTCAAGTACGCCAAGGAACGGCAGTCGTTCGGGCAATCGATCGGTTCGTATCAGGCGATCAGCTTCAAAATCGCACGAATGGAAGCACGTGCGCACGTCGCCCGCACCGCATACTACGAGGCGGCCGCAAAGATGTTGGCGGGCAAGCCGTTCAAGAAGGAGGCGGCGATCGCGAAGATGATCTCATCGGAGGCGGCGATGGACAACGCCCGCGATGCTACCCAGATCCACGGGGGATACGGCTTCATGAACGAATATCCGGTGGCGCGGCACTACCGTGACAGCAAGGTGCTCGAGATCGGTGAGGGGACTACCGAGGTGCAGCTGATGCTGATTGCGCGATCGCTGGGGTTGTCGTGACCGGCAAATCGGTTGTGCAGCGCGGTTTGTGGTTTGAGGAATTCGAAATCGGCACGACATACCTGCACCGGCCCGGCCGCACCATCACCGAAGCCGACAACGTGTTGTTCACCACGCTGACGATGAACACCCAGTCGCTGCATCTCGACGCGGCGTGGGCCGCCGAACAGCCGGGGTTTCGTGGCGAGCGGCTAGTGAACTCGATGTTCACCCTGTCGACCCTGGTCGGGCTGTCGGTTGCTCAGCTGACGCTGGGCACCATCGTCGCTAACCTCGGCTTCTCCGAGGTGTCGTTTCCCAAGCCGGTGTTTCACGGTGACACCCTGTATGCGGAGACCATCTGTACCGGCAAGCGCGAGTCGAAAAGCCGGCCCGGTGAAGGGCTAGTCACGCTTGAGCACACCGGGCGTAACCAGCACGGCGAGATCGTCGCGCGCGCGGTGCGCACGACCCTGGTACAGAAGCAGCCGAGTAAGGAGGCGTGATGAGCTTGCGCGACGCCGGTCCCGGGTGGCTGTTTTGCCCGGCCGACCGCCCCGAGCGCTTCGCAAAGGCCGCAGCCGCCGCCGACGTGGTGATTCTGGACCTCGAGGACGGCGTTGCCGTCCACGAGAAGCCCGTGGCCCGGCAGGCGCTGCAGGACACCCCGTTGGACCCGGCGCACACCGTCGTACGGATCAACGGGGCCGGCACCGATGAACAGGCACGTGACCTGGAGGCTCTGGCTGGCACGGCGTACACGACCGTGATGCTGCCGAAGGCCGAATCGGCCGAGCAGGTGGCCGCCCTTGCGCCACGCGATGTCATCGCCCTAGTGGAGACCGCGCGGGGTGCATTGTTCGCCGCCGAAATCGCCGCCGCCGAGAACACCGTGGGGATGATGTGGGGTGCCGAGGACCTGATCGCCACCCTGGGCGGCAGCTCCAGCCGTAGGGCCGACGGCGCGTATCGAGATGTGACCCGCCACGTGCGGTCGACGATCCTGTTGGTGGCATCCGCGTTCGACCGGCTTGCGCTCGACGCCGTACATCTGGACATCAGTGACATCGAGGGCTTGCAGGAGGAGGCGCTCGACGCCGCGGCGGTGGGCTTCGATGTGACCGTGTGCATTCACCCGAGCCAGGTCGCGGTGGTGCGCAAGGCATATCGGCCGGGCGACGAGAAGCTGGCCTGGGCGCGACGGGTTTTAGCCGCGTCACGAAACGAGCGTGGGGTGTTTGCGTTCGAAGGACAGATGGTCGACTCGCCGGTGCTGCGGCACGCGGAGATGCTGCTGCGCAGGGCGGGCGAATCCGCGCCGGGTTAACGGTTGCTGGTCCGCCGTTGTCCGGGCCAGCGGCAACGGCATTGACGCAATGCGAGGCGTCCCCGGCCAAAGTGTGCGACACGGCTGCGGTTTCCAGCGATCAGCCGCGGTGTCTTCGCATTTGAGCGCATAATGGAAGGTGCGTCAGTGTTGCGGCGAGCCGAAGTTTATCGCGGTCTGGCGGTTGGCTTCGGTTTGCAGTAGTTCGCTGTCGGGATTTTGCTGGGCCCGCCGCTCCACCGGCGCCGACGCAAAGGATGGAACGCAGTTGACTGGTGATCCGTTACCGGAAGGACGGCATCCGTTGACGGCGTGACCGCGTTGTGGCTCCGAAGTTGGGAGGCGGTATGGCGGAGAGCTCTCCAAAGCCGATGACTGTCGACCTGGAGCCGGTGCAACTGGTCGACCCGGACGGGAACCCGACCGCCGAACCTCGTTACAGCCGTGATCTTCCTGAGGAGACGCTGGGCTGGCTCTACGAGATGATGGTGCTCACTCGAGAACTGGACATCGAGTTCATCAATCTGAAGCGCCAAGGTGAATTGGCGCTGTTCGCCTCCTGCCGCGGCCAGGAGGCCGCCCAGGTCGGTGCGACAGCCTGTCTACGCAAGACCGACTGGCTGTTTCCCCAATACCGCGAGCTCGGCGCCTATCTCGTGCGCGGTATCCCTCCCGGACATGTAGGTGCCGCGTGGCGGGGTACCTGGCATGGCGGGCTGGAATTCACCAAGAAATGCTGCGCGCCGATCTCCGTACCGATCGGCACCCAGACCTTGCACGCCGTCGGCGCGGCGATGGCCGCCCAACGCCTCGGCGAGGATTCGGTGACGGTGGCCTTCCTTGGCGACGGCGCCACCAGCGAGGGTGACGTCCACGAGGCGTTGAACTTCGCGGGGGTGTTCACCACGCCGTGCGTGTTCTATGTGCAAAACAACCAGTGGGCCATCTCGATGCCGGTATCCAAGCAGACGGCTGCACCCTCTATCGCGCACAAGGCACTCGGCTACGGGATGCCTGGCATCCGGGTCGACGGCAACGACGTCCTGGCGTGCTACGCGGTGATGGCTGAAGCCGCCGCCCGGGCTCGGTCCGGTGGTGGCCCGACGTTGATCGAGGCGGTCACCTATCGACTAGGGGCGCACACCACCGCCGACGATCCGTCCCGGTACCGGAGCCAGGAGGAAGTGGATCGCTGGCTAGCGCTGGACCCCATTCCGCGCTACCGCACGTACTTGCAGGCCCAGGGCGTGTGGTCCGAACGGTTGGAGGAGCGAGTGGCCGCTCGATCAAGGCGGACGCGGACCGAACTGCGTGACGCTGTGTTCGGTGCGCCCGACTTCGACATCGATGACGTATTCACCACCGTGTTCGCCGAAATCACGCCCGGATTGCAAGCGCAGCGCCAAGAGTTGCGCGCCGAACTGGCCAGGACCGAGTGAGGAGGCGGGCGTGACTCAAATCGCCGATCGTCCGGCCCACGCCGACGAAGCACTCACGGTGGAGGTGGCGGACGTCGCTCGGCAGTTGACCATGGTGCAGGCGATCAACCGCGCACTACATGATGCGATGGCCGCCGACGACCGGGTCCTGGTGTTCGGCGAGGACGTTTCGGCAGCGGGTGGGGTGTTCCGGGTGACCGAGGGACTGGCCGAAACCTTTGGCGAGGAGCGGTGCTTCGACACGCCGCTGGCCGAGTCCGCGCTGATCGGCATCGCGGTCGGATTGGCGTTGCGTGGTTTTGTGCCGGTGCCCGAGATCCAGTTCGACGGCTTTTCCTATCCTGCGTTGGATCAGGTGGTCAGCCACCTCGCCAAGTATCGGAGTCGTACCCGCGGCGAGGTGAACATGCAGGTGACCGTGCGGATCCCGTCGTTTGGCGGCATTGGTGCGGCCGAACACCATTCGGAATCCACCGAGTCCTACTGGGCGCACACCGCCGGTTTGAAGGTGGTGGTCCCGTCCAACCCTGGCGACGGCTATTGGCTGCTGCGGCATGCCATCGCCTGCCCGGACCCGGTGATGTACCTGGAGCCCAAGCGGCGTTACCAGGGTCGGGGAATCGTCGACACGAGCAGGCCAGAACCTCCGATCGGACACGCGATGGTGCGCAGGCCGGGCGCCGACGTGACTGTCATAACCTACGGCGGTCTCGTCGCCACTGCCCTGTCCGCTGCGGAAGACGCTGAACAGCAACGCGGTTGGAGCCTGGAGGTCATCGACTTGCGGTCACTTGTCCCGTTGGATTTCGATACGATTGCCGCGTCGATCCATCGAACCGGGCGTTGCGTGGTGATGCATGAGGGTCCGCGAAGCCTGGGCTACGGCGCCGGCTTGGCCGCGCGCATCCAGGAGGAAATGTTCTACGAGCTGGAGGCTCCAGTATTGCGGGCGTGCGGTTTTGACACTCCGTACCCGCCGGCGCGGTTGGAGAGGTTGTGGTTGCCGGGTCCCGACCGGCTGCTGGATTGCGTCGAGCGCGCGCTGGCATTGCCATGAACGCCGACGACCGGGTCAAGTCGTTCCGGGTGCCAGACCTCGGTGAGGGACTGGAGGACGTGACGGTGACGTCCTGGGAGGTCGCCGTCGGTGACGACGTTGAACTCAACCAGACGTTGTGCACGGTGGAGACCGCCAAGGCCGAGGTCGAGATCCCGAGTCCGTACTCCGGCCGGATCGTCGAAATCGGCGGCTCGACAGGCGATGTCGGTGATGTGATCAAAGTCGGTGCGATGTTGGTCCGCATCGACACCGAGCCTTTGAATGGTGATGTGAAACGGCAGATGCCGTCGGGGACTAACGGCGAGGCCGACGTACCAACCCTGGTCGGTTACGGAGCAGACTCGAGCATCGATACCAGCCGACGCCCCAGCCGGCCGCTGGCCGCGCCTCCGGCGCGCAAGCTGGCCAAGGAGCTGACGGTTGACTTGACTTCGCTTCCTCAAGGGTCCGGGGCCGGCGGCGTGATCACCCGAGCGGACGTGCTGGCGGCCGCTCATGTCGAGGCGGCGGACGTGCGGCCGGTCCACGGCGTTCAGACTCGGATGGCCGAGAAAATGGCGTTGTCCCACAAAGAGATTCCTGCCGCGAAAGCCAGCGTTGAGGTTGCCTGCACCGAACTGCAGCGGCTGTCTGACCGGTTTCGTTCGGTTGCACCCGAGATCACACCGTTCGTACTGACGTTACGTCTCCTGGTTATCGCATTGACGCACAACGAGATTCTCAACTCGACCTGGGTCGAGTCGCCCGAGGGCCCGCAAGTGCACGTCCATCGTGGCGTGCACTTGGGCTTCGGTGTGGCCACCAAACGCGGACTGCTGGTCCCAGTGATCACCGACGCTCACAACAAGACCACTCGCGAACTAGCCAGCCGGACAGCCGAGTTGATCACCGGCGCTCGCGAGGGCACTCTCACGCCGGCGGAGCTGCGGGGTTCCACCTTCACCGTGTCAAACTTCGGCGCGCTGGGAGTGGACGACGGTGTCCCGGTGATCAACCATCCCGAAGCGGCGATCCTGGGCATGGGAGCGATCAAGCCGCGCCCGGTGGCCGTCGGCGACGAGGTCGTGGTGCGTCCGACGATGACGTTGACCTGCGTGTTCGACCACCGCGTCGCAGACGGTGCCCAGGTGGCTCAATTCGTTTGTGAGCTGCGGGATTTGATCGAGTCGCCCGAGTCCGCGCTGTTGGACCTGTAACGGGCGGACGGTCGGTGCCGGCCAGCGACGACCAGATGTTACGGAAACGCGACATGGGCTGTCGCGACGAGCATACGCTGCTGCTTGTACGTGGGCTCGGGGGTTGCCGGTGATCGCCGAGTGTCCTGGTTTGGTTAGGAGATGGGCATGTCGTTTGTGATCGCGGTGCCAGAGGCGGTGTCGGTAGCGGCAGCGGATTTGGCGAGCATCGGTTCCACGATCAGCTCGGCCACTGCGGCGGCGGCGTTGCCGACGGCGGGGGTGGTGGCCGCGGCCGCCGACGAGGTGTCGGCGGCGATTGCGGCGATCTTCGGTGCACACGCACAGGGGTTTCAGGCGCTCAGCAGTCAGGCGGCAGCGTTTCACGAGCAGTTCGTGCGGGCCCTGGTTGCGGGTGCGGGGTCATACGCGGCCGCCGATGCCGTCAACGCGGCACCGCTACAAGCGCTGGAGCAGGGTGTGCTGGGCGCGGTGAATGCGCCAACTCAGGCGCTGCTGGGGCGTCCGATAATCGGCAACGGCACCAACGGGACGACGCCGGGCGAGCCCGGCGGGGCGGGTGGCCTGTTGTTCGGTAATGGCGGTAACGGCGCGGCCGGCGCCGCCGGCCAGCCGGGCGGTGCCGGCGGCGCGGCGGGGTTGATCGGCAACGGCGGCACTGGTGGAACGGGCGGTGCCGGCGCGGCGGGCGGCGCTGGCGGGGCCGGTGGGTGGCTGTACGGCAACGGCGGTGGTGGCGGGACCGGCGGTAGCGGCGTGGCCGGCGTCAACGGCGGCATTGGAGCTGTGGGGGGCAACGGCGGCAACGCTGGCCTTATCGGCGCCGGGGGCGCCGGTGGTACCGGCGGGGCCGGACTAGCGGGGGCAACCGGTGTCAACCCCACCCCCGGCCCCGCAGCCAGCACCGGCACCAGTCCCGCGGATGTCGTCGGGCCGGGCAGCCAAACTGGTGCGAGCGGCGGCACCGGCGGCACCGGTGTTGGCCTCACTCCGACGGGCGGCACCGGCGGCGAAGGTGCCAGCGCGACATCCAACTCCGGTACCAGCGTCACGGCCACGGGCGGTGCCGGCGGCAGCGCCGGGACCTCCATCGAGGGCGGTGCTGGCGCTACCGGCGGCGCAGGGGGCAATGCGACGGTCAGTGATTTCAACGGCAACGCTATCGGCGGTAACGGTGCCAACGGAACCATGGGGGTGGCCCCCGGCAGCGCAGGCGGCGACGGCGGCAACGGCGGCAACGCGACCACGATTGCCGGCGTCGGTGCCACCAAGGGCGGTAGTGGCGGTTCCGGCGGCACCGGCGGCACTGGCGCTTCCGGCGGCAACGGTAGCGCTGGAGGGGCGGGCGGCGCGGGCGGCACCGGCGGGACGCTGTTCGGCAACGGCGGCAATGGCGGCGTCGGTGGTTCGGGCGGCGTCGGCGGCGGCGGCGCGTCCGGCGGTGCGGGCGGTATCGGTGGCGACGCCGGCAGCGCGACGGTCGACGGCACCAGCAGCTCCCCCATTATCTTGGCCAACGGGGGAGCGGGCGGTAACGGCGGTGCAGGCGGCGAGGGTGGCACCGGCGGCACCGGTGGGGCCGGCGGCGCGGGCGGTAACGGCGGTGCGGCAGTTGGGCTGTTCGGCAACGGCGGCAACGGCGGCAATGCCGGGGCCGGCGGGGCCGGCGGCCTCGGCGGGGTCGGCGGGGCGGGCGGCGACGCCGGCACCGGCGGCAACGGTAACGGCGTCGATGGGGTTGCCACCGTCGGTGGCGCCGGTGGCACCGGTGGCAACGCTGGCGACGGAGGCACTGGCGGAACCGGCGGCGTCGGAGGTGTTCCCGGTGGAATCGGTGGGCGCGGCGGACTCCTGAGCGGTGCCGTGGGTACCGGCGGTACCGCGGGACCTGGCGGAGCTGGCGGCTCGGGTGGAGCTGGCGGCACATCCGTTGGCACTGGCGGCACCAGCGGCACTGGAGCGCTAAGCCCTCCCCCAGGAGTCAACGGCAACCCCGGCATCAACGGCGCGGACGGCGCACCAGGCTGACCTCCCCATCGCCGCGCCAGGCACCCGACCGACTACTTGCTACGCACTTGCCCTTTGGTAGCGGCCAATCGTGCGGCGAACTCCGGCGACTGGACCGATTTCGCTTGTGGCCCAAGCTCTAAGCGCTTGGCGAGGTCGTGTTGCTCGTTGTCGAGCAATCCGGGGCTGGCCGTAGCGCGCATGGTGGCCTTGGTTGCCAGCACTACCTCGCGTGGAGCCGCAGCGGGCGCCGCGGCCAGCTCGAGTGCCGCGGCGACGGGATCGTCGGCAACGCTGAGCGCGACCCCGTGGCGCACAGCGGATTCGGCATCGAAACGCATGCCGAACAACAGCGCCGCCCGCGCGACCTGCGGTCCTACCGCCCGGTGCAGCATCCAGGTCGCACCCCCGCCTGGATGGATCCCCAGCTTCTGGAAACGGGCATCGAACATTGCGGCGGGTCCCGCGATGCGCACGTCGGCCGCCAGTGCCAGGTTCAGGCCGGCGCCAACCGCCGGGCCATTGACCGCCGCGACGGTCGGTAGGACGCAGTTGCCAACGGCCATGAATCCGTCGTAGAGCCGCAGCAATCGGGACTCGGTTGGGCCGTCGATCCCGGCGCCGAGGGCGCTCAGATCCGCGCCGGCGCAAAATGCTTTGCCTGCGCCGGTGACCACCACTGCGTGCACATCGGGGTCGGCTTCGGCCCGCTGCACGGCGCCGCGCAGCAGGGCGGAGATCTCGTCGGTGATGGCGTTGCGCCGGTCCGGATCGTTCACGGTGATCAGGGCGACGCGCTTGTCGACGCTGTACAAGACGAGATCGGATTCGACCATCCAGCAACCTCCGCGGGTTTGTTTCGGATGCAGTATCCCCGAACCGCATGGGTAGCCGTCAGCGAGCACCCACCCAGCGGCAGCCGCGATCTAGGCGCGCGGTGCCCCGGCCTTAGCCCGCGACGGCAGTGTGAACGGGTGTCCTGCCGTGGTGACAAGCGCGGAAACCTCCATGAATCGGGAACGACTCGGGTTGTCGCGGTTTGTTGGCAAGGCCCGAACGTCGTCGGTGAGGCTGGTCCCAATGGGGTAGTTCGAGGGCATCGACGGTGCGGGATTAGGTAGTCGGCTACGGCCCTTGCATGCATTGGTTAGTCGACGATTCGACAGTCGGAGGTTTTATATACGCGCGAGGGAGACGGCCCCATGGCGGTGTCAGCGGGGACGGCGATGCCGTTCGGTGCCGGGGCTGTCGGGCTTACCCCGGATTTGCCGTCGTCGAATGGCCTGTCGGTCGCCCGCCCTAGCACTGTCCCAAATATCTTTGCGGCGTCGCGCGGGCGTCGTCGTGATGGAGGCCGCTGATGTCGTCATTTGTGATCGCGAGTCCTGATTTTCAGGCGGCTGCCGCAGCCGTTTTGGCCGAGATCAACGAGACTATTGGGGCGGCCAATGCGGCCGCGGCCAGCTCGACCACGCAGGTGCTGGCCGCGGCTAGCGATGAGGTGTCGGCGACGATCGCGAAGTTGTTTTGCGGCTACGGCTACGAGTATCAGGCGCTGAGTGCTCAGGCCGCGGTGTTTCATGCGCAGTTCGTGCGGGCTCTCAATGCCGGCGCGGGCGCGTATGCGGCTGCCGAGGCCGCCAATGCGTCGTCCGTGCAGCCCAGGCAGCCCTTGCAGGTCTTGCAGCGGGACGTATTGGCTGCGGTGAACGCGCCTACTCAGGTGTTGTTAGGGCGCCCACTCATCGGCAATGGCGCCGATGCGACCGCGCCGGGACAAAGCGGAGGTAACGGCGGGATTTTGTACGGCAATGGTGGTGCCGGCTACACCAGCACGACTCCGGGAGTGGCGGGCACCAACGGCGGGGCGGCAGGGCTCATCGGCAACGGTGGGGCCGGTGGGGCCGGTGGGGCTGGCGCGGCCGGCGGTAACGGCGGCCACGGCGGGTGGTTGTACGGCAACGGTGGGGTTGGTGGGAACGGCGGAGCCGCGATTACCCCCGGTGGGGCCGGTGGCAACGGCGGTGCCGGCGGTCATGCGGTATTGATCGGCAGCGGCGGCGCCGGGGGGCATGGTGGTGCTGGAATGGCCGGGGCTGACGGTGTCAATTCCCCCGCCGGTACCGCGGCCGGCCCCGGCATTAGCCCAAACGACGTATCTGGGCCTGGTAGTCAAACGGGCGACAGCGGAACCAGTGGCGGCAGCGGCACCGGCCCGACACCCAGTGGTGGCACAGGCGGCAACGGCGCCAGCGCAACGTCCACGGTGGGCGGCAGCGGGGTCACCGCCACCGGGGGTAAGGGCGGCAACGGCGGTACCGCCGCCGTTGGCGGCGCTGGCGGTGACGGCGGGATCGGCGGCAGCGCTACGGTCCAGGGTGCCGGCGCGGCCACCGGTGGTGCCGGTGGAGCGGGGACCAACGCCGTGGCTTCCGGCAGCGCGGGCGGCGCCGGTGGCGCCGGCGGCGCTGGCTCCGTGGTCGCGGGTCACAACCTCACCTCTGGCGGCCACGGTGGTGCTGGCGGCGACGGGGCCGCGAGTTCGGTGTCCGGCGGCAACGGCGGCGCTGGCGGAAGCGGTGGTGCCGGAGGTCAGGGCGGGTTTTTGGCCGGCAACGGCGGTCATGGCGGCTCGGGTGGTGCGGGCGGCGCTGGCGCTAGCGGTGCGGCCGGTGGGGCAGGCGGCAGTGGTGGTGACGGCGGCACCGCGCACGTCGACGAGGGCAGCCCGTTCCTGTCCACCGCTGCCGGTGGCGGTAACGGGGGTGACGGCGGTGACGGCGGCAGCTCACTCGGTGTCGGTGGGGCCGGTGGCGCGGGTGGTGCGGGCGGCAGCGGTGGAGCCGGTTCGCGGCTGTTCGGCACGGGCGGAAATGGTGGGGCTGGTGGTGTCGGCGGGGCTGGTGGGGTCGGCGGAAGCGGTGGTGCCGGCGGTGCGGGTGGTCTCGGTGGTGACGCCAGCATCAACGCTGGCACGGACCGGACCATCGGTGGGGCCGGCGGCAATGGTGGTGACGGCGGCCACGGCGCTGACGGCGGCGATGGCGGCGCGGGCGGTGCTGCCGGCGCGGCTGGATCCGGAGGGTTGTTGGGGGGCGGCTCGGGCAGCGACGGTGCCGCGGGCTTGGGCGGTGCGGCCGGGGCGGGTGGTGCGGGCGGAACCGCCGGCCCCCGAGGTGCCGGTGGTTCCGGGACCCTAACCAGGGGCGACGGCCTCGACGGCACGCCGGGCACCGGCGGCAACCCCGGCGCGCCAGGCTAACCTCCGGTCGCCGCACAACGATGAGCTGGGAGTCCTCGACAGGTGCGTTAGAGAAGGTTCGCCACGAAAGTCGCGGCCTGACTGGGCATTCCGGAGTTCACATAGGATAAGTGCTCGGGGGAAAACAGCTCGTCATGCGTAGGCAGCGACAGGCCCCCTGGAGAGCACACCGGATCGCCGGGCGCACACAAGTCAATGGCCTTATGCCCATACCATGGGCTGATTTCGCTTATCGGCCCCCCCAGATACCTGGTCGTCGGATTTCCGAAGACAGCGACCGCAGCGACGTGATCGGCCTCTTCCGCCGATAGCGTCGCGGCGTTGAAACCGGCAACCGATGCTCGGGCGATGGTGATCAGATCGATCACTCCCGCGCCTTGGGAATATCCACCGAGCACCAGCTTGGTATTGGGACAGTTCGCAACCATGGACTGAACGTGAGCGCTCGCATCGCTGGCGCCGGCGGATGCGGACGGAGCGAGATCTTCAGTGGCGGGGTAGTTGACCGGATACACCCCGATGGACCGACCCCGAACCTGCGAGCGCAGTGAATCGATGAATGCCTGTCCAACCCCACCAACACCAGGTGGCTCGTCGGTACCGCGCGCAAATGTCACCTCGACGTCGGGGCAGGGTGCAGCGGACGCGGAGGCGATGAGAATTGGCGCGCTCAGCAGCGTCGCACAGGTTGTCAGCACCGCGACACCCAGCAAACGAGCGAATCGGCGTGCGTTCACCTCTCAATGCTGACATATTGCGACCAAAGCGTGTACCGCCGAATTCACGCGACCTGCTTGAGCAGATCGCGAGCGGCACTCGGGAGCGCCCGACGCGACCCGGCACGCTCGATGTGACGGCGCGCAGCCCCCCGCAAGACCCGCGTTCGATTCGGAAGACGGCAGTGGGCCAGACGCCGAAGTGTTTGCGGCGGTGGTGACGGTGATGTTCTTGGCCTGCGGTATTTCAGCTAACGGTAGTCAGCAGCTCCATCGTGTCCTTGGGCGAGGCTGAGGACTGTGCTGTCGAAACTGACCAGCCGGACGCCTCGCCGGCGAGCGAGCGTCAGCAGATGGGCGTCGGTTACCTGGCGGTGACCGACGATCGCCGGAATGTCGTCATCGACGAGCGATACGTCATCAGTCAGGAAGCGGTGACCTTCCAAGACGCGTAGGGCCGCGAGGACGGCGCTCGGCGGATGCAAGTTCGCGAGCTGCGGCGATCACGTCGTCGTCAATGTCAAGCGTCGTCCGCACGGCTTGATGCTATCGCATCAACGCATCACTACTTTTCCCGTCAAGCCGACGTGCCCGCGCATTGACCCCGGCCCGAGATCTGTCGAGATCGAGTGTGAACTCACGGCTTTCAGTGTGTGTCCAGGGCGGGATCCGGCTGGTTTTCGCGCCCAGGATTCACCCTCAGAGGCCAGGATTCACGCCGGATCGACGCGCCCATTCGCGCCACAATCGTCACAGCTGTCCCAGTGTGTGCCCCCGGGGTGACTCGAACACCCGACCTAGGGATTAGAAGGCCCTTGCTCTATCCACCTGAGCTACGGAGGCAATGTGCAGGTCAGTCTATCTAACGGCGTCCCAAGATCATTTTGAGCGGCGCAACGCGCGCGAAAAGTCTTCCCCTGCGCCAAATATCGGTTATGGTGTGAGCCTCGACACACGTACAACACCGGCCGGTAATCGGCCGTTAACCGCAAAGACGCGTGTGCCTGACGTCGAGGGGTTGGGTGGGCTTTGTTATGTGCATGGCCAGAGTGACTTCGCGGTGCTCGAGGGCAGGCGCCCAGGCGCTGCGACAAGGGGCGCAGCTGGCGGCTGACGCCCGCGACACCTATCGGGCCGGCGCCCTACTGCTACGTGGTTCGCCGTTCGCCCTTGGCTGGGTCGCCAGCTGGCTCGCTACGGAATTTCCACCGCATGTCGTGACCGGACACGCGTTGTCCCGAGTGGCAGCGCCGTCGATCAACCGAGTTGCAACCACCTGGGCGGCACAGCGGGCCGATCACTCCCTTACCGCTGCACTCGAGGAGTCGTTCGGTCCGGATTTCCGCGACCAGGTATGCCACCCGACCAGCGATCCGGCCGTGTGCGCGCGCCGGGGCGGCCTGTTACCGTCCGGACCGCGCCGCCGATACGCGGCGCACACCTGCGACATCTCCTACGGTCCGGGCGGTCGTGACAATCTGCTCGACATCTGGCGCCGGCCCGACCTGGCGCCCGGTTGCAGGGCTCCGGTTCTGATCCAAGTCCCCGGCGGGGCGTGGTCTGTCAATGGCAAACGCCCTCAGGGATACACGTTAATGAGCCGAATGGTGGAACTCGGCTGGATTTGCGTCTCGATCGACTACAGCAAGAGCCCGCGCTGTGCATTCCCCGCGCACATTATCGACGTGAAAAGGGCGATCGCCTGGGTCCGCGAGAACATTACCGACTACGGTGGCGACCCTGATTTCATCGCGATCACCGGCGGATCGGCAGGCGCGCACCTGGCGTCTCTGGCCGCCCTGACCCCCAACGATCCACAGTTTCAGCCCGGGTTCGAAGAATCCGACACCACCGTGCAAGCGGTTGCGCCGTACTACGGGGTCTACGACTTCACCGACTTCGAAAACATGCACGAGATGATGCTGCCGTTCCTCGAGCGGTTCGTGATGAAGACCCGCTACGCAGACGATCCCGAGCGGTTCACGGCGGCTTCGCCCATTTCGTATGTGCACCGCGGAGCACCACCGTTCTTCGTGTTGCACGGCGAAAAGGACCAAATGGCCCCTAGCGGCCAGTCCCGGGCGTTCTGCGCGGCGTTACGGGGCGCCGGGGCTGCCACGGTGGCCTATGCCGAGCTCGCCAACGCCTACCACGCGTTCGACATCACCCCGACGGTCCGGTCACGGCTGGCTGCCAACGCCGTCGCGGACTTCCTCGGAGTCGTCTACGGGCGGCGCGAGCTGATGGGCTCGTTGGCGCTTTCGGCAACTCCGGCCAGCTGAACCGGGCGCAGCACGGGCCGCCAAGCTCCCAACTTACGTGCCTAGCACGAGGTTTCGAAACCAGGCCGATCCGCACCCACACTCGGCTTTCACCACCGCGTTAACCGGACTAGCGTTGTGTTGTCGATTGTGTTGTGGGTGCTGAATCAGGAGGCTTGATCGGCGTGGCTGAGCCTGTCGAGGCTGTTGGATTGTCCGACGAACTTGGACCTGTCGACTATTTGATGCATCGGGGCGAGGCGAATCCGCGGACCCGTTCGGGGATCATGGCGCTCGAACTCCTCGACACCACGCCGGACTGGGAGCGCTTTCGGACCCGGTTCGAAAACGCATCTCGACGGGT
Organism: Mycobacterium riyadhense; assembly: GCF_963853645.1. NCBI lineage: Bacteria > Bacillati > Actinomycetota > Actinomycetes > Mycobacteriales > Mycobacteriaceae > Mycobacterium > Mycobacterium riyadhense. Next base: position 4,190,778 of record NZ_OY970456.1, on the reverse strand, counting down.
GTTGCGGCTGCGCCAGAAGGTCGTCGTGCCGACGCTGCCCACCGCGGCGCCGCGCTGGGTGGTGGATCCCGACTTCAACCTCGACTTTCACGTGCGCCGGGTACGCGTATCCGAACCCGGCACACTGCGCGAAATATTAGACCTGGCCGAGGTGATCCTGCAGTCACCACTGGACATCTCGCGACCGCTGTGGACGGCCACCCTGGTCGAGGGTTTGCCGGACGGCAAAGCCGCGACCCTGCTGCACGTGAGCCACGCGGTCACCGACGGTGTCGGTGGTGTCGAGATGTTCGCCGAAATCTATGACCTGGAGCGGGATCCACCGCCCAGGGCGACGCCGCCACAGCCCATCCCGGAGGATCTTTCGCCCAACGACCTGATGCGCCAAGGCATCAACCACTTGCCAATCGCCATCGTCGGTGGCGTTCTGGGCGCGCTATCCGGGGCGGTTTCCGTGGCCGGGCGCGTGGTTTTGGATCCTGCGTCTGCCGTGTCGGGCATTGTCGGCTATGCGCTCTCGAGCATGCGGGTTATCAATCGGGCCGCGGAGCCGTCGCCGCTGCTGCGCCGGCGCAGCCTAACCACCCGCACCGAGGCGATCGACATTCGGCTCGCCGACCTGCACAAGGCCGCTAAGGCCGGTGGTGGGTCGATCAACGACGCCTACCTCGCAGGCTTGTCTGGCGCGCTGCGCCGTTACCATGCGGCACTTGGTGTCCCGATCAGCACCCTGCCGATGGCGGTACCAGTGAACCTGCGGGCCGACGCGGACGCGGCCGGCGGTAACCGGTTCACCGGCGTCAATATCGCGGCTCCACTGGGCACTGCAGATCCGGTTGCCCGGATGAAGAAGATCCGGGCGCAGATGACCCAGCGCCGCGACGAGCCTGCGATGAACGTCATCGGGGCCATGGCGCCGGTGTTGAGTGTTTTGCCCACCGCGGTGCTGGAGGGGATCAGCGGCTCGGTAATCGGGTCGGACGTGCAGGCCAGCAATGTTCCGGTGTATCCCGGCGACACCTTCATCGCCGGAGCAAAAATATTGCGGCAGTACGGTATTGGACCGTTGCCGGGGGTTGCGATGATGGTGGTGCTGATATCGCGGGGCGGCTGGTGCACCATCACCGTGCGCTACGACCGGGCCTCGGTGCGCAACGACGAGTTGTTCGGCCAGTGCCTGTTGGAGGGATTCGACGAAATCCTCGCGCTGGCCGGTGATCCGGCACCGCGCGCGGTGCCGGCTTCGTTTGCGGCCCCGGCGGGTTCGGCATCTGGATCGGCGTCGGGCTCGTGAGCGTCTCCGAAGGCGAAGAGCGCGGGACGAATAAGCCGGTCCAAGACCTGCGGCTGCCCGGCTCAGTGGCTGAAATCATGGCTAGTCCACCTGGACCAACGATCGGCGCGTTTTTCGACCTGGATGGGACGTTGGTTGCCGGCTTTACGGCCGTTATCCTCACCCAGGAGCGGCTCCGGCGCCGCGACATGGGGGTGGGGGAGCTGCTCAGCATGGTTCAGGCCGGTCTGAACCATACGCTCGGGCGCATCGAGTTCGAAGACCTCATCGGCAAGGCCTCCTCGGCGTTGCGCGGACGGCTGTTGACCGACTTGGAGGAGATCGGCGAGCGGCTGTTCGCCCAGCGGATCGAGTCCCGGATCTACCCGGAAATGCGAGAGCTGGTGCGGGCTCACGTCGCTCGCGGGCACACCGTGGTACTCAGCTCGTCGGCCCTGACGATTCAAGTTGGCCCGGTCGCACGGTTTCTCGGCATTACCAACATGCTCACCAACAAGTTCGAGACCAACGAAGACGGAATGCTCACCGGTGGTGTGGTCAAGCCGATCTTGTGGGGTCCGGGCAAAGCCGCTGCGGTCCAACGATTTGCGGCCGAGCACGATATCGACCTCAAAGACAGCTACTTCTACGCCGACGGTGACGAGGACGTCGCGCTGATGTACCTAGTCGGCAATCCACGGCCGACCAACCCTGAAGGCAAAATGGCCGCCGTCGCCAAACGCCGAGGCTGGCCGATCTTGAAGTTCAACAGCCGCGGCGGCGTGGGCCTGCGGCGGCAACTGCGAACACTCGCCGGTTTTTCCACCATGTTTCCCGTTGCGGCCGGTGCGGTAGGGATCGGAGTGCTCACCGGTAGCCGACGGCGCGGCGTGAATTTCTTTACCTCCACCTTTTCCCAGCTGCTGCTGGCGACCAGCGGCGTGCATCTGAATGTCATCGGGAAAGAGAACCTCACCGCACGGCGTCCGGCTGTGTTTATCTTCAATCACCGCAACCAGGTTGACCCGGTCATTGCCGGAGCGCTGGTGCGCGACAACTGGGTCGGTGTGGGCAAAAAGGAGCTGCAGAACGACCCGATCATGGGAACGATGGGCAAGCTATTGGACGGCGTGTTCATTGACCGTGACGATCCGGTCGCAGCGGTGGAGACGATGCATACGGTCGAGGACCGCGCGAAGAACGGGCTGTCCATCGTGATCGCCCCCGAAGGCACCCGGTTGGATACCACCGAAGTCGGGCCATTCAAGAAAGGGCCGTTCCGCATCGCGATGGCGGTGGGGATTCCCATCGTCCCCATCGTGATCCGCAACGCGGAGGTCGTCGCCTCCCGAAACTCCACCACAATCAATCCGGGCACGGTCGACGTTGCGGTGTTCCCGCCGATCCCCGTCGACGGCTGGACCCTGGACAACCTCCCGGATCGCATCGCCGAAGTGCGGCAACTGTATTTGGATACGCTGCGGAACTGGCCGATCGATGAGTTGCCCAAGGTCGGCCTTTACGCCGAGAAAAAGGCGGCGAAAAAAGCGACGGCTCAGGTTAAGAAGACCGCTGCGAAAAAGACACAACCGAAGGCTGCGTCGAAAGCCGCAGCGAAGAAGGCCGCGCCCAAGCCCGCAAAGAAGGCCACCAAAACACCTTCCCGCAAGGCGCAGCCCACCGTGGCCTCAACGACCCAGGTGAAGAAGAACCCGAACGAGTCCAAGATCGCTGTGAAAGACGGTGCGGCGCAACAACCCGCCGCTGACGAAACCGGCGCAACCGAATCCGCTAGGCCCAGAGGACGGCCGTGACCAAACCCGCCGCCGACACCAGCGCGGTCCTCACCGCGGAAGACGCGCTGGTGCTCGCCGCCATGGAAACTCCCGTGGAAATGGAATTGGTCATGGAGTGGCTGGGCCAGCAGCGTGCCCGCAATCTAGAGGCGAAGTTCGACGTATTGAAGCTGCCGCCGCGTAGCGCGTCGCCGGCGGCGCTGACAGCGCTCGTTGAGCAGCTCGAGGGCGGTGAGGATCGCTCGATCGTGCCGGTGCGGGTGTTCTGGTTGCCGCCCGCGGACCGCAGCAAGGCGGACAAGGTGGCCGCGCTACTTCCGGGCCGAGATCCCTACCACCCCAACGCACGTCAGCAGCGCCGCATCCTGCGCACCGACCCCCGGCGCGCGCGGGTGGTGGCGGGCGAGTCGGCCAAAGTGTCCGAACTGCGTCAGCAGTGGCGCGACACCACCGTCGCCGAAAGCACCCGTGATTTCGCCCAGTTTGTCACCCGTCGAGCGCTGCTAGCGCTGGCACGCGCCGAATATCGGATCCTTGGACCGCAATATAAGTCTCCGAGGCTGGTGAAGCCGGAGATCTTGGCGTCAGCGCGTTTTCGTGCCGGCCTGGAACGAATCCCCAACGCCACGGTGGAGCGGGCGGGGAAGATACTCGACGAACTGGCGACCGGATGGAGCCAGGTTTCGGTCGACATGATTTCCGTCCTGGGCCGGATGGTCAGCCGCGGATTCGACCCGGAAATCGATTACGACGAATATCAGGTTGCGGCCATGCGCGCTGCGTTGGAAGCACACCCGGCGGTGTTGCTGTTCTCGCACCGGTCCTACATCGACGGCGCGGTCGTACCGGTGGCGATGCAGGAGAACCGGCTGCCGCCGGTGCACATGTTCGGCGGCATCAACCTGTCGTTCGGAGTCATGGGTCCGCTGATGCGGCGGTCGGGCATGATCTTTATTCGGCGAAATATCGGCGACGACCCGCTGTACAAATACGTGCTCAAGGAATATGTGGGCTACGTCGTCGAAAAGCGGTTCAATCTAAGTTGGTCCATCGAGGGCACTCGGTCGCGAACCGGAAAGATGTTGCCGCCCAAGCTCGGACTGATGAGCTACGTCGCAGACGCCTACCTGGATGGTCGCAGCGACGACATCCTGCTGCAAGGGGTTTCGATCTGCTTCGACCAGCTGCACGAGATCGCCGAGTATGCCGCCTACGCGCAAGGCGCCGAGAAGAAGCCCGAGGGCTTCGGTTGGCTGTATAGCTTCATCAAGGCGCAGGGTGAGCGCAACTACGGCAAGATCTATGTCCGCTTCCCCGAAGCGGTCTCGATGCGAGAGTATCTCGGCGCGCCGCACGGTTCGTTGACGCAGGATCTCGACGCCAAACGCCTTGCACTGCAGAAGATGTCGTTTGAAGTTGCGTGGCGGATTCTGCAGTCCACCCCGGTGACGGCGACGGGTTTGGTGTCTGCGCTGCTGCTGACCACCCGCGGAGTGGCGCTGACGCTCGATCAGCTGCACCACACCTTGCAGGACTCCCTCGACTACCTCGATCGCAAGCAGACGCCGGTATCAACCAGTGCGTTGCGGCTGCGATCGCGCGAAGGTGTACGCGCGGCGGTCGACGCATTGTCCAACGGGCACCCGGTCACCCGCGTGGACAGCGGGCGTGAGCCCGTGTGGTACATCGCTCCGGCCGATGAGCATGCCGCGGCGTTCTATCGGAATTCGGTGATTCACGCGTTTCTGGAGACCTCGATCGTCGAACTCGCGCTGGCACATGCTCGGCATATCGACGGTGATCGCATCGCCGCTTTCTGGGAGCAGGCGATGCGGTTGCGCGATCTGCTGAAGTTCGATTTCTATTTCGCCGATTCGGCGGCATTTCGGGCCAACATCGCCGAAGAGATGGCATGGCACGAGGATTGGGAGACCCAAGTTGCCGCCGGCGGCGAAGAGATCGACGCGATGCTGTATGCCAAGCGGCCGTTGATGTCCGAGGCAATGCTGCGGGTGTTCTTCGAGGCGTATGAGATCGTTGCCGACGTGTTGCGGGATGCTCCGGCGAACATCGGTCAGAAGGAACTGACCGATTTGGCGCTCGGCGTCGGCCGACAATACGTGGCGCAGGGCCGGGTCCGTAGCAGCGAGTCGGTGTCGACACTGCTGTTCGCCACGGCGCGCCAGGTCGCCATCGATCACGATCTGATCGCACCGGCAACTGACCTCGCCGAGCGTCGGATTGCATTCCGCCGGGAATTGCGGGACATTCTGCGAGATTTCGACTATGTCGGGCAGGTGGCGCGTAATCAGTTCGTCGCCCGCGAATTCAAAGCGCGTCATGGGCGGCAAGCCAGCCGCGGAAGTGAAAATCCGCGAGCGTAACGCCACCGCGATTTCGTGCTGGAGTTTTCGCAGCGACGTTACGCTCGCGAGCCCTAGCGCTTATCCACAGTCGCGCCTTTATCCACAACGTCCGATCCTTACCCGCTTGCCCGGTTTCGGCTTGTCGGTGACCCGGCGCTCAATGAGCACCAGACACGAGCGCTACCTGTGAATGAAAGGAATTGAGTCAATGTTTGAAACGCCGCTTACCGTCGTCGGCCACATCGTCAACAACCTCGAGCGTCGACAGGTCGGCAGTCAAGAGGTCATCAAGTTCCGTGTGGCCAGCAATTCCCGCCGACGGACCGCTGATGGGGGATGGGAGCCCGGAAACTCGCTGTTCATCAACGTCAATTGCTGGGGCAAGTTGGTCACCGGCGTGGGCGCCGCATTGGGCAAGGGTGCACCGGTGATCGCGGTGGGCCACGTGTACACAAGCGAATACGAGGACCGCGATGGCAATCGCCGCTCATCGCTGGAGATGCGCGCGATGTCGGTGGGACCAGATCTGTCGCGGGCGATCGTGCGGATCGAGAAGCCGGGCTACACCGGTCCGACTACCGCGGATGCCACGGTAGCTACGGCCGACACCGTGGACCACAACGGCGATGCTCATGACGGCGCCGAGTCTGACGACACGGCTGCGCTGCCACTGTCGGCCTAGCGTTGCTGGCGGGTGCCTAGGATGGTCGGCGGGATATTTCCGCGAGACCAGAAAGGCACTACCGAGGCATGGCTGAGTTCATCTACACGATGAAGAAGGTCCGCAAGGCGCACGGCGACAAAGTGATCCTCGACGACGTCACGTTGAGCTTCTTCCCCGGAGCCAAGATCGGTGTCGTCGGCCCGAATGGGGCCGGTAAGTCGAGCGTCTTGCGGATCATGGCCGGTCTGGACAAGCCGAATAACGGCGACGCATTCCTGGCCGTCGGCGCCAGCGTCGGCATCCTGCAACAGGAGCCCCCGCTGAACGAGGAGAAGACGGTTCGGGGCAACGTGGAAGAGGGCATGGGCGAGATCAAGGTCAAGCTTGACCGCTTCAACGAGGTCGCCGAGTTGATGGCCACCGATTACTCCGACGAGTTGATGGAGGAGATGGGCCGGCTGCAGGAGGAACTGGACCACGCCGATGCGTGGGACCTGGACTCTCAGCTGGAGCAGGCCATGGACGCGCTGCGTTGCCCGCCGCCCGACGAGCCGGTGACCAACCTGTCCGGTGGTGAACGTCGCCGCGTCGCGCTATGCAAACTGCTGCTGTCCAAACCAGACCTGCTGCTGCTCGACGAGCCGACCAACCACCTGGACGCAGAGAGCGTGCAGTGGCTCGAACAACATCTTGCGAGCTACGCCGGAGCGATACTGGCGGTAACCCACGACCGGTACTTCCTGGACAACGTCGCCGAATGGATCCTGGAGCTCGATCGCGGTCGCGCTTACCCCTACGAAGGCAACTACTCGACCTACCTGGAGAAGAAGGCAGAGCGGATCGCGGTGCAGGGCCGCAAGGACGCGAAGCTGCAAAAGCGGCTACAGGAGGAGCTGGCTTGGGTCCGATCGGGTGCCAAGGCCCGCCAGGCAAAAAGCAAGGCGCGGCTGCAGCGTTACGAGGAGATGGCGGCCGAGGCCGAGAAGACCCGCAAGCTCGACTTCGAAGAGATTCAGATCCCCGTCGGGCCCCGCCTCGGCTCCGTGGTGGTTGAAGTGGACCACCTCGACAAGGGTTACGACGGACGCGCCCTGATCAAGGACCTGTCTTTCACCCTGCCCCGCAACGGCATCGTCGGCGTCATCGGTCCCAACGGGGTCGGCAAGACTACCCTGTTTAAGACCATCGTCGGGCTCGAGCAGCCGGACAGCGGCACCGTAAAGGTGGGCGAGACCGTCAAGCTGAGCTACGTCGACCAGGCCCGCGCGGGGATAGATCCAAAGAAGACGGTGTGGGAAGTCGTCTCAGACGGCCTGGACTACATCGAGGTCGGTCAAACCGAGGTGCCGTCGCGGGCCTATGTGTCCGCGTTCGGGTTCAAAGGGCCCGATCAGCAGAAGCCGGCCGGCGTGCTATCCGGCGGCGAGCGCAACCGGCTGAACCTCGCATTGACGCTCAAGCAGGGAGGCAACCTGATCCTGCTGGACGAGCCGACCAACGACCTGGACGTCGAGACCCTGAGCTCGCTGGAGAACGCCCTGGTGAACTTCCCGGGCTGTGCGGTGGTGATTTCGCACGACCGCTGGTTCCTCGACCGGACGTGCACGCACATCCTGGCGTGGGAGGGCGACGACGACAACGAGGCCAAGTGGTTCTGGTTCGAGGGGAACTTCGGCGCCTACGAGGAGAACAAAGTGGAACGGCTCGGAGTCGACGCGGCCCGCCCGCACCGAGTGACCCACCGCAAGCTGACAAGGGGCTAGTGTCAGCTCTGCCACCGCCCCGCGCTGGTATCCGTCGTGAGTTGGGAGCAGTCGGCATGACGATCGATCCCCGAGCTACACAAGATGTCGAGCCGTGGACCACGTTTAACCAGAGCGGCAATGTCCCTGACTGGATCACCAAGGCCTACATCGACAGCTATCGGGGGCCGGACGACGTCGGATCGCAAGCCGCCACGGGGGCCCCCGCCGCATTGGTGACACCGGCGATGCTGGCCGCGCACTATCGCCTGGGCCAACATCGTCTCCCCGGCGAAAGCGGTGTCGCCGTCTACCCGGCGGATCACCCTGAAGGTTTCGGGCCCGCGCTGCAGGTGGTCACCGACCACGGCGGCATGCTGATGGACTCCGTCACGGTGCTGCTGCATCGGCTCGGCGTCGGCTATACGGCGATCATGACACCGGTGTTCGAGGTCCGCCGCAGTTCAACCGGGGAACTGCAGCGGGTGGAACCGAGGGCGGACGGCGCGTCGCCATACGTCGGCGAGGCCTGGATACACGTCCAGCTTTCGCCGGCCGTCGATCGTAAGGCCCTCGCCGAGGTCGAGCGGCTGCTGCCCAAGGTCCTCGCCGACGTCCAGCGGGTCGCCACGGATGCGTCGGCAATGATCGCCACCCTCGCCGAATTGGCCGCAGATGTCGACAGCGACATCGAAGGCCGTTACTCAGCACCTGACCGCCAGGAGGTCGCGGCGCTACTGCGCTGGTTGGGAAACGGGAATTTTCTACTGCTGGGATACCAGCGGACCCGGGTTGAGGATGGTCTGGTCTCCGGCGACGCAACGACTGGTTTGGGTGTGCTGCGTGCTCGGTCGGGTACCCGGCCCCGGCTGACCGACGAGACCAAATTGCTGGTCTTGGCCCAAGCCGCCGTCGGAAGCTATCTGCGTTATGGCGCGTACCCGTACGCGATCGCGGTCCGCGAGAACGACCGCGACGGCCGCGTGTTTGAACATCGCTTCGTCGGGCTCTTCACCGTCGCCGCCATGAACGCCGACGTCCTGGAAATCCCGGCGATCTCGCGACGAGTACGCGAAGCGCTCACATTGGCCGGCAGCGACCCCAGTCATCCGGGCCAGTTGCTGCTCGACGTGATCCAGACCGTCCCGCGCCCGGAGCTTTTCACACTCAGCGCCGAGCGGCTGTTGGTGATGGCCAAGGCCGTGGTGGATCTGGGATCACAACGACGCGCCTTGTTGTTCCTGCGCGCCGACCGGCTGCAGTTCTTCGTTTCGTGCCTGGTCTATGTGCCCCGGGACCGCTACACCACGGCCGTTCGCTTGCAGATTGAGGACATCTTGGTCCGCGAGTTCGGTGGCACCCGACTGGAGTTCACCGCGCGTGTCAGTGAATCACCTTGGGCGCTCATGCATTTCATGGTGCGACTACCCGAGAATGGTCAAGCTTCGGCCCCGGTCGACGTCTCCGAAGCCAACCGTATCCGGATCCAGGCGTTGCTCAGCGAAGCCGCGCGAACCTGGTCCGACCGGCTGATCGGCGCCGCGGCCAGCGGCTCGGTCTCCTATGCCGACGCCGAGCATTACGCGAGCGCGTTCTCCGAGGCCTACAAGCAGGCCGTCGCCCCAGCCGATGCGATCGGCGACATCGCCATCGTCAACGAGCTCACCGATGATTCGGTCAAGCTGGTGTTCTCCGAGCGCGACGAGCACGGAGTTGCCCAGCTGACCTGGTTTTTGGGTGGGCGCACCGCCTCGTTGAGTCAGCTGCTGCCGATGCTGCAGAGCATGGGCGTCGTGGTGCTCGAAGAGCGACCGTTTACCGTCACCCGGCCCGACGGGCTGCCGGTATGGATCTATCAGTTCCGGATCTCCCCGCATCCCACGATTCCGATGGCCGCGACGGCAGCCGAGCGGGACGCTGGCGCACAGCGATTCGCCGACGCGGTCACTGCGATCTGGCATGGCCGCGTCGAGATAGACCGGTTCAACGAGCTGGTGATGCGCGCGGGACTGACCTGGCAGCAGGTGGTGCTCCTGCGCGCCTACGCCAAATACCTACGGCAGGCGGGCTTCCCCTACAGCCAGTCCTACATCGAATCGGTGCTCAACGAGCATCCCTCCACCGCGCGATCACTGGTCGCATTGTTCGAAGCGCTTTTCGATCCCAGGCCATCGGGTTCACCGGTGAGCCGTGATGCGCAAGCGGCGGCCGCCGCTGTCGCTGCCGATATCGACGCGTTGGTCAGCCTGGACACCGACCGCATCCTACGTGCGTTCGCGTCGCTGGTTCAGGCCACGTTGCGCACCAATTACTTTGTCACACGCGACGGTTCGGCCCGCGGCCGCAACGTTTTGGCTGTCAAGCTCAATGCACCGCTGATCGACGAGCTTCCGCTACCGAGACCCAAATTCGAAATCTTTGTGTACTCGCCGCGCGTCGAAGGCGTGCATCTGAGGTTCGGTCCGGTGGCACGCGGCGGCCTGCGCTGGTCGGACCGGCGCGACGACTTCCGCACCGAAATCCTCGGTCTGGTCAAGGCGCAAGCGGTCAAGAACGCGGTCATCGTGCCGGTCGGGGCCAAGGGCGGGTTCGTCGTCAAGCGGCCGCCGTTGCCCACCGGCGACGCCGCGGCCGACCGCGATGCCATCCGGGCTGAAGGCGTCGCCTGTTACCAGCTGTTCATCTCTGGATTGCTCGACGTCACCGACAACGTCGACCACGCGACCAAAGCCGTCCACCCACCACCCGAGGTGGTGCGGCGCGACGGTGACGATGCCTACCTGGTCGTGGCCGCGGACAAAGGCACCGCCACGTTTTCCGACATCGCCAACGATGTTGCCAAGTCCTACGGCTTCTGGTTGGGTGACGCATTCGCCTCCGGCGGGTCCGTGGGCTACGACCACAAGGCCATGGGCATCACCGCCAAAGGCGCCTGGGAAGCGGTCAAGCGACACTTCCGGGAGATCGGCGTGGACACCCAGACGGAGGATTTCACCGTCGTCGGCGTCGGCGACATGAGCGGCGACGTGTTCGGCAACGGGATGCTGCTGAGCAAACACATCAGACTCCTCGCGGCCTTCGATCACCGGCACATCTTCCTCGATCCGAACCCCGACGCCGCGGTGTCGTGGGAGGAACGCCGGCGGATGTTCGATCTACCCCGGTCCAGCTGGGACGACTACAACAAGTCGCTGATCAGCGAGGGCGGCGGGGTGTACAGCCGCGAGCAGAAGACCATCCCGGTCAGCCCGCAGGTCCGGGCCGCCCTCGGGATCGACGGCGACGTCGCAGAGATGGCCCCGCCCAACCTGATTCGGGCGATTCTGCAGGCACCGGTGGATCTGCTCTTCAACGGTGGCATCGGCACCTACATCAAGGCCGAATCGGAATCCGATGCCGACGTCGGCGACCGCGCCAATGACCCGGTACGGGTCAACGCAAACCAGGTGCGCGCCAAGGTTATTGGCGAAGGCGGCAACCTCGGGGTGACGGCGCGGGGACGCGTCGAATTCGACCTGTCCGGCGGCCACATCAATACCGACGCGATGGACAACTCGGCCGGCGTGGACTGCTCGGACCACGAGGTCAACATCAAGATCCTGATCGACTCGCTGGTCACCGCTGGCAAGGTGACGGCCGACGAACGCAGTCAACTGCTGGAGTCGATGACCGACGAGGTCGCGCAATTGGTGCTCACCGACAACGAGGACCAGAACGACCTGATGGGTACCAGTCGCGCCAACGCGGGCAGCCTGCTGCCGGTACACGCCGATCAGATCCGGCAGCTGGTGGAGCACGGCCTCAACCGCGAATTGGAGGCCCTGCCGTCGGAGAAGGAGATTGCCCGGCGAGCCGAGGCCGGGATGGGGCTCACTTCACCCGAGCTCGCGACATTGATGGCGCACGTCAAGCTGGGTCTCAAGGAGGAAGTACTGAAGACCGAGCTGCCGGATCAGGACGTCTTCGCCTCGCGGCTGCCCCGATACTTCCCGACGCCGCTGCGCGATCGGTTCACCCCGGAGATCCGGGCGCACCAGCTGCGCCGCGAGATCGTTACCACCATGCTGATCAACGATCTGGTGGACACCGCCGGCATCAGCTACGCGTTTCGGATCACCGAAGACGTCGGTGTCGCGCCGATCGACGCGGTGCGCACCTATGCTGCCACCGATGCGATCTTCGGGGTGGGCCACATCTGGCGGCGAATCCGCGCGGCCAACCTGCCTGTCGCGTTGTCGGACCGGATGACACTGGATACCCGTCGCCTGATCGACCGTGCTGGACGCTGGCTGCTCAACTATCGCCCGCAGCCGCTGGCCGTTGGCGCCGAAATCAACCGATTCGCTGCGAAGGTCAAGGCGCTGACGCCACGGATGTCGGAGTGGTTGCGCGGCGACGACGAGGCGATCGTTGAGAAGGAGGCCGCGGAATTTGCGGCAATGGGTGCGCCCCACGACTTGGCATACCGGGTCGCGACCGGCCTATACCGCTACAGCCTGCTCGACATCATCGACATCGGCGACATCACTGAAATCGATACCGCCGAAGTCGCCGATACCTATTTCGCCCTGATGGACCGCCTGGGAACCGACGCGCTGCTCACCGCGGTATCCGAGTTACCCCGAAACGACCGCTGGCATTCGTTGGCGCGCTTGGCGATTCGTGACGACATCTACGCGTCGTTGCGGTCGCTTTGTTTCGACGTGCTAGCCGTGGGGGAGCCCGATGAGAGCGGCGAACAAAAGATCGCCGAGTGGGAACACATCAGCGCGTCAAGGGTGGAGCGGGCACGCCGAACGCTCGACGAGATCCGGGAAAGCGGTGCAAAGGATCTCGCGACACTGTCAGTCGCGGCACGCCAGATCCGTCGGATGACACGCACCAGCGGACGAGGATCTTCAGGGTGAGCAACGGATTCGTCGCACCGGTGCCGGTGCGCTGGTCCGACATCGACATGTACCAGCACATCAATCACGCCACCATGGTCACGATCCTGGAAGAGGCACGCGTTCCGTTTCTCAAAGACGCTTTCGCCACTGACATCACGACGATCGGCCTGCTGATCGCCGATGTGCGGGTCACCTACAAGGATCAGCTGCGGCTGGCCGATTCGCCGCTGCAGGTGACCATCTGGACCAAGCGGCTGCGAGCGGTGGACTTCACGCTCGGTTACGAGGTGCGGTCGGTCAATGCCGATCCGAACTCGAAGCCCGCCGTCGTCGCCGAGTCGCAGCTGGCCGCCGTCCACATCGAGGAACAGCGGCTGGTGCGATTGTCGCCACGCCATCGGGAGTACTTGCAACGGTGGCTGCGGACATAAAGGGGGTCGCGGAGCGCGGCTTGTGGCTGGGTCCAGAGACCAGGGCGGCCCACCGCACTGATCTGGCCACGTTCGTCGAGCACGCGATGCGGCTCGACGATGCCGCGATCATCCGAATCCGCGCGCGGTCGGCCGGATTGTTGACGGCTTGGGTGGCAACGGGTTTCGACGTTCTAGCCAGCCGGGTGGTGGCCGGCAAGGTGCGCCCCGACGACATGTCGGTCGGCGCGGACGCATTGGCACGCGGACTGGCAGCGATGGACAGCTCAGGTTATGTGGATCCCGGCTTCGCGATGGACTCGGCGTGGCGGGGTGCCCTGCCCCCGGAATCCGGGTTCGTCCACGTCGATGACGTGCCGGCCCGGGTGATGCTGGACCTGGCGCAGCGTGGCGCGCAACTTGCCAAGGAGCACAGCGGTTCCCATGGTCCGCCGGTGTCGCTGCTCGACCAGGAGGTCATTCAGGTCAGCTCGGACGACGTCGTTGTTGGGCTACCGATGCGCTGCGTGTTCGCTTTGACCGCAATGGGTTTCCTGCCCCAGTCGCCGGCGGCGATCGACCCCGACGAGATGATCAGGGTCCGGGTGCTGCCGGCGTGGTTGCGGGTAGACGCTCGATACGGTTCGGTGTACCGGCGTCGCGGTCATCCGGCGCTGGTGCTGCGCTGACGTGTGCCCTGCGGCCCTATTCGAGGTCGAATGCCGCGCGGATCGCTTGTGCGAGCGCCAGTTCGTTGGTTGGAATGGTAGCGATGTTGTCGCAGCTGATTACCGACGTCTGTTGGAACCCGTTGGCCGGGCCGACAACGACCTCGGTGGACAGACCGCGAAAGGTTGCGGTGATGGGTGCAATGGTTAGCCGGGCGAGGTGCGGTCTGACGAGTTCGCGGGTCAGGATCACGACGGGCAGGGTCTTGTCGAGATCAGCCAGTTGGATGTGTTAATGCTGGTGCGTCGCTACCAGCCAGGCCGCGCTGTCCTGGGGCAGTTTGCCGTCGGCCAGCGGTGCACTGGTCAGAAGAAGTTCTCCCGCCGGCAGCTGCATCGGACGCTCACCCGCGTTCAGCGCACAGACCAGCCCGCCGCCGCGCCGCCGGAATAGCAGCGCATCGTCGTCCGCCGCCAGCCAGTCGATCAGGCTGCCTTCGAATTCGCTATGCTCCCTGCGTAATTCGAGTGCGCGTTGGAAGAACGACAACATCGAGTCGGCATCCTTGAGCTGCCTATCGACGGTCAGGTCCGCCCATTCTGCCGGCATCGGCAACCAGGTGTCGGCGGACGCGGAGAACCCGAACGGGGGAGCATCGCCGGACCACGGCATCGGCACCCGGCAGCGATCGCGGCCGCGTTCGGTATGTCCCGAGCGTTTCCAGGTCGGGTCCTGCAGTACTTCATCAGGCAGGTCCACGTCGGGCAAACCCAACTCCTGGCCGTTGTAGATGAAGACCGCGCCGGGCAGGGCGAGCATCAGCATCGCCATCGCCCGCGCCCGGCGCAGACCGATCTGGCCGCCGCCGTACCGGGTGACTTCCCTGCCCACATCGTGGTTGGCCAGGGTCCAGGTTGGGCTGGCGTTTCCCAGCGCCGCGGCCTCTAACGAGTTCTGCACCGCCGCGTGAATCTCGGCGGCAACAAATTCTGTTCGCGTGAGCCGGAAATTGAAGCCGAGGTGCAGTTCGTCGGGTCGCAGGTATTGGGCCCATTGGGCGTTGTCGGTGACCCATACCTCGCCAACCGTCACCGCGCCCGGGTAGTCGTCGATGACCGCGCGGATGTCGCGGTGGATCGCGTGTACGTTCGGTCGGTTGAAACGTGGGTCGTCGTCGGTGTGGCGCAACACCGCGGTGGCGTCCCGGGTGTCCGGCAGGCCCGGCGGCTTGGCCATCCCGTGCGCCACGTCGATGCGGAAACCGTCCACGCCGCGTTCCAGCCAGAATCGCAGCGTCTTCTCGAAGTCGTCGAAGATCTCCGGGTTATCCCAGTTCAAATCCGGCTGTTCGGCGTCGAAGAGGTGCAGATACCACTGGCCGGGTTTGCCGTCGGGTTCAACCACCCGCGTCCAGGCCGGCCCGCCGAACACCGATTCCCAGTTGTTCGGCGGCAGCATCCCGTCGGGCCCGCGGCCGTCGCGAAAGAAGTAGCGATCGCGCGCGGCGCTGCCCGGGCGGGCAGCCAGCGCCGCCTGGAACCACGGATGCGCCGAACTGGTGTGATTGGGGACCACGTCCATCGTGATCTTGATGCCGCGCCGGTGTGCCGCGGCGATCAGTCGCTCGAACGCGGCCATCCCACCGAACAGCGGGTCGATGTCGCGGGGATCGGCGACGTCGTAGCCGTGGTCGGCCATCGGTGAGACGGTGACCGGGTTGATCCACAGCGCGTCGACACCGAGACGCTCCAGGTGCTCCAGCCGGCCGACAAGCCCGTCCAGGTCGCCGACGCCGTCGCCGTCGCTATCGGCGAACGACCGGGGATACACCTGGTAGAACACCGCGGACTGCCACCACGCTTCTTCGCCGCCCATCAAAACGCGGAGTTGACGAGAGAATGGGCGGCCATTTCGAGGTAGTTGAGCAGCTCGCGGCGGTGCTCGTCGTCGAGGGTTTCCGAGTCGATCGAGGCGACAGCGGTCTGCATGCATCGCAACCAGGCGTCGCGTTCGATGGGTGTGATCCGAAATGGGGCGTGCCGCATCCGCAGGCGTGGATGGCCACGCCGATCGGAGTAGGTTCGCGGACCACCCCAGTACTGCTCGAGGAACATCCGCAAGCGTTCCTCGGCGCCCGACAGATCCTCTTCGGGATACAGCTGGCGCAGTATCTCGTCCTCGGCGACCTGCTCATAAAAGCGCGAAACAATCGCGTGGAAGGTTTCGGCGCCGCCGATAGCGTCATAGAAAGATTCCGTCTTCTGATCCATCCCCTCCATTGTGGGCCATTTGTCGCGGCCGACGGTCAGCCCCCGCTGTTCACCGGATCGACACGGCGTGGCTTCGGCATTTGGCGTGCAGTCAGCAGCAAATCATGGTGGACTGTTCGGCGGAGGATTCATGGCGCATGTGAAGAAGCGCCGCAGCCACCGCAATTCCGGTGCCGCGGCAGGCGTAACCGGGCCCGCATCATGCCTGCACAGCGTCGAAACCCATCCGCCTAACCGCCACGAGAACTCATCGATTTGGAATCGCCGCCGGGTGCTGCTGCTGAATTCCACCTACGAGCCCCTCACCGCGTTGCCGATGCGGCGCGCGATCGTCATGGTGATCTGCGGTAAAGCCGACGTGGTGCACGACGATCCAGCCGGGCCCGTTATCCACTCGGCGACCAGGTCGATCGTGGTGCCCTCGGTGATCCAGCTGAGGTCCTACGTCCGGGTTCCCTTTCGCGCTCGGGTTCCCATGACCCGCGCAGCGCTGATGCATCGCGATCGTTTCTGCTGCGCCTATTGCGGTGCAAAGGCCGACACGGTCGACCACGTGGTGCCACGCAGCCGCGGCGGTGACCACTCGTGGGAGAACTGTGTCGCGTGTTGTTCGACCTGCAACCACCGCAAAGGCGACAAGCTGCTCACCGAACTCGGCTGGGCGTTGCGCCGTGCGCCGCTGCCGCCGACGGGACAGCATTGGCGACTGCTGTCGACGGTCAAAGAACTGGACCCGTCTTGGGCGCGATACCTGGGTGAGGGCGCGGCTTAACGGGCCTGACTACCCGGCTCTGCTCGGATCGTGTCCTGGGTGCGCCGTGAGCGTCTCCGGTGGGATACGGTTTGGGACGTGAGCGCTATGGAGATCCACCTCTTCTTCGTCGGAATTCCGTTGTTGCTGGTGGTAGTGCTGGCGGGGCTGATCTGGTCCCGCAAGGGACCGCACCCGACAACCTACGAACTGTCGGAGCCGTGGACGCATCCGCCGATCCTGTGGGCCGCAACCGACGAGGATGTCGGTAACTCCCATGGCGGGCACGGCGGACACGGCGGATCAGAGTTCACCGTGGGAGGTGGCGCAAGTGGCACGTGGTGAAGTTGCGACGATCGAGCCCGGCGAGCTGCCCAAAGGCTGGGTGCTCACCACCAGCGGACGGGTCTCCGGGGTTACCGAGCCTGGGGACCTATCGGTCCACTACCCGTTCCCGATCAAAGACCTCGTCACCATCGACGATGCGCTGAAATACGGCTCGCGGGCGTCGAAGGCGCGGTTCGCCATCTACCTTGGTGACCTGGGCACCGATACCGCCGCGCGGGCCCGCGAATTGTTGGGCAAGGTGCCGACGCCGGATAACGCGGTGCTGCTTGCCGTCTCGCCCGACCAGTGCGCCATCGAGGTGGTCTACGGCTCTGCGGTGCGGGGTCGCGGCGCGGAGTCGGCGGCGCCGCTTGGGGTTGCCGCGGCGTCGTCGGCGTTCGAGCAGGGCCACTTGGTCGACGGGTTGGTCAGCGCGATCCGGGTGTTGAGCGCGGGAATCTCGCCGGCCTAGTGCCTGCCGCGCGAGGGTGCGCAGCTGTACGCCTGACGCGGCGCGTCAGTGGCGGGACACGCACGCTCGCGGTCTAACCGCTGTCGAACCGGCGGGCCCTTAACGACCGCTTCACCGCGGCTTGGCCTTCCAGCACGAGCCGGCGCAGCGCCGGGGGTACTTCCGGGGCTGTCAGAAACTCATCGGCAGCAGCGATGCCTTCTTCGGTGATGTCCCAGTAGGGGTAGAGGCCGATCACGACCGACTGCGCGACTTCACTAGATCGCCGCGCCCAGACCCCGGGGATTGCTTCGAAGTACCGCGCGGTGAAGGGCTTGAGCAGCTCACCCTGCCCCGGCGCCGCAATGCCCGCGATCATCGCGCGCCCAACAGCGTTGGCCAGGGTGTCATCCTCGACCACAGTGGTAAATGCCTTGTCCTTGACGTCGAGTTGCGGGCGCGCCGCGGAGGCCTGGGCGGCATAGCGCTTGCCGGCAGCTGTCGGGTCGCGCTCCACCTCGGCGTCGATCCTGGGTGACTCCGGTCCGTCGGCGTCGATGGCGCCCGCGGTTGCCAGCGCGGTCACGATGCGCCACCGCAGGTCGGTGTCCACCGTCAAACCGGCCAGTCCCAGCTCCGCGGGGTCAGCATCGAGCAGACTCGCCAGCGTCTCGACATGCCGGGGCGGCAATACCGACGAACACAGCGCGTTGATGTACGCGAGTTGGTAATCCGATCCGGGTTGGGCGGCGCGCGCCAATTCCAATAGCCGGTCGGCGAATTGCGGCCAGCCGTGTTCGCCGGCCCACCCTGGTTCGGCGTATGAGCCCAGCGCTGTCTGCGCCTGCAGCAGCAATCGCTGCAGGACACCGACCTCGGTTTCGGCGTGCACCCCGACGGTCACCAGCGACACGAAGTCGCGAGCGCGCAATTCGGCCTCGCGGGTCATCTCCCAGGCCGCTGACCACGCTAGGCTGCGCGGGAGCGGCTCAGCGATGTCGGCGATGCGTTCCAGCGCGGTCCGCAGCGACTGGGCGTCGAGCCGCAGCGAGCAGTAGGTCAGGTCGTCATCGTTGACCAGGATCAGTTTGCCGCGTGAAACACCAACCAGCGCAGGAACTTCCGCACGTGCACCGTCGAGATCGAGTTCCTCCCGGTGCACCCGAACCAGTTTGCCGGTTCCCTCGGAAACGTCTTCGTCGTAAATGCCGACCGCCACCCGATGCACCCGCGTCTCGCCGGCTCCGGGCGCGGCGCCGCTTTGGGTCACCGCGAACCGGGTGAACTTGCCGTCGGCGTCGACGTCGAAATCCGGACGTAAGGTGTTGAGTCCGGTGGTCTTCAGCCACTGCTGACCCCAATTCGACAGGTCGCGGCCGGACGCCTTTTCCAGTGCGGCCAGCAGGTCGTCGAACGTGGCATTGCCGAATGCGTGAGCGCGGAAGTAATCGCGCAGCCCGGCCAGGAAGTGCTCCAGGCCCACGTAGGCGACGAGCTGCTTGAGCACCGAAGCGCCTTTGGCGTAAGTGATTCCGTCGAAGTTCACCTCGACCGCCGCCAGGTCGGGAATGTCGGCGGCAATCGGGTGCGTTGACGGCAGCTGGTCCTGGCGGTACGCCCACGATTTCTCGACGGTCGCGAAGGTAGTCCACGCCTGGGTGTATTCGGTCGCCTCGCTTTGGCATAGCACCGACGCGAAGGTGGCGAAGGACTCGTTGAGCCACAGGTCATCCCACCAGCTCATGGTGACGAGGTCGCCGAACCACATGTGGGCCATTTCGTGCAGCACCGTCTCCGCGCGTCGCTCGTACGAAGCCCGAGTGACCTTGCTGCGGAAGACATAGTCCTCGAGGAACGTCACCGCGCCGGCGTTTTCCATCGCTCCGGCATTGAACTCCGGGACGAACAGCTGATCGTACTTGCCGAACGCATAGGGCAAGCCAAAGTGCTTGTGGTAGAAGCCGAATCCCTGCTTGGTCTCGGTAAACAACCGGTCGGCATCCATGTGTTCGGCCAGCGAGGCCCGGCAATATATGCCCAGTGGGATTTCGCCGTGTTCGTCGCGGTAAGTGTCGTTCCAGGCGGCATATGGCCCGGCAATCAGCGCTACCAGGTAGGTGCTCATCCGCGGTGTGGTGGTGAAGCTATGCACACCGTTTGCGACGTTCGTGGTCGCGCCGTTGGAGATCACCTTCCAGTGCTTGGGCGCCGTCACTCGCACGTCGAAGGTGGCTTTGAGGTCGGGTTGGTCGAAGCAGGCGAACATGCGCTTGGCGTCGGCGGTTTCGAATTGCGAGTACAGGTAGGTCTCGCCGTCGACCGGGTCGACGAAGCGATGCAGGCCTTCGCCGGTGTTGGAATAGCGGCAGTCTGCGTCGACGATGACGACATTGCGGCTGGCCAGTCCGCGCAGCGGAATCCCGATCGATTCGTCGTACCCGGAGACGTCGAGGTCATGACCGTTGAGGCTGGCGCTACGGATGGCGTCGGCGGCGATGTCGATGACCGTGTCGGCGCCGGCGAGCGCTTCGAAAACCACGGTGGTGGTGGACCGGAAGGTGTGTTCGCCCGGAGCGCCGTTACCGTCGGTCACATCGAGGCTGATTTGGTAGCTGTCAACGGTGACCAGGGCTGCGCGTTCGACAGCCTGGTCGCGTGTGAGGTTTGGAAGGGCCACGGGCTACAACTTAGTGGTGCCGGCTACCGAGCCGGCCAGTGCGCCGATTCGGGAACAGCCGCGGGGCCGCGGTGGTTGTGCTGAGCGGTTGTTCGACCGTCAACGAGAGGACCGCGCAATGCCCGACCAGGCCCCTGAGAAGTCCGTCGCCGATTTCTGGTTCGATCCGCTGTGCCCGTGGTGTTGGGTTACCTCGCGCTGGATCCTCGAGGTGGAGCAGGTTCGCGACATCGAGGTGAACTTCCACGTCATGAGCCTCGCCATACTTAACGAAAACCGCGAAGACTTGCCCGAGCAATATCGCGAAGGCTTGGCGAAAGCATGGGGGCCGGTGCGGGTGGCGATCGCCGCCGAGCAGGCCCACGGGGCCGGCGTCCTGGATCCGCTGTACACGGCCATGGGCACCCGGATTCACAACGAGGGCAACAAGGATCTCGACGAGGTCATCAAGCTATCGCTGGCCGACGCCGGTCTGCCCGCAGAGCTGGCGGCCGCCGCTACCAGCAACGCCTACGATGACGCCCTGCGTAAGAGCCACCACGCAGGGATGGATGCGGTCGGCGACGACGTCGGCACGCCGACCATCCACGTCAACGGGGTGGCGTTCTTCGGGCCGGTGCTCTCGAAGATCCCCCGCGGTGAGGAGGCCGGCAAGCTCTGGGATGCCTCGGTGACGTTCGCGTCCTACCCACACTTCTTCGAGCTCAAGCGAACCCGCACCGAGCCGCCCGAGTTCGACTGAGCCGGGCGCTCGGCCGGAGTTGCGATGGTGTCGGGCACAATGTCCGGCATGCGCGTCTACCTAGGTGCTGACCACGCCGGATTCGAGCTCAAGCAGCAGATCTTCGAGCACCTGAAGAAATCCGGACACGAGCCAATCGATTGCGGCGCCTTTAGCTACGACGCCGATGACGACTACCCGGCGTTTTGCATCGCGGCCGCGACGCGCACGGTGGCTGACCCGGGCAGCCTGGGCATAGTCCTGGGGGGATCGGGCAATGGCGAACAAATCGCCGCCAACAAGGTCCCTGGAGCCCGTTGCGCACTTGCGTGGAGCGTGGAAACCGCAACGCTGGCCCGCGAACACAACAACGCCCAGTTGATTGGCATCGGCGGGCGCATGCACACAGTCGCCGAAGCATTGGCCATCGTCGACGCCTTCATTACGACGCCATGGTCGAAAGCCCAACGCCACCAACGGCGTATCGACATTCTCGCCCAATACGAACGCACCCACGAAGCGCCGCCAGTGCCCGGCGCGCAGGCCTGAAAGACACCCATGCCCGAGGGGCATACCCTGCACCGCCTGGCCCGGCTGCACCAGCGCCGGTTTGCCGGCGCGCCGGTGGCGGTCTCCAGTCCGCAGGGCCGATTTGCCGATTCCGCCGCCGCTGTGGACGGTCGGGTGTTGCGGCGCACTAGCGTGTGGGGCAAGCACCTTTTCCATCACTACGCGGATGGTCCGATCGTGCATGTGCATCTCGGGCTGTACGGCACCTTCACCGAGTGGGCACGCTCCGCCGACACACCGCTTCCGGAACCGGTCGGCCAGGTGCGGATGCGGATGGTCGGCGCCGAATACGGCACCGACTTGCGCGGCCCGACGGTATGCGAGGTCATCGATGAGGGCCAAGTCAGCCACGTAGTGGCCCGGCTGGGACCCGACCCGCTCCGCAGTGACGCAGACCCTTCGTGGGCATGGGCGCGGATCGCCAAGTCCCGCAGGCCAATTGGGGCACTTTTAATGGACCAGACGGTCATCGCCGGCGTAGGCAATGTCTATCGCAGCGAGTTGCTGTTTCGGCACCGCATCGACCCGTATCGGACGGGGCAGAGGATCTCCGATGGCGAATTCGACGCGGCATGGACCGATCTGGTGGCGCTGATGAAGATCGGCTTGCGCGGCGGCAAGATCATCGTGGTGCGCCGCGAGCACGACCACGGCCCGCCCTCGTACCGGCCCGGACGGCCCCGCACTTACGTGTACCGGCGCGCCGGCGAGCCGTGCCGGGTATGCGGCGAGACGATCCGTACCGCAGCGCTGGACGGCAGGAATGTGTTTTGGTGCCCGAGTTGCCAAGTGTGATTGGTGTCACTGGTGGCAACGCAGAACCGCGTAGACCTCGTTGCTGAGCGCGACGCTGCGCGGGTCGGCGTTGGCCTTGCTGGGATCGAACCGGTTCATGACATATGCGTAGCCGATGCGGTACTCCAAGTCGACAAACCCGAACGAGCCGCCCAGCCCGCCGTGACCGAAGATGCGCCGATTGGGCCCGTTGATGCCGCGCTGGTTGAGCATGTAGCCCAGGCCCCACCCGTGGTCGGCGACCCGGGGGCCGAGCACCAGATCGGTGTCGAAGCCTCCCTGTGAAACCCGCACCAGGTCCATGTGCTCACGGCTGAGCAGTTTCTCGCACGCCAGCGCGTTGTAGAAGGTCGCCAATCCCAGCGCCGACACCTGCCCGTTGGTGCCCGGGAACTCGAGTTGACGCCACAGGGTGAGGTCGTTGGAGCCCAATTCGTCGTCGGGGGCAAAACCCATCGAGACCGACAGCGCGGCCTTCGGATGTTCATCCAGGCTGGTCGGGTGGCCGGGGGCGGCGACGTCGGCCAGCAACTGCCGGGCGTGTGGTTTGTCCACTCGATCCGCGCACCGGCGTTGCTGGTACGGCCGCAAGCCGATGTGGACGTCGGCGCCGATCGGTTCGGCGATCTCGGTGCGCAGGTATTGCCCGACCGTGCGACCGGTGACTCGGCGGAACACCTCGCCGAGGATGAAACCGAAGGTGGTCATGTGGTAGCCCTGCGCGGTGCCCGGTTTCCACCAGGGTTTCGCGATGGCCAGCTGGTCGCAGACGAAGTCCCAGTCGGCGACGTCCTCCCAGCGCATCCGCTTGTTCGGTCCGATTACGCCGGAGCGGTGGCCCAGCACCATGGCCAGGGTGATGGCTTCCTTGCCCGATTGACCGAATTCGGGCCAATAGCGGGCAACCGGCGCGTGCAGATCAAGCTCACCGCGATCGGCGAGTTGGTGGATGCAGGTGGCCGTCAGGGCTTTGGTACCGGACAGCACGGTGGCCAGGGTGTCTTCCCGCCAGGGTCGCGATCCGGCAGCATCAGCCGAGCCGCCCCACAAATTGACGACGAGCTCCCCGTCCACCCACACCGCAACGGCCGCGCCTACCTCGTTGCGCAGCGCGAAGTTGCGCTCAAACGCCGCACGCACGCTGTCGAAATCTGACACGCATGAGCCTTGGATATCGACGTCGCTCATGGTGCCTTTCTTTGAGCACACGATCAGCTCGAGCGGGCGACGGGAATCGAACCCGCGTCGCTAGTTTGGAAGACTAGGGCTCTACCATTGAGCTACGCCCGCGTGTATTAGTCGAGCGAGACTGTACGTGGTGGCGCAGATCAAATCTAATCGACGCTGTTATGTGACCGCTCTGTGAGGACCCAAGCTCCACGAGAGGTGTGTGCGAGGCTGGACCCGGCGGGCCGTAGGATCGCGAGGTCAGTGCGGGGTGTAGCGCAGCTTGGTAGCGCATCCGCTTTGGGAGCGGAAGGCCGCAGGTTCAAATCCTGTCACCCCGACCAGCCCGGCGTTGCAGCTGCGGCTACGGCCGCCCGAAACGACACAAGGAGCACACCCGTGAAGAGCACCGTCGAGCAGTTGAGCCCTACCCGGGTTCGCATCAATGTGGAGGTGCCTTTCGCCGAGCTCGAGCCCGATTTCCAGCGGGCCTACAAGGAGCTCGCCAAGCAGGTGCGGCTACCGGGCTTTCGACCCGGCAAGGCACCCGTCAAGCTGCTCGAGGCGCGTTTCGGGCGGGAGATGATGCTCGACCAGATCGTCAACGATGCATTGCCCAGCCGGTATGGGCAGGCGCTGGCCGAGTCCGAGATCCAGCCGCTGGGCCGGCCCGACATCGAAGTGACCAAGAAAGAGTATGGCCAGGACCTGGCCTTCACCGCCGAGGTCGACGTTCGGCCCAAGATCACCCTCCCGGACCTGAGTGCGCTGACGGTCTCGGTGGATCCGATCGAGGTCGGCGACGAGGACGTCGACGCCGAGCTGCAGGCACTGCGGGCTCGATTCGGCACGCTGACCGGGGTGGATCGGCCGGTAGCGGTCGGCGACTTCGTCTCGATCGACTTGTCCGCCACCGTCGACGGTGAGGACGTGCCGGGCGCCGCCGCCGAGGGGTTGTCCCATGAGGTCGGCTCCGGCCGGCTCATCGCGGGTCTCGACGATGCGCTCGTAGGCCAATCGGTTGACGAATCCCGAGTCTTCACGGCCAAGCTGGCAACCGGCGAGCATGCCGGCGACGAAGCGCAGGTCACCGTCACGGTCAAGTCCGTTAAAGAACGCGAACTTCCGGAGCCGGACGACGAGTTCGCGCAATTGGCAAGCGAATTCGACACCATCGAGGAACTGCGCGCCAACCTCGGTGAACAAGTGCGCCAGGCTAAGCGCGCCCAGCAGGCGGAGCAGATTCGCAACGCCACCATGGATGCTCTGCTTGAGCGGGTCGACGTGCCGTTACCGGAGTCGTATGTGCAGGCCCAATACGACAGCGTCATCCACAGCGCCCTCAGCGGTCTCAACCACGACGAGGCCAGGTTCAATGAATTGCTCGTCGAGCAAGGTTCGTCGCGCGAGGTGTTCGATGCCGAGGCACGGGCCGCCTCAGAGAAAGACGTCAAGAGGCAGCTGCTGTTGGATGCTCTGGCCGACGACCTGAAGATCCAGGTCGGCCAGGACGACCTGACGGAACGACTGGTGACGACGTCTCGGCAGTATGGCATCGAGCCGCAGCAGCTGTTTGGCTACCTACAGGAGCACAACCAGCTACCGTCCATGTTCGCCGACGTGCGCCGCGAGCTGGCCATCAAGGCAGTGGCCCAGGCGGCGACGGTCACCGATACGGACGGCAACCCGATCGATACCAGTGAGTTCTTCGGCAAGCCACCCGAAAACGACGTGACGGACTTGTTGGACGAAGCCGATGAGAAGGGTGCGGAGGCAGACGAATCCGAGTCGGCTGGCAAGACCGATGAGGCCACGACTTGACGCTGTGAGCGAACGCGCCTATTTCGGGGGGTGCGTGACCACCAAACAGCCGACGCAGTTGGTTAGTGTCGGTGCATATAGAACTTTCGAGAAAGCAGGTAACCCAGTCGTGACTGACATGCGCTCCAACTCGCAGGGTCTTAGCCTCACCGACTCGGTCTATGAGCGCTTGCTCTCCGAGCGCATCATCTTCCTGGGGTCAGAGGTGAACGACGAGATCGCTAACCGGTTGTGCGCACAGATTCTGTTGCTTGCCGCCGAAGACGCGAACAAGGACATCAGCCTCTACATCAACTCCCCGGGCGGATCGATCAGCGCCGGGATGGCGATCTACGACACCATGGTCCTGGCGCCGTGCGACATCGCAACCTATGCGATGGGCATGGCCGCCTCGATGGGTGAGTTCCTATTGGCGGCGGGCACCAAGGGCAAGCGCTACGCACTGCCGCACGCCCGCATCCTCATGCACCAGCCGCTGGGCGGGGTGACCGGTAGCGCGGCCGACATCGCTATCCAGGCCGAGCAGTTCGCCGTCATCAAGAAGGAAATGTTCCGGCTCAACGCCGAGTTCACCGGCCAGCCGATCGAGCGCATCGAGGCGGATTCGGACCGTGACCGCTGGTTCACCGCCCCCGAAGCGCTGGAATACGGTTTCGTCGACCACATCATCACCCGCGCCCACGTCAATGGAGAAGTGCAATGAACCCTCAGATCCAGCCCCAGGCGCGGTACATCCTGCCGTCGTTCATCGAGCACTCCAGCTTCGGCGTCAAGGAGTCCAATCCGTACAACAAGCTGTTTGAGGAACGCATCATCTTCCTCGGTGTCCAGGTCGACGACGCGTCCGCGAACGACATCATGGCGCAGCTGCTGGTGCTCGAGTCCCTGGACCCCGACCGCGACATCACCATGTACATCAACTCGCCCGGTGGCGGATTCACCTCCCTGATGGCGATCTACGACACCATGCAATACGTGCGGGCCGACATCCAGACGGTGTGCCTGGGCCAGGCCGCATCGGCGGCCGCGGTGCTACTTGCCGCCGGAACACCGGGCAAGCGCATGGCACTGCCCAATGCGCGTGTGCTGATCCACCAGCCGTCGTTGTCGGGCGTGATCCAGGGGCAGTTCTCCGACCTGGAGATCCAAGCCGCCGAGATCGAGCGGATGCGCACGTTGATGGAGACGACGCTGGCCCGCCACACCGGCAAGGACGCCGCCGTGATTCGGAAAGACACCGACCGAGACAAGATCCTGACCGCCGAAGAGGCCAAGGACTACGGCATCATCGACACCGTTCTCGAGTACCGGAAGCTGTCGGCGCAGACCGCCTAACAGCTCGCGATTCTCGCGAGCGTAACCACAC
Source organism: Mycobacterium riyadhense (assembly GCF_963853645.1). Taxonomy (NCBI): domain Bacteria; kingdom Bacillati; phylum Actinomycetota; class Actinomycetes; order Mycobacteriales; family Mycobacteriaceae; genus Mycobacterium; species Mycobacterium riyadhense. The sequence continues at coordinate 4,164,053 of NZ_OY970456.1, read as the reverse complement.
TGCGAAACTTCGCACCAGAAATCGCAGCCCGGTTACGCTCGCGGGCACACGGCGGCCGCCAAGGCCGCAATGTCTGTCGGGCCCACTCGGCAGCAGCCCCCGATGATGAGGGCCCCCGCGGTGGCCCACTGTCGAGCGAGTTCCATCGTGAACGTGCGCGGCCCCGTCCAAGCGCGGCCATCCCAGCGTTCGCCGCTGTTCGGGTAGACGATTACCGGCTTGCCGATATTCGCCATGTGGATGGCCGCCAGCACATCGTCGGGTGCGCAGCAATTGACGCCGACCGCGACAATCTCGGGGACGCCGGCGGCCACCGCGAACGCGTCGGCAAGTGATTGCCCGGCGCGGGTGCGCGTCCCGTCGATGGTGTAGCTGAGCCAGGCCGACACGCCGAGCTGGTGTACCAAATCCACGAGTGCTTCGGCTTCGTCCACATCGGGGATGGTTTCCAGAGCGAGCACGTCCGCGCCGGCGTCGGCCAAGATTTCTAACCGCGGCCGGTGCCATCGGGTTAACGCCGCGACCGACAGTCCGTAGCGTCCGCGGTATTCGGACCCATCGGCGAGCGCGGCGCCGTATGGCCCGACCGAGGCGGCGACCAAGAGGCCGTCGATGGCGACCTCGTCTCGGGCAGCCGTCGCAAGTTCGACGCTGCGGCGCAGCAGCCCGACGGCTTCGTCTGGTTCGATCCCGCGGGCGGCAAAGCCGTCAAACGACGCCTGGTAACTGGCGGTGGTGGCGATCTTGGCGCCGGCACGAAAGTACGCGGCATGCACTTCGGTGATCTTGTGCGGGGCGTCCAGCAGCAACCGCGCCGACCACAACGGATCAGACAAATCTTCACCGCGCGCCTCGAGCTCGGTGGCCAGACCGCCATCGCTGATCAGCACGAAATCGCCGACCAACTCCACACCGTCACTGTAGGGTGATTTCCGGGGGCCAGCTCAAGATGGCGTAACGACCGCGACACGCCAGAGACACGCATTGCGCGTCTCGACGAGTGACAGGACCCGTCGGGCTATATGTTTCATTCAGACGAAGAGACAGGAAATCCCGCGAATATCAACGAAGCTATTCGCCGCTAACGGTCGCACGGGGCCGCAATAAGCGGGTAGCGTCGGGGATTACACGCGGCACAGCAAGACGAACAGGCGACAAGGAACCAACCAGGAAGTAGGCCCTGAAGCATCATGGCGCGCATCGGAGACGGCGGTGACCTGCTTAAGTGCTCGTTCTGCGGAAAGAGTCAGAAACAGGTCAAGAAACTCATAGCGGGTCCCGGTGTGTACATCTGCGATGAGTGCATCGACCTGTGTAACGAAATCATCGAAGAGGAACTCGCCGACGCCGACGATGTCAAACTCGATGAACTTCCCAAGCCCGTCGAGATCAGGGAATTCCTCGAGGGCTACGTCATCGGGCAGGACACCGCGAAGCGGACGTTAGCCGTGGCGGTCTACAACCACTACAAGCGGATCCAGGCCGGCGAGAAGGGTCGTGACTCTCGCTGTGAGCCGGTTGAGCTGACCAAGTCCAACATCCTGATGCTCGGGCCCACCGGTTGCGGCAAGACCTACCTGGCCCAAACGCTGGCCAAGATGCTCAACGTGCCGTTCGCCATCGCCGACGCCACCGCGCTGACCGAGGCCGGTTACGTCGGTGAGGATGTCGAGAACATTCTGCTCAAACTCATTCAGGCCGCCGACTACGACGTCAAGCGCGCCGAGACCGGCATCATCTACATCGACGAGGTCGACAAGATCGCCCGCAAGAGCGAGAACCCGTCCATCACCCGCGACGTCTCCGGTGAGGGCGTCCAGCAGGCGCTGCTGAAGATTCTGGAGGGCACCCAGGCATCCGTTCCCCCGCAAGGCGGCCGCAAGCACCCGCACCAGGAGTTCATCCAGATCGACACCACCAACGTGTTGTTTATCGTCGCGGGTGCGTTCGCCGGACTGGAGAAGATCATCTACGAGCGCGTCGGCAAGCGCGGCTTGGGCTTTGGCGCCGAGGTTCGTTCCAAGGCGGAGATCGACACCACTGACCACTTTGCCGACGTGATGCCCGAGGACCTGATCAAGTTCGGCTTGATCCCCGAGTTCATTGGCCGGCTCCCGGTGGTGGCGTCGGTGACCAACCTGGACAAGGAGTCGTTGGTCAAGATCTTGTCCGAGCCCAAGAACGCTCTGGTCAAGCAGTACATCCGGCTGTTTGATATGGACGGAGTGGAGTTGGAGTTCTCTGACGACGCGCTGGAAGCCATCGCCGACCAAGCGATTCACCGCGGCACCGGCGCTCGCGGCCTGCGGGCGATCATGGAAGAAGTCCTGCTGCCCGTGATGTATGACATCCCGAGCCGCGACGATGTCGCCAAAGTTGTGGTCACCAAGGAGACGGTGCAGGACAACGTGCTGCCGACGATCGTGCCGCGCAAGCCCTCGCGTGCCGAGCGCCGCGACAAGAGCGCCTAGCTATCGAGCCGGCCCCGGCGGCTGTCGCCGGGAAGCGTGATTAGCGATCACGTTCGGGAAGTGACCAATACCACAGTTTGGTTTGGTTGCCTCCACCGGCCCGCGCTGACTTCGGCTTTAGCTGGCTACTCGCCGGTAGCAGGGCTGCGGAGCCGGCCATACATCGAAAAATAAGTGTCATAATTGGTACCGCCAGTGACACAAAAGCGTGAGGGCGGGGGAGTCACTCCGACGGCGCGTAACCTGAAACTCGCAACGCGGAGTGCCTGTCCGGATAACAGATGGAAGGCGGAGACGTGGATCCGAACGGCAGGGAGGCCGGGTCAGAGTCTCATCACGGGGTTTCTGGTGCCGGGTCCGGTCGGAAGCGCCTGGAAAATGTCGTTATTCGTTTCGCCGGTGATTCCGGTGACGGGATGCAGCTCACCGGCGATCGGTTCACTTCGGAGGCAGCACTTTTCGGTAACGACCTTGCCACCCAGCCGAACTACCCCGCGGAGATCCGCGCCCCAGCAGGCACCCTGCCCGGGGTTTCGTCTTTCCAGATTCAAATTGCCGATTACGACATTCTGACCGCCGGTGACCGGCCCGATGTGCTCGTCGCCATGAACCCGGCGGCTCTGAAGGCCAATATTGGCGACCTACCGCGCGGCGGAATGGTGATCGCGAATTCGGACGAGTTCACCAAGCGCAACCTGACGAAGGTGGGCTACGTAACCAACCCGCTCGAGTCCGACGAATTGGAGGAGTACGTCGTCCATGCCGTCGCGATGACCACGCTGACGTTGGGTGCGGTCGAGGCGATCGGCGCATCGAAGAAGGACGGCCAGCGTGCCAAGAACATGTTCGCGCTTGGCCTGTTGTCGTGGATGTACGGGCGGCCGATCCAGACCAGTGAGAACTTCATCCGCGAGAAGTTTGCCCGCAAGCCCGACATCGCTGAGGCCAACGTATTGGCGCTGAAGGCGGGCTGGAACTACGGCGAGACCACCGAGGCTTTCGGCACTACCTACGAGGTTTCGCCCGCCAAATTGCCCGCCGGCGAGTACCGGCAGATCTCTGGCAACACCGCGCTGGCCTATGGCATCGTCACCGCCGGTCAGCTCGCCAACCTTCCTGTTGTGCTCGGCAGCTATCCGATTACGCCGGCATCGGACATCCTGCACGAGCTGTCCAAGCACAAAAACTTCAACGTCACCACGTTCCAGGCCGAAGATGAGATCGGCGGCATTTGCGCGGCGCTGGGTGCTGCCTATGGTGGCGCGCTGGGTGTCACCAGCACGTCGGGTCCGGGCATTTCGCTGAAGTCCGAAGCGCTCGGCCTCGGCGTGATGACCGAACTGCCGCTGATCGTTATCGACGTGCAGCGGGGTGGGCCCTCGACCGGGCTGCCCACCAAGACCGAACAAGCCGACCTGTTGCAGGCGCTGTACGGCCGCAATGGCGAGTCGCCGGTGGCGGTGCTGGCGCCGCGGTCCCCGTCGGACTGCTTTGCGACGGCCATCGAGGCGGTGCGTATCGCAGTGTCGTACCACACGCCGGTGATTGTGCTGTCCGACGGCGCCATCGCCAATGGCTCGGAGCCATGGCGAATCCCGGACGTCAGCACCCTGGAACCCATCAAGCACACCTTCGCCAAGCCCGACGAGCCCTTCCAGCCCTACGCTCGCGACCCGGAAACCCTGGCCCGTCAATTCGCCATCCCAGGCACACCCGGTCTGGAACACCGCATCGGTGGGCTGGAAGCCGCCAACGGCTCCGGCGACATCTCTTATGAGCCCGTCAATCACGACCTCATGGTCCGGATACGCCAGGCCAAGATCGACGGCATCCGGGTACCGGATCTGGAAGTCGACGATCCGACCGGAGACGCCGAGCTGTTGCTGATTGGATGGGGCAGTTCGTATGGCCCCATCGGAGAAGCCTGCCGACGGGCGCGGCGCAAGGGCGTCAAGGTCGCCCATGCTCATCTGCGGCATCTCAGGCCCTTCCCGGCAAACCTGGGCGACGTGCTGAGGCGGTACCCGCAGGTGGTGTGCCCGGAGATGAACCTCGGTCAGCTGGCGTTGTTGTTGCGCGGCAAGTACCTGGTGGATGTGCAATCGGTCAGCAAGGTTCAGGGCCTGTCATTCCTGGCCGACGAGGTGGGCCGGGTTATCCGCGCCGCGCTGGGCGGGACGTTGGCCGAGATTGAGCAAGACAAGACAATGGTCGCCAAACTGGGGGCGGCCACGGTTGGAGCGGGAGCTATCGCATGACCGGCAATCTGGCGGGCATAGACCTTGGTGTGACTCCGAGGTTGACCAAGAACGACGGCGTGCCCACGACCGATCAGCCGCAAAAGGGCAAGGACTTCACCAGTGATCAGGAGGTGCGTTGGTGCCCTGGCTGCGGTGACTACGTCATCCTCAACACCATCCGAAACTTCCTGCCCGAACTCGGATTGCGCCGCGAGAACATCGTGTTCATCAGTGGCATCGGATGTTCCAGCCGGTTCCCGTACTACCTGGAGACCTACGGGTTCCACTCGATCCACGGCCGTGCGCCGGCGATCGCGACCGGTTTGGCCCTGGCCCGCGACGATCTTTCGGTATGGGTGGTCACCGGCGACGGTGACGCGTTGTCGATCGGTGGCAACCACCTGATCCACGCGATGCGGCGCAACGTCAACATCACGGTGCTGCTGTTCAATAACCGGATCTACGGTCTGACCAAAGGCCAGTATTCGCCGACGTCCGAGGTCGGCAAGATCACCAAGTCCACACCGATGGGTTCATTGGACCACCCCTTCAACCCGGTGTCATTGGCGCTTGGTGCCGAGGCGACGTTCGTCGGCCGGGCATTGGACTCCGATCGTGCCGGCCTCTCGGAGGTGTTGCGCGCGGCCGCCCAGCATCGCGGTGCCGCCCTGGTCGAAATCCTGCAGGACTGCCCGATTTTCAACGATGGCTCGTTCGACGCGCTGCGCAAGGAGGGCGCCGAAGAGCGGGTGATCAATGTCCGCCACGGCCAACCCATCGTCTTCGGTGCTAACGACGAATACTGCGTGGTGAAGTCCGGCTTCAGCCTCGAAGTGGCCAAAACCGCCGACGTCGCCGTGGAAGAGATTGTGGTGCACGATGCGCACGCCGACGACGCGGCCTACGCATTTGCCCTGTCACGGCTTTCCGACCAGAACCTCGAGCACACCGTGCTCGGAATCTTCCGCCATATCAGCCGGCCCACCTATGATGACGCGGCCCGTTCACAAGTCAGCGCCGCCAGGAGTTCGGCCCCGTCTGACCGTGCCGCACTGCAATCGTTGCTGCGTGGACGCGACACCTGGAACGTCGACTGACGTGGCTGCACTGTCACTGGCCGGAGTGGTACTCGCTGGCGGCGAATCCCGGCGTATGGGCCACGATAAAGCCACCATGCAGGTGCCAGGGGGCACCTCCACGCTGGTCGAACACGTCGTCAGCGTTGTCGGGCAGCGCTGCGAACATGTTTTCGTGATGGCGGCCCCGGGTCAACCGTTGCCGGCCCTGGAGGTTCCCGTCGTGCGCGACGAGGTGCGGGGGCTGGGGCCGTTGCCGGCGACTGGGCGTGGATTGCGTGCGGCCGCGGAGGCGGGTGCTCGGTTCGCGTTCGTCTGCGCAGTCGACATGCCGTTTCTGACTGTCGACCTGATCGACGAGCTGGTCCGTCTCGCCGAGGAGACCGACGCCGAGGTGGTGTTGCCGTGGGACGGTCGCACCCATTACCTGGCGGCGGTGTACCGGACTGATCTTGCCGGCCGGGTCGATGCGTTGGTCGCCGCCGGCGAGCGCAAGATGAGCGCCCTCATCGACGCGTCCGACGCCCAGCAGATTGTGGTGTCGGATTCCCGGCCGCTGACCAATATGAATTCGGCTGCTGATCTGCGCGTACCGGTGCAGCCGGGGCGCTGAAACCATCGCATCAATTAATTGATGCGCGTTGTGTCCTAAATTTTTGACTTCTGTTTATCAGTGGTCGCATATTTCTCACTCTTTCTGTTTTCTAATGAAAACGTTATTTGCGGCGACTGGACTTGGGTCGCCATTACGTTGCCGAGGAGAGGAAAGCCGAGTCCCACGTGATGATGCCTGCGTATTCTGTTGGAACACAATGTATTTGGTACTCGATCGGCACCGAAGATCTTCGTTTGAGTCGAGTTGTACTCCAGCTATGCGCAAATCGGAGAAATTCAGCTGATACGTAGCAAAGGCGTTGCGGAATGCCTAACCGGTTGCACGACGGTAGCGGTGCTGGTGCCGCTCGGCTGCGGACGCTACGGCGGCCCCGGCCTGCGATGTGGGGCGCGCGATGAAATCGAGTGCAAAAGCGCATCTTTCAGCGATAACGATGTTTGCTTCTGCCTCAACGCGCGCCAGCGGTGCGCTTCCAGCTTATTGATGAATAGTGCTGTGGCACTGCGTATTTGAAGAACTAGCTGAGCACGCTCGGTAGCCTTGGCTCAAGGTCTACTAGACGTCGAGTCTGGGTTGGCTGCTGTGACCTAGGACACCGCCGAGGCGTTATGCCTGGTGATCCTCGATGACCGCCCGGCAAATTCGTGGTGCAGCTCACAATATTCGCGTGATTCGGCTCACGATAACGTTGTCTGCGCGAAAGTTTGGCGTGGGACAAAAATCGGTAGTTGACCTGCATGAACAAATCACGATGGTGCGTTGTGATCGGCGCGTTATAGAACTGATATATCTGGTCGGCGGAGTGACTAATTCGAATCGTTATCGTACTGTGCTCTTAGCCCCGAACCGGGCGATAAAACAATTGAATCCACGGACCCGCGTGTGAGCGGAGCTGGGGACGGCGCTGAATACGTTGAGCCGCCCCGCAGGCGGTCGGCGAGCAGCCACGCCGGGCAGATCAAGCCCTCCGCTGTCGTGCCGAAACGAGACGGCACGTCCCAAAGCAGCAATTTCGAAACGCATCAGGCACCAACCCACACCTGTGGGCTGGCTTTGGCGCGCGCGCACCGCGAAAGGAACAATGTTGAAGACCGTCCGTAAGACGCTCATCGTCGCCGCGATCACAGGGACGCTCGTGACCGTGCCGTCCACTGGTATCGCCTACGCGGATGCCGCCGACCCAAACGCGGCCCCCGGGCCGGATGCTGTGGGCTATGACCCGAACGTGCCGCCGGCCCCGCCCGCCGACGCGCCCGATCCACAGCTCGATCCGCAGCTCGTGGGCTTTGACCCGGACATGCCGCCACCTCCCGCACCAGACGCCGAGGTCGCGCCAGTCGACCTGCCGCCGGCGCCTGCACCAGAGCCGGTGGATTTTGATCCCAACGTCCCGCCGGCCCCGGACGCCCCGCCGCCCGGTGACGCGCCCGCGCCCGCGCCCGTCAAGGCGTACAGCGTGAACTGGGACGCGATCGCGCAATGCGAATCCGGTGGAAACTGGTCAATCAACACCGGAAATGGTTACTCGGGCGGCCTGCAGTTCACCGCCGGCACCTGGCGCGCCAACGGTGGCACCGGATCTGCGAGTGCCGCAAGCCGGGAAGAGCAGATCCGGGTGGCCGAGAATGTGTTGCATTCGCAGGGGATCGGCGCGTGGCCGGTCTGCGGCCGACGCGGCTGATCACCGGCCGGCCGCTCCCCGCCGAGCAGACGCAAAGGCACCCTTTTGGCATCCAAAAAGGGTGCCTTTGCGTCTGCTCGGCGGGATTAGGCGGGCAAAACGAACGCCGACCGTGACGCCACGGCTGCCAGATGCCGGGTGAACATGGCCTCCGGCACCAGCACGGACGCGCGGGTGGCCGCCGCACTGAGAAATGCCGGGCGCAGGTTGATAACCCGGCCGATCAATGCCGACTCGCGTACGAGCGATGCGATCCGCGGCCGGCGGTAGGTGGCGAACCGGGCGAAGGCTGTCGGCAGGTCGGTGGTTCGTTCCACGAATGCCCCCAAGATCGCGGCGTCTTCTATCCCCTGGCAGCCGCCCTGGCCCAGATGCGGGCGCATCGGATGGGCCGCGTCGCCGACCAGCACCACGGGTCCTCGTGTCCAATGCCGGGCCGGCGTGCGGTCGTAGAGGTCGTTACGCAACACGTCAGCGGGTGCGGTCGCGGCCAGAACGCTCGGGATGGGTTCGGCCCATCCGGCCAGTTTGCCCTGTAGGTAGGGCAACTCGCCTTCAGGTGCCAGGCGGCCCTCGGGTGCACGTTCGGTGGCGTACCAATAGGTGCGATCGGGCCCGACCGGGACGTGGCCGGTTTCCACTCCGGGTCCAAGCGTCCCGCCGGCCAGCTCCAGATCCATGGCGTAAGAGGCGATCCCGCGCCACGCCGTACAGCCCGCGTAGCGGTGGGCCAGCGGACCGTTGAGGTGGCGGGCCACCATCGAGCCGATGCCGTCGGCACCGATCACGGCGTCCGCCTCGCGGACCGTCGCGTCCGACAACCTGATCTGCACGCCGTCGACGGTGGCGCGGAGTCCCTTGGCCGCCAGGCCGTATTCGATGGTCCCGCCGCGCACGGCCGCGGTCAGGATGTCCCGCAGGCTCGATCGCTGCACGACGACCAACGGCTCGCCCAGCGTGGCGATCAGGGTTTCGGACGCAGGGTGGCGCAGCCACGAGCCGTCGCGCCAGCGGAGCGCTCCTGCCGTGATCCGGCCGCCGGCCGCGCGGATCGCGTCACCCAAGCCGAGTTCGTCGAGCGCTGCGAGCGCGTTGGGCCAGATGCTGATCGCGGTGCCGGTCGATGTGTCGGTGCGCTCTTCGATGATGCTGACGTTGCAATCGCGCTGCTGCAGCGCTACCGCGGTTGCCAGGCCGGCGATGCCCGCTCCGATGATGACGATGCTGTGCGCCATGGGGTCAACGTAGTCGCGCGGGACGGCCGAGACCCTCGGAGTAGCGTCGGGCGTGTGACCCTAACGCCGCGTGAGTTCGACATCGTCCTGTACGGCGCGACTGGATTTGTTGGGAAGCTGACCGCCGAGTACCTGGCGCGGGCTGGGGGAGATGCGCGAATCGCGCTGGCAGGCAGGTCGAGCGAACGCTTACTCGCCGTTCGCAACATGCTCGGGGAATCCGCGCGGTCCTGGCCGGTGCTGACCGCGGACGCCGGATCGCAGACCACGCTCAACGAGATGGCCGCCCGCACCCGGGTTGTCATCACCACGGTAGGGCCGTATACGCGCTACGGGCTGCCGCTGGTGGCCGCGTGTGCCGCCGCCGGCACCGATTACGCCGACCTGACCGGCGAGGCGATGTTCGTGAGGGAAGCCATCGACCTGTACCACAAGCAGGCCGCCGACACCGGTGCCCGTATCGTGCACTCTTGCGGATTCGACTCGGTCCCTTCGGATCTGAGCGTGTACGCGCTGTACCGCGCGGCACGGGACGGCAGCGCGGGCGAGTTGACAGACACCAACTTCGTGGTGCGCTCGATGTGGGGCGGGGCATCCGGCGGCACCATCGCCTCGTTGCTGGAAATAATGAGCACCGCCTCGCGCGACCCTGACGCGCGCCAGCGGATGGCCGACCCGTACACGCTGAGCAGCGACCGTGCCGCAGAGCCCGAGCTGGGCGCGCAGCCTGATCTGCCATTGCGTCGCGGTCGGCAACTTGCGCCCGAACTGACGGGCTTGTGGACAGCAGGGTTCCTGATGGCGCCCTTCAACACCCGGATCGTACGACGCAGCAACGCGTTACTTGACTGGGCGTACGGAAAGCGATTCCGCTACACCGAAACCCTGAGCGTAGGGTCGTCGCCGGTGGCGCCCGTGGCGGCGGCCATCGTCACCGGGTTCGGCAACGCGATGTTCGGGTTGGGCAACCGTTATTTCCGGCTGCTACCTCGCCGGCTGGTGGAGCGCGTTGTGCCCAAACCCGGCACCGGTCCGAGCGCGAGGACTCGGGAGCGCGGCTACTACCGCGTCGAGACGTATACCACCACGACCACCGGTGCACGCTATATGGCGCGCATGGAACAGCGCGGCGACCCCGGCTACAAGGCGACCTCGGTGCTGTTGGGTGAGTGCGGTCTTGCGCTCGCGCTCGACCGCGACAAGCTCTCCGAATTGCATGGTGTGCTGACGCCCGCCGCCGCGATGGGTGATGCGTTGCTGGCACGCTTCCCGGCCGCGGGTGTGTCGCTGCGGACCGAGCGGCTGAACTGATCCGTTCCTTCGCAGGGGTGTCGCCCGCGGCCGTGTGAGTCTAGTGTCGTAGGTGACCTGGCTTACATCCCAGCATCACAACCCAGCAATGAAGGTGGGTGAACCGATGGCCGGTCTTGACGATTTGTACGCCCAGATTCCCACGGCTGAAATAGCCAATAAGCTCGGCGCTGGCGAAGGTGAGGTTGAAGCCGCGGTTCACACGCTGGTGCCGGTGCTGTTGAGCGGACTGCAGCAGAACTCCCAAGATCCCGAACACGCCGGCAGGATCGTGTCCGCCGCCAGTGGCCACGCCGACCGCGGCCTGCTCGACGCCGGCTTAGACCAGGTTGACGAGGGCGACGGGCACCAGGCGGTTGCGACGCTTTTCGGCGGCAATGACACCAACCAGGTGGCATCGGCGCTGGCCGATGGCGGGGCCGGCGATAGTGAGTTGCTCAAGCGGTTGCTGCCGGTCCTGGTCCCGATCGTGTTGGCGTACATCGGAAAACGGCTTAGCTCCACCGGCGCGGCGGAGAGTTCCGCCTCGCAGGAAAAGGCGTCAGGCGGCCTGGGTGAAGTGCTGGGCAGCATCCTTGGTGGCTCGGGCGACAAATCGTTGGGGAGCATCCTGGGCAGCGTCCTGGCAGGCAAGGGCGGCAAGGGCGGTGCGCTTGGGGACATCCTGGGCGGTTTGCTCGGCGGAAAGAAATAGCAAGCGCGGCAACGTGATTGCGTCTAGCTCGTCGTTATCGGGGAATGCGTTCGGCTTGAGCTGGCCGGACTGGTTAACGAGAGGGATCGAGAGGGAACGCTATGCAAGACACGCTGACTGAAGGACAGAAGCTGGTGCGGGGGGAATCGCTGGTTTCTCACAACGGGGCCTACACCCTCACCCTGCAAGAGGATGGCAACCTGGTGCTGGCCTCCCGTGGTACGCCGCTGTGGGCCACGTCGACCAACGGCCAGGATGTGGTGCGTGCCGAAGTGCAGCGCGACGGAAACTTCGTCGTCTACACGGCAGACAAACCCGTCTGGCACACCGACACAAAGGGCAAGAAGGACGTCAAACTCGTGCTTCAGGATGACCGCAACCTGGTGCTCTACGCGGCTGATGGCCCGGCATGGTCGACGCATACGGAGACTGATGCCCCGCCGCCCGAGCCCGCTGCCGCGGAGCAAGCCGCTGCCGCCGAGTCGGCCCAGCCGGTCGAGCAAGCCGCACCAGGGCTAACCGCAGAAGCCGTCTCGGAGACCGAGGCTGCGCCGGAGCCGGCCGCGCCGGAACCCGCCGCGCGGACCTACACCGTCGTTTCGGGTGACACCTTGTGGGCCATCGCGGAGCGCTTCTACGGCGATGGCAGCAAATACCAGGTAATTGCCGATGCCAGCGGCATTCCGAATCCGGACTTGATCTACCCCGGCCAGGTGCTCACGATACCTTGATCGCGAGTCCTTAACCGCCGGATCACCTGCGGATTCGGGCGCTTACACGCCGGTAGGCGGCGGTTCCTAGAATTGACCGGTGACCGCCAGCCACCGCCCCACCGACGACCAGCTGCCCAAGTCGTGGGATCCGGCCGCGATGGAGGGCGCGATCTACCAGAAGTGGCTGGAAGCCGGCTACTTCACCGCGGACCCGAGCAGTAGCACGCCCCCGTATTCGATCGTGCTGCCACCTCCCAACGTGACCGGCAGCCTGCACATGGGCCACGCGCTGGAACACACCATGATGGACGCCCTGACCCGCCGCAAGCGCATGCAGGGCTACGAGGTGTTGTGGCAACCGGGTACCGACCATGCCGGTATTGCCACCCAAAGTGTGGTGGAAAAGCAGCTCGCCGTCGACGGCAAAACCAAGGAGGACTACGGCCGGGAGCTGTTCGTCGACAAGGTTTGGGACTGGAAACGCGAGTCCGGCGGAGCCATCGGCGGCCAGATGCGCCGCCTCGGTGACGGAGTGGACTGGAGCCGCGACCGATTCACCATGGACGAGGGCCTGTCGCGCGCGGTGCGGACGATCTTCAAGCGGCTCTACGACGCCGGGCTGATCTATCAGGCCGAGCGCCTGGTCAACTGGTCACCGGTGCTGGAGACGGCGATCTCGGATCTCGAGGTCAACTATCAGGACGTCGAGGGCGAGTTGGTGTCGTTCCGGTACGGCTCGCTCGACGACTCGCAACCACACATCGTGGTCGCCACCACCCGGGTTGAGACGATGCTGGGCGACACCGCGATCGCGGTCCATCCCGACGACGAGCGCTACCGCCATTTGGTCGGCACCAGCTTGCCCCATCCCTTTGTGGACCGGGAGCTGATCGTCGTCGCCGACGATCACGTAGATCCCGAATTCGGCACCGGCGCAGTCAAAGTCACACCCGCTCATGACCCGAACGACTTCGAAATCGGGATGCGCCACCAATTGCCAATGCCTTCGATCCTGGACACCAAGGGCCGGATCGTGGACACCGGAACGCAATTCGACGCCATGGACCGCTTCGAAGCTCGGGTCGCGGTGCGCGAGGCTCTCGCGGCGCAGGGCCGGGTCGTCGAGGAGAAGCGCCCCTACTTGCATAGCGTCGGACACTCCGAGCGCAGCGGCGAGCCGATCGAGCCACGGCTGTCACTGCAGTGGTGGGTCAGGGTGGAGTCGCTGGCAAAGGCCGCCGGCGATGCGGTGCGCAACGGGGACACCGTGATTCACCCCGCCAGCCTGGAACCACGCTGGTTCGCCTGGGTCGACGACATGCACGACTGGTGCATCTCTCGGCAGCTGTGGTGGGGTCACCGCATCCCGATCTGGTACGGACCCGATGGTGAGAAAGTCTGCGTCGGCCCTGATGAAACGGCCCCGGAGGGTTGGGAACAGGACCCCGACGTTCTGGACACCTGGTTCTCGTCGGCGCTGTGGCCCTTCTCCACGTTGGGCTGGCCGGACAAGACCGCGGAGCTGGAAAAGTTTTACCCGACAAGCGTTCTGGTCACCGGTTACGACATCCTGTTTTTCTGGGTCGCGCGGATGATGATGTTCGGCACCTTCGTCGGCGGTGACGACGCCATTACGCTGGACGGCCGCCGGGGTCCGCAAGTGCCGTTCACCGACGTGTTCCTGCACGGGCTGATCCGCGACGAGTTCGGCCGAAAGATGAGCAAGTCCAAGGGCAACGTGATCGATCCACTGGACTGGGTGGAAAAGTTCGGCGCCGATGCGTTGCGGTTCACGTTGGCCCGCGGCGCCAGTCCGGGCGGGGATTTGGCCGTCAGCGAGGATGCCGTGCGGGCGTCGCGCAATTTCGGCACCAAGCTTTTCAACGCTACCCGCTACGCACTGATGAACGGTGCCGCGCTGGCACCGTTGCCGGAACAGGCCGAATTGACCGACGCCGATCGCTGGATTCTGGGACGGTTGGAAGAGGTTCGTGCCGAGGTTGATTCGGCGTTCGACTCCTATGAGTTCAGCCGCGCCTGCGAGTCGCTCTACCACTTCGCGTGGGACGAGTTCTGCGACTGGTATGTCGAACTTGCCAAGACGCAACTTGCCGACGGGCTCGCCCACACCACTGCCGTCCTGGCCGCGGGACTCGACACACTGTTGCGGTTGCTGCACCCGGTGATCCCATTCATCACCGAGGCGCTGTGGCAGGCGCTGAGTGGCCAAGAGTCTCTGGTTATCGCCGAGTGGCCACAGTCTTCGGGCATGGTGCTGGACCCGGTTGCCGCGCAACGGATTAGCGACATGCAGAAGCTGGTCACCGAGGTGCGGCGGTTCCGCAGCGATCAAGGCCTGGCGGACCGGCAGAAGGTGCCGGCCCGGCTGTCCGGTGTCGACGCCGCCGATCTGAGCGCTCAGGTGCCCGCCGTGACATCGCTGGCGTGGCTCACCGCACCGGGGCCGGATTTCCGCCCGTCGGTGTCATTAGAGGTGAGACTCGGCCCCAAGATGAACCACACGGTCGTCGTCGAACTCGACACCTCCGGCGCCATCGACGTGGCCGCGGAGCGGCGTCGTCTCGAAAAGGACTTGGCCGCAGCGCAAAAGGAGCTTGCGTCAACGGCAGCCAAACTGGCCAGCGCGGACTTTCTAGCCAAGGCGCCGGAGGCCGTCGTCGCCAAAATCCGCGACCGTCAGCGGCTGGCGCAAGAGGAAACCGACCGGATACACGCCAGACTGGCCGCGCTGCAATGAATTTCGAGGCGTTCGACCCGCCGGAGCCCCGTCGTGGTACCGACGTGGCTCCAACTCCGGACGAGATCGCTTCGCTATTGCAGGTCGAACATCTGCTGGACCAGCGCTGGCCGGAGACCCGGATCGAACCGAGTCTCACCCGAATTAGTGCGCTGATGGACCTGCTCGGTTCGCCGCAACGCAACTACCCGTCGATCCACATCGCCGGCACGAACGGCAAAACCTCGGTGGCGCGAATGGTCGACGCGTTGGTGACCGCCCTGCATCAGCGCACCGGACGAACCACCAGCCCACACCTGCAGTCGGCGGTGGAACGCATTTCGATCGACGGCAAACCCATCAGCCCGGCGCAGTACGTAGCGACGTACCGGGAGATCGAGCCGTTCGTGCAGATGATCGACCAGCAGTCGCAGGCCGCCGATGGACCGGCGATGAGCAAGTTCGAGGTGCTCACCGCGATGGCGTTCGCCGCGTTTGCGGACGCGCCCGTCGACGTCGCGGTGGTCGAGGTAGGCATGGGCGGGCGCTGGGACGCCACTAACGTGATCAATGCGCCGGTGGCGGTCATCACGCCGATCAGCGTCGACCACGTCGAATACCTTGGTGACACCATCGCGCAGATCGCCGGTGAGAAGGCGGGCATCATCGCTCGAGCGCCTGGCGGTTCGCCGGACACGGTCGCGGTGATCGCGCGTCAGGCGCCCGAGGCCATGGAGGTGCTGTTGGCCCAGTCGGTTCGCGCCGAAGCGGCGGTCGCCCGCGAGGATTCGGAGTTCGCCGTGTTGGGCCGACAGGTCGCAGTCGGTGGGCAGGTGGTGCAACTACAAGGCCTCGGCGGAGTGTACTCGGACATCTACCTGCCGCTACACGGCGAACACCAAGCGCATAACGCGGCAGTCGCACTTGCCGCGGTCGAGGCGTTGTTCGGCGCGGGTGCCCAGCGTCAGCTCGACGTCGATGCTGTCCGAGCCGGTTTTGCCGCCGTCACCAGTCCAGGACGACTGGAACGCATGCGCAGCGCGCCAACGGTGTTCATCGACTCCGCGCACAATCCGGCCGGGGCGAACGCGCTGGCGCAGGCACTGGCCGCCGAGTTCGACTTCCGAATGCTGGTCGGTGTGCTCAGTGTCATGGCCGATAAGGACGTGGACGGAATCCTCTCCGCGCTGGAGCCGGTGTTCGATTCCGTCGTCGTGACCCACAATGGATCACCGCGTGCGTTGGATATCGAGGCACTCGCATTGGCGGCCGAGGAACGGTTTGGCCCCGACCGGGTGACTCCCGCCGCGAACCTGCGCGATGCCATTGACGCTGCGACCGCGCTGGTCGATGCCGCCGCTGAGGAAGGCGACGCGTTCTCGGGTACCGGGATTGTCATCACCGGTTCGGTGGTCACCGCTGGCGCTGCTCGCACACTGTTCGGTCGTGACCCGCAATGACTGATCAGCCGGGACAGGCGCGCGACTCTGGTGAACCGGCGCCGCCGGCCGACCCCTGGAAGAGTTTTAGTGCGGTGATGGCCGCGACGCTTCTGTTGGAGGCGATCGTGGTGCTACTGGCGATACCGGTAGTGGGCGCGGTAGGTGGCGGGTTGAGCCCGGTATCGCTGAGTTATTTGATCGGGCTTGCCGCAGTTTTGGTTCTCCTTGCCGGCCTGCAGCGCAGATCCTGGGCGATCTGGGTGAACCTTGGCGTTCAGCTCGTGCTGGTATCCGGCTTCGCCGTCTACCCCGGTGTCGGCGTGATGGGTGTGTTGTTCGCCGCGTTATGGGCACTGATTGCGTATTTTCGTGCCGAGGTTCGGCGACGCCAGGAACGCGGCTTCTCGCCGCCGCCCTGAGCGGACGGCTTTCTCGGACAGGTTTCGCCTTGGCAGCCGTAGGCATTTATTGTTGTGCACCGTGACCGAACGGACCCTGGTATTGATCAAGCCTGACGGTGTCGAACGTCAGTTGATAGGCGAGATCATTAGGCGCATCGAGCAAAAGGGCCTCACCATCGCGGCGCTGGAGCTCAGGAAGGTCAGCGATGAGCTGGCCAGCCGTCATTACGCCGAACACGAGGGCAAGCCGTTTTTCGGATCGCTGCTGGAGTTCATTACCTCGGGATCGGTGGTGGCGGCGATTGTTGAGGGACCGCGAGCGATCGCCGCGTTTCGGCAGCTCGCCGGGGGCACCGACCCGGTGAACCAGGCCACGCCGGGCACCATCCGGGGTGATTTCGGTCTGCAAACGCAATTCAATCTGGTGCACGGCTCTGATTCGGCCGAGTCTGCCCAGCGCGAGATCGCGCTCTGGTTTCCCGGCGTTTAGCGCCGCAAAGCGGGCTCCTGCGGTTGATTGCGGGGCAGCCAGCTAAGGCGAGAGTGAACCCGCACGGCGATGTGGGATACTGGCTGCGGGTGAACGTCGCCGAACCGGCGTCAGACACCCGAATGAAGACTTAGACAAGCGCGACCATCGCCAACCCGCGATGCGGCGCGGCATGTCGAGCCGTCATTCAGTACGGCGCCGAGTGTGTTCTTCCCAGAGCCGCTCGGGGCGAGACCATCACAAGCTCGGGAGAAGTAACCCGGGCACATAGCGAAGCCCTCGCGTGGCCGCGTCGATAGGACGCGCCCGGGGGCTTGAGGAGAATACGTGGTAGACGATGCCCTATCTTCAAACCCAGCAAACGAGTCGACCCAGGACGACGAACTGCCGGACCGCCGCATGCGAGTCCATCAGCTCGCCCGAGCGCTAGGTAACACCACCAGTGAGGTGCTGGAAGCGCTCAGCGAGCTCAACGTGCAGATTCGCAATGTGCACTCCGGTGTGGACCCTGAAGATGCACTGCGGGTACGTGATCTGCTATTCGCCAAACCCTTAGAGCACATCCCGGGCTTCGGCAGTCCAGCGCCTACCGCAGTCGCGGAACCCGAGTCGCGGGCGCCGGAGACGGCCATAGAGCGGCCGCACTACATGCCGCTGTTTGTTTCTCCGCAACCGGTCGCAGCCGATGAGGACGCTGGCGACGACTCCGCCGCCGACGATGCCGACGACTTCGGAGCAGACGACGAGCAGACCGATCGCCCGGCCAACAGGCGGCGGCGTCGTGGCCGCCGGGGACGTGGTCGTGGACGGGGTGAGCAGGGCGGATCTGATGGTCAGGGTCAGGATGACGACGGCGACGGCCAAGCTGACCAGCGGCCACGAGCGGAATCCGCCGAATCCGAATACGTCGATGGCAGCGACTCCGAAGATAACGACAACGGCGAGGAAGAGAACGGTTCGGCGGAAGGCGGCAATCGTCGTCGGCGCCGCCGGCGGCGCCGGAAGTCGACTGCTGGCGAAGATAACGACGACGGGCCGGCGCCCGACGATCCGCCCAACACCGTTGTGCACGAACGTGCGCCGCGCGCCGGTAAGTCCGGCGACTCGGACAGCGGCGAGGGCGGTGGCACCGAGATCAAGGGCATCGACGGCTCGACTCGGCTCGAAGCCAAGCGGCAGCGCCGCCGCGACGGGCGCGACGCCGGACGGCGCCGCCCACCGGTGTTGAGCGAGGCCGAGTTCCTGGCCCGTCGCGAGGCCGTCGAGCGGGTAATGGTGGTACGCGACAGAGTCCGCACCGAGCCACCGCACCCAGGCGAGCGATACACCCAAATCGCGGTGCTCGAAGACGGCATCGTGGTGGAACACTTTGTAACCTCCGCCGCCTCTGCCTCTCTGGTGGGCAACATCTACCTCGGCATCGTGCAGAACGTGCTGCCGTCGATGGAAGCTGCGTTCGTCGACATCGGCCGTGGCCGCAACGGCGTGCTATATGCCGGTGAGGTCAATTGGGAAGCCGCGGGACTGGGCGGGGCCGACCGCAAGATCGAACAGGCCCTCAAACCCGGCGACTATGTCGTCGTCCAGGTCAGCAAGGATCCGGTCGGGCATAAAGGCGCGCGGCTGACCACGCAGGTGTCGCTGGCGGGTCGCTACCTGGTTTATGTGCCGGGTGCGTCGTCGACGGGAATCAGTCGCAAGCTGCCCGACACCGAACGCCAACGGCTTAAGGAGATCTTGCGCGAGGTGGTGCCGCCCGACGCGGGCGTCATCATTCGCACCGCGTCCGAGGGTGTCAAAGAAGAGGACATCCGCGCTGACGTCGGCCGGCTGCAGGAGCGCTGGAACCAGATCGAGGCCAAGGCAGCCGAGACCAAGGAGAAGGCCGCGGGTGCCGCGGTGGCCCTCTACGAGGAACCCAACGTTCTGGTCAAGGTGATTCGTGACCTGTTCAACGAGGACTTCGCCGGGCTCATCGTCTCCGGAGACGAAGCTTGGAACACCATCAATGAGTACGTCAATTCCGTTGCCCCCGATCTGGTTTCGAAGCTGAGCAAGTACGAACAGGCCGCGGGTGCCGAGGGGGAGACCGGACCGGATGTGTTCGCGGTGCATCGCATCGACGAGCAACTGGCCAAGGCGATGGACCGCAAGGTATGGCTGCCGTCCGGCGGCACGCTGGTGATCGACCGGACCGAAGCGATGACGGTGATCGACGTCAACACGGGCAAGTTCACCGGGTCCGGGGGCAACCTCGAGCAGACGGTCACCAAGAACAACCTGGAGGCGGCCGAGGAAATCGTGCGACAGCTGCGGCTGCGCGATATCGGCGGCATCGTGGTCATCGACTTCATCGATATGGTGCTGGAGTCCAACCGCGATTTGGTGTTGCGTCGGCTGACGGAATCGCTGGCCCGCGACCGCACCCGTCATCAGGTGTCCGAGGTGACGTCGCTGGGCCTGGTACAGCTGACCCGCAAGCGGTTGGGAACGGGTCTGATCGAGGCATTCTCGACATCGTGTCCCAACTGCACCGGTCGCGGGATCTTGCTGCACGCCGACCCTGTCGATTCGGCCGCGGCGACCGGACGCAAGTCTGAATCGGGTGGACGCCGGGGTCGCCGGTCGAAAAAGACCCGAGCCGAAGAACCGGCGGTGGTCAAGGTTCCGGTACACGCTCCGGGCGAGCATCCGATGTTCAAGGCGATGGCCGCGGGGTCGTTGGCTGATCGCGGTGACGAGGAAGCCGACGTCGCCGTCAAGGAGTTCGCCGAGGAGCTCGCGGAGGAGCTCGACGAGCAGACCGAAGGGGAGCTTCCCGCTGACCTCGACGACACCGAAGACTTCGAGGACGCCGAGGACGCCGAGGACGCTGAGGACACCGACGAAGACGAGGACGAGCTCGACGACGACGGGGAGGACCTCGATGATGACGACGACCTCGACGTCGACGAAGACCTCGACCTAGAGGACGACCTCGACGAGTCGGACGTCGATGACGAAGGCTCCGACACCGACATCGCGGAAAGTGCGGACGGCCCCGGCATGCGCGGCGAGGCCGCGTTGGCTCCCGAGCCCTCCCGCCGTCGGCGTGCGGCGGGCAGGCCTGCGGGGCCGCCGATCCACGTCGACTGAGCCTGCATGCGGTTCTACCGTGTTCAGCGGAGTGGCGCTTGTGTCAGATCATGTTCAGGCATTTGCGGAATCTGTGACTCCTTGGATGGATCGTGGCTATATTCGTCTGCTTAGCAGCAGTGTTTAGCGACGACCCGATCGAGCGTTGGTTTGCGGGTGGTTGGCCAAGCTCTACGCGCGGGAGGAGCTTTGCAATGGGCTTTGTGGTGTTACCGCCGGAGGTCAATTCCGCTCTTTTGCATCTCGGCGCGGGATCCGGGCCGCTTCTGGAGGCGGCAGTTGCTTGGGACGGGTTGGCCGTCGAACTGCAGTCCGCGGCCATTTCGTTCGCGTCTGTGACCTCGGCAGTGGTGGGTGAGTCTTGGCGGGGTGGGGCGTCGCTGTCAATGGCCGCTGTGGCTGCGCCCTATGTGGCGTGGTTGAGCGCCTCGGGGACGCTGGCGGAGGCAGCCGCTGGTCTGGCTCGGGCGGCAGCTGGGGTGTTTGAGGAGACGCAGGCGGCGATGGTGCATCCGGGCGTGGTTGCGGCAAATCGTGTTCGGCTGGTGTCGCTGGCGTTGTCGAATCTGTTGGGGCAGAACGCCCCGGCGATCGCGGCGGCCGAAGCCGAGTACGAGCTGATGTGGGCCCAGGATGTGGCTGCGATGGTTGGCTATCATGGTGCAGCTTCGGCGGTCGCCGCGCAGGTGACGCCGTGGCAGCGGTTGCTCCAAACCTTGTCGTGGCCGGTGGGTAACCAGGGCGTCTTCAACGTGGGTAGCGGAAACAACGGTTACTTCAACCTGGGCAACGGGAACACGGGTAGCGGAAACCTCGCCGGCGGAAATCTCGGTGACTTCAACTTGGGCAGCGGAAACTTTGGCGGTGGAAATGTCGGCAGCGGAAACGGCGCATTCTTCATAGTTACCCCCAGGTCACGGAGCTATCTGAATTTCGGTAACGGAAACTACGGAGTGCTTAACTTCGGTAGCGGCAACTCCGGAGGATTGAGTCTAGGCGGTGGCAATGTCAGCGTTCTCAGCGTGGGCTTCGGAAACAACGGTCTGCTTTACTTTGGATTCGGAAGTGGGAAAGCGGGCGACTTCTTAAACGTTGCCATTTTTGGCAGTGGGAGTTCTGGTCAATTTATTGTGGGAAATGGAACCTCGGGCGTTGCATGCATCGGTAATGGAAACTCGGGTTGGTTCAATTTTGGCGATGCAAATCTGGGTAATAACAATATTGGCAGTGGGAACCATGGCAGCGTAAATCTGGGATTCGCAAATGCTGGTAGCTATAATCTTGGTTTCGCGAACACCGGGAACAGTAACATTGGTTTAGCAAACACCGGTAACAATAATATCGGCATTGGGCTCACCGGCAATAATCAGATCGGATTCGGCGGCCTGAACTCGGGCGTGGGTAACAGCGGTTTGTTTAACTCTGGCCAAGGCAATTCTGGCTTTTTTAATGCGGGTTTCGGCAACCACGGCGCGGGAAACTCGGGTCAAGAAAACTTGGGTGCCCTAAACTCGGGGTTCGTAAACACTGGGCTTGGGAACTCGGGCAGCGGGAGCTCGGGTTCGCTTTTCGGAAACTGGGGCCTCTTTAATTCGGGCGCCGACAACGTCGGCAGCTTCAACTCGGGCAATACAAACACCGGTTCCTTTAACTCGGGAAGCATCAATACCGGTTCCGGAAACTCGGGCAGTTTAAATACCGGCTTCGGAAACAGCGGCGATCTTAACACGGGTAATTTCAATTCAGGCGTTAATAATACGGGTGATTACAACGCGGGTTATGGCAACACCGGTAATGGAAACGCGGGTAGTTACAATACGGGTAACTATAATTCAGGCAACTTCAACACCGGCAGCGGGAATGCGGGTTTCGTTAACACGGGTGACAATAACTCGGGCAACACCAACACTGGCGGCGGTAACTCCGGTTCCATTAATACCGGTGACTTCAACTCGGGCGCCCTCAACACAGGTACCGGTAACACGGGTAATGGTCCCGGGCCAAATTCCGGCCAGGGGAACGTCGGTACGGGGAACTCCGGTTTCAATAACAATAACGTTGCAGGGCTAGGCAATTCGGGTAGTGGTAACTTTGGTTCTGAAACCTCGGGGTCCGGCAACAATGGCGGTTCGACTTCTGGCACCGGAAACGGCTCGAGCTTTAATTCGGGTCAGAATAATTCGGGGCTGGCGAGCTCGGGCACCGGAAACACGAGTGAGCTGAGCTCGGGCAGCGGAAACTCGGGCGGTTCCTTGAATTCGGGTAGCGCTAACAATGGCAGCCGCAACTCTGGCGGCGGCAACACGGGTGACGGCCACTCGGGGTACGGACATTCGTAACGGGCCAGCTGAGCTGCAGGTCAGCTAGCCACGGGCCCCTTCGGAGGTTTCCGCTCGGCGCAAGCTCTTTGGCCCGGCGGCATTCAGGATGAGTCAACGCCGGTTGTAATGCCTCAGATCAAGATGCCCGCGAAAATTAGTCAATGCCTCACATAAGAATGCCCGCGAAACCGAGGGGCGGTTCGGCTGGCCTTGATCCGGACGCCTTTGCGGATGTCGGGCAGGGCGGTGCGGATGCTGGCCAGGTAGAGCTGCTCGGTTTTCTGCTTGGCTAGCAGGACAAGCCGGTTCTGCAGGTCGGCGATCTCACGGCCGATCTCCGCGGGGTTGAGGCTGTCACGGTAGGCGATCAACTCGGCCCGCTGAGCCGGGGAG
Organism: Mycobacterium riyadhense; assembly: GCF_963853645.1. Taxonomy (NCBI): domain Bacteria; kingdom Bacillati; phylum Actinomycetota; class Actinomycetes; order Mycobacteriales; family Mycobacteriaceae; genus Mycobacterium; species Mycobacterium riyadhense. The sequence goes on along the minus strand of NZ_OY970456.1, from coordinate 4,141,097 downwards.
AGCACCTGGGCGGCCAGCAGCCGGTCCAGCGGCGTTTGCGGGGCGTCGTAGCAGCGTCGGCGGCGCCCGTCGGCAGTGCTGGTGTATCCGATGGGTTTGATGGTCGGAGTCAGGTAGTTGAGCCGGTCATTGACCAGGCGCCATAGGCGGTTGAGCACAGCGCGTTCTTCGGGCGTGTCGTAGCGGTAGTAGAACGCGTACTTGCGGACCAGGTGGTTGTTCTTCGACTCGATAGTGGCCTGGTCGTTCTTCTTGTACGGGCGCGAGCGGGTGAAGTAGATCCCTTTGTCTCCGGCCCAGTTAATCACTGGTTTGTTGAGAAACTCGGTGCCGTTGTCAAAGTCCAAACCTGTTACCGCGTAAGGAATCTCGATGACAGCTTTACGCAGCGCGGCCAGCACATGGGTGTGGGCATTGTTGCGCATCGTGCGGGTGAACACCCACCCGGTGTGCACATCGGTCAGATTCAAGGTGCGGGCGAACTCCCCTTTGAGGGTCGGCCCACAATGGGCGACGGTATCACCCTCGAAGAACCCCGGCTCCGTGTCCACCTCATCCCCAGCTCTGCGGACCTTGATCGAATTCCGCAGCAGCGGTGAGGGTTTCGTTGTCGACACACCCGATATCTGATCCTTGGCCTTCGCGGTCTTCAGATAACGATCGATGCTGGCCGCACTCATCGCCAGCAGTTCCTGGCGCACTTTGGGACTGTAGCGGTCACGCCCGAACACCAACTCGCCGTGCCGTTGCAACCCGTCGAGCTGCAACGCCATCGAGGCGGCCAGGTACTTCCCGCACTGCCCACCCGAAGCGGCCCACACCCTCTGCAGCACCTTCAACGCGTCATAGGAGTACTTCGGGGTCCGCGGCTTACGGGGCCGTGCAGCGACCCCGCGGCCCGTCCCGGCCCGCCGTTTCGCCGCTCCTGTAAGCCGCCGGCGGGCGTTATCGCGTGACCAGTCCGTCACCGACATCACTTGATCCAAAATCAGCCCCTTGTCCTTTTTCGACGCCTTCACATACGCCTTGGCGTACTTCGTGGTGATCTCGCCCCGAGACGCCATCGACAACCCACTTCCCATGCCTGACGAGGGTCACCATTTCGCGGGCATTCTTATCTGAGGCACCGAGGGTGTTTCGCGGGCAGTTTTCGTGAGTCAAGCCGCCGGTTTGACCCTGTAGGCCCTGGTCACGTAGCCTGGGTGAGTTGTCGACAGGCTGTTCAGCCGGTGACAGCGGGGCTCGGCTGGTTCGTTAGGCTCGGACCCGCGGCCCCCAAGACCCACCACGCGCACCGCCGGTTGCCCGCGCGCAACGCACCGAGCAACGGCTGACCAGAGTTAAGGCAGGAGCAACGATGGCGACCTACGCAATCGTCAAGACCGGCGGCAAGCAGTACAAGGTTGCTGTCGGCGACGTGGTGAAGGTCGAGAAGCTCGAATCCGAGCCCGGGGCGAAGGTGTCGTTGCCGGTCGCTCTGGTCGTCGACGGCGCCAAAGTCACCACCGACGCCAAGGCCCTGGCCAAGGTCGCGGTGACCGGCGAGGTGCTCGAACACACCAAGGGCCCCAAGATCCGGATCCACAAGTTCAAGAACAAAACCGGCTACCACAAGCGCCAGGGGCATCGTCAGCAGCTGACGATCCTGAAGGTCACCGGCATCAAATAGCGGAGGCGACAGACATGGCACACAAGAAGGGCGCTTCCAGCTCGCGTAACGGTCGCGATTCCGCCGCTCAGCGGCTAGGCGTCAAGCGGTTCGGCGGCCAGGTAGTCAAGGCCGGCGAGATCCTGGTCCGCCAGCGCGGCACCAAATTCCATCCGGGCGTCAACGTCGGGCGCGGTGGCGATGACACCTTGTTCGCCAAGGCGGCCGGGGCGGTGGAGTTCGGCGTCAAGCGCGGACGTAAGACCGTGAGCATCGTCGGCGGCGCCGGACAGGCGACCGACTGAGGGTCGCGAGCGTGCACTCACCGCGGGAATTCGAGGCAAATCTCGCGCTGGCTGCACGTTCGGCGAAGGGGACAGCTGAGAGGGACCTCGATGCCTCGGTTCGTCGATCGGGTCGTCATCCACACGAGAGCGGGTTCCGGCGGTAACGGCTGCGCTTCGGTCCATCGCGAGAAATTCAAGCCGCTGGGCGGTCCCGACGGCGGCAACGGCGGCCGGGGCGGCAGCATCGTATTCGTGGTCGATCCGCAAGTGCACACGCTGCTGGATTTCCATTTCCGTCCGCACATCACGGCGCCGTCAGGCAAGCAGGGGATGGGCAACAACCGTGACGGCGCCGCCGGCGCGGACTTGGAAGTCAAGGTTCCGGACGGCACCGTGGTGCTGGACGAAAATGGCCGGCTGCTGGCAGACCTGGTTGGCGCGGGCACTAGGTTTGAAGCCGCTGCCGGTGGCCGGGGCGGACTGGGCAATGCCGCGCTGGCATCACGCGCCCGCAAGGCGCCCGGCTTCGCCCTGCTCGGTGAGCCGGGGCAGTCCCGCGATCTCACGCTGGAGCTCAAGACCGTCGCAGACGTCGGCTTGGTAGGGTTCCCATCGGCCGGAAAATCCTCTCTGGTGTCCGTGATTTCGGCGGCCAAGCCGAAGGTTGCCGACTATCCGTTCACCACCCTGGTCCCCAACCTCGGCGTTGTCTCGGCCGGCGAGCACGCGTTCACCGTCGCCGATGTTCCCGGTTTGATCCCGGGCGCGTCGCAGGGCCGCGGTCTGGGCCTTGATTTCCTGCGGCACATCGAGCGTTGCGCGGTGCTGGTGCATGTCGTGGACTGCGCCACGGGTGAGCCGGGCCGCGACCCGATCTCCGACATCGACGCGCTGGAAGCAGAACTCGCGGCCTACACGCCCACGCTGCGCGGGGACGCGACGCTGGGCGACCTTGCGGAGCGGCCGCGTGCGGTGGTGCTCAACAAGATTGACGTCCCCGAGGCGCGCGAGCTTGCTGAGTTCGTCCGCGACGAGATCGCCGAAAGTGGCTGGCCGGTGTTCTGCGTGTCGACCGTTACCCGGGAAAACCTGCAGCCCTTGATCTTCGGGCTGTGGCAGATGGTCTCCGAATACAACGCCGCGCGGCCAGAACCGGTGCCGCGCCGGCCGGTGCTTCGTCCGGTGCCCGTGGACGACAGCGGATTCACGGTCCAGCCGGACGGGGAGGGCGGCTTCGTGGTCACCGGCGCCCGGCCCGAGCGGTGGATCAGCCAGACCAACTTCGACAACGACGAAGCGGTCGGCTATCTGGCCGACCGCCTGGCTCGCCTGGGCGTCGAGGAGGAACTGCTGCGACTCGGCGCCAAACCCGGCTGCGCGGTGACCATCGGCGAGATGACCTTCGACTGGGAGCCACAAACCCCCGCCGGAGATCACGTCGCGATGTCCGGCCGCGGCAGCGATGCGCGGCTGGAACGCAACGAGCGGGTCGGTGCCGCCGAACGCAAGGCGGCCCGGCGGCAGCGCCGGGAACGCGGTCCTCAAAACGGTGGAGTCTGATGACCACCTCGCACCGGGAAAGCGTCCGCACCGCCCGCAGTCTCGTCGTCAAAGTCGGGACCACGGCGCTGACCACGGCAACGGGAATGTTCGACGCCAGCCGGCTGGCCGGGCTGGCCGACGCCATCGAGGCGCGCATGAAGGCCGGCTCCGACGTCGTCATCGTGTCCTCGGGCGCTATCGCCGCCGGCATCGAACCGCTCGGATTATCCCGTCGCCCAAATGATTTGGCTACCAAGCAGGCTGCGGCCAGCGTCGGCCAGGTCGCGCTGGTGAATTCGTGGAGCGCGGCGTTCGCCCGGTATGGCCGCACCGTGGGCCAGGTGCTGTTGACCGCACACGATATTTCGATGCGAGTGCAGCACACCAATGCCCAGCGCACCCTGGACAGGTTGCGGTCGCTGCATGCGGTGGCGATTGTCAACGAGAACGACACGGTGGCCACCAACGAGATTCGCTTCGGTGACAACGACCGCCTTTCGGCGTTGGTGGCCCATTTGGTGGGTGCGGACGCCCTAGTCCTGCTGTCTGACATCGACGGCCTCTACGACTCTGATCCGCGAAAGAAGGCCGGCGCCCGGTTTATTCCCGAGGTGTCCGGGCCGGCGGATCTGGCGGGTGTAATCGCCGGCCGCAGTAGCCATTTGGGTACCGGTGGCATGGCGTCGAAGGTGTCGTCGGCGTTGCTGGCCGCCGATGCCGGGGTGCCGGTGCTGTTGGCGCCGGCCGCCGATGCCGCGACCGCGCTCACTGACGCGTCGGTGGGGACGGTGTTTGCCGCCCGCTCCGAGCGCATGTCGGCGCGCCGGTTCTGGGTGCGTTACGCCGCCGAGTCTGCGGGTTCGCTGACGCTGGACGCGGGCGCGGTGCGCGCCGTCGTGCGGCAACGCCGCTCGCTGCTGCCGGCGGGTATCACGGCGGTGTCGGGCCGGTTTTTCGGCGGCGACGTCGTCGAATTGGTGGGACCGGACGCGGCCATGGTCGCCCGTGGCGTGGTTGCCTACGACGCGACCGAACTTGCCGGCATGATGGGCCGGTCCACGTCCGAGTTGCCCGGCGAGATGCGCCGGCCCGCGGTGCACGCCGACGACCTGGTTGCGGTGTGCGCAGCGCGGTGATGTGCGCGTCGTAACGGGTCAGCTGGGAAAGCCGAGGTTGCCCTGTTGACCGGTTGTGCCCTGGTCGCCGGCTAGGTTGCCTAGCTGCCCTGCTCCTGCTAGCCCGAAGTTGCGATGGTTTTGACTGAGTATTGGTGGTCTGAACTGACAATATGGGCGTTGTTGTGTGCTCATATGTAGTCACGAATAGATGCGTGTCGTTTCTATCAATGCAGCGGAATCCAGCTATGATTCTTGGTGTGCCACGCAATACCGGCAAAGCTCACGTAGTCAGAGTTAAGAAGACTCACGTGGATAAGCAAGGCCACGAGCGCGTCTATGAGTCTGTACTGTTGCGCCGCACCTACCGAGACGGGGCCAAGGTGCGCAACGAGACCGTGGCCAACCTGTCGATGCTGCCGCCGCAGGCCGTCGATGCGATCGAGGCGACGCTGAAGGGCCACACGCTGGTGCCGGCCGGCTCCGAGTTCAGCAAGTCCCGGTCGCTGCCACACGGGGACGTGGCGGCGGTGGCCGCGATGGCGCGCAAGCTCGAGCTGGCCGCAGTGCTGGGCCCGCCGTGCCGAGCCCGCGATATCGTGCTCGCGTTGATCATCTCGCGGGTGGTGCGGCCCAAGTCGAAGCTGTCCACCCTGTCGTGGTGGCCCAACACCACCCTCGGCGTCGATTTGGGGGTGGCCGAGGCCTCCACCGACGAGATCTACGCCGGGATGGACTGGCTGGCCGACCGACAGGATAGGATCGAAAAGAAGCTGGCGGCAAAGCATTTAAACGAGTCGGTGAACCCGGGCCGGATGGCGTTGTTCGACCTGACTTCCTCGTGGGTGACCGGCCGATGCTGCGAGCTGGCCGCGCGCGGCTACTCCCGCGACGGCAAGAAGGGCTGCGAGCAGATCGAATACGGGGTGCTCACCGACCCTGAGGGCCGCCCGGTCGCGGTGCGCGTGTTTTCCGGTGCCACCGCCGACCCGACCGCGTTCACCCAGATCGTGCAGGTGATCAAGGACAAGCTCGCCATCCAGCGGCTGGTGCTGGTCGGCGATCGCGGCATGATCACCACCGCCCGCATCGACGCGCTGCGCGAACTCAACGACAACCCCGACACCCCAACCGCCTTCGATTGGATCACCGCGCTACGCGCACCCGCGATCGCCAAACTCGCCCGCGACGACGGGCCGCTGCAGATGAGCCTGTTCGATACCCAGGACCTCGCCGAGATCACCCACCCCGACTACCCCGGTGAACGGCTGATCGCCTGCCGCAACCCCGCCCTGGCCGCCGAACGTGCCCGCAAACGCCACGACCTGCTGGCTGCCACCGAGAAGGAACTGGCCCACATCGCCCAACGCGTCACCAAAGCCACCCTGTCCGGCGCCGACAAGATCGGCATCGCAGTCGGCAAGGTCAGCGGAAAATTCAAGGTGGGCCAGCTCTTCCACCTCACGATCACCGACACCGAGTTCACCTACCACCGCGACCAGGCCGCCATCGACGCCCAAGCCGCCCTCGACGGCATCTACGTGCTGCGCACCAGCGTCAACACCAAGGTCCTCGACCCCGCCGCCGTGGTGGAGGGTTACAAAAACCTCGCCAACATCGAACGCGACTTTCGCATCATCAAGACCGACGACCTCGACCTACGCCCCATCCACCACCGCCTCGAGGACCGCGTCAAAGCCCACGTGCTGATCTGCATGCTGGCCTGCTACCTCATCTGGCACCTGCGCAAGGCCTGGGCGCCACTGACATTCACCGACGAAACACCGCCGCATCGGGACAACCCCGTCGCCCCCGCGCAGCGCTCCCCAGCCGCACACGCCAAAGCCTCCACCAAACACGACGCGGCTGGCAACCCGGTACGAAGCTTCCGCGACCTGCTCAATCACCTGGCCACCCTCACCCGCGACCGGATCCGCTACCACCAGACCAACATCGAAATCGACAAACTCACCGAGCCCACCCCCACCCAGCGCCGCGCCTTCGACCTCATTGACGCTCCGATCCCCCTCACCATCGCCGCGTAGCCAGAACCACCACCCACCCAAACCAGCCAATCCCCAGGTCAACCAGGGAATTCACCTAGTTCAACAACCTTAACTTCGGGCTAGCGCCGGGGTATCGCCGAAAGTGCTTCCCGCAACTCGTTGGCCAGCAGTACCAGCAACTCCGAACACCCGCCGTCGACCTTGACGGTGGCCAAGTCGTCGCCGCGGGTGCGGCCCCGGTTGACGATCGCGATGGGGATGCCGAGTGCCGCGGCGTGACGCACGAATCGGTAGCCAGAGAACACGGTCAGCGACGAGCCCGCGACCAACAGCGCGTCAGCTTGGTCGACAAGTGAATAAGCTTGAGCCACACGCTCTTTGGGAACGGTTTCGCCGAAGTACACGATGTCGGGCTTGAGCATGCCGGCGCAGGACGGGCAGTCGAGACAGCGGAACGAGGCGGTATCGGCGACTACGGCGTCCGCGTCCGGCGCCACCGCCAGCCCGCCAACGGCCTCGGCGCGCTCGATGAATCCCGGGTTGAGTGCCTCGAGCCGTTCGGCCAGCGCGGCTCGGCTGATGGTGTAGCTACAGGTCAAGCACGTCACCTGCGCGTAGCTGCCGTGCAGGTTGACCACATTTGCGCTGCCCGCCTTGGTGTGCAGCAGGTCAACGTTTTGGGTGATCACGCCGGTCACCAGGCCGGCGTGCTCGAGCGCGGCCAGCGCCCGATGCCCGGCATTTGGCTGGGTGTCGTCCATGTGCCGCCAGCCAACGTGATTGCGTGCCCAGTACCGCTGCCGGAACACCGGATCTGAGGTGAACTGGCGGATGGTCATGGGGTTGCTGGGCGGCGAATCGGGGCCACGGTAGTCCGGAATGCCCGAGTCGGTGGAGATCCCCGCGCCGGTCAACACGGCGATGCGGCGACCGGTCAGCACCGCGACAAGTTCGGGCGAATCCACAAGCCGAGCATAGGGGCCTTGGCGGAAAATTCGGCGTCTGGGCCCGGCCACGCAACAATAGAGGGCGATGAGCTTCTATTCCGCATACCAGCACGGGTTCGTGCGCGTCGCCGCATGCACGCACCACACCACGATTGGTGACCCCGCGGCCAATGCCGCAGCGGTCCTGGGACTGGCGCGCGAGTGCCACGACGACGGCGTGGCGCTGGCCGTCTTTCCCGAGCTGACGCTGTCGGGCTACTCCATCGAGGACATCCTGCTGCAGGATGCCCTGCTGGACGCCGTCGAAGCAGCGCTGCGCGAGATCGTCGCCGCGTCCGCCGGGCTACTACCGGTTTTGGTGGTCGGCGCGCCACTGCGCCACGGGCACCGTATCTACAACACCGCTGTCGTCATCCATCGCGGTGTCGCGCTCGGGGTGGCCCCCAAGTCGTACTTGCCCACCTATCGGGAGTTTTACGAGCATCGTCAGATTGCGCCCGGAGACGACGAGCGTGGCACCATTCGTGTCGGCGCCACCGAGGTTCCATTCGGCCCGGACCTGCTGTTCGCCGCGTCGGACCTGCCCGGATTGGTGTTGCACGTCGAAATCTGTGAGGACATGTTCGTCCCGGTGCCGCCCAGCGCGGAGGCCGCGCTGGCGGGTGCGACGGTGCTCGCTAACCTGTCCGGCAGCCCGATCACCATCGGTCGTGCCGAGGACCGCTGCCTGCTTGCACGCTCGGCGTCGGCAAGGTGTCTGGCCGCCTACGTCTATGCCGCCGCGGGCGAGGGTGAGTCCACGACCGACCTGGCGTGGGACGGTCAGACGATGATCTGGGAGAACGGGGTGTTGCTCGCGCAATCCGAACGCTTCCCCCGGGGAGAGCGCCGTTCGGTTGCCGACGTCGACATCGAGTTGCTGCGATCGGAGCGGCTGCGCATGGGCACCTTCGACGACAACCGGCGTCACCACCGGGCGTTGGCGGATTCGTTCCGCCGCATCGAGTTTCGGCTCGATCCACCCACCAGCGATATCGGACTGTTTCGCAATGTTGAGCGGTTCCCCTTCGTCCCGGCCGATCCGCAACGGCTGCAACAGGATTGCTACGAGGCCTACAACATCCAGGTGTCGGGACTGGAGCAGCGGCTGCGCGCACTGGACTACCCGAAGGTCGTCATCGGGGTGTCCGGGGGGCTGGACTCAACACACGCGCTGATCGTCGCGGCCCGCGCCATGGACCGCGAAAGCCGTCCGCGTAGCGACATTCTGGCGTTCACGCTGCCCGGATTCGCCACCGGCGAGCGCACCAAGAACAACGCGATCAAGTTGTCACGCGCGCTGGGTGTCACCTTCTCCGAGATCGACATCCGCGACACCGCCAAACTGATGTTTCACGAGATTGGTCATCCATTCGGGCGTGGCGAGAAGGTGTATGACGTCACCTTCGAAAACGTTCAGGCCGGCCTGCGTACCGACTATCTCTTCCGGTTGGCCAACCAGCGCGGCGGCATCGTGCTAGGCACGGGTGACCTGTCCGAGCTGGCGCTGGGCTGGTCGACGTACGGTGTCGGCGACCAGATGTCGCACTACAACGTCAACGCTGGGGTGCCCAAGACGCTGATCCAGCACCTGATCCGGTGGGTCATCGCGGCGGGGGAGTTCGATGAAAACGTGAGCGAGGTGCTGCAGTCGGTGCTGGACACCGAGATCACTCCCGAGCTGGTGCCGACCGGTGAAGAGGAAGAACTGCAAAGCAGCGAGGCGAAGGTGGGACCCTATGTCCTGCAGGACTTTTCACTGTTCCAGGTATTACGGTACGGCTTCCGGCCGTCCAAGATCGCATTCTTGGCCTGGCACGCCTGGAGCGACCCGGACCGCGGCACCTGGCCGCCCGGCTTCCCCGAGAACAAACGACCGTCCTATGCACTGGCCGAGATCCGGCATTGGCTGCAGGTTTTCGTCCAGCGGTTCTACTCGTTCAGCCAATTCAAGCGATCGGCCCTGCCGAACGGGCCCAAGGTGTCACATGGAGGCTCGTTGTCGCCGCGGGGGGATTGGCGCGCCCCGTCGGACATGTCCGCGCGGATTTGGCTCGACGAAATCGAACGCGACGTGCCCGAAAGTTAGGGTTTGCGCCGAACGTCGAATTGTTGGGCTGGAACCGCCGGATGCGCAACGACAAGTCGACGTTCGACGCTACGTTCGTCCGACACCGGGGATGAAGCGGCCCACCTTAGCCGTATAGGCGCGGTAAGCATCGCCGTGTGTGCGCAACAGATAAGGCTCTTCCACCAGGCGAACATGCAGCTCGATCGTGGTGACGAGCAAGATCAATCCGGCAAACGCAACAACATTCGGTGTCACCAGCGAAATCCCGAGGGAGAAGGTGAACATGGCGGTATAGATGGGATTGCTTACCAACCCGAACGGGCCGGCCTGCACCAGCGTGGTGGCTTCCGCTTCGTCAACCCCGATCCGCCACGAATCTCCCATCGCGAGCTGGGCATAGACGGTGGCCGCGATCCCGGCGACCGCGACGACTATTCCGGCGATCTGAAGCCATATCGCGCGCAGGACGCCGATGGGTTCAATGAGGTTGAACCGCTGCAGGATCGGAGCCGTCACACTCGCCAGCAGCGCGACCACAAAGCCGAACCCGACCAGCCATTCCGGCGACCCGACCGGGCCACTGATGCCGCGAAAACCGGCCGATCCGGTGCGCCGATGCTGCAGCCAACTGCGCCAACCGAATCCAAGCACACTGAAAACCACCAAGAGCGCCAGGGCAATGTCGGCCGCGGTCGTGTCGCGAAGCATCAGCAACAACAGTACATCGTGATTCTTGTTCGTAAAGCGGCTAGTTGTCCGGCACGGCGGCGTTGATCGCCTCGGCGTCGGGCGCGCAGTTCCCGGCGCCGGGCACTAGAGTCGCGATCGCACCCGCCGCGCAGGCGCGCCGCAACGCGCGCAGTCGCTGGCGCGGTGAACCGGGGTCGGGCGGCCAGTGCGCGGCCAGCACGCCCGCGAATACGTCCCCCGCGCCGGTGGTGTCCACGGGTGTCACCGCCGGGGCGCGTACCTCGAATCTGCCGTCCGGGCCGGCGTACCGGGCGCCGCGCGCACCCAGTGTCACTATGAAATGGGTTGGCTGGTAGGGCCAGTCATCGGCCTCACTCTCGTTTGCGATCACAACGTCTGCGACGGTGGCCAATTCGGCCAGGGTGTCCGGATCCTGGCCGCTCGGTGAGGCATTCACGATGACGACGGCTCCGGCCTCCCTGGCCGCCCGCGCCGCGGCCAGGGCTGCCGTTACCGGAATCTCCAACTGAGTCAATAGCACATCGCACGCCGGGATCCGGGTCACCTTTAGGTCCGCGTTGGCCCCCCGAGCCACCACGATGGTGTTCTCCGCGCCGGCATCGACCATGACGACGGCGGTTCCGCTCGCTCCGGGCACCCGGATCGCTGCGTCCAGTCCAATGCCGTTGGCCCGCAGGTGGGCTCGCAGCTGCTCGGCGCTCGGGTCGTCACCGAGGGCGCCGACGAACTGTACCTGCGCGCCCGCGCGCGCGGCGGCCACGGCCTGATTGGCGCCCTTGCCGCCGGGTGTATGCGTCAACTTTGAAGCCAGCACCGTCTCACCCGGGCGTGGTAACGCGGCGACGTCAAACACCAGGTCCATGTTCACGCTGCCCACCACGCATACTCGCGTCGCCATTCCGCCGAGGTTATGGAGTCTGGCCGACTTTCACAACGGACGCTTCCAAGGTCCGACAAAGTTTTCGCCGACATGTGGTTGGCGTGCGATGCGTCGCACCTGAAGCGCGTCAACCTTGCGCGTGCTGAATGCCGGCGAATCAACCGAATTCGACAAGTGTTGTGGGGGCCCGGAGCCGGTCGAGGTGCGGCAGCCTGTAGATCAGCGGAATGGCCCACCGCAGCAACTTGCCGCGCCCTGCTGGCGCCGGCAGCTCGCGTATCGCGCGGATGCCGGCGATGGCACGCAGTTCGTCGTACTGGTTGGCGGTGAACGAGAACGGCATCGTGGGTGCGGTGTAATGCTTGCTGAGTTTGATGCCGCGTCGCGAGTATGCGCTCAAGAACCAAGGAATGCTGTCGAAGATCAACTGGCCACCGGGAAATCGATTGGCGCAGGCCGCGATTAGGTCGAACACCACATCACGCTGCAGGTACTGGAGCAGGCCCTCGGCGGTTATCAGCACGCCGTTGGTGTCGTCGACGCGGTCCATCCACGAGTAGTCCAGAGCGGACTGGGCGCAGTAGCGCAACCGGTTCGATACCGGGAGCAGTTGCTGGCGCAGCCGCACGATCGGCTCAAGGTCCACCGAGAGCCAGGTCAGCTCGCCGTTGTCGAGGCGCCAAAAGCTGGTCTGCAGCCCCTCTGCCAGGGCGACCACGGTGGCACGCGGATAGGTGTCCAGGTACTCGCGGGAGGCGTTGTCGAATGCCAAGGCCCGCAGAGCGGTGGCTTGGTGGGTGCGGCCGAAGTGGTGGTAGTCATAGTCGAGGCTGTCGCGCAGGGCGATAGCCATCGGGTCGTCGATGACGCCGTCGGGTCGGGTGGCCTCGGTCGCTCGCTGGTGCAGTGTAAGCAGCGCCGTTTCGGATATGCCGTCGAGATGACGGGCGTCAATGACTGGCATGGATTGCACTATAGATAGCGCAGAGCTCGAGGGCCCGTTCCCCATAATCTCGCCGCTCCGGGCAAGGATCACACACGATCTCTGGCGCCGCGGGAACTTTCTGCCTCGCTTGGCCGACTACACCGCAAGCGACGCGAAAAGGAGGTGTAGCCCTGCTAGCCCCGATCTGGATGGCTATGCCTCCGGAGGTGCACTCGACCCTCTTGAGCGCCGGACAAGGTCCAGGATCAATACTTGCTGCCGCCGCGCAGTGGCAAGAACTCGGCAATCAATACAGTCGCGCAGCCGCCGAGTTGAGCCAGCTGCTCGCCGAGGTACAGGCCAGCAGCTGGCAGGGAAACAGTGCCGCACAGTATGTGGCCGCGCATACCCCCTACCTGGCCTGGCTCGAGCATGCCTCGATCGGTAGCGCCGTCACCGCCGCACGCCACGAGACGGTCGCCGCCGCCTACAGCAGCGCCCTCGCCGCCATGCCCACCCTGACCGAACTGGCCGCCAATCATGCTGTCCACGGTGTCCTGGTCGCCACCAACTTCTTCGGCATCAACACCGTTCCCATCGCGCTCAACGAAGCCGATTACGTCCGGATGTGGATTCAAGCCGCCGACGTCATGGCTACTTACCAGGCCATTACCGAGGCGGCGACGTCGGCAATACCGCCCACGCCACCAGCGCCACCTATCGTTGCGCTCGGTGGCGAAGCCCGAAGTGGCCAGCTGGACGCATTGAGTTCAATAGCTCAACTGATCAGGGACATCCTGAATTTCATTGCCGATCCATACAAGTATTTCCTCGAGTTTTTCGAACGACTCGGACTGAGCCCCGCCGCTGCGGTTGTCCTTGCCGTCATTGCGTTGTTCTTGTACGACGTTCTTTGGTACCCGTACTACGCCTCGTATTCTCTGCTGTTGCTCCCCTTCTTCACTCCTGCCCTAAGCGCACTCAGCGCCTTGGGTGCGCTCAGCTATTTGTGGAACACTGGGCCGGCGGCCGGACTGCTTCCCGGTCTCGCAGCGTCCAGCACTGGCCACCAAGTTGGCCCACACCTGGTCGTGGGGGTAGCGCCCGCTACGTCGGCGGTCTCAAGCGGAGGCTCACAAACCAGCAACTCGGCACCGGGCACACCGGGGTCGGTTCAGGCGAACGGCGCTCCATCGGTACCCGCCATCAGCTACGTCGTGCCCGGCCTGGCGCCACCGGGGGCTCGTTCGGACCCCAACGCCGACGCGAAATCGCCTGACACCCTTGCTGACACCATCGGAGCCAGCGCCGCAGCAAGAATGCACTCGGCCCCCGCTCGCTCCCGCCGCAAACGACGCAGCAACATCCGAGCCGGGGCACGAGGCTACCGTGACGAATTCCTGGAAGCGACCGCCACCATGGACGACGCCATCGATGCCCACGCCGAATCCAACTCACCCACGGCAAGCGGCCGAGGCGCCGGCCCGCTCGGTTTTGCCGGCACTGCCGTCAGACTTGGCACCCACGCCGCCGGAATGGTCCAACATTCCTCCGACAGCGCAAGCCATGGTATCCCTCTGCTCCCGGCTACTTGGGTAACCGACGACGAAATACCGGGGGCGAATAGGAGGAGCTCTTAGTCACCATTCCGACCTATCCCGAGAGCGATCCAAACGAAGTGAATGAGGAGATCAGAGCCGATGGCGCTGAATGTGAAAGGGGAGGGACTCGGTGCGCAGGTCACCGGGATCGATCCCAAAGACCTGGGCAGTATCTCTGGCGACGAGATCCGCGACGTGGTTTACGAGAATAAACTCGTTGTTCTCAAAGATGTTAATCCCTCCCCGGAGGACTTTATAAAACTCGGGAAGATAATCGGAGAAATTATTCCCTATTACGAGCCCATGTATCATCACGAGGATCATCCAGAGATCTTTGTCTCTTCCACCGAGGAAGGCCAGGGTGTTCCGAAAACCGGCGCATTCTGGCACATCGATTACATGTTCATGCCGCAACCGTTTGCCTTTTCTATGGTGGTGCCGCTGGCGGTGCCTGGACAGGACCGCGGGACCTATTTCATCGATCTGGCCAAGGTGTGGGAGTCGCTGCCCGCTGCCAAGCGGGACCCGGTCCGCGGAACATTCAGCACCCACGATCCTCGACGCCACATCAAGATCCGCCCAAGCGATGTGTACAAGCCCATCGGAGAAGTCTGGGACGAGATCAGCCGGACCACGCCCCCAATAAAGTGGCCCACGGTCATCAAGCACCCGAAGACCGGTCAAGAGATCCTTTACATCTGCGCGTCGGGCACCACCAAAATCGAGGACAAGGACGGGAATCTTGTCGATCCGGCCGTGCTGGACGAACTCATGGCCGCGACCGGGCAACTCGATCCCGAGTTCGAGTCGCCGTTCATCCACACGCAGCACTACGAGGTTGGCGACATTGTCTTGTGGGACAACCGGGTTCTGATGCACCGAGCGAAGCACGGCACAACCACGGGCACTTTGACGACCTACCGTCTGACGATGCTCGATGGCCTCAAAACACCGGGATATGCGGTATGAGCCACACCGACTCGACGCCTTCCGCACGGACCGGGATGGAATGCGCAGACACAATTCCGATCGCGGAGGATCTGCTCAGTAGAGTGCTCGAGCCCTACTCCTACAAGGGATGCCGCTATCTCATCGACGCAGAGTCCAAGGCTACCGCCGATTCGGTCCTAGCGTATGGCAATTTCAGGATTGGTGAGCCCGCCTATATTAGAAGTACGGGACACTTCAATGCGGTCGAACTGTTGCTGTGTTTTAATCAACTCGCTTACAGCGCGTTCGCACCAGCCATTATCAACAAGGATATTCCTGCACTCCGCGGCTGGTCGATCGAAGATTATTTCCAGCACCAGCTCGCCAGCATGCTGATCAGGAAAACATCATCGCGATTCAAGAAGCCGATCAATCCCCAGAAATTCTCGGCGCGATTGCTGTGTCGAGATTTGCAGGTCATCGAACGAACGTGGCGTTATCTGCTGGTTCCGTGTGCCATCGAGTTCTGGGACGAGAACGGCGGGGCCGCGTTCGGCGAGATCGAACTAGCGGCCCTTAACATCCCGTAACCCGCTCAGAGGAGAACAGCCCTAGCCATGTCTCACTTACCGCCTACCGTGCTGGAACGGATCCTTGAGCAGGCGCGGCAGCGGCCGGAGGCAACGGCCCTGCGTCGCTGCGATGGCACTAGCGCGCTTCGGTACTCCGAACTCGTTGCCGAAGCGGGCCGGCTTGCCGCCAGTCTCGGTGCTCAGTCGGTGTCGCGTGGATCCCGGGTACTTGTTATTTCGGACAACGGGCCTGAGACATACCTGTGCGTGCTGGCCTGCGCAAAGCTCGGGGCGATCGCGGTCATGGTGGACGGCAACCTTCCGCCGGCGACCATCGAACGCTTCTGTCAGATCACTGACCCTCGCGCGATTCTCGTCGCGCCGGGCAGCAGCATCGGATCTTCCTCGCTGCCCGAAGCACTCCGTTCGATACCGGCGATTACGGTCGATATCGCCGCTGGCGCAAGGGATTCCGCTCAACTCTCAAGTGCGGATTGTCTTGCCGGAAACCCAGATCGGGGCGCCAATGACGCGCTGGCGATGATTTTCACGAGCGGTACCACAGGCGAGCCGAAGGCGGTACTGCTGGCCAATCGCACCTTTTTTGCCGTCCCGGATATTTTACGGAAAGAGGGTTTGAACTGGATCACCTGGGTCGTCGGCGAAACCACTTACTCGCCTTTGCCGGCGACGCATATCGGCGGACTATGGTGGATACTTACCTGTCTGATGCACGGGGCGTTGTGTGTCACCGGGGGCGAGAACACATCTTCCCTGATGCAGATTCTCCACGAGAACGCGGTCGCGACGACGTGCCTGGTTCCAACCCTTCTTTCGAAACTCGTTTCCGAACTCAAGTCCGCAAACGCAACGGTTCCGGCGTCGCTACGACTCGTCGGCTACGGTGGTTCGCGGGCCATCGCGGCCGATGTGGAATTCATCGAAGCTGCCGGCATCCGCACCGCGCAGGTCTACGGCTTGAGCGAAACGGGCTGCACCGCCTTGTGTCTGCCGACCGATGACGGCTCAATCGCCAAAATCGAGGCGGGCGCGGTAGGACGTCCGTACCCTGGCGTGGAGGTCTATCTAGCCGCTGAAGACCGCAGTGGACCCACCCACCCAGGCGCTGGCCGTTCGGCCTCGTTCGGGACGCTGTGGATTAAGTCGCCGGCAAATATGTTGGGGTACTGGAACAATCCAGAACGCACCCAACAGGTCTTGGTCGACGGATGGGTGAACACCGGCGACCTTCTGGAGCGCCACGAGGACGGGTTCTTCTACATCAAGGGAAGATCCTCGGAGATGATCATCTCCGGTGGCGTCAACATTGTGCCCGACGAGGTCGATCGCATCGCCGCAGGCGTTCCGGGCGTCCACGAGGCCGCGTGCTACGAAATACCTGATGCGGAGTTCGGGGCGCTGGTCGGTTTGGCGGTAGTCCCGTCGGCAGAGCTGGACGAGCCGGCGGCGATCCAGCTCAAGCAACGCATTGCGGCTAGTTATCGGCGTGAGTCAGAGTCGATGGCTCGGCCATCGACGATCGTGATCGTCGCTGATATCCCACGAACGCAGTCCGGCAAGGTCATGCGCACATCACTGGCAGCGGCGATGAATGCAGTGAAAGCCGAAGTGGCCGTTCGTGACTGAGACGGTAAGGGATAGGGTCCTCGCTGCCGTCTGCGAGGTGTTGTACATCGCAGAGTCGGATCTCTTTGACGGCGACGCAACGGATCTCCGGGATCTCGGGCTGGACTCTGTTCGCTTCGTTCTGCTGATGAAGCGGCTCGGCGTGAACCGAGAATCCGAGCTGCCATCCCGATTGGCGGAGAACCTGTCGATTGCGGACTGGGTTCGGGAGCTGGAGGACCTAGGTGACCGTGCCTGAAGAAGGTCGCGTGCATCGAGTTCCCTTAAGTAGGTCGCAACAGAACATCTACAACGGGGTGCTACAGGATAGCGATCCCGCCTTGTATCTGATCGGCAAGAGCTATCGGTTCCACCCGCTGGAGCTGTCCGGATTCCTGGGTGCCTTGCACGTAACGATACTCAAGAACCCGGTGCAACTCTGCGTTCTCGAGGCGCCCCCGACGGGGATTGACTATCCAGAGCTCGTGCTGCGGCTGCAGTTCGGCGACATCGTGCGGGTGCGGTCAGGCGACGAGGACCACACAGACCGCGGTGCTGACGAGGTCCAGCGCATGTGGTCTCCTGACATCATTGCCAAGCCACTCGTGCGCTATACCGTGCGGACCGACGGGAGTGACTATGTGTCGGGCCTCGACGTCCACACTCACCACATCCTGCTTGACGGCGGCGCGACAGGAATCATCGAGACCGATCTGGCACGATACCTCGCAGCCGGAAACCAGGACGAGATCCCTTGTGCTGCCCAGGGTCTAATGCAACTAGCCGAGGCACACCGTCGCGAGTCGACCAGGGTGGAGGAATCGTTACCGCGCCTCGCCGAGGTCGTGCAGCGTGAGCTCGCCGACGAGGCACGCCAGAGCGGCAATGGTCAAGGCGCAAACGACGGTCCTGGGACCGCGGCCACGGGCGTCCTTCACGAATCGGTGCGCATCTGCGGCACCGCCTTTGATGCGATCAGCACCCTCTCGGAGGCGAAGCAGGTCCCACTCAACGTGCTGGTTGCCGCGGCGGCAGTAGCGGTCGACGCGAGCCTTCGGCAGAGCACCGAGAGCCTGTTAGTGCACGCAGTGGACAACCGGTTCGGAGATGCCGATCTGAATGTCGCGACTTGCCTCGTCAACTCGGTCGCGCACGCGGTCCGGTTTTCGCCGTTTGCGTCGGTAGCGGAGGTCGTTCGGATGGTTGACCGGGGCTATGTCAAGGCAGTAAGACGCCGGTGGCTTCGCGAAGAGCAGTACCGCCGGATGTATTTGGCGATCAATCGGACATCGCACGTTGACGCGTTGACGCTCAATTTCATCCGGGAGCCGTGCGCACCCGGCCTGCGACCGTTCTTGTCGGAGGAACCGGTTGCGACGGATATCGGTCCGGTTGAGGGCAGGACCGTGGCGTGTGTTCTCGACGAAGACCGGCGCACCCTGAACCTGGCCATCTGGAACAGGGCAGATCTGCCGGAGAGAAAGACGCACCCGAGGGTCGCAGAACGGATCGCTACGGCATTGGAATCAATGACGGCGATGTGGCATAACCCGATCGCTATGACCGTCAACGAATGGTTCGGGATCGGTCCCGACGGTGCTCTCCGCCAAGGTGATTGGGCAACCCAGACAGAGCAGCCGCCGGCGCCTGCGTGGTTCCTTAATCCCGCACGGGATGTCGACCAATTTCTTGAAATCCGTTGCTACGTCTACCCGTGGGTGGCCTGGTTGGTGCGCAACGGCGCCATGCCCGGTGACGTCCTGGTGTTCACAGACGACAACACCGACAGGACCATCGACCTCCTGATCGCGTGCCACCTTGCCGGCTGCGGATACAGCGTCTGCGACACCGCCGACGAACTTCACTTACGAGCCGATGCGATCGCCGTTCACGGCGACGGCATTACAACGCACATCATCAACGTGGCTGCTACCGGGCTGGCGGTGGTTCTGGATGGCGAGCTACGCCAGCTCGTGGACGGGCGCATCGAACAGGTGATACAAGACCCCCTGCTCGCCACCAAGACGGCGTACATCATGCCGACCTCGGGGACGACCGGTCCACCCAAGCTGGTGGGAATCTCACACGGGTCGCTCGCGCTCTTTTGCGACGCAGTGCGACGTGCGTATGGATGGGGGCGACACGACACCATCCTTCAATGCGCGCCTTTGACGTCGGACATCAGCGTCGAAGAGATCTTTGGCGGCGCAGGCTGCGGATCAAACCTGGTCCGATCCACCGCGATGAAAACGGGCGACCTGCAGGCGCTGGCACACGATTTCGTCGCTAAGAGGCCGACAGTCATCGATCTGCCAACCGCGGTGTGGCATCTGTTGTGTGACGACGGCGACGCGATTAACGCAATCCGCCGGTCTCGCCTCCGCCAGATCGTCATCGGTGGTGAAGCCATCCGCCCCAGCGCCGTCGACAAGTGGATCGAATCCGGTGCTTCACAAGGTGTCTCGCTTGTCTCGACGTATGGTCCGACGGAGGCCACAGTCGCCGTCACCTATTTGCCGATCGTCTGCGATGGGACCACTGTTGCGGGCCGCGCTCGACTCAGGCTAGGCCGGCCACTAGTGCCCAACACGGTGTTCATCGCCTTTGGTGAAGTCGTCATCGTAGGGGATCTGGTCTCCGCCGGCTATCTCGGAATCGACAGCACCAGCTTCGGTGCCGTGACGACCACCGATGGTTCGCGACGGCGCGCGTTCGCCACCGCCGACCGTGTGACCGTTGATGACAATCTTGATAGCGGCCATCCGGTCTTCTCCGGACGCAAAGACGCCATCGTCAAGATCTCCGGCAAGCGAGTCGACACCGCGGAAGCAGCTAGGCGAATCTTCGAGGATCACGCGGTATCCGATGTCGCCGTCGAGCCACACAAGGTTGGTCTCGGGGTGTGGTTCGAAACTCAGCGCACGCGCGAAGGCGCCGAAGACAGTGCGGCAGCGGCTCGTATCCGGCGCATTCTCGTGAGCTTAGGAGTGCCTTCGTTTTTCGTGGTCGGCGTGCCGAGTATCCCGAGAAAGCCCAACGGAAAGATTGACAGCGACAACCTACCGACGCCGTCTCAGTTTGTGGACGCTGTGCGAAACGACGCCGAATCGGGCGAGCAAGCGGCCGGTCTCGCGCAAGTTTGGAGTCGACACCTCGGGAGGGCGATCCGGCCGGACTCGTCGCTGCTCGACGAGGGCATCGGCTCGTTGGAGCTCATCAGAATCCTCCCCGAAACTCGCAGGTACTTGCATCGGCACCTGTCGCTTCTGGATCTGATCAGCGCTGATACCGCCGCCAACCTGGTTGGTAGCGCCTCGACAGCCGATGCATGGTTGGACGTTGATACAGCTGGCGCGATAGAACGCGATCTCGCGTTGTTGGGGCAGCGGCGTCCCCTTTCGGAGTTGAGCGTCAACCGGCCCCCGACCGGCCGCCGACCACAGGCAATCGTCGTGCTGGGCGCGTCGGGAATTCTTGGCACCGGATTTGCCCAGGCGGTCCTCGACCTGAAACGGTCCGCAGGGACGTGCCCCGAGGTGGTCTTGGTCGCGAGATCACAACTCCCCGAACGCGATCCATGGACGGCTCTGCGGAGCGTTGATGGGATACGGATCGAACGGGTATCTCCCGAGTTTGGTCCAGAAGAACTCGACGCCCTGATCCGCGACACTGGCGCTCGAACCCTCATAAACTGCATCGGCAATACCAACGTGCTCGTGCCGTACCGCGAACTTCGGTTGGCAAACGTAGAGCTCGTTTCCACGATCACCGAGGCCTGCGCGAATCGTGGTACGCGGTTGGTGCAGTTGTCGACGTTCGTCGTCAATGGGGATGTCACCGCGCCCCGAGTCACCGACCCCCGGGATGCGCCGTATCCCTACGCGGCCTCCAAGTCACTCGCGGAGCTGGTCGTGGCCGGATCACCGCAGACGCTCGATTTCACCATCGTGCGCCTGCCCCGGATCCTTGGCGCGGACTATCAAGTGCGCGATTCCGCCGACATTCTGGTCTCGATCGTTGACGCCTGTATCGCGTTGCGGGCCTATCCTTCCGTGACGTTGACCGAAGAGGTCACCACTGGCCGAGCCGCGGCGAAGGCAATCTTGGGCTTGTTGCCGGAGTTGGCAGGCTCGGCTGAGCTGGGACGCGGAATCACCGTGGTACGCGGTGCGGCCGTTGCGTATGCAGAGTTTCTCGGCGGGTACGCGCTCGACGAACTCGATGCCGAGGAGTGGAAGTATCGATTGGATGAAAGCGATTGGGCGACAAGAAATCCGCGAAGGTGGTCGGTGGTGGATGCCTGGGTCGGCCTGGGCAAGAGACTGGGTACCCGCTCTTACGCGGAATACCTGGCGGATTGCCCCACCCTAGCCCTCGGCGTCCAATCCGTCGTCGAACTGGACGCGGCACCAGAATCGGTTCGGGCCGTGCTAGCACACGGATGTTTACAGTGACTGAAACATGGTGCCGTGTAACCCGAATTGGCTCAAATTGGTGCACAAGACGATGGCGTATGCGGCCAGGTCGCCGAGGTCCGGAGGACGATCTCGCGCTCGTGGCTGCGCTGTGGCCAATCTCGACATTTGAACAATGGTGAGCACCAACATGTTTCGTGCAGGCGACCGTTGACCACACTGGGGAGCATGGACTCGCGGCACTTCCGGATTACTCATCGTGAGCCAAGTCAGGAATTGCTCAGCAGTGCACACCAAGCGGTGCAACAAGTTTCGGTCGGCCGCTACGTCGCCTACCCTGTTGCGGCCGACTAGCATACGGCAGCAATACAACTCCGGGTGGCGATGTATTCCGGGGCCTGACTTCTGAATCGCCACATTTGTCACAACTGTCCCCTGTCCCGGGATGTCGCGTTGTGCCCGCCTCAGAGCGACAAATCCGTTGCAGCCGAGTGGCCGACCCAGGTTGTCGCTAATGGCGTTCACTGTGGGACGTTACTGTTGATAATCGCAACTGACGAGCGCTCTGCGGGCTGTCTGCGGACTGGGGACGTCCGGGAAGTCTGGCGCGTGTTGAATCAACGGCGCTACGCTGCCGGGCGCCGGCTTGGTCCCACACCCGATCCCCTGGGAGGGGGGCTGTTATGCGTGCGGCCACGTATTGCTACGGCTCATGCTCAGCCACAGACGCCAACCAGCCCCACGACGATCACCATTTC
This sequence comes from Mycobacterium riyadhense, assembly GCF_963853645.1. Lineage (NCBI taxonomy): Bacteria > Bacillati > Actinomycetota > Actinomycetes > Mycobacteriales > Mycobacteriaceae > Mycobacterium > Mycobacterium riyadhense. The sequence goes on along the minus strand of NZ_OY970456.1, from coordinate 4,119,024 downwards.
GCGGGGACTCTTACGTGAGGCACCGAGGGCATTTCGCGGGCAGTCTTCGTGAGTCAAGCCGTCGACTTGACCCCGGCCCTGGAGCGTCTACCAGCGCCTCATCGCCGGATACAGTCAAACCGACCGCCGCCGCGGCAAGATCATGATGACCTCGATCATCGACATTACGATGCCGACCCGGCATCTTCGTCCTCGTTGGCCGCCCGCAATAGATCGCTGCGGGCCCGTGCCACCCGGGACCGGATTGTGCCGATGGGACATCCACAGACCTCTGCTGCTTCGGCGTAGGAGAGGCCCAAGACCTGAGTGAGGACCATGGCTTCACGGCGTTCCGATTCCAGTCCGTCAAGCAGCATACGGATTTCCACCATGTTCTCGATCCGACTGGAGCGATGGCCGTGCCGGAGCGCGTTGTCGAGGTCTGCCACGTAGGCGGTGCGGGGCCTGCTTCTGTTGTGGCGGATCTGGTCGACGACCACGCGCCGGGCGATCGACAGCAGCCACGTCCGAGCGGTAGATCGGCCGCTGAAGCGCGGCAAAGAACGGATCGCCCGCAGAAACGTTTCCTGAGTCAGATCGTCGGCGCTGGTCGGATCAGCGAGATAGGCGACCGTGCGCCACACATCGCGCTGGGTGGCCTCGATGAATTGCGACAGCGCGGCGCGGTCACCGTGTCCGGCGGCTTTTGCCAGGTGAGTAATTTGGTCATCGTCGCCGCTGCTTGTCACGGATAGTGAGGGTAGGCGATAACTGGCGAGAACGCGTTGGGAACTCGTGGCCAGGCCGTGACGACTTTATTTAGGTGGGCTCGGGATTACAGGAGGTGAACAGCCACGATGTCGGCCATTGCCCGGTCTGTGACGGTGGCATCTGACGAGCATTCCGTGCGCCTCCAGCGGGTACAACTCGAGGTCAGCGGGATGTCCTGCGCCGCGTGCGCCAAGCGGATCGAGAGGGCGCTCAACAAGCTGCCGGAGGTCCGGGCATCTGTGAACTTCGCCACCCGAGTGGCAACGATCGACGCCGCCGACGGCGCGCAGACGGCCGCATTGTGCGAGGCGATTCAACGGTTGGGCTATCGGGCCGAGCCGCGGGTGGCCGGCGTTGGGGACGAGCGCGATCCCGACGCCGATCACGCGCGATACCTGCTGCTCCGGTTGACCGTCGCAGCCATACTCTTCGTGCCACTGGCCGATCTGTCGGTGATGTTCGCGGTGGTTCCCGATACCCGGTTCAACGGCTGGGGGTGGGTGCTGACGGCGCTGGCCCTTCCGGTTGTTATCTGGGCGGCGTGGCCGTTCCATCGAGTCGCGCTACAAAACGCGCACTCCGGCAGCGCCTCCATGGAGACACTGATCTCGGTCGGTATCACCGCCGCCACGACGTGGTCGCTATACACCGTTTTCGGCGGCCACCGGTCCGCCGACCGTAGCGGCATATGGCAGGCGCTACTGGGTAGCGACGCCATCTACTTCGAGGTCGCCGCGGGTGTCACGGTATTCGTGCTGGCGGGACGGTTTTTCGAAGCCCGCGCCAAGTCGAAGGCAGGTGGTGCGTTGCGGGCCCTGGCCGCGTTGAGCGCGAAGGATGTCGCCGTCCTGCAGCCCGACGGGTCCGAAATGGTCATCCCGGTTGACGAACTCAAAGAGCAGCACCGCTTCGTGGTACGTCCAGGGCAGACGATCGCCGCCGACGGCCTGGTCGTCGAAGGGTCGGCCGCGGTGGACATGAGTGCCATGACCGGTGAAGCAAAGCCGCTGCGGGTGGATCCCGGGGCAAAGGTCATTGGTGGCACGGCAGTGCTCGATGGCAGGCTGATCGTGGAGGCCGCCGCGGTGGGTGCCGACACTCAGTTCGCCGGTATGGTCCGACTGGTCGAGCAGGCGCAGGTGCAGAAGGCCAACGCGCAGCGGTTGGCGGATCGGATCGCCGCGGTATTCGTTTCCTGTGTATTCGCCATCGCTGTGGTCACCACCGTCGGATGGCTCATCGCCGGGGGTGAACTCGACCGGGCATTTTCGGCCGGGCTCGCCGTACTCGTCATCGCCTGTCCGTGCGCACTGGGACTGGCGACCCCGACTGCCATGATGGTGGCGTCCGGTCGCGGCGCCCAGCTCGGAATATTTCTCAAGGGTTATACGTCGCTGGAAGCCACCCGCGCCGTCGACACCGTCGTGTTCGACAAGACCGGCACCTTGACGACCGGCCAGTTGACGGTTAGCTCGGTGGTGGCCGCGCCGGGCTGGCATGTCGACCAGGTGCTCGAATTGGCCGCGACTGTGGAAGCGGCCTCCGAGCACGCCGTCGCGCTGGCAATCGCTGCAGCCATCCCGGTCTCGACAGCCCATCGAGAACCCGTCGTCGACTTCCGCGCGGTCGCCGGCCGCGGAGTCTGCGGCACCGTGGCCGGACGTGTGGTGCGGGTGGGTAAGCCGTCATGGATCGCTTCCACGGGCACCCCGGCACCGCTGGTCGCGGCTCGGCGCGATGCCGAATCACGGGGTGAGACAACGATGTTCGTCGAGGTCGACGGTGAACTGTGCGGGGTCATCGCGGTGGCTGACGCGGTCAAGGACTCGGCGGCCGATGCGGTCGCGGCACTACACGATCGCGGCTTTCGCACTGTGCTGTTGACCGGCGACAATCCAGCATCGGCGGCCGCCGTGGGCGCTCACGTCGGTATCGATGAGGTAATCGCCGACATCTTGCCCGAAGGCAAGGTTGAGGTCATAGAGCAGCTGCGGGATCGCGGCCGGGTGGTCGCCATGGTCGGCGACGGCATCAACGATGGGCCGGCGCTTGCATGCGCCGACCTGGGCATGGCCATCGGGCGCGGCACCGACGTCGCGATTAGCGCCGCCGACATCATTTTGGTCCGCGACAATCTCGACGTCGTGCCGCTGGCGCTTGACTTGGCCGCCGCTACGATGCGCACCATCAGGATGAACATGGTCTGGGCGTTCGGCTATAACATTGCCGCTGTACCCATTGCCGCGGCCGGACTGCTCAATCCCGTGGTAGCCGGTGCGGCTATGGCGTTCTCGTCGTTCTTTGTCGTCTCAAACAGCCTGCGGTTGCGGAACTTTGGCAGCAGCTATGGCTAGGCCGCCGACCCGTCGGTGGGCCACAGATGGCCGCGCCGTCGGCCACGGGATGCGTTCTGAGGCAAGACGATATCGGGCTCGGCCACGACCCCGTCCGGCGCCGGTCGCGGCGCGGCGCTGCTGCGCCACACCAGGATTGCAAGGAGCGCGCCGATTACCACCGGGACGTGGGTCAACATCCGCGTGATCGTGACGGACCCGGACGTTGCATCCACGACAACATAGACCGTCAGGACACCGACAAAGACCGTCAAGACACCCGCAAGGCCCGCCGCGGCACCCGGCCACAAGGCCGCACCCACCATGACCGCACCGAGTGCAATCGACCAGGATGTGGATTCGTTGAGCAGGTGGTTGCCAGAACTCATTGCGTGATGCTGTGTCAGCCCGACGCTGAGGCCAAACCCCTGCACCGTCGCCAGCGCGATTTGTGCGATGCCCACGCACAGCAGTGCCCAACGCTGCCACGTTATCCGTAGGCCTCGCCGCGGCGGCACTCGCTTGACCGTGAGGGGGCCAAGAGGCGCAATAACGGGGCGGGACTGGACCAACCGACGCAGATCGCGAGCTTGGCTAGCCGCCTGATCGAACCAAGTGCGGCAGGCGGCGCACTCATCGAGGTGCTCATCGACGCGTGCCGCGGGTACCGGCTCTCGCTCGCCGTCGAGTCGAGCCGAGAGCGCTTCGCGGGCCACCTCGCAATACACCCCTCTATAGTCGCGCAGGACCGACGGAATGTTCCCGCTCAGACCCCGGCTGCTTGGTCCAAGGTCTAAAAAGACCAGTTGACCGGTCCGGTCACGCACATTCTCGGCAATTGCCAGTTCCGCTGTGTGTCGGCGCTAGGCTGCCGTGTGATCCGTGCATCGTGGAGAAGTCACAGACCCCCACCGGGAGGGCAGCCGATTGACATTGGGTGAGCCAACCACAGAGTCGGTACCGCAGGCCGAAGCGGCGCCGGCCCAGAAGAGCCCGAAACTCGAGCGGCGACGCCGCCCGCATTTCCGAGCAAGCATTCAATCCAAGCTCATGGTCCTGTTGTTGCTGTCGAGCATCTTCTCCGTTGCGGCGATTGTGATCGTCGTCTATCAATCCGGCCGCAGCTCGCTCACTGCGGCGGCGTACGAGCGGTTGACGGAGTTGCGCGAGTCCCAGAAGCGGGCCGTAGAGACGCTGTTTTCCGACCTGACAAACTCGCTGGTCATTTACGCCCGGGGGTTGACCGTGGTGGATGCCGTCGCGCAGTTCACTGCCGGCTTTGATCAACTGGCCGACGCAACGATCAGCCCTGCGCAGCAGCAGGCCATCGTCAACTACTACGACAACCAACTGATCAAGCCGGTCGAACGCGCAACCGGTGAAAAACTGGACATCACCGCCCTGCTGCCGACCAGTCCCGCACAGAAGTACCTCCAGGCGCACTACACCGCACCGTTCACTTCCGACGAAGACTCGATGCGGCTCGACGACGCCGGCGACGGCAGCGCCTGGTCGGCCGCGAATGAGCAATTCAACGGCTACTTCCGCGAAATCGTCACGCGGTTCGATTACGACGATGCGGTGCTGTTGGATACCAGGGGCAACATCGTCTACAGCCTGAGCAAAGACCCCGACCTCGGCACCAACATCTTGACGGGCCCGTATCGGGAATCCAATCTGCGCGATGCTTATCTGAAGGCGTTGGGCGCCAACGCTGTTGACTTCACCTGGATCACCGACTTCAAGGCATATCAGCCGCAACTCGACGTGCCGACCGCGTGGTTGGTGGCGCCGGTCGAGGCTGGCGGCAAAACTGAGGGCGTCCTCGCGCTGCCGTTGCCAATCGCCAAGATCAACAGGATCATGACCGCCGACAAGCAATGGCAATCCGCTGGCATGGGCGCCGGAACCGAGACGTTTCTGGCCGGCCCAGACCGTCTGATGCGTTCGGATTCTCGGCTTTTCCTGGAAAATCCCAAGGAATACCAACGAGAGGCGGTAGCTGCCGGCACACCCGCGGACGTAGCGAACCGCGCGGTTCAAATCGGCGGCACGACCCTACTGCAACCCGTTGCCAGCGAAGGTCTGCGTGCCGCCCAACGCGGACAGACGGGTACCGTCTCGGACACCGATTACACGGGTAATCATGAGCTTGAGGCCTATGCGCCGTTGACCGTGCCGAACTCCGACCTGCACTGGTCGATCCTGGCAACGCGAGATACTTCGCAGGCGTTCGCGGCCGTCGCGTCGTTCAGCAGGGCGCTGATCTTGGTCACGGTGGCGATGATATTCGTCATTTGTGTGGCGTCGATGCTGGTCGCCCAAGCGATGGTGCGCCCGATCCGGCGGCTTGAGGCCGGTACGCAGCGGATCAGCGCCGGTGACTACGACGTCACCATCCCCGTCCGGTCGCGCGACGAAATCGGGGATCTCACAGCGGCTTTCAATGAGATGAGCCGAAACCTGGAAATCAAAGAGGAGCTGCTCAATGAGCAGCGCAGGGAGAACGATCGGCTATTGCTGTCGATGATGCCCGAGCAGGTCGTTCAGCGCTACCGCGATGGAGAAACAGCGATCGCACAGGAACACCACGACGTCGCTGTACTGTTCGCAGACATCGTGGGTCTCGACGAAGTTTCCAGCGGTCTGTCAGGTAACGAACTTGTCGGGATCGTCGACGAATTGGTGCGGCAGTTCGATTCGGCCGCAGAACATCTCGGTGTCGAAAGAATCCGCACTTTGCACAACGGCTACCTCGCCAGCTGCGGAGTAACGACCCCGCGGCTGGACAACATTCCCCGAACCGTCGACTTCGCCCTCGAGATGCGGCGCATCATCGATCGTTTCAACAGCCAAACCGGCTACGACCTGCGACTGCGGGTCGGCATCAACACCGGGGACGTGACCAGCGGGCTGGTCGGCCAATCCAGCGTTGTCTACGACATGTGGGGTGCCGCGGTGAGTCTGGCCTATCAAATGCACAGTGGCTCACCCCAGCCCGGCATTTACGTCACCGCGCAAGTGTACGAAGCGATGCGCGACGTTCGGAAATTCACGCCGGCGGGCACGATCTCGGTCGAAGGATCGGAAGAGCCGATCTACCAGTTGGTGGAGCGACCATGAATATCTTCCATTCGTCGTGGTTCTACTGGGCGGTCGGCATCGCGGTTGGATTACCCATTGGGCTGATCGTTCTCACCGAGCTACACCGCATGCTCGTCCGCAGGAACAGCCACCTCGCCAGACAGGTAAGCCTGCTGCGCAACTATCTGTTGCCGCTCGGGGCGCTGTTGCTGTTGCTGGTCAAGGCATCGCAAGTGCCGGCCGGGGACGTTACGGTGCGGATCCTCACCACGGTCTTCGGGTTCATGGTGCTGGTGCTGTTGCTGTCCGGGCTCAATGCCACGGTGTTTCAGGCTGCGCCCCAAGAGAGTTGGCGCAAGCGGCTGCCCACCATCTTCCTCGATGTCGCCCGGTTCGGGTTGATCGGCATTGGCCTGGCGATGATCCTGTCGTATATCTGGGGCGTTCGGGTCGCGGGGTTGTTCACCGCGCTGGGCGTCACCTCGGTCGTCATCGGCCTGATGCTGCAAAACTCCGTCGGCCAGATCGTGTCTGGCCTATTCATGCTGTTCGAGCAGCCATTCCGGATGGATGATTGGCTGGACACGCCCACCGGGCGGGGTCGGGTCGTGGAGGTGAACTGGCGCGCCGTACACATCGAGACCGGCGCCGGGTTGCGGATCACACCCAACTCGATGCTTGCCACCACTTCGTTCACGAATCTCAGCCGGCCGGTCGGCTCGCACAAATGCTCAATCACGACCAAATTTGCCTCGGCCGACTCCCCCGACAAGGTGTGCGCGATGCTCACCAGGGCTGCCGGCGGGCTACCGCAACTCAAGTCTGGTGTCGTGCCCACCACCGTTGCCCTGGGGGGTGGTGAGTACCGAACCACGGTCAGGCTGAAGTCACCCGCCGACGAGGGCGCTACGCAGGCAACGTTCCTGCGATGGGTCTGGTACGCCGCGCGACGTGACGAGCTCCACCTGGATGAGGCCGACGACGACTTCTCGACCCCCGAACGTGTGCAAACCGCATTGCGCACGGTGGTTGGGCCCGAGCTGCGGCTGAGCCTGAGCGATCAGCAGTCACTGGCTCCGTACGGCAGGGTGCTGCGGTACGGCACCGACGAAATCGTGCAACACGCAGGTGTGGTCCCAAGCGGGATGACCTTTATCGTCGCTGGCAGTGTTCGGCTCACGGCGACGATCGAGGACGGTTCGGTTGTTGCCCTCGCTACCCTCCACAAGGGCGCAATGCTGGGGGTGACCGCGCTGACTCGGCAGCCCAACCCTACCGGCGCCGTGGCGCTGGAGGAGGTGACTGTCCTACAGATCGATCGCGAGCACCTCGAGCAGGTCGTCATGAGCAAGCCGATCCTGCTGCAAGAATTGGGCCGACTTATCGACGAACGACAAGCCAAGGCGCAGCGGGTAATTCGGCGAGAGCGAGTGGGTTAGGGGCGCAGTGGCGTGATGCTGACCCGCGTTGGCCGCGCGCTGCCGCAGCTACTGGCCGGGGACATACCAACGTCGAAAGCCCTCGGCGACGCCGAATACTGCACGACGATCGGGCTGGACTCGCCGCCGACGAACGGGCCGCCAAAGCAACGTTTCTGCGGTGGATCTGGTATGCCGTGCGGCGGGAGGGCCTGCACCTCAAGGGTGCCGACGACGACTTTCGCGCATTGCGCGGTATTCATTGGCTGCTGCAAGACGCGTGATCTGAAGCTTCAGCCATGCTCGGCATCCTGTATCTACCTCAGTCTTTCTTTCTCTGCACGCGCGACCCGCTGTCCTTCCTCGGTCGAGAGTATGAGTTGCCTGCCTTTGTCTGTCAGGTTGAGCCAGTAGCGATGCACCCATCCCAACCTGTTGTCATGGTGTGTGACGTAGGCTTCGTAGATTCTCTGCATCGACCTTTCGAGCGGTTCGTCCCAGGCTACAAAACGACCATCATCATTTGACATCTCTCCCAGTTCGATGAGCCCCTCAGCGGCCATCGACCGAACCAACTCAAGGGTTTCGTTCTGTACTTCCGAAAGGTGCGCAGTCGGATAATGTTGTATCACTTGCCAATTAACCCGGCTGAGACTGACCCAATCGATGAGTCCGTCGGTCAGGACTTCATCGCGTGCTCTTTCGCGTGCCGTGTTCATTCGCTCATCACCCGCCGGTCTAGTTCGTGGCTTAACAGTATTGTTGCAAAGCGTCGTGCAATGGTGCCTCCATGCGGTCTGCTCATCCAGGGAGCCGCCTCAGCTGGCGTTGCTGGCTCGCTATCCGAAATCCCTTATCCGGGTTCAAATTCGGCTAGGTCCGGCAGTTCGTCTTTGCCGAGCACTGGCGGATGGTGATGACTGGGTGGCGGTTGGACCGGGTGCGGTGTCGATTCTGGAGGCCTTCGGGAAATTCAGCTCGCCGCCCCTGGCGGTATTGACGTGCAGCTTGACGTGTTCATTGTTCGGGAGGGTTCTGTCCATTGTCGAACCGTGGTTTGAACTCTCACCAATCCTGACAATCGTTCCGTCAGAAAGCTGACGTTCGATGCCCGTCCCACCTCGATATGGCTTAGTTGAAGTGTATTCCCTGGCATCTCGGCTTAGCCACTCCCAGAACTCACGCAGACCTTCTTCACTTCGGACTTCCAGGAACGAAGGCTTTGTGCCCTGAGGCAGGTCTTTGATCGCGCCACGGATATCTTGTGCTGTTGGCCCCGGTGGAAGCTTTGGCTCGGGTGTTTGCTTCCAATCGACGAGTTGGATTCCGTTGTGCCCAGTGGGCGTTGGCGTCGGTGAAACGGGTGCCGCGTTGTCGAAGCTGATGTCGGCTATGCCTGTTAGGGCGGCGCTGATCTTGCCCGCAACTTGCTGATCCAACTCAACCAGTTGAGCGGCGCGCTGAGCGATGTCAACCGAGAATGCTTCCGCTTGGGCTTGCCGGGCGGGTACGGCGGCCGCGCCACCCGTAGAGCGATCGGCAACCGAAAGGTCTTCGCCTACAGCAAATCCGGCAGCCTGGGCGTCCTCGACGGCGTACCGCAGCCTCGACCGTGCAGCATACAAGTCGGACGCGCCAATCCGGGCTACTTTGGCCGCGTGATTTAACTGATCGTCTAACCCGCTGACCTTCAGCTTGTCGGCGCGCGTCCGGTTCTGCAGCCGTCCGGCCGCCTCGCCTTCCCAGTCGATTGAGGCCGAGTCTTGCCAGACGCGGTCGAAGGTCTCGTACCACCGCTTGCCAGTGGCTACCCAATGGCTAGCCGCCTCGGTGAGATGGTCGATGGGTCAGTCGAGCAGGTCTGTGTGGTTCGGGACGATGGTTACACCCACTTCAGGGGACCCAGAATGCTCGCCGAGCGGCCTTCGTTCGCGACATAGCCCGTATCGGCCGCGGCGACTCGCGTCGCACTGGTGTGCAAGCGCGTGCTGAGCGCGGCCGCAGCAGCCGCAATGTCAGCGTTGGCAGCCGTCACCGCCGCCGCACTGGCTGACCGGACAACCCGAGGTCACAAGGTGCCTGAACGCTCAGCTCACCAGCCAACGTGCCCCACCGGGCGCCACCGCACGCAAGTCATCGACACCAACCCGCAGGGACATGCAGCGCAGCCTAATTGAGCCTCCATGTGGGCTGACCTGGTCCAGCGGGAACGGGCCGTCTTACTAGGCCAGGTCAAGCCCGATACCCTGGGGTGATGAGTGTGCACGCGCCATCGGTTCCGGACCTACGTCAAGAGGTGCACGACGCCGCACGCCGCGCTCGGGTGGCCGCCCGCCGGCTGGGCTCGCTGCCCACTGCCGTCAAAGACCGTGCGCTGCACGCCGCCGCCGACGAGTTGCTCGCCCACGCCGACCGGATCCTGGCGGCCAACGCCGAGGACCTGAACGCCGCACGGGACGCGGACACCCCCGCCGCGATGCTTGATCGGCTGGCCCTCAACCCCCAGCGCATCGATGGCATCGCCGCGGGCCTGCGGCAGGTCGCCGGGCTACCCGATCCGGTCGGTGTCGTGCTGCGCGGCTACACCCTGCCTAACGGACTTCAGCTGCGCCAGCAGCGGGTGCCGCTCGGCGTGGTCGGCATGATCTACGAGGGCCGACCCAACGTCACCGTCGACGCCTTCGGGCTGACACTCAAGTCCGGAAACGCCGCGTTGCTGCGCGGCAGCTCCTCGGCCGCGAGATCCAACGACGCCCTGGTCACGGTGCTGCGCGAGGCACTGGCCAGCCAGGAGTTGCCCGCCGACGCCGTTCAGCTGCTTTCGGCCGCCGACCGGTCCACCGTCACCCACCTGATCCAGGCCCGCGGCTTGGTTGACGTGGTCATTCCGCGCGGGGGAGCGGGCCTGATCAACGCGGTCGTGCGCGACGCGCAGGTCCCCACCATTGAGACCGGCGTCGGCAACTGCCACGTCTACGTCCACGAGGCCGCCGATCTGGACATCGCCGAACGCGTCCTGCTGAACTCCAAGACCCGCCGGCCCAGCGTCTGCAATGCGGCCGAGACGCTGCTGGTCGATGCCGCGATCGCCGAACAGGCCATGCCGCGGCTGCTGGCCGCCCTGCGGGATTCCGGCGTCACCGTACATGCGGGCGCCGGTGAGGAGGACCTGCGTCGCGAATACCTCGCGATGGATATCGCGGTAGCGGTGGTCGACGGTGTGGACGCGGCGATTGCCCACATCAATGAGTACGGCACCGGCCACACCGAAGCCATCGTGACCACTAATCTTGCTGCGGCCCAACGGTTTACTGAACAAGTCGATGCCGCCGCGGTGATGGTCAATGCCTCGACGGCGTTCACCGACGGCGAGCAGTTCGGTTTCGGCGCCGAGATCGGTATCTCCACCCAGAAACTGCACGCACGCGGTCCGATGGGGCTGCCCGAATTGACCTCCACCAAGTGGATCGTCTGGGGCGACGGCCACACCCGTCCGGCCTGACGCACTCTTTTAAGGAGAATTCCACATGAGCCTGCCCGCACGGTCGCTGCCGTTGTTCGCCGACATCGCGGACGTCTCGCGGCGGCTGGCCGAGACCGGCTACCTGCCTGATACCGCCACCGCGACGGCGGTCTTCCTCGCCGACCGGCTCGGCAAGCCGTTGCTGGTGGAAGGCCCCGCCGGCGTCGGCAAGACCGAGCTGGCCCGAGCCGTCGCCCAGGCAACCGGATCGGGGCTGGTCCGGTTGCAGTGCTACGAGGGTGTCGACGAGGCACGCGCGCTCTACGAGTGGAACCACGCCAAGCAGATCCTGCGGATCCAGGCCGGATCCGGAGACTGGGAGGCCACCAAAACCGATGTGTTCAGCGAGGAGTTCCTGCTGCAACGTCCGCTGCTGACCGCCATCCGGCGCACCGAGCCGACGGTGCTGCTCATCGACGAAACCGACAAGGCCGACATTGAGATCGAGGGTCTGCTGCTCGAGGTGCTCTCCGACTTCGCGGTGACCGTCCCGGAACTGGGCACGCTTACCGCAACCCGGGCGCCGTTCGTGTTGCTGACCTCCAATGCCACCCGCGAATTGTCCGAGGCGCTTAAACGTCGTTGCTTGTTCCTGCACATCGATTTCCCCACCCCCGAGCTGGAACGCCGCATTCTGCTGTCACGCGTGCCCGAACTGCCCGAGCACCTCGCCGAGGAGCTGGTCCGCATCATCGGCGTGCTGCGCGCGATGCAGCTCAAGAAGGTGCCGTCGATCGCAGAAACCATCGACTGGGGACGCACGCTGCTGGCGCTGGGCCTAGACACCATCGACGACGCGGTCGTTGCTGCCACGCTCGGTGTGGTCCTCAAACACCAATCCGACCAGCACCGCGCGACCGGCGAGCTCAGGCTTAATTAAGGAAGGGGCTCAATCAAAATGGCCTCCCGACGGATCCGTCCTACCCGGCCGCTCGCCCCGCACGGGCTGCCCGGTCACTTGGTCGGGTTCGTGGAAGCGCTTCGCGGAAGCGGGATTTCGGTGGGCCCATCCGAGACGGTGGACGCCGGGCGGGTGATGGCCACACTGGGCTTGGGCGATCGTGAGGTGCTGCGCGAGGGCATCGCCTGCGCGGTGCTGCGCAGACCGGACCACCGTGACACCTACGACGCCATGTTCGACCTGTGGTTTCCCGCCGCATTGGGCGCACGGGCGGTGGTTTTGAACGACGATACCGCCGGTGACCCCGATGCTCTTGCTCTGCCACCCGACGACGTCGAGGCGATGCGGCAGATGCTGCTCGATCTGCTGACCGACAACCCGGAGCTGGCCGACATGGATGAGCGGCTGGTCGCGATGATCGCGCGGATCGTGGAGGCCTACGGCAAATACAGTTCCAGCCGCGGCCCGTCTTTCTCGTCCTATCAAGCACTCAAGGCGATGGCGCTGGATGAGCTGGAGGGCAAGCTGCTGGCTGGGCTGCTCGCCCCGTATGGCGACGAGCCCACGCCGGCTCAAGAGCAGATCGCCAAAGCTCTTGCTGCACAAAAGATTACGCAGTTGCGCAAAATGGTCGACGCCGAGACCAAGCGGCGTACCGCCGAGCAGCTCGGCCGCGAGCACGTTCAGATGTACGGCATCCCACAGCTTTCCGAGAACGTCGAATTCCTACGAGCATCCGGTGAGCAACTACGCCAGATGCGACGGGTGGTCGCCCCGCTGGCCCGCACCCTTGCGACCCGGCTGGCGGCCCGTCGCCGCCGCGCCCGCGCCGGGTCGATCGACCTACGCAAGACACTGCGCAAGTCGATGTCCACCGGCGGCGTGCCGATCGACGTCGTGCTGAACAAACCGCGACCGGCGCGCCCGGAACTGGTGGTGCTGTGCGACGTTTCGGGATCGGTCGCTGGGTTCAGCCACTTCACCCTGCTGTTGGTACATGCTCTGCGCCAACAGTTTTCGCGCGTTCGCGTGTTCGCCTTCATCGACACCACCGACGAGGTGACCCACATGTTCGGGCCCGAGGCCGACCTAGCGGTGGCGATCCAGCGCATCACCCGGGAGGCCGGCGTATACAACCGGGACGGGCATTCCGACTACGGCAACGCGTTCGTCTCATTCGTGCAGGCATTCCCGAATGTGCTGTCACCGCGCAGCTCATTGCTGGTTCTCGGCGACGGCCGGACCAACTATCGCAACCCGGCCGTCGACGTGCTAGATGACATGGTGATGGCCGCTCGGCACGCGCACTGGCTCAACCCCGAGCCCAAACACCTGTGGGGCAGCGGCGATTCCGCGGTGCCGCGCTACCAAGAGGTGATCACCATGCACGAATGCCGGTCCGCCAAACAATTGGCGGCAGTGATCGACCAACTGTTGCCGGTCTGAGCTCGGCGGAGCGACTCAGTGAGTCTTCTGGAACACCAGCCAGCGCAACTCGACCGGGCTCGTCTCACGCTCGACGGGGAACAGGTCGGTGCCACTGACCCAACCGGCATACCAGCTGGTGGGCGGCCAGGCGCCTTCGGGCAGATTCGCTTTCTCGTATTCATAGACCGAGTCATCGGCGATGAGCTCTAGCGGTAGTCCGTTGGCAGCAGCCGCCATCTCGTGGCGCGTGAAGAATCCCGTGTACACCTGTTGCCCGAACTCGCGTGCGCTCTGGTCGGGCGTGTAGCCGTGGGCTGCCAGGAAGACGCTAAAGACAATGCGTCCACCAGGAGCGAGACGAACGGCGGCGAGCTCAAGCAGATTACGCAACTGCTGCGTCGTCCGGAAATCGGGCACCACCTCGGAAAGCGCTATTAACTGATAATCGCGACCTAGACCATCCGTGCTTGCGAAGACATCGCGCACGATGACGCGCACGTTGAGGGATTCCCGTTGGGCCTCGGTGCGGATCATCTCGGCGAACTTCGGGGTCATCTCCACCACGTCGACCGGGTGTCCGCGTCGCGCTAAGGGAAGGGCGTTGCGCCCGGTTCCTGCCCCGATTTCGAGCACCGGATGGGTTGTGGGGTCGGCCGCCTCGTTGGCCAGCGCCCAGATGCGAGCGTCGGGTTCGGTACCGAATAGCGGCGGCTGACGGGTGCTGATCCAGTTCTCGTAGGCCTCGGCCAAGGTCCACCAGCGGGCATTGACCTGATAGTGCAAGGTCCCGCCGACGGGCGCGTTATAGGTGATGACGATGCTCGACCGCGGGGATCGGGCAAAAGCCTCGGCCAGCTGGCCTTCGAGCACCTTCCGGACGTGAGCAAGTTCCTCGTCGGAAAACTTCCTGCCCACCGTCGCAAACAGGTCGTCGCACATCTTCACGTACTCATCGATCATGCCCGGGACCGCCGGTATCGTGATTTCACCCGTGACTACCGATCGGTGGTAGAGCTGCCGGGTCATTGCTTCTTTCAGCAGCTGTGTCGGTTCGTCGGAGGTGAGCGGAAGATTGTCCACAGACCTCTTCTACACGACCGAGCGGGCTGTTGCCGGGCATTGGATCAAAACGTGCCCGGTGGGCGCTACTCAAGTCAGCAGTTCGACGTCCACATCGAGCGCGCGATAGATCTCCAACGCCCGCCGATCGCGAGTTACCAGGCGGAGTCGATGCTCGTTCGCGGTCGCACCGACCAGCGCATCGTAGACGGCACCGCCTGCGATGGCGGCCGTCCCAAGTTCGGTTAGCAGCGACGTTGCCGCCCCAGCGCCGAGGAATCTGGTCTCGGGGAAGGTGTGCGCAAGCAGTTTGGCGACGGTCGCTGGAGTCCTGCGCGCCGGTGGCGGCAAGCGAGTCAGTACCGAGAACGTCTCAAAGGCGGCGTGTCCGGCGAGGCCGAGGGTGTGGCCACTCAACGCGCGGAAGGTCTGCTCGTGTTGCGCATGGTCGGCCACCACGAGCGCGACCGCGACGCTGGTGTCGACCAGCGTGGCTGCTTTAGCGCTGGCCGGCATCGCGCAGCGTCCGCACAACCGCGTCGTCAATCTCGGCACCGCCGGCCGGTATCAGCAAGCGGCCGTCACGCTCACCGAGCGATTCGCCGGAGAGCGCCTCGACACGTAGGGCTGCCCCGTCGGCAGTGACCTCTACTTCACCTGGCATGAGCCCAAGATGATCCCGCAATGGCTTAGGAATAACCAATCGACCTGCCTTATCAATGGTTGCACGCATGCCTAGACAATACCGCTTTTGCTGGTCAAGTAAGCTGGCAAACCGTGCAAAAGCACCTTCGCAGGCTGGGTGTCATGGGTGGGACGTTCGACCCGATCCATTACGGCCACCTGGTTGCCGCCAGCGAGGTGGCCGACCTGTTCGACCTCCACGAAGTGGTGTTTGTGCCGAGCGGCCAGCCGTGGCAGAAGGGACGTCACGTTTCCGCCGCCGAGGACCGTTATCTGATGACGGTGATCGCCACCGCCTCCAATCCCCGCTTCTCGGTGAGCCGGGTCGACATCGACCGCGGCGGCCCTACCTATACCAAGGACACGCTGCGGGATCTGCACGCGCTGAACCCGGAATCCGAGCTGTACTTCATCACCGGCGCCGACGCGCTGGCTTCCATCCTGACCTGGCAAGGCTGGGAGGAGCTGTTCGACCTAGCGCGGTTCGTCGGGGTCAGTCGGCCCGGCTATGAGTTGCATCACGACCACATCACCGGGGTCCTGGGTGAGCTGGGCGAAAACGCGTTGACCCTGGTTGAGATCCCGGCCCTGGCAATCTCGTCGACCGACTGCCGTCGGCGCGCCGCGGAGAAGCGACCGCTGTGGTACCTGATGCCCGACGGCGTGGTGCAGTACGTCTCCAAGCGCCGGCTGTACCGCCAACCGCCGGGTGACGGCGTGCGTTCATCGGCGAGCCTGGCCGCGGGGAACAACCCATGACCGCCCACCAGGAAGCCATCGAGATGGCGACGGTGGCCGCGGGCGCGGCCGCATCCAAGCTCGCCAACGACGTCGTCGTCATCGATGTCTCCGGGCAGCTGGTCATCACCGACTGCTTCGTCATCGCTTCGGCATCCAACGAACGGCAGGTCAACGCCATCGTCGACGAGGTCGAGGAGAAAATGCGCCGAGCGGGCTACAAGCCGGCACGCCGCGAGGGTGCCCGCGAGGGCCGGTGGACGCTGCTGGATTACCGCGACATCGTCGTGCATATCCAGCACCAGGACGACCGCAACTTCTACGCCTTGGACCGACTGTGGGGTGACTGTCCCGTGGTGCCGGTGGACCTGTCGGGGACCGGGTCATGAGGGTGCGCCGGCTGGTGATGTTGCGGCACGGGCAAACCGATTACAACCTCGGTAGCCGGATGCAAGGCCAACTGGACACCGAGCTCAGTGAACTGGGTCGAGACCAGGCGATCGCCGCCGCCGAGGTGCTGGGCAAGCTGCAGCCGCTGCTGATCGTGTCGTCGGATCTGCGACGGGCCTACGACACGGCGATCAGGCTGGGGGAGCGCACGGGGCTGCCGGTGCGGGTGGACATGCGGCTGCGCGAGACCCACATCGGCGACTGGCAGGGCCTGACCCACGCCCAGATCGACGCCGAGTCCCCGGGAGCCCGGCTCGCATGGCGCGAGGATGCAAGGTGGGCACCGCACGGCGGCGAAAGCAGGGTCGACGTGGCCGCGCGCAGTCTGCCGGTGGTGACCGAGCTGGTGTCGGACGAGCAGGAATGGGGCGACGCGGGCGAACCGGAACGACCGGTGATACTGGTGGCCCACGGTGGGCTGATCGCCGCCTTGTCGGTCGCGCTGTTGAAGTTGCCGGTCGCCAACTGGCCGATTTTGGGCGGCATGGGCAATTGCAGTTGGGTGCAACTAAGCGGCCATTCCGAGCCAGACGCCCACTTTGACGCGATTAGGTGGCGCCTGGACGTGTGGAACGCCTCGGCTCAGGTGTCTAACGATGTCCTCTGAGCGTGCTGCAAGGTCTGTGTCGAAGCCGGTGCTTTTAGTCTTCGCGGACTCGCTGGCTTATTACGGTCCCACCGGCGGCCTGCCCGCACACGACCCGCGTATCTGGCCCAATATCGTTGCCTCGCAATTGGGTTGGGACCTCGAATTGATTGGCCGTATCGGCTGGACCTGTCGAGACGTGTGGTGGGCCGCAACCCAGGACCCGCGGTCCTGGGCGGCGCTACCCAGGGCGGGGGCGGTGGTCTTCGCGACCGGCGGGATGGATTCGTTGCCGTCGGTGTTGCCGACGGCTCTGCGTGAGCTGATCCGCTATGTACGGCCACCATGGTTGCGGCGCTGGGTCCGCGACGGGTATGCCTGGGTCCAACCGCGGTTGTCTCCGATGGCCAGGTCCGCGTTGCCGCCCCACCTGAGCGCTGAATATCTTGAGCAGACCCGCGGTGCAATCGATTTCAATCGCCCGGGCATCCCGATCGTGGCTTCGCTGCCGTCGGTCCACATTGCGCAGACGTACGGCAAAGCGCATCACGGTCGAGCCGGGACCGTGGCGGCGATCACGAAATGGGCACAGCGCCACGATATTCCGTTGGTGGACCTCAAAGCCGCTGTCGCCGAACAGGTTATGAGCGGACGGGGCAATCCTGACGGCATTCATTGGAATTTCGAAGCCCATCAGGCGGTCGCGGAACTGATGCTCAAGGCGCTCGCCGAAGCCGGCGTGCCAACCGAGAATCCGCACGGCTGAGCCATGATCCGCACCGGCGACGATGCAATAGGGGGCTTACCCGCTTGCGGGGGAGAGCGGCGCTCGTGGCTGTCGTAGTGGTGACCGATACGTCGTCGTGCCTGCCGGCCGAGTTGCGCGAAAAGTACGCGATACGTGAGGTTCCGCTGCACATCCTGCTCGACGGCGCTGACTTGCTTGACGGCGTGGACGAGATACCCGATGACATCTACAAGCTGCACGCCACCACCGCGGCGGCCACCCCGGCCGAGCTGGCCGACGCCTACCAGCAGGCGTTGGCCGACAGCGGCGGTGACGGCGTTGTGGCGGTACACATTTCGTCGGCGTTGTCGGGAACCTATCGCGCCGCCGAGCTGACCGCCGCCGGCCTCGGTCCGGGTGTGCGGGTTATCGATTCGAAGTCGGCAGCGATGGGTACCGGTTTCGTCACGCTGGCCGCCGCACGCGCGGCGGGCGCCGGTGGCGACCTGGACGCGGTTGCCGGCGCCGCGCGCGCGGCGGTGGGCCGCACGCATGCGTTCATGGTGGTGCACCGGTTGGACAACCTGCGTCGCAGTGGGCGCATCGGTGGGGCGAAGGCGTGGCTGGGCACCGCGCTGGCGCTCAAGCCGCTGTTGCACATCGATGACGGCAAACTCGTTCTGGCCCAACGGGTGCGCACCGTCCGCCACGCGACGGCGACGATGATCGATCGGGTGTGCGAGGTGGTCGGCGACGGTTCCGCTGCCCTCGCGGTGCACCATGTCGCCAACCCGCAGGGCGCGCAGGACGTGGCAACGGTGCTAACGCAGCGCCTTGCCGCGTGTGAGCCAGCGGTCGTTACGCCGATGGGGCCGGTGCTTGCGGTGCACGTCGGCCACGGCGCCGTCGCCGTCTGCCTGGAACTTCCCGAGCTCAAGCCGTAGCCACGCTCACCGGCTATCGTCGTGGGTCGTTGATTCAGGGTGCCCCACATCGCACCTGCTGACGTCCGCGGCGAGCTACCTGACAACCTGACATTTGTCACTCAGGGTGTAACCCGACTTGGCTTACGGTTCGCAGCTCGGCATCGCTGGAGCCCGCTGACCTGTGAGTTTGCTTCGGGACGCGTGGAAAATTGTGCGCCGGTCGCTCACGAGGACCGGGACGTGCAGATGGCGAATCGGGGCTACTGCGAACTGCGTTGGCGCGCACCATGACTCAAATTTGACGCGAGGTTCTGCTCCAGCTGTATTGCGCTCTCGTCACATCCGCAACTCTGGCCTGTGCCGGAGGCTATTGTCTCCCTGCCCACCTAAACGCGACAACTCGGTTTCTGCAGGTCAACGCCACCTCGAAACCCGCGCGGCCACTACCAACTTGGGCACATCACCGCAGGTCAGGCGGTTGTCGCTCAGAGCCGGGCGCATCGGGTGTCACCGGGCGCCGCGGCACATGTGACTGTTGTGACGGTGCGATGTGCCCGACGACCCGGCCAAGTCAGATCAGCCTGTTAAAGATTGTCGTCCCGGTAGCGTCGTTGTTCGCGATGTAGATCGGCCCGACTGAGAAGGGGTAATTCCCGGTATTGAACACATAGTATGCGTCTTGCCCCGGTACGGCGCTTGGCGGTGCCGACGGCACAACCAGTGGGCTATTGGCCGCAGTGACCGTCTGTGTGTAGAGGTGGACACCATTGATCGTGTAGACCGAGATGGTTGTTCCCTCGGGAAGGCGATTACCGATACTAAGGCCCGGCACCAACGATTGGGGGATGGCACCACCCACACCACCGGAATCGACGACTGCGCCGACGGTCTGCGGTAATTCGTTGTTGATCTGTACCTGCACGACGGTCAACGGAGCTCCATTGAGGTCGACAGTGGGCGGCAGCGAATTGGGGCCGAACTCCAGCAAACCGCGAGGCATGTTGAAAAGCACACCCTGATTCATGTTGGTCGGTAACGCTGCGTTCGTGGGGTCGGAGAAGGGGAAATTATTGTTGGGGCCCACGCCCAAATAGGCGGGTAACAACGAAAGATCGTTGATGGGCTGGGATGTGGTCCCCGCCGGCGTCTGCGTAACCAAGGATGCCGAGGTGGCGACGCCAACGGTGGTCGACCCGGTGACGATTCCGTTCCCGAAATTCACGGTCGTTTGATACGTCTGGTAATCAACGAAGAGGCGACTGGTGCTGCTCAGGCCGTAACTGACGGAACCCGTCGCGCCGGGCGTGCCGAGAGCGACCCCAGTGACGTAGTGCGGTGGAACAACAAGCCCAGAGGCGCCGGAGTCGACGATCACGGGCGAACTCGGTCCGCCGCCTACCGAGATGTTTAACAGCGGGTTGCCGAACTGATCTATATAGATAAGCGTCTGGTTCGGCGAAAGGAGCGTACTGATCCCGGCGGTCCCGGGTTGTCCCAACAGGCCCGCGCGACCGCCCACACCCCCCACGCCCCCGGGACCGCTCGCCCCGCCCGTACCGCCGTCGCCGATCAGCAGGCCCCCGCGCCCGCCGGCACCCCCGGGCATTCCGCCGTAAACGCTGTTGCCGCCGGTGCCGCCATCGCCGATCAGACCCGCGGGCCCGCCGGCACCCCCAGCCACTCCAAAGCGAGTGCTGGTCCCACCGGCACCGCCGTTGCCGTACAACCAGCCGCCGGCCCCGCCGGCCGTCCCCACACCTTGGGCGTTGGTGTACCCGTTGGCGCCGTCGCCGATCAGCGGGCGTCCGGTCAGCTCTACGAAGGGCTCATTGATCGGGCCGGCCGCGATCAACAGGAACTGCCTGATGTTGGCGGTCTCGGCGGCCACATAAGCATTCACGCTGGCCAAGACGTTGCGGGTGAATTGACCGTAGGACGCCGCGACGTGCCCGGCGGCCTTCTGGTATTGCTGACCGTACTCGGCAAACAGCGTGGCCAGCGCCGCGGAGACCTCATCAGCGGCGGCAGTCATCACCCCGGTCGTCGGAGCCGCGGCGGCGGCGGTCGCGGCGCCGATTGCTGAGCCGATGCCGGTCAGCTCCGTTGTCGCGGCCGCCGCCATTTCCGGCGCTACGTTCACGAACGACATGTCGTACCTCCCGCCAGGCCAACAATCGCGCGTTCGCGATCAGTTATTGGTATACGCAGCGGCTTGAAGTAACTATGAAGTTATCCTGAATCGCCCAGCCTGGACACCCCAACTTCCCGCGGGCTCGCTGCAAATTTGCCGAACCGTCGGCCTCACGCCCGCGCGACGTTGTCGCCACGCGGGTGGACAACTTGCGGCCACCAGAACCAGCGGCCCAGCAAAGTGGCGATCGACGGCATCAGCAGCGTGCGCACGATCAACGTGTCGAGCAGCAGACCGATACATACGGTGGACCCGAACTGGCCCAGCACGCGCAGCTCGCTGCCGAGCATGGACGCCATCGTGAAGGCGAAGACCAGACCCGCGGCCGTCACCACCCCGCCGGTGCCGGCCATCGACCGGATGATTCCCGTTTTGAGTCCCGCGTGGATCTCTTCTTTGAAGCGCGACACCAACAGCAGGTTGTAGTCGGATCCGACGGCCAACAGGATGATGACCGAGAGCGCCATGACGATCCAGTGGATCTTGATGCCGAACAGGTCCTGCCAGATCAACACCGACAGGCCGAACGACGCGGCAATCGAGCTGGCGGCCGTGCCGACGATCACCAACGCCGCGACCACGCTTCGGGTCAGCAGCAGCATGATCATGAAGATCAGCGTGAGCGCCGATACCACCGCGATCATCAGGTCGTACTTGGCGCCGTCGTGCATGTCTTTGAAGGTGGCGGCGGTACCCCCGAGATACACCTTGGCC
This sequence comes from Mycobacterium riyadhense, assembly GCF_963853645.1. Taxonomy (NCBI): domain Bacteria; kingdom Bacillati; phylum Actinomycetota; class Actinomycetes; order Mycobacteriales; family Mycobacteriaceae; genus Mycobacterium; species Mycobacterium riyadhense. The sequence goes on along the minus strand of NZ_OY970456.1, from coordinate 4,097,512 downwards.
TCGGAAAGGGAGGACATCTTCAGCCCCTCTTGGGCCGCGGTTCGCTCGGCGTCAACACGCGAGATTCCTTCGGGCGTCATGGGATCGCCTTGGTGGGTGATGAAGAAGCGGGCGGATTTTCCGTCCGGCGACAAGAACATGCGCAGGCCGGTCTGGAAATCCGGGTTGTCGAACGCTTCGGGCGGCAGGTAGAAGAGGTCGTCGTTCTTAGACGCGTCGAAGCTTTGCCCCATCACGATCGCCGTGTCGCTCATGGACTCCATCTGGTTGAGCATCGCCATGAAGGTGGCGTGCATCGTCAGCGTGAGGGCCTTGGTGGTCTGCATCGTTGCGATCATCGGCGGGATCAAGGTCAGCATCTCGTGCGTGGCCGCCGCCGTGCGCTGGATGTCTTTGGTGAGGATGTCGAACTGCCCCGCAAGTTGGTCGAAGCCGTCCAACGAATCGAACAGGGAGCGCAACGACCAGCAGATGGGAATGTCGAAGCAGTGCTTCTCCCAGTAGAAGTAACTGCGGATCGGCCGCCAGAAGTCGTCGAAATCGGCGATGTGGTCCCGCAATCGATTGGTGATGTCGGCCGTTTCCGCCGTGGTCTTGGCGCTGTCGTCGGCGGCACTCGAAAGTTCCTGCGTCACTTGGTACATACGCTGCATGGTCTCGATCATGAACTGCATCTGGTCGGCAATCTTCAGGATGTCGCTCATTCGATCCTTCAGAAAGGCCATGTTCTGCATGGTCGTTTGGCTTTGCATGCTGTTCTGGAACGGTATCGAGCTGTGCTGAATTGGAATGCCCAGCGGTCTCGTGATGTCCTGGATCATCGCAATGCCCACCACGCGAATGACGTTCTTGGCCACCTTGTCCAGTACCAGCATGTCGGCGGGGTTGCGCATGTCATGGTCGGCTTCGATCATCAGCATGTCCGGATTCATCCTGGCCTGCGAGAAGTGCCGATCCGCCGCCGCCTGCCCGACGTTGGACGGGGCCGAGGTCGGCAGGTAGTAGCGGTCGTTGTAACTGGTCACATAGCCGGGTAGAGCGATCATGCCGATAAGAACGACGGCGGCGCTTACCGCCAAAACCGGTGCGGGCCAACGCACTACCGCGGTACCCACCCGCCGCCAGAGCTTGCCGTTGGCCGCCCGCTTGCGTTCGAAGAGGCCGAACTTGCTGCCCACGAAAACAACCGCCGGGCCCAGCGTCAGCCCGGCCAGCACGACGACCAGCATTCCGATCGCCACCGGGGCACCCATCGTGTTAAACCAGGGCAGCCGCGCGAAGCTCAGGCAGTACGTCGCCCCGGCAATGGTCAGGCCGGATCCCAGCACAACTGGGGCCACGCCGCGAAACGTAGTGTAGTACGCGGTTTCTCGGTCCTCGCCGGCCTGGCGTGCCTCCTGATAACGGCCCACCAGAAAGATTCCGTAATCCGTTCCGGCGGCGATTGCCAGCATCGTGAGGATATTCGCAGCGAATGTGGTGAGCCCGAATACGTTGTTGTACCCAAGAACTGCCACGATTCCCCGCGACGAAGCCAGCGCGATGCCGGTCATGAACAGCTGCACCAGCGTGGTGACGATGGAGCGGTAGACCAGCAGCAACATCGCCGCGATGGCAGCTAGCGTGAACAGCGTGATCTTAGCCAGGCTGGCGTTTCCGATGAGGTGCATGTCATCGGAAAGGGCTGCGGGACCGGTGACGTAGGCGTTCACTCCGGGTGGTGCCTGGTTTCGGTCGATCACCTCGCGGACGGCTTCGACCGATTCGTTCGCCAGTGTGGTGCCTTGATTTCCGGCCAGGTTCAGCATGACGTAGGCGCCCTTGGCGTCTGCGCTTTGAGCGCCAGCCGCGGTGAGCCGATCCCCCCAGAAGTCCTGGATGTGCTGGATGTGCTTGGGATCCTGGCGCAGTTGGCGAATCAGGTTGTCGTAGTAGCGGTGTGCGTCGTCGCCGAGGGGCTGCTGGCCTTCCAGGACAATCATGACCGTGCTGTTGGAATCGAATTCGCGGAAGTTGTGCCCCAGCAGCATCATCGCCTTCATCGACGGTGCGTCAAGGGGTGTCATCGGCGCCGAGTGTTGCTCGCTGACGACTTCAAGGCGCGGGACAACGACGTTCACGACGACGGTGAGCACCACCCAGGCCAGGATGATCGGCACCGCGAACAAGCGGATGGCATGAGGGATGACGGGTCGGTGGGGGTGTCTGGGTTTCTCGGTGCGCGTGACGCTGATCGGGCTGGTGTCGGCAGTGCTCAGGTCGCTCTTGCTGTTGGTGTCGGTCATGCGGACTTCACCAGGCAGAAGGTCTGGGGGTTGACACCGTGGGCCGTTTTCTCTTCTCGCACCACGCCGTCGACGGTGATGCGGCAACCGATCTGGTTGCCGTTGCCTTGCGCCATGATGTTGGCGCTCACCGAGGGCAGCGTGGTCGAAATGGTGAACGACCACGGCAGCTCAGCAGCGTTGACCTGGTGTGTGTTGGCGTCGGCGTCCCAAAAGTTGATTTCGGCGGTGGACCCCGGGGACCCGAAAATGTCGTAGACCACGACCTTCGGATTGAACTGCACGATCTCAATCCCAGCGCCGGCATTCGCGTTGAGGTCTTGTGAGCCGAAGACCTTGTGCAGTCGTGATACCACCAATCCCGACACGGACAGTACAACCACCAGGACCAGGGGTATCCATGCCCGTTTAGCGAAGCGAGTGACGGTGCCGGTAATGGGAGCCAAATTCACCTCACCGCCTTCCATGCCTTTCGGGCGCCGACGCTAGACGTGTAACACCCAATCGGAGAGCTTGCTTCCCGTGTCCACCCACGGAATCTTTGCTCGGCTAAGTATCGTAAACTTTAGTGCACGGCGGCGTTCCTCGGACCCCTTGGTGTGCTGAACGACTCAGTTCTAGCGGGCCACCCGGCCGGTTATCGGCGGCAGATCGGCGAGCGTGACGATCCCCGGTTTTGCGGCCACGACTGCCGGGACCGCATTTGTGACCGGCATTGCGGTGTAGATCATGCCCAGGCCCATGAACCCGGGTTCGTTCCAATCCTTCGGTGGCAGGCAATGCAGGACCGTGCGCATGTTGGGCAGCCCGAAAACCTGTATGACATGGCCGTGTTCCAGCGGTTTCGGCGGGACCACGTGATTGCCCATGACCCAGTTGAATCCGACGCTGACGACGTTGCGGTCGCCGGCCCAGCCTCGGTGGTAGCCGTAGACGCCTCCGACGGTTCCGGCCGGGATCGTCATGAAGCCAAGATCGCTGTCGGCGGTGGCGGCGGTGAAGGTGACGTCGAACGACATTCTGTCAAGCCTTGCCCCGATCGCGTCGGCCATCATCGCGGCCGACTCGGCGAAGACCTCGCTTTCTCTCCGCACACTCTCGGCCAGCCCGGGGGTGTCGGGATCTTGGGAGAAGCCCATCGCCGTCTGGGTTTCCGCCGATTCGTATGTTGAGCAGTCGACCGACTCGGTGATGCGGATCTCGTCGACGCGCTCGCAGGAAGCGCTTAACACCATGCCGACCATGTTCGTCATCCCGGGATGCGCGCCGCTGCCGAAGATGCTCGACCGGCCGCGCTCGCAGGCGGCGACGATGCGTTCGCGATCCTGTGGCGTTTGCTTGCCGCCGGTGATCCAGGCTGCGCTGGTGCAGACGTTGACCCCTGATTCCAGCAGGCGCACCAACTCGTCGATGTTGGGCCACAACGGGTTATAGCAACATGCGTCGGCTTCCAGTGCGAGCAGGGCATCGATGTCATTGGTGGCCTGCACCCCTGTTGGTTCCGGCCAGCCGGCCAGGTTTGCAGCGTCGACACCGACCTTGTCCGGTCCGTGGGCGTACACGCCGACCAACTCCATGTCGGGCCTGTCGATGATGGCGTGCAGCGATCGCCGTCCGATGTTTCCGGTGGTCCACTGGATCACCTTGAGTGGGCGGTCCGCGCCGGTTGTGCTCATCGGGCCATTATCGCGACAATATTCGGATGCGCAGCGGCGCGGGGTGTGCCAAAGTCGGACTCCGTGACCGTGATTGTGAGTAGTCCGACCGAGGACGACTGGCCGGGGATGCACTTCCTGGGCGCCGCAAGCTTCACCGACTTTGTCGGCCCCGAGGCCGCCAACGCGTTGCGTGCGCTGGTGCCCGACGACGGGGCCGTGGTGGTCCGGGATGGCCGCGATGTCGTCGGCATGGCGCTGTATCTGGACCTGCGGCTGACGGTTCCCGGCGGGGCCGTGCTGCGGACTGCCGGTCTCAGCTTCGTCGCGGTTGCACCGACCCACCGTCGGCGCGGGTTGCTGCGCGCGATGTGCACCGAATTACACCGTCGCATAGCCGATTCCGGTTATCCGATGGCGGCGCTGCATGCCAGCGAGGGCGGCATCTACGGCCGATTCGGCTATGGGCCCGCCACGATCCTGCAGGAGCTGACGATCGATCGGCGACGCGCCGGCTTCCATGCCGATGCCCCGGCTGCGGGGCCGGTCCGGTTGGTGCGGCCCGCCGAATATCGCGGTGAGTTGGAGGCGGTCTACGAGCGGTGGCGCAAGCAGGTGCCGGGCGGGCTGCTGCGTCCGAAGGTGCTGTGGGACGGAGTGCTGACCGACCGGCAGCCTGCGGAGCGCGAGTCCTTTGCGCTAGTGCATCCCGACGGCTACGCGCTGTATCGGGCGGACAGCACCGATCTCAAGCTGGCGCGTGTCGACGAGTTCAGGGCCGTCACAGCCGACGCGCACGGTGCGCTGTGGCGCGCGCTGCTTGGGCTCGATTCCATGGAGCGAGTCAGCATCCCCACCCGCCCGGACGACCCGTTGCCGTTTCTGCTTACCGATACGCGACTGGCCCGTACGACCTGGCGCCAGGACGGCCTCTGGTTGCGCATCATGGATGTGCCGGCGGCGCTTGAGGCGCGTAGCTATGCCGGGGAACTAGCCGTGGTGCTGGAAGTATCCGATGCCGGCCGATTCGCGCTGGAGATCCATGACGGCTACGCGCGTTGCACCCCGACCGATGCGCCGGCCGAGATCGAGACGGGTCTGGATGTGCTAGGCAGTCTGTATCTGGGCGTGCACCGGGCGTCGACATTTGCCGCGGCAAACCGATTGCGCGCCAAGGATTCCCAGCTGGTGCGTCACCTCGATGCGGCGTTGGTCACCGCTGTTCCAGCTGAGACCGCCTTCGAGTTCTAAGGGGTCTCGGGCACGCATCGCGGGGGCCTGTCCCAACGTCAAACGGGCTCGTCGTCGTCGCGATCGTAGAGGAATCGTTCCGGGTGATGATAGGGATTGGTCCTTGGTTGTCCGTGGTCGAGGTGTGGCGGCGGTATCCATTCGGTGTCGCCGTTGGCGTTCTTGCGGGTGGTCCAGCCGTTTTCGGCGAGTCTGTTGTCGATGCCGCAGGCCAGGGTGAGGTCGTCGATGTCAGTGCGGTGGGTCGCCTGCCATCCCGTGACGTGGTGGACTTGGCTGTGGTAGGCCGGTGCATCACAGCCGGGCTTGCTGCATCCACGATCGCGGTCGTAGAGCATGATTCGTTGCGCAGCGGAGGCCAGCCTCTTGGTGTGATACAGCGCCAGTGGCTTGCCGTTACGGAACAGGGCCAGGAATGGTGAGCGTGGCTGGCCATGCGAATCAGATTCGACATGGGCTGCTGGGACCCGCCACCGGTGAAGCCCTTGCCCGCGGCGGCTTGCAGGTCCTGCAGTGTGGCGGTGGCGATGATCGACACCGGTAGGCCGTTGTGCTGGCCTAGGTTGCCCGAGGCCAGCAGGGCGCGCAGTGCGGCCAGCAGGGCGTCGTGGTTGAGTTGGGGTTGGCTGCGGGTGTCACGGCGCACCGCCTCTTGCGACGGCTGCTCATCGACCACCGGCGTCTCGTCCTCGGGGTTGCACGCGCCGGGGGCGGCCAGTTTGGCCAGGACCGGTTCGAAGGTGGCGCGCGCTTCGGGGGTGAGGTAGCCGCTGATACGTGACATGCCGTCGCATTCCTGCTTGCCGATGGTGATGCCGCGCTTGCGGGCGCGTTGTTCGTCGCTGTATTCGCCGTCGTGGTTGAGCCAGTCCATGATGCGTTGGGCGTATTTGGCTAATTCGTCGGGGCGATACTCGCCGGCCTTGTGGGCCAGGTCGGCTTCGGCGGCTTGGCGGGTGGGTAGGTCCACCTCGACGGGCAGGTGGGCGAAAAAGCTACGTATCTCGCGCACGTGCCCGTCGCCGATGAGCCCGTCGCGTTGGGCGGCCGCGGTCGCGGTCAATACGGGTGCCAGCGGTTCACCGGTCAGCGCGCGGCGTTGTCCGAGGTCGGCGGCTTCGTTGATGCGCCGGCTGGCCTCGGCCTTGGTGATACGCAGCCGGTCGGCCAGCGCCGAGCCCAGTGTGGCGCCCAGTTCCTCTTCGGTGGCTTGCGCGTCGAGCTGGTTGATCAACGTGTGCTGTGGTGCGTGCAGTCGGCGTGCCACGCGTTCCAGGCGCTCGAGGGCCCGCAAGCGTTCGGGGGTGGTGAACACGTCAAAAGATAACTCGCACAAGCGGTCTAGCTCGGTGTCGAGCGCGTTGAAGACCTCGACGATCTCTTCGCGACTGCTCGAAGCCATGCCTGAAATTTTACGAAGGACCACCGACAAGAATCGCCGCGGTGTGACCACTGAAACTCAAGTGACACAAGGGATTAAAGAGACCGAACTTGCTCGATGCGGCGGTTTAGATGTTGCGTCGGTCAGTCGCTGATATCGAATCCGGAGACGACCTTGGTGGGGTGGACCCGCACCACCACTTCGCCAGGGACCGCGTTGCGGCGGCCGAACTCGTCGGCGCGGTCAGTGCCCATGTAACGTCCGCCGGCTCGGGTCGCGATGTCGAGCACGATGTTAGGGTCTTCGATCACGGTCGCAACGCCCTGCACTTGCACGAAGGAGTATGGCGGGTGGGGGTCGTCCACGCAGATCACCACTCGCGGATCACGGTTTACCGCACGGCCTTTCGGTGATTTGCCGGGGGTGGTGAATACCAGTTCGCCGTTGTCGACGAGGAACCACACCGGGACCACGAGTGGCCGGCCGTCGGAGGCGACGAAGCCGAACATCCCGGTGCGGGTGCCTTCGGAAAGGAACGCGATGACTCTGTCTGACAGTTCGGCCATTAGCTACAGCCTGGCCAAATCGTAGTCAGCGATGTGATCGATGAGAACCTGTAGCTGATCGTGCGCGGACCCCAGAGTGTGCTCGATCGCGGTGAGCCGGGCCGCGTAGTGGCCGACCGGATACTCCGCGGTCATGCCGATGCCGCCGTGCAGCTGGATCGCCTCCTGCCCGATATGCCGGCCCGATCGGCCTATCTGCAGCTTGGCGCGTGCGGCAATCACCGGGTCGAAATTGCCGTCGGCGATCGACATCGCGGCGTAGAGGTTCATGCTGCGCGCCAACTCCAGCGACACGTACATGTCGGCGGCACGCTGGGTGAGCGCCTGGAACTTGTTCAGCGTGACGCCGAACTGCTTGCGCGTCTTGAGATAATCGGTGGTCAGGCGAAGCGCTTCCTCCATGGCGCCGACCGCCTCTGAACACAACGCGGACTGCATCCGGATGATGGCGTTACGAATGGCAGTCGACGCGTCGACCGCGTCGCCGAGCGGTTCGGCGGGTGTTTGGTCCAGGTCGATCTGGGCGCCGCGCTGGCCGTCGAAGGTGCGGTAGGCGGTACGGGTGACCGCTTGGCCATCGGCCAGGAACAAACCGGTGCCGCCGGCGGGCAATGCGGCGCTGACCACCAGCGTGTCGGCGCAGTCACCAGCCAGCACCGGGTTCTTCTTCCCGCTCAGGGTCCACGAATCACCTTGCTGGACAGCGTGCGTCGTGGTGTCACCGGTCGGCTTGCGATTGCCCGGTTCCAGGTGGGCGAAGGCCAGCAGTCGTTGGCCAGCCGCCACATCGTCGAGTAGTCGCCGCTGCGTTTCGGTGCCCAACTCGGCGATGAGGCTCCCTGGTGCCAGTGCGGCGTGCACGACGGGTTCGGGCGCCAACCGACGGCCGATCTCGGTGAGCACGACCATGATCTCGATCTGGCCTGCTTCGTCCGCGTCGAACCCGAGTCCAAGAATCCCGATGTCGGCCAGCTGACTCCACACTTCGCGGCTCCAACCGAGTTCGGTGTCGATCACCTTGTTGCGGCTCTCCGCATCATAGGTTCGGGACAGCACGTCGCGGGTGGTGTCGCGAAGCAGTGTCTGTTCGTCGCTCATCTGAAAGTCCATGACTGCCTCACAATCCGAGAATGGTCGACGCAATGATGTTGCGCTGCACCTCGTTGCTGCCGCCGTAGATCGAGGTCTTGCGGTAGTTGAGGTAGTGCGGCGCGCTGGTTTGCGCCCATTGTGGTGACGCGATTTGGTCGGCGGCGACCGGCAGCGCATCGGGTCCGGCCACCTCCACCAGCAGCTCCGTGGCGACTTGTTGTAGTTGGCTGCCGCGCAGTTTGAGCACCGACGACGCCGGGTTGGGCTTCCCATCGGCGGAGCTCGAAGTTACCCGCGCTTGGGTGAGTTCCAGTGCGAGGAGCTCGTTTTCGGCCTCGGCCAGCCGCGCGGCGAACAGCGGATCGTTGAGCAGTCCGGTTTGTGCGGCGTGCTGTTTCACCTCGGCAAGCCGCACCTTGGTTCGGCCTACCCCGGCGATGCCGGTGCGTTCGTTGCCGAGCAGGAACTTCGCGTACGTCCAGCCCTGATTCTCCTGTCCGACAAGCTGATCGGCGGGTACTCGGACGTCGGAGAAGAACACCTCGTTGACTTCACGCCCGCCGTCGATGGTCTTGATCGGCCGCAGCGTGATGCCCGGCGTCGCCATGTCGATGAGTAGGAACGAGATGCCGGCCTGGCGTTTGGGCGCCTGTGGGTCGGTGCGGACCAGGCAGAAGATCCAGTCGGCGTGCTGGCCCAGCGTCGTCCATGTCTTCTGCCCGTTGACGACGTAGCTGTCGCCGTCGCGGACCGCGGTCGTGCGCAGCGAAGCGAGATCGGAGCCGGCTTCGGGCTCAGAGAACCCCTGACACCACCAGATGTCGATGCTGGCCGTCGGCGGCAGGAACCGCTGCTTGATCTCCTGTGACCCGAATTCGGCGATCACCGGGCCGACCATCTTGGCGTTGAAGTTCAGCGGCTCCGGGACACACGCCAGTTGCATCTCGTCGGCCCACATCTGGTGCTGGATGGGCGTCCAGTCCTTGCCGCCCCACTCGACGGGCCAGTTCGGTACTGCGAGCCCATGCTCGTGCAGGATTTTATGGCTGGTGACGATCTGGTCCTTGGAGAGCGATTCGCCCTGACGCACCTGCTCGCGGATCTCAGCGGGGATCTGCGTGGTGTAAAAGGCGCGCAGCTCGTCGCGGAAGGCGGCTTCGTCGGGTGTGAGCGCCAGCTTCATCGGCAGCCTCCTCTGTCCGGTGCGATTGTGGGGGCCTGCGGCAGACGCTCGGCGTCCGGCCCTGGTCGTTCGCGACGGTTCCATCTTGACCCATCCCGCGGAGCGCTTGTCCACAGCCTCGGGTTAGTCCACAGGCAGCAGTTGTGGCGGTGTTGGTTGAGGATGTGTTGGCGCTCGTCGCACCTACGGTCGGGGAATGCGAACAGAACCTCCCGCGCAGCGACTGCGCCGACGGCTCGATGCGGACGCGCACGCCGAACCCGATGCGGCCGAATCCGCCGACGACGACCCACAGGACGATCCGAACTCCCTGCTGCCACGCTGGCTTCCGGACACCGCTGGTGGTCAGGGCTGGCTGGCCAAGGTGCGCGCCGATCCCCGCCGTGCCGGTGCCATCGCGCTGGCGGTGATCGCCGCCCTCGCGGTGCTGGTTACCGTGTTCACCTTGGTGCGTGACCGGCCGGCGCCGGTCATGTCGGCTAAACTTCCTCCGGTAGAACGGGTTTCGTCGACGGGGCCGAAGCCGTCGACGAGTGCCGGTGCCGGCGCGGATCGGCCCGTGGTCGTCAGCGTGGTCGGATTGGTTCACAAGCCCGGCCTGGTCACCTTGCCACCCGGCGCGCGGATCGCCGATGCGTTACAGGCCGCCGGTGGCGCCGTCGACGGCGCGGACACCATCGGACTGAACATGGCCCGCCCGCTCGGTGACGGCGAGCAGATCGTGGTCGGGCTCGCCCCGATGTCGGGGCAGCCGACGGCACTCGGCAGCTCGGTCACCACCGGCAGCGTCTCGGGGCCAGCGACCACGTCAGGCCGCGCGAAGACGCCCGCGAAACCGGCCGACGCGCTCGACCTCAACACCGCCACCGTGGAGCAACTGGACGCCTTGCCCGGCGTCGGACCGGTTACCGCCGCCGCGATCGTGGCGTGGCGACAAGCCAACGGCAAGTTCACCAGCGTCGACCAGCTCGCCGACGTCGACGGCATTGGTCCGGCGCGGCTCGACAAGCTTCGTGCCCTGGTCCGTGTCTGACACAGGTGCGCCACGCTGTTGGCAGCCAAGGAGCGCAGCTGGATGTGCGCCTGGTCCCGGCGGCGCTGACCAGTTGGCTTGTCACCGCCGCCGGAACCGTGTGGCCGATCGGCGGCGCGTTGGCCGTGTGCTGCGCCGGCCTGGGCACCGCTTCCGGCGTGCTGTGGTGGTGTGCGGCGCGCTGGCCGCGGCGAGCTGGATTGATGTCCGCGATCAGCGGCGGCCTGGTGGCGATAAGTGTGGTGGGCGCGGGGTACGGGCTTGCGATCGCATTGCGCGCCGACGCGGTCGGTCGCCACCCCGTTGCCGCCGCGTTCGGAACCACGGCCCCGGTGACGGTTACCCCCAGCGAAAGCGCGCTGTCGTTGGGTCGCGGCCGGTTGATGTTCCGCGCGACCATGCAACGTCTGTACGACGACGAGATATCAGGTCGCGTAGTGGTTTTCGCGCGAGCTTCGGAATTTGGCGAGCTGATGGTTGGCCAGCCGGTGCGGTTCACGGCGAGCATTACCCGCCCGACCCGCCATGACCTGACAGTCGCGGTGCTCAACGCGATAGGCCGGCCGACCCAGGGTCAAGCCGGGCCGGTGCAGCGGGCCGCTCACGCCGTGCGCAGCCGGTTCGCCACGGCCGTTCGTCAGGTGTTGCCCTCCGATCAGGCCGCGATGCTGCCGGCCCTGGTTCTCGGTGATACCGCCACGGTTACGGGCCAGACCAGCGCAGAGTTCCGGGCCGCGGGGATGACGCACCTGACGGCGGTTTCCGGGGCAAACGTCACGATCGTGTGCGCGGCGGTGCTGTTCTCGGCACGCTTGATTGGGCCGCGCGCGGCCGTGAGCCTCGCGGCTGTCGCGCTGGTGGCTTTCGTCGTCGTGGTGCAGCCGACGCCAAGTGTGTTGCGGGCCGCGTTGATGGGCGCTATCGCGCTGGCCGCATTGCTGACTTCGCGTCGGCGGCAAGCGATTCCGGCGCTGGCGGCAACGGTGTTGGTAGTGATGGCCACCGCGCCGCAGTTTGCCGTTGATATGGGATTCGCGTTGTCCGTGGTGGCGACGGCCGCGCTGGTCGTCATCGCTCCGGTGTGGTCGCGCCGCCTGGTCGGGCGCGGCTGCCCGAAGCCGCTGGCGGATGCGTTCGCTGTCGCGGGAGCGGCGCAGCTGGTGACCGCTCCGCTGATCGCCGCCATCTCCGGTCGGTTCAGCCTGGTGGCTGTGGTGGCCAATCTCGCGGTGGCGGCCGCAATCCCGCCGATCACCGTGTTGGGCAGCGCTGCCGCGGTGCTGGTCGTCCCATGGCCGGCGGCAGCGCAGGTGCTGATCCGTTTCACCAGCCCCGAAGTCTGGTGGGTGTTACGTATTGCGGAGTGGGCCGCCGGTGTGCCCGGGGCAACCGTGCCGGTCCCCGCGGGTGTGCCCGGGTTCCTAGTGGTCGGCGGCGTCACGGTGGTCGTCGTTGCGATGTGGCGTTGGCGATGGTTTCGAACGGCGTTCGCCTCCGCGGTGTTCGTTGCCGTCGGTTGCCTGCTGGCCTGGTCCGTCTCGGGCGCCGTCGGACCGTCATGACACCATCGGTGGGGTGAGCGACGATTCGCCTTTGCACCTGGTGCTGGGGGAGGAAGAACTGCTGGTCGAGCGGGCCGTGGGGGAGGTGCTGCGGTCGGCCCGGCAGCGGGCAGGCACTAACGACATACCGGTGAGCCGGATGCGGGCGGGTGACGTCAGTACCTATGAGCTCGCCGAGCTGCTGAGCCCGTCACTGTTCGCCGAGGAGCGGATCGTCGTGCTGGAAGCCGCCGGCGACGCGGGCAAGGAGGCTGCGGCGTTGATCGCTTCGGCCGCCGCCGATATCCCGGCCAGCACGGTGCTGGTGGTGGTGCACTCGGGCGGCGGGCGGGCCAAGGCTCTGGCCGGCGAGTTGCGGTCGCTGGGTGCGCAGGTGCATGCGTGTGCGCGGATCACCAAAGCCAGCGAACGCGCCGATTTCGTCCGCGGCGAGTTTCGCTCGTCGCGCATCAAGGTCGATGAGGAGACCGTGACCGCCGTGCTCGACGCCGTTGGCTCCGACATTCGCGAACTGGCCGCGGCCTGTTCCCAGCTGGTGGCCGACACCGGCGGGGCTGTCGATGCCGCCGCGGTCCGGCGCTACCACAGCGGCAAGGCCGAGGTGAAGGGCTTCGACATCGCCGACAAGGCAGTGGCCGGCGATGTGGCAGGAGCCGCCGAGGCGTTGCGGTGGGCGATGCTGCGCGGCGAGCCGCTTGTGGTGTTAGCCGATGCGCTGGCCGAAGCCGTGCACACCATAGGACGGGTGGGGCCGCTATCGGGCGACCCGTATCGGCTGGCCGCCCAGCTAGGGATGCCGCCCTGGCGAGTGCAGAAGGCTCAAAAACAGGCCCGGCGTTGGTCGCGCGACACGGTGGCGATCGCGATGAAACTGGTGGCTGAGCTCAACGCCAACGTAAAGGGTGCCGTCGCGGACGCGGACTATGCGCTGGAATCGGCGGTCAGGAAGGTGGCCGAGCTGGTGGCCAACCGGAACTGAGGCGTCAGCCGAGCTTGTTGAGGGCCCGCGCCAGGGCCGACTTCTTGTTGGCCGCCTGATTCTTGTGGATCACGCCCTTGCTGGCCGCCTTGTCCAGCTTGCGGCTTGTCGATGCCAACAGTTCCGCGGCCTTTTCCTTATCGCCGGTGTGGGCAGCCTCACGGAACGCGCGGACGGCGGTGCGCAGTGAGGACTTCACCGACTTGTTGCGCAGTCGGGCGCGCTCGTTGGTGCGGTTGCGCTTCTGCTGCGACTTGATGTTGGCCACGCGAGTGCTTCCCTTGTTTGTTGAAGTTGATTTCGGCTGACAGCGACTGCCCAGGTTATCAGTCGGTTACGTTTTCGCCCAAAAGCGGAGCCTCTGGCCTGGCGTAATGTCGATTTGAGGCAGCATGTCACAGGTGAGCCTCTCAAACCCGCTCGAAGCGACCAGGCGGCGGTCACCTGCCCGTTCGGAACGCATCTTCGACGGCTACAACAAGTCGGACGGCTACTCGATGGCCTTCGACGAGATGTTCGATGCGCAGGGTAATGTCCGCGGCCCGTACAAGGGCATCTACGCCGAGCTGGCGCCCTCGGACGCCTCGGAACTCAAGGCTCGGGCCGACGCGCTGGGCCGTGCGTTCATCGACCAGGGGATCACGTTTTCGCTCTCTGGTAAGGAACGGCCGTTCCCGCTGGACCTGGTGCCGCGGGTGATCTCGGCCGCCGAGTGGACCAGGCTGGAGCGCGGCATCATTCAGCGTGTCAAGGCCCTCGAGATGTATCTCGACGACATCTACGGTGACCAGGAGATTCTGCGCGACGGAGCCATCCCGCACCGGTTGGTGACCTCCTGCGAGCATTTTCACCGCCAGGCGGTGGGCATCGTCCCGCCCAATGGTGTGCGCATCCATGTGGCCGGCATCGACGTGATCCGCGATGACCGCGGCGATTTCCGGGTTCTCGAGGACAACCTGCGTTCGCCCTCGGGGGTGTCGTACGTCATGGAGAACCGGCGCACCATGGCACGGGTCTTCCCGAACCTGTTCGCCACTCATCGGGTGCGCGCGGTCGACGATTACGCGTCACATCTGCTGCGGGCACTGCGCAACTCGGCGGCCACCAATGAGGCCGATCCCACAGTGGTGGTGCTGACCCCGGGTGTCTACAACTCGGCCTATTTCGAGCATTCGCTGCTGGCCAGACAGATGGGTGTCGAGCTGGTCGAAGGCCGCGACCTGTTTTGCCGGGACAACCAGGTGTACATGCGCACCACCGAGGGGGAGCGTCAGGTCGACGTCATCTACCGGCGCATTGACGACGCCTTCCTCGACCCGCTGCAATTCCGGGCCGACTCGGTGCTTGGAGTGGCCGGTCTGGTCAACGCCGCCCGCGCCGGCAACGTCGTCATCTCGAGTTCGATCGGTAACGGTGTCGGCGACGACAAGCTTGTCTACACCTACGTGCCGACCATGATCGAGTACTACCTGCGCGAAAAGCCGCTACTGGCCAACGTGGAGACGTTGCGGTGCTGGCTGGACGACGAGCGTGCCGAAGTGCTGGACCGGATCCGCGAACTGGTCCTTAAGCCGGTCGAGGGGTCCGGAGGATATGGCATCGTGTTCGGCCCGGAAGCCTCCGAGAAAGAGCTGGCCGCCGTCAGCAGGAAGATCCGCGACGATCCCCGAAGCTGGATCGCGCAGCCGATGATGGAACTCTCAACCGTGCCGACCCGGATCGAAGGCACACTGTCGCCCCGCTACGTCGACCTGAGGCCGTTCGCGGTCAACGACGGCAATGACGTGTGGGTGCTGCCCGGCGGCTTGACCCGGGTCGCTCTGGTGGAGGGATCCCGGGTGGTCAACTCCAGCCAGGGCGGCGGATCCAAGGACACCTGGGTGCTGGCGCCGCGTGCGTCGATGGGTGCCCACGAGCTGGGGGCCGCCGAGGTGGTTCGTTCGCTGCCGCGGAACATGTCCGAGCAGACGCTGGACAGTTCGCGGCCGGCGCAGCAGCAGCCACAACAGATTCATCCACCACACGGCGAACAACCTCAGCAACAACAACAGCAAAAGGCGTTTCACTAATGCTGGCCCGCAATGCCGAAGCACTCTATTGGATCGGACGTTACGTCGAGCGCGCTGACGACACCGCGCGCATTCTCGACGTCGCTGTGCACCAGTTGCTTGAGGATTCCAGCGTCGATCCCGACCAGGCCTCCCGGCTGTTGCTCCGGGTGCTCGGAATCGCGCCCCCGGATCACCGGCTCGACGTTTGGTCCTTGACCGACCTGGTGGCGTTCAACCCCAATACCGAGGGTGGTTGTTCGATCGTCGACGCGATCTCGGCGGCGCGGGAGAACGCAAGGTCGGCGCGCGAAGTCACGTCCAGTGAGACCTGGGAGTGCATCAACACCACCTATCACGCCCTTCCCGAGCGCGAGCGGGCCGCCAAACGCCTTGGGCCGCATGAATTTCTGTCGTTCGTCGAGGGCCGTGCGGCGATGTTCGCCGGCCTGGCCGACTCGACGCTCTCCCGTGACGACGGATACCGGTTCATGGTGCTGGGCCGTGCGATCGAGCGGGTCGACATGACGGTACGGCTGTTGTTGTCCCGAGTGGGGGACAGCGCGTCGTCTCCGGCGTGGGTGACGCTGCTGCGCTCGGCCGGTGCGCACGACACCTATCTGCGGACCTACCGCGGCGTCCTCGATGCGGCCCGGGTGGTCGAATTCATGATGCTGGACCGGCTTTTCCCGCGCTCGGTGTACTACTCACTGCGGCTGGCCGAGCACAACCTCGACGAACTGATGCACAATCCGCACAGCCGCATCGGGGCCACCACCGAGGCGCAGCGCTTGCTGGGACAAGCTCGCAGCGAACTGGAATTCGTGCAACCCGGCGTGTTGCTGGAGTCGTTGGAAAACCGATTGGCGGGCTTGCAGAGAACTTGTAGAGATGTCGGAGATGCGTTGGCGCTGCAGTATTTTCACGCGGCGCCGTGGGTGGCGTGGTCGGACGCCGGCCAACCCGGCCAACTGGTCAGCGGGCAGGGAGAACCCTGATGTGGCGGATGCGGGTGGTGCACACCACTGGATATGCCTACCAGTCGCCGGTCACCGCTTCGTACAACGAGGCCCGGCTGACCCCGCGTTCCAACACTCGGCAAAACGTCATCCTCAATCGTGTCGAAACCATCCCTGCCACCCGCTCCTACCGTTACATCGACTATTGGGGTACCGCGGTGACGGCGTTTGACCTGCACGCGCCGCACACCGAACTGACGGTGACGTCCTCGTCGGTCGTCGAGACCGAGCGACCCGAGCCGCCGGCAGCGAAGGCTACCTGGGCTGACCTGGAATCGCCGGCCGTGATCGACCGGTTCGATGAGGTGCTGCGCCCAACCCCGCATACCCCGGCGAGCAAACGCGTTGCCGCCGTGGGCAAGCGGATCATGAAATACCACGAACCCGCCGACGCCGTCGTGGCCGCAGCCCGGTGGGCGCGCAGCGAAATGGATTACCTTCCGGGCACCACCGGCGTGCACTCGTCTGGGCTGGATGCGCTGGACCAAGGCAAGGGCGTCTGCCAGGATTTCGCACATCTGTCACTGATTGTGTTGCGCAGCATGGGAATTCCCGGGCGCTACGTGTCAGGGTATCTGCACCCCAAGAGCGACGCTGCGATCGGCAAAACCGTGGAGGGGCGCAGCCACGCGTGGATTCAGGCGTGGACCGGAGGCTGGTGGAACTACGACCCCACCAATGAAACCGAGATCACCGAGCAATACATCAGCGTGGGCGTTGGCCGCGACTACACCGACGTGTCCCCACTGAAAGGCATCTACTCCGGGCTTGGGGTGACCGATCTGGACGTGGACGTGGAGATCACCCGGCTCGCGTAGCGATCGCCAGTCGGAAAGGCTCGCTTGGTGGAAGAGCAACCCCCGGGCTCCGCCGAGTCCGCCGGGACCGTTCGGACTGCCGCCGAACCCCGCACGGACAACCGCGGCGAACTGGTTAGGGGCCACCGTGATTGCCCGGGCGGCCGAACAGCGTTCCGCCGGACCCGCCGGCGCCACCGGTGCCGGAGGTAGCGCCGGTGCCGCCGTCGCCGCCGTCGCCGCCGTCGCCGACCAGCTGGCTGTTGCCCCCGTCGCCGCCCGCGCCGCCGGCGCCAGCCATGCTTGTGTTGCCACCGCGTCCGCCGCCGCCGCCGTTACCGAGCCACGATCCGGAGTGTCCGCCCGCTCCACCGGTACCTCCCGCACCGGTGCCGAGGCCGTCGCCGCCGGCGCCGCCATGGCCGCCACTGCCGATGGTGTACGTGTTGCCGCCGTAGCCGCCCGGGCCACCGTGATCGCTCAAGACCGTGCCCACACCGCCAGCGCCGCCGGCGCCGCCGTTGCCAACCAGGAGCCCGCCCAGGCCGCCGTAACCGCCAGGGCCGCTGCCGACCCCGCCGATCCCGCCGGCGCCACCATTGCCGAAGAACCCGGCGGGGCCGCCGCTATTGCCGGGACCCCCGGAGTCGGGGGTGTTGAGACCACTGCCACCGTTGCCGCCGTTGCCGCCGCCGCCCACTATCCCGCCTGGGCCACCGTAGCCGCCGCCACCACCGCGGCCGGGGTCATTGACAAGGGGTAGGGCATTACCGCCGTCGCCGCCTGAACCGCCAAATCCGGAGATAAGCCCGGCCTTCCCGCCGTCACCGCCGGGCCCGGCTGAAGAATACGCGGTGCCGCCGTCACCGCCGGCGCCGCCGTTGCCGTTCAGGAGGCCGCCGTTGCCGCCGACGCCGCCACGGCCGCTGGTACCACCGGCGTTTGTGTTGTCTCCGCCGAGGCCTCCGGGCCCACCGTTGCCGAGCAGGCCGACATTGCCGCCGGCGCCACCGGGACCCCCCAAGCCGCCGGCGCTGCCGCCGAGCCCGCCCTGCCCACCGGGTCCACCCGCTCCGATCAGCCAGCTGTTGCCGCCGACTCCGCCCGCGCCGCCCGCGAAAGACCCGGTGCCGCCGTTGCCGCCGACACCGCCGGCGCCGCCGCCCCCGAACAACCAGCCGCCCTGGCCACCGGCGCCGCCAGTGCCGCCGTTGCCTGAGGCGCTGTTGGCTCCCTTACCGCCGGCGCCGCCGTTGCCGAACAGCCCGGCGGACCCGCCGTTGCCGCCGGCCACTCCGGGGTTGGTGCTGTCGCCGCCCTTACCGCCGTTGCCCCACAGGATGCCGCCGTCTCCACCGGGCTGGCCGACTCCGCCGACGGTTTCGCCGTTGGCCCCGTCGCCGATGAGCGGTCGGCCCAGCAGTGCTTGTGCCGGCGCATTGATAGCGGCGAGGCTCTGCTGCGCGGTGGCCTCGGCGCTGGCGTACGCCGCAGCGCCGCTGGCCAGGTTCTGCACGATCTGGTCGTGAACGGCGGCCATTTGGGCGCCGATGTTCTGGTAGTTCTGCGCGTAGGAGCCCAAAAGCGCCGCGACCATGGTGGATACCTGGTCGGCGGCGACCGCCTGCATGCCGGTCGTCTGAGCGGCCGCGATGGCATTAGCCTCGGTGATCGCCGAATTGATTCGCGCTAAGTTGGCCACCTGGGCCAGAATTGCGTCTGGCCCCACGAAGACGTACGACACGTGGCGCTCCCAGATTGACGACCAACTAACTGATCGTATGGCGACCCCGACGGCGGGGTCCGCGTTTCCGGCAAACAATTTCCTCGCAGCCCGGCAACATGCAGGCTATGAGCGATGCAGGCACGCGCGTCCTGGTGCTGCCGTTGGTGATCTGCCTTGGGCTGCTGTTCGGTGGGCTTGCCGTCGGCGTCGCCCTGGGCGGGGTGATGCCGCTGCCCTATGGGCCGGCGACCGCGGTTGCGGCTTACGTGCGCGCCGAACCGGTCGCGGTGCAGGTGATCGCCGGCTGCGTGTTCGCCTCATCGATACCGTTCGCGATTTACGCGGCGGTGGTTGCCGCTCGGTTGCGGCAGCTCGGCGTGACGCCGCCGGTTGCCACGCTTGCGCTGGTCGGTGGCACGCTGGCGGCGGGCGCGTTGGGTCTGACCGGGTTGCTCGGGTGGACGTTGTCGCGACCGGAGGTCAGTACGGACGTCGTGCTGGTGCGGGCGATTTACGTCTTGGTGTTTCTGGTCGGTGGCCCGGGACACCTCGTGGCCCTGGGTCTGCAGGTTGCCGGTATCGCCTGGGGAAGTCTCATGCGGGGGCTGCTTTCGAGACGGTTGGCTCGGATCGGGCTGACGATCGCGGTGCTGGCCGAACTGACAACGGTCGTGTTGGCCTGGCCGGAACTGGGCGTGATCCTCCCAGTCGCCCGGGTGTCGGCGCTGGCCTGGCTGGTACTGACGGGCGTGCTGTTGCCGCGCGCGCACCTCGACTCGGTGTAGCTCGTCGCCGAGTTCGATCTGGCCGCCGAACGCGGTGGCGGCCAATGCCCGCCACTTCTCCTCTTGCCCGGCACGAGAGCCAGCACGTAGTGCGTCGGGACCACGGCCGGTCGTGGTGCCGATCCTACGGGCTGCCGTTCTTGCCCCGCCGGCCGAACAGCCATCCGGAGGTCCCGCCGGGAGCGCCAGCGCCGCCGTCGACACCGTTGCCGCCATCGCCGCCGTCGCCGATGAACTGGGCGTTCCCGCCGCTTCCGCCGGACCCGCCCTTGCCCGCGGTGGCCGCAGAGCCGCCGTGTCCGCCGCCGCCGCCATTGCCGAGCAGTGCGCCGCCGTGCCCGCCGACCGCGCCGTCACCGCCGCTGCCGGCGAGAATGCCTGCGCCTCCGGCGCCGCCATGGCCGCCGCTGCCGATCAGGTAGGTGGCGCCGCCGTTGCCGCCTGCGCCGCCCTGAAGGCTGCCGAAAGCGCCGGCGCCGCCTGCTCCTCCGGCGCCGCCGTCGCCGATCAGGAGCCCGCCCAAGCCCCCGTTACCGCCGGAGCCGCTGCCCGCCCCGCCGGTCCCACCGGCGCCACCCCAGCCAAAGAACCCGGCGGGGCCACCGTAGCCGCCGCCGCCGCCCACGTTGGGCCCATTGACGCCGCTGCCGCCGTTGCCGCCGTTCCCGCCGGCGCCGAATATGCCTCCCGGGCCGCCGGAGCCGCCGAACCCACCGTGGCCGAAGTCGAGGCCCTTGGCCACGGAAGTAGCGCCGTCGCCGCCGGCACCACCTAATCCGGACAGCGTCCCCGATTTCCCGCCCGCACCGCCGCTTCCGGCCGAGAAGTACCCGGTACCGCCGTCGCCTCCGGCGCCGCCGTTGCCGTTCAAGAATCCGCCGTTGCCGCCATTGCCACCTGTCCCACCGACTCCCCCGGCCGCGGCGCTGGCTGCGCCGTGACCACCTGCTCCACCGGGGCCGAGCAGCCCAACACTGCCGCCGTTCCCGCCGGCTCCGCCGCGCTGACCGGAGCCGGCGAGTCCGCCATCTCCACCGGCCCCACCGATGCCGATGAGGGGGGCAGTGCCGCCGGCGCCGCCGGTGCCGCCAGCAGCGCTGAAGTCGGTCCCACCAGCCCCGCCGGTTCCGCCGGCACCGCCGCTCCCGAACAACCAGCCGCCCTGGCCGCCAGCGCCGCCGTTGCCGCCATGGCCCGTCGGGTTCGGCGCGCCCCTGCCGCCGGCGCCGCCGTTGCCGAACAGCCCGGCGGACCCGCCGTTGCCACCGGCCACTCCGGGGTTGGTGCTGTCGCCGCCCCTACCGCCGTTGCCCCACAGAATGCCGCCGTCCTCGCCGGCTTGCCCGACTCCACCGAAGGTTCCGCCGTCGGCGCCGTCGCCGATAAGCGGTCGGCCCAGCAGTTGTTGTGCGGGCGCATTGATCGCCCCGAGCAGGCTCTGCTGGATGTTGGCCTCAGCGCTGGCATAAGCGCCAGCACTGTTGGTCAGCGTCTGCACGATCTGCTCGTGGAACGCCGCCATCTGGGTGCTGATGGTCTGATAGTTCTGTGCGTGCGACCCAAAAAGCGCCGCGACGGCGGTGGACACCTGATCAGCGGCGGCCGCCTGCACACCGACGGTCTGCGTCGCGGCGAACGCGTTGGCCTGCGTGATTGCCGACCCGATTCCGGCCAGGTCCGCGGCGTGCGCAAGGATGACCTCCGGCCCGGCAAATACATACGACAACTAGCACCTCAGAGTTTGACGGCTGTCAAACGGATCGTATGGCGGCTCAGATGCCGATGTTTGCGTTTCCGAAAACAATTTCGTTGCAGCGCGGCAACACGCAGGGTATCGGCGTCACACTGGGCGGCGTGGTGCCGCGGCTCTCTGGGCCGGCGACCGCGGTGCTTGCAGAACGGTCCTGCCGATCGCCAGGGTGTCGGCGCTGGTGTGGTTGGTAGCGGCCGGACCGCTAGTGCCGCGCGTGCACCTCGACGCGGTGTAGGTCGTCGCCGAGTTCGATCTGACCGCTGAACTCGGTGGCGGCCAGCGCCCGCCACTGCTCCTCTTGGCCCGGCATGGGAGCCGGCACATAGTGCGTCAGCA
Source organism: Mycobacterium riyadhense (assembly GCF_963853645.1). Taxonomy (NCBI): domain Bacteria; kingdom Bacillati; phylum Actinomycetota; class Actinomycetes; order Mycobacteriales; family Mycobacteriaceae; genus Mycobacterium; species Mycobacterium riyadhense. The sequence continues at coordinate 4,076,061 of NZ_OY970456.1, read as the reverse complement.
CCAGCGTGGCCACCCCGGCCCTGGCCGCGGTTGCCGCCGCTTCCTGCACCGAAGAGTGATAATCGCAGACGTCCTGGATGCGCTGTTGTGGCACATTGGCGAGGATGTCCTTACGGATCACGGTGTGTACCAAGGCATCCGCACCGGCAGTCAGGGCATCCAGGCTGGCGCAGGGCAGGGTGTCACCGGCCAGGACCACCGAGGCGCCGCCGGCTTCGACCCGGAATCCGATCGTCGGCGCGACGGGCCGGTGATCGGTGGGGGCCACCCGGATCGTGACTCCGTCGCGGTCCCACACTGTGCCCTTGGTGTGTTCGTGGACTTCGATTGGTGGCGGCGTGTTCAAGTCGGCGTGATGGGCGATCCGATAGCCGATGTCGTGTCCGAATGCCTTTAGCGTCGCCTCCACCGTCTCGGCCGTGCCCGGCGGGCCGATCACCTGCAGCGGCGCCGGATCCGGCGCGAAGTTGGTGACCCAACTCGTGATCAGCAGGTCGCCGAGCTCGGCGATGTGATCGCTGTGCAGATGGGTGAGCAGTAGCGCCGACAATCCGGCTGCCCCTACTCCGACTGCTGCCGCGCGTTGCAAAACGCCGCGCCCGCAATCCACGAGGAACACCTGTCCGCCCGCCCGTACCAGCGTCGACGGGCCCGCCCGGTTGGGGTCGGGGATAGGGCTCCCGGTTCCGAGCAACGTGATCTCGATCATGGCCATAATCCTTACCCGGTTGCGGCATTGGCGACGCGTCCGGGTGTTGGCTTTCCCGCCGCGCGAACTAGCCGTAGCCTGGTGTGAAGCGGCTCACAACCGACGGGAGGGCTTGATGCGGATCGCGGATGTCTTGCGGCATAAGGGCGCGGCGGTGGTGACGATCAACCCTGACGCGACGGTCCGGGAGCTGCTCGCCGGCCTGGCCGAGCAGAACATCGGCGCCATGGTCGTGGTCGGCGACGAAGGGGTGGTCGGCATCGTGTCGGAACGCGATGTGGTGCGCCAGCTGCATACGCATGGCGCCAGCGTCCTGTCGCGCCCCGTCTCGAAGATCATGACCAGTGCCGTCGCCACGTGCACGAAATCCGACACGGTCGACCGAATCAGCGTCCTGATGACGCAGAACCGGGTGCGGCACGTGCCGGTGCTCGACGGCAAGAAGTTGATTGGCATCGTCAGCATCGGTGATGTCGTGAAGACCCGGATGGGTGAACTCGAGGCCGAGCAGCAGCAGCTGCAGTCCTATATCACTCAAGGCTGATTCTTCCCCGCGACCGTAACCACACTGCGAAATCCGACGCCGAAGATCGCAGTCCGGTTATGCTCGCGGCGCAACGCCAAGCCCTACCGCCACGAGTATTCGGCGCGTAGTCGGGCGGCCACCAGTTCGAAGGTCTCGCGATCCAGAATCGCACCCTCGCGGCGGATGCTTTCCTCCGGCACGTCGAGCACGCGGTCCAGTCGCACCCAGCTCTGTTTGCCCTCGTAATCCCAATCGCCAGAACCGATCCCAACCCAGTCCCGGTCATTAGCGTGGTGTTCTCGACTGGACAGCATCAGCCCCAGCAGGACGCTACGGTCCCGACCCACCACTAGCACCGGTCGATCCTTGCCACGGGTGGGATCGTCTTCGTAGACGACCCACGTCCACACGATCTCCCCGGGATCGGCCCGCCCATCCAGATCCGGGGCATAGACCAGTTTTCGGGCCCGCTGGGCGGTCGGGAAGCTGGTGCTGGTCACTGGGCGACCCGCGGTAATCTCTGCGGGCGGTGACGGGACAGCCGAGACCATGATGTTGGCGGTGACCTTGACGGCTTGCTGGATGGTCCGCAGTGTGTTCTGGGTGTTCTGTATCTGACGGACAAGCTTGGGACCCTCGTTGAACACGAGGTTTTCCGCGAAACGCTGGAACGTCTTCCACTGTGACTTCCTGGCAGACGCCATGTTCGCAGCATAGACGCGATCGGCCGAGCGCGATTGGGTCGCCAGTGCCCGACACCGATACGCTGGACATCCGTAAACGCCCGCTCCAGGAGATTCCCATCAGCAGTTTTGCCGACAAGACCTTCACCCCGCCGGCGCAGATTCGGAACTTCTGCATCATCGCTCACATCGACCATGGCAAGTCGACGCTGGCCGACCGAATGCTGCAGCTGACCGGGGTGGTCGACGAGCGCTCGATGCGGGCTCAGTACCTGGACCGGATGGACATCGAGCGGGAACGTGGCATCACCATCAAGGCCCAGAACGTGCGGTTGCCGTGGCGGGTGGACGAAACCGATTACGTGTTGCACCTCATCGACACCCCAGGACACGTCGACTTCACCTACGAGGTGTCCCGCGCGCTGGAGGCCTGCGAAGGCGCGGTGCTACTGGTCGATGCCGCCCAAGGCATCGAGGCGCAGACGCTGGCGAACCTCTACTTGGCGCTGGACCGCGACCTGCACATCATCCCGGTGCTCAACAAGATCGACCTGCCGGCCGCCGACCCGGATCGCTATGCGGGCGAGATCGCCCACATCATCGGCTGTGAGCCAAGTGACGTGCTGCGCGTGTCCGGCAAGACCGGCGAAGGCGTGGCCGATCTACTCGATCACGTCGTGCATGAAGTTCCGCCCCCGCAAGGCGATGCCGACGCGCCCACCCGGGCCATGATCTTCGACTCCGTCTACGACATTTACCGCGGCGTGGTGACCTACGTGCGCGTGGTCGACGGCAAAATCAGCCCGCGTGAGCGGATCGCAATGATGTCCACCGGCGCCACCCACGAACTGCTCGAGGTCGGTATCGTCTCGCCCGAACCGAAGGCCAGCGCGGGCCTGGGCGTCGGGGAGGTGGGTTACCTGATCACCGGCGTCAAGGACGTGCGTCAATCCAAGGTCGGTGACACCGTGACCACCGCCCGCCACGGCGCAACCGAAGCGCTTACCGGCTACCGCGAACCGAAACCGATGGTCTACTCCGGGCTGTATCCCGTTGACGGGTCGGACTATCCGAACCTGCGCGACGCCCTGGACAAGCTGCAGCTCAACGATGCCGCCCTGACGTATGAGCCGGAAACCTCGGTGGCGCTGGGTTTTGGATTCCGATGCGGCTTCCTGGGTCTGCTGCATATGGAGATCACCCGGGAGCGCTTGGAACGCGAGTTCGACCTGGACCTGATCTCGACGTCGCCGAACGTCGTGTACCGAGTCGTAAAAGAAGACGGCATCGAAATGCAGGTGACCAACCCGTCGGATTGGCCGGAAGGCAAGATCCGCACCGTGTATGAGCCCGTCGTCAAGACCACCATCATCGCGCCCAGTGAGTTCATCGGCACGATCATGGAGCTGTGCCAGTCGCGTCGCGGCGAGCTGGGCGGCATGGACTATCTGTCGCCGGAGCGGGTGGAACTGCGCTACACAATGCCGTTGGGGGAGATCATCTTTGACTTCTTCGACTCGCTGAAATCACGCACCCGCGGTTACGCCAGCCTTGACTACGAGGAGGCGGGCGAGCAGGAGGCTCAACTGGTCAAGGTCGACATCCTGCTGCAGGGCGAGGCGGTCGATGCGTTCTCCGCGATTGTCCACAAGGATTCGGCGTTCGCCTACGGCAACAAGATGACGACCAAGCTCAAGGAGCTGATTCCACGCCAGCAGTTCGAGGTTCCGGTGCAGGCTGCCATCGGATCGAAAATCATTGCACGCGAGAATATCCGGGCGATCCGCAAGGACGTGCTATCCAAGTGCTACGGCGGTGACATCACGCGGAAGCGCAAACTTCTGGAGAAGCAGAAGGAAGGCAAGAAGCGGATGAAGACCATCGGGCGGGTCGAGGTGCCGCAGGAAGCGTTCGTCGCCGCACTGTCCACCGAAGCGGCAGCAGACAAGGGCAAGAAGTAGGAATGGCGCGCGAAACCCGCTGCTGTGCCGGGCTGTTGGTCGTCCTGCTGGCCACCGGGTGCACCGCCGCCATCGCAGGCAACCCGCGACCGGCACCGGGGCTCACGCCGCGTCCAGTGGCCGGGGAAACCATCAAGCAGGTTCTCCTCGACGACGCGACGCTGTCAAAAATTCTCAACCAGCCTTTCAAGGCCGATTCCCACCTACCGCCGCGGTTTGGCGGACCCGAAAAGTTGCAGACCGGGTTCGGAGTGATCACACCTGTCGAGTGCGCCGGCGTCTCGACCATGACGGTGCGAAGTGCCTACGCTTCCGCCGACGTTAAGAATGTCGCGCGCGAGTCATGGTGGAACGCAGGGGGTCCCGCGAAGGTAATCAGCGTCGCCGAGGCTGTGGTTGCGCTGCCGACTGCCGCCGACGCCGACGCCCTGTTCGCCAAGTTCTCCGAGGAGTGGGAGGGCTGCAATGGCAAGACCGTGACCGTCGAGGGCAGCGGTCTCAATTTCGAGGACCAGGTCACCGACGTTCGGGTGGCCAATTCTGTCCTTGCCGCAACGGTTTTCGTTCACTTGTCCGGCACGCCGAGTGGAAAGCGGCCGGAAGCGCGGGCCATCGGGGTCCGGGTGAATTGCCTTGTTGAGGTTGAGGTCACCTTCTTCAGCACCCAAAGTCCCTCGGATCAAGGATCCGGCGATCCCAACACCAGCGCCATCGATATCGCACACGTCATGATGGACAGGATCACTGCGCTGAGTTAGGAGCGGTCCTACACGGGCGCATTGGCGGGCTGGAACGTCCCGGAGCCGTCGGCTTCTTCCTCGGCCCGGATCACGTGGACCACCGCGTTGATCAGTGCCAGATGGGTGAACGCCTGCGGGAAGTTGCCCAGGTGCCGCCCGGTCCGCGGCTCGATCTCCTCAGCGTACAGGTGCAGCGGGCTGGCAAACGACAGCAGCCGCTCACACAATCGTTTAGCGCGACCCACCTCGCCGATCTCGACCAATGCCGACACCAGCCAGAACGAGCAAATCGTGAACGTGCCTTCCTCGCCGGACAGCCCGTCGTCGGTCTCTTCGACCCGGTACCGCAGCACCAGGCCTTCCTCGGTGAGTTCTTCGGCGATGGCCAGTACCGTGTTGCGCACCCGCGGGTCGTCCGAAGGCAGGAACCGAGTCAGCACCACCAGCAACAGTGAGGCGTCCAGCGCATCACTGCCATAGCGCTGGGTGAACACCCCGCGTGAGTCGACCCCGTGCTCCAGGATGTCGGCCTTGATCTCCTCGGCGATGGTCCGCCACTGCTGGGCGTAGCTCTTCTCGCCCTGCCGCTCGGCGAGCTTGGCGCCGCGGTCCAGGGCCACCCAGCACATCACCTTCGACGAGGTGAAGTGCTGCGGTTCCCCGCGCACCTCCCAGATTCCCCGGTCGGGTTCACGCCAGTGTTTGATCGCCTCTTCGACCTGCTTCTTGAGCACTGGCCACAGCGTCTCCGGGACCTGCTCGCGGGATTTGGCGTGCAGGTAGAACGAGTCGAGGATCGAGCCCCAAATGTCGTGCTGCACCTGGTCGTAGGCGCCGTTGCCGATTCGTACCGGGCGGGCGTGGTCGTAGCCGGACAGGTGGTGCAGTTCGTCTTCGACCAGGCTGCGCTCGCCACCCACTCCGTACATCACCTGCAGCGGATGGCGTTCGTTGTTGTTGGCGCCGGACACGTCGGCGATGAACGCAAAGAAGTCGTCGGCCTCACGGTCCAACCCCAGGGTGTACAGGCCCCACAGCGCGAACGTGGAGTCACGAATCCAGGCGTAGCGGTAGTCCCAGTTGCGTTCGCCCCGTGGCGTTTCCGGAAGCGAGGTGGTGCTGGCGGCCAGCAGCGCGCCGGTAGGTGAGTACGTCAACCCCTTCAAGGTGAGCGCGCTGCGCTGCAGGTAGGCCCGCCACGGGTGGTCGGGGAAGTTTCCGATATTGATCCACTGGCGCCAGCACTCGGTGGTTTGCCACATCTTGTCGGCGGCCTCTTCGTAAGTCTGCGGCGCCGGGTGCTTGGTCCAGCTCAGGGCGACGAACACGTCGTCACCCTCCTTCATCCGGGTGCGTGCCCGCGCCTCACGGCCCTCCAGTCCGATGTTGAGGTTGGTGGTCAGCCGCAGCGTCGGGTGGTCGTCTGGTTGCTTGGTGGCGCGGGCGATGGCCTCGCCATACGCGCTGGCCGAGTATTCCCAAGTAGCGCCAAGGCGGTGGTAGTCGAACGCAGGCTCGCAGCTCATCATCAACTCGACGGTGCCGCTGACGCAACGTACGGTGCGCAACAGGATGTGCTCGGCGTCCCAGTCCATCGGGGTGCGACGGTGTGTCCGCGATCGGCGCTCGATGTCATGCCAGGGTCCCATCACCAGCGCGTCACGCACGATGAGCCAGCCGGTCGGCGTTTGCCAGGTGGTCTCCATGATCAGGCTGCCGGGAAGGTAACGGCGGGCCGAGGGCACCGAGACGCCGTAGGGGCCCAAACGGAAATGGCCGGCGCTGCGGTCCAAGATCGCGCCGAACACGCTCGGGGAGTCAGGTCGGGGCACACACAGCCACTCCACCGAACCGGCCGGTGAGATCAGGCAGGTCGTCTCCCAATCGGACAGGAACGCGTAATCGGCAATCGGAGGGAACGGATTACGTAGCGGCGAGCTGGATGCGAAGATCGCCTGCGGCCTCAACTCGAGTGATGCTGGAGCTTGGTCTGTTGGGGGGTCAGTCGGGGGGTCGGCTTGTTGGGCGTCGAGGACCATCCCGACATCATCATCCGTCGACCTGCCGGGAGTCCACCTTCTGCTCCTGCGTGGCTCAGGCTCGATCCACCGATGAAGCATTGATACCTGAACACCGGCGGTGCCCACGGCACCAGCAACACCAATCCCAACAAAATGGCGGCGATGGAATTTAAGATCGTCGCTGAGTGCGCAACGGCCGCCCGCCAGGTCAGCCGGCCAACGCCTGGTCAAACATCACTTCCGACCCAGCCGATCGAGGGGTGGACAACTGAAGCACAGATTGCACTGGCTCGCGATGCATGGGCTTGTCCGGGGTGGCGCGAGGATGGGGGTTCGGTGGGGCGGGTTGCAGGCCAGGTTGATCGCCGATCCCAAAGTACACGCCGACCCGGTGCCGTTCTACGACGAACTGCGGCGCCGTGGCCCGTTGGTACGATGCCCGGCCAACCACATAACGGCCGACCATGCGGTTGCGCACCAGGTGCTTCGCTCCGACGACTTCCGGGCGTTGACGTACGGAGAATACCTGCCGGCTCCGATGCGCTGGCTGGAGCGCCGCGCCCGAGACAACCAGTTCCATCCGCTCCGTGCGCCGTCGCTGTTGGCCGTCGAGCCACCCGACCACACGCGCTACCGCAAGACGGTATCCGCGGTGTTTACCTCCAGGGCCGTCGCAGCGTTGCGGGATGGAGTCGAGCAGACCGCGATCGATCTCTTGGATCGGCTGGCCGACCGCTCGGGTGACTCCGGTGTTGTCGATATCGCCGAGCGGTATTGCTCGCAACTTCCAGTGGCGACAATCGGTGAAATCCTGGGCGTGCCGGAGCGGGACCGCAGGCATGTCCTGGAATTCGGCGAGTTGGCATCGCCGAGTCTGGACATCGGACTGCCGTGGCGCCAGTACCGGAGCGCGCAGAATGGGATCGTTGGCTTCAACTCCTGGCTTGCGGGGCACCTCGATCAGTTGCGACGGAGCCCAAATGACACCTTGATGAGTCAGCTGATCCAGACGGCTGAAACCGGCTCTGCCGAAATGCATCTCAGCAAGAATGAACTCTTGGCGCTCGCCGGATTGGTGCTGGCCGCCGGATTCGAAACCACAGTAAGCCTGTTAGGCAACGGGATTCGCCTACTGCTGGACGCCCCCGATCAGCTGGACCAGTTGCGCGAACGTCCTGAATTGTGGCCGAATGCGGTCGAAGAGATCATGCGGCTAGACTCGCCGATTAACCTCACCGCGCGGGCGGCCCGCAACGACGCCAGGGTAGCGGGTAACCCGGTCAAACGCGGCGAGTTGGTGGTGATCTATCTGGCCGCCGCTAACCGGGACCCTGCTGTGTTCCCCGATCCGCACCGCTTCGATATCGAACGCACCAATGCCGGAAGGCATCTCGCGTTTTCCACCGGCCGCCACTTCTGCCTTGGAGCCGCTCTTGCCCGCGCCGAGGGGGAAATCGGATTGCGAACGTTTTTCGATCGCTTCCCCGATGTGCGCTTAGCGGGTACCGGGAGTAGGCGCAATACCCGAGTATTGCAGGGTTGGTCGGCACTGCCGGTTACCCTGGGGCCGGCGCGATGGACAGCCGTGCGATGAGCGGGTGATCCGCCGATGCGAGCCGCTAACGGTCAGACGCTGACCGGTTCCGCATGCCGCTAAGCCCGCCAACCATCGGCTGAGGACGTACCGCATAGCCGTAGCGCTCCATGACCTCGCCCCACTGTTCATCGACCGTCGCACGCTCCTGCGCCGTAAGTTCATAGGTGTTGGTCTTGTAGTCCTCATGCTCGGCGAAGTATTGCCGCAGCCGCGGTGCGAACTGCTCGAAGCCGCCCAACCCCAGGTGCTCGTATAGTCGGCGCAGCTGCCCCTCGGGATCAGCGATCAGATCCTCGTACCGCATCTCGAAGAAGCGTGACGGATCAACGAGTTTTTGCCCTTCGTCCAACTTTCGATACATGTCGACGTAGGTAGCGAGAACCGATTCCTCCAGCCCCTCGAACGTCGGGCGCTGCAGGCTGTGCGCCCGGGTGAACGTCTTAAGCAGATGAATGGTCGAGGGATAGATCACGTAGGGATCTCGGACGATATGGATAAACCTCGCTTGCGGAAATACGTCCAACAGCACCCTGATTCGGCAGGTGTGCATCGGGTTCTTGAGGATCACTGTCTTGCGACGGCGGAAGTACAGCTGCCGAACGAACCGCAAGAGGGTGTCTTTCCAGGCTTGTAGTTCTCGCGCTGTCAACTCCTCCATATTTCGATACCGCTCGTGCTGACGCGGCCGGTTTGGGAAGGCGAGAGTCAGGTATGGCGACGGCTGGCCCTGCATGCACCACACGAACTCGTCTTCTTGGGGGTGTTGCAGGCTCAAGTCCATGTTGTCCATGGGCCGCCGCTTGGGCACCAGAAATCCCACCAACGGAGCAAACCGTTCGGTGAGTAGAAAATGTTGTGGCGCAATGCATTCAAAACCCGTCGGAGCGGTGTGGCGATCGTCGAGGATCAACAGTTCGTGTAGCAAAGTGGTGCCGGTACGCCAGTGCCCGATGATGAAGATTGGCGGATCTTCGATCACCGTCTTGGCCACTTGCCTGCCGAACGCGATCTTCTGGAACAACCCCAGAAGGGAATTCATCACGCTGATAAACGTGTAGAGGATGGCGAAATGCCAGCGACTCCAGTGCACGGCGCAGCGGTTGCTGATCAGCAAGCGCGTCCAGGCTGAGAAGTTGCAGCCGATCCACAGCGGCGCCTCGGGCGGCTTCATACCGTCGCGCGCGGCGTCACGGCAACGCGTAGCCGGGTCAGGCCGCGAAGGTTGGCGTTGGTGGTCCACACCGGCGGCTCACGCGGGACCGCCTGGGCCTCAATCCGCGCCAGCGGGGTCCGGGGATACCAGTGAATGACATCAAACGGGTCAAAGTCAGTGAGCTGCACGTACTTTCGACGGTGAGTGCCGACCAGCGTCGACTTGGCCGCTCCGGAGCCACGGCATGCGAGTCCGTTAGCGAGCCCGGGCCAATAGGTCCCCAGCAGCCGCGCCTCGCGCCACATCGTCTTCATCTGACGATAGGACTCACCAGTCGCGACGTGCGTGGTGGGCCCAAGCTCGGGCGTGGCGTGCGCGGGCGGGCATCCCCGTCGCGGCACCGCAATCTCGGCCGTGGACTGCGTCGCAGTCATGCCCCTCCGATTTCACGCAACGAACGGTCTTGAACATCTGCAGAGTAGCGGTGCGCTCGGCGCTCGGTGTGCAGTTCGGGAAAGCGGTACGGACCTGAACCTGGGCTGGCTGCTTGGAGTTTCCAGCTAGAAACCTGGATATGGTGATGCAGAAATCAAGATCAAAAGCGATCATGCCTCGACATTGCCTGCCCATCGGTGGATTGTGGCTTGGCTGGGCGCCTGGCAAACTTTGGCGCGTGTTCGGGAAGCGGACCGATCGCCACCATGTAGCCGAGCATGCGCCGCAGCACAATTGACCGGCTCGCCATCCCGATGCCCCGCACCGGTTTGTCCTGGGATTTATCCCCGGCAGCGGCCACCGCGACCGCGACCACCTTGGCGTGGATCATCCGTTGTACCGCCTGCAGAATCGCCGTTGGTACCCAGCGGCGTGCCTGCACCCGCGCCAGCTGCCGCGTCGACACCCGTCCGGAGCGCAGCGGGCCGGCGAGCAGCCGTGCGGCGGCGACCGCGTCGGCCACCGCCAGGTTGATGCCGACGCCGCCGACCGGAGACATCGCGTGCGCCGCGTCGCCGATGAACAGTACCCCGTCGGAGTACCATCGCCGCAGCCGATTAAGTTGCACGTCAAGCAGTTTCACGTCATCGAACGAACTCAACGCGCCAATACGGTCAGCGGTCCAAGGGGCCATATTCACCAGCACTCGGTGCAACGCCTCGATGCCCTGTGCCCGCATCGCGGTGTCGGTACCTTTCGGGATGATGTAGGCGATCTGGTAGTAGTCCCCGCGGTCGATCATGATGGCCCCGTGCCCGGCATTGAAGACGCCGGCGAGTCCTCTCGGATCGTCGTTTTGGCGCGGGAGGCGGAACCACCACACGTCCATCGGCGCACCGAACGCTCGGGGTTCCAGGCCCAGTGCCGAGCGCACTGTCGACGTGCGGCCGTCACAGGCCACCGTCAGTGCGGCGCGCATCTGTTTGATTTCGCCCGCCTGATCACGGTACGTAACGCCGTGTACGTGGGCCTCCCCGGAACCCCGGACCACCCCGGTCACCTCGGTGCTGCGCAACAGCCGGAAGTTGGGCTCCGTCTCGGCGGCCGTGGCCAGCAGTTCCAGGAAATCCCATTGCGGCACCAGGGCGATGTGTTGATGTGCGCCGGGGAGCCGACTCAAGTCGAGGTCGACCGGCTGGCCCTGCAGCTTCATCTGGATGGTGTCGATCAGGCGATGGGGAACCTGGGCGAACCGCGATCCCAAGCCGAGTTCGTCGAGCAGGCGCAGGGTGCTCGCGTGCACGGTATCCCCGCGGAAGTCACGCAAGAAGTCAGCGTGCTTTTCCATCACCGTGACGTCAACGCCGCCGCGGGCTAGTAGCAGTCCAAGCATCATGCCCGCGGGTCCGCCGCCGACGATGAGACAGGTCGTTTCGTCGCTTGCGCCACGCATGCGCCGATCCTGGCATATTGGTTTGCCGGCAGTGGCCGAATAAGGTGAGCTCGATGAACGGGTTCCTGAATTGGTGGGACAGCGTAGAGCTGTGGCTTTCCGGCCTCCCCTTCGTGCTTCAGACACTGGGAGTCATGCCGGTCGTGCTGGCTTTGGCCTACCTCACCGCGGCGTTGCTGGACGCCCTGCTCGGACAGGGAATCCAATTACTGCGCCGCCGCGCCCATCCCGACCAGCCGTCCGGGTAGTGCGGATGCCTCGCTCGCACGTCACGCTGGTTCTTGTCACGCTCGTGGTGTTGGTGATCGCCACGTGGTTGCTGACCCACTGAGGCCGTGCTCAAGACGATGGTTCGGCGAGTTCTGTTAGGCTTCGCGCCATGCAGGCAGCATCGGGTGTTGTGGAGCGCAGTGTGTTCGCGCTCGGCTGCCCGAATGTGGCCGCGGGGCTGTGCGCCGTGGCTGACGTGCACTGTTGTCGCTGACTCCCAACCCGTACGCGGTCTGGTGTGGAGTTCGTGAGATTCCCTGAGTTCTGATCAGTCGCCTTCCGTCGTTACGGGACCAAGAACCCAGCCCACAAGTCCCGCACTGGAAGGTCGTAAATGTCGCCAAGGTTCCGCGACATCCGGCGCGCACGGCGCCTCCGCCACCTCGCCGCATTTAGTGTCGTGTTGACCGTTAGCGTCGGCGGTGTTTCGGCGTGCCAGAGCGGTCCCAGCGATGTGGTCGGCGGTGGGGGGCCGGACAACGCGCGCACGAGTATCACGCTGGTCGCCTACTCTGCCCCAGAGCCCGGCTGGAGCAACGTGATTCCCGCGTTCAACGCGTCTGAGCTCGGCGAAGGTGTGCAGGTAATTACCTCATATGGGGCGTCCGGCGATCAGTCCCGCGGTGTTGCCGACGGAAAGCCGGCTGATCTGGTGAATTTCTCGGTCGAACCGGACATCAGCCGGTTGGTCAAGGCCGGCAAGGTTTCCAAGGACTGGGATACCGACGCCACCAAGGGCATCCCGTTCGGGTCGGTCGTGACGTTGGTGGTGCGCAAGGGTAATCCGAAGCACGTCAAAGACTGGGATGACTTGCTGCGGCCCGGCGTGGAGGTCATCACGCCCAGTCCGCTCAGTTCAGGCTCGGCCAAATGGAATTTGCTCGCCCCGTACGCGGCCAAGAGTGAAGGCGGCAGGAACGGCCAAGCGGGAATCGACTTCGTCAACCGGTTGGTGACTGAACACGTCAAAATGCGTCCAGCTTCGGCACGAGAAGCCACCGATGTGTTCGTCCAGGGCAGTGGTGACGTGCTGATCAGCTATGAAAACGAGGCCATCGCCACCGAGCGGGCGGGCAAGGCGGTCGAACACGTCACCCCGCCGCAGACCTTCAAGATCGAAAATCCGCTGGCGGTGGTCACCACCAGCGCCCACCTTGAAACCGCGGTCGCATTCAAGAACTTCCAGTACACGGCGCAGGCGCAGCGATTGTGGGCGCAGGCGGGTTTCCGTCCGGTCGATCCGGCGGTCGCCGCTGAGTTCAGAGCTCAGTTTCCGGTACCGGTGAAACTGTGGACGATCGCCGACCTCGGTGGCTGGGGCGCGGTAGATCCGCAACTATTCGATAAGAGCACCGGCAGCATCACCAAGATCTACACGAAGGCCACCGGATGACTGGATCTACTTCGGGCCCAAGCCTTACCCCCGAGGCGATCCGGCCCGAGCTCGACCACCCTCACCGTGGTGGTGGCCTGTGGCAGCACCTTTCTCGGCGGCCAGAGACCACGTCACTGCGAGTCGGGGTGGCCACGCTGTGGCTTTCGGTGATTGTGCTGCTGCCGCTGGCCGCCATCGCTTGGCAGGCCGTCGAAGGCGGCTGGCACGCTTTCCGGCTGGCGGTCACGTCGCATGCGGCGCTGGATTGCTTGCAGGTGACGCTAATCATTTCCGCCGGGGTCACGTTGATCAACACGGTGTTCGGTCTGTTGATCGCCTGGGTACTGGTGCGCGACGATTTCGTCGGCAAACGGCTGGTCGATGCGATCATCGACCTGCCATTCGCGCTGCCCACGATCGTCGCCAGCCTGGTAATGCTGGCGCTGTACGGGCCGCACAGCCCGGTGGGTGTTCATCTGCAGCACACCGAGTGGGGTGTGGGGGTGGCACTGGCGTTCGTGACCTTGCCGTTCGTGGTACGTGCCGTCCAACCGGTGCTGATGGAGATCGATCGGGAGACCGAGGAGGCGGCGGCGTCGCTGGGGGCCAGCGGCCCGAAGATCTTCACCTCCGTGGTGTTGCCGTCGCTGACGCCGGCGTTGTTGTCCGGCGCAGGACTGGCATTCTCGCGCGCCATCGGCGAATTCGGTTCGGTGGTCTTGATCGGCGGCGCCGTGCCAGGCAAAACCGAGGTTGCCTCACAATGGATTCGGACCTTGATCGAGAACGACGACCGCACCGGTGCTGCCGCGATATCCATTGTGCTGCTGTCGATCTCGTTCGTCGTACTCTTGATTTTGCGCATCGTCGGCGCGCGTGCGGCCAAGCGCGAGGAGATGACGCAATGACATCGTCGCCTCGGATTCGCCATGTCCTCCGCTTTGCCGCACTGGCGTATATCGTTGTGCTGCTGGTAATTCCGGTGGCCCTGATCCTGTGGCGCACCTTTGCGCCGGGGTTCGAGCAGTTCTACGCGTGGGTCAGCACACCGGCGGCGGTATCCGCGCTAAACTTGTCGCTGCTGGTGGTGGCCATTGTGGTGCCGCTCAATGTGATCTTCGGCGTTCCGACGGCACTCGTCCTTGCGCGCAACCGATTTCGCGGCAAGGGCATATTGCAGGCGGTCATCGATCTCCCGTTTGCCGTATCGCCCGTCATCGTGGGCGTCGCGCTGATCGTGCTGTGGGGATCGGGTGGTGCGTTGGGATTTGTGGAGAAAGACCTCGGTTTGAAGATCATCTTCGGTCTGCCCGGCATCGTGCTGGCCAGCATTTTCGTCACGTGTCCGTTCGTGGTGCGCGAGGTCGAACCGGTGTTGCACGAGTTGGGAACCGAACAGGAGCAGGCGGCCGCAACCCTGGGTGCCGGCTGGTGGCAGACGTTTTGGCGGATCACACTGCCGTCCATCCGGTGGGGCCTGACCTACGGCATCGTGCTGACCATTGCACGTACCCTCGGCGAATACGGCGCGGTGATCATGGTTTCGTCCAACCTGCCCGGGGAATCCCAAACGCTGACGCTGCTGGTCTCGGACCGCTACAACCGAGGGGCTGAATACGGCGCCTATGCGCTATCGACACTGCTGATGACTGTCGCAGTGATAGTCCTGATCGTCCAGGTGATTCTGGACGCCCGCCGAGCACGAGCGGCCAACCAGGCCTGACAAGGAGACCGTGAAAATGAGCGCCGCCACGACCGACACTGCGACCACCCAGCGCGAGCACGCGATCGTCGTGCGCGATGCCTATAAGCAATACGGCGATTTCGTGGCCTTGAACCATGTGGATTTCGTCGTTCCCGCCGGTTCGCTGACGGCATTGCTGGGCCCCAGCGGTTCGGGCAAGTCGACGCTGTTGCGCACCATCGCCGGCCTCGACCAGCCCGATTCCGGAACCGTCACGATCAACGGTCGTGATGTGACGAGGGTGCCGCCGCAGCGCCGCGGCATCGGATTTGTGTTCCAGCACTATGCGGCCTTCAAGCATTTGACCGTGCGCGACAACGTGGCGTTCGGGTTGAAGATCCGCAAGCGTCCCAAAGCCGAGGTGAAGGCGAAGGTCGACAACCTACTGGAAGTGGTGGGGCTGAGCGGCTTTCAGAACCGCTATCCCAATCAGCTGTCCGGTGGTCAACGTCAGCGGATGGCGTTGGCCCGGGCGCTGGCGGTCGATCCGGAAGTGCTGTTGCTTGACGAGCCGTTTGGCGCGCTGGACGCCAAAGTGCGTGAAGATCTGCGAACTTGGCTACGCCGCTTGCACGACGAGGTGCATGTCACAACGGTGCTGGTCACCCACGATCAGGCCGAGGCGCTGGACGTGGCCAATCGAATTGCCGTGCTGAACAAGGGGCGTATCGAGCAGGTGGGATCCCCAACCGACGTCTACGACACCCCGGCGAACGCGTTCGTGATGTCCTTCCTGGGTACGGTATCCACGCTGAATGGGGCCCTGGTTCGCCCGCACGACATTCGGGTAGGCCGGACCCCCAACATGGCGGTTGCCGCCGCCGACGGCACCGCGGAATCCACTGGTGTCACGCGTGCCACTGTGCAACGGGTGGTGGTGCTGGGTTTCGAGGTCCGCGTGGAGTTGACCAGCGCCGCCACCGGAGGGGCCTTCACCGCCCAGATCACCCGCGGAGATGCCGAGGCGCTGGCTCTCCGGGAGGGTGACGCCGTCTACGTGCGCGCCACCCGGGTTCCGCCCATTGTCGGAGGTGTATCGGGCCCGCCCAATGATGGCGTCGACGATGCTGACACGGATCGGGTCGCACTGACATCGACGTGATCCGGCTGGCTCGGCGCGCTCGCGTGGGCATCTTCGGATGACGGTGAAGGTGACCATCGCGAGCGTTTGCCCCGACAACACCAGCGGCGGGCCTGCCCGCTACGGCAACCCGTTCGTACCGTTCAGGCCCAACAGCAGTCCGCCGGCGCCGCCGGTGCCGGCTACGCTGCCTGCGGTGATGACAATCTCAGCGTTGCCGCCGTTACCGCCGTTGCCGATCAGTCCGGCGTTGCCGCCGTCGCCGCCGTCACCACCGGAGGAGTTGGCAGTCCCGCCGTTGCCGCCGGCGCCGCCGTTGCCGATCGCTCCGGCCTTGCCGCCGGCCCCGCCGTTACCCCCGATTGCGATGGCGTTGCCGCCGTTGCCGCCGACGCCGCCAGAGCCATAGAGCATGCCGGCGGCGCCGCCGGTGCCGCCGTCACCCCCGATACTCGCGCCGTTGCTGGCGCCCCCGCCGGCTCCGCCGGAGCCGCCGGCGCCCAAGAGCATGCCGCCGTTGCCGCCGGTGCCGCCGTCACCCCCGATGGCCTCGCCGAACCCGCCGGAGCCGCCGACGCCGCCGCCGCCGCCCAACACCCCGCCGGTGCCGCCGGCCCCGCCATTACCCCCAATGGCGGCGCCGGCGCCGCCGGCGCCACCGGCGCCGCCGGTACCGAACAGCGCGCCGACGTTGGGGAGCGTGCCAGCGTTGCCGCCTGCCCCGCCATCTCCGGCGACAGTGCCGGCGCCGCCGGCGCCGCCGGCGCCGCCACCGTTGAACGCGCCGCCGGCCCCGCCGGCACCGCCGTCACCCCCGAACGCCACCGCGGATCCACCGGCCCCGCCGGCGCCGCCGATGCCGAACAGCCCGCCGGCCCCGCCGGCTCCGCCGACCCCGCCGCGGCCCGTCCCAGCTAAATCGCTGGCACCGCCCGTCCCGCCGGCGCCGCCGGCGCTGAACAGCCCGCCGGTCCCGCCGGCACCGCCGGCTCCGCCGTTGTGGAGGGCGCTGAGCCCGCCGGTTCCGCCGGCGCCGCCGGCGCCGAACAGCCCGCCGGCCCCGCCGGCCCCGCCGGTACCCCCGGTGCCGGTGGCGCCGAACCCGCCGGTTCCGCCCGCGCCCCCGTTGCCGAAGAGCCCCGCGGCCCCGCCGGCACCGCCGGGCATGTCGGGTGCGCCGGACCCGCCGGCGCCGCCGTTGCCGATCAAGATGCCGCCGGCCCCGCCGGCCGCCCCGGTCCCCGGCGCCCCATCGGCGCCGTCGCCGATCAACGGGCGTCCCAACAGCGCCAGCGTAGGTGCGTTGATGGCGTTGAGCAGCTCCTGCTGCAAGGTCTGCAAAGGCGAGGCGCTGGCGGCCTCAGCGGCCGCGTATGAGCCCGCACCCGTGGTCAAGGCAAGCACAAACTGGTCGTGGAACCTCGCCGCCTGGGCGCTGAGCGTCTGATAGCCCTGGGCATGCGCGCCGAACAGCGCTGAGATCGCCGTTGACACCTCGTCGGCGCCCGCCGCCAGGATCTCGGTTGTCGGGGCGGCTGCGGCCGCGTTCGCCGCGGTGATTGCCGAACCGATGCCCGCCAAATTCGTGGACGCCGCCGCTACCGCCTCCGGCGAAGCGATCAGAAATGACATCTGACACCTCCATATGTCGTGACCAACAGGCCATGACGACCGGACGATCGTGCTTGGTCACCACGGACCAATCGGCGGAGCTGACTATAGCGACTCGGGGGCGCGCCATCCGGGTTTTCCCGAGACATCTCAACATCCTCGCTACCCGGCACCAGCCGACCATCAGATCGCGAAGCCCGCGAGCGGCTGAAACGTCAGGAGCGCGAGTGATGCAGCGTGCGGAATTCAGGCCGCGGTCCGGTCCGCTCGCTCAGCTGCTACCCGATCGAAGCGATCCAGCACCGTCTCGGCAACCAGCCGGTGGGCCCCCAGCGGCGCCGCCATCGGGATACCCAGCCCTAGCGCGAAGCGTTGCACCCGATCCGGCAACCGCCCGGGTGCCAAGAACCATGGCGCAATAATCACCCGGCGGGCGCCGCGGCGCCGCAACTCGTTGGCCGCTTCGGCCAACGACGGCTCCGGACGGCTGGCGAAAGCCGTTGTCGCAGCTGCCCAGTGCGTTCCCGCCAACAGCTTCGGCGCTACCTCGGCGGTTCGTGCGTTGGCAGCGGCGTTCGATGAGCCGATCGCCACCACAAGAAGGCCGAGGGTGCCGTCGAGCGGGGAAACGCCCAACTCCGTCACACGTTGACGCAGCACCGACACCAGCCGATCGTCCTCGCCGAGCACGTTGGCCTGCCAGACACGATGACTGGCAGCGCAGCTTGCGATCTGGTCGGGAATGTCGACGCGGGCATGGTAGGCGTCGGCCAGCAGCAGGGGAGTGACGACAGCCGCGCCACGGCACCGGTTGAGCACGTCGACCAGGGCTGGAGAATTGTGCTCGCAGAACGCAACCCGGACATCTAGGTCCGGCCGCAGGTGCACGATTTGTCGCGCGACGGCCCGTGCGTTGGCCGCCGACCTGGGATCGGCACTTCCGTGCGCTGTCAGTACGAGTGTCACGAGGCGTGCAACCCGCATTCGGTCTTCGCCAGCCCCTGCCAGCGCCCGCTGCGCGGGTCGGCGCCTTCGGCGGGTTTGGCCGTGCACGGGGCGCAGCCGATCGACGGATAGCCTTCGTAGACAAGCGGATTGACCAGCACATCGTGCTCGGCGATGTAGTCCTGTATGTCCTGATCGGTCCACGCTGCCAGCGGGTTGATTTTGACCAGCTTGAACGCCTCGTCGAAACTGATCAGCGGGGCGTTGGCGCGAGTCGGCGCCTCGACCCGGCGTAGCCCGGTCACCCATGCGGAATAGCCGCGCAGCGCCTTACCCAGCGGGACTACCTTGCGCAGTCGGCAGCATTCGCCGGGATCACGGGCGAACAGGTCCTTGCCCAGCAATTCATCCTGCTCGGCGACCGTGTGCTCCGGTGTGATGTTGAGAACCCTTACATCGTAAACGGATTCGACCGCATCTCGGGTGCCGATGGTCTCCACGAAGTGATAGCCGGTGTCCAGGAACATCACCGGTACGCCGGGGCGCACCTTGGCGGCCAGATCCACCAGCACCGCGTCCTGCATGTTGGACGCCACCACGTAATTGCACGTCGCCCACCCGCGGGGCCCGTTGACTCCGCCGAAGGTTTGCTCGGTCCACTCCAGTAGTTCGGTGGCGTTGGCGCCGTCGAGTTCGGCTGCGCCGCGCGCGGCCAGCTCACGCAACTCGGGTTCGGTCTGCCTGGTCGACTCGCTCATCGCAGGTCGTCCTCGTCGGCCCGAATTGCCCACTGCGCGAAGCGTTCACCGTCGTTGCGGTGTTTGATGAAGTTGCGAGTCACCCGTTCAATGTAGTCGCCGAGTTCGTCGCTGGTGACCTTGTGCTGGCGCAGTTTGCGGCCGAATCCGCTATCCAGGCCGAGGCTACCGCCCAAGTGCACCTGAAAGCCCTCTACCGAGCCGCCATGCCCGTCGTCGACCATCTGGCCCTTGAACCCGATGTCAGCGATCTGAATTCGCGCGCACGAGTTGGGGCAGCCGTTGATATTGACCGTGATCGGCACGTCGAGCGCAGAGTTGATGTCCTCGAGCCGGCGCTCCAACTCGGGCGCCAAAGACTGCGCCCGGACCCGGGTTTCGGCAAACGACAGCTTGCAGAACTCAATACCGCTGCACGCCATCAGGTTCCGGCGCCAATGCGATGGACGTGTTTGCAGACCCAGCTTTTCCAGGCCGGCGATCGTCTCGTCGAGCAAGGCGTCGGGAATGTCGAGGATGACCAGCTTTTGGTAGGGGGTGAACCGGATCCGGTCCGAACCGGCCCGCTCGGCCAGCTCCGCCACCGCCGTCAGGATGGTGCCGGACACCCGCCCGGCGATAGGGGCAGCGCCGACCGCGTTGCGCCCGTTCTTGAGCCGCTGCACGCCGACGTGGTCGATCGGATGCTTGATCGGCTCGGGGGCTGGACCGTCAATCAGCGGACGTTTGAGGTATTCGGTTTCGAGGACTTCGCGGAACTTCGCGACGCCCCAGTCTTTGACCAGGAACTTCAACCGTGCCTTGGACCGCAGCCGCCGATAGCCGTAGTCGCGGAAGATCGAGGTCACGGCCGCCCACACCTCGGGCACTTCATCCAGCGGAACCCAGGCGCCGAGGCGCTGGGCCAGCATCGGGTTGGTCGACAGGCCGCCGCCGACCCACAGGTCCAGGCCGGGCCCGTGATCGGGGTGGTTGACGCCGATAAACGCGACGTCGTTGATCTCGTGTGCGACGTCCTGCAGACCCGAGATGGCGGTCTTGTACTTGCGCGGCAGGTCGGCGAAGTCGGGCTTGCCGATGTAGCGGCGCACGATCTCCTCGATCGCCCAGGTTGGATCGAGCACCTCGTCGAGCGACTCACCGGCCAGTGGCGAACCCAGCACCACACGAGGGCAGTCGCCGCATGCCTCGGTGGTCTGCAGGCCAACTTCGTCGAGCCGGCGCCAGATCTCGGGGACGTTCTCCACCTCGATCCAGTGGTATTGCAGATTCTCCCGATCGGAGATGTCAGCGGTGTCTCTGGCGAACTCGGTCGAGATCTGGCCCAGCGTGCGCAACGCCGCTGCCGAGATCGCGCCGCCGTCGCAGCGCACCCGCATCATGAAGTATTTGGCCTCGAGCTTGTCGATGTTCTCGTCGCCCGTCCACGAGCCGTCGTAGCCCTGCTCGCGCTGGGTGTAAAGCCCCCACCAGCGGAAGCGCCCGCGCAGATCGACCTTGTCGATACTGTCGAAACCGCCCTTGGCGTAGATGTTCTCTATGCGTTCCCGGACGTCGAGCGGGTTGCCGGCCTTCTTCATCTCTTCATTGGCGTTGAGCGGCTCGCGATTGCCCAGCGCCCACTGGCCCTCATTGCGGGGGGCCTTGGCGGGACGTGCCGTGGTCATTCGACGGTTCTCCTTCGCGAACGTCGTCGGCCTTGGACCGCGCAAACACCGATTCTCCGGGCGGCGCAGATCCGGTGGCCAGCTGGAGGTACAGGTGGGCTGGGTCTACGACATCAAGGCAGACAGCTACAGCTGCAGACACGCTTGAGGTCGATGTGCCGCCGCGCTACTAGCGCTACACCCAGGCTCGGTTTGGCGGCGGTCACGGGCCCATTCTGCCACGGATGGCGACCAACCGCGCGACCAGGCCAAATTTCTTCTCACGATGATTAAAACTAGGGGGCAATCCTGGGTGGTTGGGCAAACAGGACCGGGAATGCCCTGAGAAATTCGGTGTCGGGCGCCGCCGCCCATGCGCCTTTCGCTGAGATCGACGTTTTGCAGGTCATCTCTCGCAGTTTGTCTGCAAAACGTCGATCTCGGCGAAAGCTGTCATGATTTGGCATGACCGTTGGTGCGGCGCCGGCAGACCTGCCCGCCATGAAACCGGGGCCCGGACAGCCGTTCGGGGTGTACGTGCATGTCCCGTTCTGCGTGACTCGTTGCGGGTATTGCGATTTCAACACCTACACCCCAGCAGAGTTGGGCGGCGTCAACCCGGACGCTTGGTTACAGGCATTACGGACGGAGCTCGAGCTGGCGGCCGCACGGCTGGACGCACCGACGGTCGACACCGTGTTCGTCGGCGGGGGGACGCCATCGCTGCTCGGGGGTGAGCGCCTGGCCACGCTGCTGCGCATGGTGCGCGACCATTTCGTGTTGGCAGCAGATGCCGAAGTCACCACCGAGGCAAATCCCGAGTCGACCTGGCCGGAGTTCTTCGCGGCCATCCGCGAAGCGGGTTATACCCGGGTGTCGCTGGGCATGCAGTCGGTGGCGCCGCGGGTGCTGGCGACGCTCGACCGGGTGCACTCGCCGGGGCGGGCGGCGGCCGCGGCCCGCGAGGCGATGGCAGCGGGCTTCGAGCACGTCAACCTGGACCTGATCTATGGGACCCCGGGGGAGTCCGACGACGACGTGTTGCGCTCCGTGGACGCTGCGGTTCAGGCCGGTGTCGATCATGTGTCCGCGTATGCCTTGGTCGTCGAGCAGGGCACCGCAATGGCCCGACGGGTCCGAAGCGGCGAGCTGGCCGCACCCGACGACGACGTGTTGGCACATCGCTACGAGCTGGTGGACGCACGGCTCGCGGCGGCGGGGTTGAACTGGTACGAGGTGTCCAACTGGTGCCGGCCGGGCACCGAGTGCCGGCACAACCTTGGCTACTGGGATGGTGGCCAGTGGTGGGGCGCGGGGCCGGGGGCACACGGTTACGTCGGCGCGACCCGTTGGTGGAATGTCAAGCATCCCAACACCTATGCGCAGCTGCTGAACGACGCGACGCTGCCGGTGGCGGGCTTTGAGCAGCTTGACGCTGATGCGCTGCACACCGAAGATGTGTTGCTGAAAATCCGGCTGCGCCAAGGGTTGCCGCTGGACCGGTTAACGGCCGCCGAACGCGAGCGCGCCGACGGTGCGGTGGCGGACGGTTTGCTGATATCCGACGGCGACAGGCTCGTCCTCACCGGCCGCGGCCGGTTGCTGGCCGACGCGGTCGTGCGAACGCTGCTGGGGTGATCAGCGCGCCGCAGGTGGTCGGACCCGGTCTCAGGTGGTGGGGAACCAGTTTCCCACGATGCGGGCGATCTCGATGTAGAGCGGGATCCCGACCGTGACGTTGTAGGAGAACGTCAAACCCAGTGATGCCGCCAGCGGCAGGGTCGGGCTGGCTTCGGGGATCGCAAGTCGCTGCACGGCCGGGACGGCGATGTAGGACGCCGCGCCACACAGCACCGCGAACAGCACGTAGGTGCCTGGCTTGAACTCGGTATTGGTGAGGTAGGCGTAGCTGTGGGCGACGAAGATCCCGAGCGTGGCAAAGAGATTCGGTGCCAATAGACCGAAGAAGATGAAACCGGCGCCCGCGGACCGCAGATCCCGCAACTTTCGGGAGGCCGTCATTCCCATCTCGAGCAGGAACAGCGCCAACACACCCTGGAAGGCCGTAACGAAGAAAGTGTCGTCGTCGTGGACGACCTTCTCGCCCTGCAGTCCACTGATGAGGCCGATGATGATGCCGCCCAGTAGGAGGCACAAACCAGGATTGAGGAAAACTTCTCCGAACAGCTCTCGGGAGAACAGCGACGTCGTCTTCTGTGTCGCTGGTTTCCGGCTCTCGTCGGAATGTTCGCGCTTTTCCAGGGAGAGCTCCAACTCCTGCTCTATCTCACGTTCGTGCTCGGTCTGCAGGCTCTGGCCTTGGGTGGGCCTAGCGGCCGTGCCTGGTCCGATCTTTGCCGGTGCGGTGTAGCCCGGCTCGTCGGGCATAAAGCCTGCCTCGTCCATCCCACGGTGGCGCAGCCACGCCACCAGGTAGAGCGCCACCAGACAGCCGGGAATCTCCATAACGGCGAGCATGACCGGCATATAGGCGTTGAAGGCGATTCCGACGCTGGTCAGAAACGCCACGCAGGTGGCAAACGTCCCCGCCGAATCCGACCCGTAGTAGCCGGCGACCGTCGCTTTGTCGACTCGCCGCATGGCACTCATGCGGTTCAGCAGGACGTAGGCCAGACCTCCGATCAGGAAGTTCAGCACGAAGCCCACGACCATGAACCCGACAATGGTGCCGATGCTGGACGGCTTGATCCTTGCGAGCTCTTCGCCGCCGTGCCAGCCGATGGCCAGCAGCAGGTACATGGTCAGGCCCTGATAGATCACATAGGGGAACTCAAACCGCACCTTCAGGATCGGGATGAGGAACCCGAAGTAGAAGAAGAGCAGTAGCGGCTTGAACAGATTGTGGGTGAAGTTCACCCAGAACTCATGCAGCATTGGCCCCTCCCGAGCGTCATGCGGCAATAAGGAAG
Source organism: Mycobacterium riyadhense (assembly GCF_963853645.1). NCBI lineage: Bacteria > Bacillati > Actinomycetota > Actinomycetes > Mycobacteriales > Mycobacteriaceae > Mycobacterium > Mycobacterium riyadhense. Next base: position 4,052,423 of record NZ_OY970456.1, on the reverse strand, counting down.
CACCGACCGTCAGTGGGGCGACCGCGAACATCCAAAGACGACCTGGAGAATGTAACGGGGCTGATGCCAAACCGCCACTTGGGATGTGCGCGGTAATACCAGCACTTTCAAATTTCCCGGGTGCGAAAGTGGTTGGTACGGGCGACAATCACGGCTGCGCTGGACAATATGCGGTCAATGTTCGACCGGAATGGGTTTTCTGTGAATGTGCTGTCAGTTTGTGCGCGCGGCGTCACCGCGCGGAGGAAACCAGCGACGGCCGGACCGCGATATCACGTTTGCGGTGCGTCACTGACCGCCACGCGGCGGGCGAGTAGTGCGTGGTGATCTCCTCGAAACCGTCGACCCGGCAAACGGTAAGTACGCCGGTTTCCTGGTTGATCGTGAGCTCGTCGCATTCGCCTTTGATTTCTTCTCCGTCAAGGAGCCGGATGACGAACATGTGGTGTCCTTCCCTGTGATTGCCCCTTGATGGCGCCGGTGCGATCGGGGTGTGTGGACGAATTTTCAACTACTTGTTGCGCAGATCGCTCAGTCCACCGGTCCGCGCCGTTGGGTAGTGATGCTAGGAGAATTCCCAAGATGGCAACAGATCGCGGTACGACCAGGCGGTAAACGGTTGGGAAACGTTTGGCGTCTCACGCGCGTAGCAGGTTCGGCTGCAGCGTCCGTGAAATAGAGTGCTACCCCTCGCTGCCTGCGCAAACTGTGGGCAACTGGGTAGGCGTGCGGTAGCCAGACGTGGGTGGGATGTGCCCCGGACTGATGCCAGCTATTTATTCCACGTGAGATTAACCTGCACCTTGAGGCTTCTACGGCCGACAGGTCCGGGAGGGGTCGCGCATATCTACGTAGGTTAGGCTACATTTACTAGCTGTGACCGAGGCCAGCGTCCAGACGAGTTCTGCCAACACTGCGTCGCTCTCCATGCCCGTGCCGGCCCACATTGACCCGGCTGATCTGGCTGCCGAGCTGGCCGCGGTAGTGATGGAGCCGGCGGACGAGGAATACCTGCTCTACGAGTACGAGGGTCAATGGGTCCTCGCCGCGGGCGTACAGGCGATGGTGGAGCTGGATAGCGACGAACTACGCATAATTCGCGATGGCGTGACGCAGCGGCAACTGTGGTCGGGACGACCGGGACAAGTCCTAGGTGAAACCGTCGACCGGCTGTTACTGGAGACCGATCAAGCCTTTGGGTGGCTCCCCTTCGAATTCGGCGTCTACCGCTACGGGCTGCAGCAGCGGCTCGCGCCGCATACACCGCTAGCCCGGGTCTTTTGGCCCCGTACCCGAATTATGATGACCCCGGAGCAGATTCAGCTTTCCGGCGCCGAAGTTCGCCATCGCGAGGCGGTAGAACGATTGCTCAGCGACGGGGTGAGCGCCGTTCCGAGGCCCCACGCGATCGATCTATCCGCCGACCCGTCCGGCTACCGCGATCGAGTGGCGGTCGCTGTCCGGGAGATCGAAGCAGGCAGCTACCACAAGGTGATCCTATCTCGTTGTGTCGAAGTGCCTTTCGAGCTCGACTTCCCATCGACATATCGGCTGGGGCGTCGCCATAACACCCCGGTAAGGTCGTTTATGTTGCGGCTCGGCGGAATTCGCGCGCTGGGATACAGTCCAGAACTCGTCGCCGCAGTCCACCCCGACGGTTCGGTGGTCACCGAGCCGCTGGCTGGAACCCGTGCGCTCGGCCGCGGCCCGGCGCATGACCGACGGGCTCGCGACGATCTGGAGTCAAATTCGAAAGAGATTGTTGAGCACGCTATTTCGGTCCGAACCTCGCTTCAGGAGATCACCGAGGTCGCTAAACCGGGGAGTGCGGCCGTCATCGATTTCATGACGGTGCGTGAGCGTGGGAGCGTGCAACACCTCGGCTCAACGATCAGCGCGCGGCTGGACCCGTCAAGTGACCGGATGGACGCTCTCGAGGCGCTTTTTCCTGCGGTCACCGCGTCGGGAATCCCGAAAGCGAGTGGTGTCGAAGCCATCCTACGTCTCGACGAGAGTCCGCGCGGGCTGTATTCCGGTGCCGTGGTGATGTTTTCAGCAGATGGCGGACTCGACGCGGCGCTGACGTTGCGGGCGGCGTATGCGCGCGACGGGCGGACCTGGCTTCGGGCCGGCGCCGGCATCATTGAGGCATCGGAACCCGACCGCGAATTCGAGGAGACCTGCGAGAAGCTGTCCACGCTCGCGCCGTACCTGGTTGAGCGGCAATAACCCGAAATCAGCCCGCTTTGTCCGCGACGGTGTCCCGCACCGACAGTGAATTCGCGATGAATTGGGCAACGTACGCCAGAGCTTTGGGCGCTTCTGGCGACAACCGCGGCAGTGCCTGGAATACGTGAACCTGGTCGGGCCACACTTGCAGTTCGCAGCTGCCGCCGGCGGCACGGATGTCGGCGGCGAGTTGACGGGCATCTGCCTCCAGCATTTCGGCGCCGCCGGCCTGGATCAGCGTAGGAGGAAGTTGTGGCCCGCGGGCGACGTCGAGCTTCAGGCGATGGTGGTCGGGATCGACACCGGCGTAGTACAACGCGACCACTCGAGCCGCCACCGCAGCTCGGACGGCGGGATCGGGGCGTTGCATTTCACGAGCGGCACAGAGCCCGAACGTGAGGTCGATCAGCGGTGAAAACAAGACCAGCGCTGCCGGCGGTTTCGCGGCGACGTCGGGTTGCAGCAGCATGTCCACCGTCAGATGCCCGCCGGCCGAATCGCCGGCAATCACAATGGCTTCGGGGGGCACACCGCACGCTTGCGGCAACCACTCCCAGCCCGCGCGCACATCGTCTGCTGCCGTCGGAAAGCGGTACCGCGGCGCGAGCCGGTAATCGATACTGAACACCGGCAGTCCGGTCAGCGACGACAGCCAGGAGGTCAACCGCCGGTGGGTGCGGGGCGAACACATCGTAAAGCCGCTGCCATGCACGTAATAGATCGCTCCGCTATTGCGACTGGCCCCGGTCGGCATGTGCGGCCCGTAGACCCATTCACCGATGACCCGGCGTCCGTCGGGTAGGACCGAGTTGACCGCTTCGACGCGCGTGCCCGCCAGCGACCGTCCAAAGGTGCCCATGAGCCTGGCGATGAGCTGGCGGGACGCCCAGATGCCCCAGGCGCGGTCCGGCGGAATCGCCGCGGTGATCGGCCGCAGCATCAGTGAACTCACCGCTACCGCGCCACGGGATCGCAGGGACCCACGCACCGGAACGCCGTTGTCCATGGCAACGCAGTTCATATCAAAGGTTGACATAGTCAATGGCACATTTGCACATTCGCGGGCGGATTTGCCAGTGGCGTTTCGCCGGCACGCAACTAGAGCCAACCGGCAATTTGACCGGCTGCGCCGTCGATCCCGTCGGTGCCCAACGAGCCGGCTTTGCCGAGTTCGTCCGGGTCGCCGGGGTCGCCGTTGACGCTGATGCCGCCAACGCCTTTGCCGGCGTCGCCGCCGTCGCCGAACTGTCCTCCGGCGCCGGCGGTTCCGGTGCTAGCCCCTGACCCGCCGCCGGGGTTGCCGCAGCCGCGTTCAAAGTGCGGACAAACTGGTCATGAAATGCCCCGGCCTGCCCGCCCAGCGCCTGGTAGCTCTGGGCGTAGCCGGAGAAAAGCGAGGCGACGGCCGTCGACACGTCATCGGCAGCTACCGCCACTACCGCGGTTGATGGTGTCGCCATCGCCGCATTGGCCGCGCCGATCGCCGAGCCGATCCCTGCCAGATCCGAGGCACTGATCGCCAATAGGTCTGGCGTCACAAACACAAAAGACATCGCGACCCTCCGCCCGATGGAGTATTCGCCCAGTAACTTGATCGTAGGACGAAATGGCCGGCCTGTTTAGGCTTTCTGCGCTTGGGGCTCAGCCGCCGCGCCGACATGGCGGGCGATCGCCCGTTTGTCGATCTTGCCTACCGGCGTGGTCGGCAGGGCGGGCATCGCGATCAGCATGTCAGGTCGGGCATGCGTGGCCACACCGCGCTCATCAAGGTAGCCGTTCAATTCCGCCAGCGTTACCTGGTGCCCGGCGAAAACAACTGCGGCGCATATCTTTTCCCCGAGTTGCGGGTCGGGGAGCCCAACCGCAGCGGCCGACCAGATCGACGGGTGGCTCAGCAGCTGCTCTTCGAGCTCCTGGGCTGCGATGGTTTCACCGCAACGGCAGATGACGTCTTTGACCCGCCCGGTGACCACGAGGTAGCCGTCGTCGCGCAGCCGCACCAGATCGCCGCTGCGGTAGAAGCCGTCGGGATCAAAGCAGCGCTCGTTGTCGCGTTCAGCGCGAAAGTAGCCATTAAGTGTGTATGGGCCGCGCACCAGGAGTTCGCCGTCTTGGCCGGGCGCCACCGGCTCGCCCGCGGCGTCGACGATGCGCAATTCGTCGGCGGGGCACAGGGGTCGGCCCTGAGTGTGCTCGACCAGTTCGGGCGGATCCCCGATACGAGTGAAATTCAGTAGCCCCTCGGCCATCCCGAATACCTGCTGCAGGCCCGGGGTCAGCTCGATACGTATCTGCCGAGCATCCTCGGGCTCCAACCTCGACCCGCCAACCTGCAACAGCCGCAGCGACTTTGGTGTCACTGGCTCCCAATCACAGGCTTGTGCCCACAGTTTGGCCAGCGCGGGCACGAGTGCGGTGACCGTGACGCCGTGCCGTTCGATGGTGGCGAACGCTGCCTCCGGGCTTGGGTCGGCGCTGAAAACGACGGTGGCGCCGACGGTCATCGCACCGAGGATGCCGGGGCATGCCAGCGGGAAATTGTGTGCCGCCGGCAGCGCCACGAGATACACGTCATCGCTCGTCAACTGACAAAGCCGCGCGCTCGCTGTGGCGTTGTAGACGTAGTCGTCGTGGGTGCGGGGGATCAGCTTCGGTGTGCCGGTGGTGCCACCCGAAACCAGCAGCAGCGCGGGGGAGGTGGTGTCGTGCGCGACCTCAGGTGGGTCGCCGTCGGGCAGGTCCGACCAGGCCATGAACGGGCCGGGTTCGCCATCGACAACGACGTGGCGCAGCTGCGGATGCGCGGCGACCAGTCGTTCGGCCATCGGGCGGTAGTCGAAACCGCCCGCGGTTTCGACGATGATCAACCCAGCCGCACCGCTGACTTCGGCGAAGTGGCTGAGTTCGGTGAACCGGTGTCCGGGCAGGCACATCACCGGGATGGCGCCGGCACGCAGCAGACCGAACAGGGCGGCGGCGAACCGACACGAATTGGGCAGCTGCAGCAGTACCCGGTCGCCGGGCGCGATACCGAGCGCGGCGAACCCTGCGGCGGCCCGCCCTGCGAGTTTGTCAAGCTCGGCGTAGGTATGGCTGCCGTGTATGTCCACGACAGCGACGTGCCCGGGCCATGTGGTCGCGGCCCGTCGCAGCACTGAGTCAACCGTGCGACCGGTCCAGTAGCCGGCCGCACGGTATGCGGCCGCCCGTTCCGGTGGAAAAGGAATGAACCCATCCAGCGGCGCAGCTGGTGCGGCGGGTTCGGACTGGGCGGAGGTAACAGGCATTCGGTGGCTCCCCTAGGGGCGTGTGTCCTGCCCCGCGATAGGGTAGCGTACACGAAGTTAGGACAGCCTGGGCTAAGCAGCGGAGGTGGCTAGTGGGTGGCGCATCATTCGCCGGTGTGCTGGCGAACGGGGAATGCCACCACCATCACCCCGCGCACGCACGGATCGCCGGTCCACGATGACTGGGACACTCGCGATCGTCGGAGCCGGCGCGAAGGCAGTCGCGGTGGCCGCGAAGGCGGCGACGCTGCGCGAAATGGGCGTCGAGACGGCCGACGTCATCGCTGTCGAACGCTCCGGCGTTGCCGCCAACTGGCTGGCCGGCGGTGGTTGGACAGACGGCAGGCAGCGGCTGGGTACCAATCCGGAAAAGGATGTCGGCTTTCCGTACCGGTCGACGCTCGTACCCGGGCGCAACGACGAACTCGACGCACGGATGATGCGGTGGAGCTGGCAGTCCTATCTGGTCGCTACCGACCAATTCGTGGGCTGGATCGATCGGGGTAGGCCGGCGCCCACTCACGACACCTGGGCTGGGTATTTGCGCTGGGTTGCCGATGAGGTGGGCTTGAAAGTCGTTCGCGGCGAAGTGGTTCAGATCTCGGTGAACGAATCGCACTGGGTGCTGTGCACGCCCGAGTCGAGCTTGTCCGCCGAAACGTTGATGATCACCGGTCCGGGTCAGCCCGAGCGATCGATGCTGTCCGGTGACCCACGGGTGTTGTCGATCGCGCAGTTCTGGCAACGCGCCGCGCGCCACGACCGCATCGTCGCCGAAAATGTTGCGGTCATCGGCGGGGGAGAGACCGCCGCTTCGATTCTTAACGAGCTGTTCCATCACCGGGTTTCGTCGATCACGGCCATCTCACCGCAGGCAACCTTGTTCACCCGCGGCGAGGGCTTCTTCGAGAACTCGCTGTTTTCCGATCCCGCGCAATGGCGCAGCCTCAGCCAGGCCGAACGGCGCGACTGCATTGCCCGCACCGACCGCGGGGTCTTCTCCGCACGGGTTCAGGAGTCGTTACTTGCCGACGAGCGGATCCAGCATTTGCGCGGGCGCGTCGCCCGCGCGGTCGACCGCGACAGCCGAATCTGGATCACCATCTGTACCGACAACGTCGGCGAACCGTGCGAGACCCTGCATAGCTTCGACCTCGTCATCGACGGATCCGGCGCCGACGCGCTGTGGTTCACGCCGCTGCTGAATCAGAATGCCCTGGACCTACTGGAGCTCGGGGTGGGCGGGCCGTTGACGGTTGAGCGCTTGGAGGAGTCCATCGGCCACGATTTGGCGGTTGCCGGCGTCACCCCAAAATTGTTTCTGCCCAATCTATCCGGCCTCAACGAGGGCCCGGGATTTCCGAATCTGAGCTGCCTTGGGCTGCTGTCCGACCGGATCCTCGGAGCTGACATTGACATGCGGGCTCTGAGTGTGAGTCCAGGGTGCGAAATCCGGCCGGATTCCGCCCTGCACGCACACTGAAAGCCCTGAGTTCACACGTGGCTAACCGCCCAACTTAGCCAGCACGTCGGCAATGGACGCGCCGCCGAGCAGATCTGAGACCTCGAGATCGTGATCGAACTCCATCTTGACGCGACGGCGTAACTCTAGTGCCTGCAACGAATCTAGGCCGATCGCCACCATAGGAACCGTGGTGTCAATCGTGTCGACCCTGTCGACGCCGATGGCCCCGGCCAGCAGCCTGACCAACCGGTGCGAGCGACCGGTATCTTGGGCCTCGACCGGGACCTCGGCAGCGCGACAAGAATCCGCTGGGTCGATTAGTGTTGGTTGGGCCGCGCTTAGTTGTGACAACAACGACCCGCGACCGCATGTTTCCAGCACCGAACGGGCGCGATCCAGATCGAACGACGCGACGATGGCGTTGCTACGCACCGGGATTCGCATTCCCACGGTGAGCGCGTCGGCGGGGAGCATGGGAACGACACCGATGCCGGCCCACATTTCGATGCCCGAGCGGTCGAGATCGACCTTCCAGAGCCCCCACTGCACGGAAGCGCAATCTAGGCCTTCGGATCGGTACCGGTAGGCCAGGGCGTCGAGCACTCGGTTCGAGGCGGCATACAGTGCCAGGCCGCGACCGCCGACGGTCGCCGAGATCGAGGAGCATAGCACCACCCGGCAGTGGTCGGTCCGGGGGAACGTCGCCAACACTCGCGAAATGCCGACAACCTTGGCTCGCAACGCCTCGTCTACCATTTCGGCCGTGACGTCTTGCAGCTCGACACCCGAATACTGCACGGCGGCATGGATGATCAGATCCGCGGGCGTGTGGTGATGCTGCTCAGCCAGTTCGGCTATCGCTGCTTGGTCACCGACGTCGCACCGCACCACACCGATTTGCGTCGACGTGGCAGAGCGGATGCCCGCTAGCCGGTCCGCGACCGCCGCGGTCTCGCCCGATCTGCTGACCAGGGTGATGCGCCCTGCGCCGCGACGCGCGAAGTGGTCACAGAATTCGAGTCCGAGCTTGCCCGTCCCCCCGACGATGAGCACGTGTTCTGGGGGCGTCTCAATGGAGCGATCGGGGTCTGCTACCGAGGTGTCGGCGTCAACGACGCGCTTGGCGTAGAGGCCGCCGCTGCGTACGGCCAGCTCCGATTCCTCCGCCGTATGCAGTGCCGCCAGGATCGTCGTCGCCGCTTCCGATGTCGAGCCCGCCGGCAGATCGAGGTGCCGGAATCTCACGCCTGGGTACTCAGCGCCGATGCTGCGGAAGCCGGCACTTGCGGCCGCGTGCACCAGGTCCGGCGGTGCATCCTCGCCAACCACTGCCTCACTACTCACCGTCACCAGCCAGCAGTCGGTAATTCCGCCGTCCACCCCCGGCCACCACACACGGTCCCCGAAAAATGTTGCGACTTCGGCTGCCGCCTCGACGGCGTCCAGCTTCGGCGACTCCGGAACAAGAATGGCCAAGGTATTGAGATCGTCTGTTGCCCTGGTGTTTACGATATCGATCACCCGGACGGTCGCGCCAAGGTCGGCGGCTGCGGCGCACAGTGCGTCGGCAAGCCCTGCGCAGGCTCGAGTGTGATCGATGATCCCGATCGCGCGCGGCGGTAAGAGTGAGCGGCGGGACAGCCGAAACCACTCTTCGGTGAGCAGTCGTGGCGGTGCGGCCGTACGAACCGGTTCGGTGGTCGCTATCACCGATGTGGATGCCTGGCGGGCGCGCCGGGGCAGCACTTCATCGTATGGCAGCCACAGGAAGGTCTCGTTCATTCGGGTATTGGGAAAATCCGCTAGTGGCAGCGGGACTGGGCCAGTCGACTCGGCGCTGAGGTGATCCCATGAGTAGTCCAGGTCATGAACTGCCAGTTGCGCGAGGTTGCGCGTGAACTCGTCAAGGTTGATTGCCGTCCGGTTGGACGTACCGACCACCATGGTCGTCGGTTCGTCATCGACGTTCAAGACATCGACATTCTCTTGAATTGCCAACTGCAGCGTGGGATGTTCGGCCAGTTCGACAAACGTGTCGACTCCCATTTGCAATGCGGCAGCCACAGCCTTATCGAATCGAACGGTGTTGCGTAGGTTCCAGAACCAGTATTGGTCGACCAGCAGGTCCGAGGTGATGGGACCGCCGAGAGTAGCGCCCAGGCAGTCGATATCCGCGTCGAGGAACTTCGGATTCCGCAGTTCGCGTTGGGTGGCCGTGCGAACTTTGTCGCCGAATTCGTTGATCAGGCTGGTGTGCGCGGGGTATGCGACTCGGATGACTCGTGCGAACGCGCCGCGCTCGGTGAGCGTGTCCACGATGGCTTGCACCGTTTCTCGATCACCGGAGATTCCGCTCACGTTCGGCGAATTGATCACCGACAACTCCGCCCAGCCCGAGCGGCGCGCGAGTAGTTCCTCACAAGTGTCGCGGTCGGCCGCGACGACTGCCATTGCGTAGTCGCCCGAAGCGATTTCGTCGGCGGCATGGGCGCGGATCCCGATAATACGGACGGCATCTGCCAGCGTGATCAGGCCGGACACATAGGCCGCAGCGATCTCACCTTGGCTGTGGCCGATGGTCACTCTCGGCGCAATACCGAACGACCGCCATACCGCGGACAGCCCTGCCATTTGGGTAAACAATGCCGGCTGCACCGTGCCCGCACTGTCGTCGGTCGAAAGATGTTCGTCGAGAAGGTAATTCAGTGGCGATAGTCCGAACTGCGTCTGGAATTCCGCAGCGCAGCGATCCGCCTCGGCCCGGAACGTGGGGACCGAATCGTAGAACAGCCGCCCCATCCCGGGGCGCTGGCCGCCTTGGCCGGGAAAGACATGGGCGAATCTGCGGGCCGCGGCGGGCGTGTCAGTGCGAACCACCGCAGGATGCTCGCTGTCGTCGATGACCGCCTGTAGGGCACTGAGCAACTCGCGGCGGTTGGTGACCATGGCCAGGGCTCGATGCTTGCGAGCGATCCGCGTCCGGAACAACATCCCGGCGATCTCCTGCGGTGGTACTTCGGGATGATCGGCGGCATACGAGAGCAGTGCGGCAGCCTCGCCCCGCAGCAGCTCGGGCGTGTCCGACGACACCAGGACGGGCGCCGATCCGTTCGGGAGCTGGTAGCTAACAACTGTCACTTCGTCACTCCCGAGAGCTCGCGGGCATCGCGATGATTGCGTGCGCATTGGCGCCGCCGGCGCCGAACGATGATGCGGCGCCATAGCGAAGGCCGTCTTTTGCCGGCCAGTCGTGCAGCTTGGTGGCCAGCCGCAGACCCGTCAGATCCCAGTCCAGCATCTTGGTTGGGTTGTCGGAGAACAGGGTTGGCGGAATCTGTCCGTGCTGGCCGGCCAGCAGCAGCTTGATCAGTCCGAGGATTCCGGACGCCGCCTGCGGATGTCCCATGTTCGACTTGATCGAGCCCACTAGCGCCTCGGATCCCGCCGCGCCGTAGGTCTTGAACAGTGCGAGCAGTTCCACCGGGTCGCCGGCGAGGGTTCCGGTGCCATGCCCTTCGATCATTCCGACGTCGGCCGGATCGATTTCGGCGACATCGAGTGTCTTGCGCACCACCTGCTCTTGCGCGCGCACCCGGGGAACCAGAATCGGCTTGCCTTTGCCGTTGTGGTTGGTACGGATGGCCAGGATGCGTCCGTAGATCGGGTGCCCGAATTGCCGTGCCCGCGATTCACGTTCGACGACCATCATCCCCGCGCCCTCGCCCCAGACGGTACCGCTGGCGTCGTCGGCGTACGCGCGGCAATGACCGTCATCGGAAAGCGCATTGAGCCTTGCGAACTCGTAAAAGGCTCCCGGTGATCCCATCACACAGACCCCGCCGGCAAGCGCCCATTCGCATTCGTCCATCGCCACCGCCATGGCCGCCAGGTGTAACGCGGTCAATGACGATGCACACGCTGTGTCGAGGCTGATCGATGGGCCGGTCAGTCCAAGGCTATGCGAGATGCGCGCGGCGCCGCCCAGTTGTCCCAAGCTGGCGATCCGATGTCCGCTGTAGGCATCGGCGACCGCCGCACGTGGGCCGTACTCCATCGGTGACATTCCGACGAAGCAGCCAACGAATTCGCCCTCGAGCGTGGCGGGGTTGATCCCGGAATTCTCCAGCGCCTTCCAGGCCACGCGCATCGCAACCCGCTGCTGTGGATGCATCATCAGAGCCTCGCGGTGCGTGATTCCGAAGAATGGCGGGTCGAATTTCGTTGCGTCGTCCAGGAATCCACCTGCATCGCAAACCGGTCCCCAGCCGTCCAGCTCGGACACCGACAAAAGATCCTCGACCGGCCAACCGCGATCGCGTGGAAACGGCGTAATCAATTCCCGTGATTCGGCAAGCGCTGACCACAACGCGGCGGGGGTGTCGATCCCCCCGGGCGCCTCGACAGCGATTCCGGAAATGACCACTGGATCGCTCGGCGAGCCGTAGTCGCTCACGCCGTTTGCTCGCTTTGCGCGGACGACGCCAACAGCTCGGCGACGGCGTCGACGTGATCGTTGAGGAAAAAGTGGCCGCCGTCGAACATGGTGACTTCGACGTTGTTGGTGTGCTTACCCCATCCGTAAAGGTCGCCCAGCGTGACGATGGGGTCTTGATCGCCGCCGATCGCGTGAATCGGTGCCGCAACTTTCACGTCGTCGGCCCGGGAGTACGCATCGCAGACGCGAAAGTCGGCCTTGACGACCGGAAGCGCCAGCCGCATGAGATCGCGGTTGCCGAAAACATCGGAGGTGGTGCCTTCCAGCGCCGCAAGGTGGTTCAGGATGTCCTCGTCATCTGTCGGATGGGGCGGTTTGTTGGGTGCGTTGCACGGAGCTACCGCGGCGGAGACGGCGAGCTGTCGCACCTCGATGCCCCTGGGTTCTGCGATCCGGACGAATTCGAACGCGACCCAACCACCCATGCTGTGGCCAAACGTGACGATCGGGCCCCCGCGATTGTGTTTTGACGTCGAAAACTCGTCGAACGCTCCGGCGGCGATCTCGGGCAGCGAGCCCAAAGGCGACTCGGCCGCCCGGTCCTGGCGACCCGGATATTGGAAAACGATGACGTTGAACGTGGTGCTGAGAACTTTCGAAAATGTGCGGTAGGCCGATGCGCCAGCGCCGGCATGCGGAAAAACCAGCAGCGAAAGACTGTCGGGCGCTTCCGGTTGGTGGAATTGCCTGATCCACCCTAGTTGCCGCGGCATGCAGCCCTGCCTCTCGTACCGTTCGATCGCTTAGCTCCGAATGGCCCGCATGGTCCCGCGTGAGCGACGGGCCGACGGCCGCAAGAGCCATGCAACTTAGCGAAGGCTAACATAATCTGCTTGAGCCTTTGGTTCGCACCCGAAACCGAAGCAAACCGCCCGGCCGACACTTGAGAGGTAGAGGGGTTCGTGTGATGCGCATCGTGTCGTTCGGCTTCCAGACCTGGGGGTTCAACACGCTGCAGGCGCTGATCGAGCTGGATCAGGAGGTCGTGCTCGCGGTCACCCACCCGGCCAGCGCACAGTCCTACAAGGCGATCTGGTCGGAGTCGGTCGAGGACCTCGCGCGAGACCATGGCATCCCCGTGCACATCACCGAGCGGGTCGATGCCGAGACCATCGACTTGGTCAAGCGCGCTGAACCCGATGTCATCGTCGTCAACAGCTGGTACAGCTGGATGCCGCCGGAGCTGTACACCCTGCCACCACACGGCACGCTGAACCTGCACGATTCGCTGCTGCCGAAATTCACCGGATTTTCCCCCGTCGTGTGGGCGCTGATCAGTGGTGAGTCCGAGTTCGGGCTGACGATTCACCGGATGGACGACGGCCTGGATACCGGGGACATTCTGATCCAGCGCGCATTGCCGATCGGCCCCACCGATACCGGCACCGAGCTGGTATTGCGGGGCATGGACCTGATTCCGGGTGCGCTACGGGACGCACTGAGCGCGCTGGAGTCCGGGACGGCGGTGTGGCGGCCACAGAACAAGGCCGAGCGTACCTACTTCCATAAGCGCTCCGAGCGTGACAGTTTGATCGATTGGAGTTGGCCGGCCGAGGATCTCGAGCGGTTCGTGCGCGCACTGTCCGACCCCTATCCCCGCGCGTTCACCTTTTACCGCGGGGAGCGGATCGAGGTACTCGAATCGCGCGTGTCCGAGGCCCGTTACGGCGGTACGCCCGGGCGAGTCATCGTGCAGGAGGGCGGCGGCGCGGTGGTTTGCGGGCCGGACGCATTTCGCGGCGCCAACCGCGGCTTGGTGATCACGCGCGTTCGTGACGCGGATGGAGTCGAGCACCGCGGGGACGAGTTCTTCGTGCGCGGCGGCTACCTGAACAAACAGACGTAATCCCGGCGAACTTCAATGTTAGGGGTGAGCGATGGCAGACGATGCCAGGGCGGTGCAGGAGCGTCGGCGCGAATTGTTGCGTCGGCGCATCGCTGAAAGTGGTTTAACGGCAGGACAATCGGTCGACAAGCCGAGTGTCTGTGCCGGCGAACGTTACCCGCTGTCGACCGGTCAGCGTCGGATGTGGTTCCTGCAGACCATGGACCCCACCGACACCACGTTGAACATCTGCGTTGCCTATCGGCTGACGGGTGATCTGGACGAGGCACGTCTGCGCGCGGCTTTCGACGATGTCGTGGCGCGTCACGCCGTTTTGCGCACCACGTATGGGGTGGACACCGAGGGTGAGCCGTATCAAGTATTCCACGATGACGTCGAGATCTCTTGGCAACTAAGTGATTTGACCGATCTTCCGGAAAGCGAGCGAAAGCGGCGGGTCGAGGCACAAGCGCGAGACAAGTTTGGCACGCCATTCAACCTCACCAACGATCTACCGCTGCGGACAACGCTGATACGCACCGGCGCAGCCGAATTCGTGCTGCTGCTGGTTGTGCATCACATCTGTTGGGATGACGACTCCTGGAGTGTGCTCTGCACAGATCTGAGCGCTGCCTATAACGGTCAGCAACCGACCGGCCAGGCGCCACAGTTCGTCGCGGTGGAGGTACTTGACTGTGCCGCGGAACCTTCCGTTGCCGACGTCGGCTACTGGGCAGACACGTTACGGCCGTCACCAGAACCGCTGGAGCTTCCCGGGGTGGCCTCGATAAGTCCGTCCAGGCAAGCCGATCGGCGCACTCGACCGCTGCCCGCCGACCTCTTCAGCCGGGTCGAGGACTTTGCCCGCCGGCATGCCGCCTCGCCGTTTATGGTGTTGCTGGCGGCCTACGCTGTGCTGGTGCGTCGCTATACCGGCGCGCCAGATTTCCTGATCTCGGTGCCGGTAACCGCGCGTAGGGCTGCGGCCGAGGCTGCCATTGGGTACTTCGGCAACACGCTGTTGTTGCGGATGACACCGCAGGCGTCGGACACGTTCACCTCGTTTCTCGCGGCGGTCCGTGAAACCTGCCTCAACGGGTTTGCCCATCAGGCGGTCGGCATCGATCGAGTGGTGCGCGAAGTAAACCCGGAACGCATGGGACACGACGGCATGGACCGACTGGTCCGGCTGGGGTTCAGCATGCGCAAGAGCGCGAGCGGATTTGTGTTGGACGGCGTCACCGTGCGCCAACTCGAACTGGGTGCGGTAACCGCGCATCTTCCCCTTGCCCTGGCCGTCGTGCTTGAACCGGAGGGGCCAGAGGCGTCAGAGGAGCCAGAGGCGTCAGTCGTCGAGTTTGAGTACCAGACCGACGTGCTGGAAGCTGCGCTCGTCGATCAGATGCTGACTCACTACATCCAGCTGCTCGACCATGCGCTCGCTGAGCCCGAGCATCGTCTCGCCGGCCTGGACATGCTCGGTGCCGGCGAACGGGCTGGCGTCTTGGCCCAGTCGCACGGCGAACTTGTCGCAGCGCCGCCGACGACGATGGTCGCGGTGCTCGAAGCGGCCTCGGTTGCCGCCCCAGACTCGCTCGCGCTTGTTTCCGACGAGGCCGAGCTCACCTATACGCAACTGCATCGTCGCGCGAATCGCTTGGCGCGCTGGCTGATCGGGCAGGAGATTGGCACCGAGAACATCGTCGGTCTGCGCATGACCACGTCGATCGAGTTCATTGTGGCGATGCTCGCCGTACTCAAAGCCGGTGCGGCTTACCTCCCCATCGACCCGGCCTACCCGGACGACCGCATCGAGTACCTCGTCACCGACGCCCGGCCACAGAAGGTTATTCGGCAGCACGAATTCGAGGCCGCAGAACGAGACGCCGAGCGGTTGTCGGACGCCGTGGTTACCGACGCGGATCGGCTGCGCCCGTTGCGTCCCGACAACTTGGCCTACGTCATTTACACGTCGGGCTCCACGGGCCAACCCAAGGGCGTCGCGGTCTCGCACCGGGCGATCGCCGAGCACGTCGAGGGTTTCATCGCCGAGTGGAGCATGACCGCCGAAGACCGCTTGTTGCAGTCGTCGTCGGTGAGTTTCGATGCTTCGCTGCTGGACATCTTCGTCACCTTGTCGCTGGGCGCACGACTGATCGTGCCGAAGCCGGAGGCGTTCGGCGACGTCCCGTACGTAGCCGACCTGATTGACCGGTACCGCGTCACGGTGCTGCACATGGTGCCGTCCATGCTGAGCACCCTGTTGCTGTTGCCGCAGGTCAAAGAATGGCGGCAGTTGCGCCATGTGCCGGTGGGCGGAGAAGCGCTTCGAGGTGAGGTAGCCGATAAGTTCGCCAGCCACTTCGATGCGCAGCTGCGCAATCACTACGGCCCCACGGAGGCCGTCGTCTGCTCGACCCACATGCAGGTCGAGGGGTCGCACGGTGCGCGCGTAGTGCCCATTGGCGTACCCAACCGCAACGTCTACGCCTACGTACTTGACGAGGAGTTGCAACCGGTGCCTGCCGAGGTGATCGGTGAGCTCTACCTGGGCGGTGCGCAGTTGGCTCGTGGCTATCTGGGTCGTCCGGGCCTGACCGCCCAGCGCTTCGTCGCAGATCCTTTCAACCCAGGCATGCGGCTGTATCGGTCAGGAGACCTGGTCCGCCGCAACATCTCTGGTGAGCTCGAATTCGTCGGTCGTGCCGACGAGCAGGTCAAGGTTCGTGGCTTCCGGATCGAACTCGGCGAGGTCGAGTCCGTGATCGCAACGCATCCAGCGGTCAAGCACTGCCTGGTCGTCACGGAAGACACCGAGGCCGGACCCGTGCTGGCCGCTTTCCTGGTGCCCGTAGCCGCTGCCGCGCACCTAGATCTCGACGAGATACGGGCGCATACCGCGGCGGTGCTGCCGGAGTACATGGTGCCCAGCGCGTTTGCGGTGATCCCCGAGATTCCGTTGACGGTCAGCGGCAAACTGGATAGGCGCGGGCTGCCCGCGCCGATTCCGGTCGCGGTACGCAGCTACCGCGAGCCGACGACGGCCACCGAGCGCCGGATGTGCGCGATCTTCGCCCGGCTGTTCGGCTGGGAGAGGATCGGTGCCGAAGACTCGTTCTTTGGGTTGGGAGGCCATTCGCTGCTGGCGGCCCGGCTGATCGCACAGATCCGTGCCGAGTTCGGTGTCGAGCTGACCGTTCGCGCGGTGTTCGATACCCCGACTCCGGCCGGCTTGGCCGCGCGGTTGGTTGACCACTTCCGAGCCGAGTTCGACATTGATCTGAATCGGCCGGAACTCGTTGCGGCGGTTCGCCCGGAACGGCCCCCGTTGTCCTACTCGCAGTTCGCCATGTGGTTCCAACATCGGATGAGGGGTCCCAATGATGTCTTCAACATGGCACTTGCACTTCGCATCAACGGTCCACTCGACATCCCCGTGCTCGCCGCGGCGCTCAACGACGTCGTGGCTCGCCACGAGGCGATTCGCACGAATTTCGTTGAACATGAGGGTGTTCCGTATCAACTCGTGCATCCGATACGTCAGCTGGAACTGGAGGTGACCCAGATCGCCGCTGACCAGCTCGACGAGACGGTAGCCGAGCTGCGTCGGTATGTTTTCGCGTTGGAGTCCGAATCGCTGATCAGGCCTACCCTGTTGGCAGTTGGCGCGAATACGCACGTGCTGCTCGTGCTCGTCCACCACATCGTTACCGATCACGTCTCGCTCGGGATTCTCTTCGAGGACCTCATCGTCGCGTACCGTGCGCGCTTGCAAGGAAAGGCGCCGCAGTGGGCGGCGCCGCCGTTCCAGTTCGTGGATTACGCGCTGTGGCAACAAGGTGCGTTCGACGCGGCGAGCGCCTGGGGACAAGCCGAGCTGGCGCATTGGCGCGATGTGTTGGCCGGAATGCCCTATGAGATCTCGATAGTCCCGGATCACACCCGCCCGCCAGTCCTCGGAAGGCGGGGCGAGGTGGTGGATTTCACGGTTTCCGCGGCGCGCCGAGCGGCCCTCATCCGGCTCGCCGAGCAAAACGGCGCCACCGAGTTCATGGTGTATCAGGCCGCCTTCGCGGTGTTGTTGCGCAAACTCGGCGGTGGCACGGATATTGCGATTGGCAGCCCGGTCGCGGCTCGGGTCGATGTGGCCACGACGAATATGAGCGGCCCATGCGCCAATGTGGTGGTGCTGCGCACCGATTTGTCCGGTGATCCGAGTTTGCGCACCACGCTCGCGCTCAGCCGCGATGCGGTGCTCGATGCGTTGGCACACCAGGAACTTCCCATCGAGCGTGTGGTCGAGGCGCTGAACCCACCGCGCTCACCATCTCGAAACCACCCGCTGTTCCAGAACTCGATCCACTTCCATGGTGCGCAGGATTGGGCGTTGCTGCCCCCCGATCTCACCGAAAACGGCGAGACCACAGTTGTTGCATTGCCGATGGACTTCGAGATATCCATCCTGGATCTGAACCTGGTGCTGAATGTCACGCCGGATGCAGGACTCGACGTGCGGGTCGTCGCAAACGCTGATCTGTATGAACCTGAGACCGCCGCGCTTATCGCCGATGCTCTGGACGCCGTGCTGGAAGCGTTCGTGACGACGCCGGATCATCCGTTGTCCGCGTTGGAGTTACTGCCCGCGGCTGCGTTGGAGAAGCTAGTCACGCCGGCCACCCCGACAACCGTTGCGCGGTCGGGGCCGGTCACCGGCGGTTCCGAGGAAACCGAGCGGGCCCTCATCGGCTTGTTGGAGGAGTTACTCGAAATTAGCGACGTCGACCGTGAGGACAATTTCTTCGCCCTCGGCGGCGACAGCATCATTTCGGTGCAGTGGGCGGCCCGGGCCAGCGCCCAAGGGCTGGCCTTGACCCCGGCAATGGTGTTCGAGCACATGACCATCGCCGAGCTCGCCGCGGCAATCGACGAGGCCGCCGATCAGCCTGCGGGCGAGCCGGATTCGGTGCCGGCGCAGCAGGGCACACCGATGAGCGCGTCGGGTTTGGACGCCGACGCGCTGGCGGCGCTCACCGCATCCTGGCATAACCAATCGTGAGGCGATCGTGACCACTGCGCCGCAGATCGAGGACGTTCTTGCGCTCACCCCGCTGCAGGAGGGGCTGTTTGCGCTATACCGATTGGCAGAGGACGGCGTTGACATCTACACGATGCAATTCGTGGCAGACATCGACGGACCGCTCGACGTCGAGCTGCTCCGCCGCAGCGCCCAGGCCATGCTGGACCGGCACCCGAATCTGCGTGCCGCGTTCTGGGATCGCGACGTGCCGAAACCGGTCCAGATCGTGCCCGCGCACGCGGAGCTGCCGTGGTCTGAACGAGTCGCGATGCCAATGGAATTCGATGCTATTGCCCGATCGGAGCGGCGCCGTCCGTTTGACCTGAGCCGCGGCCCCGCATTACGCGTCGTGCTGCTCACTGTGCCCGGTGAGACCAGGCGCCGGATGATTTTCACCGCGCACCACATTCTGGTGGACGGCTGGGGACTTGGCGTGTTCTTTACCGAGATGTTGGCCATATATCAGGCGGGGGGATCGCTTGACGGGCTAGCCAACCCACGTCCGTACCGCGACTACATCGCTTGGCTGGCAGGACAAGATCGAGCGGCTGCGACCGCCAAGTGGACTGAATATTTGCAGGGAGTGTCCGCGCCGCTGATGCTGGCCGATGGCAGGACCGCGGCGGTCGGCGGAGTGCCGGAAAAGTCGGACTTGCTACTGCCTGCCGGCGAAACGGCTCGGCTGCGGCAGTGGGCGGGCCGTAACGGTCTCACCCTGGGTACCGCAGTGCTTTTCGCCTGGGTTGTCGTCCTGGGCAGGCTCACCGATCGTCGTGACGTTGTTTTCGGCACTGTGGTTTCCGGCCGTCCCGAGCAGCTGTCTGGCGTGGAGACCATGGTGGGGATGTTCATCAACTCGGTGCCGGTCGTGTGCCAGCTGAGCGGCACAGCCTCGGTGGTCGAACAATGCGCGCGGTTGCAGCGCGAGTCGTCGGCGATGCGTGAGATCGGCTATCTCAGCCTGTCGGAGCTGCAGCGGGAGCATGGCCGAGGAACGTTGTTCGACAGCCTGTTTGTGTTTGAGAACGCGCCGATCCAGGACGCCATTCGGCCGGTGACAACCTCCGACGGCACCACCTTCGCTCCGGTCGAGGGCGAGAGTCTGACGCACTATCCGTTGACGGTGGTCTCGCATCTGCGGGACGACACCCTGGTGGTGGTGGTCGAGACGATTCGTGAAGCGCTGCCGCATCTTCCGGCGGCACAGATCTGCGAGCGACTGGTCGGGGTGCTGCGGCAACTTCCCGACATCGGCGACCGAACCCCAGCCGCGCTGGATGTTCTCACCTGCGCTGAGCGCTCGGAATTCCGTGGTCTTGCGACGCGGTCAGTACCCACCCCGGAGGCCACGGTGTGGGAATTGTTCGAGCGGCAGGTACGCGCCACACCCGAAGCCGACGCCCTGACCACCGGCTGCGGGGACCGTTACAGCTACGCCGAACTACACGCGGACGCAAGCCGATTGGCTCAGGTGCTGGCGACGCACGGCGTCGGCCCGGAACGGGTGGTGGCGCTGGTGCTGCCACGCTCGGCGCGATCCATCGTGGCGATCCTGGCCGTGCTGGCCGCCGGTGGCGCGTATCTGCCGGTCGATATCACGCTCCCGCAAGCGCGGATTCGATCAATTTTGCGCCAAGCCAATCCGGTACTCGCCGTTGCCGAAAGCGGCTGCGCGGATCTGGTCGGTGTCGAGATCGCCACCTTGGTCATTGACGATCCCGCTGTGGCCGAGCGTATTTCCCGAGTTGCCGCAAAGGCGCCGGAAGTTCATCGGCATCCCGCGCACAGCGCGTATGTCATTTTTACGTCCGGTTCGACCGGGGAACCCAAGGGCGTCGTCGGCACCAATGCCGCGATCGTGAGTTACCTGGCGGACCACCGGGAGCGGGTCTACCGGGAGGCGTTGACGCGCGTAGGTCGTCAGCTGCGCATCGCTCACGCTTGGTCGTTGAGCTTCGACGCCTCCTGGCAGCCCATGGTCGGCCTGTGCGAGGGTCACGCGATCCACGTGTTCGACGCCGAGGAGATGCGCGACGCTGATCGGCTGGTAAGGGGCATGGCGACCTACCAGATCGACATGATCGACACCACCCCGTCGATGTTGGTGCAGCTGCGTGCTTCGGGGCTGTTGAATCACGATCTGACGGTGCTGGCCCTGGGCGGCGAAGCGATCGATAGCGTGCTGTGGGAACAGTTGCGCACGCTGTCGGCTACGACCGTCTACAACTGCTACGGACCCACCGAAATGACCGTCGAGGCGGTGGTGGCCCCGGTCACGGACTACCCTGAACCGACGATCGGTACGGCCAACACCGGAACCTTCGGTTATGTCCTGGATTCGGCGCTGCGGATCGTCCCCAACGGCGTGGTGGGTGAGCTGTATCTGTCCGGAGCGCAACTGGCCCGCGGCTATGTCGGCCAGTCCGCCATGACCGCCGCACACTTCGTCGCGGACCCGTTCCGCCCCGGACAGCGCATGTACCGCACCGGTGACTTGGTGCGTCGGCTACCCCACGGCGGCTACGCCTACCTGGGACGTGGCGACGCCCAGGTGAAGATTCGTGGCTACCGAGTCGAGATCGGCGAGATCGAGGCCGCGTTGCGTAGGGAGCCGAAAGTGCACGATGCGGCAGTGTCGGTGCTTCGCCGTGAGGGTGGCGCCAGCCTGGTGGGTTTCGTTGTGTGGCAAGAGAATATCGACGAGGATCCGCTCCGGCTGCGTGCCGCGCTCACCGGCCGTCTGCCGTCGTACATGGTTCCGGCCCGGATCGTCGCGTTACCCAAGCTGCCGGTGAACGCCAACGGCAAGCTGGATAACCACGCACTGGACCGGCTGGCGCAGGATGCGCTCTCACACGTCACTGCGGGTGCGGCGGCGTCGCCGTCGACCGCGACCGAACGAGTGCTGTGCGAACTATTCGCAGAGCAGTTCAACGGCGTGGTGCCGCACATCGACGATGACTTTTTTGCGTGCGGGTTAGACAGCATCGTGGCGATCTCGTTGGTCCACAAGGCCCGCAGGCGTGGGCTCACATTGAGCCCACGGATGGTGTTCAGTGCTCCGACAATTCGTGAACTCGCGGCCGCGATCGACTCAGCCGTCTACTCCGACGTGGCCGTCACGAGCGCCGAATGCGGCGAAGTCCTGCCACTGCCGATGGTGTCTTGGCTATACGAGCACGGCAATTTCCGCCGGTTCACCCATACCGTCCTGCTCCGGCTGCCGCCGGGCATCGAGCGTTCGTCTATCGAGCTGATGCTGCAGTTGCTGCTGGACGGACACGACACCTTGCGCTCGATTCTGATCGACACCCCTGCGGGTCCACGCCTGGTGACCCGTGGGCTCGGAGTGGTCAACGCCGCCGACGTACTCACCGAAGTGCGGCTACCGAAACCGACCGATGCCGAATTGGTGTCGGCCATCACACATTCGGCACCCAGGGTGATGGATGAAATCGACCCTTACGCGGGTGCGATGGTGCGAGCCGTCTGGTTCTCCGGTGCCCAGCACGGGTCTGAGCACGCAGACGCGCTACTGCTCACCGCGCACCACCTGACTGTGGACGTGGTGTCCTGGCACATCATCCTGGGCGATCTCGCCGCGGCTTGGGGGTCGGTCAGTGCGGGTGAGACGCCGAAAATGCTGCCAGAGTTCACTTCTTACCGACGGTGGTGCGAGCTCATGTGGCAGCGTGCGGCGACGCCGGAGGTGCAGGCCCAGCGGGACTACTGGATGGGACAAGTCTGTGAGCCCGATGCCGCGTTGGGTACGCGGCATCCGGACCCGGCCCGGGACACCTGGTCCACCCTGCGTGTCACACGGGCAGTTACGTCGGTCGAGGTCACTGCGCGGGTGTTGACGGCGCTCACCAGAGACGAAGGTGTGCGCGAATTCCTGCTGGCGGCAACGACGATGGCCATGGCCAGTTGGCGCCGCAGTCGTGACGAGGATCCGGCGTCGGGGACTCTCGTCGCCCTGGAGGGCCACGGGCGGGCCGACGCCATGTTGGACACCGACACCACCAACACCGTCGGCTGGTTCACCAACGCGTTCCCGGTGCGATTCGGAGTGGGTGCCGCGGCGGTCGATATCGAACAGGCCGAACAGGATCCGGGTTCGGCCCGGGCCCTGGTCGACTCGGTGGTGGCTCACCTTGCGGAGGTGCCCAACGACGGCTTGGATTACGGTCTGCTGCATTACGTGGACCGCGTCCCGGAGCTGCAGGAGGCGGCCGAACCGCAGATTCAGTTCAGCTATCTGGGTCGTTTGGACCTCGGGAGTGTCGCCGACCAACCCTGGTCACTCCTCAGCGGGGAGTACATCGATGCGCTTCCGAACGCGCCCGAGCCAGATCTGCCGCTGCGCTTTGCTTTGAACATCAGCGCGTTCATTGCCAATACGCCGGAGGGCACGCAACTGATCAGCAACTTGCGCTGGAGCGATGCCCTGTTCGCGCCAGCCGATATCGATCGACTGATGCAGTTCTGGCAGCGCGGGATCGCGGTACTCGCAGCTGGGCTGGCACCGTGGGAAGGACCGGAATGATTGGTAGGGACGAGATCAGGGCTGCGGTGGCGGCCGAACTTGGTTGTCCGGCCTCAGATGTCGCCGACCACGACAATCTGATCCAGTTGGGCCTGAACTCGATCCGCATGATGGTGCTCGCCGGCGGCTGGCGCAAACGCGGGGCCGCCATCACCTTTGCCGAACTCGCGGCCAGTCCGACGGTCGATTCGTGGTACGGGTTGCTCAGCGCGGATGGAATGCAAGACGCGGCCGAGACATTCGTGGCTGACCCCACCGAACCGGCAGCCGAAGAGACCCCGTTCCCGTTGGCCACCATGCAACACGCGTACTGGGTCGGCCGTTCCGATGAGCAGGAGCTGGGCGGCGTCGCTGCCCATCTCTACGCCGAATTCGATGGTGGGCAAATAGATCCCGTGCGTTTGGAGCGCGCGGTGTCCAACCTCGTAGCGGCACATCCGATGCTTCGCACCCGATTCCTCCCGGACGGGACCCAGCAAACGCTGTCCCGGCCGGGCAGGCCGGTGTTCAGTGTGGTCGATCTGCGCGGCCAGAGCTGGGAGCAGGTGGAGACCGCACTCATGGAACTGCGCGACCGCAAAACCCACCAGCGTCTGGCAATTGAAGACGGTCAAGTCTTCGACGTCACCCTGACGTTGCGTGACCCGGACCGCAGCCGGTTACACCTGGATATTGACATGTTGGCCGGCGACGCAATGAGCTATCGCGTGCTGCTTTACGATCTGGCCGAGTTGTACCAGGGTGCGGAGCTGGCGGCGCCAGGCTACAGCTATCGGAGTTTTCGCACGCAGCGACGCGAAGACCCCAGCGCGCGCGAGCGAGACCGAGACTGGTGGCAGCGGCGGTTGCCGGAGATGCCGGGCGCGCCGGAACTGCCGACCGTTGCGGTGGGGGAACGTAGGGCACCGCATCGCACTGTGCGCTACGACCATTGGCTGGCACCGGACGCCAAACAGCGGCTGGTGGCCGGCGCTCACGCACGCGGCGTCACACCGGCGACGGCGCTGGCCGCGGTCTTCGCCGACACCATCGGGGGCTGGTCGGCGCAAGGCGCGTTCCTGCTGAATGTGCCGTTGTTCCATCGCGAACCGGTGCACCCGGACATCGACCGGGTGGTTGGAGACTTCACCTCGTCGATCATGCTCGAGGTCGACGTGACCGAGAACGTGTCGGTTGCCGTCCGGGCCCGCGAAATTCAGCGCAGTATGTATGAAAGTTGTTCACATGCAGCGTATTCCGGACTTGAAGTGCTGCGCGATCTGGGCAGATGCCGGAGTGAGCCGGTGCTGGCGCCGGTTGTCTTTACCAGTGCGCTGGATCTCGGTGAGTTGTTTGCCGGCAACGTCATTGAGACATTCGGTGCACCAGTGTGGATCATCTCGCAGGGGCCCCAGGTATTGCTGGACGCCCAAATCACCGAACTGCGCGGCGGATTGCTGGTCAACTGGGACGTTCGCGAGTCAGCATTCCCGGACGGCCTGATCGATGCCATGTTCGCTACCTTCACCGATGCGGTCGAGCGGCTCGCGGAGGGCGACGCCGGCTGGGACGCCGAAGCCACGGTCCGATTGCCGAGTGCACAGGCGCAGGTACGGGCGGCGGTCAACGCAACCGACGGGCCGGTCAGCGGG
Source organism: Mycobacterium riyadhense (assembly GCF_963853645.1). Classification (NCBI taxonomy): domain Bacteria; kingdom Bacillati; phylum Actinomycetota; class Actinomycetes; order Mycobacteriales; family Mycobacteriaceae; genus Mycobacterium; species Mycobacterium riyadhense. The sequence continues at coordinate 4,027,868 of NZ_OY970456.1, read as the reverse complement.
CGGTGTTTGCATCAGGGCTTCTTCGAGCACGCCGCGGCGAATCCCGACGCAACGGCCGTGCTGTGGGGTGTCGGCGACGATAAAGGCCAATGGAGTTACCGGGAACTGGCGAAACGGTCGCTTGCCGTCGCGGGGTCCTTACACGCCCGGGGCGTGGCGGCCGGTGACGCCGTCGCCGTCCAATTGCCGAAGGGACGCAATCAAGTTGTGGCGGTGCTCGGGATACTTGCCGCGGGCGCAACGTACGTGCCGATCGGATTCGACCAGCCAGATGCGCGGCGCGCCAAGATTCTTCAGACCGCTGACGTCGTTGCGGCGCTAACCGTCGACGGCGCCGACGGCCGGCTGCCGATTCCGTGCCTTTCCATCGATGCGGCAAGCAGTTTTGCGGAGCCACTGTCGGCACCGGTCTTCCCGGATACCGATGAGATCGCCTACGTCCTGTTCACATCGGGTTCGACGGGTCTGCCAAAGGGCGTCGACGTACCGCACAGCGCCGCGATGAACACCATCGATGCCGTCAACGAGTGGTTCGGCGTCAACAGCGGCGATCGGGCACTGGCGCTTTCGGCTCTCGAATTCGATTTGTCGGTCTACGACATCTTCGGCATTTTCTCAGTGGGTGGGGCAGTGGTCCAGGTCGACTCCGAGGACCGGGTCGCAGCTACAACGTGGGTGGAATTGATTCGCCAGCACCGGGTTTCGATCCTCAACTGCGTGCCAAGCATGCTGGACATGATCCTCGAGCTCGGCGGCGATCGGCTCGGCGACTCCTTACGCGCCGTCCTCCTCGGCGGTGACTGGGTTGGCGCCGAGTTGGCTCGTCGGCTAGCCAAGCTGGTGCCTGGATGCCGATTCTCTGGTCTTGGCGGTGCGACCGAGACGGCCATTCACAGCACCATTTGCGAAGTGATCGGCGCACCGCCGGCGCGCTGGGTGACCGTGCCGTTCGGTGTTCCGCTGCGCAACGTTCGGTGTCGAGTGGTTTCGCCTTCGGGCCGCGATTGCCTCGATTGGGTTCCCGGTGAACTGTGGGTCGGCGGTGCGAACGTCGCTGCGGGTTACCGCAACGAGCCGGAACGCACCGCCGAGCGTTTCGTTGAACACGACGGAATTCGTTGGTACAAGACCGGTGATATGGCCAGGTACTGGCCCGACGGCACCATCGAGTTCCTTGGCCGCGCCGATAACCAGGTGCAGATTCGCGGATACCGAGTCGAACTCGGCGAGGTGGAGAGCGCGCTTCGGAGCGTGCCCGGGGTGCGTCACGCCGTCGCGGCCGTCGTCGGTGCCAACGCACCCAAACTGGTCGCCGCGATCGCGGGCAACCCGGGTGAGGTCGGTGACGTCACCGAGGCAGTCCGCAAGGCGGTGGCGGATCTGTTGCCGAGTTACATGGTTCCCACTCGCACAGTGCTTTTCGAGCGGTTTCCGCTGACCCCGAATGGCAAACTGGATCGCCGGGCCGTGACTGCGTTGCTCCAAGCGGAGGCGTTAGAAGAAGGATTCGAATGTGCAGCCAGCGCCCCGCGCAACGATCTGGAGGCTGCACTTGCCGGGATCGTCGGCGAAGTGCTGGGACAACCTTCGGTGGGCGTGCACCAAGACTTCTTTGCCCTCGGCGGCGATTCGGTGTTGGCCACCACGGTCGTTGCGCGGGTACGAGATTGGCTCGACATCGATCACGCCGTCGTCGCGGACCTGTTCGCGACCCGCACGGTTGCCGGATTCGCCGAGCGGCTGAACAACCGGGAAGCCCAACGGGGTACGCCGCAACGACTGGCAGTGATCGCACGCCACTACCTCGAGGTGGCGGCCATGACCGATGAGGAGGTTCTCGCGCAAGGCTAGTCGCAGGCTAGTGCAGGTCATGTCGCGCAACCCGCAGCGTTGGGGGAGCCAAAATTCACGCCTGCTACACAGCTGGGCCACAGACTCGCCGACGAAGCTCACAGTTACGTCGGATGTAATGCAATCCGTCCCGAAAGCGAAACACCAGTAGCAACGTTCCGTGTGAATCAGAGGGGGAGATCATGAAATCGCTCGCCGTGGGTTTAGCCGCCGTAGCCGCGATCGGTGCAGCGGCCGCCGGTGTGACGTCCATCGCATCCAGCACTCCGGCCGCATGCCAGGTGCAACTGGTGGCCGTCGGTGCACCGTTGCCGCTGGACCCGGCACCGACCCCGACTCCGGCCGCGGCCGCAAACCTTCCGACCGCGGCCCAGTTGACCGGCCTGCTCAACACCCTGGCCGACCCCAGCGTTTCGTTCACGAACAAGGGCAATTTGGTTGAGGGCGGCATCGGCGGGACCGAGGCGCGCATCGCCGACCATGAGCTGAAGAAGGCGGACAAGAACGGGGACCTGCCGCTGTCGTTCAGCGTGGCGAATATCCAACCCGCCGCGGGCAATTCGGCCACCGCGGACGTGTCCGTGTCGGGCCCGAAGCTTTCGCCGCCGGTTACGCAGAACCTCACATTCGTCAACCAGGGCAGCTGGGTGCTGTCGCGCGACTCGGCGATGGAGCTGCTGCGCGCCGCGGGGAGCTGACCGCTATCCGTTCAGGGCGCTCAGGTCGACTCTGCCGACGCGCTGCGGGTCGGCCAGCACGTCGATCGCGGAAATCCGTCCGTCGCGCACCATGAATCCCATGATCGCCGATGGTCGACCGGAGACGAAGATGACCGCGCCGGCGGCGCCGTTGACGATGGCGGCGCGCACTTCACGCTCCGGCCCCGCATAACTGCGGGCCAGTTTCGCCACCGAGGACGCGCCCTCGGCGCGGAACATGGCGGCGCCGGGTCCGAAGTCGCCGCGCAGCACCACGTCCGGATTCAACACCGAAACCAGGCGGTCGAAGTCGCCGCTGCGCCCGGCCGCGAAAAAGGCGTCGACCGCCTCGTGCTGGGCAGCGAGGTCGCCGTCGGGAACCGGATCGGCCTGCTGGATGCGCCGCCGCGCCCGGCTGGCCAGCTTGCGGGTCGTCTCGGGTGATCGCTCGACGATGGGTGCGATCTGATCGAACGGAACGGCGAAGACGTCATGCAGGACGAACGCCAGTCGCTCCGGCGGCGACAAGGTGTCCAGCACCACGAACAACGCCAGGCCCACCGCATCGGCCAGCATCGCCTCGTGTTCAGGGTCGAATTCCCCTTCGGGGTCCACTATCGGATCCGGCAGCCGCGACACCAGCTCCGCACCGACGTGGCTGCGGCGCTCGCGCAGCATGTTCAGGCAGATCCGCGCCACCACGGTGGTGAGCCAACCGTCCAGGTTGGCGATAGCCGCGTCGCCGTCGGTGCTGCGGCGCAATCGCAGCCAGGTTTCCTGAACCGCGTCCTCGGCGTCGTCGATCGAGCCCAGCATCCGGTAGGCCAGCGCGCCCAGCCGCGGTCGAGCTGCCTCGAAACGTGCCGTCAGCGCCGGGTCGACAGTCATGCTTCACGGGCGTCGGGCAGCGCGCACACCCTGCCGCCCGAGAAGCCCGAAGACCCGATATCCAGTGCGATGTTGAATCGGGCGCGAAGGTTGCCCAGCGTGATGATGTGCGTGAGTCCGACCAGTTGAGCCGTGTCGAAGTGGGCGCGCAGGGCGTCGAACAGCTCATCGCTGACCTCGACCGGGGTGCGGCTGATCGCCGTGGCGTACCGCAGGATCAGCCTGTCGACGTCGGAGAAGCATGCGGCGTTCTCGTACTCGGCCATCGACCGTAGTTCCTCGTCGGTGATCCCCATCTCGCGGGCGATCTGCGAACCCAGGTCGATGCAGTACTCGCAGCGGACCGTGGTCGCCGACTTCAGTTCGGCCAGCGCCCGGTGCCGGGGACTGAGAATGTCCAGCTTCGATTCCGCCTGTTCCAGCTTGCCGTAGGCGCTGAGCAATCGGGGGATGTGGGCATACATCCGCAGCGGTTCAAGCATTTCGGCGGTCTCGAGTCCGGCCATTGCTGCCAGCTTGCGCTTGGTGAAGAAGAAGGCGATCTTGGCGCCCAGGCCGGCCTCGCGGTCGGAGACTCCGGTTAGTCGTGGCATTGCGTCCCTCCTAATGAGTGTCCTCACTAGATCGACACCTGGGGGGATGCGAACGTGACCAAACTATCTCGGTGGGCCCGGTCGCATGTCCATGTCGAACACTCGTGCGTGCAGCACGGTGCGGTTGCGCAGGGCGGCACGCACTGCCCGGTGCAGACCGTCCTCGAGATAGGTGACGCCTCGCCACTTCACCGCGTGCGGGAACAGGTCGCCGTAGAACGTCGAGTCCTCGGAAAGCAAGCGGTCCAGGGCGAGCACCGTCGTCGTGGTGACCAGTTCGTCGAGCCGGATCTGTTGTGGTGGTATCTGCGACCAGTCCCGGTAGGTTAGCCCGTGTTCGGGGTACGGCTTGCCTTCGCGGACGCCCTTAAAAATCATTCGCAGTCGCTTTCCCCTGACACGTCCCGGCGTGCGGGACCATGGTGGAAAGGCTAATCCGCAGGCGACCGGATCGATCGTGGGCCCCGCAAGAAGCCGGGCCGCGAAGCCCGTGCCACTGATCGCGCAGGTTGACGGTCGGTTCCTGCCGAGACCGTAAAATGATCAGGTCAAGGAGGTGACAGTCAATGGCAAACGCCGATGAGCGACGCTTTGAGGTGCTGCGCGCCATCGTCGCCGACTTCGTCGCCACCCAGGAGCCCATTGGCTCAAAGTCCCTGGTGGAACGTCACAACCTGGGCGTATCCAGCGCCACCGTCCGCAACGACATGGCGGTGTTGGAGGCCGAGGGCTACATCACCCAGCCGCACACCAGCTCCGGGCGGGTTCCCACGGAAAAGGGCTACCGCGAGTTCGTCGACCGGCTCGATGACGTCAAGCCACTGTCGGCCGCCGAACGGCGGGCGATCCAAGGCTTTCTGGAGTCCGGCGTCGACCTCGACGACGTGCTGCGCCGCGCGGTACGGCTGCTGGCCCAGCTGACCCGGCAGGTCGCCGTGGTGCAATACCCGACGCTTTCGACTTCGACCGTTCGCCACCTGGAAGTGATCGCGCTGAGCCCGGCCCGGCTGCTGATGGTTGTCATCACCGAATCCGGTCGGGTGGATCAGCGCATCGTCGAACTCGGCGACGTCATCGACGACCACCAGCTGTCGCAGCTACGCGAGATACTCGGCCAGGCGCTGGAAGGCAAGAAGCTCGCCGCGGCCTCGGCCGCGGTCGCCGACCTCGCCGGCGAGCTGCGCGGTGCCGGTGGCTTGGGTGACGCGGTCGGCCGTTCGGCGACGGTGTTGCTGGAGTCGCTGGTGGAACACACCGAGGAGCGCCTGCTGCTGGGTGGCACCGCCAACCTGACCCGCAACGCCGCCGACTTCGGCGGGTCGCTGCGTTCCATCCTGGAAGCTCTTGAAGAGCAGGTCGTGGTGCTGCGGCTGCTGGCTGCCCAGCAGGAGGCGGGCAAGGTGACGGTGCGCATCGGCCATGAAACGGAGGCCGAGCAGATGGCCGGCACGTCGATGGTGTCCACGGCCTATGGCACCCTCGACACCATTTACGGCGGCATGGGCGTGCTGGGGCCCACGCGTATGGACTATCCGGGAACTATGGCGAGTGTTGCCGCGGTTGCCATGTATATCGGTGAAGTGCTAGGTGCTCGATGACCGCGCACCCGTTGCATAGTTTGTGGACAGCCGCATAGACGCGGCATAAGACCCCGCATAGGAGAGCCAATCGTGGCACGCGATTACTACGGGCTGCTCGGCGTCAGTAAGAGCGCCGGCGATGCGGAGATCAAACGCGCCTATCGCAGGCTGGCGCGCGAGCTCCATCCCGACGTCAATCCCGACGAGGCCGCGCAGGCGAAATTCAAGGAAATCAGCATCGCCTACGAGGTGCTCAGCGATCCCGAAAAGCGCCGCATCGTCGACATGGGCGGCGACCCATTGGCAACTGCCGGCGCGTCGGCTGGCGGGTTCGCCGGCTTTGGCGGTTTGGGCGACGTCTTCGAGGCATTCTTCGGTGGCGGCTTCGGCGGGGGTGCGGCGTCACGCGGTCCGGCCGGCAGGGTTCGGCCGGGTTCGGATTCGCTGCTGCGGATGCGACTGGATCTCGATGAGTGCGCAACCGGTGTCACCAAGCAGGTCACCGTCGACACCGCGGTGCTGTGCGACCGGTGTCAGGGCAAAGGCACCCACGGCGATTCCGCGCCGATTCCGTGCGACACCTGCGGTGGCCGCGGTGAGGTGCAGACCGTGCAGCGTTCGCTGCTGGGTCAGATGTTGACGTCGCGGCCTTGTCCCACCTGCCGCGGCGTGGGCGTCGTCATCCCCGATCCGTGCCACCAATGCATGGGCGACGGCCGGGTGCGGGCCCGTCGGGATATCAGCGTCAAGATCCCTGCCGGTGTCGGCGACGGAATGCGGGTGCGGCTGGCCGCGCAGGGCGAGGTCGGGCCCGGGGGAGGGCCGGCGGGTGACTTGTACGTCGAGGTCCACGAGCAGGCCCATGACATCTTCGTGCGCCAGGGCGACGACCTGCATTGCACTGTTTCGGTACCGATGGTCGATGCGGCACTGGGAGCCACTGTCACCGTGGACGCCATCCTGGACGGCATGAGCGAGATCGTCATTCCGCCTGGCACGCAACCGGGTTCGACCATCACCCTGCGGGGCCGCGGGATGCCGCATCTGCGTTCCAGTGCCCGCGGCGATCTGCATGTCCACATCGAGGTGGTGGTCCCCACCCGGCTGGACAGCCACGACACCGATCTGCTGCGCGAACTGAAGAGCCGGCGCAGCCGCGACATCGCCGAGGTGCGCTCGACGCACGCTGCCGGCGGGCTGTTCAGCCGGCTGCGCGAGACCTTCACCGGACGCTAGTTACGGGCCGCGCATGGTGGCGACCCTGTTCTACGTTGACGCATTGCCCGACACCGGCGCGGTGGCGGTCGTAGCCGGCGACGAAGGTTTTCACGCCGCCACCGTGCGTCGGATCCGCCCCGGCGAGCAGCTGATACTCGGCGACGGCGCCGGTGGACTGGCCCGCTGCGTGGTAGAGCAGGCCGGGCGCGACGGGTTAGGGGCCCGGGTCCTGGAACGCTGGAGCGTCGCGCCCGGGCGGCCTGCGGTCACGGTGGTACAGGCGCTGCCCAAGTCCGAGCGCTCCGAATTGGCAGTGGAATTGGGCACCGAAGCCGGCGCCGACGCGTTCGTGGCCTGGCAGGCGGCGCGCTGCGTGGCCATCTGGGAGGGGTCGCGCGCCGACAAGGGACTGCGCCGGTGGCGAGCGGTGGTGCGTTCGGCGGCCCGGCAATCCCGTCGGTCGCATATCCCTCCGGTTGACGGCGTGCTGTCGACTGCGGCACTGATTCAGCGCGTCCGGGAGGAGGTGGTCGCCGGCGCTGTGGTGCTGGCCCTGCATGAGTCGGCGACCGACCGGATTGCGGATGTCGCTGTGGCGCAAGCTGATTCGCTGATACTCGTGGTTGGGCCCGAAGGCGGGATCACGCCGGACGAGATTGCCGCGTTGACCGACGCCGGTGCTGTTGCGGTTCGGCTGGGCCCGGCCGTGCTGCGCACGTCGAGCGCGGCAGCGGTGGCGCTGGGGGCGTTGGGCGTGCTTACGTCACGTTGGGATGCGCGGGTCGACTGTGAATTTCACGACGCGACACGCCGGTAACCCGTCGCCAGATTCGCACTCGACGCGAACATGAAGGAGACAGATCCATGACCGGGACCGCCCACAACCTCAGCGCGATCTTCGACGAGCATGTCGCCCACGAATTCGTTGCCAGGGACGTCGGCGCGACCATGGCGACGATGTCCGCGAACCCTTTCGTCAACCATGTGCCCACCATGATGGGCGGCGTCGGCTTTGACGGCGTCGCGGACTTCTATGGCAACTACTTTGTCGGGCACTGGCCCGCCGACACCACGATCAACCCGGTGTGCCGCACCGTCGGAGCGGACCGTGTCGTCGACGAGGCCGTCATGTCGTTCACCCACGACATCCCGATGCCGACCTTGCTTCCCGGCGTGCCGCCCACCGGTCGTGCGGTCATGCTGCCGGTGGTGGTCGTGATGGGGTTCGAAGGGGACAAGGTGGCTTACGAACGGATCTACTGGGACCAGGCGTCACTGCTCGTGCAGGTCGGACTGCTGGACGAGGCACTGTTGCCGGTCACCGGGGCCGACCAAGCCCGCAAGGTGCTCGATAAGGATCTGCCGGCGAACACGCTGTTGCAGCGCTGAAAGGCGCGCCCGCAACACGTCTACGCGCTGGTGCTGCCGCAGGCACGAATGGCTTCGGAACGCATCGAATCGTTGAGAAGCCGTCCTTGACCGGCGGTAGACTAGAAATTCAGCATTTGCCCTTCCAGTCGATAGGCCAGAAAGCAGGCATCAGAAGCCACGTGACGCCCCGCGAGACCCGCGCTGCTGACACCGTTGGAGCCCGGCAAGCCGACGCATTGGTTCGCAGCAGCATTGATGTTCCGCCCGACCTCGTCGTGGGTTTGCTTGGTTCGGCCGACGAGAACCTGCGGGCCCTCGAACGCACCCTGAGTGCCGACCTGCATGTGCGTGGCAACAGTGTCACCCTTTCGGGGGAGCCGGCCGATGTCGCGCTCGCCGAACGTGCGATCACCGAGCTGGTTGCGATCGTGGGCAGTGGCCAACCGCTGACGCCAGAAGTGGTGCGTCACAGCGTCGCCATGCTGCTTGGCACCGGCAACGAGTCACCGGCCGAAGTGCTCACCCTCGACATCTTGTCGCGCCGGGGAAAGACGATCCGGCCCAAGACGCTCAACCAAAAGCGTTACGTCGACGCCATCGACGCCAACACCATCGTGTTCGGAATCGGCCCGGCCGGCACCGGCAAGACCTATCTGGCGATGGCCAAGGCTGTCCATGCGCTGCAGAGCAAGCAGGTCACCCGGATCATCTTGACCCGCCCGGCGGTGGAAGCCGGTGAGCGCCTTGGCTTTCTGCCGGGCACGCTCAGCGAAAAGATCGATCCGTACCTGCGGCCGCTGTATGACGCGCTTTACGACATGATGGACCCCGAGCTGATCCCAAAGCTGATGTCCGCCGGGGTAATTGAGGTGGCGCCGCTGGCGTATATGCGGGGTAGGACCCTGAATGACGCGTTCATCGTTCTCGACGAGGCCCAGAACACCACAGCCGAGCAGATGAAGATGTTTCTCACCCGGCTGGGCTTCGGGTCCAAGGTCGTCGTCACCGGGGATGTCACCCAGATCGACCTGCCGGGCGGCGCCAGGTCGGGCCTGCGGGCCGCGGTCGACATCCTCGAGGACATCGACGATATCCACATCGCCGAACTGACCAGTGCGGATGTGGTCCGCCATCGATTGGTCTCGGAGATCGTCGACGCTTACGCGCGATACGAGGAACCGGGTTCTGGGATGAACCGGGCGGCGCGGCGGGCGTCCGGCAGCCGCAGTCGTCGATGATGAGTGCGTGAGCTGTCTTATGAGCATCTTATGAGCATCGAAGTATCCAACGAGTCGGGCGTCGACGTCTCCGAGGCGGAACTGGTCAGCGTCGCGCGGTTTGTCATCACCAAGATGGACGTCAACCCGGGCGCTGAGTTGTCGATGGTGCTGTTGGACACCGCGGCGATGGCCGACCTGCACATGCGCTGGATGGACCTGCCCGGGCCGACCGACGTGATGAGTTTCCCCATGGACGAGCTCGAGCCGAGCGGTCGCCCCGACGCTCCCGAGCCCGGGCCAGCGATGCTGGGCGACATTGTGCTGTGCCCGGAGTTCGCCGCCGAACAGGCGGCGGCTGCCGGCCACAGTCTTGGGCATGAGCTGGCGTTGTTGACCATTCACGGCGTGCTGCATCTGCTCGGTTACGACCATGCCGAGCAGGCTGAGGAGAAGGAGATGTTCGCCCTGCAGGAGCGGTTACTTGAGGAGTGGGTGGCCGACCAGGTCGAGGCCTACCAGCAGGACCGCCAGGACGAGCGAGACCGCCGGCTGCTGGACAAGTCAAGGTATTTCGACCAGCCGTGACTGGCCTTTCTCAGCTGCTCGGCGCCGTCGCGCTGATTGGCCTGGCCGGAGTATTCGCAGCGCTCGACGCCGCGTTTAGCACGGTGTCGCTGGCCCGCGTGCAAGAACTCGTTCGTGACGAGCGTCCTGGCGGGGTTGCGCTGCTCAAGGTGATGGCCGACCGGCCGCGCTATATCAACCTGGTGGTGCTGCTGCGCATTGTTTGTGAGATCACCGCAACCGCGCTACTGGTGGTCTATTTCCGCCACAACCTCAGCATGGACTGGGGCTTATTCGCCGCCGCGGCCGTCATGGTGGTAACCAGCTTCGTCGTCATAGGTGTCGGGCCACGCACTCTCGGTCGGCAAAACGCGTACTCCATCGCTTTGGCGACGGCCGTTCCGTTACAAGTGATCTCGTGGCTATTGATGCCGATCAGTCGGCTGCTGGTGCTGCTGGGTAATGCGCTTACTCCGGGCCGCGGTTTTCGCAACGGGCCGTTCGCATCCGAAATCGAACTGCGTGAGGTCGTCGACCTTGCCCAGCAGCGCGGCGTGGTCGCCGCGGATGAGCATCGGATGATCGAGTCGGTCTTCGAACTCGGCGATACGCCGGCGCGTGAGGTGATGGTGCCGCGAACCGAGATGATCTGGATCGAGGGCGACAAGTCAGCCGGTCAGGCGATGAATCTGGCCGTACGCAGTGGACATTCGCGCATTCCGGTGATCGGTGAGAACGTCGACGACATCCTCGGCGTGGTGTATCTGAAAGATCTTGTGCAGCAGACGGTCTGCTCAACCGACGGCGGCCGGGAGACTCCCGTTGCGAAGGTCATGCGCCCGGCGGTGTTCGTGCCCGACTCCAAGCCGCTGGACGCGTTGCTGCGCGAAATGCAGCACGACCGCAACCACATGGCCATGTTGGTCGACGAGTACGGCGCCATCGCCGGCCTGGTGAGCATCGAAGACGTGCTGGAAGAAATTGTCGGTGAGATCGCTGACGAATACGACGAGGCCGAGACGGCGCCAGTGGAAGACTTGGGCGACAACCGTTTCCGGGTGTCGGCGCGACTACCGATTGAAGACTTGGGAGAGCTGTACGGCGTGGAATTCGACGACGATCTCGATGTAGACACGGTGGGTGGCCTGCTGGCCCTGGAACTGGGCCGGGTTCCGTTGCCAGGCGCCGAGGTGGTCTCTCATGGCCTGCGGCTGCACGCCGAGGGTGGACCCGACCATCGGGGCCGGGTACGGATCGGCACCGTGCTGCTGAGCCCGGTCGACGGCACGGCGGCCGACCATGACTGAGCACCTGGACGCCGAGGACGCCAAGCTGGTGGTGCTGGCGCGCGCCGCGATGGCGCGTGCCGAGGCGGGCAGCGCCGCCGCGGTACGCGACGTCGACGGGCGCACGTATGCGGCTGCGCCGGTGAGCTTGTCGACTCTGGAGTTGACGGGCCTGCAAGCGGCGGTGGCCGCGGCCGCATCCAGCGGCGCGACCCGCCTCGAGGCGGCCGTGCTGGTCGCCGGGTCACCGAATGACCCAGGCATCGCCGCCGTCCGCGAGCTTGCTCCTACTGCGAGGGTCATCCTGACCGACAATGCAGGCCAACCTTTGTGACCCGATGCCGCCAGCGTGCGCAGAATGACACACCAGACGGCGTGTCGTTGTGCAGACGCGCACGCTCGTCAAGGAAAGCGACATGACCGAATTCCGTTCCGGCTTCGTGTGTTTGGTCGGTAGGCCAAACACCGGCAAGTCCACGCTGACCAACGCGCTGGTGGGCACCAAGGTGGCCATCACCTCGATGAGGCCGCAGACGACCCGGCACACCATTCGGGGCATTGTGCACCGCAAGCACTTTCAGATCATTCTCGTCGACACTCCGGGCCTGCACCGGCCACGCACCCTGCTCGGTAAGCGGCTCAACGACCTCGTCCGCGACACCTACGCCGAGGTCGACGTCATCGGCCTGTGCATCCCGGCCGACGAGGCGATTGGTCCCGGAGATCGATGGATCGTCGACCAGATTCGCTCGATCGCGCCGAAGACGGCGCTGATCGTCATCGTCACAAAGATCGACAAGGTGGGAAAGGACCGACTGGCCGCTCAGCTCGCCGCCGTCAGCGAGCTGGCCACCAACGCAACCGAGATCGTCCCGGTGTCGGCGGTATCCGGCGAGCAGATTGACGTGCTGATCGGCCTGCTGGCCGCGGCGCTGCCCCCCGGCCCGGCGTACTACCCCGACGGCGAGCTCACCGACGAACCCGAAGAGACCCTGATGGCCGAGCTCATCCGGGAGGCCGCCTTAGAGGGGGTGCACGACGAGCTCCCGCATTCGTTGGCCGTGATGATTGACGAGGTCAGCCCGCGGGACGGGCACGACGACCTGATCGACGTGCACGCCGTGTTGTATGTCGAACGGGACAGCCAGAAGGGAATCGTCATCGGCAAGGGCGGTGCCCGGTTGCGGGAGGTGGGCACCGCAGCGCGCAGCCAGATTGAAAAGCTGCTCGGGACCAAGGTTTACCTCGACCTGCGGGTCAAGGTCGCCAAGAACTGGCAGCGCGACCCCAAACAGCTTGGCCGGCTTGGGTTCTAGCGCCCGGGCGTCGGCACACTATAGATCGGCGGCGTGCCGTTGCCGGTGTTCCACCACACCGTCGGCTGTTTGGTGGCCCAGCCGCTGACGGCCTCCAACTCGGCGGCCAGCGAGATCAGCATTCCCTCGCTGCTGGCCGGTCCCATCAGCTGCACGCCGATCGGCAAGCCGTCGGAGGTGAACCCGGCCGGCACGTTGACGGATGGCCAGCCCAGCACGTTCCACGGCCAGGCACCCGGGCACGCGGCGATCATCGCGCGATCGGTTGCCATCCCGCTCAACCGGTCAAACGCGCGGGCCAGCGGCGGTGGCTGCGCGGTAGTCGGCGCCAACACCACGTCGACGATGTCGAAGATGGAGCCCACCCGACGCTGGTCGGCGGCTTCGTGACGGCGGGCGCTGCGCAGGATCGCCTGGCCCAGGACGTGACCCGTGCGGAAATTGGACAGCGTGCGGCGGTCCCAGATGACCTCGTCGCCGAGCCGCTCCTCCCAGTCACGCAGGCCGGCCGTGGAGCGGGCGAGAAAGTTCCACGACAGCCGTAGGCCGTAGTCCGGGTTGCCCTTGACGACAGTATGGCCGAGCAGCTCAAGTTGTTCGGCCACCGTTTGCGTCGCGGCCAGGATCTCAGGATGCAATTTGGCGCGAAAGAAGGTGTATGGGAATCGGGTTGACAAGGCGATCTTCAGCGGGCCAGGCGCGATACCGACGTAGTCGGACGCGGTCAGCGGCGGCGGCTTGTGCAGGTCTCCCTCGACGTTGCCGGACGCCGCGTCCAATACCAGCGCCGCATCCTCGACCGTGCGGGCCAACACGCCGTTGACCGTGATGCCGTTGAACGCCTCCGGCAACGGCCAGGTAGAGATGCGGCCGCGTTGCGGCTTGATGCCCACCAGGTGCGTCCACGCCGCTGGGATACGGATGCTGCCGGCGCCGTCGGAGCCGATCGCGGCGGTGACTAGGCCCGCGGCCACCGCGGCCGCGCTGCCACCCGAGGATCCACCCGGCGTGTGCCGGCGCGACCACGGGTTTCGGGTGTGCCCGAAGGCGGGTCCGCTGGTGAAGGGCCATTGGCCCAGTTCGCAGGTGTTGGTCTTGCCGACGATCACCGCGCCTGCCGCCTTGAGCCGGCGAACGACCTCGGCATCGTGGGCAGCGGCCCGCACAAAGCCCTCGGTACCGAATGCGGTGGGCACTCCAGCAACGTCCACGTCGTCTTTGACCGCTATCGGAATCCCCAGCAGCGGTGCCGTGTCGCCGGCCGCGCGGCGCCGGTCGGCCGCGGCCGCATCGGTCAGCGCCGACTCGGTGAGCACGATCCGGAATGCGTTCAAGGTGGACTGGCTCACATCGATCGCATGCAGGGACCGTCGTACCAGCTCAGCGGAGGTTACTTTGCCAGTTGCCAGCTGATAGAGCAGGTCGGTCAGCGTGGGCAGGCGCTGGCCGCCGGATCCAGGAATGGCCCCAAAATCGGACCCAGAAGCGCCAACCACGGGGTACGAGACTATCGGCGCGGATACCCGCGATGTCGCGGCGGGGTGCAAAACTATTGTGATGCGGCTGTATCGAGACCGGGCTGTTGTGCTGCGCCAGCACAAGCTCGGCGAAGCCGACCGGATCGTCACCCTGTTGACCCGCGATCACGGGCTGGTCCGTGCGGTAGCCAAAGGCGTTCGTCGCACCCGCAGCAAATTCGGTGCACGGCTGGAGCCGTTCGCACATATCGATGCGCAACTGCACCCCGGCCGCAACCTGGACATCGTCACCCAGGTCGTCTCGATCGACGCGTTTGCCACCGACATCGTCAGCGACTATGGCCGCTACACCTGCGGGTGCGCGATGCTGGAAACCGCCGAGCGCCTCGCCGGTGAGGAGCGGGCGCCGGCCCCGGCTCTGCACCGGCTTACGGTTGGCGCACTGCGGGCGGTGGCAGACGGTCTCCGGCCGCGTGACCTGCTGTTGGACGCCTATCTGCTCCGCGCCATGGGTATTGCGGGATGGGCCCCGGCGCTGACCGAGTGCGCCCGCTGCGCCACACCCGGTCCGCATCGGGCGTTTCACATCGCCGCCGGGGGCAGCGTCTGCGTGCACTGCCGCCCGGCCGGTTCCACCACACCGCCGCTAGGTGTGTTGGATCTGATGTCCGCGCTGCACGACGGGGATTGGGAGGCCGCCGAGGCGGCACCGCAATCGCACCGCAGCTACGCCAGCGGGTTGGTGGCCGCACACCTGCAATGGCATCTGGAACGGCAGCTCAAAACGTTGCCACTGGTGGAGCGGGTCTATCAGGGTGATCGCGCAACTGCCCAGCGTCCCGCTGGGCTGATCGGGCAGGATACGGCGTGTGGCTAGAAACGCCCGAAAGCTGAAGCCGACCGACTTTCCGCAGCTGCCCCCGGCGCCCGACGACTATCCGACTTTTCCCGATACGTCAACGTGGCCGGTTGTCTTCCCGGAGCTGCCGCCATCGCCCGACGGCGGCCCGCGGCGGCCACCGCAGCACATTTCGAAAGCGACGGCGCCCCGTATCCCGGCCGACCGGTTGCCCAATCACGTCGCCATCGTGATGGACGGTAACGGCCGCTGGGCCACCCAACGTGGACTGCCTCGAACCGAGGGACACAAGATGGGCGAGGCGGTAGTGATCGATATCGCTTGTGGTGCTGTCGAACTCGGGATCAAGTGGCTCAGTCTCTACGCCTTCTCCACCGAAAACTGGAAGCGTTCGGCCGAGGAAGTCCGCTTCCTGATGGGCTTCAACCGCGACGTGGTGCGACGCCGTCGTGAGATCCTCAACGCGCTGGGAGTCCGGATCCGGTGGGTGGGTTCGCGGCCACGCCTGTGGCGTAGCGTCATCAACGAACTCGCGATCGCGGAGCATACCACGCGCAACAACGACGTCATCACCATCAACTACTGCGTCAACTACGGCGGCCGAACCGAAATCGCCGAAGCGGCAAGGGAAATCGCCCGTGAGGTGGCCGCGGGCAGACTGAACCCGGAGCGGATCTCCGAGTCGACCATCTCCCGGCATATGCAGCGACCGGACATCCCTGATGTGGATCTGTTTCTGCGGACCTCCGGTGAGCACCGGTCGAGCAATTTCATGTTGTGGCAGGCGGCGTACGCCGAGTACGTATTCCAGGACAAGCTGTGGCCGGACTATGACCGTCGCGACTTGTGGGCGGCCTGCGAGGAATACGCGTCCCGAAATCGACGGTTCGGGAGCGCCTAGTGCCATCTCTGCAGGAGCGGCTGGCATCGATACTCCGGGACATCCTTTCCGTCGAGGAGGAAGCCGACGGCGGGCTGACGGTCCGGCATGACGGCACGTTCGCGTCGCTGCGGGTGGTGACCATCGTCGAAGACCTCGACCTGGTGTCGATGACCCAGATATTGGTGTGGGACTTGCCGCTGACGAAGAAGATCCGCGATCAGGTGGCCAAGCAGGCGCGGGATACCAACTTCGGCTCCGTGACGATGGTCGAAAAGATTGCGGACAAGGCCGTACAGCGAAACTCCGGCAAGGGTGCGGCCAAAACCGCAGACGTGATGCTGCGCTACAACTTTCCCGGCGCCGGCTTGACCGACGACGCGCTGCGCACCCTGATCCTGCTGGTGCTGGATACGGGCGCTCAGATGCGCCGCGCGCTAACTGTCTAAGCTTGCCGGCTAAGCCTGATGATGGCGACCCGCTGCGCCCGGCTTCGCCGCGCTTGCGATCGCCACCGGCCTGATGATGGCGACCCGCTGCGCCCGGCTTCGCCGCGCTTGCGATCGCCACCGGCCTGATGATGGCGACCCGCTGCGCCCGGCTTCGCCGCGCTTGCGATCGCCATTAGGCCTGATGATGGCGACCCGCTGCGCCCGGCTTCGCCGCGCTTGCGATCGCCATTAGGCCTGATGATGGCGACCCGCTGCGCCCGGCTTCGCCGCGCTTGCGATCGCCATTAGGCCCCGCAGTCCGAGCACGTGCCGAAGATCTCTATCGTGTGGCTGACATCGGAAAAGCCATGCTTGGTGGCCACTTCGGCGGCCCATTGCTCGACCTCGTGATCGGCGACCTCAATGGTGGAACCGCAGCTGCGGCACACCAAATGGTGGTGATGATGCTCCGAGCACCTGCGATAGACCGATTCACCGGTGTCGGTGCGCAGCGTGTCGACCAGCCCTGTGGCCGCCATCGATTGCAGCGTCCGGTACACGGTGGTCAGGCCGATGTTCTCGCCGCGGCGACGCAGTTCGTCGTGCAATTCCTGGGCCGAGCGGAATTCGTCCAGCGTCTCCAGCAGCGTCGAGATCGCTGCTCGCTGCCGGGTGGAGCGAACGCTCGAGCCCGTCATATGGCGCCGCTCTCCCCCGCAAGCGGGCGGTGCCCCCACCTCATCGCTTCGTCCCCAAGCGGGAGGTACCCCCACTGCATCGTCGTCGGCGCGTCACTGGGGGCCTTCACTCGCGTGAGCGACGGCGTCGACGACGATGTGCGCCAGGTGGTGATCGGCAAGCCGGTACAGCACTTCGCGGCCGGACCGCTCCCCGGCGACCACGCCCGCCGCCTTGAGGATCTTCAGATGTTGGCTGACCAGCGGCTGTGGCACCCCCAACGCGTCGACCAACTCGTGGACGCAGCGCTGGGCTTCCCGCAGCTGCAGCACAATGGCGATCCGTACCGGCGCCGCCAGCGCGCGCAGCAGCTCGCCCGCCGCGTCGAGAATCTCCCGCGACGGCGGTGCTGGGAAGTCCAGCGATCTAGCGGTGCCATGCTCGTGACCGCCGGCCACGTCGCCACCCACGTCCCGATGAGCGGCGGTCGGCGTGGCGGGGGACGTCACCATATCGGAGTCACCACCTCGAAAGCGCCGGTATTCGGAAGGCTTGCGGCCGACCTCCACTGTCACATGCATGATGACGCATGTCAAAGACGGATATGGGTCCAAGCTGCCGATCGCTACCATGACTGATGTTTCGCAACGGTGTGATTCACCGCTGCACGTGCTTGCCGATCCCCCGAAGGGAGTGGACCACCCCGTGGCGTCCGTCATCGACACCGTAGTCAACCTGGCCAAACGGCGCGGCTTCGTCTTTCCCTCGGGCGAGATCTACGGGGGTACCAAGTCTGCCTGGGACTACGGTCCACTAGGGGTGGAACTCAAAGAGAACATCAAGCGGCAGTGGTGGCTATCGGTGGTCACCGGGCGCGATGACGTCGTCGGTATCGATTCGTCGATCATCCTGCCGCGGGAGGTGTGGGTGGCCTCCGGCCACGTCGAGGTGTTCCACGACCCGCTGGTCGAGTCGCTGATCACCCACAAGCGCTACCGGGCCGACCATCTCATCGAGGCCTACGAAGCCAAGCATGGTCACCCGCCACCCAACGGGCTGGCCGATATTCGCGACCCGGACACGGGTGAGCCCGGCCAGTGGACCGAGCCGCGGGAATTCAACATGATGCTCAAGACCTACCTTGGTCCCATTGAGACCGAGGAGGGGCTGCATTATCTGCGACCCGAAACCGCGCAGGGCATCTTCGTCAACTTCGGCAACGTGGTGACGACGGCGCGCAGAAAGCCGCCCTTTGGTATCGGCCAGATCGGGAAGAGCTTCCGCAACGAGATCACCCCGGGCAACTTCATCTTCCGCACCCGCGAGTTCGAGCAGATGGAGATGGAGTTCTTTGTCGAGCCGTCGACCGCGAAGGAGTGGCATCAGTACTGGATCGACACTCGGCTGCAGTGGTATGTCGACCTCGGCATCGATCGGGAGAACCTGCGGCTGTGGGAACATCCCAAGGACAAGTTGTCGCACTACTCGGACCGCACCGTCGACATCGAGTACAAGTTCGGCTTCGTCGGCAATCCATGGGGCGAGCTGGAGGGCGTCGCTAACCGAACCGACTTCGACTTATCAACGCACACAAAGCATTCCGGCACCGATCTGTCATTTTATGACCAGGCCAGCGACAGCAGGTACATACCGTACGTTATCGAACCGGCAGCCGGCCTGACCCGGTCGTTCATGGCATTTCTCATCGATGCGTACGCCGAGGACGAGGCGCCAAATGCCAAGGGGGGAATGGACAAACGTTCGGTCCTGCGGCTGGATCCCCGGTTGGCGCCGGTTAAGGCCGCGGTGTTGCCACTGTCGCGGCACGCAGACCTGAGCCCCAAGGCTCGTGACTTGGCCGCGGAATTGCGGAAATGCTGGAACATCGATTTCGACGATGCGGGCGCGATCGGACGGCGCTACCGACGTCAAGACGAGATCGGTACGCCATTCTGCGTGACGGTGGATTTCGATTCGCTCGAGGACAATGCCGCCACGGTGCGCGAGCGCGACGCCATGACACAGGAGCGGATCGCCATGGACAAGGTTGCCGACTATCTGGCCGTCCGGCTCAAGGGAATCTAGAAACGCAGCTCGCAGCTCGCAGCTCGCGACGACGGTGAGTCGTGCGGCAAATCCCGGGTTTTGGTCGGGGTTCGGCCTAGGGTTCCTAAGTGGCTGGCTGTGGGAGGTGTCGTGTCGCTTCTAGTAACGCGCGGGCGTGCGGTGGAGATACTCCCGTAGAGGAGGGGGTTGGTGATGAATTTTTCGGTATTGCCGCCTGAGGTTAATTCGTTGCGGATGTTCTCCGGTGCGGGGTCGGGGCCGATGTTGGAGGCGGCCCGGGCGTGGGACGGTTTGGCCGCGGAGTTGGGGTCGGCGGCGGATTCGTTTGGGTCGGTCACGTCGGGGTTGGTGGGTCAGGCGTGGCAGGGTGCGGCGGCGGCGGCGATGGCGGCGACGGCGGCTCCGTACGCGGGGTGGTTGAGTGCGGCGGCGGCGCGGGCTGCGGGGGCGTCGGCTCAGGCCAAGGCGGTGGTGAGTGCGTTTGAGGCGGCGCGGGCGGCGATGATTCATCCGTTGGCGGTAGCGGCCAACCGCAATGCGTTCGTGCAGCTGGTGTTGTCGAACATTTTTGGTCAGAATGCGCCGGCGATTGCGGCCGCCGAGGCGGTCTATGAGGAGATGTGGGCCGCCGATGTGGCCGCGATGGTGGGGTATCACGGCGGCGCTTCGGCGGCGGCGTCGCAGCTGACGTCGTGGCGAGGCGCCTTATCGGGCCTGCCGGGCTTGTCGAGTTTGGTAGGTAGTGGTGCGGCGGCCGGTGCCGCCCCGCGGGCCGCTCAAGGGATTGCCGATCTGATCTTTAACTTGGGTGTTGGAAATGTCGGCTCCTTCAACCTCGGCAGCGGCAACTTCGGCGGCCTCAACCTGGGCAGCGGAAACTTCGGCGACTGGAATGTCGGCAGCGGGAACTACGGCAGCGTGAACTGGGGCAGCGGAAACACAGGGACTGGAAACACCGGCAGCGGGAACACCGGCGACTATAACTTCGGTAGTGGAAACTTCGGCAGCGGAAACCTGGGCAGTGGAAATATCGGCAGCCTCAATTTGGCTAGCGGAAGCTTCGGCACGCTCAACCTCTTGGGTGGCGGAAACAATGCCGACTTAACCATCGGCAGTGGAAACATCGGCGACTTCAGCTTCGGCAGTGGAAACAATGGCGGCACCAACCTGGGGTTTGGGAACCTTGGCACCGGCAATATCGGATTTGGTAACAAAGGCAACAACAACATAGGCTTTGGGCTCACGGGCGACGGTCAGATTGGCTTTGGTGCCCTGAATACGGGTACCGGAAATATCGGTTTGTTCAACTCCGGCAACAACAACATCGGTTTCTTCAACTCCGGCGACAATAACATCGGCTGGGGGAACGCGGGCAACGGAAATACTGGATTCGGGAATGCGGGCAATTTCAACACCGGCTTTTGGAACGCGGGTAATGTGAACACCGGTTTCGGGAGCGCGGGTAACGGAAACTTCGGTATTTTCGATGCGGGAGACTCAAACTCGGGTAGCTTCAATGTGGGCTGGCAGAACACCGGTTTCGGAAATTCGGGTGCGGGAAATACGGGCTTCTTCAACGCCGGTGACTCCAACACCGGCCTCGCCAACGGGGGTAGTGTCAATACTGGTTTCTTCAACGGCGGGGACACCAACACCGGTGGATTCAACGGGGGCAACCTCAACACCGGTTTCGGCAACGCGGTCAACCAACCAGTTCTCAACTCGGGCTTCGGAAACGCTGGTACGGGCAATTCCGGCTGGGGCAACAGCGATCCCAACGGTGGTCTGAACTCCGGTTTCTTCAATACCGGAACTGGTAACTCGGGCTTCTCGAACGCGGGTACTACTTCGCTCGTCGGCTTCAACTCCGGGTTCGGAAATATCGGCACCTTCAACGCTGGAATTACCAACTCAGGCAATAACCTCGCTGGTATCTCCAACTCGGGTGACGACAGCTCGGGTGTCGTCAACTCTGGCGACCAGAACTCCGGCGGGTTCAACTCGGGGACAGGACTTTCCGGTTTCTTCAGGTAGTCGGATGGAACCCGGTTGGTTCCCGGTAGGCGGTGCCGCGTGTCGTTTCAGGTAACGGACGGGCTTGCGGTCGAGAATAAGCCGTAAGAGGAGGGGCTGTTCTGATGATGAATTTTTCGGTATTGCCGCCTGAGGTTAATTCGTTGCGGATGTTCTCCGGTGCGGGGTCGGGGCCGATGTTGGAGGCGGCGCTGGCGTGGGACGGTTTGGCCGCGGAGTTGGGGTCGGCGGCGGATTCGTTTGGGTCGGTGACGTCGGGGTTGGTGGGTCAGGCGTGGCAGGGTGCGGCGGCGGCGGCGATGGCGGCGACGGCGGCTCCGTACGCGGGGTGGTTGAGTGCGGCGGCGGCGCGGGCTGCGGGGGCGTCGGCTCAGGCCAAGGCGGTGGTGAGTGCGTTTGAGGCGGCGCGGGCGGCGATGATTCATCCGTTGGCGGTGGCGGCTAATCGGAATGCGTTCGTGCAGTTGGTGTTGTCGAACATTTTTGGTCAGAATGCGCCGGCGATTGCGGCCGCCGAGGCGGTCTATGAGGAGATGTGGGCCGCCGATGTGGCCGCGATGGTGGGGTATCACGGCTGCGCTTCGGCGGCGGCGTCGCAGCTGACGTCCTGGCAGGGATTGTCGGGTCTGGTGGGCGGCGCCACGGCCGCGGCCGCCAGTGCCGTGCCGGCACCGCTGCAGGGCATCAATTTCGGCTTCGGCAACATCGGATCCCTCAATTTGGGCAGCGGCAACATAGGTGACACCAACCTCGGTAGCGGCAATATCGGCAACAGCAACCTGGGCAGCGGCAACATCGGTAGCACCAACCTGGGCAGCGGCAACCAAGGTGACTTCAATCTGGGCCTAGGCAACATCGGCAACTTGAACCTGGGTAGCGGCAACTTCGGCAGCCAGAACCTGGGCGGCGGCAATATCGGTAGCACCAACTTGGGCAGCGGCAATATCGGCAACACCAATGTTGGCAGCGGCAACATCGGCGACACCAACTTCGGCAATGGAAACAATGGTAGCTTCAACTTCGGCAGCGGGAATTTCGGTAGCAACAACGTCGGGTTCGGCAACACCGGCAGCGGGAATTTCGGTTTCGGCAACACCGGGAACGGAAACATCGGCTTTGGACTCACCGGCGACGGCCAGTTTGGGATTGGCGCGCTGAACTCTGGCAGTGGAAATATCGGCTTCGGAAACTCAGGCACCGGGAATATTGGCTTCTTCAACTCGGGCACCGGCAACGTGGGGTTCGGTAACTCGGGCATCGGGAACACCGGCTTCGGGAATGCCGGCAATACCAACACCGGATTTTGGAACGGCGGGAGCACAAACACCGGCGCCGTGAACGCCGGGGCCGGCAACTTCGGCTTTTTCGATTCCGGCAACTTCAACGCGGGCAGCTTCAACGCGGGCAACTCAAACACTAGCTTCGGGAATTCGGGGAACGTCAACACCGGTTTCCTCAACGCCGGCGACATCAACTCCGGCTTCGGGAACGCGGGCGACGTCAACACCGGTTTTGGTAACGCCGGCGACACCAACACAGGCGGTTTCAACGGGGGCAACCTCAACACCGGGTTCTTCGGTGCGGCGACTCAGGTTGGCCCCAATTCGGGCTTCTTCAATGTCGGCACGGGTAACTCAGGCTTTGGCCATAACGACCCAGCTGGCAGCGGCAACTCGGGTATTCAAAACTCCGGCTTCGGTAATTCCGGCTACGTCAATACGAGCACCACCAGTACCTTCGGGGGAAACTCCGGTGTGCTCGATACGGGCTACGGGAATGCCGGTTTCTATAATGCGGCTGTGCAGAATGCCGGTATCTTCATCGCCGGTGTCATGACTTCGGGAATTCTCAACTCCGGGACCGGCAGCTCCGGCCTATTCGTCTCCGGCAATGGGCTTTCCGGCTTCTTCCGAAATTTGTTCTAGTGCTGAGCGACTGACGCCGATGGCCGTGGCGCGGCGGTCAACCATGATGGCGGACAGACAAGCCGCTCACCGGCCTGACAGTCGTTATCAGCCATTCTGAGAACCATATAAATTTCATGTGTGTTCGCACCGTGATTTCCCAAGGACCACGGGCACTTTTCCAATGTATTGACTTCGCCTGGACAGCCGTCCGGCGAGCCGGGCGCGGCGACGTGTTGGCTCGCGTCGCTCCAGGGAGAATTGTAGAAACTCTTATTTTTGGTGAAAGTGCAGACTTTCGGGTGTGATGTGTCATACGATCCGGCCGTGGGTACTCGCGAGTGTGTGGGTGCGGTCGATAGGTGGTCGGAGTCGCTGATGCGGCAGGCCGGTTTGGGGTTGCGATGATTTTGGACTTTGCGGTACTGCCGCCGGAGATCAACTCGGCGCGGATATTTTCTGGTGCGGGATCGTCGCCGTTGTTCACGGCGGCGGCGGCCTGGGAAGGCCTGGGCGCGGACTTGCAGTCGTCGGTTTCGGCGATTCAATCGGTGCTGACCGACCTGACCGGCGCGTCGTGGACCGGTCCGGCGTCGATGGCGATGGCGGCTGCGGCGGCGCCGTATGTGTCGTGGTTGAGCGCGGCGGCGGCGCAGGCGGAGTTGTCGGCGGCTCAGGCTCGGGCGGCGGCGACGGCGTTTGAGACGGCGTTGGCGGCCACGGTGCATCCGGCGGCGGTGGCGGCCAATCGGGTGTCGTTGTTGTCGTTGATAGCGACGAATTTCTTGGGTCAGAACACTCCGGCGATTGCGGCCACTGAGTTCGATTATGTGGAGATGTGGGCCCAGGATGTGGGCGCGATGGTGGCGTATTACACGGGGGCGACGTCGGTGGCTTCGACGTTGACGCCGTTTAGTTTGCCGCCGGCGAGTTTGGCCGGGCTGTCGTCGCAGGTCACTGGTTTCGCGTCGCAGGTTGGTGCGCAGGTTGCCGGTGCGGCGACGGCGGCGTCGGCCGCGGTGTCGCCGGTGTTGGAGGGCGCGGTGGCGGGGGTGCCCGGCGCGGTGACGGCGGTGCAGTCGGCGGCTGCAGGCCTGCCGGTGCAGTCGTTGCTTTCGGTGGCCCAGGCGGGCATGTATCCGGCCAGCATGTTGATCGGTCCGCTGATGAACGCGGCGCAATCGGCGAATGCGAGTTCGGCCGGGTTGGCGTCTGCGGGTCTGGCGGCCGCTGATATGCCGAAGTTCGCCGGTGATGTTGCGCCCGCGATGAAGGGTTTGGGTGGTGGCGCCGGTTTGGGTGCCGCGGCGGACTTGGGTAAGGCGCGGTTGGTGGGGGCGATGTCGGTGCCGCCCACTTGGCAGGGGTCGATGCCGAAGGGCATGGCCAGTGGCGCGATGGCGGGGCTGGGCGCTCTGCCCGCGGAGATGGCGGCGGCTGGACCGGGCGGTATGGGAATGATGCCGATGCCGATGCCGATGGGTGCTGGAGCTGGAGCCGGCATGCCCGGCGGAATGATGGGCCGCGGCGGAGCAGCCGCACACGTAATTCAGCAGCGGCCCAGTGTGGTGCCGCGAACTGGCGTCGGATAGGGCGGGGGTGATTGGTCGGGGTCGTCGAGCTTGCTGTATTTCGGCACGTGATCGAAATTGATTGTTCCGTTGTGAAAGGACGGGTGTAATGGCAAGTCGGTTTATGACCGATCCGCACGCGATGCGCGACATGGCGGGTCGTTTTGAGGTGCATGCACAGACGGTCGAGGACGAAGCGCGCCGGATGTGGGCGTCGTCGCAGAACATTTCTGGTGCCGGCTGGAGCGGCTTGGCCGAGGCGACCTCGTTGGACACCATGGGTCAGATGAACACCGCATTCCGCAACATTGTGAACATGCTGCACGGGGTGCGCGATGGACTGGTCCGTGACGCCAATAACTACGAGCAGCAGGAGCAGGCTTCGCAGCAAATCTTGAGCAGTTAGTGGCTTAACTCAGCGATAGGGAGCATTGACTATGACGATTAATTACCAGTTCGGTGACGTGGATGCCCACGGCGCGACGATTCGGGCTCAGGCGGCGTCGTTGGAGGCTGAGCACCAAGCGATCGTGCGCGACGTGCTGGCGGCCGGGGATTTCTGGGGCGGCGCCGGTTCGGTGGCCTGCCAGGAGTTCATCACTCAGTTGGGTCGCAATTTCCAGGTGATCTACGAGCAGGCCAACGCTCACGGGCAGAAGGTGCAGGCCGCCGGCAGCAACATGGCGCAAACCGATTCTGCGGTGGGTTCTAGCTGGGCCTAACTTCACCTGCGAGCCGTCAGGGGCGCGGGCGACACATGGGGGAGTTTGTGTCGCCGGCGCCCTTGGCATGTCCGCAGTCCAAAATCGGCTGAGGCTCGCGTGTGAATCTCAGTAAATGCCTAATGTCGGTTTTTGGTGAAATTGCAGACTTTCGCTGTGGGCTCGCGTACGATCCGCCGGAGGGTTTTTTCGCTGCTGTGGGTGACAGCCACGGCTTGTGGTTGTCGGAGCCGCTGAGGCGGCGGGCTGGTTAGGGTTACGAATGATTTTGGACTTTGCGGTACTGCCGCCGGAGATCAACTCGGCGCGGATATTTTCTGGTGCGGGATCGTCGCCGTTGTTCACGGCGGCGACGGCCTGGGAAGGCCTGGGCGCGGACTTGCAGTCGTCGGTTTCGGCGATTCAGTCGCTGCTGACCGACCTGACCGGTGGGCCGTGGACCGGTCCGGCGTCGATGGCGATGGCGGCTGCGGCGGCGCCGTATGTGTCGTGGTTGAGCGCGGCGGCGGCGCAGGCGGAGTTATCGGCGGCTCAGGCTCGGGCGGCGGCGACGGCGTTTGAGACGGCGTTGGCGGCCACGGTGCATCCGGCGGCGGTGGCGGCCAATCGGGTGTCGTTGTTGTCGTTGATAGCGACGAATTTCTTGGGTCAGAACACTCCGGCGATTGCGGCCACTGAGTTCGATTATGTGGAGATGTGGGCCCAGGATGTGGGCGCGATGGTGGCGTATTACACGGGGGCGACGTCGGTGGCTTCGACGTTGACGCCGTTTAGTTTGCCGCCGGCGAGTTTGGCCGGGCTGTCGTCGCAGGTCACCGGTTTCGCGTCGCAGGTTGGTGCGCAGGTTGCCGGTGCGGCGACGGCGGCGTCGGCCGCGGTGTCGCCGATGCTGGAGGGCGCGGTGGCGGGGGTGCCCGGCGCGGTGACGGCGGTGCAGTCGGCGGCTGCGGCGGTGCCAGCGGAATCGCTGATGTCGGCGGCCCAGATGGGCATGTATCCGGCCAGCATGATGCTCGGTCCGCTGATGCAACTGGGGCAATCGGCGAATGCGAGTTCGGCCGGGTTGGCTTCTGCGGGTCTGGCGGCCGCTGATATGCCGAAGTTCGCCGGTGATGTCGCGCCCGCGATGAAGGGTTTGGGTGGTGGCGCCGGTTTGGGTGCCGCGGCGGACTTGGGTAAGGCGCGGTTGGTGGGGGCGATGTCGGTGCCGCCCACCTGGGAAGGGTCGATGCCGAAGGGCATGGCCAGTGGCGCAATGGCGGGCCTGGGAGCCATGCCCACGGCCGCTGAACTCGCGCAAGCTGGGGGCGTTGGTGGCGGTATGCCGATGATGCCGATGCCGATGGGTGCCGGAGCTGGAGCCGGCATGCCCGGCGGGATGATGGGCCGGGGTGGCGCGAATCCCCACGTTGTTCAGCAGCGGCCCAGCGTGGTGCCGCGGACGGGCATCGGATAGCGTCGGGACGATCGGCCCCCAAAATCCTTCGATCGACCCGTTGGGTTTCAGGTGTTGCCCATGCCGCTGGCCATCAGAAATAACCCGAGCAAAGCAATGACGACGGCGAAGGCTTGTTGTCGGTGAGCTTTCATCCAACCGCTCACCGCGGCCACGACGTGGCCGGTCCTTGCCGGCGCCGCCAGCTGGCTGACGAGCGGAAGTTCGATAAACGCCAGCGCCACCAGGGAGTACGCCCCGGCCGCACCGATTTGGGTGCCCACAGTGACCCCGGAGGCCACAATGGCCGCGAGCGCCGCCAAGAACCTGAAGTCTGCCAACATCCCAAATCCGAGAATGAACGCCACCCTCAGGGGTCTGGCTTGCAGCGCAGCCTGGGTGCGCGTCGACAATCTCGAGATTGCGTTCGACGTCCGTACCTGGAGGTGGGACGTGTTGCTGCTGGGCATGCCGAGTCGCGCGCGCTGACGCGGCGATAGGCTGACCGCGAGTCCCGCGATGAGTAATGCCAACGCGCCCATCACGATCTGAACGTGGCCGGCTGTTGAGCTAGCGGTGGCGAGTTCGATCCGGTGCACCATTCGCAGCACGAGGTCGCGTAGCCCAAAAAGCACACCTGCAGCCAAACAAACGCTCATTGCGATGCCGCCGAGCCAAAACGCAACCAGCTGACCCACGGCACGAGGCCGCGACGACAAGAGCACACTCATCCCGATTCGAACCGGGTCTGCCGTCGCAACAAGGGCTAACACCAGCACCGTGCCCCACATGGCAGAGGACGCTACATCGGTGGTTCGAATTACGAAACCCCATTCAGCACACCGGTTTACCGATCACGCGGGGATAACCTCAGCATCGGAGCATTTCTGGCGCGGGGGTAAGAAGGCCGCTGGCAGATGCCATCTCGCCGGACCCGGATCGATGGTCGCTGACCTCGGACAATCTGAGGGATGCCAGCGCCGGCACGTAACGGGAAATGGCTGTATGTGGGTTCGATTAGGAATGTGAGATTAAATAAATTTTTGGCGCGACCGCCTTTGACTGCCTACGATCCGGTCGCAAACGACAATGACCTTTCGCAGCATTGACAGCCGGGGCCGGCGGCGCTGCACCAGCTGCCTGGCAAGCCGCCGTTTGTGACCATAGCCATTCCACCTTGCGGGGTCATTGTGGCCCGGTATTGGTTGGCGCCCAAGGCCTTTAGAGTCCATAACCGCGTTAGTCCATATATCGACGCCGAAAACGCAGTGGCGCTTGCAATCACGCGAAAACCCGCTTGCGACACGCCGGTTCGCGTATCGCGACTGACCAGCGCTGTGACTATACCGTGATCTGAAATGTGCGCAGGGAGGCAGATTCGGTGAGCGGCAACCCGTTCCTAGGAATGTCACGGCGGGAGTTTCTGGCCAAGCTCACCGGCGCGGGTGCCGCGGCATTGCTGACCGATTTTGCCGCCCCGGTGATCGAAAAGGCCTACGGCGCCGGTCCCTGCCAGGGGCATTTGACCGATATCGAGCACATTGTGTTGCTGATGCAAGAGAACCGGTCATTCGATCATTACTTCGGCACGCTCTCGAGCACTCGCGGCTTCAACGACCCTTCTCCAAACTTCCAGCAGGCAGGGTGGAACCCGCAGACACAGGCGCTCGATCCGTCCGGGATCACGATTCCGTTCCGACTTGACACCACCCGCGGCCCGTTCCTGGATGGCGAGTGCGTCAACGACCCTGAGCACCAGTGGACCGCCATGCACAACTCGTGGAACGGCGGTGCCAACGACAACTGGCTGCCTGCGCAGGCGAACACCCGTGCCGGGCCATATGTCCCGATGGTGATGGGCTATTACACACGCCAAGATATCCCGATCCACTATCTGCTCGCCGACACGTTCACCATCTGCGACGGCTACCACTCTTCGCTGCTGGGCGGCACGCTGCCCAACCGGCTGTACTGGATGAGCGCCAACATCGATCCCGCCGGCACCGACGGCGGACCCCAACTCGTGGAGCCCGGCTTCCTACCGCTGCAGCAATTCAGCTGGCGGATCATGCCGGAGAACCTCGAAGATGCCGGGGTCAGTTGGAAGGTGTACCAGAGCAAAGATGCGGGGCGCTTCATCAACACGCCCATCAGCGACAACGGGCTGGTACAGGCTTTCAAGCAGGCAGCGGATCCGAGGTCGAATCTGGCGCGCTTTGGTATCGCCCCGGCCTACCCCGGAGACTTCGCTGCCGACGTCAGAGCCAACAGGCTGCCCAAGGTTTCCTGGCTAGTTCCGAATGTCCTGCAGTCCGAACATCCCGCGTTGCCGGTAGCGCTTGGCGCGGTGGCCATGGTGACCGCGCTACGCATTTTGCTGTCCAATCCGGCGGTGTGGGAAAAGACCGCACTGATCATCAGCTATGACGAAAATGGCGGTTTTTTCGACCACGTGGTACCGCCGACCGCGCCGCCCGGGACGCCAGGTGAATTCGTCACGGTACCCGACATCAATGCCGTGCCGGGTTCCGGCGGCATCCGTGGGCCGATCGGCTTGGGCTTCCGGGTTCCTTGCCTGGTCATTTCTCCATACAGCCGTGGCCCACTGATGGTCCATGACATCTTCGACCACACCTCACAACTGAAGTTGATTCGCGCGCGGTTCGGCGTGCCGGTTCCCAACTTGACCGCCTGGAGGGATGGCGTGGTCGGCGATATGACGTCGACGTTCAACTTCGGAGTCCCGCCGAACTCGACCAGGCCCAACCTGAGCCACCCGTTGCTGGCTGCCGTGCCAAAGCTGCCGCAATGCATCCCCAATGTCGTGCTGGGAACCACCAACGGCACGCTGCCGGCCATTCCTTATCGGGTGCCCTTTCCGCAGGTGATGCCCGGCCAGGAAACCACCCCCGTCCGCAACATTCCGAGCGGGCTATGCAGTTGAATTTAAGCCGCGACGGAAATTACGCGGCATTCCGCGCGCAAACTCAAATGACAGGCCGCGCCACTACTGGGCAAATGACCCGGATTAGGCGACGACACGCCGGTCGGCTGACCTGGCTGATGACCGGCGTAACTATACCTTGATCTGGAAGCGGCGCGCGAAAGCCTTGGAGGAGGGCGTGTGCGGAGCGAGCATCCCGTCGACGGAATGACCCGTCGACAATTTTTGGCTAAAGCCGCTGCCGCCACGACCGCCGGGGCTTTCATGTCTTTGGCCGGTCCGATAATCGAAAAGGCGTACGGGGCGGGGCCCTGCGGTGGTCATTTGACCGACATCGAACACATTGTGTTGTTGATGCAGGAAAATCGGTCATTCGATCATTATTTCGGCGCGATGTCCGCTGTTCGCGGTTTCGATGATCTCACCCCACCGCTGGTGTTTGCGCAGCAAGGCTGGAACCCGGCAACGCAGGCGAACGACCCCGCCACTACCACTATCCCGTTCCGGTTCGATACCACCCGGGGCCCTCTGGTGGCCGGCGAATGCGTCAACGACCCGGACCACAGCTGGACCGCCATGCATCAGTCGTGGAACAACGGCGCCAACAACGGCTGGCTGCCGGCGCAGGCGGCGGTTAGTGCATTACAGGGCAATACGCCGGTGACAATGGGCTATTACACCCGCCAGGACATACCGATTCATTACCTGCTGGCCGACACATTCACCGTTTGCGATGGCTACTACTGCTCGCTGCTAGGCGGGACTACCCCCAACCGGCTCTACTGGATGAGTGCGTGGATCGACCCCGACGGCACTAACGGCGGCCCGGTGCTGGTAGAGCCCAACATCCAACCGCTGCAGAAATACAGCTGGCGCATCATGCCGGAGAACCTCGAAGATGCCGCCATCAGCTGGAAGGTCTATCAGAACAAATTGCTGGGGCCACTCAATAACACGGTCGTCGGCTACAACGGGCTGGTCAATGACTTCAGGCAAGCCGCGGATCCGAGGTCGAACCTAGCCCGCTTCGGCATCGCCCCGAGCTACCCCCTTGATTTCGCCGCCGACGTCAGAAACAACAGGCTCCCTAAAGTCTCCTGGGTTCTCCCCGGATTCTTGCTGTCGGAGCATCCGGCGTTCCCGGTGTCCATCGGCGCCGTCGGGATCGTCGACGTGCTGCGGATATTGCTGTCCAATCCGGCGGTATGGGAAAGAACCGCGCTGATCGTCAACTACGACGAAAACGGGGGGTTCTTCGACCACGTCGTGCCGCCGACACCGCCGTCGGGCACCCCCGGCGAATTTGTCACCGTCGCCGACATTAACTCCGTACCCGGATCCGGCGGCATCCGTGGACCCATCGGACTGGGCTTCCGCGTCCCCTGCATCGTCATCTCGCCCTACAGCCGCGGGCCCCTGAAGGTCAGTGAAACTTTCGACCACACTTCAACGCTGAAGCTGATCAGCGCGCGGTTCGGCGTCCCGGTTCCCAATATCAGCGCTTGGCGAAACGCGACCGTCGGAGACATGACCTCGACATTCAACTTCGCGTCCCCACCGAATCCGTCGAAGCCCAATTTGGACCACCCGAGGGTGAAGGCGCTTACGAAACTGCCGCAGTGCGTCCCGAACGCGGTATTGGGCACGACGACGAAGACGTCAATTCCCTATCGGGTGCCGTTCCCGCAGATCATGCCCAATCAGGAAACCCAGCCCGCCCGTCCGGCTCCCAGCGGCCCCTGCTGAATTCAAATTGTTCTAAAAACTGCAAATAGCCATCTAAAAATCGCTCAGCGACACACCGCACGGTATTTGAATCCACATCGTCATTGCGCATATACGGTGAGCCAGAATAGCTGGAAGGGAGTGCCGGTGAGCCAGAGCGCATTCGCCGGAATGTCGCGTCGAGAGTTCTTGGCAAAGGCCACGGGTGCCGGTGCCGCCGCGTTTCTGACGGACTGGGCCTCCCCGGTAATCGAAAAGGCCTATGGTGCCGGCCCGTGCTCGGGGCACCTAACCGACATCGAGCACATTGTGCTGTGCCTACAAGAGAACAGATCGTTCGATCACTATTTCGGCACGCTGTCGGCTATCGATGGGTTCAACACCCCGACACCACTATTCCAGCAGAAGGGCTGGAATCCACAGACGCAGGCGGTGGACCCCGCCGGCATTACATTGCCCTACCGCATCGATACGACGAGGGGCCCCAACGGAGTTGGTGAGTGTGTCAATGATCCCGACCACCAGTGGATTGCCGCGCACTTGTCATGGAACGGCGGCGCCAATGACGGCTGGCTGGCGGCGCAAGCGAGAACCCGGTCGGTGGCCAATACCCCGGTGGTGATGGGCTACTACGCGCGTCCAGACATTCCGATTCATTACCTGCTGGCGGACACGTTCACGATCTGCGACCACTACCACTCTTCGCTGCTGGGCGGGACCATGCCCAACCGGCTCTACTGGATAAGCGCAACTGTCAATCCCGACGGGGACAAAGGTGGGCCGCAGATCGTCGAGCCTTCCATCCAGCCGAAGTTGACGTTCTCCTGGCGCATCATGCCGGAGAACCTCAGTGACGCCGGGGTCAGCTGGAAGGTCTACAACAGCAAGTTGCTCGGGGGGCTTAACGACACCTCGCTGAGTCGCAACGGGTATGTGGGCAGTTTCAAGCAAGCGGGAGACCCGAGGTCGGACCTGGCGCGTTATGGCATCGCGCCGACTTATCCCGGCGACTTCGTCCGCGACGTCATGAACAACACCTTGCCTGCGGTGTCCTGGGTCGTCCCGTTGACCGTCGAGTCCGAACACCCCTCGTTTCCGATAGCGGTAGGTGCCTGGACGATTGTGAATCTGATCAAGGCGCTGCTTCGCAATCCGGCCGTATGGGAAAAAACGGCGCTGATCATCGCGTATGACGAACACGGCGGGTTTTTCGACCACGTCACACCCGTTACTGCACCGATCGGAACCCCCGGCGAATGGATTCCAGACACCGTGGACATCAACAAGGTCGACGGCTCCGGCGGCATACGCGGGCCGATCGGTCTGGGTTATCGCGTGCCCTGTTTCGTCATTTCACCGTATAGCCGTGGCGGGCTGATGGCCCATGACCAGTTCGATCACACGTCGCAGCTGCAATTTATTGGCAAGCGGTTCGGGGTTCCGGTACCCAACTTGACCCCCTGGCGGGCCAGCGTGACCGGAGATCTGACGTCGGCATTCAATTTCGCCGTTCCGCCGGACCCGTCGCGACCCAACTTGGACCACCCCGTGCGCCAACTGCCGAAGGTCGCCACGTGTGTGCCCAACGTGGTGTTGGGATTCTTGAATGAAGGGCTGCCGTATCGGGTGCCCTATCCGCAAGCTATGCCGGCCCAGGAATCCGGGCCGGCCCGCGGGATTCCCAGTGGGCTCTGCTAGCCACCGACCGTAGGACCGTGAGGACTGCACAACGCTCCCATCGGCCGGTGTGCTTTTTGGTCACTTGTGCAGTTGGGGGCAGAGAAATCGGGGAATTAGGGATATTGTCCGAAGTATTGCCATACGATGCGGAGTGCTCGGTGGTGTGAGGTTGGCCACTGAGGGTTGGTGTTTTAGTGAGATCGGCACTGGAAGGGGATAGCGGTGCTTTTGCCACTTGGTCCGCCCTTGCCGCCCGATGCAGTGGTGGCAAAACGCGCTGAGTCGGGCATGCTCGGCGGGTTGTCGGTTCCGCTCAGCTGGGGCGTGGCCGTTCCACCCGACGAATATGACCACTGGGCTAAGGAGTCCGACGCGGACCCCGCTGCCGACCTGGTGCCCGGTGCGGTGGATCCGGAACCTGCCGAACCAGGCATGGAGGAGTGGGACGAATGGGCGGAGTGGCGCGAGTGGGAAGCCGAAAACGCCGAACCTCGCTTTGAAATGCCACGTAGTAGCAGCGGCGTGGTGCCGCGTTCGCCGGCGGCAGGTTGAGAGAGAGGGGGAAGACTGTCTTGTTTACAAGTGGTCGGCGACTTGGGCCTTCCCCCGGGCCGGCGGTCACAACAGTCAATGTGCACGAATGTAATTGAGTCCAGGAAATAAGGAGAACAGGCAACATGGCAACACGTTTTATGACGGACCCGCACGCGATGCGGGACATGGCGGGCCGTTTTGAGATGCACGCCCAGACCGTGGAAGACGAGGCCCGCCGGATGTGGGCGTCCTCGCAGAACATCTCCGGCGCTGGCTGGAGCGGTCTTGCCGAGGCAACTTCGTTGGACACCATGGGTCAGATGAACACGGCGTTCCGCAACATCGTCAACATGCTGCACGGGGTGCGCGACGGACTGGTTCGCGACGCGAACAACTACGAGCAGCAAGAGCAGGCCTCCCAGCAGATCCTCAGCAGCTAACGCCACAACACCTTTACAAGCTAAGGAGAACAGGTTCGATGACGATCAACTACCAGTTCGGCGATGTCGACGCCCACGGTGCCTTGATTCGGGCGCAGGCCGCGTCGCTTGAGGCCGAGCACCAGGCGATTGTGCGCGATGTGCTGGCTGCCGGCGACTTCTGGGGCGGCGCCGGTTCGGTGGCGTGCCAGGAGTTCATCACCCAGTTGGGTCGCAATTTCCAGGTGATCTACGAGCAGGCCAACGCTCACGGCCAGAAGGTGCAGGCCGCGGGCAGCAACATGGCGCAGACAGACAGCGCCGTCGGTTCCAGCTGGGCCTGAGACCTAGCGAAGTCTCGGTGGTGGCGGCGGCGCACTGATTATTCGGTGCGCCCGCCCAAACCACTAGTGCACGCCCACGCGCGGGTAGCTAATGCCTGACGCGTGGGCGTGCATCTTTGTTGAGTGGAGAATTTAGAACCGTCCGCCGCCACCCATGAAGCCGCCGCCGGACGAGTTCCCCGATGAGCCAGCGGAGCCGCCGAACGAGGTGGGGCTCCAGCCGCCGAACCCGCCCCGCATGCCTCCGCTGAGCAGGTCGCCGATGATGATGCCGCCGATCATTGCCCCCCAATCAGTGCCTGCATTTCCGCCGCTGCGGCTGCTGTAGGCGCGCTGAGCCGACTGCACATCGGCGTTTGCCAGCGACTGCGCATTGGCGGCTAACGTGGACGCCGCGTTGGCGTGGGCAATCGCTTCAGTCAGGTTGGTTGACTGCTTGTCCGTTGCCGCTTGGAGCTGTCGCTTCGCCTCGGCGAGCCGGGTTCGGGCTTCCGGTCCGATGCTGCCCCGGCGGGTGTCGATGTAGTCGGAGACCGCGCGCACCCGCGACTGCGCGGTGAACAACGCTTGCTCGACGGAACGGTTGAGCCGATCGGCATCCGCCTGCTGTTGCGCCAGTGTGGCCAACAGCCGGTTGAGGTCCGCGTCGGCCTTGGTCAGCTGGGCAAACGCGCCCAGCGGATCGGCGGAGCCGCGGGAGCTGCGGGAGTTGTCCAAGGCCCGGGCTGCCGTATCGCGCGCCGCGATAAGCTCGCCGGTGTGCGCAGCCCTGTTGCCTTGGGCCTGCTGCAATTGCTCGTTGGCGTGTTGGATGCCGCCCTGGACGTCGGCGATGACCGACGGCAGCGCGGCCACGGCATGCCGAATGTCGTTGGCCGCGCTCTCCACCGCATCGAGCAGTGCACGTGCTTGCCCAAGCGCCGACTCGGCCGCACGCACCGCGTCCACCAAACCGGTCTGCTGCCCGCTCACCGCCCGGGTGGCCAGCTCACGCGCCGAGGTGATGTTGCGGTCGGCGAACGCCAGCCGCTCTTGCGCGGTGGCGACATTGCCGGAGACCGAAGTCAGTGCGGCAGTTCCGAATTCGTTGTTCAGCTCGGCTAGCCGCTGTTCTGCCGGAGCGATTCGGGTAGTGAGCTCGACGTACTGCTGTGTCAGCAGATCGAGTCGTGACGGGGCGTTGATCACCAAATCCCGCAGCTGCTCGAAAGCCTCGGTCTGGGATTCCAGTTCGCGGTCGGCGCGCGCCGCCGACACGATTACTCGGGTGAGTAGCTCACGGCGCTGCACCGGTGTCTCGGGCGTGCCGTCGTCAAGTTGCTGGCGCACCGTGAACGCCTGCGAAAGCGCAGCTTTGGCATTGTTCACCGCTTGGGTGAATGGTGCGGTCCGCTCGTCGCCGAACTCGTCGATTGCCAGCGCGAGCTCGTTGGAACTGGTGCGCAACGCGTTGTCGACCTCCACCACCATCGACCGGGACAGATCGTCGAGCACATCCAGCGGCACCGCGGCCAGCGCCCGTGCGTCGGTGGGATCGACTCGTCGCGCCGCCGCCAACGCCTCGGCGCGCCGTCGCCTGGCACGCCCACGCATCACAATCAGCAAGATCACCACGGCGACGACGATGACGCCAAGCGCGACCAGCAGAAACAACCGACCTGACGAGCTGGGCGACTTGTTGAGTCCGTTGGCTGCGGCGACGGCTGCACCGCTCCAGTCGCCGTTGCGCAGCGCGGGTTCGATGTGGTTGCGGCGCAGGTTGTCGACCTGGCTTTCGGTGATGCTTTGCACCATGGACGGCACCAGGAAGGCATAGGCACGATCAACGGTGGCCACGGCGAGTAGCACGTCGTAGTTACCCAGATCGCTGGTCCTCATGGTGCGCTGTGCCCAGTTCACCGCGCTCTGCCCGGAGAAGTGGTCGACGTAGACCACCCATAGCCGGATGTGCCGATCGGTGTAAAGGCTGTCGATGGCCGACGTCACCGCGGCGCGCCCGGAATCTGTCAGCACGCCCGCGTTGTCGGTCACGTAGCTCGGAAGCCGGAACGGCGGTTGCGCGGCGCAGCGCGGCGCCGGCAGCAGCCCGATGAGGCTCACGGTGACGAGCGTCAGGATCATGCCGAGCAGGCGACCGGTGCGCATACGGGCAATCTAATCCAGCCCGGCGACGATGCGGACCGCGCTGCGTCCTCCCTGGCAGACTATGGGTCGGTGACCACGATTCAGCACGACCCCTACGACGACTTCGACCGTCAGCGGCGGGTACCCGAAGCGCCGAAGACGGCGGGTCTGCCAGGTACGGAAGGCCAGCACCGCACCGACTTCGCCCGGGACCGGGCCCGAGTGCTGCACAGCGCCGCGCTGCGCCGCCTCGCCGACAAGACGCAAGTCGTCGGACCGCAGGAAAGCGACACGCCACGCACCCGGCTGACTCACTCGCTGGAAGTTGCCCAGATCGGGCGCGGAATGGCCGTCGGACTGGGCTGCGACCTCGACCTGGTCGAACTGGCCGGCCTGGCTCACGACATCGGGCACCCGCCCTACGGGCACAACGGTGAGCGGGCGCTCGATGAGGTCGCTGCCGAGTACGGGGGCTTCGAGGGGAACGCGCAGAACTTCCGCATCCTGACCAGCCTTGAGCCCAAAGTCCTTGATGTACAAGGGTATAGCGCCGGACTGAACCTGACGCGGGCATCGCTGGATGCAGTCACCAAATATCCGTGGACCCGTGGTGCCGGCCGAGGCAAGTACGGGTTTTATGACGACGACCACCAACCGGCGGCCTGGGTCCGCGCACGGGCACCGGCGAATCGCTCGTGCCTGGAAGCCCAGGTGATGGACTGGGCCGACGATGTCGCGTATTCGGTCCATGACGTCGAGGACGGCGTCGTCTCGCAACGCATCGACCTGCGCGTGCTTGCCGACGACGACGACGCTGCTTCACTGGCCAAGTTAGGGGAGAGCGAGTTCTCCCGCGTGCGTGCCGACGAATTGATGGAGGCCGCCCACCGGCTTTCGGGCCTACCCGTGGTCTCCGCGGTCGGCAAGTACGACGCCACATTGGCGTCGGCGGTCGCGCTGAAACGGTTGACCAGCGAGCTGGTGGGCCGGTTCGCGTCGGCGGCGATCGCGACAACCCGCGCGGTGGCCGGTCCGGGGCCGCTCGTGCGGTACCAGGCCGACTTGCAGGTGCCCGACCTGGTGCGTGCCGAGGTCGCGGTGCTGAAAATCTTGGCGTTGCAGTTCATCATGTCCGATCCGCGGCATCTGGAAACACAGGCCCGGCAGCGCGAACGCATCCATAGGGTGGCGGAGTGGCTCTACTCCGGAGCGCCGCAGACGCTCGACCCGGTGTTTGCGGCGGCATTCAACACCGCTGTTGATGACGGTGCCCGCATGCGGGTCATCGTCGATCAGATCGCGTCCTACACCGAGGGGCGGTTGGAACGCATTGACGCCGCACAGCGCGGCCAAGCCGGTCCATATCAAGGCTTAGACTGAGCCGATGTCGAGTCCAGGTCGGTCCAGAATTTCCGATCGCGACATCGCCGCCATCCGCGAAGGGGCGCGAATCGAGGATGTTGTCGGCGACTACGTCCAGTTGCGGCGCGCCGGCGCCGACTCGCTGAAGGGCTTGTGTCCGTTTCACAACGAGAAATCACCGTCGTTTCACGTGCGGCCCAACCACGGCCACTTCCACTGCTTCGGATGCGGCGAAGGCGGCGACGTGTATGCGTTCATCCAGAAGATCGAACACGTCGGCTTCGTGGAGGCAGTCGAAGTGCTCGCGGACCGGATCGGCTACACGATCAACTACACCGGCTCGGCCACCAGCGTGCAGCGCGATCGCGGCAGCCGCAGCAGGCTTATCGCCGCCAACGCGGCTGCGGCAGCGTTCTATGCGGAGGCGCTCGAGTCCGACGAGGCGGCACCGGCCCGGCAATACCTGACCGAGCGCAGCTTCGACGCCGACGCCGCCCGTCGTTTCGGCTGCGGCTTCGCACCGTCGGGCTGGGACTCGTTAACAAAGCATTTGCAGCGCAAGGGTTTTGAGTTTAAGGAGCTGGAAGCTGCGGGCCTGTCCCGGCAGGGCCGTCACGGCCCGATGGACCGGTTTCATCGGCGGTTGCTGTGGCCCATCCGCACCTCGGCCGGCGAGGTGATCGGCTTCGGGGCCCGGCGGTTGTTCGACGACGACCCGATGGAAGCCAAGTACATCAATACGCCCGAGACGCTGCTGTACAAGAAGTCGGCGGTGATGTTCGGCATCGACCTGGCCAAACGCGACATCGCCAAGGGACATCAGGCAGTGGTCGTCGAGGGCTACACCGACGTGATGGCGATGCATCTGGCCGGGGTCAGTACCGCGGTGGCGTCATGCGGCACCGCATTCGGCGACGAGCACCTGGCGATGCTGCGCCGGCTGATGATGGACGACAGTTTCTTTCGCGGCGAATTGATCTACGTTTTCGATGGCGATGAGGCCGGACGCGCTGCCGCTCTCAAGGCCCTCGACGGCGAGCAGAACCTGGCGGGTCAGTCCTTTGTCGCGGTAGCCCCGGACGGCATGGATCCCTGCGACTTGCGGCTGAAGTCCGGTGACGGTGCGCTGCGCGACCTGGTGGCGCGACGAACGCCGTTGTTCGAGTTCGCCATTCGCACCGCGATTGCCGAAATGGACCTCGACAGCGCCGAAGGCCGGGTGGCCGCGCTGCGACGCTGCGTACCGATGGTGGGCCAGATAAAAGACCCCACGCTGCGTGACGAGTACGCCCGCCAGCTCGCCGGCTGGGTCGGTTGGGCCGATGTCGCCCAGGTCATCGACCGGGCGCGCGGCGAAGCCAAGAGGTCTAAGAATCCCAGCCGGCCCGGCTGGAAGGCACGGGCCGCACAGCCCCCTGACGCGGCCCCGGCCGAGCCCACCGTCGCCCGTCCCGATCCGCGCGATCCCACCCTGCGGCCGCAGCGGGAGGCGCTCAAGTCGGCGCTGCAATACCCGGCGTTGGCGGGCCCAGTGTTCGACTCCCTGACCGTGGAGAGCTTCACGCACCCCGGCTACGCGGCCGTCCGCGCGGCCATCGAGGCCGCCGGAGGTACCTCGACCGGTGTCAGCGGGGCGCAGTGGATCGATAAGGTCCGTCAGCAGACCACGTCGGCCGCGACCGTTGGGCTGATCAGCGAGCTCGGGGTGGAAGCGATCAAGGTTGACGACGACGAAAAGTTGCCGCGCTACATCGTGGGCGTGCTGGCTCGATTGCAAGAGGTGTGGATCGGCCGCCAGATCGCCGAGGTGAAGTCCAAGCTGCAGCGCATGTCGCCGATCGAACAAAGCGACGAGTATCACGCGCTGTTCGGCGACCTGGTGGCCATGGAGGCGTATCGGCGCAGCCTGTTGGAGCAAGCCAGCGGCGACGATCTGAGTGCCTGAGGCTACGGCGCCGCTTTCGACCGCCGCTCGATCGGGTATTCAACGGGGCGTTCAACAACGGCTGTCTCGTTGTCGATTTCGGTCAAGGTCACGAACCCGGCATCGGGTGAGATCCGATTCGCGATTTTGCGGCGCCCGCCTTCGATCACCGACCTCGCGGCAGGACTGCTGGTCAGCGCGCGGTACGTGCCCGCGATCTGCTCGTAGCGCCGGCGCCCAGCTTTCGCGCCCAACACGTAACCCAGTCCAAGCACGGCGACATACCCGATCAAAGCGGTCCCCTCCGACAAATAGTGCAGTTGATTCCATCCTGCCTCATGGGCGCGGATTGAGCCGCGCCCGATCCCCGTTGGGCCAGGTGGCCTGGCATCCCTAACGAGGGGATGAGGCGATCGCGCGTTCCCTCTAGTTGGGTGCGGGTATGCCAGTACGCTAGAGTCGTCCCGCGATCTGCGCCAGCAGACGCGCGACTTGATAGTCCCCTGTAGCTCAACTGGCAGAGCATTCGGCTGTTAACCGAAGGGTTGAAGGTTCGAGTCCTTCCGGGGGAGCTTCAAGCCCTGGCTGGGGTCAGAGACAGCCGGAGGCGCGTTGTTCTTGGGCGGCCCGCAGAATCGATCCGGCGGTCAGAAACACGGGTTTATCGCGATCAGCGGGCTTGATGGGCAGGTCTGCGGCCCGGCGCAGCACCATGACTGCGAGCGTGCTGTAGGTGCCGTACGGGATGATCAGGAGATTTGCGCAAGCATCGCTACCGCTAACGGTCATTACGTGTTGGCGTTTGTGTTCCCATCCCGGGCAGTTGAAGTCGGGTGGTCGTTGTAGCGGCGGCCAATTGACGTTGATCGATGTGATGTCTCCCAGCAGGGGAGTCAAGACCGCGACAAGGTCGGGCAATTCATTGGTGATGCGGTCGGCGCGGGGCCACCATGCTCCATCGATGTCGCGGCCGAACTCGGATGCCAGCGATAGCCGAATGGAGTTGACGCGACCCCGACCTCCGAACGGCCGCGTCATCGGCGGTATCGCGGTTGGGACCGGGGCCGCCAGATGATGACGCTGGCACGCCTGTCGAGCCCGAAGGCCGGGCTTGAGCCGTCTCGTTGTCGCGAAACGCTTGCGGCTGCGCAACTCACGGGCGGTTCCTTCACCTTCGGTGGCTACCGCCCCACGGGTGCGGGCGGACGGAGGAATCACATTGCCCGTGGCTATCATCCCCGCAGTTTTGCGGCGGACCACCGCTGACAACGAAACGGCTCACCGTTGACACTACGCCACCAGCGTCGTTTTGGTGGCTGAAATGCTCCGCGTTACGAAAACGCTGCCGCCGCAGTGTGTTTCGGTCACAGCTTCAGCCTTTCGCTGGCCGTTTCGCTTCGCGTTGACGACGAGGGTAGGGTGGGGGCTGATCGGTGATACTTCGTACGTGACTATTCAAAGCCATGTCGTCGCCGATCATTGATTTGGCCCGCGTCGCGGTCAAGATGGGAGCCGCTCCCCGCAGCGGGTATATCGACGGCGTTGCCGCGGAGTGCGGAAGTCGCCGCATGGATCCACGAAAGCGCAAAGTTGCCAACGCAATTGGCAGCGGGCAGGCGACTGTCACGACTCGTCGGATGAGTGCACAGGCACGAAAAAACTCAACGTAGAAACGCCCACGCGTAGGCGGGGTAGTGTGGCCGGTAACTGAGGTGAGGATGGGTGGCATGGCAGCACAAAGTTGGTGGGACGCACCCCAGATTCATCCCTCAGAAATCCGCGTCGGTGACATCATCGGCACGATGCAACCGACCGACGAGCGCTACACGGTCAAGCTGATCAGCGGGCCGCAGAAAAGTCCAAAGCAATGGACATTTTTCGGCCGCGACGAGGTGGGCCTGCAGCACACGAGCACGTTCGGGGAGGACGACTTAGTTCGTCGGTACCGCAGATCACCATGACGACGCTCGCTGGCTGAGATCAGTTCCCGGAAGGCGGCATAGGTGTTGCACCGGCGCCACCCGACGGCTGTGTCGAGATCACGCGTGTTTTCGTGGCCGCCAGAGCCACGTGGTAGCTGGTTTTGTAGATCTTCGATCAGCTGTCGTGGACTTCCTATCCAATCCCTTGGTGTGGGTGCCCGGGCGTGAGCCGGTTTCGTGAGAGTTATTGCGGTGAAAAGGGATACCCACTTCGCGTAGATTCGCGCGCTCAGATACGTGCTGAGACCGGTTCGGTTGCTTGGCTGTTCGACGGCTACGGCGCTGGTGTGCGACGCAGCCGCGTGACGAACGGATACAACTGGCAGCCAAGGCAGATGCCGAAGGCGGCGTTGAGGAACGCGGCGATCAGCGCGAACGCGGTTGCCACCACGCCGAGGAGCTGGATTCCCGCGGTGAAGCCAGCGGCCCCGACGACAGCGAAAATTAGCCCCACCACCTGGGCGAACTTCAGCGGTGCCACCGATTCGCGCTCTTTCACCGGTCCCAGCCGCGGTGCGACGAGTTTGGCGAACAGCAGCCCGTAAGGGCTATTACGCGGCCCGCGCGCGGCGCTGATCGCGAAAACGATTGCCTGGGCGCTCAGGATCGCCGCCGCGACGGGTTGGCTGAATGCTGACAGTGCCAACGTCAGCACCAGAACCGTGCTGGTAATCCACGCGGCGAATCGTGGTCCCCGCACGTCGACTTGGTTGGTAGTGATCGCCATCAATTGCTCCTGTCGGGAATTAGGGGTCGCAACACCGTGTGCAGGTCAGCTGCCTTCGGGACACCCGCGGTGCGGTATCGCTGTTGCCCTTCGGCGTCGAAGATGAACGTCGTAGGCAGCGAAAGCACCGACAGGCGCTTGGCGGCCACCGGGTTGGCGTCGATGTCGATCTCCACGTGCGCCACGTCCGTCAGATCGCCGCACACCTGGTCGACCACGCGACGCACCGCGTCACACGGACCGCACCACTGGGCAGTGAAATGTACGACGGTCGGCCCGGTACTGGATAAGCCAAGGTCCGACATGTCCTGGTCGCACCCTAAACCGGCTTCCCGCAATACGCCCGAGCGTCGATTGACCGCGACGCCGATCGCGGTGGCTCCGGCCAACGCTGCGATGGTTGCAGTCATCGCCACCACAAGAGTGCTCACAGCCTCTCCAACAACCCCTCAGATGGAAAAGTCCTCGCCATGCCAGACACCGGCTTCCGGTGGCCGGATGATGCGTTCACCGCGTGAGCCGCCATCCTGGGCTTCCAGCCTGGCCACCCTGGTGAGCAGCGATTGCAGGCTGACACCCACGAGATCGGGCAGCATCGAGTCGTCCTCGCGAGCGGTGCTGGAGCGGCTGACGATTTGTCCGGGGACCCCGACGACCACAGCGCTTGACGGAACCTCCTTGACCACGACGGCGTTGGCGCCGATCCGACTGTCGTCGCCGACTTTGATTGGGCCGAGAATCTTGGCTCCGGCGCCGATGATCACCCGGTCTCCAACGGTGGGATGGCGTTTCCCGGTTTCTCGGCCGGTGCCGCCCAGCGTGACGCCGTGGAAGAGCGTGACGTCGTCGCCCACCTCCGCGGTTTCTCCGATCACCACGCCGGTCGCGTGGTCGATGAACAGGCCGGCACCGAGCACGGCAGCGGGGTGGATCTCGACTCCCGTCAGCACCCGGGTGAGCTCCGCCAACGCCCGCGCGGCCAGCCTGGCGCCCCGCAGCCACAGCCAATGGCTGATCCGGTGGCCCCATACCGCGTGCACGCCGGGATAACAGAAGACGACCTCCAGCACGGTGGGTCGGGCCGGATCTCGCTCCCTCGCCGCCCGTATGTCGCGCCGGATATCCGCCAGCATGGCTAGTCGCTCAGATCGGCGAATAGCACAGTGCTCAGATACCGCTCGCCGAAGTCGGGGAGCACGACGACGATCAGCTTTCCGGTGTTCTCCGGCCGGCGGGCCAGCTGCAGGGCGGCCCATACGGCCGCGCCCGAGGAAATGCCGACCAGCAGACCCTCTTCCCGGGCCAGCCGCCGGGCCAGTTCGAGCGCGTCTTCGTTCTCGACCGTGACGATTTCGTCGACCAAACCCAGGTCCAGCACCGGCGGGATGAAGCCAGCGCCGATGCCCTGGATCGGATGTGGTCCCTTCTGGCCGCCGGAGAGCACCGGCGACGCGGCGGGCTCTACGGCGACGAACTGTGCCGATGGTCTGCGTTCCTTGATGACCTGGGCGACTCCGGTGATAGTGCCGCCGGTGCCGATCCCGGACACGAAGATGTCGACCTTGCCGTCGGTGTCTTTCCACACCTCCTCGGCGGTGGTGACGGCGTGGACGGCCGGATTCGCCGGGTTTTCGAACTGCTGCGGGATGAAATACCGATCGTCGGTTTTGGCCAGTTCCTCGGCCTTCGCGATGGCACCCGCCATGCCGTCGGGACCGGGAGTGAGGATCAGCTCGGCGCCGTAGGCCCGCAGCAGCATCCGTCGCTCAGTGCTCATCGTTTCCGGCATGGTCAGCACGCACTTGTAGCCGCGTGCGGCGGCCACCATCGCCAGGGCGATGCCGGTGTTGCCACTCGTCGGCTCGAGGATGATCGTGTCCGGCGTGATCAGGCCGGCTTTCTCGGCTGCGTCGATCATGGCCACCCCGATGCGGTCTTTCACGCTGCCCGCCGGGTTGAACGACTCCAGCTTGGCGACCACGTCGGCCACAGCCCCGTCGGTAACCCGGCGCAGCCGGACCAGCGGCGTGTTTCCGATCAGTTGCGTGATG
Source organism: Mycobacterium riyadhense (assembly GCF_963853645.1). Taxonomy (NCBI): domain Bacteria; kingdom Bacillati; phylum Actinomycetota; class Actinomycetes; order Mycobacteriales; family Mycobacteriaceae; genus Mycobacterium; species Mycobacterium riyadhense. Next base: position 3,983,408 of record NZ_OY970456.1, on the reverse strand, counting down.
TTGTCCGCGATGCTCATCTGCCTTCTCTCAGAATGTCGGCCCAGGCCTCGTCCCAGCTGATGTCGAATTCGATGCTCACGTCCGTGGGTACGGCTAGGGCAACCGGTGTGTACCGCTGTGGTGCCCCGTCTAACGCCAGCCCGGTCAATACTCTTCCGCCGATGCTGTGTGCAGTGGTTGCAGTCAATGTTATTGCCGATGTACCCGGGGCGCGACGCAGGTAAAAGTCGGTATCGGGTTGAACCACGTCGTTGATTGGGAAGCCGTCGGCATCGACCAGCTCGTGACCTTCGCCGACCGTCAGCGCCAATGGGACGTGCACCTGGAACGGTCCGACGAGTTCGGATTCGACGGTCGCGTCGGTGGCGATGAGTCGGGGTTCCGGTGTCGCGCGGACGGCTTGGTGTGCCCCCGCGAGCAGGTAGTTGTAGAGGTGCACGACGCGGTCGGCGTTGCGGTAGTGGCGGGTGCCGGTCAGCCAGAAGTCGACATGGTCGATCTCCGTCGTGGCGTCGGGTGTGGTGGTGATCAGCCGGTAGTAGCGGTAGCCGGATCCGCCGTGGCCATGACGGCTGGTCGACAGCGTACTGCCGACGCCCAGAGCGCGTTGGTAGCGGCCTTTGCCGGCATGTGTGGTCAGTTGTGAGCCGGAGATGTCGTGCCAGACACGGCCGTCGACCGACTTCTGCAGCTTGATGGTGACAGCGGCGTCCCCGGTCGCCCACAGGGAGTAGCCGCCCAGCTGTGGTTGGCCCTCGAATTCGAAGGTGAGCACCGGGCCTGGCCCGCGGTGGACGGCGACGGGCGCATTGAGTGGCCGAGTATCCAGGGACATGCCGTTGGTGAGATACCAGATCGCGGCCTGTGTTCCGGCGATGGCTTCGTGTTCGCTGATGTTGGCCGGGCCCAGTGGATAGCCGGCCCGGCGCAGCTGGCCGCTCAGTTCGGCGGCGGAGCGCATGGGGAAGGAGTGGCGCAGGATCCACGCCACTTCGGCCTCGCAGTCGCGGGTGAGCAGGTGTGGTAGTGCGGACCAGGTCCCTGGCCGGTAGCGCGACGGCTGGTGCGGGGCGATGCCGGTGAAGTCGAGGGAGTAGGCCTGCAGGTTGGGGTTGAGCCTGATCAGGTCGGTGCGCGCGGTGGTGCCGTCGGCGAACACGATCTTGTCGACGGTGTGCGAATAGGTGCCGCCTCGATAGCGCGTCATGCGAGTCAGCTTGGTGACCGGCCGCACCTGGATGCGGCGACGGGTCGCGACGGGCGCCAGGGCACGGCTGGGTACGGAGAGCACAGTCATGGGTGGTTGATCTTCCTGAAATTTGGAATTCCCGCGGCACCGGGCCGCGAGGCGACCGGCGCGCGAGGACTACAGGGTCAGACGGGATCAGGAAATCAACAACAACAGTCCACGGCAAGGCAGCGCGAGGGGATGAAGCGCGGCTGAACGGCCTGTTGCATGGCCCCACTATACGGCATGGTCGAGTTTCGGCAGTTTGGCTCACGCGCGGGCCAAACTCTTTGCCCAAGCATCACCGTGACATACGCTCGGCACCGCGCAAGCGATCATTGTGGGGCACAATGGCTCTGCCCCATAGTCCACGCCCACTGCATTACCGGAACACCATGGAAGGACCATGATGACGGCGGCTCAAAATGAGTCTCAGGCACTCGGCGATCTCGCCGCCAGGCAGCTTGCCAATGCTACGAAGACCGTTCCGCAGCTCTCGACGATCACGCCGCGGTGGTTGCTGCATCTGCTGAGCTGGGTGCCGGTGGAAGCGGGTATCTACCGCGTGAACCGCGTGGTAAACCCCGAGCAGGTTGCGGTCAAGGCCGAAGCGGGCGCCGGCACCGAAGGGCCGCTGCCGGAGACCTACGTCGACTACGAGACGAGCCCGCGTGAGTACACGCTGCGGACGATTTCGACCCTCCTCGATATCCACACCAGGGTGTCTGACCTGTACTCCAGCCCGCACGACCAGATCGCGCAGCAGCTGCGACTGACCATCGAGACGATCAAGGAACGCCAGGAGTCCGAACTGGTCAACAGCCCGGAGTACGGGTTGCTGGCGCAGGCGACCCCGGAGCAGACCATCCAGACGCTCGGTGGTGCACCCACGCCTGACGATCTCGACGCGCTGATCACCAAGGTCTGGAAGACACCCAGCTTCTTCCTGACGCACCCGCAGGGTGTTGCCGCGTTCGGCCGTGAAGCCACCTACCGTGGTGTGCCGCCCCCGGTGGTGAGCTTGTTCGGCGCGCAATTCATCACGTGGCGCGGCATTCCGTTGATCCCGTCGGACAAGGTGCCGGTCAAGGACGGCAAGACCAAGGTCATCCTGGTGCGCACGGGCGAGGAGCGCCAGGGAGTGGTGGGCCTGTTCCAGCCGGGCCTGGTCGGGGAACAAGCGCCCGGGCTCTCGGTGCGTTTCACCGGTATCAACCAGTCGGCAATCGCGACATATCTGGTCACTCTCTATACGTCTTTGGCGGTCCTCACTGACGACGCGCTTGCCGTGCTCGACGACGTCGCTGTGGACCAGTTCCATGAGTACAAGTGAGTACCGTTCGGTAGACGCCGAAGGTGAGCTTCCCATTAGCGCCGCGGAGCTCGCCGCGCTAGCCAACCAGTTGTATGCGACCGGTATTCGGCCGGGGCCCGATAGTCCACCGCAGACGACGCAGGTCGCGCCGCGCGGCACCGTGCCCGACACGACGGCCGCCACTTCGGCTGGCCAGGCGGCTGCCGGCGCGGTTGATCCGTTCCCGGCTCCGATTCCGTTGATCGGGGTCTCGGACATCTATCTCCCGGCGCCGACGTCTCCGGGACCCGAAGGAGCGCCGCCGCAGACGGCGCCGGTTGCTCCGCGTGGAAACGTGCCGGACGCAACGGCGGCGCCGTCGGCAGCCGAGACGACGGAGGCGGTAGCCGATCCGTTCCTGCCGCCCGGCATTGCGGATCTGACGGCGTTCGCGGTACCGAATTCCGGGATAGTGCCGACGGTGCCCGGGGTGCTGGCGGGGTCTGTCCCCACCGTGCCCGTGGCGCCGCGAGGATCGACGCCAGGCTGGCTACCCGAGGCGCCGTCGGTAGGTGACCTGGACTGGTCCGGCGCGCCTCCGGCCGGGCCGGTGGGTGACGAGTCGAACTACTACTTCCTGACTCGACCGGAGCCGGTGCCGCAGCTGCCCGACGAACACGAAGTCTTCGACGTCGAGGCCGTGCGCGCGGATTTCCCCATCCTGCAAGAAACTGTCAACGGCAAGCCGCTGATCTGGTTCGATAACGCCGCGACCACCCAGAAGCCGCGGGTGGTGATCGACCGGCTGTCGTACTTCTACGCCCACGAGAACTCCAATATCCACCGCGCGGCGCATGAGTTGGCGGCCCGGGCGACCGATGCCTACGAAGAGGCCCGCGAGACCGTGCGGCGGTTCATCGGCGCTTCGGCGGCCGAACAGAACATCTTCGTGCGCGGCACCACCGAGGCCATCAACCTGGTGGCCTACGCGTGGGGCGGCAAACACCTGGGACCCGGCGACGAGGTCGTCATCACCCACCTGGAGCACCACGCCAATATCGTTCCATGGCAACTGATTTCGCAAAAGACGGGTGCGATCCTGAAGGTGGCGCCGGTGGACGAGGCGGGCAACCTGCTGTTGTCGGAGTTCGAGAACCTGCTGGGTCCGAAGACGAAACTAGTTGCCGCGACCCACGTTTCAAACGCACTGGGCACGGTGACGCCGGTCGAGAAGATCGTCGAGCTGGGCCACCGCTACGGCGCGCGGGTGCTGATCGACGGTGCGCAGTCGATTCCGCATCTGCCGATCGATGTTTCGGCGCTCGGCGTTGATTTCTTCGCGTTCTCCGGGCACAAGATATACGGCCCCACCGGAATCGGTGTGCTCTACGGGACCGAGGAAGCTCTGGCCGAGACCCCACCGTGGCAGGGCGGCGGCAACATGATCGCCGACGTCACGCTGGAGCGGTCGCTGTATCAAGGGCTGCCCAACAAGTTCGAGGCCGGGACCGGAAACATCGCCGACGCCGTCGGGCTCGGCGAGGCGCTGCGTTATGTCGAGCGGATGGGCATCGAGCGCATCGCCGCCTACGAGCATGCGTTGTTGGAGTATGCGACCCCGCGGCTGGCGGACATTCCGGGTGTTCGGCTCGTCGGTACCGCGGACGAGAAGGCCAGCGTGTTGTCGTTCGTGCTGGCCGGACACGAGCCGCTCGAGGTGGGCAAGGCGCTGAACGCCGAAGGCATCGCGGTGCGCGCCGGGCATCACTGCGCTCAGCCGATTCTGCGTCGCTATGGCTTGGAGGCCACCGTCCGTCCCTCGTTTGCGTTCTACAACACCTTCGAGGAGATCGACGTGTTCCTGCGGGCGGTGCGCCGCATCGCCGAGGGCGGCTGAGACCAGCGCGAGCAGACGCAAAAGCGCCCAAATCACCCCTGATTTGGGCGCTTTTGCGACTGCTCGCGCTCCCTGCCGCATAAAGTTCATCCCCAGATCGCCACTGATACTCCGCGAACTGGGGCCCCGTATGAACCGAACGCAGCTCCTCACCCTCGTCGCTACGGGCTTGGGCCTGTTCATGATCTTTCTCGACGCACTGATAGTGAACGTGGCGCTGCCGAACATCCAGCACAGCTTCGGCGTGGGGGAGGACGGCCTGCAGTGGGTGGTGGCGGCCTACAGCCTCGGCATGGCGGTCTTCATCATGTCGGCGGCGACACTGGCCGACCGCTACGGCCGCCGTCGCTGGTACATCGCGGGGGTTTCCTTGTTCACGCTGGGATCCATCGCCTGCGGCATGGCGCCCTCCATCGGGGTGCTTGCCACCGCCCGGGGCGTGCAGGGCTTGGGCGCGGCGACTGCCAGCGTGACCTCGTTGGCCCTGGTCAGCGCGGCCTTTCCGGAAGCCAAGCAGAAGGCCCAAGCAATTGGGATCTGGACCGCCATTGCCAGTGTCGGCACGACGGCGGGCCCGACGCTGGGCGGTTTGCTGGTCGACCAGTGGGGGTGGCGCAGCATCTTCTACGTCAATGTGCCCATGGGCGTGGTTGTGCTTCTTCTGACCGTGGGCTTTGTGAAGGAGTCGTGCAACGAGCGGTCGGGACGCTTCGACCTGTCCGGGCAGCTGCTGTTCATCGTGACCGTGGGGGCTTTCGTGTACGCGATCATCGAGGGCCCCCAGGTCGGCTGGACATCGACGCAAACCGTCGGGCTGCTGTTGGTGGCGGCCGTTGGCGGCGCCCTGTTCTTGTGGCTCGAACGCAGATCGCCGGATCCGATGATGGATCTGAGCTTGTTCCGCGACACCTCGTACGCACTGTCCATCGGAACCATCTGCACGGTGTTCTTCGCTGTCTACGGGATGCTGCTGCTCACCACTCAGTTCCTGCAGAACGTGCGCGGCTACACCCCGAGCGTGACCGGCCTCATGATCCTCCCGTTCAGCGCGGGCGTGGTCGTCTTGTCGCCTCTGGTTGGGCCCCTGGTTGCCCGGGTTGGCGCACGCATGCTCGTCTTACTGGGGCTCTGCCTGTTGATGCTGGGTCTGCTCACGCTGATCGCCAGCGAGCACCGGAGCTCGAGCTTGGTTCTGCTCGGGTTGGGCCTGTGCGGCATGGGCGTGGCGTTGTGTCTGACGCCGATCACGACCGTCGCCATGACCGCCGTCCCCCCGGAACGTGCGGGCATGGCGTCCGGCATCATGAGCGCCCAGCGCGCGATCGGCTCGACGATTGGTTTTGCCGTCCTAGGCTCTGTCCTCGCCGCTTGGCTAACGGCCACACTCGAGCCTCATCTGGAGCCGGTAGTGCCCGACCCGGTCGAACGACACGCCATCGCCGAGGTCATCATCGATAATGCCAACCCGCGAGCGCATGTCAGCGCAATCGCACCGCGGCAACATATCCCGCACCGCGACCCCGTGCAAATTGCGGAAGAAGACTTCATCGACGGCATCCGCATCGCGTTTTTCATCGCCACCGTGTCGTTGGCGGGCGTGTTCGTCGCCGGTTGGCGCTGGTTCCCGCGTCGCATCGCCAAGCGCGAGGCCGCGACACCGGCCGCCGTTGAATGACTGCAATCGCAACGGCATTTAGTCGTATGTCGGCCGCCACATGGTGTCGAGGATGGCCTGCCTGACGTCGTCATGCGTTCTGGTGGCCACCCCGTCGGCCACGGCGGCGTGATACACGGCCTCCGCGACCGTGCTCGAGATGGCACGCAAGTCCTGGACATCCGGCAATAGCGAATCGCCGGTGCACACCGGATTAGCCTGGCGTGCAATGGCTTTCGCTGCAGCGTGTAGCATGCCCTGGGTGAGCAGCCGGGCGCCGGCGACGATCACGCCCAGTCCAATGCCGGGGAACACCAACACATTGTTGGCTTGGCCGGTGGTGTAGGTGGTCCCGTTGTATTCGACGGGCGCGGCGGGGCTGCCGGTAGCAAGCAGTGCCTTGCCGTCGGACCACGACAGGACGTCGGCCGGCATGGCCTCCATCCGCGAGGTCGGGTTGGACAGCGGGAAGATCATCGGTCGTTCGCAGGACGCCGTCATCGCCTCGACAACCTCCTGGGTGAACGCACCGGACACCGCCGAGCACCCGAGCAGGATGGTCGGCGCCGCCATCTTGATGGCGTCGAGCAGTCCGACCCGATCCCCGGCCGCTACGCCGAGCTGAGCGCGGCTCTTGGCGTAGGGCACCTGAAAATCGCGCAGGTCGGTCATGTCGTCGAACAGCAGGCCCTGCTTGTCGATCGCCCAGATCTGGGCGGTCGCCTGCTCAACGCCGGCGCCGTCGGCGACCATTGCGTCTCGGATCTGATCGGCGACCCCGATCCCCGCCGTTCCGGCGCCGAAGACAACCACCCGCTGCTCGCGCAACGCAATACCGGTGACCTCCGATCCGCCGTCCACGGCGGCCACCACCACGGCGCCGGTGCCCTGGACGTCATCGTTGAACACGCAGTAATCGGCACCGTATGTCCGCAGGATCATCCGCGCGTTGGCCGGCCCGAAGTCCTCGAAATGCAACAGCGCGCGCGGAAACATCCGATGAGCGGTCGCGATGTAGTGCTTGATGAACTGGTCGTATTCGGCGCCGCGGCGGCGCGCATGACGATTGCCGAGATAGAACGGGTCTTGCAGCAGTTGTTCGTTATCCGTGCCGACATCCAGGGACACCGCCAGACAACGGCGCGGATCGATGCCGCCGCCGGCCGTGTACAGCGCCAACTTGCCCACCGCGATCTGGATGCCACCCACGCCCCAGTCGCCGATACCCAGGATCGCTTCGGCGTCGGTGCAGACGATCAGGTCGATGTCGTCGGGTCCTTGCCCGAGCGTTTCGAACGCTGGGCCGATGTCGCCGGGTTCGTCGATGCTCAGGAACAAACCGCGTTGCCCGCGGTATTCGTCGGAGAAGCGCTGGATTGCCTCGCCAACGGTGGGCGTGTACACCACCGGCATCAGTTCCGGCAGATGCTCGGTGAGCACTTTGAAGTACAACAGTTCATGGCGGTAGTGCAATTGCTCGAGAAGCAGATTGCGTCCTAAATCTGTTGCGAGGCTTTGCAATTGATGCCACACCCGATCGGCTTGCTGCTCGAGGGTGAGCACCGCCGACGGCAGCCGGCCGGTGAGCCCGAGCCGTCGCCGCTCCTCATGAGTAAACCCAACCCCGCGATTGAGGCTTGGTGTGGACAGTGCGGCCGGAAACCGTGGCACGCAGGCATCGCCCATCTTTAGAACCTCCGTCCGTGACTTCGCGCGTCACGTCACGGTAGCGCTGATCGAGATGAACCCGCGCTTAACGACCGGAGACGGAATTGGCCGCGTCCGGGTCGAGCTGTTGCGCGTGGAACGCGATCTCACAGACGCACAGCGGTGCCACGTTGCGGGACCACTGCCGCAGTTGGGACCAGCGTTTGCGCATCATGTGCTGCGCGTAGACCTTGTCGCGCTGCTCGGGGGAGAATGCCAAGTCCAGGTTGACGGGCAGCCCTGCCCAGGCGATGTGGTCAGGTGCCGACGCCTGACTACACCGCAGCGGGCATTCCCGAGTCATGGCTCGATGGTGCGACCGGCATGTTTCAACTGGCCGACATGCGATGTTTCCGCCGTATTACAAGTTCCCCGCAGTAGACGTCTTAGTAGACGTCGCGGTGATAGCGCTTGTCTGCGCTGAGCGCCTCTATGTATGCCGTGGCCTCGTCAACGTCCAGGCGCCCGTGTTCGGCCACGATCTCGCACAGCGCGCGATCGACGTCCTTGGCCATCGGGTTGGCGTTGCCGCAGACGTACAACTGCGCTCCCTCCTGCAACCATTGCCACAACTGGGCACCCCGCTTGCGCATCAGGTGCTGCACGTAAACCTTCTCGCGCTGATCCCGGGAGAACGCCAGATCCAGTTCGGTGAGCAACCCGTCGGCATGCATCGCCTCGATCTCGTCGCGGTAGTAGAAGTCGGTGGCGGCATGTTGTTCGCCGAAGAACAGCCAGTTGGGTGCGGTGTGGCCGAGCGCGCGTCGCTCCTGTAGGAAGCCGCGGAAGGGTGCGATCCCGGTTCCCGGCCCGATCATGATCATCGGCGTGTGCGGATCGCTGGGCACGCGGAAGTTTCTGCATGTCCTTACGTACAGCGCGATCTGATCGCGTGGAGAGCGGTCCGCCAAATAGGTCGAGCACACCCCGCGCCGCGGTACACCGCGAAAGTTGTACCGCACCGGCGACACGGTCAGGTGCACTTCTCCGGGGTTTTCCTTAGGGCTGGACGAGATCGAATACAGCCGTGGCTGTAGCGGTTTGAGCACCGTGAGCCATTCGTCGACACGCGCGGTGACCGGCGCACTAGCGAGCAGGTCGATCGACTGGCGGCCCCATGACCAATCAGCCAGTGCCGCTTTGTTTTCCGGCTTCATCAACTCGGCAAGTTCAGCGGCGGACGCGGCGTCGTGAGTACGCTGCCGTACAAACCGCAGCAGGTCGGGGCTGATGTGGGCGATCTCAAGTCGCTCTAGAAGAGCGTCGCGTAGTGACATTGAAGTCATCGAGCCGTGGCCGGCAATCTCCACCTCGGTGTGGCCGTCCAACCCGGTCACGGTCAGCCATTCATCGACGAGCCCGTCGTTATTGCGCGGCCACACCCCGAGAGAGTCACCGGCTTCGTAGCTGACGGTTCCCTCCGGTAAATGAAACACCAACTGCCGCACGTCTTTTGCTGACCGTGGTCGGCTGAGCGTGGTGTTACGGACGAGGCTGGTGACCAGGGGGCGTTTCCTTGTGTACGTCTGCGGTGCGCAGGCAAGGCGCGCTGGTGCCACCAGAGCCGAGGGCGGTAGGGCGCGGTCATCACCGGTCGGTGCGCCGGGTCGGGTCAGCGCTTGCAAGACCGTGTCGAGCCATCCCGCTGCCGCGTCCTCGTAATCGGGTTCGCAGTCGACGCGGCCGGCTAGGCGGGTCGCTCCCAGCTCGGCAAGGCGTTGGTCGAGCCTGCGTCCATGACCGCAGAAGTCGTTGTAGTTGGAGTCGCCCAACGCGAGAACGGCATAGCGCGTGTCGTGCAGATGTGGTGCGCTGTCGTCCGATAGCGCTCGCCAGAAGCCGACGCCGTTGTCCGGGGGGTCGCCGTCCCCGGTGGTGCTGGTGATCAGCAGGAGCTCGTGCGCGGTAGGCAGGTCGGCAACGCCGAAGTCGTCCATACCGTGCAATGCGACAGGCAACCGGGCCCCGCGAAGCTTTGCGGCGATCCCGGCGGCGAGTTCTTCGGCATTTCCGGTCTGGGAGGCCCACAACACCACGATCGGCGCCCGATGGGGCGCTGCCGCGGTGGTTTCGGTGGCTATCGGTGCCGCCAGTGAGGGTGGTGGCTCGGCGCGCGAGAACATCCCGGCGAGCAGACCGTCCACCCACAGGCGAGTGTTGGAATCGAACGGGGCGCTCAGCGGCAGGGTGGGCACGCCCGCCGTGCGGCGACCGGCCTCCGAACGCAGCCCGGCGATCACCCCGGCCAGGTAGGCACGGCCGAGCGGACCGAACTGCGGCATTGGTTCGTTGGCCAGGCCGAGAATTTCGGCCACTGCGTCGACCTGAGACACATTGATCCCCCGAATTTCGGGGCTGTCTTCGGCCACTCCCGGGTCTGGTGCGGCGGTCTCCGGCGGAACGGGGACCTTCGTCACGGTGACCGCGCACGCCTTGTATTCCGGCTGCCGCGACACCGGGTCGACGGCGTCGCTGGTGACGGCGTTGATCGAGAGATATTCGCCGAAGACGTCGTTCCAGTGGAAGGGTGCAAAACAGTTGCCGGGGCGTACCCGGTCGCTGATTGCGGCCGGCAATACGGCACGGCCACGCCGGGAAGCGATCTCGACGCGGTCGCCGTCGGCGATTTGTAACGCGTCGGCGTCCTCGGGATGAATCTCGACAAACGGTCCGGGGTTCAGTTTGTTGAGCCTGGCCACCTTGCCGGTCTTGGTCATGGTGTGCCATTGGTGGGGCAGCCGGCCGGTATTGAGCAAGAACGGGTAGTCGGCGTCCGGCATCTCCGCGGGCGGCAGGTGCGGGCGGGCGAAGAACACCGCGCGCCCAGTCGCGGTCGGGAACGCCAACCGGGGCACGTGGCCGTCCTCGCGGACCAACTGAGTCTGGCTGACACCGTCATTCAGATAGCGGATTGGGTGACGGTCCGCCGCGTCCCCGGGTGGGCATGGCCACTGCAGTGGTGTCTGCCGCAGCCGCTCGTAGCTGACCCCGCGCAGGTCGTAGCCGGTCGTGGGATTCCAGAACCGTTTGATCTCTTCGAAAACATCCTCAGCGGACTCGTATCCGAAGGAGTCCGAAAAGCCCATCTCACAAGCGACCCGGGCAATGAGCTGCCAGTCGTGAAGCGCTTGTCCTGCCGGATCGACGGCTTGCTCGAACAGGGTCAGGTTGCGCTCGGAATTGACCATCACCCCGTCGGATTCGGTCCAGAGCGCTGCGGGCAGCAGAACGTCGGCGTACTCGTTGGTCTCGGTCTCTAGGAATGCGTCCTGGGCGATCACCAGTTCGGCCTGCTCCAGGCCGGCGATCACGGTCTTCCGATTAGCAACGGTGGCAACGGGATTGGTGCAGATGATCCAGCACGCCTTGATCTGGCCGTCGGCCATTCGGGAAAACATGTCGATCACGCCGGCGCTGACGTCGCTGCGCAACGATCCGTGGGGAATGCCCCACTGTTCCTCCACGAACTCGCGGTCTTGGGCGCAAGTCACCGACCGCTGACCCGGCAGACCCGGTCCCATGTAACCCATTTCGCGTCCGCCCATAGCGTTTGGCTGACCGGTCAGGGAGAACGGACCGCTGCCGAGCTTACAGATCGCGCCGGTGGCCAGGTGCAGGTTGCAGATCGCGTTGGTGTTCCAGGTGCCGTGGGTGCTCTGGTTGATGCCCATCGTCCAGATGCTCATCCAGTTCGCGGCTTCGCCGATCCAGCGTGCCGCCGTGCGGATGTGTTCCTCAGGAATACTTGTGATTTCGCTGACCCTGGCGGGGGTGAATTGTCGCAGGAAGCTCGGCATCACCTCCCAGCCCTCGGTGAATTCGGCGATGAACTCGGCGTCGGTGTGCCCGTTTTGGACGATCTGCTGCAGTAATCCGTTGAGCAGTGCCAGATCGGTCCCGGGGGCAATCTGTAGGAACAGGTCAGCCTTGTCAGCCGTCGCGGTGCGGCGCGGGTCGACGACGATCAGTTTGGCGCCCGCCTTGACGCGGTCCATCATCCGCAGGAACAGAATCGGGTGGCAGTCAGCCATATTCGCGCCGATGACGAAGAAGACGTCGGCATGATCGATGTCCTGGTATGAGCCTGGTGGTCCGTCGGCGCCCAGCGACAGTGTGTAGCCCGAACTGGCACCCGCCATGCACAACCGCGAATTCGACTCGATTTGGTTGGTGCCGACAAACCCCTTGGCCAGCTTGTTCGCCAGGTACTGGGCCTCGATGGAGATCTGCCCCGACACGTAGATGGCTACCGCATCTGGGCCGTGTTCATCGATGATCGCTCGTAACCGTTTGGCGCATAGGGTAATGGCGTCATCGGTATCGATTGGTTGGAGGGGTTCACCGCGGTCGGACCGCAGGTGTGCCGACTCCGCCCTGCCCGGTGCGCCGAAAAGGTCTACGGTGGTCGTGCCCTTGGTGCACAACCGGCCGAAGTTGGCCGGATGGCTGTTGTCCCCAGTCGATTTGGTGATGTGACGACGGCCGCTTTCGGGGTCGGTTGTGATCTGCAGCACCATTCCGCAGCCCACACCGCAGTACGCGCACATCGAGTGCACGGCATGCTGACCGGGCTGCGTAGCCACGCTTACGTCCTTTCTCGGGTGCTCAATCGTTTGCGCTGAATCGTGCGACAAGGATGTTTCAGGACGAGATATCCGAGGTTTCAGCCGTTTTACGGACTTCCCGCGACGGCTCCGGGCGCGGCAGTGCGCCGTTGAGAACGACCAACTGGGTCTGGGCCCAACAGTACCCGCGCCGTGGCCTGCTCTAGGCCCTACACCTGGGCTTATGACGAAACCTGGGGAAGATTCACAGTCTTCGCTAAGCTCGCGGCGTGCGTCGTCGGCTGAGTGCGATTCTGGTGATTTTGGGCCTGGCGGCCGCCGGTTGCGGCTCGAAGCCCCCGACACCGCGACCGGCGCCGCCGAACGCCTGCAAGGACTCTGACGGGCCGTCTCCCGCCACCGTGGGGAAGGCCATCGCCGGGGTTCCGATCGTGGTACCCGGTTCGGCCTGGGCCGAAATCGGGCGCGGCCATACCAGAAAATGCCGCTTGTACTGGGTGCAGATCATTCCGACCATTGCCGACGAGGCGACTCCCCAGCAGCTGTTGTTCTTTGACCACAACACCCCGCTAGGTTCACCAACTCCCAACCCGAAGCCCTACATAACTGTGCTGCCTCCCGGAGATGACACCGTGACGGTCCAGTACCGATGGCAGACTGCCGGCGATCGGCCCTGCTGTCCCAGCGGCGTTGGCACCGTTCGATTTCGGATCGGACCAGACGGTAAGCTGAAAGCGCTCGACACGATTCCGCATCAGTAGCGTTCGCGCACACCAACTTCCAGCGATCTCGGGTATATTGCTCCGCCGCCTGGTGCACGTTCTCTACAGCAGTTCTACAGGACTTCTACAGGAGTTTCAGGCGACGCACGGAATGCTCCGCGCTCGCAAGACTGGCACTCTGGAAGGTCGACGCAGCTTGAGGACGGCCCAGGACTAGGCCGGGGAGTAAGGAGGGTGATGGACCAGCAGTTGCTGCTGCAACGCGAGGAGTCGCCGCGCAGTCCCGGGCACGACGTGAGAGCTGTACCTACCGAAGCCCAGGTTTTGACTAAGCGCCGCTCCGGCTCCCGACACATCTCGCGTTGGGACCCCGAGGATCTGGCGGCGTGGGAGGCGGGTAACAAGACCATCGCCCGGCGCAATCTGCTCTGGTCGGTCGTAACGGTGCACCTCGGTTACTCGGTGTGGACGCTGTGGCCGGTGATGGAGTTGTTCATGCCGCAGCACGTCTACGGGTTTTCGGCGGGTGACAAGTTTCTACTCGGCACCACCGCAACCCTGGTTGGGGCGTGCCTGCGGATGCCGTATTCATTGGCCACCGCGATCTTCGGCGGTCGCAACTGGGCGATGTTCTCGGCAGTCGTGTTGTTAATTCCCATCATTGGCGCCATTGCGTTGTTGGCCCATCCAGGTCTGCCGCTGTGGCCGTATCTGGTATGCGCGGCGCTGACCGGACTCGGTGGCGGCAATTTCGCGGCTTCGATGAGCAACGCCAACGCCTTTTATCCGCATCGGCTCAAAGGCTCCGCACTTGGAATTGCCGGTGGCATAGGCAATCTCGGTGTGCCGGTGATCCAGTTGGTTGGGCTGCTGGTCATCGCTACTGCGGGCGACGGGAAGCCCTACTTGGTTTGTGGACTGTACGCGGTGCTGCTGGCGATCGCCGCGATCGGAGCGGCATTGTGGATGAACAATGTCGAGCAGCACCGGGTCGATGCGAAGCGGCTCCGGCCGATCATCACCGCGGTCCTTTCTAACCGGGACACCTGGCTGCTCTCGCTGCTCTACCTCGGCACCTTCGGCTCGTTCATCGGGTTTTCTTTCGCATTTGGCCAGGTATTGCAGACCAACTTCATCGCTAGTGGACAAAGTGCGGGACAGGCGGCGCTACATGCCGCCGAACTGGCTTTCGTCGGGCCGCTATTGGCGGCGCTGGCCCGGGTCTACGGTGGCCGATTGGCCGACCGGATCGGCGGCAGCCGCCTCACCCTGATGGTCTTCGTCGCCATGGCCCTTGCCGCCGGCCTGCTGATCGCCGCGAGTTCTCTCGAGGACCGCCACCACCATGGCCTGCAGACCGGTTCGGTTGCCGGCGCGGCCATCGTCGGCTACTTCGTCTGCTTCATCGTGCTGTTCATCTTGTCCGGGCTGGGCAACGGATCCGTCTACAAAATGATCCCCACGATTTTCGAGTCGTGCAGCCGTTCCCTGGATCTCGGCCCGGAGGCTGGGGAGGCCGAACGCCGCGATTGGTCACGAGTCATCTCAGGGGTAGCCATCGGGTTCGTGGCGGCCTTCGGCGCGCTGGGCGGCGTCGGAATCAACTTGGCGCTGCGGGAGTCCTACGTCAGCACGGGCACCGGGACGTCGGCGTTCTTGATCTTCATGGCTTTCTACGCTGCCGCTGCCGCGCTGACCTGGAAGGTGTACGTACGCCGACCAGCCGGCGCCGGGGTTCACTCGGAGAGATTTTCTGGGTGCAGCATCTCGGCGTAACGCAACGGCTCCGGGATACCGAACCCATCGACCAGCGTCTTGGCGTGCGGACGCAAAACCCGGCACCGATCGTTGATGCCGCGGGTGACTGCCTTGGCCCGCTCGGTCGACAGGTACCGGTGCTCGATGTACCAGGCCTTGTCTTCCTCGATCACGGACAACGCGTAGAGGTCGCATACGACGCCCAACAGCTCACGTGCCTCCCGGTCTGGGCACGACTCGATCCCGGCGACAAAGGCTTCCAGCACCACCCGGTCGATGTGCGCCGCAGCCGCGTGCAGCACGTGATCCTGCACCGCGTTGAACGCGTCGAATGACGACATCTCTTTGGATTTGGCCTGCAGCCGCCGGGCGACCGACGAAATCAGGTATTCCTCGCGGTCCTCGAACATCTTGACCTGGGTGCCGCGGTTGAACAGGCTGCCCTCTTCCTCGCTGTCTTGCCGGGAGTCCACGATGGTCTGCATAATCGTTTCTGCCGCAGTGCGTTTCATCACGCGGTTACCGACGGCGTTGGCGGCGAAACGAACCCATTCGACTGGGCTCATGCTGCGGATGTCGTCGGCGTAGGCGGTCAGCAGCTCCTTGGCCACCAGCTGTGTCAGCACGTGGTTGTCGCCCTCGAACGTGGTGAACACATCGGTGTCGGCGCGCAACGCGATCAGCCGGTTCTCTGCCATGTATCCCGCGCCACCGCACGCCTCTCGGGCCTCCTGAATGGCACGACTGGCGTGCCAGGTGTTGGCGGCCTTCAGCCCGGCGGCACGAGCTTCCAGCTCACGCTGTTCCTCGGCATCCACCACGTCGGACGTCTGTAGGTCGTGGGTCTTGGACACCAGCTCGTTCTGCGCGAACTGCAGCGCGTAAGACCTGGCAATCAACGGGAACAGCCGCCGCTGGTGCGCCAGGTAGTCGATGATGAGCACCTCGTCCCCGTCGTCGGGTGCGCTGAATTGCCTGCGCTGCAACGCATATCGAGTGGCGATGTCCAAAGCCACGCGAGCGGCGGCGCCGGCGCTGCCGCCGACGGTGACCCGGCCTCGGATCAGCGTGCCGATCATGGTGAAGAACCGGCGGTTCGGGTTGTCGATCGGCGAGCTGTAGGCGCCGTCCGCGGCAACGTCACCGTATTTGTTCAGCAGGTTCACCCGCGGCACGCGCACGTGATCGAACATGATGCGGCCATTGTCGACACCGGGCAGTCCACCCTTGTAGTGGCAGTCCGATGTGGTGACACCTGGCAGATCATTGCCGTCGGCGTCGCGGATCGGCACCAAGACGCAGTGCACGCCGTGGTTCACCGGCTTGCCATCTTTGGTGGTAATGAGCTGCGCGAAAACCGCTGCAATGGTTGCGGTCTCGGCGGCACCGCCGATGTAGTCCTTGCGGGCCGTCGGGGTGGGGGAGTCGATGATGAACTCTTCGGTTTCGGCGTCGTAGGTTGCCGTCGTCTCCAAGGACTGCACGTCGCTGCCGTGTCCGGTCTCGGTCATGGCAAAACAACCGAGCAGCTCGAGGGTGATGATCTTCTTCACGTACGCCCCATGGCGTTCGGTACCCAGGTTCTCCACGGCACCGCCGAACAGGCCCCATTGCACCCCGGCTTTGACCATCAGGGACAGATCCGACATCGCCAGCATTTCGATCATCGTGATGGCCGCGCCGACGTCACCGGTGCCGCCGTGCTCTTTGCGGAATCCTTCATCGGAAACGCCGGCGGCCGCCATGATTTGCATTTGCTCCGCCACTTTGGCGCGGGCGATAACGGTGTTCGGGGTGTAGTGCGGGCGGAATGCTTCGTGGTTGAGCTTGGCCCGCGTCTGGTTCTTCACATCGCGCCAACGCCCGTCCAGCGCGTTGCGCAGATGTTCGGCAGTGGTTGTGGTGTCTGGCGCCATACTCCCGACCGTAGCCCGAGGCTCGCCGCCGTGGCAGTAGCGCGGGCAAGTCGGTAATGTCGCGGACAACGAGCCTGAGCCGAAGTGACCGAACAGGACAGCGATGCCGCAGATTCTGGCCGCACTCACGATCGTGCTTCTGCTGGGCACGGTGTTGGGAAGGCTCGTGGTACTGCGCAAAACCGGTATACGGGCAATGCATTTCGGGGAACTCGACAAGACCGATTTCTTGATACCGCCGGTGGCGTTGTTCTACTTCTATACGGTGTTCGCCGCCGCTTTCGGTTGGCCCCTGGTAAGCAGCCAGAGGTTCTTCCGATCCGCACTCATCGCTTGGCTCGGGGTGGGACTGTGCCTGGGTGGAATTGTGGTCCTGGTGCTCAGCCTGGTGGCGTTCGGCAACAGCTTCCGGGTTGGCATTGACACCGAACATCCCGGTGGGCTGGTGACGACGGGCATATTCGCGGTGAGCCGCAATCCGATCTACGTCGGGTTTTTCCTGTTCCTTGTGGGTCAGTTCTTGGTGTTTCCCAATTGGATTCCCCTCGCGTATCTGGCGGGCGGTACCTGGCTGTTCAACCGGCAGGTGTTGCGCGAGGAGGAATTCATGCGGCAGCGATACGGCCAGGAGTACGTCGAGTACTGCAGCCGCGTCAGGCGGTATCTGTAACGGTTTCTCAACCGTTGCGGTCACGCAGTTCCCGTTGTTCGCGATGTGGCGGTCTGGCCCAGTCGGTATCGGACAAACGCGGCGCACATCGCGCCAAACACGATGAGCACGAACATGTCGAACATCCACCAGCCCACATAGTGGGTCCACACCTGGTTGTGCGCGGCCAGCGTGTCGACGCGGCGCAGATCGACGGTGGAAGCCGTTGCCGCAAAGCCCCATTGGGCGGGAACGAGCCACGAAATCTGGTCGTAGCCCCAGGTGCCTACGAGCGAGACCAGACCTCCGGCGAACAGCAGCGACGCCAGGATCACCGGCACCACCAGTGGCAGGACTTCCCGCAGCGAGTTTCCTAGCAAGGACAGCGCCAGCCCAACGATCGCCGAAACGATGGTTGTGGTAGTCACCGCCACGTAAAGCTCGAGCGCGGGGTCGTGGAGCAGGACAGCGCCTTGCACGGGTCTGCCTTTGACGACGACGACGATGGCGGTGAGGATGGCCGCCTGGACGGCCGCGGCCACGCTGAAGACGATGATCTTGCCCGCCAGGTAGGCCGATGTCGACAGTCCGACGGAGTACTCGCGCCGGAAGATCCGGCGCTCGCCAACGAGGTCGCGGATGGTCAGCGCGGTGCCCATCAGCACTGCGCCGATGTTGAGCAGCGCCAGGATCTCGACGGCTTCGTGCGGGTTCTTGCCCGATGGGTTTGCCTTTGCCCAGCCGGAACTGCCGGGAATCAGCAGCGCCAATGCCCCCATCGCGAATGGCAGCAGCAGCAGAACGACGAAGTAGCCGCGGTGGGCTACTAGCAGGCGGGCCTGACGACGGGTCACCAAGCGGATCTGTTGCCAGAAGGTGAGTTCGGCAGGAGCTCGGTCAGGTGCGGCGACCGCCGGTGGCGTCGTGGAAACCGACGCCTGCTGCCGAGTTAGGAACGCCCGATGGGCACCGACCGGATGGGTGCTGATCTGTGCGAAGATGTCGGCCCAATTGCTGGTGCCCATCGCGGACTCGATCTGCGCGGGCGGCCCGGCGTAGGCCAGCGTGCCGGCCGGGGTGAGCAGCAACACCTGGTCGCACAGGTTCAACTGCGACAGTGACGCCGTAGCCGCCACCACAACGCAGCCGAGGTCGGCCTGGCGGCGCAGTAACGCCATGACGTGGTGTTCCTGCGCCGGCGTCAGGCCCGCGCTCGGCTCGTCGACAACCAGCAACGACGGCCTGGTGACCAGTTCGATCGCCATGGATGCACACCGACGCATCTCGGGGGGCAGTTTGGCCACCCGGGTCTTGCGATGCGGTGTCAGCTCGAGTTCGTCGAGAACCTGGTTGATCACCCGGTGGCGATCGTCCGGCGAAGTGTTTGGGGGCAGCCGCATCTCGGCGGCGTACCCGACGGCCTGTTCGACGGTGAGGCCCGCGTGCACGCGGTCGTCACGCGCTATTACCCCGATGCGGGATCGGGTCGACTCGGGCTCAGCGTGCACATCGTGGCCGTCCACGGTCAGCACACCGGAGCTCAGCGGCCGGGTGCCGCCAAGCAGCCCGACCAAGGCGGAGTTGCGCGCCGGCGACGGCCCGATGACCGCGACCAATGAGCCCGGGCGCGCGGTGAACGACACACTCGAAAGCAGGTCGTGTCCACCGGTGGTCAGCCCCAGCTCATATGCGGCCACACCGATCGTGCGCGCGCCGGGCTTGAGCGGTAACCGACTGGTGGTCGGTGGTGCTGGTTCGCCGGCGCCGGTGCCAGGGCGACCGATATGCAGCTGTTTCGTTGCTATCGCCATCCAATCGACCAGACCCCGGCTCTGTGGCGGCGCGTCCTCTGCTGGGGCTGCAGGTGCGGATTGTGGCAACGGCATTGGCCTGGTTGCTCGTTCGAGCGGCGGTTGCGGGCGTTGGGGTACCCGCATTTGCTTTGTGGCCGCTTCCCCCGGGCCGACGGGAGCGGCGAGCTGGAAGGTCAGTCGTGGGCCTCGCGCAGGATCGCCGATCGCAATCGATTGGCCGTTGCGGATATCGACCGTCGACATCCGTGCACCATCGACGAAGATGCCGTTGTTGCTGCGGTCGATGGCCACCCAATGGGTGCCGTTAAACCGCAGCACCAAATTCGGGACCGCGTTCGGGTCGATAGGGCCGAGCCGGTCCAGACGGATGTCGCACCGCTCGCCGTAGCCCACGATCACGTTGCGGTCGGGCGCAAAGACGTACCGCATCGATCCGACCCACACGGTCAATGGCAAGGCATTCATCTCGAATCAAGTGTCTACCCACTTGCGCGCCGCCGTCACAGGGTGTTGCGGCCGGGCGCCACGGCGGCATTGTCGAGCAGACGGCGCAGCACCTCGACGGCATCGGCCAGAATCTGACGGTCGGCCGGTTCGAGCCGGGCCAATTGCGGTTCAATCGCAGCGGCACGATCGACGCGGACCGCGTTGAGCGTGCGTAGTCCTTCGGGCGTGATGCGGATGCGGACGGCCCGCGCGTCTCCGGGGTCGACGGTTCGGGTAACCAGCCCGGCATCCTCGAGACGCCGCACCTGAGTGGTCATGGTCGGTTGAGAACAGTGATCGACGGCGGCCAGGTCGCCGATGCGTGCCTCGCCCTGGGACTCGATGGTGGCCAGCAGCCGGGCCTGGGCGGATGGCAGTGGCATCTGGATGCGCTGGGTGGCCAGCCGGTTGAGCCGTGCGACCACGGCCAGCAGATCCGCGCCCAGCCCGTGCGCGACCTCGGCCTGCTTGGCTGTGGCGGATGAAGTCATGCACCCATCGTTGCATAGGTTTGCTATGCGAGACCAATCGTGTGCTGCGCCGACATAGGGCTTGGGCCTGGCACAATCGATGAAGTGACCGCGGCGGACCCCCCCTCTTCGTATCGTCGGCGTGGGCCGCTGCGACCGGGCGAATTGGCACAGGCTTCGGTCATGGCCGCGCTGTGCGCGGTGACAGCGATCATTTCCGTCGTCGTCCCGTTCGCCGCGGGTCTGGCACTGCTCGGAACCGTGCCCATGGGTTTGCTGGCCTATCGCTACCGGCTCCGGGCGCTGATGGCCGCGACGGTTGCTGCCGCGGTGATTGCCTTCCTGATCGCGGGGCTGGGCGGTTTCATGGCGGTGGTCCAAAGCGCCTACATGGGCGGGCTGACCGGAATCGTCAAACGCCGGCGCCGGGGTACGCCGACGGTCGTTGTCGCGTCCTTGATCGCCGGATTTGGATTCGGCGCGATGGTCGTTGTCATGTTGGTTGTCCTCGCCCGACTGCGGCACCTGATTTTCGCTGTCATGACCGCCAACATTGACGGGCTGGCTGAGTTCCTGGGCAGGGTGCATCTGCAGGGGGCCGGCGCCGGCTTGAAGCGCAATTTCGCCGTAGGGCTGCATTCCTGGCCGTGGTGGGTGCTCGGCTACTTCACCATCTTCGTCATGATTGTGTCCTTGATCGGGTGGTGGGCGTTGTCGCGCCTGTTGGAGCGGATGCGCGGAATCCCCGATGTGCACATGCTCGACGCACCGGCCGGTGATCATGGCGACACGATTGGTCCGGTGCCGGTGCGGTTAGACAAGGTGCGGTTCCGTTATCCCGGTGCCGGCCAAGACGCGCTGCGCGAACTCAGCATGAACGTCGGGGCAGGCGAGCATGTAGCTATTACCGGCGCCAACGGTTCGGGCAAGACCACGCTGATGCTGATCCTGGCGGGTCGGGAACCGACGTCGGGCATCGTGGACCGTCCGGGCCGGGTGGGGTTGGGCAAGCTGGGCGGGACGGCGGTTGTCTTGCAGCATCCCGAATCCCAAGTTCTGGGTACCCGGGTCGCCGACGACGTGGTCTGGGGTCTGCCGGCGGGCACCAAGATCGATGTCGGCCAGCTCCTGACCGAGGTCGGCCTGGAAGCCCTCGCCGAACGCGACACCGGGAGTCTGTCGGGCGGTGAGCTGCAGCGCCTTGCGATCGCGGCGGCGTTGGCGCGAGAGCCAGCAATGCTCATCGCCGACGAGGTCACCACCATGGTCGACCAGCAGAGCCGCGAGGCCCTGCTCAAAGTGCTGTCCGGCCTGACCAAACGGCACCGCACCGCTCTAGTGCACATCACGCACTACCACAACGAGGCCGATTCCGCCCACCGCACAATCAAACTCAGCGATTCGCCGGATAACACCGACATCGCCGAGACCGAGGAAGCGCCGGTGCCGGCCGCCGGGGTTGGTCACCGAGAGCACGCGCCGACGCTCGAACTGGTGGGTGTCGGCCACGAATACGGCAGCGGCACACCGTGGGCCAAGACCGCGTTGCGGGATATCAACTTCGTGGTGGAGCAGGGCGACGGGGTGCTGATCCACGGCGGCAACGGCTCCGGGAAGTCGACGCTGGCGTGGATCATGGCCGGGCTGACGGTTCCTACGACCGGCGCGTGCCTGCTTGATGGCCGGCCCACACACGAGCAGGTCGGCGCGGTGGCGTTGTCATTCCAAGCGGCTCGACTGCAGTTGATGCGCAGCCGTGTCGACCTGGAAGTTGCTTCCGCAGCAGGCTTTTCCGCTCGAGATCAGGACCGCGTGGCCGCGGCGCTGGGCGTCGTCGGGCTGGATCCCACGCTGGCCAAGCGGCGCATCGACCAGCTCAGCGGCGGCCAGATGCGGCGGGTGGTGTTGGCCGGACTGCTTGCGTGTTCGCCCCGGGCGTTGATCCTCGACGAGCCGTTGGCGGGTTTGGACGCCGCTAGCCAGCGTGGCCTGCTGCGGCTACTGGCGGACCTGCGCCGAGAGCGGGGTCTGACCGTGGTGGTCATCTCGCATGACTTCGTGGGCATGGAGGAGCTCTGCCCGCGCACGCTGCAGTTGCGCAATGGCGTGCTGGAATCGCCGTCGGCCGCGGCGGCACCGGGGGCGGGGGGCAGGCGATGACTTCCACGTCGGCCCCGACGCGTCGCGGTAACCGTCGCCCCGGACGTCCGATCGTGCTGCTGATTCCGGTGCCGGGTCGATCGGCCATCCACGACCTGTGGGCCGGCACCAAGCTGCTGGTCGTCTTCGGCGTTTCGGTGCTGTTGACGTTCTATCCGGGTTGGGCGGCGATCGGGATGATGGCCGCCTTGATGCTGGCGGCGCTGTGGATCGCGCGCATCCCGCGTGGAGCGCTGCCGTCGGTGCCGCGCTGGCTGTGGATCGTGATCGCGATCGGTGGTTTCACGGCCGCTCTGGCCGGCGGTGACCCCGTGATCTCGGTGGGTGGCGTCGAGCTCGCGCTTGGTGGGGCGTTGAACTTCCTGCGGATCACCGCGTTGTCGATCGTGATGCTGGCGCTTGGGGCGATGGTGTCGTGGACCACCAACGTCGCCGAAATCGGGCCTGCGGTAGCCACTTTGGGCCGTCCACTGCGTGCCTTGCGGATCCCGGTCGACGAATGGGCAGTGGCACTGGCGCTTGCGCTGCGCGCCTTTCCCATGCTGATCGACGAATTCCAGGTGCTCTACGCAGCTCGTCGATTGCGGCCCAAGCGGATACCGCGAACCCACAAAGCCCGACGCCAATGGCGTGCTCGTGAGCTGATCGACCTGCTCGCTGCCGCCATGACGGTGACCCTGCGGCGCGCCGACGAGATGGGCGACGCGATCACCGCCCGCGGCGGAACCGGGCAGCTGTCCGCGTATCCGGCGCGGCCCAAACTCGCGGACTGGGTGACACTTGCGATCACCGTCGCGGCCAGCGCCATCGCCATAGCGCTCGAGACGATATTTTCCCTCCGTTAGGCCACTACTAGGCCACTACTAGGCCCGGTCGGCGAACCAGATACGTCTTTCGTGTTGGGCGGTAGCCGGTGAGTCCGAGGCGTGGAATCCGTTGTTCTGCAGGGTCGGCGGACGGTCGAATGGTATCTGGCCGGTGTGGGCGGCACCTCGAAGGCTGTGCCGCGATGCCTGGGCCGGGTCGGGAACCCCAAGGGCGGCTGACCGATCCGCCTGCATCGCCCAGTCCGGGCCATCGACCGCAAGCGCGAGTATGACGTCGGTGGGCACCGAGAACCATACGGAGATGACCCCGGGCACATGTGAGTTGACCACCGCGCGGTCGCCATCGACGTCAATCCAGAGGCTTGGACCGCGAGGTTCGCGTGTTCGTATCATCATGTCCGACAACCATTCCGCCGGGGATGGTCTTGTCTGCAGGTATCCGACAACGGGTCGTGGGTCGCCGGCGATGGGGTCCACGACGTGATCACCCCATCGACAATTCACGTAGTGATCGCCGTGGTGTACGGCAATTCGCCGGGCCACATCGCGCGCCGTCAGCGGCCACGCTGTCGCTGCGGAGATGTGGTAGCCGGCGTGCTGGATCCACTCGGCGAACCGCTCGAAGGTTGCCGCGCTCTGTCCCAATCCGGGCTTGATCAGCAGGATGCCGGTGCGGTCTGCGGCAGTTGGGTTGATCTCGGCCGCGTGGGGTTGTGCGGTTGAGCGCGCGCGATCCGCAAGCTCGATGAGTCGCCGCCCCAGCGGCTGCCCGGCGATTGGGTTAACGCGGGCAAGCTGTTCGGTCGCGTCGGCGGTCCCAATGACCAACAGTGACCTCAGGGCGCGGCCAACCAGCGCCGGTGCCGTCGCGTTGGCGTCGAGCGCTATGACGGGCCAGCGCGGCGCGGACCCGTCGTTGTACGCGCGCCACAGGACCGCGCGCCGGCGGGCAATTGCGGCGGTGTCGCAGGGACGCTGACCTGAGATCGCTCGTGCCGCAAGCCGATTCATGGCCACGGCGTCATCGAGCGTTAGTTGTAGTTCGACGATGGGGGGACGACCGGTGACCGCGATGACAGCTTCACGGAGTCCGACCGAACCGTCGACTACCAGAGTTCGCGACGGTGCCGGCCCGATGCCGCGGCTCAGTGCCTCGGTGAGGGTCGCGAGAGGAAACGGCCGGTGCCCGTTGTATGCCTGCGCGTCCACGTCGGTCCAGGTGCTCGACGTGCGCAGTAGCCGAAGCTGGTCACCGACGCTCACGTGCTTGCCTGCCGTGCATTCGGCAAGAGCGCGCGCCAGCGTCGTCTTTCCCGCCGACGGTCTGCCGGTGACCAGTACGACGCCGTCCAGCACGTCGAGATCGGCGAGCGTTTCGAGCATGCTACGGTGCCGAGCTCAACTCATAGCGGCGGAGCGTGGCCACCAGACTCTCGACGGTGGCGAAGTTTTCGGCGGTGACGTCGTAGTCATCCAAGATGAATCCGCCCATCGTTTCGAGCTTGGTGGCCAACTCGAACAACAAACGAACCGAATCAGCGCCCAGGTCGCGCAGCGGTACCGGCCCGCGACGAGCGGTGGAAACCGTTGTCTCTGTTCCCAGCAGGCTGGTGAGCGCACGTTCGAGAAGTTGCCTAGCCTCCGGTTCGGTCATGGCCACCTCCGCATCGTCAGGACACTAACCGTCGGACGTCGGCAATCAGGTCGTCGACTTGCTCCACCAGGTCAGAAACGAGCTGCAGCACACGTTGATTCTCGGTGGTGTGCGCGCGCAGGTCCAGCGCAACGGTTGCGTAGTGCGCCAGAACGACAGTGGGCAACAATGCCCACCAAGCTCGACTGAGGTCGCCGGCTTTCAACTCGTATCCTTGGATGGCTTGGGACAATTGGGCGGCGGTGGCCATCTCGAAACTGCCATCGGAGGCCCGCGCCGGGGCTACCAACGAGGCGAGATCGAATAACGGAGAGTCGCGACGACAGAATTCCAGGTCGATCAGCACGACGTCGTCGCGACCAAGCCGGATTGCGTTGTCATACCGGGCATCGCCGTGTACAACCGTGGTGGACATCGCTGCCAAGTCTTCGGCCCGCTGTCGGATCCGTTGTTGCGCAACAACGATCGGGCCGCCGAGCTCAGGGTCCGTCGTGCCCACCTGGCACATGACGGGCCAGCGTGGGCCATCGGGCAACATCGTGTCAGGGAATGCCTGGTGTAGCGCGGCCAGTGCTTGACCGACTGCGTGTGCGTCAGAAGTGCTGGCCTCGGTTCCTTCGACCAGTCGATAAAACGACGCGGCATGAGTGCATTCCCGCCACACATCTGTGTCATCCTCCAGGTAAGCCGATGGGGAGTGCAGCAGTGTTCGCGGGTTGCCCCGGTTCCAGCCGATGGCAGCGGCCGCGGTGACAATCGAAGATTCGCCTACCGCACCCACCGCGAGCAGTGCCTCGCCACGCAGCCGCTCGACCTGGCTGCCGCGCCAGAATTTGACGATGATCCCGCCGGTGTTCGCCCGCACGCGCCACACCCGCCGGGAGCCCCACGGGTGCGGTGCGGGATCCAGGACTTCCAACACGCCGAGGTGCAGTACTGACTCGGCGGCCGCGACGGCGGCGGTCACCTTTTCTCGAGTGACCCAGGCAGACTCACAAGCGAACGTCTGGCTTGTGCTTTCGCGTGCGCCGCTCATCTCCCGGTTAGCCGTCGGTCGCGGTGACGGTGACCGCGGCGCCCGGTCCTGCGTGGGGCTGTGCCTCGATCGCCGCGAAGATGTTGGAGACCACTTCATTCTCGAAGCAATGGAAGTCGGGGTCGGGGACGCCTTCGGCGTGGAAGAGATTTAGCGCGTTGCCTTCGGCCAGGACGGTGAGCGATGGACCCGACGGGATCCGCACTTCAACCCCCGTTCCGGCGATGCTGCGGGAAATGCGTGCCTGGCGCGCTTCGGCGACGAGTTTGGCCAGGTCTTGAGAGGACGCGGCCCAAGCCATCGCACCGTCGGCGAGCAGGGCGCCGACGCGCAGGTCCACGGTTTGGCGTCCGGAACAACCAATTAGATAGTGGTGGGCGCGGGCGGCGAGAGCGGTGTCAACACGATCGAATACTGCAAACCCATCGCTTGCCGCCAGGCTACGCCGTTGCGGGCTGATATCCGAGATGGTCACGGTCAGCCCGACGGCCCGCAACAGCAGCGCCAGTTCACGGCCAATCGCGCCGAAACCGACAACGTGGGCGAGCGCGTCGGTGAGCTGGTAATGGCTTGCGTGGTGCAGAAATTCGCGCAGGCAGCTCACCGCGATCGCCTTGCTCAGATCGAGTTTCGTCTTGGTTGACGACAGGTCGACGAACTGGCTATTGAGGCCGGCTTCGCGGAGCAAGCTGCGTCCGCGAGCCGTTGTCTCGATGCAGGTGGCGCGCGCCGCGAGGACCTCATCGGCGGCCACGGCCGCGATCAGCGCGCCGCCGTCGTCGACGATGACCAGATGCCGCGAATCCAATTCGGCGGCAAGGTGCTGGGCGACCTCCAGGGTGGTCATGCCGGTGATGACTCGGACGCCCAGCGCGCTCATGGTGGCTAGCGTCCGGGCCCGATATTTTGTGCTGTCCGGCTTGGGAACGAACCAGACCTCGTCAACGGCGCGCAACACCGTCTGGACGACTGCCAGCTTTTCGATGAGTGGATGCTCTCGTATCGCCACCAGAGTCTTTGTCGGGGGAAACGCCGCACGTTGAATTGTCTTGGGGGCCAGCGATTCGATGCGCGCGAGTTCTGGTGGACTGAATGCACGCCATCGCTCGACGAATTCGGCGGCGGATGGCGACAGGTCCATCGCCGATGAGTAAAGGGACGCCGATGTCGCCGCCATGCCAGCGAACATGGGATGTTGCCGCAGCTGGTCCGCTGCGGTGACGTCGACCAGTCGCAGCTCGATTACGTCGTCGGGCCGATACGCCCGAAGTCTGCGTTCGTCGCCGGTGTTAGCTCGTATGGTGTGCCAGCCGCCGGCCCACTGCCAGCCCAGCGCGTTGAGTAGCCTCTGTGTTTCGGCGAGCAAATCCGCGGAATTCGCCGCGAACCGCATACCCAGGTCTCGCACGAACATGTTCGCCGCGGGCCACTGATGCTGGGTCGGACCACTCATCGGATCTGCCGCGCCGGTTTGCATTGGGGACACGTCAAACAGATCCACTCTCTTGGTACACGTTTGTCGATAGGGTACCAGGCAATTAGCTGAAGAATGCTGTTAGCTAACTCATTACTAGCTGCTGGCGCCGCCAATAGTGTCGCGCGCATTGGGCCCTATTCTCGTCCTTCAGGGAAGGCGCAAACCGATATTCGGCCTGGAAACGCCGTGGGCAGTCTCCCGGGCAGCGCCAATTCCTGGATCGTTTACCAGGCCCCCAGCAATTCCATGACCCTGCGACCGGACTCAGCTGGGCCGCCCTGTGTAGGCTGCGGCTGTGTCCGAATCACACGCAAAGTGGTGGGGGCTTGGCGAACGCGAACGTTCTCTGATTCTGCTGTGCATCGGCCGTGATCGTGAACGGGACCATGACATCGTCGATTTGGCACGGATGCAATGCGACTGGAACGCCATTTTCATGTCTTCGCTGTGGCATAAGGTCGCCTTTCTCGTCTACGCCCGCCTGCGCGAAACGGGCGCGCTGGACATCGCGATGGCCAACGGCAACCTCCCGCTACTGCTACTCAATCACTGGAAGCAGCTCACCAAGGTCAACGAAATTCGTAGCGAACTCTATGCATCCGCGGCCGCGGAGCTGTGTGCGGCCGCGACGGCGCATGGGGTTGACCTGGTTGTCGCCAAAGGCGGGATCGCCATGTTCGGCACCATCTATACGAAATATGAACGCAAGACCTATGACGTCGACTTTCTTGCCCGCCCGGGACAAACCCGGTTGATAGAGCAGGTGTTCGGCGAATGTGGGTTTCGCTATGGCGCATACAACCACTCCGAACAGAAGCTCTATCCGCAGCGGCCCGGTGAACTGCGACGGCATCTGTTGCAGGGGCGGGGTTTACCCAACTTTATGCGCGCCGAGGGTGGCGTGATCGACTATCTGATCGCACAAGTCCGCTTCCGGGTTGGCGCCAATTCGCGTACGGAATATTGGGTCTCGGCCGATCCACTGATTGACGCCTCAGAAACCAGGGATCAGATCAGGGTCGTCAACTGGTGCGACTTGGGCCTTCAGATGGGGTTGCATATCTATCGGGAGGCGCACGAGCACGAGCACCGGCAGCTGAACCATCACGTGAACCTCATCAAGTTCTGCGACTTTGATCGCGTGCTGAACTCGCGGGGATCCGACTTCGCCGACGACGTCTATCGCCGGGCATGCGAGTTCGGTTTCGCGGAAGAGTTGGGGTTTGCTGCCGCGTCGACCAATATCTTCCTGCCGTCTGCGATAAGCGCAGAATTGGCGGATCGGTGCGCAGCCAAGACGGAACTGGGATTAGACGTTGCCGAAATGACGGACGAGGTCTGGTCAACCGGACTCAACTTCGAAGGCCAACGCGGCGGCTGGCTCGATTTCTCGGGTCCCAAGATCACCTAGCCTAAGGCCGCATCCGGTCGATGAGGTTCGATAGCACGACGATGCTTTCGCTGCGCTCGATGTCGGCACTCGAGCGGATGCGTTCCAAGGCGGTCTCCAAGTGCCGCATGTCGCGGGCGAGCACGTGCAGCATCGCGTCCGACGTGCCGGTCACCGTCGCTGCGCTGACAACTTCGGGGATGTCCACCCAGGCCGCCCGCAGCCGATCCGGCGTAATGGTGCCGTGGCAGAACACCTGCACATACGCCTCGGTGTTCCAGCCGAGCGCGGTTCGGTCGACGACAGTAGTGAAGCCCCTGATGACGCCGTTGTCCAGCATCCGGTCGACGCGGCGTTTGACCGCGGGAGCGGACAAGTTCACCTTCTGCCCGATCTCGGCGAAGGTGGCCCGGGCATGCTCGGCCAGCTCGACGAGGATGCGCTCGTCGGTGTCATCCAGGCGGTCCATCGCTCGCTCCTCCGCTGTCTACGCAATAAATCGCTGCTATTGGTGGTTCGGCGCAACATATCGAGTATAAACACGCAATAGTCGGCGTTTGATTGTGAATCACGAGGCAAATATCTTTGATTCATGACGGACTACTATGTTGCCGCAACCGCGTCATCGCACGGCGCCTGGAAGCAACGTCGCACGTCCCGGACCCGGCGCTACGCCATGACCCCACCGACTTTCTTCGCTGTCGAGTACGCGATCAACCCCTGGATGGACACCGGCACGCGGGTCGACGTCGACGTCGCAACCGCGCAGTGGGAGCGGCTCCGGCAGACCTATTTGCGGTTGGGCCATGCAGTGGACGTGGTCGAGCCGGTCGCCGGGCTGCCGGACATGGTTTATGCCGCCAATGGCGGATTCATCGCCAACGACGTTGCCGTAGTCGCCAAATTCCGCTTCGCCGAGCGCGCCGGTGAGGCGAAGGCCTATGCGAAATGGATGTCGTCCGTTGGATATCGGCCGGTGTGCACCCGGCACGTCAACGAGGGTCAGGGCGATCTGCTGATGGTCGGCGAAATGGTGTTGGGAGGCTACGGCTTTCGCACCGATCTGCGGGCACACGCCGAAATCGGCAGGGCATTGGGAAAGCCGGTGATCTCCCTAGAGCTGGTGGATCCCCGCTTCTATCACCTCGACACCGCGCTGGCCGTTCTCGACGACCACACGATTGCGTACTATCCGCCGGCGTTCAGCGCGGTAGCCCGGCGACAACTGCACGGGCTGTTTCCCAACGCGATACTGGTGAGCAGCGCCGAAGCGTACGCGTTTGGGCTCAACGCGGTGTCCGACGGACGCAACGTCGTGCTTCCCACTGCCGCAACGGGTTTCGCGATACAGCTGGCCGAAGCCGGCTTCGACCCGGTCGGCGTGGATCTCTCCGAGCTGCTCAAGGGCGGCGGGTCGGTCAAGTGCTGCACGTTGGAGCTACACCCATGACGGCTCGGCCCTGTCTTGGCTCAAATTGGTGCGCACCATAGATCGGGCAGATCGCGGCGTCACAACAGTCACATGTGTCGCTGCGCCCGGTGGACCACCCGATGCGCCCGGCTCCTAGCGACAATCGCCTGAGCTGCGGTGTTGTGCCCATGTTGGTGGTGGCCGTGCGGGTTTCGCGGTGGCGTTGACCTGCAGAAGCCGAGTTGTCGCGGGTAGACATCCCAGCGTTGGAAGAGTCAAGCGGCGGTGGGTTGTCGGTTTGGGCCGCAACCCGGCAAACCGGGCACTGAAGAGCGTCAACGACCAATATCGTCAACCCCAAAAGCCGAAAGCAGCACAAGCGATCTCGATCTCCCTTGCCCTGAACAGCATGCGCCGAACGGCGCCGCCGTCAAGGCCCTACGGCCGCTACGCGGTCGGGCTGCGCCCGAACCTTGACCCCGACGCCGACTTCGACGCCCGCCCAGCCAGGACCAGGAAGCTTCAAAACAAGCAAAAACAAACGCAGCCGTGGGGTCTTGACCGCGCGGCCCTCTGCTTCGGGAATGACCTGCAGAAACCCCAGTTGTCGCGGGTACGTTGGAAGAGTCAAGCGGCGGTGAGTTGTCGGTGGGCCCAGGCGGTGTCTTCGTTGTAGAGGGTTTGGTGACGTAGGCAACCGTGCAGGATGCCCACGAGGCGGTTACCCAAGGCCCGTAGGGCTTGGTGGTGGGTGTCGCCGGCGGCGCGGTGTTGGTCGTAGTAGGCGCGCACACCGGGACTGCATTGCAGGGCGGCGAACGCCCAGCGGTCGATGGCGTCGTAGAGGCGGTCGTTGCGGACGTAGCGGGCCCGCACGAGTTTTTGTCTTCCCGACGCGACGGTCAACGGTGATGTGCCGGCGTAGTTTTTGCGAGACTTGGCGGTGGTGTAGCGGTTCGGGGCGTCCCCGAACTCACCGAGCACCCGGGCGCTGAGGATGACACCAAGTCCTGGCAGGGAGCGGTAGATGTCGGCGTCCGGGTGCTTTTCAAAATGCTCAGCCAGCGTGGTTTCCAACTGGCTGATCTGATCGGTGAGTTCGATCAGCACGTTGACGGTGGCGCTGGTGATGGCGCCGCAGGCCTGTGTGACGGCCTCGGGGGCGGCCAGTTGCTCGGTGCGCAGGGCCGCTTGGATCTGGCGAGCGCGTTCGTCGATGTTGCGTTGGCGCCCACCGGCTTTAAGCGCCGATCCGATTTTGCTAAGACTCAACCGGGCACCTTGTGTGGGGGTGGGAGCTCGGCCCAGCACTGCCAGCGCGTCGCGGTCGCGATCCCGGTCGCCCAGACTGGGCAACGCTTCTAGGGCCGCCGGGTAGTACTGCAACAAGTTGGCGCGCAGTGTGGCCGACTGGCGCGCCCGCGTCCAGATCAGGCCCTGATGGGCACGGGCCAGCACCTGGATCGCGTCGCCCTGCGAACTATCGGCGCTGAGTGGGCGGTGGTTGTGGCGGTCGGTGCGGACCAGATCGGCCAGTAACTTCGCATCAGCGGCATCGGATTTCGCGCCCGAAACCCCATGGCGGTCCCGGTACCGGGCCACCGACCTCGGATTGACCGCGTACACCTGATAACCGGCCGCGACCAGCGCACCCACCCACATGCCGCGGTCGGTCTCGATCCCGATGATCACCTCGCCGGGATCGTCGGCATGCTCGGCGAGCAACTCGTGGAACTGCCCGATCCCGGTCAACCCCTCAGGTAATCGCGTTGCGGCCAAACGTGCGCCAGCCTCGTCCATCAGATACACGTCGTGATGGTCTTGGGCCCAGTCATCGCCAACAAACAACATCACCTCACCACCTTCTCCTCACTGGATCGAACTACTCTTTGTTCGAGCCTGAAGCCACCCGGCTGCGGCCTAATGGTCCAGTGCTCGCATGGCACAACATCCCAGTAGCGCTACAACTGACCCACGACCGGACCGGGGCAACGGTCTACGCCGAAGGAATCAATCGTTCCTGGTGGGCAATAGTGCTCACCGGCCGGCGGCTCACCAATCAGCCTCGCCGATGACCATCCATAAAGCACGGTCAACGACTACAGCCGATCCATTCCCATTAGGTGGGCAGGAAGACCATAGCCTCCGGCACAGGCCAGAGTTTCAGATGTGACTACAGAGCAATACAGACAGCCAGAGCAGAACCTCGCGTCGAATTTGAGTCATGGTGCGCGCCACCGCAGTTCGGAGTAGCCCCGATTCGCTATCGTCGCCTCCAGGTGCTCCTGAGTGACCGGCCCACCAGGAAGACTCCGGCGACGCGCCGCAGGTCTGGATTTAGTGCGCAACGCTCGACGCGTCCCGAAGCAAACTCACAGGTCAGCGGGCTCCAGCGATGCCGAACTGCGAACCACGAGCCAAAGTCGGGTCATAATTAGCCGATCTGGCGACGGGAGGCGTATTTGCCGGCTACTTCGATCAGCCTGCGAGAGCAGATGTTGCGCCGCCGCCCAGTGGGCGGCGCTCCCGTGGCGCCTGGGGCGGTAGGCAGTCTCAAACGAAGCTTCGGCGCGTTTCAGTTGACCATGTTTGGGGTCGGTTCGACGATTGGCACCGGGATCTTTTTCGTGTTGTCCGAGGCGGTGCCCGAAGCCGGCCCCAGCGTGATCGTTTCGTTCGTCCTTGCCGGCATCGCGGCCGGGCTCGCGG
The DNA here is from genome assembly GCF_963853645.1 of Mycobacterium riyadhense. Taxonomy (NCBI): domain Bacteria; kingdom Bacillati; phylum Actinomycetota; class Actinomycetes; order Mycobacteriales; family Mycobacteriaceae; genus Mycobacterium; species Mycobacterium riyadhense. Next base: position 3,950,584 of record NZ_OY970456.1, on the reverse strand, counting down.
CGATGTGCTATGCCGAATTGGCGTCGGCGGTACCCGTTTCGGGCTCGTCGTACTCGTATGCATACGCCACGCTGGGTGAGGCGGTCGCGATCTGTGTGGCAGCGTGCCTGCTACTGGAATATGGGGTGGCCACCGCCGCGGTCGCGGTCGGCTGGAGCGGTTACGTCAACAAGCTGCTGGCCAATGTGTTGGGATTGCAATTGCCCCGCGCATTGTCGGTGGCTCCGTGGGACTCAGAGCCCGGCCTGCGACAAGGCTATGTGAACCTGCCGGCGATCTTCCTGATCGGATTGTGTGCGCTGCTGTTGATCCGGGGCGCCAGCGAGTCGGCAAAGGTCAATGCGGTCATGGTGTTGATCAAGCTCGGGGTGCTGGGCATGTTCGTGATGATCGCGCTGACCGCGTACAGCAGCGATCACTTCAACGACTTCGCCCCTTTCGGTGTCGCCGGCGTCGGTGCGGCGGCGGGCACGATTTTCTTCTCGTTCATTGGCCTGGACTCGGTGTCGACGGCCGGCGAGGAGGTGATCAATCCGCAGCAGACCGTGCCACGCGCGCTGATCGCGGCCCTCTTCATCGTCACCGGTGTCTATGTGCTCGTCGCGTTCGCCGCCCTGGGCACCCAGCCCTGGCAGGCGTTCGGCGGCCAGGAAGAGGCCGGGCTGGCCACCATTCTCGACAACGTCACGCGCGCCACCTGGGCCAGCACCATTTTGGCTGCGGGCGCGGTCATCTCGATCTTCACGGTCACGCTGGTCACCATGTACGGCCAAACCCGCATCCTGTTCGCGATGGGCCGCGACGGCCTGCTGCCGACGCGGTTCGCGTCGGTGAACCCGCGCACCATGACTCCGGTGAACAACACCGTGATCGTCGCGGTGGTGGCAGCTATCCTGGCCGCCCTAATACCCCTGAACCACCTGGCGGACATGGTGTCCATCGGCACTTTGACCGCGTTCATCGTGGTGTCTGTCGGGGTGATCATCCTGCGCGTGCGCCAGCCCGATCTGCCGCGCGCGTTCCGGGTGCCGGGTTATCCCGTCACGCCCGTTCTTTCGGTGCTGGCGTGCGGATATCTGCTCTACAGCCTGCATTGGTACACCTGGATCGCGTTCGGTGGATGGCTTGCGGTGGCCCTGACCTACTACCTGGTGTGGGGGCGCCACCACAGTGCGCTCAATGAGGAAACTCCGTGACGGTCCTTGTCGGGTATCGGGCCGGCAGAGTCGGTCCGTCGGCGCTGCAGCTGGCGGTCCGTGCCGCGCGCACACTGAGCACTTCGCTCACCGTGGCGACCGTGGTGCCGAAACCCTGGCCGACACCATCGCTTGCACGTGTTGACGCCGAGTACGAGGACTGGGCGGAACGGCTTGCCGCGGACTCGGCGCGGGAGGCCCAGCGTTACTTGCACACATTGGCCGAAGGGCTCGAGGTCAGCTGTCTCCATCTTGCGCATCGGTCGGTGTCGGGTGGGTTGATCGAGCTGGTCGATGAGCTCAACGCCGAGCTTGTGGTGCTGGGGTCGTTTCCTGACGGGCGACGCGCCCGAGTGTTGATCGGTTCGACCGCCAACTGGCTGTTGCATTCGTCGCCGGTACCGGTTGTGATCAGCCCGCGTCAATACCGTTCCCGCACAAGCCGGTTGACACGGATCACATGTGGCTACTCGACAACGGCGGAGTCGGCGGACGTGGTGCGGCGATGCTCGGGGCTGGCCGGGCGCTACGGGCTTCCGTTACGGGTGATCACTTTCGCGGCCCGCGGCCGAACCATGTATCCACCGGAGGTGGGGCTGCATGCCGAGGCATTGGTCTTGGAAGCGTGGGCGGCCCAAGCGCGGGAAATGATGGAAAAGCTAAGAATTGACGGTATCGTCGGCGAAGACGTTGTGCTGCAGGTGGTTACCGGGAACGGCTGGCAGCAGGCGCTCGACGCGGCGGACTGGGAGGACGGCGAGATGCTGGCGTTGGGCACCTCACCGCGAGGCGATATCGCCAGGGTTTTCCTGGGGTCTCACAGTGGCAAGATCATCCGCCACAGTCCCGTGCCGGTGATGGTGCTGCCCGGGTAAGGTCCGGGCCTGCGCCTCGCCGAGCGTCAGGCCAGCAGGCGCTCCTGCTCCCCGCTCGCGATCCCGGGTTATGGCCGACGGTGACTTACCTCAAGCCATTCCGTCGACTCAAGATCACTGGTGTCCGATTTCAAGCCCGCACAATCGAGTTCGCGCCGGAGGTCGTCGCCCGCTATGCGCTCGAAGCGAAACGGCTGTTTCCACATTTGACCGTCGCACTCCCAAGTGAGCTCGCCTTCGACAATTCCTCCGCGATCGGTGTGGAAGGTCCTGGTAAGCACCCGCGGGCCCTCAACCCGTCGGTAAGTCCGGCCTAGCCGAGATGAAGCGAACCAAAGCGGTGGTCTCCACTGGATGATGGCCTTGCCTGTCGGTTTGAGGTGATGCGCCACCGTGGCCAATACGCCCCTTCGAAGGTCAATCCCTGGGTAGTTGATCAGGTTGGTCGCCAGCAGTACACCGTCGTACTTCTCGGGTAGCCGCAGTTCCTCGATGCGGGCGCATATCGTTCGGGCGCCGCGAACCTCAGCGAGTAGGTCTGCGCAGTCGTCCACGGCAGTAACCTGATAGCCGTGTTCGACCAAAGGGTTGGCGATGCGGCCCACGCCCGCCCCGAGATCGAGCACCGAGCAGTTGGGTCTGAGCAAGTCCCGGATTACGTCGACCTCACCCGTGGCGGGCTGTCGACGCAAAATCTCGAGCACACTGCCGTCGTTTGCCAGCAGTCTGGCATCGGCTATCACATCGCTATGGGGCACAACACTTCCTCTTACCTCCAGAATTCTCGCCCCTACCTCGCATCGTCGTTGCTCACTCCGAGTACGCCAACAATGCGCGCCGGCTGGTCCGATGCCGGCGGAGACCAGGCGTCCCTTTCTGAATCCCCGCCGGTATCGCTAGTCACCGTCGTTGGCTAAGTAGCCGGCAGTCACTCGGCAACGTCGTCAACGACGAAATTGAAAGTTCCGTAGGTAGCCTCATCCTCGCGGAACAGGAGCTCGTGGGGCATGTGATCACCTCCTTCCGCTACTGCTGCCTACAGCGCTGGGATTCCGTTAGGCACTCATCCAGCGCCGCCATGCAGCAGAATGTCGGCAAGCAACGTCGGGCGTCCAATAGCCATCCGCGAAGGCTTGATAGTCGCAAACTATCGAGCCAGGTCATCAACCGGAACCTGGCGATCACCGAGACGTGGCTCACAGTTTGGCGGATTCGTCGCCGCGCGTCACGCCAGCGTGGCAGTCCGGAGCCCGCGACTAGCGCTGCGCGGCGGCGTTGGCGGCCGCCTGTGCCTGCCGCAAAATCGTCACGACATCGCCGCGGCCGAGGAACATTTCATCGAAATAGGGTTGCAATGCTTCGTTTCCGGCAGCGAAGCCAGCGCCACCAGGGGCTGGAATGCGCGGCCCGTTCAGCACGGCGAAGAACGGCGTGACGTCGACGCCCTTGGCCTTCCAGTAGGCGAAGTAGCCGGGCTGGGCGGAGAGCACCGCGGGAATGGCCGCGCCCTCGCGGCCTAGATACGCGTTACCCTCGCTGCTGCCCATCCATGCCAATACCTGGCGCACCGCGTCCGGGTGTTTGGATGCCGAGTTGCCGGCTGCGGCAATGCCATTGGTAACGCTGACCCTGCCTTTGGGGCCAGCAGGCATCATCGCCACACCCCAGCGGAAGGTGGCGTCGCGGACCACGGCCGCCAGGCTGTAGGTGCCCGATTGGAACAAGGCCATTTTGCCGGCGAGGAACTGGTTGCGGGAGAAATCGCCGTTGTCGTTGGTGTCGGAGGCCGGCGGTGCGACGTGGTCGTAGTTGATCAGGCGGACGAGATAGCGGAAGGCGTCCACGGCCTCGGGGTTGTCGAAGGCGAACTTGTTGTCGCGCTGAAATACGCCGCCGGCCGAGCCGATGTAATTGAGGTAGATGCCCTGGGGATCGTTGGCGGCATTGTACCCCCACTGGCGGACCCGTCTGGATTCGAAACCCGTTGTGCCCGCTCGATGTCCGTCCGCGTCGACGGTGAGCCGGGCCAGCAGGGGCCGCAATGTGTCGTCGCCGCCGGGGCGCCACCGCAGGTTATCCAGCTGGGCGGGGTCGATGCCGGCCGCGGCCAGCAGGTCTGCGTTGTAGAACAGCGCAATCCCGGCATCGGTCAGCTGCGGCACGCCCCACAGCACGCCGGAGCGGGTGAACTGCTCGACGACTGCGGGCTCCCAGTCTGAGTTTGGAGTGATTTGCATCAACCGGCCGCTATCTGCGTAGCCGGCGAGATAGGCATTGGACAGCCAGAAGATGTCGTCGGCGCTGCCGCCGGCCACATCGGTGCGCAGGGTGTCGAAGTATGTGGAATAGGAAACCAGATTGGTGCGCACCTCAATGTTGGGATGCATGCGGGTGAACGCGGCGAAGGATTCCCGGTAGGCCAACGCGATTGGTTCGGCCCACAGCCGCACCGTCACGACGATCTTGCCGCCCGTGGGTGCGCCCCAGCCATTCAATAGCATCGCCGCGGCGCCCAGCAGCACCGCGACCAGCATGAGCGCTCCAGCAGCCAGCGTGGAGTAGCGGGGCCTCATGGGGTTCACCTCGTGCGCCGAGACTGCGGTGAGAGTGGCAGATCGGCGAAAACCGTAGCGCTGAGCGCAGTCTCGATGCGATGACGGGTCACTTGAGCCCCGAAACGACGATCGACGAGACGATGTGGCGCTGGGAAGCGACGAAAAGCACGATCAGTGGCACGATCGCGACCGTGGTCGCGGCCATCACGAGTGTCCACTGCGAGTTGAACCGGGACTGCAGGTCGGCGGTGGCCACCGTCAGCACCCGCCACTTGCGACCGCTGGTGATCACCAATGGCCACATGAAGTTGTTCCACTGTGAGACCACGGTGATCAGCGTCATGGCGGCCAGGACCGGACGGCTGGAGGGAATCACCACATGTACGAGCACGTCCAACGTGTTGGCGCCGTCGATGCGTGCGGCGTTGATCAAGTCGTCCGGGATCAGGCGAAAGTGCTCGCGTAGCAAGAAGATCGCGTACGGGGAGCCAAACATGAAGGGCAGCACCAAAGCCCAGAACGTGTTACGCAAACCCAGCTGGGCCATCATCAGATACAGCGGCACCACGGTGACCGTCGCCGGCACCATCAGCGTCGCGATGTAAACCCAGAAGAGTACGTCTCGTCCGGGAAATTGCAGCCGCGCGAACGCATATGCACCCAGCACGGAGAAAGTCAACTGGCCCAGCAGAATCACGGCCGTCATGAGTGCGGTCACCGCCGCCGCCCGGCCGAAGCCGGCGCCGGCCAGGTCGGTGTAGTTGGCCAGCGTGGGCGGGCGCGGCAATTGCAGCGGCGTCCCCGTCGCGAACTGGTGGGCGGACGTGAAGGACGTCAATAACCCAAGTACGAACGGCAGCAACGTGATCACCGCGCCGATCAGCAGGCCGGCGTAGATGGCGATGTTACGTGAGGTCATAGCTGATCCGCCGCCGGAAGTACAGATGCTGAACGAACGTGACGCCGATGAGGATCACGAACAGCACCACCGCCATCACCGAGGCCCGCCCGATGGCCGCCGAGCCGAATGCCTCGGCGTAGATGCGGTGGGCAACCAGATCGGTACTGCCCTCCGGTCCGCCCCCGGTCAGCGCGTACACGATATCGAAAATCTGTGCGGCGCTGACGATTCCGGTGACCAGAACGAAGAACGTCGTCGGCCGCAGCATCGGCAGCGTGATGCGCCAGAATCGCTGCCAGGTGTTGGCCCCGTCGGTGCGCGCGGCGTTGTGGATGTCCTCAGGGATAGCCAACAGGCCCGCCAAGAACGACAACGACACATAGCCGACGTTGGTCCAGACGACGACGGCCGCAACCAACGGCAGGGCTAGGTCGGGATTGGTGAGCCATTCGATGCGGCGTCCCAGGACGGTGCTGACCGCGCCATTGGTGGGCGCCAGGATCCAGCGCCACATCACCGCGATCGCCAGCGGCGCGCAGATCCACGGCAGCACGTACAAGGTCCGGAAGAAATTGGTGCCCGGAAGCCCGCGGGCCAGCATCATCGCGGCCAGCAGGCCGAGCACCGTCTGCGCTGGCACGACAATCGCCACGAAGACGGCGGTGACCACCAGCGAATCGCCGAAGCCGGCGTCGGAGAGCACCGACCGCCAGTTGGCCAGGCCGACGTAGTGCAGCGGACCCAGCAGGTCCCACCGATACAGGCTCAGCCAGACCACCACGAGGATGGGAAGCAGCAAAAACGCGATCACGCCGAACAGGCTGGGTGCGATCAGGGCGTACGCCACCGCAGTGGTTCGGCGTGGCGCCGGGCATATGCGCCGCTCCTCATCGCTGCGCTCTGCATCGTCGCCGGCGTGGCTCATAGATGTATTAAAGCCGGTCGTTACGGTGTAGCCGTGACACCGAATCGGGGGATCGATGACGACTTCCTGGGCCTGCCGCGCCACGAGTTGGCCGACGCCGCGTTGTCGGCCGCCGTTGCGGCTGGCGCTAGTCACGCCGATCTGCGAATTCACCGCATCAGCACCGAGATCATCCAGTTGCGCGACGGGGAGCTGGAGACCGCCGTCGTCAGCAGGGAGGTCGGCTTGGCAGTCCGCGTCATCGTCGCGGGTACCTGGGGGTTCGCGTCCCACGCCGAATTGTCGCCGTACGTCGCGGCGGCCACCGCGCGCCGTGCCGTACACGTCGCGACCGTGCTCGCGCCGCTGAACAAAGAGCGCGTCCGGCTGGCGCCCGAACCGGTATACGCCGATGCCGCCTGGGTTTCGAACTACCAGATCGACCCATTCAGCGTCCCCGCGGCGGACAAGATCACGGTCCTGGAGGACTACTCCGGGCGGTTGCTAGACGCCGACGGCGTCGACCATGTGTCGGCAGGTCTGACCGCGGTCAAGGAGCAGACGTTTTATGCCGACACCTTCGGATCGTCGATCACCCAGCAGCGGGTGCGGGTGATGCCGTCTCTGGAGGCGGTGTCCGTCGACGCCGCTGCCGGCAGCTTCGACTCGATGCGCACGCTGGCACCGCCGACGGCTCGAGGCTGGGAAGCGGTGGCGGGCGACGAAGTGTGGAACTGGTCCGAGGAGCTCGACGAGTTGCCGTCGCAGCTGGCCGAGAAGGTCAGGGCGCCCAGCGTGATGCCAGGACCCACCGATTTGGTGATCGATCCGACCAACCTATGGTTGACCATTCACGAATCCATTGGCCATGCAACCGAATACGACCGGGCGATCGGCTATGAAGCCGCATACGCCGGAACTTCGTTTGCAACGCCGGACAAACTCGGCACCATGCGCTACGGCTCGCCGGTGATGAACGTGACCGCCGACCGCACCGTCGAATGCGGCTTGGCCACTATCGGTTACGACGACGAGGGAGTGGCCGCGCAAAGCTGGGATCTGGTGCGTGACGGCGTGTTTGTGGGCTATCAGCTCGACCGTGTGTTCGCCCCGCGGCTTGGGCAGCCGCGCTCCAACGGGTGCTCGTATGCCGACTCGCCGCACCACGTCCCCATTCAGCGGATGCCCAACGTCTCGCTGCAGCCGGGGACCGACGGCCTCGCCACCGAGGATCTGATTGGCCGTGTCGATGACGGCATCTACATCGTCGGCGACAAGTCATGGTCGATCGACATGCAGCGCTACAACTTTCAGTTCACTGGCCAACGGTTCTTCCGCATCCGAGACGGGGCCCTTTACGGGCAGTTGCGCGATGTCGCCTATCAGGCGACCACCACCGATTTCTGGAATTCGATGGAGGCCGTGGGCGGCCCGTCGACCTGGCGGCTGGGCGGGGCTTTCAACTGCGGCAAGGCCCAGCCCGGCCAGGTGGCCGCCGTCAGCCACGGCTGTCCGTCGGCGTTGTTCCGAAACGTCAATGTGCTCAACACCCGCACCGAGGCCGGCCGATGATCACACCACAGCACCTGGTCAACGTCGTGCTGGAGGAGGCGGCCACGGCGGGCCGGGCCGACGAGACCATGGTGCTGGTTACCGACCGGATGCAGGCGACGCTGCGCTGGGCGGGCAATTCGATGACCACCAACGGGATCGCGGTGAGCCGCAACCTGACCGTGATTTCGATTGTGCGCCAAGATGATAAAGCCCGAATCGGCACGGTGGTGTCCGCCGAAGTGGACCCGTCGGGGATTCCGGGGCTGGTGGCGGCGTCGCAGGAGGCGGCCCGTTCCGCGCCGGAGGCCGTGGATGCCGCGCCACTGCTCGGCAATTTCGGGGAGCCGGTCGATTGGGACGCGCCAATACCCGGCACCGGAGCCGAGGTTTTCGCCAGCGTCGTCGGCCGGCTGAACCGTGGCTTCCGGGGTACCGACCGGTTGTACGGTTATGCGCACCACAGCGTGGCGACGACGTTCCTGGCGTCGTCGACGGGGCTGCGCCGGCGGTATACCCAGCCCGGTGGTGCGATTGAGATCAACGCCAAACGCGGCGAAGCCAGCGTCTGGACGGGCATGGGCACCGCCGATTTCGTTGACCTGCCAACCGATTCGCTGCTCGAGGAGCTGTCGATGAAGTTGGGGTGGGCGCAGCGCACCGTCGAGTTGCCCGCGGGGCGGTACGAAACGATCATGCCGCCGTCGACGGTGGCCGACATGATGATTTTCTTGGGGTGGTCGATGGCTGGGCGCGGTGCCCAGGAGGGGCGGACCGCATTCTCGGCGCCCGGGGGTGGAACTCGGGTGGGGGAGCGGCTCACCGACCTGCCGTTGACCATGTTTACCGACCCGGCGGCGCCGGGCCTGGCGTGCACGCCGTTCGTCGCGGTGAGCAACTCCTCGGAGACGGTGTCGGTGTTCGACAACGGAATGGACATCGCCCAGGTCGACTGGATCCACGACGGGGTGATCAACGCGCTGGCCTATCCGCGGGCCACGGCCGCCAAGTTCGATGCTCCGGTCGCGGTGGCCGCCGACAACCTGGTGATGACCGGCGGGTCGGCCGATCTGGCCGACATGATCGCGGCCACCGAGCACGGCCTGCTGCTGACGACGCTGTGGTACATCCGTGAGGTCGACCCGACCACGCTGTTGCTCACCGGGCTGACCCGCGACGGCGTCTATCTCGTCGAAGACGGGGAGGTGACCGCGGCGGTCAACAACTTCCGTTTCAATGAGAGCCCACTGGATTTGCTTCGTCGGGCCACCGAGGCCGGTGTCAGCGAGAAGACCTTGCCGCGGGAATGGAGCGAGTGGGCCACCCGGACGGCGATGCCGTCGCTGCGGATACCGGACTTTCATATGTCGTCGGTGAGCCAGGCGCAATAATGCTGTGATGCAGCACGACGCGCTGACCAGGTTGGTGGCGTTGTCTGACGGCCGCATTGCGGGGCTGGTTCGGCGGGTGTGCGCTGCGGCGTTGTCGTTGCCGGCTCTGCCATGTGAGGTTGCGGTGGACCAGCCGGAGTCGGAGGCCGAGGTCGTGGTCGCCGAGTTTGCCGCGCAGTTCAGTGTCGACGTCTCTTTGATCACCGACGAGCAGCGGTCTCGATTGTGGAAGCAGTTGGGCGACAGCACCTTTAGCGCTGTCGTGTCGATGTATATTGCCGACTTCGTGCCGCGGGTGCGCGCCGGGCTGGAAGCGTTGGGTGTTGGCTCGAAGTACTTGGGGTGGATGCGGGAGCCGATCTCGTGGGACCACACCACCGACCCGTCGGATGCGTTGTTCAACGGCTTTCTGCCCGCGGTGGCCCGGATGCGCGCACTCGACCCGATCACGTCCGAGCTGGTTCGGCTGCGCGGCGCCGCTCAACATAACTGCCGATTGTGCAAGTCGCTGCGGGAGAGCACCGCGCTCGATGCCGGCGGTTCGGAGACGTTGTACAGCGATATCGAGCGCTTCGAGACCTCGGAGTTGTTCGACGTTCGCGCAAAAGCCGCCCTGCGATATACGGATGCGTTAATTTGGAGCCCTGCGCACCTCGTCGTCGACGTTGCCGCCGAGGTGCGCGCCCGGTTTAGCGAGGCAGAGGCCATCGAGCTGACTTTCGACATCATGCGTAACGCCAGCAACAAGATTGCGGTGTCACTGGGTGCCGATGCGCCGCGGGTTGAGCAGGGCACCGAGCGGTATTTGATCGGCGTCGACGGTCAGACGGCGTTTGGCTGACGAGTTATGGCGGGTAGAGCGGCTCAATTGATCGCGGTGGGTGCGCTTGCTTGCAGTGTCGCCGGCTGTTTTGGGGGCGGTGGCAAATCGGCCCGGCCAACGGTGACGGGTCATGACGACGTTGCGTCGCGGCTGCCGCCGATCTACCCGGGGACCACGGTGTCTATTCCGCCGTCGTCGTCTTCTACTACTTCGTCGTCGGCTTCGCCGTCCGGGGTCCCGAGCACCATTCCGGGCAACGGAACGTTCCGGATGGGAGTCGACATCCAGCCCGGCACCTATCGCTCGGAAGGCGGCGATTCCTGCTATTGGGAGCGGCTGCGCGGACTCAGCGGCAACGTTGCCGACATCATTGCGAACGGTGCCGGGTACGGGCCGCAGGTGGTGACGATCGCGCCGACGGACGCTGCGTTCAAAACGCAACAGTGCGCCCCCTGGACCCGGCAATCTTCGGCTACCACTACGACGTCTTCCGGTGCGCCGGTGACGCTCCCGCCAGGCGCCCGGGCGTGTCCTCCCTCCGCGGGGCCTGCCGGTAGCTTCAGTAAGTCCGCGGTCGGGTCGCCGGACACGTCGTGTCCTTTCGCCGAACAGGTACGGCTGGCGTACGCGGCCAGCGGGCCCGCCAGCGTGACACCCCGACAGATCGACGCCGTCAGTCCGGTGACCGGCCAGCACTACGCGATGACGTGCGCTGCCAACGGGTCGTTGGTCGTGTGCAACGGCGGCAACGGCGCCGTCGTGTACGTGTACTAGTCGTCCGCCGGCGGGTACCGTCGGTCTGTGTCTATTCGGCGCGAAAGTCCGCTGCGGGGGCGTCGGCTGCGGCTCTATGAGGCTTTAGGCGAGCGTTTCGCGATGAGCCGGGCCGGGTACCTGTTCGCGTTGCATGTGGCACCGCGCATCGACAAGGTGCTGATCCCTCGGACCAACGGCCGACTGAGTGCCGTGGGATTCGACAAAGTAGGTCTGGTCACGTCGACCGGCGCCAAATCCGGACAGCGGCGCACGAATCCGCTGACGTTGATCGAAGACTCCGACGGGCTCCTGGCGATCGGCTCCAACTATGGGCGCCCGCAGCATCCGGCGTGGAGTGCCAACCTGCTGGCACATCCGGAATGCATGGTCCAGTTCAAGGGGCCGCGGCGAAAATATCTTGCGGAGTTGCTCACCGGCGAGGCGCGCGCCGCGGCGTGGGCCACCGCCGTCGACTTCTACCAGGGTTACGAGAGTTACCGGGCCAGCTGCGCGCCTCGAGAGATTCGGGTGTTTCGGCTGCGGCCGGTTGAGGGGTGAGGGTATGCCACCGGATCGCTTGGGGTCGGTGCCGCCGCGCTAGGGTCATGGTCGTGTAGCGCCGCGGGGCGGTAGCTCAGTTGGTTAGAGCCGCGGACTCATAATCCGTTGGTCGCGGGTTCGAGCCCCGCCCGCCCCACCTAACGCTTCTCAAGACCAGCAGGTCTCCCAGGCCGCCGCCGAAGTTTGGCAAGGTGAGAACGGGGTTGGCGCGCCCTAGGGCAGGAATGGGTTGAGTATCGGCGGGATGATTTGGTTGCCGGTCACGCCGGTGAGCCGGACCCAGATCTGTGCGGGGATATTAATCGTCTGGTAGACGCCGGCGCCGAGCCATGAGACCGGCACCTGTAGGAAGCCCGGCACCGAATTGACGATGTTGTGTACCTGGTCATACACGACGGAGGGGATCGTGGCCACGATCGAGCGGGAGACCAGACTTACGTTGGTCGCGATATCGGGATAACCCTGTGCGGCGAAATCGGCGCTGAGCACAGTGAACAGGTTGGCGCCGGGGTCAACGTAGGTGCCCTCGAAACTGGGGTCTGTCAGGGGTGCACCCTGCATATGCGTGGGCGTCGGCAAGTCGAATTGATCCAAGATCGTTGGCGTCACGCTCACGATCTGCCATGAGTTGTTGATGTACCCATCTCGCAGATCATTGCCGGCCTGATCGAACATGAGGAATGTCGCTGTCTCACGCGGTGATTGGAAGCCGTGACCGCGGCCGAACTCGTTGGGCCCTATTTCGCCATGGTCGGTGACGATGAGCGTGGAAAATTCCTCGCCGGGGTGGTCGAACTCCCATTGGGCTACCGTTCCCAACAGCCCACCACCGCCTATTTCCTGTTTACCGAGGTTGTAGTCCATGTTCTGAATGGCCAGCCGGTACTGCGGCGAATCGCCGCCGTATTGATGCGCGTTGTTATCGACACCTACGAAGTAGGAAAAAATGAGATTGCCTCTATCCGGACGGGCGGCCGAAATCGCGGTCTGGGTCTTCTGGGCGACCAGGTTCTGTGTCGCTATCCAATCCGTGTCGCCCGCGACCTGCGGGACGAATTCGATGTGGTCGGCGGGGTTCGAGCCGGCGCCGGCGATTTGGGTTATGGGTAACCAGTTAGCGATGACCGTGGTGTTGACCTGGTCGCCATAGGTGTTCTCGAGTTGGTTGTAGATGGTCGGCCAGTTGTCGTACGTCCAAGGGGTAAAGACGTTGTTGCTCACGCCAGCCGTCTCGCTCCACACACCCGTCTGCATGGTGGTCCACGAGGGGTTGGAGATGGTGGTGTGCCCGACGATCGTCGACGCAGAGGTGACGCTTTGCTGCATGAACGTGTGGAAGTTCGGTGTGCCAGCCGGGTCGGCCAGGATTGCAGCCAGATTCGTGCCGTCCGTGCCGATCAATAGGAAATTCGCGTCTGGTGTCGCCAGGAGCAGAGCAAGGGCCTCTTCTGGAGTCGCGAACGTCACGTCTGAGTAGAAAGTCCCGGCCGCGCCGGTCGCGCCTGGGGCGCCGAACAAGGACAATGCTCTGCCGCCGATCCCACCAGCCCCAGCGGGGATGGTTCCTGCCGCGATGCTTGCTCCGCCGACACCGCCAGTGCCGCCGGCCCCCCCATTGCCCCACAACAACCCGCCCGTGCCGCCGGGGCCGCCCGCCCCGCCTCGGATACCGCCGGCGCCGCCGACCCCACCATTACCGATCAACCCGGCGTTGCCGCCGGGCCCTCCCCGCTGACCGAATCCACCCGACCCACCCGTGCCGCCGTTGCCCCACAGAATCCCGCCGTCCCCACCGGCTTGTCCGGTGCCGGGAATGCCGTTAGTCCCGTTGCCGATCAACGGACGCCCCAGCAGGAAGTTCGTGGGCGCATTGATCACACCCAGAACGTTGTCGACGAGGATTTGCAGCGGGGTGGCATTGGCCGCCTCCGCGGCCGCATACGCCCCGCTGGCGTTACTCAGTGCCTTGACGAACTGCTCATGAAAGGCTGCCGCCTGTGCACTGAGCGCCTGATATTCCTGCGCATGGCCGGAGAACAGCGACGCGAGCGCCGCCGATATCTCGTCACCGGCGGCAGCCATCAGCGTGCTGGTCGGAGCCAACGCCGCCACGTTCGCCGCCCTGATCGAGGAGCCGATAGCGGCCGCATTTGCCGCCGCTGTCGTCAACATGTCCGGTGTGGCGACTAGATACGACATCGTGGTCCTCTCACCCCGCGAATTCTTCACCATCGGAAGATGCGATGACGCCCAAATCGCAAGATTTGGGCACCTTTCGGCAGCGGTATACCGAGGCATCTGGCTATCGCTTGACCTCCTGCCCACGTTGCCCCGGCGTTCGAGGACGATGGAAGTAACGGAAGGTATATCGGGCTCCGTACTGTCAACAGCCACAAGCGTTGTCTTACAGTCACTTTGGGGAGCGTGAGCTAACCGCACCCCCTGGTCGCGAAGACGCTGGCTAGATCCATTGGTCGCGGCCGATTCGCCGAGTCGCACAGCTAGGGTCAAGGCGGCCCATGAGTTGCCCGCACGTCGGATCGGTTGGTTGCCTGCCATCAAGGAAGCACGCATCTAGGGCCGGATTGGGTGCAGGTGCTAACGACATCTTTAGGTGCTATTGCGCCAAGGAGCGCAGTTGTTTTCGCATGATCGTCGGGGATCAGCAATCGCAGGCGTAGCCGTCGCCGTCGCGGTCCTGCTTCGAGCAGTAGTGCGAGCTTCCCTGTGGAATGTTGCACTCGCCGTTGGCCTTTGCCTGGGTGCAGTTTGCCCAATAACAACTGCCGTCCTCGTTGAACTGCGTGCAGTTGATATCCGCTGGCTCCGCAATTGGCGCCGTAGGCGTGCCGATGACGCTAACGACGATAAATCCGGCCGTTGCTGTGGCTGCGGCAATGAGGGTTGCAACACGATAGAACATCACAACCTCCTTGTTGGAATGACCACACCGCAGCTTAGGCGTCCGCACCGTTGGCTGTGTCAATGTTGGAGAAACTTCTTACCAATGCTTTTCCGGCTGCTGAAATGGAGAGGCGATTGATGACATTGAACGGAATAAGGACCAGCAGTGAGGCGATCCGAATTGGGCGGCTAAAGAAGGCCGGCCAATTTCCTCGACGCCACGATCATCCTCGATGACGAGATGCCGGACGCATCAGTATCGCCATTAGTCAGCGCAGGCATCGCGGGCGGTCGACATTGTCTACGGAAGTCGCCTACAGCCGTTCGTCCACCACGGCACAACGATTCGAAACATCTGCGCGGAATCAGCACGTCACAACAGTCACATGTGGCTGCACCGGGCGACACCCGATGTGCCCAGCTATCAGCGACAACTGCCTGACCTGCGATGTGGTGCCCAAGTCGGTCGCAGCCGTGCGGGGTTCGCGGTGGCGTTGACCTGCACAAACCGAGTTGTCGCGGGTAGGCGGGCACGGCGACCATCGCCTCTGGAACGGGCCTGTGTTGCCGATGTGACTAAAGAGCAACACAGACGCCTGACGTAACACTCGGGTCAACTGAGTCATGGTGCGCGCCAACGTAGTTCGGTGTAGTCCGATGGGCTATCTTCGGGGCCCCGGGTGCGGACGCGTCGCGATGCTAACTCACGGGTCAGTGAGCCAAGTCGGGTTAAGCGGATAGCCGGCTCAAGCGGAAACCGGGGAAGTGTTTGCTCCGGCTCCGGAAATACTCGCCGTTCGGACTACGATGCGCTGTTGTTAGCGAACGCCGCCGAATTCAGTCACGACACACCGCGCGCCTTTTGCGCCTCATGACCACCGCAAATCTACTCTGAACCGCAGTGTGCGGCGGGAAGGACATTGTGGTGAGCAAACATCCAGTCGACGGAATGTCGCGCCGAGAGTTTATGGCTAGGCTCGCCGCGGCAAGCAGCGCCGGCGCAGTGATGTCCTTGGCTGGGCCGGTGATCGAAAAGGCTTACGGCGCCGGCCCGTGCTCCGGCCATTTGACCGACATCGAGCACTTCGTGTTCATGCTCCAGGAGAACCGGTCATTCGATCACTACTTCGGCACACTGTCGGGCGTCAATGGCTTCAACACGCCCTCGCCGGCATTCCAACAAAAGGGGTGGAACCCTCAGACACAGTCGATTGACCCCGCCGGCGTCACCATCCCGTATCGTTTCGACACCACCAGGGGCCCTGTCCTCAACGGCGCGTGCGTCAACGACCCCGCCCACCAATGGATCACGATCCACCAGGCATGGAACAACGGCGCCAACGACAATTGGCTGCCCGCGCAGGCCCAACAACAAACGCTGCAGGGCAACGTCCCGGTGACGATGGGTTACTACACCCGCCAAGACCAACCGATCCATTATCTGCTGGCCGATACCTTCACCATCTGCGATGGCTATCACTGTTCGCTGCTAGGCGGAACTTCGCCCAACCGGCTGTACTGGATAAGCGCCTGGATCGATCCTGATGGCGTGCAAGGTGGTCCGCTGCTGATCGACCCCAATATCCAGCCGCAAGGCCGATTTAGTTGGCGCACCATGCCGGACAACCTCAGCGATGCCGGCATCAGTTGGAAGGTTTACCAAAACAAGCTTCTCGGGGCGCTCAACAACACCGTCATTGGCTACAACGGGATGCTCGTTGACTTCAAACAGGCCCAGGATCCGCGCTCGAACATCGCCCGCAACGGCATCGCCCCGACCTATCCCTTGGACTTTGTTGCCGACGTCGCAGCCAACAGGCTGCCACAGGTTTCATGGGTGCTGCCCGGGTTTCAGTTATCCGAACATCCCGCACTTCCGGTTGCGCCGGCGGTCGGCGGCACCGCGATCGTCAACATCCTCCGGATTTTGCTGTCCAATCCCGCGGTGTGGGAAAAGACGGCATTGATCGTCAGCTTTGACGAAAACGGGGGTTTCTTTGACCACGTCACACCGACTACCGCACCGCCGGGAACTCCCGGCGAATATGTGACGGTGCCCGACATCGACGCGGTCACGGGCTCCGGCGGCATCCGTGGACCGATCGGTCTGGGCTATCGCGTCCCGTGTTTGGTCATCTCTCCCTACAGCCGTGGGCCGTTGATCGTGCATGACACCTTCGACCACACCTCGCAACTGCGGCTGCTCGAGAAACGGTTCGGTGTGCCAGTTCCCAACCTGACTGCCTGGCGACGAAGTGTGACCGGCGATATGACGTCAACCTTCAATTTCGCCGTCCCTCCCGACGCATCGGCACCGTTCCTGGACCACCCGGCATTAAAGGCCGTGCCGCAACAGGTGCAATGCGTTCCTGACACGGTCGCAACTCTTGCGAAGGTAACTCCTCCTTATCGGGTGCCCTTCCCGCAGATAATGCCCACGCAGGAGACCACACCCGCCCGCGGGATTCCCAGTGGTCCCTGCTAGCGGCTGCATCCACAAAACGCGGTTTGGCGTGCGCAACCCCGGATCGCGGCCGGCTGCGGGCTAAATTGCCCGTATGCGCATTGTTCGCTTGTTCGGTGTCGTCCTGACGATCGTTACAGCGGGGTTGCTGCTGGCAACCCCCGCGATTGCGCAACCGCCGTTCAAGCTCACCGATCACATCACTGACAGCAACGGGGTGTTGACGGATTCCGCTCGGGTGGCGGTCCGTTCGGCAATCGACCGGCTTTATCACGATCGGCACATTCAACTGTGGGTGGTCTATGTCGATAACTTCTCCAGGTTCAAACCCGACAACTGGGCCGACCGAACCCGCAGCGCCAGCGCGATGGGCGATCACGACGCGCTGCTGGCCGTGGCCACGAACACCAAGTCATACACGTTCACCGTGCCCCCGAACGTCCAGGGCCTCACGGCAGACGAGTTAAACAGTCTGCGCAGCAACAAGATTGAGCCAGCGGTGAACGCCAAAGACTGGAGCCGTGCTGCGGTTGCTGCGGCTGACGGGTTGAACAAGTCGGCAAGCCCGTCATCGCGGATCTGGCTGCTGATCGCGATCGCGGTCGTCGTCGCGGTGGTCGTGGGAGGCGTGGTTTTCGTCC
Source organism: Mycobacterium riyadhense (assembly GCF_963853645.1). Classification (NCBI taxonomy): domain Bacteria; kingdom Bacillati; phylum Actinomycetota; class Actinomycetes; order Mycobacteriales; family Mycobacteriaceae; genus Mycobacterium; species Mycobacterium riyadhense. The sequence goes on along the minus strand of NZ_OY970456.1, from coordinate 3,933,062 downwards.
TCTATCGCACGCGCCGGCGCAGGCGCGCCGCGCGGCGGCTCGACCCTAGTGATAGGCAGGTGAACATTGAAGCGCGCGATCATTCGCTGGGGCAGGCGTTGTCCACCGCGGATGCCAGATTGCGCCAAATCTCCGACTATGTCGCCAAGCATCGCGAGACCGTCGGTGCCGAGGCTCGGGCCCGATTCGAAGAGGCGAAACGCCATTTGGTAGCGGCGCACGACAAGGGAGCAAGCAACGACCACCAGGCCATTGCGCATGCCAACGCGGCTTCGACGTTGGCCGCTCAGGCGCAAACGCTGGCAAACGCCGACGTGTTGGCAGCGCACCGCACGCGACGACGTCGAGGCACCGCATCTACACGATGATCGGTGAGATCATCATCGCCGATCGCTGAGCGGCGGCTCGGTTCTCGTCTCACGGTGCGATCTGGATGATGCCTGGCGGCATGGGTCGCGGCGGCTCCGTCGGGCCGCTGCCACGGCCACCGCCGCTGCCGGCGCCGCCGCTACCAGCGCCGCCATCACCGATTCCGCCACCACCAGCAGCACCGCCCGGCTGAGGAGCAGCTGCGGGAGGCTCTAGCTGTTGCGGTGGGGGCGGCTCCTGGGGTGGAGGCGGAGGCTCTTGGGGTGGCGGCGGCTGCTGAGGTGGAGGTGGCGGCTCTTGGGGTGGTGGCGGCGGCTCTTGGGGTGGAGGTGGCGGCTGCTGAGGCGCTGGCGGCGGTTGGCGCGGCGGCTGGGACGGCGCAGGCGCCCGTGGTGGGATGAGGATGTTCGCCGGCGGAGGCAGTGGTGTCGGAATCTGCGGCGGCTTCGGCGCGATGGTCTCGCCTGCGGGAATGGTTTCGATCAGCGGAGCGAGAACATCGCGATGCGCGGTGCAGTCCGACGGGCCGTGCCGATAGTGGCTCGCTACCGAGACGCCGCCGACGATCGAGTGCGGCAGCCGCACCACACCGATGGGTGTCCATTCCTGCGATGCCGGCGTGTTGGTCATATCCGCGGCCGGCGGCCGATCCTGCAAATCGCATTCCGAAGTGATTGCATTGTGCGTGTAGCCAGCGCCCCGGTGGGTGGGTTGATTTGATCCGGGCGCGGCAGTAGCGCTGAAGGAAGCCAATTTGTCCTGGTGGAACGGGCAATAGACCTGCACGGACGCGCTGACGAACCGGGAGAAAGTGCGCGTGAGGCGGTCGCGAGGGTATTGCGTCATGCTCGGGTCATTGTTGTACGCAAAGGTGGTCATCGCCTCAACGACTCCATCCGCAGGCTTGCCGCGGTCGAGTTCGCGACAAACTTGATGGGCTATCGCAATCAGGCTTGGCGCGTTCTCGAGCGCGGGGATGCCATGTTGATCAAGCGATGCCAGAAACTGGTCGTCCTGGTTCGGGTCGGCCGCTGCTGCGCTGCTGCGCAGGATTGCGGCGCCGATGAGTATCACGGTGGCGGTAGCCACGGCGCCCGCGTGGCTTGCGGTGCCGGTGATCATGGCGGTGGTTTCCGTTCTCTAGGCCGTTGGGTTTGCGTGGTGATCGATGGCACTCTGTGGCCGCCTGGTAGACTCCTCCGCTTTTCGGTGTTTTACCTTGCTGTAACATTCGGCCGGGCCGCTGTCAATGGCCATACCGAAGCGACGGAAGGTTTCGTCAGTACCGTCATGCGCACGCTCGGCAACCGTTGACTGCAGGCACATCGCGCTCTCCGGAAAGGAGGCCCAGTGCCGACACGGCCGCAAAGATCGCGACCCCGCTCGGCGATCGGGCGAACGCGTGCCGTCGAGGTCGAGCGCGTGGGCGCGAGTTCGGCGCCCACCAGGCTCGAGCGGTGGACCCAGGGTTGCGGCGGGGGGCTCACGACGTTCCTCGCCTACCTCCTCGGGGCCGTCGTCCTCACGATCGGCGCCTGGAGCGACCCAACGACCGGCTGGGCCGGGAACTGTTGCGACCAGCAGCAGGCGATCTGGTATCTCGGGTGGACGCCCCACGCGCTCGCGCATGGCCTCGATCCGTTCTTCACTACGCAGATCGGTGCGCCCGACGGCGTGAACCTCATGTGGAACACGCCGATGACGCTCCTCGGGCTCCTGGGCTGGCTCCCGGCGAAGATCGGGGGCCCAATCTTTGGGTTCAACGTCCTCATGGTCGCCGGCATCGCCGCCAGCGGATTCACCGCTTGGCTCGCGATCCGCCGCTGGACGGGTGACGGCCTCGGCCCCATGGTCGGGGGCGCGGTCTACGCCTTCTCGCCCTACGTCGCCTCCCACGCGGCCCTGCACCTGAACCTCGCCACGGCCTGGGTTCCGCCGCTCTTCCTGCTCGTCATCGACGAGCTCCTCGTGACCCGGCGTCGACCGCCGTGGCAAGCAGGGGTAACGCTCGGAGTCCTCGGCGCCGCACAGCTTTTGATCAACGAGGAGACGCTTGCCACCAGCGTCATAGCGGCCGTAGTACTGGTCTGCGTCATGGCCGTCGCGCGCCACGACGGGCGGGTTCGAGCGCGATGCCAACGAGGAGTGGCCCGGGTCGTCCCGGCGCTCGCGGTCGCCACGCTGACGTTCCTCACGCTCGCGGCCTGGCCGCTGGCCGTCCAGTTCTTCGGACCGCAACGGATCAGTGGGCTTGTCCAGGATTCCAAGACGTACTCGACCGACCTCCTGAACTTGGTCCTTCCGACGTCATACCAGCTTCTCGCGCCCGACGCGGCGACACGTGTGTCCCGTGAGTTCAGCGGCCTCTATCACGAGGCGACCGGATATCTCGGCTTGCCGCTCCTTGTCCTGCTGGTCGTCGTGGCCGTTCGTCAGTGGGACGACCTCCGGATCCGCGTCGCGAGCATTACTGGGGCGCTGCTCTTTGTGCTCTCGCTCGGGCCTTGGCTCCACATCGGCAAAAAGGCTTTGCCCGTGCCGCTTCCGTGGCTGCCCTTCGGGAAGCTGCCGCTGCTCAAACATGTTCTGCCGGGCCGCTTTACGATGTTTATCTGGCTGGGGGTCGCGGTGATCGTCGCGATCGTCATCGCCCGGGCGACCCGCCTGGCTCCGCGACCGGCAGCGCGATGGCTGCTTCCCGTGGTCGCGGCGCTCGTCCTGATTCTCCCTGCCCCGCTCCAACGGCAGCCGTTCTACACGCCGGCCTTCTTCCGCACGTGGGCCAGCCACAACATCGGCCCCACCGAAACAGTCTTGGTCGCACCGTATTTCATCAACGGGGGACAGGCCGCGCCAATGTTGTGGGCGGCGGAGGCCAACTATGGGCTCCGGATGCCCGAGGCCTACGCCTACATGCCGCAGCCGGGCGGTGGGACGAATTCGGGACCACCGGCAACGCGGCTCTCCAAGATTATGCTGGCGATCCAGGACGGCGAGACCTCGCTCGTGGCGCGAGGGGAAGTTCGTGCGCAGGTGGCCGCCACCCTCCGGTTCGCGGAGGTGCGCCACGTGATCGTCGGGCCGATGCAGGCGTGGGAGACGATGCTCGCGTTCTTCACCGACCTTTTCGGCCGGGCGCCCGAGAGGGTGGGCGAGATTGCAATCTGGCGGGACGTCAACGTCCGGGGCGTCGTCGCGCCGCCCACGTAGGCGTCGCTGATTTCACTCACGACTGAGCTGTGAGGATACCTGCGCGTCCACGAATTCGAAGACGCTGCCGCAACCTCTCGATGCACGGTCTCGTTGAGGATGTCGGGGCGTGGCGGCACGCATGCGTTTGAAGTACGGACACGAGCGCTAAACACTGGATCGTCTCGCAAATTTCGATTTAACTGCGGACATGCGCATCAGCCCTATCAGCGTTCTGGCCTCCGGCGCCGCGATCGGCAGCGCCGCCGTCGGCGGCCTGTTCTTTGCTTTTTCCAGCTTTGTGATGCGTGGTTTGAACCGCATCAACCCGCTGGACGCGATCACCGCGATGCGCGGAATCAACGCTGAGGCGCAATCGAACCCGCCATTCTTGCTGTTGTTCTTTGGTTCGGCGCTCGCCGCGTTGGCGGTCGGCGTCGTCGCGGCCATCCAGCTACGCAAACCCGGCAGCGGATACCTACTGGTCGGTGCAATCCTGGCGGTTGTGGCGGTGCTCGTCACGGCCGCCTTCAATGTGCCGCTCAACAACCACCTGGACAGGGCGGCTCTCACAGCGGATCCGGCGCGGGTGTGGCGTGACTACTCGGACCCGTGGACGTTGTGGAACCATGTCCGCACCGTCTGTCCGCTGCTCGGCGCCGCGCTGCTCATTGTCGGCGCGCGACGTCGGTAGACCCGGGAAGATTGTGAATGCGCCGCGAGTTCGTATGGTCTGAGCATCCGTCACGAAAACAGGAACGAGGCGCTACCCATGACCGGAGATTTGCCTGATACTGCACTAGAGCTGCGCTCGTTGGTGACATCTGGTGGCGCGCTCGAACTTTCACTGCACGAGGTTCCAGTTCCAGTCCCCGGCCCCAACGAGGTGTTGGTACGTGTGGAAGCGTCGCCGATCAACCCGTCAGACTTGGGCCTTCTCGTCGCAAGCGCGGACATGGCTACCGCGACGGTATCGGGCACACGCGAGCGTCCCGTCGTCACCGCCTCGATCGAAGAGGCCGCGTTAGGAGCGCTTTCCGCGCGAGTCGACAAGTCGCTTCCGGTGGGAAATGAGGGCGCGGGTACGGTGGTGGCCGCGGGGTCGTCCGCAGCGGCCCAGGCACTCATCGGCCAAACCGTGGCGATTGTGGGCGGCGCGATGTACTCGCAATACCGAGCGATCGACGCTTCCGCATGTCTGGTCCTGCCCGAGGGGGCGACAGCAAGGGACGGAGCATCGTCCTTCGTCAATCCGATGACGGCACTCGGAATGACGGAAACCATGCGCCGCGAAGGTCATTCGGGCCTTGTGCACACCGCCGCGGCGTCGAATCTCGGTCAGATGCTAGTCAAGCTCTGCCAGACCGACGGCATACCGCTGGTCAATATCGTCCGCAAACCGGAGCAAGAGCGGCTGCTGAGATCGCTTGGCGCAGATTATGTGTGCAACTCTGCATTGCCCTCTTTCTCGACCGATCTCGTCGAGGCTCTCAAAGCCACGTCTGCGACGCTTGCTTTCGACGCCACGGGTGGCGGAACGCTGGCAAGCCAGATCCTCAATGGCATGGAGCAGGCGGCGAATTCGACCGCTGCGGAGTACTCCCGTTACGGGTCGACCGTCCACAAGCAGGTGTACATCTACGGCTCGCTCGACACCAGTCCCACGGTGCTCACCAGAAATTTCGGGATGGCTTGGGGCGTGGGCGGATGGCTGCTCACCTCGTTTCTTCAGCGCGCAGGGGTGGAGGCCTTTGGTCGGCTGCGGGCTCGGGTGGCCGCCGAGCTCACCACGACTTTCGCCAGTAGCTATACGCGTGAGGTGTCACTCGCCGGCATGCTCAAGCCCGATGCGTTCATCCACTACGTCAAGCGAGCGACTGGAGAGAAGTTTCTCGTGACTCCAAACGTCCCCGCCTAGCCCCCCTTAGTCGGTGAACTCGATTCGCACCGACACGGGTGTCGTTTCCAGCGCCCTTACCACCGTGGCTCCTACTCGCCCGAACTTGCGACCGCGCGCGACGACGTCGTCATCCGGCCTCAACGTCGCAGTTCCGGCGCGCCACCGATTCCCCTGTCGCAGGCGGACATTCGGGTTGTCAACGATGTTGCGGCCCCATCCGGAGCGGGTGCCGTGCTGACTGATCACCCACGCCCCTTTGTGATCGAACTGCGCGGACACGGGAACACGGCGCACCTGGCCGGTTTTTCGCCCGATGGTTTCCAGCTCGGTGGCCATCGCGGTTCGCACTCCCAGTTTGCTCAAGCCCTTCACTACCGGGTTGAGTACATAGCGTCCGAATGCACGTTCCCTGCGGAACTTTTGCAGCGTCTTGTCAGTGGTGTTCGTCATGGCAATGTCCACATTTTCAAACGTGTTTGAGCGGTCGGCGGTCAACAGTTACCGGTGTCGATCGCGGTTTGCTCAGGCGGCTTTGCTTGCGGATGCCCGTGTCCAGCAGGGCGGCCGGCGCGATGCGTTTCAACAGGGTCAGCTGTCGCGCCTGGCGGCCCGCGGGGTAGCGCAGTTTGATTCGCTTGTCGGTGGCCGCGGCGTAGGTGGCGTCGGCGACGACGTCGGGCAGCTCGGCGCTGCGAATTTTCTCGATGAACATCGCGCGGGCCGTCGCGCGATGATCGGCGTAGACCGCCTGTGGCGTGTCGGCCTCCCACATGTTCGCCTCGAAAGCGGTTCGGGTGTAACCGGGTTCGATCAGCACCGCGCGCACGCCGTACTCGCGAAGTTCGTGGTCCAACGATTCGGTGTAACCCTCCAGGGCATGCTTTGACGCCGAGTAGAGGGCCGCGTACGGCGCGGGAAGGTAGCCGAGCACGGAGCTGATGTTGATGATTCGCCCGCTGCTACGACGGCGCATGTGCGGCAGCACCTCGTTGGTAAGCCGGATGACGCCGAAGAAGTTGGTATCGAACAACGCCCGGGCCTGTGCGATCGAACTCTCCTCGGCGGCACCCAAGATTCCCAAGCCGGCGTTGTTGACTAGGACGTCGATGCGGCCGGCTCGGTCGATGACCTCGGAGACCGCCGCGTGGACTGCGGTGGCGTCGGTTACGTCGAGCGCCAAGGTCTCGACGCCGCGGATCGGGGCGAGGTTCTGGGGTGCGCGCGACGTGCCGAATACGCGGAATCCCCCGTTCGCCAGTTTCACTGCAATGGCTGCGCCGATGCCGGAGGACACTCCGGTGATCAACGCGACGGGCGGTGTGGATGTCATCGACGACCTCTCCGTGTGTTATACCGATTGGTCTATCTGACATTAGTAGACCAATCGATATACTGCAACTGGCCTGATCTTGACCACGGACCCGGGGGAGGGCGAGACGATGACCGCGCGCGAGCGTCTGATCGAAAGCGCCATTGAACTGCTACGCCGCAACGGGGTGGCCGGTACCGGCCTGGCTGAACTGCTCCAACACAGCGGCACAGCGCGCCGGTCGGTCTATGTGAACTTTCCCGGCGGGAAGTCGGAACTCATGACCGAGGCCACTCGGACAGCGGGCCGACGCATCGATTCGACGCTGGCGGGCACCGCGCCGGACGGTGATGGCCGCGCGTCGTTGGTGGCGTTCGTCGAGTCATGGAAGGAGACGCTGCGCTCCAGTGACTACGCCGCCGGATGCCCGATCGTCGCCGCCGCGCTCGGACGCACGGAGTCGCCCTCGGCCGCAGATGCCGCCGGTGAGGTATTTACCGCGTGGCAGGCGCTGCTTGCCGAACGCCTGAGGACCGAGGGCGCCAGCATCGACGAGGCGGAATCGCTGGCCACCACAATCGTGGCCGGCGTCGAGGGAGCCGTCATACTCTGCCTAGCAACGCAATCCACCGATCCCTTGGAACGGACCGTGAAGGTGCTTGATCGACTCATCGCTCAGCACGTCCGACGATGAGAGTTTGCGGTGAATTCCCTTCTGCGGCAAGCAGGTCCGCTGGGCAGCGATCCGGGCGCTCGCCTGCAATTGCCCTGCGGCGCAAAGATTGTCGATGGTCAGCCATCACACTTGGGCGCTAGCCGTAACCAAATCGTGGCCAAGACTTGACCGCGCTGCGAGCGCGTGCTTGCACAGCCGCCCGCCATAGCACCCCTAACATCGTCAACGACAACGACAAGCTAATCATCTCAAAGGGTTTGGAATCGATGCGGGCAGCCGTTCGGTCTGTTCTGGTGATGATCGGGATCGCTGCGACGGTGGTCGCCGAACCGGCTGGCGTGCGCCTCGTGGCGCTGAGCCCGTCGCACAACGACATCGCCATCGCATCCGTGCTACCCACGCGGGGGGAGGTAGTGGGTGTCGCGCATCCCGTGGTGGTGACGTTGAGCACGCGCGTCGCCGACCGCCACCGGGCTGAGCGTGCCATAGAAGTGAAGTCGGCGCCCGCCATGACCGGCAAGTTCCAGTGGCTCGACGACAACGTGGTGCAATGGATTCCCGACCGATTCTGGCCCGCGCATCGCACGGTGGCCCTTTCGGTGGGCCGTCTGCGCACGGACTTCAAAACGGGTCCAGCCGTCATCGGTGTTGCCGATATCGCAAACCACACCTTCACCGTGAGTGTCGACGGAGTCGAAGCGGAATCGCCGCCTTCATTGCCAGCGCCGCATCACCGGCCGCACTTTGGAGAAGCAGGCGTCATGCCCGCCACGATGGGCAAGCCGGAATTCGCGACACCCGTTGGCGCTTATCGGGTGATCTCCAAAGACCGTTCGGTGACTATGGATTCGAGCAGCGTCGGCATCCCCATCGACGACCCGGAGGGTTACCGGCTCACGGTGGATTACGCCGTCCGTATCACCAGCCGCGGCCTGTACGTGCATTCAGCTCCGTGGGCCGTCCGATCAATGGGGGTCGAGAATGTCAGCCACGGCTGCATCAGCTTGAGCCCCGCTGACGCCGAGTGGTACTTCAACACGGTCAACATTGGCGACCCGGTCATCGTGCAGGAAGGGGTTGCGAGAGAAGAAAAATCGGCTGATCCGCACCCTGCATCTAAAGTCGGCGAATCGCCAGCTGTCTGAAAATGGTGAATATGGCGTGACTTCCGCTTAGGGGTTACCGGTGGAAGGAGGCGCCGTAGCCGGTGGACCGGGCAGAACCACCGGGCCAGCGGTCAGGGCCGGTCCCGGATTCGTTGGCACACCCTTGCCCGTCCCCGCCTGCTGCAGCAGAGGCGCTCCGGCTGGTGCCGCACCATCCGGCGCACCCGCGACCACCGGCGCACCAGCCGGCACTGGAGCAACAGCCGGGACTGGAGCGCCAGCCGGCACTGGAGCGCCAGCCGGCACTGGGGCACCAGCCGGCACTGGGGCACCCGCCGGCACTGGGGCACCAGCCGGCACTGGGGCACCCGCCGGCACTGGAGCGCCCGCCGGTACCGATGCGCCAGCCGGTACTGCGGCTGGGGCTGGAGCCACAACCGGCGGACCAGGCAGGACCATCGGCGCTAATGGCGCTGCGACCACGGGCGCCGCAACCCCCGCCATCTGCTCGATGCACGTGGGGCCAAGCGCACTCATTTGCTCGATGCACGCGGGGCCGCCCGTTGGCAGGGGGGCGGCTGTCGCGCCCGGGCTCAGCGCCAACGCGGCTCCGCACAGCCCAGCACTGGCAAGTACGGTCATGTTGCAGCGATCAAACATGTTCAAGCGGCACTCCCTGGTATCCGTGCTCATGAAGCACTTCGGCATTCAAACGGGCGCGGCGGAACTGTATCGCTGTCCGGAAGGCTTTCTCTAGAAGAGGGACTGAATTGGTTGCAGAACCGATACCGACCACGGGCGCGTCGTAACCATGTCTTTTCCAAAACGATGAACTGAGGATGGTTTTGACGTTCTGGCGGTTCACCGAAACCACCTCGCTGCGTTGACCCCAACGAATTTGCCGCCGCACCGTGCCGATGCGCTTGCACCAGACCAGTTTCAGCTATGCGGCTGCGGCGCTACGCCATACGAGTCCAGGACCAAGGCGACCGCCTCGTCGAAATTCAGCGCGGCCCCCTCAGCCCAAGCGGCTGCGAACCCCTCCGCGCCTAGCTCTTGGCGAGCCTGCTTGTCGCACTGGACATGACAGTTGATCAGATCGGGAACGTACAGCAGTGGGCTCCCAATAGCTCGGCTCTGCGCGTCGGCGGCCGCCATCAAGACGGCGGCATGCCGCCAGTCGTGACGCGAGCTGGCCGTCCACGCCAAGGATTCCAGGCACTGCGCCCCGTTGAAAGGATCGCCGACAAACTGCGAGAGGCGAAGTCCCTCAATAAGGACGGGTTCTGCGCGCTGGGGATCTCCGCGTAGCCAGTGCCCCATACCCACCGACACCAGTGCCCGTGACTGGTAGATCGACTCCCCGTGAGATCTGGAGAACTCCAATGCCGTTTCAAAGCAACTCACCGCTTGGGCCACATCGCCCGACGCCGCCAAGACCCAGCCCAGGTAGTACAACGACGCCCACCGCACCTCGGGTTCGACGACTCCCGCCAAAGCCCCCCGGATGCACTCCGCCGCTCGCTCGATCTCACCCATTTGCACGGCAATGTAGCCCTCCATGCAGTCAATCGTGGCGTTTAGTTCTGCGTCGTCCATCGTCTCCAGGTGATCGCGGGCCTCCGCGACTCGAGCGCAGGACTCCGCGAGATCGCCTTGTACAAAGGCGATGAACGCGACGTCACCCAGGGCGTGGATGCGGAGGGGGCTCGGTTGATCCGATGTCGCGTCCAACGCTGACTTGAGCCAGCGGCGTGCTTCGCCGAGCATCCCGGTATTGAGCCAGATTGGGCGCATGGCCACTGCCATGTCTAACGCGGTAACTGAGTCATGGTCGAGGGCGAATTGCAGCGCTTCCCGGATATTCGCCATCTCCCGTATCAGCCGCTCCGACCAGTACAGCTGACCGTGGCCGAACCATTGTGGTCGGGCTTGTGTGACGAGTTGGTGGTACCAGCGGGTATGTCGGGCGCGTAGCCGGTGTTGTTCGCTTTGGGTGAGGTGCGTTTTGGCGTAGTCGCGCAGGGTTTCCAAAAGTCGAAAGCGCACCTGGTCGCGCTGTTGGGTGCGAATAAGGATGGATTTCTCGACCAGCGCGCCCAGCAGGTCGGGGAGGAAGTCTTCGGCGGGTAAGTCGCCGGCACACAGATATTGCGCGGCGGGCAAATCGAAGCTTTCGGCGAATACTGCAAACGCAGCCCAGAGTTGTTGTTCGGTGTGGGTGCAGAGTTGGTAGCTCCAGTCGATGCAGTCGGCGAGGGTTTTGTGTCGGGTGGGGGCGCCGCGGTGGCCTCGGGTGAGCAGGGTGTAACGGTCGGTGAGTCCGTCGGCGATTTGTTGGGCCGACATGGCGCGCATGCGGGCGGCGGCCAGCTCGATGGCCAGTGGTAGTCCCTCGACGCGGGTACAGATGCGGGCCACGGCGGCGGCGTTGTGGGTGGCCAACGTGAAGTCGGGGACCGCGGCGCGGGTGCGTTGCAGGAATAGTGCGACCCCAGGGTAGGCGGCCAGGTTGGCGAGGTTGGGGTCGGTGTTGGGGTCGGGGACGGCCAGCGGGGAGACCGTCATGATGGTTTCGGCGGCGTTGTCGAGGATCCCGCGGCTGGTCGCGAGGACGTGTACGCGTGGGCAGTGGCGGAGCGCCGTGTCGACGAATTTGGCTGCGTCGTCGATGAGGTGTTCGCAGTTGTCGAGTATGAGCAGTGTGTGGCGCTGGGTCAGGATTCCCATCAGCACGTCGTTGAGTGCTCGGCCGGGTTGATCACGTACTCCTAGCGCGGCGGCCACAGTTTCGGTCAGTAGCGCGCCGTTATGTAGCCCGGCCAGTTCGATCAGCCATACCCCGTCGGGGTAGTCGGTGCGCAGTTGGGTTGCGGCGTGGATGGCCAGGGTGGTTTTGCCGACGCCGCCGACACCGGTCAGGGTGACCAGCCGCGACCCTGCCAATAGCTTCTGTAGGTGGGCCACCTCGGTCTCGCGGCCTACCACCTCGCCGGGTAACGCGGGCAGATGACCCATCGTTGGGTGTGCTGCGGTGGCCGACGAGGTGGCGGGTCGCGCCGACCCGCCGGCGCCGTCGGGGTGGCGCAGTTGGGCTTGGTGTAGTTGTTCGCCCAGTTCGGCCGCCGATGGTCGCTCGGTGGCGTCGGGGGCCATCGCGGCGGCGATGATGGCGGCGACCTCGGTGGGGACGTTGTGCTCGCCGAGATCGGGCACCGGGTCACCGGTGATCGGCACGAACTGGGCTACGACTTGCTCATCGTGGCGGCGCTGAACGGCGGCATGGCCGGTCAGGGCGGCGAACAGCGTGGCGCCCAGCCCGTAGACGTCGGAGGCTTCGTGGGGTTGGGCACCGTCGACTAGCTCTGGGGCAGTGAAAGCCGGCGTGCCGGCAGACGCCTCCCTGGTGGTCTGGAACCCCCCACTGGTATGGGCGACCCCGAAGTCCGTCAACGCCGGCTCACCGTATTCGGTGAACAAAATGTTGGCCGGCTTCACATCGCGGTGCACCACCCCGGCCCGATGCGCGGCGGCCAACGCACCGGCCATCTTGGCTCCCACGGCCAACACCTCGTCGAGTCCCAAGGTGGCTTGCTCGGCGATGCGGTCTTGCCACGACCCCTGTGCACACAGCGGCATCACTAAAAACGGGCGCCCGCTGACCGTCTGACCCGCCTGCAACACCGCCACAATGTGGGGATGCCCGGTTAGGCGCGCCATCGCCTGCTGTTCAGCGGCAAACCGAGCCCGATCCTCGTCAGAGAGCGCGGTCAGCACCTTAACCGCCACCACCCGACCCAACCCCGCCTGCGCACAGCGATAAACCACCCCAAACCCGCCCCGGCCGATTTCTATGGCATCAACGAACCCCGCCGTGGCCAACTCCGCCACCACATCGACGGCCGGCGCGCGATCGCGGTCAACCATCATCAGCCCCTTGCGTCAGGCACAGAATGATAAACCGCAAACACCGTTCCGCGGCACTACCTGATTTTCGGTCTAATCGTGTCCCTATGGCGTGGGCGCTTGCCTCAGACCGCGGCACTACTCATTGGCGTCATTGGCGACGGGATCTCGGGCATCGGTTTCGAATACCAATTGGTGTTCGCTAATGCGAATCCGGTCGCCGTCAATCAGGACGGCGCTGGTGCGGATACGCCGGCCGGAAACGTAAACGCCGTTGACCGATCGCAAATCCACGACGACGAAACTCGAACCGGTATCGACGACCGCAGCGTGGTGACGGCTGACTTTGGGACCAGACAGGACGATGTCATTGTCGGGGCTGCGCCCGATGCGGGTAGTGGTGGCGACCAGTGCATACCTTCGCTGGTCTGCGTCACGTAGCGAGGGGCCGTGAGCGGCGCCCGCCGGCGCCGCCGAGTGCTGCGAGAGCGTGCCGATGGTGTCATCAGCGCTCGATTGGGCGGCAAACCGGACGTCAAGCGACTGCTGGCGAAGAATTCGCTCGTGTAGCGCACGCACCATCGGACCGGGGTAGACGCCGAGGTCATCGGCGAGCATGTCCCTCAGTCTGTTATAGGCGTCAAGCGCATCGGATTGACGATCGGCCAGATAGTACGCGGTCATCAGCTGTACCCATAGCGGTTCCCGGTATGGGTTGTCAGTGGTGAGTGTCTCGAGATCGCTTATCACGGAATAGTGCCGGCCGCAGGCGATTTCAACTTCGGCGCGAGCGGTCTGCGTCACGACCTTTTCCTCGGCCAGTCCCTTGGCAAAGGCGTCGACGAAGGTGAAGTCGCGCAAGTCATCGAGCACTGGACCGCGCCACTCAGCAAGCGCGGCCGAGAAGTGGCCGCTAGCCTGCTCGAACCGCCCATCCGCGGCGGCTCGTATACCGGCGTTCTTTTCGGTCACAAATCGGCCGAGGTCATAGTGGCTGTCAAGAACCGCCAGCCGATACCCCGGCGGGGCGTTGGCTAAGACGGCGCGGGGTTCCAGGTCCGCGCCGGCCATGAGATGGCGCAAATTTGACACATATGCGTAAAGCGTGGCTCGCGCCCCGGAGGGAGTTTTCTGCTCCCATACCGCGTCGATCAATGTATCGACCGCGACCGGCCGGTTGCGATTAATCAGCAGCGTGGCCAGCACCGCACGTTGCTTAGGAGTTCCGACCGGTACAACCGCGCCGTTGACGCTCATCTCCAACGGTCCGAGAACACCGAACCGGAGATTTTCTCGCGTCGTCAATCCGGTAGCCCGACGTTTTGGAGGAGTGTTCGCACCTCCCTATTGTGGGGCTCAATTGTGAGAGCGCCGCAGGCTTTTCGCGGTCAAAACGCGAGATCCTATGCGTCCCTACAGATCGACATCTTGCAGAACCCTATGAACACACTCCTGCTTCCTCCACAAGTGCCTGCTCACGTCGAATCGGGCATGGTCCAAGCCAAATCCTGGCAGTCCGGCGGATGCGATCGCGGTGTCACGGAAGGCGGCGGCGGAGGGAGGTAGATACCTATTGCTCATCCACCCGACTGCGATGACTCTGACCAGTTCGTGGTCGTCGACGGCGATCTCGACGATGTCGGGCGATGGCGTGGCTGCCCGGGGCAGCACGCCTATTCCCAACTGCGCCGAGACCAGCCCACGCAATGTCGCGACATCGCTGCCCTCGAAGGCGATCGTGGGCGTGAAGCCATAACGTGTGCAGGCGTCGTCAAAAATCCTGCGCAGGGCGTGATCACGATCCGGGACCACGAAGGGTTGGTCGGCGAGTTCGTCAAAGCCGAGCAGCTTCCGGTTGGCCAGCGGATGCTCGCGGTCGACAACTGCGCACAACGGTTGGCTGAACAGCTTGTGCCACTTGACGGCCGCCGACTCGTCGGATGCCATTGGGTAGCTGAGGCATACGTCAACGACGCCATTAGCCAGATCAACCATCAGCTCGGGCCCGGTGCGCTGGCGCAGTTCGAAACGCGCGGCCGGATGGCGGTCACGATGACGGCGGATCAGCCGGGGCACGGTGGCCACGCCCAACGAAGTAAGGAATCCCAGGGTTACGGTCCCGTGGTCGACGCCTGCGAGTTGGCGTACGGCGTCGACGGCGGCGTCGAGGCTGCGCTGAGCCTTAAGACTCGCCCGCAAAAAGACCTGCCCGAAACGGTTAAGTTCATTGGACCGGCCACACCGGGTGAACAGTTCAACGCCAATCTCGGACTCGATAATGGCGATGGCCCGGCTGACTGCTGATTGGGACACCACAAGTTTCTCTGCGGCATCGCGGAGCGTGCCCAGCTCGGCAACCGCTTGGAAGTAACGCAATTGGTAGAGCTCCATTGCAAATCACCGCACTTTCGCGAAAACGCAGAAGCTTGTTTTCGCCCTGATTCGAGATGCCGCTGTATGGCTCGCCAAGCGATGAGGACGATACGGCCGGGCACCCGCCCGACAACCGCGCCAAGAACGTGGGTCGGTAAAGCCATCGTGCGTTTTGGGTCCGACGTGCATGGCATCACCATCGGGCGGCGACCTTTATAAATCCTTAATGGCTGCGCCTACATGTCCCGATAGCCGGGGCACGCAGTTGAACAATGCAGCTGCCGCCGACCAACCTGTATTGCTCGCAAGGCGGTCTCATCAGTGACAAAATGTAGCCCGATGCTCATGCCAAAACCTCCGTTGAGCTGGTCCGCTGGTCGTCGTACCAGGCAATGCGCGCAGGTACAGTTCGCCAGGCCAATTCGATGGTTCCCGGGGCTACGCGATGGAGTATGACCCGGCTGACACGGAGGCCGAAACCGCCGCAGGTGACGGTGTCCACGGTGGCATCCCTGCCGAATTGGCCGCGCTGGGGTTCGACGGGGCGATTGAAGTTGGGCGCGGCGGGTTCGGCACGGTGTATCGCTGCTTGCAGAAGGCATTGGATCGGGTCGTAGCGGTCAAGGTGGTGACCGTCGAGCGCCTCGAGGATCAAGCGCGGTTTGTACGAGAACAGCAGGCGATGGCGAAACTAACTGCTCATCCCAACATTGTGGCGGTGTTGCAGGTAGGCCAAACCGCCACCGGCTTTCCATTCCTGGTGATGCCATTTTGCGGGTTTGGGTCTTGGCGAGAGCGGATTGCCAGTGCGGGGACCGTGGGTGTCGCTGACGTGTTGCGACTAGGGGTCAAAATCGCCGGTGCGTTGGAGTGCGCGCACCGGGCGGGGGTCGTACATCGTGATGTCAAGCCAGGCAACATCCTCACCACTGATTACGGTGAGCCGGCCTTGTCTGATTTCGGAATTGCGCGCACCGAGGGGGGGTTCAAGACCGCCCCAGGGGTATTCCATGGGTCTCCGGCATTTACCGCCCCTGAGCTATTCGCAGGTGCGCCACCCAATGCAGCGTCGGACGTGTACGGGCTGGGTGCGAGCCTATTCACAGGCTTAACCGGTCGTGCTGCCTTTGAACGACGGCACGGAGAAGATTTGCTAGCGCAGTTCGTACGCATTACCACCCAACCCCTGCCGGATCTTCGTGAACACGGCATCCCCGCCAACCTCGCGGCAATCATCGAGCAAGCGATGGCCCGTGATCCCGGTCAGCGGCCGTCGGCACTCGAATTGGGTCAACGCCTCCAGCAGGTCCAGGCCTGTCATGGCTTGGCCGTCGACGAGATGGTGCTACATGACGGTGAAGCCGTCGACAGGTCTCGATCGCACTTAGCGCACTCACCCGGATCGACGTTAGGGCGGGGACCGACCGCGGGGGGCGGGCTGCCCTCGCTTTCGAACAGCTTGGTGGGTCGTGAGGCCGAGCTTGGGCGGCTGCATGAGCTGCTGAGGTGCTCACGTTTGGTGACGGTTACGGGTACCGGTGGGGTTGGCAAGACCGCCCTGGCGATCCATGCCGCACGGCGGGAAAGAGTCGACTACCCCGATGGGGTGTGGCTAGTGCAGTTGGGCGACTTGCGCGACGGGTCGCGGGTGGTCGAGCAAGTAGTCGCAACGTTGGGCACGGGTGATCAGTCGGCGCGACCGCCGATCGAGTTGCTGGTCGAATTTCTGGGCCAGCGACGGGCGCTGATCGTATTGGATAACTGTGAACACGTCATCGACGATGCAGCCAACTTGGTTGAGACGTTGTTGCCGCGCTGCCCACGACTACACATCGTGGCGACCAGCCGCGAAGTTGTCGCAGTCGGCGGTGAAGCCGTGCTGGCGCTCTCACCATTGGCTGCGGCCAGCTCGAGTAGTGATTCCGGGCTGGAGGGCCTGGCTGCGTCTGACGCGGTGACCTTATTTGTTCAGTTGGCCCGCGCTGAGGTGCCGGAGTTTGAGCTCACCGACGACAACGCTGCCACCGTGGCACGCATCTGCGCGCGCCTAGACGGTCTCCCGCTGGCGATCGAGCTGGCGGCTGTGCGGCTTCGGACCATGTCACTTGAGCAAATCGGCGACGAACTCCCCGACCAGTACGCGTTGCTGAGTCACGGCCACGGCAATCCCGACACCCGCAAGCAATCCCTCAAGCGCTGCATCGAGTGGAGCTACGACCTGTGCAGTGAATCCGAACAACAACTATGGGCGCGGCTATCGGTATTCGGAGGCAGCTTCGACCCGTCGGCAGCGCATTACGTCAGCGGCGAGGATCTACCCGCTAGCGAATTCCTGGACCTGCTGTGCGCATTGGTCGACAAGTCGATCTTGATCCGCGCCGACCACGACGGCGTAGTGTGCTTTCACCTCCTTCAGACGCTGCGGGCCTACGGACGCGGTTGCACCAGCGAAGCCGAGCGCGTGCGATTGGGCCGCCGCCACGCAAATTGGTATCACCAACTGCTCACGGAAGCCGCGATCCACCGGCTTGGCCCCCGACAGGATCAGTGGGTGCAGCGCCTCACACGCGAACGTCCCAACATCCGGGAAGCGCTGCGATTCAGCTCGGTCGACTGCCCGGCAATGGCGATGGAGATGGAATCCTTTCTGCGCCAGTTCGGGATCTACGACGCAATGCTCAGCGAAGGCTGCTATTGCTGAGGCCAACGCAGGTGCCGCCGGTGGTGCTGGCGGTGGCGGCCAGGCCACCGGTCTTGGCGGGATCTCGCCGCTTTTGGCGCCCAGCATTAACGCTTAAAGCCCAGGATTCACACCCGATCGAGCCGGCCGCGATGGCGGGATCTCGGGCACCCGCAGCCGTGCGGGCCGGTCGGGTCCCCAGCGCAAGGTGCATCGTGCGCGCGGCGACTTCACATACGAGGCGGGAAAGGAGCCGTATAGCGGGTTGCGGGGTGCAAGCCATCGGCCCGCGATGAGGAGGCGGATGCGGTCGCCAGCATGAAAGGCGGTGGCCGACGGGCCTAGGGCAACCTCCACCTGGACGATTTCACCGGGTGATAGGGGTTGGCGCCGCTGGAAAGTATGTACCGGTTCGTACGCCGTGGATTGCTCGGTATCGATTTCGCGTAGCGACGCGCGTTGCCATCCCGTCGTGACCCGGTCCCGGCCAAAGCCGTAGGAGCCCTCGAACGAAACCCATTGCTTACCAACCCATTTCTCCACGCCCACGAACAGTTCGACATCGTCGGCGCCGTCGACCGACACCCAGAGCGATACGCTCATCGGGCCGGTGAGTTCGAGGTCACGGGGCACGGGAAAGGTGAACGCCGCGGCTCGCCGACGGGTGTGGAAGGTGACTGATCCGTCGACTATCGCTGGCGCGGTTCCGAGCATCCCGTTGTCGGCCAGGTAGAGATTGCGCCAACGGATGTCTTTGGGTGGCCATTGCTGCTCGGTACGGACCTCGGCGATGACGTCGCGCCGCTCGCGCACCTCGAGCCGGACCGGTGGGGGTTTGGGCACGTCCAGGTGTTTGACGTAGCGATCAAAGAACGCGAGCTGAGCCCGGCGGGCGTCGTCGCTGTAGAACGTCGCCCATTTCCCGCCGCGGTGGGTGTAGATGAATTTGTCTGTCGAGCCGACCTTTTCAAAGGCGCGGAAGGAGCCGCGGCTGTGCAGGTTGTTATCCGAGAAACTCCCGCAGACGAGCATAGGGACTTCGATGCTGGCAAGATCTGGCACCAGGGATCGCCACCAATGATCTCGCAACGGGTGCGCTTTGCGTTTAACACCAATGTCTTCGGTGGTACGCATGCCCCGTTTGACGCCGGCCTGCCAGATCCGCGAGAAGCCGTTCTCGACGATTCCGCCCGGGTTGAACAGGTCCCGGTAGGCATCGGTGAAGCCCTCCCAAGGACAGATCGCCTTGAGGCTGGGTGGGTGCAGCGCGGCGGCCTTGAACTGTGACATCGCCAGATAGGACACCCCCAGCATTCCGACGCTGCCGTTGGACCACGGCTGCGCACCGGCCCACTCGATGAGGTCGTAGACATCCCGGCCCTCTTGATCGGACATCAATGCGCCGGCACCGTCCGAGGTACCGGCGCCACGTAGATCGGCGTTGATGACAACGTATCCGTGCGCCAGCCACCAGACCGGGTCGGGCGCTTCCCAGCTGGTTTCGCTCGAGAATCCGAGCGGACCGGGCTGGCGGAAAATGCGAAATTGCGGGCTGATGCTCCACCGTCCGCGCCGGCGCTTGGGCAGCCTGTCTTTGCCGTACGGGTGCGCCGAAAGGATGACGGGAAACGGGCCCGCGCCCGGCGGGCGATAGACGTTGACCCGCAGCACTGCACCGTCGCGCACGCGCACGACGACATTTCGATCAACCAGGAGGTCGCCTGGGGCTGTCGACACGCGCACGGGTGGGCGAAGGGCGTGGCGAAGTCTGGCGACCGCGTACCGTGCGGCTCCGGCTCGCTTCCAGGGACGGTCGTGCATGGGGTATTGCATTGTCACGATTCCTCCTGGATACCCGCACTTGAGTGATACTAAATTGTATTAGAGTAGTATTCAATTGCGATAGGGTAAACTGCCGCTCGTGGGAGCTAAGCCACCACGGAACACGACCCGGTTACGCGAAGCGGGGGCGGCTTCGCGTGCGGAGACCCGACGGCTGCTGTTGGCGGCTGCCGCTGACGAGTTCGCTCGCGTCGGGTATGTCCCCGCGACGGTGAATCGGATCGCGGAGGGTGCCGGGGTCACCGTACAAACGCTTTACCTGGCGTGGGGTAGCAAACGGGCGTTGTTGCGTGCGTACCTGGAGAGCACGCTGGCGCCCGGCGCATCGCCGTCGGGAGAGCACTTCACTTCCCAGCTGCGTCCAGATACCCCGGCGGAAACGCTCGCACAGATTGCCAAACTGTTTTGTGGCGTGGCGCAACGCTCAGCGATTGCGTGGCGGGCTTACCGCGATGGAGCCGCCATCGACGGCGCCATCGCAGAAGAATGGCAACAGCTCCAGGCCCTGCGGCGGACGACATTTGAGGCGATGCTCGCCACGATTCCAGACGATGCGATACGGATTCCCCGACGCGATGCCGTCGATACCGCATGGGCCATCGCCAGCCCGGAATCCTACGAACTCATGGTGTCGGGCGCCAACTACACACTCGAGCGCTTCGAGGCCTGGATCGCGAGAACGCTTCGGGCGGCGATCCTCTAGAACAGCCTGGGTTGAACAACCCACTTGCAACCCGTCGGCGCCAGGTTGAAGACGCAGGTGTTGGTTCCGGTTACGTAGCGCGTGCGGTGGTCGGCTCGGGCGATTCTTGCGCCGGGTTCGCGGTGACCTGCTAGACAAGAAGTCTGATGGGTCGGTCGCTGGCCAGATGACACCTGGGAGGTGGGAATGAACCATTCCCTACGGCGTTGCGCAATCGCCGCGGTCGCTGTGGTGCTGGCGGGGCTACCGGTGACGGGTCTGGCAACGTCGGCGATCAGCCGGGCCGACGATGACTGCGCCCCGGGCTGGGTCTGGAGCCCAGACTTGAACGAATGCGTCTTCTTGCTTCCTGCCGCAAATGGACCCGGCGGACCCGGCGGGCCCGGTGGCCCTGGGGGACCGGGCGGCCCTGGGGGACCCGGTGGGCCTGGTGGGCCGGGTGGGCCGGGCCGCCACTAGGCGTCTGAGTCCCAGGATTTGCCGGCCTCTCGGTGATGCGCTTCACAACTACGCCCGACCGTCCATTTGTTAAACTGACTAAGTATTCCTTTCGGTTCAACATTGGAGGACATGCGTGCCTCGCAGAGACAACGACACCTGGGATTTAGCCACCAGCGTGGGAGCCACGGCAACCATGGTGGCCGCCGCCCGGGCGATCGCGACCAACGCCGAGAACCCTTTGATCAAAGACCAATTCGCCGAGCCACTGGTTCGTGCCGTCGGGGTGGACTTCTTCACCCGATGGGTCACCGGCGACCTGGTCGCCGCTGACGTCGACGACGACGAATCTGGCTGGAAGCTCGCGCACATGCCCGACGCGATGGCCGCCCGCACCCGCTTTTTCGACTCGTTCTTTGAAGGCGCGACGCGCGCCGGCATCCGTCAGGCCGTGATCCTGGCATCCGGTCTGGATGCCCGCGCCTACCGTTTGGTGTGGCCATCGGATATGACGGTGTTCGAGATTGACCAGCCGCAGGTGATCGCGTTCAAGACCACCACACTGCAAAAGCTAGGCGTCGCTCCGAAAGCCGAACTGCGCACGGTCGCCATCGATCTGCGGCAGAACTGGCCGCAAGCCTTAATCGACACCGGTTTCGACAAGAGCCGGCCTACCGCATGGATCGCCGAGGGCCTCTTGGGTTATCTGCCACCAGATGCTCAGGACCGGTTGATGGACAACATCACCGCGCTCAGCGCCGACGGCAGCCGACTGGCGGTCGAAGCTATCCCAGACAGGCCGCAGCAGGACACCGAGCGAGCACGGGAGGCGATGCGCAGATCCACCGCCAAGTGGCGCGAGCACGGCTTCGAGTTGGATTGGGAGGAACTCGGGTTCGACGGTGAGCGCAGCGACGTTGCCGCCTATCTGGAAGGCTTGGGTTGGCGGTCATTCGGTATGCCAATGAGTCAGCTATTGGCCGACTTCGGTCTCGGGTCGATTCCGCAAGCTCACGACTCGGTGTCGATGGCCGACACGATCTACTACACGTCGACATTGGGTAGATGAACGCACCGCAACGCCGTGGGCTCAACAACACGGTCACACGGCTGTGGAGCTTGCTATCCCCGGCATACAATCTGCCGCTCTTGCAGCACTGGGTTTATCGTCCGCCGCACGACGAGGTGATCGCGCAGTTGCGTGACCACAAATCCAGCAGGATCGCCGATATTGGTTGCGGCACAGGAATTCTCAGCGATCGGATCGGACAGGAGCTGCAACCTGAAGCGATCTATGGCGTCGACATGTCCGATGGCATGCTCAACCAGGCTCGCGCCAGGTCCACTCGGGTGCAGTGGATACGAGGCCCGGCCGAGCAGCTGCCCTTTGACGATGGGGCGCTCGACGCAGTCGTAACGACCTCGGCATTTCACTTTTTCGACCAGCCGGCGGCATTGCGCGAGTTCCATCGCGTGCTGGCATCCGGTGGGCTGGTGGCTGTCTCAGCCCTGAGCACGCGGCAGCCGCGGCTTCAGATACCCGCGGCCAATCGGTGGAAACCTCAGCACAACGCGTCACCGACCGAGATGCGGGAGTTGTTCGAAGGCGCCGGATTTACCGTGACCGATCAGCACCGAATCCGACGACCGGCGTGGACTTGGCTCATTTCCGATTTGATAACCATCGGGACCAAGAGCTGATGATTCCTAGCGCAGGTAGACGGTCCTGACGCGGCTGCGACCAGGTAGTCACGTTCGAGATCGGTGTGTGTGTGTGTGTGTGTGTCGAGGATCTGTTAGACCGGCACCCAGATCCCGCCGATCCAAACGCCCCAATGCTGAAAACCGTTGTCCCACATGGGGGGCTGCGGTGCCCAGGTCGGCTGTGGCGGGGGCGGCGGTACATCCTGCGGCGCATACTGCGGCGCGTATACCGGCCGCGGTGTGTACCATGCTGGCGGTGGCGGCGGCAGTTTGCACTCGTTGGTCACCGGATTCCATGACATGTTGGGTCGCATTGCGCCGAACTGACTCCCGCCGTCGCAACCGTCGCAGCCATCGACGCAAACATGACCGCGACGACGGCGGCCATACGGCGAACAGACCTCATGGCAGGCCTCTCCCAACGGGACGATCCCGACCGTGGCTGCGATCCAGCTTATGCTTTCCGGCAGGCTCGGTGAAGGATCAATGCATCGGCACAGCGCGACTTTGGAGAAGCGATGAGCGAACCCCGGGTGCCCGTCATCGACATGTGGGCACCGTTCGTACCGTCCGCCGAGATCATCGACGACTTGCAGGCCGGCTTTCCCCCCGAGCTGCTGTCCTACTTCGAGGTCTTTACCAGGACAAGCCTCACGGCCGAGCAGTTAAGCGACTACCTGGCGTCGCGGCGCTGCACCGACGATCAAATTCTGGACTCCCTCGATGCCGCCGGCATTACCCGCAGTCTGATCACTGGATTTGATGAAAAGTCCACGTGCGGTGTCACTTTCGTTAATAACGCCCCGGTGGCCGCCCTCGCGGCCCGCCATCCCGACCGGTTTCTACCTTTCGCCGGCGCCGACGTCATGGCCGGCAGTTCAGCGCTCGACGAGTTCGAGCGTTGGATTGTTGAGCACGGTTTCCGGGGGCTGAGCCTGCGACCGTTCATGATTGGACGGCCCGCAACCGACCCCGCCTACGACCCCTTCTACGCCAAGTGCGTCGAACTCGGTGTACCCCTTTCCATCCACACCTCCGCCAACTGGACTCGGACACGAACCAGTGATCTCGGCCATCCCCGACACATCGACGACGTAGCTTGTCGCTTCCCTGAGCTGACGATCCTGATGAGTCACGGCGGCTACCCGTGGGTGCTCGAGGCATGCCTGATCGCGTGGAAACACCCGAACGTCTACCTTGAATTGGCCGCGCATCGTCCCAAGTACTTCGCGTCCCCGGGCGCCGGGTGGGAACCGCTGATGCGCTTCGGGCCGACGACAATCCGCAACAAGATCATTTACGGCACCGGCGGGTTTCTCATCAACCGGCCCTACGCCCACCTGTGCGACGAGATGCGCGCGCTGCCGGTGGAGCGCGAAGTCCTGGAGGACTGGTTATGGGGAAACGCGACTCGTGTGCTTCAGCTTGACAAGTGAGGCGGTGGGGTGGCGGACCCCTTGCTGACTGGCGACCTGCGTTTCGCTAAATTCGAGACGCTTAAATCGTCGGAAGGAATCTCATGAGTGCTGGTGTGGAGCAGCTGGAGTTTCAGGCAGAGGCGCGTCAACTGCTGGATCTGATGGTTCACTCGGTCTACTCCAACAAGGATTCGTTCTTGCGGGAGTTGATCTCCAACGCTTCCGATGCCCTGGACAAGGTCAGGCTGGAGGCGCTGCGGAATAAGGATCTAGACGTCGATACCTCCGATTTGCACATCGAGATTGAGGTGGACAAAGATGCCCGCACGCTGACCATTCGCGACAACGGCATCGGTATGACCCGCGCCGAGGTTGTCGATCTGATCGGCACGTTGGCCAAGTCGGGTACCGCCGAGCTGCGTCAGCAGTTGCGTGAGGCCAAGAACGCCGCCGCCTCCGAGGAACTGATCGGCCAGTTCGGTATCGGTTTCTACTCGAGTTTCATGGTGGCCGACAAGGTCGAGCTGCTGACCCGCAAGGCCGGCGAGAGCGAAGCCACAAGGTGGGAATCCAGCGGCGAGGGCACCTACACGATCGAATCGGTCGAGGACGCTCCGCAGGGAACGTCGGTCACCTTGCACCTCAAGCCCGAGGACGCCGAGGACGACCTGCACGACTACACCGCGCAGTGGAAGATCAAGAGCCTGGTCAAGCAGTACTCCGACTTCATTGCCTTCCCGATTCGGATGCAGGTGGAGCGGCGTACCCCGCCGGCCGAAGAGGGCGGGGAGGAGGTCATCACCCTCGAAACCGAGACGTTGAACTCGATGAAGGCGCTGTGGGCGCGGCCCAAGGAGGAGGTGTCCGAGGAGGAGTACAAGGAGTTCTACAAGCACATCGGTCATGCCTGGGATGACCCGCTAGAGGTGATCTCGATGAAGGCCGAGGGCACCTTCGAGTACCAGGCCCTGCTGTTCATCCCGTCGCACGCCCCGTTCGACCTTTTCAACCGGGACGCCAAGATCGGGGTGCAGCTGTACGTCAAGCGGGTGTTCATCATGGGCGACTGCGACCAGCTTATGCCGGAGTATCTGCGCTTCGTCAAGGGCGTCGTCGACGCACAAGACCTGTCGCTCAACGTTTCTCGCGAAATCCTGCAGCAAGATCGTCAGATCAAGGCGATCCGTCGGCGGTTGACGAAGAAGGTTCTGACCACGATCAAGGATCTGCAGTCCGCGCGCCCCGAGGACTACCGCACCTTCTGGACCCAGTTCGGCAAGGTCGTCAAAGAGGGCCTGATGTCCGACTTCGATAACCAGGAGACCCTGCTGCAGATTTCCTCGTTCGCCTCCACCCACAGCGAGGAGGAGGCCACCACGCTGGCCGAGTACGTCGAGCGCATGAAAGCGGGCCAGACCCAGATTTTCTATGCCACCGGCGAGACGCGACAGCAAATCTTGAAGTCGCCGCACCTGGAGGCATTCAAAGCCAAGGGTTACGAGGTCGTGCTGCTCACCGACCCAATCGACGAGATCTGGGTGGGCTCGGTGACCGAGTTCGACGGCAAACCGCTGCAGTCCGTCGCCAAGGGCGAGGTGGACCTGGAATCCGAGGAGGACACATCCGAGGCCGAGCGCGAGGAGCAGCAGAAGGAGTTTGCCGACCTGCTGACCTGGCTAAAGGAGACGCTGAGTGATCACGTCAAGGAAGTGCGGTTGTCCACCCGGCTGACCGAGTCGCCGGCGTGTCTGATCACCGACGCCTTTGGGATGACACCAGCGCTGGCCCGCATCTACCGGGCTTCTGGGCAGGAGGTTCCGGTCGCCAAGCGGATCCTGGAAATCAATCCCAATCATCGGCTCGTTGCCGGCTTGCGCCAAGCGCACCAGGATAGCGCTGACGATACCCAAAAATCCCGGCTCGCTGAGACCGCCGAATTGCTTTACGGTACAGCGCTTCTGGCTGAAGGCGGGGTACTGGAAGATCCGGCAAGGTTCGCCGAACTGCTCGCCGACCGCCTGGCGCGAACCCTGTAACAGTCGGTCGGATGGGCGCTGCTCAGCGGTCGCCGTGCGGAAGCGCTGAGCGCGTTTCGCCAATTAACGAAGCCGCTTACCATTCCGAGATTTTCGCGCGCGTTCGGTGGCATTCGTCGCGGCCAGCAGGCGCAGCTGTAGGCGTAAGCTTTGCGCAGGTTGCAATCGATGACTGCTTCTCACGACGACACACCCCCACTGGGGCAATTTGAACATCCGCGTTCCCACGATGCGATTGACTGCGCTGGGGCCCGGGTGCAGGTGCACGACGGCAGCCTAGCCACCGTCCTGCGTGTCGATGGCGAGATAGACGCGTCCAACGCGAACCTGGTTACCCGAGAAATCGGGCGGATTTGGCGACTGGACACCCCGCTGATCGTCGATCTTGGCACTCTGGATTTTCTAGGCATTGCGGGCTTACGAGGACTGCTCGAACTCGAGGACGAAAATCAGCCGCAGCTCTTCGTGATCACCGGTCCCGCGCTGCAACGCCTGACACGTGTCATCAGCGACGCCGGCCTACCTATCGTCCATTCGGTTCCCGAGGCCGTTCGGCTCATCGAAGAGGCTCTCCAGGCAGGGCGTCGTCTTCCTCAGACACTCCCCGACAGCGAGCACCGCAGGACCAGACCCGGCCGGCGTGACTAGCCGTTTCGCGGGGCTGCGGACCGATCGGAATGCGGGTCGTGCCAACGCAATTCTGCGAACACGTTTGGCATCAGGGCCGGTCGGGTAGCCCGCTCCATGGCGCGCGCCAAAAACCTAGTCCGGCGCGCTGATATGTGACGATCAAGGGAGGACAACATGGCCCAGACCGCCATCCAGTCGCCCAATGACGTGGTCGACTTTCTGATAAGCCAGCACGAGCAGATCAAGTCGCTTTTCGCGAAGACGCTGTCGACGTCTGGCCAGCAACGAGAGCAGGCGTTCGTCGAACTTCGACGACTGCTCGCCATCCACGAAACAGTTGAAGAGGAAATCGTGCACCCTCGCGTCAAGCGAAAGGTCGCTGACGGCAAAGCGGTTGTCGAGAAACGGCTCGAAGAAGAGCATGAAGCCAAGACGGTTCTCAAAGATCTAGAAACGCTCGACGCCGATAGCGCGGCTTTCACCCAACAGCTCAAGGCGCTTCGCGATGCCGTTCTCTATCACGCTGAACATGAGGAAAGCGACGAATTCACAAAGCTGGCAGAGCATTTGAGCACTAGCGAACTCGAAACGATGGGTCGCGCTGCCAAGCTTGCCGAAGCAATCGCGCCGACCCGGCCGCACGCCGGGGTCGAATCCCAGGCGGCAAATCTGATCGCTGGTCCGTTCGCGGCGATGATGGATCGGGCTCGCGACGCCATCATCGGCAAAGGCTGAGTCCGGCAACCCTGGAGCGGCGACCCGAGCACCGCGTAGCCTCAAGCCGGGCGGATTGAAAGAGCGTGACGTGTCGCGTTCGGCTGGAGGGCGGATATGTCGAGAACGGTGGTCATCGGTGCCTCAAGTGGACTAGGGCGCTGTATTGGTGTCGGCCTTGCGCAGCGGGGGGCCCAGGTCGCGCTCCTGGCGCGTCGGCGGGAACGCATCGAGACGGCGGCAAAGGATGCGGGGCCGAGCGCGGTCGCCATCGAATGCGATGTCACTG
The DNA here is from genome assembly GCF_963853645.1 of Mycobacterium riyadhense. NCBI lineage: Bacteria > Bacillati > Actinomycetota > Actinomycetes > Mycobacteriales > Mycobacteriaceae > Mycobacterium > Mycobacterium riyadhense. The sequence continues at coordinate 3,905,780 of NZ_OY970456.1, read as the reverse complement.
ACGAGGCATCGTGTCGATCGGCCATCAATTCCGCAGCCGACGCGCTCGGCGGCATCGACAACGTGATATACGCACCTGCCATAAGTCCACTTATCCCCATGGTCGACACCGATGCGGAAACCTGGCGGCGCGTCTTCGACACCAACGTGATAGGCGCTGCCCTGGCGACCGCGGCGTCAGTGCCGCACCTGAGAGCCTCCGGGGGAAAGGTGGTTTACCTTTCGTCCGACGCCGGCACCTTCGGGCCGCCGTGGCCGGGCCTAGGCGCTTACGGCGTCAGCAAAGCAGCGTTGGAGAGGCTTGTGGAAGCCTGGCGTGCCGAACACCCCGACATTGGCTTTACCTGCCTCATCGTCGGGGAGTGCGCGGGCGGCGAAGGGGACGCGCGAACGGGAATGAACATCGGGTGGGACCGCGAGCTGGCCATGAAGACCTACCCGCTTTGGGTGTCGCGAGGCTGCATGCCGGGCAAACTGATGCCCGTCGCGGACCTCGTCGAAGTGGTGCACACCATCCTTCGCACCGACGCGGCGACGTCGATGCCGGTCGTGATTGCCAGAGGCGCGCCGTCCACCGCGGAAGTCTTCGACGCTGCCAGCCCTTCGCCGAGCGTGTAACCACTGTCGAAACTCGCCGGATTTTCGCGCTGAGTGCACTTTCGACGAGGTTAGCTGCCCGGCCCGATCACGAAGCAGCGGCCGCTGCTTGTGTCGAGAAACACCTCTGACACCGCGGACTTATCGACGGCCGGAAACTCGAAGCGGTGGACCTGTTGGCCGGCTTCGATGCTGGCTTCCTGAGACTCGGTGGTGTCGTCCTTCTTGAGGACCACGGCCGTAACCTTTTCGGCCTTCGACATGTTTTGCGGCTCATGGAAATACCACACCTCGATCCCGGTGCCCGATGCCGTAGCCTGCCAGCCGTCGGAGTAGAAACACGGCGGATTACCGCCGGCGTCCGGGGGCGGTGGTGGACAGATCGACAATCCGACACACGGCGGCGTGGTGGTAGGAGTAGTCGATGGCGAAACATTCGTGCCGGGGGACGGCTGCTGCGGCGCCGCAATACCCAGGCAGCCCATCGCGATGCTGGCCGCAAACCCCATCGCCTTTAACATTCGAGTCCTCCCACCGCCTCGGTCGACGTGCGTCAGCGTAGCTTTTGCCCGATCCGCGGCATCAATGTATAGACCGAGCGTTGGACCAATGCCACGATACGAACGTGGACAGCGGTGTTGACGCAATGACGACGACAGAACTGTCCTGTTCGTCCTGCGGCAGTCCGGTGTCGGCAACAGCGAGGTTCTGCAGCCAGTGTGGTAGGCCGCGCACCCGGCAATCGGCCGAATACAAACAGGTGACCGTGCTGTTCGCTGATGTGGTGGGTTCTATGCACCTTGCTGCTCAGCTGGGGCCGGAGCGGCTGCGCGAGCTCATGACTGAGGTCTTCAACCGCTCGGCAACCGAGGTGCGGCGTTACGGCGGTACGGTCGACAAGTTCACCGGCGACGGGATCATGGCGGTGTTCGGAGCGCCGGTCGCGCTCGAAGACCATGCGTTGCGCGCTTGTCTTTCGGCGTTGCACATTCAAGACGAAATGCGCAGCTTGGCAACTGAGTTTGCGCGCAACGAGGGTAGCGCGCTGCGCTTGCGGATCGGACTCAGCTCGGGTCAGGTAATCGTCGGTGAAATCGGTTCTGGCTCCGCGGGTTACACCGCGATCGGCGAGCAGGTCGGAATGGCTCAACGCATGGAAGCGGCAGCTCCGCCGGGTGGCGTAATGGTCAGCGAATCCACCGCGGTCCTCGTCGAACATGCCGCTGATCTCGGCGAGCCCGAGCTAGTGCAGATCAAAGGCGCAAAAGCTCCGGTTCCGGTGCGCCAGCTGCTGGCGGTGCGCGGTGCGCGCCCAGAACCCAGGCGACGGGAGTCGACGCTGGTCGGCCGCACGTGGGAGCTCAACAGCCTGGGCGGGCTTCTTGAGCAATCCATCTGCGGCGTCGGTTGCGTGGCCGGGGTGGTCGGGCCGCCCGGCATCGGCAAGAGCCGCACGGTCGCCGAGGCGGTGCGGCTGGCAGCCGAGCGCAGCGTCGAGGTATTTACCACCTACTGCGAATCCCATACCCGCGACGTTCCTTTTCACGTGGTGGCCCGGCTATTGCGAACGGTGTTTGAAATCAACGATGTCGCGCCCGATGAGGCCCGGACGATGGTTCGTGCCCGCATCCCCGGCGCCAACCCGGAGGATCTGCTGCTGCTCGACGATCTCCTTGCAATAGGTGACCCAGCGGTTGCTTTGCCTTCCATCACCCCAGATGCGCGGCGGCGGCGGCTGGCGGCGCTGCTCAACGCTGCGGTCTTGGCTCGCACCAGCCCGGCGGTGTATGTGATCGAGGACGCGCACTGGATCGACGAGGCCAGCGAAGCCATGTTCGGCGAATTCGTCGCCGTTGTTCCCCAAACCCATTCGCTGGTCATGATTACCTATCGGCCCGAATACCAGGGCCTGCTGTCACGCTCGCCGGGTGGCCAGACCATCGCCCTGGCTCCGCTGAGCGCAGCACACACCCACGCACTCGTCGGTGAGCTACTGGGTGCACACCCATCGGTGGCCGGATTGATCGCACAGGTTACCGAACAAGCCGTCGGGAACCCGTTTTTCGCCGAAGAGATCACTCGGGACCTGGCCGGGCGGGGCGTACTCGACGGCGAACCGGGCCGGTATGAGTGCCGCGAGGCAACAGCTGCCATCACCCTGCCGAGCACGCTGCAGGCCACCATCGCTGCCCGCATCGACCGCCTGGAAAGCGACGCCAAACAGGTGTTGTATGCCGCGGCGATCATCGGGGCCCAGTTCACCCTCGACGTGCTCAACGCCGTACTGGGCGGCAGCAACAGTTTGGCGCCCGCTGTAGCTAGGCTGCTGCGGGCCGAACTCATCGATCAGGTGCGGTTCATCCCACACCCTGAATTCGCGTTTCGGCATCCGCTGGTCCGCACCGTGGCTTACGAGTCGCAACTGAAGGCTGAGCGGGCCGAAAAGCATCGGCGATTGGCCACCGTCATCGAAGATCGCGATCCTGGAGGCGCGGACCAGAACGCCGCCTTGATCGCCGAGCACCGCGAAGCCGCCGGAGATCTGGACGCGGCCTTCGGCTGGCACATGCGCGCTGGGGTGTGGTCCAAGCACCGCGACCTCATGTCGGCCCGGACGAGCTGGCAGCGTGCCCGCCAGGTCGCCGACCGGCTTCCCGGCGACCATCCGGCACGGGTCCGAATGCAAGTCCAGGCCCAAACCCTATTGTGCGCAACCGCATTCCTTGCCGGACGTGGCGCCAGCGAAACCGGCTTTGACGAACTGCGTGAGCTGTGTGCGCTGGCTGACGACCGGGTTTCGCTCGCCATCGGCATGTCCGGTGTCGTCATGGCGCTCGCATCAAGTGGACGCGCTCGCGACGCGGCAAAACTGGCCGGCGAATTCATCGAACTCGTTGATTCAATCGGAGACCCGACGCTCACGGTCGCTCTGTTCTACACGGGTACCTACGCCAAGATTGAGGCCGGCGAGGTCAGGGAAGCGCTGAGCTTGGCGCAGCGAGCCATCGAGCTGGCGGCAGGGGACCCCAGGAAAGGAAACCTGGTCTTTGGTTCACCACTAGCTACTTCGACCTGAAAAAGTGACGGCCCCTGAGTCTGCTGTTGGTGCGCGAATACCGCGTGACTGTGGAGGCAGAGATCCGTGCTTTGGGGCGTCGGGTCATGCTGCGAGGCCGCTGATCTTGACTAGGTTGTGGGCGAGGACGCCGTGTCCGGTCCAGATTCGGGTTCCTTCGGTGCCATCGATGGAGGAGCGGCTCCAACCGTAGTTTCGTTTGAGAGTGCTGATGCGGCCTTCGCTGCCGGTGCGCCACTTGATTGTTCGTCGGAAGGCTGGCCGGTGTTCCTCGGCTTGCCGAGCCTTGCCGGGTTTGCCTTTTCGCGGTATCACGACCGTACGTACACCGAGGTCGTGCAGGTCGTTTTCGACGCGTTCCTCGCCGTAGCCGCGGTCGGCGGTGACGGTGCCCGGGGTACGCCGGGCGCGTTTGGTGACCCGTTTGACCGCGGGCGCTAGTTGCGGCGCGTCGGGTGGATTGCCTTGCTCCACACGGTGGTCCAGGACGATGCCGTCGTCGTTGTCGACGATCTGGGCCTTGTGCCCGAACTCGACCGGCCGGCCCAGCCTGCCCTTGGCGATCGGGCGGGCATCGCCGTCGTGAAGGCTGACCCGCCGACTCGCCCCGTCCGGGATGTGCCCGGCGACGCGCTGCTGGGTCTGCGCCACGATCTGCCGCGTCGCTTCCAGCAGTTTGGCCAGGTCGTTGACCGCACGCACCAGCCGGCCACGTCGCCGGCCGGCTGCTGCATCATGCTCGCCGCGGGCGCGCAGGTCGGCAGCTTTGACCTGGGCCCGGCGCACCGCCCGCTTGGCGTTGACCAGTAGCCGCTCGGCCTCGCGCGCCGCGGTTTTGGCCAGCACAGCCAGCTCCCCGGTGCTGGTCAGCACCGCGGCCTTGGCCTCGTCGCGGCCCAGCGCGGCGCGAGAGCGCAGTTTCGACGCGATCGCGTGCGCGCGCTTGCCCGCCGCGCGGGAGCGGTCCCGCAGCTGGGTGCGCACCGCGCCCCCAGCGGCCTGGATCCGCTTGCCGATCCCGGCGATCCGGCGCGTCGCCTTGGCCAGCAGACTCGAATCGGTCGGATAGGCCACATTAGCCGGCACCACCGTGGTATCCACCCGAATCCGATTAGTACGCAACAACTTCGCCTCAGCCGCCTTGGCCAACAGCACCTCATTGAGCCCGTCGACCGCCGCACTGCCACACCGGGTGGTCAGCTTCATCAACGTGGTCGGATGCGGCACCGACCCATCCAGTCCGATCCGGCAGAACCGGCGCCAAGTGATCGAATCCGCGACTTCTCGGCACAGCGACTCATAGCCCAGCCGGTAACGGAACTTCAAGAACATCAACCGCAGATAGGTCTCCATCGGCGTGGACGGACGCCCGATCCGTGTATCGAAGAACGGCTCGAACGGGGCGAAGAACACCGGATCATCGAGCAGCCCATCGACCCGCGCCAACTCATCGGGCAACTTCAACAACTCCGCGGGAAGCACTGCCTCCCAAAGCGACACCTGATCGCCTACAGTACGAAACACGATGGCCTCAATCCCTTCCGCAACAAGGGCTTGAGGCCATCTTTCCTGTTCAGCACCATCAACCCGCGGATCAACGCGCCGACTTTTTCAGGTCGAAGTAGCTATGGCAACGGGCATAACGGGGGTCACCAAGATGTGCCTGGGCATGCCGGGCTGGCAAGCCGATGCGGACGCCGCGATCGCCATGGCCGCCCCGGTCGACTCCACGATCCACGTCATGACAATCATGTGGAAGTACGCATTGACCATCCCCTTCGGTGCCGTTGCTGCCGATGCGACAGCGTTGCAGACCACCGCAGACGCATTGTGGATCGCCGAGCAGACAGGTGACCAACTCGTCCTGGGATTCGCCCTGCTGGCGCACGGGTTCACGCAACTCCATCATGGCGGCGCCCACCGGGAAAAGGGCATCCAACTCCTGACCCAAGCCCGTGATTCCGCGGCGAGGCAGCGCTTTGTTGGTATAGCGATGTCAATCGTGGATCCCGAATTAGCCAGGGAGAAGGCTAGAAACGGAGATGTTGACGGCGCCATCGACCTAGCTCGCGCAGTCGTCGATCGAAGCTATTCGTCGGGTGAGATGCTGTGGCGCTGGTCGGCCGTCACGGTCTTAGTGGAAGTACTGCTGGCTCGCGGTAACGACGCCGACGTGCAAGAAGCCCAAGCCGCGATCGACCGGCTGGCGGCGGTGCCGACCGACGAAGGCTTCCTACTCCACGAACTGCCCCTGTTGCGCCTGCGCGGGTTGGTCGCAGGCGCGCGGGGCGACACGGCCGGCCACGACGAGTTCATGGCGCGGTTCCGCGCCAAAGCCGTTGCGGTCGGCTTCGAACCGCTCGCCGCTCGAGTCACCTAGCTTGGGCGCAGTCAGGCATAGCGGCCACCGTCGCAGACTGCGCCTCGGTGATCCGATCGCCATGGACGGTAACCAATCCGAATGTTGTCTCGGCATAGCCGATTTGGAAGATAGACCGACACAGGATCTCGACCGCCCAGCAGCTCCTGTCGCAATCCGGGGTAAGGAAGTAGTCTGATTCGACTCCGTGCAACGGGAGGCCACCAGATGCTACAGGCATTCGCTCGACTCGCCATTTCCGCGCCGCGCAGAATCGTCGCCGCGGGTGTCCTCGTTATGGTCGGCGCCGGGGTTTTCGGCTTCCCCGTCATCGAAGCGTTGTCGGCAGGCGGCTTTGAGGATCCGTCATCGGAGTCGTCGCAAGCTCAGCGGCTGCTGGCGCAAAAGTTCGACCACGGCGACATGGAGATGATTGTCACGGTCACCTCTGATGCCGGGGCACAAAGCGACGCCGCCCGGGCCGTCGGCACCGAGATAGTCGCGCAGCTGAAGGCGTCGCCAGCGGTTACCCGGGTGAGCTCGGCATGGACCGTTCCGCCTCAATCTGCGTCGAGCTTGACAACCAAGGACGGTAAGACCGGGCTGATCGTTGCCGGCGTTAACGGTGGCGAGACGGGCGCTCAGAAGAACGCCGAAGCGCTGGCGAATCGGCTCGTCCACGACCGCGACGGCGTCACGGTGAAGGCCGGCGGCGAGGCCATGACCTACGTGCAGATCAATGACCAAACCGAAAAAGACCTACTGATCATGGAATCCATCGCGATGCCCGTGAGCTTCATTGCGTTGGTGTGGGTGTTCGGCGGCCTGCTGGCAGCGGCGCTACCGATGGCGGTCGGCGGCTTCGCGATCGTCGCCACGTTAGCGGTATTGCGAGCGATCACGTTCGCCGCCAACGTCTCAATCTTCGCTCTCAACCTCACCATGGCCATGGGTCTGGCTCTGGCCATCGACTACACGCTGCTGATCGTGAGCCGATATCGTGACGAGCTCGCCGACGGCCGCGACAGCGATGAGGCATTGATCCGCACGATGTCCACGGCCGGGCGGACCGTGCTCTTCTCGGCGATGACCGTCGCCCTGTCGATGGCCACGCTGGTGCTATTTCCGATGTACTTTCTCAAGTCATTCGCCTACGCGGGCGTCGCCGTGGTCGCACTGGCAGCGGTCGCCGCGGTGGTGATCACCCCGGCCGTGATCGTGCTGCTCGGCGATCGGCTGGACTCGCTGGATGTGCGCCGGCTGATGCGCCGGCTTCGCGGACGCCCCGAGCCGGAGCCGCGCGCAATCGAGGAGAGCCTGTTGTACCGCTCCACGAAAGCGGTGATGCGACGGCCAATTCCGATCGGCCTTGCGGTCGTCGCAGTGCTGCTGCTATTGGGCGCACCTTTCCTCGGGGCTAATTGGGGCTTCTCCGACGACCGGGTGTTGCCGAAGTCGGCCTCGGCGCGACAGGTCGGCGACGAGCTGCGCTCCAATGTTGCGGTCAACACGGCCACGAACGTGATCGTCGTGATTCCTGATACGGCCGGCGTTACGCCCGATGACGTGAATCGCTATGCCGCGCACCTGTCGCAGGTGCCCGACGTCCTGTCGGTGTCGGCACCAGGCGGGACCTTCGTGGGTGGGTCGCTGATCGGACCGCCGTCAGCGCCCACCGAGGTCAAAGACGGCAGTGCGTTCCTGACTGTGGTCAGCGCGGCACCGTCGTTCTCCGGCGCATCGGAAAGGCAATTGGACCGTCTCGACGCCGTCGGCGGTCCTGGTGGCCGCGCGGTGCAAATAGCTGGGAGGGCGGCGGTTAACCGCGATAGTGTTCATGCGGTCACATCGCGGCTGCCGATGGTCTTGTCGATTATCGCGGTCATCACGTTCGCGTTGTTGTTCTTGTTGACCGGTAGCGTGGTGTTGCCGCTGAAAGCCTTGGTGCTCAATGTCTTATCGCTAACCGCAGCATTCGGCGCGCTGGTCTGGATATTCCAGGACGGCCACCTTGGCGCGTTGGGTACCACGGCCAACGGCGCTCTGGTGGTCCACACACCGGTGCTGTTGTTCTGCATCGCCTTTGGGCTGTCAATGGACTACGAGGTGTTCTTGGTGTCGCGCATCCGCGAGTACTGGTTGGCCTCCAACCGAACCGCGGCGGACAACGACGAGGCCGTCGCGCTTGGTCTGGCGCGCTCCGGTCGCGTAGTGACCGCCGCGGCGCTGCTCATGTCAATCTCCTTCGCCGCGTTGATAGCCGCACAGGTCGCGTTCATGAGAATGTTCGGTTTGGGACTTACGCTGGCGGTGGTTGTGGACGCCACGCTGGTGCGCATGGTGCTGCTCCCAGCGTTCATGCGCGTCATGGGCCGGGCCAATTGGTGGGCGCCCTTGCCACTGGCCCGGCTTCATCAGCGCATCGGCATCAACGAGGGAGTAGACGTGGCCCCCCGCACCCTCGGCCAATAACGATCGAAACACCGTCCACTGGTGTGATTTCGATCGCTGAGCGCAAAATTGGTGACTACCAATGCGATTCGAATACGGAGCAACCGTTAAGGGGACGGCCGGTCCTCCGATTGGGGGACACGAATTCGGCCCGAGCGGCGGATATCCGTGCGATCACGGCACGCTCACACTGTTATCGCGTCCCATCGAAGAAAGCGAGAACACGATCGCTGTTTGGCAAACAGCCTGCAATCTAGCTCCGATGCCGCTCCGAGCGCGCCGCTGGTCGGGTGCGAAGCAGATAGGCTCGCTCGCGAACGCGGCCGTCGACCGATGTTGGTAATGCGCTCGCGCTACTTTGCCGATTGGGCCTGAAACCCTTCGTAATCAGGTCCTGATCGATCAGTTTGTTCACGTTAACGCCGATGTGGCTGGCAACAGCCCGGATGTGGACCCCGAGGTCAGCTCCCGCGTTCCCCGCCAGGAGCTGACGGCATGCAGAACAAGACCGTTCTATGAGCAAGGCATTGCTCAGTCACAAAATCAGGCCGCTAACCCCACGGGGCTTTCCTAGTACGTGGGATGGATAGGAGTTCCCGATGAAGTACCGTGTTGGCGCTGCCGTTGGACCCGTCGGCAGCCGTGTGCCAAACACACCCCCTCAATCACGGCTCGACGATCCGATTGCGGTGGTGGGCATGGCGTGCCGTTATCCGGGTGGAGTGGACTCTCCGGAGGGCTTGTGGAACATGGTGGCTCAAGGCCGCGACGTGATCTCGGGGTTTCCGACAGATCGTGGTTGGGATCTGGAGCGACTGTATAGTCCCGACCCCGATCGCATGAGAACTTGCTATACGCGTGCGATGGGATTTATCGAAGAGGTCGCAGATTTCGATGCGGGGTTCTTCGGGATTTCGCCGCGCGAGGCCTGGGCGATGGACCCCCAACAGCGAATCCTCCTGGAAACCGCGTGGGAGGCGTTTGAATCAGCGGGCATCGACCCACAAGCGTTGCGCGGCAGCCTAACCGGTGTCTTCGCCGGGATCATGGATTCGGGGTACGGTGAGGCCGGCTGGGATGACGCCGAGGGACACATAGGCGTCGGTACGCAGGCGAGTGTGATATCCGGTCGTGTCGCCTATGTGCTTGGCTTCAACGGTCCGGCGGTAAGTGTGGACACCGCGTGCTCGTCATCATTGGTGGCGATGCATCAGGCCTGTCAGGCACTGCGTAGCGGTGAGTGCTCGATGGCACTGGCCGGTGGGGTCATGGTGATGGCCACCCCGAAGACGCTTATCGAGTTTTCCCGCATGCGGGCGCTGTCCCCGGATGGGAGATGCAGATCATTCGCGGCTGCCGCGGATGGGGCCGGCTTCTCCGAGGGCGCGGGGGTGGTGTTGCTTGAGCGCCTTTCCGAAGCTCGCCGCAACGGCCATGAGGTGTTGGCGGTGATCCGCGGCAGCGCGATCAACCAGGACGGGGCCAGCAACGGGCTTGTCGCTCCCAGCGAGCCCGCCCAGGAGCAGGTGATCCGTTTGGCGTTGGCCGCAGCGGGATTGGGCGGGGCGGATGTGGATGTGGTGGAGGCCCATGCCACCGGTACCAGGCGAGGCGATCCCGTTGAGGCCCAGGCGATCTTGGCGACCTACGGCCAAGAACGCGATCCGGATCGGCCGCTGTGGTTGGGTTCCATCAAGTCCAACATGGGTCATCCTCAGGCCGCCGCCGGTGTGGCCGGGGTGATCAAGATGATCCAGGCCATGCGCCACGGTGTGTTGCCGCCGACCTTGCATGTCGATGCTCCCACACCGCAGGTGGACTGGAGTGCGGGTCACGTGCAGCTGCTCACCGAGGCCCAGCCCTGGAAGCGTGGGGCCCGGATCCGTCGGGCCGGGGTGTCGTCATTTGGTATCTCGGGCACCAACGCGCATCTGATCGTCGAGGAAGCGCCCCCCGCAGCTTCCAATCAGGCTACGTCGAGTAGTGGTGCGCCCCTGGCCGTGTCTGCGGGCCAGGCGGTGGTTCCGTTAGTGGTCTCGGCCAAAAGCGAAGCGGCGCTGCGTGGGCAAGCGGCGCGACTGAGCGCTCACCTGGCCGATCACCCGGAACTCGATGTTGCCGATATTGGGTTCTCGCTTGCCACGGGTCGATCCGCGTTCGATTACCGCGCCGCGGTGGTGGGTGCGGATCGCCATGAGTTGATGGCGGGCTTGTCGGCGCTGGCCACTGGGCAGCCCGCCGCCGGGGTGGTGACGGGTCATCCAATCGGCGGCAAGGTCGCGTTCGTTTTCCCGGGACACGGCCCGCAGTGGGAGGCCATGGCGGTAGAGCTGCTGGATAGCTCGCCGGTGTTCGCTGCGCAGCTGCGGGCGTGCGCCGATGCGCTTGCGCCCCATGTGGATTGGTCGCTGGAGGAGGTGCTGCGCGGCGGAGTGGCCGAATCCTCGTTGACCCGGGTGGATGTGGTCCAGCCTGCGTTGTTTGCGGTGATGGTGTCATTGGCCGAGTTGTGGCGTTCCTGCGGTGTGGAACCGGCGATGGTGATCGGCCACTCCCAGGGTGAGATCGCCGCCGCCTACATAGCTGGCGCCCTGAGCCTGCAGGACGCCGCCAGACTCGTCGCGCTGCGCGGCCGCGCCATCGCGGAGCTTGCCAGCGGTGGCGGCATGGCGTCGGTGGGTCTGCCCGCTGAGCAGGTCAACGCGCGGTTATCGCGTTGGGAGGGGCGGATCTGGGTGTCGGCGCTTAACAGCCCAACCTCGACCGGAGTCGCCGGGGATCCCGCGGCGCTGGCAGAGTTGGTGGCTGAGTGCACGGCCGAAGGCGTGTTCGCCAAGGTGCTTGCCGCGGACTTTGCCTCGCACTGCCCGCAAATGGAGCCGGTGAAAGAGCGCCTGATGGCCGAGCTGGCGACCATCACGTCACGCGCCGGGGATGTTCCGTTCTTCTCAACAGTCGTCGGTGCGCAGTTGGACACCGACACCCTTGACGCCGCTTATTGGTATCGCAACGTGCGCCAGCCGGTGCGGTTCGCCGACACCATCCGGCTGTTGCTGGAGCAGGGCTGTAGCACGTTCATCGAGATGGGTCCGCACCCGGTACTGGGGGTGGCCATTAACGAAACCGCGGAGGCAGCCGGGCAAGACCTGGCCGACATGGCGGTGCTGGGCTCGATGCGCCGGGGTGACGGCGGCTGGAGACGCTTTGCCACATCACTCGCTGAAGCCCAGGTGCGCGGCGTAACGGTGGACTGGACAGCCGTCTTTGCCCCGCACGGCCCGCAACGAGTCTCGCTGCCCACCTATGCATTTCAGCGGGAACGGTATTGGCTGAGAAGCTACAACACGGCGGGTACGGGTGGCGATCTGGCGTCAGCGGGACTGTCGACGCTAGATCACCCTTTCCTGACCGCGGGCGTGAACCTCGGCGATGATCAGGGATGGCTCTTTAGCGGGCAGCTCTCGGTTAAGGACCAGGCGTGGCTGATGGATCACGCCGTTTTTGATGTGGTGTTAATGCCGGGCACCGCGTTTGTGGAGATGGCGTTGGCTGCCGGTGCCCGCGCCGAGCTCCGGCGACTCGACGAACTCGTCCTCGAAGCGCCATTGCTGATCCCCGAAGACGGTGCGGTGCAACTACAACTGCTTATCGGCGGTCCCGATGAGGACGGTCGCTGCCGAGTGACGATCTTTTCGCGCCCGGAAAAGGCGCTCACTGAGGGAGCCGAGCAGTGGGTTCGCCACGCGACCGGCGCGCTGAGCGCCGACGCGGATGACCGCTCGGATTTCCAGCAATTGGTGTCCTGGCCGCCGGCCGGCGCGATGTCAGTGCATGCCGACTCACTGTATGGCCGGTTGGCGGAGATTGGGTTCCAATATGGCCCGGTATTCCAAGGGGTGCAAGCAATCTGGCGCCGCGGCGATGAACTGTTCGCTGAAGTCAGCTTCGACGGGGAACAATCGACCGAAGGATTCGGCGTGCATCCGGCGTTATTCGACGCGGCGCTGCACGCGGCTCCCGGCCTAATGGACGGTCAGCCCGGTCAGGTGCAGTTGCCCTTCGCCTGGGGCGGAGTGTCGTTGGCGGGTCTTGCGGATTCGGCGCTGCGGGTCGCCCTCGTCCCCACGGGCGCTGGTGGACTGCGCCTCACCGCTTGGAATCTCAACGGCGAGCCCGTGATTCGTGTCGACTCATTGGACGTGCGGCCGATTGAAGCCGCCCAGCTGGCCCGCATCGGCAGCCGGCGAACCGAGTCGCTGCATGTGGTGGATTGGACAACAGTCGACGCGGTGGAAGGTCGTCCGCGTATGGCGATCCTTGGCGGTGGGCTGTCGGATGTGGAAGCGGTTCTCGGTGAGGATGTGCAGTGTTACCCGGATCTGGTCGCGCTGACCGAGGCGGTTCGTGGCGGTGTCAGTGCTCCGGAGGTGGTGCTGACGGCGGCGGCGGTGGGCGGCGACGATGGGCTTGCTGCGGCTGCGCGTAGTGGGTTGTATCGCACGCTGGGCGTGCTGCAGGCCTGGTTGGGCGTTCCGGAGTTGGCGCAGGCGCGGTTGGTGTTTGTCACCCGCGCGGCGGTGGCCGTGGGTGCGGGGGAATGCCCGGATGTCGCAGCGGCAGCGGCGGAAGGGTTGTTGCGCAGCGCGGCTTCTGAGAAGCCGGGTGGGTTCATGTGGGTTGACCTCGACGACAGTGAGGCCTCTCGGCGGGGTGTGGCGGCAGCGGTGGCGCTGTCCGGAGAGCCGCGGGTGGCTGTTCGCGAGGGAATCGTGTTGGCGCCGCGGCTTGCTCGCGTCAGCTCTGAACCCGAAACCGATACGCCGGTATTTGATCCTGGCCGCACGGTGTTGATCACCGGGGGTACGGGTGTGTTGGGTGTGGCGTTGGCGCGTCATTTGGCCGCCGTGCATCAATGCGGGCATTTGTTGCTGGTCAGCCGCCGAGGCGCCGAGGCTGACGGTGCCGAGCAGCTGCGCGGCGAACTGGAAAAACAAGGCTGCCAGGTGACATTCGCCGCCGTCGATGTAGCCGATCGCGATCAGTTGGCCACGGCACTGGCTGCGATCCCGGCCGAATATCCGCTGGGTGCGGTGATCCACGCCGCTGGGGTGCTCGCCGATGGGGTGATCGAATCGCTGCATCGCGCCAAGGTAGAGCAGGTCTTGCGTCCGAAACTGGATGCCGCGCTGCATTTGCACGAGCTGACGGCGGGTTTGGACTTGTCGGCGTTTGTGCTGTTCTCTTCGGCCGCCGCGGTGCTGGGCAGTCCGGGGCAGGCCAATTACGCTGCGGCCAACGCCTTCCTGGATGGGTTGGCCCAGTATCGGCAGAGCCTCGGTTTGCCGGCGACGTCGTTGGCATGGGGCTTGTGGGGCGAGGCCAGTGGGATGACTGGTGAGCTTGATGACGCCGATCAGGCCCGGCTGCGACGCAGCGGGGTGGCGGCGATGTCGACTGAGTACGGCCTGGAATTGTTTGATCGGGCCTGCGCACGGAGCGAGGCGCTGCTGGTGCCCGTACAGCTGGACCCTGCTGGGTTGCGTGCCCAAGCCGAAGCGGGGATGCTGCCCGGGCTGCTCAGCGGGTTGGTGCGGGTGGCTGCCAAACGTCGACGTGCTGGTGGTCCGCTCGCGCAGCGACTGGCCGGTGTCCCCGAAGGCGACTGGGACAATGTGCTTTTGGCCGAGGTGCAGGGTCAGGTCGCGGCGGTGCTCAATCGCCGGTCTGCAGACGCGGTGGATGCCGAGCAAGCGCTCAATGAGATCGGCTTGGACTCGTTGGGCGCGGTCGAGCTGCGAAACCGCTTGGCCCAGAGCACCGGGCTACAACTGCCCACGACGCTGATCTTTGATCACCCAAGCCCCGGCGCGATCGCCAAGTTCCTGCGTACTCGCGTCGAGGGAACTATCGTCGGCGCCGCGGTTCCGGCCGCACCTGCCGCGCCAGGGCGTTTGGATGATGCGGTTGCGGTGGTGGGGATGGCGTGCCGGTATCCGGGTGGGGTCGACTCCGCGGATGCCTTGTGGGACATGGTCTTCCAGGGCCGCGATGTGATGTCTGGATTCCCAACCGATCGGGGTTGGGACGTAGCGGGGCTTTACCATCCTGACCCCGATCATGCCGGTACTTCTTATGCCCGTGACGGTGGGTTCGTGCAGGATGCCGCTGATTTCGACGCGGACTTTTTTGGGATCTCGCCTCGTGAGGCGTTGGCGATGGATCCCCAGCAGCGGTTGTTGCTGGAGACCGCCTGGGAGACCTTCGAATCGGCCGGCATCGATCCGAAGTCGTTGCGGGGCAGCCAAACCGGTGTCTTCGCCGGGCTCCTGGCGTCGCAGTACGGCGTGCATGCCGCGCGGGAGGTGGAAGGTTATCTGACTACGGGGCTTTCCGCGAGCGTGGCCTCGGGACGTGTCGCCTATGTGTTCGGTCTAGAAGGTCCGGCGGTGACGATCGATACGGCGTGTTCATCGTCGCTGGTGGCGATGCATCAGGCCTGCCAGGCATTGCGTGCCGGCGAGTGTTCGATGGCCCTGGCCGGCGGTGCCACGGTGATTGCCCATCCGGGTTTCTTCGTCGAGTTTTCCCGGCAGCGTGCGCTGTCTCCGGATGGGCGGTGCAAGTCGTTTGCCGCCGCTTCGGACGGGACCGGGTTCTCCGAGGGTGTCGGGTTGGTGCTGTTGGAGCGGCTTTCTGATGCCCGCCGCCACGGGCATCAGGTGTTGGCGGTGATTCGGGGCAGCGCGGTCAATCAGGACGGTGCTTCCAACGGGTTGACCGCACCCAACGGCCCATCACAGGAGCGGGTGATTCGTTCGGCCCTGGCCACCGCCGGGCTGAACACCGAGGACGTGGACGTGGTGGAGGCCCATGGCACCGGCACGGTGTTGGGCGATCCCATTGAGGCGCAAGCCATTGTGGCCACCTATGGGCAGGATCGTGATGCGGAGCGGCCGGTGTGGTTGGGCTCGATCAAGTCCAACATGGGTCACACCCAGGCGGCTGCCGGTGTGGCCGGGGTGATCAAGATGATCCAGGCCATGCGCCACGGTGTGTTGCCGGCGACGCTGCATGTCGATGAGCCGACGCCGCACGTGGATTGGAGTGCCGGTCAGGTGCGGCTGCTCACCGAGGCCCAACCCTGGGATGGTGGGGATCGGGTGCGTCGGGCCGGGGTGTCCTCATTCGGGATTTCGGGCACCAACGCCCACGTGATCCTGGAAGAACCACCGGCTTCCGAGCCGGCGCCCTCGTCACCCTCCGATGGGAATGTTTCTGACGATTCCAGCCCGATGCCGTTCCTGGTTTCGGCTAAAAGTGAAGTGGCGCTGCGTGGTCAAGCGGCGCGGTTGTGTGAATACCTGGCCGACCACCCCGAACTCGCTGTTGTCGATGTCGGATTCTCGCTTGCCACAAGTCGATCCGCGCTCGATCACCGTGCCGCGGTGGTGGGCACTGATCGCCACGAGTTGATAGCAGGGTTGTCGGCGTTGGCGGCTGGACGTCCGGATGCTGGTGTAGTGACCGGTCGTGTGGTGGGAGGCAAGGTCGCGTTGGTGTTCCCGGGGCAGGGAGCCCAGCGGGTGGGGATGGGCGCGCAGCTGTATGAGGCCTATCCGGTGTTCACTGCGGCGCTCGATGAGATATGCACGCAGTTTGATCCGCATTTGGGTCGGTCCTTGAAGGAGTTGTTGTTTGCCCCTGCGGGTTCACCGGAGGCGGAATTGCTGGACCAGTCGGCGTTTACGCAGCCCGCGTTGTTCGCGATCGAGGTGGCGCTGTATCGCCTGATCGAGTCCTGGGGGGTGCGGGCGGATTATCTGATTGGTCATTCGATTGGTGAGTTGGTCGCCGCGCATGTGGCGGGGGTGTTCTCGTTGGCCGATGCCTGCGTGTTGGTGGCCGCGCGGGGCCGATTAATGGGCGGCCTGCCGGCGGGTGGGGCGATGGTGGCGGTAGCGGCCTCCGAAGACGAGGTGCGGCCGACGCTGGAGGGCTTTGGCGGGCGTTTGTCGGTGGCCGCGCTGAACAGTCCCGAGTCCACGGTGGTTTCTGGTGACGCGGATGCCATCGAGGAGTGGGTGGGGTTGTGGTCGGATCGTAAGACCACGCGGCTCAAGGTTAGTCATGCGTTTCATTCGGCGCGCATGGAGCCCATGCTGGCCGAGTTCGGCGCTATCGTTGCGAAGTTGTCATTCGGCGAGCCGCGGATTGCGTTGGTGTCCAACCTGACTGGACGGCCGGCTACGGCGAGCGAGTTGGGTTCGGCGGACTATTGGGTGCGTCAGGTGCGTGAGACGGTGCGGTTCGCCGATGGTGTGGGCTTTCTTGCCGACGCCGGGGTCACCAAGTATCTGGAAGTGGGTCCCACGGGGCCGTTGAGTGCGATGGTGCGCCAGTGTGTGGGCGATGCGAGCCCGGCGTTGTCTGTTCCGGTGCTGGACGCGAATCGGCCTGAGACGCAGGCGGTGATGGGGTGTGTGGCCAAGGCCTATGTGCATGGGGTGGGCGTGGATTGGCGCGCAGTGTTCGGGCCGCAGCGACGGCGTGTTGGGTTGCCGCCGTATGCGTTCCAGCGGCAGCGGTATTGGTTGACCCCGTCGGCAGGCGTGGGGAACTTGGCGTCGGCTGGGCTGGCGGGTGTGGGCCATCCGTTCCTGGCCGCAGGAGTCAGCCTGGGCGATGACGATGGCTGGTTGTTCAGCGGACGGCTGTCTGTGGAGAGTCACCCGTGGCTAGCCGATCACGCCGTTCTTGATGCGGCGTTATTACCGGCCGCGGCATTGGTGGAGATGGCGTTGACGGCCGGCGCCCAAGCCGACTTCCACCGACTCGACGAACTCATCCTCGAGGCACCCGTGCTCATCCCCGAGGACGGCGGCCTGCAACTGCAGTTGCGAATTGGTGCTGCCAGTGAGCAAGGCCGCTGTCGAGTGACCATCCATTCGCGCCCGGAAAGCCCAACCAACAAGCACGGCAACGCATGGGTCCGGCATGCCAGCGGTGTGTTGAGCGCTGAGGCGCAGGACGGTGCGGGATTTGCTGAGTTGGTGACCTGGCCGCCGGCGGATGCGCAAGCGGTGCAGGCTGAGTCGCTGTATGACCGGTTGGCCGACGCGGGTTTTCAGTACGGTCCGGCATTTCACGGGGTGCGGGCGATGTGGCGTCGCGGTGAGCAGTTGTTCGCCGAGATCGCTTTGGATGCCGAACATGCCGGCGAGAGTTTTGGTGTGCATCCGGCGTTGTTCGACGCGGCGTTGCATCCGGCGGCGGGGGAGCTGGGCCCCGGGCAGGTGGCCAACGCGTTGCCATTGCCGTTTGTCTGGGCCGGGGTGTCGTTGTGGTCGCGAGGTGCCGCGGTGCTCCGAGTGATGTTGAGCCCCAACGAGTCCGGCAGCTTGAGCATCGCCGCGGTTGACGAGTCAGGAGCCCCGGTGCTTGCGGTGGATTCCCTTGATGTGCGCCCGATCGATGCCGCCGCACTGGCCGCCATGAGCAGCCCGGGGGTGGAGTCGCTGCACGCGCTGGAATGGACCCCGATCCCAACCGATGGCGCGGCCCCGCAGCGGATGGTGATTCTCGAGGGCGGGCCACTGAACCTGGTTGACATTGTTGGCGAAAACATCGAGCGGTTCGCGGATTTAGCACTTCTGAGCGAGGCGATCCGGGCCGGTGCCAGCGCCCCAGAGGTGGTGCTGACCGCCGCACCGATCGCAGGCGAAGGTGTCCGGAGTGACAGCGTGCGCGCTGGGTTGTATCGCACGCTGGACCTCGTGCGGGCGTGGCTGGGTGTCCCGGAGTTGGCACAATCGCGGCTGGTGTTAGTCGCCCGCTCGGCGGGGGTCGCTGGTGCGGCCGCGGAAGGATTG
Source organism: Mycobacterium riyadhense (assembly GCF_963853645.1). Lineage (NCBI taxonomy): Bacteria > Bacillati > Actinomycetota > Actinomycetes > Mycobacteriales > Mycobacteriaceae > Mycobacterium > Mycobacterium riyadhense. The sequence continues at coordinate 3,887,429 of NZ_OY970456.1, read as the reverse complement.
TTGCGCAGCGCGGCTTCCGAGCATCCGGGCCGGTTCATGTGGATTGATCTGCAGGACAGCCACGCCAGCGAGGCTTCACGGGCTGTTGCCGGCGCGCTGACGGTAACCGGGGAACCGCGTGTGGTGCTGCGTGAGGGAACTGTGTGCGCGCCACGGCTAACCCGCGTCACGGCTCGACCCGAACCTGAAACCGCGGTGTTCGACCCGCAGCGCACGGTGCTGATCACCGGGGGCACGGGCAGTTTGGGTATGGCGGTGGCCCGCCATCTGGCGAGCCGATACCACTGCGGTCGGCTCTTGTTGGTCAGTCGCCGCGGTGCCGCCGCCGAGGGCGCCGAGCAGTTGCGCGCCGAACTCGAACAACAAGGCTGCCAAGTGACATTCGCCGCCGCCGATGTCGCTGACCGCGACCAGCTCGCCACGGTACTGGCCGGGATCCCGGCCCAGCATCCGTTGGGGGCGGTCATCCACGCAGCCGGAGTGCTGGCCGACGGCGTGATCGAATCGCTGGATCGGGACAAGATCGAACAGGTGTTGCGTCCGAAACTGGACGCCGCGGTGCACTTGCATGAGCTCACCGCGGAGCTGGATCTGTCGGCGTTTGTCTTGTTCTCCTCGATCGCTTCGGTGTTGGGTAGTCCCGGGCAAGCCAATTATGTTGCGGCCAACGCCTTCCTGGATGGGCTGGCCCAGTACCGCAACGGCCTTGGTTTGCCGGCGACCTCGCTGGCATGGGGGCTGTGGGGACAAGCCAGCGGAATTGCCGGTCAGCTCAACGCAGCCGATAAAGTCCGTATCCAGCGCGCCGGGTTGGCCGCGATGTCCACCGCGTACGGCTTGGGTTTGTTTGACCAGGCGTGCACTCGCCCCGAGCCGCTCCTAGTGCCGGTCCAGTTGGATCTTGCCGCGTTGCGTGCCCAGGCCCGCATCGGGATGCTGCCTCCGCTGCTGCGCGGGCTGGTCCGGGCGCCGGCAAAACGCGAAGCAGCGGCTGCCACCCTGGCCCAGCGTCTTGACGGTGTCCCCGAATCTCAATGGGACGGTCTGCTTTTGGCTGAGGTGCGCAGTCAAATCGCCGCTGTGCTCAACCATGCGGGCCCCGAGGCGGTCGACCCCGCCCGCGCCTTCAACGAGATCGGTCTGGACTCCCTCGGCACGATCGAACTCCGTAATCGCTTGGCCCTCACCACTGGTTTACAACTGCCCACCACGTTGATTTTTGACCACCCCAACGCCGGCGCAATTGCGAAATACCTGCGCATCCGCCTAGCGAAGCCAGTCCTCAGTGGCTCTAGCGAAGGCGCTGAGGCCCAGGAGACCCATCCCGTCAGACGTCTGCGGCAAGCCGGTGGACTCACCTCCGCGACAGCTGACCTCACCGAACTGGATCTCGACGATCTCGTCAAGCTGGCCATGAACGAACAGGAAGTCCGCAAATGAACGATTCCGCTATGGCTACCAAGCTTCAGCAGGCGACGGAGGCGTTGCGTGCCGCGCTAGGGCAGGTTGATCGCCTGAAACAAGAAAATCATTCGCTTGTCACCGCCCTGACCGAGCCGATCGCCGTCGTCGGGATGGCGTGTCGGTATCCCGGTGGAGTCGAATCTCCGGACGACTTGTGGGACATGGTTTGTCAGCGCCGCGATGTGATATCAACCTTTCCGACCGACCGTGGATGGGATGTCGAGGGCCTATACAACCCTGACCCCGATCATGCGGGCACGTCGTACTGCCGTTCCGGCGGCTTTATGAAGCGCGCAACTAGTTTCGACGCAGAGTTCTTCGGGATTCCGCCTCGTGAGGCGCTGGCGATGGCCCCCCAGCAGCGGCTGCTGCTGGAAACTGCCTGGGAGACCTTCGAATCCGCAGGCATCGATCCACAATCGTTGCGCGGCAGCCAAACCGGTGTATTCGCCGGTGCAATGAGGTCGGAATACGCGGTCGACCAGGGCGGAACTGAGGTGTTTGGTTATCTGGCCACCGGTATGTCCGCGAGCGCGGCCTCGGGTCGGCTGGCGTACGTATTTGGCTTGGAGGGCCCGGCGGCGACGATCGACACCGCGTGCTCGTCGTCGTTGGTGGCGATGCATCAGGCGTGTCAGGCCTTGCGCCTGGGTGATTGCTCGATGGCGCTGGCCGGTGGAGTCACGGTGCTTGCCGGCCCCGGCACGTTTATCGATTTTTCCCATCAGCGGGCATTGTCGGTGGATGGGCGGTGCAGGTCGTTTGCGGCCGCAGCTGACGGCACGGGCTTCGCAGAGGGTGTCGGGTTGGTGTTGTTGGAGCGGCTTTCTGATGCCCGCCGCAACGGCCATGAAGTATTGGCGGTGGTTCGGGGCAGCGCGGTGAATCAGGATGGGGCCAGCAACGGGTTCACCGCCCCGAATGGGCCGTCGCAGGAACGGGTGATCCGCGCCGCACTGGCCAACGCCGGGCTCAGCACCGCCGATGTGGATGTGGTGGAGGCGCACGGTACCGGCACGGTGTTGGGTGATCCGATTGAGGCCAACGCCATCTTGGCCACTTATGGCCAGGATCGTGACGCGAATCGTCCGTTGTGGTTGGGATCGATCAAATCCAATATGGGCCACACGCAGGCAGCCGCCGGTGTGGCCGGGGTGATCAAAGTGATCCAGGCCATGCGCCACGGCGTGTTGCCGGCGACGCTGCACGTGGATACCCCGACACCGCACGTGGATTGGGCGTCGGGCGAGGTGCGGTTGCTGACCGAAGCCCAACCGTGGCAGCCAGGATCACGGGTACGCCGGGCTGGAGTCTCCTCGTTTGGGATCTCGGGCACCAACGCACACGTCATCTTGGAAGAAGCTCCCGAAGATGCGCCTTCTCTCGAACAAGCCGCCACACCACCGTCCGACGGCGACGTCGTCGACGAGTCCGCGCCGGTGCCGCTGGTGATATCCGCGAAAACTGAGCGGGCTCTTGCGGATCAGGCGAAGCGATTAGTGGCGCATTTGGCCGTCCACCCGCAGCTGGACACCGCCGATGTGGGGCTGTCGCTGGCAACCGGCCGTGCCGGTTTGCCGTATCGGGCCGCGGTGGTGGGTGCCACTCGCGAGGAGCTGACAACCGCGTTGTCCGCGTTGGCCAATGGTCAACCAGCCCCCTGGCTGGTCACAGGCCGCGCGGCTGATGGCGAGGTCGCCTTCGTCTTCGGTGGTCAAGGCGGGCAATGGCAGGCGATGGCCGCTGGATTGCTGGATTCCTCACCGGTGTTCGCGGCCCAGATCAAGGCTTGCGCCGATGCTCTTGCCCCCCACGTGGATTGGTCGTTGGAGGAAGTCTTGCGGGGCGGGGCGCCCGAATCGACGTTGACCCGGGTGGATGTAGTGCAGCCGGTGCTGTTCGCGGTGATGGTGTCGTTGGCGACATTGTGGCGCGCGTGCGGGGTGGTGCCGGCGATGGTGGTGGGCCATTCCCAAGGTGAGATTGCCGCCGCCTACGTTGCCGGGGCGTTGAGCTTGCAGGACGCGGCCCGGGTGGTGGCGCTGCGCAGTCGAGCGATCGCCGAGTTGGTCGGCGCCGGCGGTATGGCATCGATCGGGCTGCCCGGAGCACGGGTCGAGGACCGATTGCAACGCTGGGATGGCCGGATTTCGGTGGCCGCGCTGAATAGTCCGTCGTCCACTGTGATCTCCGGTGAGCCGGCAGCGTTGGATGAATTCGTCGCCGCCTGCGTGGCCGAGGGTGTGTTCGCCCGGCGTGTCGCGGTGGATTATGCCTCACATTCGGCTCAGGTGCAGGCGTTGGAGGACCGTGTAATAAGCGAATTGACAACCATCACGCCGCGCGCCGGGGATATTCCCTTCTACTCCACGGTGACCGGCGCGCAGGTAGACACCGAGGCCCTCGATGCCGCGTACTGGTTCCAGAATCTGCGTCAACCGGTGCAGTTCGCGGGGGCCACGCGGCTGATGCTCGAGCGCGGCTGTCGGACCTTCATCGAGATGGGTCCACACCCGGTGCTAGGTATGGCGATACAAGAAACCGTGGAGGCTCACACCGCCGACGCCGCCACGGTAGCGGTGCTGGCGACGTTGCGTCGCGACGAAGGGGACTTAAGACGCTTTGTCACCGCTCTGGCCGAGGCCCACGTGCACGGGGTGGCGGTGGATTGGGCGGCGGTGCTCGCCCCGCACCATCCAAAGCGAGTGAATATACCCACGTATGCCTTTGAACACCAGCGCTATTGGGTAACTCCGACCTCAGTTGCGGTGTCACAGCAGGAACTGCTCACTGAGGTGACTCAGCAGCCGGAGGCCGGCGGGCTGGTGTTAACCGGACGGCTATCGATTCAGACTCATCCTTGGCTGGCTGATCATGTGGTGGATGGGATGGTCCTTTTTCCGGGGGCGGGGTTCGTCGAGTTGGTAATTCGCGCCGGAGGGGGACTGGGTTGCGCGGTCATTGATGAGCTGATCATGCGTGCGCCCTTGGTGTTGCCGGCCGACGCCGCGGTGCAGGTCCACGTTTCGGTGGGGGCTGGCGGCGCGTCAGGGCAACGTTCGGTGTCGGTGTATTCCCGTATCAATCAGGATGATTCGGGTTGGTTACTGCATGCGGAGGGCTGGTTGATCCCCGGTGGGGCCGGCCCGCATATCGCGGGACTGTCGGTGTGGCCGCCCGCGGATGCTAACCGGCTTTCGACAGATGATCTCTATGAGGGGTTCGCCCAGCACGGTTATGAGTACGGTCCAGGGTTCCGCGGGTTGACCGGTGCATGGCGCCGCGGTGACGAGCTATTCGCCGAAGTCTCTGTGCCCGAGGCCGCGTGGGAAGAGGGCGCGACCTTCGGTTTACATCCAACGCTGCTGGATTCGGCGCTTCAGGCCCTAATGCTGGCCGCCGATGGTGGTCAAAGGTCGCTGCCCTTTTCATGGGAGGGAGTGGCGCTACACGCCGCCGGAGCGGTGACCGCGCGAGCGCGCATCAGCTCGGTGGGACCGAATTCGGTATCGGTAGAACTGGCTGACAGCACCGGTGCGCCGGTTCTGTCTGTGCGTTCGATGACGGTCCGACCCGTCCTCGACGAACAACTCGAGGCGATTTTCAGCGGCTTGACCCGAGGCCCACTTCCGGTGCACACCAATGCCGCTCAACAAGTTTCAGCCCTGAGACAACAACTGCACGACTTGTCCAACGACCAACAAGACGCCCTGTTGTTGGACCTGGTACGCACCCACACGGCCACCGTTCTCGGACACGCCGACACCACACCCATCGACCCCATCAGCACGTTCCAAGACCTCGGACTCGATTCCGCCAGGGCCGTCGAACTGCGCAACCGTCTCAAGAGCGCAACCGAGCTCCCGCTTCCCACCACGTTGATTTTCGACTACCCCAACCCGGCCGCTGTAGCGGAGTACCTGCGCGCCGAAATCGACGGAACCACCAGCGGGGCGGTGATCGCCCTCTCCGCCCCGACGCGATTGGATGAGCCGATCGCGATCGTTGGAATGGCGTGTCGGTATCCCGGCGGAGCGAGTTCCCCGGATGGCCTGTGGGACATGGTCGCTTCGGGCCGCGATGTGGTTTCGGCGTTGCCGAGCGATCGGGGTTGGGATATCGAGGCTCTGTTTGATCCCGATCCAGACCGCCCGGGCACTTCGTATACCCGCTCAGGAGGTTTCCTCGACGGGGTCGCTGATTTCGATGCGGACTTCTTCGGGATCTCGCCACGGGAAGCGTTGGCGATGGATCCGCAGCAGCGCCTCCTGTTGGAAACCGCTTGGGAGACCTTCGAATCGGCCGGAATTGACCCGCAGTCGTTGCGGCGCAGCCAAACCGGTGTGTTCACCGGTGCCATCGACAGCTATTACGGGCTCGGGTCCGCGGGCGACGAAGGCGTGGAGGGCTACCTGGGCACGGGGATGGCGGGCAGCGTCTTGTCGGGCCGGATCGCTTATGTGCTTGGCCTAGAAGGGCCGGCGGTGACGATTGATACCGCGTGTTCGTCGTCCTTGGTGGCGATGCACCAGGCCTGTCAGGCATTGCGTGCTGCTGAGTGTTCGATGGCCCTGGCCGGTGGCGTCACCGTGATGGCTACCCCGGCCATGTTGGTGATGTTCTCTCGTCAGCGCGGTTTGTCGGTGGATGGGCGGTGCAAGTCGTTCGCCGCCGCCGCCGACGGGACCGGATTCTCCGAGGGCGCGGGTCTGGTGTTGTTGGAGCGGCTTTCTGATGCCCGCCGCAATGGGCATCAGGTGTTGGCGGTGATTCGGGGCAGCGCGGTCAATCAGGACGGTGCTTCCAACGGGTTGACCGCTCCCAACGGTCCATCCCAAGAGCGAGTGATTCGTTTGGCGTTGGCCGCGGCCGGGTTGGGGGCCGCCGACGTGGATGTGGTTGAGGCTCATGGCACCGGCACGGTGTTGGGTGATCCCATTGAGGCGCAAGCGATTTTGTCGACGTACGGCCAGGATCGTGATGCGGATCGGCCGTTGTGGTTGGGGTCGGTCAAATCCAATATGGGCCATCCCCAGGCGGCCGCCGGTGCGGCCGGAGTGATCAAGATGATCCAGGCGATGCGCCACGGCGTGCTGCCGGCGACGCTGCACGTGGATGAGCCGACGCCGCACGTGGATTGGAGCGCGGGTCAGGTGCGACTGCTCACCGAGGCGCAGCCCTGGCAGCCCGGCACCCGCATACGTCGGGCCGGCGTATCGTCGTTTGGGATTTCGGGCACCAACGCCCATCTCATCTTGGAGGAAGCGCCTGCGTTTGAGCACGCGTCCCCGCCATCCGCGCACGGGGATGTTCGCGACGACTCGACCGCGGTACCGCTGGTCGTGTCAGCCAAGTCCGAGGCGGCGTTGCGGGCGCAAGCGGGGCGGTTGAGTGCGCATTTGGCCGACAACCCAGAACTCGATGTGGCCGATATGGGGTTCTCGCTGGCGACCGGGCGCGCGGGGTTGGCTCATCGCGCCGCTGTCGTGGGTGTCGATCGCCAGGAGTTGATGGCCGGGCTCTCGGCGCTGGCCACCGGCCAACCCGCAGCGGGCGTGGTGACTGGCCGCCCGATCGGCGGCAAGACCGCGTTTGTGTTCGGCGGGCAGGGTGGCCAATGGGAGGCCATGGCTGTCCAGCTGCTGGACTCGGCACCGGTGTTCGCCGCGGAGATGGAGGCCTGTGCCAATGCTCTTGCTCCGTACGTGGATTGGTCACTAAAAGAGGTGCTGAGCGGTGCCGCGGCCGAATCGTCACTGCGCCGGGTCGATGTCGTCCAACCTGCGCTATTCGCGGTGATGGTGTCGCTGGCGGCTTTGTGGCGGTCTTGCGGTGTGGAACCGGCAATGGTGATGGGTCACTCCCAGGGCGAGATCGCCGCGGCCTATGTGGCCGGCGCCTTGAGCCTGCAAGACGCCGCCCGCGTAGTGGCGCTACGCAGCCGGGCGATCGCGGAAATGGGTGACTCCGGCGGCATGGCAACGGTGGGGTTGCCGGCCGAAGCGGTGCTCCAGCGCCTGGTTCCGTGGGACGGACAGCTTTCGGTGGCTGCGGTCAACAGCCCGGCTGCAACGGTAATCTCCGGTCAGCGAACGGTATTGGAAAAATTCGTCGCCGAGTGTGAGACGGCAGGGATTTTCGCGCGGTTGATCGCGGTCGATTACGCTTCGCATTCGCTGCACGTCGAAGCGGTCAAAGATCGGTTGATCGCCGAGCTCGCGACCATCACGCCGCGCACCGGCCATATTCCGTTCTATTCGACGGTGACCGGTACGCTGCTGCAGACCGACACGCTTGACGCTCGCTACTGGTATCGCAATTTGCGCGAGCCGGTGCGATTCGCCGACACTACCCGGTTGTTGCTGGACCAGGGGTGTCGCACCCTTATTGAGATGGGCCCGCACCCGGTCTTGGCGGCGGCCATGGCCGAAACCGCGGAAGCAGCCGGTGATGCAGCGGCGGCGGTGCTGGGGTCGTTGCGCCGCGGTGAGGGCGACTGGCGACGCTTTGTCACCGCCCTGGCCGAGGCTTATGTGCACGGGGTGAGGGTGGACTGGGCGTCGGTGTTTGCCCCGTATCACCCGCGACGGGTGCCATTACCGTCGTACGCGTTTCAGCGGCAGCGGTATTGGTTGACTCCTTCGGCCGGTGCGGGGAACTTGGCGTCGGTGGGACTCGCCCGTCTGGGCCATCCTTTCTTGGGAGCGGAGGTGTCCCTGGGTGATGACGAAGGCTGGTTGTTGAGCGGGCGGCTGTCATTGCAGTCGCATCCGTGGCTGGTTGATCACGCGGTTTATGACGTGGTGTTGTTGCCGGGCACCGCGTTTGTGGAGATGGCGTTGGCCGCCGGTGCCCAGGCCGGTGTGCAGCGACTCGACGAGCTGATTCTGGAAGCGCCGCTGCTGATCCCCGATGACGGCGCGGTGCAACTCCAGGTGCGAGTCAGCGGCCCCGACGAGGACGGTCGTTGCCCAGTGGCTGTCCATTCCCGGGCGGAGAGCGGTCCCGACGAGCCCACTCACGCATGGGTGCGGCATGCCACGGGACTGCTTAGCGCAGGCACCCAGGAAAGCGCAGGATTCGAATCGTTGACGGAGTGGCCCCCCGCCGGTGCCCAGGCCGTAGACGTCGAGTCGCTGTATGACCGGCTGGCAGGCGCGGGCTATCAATATGGGCCTGCATTCCAAGGCGCGCGGGCAATCTGGCGTCGGGGTGAGGAGCTGTTCGCCGAGATCGCCCTCGATGGCGACAATAAGGGGCAGGGGTTCGGTTTGCATCCGGCGTTGTTCGACGCGGCACTACATTCGGCGGCGGGTGAGCTGACCGCGGGTCAAGCGTCCAACCAGTTGCCGTTGCCGTTTGCCTGGCGAAGCGTTTCATTGCTGTCACGGGGCGCTACGGTGTTGCGGGTCGCCCTGGGTTCCAACGAAACTGGCGCTCTGCGGTTGAGTGCCGTTGATGAGTCGGGGACTCCAGTGCTTGCGGTGGGTTCGCTTGAAGCGCGCCCCGTCGATGTCACTCATCTGACCCGAATCGGCAGTCCGCGGGTGGAGTCGCTGCACGCGCTCGACTGGGCCCCGATCGAAACCGGTGACGTGGCTCCACAACGGTTGGTGGTCCTGGACGGCGGGCCACTGGACCTAGCCGATATCTTCGCCGAGGATGTTGAGCGTTTCCCGGACCTGGTGGCTCTGGTCGAGGCGATCCGTGCCGGTGCCAGCGCCCCGGAGGTGGTGCTGACCGCCGCGCCGATCTCCGGTGCGGGATCGCTTGCCGATCGGGCGCGAAGTGGGTTGCATGGCACGCTGGGGATGCTGCAGTCCTGGCTCGGTTACCCCGAATTGGTGCAGTCCCGGCTGGTGTTTGTCACCCAGGCAGCAATGGCCGTAGCCGAGGGGCAGACACCGGATGTGGCTGCCGCGGCCGCGGATGGACTGTTGCGCAGCGCGGCGTCGGAATATCCGGGCAAGTTCATGCTGGTTGACGTTGACGACGCTGGAAGCTCCCGGCATGTGGTTTCGTCGGCGCTCGGGCTTTCTGAGGAATCGCGTGTGGCGATTCGCGACGGAGTTGTGTTGGCGCCGCGGCTTTCTCGAGTCAGCTCTCAACCCGAATCAGCTACTTCGGTGTTTGACCCCAGCCGCACGGTGCTGATCACTGGGGGCACGGGTGTGTTGGGTATGGCGTTGGCGCGCCATTTGGCCTCCGTGCACCACTGCGGGCATTTGTTGTTGGTCAGTCGCCGCGGTGCCGGCGCCGAGGGCGCCGAGCAGTTGCGCAGCGAACTGGAAGATCTGGGCTGCCGTGTCACGTTCGCGGCTGTGGATGTGGCCGACCGAAATCAGCTGGCCGCAGCACTGGCCGCGATCCCGGCTGAGCATCCGCTGGGCGCGGTGATCCACGCCGCGGGGGTGTTGGCCGATGGGGTGATCGAATCGTTGGATCGCGAGCGGGTTGAGCGGGTACTGCGGCCGAAATTGGATGCTGCCCTGCATCTGCACGAACTGACCGCGGGCCTTCGCTTGTCGGCGTTTGTGCTGTTCTCTTCCGCCGCGGCGGTGATGGGTAGCCCAGGTCAGGGCGGTTACGCGGCTGCGAACGCTTTCCTCGATGCGTTGGCCCAGCATCGCCAGAGCGTGGGTTTGCCGGCGACGTCGTTGGCATGGGGGCTGTGGGGTGAGGCCAGTGGGATGACCGGTCAACTCGACGAGACCGATCAGGCCCGCATGCGGCGCAACGGGGTGGCAGCGATGTCGACCGCGTATGGCCTGACACTGTTCGACCAGGGCTGCGCGCGGAGCGACGCGCTGCTGGTGCCCGCTCAACTGGACCTTGCGGCGCTGCGTGTCCAGGCCCGTATCGGGATGCTGCCGGCGCTGCTGCGGGGTCTGGTGCGGGTGCCGGTCAACCGTCAGCAATCGGCCGGCACCCTTGCGCAACGCCTTGCCGTTGTCCCCGAAAGCGACTGGGATGGCGCACTTTTAGCCGAGGTGCGGGGCCAGGTCGCGGCCGTGCTCAATCACCCCTCGGCGGAGGCGGTGGATCCCGCCCGGGCGTTCAATGAGATCGGTTTGGACTCACTGGGGGCTATCGAACTGCGCAACCGCTTGACCCATACCACCGGCCTGAAGCTGCCCACCACGCTCATCTTCGACTACCCGAACGCCGCCGCAATCGCCAAGTATCTGCGCACGCAAGTCGACGGGACTGTGGGCAGCGGTTCGATGTCGGCCGCACCCACGGCGGTGCGCTTGGATGAGCCGGTCGCGGTGGTGGGGATGGCATGTCGGTATCCGGGTGGAATCGACTCCGCGGATGCCTTGTGGGACATGGTCTTCCAGGGCCGCGATGTGATCTCGGAGTTCCCGTCCGACCGAGGCTGGGACCTGGAGCGGCTTTATGATCCCGACCCCGATCACGCGGGGACCTCGTACAGCCGTTTCGGCGGCTTCTTGGCTGGGATCACCGATTTTGATGCGGACTTTTTCGGGATCTCGCCTCGTGAGGCGTTGACCATGGATCCCCAGCAGCGACTGTTGCTGGAGACCGCCTGGGAGACCTTCGAATCTGCCGGTATCGATCCAAAGACATTGCGGGGCAGCCAAACCGGTGTCTTCGCCGGAATGATGGCGTCACTGTACGGGGTCGATGCCATCACCTCGCTGGGAGAAATGGAGGGCCATTTCGGCACGGGTACGGCCGGCAGTGTGGCGTCGGGTCGAGTGGCCTATGTGTTCGGTCTAGAAGGTCCGGCGGTGACGATCGATACGGCGTGTTCATCGTCGCTGGTGGCGATGCATCAGGCCTGCCAGGCATTGCGTGCCGGCGAGTGTTCGATGGCCCTGGCCGGCGGGGTCACTGCGATGCCCACCCCGGGCACCCTTATTGGGTTTTCCCGGCAGCGGGCGCTGTCTCCGGATGGGCGGTGCAAGTCGTTTGCCGCCGCTTCGGACGGGACCGGGTTCTCCGAGGGTGTCGGGTTGGTGTTGTTGGAGCGGCTTTCTGATGCCCGCCGCCACGGGCATCAGGTGTTGGCGGTGATTCGGGGCAGCGCGGTCAATCAGGACGGTGCTTCCAACGGGTTGACCGCACCCAACGGCCCATCACAGGAGCGGGTGATTCGTTCGGCCCTGGCCACCGCCGGGCTGAACACCGAGGACGTGGACGTGGTGGAGGCCCATGGCACCGGCACGGTGTTGGGCGATCCCATTGAGGCGCAAGCCATTGTGGCCACCTATGGGCAGGATCGTGATGCGGAGCGGCCGGTGTGGTTGGGCTCGATCAAGTCCAACATGGGTCACACCCAGGCGGCCGCCGGTGTGGCCGGGGTGATCAAGATGATCCAGGCCATGCGCCACGGTGTGTTGCCGGCGACGCTGCATGTCGATGAGCCGACGCCGCACGTGGATTGGAGTGCCGGTCAGGTGCGGCTGCTCACCGAGGCCCAACCCTGGGATGGTGGGGACCGGGTGCGTCGGGCCGGGGTGTCCTCGTACGGGATTTCAGGCACCAACGCCCACGTCATCGTAGAAGAAGCTCCCGAGGAGCCCGCAGTTTACGAGCAAGACACTGCACCGTGTGATGGGCCCGCTACCGACGAAACCACCTCGATGCCGTGGGTGATATCGGCGAAAACGCAAGCGGCTCTTGCGGGTCAGGCCGCACGGTTAGCCGCCTATGTGGAAGATCGGCCGCAGCTGCATGCCGCCGATGTGGCTTTTTCGTTGGTCACAACTCGGCCTGGGTTGGATTATCGGGCGGCGGTGGTGGGTGCCTCGCGCGAAGAGTTGACGGCGGGGCTCTCGGTGTTGGCGGCCGGGCAGCCTGGTGCCGGGGTGGTGACCGGACGGGCATTGGGCGGGAAGACCGCGTTGGTGTTCCCGGGTCAGGGGGCGCAGCGGGCGGGGATGGGTGCGCAGTTGTATGGGGCCTTTCCGGTGTTCGCGCAGGCGCTCGATGAGGTGTGCACCGAGTTCGATCCCCTCTTGGGTCGGTCGTTGCAGGAATTGGTGTTTGCCCCCGCGGGTTCGGCCGACGCGGAGTTGTTAGACCAATCGGCGTTTACCCAGCCGGCGTTGTTTGCCGTCGAGGTGGCGCTGTGTCGGCTGGTGCAATCGTGGGGGGTGCGTGCGGATTACCTGATTGGTCATTCGATCGGTGAGTTGGTCGCCGCGTATGTGGCCGGGGTGTTTTCGTTGGCCGACGCCTGTGTGTTGGTGGCCGCGCGCGGGCGGTTGATGGGTGGATTGCCTGCCGGAGGGGCGATGGCGGCCGTCGCGGCCACCGAAGACGAGGTCGTTCCCACGTTGGAGGCTTATGGCGGGCGGCTGTCGGTGGCTGCGCTCAATGGTCCGGGCTCGACGGTAGTCTCCGGGGACGAAGATGCGCTTGAGCAGTGGTTGGGGCTGTGGTCTGGGCGTAAGACAACGCGGTTGAAGGTTAGTCATGCGTTTCATTCCGCGCGCATGGAGCCGATGCTGAAAGAGTTCGGCGCCGTCGTGGCCAAGCTGACCTTCAACGCACCGCGGATTGCTGTCGTGTCCAATCTCACCGGCACAGCCGTCACCGGATCCGAATTGAGCTCGCCGGAGTATTGGGTCCGGCATGTGCGTGACGCGGTGCGGTTTGCCGATGGTGTGGGTTTCCTGGCCGGCGCCGGTGTTACCAAGTACCTGGAGGTGGGTCCCACTGGACCGTTGAGCGCGATGGTCCGCCAGTGTTTGGGTGATGCGAGCCCGGCGTTGTGCACTCCGGTGCTGCGGGCCGATCAGCCCGAGACGCGGGCCGCGATGCAGTGCGTGGCGCAGGCCTATGTGCATGGGGTGGAGCTGGATTGGCCCTCGGTGTTTGCCCGGTACCGTCCGCGGCGGGTGGGCTTGCCGTCGTATGCGTTCCAGCGACAGCGGTATTGGTTGACCCCGTCGGCCGGTGTGGGGAACTTGGCATCGGCGGGACTGGCGGGTCTGGGCCATCCGTTCCTGGCCGCGGGAGCAAGCCTGGGCGGGGAACGGGGTTGGCTGTTCAGCGGACGGATCTCAGCGCGGACTCATCCGTGGCTTGTCGATCACGCGGTTTTCGATGCAGTGTTGCTGCCCGGGACCGGGTTGGTGGAGATGGCGCTGACCGCGGGTGCCCACGCCGATCTCCACCGACTCGACGAACTGATCCTCGAAGCACCCTTGCTCATCCCCGATGACGGCGAGCTGCAGGTGCAAGTGCTGATCAGCAGCCCCGATGACGACGGTCGCTGCCGGCTCGACATCTATTCACGCTCAACGGATCACGAATCCGAGGTGACTGCGTGGGTGCGCCATGCCAGTGGTGTGTTGAGCCCCGATGCACACGATGGCGCGGGGTGCGCGGAGTTGGTGACCTGGCCGCCGGCCGACGCGCAGCCGGTGGAGGCCGAGCCGTTGTATGACCGGTTGGCCGACAGGGGTTTTCAGTATGGTCCGGCATTCCAGGGAGTACGGGCGATGTGGCGTCGCGGTGAGCAGTTGTTCGCCGAGGTCGCCCTCGATGCCGAACATGCCGGCGAGAGCTTTGGTGTGCATCCGGCGTTGTTCGACGCGGCATTGCACCCGGCCGCCGCGGAGCTGACCGAGGGGCAGGAACCCAACGCGCTGCCGTTGCCGTTTGCGTGGGCCGGGGTGTCCGTGCTGGCGCGCGGTGCTTCGGTGTTGCGGGTGATGTTGAGCCCCCAGCGCAGCGGTGGTCTGCGCATCGCCGCCGTTGATGAGTCCGGCAGCCCGGTGCTTGCGGTGGATTCCCTTGATGTGCGCCCGATCGATGCCGCCGCACTGGCCAGCCTCAGCAGCCGGGGGGTGGAATCGCTGCACACGCTGGAATGGACCCCGGTCCACACCGGTGACCCGCTTGCCCAGCGCGTGGTGATTCTCGAGGGTGGGCCGTTGGACCTGACCGACATTGCCGGCGAGACGGCAGAGCACGTCCCGGATTTGGTGACGCTGATCGAGGCGGTGCGCGCCGGTGGGAGTGCTCCGGAGGTGGTGCTGACCGCGGCACCGATCACCGGTGCGGGTGCGCTGGCTGACAGCGCCCGCACTGGCTTGTACCGCACCCTGGGCTTGGTGCAGGCCTGGCTGGGTGTGCCGGAGCTGGCGCAGTCGCGGCTGGTGTTTGTCACCCAAGGGGCGGTCGCTGTGGGTGAGGGGGAGGCACCGGATATGGCCGCCGTGGCCGCCGATGGACTGTTGCGCAGCGCGGCGTCTGAGCGTCCGGGCGGGTTGATGGTGGTCGACCTCCAGAAAGGCCAAGTCAGCGAGGCCTCCCGGCGAGCCGTGGCCGCAGCGCTTGCGCTGCGCGAGGAGCCGCGGTTGGCCGTTCGCGAGGGAATTGTGCTGGCACCGAGGCTAACGCGTGTCTCCGCGATGGATCAGCCGACGGCCGCCCCGGTGTTTGATCCGCGCCGTACGGTGTTGATCACCGGTGGCACCGGGGCGTTGGGCGCGGCGTTGGCCCGCCATCTGGCCACCGCGCATCACTGCGGGCATTTGGTGTTGGCCAGTCGCCGCGGTGCCGACGCCGAGGGCGCCGGACAATTGCGCGCCGAACTACAAGAACACGGCTGCCAGGTGACATTCGCCGCTGTTGATGTGGCTGATCGCGACCAGCTGGCCACAGCGCTGGCCGCGATCCCGGCCGAGCATCCGCTGGGCGCCGTCGTTCATGCCGCCGGAGTGCTGGCTGACGGGGTGATCGAATCGCTGGACCGCGTCAAAGTCGAACAGGTGTTGCGTCCGAAGCTAGATGCCGCGCTACATCTGCATGAGCTCACCGCGGAGCTGGATTTATCCGCATTTGTGTTGTTCTCTTCGACGGCTTCGGTGTTGGGTAGTCCGGGTCAGGCCAATTATGTTGCGGCGAACGCGTTCCTGGACGGGTTGGCTCAGCATCGCCGGGCGCTCGGTCTGGCAGCGACCTCGCTGGCCTGGGGGCTTTGGGCTCAGACCAGCGGCATGGCCGGCGAGCTTGATGGCACTGATCAAGCGCGTATCCAGCGCACCGGGTTTGTCGCCATGCCTACTGAGTACGGCTTGGGACTGTTTGACCAGGCGTGCGTACGCCCCGAACCAATCCTGGTGCCCGCACAGCTGGACCTTTCCGCGTTGCGTGCTCAGGCTCGAATCGGCATGCTGCCCCCGGTGCTACGCACACTGGTCCGAGTGCCGGCCAAGCGTCAGGCAGTAACTGGCAATCTCGCCCAGCGCCTGGCCGGTTTCTCCGAAACCGAATGGGACGATTTGCTTTTGGCTGAGGTGCGTGGCCAGGTCGCCGCCGTGTTGGACCACCCCACCCCGGAGGCGGTCGACCCCGAGCGCGCCTTCAACGAAATCGGTCTGGACTCCCTCGGTGCGATCGAATTACGCAACCGCCTGAGCCACGCCACCGGGCTGCAGCTACCGACCACCCTGATCTTCGACCACCCCAGCGCTGCCGCAATCGCCAAATACCTGCGCACCCAAGTCGAAGGAACCGCGGCCGCCACAGCGCGGGTCGACGAGACCGATGACGAGCTGACGGCGATGATCGACAAAGCCAAGCGCACGCTTGGCGGCTTGGATCGGCAGAACGTTGACCGGCCGGCGCAGACACCAGGACGATCGCTTGCGAAGCCCTTGCGGCGGCTGTCGAGTGCCATGCTCCTGGCAGGCATGCGGCCTCCCCGGGGCCGCCGAATGAAACGGGACACGCGAGATCGAGTCGACCTGCGCGGCAAGCGAATCCTGATCACCGGCGCGTCCTCCGGCATCGGCGAATCCGCTGCCGAGCAGTTCGCCCGCGCGGGGGCGGCCGTTATCGCAGTGGCGCGGCGTCAGGAAAGGCTCGATGACTTGGTGGGTCGGATCATCGCGGCAGGAGGCGAGGCGTCCGCGCTGGCGTGCGATCTGTCCAACACCGACGCGGTCGATCAGTTGATCAAGACGGTGGGGGAGCGGTTCGGCGGTGTCGACATCCTCATCAACAACGCTGCCCTTTCGATTCGGCGGCCGATGCTGGACTCGTTGCAGAACTGGCACGATGTGGAGCGTCTGATGCGGCTGAATTACTATGCGCCGCTGCGACTTATCCGCGCTTTCGCACCCGGGATGGTGGAGCGCGGCGACGGGCACATCATCAATGTGTCCACGTGGGTCGTGTTAAACGAAGCGCTGCCGAACTATTCGGCTTACAACGCCTCGAAAGCCGCCCTTACCGCAGTGAGCCGGGTGATTGACACCGAGTGGGCCAACAGCGGCGTGCGTCAAACCACGCTGTACTACCCATTGGTCAAGACGCCCATGATCGACCCGACGAAGGAGTTCGAGAACGTACCGGGTCTGACGTCGGATGAGGCTGCGGAGTGGATGCTGGCGGCAGCGCGGCTACGACCTGTCCGGATCGCACCCCGCGTCGCGCTGATCACGCAGGCCATAGACACCGTTAGTCCGGCACTGCTCAACACGGTGATGAAACGCTGGGACGCGTGGTTGGCGGCCAGTCTGTCATCAGATTGAGAAGGCTAGCCGGGCTTGTTCGAGTTCTGTTCGGGATTACTCGATTTGGTCGAACGTGTAGTTCGCCATGGCAGTGCTTGTGATCTCGGCGGCCGCGGGTGCGGTGCGCGAGGTGGTCGGTGTTGGCATGCGATCCCGTGAGGAGATCACGGCCTACGATCGACCTCACAGCTAAGGAACTTGACGTTTACTGCGTCGGGTGATGGCACCCGCGTCGACTGGTTGACCGACTACACCCACCCGGCACGTGCGGGTGGCAAACTGTGGGAGGCGGTCGGCCGTCCGGTGCTGCGCTCGAGTTTCCTGGCGGTTCTGGCCGCCTGCGCAAAGGCTCTTGAAAGGTAGCTGTGAGTCGTCGAAAACACCATCGCCCATACGACAGCGGTGTAAGACTGACTATGTCCGCCCAATGCGGCCGGCGCGGGGTCGGCCGCACTGGTTGGGCAATCGAGGGCCAGCGCCGGTGAGCGTCGACCGTGCCCGCTCACGCACGTTCGTGGTAACGGGAGCGGCATCGGGGATCGGCCTGGCCACCGCTCAGCGGCTGCTCGCCGAAGGCGGCACGGTCGTCGGCGCCGACCTAGCCTCCGGCCCGGAACTCGGCCCGCAATTCCGGTTCGTCCCCGCCGACGTGGCCGACGAAGCCGCGGTTGCCGCCGTCATGGCCGCGGTTCCCGACCGCCTCGACGGAGTCGTCCACGCCGCTGGCGTCGCCGGTGGCGGCCCGGTCCATCTGCTCGA
This sequence comes from Mycobacterium riyadhense, assembly GCF_963853645.1. Classification (NCBI taxonomy): domain Bacteria; kingdom Bacillati; phylum Actinomycetota; class Actinomycetes; order Mycobacteriales; family Mycobacteriaceae; genus Mycobacterium; species Mycobacterium riyadhense. Next base: position 3,869,706 of record NZ_OY970456.1, on the reverse strand, counting down.
CCGCTCCGAATGGGACCGGGTCATCGGGATCAACCTCACCGGCACCTTCCTGGTGGCCAAGGCCGCGTTGGCCAAGATGATCGAGCAACCCCGAGTCGCCGGCGAGCGCGGTTCGATCGTGACGCTCGCCAGCGTCGAGGGCCTGGAAGGCACGGCCGGCGGCAGCTCGTACAACGCGGCCAAGGGTGGTGTCGTGCTGCTGACCAAGAACATTGCGCTCGACTACGGGCCGAGTGGCATCCGGGCCAACGCGATCTGTCCCGGCTTCATTGACACGCCGATGGCCCAGAGTGTTTTCAGCCTGACGGGCATGGCGGGCCCGCTCGCCTCGATCACCAAAGAACATGCCCTGCAACGCCTGGGCCGGCCGGAGGAGGTCGCGGCCATGGCTGCGTTTCTGGTGTCACCCGACGCATCCTTCGTGACCGGTCAGGCCATTGCCGTCGACGGCGGTTACACCGCGGGACGTGATCACGGCGTCGTTGAGCTCTTCGGGTTCCCGAAATGAGTGGCCAGGTCGTTGCCCTGGCCCGCGGGATGCGCGAGCTGGTCCGCGCCGAGGCCGCCGAGTCCGAGCGGATACGCACGCTCACCAGCGCGATCATCGACGAAATGTGGGCCACCGGGCTGATGTCTGCGTTCAATCCCGTCGCCGCCGGCGGCGTGGAACCGTCATTCGCCGAAATGATTGAGACTTTGATCGAAATGGCTTGGCAGGATGGCTCGTTCGGCTGGATCGGCATTGCGAACCTGCCGTCGACTTTCGCGGCCGCGACGTATCTTTCCGACGAAGGTTTTGCAGAGGTGTTCACCGCTCACGACAACCGCATCACGATGGGCGGCCAGTTCTTTCCCAACGGACAGGGGACCGCGGTGGACGGCGGTTACAGGTTGAGCGGATCGTGGAGCTTTGGCTCGGGCATCGGTCATTCGCAGTACATCGCGGCGGGGTTTTTTCCACTGGACAACGGCGAGATGCGTTGGGTCAGTGAGGGTGTCCCCGACATGCAGGTGGCCGTGGTTCCGCGGGAAGAGATCAGCTTCAACGACGGCTGGTACGTGCAAGGTCTCAAGGGAACTGGATCCTATGACTACAGCGCGCAGGACGTGTTCGTGCCCGAGAGCCGGACGTTCGGATTGTTTGTCCGCGAGCCGCGCCGGGGTAGCTCGCCGGCCACCCGGATGGGACTGATGCCAGTGACCGCCGCCGGTCACGCGTCGTGGGCACTCGGGGTCGCCAAGAGCATGCTCGACGACGTCGCCGAGCTGGCCGCGACGAAATACCGGATGAGCGATATGGCGGCACTGGCGAGTCGTCCGACCTTCCAGAAGGGGCTCGCGCATCACGTCGCCGCGTGGCGGGCGGCTCGGTTGTTGGTGCTCGACGCGTTCACCACCGCCGAAGCTGCCGTTGGCTCCGGTGCAGACCTGACCCCGACCTTGCGGGCAGACATGCGTGCGGCCGCCGTCTACGCCACCGATACCGCCAGAAGCTGCGCGGAATGGGCGCATCTTGTTGCGGGCACCAGCTCGATCCGCGAGGGCAGCCGCCTCGAACGCGCCTTCCGCGACATGTACACCGGAACCCAGCACGCCTTCATCAGTGAGAAGGTCGCCATCGACTCGGCGCAGATCTGGCTGGGCATCGTCGAGGACCAGTTCGGACTCTGAGTCGGGCCAGCCAGATGGTGTGGTGGGCGCAAGAGGATCCTCCATGACGTGGGCTACCACGTCGAATCCGTTGTCGTGCAGAAGCTCCCGATACTCATCGGTGTCGAGACTCGCGTGATAGAGCGGTTCGCCCTGGTAGGTGCCGATTCGCTCGCCGGCCGACGGCCCGGTGGTCAACATCAATGCCGCCCCGGGCGAAGCGTGGTTGGTGAAGACCGCGAACATGGGACACGGATCGCATGTCGGCGACGTGCCAATGGTGTTCGGGTAGGCGCCGCGCGCTCATGGTGATCATCGCGGTGGACGCGTCCACACCAGTGATGCGACAGCCGCGTTCGGCGAGGTATTGGACTATCGGCATGCCGGTTCCACATCCCAGGTCAAGCACGGCGGGGCTATTCGCCAAGCAGCGCCAGAAACCGGTCCAGCCAAGCCGTTTCAAGCATGTTGTCGCCACGGTCCCGAGACCACGCTTGCGCGTGGCGTTGGTAGATGTCGGTGACCCGGCCGGCATTGGATCTCACGGATCCGAATCTATCGTGCGGTGCGGTAAGTTCGGTTGGCGTGCAGCCTGCCCATGTGACCATGCGACCAATGAACCCCAGATGTCACAGGATATTCGGAGTGTCGTTATTGCCCACCTCAGAGCGACTGAAACTGTCGCGGCGAGCCGTGCAAAAACTCACCACCGACCCGCCACTTACTCGGGTGACGCACGAGGCGTCAGGGACTTCTTGTGAATGACCACGTACTGGCCGCAAGGTTGGCCACTGAGGCGGGCCGGCTGCTGGTCGGCGTCCGCGAGGAATTCGCCGATGCCGACGCGAGCGAACGGAAAGCGATGGGGGACAAGCGGTCCCATGATTTTCTGATCGAAGCGCTGGCTAGCGAGCGACCCGGTGACGCGGTGCTGTCCGAGGAGGGCGCCGACGACCCGGTCCGTCTGCGCTCCGAGCGGGTATGGATCGTCGACCCGCTCGACGGCACCCGCGAGTTCTCCGAGCTCGGCCGCGACGACTGGGCGGTGCACGTCGCACTCTGGCAGTCCGGAGAGCTCATCGCCGGCGCCGTGGTGCTGCCCGCTCAGGGAATCACCCTGGCGACGCCGCACGTAGCGCCCCCTCCCGTCGCGGCCGCCAAGCCGCGCATCGTGGTGTCACGCACCCGTCCCCCCGCTGTCGCGCTGGCCGTCCGCGACGCGCTAGACGGAACACTGGTGGAGATGGGTTCCGCAGGAGCCAAGGTCGCATCGATCGTCCAGGGCTTGTCCGACGTGTACGTGCACGCCGGAGGCCAGTTCGAATGGGACTCCGCCGCGCCGGTCGCGGTGGCCCGAGCTGCGGGTTTGCACGCCTCGCGGATCGACGGCTCTGCACTGGCCTACAACCAGCCCGATCCCAAACTGCCGGATCTGGTGGTCTGCCGGCCCGAACTAGCCGAAGCCGTGCTCGCCGTCACCTCTGATCGAGAGAGCTAGGCCGACGGCGTGGGCGTGGGGGAGAGCTTGGCCAGGACGCCCGCGGCGACGCTGCCGACCACTATCAGTGCGACACCCAGGCCCGAGTCAATGGAATCGGTGACCATACCCACGATCCCGGTGACGATAACGAAGGTGGGCAGCCAGTCGAGAATCCGCACGATCGAGGGCACCTGCGCCGGCTCACCATTGGCCAGGTCGAACTTAGCGGTGGCGTAGTCGGGGTAGAACTCGGTGAACGAGACCGCGCAGAAGAGGGCCGCCAACTGCAGGATCCAACCCGTCCAGAAGTTGCCGGCGTCGTGCAACACGAAGTCGCCGATGAAGCCGGCGACTGCGGCGAACGTGAAAGCGCTTGCCCAGGCGACGGTGATGACATCATTGATCCGCCTGAACAGGGGACTGGTCCAATACTCCTGCGGCGTAGTGTCTTTGGCGTAGGCCATGGTGAACGGTTTGCGGACCAGCAGTGTGAGCCAGGCGAACGCGGCCAACGAAATATTGGTCAGCTCGCCGGCCCACAGTTCCAGAAACCGGATCACGTTGTCGGTGGCGTACAAGCCAACAAGGGCCACCGTCGCGAAGAACACCGCACCGAAGACCTCCAGCAAGTGCACCTTGATCCCGCGGCCGAGGCCGACGAGCATCACGAGCAGCGAAAGGCCTAGCGCGGCCGTCACCGCCACTTGGAAACGCCCTGGTCCGGACAGGATTGACAGCAGCACCCATGGCGCGATTCCGGCGAACGGCGACTTGAGAAACCCGTCGATCACGGTTCCGGGGCTGCGACGCTGGGCGGTCTGGGTCATTTGAAGCTCCTGGCTCTTTAACCGATGTTCCGTCTTTGACAGGAAGATAGTGGCATGTCGATAATGACATGTCAATAGTGGACGGTTAATGCGCTACCCATGCGCCACACGGCCTCGGTCAGAATGGCCCTCGAGGTCGCGAAGTTCATCCGCACGTGCCCGGCGCCGCCAGTTCCGAAGACGTGGCCGGAGCTGAGCGCGACCCGGGCGTTCTCAAGGAACCAGCGAGCGGGCCCGGACACGTCCGATACCACCGCGAGGCCTTCGGTCGGCTCCTCGGTGAAGCCGAGTTCGCGGCAATCCAGCCACGCAAGATAGGTGCCCTGCGGCCGTAGAAGTCGCACCCCGGGAAGGTGTTCGGCGACCAGATCACCCAGCAACGCTCGGTTTGCGTCCAGGCCGTCGAGCAACGCGTCGAGCCACTCGCCGCCGGTCTTGAACGCTTCGGTGTGCGCGATGATGCCAAGGTGGCTTGGACCATGGCCGACCTCCTCGGGCATCCGGCGCAGGTCGGCAGCCGCCTCGGGACCGGCCATCGCCAGCGCCGCCTTGAGTCCCCCGAGGTTCCATGCCTTGGTGGCCGACGTCAGGGCCAACGCGTTCTCGGCGCCGGGCACGCTTAGGTAGGGGGTGAATCGTGACCCGGATAGCACGAGCGGGGCATGGATCTCGTCGGACACCACCCGGACACCAAATCGGCGCGCACGTTCGGCAACCCCGCGCAATTCGTCGGCGGTGTGCACCGCGCCCGTCGGATTGTGGGGATTGCACAGCAGATACGCCACCCGGCCGCCTGACTTGCAGGCAAGCGCGAACGCTTCCTCCAAAGCATCCAGGTCGATCCGGCCGTTGGCGCCCAGCGGGGCTTCGACCACGCGGCGGCCGTCGTGCGATACGAACGCGTAAAACGGCGCGTACACCGGCGAGTTGACGATCACCGCATCGCCGCGATCGGTGATCAGACGCAGCATCTCAACGATGCCCAACATGACGTCCGGAACGATGGCGGTGCGACCGACATCCAGATCGTGCCATTGCCAACGCTGCGAAGCGAATTCGCTGACTGCTTTGGCATACGCTCTGCCGTAGGGGTATCCGGTGTCGCCGTTGTCGACAGCCTGGTGGATGGACTCCGCCACCGTCGGCGCAAGCTTCACGTCCATTTCCGCGACCCACAACGGCAACACGTCGGCTGGCTGCGCACGCCACTTCATGCTCGTGCGGCGGCGCAGTTGATCGAGGGTCAGCTCTTCGAGTGGATTAGGCGTCACCCGGCCCTTTTTACCGCGAGCAGACGTAAAATCGCCCAAAACGCGCGCGTTTTGGGCGATTTTACGTCTGCTCGGCGGGCGAACGCGTGGCGACCATGGCGCCGGCCCCGGAGGTCATGCCAGGGATTCCGGCTCGACGAGGATCCCTGAGCGTGGCCGCCATGGTGCACTCGATGTCGGGGTCGCCGGTGATCACGATGCGGTAGGACAAGTCACCGATGCCGCTCGGCCAGTGGGGCGCGACGTCGTGTGCGAGGCGAGTGACGTGCTCGATGACGATTACTTCGCGTCCGTCCTCGGACAGGCCAATCGCCTGCATCCGTATTCCTGCACAGGTCCCGGCCTCGATGGTGCCCATCGCAACGTTGAGTGTCCGGTTGGTCACCGCGCGGTCGAACGTCTCACGGATTTCTCGCAATTGGATTCCGAGTGCGTCAGCGAGCAGTCGTAGCTGACCCTGCCAGTCGCCGGCTATCGCGCCGGGAAAGCCCATCCATGGCCGGTAGTCCAGCGGTCGGCCGAAGCCCAACGCGTTGCTCATGAAGTCAGCAACCCCGTAGTCGTCGTAGAGGCCGATCTCGAACGCGTGGATCTTTTCGATGGACGACGACTGGGTGGACAGCACCAACGGTGGATAGTCGGCGGCGAAGCCTGGCTCGATTCCCGACGCGTACAGTGCCACACACCGACCAGATCCAGGTCGGCGCGCTGCTGGATGGGGCGGATGGCGATCGACCCGATGCCTCCCGTCGCCAACACCACTACGCGATGCGCCATCGTTTCCTCCTGAAAGGCGAAGCGGCCGTTGCCCATCCGATCCAGACAAGCGGGTGCGCGCAGATTTCATACCGAATATTTGATCCGGAAGTCCCGTATGTAGTCGATGCGAACGCGGCATGTATTCGCTTAAGCATGGCGCTTAAGCCAATTGGACCCGACCGGTGATGAGGTCCATGATCGGCTTGCCCGGTGCAAACGATCCGGTGATCGAGGCCATCGCGTGCCCGTTGTCGACATTCAACGTGATCCCGTTGACGGCTCCCGCGGCGGCGCTGTTGAGCATGATCATCGCCTTGGCGATCTCCTCAGGTGTCAGCACCGAGCTCCCGGTGTCATCGCGATAATCCTGGGCGAACGTCAGCCACAGATCGGCGTTCGCACGAGCCAGGGGAGTGTCGGTGGGACCGGGGCAGACCGCGTTGATCCGCACGCCCTTCTTTAGGAAGTGGTAGCCCTGCCAGGCGACATAGCCGTTGATCGCCTTCTTGGAAAATCCGTAGTGGATGATGCCCTGCGGCTCGCGCTCCTGGCACCAGTCGTGAGCCGCCTTGTAGTCGGGGGTGGCCAGAAAGTCCTGAACCAGTTCCAGGTCGTTCTCCCAACCCATCCCGGCCACCGAAGAGATGAAACATATTGCCGCGCCCCGATTGAGCAGGTTGTTGGCAAACAACCGCTCGATCAGATGGCGGTGTCCGATGAAGTTGACCCGCATCAACTTCGGCCCGTCGGCGACGCCGGCGGCCGAAAACAGCGAGTCCACCGGACCGTCGAGTTCGTCGACTGCCCGGTCGATCGAATCCTGATCGCTGAGGTCCAGTGAGATCACTTTGTCGGTGACGTAGTCGACCGGCGCGAAGTCCATCACGGTGACGTGAGCGCCGAGGGACTTCGCAATCTGCGCCGCAGCGGCGCCCATCCCGGTCGCGCCACCGACGACCAGGACCCGCTTGCCCTGGTAGCCCAATAGCTCCGCAGCTGTCGTCATTCTTTTCTCTTTTCCCTGGTCGGTGAGCGATAGACGTTACAATATCCGGGCCAGATGTTAGTTTCAATGTTGGTTCGGGTTGAGTGGTTGACCTCGATCGCGCGCCGCACGTAGCGTACGTGGCACAAATATTTGGTTGTCTAGGAGTCGCTGTGTTCACCCTGCGCTTCGACATGCGGGCACCCGCATGGGGCGCCAATCCAGCGGCCTTGTATGCCGCGGTGCCCAAGATGTGTGCATGGGCGGAGGACCATGGCGGCCTCGCGGCCGTGTTTTGTGAGCACCATGGGTCCGAGGATGGTTATCTGCCGGCGCCGCTGATGCTGGCGTCGGCGGTTGCGGCGCGCACCGAGCGTCTGGCGTTGAGCCTGATCCTGATTCTTCCGTTCTACGACCCGGTACGTCTGGCCGAGGACATGGCGGTGCTCGACATCCTCAGCGGTGGGCGGACTTCGTACATCATGGCGCTTGGGTATCGACCGGAGGAATACCAACATTTCGGCGTGGAATTGGGTGAACGTGGCCGGCTCGCCGACGAGAAGCTCGCACTGCTGCGCCGATTGCTCGCAGGTGAAGAGGTCATGCACGACGGCCGCCGCATCAAGGTGACGCCGCATCCGCTGACCGCCGGCGGACCGGGAATGATGTGGGGCGGCGGTAGTGTGGCGGCGGCCCGGCGGGCCGGCCGCTATGGCTTGGGCATGTTGGCGAACGCCAACGTGGAAGGCATGCAGGAGGCCTACCAGGACGCCTGCCGCCAGCATGGACACTCGCCGGGCGCGACATTCTTTCCCGACCGCAAGACCCCGTCGGTCTGCTTCGTCGCCGATGACGTGGACCAGGCGTGGTCGGAGCTTGGCGAGCATCTGCTGCATGACGCGCGGACTTACGCTGCGTGGAACCCCGGCAATGAGGTATCGGCGGGTTTCTCGCACGTGTCCACCGTCGCCGAGTTGCGCGAGACGGCAGCGTCGCACGTCATTTTCTCTGTCCCGGAAGCGGTTTCGAGGGTTCGTGCGGGTAAGGTACTCAATCTGTCACCCTTGTGCGGTGGCTTGTCGCCCGATGTCGCGTGGCCCTACCTCAAGCGGGTGGGCGAGGTCGTGCTGCCCGAGGCCGCCCGCCGGGTGCCGGCGGAGACCACATGACGGGGGCAAGTAAGACCGAGATCTATTACGACCCGTTCGATTTCGACATCGACAAGGATCCCTACCCGATCTGGAAGCGGATGCGTGACGAGGCGCCTTTGTACTACAACGAAAGGTACAACTTCTACGCGTTGAGCCGCTACGAGGATGTCGCCCCGGAGCTGACGAATTGGGAGACCTACCGGTCGGGTCGCGGCACCACCATGGACATCATCATGAGCGGTGTCGACATTCCGCCCGGAGTCGTTCTCTTTGAAGATCCGCCGCTTCATGATCTTCATCGTCGGTTGCTTTCAAGGGTTTTCACGCCACGGCGGATGGAGGCGATCGAGCCGCTGACGCGTGACTTCTGTGTGCGTGCGCTCGACCCGTTGGTCGGCTCGGGCAGGTTCGACTTCATCGAGAACCTCGGCTCGATGATCCCGATGCGCACGATCGGCTACCTGCTGGGCATTCCCGAAGAAGGGCAGGCAGCCATCCGCGACCGCGGCGGCCGTGCGATCAATCTCAAAGAAGGGACATTTACGGCCGTTGCCGAAGACTTATTCGAGAAGAGCTATCAGGTGTTCTCCGACTACATCGATTGGCGGACAGAGCACCCCTCCGATGATTTGATGACGCAACTGCTCAACGCTGAGGTCGAAGATGACGGGGTTACGCGGCGGCTGACGCGGACCGAGGTGTTGATGTACACCAGCATGATCGCCGGCGCGGGCAACGAGACCACAACACGGCTGATCGGTTTCATCGGTCAGCTCCTCGCCGAGCACCCCGATCAGCGTCGCCAGCTTGTCGATAACCCCTCGCTGATTCCCAGGGCAATCGAGGAGGTCTTGCGCTACGAAGCTCCCTCACCGGTGCAGGCGCGGTACGCCGCTCGCGGCGTTGAATGCCACGGCACCTCGATTTCGGAGGGCTCGATCATGTTGTTGCTCAACGGGTCAGCCAACCGTGACGAGCGCAAGTTTCCTGACGGAGAGCGATTCGATATCCACCGCGGTGCCAGCCATCTCAGCTTCGGGCACGGACTGCACTTCTGTTTGGGCTCGGCCTTGGCGCGGATGCAGGCGCGAGTGGCGTTGGAGGAAGTCCTCAAACGCTGGCCGGCGTGGGAAGTCGACTACGCCAACGCCAGCATGGCGCACACCAGCAGTGTGCGGGGGTGGGCGAAGCTGCCGGTGATCACCGGCTGACGAAACGACGGCCCTCGGCGTCTCATCACATCCGCAACGTTGGCTGCTCGACTACCTCACCCATCACGAGAAATCCGGCCCACCGGACGGGAACACAACAACACAATTCGTGCACGTCTCCTGCCACAGCAACCTTCGGGCGCGCCAACGCAGCAGGCCCCAGCAACCCGCAATGAATCGCCCTGGTTCTGCCGGAGACTCGGGTTATTGGATTCCGACCAGGGTTCGGTCGGTCCGTTATGCATCGTAGAACGCGGCTTCGATTCGGCCGGTGGAACATCGTTGAGGTAACCGTGGAGGCGGGCGTTGTTGTGCCAATACACCCAGCCCAGGGTGGCGAGTTCGACATCCTCGACGGTCTTCCACGGCCCGCTGCGGGCGGGCCCGTAGATCAACTCGGCCTTGTAGTAGCCGTTCACCGTCTCGGCCACGGCGTTGTCGAAGCTGTCGCCGATCGACCCGATTGAAGGGACCGCGCCGATCTCGGCGAGCCGTTCACCGTAGCGGATGGAGCCTGCATCCTCGGTTCCAAGGTCAGGAGCCTCAGGCATTTCCAGGGCGATTCACCTACGGTCGCAGCGTGAAGTTGATGAATTGTTCGAGCTGCAATGCAGCCTGTTTGGTTGGCGTGGGGCCGGCCAGGTTCAGCATGCCGATGCCGGCGGCGAACGCGGTGGTGGCCCGCACGTCGGCCTCTTCGTCCTCAAAACCGTAGTCGCGGTACGCTTGTTTCATCGCATTCAGCAATCGGCGGTCCGCCGATCGCACCGCCGCCGCCACAGTCTTATCGGAGCGGGCCCATTCGCGCATCGCCAGTTCGAGCTTCCAAAGGCGTGATCTGAGCAGCATCTCCGCCATTCGTAACAGGCGCTCTCGCGGTGGAATCTCGCCCATCCGCTCGACATCGCGGCGGTCTTCATCGCGCAACTGCGCCCAGGTGTCGATCAGTGCGCGCCGGTAGGCCGCCATGTTGGCAAAATGCCAGTAGAAGCTGCCCTTCGTCACGTCGAGTCGGGCTGTCAGACGATCGAGCTTGAGCGCGTTGAGACCCTCTTCGGACAGCAGGGCGTATCCGGCTTGCAGCCAGTCGTCGACCGTCAGCCAGCTCGACTTGCGACGGGTCGCCATGGACAGCAGTTTACGGGTGCTGCAATCGCATCCGCAGCCCGATCGCCCGCGCCGCGTGTCGCTCGACCGCACCACCCACTTCGGCTTCGTCCGACGACCCGTACCTTGTTCTTCGCGCGCGTGACCGCTGTATAGAACAACGCCCATCTAGCCGCGAATCCCGCGGCGGCGTCGGCATCGTCACTTCGTCGGCCTGGCTAGCGGTGCGCTCTAATGCGATCAGCGCGGAGTAGGCCCTAGCTGATCCACCAGGACCGCGCCGTCGGGCTGGTCCCCGAGCGTCTGCAGCGAGATGTCTTCGCCTGTGGCCGTAAGGCGGACGATCTGTGCCAATTGCCCAGGGGCATCGCACTGCAGATAGTGATCGGCGTTGGGCACCACCCAATAGCGGCTTCGACCGGGCATGTCCCGAAGGTACGCTTGCCAGACGTGGTTCGCCACGCGCAGCGGTGCGACATTGTCGTGCAAGCCCCAGACCAGCGTCACGTTGAGCGGGATTTTTGAAAGCGTTTCCAGCCAACCGGTTTCACCTGCTGAGCGCTCTTTAAGGTACTGAATGGTATCGGGCAACACGCGGATTCCGTCGTTGTGGGCAAAGCACTTCGCCAATGCGGCGATCTCCGGGTCCTCAAGTGTCCGCCGCGGCATAAAGGTGCTGATTCCCAGGCCTGCCGCCAGCAGCTCCGGCGTCGTCGCCGCCGCCGTGGTGCGTCCCGTTGCCGGGTCGAGCAGCGCGGTCTGGAACGTGGTGAGATTCGACAGCGGTAGATAGATATTGGCGTTGGTCACAATCGCGTCAACGGGTAGGGCCGCTTCGGCGGCCAACATGTCCAGCGCGATCATGCCGACACTGCTGCCGCGATCATGGGTAAGCATCCGGTATTCGGTCAGCTTCCACACCTGCGTGATCGCGTGGACGAGCAAGCGCGCGTCGTCGAACAACGAATAGACGTACGGCTCGGGCGGCTTGTCGGACAGTCCGTAGCCGGGAAAGTCCAATAGAAAGATGTCGAACTCCGCGCTCAGTTCACGAGCCAAGCCGAAATAGTCGATGCTTGAGGTCGGGAAGCCGTGCACCAGCACCAGTGCTGGCGCTCCCGGTGTGCCGCAACGGCGGCTGAACACCGTGACTTCTTGTCCGTCATTGGCAGCTGTTGTCGACCGCCAGCGCAATGTGCTCCCGCCGCTCTGCCACTCGGTGAAGATGTCCACGGTGCAAGCCTTTCAGGGGTCGAGCTCTAAGGGAAGCTCGACGCACGCGTCTTTGGCAAACTGCCTAATGCCGCGAGCTAGCGGCGGTCTACGGTTTACCATGCTGGTCATGATCAACACGCGGGTTATGGGGCTCGGTGAGTATCAGATTGACCGGTGACCTCGACTTGCAGATTCAAACGGTCGGAGAGTGTTATCGGCTGACCTGGTGACACCGTCGCCAGAATGCCAGGCTTCCCGCATTAGCTGGCGAAGCCGTCTTCCAAGGCATCCTTCCCGACCGGCGAACGAGCTATGGCTCTTGCGCATTGGATGACAGAAAAAGCTCTGCTGCACAACACCGGAGGAATCAATGAGATACCGACTGTTGCCACTCGTCTTCGTTTTGGGGCTGGCTTTGACGGCCTGCGCCAGCAGTGGCGGCAGCAGCGTAAGCCAGCCGCGCGTGTGGGGTGCGTTCATGGAGCGAGGTTTGAGCAATATCCCGATGAAGCCGGGCCTCAACGTTCGCGTGTTCAACGACTTCACCCTGGATGAGCAGCAGTACATCAAGTACGACAAGACCACCGGCTATTTCACCCTGGAGCCGGGCACCTACCGAATCGATGGGTGGTCGCTGACGACCTTCGGGTGGAAGCTGACCCCCGAGCAGCGGGCCGCGGCGTATTCGGCTCCCGGCTATGCATTCCTGTGGAATGTCGAAAAGAACGACATGGAGATCCTGGCTTCCCTTCAAGATCCGCTGTATTCGCTGCCGAGCAACATCAATGGCGTCCTGAAGGTCGCGAAGAAGACGCGGTATTACTTCGGCCACCAGAACGGCGACAAGGTCGACGGGATAAGCCTGCAGCTCTATGACCCAAACATCAAAAAGCCCGATGGCACTATCTCAACCAATCACGCGTTTGCGCAGCTGGTCATCGAGCGGCTGTAACGGCTTCGACATCGCAAGTAGATAACGTCGAGACATCGCTAGTCAAAAAGAACGATAACGAATCTCCACGCACTCGCCGTGTCGCGCAAAATCATGGCCAAATAGCTTCAGCCACGCCCATCCGACAGCGAGTTCTGGCATCCCATGACTGACGAAAGTGCGCCAGAGATAGGGGGATCGTGCTCAAGCGGTTCCGGGCTGTCCTCATCATGCTCGCGGCTTTCGCGGCGGGAGGCGGCGTGGCCGTTGCCGAGTCCGGGGACTTTGTCACCATGAGCTCGTGCGAACAGCGCACATTGGTACTGACCGCCTTTCCGGCCGAAGCTGACGCCGTTCTTGCCCGCACCGCACTCGATCCGAACCCTGTCGTGATCGCCAACCGCCGGCATTTTTACCTCGGCTCGATCGCCGGCAAGAAGGTGATCGTGGCGATGACTTACATCGGCATGGTCAACGCCACCCAGGCGACCGAGACGGCATTGGCACGCTTCACGTGTGCGTCCGGCATTGCCGTTGGTGCCGTGGTGTTTTCGGGAGTCGCAGGAGGCGCTGGGCGCACCAGCATTGGAGATGTCGCGGTCCCCGCTCGGTGGACTCTCGACAACGGCGCGACATGGATGGCAGTCGATCCCGGGATGCTGGCTACGGCCCAGACACTCGCTGTCGGCCTGAGCGGCATCAACCGCCTTGGCGATCCCTTGTGTCTGTGCCACCGCCTCGGCAAGTTCGTGCTGCTCGATCTGCACCGCCAGCCGCAGCTTATCGTCGGCGGCGACGGCATGAGCCGCGACAACAACAATGGCCAGGCGTTCCCCTGTGTCCCCAACAGCGGCAACGTCTTTGGCTGTCAGCCCTGCACCGTACCGGATCGCTCAATCTTCTACAGCGGCAACTTTTTCCAGGCGATCGGACCGTGGTTGACCAAAGGTCTGCTCAGCAACTTGAGGATCGACACGGGCCAAAACCCGGCATTCGATGCGGTGGACCAGGAGACGGCCGCGGCGCAGGCGGTCGCTAGTGCGCATGGCGTCCCGTTCCTGGGAATCCGCGGCATGTCGGACGGGCCGGGTGACCCACTGCGCCTGCCCGACTTCCCGTTCCAGTTCTTCTTTTACAAGCAGATCGCGGCGGAGAACGCCGCTCTCGTCACCGAGGCATTCCTGCGGAACTGGCCGGGCCCGTGAGTTGCGGCTAAGCGGGGCCGCGGGCAACGGGATGGGTTGGATCCGAACTCCACTGCGACCATGACCCGGGAAACAGCGCGGCATCGGAACCCAGGGCCGCGAGCGCCGCGACGACGACGCTAGCGGTGACGCCCGAGCCGCAGTAGGCACCCAGCGGAGCGTCGCGCTCAATCCCGCGTTCGGACAACAGCTGTGTGAGCGAGCCGTCGTCGACAAACGTTCCGTCGCCCGTCAGCACGGCGCCGATTGGCAGATTCTTCGCGCCGGGGATATGACCTGCGACCGCGTCGATAGGCTCATCGTCGCCGCGGAAGCGATCGGGTGCGCGCGCATCGAGCAGCGTCACGATCCCCGCGCCGGCCTGCTCCGCTGTCAAGGTTGGTCGGCCTCCGGCGTACAAATCATCGTGCAGCACAGCCACATTCCCCGGTCGCGGCGTGACCGGACCGGTCTCCAGGCTCCTGCCGGCCGATCGCCATGCGGCCAAGCCGCCGTCCAGGATGCGCACATTGGGGATCCCGGCAGCGGTGAGCACCCACCACGCTCGCGCAGAAGCCGCCCGATTCCAATCGTCGTAGACCACCACTGGCGCGTCCTGTTGGACGCCCCATTGGCGCGCGGCGGATTCCAGGTTGCGCCCCGACGGCAGTGGGTGGCGCCCGCGGCCGACGATCGTGTGGTCGCTGAGTTCGTCCTCGAGGGATACATACACCGCACCCGGGATGTGTCCTTGTTCGTACGCCGGACGGCCGTCGGGTTCATCGAGCCGCCATCGCACATCCAATATGGCTATCGGGGCGTCAGCCCGGATGAGTTCAGCCAGTCCGGCGCTGCTGATCAGTACCTGATCGCGTGCATTCACCGATGCGCCTCCTCGTTTGTCTGCGACGATAATCTCTTAATTGTGACGCGACATCGTGGCGGACGGACCTTCACGACGGGGATAGCGCTCGGCGTCGCGTTAGCTCTGGTGACTGCCGTGTCCGCGGAGGCGGCTCCCAACACGAAGTGCACACTGACGACGACAGTTCAGGAAGTCCAGAGTGTGTCTCAATTGCCGCAGGAGCTTCTCGAGCTGCTCCCGCCCATCGCCGATAGCGACGCACCGTTCAACAAGACGGACTCGGTCGACGACCCAAACCTGCCTTTCCGGCGCCTGATTCGGGCGGGCTCGCGCGGCACCGTTTGGTTCGTATGGTATGAGCGCGGCGGCATCGGATATTTCTGGCAGGCCGTCGTTGCGCGCGTTATGCCCGGGAGCGACGCCAAGGTGTTGGCGAACGCGGGAACTGTCTCCGACACGCTGTGCAGCTTTACCGATGGCGTGTTTACCGGGCAGATCCCGCCGTATCCGCAAGGCACCTGGGAAGTTTCGTCGTACTAATCGCTTGTGTCAGCCGCGACAATTGGTCAATTGTGGCGCCGTCACCGTTCCGAAAGTGGTGGCAAATGATACCAATGTTAAAGACGTTGCTCGAACCATGTTGCGGCGCAAAATGATCTAGCCCGCTTTGCGCAGGTAGCGAGGCCGGACAACGGTATTGGGCAATGCAGTCACGTTTGAGGTTGCCATCGTTTGGCAATGCCAATGTATTGCGGTTTGAGACCCCACACTGTCCAACCGCGCCGACGACTACGGCGAAAATGAAGGAGCGCATCGTGAAGTTCACAACCACCACCGTCAAGACGGCCATCGGTGCCGCGGGAATAGCTGCAGTAAGCGCTTTCGCGGCAGCAACTGCATCCGCTATAGCGCCAAACATCCAGGGATTCGGTACCACTCAACAGCTAATCAGCGGGCCAATGGTTACCGCATACACGGTGAGCAACCTGCAGCCCAGCAGCGTGGCGATTCCCGGCTATACCCCTAGGGGAACGCTCTACCAGGCAGACATAACCGCCAGGTCGGACGGCGGAATGGTCACCCCGATGGTTAAAAACTTCAGCGCCCGCGGGCCCAACGGTCAGACATACAGGCTGATCGAGAGGGCCGGGGCTCCGAATGGCCTTAACCCGGCACCTATCCCTCAAGGCAACGAGTCGACGGGCACCCTGTACTTCGACGTGACGGGCGCGCCACCCAACGGTGTCGTGTATAACGACGGACTGCAAGACATTCTGATCTGGACGTCGAACATGCCGGGGACCGCGGGGCCTGGTGAATTACCGAACTCAGGACCGGCACCCGGCGGGCTTCCTGGCCCGGCTCACACCTAATTCGGTTGCAAAGACCTCCCTGCGCCACGTCTAGTGGCGCGGGGGGCTTTGCGTATTAGGGCCAGGCTTCCCAGCTGATCATGGTGCGCATCGGTCCGGCGAAGACGGGGCGTACCGATGCCGATCGCCACCGCCCTTCGACGACTGGGGCCAGGGCGTCGGCAGTAGCAAGCGGATCGTCGTCGAGATAGACGACTGTGATGTACTGCGGTTCGGTGCGCCACCCCCGGGGCGCGGGGTCCCACGCGGTCGTGGTACCGAAGGTCCACACGCCCGCCACGCCAGAGGTGGCAAGCAGCGCCGGATGGTGCTCGGTGCGTAGCCATTCCAGCCACCCATCAGGCCGCCTCTCGGGGGGCTCCTCGATGATCAGCAGGACGCCGCGGTGCGGACGGAATGGCACTACTTCGGCGGACACCAACGTCGAATGCCATTGCAGCAGTTGCAACCCCGCTATTTGCAGCAATGGCCGCCAGACCGGTAAGCGACCTTGATCGCGAAGCGTACGGCCCAGCGCCACGAAGTCGTCGAAGGTCTGATGCACGGGTTCACCGACGAGGTAGTGGACGACATTCCCAACTAGTGGTCCATCGGAAACCAGCCGGTGATCGAGGTATTCGCTGTCGGCGATCCATCGCAGTCCGTGCACGATGCCCGGTAGCTGGTATTGCTCCGGCATGTGATCCAGCAGATGCCACCGCAGATAACTACCGTCGTCATCGGGCGGCGCGGGAGCGGTGAGGCTGAATATGCCCGCCTTGACCCGCATTACGAGGCATTCAGCTGGGCTAGCGACAGCGTGCTCATCGAGGTAGATTCTAACAGTGCTCGAATTAATTCGGACTAGGATCGAATGACCTCCGCGGAGCGGCGGGCATACGGCGAACTGGACCGGGCTCAGGTGGTGGCATCCCTACACAGCCTGGCGCGGCGTGTCGGCGTACAGCAAGTGACGATGCGTGAGCTCGCCGCCGAACTCGGCTCGGCGGTACCGTCGGTCTACTACCACGTCGCGGGAAAGCAAGCCGCGCTGGATCTGCTTGCCGAGTCCGTGCTGGCCGACATCCCCGTACCCCAGGCCGGCCCCTGGGACACTCGGCTCACCGAACTCTACTGTGCCGCACGCGAGGTGATGCTCGGCGTTCCCGGCATCGCCGGCGTCCTGCAGACCAGCGGCGGCGGCGAACGTGCCCGCCGCCTGGATCGGCTCAGCCGTTCACTTCTCGCCGAAGCTGGCCTCGCGAAAGCCGTTGTCAGCGCGGCACATACGGTGCTCTACACCTATCTGCTGGGCTCGGTCAGCCTGGAGGAGGCCCGTGGCAAACGCCAGCCCGCCTCGCGTTTCCGTGCCGGGCTTGACGTGATCATCGCCGGGGTCAAGGCCTCATGAACGTGCCAACGCTGGGCTCGATAACCGTCGAAAACCAGGACAGTCCCGCCGACCGTGACGCCGCCGCGGTGCTGAACCCCGACACCTTTGTCGTCGGCGCCCCGTTCGCGGCGCTAACCCGGTTGCGGCTGAACTCACCTGTTCATCCGGTGCAGCTGCACGAGCTGCCCCGGGCATGGCTGTTGACTCGGCACGCCGACGTGCGGCTGGTCAGCCGCGACACCGAAACCTTCACCAGCAGCAACGGCAACACCC
The DNA here is from genome assembly GCF_963853645.1 of Mycobacterium riyadhense. Classification (NCBI taxonomy): domain Bacteria; kingdom Bacillati; phylum Actinomycetota; class Actinomycetes; order Mycobacteriales; family Mycobacteriaceae; genus Mycobacterium; species Mycobacterium riyadhense. The sequence continues at coordinate 3,852,052 of NZ_OY970456.1, read as the reverse complement.
TGGTGAAGGCCGAGGCCGGGCCGAACTCCGCGATGCTGCCCGGAATTGACCCGCCGCGTCACGTGCACTTCCGCAAGCTCATCAACCAGGGCTTTACCGTCCGCAATGTGCAGCGCCTGGAGCCGCGGATGCGCCACGTCGCGCGGGACATCGTCGCCAACATCACCGGCAAGGGCGAATTCGACGCAGTGACAGACATTTCCGCGGAGATGTCACTACAAGTGATCGCCGACGTGCTCGGGGTTCCCGCCGAAGACCGCATGGAGGTTTTCCGGTGGAGCAACGCCATCGGCAGCCTGGGCATCGAGGACCCCGATTATGCACCCACACCCCAGGCGCTTGGACAGGCGGCCGCTGAAATGTTCGCCTACTGCGGCGAACTGGTGGCCCACCGGCGCAAGCACGGTCTCACCGACGACATCTTTTCGGCGCTGCTCACGGCGGAGGTTGACGGCGAAAAACTCAACCGCGATCAACTCAACGAGTTCTTCCTGCTGCTGGCCATCGCGGGCAATGAGACCACCCGAAACACACTCAGCCACGGCATCTTGGCACTGTCACAACACCCGGAGCAACAGGCGCTGCTGGCCAAAAGCCCGGACGCGATCAAGCCCGCCGTCGAGGAGCTGCTGCGCTGGGCAACGCCGGTGATGCATTTCCGGCGCACTGTCACCAGCGACGTCGAGATCCGTGGACAACGGATTCCCGCCGGCGACTGGGTGCTGATGCATTACCTGTCGGCCAACCGTGACGAGGAAGTGTTCGATCGTGCCGACGAGTTCGACGTGACGCGCACCGACGCCAATCACGCCGCATTCGGCGGCGGGGGAGTGCACTTCTGTCTTGGCGCTCAACTAGCCCGTCTGGAGTTGCGGGTGATGCTCGAGGAGTTGTACCCAAATGTGCCGGCTCTGAAGGTAACTGGGCCGCCCGATCGGCTGCGGTCGTCGTTCTTCCATGGGATCAAGCGCCTACCGTGCAGCGCGAACTAGCCGCTACCTTCGTATGCCTCGGTATCGGCGGGGTCGAGTAGTTGCACTTCCTCTAGATCCATCTCGCGCTGCAACTCGCGCAACACGATGTCGTCGATCAGGTTTTGGTTTCGCAACGTGGTAACGGCGTGGCGCTGGTGGTCGAGCACGCGCAGATGGACCCGTCGGACCAGATCGTTGCGTTGGGCCAGATCGTTTGTCGCCGAGTCGTCGCCGATTTCGCGGACGAGCGCGGCGCGTTCCTCGTATTCCTTTGTCAAGCGTTTCAGGACGTCCGGACCGGCGTCGACCTCGGCGGCGACCTCCGGCAGGATTTCGAGGGCGGCTTCGGCGCTTCGAGTTCGGGCCAGTTGCAGTTCGTCAGCGCGGGCAATGTCTTCGGGCATCCGGGCCCATCGAACGACGGCTGGCAGCGTGCTGCCCTCGACCAAAACGCTCACCAGAATTACCACGGAAACCACGAAGATGATGCGGTTGCGGTCCGGGAACGGGGCGCCACTGGACGTGGTCAACGGCACCGCTAATGCTGCGGCAAGCGACACGGCTCCTCGGAATCCCGCCCAGCTGGTCACGCAGCGCTGACGGAATCCGACATGACGAGTGGGCTTCTTGAGGACCCTGTCCGCGGCTCGACCGAGCACGGTGGTGAGCTCGACCCAGGCGATCCGGGTTGCGATGACGACGCCAGTGACGGCCAGGGCCAGAACCGCTGCGCGGCGCAGGCCACCGTCGGCGTCGGAGATGTGACGCACCGCGCCCGGGAGTTGGACTCCGACGAACACCCATAGCGAGCCGTTGATCAGGAACGTCGAAATGTCCCAGAATGCGTAGGCCTCCAGGCGGGAACGTGCCCGGATTACTTTCGGTCCGACATAGGTGAGCACCAGTGCCGATACCAGGACCGCGACCACTCCGCTGCACTCCAAAGTCTCGGCGAGCAAAAACGCCGCGAACGGCGTCAGCAGGCTCAGGGCACCTTCCTCCAGCGGCGCGTCAATTTGGCGGCGCACCAGGGTCACCAGCGTGCTGACCAACAGCCCGGCCGCGATTCCACCGACGTAGGAATAGACAAACCGCCCGGTGAGGGCGGCGGGGCTGACCTCATGCCCGCCGACCGCTACCGACACGGTCACGGCGAACAGCACGAGCGCGGTGCCGTCGTTGATCAGGCTCTCGCCGCGCAGCACGGTGAGGGCCCGGCGGGGCAACTTCTTGGCCAGACCCGCTACGGCGGCCGCGTCGGTAGGGGAAAGCACCGCACCGAGGACCGCCGCCGCGTGCGACTCCATGCCGAACGCTCGCGCCGTCCACGAAACCGCCACCGCGGTCGCGATCACCAGGCCAACGCTGAACAACACGATGACGCGCAGATTCCAGCGGATCTCGCGAAAGCTGGTGTTCATGCTCTCCCAATAGAGGATCGCCGGCAGGAACAGCAGCAGCACGATCTCACCGTCGATCTCAACGCTGCCGAAGCGGGGGATCAGACCGAGCAGCCCACCCAAGAAGATGAGCAGGACCGGTGGACCCACGCGATAGCGTCGACCCAGGATCGTGCCCACGACCACGGTGGCGACCAGCGCGACGATTACGACTAGCCCAAACACGCGACCATCCTGCCGTACGCGGGCCGGTTAGTGGCAGTCGCAGCAGTCTCCGCAGTCACAGCAGCAATCGCCATCGCAACAGCTGTCGCAGCAGCAGTCACACCCGCAGTCGCAACAGCAGGAATCGGTGCAGATGTCCCAGCACCCCTGTTTGCGCTGCGGCACGGGTTCAGGTGGCAGCTCGCCCGGTATGCCGGGGTAGGAGCCAGCGCCCATCGCCTGGTTGCCGAAGTTGATCCCTTCTTGCCGGCCGTGCGGCGTTCCGTTGTGCGCGCGAAATGTGCGCGAGACCGCACGGCGGACCTCTCGGGTCAGCAGGCGGCGGGGCAACCGTCCGTCGGTGAAGTCCACGTCGGCCAGTGCCAGCTCGATACCCAGCATCGCGTCGTCACACAGGGTCCGAACCTCGTCAACAGATGTGTCGGTGGCGGCCAACGGATTCCACTTCCCGTGCGCGACGTCGTCGCGGTAATCCTCGACCGCGTCGAGCAGGTGCGCCACCCGCCCGAACAGTTGCCCGACCTCACGCAGCGGCGCCTCATTCGCCGGGCGGCCGGCCAACACGGCGGTGTGGGCGAACGCCGCGGCGACGGCCGTCTCGGTGGGCTCGGTCACCGACAGCAGCGAGCTGCCCGGGCCTGCGCTCGCTTCCAGCTCGGCCTGCCGGTCCATCGCAGCCACCAGCACGCGGGTATCGAATCCCATGCTGTGACCGGTTTCGGTGCCCTGGCGTACCCATCGCTCGGCGAGGCGGCGTGCCGCGGGCCGCACCCCGATCGCACCTACCAAGCCATCGCGGTCGTCGACGTGATCATGTACCCGCGCGGCGGCCAGCGCCAACGACACCACGGCGGCCAGCCGGACACACTCACCGGTTGCCACGTCGGCACGCTTCATCCCGCGCAACGGGCACGGCCCGGCCGTCCGCCGTGCGGGTTGCGCCTGCGATTGCGCTTCGACCAACAAGGAGACCACCAACCCGTCGTAGTTGGTGGCGATCCGCGCCGCCTGGCCGTAGTCGTCGCGCAGTGCCAGGCACAGGCCGCACAACTGCGCTCGCCAGGCCGCGGTGAGTTCGCCCCCGAGCCGATGACGACAGGGCCTGATGATGCCAAACACGCATCGAAGCTACCGGACAACTACTTCGGGGCGGGACAGGTTCTGGGCAAGTCGACTATGGGCTGTCCCAGCTGCTCCATCCCTTTGCGGTACTGCGCGACGGCCGGCAGGTCCGTAGTGGCGGCCGACCATATGGTCGAGGTGCAGGTGGCGGTGTCGCAGCCGCCGCCGAAGGTCACCGACTCGCCGGTTTTCACCGTTAGGCACTGGCACTTGGCCACGGCAGGGTTGTGGGGGTCGATCTCGCACTCGACGTCAAGACAGTTCGCCCATGTCACTCCCGGGGGACAGTGCAGCACACCGAAACTGGCGTTGACGTTCACCGTCGAGAATGCCGACCGCACCTTGTTTCCCGACTGATTTCGCTCGGGGCAGGGCTTGAACCCGATCGAGTAGCCGTTGACGACGACGCAGTCGCACACCGAGATGTTGGGATCGGTGGTTGATGGCACGCACGGCGCGGTGGTGCACAGCGCAAAGGTTTGGTTGCACAGCCAGGCGCCGTCGACTTCCAGCGCCTTGGTGTCGGCGTGCTTGCTGCCGGAGTCGCACGCGGCGACGGCGCCGGCGGAGACCAGGCCGACGGACGCGTTGCGCAGCAGTCCGCGCCGGGTGAACCTGGTCTGCTCCGCTCGGTTCACGAGCTCCCTGATGGCAGTCGTTCCGCGGGCTGTGGTCAACTTGCGGTCACCGTCGATGAGCACGGCGCTGGGCGTGGCGGTGATGTTGTACGCGGCGAACCAGGCCCGCCGCTCGTCGATAAGTTCCAGCGGCACAGTGTGGTTCGCGGGTCCGCCGCTGATGAGTGCGACAGCGACGCGACCGTCTTGTTGCCATTGGGCGACCTCGGGTAGCAGCGCATCGCACGCGCCGCATCCCGGTTGGCTGAAGATGAGTACCAGCGGTTTGCGAGCTTCCAGCAGACTGTCGAAGGTCCAGGTGCGGCCCGCCCGGTCCGCGAGTGCCAAACCGGGTGTCGTGGGTGATTTGAGGCGCCGGTACGCCGCGGGACCGGTCCACAGGCCCAGCAAGACGATCGCGAAAAACGTTAAGAGCAAACCAAATTGACCGTTTAGCGCAACGAACACGGCCAGTGTCGCGAAACACCCGTTCCGGGCCAGCGTTGGCCAGCCGAGCTGTCCCTGCGACAGTCGGCCAAAGCAGTGGCATTCCAGACGTTGCCCACGGGTGAGATGCACCGACACCGCCGCACTGAATCCCGTCAAAGCGACCAACGCCGCCAATGCGCCGTATCTCGGTGCTGTCAGCAGCAGCGCGGCGATACCGAATTCCGTTGCAACTATTGCAGATCCGACGTATGCGGCGGCTACGCTCGGCGCTCCGAACGCCACAGCGGCTCGCTTGGTGCCGGGGCGATCCGCCAGCTTTGCCGTTGCGGCGATAGCGAACATCGCTCCCAGCAGGAGTCTTGCTGCCCATATCATCACGTGGCTCACCTCCGGACCGTCGTTGAGGTGGAATATTAGGCTTGCGGATCCAAGAATGGAGAGGTGGTTCTCGTGAAGACCAGGCTCATGGTGACCGGTGCCGTGCTCGTCACCCTGATAGCAGGGGCGGTGCTGGGTTGCTCCAGCAAGAGTCAGGCGGCGACCAAGACCATCGAAGTCGCCATGGACGACGTGTTGAACCAGAGCGCCATCACCCGAGACGTCACCCTTTCGGTTGGGGACACGCTCAAGGTGTCGTTAGGGTCGAATCACAGCACCCCGTTCCGCTGGACGGATGACCCGAAGATCGGCGATTCCACCATCTTGAAGCAGGCCAGTCACGAGTATGTGCCTGCAAAAACCGACCTTATCGGAGCCCCGGGCACCGAGGTTTGGACATTCACGGCGCTGAAGACCGGGACGACGACCGTGGTTGCCGACTACGCGAGCGTTGTGGGCAGCGATCCGGCGCCGACATGCACATTCACCGCGAACGTCACCGTGAAATAGGGCTGGGTAACGTGGCGCGAGCAGACGCAAAAGTCCCCGAAAACCGCGGTTTTCGGGGACTTTTGCGTCTGCTCGGCGGGTCTGCGGGGGCAGAATAGCCTGATGACCACCCCCTTTAGCGTTGTGGACTTTCATTTCGACCCGATGTGCCCGTTCGCCTACCAAACTTCGGTGTGGATCCGCGATGTCCGCGCGCAGTTGGGGATCACCGTCAATTGGCGATTCTTCAGCCTGGAGGAGATCAACCGCGTCGAGGGCAAGAAGCACCCGTGGGAGCGCGACTGGTCGTACGGCTGGTCATTGATGCGTATCGGTGCGCTGCTGCGTCGCACGGATATGTCGCTGCTGGACCGGTGGTATGCCGCGATCGGTCATGAGCTGCACATGGCTGGCGGCAAGCCGCACGATCCTGAAGTGGCGCGACGGCTGCTGGGCGAGATCGGCGTTGACACGGCCGTTTTGGATGCGGCACTTGATGACCTGACCACTCACGACGACGTTCGTGCTGAGCACCAGCGCGTTGTCGATGCGGGCGGCTTCGGCGTGCCAACTCTCTTTATCGACGGACAATGCTTGTTTGGGCCGGTGCTGGTGGATCCGCCTAGTGGCGATGCCGCCCTGAAGCTGTGGAGCCTCGTCACCGGCATGGCGGAGCTGCCGCACGTTTATGAACTTCAGCGACCGAAGTCTGCGGCCGATGCCGAACTCATCGGACGGAGTTTGCGCCCGTACCTCGATGGGCGTGATTGGGTCAGCATCAATCGTGGTGAAGTGGTCGATGTCGAACGGTTGGTCGGCGGAGGGTAGTTCATTGGCCCGCCCCAGCTACTTAAGCTTGGAAAACTAGGCATTAGAGGTTGACGACGGCCGTTTTCGTGGTGCATGCTGTTTATGCATGTAATTTCAGGCATAAGGAGCAGCGTGGCCGGTCCAAGGCGAACAAAGCCCCAGCCCGATGGCTCTATGCCTGAAATAGCACGCATAGGGCGGCAGTTTGCAGAGCGTCGTATTGCCCTGCGGCTCACCCAGCAAACCCTGGCTGACCTCGCCGGTGTGTCTCGCTCCAGCGTCCAGTCGCTCGAAAAGGGTAGTGGCTCACTCAAATTTGGATCCGTCATCGAAATCGCCGGGGTCTTGGGACTGCATATCGACGTAAGCGCGACGGTTGAATGACCGCATCTCGCCGTCGCGACCTACGGAACATCGCCGAGGCTGACGTCTATATCGATGACGATCTCGCGGCGCATCTAGTTCGCCAACGCGGAGACACGATCAGCTTCGACTATGTCGCCACTCAACGCTCGAGCGGGGCTCATATCCGTGAGCGATCCGTGTCATGGTCGCTGCTGCGCTCCCGTGAATACCCCGTCGTCAGCACCGGTGGCGCCGTTCCGCCGTTCTTCGCCGGGCTGCTTCCGGAGGGAGTCCGGCTCGGTGTGGTGACGTCATCGACAAAGACGTCAGCCGACGACCACCTCACGCTGTTGCTCGCGATCGGTGCTGACACCGTTGGCAACGTTCGCGTCGTTCCAGCCGGAGTCGAGCCGGCTCAACCGCTGCCAATGTTCGAACCCAACCAGCACACCGATTTTCGGGAGGTCTTCACGAAGTTGACCGGTTCGGTCGACGCCGACCCTGTGGGTATGGCGGGAGTGCAGCCCAAGGTCAGCGCCGCAATGTTGTCGGTGCCCACGCAGACTCGATCAGGGCCGGCGATCCTCAAGCTCAACCCCGTACAGTACCCATTGATCGTCGAGAACGAGCACTTCTTCATGACGATGGCCGCCGCATGCGGATTGCGAGTCGCAACGACATCGCTGTTGCATGACGCCGACGGGCGCAGCGCCTTGTTGGTGAAGCGATTCGACAGGAAAGGTTCGACGCGTATCGCGCAGGAGGACGCGTGTCAGGTCACTGACATCTACCCGGCCTCGAAGTATCGCATCAAGACCGAGACCGCAATTGCCGCACTTGCCGATGCGTGTGCGCGAGGTGGCGGATCTAAGCCGGCCGCAGTCCTTGAATTGCTCAAAACCGTTGTCTTTTCCTGGCTTATCGGCAACGGCGACCTGCACGGCAAGAACCTGTCGATCTACAACGCCGACGGTGTGTGGCAGCCAACTCCGGCCTACGACCTGCTGTGCACCCAGCCGTACCTACGCTGGCGAGATCCCATGGCGCTCAACCTCTATGGTCGTGCCAATCGGCTCAGTCGGGCCGACTTTGTCATTGCCGGTGAACGTCTTGGAATACGGCCACGGGCGACCACCAGGATGATCGACGCGATGGTTGACTCCGCACGCGACTGGCCGGACAGATGCGGGGAAATCGGTTTCGCTGATCGACAAACCAAGCTCCTCGCGAAGATGCTACGCACCAGAATCGACAGCTTGGCGGCCTAGAGCGGCGATTGCGCCCCGCGACTCATGCTTGTTCTGCCGGGAAAACAACATCGGGATTGAGGATGCCCGCCGGGTCGAAGCTCTGCTTGATCCGGCGCATGAGGGCGATCTTGGCCGGGTCTTCGAGCTGCAGAAAGTACGGGGTCTTGGCGCGGCCAAGGCCGTGTTCGCCGGAGATCGCACCGCCCAATTCCATTGCAAGCGTGAAGATGTCGGTCATCAGCTGCTTCTTTTTGTCCGGATCCTTGCAGACGATAGCCATGTGCACGTTGCCGTCGCCGGCGTGCCCGCAACCCACCGCGGCACCGCCTGCGGCCGACGCTAGACCGCGTGCGGTCGCGAGGAACTTCGGCATCGCTGCGCGGGGGACGACGGTGTCGATGATGTCGTCCGCGCCGAGCGCCTTTGCCGCCCAAAAGGCCTTCTCACGGGCCTCGATCAGCTTGCGTGCGGAGCCTCCTTCGAGGACGTAGGCGTCGACCGCGCCCAGCTCGGCGAGCATCTCACCAACGGTCTCGACATCCTCGAACAGTCGGTCGACGCCACGGCTCTCAAGCGCCACAAGGAGATACGCTTCGCAGCTGTCGCGGATCGTGTCTGGGATACCCAGCTCCAGATTCTGGGTGGCAATGAGCGCGGCCATCGTGGTGTTGTCGATGTACTCCAGGATGTCGGGCGCCAGGCCGCTGGCGAGGATCTTGGGTACCGCCGCCATGACTTGGTCGAAGTCGGCGAACGGGGCGAGCACGCTGGCGCTGTGGTCGAGCCGTGGATGCAGCTTGACGATCACCTCGGTGACCAACGCCAGGGTGCCTTCGGAGCCGATGATCAGCTGGGTCAGGTCATAGCCGGTGGAAACCTTGGCGATCCGGCCGCCGGTTCGGATGATCTCGCCGGTGGGCAGTACCGCCTGTAACCCGAGTACGTTGTGACGGGCCACCCCGTACTTGACCGCGCGCATCCCGCCGGCGTTGGTTCCGACGTTCCCGCCGACGCTGGAGGACAGCTCGCCCGGGTAAACCGTGTACCGCAACCCGGCATCGACTGTTGCGGTGTCCAGGTCGGTGAGCGTCACCCCGGGCTGGACGACGGCGACCTGGTTGGTGGCATCGACCTCCAGGACCGCGTTCATCCGCTCGAAAGAGATCAGGAGCCCATCCGGCAGTGGCCGTGCCGCCCCCGACAAACCGCAGCCGGACCCGCGGGCTGTCACGGGCACGTTGTGTTCGGCTGCGGCTTTTAGTAGCTGTGAAACCTCTTCAGCTGTCTTCGGCTTGGCGACGTAGGCCGGCTGCTGCGGCGGGTGCGTCAACTCCTCGTCGTGCGCATAGTCCTCGGGGATCGCGTCACCCGTCAGCAGGTTGTTGTTCCCGACGATTTCTGCAAACCGCGCCGTGATGTCGCTCATCGAAGGCCTCACCTTCTCACCGTGCCAGTTAGCGATTTACTTTACGGTCGCGGTTACAACGGATGCGATGTACCGACGTGCCGGCGCCTCGCCGCCTTGTCCGGCATATCGTTGCCGAGCCCCGCGCCCGGCCCTCGGTGGGTGTCGTGACCGGCCGGGTGCGCATGACCATCGCAATCGGCCCGGCGGAGCGCAACTTCCCGCATTGACCGCACAGGTGGCGGTCGCAGTCACGCTCGCCGAAACGAGCCGCCCTACCTCACCTTGAACGGCTTGGGTGAAATCGTTGCGACACAGCTGGTATCGGGCGAGCCCGGGGTCCGGAAGAAGGATGCCACCACGTCCTGCGCGCATTTGGACGTTAGGGCCGCCGCGTGGCCGACGCCAGGAATGGCAATGGACGTCGAATGACTCAGTTGCCGCGCCACATACTCACCCCACTGGGCACCGGTCCGTGCATCAAACTTTCCGGAGACAATCAGCGTCGGGATCGAGCTTCGTGCAGCCGTGCGCACCGATTCCGGCGCCTTTGGCACATTCCACTCCTGGCATTCCTCGACGCCGAACGGAAATGGCGGCGGATGGGCCAGCACCGAGTCCGGATAATCCGGAAAGGCGGTTCGCCCTTGGTCCAGCAGTCGCGACGGCGGATCGTAGGCCACCCACTCGCTACACGTCGCACCCAAATGCAGCCCATAGGAATACTGGCCGACAAACTTGGCCGCCGCCCACGACTCGGCCCACTCAGCGGCAACGAACTCAGGGTGGCCATGCGCCAATTGATCGATCGCATAAGGGACTTCGGTGGCATTCTCGCCGCGGGAGACCATGCGCATCATCCAGTTCACAAGCGCTCCGCCGCTGAGCACCACCCTCACCGATAGATCACTGTCGGGCATCGTCACCGATGTCTCGACCGGGCTGGCCTCCAGCTGGCGCACCAAGTTCGTGAATGTTTCGGCCAGATGCGGAAAGTGATCCCGGCACGCCGCGTCGGCCTCGCAGGCACCGAACACATTGTCGAACGCTTCGCGTGCGCTGCTCCAAAACCAGCTAGGACTCACGACATCGGGCGGCACCACCCCATCGATCGTCACCGCCCGGATCCCCGCGGGATGCTCGCGCATATAGATCAGTGCCAACTCCGACCCATAGGAAAGCCCGTACACATTCCATTGATCGATTCCCAGCGCCGTGCGCAGATCAGCGATGTCGGCGGCGTTCTCGGTGGTGTTGTACGCGCGAAGGTCAGCGCCCGTGGCCGCCAGCCGGACGTGACACGTCCGGGTCGGCGACGCATCGGAGACCATCGCGACATTGTCGGTGTGAAACTGGTCAATCTCGGTGCAGGTGAGGGCCGGCTGATTGGAGTACGTCCCCCGCGGGGCAATCAGGATCAACTCACGGTCGCGGTTCAATCCGGCGCCCATGACGAAATCCGCGCCCTGGACCGCGTCCTCGCCGGGGCCGCCGGCCAGGTACACGACCGGATCCGGCGCCGGCGCCGGCGTCGCGGCCGGCACCCGCGCGACTGCGAGCCGGATCGTTCGTCCGTTCGGGTCGGCGCGATTCTCGGGCACCACCAGATAGCCGCAACGCCAGGTATCGGAGCCAGCGACCGGCTCGAGCAACTTTGGGCAGGGGGCCGGCTCGAATCTGGGAGTTGCGGCCGCCGACGGCGTCCGATCGTGGCACGCCGGCAACAACCCAGCGGCGACGAGAACTACCGCTAGTTCAATCGCCCTGTGCCGCATGAGGGAAAACCGTACCTGGAAGGTGCTCGGATCGGACCGGGGTTTGGGCGCCAGGGCAGAATCTCAAAATTCCTGCCGCAGTACTACTTCAGTAGCGTCAGGGCATGAAGCTGAGCGTCAGAGTGTCCGAAGACGATGTGCGCGTGTTAGACGCATACGTCAAACGGGCTGGATTCCCGTCGCGTTCAGCAGCTGCACAGCGAGCGATTCGCATGCTCCGATATCCGGCCCTCGAAGAGGACTATGGGAACGCCTGGGTGCTTGTTAACATCGCGCGGTGAGTGCGCCACACGGGTGTGGAGGGCCGCCATCACGGCGCGACATCCTGAAGCTCGTCGGCCTCGCGCCGGCCGTTATGGGCGTCGGTGCATTGATCGACCCGCCGCACGCCACCGCGGGTCTCAATGGACTGGCCGTCTTCCTCGACCCCGGCCACAACGGCGGATACGACCCCTCAATTAACCGGCAGGTCCCCAATGGTCGGGGCGGCACAAAGCCGTGTAACACGACCGGCGCCGCGGCAACCGACGGCTATGCCGAGCACGCGTTCACCTGGGACGTCGCGCGTCTGGTCGCCGACGCACTCAACCAAATGGGCGTACGTACCCAACTGTCGCGCGAAAGCGACAATTCCGTCGGGCCGTGTGTCGATGAACGGGCCGCCATGGCCAACGCGATGCGCCCGGACGCCATAGTGAGCATCCACGCCGACGCCGGCCCCCCGTCCGGTCGGGGATTTCACGTGAACTACTCCAGTCCGCCGATGAACGACATCCAAGCGGGTCCCGCCATCCAGCTAGCGCATGCGATGCGCGATTCTCTGGTGGCAGCGGGATTGCAGCCGGCCAACTATATCGGGGCCAACGGATTGTATGGACGCGCAGACCTCGCCGGCTTGAGCCTGGCCCAATACCCGGCGGTGCTCGTTGAACTGGGCAACATGAAGAACGCCGACGAAGCCGCCCAGATGGAAAGCGCGGACGGCCGGGCACGATATGCCGGAGCTGTCATCAAGGGGCTAACTGCCTATCTGAACGCCCAAGCCGCGGCAAGCTAACCAACGGATTCGCCATTGATGAGCTCACGTGTTCCTCGACCTAGCCGAACAACGTGGCTGTCGAGGCGCTACGCTCCAGCCGCGTGACCAAGCCAACCAAGGAACAACTCTGGGAACAGCGCACCGAGTGGCCACTCGCCGCGGTTGCCGTCGCCTTCCTAGCCATGTATTCGGTGCAAGTCCTCACCCGACCGCACGGTGAGGAGGCCCGCATTCTGTGGATGGCGAGCTGGATTGCATGGAGCCTGTTCGCCATCGACTACTTTGTTCGGCTGAGCTTGGCCGCCGACCGCCGACAATGGTTCCGGCTGCACCTGTTCGACCTGCTTATCGTTGCGCTGCCACTGATGCGACCGCTGCGGCTGCTGCGGTTGGTCGTCCTGGTCGGCGTGCTCCAGAAAGCCGTCGGTAACGCCGTTCGCGGCCGCATTCTGACCTACACCATCGCGGCTGTCGTCCTGTTGATCTATGTGGCATCGTTGGCCATCCTGGACACCGAACGCGACCAGCCCGGCGCGACGATCAACACCTTCGGGCAGGCTGTGTGGTGGTCTATAACCACCGTGACGACCATCGGGTACGGGCACTTGTACCCGATCACCGTCACCGGTCGAGTGATCGCGGTCCTGCTGATGATCGGCGGCATCACCCTCGTCGGTGTCGTGACCGCATCGTTGGCCTCGTGGATCGTGCAGCGGGTGGCCGAAACCGGTACCGAAAATCAGGCGGCTACTGTCGCCCACATCGATGAGCTTCGGTGTGAAATCAGGAGGTTGGCCGACGAACTCCGGCAAAGACCTTGACGCCGCTAGCCGAATACCTCGTCAGGCTCGACATTGAACAAGATTTCGCAGTCGCAGTAGCCACCAAACTCCCGAAGCTCCCGCTCCAGTTCTGGCCAGTCGAGACCGCGCGATTCGGCCCATCGTTGAGCATGCCGCGGGCTATGGTCGCAAGGCTGGTCGTCGAACGTTTCTTCGATGTAGTTGAGTAACTCGTCAAGCTGGTCGTAGTCGATCAGGGTCAGCTGGGGCCCCGCCAGACGCTGGGCTTCCTTGTAGGCATCGCGCAGCATCTTGCGCCGCGCCTTGTCGGGTGGAGTAGCCATGCCGTCCAAAGGTACCGGTTATGTTCGCGCTCAACAAAATTGGCTTATCGAGCACTGATCGGCCACCAATCGAGTGCACCGCCATGCGTCCGCCGGGGACGTAACCGACCAATGACAGGCCGAAGCTCACAGCGCCACGTCGCCGCATCCGATGGCGAACGTGCGCCCAATGGGTTTGACAATGACACGCACGCTTCCGAGTGCCGCTTGCGGGGTGTTCGAACTTAACGCCCTGTTTGCAAAACGCTTTGTCGAACTGCCTACCGATCCCGGAGTGCGCCGCTACCCTACAGGTGTTCAACGACGTTCGCTGCCTGAAATGGGAGGGCGATGACAGCGACGCAATACCCTGCGGAGGCCGCGGCGCCGGAGGGTCGATGTCCGTTAGAGCACCCGCTAGAGCACGGTATACCCAGGCTCGCGACGACCGGGCCGGATGTTTCTGCGCCGGTGGATCGGCCCCCTCGTCCGAGTTTGTCCTCCCGGGCCGTTGTCTCCGCGACCGCAACAATGTGGGGCGATGCACGCCTGGTGCGAACCTATGGGCCTGAGGTCGCGAAACGGCTCGCACTCAGGGTCGCCGGAAAGGCCTGGTCGAGGCTCGTTGGCAGCCGCAATCGGCAGCATGTACAGCTGACGAACTTCGATCCGTTTGATCCTGCGACGGCCGCCGATCCGTACCCGCATTACCGTGAGCTCTTGGCCGGCGAGCGGGTCCAGTACAACCCCAAGCGCGACGTCTACATCTTGAGCAGATACGCCGACGTTCGCGAAGCGGCGCGAAACCATGGAGTGTTGTCCAGCGCCCGTGGGGTCACCTTTTCGCGCGGGTGGCTGCCTTTTCTCCCGACGTGTGATCCGCCGGCGCACACCAGGATGCGCAAGCAGTTGACGCCGGCTATGACGCGCGCCGTGTTGGAGTCCTGGCGTCCGCTGGTCGAGCAACTGGCCCGAGAGTCCGTCGGCCGACTGCTGACACAGACACCCGCGGATGTCGTCGCCACCGTGGCTGAACCGATGCCGATGCGCACCATCACCAACGTGCTCGGCGTCGCGGGCCCGGGCGAAGCTGCGTTCTGCCGCTTGTCCAATCAGGCGATTCGGATCACCGATGTCAATTTGTCAGTGCCCGGGCTGGTTTCACTGGTGCAGGGCTTCACGGGATTCCGGCGATTGCGTGCGCTGTTCGCTAGCAGGCGGGACGGCGGGCTGCTGGGCGACCGCACAGTTCTCGGGAAGCTTGCCGCGGATGCCGACGATGGTCGGCTCAGCGAAGACGAGTTGTTCTTCTTCGCTGCGCTGCTGCTAGTCGCGGGCTATGAGACCACCGCTCACCTGATCGGCAGCTTGTTTCTCACGCTCGCCGACTATCCAGATCAGCTCGGACTCCTTAGGCAGCGACCAGAGCTGATCCCGTCGGCGATCGAGGAGCAACTTCGCTTTGTGTCGCCAATCCAAAATATTTGCCGCACAACGCGAGTCGACTACTCTGTCGGTCAAGCCGTCATCCCAGCAGGGTCACTGGTGCTGCTGGCGTGGGGCGCGGCCAACCGTGACCCACGCCAATACGACAACCCGGATGTCTTCCGTGCCGACCGCAACCCGGCCGGGCATCTTGCGTTCGGCTCCGGCATCCACCTGTGTCCCGGAAACCAGCTAGCGCGGATGGAGGGTCAGGCAGTGTTGCGTGAGATCGTCCAGAACATCGACCGGATCGACGTGCTTGAGCCGCCGCGGTGGTCGAGAAACGCCAACCTGCGCGGCCTGACCCGGTTGCGGGTCGCGGTGACGCCCCGGGCTACACCGTAATGGTTGTCGCGGCCGCTGCGCAGGCGATACGTTCGTCGACCCGATTTTCCTGGTGGCATGAGTGGGCGGCGCCGTTGTGGATCGGCTGCAATTTCTCTGCCTGGACGCGCCTGCTGATCCGCAACCGTTTCGCCGTGCACTGGAATCGCTGGCACTTGGCTGTCCTCTATACGTTTCTCAGCGTCGTCAATTCTTTTCTGGGACTAGGCCAGCAGATCGTGTTCGGCCGCCGCGTCGCCAAGACGGTGATCGCCGATCCGCCGATTTTCATAGTCGGACACTGGCGTACCGGTACCACGTTGTTGCACGAACTGCTGGTCCTCGACGATCGCCACACCGGTCCCACTGGCTACGAATGCCTTGCGCCACAGCACTTTTTACTGACCGAGTGGTTTGCTCCGTTTGTAGGATTCCTGGTGTCGAAGCATCGGGCGATGGACAACATGGATCTGAGCCTGCGTCACCCACAGGAAGACGAGTTCATTTGGTGCATGCAGGGGCAGCCGTCGCCGTATCTCACCATTGCATTCCCAAACCGGCCGCCTCAGCATGAGCGGTATCTGGACTTGGAGCAGTTGACACCACAAGAACTGCAAGCTTGGAAATGGACCTTATTCCGGTTCGTTCAACGAGTGTACTACCGCCGCCGCAAGACAGTGATCCTGAAAAACCCGACGCACAGCTTCCGAATCAAGGTGCTGTTGGACATATTTCCACAAGCGAAGTTCGTCCACATCGTCCGGGACCCATACGTTGTTTATCCGTCGACCGTGCATCTGCATAAGGCGCTGTACCGCATACACGGCCTGCAACGACCGACGTTCAAGGGGTTAGACGAAAAGGTGCTGTCGACCTACGTCGACCTGTACCGAAAGTTGGACGAAGGCCGGGAACTTGTTGACCCGTCACGCTTTTACGAACTGCGCTATGAGGAGCTGATCGCTGACCCCGAAGGACAGCTTCGCCGATTGTACGAGCATCTGGGGCTGGGCGATTTCGAGCGGTATCTGCCCCGGTTGCGCGAGTACCTTGCCGACCATGCGGACTACAAAACCAACACCTACCAGGTGAGCGCCGAGCAGCGTGCGATCGTCGATGAGCACTGGGGCGAGGTCATGGCGCGCTATGGCTATCGTCAAGATTCTGCGGCCGATGTGTCAGCGACGCGCGGACCCAGTTAGAAGTAGGCCGTTGGCCGCTTGCAGCAGGCAGATGACGATGCTTGGGGTGGGATCGGCGCCGGTCCGATCCTGGTGGGAATCGATGAGCCAAGTGATTGAGTAGGGACTGCCATTCGGAGCTTGCCCGGTGTAGGGCGCGAACCCGGAAGCGCACGCTCGGTTGGCGACGGTGGCGATGGCCGAATCGACGGCGACCGGAGCGCGTAGATACACCTCGGCCAAATGCGGTGTCCCGCAATCGGTCAGGGTGACCGTGATGCGGCTGAGATCGGCCGGTGGAAGGTCGGCCACGCACTGGCCGACTTGAAGGTCAATCCACTTCTGAGTTTGCGAGCCGGGTATGGCGGGTCGCGGCGTGACGGTGGCGGTGACGGCCGCCGTTGTCGGTGGTACCGCCGTCGATGTCGTGCCCGCATGGCCGCTGTCGGTGGCACAACTGGCCAGCAGTGCTGTTGCGGACAGGCCGCACAACACATGTGGGACCTGCATGGCAGGGAGTCTAAGCATCCGAAAGCTCAGGGGGAAGCGTTTGGGTGAGCGCCGGGTCCGGTTCCGCCGAGGACATTGCCAGCAGGCCACGCACGCAACGCGCGGCCAGCAGCCAGTTCGCCGGCCGTTTCATGTCGAGGCCGTCGATCAGCTGCTTGAACATGGTCAATCTGTCGAAGTAGATGCGTTCGCAAACAAGGGTTTCCGTCTCGTCGAAGACGAAGTAGGCGGTCATCCGGACACGGAACCGGCCGCCGGTCGGCGGAATCTTGTCCAGATAGCCCCGATGCGTGCCCATCAACCAGAACTCGACGATCACCGCGTCGGCGCTGTGGCGCAACGCGATAATTTCGTGGTCCTGGTCCGGAAAGGCGGTGCGCGTGTAGTTGTAGTAGCTACGCACCGCTTGGTCCCCGTCGTGGACGGTCAGCTGCGGGATGAGTTCATAGCGGGGGTGTGGGAAGGTCGACAATACCGCGTCCCAGTCCTGGCGAACCTCATCATGGAAATGGTCGAGCACAAGCTTCTGCCGGGTGGCCAGCACGTCGGACTCAGGAAACGCGGGGATGGGCATGCTTGAGAATAATCCTCGGATGGGAGGTCACTGGGTGCGCATCAGACTGTGGGAACGCCGGCGACGCCTTGCGGAAGCGCTGCATGTCATGAATCCTGCGGCGAGACTACGGGGCCAGGCCGAAGCGCTGGCCGGCTACGTCAAACGTGGCGATAGCCTGCTCGACGTTGGGTGCGGGACCGGCCATCTCTCGGCGTATCTACAGCAAATGTATGGGGTGGATCCAAGTGGGGTGGACGTCAAGGATTTTCGTCAGACCCCGATCCCATTTCGCCGTTTTGACGGCGCCACAATCCCGTTCCCGGACAAGGCATTTGATCACGTCGTGGTCAGCGAGGTGCTCCATCACAGCCATGACCCGATGGGATTGATCAAGCAGTGCCACCGGATCGCGCGCCGCAGCATCATCGTCTTCGAGGACGTGCCGGACGGGCGTCTTGGCAAGGTTGCGCTGTTCGCGCATGTGCAGTTGTTCGCGCGGTGCTACCGTTACCCCTTTCGGCCCGCACACCTAGGCGCCTACCGGTCCGCGCTGGAGTGGCTGGGCGACAACGCTAGGTGCATAGCTCGACTCCGGCAGCCGCCCGAATGGTTGACCGTGTACCCGCGCATCTTGTTCGTCTACGAGATCGCCGCGTAGTGCGGTCTTTTGGCTTAGAACCGCACCAACGAAAACGGGTAGCTGTCGGTACCCCCCGGCGCCCCACCGCAGCCGGTGCCGTACGTGGAATCCACCGAGCCGGCCAGTGTCACGGCATCCCACGAGTAGACGTCATGGGAGGGGAAAAATTGGACCACGCAGCGCACACCATCGGGCACGTCGACGGCCATCGTGTACCGGCCGTTGGATAACCGGGCATCCCCGTCGTACGGGGCCGCTTGCCCGTTGGGTTGTGGAATCGCCTGCACGTGAACGCATCCGGGAGCGTTGGACGTGCAGGTACGGATACTCCCAAGCCATTTGTGGCCCGGATCCCGGCTCGTTTGCAGTAGGTAGTTGGCAATCAGCATGTCCGCGTGGGCAACCGGCGCGAGACTCAACCCAATCATGGCGAGCATAACGCCGAGCAGACGCAAAAGCCCCCGAAATCGGTGAGATTTCGGGGCTTTTGCGTCTGCTCGGCACATCACGTCCACGCCACCGGCAGCCGCTTGATGCCGTGAATGAACTGCGACAGCAGCCGTGCGGGCTCCTCGGCCGCGACGATGTCCGGCATTTCGCGGCGCAACTCGTCGAACACGACCCTGATCTCACGACGAGCCAGGTTCGCGCCCAGGCAGAAATGGGCGCCGCCGCCACCAAAGCCGGCGTGCGGATTGGGGTCGCGGGTGACGTCAAACATCCACGGATTCACGAACTTTGACTCGTCCCGATTGGCCGAGCAATACCACAGCGAGATCTTGTCGCCGGCGGCCATCTTGGTGCCGCGCAGCTCCACATCCCGGGTCAGGGTGCGGCGCATGTAGACCACTGGAGACGCCCACCGCACGATCTCCTCGACCGCGGTGGGCGCTACCCGGTCGAAGTCCGACCACCACTTGTCCCGTTCCTCGGGATAGCGGGACAGCGCGAGCACGCCGTGGCTGATCGCATTGCGCGTCGTCTCGTTGCCGGCCACCACCAGCAGGATGAAGAACATGGCGATCTCCGACGATGTCAGCCGCTCGCCGTCGACCTCGGCTTCCACCAGGCTCGTGGTCAGGTCGTCGTGGTGGTTTACCCTACGGTCGTCGGCCAGCGCGGTGGCGTAGGCGCCGATATCCATCGACACCTGTATGAACTCGTCGAAATCGGTCGCCAGATCGGGGTCGCCGAACCCGAGAATCACGTTGGTCCAATGGAATACCCGCTGATGGTCCTCCTCTGGAACCCCCATCATGTCGCAGATGATCTGCAACGGCAGCGGCCCGGCGAGCTCGCTGACCAGGTCGGCTTGCCCGTCAGGATGATTGGCGATCATCGATGCCACCAACCGGTGGGCCCGGTCGCGCACCGACGCCTCGATGCGGGCAACGACCTTGGGAGTGAACGCCCGGCTGACAATCGAGCGCAGCCGCTGGTGTCGCGGGTCGTCGAGCACGATCATCGAGCCGAAGTACTCGGCCAATTCCGGTGTCTGGTCGTTGATCGTGATGTTGGGGCTGGAGCTGAAAGTCTCGGGGTGACGGCTGGCGTAGAAGATGTCGTCGAACTTGGTCAGCGCCCAATGCCCGTTGCCGGCGGTGAATCCGGGCAGTTCGAGGGTGGGCCAGAACGAAATCGGCGCCTCGCGGCGCAAGGTGGCGAAGGCGCCGTCGCGGATGTCGTCGTCGAGTTCCCAGAATTTCAGCTCGCCGAGACGGATATCGGCAAGTGGCACCTCGGGCGGCGGTACCCCGTTGACCCGAGGCGAAATACCGCTCTTGAGGGCCATCCGATCCTCCTCTGGGCCGCTATCAGTGCGAACAGGCGGCTCGGCCGGGCAGCCCGGTGGACGTCTGCTCATTCACCACGTTGCCGTCCAGCAGGATCCTGCAGGAGATGGTGCCCGGTCCCTGTGCGCTGAGCACGAACACTTGACCACCGAATGAGGTGAACTCTGTTTTCCATGGCAGCGGCACGTTGACGGCACGCTGCTGGCCTTCGGCGGTTTGGTACGAGATGTATTCGGCGACGCCGCTGCCGCTCACTTCGTAGCGGACTTGGGGCATTGGGTCCGCGTTTGCCACACCACACGTGGCCGCCAAGCCGATACCGATAGCAAACAGGATCGAGGGTCCGCTGAGATGTCTCATGGTTGTCCATGTTGTCACCGCGCACGACGGCACACCAGAGGCTTAGGGTGAAGCGGACTAGGGACTAGGAGGTGGCCGGTTTGGACAAGAGCAAGCGAGTGGTGGTCTGGGGCACCGGATTCGTGGGCAAGATGGTGATCGCCGAGATCGTCGAGCATCCGCTGTTCGAGCTGGTGGGCGTCGGCGTCAGCAATCCCGACAAGGTTGGCCGCGACGTCGGCGACATCTGCGGGCTGGCCGAACCCGTCGGCATCACCGCTACCGACGACGTCGACGCACTGATCGCGCTCAAACCCGACGCGCTGGTGCACTACGGCCCGACCGCGATGCACGCCAAGGACAACATCCTGCTGGTTGCGCGGTTCCTGCGGGCCGGGATAGACGTCTGCTCGACCGCGATGACGCCGTGGATCTGGCCGACCATGCACCTGAACCCGCCGAACTGGATCACGCCCATCACCGAAGCCTGTGAACTGGGCGAGTCGTCGTGCTTTACCACCGGCATCGACCCGGGATTCGCCAACGACCTGTTTCCGATGACCCTGATGGGCCTGTGTTCCGAGGTGCGCAAAGTCCGGGCGTCCGAGCTGCTGGACTATACGAACTACGAGGGCGACTACGAACACGAGATGGGTATCGGTCAGAAGCCCGAGTTCACCCCGATGCTGGAGAACCGAGACGTGTTGATCTTCGCGTGGGGCGCCACCGTGCCAATGATCGCCCACGCCGCCGGCATCATGCTCGACGAAATCACCACGACCTGGGAAAAATGGGTGACTCCCACCGAGCGCAAATCGGCCAAAGGCGTGATCAAACCGGGCCACGTCGCCGCCGTCCGGTTCACCATCAACGGCGTCTACCAGGGCGAAACCCGCATCCAACTGGAGCACGTCAACCGCATCGGACTCGACGCCGCCCCCGCCTGGCCAACGGGCCATGACAATGACGTCTACCGGGTGGACATCGAGGGGACCCCGAGCATCTTTCAGGAAACCGCGTTCCGGTTCACCGACGGCTCGGGCCGGGATGCGGCCGCCGCCGGCTGCTTGGCCACCGGAATGCGGGCGCTCAACGCGGTACCGGCGGTCAATGAGCTGTCCCCCGGCTGGGTCACCGCGCTCGATCTCCCGCTGATCCCCGGTGCGGGCACCATCCGGTGAGCAGCGTGTGTCGTGTCGTCATACAGCTCGCGCATAGCTGACGCAAAGATTGGCTATAGGTAATACCGAGAAAATTCGGGTAGGCGGGATGGCCGGGACATGCCGCTGAACACGGGGATTGGACCACATGGCAGCAGCACCACGGTCCGCACTGGGCCTGTCGATCGGTGCCACCAACCTAGCGGCGGTCACCGCGGATCACGCGCTCACCCGCAAGCCGGTGCTGACGTTGTACCGACAGCGCCCGTCCGAGGTGGGCGTCCCACCGGAAAATCCCAGACTCTACGAGCCCGGCCTGGTGATCACCGACTTCGTCGACCGGGTGGGGGACCCGGTCGAAATCGTGGCGGCCGACGGCTCGATGCACCGCAGCGAGGCCCTGGTCGCCGACGGGCTGCGGGCGCTCGGCTATGCGGCCACCGGCGGCCGCCCGCTACCCGACAGTGTCGCGGTGACCTATCCCGCCCACTGGGGACCCGCGGCGGTGGACGCGCTGAGCGCCGCTTTGAGCCGGGTATCGGAGTGGTCGCGTGGGGCGCAACCGCCGTCGCTGATCCCCGACGCCGCGGCAGCGCTTTTCGCCGTGCGGGCCAACCCCGGCCTCCCGGCCCGCGGGATTGTCGCGGTGTGCGATTTCGGTGGTAGCGGCAGCAGCATCACGGTGGTTGACGCCGACGGCGAGTATCAGCCGGTGGCGGCAACCGTGCGTTATCACGACTTCTGCGGCGACCTGATCGATCAGGCGTTGTTGACCTACGTCATGGCGGAAATTCCGAGCACGGGCCCGTTCGACCCGGCGGGCACCTTTGCGATCGGCTCGCTGGCGCGGCTGCGGACGGAATGCAGGAATGCCAAGCAGCAGCTCTCGTCCAGCACAGTCACCACGCTCGGCGACTTACCGGGGATGCGCGGGGAAGTCCGGCTCACCAGGAACGAGCTCGAGGACACGATCCGCGGTTCGCTGGACGGGTTTGTCGGCGCACTGGATCAGACGTTGGGGCGCAGCGGAATCCGCGCGGCCAAGCTGGTTGCAATCGTTTCGGTGGGCGGGGTAGCCAACATCCCGGCGATCACCACCACGCTGTCGGGGCGCTTCGGCGTCCCGGTGGTGACGACGCCGCGTCCGCAACTGACGGCAGCGATCGGCGCCGCGCTGCGGGCCGCGGGCGGTCCAGCCGATGCCAGTGCGACGGTGTTGACGCCGAAGGCATCGACTCCGCCGGTTACGGCCCCGGCTGTTTCGGCGCCGGCACCGGCGGCGAACGGGATGGTCGATGCGCCGGTCTCGGTTCTGCAGCCCGCGTTGGCCTGGTCGGAGGCCGACGACGACTCCCGCGCCACGCCTGCGGGCACCGGCGAGTACCCAGGTTCTTTGGGAGGCTCCGGGTTCACGGCCGCACGCCCGCAATTGAGCTTCGACCGCGACTCCCGCGTGGAAGCAGAGCCCAAACCCACGATCATTCCCTGGTATCGGCTGCCGGCGGTGATCATCATCGGCACTGTCGTCGCGGTGCTGCTCGTGGGTACCGCGGTGGTGATCGGGTTGAGCTCGTCCGACAACAAGCCCGCGCCCGCCACGGGCGTGACTACCGTTCCCAGTTCCTCAGCGCCGCCCGCCGCCCCACCGTCGACGGATACCGGAACCACCGGACCCACACCCGAGACCAGTCAGCCAGCGCCACCGACCCAGCAAGCGCCTCCGCCGCCACCGGCGCCGGCTACGGAAACGCCGCCGCCGCCGACGACGACGGAGGCGCCGCCCGCTACCACGACTCCGCCGCCCGTCACCACTACGCCACCGCCATCGCCGACATCCGCTCCGGTGACCACCCTGCCGTCGGCAACCACGCAATCACCGGCGCCGCAGGCACCGGCCCTGCCGAATCCGCCGCCGATTCCGCCGGTCCCGCCGATTCCGGACATTCCGCAGATTCCGGGAATCTCACGCGGCGGCTAGTCCGGGTAGCTAACGCCGGTGAGCCGCTCGGAGATCTCCCAGAGACGTTGGCTATCAGCCTCGTTGCGGGCACGAGCGGGAACTTTGGCCTCAGTCACGCCGCCGCCGGCGGCCTCATAGAACCCGCGCGGTCCATAGAATGCCCCGCCCTCGGCCTGCGGTGTCGCGGCCGCATAAAGTGCGGGCAGGATACCTTCGTCGATCTCCTGCCACAGGAACGGAGCGTACCGCCAGGACGCCTTGTACAAACGCTCCATCAGAGCCGGCTTTTGCCGGCCATGTGACGGCCCGCTGATCTGCAGGTTGGTCTTGGTCAATCCCGGATGTGCGGCATTGGACACGATGCCCCAGCCCGCCTTGCGGCTGTGGCGGTCCAGCTCCCGAGCGAACATCAAGACCGCCAACTTCGACTGGCCATAGGCCGGCATCGCGGCGTACGACTTCTCGAACTGCAGATCATCGAAGTGGATCCGACCGCGGCGGGCCGCCAGGCTGCTCAGGGATACCACGCGCGCGCCCTTGGCCCCGCGCAACAGCGGCAGCACGTGCGCGGTGAGCGCGAAGTGTCCGAGATGGTTGCTGCCGAACTGCAATTCGAAGCCGTCTGAGGTGGTGTCGCGTTCGGGTGGCGTCATGACACCGGCGTTGTTGATCAGGATGTCGATCGGGCGGCCCTCGGCGTTGAGTTGCTCGCCCAACGCGGCGACGGAGGCGAGTGACGACAGGTCGAGTGCTTTGATGGTCAGCTTGGCGTCGGGAACCGCGCTGCGGATTTCCTCGATCGCCGCCTCACCCTTCGCGCGATTGCGGATCGCCATCACCACGTCGGCGCCGGCCGCCGACAGCCGCCGGGCCAACCCGAACCCGAGACCGCTATTGGCTCCGGTGACAATCGCCAGCTTCCCGGAAAGATTGGGCACCGTGGCGACGAGATTGTTGGCCATGCGTATCACTCCCTTTTCCGGTTGCTTGGTCTCCGGTGGGTCCCAGTGTCCTCCTTCCCTCGTCTTCCGCGAAGTTGAGCGGCATTCTGATCTGCATGGCCACGAGCGTGGGACGGCGCATCCCTGGCTGGGCGGCGGCCTTGGCCGCTGGCGCGCTACTTGCGCTCGCTTTTCCCGCGCCGTCGTGGTGGTGGCTGGCCTGGTTCGGCGTGGTCCCGCTGCTCTTGGTGGTGCGGGCCGCGCCGACGTCCTGGCAGGGCGCCGTACGCGCGTGGTGGGGTGTTGTCGGATTCGTGCTGACCACCCAGTACTGGCTGGTGACCAGCGTTGGCCCGGTGGCGGCAGTGTTGCCGATTGGACTGGGCACGTTGTGGCTGCCGTGGGGGTGGCTCGCGCACCGGCTGCTGTCGGCGCCGGTCACTACCGGGCGCACGGTTGCCGCCGTGATGGTGTTGCCCAGCGTGTGGGTAGCGGCCGAAGCGGTGCGGTCGTGGCACTCGTTGGGCGGTCCGTGGGCATCGTTGGGTGCGTCGCAATGGAACCAGCCTGTGACGCTTGCGTCGGCCGCACTCGGCGGGGTGTGGCTGACGAGTTTTCTTGTCGCCGCGGCAAATACCGCGATCACCGGCCTGATCCTGCACCGGGACGTAATGGGTCGATGTGTCGCATTGGGCTGCATGCTGGCGTGCGCTGGACTCGGCCCGGCCTGGTATCTGCTGGGCCACGCGACAACCGGCGGTGCGACCGTGCTCGTGGCGTTGGTACAGACCGGCGACATCGACGACGCTACGGTCCGGCGGACGGCCAGCGAAGCACTCACCGCAACGCTCGCGAGTCAGCGGCCGGACTTGGTGGTCTGGGGAGAAAGCAGCGTCGGGCAAGATCTCGACAGCCATCCGGAGGTGTTGGCCCGCCTCGCGGAGCTGTCGCGGCAGGTCGGAGCGGACCTGCTGGTCAACGTCGACGCGCGCACACCCAACGGGGGCATCTACAAGACGGCGGTGCTCGTCGGCGAGCACGGAGCAGTGGGCAGTTATCGGAAAACCCGGCTGGTGCCGTTTGGCGAATACGTGCCGCTGCGACCGCTTTTAGGCCGGTTCACGCGCGGCACCAAAGCCGCCGCCGACGACCGGGGGCGGGGGACCGGGCCGGTGGTGCTGCGCGTGGGCTCCCTGGAGATCGGACCGCTGATCAGTTATGAGGCAACCTTCTCCGATCTCGCCCGCGGTGCGGCGCAGCGGGGCGCCGGGCTGCTGGTGTATCAGAGTTCCACGTCGACGTTTCAAGGAAGTTGGGCGCAGCCGCAATTGGCCAGCCAGCCTGCGGTCCGCGCCGTCGAAGTGGGCCGCCCGGCGGTGCATGTCGGATTGTCCGGCGATAGTTCGGCCTTCGACGCTCGGGGCCGTCGGCTGGCGTGGTGCTCGTCGGAATTCCGTGGGGTCGTCATGGTCAGCGTTCCGTTGGGCTCGACAACTACGCCCTACCAGCGACTCGGAGACTGGGCGCCGGTGACGGCGTTTGCGGTTCTCGGTGGCGCTGGCGCGGTTATGGTGTTTCGTCGTCACCGAGTTGCCCGCGTGAAACACTGCGTGAATGAGTAGCGCACGGCTCGCCAAGATTTCGCTGGCCGCCGCCATTGCGATGCTGGTGGTTTCGGTGGGCGGCTTCATCACCGTACTGGTGCTCAACGCATTTTTTCTGGACAAGTACAACGCCTACGGCGAAGTACCCGTCCCGGGATCGGGCAGCCTGCATTTGCCGGCCGGCGAAGTCACCGTGAGCCTGCACACGGCGGTCATCAGCGGTCCTAGTGGCAGCGGGCTGCCGGTGCCACCGCTTGGGGTCACGATCAACCCCCCGGACGGCGTCCCGCAACCGGTAGTGAGGGAAAGCATCGGTAGCACGACGACGGTCAACAACGATGCGCATGTGCGGGTCTGGCTGGTTCAGATTCCCGCCGAGGGTACTTACAACATCACCACGGATGGCCAGGTCAACGGATTCATCAACCCGCGATTGGCGTTCGGACACAAGAGTTCGTATGGCTACCTGGTGTGGGTGTTCGTCGGCATGTTCGCCGTCGGCCTGGTTGACCTAGCCTTGTCGATCAGGTGGATGACTCGCCCCAGGCGGAAGGCGGCGTCGGCGATACTGACCACACCCGTAGCGAACACTTACGCTGGGGCTTACGAACCGACCGACGAAGGCGTCAGGCTAGAGAGACTCAAAACGCTTGCGGCGCTGCGAGATTCCGGAGCGCTGACGGAAGCGGAGTTTCAGGCCGAAAAGCGGCGGATCCTGGGCTAGCTTGTTGTGGCGAGCGTGCGTGTCTGTTCGCCGACACGCCGGTACGGCTGACATTCTGCGCACGCTCGCGGGCGGACTTAGTGGCCGCGGGCCACCCACTCTTCGTAATGGACGATCTCGTCGCCGACGGTGGTGCTGTCGCCGTGCCCGGTGTGCACGACGGTGTCGCCGGGCAATGTGCCGAGCCGATCGGCTATCGATCGCAGAATCGTCGGGAAGTCGGAGTATGAGCGGCCGGTTGCGCCAGGTCCGCCGGAGAAGAGGGTGTCGCCGCTAAACACGGTGCCAAGTTCTGGGGCATACCAGCAAACCGACCCGGGGGAGTGGCCCGGCGTGTGCAGCGCCCGCAACTCCGTTCCCGCGACGCGCAACGTGTCTTCATCGTCTATGGTGCGAAAGTGCTTGTCCGGGTGAGTCATTCGCCACAGCACGTCATCGCCGGGATGCAGCAGCACCGGTGCGTCGAGGGCCTCGCCGAGTTCGGGAGCCACCGTCACGTGGTCGTTGTGGCCGTGCGTGCACACCACCGCAACCACATTGCGGCCCTTGACGGCGGCCAGGATCGGAGCCGCGTCATGGGCGGCGTCGAAGACCACGACGTCGGCGGCGTCGCCGACGAGCCAGATGTTGTTGTCGACTTCCCAACTGCCGCCATCGAGTTCGAATGTGCCGTGCGTGACAATTCGTTCGATCGCGGCCATTACCAGACCACCACCGAGCGCAGCACCTTGCCCTCGTGCATCTTGTGGAATGCGTCCTCGATGTCGTCGAGCCCGATGCGTTCGGAGACGAACTTGTCCAGCGGAAGGCGGCCCTGCAGGTAGAGGTCGATGAGCGTGGGGAAGTCGCGTTCGGGCAGGCAATCGCCGTACCACGACGACTTCAGCGCGCCGCCGTGGGAGAAGAAGTCCACCAACGGCATGTCCAGGCGCATGTCGGGTGTCGGAACGCCCACTAGCACAACGGTTCCGGCGAGGTCGCGGGCGTAGAAGGCCTGCTTCCAGGTTTCCGGCCGGCCGACGGCGTCGATCACCACGTTGGCGCCAAAGCCGTCGGTGAGGTCCTGGATCGTCTTGACGACGTCGAATTCGCGGGCGTTGATGGTATGGGTGGCACCGAACTTGCGCGCCCAGTCCAATTTCGTGTTGTCGGTGTCGACCGCGATGATCCGTTTCGCGCCCACCAGCGCCGCCCCCGCGATCGCGGCATCGCCCACGCCGCCGCAGCCGATCACCGCGACCGTGTCATCCCGGGTAACGGCCCCGGTGTTGATCGCCGCACCTATACCGGCCATCACTCCGCAGCCCAGTAGGCCGGCGACGGCGGGATCGGCGGCCGGGTCGACCCTGGTGCATTGGCCGGAGTGCACCAGTGTCTTGTCGGCGAACGCGCCGATGCCCAGCGCAGGTGTGAGCTCGGTGCCGTCGGTCAGTGTCATCTTCTGTTCGGCGTTGAAGGTGTCGAAGCAATAGTGCGGCCGGCCGCGTTTGCAGGCCCGGCACTGGCCGCATACGGCGCGCCAATTCAGGATCACGAAGTCGCCCGGCCGCACGGTCGTCACCCCTTCGCCGACCGCTTCCACCGTGCCCGCGGCTTCGTGGCCGAGCAGGAACGGGTACGCGTCGTTGATGCCGCCCTCGCGGTAGGTCAGATCGGTGTGGCATACGCCGCAGGCAATGATGTCGACGACGGCCTCGCCGGGCCCGGGGTCGGGGACGACGACGTCCACCAATTCGACGGGTTCGCCCTTGCTACGGGAAATCACGCCGCGCACTGTCTGACTCATGGCATTCAACCTACGGTGTAGCGTCGCTGACCATGAGCGGAGCACCCGAGACAGCCTCGGAAACAGGCGAAGACTTCGCCGAACGGATCATCGCGACCATTGACGGCGCCAGCCTGGCGATCCTGGTGAGCGTGGGACATCAAACCGGGCTGCTGGACACGATGGCTGGGCTGCCACCTTCCACTAGCGCCCAGATCGCCGAGGCCGCGGACCTCAACGAGCGCTACGTGCGGGAGTGGTTGGGCGGCATGACCACTGGGCAGATCGTCGACTACGACGCCGATACCGCCACCTACTCGCTGCCTGCCCACCGTGCGGCCGTGCTGACCCGCGCGGCCGGGCCGGACAATCTCGCCGTGGTGGCCCAGTTCCTGCCGTTGCTCGGCAACGTCGAACAGAAGATCATCGACTGTTTCCGAACGGGCGGAGGGCTGCACTACAGCGAATATCCCCGCTTCCACAAGCTGATGGCCGAGCAGAGCGGCGCGGTCTTCGACGCCTCGCTCGTCGACGTCGTGTTGCCGTTGGTCGACGGACTCCCGGGGCGCCTGCGCAGCGGCGCGGACGTCGCCGATTTCGGCTGCGGCAGCGGCCATGCGATCAACGTGCTGGCGCGGGCGTTTCCGGCGAGCCGGTTTACCGGCATCGACTTCTCCGATGAGGCGATCGCGACGGGCATTGCCGAGGCGGATCGTCTCGGCCTGACCAACGCCAGCTTCGAAAGTCACAATTTGGCTCAACTAGACAAGCCGGAGGCCTACGACGTCATCACCGTTTTCGACGCCATCCACGATCAGGCGCAACCGGCGCAGGTGCTGGCAAACATCTACCGGGCACTTCGGCCCGGCGGCGTCCTGCTAATGGCCGACATCAAGGCGTCGAGCCGACTCGAAGAAAACGTCAGCGTCCCGATGAGCACCTACCTCTATACGGTCTCACTGATGCACTGCATGACCGTGTCGCTGGCCCTGGACGGCGCCGGACTCGGCACGGCGTGGGGATGGCAGCTGGCCACCTCGATGCTCGCCGATGCCGGGTTTGCCGACGTGCGGGTGGCAGAGATCGAGTCGGACCCGATCAACAACTACTACATCGCCACCAAGTAGTGCCCGCCCTGGATGCGCTCGACCCCCTCGCCGATTGGCCGGTGGCCAATGCTGCCGCGGCGGTGGTCGGACCTGCCGGAGTGCTAGCCACGCACGGCGACACCGCACACGTGTTTGTGTTGGCGTCGGTGACCAAGCCCTTGGTGGCCCGTGCGGCGCAGATCGCAGTCGAGGAGGGGGTTGTCGACCTCGACACCCCGGCGGGTCCGCCCGGCTCCACGATTCGCCACCTGCTGGCGCATACCTCGGGGCTGGCGATGCACTCCAATCAGGCGCTGGCTCGGCCCGGCACCCGGCGGATGTATTCCAACTATGGTTTTGCGGTGTTGGCCGAAACCGTGCAGCGGGAGTCGGGAATCGAGTTCGGCCGGTATTTCATCGAGGCGGTGTGCGAGCCCCTGGGGATGGCGACAACCCACCTCGAAGGCGGTGCCGCGACCGCCGGGTTCGGGGCGACCTCGACGATTGCCGACTTAGCGGCGTTCGCGGGTGACCTGCTGCGTCCGTCGACGGTCTCGGCGCAGATGCACGCCGACGCCACCGCGGTGCAGTTTCCAGGTCTGGATGGTGTGTTGCCCGGCTACGGCGTCCAGCGGCCCAACGACTGGGGGCTGGGCTTTGAGATCAGGGATTCGAAGTCGCCGCACTGGACGGGCCCGCGCAACTCGGGGCGGACGTACGGCCATTTCGGCCAATCGGGCGGCTTTATCTGGGCAGATCCCGAGGCCGACCTGGCGCTGGTGGTCCTCACGGACCGCGATTTCGGCGACTGGGCGCTCGATCTGTGGCCGGCGCTCAGCGATCGCGTGCTGGCCCAGTGAAATTTGACGGAACTGCACACTAGCGCAACAGGGGCCTCACAAGGCACAATAGACACGCAAGACACACAAATATCAGCAAGCATCCTGCTTGGTCGGGTTCACCAGGTCGTTGGGGAAGACGTCCCTCGTGGAACCGAAGGAGCAACAGATGCGTGCGTCGAATCAATTCGCCGACGTGACGGCCGGTGTGGTGTACGTCCACGCCTCGCCCGCGGCGGTATGCCCGCATGTCGAGTGGGCGTTGTCGTCGACCCTGCAGGCCAAGGCGAACCTGGTCTGGACGCCGCAGCCGGCTATGCCCGGACAGCTGCGGGCGGTCACCAACTGGGTCGGGCCGGTGGGCACCGGGGGGCGACTGGCCAATGCGTTGCGCTCCTGGTCGGTGCTGCGGTTCGAGGTCACCGAGGATCCCAGCCCGGGAGTCGACGGCCAGCGGTTCAGCCACACGCCCCAACTGGGCTTGTGGAGCGGCGCGATGAGCGCAAACGGCGACATCATGGTGGGGGAGATGCGGCTGCGGGCGATGATGGCGCAGGGCGCCGACACATTGGCCGCCGAACTGGATTCGGTGCTGGGGACGGCGTGGGACGAGGCGCTCGAGGTGTACCGCGACGGCGGCGACGCCGGTGAAGTGACCTGGCTCAGCCGGGGCGTGGGCTAATTGACCGGAACTGACACGGGCTTTGCCGACACCGGCATATCGACATTGCCCTTGCACGCGCCGCTCGCTATATCGGTGTGAAAGACGCCGGTGAGGATTCCGTGATCGCCCGGCGTGTAGACCGTTATGGATTTCGCCGGGTCATATTCGATGGTGCCGTCGGGTAGTAGGCAGTCCCACTTCCAGCTCATCTCACGTATCCACTGAGACCCATTCCAGGTGAATTCGATTGTCCGCGGCATGGATTCATTCTTGGGTGGGGGAGGGTCGTTCACAGTGGCGACGCAGCCGCCCGCTGAGCAGCTCGAACTAACGGAGACGCTAGTCCGGTGGGCATATTCCGGCTGGCTGGCCGCCATGCTGGTGCCCGTCTTCGCGTTGGCGGACAGCGTCAGGATGTATTGCCCGTTCCACGACGCAACTTCACCGGCATAGGCTTTCGGGGCAGCTAGCAAGCCCCCGAACGACGCAGCCGCCAAGGCGACCAGCGCGGTCTTGCGAAGTCCGGACATTCTTTCCTCCCGCGTGTGCCGGTTTGAAAAGATGTCGCATTCGATGGACCGGTCGTTACATGATTGCGACCCGGTTATGTGCTGTGGGGCCGCAGTACAAGCAGTCCGGCAGGGTGTGTCAGCCGTGCGGGCTGGCATGCGTGGCGAAATCGCGTCGTCAAATGTCACGAAGACTGCGCCCTCACCAAAGCAAATTGCACCAGTGGCCTAATACCCCTGGGTGGTTGGCGCGAGCCTTTGGTCGGGGCACAGCGGATGATCCGCGTCCAATCACGGATCGCCCGCACTCGAACTGGCCGCGCAGGCTTGCATCCACCTAATGGTTGGGTCGCAGAATCTGTAGCGCGGCCGGGACCGCGCAGATCTCGGCGGGTAGCGGGCGGGCGAAGTCGCCGTCCGCGTACACGTTGATACCGGGGCACTCGACGTGGATTGTCTTGGCCCGTGCCGTGCTCACCTCGTCAAGGCCGATATGGGTGCCCTTGAGGGCGGTGGGGAACAGGCGGATCAGCTTGGTTCGAGAATCCGATTGCGCCATGGTGATGTCGAGCAGCCCGTCCGAGTGATTGGCGTTGGGACAGATCAGCAGCCCACCGCCATAGCTGCGGGTATTACCCAGGGCCACAAGCGTGAGGTCGGAGTCGATCTCCGTGGTTCCGTCGAGCACCATCCGAAACGGCAACAGTCGCAGCTGCGACAGCTCGGCGAGCATCGCGATGTAGTAGCGCAGCCGCCCATGTGGCCAACGCATCCGGTTGGCGCGATCGGTCACTAGGGAATCGAATCCGGTTGCCGCCACGGTGCCGAACCATTTGTCAACGCCTTTGCCGTCGCTAATTCGGCCCAGGTCAATGGTTTCCGTCCAGCCGTTGATGACGATGTCCGCGGCGGCCTCGGGATCCTTTGTAGGAATTCCGAATTCACGGGCGTGATCGTTGCCGGTGCCCGCGGGGATGATTCCCAGCGGGACGTCGGTGCCCGCCAATACCTGCAGGGCATTGGAAATCACGCCGTCGCCGCCGGTGACAACGACCGCGTCAGTGCCCTTTTCAAGCGCCGCGGCGACGAGATAGCGCGCATCTTCCGCGTCCTCGCCGACGATTTCGACGACCTCCACACCGCGATGCTTCAACCGAGCGATCGCGTGCCGTGCCGCGCCTACCGCGGCGCCATGTCCCGAGAGGGGATTGGTCAGCGCGGTTACCTTGGCGATCTCGCGCTGGCGCAGTTGCCCGGTGATGGTGCTTTCCGCGGTCACGGAATCAGCTTGCCGGGATTGAGAATTCCGGCCGGATCCAAGTTCGCCTTGACGGCACGTAACAGCTGCACGCCAAGATCGCCCACCTCGTCGCGCATCCACGGACGGTGGTCGGCGCCGACCGCGTGGTGGTGGGTAATGGTGCCGCCGGTGGCCATGATCGCGTCTGAGGCGGCTTTCTTAGCGGCAAACCACTGTTCGATCGGATTGCCGCGCTGCCCGGCGACGACGGTGAAGTACAACGACGCGCCGCTGGGATACACATGGGAGACGTGACACATCACCAGCGCCGGTGTGCCCGATTCGGCCAGCGAGCTGGTAAGTGCTTCGGTCACAGCGGCTTTCAGCGTCGGAATGTTGGACCAGTCGGTGGCCGTCTCCAGGGTCTCGCAGAGCGCGCCCGCGGCCAACAGCGAGTCACGCAGGTAGGGTGCGCTGAATCTGCCGTGCTCCCAGGTCTGGGCTGGGCCTTCGCCCAACGACTTGCCGCCGTGGGCTTCCAGCAGCGCCCGCGTCTCGGCGTGCCTGCTTTCGGTGTGCTCCTTGGTGCCCTCGAACAGGGTCAGCCCCAAACAGCCTCCGGTGACCTGGTTTTCACCGATCGTTTCGTGGGTCGCGAGGTTGACTCCGGTCTCGGCCTCATCGGAGAGGCGGACGACGGTGGGTCCGGTGCCGGTCTGGGTGATGGCGCGCAGAGCCGCGACCCCGATGGCGAAGTCCGGGAACGACCATGCCTCGTAGCGAGTCGTTTCGGGTACGCGGTGCACCCGCAGCCGCACCTTGGTGATGACGCCGAGGGTGCCTTCCGAGCCGATAGCCACCTGGCGCAAGTCAGGTCCGGCCGCCGACGCCGCAACCCGACCGAGATCCCAGATGCCCACCGGGGTGATCATGCGTAGACCGAGAATCATGTCGTTGAACCGGCCGTAGCCTGCCGAGTCCTGGCCCGACGACCGGGTGGCCGCGAAACCCCCGATCGTGGCGTACTCGAAGCTCTGCGGGAAGTGCCCGAGCGAGAAGCCGTGCTCGCCGAGAAGGCGTTCGGCCTCCGGGCCGGTGACACCGGCCCCCAATTCGGCGATGCCGGACACCTCGTCGAGGGAGTGCAGTTGGTTGAAGCGCCGCAAATCTAGTGAGATCACAGCGCTGAACTGACCGCGTGTGGGATCGAGCCCACCGGTGACGTTGGTGCCACCCCCGAACGGGACAATGGCAATGCCGTGTTCGGAGCAGTAGCGCAGGATCGCGGCGACGGTGTCCTCGCCGCTGGGGCCGCCGGGCAGCAACACCGCATCGGGAGCGTCCTGGACGCCTCGGTCCTTCCGCCGCAGCATGTCGGGCGTGGACTTGCCGCCGGCGTGCAGCAGCCGATCGCGGTCGGCGGTACGGACATACTCCGCGCCGACGATCTCGGCCAGCGCATCGTGATCCGCTTGCGACAAAGACGACGGGCGCAACTGAACCTGGTCGGGTTCGAGTTCGACCTCATCCGAATCTTCCAGGCCCACGACCTGTTTCAGTAAAGATCGGATGCCATCGGAAAGCGGCTTGGCGGCGGCGGGATCTCCCCACGCGTTCCATTTCATCGGCGGAAGGAGTCCCTCGAGATGCGTCATGCGTTACAGTATTACACATGGTGTCAATGAGTAATGAGCCTGCGGACATCGGGAACCGGATACTGCGTGCCGCGGAGACCTGTGTTGTCGATTTCGGTGTGGACCGGGTGACCCTCGCCGAGATTGCACGCCGTGCGGGTGTGAGCCGGCCGACCGTGTATCGCCGCTGGCCGGATACTCAGTCGATTGTGGCGGATCTCCTGACCATCCACGCCACTCGGACGTTGCGCGCGGTGCCACGGCACGGCGAGGGCCGGGAGGCGCTGGTCGAACGGATCGCCACGGTGGCCACCGGCCTGCTGGACGACGAAGTCGTCGTATCGATCCTGCGCTCGGAGATGGTGATGGTTTACATCACCGAGCGCCTCGGACGGAGCCAGCGGATTCTCATCGAGACGCTAGCCAACTGGCTGTCAGAAGCACAGCGCGAAGGCAGTGTCCGCCCCGGCGACCCATGGAAGCTCGCTGCGATGGTGCTGCTGATCACCCAGTCGGCGATTCAGTCCGCGCAAATCATCCGGCCGATCCTGGACCGCGAAGCGCTCACCGCCGAACTCACCTATGCACTGAACGGATACTTGTCTTGATGAGCGAGTCGACCGCCCTCAACGCCGCGCGACGGACCGCCGACCTGGCGGCACTCGCCGATGGCGAGCCGCTCGACGTCATCGTCATCGGCGGCGGTATCACCGGCGTCGGTATCGCTCTGGACGCCGCGTCGCGTGGCCTGCGGGTGGCCCTGGTGGAAAAGCACGATCTGGCGTTTGGCACCAGCCGCTGGAGTTCGAAGCTGGTGCACGGCGGTCTGCGATATCTCGCCACTGGCAATGTGGGCATTGCCCGGCGCAGCTCCATCGAACGCGGAATACTGATGACGCGCAACGCCCCTCATCTTGTTCATGCCATGCCGCAGCTCGTTCCGTTGTTGCCGTCAATGAATTTCGCTAAGCGCGCGTTGGTTCGCTCCGGGTTTCTGGCCGGCGACGCGCTGCGGATGCTGGCGGGCACGCCGTCCTCGACGTTGCCCCGGTCGCGAACGATCTCCGCGCAGCGGGTCGTGGAGATGACGCCGACCGTGCGGCGTGAGGGCCTTCAGGGTGGGTTGCTGGCCTACGACGGACAATTGATCGATGACGCCCGATTGGTCACCGCGGTGGCGCGCACCGCGGCGCAGCACGGCGCGCGCATCCTCACCTACGTGGCCGCGTCCGAGGCAACCGGAACGTCGGTGCGGCTAACCGACCAGCGCACCGGGCAATCGTTCGATGTTTCCGCGCGCGCCGTCATCAATGCGGCGGGAGTGTGGGGTGGCGAAATCGACCCCTCGCTGAAGTTGCGGCCCAGCCGCGGAACACATCTCGTTTTCGACGCCAGAGCCTTCGCCAATCCGACTGCGGCGCTGACTATTCCGATTCCGGGTGAGCTCAACCGATTTGTGTTCGCGATGCCCGAGCAACTGGGGCGGGTGTACCTCGGGTTGACTGACGAAGATGCTCCCGGACCGATTCCCGATGTGCCAGAGCCGTCTTCGGCGGAGATCATGTTCCTTCTCGACACGGTGAACACCGCGCTGGGGACCGCGCTGCAGACCGCGGATGTCATCGGTGCCTACGCCGGCTTGCGGCCGCTGATTGATACCGGCGAAGGTCGCACCGCCGATGTGTCGCGTGATCACGCCGTTGTCGAGTCGGCGTCCGGCGTGATCAGCGTGGTCGGTGGCAAGCTGACCGAATATCGTTACATGGCAGAGGATGTCCTCAATCGTGCGATCAGCCTTCGGCATTTGCAGGCCGCGGATTGCCGGACCCGCAACCTGCCCCTGATTGGGGCGCCCGCCAACCCCGGGCCCGCCGCCGGACCGGGTGGCCGATTGCCGGAGTCCTTGGTCGCCCGTTACGGGGCTGAGTCGCCAAACGTCATCAGAACCGCCACCTGCGAAAGGCCCACCGAGCCGGTCGCCGACGGTATCGACGTCACCCGGGCGGAGTTCGAATACGCCGTCAGCCACGAGGGCGCGCTCGATGTCGACGACATCCTCGATCGCCGGACCCGGATTGGCTTGGTGCCGCGCGATCGCGAGCGGGTGGTTACCGTTGCCGAGGAGTTCCTCGCGGCCGCCCGGTGAGCAGACGCAAAAGCCCCCGAAAACAACGGTTTTCGGGGGCTTTTGCGTCTGCTCGCGCTATTAAAGCGGGATGTTCTTGTGGCGGCCGCGGCGCGCTGGCGCCTGCGCCAGCGCCTCGGTGAGCTTGCTGCGGGTATGCGCAGGGTCGATTTTCTCGTCGACCACACCAATGTCGATGGCGCTATCCACGCCGCCGGCAATCCGCTCGTGCTCGGCGGCCAACTCGTCATGCAGCGCCTCGCGCTCGTGGTCCGGCGCGGCGGCAAGCTTGCGTTTGTGCAGGATGCCGACGGCCGCTTTGGCGCCCATCACCGCAACCTCGGCGTCCGGCCAGGCGAACACCTTGGTCGCATTCAACGAACGGGAGTTCATCGCAATGTAGGCCCCGCCATAGGTCTTTCGAGTAACGAGCGTGACCCGCGGAACGGTGCACTCGCCGAACGCGTGCAGCAGTTTAGCGCCGCGGCGTACCACTCCGCCCCACTCCTGGTCGACACCGGGCAGATAGCCGGGCACATCGACAACCACCACCAGCGGGATCCCGAACGCGTCGCACAGGCGCACGAAACGCGCTGCCTTCTCGGCACTTTCGGAGTTTAGGCAGCCGCCGAGCCGCAACGGGTTGTTCGCCAGTACGCCAACCGTGCGGCCGGACAGCCGGCCCAGCCCGACCACCATGGACGGTGCCCAATTCGCCTGGAATTCGTCGAAAGGTGTGTCCTCGTCAAGGATCGCGGTCACGATCGGACGCACGTCATAAGCCCGCCGAGCGGACTCGGGCAGTAGCGCGTGGATGTCGGTGTCCCCAGCCTCGGCCTTGCTGCGGTCGAAATGCCCTTGCTGGCAGAACAATCCGACCAAGCGGCGGCCGCGCTCGTAGGCGTCGAGTTCGTCGTCGGCCACGATGTGGCATACCCCGGACTTCTTGTGGTGGGTCTCCGGTCCGCCGAGCGACGCCATGTCCACGTCCTCGCCGGTGACGCTGCGCACCACGTCGGGCCCGGTGACGAACACCCGGCTTTCCGGCGCCATCACGACGACGTCGGTCAGCGCGGGTCCGTACGCAGCCCCGCCGGCGGCGAAGCCGACGACCACCGAGATCTGCGGAACGTAGCCGGATGCGCGGATCATGGCCTCGAACACAGTGCCGACCGCGTGCAACGCCCGCACACCCTCGGCCAGCCGGGCACCACCGGAGTGCCAGATGCCCACGATCGGGCTCTGCTCCTCGATTGCGGTGTCGTAGGCGTTGACGATGTGCGCGCAGCCTTCGGTGCCCATGGCACCGCCCATCACGGTGCCGTCCGTGCAGAACGCGATCGTGCGCACACCGTTGACGGTGCCCGCCGCGGCAAGCACACCCGAGCGGTCACGTTCGTGCAGCAGTTCGACGCTGCCGTCGTCGAAGAAGTTGCTCAAACGCAGCAGCGGATCGCGTGGGTCGAGCGACTCGCCAACCGCCTCGGGGGCCATGATTGTCATCGCAGGTCTCCTGTTCCGGTGATGCTCGGGGTCAGATCAGTACCGCCCGAAGGCGATCGCTACGTTGTGGCCGCCGAATCCGAACGAGTTGTTGATGGCGTACTTGTAGTCGCCCGGTCGCGGCTTACCCGCCACCACGTCCAAGTCGATCTCTGGATCGAGGTTTTCCAGGTTAAGTGTCGGCGGAACGACCTGATCCCGCAAGGCGAGCACCGTCAGGATCGACTCCACGGCACCGACCGCACCAACCGAGTGGCCGAGAGCAGACTTCGGTGCGTACACCGCCGGCCGGTTGCTGCCCAGCGCGTTGTTGATGGCCCTGCCCTCGGCAACATCGCCCACCGAGGTCCCGGTGGCGTGCGCATTCACGTGGTCGATATCGCCTGGCGTCAGGCCCGCGAGCTGAATCGACCGGGTCATCGCGTGCCCGGCCCGTTCGCCGTTGGGGTCCGGCGCCACCATGTGATACCCGTCCGAGGTGATGCTGGCCCCCATCAGCCGGGCCAAGATGTTGGCACCGCGAGCCTTTGCATGCTCCTCGGTCTCGATCACCATCAGCGCCCCGGCCTCGCCGAACACGAAACCGGTGCGGTCCCGGTCGAACGGGCGACACGCACCGGCGGGGTCATCGTTCTTGGTGGACATCACGATGCGCATCTGCGCGAACGCCGCGATCGGGACGGCTTCGATCTTGGTCTCGACGCCGCCGCAGATCGCGACGTCGGCCTCGCCGAAAACGATATTCCGCCAGGCCTGAGCGATGCCCTCGGAACCGGACGCACAGGCCGACACCGGCGTGATGACCCCCGCCCTGGCATGCCGTTCCAGACCCACCGCCGCCGCGGCGCCGTTGGGCATGTACTTCTGCACGCCAAGCGGCGAGACCGCCTTCATCCCACGGGCCCGCATGTCGTCGTAGCTGAACACCATTTCTTCCGACGAACCCAACCCGGTGCCGATGGACACCATCAAGCGGTTGGGGTCGACCTCCGGCGAGCCGGCGTTTTCCCACACCCGACGGCTCAGAATGGTGGACATCCGCTGCAAGTAACCCATCCGGCGCAGCTCGACGCGGGTCAGCTGGCTGTCGAACTCCTCCAGCAGGTGACCGCCGATGCGAACCGGCAGGTCGAACTCCTCGACAAATGGATCGTCGAGCGTACGGATCCCACTTTGGCTGTCGAGCAACAACTTCCACGTGGTCTCGGCGTCAGTTGCCAGTGCGGTCGTCATGGCGATGCCGGTGACAACTACATTCGGGAGCGTTTTCCCGGTAACCAGCTCCGTCATTTGTCTTGCGAACGTCCCTTCCGTATCTGTCCGGCTCCTCCTCGGGCCGGTTGCGGCCCGCATCGTCGCCAGACGCCGTGCTCAGTAACGCCCGAAGGCGAGCGCTACGTTGTGGCCGCCGAACCCGAATGAGTTGTTGATCGCGTAACGGAACTCGCCGTAGCGAGGTTCGCCCGCGACAACATCAAGGTTGATCTCGGGATCAGGGGTTTGATAATTCAGGGTCGGGGGGATGACGCCGTCCCGCAGCGTCAGCACCGTGAGTACCGCTTCGAGCGCTCCGACAGCGCCGATGGAATGGCCCAGCGCCGACTTCGGCGCATACACGGCAGCCTGCTCACAGCCAGCCACCCGGAGGGCATTGGCCTCCGCGGCATCGCCGATCGGCGTCGCCGTTCCGTGCGCATTGACGTGGTCGATGTCCTTGGCGGACAAGCCCGCCAACTCCATCGCCCGGGTCATCGCCCTTCCCGCACGGACGCCGTCCGCCGCGGGCGCCACCATATGGAATGCGTCCGAGGTGACACCGGCGCCCATCAACCGTGCCAGCGGCTTGGCGCCGCGGGCTTTGGCGTGCTCTTCGGTCTCGATGAGCATGAGCGCCCCGGCCTCGCCGAACACGAAACCGTCGCGGTCCTTGTCGAACGGGCGCGATGCCCCTTCGGGGTCGTCGTTCCGGGTCGACATGGCCCGCATCATGGAGAACGCCGCGATGGGCAGCGCCTCGATCGGGCCCTCGACACCGCCGCAGACGGCGACGTCGGCGTCACCCATGACGATCTGCCGCCACGCGTGCGCGATCGCCTCCGAGCCCGACGAACAGGCCGACACCGGGGTGATCACCCCGGCACGAGCCCCGAGCTGGAGGCCCACCACGGCTGCCGCGCCATTAGGCATGATCATCTGAACTGCGAGCGGGGACACCTTGCGGGGGCCGCCCTCGTTCATGAGGTCGTAGCTCTCGACGATCCTCTCGGCGCCGCCAAGGCCGGTACCGACCACGACGGTGAACCGGTCCGGATCGACCTCGGGGGTGCCGGCGTTCTCCCACAGCTGACCGCTCAACAACTTGGCCATCCGCTGGACATAGGACATGCGGCGCATGTCCAGCCGGCCCATGTGGTTATCGACTGGCTCCTTCAGGTGGCCACCGATCTTGACGGGCAAGTCCCACTTGGTGACGAACTCGTCTTCGAGCACGTGGATGCCGCTCTCGCCGGCCAACAGACCCTTCCACGTGCTCTCGATATCCGGCGAGATCGACGTCGTCGCTGTGACGGCGGTTACCACAACGCTGGGGTAACCGCCATTAGCAGTGGAAGGCTTGGTCACTTGCTCTCTGCTTCCAGCCTCGCCTTGACGTTGGCAACAGCCTCGGGGTTCTCCGACTCCAGCTTGGCGCGCAGCGCCTCGGCGGCCTCGGGGTTCTCTTCCTCGAGCTTTTGGATGTAGGCGACGACGTCACCGACGGTACGCAGACCGGCAAGGTCCTCGTCGGGGATCTTGACGCCGTACTTGTCCTCGGTCTGCACAGCGATCTCAACCATGGACAGCGAGTCGATGTCCAGGTCGTCGACGAACGACTTCTCCGGGGTGACCTCGGACGGCTCGATACCGGTGACCTCTTCAATGATTTCGGCAATACCGGCGATGATTTCTTCCTGAGATACGGCCACAGCTAGCTTCCCTTCATAATGTGTTGTGTATCAATCGAACTGACGTACTTAGTGGTTCTGGCCTTTTGGCCGAGCCGGCGGTTACAGGCTTGCCAACTCGTCCAGATCTGCGGGTGACTTGACGGCGCGCGTCGGAACCCCCCGAAGTTCGCGTTTGGCGATACCGGTGAGGGTGCCCGCGGGGGGGAACTCCACGATCGCCGTGACATTGTTCTCGCTGTGCTCACGGATGTATGCGGTGCACAGATCCCAGCGCACCGGCTGGGTGAGCTGGGAGACCAGGGCCTCCATCGCCGCCGCGGCAGACTCGACCGGCTTCCCGTCGCGGTTGGACAGCAGCGTGGCGGTGGGCTCGGCGGTCACGATGCGGGCCGCCGCCGCGGCATAGCCTTCAAGCGCTGGTGCCATGAACTGGGTGTGGAACGCTCCGGCGACGCCCAGCGCGCGCACTCGGGCCTTGGCCGGCGGATCTTCGCCGAGCTTCTCCAACGCGGTCAGCCGGCCGGCGGCGACGATCTGGCCGGCGGCATTGCGGTTAGCGGGAACCAGGTCGAGCTGCTCGAGTCGAGTCAGCACGTCGGCCTCGTCACCGCCGAGTACCGCGGACATGCCGGTCGGCTCGGCAGCGCACGCCTTGGCCATTTCGGCGCCGCGGGTGGCGGCCAGCGCGACCGCATCGTCGGCGCCCATCACGCCGGCAATCGCGTAGGCCGCGATTTCGCCCACGGAGTGGCCAGCGATGATGAGGTCTTGGCCAGCGAGCAGACCACGCCGGGCCAGCTCCTGGTGAGCCAGCAGGGTCGCGGCAACGATCAGTGGTTGGGCGACGGCGGTGTCGGTGATCTCCTCGGTCGACGCGGTGGTGCCCAGACGGGCGAAATCGAGGCCAGTGGCCTTCGACCACGACGCGATCCGGTCTGCGGCGCCTGGCAATTCCAGCCAC
This sequence comes from Mycobacterium riyadhense, assembly GCF_963853645.1. Classification (NCBI taxonomy): domain Bacteria; kingdom Bacillati; phylum Actinomycetota; class Actinomycetes; order Mycobacteriales; family Mycobacteriaceae; genus Mycobacterium; species Mycobacterium riyadhense. Next base: position 3,810,175 of record NZ_OY970456.1, on the reverse strand, counting down.
GGCGCCAGCATTCCCTCGCTCTGGGAACCCTGTCCGGGTGCAAGCAACGCAATCACGTGTCTAAGAGAACACTGTGAAGACGGTTTTGCGGGGTGTAACAGATTATGAACCTCGTCTTAGGTTTTTGTATACACCCTACAAAACAGGCGCGTAAGCTACACGTTTGAGATCAGCCCGCGACCTGTCATCTAAATCACTCTCCCACCGACGGAGCTACCGTACCCCCTCTGAGCGGCAGTGGAAGGGGTGAGACCGCATTGTTACCAACGCTGGAATGATGCGTCGGATAGTTCAGTTGGCCGACCGTCGCCGCCACTCGCAGGACATACGCATCGCGCGGTTGGGTGGGATCGCGCCCGGTGAAGTCGGTGATCCGCTTGAGTCGGTATCGGACGGTGTTTGGATGAACGAACAACTTCCTGGCACAAGCCTCAATCGCGCCGCCACAGTCTAAGTAAACGTCCAGCGTCTCGATGAGCGTCGGTCCGGCATCGGCCAGGGGCCGCATCACATCGGTATGCAGCGCCACGATCGCCGATGCATCTCCCATCAGCGCACGTTCTGGCAGGAGTTCTCGTGCCTGAACTGGGCGTGGTGCGCCGCGCCAGCCGGCGACCGCGTTCATCCCGGAAATTGCCTCGCTAGCGCTGTGGTACGCCGCCGTCAGCATGGGTGCCGTTGGCCCGATTACCACCGGTCCGTCGGAAAAGGCGGCCAACAGGTCCTTCAGGAACTTCTCGGTGGGCGACAACTGGCCCGACACGATCGCCACCAGCCAGGTGCCGTGCACGTCGGTGAGGGCCGCTCGGCCGTGGCGGACGGCGATATCGCGGACGTCCTGACTGGCCCGGGCGCTGCTGTGCGGGCTGTTGGGGCCGTCGCGTCCGGGTGCCGGGGTGCCCACCACCACCGTCGCCGGCGCGGTTGTGTCCCAGTTCAATGCGGCCGCGCGGGACAACAGCTCAGGACCGGTGTCGCCGCGTACCACCGCGTCGACGACGCTGGCCTCCATCCGGCTGTCCCAGGTGCCTCGTGCTTCGGCCGCATCGGCATAGGCTGACGCCGCGGTGAACGCCAGGTCTCGGCTGTACTTCAAAATCCCCACCGTCAGCGCGGTCAACTGCTCTTCGGAGCGGGCCAGCAGCGGCACCACTTCTTCGAAGAACTCCATGGTGACGCGCACCATGTCCACGGTATGGCGCAGCGCGATGCGTCGGGTCAGGTCCTGTGGCACCAGCTCGAACGCCTGCGCGGTGTAGCTGACGTTGCTGTGCGGGTCGTGCATCCACTCGACGAAGTTCACCACCGCCGTCTGCACCACCAGCGCCACGCTGGCCCGCTGGGAGGCTTCCAGGTCAGCGAAGAACGGCAATCGATCTTGCATGGCCGAGACCGCCTCGGTGGCCAGCCTGCCCGAGTATTGCTTCAACCGCCGCAGCAGTGATTCGGGCACGGTCTCCAGGAGTTCCAGGGGCGACCGGGGCCTAGCGGCAAAAGGGCCCGCAAACTGGTTGTCGTTCACTCCTAAAAGCTACGCCCAAATTCTGGAAGATTCCCCCAAAAGGACGGGCGTGGTTAGGCCACACCTGGATCAGAGGTCTGCTCGGGTGCGGCCCGCACGTCGTCGATCCGATACTGGCGGGCGGCCGCGACCGCCACCGACGGGTCGATGGCGCCGTCACGGGCCAGCGCCTCCAGCACCGCGACCGCCACCGATTCGGCGTCGGTGTTGAAGTAGCGACGAGCCGCGGGACGGGTGTCGGAAAACCCGAAACCGTCGGTGCCCAGCGTGACATAGGTGCCGGGGACCCAGGGGCGGATCTGTTCGGGTACCGCCCGCATCCAGTCCGATACGGCGACCACCGGGCCGCTGGTCTGCTCCAGCGCCTTCGTCACGTACGGGACGCCCGCCGGCTGGTCGGGGTGGCGCAGGCGCTGTGTTTCGATGGCCACCCCGTCGCGGTTGAGTTCACCCCAACTGGTCACCGACCACACGTCGGCGGCGACATCCCATTCGGCGGCCAGCATCTCGGATGCCTTCAGCGCCGCGGGCATCGACACCCCGGAGGCCAGGATCTGAGCCGAGCTGGCGCGTTGTTCTCGCACCGCATGATACCGGTAGATACCCCGCAGCAGTCCCTCGGGATCGAAGTTCTCCGGCTCCGGTGGCTGTACGTATGGCTCGTTGTAGATGGTGATGTAGAAGAACACGTTCTCCGGGTTCTTCCCGAACATGCGCTCGAGACCACTTTCGATGATGTAAGCGATTTCGAAGGCGAACGCGGGGTCGTAAGAGACGACCGCCGGATTGGTGTTGGCTAGTAGCAGCGAGTGGCCGTCGGCGTGTTGTAGGCCCTCACCGGTCAGCGTGGTGCGCCCGGCGGTGGCCCCCAGCACGAACCCGCGGGCCATCTGGTCGGCCGCGGCCCAAAAGCCGTCGCCGGTGCGCTGGAACCCGAACATCGAATAGAAGATGTAGATCGGGATCATCGGCTCGTCGTGCGTGGCATACGAGGTGCCGGCCGCGATGAATGAGCCCACCGACCCCGCCTCGTTGATGCCCTCATGCAGAATCTGGCCGACTTCGCTTTCCTTATAGGCCAGCATCAGTTCGGCGTCGACGGCGGTGTAGAGCTGGCCATTGCGGTTGTAGATTTTCAAGGACGGAAACCAGGAGTCCATCCCGAAGGTACGGGCCTCATCGGGAATGATGGGAACAATCCGTCGCCCAATTTCTTTGTCCCGCAACACTTCTTTGAAGGTTCGTACCGTCGCCATGGTGGTGGCGACCTCCTGGTGTCCCGAGCCCTTCTTCAGCGCTTTGTAGATGTCGCGGCCGGGCAAGCTCAGCGCCTTGGCCCTGGTCCGTCGTTCGGGGACGAAGCCCCCCAGGGTGCGGCGCCGGTCGAGCAGGTAACGGATCTCCGGGGCGTCCGGGCCTGGGTGGTAGTACGGCGGCAGGTAGGGGTCTTCTTCGAGTTGAGCGTCGCTGATGGGAATGCGCATGGCGTCCCGGAAGTACTTAAGGTCTTCCAGCGCAAGCTTTTTCATCTGATGGGTGGCGTTACGTCCCTGGAAGTGCGCCCCCAGCGAGTAGCCCTTGATGGTTTTGGCCAGGATGACCGTCGGCTGTCCCTTGTGGTCGACGGCGGCGCGGTAGGCGGCATAGACCTTGCGATAGTCGTGGCCACCGCGCTTGAGATTCCAGATCTCGGAGTCGGTCATGTGGGCTACGAGCGCCTTGGTGCGCGGGTCGCGGCCAAAGAAGTGGTCGCGCACATAGGCGCCGTCGTTGGCCTTGTAGGTCTGGTAATCACCATCGGGCGTCGTGTTCATCAAGTTCACCAGCGCGCCGTCACGGTCGGCGTGCAGCAGGGCGTCCCATTCGCGGCCCCACACCACCTTGATCACGTTCCAGCCGGCCCCGCGGAAGAATGACTCCAGCTCCTGGATGATCTTGCCGTTGCCGCGGACCGGGCCGTCGAGGCGCTGCAGGTTGCAGTTGATCACGAACGTCAGGTTGTCCAGGCCTTCCAGGGCGCCCACATGGGCCAGGCCGCGGCTTTCCGGCTCGTCCATCTCGCCATCGCCCAAGAAGCACCACACGTGCTGGTCGGAGGTGTCCTTGATACCGCGGTCGTGCAGATAATGGTTGAACCGTGCCTGGTAGATGGCGTTTAACGGGCCCAAGCCCATTGACACCGTGGGGAATTCCCAGAAGTCGGGCAACAGTCGCGGGTGCGGGTAGGACGGCAAGCCGCCACCGGCATGACTGTGCTCCTGGCGGAAGCCGTCAAGCTGTTCGGCGGTCAGCCTGCCCTCGAGGAAGGCGCGTGCATATATCCCGGGGGACGCGTGGCCCTGGATGAACACCTGATCGCCGCCGCCTGGATGCGACTTGCCGCGGAAGAAGTGGTTGAAGCCGACCTCGTACAGAGCGGCCGACGACGCGTAGGTCGAGATATGTCCACCGACACCCACGCCCGGCCGTTGCGCGCGGTGCACCATGATGGCCGCGTTCCATCGGATCCACGTCCGATACCGGCGTTCGACGTCCTCGTCGCCGGGAAACCACGGCTCCAGCTCGGTCGGGATGGTGTTGACGTAATCGGTGGACGTCAGCGCGGGAATGGCCACCCGTTGCTCGCCGGCGCGTTCCAGCAGTCGCAACATCAGGTAGCGCGCCCGCGCCGGCCCCGAGCGCTCAAGCAGCTCGTCGAACGACTCCAGCCATTCCGACGTCTCCTCGGGATCGATATCGGGCAGATAGGACGCCACACCTTCGCGGATCACCCGAACGCGGTCGGGTTCGCTTGCGCTGCTTGGGGTTTTGGCTAGATCGTGTCGAGCGAACTCGGTGGTCAACGCACTACTCCTGTAGTTGGTGAGGGTTGTCCGTCCCCCTATCGTGCCGCACCGGCGTGCCAGGCGGATAGCCGCCGGGTGCCGAATCGAATCCGGTACAGGTGGGACAGTTGAGACCGCGACCCGGTAACGTCATGAGCCGTGCTCATCGGATGGCGTGCCGTCCCCAGGCGGGGCGCTCTGGCGCTGGGGTGTGTTGCGGTGGCGCTGATGGGAATCGTGGGGTGTACCAGCGTCACCGAAGGGACGGCGACACCGGACACCAACGTCGCCGGGGCCTACAGGTCTTCGGTGTCGGCATCGGTATCGGCGTCGTCGGTGACGTCCAGTGTCCGGGAATCCCAGCGGCAACAATCGCTGACCACCAAGGCAATTCATACCTCCTGCGACGCGCTGGCGACCACCAGCAAAGACGCCATCGACAAAGTGAACGCCTTCGTCGCGGCGTTCAATGCGGGCCGCAATACTGGTCCGACCGAGGGCCCGGCCATATCGGCGCTCAACGACAGCGCCTCGGCGGTTTCCAGCAGTTTCAGCGACGCGCTGTCGTCGCAGATGCGCGATGCGTTCAACGCGTATATGGACGCGGCGCGCGCGGTGGCCAACGCCATCGGCACGCACGCGGCCACCGGGGAGTTCAACCGTCGGGTCGATCAGCTCAACGATACGAAGACGAAGGCACTGAAACTATGCATGGCGTCCTACTAGGTATTGGTATATGCACAGTTGTGGTTGTGCGACGATAGGGCGCATCGCCCTTTGTGCGTGCGCTTAGAGGAGGTTCCACGGTGGTCGCGGCGGATCACGCCCCGAGCTACGCCCGCAAGCTGGGCATCCAACGAGACCAACTTGTCCAGGAGTGGGGCTGGGACGAAGACACCGACGACGACATCCGCGCTGCGATCGAGGAAGCGTGCGGCAGTGAGCTGCTCGACGAGGACACCGACGAGGTTATCGACGTCGTTCTGCTGTGGTGGCGCGACGGCGACGGGGACTTGGTGGACACCCTGATGGACGCGATCAGCCCGCTGGCCGAAGACGGCGTGATCTGGGTGTTGACGCCTAAGACGGGCCGGCCCGGTCACGTGCTTCCCGCCGAGATCGCCGAGGCGGCACCCACCGCGGGTCTGATGCCGACCTCGTCGGTCAATCTGGGTGACTGGAGCGCCAGTCGATTGGTCCAGCCCAAGTCGCGGGCCGGAAAGCGCTGATGCTGGACGTCGGAGCCGGCGCCCCCGACTTCACGCTGCGCGACCAGAACTATCAGCCGGTGACGCTCAGTGGCTACCGGGGCGACAAGAACGTGCTGTTGGTGTTCTTCCCCCTGGCATTCACCGGGATCTGCCAGGGTGAGCTGGACCAGCTGCGGGACCACCTGCCTGAGTTTGAGAACGACGACAGTGCAGTGCTGGCCATCTCGGTGGGCCCGCCCCCGACGCACAAGATCTGGGCGACCCAGAGTGGGTTCCTGTTTCCGGTCCTGTCGGACTTTTGGCCGCATGGAGAGGTCAGCCAGTCCTACGGCGTGTTCAACGACAAGGCTGGCTACTCCAACCGCGGTACGTTTGTGGTCGATCGGTCTGGGATCATTCGGTTCGCCGAGATGAAGCAGCCCGGCGAAGCCCGCGACCAGCGCGTGTGGAGCGACGCGTTAGCGGCCTTAAGGGTGTGAGCGTTTTGGGCGCTGGGCGTTTGGGCGTGTAGCCTGCGGCGGGGCCGTGTGGTTTCAAGGGCGCGTAGCTCAGTGGTAGAGCTCTGGTTTTACACACCAGCGGTCGGCGGTTCGATACCGTCCGCGCCCACCAGCGTTTGTGCAGGTCAGCGCCATACCGCGATCCGACCGGCGCGGGAATCAGTTAGCAAGACGGAACAAGAAACGTAGTGATCGCAGCGCCAAAAGTATCACGGTTTCGTTATACTTTTGCCATGACCACGAAGCGGCTGGCGCGGGACGAGCTGTGGGATATTGCGATCACGCAGCTCGGGTTCGTGACTGCTCAGCAGGCCGACGCTGCGAGTGTGGGCAAAGTTGCGCTGCAAATGCTTGTGCAGCGGGGCACACTGACCCGCGTCGCGCATGGGGTCTACCGGTTTCCGCAGTTCCCCGTCGGTCAGTACGACCCCTACATGCTTGCCGTGCTGTGGACTCGCGCACCTGAGGCGTGCCTCAGCCACGAGACCGCACTGGACGCCTACGAAATCAGCGACGTCAATCCCAATCGCATCCACATCACCGTCGCCAAGCGCCGACGCCTGCGCCGCACGGGCGGTGATGACTACGTCATCCACCGGGAGGACCTCGCGCCAAGGCAGATTGGCTGGTGGCAGGAGATCCCCACCGTCACACCGGCAACCGCCATTGCCCAGTGCATCGCATACGGCACCCCCACCTACCTGCTGCGGCAGGCCATCGACCGGGGTCACGTCCAGGGCTATCTGAAGGCTGCCGAACGTGACGGACTGGCCGAGGCATTGGAGGCGCGCTATGAGCCATGAGCGCTTCGATTCCCGGCTTGCCGCTCTGTTGCGCACGCTGACGCCGAAAACCAAGCAGCCGGCGTCGGCGGCCGTTCTCAACCAATGGATTGCTCAAGCCGAGGGCAAGCTTGGCCAGGAGGCCAAGGGCGGCAGACTCGGCTGGCTCGTCGCGTCGTCGGTCGCTGTCGCTTGCGTCCAACGCGCAATCGATGCCGACGGAAGGCAGCTGTTCCTCCTTAAGGGCGGCACTCTGTTGCAGCACCGATTGCCCGCTACTACCCGCCCTACCAAGGACGTCGACGGGCTCGTCCGCGGTGATCTGGACGCGTTTCTTCTAGCTTTGGAGGACGCGCTGGCCGAGCCGTGGGGACCTCTCACGCTGCGCCGGGGCGAGGTCGAGGTCGTCAATGCTCCTACGAAGATCATCAAGCCGCGTCGGTTCGACATCGTCATCGCGCTCCGAGGAGTCACTTGGAGGCGGATCCAGTTCGAGGTCTCACCCGACGAGTCAGGCATCGGCCAAGACTTCGAAGTTATCGACCCGCCACCGGTGAGTGGGTTCGGACTGCCAGACCCCGACACCTCGTTGGGATCGCCATGCGCTTTCAGATTGCACAGAAGATGCACGCGGTCTCTGACCCCCACGAACCGCCAGATTCCATCAACGATCGTGCCCGCGACGTAGTCGACCTGCTCCTCCTGCGCGACCTCGCAGCCGAGACCGGAAGCCCGAGTCTGGCCGAAATCCAGGCAGCCGGGTCGGCTCTGTTTCAGGCCCGAGCCGACGAAGCTAAGCAACTCGGTTTGCCGGCAAGGAAAAGGAAGTGGCCGCCAACTGTAGTTGGACACGCCCACTGGGGTAACGACTACAAGCGGGCCGCGGCGTCGGCGAGCATCGAACTCTCGCTCGATGCCGCCGTCGCAGCGATCAATGCCTGGATCGGCCAGGTCGACCAGGCTTGATGCGCAAATGCGACTAGCTCGTGACGATCAAATCCTCGTTGTGCCAAGAGTGTGCCAAGACGGGCCGAAACAGCCCGCCAATCATCCGAGCCTGTTAGGGACGCGGGGCGCGAGCGCGGCCGCCTCAGGTGGTGAATCGGGTGGCGACGGAATCCTTGACGACTGGCTTTTTGAGGCTGTGGCTATCGACGACGGGCTCGCCGCTTGCGTCGGCGATCATCCGCCGGACCTGCGCGCGCGTTCGCCGTCGGGGAAGATATGGATCGATTCCCCTTGCGACAGCAGCGTTTCCAGACGCTCGTATGACGCCAGCGGCGCCTCGAGTCTCGGATGCCGCCTCGACCGCTGGTTACGCACCGCCCTGCCAGGCGGCACGAAAGCCCTAGGGTTGATCGGGTTCACCTACGACGGGAATCTGTCGATCATGGTTGTCGCAGACAGATCGCTGATGCCGGTCGCGGACAGGCTGTGCACCGCCATGCAGGACTGGTTCGACGACCTGGCCAAGGCAGTCGCAGCCCAGGGCTGCGCCCTGCTGGCGGTATAGGCACCGGCGCTCGCGGCGCGTGCGTGGTGCCCGATTGCGGTTTTGGACGTGTTTGAGCCGGTATGGCAAGGTCGTGGGCGTGAGCGAGCTATCTGGTTCCCGGAGCGAAGGCACGGCAAAGCAGACGTCGGGACCGCCGGTGCGGTCTCTGGCGTCGGACCAGCAGCCGGCGACCAAGGCGGACTTGTATGCCGCGGTGGACGCGATGCGCGCCGACATGCGCCAACTGCTAGAGCAGATCAGCGCGCTGATCAAGGACGCGAACCAGCGATAGTGGCATGAGGCCGTTTCGCATCGACGTTCCCGATGACGTCCTCGACGACTTGCGATCGCGGTTGGCGCGCACCCGATGGCCGGAAGCCGAATGTGTGGACGACTGGAGCCAGGGCATCCCGCTGGCTTACACCCGCGACTTGGCCACATATTGGGCCAGCGAATATGACTGGCGCTCGCGTGAGGCCGCGCTCAACCGGTTCGACCAGTTCATCACCGAAATCGACGGGCTGGACATCCATTTCATCCATCAGCGCTCCCCGCACGAGGACGCCTTTCCGCTGGTGATCACCCACGGCTGGCCGGGCTCGATCGTGGAGTTTCACAAGGTGATCGAGCCGCTCAGCAATCCCACGGCCCACGGTGGACGCGCCGAAGATGCCTTTCACGTCGTCTGCCCGTCGCTTCCCGGGTATGGCTTCTCCGGGAAGCCGAGCCGCACGGGGTGGGGTGTCGAGAAGATCGCGGACGCCTGGGAGGCGCTGATGCTGCGCCTGGGCTACCAGCGCTACGGCGCCCAGGGCGGTGACTGGGGAGCGGCGGTCAGCACCCAGATCGGGCGCACGGGCAAGCACTGCGCGGCCATCCATGTGAACATGCCCATCGGCCGGCCTACGGCCGAAGCGATGGCCAGTCCAACCGCAGAAGAACAACAGGCCATGGCCGCGCTGGCCCAGCACCGCAAGTGGGGCACGGGCTATTCCAAGCAGCAGTCCACCCGGCCGCAAACGGTGGGATACGGCCTCGTCGATTCGCCCGTCGGTCAGTTGGCGTGGATAGTCGAAAAGTTCTGGGCGTGGACGGACTGCGACGGGCATCCCGAGAACGCACTGAGCCGAGACGAGCTGCTCGACAACGTGATGATGTATTGGGTGACCGGCACTGCGGCGTCCTCGGCCCGGCTGTATTGGGAGAGCTTCAAGGTTTGGGGGCAACTGGACCGCGTCGAATTGCCGACGGGCGTCGCGGCTTTCCCGAAGGAGCTGCTGCGCGCGCCGCGGTCCTGGTGCGAGCCCGTCTACAACATCACGCACTGGACCACGATGCCGCGCGGCGGGCACTTTGCTGCGTTCGAACAACCCGAGCTGTTCGTCGATGACCTGCGCAAGTTCTTCGCGACTGTTCGCTGAGGTGCCTCGCCGAGTGTGAATTTGCCGACGCGACACGCCATTTCGGCGTCGTGGTTTTCACAGTCGGCGGTTTAGACGATCCGCCAGCCGCGGCGGGCGCGAAATCGCATGTCCCACAGGTACAGCCGGTAGGTGAAGATCCAGGCCCGGTGTGGAATCAGCCGGTCGGCCAGCCGCACCGCGGCCAGCAACCAATCGAACCGGCGCTGCTGGGCCGCCGTCCAGTCCAGCTGCATCATCGCCCGGAACTCCGGCGCCAAGAATCCCGTCGTCGCGAACAGATTGAACGGTCCGGCCAGTGCTCGCAGCGGCCACGGAAGAAAAGCCACCGAGGCCACACCGCGAAGATGCTCTCGCACCGGCGGGTCGATGCGCAGGTCGTCGAGTGAGCGCTTCCAGTACTCGTCGAAGGCGACCCGGTCCGGCGGCCACATGCGCTCGGGCACTTGCAGCGTGGTCCCCAGCCGCTTGGCGTCGCGATAGACAAGGTCGGCGCTGGCGTCATCGAGCGGTCCATGCAGGAACTCGTGTTGGTCCACGAAGTAGCGGTAGAGGCACGCGGCCACCCACAGCTGCAACTTGGGGTCGAATGCGTTGTAGGACACCGGGCTCGACGATGTCGACCGGACCTGCCGGTGCGCGACATCGACAGCGCCGCGAATCAGGGCGCGATCCGACTCGGAACCGATGGCGGCAACCGCCAGATAGGTGCCCGTGGTGCGGGCCCGCTTGAACGGATGCTTGTAGACATTGCCACTGTCCACCGGGCTTTCCAGCACGCCATACCCAACGCCCGGCAAGGACAACTGCATAATCACGTTCGCGGCCGGCAACAGCAACGCCGCCGGGTTCAACAGGTCGGCGATTCGAGTCGCGGGCCGCTTCATCGCGGATGTCCTCCCATGGGTTCGAGTAGACCACGTATGAGACGCTGCCGGGGTGTTTGCCTCGACACGGCAGGCCCGGGTCGCCGGCGTGCTGGCCGGCTACCTGTTCGATCTCGTGCTGGCCGATCCGAAACGCGGTCACCCGGTCGCAGTGTTTGGCGACGCTGCCGCGAGGTTGGAGCGGGTCAGCTACCGCGACTCCAGGCTCGCCGGGGCAATACACGCGAGTCTGCTGGTCGGCATGGCGGCTCTACTGGGTGCGGCTCTGCAACGCCGGGCCGTGTTCTGGTCTACCGCGGCCGCCACCTGGGTATCGCTGGGCGGCACCTCATTGGCGCGCACCGGCGTGCAGATGTCGGACTTGCTGGATAATGGCGACGTCGAGGCCGCCCGACGCCTGTTGCCATCGCTGTGCGGGCGCGATCCCGCCTGGCTGGATGAGCAGGGGCTGACGCGCGCGGCCCTGGAATCGGTGGCGGAGAACACCTCCGACGCCCAGGTGGCGCCGCTGCTGTGGGCTGCGGCCGGCGGCGTGCCGGCTGTGCTGGGATATCGCGCCGTCAACACCTTGGATTCGATGGTCGGATACCGCTCGCCGAGGTACATCCGATTCGGCTGGGCCGCAGCGCGATTGGATGATTTGGCCAACTATCTCGGCGCGCGGGTAACTGCGGCATTGGTGGTGATCTGCGCACCGGTGGTGGGCGGCTCAGCGTTGGGTGCGGTGCGCGCTTGGCGTCGTGACTCCGCGCGGCATCCCAGCCCGAACGCCGGGGTCGTCGAGGCGGCATTCGCCGGTGCGCTGAGCGTACGACTTGGTGGACCGACCCAGTACCACCATGAGCTGCAGATCCGGCCCAGACTCGGTGACGGCCGGCAGCCCACGGTGGCCGATCTACGTCGTGCGGTGGCGCTATCGCGAGCGGTGCAGGCCGCGGCCGCCGCCGTGGTGGCGTTCGGCCTTCAACGCCGGCGGCCGTAGCGATCGCTGAGCTTCTCCTCGACGGTCATGGGCTGGTCCGGCGCTGGAGCCGTCTGCTTTTCCCGCCGGCGGGCTCGGATCTCGGAGTAGGCGAAGTAGCCCAATCCGATCGGCGCCAGGATGCCGAACGAGATCCATTGGATGCCGTAGGACAAAAACGGCCCCGCGTCCAGGTGCGGTATACCGAGCACCCCCAGCCCCCCGGGTTGGTCTTCGACCAGTTGCAGATAAGACCCGGCCAGCGGGACACCGGTCAATGCCGATACTTGTCCGACGTTGATCGAATACACCTGCTGCACACCGTCTCTGGCGAACGGCTCCTTGCCCGGCACCGTTGGTTCGGAGTCGCGCAGCCGCGCGGTGATGGTCACGGTTTGATCGGGCGGGCGCGGGATCGGCGGTACATGTGAGCCTGGCAGCGGCCGCACGAATCCGCGGTCGACGAGGACGGTTGGCCCGCCGTCCACAACGAATGGCGCCAGCACCTCGAATGCCTGGTCTCCTTCGACCACTCGCAACCGGGCCAACACCTGAACGTCCGCCAGGTAATGCCCGGTCGCCGTCACCCTGCGCCACTGGGCCGTAGGTGCCGACGAATCCTGTTGTGGCAGCAAGGTTTTCAATGGCACAGGGGGAGTGTTGAGCGAGTATTCGATCTGTTGGTTCTCGCGTGACGTCCTGGTGTTCTTCCCCAGTTGCCAGGGCGCGAGAACCATGAAACACAGATAGGTGAACGCGACGACCACCAGGATCAGCGCGATCCAGCCCGGTCGCAGCAGGAACGCCAGGCCCCGTATCAACCGCGGCGTCACCCGGATCCGTTCTGCGCGAGTCGCTCGTCGACCCAGTCGTGCAGGCCGGGCAGGGCGGCCTCGATGACGGCGAATGCCTCCTCGAAGTCGTCGTGGTCGCCGTAGTAGGGATCCTCGACATCGAGGGCGTAGGCCCCGGAGCGCGGGTCGAACGAGCGCAGCATCCGTATCCGAGTGGCGTCAACCCCGAGTTGGCGCAGCAGCCGCACGTGGTTGCGGCCCAGGGCCACCACCAGATCGGCTGCCAAGTGATCGGCGTCGAGCTGTGCGGCGCAATGCTCGGTGGGGTAGCCGTGCGCACGCAGCACCCTGGTGGCCCGCTCGTCGGCGCAGTCGCCGACGTGCCAGTTGCCGGTGCCCGCACTGGTCACTCGTACCGCGCCATCCAGACCACGCTGCCGGATTTGGTGGGCGAACATCTTTTCGGCCATCGGCGAGCGGCAGATGTTGCCGGTACAGACGAACGTGACATGGAGGGCACGCGGATCAGACACCCAGCACCCTCCGCAGTTCGGCGATCGTCGCGGCATGGGTCACGCCGGTGGCGTCGATCAACTCGGCGAAGTCGGCCTGCCCATAGCCCCAGCCGACCACCACCGTGTCGATGCCGTGTGCGGCCGCCCCCTCAACGTCGTGGCTGCGGTCGCCGACCATGAGCACGCGCTCGGGCAGCGGCCGCAGCTGTTCCAGCGCGTGGGTCAGCACCTCGGTCTTGCTGCTGCGGGACCCGTCTGCGGTCGCGCCGGCAATGACCTCGAAGTGCTGGTCCAGCCCGAAATGGGCAAGGATGCGCCGGGCCGTCGGCTCCAGCTTGGAGGTGGCCACCGCCAGTCGGACGCCGGAGGCTTGCAGGTCGGCCAACAGTGCATCGATGCCGGCGAACAGGCTGTTCATCGCCCAGCCGCGGGCGCCGTACTCGGCTCGGAAGGCCGCGATCGCGTCGTCGACGCGTCCGCCGAGCGCCATCGAACGGAACGTTTCGTCCATGGGCGGGCCGACGATCTGTGCGGCAAGGTCGCCATCGGGCACCTCGGCGCCGATGTGGCCGAGCGCGTGCAGGAAAGACGCCACGATCCCGTCGGCCGAGTCGGTGAGGGTGCCGTCGAGGTCGAAGATCACCAGTTGCGGGCGGCAATCGGTGGGGCGCGCGGAGATGGTGCCTGTCACACGCCCATTGTCCTTGATGGGCGTGGTTGGCTGTGATGGTGTTGGCTAGACACTGCCGAGGCGGCGCGGCGGCCCACTAGTGTTTCACGGATGGCAAGTCTTGACACGAGCCTCGCGGCGGCGCGCTATCACGGCGATCAAGACGTCGCGCCCGGCATGCTCGACTTCGCCGTCAACGTCCGCCACGCGCAACCGCCGGGGTGGCTAGTGCAGCGACTGGCCGCGCGGCTGCCGGATCTGGCCCGCTACCCAGGCATCCAGGATGTGCGCCTCGCGCAAGACGCGGCCGCTGCTCGCCACCGGCGAAGCCGCGATGAGGTGGCGCCACTGGCCGGGGCGGCCGAGGGCTTTGCGCTGTTGAGCAACCTGCGGCCGAGGCGGGCCGCGATCGTTGCACCCTCGTTCACCGAGCCGGCCGTGGCACTGAACGCGGCCGGAATCCCGGTGCATCACGTCGTGCTGGAGCCGCCGTTCAGCCTGGACGGCGTGACGGTGCCCGACGACGCCGATCTTGTCGTGGTGGGCAATCCGACGAACCCCACGTCGGTGCTGCACACCCGCGAGCAGCTCCTCGCGTTGCGCCGCCCCGGACGGATCCTGGTGGTCGACGAGGCGTTTATGGATTCGGTTCCCGGCGAACCGGAGTCATTGGCCGGCGACCGTCTGCCCGACGTGCTGGTGCTGCGCAGTTTGACCAAGACCTGGTCGCTGGCCGGATTGCGGGTTGGTTATGCGCTTGGCTCGCCCGAGCTGTTGGCCCGGCTGACCGCGCAACGCGCACACTGGCCGGTGGGCACGCTGCAACTGGCGGCCATCGCCGCCTGCAGCACCGCCCAAGCCGTTGCCGAGGCAGCGGCCGATGCCGCCCGGCTGGCAGGGTTGCGTGCTGGAATGGTGGCGGGTCTGAGGTCGGTGGGTGCCACTGTGGTCGACGGCCGGGCCCCGTTTGTCTTGTTCAGTACGCCAGGTGCCGATGTGGTACGAAACCGGTTGCAGAATCAAGGAATTGCGGTGCGCCGTTGCGACACGTTCGTTGGCCTCGACGAGCGGTATCTGCGGGCGGCGGTGCGGGCGGAATGGCCGCTGCTCGTTGGGGAGATCGCCGAGGTGCTGTCGTGACTGTGCGCCTGCACGACGTCATCGCGGTGCTGGACGAGGCGTACCCGCCGGCGCTTGCCGAGTCGTGGGATTCGGTGGGCTTGGTGTGTGGCGACCCTGCGGATGTGCTGGACTCGGTAACCATCGCGGTCGACGCGACGCCGGCGGTCGTCGAAGAAGTTCCCCAGGGCGGGCTGCTCCTGGCTCATCATCCGTTGCTGTTCCACGGGGTCGACACGGTCGCGGCCAGCACGCCCAAGGGCGCGCTCGTGCACCGCTTGATCCGCGCCGGGCGTTCCCTGTTCACCGCGCACACCAACGCCGACTCGGCGTCGCCTGGGGTGTCCGACGCGCTGGCGCAGGCTCTCGGCCTGAGTGTCGAAGCGGTGCTTGCCCCCGCGTCGGGTGCCGCGGGTGCGGCGGACCTCGACAAGTGGGTCATCTATGTGCCTCCCGAGAATTCAGACGCGGTGCGGGCGGCGGTTTTCGAAGCCGGTGCCGGACACATCGGTGACTACTCGCACTGCAGCTGGAGTGTGACGGGTACCGGTCAGTTCCTGCCACACGACGGAGCGTCGCCGGTGATCGGCAGTATCGGCACCGTCGAGCGGGTGACCGAGGATCGCGTCGAGGTCGTCGCACCCGCGCGAGCGCGGCGCGGTGTGTTGGCGGCGATGCGGGCTGCGCACCCCTACGAGGAGCCGGCGTTCGACATCTTCGCGTTGGTGCCGCCGCCGACCGGCGTCGGGTTGGGCCGCATCGGCACGCTGCCACAACCCGAACCGCTGAGCGCATTCGTCGCCCGCGTCAGCGCCGCGTTGCCCCAGACATCCTGGGGCGTGCGCGCGGCCGGCGACCCCGACATGCTCGTGTCCCGGGTCGCGGTGTGCGGGGGCGCCGGGGACTCGTTGTTGGGCGCCGCGGCCACCGCGGACGTGCAGGCGTATGTCACGGCAGACCTGCGGCACCATCCGGCGGATGAACATCGCCGGGCCTCACAGGTGGCCTTGATTGACGTCGCGCATTGGGCCAGCGAATTCCCGTGGTGCGGCCAGGCGGCCGAGCTGTTGCGATCGCGGTTTGGCGCGGCGTTGCCGGTTCGGGTGTGCACCCTCCGAACCGACCCGTGGAATCTCGAGAACGAGACTGAAAGAGATCCGTCATGAAAGCCGAAGTAGCACAGCAGCGTTCGCTACTCGAACTGGCGACCCTGGACGCTGAGCTGTCCCGGATGGCTCATCGGGCCACTCATCTGCCGCAGCGGGAGGCCTACGAGAAGGTCAAGGCCGAGCACACGGCCGCCAGCGATCGGCTGGCCGCCCTTCGAATCGCCGTGGAGGACTTGGACGCCCAGGTGTCGCGCTTCGAGGGCGAGATCGACGCGGTGCGCAAGCGCGAAGACCGGGACCGGTCGTTGCTGAGGTCCGGGGCGACGGATGCCAAGCAATTGTCCGATCTGCAACACGAGCTGGAGACCCTGGAGCGTCGTCAGGCCAGCCTGGAAGATTCCCTGCTCGACGTGATGGAGCGCCGCGAGGAGCTGCAGGCCCAGCAGCGGGCCGAGTTGCAAGCGCTCGATGGGCTGCAGGCCGACTTGGACAGTGCGCAACAGGAACTCGACGCCGCGCTCGCCGAGCTTGATCACGCCCGCAATGAACGTTCATCGCGTCGCGAGGCGGTGACCGCGACGCTGGACCCCGGCCTGTCGGCGCTCTACGAACGGCAGCGGGCCAGGGGAGGGGCGGGCGCCGGACAATTGCAGGGTCACCGGTGTGGCGCATGCCGGATCGAGATCGGCCGCGGCGAGCTGGCCCGCATCGCCGCGGCCGCCGAAGACGAGGTGGTGCGCTGTCCGGAGTGCGGGGCGATCTTGTTGCGGGTCAAGGGATTTGAGAAGTGAAAGTTGTCATCGAGGCCGACGGCGGGTCGAGGGGCAACCCCGGCCCGGCCGGCTACGGCGCGGTGGTGTGGACCGCGGACCGCTCGACCGTGCTCGCAGAGAGCAAGCAGGCGATCGGCAGGGCGACGAACAACGTCGCTGAATATCGCGGTCTAATAGCCGGTTTGGACGATGCGGTGAAAATGGGTGCCACCGAAGTGGCAGTCCTGATGGATTCCAAGCTTGTGGTGGAACAAATGGCGGGGCGTTGGAAAGTCAAGCACCCCGACCTCGTTGAGTTGCACGCCCAGGCTCAGGTGCTCGCGTCGAGGTTTCGCCGGATCACCTATTCATGGGTGCCCCGGGCCCGGAACTCGCACGCCGATCGGTTGGCCAACGAGGCGATGGATGCCGCCGCTCGCGCCAACCGCAGGGTGAACAAAGCCACCGTCCCGGTCGCCGAACCCGCCAAGGTTGCAACGCAGTCCCCGGTCGCGCCCGGCTGGACCGGCGCGCGCGGCACTCCCACCCGGCTGCTGTTGTTGCGGCATGGGCAGACCGAGTTGTCGGTGCAACGCCGCTACTCCGGGCGCGGCAACCCGGTGCTCAACGAAGTCGGATGGCGGCAAGCTGGCTTGGCGGCGCGATATCTGGGGCAGCGCGGCGGGATCACGGCCGTGATTTCCTCACCACTGCAGCGGGCCTACGACACCGCGACGACGGCGGCAAGAGCGCTGGGCTTGGACGTGACCGTCGACGACGACCTCATCGAGACCGACTTCGGCGCGTGGGAGGGGCTGACGTTCGCCGAGGCCGCCGAACGCGATCCCGAGCTGCATCGTCGCTGGCTACACGACACCAGCACGACGCCGCCGGGCGGCGAAAGCTTCGACGAAGTGATGTGGCGGGTGCGTCGGGCACGTGACCGGATCATGACTGCGCACGAGAACGAGACGGTGCTGGTGGTCTCGCATGTCACCCCGATCAAGGTGTTGCTGCGGCTCGCATTGGGTGTCGGCCCGGGTGTGCTGTACCGGTTGCATCTTGATCTGGCGTCGTTGAGCATCGCCGAGTTCTATCCCGATGGAGCGTCATCGGTGCGGCTGGTCAACCAAACCGGTTACCTGTAGACACCCGGTGCTAGCTAGCAGAGACCGCTGGGTACACCGCGTACGGGGGTGGTTTCCTGACTGGGCATTGTCTGCGGAAAGGGCACCCGATACGGGATTGCCTCGCCGATCTCTCCCGTCACTGGATTCGGATTCAACCCGATCGTTCCCAAATACACGTTGGGTACGCACTGGGGCAGTTTCGGCACCGCGTCAAGCAGCGGGTGACCCAAGTCGGGTCGCGAGGGGTTAGGGGGGACGGCGAAGTTGAACGTCGACGTCATATCGCCGACCGTGCTGTCGCGCCAGGCGGTGAGGTTGGGAATCGGCACCCCGAACCGCTTGCCGATCAACTTCAGCTGTGAGGTGTGATCGAAAACGTCATGGACCATCAGCGGGCCGCGACTGTATGGCGAAATCACGATGCACGGGACGCGAAAACCCAAACCGATGGGTCCACGTATGCCGCTAGCGCCCGCCACGCTGTTGATGTCGGCAACGGTGAGAAATTCGCCGGGAGTTCCCGCCGGAGGGGTCGGCGGTGTGACGTGGTCGAAGAAACCACCATTTTCGTCGTAGGCGACAATTAGCGCGGTCTTTTCCCATACCGTCGGATTGGAAAGCAAAATTCTTAGCAGCTGCACAATGCCGATAGCGCCGACGGCCGGGGGGAATGCGGGGTGTTCGGACAACGGTGTGTTAGGAACCACCCAGGAAACCTGGGGCAGCCTATTGGCTTTGACGTCGGCGGCGAAGTCGAGGGGGTAGGTCGGTGCGACGCCGAAGCGAGCCAGGTCTGAGCGGGGATCCTGGGCTTGCTTGAAATACGTCATCATTCGGTCATAGGTGTAGTTAAGGTAATGACTAGCGATTGGCCCGAGAGCTTTGCTGCGATACAGCTTCCAACTGATGCCGGCAGCGCTGAGGTTTTCCGGCATGGTTGTCCAGCTGAACTGAGCAACCGGTTCGGCGGCGGGGCTGGTGAGTTGGGGGCCGCCGTTGGTGCCGGCGGGGTCGATCGAGGCGCTGATCCAGTACAGCCGGTTGGGCAGGGTGGGACCCAAAACCGAGCAATAGTACCGATCGCAGACCGTGAACGTGTCCGCCAACATGTGGTGGATGGGGATGTCTTTGCGGGTGTGATAGCCCATAGTCACGGGGACATTGCCCACCACCGGACTGGCGCTGACCTGTGCCGGTAGCCAGTTATCGTTGGCACCGCCGTTCCAGGACTCGTGCATCGCCTTCCAGGAGTGGTCGGGGTCGTTCAGGCATTGGCCGTCAACGAACGGGCCTCGGGTGGTATCGAATCGGAACGGGATGGTGATGCCGGCGGGGTCGAGTTGCTGCGTCTGCGGATTCCAGCCCTTTTGCTGGAACGCGGGCGACGGAGTGTTGAATCCATCGGTGCCAGAAAGCGTTCCGAAGTAATGATCGAATGATCGGTTCTCCTGTAAGAACAACACAATGTGCTCGATGTCGGTCAAATGCCCAGAGCACGGCCCAGCCCCGTAAGCCTTTTCTATCACCGGGCCGGCAAAGGACATTAGAGCGCCGGTGCCGCCCGCGGCGACCCTGGCAATAAACTCGCGACGAGACATTCCGCCGAACGGATCTTCGGTCAACCCAATGCCTTCCGGTCCGATTTCGGCTCACGCTATATTTGCGAAGGCGATTAGTCGTGGCAGGTCAACCGGCGTGTCGGCATGCATTTTGGCCAGCACCAAATAGACACGCACTGTTCTCTTCGTGTTTGCGTAGTGACGGCGCCTGCGATGTTCGGGGCCCGTGCCATTACGCCGCGTCGTGAAAGATCAACCCCATGGCATAGCGTTCACCCGAACGAATGATTGAAAGCCCATGGCGCACTGGTGAAGCCGACCAACCCCGCGTCGATCGCACCGGCCGATCGCGGGTGGTGAACAGGTAGCCATGCCCCTGTGGCAATTGTGTTGCGGTGCCACGGGATTGGGCACGGGGACGTTGCTCGACGAGAAGGAATTCGCCGCCGGTGTAGTCGGTATCGGGGTGGCTGAGATTGATCACCACCTGAAGTGGAAACACCAAGTCCCCGTAGAGGTCCTGGTGTAGGGCATTCCAGTCATTAGTGCCGTACTTGAGCATCAGCGCGGTGGATCTGGTCTGGCCGGCGGCGTGGCAGGCCGCCAACCACTCGTCGAGGGTGTCCGGCCACGGAGCGTGCCGGCCGAGTTTGGACCACCAGTCGCGCGCGATCGGCAGCAGCCTAGGATATAGCGCTTGCTTAAGGCTTTCGATCGGTTCGGGATAGGGCGCGTGGAAGTAGCGGTACTGGCCGGCTCCATACCGCTTGGGCGCCATGTTGACCGTCGAACGGAACAAGCTGTCATCGGTGTAAAGCTTGCGCAACCGCGCCGCCTCGCTGGTTGTGATCAATCGCGGCAACAGCGCCCCGCCGAATTCGCTCACCTCGGCATTGATGGCGACCCAATCGCCGGATTCGACACGCTGCTTCCACCGAGACATCAGCGAAGTATCGTAATCGCCTGCTCCGGGCAGTTTGCTCACCGGCGACCGCCTGCGCCTCGAGTTCGCTGCCGACTTCCTCGACGAGCACAACGGAGTGGCCGAACGGGTCGCAGTCGAAGACGTCGGGCGCCAAGGTGTAGCAACGCCCGTGGCCCACGCAGCGGTGGGCGTCGACGACGACTCGTGTCATGGTGTGGGCACCGGGAAGGTCAGTGGCAGCGCCTCCACTGACCTCAGTGCGGCGGTGTAGCTGAACTCCGGGCTTTATCACGTAGTCGGGAATGCGCCGGTGGAATTCGCGCAACGCCGCCCGCAGCTCCATGCGGGCCAGGTGCGACCCGAGGCAGCGGTGCGGACCTCCGCCGAAGGCGCCGCTGGCCTCGCCATTGTCCAGCGAGTACCGTGTTGGTCGCGGACGAGTTGGCTGGGCGGCCGCGGCTCGGGTTGGTCGCAAGACCAGCGTCGAGTCGAGGAAAGTCCGGACTTCACAGAGCGGGGTGATTGCTAACAGCAATCCGAGGTGACTCGCGGGAAAGTGCCACAGAAAGCAGACCGCCACCCTCGTGGTGGTAAGGGTGAAACGGTGCGGTAAGAGCGCACCAGCACTCCGGGTGACCGGGGTGGCTAGGTAAACCCCACCCGAAGCAAGGCCAAGAAGGTCGCACCGAAAGTGCGGCCGCGCAGGCGCCCGAGGGTTGCTCGCCCGAGCCTGCGGGTAGGCCGCTTGAGGCACCCGGCAACGGTGTGTCCAGATGGATGGTCGCCGCCGTGCCGCCGTTGGTGAGAGCCGCGGCGGTGTGGAACAGAATCCGGCTTACAGGCCAGCTCGCCCGCCCCTTGCCGAGCAGCTGCCAAGGGGGCTGCACCCCGGCGTGGGGGATGAAAATTAGTCCGGGGCGTTCGGCTTGGTAGCCGTGGTGGCGGGTTGCTTCTCGGAGCGGGTTGGGTCGACGCTTGTGGGGTGTTTCGGTGGACCCCGTTGCGTCTGTGTTGCCGGTGAGTACGGCGAGCAGCTTGGTGGCGGAGAGCACCCCTGTGGTTGTGCGGGGGCCGTGGATTGTTGCCTGTGAGCACGCGAGAGAGACTCCTGTCTTTGTTTGGCTCTCCCCGAAACACGCTCCACGACAATAGTTCTGGATGGAAGGTGATGGTCATGGAGGTGGTTCATCCGCGGTGTTCGGGCATTGATGTCTCCAAGAAGGACGCCAAGGTATGTGTCCGGGTGCAGGGTCAGGGTCGGCGGGGCACGTCGACGACGGTGAGCACGTGGGGGTCGACCACCGGCGAGATCCTGGCGTTGCGGGAGCACCTGATCGCCGAACGGGTCAGTTGTGTGGTGATCGAATCCACGTCGGATTACTGGAAACCGTTTTATTACCTGCTCGAAGGCCAGCTGAACGTGATGCTGGTCAACGCTAAAGCGGCGCGCAATGTGCCCGGTCGTAAGACCGATGTCTCCGATGCGGCGTGGCTGGCCGATCTGGGCGCACATGGGCTGCTGCGGGCCTCGTTTGTGCCACCGGAGCCGATTCGGGTGTTGCGGGATCTGACTAGGGCGCGCACCACCATCACTCGAGCGCGCACTAAAGAGATCCAGCGGCTGGAAAAGCTGCTCGAAGACACCGGGATCAAACTCTCGGCGGTGATCTCCGACATCGTCGGGGTGTCGGGGCGGGCGATGCTTGAAGCACTCATCGCCGGGCAGCGCGACCCGGCGGTGATCGCCGATCTGGCCAAAGGGCAGATGCGCCAGAAGATTCCCGCGCTCACCGAGGCGTTGCGCGGACGGTTTAACGACCATCACGCGTTTATGGCGCGGCTCTACCTGGATCGCATCGATGCCCATGCTGCCGACATCGCTCGCCTCGATGCGCGCATTGAGGAGGCGATCAAACCCTTTCAGGCCGTCCGGGAACTGCTGATGAGCATCCCGGGCTGGTCGCGAATCGTCGCCGATGTGTTCATCGCCGAAACCGGCGCCGATATGAGCGTGTTCCCCACCGCCGCACACCTGGCGTCGTGGGCCGGGGTGGTGCCCGGCTGCAACGAATCAGCGGGCCGGGTCAAATCAGCCGCCACCCGCCCCGGCAACCATCACCTCAAGGCCGCCCTGGGCATAGCTGCCCTATCGGCCGCGCGTAGTAAAGACACCTACTACAGCGTCCGCTATCGACGCATCGCCGGCAGGCGGCCCGTTCAAACGCGCAGGAAGAAACCACGACGCAACTCCTTGCCCGCCCTGATCGCCCTGGTCAGCCTCGAACACAAGATGCTCACCGATGCATGGAACATGCTGGTAAACGGTGCTTTCTACCGTGACCCCGGTGCTGACTACTACACCCGACACCAGCCCGCGCGAACCAAGACCAAAGCCATCAAGCAACTAGAACGCCTGGGATACAAAGTGACTCT
Source organism: Mycobacterium riyadhense (assembly GCF_963853645.1). Taxonomy (NCBI): domain Bacteria; kingdom Bacillati; phylum Actinomycetota; class Actinomycetes; order Mycobacteriales; family Mycobacteriaceae; genus Mycobacterium; species Mycobacterium riyadhense. The sequence continues at coordinate 3,787,565 of NZ_OY970456.1, read as the reverse complement.
CGAACCACTCACCGAAGCCGCATAACGCCCGGGGGCAGCCACTCACCCGCTTCGGGTCACCTTCATTTTCGAGAGAGACGCAAAGGCACCCATTTTGGGCCCAAAATGGGTGCCTTTGCGTCTGCTCGCCCTCAGCGCCGTGCTTTGCGCACCGACTTGTCGAGTTTGCGCAGGGCCGCGTCGAGCTGGTCGCGGCAACTGTCTGCCAAGTCGGCCTCTTGCCGGTAAAGCAGGCCGTAGGTGAAAGTGTCTTCGCCTGCGGCGTGGGCGGCCTCGACCTGCCGGATCAAATGTTGGCGGCTGACCACGCTGTCTTGATGATCGCCGAGCAACGTCTGAATGGCCTTCGCCTGTTGGGACACCTTGTCCGCGCCGGTCGCGGCCGCGGTGTAACGCAAGCGCTTGGCGCGCTTTCGGATCCGGTGCAGCGCCTCGTCAGGGTCTTTCTGGTGGTCGGCGTCGCCGTCTTGACCGCCCTGGGCAGCTGCCTTTGCGGCCTTTCGGACGCGTTTGTACGCGGCGTCAATGTTTATCGGGGCCACCGGCGCCGAGTCCTGGCCGACCGCCGTGACCGGGTTTTCGGCGACCAGGGCGTCGAGAGCGTCAAGCAGTCGGAAGTACCGCTTCGACCGCATTGCGACCAAAGACCGCCGCAGCCCGATTTGATAGCGGCGTTGGGCTCCGTCGACCAGACGTTCTCGAATGGGTCCACGCACCAGTTCCGGTGCCAGCCGGTCCAATTCGCGCTGGTAGCGCTCGCCGAGCACCTCAGCATCGCGCGCCACACCCAGGACGCTGGCGAGTTCACGCAGCTCATCGATGATCCAGGCCCCGTCGGCCAGTCCGAACGAATCCTGGGCGTCCTTGAGCAGGCTGCGGATCTTGCGGGTGGTCACCCGCATCTGGTGCACCGCATCGTCGGCGTCCGCGCGCACGGCGCGATCCCACACCAGTAGCTCCTCAATGTGCTGGGCCACGGCGCGATGCACCGGGTCCGCGGGTTGCCGCGGTTGCGACGGCCCAGCAGCAGCGGATGTCCCACCCAGCACCCGTGCCAGCTTGGAACCGTGGCCGGCGGGGGCGGCCCCGGCGTCCAGCAGCCGGTTGCTCAACCGATTCAGCAGGTCGTGACCGGCGGTCCCATCCGTGTGCCGCAGTTCCAACTCCCACTCGCGCCACTGCTGTTCTGCGTGTCCCTCATCGGAGCCAGCCGACCACGCGGTGACGTGGTCGTTGCTGAACTCCGCCACGGCAACTCCGTCAGTGTCGTACAGGATCTGGCTCTCGCGTTGGGTGGTGATTCGCGCGACCGGCTCGATCGGGCGGTCGCGAACGATCGCCAGCACCACATCGAGCAACGAGGCCGGCACGGGTTGCCCGGTTGCGTCGTCGTCGGCGAGCGGCACATGAATTTCGGTGCGGGCGTCGGGTCCGGCGGGCAACTTCAGGTGCCAACCGGCGTCGGGACCACCGGTGCGACGGCGCAACGTGACCCGGTTGCGTGCTAGGTCGTGGGTCAGGGTGTCGAAGTACACCGCGTCCAGCGATTGCATCGGCAACTTTGCGACGCGGGCCACCGCAGCGATGCCCTCGAAGGACGGCGACACTGTCGACTCGACAACGTCGAACTTGCGCTCGACCTCCAGATGGCGCGCCGTCTCTGGCGCCGATACCGGCATCTTCGCCTCCGTGGATGGTGATAGGCCCCCATAGAGTGCCACATCGGGATTACGCGCCGTGCACCGAGAGGATCGGCCCGCTAAAAGCAGTGCTCGTCGGCCGGGAAAGCGCCGGCGGCAACCTCTTCCGCGTATTGCATTGCGGCGCGGCGTAATTCACCGGCGATGTCTGCGTAGCGCTTGACGAAGCGGGCGGCCTTGCCGCTGCTGAGACCCGCCATGTCCTGCCAGACCAGGACCTGGCCGTCGCAGTTGGGACCGGCTCCGATTCCGACGGTCGGGATGGTGAGCTTGCCGGTGATCTGGGTTGCCAGTTCGGCCGGCACCATTTCCATCACGACGGCAAACGCTCCCGCTTCGGCCACTGCGATCGCGTCGGCGATCGTCTGTTCGGCAGCGTCGCCGCGGCCCTGGACCCGGAAGCCGCCGAGGGTGTTGACGCTTTGCGGAGTGAAGCCGATATGGGCCATCACCGGGATGCCTGCAGTGGTCAGGCACGCGATCTGCCCGGCTACCCGTTCTCCGCCCTCGAGCTTGACGGCGTGCGCGCCGCCTTCCTTCATGAACCGGGTAGCGGCAGCCAGTGCCGCGTTGGCACCAGCCTCGTAGCTGCCGAACGGCAGATCGGCGACCACCAGCGCGTGCGGGGCGCCCCGCACTACGCCACGGACCAGCGGGATCAGCTCGTCGATCGAGATGGGAACCGTGGTGTCGTAGCCGTAAACGACGTTGGCTGCCGAATCGCCGATCAACAGCACCGGAATGCCGGCCTCGTCGAAGACTCGGGCGGTCGAATAGTCGTAAGCCGTCAGCATCCCCCACTTATGGCCTTCGGCCTTCCATTTCTGCAGGTGGTGGGTGCGGATCTTGGTGCGCGGTGCCGAATTGCTGCCGGCGTTGGCAGGGTTAGCCCCATAAACATTCTGCTCAGACATCACTGTCCCTAGTGGTGGTCGGGTCGATCCTCGTGGCCCTGTAGGTGGTGGTCCTGATAGGGTCCCCGGGTTCGTCTGACTCCAACAGTCTGCCATTTTGTCCAGGTAGATGCACCGTGTTGTTCGCCACCGGCATACGATCTGCGGATGCAGCGGCTCAGTGGACTCGACGCCAGCTTCCTGTACTTGGAAACCTCCTCCCAGCCCATGCATGTTTGCTCGATCATGGAGTTGGATACGTCGACCATGCCCGGCGGCTACACCTTTGACCGACTGCGCGACGCGTTATCAACGCGCATCAAGGCGATGCCGGAGTTCCGCGAGAAGCTTGCCAACAGTCTGTTGAACCTCGACCACCCCGTCTGGGTGGATGACGAGAACTTTCAGCTCGATCGGCATTTGCACCGCATCGGCTTGCCGTCGCCCGGCGGGCGGGCGGAAATGTCGGAAGTCTGCGGGCACATCGCATCGTTGCCGTTGGATCGCCGGCGGCCGCTGTGGGAGATGTGGGTCATCGAGGGCGTCGCCGGCACCGACTGCCATCGCAAAGGCCGCATCGGGGTGATGACCAAGGTGCACCATGCCGGCGTGGACGGGGTGACCGGCGCCAACTTGATGTCGCAGCTGTGCACCACCGAGGCCGACGCGCCCCCGCCCGACCCGGTGGACGGCGTCGGCGGCGGCAGCGGCTGGCAGATTGCCGCCGGCGGCTTGATCAGGTTCGTCACCCGGCCGCTGAACCTGGCGAATGTGGTGCCGGACACCGTTTCCTCGGTGGTCGGGACACTGCTGCGGGCCCGGGACGGCTTGACCATGGCGCGTCCCTTTGCCGCACCGCGCACGGTCTTCAACGCCAGAATCACCGGCCGACGCAACATCGCCTATGCCCAGCTGGACCTCGAAGACATCAAGACCGTCAAGAACCACTTCGACGTCAAGGTCAACGACGTGGTGATGGCGTTGGTGTCCGGGGTGCTTCGGCAATACCTGGCCGAGCGCAACGCGTTGCCCGACACGTCACTGGTGGCGACGGTGCCGGTGTCGGTGCATGGCAAGTCGGATCGCCCCGGCCGGAACCAGGTTTCGGGCATGTTTGCCAGCCTGCAAACCAACATTGCCGACCCCGCGGAACGCCTGAGGGCGATCGCCGCAGCGAATTCCGTTGCCAAGCAACATAGTTCAGCCATTGGTGCCACGCTGTTGCAGGATTGGTCACAGTTCGCGGCGCCGGCCGTTTTCGGGATCGCGATGCGGGTCTATGCCAGCAGCCGCTTGACCACGAGCTTGCCGGTGCACAACCTAGTGGTGTCCAACGTGCCCGGACCACAGATCCCGCTGTACATGCTCGGTTGTGAGGTCAAGGCGATGTACCCACTAGGGCCGATCTTTCACGGCTCAGGTCTCAACATCACCGTGATGTCGCTGAACGGCAAGCTGGATGTCGGGCTCATCGCCTGCCCGGACCTGCTCCCGGATTTATGGGAGATGGCCGACGAGTTTGCCATCGGCATGGAAGAGCTGCTGGCTGCGTGCGAGAGGTCACCCGGCGATGGCCGCTAACCAGGATTTTGAGTCTTCTCTGGCAGCATAGGGTGCCATGAGTCTGTCCCGCCGCGACAAGATCGCGCGCATGCTGTTGGTCTGGGCCGCGATCGCGTCCGTGGTGCTGGTGCTCGCCGGATGCATCCGCGTGGTCGGCGGGCGTGCTCGCATGGCTGAGCCGAAGCTGGGCCAGCCGATCGAATGGACACCGTGTCGTTCGTCAAACCCGGGGGTGAAGATTCCCGGTGGTGCGCTTTGCGGCAAGCTCGCCGTGCCCGTCGACTACGACCATCCCGACGGTGAGGTGGCGTCGCTGGCGTTGATTCGCTTTCCTGCGACCGGAGACAAGATTGGTTCGCTGGTCATCAATCCCGGTGGCCCCGGTGAATCCGGCATCGAGGCCGCGCTTGGTGTTTTCCAGACGCTGCCGAAACGTGTCCATGAACGCTTCGACCTGGTCGGGTTCGACCCACGTGGTGTGGCGTCTTCGCGACCAGCGATCTGGTGCAACTCCGATGCGGACAACGACCGGCTACGGGCCGAGCCGCAGGTTGACTACAGCCGGGCGGGCGTGGCGCGCATTGAGGACGAGACCAAACAATTCGTTCGTCGTTGCGTCGACAAGATGGGCAAGAATTTCCTGGCGCACGTCGGGACGGTCAATGTTGCCAGGGATCTGGATGCCATCCGCGCCGCGCTGGGCGACGACAAGCTGACCTACCTCGGCTACTCGTACGGCACCCGGATCGGCTCGGCCTACGCCGAGGCCTTTCCGCAGCGGGTGCGGGCGATGATCCTCGACGGCGCCGTCGACCCCAACGCCGATCCCATCGAGGCAGATCTACGTCAGGCCAAGGGATTCCAGGACGCGTTCAACGACTATGCCGCCGACTGCGCCCAGGACTCGAACTGTCCGCTGGGCACCGACCCCGCCAAGGCTGTCGAGGTTTATCACAGCCTGGTCGACCCGCTGGTCGACCCGAACAACCTGTCGGTCAGCAGGCCGGCGAAAACTAACGACCCGCGCGGCCTGAGCTATAGCGATGCCATCGTCGGCACCATCATGGCGCTGTACTCCCCGAATCTGTGGCACCACCTGACCGACGCCCTCTCGGAGCTGGTTGACCACCGCGGAGACACCATGCTCGCCCTGGCCGATATGTACATGCGTCGTGACTCGCACGGGCATTACAACAATTCCACCGACGCGCGGGTTGCGATCAATTGTGTTGATCAGCCGCCGATTACAGACCGAGCCAAGATTATTGACGAAGACCGCCGGTCACGCGAGATTGCACCGTTCATGAGCTACGGCAAGTTCACCGGCGACGCGCCGCTGGGCACTTGTGCGTTCTGGCCGGTGCCGCCGACGAGCAAGCCGCATTCCGTCTCCGTGCCCGGTCTGGTGTCGACCGTGGTGGTGTCCACGACCCACGATCCGGCGACGCCGTATCAGGCCGGGGTCGAACTGGCAAACCAACTGAACGGCTCGTTGCTGACCTTCAACGGAACGCAGCACACGGTGGTATTTCAGGGGGACAGCTGCATCGACGACTACGTGACGGCGTACTTGATCGGCGGTAGCACCCCGCCCAGCGGCGCAAAGTGTTAGCTCCATCGGTCGGGCGGCCAACCGAGACGATCTGGGAAACTTAATTGACTCATTTCAGGCGTTCATTTCGAAGGATAAGACATACGATGAATATCTTCAATTGACAAAGATGAATTGTACGCCGTAATCTCGGAAACCGTTTTCAACTGCTTTAACCAATGCTGATGCATCTGATGGCCAGCATTAATGAATAGCCGAGGAAAGGTGCTAGGAAGCGCACCTCGAAGCGTTTCTTCGGTGACAACTAGAGTTGTATCGTCATTTCCTACCAACCTCCAACTGTGCACTCCGCGAACGCCAAACCTCTTGCCGGTCCATGCTATCGTGTCTTCGTCCTCGATATCGATCACTTCGGTGGGACTTTTAATGCCCTTCACATAGGCTACAAAGATATCTCCTAGTCTTAACTGAGCATCTTTATTCTCATGAAAATGTACTTTAGGCCACTTCTTATACCAATAAGGATAAAGTGCAGGACGTGAGAGCCATGACCAAACGACACTTTTAGGAGCATCAATATCTATTTCGTCTTTAAAGTAGGTGCGCACATTTTCAGGATGATTCCTTTGTGGCCAATTTTCATATGTATTCATTCAAATCCCTATTCCCGGTGTCTTACGGAAGATGGCCGCTGTGTTCGTGTGAAAGGAGGCTTCTCGTGTGCGATAAAACGTTGGCGTGAGGCAGGTCACCCCCAGACTGACGGATGGCCACAGCTAAGAGCCAGATACGAGATCAAGGCGTGATCGTTTCGCGCCGCCACGGGTATTCATGGGTGACAAGATCAACGGCCATGTGCCGCCTGAGACCACTGAGCTCGGCGCTGCTGTCGTTTGGGCTGGCGCTTTGCGGGCACGCGACGGCTGCGCCGCCGTTGGCCAGTGCGACCCCGGAGGCCGATGCCGGTCAGACCCAGAGCACCGTTGCACCGGCAGCCGCGCCGCAACAGAGTTGGGGGTCCTGTCGCGAGTTCATCGCGGACGCCAACGGCCTTCCCAGCGCGCAATGTACAACGGTGTCGGTGCCGGTCGATTACGACAAACCCGGTGGGGCACAGGCCAAGTTGGCGGTGATCCGCATCCCTGCCGCCGGTCAACGTATCGGATCGCTGCTTGTCAATCCGGGCGGACCCGGGGCGTCCGCGGTCGAGATGGTCGCCGGGATGGCGCCAGAGCTCAAGGACACCGATATCACCCGCCACTTCGACCTGGTGGGCTTTGACCCAAGAGGAGTCGGTCATTCGACCCCTGCGTTGCGGTGCCGCACCGACGCCGAGTTCGACGCCTACCGGCGCGACCCGATGGTCGATTACAGTCCGGCCGGTGTCGCCCACATCGAGCAGATCTATCGCGAGTTGGCTCAGCACTGTGGTGACCGGATCGGCCAGGAATTCCTGGCGAACGTCGGCACGGCATCGGCCGCACGCGATATGGATATGGTCCGCCAAGCGCTGGGCGACGAGCAGATCAACTACCTCGGATATAGCTACGGGACCGAGTTGGGTACCGCCTACATCGAGCGGTTCAGCTCCCATGTCCGGACGATGGTGCTCGATGGCGCCATTGACCCGACCATCGGCCCCATCGACGAAACCATCAACCAAATGGCAGGATTCCAAACCGTTTTCAACGATTACGCCGCGGACTGCGCCCGTTCGACGGCCTGCCCGTTGGGTACCGATCCGGCCCAGTGGGTCAACCGCTACCACGCCTTGGTTGATCCGCTGGTCGCCAGGCCGGGTAAGACGTCAGATCCGCGTGGCCTGAGCTACGCCGACGCGACCACGGGCACCATCAACGCGCTGTATACGCCGAGCCATTGGAAGTACTTGACGAGTGGGCTTCTTGGGTTACAGCGCGGCACCGATGCCGGCGACCTGCTGCTGCTCGCCGATGACTACCAAGGCCGGGACCGCCAGGGGCGCTACAACAACGACCAAGACGCGTTCAACGCGATCCGTTGCGTGGACGCGCCGACGCCGACGGATCCGGCGCCGTGGATCGCCGCCGACCGCAAGATCCGCGAGGTCGCTCCGTTCCTGTCCTACGGGCAATTCACCGGTTCGGCCCCGCGCGATCTGTGCGCGCTGTGGCCGGTGCCGGCAACGTCAACACCGCACCCGGCAGCACCGGCTCCACCGGCCAAGGTCATCGTGGTCTCCACCACCCACGACCCGGCCACCCCCTACCAAGCCGGGGTCGACCTGGCCCGCCAGCTAGGTGCCCCGCTGATCACCTTCGACGGCACCCAGCACACCGCGGTGTTCGACGGCAACGAGTGTGTGGATACCGCGGTGGTGCGATACCTCGACGGCCTGACCTTGCCGCCGGCGAACTTGCGGTGCTGAAAAGCGGCGCGCAAATGCCGTCGGGCCAGCGTGCAACGCTTTTGACCGGGCACCGGTAACACGGAATTAACAGAACTTGCATAGTGTTCGGGTTATGGATCGACAGAAGGAATTCGTCCTCCGCACCCTGGAGGAACGGGACATCCGATTCGTCCGGCTCTGGTTCACAGACGTGCTCGGTTTCCTCAAGTCGGTCGCAATCGCCCCAGCAGAGCTCGAAGGCGCATTCGAGGAGGGAATCGGCTTCGACGGATCTTCGATCGAGGGTTTCGCCCGAGTCTCGGAATCCGACACCGTGGCGCACCCCGATCCGTCGACCTTCCAGGTGCTGCCCTGGGCCACCACCTCCGGTCATCACCACTCGGCGCGGATGTTCTGCGACATCACCATGCCGGACGGCTCGCCGTCGTGGGCAGACCCGCGACATGTGTTGCGGCGTCAGCTTACGAAGGCCAACGAACTTGGTTTCTCCTGCTACGTACATCCCGAAATCGAATTCTTCCTGCTCAAGTCCGGCCCCGACGATGGGTCGGTACCCGTACCGGTCGACAGCGCCGGCTACTTCGACCAGGCGGTGCACGACTCCGCGTCGAATTTTCGCCGCCACGCGATCGAAGCCCTGGAGTTCATGGGCATCTCGGTGGAATTCAGCCACCACGAGGGCGCGCCGGGCCAGCAGGAGATTGACTTGCGCTTCGCCGACGCGCTGTCGATGGCCGACAACGTGATGACCTTCCGTTATGTCATCAAGGAGGTCGCGCTCGAAGAGGGCGCGCGGGCATCGTTCATGCCCAAGCCGTTCGGGCAGCACCCGGGTTCGGCGATGCACACCCACATGAGCCTGTTCGAAGGCGAGGTCAACGCCTTCCACAGCGACAACGATCCGCTGCAGCTATCAGAGGTCGGCAAGTCCTTCATCGCCGGGATCCTCGAGCACGCCTCTGAGATCAGCGCGGTCACCAACCAATGGGTCAACTCCTACAAGCGACTCGTGCAGGGCGGGGAGGCACCCACCGCCGCGTCCTGGGGGGCCGCCAACCGGTCCGCGCTGGTGCGGGTGCCGATGTACACGCCGCACAAGACCTCGTCGCGACGGATCGAGGTGCGCAGCCCAGACTCGGCGTGCAACCCCTACCTGACGTTCGCCGTGCTGCTGGCCGCTGGACTGCGCGGGGTGGAGAAGGGATACGTGCTGGGCCCGCAAGCCGAGGACAACGTGTGGGATCTCACGCCCGAAGAACGTCGCACCATGGGATACCGCGAACTTCCGTCCAGTCTGGACAGTGCGCTACGCGCCATGGAGGCCTCCGAGCTCGTCGCGGAGGCCTTGGGGGAGCATGTTTTTGATTTCTTCTTGCGCAACAAGCGAACAGAGTGGGCGAACTATCGCAGCCATGTCACGCCCTACGAGCTGAGCACTTACCTGTCGCTCTAGACCGGCCTTGCCCGCATCGGGGCGGCGGTGCCTTGCGCTACCGTCATGGTCGTGGGCGCCACTTCTCCGCATCGCTTCGTTCTGCATCGACGTCGGCGCGAATCGTGACCAAACCCGCGACGCAGCGACCCAAGTTGCCCAGCGTCGGCCGGCTCGGATTGATCGATCCGCGGGCCGGCGCTCGGTTGGCGCAGCTGGGTTGGGATAACGAGGACGACCAGGCGTGCGTCGATCTGCTGTGGTCGTTGTCGCGCGCCGCGGACGCCGACGCGGCGCTCGCGACCATAGTCCGACTCGCCGAGAACCCAGCCACCGGATGGGACGAGCTGAACGCGGCGTTACTCGCCGAGCGCAGCCTGCGCGGGCGGTTGTTCGCCGTGCTGGGTTCATCGCTGGCCCTGGGCGAGCACCTGGTCGCCCATCCACAGTCGTGGAAGCTGCTGCGGGGCAAGGTCAAACTGCCTTCTCGCCACGAGCTGGAGGAGTCGTTCAGCGAGTGCATCGAGGAGTCCGCGGATGGACCGGGGGCTCCCGGCGCCGTGGTGCACCGATTGCGCGTCCGTTACCGCGACCACCTGTTGCTGCTGGCCGCACTTGATGTGGCGGCGACGGTCGAAGATGAGCCGGTGTTGCCGTTCACCGTGGTCGGTGCCCAGTTGGCCGACATCGCGGACGCCGCGCTGGCGGCCGCGCTGCGGGTGGCCGAGGCGACCGTGTGCGGCGACCGCACGCCACCGCGTCTGGCGGTCATCGCGATGGGCAAATGCGGTGCGCGGGAACTGAATTACGTCAGTGACGTCGATGTCATCTTCGTTGCTGAGCGCGTCGATCCGCTCAACAGCCGCGTCGCCAGCGAGATGATGCGGGTGGCGTCGACGGCGTTCTTTCAGGTGGACGCCGGGTTGCGCCCGGAGGGCCGCAGCGGAGAATTGGTTCGCACGCTCGAATCGCACGTCGCCTACTACCAGCGCTGGGCCAAGACCTGGGAGTTCCAGGCATTGCTGAAAGCCCGCCCCGCGGCCGGCGACATGGAACTTGGCGAGCGCTACATAAAAGCCTTGATGCCGATGGTTTGGACCGCATGCGAGCGTGAGGACTTTGTGGTTGAGGTGCAGGCGATGCGGCGCCGCGTCGAGCAGCTGGTACCCGCCGACGTCCGCGGCCGCGAACTCAAGCTCGGTAGCGGCGGATTGCGCGACGTGGAGTTTGCCGTGCAGCTGCTGCAGCTGGTGCACGGCCGCAGCGACGACTCGCTGCACGTGGCGTCCACCGTTGCCGCTCTGGCGGCGTTGAGCGAAGGCGGCTACATCGGGCGCGAAGACGCCGCGAACCTGACCGCCTCGTATGAGTTCCTCCGACTGCTCGAACACCGACTGCAGCTGCAACGGCTCAAACGCACCCATTTGCTGCCCGAGGCCGACGACGAAGAGGCGGTGCGCTGGCTTGCGCGCGCGGCTCATATCCGGCCCGACGGCCGGCACGACGCCGCCGGGGTGCTGCGGGAGGAGCTCAAGCACCAAAGCGTGCGGGTATCCCGGCTGCACGCCAAGCTCTTCTACCAACCACTGCTGGAATCGATCGGCCCAGCCGGGCTGCAGATCGCCCCCGGTATGACGTCGGAGGCCGCGGAGCGTCAGCTGGCTGCGCTGGGCTACGAGGGGCCGCAGACCGCGTTGAAGCACATGTCGGCCTTGGTCAATCAGAGCGGCCGGCGCGGACGGGTGCAGTCGGTGCTGCTGCCCCGGCTGCTGGATTGGATGTCGTACACGCCCGATCCCGACGGTGCGCTGCTGGCCTATCGCCGTCTCAGCGATGCACTGGCAACCCACAGTTGGTACCTGTCCACGTTGCGCGACAAGCCCGCTGTGGCCAAGCGGCTGATGCATGTGCTGGGGACTTCCGCGTATGTGCCGGATCTGTTGATGCGGGCACCAGAGGTCATCCAGCACTACGGGGACGGGCCGTCCGGACCGAAGTTGCTCGAAACCGAGCCCGCTGCGGTGGCTCGCGCGCTGATCGCCTCGGCGGGCCGCCACCCCGAGCCGGCACGCGCGATAGCCGCCGCGCGCACGCTGCGCCGTCGCGAGCTGGCCCGGATCGGTTCGGCAGACCTGCTCGGCCTGCTCGAGGTCACCGACGTGTGCCGCGCGCTCACGTCGGTGTGGGTGGCGGTGCTGCAGGCCGCGCTCGACGCAACAATCCGGGCCAACCTTCCCGAAGACGGCCACGCACCCGCGGCCATCGCGGTCATCGGCATGGGCCGGCTGGGCGGTGCCGAGCTGGGCTACGGCTCGGATGCCGACGTGATGTTCGTCTGCGATCCGGCAACCGGCGTCGATGATTCGCAGGCGGTGAAGTGGGCGACGTCGATCGCCGAGCAGGTTAGGACGCAACTGGGGACGCCGAGCGTCGACCCGCCTTTAGAGGTGGACGCCAATTTGCGGCCCGAAGGCCGCAATGGTCCGCTGGTCCGGACGCTGGGTTCCTACGCCGCTTACTACCAGCAGTGGGCGCAGCCGTGGGAAATCCAGGCGCTGCTGCGCGCGCACGCGGTCGCCGGCGACGCGGAGCTGGGTCAGCGGTTTTTACTGATGGCCGACAAGACGCGCTATCCGCCCGACGGCGTGTCGGCCGAGGCGGTGCGGGAGATTCGCCGCATCAAGGCGCGCATCGAGTCCGAGCGGTTGCCGCGCGGCGCGGACCCCAACACGCACACCAAGCTGGGCCGCGGGGGACTGGCCGATATCGAATGGACTGTGCAGCTGATGCAGCTGCGCCACGCGCATGAGGTCCCAGCCCTGCACAATACGTCGACGCTGGAATCCCTCGACGCCATCGCGGCGGCCGGGCTGGTTGCCGCGGAAGAGGTGGAGCTACTGCGTCAGGCCTGGCTGACCGCCACCCGGGCCCGCAACGCGCTGGTGCTGGTCCGCGGTAAGCCCACCGATCAGCTGCCCGGACCCGGACGGCAGCTCAATGCGGTCGCGGTCGCCGCGGGCTGGCGAAACGACGAGGGCGGGGAATTCCTGGATAACTACCTGCGCGTGACACGACGCGCAAAAGCGGTCGTGCGCAAAGTATTCGGGAGTTAATGAGGAGGCTGGTGGGTTGGACGCCACGTTTGAGGCCCTCAGCGAGGCTGAGCTTGCGCGGGTGACGGCGGTGTATGCCCCGTTGACCGACGCCGTTCGGGACCTCATCGAGGCCACCATACGGACCCAGGCCGACGACGGCGTCATCCAGCAGGCGCGGACCACGATCGAGGCGGTGACCGAGTCGTTGCGCAATCAACGCGTCCGGCCCGTCGGCGTGACCTACCGCGTTGACGGCCGCCCGCTGCCGTTGGGTAATGCCGCGACCGGTGCGTGCAATCCGATAGCCCCGCCACTGGTCGTCCATCACGACGACGACGGGCGGTGCTGGAGTGAGTTTGTCCTGGGTGCGGCCTACGAGGGCCCGCCGAGCCTGGTGCACGGCGGTGTTTGCGCGCTGGTGCTTGACCACATGCTCGGCGAGGCGGCGAGTGGTGGACTGACCAAGCCGTTGTTCACGGGAACCATCACCGTGAAGTATCTCCGCGGCACTGCACTGGGCCCGCTTCGCGCCGAAGCCTTTGTCGAACGCAGCGAGGGTGTCAAAGCCTTTGCGCGGGGCTTCATTTCGGACGCCGCGGGGGTGACCGTCGAAGCCGAGGGTGTTTTCATCAAGCCGGCGTGGGCTCGGGATGTCGAATGAAGTTCTACATCAGCAGCGCTTTCTTGAATACCGCGGAGATTATCGAGATCGCCAAGGCCGCCGATGAACTCGGCTATGACGGCATCGGAATCCCGGACCACGTCGTCAACCTGGAGACCCTGGCCACTCCGTATCCATACACCAAAGACGGGCAACGACGGTGGCAGCCGTTCACCGACTGGCCCGATCCCTGGGTTCTCGTGGGGGCGCTCGCCCAGGTCACGACACGGCTGCGGTTCGTCACCACGGTATACATTCCCGCGATGCGCAATCCCTATTCGGCCGCCAAAGCCATTGGTACAGCGGCGCTTTTGGCATCCGGCCGAGTTGAGCTGGGTATCGGAGTCGGCTGGTGCTGCGAGGAGTTCGCTTTGATGGGTGAGCAGTTCGCGGGCCGCGGTAAGCGGACCGACGAAATGCTCGAGTTGATGCGGGCGTTGTGGGAACCGGGCTGGACGGAATTCGATGGCGAGTTCTACCAGACACAGCGGCTGGAGATGCAACCAACCCCGCCGCCAATACCGATCTATGTCGGCGGACTCAGTGATATCGCGCTGCGCCGTGCCGCCCGCCACGATGGCTGGATCGGGGACCTGATCAAGACCGATCGCGCCATCGCTGCGGTGGGTCGATTGCGCGAGTTGCGGCTCGAAAATGGGCTGTCTCTAGACGATTTCGCCATTTTGACGCCGCTGACCGACGCCTTCACCAGCGCCGATTATCAGCGCGCCGCGGACGCTGGCATCACCGGGATCATCACCATGCCGTGGATGTTCTACGCGGGGCCGGATGCCGGCTTGGCCGAGAAGATCGAGGGTATGCGGCGCTTCCGCAAGGACCTCGCGCTGGACTAATGGCGAGCAGACGCAAAGGCCCCCATTTCGGTACCGAAATGGGGGCCTTTGCGTCTGCTCGCGGTCGGTGACCCGGCTTAAACGTCGAAGTACAACGCGAACTCGTACGGGTGCGGCCGGATGTTGACCGGGTCGATCTCCTGCTCGCGCTTGAAGCTGATCCACGTCTCGATCAGGTCGGGTGTGAACACGCCTCCCTCGGTGAGGTATTCGTGGTCGGCCTCCAGACGGTCGATGACCGCGGCCAGCTGGGTGGGGGCCTGTGGGATGTTCGCGGCCTCCTCCGGTGGCAGCTCGTAGAGGTCCTTGTCGACCGGCGCCTGCGGCTCGATCTTGTTCTTGATCCCGTCCAGGCCCGCCATCAGCATGGCGGAGAACGCCAGATACGGGTTGCCCGACGAGTCCGGGCAGCGGAACTCCAGTCGCTTGGCCTTGGGGTTGCTGCCGGTGATCGGGATACGCACGCACGCCGAGCGGTTGCGCTGGCTGTACACCAGGTTGATCGGGGCCTCGTAACCCGGAACGAGCCGCTTGTACGAGTTCACCGTCGGGTTGGTGAAGGCCAGCAGCGACGGCGCGTGGTGCAGCAGGCCGCCGATATAGTGACGGGCGGTGTCCGACAGACCGGCATAGCCCGTCTCGTCGTACATCAGCGGGCTGCCGTCCTTCCACAGCGATTGGTGGGTGTGCATGCCGGAGCCGTTGTCGCCGAACAGCGGCTTGGGCATGAACGTGACGGTCTTGCCGTTGTGCCACGCGGTGTTCTTGATGATGTATTTGTAGAGCTGCATGTCGTCAGCGGCGTGCAGCAGCGTGTTGAACTTGTAGTTGATCTCGGCCTGGCCGCCGGTGCCCACCTCGTGGTGGCCCTTCTCCAGGGTGAAGCCGGCGTTGATCAGGTTGGTCAGCATCTTGTCGCGCAGGTCGACGTACTGGTCGTTGGGGGCCACCGGGAAGTATCCGCCCTTGTGGCGGACCTTGTAGCCGCGGTTGGGGCTGCCGTCGGCCTCGGTCGGTGTGCCGGTGTTCCACCATCCGGAGATGGCGTCTACCTCGTAGAACGAGCCGTTGGCGCGCGAGTCGAAACTCACCGAGTCGAAGATGTAGAACTCGGCCTCGGCACCGAAGTATGCGGTGTCGGCGATGCCGGTGCTGATCAGGTAGTTCTCGGCCTTGCGCGCGATATTGCGCGGGTCGCGCGAGTACGGCTCCAGGGTGAACGGGTCATGCACGAAGAAGTTGAGGTTCAGCGTCTTGGCCTCGCGGAACGGGTCGATGCGCGCGGTGCTCGGATCGGGCAGCAGCAGCATGTCGGACTCGTGGATCGACTGGAATCCGCGAATCGACGAGCCGTCGAAGGCCAGACCCTCATCGAATACGGTCTTGTCGAACGCCGAAGCCGGGATCGTGAAGTGCTGCATGATGCCGGGCAGGTCACAGAACCGGACGTCGACGAACTCGACGTTCTCGTCCTTGGCGAGTTTGAAGACGTCGTCGGGCGTCAATTCCGTCACAGAATGCTCCTTTACTTGGTAATTCGCGGCCGACGCTATGGAGCCGTTATTGCCCGTCAGTCAACCCCGTGTTGCGCAGAAGTTACGTGACCACGGCGCCCACGCTAGAACCTGGGCTGACGCCTAACCCTATTGTGAAGCCATGGCCCGCAAGATCGTATCTGGTCCGTTGTCGAGGTTACGCGGGCTGTCCCAGAGTCACGGTTTGTGGGCAATCGGAGCCAGTCGATGACGCCTGAATCGGCTGCCGGATACCCCGGTGAAGCGTTGGGCTTACCGCGGACCGGACCCGGTTCACTGGCGCCGATGGGGCGCCGATTTATGGCGCTGCTGATCGACTGGCTGATCGCCTACGGCTTGGCCCTGCTGACTTTGGAGCTAGGCGTCGTCTCCCAGGCGATGTTGGCGACGGTGGTGTTGGTCATCTGGCTGCTGCTGGGCGTCGTGTCGGTGCGCCTGTTCGGCTTCACCCCAGGCCAGCTGGCGCTGGGTCTTGCGGTGGCGTCGGTGGATGGTCGGCTGCCCGTGGGGATCGGGCGATTGGCGATCCGGGGGCTGTTGATCGGGCTGGTGGTCCCACCGTTGTTCACCGATTCGGATGGGCGCGGGCTGCAGGACCGGCTGACCGGCACTGCGGTGGTGCGCCGTTAGTTTCTACTCTCGGCGCCGCGAGCGTAACGCCACGGCGAAAATTCGAGCCGAAAATCGCAGTGGGGTTACGCTCGCGGTCGCGAAGTTAGAAGTTAATTGCGCGGTTACTTGCGGCGCACGGTGCGCTGGACGCCGCGCATCTTGGCGGTGGGGGGCATCGGGCCCTTCGGCATGACCCCGGCACCGGCTCGCGAACCCAGCGCGGCGAGCCGCGACTCCAGCGCGTCCATTTGCTTGGCGCTGATATTGGCCGGAAGTCGGGTGAGATGGCGTTCCAGCTTGGCCAGCGGCACCTCGCCGTCGCCGTTGCCGACGATGATGTCGTAAATCGGCACGTCGCCCACCAGTCGCGCGGTGCGCTTCTTCTCCTGGGCCAGCAACGGTTTGACTCGCGCCGCCGATCCCTCTGCGACAAGAATGACGCCGGGCCGCCCGATCACCCGATGTACCGCGTCGAAATTGCCGGTGGCGGCCACCCCCGGGCTCACCCGCCACTTGCCGCGCAGGTTCTCTAGCGCCCAGGCCGCCGCGCCGGTTTGACCTTCGGCTTTGCGGTAGACCGATCGTTGGGCTCGCCGGCCAAAGATGATGAACGCCACCAGCGCCCCCAACAGCACGCCCAACGGGACCATCGTGATCATGGTGAACCCGCCGGCCCAGACACCCACCGCCACGGACACGCCCACGATCAGCACAAACGCACCAATCATGTACGGCAGCAGGCGCTTGTCCTCCTTGCGCTGGATCGTAAAAGCCTGCCACAACTGACTGCGGCGCTGTCGAGCGGCGGCCTTGCGGGCGGCCTTTGCCTGTTGTTTGGCAGCCTTGTTCTCGGCGGCATTTCGGGGTTTCGCCATAGTCTTCAAGAATACGTACGGGTACGGGCCTGCTCGTAAAGCCGTCGCGCCCGGTACGACGATCGCACCAACGGCCCGGCCAACACTCCTGCGAAGCCCAGGGTTTCGGCGTATTGCGCGTGCTCAACGAACTCCTCGGGCCGCACCCAACGCTCAACCGGGTGGTGGCGCGTCGAGGGTCGCAGGTATTGGGTGATCGTGACGATGTCGCAGCCCGCGGTGTGTAGATCGGCCAGAGCGGTGCGGACCTCGTCAGTGGATTCGCCCAGGCCGAGGATGAGGTTGCTCTTGGTGACCAGCCCGGCCTCGCGTGCCGCGGTGATTACGCCCAGGCTGCGCTGGTAGGTAAAGGCGGGCCGGATCCGTTTGAAGACGCGAGGCACGGTTTCGACGTTGTGCGCCAATACTGCCGGGCGGGCTTCGAAGACCTCGGCAAGCCGGCCGGGCTCGCCGTTGAAGTCGGGGATCAGCAGTTCGACGCCGGTCTGCGGATTGAGCTCCTTGATGGCACGGACCGTCTCCGCATACAGCCATGCGCCGCCGTCGGCCAGGTCGTCGCGAGCCACGCCGGTGACGGTGGCATAGCGCAGTCCCATCGTGCGGACGCTTTCGGCGACCCGTCGCGGCTCGTCGCGGTCCAGCGCGGCGGGCTTGCCGGTGTCGATCTGGCAGAAGTCGCAACGGCGGGTGCATTGGTCACCACCGATGAGGAAGGTGGCTTCCCGGTCCTCCCAACATTCGAAGATGTTGGGGCAGCCGGCCTCTTCGCAGACCGTGTGCAGACCCTCACGCCGGACCAGGTTTTTCAGCTCGGTGTACTCCGGTCCCATCCGAAGCCGCGTCTTGATCCACGGCGGCTTGCGCTCGATCGGCGTCTGCGCGTTGCGCACCTCCAGACGCAAGAGCTTGCGGCCTTCCGGTGCGACAGTCACATCGCCGATGCTACGCGGGCGGCGTCATGCTGACTCACCGGCAGCACACCGTCCAGCGCGTCGCAGACGGCGTCGGCGACGGCCGCACGGACCTCCTGGACGGCGACCCTGCGTCCGAGCGCGGCGGACAACGACGTGACCCCGGCGTCGGTGATGCCGCACGGCACGATCGCGGCGAACGCGTCCAAATCGCAATCGCAGTTGAGCGCAAACCCGTGCAGCGTCGTCGCGCGCGATACCCGGACACCGATGGCGGCGACCTTCCGCGCCGGCCGTCCGGGGAGCCACACCCCGGAACGTCCGTCGACCCGGACCGCGTTCAGGCCTAGATCACTGCACACCTTGATTAGTGATTCCTCAAGGCGCCGAACGTAGTTCACCACGTCGAGAGGTTCGGCCAGCCCGATGATCGGATAGCCGACCAGTTGACCCGGCCCGTGCCAGGTGATCTTGCCGCCGCGGTCGGTGTCGACAACCGGGGTGCCGTCAATCGGTCGTTCGTGGGGTTCGGTGCGCCGTCCGGCGGTGTAGACGGAAGGGTGTTCCAGCAGCAGCAAGGTGTCGGCACCGCCGGCGACCCTGGCTTCGGCCAGGTCGCGCTGTAGCTGCCAGGCGGTGCGGTAATCGATCGTCGGCAGCTGTCGAACGTCGATCGCGGCCGGACTCGACCGGATGGAATCCGTCACGGTGACGAGGCTACCCGCCGCTTTCCCGGCCTGGGGCTATCGGCTGGTGCGACGCTGGGCGGCCGTGGCCACGCTGGCGTGACGCGCGTTGCGCCTAATCCTGGTGGCGTCGTGCGGTGGCGTAGCTGAGGGCCTCGCCAATTGTGTTGTGGTGGAATTGGAAACCGGCTCGTTCCAACGCGGCCGGGATGACGCGCTGACCGGTGAGCAGCCCCTCGTCGGCGAACTCGCCGAGCGCGGCGCGTACCGCGAAACCGGGCAGCGCCAACGGGGTTGGGCGATTGACGGCGCGGCCGAACGCGGTGGTGAATTCGGCGTTGGTAACGGGCGCAGGCCCGGTCAGGTTCACCGGGCCGGACAGGGTCGAATGCGAGATGGTGAACAGCAGCGCCCGAACCTCGTCCTCAAGGCTGATCCACGACATGTATTGACGGCCGCTGCCCAGCCGGGCTCCGAGGCCCACCGAGAACAGCGGCCGCATCCGGCGCAGCGCACCTCCCGCAGAGGCCAGCACGAGGCCGGTGCGGGCCAGCACGACGCGGGCACCGGCGTATTGGGCGGGCAGCGTGGCGGCCTCCCAGTCCACACATAGCTGGGCCAGGAAACCCTTTCCCGCTGAGTTGTTTTCGTCGACGATGCGGTCCCTGGTGTTTCCGTAGTAGCCGACCGCGCTGGCATTGATCAGAGTGCGGACGCCGGCGTCGGCGACGGCGGCGGACAACACTTCGGTGGGCGCGATCCGGCTGTCTCGCAGGCATTGTTTGAATGCGCCCGACCACCGGCGCCCACCGATGTTGACGCCACACAGGTTGACCACGACGTCGACACCGGTGAGCACGTCGGGATCGAACTCGCCGCTCTCGGGATTCCAGTGCAGTTCTTCGGAATTCGCCGGCGTCCGGCGCACGATGCGAAGTACCGGGTGGTCGGCAGCGCGCAGAGCCGCGGTGAGGGCGGAGCCGATCAAGCCTGACGAACCTGCTATCGCGACAGTGGCTTTGCGGGATTGGGGGGCTTGGGCCACGTTCACAGCCCCAGATCGGCCTCGAACGCCCCCTCTTCGAGCCGATGCTTGATGGTGGTGAGGAAACGTCCGGCGTCAGCGCCATCGACAAGTCGATGGTCGTAGGTCAGCGGCAGATAGCAGACCGAGCGGACCCCGATCGACTCGTTGCCGCTGCTATCGACGATGACCCGGGGCCGCTTGACGATGGCCCCGGTGCCCAACATGGCGGCCTGAGGCGGAACCAGGATCGGCGTATCGAACAAGGCGCCCTGGCTGCCGATGTTGGTGATGGTGAAGGTGCCACCGGACAGCTCGTCGGGTTTCAAGTTGCCTGATCGGGCGCGGGCGGCGATGTCGGCGATCGCGCGGGCCAAGCCGGCCAGTGATAGGTCACCGGCGTTGTGGATCACGGGGGAGAGCAGGCCCTGCTCGGTGTCGACGGCGAACCCGAGGTGTTCGGCGTCGTAGTACGTGATCTCCTTGGTGTCCTCGTTGTAGCTGGCGTTGATGTTGGGGTGAATCTTGAGGGCGTCGATCACCGCCCTGGCGATGAACGGCAGGAACGTCAGGTTCACGCCTTCGCGTTCGGCGAACGCGGTCTTGGCCTTGGCGCGCAGGGCCACGATCTTGGTCATGTCGACTTCGTGCGTCTGGGTGAGTTGCGCCGTTGCAAGCAGGGATTCGCGGGTCTTGTTGGCGGTGATCTGGCGGATCCGGCTGGCCTTCTGCGTGGTCCCCCGTAGGTGGGCCAGCGCGGGCGCCGGCGTGGGCGTGGCCGTTGCCGCCGGCGCAGCGACGGGCGCCTGGGCAGCCGGCGCCGGCCTGGCGGCCGTTTTCTTCCGTTCGGCAGCGGCGAGCACGTCTTGCTTGCGGATGCGACCGCCCACTCCGGTGCCCTGAACTTCGGCGAGATCGACGTTGTTTTCGCTCGCGAGCTTTCGCACCAGCGGGGTCACGTACGGGGTGCCTTCGGATGCGGCGGCGGGCTGAGGTGGCGCCGGTTCGGCCTTCGGCGCAGGCTCGGGTGTGGGTTGGGGTGCGGCCTGGGCCACGGGTTCGGGTTTTGGCTCGGGCTTCGCCTCGGGTGCTGGCGCGGGCTTTGGTTCCGGCTTGGGGGTCGGGGGCGGCGCGGCACCGGTATCGGCGCCGGCGCCGACCCGTGCCAGCTCGCCCCCCACCTGAACCACGTCGTCCTCGTCGGCGGTGATGCTGACCAGCACACCTGCCACCGGGGACGGAATCTCGGTGTCGACCTTGTCGGTGGACACCTCCACCAGCGGCTCGTCAACCTGAACCGAATCCCCGACCTTCTTCAGCCAGCGGGTCACCGTGCCCTCGGTCACCGACTCACCGAGCTCAGGCATCAGCACCGGTGTCGTGTCGCCACGTTCCGCGGAAGCCGCTCGAGCCGGCGCCGGCTCTGGTTCGGGCTCAGGCTCGGGCTGGGCCTCTGGTTCCGCTTGAGCAGGCGGCGCCGGCGCGGCTTCAGGTTCCCGTTGGGGCGGCGCGGCGGCTTCTGCGCCGTCGGGGGAGTCGCCGATCAGCGCGAGCTCACCGCCGACCTCGACCGTGTCGTCCTCCTGGGCGATGATCTTGGTCAGCACACCGGCGGCCGGCGACGGGATTTCGGTGTCGACCTTGTCGGTCGAAACCTCGACGAGGGGCTCGTCGAGTTCGACCGCATCGCCTTCCTGTTTGAGCCACCGGGTGACCGTTCCCTCGGTCACGCTCTCACCAAGTGCCGGCATCTGGACTGAGAAGGCCATCTCTATTGACTCCTGGATCGGTCGTCGGTCGGCACAAAATCGATCTCTGGCTTACCACACCGTCGCGAACCAGGTGCGGAACCCAACGTCGAAACTATCCTGTCACCGCGCCTTTGTCGGCACCCAGCCAGGGCCAACCGACTGTCCGACCTCCTTGCTACCGTGTGGCAACTGGAAGGCAAAACGCAAGTCGCGTGGCGGAGGTTTGATGCCGGCAACACAGCGAGCACCCCAACAGTTCGTGGACAGCGCGGACGGCGTGCGTATCGCGGTATACGAGGAAGGCAATCCGGAAGGCCCGACGGTGGTCATGGTGCATGGCTTCCCGGACTCGCATGTGCTGTGGGACGGTGTCGTTCCGCTGCTGGCCGAGCGGTTTCGCATCATCCGCTACGACAACCGCGGAGTCGGCCGGTCGTCGGCGCCCAAACCGGTCGCGGCCTACACCATGGCCCGTTTCGCCGACGACTTTGCCGCAGTCATCGGCGAACTCAGCCCAGGCAGGAAGGTACATGTGCTGGCCCATGACTGGGGCTCGGCGGGCGTGTGGGAGTACCTGAGCCGTCCAGCAGCCAGTGACCGGGTCGCCTCGTTCACCTCGGTGTCGGGTCCAAGTCAAGATCAGCTGGTCAATTATGTGTTCGGCGGCCTGCGCCGACCGTGGCGACCACGAACCTTCCTCCGGGCGCTCAGCCAGGCGCTGCGGTTGAGCTACATGGTGCTGTTCTCGATACCGGTGCTGACACCACTGCTGCTGCGCGTGGCGCTGTCCAGCGCTGCCGTACGGCGCAACATCGTCGACAACATTCCCAGCGACCAGATCCACCACTCCGACAACCTGGCCAGCGATGCCGCGCACTCGGTGAAGACCTACCCCGCCAACTACTTTCGGTCCTTCTCCGGGAACCGTCGTGCGTCCATCGTCGATGTGCCGGTGCAGCTGATCGTCAACACCAAAGACCCCTATGTGCGGCCCTACGGGTACGACGAGACGGCGCGCTGGGTGCCTCGACTGTGGCGGCGCGATATCAAGGCCGGGCACTTTTCACCGATGTCGCACCCGCAGGTGATGGCGGCCGCGATGCATGACTTCGCCGACGTTGCCGAAGGCAAGCCGCCAAGCCGTGCCCTGCAGCGTGCACAGGTGGGCCGCCCCCGTGAATATTTCGGCGACATGCTGGTGTCGGTCACCGGCGCAGGCAGCGGCATTGGCCGGGAGACTGCGCTGGCCTTCGCGCGGGAGGGCGCCGAGGTAGTCGTCAGCGATATCGACGAAGCCACGGTCAAGGAGACGGCCGCTGAGATCGCCGCCCGCGGCGGCGTCGCCCACGCGTATGTGCTGGACGTGTCCGACGGCGACGCGGTTGAGGCGTTCGCCGAGGAGGTCAGTGCCGAACACGGCGTTCCCGACATCGTGATCAACAATGCCGGCATCGGCCAGGCGGGCGGCTTCCTGGACACTCCGGCCGAGCAGTTCGACCGGGTGTTGGATGTCAACCTTGGTGGCGTGGTCAACGGCTGCCGGGCATTCGGTCGCCGGCTGGTCGAGCGCGGAACCGGCGGGCACATTGTCAACGTGTCGTCGATGGCGGCTTATGCGCCGCTGCAATCGCTGAGCGCGTACTGCACCTCTAAGGCGGCGACCTACATGTTCTCCGACTGTTTGCGCGCCGAGCTCGACGCCGCGGACGTTCGTCTGACCACGATCTGCCCCGGCGTCATCAACACCAACATCGTCCAAACCACGCGCTTCGACGTGCCCGCCGGAAAGGACGACACGGTCGAAGGGCGCCAAGGCCAGATCGACCGGATGTTCAGGCTGCGCCACTACGGTCCGGACAAGGTTGCCGACGCGATTGTGTCTGCCGTTAAGAAGAACAAACCGATTCGGCCGGTTGCCCCCGAGGCCTACGCGTTGTACGGCATTTCCCGGGTACTGCCGCAGGCATTGCGCAGCACCGCGCGCCTGCGCGTGATCTGAACGTCAAGCGCTCGTCGTCGCGCCTTCAGTTCGCCGCACGAGCAGTGCGCTGGCTATCCCGACGACTCCGATTGCTACCAGCGGCACCGTCCACATTCGTCGGCTGGACACTGACGACTGGCATTGAGCCACGTAGTCGGTGTGCGGAATGATGTCCTTGAGGATGGGGATGTCCGGCCCGCTCCTGTCGTTGGCGCTCCGGGCTGCGGAAAGATCGGTGGCTATCCCGTTTCCGCAGGACACGGTCCCGCCGTTATCGTGTTGCACCGACACCGGCGCCAACAGCCCGATCACACCGGCTAGCAGCAGCACCGCGCCGACCGCAATGATTACCCGTCGCATAGTCACAGTGGCATGGTTAGCCGCTGCATGTAGGGGTTAAACCCGGCCGCGATCGCTGCGCTGGCGTGACGCTGGCAGGCCAGCATCAGCTCAGCGTGACGCTCGGCGAGTGCCCGGCTCAGCCGTTCTCGACGATGTCCTCAAGCACGGCAAACATGGTGCGGGTCGGCACGCCGGTGGCCCCCTTGGGTGTGTAGCCCCACGCGCTGCCGGTGTTGTACGCCGGCCCGGCCACATCGATATGCACCCAATCCACCGAATCGGCAACAAATTCCCGCAGGAACACCCCGGCCACCAGCATGCCGGCGAAGCGCTGCCCACTCACGTTGGCCAGGTCGGCCACCGTGGATTTCAGGTCGTCCTTGAGTTCATCGGGCAGCGGCATCGGCCAACCGTTCTCACCCACCCGCTGCGAGATCGTCGCGACCCGGCCCCGGAACTCGTCGCTGCCCATCACGCCGGGTATGCGGGCGCCCAATGCAACCGTCTGCGCTCCGGTCAGTGTCGAAGTTTCGATCAGGTAGTCAGGATCGTCCTCGCATGCCCGAACGATGGCGTCGGCCAAGATGAGCCGACCCTCGGCGTCGGTGTTGAGCACCTCGACGGTGGTTCCGCCGTACTGCGTCAGCACGTCGCCGGGCCGCTGCGCCGTCGCCGAGGGCATGTTCTCGGCCATCGGCACGGTGGCGATCACGTCAATGGGCAGCTCTAGTCGCGCGGCCAGCACTACGGTCGCGATGACCGCGGCCGCGCCGCCCATATCCGAGGTCATGTGGTGCATCGAGGCGGCTGGCTTGATCGAGATGCCGCCGGTATCGAAGGTGATGCCTTTACCGACCAGGGCTACCTTTTTCGCCTTTTTCGGGTTCTTGGCCAACCGCGATCCCCGGTGGATCAACCGGACCAGCTGCGGCGGCCGCGACGAGCCTTGGCCGACACCGATGACGCCGCCATATCCGGCCTTCCGCAGCGCCTTGTCGTCGAGCACCTCCACTTCAAGGCCGGCGGATGCACCTAAAGCCTTTGCGCGCTTTGCGAACTCGGCGGGAAACAGGTGACTGGGCGGAGTGTTGACCAAGTCGCGTGCGGTGGCGACGGCGGTCGCGACGGCCGCGCCGTGCGCGCTTTGTTTCTTGGCGTTCTTCGCGGTGGACAGCACGGTGATCTTGCGCAGCCCAGGATCTTTCGGCGCGGTCTTGGCGCTGCGAAAAGTGCTGAACCGGTAGCCACCCAGGATCAGCCCTTCGACGACGGCGGCGCACTCGCCCTCACCGGGCACCTCAGCCAGCGTGGTGAGCACCACCTCGGCGCCGCCAATCGATCGCGCCGCCACACCGGCGGCGCGACGGATCGTGTCGGCCGGCCACTCGTCCCGCGGTTTGCCCAGGCCGACCGTCACCACGCTGTCCACCGGCAGCGACGGTACGACCAGCCGGTGCACCTGTTCAGTGCTGCCCGTTGCGTCGAGTGCCCGCAGGCCGGACTCGATCTCAGCCACCACATCGGTGGTCAAGAAGGGCTCGGCCGACGCCACGGCCGCGCCCGGGCGGTCGTCGTCGCCGGTCGAAACGACCGGCACGACCAATACCGAAGAAGCCACACCACGTTTGGGCAGCGATGTGGCGACCTGGACGGAGGGGACTGTGGGGGATTGGTCACCCGGTTCGGTGGTCACGGGCAACCACCCTAGTCACTGGGGGCCGGGTCCAGCTCGTCGGCGTCCGGTGCGCCCAGCTCAAAGGCGGCCACTGGTTCGTCAAAACCCTTGAGGAACAACGGGTCACACGCGAAGGCGGGCCAGTCCGGCAATTGGTCGCGCAGTGCCACATCGGCCAGGATCTGCCCCGGGGCGGCGGCTCCTACCAGGCGCGCGGCGAGGTTGACCGGGTTGCCGAAGTAGTCGCCGTTGATGGCCAAGACCGTGCCGTATGCAAGGCCGGCACGCACCCGCAGGCCCGCTTCGCGCGCCCTGGGATGGTCGACGAGATCGAACGCCGCCTTGACCAACCCCTCGGGCGCCGGACTCACCCACATCACGGCGTCGCCGATGAACTTCACCACGCGGCCGCCGTCGGCGTGCACGACGTCCGCGACGGTGGCGCCGAATTCGGTAAGCAAGTCCGACAGCTGGGCGGGTGTCAGCATCTGGGTCAACGCGGTGAATCCCGACAGATCCGCGAAACCGATGCCGCAGACCACGCTCGCGGATGTGTCCTGAATGACGCCCTCGAAGTAGGTTCGGGCGCTGGTCAGATGATGCCGGTGCACGATGTCGATCAGGGCCCCAATGCGCGGCACGAACTCGGCGACCGAGCGGTATGCCTGGGCAGTGGCGAGTTCATCGTGGGTGTAGGTCATCTGGATGTCCGGTGTCCCGGCCCGGATTATCGTCGACTCGGCCTCCGCGAGCCGCGCCATGGCGGCGCCCAGAACCCGCAGCAGGCCGAACGCGCCGTCCTCGCCGACCACCGACTTGACCGCGACCCAGGTCTGCAGGGCGTCAACATCGGCCTGGCTCAGCACGGGGACATCGGGGCCGGCGACGGTCAAGCCCAGCAGAGCCCAGGCATGTGCAACGTCATCGGCCGACAGGCCGAGTTGCGCCGCCGCGGCTTGCAGGGTGTAAACCGGGCGTCCCGACCATTGCAGGACGTCACCAGCCAGCCCGAACAGCCGCCCGCGGCTCTCGGCCTCGGCCATCTCCTCGAGCGTGAAACCAAGGTCGTCGAGGTACTTGATCAGATCGGCCCGCTCGCGCGGGTTAGTGATTCCCGCGGCTTCCAGCGCATCGAAATCCAAGGAATCGGACACCTACCAAAGTGTGCCAGCAGCCAGTGATTAGGGTGGGACGCCGTGAGCGTTGCGTCAGATCTGCTACAGGGGCCATTGGAAGACCGTCATCGCGAGCTGGGCGCTAGTTTCGCCGAGTTCGGCGGCTGGCTGATGCCGGTGTCGTACAGCGGTACCGTCAGTGAGCACAACGCCACCCGAAATGCCGTCGGCCTGTTCGACGTCAGCCACCTCGGCAAGGCGTTGGTCCGCGGACCCGGTGCGGCCCAGTTCGTCAACTCCGCGCTCACCAACGACCTCAGCCGCATCGGTCCGGGTAAGGCGCAATACACGTTGTGCTGCACCGAATTCGGCGGCGTCATCGATGACCTGATCGCCTATTACGTCGATGACGACGAGATCTTCTTGGTGCCCAACGCCGCCAACACCGCCGCGGTGGTCGCCGCGCTGCAAGCGGTCGCGCCGGCCGACCTGTCGATCACCAACGAGCATCGCTGCTACGCGGTGCTCGCGGTGCAGGGGCCACGGTCCACCGATGTGCTCAACGCCCTGGGGCTGCCAACGGGCATGGACTACATGGGCTACGCCGATGCCACTTACTCGGGCGTGCCGGTGCGCGTCTGCCGAACCGGGTACACCGGCGAACACGGCTACGAGCTGCTCCCGCCCTGGGAGTCGGCGGGGGTGGTGTTCGATGCGCTGCTGGCTGCGGTGTCCGAGGCGGGCGGTGCGCCCGCCGGCCTGGGCGCCCGCGACACCCTTCGCACCGAGATGGGCTATCCGCTGCACGGACACGAACTTTCGCTCGACATCTCGCCGCTGCAGGCCCGCTGCGGCTGGGCAATCGGCTGGAAGAAGGATGCGTTCTTTGGCCGTGGCGCGCTGTTGGCCGAGAAAGAGGCGGGGCCGCGGCGGCTGCTGCGGGGTTTGCGCATGGTCGGCCGTGGGGTGCTGCGGCCGGGCTTGACGGTGCGCCAAGGGGACAGCGCGGTCGGGGTCACCACGTCGGGGACGTTTTCGCCCACCCTGCAGGCCGGCATCGCGCTGGCGTTGATCGACACCGATGCGGAAGTACAGGACGGCCAGCAAATCACCGTCGACGTCCGCGGCCGCGCGGTGGAATGCGAAGTGGTGCGTCCGCCGTTCGTGGAGCTGAAAACGCGCTAGCCGACCGGCTCGCGTAGCAAAAACACGTTCGCACACGGATATACAATCGACCCCATGACCAGCGGCTCCCTTGAGTTTACCGTTTCCCGCGCGGCAAACCCGGCGACCGAGGGCGAGCGGGCAGCGATCCTGGCCGACCCTGGTTTTGGTAAATACCACACCGACCACATGGTGTCGATCGATTACAGCTCGCCGGAGGTGGGAGGCCGGGGTTGGCACAATGCGCGGGTCATCCCGTATGGACCGATCGAGCTGGACCCGTCGGCGATCGTGCTGCATTACGCACAAGAAGTGTTCGAAGGGCTCAAGGCCTACCGCTGGGCGGACGGGTCGATCGTGTCGTTTCGCGCCGAGGCCAACGCAGCCCGGTTACGGTCGTCGGCCCGACGGCTGGCGATTCCCGAATTGCCCGAGGCTGTTTTCATCGAATCCCTATGCCAGCTCATCGCGATCGACAAGGGGTGGGTGCCGCGGGCCGGCGGTGAAGAGGCGCTTTATCTGCGGCCGTTCATCTTCGCGACCGAGCCGGGACTTGGGGTGCGACCGGCCAAGGAGTACCGCTACCTGTTGATCGCCTCGCCGGCGGGCGCGTATTTCAAGGGTGGCATCAGTCCGGTCAGCGTCTGGGTGTCAACGGAATACGTGCGGGCCAGTCCGGGTGGTACCGGTGCGGCCAAGTTCGGCGGCAACTACGCAGCCTCGCTGCTGGCGCAGGCCGAAGCCGCCGAAAACGGTTGCGACCAAGTGGTCTGGCTGGATGCCGTCGAACGCCGCTACGTCGAAGAGATGGGCGGGATGAACATCTTCTTCGTGCTCGGCAGTGGCGGCTCGGCGCGCCTGGTCACCCCCGAGCTGTCTGGCTCACTGCTGCCTGGCATTACGCGGGACTCGTTGCTGCAGTTGGCAATTGACGCCGGCTTCGCGGTCGAGGAGCGCAAGATCGATATCGCCGAGTGGCAGAAGAAAGCCGCCTCCGGTGAGATCACCGAGGTGTTCGCGTGCGGCACCGCGGCCGTGATCACCCCAGTCGCTCGGGTGAAGTATGGCGACAGTGAATTCACCATCGCTGGCGGCCAACCGGGTGAAGTGACGATGGCGTTGCGCGACACCCTCACCGGGATCCAACGCGGCACCTTTGCCGATACCCATGGCTGGATGTCGCGGCTGGGTTAGGAAGCGACGGCGACAGCGGTGGCCGGCGCCGGCCGAACCGGCTCTGGGTGCCAACTGTCCCACGCGCGTCGGATCTGCCCGCGGTGGAGGCGACGGGGGCCGTTGATGGTTTCGAACACGAGCACCCCTGATTTGCCGCGCTGCGCTCGCGGCGATCGACTGCGCGCGGGCTCCGCGGCTGGCCCAGGTGCGCCCAGAGCCGCAATGGCGGCGACGACGGACAGCATCAGCACAATGACAACCGGCCACACCGTTGCGTGCTTCTGGGCGATCACACCCAGGACGGCTCCTATGACTGTCGACATGATCGCGACCAACGTCGACCCGAAGCCGATCAGCGTCGCCCGGTGTTGCTCGGCGGCGAACACGCTGATCCACGAAACCGATGCCGCGACAACCGGCTGAGCGGCCACCGTGGCCAGCAAGAAAACGGTTCCGTACGCCCACATGTGGTACCACTGGCCGCATGACTCGGCAACGATGCACAACAGCGCGGCAGACGCGCTGAGCAGTGCACTGCCCACCAGCATGCCGCGCACCCCAAACCGGCGGTAGACCTTGCGCCACATCACCGAACCGATGACCAATCCGATGCTGGAAAGGACCACCAGAACATGCAAACTGCCGATCTTCTGGGCGGCCCGCAGGCTGTAGAAGGTGGTTCCCAGGCAGATCGGAGCGAACAACAGATAAGTCGCCGCGTACCGGCGAAACCACGGCTGGGTCCGGGCGACCGCGAAGCCCTGCCGATAAATGTCCCGTAACGGCGGCCGTGTGGTGGTGGCAGCGGACCGCATCGGACCGACGCACAGCGCTGCGACACCGGAGACGATCAGCGCCGCTGCACCCATCCACAGCAGATAGCGATAGTGGGCCATCTGATCGCTGAGAGCGAGCATCGGCACGATCACCAGCGTGACGCCGGTGGCCAGCGCTGAGCCGGCTGCACCTTGAGTGAGGAACAGTTCGCCCCGGCGTGACGCGGGTAGCTTGCTAGAGATCATGTCGGTGTAGGCGACGGTCGAGACGCCGACAACCACTCCCGCGACCCCCGCCGTCAGCAGAAACACCACTGGGACGCAACGACCGGTCCAGGGGATTGCGGCATCCCACGCCACCAGCGACGCCATGATCGCCGCCATCGCCGCCAACAACAGGTGTCGCAGCTGGCCCGCACGCTGCAGAATCGCCGGCGACATCGAATTTCCCACGATCGAACCCATTGCGTACACCGGAAATAGCAGCCCGGCGGCCCAGGTAATGCCTTGGTGTGCGCAAATGAATGGCAACACCACGGCGCCATTGCTCAGCTGTGTCCCGGTGGTGTAAAACGTGCCCTGGGTCACAAGTCGCCTGAATGGGCTTTTTTCAGCCGAGGCGTCCGGTGCCAGGGTTGCGAGCATAACGAAAACGTTAAGGCTGCTGAGCGGGGCAAACAATCCTCCGATTGGAAACCATCGGTGGAATTGCTTGTCCCCCGATTGGGGGACAAGCAAAATTAGCCGGCAATAGCCGAAAGCTAAACGCGGGCCAGTGCCGCCAACAATATTAAATTCACTGTCGTGGTCAACTCAATCGCGGCACCCAGCACGTCGCCGGTAATGCCTCCGAAGCGGCGCACACAATGCGCGACCAGAACCGCGCCGCAGAAAACCGCTACCAGCACCGCGATTGGTCCCTGCCATAGCCGTGGACCGGCCGCCAGCGAAACCGCGAGCAGCACCGCGAGCCAGGCCGCCACCACCGGGGCGGACTGGGTGCCCGCGACGCGGGCGCCCAGTCCGCTGCCGTCGGCCACCGGCACCGACCGGCGACAGGCCAGCACCGCGGTGACCCGGCCGGCGAAGACGGCCACGGCGATTCCCACCCCGCCGACTATCGAGAAGGCCAGTCCCTGCAACAGGATGACCAAGACAACCGCCGCCACCCCGAACGGACCGGTCGACCCGTCGCGCATCACCGCAAGCGCGCGCTGTGGTGGCCCGTAGCAACCCAGACCGTCGGCGGTATCGGCAACACCGTCGATGTGGATGCCGCGGGTGGCGCCCAGCAGCACCGCCACGGTGAGCATGCCGCTTAGTGGACTCGACGGGCCGAACGCGAGCGCACCGGCCCAGGTGACGGTCGCGGCCAGCACACCCAGCACGGCACCGACCACGGGCAGCGCGGTCATGGCGCCGCGTCCCATGCCAGTGGCGCCGGAGCCGGGCACCGGAACCACCGTTGCGAAGGCGAAAGCTGTTGCCAGCGAACGCATCACGATGCGGACGGGGTCGAGACGCCGGCTTCTGAAAAGGTGGTCATCGATGACAGCGACGCCACCGCAGCGCGCAGTACCGAGACTGCGACCGTCGCACCGGTTCCCTCGCCCAGGCGCATGCGCAGGTCCAGGATCGGGTCCAACTGCAAAGCCGCCAGGGCCAGACCATGACCCGGTTCGGTGGAGCGGTGACCGGCTTGCCACCACAACCGGGCGCCGGGCGCCAAGCGCTCGGCGACCAGCGCCGCGGCCGTCACCGCCATGCCGTCGAGCACCAGCGGGGTACGCCGCACCGCGGCCTGCGCGCAGAAGCCCGCCATCGCCGCCAAGTCCGCACCGCCGCAGCAGCGCAGCAATGCGACCGGGTCGGGCAGCAGTGGCCGCACCCGAAACAAGGCATCGCGCACCGCGGCCGTCTTGCGGGCCCAGCCGGCGTCATCGATGCCGGTGCCGAACCCCACGACGGCGACCGGCTCCGCCTCCGTCAGCGCCGCCACCAGAACCGCGGCCGCGGTGGTGTTTCCGATCCCCATGTCGCCGGCGATCAGCAGGTCGGCGCCAGCGTCGACCTCTTCGTCGGCGATCTGCTGGCCAGCCGCGATCGCTGCGGCGGTCTCGTCATCGGTCAACGCGTCCTCGGTAGCGATGTCCCCACTGCCGCGGCGCACCTTGTGCGCGCCAATCTGCGCGGTCAACGGGTCGGCATCCACTGCCAGGTCGGCCACCCGGACAGTTGCGCCCGCGATGTCGGCCAGCGCGTTGATCGCCGCACCACCGCCGTCGATGGTGGCGACCATCTGGGCGGTCACTTCCGGCGGGTACGCCGACACCCCGGACCGGGCGACACCATGATCACCGGCGAACACCACCACCCGGGCCCGCTCGAACTGCCGCGGCGGACATCGATCCTGGCAGGACGCCACCCAGACCGACAGATCCTCGAGGCGGCCCAGCGCGCCGCGCGGTTTGGTCAGGGTGTCCTGGCGGGCGCGGGCGGCCGCTGCGGCGCTCGCATCGGGGGGCGACACTGGCGCGAATCCGATCATGTTGCCGACGGCTTGATCGGTACGGCCTGCCCGGCCACCACCAGCACCACCCGGTCGCATAGGGCAGCAACCCGCTGGTTCAGGCTGCCCAGCTCGTCGGCGAACCGGCGCCCGGATGCGGTCGCCGGCACGAGCGTCAGCCCCACCTCGGGGCTGACCAGCACCAGCGTCGACCGGAACGCGTCAACCGTGGCGAGCATGTCCCGGACGGGCGCCGCAACTGACCCGTCTTCCCAGGCGTGGTGGCGTTCGAGCGTGCTAGTCAGCCATGCGCCCAGATCGTCGACCAGCGTCGGGATGTCCGGTGATTGCCGTAGCTGGGTGATGATGTCATCGGTTTCGACGGTCGACCAGTGTCCGGGACGACGGTTCCGGTGCTTGGCGATCCGTTGCGCCCACTCCGGGTCGGCCTGGGCGCATCGCCCGGGGGCCAGATAGCGGACCGGCTCGCCGGGTGCCAGTGATGCGGCGATGGCTTCCTCCGCCCATTGCGACTTGCCCGATCTGATGCCTCCGAGTACCAGGGTGCGCACAGCGGTCAGACGGCTTTCCGGCGATTCTTAGCCGACATTGGCGCCGCGTTCGACTTGGGGGCGCGGCGCCCGCATGCGGCGCATCTGCGACGCCCGGCCCGCGGCGTATATGCCTAGCTTCCAATGGCTTTCGGTGTTATCCGGAAACTTCGCATCCACCAGCTTGCCAACTTTGCGGCCCAAAATGATCCCGTCGATCGTCATCACGGCCATGAGCACCAGCATCGCGGGCGACATGTAGAACTGCAGCTGCGGGACGGCGAACATGACGAACAGCAACGCCAGTGCCGACGGCATGAACAGGCCGAGCACATTGCGCCGGGCATCCACCACGTCGCGGACATAACGCTTTACCGGGCCCTGGTCGCGCGGGAGCAGGTAGGCCTCTTCACCGGCCATCATGCGTTCCCGGCGTTCCGTCATCCGGGCCCGGCTCGCGGCCTTTTCAGCGCGGCGTTCCTCGCGGCTGAGTTTGGGGCCGGCCAGCGTCTTGCGCCGCGCTCGCGCCTCGGAGGCAGTCATTGGCGCCGGTACGACCGGACCCTTCCTGGTGTTGCGCCTGGCCTCGCTGCGCTTGGGTGTGGGCCGACCCTTTGGCCCAGTCTTCCGCGCCCCTTGAGCCACTCCTGACGCGGCATCTGCGGCCGGCCCGGAGCCGGCAGTGTCGCGTGCGGTTGGCGCGTCGGCGCCTTCTTCATGACCCTTCTTGCGGCCCAGCAGCTTCACAGTGGCCAGGTTACTTCGCGGGCAGCGGCTCGCCGGAACTATGCCGGCGGTTACGCAACGCCAGCATGCGTGTTGGCCCTAGGCTGCGTGTAATGGACGGCCCGCACGCCTCGGATGCCGCTGCCGATGGCCTCGCGCCCGGCCGGCTTCAGCTGCCTGCGATGCGGGTGCTGGTGGCCCCGGATTGCTACGGCGACAGCCTATCCGCGGTCGAGGCGGCCGCCGTCATAGCAACCGGCTGGACCCGGTCACGGCCAGGCGATACGTTCATCGTCGCCCCTCAATCCGACGGCGGCCCCGGCTTCGTCGAGGTGCTGCGCAGCCGACTGGGCGAGTCGCGGCGGCTGCAGGTGTCCGGCCCGCTGGACACCATGGTGGACGCCGAGTGGGTGTTCGATCCGGCGTCGGCCACGGCGTACCTGGAATGCGCACAAGCGTGCGGCCTGTCGTTGCTGGGCGGCCCGCCGTCGCCCGAGACCGCATTGGCGGCGCATAGCGGGGGAGTAGGACAGCTCATCGCCGCTGCATTGCGGGCCGGGGCGGTGCGAATCGTCGTTGGTCTGGGAGGGACCGCTTGCACCGACGGCGGACGCGGGATGATTGCGGAGCTCGGCGGCCTCGATGCTGCCCGCCGCCAGTTGGCCGAAGTCGAGCTGATCGCCGCCTCGGACGTCGAATACCCGCTCGTAGGGCCCTGGGGCGCGGCCAGGGTGTTTGCGCCGCAGAAGGGCGCCGATGCCGCTACCGTCGCAGCGCTGGAAGCTCGCCTTGGGGCATGGGCGGTGGAACTGGACGCCGCGGCTGGGCGGGCCGTGAGCGCCGAGCCGGGTGCCGGTGCCGCCGGCGGTATCGGGGCGGGGCTGCTTGCACTGGGCGGCCGGTGCGAATCCGGTGCGGCGATCATCGCCGAACATACCCACCTTGCCGACGACCTCGCCGATGCGGAGTTGATCGTCACAGGGGAGGGCAAGTTCGACGAGCAGTCGCTGCACGGAAAGGTGGTCGGCGAGATCGCGGCTGCGGCCCGCCCACTGGGAATTCCGGTGATTGTTCTAGCCGGGCAGGTGGTTCTGGATAAATCCGCGGCGCGCTCGTCAGGCATCATGTCGGCCTTGTCGATCGCCGATTACGCGGGTTCAGTGGGGTTGGCGCTGGCTGACGCCGCCAATCAGCTCATGGGATTGGCATCTGAGGTTGCCGCACGACTCGGGAATCGCGGCGGTGCAGGGTACCGTTGATCACAGTGGATTTTCCCCAGGAGCAGATCCCAAACCGGATTCGACTCCAGTTTGGCGGGGCCATACAACACTGAGGCATGTAGGAGAAGCAATGACGGTGCAGAACGACTCGAGCGCCAAGACCCACGGCGTGATCCTGACCGAGGCCGCTGCCACCAAGGCGAAGGCCCTGCTGGATCAGGAGGGACGTGACGATTTAGCGCTGCGGATCGCTGTTCAGCCCGGCGGCTGCGCGGGGCTGCGCTACAACCTCTTCTTCGACGATCGCACGCTGGACGGAGACCTGACCGCGGAGTTCAGCGGTGTGACATTGACGGTGGACCGGATGAGCGCCCCCTATGTGGATGGTGCGTCGATCGATTTCGTCGACACGATCGAAAAGCAGGGCTTCACCATCGACAACCCCAACGCCACCGGCTCGTGTGCGTGCGGGGATTCCTTCAACTGACCACTTAGCTTGTGTTGGACGGGGCCGGGCCGGGGCGTGTCGTCCCGGCCCGGTTAGTACTGTCCTGCGGTGCGCAGCACGTAGGAACACACCAAGATCTGGCCGCGCTGGAAGAGCAACTGTGCGACGCCTTGCACTTGGCCCCGCGGCGGGCCACCGGTGGCGGGCGTCACCCGCATGGTGAAGAGCACCTGAGCCTGGTATGGCGACCAGTACACGATCTTGTCGATCGAGGTCACATCGACCTCCGAGAACTGCTTGCGAAACGCGTCGCTGCTTAGCTTGGCCAGAGCTTGATCGGAGCGCTTGTCCTTCACGCCGTCGTAGATGCCGCACAGCGCATTGCGGACGATGGTGTCGATGTCTTTGTGCACTAGCGCGTTCAAATACCCCTGTATCGCCGTCTTGGCCGATCCCTCCGAAAATGTCCCTCCGGTGTTGGCCCCGTTGGTGCGGACCCCGTACACGATTGCCGCGGTAAGGCCCGCTACCAGGACGATGGCGAGCAGGGTGCCGATGAGTAGCCGCCTGGGCTGGCGCTTCGGATAGGGCACGGGTGGTGACATGGGGCCGGGATAGCCGGTTGACTGAGGCGCCGGGGCACTCGCCTGCGTGGGTGGGACGGATGGTTCGGTGCCGCCGGGATGGTCGGGAAAGTCGAAGGTCGGGGGCTTTTCGGGCCCGGTCCCGGGGTACGGGTGTGGTCCGTCGGCGCCGACGGCAGGGTTCGGCGAATGCGGACCGGCCATCGCTGTTCTCCTACGCTGGTGTCTGAAGCTAGTAGCGGACGACTAGCGGTTGCCGCTTCATCAGGGAATTCCGGCAACCAGGTGAGCTCTCTAGGCAGGCTAGCGCAATAGCTGCCGACGACCTGTGAATGCGACGCCAGCGTTGGTCGTCAGGATGAGATCCGTGAGAAGCTAGACGACCTAGAGAATGAAGGGCGGAATTTTTGTGACGATCGCGGTAACCGGTTCCATTGCGACCGACCACCTCATGCGGTTTCCAGGCCGCTTTTCCGAGCAGCTGCTCGCCGAACACCTGCACAAGGTGTCGCTTAGTTTCCTGGTCGACGACTTGGTGGTGCACCGCGGTGGGGTGGCCGGAAATATCGCCTTCGCCATCGGCGTGCTCGGCGGTGACCCCGTGTTGATCGGTGCGGCCGGCGCCGACTTCGCCGACTATCGCGACTGGCTGCAAAGGCATCGCGTCAACTGCGACCACGTGCTGATTTCCCGGACTGCGCACACTGCCCGTTTCGTCTGCACCACCGACACCGAGATGGCCCAGATCGCATCGTTCTACCCGGGCGCCATGTCAGAGGCCCGCGACATCTCGCTCGCCGAGGTGGTGTCGTCCATCGGTACGCCCGAGTGGGTGATCATCGGGGCCAACGACCCGGCCGCCATGATCGTGCACACCGAGGAGTGCCGCAAGCTGGGCTTGGCGTTTGCCGCCGACCCTTCCCAGCAGTTGGCCAGGCTGTCTGGTGAGGAGATTCGCAAGCTCATTGACGGCGCCGGCATCTTGTTCACCAATGACTACGAATGGGATCTGCTGCTGTCCAAGACCGGCTGGTCCGAGGCCGATGTGATGTCCCAGATCGGACTGCGCGTGACCACGCTGGGTGCGAAGGGAGTCGATGTGGTAGAACGCGACGGCACTACCATCCACGTCGGTGTGGTGCCCGAGACAAGTCAGACCGATCCCACCGGCGTCGGCGACGCGTTCCGCGCTGGTTTCCTGACCGGGCGCAGCGCCGGTTTGAGTCTGGAGCGTTCGGCGCAGCTGGGTTCGCTGGTCGCGGTGTTGGTGCTGGAGTCGACCGGAACCCAAGAGTGGGTGTGGGACCGAGAGGTTGCGGCCACCCGGTTAGCGGGTGCTTACGGCGACGACGCCGCCGCCGAGATCGCCGCGGTGCTCGCCTAACCCGGCCGAGCAGACGTAAAAGCTCCCGAAAACCGCGGTTTTCGGGAGCTTTTACGTCTGCTGGCCGTCATAACTGGACCGGGTACTCGGGCTCGCTGATCTGCGGTACCACAGTGTGCTCGACGAAGATTGCGTGCCACAGCATGAATATCAGCACCGTCCACAGTCGCCGGCTGTGATCGCTGCCGCCGGTCCGGTGCTCGTCGAGCATGCGGCGCACCGCGGCGAGATCCACCAGGTGGCCCGCCTGCGACGAGTCAACCGTCGAATACGCCCAGTCCAGCAACTCGCCCGCGCGCAACCAATGCCGGATCGGGACCGGGAAGCCCAGCTTGGGCCGGTGCAGCACATGCGCCGGCACAATGGGCTCCAGCGCGCGCCGCAGCGCGTACTTGGTGGTGGTGCGGGTGATCTTGGCTTGCAGCGGTAACCGCGAGGCCACGGCGAACACCTCGGAATCCAGGAACGGTACCCGCAGCTCGAGCGAATTGGCCATCGTCATCTTGTCAGCCTTGACCAGGATGTCGCCGCGCAGCCAGGTGAACAAGTCGATGTGCTGCATCCGCGCGACCGGATCCCAGCCGGCCGATTCGGCATATATCGGCGCCGTCACATCGGTGTGGGTCCAGTCGGACCGGAAGCCGGGCAGGACGTCACGAAGCTGGGCGTCGGAGAAGCTGCGGGCATTGCCGTAGTAGCGCTCCTCGAGGGTCAGCGATCCGCGGTGTAGCAGGCTCTTGCCGCGCATGCCCTCCGGCAACGGCTTGGACACCTTTCCCATCGACCGTCGCAGTGGCCGCGGTAGGTAGTCAAAGGGCTTCAGCGACAGCGGTTCGCG
Organism: Mycobacterium riyadhense; assembly: GCF_963853645.1. Classification (NCBI taxonomy): domain Bacteria; kingdom Bacillati; phylum Actinomycetota; class Actinomycetes; order Mycobacteriales; family Mycobacteriaceae; genus Mycobacterium; species Mycobacterium riyadhense. Next base: position 3,749,543 of record NZ_OY970456.1, on the reverse strand, counting down.
GTAGATCGTGTAGCCGCCGAACAGCTCGTCTGCGCCTTCACCGGACAGCACCACCTTGACGTGCTTTCGGGCCTCGCGGGCGACGAAAAACAGCGGCACCAGCGCAGGGTCGGCGACCGGCTCGTCGAGATACCAGACGATCTCGGGCAACGCGGCCACAAACTCGTCTGCACTGACCACCTTGGCGATATGGCGCGCTCCGATAGCCTCGGCCGAGGCCACCGCGACGTCGATCTCGGAGAAACCCTCGCGCTCGAAGCCGGTGGTGAACGTGATCAGTCTCGGGTTGTGCCGGATGGCCAGGGCCGCGATGGCCGTGGAGTCGATGCCTCCGGACAGAAACGCGCCAACGGTGACGTCGGCGCGCATGTGCTTGGCCACCGAATCCTCCAGCACCGCCGTGATCTCGTCATAGCGGGCCTGTTCGGTATCGGTGGTGATCGGCGTCGCGGCGAAGCGCGGCGCGAAGTAACGGGTGATCTCGGGCGCCGACCCGGGCCGGATCCGCGCATAGCAGCCCGATTGCAGTCGGCGAACCCCGCGATGCAGCGTCTCGGGCTCCGGCACGTACTGCAGCACGATGTAGTGCTGCAGCGCCCGGTGGTCCATCTCGCGGTCGAATCCGATCAAGTCCACGAGGTCCAGCAGGCATTTTTTCTCGCTGGCCACCCCAGTGCCGCGGGCGCCGGTCGCCATGAACAGCGGCTTGATGCCGAACGGGTCGCGGGCACAGAACAATTCGCGGGTGACGGTGTCCCACAGCGCGAACGCGAACATGCCGCGCAGCCGCCTCAACACGTCGGTGCCCCAGTGGTGGTAACCGGCGACGATCGCCTCGCCGTCGCCCTCGGTGGCGAAAATGGCGCCGTGGCGGGTCGCTAGTTCGTCGCGCAACTCCAGGTAGTTGTAGATCTCGCCGTTGAACACCAGCACGTAGCGGTCCGGCGCCTCCGGGGGCCCCCATCGCAGCGGTTGATGCGAATGAGCGATGTCGATGATGGACAACCGGTTGAACCCGAAGACGACGGAACCGTCGGCGTGTGGGTCGACCCAGGTGCCCGGTTCATCCGGGCCGCGATGGCGCATCAAGTGTGACGCGCGGGCTATCGCGCTGTCGGACTCGGCGGCGTGGGCCGCGGCAGCGTCAGGGCCGCCACGGCCCGTCGGGGCGGCGACGAAAGCCAGCAGTCCACACACGGCGCCTCAGTATGCCCCACGTCGCGACGCCGAGGGATGTCGCATCCGGCGGGTCGCGGTGACCAGGCAGTCGCCCGGTCGAGGCACGTGGTCTACGCTGCGTAGTATTCGACATCCGAGTTCGCCGACGGTTGCCGCGGGAAGCGCGCGGCCATCAGTCGGCACAGCTTGTGATATAGGAGGCGCCAACGTGACACCTAGCGAGCCAAGTCGTGTCGGCGGTGCGAGCCGGGGTGTGTCCCGTCGTCTTCGGGTGCTCGCGCTGGCCGCGACGCTGGGCACGCTGGCCGTCACCCTGAGCGGATGTAGCTGGCAGGAAGCGCTGGCACTGGGTTGGCCGGAAGGCATCACCCACGAGGGCCACCTCAACAGGGAACTGTGGATCGGGGCGGTGATTGCGTCCCTGGTCGTCGGTGTCATCGTGTGGGGCCTTATCTTCTGGTCCGCTGTGTTCCACCGGAAGAAGGAAACCGACACCGAGTTGCCCCGCCAGTTCGGCTACAACATGCCGCTGGAGCTAGTGCTCACCGTCGTGCCGTTCCTGATCATCTCGGTGCTCTTCTACTTCACGGTCGTGGTGCAGGAGAAGATGCTGCACATAGCCAAGGACCCCGAGGTCGTGATCGACATCACGTCGTTCCAATGGAACTGGAAGTTCGGCTACCAGCGGGTGAATTTCAAGGACGGCACCCTGACCTACGAGGGCGCCGACCCGGTGCGCAAACAGGCCATGCAGTCCAAGCCGGAGGGCAAGGACAAGCATGGTGAGGAGCTGGTGGGCCCGGTGCGCGGGCTCAACACCGAGGACCGCACCTACCTGAATTTTGACAAGGTCGAAACCCTGGGGACCAGCACCGAGATTCCCGTCCTGGTGTTGCCCGCTGGCAAAAGCATCGAATTCCAGATGGCTTCGGCCGACGTCGTGCACACCTTCTGGGTACCGGAATTCTTGTTCAAACGAGACGTGATGCCCCACCCGCAAGCGAACAACTCGGTCAACGTTTGGCAGATCGAGGAGATCACCAAGACCGGGGCGTTTGTCGGCCATTGCGCCGAGTTCTGCGGCACATACCACTCCATGATGAACTTCGAGGTTCGGGTGGTAGCCCCCAACGACTTCAAGGCGTACTTGCAGCAACGGATCGAAGGAAAGAACAACGCCGAGGCCCTGTTGGCAATCAACCAGGCACCTCTTGCGGTGACCACCCACCCGTTCGATACCCGCCGCGGTGAATTGGCCCCCCAGCCAGTAGGTTAGGACACTCAATGCATATCGAAGCCAGGCTGTTTGAGTTCGTCGCCGCATTCTTCGTCTTGACGACGGTGCTATACGGTGTGCTGACATCGCTGTTCGCCACCGGTGGCGTCGAGTGGGCCGGCACTACCGCGCTTGCGCTCACGGGCGGCTTGGCCTTGATCGTCGCCACCTTCTTCCGGTTTGTGGCGCGCCGTCTCGATACCCGGCCCGAGGACTACGAAGGCGCCGAGATCAGTGACGGCGCAGGGGAGTTGGGATTCTTTAGCCCGCACAGCTGGTGGCCGATCATGGTCGCGCTCTCGGGTTCGGTCGCGGCAGTCGGAATCGCGTTGTGGCTGCCGTGGTTGATCGTTGCGGGCGTGACGTTCATCCTTGCCTCGGCGGCCGGACTGGTCTTCGAGTACTACGTTGGCCCCGAGAAACACTGATCGGATCCGGGAAGGTCACAATCAGGGCATCAGTTGATCAGTGGCCAGTTTGCCAAGACGCCTCTGGCCGGCCCGATTGGGTAGGGTTTGCGAGGCACACGAGAATTTGTCCGGCGCGCGTCCATAGGTGCAGCGCTGATGAGGGAGTTGGACAGGGTAGGCGAACATGAGCGGGCCGAATCCCCCCGGGCGGGAACCTGACGGTCCCGTCTCCGGTGATGAGCCCAGCGCCGAGCTCGAACCCAGCAGTGACACCGCCGCCGAGCTGGGCTCCGTCGGCGAGAGCGGCGAAGTAGAGCTCCGAGACCAAACCGGGGAGACCGATGCGTATTCGCGTGCGTATTCGGCGCCGGAGTCCGAGCAATTTGTCAGCGCCCGGTATGTGCCCGTCGATCTGAGCCTCTACGACTACGACAGCTATGACGACTCCGACGAGGATGCCGAGAGCGCGGCCCCGCGTTGGCCCTGGGTGGTGGGCGTCGCGGCCATCCTGGCCGCCATATCGCTCGTGGTATCGGTGTCGCTGCTCGTCACGCACACTGGCTCCAACAAGCTCGCGACACCCGGCACCACCACGTCCGTGCCGCCGCTGCAGGACGAAATCACCACCACCAAGCCGCCGCCCCCGCCATCTTCGCCACCCCCACCACCCCCACCCACCACCGAGATTCCGACCGCGACGGAGACGCAGACCGTGACCGTAACGCCTCCGCCACCGCCACCGCCCCCGTCCACGCCACCGCCCGCCGCGACCACCACCACACCGCCGCCGGCGACGACGAGCGCAGCCGCGGCGCCGCCACCCATCACGACCACGACGCCGGCGGGTCCGCGACAGGTCACTTATTCGGTGACCGGTACCAAGGCGCCCGGCGACATCATCTCGATCACCTATGTCGACGCCTCCGGTCGGCGACGAACCCAGCACAACGTGTACATCCCCTGGTCGATGACCGTCACACCGATCTCGAATTCCGACGTGGGCTCGGTCGAGGCGTCAAGCCTCTTCCGGGTGAGCAGACTCAACTGCTCCATTACGACAAGTGACGGAACGGTGTTGTCATCGAACACCAACGACGCACCGCAGACGAGCTGCTGATGGTCGGTAGGTATTCCGCATACCGGCGGGGGCCTGATCCGGTCGTGTCGCCAGACGTTGTCGACCGCATTCTGGTTGGGGCCTGCGCCGCTATCTGGCTGGTGCTCATAGGGGTCAGCGTTGCCGCCGCCGTCGCACTGGCGGATCTGGGCCGGGGCTTCCACAAGATGGCGCCGCACACCACATGGGTGTTGTACGCCGTCATCATCGTCTCCGCGCTGATCATTGCGGGAGCAATCCCGGTGTTGCTGCGGGCTCGCCGCACGGTCCAGGACGAGCCGGTCGTTCGTTCGAGAGCGCTGCAGGGGAGTGGGGCGGGACGGCAACCCGTGAGGCCGGGCCGCGCCGGAGCGCGCACGGTGGCGGAGCCGGCTCGCGCGGGGGCGGTCAAAGCGGCCGGGACCGCTGGCGAGTGGTCCGGGACGGCCGTGGATCGGGTCTGGTTGCGTGGGACGGTCGCGCTGACGGGCACCATCGGCGTTGCACTGACCGCAGCCGCGGCGGCGACCTACCTGATGGCCGTCGGTCATGACGGTCCGTCGTGGATCTGCTACGGGTTGGCCGGCGTTGTCACCGCGGGGATGCCGGCGATTGAGTGGGTACACGTACGGCAACTGCGCCGTGTCGTGGCTCGGCAATGAGCCCGTTGCCCTCGAGTGTGCAATTTGGGGCTTCCACGGTGAGCCCAGAGCGGGATTTCGGTGCAGGGCGATGCTCCCGCCGTCAGCTCCGTCAGCTCCGTCAGCTCCGTCAGCTCCGTCAGCTCACCTCAGCGGGCGAGCGGTGCTAGCCGTGTTCGCCGTTTGACTCGACGATGCTTTCCTGATGTTCACGCAGTGCGGTCAGGGCACGTTGTTCCGCGGCATGCCCCGCCTCGCGCAGCGCCGCATCCTCCGATGCCGGATCGGCGAATAGGAAGCTGCCCCTACCCGGCGATCCCGCCGAGCCCAACTTGTTCATCCGCTTGGGCAATGGTGCACCTTGGTACTCCAGCGGTATCGGGTGCCCATGATCGTCAACCGGTCCGAGCGGCTGGTGCAGCTCGATGTACGCGCCGTGCGGCAACCGCTTGATGATGCCGGTCTCGACGCCATGCTCGAGCACCGAACGGTCACTGCGCTGCAGCCCGATGCACCACCGATAGGTGATGAAGTAGACGAACGGCGGAAGTACCACCATGCCGATACGCCCGATCCACGTCGTCGCGTTCAGCGAGATGTGGAACTTCAACGCGATGATGTCGTTCATCGCCGCGAGGGTCAGCACCATGTAGAAGCTGATCGCCATGGCGCCGACCGCGGTGCGCACCGGAACGTCACGTGGCCGCTGCAGCAGGTTGTGGTGCGCGTAGTCGCCGGTGAACCGCTTCTCCAGGAAGGGGTAGATGATCAGCAGGGTGAAAACCAGGCCCATGATCAGGGCGACCCACACCGGGGCGGGAATGGTGTGATGCCAGAAGTAGAACTCCCACGGCGGCCAGATACGAGCGAGGCCCTCCGTCCACATCATGTAGAAGTCGGGCTGCGAACCCGCCGACACCTGAGATGGCTTGTAGGGACCCAGGTTCCAGATGGGATTGATCTGCAACAGGCCGCCCATCAGACCCAGCACGCCGACGATGGCCGCGAAAAACGCGCCGGACTTGAACGCGAAGACCGGCATCACCCGCACACCAATCACGTTGTGTTCGGTGCGTCCCGGGCCGGGGAACTGGGTGTGCTTCTGGAACCACACCAACGCCAGATGCAGCCCGATCAGCGCCAGGATGATCCCCGGCAGCAGCAGGATGTGAAGTGCGTATAGCCGGGGAATCAGGATGGTGCCGGGGAAGTCGCCACCGAACAGCAACCAATGCAGCCAGGTCCCAATAACTGGCATGCCCAACGTGATTGACGACAGCGCGGCCCGCAGACCGATGCCGGACAGCAAGTCGTCGGGTAGCGAGTAGCCGAAGTAGCCCTCGAACATGGACAGGATCAGCAGCAGCGAACCGATGATCCAGTTGGCCTCACGGGGCCGCCGGAATGCTCCAGTGAAGAAGATGCGCGCCAGGTGCACCATGATCGCCGCGGAGAACATCAAGGCGGCCCAGTGATGGATCTGGCGGACGAACAGGCCACCTCGGACTTCGAAGGAGATCTCCAGCGCCGACTGGTAGGCGCGCGACATCTCGACGCCGCGCAGCGGTTGGTAGACGCCGTTGTACGTGACGTCAACCATCGAGGGATCAAAGAACAGCGTCAAGTACACGCCGGTGATCAGCAGCACGATGAAGCTGTACAGCGCGATCTCGCCGAGCAGGAACGACCAGTGTGTCGGGAAGACCTTGTTGAGCTGGCGGCGTAACGCTGCCGACGGGTGATACCGCGTATCGATGTCCTCGCCTTGGCGAGCCAGGACGTCACCGATTTTTGGAGGACTGAATTTTGGACTCATGTTGTTGTGCGCTCCCAAAATGCTGGTCCGACGGGCTCGATGAAGTCACCGTTGGCGACGAAATACCCGTTTGCGTCGATCGTGATAGGCAGCTGCGCCAACGCGCGGGCCGCCGGGCCAAATATCGGTTTGGCGAAGTGCAACGCGTCGAACTGCGACTGGTGACAAGGGCACAGGATCCGGTAAGACTGCTGCTCGTACAGCGATGAGGGGCAACCCAAATGCGAGCAGACCTTGGTGAAGGCGAAGAACTCGCCATAGTTGAAGCTCTCCTGGCCCTGGCGTTTGACCACCCGGCCGATGTCGGTGGGCTTGATACGGATAAGCATCACCGGATTGCGGATGCCCAACGAGATCGCGGTGAGCTTTTCATGTGATTCCACCGTGGTGCCGTCGCCGTCGGACTCCCGCCAGGGGAAGACCGTCTCCATCCCGCCAGCGTCGACATCCTCGGGGCGCATCTTGATGAAAGGTGGTCCGCCGTGCGCGCCGGTGGCCCGCGCCAAATAGATGGTCTCGCCCTTGTAGCGTGGGGTCCACCCCGACGTCCACAGCACAGCCTTCTTGCCCTCGGCGGTCTGGACGACCGGCTTCCACGGGTTCTTGATCATGCCGCCAGCAAATGCCACCAAAGTGCCGAGGCCGAACGCTCCCAGACCCATGCCCAGAGACAGCCCGACCAGCTTGCGGCGTCGGATCGTCGAGCCCTCGAGCGCGTCGGTCAGGTTGGCCACCACGGTCTTGCGGTCGATCTCGCGAGAAGCGCCGTCGTGTCGGTCCTGGATCGTGATCTCTTCGGGGATAAACCGTTTCTGGAACAGCACCGCGCCGATGGCGATCGACAGAATGGACAGCCCGAAGGTCAGGCCGTACATCGGGGTGGCGAGGGAATACAGGAAGCTGCCCGCGTCGCCGCTGGGCTTGTACTCCCATGGCCAGAACAGGAAAACCAGCAGCAGCGCGAGCCCGAATCCACCGCCGAGCAAAAGCCACATGGCCACCCCGCGCTCGGCGCGCTTCTCGGCCTTAGTGCCCTCGACCGGCCAGCGAGTTTCCTTATAGGCAATCTGGACACCGTCCAGTTTTCCGCCCAGATCAAGCAGTTCCTGTTGCGACATCGCGGCAAGCGCCGCCTCGTCGGGCTCACGGGCCGCGCCTTTGTCGGTGCCTTCGATGCGGTCGACTTCGCTCACTACGCGCCGCTCCCCTTCGCCGATTTTGTCGCTGCGCGCCATATCGTCGCCGGCGCGGCTCATGAGCGAGCCCCAATCCACAGTGCTAGCCCAATGGCCGCGACCATCCCGATGATCCACATCGCCATGCCTTCGGGTGCCGGCCCGAATCCCCCGAGGCCATAGCCACCCGGCGAGCGTTCCTCGGCGACGGTCCGCACGTAGGCGATGATGTCTTTCTTCGATTCAAAGGAGAGTTGGCGGTCGGAAAACTTCGGCATGTTCTGCGGGCCGGTCAGCATCGCGGTGAGGATTTGCTGCTCATTGGCCGGGCCCAGGTCGGGGGCGAACTTTCCAGAGGACAACGCTCCGCCCTTGCCGGTGAAGTTGTGGCACGAGGCACAGTTGAGGCGGAATAGATCGCCACCGCGACCGAGGTCGTTGCCGCGCAGCGATTGCATCGCAATGCTGCCGTCGGGGTTGCGCACCACCGTGGGGCCTCCACCGTTGGCTTGCACGTAGGCGCCGATGGCGTCGGTCTGTGCCTCGTCGAAGATCGGGTCCTTGCGCGCCGCCTGAGCCTCACCGCGCATGGCCGGCATCCGGCCGGTCGACACCTGGAAGTAGACGGCGGCCTCGCCGACACCGATCAGGCTTGGCCCGTGATCGGGCACGCCCTGCAGATTTGCCCCGTGGCAGGACACGCATGAGGTGTCGAAGAGTTGTTTGCCGGTGCGCAGCAGCGCTGAGGAAGACTCGTCGGCGACGGCCACCTGCGGGGTGGGGGTCAGCACGGCCGCCAGCCCGCCGGCAATGGTTAGCGCGATCAGCAGCAGCAGCCCGCCCGACAACCGACGGCGTAGGCGCCGTCGAACCCGAGAATTGCGGTCACTCCCACCGGATCGGGTGAACCTCAGTTTCAACTGAGCACTCCTGTCAATTCCTGTTTGGGTCCTGTTCGGGTTTGTTCGGGCGCCGCTGGCTTTCATCGGATGAAATAGATCACGGTGAACAGTGCGATCCACACGATGTCGACGAAATGCCAGTAGTAGGAGACGACGATGCTGGCGGTGGCCTGTGCCGGGGTGAATTTGCTCATCGTGGTGCGGAGCAGCAGGAAAATGAAGGCGATCAGACCGCCGGTGACGTGTAACCCGTGGAAGCCGGTGGCGAGATAGAACACGCTGCCGTATGCGCTGCCGGGGATCGTGGTGCCGTGAGTGGTCAGGTTGATGTACTCGTAGCCCTGGCCGAGGATGAAGAACAGGCCCATCAGGAACGTGATCACATACCAGCGCCGTAGCCCGAAGACATCGCCGCGTTCGGCCGCGAACACGCCCATCTGGCAGGTGAACGACGAGGCGATCAAGACCAGCGTCACCGGCACGGCCTGATACAGATTCAGCTCCGTCGGAGGCGGCGGCCAGTTCCCGCCGGCCTGCGCTCGCGCTGTGAAGTAGAACGCGAACAACCCAGCAAAGAACATCAGCTCGCTGGATAGCCACACTATGGTGCCAACACTGACCATGTTGGGCCGATTCAGCGAATGCACGCGCGCCGTGATGGCAGTACCAGAGGTCCCTACAGCACTCGTCACATCCGCAAGTATGACGCTTTGTAGTTGTTGAACTCTACCCGGGTCAGAAATTCGTTCCCGCGGGTCCTGTCGTGGGACCATCGGCGCGTGGCTCCGTCATCTGAGACTTCCGCTCCTGGGGGGTCTCCCCGTCCCGCAGCCGCGTCGGCGCCGTCCTGGCCGCAGGTGCTTGGTCGATTGACGGACGGGCAGGATTTGGCGCGCGGCCAGGCCGCCTGGGCGATGGACCAAATCATGACCGGCAGCGCGCGACCGGCCCAGATCGCCGCCTTTGCCGTGGCTCTGAAGATGAAGGTTCCCACCGCAGACGAAGTCGGCGAACTAGCCGGCGTCATGCTCAGTCACGCCCGCTCGATGCCTATCGACGCGATCCTTAGGGATATCGGGGACACCGTCGACATCGTCGGCACCGGCGGCGACGGGTTCAACACGGTCAACCTGTCCACCATGGCGGCGATCGTGGTGGCGTCCGCGGGTGTTCCGGTGGTCAAACACGGCAACCGAGCGGCGTCTTCGTTGTCCGGTGGCGCAGACACGCTCGAGGCGCTCGGAGTGCGCATCGACCTGGGCCCCGACCAGGTTGCGCGCAGCCTCGCAGAGGTAGGAATCGGGTTCTGCTTCGCGCCGCAGTTTCATCCGTCCTACCGGCACGCGTCCGTGGTGCGCCGTGAGATTGGGGTGCCTACGGTGTTCAATCTCCTTGGGCCGCTTACCAATCCGGCTCAGCCCCGGGCGGGATTGATCGGCTGCGCTTTTGCCGACCTCGCCGAGGTGATGGCCGGGGTGTTCGCTGCACGCCGGTCCAGCGTGCTGGTCGTACACGGTGACGACGGGCTCGACGAGTTGACCACCACCACCACGAGCACCATCTGGCGAGTGCAAGCCGGGACCGTGGACAAGCTGACCTTTGACCCCGCCGGATTCGGGTTTGCCCGCGCCGACCTTGACGACCTGCGCGGAGGCGACGCGCAGGCCAACGCGGCCCAAGCGCGCGCGGTGCTGGGCGGCGTGACGGGACCGGTTCGAGATGCCGTGGTGCTCAATGCCGCGGGAGCGATCGTCGCGCACGCCGGGTTATCCAGCCGCGCCGAATGGCTGCCGGCGTGGGAAGACGGGTTGCGGCGGGCCAGCGCCGCGATCGACAGCGGTGCGGCCGAACAGCTGCTCGCGCGATGGGTGCGGTTCAGCCAGCAGGTCTAACTCCGCTTGCTCACCGGCCAGTCGCGCCGAACGCGCTAACGCCGCCCACGCCGCCCATGGCCCCGCTGACCCCAGCGGTGACACCCACCCACCCTCAGAAACCCGAACGATGCGCACCCCCGGCGCCGTCAGCCAGCGCGTGATGACCGCGGTCTCTTCGACCAGTGCCCCGCCGAGCGGGGCCGGCGCCGCCAGGATCGTTTGGGCGCCAGCCGCAACGGCGTCGACCACCGGCATCGGCGGCACTCCGCGTCGGGCGCAACCGGCCGCGGCGAGTTGACCATGGCGGATCACGGCGAGTTGCCAGCCGCCCTTGGGGCCGTCCGGCTTGGCGGCGATCAGCTCGCCCACGCTGGCCAGCGCGCGCAGTCGCTGGCCACGCCACAGCGCTTCGATGGCGGTGGCGAGGCGATCACGCAGTCGCGCGGCGCTTTCATAGTGACGGCGTTCGGCGAGCGCGGCGACCTGCTGGACGGCCGCGGCCAGCGGGCTGTTGTCGCGTCCGTCGATCAGGGCCGCTGCGCGCTGCGTCGCCGCGGTGTACTGCGCAGCGGTGACGTCGCGGTTGGCCGGGCAGGGCGACACTTCGAGCTCTGGGCAGGACGGACCGTGCAAGGCTGATCGCGCCAGGCGTTTGGTGCAGGTTCGGACCCCGGTGAATCGAGCCAGCAGGGCTGCCGTGTCGGCGGCGTCGGTGCGGGACCGAAATGGGCCGACCACGCTGTCGTGCCGCGGAGAACGGACCACCGCCAGGCGCGGGAACGCTTCATCGGTGAGCACCACCCACCACCACCGGTGTGGGAAGCGCGACCGGCGGTTATACGGCGGGGCATGCGCAGCCAGCATCCGCAATTCACGGACACCGGCCTCCAGCGAATGCGCGCACTCGACATGGTCGATCGCGCTAGCCAACGTGACCATCTCCTTCATCCGGCTGCGCGGATCGGTGCCGTTGAAGTACTGGCTGACGCGTCGTCGCAGGTCAACCGCGGTGCCCACGTAGAGCACCTCGCCCGACGGTCCGCGGAACACGTAGACCCCCGGCCGGTGTGGCAGGCCGTCGGCGAGGACCCGCTTGCGACGCTGAGCCGGGGTCACGTCAGGCAGATACGAGCGTAGGTCGGCATAGGTGTGGACGCCCTGGTTGCCTACCCGCTCGATGAGCGCGTGCAACACGTCGACGGTGGCACGCGCATCGTCGAGGGCGCGGTGCGTGGGCTGGTTAGCGATGGCGAACAGCTGCGCCAAGGCGGCCAGTCGCACGCTGGGGGCCTCCTCTCGGCTGAGCACTCGCCGCGCCAGTCGGACCGTGCACAGTACCCGCGGTCGCGGCCAGGCGATGTCGCACCGCTGCGCGGCGGCGCGCAGGAATCCGATGTCAAACCCGGCGTTGTGGGCTACCAGCACTGCGCCACCGGCGAATTCGAGAAACATTGGCAGGATGGCGTCGATGGCGGGGGCGTCACACACCATCGCGGTGGTGATGCCGGTCAACTGCACGATTTGGGGCGGGATGCTGCGCTGTGGGTCTACCAGGGTGGCGAATTCGCCGAGGACGGCGCCGCCGCGGACCTTGACGGCACCGATCTCGGTAATGGCGTCTGGGGGCGCTCCCGCGGTGCCCATCGTGCGTCCGCCGGTGGTCTCCAAGTCGACCACGACAAAGGTCGTCTCGCGTAACGAGACATCTTCGTCTGGGTTGAGCCCGGGCAAACTCAGCTGAGTCCCACCGGTCACACCCATGGCGGCGACGTTAAGCGTGCGCACCGACACCCGTCGGTTCCCACGCCGCCCCGACTTCCGACCACGGATAGATGTCGGTGCCCGTCGCTAGCGTTCGGCCCAGCCGACCGACTACGAACGAGAGGGACTCACACAGATGACACTAGGAAGCGGACCGGAGAGCAACGCAGCGCCGGGGGCAGGCGCGCCCGTGATCATCGACTGTGACGATTGCGCGGTGCGTGGGCCCGCTTGTCGCGATTGTGTGGTGAGCGTGCTGCTGGGGGTTCCGGAATCGTTATCGCATGACGAACGCGCGGCGCTGGAGGTGCTCGCCGATGTGGGATTGGCCCCAAGGTTGCGGCTGGTGCCGGTCCGCCGCAATCACGGATCTGGTGTCGCGTAAGGTCTCTGCGTGATCATGCGTCGGAATTGCCATAGCAGAAGCACGGTTGTCCACAAGAAAACGATAGAAATCTGTCTATTTTCTTAATCTGCCCCTTTGGACAAACGCTGATATCGTTTCGTAACCTGTTTGAGACCTAAACCAGCTCGACGTCAACGCGTCGATGGCCGTTTAAGGAAGCAAATTTTGAAGCTCGACTGTAGGCGTTCGATCGTGCGCGTCATCAAGCGATCGGCCATCGGTTCATTAGCGAGCTTCACCGTGTTGTCCGGCGTCCTAGTCGTGAATGCCTTTAATGCGACGGCCGATCCTGCCGACGACGCGCTAGCCAAACTCAACGAGCTGTCCCGGCAGGCCGAACAGACCACCGAGGCGATGCACAGCGCACAGCTCGACCTGAACGCCAAGCTGGCTGCCCAGCAGGCTGCGGAAAAAAAGCATGCGGATGATCAGGCCGCAGCCGATGCCGCCAAAGCACGTTTGGCCACATTCCAGACCGCGGTTAACAAGATCGCTGCCGCCACATACATGGGTGGCCGCACCGACGGCATGGACGCCATCCTGACGGCGGAGTCGCCGCAGCTGCTGATCGACGGACTCACGGTGCAGCGGGTAATGGCGCATCAAATGTCTTCGCAGATGGCAAGTTTCCGGGCTGCTGGAGAGCAGGCCGCCAAGGCTGAGCAAGCGTCTGCCAAGTCGGCGGCCGATGCCAAGTCCGCGGCCGAACAAGCCGCCGCGGTTCGGGCGAGTCTGCAGCACAAGCAAAGTCAGCTGCAGGTACAGATCGCTGTCGTGAAGTCGCAATACCAAGCGTTGACCCCTGGACAGCGCGACGCGCTCGCCGATCCGGGTCAGGTCCCGGCGGGTCTTCCGGGTGCTCCCGGGCCGGCTCCCGAGGCGTTGGCGCCCGGCGTATCGGCAGCGGCCGCGGTGCCCGGCGAGGCCCCGCCGCCCAGCGGAATGGTGCCCGGATTCCCGTTCGTGCCACCAGGTGGTGGCGGCGACCGTGCGGTCGTCGTGCAGGCTGCGTTGACGCAAGTCGGTTCGCCCTACGCGTGGGGCGGCGCCGCACCGGGCGGGTTCGACTGCTCCGGATTGGTGATGTGGGCGTTTCAGCAGGCCGGCATCGCGCTGCCACACTCCAGCCAGGCGCTGGCCCACGGTGGTCAACCGGTGGCGCTATCGGACCTGCAGCCGGGCGATGTGCTGACCTTCTATTCCGACGCGTCGCACGCCGGCATCTACATTGGCGACGGCCTCATGGTCCATTCCTCTACCTACGGCCAGCCGGTGCGAGTGGTGCCGATGGACTCGTCCGGCCCGATCTACGACGCTCGCCGCTACTGATAGCCCCGCTGGGCGGCTCCACCGGCTCGGCCGGCGACGCCGCTGGGCTCGGGCACTGCTGACGTGCGTATTTGTAGCTGAGCTGACTGCGGCGGTGGTGGTACCCGGACAACCGGTGCCCACTCGACCTATAGACACTACGCAGACGCTGGTCGTCGGCGATCGCGCCGTCCGGTTAGTTAGCGTCGGCGGTTCGGGCGCCGAGCGGCTACTGTCTCGCGTCGCTGCGAACATCGGTGCCGCGATTGACAAGGTAGTGGCCTTCTGGGGAGCCGACTGGCCACACGAGATCTCGGTGGTGGCCGCGGGATCGCGTGAACAGTTTCTTGTCGCCGTTGGCGGAGGCCCGGCATCGCAATGGGCCGACATCGCGGCGGTTGCCGTCGCCGACAGCGTCGATCCTGCCCGACGGGTCTCGGTCGGCCAACGGATCGTGTTCGCGCCGGGCGCGGACAACATGAGTGATGACGCCCTGCGAATAGTGTTGGCGCACGAGCTTTTTCACTATGCGGCACGAGCCGACAGCGCCCTTGACGCACCTCAATGGGTGACCGAGGGGGTAGCCGATTTCGTAGCCCGCCCGAACACCGCACCGCCCGCCGAAGCGGCGCCATCGCTGCCGTCGGACACCGACCTAAACACACCCGGGCCGCAGCGCTCGCAGGCATATGACCGAGCGTGGTGGTTTGCCCGCTTCGTCGCGGATAGCTACGGCACGGCGACATTGCGCGCCTTCTATCTCTCCGCATGCGGTGTCGGACACTCCGAGCTCGCGACCGCCCTCCGCGATGTGCTCGGCACAGATGCGGCTGGCCTGCTGGTGCGCTGGAACCATTGGCTGACCGGATAGGACATCTCCCGCGAGCTGAGGACATCTCCCGCGAGCAGACGCAAAATCACCCGACACGCCGCGGTTCTGGGCGATTTTGCGTCTGCTCGCGGGAGGGAGACCGGCTAGCCTGTCGCAGTGAGCCGGGTCCTGCTGGTAACGAACGATTTTCCACCCCGGCGTGGTGGTATCCAGTCCTACCTGGGGGAGTTCGTCGCTCGCCTAGTCCAATCCGGTTCCGAAGCCGGATCGCATGCCGTGACGGTGTATGCGCCAAAGTGGAAGGGCGCCGAGGCTTTTGACGCCGCAGCGGACAAGGCGGGCTACCAGGTGGTGCGACATCCCAGCACGCTGATGCTGCCCGTACCCACAGTCGACACCCGGATGCGTGGCCTGATCACCGAGCACGACATTGACACCGTCTGGTTCGGCGCGGCCGCACCGCTGGCTCTGCTTGCGCCACGCGCCCGGCAGGCTGGAGCGAGCCGGGTACTGGCCAGCACACACGGCCACGAAGTGGGCTGGTCGATGCTTCCCGTTGCAAGATCGGTGCTGCGCCGCATCGGCGACGGCACCGACACAGTGACCTTCGTCAGCCGCTATACGCGGTCCCGGTTCGCGGCTGCCTTCGGTCCCGCGGCGACGCTGGAATACCTGCCTCCCGGGGTCGACAGCGACCGGTTCCGTCCCGATCCGGCCGCCCGCGCCGAGCTGAGGGAGCGCTACCGGCTGGGCGAACGACCCACGGTGGTGTGCGTGTCGCGACTGGTGCCCCGCAAAGGCCAGGACATGCTGATCAAGGCGCTGCCCTTGATCCGGCAGCGCGTCGATGGGGCCGCGCTGGTGATCGTCGGGGGTGGTCCGTACCTGGAGACGCTGCGCAAGCTGTCACAAGACTGCGAGGTGGCCGATCATGTGACGTTCACCGGCGGCGTGCGGGGCGATGAGCTACCCGCTCACCATGCGCTGGCCGACGTGTTTGCGATGCCATGCCGCACTCGGGGTGCCGGAATGGACGTCGAGGGCTTGGGCATCGTGTTTCTCGAGGCCTCGGCCACCGGCGTACCGGTGATCGCCGGCCAATCCGGTGGAGCCCCAGAAACGGTGCAGCACAACAGGACTGGGCTAGTCATCGACGGTAACTCGGTGGACAAGGTCGCCGACGCGGTCAGCGAGTTGCTCAACGATCGGGACCGGGCCGCCGCGATGGGGGCCGCCGGGCGGGAATGGGTGACGGCCCAGTGGCGCTGGGACAAGCTAGCCGCTCGGCTGGCGGACCTGCTGCGCGGCTAAGTGTGGCGAGCAGACGCAGAATCGCCCTGGACCGAGGGTTCCAGGGCGATTCTGCGTCTGCTCGGGGCTAGTCCTTGTTGTAGATCGCCTCGATGTCGGAGGCGAACTTCTCGGCCACCACGTTGCGCTTGACCTTCATCGTCGGGGTCAGCTCGCCGGTGTTCTCGGTGAAGTCGACGGGCAGAATGCGGAACTTGCGGATCGACTCAGCATGCGATACCTGCAGGTTGGCGTGCTTGACGGCGGCGTCCACCTCGGCGACCAGGTCGGGATCGGTGGCCAGCTCGCTCACCGAGGCGCTAGTCGTCTTGCTGTTGCGCTGCTTCCAGCCGTCGAACGCCTCGGGGTCAATGGTGATGAGCGCACCGATGAACGGCTTGTTGTCCCCGACCACCATTGCCTGGCTGATGAGCGGGTGCGCCCGCAGCTGATCCTCCAGCACCGCGGGGGCGACGTTCTTACCGCCCGCGGTGACAATGAGCTCCTTCTTACGCCCAGTGATGGTCAAGAAGCCGTCCTCATCGACCGCACCGAGATCGCCCGTCCGGAACCAGCCGTCGGTGAATGCCTCGGCGGTCGCTTGCTCATTGCGCCAGTAGCCGGTGAACACCACGCCGCCGCGCACCAGCAGTTCACCATCGTCGGCGATGCGCAAACTGTTGCCGGGCAACAGCCTTCCGACGGTACCGATCTTCACATCGGCGAACGGGCTGATGGCGATGCCGCCACTGGTCTCGGTCAGGCCGTAGCCCTCGTAGACCGTCAGTCCGGCGCCACGGTAGAAGTGACCGAGCCGCTTACCCAGCGGCGCCCCGGCCGAGACAGCTGCGCGGCACTCGCCGCCCAGCGCCCCGCGCAGCTTGCGGTAGACCAACCGGTCGAACACCGCATGCTTTGCGCGCAACAACAATCCCGGATTGCCGTCGTCTTGCGCCTGGCTCCAGTCGACCGCGGTCTGTGCGGCGATCTTGAAAATGGCGCCCTTGCCGTCGTTGGCGGCGTTCTGCTCGGCGGTGTTGTATACCTTTTCGAACACCCGCGGCACCGACACCACCGACGTCGGCTTGAACACCGCCAACAGCGCGAGCAGATTCTTGATGTCGCTGGTGAATCCCACAGTGACTTTGTTTTGGAAGGCGGCCATGCTAATCGCCCGGGCAAACACGTGGGCCAGTGGCAAGAAAATCAGCAGCTTCTCACCCGTGCGCAGCAGCGTCGGGTGGTAAGCCTTGGCGCCCCGAGTTTGGTAGACCAGGTTGGAATGGCTCAGCTGGCAACCCTTCGGTCGCCCGGTGGTGCCCGAGGTGTAGATCAGCGTCGCGGCGTCCGAGCTGCGTAGCGCCTCGACCCGAGCGGTCAGCTCGGCCGGGTCTATCACCGCGCCCGCCTTTGCA
The DNA here is from genome assembly GCF_963853645.1 of Mycobacterium riyadhense. Taxonomy (NCBI): domain Bacteria; kingdom Bacillati; phylum Actinomycetota; class Actinomycetes; order Mycobacteriales; family Mycobacteriaceae; genus Mycobacterium; species Mycobacterium riyadhense. The sequence goes on along the minus strand of NZ_OY970456.1, from coordinate 3,732,162 downwards.
AGCCGGTCGAGTGCCTCGGTATCGGAGCCGGTGATCTGCAGCACATGGCGCAGGGCCGGCAGGTCGCCGGCGAGCTCGTTGACCATCGCCGCGTGCGCATCGGATTCCGCGAACGCCACCACCGCCTCCGAGTCCTGCAGCACCCAGCGCACCTGCTCCGCCGACGACGTCTCGTAGATCGGTACGGTGACCGCGCCGACAGACAGAATTGCGTAATCGAGGATCGGCCACTCGTAGCGGGTGGCCGAGAAGAGGACCACTCGATCCCCAGCCTGCACTCCCAACGCGATCAAGCCCAGTGCTGCCGAGCGGATCTGGCCGGCCACGGCGGCACACGTGACATCCATCCAGACGCCGTCGATCTGGCGTCGATAGATCACGTAGTTGGGATCATCGCGCTCGTGCTCGAAGATCGCGGCGATGATGCTGTCGTACTCGTCGACAGCGAACGGAGCGGGGACCCTGAACTCACTCATGTTTAGACCTCGCTTGACGCGGTGCGATGTTTCCGTGGCCGGCCTGCTGTCATTCCCCCTGGATTGGGCGTTTGCGCAGCTAGACAACCTGACACAGCGCCGTACTGCCGTAGCCGTTGGTGGGCGAGCAAGCCCACCGCCGTCAGGTTTCGTTGCCAGGGCCGACCGCGCGGGACCTGCGGCGTCGCCGCGCCCGTTGTTCCCAGTGACGCGACCACATACGACATCTCATGCCTCCGCTGAGACGTGACAGACCCAATCGTCGGTAATGCGCAGACCTCTACGATGCCCCGGGCACCCTGAAATACGGTCCATGATGAACTGCACCAAACTGCATCACGACAGTTCAAGGGCAAATTCACTGTATCTGGCGCGAATACGATGCACATTGCACAACGCCCGTACATCAGCCCAGCTCGTCGGGCACCGCTACCGCGACCACGTCGCCTGGGCCTGGCTCACCAGAGCGCGGAAGTCTTCGAGCTCAGCCCAGATCATCACCGGGACCACCCCGAAGGCGACGTGGTGGATGTGCCTGGACCTGATTTGGACATTCCGGGCTGCCACCACACCGCCGGCCGTCGTGCGCCTCGGCGGATGAGACGTACGAAACTACTTGTCACGAAGAACCTCAGTATGAGGGCTAAGCAGCACACCAATGGCAGTTGGTCACGCTCGACGATGTCATGCAGCAGCTAGCTAAGCTAAACACCACAAACAATATCCGCACGGATTGGGGCGTTTGCGTCGCGCGGCTAAGTGTGGCGAGCAGACGCAGAATCGCCCTGGACCGAGGGTTCCAGGGCGATTCTGCGTCTGCTCGGGGCTAGTCCTTGTTGTAGATCGCCTCGATGTCGGAGGCGAACTTCTCGGCCACCACGTTGCGCTTGACCTTCATCGTCGGGGTCAGCTCGCCGGTGTTCTCGGTGAAGTCGACGGGCAGAATGCGGAACTTGCGGATCGACTCAGCATGCGATACCTGCAGGTTGGCGTGCTTGACGGCGGCGTCCACCTCGGCGACCAGGTCGGGATCGGTGGCCAGCTCGCTCACCGAGGCGCTAGTCGTCTTGCCGTTGCGCTGCTTCCAGCCGTCGAACGCCTCGGGGTCAATGGTGATGAGCGCACCGATGAACGGCTTGTTGTCCCCGACCACCATTGCCTGGCTGATGAGCGGGTGCGCCCGCAGCTGATCCTCCAGCACCGCGGGGGCGACGTTCTTACCGCCCGCGGTGACAATGAGCTCCTTCTTACGCCCAGTGATGGTCAAGAAGCCGTCCTCATCGACCGCACCGAGATCGCCCGTCCGGAACCAGCCGTCGGTGAATGCCTCGGCGGTCGCTTGCTCATTGCGCCAGTAGCCGGTGAACACCACGCCGCCGCGCACCAGCAGTTCACCATCGTCGGCGATGCGCAAACTGTTGCCGGGCAACAGCTTTCCAACGGTCCCGATCTTCAGGCCGCCAATCTGGTTCACCGTGATCGCTGCGCTGGTCTCGGTTAGGCCGTAGCCCTCGTAGATGGTCACGCCGACACCGCGGTAGAAGTGGCCAAGCCGCGCGCCCAGCGGAGCTCCACCCGAGACGGCGGCGTGGCAGTTGCCGCCGAGCGCCGCACGCAGCTTTTGGTAGATCAGCCGGTCGAACACCGCATGCTTTGCGCGCAACAACAATCCCGGATTGCCGTCGTCTTGCGCCTGGCTCCAGTCGACCGCGGTCTGTGCGGCGATCTTGAAAATGGCGCCCTTGCCGTCGTTGGCGGCGTTCTGCTCGGCGGTGTTGTATACCTTTTCGAACACCCGCGGCACCGACACCACCACCGTCGGCTTAAACACCACAAACAATGGCAGCAGATTCTTGATGTCGCTGGTGAACCCGACGGCCACTTTGCTGGTGAACGCGGACAACGTGAGTGCCCGGGCCAGCACGTGGGCCAGGGGCAAGAAAACCAGCAGCCGCTGACCCTGACACAGCAGCGTCGGCAGGCACTCCCGGGTCCCCCGGATTTCGTGCAGCAGGTTGGAGTGCGTCAGCTGGCAGCCTTTGGGTCGTCCTGTGGTGCCAGAGGTGTAAATGAGCGTCGCCGGGTCCTCGGCACGCAACGCCTCGAGCCGGGCGGTCAGTTCAGCCGGATCGACCGACGCACCGGCCTCGACGAGCTGATCGAGTGCCTTGGGCCCGGAACCGCTGATGTGCAGCACCCGGCGCAACGCGGGCAGTTCACCGGTGAGCTCGGTGACTATCGACGCGTGCGCATCGGATTCCGCGAACACCAGCACTGCCTCCGAGTCCTGCAGCACCCAGCGCACCTGCTCGGCCGACGACGTCTCATAGATCGGTACGGTGACAGCACCTATCGACAGGATCGCGAGGTCGAGGATCGCCCACTCGTAGCAGGTGGCTGAAAAGATGGAAACCCGGTCGCCGGCCTGCACGCCAAGCGAGATCAAACCCAACGCGGCAGAACGAATTTGGTTGGCCGCTTGGGCGCAGGTGACATCGGTCCATGCGCCGTCGACCAAGCGCTGGTAGATCACGTAGTCCGGATCGTTGCGTTCGTGCTCGTACACCACGGCGGCGACGTGGTCGTGCTCGCCGACGGCAAAGCGGGCGGGGACACTGTACTGACGCACTCTTTTAACCTCGCTTGACCTTGGATGACGGTTTGGTGGTCGGGTTGCTGTCGCCCAGCCTAATCAGTGGCATTTGTGCAGCATCGAGATGGCCGGTCGGGCGTGCTGGGCGCATATGTGAAGCTGAGGCAATGTATAGCATCCAGATCGCCGACGAGACGTACATAGCTGCCGATGGCGCCCGGGTCGGAGCCGCCATCGCCGATCGGTCGAACTGGAGTCGGTGGTGGCCGGATCTGCGACTGCAGGTCACCGAGGATCGCGCTGAGAAGGGAATCAGATGGGCCGTTACCGGCGCCCTGACCGGCACGATGGAAGTCTGGCTGGAACCATTGCTGGACGGGGTGGTGCTGCACTACTTCTTGCACGCCGAACCGACCGGCGTAGCGGCCTGGCAGCTGGCCCGGATGAAGCTGGCCAAAATGACGCACCGCCGCCGGGTGGCGGGCAAGAATATGGCATTCGAGGTGAAAACCAAGCTGGAAGAGTCACGCCCCGTGGGGGTTTCTCCGGTAGTTTAACCGGGTCAAGGTTTGGCACAAGATTACCGTTTCTCCCGGAGGGAAGTGGCCAGGTGGCGGAGAAGACGACGCAGACGATCTACATCGACGCGGATCCGGGCGAGGTGATGAAGGCGATCGCCGACATCGAGGCCTACCCGGAATGGATCTCGGAGTACAAGGAAGTCGAAGTACTCGAGGCTGACGACGAGGGATACCCGAAACGGGCGCGGATGTTGATGGACGCGGCCATCTTCAAAGACACCTTGATCATGTCCTACGAGTGGCCGGCAGACCGCCAGTCGCTGAGCTGGACTCTGGAATCCAGCTCACTGCTAAAGGCGCTTGAAGGCTCATATCGCTTGGCGCCCAAGGGCTCTGGCACTGATGTGACCTACGAGCTCTCGGTCGATCTTGCGGTCCCGATTCTCGGAATGCTCAAACGCAAGGCCGAACGCAGGTTGATCGACGGCGCGTTGAAGGATCTCAAGAAGCGAGTCGAGGGCTGAGTGAATCCAGTGACTCCTTGGCTCCCACCCCGGCACGGATCAGTCTCTTTGTTGGCAAGGGTGGGGTAGGAAAATCCACCCTGGCGTCCGCCACCGCGGTTTGTGACGCCAGCGCCGGCCAGCGCGTGCTGCTGGTTTCCACCGACCAGGCGCACTCGCTGGGCGACGTGCTGGGCATTACGGTTCCCCCGACCGGTCGAGGCGAGCCGGTTCGTGTCCTCACCGACCTCGAAACCGGGGACGCGAAGGCCGGCGCCGGCCTTCTAGACGCGTTGGCCCTGGATACCTTGGCTCTGCTCGAGGACCGTTGGCATGACGTGGTCGGTGCTCTCGACCGCCGATTTCCCGACTCTGAGTTGGGCAGCATTGCGCCCGAAGAACTCTCGGCATTGCCCGGGATCCAGGAAGTACTCGGTCTGCACGCCGTCGGCAAGCTCGCGGCCGCGGGACGCTGGGATCGTATCGTCGTAGACTGCGCCTCAACCGCGGATGCGCTGCGGATGTTGACGCTGCCCGCCACGCTCGGGTTGTACGTGGAGCGGGCCTGGCCGCGGCATCGCAGGCTCAGCATCGCAGCCGACGACAGCCGCTCGGCCGCGGTGGTGGAATTGCTCGAGCGCATCAGCGCCAGTGTCGAGGAGCTCAGCGCGTTGTTGACAGACGGTGCGCTGGTCAGTGCGCACCTGGTGCTGACCCCTGAGCGGGTGGTCGCGGCCGAGGCCGTCCGGACGCTGGGTTCCTTGGCGTTGATGGGTGTGCGCGTCGAAGAGCTGCTCGTCAACCAGGTTCTCGTCCGAGACGAGTCCTACGAGTACCGCAGTCTGCCCGATCATCCCGCGTTCTATTGGTATGCCGAACGCATCTCCGAGCAACGGGCCGTCCTCGAAGAATTGGATGCCACCATCGGTGACGTGGCGCTGGTGCTGATTCCACACTTGTCCGGTGAGCCGATTGGCCCAAAGGCGCTGAGCGGGCTGCTCGAAGGTTCCCGGCGGCGCAGGGGGGCCGCGCCACCGGGACCGCTGCGTCCGATCGTTGACCTGGAGTCTGGGTCCGGGCTGGAGTCGATATACCGACTCAGGCTGGCGTTGCCTCAGCTCGATCCTGGATCGCTGACGCTGGGCCGGTCCGACGACGACTTGATCGTCAGCGCCGGCGGGGTGCGGCGCAGGGTTCGGTTGGCTTCGGTACTGCGGCGGTGTACGGTGCTGGACGCGCAGCTGCGCGGCAGTGAGCTGACAGTTCGATTTCGACCGGATCCGGAGGTATGGCCGAGGTGAGTAGGGCTCATACCGATGTTGGTCCCGAGCTGCGACGGCTTGCGCAGGCAATCCTGGATGGCGTCGACCCTGCGTTGCGGGCCGCCGCCGCGATGGCATCGGGCGCCGGCCCGGGGACGGGTAAGTGCCAGCAGGTGTGGTGCCCGGTGTGCGCGCTGGCCGCGTTGGTAAGCGGCGAGCAGCACCCGTTGTTGACGGTTATCGCGGACCATAGTGTCGCCCTGCTCGACGTGATTCGCGCCATAGTCGACGACATCGACCGGTCGGCGAAACCGCCGCCGGATGATGATCCGTCGGGTGGCGGCATCCCCGGCGAGACAGACGCCGGGACCGCCAACGGCCACGGCGCCCCGAAAGCGCGCTACCAGCCCATCCCCGTTACCTTCCAGGAATGAGCCAGGACTGAGCATGGTCCCGCGCAGGTGGTCGCAGCCGTCGCGGATGGGTACAGTTGGCGCAGACACCAATCGGTGCGGGCGGGCGAGAGGGAGCCATGTGGTACTACCTATTCAAGTACATCTTCATGGGCTGGCTCTTTACTCTGCTCGGTCGGCCGAAAACCGAAGGCATGGAAAACATTCCGAGAACCGGGCCGGCCATTCTCGCCAGTAACCATCTCGCGGTGGCCGACAGTTTCTACCTTCCGTTAGTGGTGCGCCGCCGGATTTGGTTCTTGGCCAAGGCGGAATACTTCACCGGCACCGGGTTGAAGGGCTGGATCAACCGCTGGTTCTACAGCGGCTCCGGCCAGGTACCCATCGACCGCAACAACCCCGATGCCGCGAACGCCGCGTTGCAAACCGCAGAGGGATTGTTGCGCCAAGGCAAGCTGCTGGGCATGTACCCCGAAGGCACCCGCTCGCCCGACGGTCGGCTCTATAAGGGCAAAACCGGGTTGGCGCGGCTGGCGTTGCACTCCGGGGTTCCGGTGATCCCGGTCGCGATGATAGGCACCAACGTCGTCAACCCACCGGGCACCAAGAGGCTGCGATTTGGCCGAGTCACCGTGCGTTTCGGTAAGCCGATGGACTTTTCGCGATTCGAGGGTTTGGCTGGGAACCACTTCATCGAGCGAGCCGTCATCGATGAAGTGATGTACGAGCTGATGGGGCTCTCGGGTCAGGAGTATGTCGACATCTACGCGGCCAGCGTCAAAGACGGCAGCAACGCTGGCGGCTCTAAAGACGCCGCGCGGATTCCCGACACAGCCGCCGGCTAGTGGCGATCGCAAGCGCGGCTGCGGTGATCGCAACCGCGGGTCAGCCGGCAGCCGGGACCGGCGTCAGGCCGGGCTCCGGCGAGCGTTCCGGCGCCATCCGGACGGTAACGGTCAGTCCGGCCACGACGATGACCGCCAGCGCCCACCATACGTAGGACATCCCGGCGAGTTGGCGCCACCACACCGCGGTCGTCTCGTGGTGCTTGGGAAGCAGGTCGATCGGCGTCCACCTCATCAACGCCACCCCGGCGGCGGTGACCACCGCCAGCGTGGCGTTGCGGCGCCGCCAGGCCAGTACGCCCGTCACCAATACCGCCGGCAGCATCCACACCCAGTGGTGTGACCACGAAACCGGCGAAACCACCAACCCGAACAGGGCAACGCAGATCACGGCCAGCGTGGGTTCGTCGGCGCGCAGCACCCGTCGCATCGCCCATATGGTTGCCGCCAATACCAACAGGGACGCGATGAGCCACAGCAGCCGGGTTGCGTGTTCTCCGAGCGCCAGCCGCGCCAATGCACCCGCAATGTTTTGGTCGGTGTTCAGGGCCGCCTCACCGATCCGGTCGGTGTGGTGCAAGGTGTGGGTCCAGTACTCCCAGGAATCGCGCCAGGCCAGCCCGAAACCGACCAGCGTTGCGAGCGCGAACGACGCCACCGCGGTCAGAGCCGCCCGATTGTCGCGACGCAGCAGGAAGTGCAGCAGAAACACCGCCGGTGTGAGTTTCAGCGCTATCCCCAAGCCGAGCAGCAATCCGCGTGGCCATGCTGTGCGGCGCGGGAAACAATCGACGATCACCAATGTCATCAGCACGGCGTTGATCTGACCGAAAGCGAAGTTCGAGTTGATCGGCTCCAGGTAGATCGACGCGGGAACGACGATGACCACCGCCAACCACACCCGGCGCAACCAGGCCGGGCCGGGCAGCAGCTTCGAGGTGCTCCACACGTCGAGGCGGGTCAGCACGACCACGGTCGACACGATCAGCAGCGCCAGCGTCAACAGTGTGATGACGACGCTGGCCGCCGGCATCTGCAACCAAGCGAACGGGATGAACACGATTGCCGCCAGCGGGGGATAGGTAAATGGCAGGTCCACGATGGGCGTGTGGAACAACACGCCGTCGTACAGCGGACGCCCGTCCAGCCAGGCTCGGGCGCCCATCTGATAGACGTCGATGTCGATCCGGTACGGGGTGTGTCCGAACAACTGCCAGGCCAGGCAGCCCAGCGCCGCGGCGGCCAATAGCCAGGGCAGGCACCACCACAACAAGACCCGCCCGAGTCGACTGCCCAGCTCGGGCGCCTGCCAGTTACTCATGTCGCCAGACAGCCTAATCGGTGCTCGCGAGGTGCCAGGCCGCGCAGCGCGGCTCCCGGGTTACGCAGACGGGTAAGCGTACGTTCTTGTTGTGCTTGGTTGGCTGCAGCATGACATCGTTGACCGCGGCCGCTTGCCGTTGCTGTGCTGTTTGGTCGCCTTCATCCTGACTTTCTTTGTCACGCGTACTTTTGTGCGCGTAATTCGCCATCGCGCCGACCGGGGCCGACCGACCAGGTGGTGGCAACCCCGCAATATCCATATCGGGACGGTGCATATCCACCACGTCGCATTCGGGGTGGTCCTGGTAATGATCTCCGGACTGACGTTGGTGACCTTGTCGGTCAACGGGCAAGAACCTCAATTCACCATTGCCGCAATACTTTTCGGGATCGGCGCAGCGCTGGTGCTCGACGAGTATGCGCTGATTCTGCACCTGTCCGACGTGTACTGGGAGGAGGACGGACGCAGCTCGGTGGATGCGGTATTCGCGGCGGTGGCTGTAGCGGGACTGTTGATTCTCGGGCTGCACCCGCTGATGTTGTTCCTGCCGATCCGGCATGGCACCGATTGGGTGGTGCTGCAAAGCACACTGGTTGGCGGATTGGTGCTGACGTTGCCGTTGGCGGTGGTGGTGCTGCTCAAAGGCAAGGTGTGGACCGGGCTGCTGGGCATGTTCATCGTCGTGCTGCTGGTCGTCGGGGCGATCCGGCTGTCGCGTCCGCATGCACCCTGGGCCCGATGGCGGTACACCCGCCAGCCGGACAAAATGCGGCGTGCCCTGCAACGGGAGCGGATATGGCGACGCCCCGTCGTGCAGGCCAAGCTGTGGCTGCAGTGTGCGATCGCAGGCACCCCGCGGCTACCCGATGAGCGGGCGGTCGACGCCCAGCTTGACCTTGACGTCCACCCCGCGCCACCACCTGAGGGAACCAAGCCGATCCTGATCGCCAGATAGCCCGACGCCAGATGCCCCGCGCCAGATCGCCTCGCCAGATAGCCCGGTGAGCAGTCGCAAAATCCCCCGAAAATCGCGTATGTCGGGGGATTTTGCGTCTGCTCGCCGGATTAGGCTGCGGCGGTGCGGTACTTCTACGACACCGAATTCATTGAGGACGGCCGCATCATCGAGCTGATCTCGATCGGGGTGGTCGCCGAGGATGGCCGCGAGTATTACGCGGTGTCCACCGAATTCGATGCCGAGCGTGCTGGTCGCTGGGTGCGCGCCAATGTCTTGCCCAAGCTGCCGCCCCCGGCGTCGCAATTGTGGCGCTCGCGTCGGCAGATCCGCGCGGACCTGGAGAAGTTCTTCGATGTCGATGGCGGTGATCCAATAGAGCTGTGGGCCTGGGTGGCGGCCTACGACCACGTCGCCCTGTGCCAATTGTGGGGCCCAATGCCGGCCCTACCGGCGGCGCTGCCCCGCTTCACGCGCGAACTACGGCAGTTGTGGGAGGACCGCGGGTGCCCTCAGCTGCCGCCGCGGCCGCGCGATGTGCACGACGCGCTCGTCGATGCCCGTGATCAGCTGCGCCGGTTCCGCATCATCACCTCCGTTGACGATGCGGGTCGGGGGTAGGCGCGGTAGGGGGCGAGACGGACCATACGGATCACGCGTCGACGATGCGGGCCGGGGAGCACGTTCGTCCTGATCAGCCGTCGGCTGGACACGGTTACCATAGACCGATGAACTGGACTGTCGACATTCCGATCGACCAGCTGCCGCCGTTGCCGCCGCTGCCTGCCGATTTGCGGGCCCGGCTGGACGCCGCGCTGGCCAAGCCGGCCGCCCAGCAGCCCAACTGGCCCGCCGACCAGGCCCTGGCGATGCGCACTGTGCTTGAAAGTGTGCCGCCGGTGACGGTGCCGTCCGAGATCGTCCGGCTGCAGGAACAGCTCGCCCAGGTCGCAAAGGGTGAGGCATTTCTGCTGCAGGGCGGCGACTGCGCAGAGACATTCACCGACAACACCGAACCTCACATTCGTGGCAATGTCCGCGCCCTGCTGCAGATGGCCGTGGTGCTGACGTACGGCGCCAGCATGCCGGTGGTGAAGGTGGCCCGCATCGCGGGTCAGTACGCCAAGCCACGGTCGGCCGACATCGACGCACTGGGCCTGAGGTCCTATCGCGGCGACATGATCAACGGCTTCGCCCCGGATGCCGCGGCACGCGAGCACGACCCGTCGCGGCTGGTGCGGGCTTACGCCAACGCCAGTGCGGCAATGAATTTGGTGCGCGCGTTGACGTCGTCGGGCCTGGCGTCGCTGCACCTGGTCCACGACTGGAACCGTGAATTCGTCCGGACCTCGCCGGCGGGCGCGCGCTATGAGGCACTGGCGACGGAGATCGATCGGGGCTTGCGCTTCATGAGCGCTTGCGGGGTGGCCGACCGCAATCTGCAAACCGCCGAAATCTATGCCAGCCATGAGGCTTTGGTGCTCGACTACGAACGTGCGATGCTGCGGTTGTCGGATATCGAGGGGGAGCTGCAGTTGTTTGACCTGTCGGCCCACACCGTGTGGATCGGCGAGCGGACCCGCCAACTTGACGGCGCGCACATCGCGTTCGCCGAGGTGATCGCCAACCCGATCGGGGTGAAGATCGGCCCGACGATTACCCCGGAACTGGCCGTCGAGTACGTCGAGCGCCTCGACCCGCACAACAGGCCGGGCCGGCTGACACTGGTCAGCAGGCTGGGTAACAACAAGGTCCGCGACCTGCTGCCGCCGATCGTGGAGAAGGTGCAGGCCACCGGCCACCAGGTGATCTGGCAATGCGATCCGATGCACGGCAACACCCACGAGTCATCGACCGGCTACAAGACCCGGCACTTCGATCGCATTGTCGACGAGGTGCAGGGGTTCTTCGAGGTGCATCGTGCGCTGGGGACTCATCCGGGCGGCATCCATGTCGAGCTCACCGGCGAGAATGTCACCGAGTGTCTCGGTGGGGCGCAAGACATTTCCGACCACGACTTGGCCGGCCGCTACGAGACGGCCTGCGATCCACGGCTGAACACCCAGCAGTCGCTGGAGTTGGCGTTCCTGGTCGCCGAAATGTTGCGCGGCTAAGGTTGGCGAGCAGACGCAAAAGCCCCCAAAAGCCAACGCTTTTGGGGGCTTTTGCGTCTGCTCGCCAACTAAAGTAGCACGTTCAGATGGCTGCCGATTGTCCATGCCGCCGTCGCGACCACCCCGGTGGCCGCCAACACGATTGCCACCCAGATCAGCATCATGCGTCGCGAGCGCTGCCGCGCCCACACGAATTCGTCCATCGAGATGCCCGCGAATTGGCCTGATACAGGCGCGTATTCGTAGTCATCGGCACAGTCGGGCTCAGCTGCAGCGGGTTCGCGGATGAACTGGCGGGTGGGCTGGTGCACCGGTGGCTTGGCCTGGTGCTGGCCGATTCGGCTGTGGTGCAGCGCCGCCGACCGGTGCTGGGCAGAGTTGCGCGGCGCTGGTACTCGGAAGCTCGGCAGCGCCAGTTCCTCCGCGATTGCGTCCAGATCGGCGGCCATCTCGACCGCATCGGCGTATCGCTCGCCGGGGTCACGGGCGGTAGCGCACGCCACAAACTCGTCGAATTGTGTTGGCACACCCTCGATCACAGCGCTGGCAGCTGGCACATCGTGGTCCAACCGCTGATAGGCGATCGACAACGCAGAGTCGCCGGTGAATGGTGTGCGTCCGGTCAGTAACTCATAGGTGAGGATCCCGACAGAGTAGACATCGCTACGGGGACCGGCGTTTCCGTCGCGAACCTGCTCAGGCGACAGATACGCCGCGGTGCCCAGAATGACGCTGGTCGAGGTGATTCCGACGGCGGCGACGGCGCGCACCAACCCGAAATCGGCGATCTTGACGTCCCCGTCGTCGGAGATCAGGACGTTCTCGGGCTTGACGTCGCGATGCACCAGGCCGGCCCGGTGCGCGGCGGCCAGCCCGCCCAGTACCGGGCGAAGCACCGCCACCACGGCATGGGGTGGCATCGGGCCACGCTCTACCAACAGCTCACGCAGGGTGCCGCCCTCGATGAGCTCCATCACCAGAAACGGGTGTCTGCCATCTTGGCCCTGGTCATAGACCGCGACCAGTCCGGGGTTTTTCAGCCGGGCGACCGTGCGGGCCTCGAGTTGGAAGCGGGTCAGGAATTGCTGGTCGCCGGCGTAGCGTGAATCCATCACCTTCAGCGCGACCGGGCGGTCGAGTCGAACGTCGACGCCGCGGTACACCGTCGAGGTGCCGCCGCTGGCGATCTTGGCCTGGACCAGGTAGCGGCCATCCAGCAGCGTGCTGTCCAATGTGTCCCCAGCTCCAACCACGGGGCCATCGTAGGTGGGAATCCAAATGGGTCTGAGAACCTACGGTCAACGCGCTCACTTGGCCGCGCACCAGGCTCTACACTGGCGCCGTGGGCAGTATTCCCGCCGGCGACGACGTTCTGGATCCTGACGAACCTACCTACGACCTGACCCGGGTTGCCGAGTTACTCGGCGTGCCGGTCAGCAAGGTGCACCAGCAGCTGCGGGAAGGCCACCTGGTGGCGGTGCGGCGCGGCGGAGGTGTGGTCATACCGCAGGTCTTCTTCACCAACTCCGGCGAGGTGGTCAAGAGCCTGCCGGGCCTTCTGACGATCCTGCACGACGGGGGATATCACGACACCGAGATTGTGCGCTGGCTGTTTACCCGCGACCCTTCGCTGACCATCACCCGCGACGGTTCGCGCGACGCCGTGAGCAACGCGCGTCCGGTCGACGCGCTGCATGCACACCAGGCCCGAGAAGTTGTGCGCCGCGCGCAGGCTATGGCCTATTGACGGGTGTCGGCTCGGGCTCGTCGGCGCTCGATGTCCGGTAGAGCGAGTACCAAGCCACCAGCGCAAACGCGGTTGCCAGCCCGACATGCAGCCAGGAATACATGCCGTGCGATCCGTCGGGCTTGAAGATCACCATGATCCAGGTCGAGAACCCGGCGACGGCCGCCATCGCGCGGCGTGACTGGGCCAGCGGGGCCAGCACGGCCAGCGGCCAGGAGTAGTACCACGGCAGGGCCGCGGGGACGAACAACACCACGATCAGCATCGTCAACACGATGCCGGTCAATGCGGCCCGGTCGTCGCGCCGGAACCGCCACCACAGCACCGGTAGTGACACGGCAATGATCAGGATTCCGATAAGCCGATTGACCCGCAGCAGGGTATAGAAGTCGACCGAGAAGAACCCGTGGCCGAACGCGTGGATCAGGTTCGCGGCCGCGGTCGGCACGGTCAGCCAGTTGATGATCTTCACCGAACCGGCCAGAGCGGACAGCCACCCCAGGCCGACCCCGGCCACCGCGGACAACACCCCGAATACCGCGATGAAAATCACCAGGGACCACAAGACGGCCGCTAAAAACGCTGGCACCGGTCGGTAGCCGCGGTCATCACGTAGATGACGCGCCCACACCCAGAACAAGAACGGCAACGCCAGCCCCGCGGTGGCTTTGACCGCGATCGCCACCGTGACCAGCGTGATCCCGGCGACGTGGCGGCGCTGCAAGGTCAACGCGATACCGGCGGCCATCAAGCCCACCATCAGCATCTCGTTGTGCACCCCACCCATCAGATGGATGAGCACCAGGGGGTTGAGAACGCAGATCCACAGGGCCTTCGCGCCGTCGGCGCCAATGTGGTGAGCCAGCCGCGGGGCGGCCCAGATCAGCAGGGCCAGCCCGGGCAGCATGCACAACCGCAGCAGCATGGTCCCGGCGACGACGTTGTTGCCGACGATGATCGTGACGAGCTTGGCAACCAGGATGAACGCCGGACCGTAGGGCGCGGTGGTGATCGTCCAAATCGGGCTTACGTCGTCGAGCAGCGCATTCGGGTTGCCGACCGGACCAACCGCATATGGATCCAGGCCGTCGCGCAGCAGCGCGCCCTGGGCCAGGTACGAGTAGGTGTCCCGGCTGAAGACCGGCACCGACAGCAGTAACGGCGCCAACCAGAAGGCGGTGGTGGCTCTCATGGTGAACTCGGTGGCCGAGTTCCGACCGGGACCGGCCAGCACTCGTCGGCCCAGTCTCAGCCACGCGATCAGCATCAGCGCAACGCCCAGCCACAACAGAATCGATGACACCACCAGCCCGTGGCCGAAGCGCAGCCAGGACATGTGAATCGATTCCAGCAGCGGGTCATGCTGACGGGTGCTGCCGGCTCCCAACCCGCCCGCGGTGATCAGCAACGCTCCCAGCAAGCCCAGCCACGCCGGCCCGCCGTCGGCACTGGTGGCGAACCCGCGGATTCGCGAAAAGCGTTGGGCAACAGACGCTTTAACTGCAGGAGGAGTGGGCATAGGTCAGGCGGACCGATCCGTAGCCATCCTGGCCAGTTCGGACAACCCGGCCTTGGCGGCGGCGTTGATGGGAGCGGACGCCAGCGTGGCCAGCGCGCGCTGTGTGAGCGCGGTGATCCGGCTCTCCGCGGCCGCCAACGCTCCGACCCGCTCGATCACCTCACGCAGTTCGTGCACCTGTGCGTCCGTCAGCTCGGTGCCGATCGAGGTTCGCAGTAGGTTCGCGGCCGCGGGATCTGACTTGTCGGCCAGTTCGGCCGCCTCGGCCACCAGCACGGTGCGCTTCCCAGACCTCAAGTCGTCGCCGGACGGCTTGCCCGTGACCGCCGGGTCTCCGAACACGCCAAGCACGTCGTCGCGCAGCTGGAACGCCACCCCGAGGTCCGTCCCGAACTGTCCGAACACCTCTGCAACGTCGGGTCTATCGGCGGCGGCTGCTGCTCCCAGCTGCAGCGGTCGCGAGACCGTGTAGTAAGCGGTCTTGAAAGTGGCGACGGTCATTGCCGTAGCGACCGACTCGGCGGCGCTGGCTTCGGCGACGATGTCGAGGTATTGCCCGCCTAGCACCTCGGTGCGGATGTCGGCCCACACGCGCTGGACCCGCCGCTGCGCGCCGGGCGTCAGACAGGCCTGCGAGACCCGGGAGATTATGTCGTCCGCCCACGCCTGCGCCACATCACCGAGCAGGATGGCCGCCGATATCCCGAACTGGTCGGCCGGGCCTCGCCAGTTCCGCTCCCGGTGCAGGTCCGCGAAGTGCACATGGGCCGTCGGCTTGCCGCGGCGGGTCCGAGAGGCGTCGATCACATCGTCGTGTATCAGCGCCCACGCATGCAGCAGCTCCAGTGCGGAAAACAGCAGCAGCACATCAGGATCGGGCTCCTGGGTGGCGACTGAACGCCAGCCCCAGTAGGCAAAGACCGGTCGCAGTCGCTTGCCCCGGCTGAGCGCGAAGTCTTCGAGCCAGGCGGTCAGAGCGCCGTAGTCGCTACCGATATAGGCGGCCTCGCTACGACGGTCGCGAAGATACCGTCGCAGTTGGTCGGTCATGGCGCCGGCCAACTCCGCGGTTGCCGGTGCTGCCGATGCGTCCAGGCTCAGGGCGGCGCCCCTTTCTGCTCGGCATCTCTGTAGCCCGACAGTGTATTCGGCCTGGGCGCGGGTGGCGTTTTGATTCGAGCGGGCGCCGCTCGTTTCGACTGACTCACTACCTCGCACCTATGCTGTCGGGGTGACCTGGTGGGCCGGCGGTAGGCCTGGGCACCACAGGTTTGCGCGGCGTGGCGCGGTCGGGGAGTTGGCAATCTAAGAAAGAGGAACCGTGTGACGCTCAACACCATCGCGCTCGAGCTGGTACCGCCGAATGTTGACGGCGGTAAGGAACGGGCGCTAGAAGATGCGCAAAAAGTGGTGCGCTACTCGGCCGAGTTCGGGCTCGACGGACGCATCCGGCACGTGATGATTCCCGGCATGATCGCCGAGGACGACGATCGGCCCGTCCCGATGCGGCCGAGGCTGGATGTGCTGGATTTCTGGTCGGTCATCAAGCCGGAGTTGCCCGGGTTCAACGGCCTGTGCACGCAGGTCACCGCGTTTATGGACGAGGCATCCCTGCGGCGGCGGCTCGGCGACCTGACCGCCGCCGGCATGGAAGGTGTCGTTTTCGTCGGGGTGCCGCGCACCATGAACGACGGTGAAGGCTCCGGCGTCGCGCCGACGGATGCCCTGTCGATTTACCGCGAGCTGGTGCCAAACCGCGGTGTGATCGTCATTCCAACCAGGGACGCCGAACAGGGCCGGCTCAATTTCAAGTGCAATCAGGGCGCGACCTACGGCATGACCCAATTGTTGTATTCCGATGCGATCGTGGGTTTCTTGGCCGAGTTCGCCAAGAACACCGACCATCGCCCCGAGATTCTGCTGTCGTTCGGGTTCGTCCCCCAGGTCGAGACGCGTGTCGGCCTGATCACCTGGCTGATTCAGGATCCTGGCAACGCGGCGGTGGCCGACGAACAGGAGTTCGTCAAGAAGCTGGCCGGCAGTGAACCCGCCGCGAAACGCCAGCTCATGGTCGACTTGTACAAGCGCGTGATAGACGGCGTCGCCGACCTGGGCTTTCCGTTGAGCATTCACTTGGAAGCGACGTATGGCGTTTCCGCGCCGGCATTCCAGACGTTCGCGGAGATGCTGGCGTACTGGGCGCCGCCACAGGCTGCTTAGCCCCTGCTTAGTCTTAGCCCCTGCTTAGTCCTGCGGTTGGTCGCCCGGGGCCGTGAACCGCGGGGACCTGTCCCGGCTGATCCAAGCCAGCAGCGCCACCACACCGGCGACCGCGAACGACGCGATGCCCAGCCAAATGCCGGCCCCGGTGAACGAGCGAGTGTTGGGATCGGTGTAGCGCGCCTGTGCGGTCATGGTGCTCACCACGCCGGGTTTGAGCTTCCATTGCACCACCTCGGGCTCGATGCGGTCACCGTTGGTGGAAGTCACTGTCCCGGGGAATGCGACGGTCAACTCGACGTCGGCGTCGGGATCCGTCACCGAGGTCAGATCGGCCCGGCCCTCCAGAATCACTAGATTGCCGTTTCGGCGCAGCGACAGACTCACGCCGGCGGCGTCGGAGTTCATGTGGGCCAACTGCGGCAACTCGGCGAAGGTCAAATCGGAAAACACCGCCTGCGACCCCACGTAGCCGTCACTGTCGTAGTTGGAGACGGCGACCTTCTGGCTGAACGGCAGGTTGTTCTCCAGCTGAGGGCCGGTGTCTTTGCTGGTTTTCGGTTTGGCCGCGGCGATGATTTCTCCGGACACCAGGTCATCGGGCGAGATGGTGATCGACGCTCGTACCCGCAGGCAGCCGGTGGCCAGGGGCACCAGCATCAGCAGCATGGCGATGGCCAGCAGCCGGCGCCGGCGGGCCGTGAAAAGCCGGGATCGGGCGGCTGGGAGCGGGGGAGAGCTGGCGCGCACCAGGTCATCGTGCCAGACCCGGTGTGCCGCTGCGGCAAGCCGTCTGGCGGGTGGGGCGTTATAGCGGTAGCGCGCGCCCCAGGACCGCGAAGGCTCGAGGGTCGCCGGCGAAGTAGTATCCGCGGATTATGTCGGTGAAGCCCAGCCGCCGGTATAACCGCCAGGCCCGGTTGGCCTCGCCGTTGGTCTCTGGCGTAGACAGCAAGACATGGTCCTCGGCGCGGCCGGCGAGCAGCCGGCGAGCCAAGGCCTCGCCGAGGCCACGGCCTTGGGCGCGGGGATGAATGTGCAATTCGGTCAACTCGAAGTAACTGGTCATTAGCCGGGTGATCGCATGCGGTGGAAAGCCGCTGCGCTGCAAGCCCAGTACGACCTGCTGCTGCCACCATTGACCCGGTGCCCCGGGATAGCCGTAGGCCACACCGAGCATCGGTGCGTCGCTCAGTTCCGCAGCGCTTGGGCAGAGGTCGACCGGTTGGGCCGGCACTGCTGGTTCGACTTCGCCTACTGCTGCAACCTCTACCGCCGCGACCGCTTGCCAGCCGCGCCGACTCAGATGCTCCAGCCACATGCCGGCGCGCTGATTTTCGGTGCCCCTCGGGTAACGCATCGCGTCGACATACACAGTCAGGGCATCACCGAGGCGACGCTCCATATCGTTCGGCGGCAGATCGATGAGGAATATCGCCAACTCGCGGTGCCCTCCTCATTTGACGATCAGTGCGGTGCGTATGAAACCAGTATCGGACGGCGTACCCGCGCATTCACGCGCGGTCCTGCGAGCGGTCAACGTGACGGAGCGCATCGCATAGCCGGTCTGGCCCACCGCTTCGCTAGCGCGCGGCCCGGCGTGCAGCCCGGATAGAATCGCCGGCGAACCAGTGGTACGGCGCAGGTTGACCTCGTATCATCTGAGTTAGTTACCCGCACAACGGGCATCCGCCTGTTACCGGTAGTCACGCAACCATCTGTCGGCAAGGAGGGACGAATGCCACTCTCCGATCATGAGCAGCGGATGCTCGATCAGATCGAGAGCGCTCTCTACGCCGAGGACCCCAAGTTCGCGTCGAGTGTCCGGGGTGGAGGTTTCCGGGCGCCGACCGCACGGCGGCGTTTGCAGGGTTCGGCATTGTTCGTCATCGGCCTCGGGATGCTGGTTTCCGGGGTGGCCTTCAAGGCCACGATGATTGGAACCTTCCCGATTCTCAGTGTCTTCGGTTTCGTCGTGATGTTCGGCGGCGTGGTTTATGCCATCACCGGTCCACGGTTGTCCCGCAGGGGGGATCGCGGTGGACCCGCGACTGGGTCGTCGCGCCAGCGTCGCGCCAAAGGTGCGGGCGGCTCGTTCACCAGCCGTATGGAGGATCGGTTCCGGCGTCGTTTCGACGAGTAGCCGAAACGCAATAAGACATCACGGGGTACGCCATCTGGCTGCCCCGTTCTTGTGCGTGGATTCCACTGAGGGTCCGAGTCGGTAGGTCATACCGAGCCCAAGTTGTGCCGTAGTTGTGCCCCAACGTGCCCCACTCGGCCCCACCTGTGGGCCACCTCCCGCATATAGGCATTTGAAGTGCGGCTTTCCGCTGCCCCGTCCTGGCCCAAGCGTCGCTCGACGGTCGCGTTTCCGCGAGCCGGCGTGGGGAATCGACGACGAGACACGCCAAAGCCACCCCTGGAGGGGGTGTTTCTGGGGCAAAGTGGGGGATTGTGGGGTATGGTGGCCGAAGCGTTTGGGTGAGAAGCAAGTTGGAGGTGCCCCAGTGTTTCTCGGCACCTACACGCCCAAACTCGACGACAAGGGCCGGCTCACGCTGCCGGCCAAGTTTCGCGACGCGTTGGCAGGGGGGTTGATGGTCACCAAGAGCCAAGACCACAGCCTCGCCGTATACCCGAGGGCCGAGTTCGAGCAGCTGGCGCGTCGGGCAAGCAAGGCGCCGCGAAGCAATCCCGAAGCCCGGGCGTTTCTGCGAAATCTGGCCGCCGGCACCGACGAACAGCATCCCGACAGTCAAGGCCGGATCACGCTGTCGGCCGACCACCGCCGCTATGCCGGCCTTTCCAAGGACTGCGTGGTGATCGGAGCGGTCGACTACCTCGAGATCTGGGATGCGCAGGCCTGGCAGGACTATCAACAAATCCATGAAGAGAACTTCTCCGCGGCCAGCGATGAAGCACTCGGCGACATCTTCTGATGAGTGGCGACCTGTCCCCCGCAAGCGGGAGGTGCCCCCAGTGCCCGGCTGCGCCGCGCTTGCGATCACCCCTGACTCTGAGGTGCATGCCTGTGCACCGTGGTCTCTGCCCGAACCGACCCTGGCGTACTTCCCCAACGCCAGGTGCGTGCCTTCGGACAGGGACCTCGGTGCAGGGGCGGCGCCACGGGTAGCCGGGTCCCGAAACAGGGCGGGCCGGACCCGGGAAGGTGTCACGATGCCTGATCGGAGAGGTGAGTCAAGCGACTTCGGTCATGTGCCGGTGTTGGCTGATCGTTGCGTCGAGCTGCTCACCCCGGCACTGACCCGCCAGCGCTCAGACGGATCGAACGCCGTCCTCGTCGATGCCACGCTGGGCGCGGGTGGGCACGCGGAGCGGTTCCTTGTCGCCTTGCCGGGTCTGCGGCTGATCGGACTCGACCGCGACCCGAGTGCCCTGGACATCGCCCGAACGAGGCTCGCGCGATTCGCCGATCGGATTACCTTGGCGCACAAACGGTATGACGAACTCGCCGCCGCGCTGGCCGAATCCGGTTGTGGCGCAGCGGAATCGGTCGATGGCGTGCTATTCGATCTCGGTGTCTCCTCGATGCAGCTGGACCGTCCGGAGCGCGGCTTCGCCTACGCCACGGATGCGCCGCTGGACATGCGGATGGACCCGTCGGCGCCGTTGACCGCGGCTGACATCGTCAACACCTACGACGAGGCCGCGCTGGCCGACATTCTACGCCGGTACGGCGAGGAGCGGTTCGCGCGCCGGATCGCCGCGCATATCGTCCGGCGCCGCGACCGCGCCCCGTTGTCCTCGACCGCCGAACTGGTCGCCTTGCTGTACGAGGCGATTCCGGCGCCGGCCCGGCGCAGCGGCGGGCATCCGGCCAAGCGGACGTTTCAGGCGCTGCGCATCGCGGTCAACGAGGAACTGGACTCGCTGCGCGCCGCCATTCCCACGGCGCTGCAGGCGCTCACCGTCGCCGGACGCATCGTGGTGATGTCCTACCAGTCTTTGGAGGACCGCATCGTCAAGCGAGTGTTCGCCGACGCGGTCACCTCCCAAACGCCGCCGGACCTTCCGGTCGAACTTCCCGGCCACGCGCCGCGATTCCGGTCGCTGACGCGTGGCGCCGAACGAGCGGATGCCGCCGAGATCGAACGCAATCCCCGCAGCGCCCCGGTGCGGTTGCGGGCCGTGGAACGAGTTGGGAAGGGCGATTCATGAGCGCGAAGCGCGAGGGGCCGAAACGCCGCGGCAGCGATCGTCGCAGCGGGCGCGACGGTTCGGCCCGATCAAGCAGGCGCAGCGGGCTCGGTACAAAGGCCGACTCGGCGTCGTCGCGTCGCACCCGTAAGACCAGCGCGCCCGCAAAGGAGGCGCGGCCAGCGCAATCGGGACCGCAAACGAGCCCGATTCCCCGGCCTGTCGATCGGTCCGCCCGGCCGAAGAACACCAGTCAGGCCAGGGCGCGGGCCAAGGCGCGGAAAGCTAAGGCGCCCAAGGTTGTTCGTCCCAAACTGACCGAGCGAATGGCCGCCCGGCTGGCGTCCATCGATCTGCGGCCACGCACGATAGCCAGCAAGGTCCCGTTCGTCGTGTTGGTCATCGGTTCGCTTGGAGTCGGGCTGGGCCTGACGCTGTGGCTGTCCACTGACGCCGCCGAGCGTTCGTACCAGTTGAGCCACGCCCGCGAGCGGACCCGGATGCTGCAGCAGCAGAAGGAGGCGCTCGAACGCGATGTGCGTGAGGCACAGTCCGCGCCGGCGCTGGCAGAGGCGGCCCGCAAGCAGGGCATGATCCCGACGCGGGATACCGCACACCTGGTACAGGCTCCGGACGGCAATTGGGTGGTCGTGGGTACCCCCAAGCCGGCCGACGGCGTGCCGCCGCCGCCGCTGAACACAAAGCTTCCCGAAGAGGGTCCGCCGCCGCCCCCAAAGCCGCCGGTGGTTCCTCCTGAGGTCCCGGTCCGGCTGTCGCCGGGCCCCGGTGATCCCCCGGCGCCCGCCAGGCCCGGGCCGCAGTTGCTGCTCCGCGCGCCAGACGGTTCGTCGACGTTGGGCGCTGACCCGCACCTGACAACCCAGGTGCCGGGCCAGCCGCCGGTGCTGCCTGGAGCAGTGCCGGAAGTACCGGGCCCGCTGCCGGCTCCGGTAAATGCGGCGCCCCCGTTGTCTGTCCACGTGCCGCCAGAAGTGCCGATGCCCCTGCAAGCGGAGACAGTGCCCCCGGCCCCTGGACTACCTCTGGCCCCCGTGCTGGCACCCCCGCCGACGACCGTACCGCCGGCGCTCACGCCAGTGCCGGCTAACGGCGAACAATTCACCCCCGTCATCGCCCCGGCGCCAGGGGCGCCACGGTGAGTCGCGGCGACTCTCGGCGGCCGCGGCCGTCGCAGTCGGCGCCGTCTCGCGGTGCCCGCAAGCCGCCGAAGGCTCGGCAGGCCAAGGAAGTTCGGGAACCCAAGCGCGTCCGAAAAGCCAAGGAAGCCAAGAAATCTCGTCCGGTGGCGCGGCCAGCGGAAGTCTCAGCGGGTCGCTCGGCGCGGGACCGGCGTACCCGCCAGGCGATGGAAGTCGCGACCCGAGGTGCCTCGTTCGTCTTTCGGCATCGGGCCGGCAACGCGGTCATCTTCGCGTTGATGATGGTGGCCGCGACACAGCTGTTCATCCTGCAGGTATCGAATGCCTCCGAACTGCGCGCCCAGGCGGCCGGTCAACTCAAGGTCACCGACGTCGAACCAGCGGTCCGTGGCGCCATCGTCGACCGCAACAACGACCGTCTCGCGTTCACCATCGAGGCGCGCGCATTGACCTTCCAGCCCAAAAGGATTCGCCAACAGCTGGAAGAAGCCAAGAAGAAGTCCTCGCGCGCGCCAGACCCGCAGCAGCGGCTCAAGGACATCGCCCGGGAGATCGCGGGCAAGCTGAACAACAAGCCCGACGCCGCGGCCTTGTTGAAGAAGCTGCAAAGCAATGAGTCGTTTGTTTATCTGGCGCGCGCCGTCGACCCCGCCATTGCCGGCGCGATCTCGGCGAAGTATCCCGAAGTCGGTTCGGAGCGGCAGGATCTGCGCCAGTACCCGGGCGGGTCGCTGGCGGCCAATATCGTCGGCGGCATCGACTGGGACGGCCACGGCCTCCTGGGACTTGAGGACTCCCTGGATGCCGCGCTGGCCGGAACCGACGGGTCGGTCACCTACGACCGCGGGTCAGACGGCGTCGTCATCCCCGGCAGCTACCGCAACCGGCACAAGGCGGTTCACGGTTCGACGGTCCAGCTCACCCTCGACGACGACATTCAGTTCTATGTGCAGCAGCAGGTGCAGCAGGCAAAGAACCTGTCCGGCGCCCGCAACGTCTCAGCGGTCGTGCTCGACGCCAAGACCGGTGAGGTGCTCGCCATGGCAAACGACAACACCTTCGACCCCTCCCAGGACATCGGGCGTCAGGGCGACAAGCAACTGGGCAACCCGGCGGTGTCCTCGCCGTTTGAGCCGGGCTCGGTGAACAAGATCATCACCGCGTCCTCGGTCATCGAGTACGGGCTTTCCAACCCCGACGAAGTGCTGCAGGTCCCGGGCTCGATTCAGATGGGTGGTATCACCGTCCATGACGCCTGGGAACACGGCGTGATGCCCTACACCACTACCGGTATCTTCGGGAAGTCCTCCAATATCGGCACGCTGATGCTGGCGCAGCGCGTGGGCCCGGAACGCTTTTACGACATGGTTCGCAAGTTCGGGTTGGGTCAGCGCACCGGTGTGGCGCTGCCCGGTGAGAGCGCTGGGCTGGTGCCGCCGATCGACCAGTGGTCGGGTAGCACGTTCTCGAACTTGCCTATCGGACAGGGTCTTTCGATGACCTTGCTACAGATGACCGGCATGTACCAGGCCATCGCCAACGACGGGGTACGGATACCACCCCGAATCATCAAGGCGACCATCGCCGCCGATGGCACCCGGACCGAGGAACCACGACCCGATGGGGTCCGGGTGGTGTCGCCGCAGACGGCCCAGACCGTACGTCAGATGCTGCGCGCCGTCGTGCAGCACGACCCGATGGGCTATCAGCAGGGCACCGGACCCGCCGCCGCGGTGCCGGGCTATCAGATGGCGGGCAAGACGGGGACGGCGCAGCAGATCAACCCCGCCTGCGGATGCTATTTCGACAACGTCTACTGGATCACGTTCGCCGGGATGGCCACCGTCGACAATCCCCGCTACGTCATCGGCCTGATGATGGACAACCCGGAACGCAACGCCGACGGGACGCCAGGGCACTCTGCGGCACCGCTGTTCCATAACATTGCGGGCTGGTTGATGCAGCGCGAGAATGTTCCGCTATCACCCGACCCTGGTCCGCCGCTGGTTTTGCAGGCGACCTAGGAACGCGTGATGTAACGGCGCGCGGCCCTGATCGGAAATCTCCGTAGCGACGTGGATTCGCTAAGGCAGCTGATGCGCTGAATGCATTTTCGGTGAATATATTTTCATTGCGTCCTGGTCACGATACGATCGGCGCTACCGAGTGTTCGCCTGTAGCCGGACATACCGGGGTCGTGCTGAGCTGGTCGGAGGTGCGGGATGTCGTTTGTGTTTGCGGTGCCGGAGTTCATGGCGGCCACGGCCACCGATCTGGCGAGTATCGGTTCGACGATCAGCGCGGCGAATGCGGCGGCGGCGCTGCCGACGGGCAGCGTGCTGGCGGCGGGTGCCGATGAGGTGTCGGTCGCGGTCGCGGCGATCTTCGGCGCCCACGCACAGGGTTATCAGGCGCTTAGCGCCCAAGCGACGGCGTTTCACCAGGAGTTTGTGCGGGCCCTGAGCATGGGCGCGGGGGCGTATGTGAACGCCGAGGCCGCCAACGTCGAGCAGAGCCTGCTCAATGCGATCAATGCGCCCACCCAAGCGTTGCTGGGGCGCCCGCTGATCGGCAACGGCGCCGATGGGGGGCCTGGGCAAAACGGCGGTGCCGGTGGGTTGTTGTATGGCAACGGCGGGGCCGGCGGGGCCGGCGACGCCTCGAACCCCAACGGCGGCAGTGGCGGCTCGGCCGGGCTGATCGGCAACGGCGGAGCCGGGGGCGCGGGCTTCGGCACCGGGGCCGGTGGTAACGGCGGCAGCGGCGGATGGCTGTACGGCAGTGGGGGTGCGGGCGGCAACGGCGGATCCGTTACAGCCAACAATGCCAGTGGAGGGGCCGGCGGGGCTGGCGGTGCTGCCGGGTTGTGGGGCGATGGCGGGGTCGGCGGCAACGGCGGGTCCGGAGTACCACCCAAAGCTGGCGCTGGTGGGGCTGGCGGCGCCGGTGGCGACGGCGGGCGCGGCGGGATGTGGTACGGCAACGGCGGTGCCGGCGGGAATGGCGGGAACGCGGGGCTCAACACCACCGGTGTTGTCGGCGGGGACGGTGGGGCGGGCGGTGCCGGCGGGCTGATCGGCGATGGTGGGGCCGGCGGGAACGGCGGGAACGGCGGGAGCAGTAACGATGGTGCCCGCGGCGGTATTGGCGGTGCCGGTGGGGCCGGGGGGGTAATCGGCACCGGTGGAGACGGCGGAAACGGCGGAAACGGCGGGGGCGGCAACGTTGGTGGTGTCGGCGGCATGGGCGGTGTCGGCGGCAGTGTCGGGCTGATCGGCGCCGGCGGGCACGGCGGGCACGGCGGGAACGGCGGGACCGCGACGTTCAGCGGCACGGGGCTGCCCGGTGGGGGAGACGGCGGCACCGGCGGCGGCGGCGGGAATGGCGGACTGCTACAGGGCAACGGCGGATCCGGCGGGGACGGCGGAACCGGCGGTCTAGGCCTAGGAAAGGCCAATCCTGGCGGGGACGGCGGCATCGGCGGTGCCGGCGGGGTTGCCGGGTTGATCGGCAGCGGCGGGGTCGGAGGGAACGGCGGTAACGGTGTGCTCGGCACCTTAACCCCGGGTAATGGCGGTAACGGCGGTGCCGGAGGCCATGCCCGGCTGATCGGCAATCCCGCGGTCGGAGGCAACGGAGGAAATGGCGGAGATAGCGGGACCGGAGGTATCGGCGGGAACGGCGGTGCCGGCGGCAATGCCGCGGTGATCGGCAATGGCGCGGCCGGTGGGGCCGGTGGCATCGGCGGGCTCAACCCGGCCACTGGAGCTCAAGGTGGCGGCGGAAACGGTGGCCAAGGCGGCAATGCCGTGCTAGTCGGCGACGGCGGAGCCGGTGGTCTAGGTGGGTTCGGTAATCCGGGCGGGACCGGCGGTGCAGGCGGTCGCCGCGGATCGCTGTTCGGTGCGCCAGGCCCTGCCGGCGCCGACGGCTGATATGGGTGACGGCACCGCGAATGCCGGTTTTGTCTGTGGCCGCGATGGGACCTAGTCCATCGTTGAGTGCGCTCGCTCCACCGGCCGGCTCAGCGAACAAGATCATCACCGCGTCCTGTGGGGTAGCGCATTCTCGAACTTGCCTATCGGACAGGGTCTTTCGATGACTTTGCGATGGTGACCGGTATGCACCAGGCCATCACCAACGATGGGTCCTGATACCGCCTCGGATCATCAAGGCGACCATCGCCGCCTGTCGCGTGACTACATCGGCGGTGACGACGGCCACGCCGGACTGATAGGTGGCGCCGGCACCGGAGGTTCGCGCAATATCGGCGGCAAAGGCGGCGTAGCCCAGGCGATCGGCGACGTCGAACCCGATTGCCCCGGCGGAACCGGTAACGGCTGATAAGGATCGCGATGGTAAAGGGTGCTACCCCGCGTCTCTACCGCAACATCGGTGGATTCAGTATTTGCTTACTTGAGCGTGTTTCATGGTTCCACGGTGGGCGGATGCTGGTTAGCATGAGTGCGACTGAGTGGAGCGATGGGCGTGAGCGAGTTGCTGCCGCAGGGCACGGTGACATTACTGCTAGCCGATGTCGAGGGTTCAACACGACTGTGGGAGACCCAACCTGAGGAAATGAACGCTGCGGTCAAGCGCCTCGATGAGGTGCTGACCGAAGTGATCGTGACCCATGACGGAGTGCGTCCGGTCGAGCAGGGCGAGGGCGACAGCTTTGTGATCGCGTTCAGCCGCGCGTCTGATGCGGCGGCCGCCGCGCTGGACCTGCAGCGGGCGCCGCTGGCCCCGCTCCGGTTGCGCATCGGTATTCACACCGGGGAAGTGCGGCTGCGAGACGAGGGCAACTATGCCGGTCCGACTATCAACCGGACCGCGCGCTTGCGTGACCTCGCCCATGGAGGTCAGACGGTGCTCTCGGGGGCGGCCGAGAGCTTGGTCGTGGACCGACTGCCCGACGGAGCATGGCTGGTTGACCTGGGGACGCACCCGCTGCGTGATCTGCCGCGCCCGGAGCGGGTGGTACAGCTATGCCATCCCGATCTTCGTGTCGAGTTCCCGCCGCTGCGGACTTCCAGCGAGGCACTCGCCCATGGTCTCCCGGTACACCTGACGCGCTTCGTGGGGCGCGGCGCGCAGATCAGCGAGGTGCACCAATTACTCACCGAGAACCGGTTGGTGACTCTGACTGGCCCAGGCGGTGTGGGCAAGACACGGCTGTCGGCGCAGCTGGCCGCCCAGTTGGCGGGCGAATTCGGCGGCGCGTGGTTCGTGGACCTGGCGCCGATCACCGACCCCGATCTGGTGCCGATCACGGTGGCGCGGGTACTCGGCCTCCACGACCAGCCCGGCCGCTCCACCACGGACACCGTCGTGCGCCACCTCGGCGCGCGTCGAGCCTTGCTGGTGCTAGATAACTGTGAGCATCTGATCGAAGCGAGCGCGGCCTTGGTGGTGGTGCTTACGGAGGCATGTCCGCGAGTGCGGTTGCTGGCGACCAGTCGTGAGCCGATTCGTGTGCCCGGTGAGGTGAGCTACCGGGTGCCGTCGCTGTCGTTGCGCGATGAAGCTGTCGAGATGTTCAGCTTCCGGGCTCGACGCGTTCGGCCCGATTTCCGCCTGACGGAAGACAATATCGCCGCGGTGACCGAGATCTGCGAACGCCTAGACGGTATGCCGCTGGCAATCGAGCTGGCGGCGGCGCGGGTGCGGGCCCTGACGTTGGCCGAGATCGTGGATGGCCTGCGTGACCGCTTCCAGCTGTTGACCGGCGGTACCGCGCGTACCCTGTCGCAACGCCAGCAGACGCTGTGGGGTTCGGTGGATTGGTCGTACACACTCTTGACCGAACCCGAGCGGATCTTGTTCCGCCGGCTGGCGGTGTTCGTAGGCTGTTTTTCCTCGACGACGCGCGAGCGGTGGTTGGCGGCGGTGATGTGCCGCGCTATCAGGTTCTCGACGGGCTCACGCTGCTCGTCGAGAAGTCGCTGGTGCTGGCCAACGAAACCGCGGGTCGAACCTGTTACCGGCTGCTGGAGACCATGCGGCAATATGCCCTGGAAAAGCTCGACGAGGCCGGCGAGGTCGACGCCGTGCGGGCGCGCCACCGCGACCACTACACGGGATTGGCCGCGCTTCTCGACAACCCGGGCGACGCCGACTATGCACAGCGCCTCGATGATGCCGAGACCCAAATCGACAACCTGCGCGCCGCATTTGTGTGGAGCCGTGAAAATTCCGACACCGACCTGGCCTTGGCGCTGGCGTCCTCGCTGCTGCCCTTGTGGATGACACGCGGCCGCATCCGCGAGGGACGGGACTGGTTTGACGCCGTGCTCGCCTCTGGGAAAGTCCACGTGAATACGCGCCAGGTCGAGGTGGGGGCCGCAGTTCGCGCCCGAGCGCTGGCCGACAAGGCCCTGCTCGACGTCTTTGTCGACGTCGCGACGGGCATGGATCAGGCCCAACAGGCTCTGGCGATCGCGCGCGAGGTGAACGACCCCGCGCTGCTGGCCCGGGCGCTCACGACCTGCGGTTTGATCGCCGTAGCGGTAGCCCGCGCGGAGGCGGCAGCGGAGTATTTCGCCGAGGCGATCGACCTTGCCCGCGCCGTCGACGATCGGTGGAGGCTGGCCCAAATCCTTACTTACCAGGCGATCGACGCGGTCGTGGCCGGTTACCCCATCGCGGCGCGCGCGGCCGCCGAGGAGGGTCGCGAGCTGGCGACGGCGATCGGTAGCCAGTCAGATGCGCTTTGGTGCCGCTGGTGCCTCGGGTTCGCCCAGATGATGCGGGGCGATCTTGCCGAAGCCACTGCGCAATTCGGCGAGGTCGTGGAAGAGGCCGAGGCGGCGCAGGAAATCATGCAGAAGGCAAATAGCGTCCAGGGGCTGTCCATCGCGCTGGCATACCAGGGCGACGTGAGCGCCGCTCGAGCGGCCGCCGACGCGGCGCTCGACGCTGCCGATTTGGGCGAATACTTCGCGGGTATGGGCTACTCAGCATTGGCGACGACCGCCTTGGCCGCCGGTGACGTTGAAACGGCGAAAAACGCGAGCGAGGCGGCCTGGAAGAGTTTAGGTTCGGTCATACCGCAGATTGCGGCGCCGCAGCGCGCTTTCAATGCCCAGGTGGCGCTGGCAGTCGGTGATGTCACCGCGGCCCGCCGTTGGTGCGACGAAGCCGTAAAGGCGCTGACCGGTCGGCACCTGATGGTTGCGCTTGCGACGCGCGCGCGGATCGCGATTGCCGAAGGCAAGCCAGAAGAGGCCGCAAGCGACGCTCATAACGCACTGTGCTGTGCGGCCGACAGCGGGGCATACGTGGATCTCCCGGACGTACTCGAATGCCTCGCCGGGCTGGCCAACGACGCCGGCACGCATACGGAAGGGGCCAGGCTTTTCGGCGCGGCAGAGGCGATCCGGCGGCGCATCGGTGTGGTCCGCTTCATTATTTACCAAGCAGAGTATGAGGCGTCGGTGGCGGCAGTGCGAGGTGCGATGGACCAGAAGGACTTTGACGGCGCGTGGGCTGAGGGTGCGGCAATGTCCATCGAGGAGGCGATCGCCTACGCGCAGCGTGGCCGCGGGTGGCGCAAACGGCCGGCCACTGGTTGGGATTCGCTCACGCCGACCGAATTGGATGTTGTGCGACTGGTGAGCGAGGGACTTGCCAACAAGGACATTGCGACGCGGCTATTCGTCTCGCCGCGGACCGTGCAAACCCATCTGACCCACGTGTACACCAAGCTGGGTTTCACTTCGCGCGTCCAACTCGCCCAAGCCGCGGCCAGCCGCGTCTGAGCGGCAAGGCCGAGCAGTGGGCATTGACAGCGGGTCGCGGCGGTGCCATCGTTAAGTACGAACGTTCGTGCTCTAGAAGGCCAAACGATGCACGTCTCAGTCATGCAGTTCGTTACCGATGCGACGCCGCCCCCGCAGTCGGTCGCGGTATGGGCCGAGGAACGCGGATTCAGGGGCCTTTATGTGCCGGAGAAGACGCACGTGCCGACCAGCCGGGCCACGCCCTGGCCGGGCGGCGAACTGCCGGCGTGGTACCTGCGTTGCTTTGACCCGTTTGTGGCACTTGCTGCCGCCGCAGCGGTGACGACCCGCTTACGCGTTGGGACCGGCACGTGTCTCGTGGGGGTACACGATCCGATTCTGTTGGCCAAGCAGATCGCATCCCTTTGCAGCATGTCCAACTGCCGGTTCGTATTCGGCGTGGGCTTCGGATGGAACGTCGAGGAACTGGCTGACCATGGCGTGCGATTCGCCGATCGAATCGCGGTGACGCTAGACAAGCTCGCCGCCATCCGAGCGCTATGGGCCGACCAGCCGAGGCGCTATGAAGGCGTCTATGCGTCGGTGCCCCCGGCATGGGCATGGCCGAAACCTGCCGTCGAGCCGACGGTGTTGTTCGGCTGTCGGCCTGGCGTGCGAGCCTTCGATGTGATCGCCCGGCACGGCGACGGCTGGCAGCCGATCGAGGGTTACGGCGAGCTCCTTGGAGCGCTGCCGATGCTGCACGCGGCATTCGAACGTGCCGGGCGCGATCCGTCGACCGCGAAGGTTTGTGTGTACTCGTCGGCCGGCGACCCGGTGACCTTGGAGAACTATCGCGCGGCCGGCATAGCCGAGGTGGCCCTGGCGCTGCCCTCTGCGGACCGCAACGAGGTGCTAAGGGCGCTGGACCGGTTAGTGCCATTGGTCGAGGCGTTCGAAGAAGAGGTGCCAAACCATGCCTAGTGCAGCGGCCGGCCGCGCCACCCGCGAGCAGATCCTGCGCGCCGCAATGGATACCGCGTCGGTCAAGGGGCTGTCCGGGCTGTCCATAGGCGAACTTGCTGCGCACCTCGAGATGAGCAAATCGGGTTTGTTTCGGCACTTCGGCGCCAAGGAGCAACTGCAGCTGGCCACCGTCGATGCGGCGATATGTGTGTTCGAGCGAGAGGTGGTTACGCCGGCGATGGCTGCCGCCCCGGGGCGGGATCGGCTGCGCGCGTTGATGTTCGCGTGGGTGAGCTATGTCGAACGTGACGTGTTCCCCGGCGGCTGCTTTTTCGCGGCCGCGGCGGCCGACGTCGACTCACAGCCGGGCCCGGTGCGTGACCGCATCGCCGATGCCGGACAGGCTGGGATCGGCGCCATCATGGCTGAAGTCGAAGCGGCGCAACATCTGGGCCAGATCCGTAAGGAAATCGAAGTCCGCCAGCTTGCATTCGAACTTCACGCCTACGCGATGGAGGCCAACTGGTCCCGTTTGCTGATGGACGACGATCATGCCGGAGACCGGGCACGCGCCGCTATCGCCGCAGCGCTGAGCAGAGCCAGCACCGCCGAGGAGGGAGTCGAATAGTGAGGTTTATCAACCACATTGAGCCCGTTGCGCCGGGCCGAGCCGATGGCGTCGTCGCCGAGGTCTACGCTGAGGCCCGCCGTGAGTTCGGTCGTCTGCCAGAGCCGCTTGTCATGTTGTCGCCGGACGAGCAGCTGCTTGCAGCCGGCTGGGCGACGCTGCGCGAGACACTTCTGGTGGGGCAGGCGCCGCGCGGTCGCAAGGAAGCTGTTGCGGCCGCCGTCGCGGCCAGTCTGCGCTGCCCGTGGTGCGTCGACGCGCATACCACCATGCTGTACGCGGCGGGCGAAACGGACACCGCCGCAGCGATTCTGGCCGGCAAACAGCCAGCCACCGATGATCCCAACGCGTCGTATGTCGCGTGGGCCGCCGGCACCGGGTCACCGTCGGGACCGGCGGCGCCGTTTGGCCCGGATGTCGCGGCCGAATACCTGGGCACCGCGCTGGAATTCCACTTCATCGCCCGGCTGGTCCTGGTCCTGCTCGACGAAACGTTCCTGCCTGGGGGCCCACGCGCCCAACATCTGATGCGCAGGGCCGCGGGGTGGGCGTTCGCCCGCAAGGTGCGCGCGAGCCATCCGCGGGGCATGTCTACGCAGCGGCTCGCTCACCGACCGCTCCCCAGCGATTTCGAGTGGGCCGCGGGCTGTCCGCCGGTGGCGACAGCGTTCGCCGCGTTGAGTCACCGGCTGGACAGCGCGCCGCAGTTGCCCGAAGCCAGCCGTGAAGTCGTGAGGCACGTCGTGGCGTCATGGCGCGGCGAGCAAATGCCGCTCAATAGTGGCTGGACGAGCGAGCACACCGCCGACCTGCCCGCAGATCTGCGCGCAGCTACCCGTCTTGCCCTGCTGACGAGCCTGGCGCCGCATCAGGTGACCGATGCCGATGTCGCCGCCGCCCGACCCCTGCTTGTTACCGACGCGGCGCTGGTCGGTGCGCTGGCCTGGGCCGCGCTTACGGCCGCGCGGCGCATTAGCACATGGATCGGCCGCGACGTTGCCGGGCAAACCCATCGCATCCCGCGGGGAAATTAGACAGCAACTGTCAGCTATTCCACGTCTGCACCACAGCTACGGGATTCATTATCTGATTGGTCCGGTGCGTCTGGTGGTTGCACGGTCGCCGGATGCTGGCTAGCACGAGTGCGACCGAGGAGCGGTGTGGCGTGAGCGAGTTGCTACCGCAGGGCACGGTGACGTTGTTGCTCGCTGACGTCGAGCGTTCAACGCGGCTGTGGGACATCCAACCCGACCAAATGAGCGTCGCGGTCGCTCGTCTCGATCAAGCGGTATCCGACGTTACCGCTGCCCACGGTGGAGTGCGCCCGGTCGAGCAGGGCGAAGGTGACAGCTTTGTGATCGCGTTCACCCGCGCGTCTGACGCGGTAGCTGCCGCCTTGGACCTGCAGCGGGCGCCGCTGGCCCCGATTCGCTTGCGCATCGGTGTGCACACCGGCGAGATCCTGCTACGCAGTGACGGCAACTATGCCGGTGCCACCATCAACCGCACCGCGCGCCTTCGCGACCTGGCTCATGGGGGTCAGACGGTGCTGTCCGGCGCGGCCGAATGCATGGTGGTCGATCGGCTGCCTGATGGGGCGTGGCTGACGGACCTGGGCACCCACCGGCTGCGTGATTTGCCTCGTCCGGAGCGGGTGGTGCAGCTAAGTCATCCCGACCTGCGTGTTGATTTCCCTCCTCTGCGCGCCGCCGATGACGTCGTCACCCACGGTCTCCCGGTACATCTGACCCGTTTCGTGGGGCGCAACGCGCAGATCAGCGAGGTGCACCGGTTGGTCACCGAGAACCGGTTGGTGACTCTGACTGGTGCCGGCGGTGTGGGCAAGACACGGTTGGCGACGCGGGTCACGGCTGAGATCGCGGGTGAATTCGGCGGCGCCTGGTTTGTGGATCTTGCGCCGATCATCGACCCCAATCTGGTGCCGATTACGGTGTCGCGCACTCTGGGCCTGCACGACCAGCCCGGCCGCTCCACGACGGACACTTTGGTGCGTTACCTCGGCGCGCGGCGGGTCCTGTTGGTGCTGGATAACTGTGAGCATCTGATCGACGCCAGCGCGGCGTTGGTGGAGGCCCTCGTGGAGGCGTGTCCGGATTTAAGGTTGCTGGCGACCAGTCGTGAGCCGATCCGGGTGCCCGGTGAGGTGAGCTACCGGGTGCCGCCGCTGTCACTAAGTGATGAAGCCGTCCAGATGTTTAGCTTTCGGGCTCGGCGGGTGCGGCCCGATTTCCGCCTCACCAACGACAACACCGCCGTCGTGGCCGAGATCTGCAGCCGGCTCGACGGTTTGCCACTGGCGATCGAGCTGGCGGCGGCGCGGGTGCGAGCGTTGTCGCTCGACGAGATTCTCATTGGTTTGCGTGACCGATTCCATCTGTTGACCGGAGGGGCACGCACCTGGGCGCGCCGCCAGCAGACGCTGTGGGCCTCGGTTGACTGGTCGTACGCGCTGTTGACCGAGCCCGAGCGGGTCTTGTTCCGCCGGCTGGCGGTATTTGTGGGCTGCTTTTTCCTCGACGACGCCCACGCGGTCGCATGCGAAGTTGAGGTGCCGCGCTATCAGGTCCTCGACGGGCTCACCCTTCTCGTCGAGAAATCCCTCGTGGTGGCCAACGACAGCAGCGGTCGAACGGGCTATCGACTGTTGGAGACGATGCGCCAGTATGCGCTGGAAAAGCTCGATGAGGCCGACGAGGTCGACGCCTTGCGGGCGCGTCACCGGGACCACTACACAACGTTGGCGGCCCGGCTCGACAGCCCGGGCCACACCAATTATGCGCAGTGCCTCGACCAAGCCGAAGCCGAAATCGACAACCTGCGCGCCGCCTTTGCGTGGAGCCGCGAAAACTCCGACGCTGAACTCGCCTTGGCGCTGGCGTCCTCGCTGGAGCCCCTGTGGCTGACCCGCGGCCGCATCCGGGAAGGGCGAGCCTGGTTTGACGCCCTTGTCACCGGCCAGGATGGGCTTCAGCTCGAGAGGGTCGGGGCCGCGCTACGCGCGAGAGCGCTCGCCGACAAGGCACTGCTCGATATGTTTGCCGACGCGGCCGTGGGTATGGATGAGGCCGAACAAGCCCTCGCTATTGCGCGTGAGGTCGACGACCCGGCCTTGCTGTCTCGGGTGCTCACAGCGCGCGGACTGGTCGCCGTGGCGGTTGCCCCCGCGGAGGTTGCCGCGCCCTACTTCGCCGAGGCCATCGGCCTCGCCCGCGCGCTAGACGATCAATGGAGGCTTGCTCAGATCCTTACCTTTCAGGCACTCGATGCCGTCATGGCGGGCTACCCGATCGCGGCCCGCGCTGCCGCCGAAGAAGGGCGCAAGCTGGCCGACTCGATCGGTGACCGGTCCGATTCCCTTTGGTGCCGCTGGTGTCTTGGTTTTGCACAGTTGATGCGGGGTGATCTAGCGGAAGCCGCTGCACAATTCGGCGAGGTGGCGGACGAGGCCGAGGCGGCTCACGAAGTGCTGCACAAGGCCAATGGCCTCCAGGGCCTGGCTTATGTCTTCGCATATCAGGGTGAGCTGGGGGCTGCTCGGGCGGCGGCCGATGCCGCCCTCGAGGCCGCCGAGCTGGGCGAATTCTTCGCGGGCATGGGCCACTCTGCGTTGGCCACGGCCGCGCTGGCCGCCGGCGACGTGGAAATGGCCAAACACGCGAGTGCAGTGGCCTGGCGGAACTTGAATTTGGCCATGCCGCAGTCGGCGGCAGTGCAGCGTGCGTTCAATGCGCGGGTCGCGCTGGTGGACGGCGACCTCGTCGAGGCCCGTCGCTGGATCGACGATGCCCTGCATTCAATGACCGGCCGGCACCTAACGGTGGCGCTGACGACGCGCGCTCGGCTGGCGATCGCCGAGGGCAAGCGAGACGAAGCCGAACGTGACGCTCATGACGCACTCGGCTGCGCAGCCGATAGTGGGGCACATGTGGATCTCCCAGACGTCCTCGAATCGCTTGCCAGTCTTGCCGTCGATGCTGGTAACCGCGTGCTGGCGGCACGACTTTTCGGCGCAGCTGAGGCTTTCCGGCAACGAATCGGCTTGGTCCGCTTTGTGATTCATCAAGCGAGATACGAAAAGTCGGTGGCTGTGTTGCGAGATGGGATGGGTGAGAACGACTTCGACGGTGCCTGGGCAGAAGGTGCAGCGTTGTCAGTCGAGGAGGCGATCGCCTATGCGCAGCGTGGTCACCGCTGGCGCAAACGCCCGGGGACTGGTTGGGAGTCGCTGACGCAGACTGAGATTGACGTCGTACGACTGGTTAGCGAAGGACTGGCCAACAAGGACATCGCGACGAGGCTTTTTGTTTCACCTCGTACCGTGCAAACCCACCTGACCCATGTTTACACCAAACTCGGATTCACATCCCGAGTTCAACTCGCCCAAGCGGCGGTCAACCGCGTCTGAGGTGCTGATCAGAAGGGCGGTGGCTTGTTGCGTTCGGCGACGTGGGCGTCGTTGAGGGCGCGTTCGCATTTGATCCGCTGAGCCAGATCGGCGGCTCGGGTGCGTTGCCTGCGTGGCATCATCACCCCGCGGTCGCCGATAGTAGTTGTGGGGGTTGGTGTTTGGGGTAGGTCGGCGGTAGTGGTGTTCCAGGTGGGAAAGAAGATGCGGCTGCCGGGGTGGGTCGTGTAGGTCCGCCCGTTGGGCGCGGTCCAGATCACCGTGCCGTCAGGCAGTTGCACGTCCTGCCAGCCCGTCCAGAAAGTTTTCAAAAGGTGGTGTTTTCTACAGCCGCACTTGAGATTTGACGGATGCGTCGGCCCCAACGGCCAGGGCGCCGTATGGTCGATGTCACAAAATTCGGCCGGCACATCACAGTAGGGGAACCGGCAGGTCAAATCCCGCATCCGGATGAACTCAGCCAACTTGGCCGACGGCCGGTAGTACGGCTCCGGTGGCAGGTCGCCGGGATGGTGTACGGGGCTGACTTGGGCGCCGCCGCGGATCAGCTCAGCCAGCAGCGGCGCGGGCACCACACCCCCGCCGGCGATCAACCCAGCCGGCGGCCTGACCGACGATGCCGCGGGCAGATCGGGTTCGGGGTCGGGGGCCAACGCCTCGGCCAGGGTCATCTCCGCCGTGATGGGTCGCGACGGGGGCGCCTGCCCCGACATGTGCGAGTCGGGGGCAGCCTCAAGCGCGGCGGCCTCGGCGAGGACGTGGATGAGCACAGCGCTGGCCCGCCCGTCGTCGCCGCTGCCGCAGGGGCAGTCGGGGTTAGCGCATCCGCACGCCAGGCGGTCGGCGCCGGCGGCCAGCGCGCCCAGCGCATCGGCGCGGCGCTGGGCGACGGTGCGCGGGTCGCCGGCACAGACACCGCGGGCCATCTGCGTCAGCCGCCGATCCAACACCGCGGCGTCGGTGGCATACAACCGGCCCCACAGCGCGGCGGTGCCCGCGTCGTCATCGGGGTCGCCAAGACACACGTCACGGCTGCGCGCCGCGGCGCGGGTACGCCGCAACGCACCGGGATCGTAGCGGTCGATCCACCCGTCAATGGCCTGTTCCAATTTCGCCGCCGACAACGGCCCCCACGCGCCGCAATGCTCAGCGATGGCGGCATCGACGAGCCGCTGCGCCTCGGGGTCGCGCACCAGGTAGGTCCGCCACGCGATCACCGACATCAGCCGCTCACTGAGCCGTCCGGCCAAAAACAACGCCGCCACCTTGGGCAGCCGATTCAGCGCCAGGCTCAAATGCATCTGCCCCGACGCCCGACGGTGGCTAAGGCCCAGCGCGGCAGCCACTTCGGCGGCCGCGCAATCCCATTCATCGCAGGCCCAGTTGGCACACTCGTCACTGGCGGTACGCCGACGGGTCAACTCCGCGATCGCCGAGAGCCGCCGGGCCCCGGCAGCGGCCTCGGCGCGGGCACAATCCTCGATCGCCGCCACCAGCGCAGTGTCGTCGGATCCGCGCAGCTCATCCGAGTCCAACAGCGCTACTTCGAACACATGAGCGATACTAGGCGAAGGCACCGACAACATGATGGGAGCTGGTCAGCCCGCCGCGGCGACTTCGGACAGGGATCGGCTGCGCGCATTTGAGGAGTGAAATCGGTATGTACTGCCTGCTGCGGGGGCGTGGGAAGCATCCCTTGGCCTGCTCCAGCTAGGTAGGGTGTCATGGCCGATCATGGCTTCATGCAGCGTCGGACGTCGGACGGAGGTGGTGACCGCGATGGAGTCGGCCCCCTCAGGGTTGCGCCCCAACACCGTAGCCGGCGTGCGACTTGCTGCACTGGCGGCGCGGGTTGACGCGGTGCCGGCCGAAGGCCCTGATCACATCGCAACCCTTCCAAACGTGCCGGTCACCGGCGTGACGCTGCGTGCTCAGGACGTGCGGCCCGGTGACCTGTTCGCCGCCCTGGCCGGCTCGACCACACACGGGGCACGGCACGCCGGGGAAGCAATCGAACGCGGCGCCGTCGCGGTACTCACCGACGCCGCCGGGGTGACCGCGATGGGTGCTCACGCCGCGGCGGTGCCGGTGCTGGTGCATCCCACGCCCCGCAATGTGCTGGGTGGCCTGGCCGCCACCGTGTATGGCCATCCGTCCGAGCGCATGACTGTTGTCGGGATTACCGGAACATCGGGCAAGACCACCACCACTTATATGGTCGAAGCCGGTCTGCGCGCTGGCGGACGAGTCGCCGGTCTGATCGGCACGATCGGCATACGCATCGACGGCGCCGACATCCCCAGCGCGCTGACCACTCCGGAAGCTCCCGCGCTGCAGGCGATGTTGGCGGCAATGTTCGAACGCGGAGTCGACACCGTAGCCATGGAGGTCTCCAGTCATGCGCTGACCCTCGGCCGGGTGGATGGCGCCAAGTTCGCCGTCGGCGCCTTCACCAACCTGTCGCGCGATCATCTCGACTTTCACCCCAGCATGGCCGACTACTTCGAGGCCAAAGCATCACTGTTCAACCCAAAATCGGCGCTGCGCGCGCGCACCGCCGTCGTGTGCGTCGACGACGAGGCCGGCCGGGCGATGGCCGACCGGGCCGGCGACGCGATCACAGTCAGTGCCACCGACCAACCGGCGCACTGGCGCGCCACAGACGTAGCCCCAGTAGGCGCCGGCGGCCAGGAATTCACCGTGATCGATCCCGTCGGCGTGCATCACCGGGTCGGCATCCCGCTGCCAGGGCGCTACAACGTCGCCAATTGCGTTGTGGCGCTGGCGATTCTCGATACTGTCGGGGTCTCCCCGGACCAAGCCGCGGTGGGGCTGCGGGAAGTTCGGGTTCCCGGGCGACTGGAGCAGATCGACCGCGGTCAGGATTTTCTGGCGCTGGTCGACTACGCGCACAAGCCGGAGGCGCTGCGTGCGGTGCTGACCACCTTGCTGCACCCGGACCGGAGGCTGGCGGTGGTGTTTGGCGCCGGCGGCGATCGCGATCCCGGCAAGCGGGCCCCGATGGGTGCGATCGCCGCCAATCTCGCCGATCTGGTCGTCATTACTGACGACAACCCGCGCGGTGAGGATCCCGCCGCGATCCGCCGCGAGATTCTGGCCGGGGCGGCCGAAAGCGGCGGTGCGGCCCAGGTGGTTGAGATTGGCGATCGTCGTGAGGCAATCCGGCATGCGCTCGCCTGGGCGGGTGCCGGTGACGTGGTCCTGATCGCCGGCAAGGGCCATGAAACCGGTCAGCGCACCGGCGGCCAGGTTCGCCCCTTCGACGACCGGGTGGAGCTGGCTAGGGCGCTAGAGGAACGCACATGATCGACCTGACCGTGGCTCAGATCGCCGAGATCGTCGGCGGCGAACTCGCCGATATCACGCCGGAAGACGCCGCGAAACGTCACGTCACCGGGACCGTGGAATTCGACTCGCGCGCCGTTGGTCCCGGCGGCTTGTTCCTGGCGCTGCCGGGTGCGCGATCAGACGGCCACGACCATGCCGCGTCGGCGGTGGCGGCCGGTGCCGTCGCCGTCTTGGCCGCCCGGGCGGTCGGCGTCCCCGCGATCGTTGTTGCGCCCCAGCCGCGTACGGCCGGGGGCGGCCTGGCCGGCGTGCTCGAGCACGACGCCGACGGATCGGGTGCGGCCGTGCTGGCCGCGCTGGCCAGGCTCGCCAAGGCGGTGGCGGCGGAGCTGGTCGCCGGGGGGTTGACCATCATCGGGATCACCGGCTCGTCGGGCAAGACGTCGACCAAGGACTTGGTGGCCGCGGTTCTCGATCCGTTGGGTGAGGTGGTGGCCCCGCCGGGATCGTTCAACAACGAGCTGGGCCATCCCTGGACCGTGCTGCGCGCAAGCCCCAGCACCGACTACCTGATCCTGGAGATGTCGGCGCGCCATCCGGGCAATATCGCCGCGCTGGCCGAGATCGCGCCACCGTCGATCGGAGTGGTCCTGAATGTGGGCACCGCGCATCTGGGCGAGTTCGGTTCCCGCGAGGTCATCGCACAAACCAAATCCGAACTGCCGCAAGCTGTTCCACCATCGGGTGTGGTTGTCCTCAACGCCGACGACCCGGCGGTGGCCGCCATGGCTGACGTCACCGCTGCCCGGGTGGTCCGGGTCAGTCGCGACCATACCGATGACGTGTGGGCCGGCCCGGTGTCGCTGGACGACCTGGCCAGGCCGCGCTTCACGATGCACACCTGCGACGCCCAAGCCGAGGTTCGGCTGGGGGTATTCGGCGACCATCAGGTCACCAACGCTCTGTGCGCGGGGGCCGTCGCACTGCACTGCGGCGCCGGCATCGAACAGGTCGCGTCCGCGCTCGCCGCCGCGGGTCCGGTGTCGCGGCACCGAATGCAGGTGACCACGCGCGCCGATGGGGTCACGGTGATTGACGACGCCTACAACGCCAACCCTGACTCGATGCGGGCGGGGCTGCAGGCGCTGGCCTGGATCGCGCATCGCGGAACCGAGCGGCCGCGGCGGAGCTGGGCGGTGCTGGGGGAGATGGCCGAACTCGGCGACGACGCGATAACCGAGCACGATCGCATCGGCCGGCTCGCGGTGCGCTTAGATGTGTCTCGACTCGTTGTCGTGGGAACCGGGAGGTCGATGAGCGCCATGCACCAAGGTGCGGTCCTGGAAGGGGCGTGGGGCTCGTGGGGGGCTGGGGCTGATAGAGGGGCCGTCAACGTGGCCGACCGCGACGCCGCCCTGGCACTATTGCGGGCTGAAGTGCAACCCGGCGATGTTGTGCTGGTTAAGGCGTCGAACGCGGCCGGGCTGGGCGCACTGGCGGACGCGCTGGTCGCCGAGGGCCCCGAAGAGGGTGGTGCCGCGCATCCATGAGACAGATCCTGATCGCGGTCGCCGTCGCGGTGACTGTGTCCATCCTGTTGACCCCGGCACTGATCCGGTTGTTCACCAAGCAGGGCTTCGGCCACCAGATCCGCGAGGACGGCCCACCCAGCCACCACACCAAACGCGGCACGCCGTCGATGGGCGGCGTGGCGATTCTGGCGGGTATCTGGGCGGGCTACCTGGGCACCCACCTCGCCGGGCTGGCATTCGACGGAGAAGGCGTATCCGCCTCAGGTCTGCTGGTGCTGGGCCTGGCGACCGCGCTGGGCGGCGTCGGATTCATCGACGATCTGATCAAGATTCGCCGGTCGCGCAACCTGGGGCTGAACAAGACGGCCAAGACGGTCGGACAGATCACCGCCGCCGTGCTGTTCGCGGTGCTGGTGTTGCAGTTCCGCAATCCCGCCGGCCTGACACCGGGCAGCGCGGACTTGTCCTACGTGCGTGAGATCGCCACCGTCACACTGGCTCCCGCGCTGTTCGTGCTGTTCTGCGTGGTCGTCGTCAGCGCCTGGTCGAACGCGGTCAACTTCACCGACGGTCTGGACGGGCTGGCCGCCGGCTGCATGGCGATGGTCACCGCCGCCTACGTGCTGATCACCTTCTGGCAGTACCGCAACGCCTGCGTCACCGCGCCCGGCCTGGGCTGCTACAACGTGCGCGATCCACTGGATCTGGCGCTCATAGCGGCCGCAACCGCCGGCGCTTGTGTCGGCTTCTTGTGGTGGAATGCCGCGCCCGCCAAGATCTTCATGGGTGACACCGGGTCGCTCGCGCTGGGCGGCATCATCGCGGGGCTGTCGGTCACCAGCCGCACCGAGATCCTGGCGGTGGTGCTTGGTTCGTTGTTCGTCGCCGAAATCACCTCGGTGGTGCTGCAGATCCTCACCTTCCGCACCACCGGGCGCCGGATGTTCCGCATGGCGCCCTTCCACCACCATTTCGAGCTGGTCGGCTGGGCCGAAACCACGGTGATCATCCGCTTCTGGCTGCTCACCGCGATCACCTGCGGTCTGGGCGTGGCCCTGTTCTACGGTGAGTGGCTAGCCACGGTCGGTGCCTGACGTGCTTGATCCCCTGGTGCCGGATGCGCCAGTGCTGGTAGCCGGAGGCCGGGTGACCGGCCAGGCGGTGCAGGCAGCGCTGACGCGTTGGGGTGCGACGCCAACGGTGTGTGACGACGATCCGGTTATGCTGCGCCCGTACGCCGACCGCGGAGTGGCAACCGCGACACCGTCGGAAGCGAGTCGGCAGATCGCTCAGTATGCGCTCGTGGTCACCAGTCCGGGTTTTCGCCCAGAGGCGCCGCTGCTGGCTGCCGCTGCGGCGGCGGGCGTCCCCATCTGGGGCGACGTGGAGTTGGCTTGGCGGCTGGACGCGGCGGGTTGCTACGGGCCGCCGCGCCGCTGGGTCGTCGTGACCGGCACCAACGGTAAGACCACCACGACGTCGATGCTGCATGCCATGCTGATCGCCGGCGGCCACCGCAGCGTGCTGTGCGGCAATATCGGCAGTCCCGTGCTGGATGTGCTGGATCAGCCCGCCGACCTGCTAGCCGTCGAATTGTCCAGCTTCCAGCTGTACTGGGCGCCGTCGCTGCGGCCCGAGGCGGGCGCGGTGCTCAATATCGCCGAAGACCATCTGGACTGGCATCCGACAATGGACGAATACACCGCGGCCAAAGGTCGGGCGCTGACTGGCCGGGTGGCGGTGGCCGGGCTGGACGACAGCAGGGCGGCCGCGTTGCTGGACGCCGCGCCCGCGCCGGTGCGGGTCGGTTTCCGGCTCGGCGAACCGGCCGCCGGGGAACTCGGTGTGCGCGACGGGCGACTGGTTGACCGCGCCTTTGCCGATGACCTGGTGCTGCTGCCGGTCGCGTCCATACCGGTGCCCGGTCCGGTCGGAGTACTCGACGCCCTGGCCGCCGCGGCGTTGGCCCGCTCGGTGGGCGTGCCCGCCGCCCCGATCGCGGACGCGATCGCAGCGTTTCGGGTGGGCCGGCACCGGGCCGAGGTGGTGGCCGTCGCCGAAGGCATCACCTACGTCGACGATTCCAAGGCCACCAACCCGCATGCCGCCGAGGCATCGGTGTTGGCCTACCCGCGAGTGGTGTGGGTGGCCGGAGGCCTGCTCAAGGGCGCGTCCCTGGACACCGAGGTCGCTCGAATCGCGTCCCGCCTGGTCGGCGCGGTGCTGATCGGGCGCGACCGGGCCGAGGTTGCCGAGGCGTTATCACGACACGCCCCCAATGTCCCCGTCGTGCAGGTTGTGACAGGCGAGGATGTTGAGATGCATGCGACTGCTGAGGTTTTTGTTGCTTCTGTGACAAAAGTTGACGATGCCGGAGAGACAATCGGCACCCGCGTGATGACCGCGGCCGTGGCCGCGGCGAGGAAAATGGCTAAGCCCGGGGATACCGTGCTGCTGGCTCCGGCGGGCGCATCGTTCGACCAGTTCGCCGGGTACGCCGACCGGGGCGACGCCTTCGCGGCCGCCGTGCGCGCTGCGGTCCGGTAGCGGGCGTGGGTAGCGTGCTGGCCCGGCTTCTGAACCGGGACAAGCGCCGGGGCAAGGGCAACGACGAGGTCGCCGACACCGCGGGGGAGACGGAGCCGGCCGAAGTGGGGAAGACGGGTCTCAAAGCCGAGGGTGCGCGCACCCGGTTTGGTGCCTGGCTGGGCCGGCCCATGACCTCGTTTCACCTGATCATCGCCGTCGCTGCGCTGCTGACGACCCTCGGCCTGATCATGGTGCTTTCGGCGTCGGGCGTGCGGTCCTATGACGACGACGGGTCGCCCTGGGTGATTTTCGGCAAGCAGGTGTTGTGGACGGTCGTCGGACTCATCGGGTGCTATGTCTGTCTGCGGATGTCCGTACGGTTCATGCGGCGCATCGCGTTCTCCGGCTTCGCGATCACCATAGTGTTATTGGTGTTGGTGCTGGTACCCGGAATTGGCCATGAGTCCAACGGCTCTCGCGGATGGTTCGTGGTCGCGGGCTTCTCGATGCAGCCGTCTGAGCTGACCAAGACGGCGTTTGCCATCTGGGGCGCGCATTTGCTGGCGGCCCGGCGTATGGAACGGGCGTCGCTGCGCGAGATGCTTATTCCGTTGGTACCGGCCGCCGTCGTCGCGTTGGCGCTGATCGTGGCGCAGCCCGACCTGGGACAGACGGTGTCGATGGGCATCATCCTGTTGGGTCTGCTGTGGTACGCCGGGTTGCCGCTGCGGGTTTTCCTCAGCTCGCTGGCAGCGGTCGTCATCTCCGCTGGGATCCTGGCGGTGTCGGCGGGCTACCGGTCCGACCGGGTGAGGTCCTGGTTGAACCCGGAAGACGATCCTCAGGACTCCGGCTACCAGGCCCGGCAGGCAAAGTATGCACTTGCCCACGGCGGAATCTTCGGCGACGGCCTCGGTCAGGGTGTGGCCAAGTGGAATTACCTGCCCAACGCCCACAACGACTTCAT
The DNA here is from genome assembly GCF_963853645.1 of Mycobacterium riyadhense. Lineage (NCBI taxonomy): Bacteria > Bacillati > Actinomycetota > Actinomycetes > Mycobacteriales > Mycobacteriaceae > Mycobacterium > Mycobacterium riyadhense. The sequence goes on along the minus strand of NZ_OY970456.1, from coordinate 3,688,271 downwards.
CTTCGCGATCATCGGCGAGGAGCTGGGCCTCATCGGCGCGCTCGGACTGCTTGGGCTGTTCGGGTTGTTCGCCTACACCGGAATGCGGATCGCCCGCCGCTCGGCCGACCCGTTCCTGCGGCTGCTGACCGCGACCACGACGTTGTGGGTGCTGGGGCAGGCGTTCATCAATATCGGCTACGTGATCGGGCTGTTGCCCGTCACCGGCCTGCAGTTGCCGCTGATCTCTGCGGGTGGAACCTCCACGGCCACAACGCTTTCGCTGATAGGAATAATCGCCAACGCGGCGCGCCACGAGCCGGAGGCGGTGGCCGCGCTGCGGGCCGGGCGCGACGACAAGGTGAACCGGCTGCTGCGGTTGCCGTTGCCGGAGCCGTATGTACCGACCCGGCTCGAGGCATTTCGCGACCGCAAGCGCCCACACCCGCAACCGGCCAAGCAGGTGGCCCCCCGCAAGGCGCCCCGACAGCCGGACAAGCCGCTGCGACCGGCGTTACCGCGAACTGCTGATCGGCCGGCCCGTCGATCAAGGCATCATGGATCTGGCCAGCGGTACGCGGGCCAGCGTCCTACAGGGCGCGTTCGCGCGTTGGAAGGTCAGCGTTACGGGTGAATGACTCGGTCAGGCAGCCGGCCGGCGGGCACGGGGTAAGCCCCCGGCCCGCCGGTGCTGCCTCGCCGTCTTTTGAGCCATTGTCGGTCGTCCTCGCCGGCGGCGGCACGGCCGGCCATGTGGAGCCTGCAATGGCCGTCGCCGACGCGCTGACCGCCCTGGATCCGCACGTCCGGATCACCGCGCTGGGGACCGCGCGGGGGCTAGAGACCCGGTTGGTGCCCGAGCGTGGCTACCGCCTCGAGCTGATCACACCCGTGCCGCTGCCGCGAAAACCCAGCGGCGACCTGGCCCGGCTGCCGTCCCGGGTGTGGCGCGCCGTGCGGGAGACTCGGGCGGTACTCGACGTGGTCGAGGCTGACGTCGTCATCGGTTTCGGCGGCTACGTAGCCCTGCCGGCGTACCTCGCCGCGCGCGGTGTACCCAGATTGCGGCGACGGATCCCGGTGGTGATCCATGAAGCCAACGCGCGGGCCGGCCTGGCCAACCGCGTCGGTGCGCGCAGCGCCGACCGGGTGCTCTCGGCGGTGCCGGATTCTGGGCTGCGGCGCGCCGAGGTGGTCGGAGTGCCGGTTCGCGCGGCGATCACCGCGTTGGACCGCGCGGCCCTGCGAGCCGAAGCGCGGGCCCATTTCGGCTTCCCCGACGATGCGCGGGTGCTCTTGGTGTTCGGCGGCTCGCAGGGCGCCGTTTCACTCAACCGAGCGGTTTCTGGGGCGGCCGCCGGCCTGGCCGCGGCGGGGGTTTCCGTGCTGCATGCCCACGGACCCAAGAACGTCTTGGAGCTGCGCACGCCCAACCAAGGTGACCCGCCGTACGTGGCTGTGCCCTATCTGGACCGGATGGACCTCGCCTACGCCGCCGCGGATCTGGTGATCTGCCGAGCCGGCGCGATGACTGTGGCCGAGGTGTCGGCCGTGGGCCTGCCGGCCATCTACGTCCCGCTGCCGATCGGCAACGGCGAGCAGCGGCTCAACGCGCTGCCGGTGGTCAACGCCGGCGGCGGCATGATGGTTGCCGACGCCGACCTAACGCCGGACCTGGTCACTCGCCGGGTGGCCGGGCTGCTCAACGACCCGCCGCGGCTGGCGGCAATGACGTCGGCCGCGGCACAGGTGGGACATCGCGACGCGGCGCGCCAAGTGGCTCAGGCGGCGCTGGATATCGCACGCGCGGCAGCGTCCGGCCGGGCACCCACTGGAGGCAAAGCGTGACCGCCGAGCAGTTGCCGCCCGACCTGCGCCGGGTGCACATGGTTGGCATCGGGGGAGCCGGGATGTCGGGCATCGCTCGCATCCTGCTGGACCGCGGCGGGCTGGTCTCGGGATCGGATGCCAAGGAGTCGCGTGGTGTGCACGCGTTGCGGGCCCGTGGCGCGCTGATCCGGATCGGACACGACGCGTCATCGCTGGACCTGCTGCCCGGCGGAGTCACCTCCGTCATCACGACCCGGGCCGCGATTCCCAAGACCAATCCCGAGCTCGTCGAGGCCCGGCGGCGCGGCATTCCGGTGGTCCTGCGGCCGGTCGTGCTGGCCAAGCTGATGGCTGGGCGCACCACGTTGATGGTCACCGGCACGCATGGCAAGACAACGACGACCTCAATGCTGATCGTTGCCCTGCAGCACTGCGGGCGGGATCCGTCGTTCGCGGTCGGCGGTGAACTCGGAGAGGCCGGTACCAACGCCCATCACGGTAGCGGTGACTGCTTTGTGGCCGAAGCCGATGAAAGCGACGGCTCGCTGCTCGAATACACGCCCAACGTCGCGGTGGTCACCAACATCGAGTCCGATCACCTGGACTTCTACGGCAGCGCCGACGCCTATATCGGGGTGTTCGATTCCTTCGTGGAGCGACTTGCCCCCGGAGGCGCGCTGGTCGTGTGCACCGACGACCCCGGCGCGGCTGCATTGGCCCGGCGCACGGCCGACCTGGGAATTCGGGTGCTGCGGTACGGAGCTGCACCCTCCCAAGGGGGGGAGCCCCTGGCCGCCACGCTTGTGTCGTGGGAGCAGCAGGGCATCGAGGCGGTCGCCCAGATCGAGTTGGCCGGTGAACCGCGCCCACGCGTGATGCGGCTGTCGGTGCCGGGACGGCATATGGCGCTCAATGCGCTCGGCGCGCTGCTAGCCGCGATCGAAATCGGGGCACCAGCCGATGAGGTGCTCGACGGGTTGGCCGGTTTCGAGGGCGTGCGCCGCCGTTTCGAGTTGGTCGGGTCCGCCGGATCGGTACGGGTGTTCGACGATTACGCGCACCACCCAACCGAAATCAGCGCCACGCTCGCTGCGGTGCGCACGGTACTCGAGCAGAGCCGCACCACCCCTTCCGGTCGTTCGCTGGTCGTGTTTCAGCCCCATTTGTACTCGCGGACAAAGGCTTTCGCTTCCGAATTCGGTCAGGCTCTGGATGCCGCTGACCAAGTGTTCGTCCTGGATGTGTATGGCGCCCGCGAACAACCGCTCGCCGGTGTCAGCGGAGCCAGCGTCGCTGAGCACGTCAGTGTTCCGGTGCGCTATGTCGCGGACGTATCCGCCGTCGCCGAGCAGGTCGCAGCGGCCGCCGGTCCCGGAGACGTCATCGTCACGATGGGCGCGGGCGACGTTACCCTGCTGGGGCCCGAGATCGTGACCGCCCTGCGGGTGCGAGCCAACCGCAGCGCGCTCGGTCGTCCGGGGGTATTGCCGTGACCGAACCCAGCGATGGCCCGAACGTAGTCGACGAGAGCGCGCCTACCGAACCGCTCGTCATCGAATCGCAGGACGGCGCGGAGCGGCCCGATCACGCAGAATTCGAGGGGCCGCGCCGGCGCGCCCGCCGGGAGCGTGCCGAGCGTCGCGCCGCCCAAGCTCGCGCTGCGGCGATCGAACAGGCTCGCCGTGAGGCCAAGCGACGAGCCCGCGGCCTTACGAACGACGAGCCCAACCCCCCGAAAACCACTGCGCGAGGGGTCGTTCGAGGGCTCAAGATGCTGCTCGCAACGGTGGGTTTAGCCGTCGTCGGCGTGGTACTGGCACTCGTCCTCTATTTCACGCCGGTAATGTCGGCGCGCAGCATCGTCGTCACCGGCATCGGGGCTGTGACCCGCGAAGAGGTCCTCGACGCTGCCAGCGTGCGGCCCGGGACGCCACTGTTGCAGATCAATACCGACCAGGTCGCCGACCGGGTGGCCGCGATCCGGCGAGTGGCCAGCGCGCGGGTGCAACGTCAGTACCCGTCGGCGTTGCGGATCACCATCGTGGAGCGGGTTCCGGTGGTGGTCAAAGACTTTGCCGACGGTCCGCACCTTTTTGACCGCGACGGCGTCGACTTTGCGAGCGGTCCGCCGCCGCCGGCAGTGCCGTACATCGATGTCGACAGTCCCGGTCCGACCGATCCGCCGACCCTGGCCGCCTTGCATGTGCTGACCGCGCTGCGCCCGGAGGTCGCAGGCCAGGTTGGCCGGATCGCGGCCCCTTCGGTGTCCTCAATTACCCTCACGCTGTCTGATGGCCGGGTGGTGATTTGGGGGAGCGCGGACCGCGCCGAGGAGAAGGCCGAGAAGCTGGCGGCGCTGTTGACGCAGCCTGGGCGGACCTATGACGTGTCCAGCCCCGATCTGCCGACCGTGAAGTAGTTCACGCGCGAACCCCGAAAAATTGCCCGCGGCGCGTCGGCGCGCCTGCGCGGTAACTCCGTCTCGTACCCATACGGTTCTGGTTACGCGGAAGTACTTGACATAACTCTAAATCTATGGTTGAGGTTGAGAGTTTTGCGAGGAGACACACCGCAGCGAGACTCCGAGCCCCCCAGGGAGGAAGACGAATGATGACCCCCCCGCATAACTACCTGGCAGTCATCAAGGTCGTGGGTATCGGCGGCGGTGGTGTCAACGCCGTCAACCGGATGATCGAGCAGGGCCTCAAAGGGGTGGAGTTCATCGCGATCAACACCGACGCGCAGGCGTTGCTGATGAGCGACGCCGACGTCAAGCTGGACGTCGGTCGTGACTCCACCCGCGGGCTGGGCGCCGGCGCCGACCCAGAAGTCGGGCGCAAGGCGGCCGAGGACGCCAAGGATGAGATCGAGGAGCTGCTGCGCGGTGCCGACATGGTATTCGTCACCGCTGGTGAAGGCGGCGGCACCGGCACCGGCGGTGCGCCCGTCGTCGCCAGCATCGCCCGCAAACTGGGGGCATTGACCGTCGGTGTGGTCACCCGGCCGTTCTCGTTCGAAGGCAAACGGCGCAGCAATCAGGCCGAAAACGGCATCGCCGCGCTACGGGAAAGTTGCGACACCCTCATCGTGATCCCCAACGACCGGCTGCTGCAGATGGGGGATGCCGCGGTATCGCTGATGGATGCGTTCCGCAGCGCCGACGAGGTGCTGCTCAACGGCGTCCAGGGCATCACCGATCTGATCACCACGCCGGGGTTGATCAACGTCGACTTCGCCGACGTCAAGGGCATCATGTCCGGTGCCGGCACCGCGCTGATGGGCATCGGGTCTGCCCGGGGTGAAGGCCGGTCGCTCAAAGCTGCCGAGATCGCCATCAACTCACCGCTGCTGGAAGCCTCGATGGAGGGCGCGCAGGGCGTGCTGATGTCGATCGCCGGCGGCAGTGACCTGGGTCTGTTCGAGATCAACGAGGCGGCTTCGTTGGTGCAGGACGCCGCGCATCAGGACGCCAACATCATTTTCGGCACCGTGATCGACGACTCGTTGGGTGACGAGGTGCGGGTCACCGTGATCGCGGCGGGATTTGCCGCAAGTGGGCCCGGGCGCAAGCCGGTCGTGGGAGAAACCGGCGGCGCTCACCGGATCGAGTCGGCGAAGGCCGGCAAGCTCACCTCGACATTGTTCGAGCCGGTCGACGCGGTAAGCGTGCCGATACACACCAATGGTGCGACCCTGAGCATCGGCGGCGACGACGATGACGTCGATGTGCCGCCCTTCATGCGCCGCTGAGGTCTCAATTTGCTTGCCAGTGCGCGACAAACCGGCCACGAAATATCGAGGCCGGACATCGGTGTCGCCCGGCCGGCAATGCGTTCCGGATACTGGGCACGTGAGCGTTCACATCCGTCGGGTGACCACCACCCGGGCGGGCGGTGTGTCGTCAGCGCCGTTCGACACCTTCAACCTGGGCGACCATGTCGGCGACGACCCAGCGGCCGTGGCGGCCAACCGGGCGCGGCTGGCCGCGGCCATCGGCCTACCCGCACAGCGAGTGGTGTGGATGAACCAGGTCCATGGTGACCGGATCGAGGTGGTCGACGGGCCGCAGAGCGCAGCCGTCGGCGGCAGGGTGGGCGCCGACGGCATGGTGACCAACATCCCCCGTCTAGCGTTGGCGGTTCTGACGGCCGACTGTGTGCCCGTCCTGCTGGCAGACGCGCGGGCCGGTGTCGTTGCGGGGGTCCATGCCGGTCGGGTGGGCGCGCAGCGCGGCGTGGTGGCTCGCGCCGTGGAAGCGATGCTGGGTCTGGGCGCCCATACCGGTGACATTTCAGCGCTGTTGGGTCCGGCGGTCAGCGGTCGCAACTACGAGGTGCCCGCCGCTATGGCCGACGAGGTCGAGGCGGCGTTGCCGGGCAGCCGCACCACCACCTCCGCCGGTACTCCCGGACTCGACCTTCGAGCCGGAATTGCTTGTCAGCTACGCGATTTGGGTGTGACGTCGATCGAGGTCGATCCGCGGTGCACGGTGGCCGACCCGACGTTGTTCAGCCATCGGCGCGGCGCGCCGACCGGACGGTTAGCGTCGCTGGTTTGGATGGAATGACCGCAATGGCGGTGGAGGCGCCGGGCACCGGCAAGGATGGCGACCGCCAATCGGAATTGACGCACGCGTTGGCGGCGGTGCGATCCCGGCTGGCGGCGGCCGCAGAGGCGGCCGGCCGCAATGTCGGAGAAATTGAACTTCTACCCATTACCAAATTCTTCCCAGCAACCGATGTTGCGATTTTGTCCCGATTGGGTTGTCGGGCGGTTGGCGAATCGCGAGAACAGGAAGCCTCGGCGAAGGTTGCTGAACTCGCTCGGTTGCAAGCGTCGCGGCCGGGATCGCGCGATATGCAATGGCATATGGTCGGCCGGATCCAGCGGAACAAGGCTCGGTCGCTGGCTCAGTGGGCGCACACCGCGCACTCGGTTGACAGCTCGCACGTGGTGACCGCGCTGGATCGGGCGGTAGCTACCGCGTTGGACGGGCACCATCGCGCCCGTCGGTTGCGCGTCTACGTCCAGGTCAGCCTCGACGGCGACGCGTCTCGCGGCGGCGTCGACATCGCGGCGTCTGACGCCGTGGACCGAATCTGCGCGCAGGTGCTGGAGTCGCAGAGCCTGGATCTGGTCGGATTGATGTGCATTCCGCCGCTGGACCGGGACCCGGACCAGGCCTATGACCGGCTGAAAACCGAGCACGCCCGGGTGCTCGAGTCCTTCCCGAAGGCGGTCGGGCTTTCCGCTGGTATGTCCAACGACTTTGAAATCGCCGTCAAACATGGTTCGACGTGTGTGCGTGTCGGTACCGCGCTATTGGGTCCGCGGCGGTTACGGTCACCGTGAATAGTCACTGTAGTCACACCTTCATCACAGACACCAAATATCCCAGGGCTAGAAGGGGTCACGCAATGAGCACACTGCACAAGGTCAAGGCCTACTTCGGTATGGCTCCGATGGAGGATTACGACGACGAGTATTACGACGACCGTGCTCCTTCTCGCGGCTATTCGCGGCCGCGATTCGAAGACGATTACGGCCGCTATGAAGGGCGCGACTACGACGACCCGCGCCGGGATCCGCGAGCGGACCTGCGCGGTGAGCCGGCCGATTACCCGCCGCCCAGCAGTTATCGCGGCGGGTACGACGAACCGCGCTTCCAGCCGCGCGAGTTCGACCGCCCCGACATGTCCCGGCCGCGCTTCGGGTCATGGTTGCGTAACTCCACCCGCGGCGCGCTGGCGATGGACCCACGCCGAATGGCGATGATGTTCGAGGAAGGCCACCCGCTGTCGAAGATCACCACGCTGCGCCCCAAGGATTACAGCGAGGCCCGCACCATCGGTGAGCGGTTCCGCGACGGCACTCCGGTCATCATGGACCTGGTGTCGATGGACAACGCCGACGCCAAGCGCCTCGTCGACTTCGCGGCTGGCTTGGCCTTCGCGCTGCGCGGTTCGTTCGACAAGGTCGCGACCAAGGTGTTTCTGCTGTCACCGGCGGACGTCGACGTGTCCCCGGAGGAACGTCGCCGGATCGCCGAAACCGGTTTCTACGCTTACCAATAGCGGAACCTGTCGTTACCGAGCCGCATTCCGGGGCGCTTGCCAGGCCTCCTCGGTACGGCCACGCAATGTGCGTCGACAGATCGAATCGGTAGGCTTGCGGTTGCCGCCCGCGTGGGCGGCGTATTGACATCCCCATCGGTACACATCGGTAAGGTCGGCTTTCGTTGGTGCTGTTTTTTGAGATCCTTGGGTTTGCGCTGTTCGTCTTCTGGCTGCTGCTGATCGCTCGGGTCGTCGTAGAGTTCATCCGCTCGTTCAGCCGTGACTGGCGCCCCACCGGCTTCACCGTGGTGATCCTGGAGATCATCATGTCGATCACCGATCCGCCGGTGAAGCTGCTCCGCCGGCTGATCCCGCAACTCACCATCGGCGCGGTCCGGTTCGACCTATCCATCATGGTGCTGCTGCTGGTGGCGTTCATCGGCATGCAACTGGCGTTCGGCGCGGCCGATGGGCCGCACTGAGGTCACTGCCCGGTGAAGATGTGAGACGCTTTGGCCACGTTTTGGAGACAGTTTCGCGGGCGCGATATTCAAATCTAAGAAATGTGATTTATTGGCTGCGGAGCTCGAAAGAGAATGAAATCTGTCCTTAATTATTACTCCAATCGGCAACCGCCGAGTCTGGTGTGACAGGATGGACGGTAGTTGCGCGATGGCTACCACAGCGTTCTACACTTTCCAGATCGTTTGACAGCCGGGAACTCGAGGGGACAAAGAATGCCGCTTACACCTGCCGACGTCCACAATGTGGCGTTCAGTAAGCCGCCTATCGGCAAGCGCGGGTACAACGAAGATGAGGTTGATGCCTTCCTTGACCTGGTGGAGAACGAGCTGACGCGGCTCATTGAAGAAAACTCCGATCTGCGCCAACGAATCGCAGAACTGGACCAGGAGCTGGCCGGGGGCGCTGGCGCCGGTGTCACCGCCCAGCCCACCCAGGCGATCCCGCTCTATGAACCCGAACCCGAAAAGGCGGCACCGGCCCCGGCGGGGACGAATGAGGAGCAGGCCCTGAAGGCCGCCCGGGTTTTGAGCCTGGCCCAAGACACCGCCGACCGGCTCACCGGCACCGCCAAGGCCGAGTCGGACAAGATGCTGGCCGACGCCCGCGCGAACGCCGACCAGATTCTCAGTGAGGCCAGGCACACCGCGGAGACCACGGTCGCCGAGGCCCGGCAGCGCGCGGACGCAATGCTCGCCGATGCCCAAGCCCGGTCCGAGAGCCAGTTGCGCCAGGCCCAGGAGAAGGCCGACGCCCTGCAGGCCGACGCCGAACGCAAGCATTCCGAGATCATGGGGACCATCAACCAGCAGCGCACGGTGCTGGAAGGCCGCCTCGAGCAGCTGCGCACGTTCGAGCGCGAGTACCGCACGCGGCTCAAGACCTACCTGGAATCCCAGCTGGAGGAACTCGGTCAGCGCGGATCTGCGGCGCCGGTCGATTCGAGTGCCGACGCGGGTGGGTTCGACCAGTTCAACCGGGGCAATAACTAGCAGGGACACGCGCCGGGTTTCGAGGTTGGCGTTGAGACCCTGGTAGGTTTGGCAGTCGCTGCTAGCCGGCTGGAGGATGACCAATGCTGATCATTGCGCTCGTACTGGCGCTGATTGGGCTCGTCGCGTTGGTGTTCGCGGTGGTTACCAGCAATGAGCTGGTGGCTTGGGTGTGCATCGGCGCCAGCCTGCTGGGTGTGGTGCTACTGATCATCGACGCGGTGCGGGAACGCCAGCGCGCCGACGTGGGGGACCAGGAAGGCGCCGATCGCGAGGACCGGGAGGAGGCTGAGGCTGTCGACTATCCGGAGGAAGCCCCCGATGAAGCCGAACAGCCCACGGAGACCGCTGATTCGGACGCCGATTCGGAGGCTACCGAGGAATCGACGGTGTCGGCCGACCATACCGAGGACGAGAGCACCAAATAGCCCTGCTTGGCCTTAACCCACCCGCTAGCTGCTCCTGAGGGCGCTGTCGGTGGTAGGCGTGGCCAGAAGCTCGCGGACCTCGTCGTCAGTGACCTGATGAAAGTCGGCGTAAACCTGTCCGACGGCCTCAAACGCGGGCGGCATGGTCGCGCATATCACCTCGTCAGCTTCCTTGGAAAGCTCCGTGCAGGCTGTGGCCGGGCCGACGGGTACCGCGACAACGACCGCCTGCGGGCCGGAGGCGCGTACGGCCCGCACCGCCGCCAGCATGCTCGCGCCGGTGGCAATGCCGTCATCGACCAAGATCACGATCTTGCCGCGCGGGTCGGCGACCGGACGTCCGCGTCGATAGGCTTGTTCGCGCCGCTCGAGCTCTGCCGTCTCGCTGTCGATCACCTTGCGGATCTGCTCCTCGGTGATGTGCAGGCTGGAAACCACGTCGTCGTTCATCACCACCCGACCGCCGCTGGCCAACGCGCCCATCGCGAGTTCGGGCCAGTGCGGCACACCGAGCTTGCGCACCAGGAACACGTCCAGGTGGGCATGCAACGCCGAGGCGACTTCCCAACCGACGGGAACCCCACCGCGAGCAAGCCCGAGCACCAGCAAACCGTCCCTGCCGCGGTATGAGGAGAGCTCCTCAGCCAGCACACGGCCGGCTTCGCGGCGGTCGCGGAAGTTGCGTGTCGGCGTCCGTCGGAGGAAGCCGCCCGGTGGATTCATCGCCCTCGGTGGTGGTCGCGAATGCTGACACCACCAGCCTACGACCGACGTCCAGCTTCGCGCCGACTTTGCGAAGTCCCGTGAACGCTCCCGGATGTCCGAGGGGGACTTGGCGATCTGCGACACGGGTTGAGATCTGGCGGATCGGTACCTGATCGTCGTCCGTGCCGGGTTTGACTCACTCTAATGTCGGGCGGTCGGGCTAGGGGTCGAGTTGGGCGGGGGCGACTCGGCACCCGGCGGCTTGGGCTCCGGCGTGCAGGCGTCGGTCCCAAACGGCGACGATCAGGCCAGGGTCGCCGACTGCCAACGCGCTGGCCAGATGGATAGCGTCGGCTCCGCGTAAGGCATGGTCTCGGGCGAGGTGGCCGGCGTGCTGTTCAACCGTCGCGGTGAGTTCGACTGGGCGGGTGGCGGCCCAGAAGCCCTCCCAGTCCCGCTCGGCGTCGGCGAGCTCGGATGCGGTTAGGTCGTGATTGCGGGCTGCTGCGGCGAGTGCGGCGCGGACTTCGGGGTAGGCCAGGCGGCTGGACAATGCGGCGTCGCAGCCGTCCCATAGAGCCGACGCCAGCGAGCTCCCTGTCTCGGTGGTGAGAAGTTTGACGAAGGCGCTGGCGTCGAAGTAGACGAGCGGCACCGGTCAGCGCCGCTGGTCGCTGACGCGGTCAGACACCGGCCGCCGCGGTCGGGGTCCGGACCGTCCCGCAGCGACGGGCCGCTGCGCGGTGGCCTTGCCAATTACGCCTTCGGCCGTGAGACGCTCCAACGTGCCTGCGCTGTCCAGCGCAGTGAGTCGCGCGACGGGAATCCCGCGGTCGGTGATAACGACCTCACCACCAGCCCGAGCTCGATCGAGCCAATCGCTGAGGTGCGCGCGCAACTCGGTCACGGATACATCCACACCGTGAACTGTACACTCACTGAACCGTGATTTGTACATGTCGCATTGACTCATCGAAAATGCGCGCATAGTCCTCATCAAGCTGTTCGCGGCACTGAACCTAGAAAACTAGACGCCGGCGGGCGTACTGGCCGCAGGATCTGCAAATACAGAAACGCCGCCCTGACCGAGTTTGAAGCGGGTTTTCCATCTGTGTAGCTAAGAAATTGTGTCCGAGGGGGGACTTGAACCCCCACGCCCATTAGTAGGGCACTAGCACCTCAAGCTAGCGCGTCTGCCATTCCGCCACTCGGACCAGACCAACTACATGAGTTGGCAGCTAAGGCTATCCGATTGCGTTGCGCCGGCCCAACCGGGCTTGCCCATGCGGGTTCGGCACGCGGGGCGGCCGCGGCGGTGTCGGGAGTGGTAGGAAAGGTGACTGTGACCCTAGAGAGCGGACCGACCGAGACCTCAATCGGCCCAAGCGATGACGTGGTCGAGGTCGTCAGCAGCTTGATCCGGTTCGATACCTCGAACACCGGCGAACCCGAGACCACCAAGGGAGAAGCCGAGTGTGCACAGTGGATCGCCGATCAGCTCGCAGAGGTCGGCTACCAAACCGAATACATCGAGTCCGGGGCGCCCGGCCGGGGGAATGTGTTCGCTCGCCTCGCGGGCGCGAACAGCTCCCGTGGCGCTCTGCTGATCCACGGCCATCTCGACGTGGTGCCGGCCGAAGCCGCCGATTGGAGCGTGCACCCGTTTTCCGGCGCGATCGAGGACGGCTATGTCTGGGGCCGCGGCGCGATCGACATGAAGGACATGGTGGGGATGATGATCGTGATCGCCCGCCACTTCCGGCGGGCCGGCATCGTTCCGCCACGCGATCTGGTGTTCGCATTCGTTGCCGACGAGGAGCACGGTGGCGCCTACGGTTCGCAGTGGCTAGTGGACAACCGGCCCGATCTGTTCGAAGGCATCACGGAAGCGATTGGTGAGGTCGGCGGCTTTTCCCTCACAGTGCCGCGCCACGACGGTGGTGAACGACGTCTATACCTGATCGAGACGGCCGAAAAGGGCATCAATTGGATGCGACTGACCGCGCGGGGCCGGGCGGGGCACGGTTCGATGGTGCACGACCAAAATGCGGTCACCGCCGTCGCTGAGGCGGTTGCCCGGCTCGGCCGCCACCAGTTTCCGCTGGTGCGGACCGACACCGTCACCCAGTTCCTGGCTGCCGTCAGTGAAGAGACCGGCCTCACGTTCGACATCGACTCGCCCGACTTGGACGGCACGATCGACAAGATTGGCCCAATGGCTCGCATGTTGAAGGCCGTGCTGCGCGACACCACCAACCCGACGATGCTCAAGGCCGGATATAAGGCCAACGTGGTGCCCGCGACGGCGGAAGCGGTGGTGGACTGCCGCATCCTGCCCGGTCGGAAGGCGGCGTTCGAGGCCGAGATCGATGCGTTGATCGGTCCCGACGTGACCCGGGAGTGGATTAGGGATCTGCCGTCATATGAGACCAGCTTCGACGGCCATCTGGTCGATGCGATGAACGCCGCTGTGCTGGCCGTGGATCCCGACGGCCGGACGGTGCCTTACATGCTTTCCGGCGGGACCGATGCAAAAGCGTTCGCGCGCTTGGGTATTCGCTGCTTCGGTTTCAGTCCGCTGCGGTTGCCGCCGGACTTGGATTTCTCGTCATTGTTCCATGGCGTCGATGAGCGGGTACCCATCGACGCGTTGCGGTTCGGCACCGACGTGCTGGCACACTTCTTAACGCACTGCTGATGACCGGTAGATCACCCGAGAGGACTAGTCCATGACCTTGCCGCCCGACCCGTACGACGCCCTGCCCAAGCTGCCCACTTTCACCCTGACCTCGCAGTCGATCACCGACGGGCAACCGCTGGCCAAACCCCAAGTCAGCGGAATCATGGGCGCCGGCGGAGAAGATGCCAGCCCGCAGTTGAGCTGGTCGGGATTTCCGGAGGAGACCCGTAGCTTCGCAGTTACCGTCTATGACCCCGACGCGCCCACATTGTCCGGGTTCTGGCACTGGGCGGTGGCCAACCTGCCCGCCGACGTGACCGAGTTGCCCGCGGGCGCGGGCGACGGCGGCGAGCTACCGGGAAAGGCGCTGACGTTGGTCAACGACGCGGGTATGCGCCGCTACATCGGTGCTGCGCCGCCTCCCGGCCACGGCGTACACCGCTACTACGTCGCCGTGCACGCGGTCAAGGTCGACAAGCTCGACCTCAATGAGGACGCCAGCCCCGCATTTCTGGGATTCAACCTCTTCCAGCACGCGATCGCCCGGGCGGTCATCCACGGCACCTACGAGCAAACTTAACCGCGGCCCAGACGCGCTCACCGGTGGTACGCGCCCAGCTAGGGCAAGAAGACGTTGTTGAAGAAGCCCGAGAGGTTGGTGCCGACATTTCCGACGCCTGAGTCAAAGGCGGCCTCGGTGAGATCCAGCGTGCTCGTGTTGAAAAACCCCGAAATGGTGTTGCCCAAGTTCGCGAAGCCCGATTCCAGCGCGCCGTAGTTTAGGTAGCCCGAATTTCCCGCGCCCCCGGCATTGCCGACGCCCGAGTTGTAGGCGAACTCGTTGGCAATCCCCGACACAGGACCAGCGGAATTGAAGAAACCCGACGCGTTGCCAGCACCGGAGTTGAAGAAGCCCGACGAGGGGTCGGTGGTCGAATTGAAGAATCCCGGGTTCTGCTGGTAGTCGAAGCCGAAGGTGTAGGGACCCGAGGTCCCGCCGCCGGAGTAATCGACTATTTGGCCAATGACGGTGTCCACGGCAATTGCGGATTGGAGAACGAATGCGTCGATCGTCCAGCCGCCGATGCTGCCGTCGTACACGGTCGTCGTGATGGTCCAGCAAATTGACGTCCCGGGGATGCAGACTTTTTGTTGCAACTGGACCTTGATGGGGATGTCCGAGATGTGGAACGTTTCCATGGTGATCTCGTTGACGGAGGCCGTGACTGGAATCTCAATCGGCGCATTCACGTCGTAGTACCAAGGGATTTCGGGAATAGTCGACGAGTACGAGATGGAAATCAGACCCTGGTAATCGCCTCGCCAAAACAAGCCGTTGCTGTAGTTGCCCGAAATGAAAGCGCCGGTGTTGACATTGCCCGAGTTGGCAACGCCGGTGTTGGAATTGCCGGTGTTGAGCAAACCCGTGTTGAAGTCGCCCGGGTTGAACCAGCCGGTGTTGTAGTCGCCCGGGTTGAAGCTACCGGTGTTGCTGGCACCCGCGTTGTAGTTGCCGGTGTTGTAGCCGCCCGCGTTGGCGATGCCGGTGTTGGCAATGCCGGCGTTGAAGAAACCGGTGTTGGCGCTGCCCGCATTGCCGATGCCGGTGTTGTAGCTGCCGGAGTTGCCGATGCCCCAGTTTCCGGTCCCGGAGTTGCCGATGCCGATGTTGTTGGTGCCCGAATTGAACAGGCCGATGTTGCCGGTGCCCGAGTTCAGGGCGCCGAAGCCGCTTAGGCCGTCGCCGCTGAGCCCGATGCCGATGTTGCCGTTGCCGGTGTTGCCGAAGCCGATGTTGCCGTTGCCGGTGTTGCCGAAGCCGATGTTGTTGCTGCCCGCGTTGGCGAACCCGAGGTTGTCGCTTCCAGTGTTGGCGAACCCGATGTTGACGCTGCCGATGTTGCCGCTGCCGACGTTGAGGTCGCCCAGGTTGCCGCCGCCCAAATTGTGGGCGCCGATGTTTCCATTGCCCAGGTTGTAGTCGCCGACGTTTCCATTGCCCAGGTTGTGGTCGCCGATGTTTGCGAAGCCGACGTTGAGTTGACCCTCGTTTGCAAGGCCCACGTTGAAGATCGTCCCGGTTGCGCTGTCGCGGAGCACGCCGGCCAGATTGGTGCCGACGTTGGCCAAGCCGGAGACATTGGCCGCCGATGTGAGGTCCTGGCTGCTCGTGTTGTAGATGCCCGAGACGGTATTGCCAAAGTTGGCGAACCCCGATTGCAACGACCCGTAGTTCTGCACACCCGAGTTACCGGCGAGTCCGGTCGAGGAGTTGAAAATGCCGGAATTGCTCGCGCCGAAGTTCCCGAAGCCAGATGCGCTGCCGGCGCCGGAGTTAAAGAACCCCGACGACGGGCTGCTGGTCGAGTTTCCGTATCCCGGAGCCGCCGGCATGTCGATGAGTGGGATGGTGATGGGGCCGAAACCGCCTGTGCCGCTTATGCCTATCACCGTTGAGCCGTCCGGGTTGCCGATATTGACCGCGACCGTGGGTTGCTCGCCGAAGGAAATGACGAGCGGGTCGCCGCTCTGGGCGCCGTAGACGCTGAACGGGCCGATGTAGCCGACGACTTTACCGCCGAGGCCGTCGTCCAAGCCGCTGAAGGTGACTTTGGGGATGGTGAAGGCGTTGATGTAAGCGTCGCTGATGCTGACACTGATCGGGATGTTGACGGGGATTTGGATGTCGAAGGATGCGGGGATTTCCGGAACGGTGATTGCGTAATACGCGCCGATCTGGCCGTGATTGTCGCCTCGCCACAAGAGGCCGTTGTTCATGTCGCCGGTGTTGAAAGCGCCGGTGTTGATGTTGCCGGTGTTGGCCAGGCCCGTGTTGTAGTCACCGGTGTTGAACCAGCCGGTGTTGGTGGCTCCGGGGTTGAAGCCGCCGGTGTTGGTGGCGCCGGTGTTGTAAGTGCCGGTGTTGTAGCTGCCCACGTTGGCGATGCCGGTGTTGGCGACGCCGGCGTTGAAGAAGCCGGTATTGGCGCGGCCGGGGTTGGCGATGCCGGTGTTGTAGCTGCCGGAGTTGCCGATGCCCCAGTTTCCGGTGCCGGAGTTGCCGATGCCGATGTTGTTGGTGCCCGAGTTGAACAGCCCGATGTTGCCGGTGCCCGAGTTGAGGGCGCCGAAGCCGAACTGGCCGTCGCCGCTGAGCCCGATGCCGATGTTGCCGTTGCCGGTGTTGCCGAAGCCGATGTTGCCGTCGCCGGTGTTGCCGAACCCATTGTTGTCGCTGCCGGTGTTGCCCAAGCCGAGATTGTCGCTGCCGATGTTGGCGAACCCGACGTTGGCGCTGCCGACGTTGCCGCTGCCGAGGTTGTGGTCGCCGAGGTTTCCGCTGCCGAGGTTCAGGTCGCCGAGGTTGCCACTGCCCAGATTGACGGAGCCGACGTTTCCGAAGCCCACGTTGAGCTGGCCCTCGTTTGCCAAGCCCACGTTGACAACCCGCCCGGCCGCGACGCTGCCGTTGTGGAACGCGCCGCTCAGGTCGGAGCCGACGTTTGCCAAGCCGGAAAGATTGGCCGCTGTGGCGAGGTCCTGGGTGCTGGTGTTGTAGATGCCCGAGATGGTGTTGCCCACGTTGGCGATGCCCGACTCCAGCGAGCCCACGTTTCGGTAGCCGGAGACGCCCGTGCTGCCCATCGAGACGTTGCGGAAGCCCGAGTTGTTGGCGCCGGCGTTGCCGAAGCCCGACGCGCTGCCGGTGCCGGAGTTGAAGAAGCCCGACGACGGGGTGCTGGTCGTGTTCCCGTAGCCCGGAGCCGCCGGTATATCGATGAACGTGATGTCGACTGGGCCGAAGCTGCTGGAGATGGCGATCGGTATCGATGTATCTGGTCCGCCGATGAGGGCATCGACCGTGGGCAAGATGCCGGTGAGGGCCGGGACGGAAATGGTGGCGAAGGTGATGCTCAGATACGACGAGCCGAGGACGCTGACGGTGATCGGTTGAATCTCGAACGGGCCGACGACGATGTTCGTGGCATCGACAGTGATGGGGACATTGATCGGGATCGCCAGATCCAGGTCTAGGACCGAGAATTCGGGAATGTAGATTCCGGCGTGGAAACCACGCAGACCTTGGTAGTCGTCCCTCCAGAAGAAGCCGTTGCTGTAGCTGCCCGCATTGAAAGCCCCGGTGTTGACATTGCCGGTGTTTGCCAGGCCAGTGTTGTAGTTACCGATGTTGAGTAAGCCCGTGTTGTAGTCACCGGTGTTGAAGCTGCCGGTGTTGGTGCTGCCCCTATTTGCCGAGCCCGTGTTGTAGCTGCCCGGGTTGGCGAAGCCGGTGTTCGCGCTGCCCGTGTCGTAGCCGCCCGTGTTGTAGGTGCCCGCATTGGCGAGGCCGGTGTTGCCGGTACCTGGATTCCAGAGTCCCGTGTTGTGGCTGCCGGCGTTCTCGATGCCGGTGCTTGCGATCCCCGCGTTGGCGACACCCCAGTTGCCGGTGCCCGAGTTGCCGATGCCGATGTTGCCGGTGCCGGAGTTGAACAAGCCGATGTTGCCGGTGCCGGAGTTGAAGAGGCCGATGTTGCCGGTGCCGGAATTCAGTGCGCCGAAACCGATTTGGCCGTCGCCGGTCAGTCCGATGCCGATGTTGTTGCTGCCGGTGTTCGCAAAGCCGATGTTGTTGTCGCCGGTGTTCGCAAAACCCGCGTTGGCGTTGCCTGCGTTCCCGAACCCGTGGTTGTCGTCGCCGAAGTTTGCCGGACCGACGTTGTAGTCGCCCAGGTTCCCGGAGCCGACATTGTGTACGCCCTGGCTTCCGAAGCCGACATTGAAGCTGCCGATGTTTGCGCCGCCGAGGTTGTAGGCGCCGACGTTTCCGCTGCCGAGGTTGTAGTCGCCGACGTTCCCGCTGCCCAGGTTGAAGCTGCCGATGTTCGCCACACCCGCGTTGGACACCGCGAAGTTTCCGAAGAAACCCGCGAGGTCGGTGCCCCTGTTTGCGAAGCCGGAGACGTTGGCCGGCGTCGCGAGATCCAGGGTGCTGATATTGAAGAATCCCGACATGGTGTTGCCGTAGTTCGCCATGCCCGATACCAGGTCGCCGACGTTCTTGTAGCCCGAGATTCCTGAGCTGCCGGAGGCCACGTTGAAGAACCCTGAGTTGTTGGCGCCGACGTTGCCGAGGCCCGAGGCGCTACCGGTGCCGGAGTTGAAGAAGCCCGACGACGGGACGCTGGTGGTGTTCCCGTAGCCCGGCTCCGCGGGAACATCGATGACCGGGATGGCGATGGGGCCGATGCCGCCGGTGCCGTCGATCGTTATCGCGGTGGTGGGCCCGCCGATGGTGGCGCTGATGGTGGGCAGGGCGATCGCGATATCCCCGAACGTGATGGGCCCGACGCTGATTGCTTGGGTAGATCCGGTATCCAGAACGGTGATGTCGGCGGTGTATTTGGGAATGGTGAAGCCCTGAATGGTCAGCGTGCCGAGTGACACGGTGACCGGGATGTTGATCGGGATACTCACGGATAGGTTTACCGGAATGGCGGTATCGGGGATATCGATCGTGTAGTTGTAGTCCATCAGGCGTTGGTAGTCGCCTTGCCATAAGACGCCGTTGTTATAGCTGCCGGAATTAACGAAACCGGTGTTCACGTCTCCCGTGTTTGCGAACCCCGTGTTGTAGTTGCCCGTATTCGAGTAGCCCGTGTTATAGGAGCCCGGGTTGAAGCCGGCGGTGTTGAAGCTGCCGGTGTTGAAGCTGCCAGAGTTGTAGCCGCCCGCGTTGCCGATGCCCGTGTTTCCGGTGCCGGAGTCGACGAAGCCCGTATTGACGTGGCCGGAGTTCAAGACGCCGGTGTTGGTGTTGCCGGTATTGCCGAGGCCCCAGTTTCCGGTGCCCGAGTTGCCGATGCCGACGTTTCCCGTGCCGGAGTTGAACAATCCGACGTTACCGGTGCCGGAGTTGAACAAGCCGGTGTTGCCAGCGCCGGAATTCAGCGCGCCGAAACCGATTTCGCCGTCGCCGGTGAGCCCGATGCCGATGTTGTTGCTGCCGGTGTTGGCAAAGCCGATGTTGTTGTCGCCGGTGTTCGCGAAACCGGCGTTGGCGTTGCCGGCGTTCCCGAAACCGCGGTTGTAATCGCCGAGATTTGCCGGGCCGATGTTGTGGTCGCCCAGGTTTCCGGAGCCGAGATTGTGGACGCCGTGGTTGCCGAAGCCGACATTGAAGCCGCCGATGTTCGCGCCGCCCACGTTGTGATCGCCGAGGTTGCCGCTGCCGAAGTTGAAGTCACCGACGTTTCCGGAGCCGAAATTGTGCGACCCGATGTTTGCGAAGCCGACGTTTAAGGCGCCGTCGTTTGCGAGGCCCAGGTTAAAGGCCGTCATCCCCGCCGCGTTGTTGCGGTAGAGGCCCGCGAGGTTGGCCCCGATGTTTCCGGCACCTGAGACATTGGCCGGTGTCGCGAGGTCCAGCGTGCTCGTGTTGAGGAGTCCCGACATGGTGTTGCCGAGGTTCGCCGCGCCCGATACCAGGTCGCCGACGTTCTTGTAGCCCGAAATCCCGGAGCTGCCGGAGGCCAAGTTCAACAAGCCCGAGTTGTTGGCGCCGACGTTGCCTAGGCCCGAGGCGCTGCCGGTGCCGGAGTTGAAGAATCCCGACGACGGGCTGGTTGTCGAGTTTCGGAATCCTGGGGCGCCGCCGATGTCGATGATCGTCCAGTCGGCGGGGCCAAGGCTGGCGGAGACCGGGATGACGATCGCGGTGGAGCCGTCGGGATTTCCAATTTGGATTGCCGGCGTGGGGCCGGTCGCATAGATGGGCGGGATGGTGAGCGAGTTGATGGTGCCTTCGAGGACGGGGATGGGACCGAGCGTGGCGGTGGTTCCGAACGGGATGTCGTCAATCGTTAGCCCGTTGTAGACGGTGGTGGTGAAGCTGGCGTTGATGGGGATATTGATCGGGATGGTGGCAACCAGGTCCAACGCGATCTCCGGCATAGAGATCGTGTAATTGAAGCCGATCAGGCCCTGGCTGTCGCCCCTCCACAACAGGCCGTTGTCCATGTTGCCGGTGTTGAGAGCGCCGGTATCGATGTTGCCCGAGTTGGCCAGGCCGGTGTTGTAGTTGCCGGAGTTGAGTAGGCCGCTGTTGTAGTTGCCGGGGTTGAAGCTTCCGGTGTTGGTGGCGCCCGTGTTGTAGTTGCCGGTGTTGTAGCTGCCCACGTTGGCGATGCCCGTGTTGGCGGTGCCGGTGTTGAAGAACCCGGTGTTGGTGCGGCCCGGGTTGAAGCTGCCGGTGTTGTAGCTGCCGGAGTTGCCGATGCCCCAGTTCCCGGTGCCGGAGTTTCCGATACCGATGTTGCCGGTGCCGGAGTTGAACAGGCCGATGTTGCCGCTGCCGGAGTTCAGGGCACCGAAGCCGAACTGGCCGTCGCCGCTGAGCCCGATGCCGACGTTGCCGGTGCCGGCGTTGCCGAAGCCGATGTTGCCGTCGCCGGTGTTGCCCATGCCATTGTTGTCGCTGCCGGTGTTGCCGAACCCGATGTTGTCGTTGCCGGTGTTGCCGCTGCCGAAGTTGTCGTTGCCGATGTTGCCGCTGCCGAGGTTGAAGTCGCCCAGGTTGCCGCTGCCCAGGTTGTAAGCGCCGACGTTTCCCAGGCCCACGTTGAAGACCATCCCGGTTGCGCTGTCGCGAAGAGCGCCCGCCAAGTTGGTGCCGACGTTTACGAAGCCGGAGACATTGGCCGCGGTGGCGAGGTCCTGGGTGCTGGTGTTGTAGAAGCCCGAGATGGTGTTGCCCAGGTTGGCCACGCCCGACTCTAGGGAGCCGACGTTTCGGTAGCCCGAGACGCCTGCGCTGCCCGTCGACACGTTGCGGAAGCCCGAATTGTTGGCGCCGACGTTGCCGAAGCCCGATGCGCTGCCGGTGCCGGAGTTGAAGAAGCCTGACGACGGGCTGGTTGTCGAGTTCCCGAATCCCGGCGCCGCCGGTATGTCGATGATCTGGATCGTCCCGCCCTGCAGGGCGCCGACGATGGTGGCGTCTATGGACGTGCTTGGCCCACCAATGTCAATTGTCACGGTGGGAGCGGTGAGCGTGGATGACGAGATGTTGACCGGGCCTAAATAGAAGGCGCCGTCCAGGAAATATGTTTTCGGGTACGTATAGCCCGGAATTGTGTAGACCTGCCCGCCGACAACCATGACTTGGTCTATGGGATTAACGGACTCGATGTCGATCGGGACGGTGGGAATATCGATCGCGACATCGACACTGATCTGGCCTTGGTTGTCGCCGGTTACGAAAAAGCCGTTGCTGTAATTGCCCGTGTTGAAAGCGCCGGTGTCAACGTTGCCGGGGTTGAAATGGCCGGTGTTGTAATTGCCCGGGTTGAACCCGCCCGTGTTGTGTTCGCCCGCGTTGTAGCTGCCGGTGTTGGTGGCACCCGCGTTGAGGAAGCCGGTGTTGTAATTGCCGGCATTGGCGATGCCAGTGTTGGCGGTACCCGCGTTCCACGGGCCGGTGTTGTAGCTGCCCGTGCTGCCGATGCCGGTGTTGCCAATGCCCGCATTGCCGATGCCCCAGTTGCCGGTCCCCGAGTTTCCGATGCCGACGTTTCCGGTGCCGGAGTTGAACAAGCCGATGTTGCCGCTGCCGGAGTTCAGCGCCCCGAACCCGACTTGGCCGTCGCCGGTGAGCCCAATGCCGACGTTGTTATTGCCGGCGTTGGCGAAGCCGACGTTGTTGTCGCCTGCGTTCCAGAAGCCTCGGTTGTGGTTGCCGACGTTGCCGTTGCCCAGGTTATAGTCGCCAAAGTTTCCGAAGCCGAAATTGTCGATGCCATGGCTTCCGAAGCCCAGGTTCCCGTCGCCGATGTTTCCGATGCCGATATTGGTTTCGCCGATGTTGCCGCTGCCGATGTTCGAGTTGCCGACGTTTCCTCTGCCGATGTTGGCGTTGCCAACGTTTCCGCTGCCGAAGTTGAAGTCGCCGACGTTCGCGTTGCCAACGTTTGAGCCGCCCTGGTTGGCGAACCCAATATTTACCGACGAGGGGCCGCCGAGGAAGCCGGACATATTACTGCCGGTGTTTAGGGCACCCGAAACAAAGGCCGGCGCCGCGACGCTCAGCAAGCTGGTATTGAGCAAACCCGAGACGGTATTGCCCGAATTCGCGAGGCCCGATGCCAGCCCACCGGTGTTGTAGTAGCCGGACACTCCGACGGCCGATGAGTTGAAGAAGCCCGAATTATTGGCGCCGGAGTTTGCGAGGCCCGAGGCACTGCCCGAACCGGTGTTGAAGAAGCCCGACGACGGGATGTCGGTCGAGTTTCCGAAGCCCGGAGCCGGGAATATCAGGCTCTGATAATTTCCCCGCCATAGCACGCCGTTGCTGTAGTTGCCCGAGATCAAGGCGCCGGTGTTGACATTGCCGGTGTTTCCCACGCCGGTGTTGTAGTTGCCTCTGTTCAAGAAGCCGGTGTTGTAACTGCCAACGTTGAAGCCGCCCGTGTTGGTGCTGCCGGTGTTGTAGCTGCCCGTGTTGTAATTGCCCGCGCTGGCAATGCCGGTGTTGGCTATCCCGGAGTTGAACAAGCCCGTGTTGGCCTCACCCGAGTTGCCGAAGCCGGTGTTGTAGCTGTTGCCGGAGTTGCCAACGCCCCAGTTTCCGGTGCCGGAGTTGCCGATGCCGACGTTTCCGGTGCCCGAGTTGAACAGGCCGACGTTGCCGGTGCCCGAATTCAGCCCGCCGAGACCGGTCAGCCCGGATCCCGTCAGCCCGATTCCGATGTTTCCGTCGCCGGTGTTGCCGAAGCCGATGTTGCCGTCACCGGTGTTGCCGAAGCCGATGTTGCCGCTGCCGGTGTTGCCGAAGCCGAAGTTGCGGGCGGCCGCGGTCGCAGCCGCCATGGAGGGGCCCGTGTTGCCGAACCCGATGTTTCCGCTGCCGATGTTTCCGCTGCCGATGTTTCGGCTGCCAACATTCCCCGAGCCGAGATTGAAGTTGCCGATGTTTCCGTTACCGATGTTTCCGCGGCCCACGTTTGCTAGGCCCAGGTTCAAGCCCGGCCCACTGGGCGGGTGGACTACGGCCTCGGCGGCCGGCGCGACGGATGCGTGCGGGCCCGCCAGATTCTGTGGCACCCCTGTGAACGGAGACAACACCGATACGATCGCCGAAGCATCGGCGTGATAGTCGAACATTGCGGCCACATCCTGTGCCCACATCTGCTCATACTCAGCCTCAGCAGCGGCGATCGCCGGCGCGTTTTGCCCCAGCAGGTTCGAGGCCGCCAGCCAAACAAACCGAGCGCGGTTGGCCGCGATGATCGCCGGATGCACGGTTGCCGCCTGCGCTACCTCGAATGCGGCCGCCGCTAGCCGGGCCTGAGCGGCGGCCTGTTCGGCCTGCATTGCCGCGTCACTCAACCACCCCACATAGGGTTCGGCTGCGCCCACCATCGCCGCCGAGGCCGGACCCTGCCACGACGAAGTCGCCAGTCGCGAGGTCAGTGATGCAAATGCGACGGCGGATGAACCCAGTTCGACGGCCAACCCCTGCCAGGCCGCGGCGGCCACCAGCATCGGGCCCGGCCCCGCGCCAGCAAACATCTGACCCGAATTGTGCTCCGGCGGCAACCCCGTGAAATCCATCGCGTCTCCCCAACTCGAAGCAGATGGCCGGCCTCGCCGTAGCGGCCGGTGTGTTGGATCCCCGGGCAGTGGGCGTCGCACCCCACGGTCGCTTAGCTGCGCCAGGCAGGATCAAGCAATTCATAGTGAATTTCCGGGAGTCCGCAAGTAGCCCCTTGGTGCGATCCCCACCCGGAGCGGTGTTGATGACCATGCCGCGTCGGGATTGCACATTACGTGAAAAGCGCACTGAGAAAGTGACTTTCGGCTGTCCAGGCAAGATCATTGCAACGCGTTCTTGGGGTCGACGGCGGTGCCTTCCTCCCCCAATAGGGGGAGGAAATTTCATCCCTCGAATCCCCCAGTTGACCGAGGGCGCTGCTGCCCCAGTTGGACGAAGTTTGTTGCTGGAGTACTGGCTTGGTAACGAGATGCACTCGAACGAAGGGGACCGACGCGATGTCGTTTGTGTTGGCTGGCCCGGAGGTACTGACGGCGGCCGTGTCGGATGTCACAGGTATCGGTTCGGCACTGCGTTCGGCAAACGCGGCGGCAGCCGCCTCGACCACGGCCGTGTTGGCCGCGGGCGCTGATGAGGTCTCGGCGGCGGTGGCGTCGCTCTTTTCCAGGCACGGCCAGGCTTATCAGAGCGTATCCGCTCAGCTGACGGCGTTTCACGACCAGTTTGCCCAGGCCCTCAAGTCGAGTTCGGACGCATATGCGACGGCCGAGGCGACCAACGCGTCGCCTTTGCAGACGGTGGGGCAACAGGTGCTTGACGTGATCAACGCACCGACCGAAGCGCTGGTGGGTCGTCCACTGATCGGCAACGGTGCCAATGGCGCGCCGGGATCCGGGGCGAACGGCGGGACTGGTGGGATCTTATTGGGCAACGGCGGGGACGGCGGGTCGGGCGCGGCCGGCCAGGCCGGCGGCGCCGGCGGCGAGGCTGGGCTCATCGGTAATGGCGGCAGCGGCGGCACCGGCGGGGTCGGTGCGACCGGCGGGTCCGGCGGCCGTGGTGGGTGGTTGTTGGGCTCCGGTGGGCTTGGTGGGGCCGGCGGCACCGGCGGTGCCGGCGGTGCGGGCGGCATCGCCCCGTTGATCGGCAAGGGTGGCGCCGGCGGGAGCGGCGGCGGCGACCTCAACGGTGCCGGCGGTGACGGCGGGGCCGGCGGTCGTGGCGGGTTGTTATTCGGTTCTGGCGGGCACGGCGGGGCCGGCGGGGACGGCTCCGCCGGTGCCGCGGGAGTGGATGGCGGTAGCGGCGGTGCTGGTGGAGTCGGCGGCAACGCCGGTGTTGTCGGATTCGGTGGTCACGGCGGAACCGGTGGTGACGGCGGCACCGGCGGGGCAGGCGGGGCCGGCGCAGCCGGCCAGCAGGGCGGTACGGGCGCAACTGGAGGCGCCGGCGGCGCGGGCGGCGCCGGGGGTCATGCGTGGATCGGCATCTCTGGCGACGGCGGCCACGGCGGCACTGGCGGCGCTGGTGGCATCGGCGGCGCGGGCGGCGCCGCCCTGGGCCTGGGTGACCAGGGCGGCCAGGGCGGCACCGGCGGCACCGGCGGGGCGGCCGGCGCGGGGGGCGCGGCCGGTGGGTTCGGCGGGACCGCGGGCAACGCGGGCCGAGGTGGTGTCGGCGGCACCGGCGGCGCGGGTGGCACCGGCGGCGTCGGCCAGGCCGGCGCTAGCGACGCGGGCGCACCCACCACCGGCCTTCAGGGCGGCCAAGGCGGTGCCGGCGGCCAAGGCGGTGCCGGCGGCGCGGGCATCGCTGGTGTGGGTGGTGGCGCCGGCGGGCAGGGCGGCATCGGTGGCCAGGGCGGCGAGGGCGGCCAAGGCGGTTCTCATACCGGCACCGCCGGCGGCAGCGGCGCGGCCGGCGGGCAGGGTGGCACCGGCGGCACCGCCGGGGCGGCCGGCTCCGGGACCGACGGTGGCGCGGCGGGCGCGATCGGAACGGGTGGGAAAGGCGGCACCGGCGGCGCCGGCGGGTACGGCAGCGCCGGCCAGTCCGGCGTATCCGGTGGCTCGCCGAGCGCAGGCGGCCGGGGCGGCGACGGCGGCGCTGGCGGCCAGGGCGGCACGGGTGGCGCGGGCATCGGCGGGGTCGGCGGCGGGCAAGGCGGGCAGGGCGGCGTCGGTGGCCAGGGCGGCCGGGGAGGCCAGGGCGGTGCCAACACCTTCGGCACCGGTAGTGGCGGTGCCGATGGCGGCCAAGGCGGCACCGGAGGCGCCGCCGGGGCGGCGGGCTTCGGAACCGACGCCGGCGCGGACGGCGCCGCGGGTACCGGCGGCAGGGGCGGCGCGGGCGGCGACGGCGGGGTCGGCGCCACCGGTTCCACCGCCGCCACACCCTTTGACGCCGGCTCCACCGGCGGCCAGGGCGGGATGGGCGGCCAAGGCGGTGGGGGTGGCGCCGGCAATGGCGGCACCAACGGCTCCGGCGGGGCCGGCGGCGCCGGCGGGCAAGGTGGCCAAGGCGGCACCGGCTACGCGGACGACGGCACCAACAACGCCACCGCCGGCGGAACCGGTGGTACCGGCGGTACCGGCGGCAACGCGGGCGAGGCCGGGACCGGCGGCACCGGCGGCACCGCGGGCCAGGCCGGGACCGGCGGCGCCGGCGGCCAGGGTGGCCAAGGTGGCGCCAGCGCCACCCTCGGAGACACCGCTGGGCGGGGTGGTCAGGGCGGTCAGGGTGGTCAAGGCGGCCAGGGCGGCGCCGGCACGTCCGCTGCGATCGGCTCCACCGGCGGCGAAGGCGGCCAGGGCGGTCAGGGCGGGCAGGGCGGCAGCGCCGCGAACGGCGCTAATAACGGTGGTGGTGGCAAGGGCGGCCAAGGTGGCGCCGGTGGCACCGGCGGAACGGGCTACAACGACGACGGCGCCAACAACGCCGGTGCCGGGGGCACCGGCGGGATTGGCGGGCAAGGCGGGACCGGCGGCGCGCCGGGCACCGGCGGCTTCCCAGGCCAGAGCTTCGGCCAGGCCGGCCAGGGCGGTGCCGGCGGCAAGGGCGGCCAAGGCGGCGCCACCACCAGCGCCGGCCACGTCGCCGGCGACGGCGGAACAGGCGGCCAGGGCGGTCAGGGCGGCACCGGCGCCAACGGCGTGACGCCTTCCGGCGCCGTCGCAGACCCCGCCGGCACCGGCGGCCAAGGCGGGATCGGCGGCCAAGGCGGTGCCGGCGGTAGCGCCGTCGTCGACGCAACCAACGGCAGCGGCGGCCGCGGCGGCCAAGGCGGTCAAGGGGGTACCGGCGGCACCGGCTACAACGACGACGGCTCCGACAACGCCGGCTCCGGCGGCAGTGGCGGCACCGGTGGCCAAGCCGGTGCTGGCGGTGCGGCCGGCACCGGAGGCAACGGCGGGAGCGCAGGGACAGCCGGCGACGGCGGCACCGGTGGTACCGGCGGCGACGGCGGCGCCGGAAAGACCGGCAAAGCCACCACTGCGCCTTTCGACGGCGGCCGGGGCGCCGACGGCGGTGCCGGCGGCCAAGGCGGTGCTGGGGGAGCGGGCATCGGCGGGGTCGGCGGCGGCCACGGTGGTCAGGGTGGCGTCGGCGGGCAAGGCGGGGCCGGCGGCGACGGCGCCACCAGCCCGTTAAGCGGCGTCAACGGCTCGAACGGTGGCCATGGCGGCGCCGGCGGCGCCGCCGGCGCTGGTGGCGCTGGAACCGACGGCGGCGCGGCCGGGGTGAACGGTATCGCGGGCAACGGCGGCAACGGCGGCGCCGGCGGCAACGGGAGCACCGGGCAAGCCGGCGTATCCGGAACCTCGCCCACCGCTGGCGGTCAGGGTGGTGCGGGCGGCGTCGGCGGCGAGGGCGGTGATGGGGGTGCGGGCATCGGCGGGCTCGGTGGCGGTCAAGCTGGCCGAGGCGGGGTTGGTGGGCAGGGCGGCGCTGGCGGCGTCGGTGGCACCAACACCGGAACCAGCGGCGGCAACGGCGCCGATGGTGGGCAGGGCGGCACCGGCGGTGCTGCGGGCGCTGGCGGCGCCGCAACCGACGGTGGCATGGTCGGGGCGAATGGCACCGGAGGCAAGGGCGGCATCGGGGGTGCCGGCGGCAACGGCGCTGTCGGTCAAGCGGGTACGTCTGGCGCCTCACCCACTGATGGGGGACAGGGCGGCAGGGGCGGCGCCGGCGGCCAGGGCGGCGATGGTGGTGGGGGCATCGGCGGGGTCGGTGGTGGCCAGGGCGGCCGGGGCGGAGTCGGCGGGCAGGGCGGCGTCGGTGGTGTCGGCGGGACCAACACGGGCACCGGCGTCGACGCGACCGGCGCCGACGGCGGCAAAGGCGGCACCGGCGGGGCAGCCGGAGTGGGCGGTTCTGGAACGGACGGTGGCCCGGCTGGGGCTATCGGTAGCGGCGGCAAGGGCGGCGCCGGGGGCACCGGCGGCAGCGGGGGCATCGGCGAGTCCGGCGTGTCCGGAACCTCGCCCACTGCCGGTGGCCAGGGCGGCGGCGGTGGCGCCGGCGGCCAGGGCGGTGCCGGTGGCGCGGGCGTCGGCGGGGTCGGCGGCGGTCAAGGTGGGCAGGGCGGCGACGGCGGCCAGGGTGGCGCAGGAGCCGTCGGCGGCACCAACACGGGAAATGGCGGCGGCGGTGGCGCCGACGGTGGGCAGGGCGGTGCCGGCGGCGCCGCCGGAGCCGGCGGTTCCGGAACCGACGGTGGCGCGGCCGGAGCGATCGGTACCGGCGGCAAGGGCGGCACCGGGGGCACCGGTGGCAACGGCGGCACCGGTCAAGCCGGTACGTCTGGCGACTCGCCCACGATCGGCGGCCAGGGCGGCGGCGGTGGTGCCGGCGGCCAGGGCGGTGATGGTGGTGCGGGCATTGGCGGGGTCGGCGGTGGCGAAGGTGGCCGAGGCGGCGTCGGCGGACAAGGTGGAGCCGGCGGAGTCGGCGGCACCAACACGGCAAGCGGCGGCAACGGCGCCGATGGTGGGCAAGGCGGCGCCGGCGGTGCCGCCGGCGCGGGCGGAACGGCAACCGACGGTGGCGCGGCCGGGACGATCGGCAACGGCGGCAAGGGCGGAACCGGAGGCATCGGCGGCAACGGCGGCGCCGGTCAGGCGGGCACGTCCGGCACCTCGCCCACTAGCGGTGCTGGGGGCGGTACGGGCGGCGCCGGCGGTAAAGGCGGCGACGGCGGTGCGGGTATCGGCGGGGTCGGCGGCGGCCAGGGCGGTCAGGGCGGCATCGGTGGACAAGGCGGCGCCGGCGGCGCCGGCGGCACCAACACGGGCATCAGCGGCGGCGCTGGCGGCGATGGCGGCAAGGGCGGCACCGGAGGCGGCGCCGGCGCCCGTGGCTCCGGCACCGACGGTGGCGCGGCCGGGGCAATCGGTACCGGTGGCAAAGGAGGCATCGGCGGCGCCGGCGGCAACGGTGGCGCCGGGCAAGCCGGCGCGTCCGGATCCTTGCCGGTCCCCGGCGGTCAGGGCGGCAGTGGCGGCGCCGGCGGCCAGGGCGGTGATGGTGGTGCAGGCATCGATGGGGTCGGCGGCGGCGTAGGTGGCCAGGGCGGCTCCGGCGGCAAAGGTGGCGTTGGCGGCGCCGGTGGCGACCAAAGCAGCAGCACCACCGGGGACGGGGCCAGCGGCGGGCAGGGCGGCTCCGGCGGCAAGGCCGGCGCCGGCGGGGCTGGAGGAGACGGCAACGGCACGGGCGGCAGCGGCGGAACCGGGGGCACCGGTGGCACCGGCGGCCGCGGTGGTAACGGCAGCCGCAACGG
This sequence comes from Mycobacterium riyadhense, assembly GCF_963853645.1. Taxonomy (NCBI): domain Bacteria; kingdom Bacillati; phylum Actinomycetota; class Actinomycetes; order Mycobacteriales; family Mycobacteriaceae; genus Mycobacterium; species Mycobacterium riyadhense. Next base: position 3,658,742 of record NZ_OY970456.1, on the reverse strand, counting down.
CACGCCCGGTACGGGCGGGGCGGGCGGAGCCGCGGGCGTCGGCGGCACTGGCGGGGCCGGTGGCGGGACGACCGGCAACGGCGGAACCGGCGGAACCGGCGGAATCGGTGGCGCCGGTGGCGATGGTGGCGACGGTGACGACGGTGCTTTCGTGCAGGGCGGCGTGGGTGGGAAAGGTGGCGCCGGCGCCGTAGGCGGAACCGGGGGCGCCGGGGGCAGCTCGGTGCAGGGCGCCGGCGGGACAGGCGGAGCCGGCGGTACCGGTGGAAACGGCGGCACCGGCGGCGACGGTGGCAGGGGTTTGGGCCAGGCCGGCACCGACGGCGGCAGCGGCAGTGTGGGCAGCGCTCCCACTGGCAACACAGGCGGTGGTGGTGGTGCAGGCGGGACCGCCGGAACCGGTGGCGCCGGTGGTCCGGCCTGATCCGACTACTCCGGCGCGATCGCTGAGGCGACTTGTAAGGGTATGTAGGTCAACAGCTGCGGAACGAGGCCGCCAAACTCCGTTTCGCCGAAGCTGAGGGTGATCGGGACGGTAGTAACAACCGCGGGCAGGTGTATCGTCGCCGAAATCGGTTGCGGCTGAGCGAGAATCCCGTAGAAGGGCATGTGTACCACGACCGGCGTGTTGGCGCCGACGGTGAATGGTGGGATCACCGCTGTCTCGGTCAGCGGGATCGTCAGATCGATGACGGTTTCGCCGTTGAGGAAGCCGTCTGCCACGTAGGCGGGCATGCCGATGAGCGCGCCCACCGCGCCGACACCATCGCCGGCCTGCAGCGCCGTCCGGAACGCCGTCGCGCCGGTCGCCAACCCGTCGAGGGTGGCGATCGGCGGACCGATCAGCGCAAAGCCCAACGAGGGCAGGGCCGTGCCGACGGCGTCGACGAAGTTCTGCGTCATCTGTCGCGGGATAGAGCCGTCCGGGAACAGGTTGATGAAGTCTTGCTGCTGTTGGGCAGCAACATCCATGATCGGAAGCAGCTCTCCGGCCGGGCCGTGGATTATGACTTCCGACCCGTTGCGCAGCTCGACCCCGTCGAGGAAGAGATGAATCAACGCGCGCGGCACCCCGGACACCGCGCCGTGGTAGTCGCCCGTCAGCACCGCTTGGCCGGTCATCCCCAGGTCGGACTGAAAGGCCGGGAGGTTGGCCTGAAGCTCTCGGACCGTGTTCGCCAGCGATGTGGTGACAATCTGGTTGTAGGCGGCTTGTTTGCCGAGGTATGCCTGCGCCGCTGCCACCGGGTTGTAGCCCGCAGCGGCCTGGATGGCGGCTTGGATGTGGGACGGCAAGGCTTGCAACCCGGCGGGAAGGTTCTGAATGCTGTTTGCCGCGTCCGTGGCGACCAGCTGGGCATAGCGCTGCTGGTTGCTGATGACCTGCTGCAGCGCCGGGAAGGGGTGAGCGGCCCAGTTGCCGATGATGGTTTGCAGATTGGCGCTGGTATTGGCGAAGAGAGCCTGATATGGGCCGACGACAGGGGCTGGGGCGCCGGTCTGGTTGGGTCCGAATAGCCCCGGCAGTATTGAGCCGGGGTTGCCGCTGATCAGCGAGGAAATGACCGACCCGAGCTGCTGACCGGCGCCGTTGAAGATCCCCGAGGGCGCCCCGCCGGTGGTCGGGCCAAGCCCGTTGGGGCCCGTCGGGATCAAGCCGCCCAGAAGTAAGTCTGTGGCGGCGGCGGTGTTGGGGGCGTTGGCGATCTCAGTATTGAGATAGGCCGCGGCGCCGCCCCTCAACAGGCTGACAAATTCGTCATGAAACGCCCCCGCTTGGGCACTCAAAGCTTGAAATTGCTGGCCGTAGCTGCCGAACACCCGCGAGAGTGCGAGCGACACTTCGTCGGCGGCAGCCGCCGTAACGCTGGTTGTGGGACGAGCCGCCGCCACGGTGGCTTCCGCCAGCGTCGAGCGGATACCCGCTAGGTCCCCAGCCGCGCTGGTCACTGTGTCCGGTGCAGTGATCACAAACGAAATGGCGACGACCCCCTCGACTTATCCCGACCCCAGAACGTGATCATGGTCCCAAATGAGCGGCCGGCGCGTGCTCGAATCCGGTTATTGATTCCTGTCAAGGGCCGAGCCCACCGCCTCGCTGAGCGAGGCGAACCCGCCGTCATGCAATCTGCGGGCAATGCCATCGTGAATGTCCTTGGCCCACAAGCCTCCACCGTAAATGAAGCCGGTATAAGCCTGCAGCAGTGAGGCTCCCGCGGTGATGCGCTCCCAGGCGTCGTCCGCGGTTTCGACACCGCCCACGCTGATCAGCACTAGCCGATCACCGACCCGGCCATACAACCGGCGCAACACCTCGACCGCGCGTCGCGCCACCGGTGCGCCGGAGATGCCGCCGGCGCCCAGCTCGTCGACTCCCGGCGTGACCAGTCCTTCGCGGGAGACCGTGGTATTGGTTGCCACGATGCCCGCCAGACCCAACTCGACAGCTAGGTCGGCAATGTCGTCGACATCGGAATCGGCAAGATCCGGCGCGATCTTCACCAGCACCGGTGTCGACGTTTCGGCCAGGACGGCCGCGAGAATGGGCCGCAACGACTCGACCGCCTGCAGATCTCGCAGCCCCGGCGTGTTGGGTGAGCTGACATTGACCACCAGATACGACGCCAGCGGGCCGACCAGCCGGGCGCTGGCCCGGTAATCGTCGACGGCCCCGGCCGTCGGAGTGGCCTTGGTCTTGCCGATGTTCACCCCAATCGGTATGTCGGGACTGTGCCGTGCCAGCCGGCTGGCCAGCTCGCCGGCACCGTGGTTGTTAAACCCCATCCGGTTCAGCAGCGCGCGGTCGGCGGGCAGCCGAAACATCCGCGGGGCCGGGTTGCCGGGCTGCGGGTGGGCGGTGACGGTGCCGACCTCGGCGTAGCCAAAACCCATTGCCGCCCAGGTGGATAGGCCGGTGCCATCCTTGTCGAATCCCGCTGCCAGCCCGAGCGGTCCCGGGAAACGCACCCCGAACACGGTGCTCGCCAGCACCGGATCCGTCGGGCCCAGCCGCCGCTGCAGAAACTGGCGCAGCAATGCGATGGCGGTGACGCCGCGCAGGACGGCAAAAACCAATGTGTGGACACGCTCGGGCGGAATCAGAAACAGCAGCCGTCGCAACAGCCCGTAGCACCGGCGTTGGCCCAACGTCACAGTTCCGGGTAATCAGGGCACCCGCTGCGTCCGGTGCTATCCAAGCGAGATTTCTTGCGGCGCAACAACACCCGCCTGCTACCGTCGGTGTAGAGCCGCACCCTTGTCAATTCCCAGCCGCGATACTCGGCCTCAATGGACAGCCGGGTGGACGCGCTGACCCTGGTCACTTCCGGCGGCAGGCGTAACGGCACCCACTCGTATTCGTCGGACATGTCGGCGTCCCAGCCCGCGGGCAACCGAGCCCGCCGCGGCGCGGGCCCGTTCCTCATGGGATACCCGCCGCATGCTCGATGACCTGGACCCCGGCGCCCGACCCCGACACCACGTACAAGGTGTCCGACTCTTCGTCAAAGGCCAGCGAGTTGGGTTGCTGCACGGTTGGGTAACGCACCTTTTCCACGGGTATTCCGGTGCTGAGATCGTAACCAATCACCATGTTCGACGCTGTTTGGGATACCCAGGCAAGCTGCCGCGAACCCGCCAAACCGTACGGGGCGCCTCGCACCGGGTAAGCCTGGCGCAGGATCAGCGGGTCGACCCCGTACACCAGCAATTGGCCACCGCGGGTGTCGGCTACCAGCAGCCGGCCCAGGGGATCGGCGGTCAGTGTGGTCGCTCCCAGGCCGGCGCGCAGGGCCTGCTCGGTATGACCGTCGGCGCCGATCGTCGTCACCGAAGTCTGGCCCCGGTCCAGCACAACGGTCGTATTTCCTTGTGTCACAAGGGCATCGACGCGTGCAAAGATCTTATTGCGGTTGGCTACCGAAGCGGACCCCGAATCGGAGGCGTTCAGCGTGTACACGGCGCCGTCGGCGCTGCCCAACACCATCTTGCCGTCGGCGCGGCGCGCGATTGCGGTGTATTCGATGTTCGGGGTGTCGGCGACACTCACCTGTGTGACGCGCCCGGAGGACAGGTCGACCGTAACGTAGCCGCCGCGGGATGCCAGATAGGCGATACCGCGGCCGTCGCAGGTCAACGCGATCGCGGGCCCGGGCAGCACGATGGCGCGCGGTGGACGCTGCCCGTCGTGACCGAACAGGCTGATGCTGGCCGGCCCCGCCGGGTTGGCCTCGGGGTCGAGCACCACCAACTGCCGGGTGCTGCCGTCGAAGAGCGCCGCCTGCGGGTGACCGCCCAGCGGCCGTACCGCGCCGGCTGGATTCTGTGACACGGGCGGCGACACAGCGGGCTGTGCAGGTTGCATAGTCGGAGGGGAATTATTTAGTGGATTTGCCCAACATCCCACAACGAGTCCCGCCACGGCCAGCAAAAGCGTCAATCCACATAACTGGCGGTAAACCACTACTTCATTCAGTCCTAGCAACTCGTTAACCCGCGAAAGCGGAATATTAAGTCAAATTCTAAGAAACGTTGTGAACCCAATCTCGCCATGTTGCCCTCGCCAACGCGTACCGGCGAGGTATTCTCGCGGCATGACCGTCGCCGCAGACCGGCATATTGCAGACAATGAGTTTGCTGTCGAAGACATGTCGACGGGAATTTTCGCCAGCGGGTACGGACAAGTCGGTGATGGACGCAGTTTTTCCTTCCATATTTCGCACGGATCACTCACTGTCGAAATTTACCGGCCGCGGCTCTCGGGGCCGGTTCCGCAGGCTGAAGATGTCGTGGCGAAGGCAGTGCGCAGCATTGTCGACATCGACCTCACCGACGAGCGCAGCCTAGCCGCCGCGGTGCGGGATTCAGTCGCGCGCGCCATGCCGGTATCGCGCTAGTTGCACTGAGTGGCGGCTCGTCCTCATTAGGTACGGTCGTCGTCGTGTCTGCGGTTTCGGCGATGTCCTGGTGGCAAGTCATCGATCTGGCCGTGCTGCAAGGTTTAACCGAGTTCTTGCCGGTGTCTTCATCGGGTCACCTGGCGATCGCGTCGCGGGTTTTCTTCAACGGCGACGCCGGAGCCTCATTCACCGCGGTCACCCAATTGGGCACCGAGGCTGCGGTGCTGCTCTATTTCGCACGCGATATCGTGCGCATCCTTAAAGCCTGGTTTAACGGGCTGGTTGTCGCCTCACATCGCGATGCCGACTATCGGCTGGGTTGGTACGTCATCGTCGGGACCATCCCGATCTGCATCCTGGGCCTGTTGTTCAAAGACGAGATCCGCTCGGGCGTGCGCAACCTGTGGGTGGTGGCGACGGCGCTGGTGGTGTTTTCCGGGGTGATCGCCCTGGCCGAGCATCTGGGGCGCCAGACCCGGGACATCGAGCACCTGAGCTGGCGAGATGCCGTGGTGGTGGGCGTCGCCCAATGCCTGGCGCTGGTGCCTGGAGTCTCGCGGTCCGGGGCGACGATCAGCGCCGGACTGTTCGTCGGACTCGAACGCGAGCTGGCTGCCCGATTCGGCTTCCTGCTGGCCATACCGGCGGTGTTCGCATCCGGGTTGTTCTCGCTGCCGGACGCGTTTCACCCGGTAACCGAGGGGATGAGCGCGACGGGTCCGCAGCTGTTGGCGGCGACCCTGATCGCGTTCGTCATAGGCCTCGCCGCGGTGGCGTGGTTCCTGCGGTTCCTGGTCCGGCACAACATGTATTGGTTCGTGGGCTACCGGCTAGCCGCCGGGGCGGGCGTGTTGGTCCTGCTGGCGACCGGGACGGTGTGCGCGACGTGACCGTACTCCTGCTACGCCATGGCCGATCCACCTCGAACACCGCGGGGATCCTGGCCGGCCGCTCCGAGGGCGTCGACCTCGACGACAAGGGATGCGCGCAGGCGATCGGCCTGATCGATCGGATCGGTACCTTGCCGATCCGGGCGGTGGTGAGTTCGCCGCTGCTGCGGTGCCGTCGCACCGTCGAACCACTCGCCGACGCGCTGTGCTTGCAACCCCTCATAGAGGACCGGCTGGCCGAAGTGGACTACGGCGACTGGACCGGCCGCAAGATCGGTGACCTGATGAACGAGCCGTTGTGGCGAGTGGTGCAGGCCCATCCCAGCGCGGCGGTGTTTCCGGGAGGTGAGGGTTTGGCCCAGGTGCAGGCGCGTGCGGTGTCCGCCGTGCGTGAGTATGACCAGCGGCTCGCCTTGGAATACGGGGGCGAGCAGGGCGGTGATGTGCTGTGGCTGGCCTGCACCCACGGCGACGTCATCAAGGCGGTGATCGCCGATGCATACGGCATGCACCTGGACGGCTTCCAGCGCATAACGGCCGACCCCGGCTCGATCAGCGTGATCCGCTACACCCCGCTGCGGCCGTTCGTGCTGCACGTCAACCACACTGGGTCACGACTATCGGCCGGACTGGGCGCCGCGCCTGCGCAGCAGGAAAAGGCTGAGCCGCCGTCCAGCGACGCTGTGGTAGGTGGCTCTGCCGACTAGCGGCGGGCGAAACGCGCACTCCGCGATCGAATCGCACAGCGATGGCAACTGCCGGTATTTTGGAGGTGCAATGGCCCGCGCAATTCATGTATTCCGCACACCCGACCGCTTCGTGGCCGGGACCGTTGGCCAGCCCGGAAACCGCACGTTCTATATCCAGGCGGTGCACGACTCCCGGGTGGTGTCGGTGGTCCTGGAGAAGCAGCAGGTCGCGGTGCTCGCTGAACGCATCGGTGCGCTACTGCTTGAGGTCCATCGCCGGTTCGGTACCCCGGTCCCGCCCGAGCCGACCGAGGTTGACGACCTCAACCCGCTGGTCATGCCGGTGGATGCCGAATTCCGAGTCGGGACAATGGGACTGGGCTGGGATTCAGAAGCGCAGACGGTGGTGGTCGAGCTGCTGGCGGTCACCGACGCGGAGTTCGATGCCTCCGTGGTGCTCGACGACACCGAGGAGGGGCCCGACGCGGTGCGGGTGTTTCTGACGCCGGAGTCGGCGCGACAGTTCGCGACGCGGTCCAACCGGGTTATCTCGGCTGGGCGTCCGCCGTGCCCGCTCTGCGACGAACCGTTGGACCCCGACGGGCACATCTGCGCACGCGCCAACGGATACCGGCGCGAGGCGCTGCTCGGGTCCAACGATGAACCCGAGGAATGACCACCGTGAGGTGTTGCGCGACGGCGCGGTGACGATTCTCGGCCGCATTCGCTCGGCAAGCAACGCCACGTTTCTGTGCGAGTCGACGCTGGGTGGCACCAGCGTGCACTGCGTCTATAAACCGATTTCCGGCGAGCAGCCGCTGTGGGACTTCCCCGATGGAACGCTGGCCGGTCGGGAACTCAGTGCCTATCTGGTGTCGACGCAATTGGGCTGGAACATTGTGCCCTACACCGTGATTCGTGACGGACCGGCCGGGTCGGGCATGCTGCAGCTGTGGGTGCAGCAACCCGGTGACGCCATCGATTCCGACCCCCGGCCCGGGCCCGACCTCGTGGACCTGTTTCCCGTCGGCAAGCCACAGCCGGGCTATCTACCGGTGCTGCGCGCCTATGACTACGCCGGCGACGAGGTGATTCTGATGCACGCCGACGATGTCCGGCTGCGCCGGATGGCGGTGTTCGACGTGCTCGTCAACAACGCTGATCGCAAAGGCGGCCACGTCCTGCAGGGCATCGACGGGCACGTCTACGGGGTAGACCACGGCGTGTGCCTGCATGTCCAGGACAAACTGCGCACGGTGCTGTGGGGTTGGGCGGGTAAGCCGATCGACGACGAAACCCTGGAGGCGGTTGCCGGGCTGGCCGACGCGCTGTGCGGCCCGCTCGCCGAGGAGCTCGCCGGGCAGATCACCGGTGCTGAAATCGCCGCGCTGCGCCACCGCACGCATGCGCTGCTGGACAATCCGGTGATGCCTGGACCGAACCGACACCGTCCAATACCCTGGCCAGCCTTCTAAGCCGAACTCGGCCGTCCGCGATACTGAAACGGTGACTGATGCCGCGCTGGCCGCCGATCTTGCTGCCGACGCGGGAAAGTTGCTGCTGCAAGTGCGCGATGAGCTCGGATTCGGGCAGCCCTTGGCGCTTGGCGATGCGGGTGACTTCCACGCAAACGAGCTGATCCTGCGACGGCTACGGGCCGAGCGGCCCGACGATGCGGTGCTCAGTGAGGAAGCCCACGACGATCTGGCGCGGCTGCAGTCCGATCGGGTGTGGATCATCGACCCGCTGGACGGTACGCGGGAGTTCTCGACGCCCGGGCGCGACGACTGGGCGGTGCATATCGCGCTGTGGCAGCGCCCCAACGACGGCCGGCCCGAGATCACTGACGCCGCGGTGGCGTTGCCGGCCCGCGGAAACATGATCTACCGCAGTGACACCGTGACCGCCGACGCCGCCCGCGTCGGTGTTCCCAGCACGCTACGGATCGCCGTGAGCGCCACCCGCCCACCAGCGATACTGCACCGCATCCGGCAGACGCTGGCCATCCACCCGGTAGCCATCGGTTCGGCCGGCGCCAAAGCAATGGCCCTAATCGACGGCGACGTTGACGCCTACCTGCACGCCGGCGGTCAATGGGAGTGGGACTCGGCAGCGCCGGCGGGTGTGGTGCTGGCCGCCGGCATGCACGCGTCGCGGCTAGACGGCTCGCCCCTGCGCTACAACCAGTTCGACCCGTACCTGCCCGACTTCGTGATGTGTCGTGCCGAGGTGGCGCCGATCCTGCTCGACGCTATCCGGCGGGTATGAAGGCCGCTCAGTCGAGCGTCGCGTGATTGCCCGGCTCCTGTGCTGGGCTGAACCCCCTTCCCCCACCAATCGGGGGAGTCGAGTTCGTCGGCGGCATCATCCTTTTGCGGGTGAGCTAGAAGCCTTGCAGTGCAGTAGTTTTCGGATGAGTGCGCTGGACGCAACACCGGAAGGGCGCGACGTGATGACGGAATCTACCGACTGGGCCCATCAGCTGGACCTCAGCCCCCATCCAGAGGGTGGTTGGTTCCGTGAGACGTGGCGTAGCGAGCTAACGATCAGCCAGTCGACACTCCCGTCGCACTACGACGGCCCCCGGTGTGCCGGCACTGCGACTCTGTTCTTGCTCACGCCCGGTCAGCAGTCTGCCTGGCACACGGTGCGCAGCGCCGAGCTGTGGTTATTTCACCGCGGCGGCCCGCTGCTGTTGGAGATCGGTCGCGACCAATCCAGTGCTAAAACGTACGTTCTCGGTCCCGACTTCGAGTGTTCACACCAACTGCAGGTGCTGGTGCCAGCCGGTTATTGGCAGCGCGCACGACCTCTCAACGGCAAGCCCAGTCTCGTGAGCTGTGTTGTCGTTCCCGGCTTCGACTTCTCCGACTTTGCGTTGAGCGGCGCGTCGTAGCAAGTGCCCGCCTCCTCCGCAGCCCGCTGGGCGGGCTGCATCGTCTCCAGGCCTAAAGTCGACGGCATGAGGTCGTGGCCTGCCATACCGGTTCCGGCGCTACCGGGGCGCGGTCCGGAGCTACGGCTCTACGACACCGCCGACCGGCAGGTGCGCCCGGTGACGCCCGGTAGCAAAGCCACCATGTACGTCTGCGGCATCACGCCCTACGACGCGACCCATCTGGGCCACGCCGCCACCTATCTGGCTTTCGATCTGATTCACCGGCTCTGGCTGGACCTCGGTCACCAGGTGCACTATGTGCAGAACATCACCGATGTCGACGATCCGTTGTTCGAGCGCGCCAACCGCGACGGCGTCGACTGGCGCGACCTCGCCGAGCGCGAGGTCAGCCTGTTTCGTGACGACATGCAGGCGCTGCGGCTACTGCCGCCGCACGAGTACGTTGCAGCCACCGAGGCGGTTGCCGAAATGGTCGAGCTCATCGAGAAGATGCTTGCCTCCGGGGCGGCCTATGTCGTCGATGACGAGTACCAGGACGTCTACTACCGGGCCGACGCAACGCTGCAGTTCGGCTACGAGTCGGGCTATGACCGCGACACCATGCTGCGGCTGTTCGAGCAGCGCGGCGGGGACCCGCACCGGCCCGGCAAAACCGACGAATTGGACGCTGTGCTGTGGCGTGCAGCGCGGCAGGGGGAGCCCACGTGGCCGTCGCCATTCGGACCGGGCCGCCCGGGCTGGCACGTCGAATGCGCGGCGATCGCGCTGAGCCGCATCGGCAGTGGCTTGGACATTCAGGGTGGCGGTAGTGACCTGATCTTTCCGCATCACGAGTTCACCGCCGCGCATGCCGAATGCGTCAGTGGCGAAAGAAGATTCGCGCGCCACTACGTGCACGCCGGGATGATCGGCTGGGACGGGCACAAGATGTCCAAGAGCCGCGGCAATCTGGTGTTGGTGTCAAGCTTGCGCGCCCAGGGCGTTGAACCTGCGGCCGTCCGGCTTGGTTTGCTTGCCGGGCACTACCGGGTGGACCGGTTTTGGAGCCAGGAGGTGCTCGACGGGGCGACCGCCCGGTTACAACGCTGGCGTGCCGCGACCGCACTGACCTCCGGTCCGGACGCCGGCGACGCTATTGCCCGGTTGCGCCGTTACCTCGCCGACGATCTCGATACGCCCAAAGCGATTGCCGCGCTGGATGGTTGGACCACCGATGCGCTGGAGTACGGTGGCCATGACGCCCAGGCCCCAAAGTTGGTGGCAACCGCAATCGATGCCTTGCTCGGGGTGGCCCTATAAGCGTGCAGTGGTAGTTTTCGGCCATGACATCGCTGCAGGGCAAGGTCGTCTTCATCACGGGTGCGGCCAGGGGAATCGGGGCTGAGGTCGCGCGCCGACTGCACAATAAGGGCGCCAAACTCGTGCTGACCGATCTGGGCAAGGCCGAGCTGGCCGGGATCGCAGCCGAACTCGGTGGCGATGACCGCCTGTTGACCGTGGTTGCCGACGTACGCGACTTGCCGGCCATGCAGGCCGCAGCCGATCAAGCCGTCGAAAAGTTCGGCGGCATCGACGTTGTCGTGGCCAATGCCGGAATCGGCAGCTACGGCTCCGTGCTGCAGGTCGATCCCGAGGCATTCAAGCGTGTGTTGGATGTCAACTTGCTCGGTGTCTTTCACACGGTCCGCGCCACCTTGCCGTCGGTGATCGAGCGCCGTGGCTATGTGCTGATCGTCTCATCGTTGGCGGCATACACGGCATGTCCCGGGTTGGCGCCGTACAACGCCACCAAGGCAGCGGTCGAAATCTTCGCCAACGCCCTGCGATTGGAGGTCGCTCATCGCGGCGTCAGCGTCGGCTCGGCCCACATGTCCTGGATCGACACCGCGCTAGTTCGCGACACCAGGGCTGACTTGCCGGCGTTCAGCGAACTCCTGACCCGGCTGCCCTGGCCGTTGAACAAGACCACGTCGGTGAACAAGTGCGCGGTGGCTTTCGTCAAGGGCATCGAGGGCCGCAAGTCGCGTGTGTTCTGCCCGGGTTGGGTGGGCGGGGTCCGTTGGCTCAAGCCGGTGCTGTCACTCCGGATCGGCGAACTGCCCGTCCGCAACGCCGCCGCTGAGCTAGTGCCCCGCCTAGACGCGGAGGTCGCCGCGCTAGGTCGTTCCACGAGCGCCTACACCGAAGAGCTGGAGAAGTCGTAGTGAGTCTCGAGCGTCGAGTTATTGGGTAATTCTTGGCGCTTTTCGCCCATCAAGTCGACGTTCGGCGTAAAGGCCGCAAACCTGATTACCGCCCGAATCCCGGGCGGCGCCGCCGTAGATAGCGCTCGAACTCGGCGGCCAGCGCATCGCCGTCGATCTTGCCGAGTACATCGTTCACATCGACGGCCGCGTCACCATGCTGCTCCAGCGACTGCACGTAGTCGGCCAGCTCCTCGTCATCGGCGGTCATCTCGGTGATCTCGCGTTCCCACGCTTCGGCCTGCGTGGGGAGGTCGGCCAGCGGCACCTCGATATCCAGCACGTCCTCGACGCGACGTAGCAATGCCACGGTGGCCTTCGGGTTCGGTGGGTGCGATACATAGTGCGGAACGGCCGCCCAGAACGTCACCGCCGGGATGCCTGCGGCCACGCAGGCGTATTGAAACACTCCGGCGATCCCGGTCGGGCCCTCGTAGCGGGTCTCCTGGAGACCGAATATGCGTGCCGATTCGGGGGAGTAGGCAGCGCCCGTGACCGGCACGGGCCGCGTATGCGGCGTATCTGCCAGCAACGCCCCGAGGATCACCACAGTATCGACATTGAGCTTGTCGATGACGCCCAGCAGCTCGTCGCAGAAGGTGCGCCAGCGCATGTTCGGCTCGACCCCGTACATCAACACCACGTCGCGGTCACTGTCGGGTGGGCGGCAATGCGAGATCCGCATCGCGGGCCATTCCAGCTCCCGGGTGACCCCGTCGACTTGCCGGATGACCGGGCGATTTACCTGGTAGTCGTAGTAGGCCTCGTCATCGATCTCGATGATCGGGACTGCGTTCCATGAGGCTGCCAAGTGGGCCACCGCGTCGCTGGCCGCGTCGCCCGCGTCGTTCCAGCCCTCGAAGGCAGCCACGACGACGGTGTTGTGCAGTTCGGGCAGCACAATGCCACCATCCGCGCCATCATCGGGCAAAGTCACAGGATTCAGCGTACGGGGTGCAGTCCAGCGGCATTGCCGTCCGGTAGAGCCGCGCCAGCCTGTCAGAGCGCTGTCAACGGCTGAGGAAATTCCATAGGCCGACTATTCTTGCCATGTGACTGGCGCCAACGAACACCACTACGACACCGATCTCCTCGACGTTTTGTCGCGGCGTCTGGTGAGCCTCGATGACGTCGCCAACCGGCGCCGACGCGGTCGACACGAAATACGTTCGGCTGCAATGTGGTTAACCCAAATACCTACGACAATGCCGCCAAGATCCGCGAGCTGGCGCTCAAAGGCGCCGCGATCGCATCGCGGATCAGGTCGAGTTGGGCGTCCAGACGTAGGGTGACGACGTAGACTTTTCACCGTCGAGAGGCGTTGCAACGGTTCGCCGGTCACTGCCGGTATCCGCCACGCTCGACAGATTTAAGGACGCCTTCCGCTACGGAAGGATTGCATGTGAACGTCCCCGAGCCCAATATTTTTGAGCCAAACATCCGCCCCGACTGCACCGACGAACTAGCGGCTGCTCTCGGACAGCGGATCATGGTGATCGACGGCGCAATGGGCACGGCGATCCAGCGGGACCGGCCGGACGAGGCCGGCTACCGCGGCGACCGCTTCACGGAGTGGCCGACGGCTCTGCAGGGCAACAACGACCTGCTCACCCTGACGCAGCCGCACATCATCACCGGGATCCACCGCGAGTACCTCGAGGCGGGCGCCGACATCCTGGAGACCAACACGTTCAACGCGAACGCGATCTCGCTCTCCGACTACGAGATGGCCGACCTGGCCTACGAGCTGAACTACGCCGGCGCCGCCCTGGCCCGCAAAGCAGCGGACGAGTTCAGCACCCCGTCCAAGCCCCGTTACGTCGCCGGCGCCATCGGGCCGACGACTCGCACCGCGTCGATCTCGCCGGACGTCAATGACCCCGGCGCCCGCAACGTCTCCTACGATCAGCTGGTCGCCGCCTACCTCGAGGCGGCCAACGGCCTGGTCGACGGCGGTGCCGACCTGCTGATCATCGAGACGATTTTCGACTCGCTGAACGCCAAGGCGGCGGTGTTCGCCGTAGAGACGCTGTTCGAGGACCGCGGACGCCGCTGGCCGGTCATCATCTCGGGCACCATCACCGACGCTTCCGGGCGCACGTTGTCCGGGCAGGTCACCGAAGCGTTCTGGAACTCGATCAGGCACGCCAAGCCGATCGCGGTCGGCCTCAACTGCGCCCTTGGCGCGCCGGAGATGCGGCCCTACATCGCCGAGATGGCGCGGATCGCGGACACCTTCGTCTCCTGCTACCCGAATGCCGGCCTGCCCAACGCGTTCGGCGAGTACGACGAGACCCCGGAGCGTCAGGCCGGCTACATCGCCGACTTCGCCGACGCCGGCCTGGTCAACCTGGTCGGTGGTTGCTGTGGAACGGCGCCGCCGCACATCGCGGAGATAGCCAAGGTCGTCGAGGGGAAAGCGCCGCGCGAGGTGCCGAAAATCGAGGTGGCCACCCGGCTCTCGGGTTTGGAGCCGCTCAACATCACCGACGACTCCCTGTTCGTGAACATCGGTGAGCGCACCAACATCACCGGCTCGGCCCGGTTCCGCAACCTGATCAAGGCCGAGGACTACGACACCGCGCTGTCGGTTGCCCTGCAGCAGGTCGAGGTCGGCGCGCAGGTCATCGACATCAACATGGACGAGGGCATGATCGACGGCGTCGCCGCGATGGACCGGTTCACCAAGCTGATCGCGGCCGAGCCGGACATCAGCCGCGTCCCGGTGATGATCGACTCCTCCAAGTGGGAAGTCATCGAGGCGGGCCTGAAGAACGTGCAGGGCAAGCCGATCGTCAACTCGATCTCCATGAAGGAGGGCGAGGAGAAGTTCATCCGCGAGGCGCGGCTGTGCCGCAAGTACGGCGCCGCCGTCGTCGTGATGGCCTTCGACGAGCAGGGGCAGGCCGACAACCTGGAGCGCCGCAAGCAGATCTGCGGGCGCGCCTATCGGATCCTGACCGAAGAGGTCGGCTTCCCGCCCGAGGACATCATCTTCGACCCGAACTGCTTCGCGCTGGCGACCGGCATCGAGGAGCACGCCACGTACGGGATCGACTTCATCGAGGCCTGCGCCTGGATCAAGGAGAACCTGCCCGGGGTGCACATCTCTGGCGGTATCTCCAACGTGTCGTTCTCGTTCCGGGGCAACAACCCGGTCCGCGAGGCGATTCACTCGGTGTTCCTGTTCCACGCCATCAAGGCTGGCCTGGACATGGGCATCGTCAACGCCGGAGCGCTGGTGCCCTACGACTCGATCGACCCCGAGCTGCGGGACCGGATCGAGGACGTAGTCCTGAACCGCCGCGCGGACGCGGCCGAGAGGCTGCTGGAGATCGCCGAACGGTTCAACAGCAAAGAGACGACCGACGACTCGGTTGTCCAAGAGTGGCGCGGCCTTCCGGTCCGCGAGCGGATCACGCACGCCCTGGTCAAGGGCATCGACGCCCACGTCGATGCCGACACCGAGGAATTGCGGGTCGAGATCGCCGCCGCGGGTGGTCGCCCGATCGAGGTGATCGAGGGCCCGTTGATGGACGGCATGAATGTCGTCGGCGACCTCTTCGGCTCGGGAAAGATGTTCCTGCCCCAGGTCGTGAAGTCGGCCCGGGTGATGAAGAAGGCCGTCGCGTACTTGCTGCCGTTCATCGAGGCGGAGAAGGAAGAGTCGGGCGCCGCCGCCGGCAAGGACACCAACGGCACCATCGTGATGGCGACGGTGAAGGGCGACGTCCACGACATCGGCAAGAACATCGTCGGGGTTGTCCTGCAGTGCAACAACTACGAAGTGATCGACCTCGGTGTGATGGTGCCGGCCAGCAAGATCCTGGATGCGGCCAAAGAGCACGACGCCGACATCATCGGGCTGTCCGGGCTGATCACCCCGTCGCTGGACGAGATGGTCAACTTCGCCGTCGAGATGGAACGCGAGGGGCTGGAGATCCCGCTGCTGATCGGCGGCGCGACCACCTCCCGCGCGCACACCGCCGTGAAGGTGGCGCCGCGCCGGTCCGGTCCGGTGGTCTGGGTCAAAGACGCATCCCGTTCGGTGCCGGTCGCTGCCGCGCTCCTCGACGACAAGCAGCGTCCGGCCCTGTTGGATGCGACCGAGAAGGACTACGCGTCGCTGCGCGAACGGCACGCCCAGAAGAACGAGCGGCCGATGCTGACGCTGGAGAAGGCCCGCGCGAACCGGACGCCGATCGAGTGGGACGGCTACACGCCGCCGGTGCCCGCCCAGGGTCTCGGCGTGCGGGAGTTTCACGACTACGACCTCGCCGAGTTGCGCGAGTACATCGACTGGCAGCCGTTCTTCAACGCCTGGGAGATGAAGGGCAGGTTCCCCGACATTCTCAACAACCCGGCCACGGGCGAGGCTGCCCGCAAGCTCTACGGCGACGCCCAGGAGATGCTCGACTCCCTGATCAAAGAGAAGTGGCTGACTGCCAACGGGGTGATCGGGTTCTTCGCGGCGAACGCGGTCGGCGACGACATCGAGGTGTACACCGACGAGAGCCGCACCGAGGTGCTGACCACGTTGCATAACCTGCGCCAACAGGGCGAGCACCGGGACGGCATCCCGAATCGGTCGCTGGGCGACTACGTCGCGCCCAAGGCCACTGGTCTGGCCGACTACGTCGGCGCCTTCGCCGTCACCTCAGGGCTCGGCAGCCAGGAAAAGATCGCGGAGTTCAAGGCAACCCTCGACGACTACAGCGCGATCCTGTTGGAGTCGGTCGCCGATCGGCTGGCCGAGGCGTTCGCCGAACGGATGCACGAACGGGTCCGCAAGGAATTCTGGGGCTACCAGCCCGAAGAGCAGCTGGACAACGAGGCACTCATCGGCGAGAAGTACACCGGCATCCGCCCTGCCCCCGGCTACCCGGCCTGCCCGGAGCACACCGAGAAGGTGACGCTCTGGAAGTTGATGGACGTCCAGGCGCGGACCGGCATCGAGCTGACCGAGTCGATGGCGATGTGGCCTGGTGCTGCCGTCAGCGGCTGGTATTTCTCGCACCCCCAGTCGCAGTACTTCGTGGTCGGCCGGGTGGCCCAGGACCAGGTCGCCGACTATGCGAAGCGCAAGGGCTGGACCCTGCAGGAGGCCGAGCGCTGGCTAGGCCCCAACCTCGGGTACAACCCGGAGGACTGAGCCGCGACGTCTGACAGCCCCTCATGGCGATGCCGCAGTTAGGTGGAAAGGCCTGCGGTGAGCGGGGACCGAGAATACCATCCGGCTAGTCGCAGGTAGCGATGTCGTCGTAGCTGGAGGAAGGCTCATGTCATTTGTGGTGGCGGCCCCGGAGATGTTGGCCGCGGTAGCGACGGACGTAGCAGGTATCGGCTCGGCGCTCAGCGCAGCCAACGTGGCAGCGGCGGCTCCTACCGCGGGAGTGTTGGCGGCTGGGGCTGATGAAGTGTCAGCTGCCATCGCGGCGTTGTTTGCCGGGCATGCCCAGGCCTATCAGGCGGTGAACGTGCAGGCGGCGGCGTTTCATGCCCAGTTTGTGCAGGCCTTGACCGCGGGTGCGGGGTCGTATGCCAGCGCCGAGGCCGCGAACGCATCGCCGTTGCAGATGCTGCAGGACGGTGTCTTGGGTGTGGTCAATGCGCCCACTCAGGCGCTGTTGGGGCGCCCGCTGATCGGCGACGGCGCCAATGGCACCGCAGCCAACCCGAACGGCGGGGCCGGTGGGTTGTTGTACGGCAACGGCGGCAGCGGCTACACCAGCACCACGACGGGGGTGGCCGGCGGCATCGGTGGGGATGCCGGGCTGATCGGCAACGGCGGGGCCGGCGGTGGTGGTGGGGCCGGTGCGGCCGGAGGTCGCGGCGGCAACGGTGGGATGCTGTCCGGCAATGGCGGGCATGGCGGGGCGGGTGGGATCGGGGTCGCCGGTGCGCCCGGCGGTAACGGCGGTGTCGGCGGCAACGCCGTCGGGCTTATCGGCCACGGCGGCAACGGTGGGGCTGGCGGGCTTGGCGGGGCCGGCGCCACCGGTGTCAACCCCACCCCCAACCCGACGAGCCAGGCGTCCCCCGGCACCAACGGCGCCAACGTGCTCAACGGTGTCGTCCCGCTCGACGGCGGCCCCGGCGACGACGGCACCAGCGCCGGGGTGGCCGGCGGCAACGGCGGCACCGGCGGCACCGGTTCCGCGACGAACGGCGGCGACGGTAAAGGCGGCTTCGGTGGCACTGGCGGTGCCGGCGGTGACTTTGCGCCCGGCGGCGCCGGGGGGGCAGGCGGCAACGCCATCACCACTGCCGCCGATAGCCAAGCAATTGCCGGGAGGGGTGGAAACGGAGGTGCTGGCGGGGCCGGGGCCGCGGGAGGTGCTGGCGGGGCCGGCGGCGATGCCATCGCGCCCACCGCCACCGTTCCCGACCTACTGGATGGCGGCGACGGTGGAGACGGGGGTGCCGGGGGCACGGGCGCCGCGGGTGGTAATGGGGGCGCCGGTGGCAACATAGTTGGCGCACCAGCGGCGGGCGCCGCCGGTGCCGGTGGCCACGGGGGTGGCGGCGGCGCCGGTGCTGCGGCTGGTGACGGCGGTGTCGGCGGCGTCGGCGGGGCCGGGGGTCGTGGTGGGCTGCTGCTCGGCGACGGCGGTAACGGGGGCGTGGGTGGCGCCGGTGGCATCGGCGGCATCGGGGCTGTTGGCGGCCCCGGCGGCAATGGCGGTGACGGCGGCCTGCGATCCGCCTTTGGCGATTTGAGCCAGCCGGACGCCCCCGGCGGGGACGGGGGTGATGGTGGCGTCGGCGGTGCCGGCGGCAATGGCGGTGACGGCGGCAACGGCGGCGCGGGCGGCGCGGGTGGACTGTTGGGCCGTGCGGGCAGCACCGGCGGCGGTGGTGTCGGAGGCGGCGGCGGGGCCGGCGGTTCCGGCGGGGCGGGTGGTCTCGGCGGTACCGGGAAGATTGGCGGCAACCCCGGCGATCCCGGCGCGCCGGGAGCAACCGGCACCGACGGCACCCACGGCAACCCCGGCTGATCGGGGCTGGTACCGCCGTAGTTATTCGCCGCTCCAGGTATGCGGCAGCATCGGCACCTGCGGGGCATTGGCGAATTCGCTACATGGTTGCCTTAGTCCTTTGGCTTGTCCTGCAGCCGATTTCGGGATGGTTCCGGCGAACCCCAGCGCGTCCACGCCACGGTGGCTGGCCGCGGCCTGCTCGGTCAGCGTCGCGTCTGACGTGGTAATCCGCCCGTCGTCTTCCAGGAACTCGAAGCGGTACTGGCGCAAGCTCTTCCGAAGTTTCGCGGACTTCCTGGCGCTTGCCGGGGCGTGGTCACCGGGGAGCTTGGCGGCCGGTGCGGGCGCATCCGCGGTGACGCCGGCGATCCCTTTGGTTCGGGTGGTCGGCGTGAAGCCTTCGCCGTCTGGACCACTGACCGCGTAAAGGCCTTGGGCAGGGCCGAATTCGGTGACGGTGGGAGAGGTCGCTGCTGAGGAAGTGGCGGGGGCCGGCGCAGACGTTGTCACGGGTGCGGCCGCGCCGGTCCCGGCCAGCGTGACACCGACGGTCGCAGGCAAGCTCTGCCGGCTGGGGCCGCCGACGTGCAGACCCGCGACCAGCGGCGCTGCCGCATCGGGTACCGCGCCGATCCCGGCAATTCCGGCCAGGCCGATTAGCGCGGCTGGCATGCCAAAAGGACTCAGCGCTGGGGTGAAGGGCCCGAAGTAAATCATCGGGTCCAGGATCAGGTAGGCCATGAACTTGAACACCGGGCCGGACACGAAGGAGATGAACCAGTCCAGCACCTGAACGACGAACTTTCCCAGCGGCCCCGAGAGGGTCTCGGCGGCGAGGTTGCGAAGGAATGTCAGGAAATCCTGGAGGGCCTGAAGAATGATCTTCACCGGGTCGGGAAAGCTGCTGGCTGCCGGAGCGGCCTCGGCGGTGACTATCGCCGGCGCCGGCGACGTCGTGGGGGTCGCTGCCACGCTGTCCCTGGCTACGGCTTCATAGACGCTCATCGCGGTAGCGGCCTGGATCCACATCCGCAGGTAGTCGGCCTCGTTAACGGCGATGGGGATGGTGTTGACGCCGAAAAAGTTGGTGGCCACCAAAGCCCCGTGCACGGCGTGGTTCGCCGCGAGTTCTGCGAGCGTCGGCATGCTGGCCAACGCCGACGCGTACCCCGCGGCGGCCATCTCGTGTGCGGCGGCTGCTGCCGCGGCCACCGCGGCAGCCTGGTTCAACCAGGCGAGAAACGGCTGATGAGCCGCGACGAACCGCTCGGCCGTGGGGCCCTGCCACGAACTTGCCTCGATCGCACCGAGCACGCTTGCGAGTTCCGTTGCAATGTCGGTGTATTGGACGGCGAGGGCGTGCCAAGCCTCCGCCGCGGCCAACATCGGACCGGGGCCGGCGCCGGCGGACAACAGCGTTGCATGCACCTCCGGCGGAAGCGCGAACCATATCGGAAAGGCCACCATCGGCCGCCCCCTTGAACATGAGGAAAGTAACCAGGTTAGGCTAACCTACATTAGGGCGTCCTAAGTAGACGGTCTTTCGGGGCGGGCCCGGCTAAACCGCCGTGACTTTGCTGGCCAGCACGTGGAACAATCGCTGGCCGTGAAGACCTTCGAGGATCTGTTCGCCGAACTCGGCGTCCGCGCCCGCACCCGGCCGGCCGGTAGCTCGACGGTGGCGGCCCTGGACGCCGGGATACATACGCTGGGCAAAAAGATCCTGGAGGAGGCCGGGGAGGTGTGGCTGGCCGCCGAGCACGAACCCAACGAAGCGCTGGCCGAGGAGATCAGCCAGTTGCTCTACTGGACCCAGGTATTGATGATTTCGCGTGGACTGTCCCTCGACGACGTGTACCGAAAGTTATGAGCATGTTGCGGGTCGCGGTACCCAACAAAGGTGCGCTCAGCGAACCGGCTACCGAGATCCTCGCGGAGGCCGGCTACCGGCGCCGAACCGATCCCAAGGACCTGACCGTCATTGATCCCGTCAACAATGTCGAGTTCTTCTTCTTGCGGCCCAAAGACATTGCCATCTATGTCGGTTCCGGCGAGCTCGACTTCGGGATCACTGGCCGGGACCTGGCACTAGATTCTGGCGCGGCGGTGCACGAACGGTTGGCGCTGGGTTTCGGGTCGTCCAGCTTCCGTTACGCCGGCCCGGCCGGGCGGCACTGGACGACGGCTGACCTCGCCGGAAAACGGATCGCCACCGCGTATCCAAACCTTGTCCGAAAAGACTTGGACAGCAAGGGCATTCCAGCAACCGTGATCAGACTCGATGGTGCCGTAGAGATTTCGGTACAACTCGGGGTGGCTGATGCCATCGCCGACGTGGTGGGCTCCGGTCGCACCCTAAGCATGCATAATCTGGTGGCCTTTGGTGAGCCACTGTGTGATTCGGAGGCGGTGCTGATCGAGCGTGCCGACCAGGACCGCAACGACAATGCCATCGCGGCGCGCGATCAACTGGTCGCCCGGGTACAGGGTGTGGTGTTCGGCCAGCAATATCTGATGCTGGACTACGACTGCCCGCGCTCGGTACTGGACAAAGCCACGTCGATCACGCCGGGATTGGAGTCGCCGACCATTGCGCCGCTCGCCGACCCGGCCTGGGTCGCAATCCGGGCGCTGGTGCCACGCCGGGGCGTCAACGGCGTCATGGACGAACTCGCCGCTATCGGCGCCAAAGCGATCCTGGCTTCCGACATCAGGTTCTGCCGATTTTGAACATGTGGCGAGGCGGTCGCTGTGTTAGCGTCCCGCTAGGGCCGTGTGCCGTGGCTGCTCGTCTGTCCCAGAAGGGATCGTTGTGACGCAAGTCCTTGTCCTGCTACTGGCTCTCTTAATCGGTTTCGTCGCCGGATTGCGTTCCGTCACCGCTCCCGCGGTGGTCGCCTGGGCGGCCTTTCTGAGCGGGCTCAACCTCGACCACACGTGGGCATCCTGGATGGGCAACATCGTGACGGTGGTGATCCTCAGCGTTCTGGCGGTCGCCGAACTGATCAACGACAAACTTCCCAAGACCCCGCCGCGCACCGCGACACCGGTGTTTGCGGTCCGGATCATCCTGGGTGGATTGGCCGGCGCGGTCATCGGCACCGCATGGGGCTACACGTGGAGCGCGCTGGGCGCCGGTGTGATCGGCGCCGTGCTCGGCACTCTCGGCGGCTATCAGGCGCGCCGGCGGCTGGTTACCGCCCGCGGCGGGCACGATCTTCCCATCGCGCTGCTGGAGGATTCGGTCGCCGTTCTGGGTGGCTTCGCCATCGTTGCTATGGCGGCGGCGATGGTTCCGCAAGCGCTATGACCCGGCCGCAAGAGATGTCGCCACCATCGGAATAGACGAATCACCTGCGCTGGACCAGAAGTGTCTGGGCGGATGTGCCCACAAAACCGGCTTTGTCGAAGACCTCGCACGTCGTCACCCCCACACCGTCCGGCCCTATCGACGCACGAGCGCGCAGCGCGAAATCGTGCCCTGTTGGCAGGCGGTGCAGGTGCACGACCGTGTCGGTGTTCATGAAGACGAACTCGCTCGGATCCAGGACTGCGCCCACGCCGTTGGCGCAGTCCACCACGGCGGTAAGTCGCTGCAGCGCGGACGTGGGCTCAGTGTCGACGATGTGGGCTAACGGGCTGAACCAGGACACCGCGGCGAACTGTCCGTCGGTCTTCTGCGGGCGCCAGTCGAGGGCGTCGAAATAGCCGCGGGCGTTCGCGAACGCCGCCGGACGGGGTTGGGCCGGTCCCTCCACCAGCGGGCGATAACGGTCAGATGCCGTGTCGACGGTGTCGGAAACCGCCAGCAGCCAAGCGGTTACCCGCGCCACCACACGATCGGCGATCATCTCGGCGATGATCATGCTCACGCGCGAACCCGGACGTTCCACCCAGGCCCGGGCCCGCACCGGGCTCACCGGAATGGCCCCGAGGATGTCCAGGCTGAGGCGGCCGATCCGCAGACGGGAGCCCGCGGAAAGTTCCTCGATCAGCTTGGTCAGCAGCGCCAACGGGGGCGAGCCATGCTGAATTTCGGGACCCCAATTGCTGCGGGTGTAGTCGGTGGGGCTAAACGCCTGATACTCACCGTCACCGGGGAGGCTTCGGTAGAAGCAACCGTTCATGCCGCCGGCTCGGTCGGATGTGAGTCCGTACCGTTCGGCCACCCCGGATAGGGCGGCGGCGTCCCGCCGAAGGCCGGGCAGTGCTTTTGGTGCGGGCACCAATCGCATAACCGCGACGGGTTGGCGCGGAAATCGCCTGTCGCGCCGACGGATTGGATCGCCCGCCAGATCGCCATTAACGTCTTCTCGAATCGCATCAGCTCGCCACCGTCGGGTGAGTAGTCCAGCACCTGGCCGTCGGCCAGATAGATCAGCCGCAGCCGGGTGGGTAACACACCGCGGGAACGAAACAGCGCCACCGCGTAGAACTTCATTTGGAACATCGCCTTGAATTCGGCCAGGGCCCGCGCGGCCGGCGGTGCTTTGCCGGTCTTGTAGTCGACCACCCGAAGCTCGCCGGTTGCGGCCACATCGATCCGGTCGATAAAGCCGCGCAGCAGCGTGCCATCGGCCAGCTCGACTTCCACGCGCTGTTCACAGCTTTGCGGGCTAAACCGGGTGGGGTCTTCGAGCCGGTAGTAGCCGGCCAGCAACGCGCGGGCTTCGTCCAGCAACTGGATGCGCTGTCCACGGTCCAGCTCGGCGGCCAGCTTGGGCGCCGCGGCGATCACGTGGTCCCAGGCGGGCTCCACGAGTGAGCGTGCCGTGTCCGGGCCGCGTTGCATCGCGGGCAAGGCGTAAAGCTGCTCCAGTGCGACGTGCACCAGTGACCCCCGTAGCTGTGCCACCGACGGCGCCTCGGGCAGCCGATCGATCGCGCGGAACCGATACAGCAGCGGGCATTGTTTGAAATCCGCCGCCCGTGAGGGTGACAGCGCCGGCCGTGAGACGCGAAGCGCCGGCTGCGGCGCCACCAGCTGGTCGGTCATGCCCGCAGCCTAGAGCGGGGCGCCGACAACCCCGAGCATCGACTACGGCGAGTCGGCTGGCACGCTATACGGCGTGTCAGCATCCGGCCCGTTCACCGTTGGTGAACGCGTCCAGCTCACCGACGCCAAGGGCCGGCACTACACGATGTCGCTCACACCCGGTAGCGAGTTCCATACCCATCGCGGCTCGATCGCTCACGACGCGGTGATCGGGTTGGAGCAAGGCAGCGTGGTCAAATCCAGCAATGGCGCCCACTTTCTGGTGATGCGTCCGCTGCTGGTCGACTACGTGATGTCGATGCCTCGGGGACCGCAGGTGATCTACCCCAAGGACGCCGCTCAGATCGTGCACGAGGGCGACATCTTTCCCGGCGCTCGGGTGCTGGAGGCGGGAGCCGGTTCGGGTGCGCTGACCTTGTCGCTGCTGCGGGCGGTCGGGCCGGAAGGGCAAGTAATCTCCTACGAGCAGCGTGCCGATCACGCCGAACACGCTCGTCGCAATGTAGAAACCTTCTACGGCCGCGAACCGCGGAATTGGCAGCTGATCATCAGCGACGTCGCGGACTCCGAGCTGCCCGACGACTCCGTTGACCGTGCGGTGCTGGACATGCTGGCACCGTGGGAGGTGCTGGATGCGGTAGCCAAGCTGGTGATCGCCGGCGGCGTACTGGTGATCTACGTGGCCACCGTCACCCAGCTGTCGAAGGTCGTCGAGGCCGTTCGGGCGCAGCAGTGTTGGACCGAACCGCGATCGTGGGAGACGCTGCAGCGGGGTTGGAACGTTGTCGGGCTGGCCGTTCGGCCGCAACATTCGATGCGCGGGCACACCGCGTTCCTGATTACGGCGCGTCGGCTGGCGCCCGGTGCTGTGGCTCCGGCGCCCTTGGGCCGCAAACGCGAAGGGCGCGACGGCTAGGCCGAAGTTGCGATGGTTTTGACTGAGTATTGGTGGTCTGAACTGACAATATGGGCGTTGTTGTGTGCTCATATGTAGTCACGAATAGATGCGTGTCGTTTCTATCAATGCAGCGGAATCCAGCTATGATTCTTGGTGTGCCACGCAATACCGGCAAAGCTCACGTAGTCAGAGTTAAGAAGACTCACGTGGATAAGCAAGGCCACGAGCGCGTCTATGAGTCTGTACTGTTGCGCCGCACCTACCGAGACGGGGCCAAGGTGCGCAACGAGACCGTGGCCAACCTGTCGATGCTGCCGCCGCAGGCCGTCGATGCGATCGAGGCGACGCTGAAGGGCCACACGCTGGTGCCGGCCGGCTCCGAGTTCAGCAAGTCCCGGTCGCTGCCACACGGGGACGTGGCGGCGGTGGCCGCGATGGCGCGCAAGCTCGAGCTGGCCGCAGTGCTGGGCCCGCCGTGCCGAGCCCGCGATATCGTGCTCGCGTTGATCATCTCGCGGGTGGTGCGGCCCAAGTCGAAGCTGTCCACCCTGTCGTGGTGGCCCAACACCACCCTCGGCGTCGATTTGGGGGTGGCCGAGGCCTCCACCGACGAGATCTACGCCGGGATGGACTGGCTGGCCGACCGACAGGATAGGATCGAAAAGAAGCTGGCGGCAAAGCATTTAAACGAGTCGGTGAACCCGGGCCGGATGGCGTTGTTCGACCTGACTTCCTCGTGGGTGACCGGCCGATGCTGCGAGCTGGCCGCGCGCGGCTACTCCCGCGACGGCAAGAAGGGCTGCGAGCAGATCGAATACGGGGTGCTCACCGACCCTGAGGGCCGCCCGGTCGCGGTGCGCGTGTTTTCCGGTGCCACCGCCGACCCGACCGCGTTCACCCAGATCGTGCAGGTGATCAAGGACAAGCTCGCCATCCAGCGGCTGGTGCTGGTCGGCGATCGCGGCATGATCACCACCGCCCGCATCGACGCGCTGCGCGAACTCAACGACAACCCCGACACCCCAACCGCCTTCGATTGGATCACCGCGCTACGCGCACCCGCGATCGCCAAACTCGCCCGCGACGACGGGCCGCTGCAGATGAGCCTGTTCGATACCCAGGACCTCGCCGAGATCACCCACCCCGACTACCCCGGTGAACGGCTGATCGCCTGCCGCAACCCCGCCCTGGCCGCCGAACGTGCCCGCAAACGCCACGACCTGCTGGCTGCCACCGAGAAGGAACTGGCCCACATCGCCCAACGCGTCACCAAAGCCACCCTGTCCGGCGCCGACAAGATCGGCATCGCAGTCGGCAAGGTCAGCGGAAAATTCAAGGTGGGCCAGCTCTTCCACCTCACGATCACCGACACCGAGTTCACCTACCACCGCGACCAGGCCGCCATCGACGCCCAAGCCGCCCTCGACGGCATCTACGTGCTGCGCACCAGCGTCAACACCAAGGTCCTCGACCCCGCCGCCGTGGTGGAGGGTTACAAAAACCTCGCCAACATCGAACGCGACTTTCGCATCATCAAGACCGACGACCTCGACCTACGCCCCATCCACCACCGCCTCGAGGACCGCGTCAAAGCCCACGTGCTGATCTGCATGCTGGCCTGCTACCTCATCTGGCACCTGCGCAAGGCCTGGGCGCCACTGACATTCACCGACGAAACACCGCCGCATCGGGACAACCCCGTCGCCCCCGCGCAGCGCTCCCCAGCCGCACACGCCAAAGCCTCCACCAAACACGACGCGGCTGGCAACCCGGTACGAAGCTTCCGCGACCTGCTCAATCACCTGGCCACCCTCACCCGCGACCGGATCCGCTACCACCAGACCAACATCGAAATCGACAAACTCACCGAGCCCACCCCCACCCAGCGCCGCGCCTTCGACCTCATTGACGCTCCGATCCCCCTCACCATCGCCGCGTAGCCAGAACCACCACCCACCCAAACCAGCCAATCCCCAGGTCAACCAGGGAATTCACCTAGTTCAACAGCCTTAACTTCGGGCTAGGCCGGACCCAATTTCGTGTCAGTCGCCGTCCGCGCCGGGTATACCCGATCCGCCGGCGTTGCCGTTTAACCGTCCACCGGCCCCGCCGACCCCGCCGATCCCGCCGAACCCGCCGTCGCCAGCGGTTATGGTGGTCCCCCCAGCGCCGCCATCGCCCCCGTCACCTCCGGTACCGATCAGTCGGGCGTCGCCGCCGGCACCGCCAGCCCCACCGTTGCCGCCGGCCTTGCCGACGAACTCGTTCCCGCCGGTGCCACCGGCGCCACCTGCGCCGCCCGCACCGCCGTTGCCGTACAGCAGCCCGCCGTCGCCGCCGGCCCCGCCGCCGCCGCCGGTACCGCCCGGTCCGCGGGTGCTGAAGGGGCCGGCGCCGCCGGTACCGCCGGCGCCGCCCTGGCCACCGGTGCCGATCAACAGCCCGCCGCCACCACCGGTTCCACCGGCTCCGCCGTCCCCGCCACCACCCGGCCCGCCGTCGCCACCATTGCCGCCGTTGCCGCCCGCCCCGCCGTCGCCGAACAGCGCGCCGGCCCCGCCGGCCCCGCCGGCCCCACCGTCCCCGGCGGCGTTATTACTGTTGCTGCCGCTGCCGCCGTGGCCGCCGGCTCCGCCGTTACCGATCAGCAACCCGGCATTGCCACCGGCCCCGCCGGCCCCACCGGACGCGGAGTTGTTGTTGGATGAGAACCCGCCGACGCCGCCAGTGCCGCCCGCTCCGCCGTTGCCAGACAGCCAGCCGCCGGCACCACCGGCCCCGCCGGCTCCACCGATCCCACCGTCGGTGAGGCCGGCATCGCCGTCGCCGCCGCTGCCGCCGCTGCCGCCGTCGCCGATCAGCCCGGCGTATCCGCCAGCCCCGCCGGCCCCGCCGGCACCGCCGATCCCGGCGCTGCCCTGGGAGAACCCCCCGATGCCGCCGTTGCCGCCCGCCCCGCCGCCGCCATACAGCAGCCCACCGCCGCCACCCGCCCCGCCGGCGCCACCGTCCCCACCGTCCGCATTAATCCCGCTTACCTCGCCGTCTCCGCCTTCCCCGCCGGGCCCGCCGGCACCGATTAGCCAGGCGCTCCCGCCGGCCCCTCCGCGACCGCCGGCACCGCCGGGCACGCCTATCGCGCCGCCGTTCGTGCCGGCACCACCAGGACCGCCGGCACCGCCGTCGCCGGACAGCCAGCCGCCGCGACCGCCGGGACCGCCCGCCCCGCCGCTGCCACCACCGCCCGCACCGATTCCACCGGCGCCGCCGGCACCGCCGGCGCCGATCAGCCCGGCGTCGCCGCCAGGCCCACCGGGCTGGCCGATTCCACCCGACCCGCCGGCTCCGCCATTGCCGTACAACAGCCCGCCAGCCCCGCCGGCCTGCCCGGTACCGGGCGCGCCATTGGCGCCGTCACCAATCAGCGGGCGCCCCAAGAGCAACTGGGTGGGAGTATTCACCAGGTTGAGCAGGTTCTGCTCAACGTTGGCGGCCTCAGCGGCCGCATACGCGCTCGCGCTCCCGTTGAGGGCTTGCATAAAGCGGTCGTGGAACAACGCCGCTTCAACGCTAAGCCTTTGATAGGCCTGGCCTTCGGTCGAAAACAGCG
This sequence comes from Mycobacterium riyadhense, assembly GCF_963853645.1. Taxonomy (NCBI): domain Bacteria; kingdom Bacillati; phylum Actinomycetota; class Actinomycetes; order Mycobacteriales; family Mycobacteriaceae; genus Mycobacterium; species Mycobacterium riyadhense. The sequence continues at coordinate 3,630,639 of NZ_OY970456.1, read as the reverse complement.
CCGCTACCGCCGCCGACACCTCGTCAGCGCCGGCACCCACCACCGAGGTGATCGGGGCCGCCGCTGCCGAGTTGGCCGTAGCCAACGTCGAGCCAATGCGCTGCAATTGTGCGGTCGCCGCCACTAACGCCTCTGGGCTTACCAGCATCATTGACATGTCCCCACCTCCCACCGCCCGGGCATCCCGGGCCGACGCAAAGGGTCAGGCATAAAGCGTATCCCGATCCCAGCTGGACGTCCGGGGTTTGCCCGGCTGCATTCAGTGCAGATGACCTAGTCGTCGCTGCGCTGCAAGCCCCGTCGCACCGACAACAACTCGAACTCCGGATGTGCGGCTACCAGACGTTCGGCCGCGTCCAGGACATCGACGGCATGGCCCCGATCGCTCGACACCACGGATACGCCGATGCCGGCCCGTCGGTAGAGGTCATTCGAACCGATCTCGGCGGCCGAGACGCTGAACTTGCGTTGCAGCTCTGCAACCAGCGGGCGGATCACCGATCGCTTCTGTTTGAGTGAACGCACGTCGCCCAGCAGCACATCGAACTCGAGCCAGCCGATCCACATACCTGCGGCTCAGCCGGGAGTCGAAGTCGGGGCCGGGGCTGGGCTGGGGGCAGGCGACGGTGGCGGGCTGGGAGCCGGGGCTGGTGCCGACGACGTCGAGCCCCGTGAATTTCCCAGGGCCAGTAGCATTTCCGCGGTTCGCCGGGACAACTGCCAGCCCCCTTGGAAGGGTGTGAACTCCATCGGGAAGGTGAACTCACGGTTGTTGGGTTGGGCTGTGGTGACGACGACGGTGGCCACCACGTCGGACGGGTTTCGGTCCGACCAGGCGAGGTTGTGGGCCGCGAAGGTCATGGGTAGATACCCGCCGTCTCGCGCGGCGGTGGTGAACCTGTCCAGAGCGGCGGCCATCTCAGAGGTTGAGCCTTCGACGAGGTTCAGCTTGTCGACGCCCGGCACGGCTGGATCGGCGAGCCGTGACAGCACATCGGTCAGGGCTTCGGGGGCCGGCAGGGGAGCACTCGGCGGCGCCGCAACCGCACTCGAAGTCGCCGGTGGTACAACGGGTGCGGCCGCCGCAGCCTTCTCGGACTCGTCGTCATGCGAACACCCCGCGAGTCCCAGCGCCGCCGCGACGGCGGCGGTGCCTAGGGTCACGCAGACGTTTGGGTGCATCCAGAGGCAGTCTCGCTATAGGCAGTGCAGGGATGCACGTGGGGAAGAAATGAAAGTCACACCGGCGGCTGCGGCACCGATCTCCGTAACGGCTGTTACGCCTGTGGTTAGGGATTTCGCAGTCACAGAGGCCCTTTCAAGGTTGTTTCGGTCGGCCCGAGTCGAAGCAGAGGTTACCAGCGCGAAACAAGTTGTTACTTTTCAAGGCCATTCGAGGGCATGTGACTCCACACATCAATCGCCGATCGCCGGTAGCGTTGATGTATCCGCCACGCCATTCCTGGTGCGGGAAAGGAGCGCAACATGGGTGACTCAGAGCGTTCTGACGCCTTTAAGACCCCTCGCGATATCCCCCTGTCCAGCGAAGATGCCGCCGAGCTGGAACAGCTACGGCGCGAAGCTGCGGTGCTGCGCGAGCAACTTGAGCACGCGGTTGGACAGCAGAGCTCGACGCGCTCTGCTCGGGATGTGCATCAACTCGAAGCCCGTATCGACTCACTCGCGGCCCGCAATTCCAAATTAATGGAAACTCTTAAAGAAGCCCGTCAACAACTGCTCGCGCTGCGCGAGGAAGTTGACCGACTGGGGCAGCCGCCCAGTGGTTACGGGGTCTTGCTGTCCGCCCACGACGACGAAACGGTGGACGTGTTCACCTCGGGTCGCAAGATGCGCCTGACGTGCTCGCCCAACATCGACGCCAGGTCCCTCAAGAAGGGCCAAACGGTCCGGCTCAATGAAGCCCTGACCGTGGTGGAGGCCGGCACCTTCGAATCCGTCGGCGAGATATCGACATTGCGTGAGGTTCTGGCCGATGGTCACCGTGCGCTGGTCGTCGGCCACGCGGACGAGGAGCGCATCGTCTGGTTGGCGGATCCGCTGATTGCCGAGGACCTTCCTGACGGTCACGCGGACGCCCTCAATGACGACACCCGGCCCCGCAAGCTGCGCCCTGGCGACTCGTTGCTGGTCGACACCAAAGCCGGCTATGCCTTCGAGCGCATCCCCAAGGCCGAAGTCGAAGACCTGGTGCTCGAAGAGGTCCCGGACGTCAGCTACCAAGACATCGGCGGCCTGACGCGCCAGATCGAGCAGATTCGCGATGCCGTCGAGTTGCCGTTCCTGCACAAGGAGCTCTACCGCGAGTACGCGTTGCGCCCGCCCAAGGGTGTGCTGCTCTATGGCCCACCCGGCTGTGGGAAGACCTTGATCGCCAAGGCAGTGGCCAACTCGCTGGCCAAGAAGATGGCCGAGGTTCGTGGCGACGACGCCCGGGAGGCGAAGTCGTACTTCCTCAACATCAAAGGTCCCGAGCTGCTGAACAAATTCGTCGGCGAGACCGAGCGTCACATCCGGCTGATCTTCCAGCGCGCTCGAGAAAAGGCGTCGGAAGGCACACCCGTGATCGTGTTCTTCGACGAGATGGATTCGATCTTCCGCACCCGCGGTACCGGTGTCTCCTCGGACGTCGAGACAACCGTCGTCCCGCAGTTGCTCAGTGAGATCGACGGGGTGGAGGGGCTGGAGAACGTCATCGTGATCGGCGCCTCCAACCGTGAAGACATGATCGATCCCGCCATCCTGCGGCCGGGACGCCTCGACGTGAAGATCAAGATCGAGCGCCCGGATGCCGAGGCGGCAATGGACATCTACTCGAAGTACCTCACCGAGTCGCTGCCGGTGCATGCCGACGACCTTGCCGAGTTCGACGGCGACCGCACGGCGTGCATCAAGGCGATGATCGAAAAGGTCGTCGACCGCATGTATGCCGAGATCGACGACAACCGATTCCTCGAGGTCACCTATGCCAACGGTGACAAGGAAGTCATGTACTTCAAGGACTTCAACTCCGGGGCGATGATCCAGAACGTTGTCGACCGGGCGAAGAAGAACGCCATCAAGTCGGTGTTGGAGACCGGCCAGCCAGGTCTGCGCATTCAGCACCTGCTGGACTCGATCGTCGACGAGTTCGCCGAGAACGAGGACCTGCCCAACACCACGAATCCCGATGACTGGGCGCGGATTTCGGGCAAGAAGGGTGAGCGGATCGTCTACATCCGAACCCTCGTTACGGGCAAATCGTCGAGCGCGTCGCGGGCCATCGACACCGAATCCAACCTCGGCCAGTACCTGTAAACATTTGTCGCTGCGTGCGACTAGGCGCTCACCAGCGAATAGCTATTGGTCAGGTCGTCCTGAAGCACTTGGGCAGCGCGGGTCGTGGTGTCGATCCTCAGCTCGCCGGGCAGTATGCGCACATGGTAGGACCACCCGTCCGGCAGCTTGAGCCGGTCGGCCAGCTTGGGTAGGTCGGCACGCGACAGGTTGGGGTCCACCACTTGGCTCCAGGTCTGCATGACCCAGCGCTGTCCCTTGGGGTCCTGGAGTTCGTAGATTTCTTCCCCGGCGTTGAAGACGAAGACGGTGCGGCGGCTTACCTGATTGGGGGTATAGGGCGCGGGGTTCATCGATGACAGCAAGACCGTGGCCTGCTGCAGCATCTCGATCCCGCCGAAGGTCTTGGTCACCGGTGGGCCCTGCGGGGTCTTCTCGATGGAGTTCATCAGCCAGTAGCGCGGGCCGTTGAGCAGCGCCGTGGCCGCACCGTGTTCGGTCGCGAGGGCTTGAGCGTCGAGCGCGGACCACAGGTCGGCGGGACATTCGTTGAGTGGAAAGCTGTTGTAGACGGTGGCCTGCGGACCGGCCTCGCCTGGAGTTACCAAAAGGACTTCGCCGTAGCGCTTCCCTGATAAGTCGGATACCTTGTTGCGCACTTGTTCGGCCGGCACCAGGGTGAAGTTAATCACTCACGTTATCGGCGTCAACATTGCTCGCAGCGATGGTGCCGCGGTACCGGTTGCGAGCGGTCAGCGTCGCGTGCAGGTCGTGGATCAGTGGGTCGACGAAGGTTGAACGGTAATCGGCATCACCGGCCGCGCGGGCACTGATGTACATGAAGGTCAACGCGCCCAGGAAAAGACACAGATGTATCAAGGAATCTGGCACCGGAACCGTTAGACCTAACACGGTCGAGCTGCTGGATGCGGTGTGGGCCCATTCCTTCAGTAGCGCCGGGGTAAGCACGATCAGCCCGAGGATCACGTATATCGCGGTGGTGAGTGCTGCGACCACCAGAATCTGTGCGAGTTGTGACGCGGCGAGCACAAAGACAACATTGACGCGCTCCGCCCTGGTCAGGGGCGGGCTGCTGAGCGGATCGGATATCGCCTCGAATGGCGTGTTGGCTAGCTCTTCGCAGTCGTTGGGCACCGCGGCGGGTGACCGCAGCATCGGCCGGACCCGCTCCACCGTGGCGGAGACGACGAAAGCGGCGGCGATGCTCATCAGAAAGACCATCGCGAGCGTCAGGCGCTCTCCGCTAATCGTTGCGGACATAAGCCAGACGTTGCCGTTGAAGAACACCAAAGTCGTCAGCAGAACAACCGGTAGGGCCCGGACTGCGAGGGCGCCAATGCTCGCAAGGTGCGACAGCACCATGCGCACCGACCATCCGGCCACCGAGCCGATTCCGCTTGCTGTCAGGAGGAGGACCGCGACAGCGACGAAGGCGGCGTCGGGCAGGCGAGATATCGACGTTTGGACAATGACGATGATTGCCACAACGCTAACCGCAACAGTCGCGGCAACCGAACGCTTCCGGTTGTCGGATAGCCGGGACACCAGCCAACCGACAAGCGTGATCAGGGCCGGAGCGACGGCGACTAGCGCCAGCAGCACCCATTCTCGGGGTGTGGGCGCTCCGTCGATGACGACTTCGTCACCTTGGGTGATCAGCAGGATCGGCAGGGCCCAGCAGTGCACCGTTGCGTACGCCGCCAGCATGGGCGCCGAGCGCGGCCACAGCCGTCGCCATCGGGCTCGCCTGGTGAGCACCGACGGCAAGCCGCGCTGCAGGAACCAGGCTTCCGCCTCGGCACGCGGCGAGTCCGGGGGTGCCAGCGCGCGGCGCAGGGAAAGGTTCATCGCGGATCACCCTAGTGGCGGTCACGCCCTGTTTGCTGTCACTACGTCCGCGCTGATTCGATTGCTCACCGCATCAGCGGGGATCTGTTACCGGACGGCGGAGGATCGCTGGCCTGCTCGCTCACATCGGTCGCAGTGGCCACTTGAGTCTCTGAGTTGGCAGGCACACGGTTTGCCCACCTCACCGACAAATCGGCCGCGTGTCCGGTGGTCCTCGAGTTGCAGAGCGGCTGTCGCCGATAGCGGTTGTCGCGGATAGGTGGAAACGACGAATACCTCTCCCGGCAGAGGCCAATGTGGCTAATGCGACAAGAGTGGCGGTGAGATGCGCGCCCCACCTCGGGCCCCACCGGGTCCGCATCGTCGACCGGCCTAGGCTTACGCCATGCAACGGATTATCGGAACGGAGGTCGAGTACGGCATTTCGTCGCCGTCGGACCCGACCGCCAACCCGATCCTCACCTCGACGCAGGCGGTGCTGGCCTACGCCGCCGCCGCCGGCATTCAGCGCGCCAAACGCACCCGCTGGGACTACGAGGTGGAATCGCCGCTGCGGGATGCCCGGGGTTTCGACTTGAGCCGCTCGGCCGGCCCGCCGCCGGTGGTCGACGCCGACGAGGTCGGCGCCGCCAACATGATCCTGACCAATGGGGCGCGGCTCTACGTCGACCACGCCCACCCCGAATACTCCGCACCCGAGTGCACCGACCCGCTCGACGCGGTGATCTGGGACAAGGCCGGTGAACGCGTGATGGAGGCGGCCGCCCGCCATGTCGCGAGCGTGCCGGGCGCGGCGAAACTGCAGCTCTACAAGAACAACGTCGACGGCAAGGGCGCCTCCTACGGGTCGCACGAGAACTACCTGATGTCGCGGCAGACCCCGTTTTCGGCCATCATCGCCGGGCTGACGCCGTTTTTGGTGTCCCGGCAGGTGGTGACGGGTTCCGGCCGGGTCGGCATCGGGCCCTCCGGCGATGAGCCGGGCTTTCAGCTGTCCCAGCGCTCCGACTACATCGAGGTCGAGGTTGGGCTGGAGACCACGCTGAAACGCGGCATCATCAACACCCGCGACGAACCGCATGCCGACGCCGATAGGTACCGCAGGCTGCACGTCATCATCGGCGACGCCAACCTTGCCGAAACGTCGACCTACCTCAAGCTGGGTACCACCGCGTTAGTGCTGGACCTGATCGAAGAAGGCATCGACTTGACCGATCTGGTGTTGGCCCGCCCGGTGCACGCTGTCCACGCGATCAGCCGCGACCCGTTGCTGCGGGCAACCGTGGCCCTTGCTGACGGTCGCGAACTGACCGGCCTTGCGCTGCAACGGATCTACCTCGACCGGGTGGCCAAGTTGGTCGACAGCCGCGACCCCGATCCCCGGGCAGCCGACATCGTGCAGACCTGGGCAGACGTGCTCGACAAGCTGGAGCGCGACCCAATGGACTGCGCCGAGCTGCTGGACTGGCCTGCCAAGCTGCGATTGCTCGACGGATTCCGGCACCGGGAGAACCTGAGCTGGTCGGCTCCCCGGCTGCACCTCGTCGACCTCCAGTATTCCGACGTCCGGCTGGACAAGGGCCTGTACAACCGGCTGGTGGCGCGGGGCTCGATGAAGCGTCTGGTCACCGAACACCAGGTGCTGCAGGCCGTGGACAACCCGCCGACGGACACGCGTGCGTATTTCCGCGGCGAATGCCTGCGCCGGTTCGGGGCTGATATCGCAGCGGCCAGTTGGGACTCGGTGATCTTCGACCTGGGCGGTGATTCGCTGGTTCGCATCCCGACGCTCGAGCCGCTGCGCGGCAGTAAGGCACACGTCGGAGCGCTACTGGATTCGGTGGACAGCGCCGTGGAACTGGTGGAACAACTGACCAGCTGAGGCACGTTAGCCAAGAAACGTCGGTGTTGACCGGTACTGTGAGAGAAAGACCAAAAGCAGGAGGCGGCGATGGCTCAGGAGCAGACCAAACGTGGCGGTGGCGGCGGCGACGATGAGGATGTCGTCGCCAGCACCGCTGCGGGCCAGGAGCGTCGCGAGAAGCTGACCGAGGAAACTGACGACCTGCTCGACGAGATTGACGACGTTCTCGAGGAAAACGCTGAGGACTTCGTGCGCGCATACGTCCAAAAGGGCGGACAGTGAACTGGCCGTTCCCTGACCGTCTGACCACTCAATCACTTTCCGGAACCCCCGCCGTAGACCTGTCGTCGTTCGCCGACTTTCTTCGCCGTCAGGCGCCGGAATTGCTGCCGGCAAACATCAGCGGGGGAGCGCAATCCGGCGGCACCGCTGCCCAGCTGCCGCATGGCACCACCATCCTCGCGCTCAAATACCCCGGCGGTGTCGTCATCGCCGGCGACCGGCGCTCGACGCAGGGCAACATGATCGCCGGACGCGACGTGCGCAAGGTGTACATCACCGACGACTACACCGCCACCGGCATCGCGGGCACCGCCGCGATTGCCGTCGAGTTCGCGCGCCTCTACGCGGTTGAACTCGAGCACTACGAGAAGCTCGAAGGCGTGCCGCTCACGTTTGCCGGCAAGGTCAACCGGCTGGCGATCATGGTGCGCGGAAACCTGGCCGCGGCGATGCAGGGTCTGGTGGCGCTGCCACTGCTGGCAGGCTACGACATCCACGCATCCGACCCGGAGTCCGCGGGCCGGATCGTCTCGTTCGACGCCGCCGGCGGCTGGAACATCGAGGAAGAGGGCTACCAGGCGGTGGGGTCGGGGTCGATCTTCGCCAAGTCGTCGATGAAGAAGTTGTACTCCCAAGTCACCGACGCACATTCCGCGCTGCGGGTGGCCGTGGAGGCGCTCTACGACGCCGCCGACGACGACTCCGCAACCGGCGGCCCGGATCTGGTCCGCGGCATCTATCCCACGGCGGTCACCATCGACGCCGACGGCGCGGTTGACGTGCCGGAGAGCAGCATCGCCGAAGTGGCCCGCGAAGTCATCGAAAGCCGTTCGCGTGCGGACACTTTCGGTCCCGACGCCGAGCCACGGGGTGCGAAGTGAGCTTCCCCTACTTCATCTCGCCTGAGCAGGCGATGCGCGAGCGCAGCGAGCTCGCCCGCAAGGGCATCGCGCGGGGCCGCAGCGTGGTGGCGCTGGCCTATGCCGGTGGCGTGCTGTTCGTCGCCGAGAATCCGTCGCGATCCTTGCAGAAGATCAGCGAACTCTACGACCGGGTGGGGTTTGCGGCCGCCGGCAAGTTCAACGAATTCGACAATCTGCGCCGCGGCGGTATTCAGTTCGCCGACACGCGCGGCTACGCCTACGACCGCCGCGATGTCACTGGCCGCCAGCTGGCCAACGTCTACGCGCAGACGCTGGGCACCATCTTCACCGAGCAGGCCAAGCCGTACGAGGTCGAGTTGTGTGTGGCCGAGGTCGCGCACTACGGCGAGACAAAGCCGCCTGAGCTCTACCGGATCACCTACGACGGGTCGATCGCCGACGAACCCCATTTCGTGGTGATGGGTGGCACGACGGAGCCAATCGCCAACGCGCTCAAGGAGTCCTACACCGAGAACGCTGACCTGCCCGATGCGTTGCGGATCGCCTTGAATGCGCTGCGTGCCGGCAGTGCTGAGACCTCTGGCAACGGCCAGCCCACGCTCGGCGTGGCCAACCTGGAGGTCGCCATCCTCGACGCCAACCGGCCGCGGCGCGCGTTTCGCCGCATCAGCGGTGCCGCCTTGGAAGCCCTGCTACCGAAGGCGGACGCCAAGGAGCCCAAGGAGCCCAAGGAGGCCAAGAATTCCAAGGCTTCCAAGGATTCCAAGGACGCGAAATCCGGGGGCGAATCGGCGGACTAAGGCCCGGTTTTAGACCGGCCGGAGAAGTCCAGACGACGTCGAGCAGTTGGTGCGGCGTCGGATACTCGAGCGGCAGGTGTCCTTCAAAGGGCTCTCAACGACGCGATTCGAGACGGTGCGGTCGCCCTGTCGTGAAGGAATCTGGCGAACACCCAGACCGGGAGTGGCGATCGCGTTACGCTACTCCTGCCATACGCATCGACGGTTCCCGGCAGCAGCCGGGTAATCGCGAGGTGGTGGAGGTGCGCTATGTCGTTCTTAGTCGCGAGCCCGGAGGCCTTGCTGGCGGCGGCCACGGATCTGGCGGGCATCCGTTCGACCATCAGCGCAGCGAACGCGGCGGCGGCGGTCCCGACGACGGGGGCGTTGGCGCCCGCCGCCGATGAGGTGTCGGCAGGCATGGCGGCGCTATTTGACGTCCAGGCCCAGAGCTATCAAGCGGTCAGCGCCCAGGCGGCGGCGTTTCATGACCGGTTTGTCCAACTGTTGAGCGCCGGTGCGGGTTCATATGCGAGCGCCGAGATTGCCAACGCTCAGCAGAATCTGCTGAACGCCGTGAACGCGCCCACCCAGGCCCTGCTGGGGCGCCCGCTGATCGGCGACGGCGCCGACGGGGCCAGCGGTCCGGTGGGACAGCCCGGCGGGGACGGCGGCATCTTGTGGGGCAACGGCGGCAACGGTGGCGACAGCACGAGCCCCGGGGTTGCCGGGGGAGCCGGCGGGTCAGCGGGGCTGATCGGCAACGGCGGTAGGGGCGGCAACGGTGCACCCGGCGCATCCGGCGGCGACGGCGGTCCCGGTGGTAACGGCGGCTACGCGGGGCTGTTGTACGGAAACGGTGGCGCCGGCGGAGTCGGTGGCGACGGCGGCAATGGCGTGGGCAGCCTCGGTGCCGGCGGCAGGGGCGGCGACGGCGGCTTGGGTCGCGCGGCCGGGCTGATCGGTCATGGCGGAGCCGGCGGCGACGGTGGTCATGGTGGGGCGGGCGCGAGCAGCAGCAGTTCCGGCTTTGCCGGTGGCGACGGTGGCAGCGGCGGCTTCGGCCAGTTCGGCGGCGCTGGCGGACTGTTGTACGGCAGCGGGGGTGCGGCCGGCTCCGGCGGCAACGGCGGGGACCTCGGCATCGGCCCCGCCAGGAGCGGCTTCGCGGGGTTGGGCGGCAGCGGCGGCCTGGGCGGCGACGCCGGGCTGATCGGCATGGGCGGCGATGGTGGCAACGGTGGCGAGCCCGGGACCGGCCCGCGTCTGTTCCAGGTCGGCAGTCGCGGCGGTGACGGCGGAGCCGGCGGTTGGCTGTATGGCGACGGCGGCGACGGCGGCGACGGCGGCAACGGTGGGTTGCCGTTCGTAGGCGCCACCAACGCTGGCAATGGCGGCAGCGCTCGACTCATCGGCAACGGCGGCGACGGCGGTAATGGCGGCACCGGCGCGCCCGGCTCCGTCAGCAGCGGCGGCATCGGCGGCGCCGGCAACCCCGGCGGTAATGGCGGCAACGGCGGCTTGTTGTACGGCAACGGCGGCGCCGGTGGGGCCGCCGGCCAAGGAGGGCCCGGCATGAACACCACTTCGCCCGGCGGGCCGGGCGGTGCCGGCGGGCACGGCGGCACCGCCATCTTGATCGGTAACGGCGGGGCCGGCGGGGCCGGCGCGGCGGGTGGACCCGGCACTCCCGACGGGGCTGCCGGGCCCGGCGGCAGCGGAGGTACCCGCGGGCTGCTGGTCGGCGTCCCCGGAGCGTCCGGCCCGGACGGCTAACGGGCGCGGTCGAGCACCGTCGTGGTCCAACAACAAGTACTCTCGATATGTGCAGCGTCGAATCATGGGCATCGAGACCGAGTTCGGTGTCACCTGCACCTTCCACGGTCATCGCCGGCTATCCCCGGACGAGGTGGCCCGCTACCTGTTCCGGCGGGTGGTGTCCTGGGGCCGCAGCTCAAATGTGTTCTTGCGTAACGGGGCCCGCCTCTACCTCGACGTGGGCAGTCATCCCGAGTACGCCACCGCCGAATGCGACAGCCTGGTGCAACTGGTCACCCACGACCGGGCCGGCGAATGGGTGCTCGAAGACCTGCTCATCGACGCCGAGCAGCGGCTTGCCGACGAAGGCATCGGCGGCGACATCTATCTGTTCAAGAACAACACCGACTCGGCGGGCAACTCCTACGGCTGCCACGAGAACTACTTGATCGTGCGGGCCGGCGAGTTTTCCCGGATCTCCGACGTGCTGCTTCCCTTCCTGGTCACCCGCCAGCTGATCTGCGGGGCCGGCAAGGTGCTGCAGACCCCCAAGGCGGCAACCTTCTGCTTGAGCCAACGTGCCGAGCACATTTGGGAAGGCGTTTCCTCGGCGACCACCCGCAGCCGGCCGATCATCAACACTCGCGACGAGCCGCACGCCGACGCCGAGAAGTACCGGCGGCTGCACGTCATCGTCGGCGACTCCAACATGTGCGAGACCACCACAATGCTCAAGGTGGGCACTGCGGCGCTGGTGCTGGAAATGATCGAATCGGGGGTGGCGTTCCGCGACTTTTCGCTGGACAACCCGATCCGCGCCATCCGCGAGGTGAGCCATGACGTCACCGGCCGGCGGCCGGTGCGGTTGGCCGGCGGGCGTCAGGCGAGCGCGCTGGACATCCAGCGCGAGTACTACACCCGCGCCGTCGAGCATCTGCAGACTCGCGAGCCCAACGCGCAGATCGAGCAGGTCGTCGACCTGTGGGGCCGCCAGCTTGACGCCGTCGAGAGCCAGGATTTCGCCAAGGTCGACACCGAGATCGACTGGGTGATCAAGCGCAAGCTGTTCCAGCGGTATCAGGACCGCTACAACATGGAGCTGTCCGACCCGAAAATCGCTCAGCTGGATCTGGCCTACCACGACATCAAGCGCGGGCGTGGTGTGTTCGATCTGCTGCAGCGCAAGGGGCTGGCGGCGCGCGTCACCACCGACGAAGAAATCGCCGACGCGGTGGACCGTCCGCCGCAGACCACCCGCGCCAGGTTGCGTGGTGAGTTCATTAGCGCCGCGCAGGCCGCGGGCCGCGATTTCACCGTCGACTGGGTGCATCTCAAGCTGAACGACCAGGCACAGCGCACGGTGTTGTGCAAAGACCCATTCCGGGCGGTCGATGAGCGAGTCAAACGGCTCATCGCCAGCATGTAGCCGCGCTCGGTCCTTGGACCGCGAGCGTAACGCCACTGCGAAAAACCGCGTCGAAATTCGCAGCCGCGTTACGCTCGCGGGAGTGCGGGCCATTGTGCGCGGGTGCAAGCGCCGGGCGATGGCCCATCTAACCTAAAGCAGATGGCGACCTCGAAAGTCGAACGGCTGGTAAATCTCGTCATCGCACTGCTGTCCACTCGCGGTTACATCACCGCCGAAAGGATCAGGTCCAGCGTGGCGGGCTACGCGGACAGCCCCACCGCCGAAGCGTTCTCCCGGATGTTCGAGCGCGACAAGAACGAGCTGCGTGACCTCGGCATCCCGCTCGAAGTCGGCAGGGTATCCAATCTGGACCCCACCGAGGGTTACCGCATCAATCGTGACGCCTACGCGCTGCCTCCCGTGGAGCTGACACCCGACGAGGCGGCCGCGGTCGCGGTGGCCACCCAGCTGTGGGAGTCGCCCGAATTGATCACCGCGACGCAGGGTGCGCTGCTTAAGCTGCGGGCCGCCGGAGTGGACGTCGATCCTGACGCCCCGGTGGCGATCGCGTCGGCGGCCGGCGTGCCGGGTTTGCGTGGATCCGAAGACGTCCTCGGAATCCTGTTGTCCGCCATCGATTCCCGGCGAGCGGTGCAGTTTCCGCATCGTCCATCGCGCGCCGAGCCGTACACCCTCCGCACCGTCGAGCCGTGGGGTGTGCTCACCGAAAAGGGTCGCTGGTATCTCGTCGGCCACGACCGTGACCGCGGCGCCACCCGCACCTTCCGGCTATCGCGGATCGGCGCCGACGTCACAGCGATCGGCCCGCCGGGTGCGGTTACCGTGCCCGACGGCGTGGACCTGCGCACGATTGTGGCTCAGACCGTCAGTGAGGCGCCGACCGGTATCCAGGCCACGGTGTGGGTCGCCGACGGGCGGGCCACCGCGCTGCGCCGCGCCGGCAGGGCCGTCGAGTCTCGGCAATTAGCCGGCCGCGACGGCGAGGTGATCGGGCTCGACATCGGATCCAGCGATCGGTTGGCACGCGAAATCACCGGCTACGGAGCCGATGCGGTGGTCTTGGAGCCGCGGTCGCTGCGCGAGGATGTGCTGGCTCGGTTGCGCGCAAAGGCGGGTCAAGCATGACGCCCATATCGACGCGTCTCGTTCGCCTGCTCAACATGGTGCCGTACTTCCAGGCCAACCCGCGGATCACCCGTGCCGAGGCCGCCGCGGAACTCGGTGTGTCGGCCAAACAGCTGGAGGAGGACCTCAATCAGCTGTGGATGTGCGGCTTGCCGGGTTACGACCCTGGTGATCTGATCGATTTCGAATTCACCGGCGACACCATCGAGGTGACGTTTTCGGCGGGCATCGATCGGCCGCTGAAGCTCACCTCGCCCGAGGCCACCGGACTGCTGGTAGCGCTACGGGCCCTGGGCGATATTCCGGGCGTCGTCGATCCGCGGGCGGCGCGCAGCGCGATCGCCAAGATCGCGGCGGCCGCGGGTGCCGCCGGGCACGACACCACAGTGGTGGCGGCCGTCGATGAGCAGGCGCCGGCCGAGAGCCGGGCCGCGGCGGTGGTGCGCGCCGCGGTGCGTGATAAGCGTGCGCTAACCATCGACTACTACTCCGCGTCACACGACACGCTGACCAGACGGATTGTGGACCCGATCCGGGTCCTCTTGATCGGCGGCCACAGCTACTTGGAGGCGTGGTCGCGCGAGGCCGAAGGCGTTCGACTGTTCCGCTTCGATCGGATTGTCGACGCCGTCGAACTAGGCGAACCGGCCATGCCGCCGGAACCGGCGGTGCAGGCGCCGCCGGACACCTCGCTGTTCGACGGGGATCCGTCACTGCCGTCGGCGACGCTGCGCATCGCGCCGTCGGCGTCGTGGATGTTCGACTACTACCCGATGCGGGAGGTACGCGAGCTGCCCGACGGGTCCTGGGAGGCAACCATGACCTATGCCACCGAGGACTGGATGGCGCGTTTGGTGCTGGGCTTCGGTTCGGATGTACAGGTGCTGGCGCCGGAATCCCTCGCGCGGCGGATACGCGATGCCGCCGCCGCGGCGTTGGATGCTTATCAGGCGGTTGAGCGGGCCTGAGTCGCTGACGGTGCACGCCGCGGCGCGGGCACACCGGCAGTCGGCTCTGCTGCGGTAGCATCGGGTGAACGTCTGGAGGTAATCAAAGTGGGCAGTCTTAGTCCATGGCATTGGGCGATCCTCGCCGTAGTGGTGATCGTGCTGTTCGGCGCCAAGAAGCTCCCCGATGCGGCGCGGTCGTTGGGCAAGTCGTTGCGAATCTTTAAGTCCGAGGTCCGCGAAATGCAGAACGAGAACAAGGCCGAAGCGTCGATCGAGAGCCCCACACAGGTTCAGTCGCAGCGTGTCGACCCGCCAGCCACCACGGAGCCCGGTCACACCGAGGCGCGTCCGGCATAGTCCGATATCGCTTGACCGAATGTCGTGAACGGTTCTCGGGTCTCAGCGCGCGCCTTCGGTCTACTCAAACGGCTCAACCCTCGTAACAGGCGCAGTCGTGTCAATCCTGACGCGACGATGTCGTTGGTCGACCACCTGACCGAGCTTCGCACCCGGCTGCTGATCTCGCTGGCCGCGATCCTGGGCACCACGATTTTCGGGTTTATCTGGTACTCACATTCGATCTTCGGGCTGGAGAGTCTCGGCGAATGGTTGCGGCATCCCTACTGCGCGCTGCCGCAGTCGGCGCGCGCGGATATCAGCGCCGACGGGCAGTGCCGGTTGCTGGCCACCGCGCCGTTCGACCAGTTCATGCTGCGGCTCAAAGTCGGGATGACGGCCGGGATCGTGCTGGCCTGTCCGGTGTGGTTTTACCAACTGTGGGCATTCATCACGCCCGGTCTGTACAAGAAGGAGCGCCGCTTCGCGGTGGCGTTCGTGATCCCGGCGGCGATCCTGTTCGCCGCCGGCGCCGTGCTGGCCTACCTGGTGCTGTCCAAGGCACTCGGGTTTCTCCTGACGGTCGGTAGCGACGTGCAGGTGACCGCGCTGTCCGGCGACCGGTATTTCGGCTTCCTGATCAATTTGTTGGTGGTGTTCGGCGTCAGCTTCGAATTTCCGTTGCTGATCGTGATGCTCAACATGGTCGGCATGCTGACCTATCAGCGGCTCAAGTCGTGGCGTCGCGGCCTGATTTTCGCGATGTTCGTCTTCGCGGCGGTGTTCACGCCAGGGTCCGACCCGTTTTCGATGACCGCTCTAGGGGTGGCGCTGACGGTGCTGCTTGAGTTCGCCATTCAGATCGCTCGGGTACACGACAAGCGAAAGGCCAAGCGCGAAGCTGCAATTCCTGATGATGAAGCGTCCGTCATTGAGCCGCCCTCGCCGATACCGGCGCCGTCGGTCATCGGCGGACCGCATGACGACGTCACGTGAGTTCTCGTTGCCGCGAGCGCGCGTGCCTGTACGGCAACACGCCGGTGTCGACGTATATTTGTGCACCCTCACGGGATAGGCCGGTGGCCGCGTGACCGATCTGCCCCAGCTGGCGCGGTTCAGCGCCGAACTGCCCTTCTCGCTCGACGACTTTCAACAGCGGGGCTGTGCCGCGCTGGAACGTGGTCACGGCGTGCTGGTCTGCGCCCCCACCGGCGCGGGAAAGACAGTGGTCGGCGAATTCGCCGTACACCTGGCGCTGGCGTCCGGCGGCAAGTGCTTCTACACCACACCGCTGAAGGCGTTGAGCAACCAGAAGCACACGGATCTGACGGCACGCTATGGCCGCGACCGGATCGGGTTGCTGACCGGTGACCTGTCGGTCAACGCCGACGCACCCGTCGTGGTGATGACCACCGAGGTGCTGCGCAACATGCTCTACGCCGATTCGCCTGCGCTGCAAGGACTTTCCTACGTGGTGATGGACGAGGTGCACTTCCTGGCCGACAGGATGCGGGGTCCGGTGTGGGAGGAGGTGATCCTGCATCTGCCCGACGACGTGCGGGTGGTCAGCCTGTCGGCGACGGTGAGCAACGCCGAGGAGTTCGGCGGCTGGATTCAGACAGTGCGGGGCGACACGACGGTGGTGGTCGACGAGCATCGGCCGGTGCCGCTGTGGCAACACGTCTTGGTGGGTAAGCGCCTCTTCGATCTGTTCGACGACTCGCACGTCAACCCGGATCTGCTGCGCCACATCGCGCATCGCCGGGAGGCGGACCGAATGGCGGACTGGCAGCCGCGGCGCGGACGTGGCGGTCACGAACGACCCAGGTTCTTCCGGCCGCCGGGGCGAGCGGAGGTGATCGCAGCACTGGATGCCCAAGGGCTGTTGCCGGCGATCACCTTCGTGTTCTCCCGCGCCGGCTGTGACGCCGCGGTCGCCCAGTGCCTGCGATCCCCGCTACGGCTGACCACTGAAGAGGAGCGCGCGCAGATCGCGGAAGTCATCGACCACCGGTGTGGCGATCTTGCGGACTCCGACCTGGCGGTACTCGGCTACTACGAATGGCGAGAGGGTCTGCTGCGGGGCCTGGCCGCGCACCACGCCGGGATGCTGCCGGCGTTTCGGCACACCGTCGAGGAGCTGTTCGCCGCGGGCCTGGTCAAGGCGGTTTTCGCCACCGAAACCCTGGCGCTCGGCATCAACATGCCGGCTCGCACGGTGGTACTGGAGCGGCTGGTGAAGTTCAACGGCGAGCAGCACGTTCCGCTGACGCCGGGGGAGTACACGCAGCTAACCGGGCGTGCCGGCAGGCGGGGCATCGACGTCGAGGGTCACGCCGTTGTGCTCTGGCATCCCGATATCGAGCCGTCTGAGGTGGCCGGCCTGGCCTCCACCCGGACTTTCCCGCTGCGCAGCTCGTTTGCCCCGTCGTACAACATGACGATCAATCTGGTGCACCGGATGGGACCGGAACAGGCGCACCGGCTGTTGGAGCAGTCGTTTGCCCAGTATCAGGCGGACCGATCCGTCGTCGGACTGGTCCGCGGTATTGAACGGGGCAAGAGGATGCTGGGCGAGATCGCCGCCGAACTCGGCGGACCAGACGCGCCGATCCTCGAGTACGCCCGGCTGCGGGCGCAAATATCTGAGCTGGAGCGCTCGCAGGCCCGCGCGTCTCGGCTGGAGCGACGGCAGGCCGCCAGCGATGCGCTCGCCGCGCTGCGCCGGGGCGACATCATCACCATCACCCACGGTCGCCGCGGCGGGCTTGCGGTGGTTCTGGAATCCGCCCGCGATGCCTCGGACCCGCGGCCGTTGGTGCTGACCGAACACCGATGGGCGGGCCGGATTTCGTCGGCCGACTATTCGGGTGCGACGCCGCCGGTCGGGTCGATGACGCTGCCCAAGCGTGTCGAACACCGCCAGCCGCGGGTACGGCGAGATCTGGCCTCGGCGCTGCGCTCGGCGGCCGCGGGACTTGTGCTTCCGGCGGCCTCGGGCCGCGCCACGGAGGGCGCGTTTCACGACCCGGAGCTGGTGTCGTTGCGCGAGCAGTTGCGCCGTCATCCCGCGCACCGCCTCGCCGACCGGGAGACGCAGATGCGCCAGGCCGAGCGCTACTTGCGCATTGAGCGGGACAACGCGCAGCTGGAGAAGAAAGTCGCAGCCGCGACGAATTCGTTGGCCAGAACGTTCGATCGGATCGTTGGACTGCTCACCGAGCGTGACTTCATCCAGGGCCCTGCCACGGATCCCAAGGTCACCGACGACGGCCGGCTATTGGCGCGGATTTACAGCGAGAGCGACCTTTTGATTGCCGAATGCCTGCGTACCGGTGCGTGGGCGGATTTGAAACCGCCTGAGCTGGCGGCGGTGGTCTCGGCGGTGCTCTACGAGTCTCGCGGTGGGGACGGCCCCGGCGGTCCGTTTGCCACCGATGTGCCCACCCCCCGATTACGGCAGGCGCTGAATCAGACAGCGCGGCTGTCGACGACGCTGCGCGCCGATGAGCAGACGCACCGGATCGGCCTGAGCCGTGAACCCGACGACGGCTTCGTCAGCGTTATCTACCGCTGGGCGCGGACGGGTGATCTGGCGGCGGCGTTGGCCGCGGCTGACGCGTCAGGTGCTGGTTCGCCTTTGTCGGCAGGGGATTTCGTGCGCTGGTGCCGGCAGGTGCTGGACCTGTTGGACCAAGTCCGCAACGCCGCACCGGACCCCGAGCTACGGGCGACCGCTAAGCGCGCTATCAATGACATTCGGCGCGGCGTCGTCGCAGTTGACGCCGGGTAGGCTGGGCCAGAGCTACGGTTACATCGCCAAATGTGATCAGGACGGATTGAGGAGAAACGATGAGCGGACCGCAGGGATCTGACCCGAGGCAAGGGTGGCAACCGCCCGGCCAGGGGGGCGACCATTCCTCGGACCCGACCGTGGCCGGGTCGCCCTGGCAGCAGCAACCGAATCAGGATGCGCCGTGGCACGCGCCGGCGTATACGCCAGCCGAATATCCGCAGTACCAGCAGCCGGCTGACCCCGCGTATCCGCAGCAGTACCCGCCGTCGGCGCCTCCCTATGGGCAGCCCGACTTCAGTTCGCAAGCCACCCAGTTCGGTGCGCCCCCGCAGTTCGGGCAATATCAGCAGCCGGGACAGTACCAGCAGCCCGGGCAATACGGCCCGCAGCCGTACGGGCAGCCCGGTCAATACGGGCAACCCGGGCAGTACCCTGGGCAACCGTACGATCAGCCGGGTAAGGGTTCTAAGCGTTCGACCGGGTTGATCCTCGGCGTGGTCGGCGGCATTGTTGCGCTCTTTGTCATCGGCATCTTGATTACCGGTTTCTGGCAGCCCGGGTTTTTCGTTACTACCAAACTGGACATCAACAAAGCCAACGCCGGCGTGCAGCAGATCCTCACCGACGAGACCACCGGCTATGGCGCGAAGAACGTCAAAGACGTCAAGTGCAACAACGGCGCGGACCCAACCGTCAAAAAGGGAGCCACCTTCGACTGCACCGTCAGCATCGATGGCGCCTCAAAGCATGTGACGGTGACCTTCCAGGACGACAAGGGCACCTACGAGGTCGGCCGACCGCAATAGTCAGGCGGGCAGCGCGTCGAGCGCTTTCTGTAGTCGGGCGATTGACGTCGCGACGCCGTATCGGGCGGCCAGGTCGGCGGTGCGCGCTGGGTCGGTGGCGACCAGCGGCAATCTGTCGGTGGGTGTCGATAGCTTGACCGGAGCGTTGGTGGCTACTCGCACCACCTGCCCGGCGGCCTCGATGTAGTCCCTGGCGTCCTGCAGCTTTGCGCGTAATCCCTTGGCCAGCTTGGACTTCGGATCGTTGGCGGCGGCCAAGATATTGGCCAGCGACCCGTGCTGCGCCAGCAGGGCGGCCGCCGTCTTTTCGCCGACGCCGGGCACCCCCGGCAGGCCGTCGGACGGATCACCACGCAATAGCGCGAGTTCGGCGTAGGCGGGCCCGGCCCGATCTACCGGCACCCCATAGAGTTCGGCCACCTCAGCGGGCCCGAACAAGGTGGCCTTGGCCAGTCCGCGGCCCAGGTAGAGCACCCGGACGGGAACGGGCTCGTCGGCAACAACCTGCAGCAGGTCGCGGTCCCCACTGACCACGACCACCGGGTCGCCGCGTTCCCGCGCGGCGAGCGTGCCCAGCACGTCGTCGGCCTCGAAACCCGGCGCGCCCGCCGTCGGGATCCCGAAGGCGTCGAGCAGTTCCATGATCATGTCGACCTGCGAGGTTAGCTCGTCGGGCACCACCTCGATGTCGGGCTCGCCTTTCGGTTGTTCGTCGGCCACGCGATGGGCCTTGTATGACGGGATGAGGTCCACCCGGAACTGCGGCCGCCAATCCAGGTCAAGGCACACAGCCAGCCGGCCGGGCTTATGTTGCGTGATGACTACGGCCATCGAGTCGATGAATCCCCGGACGGCGTTCACCGGCCGCCCATCGGGAGCAGTGATCGAGGACGGTACTCCGAAGTATGAGCGGAACCACATGCTGGCTCCGTCGAGCAGCAGTACAGGTGCGGGCATGCGGGCTATCTTTTCACGGTGTCGAATGTCGACTTGTTGTCGCCCTTCTCGCCAAATCGCCACATCAAGTCGACGTTCGACGTGCCGCGATTAGCCTGGCTGGCATGAATTCTCGCCGATTCGACGCCGAGGTGTATCGCCGCCGGTTGGCAGCAGCGGCGGCAGCAACTGGTGCCGCGGGTTTGGACGGTCTGGTGATCACCCCGGGCTACGACCTGCGCTACCTCATCGGCTCGCGTGCGGAGACCTTCGAGCGGCTCAGCGCGCTGGTGGTGCCGGCGGCCGGCGAGCCTACTGTGGTACTGCCGCGGCTGGAGCTGGCCTCGCTCAAGGAGTCCGCCGTGGCGGAACTGGACCTGGCCGTGCGGGATTGGGTCGACGGGGAAGATCCATATGAGATAGTCTCCGGCGCTTTGGGCGGTGCGCGGACCGCCGTCACCGACTCCATGCCGGCGCTGCATTTGCTGGCGCTTGCCGATGTGCTTGGTGTGACACCTGTTCTAGCCACCGGTGTGATGCGCGAGCTGCGGATGGTGAAGGAGGCCGCCGAGGTCGATGCGTTGCGCAAGGCCGGTGCGGCGATCGACCGGGTGCATGCCCGAGTCCCGGAATTTCTGGCGCCGGGCCGAACCGAGGCCGACGTCGCCGCTGATATCGCCGAAGCGATTGTCGCCGAAGGGCATTCGGAGGTGGCATTCATTATCGTGGGATCGGGTCCGCATGGCGCTGACCCGCATCACGGATACTCGGATCGTGAGCTGCGGGTGGGCGACATCGTCGTCGTCGACATCGGCGGGGCATTTGGGCCGGGTTACCACTCCGACTGCACCCGCACCTATAGCATCGGCGAGCCTAGTCCTGATGTGGCGCAACAATATTCGATTCTTCAGCAGGCGCAGCGCGCGGCCTTTGACGCGGTGCGTCCGGGTGTGACGGCTGCGCAGGTCGACGCTGCGGCCCGCTCGGTTTTGGCCGAAGCTGGTTTGGCGGAGTATTTCGTGCACCGCACCGGGCACGGTATTGGGCTGGGTGTGCATGAGGAGCCCTACATCGTCGCGGGTAACGATCTGCCGTTGGCTCCGGGCATGGCGTTTTCCATCGAGCCGGGGATCTACTTTCCGGGCCGGTGGGGGGCGCGTATCGAGGACATCGTCATTGTGACCGATGACGGTGCGGTGTCTCTCAACAACCGTCCGCACGAGCTGATCGTGGTGCCGGTGCCATAGCGGCGAAATACCGTGTGCACCAGGTAGGTTGGCGCGATGTCTCAACGCTCTCGGTTCAGCTCAGGCTTGTGCGCCACGGGCGAGTCGATCCAGAGTGAATCCTGGCATTCGAGGGTGAATCCTGGGCGGGAAAAGCGGCCGGATCCCGCCCTGGGCACACGCTGAAAGCCGCGAGTTCACATTCGATGTCGAGGCCGGGGTCGCGGTTCAGCGGCTGGCGTCAGCGGTTTGAGTCGGCATTGTCATTGCCTTTTTCCTTGGGAAGCAGGATGCGCCTTGTTACGACCGGCTTTCCTTCGACGTGTTTCGTTACCGCAGATGTGGTGGGTGGCGGGGTCGTGATGCGGCCCTGCACTGGTGCGCCGTTCTTTACGGACGGCGCCACAATGCGTTTGGTCTCGGGTTTGGCATCGCCTGCCCCTGAGGCCGGGTGCATCGCACCGGGCGGTATCATCGGCATCGCGCCCATGGCCCCTCTTGACGCTGTTGATGATTCCGGCGGAGTCGTCGGAGCTGGCGAGGTCAGGTGCGACGAGGTAGGCACGGTACCGGCCGATGGCGTTGGCGGCGGTCCGAGCATCGCGGTCGGTGTGGTGTCGATACCACCGGTACCTGCGACGCCAGCTCCGGCGAGCCCCCCTGCGCCGCTACCGCCGCCGAATTCGCCTTCGGCGCTGAGCAATTCACCGGGCGTCGTCTCGCCAGCTCCTGCGCCGTGCTGCAAGAGACCCATTCCCGTCTGCATGGCCTGTTGACCAGCTTGGGCAACCTGCTGCGGGATCTGACTCAGCGGTTGCAACGCGCCACCCAAGGCACCTGAGATTCCACCTGCGATTCCCGACGCCATCTGTGGCATCTGCTGCAGCATCTGTGCCATCTCGCCTTGATTACCGACAGCGGCCAGCTGTGCTGCTGACTGATCCTCATTGGCGGGGAATTTGGCAAGTGCTTCATTCAGCTTTGCTTCACGTTCTGCCTGCCCAGCTTCACCGGCCTCGATGTCACCAGGGATGCCGAGATTGGTTGCTGCGCCCAATACGGCGAGCAAGTTGTCAATGACCGACCCCGGATTCGCGACTTGAGATGGTGTGAGTGGCGGTGGGGGAGGCAATCCAAGTAGCGCTGCGAGCTGATCGAGAATTATTTTTAGCTGCTGGTCGCCTCCGCTCATTCGAGCCTCCCCGCGGTTGTCGCTTGGCTCAGCGCGCGGAACCAAGCGAAGTGGTAGTTCGCCCCGACCGTGTCGCCTCCGACAAGCGCGTCGATGGCTCCGAGTAGCTGCCAATTACCCACGAGGTGGGCGTTGACGTGATCCGGATATGAATCCAACACCTGTTGGCGGACTTCGACGAGGTGTTCGCGAAGCAACTCGACTTCGGAGTCAAGAACCCCGGTGCCTGTGGACGCCGCTTTGGCAAGGGTGTGCGCCAGGCGGGGAAGCTCGTCGCGCCATTTCGTGGCTTGGCCGAGCTCCCAGCAGAGTTCGTTGATGGCCGGCACGTGTCGGGCTCGTGCTGAGGTCGCGATGGGTTCTTCTTCCTCGGCTGGCAGGTAGTGAACGGGTGTGTAGCTGGCCGCGGCACTAACCTCGCCAAGAAGCACTTCGATATCGCCTCTGCGATGAGCTGGTTCGAGCAGTTGCACACCCACCGGCATATTGATGTCAGGTGGAATCCAGCCGCTGGCCAGGTCGGTGACCAGAACGCTTGTGCCGTCGGCTCGTTCGCCGACCGCCCATCGCAGGCGTGGTTCTTGCCGGGCTACTGCGTCTGTGAGCCGCTGCAGCCTCGCGCCAGCGGTCGCGGCGGCAGAAGCCTCCCCGGCTACCGCGGCGTCGCCGGCAGCGGCGAGTGCCTGTTCAGTCACTCCTGCAGGCGTTTGTGACACAGCTGGGGGGGTGGCGGTTTGACGTACTACTGCGGGCTGGCCCAGACCGCCTGTCCCGGCTGGGGAGCTGGTCGGTGCCGCTGCTGTTGCAGTTGGCGGCGGACCCGCTGGCGTGGTTGGCAGTACGGAGGCTGTCGGCGCGGGCGGCCTGATATCGGCGCCGTAGGACGGCATTTGGCCGGTCGGTGCTGGGGCGGCGGGTGCCGGGGCTGCCGGGCCCACAGGGGCCGCAACGTAAGTCGTGGTTGCTTCGTTCGGTGGGGCGCCTGTGGGCGGCGCGGGCGCGGCGGCCGGTGTATGGGTCGGATGGGGAGCGTCAAACACTGGCACGTGTGCATTCGATGGAGGCGTCGGCGCGACTGGTGCTGTCTCGGGGATGTGTGGCGTGCTCGTCTGCAGTTGCGGCTCAATTGCGTTCAGTGGGCCGCCGGTTAGCGCTTGCGTTGCTGCCGACATCGGGGTCCCTGTTTGCATTCCGTGATCGAAACTTTGCAGCAACTCGGAAGGGGTTAGACGTGGAGGAAGAGTAGCGGGCGAAACGGCTGTTGGAGCAGAAACGTTTGGTAGGCGTGCAGTTGAAATCTGTGCCGGCGGCGCTATGCCCGGCAAGTGGAACGGTGAACCCCCAGACGGGGGCCCAGCCACGGCTGCAATGGGAGGTCGCATGTTTGCTGCTTGGCCTGGAACGATGGCAACTGGCTGCTGGATGTGGGGTGATCCGATTGGAGGGCGCAAATCGTCCGTCCTGCCGGGAATTCTCATCGGAGGTTCTTGCTGGCCAGCCAGTCCTTCTGGTGGGTTTAGGTTGTCAGTCTTGCCAGGGATCGGTGATGAATAAGGCCGAACAGCCGCTCTCACCTGATCGCGAATTAGTGCTTTGTTTGGGGATCCAAACATACGTTCTGTGTTGATCCCGTGTTCGGCAGCGAACTGCCAAGACGACTTGGGGATGCCGTCCCTATCGAGCACTGTCTGAATAGACCCGAGTATATTGCTGCCGCACGAAGCAGCTTTGCCATTGGCGCGAGACTGACAGTCAAACACGACATCGGTGATGCTGTCGATCTTAGCATCTATGGGCTCTTTTGATTCGAGAATCTTCTTAATACGGTTGTTGCCTTCCTCTGCGATAGCCGCAAGTTCCGAACGCATCTCGCTGGCGGAGTCGTAAGCATATTGGCAGCTGGCTCTTTTCGTCTCATTCTTCTCACCGACTTCTCGTGCGCTGTTCTCGCCTCGCCGAAAGGCTTCACGTAGATCCTCGACCGTTCGGCCCTGTTGGATTGCCAGCGGTCCCGATCTGGCGTGCTCCAATCGATCGGAGAAGCGATGATAGTTCGCGGCCGTACTAGCAAAATTACTCGCCGCATTTGTAATAATAGTCAAGTTTGCACCGTTTGGCCAAACATGACCGACCAAGATTGGTGACCACTCGCCCGACGGATAGTCATTCATTTACATAACCGATCTACTGCCTCTGTCTCAGCGCCAATCCTGTTGCGCAACGCATCTTGGATGGAATCCGGATTATCTGCCATTGAACCAATCGCGAGTTCCTGCAGCGAATTCGCTAAGGCGCGAACTGAATTAGCTAAATCTGTGGGAGTCGCTGGTTCAGCTACCAGCCGATCCAGTAGATACGCCCCACCATCGAAGAGTGCCAACCGTGCATGGGCGGCAACCGCGATTCTGCCAATTTCATCGCCAGGAACCGGGTTCTGCCGATTGGTGTTAATACTTACCACTTGGTGGACCTGCTCTTGTGTCGCACAAATGTTCGCCTTGGCGTCGGCGACCTGCTGGTCAGTGAAGTGCGGTGTCGACGGAGTCGGCGATACGTCCGCGCGCGGTTCGGGACGGAACCACCCCGCGACCGCAAGACCTACAGCTACTAGAGCTATGGCTAGTGCAACGAATCCAGGCCAGCGTGAAGGGGTTCGCGAGGCAGGCGGTACTGGCGAAGGCCAGGGGCTGAGCGCGGCAGGTGGCGGAGGGAACCCAATCGGGCCTGGCGCATGGGGAACCCCATCGGCTGGCATATCTGGCATTGGGTGATGGTATTCGCTGATTGCCGGATCGGCTATTCGTATTAGCTAGTGTTCTGCTATGCAAGATGTGAGCTTCGGCTAAACCGGCTCAGCTCGTTAGCTGACTTCCGGCAAGACCGTTGTGGACGCGACAGCGAGATGCACCGGTGAATTGCAATCTGGTGGGTGAGGCACCCCTGTGCGCTCGGGTAGGGGTGAGTACCGGTGGGGGACGGCATGGGTAAGAATTCCGCGTGTGGCTGATGGTGTGCCAGGTGTTGGCTTAGTTGACTGTGCTCGCCGTGGATGTTGTTTGCACCGGTGTGATGGCCACGAGTATGGGTATGTGGTCGTGAGCTGATGGCGCCGCTGGCGGTAGATCCCGCGGCCCTCGACAATGCCGGTTCTGCGATAGTCTCCGCTGGCGAGGGGTTGGGGTCGGTGATCTCCACGTTGACCACTACGCTGGCCGGGTTTGTGGGGATGGCCGGTGATGATCCGGCTGGAGCGGTATTCGGGCGCTCTTATGACAGGTCGGCGGCCGCGCTGTCCCAAGCGATGTCGGTCGCGCGCAATGGGGTATGCAACCTCGGCGATGGTGTGCGGATGAGCGCACACAACTACTCGTTGGCCGAGGCGATGTCCGATGTCGGCGGGCGGGCTGCCCCGCTGCCGGTGCCCCCGGTGACCGGCTGTGTTGCGGCGGGTTCGCCGCCGTCTGCGGTCGGGGCCAGCGGTGGCGCCCCGGCGGGTTGGGGGTGGGTGGCTCCCTATATCGGAATGATCTGGCCGAATGGGGATTCGGGAAGGTTGCGTGCGGCGGCCGTGGCGTGGCGTAGTGCGGGCACGCAGTTCGCGCTGGCTGAAATCCAGTCGACAGCCGGTCCAATGGGCGCTATCCGTGCACAGCAGCTTCCCGAGGCCGGCCAGATCGAATCGGCATTTTCTGATGCTTACGCCAGCACCATCACCATTGTGGGGCAGTGCCAAGCGATCGCGGTCCAGCTGGACAGTTATGCGGCCCACATCGACGCGGTGCATGCGGCGATCCTGGATTTGTTGGCCCGCATCTGTGACCCACTGACCGGGATCAAAGAGGTGTGGGAGTTTCTGACCGGCGAGGATGAAGACGAGATCCAACGCATCGCCGATGACATCGCGGCGGTGATCGACCAGTTCACTGGCGAAGTCGATGCGTTGAGCGCTGAGATCACCGCGGTGATTTCGCAGGCCGAGACCGTGATGACCACCATGGGTCGCCACGCGGCTAAGGAATGGGATCAGTTCCTGCATCACAACCCCGTGGGACAGGTCATCAATTTTGCTGGCCAGCGTTGGAAAGGCATCGGCGAGGTAGCCGCAGGACTGGGTGAAACCGCCTTGGCCTACAACCAGATCCGGCTCTTGCTCGACCCGCTGGGCTTTAACCGTGATGCGGGAGAGATGGTGCGGGGCATGGCACCGCTGGTCGGCCTCGGCGGTGCCCGCGCGCCTTCAGTAAGAGAGTCGTGGAAGGAGCTGCTCAAGGACACGGTCCACTGGGACGATTGGTCTAAAAGCCCTGGCGAGGCGTTGGGGAAGACCGAGGGCGACCTCGCGACGATGTTTCTGCCCGGCGGACCGATCTCGAAGATGGGTAGCAAAGGCCGCGATCTTCTTGAGGCAACGAGAGGGCTCAAGAAGCCACCCGACCCGCCTGCCCCACACGTTGAACCCCGGGCCGCGACTCCGCAGTTGGGACCGGAACCGCCGGCACCACACGCCGAATCGCCCGAACCCGGCCGCGCAGCGTCCGCATCGCAGCCTAAACCCGCACTGGCACCCGCTAGCGGGCCGGTGTCTCACGGCCCAGCCGAATCCAAGACACCAGTCGCCGAACAGGCAGCCACCGGTGAGCTGCCCAAACCGGCAGGGCCGTCGCCAGTGTCGACAGGTCAGCCGCGCGTACCCGCACCCACCGCGCCCGGCGAACACCTACCACCGCCCGACTTGCAGCTAGGCGAACGTGTCCCCGTCCAAGCACCTGCGCCGGCTTCGCCGGGCGGTTCCACACTCAATCCGAACCTTGACGAATCCGCGCTGGCTCATGCGCCCGTGTCCCCCGCCGGCGGATCTCCCGTTGAACCAATACCTGACGCCATGCACTTGTCGCAGCGGGTCCCGCCTCTCACATCTGCGGTCCCACACGCGGCTGCTCCAGACTTCACGTCTCCGAGCAGTCGCCCACCCGAACCACCTGAAGCGTACGGCGGTGGCCCACATGGCCCTGGCGAAGGCGGTCTCCCGGCCGGTCTGCCGTCAGACGGTGACGGTTCGCACGGGTCTGGCCACGGAGGTACGCCGGGCGGGCACCCGTCCGGACCACCGCTCGATGGCGGTGATCAGCCCGGGCCTGGCCACAGCAGTCTGTCCGGCGGCGGTCGTCAGGATCCCGTGCATTCCCACGAGCCGGCCGGCGACGGATGGCATCGGTTGTCGGACAAACCAACTGACCCGCATTATGGCGAGCGCCTTTCGGATCATTGGAAATACCCCTATGATCCAGCAGAACTCAGCCACATAAACCCGGAAGTAAGGAATCTGATAAAGGATTTCGACGCGCCCTTCGGCCGCGATCTGCAGGGGCGTGCCTATATTCAGGAAGAATATGAGCAACGCTTTAACATGTTGGGCCCAGAAGGCGAGCATTGGTACAATTTTCCTGGTAACGCTGGCGCTGTACCAGGAACGAGAGTTGCCTATACCGACGCCGGTCGGTTTGTGCAAGATTATGGCGCGTTGCTTGATAGGATCGGTGACGATGAAGGCAAATACTTAGCTGTGATGGAACATGGACGCGCGGCCTCTTGGGAAGAGCGGGCTCTTCATGTCAATTCACTCAGCGATCCATATCATAGATATTCTCTGGGTCGTTTGCCGCACGGATGGACCATTGAAGTATCAGAGGTCGCACCCGGGCTCGGCCAGCAGGGCGGATCACTCCAGGTGCGGATTTTCGATGCCGAGGGTGAGGCGCGAAGTGTGGAAGAGTTGCTTGACAGCGGGGTTTTGCTACCGTGACGAACAATGTGGACCTTTCGGCGGAGTTGGAAGACTGGGTTCGGCTCGCCGGATTGGAAGTGATGCAAGGATCGCAAGCCAATGATGGCCGGACGGTTATTTGGAATAAGGGCGGTGAAATTCGCTACTTTATCACTGTTATTGATGGCTGTTATGTCATTACGTCATCGGATCGAATGAGTGCTGAGGTTTTTCACTTCGCTGCGGTTGCGCGGTCGCTGGTAGAAAAGTATCTTTTCGGGCGTTTTGGCGGGTCGGTCCGAAAGATTCGCGGTCTTCAGCGTGTGCGAAAGCCTTTTTTTCCCGACGAATTGCGTCCCGGGTACACCATCGGCAAAGTTTTTTTCGCCTCTCGTGAACGAGATGCTCTTATAGACTCGACGGGCGCGATGGTTGCAATTGCTGCGGCTGACCGGCTGGTTGAATTATCACACTATATGGACACTACGGTAGATGTTATAACCGATTCATTCCTCGATCCGGAGGGTGGGCCATTGTTCACCCCTCTGGGGCGACAGTAGATTCTTTTTCCCTATTCTTGACAACTTTCCAAAAAGATCGCGCCGTAATACTTAGCCCAGAATCGCATTGAGAGACTTAGGGCGGAAGCTACCCGCTTCGGTCGAGCAGGTTGGACGGTGCAGCGCGCCCCTCTACTAGCTACTTCGACCTGAAAAAGTCGGCGCGTTGATCCGCGGGTTGATGGTGCTGAACAGGAAAGATGGCCTCAAGCCCTTGTTGCGGAAGGGATTGAGGCCATCGTGTTTCGTACTGTAGGCGATCAGGTGTCGCTTTGGGAGGCAGTGCTTCCCGCGGAGTTGTTGAAGTTGCCCGATGAGTTGGCGCGGGTCGATGGGCTGCTCGATGATCCGGTGTTCTTCGCCCCGTTCGAGCCGTTCTTCGATACACGGATCGGGCGTCCGTCCACGCCGATGGAGACCTATCTGCGGTTGATGTTCTTGAAGTTCCGTTACCGGCTGGGCTATGAGTCGCTGTGCCGAGAAGTCGCGGATTCGATCACTTGGCGCCGGTTCTGCCGGATCGGACTGGATGGGTCGGTGCCGCATCCGACCACGTTGATGAAGCTGACCACCCGGTGTGGCAGTGCGGCGGTCGACGGGCTCAATGAGGTGCTGTTGGCCAAGGCGGCTGAGGCGAAGTTGTTGCGTACTAATCGGATTCGGGTGGATACCACGGTGGTGCCGGCTAATGTGGCCTATCCGACCGATTCGAGTCTGCTGGCCAAGGCGACGCGCCGGATCGCCGGGATCGGCAAGCGGATCCAGGCCGCTGGGGGCGCGGTGCGCACCCAGCTGCGGGACCGCTCCCGCGCGGCGGGCAAGCGCGCGCACGCGATCGCGTCGAAACTGCGCTCTCGCGCCGCGCTGGGCCGCGACGAGGCCAAGGCCGCGGTGCTGACCAGCACCGGGGAGCTGGCTGTGCTGGCCAAAACCGCGGCGCGCGAGGCCGAGCGGCTACTGGTCAACGCCAAGCGGGCGGTGCGCCGGGCCCAGGTCAAAGCTGCCGACCTGCGCGCCCGCGGCGAGCATGATGCAGCAGCCGGCCGGCGACGTGGCCGGCTGGTGCGTGCGGTCAACGACCTGGCCAAACTGCTGGAAGCGACGCGGCAGATCGTGGCGCAGACCCAGCAGCGCGTCGCCGGGCACATCCCGGACGGGGCGAGTCGGCGGGTCAGCCTTCACGACGGCGATGCCCGCCCGATCGCCAAGGGCAGGCTGGGCCGGCCGGTCGAGTTCGGGCACAAGGCCCAGATCGTCGACAACGACGACGGCATCGTCCTGGACCACCGTGTGGAGCAAGGCAATCCACCCGACGCGCCGCAACTAGCGCCCGCGGTCAAACGGGTCACCAAACGCGCCCGGCGTACCCCGGGCACCGTCACCGCCGACCGCGGCTACGGCGAGGAACGCGTCGAAAACGACCTGCACGACCTCGGTGTACGTACGGTCGTGATACCGCGAAAAGGCAAACCCGGCAAGGCTCGGCAAGCCGAGGAACACCGGCCAGCCTTCCGACGAACAATCAAGTGGCGCACCGGCAGCGAAGGCCGCATCAGCACTCTCAAACGAAACTACGGTTGGAGCCGCTCCTCCATCGATGGCACCGAAGGAACCCGAATCTGGACCGGACACGGCGTCCTCGCCCACAACCTAGTCAAGATCAGCGGCCTCGCAGCATGACCCGACGCCCCAAAGCACGGATCTCTGCCTCCACAGTCACGCGGTATTCGCGCACCAACAGCAGACTCAGGGGCCGTCACTTTTTCAGGTCGAAGTAGCTAGCGCAAACACGCTCAAACCACCCCGGTCCCGATCTACTGCTGCAGTACTTGACGTTAAGAAATCGCCGCGTCGATTCTCAATCAGAATGCCGTAAATGGGGACGCAGCTTTGGATGGCACCACATGCTGCGATATCTCGCCAAGCGATTCACATCGCAATGACTTATTCGGTGTTTTCTGCATTTACACAAAATACAACACAGCAAACACCGCCACGAATACAAACACGCCAAAAAAGGCCGCAAATGCTCCTACGGAGAATGCCGTTGTACGCTTGAAGGCCATCGTAAGTCCGCATAGAAAGAGAGGAAAAATCGGCGCAAAGAGCCAGAAGTAGCCTATTGTAAGCATCGTTGATAGTACGCCAACGAACAGGCCCGCGAGGAGTTGGACAGGTCGTTTTCGAGCGTGGTCGAAAGGGCTTTGATAACTGGATGGTGTTGCCATATCAGCTCATCTGCTGGAAGGGATAACAAAGAATACGGTAATGACGAGCAATATTGACCAGCCCGTGAGTGGTGCCAGGATAACTCCGAGCGCTAACGTTCGCCAAAACGATGTTCTGGTACCGAAGAATAGAATTACGCCCACAGCAACAATAGCTAGAGATGTTTGAGAAACAAAAGTGTAAAAGAACCGTGTCGATATATGTCCGTGTTCAATGACTGACATGGCCTTGGCTATAATCGCCCACAGAAATCCACCGGCGATTGCCCCGGTAAACGTTGCTCGTACCCAGTCGACTGGTTCTTTCATCCAATCCTTACCCAAACGGAGATTTTATCGTGGCAGCAGCGGCGGCAGCATAACAACCGGATCATGAATACCTATCTGGGGCGCGTTGTCAGGCGTCCCCAGTGGGTAGGTGCCCGGTGGCGTCGTGACGAGCGGCGGAGCGATTGGCGCTGCCGATGGACCGTGTCCAGGATGGGGAAGTGCGGGAACTTTGGGAGCCGGATACTGATCGTTAAACCCTAACTCAAGAGCTTGGTCTCCGATCGGCTTGTGCCACCAAAGACCCGCTGCAGGTCCGAGAGCGCCATCCACGAAGTGAGGCCATGCCTGCGCGAGCGTTGTCGTACTTGCTCCAGGCCGATCGCTGTAAATCTCGATTGCTGGAAAATTTGTCACGGTTCCACCTACGCGAGGCCCTGCCGCCGTCGGCTCAATGACGATAGTCCCGTTCACATCGAATGAGAGGGCCTTTGCAGGCGCTTCGCCGCCTGGTGAGAACGGATCGGCCGCACTGTATTTGATCATGACGGATCCATTGCTGCGTTGCACCGCCGAGATTGTGGGTGTCCCGGCTCGAATCTGACCGGTCTTTTCGTCGATTGAAGGGTTTTGCCTGGCCACTATGATGCCGTTCTCGTAATCGACATAAATTGACACCCTCGATGCCTCCGGCCCAGCTGTGGGAGAGAACCCTCGATTGTCACCAAGATTGTTGTGGTACGGCGGTATATCGGCTTGGGGGTCTAACACCGCTCGGCCCGGAATGAAGAGGTTTGTCCGCACCACGCCTTGGCCGGGCACTGGTTCGATCCGGCCGACGACGATGTTGGCAGGCACACCACCGTTCTTCGGATCGTAGCTATGTGGGTCCAGGGCCGCAGCCGTCTCCCAGTCGGCCGCTGAACTCGGTTGTCGGCCGAAAACCTTTGTAAAGGCTTCGATCTGGTTCTGCCGCCTGTTGCCTTCTGGTTCAGCCTTGGACGGTGACCCGGACGCGTCAAGATCCCCGATGGGCGCCTGGTCGTAGCCATCGACTCGAAGGGTAGCCAGCGACTTTTGTAGATAGTCCGAGTAGCCGGTGCGTGTTGACTGGATCTGAACCAGGGTTGCATTCGTGTCACCGATGGCTTGATGCTCGAGGGCGGAGATCCTTTGATCGATTATCGATCTTTCAACCGCACTGAGGTGGCCGCTGTTCTCCAGGTCGAGGGCTTCACCGAGTTGCCTGTCGAGGTCTTGTAGTTGTGTCTCCAAGGTCGAGATCAAAACGCCTGAGGTGTGTTGCGTTTCGGCGAGAGCCGCCGCGATGTTCTCTAAATCAATCGCGATCTTGGGCAACTGCTCGGATTGCATACCCAGCGATCTCGTGATGCGCTCGACTTCGGCGGAGTCATTGATCGGGTGATCACCGTTCTCTCGATTCCAGGACGCTTCGAAGCGCCGGCGTGCCTCATCAAACGCACTATTAGCCTCGGTGCTGCATCGACCAGCATCGTGAAATGCCTGAGCCAGGTCCGAAATCTGTGCTGGTCGACCACTTTGGAGACTTCTGTCAATTGCCCAAGGGTCGCCGCCCGCTTGGGCGATTAGCCGCGGAATGCTTATGTATTGGAGTCGCACCGCACCACCCGTAGTAACGCGGCGTTACGTTCGTCCATATCGGCGAATTCCGTTGCGGCGGCTGCCGCCTTGTCACCGAGTGAGGTAAGCGCTTCCTTGGTGGCGTCCAACGTTCGCACATGGTGGGCTTGTGCTGCAATGACCGCGTCGTGAAATGCCGCGGCCGCGGCGAAATCGCCGAACATTGTCGGTAGTTGCGGCCCGCGCGTCAGGCGGGTGACTCCGTCATGTGCGTGACCACCGGCGTGATGCGACTCTTGGGCTCCGGAGCGGAGTAATCCCATGTCGACGAACATCGCTTCCCCTCTCCGAGTATCAAGGCTTCAATATCGCAACGGCGCCAAGCGATCCGGTCCTGACACGTGACTCCGAGGTGGGCGCGGCATCGCGCCCCTGACATGAGCTCTGGCGAGGTTAACCGCTGGTTTTTCGTCGCGCAATTCGTCACGTGGGCTCAACCTGAAGGTCCGCGGGCGACGATCGGGGATGCGGTTGTCTGGGGCGGTGCGTCGGAAGGTGACACGGCGGTTGGTTAGCCAGTGTCACAAGGAATCCCGAGACGAAATGCGATAGCGTTAAGCATCGAGGTCTGCGTCGACATTTCCGACCGCACCTCGCGGATCCAACAAGTAACGGCAACACTTCGACAACATCTCTCGAAATCCGCGCGTTGACATGCGAACCTAGCGCGCATGCCCCGCGCCCGATGGCTGCAGAGCGCAGTCGTCGTAAGCGTGTTCGCGATCGTCATAACGCCGGCCACACCGGTGCGAGGCGATACCTCCCCGACCGCACCGTGCGACGCCATCAGCCCGATCGCGATTCCCTGCGTCGCGCTCGGCAAAGGCGCTGACGCAATCGCCGCAGAGTGCCGGCGCGCCGGCATACCCGATACAAGCTGCACCATTCCGCTGGCCCACCGGGTCACTCAAGCGGCACGTGACGCCTACCTACGGTCATGGGTACACCGCACCGCGCAATTTCAGTACGCGCTCGGAAACCCGTTGCCGCTCAGGGACACTCAGTGGCTCGGCACCCACAACTCGTACAACAGTGTCGCCGAATCGCTCACCGTGTCGCATGTCGATTCAAACCAGCAGCTGACGCTCACCCAACAACTAGACATCGACGTCCGCAGCATCGAACTGGACCTGCACTACATTCGACGGCTCGAGCGCCTCGGGGCACAAGATGTCACCGTGTGTCACGGGCTTGGACCGGACAAGGCAAACCTGGGCTGCACCACCGAGCCAGCCCTCGCGAAGGTGCTGTCGGAGATCGCGACCTGGCTCAACGCACACACCGACGAAGTCATCCTGCTGTATCTCGAGGACGAGTTGAAGCACCCGGCTGCCTACGCCTCGGCGGTCGCCACCCTGGAAGCCGGACTAAGGCGCCCGGACGGCGACAGCCTCATCTACCGCCCTGACCAAACCCGACGCGCCGCCAACGGCTGTGTCCCCGTCCCGCTCGACGCGTCGCGTGACGACATCCGCGCGTCCGGCGCCCGCGTCCTGCTGGTCGGCAACTGTGCACCGGATTGGTCCAACGACGTCTTCGACTGGAACAACCGCGAGGTCGAGAGCGGCTCTACCCCCGACTACCAGCCCTACCCGGCGTGCGACGCCACCTACGGCAATGCCGTCTACGCCTCGAAGCTGGTCCGCTACTACGAGGACTCCACGTTGGTCGGGGCGCTGTCGACGCCGCTGCGGCCGCCGGCCAATCCAGCGGCGCTTACCCCGCCGAAGGTGCAGGCGATGACCGACTGCGGTGTCAACCTGCTCGGCTTCGACCAGCTGCTGCCCGAGGACGGGCGCATCCAGGCGTCCCTATGGAGCTGGGCGCCGGACGAACCGCGCGCGAGAGCCGGAACCTGCACCCTGCAGGGAGCCGACGGCCGCTGGGTCGCCGCTCAATGCACGGACGCGCACCCCGCGGCCTGCCAGAGCCCGACCGGCACGTGGACCGTGACGCCGAGCGTGCCGTTCACCGGGGCTTCGTCGGCCTGCGCCGCCGCAGGATCGAACTTCGCCCTGCCACGAACCGGAGACCAGAACGCCCGTCTGCATGCGGTGGCCGGGGCCGCCGGCGGTGCTTGGGTGCGCTACGCGACCAAGCCCGAGCAGTACGGCTAGCGCGGCACCGCGGCAGTGCGGCATCGCAGCACCGCGGCACCGCGGGAAGAACGCCTACCGCAGGGACGCGACAACGAAGCCGATTACTGACCCCGGTCCAGCAGATCCGACGAACCCAGCACCCGCTCCACCTCGACCTCAATGACCACTCGCCGGGGATTGGCCCGAGGGGTGCGATAGCGCTGCGCGTAGCGCAACTCGGCATCGCGGACGGCGTCGATCTCTTTGTTGACGGTGGCCTTGCCCTCGAGCGATAGCCACCGCGCGCCGTCGACTTGGCTGAGGACGGCGATCCCGCCGCGATCGGCGTTGACCGCCTTCTGCGATCCGCCGGTGGTGATTACCCGGGCGATGTGGGTCTTGGGATCGAAGGTGAAGCCCACCGCAACCACATGTGGCGAACCGTCGGTCCGCAGGGTGGTCAGCATGGCGAGATGGCGTTCGGAGAGAAACGCCAACGCGTCGTCGGTGAGCCGCGTAGTGGTATTCGCCATCGCTCCTCACGCTAGCGCAGGTAATAATCGCAGCCGTGGACGACACGGGCGCAGGTCCGGTGGTAATTTTCGGCGGCCGCAGCGAGATCGGCACCGAGCTGGCGCGGCGTCTGGCTCCCGGGGCGACAGTGGTACTGGCCGCTCGGGGCCCGGATCAGCTGCATGAGCAAATCGTCACCCTGCGCGAAGCGGGCGCAATCAACGTCTACACCAGGGAGTTCGACGCCGACGCGTTACAGTCGCACGGCCCGCTGGTCGCGTCGATCATCGCTGAGCACGGCCCCATCGACACCGCGGTGCTGGCGTTTGGAATCCTCGGTGACCAGGCCCGCGCCGAAACCGATGCAGGACATGCCGTCGCCATCGTGCACACCGACTACGTCGCCCAGGTGAGTCTGCTCACCCATCTAGCCGCCGCGATGCGCACGGCCAACAAAGGATCACTGGTCGTGTTCTCCTCGGTTGCCGGTATCAGGGTGCGCCATGCCAACTACGTCTACGGATCGGCCAAAGCCGGCCTGGACGGCTTCGCCAACGGATTAGCCGACGCGCTGCACGGGACCGGCGTAAAGCTTCTCATTGCTCGACCGGGATTCGTGATCGGACGCATGACGGCGGGCATGACGGCGGCGCCGCTGTCCAGCACGCCCGAGCAGGTGGCCGAGGCCACCGCCCGTGCACTGAAAAAGGGGCGGCGCACCGTCTGGATCCCTTGGGCGCTGCGACCCCTGTTCTTCACCCTGAAGCTGCTACCGCAGTTCGTCTGGCGCAGGATGCCGCGATGATCATCGTCGTTGGTATCGGCGCCGACGGGATGCCAGGAATCTCGCAGACCGCAAGGTCCGAATTGCAAAGAGCCGCGGTAGTTTACGGCTCAAAGAGGCAACTCGACCTGCTCGACGGCACTGTAACCTCGGGGCGCCGCGAATGGCCGTCACCCATGCTGCCCGCGCTACAAACGCTGGATCCGGATGGAGCCGACATCCACGTGGTAGCTAGCGGAGACCCGCTGTTGCACGGCATCGGCGGCAGCCTGATCCGCATCTTCGGTGCTAAGAAGGTCCGCGTGCTACCGCACGTGTCGGCGGTGACCCTGGCCTGTGCCCGAATGGGCTGGAACGTCCACGACACCGAGGTGATCAGCCTGGTTACGGCGCAACCGGGCGCCGCGGTGCGCCGCGGCGGCCAGGCGATCGTCTTATCGAGCGACCGCACCACACCGAAGGCGCTGGCGGTGTTGCTTAACGCCTACGGACGCGGTGATTCTCAGCTCAGCGTGCTCGAACAGCTCGGCGGTCCCAGCGAACGCAGACGCGACGGCACCGCGCGGGATTGGGCCGACAGTACCCCCACAAACGTCGACGATCTGAACGTCATCGCTGTCCGCTATCTGCCAGACGAGCGCCTGAGGTCCCTGCCGGACGACGCATTCGTCAACGACGGGCAGATCACCAAACACGGGATCCGGGCGGTGACCCTCGCGGCGCTGGCGCCGCGGCCGGGACAGCGACTCTGGGATGTTGGCGCGGGCTCGGGCAGCATCGCCGTCGAGTGGTGTCGGAGCTGGCCGGGCTGTAGCGCGGTGGCATTCGAACGCAACGAGCACCGCCGCCGCAACATCGGATTCAATGCCGCCGCCTCCGGCGTGAGCATCGATGTGCGTTGCGAAGCGCCTGAACAATTCGAGGACGCCGCAAGACCGGACGCCATTTTCGTCGGCGGCGGCCTTACCCAGCCCGGTCTGCTGGACGTGTGCCTCGATAACTTGCCCGCAGGCGGACACCTTGTTGCCAACGCGGTCACCGTCGAGTCGGAAGCCGTTCTTGCGCAAGCCTACTCGCGATACAAAGGTGCGCTCGAGCGCTTCCAGCACTACCAAGGCGAACCGCTCGGCGGCTTCACCGGTTGGCGCCCGCAGCGGCCGGTCACCCAGTGGACGGTGACCAAGCCGTGACGGTCTATTTCATCGGAGCGGGCCCGGGCGCCGCCGACCTGATCACGGTCCGTGGCCAACGGCTCCTCGAAACCTGCCCCGTGTGCCTGTATGCGGGTTCGATCATGCCGAAAGATCTGTTGGCACACTGTCCATCCGACGCCAAGATCATCGACACCGGCCCGTTGACGCTCGACCAGATCGTCACCGAGTTCGCCGACGCCGACGCCGCCAACCTCGACGTGGCCCGGTTGCATTCCGGTGACCCGTCGCTGTACAGCGCAGTGGCCGAGCAGTGCCGACGACTCAACGCCCTCGGTATCGACTACGAAATCGTCCCGGGCGTACCGGCTTTCGCCGCAGCCGCTGCGGCGCTCAAGCGTGAGCTCACCGTTCCCGGTGTCGCGCAGACCGTCACGCTGACGCGAATAGCCACCCTGTCGACACCCATGCCGCCCGGTGAAGACCTTGCCAACCTCGCTCGATCCGGCGGCACCCTGGTGTTGCACCTGGCCGCAGCCCAGATCGACACCATCGTTCCGCAGCTACTCGCTGCGGGCTACAAACCCGAAACACCAACGGCGGTAGCGGCTTTCGCTAGCTGGCCACAGGAAACCGTGCTACGCGGCAGCTTAGCCGATATCGCCACACAGATGCACGACGCCAACATCACCAAGACCGCCGTCATCGTTGTCGGCGATGTGTTGGCCGCCGAGGGTTTCACGGACAGCTACCTCTACTCGGCGGCACGCAGGGAGGCCGATTGACAAGGCTGCTGCTGCTCGGCGGCACCGCCGAGGGGCGCGCGCTGGCCAAGACCTTGCACCCGCGCGTCGACATCATCAGCTCCCTGGCGGGCCGGGTGCCCGACCCGGCGTTGCCCGTCGGCCCGGTGCGAATAGGCGGGTTCGGTGGCGCCACTGGGCTGCGGCAGTGGCTCACAAAAGAAAACATCGGCGCTGTCGTCGACGCCACCCACCCGTTCGCGGCAACCATCACCGCACACGCCGCACAGGTCTGCGGCGAACTACAACTGCCCTACCTGGTGCTGGCCCGTCCGCCGTGGGAGACCGACAACGCCGTCGTCGTGACATCCGATACCGAAGCGGCTGAAACTGTTGCTCAACAAGGCTATTCGCGGATATTCCTGACCACCGGCCGATCGGGCGTCAACGCTTTTGCCGACAGCGACGCGTGGTTCTTGATCCGCGCGGTCACCGCGCCGGACGGCGCCTCGCTGCCGCGTCATCACCAGCTGGTGCTGTCCCGTGGGCCGTATCGCTACGCCGACGAGCTGCAGCTCTTACGAGAGCACCGCATCGAGGCATTGGTCACCAAGAACAGCGGCGGCGACATGACCCGGGCCAAGCTGGACGCCGCTGCCGCATGCCACATTCCGGTGGTAATGGTGGCCCGCCCGCCGCTGCCGCCCGGCATCGACACGGTGGGCACCGTGCAACAGGCCGCCGATTGGGTCGCCGCGCTCGGCTAACGGTCCCGTGCCTACGACCGTCTGTCGTAGCACCGGCGATCCGGCGCTCCAGCGAACGTGTGATACTGCGGCATGCCCGACAGCCCGGACACCGGCTTCGGCCGGCGTGAGCTCATGGCCGCCGCCCTTTTGATTCCGCTGGCAGGATGTGCGCGCCGCGCCAGCGGTGATCCTCCCGCAGTGACGACCGCGCTGGCACGACCGGATATCGCGGCTCGCTTCAGCGAGCTCGAGCGCAACTACGAGGCCCGCCTTGGCGTGTACGTGCCAGCCGCCCAGATCGCATACCGCGCCGACGAGCGGTTTGCGTTCTGCTCAACCTTCAAGGCGCCCCTTGTCGCTGCGGTGCTGCACCAATTTCCACTCCCGCATCTGGACAAAGTGATCACCTACACCAGCGACGACATCCGGTCGACCTCCCCGGTGACGCAACAACACGTGGCGACCGGAATGACGATCGGGCAGCTGTGTGACGCGGCGATCCGCTACAGCGACGGCACCGCCGCCAATCTGCTGCTGGCCGACATCGGTGGGACCGCGACATTCACCGGGTATCTGCGCGAGTTGGGCGACACCGTGAGCCGGCTGGATCAAGTGGAGCCGGAGTTGAACCGCGACGCCCCGGACGACCAACGCGACACGACGACCCCGCACGCGATCGCCCTTGTCTTCCAACAGCTTGTGCTGGGCAACGCGTTGCCCGCCGACAAGAAGGCAATGCTGATCGATTGGATGGCGCGCAACACCACCGGAGCCAAGCGCATTCGGGCGGGATTTCCCGCCGATTGGAAAGTCATCGACAAGACCGGGACCGGAGACTACGGGCGGGCCAACGACGTCGCAGTGGTATGGTCGCCGACCGGCGTGGCCAACGTGGTAGCGATCTACTCCGATCGTGCCGCCAAGGGGTATGACGCCGAACCCAGCGACGGGTTGATCGCCGAAGCGGCTGCGCTGGTAGCGTCCGCGCTGGGCGGCTAGCCGGGGTAACGTCGGGGAGTGAACACCCGATCTCCGGAATCTGTTGAGTGCCACTGTGTTTGGGAAGATCCGACGATCAGTAGGCAGCGCATGTCGACATCGGCCGGGTTCAGATCGGCCAATCGCACCACACGCACGTCTTCGTCGGGCCGCGATACGTTTCGCCCGATCACCACCGGCGTGCCGGGCTCGCGATGGGCCAACAACAGGTCACGCATCGCGCCCACCTGCCAGGTCCGCGTTTTCGACGCCGGGTTGTAGATGGCCAGCACCATGTCGGCTGCGGCGGCGGCGTTCAGCCGTGCGGCGATTGTCTTCCAGGGTTTGAGTCGGTCGGACAGCGAGATCACGGCATAGTCGTGACCCAGCGGGGCGCCGACCCGGCTGGCCACGGCCTGCGCGGCCGTCATCGCCGGAATCACCCGGATCTGCACGCCCGGCCATTGCTTGGCTTCCTCCAGCACGGCGGTGGCCATCGCGAACACCCCCGGATCGCCGGACGACACCACCGCCACCGCGTGCCCCTGCTCGGCCAGCGCGCAGGCCAATCGCGCGCGGGCGGGCTCGTCGGTGTTGTCGCTGGGATGGCGCCGCTGGCCGTCACGGACCGGCACCCGGCCCAGGTAGCCGTGATAGCCGATCAGATCGGTCGCACTGGCCAACTCGCGTCGGCTCTGCGGCGTCAGCCAATCGATGTCGCCGGGCCCCAGCCCCACCACCGCGACGCTGCCTGCCATCGACCCTCGTCGACGGCCACCAGGAAGCATCGCCAGCGAGAAATACGGAACGCGGGTCTCGTCGACCTCGGCGGCCGGCAGCACGCGTTGTTCGGGCGTGCTTGCCCGCTCCACGTAGAACGCCTCGTCAAGCTGGCCGGACACCGAAAGTGCTTCCCGGACATTGTGATACGAACGACCCAGCTTGAGAACCACGGCCGCGTCGGCGTCGGCGAGGCGCCGGGTCAGCTCGGCCACCGGCAGCGTGCCCGGTAGCACCGACAGCACCTCGTCGCCGGCCACCAGCGGCGTCGCGACCGCCGCCGAGGCCGCACTCACCGACGTCACGCCCGGCACGATGACGGCGTTGAACCGATGGGTGAGCCGGGTGTGCAGATGCATGTAGGAGCTGTAGAACAGCGGGTCGCCCTCGGCGAGCAGCGCCACGTTGCGCCCGGCGTCGAGGTGCGCGGCGATCCGCCGGGTGGCATCGGCGTAGAAGTCTTCGAGCGCGCCGGCGTAGCCGCCGAGATGATCGGTGGTCTCCGTGGTCACCGGATAGACGAGGTGCTCCTCAATCTGGCCGGCCCGCAGATACGGTTCGGCGATGCCGCGGGCGATGCTGCGACCATGGCGGGCGCTGTGGTAGGCCACCACGTCGGCCGCGCCGATCACCCGGGCGGCCTTGACAGTCACCAATTCCGGATCGCCGGGCCCCAGCCCGACTCCCCAGAGCGTGCCTCTCGAAGTCATTCGGCGTCGGTCGCGATCGCGTTGACGGCCGCGGCTGCCATGGCGCTGCCGCCACGGCGGCCCCGCACCACCAAATACGACATGCCGCGTGGGCGCTCGATGAGCTCCTGCTTGGACTGCGCCGAGCCGACGAAGCCGACGGGACCGCCCAGCACCGCCGCCGGCGCCGGGGCCCCTTCGTCGATCAGCTCGAGCAGCCGGAACAGTGCGGTGGGTGCGTTGCCGATGGCCACGACGGCGCCGGCCAGCCGGTCGGCCCAGAGTTCCACACCGGCCGCCGAGCGGGTGGTCTGCCGGCGCGCGGCGAATTCGGCGGCGCGCGGATCGGCGACCAGTGTCACCACTTCGTTGCCGGCGGGCAGTCGTGCGGTGGTGATCCCCGCGGCCACCATCGACGAATCGCACAGCACCGGGGCGCCGCCCGCTAGTGCGGTGCTGGCGCGCGCGACGACGTCGTCGGTGTACGCGACGTGCTCGGTGATATCGACCTGTCCGCAGGTGTGGATCAGCCGGACCACCACGCGCGCGACGTTGGCGGGAAATCGCGTCAGGTCGGCTTCGGCGCGGATCGCCGCGAACGACAGTCGGTAGATCTCCGCCGCGTCGCGAATGTAATCGAGCACTCGCTCACCTTAGGGCCTGAGCGGCTGGTATCCCTCCGCAGTGGCGACCAGCACCTCACCGGCAAGTGGGCTGCCGCACCCGCGTTCGCAGCCGACGAAGTGCCGATGCACGCCGGAATCGGGATCCAGCGACTGTGCCGCGTCGGCGCGCACGTCGGCGGCCGAGTGTGCGCAGCCGGGGCTGCCGGTGCAGGCGCTGACGGTCAGCCAGGGGGAGCTGTCGTCGAAAACCAACCCCAACGGCGCCAGCACGCGAAGCGCGACGTCCGCCACCTCTTCGCTGAGATCGCACACCAGCACCGACCGCCACGGCGTGACCACCAGCGGCGCCTCGATGGCGGCCAGATACTCCGCGACCCGCGCCGACAGCACCCCCAGGGGCACCGCGGCGCCCAGCGTGACCCGGCCGTCATCCTGCGGTATCCAGCCAACCGGCCCCTTGGTGACGGGCGGGAACGCGGCACCCAGCTCGACGCTCGGCAGCAGGTCTGTGATGTCGGCTAATTCGTGTACTCGCCAAGCATTTCCGCGAATCTCGATAAACCGCAGCGCAATGCCCAGCAGCGTCTCGCTGACATTGCCGACCCGCATTCCGGTCTCGCGCCCGCCCAGCACCAGCGCACACCCGTCGTCGAAAACGTGCACGCCAACGTCGGCGCCCAAGCCGGACACGTCGCCGCGGCCATCGTCGAGGCTGAACCAGAACCGGCCGCCCAGGTCCGCCAGGCGCGGCTCGGCGCGGATCGCGGCGTCCAGCTCGCCCACCCACGGCCGAATATCGGCCTTTCCGCCGACCCGGCCGGACAGCGGCGACGCCACGATGTTGCGGACCCGCTCGTGCGTCGCCGACGGCAGCAGCCCGGCCGCCGCCAAGGAGCCCGCCGCGGCCTCGACATCGGAGATCCCGCGCAGCTGCACGTTGCCGCGCGCGGTCAGCTCGAGCGTTCCCGAGCCCACTTCGCTCGACACGTTGGCCAGCGTCGCCAACTGGGCGGCGGTGATGATTCCGCCGGGCAGCCGCACCCGCGCCAACGTGCCGTCGGCGGCCTGGTGCACCTGCAGTGTGCCGGGGCAGGCGTCCGTGTCGCGTGCTCTGGCCACCTGCTCACGGTACGGGAGATCACGTGAGCAACCCACGGGCCGACATCACGAGGGCTTGCGGGCCTCGATGAGGGCGCGGGTGGAGTACGTGACGAAGGAGCCCTCGGTCTGGATGCGCTCGTGCAGTGCCCGCAGGTGATCGAGGTAGTGCTCGACGGCGAAATCAGGGATGAACCAGATCACCTTGCGCAGAAAATAAATGACGGCGCCGACGTCGAAGAACTCCACCCGCAGGCGCTCCATCTGCAGGTTGACGATCTGAAGGCCGGCGGCTGCGATGCGTCTGAGCTCGACGTCTGGGTAACGCTCGGTCGGGTTGCGCGGTCGCGGCCCGAGAAAGTGCTCGCGCAGCGCCGTCAATGTGGCGGGCCCGACGTGTTGCGCGAAGTAGGTGCCGCCTGGCCGCAGAACGCGCGAGATTTCGGACCACCACCGGGTGCTGGGGTGGCGGCAGGTCACCAGGTCGAACGCAGCATCGGCGAATGGCAGCACCGGGTCGTCGCCGGTGGCGACGACGACCACGCCCAGCGGATGCAGTAGCTTGGCGGCCAAAGCCAGGTTCGGTGGCCACGATTCGGTGGCGACCATGGTGGGCGGGAAATTGCCCGCACCTGCCAGCACCTCGCCGCCGCCGGTTTCAAGGTCGAGGGCAGCCGTCGCGTTCGCCAGCCGGCCGCTGAGCTGTCGTTGGTAGCCCCAGGACGGGCGTTGTTCGGTCGCACGGCCGTCCAACCAGGAAAAGTCCCAGCCGTCGGCGGGTGCCGATTCCGCTTCGGCCACCAAATCCTCAAACGTTCGCGCCACGCCGGCGATGGTAGCCCGGTCACGAGCAGTGGTAGCCAATCACGGCGGTCCCGGGCTGTGCGACGCCGATGGTTCCCACCCCAGCCCGCGTCAATCACCTCTATCGCCGGCCGCTGACGCGTTCGGCCGGTGCGGTACGAATGGTGGGTGGCCGAGCCGAGCATCCTCCTGTTGTCGACCTCCGACACCGACCTGATCAGCGCGCGCGCCAGCGGGAAGAGCTATCGGTGGGCCAACCCGTCGCGACTGTCGGACCTGGAACTCACCGACCTGTTGGCCGACTCGTCGATCGTGGTGGTGCGCATTCTCGGCGGCTACCGTGCCTGGCAAAGCGGCATCGACATCGTTCTGGCCAGCGGCGTGCCGACGGTGCTGGTCAGCGGTGAGCAAGCGGCAGACGCCGAGTTGACCGATCTCTCCACGGTCGCGGCGGGAGT
The DNA here is from genome assembly GCF_963853645.1 of Mycobacterium riyadhense. Taxonomy (NCBI): domain Bacteria; kingdom Bacillati; phylum Actinomycetota; class Actinomycetes; order Mycobacteriales; family Mycobacteriaceae; genus Mycobacterium; species Mycobacterium riyadhense. Next base: position 3,586,181 of record NZ_OY970456.1, on the reverse strand, counting down.
CGCGGTGCAGGCCCACATCTACCTGGCCCACGGCGGCGTGGACAACCTGCGCGAACTGCACGCCTTCCTGTCGGACACCGTGTTAATGACCGGGTTTGGATTCACTGCGCCGGTGCCGACCCCGACCTGGGGTGAGCTGGCACGGTCACAGACGGGCAACGCCGAAGGCCCGACGATCGCTGTCCTCTACTACCGCGCACAGCAGTTGGCGGGCAACACGGGTTATGTGGAGGCGCTATGTCAGGCGATCGAAGACGCCGGCGCGCGTGCGCTGCCGGTTTACTGTGCGTCGCTGCGTACCGCAGAGCCGGAGCTGTTGGAAAGACTCGGCGAGGCCGACGCCATGGTGGTCACCGTGCTGGCCGCCGGGGGAGTCAAGCCCGCCGCCGCATCCGCAGGTGGTGACGACGACAGCTGGAACGTGGAACACCTGGCGGCGCTGGATATCCCGATCCTGCAGGGCTTGTGTTTGACCAGCCCTCGAGACCAATGGTGCGACAACGACGACGGACTCAGCCCGCTCGATGTCGCCAGCCAGGTAGCCGTGCCCGAGTTCGATGGCCGCATCATCACTGTTCCGTTCTCGTTCAAGGAGATTGACGACGACGGGCTGATCTCCTATGTGGCCGATCCGGAACGCTGCGCCCGGGTGGCAGGCCTGGCGGTCCGGCACGCGCAACTGCGACACATCGCATCCGTTGATAAGCGTGTGGCCCTGGTGTTTTCGGCATATCCGACCAAGCACGCCCGCATCGGCAACGCGGTTGGACTGGACACCCCGGCGAGCGCGGTCGCGCTGCTGCGGGCAATGCGCGAGTCGGGCTATCAGGTGGGCGACGTGCCCGGTGTGGACGCCGCCGACGGTGACGCCCTAATCCACGCCCTGATCGAACGCGGCGGGCAAGACCCCGACTGGTTTACCGAGGGACAGCTCACGGGTAACCCAATTAGGGTGTCCGCCAAGGACTATCGGGGCTGGTTCGCAACTCTGCCGGCCAAATTGACTGCGGCCGTGGACGCGCATTGGGGCCCGCCGCCGGGGGATCTATTCGTCGACCGCAGCAACGATCCTGACGGCGAAATCGTTATCGCCGCACTGCAAGCCGGCAACGTCGTGCTGATGGTGCAGCCGCCGCGGGGATTCGGCGAAAATCCGGTAGCGATCTACCACGACCCGGATTTGCCGCCTAGCCACCACTATCTGGCCGCCTACCACTGGCTCGATGCCGGTTTCGGGGCGCACGCGGTCGTGCATCTGGGCAAGCACGGCAACCTGGAGTGGCTGCCCGGCAAGACGCTGGGCATGTCGGCGTCCTGTGGGTCCGACGCCGCGCTGGGCAACCTGCCATTGATCTACCCGTTCCTCGTCAACGACCCCGGTGAGGGCACCCAGGCCAAGAGGCGGGCCCACGCCGTCCTTGTCGACCACCTGATCCCGCCCATGGCCCGCGCCGAAACCTATGGCGACATCGCGCGTTTGGAACAGCTGCTCGACGAGCATGCCAATGTCGCCGCCCTGGACCCTGCCAAGCTACCCGCGATCCGCCAGCAGATTTGGACGCTGATCCGCGCCGCCAAGATGGACAACGATCTGGGGTTGACCGAGCGGCCCGAAGAAGACTCGTTCGATGACATGCTGCTGCATGTCGATGGCTGGCTGTGTGAGATCAAGGACGTCCAGATCCGCGACGGGTTGCACATTCTCGGGCAACGGCCAACGGGGGAGACCGAACTCGATTTGGTGCTGGCGATCCTGCGGGCCCGCCAGCTGTTCGCCGGCCAACACGCCCTGCCCGGGTTGCGGCAGGCACTGGGCCTGGCCGAGGACGGTACCGACGAACGCACGACGGTCGATGGGGTCGAGGCTGCCGCCCGGGAGCTCGTCGCCTCGCTGCAGGCCACCGGCTGGGACCCGGCTGCCGTAGCACGGATCACCGATGACGCCGACGTCGCCGCGGTGCTGCGTTTTGCGGCGACCGAGGTGGTGCCGCGACTGGCCGGCACCGCGGCCGAAATCGACCAGGTGCTACGGGCGCTCGACGGCCGGTTCATTGCGGCGGGGCCGTCGGGTTCACCGCTGCGTGGCCTGATCAACGTGCTGCCCACCGGCCGCAACTTCTACTCCGTAGACCCAAAGGCGGTGCCGTCCCGGTTGGCGTGGGAAGCCGGTGTGGCACTGGCGGATTCACTGCTGTGCCGCTACCGCGACGACCATGGACGGTGGCCGCAGTCGGTTGGTCTTTCGATGTGGGGTACCTCGGCCATGCGCACCGCCGGCGATGATATCGCCGAAGTGCTTGCGCTGCTGGGCGTTCGGCCGGTCTGGGACGATGCGTCGCGGCGCGTCGTCGACTTGGCGCCGATCTCGCTTGCCGAGCTGGGCCGGCCGCGCATCGACGTGACGGTGCGGATATCCGGTTTCTTCCGGGACGCGTTCCCGCATGTGGTGACGATGCTGGACGATGCGGTGCGGTTGGTCGCCGATCTCGACGAGCCCGCCGACGACAACTATGTGCGTGCGCACGCTCAAGCCGATCTGGCTCAGCACGGTGACCAACGGCGGGCCACCACAAGAATTTTCGGATCCAAACCGGGCACTTACGGCGCTGGCTTGCTGCAGCTGATCGACAGCCGCAACTGGCGTGACGACGCCGACCTCGCGCAGGTGTACACCGCGTGGGGTGGATTCGCCTACGGCCGTGACCTGGACGGCAGCGAGGCGGTGGACGACATGAACCGCCAGTACCGTCGGATTGCCGTGGCCGCCAAGAACACCGACACCCGAGAACACGACATCGCCGACTCCGACGACTACTTCCAATACCACGGCGGCATGGTGGCCACGGTGCGCGCATTGACCGGCCAAGCACCCGCGGCGTATATCGGCGACAACACCCGACCCGACGCCATCCGCACCCGCACGCTGTCGGAAGAAACCACGCGGGTCTTCCGGGCTCGCGTGGTCAATCCCCGTTGGATGGCCGCGATGCGCCGGCACGGCTACAAGGGCGCCTTCGAGATGGCGGCCACCGTCGACTACCTGTTCGGCTATGACGCCACCGCCGGAGTAATGGCCGACTGGATGTACGAACAACTCACCGAGCGCTACGTGCTGGATCCCGAGAACCGGAAATTCATGACGGAGTCCAACCCGTGGGCGTTGCACGGTATGGCCGAACGGCTGCTGGAGGCGGCCGGCCGCGGCATGTGGGCCGAGCCGCGCGCCGACACCCTCGATGGGTTGCGCCGGGCGCTGCTGGAAACCGAGGGCGACCTGGAGGGTTAGGACGGCGAGCAGACGCAAAAGTCCCCAAATCCTGCGGTATTTGGGGACCTTTGCGTCTGCTCGCCGGGTGTGTCCATTGCGACTACGTCGGCGCGACTGAGTTGAGATACTTGGCTCATGAGCGGCGGCGTGGGCACGGTGGAGTTTCTCAGCGGCACTGGTCGCATCGCTATGGCGCACAGGGGATTTACCGCATTCAAGTTGCCCATGAACAGCATGGGGGCGTTCCACGAAGCCGCGAAGCTTGGTCTTCGCTACATTGAGACAGACGTTCGCGCGACTCGTGACGGCGTGGCCGTAATCCAGCACGACCGGATATTGCGGCCCGAGGCGGGTGTGTCGGGCGCGATCGACCAGTTGTTGTGGCGAGATGTTCGCAGCGCGGACTTGGGCGCGGGGGAGTCGGTCCCAAGCCTCGAGGAACTCCTTGTCGCGCTACCGGGCATGCGGATAAACATCGATATCAAAGCCGCCACGGCGATCGAGCCGACTGTCGACGTCATCGAGCGGTTGAACGCGCACAACCGCGTGCTGGTCACCTCATTTTCCGATCGTCGCCGACGACGCGCGTTACGCCTGTTGTCCAAGCGAGTGGCCAGTTCGGCGGGGACGGGTGCGTTCGTCGCGTGCCTGGCGGCGAGAACCCCCGGCAGCTGGGCATATGCCTGGCGAACGGTGCGTGACAGCGACTGCCTACAGCTGCCACCGCGATTGGGCGGTGTGCCGATCATTACGCCGGCGCTGGTGCGCGCCGTTCATGCTTCGGGACGTCAGGTTCACGCCTGGACGGTCGACGATCCCGGTGTCATGCATGCACTGCTCGACATGGATGTCGACGGCATCATCTCCGATCGCGCGGACCTCCTTCGTGATGTCCTGATAGCCCGCAGCGAGTGGTGGGCGTAAGACGTTTCGCTTGGTACCATCGCGCGGTGCCCGAATCGGCTGCCTTAGGTAGACGCGGCAAACTCGGATCTGTGTCACGGCGGGACGTCCTCAAGTACGCCTTAACACCTGTGCTGCTCTCCGGAGGAATCCTGGGCGACGCACTCGGCGGGCGCAGGGCATCTGCGGCAAACATCAGGCTGATCGACTTTGCCGAACAGCGGATCGCGCCGCAGGAGATCAAAGCCGCCGGCTATGACGGGGTGGTCAACTACGTATCCGAGTCGCGGCCGGGCGCCAACTTCGAGGCCAAGCCCATCACCCGCCAGTACGCGGACGCACTGCGCGCAGCGGGTCTTCACATCGTCAGTAACTTCCAGTACGGCAAGCCGGGTTGGCCGACGCCGTCGGATTTCACCCGCGGGTACGACGGCGGCGTGGCCGACGCTCAGACAGCTCTGCGCCTGCACGCCGCGGCCGGGGGCGGCAGTTCGGCCCCGATCTTTTTCAGCGTCGATGAAGATATCGACCTCAACACCTGGAATAGCCTTGCGGTCGAATGGTTTCGAGGTATCAACTCGGTACTGGGCGAGGCCCGTACCGGCATCTACGGGCATTCCCGGGCGTGTGCGTGGGCCATCAACGACGGCGTAATCGGGCACTCAACTACCGCGGGGCATCGGTGGGCGTGGCAGACGAAGTCGTGGTCGCATGGGGAGCGAGAGCCCGCGGCGGTGCTCTATCAGGAGATCGTCAACAGCGAGGCGAACCCAGGCCCCCTCCTCGGCGGTATTCACGTCGATGTGGACGAGGTGCTTGCGGCGGATTTCGGGCAGTGGGATGTCGATCGTTGATATGAGTGATGACGCGATACGTTCGTTGGACGCGGTCGGGAGTGCGACTGCGCAGACTAGTCAACCGCCCCGGAGACCTGAACTGGCTGTTCCTTCCGGGCGGCCCGGGAATCGGCTCCGAGAGCCTGCATGAACTCGTCCACGCCGTCGACGTGCCTGGCAACCTATGGACGGTCGATCTTCCGGGTGATGGGTCCAACGTCGACGCTCCCGGGGCACCCGAAGATCCCTACAGTTTGTGGCCGCAGGTTCTGCTGGAAGCCGCTCACGCTGTTGCCCACCCTGTTTATGTCGGGCATTCCACAGGGGGTGAATACCTGCTGTCCACTCCGGCCTTAGCCGGGTGTCTGGAAGGGCTGGCGCTGATCAGCAGCGCTCCAGACGCGTCGTGGATGCCGATGTTCGAGGAGATGGCGCACCGCAATCTGTCACCGGGTATCGAGGAGGCCACGTCTCACTACGAATCGGATCCTACGGACGAAAACCTGTGCGCCGTTGCCGTCCGGTCTGCGCCGTGGAGCTTCACCGGAAGCGGCGTTGCGAGGGGCGCAGAGCTCCTGGCACGCCTGCCATACAACAGCAATGCTGCCCGATGGTCCGACGCGAGCTTCGATCACAGCTACCAGTTGGCCTGGTGGCCAACGACACTGCCGACCCTCATCGTCAGCGGTTCTGCTGACCGGATCGTTACGCAGTCACTGTGGGAATCCGAGCGCTTTTCCACCGCGAACGTAATCAAGCGTGTCATCGCCGATGCGGGCCACTTTCCCTGGATTGAACAGCCAGCGGCGGTAGGCGATGCATTCGCCGAACTTGCACATCGGATCTCGGTTCACCGCAACAGGTCTGGCCAGACTGTGTCGGATGCAACGACACGGTCAAGGAAAGGCGACAAAGGGTAACGATTTGTGCAGCGCGCTGGCTTTGGCGATAGAGCCGATGCAAGTGTGGCAGTGTCGCTACCGAATTGGCTTCGACCGCAGGCATTCAGGGCAACCGAGGGTAAGGGGGGTCAGCTGTCATGCTCGGCTCAGTTATGGATGGTTGGGCAGCAGGGTGGCTTTGGCCGCACGTGGAGGTGACGCTCGGTGCGTGCGGCCATTCTGAGGAAGACCCGGAGATCTAACGCGTGCTCGCCGCGTCGCCGGCGCGGCTGATGGCTCGGTAGTAGTGCAGGTAGGCGAGCACCGGCACCACGATGAACGTGATCACGATCAAGGTTATCGAGAAGTAGTTGGGCTGGCTTCGCGACAAAACGATGGACCGATAGTCGAAGGACACCGCCAGCCCGATCGAGATCACGAACGCAACGACCGGTAACACTTTGTCGGTGAAGGTGTTTCGCCGCACCGCCGCGTGCTCCTCCCGCTGGGAGCGCGCCAATGCGATGAGAGCGATTGGCACGATGATGAACTGGACGAATCGGGCGATCACGGCCAGGCCGGTGAGGTTCAGGCTGTCGAATCGAAGCGCCAGCGGAAATGCGAGCGCCAATGACGCCGTGATCGCGAACGCGACCATCGGAACACCGAACCGATTATTGCGAGCCAGGCCGGTCGGTAGAACGCTCCCGTCTGCCAGCGCGGTCCAAAGTCGTGGAGCACCGAACGAGGCAGCAACGTTGATGCCGAACATCGAAACCAAGGCTCCAACAACGATGACCGTTCGGAAAGTATCGTTTCCGATGGCCGCCGCCAGTTTGACCGTGTCGGGGGAGGCGACGATCTTCTCCGATCCCAGCAGCATCGCTACCACCAACGCGAGAACATAGATCGCACCCACCGAGAAGATCGCTATGGGTATCGCCCTAGGGAGATTCCGATCCGGCTCTTCCATTTCCTCGGCGGCGTTCGCGATCGATTCGAAGCCGGTGAAGGCATACAACGCGGCGATCGTTGCAAGCGCCAAGCTCGAAGCAGTGCTCTTACCGATCTCGGCGATTCCGAGCACCGAGTACGACGCCGGGTGGTACGCCAACCGTGACGTCCCGTAGTTGTTCAAGTGCTGCGTGACGATGATCCACAGTCCGCCAGCAATGAACACCGAAAGCGCGAATACCTTGCCCAGCGTTGATGTTCCGTTCGCCCACTTGATTACCCGATTGCCGAACAAGTTGATGACCAACAGCACGGCGATGAAGCCGAGGAACGCTAGCGTCTTGACGCTGAGCACTCGCTCGTCGTCGGCCCAGGCCTTGCTGGGGAAGGCCACCCTCAACAACGTTGAGACGAACAAAGATGCCAGCACTCCCCATGCGATCGAGGCGGTAATCGCGTGGGTGATACCAACATAGATGCCTATCCGCCGCCCGAATGCGGCCGTCGTGTAAGCGTAGGAGGCACCGTTCGTCTTGACATACCGTGCCGCCGTTGCAAAGACCATCGCCATGATGCCCGCGAAGAGGCCAGCCAAAATGTAGGCAACCGGTGCGAATGGTCCGGCGAGTTTGATCACCGCACCTGGAGTCAAAAAGATACCTGCGCCGATGATTGCGTTGATCCCGAGCATGACGACGCTCCAGAAACCAAGCTTGCTAATCGCAGTTCCTCTCGCAGGCTTAAGGCCTTCAGCGTGCCATAGATTGGTGCCAAACCTCTTTTGACGTGCTCCGCGCTGACCCGAACGTGTACTGGCAGCGAGGACACGCCGTGCCACGCCGCAGTGGTTGCACGCTCGGCGCACAACGATGTCCAGTGCAGTTGAAGTGGGTCCGCGGGTACAGTCGTTACGTTCGCCAAACACTGGATGGCTTTTCGGGGTATGTCTTCGTGCAGCACCGCGGGTCCGTTGGAGTTCGGGAAAGGCATGAGGTCATGGCTGAGTTAACGCCGCACTTCGACGATGTGCAGGCGCACTACGACCTGTCCGACGACTTCTTCCGGCTGTTTCTGGACCCGACCCAGACCTACAGTTGCGCGTACTTCGAGCGCGACGACATGACCCTGGAAGAGGCCCAAATCGCCAAGATCGACCTGGCGCTGGGCAAGCTGGGCCTGCAGCCGGGTATGACGCTGCTCGACGTGGGCTGCGGCTGGGGGGCCACCATGCGCCGGGCGATCGACAAGTATGACGTCAACGTCATCGGCCTGACGCTGTCCAAAAACCAGGCCGCCCACGTGCAACAGACGTTCGACGAGATGGACACCCCACGGACCAGACGGGTGGAGCTCAAAGGCTGGGAACAGTTCGACGAGCCCGTCGACCGCATCGTGTCAATCGGCGCGTTCGAGCACTTCGGCCACGACCGTCATGCCGACTTCTTCGCGCTCGCCCACAAGATCCTGCCCGTTGACGGGGTGATGCTGCTGCACACGATCACCGGCTTGACGAGACAGCAGATGATCGACCAAGGCTTGCCGCTGACGTTGTGGCTGGCCCGCTTCTTGAAGTTCATCGCGACCGAGATCTTCCCGGGCGGCCATCCGCCAACGATAGAGATGGTGGAGGAGGATTCGGCGAAGGCCGGATTCACCCTGACCCGCCGACACTCGCTGCAGGCGGATTATGCCCGGACCCTGGACCTGTGGGCCGAGGCCCTGCAGGCCCGCAAGGACGAGGCCATCGCGATTCAGTCCGAAGAGGTCTACAAGCGCTATATGAAGTACCTGACCGGTTGCGCCAAGCTGTTCCGCGTCGGCTACATCGACGTCAACCAGTTCACCCTCGCGAAGTAAGCCGCCAGGGCCAGGGTGTAACGGCAGCCCGCGAGCCGCTGGCTCGCGGGCTGCCGCAAAGGACCGTCAGGGTTACTTGAGATCGAATCGGTCGTTGTTCATGACCTTGACCCAGGCCGCGGCGAAGTCCTCGACGAACTTCCCCTTGTTGTCGTCCTGGGCGTATACCTCGGCCAGCGCACGCAGCACCGAATTCGACCCGAATACCAGATCATTGGCGGTGGCCGTCCACTTGAGCTGCCCCGACGATCGGTCGAATCCCTCGTAGACGTTTTCCGCCGACTCCGACGCCTTCCACTCCGTGCCCATGTCGACCAGGTTGACGAAGAAGTCGTTGGTCAACACGCCCGGCTGGTCGGTGAACACGCCGTGCTTGCTGCCCCCGTGATTGGCACCGAGGGCACGCAGACCGCCGACGAGAACCGTCAACTCTGGAGCGGTAACACCCAGCAAGTACGCCCGCTCCAGCAGCAACTGCTCCAGGGGCGCCTTTTCGCCCGGCCGCACATAGTTGCGGAACCCGTCGGCCCGCGGTTCGAGCACCCCGAACGACTCCACATCGGTACTCTCCTGCGAGGCATCGGTGCGCCCAGGGGCGAAGTGCACCGAGATCTCGTAACCGGCGTCCTTGGCTGCCTTTTCGACCGCTGCCGACCCGGCCAACACAATCAGGTCGGCCAGCGAGACCTTCGTGGCACCCGATGCCGAGCCGTTGAAGTCCTGCTGGATCCGCTCAAGAACGGGCAGCACCTTGTCCAGTTCGGAGGGCTCGTTGACCTCCCAGCTCCGCTGCGGTTCGAGGCGCAGCCGTCCACCGTTCGCGCCGCCCCGCTTGTCAGTTCTGCGGAAGCTACCCGCGGCCGACCAGGCGGTCTTCACCAGTTGCGGAATGGACAGGCCGGATTCGAGCACCTTGCCCTTCAGGGCTGCGATGTCGTGCTCGTCGATCAGCTCGTGGTCGACCGCCGGCACCGGGTCCTGCCACAGCTGCGGCTCGGCGACCCACGGACCGAGGTAACGCGAGATCGGTCCCATGTCGCGGTGCAGCAGCTTGTACCACGCCTTGGCGAACGCCTCGGCCAGCTCCTCGGGGTGTTCCAGCCACCGCTGCGTGATCCGTCGGTAGATCGGATCCTCGCGCAACGAGATGTCGGTGACCAGCATCGTCGGGGCCCGACCCGGTCCACCGTACGGATCGGGGATCGTGCCCGCGCCGGCGCCGTCCTTGGCCGTGAACTGCCACGCACCCGCGGGGCTCTTGGTCAGCTCCCACTCGTAGCCATACAGGTTCTGCAGGTAGCCATTGCCCCACTTGGTCGGGGTGGAGGTCCAGACGACTTCCAGGCCGCTGGTGATGGCGTCCTTGCCCGCGCCGCTACCGTAGGAGCTCTTCCAGCCGAGCCCCTGTTGTTCGACCGGGGCGGCCTCGGGTTCGGGGCCGACCAGATCGGCGTTGCCGGCGCCGTGGGTCTTGCCGAAGCTGTGGCCACCGACAATGAGTGCGGCGGTCTCCTCGTCGTTCATCGCCATCCGGCCGAACGTCTCGCGGATGTCGTGTGCTGCCGCGATCGGATCCGGTTTGCCTTCCGGGCCTTCCGGATTGACGTAGATCAGGCCCATGGTGGTCGCGCCGTAGGGCTGCGCGAGGTCGCGCTCACCGGAGTAGCGCTTGTCGGTACCCAACCACTCGTCCTCTTCGCCCCAGAGGATCTCTTCGGGCTGCCAGACGTCTTCGCGGCCGAAGCCAAAGCCGAAGGTCTTGAACCCCATCGACTCCAGAGCGACGTTTCCGGCGAAGATGATCAGGTCCGCCCAGGAGATCTTGTTACCGTACTTCTTCTTGACCGGCCATAGCAGCCGGCGCGCCTTGTCCAGGCTCGCGTTGTCCGGCCAACTGTTGAGCGGCGCAAACCGCTGCATACCCTCGCCGCCGCCGCCGCGGCCGTCGTGAATGCGGTAGGTGCCGGCGGCGTGCCAGCTCATCCGGATGAACAGGCCACCGTAATGGCCGTAGTCGGCGGGCCACCAGTCCTGCGAGGTGGTCATCACCGAGATCACGTCTGCCTTGAGCGCTTCGACGTCGACCTTGGCAAACTCTGTGGCGTAGTCGAAGTCCGCCCCGAGCGGGTTGGCGGCCGGCGGGTGGGGGTGCAGCATCGACACGTCGATTTGGTCAGGCCACCAGTCTCGGTTCGTTAAGGGGGGATGCGCCTTCGGCTTGGGGGAGGGGATTGCGGGGCTTTCGCTCTCGCTTGTGCTAGCCGTCGTGGTGTCCGGGTGGGGCGGACGGCTTTCGGATGTATCGGATGACACGGCATTCCTTCCGGGTGTGTGAATGGGCTGTGATCACGGCTGTGATCCGGGCACTACGGTCGAGCAGTCGGGGCATATACCCCAGTAGATGACTTCGGCCTCGTCGAGAACGAAGCCATCCAGAACGTTGTTGTCGTCGGCCGGGGTCAAACACGGCGCCGCACCGACGGCACAGTCGATGTCGGCGATGACTCCGCAGGATCGGCATACGACGTGGTGGTGGTTGTCCCCGACCCGAGACTCGTAGCGGGCAACCGATCCCAACGGCTGGATCCGTCGGATCAGACCCGCCGCGGTCAGGGCATTGAGTACGTCGTATACGGCCTGGCGGGAAACATCAGCCAGGCCGTTGCGGACCGCCGAGAAAATTGTCTCGGTGTCGGCATGTGGGTTGGCGTGCACCGCCTCCAATACGGCAAGCCTGGGGCGGGTCACGCGCAGGTCGGCCATCCGCAGCTTTTCCGTGTAGTCCGCCATGGGGGCCACTCCGCCACTATTACGCCGTTTTCTGGAATCAGTCAAGAGTTGATGCAGGGCCTACAACGGGCACCGCTGAATTTGATAAATTCTTCAACTGATCAACTAGCAAAACAGTGAAGTTTTGGGGTGTGGTGTGGAGTCGGAGCCGCTGTACAAGCTCAAGGCCGAGTTCTTCAAAACGCTTGGACATCCGGCGCGGATCAGAATTCTGGAGCTTCTGGTGGAGCGGGACCGCTCGGTCGGTGAATTGTTGGCCTCTGACGTCGGCCTGGAGTCGTCGAACCTCTCCCAGCAGCTGGGCGTGCTGCGCCGGGCGGGTGTTGTCGCCGCACGCCGCGACGGCAACATCGTGACCTATTCGATCGCCTCGCCTGATATCGCCGAGCTGCTAGCGGTGGCACGCAAGGTGCTAGCCAGGGTGCTTAGCGATCGGGTCGCTGTGCTGAAGGACCTGCGCGCCAGCGGCACGGCGAAGTAGCGCCATGGGCTGGCTTGCCAAGATCTTGCGCGTCGGCCGGGTGGTCGAGCCCGCCGGCACGGCGCCGGCTCCGGCGCCGAAACCGCTTGCAGGGGTACGGGGTTCGTTGCAGATCCGGCATGTCGACGCGGGTTCGTGCAATGGGTGCGAGGTGGAGATTTCGGGCGCATTCGGCCCGGTGTATGACGCCGAGCGGTTCGGCGCGCGGCTGGTCGCCTCCCCCCGGCACGCCGATGCGCTGCTGGTGACCGGCGTGGTGACGCACAACATGGCCGGCCCGCTACGCAATACGCTCGAGGCCACACCGCGCCCGCGACTGGTGATCGCGTGTGGGGATTGCGCACTTAACCGAGGGGTGTTCAGGGACGCCTACGGCGTGGCCGGTGCGGTCGGCGAGGTTGTCCCCGTCGACGTCGAGATCGCGGGGTGTCCGCCGACACCCACCGCAATCGTCGCGGCCCTGCGATCGGTGACCGGGAAATGACCATCACGCAGCCGGCGCCTGCTGCTGTCGGCGGGGTCGTCACCTCAGCTGTGGGGGTTGTCGGGGTCGGGACCGGTCTGCTGGGCATGTTCGGGTCGGCGCGCGCGGTGCACCTCGGCTGGCTGTTTCCGCTGTCGGGCATCCACATTGAGCTCGGCCGGTTGGGCGGATTCTTCATGGCGCTCACGGGTGCGGTAGCGATTCCGGCCGGCTGTTACGTGATTGGATATGCGCGCCGTGAACACCTGGGCCGGGTCCCGTTGGCGGTCCTGCCGGTGTTCGTCGCGGCGATGGTGTTGGTACCGGCCGCGGGTTCGGTGACGACGTTTCTGCTGGCGTGGGAATTGATGGCGATCGCGTCGCTGATCCTGGTGCTGTCCGAATACACCCGCCCGCAGGTCCGCTCGGCGGGGCTGTGGTACGCCGTGATGACTCAGCTGGGCTTCATCGCGATCTTGGTCGGACTTGTGGTGTTGTCGGCGGCCGAGGGAGCGGACCGGCTCGCCGACCTCGGCGGAGTTTCCGGCGGCGTCCGCACCGCCGTGTTTGTGCTGACGCTGGTCGGGTTCGGTTCGAAGGCGGGGTTGGTGCCACTGCACGCCTGGCTGCCGCGTGCGCATCCGGAGGCGCCGAGTCCGGTGTCGGCGCTGATGAGCGCGGCGATGGTCAACCTGGGCATCTACGGCATCGCCCGCTTCGATCTCCAGCTGCTCGGACCAGGCCCACGCTGGTGGGGGCTTGCGCTGCTGGCCGTCGGTGGCGCCTCGGCGCTGTACGGGGTCCTGCAGGCGTCGGTGGCCACCGACCTCAAACGGCTACTGGCCTATTCGACGACCGAAAACATGGGCCTGATCACGCTGGCGCTTGGTGCGGCAACGCTTTTCGCGGATACAGGTGCGTTCGGACCGGCGTCGATCGCGGTCGCAGCGGCTGTCCTGCACCTGATGGCGCATGCGGCGTTCAAGAGCCTCGGGTTCCTCGCGGCGGGGTCGGTGCTCGCCGCGACCGGGCTGCGTGACCTTGACCTGCTCGGCGGACTGGCCCGCCGGATGCCCGCGACCACCGTATTTTTCGGGCTGGCCGCGCTAGGCGCGTGCGGGCTGCCGCTGGGAGCCGGCTTTGTCAGCGAGTGGCTGCTGGTCCAGTCGTTGATCCACGCCGCGCCCGGACATGACCCCGTTGTGGCGCTGACGACACCGCTGGCGGTCGGCGTAGTCGCGCTTGCCACGGGTCTGAGTGTGGCGGCGATGGTCAAGGCGTTCGGGATCGGGTTCCTCGCCCGTCCGCGCTCCGGGCAGGCCAACCAGGCGCGGGAGGCACCGGCCAGCATGTACGCCGGGATGACGGTCGTGGCGGCCGCCTGCCTGGTGCTGGCGGTGGCACCGGTGCTCGTCGCGCCCGCGGTGCGGGTAGCCGTTGCGACACTGCCGGCGGCACGAGCCGTGGAGTTCACCGATCTTGGCGCCGTGGTGCGGCTGCCCGGGGCTTCCGGGTCGATCGCACCCGGTGTGATCGCCGCCGGTGTGCTCGCCGCTGCGTTGGCGGCGGCCGGCCTCTCGCGGTGGCGGTTCCGTCGACGTCCCGCACCAGCCACGATGCCGTTGTGGGCTTGCGGCGCAGACGATCTCACTCCGCGCATGCAGTACACGGCGACGTCGTTCGCCGAGCCGCTGCAGCGGGTTTTCGACGACGTGCTACGCCCGGACACCGACATCGAGGTCACCCCCACGACCGAGTCGCGGTATCTGGCCGACAGGATCACCTACCGCACCGCGATCTTCGACGCGATCGAACAGCGCCTCTATACCCCGGTGATCACGGCCGTGGCCGCCGCGGCCGGGCTCATGCGGCGCGCCCACACCGGCAGCGTGCACTTGTACTTGGCCTACGGGGCGCTGGGGGTGCTGATCGTGCTGGTGGTCGCCGGGTGAACGTGATCTCCTACATCGCGGGCGCGGCGCAGATCGGCGCGGTCATGGTGGGCGCGCCGCTGGTGATCGGTATCACGCGTCAGGTGCGGGCACGCTGGGAAGGCCGAGCCGGCGGCGGGCTGCTGCAACCGTGGCGCGATCTGATCAAACAACTTGGCAAGCAACAGATCACGCCGTCGGGAACCACGATCGTCTTCGCCGCGGCGCCGACGATCGTCGCCGGAACCACGCTGCTGATCGCCGCGATCGCCCCGCTCGTCGCCACCGGATCACCCCTGGACACCAGCGCCGACCTGTTTGCCGTGGTCGGGCTGCTGTTCCTGGGCACGCTCGCACTGACGATTGCCGGTATCGATACCGGCACCTCGTTCGGCGGCATGGGCGCAAGCCGCGAGATTACTATCGCCGCCTTGGTGGAGCCGACGATCTTGCTTGCGGTGTTCGCATTGTCCATCCCGGCCGGATCGGCCAATCTCGGTGCGCTAGTGGCAAGTACGATCGACCACCCCGCCCACGTCGTGTCCCTGGCTGGCGTGCTCGCGTTCGGGTCGCTGGTGATTGTCATCGTGGCCGAGACCGGGCGGCTGCCCGTGGATAACCCGGCCACCCACCTGGAATTGACCATGGTGCACGAGGCGATGGTCCTCGAGTATTCCGGCCCGCGGCTGGCACTGGTTGAGTGGGCGGCCGGGATGCGGATCACGGTGCTGCTGGCGCTGTTGGCAAATCTGTTCTTTCCGTGGGGAATTGCCGGTGTCGAGCCCACCGCTGTTGACGTGTTGACCGGCCTGGCGGCGCTGGCAATCAAGGTCGCGGTTCTCGCCGTGCTGCTTGCGACATTCGAGGTGTTCGTCGCCAAACTGCGATTGTTTCGGGTGCCTGAACTGCTGGCCGGCTCGTTTCTGCTGTCCCTGCTCGCCGTCACGGCCGCCAACTTCTTCACGGTTCCGGCATGAGGACCCAACGATGACCGACGCCGACTTCTCGATCCTGGTTGACTTTGCCGCCGGTGGGCTGGTGCTTGCCGCGGTACTTATCGTCTGGCGCCGCGACTTGCGCGCGATCGTGCGATTGCTGGCGTGGCAGGGTGCGGCGCTGGCAGCGATCCCGCTGCTGGGCGGTATCCGCGATCATGATCACGCGCTCGTTGGTGTGGGCGTCGCGGTTATTGCGCTGCGCGTGGTGGTACTGCCGTGGCTGCTATCTCGTGCGGTGGGCGCCGAACCGGCCGCGCGACGGGAGGCGACGCCGCTGGTGAACACGACCAGCTCACTGCTGATCACCGGCGGGTTGACCGTCGCCGCTTTCGCGATCACCCGGCCGGTGGTCAATCTGCATCCGGGTGTGACCATCAATGCGGTGCCTGCCGCGTTCGCGGTGGTGCTGATCGCACTGTTCGTGCTGGCCACGCGGCTGCACGCGGTCTCGCAGGCGGCCGGATTCCTGTTGCTAGACAACGGAATCGCGGCGACGGCGTTCTTGTTGACCGCTGGCGTGCCACTAATCGTCGAACTCGGTGCCTCGCTGGACGTGCTGTTCGCCGTCATCGTGATCGGCGTGCTGACCGGCCGGCTTCGACGCACCTTCGGCGGTGCCGACCTGGACAAGCTGCAGGAGTTGCGGGACTGATGACCATGCTGTTGCTCGCCGCCGCGATCTTTGCGCCAGTCACGGCGTCGATGGCCGCCCTGGTCGCCGGGTGGCGACGGACTACCGCGATGCTGACCGTGCTGTCCGCCGCGACCGTGCTGGTGTGCGCTGCGGCGTTGGGATTTCGGGTTGGGTCCCGGCCGCAGTTCGCGCTGGGCGGACTGCTGCGCGCCGACGCGCTCACGGTGATCATGCTCGTCGTTATCGGCATTGTCGGCACGCTTGCCACCTGGGCGAGCGTCGGTTACATCGAGTCCGAGCTTGCCCACGGCCACACCGACGAGCACGGCGCCCGCCTCTACGGCGTGTTGACGCCGGCGTTTCTGGCAGCGATGGTTGTCGCGGTGTGCGCCAACAACATTGGCGTGGTTTGGGTGGCGATCGAAGCCACGACGGTGATCACCGCCTTCCTGGTGGGGCATCGGCGCACCCGCACCGCGCTCGAAGCCACGTGGAAGTACGTGGTGATCTGTTCGGTCGGCATCGCCGTGGCCTTCTTGGGCACGGTGCTGCTGTACTTCGCCGCCCGATGCGCCGGCGCACCGGCGGTTCACGCGCTGAACTTCGATGTGCTCGTCGCGCTGGCCGGCCACCTAGACCCCGGGGTGGCGCGGTTGGCCGGCGGGCTACTGCTCATCGGCTACGGCGCCAAAGCGGGCCTGTTCCCGTTCCACACGTGGCTGGCGGACGCGCATAGCCAAGCCCCCGCGCCGGTGTCCGCGCTGATGAGTGGGGTGCTGCTGGCGGTGGCTTTCTCGGTGCTCATTCGTATGCGGCCGATCGTCGACGCGGCCACCGGGCCCACCTTTCTGCGCAACGGGCTACTGGCGGTCGGGCTGATGACGCTGCTCGTAGCGGTGCTGATGCTGACCGTCACCGGCGATGTCAAGCGGATGCTGGCGTACTCGTCGATGGAGAACATGGGCCTGATCGCGATCGCCGCGGCGGCCGGCACGCCCCTGGCGGTCGCCGCGCTGCTGCTGCACGTGCTTGCCCACGGGATCGGTAAGACCGTGTTGTTCTTGGCAGGTGGTCAGCTGCAGGCCGCACACGACTCCACCGCCATCGCCGAGATCACCGGCGTCATGCGGCGGTCACGGCTGATCGGTGTGTCCTTTGCCACCGGCCTGATCGTCCTGCTCGGGCTGCCACCGTTCGCGATGTTCGCCAGCGAGTTGGCCATCGCGCGTTCGCTGGCCAATGCTCGGCTGGCCTGGGTTCTGGGCGTGGCGATGTTGCTGATCGCGATCGGTTTCACAGCCCTGGCACGCAATTCCGGGCGCATGCTGCTTGGCGTCCCGACACCGAGCATGCCGTCGATCGTCGTCCCGGCCACCGCCACAGCGGCCCTCATCGTCGGCATGGTCGCGTCCGCGGCCCTCGGCATCACGGCAGGCCCGCTCACCGACCTGTTGAATGTCGCCGCCAGCACTGTGGGTGCCCCGCGATGATCCGAAGCTGGATCAGGCACCGGGTATCCGAGCACGGTTTGATCGAGATGGCCGAACAACTCCTGGCCGATTCGTTCCGCCTGGCCCTGGTCGCCGCCCACGACGACGGCGACAGCCTGCGCGTCATCTATCTGTTCCTGACCGGCCGTCCCGACCGCCGTGTTGAGCTGGAATACGTTGTTCCCGTTGATAATCCGAGCATTCGTTCGTTGTCCTATCTGTCGTTTCCGGCCGGCCGGTTCGAGCGCGAAATGGCGGACTTGTACGGAATCCGCCCCGTCGGCCATCCCAAACCCCGCAGGCTGGTCCGCCACGCGCACTGGCCCGAATGGCATCCCATGCGCGCCGACGCCGGGCCCGCGCCCGAATTTACTAGTACCGGCGCCTTTCCGTTCCTGACCGTCGAGGGGCCTGGGGTATACGAGATTCCGGTCGGGCCCGTCCACGCCGGCCTCATCGAACCCGGTCACTTCCGGTTCTCCGTCGCGGGCGAGACGATCGTGCGGCTCAAGGCCCGGCTGTGGTTCGTGCACCGCGGCATCGAGAAGCTCTTTCACGGCCGCATCGCCACGGGCGCGGTCGATCTCGCCGAACGCATCAGTGGCGACACGTCCGCCGCGCACGCGCTGGCCCACAGCCTGGCGGTTGAAGACGCGCTCGGGATCGGGCTGCCCGACGAGGTCCACCGGCTGCGGGCGCTGATCGTCGAGCTCGAGCGGCTGTACAACCACGCCGCCGACCTCGGCGCCTTGGCCAACGATGTCGGCTACTCGCTGGCCAACGCCCACGCCCAACGGATCCGCGAAAAGCTATTGCGGCTCAACGCCGCCGTCACCGGGCACCGGCTGCTGCGCGGCGCCATCCACCCGGGTGGAATTGCGCTGCATGGTCTTCCGGACAACGACGAACTTCGGATTCTCGCTGCCGACCTCGCTGAGGTGGCCGCACTGACACTCGCCAACTCGGTTGTCCACGACCGCTTTGCGGGCACCGCCATCCTGCACCCCGACGACGCGAACGCGCTCGGCTGCCTGGGGTACGTTGCCCGCGCCAGCGGCCAGCGCAGCGATGCCCGCATCGAGCACCCCACCACCGCGCTGCCCATCACCGAGATCAGCGCGCCCGACGGCGACGTCCTCGCTCGCTACACCGTGCGGCGCGACGAATTCGCCGCGTCTGCCGACCTAATCCGACAAATCGTCGAGTCACACACCGGCCCAATCGAATACACTGCACTGGCGTACCCGGTGGGCGCCCCCACCAGCGGCATCGGCATAGTCGAAGGTTGGCGCGGCACCATCGTGCACCGCGTCGAAATCGACGCCGCCAACCAGATCACCCGCGCCAAAGTCGTTGACCCGTCTTGGTTCAACTGGCCCGCACTGCCCGTGGCAATGGCGAACACCATCGTCCCCGACTTCCCGCTGGCAAACAAAAGCTTCAACCAGTCCTACGCTGGCAACGACCTCTAATCGGCGTGCGGTCACCCGCTCTGCCGGCGTGGTGGGGCAACGATAGTCCAGCTGGGGAGGCGGGGCACGACGAATTTCGCGTGCTGCCGCCGGAGATCAACTCGGCACGGATTTTTCTGGTCCCGGATCGGGGCCGCTATTGACTGCCGCGGCGGCTTGGGACGGGTTAGCCGGCGAGCTGAAATTCGGCCGCGGCCTTGTTTGAGGCCGTAACGTCGGGGCTGGCCGCGGGTTCGTGGCAGGGCCCGGCGTCGACGGTGATGGCTGCGGCGGCGGCGCCGTATGCGGGGTGGTTGAGCGCGGCCGCAACCCCAGGCCCAGGCAGGGGCCAGTCAAGCCGAAGGGGCGGCTTCGGCATTCGAGGCGGCCTGGGGGCGACGGTGCGCCCGGCGGCCTTGGCGCTCAATAGATCTCAGCTGGTCTCATTGGTGCAATCAAACCTGTTGGGCTTCAATGGCCCGGGCGATCGCGGCCGTCGAGGCCCAATATGAGCAGATGTGAGCCCAGGATGTGGCCGCTATGTCGGGCTATCACGCGGGGGTGTCGGCGCCGGCCGCACAGCTGACGCCGTGGCACCGGTTTCTTCAATTCGGCGGAGCACAGCTCGGGTGTGGGTAGTACCGGCGGGATGAACAATTCCGGCTTCGGGAATTCGGGCGGCTCCGACTCGGGTGGATTCAACGCAGGGCCGCGGCAAGCGGGTTTCTTCAACTGAGCCACTCCCCGGCCGCTGTTTTGATAGTTCGCTTTGCCCGCACGTACCGCGTTGGCCGGCAACGCTAGCGTCGGCGGATTATTAGCAAATCATTTGAACTGGCGTGTTGGCACGGCGCGAAGTGCCCGGGGAGGGCAGAGTAGTGCGCTGGCGCGTTGTGGGCCTGCCTGGTTACCAATGCGTGAAAACTGAGACGCACAGACGGCATCTAGATACGATTTGGCGCACGTGGATCGCTGATTCGACCCGGAGGGGGCGGAGTGTCGCTACTTGTCGTGGCCCCCGACTGGTTGGTGTCGGCCGCAGCGGACTTGGACGGCCTCGGTTTGGTGCTCAACACGGCGAATGCTGCGGCCGCCGCACCGACCACTGCCGTTGCGGCCGCCGCCGGCGATGAAGTGTCGGCCGCCCTGGCGGCGCTTTTTGCCGGCTTCGGTCAGGAGTATCAAGCTCTCAGCGTCCAGCTGAACGCGTTCCATCAACAGTTTGTGCAATCGCTGAATTCGGCGGTTATGTCGTATCAGGCCACCGAGGCGGCCGTCACGGCGCCATTGCGGGCTGTTGAGCAAAACGTCCTGGGCGCGGTCAATGCGCCCACTGAGGCGTTGCTCGGGCGTCCGCTGATCGGCAATGGAGCCGACGGGACGGCCGCCAGCCCGAATGGGGGCGCTGGCGGGCTGCTGTATGGCAATGGCGGCAATGGTTATTCGCAGACGAACCCTGGGGTAACCGGCGGGTTCGGTGGGTCGGCAGGTTTGATTGGCAACGGGGGAGCCGGAGGCACCGGGGGTGAGGGCGCGACCGGCGGGAACGGTGGCGCCGGTGGCTGGCTGTGGGGCAGCGGCGGAACCGGTGGGGCGGGAGGCGCGTCCCTTACCACAGGCGGCAATGGCGGCGTGGGTGGTGCGGCGGGCCTGATCGGCAACGGTGGAACCGGGGGCGCCGGTGGAATCGGCGCCGGCGATTTCCGCGGCTATGGCGGCACGGGCGGTCGCGCCGGCTGGCTGGCGGGTAGCCCCGGGACAAGTGGTACCGGGTGGGACGGCCGAACCGTCAACATGTACGTCTATGCCGAAACCGAGCCGGTGGTGACCCTGTCCGTCAACGGCGGACCAGCTGTTGCCTCGCTCGTTGACACCGGCTCGGAGGGTCTCGTCATCACACCCGGCGCCCTCGGCGGTCCATTGGGCGTTCTACGCCTGGGCTTACCGGTGTCGTTTGGGATCAGCGGTTACAGCGGGGGATTGACCTATATCTTTGCCACCTATAACGCGCCGGTCGATTTTGGGAACGGCATCGTTACCGCCGGCACCCCGGTCAATGTGGTATTACTGTCCTTCCCGCAAACCTTCGAAGGGTATTTCGCGCCCGCCGGCGTAACGAGTGTCTTGGGTGTTGGGCCAAACGCCGTGGGCCCGGGCCCCAGCAGCCCGGTCACAGCGTTGGGCGGCGATCTCAATCAGGGTGTCCTGATCGACCAGCCTGGCGGTCGGTTGCAGTTCGGCCCCAACACGGGAACCCCGGAAGTCTCGGTTCCCGGTGCGCCCATAAGCACCGTGCACGTGCGAATCAACGGCGGGGCTCCCACACCCGTCACCGCGATCATCGATTCCGGGGGGGTGACCGGAACCATGCCTTCCTACCTACTCGGGACCGGACAAACCTCGGGAGCGGTGCCCGCGGGAACACTCATTCAGGTCTACAGCACCGGCGGCGAGTTGCTGTACGAGTACGAGGCCGGCGTAACGATCCCGGGCTACAGTCCCATTGTCACGACGGGCAGCACGATGAATACCGGTAACTTCCCGTTCGCGGAGCAACCGATATACATCAGCTATTCACCGGGTGGAGTCGGGACGACGGTGTTCAACAACCCGTGAGCTGCCCCGCTCAATCGCGTTGTGTCCCTTGACCGAGCTTGTTAGCCGCGAATGTCGCTGCCTGGCTTGTCATCCCGGATTGAATGTACGAAACGTGCGCCATGATGTTTCCGCCTCCGGTGCAAATGGGATCGTCGGGAGCGCACAAGCTAAGGGTCTTGGAGCTGAATTGCGGGCTGATGGTCGGCAGCGGCTGGCCGCCCCACAACATGCGCGAGAATCCACTGGATGGCTCGCCGAACAGCGCGACAGCGGCGACGTGATCAGCCGCCGAGGCCGGCAGCGCTGCGCTGGCCAAATCGATCACGGTCGCGCCCTGCGAATACCCCCCAAGGACGAATTTCGTGTTCGGGCAGCTGGCCGTGGTGGCCTGAATGTAGGCGCTCGCGTCATCGGAGCCGGTTGTCGCGCTGTTGTGGTAATCGTCGTTGGCTGGGTAGTTGACCGCGTACACCGCGACGGTCCGGCCATCGACCTGCGAACTCAGCGAGTCGACAAATGCCTCGCCGACGTTTCCGAGACCAGGCTCCTGATGGGTGCCCCGAGCAAAAACCACCGCGACATCGGAACATGCGTCTGCTGAGGCGACAGGACTCACAGCGGGCGCGCTCATGAGCGCCCCAGTCGTCACTACTGCGACGCCAATCATGCGGACAAGGCTGCGTGAAATCATCCGCAAATGCTGCCATACGGGTGACAACCGTCGTACACCACCATCAGTTGCGGTCGGAGGGGACTGGCGGTTTTAGCCGCCGGGGGAATCCGGCCAGGCGAACGGCGTCGCACCCGGTAGTTGTCGGTGTCGTTGCATGTGGTGTGTGGTGTGTCGCAGCGCCGGTTTTGCCGTGCTCGGGGAGGAGTGTCGTGGTTGGGGTTGTTTCTGGTGTGGTGTCGGAAGTATCGGCGCTGGATTCTGGGTGGCCGCGTAGCGGCTCGCTGTGGGGAGCTGCTGGAGGAGGTTGCTGACGAGCACGGCTGGCAGATCGTGGCCAAGGAAGTGATGCCCGATCACGTGCACTTGTTCGTGGGGGTCGGGCCGGTCGACGCGCCAGCGGCTGTCGTGCGAGCGTTCAAGGGCCGCTCCGCGCGAGTACTGCGCCAGGAATTGCCGTACCTACGAAGCCGCGCGGAGGTGTTGTGGTCGCCGTCGTGTTTCGCCGCTTCGGTTGGCTACGTGTCGGAGTCCACGGTTGGCCGCTATATCGAGCATCAGTGGGACGCGGTGCTGGCCTCATGAGGCGGGCGTAGGTGTTTCGGCTGTGTCCGACAGCCCGTCAGCACATCGCGTTGGCGGCGTGCGTGGACTCTCACCGCGAGTTGTACAACGCCGCGTTACAGGAACGCCGGGATGCGTGGGTGCACAGCAAGACCCGCATCAACTACGGGGATCAATCCGCGCAGTTGACCGACATCGGGTCGGCGCGCCCGGATGTGGCGGTGTGGTCGTTTTCCAGTCAACAGGCCACGCTGGGTAGGCTCGATAAGGCGTTCGGCGGATTCTTCCGGCGAGTCAAGACGGCCAAGCCCGCCGTGAAGCCGGGCTATCGGCGGTTTAAGGGCAAGGCCGGGTTTGGTTGTGTGGAGTGGCCTAAAGACGGTGACGGCGTTCGCTGGCTGCCCGGCACGAAGCGGGTGTAGTTGCAGGGGATCGGCCAGGTCAAGGTTGAACTGCACCGCCAGGTGGCGGGCCGGGTCAAGACTATCCAGATCAAACGCCAAGGCCGGCGCTGGATGCTGGTGCTGTCGTGCGACGACGTGCCAACCAATCCAGTGCCGGTCACCGGCCGCCAGGTTGGGATCGATGTCGGCATCGCGAGTTTGGCCACCACCAGTGACGGTGAGCACGTCGACAATCCGTGCTGGGGCCGGGCAGCGGCGGACAAGCTGGCTGCGGCGCAGCAGCGGCTGGGCCGAGCAAAGCGCGGGTCGAAGAGCCGCCACGAGCGTCGGGAGACTGTCGCTGCGTGTCATCGCAAGATCGCGAACCAGCGTAAGGACTTTCACCACAAACAGGCCCGTAAGCTCGTCGCGGGATATGACCTGTTGGTGGTGGAGGATCTCAAGATCGCCAACATGATGCGGCGGGCCAAGCCCGTTGTCGATGAGGATCATTCGGGGCAGTTTTGCCCAACGGCGCCCGGGCGAAGTCCGGGCTGTCAAGGAGTATTGGGGACGCGGGCTGGGGTGGCTTCGTCTTGATTCTGCGCGCCAAAGCGGAAGATGCTGGGCGTATCTGGATCGAGGTCGACCCCCGGCACACTCCCCCGCAAGCGGGAGGTGCCCCCACGGATGGCTGCGAGGAATGTGGGTATGCAGCCGCCCAAAACCGGGTCACCCAAGCGGTGTTCGTCTGCCAGCGGTGCTCGCATCGCCGCGCAAGCGGACGAGATGGCCGCGCGCAACATCCTACGGGCCGGGCTGGCCCTTCACGCTCAAGCAGCGTGAGAAGAAGCCGGCGGCTTCCAGCCGCCGGAGAAGTCACCCGCGGTCACTTGGGGGACCTGCAGCTCATCGGGCCGTGACAGCGTTGGTGATGTCGCGATCGGCCTCGACCTCGCGGCGGAATTCGTGGACCCTGCGCATCCACCCAAGGATCTGGAAATTCTTCTAGCTTTGCCCTAAGGTTTCCCGGTCGGCTACGAACAGCGACTCACTCGCACCGCGCGAACTGCCCAACTCCGTGTCCACCAAACGGGGTTGTTATGAACACTTCGGCGCACTGACGGAGGTCTGTCCACGTGGGGGCAATGCCATATCAACCAGTCGTTGTCGGCGTTGGCGCACCCAACTGGACGACGTCGGTAAGCGTCAAATTGTCACCCACCCTGGGTATTTGGGGACCCATATCGTCCGCGGATGACTTCTCCGCGTCGAGGTGCGGCTGGTGAAGTTCGGCATAGTTGGCCTAGTGCTCTTGATTGCGGCCTATGTCGCCTCAACTGTGCTGTATGGGAGCACGGGCCCACATAACGTTAGCGAAGGTCAGCCGACGGCCGACGGCACAACTGTGACCGTGACGCTCGACGACATCCAGTCGGTCAACACTGTGCTGGTTGCTAACGTCGTGGTTACACCCGGGCCTGCATTGGTTGATCCGCAAACCCTCGGTCTCAAAGAAGATCTCGGCGTCAGGATCACATCGGCGGTTTCGCCTACCAAGCGCACGTGGTCGAAGGGCATGCTGCCGGGAACCTTTCCTGTTCCGCTGACTCTAATAGGCAAGATCAACGATTGGCCGTTCGATGATTACCATTCGGGGCCCGTCACGGTCGAACTCTTTCACGGCGACCAGCAGCTGCCGGAGCGAGCGGCGGTGACATTTGTCGACCGTCTTCCCGGCTGGAAGATAGATGTCCCGGTGGCCAAGAAAGGGGACGCACTTGCGCCGTACCGAGTGAAGTTGCGGCGGTCGACAGTCTCGGTGGCGTTCGCACTGGTCATCGTCGCTGTTCTGGTCGCGCTTGCCGGCGTTGGCCTGTTCGTTGCGGTTCAAACCGCGCGTGATCGACGACCATTCCAGCCGCCGATGACAACGTGGTATGCCGCGATGCTCTTTGCAGTGATGCCGCTGCGAAATGCGCTTCCCAATGCGCCTCCGTTCGGATCTCGGATCGATGTCCAGGTCGTGCTCTGGGTGGTCGTCGTGTTGGTGCTCTCAATGATCGTCTATATCAGCTGCTGGTGGCGGCATCTGAGACCGAGCGTCGCGACGACGACGAATCCCAGCCGGGCGCCAGCCGATCCGAACGCGGCAACAGCGCAAAGTATGCCGGTCCAGTTGCACGCGGCGACCGGTACCGAAGTTGAGTTGGCGTCACACGATTGTCAGGTCCCGGTCATCGACCGATCAAACGCGGAGTCCACCGGTCTAAGCTGAACCGCAACAAGTGTGACGACACCCAGAGGTGTGCAAATGTCGATGATCGTTTGCCGTCTGGTCTGCATAGCCGCCATGGTGTTAGCGCCGATGGCCATCGGGACGATCGTGTCACCGGGGGTGAGTTCTGCGCAATGCGCAAACGGCGAGTGGTGGGATGCAAAGGCGAACCTGTGTCGACCACCAGACGCGACGCCAGCTCTGCCGTGCGATGTTGGCCAGTGGTGGGACCCGACCGCTAATCTCTGTCGGCCCCTTGGGGTTGGGCCCCAGCCACTCGGCTGTGAGGCAGGCCAATGGTGGGATCCCACGGCCAACGTATGCCGCCCCTTGGGCGTCGGACCGCAACCGCTGGCATGCGACAACGGCTGGTGGTGGGATCCCATCTCAAACGCGTGCCGACCACCGTTGCTACCTCCGCCCGGGTAGCCAGGTGATCGCCGAAACCTCCTGGGCCACAATGCAATATCCAGTGAGTTACTGGCAACTCTGCGTGTTCGGCTCCTGCATATTCCCGAACTGCTGCCCCACGGCACCAGCCTTAGCGGCTACATTGATGCTACAGCCGTAGCATGTCCGAAGTGGCTTCCCGAGAATTGCGCAACAACACCGCCGGGCTGCTACGGCGCGTCCAGGCCGGTGAAGACATCACCGTCACCGTCAACGGCAAGCCCATCGCGCGTCTCACTGCGCTGCAACCGACCCGGCGCAGGTGGTTGAGTCGTGAGCTGATCGGGAGGCTTGAGCGCGCGCAAGCGGATCCGGGGTTGCGTCAAGACCTCGCTGAACTGGTCGGCGACACCACCGACGACCTTGGTCCTGTCCTGTGACCTCCGCCGGGGTGCTCGATACGTCAGTTTTCATCGCGCAGGACAGCGGTCGGCCGCTTGATGCGTCACTACTACCCGAGGAAGTCGCGACAACCGTGGTCACGGTAGCCGAGCTCAATCTCGGAGTGCTCGCGGCCGCCTCGGCGGACATTCGAGCACAGCGGCTGGCAACACTCGACGCGATCGCTGACATAGTGGCCTTGCCGGTCGACGACAACGCGGCGCGCATGTGGGTGCGGCTTCGAATCCACCTGACTGAGACCGGTCATCGGGTCCGGATCAATGATCTGTGGATCGGGGCCGTCGCAGCTTCCAGGGGATTGCCGGTGGTGACGCAAGATGACGACTTTGATCCGCTCCGCGGAGTTGCCGGCCTGACCATCATTCAGGTCTAACGCTGCCGCACCCGACCGGCAGCAGCGGCGGTGCGAGCGGCCAGGGGCGTCTTGCCGGTGCCGGGCGGTCGGTGCGCCGCCAGGGCACGACGAGTCAGGGTTCAGGGCATCCTGGCTCTACTACAAGCTGGACTCATGTGCGGGCGCCCGGCAATACGCCCGACACCCCACGCCGGTGTCGCCGATTCGTCCGTACGGCAAGGTGTTTGCGGCCGTTGCGAGGGAACGCGAGTACAGTAACTGCGATGGCTGTACCCCCGTCGAATGAGCGGATGATTGCCGGGGTCGCCGCCGCGTCCATCTCGCTCGCGGTAGCCCAGCTGATAGGTATCCCATTCGGTGCGCGGGCCGACGCGCGTACTGCGATCGGCTCAGTGGCCATCGACCTGACACCGGGGCCGATCAAAGAGTGGGCGATTCAGACGTTGGGCTCTCTGGACAAACTCTTCGTCGCTGCCGTCGTACTCGTGGTGATCGCCGCGATCGCTGCCATTGCCGGAACCCTCGAGACCCAGCGCCGCCCGCTTGGCAGCGCCGTGATCGCCGCGGCTGGCGTCGTTGGGTGCCTCGCGGTGCTGTCTCAGCGGGGTGCCACAGCACTCGACACGATCCCCACCCTCGCGGGCGCCGCCTGCGGCGTGGCGGCCCTACGCCTGCTCGCCCGTCGATTCTGGCCCGCCCCGGCAGACCCGGAAGACAGACCGGACCACAACGAGCCCGATGCCGACAGGCGACGGTTAGTCATGATCGGATTGCTCGGATTCGGAATTGTCAGCGGGGTGGTGGGCGCGGTCATCACACGGTTGGTGCATTCGGTGTCCGCTGACCGCGCCAGCTTCACACTGCCGCGACCGCTCACGTCGGCGCCACCAATACCCGCTGATGTGCAACCGAACGGCGTTGCGCTACCAAGCTTTATTACCGCCAGTGCCGACTTTTACCGAGTCGACACCGCACTCAGTGTTCCCCAGCTCAGCCACCGCGACTGGCGACTGCGCATCCACGGCATGGTGGACCACGAGGCCAGTTACAGCTTCGACGACCTCGACCACTTCGAGGTCATCGAAACGGTAACAACATTAACCTGCGTATCGAATCCCGTTGGAGGCAACCTGATTTCGACGGGCATCTGGACAGGCTACCGGGTGGCTGATCTGCTGGCCGCGGCCGGTGTGCACGCGGACGCCGACATGCTGCTCTCTACGTCGATCGACGGTTTCACCGCCGGCACGCCAGTGCAGGCACTCACCGATGGCCGCGACGCGCTCCTGGCGGTCGGCCTCAACGGTCAGCCGCTGCCGATCGAGCATGGCTACCCCGCTCGGTTGGTAGTAGCCGGGCTCTACGGGTACGTGTCGGCCACCAAGTGGGTCGTCGAGATGGAGCTGACCCGCTTCGACAGAGCAGAGGCGTTCTGGACGCGCCAAGGCTGGGCACCGCGTGCACCCATCAAGACCGAGTCGCGGATCGACGTGCCGAAACGTGGCCAGAAGGTACCGTTGGGGCCGGTGGTGTTTGGGGGTGTCGCTTGGGCGCAGAATCGTGGCGTGCGCGCCGTCGAGGTCCGCATCGACGACGGCGGGTGGCAGCCCGCTGAACAGGGCGCAAGCTATTCCAACGAGACGTGGCGGTTGTGGAGTTTCCCCTGGCAGGCGAAAAGCCCTGGGAAACACACCATCACGGTGCGCGCCACCGACAACACCGGAACTGTCCAAACTGCAGATCAGGTTGGTCCCGTCCCAGACGGCGCCACCGGCTGGCACACAGTGGATTTCACCGTGACGAAGACATGAAGCACTATTTCGACGAGATTTTGCGCCAGCTCAATACCGCAATCACGATGCCGATCAGCACGGTGATCGGACCAATGATGGACCAGGTCGTGGTGTTGCTCATCGGGCTACCGCCAAGCACTCCGAATCCCTGGAGCGCCCAGATTAAGCCGAACAGCGCGATGATCAACCCGACCGCGAATGTCACGATGAAAGCCCTGCTCATATGGAGATGCTACGCGCGAATTGTGCTTGATCCATAGCACTGGCAGGGCCGCCGAAACCTCTTGGACCACAATGCAGTATCCAGTCCCGGAATGGTTGCCTGTATTCGGCAGCGGTTCTCGGACATCTGTGACACGGAGATGCCAGCAATCTCGCCGCAACTGGAGCGTTGGACTCGCAACACGCAACGTCGATGACTTTGCCAACCCGTGAAAAGCGGTGGGGAACAATGTAAAACGGAGCAGATTGCTGGTCTCGTAGGGGGATAGCCGGCGCTGACGAGGTGGGTGACGACTCAGGCAGTGCGGTTCACATCGTCGCAGCTCAGCTCGAGGCACCAAGGATCTTGATCGCGAAGATGAGCGTGTCGCCCGGCCGGATTCCGGCACTGGGCTGACCGTCGGGGTAGCCGTCCGCGGAGGTCATTGCGACGGCGACCGTGGAGCCGACAGTTTGTCCCGCGATGGCTTTCTGGAAGCCTGGCACGACTCCGGCAAGCGGGAAGTTAATGGGGGCGCCCCGTTCGTAGCTACTGTCGAACACCGACCCGTCACGTCCATTGACGCCCATGTAGCAGGCGGAGACCCTAGCCACGCCCGGGACCACCGGTCCATCTCCGGCGTGCAGCGTATGCACCTGGGTCTGGGTCACGCTGAACGGTGCCATCACGTGTACGCGCGGAGCCGTCGTATCCGTGGATCCGGTGACCGCGATGCTGCCGGTGGTCCCGGCCAGCGTCCAGTCCGGTGTTCCACCGTTCGGCGGTGCTGCGGTGGGGCACGTGGCGGCCGCGGCTGCCTTGCCCGACGCAGCCAACGTCAGAACGGTTGCCGCGACACAGGCCGCGAGCGCGACGGAGGAATACACCCAGAAAGACTTCACGGCGGTCACGCTACAGCCACCTATTGGGAGCCGACCTGGTAGCCCTTCGCGGGGTGAGGGGCCGGTGATCGTGTCGGGACGAGACCGCACGGTTCCTCGGGCGCCGACGCGCCGCCACTCACGCCCGTTTCGTCTCGCCAGTGAGACACTCACGTCATGGAATCTGTGCGTGTGCACGATCTCCGCAACAAAGACGGAGAGGTCCTAGACCGGTACCGGGGCCGTCTGGTCGCCATCGCGCTGGTCGCGATGATGCCCGCGATCGCAGTCAGTGCTGTGCTCGCCGGGCGCAGCGCGGCAGATCCAGGGTGCGTGAACGGGCAATCGGATGCCAGCCCCACCGGCAAGGGCCAGCAGGTGATCGTGGACTATTTCAAGGCGGTCAACAACCAGGACTACGCCAAGGCATGGGGATATCTGGGCCGGCCGGTGCGCGCCGCGTACGGTGCGAAATCCGCGGCGCAGGACGCAAACGGCTTGTCCAGCTTCTCGTCGATCATGCGCAGGCACCTGAAGTGTGTGCGAGTCACCACCGTCGCCAGCGCCAACGCCACCGACCCAGATGTCTCCGCGTCGCTCGGCCTCCAGTGGTACCAAGTGACATTCGACGCTGAGTACATCACCCCGTTCGAGCCCGGCGTCGCCACGCTACCGCCGTTCTACAAGACGCTTGCCGACCCACATGAACCAGCGCCACCACCGCTCATCATCAACCAGGCAACGAGCCTCTGAAGCCAGCCCACGGCTGAGCCTGGCGCGAAATTCCTTGGCACACAATACGATAGTCCGTGAGTTACCGGTAACCACCGTAGTCGATTCCGTCGTGTCGCGACGAGATGGTCAATGGCCTCGGCGGCCGCGTCTGATGTCACCTCGGAATAGGAGTTTGCCGATGCTCACGACCGCGGCGATGGTGCCGCCGATGTAGGCCCTGGCCATCTGCGGAATGGACGTTTTCGCGCCCTTGGGTAGCGAGGCCAACCACGCCGCCGCCTCATCGCGCTCGTTGTTGGCGTACACGCGTACCGGACACGGCATCCACCGACCGAGATGACGGGCCGGCTCACGAATCCAGTTGACATCGCTGACGAGCGCGCAGCCGTCCAGCAACGGGAGGTAGCTAATACCCAGTCGGGTGTCCGCCAGTAGGGCGCCTAGGGTCAGGCGCTCGAAGTCCGCACCGAATTGGTAGAGCAAACGCAAGCGCCGGTTGGCGTTTCGAGCCCGACCGACCAGTGGCGCGAACACATTCGCGTAGTCGGCTGCTGTTACGGTGCCGAGCGCTTCGAGAGCCTGCACATCGTCCGGCACGTCTGAAAGTTGTTTGAGCACAGAGAGCCTTTCCTACGAGCGGGCTTCTCAGACGCATGCCCAACGAGCTACAGCACGCGTCTGATCGAGCGTCGTATCCGAGGGTAATCCGCACGGATCGCTTGCCGGCGAACAGCCTGCGAGTGGGGGCTACCGGAAGGCGGTGCGCCGGCCGATTTTGGCATGCACCCGACTCGCCGCACGATCAGGTGGTTGGGATAGCGGTGCGAGAATATGGGCGGCCCGGGTGGGGTCGGGGACGACATCGGGTTCTAGCAGCCACTGTACGATGAGCGTGGCCGAACTCGCGATAGTTGCTGTGGTGGTGCGGAATTCGTGGTGGTGTGCACCGAGTTGGTCGCGGAGTTCGGGCGAGCACTGCGCCGCTGCTAGCGATGTTAATCGCCCCGTGCCTACTCCGATCAAGCCATCAAAGGGCAACTCGCTGCAGCGCGCCACGATCTAAAGCCTTGCAGCACAAGGTGGATGTGATGCTCGGTCAGTACCGCGGTCGCGCGTCCGAAGGCTGGCTTCATCAGGGTGATCTCGGACGGCGCCTATCGGTGAACTCGAGCCGCCCCAGAGCCGACGATCTTGCCGCTATGCGTGAGGCCTTCGAGGAGCCGTGCAGCTAATCACTGTTTCGGATTGCCAACGGCGTCCAGCATCTCCGCCACAGCGGTCGCCGCCCGCCACAGGTGATCCTCGGGCGATTCGTCATAGCCTTTGTGGCGCCGGCGCCAGTCGCGGTCCCAGTAGGCCTCGAGCACAGATTGGAGGTGCGCACGAGACGCTGCAAGTTCAGCCTGCGCCTGTGTCGTCAGCTCGCCGTCGGATGGCTCGACAATGGCCAGGCGCTCAAGGCGCCGTGACTGGAGGGCCTCGATGGCCGACGAATCCAGGCCGCTGTCAGCGGCCCAGAACTTCAGTACACGCCGATGCTGATAAGTCCACGCCGGCCACGCGCGCGGTCGGTAGCACCAGGTAAACGGCCGCTTACCGAGTCTCAGTTGGTGGCCGATCGCTTCTCCGGCAGGGTGCATGGCCAGCCAGGGGAGCTCCTGGGCGGGAAGATCGAGAACCAGCACGACCGCTCCCGCTTCCAGGGTCTCCGCGAAGGACAGCAGCTCCCCGGTCACCCACATTTCGTAGAGTGGCCATCGACGTGTGTCGCCGAGTTCGAGCCACTGCGACGCGACCTCCGCCATCTCGACGAGGTGCCCGATGGCCGTCGAACGCTTCATGGCGTTAGCCTAAGCGCGTTGACCAGGCGCCACAGCACCCGCCTCTGACATGACGCCAACTATGGTCAGACCGCGCAGCCTATCGGCACGGTGCAAGGTCTATTGAGAAGAGTGCCAACTGTATTGAGGCGGGATAGCGGCGCTGATCCAGCTGATGCAAAACAGACAGGACCGCGACGGTTGAGGGCGCTGATTGATGAATCGGCGGGATTTACGGGTAACCCGCCATATTCGCCCCCGCCGTATTCCTCCCGGCCGTCTCAAGCCGATCGGTTCGTCTTGCCGTTACCTCAAGCGCCTCCTAAATTTTGGTGTATGGTCGCTCGACATGGCGCCCACATGGTAAACCGCACCTGGAGTTTCCTCGCCCACGAACCGGGAAGTATATGCTGATTGGGCAAGGCATATATACGTTCCCCGAGAGGTCGGAATGCCCAAGAGATTGATCGACCTGGACGATGAGCTGCTGGCGGCCGCGCAGCGAGAACTAAGGACCACTGGAGTCTCAGACACTGTGCGGATCGCGCTGCAGCAAGCGGCGGCCAAGTCCGCGAGGGCTCGCCAGATCGACTGGCTTGAGCATGGTGGCCTTGAGGACATGGCCAATCCGGATGAGCGCGGGGAAGTGTGGCGCTGATCGCCCGTTATCTAATCGATACCAGCGCCGCCGCGAGAATGCGCCACCCAGAGGTATCGCGGCGCTTGCGACCGCTTATCGAAGGCGGCGTGGTCGCGACAACGGCGTCGCTGGATGCCGAAGCGCTCTACAGCGCCCGCGGGCCGGCCGAATGCGAACAGCTCTGGGCGGACCGCCGCGACGCCTACGAGTATCTGCCGACCAATGACGAGCATTGGCAGACCGCACTGGGCGCACAGCGAGCATTGGCGCGAACCGGCCAACATCGAGCCGTTGGCGTGGCCGACTTGCTTACCGCCACCCTCGCGGCCGCACACCAACTCACCGTTGTCCACTACGACGCTGACTTCGAAACGGCTGCAACGGTATTGACGTTCCAGCACCGATGGGTGCTAGCACGCGGGAGCGTCTAATCGGATGAGCGTTTTTTCATGGATAATGACCAACGCCATGATCAAAGGTGCTTGGTGGTCGTCCGAACGTCGGGGGCCGAACGGTTATGCCAGCCCGGCCCCTTCTTAGCCTCGATCCACCGAACCCCCGGCTTGACCGGTTAGCGGTGTAGTTGATCTTGATCGACCGGGATGTGGGTGTGGGTGAGCAGTTGGTCTGCCCAGCTATCCTGTTTGTTCGGGTCGGGCCTTGCGGCGGGTGGTCAGACAGGGATAGTCATCGGTTGTTGCCGTTGTCCGAAGATGTTGCACCACAAGCGAAGCCATGCATCTGCCAAGGGCCAGCGACTGGGCGGATGCAGGACCGCTCGCCGTTGTGGGCGGGTCAGGCGGGCGGGAATGTTGACGATCTTGCGGCGCAGGGTGGCTCCGCGCGCGACAGCGTGGGGCCTGCCGGCCAGTGTTGCCGCGGCGCGTTGCAGGTTGTGGGCGATCCCGCCGAAACATGCTGCTATGTAGGTCTTTTAACTCAATGGCACTGCGGGAGTTGACCACGGGCCAGTCAGAGTAGGTCTGATTCATCTGATGAAAACAGAGTACTTTGCGGTTGCCGCCCGCCAAGGTACCCAAATGAGTTTTCGGCGCCAGCGTACTGACAATGCACGCCCGCGTGTCTCATGGGTTTACGATGTCGCCGTGGCGGATGTGACGGTGGCAATATTTACGTTCACCCGAAACGAAGCGACCGCCGTAACGGAGTTGCTGACACGCCTGTACATCGACCTACCGGTGTTTGGAACAACGATCTGGACGTCGACAAAGCTAGGGGAAGAGGTACTAGAGGGCCGCCTGTCTGACGGCCGGACGGCCAGGGTAGAGCACCATCCACTGAGTGCCCAAGGGAATGTCGTTGCAGCGGCGGCTCTCAGTAGGTCAACCCGGGAGAACCGGGCCGACTACTACGTCTTCTATGGCTGCTGCGGAACAGTCGACTCGAAGCTGGTTGGTCAGGTGTTTCGGGCTGAAAGGGTGTCATACCTATCACTGGGAGTGGTAGCTGCCTCGGCCGACGGCGAGGTCGTCAAGCTACAGAACAAATGGATCGTCCGCACGCAACCTAACGAGCAAGCTCCGCTTGACCCGATTGAGCTGGGAGGCGGGGCAGCGGGCGCACCGGGTTCTATGTTGGGGTTGGACGTTCCCGACGCCCACGTTCTTGCAACCGACAAGGTGATCAAGATCTCGCCAGGTGTTGCACCAGTGCCAATCGATACGCCACCCAGCGGTCCCATCTACGCCAAGGGGGACTGGACGTACTCGCTGGCGCTTGCCCTGTACTCCCGAATGACGACTAAGCCCGTACTCGTCGACATGGAGTCCTTCGGTATCGCTTCCACGATGCGCGCGTTGGGCTTGTGTGAGCGCGTGCTCGTCCTGCGCGTTGCAACAGACTCCTTGAGTGATAAGGCGGATCAAAGCGATCTGGATCAACTCGACTTCCTGAGAGCGGGATTGGCCGAGCTGGCTGCTGCGATAGCTACTATCCTGGGAATCTAATGACGCCGGAGCGGAAACCGCGGACTCTCGAGGACGAAGTGCGTAGATTACGCGCCGGCGTTGTGCGGCGCGCGCCTTCGACGCGTGATCCACGGGACTCGGAAATGGTTCGTGTCGTGTCGGCCGCGTCCCTAGCCTGGGACGGTCAGGTGGACCGGGTCGATCGTTTCTCGCGTCCGCTCCTGCCATCCGGCGCCCCGACTGAAGAGCGAGCCAACCCGGCGGTGACATCACAGCTTTTCTTAGCGCAGGTGGCTTCCGACTATCGACGCGTGGCGTCATGCGAACTCAACCTCCGCGAGGTGGAAGCACGGCGGAATTCAGATAAGGGCGCGGCGGCCCTAGAGCGTGCCGGTGTTGTAAGCCGACCAGTGGCGCCGCTAGCTGTCGGCCAATACCTTGCGGCTCATGAATCTGCCGCGGACGGTGATTTGGCGAGTGTGGTGGTGCCATGGATGTTGTCTGCGGAGGATGCAGATCTCGAATCGCGATGCGCTGCGACATTCGGCGATGTGCTCGGTCCCTTGGTTCAGGTCGCACTCGATGAGTCGCATGACCGCACTCCGGTAGTGCTGCCCAATTGGTGTAGCCGCGTGGGAGATGCATGGTGCAAAGAGTTCTTTGCAGCAGGGGCTCAGATTCTGAAATATCCGGCCTTGCTTAGCTCTTCACAAATAGAAGGGGAAGTGATCATCTCTTCCCGCGACGGCTTAGTTGATGTTAAAGAGACCATAAACAATGTCGTTGCACTCGCAGAAGCCTTCCGCCCTGTGGAAGATGTGCGAGTCAGTGCCGCTGGGAGCAAGAACAAACCGAAGATCGAGCTCGTTCTATCGGGCGACAGGCTCAGACCAGACGAGCTCAATCTGTTCCTGAGTAGTGTCCAGGACATACCCGCAGATGTAATGATCCTGGCGGACACCTCGAGCGTCACTCCATTCTGATTGCTCAACGACACAATGCTTTCACCCAACTTCGTTGGCCCGCTTCAGGAGCACGTTATGCGACCCCCTTGGGTATTCCATCAACGTCACGTTGGGCGGGTGCTGCGACCATCGCGCAATCGTCCCGGACGAAGACTTGCATCGTCACGCGACTGATGTCCTCGACCAGGCCGATGCCCTTCTCTTCGGTCGGGTGACCTACGAAATGATGGAGGAAGCGTGGCGGTCGCCGGCGCGACCTGGGGCGAGGCCTGAGTGGATGGAACACTTTGCCCGAACGATCGACGCGGCAGAGAAGTACGTCGTGTCGAGCACCCTGGACCGGGTGGATTGGAACGCGGAGCTCGTGCGCGGGGATTTTGGGAAGGCTGTGCAACGGCTCAAGCGCGAGTCGGGTAAGGGACTGTATGTGGGGGAGTGAAGCCTCCCGCTCGCGTTGGCGGAGCTGGGATTGATCGATGAGTACGAGTTCGTCGTGCAGCGCAGGCTTGCCGGTCATGGGCCGACGTTGTTCGCTGGGCTATCGAAGCATGTCGACTTGAAGCTCGTGGACCTGCTCGAGTTCCGCTCAGGGGCGGTGGCGATGCGGTGTAGGCCGAGGACGTAGCCTTCGGCACATACGGGCGCCAAACTACGAAACATACAGTCGAACAAGCGAATACAGGTCCAGATCAGTATGGCAGACGCGCAGATAGCAACAATCTGCCGTAACTGGAGCGCTGGACTCGCGACCCGCAGCGTCGATGACTTCGTCGACACCGGTGTCGACGCAGCGAATCGCGGAACAACTGAGGTCGGGAACGTGCAACCGGTATACCGGCGCGCACCGTGACGCCTTATCGGGGGAGGCTGCGTTCTGGCTTTCCCCGTCCGCAAGTTCGCGTTCGGCCAAGCCGATACATGGTTCAGGGTGGATCGAGGCTAAAATTTCATGACGGTTTCAGTTGAGCAAAGTTACTGCAGCTTGCTCACGATGCGACGGCCGATATCGCCCGTTTGGCTTTAGTGTTGGCTGCTATGGCCGGACTGAACAATTGCGTGAAGCGCTGGCGGACAGCGCTTCACGCAACCGTGTCGGCATTGATAGTTGCCATCCTCGGACTCACCGCCACCCCCATAGCCCACGCGGCTGCGGCATCGGCCACATTGTCGGTGGAACATACGTGGCAGACCGGTTTCATCGCCCGCTTCACCATCACCAACTCGAGCATGGTGCCGCTCGCCGATTGGAAGCTTGAATTCGACATGCCGGTGGGACAATCCGTCTCGCACACGTGGAATAGCACCCTCGCCCAACACGGCACGCACTATGTTCTCACCCCCGCGAATTGGAATCGCGTCATTGCACCCGGCGGTTCAGCCACAGGTGGTCTAAGAGGCGTCCTGAGCGGTTCCTACTCGCCGCCTTCGAATTGTGTACTCAACGGGCAATATTTTTGCACCTAGCCCGACATGCGTGGACATGCCGGTCACTGGGTGTTGTCACTGCGCACGGTGAGCAGCGATAGACAGCGCGGCTAACGTCGAGTGCAGCGGCGATCCGAGCGAAATGAAATCCGCTGGTTGTCAATACCTGTGGATGGGCGAGTTTCAGGCGGCCTCCAGAGTGTTTGCCGGGTCGATCAGTCGTTCTGTGAGTTTCCCGGGTAGCAGTTCGTCGAGCTGCTGGTGGATGTCGAACAGGCCGCAGTGCAGCAGCAGTAACGGGGTGCGGCTCGAGTCGTGTGCCTCGTCGCGCGTCCGCAGCTCGCCTGGCTGTGTGTGTCCGATCAGTCGTGTTTCGCCTCGTAGCGCAGCAGGACCGTGCCACCCGGGAAGGTGCGGTTCTCCAACAGTCGCAACGAGATCCATGACGGCAGTGTCGGGAAGAACGGGGTGCCGCCGCCCACGGCGGTGGGCGTGACCACGATTTGGTACTCGTCCACCAGTCCGGCCTGCACGATCGGCGCGGCCAGCGTCGCGCCGGCCACCTCCAGCCTGCCGTCAGTTTCGGCTTTCAGCTTCGTCACCACCTCGACCGGGTTGCCGCGTTCCAGGCGGGAGTTCCAGTCGACGGACTTACACGTGCGCGAGAACACGACCTTGGGCATTTCGCGCCAGATGCGGGCGAAGTCAACGGTCAAAGGAGTGGCGCCCGGGGCCTTGTCGGCGGTCGGCCAGAACGCGGACATCAGTTCGTAAAGCCGCCGCCCGTAGAACGACAGCGCGGTCTCCCGCTCGAAGTCATTCCAGTACTGGTGCAGCTCTTCGCTGGGATCGGCCCAGTCGATGTTGCCTTGTGCATCGGCGATGTACCCGTCCACCGACACGTTGCAGCCATAGATGAGTTTGCCCATGCAGATCAGACTGCACCGGAGGGCAAAACTCATCGCGACGCCACAGGTGCGGCGCGTTCACGGCGCGCCAGCGTGCCTCAGCGGCCTCGATCATCTGGAACGCCATCGCGAGCCCGGCCGTCCGAGAGCCCGGCCCCTTGGTGACCTTGCTCTGCAAACACGCTGTCGCGAAAGTAGATTCGACGGGGTTCGTCGTGCGCCGATGGGTCCAATATTCGGCCGGGTGGCGGAACTCCAGCAGCATGTCGGCGTCGTCGACGATCGTCGCGGCGGCCTTCGGGAACTTCGCGCCGTAGTCTCGTTCGAACGCGGCGATCGCCGCCCGCGCCTTGTCGGCGTCCTCGGCGTTGTAGATTTCCTTCATCGCCGCCTGGCGCCCGGATGCGCCGACTTCGGAAGCACGGCAAGGACATTCGCCTGCGCGTGGAACCAACAACGCTGCTCCTTCGTATATGGGAAGACGTCACGCAGCGCTTTCCAGAAGCGCAGCGCGCCCTCGCCGACCGCGAGGAACGGGGCGCGCATGCCGCGGCGGCGGCAGTCGCGCAGCAGGTTACATCGAGATGCAACGACCCAATCGCGTCTCAATATAAATGGCGGTTCCGTCGACACGCTGGACCCCGGGGGTTCGTCCAGGCCAGCCCGGAGCTATCCGAGCGGCAATACTCCAAGCTATACTGGCCTCATGTCTAAGGTCATGGTGTCCCTGCCTGATGGCCTCCTTGCGGAGCTTGATGCCGAGGTCAAACGCCGGGGGACGAGCCGGAGCGCGTTGCTAGCCGACGCTGCTCGGCGTGAGCTGGCGCGTCGCGATCCTGCTGACCTGGCTGCGGCGATCGAGCGCTCGGAGCGTCGCTTCCGTGGAGCCGGTAGCTTCGAGTCCGCAGACGTCGTCAGGGTCGACCGTGACGATCGCCCGTGATGCACTTACTCATCGACACATCCGTGTTGATCAAATGGTTCCACGCCGTGGGGGAGAGCGAACTCGCCGAGGCGCGAGCGATACGGGACGCTCACGTCCGTAGCGAGCTTGACGCGCATGTGCTGGATCTTGCGATCTATGAGGTCGGCAATGTGCTGGTGCGGGCACTGAAGTGGACGGCCCGCGATGTCGGCGACCAACTCGACGACCTCCTGGAAATCGTGGGCCCACCGCTCGCTATGTCCCAAGCCTGGCTTCGGGAGGCGGCGGTCCTGGCCGAAAGGCATGCGCTGTCCTTCTATGACGCCAGCTGGGCCGCAACGGCAGCTGCACTGCGGATCCCGCTCGTGAGCGTGGATCGTCGACTCCTGGCCGCCGGCCTCGCGGAAACACCTTCCGCTGTTGTCGATCAGTTAAATCTCAAAATTCAATAGACGCGAAATATGCCGTCGAGTCCCAAGCCTCCTGTCAAAGTCTCAATTTCGCCGTCTCCTTCACCCGCCGCGAAGGGTCACGGACTGTTCACGATTATGTGAGTAAATGTGAGCGAATGTATGTTCTACTGGGTGTGTGAAGTTGGCTGAGTGGGCGCGTGGTAATGGTGTTCACCCTCAGACCGCCTACAGGTGGTTTCGGCAGGGCAAGATGCCGGTGCCCGCTCGGCGGTTGGAGTCGGGAACGATTTGGGTCGACGTGGTGGCGGAGGATGTGGCGGGCCGGGCAGTGCTGTACGCACGGGTGTCTTCGCATGACCAGCGCTCTGATCTGGATCGTCAGGTTGGTCGGTTGACGCAATGGGCCACGTCGAATGGGTATGAGATCGGCGAGGTGGTGTGTGAGGTCGGGTCCGGGCTGAACGGGAAACGGCCGAAGTTGCGGCGGATCTTGTCGGACCCTTCTGCGACGGTGGTGGTTGTGGAGCATCGGGATCGTCTGGCCAGGTTCGGGGTTGAGAATCTTGAGGCTGCGCTTGGTGCGCATGGGCGGCGGATCGTCGTAGCGGATGCGGGTGAGACCACCGACGACCTGGTGCGGGACATGATCGAGGTGCTGACGTCGATGTGCGCGCGCTTGTACGGTCGTCGTGGCGCACGGAATCGGGCGATGCGCGCGGTCACGGCGACAAAGACTGAATCGGGGCAGGTGGGCTGATGGCGAGGATGGGTGGGCTCAAGCGTGTGGCCCGGGCTCTCGGCGTCGCCGGTAGTACGCTGCGGCAACAGGGTTGGGCGACCGCTTCGCCGGCACGCGTCCAAGCGGTCATGGACGATCCACCGGACTGGTCGATCGTTGCGCGACAAAACCGGAGCGAGAAGCGCGCCAGGCAGCACAGGCGGCGCGGGCGTGAGAGCGTCGCCAGGCGCCTGGGCGTATCGGTCCGCGTGGTCAAGGAACGCCACATCACACCCGGGGATAGTGCGGGACTGTGTGCCGCGGCGCCGGATTGGTTGATCGTTGCCCGAGAACGGCGGAGGGCGCAGGCCGAGCGTGAACGGGCCGATGCACAGCGCCGCGCTGCACGTGTGGCCGAGGAACGGGAATTGGCTGAGGCGTATCTGCGGGCGATCACAGACCGTGGTGATACCGATGCCTGGGCGGCCGGCGTGCTGCATGGAGCCGGGATGCACCGTATCGATTTGGGCGATGGCAACGTGGTGCCCATCGTGTCGCCGCCGTTGCGGGTGGTGCGCTGACGGTGATCGTGGCGATGCGCACCTGCGCTCAAGCTGCGAAGGTTGCTGGGTTGACCGGTGGTGTGCAGTTGGCGGGGAAGCCGAAACTTGATGGCACACCAACATTGTCGCGATGGGTGGATGTGGGTGCCGATTTCGAAGCGCATCGAGCGGCGGTGGAATCGGTGTCGGTGTTGTTCGAGCTCTACGACGGGGACGCCGGGTGTTGCCTGGCCTCGGGATCGCCCGGTACGCGATTGCCGACGGGCTGGAGGGTCACCGCGGCCAGGTTCGAGGTGCGGTGGCCCTCTGATATCGATCGGGCCGGGTTGGTGCGGTCGCATTTCGGTGCCCGCCGCAAAGCGTTCAACTGGGGCTTGGCGCAAATCAAAGCCGACTTGGACGCGAAAGCCGTTGATCCGGCCCATGAGTCGGTGGGTTGGGATCT
Organism: Mycobacterium riyadhense; assembly: GCF_963853645.1. Lineage (NCBI taxonomy): Bacteria > Bacillati > Actinomycetota > Actinomycetes > Mycobacteriales > Mycobacteriaceae > Mycobacterium > Mycobacterium riyadhense. Next base: position 3,545,183 of record NZ_OY970456.1, on the reverse strand, counting down.
GGGTTCGCTGCGTAAGGCGTGGAACGTCGCTAAGCACGAGGTGGCGCCGTGGTGGGCGGAAAACTCCAAGGAGTGCTACTCGGCGGGGCTGGCCGATCTGGCTTCGGCGTTGGGTAACTGGAGCGCCAGCAAGAAAGGCACCCGAAAGGGCAGGCGGGTGGGTTTCCCCCGATTCCAATCCGCGCGACGCGACCCGGGCCGGGTCCGGTTCACCACCGGCACCATGCGGGTCGAGGACGACCGCCGCACGCTCACGGTGCCGGTGATCGACACCCTGCGAGCCAAGGAAAACACCCGCCGCGTGCAACGCCACCTCGCCTCGGGCCGCGCCCGCATCCTGAACATGACGCTCTCGCAGCGCTGGGGGCGGTTGTTCGTCTCAGTCAGCTACGCGCTACGCACACCCGACACCGACAAGACCCCGGCCCAACCGGCGGTGCGCGCCGGGGTCGACCTCGGGGTCCTGTCGGTGGCGGGAGAATCAGCGTCTCGCTTGGTGTCTCACCGGTGATACACTTGACGATGTGAACACAGTGACCGTGCGCGATCTACGCAACAACGGCGGAGAAGTACTCCGCCGCGTTGAGCACGGCGAGCGGATCGTGGTTACACGCGACGGTGCGCCGGTGGCCGAACTGCGCCCATTGCCCCGTTCCAGCGCCAGCCCGACTGAACTGATTCGTCGCCGCAAGAATCTCCCACGCGTGAACCCAGATGCCCTCCGCCGCGACATCGATAGTCTGATCGATCCGTCGCTGTGACCGAGGCTTCAAGGCGGGGAATGCTGGACACCTCCACAGTGATTCTCCTCGGTGAGATATCCGATCCGACCGAACTGCCTGACGAATCGGTGATTAGCGCGATAACACTGGCGGAGCTGTCCGTAGGTCCGCATGTCGCGCACGATGCCGCTGAGCGCAGCGCACGTCAGCAGCACCTACAGCAGGCTGAGGCTGACTTTGACGTCGTTCCGTTCGACGGCGATTGCGGGCGGGCATTTGGCGGCGTTGCCGCGGCGCTGCGCGCATCGGGGCGCAAGCCAGCTGCGCGCGCGTACGACGCGCTTATTGCCGCGACCGCAATCGCACATGCTGTTCCGCTCTACACCTGCAATCCAGACGACTTCGCGGGTGTCCCGCGGTTGGAACTCCGCCCAGTCGCCCACCCGCACCATCGATAGGGAGGGGATTCTGCACGCTTGGCCAGCCGTGGACAATGACGACCACCAACAGCGAAACACTTTGGGGTGCTTTGCAATATGCGGTAGTTCACTGGATATAGGCGGTATCAAGATGTGTTGAATTCCTCGACACCTAGGTGGCCGGACCTGGTCACCGTGACGAATACGCGTAGGCCAGCCGGGTGATGTCCACGTCCACGCCGAGGTCGGTCGCTCCCAGTCTGGAGTAAATGCCTTTCAGCGGCATCACGCTACGACCGATCAAGGCGATCGACGGCGGCCGCGAGGTCAACGCGGTGCTCGTCTCCGACGTCCGGGTGCTGGCTGATCAACTTGTCGTGCAAGAGAACTAGGGCTGGACGTGCGCGAAGTTCCTGCTCGGCGACGAGCGACTGGCCTCCAGCCTCGCTAGCCCGACTCAAGAGCACCGACGGATTCCACGGCGTCCGACGGTGCGACCAGCTCCGGCACCTGACCAGCCAGGTACTCAGCGAGCGACCTGATCGTCGGATAGTCGAACACCGCGGTAGCGCTGATCGCGAACGCGCCACCGAACTGGCCGAGCAACCGGTTACGGAGTTCGACCGCCATCAGAGAATCCGTACCCAGATCCAGGAACCGGCTGGTTGCGGACGGCGGTTGGGCGAGGCGCAGGAAACTTTGCACTTCGCGCTGCAGGAATTCGGTCAGGAAATTGGCGCGCTGCACCTCGGGTACCTCGTGTAGTTGCCGGAGCAACTCACTGTCGCCGGTTGTCGCCGCGACAGCGCTGGGCAGCACGTGGTCGAGAATCGGTGGGCGAGAACCGCCCAGCACCTTCGCGGCACGCTGCCAATTGGCCTTGATGACGGTTGCTTGTCCTGTGCCGTGAGCGACAATCTCACCTAGCGCGTTGAGGGCGGCCGTGGGTTCCAGCGAAACCATGCCTTGCGCACCAAGATTGGCGCGCGCGGCGTGCGAAGTGGCCATGCCGCCCTTCGCCCAGGGACCGAAGTTAACGCTGGTCGCAGGCAGTCCTCGCGCCTTGCGGTACGCAACAAGCCCGTCGAGCAGCGCGTTAGCGGCGGCGTAGTTGGCCTGGCCGGGTGAACCGAGCACGCTGGAGGCCGACGAGTAGGCGATGAAGAACTCGAGCTCGTCCTCCCTGGTCAGCCGATGTAAATGCCAGGCACCCAACGCTTTTGGCAGCAGGGTCGTCCGGAAGCGTTCCACGCTCTGCTGTGGTAGCAGCGCGTCGTCGAGCACGCCCGCCAGGTGTACCACCCCCGCGAGCGGCGGCAACTCCGCCCGGATCCGGCTCAGCAGCTCTGCGACCTGAGACTCGTCGCCGACATCGGCCGCAAAGGCATGTATCCGACACCGGTAGCGCTCCATGATGTCGGCGATTGCGCGTTGTGCGTTCGCATCGGGCAGGCGCCGGCTGGTCAACACGATGTCACCGGCCCCGAGTTGGGCTAGATACGCCGCGGTGTGCAGGCCGAGCGCGCCGAGACCGCCGGTGATCAGATAGCTCCGACCGCCGCGAGGCTGTAGCGGGTTCGGCACCTGAAGCACGATCTTCCCGATATGCCGCGCTTGCTGCATACGGCGAAACGCTATCCTCGCCTCCGTTAGCGGGTAGATCTCGGCAGGCAGCGGCGCCCACTCGCCGCTTGCCAACCCGTCCGACACCTCGGCCAACAAGCCCCGGATGCGCTCTGGGTCTTGCGCGATGGTCGCGTCCAGCGCAACGATCTCGTAGTCGATATCGGGACGGATCGCCGCCATCTGCGCGCGCGTCCAGATGTCTCGCTTGGCAATCTCGGCGAACCGGCCATTCCGGGCGGTGGCCCGCACGGTCGCCTCGACGAATCCTTCATTGGTCAGGGAGTTGAGGACTACATCCACACCCGAGCCGCCGGTATCCGTCAAAATCTGATCGGCGAAGTCCGTACTGCGCGAGTCGTAGACGTTTTCCACACCCATCCTGCGCAGCGTCGCGCGTTTATAGGTGCTGGCGGTAGCAAAGACGATTGCACCGCACTGCTGTGCCAACTGGATCGCGGCCAGTCCCACGCCGCCGCTGGCGGCGTGGACGAGCACCCGGTCACCGGGCCGCAGCTTCGCCCAGTCGAACGCGAGTCGGGCCGTAAGTGCCGCAGCGGGTAAGCTCGCCGCGGCTACCGCGCTCAGCCCTTTGGGCACCGGCGCCAGCAACTGGGCAGGCACATTGACCCGACTGGCGAACGCCCCCTGCATGAAGCCCATGACGCGTTGGCCAACCTCGAATCCGGCGACGCCGGTACCCAACTCGGTGACGATGCCGGAGAAGTCACCGCCGATCGGCCCCGGATCGCCCGGGTAGAGGCCCAGCACATTGAGCACATCCCGGAAGTTGAGACCCGCGGCCTCCACCCGGATCTGCACCTGGCCCGCAATCGGCGGCGGCACTTCCGTCTCAGCCAGACGCAGGTTATCGATAGCACCGCGTTCGGTCGGTGCCAAGACATAGTCATTCGCGCGTGGTACCGCGAGCTGCCCGCTGCGCGCCCATGGCAGTAGCCGCGATACCAGGAACTTTCCTTGTCGCAGTGCGAGTTCGGGTTCCGCAACGGGTGTGCCGGGTGCGCCGAGCAGGCTGGCTAGCGAGGGCACGGTGTCGTCGGATCCGTCGTGGTCGACCAACCTGCACCGCAGGGTCGGCTGCTCGGCGATGATGGTGCGTCCGAGCCCCCACAGCGCCGCCTGCACCGGGTCAACCGGCTCGCCGGGCTCGGTCGCCACAGCCCTTTCGGTGATGATCCACAGTCCGCCAACGAGTTTCACCGTCTCGTCAGCCAGCAGGGTATGCACGGCACTGACCAGGCCGGCGATCTCGGTCTCCAGCCGCGCGGCGAATTCAGCGCTCGACTCTTCTGCGCTCGGCTGCCCGGTGCTGCGCCAGACGATGCCGCTGATCGGCGCACCGCGCTCCTGCGCCTGTGCGGAAAGCCGCTGCCAGTGCTCCGGATCTGGAGTGCCATTACAGCGGATGCAACTTGGCAGCTCGGCCGCCAGCTCCTCGAATCCGGCAATCAGCCATGTCCCGTCGGGGTTGTCGGGGGCCCCGATATCACTGCTCGACGCCGGCGGCGGCACCTCGTTCCAGCCGAGGGTATAGAGGAGCCGAGTGGCATCGCCGCCAAGCCCGCGCAACAGCGCCTCCCGGGGCGCGCGTTTCACCGTGAACTCGCGGATTCCGCCCAGCTGGTGACCATCCCGATCGACGAAATCCAGATCGAAGACTTGGGTTTCGCTGTCCAGACCGCCAGCCTGCCACCTCGCGCGGCAGTAGAACCGCCGTGGCATTCGCTTGCGCAGCATGACCTGGCCGTAGCGCAGCGGCAGGAACAGATCGGCCACCATCCCTTGTTCGGTCGCCGCGAGAAGCGCCGGGAAGGCCGGGAAGGCGATTCCGGTGCACAGGTCCAGCAGGACCGGATGGATCGGCTCGCTTCCGAGCTGTTCGGCGAGTTCGTCGCCGATGACGACATCGCCGACCGCCTCACCCTCACCGACCCACAGCGATTTCAGGGAAGTGGACCAGGTGGGTCCCCACGCCAGGTCCATGTCGGCGAAGGTGTCGAACAGCTGCTGCGGACGCGTGCGATTCAACCGCTCGCATACGACATCGATGGAATCCGCCGAATCGGATGACGGCTCATCGTCGACACCGGTGACGACTGTGCCATCGGCGTTCAACGACCACTCGGCATCGCGAGCACCGTACGGGCGGCTGTGCACCTGAAATGTGCCACCTCGGCTGTCGTCGGTCGGATGCAACGTGAGCTGCACTTCCCGGGAACTCTTGTCGCCCAGGATGATCGGTTCATAAAAGAAGACTTCTTGTACCCGCGCCGGCGGCCCGACCGCGGCAAGGGCCATCGTCGCGTACGTCGCGCCCGGAACCACAACGGTGCCATAGATGACGTGATCGGACAGCCACGGCTGCGATTTGACGGACAGCCGGCTGGTGTATACAACGTCGCCGGACGCGAGATCCTTTGCACTACCTAGGATTTCGGCTACGGCACCACCCTCGCCGGCTATGCCCGCGATGGCGGAAGTTTTGGGCCAGAACTGACGGCGCTGGAACGGATAGGTCGGCAGTTCGAGTCTGCGGCGCGGTAGCTGGTGCAGCGCAGCGAAATCGGGCCGATGCCCGGCGACATACGCCGCGGCTAGCGCTTCTGCCATCTGACGCCGGGCATCGGCGCCCTTGCGCAGGGAAACGATCGCACGCGGCGCGGCCGAGGATTCCCAAACTTGCACCGCAGCTGCGGTCAAAAACGGTTGCGGACCAATCTCCATCAACACCGAGCATCCGAGCTGCGCAACGGTGCGCACACTTTCGGCGAATTGCACCGGCTGGAGGGAATGCCGCCGCCAATATTGGGCGTTCAGTGGGGTTTCCGCCGTGAGCACCGCCCCGGTGCGGTTGCAGACCAGCGGTCGAGTCGGGACGGCGAACTTCAGGCGCGCTGCGTACGACTCGAATTCGTCGAGCGCCGGTTCGAGTAACTCGGAATGGAAAGCGTGACTGGTGTCCAGCCACGAGCAACGGATCCCGTCATCGCTGCACGCGGCGACAATCTGTTCCAGATCCGCGCCCGGGCCCGACAGCACCGTGTTGGGACCGTTGTAGGCGGCAACCGAAACCCGCGGAAATTTTTCGGCGACGCCCTCCACGTCCTTTGCGTCGGCGAAGACCGCCACCATTCGCCCGCCCCCAGGCAGACTGCCGAATAGCCGGCCGCGTTCGGCCACTAACCGTGCACCGTCTTCGAGACTGAACACATCGGCCACACACGCCGCCGCGTATTGGCCCACGCTGTGCCCAAGCACCACATCGGGCTCGATGCCCCACGACTGCCACAGCCGGGCCAGGCCCATCTCGACGGCGAAAAGCGCAGGCTGAGCAAAAGAGGTGTGCCGCAGTGTTTTTCCGGCTTCGCCGCCGGTGTCCCTGTCGGTGGCGAACAGCACCTCCAGCAACGGACGCGGCAACATACCGTCGACCGCGTCCGCGCATCGTGTCACGGTATCGGCGAACACCGGCTCGGCGTCGAACAGCTCGCGCGCCATCCCTGGGTACTGGCTGCCCTGCCCGGTGAACAACCACGCCGTCGTAGGCGGGTCAGCGCACTCGCCACGTACTACGCCCGGTCGCAGCCTGTTCTCGGCCAACTCGGCCAGTAGCTCCCGTGCGCCCGGTACCGAATCGACGACGAGCGCGGCTCGGTGTTCGAACTTCGAACGCCCGACCCCGGCCGTGAAGCACACATCGGTGATGTCGACCTTTGGGTGCGCATCCAGCCAGGCCGCATATCGCTGCGCCACCGCCACCAGCGCCTCCGGTGAGCGCGCCGACAGCGGCAACACGCTGACCGGTCCAGCTGAGGCGTCCGACTCCGGTCCCACGGCGACGTCGTCTGCCGAGTGTTCGTCAGCGGTCGCCGATCGTGGTGGCGCCTCCTCGATCAGGACATGGGCATTCGTGCCGGTGAACCCGAAGGAACTCACTCCGGCACGGCGTGGCCTGCCGTTGGCCTGCCAGGGAATTGCTTTGTCCACGACCCGCACCGGCAACAAGTCCCATGGAATGTGCGGTGACGGTTTCTCGAAGTGCAGGTTCTGCGGCAGAACGTCGTGCTGCAGAGACAACACGACCTTGATCAGACCGGCTACCCCCGCTGCCGACTCGAGGTGGCCGATGTTGGTCTTCACCGATCCGAGCAACAGCGGCCGGTTCGGGTCACGGCCGCCACCATAGGCGGCCGCGGCGGCCTGGACCTCGATCGGGTCCCCGAGCGAGGTGCCCGTCCCGTGCGCTTCAAGGTAGTCAACATCGGAACCGCCAATGCCGGCACGAGCTAGCGCCGCGGAGATAAGCCGTTGCTGTGCACCGCCGTTGGGCACGGTCAAACCACTAGAAGCGCCGTCCTGATTGACCGCGCTGCCCGGGATGACCGCGCAAATACGATCGCCGCCGCGCACCGCATCGCTCAGCCTCTTGAGCACCAAAATCCCGCATCCTTCGCTGCGCACATAGCCGTCGGCGGCGGCGTCGAAGGTCTTGCATCTTCCGTCGGGGGACAGCATCCTGGCGCGTGCGGCGGCAACGATGGATGCCGGGCTCAACAAGACGTTCACCCCACCGGCCAGCGCCAAATCGCAGTCACCGGAATGCAATGCCTGGCAGGCCTGATGGACGGCCACCAGCGACGAACTGCACGCGGTATCCACCGCCACCGCCGGTCCTTCCAGTCCCAGCACGAAAGCGACCCGACCCGCGATGGCATTGAGCGCATTGCCGGTGATGAAGTGCGATTTGATGGTCTCGACCGAGTCGGTGGACAGTAGATGCGAATACTCGTTGGCAGCCACCCCCACGAAGATGCCGCTTCGACTGCCGCGCAACGTCGCAGGCGAATACCCGGCACGTTCCAGGCCCTCCCACGCAACCTCTAGCATCAGCCGCTGCTGCGGATCGATCCACACGGCCTCGCGCGGTGAAATACCGAAGAATTCCGGATCGAATCCGGCGATTTCGTCGAGGTATCCACCGCAGCGGCTGTAGATCTTGCCCGGTGTCTCGGGATCCGGGTCGTAATAGTCGTCTATGTCGAAGCGGTCATCCGGGATCTCCCTGATCGCATCGACACCGCCGGACAGCACCTCCCAATAAGCGTCGGGATCGGGCGATCCCGGAAAACGGCAGGCAACCGCGATAATTGCGATCGGTTCATCCGACGGCCGGGTCATTTCCGAGGTCATTACCGAGACCGGCCGGGCCCCCGAACCAGAAAATGGCTGTCCGCTGAGGCCGAGCACGTCGCCGAGCAGGTAATCCGCCACGTCGACCAGGCGTGGATGGTCCATCGCGAGCGTCGCCGGCAGCTCCCTGCCCACTGCCTGCTCGGTTCGGCGGCGCAGTTCGACGGCCATCAGCGAATCCATGCCGAGGTCGAAGAATCCGGCCTCGTCGCGGATCTCCGCCCCATCGATCCGTGTCACCTCCGCGACGACGTTGCGCAGATACTCCACGACAATCTTTTTCCGCCGCTGCGCTGGAGCGAGGGTGAGCTGCTCGACCAATCGGGTGGTCCCCGACGCCGTCGGTGTCGGAGCGGACTCGGGCACCTCACGCTCTAGTTCCGCCAGGAATGACCGCTTCCCGGCCTGCTGGTAGAGCGCCAGGAAGCGGGCCCAGTCGATCCGGGCCACAACCCCCTGTGCTGACGAAGCCGCCATGAGTTCGGCCATCCCCGCCAGTGCGTCAGCGGGCGGCAATGTCTTGACCCCGCGCCGATCTAGTTGCGCACGGGCGTCCTCGTCGGCCATCCCCGCCATCCACGGACCGAAGTTGACGCTGATCCCCGGAATACCCTGCTCGCGCAGCCGCCAGGCCAGCCCGTCGAGGAAGGCATTGGCCGCGGCATAGGCGGTCTGGCCGAAGCTGCCCCATACCGCGGCGATCGAGGAGGTGCAAAGGAAGAAGTCCAATTGCATGTCCGCCGTTGCTTCACTCAAATACCAAGCGCCCCAAACTTTCCCGGCGAACACTCGGTCTACTTCGGCGTCGTCCAGGGTGCGCAGCCCGGTGGTACCGATCTCGCCTGCGGCGTGGACGATGCCGGCCAGCGGCGGTAGCTCGGACTGCACGGTGACGATGAGGCGAGCGACGTCGTGCGGGTTGGCAACGTCGGCCGCGATAACCCGGAATTCGCAGCCGGACTGTTCGCGTAGCGCATCGATGCGCTGTTGCGCCGCATCGCTGGGTGAGCGTCGGCCGGTCAGCACCAGCTGCCGGGCGCCGTGCGCGGCGAGATATCCGGCGATCTCCAGTCCGACCGCACCCAGCCCGCCGGTCACCAAATATGTCGCGTCACCACGCAGTGCCAGCGGTGTTGAAGTCGGCTGTGCTGCGCATCGAGACAGCCGGGCAACATAGACCGCAAGATCGCGCAGCGCGACTTGGTCCTCCCTGCTGGCCGCGCCGCGCGGGACGGCCACCAACTGATCGATCAAGGCCGACCAGTCGTCGGTGCCGCCTTCGGAAAGATCCGCCAGTCCGCCCCACAGCTGCGGATGTTCCAGCGAGGCAGCGCGGCCGAACCCCCACAGGCAGGACTGCACCGGCGACACGGTGTCGGTGCTAATGACCCGTTGTGCCCCACGGGATATCAGCCAGATGGGTGTGCGGAGTTCAGCGGCGAGCGCGGCGCGGAAGAGGTGCCTGATTCCGCCCAGGACTCGGTGTTGCATCGCCAACAGCGACCGCATCGACGGCGCACTGTCATCGAGGGCCGCGAGATACAAGATACGCAGCCCCGGTTCGTCTGCCACCGCAGCGCGCAACGCGATTTCGAGCCGTTCGGAGTCCGCATCGGACACCGGCAGCCCGAGGATCCGGTACCGATGGCCGCGTGCGGTCAGCGCGTCGACCAATGGCGCAACGACGGCGGCGTTATCGCCAACGAGGAGCCAGGCAGACGGCTCGTCGGCTTCCGCATCTGAGACGGTGGATTTCTCCCAACGAATCTCGTAGCGGGCGTCCGCCACGCTCTGGGCCTCACGCTGTTGGTTGTGTTGTCTGGCAAGCCTTGTCAGCACGTCGACGGTCTGTTGATTGCCGCTCGCACCATCGAGCAGCGAAGCGAGTTCCTCGATGCGGCCGTCTTCTAGAAGCCGGATGGCTTTGGTACGCATGGCATCGGACTGGGCGGAAGACCGGGTCGGCCGGACCCGCTTATCCCGGAACCAGTACGGGCGATGCTGGAATGGATAGGTGGGCAGGTCGAGCTTGCGCGTCGGCCCCTGCCGGAGAGCGCCGAAGTCGGGCAGGTGGCCGACGATGTAAGCGTCGGCAAGGGCTTCGGTGATCTGGCGATGGTCAACGCCGTTTCGACGCAATGACGCGATCGCCCGCGGTGCGGTTGCCGGGTCAGGCCACGCTCGCAGGGCTGCGGCGGTGAGCACCGGTTGCGGGCCGACCTCCAGCAGCACCGCGCAGCCGAGATCGGCCAATGTCTGCACGCTTTTTGCGAATTCGACGGGTTGCCGCGCATGGCGGCGCCAATAGGCGCCATCCGGTTTCGCGTGCCAGCCCAGGGTCGTGCCGGTCCGGTTGCACACCAAAACCCGTTGTGGCGGGCCGAACTCGAACTGGTTCGCATACGACTCGAATTCGTCGAGGACCGGATCCAACAGCGCCGAATGGAAGGCGTGGCTGGTTTCCAGCCAGTCACACCGGACACGGTCGGCTATCAACCCGGCCACCGCCCGGTCCAGATCCTGCGCGGGTCCCGACAGCACGGTATTGGCACCGTTGTAGGCGGCCACCGACAACTGCGGAAACTCGTCGGTGAGGCTCTCGACCCGCTCGGCGTCGGCGAAAACCGCGACCATCCGACCGCCGGCTGGCAAACTGTTGAAAAGGCGGCCGCGCTCAGCGAGCAATAGCGCTCCGTCCTCGAGAGTTAACACGCCTGCGACACAGGCAGCCGAATACTGGCCGACGCTGTGGCCGAGCACCACGTCAGGCTCCAGGCCCCACGACTGCCAGAGCCGGGCCAGGCCCATCTCCACGGCGAACAAGGCCGGCTGGGCGTAGCGCGTCTGCCGCAAGGTGTCTTGAGGATCCGAGCCATCCGGGCTATCCGCATCGAAAATAACGTCCAGCATTGGTCTTTCGAGCACGCCGGCGACGGCCGCCGCGCACCGGGTCACCGTCTCGGCGAACACCGGCTCGGTCTCGAACAACTCCCGAGCCATGCCGGCGAACTGGCTGCCTTGACCTGGGAACAACCACGCTGTCTTCGGCTTGTCGGGGCATACCCCCCGCACCAAACCCGGTGCCGGGCGATCGTCGGCGAGCGCACCGAGTAACTCAATGGCCGATTCCGTCGAATTCACCACCAATGCCGCCCGGTGCTCGAGGTGGGATCGCCCAACCCCGGCGGTGAAGCAAACATCCGACAAGGTGGCCTCCGGATGCGCGCTCAACCACCTGCGGTATCGATCGGCGATCTGCCCCAATGCGGCCGGGCTGCTTGCCGATAGCGGAAGCAGGTTGAACCGTCGGTCCACGGGCGCCTCGACCGGGCCCGGTGACGCAGCAACTTGGCCTACTACATCAGGCGCTTCCTCAAGAATGATGTGCGCGTTGGTCCCGGAGAACCCGAACGAACTGACCCCTGCAACGCGGGGCCGACCGTCGCGTTCCCAGGCGGTGGCCTCCGCCACGACCCGCACCGGAAGCTGATCCCAAGGAATGTGCGGCGACGGATTCCGAAAGTTTAAGTGCTTCGGCAACACCTCATGCTCGAGCGACAGGATGACCTTGATGACGCCCGCGATCCCCGCGGCTGCCTCCAGATGACCGATATTCGTCTTCACCGATCCGATCAGCAGCGGCCGGCTGGGGTCGCGCCCGTCGCCGAGAACCGCAGCCGCGGCCTGGACTTCGATCGGATCACCCAGCGATGTCCCGGTTCCGTGCGCCTCCAGGTATCCGACGTCACCGGCTACGACACCGGCACGCTCCAGCGCCTCGGTGATGACCCGTTGTTGAGCGACGCCGTTCGGCACCGTCAGACCGCCCGATGCGCCATCCTGATTGACCGCGCTGCCCCGGACCACGGCTCGAATCCGGTCGCCGTCGCGGATCGCGTCATCAAGCCGTTTCATGACGACGACACCGCAACCCTCGCCGCGCACGTAGCCATCCGCGGCCGCGTCAAACGTCTTGCACCGGCCGTCCGGAGCCAACATCCGCGCCTGTGAAAAAGTGATCATGGTGCCAGGGCTGATCAGAACGTTCGCGCCGCCGGCCAGAGCGAGGTCACACTCGCCCAACCGCAGCGCTTGGCACGCCTGATGGATTGCCACCAACGAGGAGCTGCACGCCGTATCGACTGTGACCGCCGGTCCCTGCAACCCGAGCCGATAACTGATCCGACCCGCTCCGGCGGCAGCCGCCGTGCCAATTGCCATATGGGCTTCGATCTCGTCGTAACTCAGCTCATCCGACATCATTCCCAGGTAGTCATGGGTGGACAAACCCATGTAGACACCGGTCTTGGTGTTCGCCAAAGCCGCTGGTGCAGTGCCCGAATGCTCCAGCGCGTGCCACGCCGTCTCCAACAACAGCCGATGCTGCGGATCCATCAGCCTGACCTCACGCGGCGACACCCCGAAAAACGGAGCGTCGAACCCCGCCATGTCGTCGATGAAGCCTGCCCGGCGAGTCACAATCTTCCCGGGCGCCCCGGGCTCTGGGTCGAAGAACTCCTCGACATCCCACCGTTCCCAAGGCACGTCCGACACCGCGTCCCGGCCTTGCCGCAGCACATCCCAGAACTCGTCCGCGTCGGCGGCGCCCGGAAATCGCGCCGCGTAGCCCACTATCGCAAAACCCGATGCCCGCGCCGTCCGATACTCGACGGTTGCCATGCAGTTGTCCCTCCCTGCCTCTGCCGGCGAAGATTCGATGCCCGCGTCGGGGCCGTGGTACCTCCAAACCACGTCTTCGGCCGCCAGTCGGCACGAGTATCGCAAGTATGAATAGTTCACCGTGCCGGTACGAGCAAAATTGCCAGGACTGCGGCCTTCGGCCTGCGTCGCACGCGTTCTCAAGAACCGTTCCATCACCATAGCCGCCTGGCGCATCCATGTGCAGTTGCGGGCGAATCCGCGCAGGTCGGAGACGGTGAATGCGGAAGAGGTTACCCTGATCTCGCTACCAGCGTGGCCGGACAGCAGCTGTCCAGACCGGGGAGGACGATATTGCGTATCGGAAAAATTACGATCGGCTCAATTGATGAATGGACGCTGAACCCAGGCGTAGTCACATCTTGGCACCCCACAATTGCGGCTCGGGAAAAGGCCCGGCAAGCGCCGGTCAGTTCTGTACCAGTCAGCTACATGCAGGCCCAACATCTTCGGGGTTATTACGAACGAACAGCCTCGGGGCTCGACTATTCACGGGAAATCATCGCGACCTGTGAAGTACCCGGCGAGTGCGATATTTCTGCCATGAATAACGCGCTCAACGCATATTTGCGTCGGCATGATACATACCGCAGTTGGTTCGAGTACACGGATACCGGAGCCATCATCAGACATACCATCAGCGATCCTGCTGATATCGAATTTGCGCCGATCAATCACGGTAAAATGACCGTTGAAGAATTACACGACCATGTAGTGCAAAACCGGAATCCGCTGCAGTGGGATTGCTTCACCTTCGGAGTTATCCAAAGCGAGAGCAATTTCACATTCTATGCGTGTATTGATCATATCCACGGGGATGCGGCGTTGATTGGGATCACGATGTTGGAGTCCCATGGAATGTATACAGCGTTGACGGGAGACGGCAAACCCCTCGCGTTGCCCGATGCCGGCAGCTTTGACGATTACTGTGTCCAGGAGCGCCAGTACACGTCAACTTTAACCGTCGATTCGCCGCAGGTACGCGCTTGGATTGACTTCGCCGAGAATAACGATGGATGCCTTCCCGAGTTCCCACTTCCACTGGGCAACCCATTTGAGCCGAGTGACAGCCGCATGGTCAAAGAATTCTTGATGGATGCGGAACAAACAGCAAGATTCGAGTCAGCCTGCACGGTGGCCGGCGCCCGCTTCATTGGCGGCCTGTTTGCCTGCATCGCACTGGTGGAACATGAATTTACCGGTGCTCCCACATATTTCGGACTTACTCCCAGAGATACACGCAGAACGTCGGATAGCTTTATGACTCAGGGTTGGTTTACCGGCTTGGTTCCGATAACTGTCCCGATAGCTGCAGCGTCTTTCGGCGATGCCGCGTGGGCAGCGCAGGCTTCTTTCGATTCAGGTTTGGACATGGCGAAAGTGCCGTATTACCGTGTATTGGAATTGGCACCGTGGTTGAGCTGGCCTCGTCCGAACTTTCCGGTATCGAACTTCTTGCATGGCGGCGCTGCCCCCCTTAACGCTGTGCTCGCGGCGGCCGAGTTGGGTTATGCGAAGAACATCGGGATCTACTCCGATGGAAGATATTCATACCAACTGACCATCTACATATTCAGGTCCGAGGAGGGGACGGCAATGGCGATAATGTTTCCAGACAATCCGGTTGCCCAGAAATCAGTTGCCCGCTATATGGCGGCGATGAAGTCCGTGTGTGTGCGGGTCGCTGACATCGGGCATTGGGGACGCGTTGCGTAGGGTGGAGTAATTCGATGGCCACTTCTGAAATGCGTAATTTCCGGGCCGGCGGGGTAGGAAATTGCGCGGTTTCGACAGGGCCTCAACGAGTGCCGCGGGCGGGCGCACACGATGGCGAGTCCGCAGGATGAGGGTGGTGAGGCTGCTGTGCGACGACTAGCCGATTTTGTGGTGTGGCGGCCCTGGGTAGTTATCGGGATCTGGGTCGCGATTGCAGTCGCACTGCCGCTGACTTTCCCGTCCCTGAACGCGATGGCCCAGAAGCATCCGCTCGCCATCTTGCCCAGCGACGCGCCGTCGAGCGTTGCCGCCCGAAAAATGACGGCAGCGTTTCACGAATCGGGCACAGACGACCTCCTGTTGGTGGTCCTGACCAACGAGAACGGGCTTGGTCCGGCCGACGAAGCCGCTTACCGCAAGCTGGTGGACGCGCTCCGCCAGGACACGCGGGATGTCGTGATGTTGCAGGATTTCCTCAGCACACCATCCCTGCGTCCGGCCTTGACCAGCCAGGACCACAAATCCTGGGTGCTGCCGGTCGGCATTTCGGGTGAGTTGGGCACGCCCCGGTCCTACGCCGCCTACATGCGGGTTGCCGACGTCGTCAAACACACCCTGGAACGAACCCCTGCGGCAACGTCGCTGAAAGCAAACCTCACCGGGCCCGCGGCCACCGTCGCCGACCTCACCGCCGCGGGCGAACGCGATCGGCTTCCGATTGAGCTGGCGATCGCCGTCCTGGTGCTCGTGGTCCTGCTGTTGGTTTACCGCAATCCCGTCACCATGCTGCTGCCGCTGATAGCGATCGGGCTGTCCTTGCTGATCGCACAGGCCGTGGTAGCTGGATTGTCCCAACTGACCGGCTTCGCCGTTTCGAACCAGTCCATCGTATTTCTGAGCGCAATGATAGCCGGCGCGGGCACGGATTATGCGGTCTTTCTCATTAGCCGCTATCACGACCATTTGCGACTCGGCGCAGATTTCGATAAAGCGGTAAAGCTCGCATTGATCTCGATCGGAAAAGTTATCACCGCCTCCGCAGCGACGGTGGGAATCACCTTTCTCGGAATAAGCTTCTCCCGGATGGGGGTGTTTTCGACGGTAGGCGTGTCGTCGGCGATTGGGATCGGTGTGGCATTCCTTGCCGCGATCACGTTGCTGCCGGCCATTCTGGTAATAGCCGGGCCACGCGGCTGGGTCACGCCGCGGCGCGAACTCACCGCTCGATTTTGGCGGCGTTCGGGGATACGCATTGTGCGCCGGCCCAAGGTTCATTTGGTTGCCAGTGTGCTTGTGTTGATCATTCTGGCTAGCTGCGCCGGCTTGGTGCGCTTCAACTACGACGATCGCACGGTCCTGCGATCGTCCGCCTCGAGCTCGGTCGGATATGCCGCGCTCGAACATCATTTCCCGGTGAATCAGTCCATTCCGGTGTACATCCTCGTCCAGTCACCGCATGACTTGCGCACTCCGCAGGCCCTTGCAGACTTGGAGCAACTGGCCGACCGAGTGAGCCAACTGCCGGATATCGCGCTGGTCAGTGGCATCACCCGACCTATGGGAGTTGTGCCGGAACAGTTCAGAGCCACCTATCAGGCGGGCGCTATCGGCGCTCGGCTGGGCGGCGCATCCGGTGTGATCAGCGACCACGACGATGACCTCAACCGACTGGTCAAAGGGGCCAACACGCTGGCCGACAACCTTGTCGATGCGCGCGGTCAAGTCAACCAGATGGTTTCCAGTATCCAGAGTCTGATCGATGCATTCTCATCAATGAAAAGCCAATACGGTGGAGACAAGCTGGTCAAAGAAGTCACCACCGCGGCCAAGCTGGTAAGCAGCATCAATTCGCTAGGCGCCACCATGGGCGTGAACTTTGCGGCCGTCAAGGACATGTTCGCCTGGATAGCCCCGGTGCTGACGGCACTGCAGGCCAACCCGGTCTGCGATGCCGATCCCTCCTGCACCACTACCCGCGACCATTTTCAGCGGCTGGTCAGCGCGCGTGGTGACGGCAGCCTCGACCAGATCAACGATCTGTCTCGACAACTGGAGACGTTCCAAGACAGGCAAACCCTCAACGCAACGGTAGACCGACTGCGTGGTGCACTCACCACCTTGGTTAACGCGCTACATTCCATGGGGCTGGACCGACCCGGAGGGCTGCAGGCGGGCCTGACCAACGTCCAACAAGGCGCCGACCGCTTCGTCGGCGGCAGCCGGCAGCTGGCTGACGGCGTGGAACAACTCGTCGACCAAATCAGACAGCTGGGTGCGGGGCTCGGCGAGGCATCGGCGTTCCTACTGGCGATGAAACATGACGCGGCAGGGCCGTCAATGGCGGGGTTGAATATTCCACGTCAGCTACTGCACATGGACGAGTTCATGAAGGCCGCAAAGATGTTCATTTCGCCGGATGGCCACTCGGTGCGGTACTTGGTGCAAACAAAACTCAATCCGTTTAGCGCCGAAGCGATGGATCAGGTCAATACAATCGGCGATACCGCCCGCGGAGCACTACCGAACACCGCATTGAACGATGCCTCGGTATCGATGGCTGGATATCCCGTTACGCTGCGGGACACGCGCAACTATTATGAGCACGACATCCGATTCATCATCCTGGTGACCATCGTCGTTGTGCTACTCACCTTGATGGCGCTGTTGCGAGCGGTTGTCGCTCCTCTGTATCTGGTCGGTTCGGTCGTGATTTCGTATCTGTCGGCGCTCGGTATTGGCGTCGTGATGTTTCAATTCGTACTTGGCGGGCAATTGCATTGGAGTGTGCCTCCATTAGCGTTCGTGGTGTTGGTGGCGGTGGGAGCCGATTACAATTTGCTTTTCGTCTCGCGAATGCGTGACGAGTCTCCGCACGGCATGCGTTACGGCGTCATCCGCACCTTGACCGCGACCGGCGGTGTGATTACCGCGGCAGGTCTGATCTTCGCCGCGTCGATGTTCGGTCTCCTGTTCTCCAGCATCAGCACCGTGATCCAGGGCGGTTTCGTGATCGGTGTCGGAATCTTGCTGGATACCTTCGTGGTGCGCACCGTAACGGTGCCCGCCATCGCGACGCTGGTCGGGCGGGCGAACTGGTGGCCGTCACGGCCGAGCTTGCGGTCGCGGTCACCGGCCGGGCCGGCGGAGTAAGGTCCGGGCTAGTTGGGACGCGCGATGTATGCAAAACTACGAGACCAAGCGAGCGGGTGGGGAGTAGGAATGAAGAAACTACTCGCAGGAGTTACCGCGCTGGTAACTGTCAGCGCCACAGGATGTTTCGGATTTGGGATCGCGACAGCCGACGAGACGCCAGCCGCCGAGACGCCAATCGGCGAGGCTCCGGCAGACGGGACGGCGCGCGGCGGGACGGCGTATGCGCTGGGGGGCGCGCACGTTTTAGGTATCCCCTACGACGAGTACATACGTCGCGAGGGTGCCGAATGGTTCCCGAACCTGAATCGACAAATTGTCAACTACCCCGCAGGGCAGGTTCAGGGCCACGTGCTGGAACGACTCTTCCCAGGCATCGGCCGACTGGATGAAAGCTTTCCGGGCTTGGGTATGGACGGCCCCAGCGTCGGCGAGTCCGTCGTCACCGGAGCAGACAATCTGGATGCGGCGATCCGCAGAGGTGGTCGGGGTACCGCGATTGGCTTATCCGAAGGCTCGCTCGTGGTCGACGCAGTGCAGGCCCGGCTTGCCAATGATCCCACCGCTCCACCGCCAGATCAGTTGACCTTCGCCACATTTGGTGACCCAATCGCGCGCCACGCCTTCGGTGAGAGTTTCCTCACCGCGATGTTTCCCGTTGGCTCCGTCGTTCCTGCACTCGACTACCGGATCCCGCCTCCGGTGGAAAGCCAGTACGACACCAAGATGTTCATTGCTGCATACGACTCGATCGCCGACTTCCCCGACCGGCCGGACAACCTGGTAACCCTCGCCAACACGTTCATGGGCCTCGTTACTGGTCATACTGCGGTTGCCTTCACCAACCCGAGTATGGTTCCGCCGCAGAACATCCGAACAACCGTTAACTCCAGGGGTGCGTCGACAACGACATATCTGATTCCCCAACGACATCTCCCGCTGATATTGCCCCTCAGCTATCTCGGGGTGCCGGAGGACGTGCTGAATCAGCTCGATGCTGAACTGACGCCCATGGTGGCTGCGGGATATTCGCGAAACGACGATCCGCTGACCGCTCCGCTTGAAGTGGACCCGGTGCGAGGCTTCGATCCCGCGGCCATCACTGCACCGGCGACTCAGGCCACCTTTGGCGGCGGCGCCGATCCTTTTTCGCAGATCCTCTCCGGTGCCATGTTTGCATTGGGTCAGGGCAACCACTGACCAGCGATAGCTGCAATCAACCGTTGCAGCAATAGTGGCTCCCCAGCAGGTGGTCGGCACCGGCGCAAAGGAGCATCGATGATCACAACCAGCGCGGACAGTCCCCTGCGGGTGATCCAGTGGACCAGCGGGAACATCGGGCAGCGATCGCTGCACGCCATCATCGGCAGACCGGAACTGGAGCTCGTCCTAAGTTAAGGTTCCGGCACATCAAAGTGCTTGTCGCGGAGCCGGAACGCTTCCTTGGTGCCATGCTCGGCCCGCGCTTTGACGAAGTTGAACTCACCTGCGTCCACCCGACCTCCTCACAGACTGCAGATTTTGCATTGCAGAATGCAAATATTGCAATCCGAAGCCCCAAAACGCGCAGGTCAGAACCACTCGGAGACGTGCCCACAAATGCGCCCGATGTCGAACCGCTAGCGCTGGCAGACGCCCGTCGCCACTAAGCGAATCGCCCTGTACGACAGCGCAAATCACTCCACGAGCAGGGCAGTATCATAAGCAGAGGTATTCGCATCACCTGCGAAAAACCAACTTACAACCTGGCATAACGGAAGTTTCGATGCAGGCCGAGCTAGCCACCGACACCCAAGAGCACAGCGCAGCATTGATGAGCCGCTGACTGCGAATCCGACTGGTCGGTCCGCACTAGCCGGCCGAAGGCGTGCCGAAAAGCTCTCTCCCGCAACACCGTCGAAGGACTTAGCGGAGAAAAGCCGAACTCGCATGTCCTACCCGACAAAATGATGTTGCCGCTGCGGGGCCCGATCCGGAGGGCAGCGTTTGGGATCAGTTGCGTAAGCCCATGGGATTCAGAGAATCAGGGGCGCAGCATGAATTCGACAAGATCTTCGCGATCGGCGACCGCAACATGCGAGCGTATGGATTTTGACAGGTGCAGCGCGCCAATTCCGAAGGCGAACGTCCAGTTGGCCCGTTGTTCGGCTGTCTTTGCGTCGAACCCGTGGTCGAGGAACGCCTGACGCACGGCACGGCGAGTGCGACGATCGGACGAACCGACGCTGGCAGCAGCATGCGGGTTCGACCGTGCCCACTCGCGCATGGCGCGTTCCAGCATCCAGAAGCGTGGACTCACCAAGAACGACATCATCTCGATCAGCCGCGCCCGAGGTTCGAGGTCCGCCAGGTCCTTGAGTTGTTGGTGGTCGTCGTCTCGCCACTGAGCCCAATTCGCCACCAGCGCGGCCTTATAGGCAGCCATGTCGGTGAAGTGCCAGTAGAAGCTACCTTTGGTCACCCCGAGTTGCGCGGTGAGGTTATCGATCTTGAGGGCCTTGAAGCCTTCGTCGGCCAGGATCGCGTAGCCGACCCGCAACCACGCGTCCTTCGTCGTAGCGGTCGAAGTCCGCTTCTGCTCCTTTGGCATCGCTACATGCAATCAAACCGGGAATCGAAAAGCCGAGCCGCTTTGTCATCGGTCGCCGACACCAATGGTCCTTCCCAGTTCTTCCGGTTGCGAACAATGAAACTCCCAGGAGTAAGGGGAATCGCTCCCGTAGAGCAGTCGTTCTGGCCCGACGACGTCGGCGGCCAGGCGCAGTGCCGCCGGGTCTGCTGACAACGCGACGTCGTAGTAACACCTCCGCAGTTGGTCGCGAACTGATTTACGGCGGCCGTCGGCGGATGACGGAAACTCCGGGGTGTACGTGCGACGCGGGGTGTACTTGCGACGCGTTGCCCGACATACGGACATCCTTACCGCCGTCCCGCGGGACCAGCAGTCCCCACCAGTTACGTGTCCACCATCAGGGGCACCCCAGATAAGGAATACTGCGCTGCGCAAGGTTGGGTACTCCCAGGAGGGCCGAGTGGATCCGCATATCGTGGTAGGCGCCGAAGCCCCGATAGCATACCAAAATGTATGGTATAGCGCGCGCTGAGTTCAACAGGCGGTCGCTAGCTGGTGGCCAACTAATGTCCCGCGCCATTAGTTCGTTACGGTAATTGTCATCGATTCGGATCGGCGGTGGGCCGGGTAGACAGGTGCAGCTTGTAGGCCTCAATGTGCGCCCGACGTAGGTCGGCGACGCAGTGCACCTCGGGGGCATTGACGGCCAGCCAGCCGGCGAACTCGCGCAGCACGCCCTCGACGCGCACCATTGTCGAGGCCCGCGGCGACAGCCGGGTCTGGGCGATCTAACCGGTGAGGGTGGTGGCCAGCATGGGTGGGACCGCTGCCCACTGGGCGGCCCGCTCGGCCGAGCGGTCTGGGGCAGTTTTGCGGGGCGCGGTGTCGAGGACGCCGAGGTGGAACAAAGTGGTCTGCGCGCCGAACAGCGCCGCGCTCAGTGCCTTGGTGCCGTGGCTGTCGGGTCGGTAACGAGTTATCGCGGCGATCAACGCTTTTCGCTGGTCATCGATCACCGGCTGGGTCAGCCGCTCGGCAGTCAGCCCGGCCAGCGCGGCCACCTTGGCCAGCGCCGACCACTGCAGGCGGGTCACCACAGGGCCGAACCCGAGCTCGGTGGAGGTCGCGGTGGACCGTTCGTGGACCCAGCCCGGACTACCTCGTGGTGTGTCGGCCCTACCTCGGCGAAGTCGCCGCTCATCATCACCGCAGGTTCCACCTATTCGATCCCTCAACTCGCATAGCCACGGCTCGAACGGCGGGGACAGATCAAGTGGACTCAGTAACGGGGACTCGCCAATTATTTCCCGGTCACGCCTTCGAGCTGCGCCGGGAAGGCATCGTAGTGGTAGTCGCTCATGCCCCTGTTCCTGTGCTTCTGAGGTCGTACGGCCCCTCCGGACTGTGCATTCAGGGGAGTGCTATCACGGAGAGCTCTACTGATCTCCTGCATTGTCGGTGGAGAAAGGATGCCGAGGGATTCGGTGAGTTCATCGTGGTAGAGCTGCACGATGTCGTCGACCAGGACGAACCCGACGAGAGGGTCGGCGTCGGTCAAGGGCACCACTGTAGGTACGTGCGCATTCGTGCTCGTCGTCGTGATCCGAGCCGCCAAGACCGTGTCCAGGTTCCTGTTCCGCGAGTTGTTGCTGAGGACCACCCAGGGCTTCGCGCCGTGCCCCAGGTCCACATGGTATGTCTGGCTCCGCATCCCGCGACTCATAGACCGGCCTCGGTCCTGTGCGCGTAGCGGTCCCGTGCCGCCTGCCGCTCGGCGCGGGCGGGTTCGCTGTTGAACTCCGCGGCCAGTTGGGCGTATCCGGCATCGAGAACGCGTTCACGGAGCGCTTCAGCTCCGGCCTGGAGCAGTGCGCGAAGCGCGCCGGCTTCGGATTTGATGTCGCCCTCGCCTCGTTGCCTCGCCCACTGGCGCAGCACCTCGAACGACGCGGAGCCTTCGGTGAGGTACGGCGCGACCACCGCTTCATCGGTGTCTTTGAGGATCAGGCTCACTCGCTTACTCATGACACATATCCTGCACTGCTATTAAGTGCATAGCCAAGCGCATTTTATGGTGCACCCGCAGGCTGAGGAAGGCTCCAAGCGGGCCTTCTGAGGGTTCTCCCGAAATGCGCCTCGCTTTCGTCATCTCGGTAATCCTCGGAGAGGCCTACGTAGAGGGGGAGTCCGGCAAGAGAGATACCTTCGCTGGAATCTTGATTGCGGACAAGTGCGCCGGAGTGACCAACCAATATCGTTGCGTTTCAGTCGAATACAGCTCCGTCGTCCGTTCGCCCGACGTTGTCCGCATATTCGGTGTACTTGTCCCATGTTGTCTGATGCCTTGATTCGACAACTCGGTAATCTCGCGCAGCAACACATCACCGCTGTGGCCCCGCTGCCGAATCCGTGTCCGGCTGCACGTTGGTATGCGCTGTGAGCGTGCGGCCGCAGTTGCGGCTTGGAACCGGCCGCGGTTAAGCATGAGATGAAGCAGACCCTGGCAGCGATTAAGGCCGTGGTGGAGTGGCAATACGCCCGCCTTGCGACCCAGCCCCGTCGGAATGTGCAAGCGAAAAGCGGGTTTCGTCGCGACCGCGTGTGGGACAGACCCCGGTATGTTGTGAGAGGCTTGCGCTGGACCCTGGGGCAGCTGGGTGCCGTTAAACTCATCCGCGACTGATTGCCAAGGGGTGTGATCACATGCAGGTACCGGTCCGGGAGTGGTCGCATTGGGCGGCGGGTTACGGATTCCCAGGTGCGACGCTGAAACTGCTTGCACGCCAGGGTGATCCGTTGGCGCGGCTGCTCACAATCGACAACGACCGGGCCAGCGATATTTATCCGCTCATCGAGCAAGTTCGTGGGCGCGGACGCATGTCCGCGGTGAAAGGGGCGGGTTGGGTCACTGCCGATGCACAGATTGTGCGAGAGGTCTTGCGCGATGGCCGGTTCAGGACCGTCAAGTACCGCGAGCGGTCACCGCTGCGCATCATCCAATGGATCCTGACCAAGACCAGCCCCGATGTGCTGAACCCCCTCGACCCGCCCTCCATGTTGGCCACCGACCCCCCCGAGCACACGCGCTTACGTCGCCTGGTCTCGCGAACGTTCACCCCCCGCGCCCTCGAAGGACTTCGTGCCCGCGTTCACGAAATCACCGACGGGCTGCTTCGCGATCTAGAGGGCAGCGCCGAGTGCGACTTGATCGGGCAGTACACCTCGCGAATCCCCATCGCGGTCATCGCCGAGATGCTCGGAATTCCACCGGCCGAGATACCCCACCTTCTTGAGGTCAGCGTGTCGACAACGAGATTGATCGGCTCCATCGCCGTACCCTGGCGCGAGTTTCGGGCGGCGACGACAGATCTACGCGAGCTCGACCTTTACCTCGCCAGGCACATCGAGCGGCTCCGTCAAGACGACTCCACCAACAGCATCCTGTCCGACGTGATCCGCACCGGCGATTTCACCGAAGTCGAGATCAGGTTGCTGGCGGCGCTGCTCCTGGGTGCGGGGTTCATCACCACAACTCATGTCATGGGCAAGGCCGTCGTGACGCTCGTCCGACACCCCGATCAGCTCGCCGCGCTGCGCGCGAACCCCGACCGATGGCCCAACGCGATCGAGGAGATCCTGCGCTATGACACGACCGGCCTGTTGGCGGGGCGGGTCGCCACCGAACACGTCGACATCCACGGATACCCCGTCCGGGCAGGCGAAACAATATTTCTTCTGGTGGGCGGTGCCAACCGCGACCCGGCACTCTTCGCACACCCCGATATCTTTGACACCACCCGCGCCAACGCCCGCGAGCACGTCACCTTCAGTACCGGTGTGCACTCCTGCCTGGGGGCCGCGCTGGCTCGCATGGAGCTACATATCGGGCTGCAGTCGTTGTTCGAGCACTTCCCCCAGCTGACCTTGGCCGGCAAGCCGGCCTTCAACTACAACATCGGGCTGCACGGACTCACGCATCTACCGGTGTCACTTGGAGCGGTAGATGCAATCGTTCCCTAGCTGCCGCGGGCGGGAATTCGCCGAGACCCTCGAGCGGATCTGGGCCGGCATCAGCCCCGAGCACGCCCCCAGCGAGGAGGAAGTTGCGCGCCTCGCCGCCGAAGAGCTGACTGCGGTACGCACAAAGCGCACGCCGCGTCGGGCGGGCTGAGTCCTGCACGAACCACTGCGGGTTGTCATCGACCCCAACGTGCGGGTGTCGGTGCAGGTCGAACCACGGCTGGACCAAGTACAACCGGCAGAGTTCAGCTCGGCCCGTCATGTCATCACTATGCGTATCCCTGTGGCAGTGCGTGAAGCCGTGGACGCCGCCGCGGCGGCCCACAGGATTGATCGATCGAGCTATTTGGCCGACGTGATTGCTGCATGACTTGTCGCAGTCGTCGCGATGATTCGCGTCGGGCCGCCACGCCACGGGCAGCGAAGCCAGCGCCTGCTTAAGGACCTTGACGTGGTCGGCGGCGATGTCGGAGCCGACGCGACCGGTGCGCAGCAGCCCCGCCAGCGCTTCACCCCCGGCGATCTCGGGGCGGTCCAAAAAGGCCAGCAGCGGGGTGGTGACCGTAGGAATTCTTCCAGGTCGGTGCCGCCTTCTCCTTGTTATCGGAGTGGTCGATAACCAACGGAGCACTGGCTAACGCTGGCGTGGAGCCCGCCGACGTGGACGTGGTGGAAGCCCATGGTACCGGCACGATGCTGGGCGATCTGATAGAAGCAGCAGCCCTGATGGCAACCTACGGTCGGCGCCGGCCAGACGGCGTGCCGTTGTGGCTTGGGTCAGTCAAATCCAACATCGGCCACACCCAAGCCGCCGCCGGAGTGGCCGGGGTGATCAAGATGGTGCAGGCGGTGCGTAATGGGGTCATCCCGCCGACGTTGCATGTGAACGAACCCGTCCCGTATGTGGATTGGGCGCCGGAAAGCTTTTGTTAGCCACCACGGCGCAGCAGTGGCCTCACAAGGACGGCACCCGCCGGGCTGGAGTGTCAGCATTCGGTATCAGCGGCACGAATGCACATTTGATTGTCGAAGAAGCCCGGATGTTCCTGCGGCCCAGCAGGATACGACTGAGGTGCCAAACGAAGGTGTTGTCCCAGTCGTTTCCTGGGTGGTCACCGCAAAATCGGCGATCGCGAAGTCAGGCGCAAAACAAATCCAAGACCAGGCCGGCAGCAGCATAGGAAACCCTCCACGATTTCGGGGGAACCACACACCTGCCGTCGGCGGCCATATCGATCTTGTCCTCCACGTCGGGCAAACCTTCCGGGCCACGCGCTTAAACGACGTGAGGCACCACGGCCGGCCACGCGCACCAATTGTGTGAGGCACGCCGAGGCCCCGATAACATACCAATACGTATGGTATCGTGCGCTGAGTTCGACAGGCGGTCCCTAGCTGGTGGCTAACTAATGTCCCGCTAATGTCCCGCGCCATTAGGTCGTTACGGTAATTGTAGTCGATGGGGATCGGCGGTGTTTGCCAGTGAATCATGTTGGCAGGTGGGATGATTCGCGTAGGACATCACGCGGACGCCCGGCGGACTCGGCGCGCTTTCATGATTGGCCTTTGGAACTCGGTTTAAGTGCGGTTCACTCCGACGGTCCGCTCGTGGCAGGCAATATCGGCCGGATGTGAGGTGCTTGCAGATTTTGAAGGTGTAGTCGCTGACGTGGATTCCTCGTCGTGTGAATCCTGTAAAAGTCCTACCAATGTAGGGGTGTATTTGTGATTCCTCTGGTGGATCGAGTGCGGGAGATCGGCGCCCGGGTTCCTGGTGCCCGTGCTCTAGCTTTCGTCGATGATCGGGGCCGAGTCGTTGAGTCGATGAGCCGCGCCGATGTGGTGACCAGCATGACCGAAGTGGCCTATTTGTTACGGCAGCGGTACGGTTTGGCGCCCGGGGAACGTGCGCTGCTGGTGTACCCACCCGGTCTGGACTTGGTACAAAGCCTGCTGGGATGCATGGCTGCTGGGGTGGTGCCGGTCCCCGTTTATCCGCCGGACCCACTCAACCCGCACACTGCTATCGAGGGGTTGGCTCGGGTTGTGGCCGACTCAGGCGCCACAGCGATCCTGACCAATCGACGGTATGCCGCGGCGCGGCGGTTGGCCACGGCGAAGTCGTTCGTGACCACGTCGGGTCCAGCGGACTGGCCTCAGGATATTCCGTGGCGGGTGACCTCGCGGAGTGCTCGACGTATGCGTGGATGGCGCGCGGCGCAAAAGACCGGATCGGATTGGGCGCCAGGCTCGGAGACGCCGGCTTTCCTCCAATACACCTCGGGGTCGACCTCTGATCCCAAAGGCGTGGTTGTCACCCACGGTAATTTGGCGCATCAACTCGATATGCACCGCCAAGCCCTGGGACTTGACTTGAACAGTCGTGGCGTCTTTTGGCTGCCGCCATACCACGACTTCGGTTTGGTCGCTGTAATTTTGGGCGCGTTGGCGGGCAATGGTGAGCTCACCATGATTTCGCCGTTGAGCTTTATCCAGCGGCCCGCCTTGTGGTTTGAGGTTATGCACCGGGTGCGCGCCACGATCACCGGCGCCCCGAATTTTGGCTATGAGCTTGCCGTGCGGAAAACCACCCGCGAGCAGCGTGCCCAGTGGGATCTCGGCTCGTTGGAGGTGGTGATGAGCGCGGCTGAACCGGTGCGCGCCGACACCACTGACCGCTTTTTGCAGGCGTTTGCCGTGACCGGGCTGCGCCCAGAGGCATTCTGCCCATGTTATGGCCTTGCCGAACACACGGTGGCGGTGACGGTGTTCGGGCGTTCCCGGGTGCGGGTGGATCGCGACCAACTGCACCTAGAGCGGCTAGTGGTTGCCAGCAGCGGTCCTGATGGACAGGTCTTGCTAGGCAGCGGCAAGCCCACCGCCGACGTCAAGGTACGCATCGTTGATCCCGAGCGATGTGCGCCGCTGCCCGACGGGCAGGTCGGCGAGATTTGGGTGGACTCGCCCAGCAAAGTCGCAGGCTACTGGCGGGCGCCGGATAAGACCCGCGCCGTGTTCGAGGGCCGCCTGGCCGGGGAGGATAGCGGCCGCAGCTATCTGCGCACCGGAGATCTCGGCTTCTTGCGTGATGGTGAGCTATTCGTGTGTGGCCGCATCAAAGATCTGTTGATCGTCGCGGGCCGCAACATCTATCCCCACGACATTGAGGACAGCGTGCGTGGGTGTCATCCAGCGATCAGGGCGGGGGGGATCGCGGCTTTTGGTGTTGATGGCGCCCAGGGCGACGAGCTTGCGGTCCTCGCCGAAGTGTCCCCGTCGGCGTCAAGAGAGGCGCTGAGCGAGGTGACCGAGGCGGTACGAGCCGTCGTGGTCAAGCAGCATCAGCTGCGCTGCTCGGTGGTGTTGTTAGGGCCGCCCGGCATCGTGAGTAAGACGACCAGCGGCAAAGTGCAGCGCTCGCGATGCCGCGATCGCTTCCGCGACGGCAGCCTGCAAGCCCAGGCGCTGCTAGTGGCGATGCACGACGACGGATGCGGCGCGCCCGTCGCTTCGATGCAGGGCAGCGATCGAGGGTCAGCCGACCAATTGTTAGCGGCGGTGCGCCAACAGACCGCTGCGGTTTTGGGGATCGGTGTTGACGCTGTCGATGTCAATCAGCCACTGGGCGCGCAGGGTCTTCGATCCCTGGGGGTGGTGGAGTTGGCTGAGCGACTCAGCCTGCTAGCTGGCTCTCCGGTGCAGCCGGTGGAGGTGTACAACCACTGCACGGTTGGTGACCTCACGGACATGTTATTGAGCCGCACTGGCCACCCGCCCGTGGTTTCTGCGACCGCAGCGGGAGCGGTGGATGAGCCGGCAGGGGTTGTTGATGACCGGATTGCGGTGGTGGGGATGGGGTGTCGGTTTCCGGGTGGGGTGGAGTCGGTGGGGGGTTTGTGGGAGATGGTGGCGGGTGGTGTTGATGTGGTTTCGTCGTTTCCGGTTGATCGGGGTTGGGATGTGGCGGGGTTGTTTGATGCTGATCCGGATGCGGTGGGTAAGTCGTATACGCGTTGGGGTGGGTTTGTTGAGGGTGTTGGTGAGTTTGATGCTGGGTTTTTTGGGATTTCGCCGGGTGAGGCGTTGGCGATGGATCCTCAGCAGCGGTTGTTGTTGGAGTGTTCGTGGGAGGCGTTGGAGCATGCCGGGATTGATCCGGTGTTGTTGCGGGGCGCCAGTGTGGGGGTGTTTACCGGGATTATCGCGCAGGGGTATGGGGTGGGGGCTGGTGAGCAGGTGGGTGGTTATGGGTTGACGGGCACGACGACCAATGTGGCGTCGGGGCGGGTGGCGTATGTGTTGGGGTTGGAGGGTCCGGCGGTGTCGGTGGATACGGCGTGTTCGTCGTCGTTGGTGGCGTTGCATTTGGCGTGTCAGTCGTTGCGGTCGGGGGAGTGTGATTTGGCGTTGGCGGGTGGGGTGGCGGTGATGGCTACTCCGGCGGCGTTTGTGGAGTTTTCTCGGCAGCGGGGGTTGGCTGTTGATGGGCGGTGTAAGTCGTTTGCTGCTGGTGCTGATGGGACGGGGTGGGGTGAGGGTGTGGGGGTGTTGGTGGTGGAGCGGCTCTCGGATGCGCGGCGGCTGGGTCATGAGGTGTTGGCGGTGGTGGCTGGCAGTGCGGTGAATCAGGACGGGGCCACTCATGGGTTGACCGCGCCCAATGGGCCTTCCCAGCAGCGGGTGATTCGGGCGGCGTTGGCTAATGCGGGGTTGGGGCCCGCGGATGTGGATGTGGTGGAGGCTCATGGGACGGGCACGGTGTTGGGCGATCCGATTGAGGCTCAGGCGTTGTTGGCCACCTATGGGCAAGACCGCAATGGTGGTGAGCCGTTGTGGGTGGGGTCGATCAAGTCGAATATGGGGCATACCCAGGCTGCGGCGGGGGTGGCCGGGGTGATCAAGATGGTGGCTGCGATGCGTTATGGGTTGGTTCCGGCGTCGTTGCATGTGGATGCGCCGTCTGGGCATGTGGATTGGTCGGGTGGGGGGGTTGCGGTGGTGACGTCGGCGCGGCCGTGGCCGGATGTGGCGGGTCGTCCGCGGCGGGCGGGGGTGTCGTCGTTTGGGATTAGCGGCACGAATGCTCATGTGATTCTTGAGCAGGCGCCGGTGGTGGACTCGGTGCACGACGGCTCAGCGGTTGTGGGGTCGTTGCCGGTGGTGCCGTGGGTGGTCTCGGCGAAGTCGTCGGCGGGGTTGGCCGCGCAGGCTGATCGGTTGTTGGGGTATGTGGGTGGGGGTGCCGATGTGGATGCCGCTGATGTGGGGTGGACGTTGGCGCATCGGTCGGTGTTTGCTCATCGTGCGGTGATCGTGGGTGGTGATCGTGGCGAGTTGGTGGCGGGGTTGGCGGGGTTAGCCGTTGGTGAGTTAGGTGCGGGTGTGGTGGTCGGCCAGGCGGATGGGGTGGGTAAGACGGTGTTGGTGTTTCCTGGGCAGGGGTCGCAGTGGGTGGGGATGGGGGTTGAATTGTTGGATGCTTCACCTGTTTTCGCCCAGGAGATGGCGCGCTGTGAGCAGGCGTTGGAGCGGTGGGTGGATTGGTCTTTGGTTGAGGTGATCCGCGGGGGTGTGGGGGCGCCGGGGCTGGATCGGGTGGATGTGGTGCAGCCGGTGTTGTGGGCGGTGATGGTGTCGCTGGCGGCGTTGTGGCGTTCGGTGGGGGTGATACCGGATGCGGTGGTGGGGCATTCGCAGGGTGAGATCGCCGCGGCGTGTGTGGCGGGGGCGTTGTCGGTAGAGCAGGGGGCTCAGGTGGTGGCGGTGCGTAGCCGGTTGTTGGCGTCGTTGACCGGTGCCGGGGCGATGGTGTCGTTGGCGTGTGGGGTGGAGCGTGTCGAGCAGTTGTTGAGTGGTTTGGGGGGCCGGGTGGGTGTTGGCGCGGTGAACGGGCGCCACGCGGTGGTGGTCTCTGGTGAGTCAGATGCTGTGGCGCAGGTGATGGGTCGTGCTGAGGCGCAGGGTATCCGGGCCCGGCGGATCGAGGTGGATTATGCGTCGCATTCTGCGCAGGTGGAACGGGTTGAGCAGGTGTTGATCGGCGAGTTGGCGGGGATCACACCGTGTTCGGGTGAGGTGGCGTTTTATTCCACGGTCAGCGGTGGGTTGATGGATACCGCGGAGTTGGATGGGCGGTATTGGTATCAGAATGTGCGTCAGACGGTGCAGTTTGAGTCCGCGATCCAGCAGTTGGCTGCCCAGGGTCATTCGGTGTTCATCGAGGCCAGCGCGCATCCGGTGATGCTGGCCGGCATTGAGCAGACGCTGCCGGGTGTGGTGGCGGTGCCCTCGTTGGGTCGTGGTGCGGGCGGCTTGGATCGGTGGTGGTTATCGGTGGGGCAGGCGTTTGTGGCGGGGGTGGGGGTGAATTGGGCTTCGGTGTTCGCTGGTTGCGGGGTACGGCGGGTGGAGTTGCCGTCGTATGCCTTTGACCGTAAACGGTTTTGGCTGACGTCTGGTGGTTCGGCCGATGCTGCCGGGTTGGGGTTGGCCGGTGCTGGGCATGCGTTGTTGGGGGCGGTGGTGGAACAGCCCGAGACCGGTGCGGTGGTGTTGACTGGGCGGCTGTCTTTGGCGTTGCAGCCGTGGTTGGCTGATCATGCGGTGGGTGGGGTGGTGGTGTTGGCCGGGGCGGGGTTGGTGGAGTTGGTGATTCGGGCGGCCGATGAGGTGGGCTGCTCGATGGTGCAGGAGTTGACGCTGTTGGCGCCGTTGGTGTTGAGCGAGGCTGTGGCGACCCAGTTGCAGGTGGTCATCAGCGCCGCGGGGGAGTCGGATAGTCGTGCGGTGTCGGTGTATTCACGTGCTGAACAACCGGGTGCGCAGTGGGTGCGCCACGGCGAGGGTTTGGTGGGTGTGCAGCCGGTGTCGGCTGGCACGGATTTGGGGGTGTGGCCGCCGGTGGGGGCGGTGGCCGTTGATATCGCCGATGGCTATGCGCGCCTGGGCGCGCGTGGCTATGAATACGGTCCAGCGTTTCAGGGGTTACGGGCGGTGTGGCGGCGTGGCGATGAGGTGTTCGCCGAGGTCGCCGCACCGGAAGGGTTACAGATCAATGGTTTTGGGATCCATCCCGCATTGTTGGATGCGGTGTTACACGCGGTAGCGCATGTCGCGGCCGCAGGAACGATTGATGAGGACACCACCCAGATCTGGTTACCGTTTTGTTGGCGGACAGTGTCGCTGCATGCCCGGGGCGCGAGCCGGCTACGGGCTCGTCTGAGCGTGGACGCTGATGGGCTGATGTCGGTCGAGGTCGCCGATGATGCGGGGTTACCGGTGTTAACGGTGGGCTCGCTGGCGACACGCGCGATCAGTGCGCAGCAACTACAGGCGCTGATGAGCGGGTCCAGCGTGGGCGATGAGCGGGAATTGCTGGAAGTGACGTGGACCCCGGTAGCTGTGACCGATCACGCTGCGGGGCCTCGTGTGGTGGTGTCCTGGAACGATTTCGCGGACGCGACCAACACCAACACCACCAACACCGACACCGACGTGGTGGTGGTGTGGGAATGCGTGCCGGGCGGCGCGGGGGTCATCAGCGCGACACATCAAGCCACGCACGCCGCTTTACAGGTACTGCAGTCCTGGCTTGCTGCACAACGCGATGGGTTGTTGGTGGTGGTCACCCGCGGGGCGGTCGGGCTGGCCGATGAAGAAGTAACCGATCTGGCCGGGGCGGCGGTATGGGGACTGGTGCGTTCCGCACAATCAGAGCATCCCGGGCGAATCATCTTGTGTGACACCGATAATAGCCTGGACGCGGGTGCGGTAGCCGGCTTGGCGGAGCCGCAGCTGGTGGTACGTGACGGCGCGGTGTATGCCGCACGACTGGTACCGGCCCCGCAGCTACTGACGCTACCGGCCGAGCCTGCATGGCGGTTGGCCGCAGGCGATGAGGGTTCGGGCACCGTGTTGATCACCGGGGGTAGCGGGATGGTGGGTTCGGTGTTGGCCCGCCATCTGGTGGTTGCCTATGGGGTGGTGGATGTGGTGTTGGTCAGCCGCAGCGGGCCGGCCGCTGCCGGGGTCACGGAGTTGGTGAGCGAGCTAGAGCGGGCCGGAGCGGTTGTGCAGGTGGCGGCCTGTGATGTGGCTGACCGGGATGGGTTGGATCGGTTGTTGGCGCAATTGGCCGAGCAGGGGCGCTCGTTGCGTGGGGTGATTCATGCCGCGGGGGTCCTCGATGATGGGGCGATCACGTCGTTGACACCGCAGCGACTGGATGCGGTGTTGGCGGCCAAGGTGGACGCGGCGTGGAATCTGCATGAGGCGACCCGGGATTTGGGGTTGTCGGTGTTTGTGTTGTGTTCGTCGATGGCTGCCACTGTCGGTGCTGCGGGGCAGGGTAATTATGCGGCGGCGAACGCGTTTTTGGACGGGTTGGCCGGGTATCGGCGCGCGTTGGGATTGGCCGGTATCTCGTTGCAGTGGGGGTTATGGGAACAATCCAGCGCGATGACCGCGCATCTGGGTGATTCCGGGATGGCTCGGCTCAACCGGGTCGGGGTGGGGGCGATGAGCGCGGGGCAGGCGCTGGAGTTCTTTGATGCTGCCCTGGTTTTGGATCATCCGATGGTGGTGGCCGCCCGGTTGGATCGTGGCGCGCTGAATGATCCCGCTCTGGTTGGTGTGTGGCCGCCGTTGTTTAGCTCTTTGGTGGGCCGCCCGCAGCGGCGGTTGGTCGATGATGTCGATAATGCTGCGGCGAAATCGGTGTTGGCTCAGCGTTTGTCGGGGATGTCGGCCGATCAGCAGCGGGATACGTTGGTGGAGTTGGTGTGTAGTCAAGTGGCGGTGGTATTGGGCCGCGCTGATCGCGACGACATCGACTCGCAGGCCACATTCCAGGATTTGGGATTTGACTCCCTGACTGCTATCGAGCTGCGTAACCGGTTCAAAGCGGTTAGCGGGCTGACTCTTTCACCGACCCTGATCTTCGACTACCCCACCCCCGCCGCCGTGGCGGGGTATCTGTGTGAGCAGGTGATCGGGGTGGTAGAGCCGGGGCGTGCGCTGGTGCCGGTACGGGTGGGCGTTGATGAGCCGGTGGTGGTGGTGGTGGGGATGGGGTGTCGGTTTCCGGGTGGGGTGGAGTCGGTGGGGGGTTTGTGGGAGATGGTGGCGGGTGGTGTTGATGTGGTTTCGTCGTTTCCGGTTGATCGGGGTTGGGATGTGGCGGGGTTGTTTGATGCTGATCCGGATGCGGTGGGTAAGACCTATTGCCGCCAGGGTGGGTTTGTTGAGGGTGTGGGTGAGTTTGATGCTGGGTTTTTTGGGATTTCGCCGGGTGAGGCGTTGGCGATGGATCCTCAGCAGCGGTTGTTGTTGGAGTGTTCGTGGGAGGCGTTGGAGCATGCCGGGATTGATCCGGTGTCGTTGCGGGGGGCCAGTGTGGGGGTGTTTACCGGGATTATCGCGCAGGGGTATGGGGTGGGGGCTGGTGAGCAGGTGGGTGGTTATGGGTTGACGGGCACGACGACCAGTGTGGCCTCGGGGCGGGTGGCGTATGTGTTGGGGTTGGAGGGGCCGGCGGTGTCGGTGGATACGGCGTGTTCGTCGTCGTTGGTGGCGTTGCATTTGGCGTGTCAGTCGTTGCGGTCGGGGGAGTGTGATTTGGCGTTGGCTGGTGGGGTGGCGGTGATGGCTACTCCGGCGGCGTTTGTGGAGTTTTCTCGGCAGCGGGGGTTGGCCGCCGATGGGCGGTGTAAGTCGTTTGCTGCTGGTGCTGATGGGACGGGGTGGGGTGAGGGTGTGGGGGTGTTGGTGGTCGAGCGGCTCTCGGATGCGCGGCGGCTGGGCCATGAGGTGTTGGCGGTGGTGGCTGGCAGTGCGGTGAATCAGGACGGGGCCACTAACGGGTTGACCGCGCCCAATGGGCCTTCCCAGCAGCGGGTGATTCGGGCGGCGTTGGCTAATGCGGGGTTGAGGGCGGCGGATGTGGATGTGGTGGAGGCTCATGGGACGGGCACGGTGTTGGGCGATCCGATTGAGGCTCAAGCATTGTTGGCCACCTATGGGCAAGACCGCAATGGTGGTGAGCCGTTGTGGGTGGGGTCGATCAAGTCGAATATGGGGCATACCCAGGCCGCGGCGGGGGTGGCCGGGGTGATCAAGATGGTGGCTGCGATGCGTTATGGGTTGGTCCCGGCGTCGTTGCATGTGGATGCGCCGTCTGGGCATGTGGATTGGTCGGGTGGGGGGGTTGCGGTGGTGACGTCGGCGCAGCCGTGGCCCGATGAGCCGGGCCGTCCACGGCGGGCGGGGGTGTCGTCGTTTGGGATTAGCGGCACGAATGCTCATGTGATCCTTGAGCAGGCGCCGGCGGTGGACTCGGGGCACAACGGCTCAGCGGTTGCGGGGTCGTTGCCGGTGGTGCCGTGGGTGGTCTCGGCGAAGTCGTCGGCGGGGTTGGCCGCGCAGGCTGATCGGTTGTTGGGGTATGTGGGTGGGGGTGCCGATGTTGATGCCGCTGATGTGGGGTGGACGTTGGCGCATCGGTCGGTGTTTGCTCATCGTGCGGTGATCGTGGGTGGTGATCGTGGCGAGTTGGTAGCGGGGTTGGCGGGGTTAGCCGTTGGTGAGTTAGCCGCGGGTGTGGTGGTCGGCCAGGCCGCTGGGGTGGGTAAGACGGTGTTGGTGTTTCCTGGGCAGGGATCGCAGTGGGTGGGGATGGGTGTCGAATTATTGGATGCTTCACCTGTTTTCGCCCAGGAGATGGCGCGCTGTGAACAGGCGTTGAGACGGTGGGTGGATTGGTCTTTGGTTGAGGTGATCCGCGGGGGTGTGGGGGCGCCGGGGCTGGATCGGGTGGATGTGGTGCAGCCGGTGTTGTGGGCGGTGATGGTGTCACTGGCCGCGTTGTGGCGTTCGGTGGGGGTGATACCGGATGCGGTGGTGGGGCATTCGCAGGGTGAGATCGCCGCGGCGTGTGTAGCGGGGGCGTTGTCGGTAGAGCAGGCGGCTCAGGTGGTGGCGGTGCGTAGCCGGTTGTTGGCGTCGTTGACCGGTGCCGGGGCGATGGTGTCGTTGGCGTGTGGGGTGGAGCGTGTCGAGCAGTTGTTGAGTGGTTTGGGGGGCCGGGTGGGTGTTGGCGCGGTGAACGGGCGCCACGCGGTGGTGGTCTCTGGTGAGTCAGATGCTGTGGCGCAGGTGATGGGTCGTGCTGAGGCGCAGGGTATCCGGGCCCGGCGGATCGAGGTGGATTATGCGTCGCATTCTGCGCAGGTGGAACGGGTTGAGCAGGTGTTGATCGGCGAGTTGGCGGGGATCACACCGTGTTCGGGTGAGGTGGCGTTTTATTCCACGGTCAGCGGTGGGTTGATGGATACCGCGGAGTTGGATGGGCGGTATTGGTATCAGAATGTGCGTCAGACGGTGCAGTTTGAGTCCGCGATCCAGCAGTTGGCTGCCCAGGGTCATTCGGTGTTCATCGAGGCCAGCGCGCATCCGGTGATGCTGGCCGGCATTGAGCAGACGCTGCCGGGTGTGGTGGCGGTGCCCTCGTTGGGTCGTGGTGCGGGCGGCTTGGATCGGTGGTGGTTATCGGTGGGGCAGGCGTTTGTGGCGGGGGTGGGGGTGAATTGGGCTTCGGTGTTCGCTGGTTGCGGGGTACGGCGGGTGGAGTTGCCGTCGTATGCCTTTGACCGTAAACGGTTTTGGCTGACGTCTGGTGGTTCGGCCGATGCTGCCGGGTTGGGGTTGGCCGGTGCTGGGCATGCGTTGTTGGGGGCGGTGGTGGAACAGCCCGAGACCGGTGCGGTGGTGTTGACTGGGCGGCTGTCTTTGGCGTTGCAGCCGTGGTTGGCTGATCATGCGGTGGGTGGGGTGGTGGTGTTGGCCGGGGCGGGGTTGGTGGAGTTGGTGATTCGGGCGGCCGATGAGGTGGGCTGCTCGATGGTGCAGGAGTTGACGCTGTTGGCGCCGTTGGTGTTGAGCGAGGCTGTGGCGACCCAGTTGCAGGTGGTCATCAGCGCCGCGGGGGAGTCGGATAGTCGTGCGGTGTCGGTGTATTCACGTGCTGAACAACCGGGTGCGCAGTGGGTGCGCCACGCTGAAGGTTTGGTGGGTGTGCAGCCGGTGCGCGCTAGTACGGATTTGGGGGTGTGGCCGCCGGTGGGGGCGGTGGCCGTTGATATCGCCGATGGCTATGCGCGCCTGGGCGCGCGTGGTTATGAATACGGTCCAGCGTTTCAGGGGTTACGGGCCGTGTGGCGGCGTGGGGATGAGGTGTTCGCCGAGGTCGCCGCACCAGAGGGGTTACAGATCAATGGTTTTGGGATCCATCCCGCATTGTTGGATGCGGTGTTACACGCGGTAGCGCATGTCGCGGCCGCAGCAGGCGCGACCGATGAGGACACCACCCAGATCTGGTTACCGTTTTGTTGGCGGACAGTGTCGTTGCATGCCCGGGGCGCGAGCCGGCTCCGGGCTCGTCTGAGCGTGGACGCTGATGGGCTGATGTCGGTCGAGGTAGCCGATGATGCGGGGTTACCGGTATTGACGGTGGGCTCACTGGCGACACGCGCGATCAGTGCGCAGCAACTACAGGCGCTGATGAGCGGGTCCAGCGTGGGCGATGAGCGGGAATTGCTGGAAGTGACGTGGACCCCGGTAGCTGCGGCCGATCACGCTGCGGGGCCTCGTGTGGTGGTGTCCTGGAACGATTTCGCGGACGCGACCAACACCAACACCACCAACACCGACACCGATGTGGTGGTGGTGTGGGAATGCGTGCCGGGCGGCGCGGGGGTCATCAGCGCGACACATCAAGCCACCCATGCCGCTTTACAGGTACTGCAGTCCTGGCTTGCTGCACACCGCGGAGCGGTGTTGGTGGTGGTCACCCGCGGGGCCGTCGGGCTCGCCGAGGAAGAAGTGACCGATCTGGCCGGGGCGGCGGTATGGGGACTGGTGCGTTCCGCGCAATCAGAACATCCCGGGCGAATCATCTTGTGTGACACCGATAATAGCCTGGACACGGGCATGATAGCCGGCTTAGCAGAACCACAGCTGATAGTGCGTGACGGCGCGGTATATGCCGCGCGGCTGGTGCCGGCCCCGCGGTTGCTGACGTTACCGGCCGAGCCTGGGTGGCGGTTGGCCGCAGGCGAGGGAGGCACGTTAGAAGATGTGGTGGCCCAGCCCGACCTTGCCGCCGGTAGGCGTTTAGAGGCCGGGCAGGTACGGGTAGCGGTAGCTGCAGCGGGAGTGAATTTTCGGGACGTGTTGGTGGGATTGGGGATGGTACCCAATCAGGCTGCGGTGTTGGGCGGTGAGGGCGCCGGAGTGGTGACCGAGGTCGGTCCCGGGGTGCAGGAAGTGGCCGTCGGGGACGCGGTAATGGGGTTAATGCCCCTGGCAGGGCCGGTGGCAGTGGTCGATGCCCGGTCGGTGGTGTCGGTGCCGACCGGGTGGTCGTTGAACGAGGCGGCGGGGGTACCGGTGGCGTTTTTGACGGCCTGGTACGGACTCGCCGATCTAGCGGGGTTAGGTGCCGGGCAGTCGGTGTTGATCCACGCCGGCACGGGCGGAGTGGGGATGGCCGCGGTGCAACTAGCACGGCTATGGGGAGCGCAAGTGTTTGTCACCGCCAGCCGCGGTAAATGGGACACGCTGCAGGCCATGGGTTTCGACGAAGACCATATCGCCGATTCCCGCACGCTGGAGTTCGCCGAGAAGTTTCTAGCGGCCACCGGCGGGCGTGGTGTGGATGTGGTGCTCAACTCCCTGGCCGGAGAGTTCGTAGATGCCTCATTGCGCACGCTGAAAGATGGTGGGCGCTTTATCGAAATGGGCAAGACCGATATCCGCGACCCGCAACGGATCGCCGAGCAACACCCCGGAGTGCTCTACCGGGCGTTCGATCTGATGGAAGCGGGTCTGGATCGGATCGCGGCGATGCTGGCCGAGCTATCAGCATTGTTCACCACTGAACAACTGAATCGGTTGCCCGTCACAACTTTTGATGTGCGGTGCGCACCAGCAGCCTACCGATGGATGAGCCAAGCCCGCCATATCGGCAAGATCGTCTTAACCATGCCCGACACCCTGACAACAACGTTGGCTTCAGGCACCGTGCTGATCACCGGCGGCACCGGAATGGTGGGTTCGGTGTTGGCCCGCCACCTAGTAGTCGACCACGGGGTAGTCGATGTGGTCCTGGCCAGCCGCAGCGGACACACCGCCGCCGGGGCCGCGGAATTAGTCAGCGAACTAGAACAGGCCGGAGCGCTCGTAGAGGTGACAGCATGTGATGTGGCCGACCGAAATGCGTTGGACCAGTTGCTGACACAACTGGCCGCGCAAGGCCGCTCATTACGCGGAGTGATCCACGCCGCAGGAGTCCTCGATGACGGGGCCATCACCTCGCTGACACCACAACGTCTCGACGCGGTACTGGCCGCCAAGGCGGACGCGGCGTGGAACCTGCATGAAGCAACCCAGGATTTAGAGTTGTCGATGTTTGTGTTGTGTTCATCGATGGCCGCCACCGTCGGCGCCGCCGGACAGGGGAACTACGCGGCCGCCAACGCATTCCTCGACGGATTAGCCGAGTATCGGCGCACGCTGGGACTGCCCGGCATCTCGCTGCAATGGGGACTATGGGAACAATCCAGCGCGATGACCGCACACCTAGACGAATCCGGGATAACCCGACTCAACCGAGTCGGAATGAGGGCGATGACCGCAGAACAAGCCCTGGAATTCTTCGATACCGCCCTGGCATTGGATCACCCCATAGTGGTGGCCGCCCAACTAGATCGTGGCGCGCTGAACAACCCCGCCCTGGCCGGTATGTGGCCGCCGCTATTCACCTCTATGGCCGGCCACCCGCACCGGCGGCTGGTCGAAGACATCGACAACGCCGCAGCGAAATCAGCACTAGCCCAACGCTTATCGGGAATGACAGCCGATCAACAACGGGACACATTGACGGAATTGATATGTAATCAAGTAGCGATCGTACTAGGCCACGCCGATCACGACGACATCAACCCACAAGCCCCATTCCACGACCTAGGATTCGACTCCCTCAGCGCAATCGAACTCCGCAACCGACTCAAAACAATTACCGGACTAACCCTTTCACCAACCCTAATCTTCGACTACCCCACCCCCGCCGCCCTGGCAGGACAGCTAAGTCAGCAACTAAGCGACAGCTACGATCGCGAATCGGATTACGGGACACCCAATGCTGACGCCGAAGACGAACAACTGCGGAACCTTCTGCGCAGCATCTCGCTCGAGCGTCTTCGCGATGCCGGCCTGCTGGATGCCCTGCTTGCTCTAGCCAATCAAGGCGGAGACGAACACAGCGCTATCCAGGAACCCGGGGATGAACGGCTAAAGCCCGAACCTGACGACGGAGACGACTGCGGCCGATATCAGCCGATGAGCTTGTCGGGATTGTCGCACTCGGAGCTAGCGGCTTTGCCCGCCATATTGGCCGGCAGCCAACAAAGCGGGTCGATGTGATGACTCAGACAACCACCGGTCTTGACGGCATCGACGACGTATTACCCCTGAGCCCGCTTCAGCAGGGACTGGTCGCCCTGGCCATGCGCAGCCAGGCGCCCAGCGATGACCCATACACCATCGCCATGGCTGCCGACGTGTCCGGGCCGCTGGACACAGAACTGCTACGCACCTGCGCGGGGGCGATGCTGTCACGCCACCCGAACCTGCGGGCCCGCTTCGTCAGCCGTGGTCTGACCCATCCGGTCCAGGTCGTGCCCACCGACGTCGATCTGGCATGGCGGCAGATCATTGCCACACCCGACGAGGCGGCCGCACTCGAGGCCGATGAGCGGCGTCGCGGATTCGACCTGCACAACGGTCCGCCGATTCGGTTTGTCCTCATCGAGTTGCCTCACGCCTGCTGGAGGTTACTGGTCACCGCCCATCACATCGTGCTCGACGGCTGGTCGCTGACAGTGTTTTGCGGTGAGTTGATGACCTTGTACCGGGCTGGTGGGGCTATCGAAGCACTCCCAGCGCCGCCGCGACCGTTTCGTGATTACCTGGGCTGGCTGGTGCACCGCGACACGCGCCCGGATGAACATTTCTGGCGACACTATCTGGCCGGTTTGTCCGAGCCGACCTTATTGGCCGCCGCGCTGGCCATCGGCGCGGGCGAGCCAGCGGGCGCTGGCCCCACCCACACGCGGCTGGTGTTGGACAAGGCTGCCACAGCTGCCGTCCTGGACACCGCCCGCGGCTGCGGTGTCACCACCAACACGCTGCTGCAGCTGGCCTGGGCGCTGGTGCTATCGCGGCTGACTGGCCGCCACGACGTTGTGTTTGGGATTGTGGTCTCGGGCCGGCCCGCCGAACTCGACGGTGTCGATTCCATGGTGGGCCTGTTCGTCAACTCGGTGCCACTACGAGTTCGGCTTGACCCCACCACAGCCGCGGCCGAACACTGCTTGACTCTGCAGCGCGACACCGCACTGCTGCATGAGTACGCCTACTTTAGCCATGCGCAGCTACGCAAGCTGACCAGTACGCCAGAGATGTTCGACACGCTGCTCGTGTTCCAGAATTTCCCCTCCGGCGGCCTGGCAGTCGACACAGAATTCAGCGCTGGCGGGGTGACATTTCGCCCCGCCAGCGCGCATAGCCCGACGCATTTCACAACGACCATCACGGTCGACATTATTGGCGAACAGATGACGCTAACTATCGCCGCCGCACCCGACGCATCTGGCACGAACGCCGCGTACACCAAGGTGAACACCGCCGATCTCATGCAGCGGTTAACGCGGATGCTTACCGCGTTGACCACCGACCCCACCCAGTTGGTGTCGTCGTTGGATGTGCTGACTACCGCCGAGCATGCCCGGTTGGATCAGTGGGCTCACACGGCGGTGTTGACCCGGCCGGCTCTGCCGGCGGTGTCGATTCCGGGGTTGTTTGCCGCCCAGGCCGCTCGCACGCCGCAGGCGGTGGCGGTGAGCTTTCAGGGTGTGTCGATGACCTATCGCGAGCTTGATCAAGCGGCGAATCGGCTCGCGCATTTGCTCGCCAGTCGTGGTGTTGGCCGGGGTGAGTGTGTGGGGTTGTTATTTCCGCGGTGTGCGCAGGCCGTTGTGGCGATTCTGGGGGTGTTGAAGGCCGGGGCGGCTTACCTACCTATCGATCCCGCGTTGCCCGCGGCGCGCATCGAGTTCCTCCTTGAAGACACCACCCCGACCGTGGCGCTGACCACCACCGAGTTGACCGGGCGGCTGGGGGGCCGTGATATGGCGGTCATCGATATCGATGATCCCGCCATCGATGCCCAACCCAGCACGGCATTGCCAGACCCGGCCGCTGATGATCTGGCGTATCTGATCTACACCTCGGGGACCACCGGGGTGCCCAAGGGCGTGGCGATCACCCACCACAACGTGACCCAGCTGATGGCCGCATTGCCCGAGGTGGGTGTGCCGGGCGGGGGGGTGTGGAGCCAGTGGCATTCCTACAGTTTCGACATTTCGGGGTGGGAGATTTGGGGTGCGCTGCTGCACGGCGGGCGGCTGGTGGTGATCCCCGAAGAGGTCGCGAATTCCCCGCAAGACTTCCATAGCCTGTTGATCGCTGAACATGTCAGCGTGTTATGTCTAACGCCCACGGCGGCGGCGATGCTCTCACCGCAGGAATTGGGGCCGGTAGCGTTGCTGGTTGGCGGGGAGATCTGCCCGCCCGAGCTGGTGGATCGGTGGGCGCCGGGGCGGGTGATGCTCAACGAGTACGGCCCCACCGAGACCACGATGTGGGTGGCGATCAGCGCACCACTACACGCGGGGTCTTCGAGAGGGGTCCCCATCGGGTCGCCGGTGGCCGGGGCAGGGTTGTTTGTGCTGGATGGGTGGTTGCGCCCGGTCCCGTCCGGGGTGGTCGGTGAGTTGTATGTGGCCGGTGCCGGGGTGGGCTGTGGGTATTGGCGCCGTCCCGGGTTGACCGGGTCGCGGTTTGTGGCGTGCCCGTTCGGCGAGCCTGGAACGCGGATGTATCGCAGCGGGGATTTGGTGTGTTGGGATGCCGATGGGCAGTTGCGGTATCTCGGACGCGCTGATGAGCAGGTCAAAATCCGTGGCTATCGCATCGAGCTGGGCGAAATCCAGGCAGCGCTCACCGAACTCGACGGAGTCGAGCAAGCGGTGGTGATCGCCCGCGAGGACCCCGCGGGTGCTAAACGCCTCGTCGGATATGTGACCGGGACCGCGGACCCGGCCACCGTGCGTGCTGGACTGGCGCAGCGGTTGCCGGCCTACATGGTGCCCGCGGCGGTAGTGGCGCTGGAGGCTTTGCCGTTGACGCTCAACGGCAAACTCGACACCCGCGCCCTACCGGCCCCCGACTACACCGACACCGACCGCTACCGCGCTCCAGCCACCGCCACCGAGGAAATCCTGGCCGGCATCTATGCCCAGGTCCTTGGGCTCGAGCGCGTCGGTGTCGACGACTCCTTCTTCGACCTCGGCGGAGACTCCCTATCCGCAATGCGAGTCATCGCCGCCATCAACACCAGCCTTGATGCTGACCTGAAAGTGGAGACGGTTTTCCAGGCGGCCACCGTGACCCAACTGGCGGCCCGCATCGGTGCCGGTAGCGGCGGGGGGGTGGCGCGGTTGGTAGCGGGCCCGCGTCCGGCGGTGGTGCCGTTGTCGTTTGCCCAGTCTCGGTTGTGGTTTATTGACCAGTTGCAGCAGTCCTCACCGGTTTTCAACATGGCGGTGGCGCTGCGGATAAGTGGTGGGCTTGATGTCGCCGCGTTGGGTGCGGCGTTGGCCGATGTGGTGGGCCGTCATGAGAGCCTGCGTACGGTGTTCCCCGCGGTCGAGGGGATACCGCGGCAGCTGGTGGTTGATGTCGAGGGCGCCGACTTTGGTTGGGGTGTCGTTGATGCCAGCGGCTGGCCGGAAAGCCGGCTAGCCGAGGCTTTCGGCGTCGTGGGTGGCCACCGTTTTGACCTGGCTACCCAGATCCCGTTGCGGGCGCAGGTTTTCCGGGTCGGCCAGGCCGAGCACGTGTTGGTGATCGTGGTGCACCATATCGCTGCCGATGGCTGGTCGATTCGCCCGTTGGTGCGTGATTTGGGAATGGCTTATGCCAGCCGGCGTGGCGGGAAAGCCCCCGGCTGGACGCCGTTGGCGGCGCAATATATCGATTACACGCTGTGGCAGCGTGAGCAGTTCGGAGAGCTGACCGATCAGGGCAGCCGCATCGCCGCGCAGCTGGCCTACTGGGAACAGGCCCTAGCCGGACTGCCCGAGCGGATAGTGTTGCCCACCGATCGGCCCTACCCGCCGGTTGCTGATTACCGCGGTGCCAGCGTGGCGGTCGACTGGCCAGCACAATTGCAGCAGCAGATCATTGAGGTGGCCCGCGCACACAACGCGACCAATTTCATGGTGGTCCAGGCTGCCCTGGCCGTGCTGCTGTCCAAACTCAGCGCAAGCCCTGATGTGGCGATCGGGTTCCCGATCGCCGGGCGAAGTGATCCCGCGCTCGATGAGTTGGTGGGCATGTTCGTCAACACGCTGGTGCTGCGTGTCGAGGTGGCTGGTGATGCCCGTTTCAGTGACCTGCTGGCTCAGGTGCGTGCGCGTAGCCTGGCCGCCTACCAGCACCAGGACGTGCCTTTTGAATTACTGGTGGAGCGGGTTAACTCGACCCGGTCTCGTACCCATCACCCGCTGGTGCAGGTGGTGTTGGCCTGGCAAAATCTGCCCGGATCCAGCACTGACCCCACTGGGGGGCTGACCCTGGAAGATCTGCAGGTCGATGCGTTGCCGATCGACAC
This sequence comes from Mycobacterium riyadhense, assembly GCF_963853645.1. NCBI lineage: Bacteria > Bacillati > Actinomycetota > Actinomycetes > Mycobacteriales > Mycobacteriaceae > Mycobacterium > Mycobacterium riyadhense. The sequence continues at coordinate 3,501,242 of NZ_OY970456.1, read as the reverse complement.
CCACACCGCCCGGATGGACCTAACCTTTTTCCTTACCGAACGCTGGAACGATGCTGGTGCGCCCGCCGGGATCAGCGGATGGGTGGAGTTTCGCACCGACGTGTTTGACGCGGCCAGCATCGACACACTCCTGACACGACTGCAACAAACGCTCACCACCTTGACCACCGACCCCACCCAGTTGGTGTCGTCGTTGGATGTGCTGACTACCGCCGAGCATGCCCGGTTGGATCAGTGGGCTCACACGGCGGTGTTGACCCGGCCGGCTCTGCCGGCGGTGTCGATTCCGGGGTTGTTTGCCGCCCAGGCCGCTCGCACGCCGCAGGCGGTGGCGGTGAGCTTTCAGGGTGTGTCGATGACCTATCGCGAGCTTGATCAAGCGGCGAATCGGCTCGCGCATTTGCTCGCCAGTCGTGGTGTTGGCCGGGGTGAGTGTGTGGGGTTGTTATTTCCGCGGTGTGCGCAGGCCGTTGTGGCGATTCTGGGGGTGTTGAAGGCCGGGGCGGCTTACCTACCTATCGATCCCGCGTTGCCCGCGGCGCGCATCGAGTTCCTCCTTGAAGACACCACCCCGACCGTGGCGCTGACCACCACCGAGTTGACCGGGCGGCTGGGGGGCCGTGATATGGCGGTCATCGATATCGATGATCCCGCCATCGATGCCCAACCCAGCACGGCATTGCCAGACCCGGCCGCTGATGATCTGGCGTATCTGATCTACACCTCGGGGACCACCGGGGTGCCCAAGGGCGTGGCGATCACCCACCACAACGTGACCCGGTTGTTCGATTCGCTCAAGGTGGGTCTGGGGTTGGGGCCGGGACAGGTGTGGTCGCAGTGTCATTCCTACAGTTTCGATTACTCGGTGTGGGAGATTTGGGGTGCGTTGCTGCATGGTGGGCGGCTGGTGGTGATCCCCGAAGAGGTGACCCGCTCTGCGGAAGAGTTCCGCGCTTTGCTGGTCGCTGAAGGGGTCAGTGTGTTAAGCCAGACTCCGTCGGCGTTTTATGCGTTGGCTGCGGCGGACGCGGTAGCAGCCAAGCAGGGGCAGCGGCTGGCTTTGCAGGCTGTGGTTTTTGGCGGCGAGGCGCTGCATCCCGATCGCCTCGGGATGTGGATGGGCGAGCATCCGGGATTACCGCGTCTGATCAACATGTATGGCATCACCGAGACGACGGTGCATGCTTCGTTTCGCGAGATCGTCCTCAGTGACACCGTTGGCGGTGCTAGTCCCATCGGGGCGCCGTTGGCCAATGTTGCTTTTTTTGTGCTGGATGGGTGGTTGCGCCCGGTCCCGTCCGGGGTGGTCGGTGAGTTGTATGTGGCCGGTGCCGGGGTGGGCTGTGGGTATTGGCGCCGTCCCGGGTTGACCGGGTCGCGGTTTGTGGCGTGCCCGTTCGGCGAGCCTGGAACGCGGATGTATCGCAGCGGGGATTTGGTGTGTTGGGATGCCGATGGGCAGTTGCGGTATCTCGGACGCGCTGATGAGCAGGTCAAAATCCGTGGCTATCGCATCGAGCTGGGCGAAATCCAGGCAGCGCTCACCGAACTCGACGGAGTCGAGCAAGCGGTGGTGATCGCCCGCGAGGACCCCGCGGGTGCTAAACGCCTCGTCGGATATGTGACCGGGACCGCGGACCCGGCCACCGTGCGTGCTGGACTGGCGCAGCGGTTGCCGGCCTACATGGTGCCCGCGGCGGTAGTGGCGCTGGAGGCTTTGCCGTTGACGCTCAACGGCAAACTCGACACCCGCGCCCTACCGGCCCCCGACTACACCGACACCGACCGCTACCGCGCTCCAGCCACCGCCACCGAGGAAATCCTGGCCGGCATCTATGCCCAGGTCCTTGGGCTCGAGCGCGTCGGTGTCGACGACTCCTTCTTCGACCTCGGCGGAGACTCCCTATCCGCAATGCGAGTCATCGCCGCCATCAACACCAGCCTTGATGCTGACCTGAAAGTGGAGACGGTTTTCCAGGCGGCCACCGTGACCCAACTGGCGGCCCGCATCGGTGCCGGTAGCGGCGGGGGGGTGGCGCGGTTGGTAGCGGGCCCGCGTCCGGCGGTGGTGCCGTTGTCGTTTGCCCAGTCTCGGTTGTGGTTTATTGACCAGTTGCAGCAGTCCTCACCGGTTTTCAACATGGCGGTGGCGCTGCGGATAAGTGGTGGGCTTGATGTCGCCGCGTTGGGTGCGGCGTTGGCCGATGTGGTGGGCCGTCATGAGAGCCTGCGTACGGTGTTCCCCGCGGTCGAGGGGATACCGCGGCAGCTGGTGGTTGATGTCGAGGGCGCCGACTTTGGTTGGGGTGTCGTTGATGCCAGCGGCTGGCCGGAAAGCCGGCTAGCCGAGGCTTTCGGCGTCGTGGGTGGCCACCGTTTTGACCTGGCTACCCAGATCCCGTTGCGGGCGCAGGTTTTCCGGGTCGGCCAGGCCGAGCACGTGTTGGTGATCGTGGTGCACCATATCGCTGCCGATGGCTGGTCGATTCGCCCGTTGGTGCGTGATTTGGGAATGGCTTATGCCAGCCGGCGTGGCGGGAAAGCCCCCGGCTGGACGCCGTTGGCGGCGCAATATATCGATTACACGCTGTGGCAGCGTGAGCAGTTCGGAGAGCTGACCGATCAGGGCAGCCGCATCGCCGCGCAGCTGGCCTACTGGGAACAGGCCCTAGCCGGACTGCCCGAGCGGATAGTGTTGCCCACCGATCGGCCCTACCCGCCGGTTGCTGATTACCGCGGTGCCAGCGTGGCGGTCGACTGGCCAGCACAATTGCAGCAGCAGATCATTGAGGTGGCCCGCGCACACAACGCGACCAATTTCATGGTGGTCCAGGCTGCCCTGGCCGTGCTGCTGTCCAAACTCAGCGCAAGCCCTGATGTGGCGATCGGGTTCCCGATCGCCGGGCGAAGTGATCCCGCGCTCGATGAGTTGGTGGGCATGTTCGTCAACACGCTGGTGCTGCGTGTCGAGGTGGCTGGTGATGCCCGTTTCAGTGACCTGCTGGCTCAGGTGCGTGCGCGTAGCCTGGCCGCCTACCAGCACCAGGACGTGCCTTTTGAATTACTGGTGGAGCGGGTTAACTCGACCCGGTCTCGTACCCATCACCCGCTGGTGCAGGTGGTGTTGGCCTGGCAAAATCTGCCCGGATCCAGCACTGACCCCACTGGGGGGCTGACCCTGGAAGATCTGCAGGTCGATGCGTTGCCGATCGACACCCACACCGCCCGGATGGACCTAACCTTTTTCCTTACCGAACGCTGGAACGATGCTGGTGCGCCCGCCGGGATCAGCGGATGGGTGGAGTTTCGCACCGACGTGTTTGACGCGGCCAGCATCGACACACTCCTGACACGACTGCAACAAACGCTCACCACCTTGACCACCGACCCCACCCAGTTGGTGTCGTCGTTGGATGTGCTGACTACCGCCGAGCATGCCCGGTTGGATCAGTGGGCTCACACGGCGGTGTTGACCCGGCCGGCTCTGCCGGCGGTGTCGATTCCGGGGTTGTTTGCCGCCCAGGCCGCTCGCACGCCGCAGGCGGTGGCGGTGAGCTTTCAGGGTGTGTCGATGACCTATCGCGAGCTTGATCAAGCGGCGAATCGGCTCGCGCATTTGCTCGCCAGTCGTGGTGTTGGCCGGGGTGAGTGTGTGGGGTTGTTATTTCCGCGGTGTGCGCAGGCCGTTGTGGCGATTCTGGGGGTGTTGAAGGCCGGGGCGGCTTACCTACCTATCGATCCCGCATTGCCCGCGGCGCGCATCGAGTTCCTCCTTGAAGACACCACCCCGACCGTGGCGCTGACCACCACCGAGTTGACCGGGCGGCTGGGGGGCCGTGATATGGCGGTCATCGATATCGATGATCCCGCCATCGATGCCCAACCCAGCACGGCATTGCCAGACCCGGCCGCTGATGATCTGGCGTATCTGATCTACACCTCGGGGACCACCGGGGTGCCCAAGGGCGTGGCGATCACCCACCACAACGTGACCCAGCTGATGGCCGCATTGCCCGAGGTGGGTGTGCCGGGCGGGGGGGTGTGGAGCCAGTGGCATTCCTACAGTTTCGACATTTCGGGGTGGGAGATTTGGGGTGCGCTGCTGCACGGCGGGCGGCTGGTGGTGATCCCCGAAGAGGTCGCGAATTCCCCGCAAGACTTCCATAGCCTGTTGATCGCTGAACATGTCAGCGTGTTATGTCTAACGCCCACGGCGGCGGCGATGCTCTCACCGCAGGAATTGGGGCCGGTAGCGTTGCTGGTTGGCGGGGAGATCTGCCCGCCCGAGCTGGTGGATCGGTGGGCGCCGGGGCGGGTGATGCTCAACGAGTACGGCCCCACCGAGACCACGATGTGGGTGGCGATCAGCGCACCACTACACGCGGGGTCTTCGAGAGGGGTCCCCATCGGGTCGCCGGTGGCCGGGGCAGGGTTGTTTGTGCTGGATGGGTGGTTGCGCCCGGTCCCGTCCGGGGTGGTCGGTGAGTTGTATGTGGCCGGTGCCGGGGTGGGCTGTGGGTATTGGCGCCGTCCCGGGTTGACCGGGTCGCGGTTTGTGGCGTGCCCGTTCGGCGAGCCTGGAACGCGGATGTATCGCAGCGGGGATTTGGTGTGTTGGGATGCCGATGGGCAGTTGCGGTATCTCGGACGCGCTGATGAGCAGGTCAAAATCCGTGGCTATCGCATCGAGCTGGGCGAAATCCAGGCAGCGCTCACCGAACTCGACGGAGTCGAGCAAGCGGTAGTAATCACCCGCGAGGACCCCGCGGGTGCTAAACGCCTCGTCGGATATGTGACCGGGACCGCGGACCCGGCCACCGTGCGTGCTGGACTGGCGCAGCGGTTGCCGGCCTACATGGTGCCCGCGGCGGTAGTGGCGCTGGAGGCTTTGCCGTTGACGCTCAACGGCAAACTCGACACCCGCGCCCTACCGGCCCCCGACTACACCGACACCGACCGCTACCGCGCTCCAGCCACCGCCACCGAGGAAATCCTGGCCGGCATCTATGCCCAGGTCCTTGGGCTCGAGCGCGTCGGTGTCGACGACTCCTTCTTCGACCTCGGCGGAGACTCCCTATCCGCAATGCGAGTCATCGCCGCAATCAACACCGCCCTGGACATGGACCTCAACGTGGGCTCCTTATTTCTCGCCCCCTCCGTTCGAAGCCTGAGTCAGCAAATGGGCGACCCTTCCAGCGAGATGCACTTCGAATCGGTGCATGGACGCGGTGCTGCCAAGGTGCACGCCCGCGACCTTACGTTGGATAAGTTCATCGACGCCCCGACGCTGGCCGCCGCGCCGACGCTGCCAGGCCCCAGTGCCGAGGTGCGGACGGTGCTGTTGACCGGGGCGACAGGTTTCCTCGGGCGTTACCTGGTCCTGCAATTGATGCAACAGATGGAGCTGGTCGACGGCAAGTTGATCTGCCTGGTGCGGGCCAGCTCTGGCGAGGAGGCGCGACGCCGCCTGGACCATATCTTCGACAGCGACCCCGCATTGGCGCGGTGCTTCGGGGAATTGGCCGTCAATCACCTTGAAGTGATCGCCGGCGACAAGGGTGAACCCCAACTGGGCCTGGACCAGGCAACCTGGGAACGGCTGGCCTCCACCGTCGATCTGATTGTCGACGCCGCAGCGGTTGTCAATGGCATCCTGTCCTACCCTGCTCTGTTCTTGCCGAACGTCGTGGGGACCGCCGAGCTGATCCGGCTCGCGCTCACGGCAAAGCTCAAGCCTTACACATACGTATCCACGGTCAATGTGGGCGATCAGATCGAGCCTTCGGCATTCACCGAGGATGCTGACATCCGGGTCATCAGCCCCGCCCGTACCATCGACACCAGCGCAGCCAACGGCTACGGCAACAGCAAGTGGGCCGGCGAGGTGCTGCTGCGCGAAGCCAACGACGGTTGTGGGCTACCGGTCGCGGTGTTTCGCTGCGGCATGATTTTGGCCGACACCACCTACGCTGGCCAGCTCAACGTTTCCGACACGGTCACCCGCATGGTGTTGAGCGTGATGGCGACGGGCCTGGCCCCCCGTTCGTTCTACCACCTGGGTCCCGACGGCGACCGACAACGCGCGCACTTCGACGGGCTGCCAGTCGAATTCGTCGCTGAGGCAATCTCTACACTCGGTGCCCAATTGGGCTACGGATTTCAGACTTACCACGTGATGAACCCCCACGACGACGGCGTCGGGCTCGATGAGTACGTCGACTGGCTGATCGAGGCCGGTTATCCGATCGAGCGCATCGATGACTTCGACACCTGGTTGCAGCGGTTTGACGCCGGCGTGCGTTCCCTGCCGGAGCGACAGCGCCGACACTCCGTACTTCCAATGCTGCTGTTTCGTGACACCAAGAGTCCGCAGCCTCTTGAACCGCCTCGCGGATCCTACGGGCCGACGGACCATTTCCGCGCTGCTGTGCACGAAGCGAAAATTGGACGGGACAAAAACGATCCGGACATCCCACACGTATCAGCGTCAATCATCCTCAAGTACGTGACGGACCTGCAACTGCTCGGGTTGCTCTGATGCTGCGTAACCAGACCCGGTGGCAGGCCAAGCACACCGAACTCGCCGAATACGACCAATCCGACCACGTCGGCATCACCCGCCTGACCCGGGAACTGCATGCCCTTGCGGGCGAGGTCGCCACGGTCGAGGCACCGCGGCTGGAATTGTCGGAGGAACTGGAATGAAGCCGGTGTCCTACCTGCCCGGTGAGGCGCTACTGGCGGCCTACCGCCGCCGCGGCCCGTTGCTCAACGCCGGCATCGGACGGCGCGGTTTCGTTTATCTACTTGGGGCCGAAGCGAATAGGTTCGTCTTCGCCAACGCCGACGCGTTCAGCTGGCGGGAGACATTCGAGACTCTGGTGACGGTGGACGGACCGACCTCGTTGATCGTCAGCGACGGCGAGGATCACCGCCGGCGGCGCAGCGTGGTGGCGCCGGGACTTCGCCACCGCCAGGTTCAGGAGTACGTGCAGATCATGGTGCAATCGGTCGACACCATGATCGACGACTGGCGCCCCGGGCAACGTCTGGACATCTACCAGGACTTCCGTTCGGCGGTGCGGCGCAGCACAGCCGAGAGCCTGTTCGGCTCCCGCATGGCCGCGCATTCGGATTTCCTCGGCGAGCAACTGCAGCTCGTGCTGGCCCTGACCCCGCGCCCACCTCAGGTGGTGAGGCTGCAACGGCGGCTGAACTCCCCCGGCTGGCAGCGGGCGATCAACGCCCGCTCCCGCATCGACGAGTTGGTGGATGCCGAGATCGCCGATGCCCGCGCCCGGCCCAGACCCGACGACCGAATGGTGACGACGCTGATCCAAGGGCGGTCCGACGAAGGACAAGCTCTGAGCGACAACGAGATTCGCGACCAAATCGTTTCGCTGATCAAGGCGGGCTATGACACCACCAGCGGCGCACTGGCCTGGGCCGTCTACGCGCTGTTGACGTTGCCCGGCGCTTGGGACACCGCGGCCGCCGAGGTGGCACGGGTGCTCGGCGGTCGAACTCCGACCGCCGCAGACCTCCCCGCCCTGACTTATCTGAACGGCGTTGTGCACGAGACACTTCGGCTTTACCCACCCGGGGTCTTCTCGGCCCGCCGGGTGATGCGCGATCTTCGGTTCAACGGGCACCGGATCCGCGCGGGGCGCATGATCGTCTTCAGCGCCTACGTCACCCACCGGATTCCCGAGTTATGGCCGGAGCCAACCGAATTCCGCCCGCAGCGATGGGACCCAGCGGCGCCGGACTACCGCAAACCCGCACCTCATGAATTCATTCCGTTCAGCGGCGGCTTGCATCGGTGCGTCGGCTCGGCGATGGTCATCACCGAAATGACGGTGATGCTGGCCCGGCTGGTCGCGCGAACCACATTAAGGCTGCCGGCTCAACGTATCCGGGCCGCCAACTTCGCCGCGCTCAGCCCGCGGCCAGGCCTGACGGTCGAAGTCCGCGATTCGGTGCCAGCGCAGTAGCACGAGCTCGGCGCAGAATCCGGGCCCCATCGCGAGCATCAGCCCGCTGCGCGAAACGTTCGCGCAGAAGTCGACCGGTGCTGACTGGTTACAGAGGTATGGCCGGAATCAAGGTGAAGCTCGGCAGGATCGTCTGGGCCACGTTGATGGGTGGAATGACAATGCCGGGGGTGGTGAAGCCGCCGAGCTGAATACCGCTGAGGCCGATTTGCGGCAGATTGAAGCCGGTGCCCGGTCCAACCTCAATGGGCGACACGGTTATCGGCGGACCGTTGAAAGCATCCAAATTGATGGGGCTGGTGAGGATGTCTGCCAACTGTATGGCTGGGGCGTCGAGTGCCAGGTTGAAACCGTCCACCGCGATCTGCCCCAGGGTCATGGCATTGACCGCGCCGTCGATCACAAAGCTGACCGGGTTGGCGGCATTGACCGGGTTCACTATTTCCAGAGGCGGGATTTGGGTTGCGGGAACCCCGAACTGTATCACTGTGACGAAAGGATTGGGGTCAATCGAAATCAATGACCCGGTTAGGTCGACAAATGCATAGGACTCGACGGTGAATCCGAAGGTCTTCACTGGATCGGCCGGGTTGTAGAACGATATCGCGGGCGTCGTCAATTTCGGGAAGCTGATCGTGGGCAGACTGAAGTTGCTCACAGAGACCGAGGGTACCGTGAAGGGGCCAACCGAGATGCTGGGCAGGGTTGGGGTGACGGTGACATTGGGCACGCTGATCGCACCGATAGTGACACCGTTCACCTGCATGTTGGGTATCGAAATCTGACCCAAGTTGAACGGTGACAGGTTTATCGGAGGTACCGATAGCGCCCCGAGGTTCATCGGCGGTATCGCGATCGGCGGAATGGTTATTTGGGGCACGTCGATACCGACGCTGATTTCCGGCGTCTCCAGTGGCCCTAGGTAGGGGCCGCTGGGGGGAGGATTGATGATCCCCTCGAACGGATTCGTCCAGTCGATGCCGATACGTGGGATCAGGTCGAACAGGCCGATGTCCAGCGAGCCGGTGCCGACGATCGGACCCGGGGTGGTGAACGCGCCGGTGCCGATGCCGGGGACGGAGATCTGGGGCACCTGGAATTGCCCGATGCTGATCGGGGGAACGATAATCGGTCCCAGCGTGCTCTCCGAGATGCCGATCGATCCGATGTCGATCGTCAGACCGGGATTCGTCAGGGTGATCTCTGGGGTTTGGAATGCGGGAATGGATATCTCCGGGATGCTCAACCCGGAAACCTGGATCGGGGGCAGGACGAAGCCGGTATCTCCGGTGAATTGTCCGGTGCTCAGGTTGAAGTCGCCGATATAGATGCCGGGCGTCGCCGTCGGTCCCAATACCCGAAGGGCGAAGTTGATATAGATGGTGGACGGCAGTTGCAGGCTGATTGGTATTTCGAAGATTATTGGCACATCGAACCAGAGCTGCGGCACGCCATTTATTACCACGCTGATGTAGTTGAGCGAGGGATTATGGCTCATCAGCTGGCCCATATTGGCGGGTATGTTCGCGCCGCCCGACGGGATCCAAAATCCGCCGGCGGGTATGGCGACCGAGGGCAGCACGAGTGGGGCCGTGGCCAGCTGGGGCGTACTGAATCCACCGAGAGTTATCCCCGGCGACGTGAATCCGGGGAAGGTGAATGACGGTATTGTCAACGAACTTGCCGATATGTTTAGCGACAGCGGCGGCAAGGAAAAACCAGTCACACTTACCTGCGGAATGTTAATCCCCGGCAACGTAAAGCCGGCGAAATTCAAATTCAAAAGATTGAATGACGGCAGCTCGAAATTAGAGATCTGGATCGGCGGTATGGTCAGTTCGGGCAGGCTCACCGCAACCGCGGGCTGCGGCCCGGACGGCTGCGGGGCCACCGCCGAAACCAGTGCGCCGACCGCCTGGGCCGGCGCGTTGGCGATGTTCGCTAACGGCTGGACAATCGGCGTCAATGCCCCGACGATCGCCGAAGCCTCGCCGTGATAGCCCAACATCGCGGCGATGTCCTGGGCCCACATCAACTCGTATTCGGCCTCGGCGGCCGCGATGGCCGGGGCGTTGAACCCGAATAGGTTCGACATCACCAGCGATACCAGCCGGTTGCGGTTGGCGCTGATAGCGGCCGGCAACACCGTGGCCGCCTGGGCAGCCTCGAACGCCGCCGCCGCCGCGCGGGCCAAGTTCGCCGCCGTATCGGCATGCGTGCTGGCCGCGCTCAACCACGCCCGGTAGGGAGCGGCGGCGGCCGTCATCGCACTGGCCGCCGCACCCTGCCAGGCATCGGTCACCAGCCCGGACGTCACCGACTCGAAAGAAACTGCCGCCGAATTCAACTCGCCGGCCAGATCGCTCCACCCCCCCGCGGCCGCCAACAGCGGCTCCGGGCCCAAACCGCTGAACATCTGCATCGACGTTATCTCAGGCGGTAGAAGTTGAAAGTTCATCGCACAACGCTCCTGCGGGTCGCGGCGGGCTACAGAGGTATGGCCGGAATCAAGGTGAAGCTCGGCAGGATTGTCTGGGCCACGTTGATGGGCGGAATGACAATGCCCGGGGTGGTGAAGCCGCCGAGCTGAATACCGTCAATGCCGATTTGCGGCAGATTGAAGCCGGTGCCCGGTCCGACCGCAATGGGTGGCACGGTTATCGGCGGAGTGTTGAAGGCATCCAAATTGATGGGGCTGATGAGGATGTCTGCTAACTGTATGGCCGGGCCGTCGAGTGCCAGGTTGAAACCGTCCACCGCGATCTGCCCCAGGGTCATGGCATTGACCGCTCCATCGATCACAAAGCTGACCGGGTTGGCGGCATTGACCGGGTTCACTATTGTCAGAGGCGGGATTTGGGTTGGGGGAACCCCGAAATGTATCTCTGAGACGAAAGGATTGGGGTCAAACGAAAGCCTTGATCCGGATAGGTCGATGAATGCATAGGTCCTAATGTCGATTCCGAAGGTGTTCACCGGATTGGACGGGTTGTAGATCGATATCGCGGGCGTCGTCAATTTCGGGAAGCTGATCGTGGGCAGACTGAAGTTGCTCACAGAGACCGAGGGTACCGTGAAGGGGCCAACCGAGATGCTGGGCAGGGTTGGGGTGACGGTGACATTGGGCACGCTGATCGCACCGATAGTGACACCGTTCACCTGCATGTTGGGTATCGAAATCTGACCCAAGTTGAACGGTGACAGGTTTATCGGAGGTACCGATAGCGCCCCGAGGTTCATCGGCGGTATCGCGATCGGCGGAATGGTTATTTGGGGCACGTCGATACCGACGCTGATTTCCGGCGTCTCCAGTGGCCCTAGTGGTGTGTCCCGGAATTAGTTGATGGTGTTTAGGGTGGTCCGGGCTCGAGCGACTTTGGCCAGGATCGATTCGGCGGTGGCGGTCCATACGTAGGGCTTGGGATCTTGGTTGTGGGTGTCGATGTAGTCCTGGATCGCGGCGATGAGGTCAGGCACTGAACCAAAGACGCCGCGTCGCAGCGCTTTGTCGGTGATCTCGCGAAACCAGCGTTCGACCTGGTTGAGCCACGACGACGAGGTCGGCGTGAAATGCAGGTGGAAGCGGGGATGGTTGTCCAGCCACTGTTTGACGTTTGCGTGCTTGTGGGTGGCGTAGTTGTCCAGGATCATGTGGATCTGTAGGCCCTTGGGAACCTCTCGATCAATCGTGCGCAGGAATTTGAGGAACTCTTGGTGGCGGTGTCGCGGTAGGCATTGGCCGATCACCATGCCGGTCAACACGTTAAGCGCGGCGAACAAGGTGGTGGTGCCGTTGCGCTTGTAGTCATGAGTCATCGTCTGCCCACGGCCCTTGGTCATCGGTAGCGATGCCTGGGTGCGGTCGAGGGCCTGCACTGAGGACTTCTCATCGGCGCACAGCACGATCGCGTTGTCCGGCGGGTTCAGATATAAACCCACGACATCGACGAGCTTCTCGTCGAACTTGGGGTCATTGGATACCTTGAACGTATCGATGCGGTGCGGCTTGAGACCCAACTCTTTCCACACCAGCGCCACGGTGCTCTTCGACACCCCAGCCGCGCGGGCCATCGTTCGTGTGCTCCAATGCGTCTGGCCTGGTGGGTGGGATCCCTTGGTGAGCGCCACGATCTTTTCGATCGTGGCATCCGGGATGGAGGGCTTACGACCACGACCCTGCCGGACTTGCCCAAACTTGACCAGACCATCCTCGCTGAACCGAGTACGCCAGTTCGCCACCGTGGCCGGCGACACCGACACCCTGGCAGCAATCGCCGCGTTGGCCACACCGTCGGCAGCCATCAACAAAGCCTTGGCCCGCACCACTTCTCGATGCGCCCCCGACTGCGACCGAGCCAACGATTCCAACATCTTGCGCTGTCCATCAGTCACCACCAAAGCGGGCACGGGTTTGCTCATACCCGAAATCATAGCCGACAACTGTCAATTATTTGCGGGACACACCACTAGGTAGGGGCCGCTGGGGGGAGGATTGATGATCCCCTCGAACGGATTCGTCCAGTCGATGCCGATACGTGGGATCAGGTCGAACAGGCCGATGTCCAGCGAGCCGGTGCCGACGATCGGACCCGGGGTGGTGAACGCGCCGGTGCCGATGCCGGGGACGGAGATCTGGGGCACCTGGAATTGCCCGATGCTGATCGGGGGAACGATAATCGGTCCCAGCGTGCTCTCCGAGATGCCGATCGATCCGATGTCGATCGTCAGACCGGGATTCGTCAGGGTGATCTCTGGGGTTTGGAATGCGGGAATGGATATCTCCGGGAGGCTGAACCCGGAAACCTGGATCGGGGGCAGGACGAAGCCGGTATTTCCGGTGAATTGTCCGGTGCTCAGGTTGAAGTCGCCGATATAGATGCCGGGTGTCGCCGTCGGTCCCAATACCTGGACGGCGAAGTTGATATAGATGGGGTTCGGTAAGTCCATGTAGACATTTCCGAGTACTGGCGCATTGAACGCGATCTGCGGCACGTTATGTATTACCACGCTCATGTAGTTGAGCGAGGGATTATGACTCGTCAGCTGGCCCATATTGGCGGGTATGTTCGCGCCGCCCGACGGGATCCAAAATCCGCCGGCGGGTATGGCGACCGAGGGCAGCACGAGTGGGGCCGTGGCCAGCTGGGGCGTACTGAATCCACCGAGAGTTATCCCCGGCGACGTGAATCCGGGGAAGGTGAATGACGGTATTGTCAACGAACTTGCCGATATGTTTAGCGACACCGGGGGCAAGGAAAAACCAGTCACACTTACCTGCGGAATGTTAATCCCCGGCAACGTAAAGCCGGCGAAATTCAAATTCAAAAGATTGAATGACGGCAGCTCGAAATTAGAGATCTGGATCGGCGGTATGGTCAGTTCGGGCAGGCTCACCGCAACCGCGGGCTGCGGCCCGGACGGCTGCGGGGCCACCGCCGAAACCAGTGCGCCGACCGCCTGGGCCGGCGCGTTGGCGATGTTCGCTAACGGCTGGACAATCGGCGTCAATGCCCCGACGATCGCCGAAGCCTCGCCGTGATAGCCCAACATCGCGGCGATGTCCTGGGCCCACATCAACTCGTATTCGGCCTCGGCGGCCGCGATGGCCGGGGCGTTGAACCCGAATAGGTTCGACATCACCAGCGATACCAGCCGGTTGCGGTTGGCGCTGATAGCGGCCGGCAACACCGTGGCCGCCTGGGCAGCCTCGAACGCCGCCGCCGCCGCGCGGGCCAAGTTCGCCGCCGTATCGGCATGCGTGCTGGCCGCGCTCAACCACGCCCGGTAGGGAGCGGCGGCGGCCGTCATCGCACTGGCCGCCGCACCCTGCCAGGCATCGGTCACCAGCCCGGACGTCACCGACTCGAAAGAAACTGCCGCCGAATTCAACTCGCCGGCCAGATCGCTCCACCCCCCCGCGGCCGCCAACAGCGGCTCCGGGCCCAAACCGCTGAACATCCGCATCGACGTTATCTCAGGCGGTAGGAGTTGAAAGTTCATCGCACAACGCTCCTCCGGGTCGCGGCGGGCTTCTCCGCTGTCGCAGCGAGAACCAACGGCGGACTGGCTTCCAACATTTTGGCCAACTAGAGACCATCTGTTTGGGCGGACGATAACATACTTTTTGGTATAGGCTTCCGTAATCGCCGATTCCGCACCGTGAGATTGGGACATCGATGTCGTTCGTCTTCGCAGCACCGGAAGCACTGGCGGCGGCTGCAGCTGATCTCAGTGCCATCAGCTCCGCGTTGAATGCGGGTACCGCTGCGGCACTACCGGCGACGACGGGCATCGTCGCGGCGGCCCAGGACGAGGTGTCGGTGGCCATCGCGGCCCTGTTCGCCCAGCACGCGGACGAGTACCAGGCGGTGGCCAGGCAAGTCGCAGTGGTTGGCGACCAATTCATGCGGAACTTGACCGGTGCGGGGGCCGCGTACGCGGTCGCGGAGGCTGCCGCCGCACCGTCGCTGCAGGCTTTCGGAGAAGACCTGCTCGCGGTGGCTAATGCGCAGACTATGGCAGTGCTGGGGCGTCCGCTGATCGGCAATGGCGCCGACGCGACCACCCCCGGCGGCGTTGGCGGGGCCGGCGGGCTGCTGATCGGCAACGGCGGTAACGGCGCCGACGGCGCAGTGGGTCAGGCCGGTGGCGCCGGTGGGGCCGCGGGGCTGATCGGGGTGGGCGGAGCCGGTGGCGCGGGCGGCGCCGGCGCCGCCCCGGGAGCCGCTGGCGCCGCCGGTGGTGCCGGTGGAGCCGCCGGTCTGCTGATGGGGCACGGCGGGTCGGGCGGCAGCGGCGGAATGGGCGCCAACAGCGCCACCGGTGTCGGTGGGGCCGGCGGCGTCGGTGGGGCCGGCGGGGCCGGAGGGTGGTTCACCAACGGGGGGGCCGGTGGGGCCGGCGGCATGGGCGGACAGGGCGGGGTCGGCGTGAACGGCCTGGCCAACCAGCAAGGCGGCATGGGCGGTACGGGAGGCGCCGGCGGCGCAGGCGGCGCCGGTGGTCAAGCGCCGCTGCTTTTGGGCCGCGGTGGGGCTGGTGGTCAGGGCGGGGTCGGTGGTGCCGGCGGCCTCGGCGGAAACGGCGGCGACGGAGCGACTCCGGGCATCGGCGGAACCGGCGGCACCGGGGGGGCCGCCGGCCACGGCGGCGCCGGGGGCGCCGGACAGATGTTCACCGCCGGCGGCCAGGCAGGTGGTGAGGGCACCGGTGGTAGCGGCGGGACCGGCGGCAACGGCGGCAACGGCGCCCAGGGTATCTCCGGCGGTGCGGGTACCGCAGCAACCGGGGGCCTGGGTGTCACCGGCGGCCAGGGCGGCCAGGGCGGTACCGGCGGGGCTGCGCTGCCCGGCGGTATCGGCGGAAATGGCGGCAACGGCGGAAATGGTGGTACCGGCGGCACCGGTGGTACCGGAGGCAGTGGCCTGATCGGCGGGAGCACCGGCGGCACCGGCGGTCGAGGCGGCACCGGCGGCGCGCCGGGCGAGGGCGGCCTGGCCGGTGGCTTCGGCGGTCACGCGGGCAACTCCGGTCTCGGCGGAGACGGTGGAACCGGCGGACAGGGCGGTGCGGCCAGCGCGGCTCCCGACGCCGCGCCGGGCAGCGGGCTCACGGGTGCCAAGGGCTACCAGGGGGGTACCGGCGGGGCCGGCGGAAGCGGCGGCGGCGTGGGCGGCAACGGCGGCGACGGCGGGGCCGGCGGGGCCGGCGGGGCCGGCGGAGACGGCGCCGGCGGTCTCGCCACAGGTAATGGCGGCGCAGGCGGACAGGGTGGTACCGGGGGACGGGCTGGTCTCGCGGGTGGCACCGGGGGAAGCAACGGCACCGGGGGTGCCGGGGGGACCGGCGGGACCGGTGGACAGGGCGGGGCCGGCCTTGCTGGTACCGATTCGAACGCGCCGACGGTGGGCAACCAGGGTGGTCTGGGCGGTGCGGGCGGTAAGGGCGGTGACGGCGGCGCCGGTATCGGCGGGGTTAACGGCGGCCAGGGCGGTACCGGCGGTGTCGGTGGCCAGGGCGGCGACGGGGGTGTCGGAGGCAATAACATCGGCACCCCCGGAGGCGCGGGAGCCACTGGCGGTAAGGGCGGCACCGGTGGTGCCGCCGGAGTGGCCGGTAGGGGAACCGACGGCGGTGCCAGCGGCGAGATCGGGACCGGTGGTCAAGGTGGCACCGGCGGGCGTGGCGGCCAGGGCGACATCGGTGCCGCAGGATTTAGCGGGCAAACCTTTTTTATTACCCCTGGTGACCAGGGCGGTGCGGGCGGCGCCGGCGGTGTTGGCGGTGACGGCGGCGCCGGTATCGGCGGGGTCAACGGCGGCAAGGGCGGCACTGGCGGTGTCGGCGGCCAGGGCGGTACCGGCGGCACCGGTGGTCACAGCACGCTCGAATTTGGCCTGTTGGGAGGTAAGGGCGGCCAGGGCGGTACCGGCGGTGCCGCCGGAGCGGGCGGGACGGGAACCGACGGCGGTGCCAGTGGCGACAGCGGTACCGGTGGTCGCGGCGGTGACGGCGGCACGGGCGGCATCGGCTCACGGGGTTTCAACGGTTCTAATTCGAGCACCCCGGGTGCCGGCCAACAGGGTGGGACGGGCGGTGCGGGCGGTACGGGCGGTGACGGCGGCGCCGGTATCGGCGGGGTTAACGGCGGCCAGGGCGGTGTCGGCGGTGTCGGCGGCCAGGGCGGTACCGGCGGCACCGGCGGTACGAACACCGGTACCAGTGGCTTGGGTGGCACCGGCGGCCAGGGCGGCACCGGCGGTGCTGCCGGAGCGGCCGGCGTCGGAACCGACGGTGGTGACGCGGGTGCCATCGGCACCGGCGGTAAGGGAGGTACCGGGGGCACGGGTGGAAATGGCTTCAACGGCGCATCCGGTGCCGCCACCCCGGGGCCAGGTTCCGGGAAGGCCGGTGGCCAGGGTGGTGCCGGCGGCGTGGGTGGTACCGGCGGAGCGGGCGACGGCGTGACCAACGGCGGTGACGGCGGTGACGGCGGCAAAGGCGGCGCCGGAGGCAACGGTGGCAGGGGCGGCAACAACACCGGCACCACCGGCGGCAACGGCGGCCACGGGGCTGACGGCGGTAAAGGCGGCAGCGCCGGAGCCGGCGGAGCGGGCACCGACGGTGGTGCCGCCGGCCACGGCGGCACCGGCGGCAACGGCGGTAACGGCGGTGACGGCGGGAATGGCGCCGATGGCGCCAACGGTGGCAACAGCACACCCGGCGGCAACGGCGGAAACGGCGGAAACGCTGGTAACGGCGGACAGGGGGGCGACGGCATCGACGGTGTTGGTGGCGGTAACGGCGGGAACGGCGGGACTTCCGGCGCCGGCGGCGACGGTGGCGACGGCGGCAACGGCGTTGGCGCATTTACCCAACACGGAGGCGCCGGCGGCGCCGGCGGCAACAGCGGAAACGCAGGCAACGGCGGCGCTGGCGGTGCCGGTGGCGGTAACGGCGGGAATGGCGGGAATTCCTTGTTCGGCGGTGCCGGCGGTAACGGCGGCGCCGGCGGCGGCTTGGGCAGCACCGGAGGCGATGGTGGCGCCGGCGGCGCAGGCGGCGCCACCGGAAAGGCGGGCGCCGGCGGCAACGGCGGTGTCGGTGGCGGTGCCGGCGGCGCCGGTGGCAGCGCGGGTATTGGCGGCAGGGGCGGTGACGGCGGCAATGCCAGCTTCGCCGGTTGGTCCGGCGGCAAGGGCGGTGCCGGTGGCGCGGGCGGTGCCGCCGGTGCCGGCGGCATCGGCCATGGCAGCGCTGACGCCGGGGCAGGCGGCAAAGGCGGCCAAGGCGGCAACGGCGGCAACGGCGGCGCCAGCCTGGGTTCGGTCGTTGGTGGTAAGGGCGGTGCGGGTGGGGCGGCCGGCGCTGGCGGCGCCGGCGGTGTCGCCACCGGCAGCGGTACCGGTGGCCACGGCGGTACCGGCGGCACCGGCGGTAGCGGCGGCAATGGCGGCACTGGCGGCACCACCGTCAACGGCAGAGGCGGAGACGGTGGCGACGGTGGTGCCAGCGGAGCCGCGGGTGCCGGCGGCAACAACACCGGTACCGGTAACGGCGGCGATGGCGGCGACGGCGGCAGAGGCGGCCGAGGCGGGCTAGGTGGTGACGGCGGCCCCGGTGGCCTCGGCGATGCCAATAAAGGCGGAACTGGCGGCAGCGGCGCCGTTGGCAAGAATGGTGGTGCAGGCGGGCACGCCCTGGGCACCAGCGGAAATGGCGGCAACGGCGGCACGGGCGGCCGAGGTGGCGACGGGGGCAACGGTGGGACCGGCGGCTTCGGTTCCCACGGCGGCAACGGCGGCAGCGCCGCTGCGGGTGGCCTCGGCGGGGCCGGCGGCAACGGCGCCGGCACTGGGGTAGGCGGTGACGGCGGCCGAGGTGGCATCGGCGGCAGCGGCGGCGACGCCGGCCTCGGCGGTTTCGGCGACACCGACCCCGGCCTCGCTGCCGGCGGCTCCAATGGTGGCGCCGGCGGCAAGGGCGGCACGAGTGGCGCTGGCGAGCTGGGCGCCCCAGGCCAGCCGGGCACGCCAGGCTCCCCCAGGATCCGTCTAGAGGGCGGCTTCGGCGGCGACGGTGGCGACGGCGGCGCAGGCGGCGGCTGACGGCGCTACGGTCCGGGGGGATCACGGTATCCACTCTGAGCGCCAGCTCAGTTACCAATAGCGAGGTGGTCATGAAGGCCAAGACGTATCAATCTGCGAGCACTAATGCCGGTGATCGTTCCATGGATGCTGTGTCCAATCAGTTCAGCGACTGCACGATTAGCGGGTCTCGTGCGGTGTGAACGCGCTGGATCAGCGTGGTCCGAAGACGCAAGGTTGGCGGACGCGTGACAGAGCGTTTTTTGCAATCGCATGACATCGCGATAATTGGGTTGGCCTGCCGGTTTCCGGGCGCATCTAATCCCGGCGAATTCTGGCATCTCTTGCGAAACGGACGGGACGCTACCAGTCCGGCGTCACTTCGCTCGTCGTATCGCGATTCGGGACGTCATTGCGCGCGCAATGTTGAGGCTAGCGAAAGACGCGAAGGACTTATCGACAACGTCGCTGACTTCGACGCAGAGTTTTTCAACATTTCGCCCCGCGAGGCTCGCGCGATGGATCCCCGCCAACGGCTGGCCCTGGAACTGACGTGGGAACTGCTCGAACTTTCCTATGTGGTCCCTGAAAGCGTCCACGGTGATCGTGTCGCGGTGTGTATCGGAGCGATGAACGATGACTATGCATTCCTGACCTTCGATGCGGACGACTTGGACCATCACTCATTCGCCGGAGTCAGCCGAGGCCTGATTGCCAATCGGATCTCATTCGCGTTCGGCATGAGCGGCCCTAGCTTCACGATCGATTGCGGTCAATCGTCGTCGCTGGTGGCAGTGCACCTTGCGTGTGAGAGCCTGCGGACCGGTGACTCATCGCTAGCGATAGCGGGTGGGGTGCACCTGAACTTGGCAACCGAAACCGCCGCGCTGGAGGCCATGTTCGGTGGCCTGTCGGAATCAGGGCACACCTATACGTTTGATGAACGCTCTGATGGCTACGTCCGCGGCGAGGGCGGGGCCATGGTTTTGCTCAAGCCGTTGGATGCGGCTATGGCTGACGGAAATCGAATCCATGGAGTGATCCGTGGAAGCGCAGTGGGTAACGCCGGTCGTAGTCCCGCTGGCTTGACTGTGCCGTCGGTTCCTGCGCAGGTAGATGTCTTGCAGCAGGCCTATTCCCGCGCTGGACTCGATAGCACGCAGGTCGACTATGTGGAATTGCACGGGACTGGCACCAAGGTTGGCGACCCGATCGAAGCAACGGCACTGGGTCAGTTATTCGCCGGGCGTGGCGACCGTCCCCTCCACGTGGGATCAGTGAAGACAAACATTGGCCACCTCGGGGGGGCAGCGGGGATCGCGGGGCTGCTGAAGACTGTTCTGGCTATCGAGCACGGAGAGATCCCAGCAAGCCTCAATTACAGCAGTCCTCGAGTTGATCTCGAGGCGCTCGGCTTGAGGGTTAACGATGCGCTCACATCGTGGCCGGACGGGGCTGGTGTGCGGCGGGCGGGGGTGTCGTCGTTTGGAATGGGTGGCACTAATGCGCATGTGATTGTCGAGCAGGCCCCGCCCGCACCGGCGGATTCTGAAGAGTCGGGGTCGGGGGTGGGGTTGTCGGTGGTGCCGTGGGTGGTGTCGGCGAAATCCGAAGCAGCGTTGGCCGTCCAAGCGGAACGGTTGGCGGAGTTTGTGGGGGCGGATGAGGGGTTGGGTGTGGTGGATGTGGGGTGGTCGTTGACGTCGCGGTCGGTGTTTGAACATCGAGCGGTGGTGGTCGGGGCTGATCGAGAGCAGTTGCTGGCCGGGTTGGCCGGGGTGGCCGGCGGTGAGCCAGGGGTTGGTGTGGTGCTGGGCCGGGCGGGGTCGGTGGGCAAGACGGTGGTGGTCTTTGGCGGCCAGGGCTCGCAATGGGTCGGGATGGGCCGGCAGTTGTATGCCGGGTTGGCGGTGTTCGCCAAGGCTTTTGATGGGGTGGCCGATGAGTTGGATCGGTATCTGCGGTTGCCGTTGCGGCAGGTGGTGTGGGGTGATGAGGAAAGCTTGTTGGATTCAACGGAGTTCGCGCAGCCAGCGTTGTTCGCGGTGCAGGTGGCGTTGTTTGAGGTGCTGCGCAGTTGGGGTGTGGGTGTCGATGCTGTGATGGGTCATTCGGTGGGGGAGTTAAGCGCGGCGCATGTGGCGGGAGTGTTGTCGTTGACCGATGCGGGCAGGTTGGTGGCCGCGCGGGGCCGGTTGATGCAGGCGTTGCCGGCTGGTGGGGTGATGGTGGCGGTGGGCGCTGGTGAGGACGAGGTAGCGGGGTTGCTGGGTGAAGGGGTACAGATCGCGGCGATCAACGGGCCCGCGGCGGTGGTGATCTCTGGGGAGCAGGCCGCGGTGGCCGGTGTGGCTGATCAGTTGGCCCATCGCGGGGTGCGGGTACATCGGTTAGCGGTCTCGCATGCGTTTCATTCGGCGTTGATGGAGCCGATGCTCGCGGAGTTCGCCGAGGTTGCAGGCTCGATCACGGTGGGGCAGGCCCAGATTGGGTTGGTGTCGAACCTGACCGGTGAGCTGGCCGGCCCGGAGTACGGTTCTGCGGACTATTGGGTGGAGCATGTGCGCCGGCCGGTGCGTTTTGCTGACGGTGTGCGCCAGGCGCACGCCCAGGGGGCCACGCATTTCGTGGAGGTCGGTCCCGGTGGTGGTTTGCGGGCGGCGATCGAGGCGTCGCTGTCGTTGGATCCGGCGGCCACGGCTGAAGCGGCCACGGTGGTGGCGGTGTTGGGTAAGAACCGCCCCGAGTTGGCCTCGGTGTTGGGTGCGGTCGGGGAATTGTTCACCACCGGGGTGGGGGTCAATTGGGCGGCGGTGTTTGCCGGCTCAGGAGCCAAGCGGGTGGGGTTGCCGACGTATGCGTTTGCGCGGCAACGGTATTGGCTGGACAGCTCAGCTGAGGCGGATGCTGATGCGGATGCGGGTGGTGCGGCGGCCCGGCTGGATCGGAAAGCGTTGGATGACAGTGGTGTTGAGCTGCCACGGTTGTTTGACAACGTGATCCGCCGATTCCGGCGCCGGGACGAGACCGACAGCGGCGGGTCGGTGTCGGTGCTGGCGCAGCGCTTGCAGGGTTTGGGCGCTGAGCAGCGGCTTGAGGTGTTGGTCGAGTTGGTGTGTGCGCAGGCCGCGGCTGTGCTGGGCCATGCCGGCGGGGGGGATATCGATGCTGAGCGGGCGTTTCAGGATTTGGGGTTTGACTCGTTTACCGCGGTGGAGTTGCGCGACCGGCTTCAAACTGTGACGGGGCTGGCGTTGTCGCCCACTGTGGTCTTTGACTATCCCACTGCTGTGGTGTTGGCGCGGCATTTGGGGGATCGGGTCAGTGGGTCGGTGCCGGTGGCGGTGCCGGTGGCGGTGGCGCGGGTAGGCATGGGGATTGATGAGCCGGTGGCGGTGGTGGGGTTGGGGTGTCGGTTCCCGGGTGGGGTAGATGGTGCGGAGGCGTTGTGGGAGGTAGTGGCCCAGGGTCGTGATGTGGTGGGTGGGTTCCCGCTGGATCGGGGCTGGGACGTGGAGGGGTTGTTTGATCCTGACCCGGATGCGGTGGGTAAGACCTATTGCCGCCAGGGCGGGTTTGTGGCGGAGGCCGC
Organism: Mycobacterium riyadhense; assembly: GCF_963853645.1. Lineage (NCBI taxonomy): Bacteria > Bacillati > Actinomycetota > Actinomycetes > Mycobacteriales > Mycobacteriaceae > Mycobacterium > Mycobacterium riyadhense. The sequence continues at coordinate 3,479,070 of NZ_OY970456.1, read as the reverse complement.
CGACTTTGATGCCGGGTTTTTCGGGATCGGTCCGGGTGAGGCGTTGGCGATGGATCCTCAGCAGCGGTTGTTGTTGGAGTGTTCGTGGGAGGCGTTGGAGCACGCCGGGATTGACCCGAAATCGTTGAGGGGCAGCCCGACGGGGGTGTTCACCGGGATCATCGCGCAGGGGTATGGGGTCGGGGCGGGCCGCGATGTGGGGGGGTATGGGTTGACCGGGTCGACGACCAGTGTGGCCTCGGGGCGGGTGGCCTATGTGTTGGGGTTGGAGGGCCCGGCGGTGTCGGTGGATACGGCGTGTTCGTCGTCGTTGGTGGCCATTCATCAGGCTGTGCAGTCGTTGCGGTCGGGGGAGTGTGAGTTGGCGTTGGCCGGTGGGGTGACGGTGATGGCCACCCCGACGATGTTTGTGGAGTTTTCCCGGCAGCGGGGGCTGGCCGCCGATGGGCGGTGTAAGTCGTTCGCCGGTGCCGCCGATGGAACGGGGTGGGCCGAGGGTGTCGGGGTGGTGGTGTTAGCGCGGCTCTCAGAAGCGCGCCGGTTGGGGTATCCGGTATTAGCGCTGGTGCGGGGTTCTGCGGTGAATCAGGATGGGGCTTCTAATGGGTTGACCGCGCCCAATGGGCCCTCCCAGCAGCGGGTGATTGCCGCGGCGTTGGCCAATGCGGGGTTAACGCCAAGAGATGTGGATGTGGTCGAGGCCCATGGGACGGGCACGGTGTTGGGCGATCCGATTGAGGCTCAGGCGTTGTTGGCCACCTATGGGCAAGACCGCCATGGCGGTGAGCCGTTGTGGTTGGGGTCGATCAAGTCGAACATGGGTCACGCGCAGGCCGCGGCGGGGGTGGCCGGGCTGATCAAGATGATCGAGGCGATGCGCCATGCGGTGATGCCGAAAACATTGCATGTGGATACGCCGTCTTCCCAGGTGGATTGGGAGTCCGGGGCGGTGTCGTTGTTGACCCAGGCGCGGCCATGGCCGGCGGCGGCGGGTCGACCGCGCCGAGCCGGGATTTCCTCGTTCGGGATCAGTGGCACCAACGCGCATGTGATCGTGGAAGAACCCCCTGTCGGGGTGGTCAATGCTGAAAGTGGCGATAAATCCACGGTTTTGGGTGTGGTGCCTTGGGTGATCTCGGCTAAGTCGGAGTCGGCTTTGGCCGCCCAGGCGGAACGGTTGGCGGGGTTGGTGGCTGCCGATGAGGGGTTGGGTGTGCTGGATGTGGGGTGGTCGTTGACGTCGCGGTCGGTGTTTGAACATCGAGCGGTGGTGGTGGGGGCTGATCGAGAGCAGTTGCTGGCCGGGTTGGCGGGGGTGGCTGGCGGTGAGCCAGGCGTTGGTGTGGTGCTGGGTCGGGCGGGGTCGGCGGGGAAGACGGTGCTGGTGTTTGGCGGCCAGGGCTCGCAATGGGTGGGGATGGGCCGGCAGTTGTTGGAGGTGTCTGCGGTTTTTGCCGAGCAGATGCGCCGCTGTGAGCAGGCGTTGGCGGGGTTTGTGTCGTGGTCGTTGCTGGATGTGGTGCGTGGGGCGGCGGGGGCGCCGGGGTTGGAGCGGGTGGATGTGGTGCAGCCGGTGTTGTGGGCGGTGATGGTGTCGCTGGCGCGGTTGTGGGAGTCGGTGGGAGTGGTACCGGATGCGGTGTTGGGCCATTCGCAGGGGGAGATCGCCGCGGCGTATGTGGCCGGGGCGTTGTCGTTGACCGATGCGGCGGCGGTGGTGGCGCTGCGTAGCGCGTTGTTGGCGTCGTTGGCCGGGGCGGGGGCGATGGTGTCGTTGGCGTGTTCGGCGGGGCGCGCTCAGGAGTTGATGGCCGGGGTGGGTGATCGGGTTGCTGTGGCGGCCGTGAACGGGCCTGCGGCGGTGGTGGTTTCTGGTGAGCTCGACGCGGTGGAACAGGTGATGGCCGCGGCGCAGGCGGTGGGGGTACGGGCGCGGCGGTTGGCGGTCGATTATGCGTCGCATTCGGTGCAGGTTGAGGTGATTGAGCAGCGGTTGGTCCAGGCGTTGGCGGGTATCACGCCGCGTTCGTGTGGGGTGGAGTTTTTCTCCACGGTACGGGTGGGTTGGTCGATACCGCGGGCTTGGATGGCGGGTATTGGTATCGCAACCTGCGTCAGACGGTGCAGTTGGAGGAGGCGCTGCGCTGTGCGGTGGGGCGCGGGTATCAGGTGTTTGTGGAGGCCGATCCGCATCCGGTGTTGGCCGCTGCGATTGAGGACACCCTGACCGCCCAGGGTGTTGCGGGTGTGGTGGTGGCGACGTTGGGTCGTGATCAGGGTGGGTTGGATCGGTTTTGGTTGTCGGCGGGTCAGGCTTTTGTGGCCGGGGTGGGGGTTAATTGGGCGGCGGTGTTCGCCGGTTGTGGGGCCAAGCGGGTGGGGTTGCCGACGTATGCGTTTGTGCGGCAACGGTATTGGCTGGACGGGGTGTCGGTGGGTGGTGGTGATGTGGGTGGTGTGGGTCTGGGTGGGGCCGGCCATGGGTTGTTGGGTGCGGTGGTGGCGCGTCCGGATACCGGTGGGGTGGTGTTGACCGGGCGGTTGTCGCTGGCGGCACAGCCGTGGCTGGCTGATCATGCGGTGGGTGGGGTGGTGGTGCTCCCGGGGGCAGGGTTTGTGGAGTTGGTGGTGCGTGCCGGCGATGAGGTGGGCTGTGAGCGGGTGCAGGAGTTGGTGTTGGCCGCGCCGCTGGTGCTAGCCCCGGGTGAGGCGGTGTCGGTGCAAGTCGTGGTCGATGGCGCGCACGACGACGGGTCGCGGGCGGTGTCGGTGTATTCACGCAGCAGCCGGGCCGGGGCAGGGTGGATGCTGCACGCCGAGGGGATGTTGGGGCCCACCGGTGGTGGTGCGGTAGGGCGGATTTGTCGGTGTGGCCCCCCCTCGGTGCGGTGGGGGTGGATGTTTCCGATGTGTATCCGGGGTTGGCCGGGCGTGGTTATGAGTATGGTCGGGCGTTTCAAGGACTTGAGGCGGTATGGCGGCGGGGACGGGAGGTTTTCGCTGAGGTCATCGTGCCCACCGATGCCGGGCTGCAAGTCCAGGGATTCGGGATACATCCAGCACTGTTGGATGCGGTGCTACACGCCGCGCTGACACTGGACACCAATACCGGGGCGATGGTGTTGCCGTTTTCCTGGCAGGACGTCACGTTGCATGCCACCGGCGCAACCCACCTGCGTGCCCGGATCGCGTTGCTGGACACCGGGGATGAGGGTGCGGGACAGGCGGTCTCGATCGAGGTGGCCGATAACACCGGGGTGCCGGTGTTATCGGTAGGGGCGTTGCTGACCCGCCCGGTCACCACGGAGCAGTTGCAGGCCGCGGCCGCCGCAGCGGGTGGGGGTCAGGGGTTGTTGGAGTTGGTGTGGTCACCGCTGGTGCTCGACGACAGTACCGGTCGGGATTCAGACCCGATACCGGTGATGTCGTGGAACGACTTTCACGCCACCAACACCAACACCGACACCGACACCACCGACACCGCCACCGACACTGAGGCCGCTGGTGGTGGGGGTGTGGTGGTGTGGCAGTGCGGCGGTAGTGGTGGTGGGGGTGGGGATGTGGTGGGGTCGGTGCACGCGGTCACCCATGCGGTGTTGGCGGTGTTGCAGTCGTGGCTGGGTCGCGATCAGACCGCGGTGTTAGTGGTGGTGACTCGTGGTGCGGTGGGGTTGGCCGGTCAGGACGTCACCGATCTGGCGGGGGCGGCGGTGTGGGGGTTGGTGCGCTCAGCACAGGCCGAGCATCCGGGCCGGATCGTGTTGCTCGACACCGACATTGATATTGATCTTGATGGCGGCCCGGATGCCTCGATTGACTGGATTGGGTTAGCGGGGTTAGGCGAGCCGCAGCTGGTGGTGCGCGCCGGGGTGGCCTATGGGGGGCGGTTAGCGGCGGTGGCGCCGGTGTTGGAGTTGCCGCAGCCGGGTGTGGGGTGGCGGTTGGCCGCGGGTGGTGGAGGGACTTTTGAGGATGTGGTGGTGGCGCCGTGTCCGCAGGCGCTGGCACCGTTACAGGCCGGACAGGTCCGGGTGGATGTGCGCGCGGTGGGGGTGAATTTCCGGGATGTGTTGGTGGCGTTGGGAATGGTTCCGGGTCAGGATCCGGTGTTGGGTGGGGAGGGTGCCGGGGTGGTGTTGGAGGTGGGTGCGGGGGTGACCGGTGTGGGGGTAGGCGATGCGGTGTTGGGGTTGTTGGGTGGGGTGGGTGCGGTGGCGGTGGTTGATGCGCGGATGCTGGCTCGGGTGCCCTCGGGGTGGTCGTTTGCTGAGGCGGCGGGGGTGCCGGTGGTGTTTTTGACGGCGTGGTACGGGTTGGCGGATTTAGCGGGCCTGGGTGCGGGGGAATCGGTGTTGGTGCATGCCGCTACCGGCGGGGTGGGGATGGCCGCGGTCCAGTTGGCCCGGTTGTGGGGTGCGCAGGTGTTTGTGACCGCGAGCCGCGGTAAGTGGGACACGCTGCGCGCCATGGGGTTTGACGATGACCACATCGGTGATTCCCGCACCCTGGAGTTCGAGGAGAAGTTTTTGGCCGTCACCGGGGGCCGTGGGGTCGATGTGGTGCTCAACTCGTTGGCCGGGGAGTTCGTCGATGCCTCGTTGCGGTTGTTGGCCGGTGGTGGGCGGCTTATCGAGATGGGTAAGACCGATATCCGTGATCCACAACTGATCGCCGCCGAGTACCCCGGCGTGGTCTACCACGTGATTGATCTGCCCGAGGTCCATCCGGCGCGCATCCGCCAGATGTTGGTCGAGGTGATGGGGTTGTTTGGGGCCGGGGTGCTGCAGCTGTTGCCGATGCGTAGCTGGGATGTGCGCCATGCGGTAGAGGCTTACCGGTTTGTGAGCCAGGCGCGTCATGTCGGCAAGGTGGTGTTGACCATGCCCGCGACGTTGACCGACACCCTGGCGCAAGGCACGGTGTTGGTGACCGGGGGCACCGGGATGGCCGGTGCGGTGTTGGCCCGGCATGTGGTGGCCGCCTACGGGGTGGGTCATGTGGTGTTGGCCAGCCGGGGCGGAGACACCGCACCAGGCGTCACGCAGGTGGTGGCCGAGTTGGAAGCATTGGGGGCGCGGGTGTCGGTGGCGGGCTGTGATGTGGCCGATGCCGATGCGGTAGCGGGGTTGGTGGCCGGGTTGCCGCAGGGGTTCCGCCGTGGTGTGGGGTGATTCATGCCGCGGGGACACTCGATGACGGGGTGGTTACCTCGTTGACCCCGGAACGCATCGATACCGTCTTGGCGGCCAAGGTCGATGGCGCCTGGAATCTGCACGAGGCGACCCAGGGTTTGGGGTTGTCGATGTTTGTGTTGTGTTCCTCGTTCGCGGGTGTGACCGGTGCCCCAGGGCAGGGCAATTACGCGGCGGGCAACGCGTTTTTGGATGCACTGGCGGCGCATCGGCGAGCCAGCGGATTAGCGGGGACCTCACTGGCGTGGGGGTTATGGGAACAGACCAGCGCGTTGACCGGGCATCTGGGTGGTCGTGATGTGGCGCGGATGAATCGTAGTGGGATAGCGGCGATGAGCACCGGGCAGGCGGTGGAATTCTTTGATGCCGCGCTGGTGTCGGATCGCCCCGCAGTGGTGGCGGCCCGGTTGGATCCAAAAGCGTTGGATGACAGCAATATTGCGCTGCCACGGTTGTTTGACAACCTGATCCGCCGATCCCGGCGCCGGATCGAAACCGACACCAGCGCGTCGCTATCAGCGCTAGCGCAGCGCCTGGCCGGCCTCGACGCGGACCAGCGCCAGCAGGTGATGGTCGAGGTGGTATGCGGTCAGGCCGCGGCCGTGCTGGGCCATCCCAACAGCACGGATATCGACGCCGAAAAAGCGTTTCAGGATTTAGGGTTTGACTCACTGACCGCCGTGGAGCTGCGCAACCGGCTCAAAACCCTGACCGGGCTGACGTTATCGCCCACCCTGGTCTTCGACTACCCCACCCCCGCCGGGTTGGCGCGGCATTTGGGGCAGCGAGTCAGTGGGTCGGTGCCAGTGGCGGTGCCGATACCGGCGGCGGCGGCGCGGGTAGGCATGGCAGTTGATGAGCCGGTCGCGGTGGTGGGGATGGCGTGCCGGTTTCCCGGCGGGGTGGATTCCCCGGAGGCGTTGTGGGATCTGGTGAGTGGCGGGGTGGATGCGATGGGTGAGTTCCCGTCGGATCGGGGCTGGAATCTGGGGGGTTGTTTGATCCTGATCCCGATGCGGTGGGTAAAACCTACACCCGCTACGGCGGGTTCCTCGACGAGGCCGCCGACTTTGATGCGGAGTTTTTCGGGATCAGCCCGCGTGAGGCGCGGGCGATGGATCCCCAGCAGCGGTTGTTGTTGGAGTGTTCGTGGGAGGCGTTGGAGCACGCCGGGATTGACCCGAAATCGTTGAGGGGCAGCCCGACGGGGGTGTTCACCGGGATCATCGCGCAGGGGTATGGGGTCGGGGCGGGCCGCGATATGGGGGGGTATGGGTTGACCGGGTCGACGACCAGTGTGGCCTCGGGGCGGGTGGCTTATGTGTTGGGGTTGGAGGGTCCGGCGGTGTCGGTGGATACGGCGTGTTCGTCGTCGTTGGTGGCCATTCATCAGGCTGTTGCGTCGTTGCGGTTGGGGGAGTGTGAGTTGGCGTTGGCCGGTGGGGTGACGGTGATGGCCACCCCGGCGGGGTTTGTGGAGTTTTCCCGGCAGCGGGGGCTGGCCGCCGATGGGCGGTGTAAGTCGTTCGCCGCTGCCGCGGATGGGACGGGGTTTTCTGAGGGTGTCGGGGTGGTGGTGTTAGCGCGGCTCTCGGAAGCGCGCCGGTTGGGGTATCCGGTGTTGGCGCTGGTGCGGGGTTCTGCGGTGAATCAGGATGGGGCTTCTAATGGGTTGACCGCGCCCAATGGGCCCTCCCAGCAGCGGGTGATTGCCGCGGCGTTGGCCAATGCGGGGTTAACGCCAAGAGATGTGGATGTGGTCGAGGCCCACGGGACGGGCACCGTATTGGGCGATCCCATTGAGGCTCAGGCGTTGTTGGCCACCTATGGGCAAGACCGCCATGGCGGTGAGCCGTTGTGGTTGGGGTCGATCAAGTCGAACATGGGTCACGCGCAGGCCGCGGCCGGGGTGGCCGGGCTGATCAAGATGATCGAGGCGATGCGCCATGCGGTGATGCCGAAAACATTGCATGTGGATACGCCGTCTTCCCAGGTGGATTGGGAGTCCGGGGCGGTGTCGTTGTTGACCCAGGCGCGGCCATGGCCGGCGGCGGCGGGTCGACCGCGCCGAGCCGGGGTGTCCTCGTTCGGGATCAGTGGCACCAACGCGCACGTGATTGTCGAGGCGGCCCCACCCGAACCGGCGGATTCCGAAGACTCGGGGCCGGGGTCGGGGGTGGGGTTGTCGGTGCTGCCGTGGGTGATCTCGGGGCGATCGGCGCAGGCGTTAGCGGCTCAGGCGGAACGGTTGGCGGGGTTGGTGGCTGCCGATGAGGGGTTGGGTGTGCTGGATGTGGGGTGGTCGTTGACGTCGCGGTCGGTGTTTGAACATCGAGCGGTGGTGGTGGGGGCTGATCGAGAGCAGTTGCTGGCCGGGTTGGCGGGGGTGGCTGGCGGTGAGCCAGGCGTTGGTGTGGTGCTGGGTCGGGCGGGGTCGGTGGGGAAGACGGTGCTGGTGTTTGGCGGCCAGGGCTCGCAATGGGTGGGGATGGGCCGGCAGTTGTTGGAGGTGTCTGCGGTTTTTGCCGAGCAGATGCGCCGCTGTGAGCAGGCGTTGGCGGGGTTTGTGTCGTGGTCGTTGCTGGATGTGGTGCGTGGGGCGGCGGGGGCGCCGGGGTTGGAGCGGGTGGATGTGGTGCAGCCGGTGTTGTGGGCGGTGATGGTGTCGCTGGCGCGGTTGTGGGAGTCGGTGGGAGTGGTACCGGATGCGGTGTTGGGCCATTCGCAGGGGGAGATCGCCGCGGCGTATGTGGCCGGGGCGTTGTCGTTGACCGATGCGGCGGCGGTGGTGGCGCTGCGTAGCGCGTTGTTGGCGTCGTTGGCCGGGGCGGGGGCGATGGTGTCGTTGGCGTGTTCGGCGGGGCGCGCTCAGGAGTTGGTGGCCGGGGTGGGTGATCGGGTTGCTGTGGCGGCCGTGAACGGGCCTGCGGCGGTGGTGGTTTCTGGTGAGCTCGACGCGGTGGAACAGGTGATGGCCGCGGCGCAGGCGGTGGGGGTACGGGCGCGGCGGTTGGCGGTCGATTATGCGTCGCATTCGGTGCAGGTTGAGGTGATTGAGCAGCGGTTGGTCCAGGCGTTGGCGGGTATCACGCCGCGTTCGTGTGGGGTGGAGTTTTTCTCCACGGTCACGGGTGGGTTGGTCGATACCGCGGGCTTGGATGGCGGGTATTGGTATCGCAACCTGCGTCAGACGGTGCAGTTGGAGGCGGCGCTGCGCTGTGCGGTGGGGCGCGGGTATCAGGTGTTTGTGGAGGCCGATCCGCATCCGGTGTTGGCCGCTGCGATTGAGGACACCCTGACCGCCCAGGGTGTTGCGGGTGTGGTGGTGGCGACGTTGGGTCGTGATCAGGGTGGGTTGGATCGGTTTTGGTTGTCGGTGGGTCAGGCTTTTGTGGCCGGGGTGGGGGTCAATTGGGCGGCGGTGTTCGCCGGTTGTGGGGCCAAGCGGGTGGGGTTGCCGACGTATGCGTTTGTGCGGCAACGGTATTGGCTGGACGGGGTGTCGGTGGGTGGTGGTGATGTGGGTGGTGTGGGTCTGGGTGGGGCCGGCCATGGGTTGTTGGGTGCGGTGATCGCGCGTCCGGATACCGGTGGGGTGGTGTTGACCGGGCGGTTGTCGCTGGCGGCACAGCCGTGGCTGGCTGATCATGCGGTGGGTGGGGTGGTAGTGCTCCCGGGGGCAGGGTTTGTGGAGTTGGTGGTGCGTGCCGGCGATGAGGTGGGCTGTGAGCGGGTGCAGGAGTTGGTGTTGGCCGCGCCGCTGGTGCTAGCCCCGGGTGAGGCGGTGTCGGTGCAAGTCGTGGTCGATGGCGCGCACGACGACGGGTCGCGGGCGGTGTCGGTGTATTCACGCAGCAGCCGGGCCGGGGCAGGGTGGATGCTGCACGCCGAGGGGGTGTTGGGGCCCACCGGTGGTGGTGCGGTGGGCGCGGATTTGTCGGTGTGGCCCCCCCACGGTGCGGTGGGGGTGGATGTTTCCGATGTGTATCCGGGGTTGGCCGGGCGTGGTTATGAGTATGGTCGGGCGTTTCAAGGACTTGAGGCGGTATGGCGGCGGGAACGGGAGGTTTTCGCTGAGGTCATCGTGCCCACCGATGCCGGGCTGCAAGTCCAGGGATTCGGGATACATCCAGCACTGTTGGACGCGGTGCTACACGCCGCGCTGACACTGGACACCAATACCGGGGCGATGGTGTTGCCGTTTTCCTGGCAGGACGTCACATTGCATGCCACCGGCGCAACCCACCTGCGTGCCCGGATCGCGTTGCTGGACACCGGGGATGAGGGTGCGGGACAGGCGGTCTCGATCGAGGTGGCCGATAACACCGGAATGCCGGTGTTATCGGTAGGAGCGTTGCTGACCCGCCCGGTCACCACTGAGCAGTTGCAGGCCGCGGCCGCCGCGGCCGCTGGCGGGGGGGTGGGTCAGGGGTTGTTGGAGTTGGTGTGGTCACCGCTGGTGCTCGACGACAGTACCGGTCGGGATTCAGACCCGATACCGGTGATGTCGTGGAACGACTTTCACACCACCAACACCGCCGACGACGACACCGACACCAACACCAACACCGCTGGTAGTGCTGGTGGTGGGGGTGTGGTGGTGTGGCAGTGCGGCGGTAGTGGTGGTGGGGGTGGGGATGTGGTGGGGTCGGTGCACGCGGTCACCCATGCGGTGTTGGCGGTGTTGCAGTCGTGGCTGGGTCGCGATCAGACCGCGGTGTTAGTGGTGGTGACTCGTGGTGCGGTGGGGCTGGCCGGTCAGGACGTCACCGATCTGGCAGGGGCGGCGGTGTGGGGGCTGGTGCGCTCAGCACAGGCCGAGCATCCGGGCCGGATCGTGTTGCTCGACACCGATAGTGACGTTGATCTTGATGGCGGCCCGGATGCCTCGATTGACTGGATTGGGTTAGCGGGGTTAGGCGAGCCGCAGCTGGTGGTGCGCGCCGGGGTGGCCTATGGGGGGCGGTTAGCGGCGGTGGCGCCGGTGTTGGAGTTGCCGCAGCCGGGTGTGGGGTGGCGGTTGGCCGTGGGTGGTGGAGGGACTTTTGAGGATGTGGTGGTGGCGCCGTGTCCGCAGGCGCTGGCGCCGTTGCAGGCCGGGCAGGTGCGGGTGGATGTGCGCGCGGTGGGGGTGAATTTCCGGGATGTGTTGGTGGCGTTGGGAATGTATCCGGGTCCCGATCCGGTGTTAGGCGCTGAGGGTGCCGGGGTGGTGTTGGAGGTGGGTGCGGGGGTGACCGGTGTGGAGGTAGGCGATGCGGTATTGGGGTTGATGGGTGGGGTGGGTGCGGTGGCGGTGGTTGATGCGCGGATGCTGGCTCGGGTGCCGGCGGGGTGGTCGTTTGCTGAGGCGGCGGGGGTGCCGGTGGTGTTTTTGACGGCGTGGTACGGGTTGGCGGATTTAGCGGGCCTGGGTGCGGGGGAATCGGTGTTGGTGCATGCCGCTACCGGCGGGGTGGGGATGGCCGCGGTCCAGTTGGCCCGGTTGTGGGGTGCAGAGGTGTTTGTGACCGCGAGCCGCGGTAAGTGGGACACGCTGCGCGCCATGGGGTTTGACGATGACCACATCGGTGATTCCCGCACCCTGGAGTTCGAGCAAAAGTTCATGGAAACCACCGGCGGGCGCGGGGTGGACGTGGTGCTCAACGCGCTGGCCGGGGAGTTCAACGATGCCTCGCTGCGGCTACTGGCCAGTGGGGGACGGTTTATCGAGATGGGCAGGACCGATATCCGTGATCCACAACTGATCGCCGCCGAGTACCCCGGCGTGGTCTACCACGTGATTGATCTGCCCGAGGTCCATCCGGCGCGCATCCGCCAGATGTTGGTCGAGGTGATGGGGTTGTTTGGGGCCGGGGTGCTGCAGCTGTTGCCGATGCGTAGCTGGGATGTGCGCCATGCGGTAGAGGCTTACCGGTTTGTGAGCCAGGCGCGTCATGTCGGCAAGGTGGTGTTGACCATGCCCGCGACGTTGACCGACACCCTGGCGCAAGGCACGGTGTTGGTGACCGGGGGGACTGGGATGGTGGGTGCGGTGTTGGCTCGTCATGTCATCACCGTTTATGGGGTGGGTCATGTGGTGTTGGTCAGCCGGTCGGGGGATGCGGCCCCGGGAGCGGCCGCGTTGGTGGCGTCGTTGCACGAGGCGGGGGCTACCCGGGTCGAGGTGTTGGCTTGTGATGTGGCTGATTCCGATGCGCTGGATCAGTTGATGACTCAGTTAGAGCAGCACTGGCCGCCGTTGACTGGGATCATTCATGCCGCGGGTGCTCTCGATGATGCGGTGGTTACCTCGTTGACACCGCAACGGGTGAACACGGTGTTAGCCGCCAAGGTGGATGCGGCGTGGAATCTGCATCAAGCAACCCGTGATCTAGGGTTGTCGATGTTTGTGCTGTGTTCCTCGATGGCTGGAATACTGGGTAACCCAGGACAAGCCAACTATGCAGCAGCTAACACGTTTCTGGATGCGTTAGCCACCTGCCGACGCGCGGCCGGACTCCCCGCTATATCGCTGGCGTGGGGGCTCTGGGAACAAGCCAGCGCGATGACCGCGCATTTGGGTGGGCGTGAGGTCTTACGAATCACTCGCGGCGGGATAGCCGCGATGACCGCCCAGCAGGCCGTCGAACTCTTCGATACCGCACTGGTATTGGACCACCCCGTGGTGGTGGCCGCCCGGCTGGACCGGGCCGCGCTGGCCAACCCGGCCACCAGCCAAGGGCTACCACCATTGTTCGCCAACCTACTCAACTACCCCCGACGGCGCCTGATCGACCACGACACCACCACCACCGCTACCTCAGCGTTAGCGCAGCGTCTGCATGGGCTGGGCGTTCATGAGCGCCGTGAGGTGTTGGTGGAGTTGGTGTGTTCACAAGTAGCGGCGGTGTTAGGCCGTCCCGGACCCCAAGACATCGCACCCGAACTAGCGTTTCAAGACTTAGGGTTCGACTCGCTGACCGCAGTCGAGCTCCGTAACCGCCTCAAAACCACTACCGGGCTAACTCTTTCACCCACCACGATCTTCGATTACCCCACCCCGACCGTACTGGCCGAATACCTGGACCAGCACTTTGAAGGTAGTAGTTCAAACGCTAGCCCAGACGAGAACGCGCGGGATAACGAGATCCAGCGCCTCATTGCATCCATTCCGGTCAGACGATTAAGAGCAGAGGGTGTCCTCGAGATCCTTCTTGGAATGGTTGGTGATCAGGACCAACCCCAACAAGACGCCGAACCAACCAGTTCAGCCATGACACTTGATGACCTCGTGAACATAACCGCGACATACGAGAATTGATAGGTATATCCCAGATGGACACGCAACTTGCCAAGGCCACCGACGCCCTTCAGAAGGCCGTAAAGCAAGTCGAGCGCCTAACACAGCAGAATCGTGCACTAATTGCCCGTTCCTCTGAGCCGGTGGCGATTGTGGGGATGGGGTGCCGGTTTCCGGGTGGGGCAGACTCGCCGGAACGGTTCTGGAATGTGGTGGCCGGGACCCGTGACGTGGTGTCGGAGTTTCCCACTGATCGGGGCTGGGATGTGGATGGGTTGTTTGACCCTGACCCAGACGCGGTGGGTAAAACCTACACCCGCTACGGCGGGTTCTTGCATGACGCCGGCGAGTTCGACGCCGGATTCTTCGGGATCGCCCCCGGCGAAGCATTAGCAATGGATCCCCAACAACGACTGTTATTGGAGTGCTCCTGGGAAGCCCTAGAAAACACCGGAATCGACCCCACGACTCTGCGAGGCTCACCCACCGGTGTATTCGCTGGAATTATCGGACAGGTCTACGGAAGTGGGGCCACCGAGGCAAACGCCTACGTGTTGACCGGTTCACTGCCGAGTGCGGCCTCGGGGCGGGTGGCGTATGTGTTGGGGTTGGAAGGCCCTGCGGTGTCGGTGGATACGGCGTGTTCGTCGTCGTTGGTGGCGCTGCATTGGGCGGTCCAGTCGTTGCGTTCGGGGGAGTGTGATCTGGCGCTGGCCGGCGGGGTGACGGTGATGGCCACCCCGGCAGTGTTTGTGGGGTTTTCCCGGCAGCGCGGACTATCCGCCGATGGGCGGTGCAAAGCGTTTGCTTCGGGTGCTGATGGGACGGGTTTTTCCGAGGGCGCTGGGGTGGTGGTGTTGGAGCGGTTATCGGATGCGCGGCGGTTGGGTCATGAGGTGTTGGCGGTGGTGCGGGGTAGTGCGGTCAATCAAGACGGGGCTAGTAATGGGTTGACTGCGCCTAATGGTCCTTCTCAGCAGCGGGTGATCCGGGCGGCGTTGACTAATGCTGGGTTGAGTGCGGCCGAGGTGGATGTGGTGGAGGCGCATGGTACTGGCACGGTGTTGGGCGATCCTATTGAGGCTCAGGCGATCTTGGTGACTTATGGCCAGGACCGTGATCCGCAATGTCCGTTGTGGTTGGGATCGGTTAAGTCCAATATGGGGCACACTCAGGCCGCGGCCGGGGTGGCCGGGGTGATCAAAATGGTCCAGGCGATGCGTCATGGGGTGTTACCGGCCAGCTTGCATATTGATCAGCCGTCCCCGCATGTGGATTGGTCAAGCGGTCACGTGCAGTTGTTGACCGAGTCTCGGCCTTGGCAGGTCGATGCGCGTCCCCGCCGAGCGGCGGTGTCTTCGTTTGGGATTAGCGGCACCAATGCACATGTGATCTTAGAAGAGCCCGCGAAGGCCGAAGTTGGGGAGGCGGCCGAAGATTCTGTGCCCGATGGGTCATCTGTGTTGGCGTGGGTACTTTCGGCGAAATCAGCGGCAGCGTTAACCAGTCAAGCTCGACGGTTATTGGACTTTGTGACGTCCAACCCCGGACTTCGTCCCCGTGATGTGGGTTGGTCGCTGACCCAGCGGTCGGTGTTTGATCATCGCGCTGTGATCTTTGGCCCAGACCAGCAGAGCTTACTGGCCGGGTTGAGCGGGCTAGCCAACGATCAACCCGTCACTAATCTGGCTGTGGGACATGGCTTGTCGGCGGGCAAAACCGTGATGGTCTTTCCCGGTCAAGGCTCGCAATGGCTGGGCATGGGTGTGCAGCTCTATGACGAGTTGCCGGTGTTCGCGCGGGCTTTTGATGAGATCGCTAAGGCCCTCGATACGCATTTGCGGTTGCCGTTGCGTGAGGTGGTGTGGGGTGCCGATGCGGGGTTGTTGGATAGCACCGAGTTTTCCCAGCCGGCGTTGTTTGCGGTGGAGGCAGCCTTGTTTGCGGTGTTGCAGCACTGGGGTGTGGTTGCTGATTTCGTGATGGGTCATTCGGTGGGGGAGTTCAGCGCGGCCTATGCCGCCGGGGTGTTATCGCTTGAGGATGCCGCGATGTTGGTGGCTGCGCGGGGCCGGTTGATGCAAGCCTTGCCCGCCGGTGGGGCGATGATCGCGATCAACGCCACCGCCGAAGAGATCGAGCCCTTGTTGGTGGCCGGGGTAGGGATCGCGGCGATTAATGGCCCCGATTCGGTGGTGATTTCCGGTGAGCAAGCGGCGGTAGAAGGCATCGCTGAAGGGTTAGCGGCTCAGGGTCGGCGGACACGTCGACTGGCGGTTTCACATGCGTTTCATTCTCCGTTGATGGAACCGATGCTCGAGGAGTTCGAGCGGATAGCCGCCCGCACCACAGTGAACCCGCCACAAATCGCGGTGATTTCGAATGTCACTGCACAGCCGGCCGGACCGGAGTTCGCCTCAGCGCAGTACTGGGTGCAGCACATCTGTCAGCCGGTCCGCTTCAGTCAAAGCGTCAAATACCTGCAAAGCCAAGGAGTGACACACTTCTTAGAGGCCGGCCCAGGAAGTGGATTAACCGCGGCAATAGAGCAGTCAGTGGCGCCAACACAAGCGGTAATAACCACAGGGCTAGGCAAAGACCGCCCCGAACTAACGTCATTGCTCACCGCAACAAGCCAGGCCTTTGTCGCCGGGGTAGCAGTCAACTGGCGTTTAGCGCTTGCCGGTGGACATCGGGTGCAGTTGCCTACCTATGCTTTTGAGCGGCGTCGTTATTGGTTACAACCCAACGCGGTGGGGGCTTTTGATCCGGCCGGGCTGGGCCTGGGTGGGGCCGGGCATGGTTTGTTGGGCGCGGTAATCCACCACCCTGAGACCGGCGACGTGATCTTGACCGGGCGACTATCCCAATCAACCCAGCCCTGGCTGATCGATCATGTCGTGTCGGGAGTGGTGCTGTTCCCCGGCACCGGATTCGTCGAACTTGCACTTCGCGCCGGTAATGAGGTCGCATGTCCGATGGTGCGGGAGCTCACGATGGAGGCGCCGTTGGTCTTCGCCCTTGAGGGGGCACGACAGATTGAGGTGGTGCTGCATGCGGCGGGTGAGGACGAAAGGCGGGACTTTTCCATTCATTCGCGTGCCGAACTCGGCACGGACCAGTCGTGGATCCTGCACGCAAGAGGAGTCGTAGCACCGCAGTCCACGAGCCCGAGTGCGAGTGAAATCGCTGGGCAGTGGCCACCGATAGGTGCTGAACTGGTCGATAGTGCAGGTGCGTACGAGGCGCTGGCGGAGCGCGGCTATTACTACGGGCCGGCGTTTCAGGGCGTGACCAGTGTCTGGCAGCGGGGTCAGGAAGTATTCGCTGAGATCGCCGCGCCAGAGGAGGTATCCAAGGAACTTGGCCACTTCGGGATCCACCCGGCCCTCCTTGATGCTGCGTTGCAACCAGGGACTCTGACAGATGGTGCAGATACGACGCCCTTGCCGTTCTCGTGGGAAGGGGTTTGTTTGTGGGCGACGGGAGCGTCGGCCTTGCGGGTGCATATCGCTCCGTGTGGGGACGACCGGGTGTCGTTATTGGCGGCTGAGCCGGACGGACGGCCCGTGTTCTCGGTGGCATCGTTGCAGACTCGACCGGCGTCGGCGCAGCAACTAGCAGATGCTGGTGGTTCTGCGGTGTCAGATGGGTTGTTGGAGGTGGTGTGGTCACCGGTAACACCACCGCATCAGCTACCGGCGCTCTCGGTAGCCTCGTGGGAAGACGTGGCCTCTGACGACGAGCCTCTCATCGCAGACGTAGTGCTCCTGGACTGCGGCCCGTCCATCGGCGACACCGATACGGTCCAGCGAACCCATCAGTTGACGCATCAGGTGCTGGGGGTATTGCAGACCTGGCTGGGCCAACAACGGTTCGACTCGGGAACATTGCTGATCGTTACGCGGGGCGCCGTCATGCTGCCTGGTGACACGGTCTCGGATCCGGGCGGCTCGGCGGTGTGGGGGTTGGTGCGGTCGTCGCAATCAGAAGATCCCGGCCGCGTAATCATCGTCGATGCTGACCAATCGGACTTCGACGTCACGGCGGTGGTGGCAGCGCAGGAGCCGCAGGTCGTGGTGCGGGGTGGGGTCGTGCATGCCGCACGTCTGGCCCGGAGTCAAGTCGAGACGCAAGCCGAGCGAGATCGCTCGAGGTCGTTCCCTGATGTGGTTCTAGTTACCGGGGGCACAGGCGGTTTGGGTGCGGAGCTCGCGCGACACCTGGTGACCAAACGGGGTGTGCAACGGCTGGTACTGGCCAGTCGGCGTGGGCCAGATGCGCCCGGTGCGGCTCACCTGCAAGCCGAGCTGTCGGAGTTAGGTGCGGACGTGCGGATCGCGGCCTGCGACGTCTCCGACCGAGCCGCCGTGCACGAGTTGGTGGCCTCCATTCCCGGATTGACCGGGGTCATACATACCGCGGCGGTGATCGATAATGGGTTAGTCCCATCGTTGACAGCGGACCGGATCGACACAGTGCTGGCCGCCAAGGCCGACGCGGCGTGGTATCTGCATGAAGCGACCGAGAATCTCGACCTCTCGGTTTTCGCCATGTATTCGTCGGAAGCCGGTGTCCTCGGAGGCGCAGGACAAGGCAACTATGCGGCCGCCAACTGTTTTCTCGACGGCCTCGCCGCGTATCGGCGGTCGCGTGGACTAGTCGGGCAAGCGATCGCGTGGGGCATATGGGCGCAAAGCAGACAGTTCATCGACGGGGTCGAGCTGGCCCGTCTCGACCGGACCGGGCTGGCCCCAATATCAACGAAGCTGTGGCTGCAATGGTTTGACGAAATAACCGCGTCAGATCACATCTCTGTGGTCGCGGCACGGCTGGACCTCTCCGCGTTGCGAAGGGAGGCCGGGGCCGGACAACTTCAGCCGATGTTGCGAGGGTTGGTGGCTGGGATGCGCTTACCAGCCGGCCAAGGTCCAGCACAAGGGAGGCTGCGCAGGCGGTTGCAAGGACTATCCGAGTCTGAACAAAAACAGATACTCGTCGATCTGGCGCGCAGTGAGGCCGGGGTCGTGTTGGGGCATGACGCAGCTGCCATCAATCCTGACACCACATTTCAAGACTTGGGATTTAACTCCTTAAGCGCAGTTGACCTGCGTAATCGACTGAAAACCGCTACCGGGCTTACCCTTTCACCCACCTTAATCTTCGACTACCCCACTCCCAATGCGTTGGCGACGTATCTGGGCGAGCAGCTCATGGGTTTGGCGTTGCCGGTGCGCGCGTCGGTGGCGCGGGCACGGGTGGGTCTGGATGAACCGGTGGCGATTGTGGGGATGGGGTGTCGGTTTCCGGGTGGGGTGGATTCGCCTGCGGGCCTATGGGAGATGGTGGCCGACGGCCGGGATGTGATCTCGGAGTTCCCCGCTGATCGGGGCTGGGATGTGGATGGGTTGTATGACCCTGACCCAGACGCGGTGGGTAAGACCTACACCCGCTGGGGCGGGTTCTTACATGACGCTGGCGATTTCGACGCCGCGTTCTTCGGTATCACTGCGCGCGAGGCGTTGGTGATGGATCCCCAACAGAGGTTGTTGCTGGAGTGCTCCTGGGAAGCGTTGGAACGCGCCGGGATTGACCCCGGCTCGCTGCGGGGATCAGCAACCGGAGTATTCACTGGGCTCACAGGCTCTGGTTATGCACAAAGCTGGAGTGGGGCCCCCGAGGAGGTGGATATCTACGGCGTGACCGGGCAGGTCCTGAGTGTGGCATCGGGACGGGTCGCCTACGTTTTGGGCCTGGAAGGCCCGGCGATATCGGTGGACACGGCGTGCTCGTCATCATTGGTGACACTGCATTGGGCAATACAGTCGTTGCTCTCGGGGGAGTGCGATTTGGCATTAGCCGGTGGGGTGGCGGTGATGGCGTCTCCGGCGGGCTTCGTGGGATTTGCGCGCCAGCGGGCAATATCACCGGATGGGCGCTGCAAAGCGTTCGCCGACGCCGCTGACGGGACCGGGTTTTCCGAGGGCGTCGGGGTCTTGGTGGTAGAGCGGCTTTCCGACGCTCGCCGGCTGGGTCATGAAGTGTTGGCGATAGTTCGGGGTAGTGCGGTCAATCAAGATGGCGCCAGCAATGGGTTGACCGCGCCTAACGGCCCCTCACAGCAAGGGGTGATCCGGGCGGCATTAGCCAACGCCGGGTTAACCCCAGCCGAGGTAGATGTGGTAGAGGCTCATGGCACCGGCACGGTGTTAGGCGATCCCATTGAGGCCCAAGCAATCCTGGCGACTTACGGCCAAGACCGCGACCCGCAACGACCGTTGTGGTTGGGATCGGTCAAATCCAACATGGGGCACACTCAGGCCGCGGCCGGGGTAGCCGGAGTGATCAAAATGGTCCAAGCGATGCGCCATGGGGTGCTACCGGCCAGCCTGCACATCGATCAACCATCCCCGCATGCGGATTGGTCAAGCGGCCACGTGCAGTTGCTAACGCAGGCTCAACCCTGGCCAGCTGATCATCATCCACGTCGGGCGGGGGTGTCGTCGTTTGGGATCAGCGGCACGAATGCACACGTGATTTTGGAGGAGCCGTCGCTAGGTGAAACCACCACCGTAATAACGAACTTCAGCGATGTCGGGTTGTCGGTGGTGCCGTGGGTAGTGTCGGCGAGGTCGGAATCGGCGTTGACTGGGCAAGCGCAGCGGCTGCTGGACTTTGTGCACGCTGAGCATGGCTTGGATCCGGTGGATGTGGGGTGGTCGTTGACGTCGCGGTCGGTGTTTGAACATCGAGCGGTGGTGGTGGGGGCTGATCGAGAGCAGTTGGCGGCGGGGTTGGCCGGGGTCGCCGGCGGTGAGCCGGGGGTTGGTGTGGTGATGGGTCGGGCGGGATCGGTGGGGAAGACGGTGGTGGTCTTTGGCGGCCAGGGCTCGCAATGGGTCGGGATGGGCCGGCAGTTGTTGGAGGTGTCTGCGGTTTTTGCCGAGCAGCTGCCAAGGGGGCTGCACCCCGGCGTGGGGGATGAAAATTAGTCCGGGGCGTTCGGCTTGGTAGCCGTGGTGGCGGGTTGCTTCTCGGAGCGGGTTGGGTCGACGCTTGTGGGGTGTTTCGGCGGACCCCGTTGCGTCTGTGTTGCCGGTGAGTACGGCGAGCAGCTTGGTGGCGGAGAGCACCCCTGTGGTTGTGCGGGGGCCGTGGATTGTTGCCTGTGAGCACGCGAGAGAGACTCCTGTCTTTGTTTGGCTCTCCCCGAAACACGCTCCACGACAATAGTTCTGGATGGAAGGTGATGGTCATGGAGGTGGTTCATCCGCGGTGTTCGGGCATTGATGTCTCCAAGAAGGACGCCAAGGTATGTGTCCGGGTGCAGGGTCAGGGTCGGCGGGGCACGTCGACGACGGTGAGCACGTGGGGGTCGACCACCGGCGAGATCCTGGCGTTGCGGGAGCACCTGATCGCCGAACGGGTCAGTTGTGTGGTGATCGAATCCACGTCGGATTACTGGAAACCGTTTTATTACCTGCTCGAAGGCCAGCTGAACGTGATGCTGGTCAACGCTAAAGCGGCGCGCAATGTGCCCGGTCGTAAGACCGATGTCTCCGATGCGGCGTGGCTGGCCGATCTGGGCGCACATGGGCTGCTGCGGGCCTCGTTTGTGCCACCGGAGCCGATTCGGGTGTTGCGGGATCTGACTAGGGCGCGCACCACCATCACTCGAGCGCGCACTAAAGAGATCCAGCGGCTGGAAAAGCTGCTCGAAGACACCGGGATCAAACTCTCGGCGGTGATCTCCGACATCGTCGGGGTGTCGGGGCGGGCGATGCTTGAAGCACTCATCGCCGGGCAGCGCGACCCGGCGGTGATCGCCGATCTGGCCAAAGGGCAGATGCGCCAGAAGATTCCCGCGCTCACCGAGGCGTTGCGCGGACGGTTTAACGACCATCACGCGTTTATGGCGCGGCTCTACCTGGATCGCATCGATGCCCATGCTGCCGACATCGCTCGCCTCGATGCGCGCATTGAGGAGGCGATCAAACCCTTTCAGGCCGTCCGGGAACTGCTGATGAGCATCCCGGGCTGGTCGCGAATCGTCGCCGATGTGTTCATCGCCGAAACCGGCGCCGATATGAGCGTGTTCCCCACCGCCGCACACCTGGCGTCGTGGGCCGGGGTGGTGCCCGGCTGCAACGAATCAGCGGGCCGGGTCAAATCAGCCGCCACCCGCCCCGGCAACCATCACCTCAAGGCCGCCCTGGGCATAGCTGCCCTATCGGCCGCGCGTAGTAAAGACACCTACTACAGCGTCCGCTATCGACGCATCGCCGGCAGGCGGCCCGTTCAAACGCGCAGGAAGAAACCACGACGCAACTCCTTACCCGCCCTGATCGCCCTGGTCAGCCTCGAACACAAGATGCTCACCGATGCATGGAACATGCTGGTAAACGGTGCTTTCTACCGTGACCCCGGTGCTGACTACTACACCCGACACCAGCCCGCGCGAACCAAGACCAAAGCCATCAAGCAACTAGAACGCCTGGGATACAAAGTGACTCTCGAACCACTCACCGAAGCCGCATAACGCCCGGGGGCAGCCACTCACCCGCTTCGGGTCACCTTCATTTTCGAGAGAGATGCGCCGCTGTGAGCAGGCGTTGGCGGGGTTTGTGTCGTGGTCGTTGCTGGATGTGGTGCGTGGGGCGGCGGGGGCGCCGGGGTTGGAGCGGGTGGATGTGGTGCAGCCGGTGTTGTGGGCGGTGATGGTGTCGTTGGCGCGGTTGTGGGAGTCGGTGGGAGTGGTACCGGATGCGGTGTTGGGCCATTCGCAGGGGGAGATCGCCGCGGCGTATGTGGCCGGGGCGTTGTCGTTGACCGATGCGGCGGCGGTGGTGGCGCTGCGTAGCGCGTTGTTGGCGTCGTTGGCCGGGGCGGGGGCGATGGTGTCGTTGGCGTGTTCGGCGGGGCGCGCTCAGGAGTTGATGGCCGGGGTGGGTGATCGGGTTGCTGTGGCGGCGGTCAACGGGCCTGCGGCGGTGGTGGTTTCTGGTGAGCTCGACGCGGTGGAGCAGGTGATGGCCGCGGCGCAGGCGGTGGGGGTACGGGCGCGGCGGTTGGCGGTCGATTATGCGTCGCATTCGGTGCAGGTTGAGGTGATTGAGCAGCGGTTGGTCCAGGCGTTGGCGGGTATCACGCCGCGTTCGTGTGGGGTGGAGTTTTTCTCCACGGTCACGGGTGGGTTGGTCGATACCGCGGGCTTGGATGGCGGGTATTGGTATCGCAACCTGCGTCAGACGGTGCAGTTGGAGGCGGCGCTGCGCTGTGCGGTGGGGCGCGGGTATCAGGTGTTTGTGGAGGCCGATCCGCATCCGGTGTTGGCCGCTGCGATTGAGGACACCCTGACCGCCCAGGGTGTTGCGGGTGTGGTGGTGGCGACGTTGGGTCGTGATCAGGGTGGGTTGGATCGGTTTTGGTTGTCGGTGGGTCAGGCTTTTGTGGCCGGGGTGGGGGTCAATTGGGCGGCGGTGTTCGCCGGTTGCGGGGCCAAGCGGGTGGGGTTGCCGACGTATGCGTTTGTGCGGCAACGGTATTGGCTGGACGGGGGGTCGGTGGGTGGTGGTGATGTGGGTGGTGTGGGTCTGGGTGGGGCCGGCCATGGGTTGTTGGGTGCGGTGGTGGCGCGTCCGGATACCGGTGGGGTGGTGTTGACCGGGCGGTTGTCGCTGGCGGCACAGCCGTGGCTGGCTGATCATGCGGTGGGTGGGGTGGTGGTGCTCCCGGGGGCAGGGTTTGTGGAGTTGGTGGTGCGTGCCGGCGATGAGGTGGGCTGTGAGCGGGTGCAGGAGTTGGTGTTGGCCGCGCCGCTGGTGCTAGCCCCGGGTGAGGCGGTGTCGGTGCAAGTGGTGGTCGATGGCGCGCACGACGACGGGTCGCGGGCGGTGTCGGTGTATTCACGCAGCAGCCGGGCCGGGGCAGGGTGGATGCTGCACGCCGAGGGGGTATTGGGGCCCACCGGTGGTGGTGCGGTGGGCGCGGATTTGTCGGTGTGGCCCCCCCTCGGTGCGGTGGGGGTGGATGTTTCCGATGTGTATCCGGGGTTGGCCGGGCGTGGTTATGAGTATGGTCGGGCGTTTCAAGGACTTGAGGCGGTGTGGCGGCGGGGACGGGAGGTTTTCGCTGAGGTCATCGTGCCCACCGATGCCGGGCTGCAAGTCCAGGGATTCGGGATACATCCAGCACTGTTGGATGCGGTGCTACACGCCGCGCTGACACTGGACACCAATACCGGGGCGATGGTGTTGCCGTTTTCCTGGCGTGAGGTCACGTTGCATGCCGCGGGCGCAACCCACCTGCGTGCCCGGATCGCGTTGCTGGACACCGGGGTTGAGGGTGCGGGACAGGCGGTCTCGATCGAGGTGGCCGATAACACCGGAATGCCGGTGTTATCGGTAGGGGCGTTGCTGACCCGCCCGGTCACCACAGAGCAGTTGGCGGCCGCAGCCGCGGCGGGTGGGGGGGATCGGCAGGGGTTGTTGGAGTTGGTGTGGTCACCGCTGGTGCTCGACGACAGTTGTTGACCGTCTCATTGGATGACGACCACGGGGTTGCTGTTCGTCATTGAGTTTGCCGATGTGGTTCTGGGCTTCAGCGCTGGGTTGATCTTGTTCGTGTGCACCGTCAGTGTGGCGAGGAACTGATGGGTGCGCGACACCCCGCTGAGTCTTTGGCGGGACTGCGGGGTGCCGCGCTGTAGTGCTCGGAGGCACCGATGGTGACGGTAGAGGTCGATCCTGTCCGCGTCGAGTCCAGGTTGTTGACCGTCTCATTGGATGACGACCACGGGGTTGCTGTTCGTCATTGAGTTTGCCGATGTGGTTCTGGGCTTCAGCGCTGGGTTGATCTTGTTCGTGTGCACCGTCAGTGTGGCGAGGAACTGATGGGTGCGCGACACCCCGCTGAGTCTTTGGCGGGACTGCGGGGTGCCGCGCTGTAGTGCTCGGAGGCACCGATGGTGACGGTAGAGGTCGATCCTGTCCGCGTCGAGTCCAGGTTGGCTGCTGGGGAGATTGGGTGTCCCGGTTGCGGCGGTGTGCTGGGTGGCTGGGGTCATGCCCGTGCTCGAAGGATCGCCGGGTTGGCCGATCTGGTTCGGCCGCGGCGAGCCCGTTGCCGGGCGTGCGCGGTGACGCATGTGTTGTTGCCGGTGAGTGTGTTGCTGCGCAGAGCCTATGCAGCGGAACAGATTTGGTCTGCATGGAGCGCCCGCACTGATGGGTTGGGGCATCGCCGGATCGCGGCGGTGATCCGGGTGCCGGCAGCCACTGTGCGGGGTTGGTTGCGCCGGGCGGCGGATCGGCTAGAGGCGATCAGGAACTGGTTCTTGGGCATCGCAGTGACCGCAGGGGTGGACGTGGTGATCCCCGACGGGGCGGGGTGCCCATGGCGCGATGTGCTGGCCGCGGTTGAAACCGCCGCGACGGCGATCCGGTTGCGTTTCGGCGCGCTCGGGTTGCTCGGCGCGGTGACGGCGGGCCGGGTGGCTGTGGCGGCCAGTGGCGGTCGGCTGCTGGCGCCGGGCTGGCCGCCGCCACGTGGCTGGGCCGCTGCAACACGAATCGCCCCTGACGCTGGCATCGGGTGATCGGTGATCCTCACCAAGGCGCCTGCCCGGCAAACCGTTTCGGGCAGGCCTTCGACTGGAGAAGGAGAACCGAGAAGATGTCGTTGGAGGAGCACAAGCGCCGTGAGCGGGCGCAGGCGATCGGGTTGTTCCGCTATCAGCTGATCTGCCCGGCCCTCGATGCGGGGCTGTCCACCAAGCAGCGCGGCAAGTTGGTGCGCCAAATCGCCGCGGGTACCCATACCGATCCGTTCGGCAACCAGGTGCGGGTCTCGCGGGAGACGCTGGACCGCTGGATTCGCCGCTACCGCGGTGGTGGGTTCGAAGCGCTGCTACCCGAGCCGCGGCGGCTGGCCGCCCGCACGGATGCGCAGGTGCTGGAGCTGGCGGCCTCCCTCAAACGGGAAAACCCGACCCGCACCGCCACCCAGGTGGCTCGCATCCTGCGCACCGCCACCGGGTGGGCGCCCTCGGAGTCCACCCTGCTGCGCCTTTTCCACCGGCTAGAGCTGATGGGACGCGGTGCCGGCGAGGCGCCGGCGGTGTTCGGCCGGTTCGAGGCCGCCAACCCCAACGAGCTGTGGGTCGGAGACGCGCTACACGGGCCGCGGGTCGGGGACCGCAAAACCTACCTTTTTGCCTTTCTTGACGATCATTCTCGATTAGCGGTCGGCTACCGGTTCGGCTTTTCTGAAGACACCGTGCGGCTGGCCGCCGCGCTGCGCCCCGCGCTGGCGGCCCGCGGGGTCCCAGCCGGGATCTACGTGGATAACGGCAGCGCTTTCGTCGATGCCTGGTTGTTGCGGGCATGCGCGAAACTCGGTGTGCGCCTGGTCCATTCACAACCCGGTCGACCCCAAGGACGGGGCAAGATCGAACGGTTTTTCCGCACCGTGCGCGAACAGTTCCTGGTTGAGGTCACCGACACCACCAGCGAGGACCTCGCTGCTGCCGGGGTGGATCACGCCACCGCGCTCTTGGAGCTCAACCGGCTGTTTGTGGCCTGGACCGAAACCGAATACCACCGCCGTACCCATACCGAGACCGGGCAGCCTCCGCTGGCCCGCTGGGACGCCGGCTTCGACCGGCTGGGGCGTACCCCGGCCATGCCGAGCGCCGATGATTTGACCGAGGCGTTCTTGTGGTCGGAATACCGCGTGGTCACCAAGACCGCCACCGTATCGCTGCACGCCAACACCTACCAAGTCGACTCGGCGCTGGTCGGGCGCAAGGTGGAGCTGGTGTTTTGCCCGTTCGATCTGGAAACCGTGCAAGTCCGCTACCACGACAAGAGCTACGGAAAAGCCCTGCCGCACACCATTTCCCGCCACGCCCATCCCAAGGCCAAACCGGAGACCCTCGAACCCGAGCCGCCGCCGGCAACCGGTATCGACTATCTGGAGTTGACCGCCACCGCCCACCATGAGCAGCTGCGCCACGATGAACGCATCGGCTATCACGCCCTCTACGGTGACAATGACCAGATCCCCGGCCAGCTGTCCCTCGACGATATCGATGACAAGGGCGGGATATCAGCGTGAGTATTCAACGGCTGCAATCACATTGGGGTTTCACCCGGATGCCGTTCGGGCGTGACCTGGCCCCGGCCATGCTGCATCGCCATGCCGGGCACGGCGAGGCGGTCGCCCGCATCAGCTGGTGTGTGGACCAGCGCGCGATCGGGGTGATCACCGGCGAGGTCGGAGCGGGCAAAACCGTGGCCGTGCGGGCGGCCACCACCGCGCTGGATCCCTCCCGGCATGTGTTCATCTACCTGGCCAACCCGACCGTCGGGGTGCGCGGCATGCTCACCCACATCGTGGCCACCCTCGGGCACACCCCGGCCTTCCATAAGTCCACCCTGGCCCCGCAAGCCTCTGAGGCATTGGCCACCGAGCACGCCGAACGTGGACGCTCACCGGTGCTTGTGATCGACGAGGCACACCTGCTCGATAATCAACAGCTCGAATCGATCCGGCTGCTCACCAACCACGACATGGACTCCGGATCCCCGTTCGCGGTCGTGCTCATCGGCCAGCCCAGCCTGCGCCACCGACTTCGGCTAGGCGTGCTCGCCGCGTTGGATCAGCGCATCGCGGTGCGCTACACCATCGCCGGAATGAGTGGCACCGACACCGCCGACTACATCGGCCATCACTGCAAAATCGCCGGGCGTTCCGACACCCTGTTCTCCCAGGACGCGATCGGGCTGATCCACAACGCCTCCCGCGGTCACCCGCGTGCGGTCAACAACCTGGCCCTACACGCGCTAACCGCCGCGTTCGCTGCCGATCACTCCATCGTCGACGAGAAGGCAGCCCGTATCGCTATCGCCGAAACCGCGGCGGACTGAATCTAATTCGCGTCAAACCGACCAGGACCGCATCAACTCGACCGGCACCCCGTCACCACGCCCACCACGGCCCCGCTCACCACACCGAGCGGGGCCGTTCTCATAACCCGATCGTCGTCAACCCCGACGACGCCATCGTCGTCATCGAAAGAGACGCGCAACAGTCCAGGTTGGCTGCTGGGGAGATTGGGTGTCCCGGTTGCGGCGGTGTGCTGGGTGGCTGGGGTCATGCCCGTGCTCGAAGGATCGCCGGGTTGGCCGATCTGGTTCGGCCGCGGCGAGCCCGTTGCCGGGCGTGCGCGGTGACGCATGTGTTGTTGCCGGTGAGTGTGTTGCTGCGCAGAGCCTATGCAGCGGAACAGATTTGGTCTGCATGGAGCGCCCGCACTGATGGGTTGGGGCATCGCCGGATCGCGGCGGTGATCCGGGTGCCGGCAGCCACTGTGCGGGGTTGGTTGCGCCGGGCGGCGGATCGGCTAGAGGCGATCAGGAACTGGTTCTTGGGCATCGCAGTGACCGCAGGGGTGGACGTGGTGATCCCCGACGGGGCGGGGTGCCCATGGCGCGATGTGCTGGCCGCGGTTGAAACCGCCGCGACGGCGATCCGGTTGCGTTTCGGCGCGCTCGGGTTGCTCGGCGCGGTGACGGCGGGCCGGGTGGCTGTGGCGGCCAGTGGCGGTCGGCTGCTGGCGCCGGGCTGGCCGCCGCCACGTGGCTGGGCCGCTGCAACACGAATCGCCCCTGACGCTGGCATCGGGTGATCGGTGATCCTCACCAAGGCGCCTGCCCGGCAAACCGTTTCGGGCAGGCCTTCGACTGGAGAAGGAGAACCGAGAAGATGTCGTTGGAGGAGCACAAGCGCCGTGAGCGGGCGCAGGCGATCGGGTTGTTCCGCTATCAGCTGATCTGCCCGGCCCTCGATGCGGGGCTGTCCACCAAGCAGCGCGGCAAGTTGGTGCGCCAAATCGCCGCGGGTACCCATACCGATCCGTTCGGCAACCAGGTGCGGGTCTCGCGGGAGACGCTGGACCGCTGGATTCGCCGCTACCGCGGTGGTGGGTTCGAAGCGCTGCTACCCGAGCCGCGGCGGCTGGCCGCCCGCACGGATGCGCAGGTGCTGGAGCTGGCGGCCTCCCTCAAACGGGAAAACCCGACCCGCACCGCCACCCAGGTGGCTCGCATCCTGCGCACCGCCACCGGGTGGGCGCCCTCGGAGTCCACCCTGCTGCGCCTTTTCCACCGGCTAGAGCTGATGGGACGCGGTGCCGGCGAGGCGCCGGCGGTGTTCGGCCGGTTCGAGGCCGCCAACCCCAACGAGCTGTGGGTCGGAGACGCGCTACACGGGCCGCGGGTCGGGGACCGCAAAACCTACCTTTTTGCCTTTCTTGACGATCATTCTCGATTAGCGGTCGGCTACCGGTTCGGCTTTTCTGAAGACACCGTGCGGCTGGCCGCCGCGCTGCGCCCCGCGCTGGCGGCCCGCGGGGTCCCAGCCGGGATCTACGTGGATAACGGCAGCGCTTTCGTCGATGCCTGGTTGTTGCGGGCATGCGCGAAACTCGGTGTGCGCCTGGTCCATTCACAACCCGGTCGACCCCAAGGACGGGGCAAGATCGAACGGTTTTTCCGCACCGTGCGCGAACAGTTCCTGGTTGAGGTCACCGACACCACCAGCGAGGACCTCGCTGCTGCCGGGGTGGATCACGCCACCGCGCTCTTGGAGCTCAACCGGCTGTTTGTGGCCTGGACCGAAACCGAATACCACCGCCGTACCCATACCGAGACCGGGCAGCCTCCGCTGGCCCGCTGGGACGCCGGCTTCGACCGGCTGGGGCGTACCCCGGCCATGCCGAGCGCCGATGATTTGACCGAGGCGTTCTTGTGGTCGGAATACCGCGTGGTCACCAAGACCGCCACCGTATCGCTGCACGCCAACACCTACCAAGTCGACTCGGCGCTGGTCGGGCGCAAGGTGGAGCTGGTGTTTTGCCCGTTCGATCTGGAAACCGTGCAAGTCCGCTACCACGACAAGAGCTACGGAAAAGCCCTGCCGCACACCATTTCCCGCCACGCCCATCCCAAGGCCAAACCGGAGACCCTCGAACCCGAGCCGCCGCCGGCAACCGGTATCGACTATCTGGAGTTGACCGCCACCGCCCACCATGAGCAGCTGCGCCACGATGAACGCATCGGCTATCACGCCCTCTACGGTGACAATGACCAGATCCCCGGCCAGCTGTCCCTCGACGATATCGATGACAAGGGCGGGATATCAGCGTGAGTATTCAACGGCTGCAATCACATTGGGGTTTCACCCGGATGCCGTTCGGGCGTGACCTGGCCCCGGCCATGCTGCATCGCCATGCCGGGCACGGCGAGGCGGTCGCCCGCATCAGCTGGTGTGTGGACCAGCGCGCGATCGGGGTGATCACCGGCGAGGTCGGAGCGGGCAAAACCGTGGCCGTGCGGGCGGCCACCACCGCGCTGGATCCCTCCCGGCATGTGTTCATCTACCTGGCCAACCCGACCGTCGGGGTGCGCGGCATGCTCACCCACATCGTGGCCACCCTCGGGCACACCCCGGCCTTCCATAAGTCCACCCTGGCCCCGCAAGCCTCTGAGGCATTGGCCACCGAGCACGCCGAACGTGGACGCTCACCGGTGCTTGTGATCGACGAGGCACACCTGCTCGATAATCAACAGCTCGAATCGATCCGGCTGCTCACCAACCACGACATGGACTCCGGATCCCCGTTCGCGGTCGTGCTCATCGGCCAGCCCAGCCTGCGCCACCGACTTCGGCTAGGCGTGCTCGCCGCGTTGGATCAGCGCATCGCGGTGCGCTACACCATCGCCGGAATGAGTGGCACCGACACCGCCGACTACATCGGCCATCACTGCAAAATCGCCGGGCGTTCCGACACCCTGTTCTCCCAGGACGCGATCGGGCTGATCCACAACGCCTCCCGCGGTCACCCGCGTGCGGTCAACAACCTGGCCCTACACGCGCTAACCGCCGCGTTCGCTGCCGATCACTCCATCGTCGACGAGAAGGCAGCCCGTATCGCTATCGCCGAAACCGCGGCGGACTGAATCTAATTCGCGTCAAACCGACCAGGACCGCATCAACTCGACCGGCACCCCGTCACCACGCCCACCACGGCCCCGCTCACCACACCGAGCGGGGCCGTTCTCATAACCCGATCGTCGTCAACCCCGACGACGCCATCGTCGTCATCGAAAGAGACGCGCAACAACAGTACCGGTCGGGATTCAGACCCGGTGCCGGTGATGTCGTGGAACGACTTTCACACCACCAACACCGCCGACGACGACACCGACACCAACACCAACACCGCTGGTAGTGCTGGTGGTGGGGGTGTGGTGGTGTGGCAGTGCGGCGGTAGTGGTGGTGGGGGTGGGGATGTGGTGGGGTCGGTGCACGCGGTCACCCATGCGGTGTTGGCGGTGTTGCAGTCGTGGCTGGGTCGCGATCAGACCGCGGTGTTAGTGGTGGTGACTCGTGGTGCGGTGGGGTTGGCCGGTCAGGACGTCACCGATCTGGCAGGGGCGGCGGTATGGGGGCTGGTGCGCTCAGCACAGGCCGAGCATCCGGGCCGGATCGTGTTGCTCGACACCGACATTGATATTGATCTTGATGGCGGCCCGGATGCGTCGATTGACTGGATTGGGTTAGCGGGGTTAGGCGAGCCGCAGCTGGTGGTGCGCGCCGGGGTGGCCTATGGGGGGCGGTTAGCGGCGGTGGCGCCGGTGGCGGTTTTACCGGATGCGGATGGGGATGGGGGTGTGGTTGCGGCGCGGGGCGGTGTTGAGGGGTTGGTGGGGGGCACGGTGTTGGTGACCGGGGGTACCGGGATGGCCGGTGGTGTGTTGGCCCGGCATGTGGTGGCCGCCTATGGGGTGGGTCATGTGGTGTTGGCCAGCCGGGGCGGGGACACCGCGCCAGGTGTGGCGGAGGTGGTGGCCGGGTTGGAGGCTTTGGGGGCGCGGGTGTCGGTGGCGGGCTGTGATGTGGCCGATGCCGATGCGGTAGCGGGGTTGGTGGGCGGGTTGCCGCAGGGGTTCCGGCCGTGGTGTGGGGTGATTCATGCCGCAGGGGTGCTCGATGATGGGGTGGTTACCTCGTTGACCCCAGAACGCATCGATGCGGTGTTGGCGGCCAAGGTCGATGGCGCGTGGAATCTGCATGAGGCGACCCGGGGTTTGGGGTTGTCGATGTTTGTGTTGTGTTCCTCGGTGGCGGGTGTGGCCGGTAGTGCGGGGCAGGGTAATTACGCGGCGGGCAACGCGTTTTTGGATGCGCTGGCTGCGCATCGGCGTGCTGGCGGGTTGGCGGGGGTCTCGGTGGCGTGGGGGTTGTGGGAACAGACCAGCGCGTTGACCGGGCATCTGGGTGGTCGTGATGTGGCGCGGATGACTCGTGGTGGGGTAGCGGCGATGAGCACCGGGCAGGCGGTGGAGTTCTTTGATGCCGCGCTAATGCTGGATCGGCCCGCGGTGGTGGCGGCCCGGTTGGATCTAAAAGCGTTGGATGACAGTGGTGTTGAGCTGCCCCGGTTGTTTGACAATCTGATCCGCCGATCCCGGCGCCGGGTCGAGACCGACACCGCCGCCACGGTCTCAGCGCTAGCGCAGCGCCTGGCCGGCCTCGACGCTGAGCAGCGCCAGCAGGTGATGGTCGAGGTGGTGTGCGGTCAGGTGGCGGCCGTGCTGGGCCATCCCAACAGCACGGATATCGACGCCGAACAGGCGTTTCAGGATTTAGGGTTTGACTCACTGACCGCTGTGGAGCTGCGCAACCGGCTCAAAACCCTGACCGGGCTGACGTTATCGCCCACTCTGGTCTTTGACTACCCCACCCCCGCGGGGTTGGCGCGGCATTTGGGGCAGCGGGTCAGTGGGTCGGTGCCGGTGCCGGTACCGGTGGTGGCGCGGGTGGGCATGGGGATTGATGAGCCGGTCGCGGTGGTGGGGGTGGGGTGTCGGTTCCCGGGTGGGGTGGATGGTGCGGGGGCGTTGTGGGAGGTGGTGGCCCAGGGTCGTGATGTGGTGGGTGAGTTCCCGCTGGATCGGGGTTGGGATGTGGAGGGGTTGTTTGATCCTGACCCGGATGCGGTGGGTAAGACCTATTGCCGCCAGGGCGGGTTTGTGGCTGGGGCCGCGGAGTTTGATGCCGGGTTTTTCGGGATCGCTCCGCGTGAGGCGTTGGCGATAGATCCCCAGCAGCGGTTGTTGTTGGAGTGTTCGTGGGAAGCGTTGGAGAACGCCGGGATTGACCCGAAGTCGTTGAGGGGCAGCCCGACGGGGGTGTTCACCGGGGTGATGTACGCCGACTACGCGGCGCGGCTGTTCAGTGGTGGCAGTGGCGGTGCTAGGGGTGATGCCCAGGAGTTGGAGGGGTATTTGGGCAACGGCAGCGCCGGGAGTGTGGCGTCGGGGCGGGTGGCTTATGTGTTGGGGTTGGAGGGTCCGGCGGTGTCGGTGGATACGGCGTGTTCGTCGTCGTTGGTGGCCATTCATCAGGCTGTGCAGTCGTTGCGGTTGGGGGAGTGTGAGTTGGCGTTGGCCGGTGGGGTGACGGTGATGGCCACCCCGACGGTGTTTGTGGAGTTTTCCCGGCAGCGGGGGCTGGCCGCCGATGGGCGGTGTAAGTCGTTCGCCGGGGGCGCGGATGGGACGGGGTTTTCTGAGGGTGTGGGGGTGGTGGTGTTAGCGCGGCTCTCGGATGCGCGGCGGTTGGGGTATCCGGTGTTGGCGCTGGTGCGGGGTTCTGCGGTGAATCAGGATGGGGCTTCTAATGGGTTGACCGCGCCCAATGGGCCCTCCCAGCAGCGGGTGATTGCCGCGGCGTTGGCCAATGCGGGGTTAACGCCAAGGGATGTGGATGTGGTCGAGGCCCACGGGACGGGACCCGATTGGGGGATCCGATTGAGGCTCAGGCGTTGTTGGCCACCTATGGGCAAGACCGCCATGGCGGTGAGCCGTTGTGGTTGGGGTCGATCAAGTCGAACATGGGTCACGCGCAGGCCGCGGCGGGGGTGGCCGGGCTGATCAAGATGATCGAGGCGATGCGCCATGCGGTGATGCCGAAAACATTGCATGTGGATACGCCGTCTTCCCAGGTGGATTGGGAGTCCGGGGCGGTGTCGTTGTTGACCCAGGCGCGGCCATGGCCGGCGGCGGCGGGTCGACCGCGCCGAGCCGGGATTTCCTCGTTCGGGATCAGTGGCACCAACGCGCACGTGATTGTCGAACAGGCCCCACCCGAGCCGGTGGCGGTGGGTGAGGCGTCTGGGTCGGGGTCGGGGGTGGGGTTGTCGGTGCTGCCGTGGGTGATCTCGGGGCGATCGGCGCAGGCGTTAGCGGCTCAGGCGGAACGGTTGGCGGGGTTGGTGGCTGCCGATGAGGGGTTGGGTGTGCTGGATGTGGGGTGGTCGTTGACGTCGCGGTCGGTGTTTGAACATCGAGCGGTGGTGGTGGGGGCTGATCGAGAGCAGTTGGCGGCGGGGTTGGCGGGGGTGGCTGGCGGTGAGCCAGGCGTTGGTGTGGTGCTGGGTCGGGCGGGGTCGGTGGGGAAGACGGTGCTGGTGTTTGGCGGCCAGGGCTCGCAATGGGTGGGGATGGGCCGGCAGTTGTTGGAGGTGTCTGCGGTTTTTGCCGAGCAGATGCGCCGCTGTGAGCAGGCGTTGGCGGGGTTTGTGTCGTGGTCGTTGCTGGATGTGGTGCGTGGGGCGGCGGGGGCGCCGGGGTTGGAGCGGGTGGATGTGGTGCAGCCGGTGTTGTGGGCGGTGATGGTGTCGCTGGCGCGGTTGTGGGAGTCGGTGGGAGTGGTACCGGATGCGGTGTTGGGCCATTCGCAGGGGGAGATCGCCGCGGCGTATGTGGCCGGGGCGTTGTCGTTGACCGATGCGGCGGCGGTGGTGGCGCTGCGTAGCGCGTTGTTGGCGTCGTTGGCCGGGGCGGGGGCGATGGTGTCGTTGGCGTGTTCGGCGGGGCGCGCTCAGGAGTTGGTGGCCGGGGTGGGTGATCGGGTTGCTGTGGCGGCCGTGAACGGGCCTGCGGCGGTGGTGGTTTCTGGTGAGCTCGACGCGGTGGAGCAGGTGATGGCCGCGGCGCAGGCGGTGGGGGTACGGGCGCGGCGGTTGGCGGTCGATTATGCGTCGCATTCGGTGCAGGTTGAGGTGATTGAGCAGCGGTTGGTCCAGGCGTTGGCGGGTATCACGCCGCGTTCGTGTGGGGTGGAGTTTTTCTCCACGGTCACGGGTGGGTTGGTCGATACCGCGGGCTTGGATGGCGGGTATTGGTATCGCAACCTGCGTCAGACGGTGCAGTTGGAGGCGGCGCTGCGCTGTGCGGTGGGGCGCGGGTATCAGGTGTTTGTGGAGGCCGATCCGCATCCGGTGTTGGCCGCTGCGATTGAGGACACCCTGACCGCCCAGGGTGTTGCGGGTGTGGTGGTGGCGACGTTGGGTCGTGATCAGGGTGGGTTGGATCGGTTTTGGTTGTCGGCGGGTCAGGCTTTTGTGGCCGGGGTGGGGGTTAATTGGGCGGCGGTGTTTGCCGGTTGTGGGGCCAAGCGGGTGGGGTTGCCGACGTATGCGTTTGTGCGGCAACGGTATTGGCTGGACGGGGTGTCGGTGGGTGGTGGTGATGTGGGTGGTGTGGGTCTGGGTGGGGCCGGCCATGGGTTGTTGGGTGCGGTGGTGGCGCGTCCGGATACCGGTGGGGTGGTGTTGACCGGGCGGTTGTCGCTGGCGGCACAGCCGTGGCTGGCTGATCATGCGGTGGGTGGGGTGGTGGTGCTCCCGGGGGCAGGGTTTGTGGAGTTGGTGGTGCGTGCCGGCGATGAGGTGGGCTGTGAGCGGGTGCAGGAGTTGGTGTTGGCCGCGCCGCTGGTGCTAGCCCCGGGTGAGGCGGTGTCGGTGCAAGTCGTGGTCGATGGCGCGCACGACGACGGGTCGCGGGCGGTGTCGGTGTATTCACGCAGCAGCCGGGCCGGGGCAGGGTGGATGCTGCACGCCGAGGGAGTGTTGGGGCCCACCGGTGGTGGTGCGGTAGGCGCGGATTTGTCGGTGTGGCCCCCCCACGACGCGGTGGGGGTGGATGTTTCCGATGTTTATCCGGGGTTGGCCGGGCGTGGTTATGAGTATGGTCGGGCGTTTCAAGGACTTGAGGCGGTATGGCGGCGGGGACGGGAGGTTTTCGCTGAGGTCATCGTGCCCACCGATGCCGGGCTGCAAGTCCAGGGATTCGGGATACATCCAGCACTGTTGGATGCGGTGCTACACGCCGCGCTGACACTGGACACCAATACCGGGGCGATGGTGTTGCCGTTTTCCTGGCAGGACGTCACATTGCATGCCACCGGCGCAACCCACCTGCGTGCCCGGATCGCCCCGCTGGACACCGGGGATGAGGGTGCGGGACAGGCGGTCTCGATCGAGGTGGCCGATAACACCGGAATGCCGGTGTTATCGGTAGGGGCGTTGCTGACCCGCCCGGTCACCACAGAGCAGTTGGCGGCCGCAGCCGCGGCCGCTGGCGGGGGGGTGGGTCAGGGGTTGTTGGAGTTGGTGTGGTCACCGCTGGTGCTCGACGACAGTACCGGTCGGGATTCAGACCCGATACCGGTGATGTCGTGGAACGACTTTCACACCACCAACACCGACACCGACACCGACACCGACACCAACACCAACACCGCTGGTAGTGCTGGTGGTGGGGGTGTGGTGGTGTGGCAGTGCGGCGGTAGTGGTGGTGGGGGTGGGGATGTGGTGGGGTCGGTGCACGCGGTCACCCATGCGGTGTTGGCGGTGTTGCAGTCGTGGCTGGGTCGCGATCAGACCGCGGTGTTAGTGGTGGTGACTCGTGGTGCGGTGGGGCTGGCCGGTCAGGACGTCACCGATCTGGCAGGGGCGGCGGTATGGGGGCTGGTGCGCTCAGCACAGGCCGAGCATCCGGGCCGGATCATGTTGCTCGACACCGACATTGATATTGATCTTGATGGCGGCCCGGATGCGTCGATTGACTGGATTGGGTTAGCGGGGTTGGGCGAGCCGCAGCTGGTGGTGCGCGCCGGGGTGGCCTATGGGGGGCGGTTAGCGGCGGTGGCGCCGGTGGCGGTTTTACCGGATGCGGATGGGGATGGGGGTGTGGTTGCGGCGCGGGGCGGTGTTGAGGGGTTGGTGGGGGGCACGGTGTTGGTGACCGGGGGCACCGGGATGGCCGGTGGTGTGTTGGCCCGGCATGTGGTGGCCGCCTATGGGGTGGGTCATGTGGTGTTGGCCAGCCGGGGCGGAGACACCGCACAAGGCGTCGCGCAGGTGGTGGCCGAGTTGGAAGCGGCCGGCGCGCGGGTGTCGGTGGCGGGCTGTGATGTGGCCGATGCCGATGCGGTAGCGGGGTTGGTGGGCGGGTTGCCGCAGGGGTTTCCGCCGTTAAGTGGGGTGATTCATGCCGCGGGGACACTCGATGATGGGGTGGTTACCTCGTTGACCCCAGAACGCATCGATGCGGTGTTGGCGGCCAAGGTCGATGGCGCGTGGAATCTGCATGAGGCGACCCGGGGTTTGGGGTTGTCGATGTTTGTGTTGTGTTCCTCGGTGGCGGGTGTGGCCGGTAGTGCGGGGCAGGGTAATTACGCGGCGGGCAACGCGTTTTTGGATGCGCTGGCTGCGCATCGGCGTGCTGGCGGGTTGGCGGGGGTCTCGGTGGCGTGGGGGTTGTGGGAACAGACCAGCGCGTTGACCGGGCATCTGGGTGGTCGTGATGTGGCGCGGATGACTCGTGGTGGGGTAGCGGCGATGAGCACCGGGCAGGCGGTGGAGTTCTTTGATGCCGCGCTAATGCTGGATCGGCCCGCGGTGGTGGCGGCCCGGTTGGATCTAAAAGCGTTGGATGACAGTGGTGTTGAGCTGCCCCGGTTGTTTGACAATCTGATCCGCCGATCCCGGCGCCGGGTCGAGACCGACACCGCCGCCACGGTCTCAGCGCTAGCGCAGCGCCTGGCCGGCCTCGACGCTGAGCAGCGCCAGCAGGTGATGGTCGAGGTGGTGTGCGGTCAGGTGGCGGCCGTGCTGGGCCATCCCAACAGCACGGATATCGACGCCGAACAGGCGTTTCAGGATTTAGGGTTTGACTCACTGACCGCCGTGGAGCTGCGCAACCGGCTCAAAACCCTGACCGGGCTGACGTTATCGCCCACTGTGGTCTTTGACTACCCCACCCCTGCGGGGTTGGCGCGGCATTTGGGGCAGCGGGTCAGTGGGTCGGTGCCGGTGCCGGTACCGGTGGTGGCGCGGGTGGGCATGGGGGTTGATGAGCCGGTCGCGGTGGTGGGGGTGGGGTGTCGGTTCCCGGGTGGGGTGGATGGTGCGGGGGCGTTGTGGGAGGTGGTGGCCCAGGGTCGTGATGTGGTGGGTGAGTTCCCGCTGGATCGGGGTTGGGATGTGGAGGGGTTGTTTGATCCTGACCCGGATGCGGTGGGTAAGACCTATTGCCGCCAGGGCGGGTTTGTGGCTGGGGCCGCGGAGTTTGATGCCGGGTTTTTCGGGATCGCTCCGCGTGAGGCGTTGGCGATAGATCCCCAGCAGCGGTTGTTGTTGGAGTGTTCGTGGGAAGCGTTGGAACACGCCGGGATTGACCCGAAGTCGTTGAGGGGCAGCCCGACGGGGGTGTTCACCGGGGTGATGTACGCCGACTACGCGGCGCGGCTGTTCAGTGGTGGCAGTGGCGGTGCTAGGGGTGATGCCCAGGAGTTGGAGGGGTATTTGGGCAACGGCAGCGCCGGGAGTGTGGCGTCGGGGCGGGTGGCCTATGTGTTGGGGTTGGAGGGTCCGGCGGTGTCGGTGGATACGGCGTGTTCGTCGTCGTTGGTGGCCATTCATCAGGCTGTTGCGTCGTTGCGGTTGGGGGAGTGTGAGTTGGCGTTGGCCGGTGGGGTGACGGTGATGGCCACCCCGACGGTGTTTGTGGAGTTTTCCCGGCAGCGGGGGCTGGCCGCCGATGGGCGGTGTAAGTCGTTCGCCGGTGCTGCGGATGGGACGGGGTTTTCTGAGGGTGTGGGGGTGGTGGTGTTAGCGCGGCTCTCGGATGCGCGGCGGTTGGGGTATCCGGTGTTGGCGCTGGTGCGGGGTTCTGCGGTGAATCAGGATGGGGCTTCTAATGGGTTGACCGCGCCCAATGGGCCCTCCCAGCAGCGGGTGATTGCCGCGGCGTTGGCCAATGCGGGGTTAACGCCCGCGGATGTGGATGTGGTCGAGGCCCATGGGACGGGCACGGTGTTGGGCGATCCGATTGAGGCTCAGGCGTTGTTGGCCACCTATGGGCAAGACCGCCATGGCGGTGAGCCGTTGTGGTTGGGGTCGATCAAGTCGAACATGGGTCACGCGCAGGCCGCGGCGGGGGTGGCCGGGCTGATCAAGATGATCGAGGCGATGCGCCATGCGGTGATGCCGAAAACATTGCATGTGGATACGCCGTCTTCCCAGGTGGATTGGGAGTCCGGGGCGGTGTCGTTGTTGACCCAGGCGCGGCCATGGCCGGCGGCGGCGGGTCGACCGCGCCGAGCCGGGATTTCCTCGTTCGGGATCAGTGGCACCAACGCGCATGTGATTGTCGAAGAACCCCCTGTCGGGGTGGTCAATGCTGAAAGTGGCGATAAATCCACGGTTTTGGGTGTGGTGCCTTGGGTGATCTCGGCTAAGTCGGCGCGGCTTTGGCGGCTCAGGCGGAACGGTTGGCGGGGTTGGTGGCTGCCGATGAGGGGTTGGGTGTGCTGGATGTGGGGTGGTCGTTGACGTCGCGGTCGGTGTTTGAACATCGAGCGGTGGTGGTGGGGGCTGATCGAGAGCAGTTGGCGGCGGGGTTGGCGGGGGTGGCTGGCGGTGAGCCAGGCGTTGGTGTGGTGCTGGGTCGGGCGGGGTCGGTGGGTAAGACGGTGCTGGTGTTTGGCGGCCAGGGCTCGCAATGGGTGGGGATGGGCCGGCAGTTGTTGGAGGTGTCTGCGGTTTTTGCCGAGCAGATGCGCCGCTGTGAGCAGGCGTTGGCGGGGTTTGTGTCGTGGTCGTTGCTGGATGTGGTGCGTGGGGCGGCGGGGGCGCCGGGGTTGGAGCGGGTGGATGTGGTGCAGCCGGTGTTGTGGGCGGTGATGGTGTCGCTGGCGCGGTTGTGGGAGTCGGTGGGAGTGGTACCGGATGCGGTGTTGGGCCATTCGCAGGGGGAGATCGCCGCGGCGTATGTGGCCGGGGCGTTGTCGTTGACCGATGCGGCGGCGGTGGTGGCGCTGCGTAGCGCGTTGTTGGCGTCGTTGGCCGGGGCGGGGGCGATGGTGTCGTTGGCGTGTTCGGCGGGGCGCGCTCAGGAGTTGGTGGCCGGGGTGGGTGATCGGGTTGCTGTGGCGGCCGTGAACGGGCCTGCGGCGGTGGTGGTTTCTGGTGAGCTCGACGCGGTGGAGCAGGTGATGGCCGCGGCGCAGGCGGTGGGGGTACGGGCGCGGCGGTTGGCGGTCGATTATGCGTCGCATTCGGTGCAGGTTGAGGTGATTGAGCAGCGGTTGGTCCAGGCGTTGGCGGGTATCACGCCGCGTTCGTGTGGGGTGGAGTTTTTCTCCACGGTTACGGGTGGGTTGGTCGATACCGCGGGCTTGGATGGCGGGTATTGGTATCGCAACCTGCGTCAGACGGTGCAGTTGGAGGAGGCGCTGCGCTGTGCGGTGGGGCGCGGGTATCAGGTGTTTGTGGAGGCCGATCCGCATCCGGTGTTGGCCGCTGCGATTGAGGACACCCTGACCGCCCAGGGTGTTGCGGGTGTGGTGGTGGCGACGTTGGGTCGTGATCAGGGTGGGTTGGATCGGTTTTGGTTGTCGGTGGGTCAGGCTTTTGTGGCCGGGGTGGGGGTCAATTGGGCGGCGGTGTTCGCCGGTTGTGGGGCCAAGCGGGTGGGGTTGCCGACGTATGCGTTTGTGCGGCAACGGTATTGGCTGGACGGGGTGTCGGTGGGTGGTGGTGATGTGGGTGGTGTGGGTCTGGGTGGGGCCGGCCATGGGTTGTTGGGTGCGGTGATCGCGCGTCCGGATACCGGTGGGGTGGTGTTGACCGGGCGGTTGTCGCTGGCCGCACAGCCGTGGCTGGCTGATCATGCGGTGGGTGGGGTGGTAGTGCTCCCGGGGGCAGGGTTTGTGGAGTTGGTGGTGCGTGCCGGCGATGAGGTGGGCTGTGAGCGGGTGCAGGAGTTGGTGTTGGCCGCGCCGCTGGTGCTAGCCCCGGGTGAGGCGGTGTCGGTGCAAGTCGTGGTCGATGGCGCGCACGACGACGGGTCGCGGGCGGTGTCGGTGTATTCACGCAGCAGCCGCGCCGGGGCAGGGTGGATGCTGCACGCCGAGGGGATGTTGGGGCCCACCGGTGGTGGTGCGGTAGGGGCGGATTTGTCGGTGTGGCCCCCCCTCGGTGCGGTGGGGGTGGATGTTTCCGATGTGTATCCGGGGTTGGCCGGGCGTGGTTATGAGTATGGTCGGGCGTTTCAAGGACTTGAGGCGGTGTGGCGGCGGGGACGGGAGGTTTTCGCTGAGGTCATCGTGCCCACCGATGCCGGGCTGCAAGTCCAGGGATTCGGGATACATCCAGCACTGTTGGATGCGGTGCTACACGCCGCGCTGACACTGGACACCAATACCGGGGCGATGGTGTTGCCGTTTTCCTGGCAGGACGTCACGTTGCATGCCACCGGCGCAACCCACCTGCGTGCCCGGATCGCGTTGCTGGACACCGGGGATGAGGGTGCGGGACAGGCGGTCTCGATCGAGGTGGCCGATAACACCGGGGTGCCGGTGTTATCGGTAGGAGCGTTGCTGACCCGCCCGGTCACCACGGAGCAGTTGCAGGCCGCGGCCGCCGCAGCGGGTGGGGGTCAGGGGTTGTTGGAGTTGGTGTGGTCACCGCTGGTGCTCGACGACAGTACCGGTCGGGATTCAGACCCGATACCGGTGATGTCGTGGAACGACTTTCACGCCACCAACACCGCTGGTGGTGGTGGTGGCGCTGATGCCGACACCGCCACCGCTGGTGGTGGGGGTGTGGTGGTGTGGCAGTGCGGCGGTAGTGGTGGTGGGGGTGGGGATGTGGTGGGGTCGGTGCACGCGGTCACCCATGCGGTGTTGGCGGTGTTGCAGTCGTGGCTGGGTCGCGATCAGACCGCGGTGTTAGTGGTGGTGACTCGTGGTGCGGTGGGGTTGGCCGGTCAGGACGTCACCGATCTGGCGGGGGCGGCGGTGTGGGGGTTGGTGCGCTCAGCACAGGCCGAGCATCCGGGCCGGATCGTGTTGCTCGACACCGATAGTGACGTTGATCTTGATGGCGGCCCGGATGCGTCGATTGACTGGATTGGGTTAGCGGGGTTAGGCGAGCCGCAGCTGGTGGTGCGCGCCGGGGTGGCCTATGGGGGGCGGTTAGCGGCGGTGGCGCCGGTGGCGGTTTTACCGGATGCGGATGGGGATGGGGGTGTGGTTGCGGCGCGGGGCGGTGTTGAGGGGTTGGTGGGGGGCACGGTGTTGGTGACCGGGGGCACGGGGATGGCCGGTGGTGTGTTGGCCCGTCATGTGGTGGCCGCCTATGGGGTGGGTCATGTGGTGTTGGCCAGCCGGGGCGGGGACACCGCGCCAGGTGTCGCGGAGGTGGTGGCCGAGTTGGAAGCTTTGGGGGCGCGGGTGTCGGTGGCGGGCTGTGATGTGGCCGATGCCGATGCGGTAGCGGGGTTGGTGGGCGGGTTGCCGCAGGGGTTCCCGCCGTTAAGTGGGGTGATTCATGCCGCGGGGACACTCGATGATGGGGTGGTTACCTCGTTGACCCCAGAACGCATCGATACCGTGTTGGCGGCCAAGGTCGATGGCGCCTGGAATCTGCACGAGGCGACCCGGGGTTTGGGGTTGTCGATGTTTGTGTTGTGTTCCTCGTTCGCGGGTGTGGCCGGTAGTGCGGGGCAGGGTAATTACGCGGCGGGCAACGCGTTTTTGGATGCGTTGGCTGCGCATCGGCGTGCTGGCGGGTTGGCGGGGGTCTCGGTGGCGTGGGGGTTGTGGGAACAGACCAGCGCGTTGACCGGTCATCTAGGTGGGCGTGATGTCGCGCGGATGACTCGTGGTGGGATGGCGGCGATGAGCACCGGGCAGGCGGTGGAGTTCTTTGATGCCGCGCTGGTACTGGATCGGCCCGCGGTGGTGGCCGCCCGGTTGGATCCAAAAGCGTTAGATGACAGCGGTGTTGAGCTGCCCCGGTTGTTTGACAACCTGATCCGCCGCTCCCGGCGCCGGGTCGAGACCGACACCGCCGCCACGGTATCAGCGCTAGCGCAGCGCCTGGCCGGCCTCGACGCGGACCAGCGCCAGCAGGTGATGGTCGAGGTGGTGTGCGGTCAGGCCGCGGCCGTGCTGGGCCACCCCAACAGCACGGATATCGACGCCGAAAAAGCGTTTCAGGATTTAGGGTTTGACTCACTAGGTTTCGTTGAGCTGCGTAACCGGCTCAAAGATGTCACAGGCCTCAAGTTATCGATAAACGATATCGTTAGCTACAGCACTCCAAATCATTTGGCTCGCCACATCTTAGGGCAGATTGATTTGTCCTCTAACACGAAGAGCGTTACTACGCCACTTGTGGAACCCAATTGGGCCGGCAATGATGCTTCGGGTTTTGGTTCAACTGAAGACTCGTTCGAAAACTTAATTAAGGATGCGGTTGAGGCAGGAAGAACCATCGATGGGCTGCACGTGATCCGCGCAGCAGCGCAGTTGCGACGAACGGTTCAATCGGAGCACAAGGGGACCTGCCCAGATTCGGCTCCAGTAACATTAACAAGCGGACATCACTCCCCTCATCTGATATATATTCCCACACCGGCGACAAACAATGTCCATCAGTTCACGCGCGTTGCTTCCAGGTTCAAGGGGGTACGGTCAGTATCAGCAATATCGTTACCGGGATTCTCTCCCGGGCAACCTCTACCGGATTCCCCCGAATCCGCAGTAAAGTCCCTGGCAGACGTTATTGTCGAACTAGTCGGTGATGAGACCTTTGTGCTTGTCGGGTTCTGTTTAGGTGGCAATGTTGCCTATGCTCTGGGAAAATATTTCGAGGATACTAACAATTCGAATCTGAATGGCGTCGTTCTAATTGATACGTATCGCGATATCGATGCGCTTACTGAACTGAGCATCATGGACATTATCGTTGACGCAGACAAATATGAAATTGATATGCATCAGCGCCAAATGAGTAAGTTGACTGCAGCGTCAACCTGGTTCGACATGATCCCAAGCATGTACAGCGGACCGCTTCAGACGGATGTGCTATTCATGCAATGTGCCCGGCATCGGAGCGTTTCTTACGGCACCAAAA
Source organism: Mycobacterium riyadhense (assembly GCF_963853645.1). Lineage (NCBI taxonomy): Bacteria > Bacillati > Actinomycetota > Actinomycetes > Mycobacteriales > Mycobacteriaceae > Mycobacterium > Mycobacterium riyadhense. The sequence continues at coordinate 3,436,259 of NZ_OY970456.1, read as the reverse complement.
CTCTCCAATATCCGTTGGCCGAGCCGTGGTCGCCATTACACACAGTACGGACGGTAGCCGCGGACCACGCTTCGGTAGTCATTGAAGATTCGCAAGCGACGGCACAAATCCTAGAGGAATGGCTTGGGAGGGACGGACCACTAAAACCAAAGACCACAGAAACAATAGAAACAAAAGCAGGGACCGGGCCGGATTACAGTGCTATGGCAGCGCACTATGACGACATCATGCTGCTCGGGAGCTACTACGACTACTGCGCTGTGGCCGAACACCTCGCGGGGGTGAGCGACGTACGGAAAGTCTTGGAGCTGGGCGTAGGCACCGGGCTGGTGCTGGAGCACTTACTCAAGATCCGGTCCGATTACGACATCGTTACTGGCGTCGATATGAGCCCTGACATGCTGGCTATCGCACGGGAGCGCCTGCAGCTACGACCGCAGGTCGACCTGCATAAGCAAAACATCGTCCACCTGGACCTGCGCGTCCGTGATTACGACCTCGCCTTCTCGTACGGCGGGACCTGGTATTTCGTACCGGACGGCAAGTCTTTCGCCATGGTCAGCCACATCAGGGACGACCAGGACAACGCCCGCAGCCTAGAGCGGGTCGCCATGCATCTGGCGCCCGGAGGTTACCTTCTGCTAGGTATCCAGGACCCGCACTCCGACTTTTCCCGCGGGCTGGGCAACGGCACGACGTACACGCAGCGCCTGTCCCCCCTGGATGGTGGTTTCCGTAAGGAGTACCTCCTCACCCAGGACGGCACTGCCGGCACGCCTTTGGTGCACCAGGTCACCGACTACCGCGTATACACATTTCAGGACGCCTTAGACCAACTATTGAGGTACGGGCTGAGGCTCGTGCCCGATGAGCGGTGCCGCGGCTCACGGTTCTTGCAGTTCGCGAAGGCATGGTGACTCGACTTTGCGCACCACAGCGCGGCACCCCGTCCGGTCGATGACGAAGACCGGCGCTAACGCGCGTTTGCTGGTCGGAGTGGTCGGCTTCGTGTTCTTCGTCGACATGCTTGCCCTCGGAATCGTTGTGCCGGTACTGCCGAGCTTGGCCAGATCCGCCGGGCTTGACTTTTTGGGTGTGGGGTTGTTGTTCGCGTGCTACGGGTTGGCGTATTTCATCCTGACTCCCGTCGTCGGCTGGCTGGTCGATTCGCGTGGGTCCAGGCCAGTGTTTTTGGCGGGCGCAATCCTCCTGACGCTGTCAACGGTTTTCTTTTGCTACGCGAGCAGTCCCGCGGGATTGGTGACGAGTCGCATGCTGCAGGGCGCTGGAGCAGCCGTAACCTGGGTTTCGGGCCAAGCGACACTGATCGAGATGTTTCCGGAGAGCCAGCGGGGCCGTGTAGTCGGCACCGCGAATATTGGTACCGCTCTCGGCGTACTTTTGGGGCCCGCGGCAGGTGGGCTACTCCTTGAGACGTTGGGACGTCGCGCGCCCTTCCTGTTGGGTGCAGTGTTGGCTGGCGCGGCTGTGGTGGTGTTGGCCGCGGTGTTGCCGCGCTCGACGCCCGACCGGCGGTCGACGGCGAACCGCGGGCCGTTTCCAGTTCGGGAGGCGTCGGGTAGGGCGGCGCCGTGGCTGCTGGCTGGGCTGGCAGCGGGGCTCGCGCTCGGCGCCGTCGAGGCGACGCTGCCAATCGACGGTGTTGCCCGGCTCCACGTTTCAGGCGTCACGACCGGGTTGATGTTCGCGCTGACAACCGCGGCCTTCATCGTGGCGTCACAGGTTGCCGGTCGGATGTCAGATGGAGGGCGTCGCGTGCCGGTCCTAGCGGCGGGCTGGGTTACCCTCGGCGTCGCTTTGGCGTTCTCCTGCGTGCCATCGACTCTGGTCGTGCAGGCAATCGTTCTAATATTCCTCGGGTCTGGCCTAGGAGTTATGAACGCGACAGTCATGCCGGCGTTGGCAGATGCCATGGATGCGGTTGGTGCTCAACGCCCGGGAACGACTGCCGCTGCATACAATTTGTGCTTTAGCGCAGGAACCATGACAGGCGCGCCCTTAGCGGGGTGGCTTGCCGATATGCAGTCGTTTCGTGTAGCAACCGCGCTTATCGCAATGTCGACGCTGGCATGTGGCTTGCTTGCCACGCTCGCGTACGCCACGTTCGCTCGGCGGGAGTCCAAACTCCGAAAGGCTGCCAACACCCGCCGGGGTCTGCTGCACTGATAGGTGACAGTTTCGGTTACGCGGCCTGGTGGGCCGGTGTGGCCATGATTGCTTCGAATTCGATCGGGGTCAGTCGTCCGAGCCCTTCCTGTCGGCGTCGCCGGTGGTAGGTGCGTTCGATCCAGGTGACAATGGCGATGCGCAATTGCTCGCGGGTATCCCATCGGCGACGGTCCAAGACGTTGTTCTGTATGTAGCAGCACAAAAAGGTGGGCGATGGTCACCGGCCGGGTGGAGCGTGATCTGACGGGCGGGATTCTGCGGGCCCGCGCTTCTCGGGTGACGATGCCTCGCGGTCTGTCGCTGATCCAGGTGGAGCAGTTGCTCGCGGCATGCAACCCCAGGACCGTGGTCACTGTCCGGGACAGGGCTGTGATCACTGTGATGCGGCGGCTCGGGCTGCGTGCCGGGGAGACCGCGGGCTTGCTGCTTGATGACTTGGGCTGGGCGGCAGGCAGGTTGAGCGTCGTGGCGAAGAATCAGCGGCGCCTGACGTTGCCGCTACCGGTTGATGCTGGTCAGGCCCTGATCGCTTGGCTACGCGTGCGCCCGAACGACTCGGTCGATCGGGCGTTATTCGTGCGTCTGCGACCGCCGATCCGGCGGCTGACAAGTGCTGGGATCTCTGACATCCTCAAACACCGCGCCGAGGCCGCTGGGCTTGGTGGCGTGCACGCGCACCGTCTGCGCCACACCGCGGCGATGAGCGTCATCGCGACCGGCGGCGCACTGGTCGAGGCCCAGGAGCTGCTCGGGCACCGAAGCGTTGCCAGTACGCGGGTCTATGCCCGGACAGACCTCGCGTCGTTGCGGACACTGAACGTGGCATTTGGGCAGGTGCCGCGATGAGCCTGCACGAGGACCTCGAGGTCTACCTGGATGCGCGGCGCCGGTTAGGTTTTCAGCTCAAACCCGTCGAGTATCTGCTGCGGCAGTTTTGCGATTGGCTCGCTGAGCATGGCCGCACCGACGTGTTCACGATTGACGAGGCTGTGCAATGGGCGCTGGATCCTCGGGATGCTGCGCCGGTGTGGTGGTCACAGCGGTTGACAGCCGCGCGCCCGTTCGCCGCCTATCTCAATGCGGCGGGAACCCAGCTGCCCATCATTCCTAAAGCGTTGCGGCCGACGAGGACGACCTGGTGCACCCCGTTCATCTACTCCCAGACGGATGTGGACCAACTTCTGGACGCATGCGCGTCGTTTTTCCCCAATCTTCGTGTCGCGGTGACGATGCGCACGATCATCGGATTGTTGGCAGCCACCGGGTTACGAATTAGCGAGGTGACGCGCCCGTGCTTGCGGCCGCCGAGACCTAGATAACATACCGTAATGTATGGTACGTTGCTCGCCGACCTCAATAGGCGGTCCCTAGATGGTGGCTCTAACTAGTGGCCCGCGCCATCAGTTCTCTACGAAAGTTGTAATCGATGCGGATCGGCGGTGTTTGCCAGTGAATCACGTTGGCCGGTGCGATGATTCGCGTATGACATCACGCGGACGCCCGACGGCGGGGCTGGGTCTGACCAAGGAGGAACACCAGACGTTGACACGATGGCCTCGGCGCCGCAAGTCCTCCCCATGCGCTGGCGTTGCGGTCGCGGATCGTGTGGGTTGCGCCCAAGGCCTGGCGAACAAGCAGGTCGCGGTGCGCGAGCGGGTGTCACCGTCCGCGGTGGGCAAGTGGCGGCGCCGGTTCGTTGAGGCCCGCTTGGATGGACTGGTCGACAACCCGCGGCCGGGCCGACCGGCGACGGTGAGCACCAAGCAGGTCGAGAACGTTGGGTTTGTCGTCACACGTCGCGAAGCCAGGGATGCTCCAACCTTTTCCGGGTTTGGTGGTAGCGAGTACGACGCCACATGAAACCTTCGATGCATGCCGAACCGCACGTTGTCATCGGCGGTGCTGGAGTCGCGGGGATGGCCGCCGCCATGATGCTGGCCGAAGCCGGACTGCGGGTCACGATGTGCGAAGCCGCTCCCGAAGCCGGCGGCAAAGCCAAGAGTCTTCGCCTCCCGGACGGTCACCCGACCGAGCACAGTTTGCGGATCTACCTGGATAGCTACCAGACCCTACTGACGCTGTTTTCGCGCATACCCGCCGAGAACGGCAGCACCGTGCTCGACAACTTAGTCGGAGTGAGTCCGGTTCGCGTTTACAGACACCGCGTGGTGGGCCGAGCAGTTGCAACCGTTCCTATCCAACGCCGACAGCCGGCCTTCGCGCGGATCGTCGACAAGGTAGTCGAACCGTTCCGGCAACTTGGCAAGATCGCGTCGGCGAGCACACTGATGATTGCCGGTCTGGCCAAAAGAGGAGTGGCACCCACCGTCGTGATCTCCTATCTTTACGCCCATCTGCGCCTGCTGTGGATGTGCAGGGAGCGACTCGTCGCGGAATTGGGCGATATCTCGTATGCGGACTATCTGCGGCTAAGCCGCATGTCTCCTGTGGCGCAGAGGGTCTTTGGCGCCCTGCCGCACATTTTCGTCGCGGCCCGCCCGAGCGCAGAAGCCGCGTCGATTGCTTCCATCCTTCTCAAGGCGCTGTTTCGCATGAAAAGCGATTGCCCACCAGCCCTCGGTGACGCCAAGGTGCCCGTCACCATGATGATGGATGGACCGACGAGCGAGCGCATGGTCGATCCCTGGATTCGTCATCTCCGAAATCTCGGCGTCGATATACACTTCGACACGCGTATCAGCGATCTCGAGTTCGAGGACGGCCGTGTCAGCGCACTGATATCGGCTGACGGCCGCAGGTTTGACTGCGACTATGCCCTCCTCGCCGTGCCCTACGTGACGCTGCGCGAGCTGGCCAAAACAGATCATGTCAAGCAATGTCTTCCTCAGCTCGCGCAGGAGCATGCCATTGCTCTCGAGTCATCGAACGGGATCCAGTGCTTTCTGCGCGACATTCCCGCGACGTGGCCTTCGTTCCACCGCCCCGGAGTTACCGTCACATATGTGGAGAGCGAGTGGGGCGTGGTTTCCGTTCTCCAGGGGGAAGGCTTCTGGCGAGATGTCCGCCTCCCGGAAGGAACCAAGTACGTTCTGTCGATTGCCTGGACTAATGTGTACGCGCCCGGTCCGGTCTTGGGTCGGCCGTTGAGTGAATGTACGCCAGATGAGATCTTGACCGAGTGCCTGGCGCAGTGCGGCCTCGATCGGTCGCACATCCTGGGCTGGCAGATTGATCAGGAGCTGAAGCACCTGGGCGAGGCCGATTATGAAAGGCTGGCAAGCGAGCTGCCTCCCCACATTGCTTCGGCGCCCGCGCGCGGGAAACGCATGGTGAATTTCTCGCCGCTCGCCATATTGATGCCGGGCGCTCGCCACCGGTCCCCGAGCATTCGCACGGAGGTGCCCAACCTTTTTCTCGCCGGTGAAGCGATCTATTCACCGGACTTGACCCTGTTCGTTCCTACCATGGAGAAGGCCGCAAGCTCCGGCTATCTGGCCGCCCACGAAATCATGCGCTGCGCCGCTGCCGACGCCGCGCCTCGACTGCAGATCGACTTCCGGGATCCCGAACCATTCGCGGTTCTCCGGCGTGTGGATCGGTGGTTTTGGAGCCGCCGACAACATCAACCCCCCGCAGACCTGGAGTTCACCATGACCGTCGACACCCCCTCCACTGAGAATCCTGCGCCCGCGCCCGTCATCGACGCCGGGCCCGCTATACCCAGCTGACGGGGCCGTCATGCCAGCAGCTGGCAAATGTCGTTTGCCATGAGATTGGGGCCAGTGTGACCTGATTTTTTGCCAGGGTGATGGGACCACCTGGATTGCCAGCTATGGGACCCCCGGCGCGTCGCGTCGGTGGTCCTTTCGTTTGTTCGTTCGATCGCGGTGACGGTTCAAGTCGCGGAGGTCGGTGGACATGGCTTTTCGGGAGGTCGGTGTGAATGAGATCAAGGAAGTGCTGCGGGTGTGGCTGGGAGTGGCGGGATTGCCGGCGCCGGGCTATCGCACGATCGCTGCGCATTGCGGCTATCTGGGGATGCTCACCGACGGCGAGGATGGACGGCGCCGCAAGGTGTATGCGTTGATCTTCACCGCGGTGTAGTCCCGGCACATGTTCGTGTGGTTGTCGTATTCGCATACCCTGGCCGCGGTGATCTCCGGGTGTGAGTCGGCGTGGGCGTTCTTCGGTAGCGTGTTCGCCGTGCTGATTCCCGACAACCTGAAGCCGGTCATCACCGCCGCGGATTCGGTGAACCCCCAGTTCACCCAGGGCTGGCTGGACTACGCCGGCCATGCCGGGTTCCTGACCGACCCGGCCCAGGTGGCGTCCGCGAAAGACAAGCCACGAGTGGAACGCGCCGTGCAGTAGGTACGCGGAAAGTTTTGGGACGGTGAAACATTCACCAGCCTGCAGCAGGCACAACAGGCCGTTGTGAGACGGTGTCGTGACACTGCGGGCAGCCGCATCCACGGCACCACCTGCGCACGTCCACTGGAGGTGTTCACCGCCGAGGAACAGCCCCAGCTGCTGCCGGTTGCGTTGGTCTATGACGTGCCGGTGTTCAAGACGGTCAAGGTGCACCGTGACTTCCACGCCGAGGTCGCCAAGGCGCTGTACTCGCTGCCCGAATGCCGGATCGATGAGGTGTATCCGATCCTCTACATCGACGGGCTGCGGCTGCGGCCGCAATGGGCGATCGTGTCCCCCTCGAAGAAACCGGGTTCGGTTTCCACCTCATCACCAGCCTTACGGACTTTGACCGAACTACGCAGCAGCGGTGCGGATTTCGTCGTCGAACGCCACCGATCTGGTCCTTGGCCTTCGCCGGCGCCAGATACCGGTCGATCGTCGCCGCACTCATCCCCAGCAGCTCAGCGCGCACCGTCAGGCTGTCGCGGTCACGATCAAAGACCAACTCGCCGTGGCGTTGCAAACCGTCGAGCTACAGCCGCATCGGCGCCCACAGATACTTCCCGCATTGCCCACCCGAGGCAGCCCACACCTTCAGCAACACTTTGAGCGTGACGTAGGAATACCGGCGCGAGCGCGGCTTACGCGGCCGTTTGGCCACACGGCGCCGCTACCCGGCGCGACTTTCGCTGCCGCCGTCAACCGCCGGCGAGCGTTATCCCGCGACCAGCCAGTCACCCCGACAACCTGATCCAGAATCCGACCCCGGTCCTTCGTCGAAGCCTTCACATACGCCCCTTGGCATACCTGTTGGCGACCACTCTCCAGGCCCTGTGACAGTCACCGTTTCGCGGGCAATATTCGCGAGTCAAGTCGACCTATACAACATACCAAACAGTATGGTAACAATTAGTTCTCTACGGAAGTTGTAATCGATGCGGATCGGCGGTGTTTGCAGTGAATCGCGTTGGCAGGTTGGGTGATTCGCGTATGACATCACGCGGACGCCCGACGGCGGGGCTGGGTCTGACCGAGGAACACCAGACGTTGACACGATGGCCTCGGCAGCGCAAGGCCTGCATCAACAACTGCGCACCAAGGCGAGCCACCTCCTCGAGAATCTCGGGCAGCTCACGATCCGAGGCGAACAGCTCGTCGATCTTGGCGCGAACACGATCGGTCGGCGATACTCGTGCAGGCACGGGCATAGGTCCTTTCTTCGATGACTTGGTAGGTCTCGAAGCAGAACCTATGCCCGGCCCCTTTTACACCGGCTTTAGGACCAATACCGTTCAGTTAAGGCGGAGAGTCGTGACGTCTGGTGGGCGTTGGGGTTGGGGCCAGTGAGCGTGAGTTGCGCGTTTGACGTGCCATTTGGACATTTTGCGTTTGATCACCCGTGGTGCGGATCGTCGGCGCCTGGCGGGGTTGAGTCGGTCGAGCAGGCGGCGCAGGAAGGCCCACCAGTGCTGATCGGCGGCTTGGGGGTCCTCAGGGGGGAAATGCGCCCTGTTGGGCGACGGATTAGCGGGTGATGCGCAGCGCGGCGGTGAAACTGACCCGGTCGGGGTCCTCGCCGGCGTGTTCGGCGGCCTGGGCCATCAGGGTACGAATGGCGTAGTGACAGCACAGATGTCCCCAAATCTCTTGTAGGACAAGATCAGGGGACTTCGAGCGCAGCACCACCTGGGGTCCGCGTTGATGGGTTTTGAGTTCGTCGAAGGTGTTCTCGATCTCCCAGCGCTGGGCGTAGGCGGCGGCCAACTCGACGGCGGGGGCCTGTTCGGGATCGGTCAGCGTGGTGAATAGCCGGTAGCTGGTGGAGTTTTCGCGTCCGTCGTCGATGGTGTAGTCGATGACTCGTGCCAGCATCGGCTCGCTGCGACGGTCAGCGCTGGACTGCAGATGCGCCAGCCACGAGCCGTCAGCAAGATCCTGCACATGCACCGGTTGTGGCGCGTAGGCGTCGGTGCGTACTCGCCACAACAGGTCGGCTCCGGTCGCAAGGGCTTTGCGCCACAAGGCATACGAGAAGAACCCGCGATCAGCCAGCAGCAGCATGTCCGGCGTGAGAGCATCCAGCAGCTTTTCGGCGAGTTTGGCCTCCGAGTCACGGTAACCACCGATCGTTGCGGCGAAGACCGCATGCGTGGCACACTCGGCCAGCCCCAGGATCCGGGCCTGCGGAAATGCGGCCTTCTCACCCCTGCCGCCGGCCCCCGGCCGACTGAAGTACTCGTCGTTGGCTGGGGTGTCGGCCACATCCAGACAGCTGCCGTCGATGGCCACCAGCCGCCGCTCGGCCAGCCAAGCCCCTGGGGTTTGCGGTCCGGCTAACGGGCGGGCTACCCGGGAAAACAAGCTGGCCAACGGGGCCGATCCCAGCCGCTCACGAGCCTGAAAGATCGCCGACTTACCCGGCAGTCGATACTCTTCACGCCACCCCGACGCCCACACCAAACCATCAGTGAGCTGGGCCAACACATCCTCATACGAGCCCTCTGTATACAGGCCCATCGCGATCGCGAAATACGCCATCACCCGCGCCGGCAACGACCGATGCCGCTGCTGAGTGCGACCGGCCTGCTCGATCACCTCATCCACCACCGTCGCGGGAAACACCCGCGTCAGCACCCCCACCGACACCAAATCTGACAACCGGCGATCCGACTCAGGCTTCCGCCAACCCGCACGAGGCATAGGTCATAAACTACACCCATGTAACCGTAACTGAACGGTATTGGCTTTAGGACGCGACCACCACCACCACCGGCCACGCGCTCAAATTATGTGAGGTACGCCGTTGTGCGCGCTTCCGCCCTCAAGTATATTGACTATTCGTTAATAGCATGACGAATAGTTGTCACATCGCTATGTGCTGCGGTACTAGCCCGAAGTTGCTGTGGTGAAGTAGTGCGTATTCGGCGTTGAGCTGGGGATTTGTTGCTTTCTGGGGCCGGGGTGTCTGACTACGCGGCCAGGAGGGGGATGGTTGTGCCGATGAGGGTGAAGGCGCGGCGCTGATCATCGGTGGGGTCGGTGAGCATGGGGATTTCGGTGCCGGTGTCGGTGAAGAGGATTTGGTTGCGGGTGAGGGTGGCCAGGTGAGCCAGTAGGCCAGCGAAGCTGCGCAGTGGGTTGCCGGCGGCGTCGTGTTGGGTGGAGGCCTTGGCATGGGCGCTTGGGGAGCGTTGCGCTGGGGTGACCGGGTTGTCGCGTTGGGGTGGGTGTTCGTCGGTGAATGTCATTGGGGCCCAGGCTTTGCGCAGGTGCCAGATGAGGTAGCAGGCCAGCATGCAGATGAGCACGTGGGCGCGGACTCGGTCATCGAGGCGGTGGTGGATGGGCCGTAGGTCCAGGTCGTCGGCTTTGATGATGCGGAAGTCGCGTTCGATGTGGGCCAGGTTCTTGTAGCTGGTGATGACCCCGGCGGCGTCGAGTTGGTCGGTGGGCACGGGGGTGCGTAGCACGTAGATGCCGTCGAGGGCGGCTTCGGCGGCGATCTGGTCGTGGCGGCGTTCGACGGTCAGGCTGGTGTCGGTGATCTGGTAGTGGAAGTGCTTGCCCATCTTGTGTTTGTTGATCACTTTGCCGACCGCGACGCCGATCTTGTCGGCGCCGGCCAGCCGGCCGGCCGCAACGCGGGTGGTGATGGGTTCCAGCAGGTGCTCGGTGGCGGCGAGCAGGTCGTTGCGTTTGCGGGTGCGTTCGGCGGCCAGTAGTGGGTTGCGGCAGGCGATTAGTCGTTCGCCGGGAAAGTCGGGGTGGGTGATCTCGGCGAGGTCCTGGCTGTCGAACAGACTCATCTGCAGTGGCCCGTCGTCGGTGGCCAAGGTGGCCACCTGCGGGGCGCGTAGCGCGGTGATCCATCCGAAATCCGTTGCGGTGTTGGGATCGTCGTTGAGTTCGCGGAGCGCGGCGATGCGCGCCGAGGTGATCATGCCACGATCGCCCACCAGCGTTAGTCGGGTCAGCCCGAACCGGGTGCGGATGACCGCGACGATGTCGGTGAAGGCCGCCGGGTCGGCGGTATTGCCGGCAAACACTCGTGCGGCCACCGGCCGGCCCTGTGGGTCAGCGAGGATGCCGTATTCGATCTGCTCGCAGCCTTTCTTGCCGTCGCGGGAGTAGCCGCGCGCGGCCAGTTCGCAGCACCGCCCGGTCACCCAGGAGCTGGTCAGGTCGAATAGCGCCATTCGTGACGGATTCACATCTGGCCCAAGATGTTTAGCGGCGAGCTTGGCTTCGATGGTGTCTTGGCGGTCGAGCAGCCAGTCCATCGCGGCGTAGATTTCGTCGGTGCTGGCGTCGGCGACGTCGAGATCGGGTCCCAGGGTGACATCGGGCCACCAGGCGGCGGTGGCCAGCTTGGACGCCGGGCGTACCACCCGCGAGATGATCAACGCCAGCACCAAATCCCGTGCCCGGCATGCCGACCCCAGCAGGGCGGGAAAGCCCAGCTGGTGGGCCATCGCCATCACCGCAGCGACGTGTCCGTGCGGCAGCGATCGGGCGATGGTGAACTCGCTACCGGCCGACACGAGCTGCTGGCCCTTGAGGCCTGCGTCGATCCAGTCCACAACGTGCTCGGGCAGCGCCGATAGGTTGGACACCGTCTCGTTGCGCACCCGCTTGCCCTCGCGGTAGGTGCGCCGCAGATACGCCGAGAAGTACTCGCGGGGCTTGCCGTGCTTGTCCACGTGTTTCTTGCGAACTTTGACTACGTGAACCTTGCCACTTCCCCGCGACATGTCAAGCAGTTTAACGGCCCTATCGAGGTATTCCTAGCCGACACGCCCTATTATTCTGACTACATATTCCGGCCTGCATGAACGCTCTCCCCAGCTCAACAAAGCAATCGACCCGCTCAGCTCCCGCAACTTCGGACTAGCGCAAGGCGGAAGGCGGTCGAGAAATACTCCGGGTTGCCGTTCGCGTGGGAGGGGTCTCGCCGCCTAGCTCGGGTTTGGTGGACACGTGACAGAGAGTTTTTTGCAATCGCATGATTGTTTGCTCGAGCCGTTGGATGCGGCTATGGCTGACGGAAATCGCTGAGACCTAGATTACATACCAAAACGTATGGTATTTTGCTCGCTGACCTCAACAGGCGGTCCCTAGTTGATGGCTCTAACTTGTGTCCCGCGCCATTAGTTCGTTACGAAAATTGCAATCGATACGGATCGGCGGTGTATGCCAGTGAACCACGTTGGCAGGTGGGGTGATTCGCGTATCACGTCACGCGGATGCCCGACGGGGGGGCTGGGTCTGACCGAGGAGGAACACCAGACGTTGACACGGTGGGCGCGGCGGCGCAAGTCCTCCCCAAGCGCTGGCGTTGCGGTCGCGGATCGTGTGGGTTGCGCCCAAGGCCTGTCGAACGCGGCGCGCGAGCGGGTGTCACCGTCCGCGGTGGGCAAGTGGCGGCGCGGGTTCGTTGACGCCCGCTTGGATGGACTGGTCGACGACCCGCGGCCCGGGCCGACCGGCGACGGTGAGCGCCAAGCAGGTCGAGGACGTTGGGTTTGTCGTCGCACGTCGCGAAGCCAGGGATGCTCCAACCTTTTCCGGGTTTGGTGAGGAGCGAGTACGAGGCCACATGAAACCTTCGATGCCTGCCGAAGCTCACGTTGTCATCGCCGGTGCTGGAATCGCGGGGATGGCCGCCGCCATGATGCTGGCCGAAGCCGGACTGCGGGTCACGACGTGCGAAGCCGCTCCCGAAGCCGGCGGCAAAGCTAAGAGTCTTCGCCTCCCGGACGATCACCCGACCGAGCACAGTTTGCGGATCTACACGGATAGCTACCAGACCCTACTGACGCTATTTTCGCGCATACCCACCGAGAACGGCAGCACCGTGCTCGACAATCTGCTTGGCGTGAGCGTGATTCGGACTACCACCAGAGGCGCGATTGGCCGATGGGCTGCGCCCGTGGCATTGGAACGTCACCGTGGCCACCATATCGAACGCCAAGCATCAAGACCGCTGGCTCGGAAGACTGACCCGGGCGCTGGGCAGCGGAGAATCCACCGGCTTGCGCAACATTCACTATTTCGATCAAAGCAAACCCCACGATTTCTTCACCATTCTCGAAAAAGCGCGGCACGACATTGCCGAGCGCGGTTCTTCGCTGATGGTCCATACCACGGGCACCCGCCAAACCTCATCGACGCAGCGGGTCGGCACACTGACCTCCACGCTGCTGGACTTGGCGGTGCAGATGTCACTGCCGATCGTGCCCCTGCATTTCGCCGGTGGTCTACCTGAACAGCCGCTGAACCACAAACTCGAGGTCCCGTACCGCCACACCGCGCAGGACTACATCTTCGGATCGCCGATCATGCCCGACGAATTGACCGCACTTCCATACGCCGCACGCCGAACCCGGGTGCTCAAAGCCATCAACACCCTCGCACCCATCTCCAACGCACCACACGAACCGAATCCGGCCGCCGAAGCTCGGATACATGCCGCCGCCCCCGATCTGGCGCCGTCGCACGCGATCTGGGCCGCGATCGAAGACGCTTTGAACGCCCTACCCGTCGCGTGGCGCGATCACCCCGGCTACGGCGACTGGCTAGACATTCGCTGCCGCTGCCCGCAGTGCCACGCGACGCTACGCAGCGACGCCGCGGCGACACCCTGAGCCTGAATCCACGGATGAATTAGCTGTTCATCGAGTGTCGGAATGAGGAAAGCGCCCGGTTGAACACGCCACGGGAACGTCTTCGGGCGAATGTCGAAGGTACGCAGCGCGGCGCGGGTCAGCCATCCTTCCGGCTTCGAAACTGAAACCTGGGCGGGCCTTCTCGGCGTGTCGTCGCCCTGGTTTCAGTGTCGGGGTCGTCAAGCTGAAGTACCGTATTGCTAGGCGTTTGCTTTGGCCGCGTTCATGTTTCGACTCTCGTGCTTCCCGCTGTAGTTTCTGTCTACAGAGATCCGCAAACAATCACCCATTTCGCGGGACACCGTAACTTCGGGCTAGGAGATAAGCACGTCCACCACGCAAACTTCAACGCCTCGTGTCGCGCCTGAAAGGATCCGATCCGCAGGTACGAGGTCCCAATACCATACCAGACAGTATGGTATTGTTCTCGCTGCCCAACAAAGCATTCCGCAAGCTTTGCGGTTACGGAAGGCTAGGACTACTTACCTAACCGACACCGCCGACAACGCGCCGGAGACACGCAGCGAGAGGATGTTCGCCAAGCTCCAGAGCTTCGCGAACACCGACCCGGCGACGGGACGCCGGCGCGGACTCAAGACAGCAACCGCCTACGTGCAGGGCAGGCGCCGCCAGGCACAGCAGGACCCAGTGGTCGCTGACAAAATTGCAATGACATGATTTGGTCGCGCACCTTCGTGCGGTTACGTGTCATGGTGCCCTCGACGAAGGGAGCAATATGCCACGTTCCAGTCCGTAGCAGACGACCGCATGCGACCCCTACGTTGCTACCACACGAATGGTCCCAGGCCGCAACGATATCCATCACAATCTTCCAGTGAGTGTTACCCACTTCCTGGCGGGCCAGATCAGATGAACCCCAGGCGCGCTAGCGACTCCCGCCAAGACATGGCCACAAGCACGACCATGATCGCGAAGAGGGCGTGCGAAATGCGGCGCTGATAGCTCATCTGGAACCGCTTTTGGGCGGACTCGTCGAGCATCAGGAATTCGGAAGAGATGAAATTTCGGTTGGTGTATTGAAGCACTCCATCAAAGAGGAATAACTGTGAGGCAGTCAGCAGCCGTGCGAAGAAGAACTGCCCGGAAAGCAGTGCAATTGCGGTCGAGCTCAGGTGTGCGCCAAGGTCTGTAAGCTTCGGCGGCACTTCACACTGGCCCTTCGGCAACGGTCGTCCTTCAAGCAGAACGCGAATTACCCAAACGACGTAGATCGCTTGAATAAGCGCCGGTGCGTTCTCGCCCCACATTTGGAATCGGCCTGCATGGTCGATGACGGCGGAAGATCCGGCAACGGTGATGCCCCAAAGGAAGATCGCCGAGGCGCCGCCAATCGTCGAAGCAATTCCCAAAGCCGACCGCCTCTTAACTTGGTCGACGACGAAACCGCCTGTCTGCAATGCAAAGAAGATGAAGAAGAGGTAGCCAACATAGCGATTGATCTGGTCTGTTCCGGCGAGGATCGCGAGCATCGACAGCACCGCAACAAACATGAAATACGACTCGATGAGGAAGAGTTGCATGCTGCGCACTCTTCGGAAATGGACCTTTTTGGTGGCAATCAGAACCGCGGGCAGACCCATTGAGATGACAATGGTGGCCACCAACGGCTCGAGGCGGGTCGCCATCAACAGTGCCAGGCAAAACGACGAGACAAGCGTGTTCCAGATCAGCAGCTGGATACCGATGGATTGTGACGACAGCCAGGTCTTTCCGGTGTCTACCTTGCCCCCGAAACCATTCTTGTCTTGCATAGCTACTTCACCCTCCGCAGGTACGAGGTCTCGATACCATACCAGACAGTATGGTATTGTGCTCGCTGCCCAACAAAGCATTCCGCAAGCTTTGCGGTTACGGAAGGCTAGGACTACCTTGTGCCTCCGACAGTGATCGGGGCCCGTGAGGCTCCCCCCGAAGCTGGGCGCTTGTTATTAAAGCGGGCCCAGCGTGAGTGTGAACCGGTGCTGCGTACTGCTGTGGGGTGGATAAGTGGGCCGCTAGCAACAATGGCCGGCTATCACTTGGGTTGGTGGGATACCAACGGACAGGGGTCAGGCAGTGGGTCGGGCAAGTCGATTCGGGCGGCACTGGTTTTGGGCGCGGCAGCCGCATGTGGGGACACCAGTAACGCCGCTCCCGCGGCAGCGGCTGTGGAGTTGATGCACAACTTTTCTCTGGTGCACGACGACGTTATGGACAGGGATACGGTCCGCCGGGGGAGACCAACGGTGTGGGCGGTGTGGGGGGAAACCAACGCGGTCCTGCTGGGAGACGCGCTACATGCGCTATCTGGCCGGGTTTTGGCTGAGCTGATGGCTCAGCCGGTTGCGATGAGCGCGGTTGCGCGGTTGGAATCGGCGTGCGCGGCACTATGCGCTGGCCAGTTGGAAGATTGTGAATTCGAGACGCGCCGGGCAGTGACCGTGGATCAGTACCTGCAGATGGCCGCGGGTAAGACTGCGGGGCTGATGGGTTGTGCTAGCGCGCTGGGGGCGTTGAGCGCCGGTGCGAACACCGCGACTGTCTCAGCAATGGAGCGGTTCGGCTACCAGCTGGGCTTGGCATTCCAGATCATTGATGACGTCATCGGTATCTGGGGTGATCCCACTGTCACGGGAAAGCCGGTGGGCAACGACCTCACCCGCCGCAAAGCAACCCTGCCGGTGATTGCCGCGTTGAATTCGGGTTCGGATTCGGCCAGCCAGCTGGCCGAGCTCTATCGGTCCACCGCGCCTATGACCATCGCTGATGTCGCACGTGCGACGGAATTGGTGGAGACGGCCGGGGGCCGTCGGGCTGCGCAGCGGTATGCCGATGACCACATTCGAGCCGCGATGGCGGCGCTGCCCGATCCGGCGCGCTCCGCCGATCTGATCGCGTTGGCGCAATTAGTTATCAGTCGAGACAGGTGATGTTTCCGGTGCTAGCACCGATTGAATTGACCACACCAGCCGCCGGCGGCGGTGCACCTGAGGGCGAAGATACGACAGTGTTATTGGCCTCGCCGCGATCGTTTTGCGCCGGAGTGCAGCGTGCGATCGAGACGGTCGAGCGCATTCTGCAACAGGCCGCGGGGCCGGTATACGTGCGCAAACAGATCGTGCACAACACTTTCGTGGTCGCTGAATTGCAATCTCGGGGAGCAATTTTCGTCGACGAACTGGATGACATCCCCGATCCGGCGCCACCGGGAGCGGTGGTTGTGTTCTCAGCTCACGGTGTCTCCCCGGCGGTACGCGCAGCTGCCGATCAGCGGGAGCTCCAGGTGGTCGATGCAACCTGCCCACTGGTGACGAAAGTTCATGCTGAGGCTGCGCGCTTCGCCGCCCGCGGTGACACGGTGGTGCTAATCGGCCACCGTGGCCACGAAGAATCCGAGGGCACCCTGGGAGTCGCTCCGCAGTCAACGGTTTTGGTAGAAACCGCAGCCGATGTGGCCGCGTTGAACCTCCCGGCAGACGCGCAGGTCTCCTATCTGACACAAACCACGCTGGCGGTCGATGAAACCGCAGAAGTCATCGCGGCGCTGCGGCTGCGATTTCCCACACTCGGCGAACCGCCATCCGATGACATCTGTTACGCCACCACGAATCGGCAACGTGCGGTGCAATCCATACTGAAGGACTGTGACGTTCTTCTGGTTGTTGGATCGCAGAACTCGTCAAACTCGCAGAGATTGGTAGAGATTGCCCAACGCCGCGGTTCGGCGGCCTATCTCATTGACGGACCGGAGGACATCAACCCGGACTGGCTGGACGGCGCCGAAACCATCGGCGTCACTGCGGGTGCCTCGGCCCCGCCGCTAATGGTGGACCGGGTCGTCGAGACCTTGTCCGAACGCGGCCCGATCATCGTCGAAGAACGCTCCGTTGCAACCGAAACGGCACGGTTTGCGCTACCGAAGCAAGTGCGGAGAGCATGACAACCCGGCCGCACCGAATCTTCCCACGACGTTCACTAATGTCTGCGGACTCATCCAACGGCACACCTGGTGTTCTCCAGAATGATTACCAACCCGAGCTTGCCTCACGCAGAATCTCAGTCAAGGACATCGACGTAGTTCGCGACTTCGCGGTAAGTCCGTACGGGTCGCAGGCCGAGGAGTGGATGAGTCGCTATGCCCGCGAGGTCGGTGTCATCGACCAGATCGGCCAGCGCCGCTTCGACGCCTACAACGGCATAGCCAAATACGTGTACTCCTATGCGAGCCTCGATCGGCTAGTGGCCAGCTCATCGTGGCTCAACTTCCTGTTCTTGATTGACGATCAGTTTGACGAGAACCCCGAACTCGGCCGCGACAGGGCGCGCGTCCGTCGGCTGATCGTCGCGATCCTTGATCTGCTCGAGGACGGCACGCCGATCCCAGATCATCCGGTACTCACCCGCGTCACCCACGACCTGCGGGATTCGTTTGCGCGCCTAGCCAGCCCGACGTGGATGGAGCAGCTTTTCGCCTCCACCGAGGACTATCTACTGCGTGGCGTGGCTAACGGCATGCGTGCGTGGCGCTGGCGCCGGGGTAACCACCACAGCTTGGACTCCTACATGTCGATGCGCGACATGGATTCCGGGGTATACACCTGCATCGACGTCGTCGAACTCGCCGCCGGCGTTGACTTGCCGCAGCCGCTTCGCGACGACAAACGCATCCAAGCGCTGCGCCGGTTGTGCGCACGCCATGTGGCCTTCGTCAACGACATAATGTCCTACGACAAAGAAATTCGTGCACACGACAACCCACCGAACTTGCTGCATCTGCTCATGACGAGCGAGCACCTCTCGTTCAACGAGGCCGCAGCGCAGGCGGTGGACATCGTCAACAGGGATCTGCAAGATTTCCTGCGCATCGAGACTGCCCTGTCCGGCTGGGGCACGCACAAGGACGTCTTGGACCCCTACATCAACGGCATGCACCAGTGGATGCGGGGCAACATCGACTGGTCGCTGAAGTCGCAACGCTACTCGACACCCAACAATCCGTTACCCGAGTTGCGCGACAGCAAGGAGTAGGCGCGGGAGCGGAGTGTCAATCATGGCTCACACAACCCAGCGAGCTCGCAAAACTGGGCCTTGTCCTCGGTGATTGGACATGGGAGGGTCTGCTGCACGAATAGGTGACACCTGAGATCGGGCGCCCGGTATGGGCGGGCTGGAAGGATGTCACCATGGCAAAGCCGTATCCGAGGGAGTTCCGTGACGACGTTGTCCGCGTCGCTCGTGGTCGTCAGGTGAGCCCGTTGTAGTGGACCAGTCGTTATGCGAGTTCGTCGCCCGGTGCTCGGGCGGGAAGAATGAGCAACGACATGGCTGCAAACAAGCGCCGCCGGCATACGCCGGATCAGATCATCCGCAAGCTGGCCGAGGGCAACAAGCTCCTCGCGTCGGGTCAGGAACTGGCCGAGGTGTGCCGGCATCTAGAGATCGCTGAGTCGACCTGGCATCGCTGGGTTGCTCAATACGGGTATATCGGCGGCAAGCTGCCCAATAGCGATACCGCTGACGCGCCCGCGGGCACCATCTCGCCGCCGACGGCCAGCCCCAGATGGCCGGTGGGCTCGTGGCGCACGATATGCATCGGGTGGCGAAAGCACGCCAGCATGCGCGGCATGTCGTCGGGGGCGAACGCGGCAGGTGTCAGGCCAGGCCGCCAGCCGGCGAGCGCGACCGTGGACGTCATACCGGAATCGGCCGTGTGGTCGACGGTGTGCTTCTCCGCCCCGTTGATCAGATGGTCAGTCATCGCAGCCCCCCGCTGCGGTTGTCGAACATCGCGGCACGCTCATATCCGTGCATGCACAAACCACTTGCGGCGACCTGTTCTTGCGGCACCCGCGCTGATGTTGGCGATCCGGTCACCCGTGGCTGCTGCCGTGGTAGGAGACTCAACGCTTGCCGCGCCGTCGCGGCCTGCGGCGGCGAGTAGCGCGCGAGGGACAGCGCGAGCCAGCTTCGCCGAGTCCGAGTCGTGGGTATGCTGGCATTACCCACCAATGCGCTCCATGCACAATGGTTAACACCAGCCATTGCTCGCATTCAACTCGTGTTAAGCAGCTCCATGTCAGCCCAAAACCGCTGCTCACATTGGAGCACACCCGGTAGCGGCGACGATCGCTCGCGTCTCACTCGCTTGGATTCAGGCGGTCGCTGCAACGAATGTGGATGGGTCTGAGAAATCGGGCAGTACCACAAGCAGACGTATTCGCATTACATGCGAATAACCAACTTGCTACCGGTAACCCGCCATATTCGAATTCGCCGTATTCCCCCTTGGACGATAACCGCGGACCAGTCCCGAATTAGCGGGCGAGGCCCTCTGTCCAACCTGACCACCTAGCAGGAATCGGCGTGTAAGGGCCCCAGCCGCGACCAACCTGTTGCAATATGCAGTGTTTTACTGGCAACCCGCCATATTCGATTCCGTCGTATTCCACCTGAGTCGAGCGCCGACGCGAGCGCTGGGCAGGACTGGAGCCCCTGGTCTTTATGGTGGCACGGGTGCCACTGAGAGCAATGGCCGAGACGATCCAGACGCGCACGTTCTGTTTGCTACCGGCCACACCGGCTGTCGGTGGATAGGCGCTGCTGGAGTTGCCGCTGCTGGGTGAAAAACGCTCATGTGGATCCAGCGGTCGTCTTACAAAACGTCGTACACTGTTGCAATGGCTGACACAATCACCTTCAGGCCCGACGAAGACACATCGAAGGCGCTGGAGGTCTTGACCAAAGATGGAACCGCCGTGTCCGTAGCCGTTCGATCTGCTCTTATCGATGCCGCACGACGGAAGGCCGGCGCGGCGATTCGTGCCGAGGCGGAAAGGCTTGCTGAAGACGAGTCCGACCGCGCTGAGGCCATGCAGGTGCTGCGCGACATGGAGACGTTGCGTGCGTGGTGAGGTCTTTCAGTTGCGTGCCCCGCGGGGGAGTCGCGGTCACGAGCAGTCCGGTTCCCGCTACGCCGTAGTAGTCCAGTCAGATCAACTGCCCCTGTCGACGTGGCTGGTTGCTCCAACATCCACGTCGGCTCGAGCCGCGAGCTTTCGTCCCGAAGTTGAAATCGGCGGCGTGAACACCCGCGTGCTTGCCGAACAGGCCGCCGCAGTCGACCCGGGCCGACTCGGCAAGACCGTCGGGTTCCTAAGCTTCGATGACATGCGCCGCGTTGATGCGGCACTGCGCATCGTCCTCGATCTATGAGCGTCGGACAGCCTCGATAGCCAATGGATGTGCGGTCTGCAGTGCAGAATCAGACCATGGCTCGGCTGGGCGACGACGATTTCGATGAGGGCGTTGAAACCTTTTGGCGACTATTCGCCGCCAATCTCGGTGAGATCGCAAAACAGAAAACCATCACGTTGTGGTTCCCGAGAGTGGAGTTCACCGGGGGATCTGCTGCCGGCTACGATCTCGACATCACGGGCTGGCGCGGCAGCATCGCCATGTACGTAGAAGCCGATGGCGGCAGCCGTACGGTTCGCGCCGGCCGACTTACGACATCGATGTCACCCCTTCGACAACGCAGGACAAACCTCGAGCGGCTGTCAGGTGCCCTGCGCGAGCTGCACGCCGGAATCCGCGTCGATGACCAGCGCGAAGGGTCTGCCGTTCGCCTGCACGGGGGAGTCCCTGCGCGGCATACAGATGCTCAACCTGCGCACCGCCGCCGGCGACCTGGACCTCACCTTCTTTCCGGCAGGGTTCCCGGACGGCTACGACAGCCTCCTGGCCGGTGCACAGGCGCGTTCGATCGGCGGAATCTCCGTTACCGTCGCCGGACTGGATGACGTGATCAAATCCAAGGCTGCCGCCGCGCGGGCCAAGGACCTCGACGCCCTTACCAGAACTGATCAATATCGCCCAACGTGATCGCAACCGCAACCATGGCCTCGAGCTCTGAACCCCGGCGGGCGGAAAGACTTGGGCAACAGGGGAACACGAGGGGATGAGCGGCGGCCAGGACAAGCACCAGTGGTGATTCAGCTGTTGCAATATGCAGTAGTTCGCTGGATATCGGTGGTATCAAGATGCGTCGAATTCCTCGACACCTAGGCGGGGCCGGACCTGGACTGTCTCTGCCAACGGTGATAAAAGTCAGGATGAAGATCGCCCTGACCGATCGCCAGGGACTGACCGCCTATCTGCGATTTCCCGCCGGAACTTCATCACCGTATCCGGCACTCAAACTTCATCGAACGCACCTTCGGCGAAACCCGCCGCCGCGCAAAGGTTATCGGCCACTTCCCGGCTGAAACTAGTTGTATCGGCATCGCCTGGGCCGTGCTCGACCGCGCATCGCGCGGCTGGCGCGGACTGACCATGGCCCCCGCCGGGCTGCGCCAGCTCCAAGACCTACGCTGCAACCTGCTACACCCGACAACTACGACCCCACCAGACCCCGGACCCCGCGAACAGCACCACCGGAACCATCAGCGCCACGGCGTAACCTCACTACCGAAGCCAGAACCTGCACCCCCGATTTACACCGGATTCCGGACGCCACCAGGAGGATCGGGGAGGGGATTAAGTGTGTCCGCATCCCAGGTTATCCGCTGAGTGCTCGTGACCAATACGGCTTCCAAGGCACTGCTATCCGCTATAGCGCGCCGAAGGGGTTCGCTGGCCTCGGCCGCGGTCTGGGCTAGGCCATGCGAAAGTGGTGACTTCCACCTGGCCACCAGTGGGGACTTTCCACTGGCCACCAGTTGCGGCGCCTTCGACGTGGATAACAGATGTTGCGCCAGACATCGAAATCTGGGACGATCCGGCGGCGGTGCGGCAGGGGAATGATCCGCAGTTGGAGCGCTCCATAGCCCGTCGCCATGGAAGCCCTCACGAAGAACCCGGCGTCGGCGCCTGCTGAGCCCGCCTATCCCAACTACGCGAAATTAACTATGATCCAATACGATTCGCACAAATGGCTGGACCACTTCTTTGACATCCGCGGCTCGCTGGTCCGGGAGATCATCGGTCGAGTCTCCCTATGCGTCGCTTGGTCGGCGGCGGTTGTCGCCTTTCACAAATATGTCGCTCCGGTCGGCATGCCGTTCCAGCTGCACACACTGATGGGCCTCGCCCTCGGTCTCCTCCTGGTTTTCCGCACCAGCTCCAGCTATGACCGTTTCTGGGAGGGACGCAAACTATGGGGAGGGATCGTGAATGAAACACGGAACCTCGTCCGGAGCGCCACCGTATACATGAAGGGGGATCCGGCGCTGGTCGCCCGACTCACCCGATGGACAGCCGCCTTTCCCTGGGCGGCCATGCACAGCCTGCGCGGTACCGAAGGCCTCGGGCCGCAAATCACCGAACTCCCGCCCGCCGAGGCGCAGGAGGCGATCGACGCCCAGCATTCCGCTCTCGCTGTGGCCGGCAACATGTCCGATTGCCTCCGGGAGGCGCGCGAGCGCGGCCTGATCTCTGACATCATGCTCACGTCGATGGACGAGAACATCCGGCTCCTGATCGACTACCTCGGCGGCTGCGAACGAATTCGCAAGACGCCGATGCCCTTCGCCTACGCCGTTCACCTGCGCCGGTCGCTTGTACTCTATTGCTTCACCCTCCCCTTCGCCATGGTCGAGACCTTCGGCTGGACGACCATTGTCGACATCCTGATCATCGCTTACACGTTCTTCGGCATCGAGGAAATCGGCGTCGAGATCGAAAGCCCCTTCGGGCATGACGCGAACGACATCCCCATCGAGGACATCTGCGAAACGATCCACAAAAACGTTTACGGCCAGGCGGGCATTTAGAAGCGGGGGGTGCCAAACGCCACTGACGACCGCGGCGCCAGAAGTCGTTCGGACGAAAAATATCGACACATGCTCACGCCGGCCACCATCCGAGGCCTCGAACGACAGAACGACCGGCTGCGCGACAACCGCGGCGACATCGGGGTCGGAGTCCAACGCGATCAGAAGGTCACGCTCACACCATGATTCAAACTTCACGTGACGGTTTGACGTCGCCAGGGGCCACCAACCGCCGCAATGGTTCCGCTGCCCGCGATAGGACCGAACCTGCTGGCACGGCGCCGCGAACTCAGGGCGAATGTCGCCGACTGTTCGCGCCGGCAGGAGACACCGCTACACAGCCTAGTCGAAGATGATGCACCTAGGCGGGGCAACCGCGACCGCGCCCTCAGCGAATCGCCCTGTCAGGAGTAGAAGCGGCGGATCGGCGGCGAGGCTTCCACCGAGAGACTGGCAAGCTCGCCATTCAGGGGATGGTTGGCCACACCCGGGGCGCCGAGTAACCGCACGAGGACGCGCGTCGTGTCGGTGGAATTGGCCGTCTCCAGCAGTTGGAGGTCTGACAGCGGAACGATGCCGGGGGCGTACACCTGCGGCTGAAGATGTTTAAACGCCTTCACACTTCGGATATTGATGTCGAACTGAGCCAACGGTCCGTTGGTAACACCGGCGTCGGGCACGATCACCAGTGGGGCGTACATCGTCTGGCCCGAAACTGACCGTGTTTTGAACAAGATCGTCGAAGTCGGCTCAGCGAATAACCGGGCTCGGCTACGCTCATCGCTGCTACGTCGTGTCTCCTCATTCTGCGGCCACCCTTGCCTAGATTTCGCCTAGATTCGGGTGATGGCCGATCGTTTCCCGGACAGCATTGCCGAGACAATCGGACAGTTCGAGGTGGTGTCGCGTTCGCCCACCGACGGCGGAACCGAGCAAGTCGATGTGCCGCGGCGCACCGGTGTCTTGCGCTTCCAAGACAATTCGGTCGAGCTTGAAGTGAGTCCAGGATTCAACCCGGTCGTGTCCTGGACTCAACGGGGGCCAGGGTCGTGGGCGGGTAGGCCTCCCGAGGAGCGCATTACCGACGGCGCTGTGGTTCTCGGAGCTGTCGCCCGCCAACCCGGCGAGGTCGCTATAAACCGTTGGCGTCAAGGCGCTTTGGTCAAATTGATCCGGTGCGCGACGCGAGCGTAACTTGAAACGTCCGCGATTCATCTGATGAACATGGCATACTTAACTTGACATAATGTCGCTTATCGGCAAACAACCACTGCGAGTTGCATACTGCGAGTTGTATTAGATGAAAGTGCTCGCACCTCTTGACGATTGGCTGATATGAGCACGTCACAATGCTTATCTCGGTTCCCGCGCCGTCCCGGCCTGCGACCTCACTTGCTGGTGTGGATTCGTCAACCCCACGTCCAGTGTGTTCTGCGTGAGTTGGCCCGCCACACCTCCTGAACACGCACCGTTACCAGTTAACTAGCGCGAGTTGCACTGTGCTGCAACAGATTTGCGAGTCGAACCCTCGAGCGCTACGGGTCATCTGAACCGTCGAGAGACCTGTCGGCCTTCGTCGCATCACGCGGGCGGTCAGAGGTCCAGCACACGACGAAGTCCGCGGTCGACCTCGTGCATCAGGCTGGGCGGTACATCCCCAACTCGATCGGTGAGGTCAGTCTTGTTCAGCGTGACAAGCGCCGTGACGTTGACAACCGAATCGCGTGGGAGCCCTGTTGCGGTTGCGGGCAAGAACACGTTGCCAGGCATCGTCGCCAGCGTGGTGTTTGAGGTGATTACCGCGGCGAGCACAGTCGCAAGGCGACTGGCGTTGTACGGATCGGATTGGACTACCAGCACCGGGCGGCGCTTGGCGGGGCGGCTTCCGGACGGCGGTCCAAGGTCAGCCCAGTAGATATCAGCGCGGTTCATCACCACTCATCGTGCACGGCGTCCAACACGCGACGCCCGATGGCAACGGCGGCGGTCTCCGCCTCGTCGGTGCCATGGAAGCGCCCTAGAGCACTGTCGATCTGTCCAGTCAGCGATTGGGCATCCAACTCGTCCAGGTAGCGCTGCACAGCTCGGGTGAAGAACTCGGATCGACTCATGCCAAGGTCACTCGCACGCTGGGAGGCACGATCGAACGTCTCATCAGGGAGAGAGATAGCTGTTTTCATACAGGTAGTATAACCCGGTATAACCCGAGCGGGCTGACGTGGGGCGGTCGCTACGACAGACCAGCTCGGGCAACTCGCACCTCTGCAGCACGCACCATTACCAGCTAAGGGTAGCGAGTTGCATTAAGTGAAAAAACTTGCACGCCTTGGCCGTCGGATGACTTTCTCATCCGACCGGTGCCAGTAAGGGCCCTGCTGACCTTGCGCGGAACAGATTCAGCAGGGTTTCAATCACCTAATGAATGATTCGGGTGTTAGGCGGAACCTTGCGGATGTCCCAGTCGGCCGGCCCTGTAGTGGGGCCATCGACCACCGACCCCCCATGCCACCTGGAATACGTCACTGTGACGAATTGCCTTGCGGCGCAGAGGCTATTGATGCGACGCGCTGAGCTGATGGTCGGCCAGGCTTCGTGCGCCCGCCGGCATGGTTGACGCATGCCCCACATGTCCAAAGACGCTGCCAATCAAGTTCTAGACGCAAGCGATCGTTCAGGCGTTATGCCGCGCCGACCAAGCCAAAGCCACTGACTCCAAGCGACTAACTCGCGCCTGTTGAACACGCACCATTACCAGTTAAAGGCGGCGATCCCTCCCTCTCCCTCGCGCCGCTGCCAATACGTCACTGTGACGAAGTGGTTTGTGGCGCCGGGGCTATTCAACCCCAACAGCGAGCCGATCGAGCGCCTGCCCGAAGTGGAATGCTCACGATTCGGCGGACTCGGTGATCGCGAGAGCGCTGGCCGTTCTCACTGAACCTTGGGCACTCGTCATCGAACCTGGGCGTGTCACCTTCGACCAGACCGTATCATGCGTATATATCGCGAGATTTCGTGTATATATTGGGTTTATGGGGAAGCATCTGATCGACCTTGACGAGCAGGCATTGGAGATGGCTCGCGCAGAACTGGGGACTTCCACGATCAAAGAGACGGTGAATGCGGCTCTGCGCAACGCAACGTCGAACCGACTACAGCATGTGGCCGCCGCACTGGACGCACTGGCCGCCGCACCATCTGACGATCGCGCTGAGGCATGGCGCTGACGTTTCTCATCGACACCAGTGTGATCAAGCGACTTGGCCAGGCCAACGTGCGGCATGCGGTGGAACCCCTCGCGGCTTCGGGCGAACTCGCGCGTGCCCGTATCACCGATCTCGAGGTCGGCTATTCGGCACGGAATGAGGCCGGGTGGGACCGCTTAATAGCGGCGTTGGATGTATTCAAGCCTATCGAATCGACCGAATCGCACTATCGTCGTGCGCTTCAGGTGCAACGGCTCCTCGCTCAGCGAAGCCAGCGCGGCCGCAAGATCCCTGACCTACTCATCGCCGCCGCGGGCGAAGAACATGGGCTGACCGTCTTGCACTACGACACAGATTTCGACCTGATTTCTGCAGTGACCGGCCAACCTTGCCAGTGGGTGGTGCCTTCTGGGACCGCCGATTAGACCGTCCTAAGGTACCGTGAAGATTGATACTGGCTGGGTCGCGGATGTCGCCGTGCCCCCACCGAGTCCGGCACGCGTGCCCCAGATTCGATGAGAATCTTGCCCCAGGTTCAGTGAGAACGGACAAGCGCGCCTCCTTCCCTGCGCGTCCAGCGGAAACGGTGACGTTCCCTGTTTCGTCGCCTGCTTGAATTCTGCAATACCCACAGGCAGCCGCTCCGGAAATCGCCTGGCCAGTATCCAGCCAAGTCGCACCTCTTGAACATGCACCGCTACCAGTCAAGATAGCGAGTCACATTGCAGCACACCAATTTTCGACGCTCAAGCTTACGAAGAAGCGGCGGCGAAAAGCCGCCACTCGCCGGGCACGCCTTTGAGTTGGTAAGCGCCGCGCTCCTCGAAGTCGAGCCCTGACCCGATCACGAGGTCGCGCAGCGTGCTGGACACCAGCACCTCGTTCGGCACGGCCAGCGCGCTCACCCGCGCGCCGATGTGCACGCCGATCCCGCCGATGTCGTCGCCGCGGACCTCGCACTCACCGGTGTGCAACCCAGCTCGCACCTCTATTCCCAACGCCTGCACCGCATCACGGATCGCCATGGCGCAGCGGACCGCTCGCTGCGGGCCGTCGAACATCGCAAGGAAACCGTCTCCTGAAGTGTTCACCTCGCGGCCCCGAAACCGAGCCAGCTGCGACCGCACGACGGCGTCATGAGCATCGAGCAGCGCATGCCAGTCACGATCGCCCATCTCTGCAGCCCGGCGCGTCGAATCCACGATATCGGTGAACAACACCGTCGCCAGCACCCGATCATCGGCCACGTCAGCCTGCTCGCCAGTGAGGAACTCCGCGATCTCCCGAAACGACGCACGCCACGGCTCAACGGTGTGGTAGAGGTTGCGCCCCGGCAGCTCAACGTACTTCGCACCCGGGATGTGATCGGCGACGTACTTGCCATAAGCGGGTGGGACGAATGAGTCGTTGGTGTACTGGACAACGAGGGTGGGCACGTGGACGGTCGGAAGCAGCGCCCGTATCTCCAATTCGGACACCACCGGCATCATGAGAGCAACGGTCCGTGGGCTGGCCGACAAACGTTCGTATCGCGCCCACGTTGCCCGGATTTCCTCATTCCACGGCATATCGGGATTGAGCACATGTTGGAACTCCCCCGTTCCCCACACGGCGACCATGGCATCGAAGAACTTCTCCGGAGTGAGCTCATCGGTGCGCTCAGCCGTCGGATCCGCATAGACCTCAAGCCCGACGAGCGCCGTGGTGCGAGACGGATGGCTGGCCGCGAACAGCGCCGCGGGCGCGAACGCAGCGCTCGACGCGACGAGAGCCGCTTCGCAACTCCCAAGATCGTCTAACACCGCGGTGATGCTGTCGGACCATTGCTCCAACGTCGGTAACGCACCCGTCGAGACCGGATCGGATGCGCCCGTGCCCGGCTGGTCGAAAATGATCAACCGACCCAGCGATGTCATCGCCTCAACCCAAGCCTGAATCGCCGGTAGCTCGGGCAGAACTTCGCAACAGTTGAACCAGTTCGGGACCACCACGATGTCGCGCTCGCCCTCACCCGAAGCGCGATACGCGACACGCAAATCCCCATTCATCGCATAGCGCGTCTCCGAGAACATTGCTGAAGTCTAAGCCGACGAGCGGGTCGAATTTGGTTCCGTGGAGGGCACATCGAGCATCATCCATCCCCACGTCCCGCAAAGTCCTCTACGTCGTCGACAGGGCGAATCGCCGTCGCCGCGCTAATCCCGACATGGCGGCCCGGGGCCTTCAAGCCGAGGCATCCAGGGTCGATTCGTGGCGAGTGCAGCGCGAGGGCTTCATCGCGAACTCTGCGATAGCAGCTCGTACTTGACGCCGAGTACGCGGTATGTGGGCTCGGCTCGCCGGTCGCACGTGATAAGCGGCAGATTGTGTTTGCGAGCAGCCGCACCGACGAGACCGTCGTAGAGCGCGCCGCCGGTCAAGCCCGCTCCGGCCAACTCCCGCAATAGACCCTTGGTATCCGTTGCGGACAGGAAGCGAGACTCCGGAAAATTTGTCTCCTCGAGGCGCAGGGCCGCAACTGGACTTAGGCGGTGTGGCGGCGGCAGTCGCGTCAGTACCGAGAGCAGCTCCACCGCGGCATGCCCCGACATCCCGCGGCGGCATTCGAGGAGCCTCGCTCTGGCGGCGAGGTGAAATGGGTTCTCTCGCTGCGCCAGTGCGAGTGCCGCGCTGGTATCGACCAGGACGTGCTCAGCGCTGGTCGGCAAGCCGCAACTCCCTGACCGCGTCGGCGTCAAGCTCGGGACCGCGACCGGGCAGCAGGAGAAGCCCGTCCTCTTCGACGAGCTCCTCGGCTGCCACGCCTTCGATGCGGATAGCAGCCCCATCGAGGGATATCTCCACCTCACCCGAGGTAATCCCCGACTGCTCGCGTAGGGACTTTGGGATCACCAAGCGTCCAGCCTTATCGATGGTAGTACGCATACCAGTAAGCTACCATTAATCTGGCACAGGTTCTGGGGACAATCCTCGCTCACGGGTCGGGCGGCCGAATGATTAGCTTCCCGTCTCCGAGCTGGACACGAACCGGCGAGCGGCTATCACTCAGACGAGCCGGACACAAATGCCCGCTTAAGCCCAATACCGTTCAGTTAAGGTTACATGGGTGTAGTTTATGACCTATGCCTCGTGCGGGTTGGCGGAAGCCTGAGTCGGATCGCCGGTTGTCAGATTTGGTGTCGGTGGGGGTGCTGACGCGGGTGTTTCCCGCAACGGTGGTGGATGAGGTGATCGAGCAGGCCGGTCGCACTCAGCAGCGGCATCGGTCGTTGCCGGCGCGGGTGATGGCGTATTTCGCGATCGCGATGGGCCTGTATTCAGAGGGCTCGTATGAGGATGTGTTGGCCCAGCTCACTGATGGTTTGGCGTGGGCGTCGGGGTGGCGTGAAGAGTATCGACTGCCGGGTAAGTCGGCGATCTTTCAGGCTCGTGAGCGGCTGGGATCGGCCCCGTTGGCCAGCTTGTTTTCCCGGGTAGCCCGCCCGTTAGCCGGACCGCAAACCCCAGGGGCTTGGCTGGCCGAGCGGCGGCTGGTGGCCATCGACGGCAGCTGTCTGGATGTGGCCGACACCCCAGCCAACGACGAGTACTTCAGTCGTCCGGGGGCCGGCGGCAGGGGTGAGAAGGCCGCATTTCCGCAGGCCCGGATCCTGGGGCTGGCCGAGTGTGCCACGCATGCGGTCTTCGCCGCAACGATCGGTGGTTACCGTGACTCGGAGGCCAAACTCGCCGAAAAGCTGCTGGATGCTCTCACGCCGGACATGCTGCTGCTGGCTGATCGCGGGTTCTTCTCGTATGCCTTGTGGCGCAAAGCCCTTGCGACCGGAGCCGACCTGTTGTGGCGAGTACGCACCGACGCCTACGCGCCACAACCGGTGCATGTGCAGGATCTTGCTGACGGCTCGTGGCTAGCGCATCTGCAGTCCAGCGCTGACCGTCGCAGCGAGCCGATGCTGGCACGAGTCATCGACTACACCATCGACGACGGACGCGAAAACTCCACCAGCTACCGGCTATTCACCACGCTGACCGATCCCGAACAGGCCCCCGCCGTCGAGTTGGCCGCCGCCTACGCCCAGCGCTGGGAAATCGAAAACACCTTCGACGAACTCAAAACCCATCAACGCGGACCCCAGGTGGTACTGCGCTCGAAGTCCCCTGATCTTGTCCTACAAGAGATTTGGGGACATCTGTGCTGTCACTACGCCATTCGTACCCTGATGGCCCAGGCCGCCGAACACGCCGGCGAGGACCCCGACCGGGTCAGTTTCACCGCCGCGCTGCGCATCACCCGCCAATCCGTCGCCCAACAGGGCGCATTTCCCCCCTGAGGACCCCCAAGCCGCCGATCAGCACTGGTGGGCCTTCCTGCGCCGCCTGCTCGACCGACTCAACCCCGCCAGGCGCCGACGATCCGCACCACGGGTGATCAAACGCAAAATGTCCAAATGGCACGTCAAACGCGCAACTCACGCTCACTGGCCCCAACCCCAACGCCCACCAGACGTCACGACTCTCCGCCTTAACTGAACGGTATTGCGCTTAAGCCCGCTGTCTGTTCATGCCAGCGCTTGCAGCAGTGGCGATCGCAGGCAGCGGGGTTCTCCTCGTGGGAGCCCGATGGTTCGAGCCTGTCGGCTTTCGCATTGATCGCCATCGGTGCATCGTCGGTGTGGTGCTGTGGTCCATCGAAACCCGGCGTGGGCGAAGCATCCACAGCAGATGCCCTCACCCGACATCATCTTGCATCACGCCGCCGCTCGTGACGCGCCCTGGCTACAGCAAACCGATGGGCTTGCCTCAGACAGATTGACGAACTGACTGTAAGTCAGGGCGGCGAAACTGCCTCAATTGGATTGGCAACGGACATTGACGAACCGCCCGGCTGCATTCCACACGCGCGGGCACGTCAGGCACGACGATCACCTCGAGCAGTCTGTGCTCAATGGTTCGCCGGTATGGTTCGCATTGGTTCGCGAGGAGTTCGCACCGAAGAGAGCCGAGATGGAGTACGCCATCCCCAGCGAAAACGCACGCACCGCCGTACGCCTCGTCCGCGACGTCGCCGCGGGTTCGGAGGCACCAACCCCTCTCGAGGTGCGATTCGTCGCATCGGGCGACGCCTCCCTAAGTCTCGCCGCCTTCGCCGCAGACCGATCCCGCCTCGACCCGACTGGACTGTTCACCAACAAGTACGTCGCACGCGTTCTGGGCCCGGCACCCACATGACCGCCTATCTGCACCAGCGCTTCCCCGAGTTGTGCGACACACTCGGACACTTCACCCTCGGCAACGCGCCGACGCCGGTGCGTCCACTCTCCCGCCTGATGACCGCCCGGCCGTCTTTCTGGATCAAAGACGACGGCGCCTACGGCAACGGCGGCTGGGGCGGCAACAAAGTCCGAAAGCTGGAATGGCTCCTGCCCGAGATCAAAGGGCAACGCCGAAGCACAATCCTGACCTTCGGCGGACTCGGCACCAACTGGGGCCTCGCGGTGACTCTGTACGCCCGCCAATTCGGCATCCACACCGCCCTCGCACTCATCGACCAGCCGGTAGACGAGCACGTGACAGCCCAGCTCGGACGCCTCCGTGCAGCCGGCGCCGACATTTATCGCACTCGCAACAAATCGCGCACGATCGCGGCCGCACCTTACCTATACCTGCGCTACCGACGGCCCTACCTGCTGCCGGCTGGCGGGTCTTCACCACTAGGAGCGCTCGGGTACGTCGAGGCAGCGCTCGAACTGGCCGCACAGATACAGGCCGGCGTCATGCCGAGACCATCATCCATCGTCGCAGCGGTCGGATCGGGCGGCACGATCGCCGGCCTGCACCTCGGCCTCGCGCTTGCCGGTCTCACCGACACCCAGGTGATAGGCATCGTCGTCAACGACACGCTGCGCCTGGATCACCGATCGATCACATCCCTGGCACGCCGGGCAGCACGCCTACTCCAAAGCCGCGGCGCACATTTGCCGCCGACCCAGCTGCCGGCAGACCGCCTGATTCTTCTGCGCGACTGGCTCGGCACGGGCTATGGCCACCCGACGCGCCAGGGCACAAGCGCCTTGCAACGCGCACGCGAAACCGAGCACCTCGACCTCGATCCTGTCTACACCGCCAAAGCGATGGCAGCACTCCTCGATCTCGCCGCCACCGGCCGACTACCCGACGGGCCCGCGGTGTACCTCCACACAAACGGACCTCGCTAGCCGCAGCGACTCAGGAGCGAGGATCGAAGTTGCGAGCCCAACCACGCAGCGCGACTGTGGATCTATCAGTGATCGCAGCCATGGTCAACGTCGGCGTCGTGCAGATGTGTGATCATCCGCAGCAGGGTGATCACTGACGATCTCAACGGTGACGACAAGGAGTGCGACAAGTGACACGGCCGGATCGGATGGATTGGGACGCGGTCTATCGACAGGACGCGCCGCCGCCATGGAGCATCGGTGCGCCCCAGCCCGAGCTGGCCGCCCTCATAGATCAAGGCAAGGTGCGTAGCGACGTCCTGGACGCTGGCTGTGGCCATGCAGCCCTGTCGCTGGCCTTGGCGACCCGCGGATACGCGGTCGTCGGTCTGGACGCCAGCCCGGCTGCGATCAGCGCAGCTACCGCTGCCGCCGCCAAACAGGAACTGAAAACCGCCAGTTTCGCGGTCGCCGATGTAACGTCCTTCAGCGGTTACGACTGTCGCTTCTCCACCATCTTCGACAGTGGCCTATTCCACTCCTTGCCCGTAGAGCGGCGCCACGACTATCTGAAGTCAATTCATCGCGCAGCCGCGCCCGGCGCACGGCTGTTCATTCTCGCCTTTGCCACCCATGCATTCGCAGCAGAGTCACAAGGGCCCAACGGCTTCACCGAATCCGAACTGCGCGAAACCGTCTCACAGTTCTGGGCCGTCGATGACATTCGGCCGGCCACGCTCTACGCCAACGAGATTCAGATGAGCGAGGGCCCAATGCCGTTCGCAAATGTCGAACGCGATGACGAAGGGCACATGAAGCTTCCCGGATTCCTGCTAAGCGCCCACCGAGCCGAGCAAAGGAATTTCGAAGTATCACGATGACCGAGCTGCCCGATACGTTACACGGGTTGAAATCGGCACCGAGGCGCCTCAACGTGGAGGTTGGGAGGTTTCGGACGATGCGGTGTTCGAATTGAAGTGAATCTGATAGCTCGGATTCGCGGACTCATCATCAGCCGCACCATCGGCAAGACCGGCTGGTAGGCCTCGGAAATGTCGCGCAAGGACACCATCAGGTGGCTAGCCCTTGCGGGCGAACGCACGCTATGGCGACTTGTTGCTCGTCAGTCTTCGAGGGCCGCCAGGTCGAGTCGGCGAAGACGGGCGGCGGAGGCAAGGATGTCGATCTCGACGATCTTGCCGCCGACGATCGTGAATCCCATGACAGACAGCGGTCGCCCGCGCGATACCGCGACAACACCGGCGGCGCCGTTGACCAACGCGGGGCGGGCGAACCCGGCGCGGTGGGAGAAGAGCAGCGCCTGCTGGGCGGCGGCGCGTGCGCCACGGACCTCCCTTGGGAGTCCCGGAGCCAGCGCACCACCGTCGGCGCGCACAACGACATCCGGATCAAGCGTCGCGACGAGTGCTTCGAAATCGCCTTCGCGTGCCGCCGCGAGGAATGCGTCGACGACCTCGCGCTGAAGTTTCAGATCCGCGTCGGGCACCGGGGCTCCGCGTACCCGGCGGCGGGCCCGGCTGGCGAGCTGACGTGCGGCGCTAGGTGAGCGGTCCACGATTTGGGCGATCTCCTCGAACGGGACTGCGAACATGTCGTGCAGCACGAACGCGACCCGCTCGGCGGGAGAAAGGGTATCCAACACCACCAGCAGGGCCAGACCGATTGAGTCCGCCAGCAGCGCCTCGTCCTCGGGATCGGAACCATCGGCGCGGCCAACTATTGGATCGGGCAGCCGCGTGTCCAGCGGCTCCTCGCGCCGCACTTTCCGCGAGCGAAGCAGATCCAGGCACACCCGCCCGACTACCGTCGTCAGCCATCCGGTCAAGTTGTCTACCCCGCTGACGCGGTCGCGGCTCAAACGCAGCCAGGTCTCCTGCACGGCGTCGTCGGCCTCCGACAGCGACCCCAGCATCTTGTAGGCGACTCCGCGTAGGTGTGCTCGCCGCTCCTCGAATCGCTCCGCCAACCACTCGGTGTCGTCCATGGTCACATCCTCCGGTCGCCATCCGTCATATAGATGACGAATCCAAGTCCCACCAATGTGACAAGGACATCAACATGGCAACTCTGATTGACGCGAGAGCCGCCGCCGCGTCCCGCCGTCGGATCATCGGGTACTGGGTCACCACCGTTCTGCTGGCCGCCGAAATGCTGTTGGGAGGCACTTGGGGGATCCTGCGGATTCCGTATGCCCGCGACATGATGCAGCACCTGGGTTACCCGGACTACTTCCCTGTGCTGCTCGGCGTGTGGTACACGCTAGGCGGGATAGCGCTGCTCGCCCCGGGCTTCCCACGGCTCAAGGAGTGGGCGTATGCCGGTGCCACCTTCGTCTACACCGGCGCGATCGTGTCTCACCTGGCGGTCGACGATCATGTGCGTATGGTGGTGGCCCCGCTCTTTTTCCTCGCCCTCACCTGTACCTCGTGGGCGCTGCGCCCACCGTCTCGCCGCCTAGCCGCCGCGCGCTGACCGACCCGAACACCTCAAGTGGTGTGCTGCGCGGTCTGAATCCAAAGAGTTTGGGACACAACCCTTTACCGGTCGGCGCGGACGATTCGCCGCACCCGGATGTGGGGAAGGTGGCGCCCTGCGAGTTCATAGTCGGCGTCGTCGTGGAGGATTACTAGGCTCTTAGCCGCCGCGGTCCCACAGATAAGCAGGTCGACGACCGACAGGGCACGCGCAGCACCCGCGCTCGCGAGGCGGTGCTGCGCCGAATCAATCCACCGCCAATCCACCGCCACACGGATTTTCGGGACCGGCACATCGGGGTACACGTCACGAAACATCCGGCTCATTTGATCGGACCCCTCAGCATTACGCGCCGCTTTACGGAATTCGGCTCGTTGTGGTTCGCATGATCCGACGGACCCGCTGAGAAGCGACGATTTCCAGGCTTCGTTGAGTTCCGGTTGTCGTTGGATCCGCCAGACAGCGGAGGATTCCACCAGGAAGTGGATCAAGTCCCGACCGCCTTCTCGTCGGCGCGTGCGGCGAGCCAGCCGTCGTAGTCCCAGCCTTTAGCCCGCTCGCGGGACAGCGCTCGCACCTCGATGCGGCGGAAGCGCTCCACGTAATCGCGCATCGCCAGGTTCACGGCCTCCTTCTTCGTGTGCACCCCGGCGGTTGTGAGTGGCTTCTAATCGGCCTGGTGGGCGATCTGGATGAGATTGCCGCATGTGTCGTCGAGAACCGCCGTGGTCACCGGCCCCATATCCATCGGCTCCTGAGTGAACTGCACGCCGAGTCCACACAGTCGCTCGAACTCCGCCCGTACGTCGTTGACGGCGAATGAGGTAAATGGGATGCCGTCGGCGATCAGCGCCGCCTTGAACGGCTTAACCGCTGGGTGGCTATCGGGTTCGAGGACGAGTTCGGTGCCGTCCGGATCTTCTGGGGACACCAGGGTGATCCATCGATGCTCACCCATCGGAACATCGGTCTTCTTCTGGAACCCGAGGACGTTGGTATAGAACCGCAGTGCCTTGTCCTGGTCGTCAACGAGCACGCTGCTGAGGTTGATTCTCATAGTGAACCCTTCTGCCGGTATGGGAGCCGGTGCCACGACGGCCGCCGGCGTTGTTCACGGCCTTCTTGAGCCATCGCTCGACGATCGACTCGAGCGGGGTTGTGTTGATGTAGTGGAACTTGTAGCGACCCTCGCGGCGGGTCTCGATCAAACCCGCAGCCTCGAGAACGTCGAGGTGCTGTGAGATCGCTTGTCGCGATGAGCCAAGCCGATGCTTGGTCGCCAGTCGTGCGCAGATCTCAAAGAGCGTCTGCCCGTTCCGATTGGTCAGTTCGTCGAGGACGGTGCGGCGCGTGGGATCGGCCAAGGCCTTGAAGACGTCACCCACGCTCCATCACGTTATGCAAGTTGTCACTTGCCTGTCAAGGCCGGGCGGCGCCGTGGCGAGCGGCGGGCGGGATACGACCGAAAACAACTAGCGCCCAGGACGATTGACTGGCCAACCCTCAAAGCGCGGGGTTTCCGCCGGTGCGCCACCGCAATTGCATCTCCGCCAACCGGGCCGCCGTACGCACCCTCCCCCGGCCGGGATCGGGCTCAAGGCCCCTGCCGAGTCGGCGGAGCTGTTGCTGATGCCACGGGCTGCTGAGAGCTGCACCGACAGCCCGCACCGCCGACCGCCGTGGCTTCGCAATGTCATCGAGTGTTCCGCCGGCCAGCAACTGTCTGGCTGCGTGGGGATCGACTGCGAAAGGACGTGCCAGCCCGATCACGTCGACCGCGCCGCGCTCGACCAACTCTCGGACGACCGTTCCATCACGCAGGCCACCGGTGAGCATCACCGGCACGTCGACCGCGTGCCGGACATGTTCGACGCTTGTAGTGAAATAGCCGGCGGTCGGCGTGGCTCCCCCGAGCAGGTGGAGCCAGTAGCTGCCCGATCCGCCCGAAACCTCAAGCAGGTCAATGCCTTCGGCTTGCAATGCGGTTGCGACGCGCACCGCGTCGCCCACGCTGAAGCCTCCGTCTTCGAAGTCACTTGCGTTGAGTTTGACTGCGACAGCAAACCGCCGGCCAACCCGTCCGCGTATCGCCCGCACGACCTCAATCAGGATCCGGGATCGCCGTTCGATTGAGCCGCCCCAACTGTCGTGCCGATGATTCGTCAGCGGCGAGAGGAACTGGCTCAGCAGGTAGCCTGGGCAGCATGAACCTCGACACCGTCGAAGCCCGCTGGCTCGGCGACGGCTGTGCTTGCCGCGAATGCCTTGATGGTGCGGCCGATATCGGCGACCGTCATCTCGATGGGCCGCGGGAGTGCCGAACGGAGCATCCGCTTACGCGGCGACACCGCCGACGGTGCAAGTGACCGCCCCGCGACAGCGCGAAGCGCTTGCCGTCCAGGGTGATTCAGCTGCATGAACAGTTGGGCGCCATGGCATTTGGCGGCATCGACCCACTCCCCTAGCGAGGTTGGGTCGTCATTGGCGGTGACGACCACGTTGTATGGCTCGACCAATTGCGTTGGTTGGACCGCAACATTGCCCGTGATGAGCAAGCCGGCACCGCTTGCGGCCCAACGCCGGTACAGCGACACGAGCTCCGGCAGTGGGCGGCCGTGGCGGTCGGCAAGTTGTTCGCTCATCGCCACCTTGGCCACGCGATTCGGCAACACGACCCCGCACGGCAGCTCTAGTGGCGCGTGCAGGTTGGTCGGCGTCGTCATGCCGGTCATGTCGGCAATGGATGTCGCGCCTTCATTGGCGTGTCCGCGCTCTCGGGGACGACCAACATTGGGACGAAGTAGCGCCGTGCAAAGGTGCGCGTACTCTCGTCGTCGTCGAGATCGATGATTACCTTCGAGGTGAGCGAGAACGACACGATGAGCCGTACCACGATCTCGGCGGTAGCCAGAAGTTCTGGGGTGCTGCGGCTTTCGTCCGCATCGAGGGCCACACGGGCGGCGAGGAATTCGGTGGCCTCGGTGATGATCGGGGCGCCTTGCACCGTGAACCACGGCAGCGCCAATTCGGGCTCACTCTCGATCATCCGCTGTAGCAACCGGTGCGACCGGGCGGCGTGCTGGGTGAACACGAAGCCCTCCACGATCATTTCCTCCGGATCTTCCAGCGGCTCGATGAGACGGTCCAGGTCGGTCAGGAAATTGCGCAATTCCCGCAGCGCGACGGCCTCGATCAGCGCATCCTTGCCGGCAAAATACCGGGAGATCTCTGCCAGGGTGAGGCGCTCGATGAACGCCTCCCACCGCTTAGCGGTTGGCGCATATGCCGGTGCTCGTCTTCATTCAGCAACATCACGGCGTGCGGTCCCATGCCCTCGCGCATTGCCTCCATGCCGCTACGTGGGACGGCTCTTGGTGGCGTAAGGATCTGTTTCGCAGCGCTGCTCGTTGTGAACACCGCGATATCGCCGCAGTAAAGGAATCTCATCCGGAACACCGGGCCGTACCGGTTGGCCAGGCGCTGATAGAAATCGCGCCGAGTGAGCCATTGCCGCGACTGAACCAGGTTGGGCTCCCACGGACTGGGCATGCGATTGAGTGGCCCCGGAACACTCATACTGAAAATGTAGAACCGTATCGTTTGTTTCAACGCCCTCGGCGTGCTGGCGGAACCACAGCTCATTGGATGGGGGGCTACGAATTGCGTCGATCATCGACACCGGATGGGTCAAGCGGGGATGTCGAACCGACATCCGAGCATGCGGTGGTCATTGTCGGCGGCGGTCCGACAGGGCTGATGCTGGCTGGCGAGTTGGCGTTGGCGAAGGTCGACGTTGCCATTGTCGAGCGGCGCGCCAGCCAGGACCTCATTGGCATGCGCGCGGGTGGTCTGCATTCACGCACCATCGAGGTTCTCGATCAGCGCGGAATTGTCGATCGATTCCTGTCCCAGGGGCAGGTAGCGCAAGTCGCGGGGTTCGCGTGGATTCGGTTGGATATCAGTGACTTTCCCACCCGGCATCCCTATGGGCTCGCGCTGCGGCAGAACCACATCGAACGCATTCTTGCGGGCTGGGTCGGCGAGCTGGCGGTGCCGATCTATCGCGGACGTGAGGTGACGGGTATCGCCCAAGACGACGCCGGCGTCGACGTCGAGCTGTCCGACGGCGAGTCGCTGCGGGCCGAGTATCTCGTCGGGTGCGACGGGGGACGCAGTCTGGTCCGGAAAGCGGCCGGCATCGACTTTCCGGGGTGGGATCCGACGACGAGCTGCCTGATAGCCGAGGTCGAGCTGGCCGGTGAGAGGGGCGAAGCGCCGGAATGGGGACTGCGCCGCGACGCCCTCGGTATCCACGCCCTGAGCAGGTTGGAGGTCGGGGAGCGGGTGGGGGTCATGGTTACCGAGCAGCACCTCGGAGCCCCCAGCGAACCCACCTTGTCCGATCTGAGCGAGGCGCTCATCGCCGTATACCGGACGGATTTCGGGATCCACAGTCCCACTTGGATTTCCAGGTTTACCGATATGGCGCGGCAGGCCGCGGCCTATCGCGACAGACGGGTACTGCTGGCCGGCGATGCCGCGCACGTGCATTTCCCGACCGGGGGGCAGGGCCTCAACACCGGTGTGCAGGATGCGGTGAATCTGGGCTGGAAGCTGGCCCAGGTAGTCAATCGGACATCGTCGGACAGCCTGCTGGATACCTACCACGCCGAGCGCCATCCCGTCGCCGCCCGCGTGCTGCACACCACGATGGCGCAAACCGCACTCCTTAGCTCAGGTGCGCGTATCGACGCGTTGCGCGACACCGTGTCTGAGCTGCTGAGCATGGACGAGCCACGCAAGCGATTCGCCGGGATGATGTCCGGTCTGGACATCCATTACGATTTGGGCGAGGGACATCCGCTGCTCGGGCGCCGCATGCCCGATCTCGACCTGGTCACCGCCAACGGCCCGCTGCGGGTATTTACCCTGCTGCACCATGCCAGGCCAGTGCTGCTCAACCTTGGTGAGCCGGGGGGCGTCGACATCGACATCACTGGTTGGGCGGATCGGGTTCAACTCGTCGACGCGAAATATGTTGGCGACTGGGAACTTCCGGTGCTTGGCGTGGTCGCGGCGCCCACCGCCGTGTTGATCCGGCCCGACGGATATGTTGCCTGGGTGGGGAACGGACATCACCTTGGGCTCGCCGACGCACTCACCACCTGGTTCGGGCCGTCGACTGCGGTCGCATTCTCGGCCCAACAGTTGACGACATAGTCGCTTGGAACGTGGACTGCGGCGACCGTCAGCTCCCTGCCTCTTTGGTGAGGACAACCGAGGAAGGAAACGCTGCGGCTGTAGCGTCTATTGGCACGCACGTCGAGGGAGGAAGAATGCACCGGTCAAGAACACATCTGCCAATTCCCAGTGCTCCCCGCACGGGACTGATCACGTATGACGCGAAGGATCCGGACAGCGCGTACCCGCCGATCGAGCAGCTACGCCCACCCGCGGGTGCCCCGAATGTGTTGCTGATCCTGCTTGACGATGTCGGGTTCGGTGCGGCGAGCGCGTTCGGCGGCCCGTGTCAGACGCCAGCCGCGGAACGGCTCGCCGGCGGCGGGTTGCGGTACAACCGGTTTCACACCACCGCGTTGTGCTCGCCGACGCGACAAGCGTTACTGACCGGACGCAACCACCA
Source organism: Mycobacterium riyadhense (assembly GCF_963853645.1). Classification (NCBI taxonomy): domain Bacteria; kingdom Bacillati; phylum Actinomycetota; class Actinomycetes; order Mycobacteriales; family Mycobacteriaceae; genus Mycobacterium; species Mycobacterium riyadhense. Next base: position 3,395,723 of record NZ_OY970456.1, on the reverse strand, counting down.
CTCTGCCGGCATGGGCGGGATTACCGAAATCGCCACCGGGGCACCGGGATACAGTTCGGTGCTGCCCAACACGATGTCGCCGATCGCGCGGACGCTGAAGCTCAATGGGTACAACACTGCCCAGTTCGGCAAGTGCCACGAGGTCCCGGTCTGGCAGACCAGCCCGGTTGGGCCGTTCGACGCGTGGCCCGCCGGCGGTGGTGGTTTCGAATACTTCTACGGCTTCATCGGCGGCGAGGCCAACCAGTGGTATCCGAGCCTGTATGAGGGCACTGCGCCGGTCGAGGTGGACCGTACCCCTGAAGAGGGCTACCACTTCATGGAGGACATGACGGACAAGGCCATCGGCTGGATCGGGCAGCAGAAGGCACTGGCCCCCGACACGCCGTTCTTTGTGTACTTCGCCCCTGGTGCGACCCACGCACCGCACCACGTGCCGCAGGAGTGGGCCGACAAGTACCAGGGCAAGTTCGACGCGGGCTGGGATGCACTGCGGGAGCAAACCTTTGCCCGGCAAAAGAAACTCGGGGTGATCCCGGCGGACTGCCAGCTGACCGCGCGTCACGCCGAGATCCCGGCGTGGGATGACATGCCGGAGGACCTCAAGCCGGTGCTGCGCAGGCAGATGGAGGTTTACGCGGGATTCCTGGAATACACCGACCACCACGTGGGCAGGCTCATCGACGCCGTGGACAGGCTGGGCCTGCTCGACGACACGCTGGTGTTCTACATCATCGGGGACAACGGCGCCTCCGCCGAGGGCACGATCAACGGCACGTTCAACGAGATGTTGAATTTCAACGGCATGGCGACGATCGAGACACCGGAGTTCATGATGGAGCGCCTCGACAAGTTCGGCGGGCCGGAGTCCTACAACCATTACTCGGTCGGCTGGGCGCATGCGATGGACACGCCCTACCAGTGGACAAAGCAGGTGGCATCGCACTGGGGTGGCACGCGCAACGGCACGATTGTGCACTGGCCCAACGGAATTGCGGCGAAGGGTGAGATGCGCTGGCAGTTCCACCACGTCATCGACGTGGCGCCGACGATCCTGGAAGCAGCGGGGCTGCCGGAACCGTTGTTCGTCAACGGTGTGCAGCAGCACCCCATCGAAGGGGTCAGCATGCTGTATTCGTTCGGCGACGGGCAGGCGCCGGACCGGCATGAGACGCAGTATTTCGAGATGTTCGGAAACCGCGGCATCTACCACAAGGGCTGGACCGCGGTGACCAAACACAAGACGCCGTGGATCCTTGTGGGCGAGCAGCCGCCGGCGTTCGACGACGACGTGTGGGAGCTCTACGACACCACCACGGACTGGAGCCAGGCCAGGGACCTGTCCAAGGAGATGCCGGAGAAACTTCATGAGCTGCAGCGGCTTTGGCTGATCGAGGCGACGCGCTACAACGTGCTGCCGCTGGACGACGACACCGCCAGCCGCATCAACTCTGACCTGGCGGGCAGGCCGGTCCTGATCCAGGGCAACACCCAGGTGCTGTTCGGTGGCATGGGGCGGTTGTCGGAGAACTGTGTGCTCAACATCAAGAACAAGTCGCACTCCGTGACCGCTGAGATCGAGGTGCCCGACACCGGCGCCGAGGGCGTGATCGTCGCACAAGGCGCCAACATCGGCGGCTGGAGTCTGTACGTCAAGAACGGCAAGCTCAAGTACTGCTATAACCTGGGTGGGATCGAGCACTTCTACGTTGAGTCCACCGGGCCAGTGCCAGCCGGCGCGCATCAGGTGCGCATGGAATTCGCTTACGCTGGTGGCGGTTTGGGCAAGGGCGGCGAGGTGACCCTGTATGTCGACGGGCAGCAGGTCGGCGCAGGACATGTGGCAGCCACGCTTGCCATCGTCTTCTCCGCCGACGACGGCTGCGATGTCGGTGTGGACTCGGGCTCGTGCGTCTCACCCGACTACTTGCCGGGAAAGAACGCGTTCAACGGTCGGGTCAAAGGCGTGCAGCTGGCTATCGCCGAGGCAGCAGATGCCGAAGGGCACATGGTCACGCCCGAGGACGCGGTCCGCATCGCTCTAGCGCGCCAATAGCTCCCGCACAGCTCTAACGGCAATGCATCTGGCATCTGGTCAGCCGCCGCCGACACAAGGGGACCAAGACGAGCTCGCTCTTTATCGAAAACACAAGGAGCAGGCCCTCTTTAGACAGATAGGCACGCAGTACGGCCGATCCTAGGCGGTGCGCCCGGATTTGCCGTCAGCGCCGGTCTGGCCAGTGTTCCCGCCAATTCCAGAAACGCCGCCCACGCCCAAGCCGCCGGGACCGGCGCCGGCACTGCCGCCGGCGCCCAGGCTACCCGCGGCGCCACCGCCGCCGCCGGTGCCGCCATCCCCGCCGACGTCGGGGTGGTGGCCCGTGCCGCCGTTGCCACCGGTGCCGCCGTCGCCGCCGCTGCCGCCGTCACCGCCGTCGCCGCCGTCGCCGCCGCTGCCGGCGGCGGAGTTGCCACCGCTGGCCCCGGTGGCGCCGTTGGCTCCCTTGCCGCCGGCGCCGCCAGCGCCGCCCTTGCCGGGGGCAAGGGCGGTTTCGCCACCACCGCCATTGCCGCCGTTACCGCCTGCCCCGCCGCTGCCGGCGACCCCGGCGTCACCGCCGTTGCCGCCGGTGCCTGAGCCCAGTGCCTCGCCCCCGACACCTCCGGCGCCGGCGACCCCACCGTCGCCGCCGATGCCGCCGCTGCCGCCGTTGCCGCCGACTGTAACGATGAAACCACTGCCGGCGCTTCCGCCGTTACCGCCAGCGCCACCGTTGCCGGCCGCCCCGGCGTCACCGCCGTCCCCGCCGCCGCCCGAAGTCAAGGCCGAACCGCCGGCTCCGCCGCTCCCGGCCGCTCCGCCCTTGCCCCCGGTTCCGCCGCTCCCGCCATTGGGCGTTATTGTGCCTACGCCGCTGGACCCGCCGTCGCCGCCGCGGCCGCCGGCCCCGCCGTCGCCGGCGGCGCCACCACCGCCACCGGTGCCTGAGCCCAAGGCTGCGCCGCCCGTGCCGCCGATGCCGGCGCCGCCGCCGGCACCGCCGGTTCCGCCGTTACCGGCGATGCCGCCAGGGCTCCCGAGGCCAGATCCGGAGTTGCCTCCGTCGCCTCCATTGCCGCCAGCGCCGGCGGCCCCGCCGTTACCTCCGTCGCCGGAGGCCCCGCCGATGCCGCCGTTGCCCGAACCGCTGGCTTCCCCGCCGCCCCCACCTGCACCGGCAGTCCCTCCGGCGCCGCCGTTGCCTCCGCTGCCACCGGTGCCACCTGCGACATTGACGCTTAGGGTGGCGAAGCCTTGGGCACCGGTGGCACCGTCGCCGCCAGTGCCGCCGTCGCCGGCGAGGCCGCCGGCTCCGCCCTGGCCACCGTTTCCTGACCCCAGGGCCGCGCCGCCGGCGCCGCCACTGCCGCCGCTGCCGCCCGCACCGCCGTTGCCGCCGGCCCCGCCAAAGGCTGCAGTGGGGGGCTTCGCGATGCCGCTAAGGGGGACACCGCCGGCCCCGCCGGACCCGCCGCTGCCCGCGACGCCGCCGGCTCCGCCTTGCCCGCCGTTGCCCGACCCGACGGCCGCACCGCCGGCTCCGCCGTTGCCGCCGCTGCCGCCGATGCCGCCGTTGCCGCCGCGTCCGCCGTTGAAGTCGGAGAAGGTACCCGCTGCGCCGGCACCGCCGTTGCCGGCAGTGCCGCCAGCCCCTCCCGCGCCACCGGACCCACCGTCGCGGTCTATGCCAGCAGTGCCGTGAGCGGCCGTGCCGCCCGCGCCGCCGGCACCTCCGGCACCGCCATTGCCGCCGGTACCGCCGTTGCCACCGTTGCTACCGGGTTGTTGACCGTCCGCGCCAGCGCCGCCCTGGCCACCCTGGCCGCCAGTGCCAGCAAATCCGCCGTTGCCACCGTTGCCGGATGTTGTGCCGCCGGCCCCGCCGTCACCACCGCGGCCGCCTGCCCCGCCGGCCCCGCCGGCCGTCCCGTTGCGGTCGCTACCGGTGGTACCGCCCAGGCCAGCGCCACCCGCGCCTCCATTGCCGCCGGAGCCACCGTCGCCGGATGCCCCGGCGTCGCCACCATTCCCGCCGTTGCCGCCGTTGAGGCCGAAACCGCCGGCCCCGCCGTTACCGCCGTTACCGCCGTTGCCGACCGACCCGCCCGCACCGCCGGCACCACCGTTGCCCGGCGTCTGCGGGTCACTCGGGCCGCTCACGCTGAAGCCAGCCCCGCCATTGCCTCCGTTGCCACCGCTGGTCACCCTGATGCCGTCCGCGCCATCAGTGCCGGCGCTACCACCGCTGCCCCCGCTGCCTACGGCGCCGCCGGCGCCGCCGATGCCGACCGCGCCAGGATTGCCACCATGGCCGCCGGCCGCGCCGTTAGGGGCGCTGGCATTCCCTTCGCCGCCGGCGCCGCCATTGCCGGGCGTCCCGGCGTCACCACCGGCGCCGCCGTTACCGCCGCTTCCGTTGATGCCCCCGGCGGAGTCACCGCCGCCGCCGCCGTTACCGCCGACCCCTCCGGCGCCTCCGTTTCCGCCGACGCCACCGGCCGTGGGCGCCGTCACGCCGTCGGCGCCGTTACCGCCAGTGCCGCCCGCCCCGCCGCTGCCGGCAAGCCCCCCGCTGCCACCTTTGCCTGTCCCGCTAGACGAACCGCCGGCGCCGCCATTGCCCCCGGCACCGCCAGCGCCGCCATCGCCGCCGCCGACTCCATGGATCGCGCCGGAGTTCGCGTCGTAGCCGGCCCCACCGTGGCCGCCGTTACCGCCGACGCCACCGTCAGCACCATTCCCCGTGCCGAGACCCTTGCCACCGACACCCCCATCACCGCCGGCACCACCAACTCCACCCGTACCGCCGATGCCTGCGGTGCCATTGGTGCCCGACGCCGCCAGAGCGACGCCGCCGGCGCCGCCGGCACCGCCGGCGCCGCCCTGCCCGCCGTCACCACCCCTTGCGCCTGGAGTGCCGTTCTCGCCAGGTGTCTGCGCATCGAAGCCGTCCCCGCCTGCCCCGCCGACGCCCCCAGCGCCGCCGGTGCCGCCGGCCCCCCCGCCGCCGCCGTTGCCGGCGGCTGAGCCGCCTAGGCCACCCTGGCCGCCAGCACCGCCGGCACCGCCCATCTTGCCGTTGCCGCCAGCGGTGGCACTGACGTCGTGGCTGCCGGGGGTGCCGGGGGTACCGGCGGCCCCGGCGGCGCCATTGCCGCCGGCCCCGCCGATGCCGCCGTTGCCGTAATTGCCGCCATTTCCACCCGCTCCCCCGTTGCCCCCGTTGGCGCCGGTGCTGGTAGCGCTAAACCCTGCTCCACCGTTTCCACCGTTGCCGCCGCTGGTGACGGCGGTGCCGTCAGCACCGGTCTGGCCAGCTTTGGCGCCGCTGCCGCCCGCCGCCCCGCCACTGCCACCAATACCGTGAGTTCCCGGGTCACCGCCATTGCCGCCGGCCCCACCATCCGGGTTGGCTGCGTCACCGGCCGCCCCAGCCCCGCCGTCACCGGCGGCGCCTGCATCACCTCCGGTCCCGCCTGCTCCGCCGTTACCGTTGACGCCGGCACTGAGGATGCCGCTACCGCCGATGCCGCCCTTACCGCCAGCGCCACCGTTACCGGCGGAGCCGCCGTTACCACCGGCCCCACCAGTGCCGGCATTAACCCCACCAACACCACCAGCCCCCGTCGCGCCGTCTCCCCCATCACCACCAGCGCCACCAACACCACCGGCTCCGGCGTTGCCGCCCCTACCACCGAGCGAGCCGCTCTTGCCGCCATTGCCACCCGCACCACCGGCGCCACCGGCTTTACCGTCGCCCCCGGACTCACCCGGATTCACACCATCAGCGCCGGTCGCACCGGCGGCCCCGTCGCCGCCAGCCCCGCCGGCACCGCCGTGGCCAACGGCGCCGCCATTACCGCCAGCCCCGCCGTTGCCCCCGTTCGCGCCGGCGGTGGTGGCGTCAAACCCGGCCCCACCGTTTCCGCCGTTGCCGCCGGCGACGACAGAGCTACCGTTAGCACCGGTCTTGCCCGCACTGGCGCCGCTGCCACCGGCCGCCCCGCCTTTGCCGAAGATGCCGCGAGTGCCCGGGTTACCGCCGTTGCCGCCAGCCCCACCATCGGGGTTGGCAGCCGTGCCCGCCGCCCCTGCACCGCCGCTACCGGGGGCGCCGGCGTTACCGCCATCCCCGCCCGCACCCCCGTTGCCGTTGGCGCCCGCAATCCCATGGGCGGCGCTACCCCCAACACCGCCTTTACCGCCAGCACCAGCGTTGCCAGCATTGCCGCCATTACCGCCGGCCCCACCAGCACCGGCATTAACCCCACCAAGACCCTTAGCCCCAGCCACACCGTCGCCGCCATCGCCACCATCCGCTCCAGCGCCACCAGCACCGGCCCGGCCGCCATTGCCAGCGACCGAACCACCCTTGCCGCCATTGCCACCCGCGCCACCGGCCCCGCCGGCGGTACCGTCGCCCCCGGACTCACCCGGATTGACACCGTCAGCGCCGCTAGCGCCAGCGGCGCCAGTGCCGCCAGCTCCGCCGGCACCGCCGTTGCCGTAACTCCCGCCGTTCCCACCGGCCCCGCCGTTGCCCCCATTCCCACCGGCGGTCGTGGGACTAAACCCATCCCCACCATTCCCACCGTTGCCGCCCGTGGCGACGGCCGCGCCGTCAGTCCCGGCCTGCCCAGCACTGGCGCCGCTACCACCGGCCGCCCCGCCATCACCACCGACACCGCGGGTACCTGGGTCACCGCCGTTGCCGCCGGCCCCACCATCAGGGTTAGCGGCCGTCCCGGCCGCTCCCGCCCCACCGTCACCGGCGCTGCCGGCGTCACCGCCGGCCCCGCCCGCTCCACCGTCACCGTTGGCACCCGCAATACCGTGAGCGGCGCTACCGCCAACACCGCCCTTACCGCCAGCCCCGCCATCACCGGCGGAGCCGCCACTGCCACCGGCCCCGCCAGCTCCGGCATTAACCCCACCAACACCACCAGCCCCAGCTACACCATCACCGCCATCGCCACCAGCACCACCAGCACCACCAGCCCCGGCATTACCGCCATTGCCAGCGATGGACCCGCCCAGGCCGCCATTGCCACCAGCACCACCGGCCCCACCGGCAGTGCCGTCGCCCCCGGACTCACCCGGATTGACACCATCAGCGCCGGTCACACCGGCGGCACCAGCGCCGCCACTCCCGCCGGCACCGCCATCGCCGTAACGCCCGCCATTGCCACCCGCCCCACCGTTACCCCCATTCGCACCCGTGGCGGTGGGACTAAACCCGTCGCCACCGTTTCCACCATTGCCGCCCGTGGTGACGGTGGCACCGTCAGCACCGGTCTTGCCGGCACTTGCGCCGCTGCCACCGGCCGCCCCGCCACTGCCACCGGTACCGCCGCGCGCGCCCGGGTCACCGCCGTCCCCGCCGGCCCCACCATCAGGATTCGCGGCCGTGCCGGCCGCTCCGGCGCCACCGTCGCCGGCAAGGCCGGCGTCACCACCAGCCCCACCGGCACCCCCGTCACCGTTGGCACCCGCAATACCGTGAGCGGCGCTACCGCCAACACCGCCCTTACCGCCAGCCCCACCATCACCAGCGGAGCCGCCACTGCCACCGGCCCCACCAGCACCAGCATTAACCCCACCAACACCACCAGCCCCAGCCATGCCATCGCCACCATGACCACCAGCCCCACCAGCACCACCAGCCCCGGCATTACCGCCATTGCCAGCGACGGAGCCACCCAGGCCACCATTGCCACCGGCCCCACCCGCCCCGCCGGCGGTACCGTCGCCCCCGGACTCACCCGGACTGACACCATCAATGCCGGTCGCACCGGCGGCGCCAGCGCCACCACTCCCGCCGGCACCGCCATCGCCGTAACGCCCGCCATTGCCACCCGCCCCACCGTTACCCCCATTCGCACCGGTGGCGGTAGGACTAAACCCGTCCCCACCATTGCCACCGTTACCGCCCGTGGTGGCAGCGCTGCCATCAGCGCCGGTCGCCCCCGCACGTGAACCCGACCCACCCAGACCGCCGGTGCCGCCCGCGCCGGGATTACCGCCGTTGCCGCCGGCCCCGCCATCTGGGTTCGCGGCCGTGCCGGCTGCCCCGGCCCCGCCTTCACCGGCAGTCCCGCCGTTGCCACCTTGACCTCCGGCACCGCCGGCACCTCCAGAACTCAGCAGTTGTCCGGCGCCGCCGGCGCCGCCGTGGCCGCCGCTCCCGCCGATGCCACCGTCTCCACCGGAGCCGCCGGCCCCACCGAGACCTGCGATGGCGCCATCGGCACCGTTGCCACCGGCGCCACCGATCCCGCCTGCCCCGCCGAAGCCGCCGTGGCCGCCGGCACCCAGTAGCAGCGCGGCCGCTCCTCCGGCGCCGCCATTGCCGCCGGTACCACCGGCTCCGCCACCAGCGCCGAGCGCTCCAGCGCTGCCGGCCCCACCAGCGCCGCCGACGCCACCAGCCCCACCTCCGGCCAACAATCCGCCAGCCCCGCCAGTCCCGCCATCACCGCCGGGCCCGCCGATGCTGCCCCCATGACCGACTCCGCCAGCACCGCCAGCCCCACCCACTCCGAACAGCAGCTCTGCACGACCACCGGCCCCGCCCGTGCCGCCTCCGAAGCCGCCGGCGCCGCCGTCACCGCCGCCGCCCCAAACCCAGCCACCGGCCCCACCAACCCCGCCAGTCCCGCCCACCGCGCCAGTCACCCCGGCCCCGCCGGCCCCGCCATTGCCACCTTTGCCGAACAACAGCCCACCAGCCCCGCCGGCCCCGCCCGTGCCGCCACCGACCCCCCCGCTGCCGCCGACGCCGCCGCGGCCCCACAACCCCGCAGAACCGCCGGCCCCGCCAGCCTGACCCGCCGCCCCGGCGGCACCGTTGCCGCCATTTCCAATCAGGAGGCCACCATCCCCACCGGCCCCACCTGGCGTGGTGGCGTTGGCGCCGTCACCGATAATCGGACGACCAAACAAAGCCACAGCCGGCGCATTGATCGCCCCGAGCAGATTCGATTCGGCATTAGCCGCCTCGGCGGCCAGATAGGAGCCCGCGCCGGCATTCAGGACGTGCACGAAGTGCCGATGAAAATTTGCCGCTTGCGCGCTAATCGCCTGATACTGCTGGCCGTGCTCGGAGAACAACGCGGTAATTGCCGCCGACACCTCGTCGGCGGCCGCCGGTGCCATTACCGTCGTCGCTGATACCGCCGCCGCGTTTGCCGCACTCACCGCAGAACCAATGCCCGCCAAATCCCGCCCTGCCGCAGCAATCAAGTCAGGCCCGACCACCAAGTACGACATCGCGAACCCCTATCTCAGGTGCAAAGACGTCCCCGTCCATGCCGCCGGTTGTCTGTGACAGCTGTCTTGACAACTGTCACAGATAGTGACAAGCCGACAGAGTAGCGCTAGATGTCGGTGCCGCGGCGGTTTCCGCCAATCCCATTGCATGTTTCTCCGCAGTGCGTTCCGGGTCGAACGAGTTGCCGAGCATTTCGCGCCCACTTTGCGGCCTGTCCGGTGTCAGTAACTGGAAGGCCGTCGGGAGAAGCGAGCCAGCGTGACGGGAGGCCAACGATGCGCAATAAGCGGTCGCGGTGAAGCGCGTCCGTTTCATTGCGCCGGCAGGGAGCGAATGAAAATATAAGCAATAGTTGCTTATAGCAATAGTGTTCCTGCATACTATCGATGTCGAGTAACGTGCTCGGATTCCCGCAGACATTTGAAAAGCACATTTCAGATGCGGCCGCCGTCGTCCCGACCACCCCTGTAGTTCCCGCCGCGGCGGCATCGACGCTGAACGCGAGCCAGTTCGCCGTTCACGGGCAGCTGTACCAGCGGTCAGCGCTCAAGCCGCGGCGATTTCGCAACTGTTGAGGAAAGCAATGTATTTCGGAAGCTCCGGTCAATGACGTTGACTCGACTGCACGAAGTCCTCGAAGCGATGCCCACCCGCATCGTGGCGTGCAGCGGCGGTGTGGACAGCATGCTGCTCGCTACCGTCGCTCACCGAGCGGCGCCGCACAGCACAGTCGTGGCCCACGCCGTCACGCCAGCCGTTCCCGCGGCGGCCACGGCGCGGGTAATCGCGAGCGCCGAGACGGAGAACTGGGCGCTGCAGTTGGTCCGTTCCAAGGAGTTCGACGATGAGCGCTATCTTGCCATCCCGCGTAACCGCTGCTATTTCTGCAAGAGCAACCTGTATGCCGCGATCCGCGAACTCCCGACCCGCGACGATGCAACCATGTTGAGCGGCGCCAACGTCGACGATCTCGGCGAGTACCGGCCCGGCTTGATCGCAGCCGAGGAAAACGAGGTCCGGCACCCGTACGTCGAAGCAGGTCTCGGCAAGGAAGACATCCGGTCCATCGCCCGCGAGTTGGGACTGGATTTTGCGGAGCTGCCCGCATCGCCATGCCTGGCCAGCCGCCTGTACACGGGCACCGCGGTGACGCCATCGCGGCTTCGCTCGATCGAAATCGGCGAAGACCTAGTGCGCAGGTTGACGGGCATCGATGTCGTCCGGTGCCGGCTGCGTGAGGAGGTGGTGCTGATTGAGGTCCAGGCCGAAGACCACGCACTCGTCACCGCTGAGGTCATCGACCGGGTGGCCGCGGCCATGCGCCACCTGGAACCATCGCTGGACCAAGTCGTCCTGGACGACAAGCCGTATCGTCCCGGTCGCGCCCTGAGGTTGCTCGCGTGACCATTCGCTATGACTACGCCCGTGTTGTGCGGGTTGGGATGCCCGAGGCGACGTTCTGCCTCAATAAGACGACGAGCCAGCTACGCGTCATCGTGGCCGAGTTGATGGAACGGCCCGACAACCCGGTTCTGTTCACCCGTATGAGCGCAGCTCAGTACCACGCGGTCCGGCAACTCGCCGGGCAGTCACTCGTATACGACGCGGAGTCGGCAACCGCGGTCATGCATGGTTGCCTACCGGAACGGGACGGCACGGTCGCCGTTGTCACCGCCGGCACATCGGACATCCCGGTCGCGGCCGAGGCCTGTCGGACACTCGAGTTCCTTGGTTTTCGGGTCACCCGCATCGTCGACGTCGGTGTTGCCGGACTCTGGCGTCTGCTGGAGCGGGTCGATGAAATCGCCACGTACGATGTCGTGATCGTGGTTGCCGGGATGGATGCCGCGCTCGCTTCGGTCGTCGGCGGGCTCACCGGCCAGCCGATTATCGCGGTGCCTACGTCAACCGGCTACGGGGCGGCCGCCGGTGGGGAAACCGCGCTTCGCTCGATGTTAACCAGCTGTGCGCAGGGCGTCGCCGTGACGAACATCGACAACGGGTTCGGGGCCGCGTGTGCGGCGAACCGAATCCTTTTGGCACTCAACCGAACATGATCGGATGGATCGACGCCCGAGCCGGGGTGAGCGGAGACATGTTGCTCGGTGCTCTCGTCGACGCGGGGGTGCCGTTGGATCTGGTGCAGACGACGGTCGGCCAACTCGGCCTTGGCGTCACGCTCACGTCGATCACATGCGAGCGGGGCGGCATCGCTGCCACCAAGGTCGACGTTGTCGCCGACGAGATCCCAACCATCCCGCACCTTCCCGAGGTGCAGATTCAAGGTCTGCTCGACCGAGTTGAAGAACCCGTTCGAACGACCGCCGCCACCATCCTTCGCAGACTGGCCGACGCCGAATCGCGTGTGCGCCGAATTCCATTCGAAAGCAGCTACTTTCACCAGTTAACCCGCGACACCCTCGCTTGCGTGGTTGGCGCAGCGGCCGGGTTTCATCGGTTGGGCCTTGAGGCGCTGCACTGTTCGCCGGTCAGCCTTGGCAGCGGAACTGCCCAGGGGGCGCATGGTCCATTGCCGATTCCGGCCCCCGCGGTCCTGGAGCTGCTCAAGGGTGTCCCGGTTGCCGCCGGTCCAGTCATGACGGAATGCGCCACGGCGACGGGCGCTGCGGTGCTCGCGACGCTCGTGACGGATTGGGGCGAGATGCCACCACTCGTCATGCTTCGTGTGGGATGCGGTGCGGGCCAGCGTAATCCGATCGAACTTGCCAACGTCCTGCGCATTGTTGTCGGCGAGCCGGTCGACGAACCGACCCGCACCGTACGGCTCGAAACCAACGTGGACGACCTCGACCCGCGGGTGTGGCCTTACGTCATCGAGCGCTTGCTCGCCGCCGGAGCCTACGACGCCTGGCTCAGCCCGATCATCATGAAGAAGGGCCGGCCCGCTCACACACTTTCAGTACTCGCCCCCGGCGAACGTGCCGCGGATCTGCGCGCGATCATATTCCGCGAGACCAGCACGATCGGATTACGGGAATCGACGGTGACCAAGCACCACTGCCTAGCCAGGTCCGAAAGCCTTGTTCATGTTGGCGGGCAACCAATCCGGATCAAGACCGCCCGGCTAGACGGTGAAACCGTCAATGTCAATCCGGAGTGGCGAGATGTTGTGGCCGCCGCGCAAGCGCTCGGGAAGCCGGCAAAGCAGGTGTTAGCGGAAGCCCGGCGAGCTGCATCCAATGCGGACATGAAAGCCGCTGTGGCGCAATGGGAAGCAACTCTGTCGTGACCTGGGGGATCACTGCCCGGATGCACCAAGCGTGTGCCGCGCAGCCCGCGACGATGCCAGGAATGCCGTGACCGCGAAAACGAGCACCACGCCGAGAAAGATCCAGGGGAGCACGCGGCCGAGGGTGAACAACGAGGAGAACAGCCCAGGACCGACGGCAATGGCAACACCCCACGACAACGAGTAGACCGCCGAATGACGACCCGCCCTGCCTCGCGGCACGAAATTCAGCATGGTTTTCAACGCGGTGGCTCCCCAGGTAGCTGCGGCCAGGCCGAAGAACGTCACGGCCACCCCCAGCAGCGCCGTCCTGCCCACGTCGTCGACTGCGACCATCGCGATGAGCGCGGCGAATGCGATTCCGAGCAGAGCAGCTGCTAGAGCCAGCAGACGCAGCCCAGACCTACGACGGCCCCATTTGGTCGCCAGCGGCGCGAAGGCCGCGATCAGGATGCTGGCCAGCAGGTAGGCGATCGGTGGAGCCCAGGCCGGGAAGCCCAGCGCGAGCAGATACACCGGCAGTATCGAGTCGAACCCGACGTTAGCCAGCGCGAGTACGAAAATCGCCGCCACGAACACCAAGAACCGACGTTGCGCCAACACATCGCGGTAGCGGCCCACACCGCTGCCGGCGCAGTGCTCGGTTTTGTGATCGAAACGGCGCAGTCGCCAAAACAGCAACCCGCAAAGCGCGAAACTGATCGCGTTCGCCACAACGATGGAGCTCCAGAAAAGCCCATTGCCCCGTTCCGCCCAAACTCCAAGCGAGGCGATCAGCCCACCGATCCCGAGACCGATACTGCGCAATGCGCTGATCAACGAAAACAGGCCTACGCGAGCCTCCTCCGACGGGGCCAAGGCACGTACCATCCCCGGGTGCGCCACCCAGAAGAGCCGGCCGGCAAAGCTCACCGCCACCGCAATGATCGCTAGGGAGGCAACCGTGTTGTCGGCCAAGTAACACGGGAAGGCAATCACCCGGATCAGCGAGCTGAGCGTCGCCGCGCGAAACGGCCCGATGCGGTCGACGACCGCCCCGGTCAAAAAGCCGCCGACCAGCAGCGAAACCAGGCTGCCCATGGTCAGCGCCGCGCCCGCATCGGCGAGCCTCATGCCGCGTCCGTGCGTGAAGAACAGCAGCGCGAACGGAATCCACAAACCGTTGCCAATGGTGTCGATGACCATGGCAGTCAGGTAGCCGAGGCGGTAGGAGTGCCGGGCTACCGCGGTGCAAACCAACCGGGCCTCACCCTTGTGCCGGAGCACTCTACCGACGAGGGCCAGAGATGACCCAACGTGCCCCGGAATCCATTTCTTTCCTCCGATTTTGCTTGTTTGCAGTCACATTGGCGGCCTGGTGCCATACAACGGGCGCGGGTATCCAGGCCATGAACCGTTGGCGAATTGCCGCAGCTCGATGCCCGGGCGGTCCAACCGAGCTACCAGCCATACCCTACGATTATGCATAGATACTATTGTTATACGCAACTATATCTATGCAGTTCGTTCCCGCGTGGATCACGGCGGTGACAGAAATGCGAGCCGCTCTCGCCGTTTGACTGCAAAGTGTGCATTCCGTGCAACTATGGGGTTATGGCGAATCAGATGGGTCTACGCGAGCGACGCCGCCGTCAGACCAGCGCCGACATCCGCGGCGCCGCGATCCGCCTGACCCAAAAACGTGGCTTCGACAAAGTGACCATCGAGGAAATCTGCTCGGAAGCTGGGGTCTCGGCTCGCACATTTTTCAACTACTTCGCCAACAAAGAGTCCGCGATCGCCTATGGCCCCTCGGACATACCCGCCGAGCTCGCCGAGGAATTCGTCGCAGCGGGGCCCGCCCCGTACTCGGTTGTCCTGGCGGAGCTGATCACCCTGGCGGCACACCACCTTCGTGACATGCCGCCGGAACGTGACCAGGCCGCCTGCATGCTCGAACTGGCCAAAACGTCGCCCCCGGTGTTGGCCGCATTCCTCGCCGATTTGGAGCGATTCCAGACCCAGCTGGCCGACATTGTCGCGCGACGCCAAGCGATGCGCTCAGACGACGAGATACCGGCGTTGATCTCGGCGTTGGCGTTGACCGCCGTGCGTTCCGGGATTGAGCGCTGGACAAGCGCGGAGCCGGCGGATGCCGACGACACGCCGATGCCTTACGTCGAGCGAGCTGCCGCGCTGGTCAACAGCATCTTCACGAAGTGACGGCGTGACCGGCAACACATAAAGTTGCATAATCTGCAAAATATGCACATTATGTACCAATGCGCTGGCGGCGGTGCTCGAAAACGCTTCCGGGATGCGAGGCAGGCGCCGGCGCCAGGAACGACCGCGGGTCTGAAAAGCAGGGCAATCGGCTAAATCTGTTGTGGCGGTAGGGGAATCACCGGTGCAGATATCGAAGCTTGTGCGTAACGCGTGGTTGCCGCTGTTGATCGTTGCGGTCGTAATTGTCGGCGGCTTTACGGTCGCCCGGGTCAAGTCGTTCTTCGGTGCCGAGAACGCCGCGACTTTGACGAGCGCACGGGTGGACGATTCGAAGCCGTTCAAGCCCAAGGTCGTCAAGTACGAAGTATTCGGCTCGGCAAACCAAGCCAACGTGAACTACTTGGATCTCAGCGCGGAGCCACAGCGGGTGGACGGCGCGCCATTGCCCTGGACGTTGGTCCTCAGTACGACCGCCCCGTCGGTCTTCCCGAACATCGTGGCGCAAAGCGACGGTGATTACCTCGGCTGCCGAATCACCGTCGACGACTAAATCAAGGACGAGAAGATCTCCAACGGCGTGCATGCCCTGACCTTCTGCTTGGTGAAATCCGCGTGAGCACAATGACGCACGACGCCCAGACCGACACCGTTCCCGTCGTCAAACACGTAGCGCGGCCGGCGCTCCCACGATTCATCCGGACGTTCGCCGTACCGATCATCCTCGGCTGGATCGCGCTTATCGCGCTGCTCAACGTCATCGTCCCGCAGCTGGACGAGGTCGGGAAGATGCGCTCGGTGTCGATGAGCCCCGACGATGCGCAATCAGTGATCGCGACGAAGCGCGTCGGTGAGCTATTTCATGAGTACAAGTCCAACAGCTCGGTGATGATCGTGCTGGAGGGCCAAAATGCGCTCGGCAACGAGGCCCACGCGTACTACGACCAGATCGTCAAGAAGCTCGACGCCGACACCAAACACGTTGAACACGTGCAAGATTTCTGGAGCGATCCGCTCACCGGGGCCGGTGCACAGAGCAACGACGCCAAGGCTGCCTACGTCCAGGTGTATCTCGCCGGTAACCAGGGCGAAGCGCTCGCCAACGAGTCGGTCGAGGCCGTACAGCAGATCGTCAAGAGCGTGCCCGCGCCCACCGGGGTAAAGGCCTACGTCACCGGGCCAGCCGCATTGTCAGCCGACCAGAACATCGCCGGTGACCGCAGCTTGCAAGTGATCGAAACCGTGACATTCGCGGTGATTATCGCGATGCTGCTGTTGGTCTACCGGTCGATCGTCACGGTGCTGCTCACCTTGGCGATGGTCGTCTTCGAACTTGCAGCCGCCCGGGGAGTGGTTGCCTTCCTGGGCTACTACAACATCATTGGGCTCTCGACATTCGCCACCAACCTGTTGGTCACGTTGGCGATCGCGGCCGCCACCGACTACGCGATCTTCCTGATAGGTCGCTATCAGGAAGCCCGGTCGATCGGCCAGTCCCGAGAAGACGCCTATTACACCATGTTTGGCGGCACCGCACACGTTGTGCTCGGATCGGGATTGACCATCGCCGGCGCAACGTTTTGTCTGCACTTCACCAACCTGCCCTATTTCCAGACGCTAGGTATCCCGTTGGCCATCGGGATGGTCGTCGTGGTGGCAGCGGCGTTGACGCTCGGCCCCGCGGTGATCTCGGTGGCATCGCGGTTCCGCCAGATACTGGAACCCAAACGGGCGCAGCGTATTCGGGGCTGGCGCAAGGTAGGCGCTGTCGTGGTCAGGTGGCCAGGCCCGGTCCTGATCATGACGATCGGGCTGGCGCTCGTCGGGCTGCTCACCCTGCCCGGATACCGGACCAACTACAACGACCGCAACTACCTGCCCGCCGATCTACCGGCGAACGCGGGCTACGCGGCCGCGGATCGGCACTTCTCGAAGGCGCGGATGAATCCCGAGCTGCTGATGATCGAAAGTGACCATGATCTGCGCAACTCCGCGGACTTCCTGGTGATCGACAAAATCGCCAAGACGATCTTCCGGGTGCCCGGGATCAGTCGCGTGCAGGCCATTACCCGGCCCGAGGGCACGCCGATCGAGCACACCTCGATTCCCTTCCAGATCAGCATGCAAGGCGTCACTCAGCAGATGAACCAGAAGTATCAAGAAGATCAGATGGCCGACATGCTCCGCCAGGCCGACGAGATGCAGACGACCATCGACAGCATGGTCCAGATGCAAAGCATCACCCAACAGATGGCCGACGACATGCACGTCATGGTCACGAAAATGAAAGACATGACTCTCGATGTCGCCGAATTGCGGGACCATATGGCGGATTTCGATGATTTCTTCCGACCCATCCGCAGCTACTTCTACTGGGAAAAGCATTGCTTCGACATACCCGTGTGCTGGTCATTGCGATCGATCTTCGACGCCCTCGACGGCGTTGACACCATGACCGACGACATCCAGAGCCTGATACCGATCATGGAACATCTCGACACCCTGATGCCTCGGATGACGGCGCTGATGCCCGAAATGATTCAGAACATGAAGAACATGAAAACGACGATGCTGACGATGTATGCGACGCAGAAAGGGTTGCTGGATCAGCAACAGGCGGCGCAGCGGAATTCCACCGCCATGGGCAAGGCATTCGACGCATCCAAGAACGACGACTCCTTTTACCTGCCCCCGGAAACCTTCGACAATCCCGAATTCAAGCGGGGCATGAAGAACTTCCTCTCCCCCGACGGCCATGCCGTGCGGTTCATCATCAGCCACGACGGCGATCCGATGACACCAGAAGGCATTTCGCATATCGATGCGATCAAGAAGGCCGCTTACGAAGCGCTCAAGGGCACTCCCCTAGAGGGCTCGAAGATCTACCTAGGCGGGACCGCGGCAACCTATAAGGACATGCAGGACGGTAGCAACTATGACCTGCTGATCGCCGGAATCGCTTCCATGTGTTTGATTTTCATCATCATGCTGATCATTACGCGAAGCGTTGTGGCTTCGGCGGTCATCGTGGGTACCGTCTTGCTCTCGCTGGGCGCGTCGTTCGGGCTTTCGGTGCTGATTTGGCAGCATCTGATAGGCATCGAACTGCACTGGATGGTGCTCGCGATGTCGGTCATCATCCTGCTCGCGGTCGGCGCCGACTACAACCTGCTCTTGGTGTCCCGGTTCAAGGAAGAGATCCACGCGGGCTTGAATACTGGCATCATTCGGTCGATGGGTGGCACCGGGTCGGTAGTCACGTCGGCGGGGTTGGTATTCGCGTTCACGATGATGACGATGGCGGTCAGCCAGTTGACGGTTATCGGTCAGGTGGGCACCACCATCGGCCTGGGCCTGCTCTTCGACACGCTGGTGGTGCGGTCGCTGATGACGCCCTCCATTGCCGCGCTGCTGGGTAAGTGGTTCTGGTGGCCCCAGCGTGTCCGGCAACGGCCGGTGCCGTCGCCCTGGCCTGGTCCAAGTGAGAAGCCGGCCAAGAAGGCCGAATCGTTAACCCCCGCTTGATCAATACGCACCACTTACGATCCGTCGGCACACTTCGATAGGCGGGACGCCCGGCAGGCTCGCGCCGGAAAAGTAAGGCACCGTATCACACCGTACAGGCGTGCGGGTTGTATTTGAGATTGTATTGAAAATCCATCCGGATCGGATATAGCCATGTAGCCTCGGCGCCGCAGCCTCAAACCACGGGCGGAAATCGGGCTAGAGAGGTGGTCGGTGATGAGCTTCTTGGTGTTGCCACCGGAGATCAATTCGGTGCGGATGTTTTCTGGCGCAGGCTCGGCACCATTGTTGGAGGCCGCGGCTGCCTGGAATACGTTGGCCTCTGAGCTCGATTCGGCGGCGGGTTCGTTTTCCGCAATGACCTCAGGGTTGGCCGGCGAGGCATGGCAGGGTGCCGCGTCTAAGGCGATGCTGGCGGCGGCCGCGCCGTATGCGGGCTGGTTGAGTACGGCGGCGACCCAGGCGTTCGGAGCCTCCGCGCAGGCGCAGGCGGTCGCGGGTGCATTCGAGTCGGCGCTGGCGGCCACCGTGCACCCGGTGATGGTGGCGGCCAATCGTTCTGACTTGGTATCTCTGGTGCTGTCGAATCTGTTCGGGCAGAACGCACCGGCGATTGCGGCCGCCGAGAGCGTCTACGAGGAGATGTGGGCTCAGGACGTGGCCGCGATGGTGGAATACCACGCTGGAGCCGCGGCGGCTGCGGCGCAGTTGGTCTTGCCCGCGCAGGCGCTCCACAGCCTGCCTGGCGCGGGCGAGCTGCCCAACTTCGGTTACGGCAATGTCGGTCAAGGCAATATCGGCTTCTTCAACACCGGCACCCTCAACGTGGGCATCAGCAACATCAGCCCCAACTTCACCCCCACCGACCCGATCACCCTGTTCGGCGGTGTCGGCATCGCCAACAACGGTCTCTTCAACGTCGGCGCCTGGAACAACGGCAGTGTCAACGTGGGCATCGCCAACACCAGCCCCCACTTCACCCCCACCGACCCGATCACTCAATTCGGCGGCTTCGGTATTGCCAACAACGGCATCAATAACGTCGGCATCGCCAATGTTGGCACCAACAACGGCGGCCTACCCCTGGGTCCGTTGTCGCTCTTGGGCGTGGGTAACCACGGAAACTTCAACCAGGGCTTTTTCAACACCGGTAACCACAACCTCGGCGCCTTCCTCACCGGCGACAACCTCATCGGCATCGGCCCCTTCCACGTCAACAACGGCGCCCTCGCAACGCTCCTGCCTGGGGCGGGCGAGCTGCCCAACTTCGGTTACGGCAATGTCGGTCAAGGCAATATCGGCTTCTTCAACACCGGCACCCTCAACGTGGGCATCAGCAACATCAGCCCCAACTTCACCCCCACCGACCCGATCACCCTGTTCGGCGGTGTCGGCATCGCCAACAACGGTCTCTTCAACGTCGGCGCCTGGAACAACGGCAGTGTCAACGTGGGCATCGCCAACACCAGCCCCCACTTCACCCCCACCGACCCGATCACTCAATTCGGCGGCTTCGGTATTGCCAACAACGGCATCAATAACGTCGGCATCGCCAATGTTGGCACCAACAACGGCGGCCTACCCCTGGGTCCGTTGTCGCTCTTGGGCGTGGGTAACCACGGAAACTTCAACCAGGGCTTTTTCAACACCGGTAACCACAACCTCGGCGCCTTCCTCACCGGCGACAACCTCATCGGCATCGGCCCCTTCCACATCAACCGTTAGACGTGAGTCCATTGGTAGCCGCCTCGACGAGCCTACCCACGGCCAGACGAATCGAGTTGTCGTCAGCAACGCGTTGCGTTGGCGTTGAGCATGTTTCGGTTGCACATTCATCGTCAACGAGGTGGTCGCCAATGCGACGTTGTCGGTGACTTCACGTTTCAACGTGACATGGTGGCGTCGCCGCGTCGAAGTGGAGCAACGCAACTACTCAACGTGATTCTGGGCCGCTGACCGGGACAGTGTTTGCGGGTTTCTCCGATCCCACGGGTTAGCCCACGATGTCGAAGATCGCCGCGGCGGAGGTGATGGCCTTGTCTGCGTTTCCCTCGTCGTGCAGAAGCATTCGCACGCCGACGCGTCCGGCTTCGCCGGCGTACGCGGTGGCGTCCACGCGGAACGGGCCCACCTTGCCGCGTGACATGAACATCACGTGCCAGCTGATGACTTGGACCTTGCGGGTCCCGGCGACGTCGGCGGCAAGGTCCGTCGCCGCGGTCTCGAGGACGACGTGTTGCGGTCCGATGTGCAACGCCGCGTCCGGCGAGGCGAATTCGGCGCTCAACGCCGGCAATATCCAGTGGCCATCGCCGCGCTTGGTGGCACCGAATGCTTGCCACAGCGGCGGCAGGTCCGGAGCGTCCTCGATTACGAGTTCGGTGCCCGAAACGTCCATTCTGTCCAAGCCTTCCGGTGGCGTGCCGATGATCGCTCCCTGCCCTTCGTTGAAGGCGATCACCCGATCCGGGTTGTGTGCGTCGACGATCTTGCACCTCCCGTAGCCCATCGTCCGGCCCTGGTGCACAATGCCGGATCCGACGATCTCGATTCTGGTGACGTCGTAGCCGGGGTCAACGATCTGTACCGAGGCGATAACAGGGTTGGGAACCGCGACAAGGTCGGTCTGGCACCCTTCCGGCGACGAGATGGCCAGCGGCGCAACCATGATTCCGCCGGCCGCATTACGCATGTCGCGCCGGATGGCGACGGTGTTATCGATTTCGCCCAGGTTCATCGACGAGTGCTTGCGGCCGATGTAGCGGTAGCTCAGCAGTCCGGTCCAGCGTTGGAATAGCTCGTCGCGGTAGGCCTCGGCGTCTGCGGTCAATTCGCGGATGTCTCGCGGTTGGTCGCTCAATTTCAGCCGCCTGCCATTGCTCAAAGTTGTCTACATTGTCCGACATCCATCAAGCCCACATTTATCGGTCCACGACGTGGTCCGGTTCACCCAACAGTACTGAAGCGATGCTGCCAACTTGGCTGAAACCGACGCGGGCGTATGCGGCGCGGGCCGCCACGTTGGAGTGGTTCACATACCCGCAGGCAATGCGACCGGTAGCGACGATCGCACTGACTACCGTTGCAGTGCCTGGGACACATAGGCCCTGTCCGCGCCGTTCGGGATGCACCCAAACCCCTTGAATCAGGCCAACACTCGACGACTGCACTCCCAATTCGGCCTTGAAGACGACCTCGCCGCGCTCGAAGCGGGCCCAGGCGCGGCCAACCGCTATGAGGTTGGCCAGCCGCCCGCGAAACTTGCTGCCGCGCTCACCGAGGCGTGGATCGACGCCGAATTCGGCGATTATCTCCGTAGCGGTTGCCGTCAGGTAGGCGTCGAGTTCGTCGGGGCGGACCTAGCGCACGGCGGGATCGATCGCGCAACGGGGCAGCCCGGCGATGGCCAGCAACGGCTGATCGGAGCGGATGTAGCGGGCTGGGCCCCAAACGGGCGCAAGCCGCTGCCACATGGGCATCACCAGCTCGGCCCCACCGATCAACCAGGTATACCGGCGAGACTCACTCAACGCTTTGTCGGCAAATGCGTGCAGGTCGCCGGCATCGCCGCGGAGCGGGATTAGGTTGACTCCGGCGTAGCACAGCGACTCATCAGCGGCAGCGCAGGTCCATAGTTCCGCGCCGACAGCGTTCGTGCCGATGCCATGGTCGGCGATCTCCTCGGCAACCATGCAGGATCCCACCGGATCCCGATCAAACAGCCGGCTCACCGCCGCAGCATCATGGACCACCGACACCCGTCGCACGTCCACGCTGGTTACTCCACGATGCAGTCGGGCTGGAACGCGGGCTGCGTGTACGCGGCCTCGATCTCGCCAAACAGAAGTTCATGGGACATCTGGCACCTCCTTCCGGAACCGATCGTCAATATGATCCGATATACGGATCTAATAGACTCGCATAACGAATCTCGATTGCGAGATACTAGCACTGTGGCCGCACAAAACAACACCCCGTGACAACTGGGTGAACTTTACAAAATGATGCTGCGGTGTCACGCTCTGAAAATGGGACAACACCAACAGGTGCAACCCAGAGACGTTCCGGCCACACCCGACGGCGCGCGGACGATCTACACCTTCTGCCGATACTGCCTGGCCTCGTGTGGTGTCGAGGTCAGCGTCGAGGGCAATCGGGTGTGCAAAATATCGGCCGACAAGCAAAACCCGCACAGTTGGCGGGATTTCTGCGCGAAAGGCCGCACCGCCGCCCAGATGGTCGAACATCCGCGCCGGATCCTTGCCCCGATGCGACGGGTGGGCGATCGCTATGTGGAAGCGACGTGGGAAGAGGCCATCGCGGATATTGCCACCCGACTGACTGGACTGATCGAGGCCGATGGCCCGGACGCGATAGCCGCCTATTACGGCAATCCGGCCGGATTCTCGTTGTCGAATCTGATCTTCATGAACGCCTGGCTGGACGCGGTCGGCACCCACAACCGGTATGCGGTGGGCTCGGTCGACCAGAACGCACTGCATGTCGTAGCGGAGGCCATGTACGGCTCGGCGATCATGGTGCCCGTCTCCGATATCGACAACTGCGACTACTTTCTGCTGGTCGGCACCAATCCCGCTGTCAGTGCATGGAATTGGGTAGAAAGTGCGCCCGGTGGGTGGCAGCGCGCGCTCGCCCGGCAAAAGCAGGGGGCCAAGATCGTGGTCGTCGACCCGCTACGCACCGAGTCCGCCGACAAAGCCGACGTGCACATCGCGGTGCGTCCCGGCCAGGACTGGGCGCTGCTGCTGGCGATGGTCAAGGTGATCCTCGACGAACGACTCGAACACCGCGCCGACTGTGCGCAACTCGCCACCGGCATGCCGGCGCTACGCCAGCTCTTGACCGAAGCCGAGCTGGACGACCTCACTCATCGGTGCGGCGTCCCGCGCCCCGAGATCGAGTCCACTGCAAGGGAATTTGCGACCTCCAGATCCGCGATGGCAATCACGCGAACCGGGATCTCACTGCACGTCTCGGGCAGCGTGGGCGAATGGCTTGGCCACGTCCTCAACGTGATCACCGGGCGAATGGACCGTCCCGGTGGCCGTCGCTTCGAACCCGGTTATGTCGACTCGCTGCGCCTGGCGGCCGCAACCAAGCCCCCGGAGCACAGAAGCCGACTGACCGGCCGGACGATGGTTGCCGGCGCGCACGCGTTGAGCGAACTGCCCGCCGAGATCACCACACCGGGCCCCGGGCAGATCCGGGCCCTGGTGATCAACGCCGGAAACCCGGTGGTCTCCGGTCCCGACGGCGCGGCCCTGGACAGTGCGCTTGCACAACTGGATCTGTTGGTGGCCATCGACTTTGTGCAGCGTGAGAGTCATCGCCACGCGCACTGGCTGTTGCCCGCCGTGCACTGGCTCGAACGTGACGACCTGCTCGCGCTGACAAGTAACCTACACGACGAGCCGTATGTGCAGTACGGCGTGCGTGCAGTCAACCCGCCGGCGACTGCACGCGAAGAATGGCGCATCTTCGTCGACCTGGCGCTGGCGATGGACGTTCCGCTGTTCGGCATCAAGGGTGTCAACGGGTTCATCAGGACCAGCCGGCGCCTTGCGCGGCTGACCCGGCGACCCACGCTGGAATTCACGCCGCACTGGATCAACCGCATCATCGTGGCCACGTCGCGCAACGTCAACGGACACAAGTTGAAATGGCGTGAGCTGCTTGCCAATCCACACGGCATGGTGCTTGGCCCGCGGGAGTATGGCCACTTCGCCGCAGCGTTGCGCACTGCCGACAAGCGGGTGCATATCGCGCCCACCGAGCTGGTCGCGCGGGCGCGTGAATTGCTCGCCGCGGCGCCTTCTGAGGCTCCGCCTGGCTACCCCTTCCAGATCGGCAACCGCCGTCACCGCCATTCCATGAATTCGTTTCTCAACGAGCTGCCCGGCCTGCACCCCGGCGGCAAAGGCAGCGTCGTTCTCATTCATCCCGCGGATGCCGCCACGCTCGGCATCGGTGACGGGGACCCGGTGCGCGTGTATTCGCCGGTTGGCGAAATCGAGGCGAATGCGTCACTGAGCGATCGACCCCGGCGCGGCGTCATCGTGATCAACCACGGCTGGGGTTCGCGAATCTTCGACCCGCACACCGGATCTGCGCCGCAGTCATTCGGGGTGAACCGCAACCTCCTGATTGACGCCGAACCGGTAGATCCGCTGTCGCAAACGCCCGCAATGAATTCCACCTATGTCGGCGTTGCTCGCCGTGGCGCGGGCCCCACCGTCGCCGAACCATCGCCACCGCCCGCCCTCAGTCCTCGCAACAGGACATGACGTCGAGTCGGCAGGCGCAGGACGCATGAATCGGTACGTCGGCGCGGGCAGTCGCCAGCGCGAGCTGCTGGCCAATGATCCTGGCCTCGGAGGTACGGCCGAGCCGCTGCAGGCATTCGTGATAGCCGTGCAGGCTCCACACGTTCCTGGGGTGCTGACAGGCCCTGGCCAACGTGGGGTCCAGACCGAGGTCGGCGGCATACACGGCAGCCGCCTCCGCGACATGGCCTTGTTCTAACAGCAATGCCCCGTACGCGTGCCGCGCGGGTTGCATCCAGCCCCATGGCTCGTCGTAAGGCAACGCGTCGTCGAGCTCGACCGCGCGCCTCAGATGACCGAACGCCTCATCGAAACGCTTTTCGCGGTAGGCGATCTCACCGTCGAACATGGCCGCTGCCACCGCGAGGATGTCTCGGCTGGTGTTATTGAACAGGTATCGGGAGTTCGGTATCCGGTCGTATGCCTCACTGAACGCCGCCCGCTCGGCGTTTGCCCGCGCGAGTTGCCCTGTGGCCGCTAGCGCGATGCCGCGTCCGTAGTGAATCGTCGCTGCGGTGGTGCAGTATAGATCTCGGTCCTCCGGAAGTGGTTGCGCAATCAGCTCGTCCCAGCGGCCGAACCGCATCAACACGTGGGTACGCAACGGCACGAACGCCTCGAGCCAGTCGGCCATCGGCGGCGATTCGATCGACAGCAGCTCGGCTGTCAGCTGATCGGCAAGCTCGTCAGCGGCCTGCAAGGCGATTTGCGATTGTCCTTCGAACATCGCCGAATACACGACGAAGTGCAGATCGTGCGCACGGTAGAGCGAGTAATAGTTCAACGGGCCCTCGCGGCTTACAAAGCGCCGATCCGCTTGCACCGCCGCAAGATTCGCCAGTATCGAGCTGCGGTAGTCGCCGCACAGCACGTCGATGTGGCTCGGCATGTGCTGCAGATGCCCGGCGTCGGGCACCAAGCCGCGTAACAAGTCCGCTGCCGGTAGGGCGTCCTCCGGAGTCGCCGACATCTCCATGGTGTGCAGATACAAATGCAGGATGCCCGGGTGTTCACGGCCCGCTGGCCCGGCTAGCGCGGTCTCGAGGATCCGCTTGGCCTCGAGCACGCGTGAGCCCGCGGCTGGCTCGCCGGTCGCGGTGTCCCACAGCGCCCACGCCGTCACGTTGACCAGTGCGTCGGCAGCGAGCGCTTGCACATCTACGTCTTCGGGATAAGCCGCGGCCAGCGCCGTCATTGCGTCGGCGTAAGCGACTAGCCCGGTGTGTAGTGCATCGGTGTCGGCTGGGTCGTCGGTGGGAAAGCGCGCCGCAAGTGCGGCAATGAGGCCTTGCTCGACTGGGCTGACCCGGCCCTGTGCGGCCAGTTGGAGTTCCGTGTGCGCACGGGCCAGCGAAGCGGTCAGGTCGATCGGGTCAAATGCCTCCCATGCCTTGTTGTAGTTGGGCCCGACCGAATAGGCGATTCCCCAACGCGCGATGGCCAGGTCCGGGTCCAGTTCCAGGGCCCGCTGGAAGCAGCGGATTGCCTCTTCGTGATTGAACGCGTACGCCCACACCAGTCCGCGGTCGAACCAAACCTGCGCTTGCGCGCAAGTGGTTTCGACCGGCCGGTGGTAGGAGCCGAGATCGAAATACTGCTCGACAGTCATGCTCGCTCCCCCAGTGGGGCAGCATTGGCCGAACAAGCGTCACACCTGCCACACGCGTTTCTAAGAGGAGAGATCGTCGTTGCGCCCACCTCAGAGCGACAACCCGCCGGTTGGGCGTGCGGCCGGGCCACTCGCCGCTGCGAGGAGGGCACAAAGCATGCCTGCCGGACAAGAGACGGGCGTGGCAACGGACCTGCGATCATCCGCGCCGTCCCCGCAGCCGCTCGACGATAACCGCCCGCGCCGCACGCCCTTCCGGCGTCGGGGTCAGCGGATACACGTGCAACAAACCTCGCCGCTCGTGGTATTCGATGTCTACGCCTGCGGCAGTGGCCTTTTGCGCCAAGGCTCGTGCGTCGGGGTTGAGAATGTCTCGAGTGCCGGTGAGGACCGTCAAAGGCCCTAAACCACTGAGATCACCCGCGAGTGGACTAACACGCGGATCCGTCAGCGGTAGGTCACCGCGCCACCGATCCGCGAATACGCGCAGCGCCTCGCGTCCCAACCACGGATCGTCGGATTCGGCCGCACCGATCAGCGGATTGGTCAGCGACACATCCAAGACGGGCGAGATCAAAATGGTCCGAGGTATCACCACGCCATGCTCATCGCGCAGCAGTAGTGCCGCCGACAATGCGATCTGGCCGCCGGCGGAATCCCCGGCCAGACATACGCTCC
This sequence comes from Mycobacterium riyadhense, assembly GCF_963853645.1. Classification (NCBI taxonomy): domain Bacteria; kingdom Bacillati; phylum Actinomycetota; class Actinomycetes; order Mycobacteriales; family Mycobacteriaceae; genus Mycobacterium; species Mycobacterium riyadhense. The sequence goes on along the minus strand of NZ_OY970456.1, from coordinate 3,368,804 downwards.
CGTCGCGTGACACGTTGTCTGCCACGAGTTCGACGATCACGGGCATGACGTCCGCCGCGCCAGCGAACGGCACCAATGGATAGATCGGGACGATCACCGTGGCGCGCGCCTCGGCCGCGATTTGAGCGGCCAATTGCCAATGCTGTGGCGTGATTTCGTTTACCCATGCGCCGCCATGCAGATACCAGACGATGCGCTCGGGCGCCCCGATGTTGGCCGTGATGGTGTAGATCGGCCAACCCAATCGACGCTGGACCGTCACCGCTACGTCGGATCGCAACCGAGGCGGCGGGCCGTACGGTTGCGGACGCAGCGCACGCCGATCGATATGCGCACGCGCGGATTGAGCGCTCACGTAAGGGCGGCTCCTGCCCGTGATGCGCAGGATTGCGGGTAATGCCCGGCTCGCCCAGCTGATGTCAGCCATTTTGCGCCCTCATCTCGGCAAACATACCCACCGCAAGCGGGATATTGGCAGTCCCCGCTGCATCCGGTCGACCGGGTCAGGCGCTATCGTGTCGCAACGGTTGTTTGCGTGCATGAAGGAGGGCCTATGGCAGGGCCGATAAAGCCCATCGAGGCCGACTACCTGGTGATCGGCGCCGGAGCCATGGGCATGGCGTTCACTGACACGCTGATCACCGAATCGGAAGCAACGGTCGTCATCGTTGACCGTGCGTGTCAACCTGGTGGACATTGGACCACCGCTTACCCATTCGTGCGGCTACACCAGCCGTCGGCGTACTACGGCGTCAACTCAAGAGCACTGGGCAACAACACCATTGATCAAGTCGGCTGGAACCAAGGGCTCAACGAGCTCGCCCCGGTCGGCGAGATATGCGCATACTTCGACGGCGTCATGCAGCAACAGTTTCTTCCGACGGGGCGCGTTTCCTACTTCCCGATGAGTGAGTATCTCGGCGACGGCCGTATCCGAACGCTGGCAGGCTCCGAACGAGCAGTCACCGTCACGCAGCGGATTGTCGACGCCACCTATCTGCGTGCCGTCGTGCCCTCGATGCGGCCCGCGCCGTACCGCGTCGCACCCGGCGTCGACTGCATCGCCCCAAACGAACTACCGAAATTCGGTGCGCGCGACCGGTATGTGATCGTCGGGGCCGGCAAAACCGGCATGGACGTCTGTCTGTGGTTGCTCCGACACGACATCAGCCCCGACAAGCTGACCTGGATCATGCCGCGTGACTCCTGGCTGATCGACCGGGCAACGCTGCAGCCGGGGCCGACGTTCATCGACCAGTTCCGGGCCAGTTTCGGTACGACGCTTGAGGCAATCGGCGAAGCGACGTCTGCCGAGGACTTGTTTGATCGGCTGGAGGCCGCCGGAACCTTGCTGCGCATCGATCCGTCGGTACGTCCGGCCATGTATCGATGTGCGACGGTGTCCCACGCCGAATTCGGTCAACTACGCCGGATCAACGACATCGTCAGGATGGGCCACGTCCAGCGCATCGAGCCCGACGCGGTCGTGTTCGACGGCGGTTCCGTGCCCTCCTCCCCTTCGGCCATCTACATTGACTGCACGGCCGACGGAGCGCCACAACGACCCGCAACGCCGGTTTTCGACGAGGGCCGCATCACCCTGCAGGCGGTGCGCGGATGCCAACAGGTGTTCAGTGCCGCATTCATCGCCCACGTTGAATTCGCCTACGACGACGATGCGGCGAAAAACGAACTCTGCGAACCGATTCCACACCCGGACTCCGATCTGGACTGGCTGCGTCTTACCCAATCCGACTTGCGTAACTTCCGGCGCTGGCTGCACGACCCGGACCTGACGGACTGGCTGAGTTCGGCACGCTTGAACCTCCTCGCGGATCTGCTTCCGCCGCTGTCGCACAAGCCGCGAGTGCGTGAACGGGTGGTGTCGATGTTCCAAAAAAGATTGGACACCGCCGTCGCGCAATTAGAGACGCTGCGCAGCCAGTGCGTCACGCTAACAAGCGAACGACGGTAAGGAGAGGCCGTGTCGCAGCCAACCGAGGTGGACATGCCGCTTGTCGGCGTGCCCGGCTTCGGGTACGTCTACCAAACCGGTTGGCGGGTAGCCACATCGGACATCGACGAGCGCCGAAGACTACGCCTCGACGGGGTTGCGCGTTATATCCAAGAGGTCGGCGCCGAACATCTTGCTGATGCCGGACTGGCAGAAGTCCACCCCCACTGGATCGTCCTGCGCACGGTGATCGACGTCATCGAGCCGATCGTGCTGCCGAGCGACATCACCTTCCGCCGTTGGTGCGCCGCGCTGTCCACCAGATGGTGCTCCATGCGCGTCCAACTCGAGGGTTCTGACGGCGGCCGAATCGAAACCGAGGGATTCTGGATCTGCGTCAACAAGGACACCCTGACTCCGTCACGCCTTGTCGACGATTGCATCGCACGTTTCGGCAGTACCACCGACAACCACCGGCTCAAGTGGCGCCCTTGGCTCACCGCGCCGGTGCAAGATGGTACCGAGGCACCATTTCCCTTGCGCCGCACCGATATTGATCCCTTTGAGCATGTCAACAACACCATCTACTGGCACGGTGTGCACGAAATACTGGGACAAGTACCCGAATTCGAACGAGCCCCGTATCGCGCGGTGCTCGAATACCGCAGGCCAATTAAGTTGGGTGAACCCGTGACAATCCGTTCCGAACATCGCGACGGCAGCGTGCGCATGCACTTCACCGTCGGTGATGACGTGCGCGCGGCAGCTCTACTGCGCACGATCTAGTCCCGGGTACCGGGTGGCGGTAGGCAGTCGCCTATGTCTATTATCTGCGTATGTATGCAATTAAGCGGGCTAAGCGAGATCTGCTTGCGATGGGGGTCACACGGCAATGACGCATACCCGAGCCCTGTCCCACGCACACGACCACGCACACGACCATGACCATGGCCACGACCATCCGACCGGTGTTCGTGGTCTGCTCGCCGAGATCTTCTCGCCGCACAGTCATGATGCGACCGACAGCGTCGACGATGCGCTGTCGTCGAGCGCGTCTGGCATCCGCGCGGTGAAACTCAGCCTCGCCGCGCTTGGCGTCACTGCAGCATTTCAAGTCGGGATTGTCGCGATCTCAGGATCGGTAGCGTTAGCCGCGGACACCATTCACAACTTCTCCGATGCACTAACCGCGGTGCCGCTGTGGATCGCGTTCTCTCTCGGAACGCGTGCTGCCACAAAGCGATACACCTACGGTTTCGGTCGCGCAGAAGACCTCGCCGGATTGTTCGTCGTCGCGATGATCACCTTGTCAGCGGCCATCGCTGGCTACGAGGCTGTGATGCGCCTGATTCATCCGGTGGCGATTGGAAACCTCGGCTGGGTCGCAGCAGCGGGCGCGGTCGGATTTGTCGGTAACGAACTTGTCGCGCTGTATCGCATCCGGGTGGGGCGACGGATCGGTTCGGCAGCGCTCGTTGCCGACGGACTGCACGCCCGTACCGACGGGTTCACCTCGCTCGCGGTGGTTTTCGGCGCCGCGGGTGTCGCACTGGGGTATCCAATTGCCGACCCCATCGTCGGGCTGCTCATAACCGTGGCCATCTTGGCAGTGCTGCGCACCGCAGTGCGCGACGTGTTCCGGCGCCTACTGGACGCCGTCGACCCCGAACTCGTCACTCGCGCCGAGACGGCGTTGGCAGCGCAGCCGGGGGTGCGAGCCGTGCGTAGCGTCCGGATGCGCTGGATCGGACATCGGCTGCACGCTGATGCCGAACTCGATGTCGACCCGACTTTGAGCCTGAACGATGCACACCGGATCGCCCATGAAGCCGAGCACGAACTGACCCATGCTGTACCGAGACTCGACACCGCGCTCATCCACGCCTATCCGCACGGCTGAGAAACGCTTCCGATCTTCCGCAAAATAGCCAGGTCACGATGGGGTCGTGATAGTTTCGTAATAGGGTCATTTTTGTCGCGATTTGGATAGGCTTAATAAAGTCGTGATACGACCGTGATAAGCACGTGATAAGTCGGGGCGGAGGGTCGGGCATGTCATATGTGATTGCTGCGCCGCAAGCATTGGCGGTGACGGCGACGGATGTCGCCTGGATCGGCTCGACGCTCAGCGCCGCGAACGCCGTGGCCGCGGCCCAGACGACGGAGGTACTGGTGGCCGCTGCCGATGAAGTGTCGGCGGCCATCGCTGGGTTATTCAACGCGCACGCGCAGGAATATCAAGCCGTGAGCGCCCAAGCGGCGGCATTTCATGCCCAGTTTGTGCGGTCATTGACCTCGAGTGCCGAGTTCTATGCGAGCGCCGAGGCGGCCAACGTGTCGCCCTTGCAGACCCTCGCGCAGCAGGCGCTCAACACCGTTAACGCGCCCAGCGAGGCGCTGCTGGGTCGCCCGTTGATCGGCGATGGGGCCGACGCGACCGTGCCCGGCGGGCGTGGCGCGGACGGCGGGTTGCTGTACGGGAACGGTGGCAATGGCGCCGCCGGCGGGACCGGCCAGGCCGGCGGTGCCGGCGGTAACGCCGGATGGTTCGGAAACGGTGGAGCTGGCGGGGCTGGTGGTGTCGGCGCGTCCGGCGGCAACGGCGGCAACGGTGGTCTGCTCGTAGGCAACGGCGGCGACGGCGGCCCCGGTGGCTCGGCGGTAGCGGACATCAACGGCGGCAACCCAGGACTGGGCGGCACTGGCGGGAAGGCCGGGTTGTTCGGCCACGCCGGAACAGACGGGCAGATAGGCACCGGTGGCTCAACCCCAACGACGCCACCCACAACACCCCCGACTGGCGGCACTCTGATCTCCGCCCAATTCGGAACGACGACGACCGCGGATGGCTACGTTGTTCAGAACAACGCATGGAACAACCCGGCGGGGCAGACCATCGACGTCAGTCCCACCGGAGGTTTTACCATCACGTCGATAAATGGCTCCGCCCCGACCAACGGCGCCCCACTCGGATACCCCTCGATCTTCACGGGCTGGCACTATGGCACCGGTTCGGTGGGGACCACGCTGCCCATGCAATTGGGCCAGATCCAAACCGCAACCAGCAGCATCGATTACAACTACCCCGTCACCGGAACCTGGAACGCCTCCTATGACATCTGGCTGGATCCCACACCCAAGACCACCGGTGTCAACCAGCAGGAGATCATGATCTGGTTCAACCACCAGGGCCCCATCCAGCCCGTCGGCTCCCCGGTAGGCAACGCCACGATCGAGGGAAAGACCTTTATGGTCTGGGACGGCACCAACGGTCAGAACAACGTGATGTCATACGTCGCGACGTCACCGATCGAGGTTTGGGATTTCGATGTCATGAGCTTCGTGGACCACACGAGCACCATGGAGCCGATCACCGACTCGTGGTATCTCACCAGCATCCAAGCCGGGTTTGAGCCATGGGACGGCGGGGTCGGTCTGGGGGTCGATTCGTTCTCCGCCAACGTCAACTAACGACGCAGTCGCCGCTCGAGGTCCGCGTACTCTCGCGGACGATGAACCACGCACCCACAACTCGGCCGGCCCGCGATCTGGCGGTGGACTTCTACCGCGCATCGGGAGTGGTCCTCATTGTGCTGGGGCATTGGGCGGCCGGATCGGTGACATATCGCGACGGATCATTCGGTCGGCAGAACCCGCTCGTCGACCAACCCTGGACCCAGTGGCTGACTTGGCCTTTCCAGGCGGTGCCGGTGTTCTTCGTGGTGGCCGGCTACGCCGGCGCGGTGTCTTGGACACACCGTAACGAGCCCGGCGGTGTGTCGCGGCAGACGTGGCTTCGGCATCGACTGGCGCGAGTACTCGGACCCACCGCGGTGTACGTCGGACTGGTGTCGCTGGTTGTCGCAATTCTGGAGTTCAGCGGTGTGGCCGGTTCCGCGCTGGAGTACGCGGGTTGGGCCGTAGCAATGCATTTGTGGTTTCTCGCAGTCTACGTAGTGGTGGTATCGCTAACACCCATTGCTATTGCCGCACAACGACGTTGGGGACTGTTAGCCCCGGCCGTTGTGGTGCTGGCTGTCGTGGCAGTCGATGCCGTCTCGCTGGGCGCGCACGTGGCGTATCTCGGCTGGTTGAATTACCTGCTCTGCTGGGGAGCGCTCTACCAGATCGGAATCGCTTGGTACGTCGGGCAGTTAGCCCGCCATAGGCCGTTGCTGCTTGCCATCGGTTCGGCGCTGGCACTGGCATTGCTGATCGGGCTGGGTCCCTACCCGGTCAGCATGATCGGCATTCCCGGCCAAGTGATCCAGAATTCGGCGCCACCCTCGGTAGCGATGTTGGCGTTCGGATGCGCGCAGGCAGGAGCGGCGATGACGCTCGCGCCGATGTTAAACCGTGCCCTACGCCCACATCTGGTGCAGCGGGTGCTCTCCGTCGCCAATAGCAACGTGATGGCGCTGTACCTGTGGCACATGCTGCCCGTGGTGATCGTGGCGCTCGTCGGCTACCCGACCGGACTGTTGCCGCAACCGGTCGAGGGAACGGCGCAGTGGTGGCTGGCCCGGCTGGAGTGGGTGGTCATCCTCTGCCTCGTGACGGCGGTAGAGCTGGCGCTGTTGTGGCTGTTGCGTCGTGTTGCTGCGGCCCCGCTGCCCATCATCGATTTATCGCTCGCCGATCGCTGGAGCGAACCCCTCCTCGTGGCCGGCGCAGCGATGGCAACATACGGCCTCGCGTTTTTCGCCGCCGAAGGATTCGCTCCGTACGGGAATTTCCCGTGGATGACCGCCCTGATCTTCGGCGTCGGGGTGGCACTGGTGGCGTTTCGTCCAGCCAAGATCAGCGCGGGGCTACGTTCGACGCCCGCGACCGGATGAGCTGAACTCTTGGGCACCACCGATCGGCGTTGCCTGTGGTGGTCGGTCAGCATGGCGGGCGGGTCAACCTGATTGGATAGCCAGCTTGCTGAGGCTAAGTAAGCCCGACAAGGCGGTACCGGTGTTGAAAAAGCCCGAGTTAAAGCCGCTGAGCACACCGCTCGGGAAGGCACCTATGGCGCCCGTGACGCCGGTGTTGAAGAAGCCCGAGCTAACGCCGGTCTCCAGCGAGCCTCCGCGGGCCGTGTTGCCAAAGCCCGACATACTGCCGCTCACAAAACCGCCGCTGGCCGTGTTGCCAAAGCCCGAGATTCCGGCGCCCGCGTTGAAGAATCCCGAGTTATCGACCGCGCCGACGCCGACCTGACCGCTGTCGGTGGTGGCCCCGAAGCCCGTGTTCACATTGCCCGCATTCCCAAAGCCGGTGTTGACGTGGCCCGAGTTCCCGAAGCCGGTGTTTGTCTCGCCCGAGTTCAAAAAGCCCGTGTTCAGGTTGTTCCCATTAAATGCGCCGGTATTAATCGAGCCCGCATTCCCGAAGCCGGTGTCAAGGAGGCCCGAATTCCAAAAGCCGGCGTTTCCGGCGCCCGAGTTCCCGAAGCCGAGATTGCCGGTGCCGGAGTTCCCGAAGCCAAGACTGTTGAGTTGGCCTGGGAACACGACATTGGTGCCCGAACTGAAGATGCCGATGTTGCCGCTACCGGAATTGAAGAAGCCGATGTTGTTGGTGCCCGAATTCCCCAAGCCGATGTTGCCGCTGCCCGAATTCAGCAGCCCGGCCAGGTTGATGCCGACCTGATTGTCGCCGGTGAGCCCTATCCCGATGTTGTTGTCGCCGCTGTTTCCAAACCCAAAGTTTCCGTTGCCGGTGTTTCCGGCACCAAAGTTTCCCATGCCGGTGTTGCCACCGCCTATGTTTCCGTCTCCGGTGTTCCCGAGGCCGAAGTTGCTGTTGCCGGTGTTACCCATGCCCACGTTATTGCTGCCCGGCGTTACGTGAAAGGTGAACAGGTCTGGGTTCGATAGGTCGGCCGGGCCGGCGTTTCCGAAGCCGACGTTGCCGGTGCCGTTATTGCCGAAGCCGAAGTTGTGGTTGCCGATGTTTCCGGCGCCGACGTTATTGTTGCCGTTGTTTCCGCCGCCAATATTATTGTTGCCCGCTTGTGGGGGGACGAGCACGCTGTTTCCCTCGCCGCTGTTTCCGAGGCCGATGTTTCCGCTGCCGGTGTTGCCGATGCCGATGTTGGCGTTGCCCTTGTTGCCGATACCCAAGTTGGGCAGGCTCCGCAGGATCTGCTGCAGGCTGGTCTGCAATTGCGCCGCCGCAGCCGACACCCCGGCGTGATACCCGGTCATTGCGGCCACATCCTGGGCCCACATCTGCTCGTACTGGCCCTCGGCTGCCATGATCGCAGGCGCATTGAGCCCCAACCAATTCGACCGAACCAACTGTACGAACGCGGTGCGGTTGGCCGTCACCGCCAACGGATGGATCATCGCCGCGCGCGCGGCCTCAAACGCACCGGCCACCGCTTTGGCCTGCGCGGCTGCCCCGGTAGCTTGGGCTGCAGCCGCGTTCAAAAACTGCGCATACGGGGCGGCCGCGACCGTCATCGCCGCCGAGGCCGCACCCTGCCAGGACGCACCGACCAGCGCCGAGGTCACCGACGAAAACGACGACGCCGCCGTCCCCAACTCCGAGGCCAACCCGTCCCAGGCCGCGGCGGCGTTTAGCATCGGTGCCGATCCCGCACCGGTGAACATCAGGAAAGAATTGATCTCCGGCGGCAACATCACAAAATTCGCCACGATGGAACCCCTTATAGTGTCATCCGCTGTTCTCGAAGCGGCAAGTGCTGCCGTGGAATCGGACAACTTGTCACGAATGCTATTGCGATGCCCGCGCGTATATCGGTTTTTCGCCAGAATGCCGGGCGGGCTTGAATCGTCGATCCGGCAGGCCGACGATGCCGTAGTGCGCCTCGGCGTGGGGAACATCGACGTCGTTACCTATGAGGATCTCGTCAGAAATCCTTGACCGAGTGCTATGTCTATGTGACGATTTCGCCAATTAGATCGGGGAGAGTCATAGGCCATCCGAAGGTGCTCACCGCATGAGCGTCTCCGTCCTGCGCACCGTCGACGCCTGGTGGGTCGAAACCCCAAGCGGCCCAGCGAAGATCGCGACTGCCGCGGCAACCACCGCAGCGCTGCTGGCCGACCGTCCCGCGATCGCGGCGGCAGCCCGCGAGACCGGCACCGTACCTTTAGCAAGCCTGAACTTGATCTCGCCGGTAACTCGGCCGTGCCGCGTGGTCGCCCAGATGACCAATTACGAATCGCATGTCAAGGATGCGGGCATGGACCCGACATCGATGCCGCTGACCTTCTTCCGCAAGGCTTCTGCGTCGATCAGCGGCCCGTTCGACGACATCGTCAAGCCCGGCCACGTCCAACTGCTGGACTATGAGGTCGAGATCGGGTTGGTGATCGGCCGATCAATCCCGGTCGGTACAACCATTTCCCACGCGACCCTCTCCGATTTCGTCGCCGGTCTGGTCGTCGCCAACGATGTGTCTGCGCGCGATATCCAGCTTCCACAGACACAGTTCTACGAAGCCAAGTCCTACCCGACGTTCACCCCGGTCGGGCCGAAGCTGGTGTTGCTGAATTCCGACGAACTCCAGCGGTTCGGTGATCTGCGGCTGCGCCTGAGTGTTAACGGCGAGGAGCGACAGAACGCGCTCGTCGAAGCCGACATGCTCTACCGGCCACTGCAGGCGCTGCAGTCGCTCACCCAATTCCAGGAGCTCGCTCCCGGCGACCTCATACTCACCGGCACCCCTGTTGGCACCGCCCTGAGTGCCCCGGCGAAGCCGGTGGCAATCATCGGAAACCTGTTACCACCGGCCATCAAATGGAACGCCTTCTTCAAACGTCAGGCCGGCAATCCGAAATATCTGCGGCAAGGTGACATTGTCGAAGCGTCGGTGGCCACCGACGACGGGCAGATCGACCTCGGAACCCAGCGCACCGCGGTGCGGTACGCGTAAGCACCGACCAAGTGGGTAACCGTCTCGGGACACGAGACGGGAAGAGGTGTGCAATGGCTGAAGTCAGCGACTTTGTGCTGGAACGACTCCGCGACTGGGGAATCACACATGTGTTCGCCTACCCCGGCGACGGTATCAATGGGCTGCTCGCGGCGTGGGGCCGCGCCGACAACAGGCCGATGTTCGTCCAGGCGCGACACGAGGAAATGGCGGCCTTCGAAGCGGTAGGCTACGCCAAATTCAGTGGTCGACTCGGGGTGTGCGCGGCGACCTCCGGCCCGGGCGCGATCCACCTGCTCAACGGCCTCTACGACGCGAAACTCGACCGGGTACCGGTGGTAGCGATCGTGGGGCAAACCGACCGCACAGCAATGGGCGGCTGGTACCAACAAGAGGTCGACCTGTTGAGTTTGTTCAAGGATGTTGCCAGCGACTACGTTCAGATGGTCACGGTGCCCGAGCAGCTGCCCAACGTGCTCGACCGCGCCATTCGCACCGCGTTGACCCGACGTGGACCGACGGCGCTGATCATCCCCGAGGACGTACAAGAGCTCGAATATTCGTCTCCTGCACACGAATTCAAGATGGTGCCGTCCAGTCTGGGGTTCGAGCAACCCGCCGTTGAACCCTCTGCCAACGGGCTACAGCGGGCCGCCGACGTGCTCAACGCGGGTGAACGCGTCGCGATGCTTGTCGGATCCGGCGCGCGCAACGCCGTCAAGGAGATCACCGAGCTCGCCGACGTCCTCGGTGCGGGGGTGGCAAAAGCGTTGCTGGGCAAGGATGTGCTGTCCGATGAACTGCCGTGGGTGACCGGATCTATCGGATTGTTGGGCACCCGTCCCAGCTATGAGTTGATGCGCGACTGCGACACTTTGCTCACCATCGGGTCCAGTTTTCCGTATACGCAGTTCTTGCCGCCCTTCGGTGCGGCACGCGGCGTGCAGATCGATATCGACCCCACGGTCATCGGCATGCGTTACCCCAACGAGGTGAACCTGGTGGGCGACGCCGCCATGACGGTGCGCGCACTGCTGCCGCTGTTGCGGCGCAAGACCGACCGGACTTGGCGGGAGACGATCGAACACAACGTGCACCGTTGGTGGGAAACCATGGCAATGGAAGCCGATGTGTCCGCCGATCCGATCAACCCGATGCGGCTGTTCACCGAGTTGTCGCCAAAGCTGCCCGAGAATGCGATCGTCACCGCCGACTCGGGTTCAGCGGCGAATTGGTATGCCCGCCAACTAAAGTTCCGTGGCAATATTCGCGGCTCGTTGTCGGGCACCCTGGCCACGATGGGTCCGGGCGTCCCGTACGGCATTGGCGCGAAGTTCGCTCATTCGGACCGACCAGTCATTGTTTTCGCCGGTGACGGCGCGATGCAGATGAACGGCTTGGCCGAACTGATCACCATCGCACACTACTGGCAGCACTGGACGGATCCTCGGCTTGTCGTTGCGGTCCTGCACAACAACGACCTGAACCAGGTGACCTGGGAGATGCGGGCGATGGGCGGCGCACCGAAATTCGCCGAATCCCAAACCCTTCCTGATGTCGACTATGCGGCGTTTGCGGCCAGCCTGGGCTTCGGCTCGGCAACCCTGACCGATCCCGAGCAGATTTCGTCGGCGTGGGATCGGGCGCTGGCCGCCGACCGGCCAACGCTGCTGGACGTGCATTGCGACCCGAATGTTCCCCCGGTGCCGCCGCATGCCAGCTTGGACCAGATGAAGGCCGCCGTCAGTGCCGTGCTGCACGGCGACGTGGACGCGTTCGGCATCATCAAGGAAGGCATCAAGATCAAAGCGCAGGAGTTCTTGCCGCACCGGGAACCTAGCCGACGATGAGCAAACCCGGCGGCGCAGGTCGAGACGACACCGCCGTCCGGAACCTGCGCACTTGCACGCACATGTCGGCGCGGCGACCCCCAATCTGCGTCATCTGGAATGGTTCCACGACCATGTACGCATCGAGAACATGGCCATTGACGGCACGCTGAATCCGACGGGCGGCAGTGTTCGTCCCGACACGGATATGCCCGGCCACGGTCTGGCTGCCCGATTCGCCGATCTGGCTCAATTCCGCTGCGGCTGAGTCTTGTACATCGCAGCCAGCAGTACGGCTAGGTGCACCGCTTCTCTCCCGCCACTGTCGAGTTCGTGAATCTGGGTGCGGCAACTGAACCCGTCGGCGAGCACCACCGCGCCGCGGTCGGCGGCGCGAATTTCCGGCAACATGACCCGCTCAGCGCACGCTTCGCTGACGCCAAGGTGGCCGCGTTCGAAGCCGAAATTCCCGGCCAGGCCGCAGCATCCGGCACCCAGCTGCGCCACCTCAACTCCGGCATCCTCCAGCAGCTGCGCATCCGCGTCCCAGCCCAGTACGGCGTGCTGGTGGCAATGCACCTGGGCCAACGCGGACAGCTTTCCGCCAACTGGCCGCGGTGGCTGGTAGCCGGGCGAGTGCTCGGTTAGCAGTTCGGCGAGGGTGACGGTCTGATCGCGCAGCCGCAGCACGTCGTGATTGTCGGGGAACAGCTCGGCCGCGTCGGCGCGAAACACCGTGGTGCAGCTGGGTTCCAGGCCCACCACCAGCCCGCCGGCGCGCACGTGCGGCGCCAGCGCGGCCACCGTGCGTGCGAGCACTTCCTTTGCGGTTCGCAGCTGGCCGGTAGAGATCCACGTCAACCCACAACACAGCCGCGGTGGCGGCAGCGTTACTCGCCACCCGGCCTCTTCGAGCACATGCACCGCCGCGTGGCCAACTTGAGGGTGGAAGCAGTTGGTGAACGTGTCAGGCCAGAGCATGACCGTGCCGCGCTTGCCGCTGGCGCGTGTGGTGCGCTTGGTGAACCATTGTCGCAGTGTCTGTTTGGCGAAGCGCGGAATCTCGCGGTCGGCAACCCCGGCCGCGGCTATCGCGGCCCTGCGCAGCCCCGGCGTGCGCGTCAGCGCGTTGGCCAACCACCCCATTCGTGCGTCAGTAACCATACGCGCGGCGACCGGCAACCATCCCATCGATAGGTCGGAGCGGGGCCGGCGCCACTGCCGGCCTTCGTAGTGGTGGGCCAGGAACTCGGCTTTGTAGGTGGCCATGTCGACATCTGCCGGGCAGTCGGACTTGCAGCCCTTGCACGCCAGGCAGAGATCCAGCGCCCTTTTGACATCCGTCGATCGCCACCCGTCCTGAATCGGACTGTCGCCGTGACCGTCAAGCATCTCGAACAGCAACCGGGCCCGTCCGCGGGTGGAATGTTCTTCCTCCCGGGTGACCTGATACGACGGGCACATCACCTGTCCGGAGCTGGTATCAAGCTGACGGCACTTGCCCACTCCCACACAGCGATTGGCCGCATGCACGAACGACCCACCATCGTGCGGATAGTGGAAGTGTAAGTCTTGTGGCGTGATTGGTGCCCAGGTCGACCCGAGACGCAGGTTGGCATCCAGCGGTTGCGGCGCCACGACCTTGCCCGGGTTCATCCGGTCCTGTGGGTCGAAGATGTCCTTCAGTTCCGCGAACGCCGACATCAGCCGGTGGCCGAATATCCGCGGAAGCAGCTCGCCCCGAGTCTGGCCATCGCCATGCTCGCCCGACAGCGATCCACCGAATTCCGATACCAGATCGGCGGCACGCTCCAGAAAGCGGCGATACGCCGAGACACCTTCGGCTGTGAACAAGTCGAAGGGGATGCGGGTATGGACACAACCCTGGCCGAAATGCCCGTACAAACTGGGTGCGGCCGCACTGCTGTAGCCGAACTCCTCGTAGAGCGCCTGCAGCCGACGCAGGTAGTTGCCGAGCCGTTCGGGAGGTACCGCCGAATCTTCCCATCCTTCGAAGGTTTCCGCGTGCCCTGGCACGTGCGCAGTAGCACCTAGACCAGCCTCGCGCACCTGCCAGAGTTCGTCCTCGCGTGCGGGGTCGTCCAGACAAGACACCGTGGCGTCGTGCTCGCTTTCGTGCAGCCCGTCGAGCATCCGCTTCGCCTGCGCGTCAACCGTGTCCTGGTCATTGCCGCCGAACTGTGCCAACAAGAACGCCGCCCCTTCCGGCAACTTCTTGATTGCTTCGGCGTTGAGATGGTGCAGCCGTTCATCCCTGATTAGCTTGTCGTCCATGGCCTCCAAGGCGATCGGCTCATACGGCAGTACCGAGCACACCGCATCGCCGGCTTGGTCGATACTCGGGTATCCCAGAACCACCAGTGCCCGCTTGGGCCATGTCTCGATCAGCTCCAGTTCCGCGCGCAACACGGTGACAAGTGTGGATTCGCTGCCAACGAGCAGGCCGGCTACGTCGAAATTGTGTTCCGGGAGAAGCGAATCCAGGTTGTATCCAGACACCCGCCGGGGAATCGCGGGGAACCCGTTGCGAATGTCGTCGGCGAACTCGTCACGCAATCGTCGCAGCCGTCGGTAAAGCGCAGCCCTCAAGTCACCGTGGGCCTCAATCTGGGCATACTCCTCATCACTGGTCTCGCCGCACCAGAACCGGGTTCCGTCGTAGCACAGGACCTCCAGCCTCGCGATGTTGTCGACCACCTTGCCGCAACGCTGCGCCGTCGACCCACAGGAGTTGTTGCCGATCATCCCGCCCACCGTGCAATTCGCGTGCGTCGACGGCTCCGGGCCGAAGCGCAGCCCGGTGGATTCCAGTCGGCGGTTGAGTTCGTCGAGGACGATTCCGGGCTGCACCACGCAGCGTTTGGCCTTGGCATCCACCGATTCCAGTTTGTCGCAGTACTTCGACCAATCCAGCACCACCGCGGTATTGGTGCACTGGCCTGCCAAACTGGTTCCGCCCCCACGTGACAGCACCGGTGCTCCGAACGCGCGGGCAACGGCCACCGCTTCGACCGCTGCCTCGGGGGTGCGGGGTACAACGACGCCAATGGGCAGCTGTCGGAAGTTGGAGGCATCCGTCGAATACGCGGCCCGGCTGCCGTCGTCGAAACGGACCTCGCCGTCCACTCTTTCGGCCAGCATCGCTTCCAGTCGCGCCGTGTCGATCTCATGCTGCGCTGCAAAGCGCGTCGACACAACCGTCACCACCGGACATGCGCCCCTTTCCGTCCGCTACCGACTCGAGGACTACCCGCTGCGCGCGGGCCTAACCTAGCGATTCGCCATGTGCCGTACGTCTGTTCGAGCTCGGACATCGCGCAGCGATTCGGTCACATGTTTGAGGCTTCCGTCATCCGGAAACCCTGATGGTGCAGGGGAATTCCAAGAACCGACGCGTGTACGACGCGTGCTGGTGCGACCCCTGTCGGCTGAGCGCAACAGACCGGGCGCGAAGTCCAGGTAAGCCAAGCAACGACAAGGAGGAGACGCATGGCGAACAAAAGTGCCCCACGAGAGGCCGTCGAGGGCGTCGTTGAGGGCGTGAAGGGCAAGGCGAAGGAAGCCGAAGCAGCATCGGCTCGCGGCGGTGCGGCTGCGGCCGAGGAACGCGAGAAGGCCAGGCAGTAGCTTGTCGCGCGAATGGGTCCAGTCCGCAGCGGTCTGGGCCCATTCATCTCTGCCTACGATTCGCCTGTATGGATCATCGGAACCCTATGCAGGACCGCCATTTTCGAGTTTTGCGCGGGATCGACGTCTCAAAACAACATTGCCGTAAACACGACATCGGCGAGGAGCAAGGCGAACCCAGAGACTGGAACAAGGAAGCCCAAGCGACGGAACGCGGTGAAGCAGGAGACAACGATTGTCAAGGCGGCAACCACCGGTGCGCCATAAAGCAACACGCCGTACACGATGCCGCTCGGCCCCAGCTGTGGGCATTGCGCAGCGCTACACGCGGCGATGCTCATTGCCGCGCCGACCGCCAACATCATGATCAACAGCGCCGCTGGAACCGTCAGCAACGCCAGCCCCCAGTTCACCAATCCACGACGGCGACGGCCGTGATCGCTATTCTTCGGCGATTGGGTGCTCACATTGGAGATGCGCTCGCCGGTTTGTTGGTTCGACAGATTCATGCGCCCCCCTTCGTAGGATCTCGCAGCCTTATCGCGCCACAGCCGCACGCGACTTCTTGTCAACTACCCACGTTCGTTGTGCTGAAACACGATGTGCCGTGCCGGGCAGGCCCAGATGGCACCAGCCGGCGAGCAAATGTTTATCCGTATATCCGAGGGGTAGTCGGACGATATTGCCAAGCACTGGGGAGCACTCATGTCTGCGTCTGACGTGCCGATGATATACCCGGTTCGGCCCAGCGGCCCCAGTACCGCAAGAGCACTGGTTGGCCAGTTCAGCGAAGCGACAGCCCAACTGGCCGAGACCTTTCAACGAATCGCCAGCGGATGGCCGGAAGTCGGGGTACGCCGACAAAACCGCAAGACTCCGCAGGTGGTGGTGGTTACAGGCGCCAGCGCCGGCATCGGACGGGCCACCGTACGGTTGCTGGCACAGCGTGAAAGCCGCATCGGACTGCTGGCCCGTGGTACGACAGGCTTGGATGCCGCAGCCGCCGAGGTGCGGGCCGCGGGCGGCGAAGCCCTTCCGATTCCCACCGACGTAGCGGATTTCAGCGCGGTGGAGCGGGCGGCGCGTCAGGTCGAGGAACGCTTTGGCCCCATCGACGCGTGGATCAACGTGGCGTTCACGTCATTGTTCGCGCCGTTCACCGCCATCGAGCCGGATGAATACCGCCGAGTGACCGAGGTGAGCTACCTGGGCTACGTACACGGCACCAAGGTCGCGCTCGATCACATGCGCACACGTGATTCTGGTGTGATCGTGCAGGTAGGTTCGGCGCTGGGCAGCCGCGCCATACCGCTGCAGTCGGCCTATTGTGGCGCCAAGCACGCGATCAACGGGTTCACCGAATCGGTACGCACCGAGCTGATGCACGCACGCAGCAACGTTCGGATCACCGTGGTACAGATGCCGGCGGTCAACACTCCGCAATTCTCCTGGGTGCGGTCGCGCATGACCAATCACCCTCAGCCGGTTCCCCCGATATATCAGCCTGAAGTCGCCGCTCGTGGAGTGGTCTACGCACTGGATCATCCACGCCGCAAGCAGTACTGGGTCGGCGCCAGCACAGTCGGAACCGTTGTGGCTCAACGTCTGGTCCCTGGATTACTCGACCGCTACCTGGCTCGCACCGGATATGACTCCCAGCAGACGGATCAGCCGGTCGGTCCCGATCGGCCCGCCAACCTCTGGGAGCCGCTGGATGGACCCGGCGGCGAGGACCACGGTGCGCACGGAGTCTTTGACAGCCGTTCGCATTCACACAGTGGCCAGTCGTGGGCGTCGCGGCACGCTCGAACTCTCGTGCCGGGTCTGACTCTGGTAAGCACTGCCGCGGCCGCTCAGTGGGCCCGCCGCCGAGTTCAGCGATGACTCGGGCCAGCTGGGTCGAGCGGTGCAGAGCTGGCTGAACCCGCTGGTCTGGCTGACCTTTTCGAGTATTGGCCGGGTCACCGTCTCTCGAGGTCGACGCCGGCCCCCGCATTCCGCAGGTCGTCGACGAATAACCGGTAGCTCTCGCGATGGCCTGCGCTGCGATCACGCAGGATCGCCGATGGATGAACGGTGGCCATGACCACCGGTTCTGGTTCTACGTCGACGCCAAGGGTTGCTGGCAGATGCAAATGCTCACCCCGATGGGCGGTTAACCGAAACGCACTGCCCAGCAAGGATTGTGCGGCGGTTGCACCGAGACAGACGATCAGTCTCGGCTTTGATCGCGCGTTCTCAACACGTTTCGCGGTGCGCTAGCTCATCCCTGCGCCGACTGCTGCGCCATCGCATAGCCAAGGTGAAGAAAGTCGGCACCCGCCAATGCGGTGAAGGTGCCCGCGATCGGACGCGTTAACCGGGGCGCATAGATCAACCCGATGGCAAACATCGTGGCCACCCACATATCGAGACAGAATGGGCATGTCAACATCTCCCCCAAAGCTGTGCCCGGGTACCCGTTCGGCGGCAAGCAATCCACTGCCAAAGTGGCTGCGTGCGCCCGCAATACACGGCACGTGTACGCCATTCGCACGGGAATCCCGCCGCGAGACAGGACGCATCGCCCAAAAGACAGTGACATCCGCGTCGGGCATAGTAATTGGGCCCAATCGGGTATATCGCACCCAGGAAGGTGAAGCCGTAGGTGGTCCAACGTGACCAATCCACGGCTGTGACAACGCGGGACTGATCAGGAGTGGTCATGAGCGCAATACTTGAGCACCCGACGGTGACAGCCGTCGCCGATGACACGGAATTGCTCGATGAACAACTCACCGAGTTACGGGCACTCGCACAACAGGACTCTGTGACCGAAGACCAAATCTACGACTTCAGCATAAGGTGGGGTACCGTGCTGGCCGGCCGGCTACGACGCCTGGCGCACTACGGCGCCGTGGGTTTGCTCGACGCAGCTGACGAAGTCGGATTTCAGAACCTGCGCCACGAACTCAACGAAGTATCGAACCTCATCGATCAATTCAAACTTTCTCGACCTCGCCTCGCGGAGAGCGCCTGCCCGCGGCGTCACCACATCTGGATGTGAATAAGGAATTCCTTGCGCTGCAAGTTAATCCCCACCCGCACCCCACGCGCGCCGCACCAATAATGCGCACTACTGAAGGGATATCGGGCCGCCACTGCCGCAAACCACCCACAACCTCGGCGTGCGCACTCTGGCCACCGTCGCCACGATCGATCCCGTCACCGGCGTCGAAACCGTCGTCGAGTATGAGAATCCGGCCCCGCTGAAAGCCACCCTGCTGGCGCGGCGGCGGGCCAGTCGTGAACTTTCCCGCCGTATCCCCGGAGCGCACGGTCATCGGGCAGCCAAAGCCAAGCTGACCGGACTAGATCGTCGGCGCGTGCATCTACGGCGGGAAGCAGCCCACCAACTCACCACACAGCTGGCGCCACGGGCGTTGATGCGTATCCAGATCGGCAGACGTCTGCTTTTTCTCGAGTAGCCAGTCGACTACCGCTCTGCGCGCTGCCAGCCCTTGGGGGGGAGCTACGGTTCCGCCCGATCGACGCTGAAAGCGCCTCGGCACCGGAAGCCAGCGCCACGTCGAAGTTGCTGGCGCGGTTGCCCGGAGTGCACAACCAGCTGCGTGGTTGCGTTTCATGAGTTAGAGGCGGTGGTGCGTTGCATAACTGTCGACACGGCACCGTAACAGCGGCGATGGATAATGGTGAAGCACAGGATGCTGATGACGATGAGGTCGTATTGCTTGTAGCCCCGGCTGTGTGCGCCCGCAATGCTGGCGTCGAGATGACTGCGGCTAGGTCGCGTCGTCGCAACGGTCGATGGCGCAGTCAGCCGGGTGTTGTCGGTGAGAGCGATGGTGCGACCTGAATGATGGCGATTGTGATCGCCGTCAGCGACGTCCTCCCGACATCGGCCGTGACAGACAGCGGCAAGACGCGTGGACTGCGTATCCATAAGGGACTCCTACGTGTGGCGTATAGGACGTCCCAACTGTGACCTCTCATAACCAATCACGTCCAATAGGATAGTTGATCAAATCGATTCGAAATCTGATTGATATTGCTCGCGGAGCCTCAATTCGGTCCTGCGGTTGCTGCGATCGCGAAGCCCAAGTCGGGTTTCGCATTTCGGTGGTAACACTGGGCGTTGATCGACAGGCGACGTCTGTCGAGGACGTCCGAGAGTAGCTCATAGTGCGGTTAGAACCGGTGTACTTCGTGGACCGAATATGCCGCTCATCGTTTGGACTGCGCTGCCCCGCACTGCCCGTCGCGAGATTCGGCCAGCACGCGGACACCCGAAGTTGTCAGGAATTCGATGAAGCGTCTTGCGGCCGGAGACGGGTGGCGGTTTTTGATCCATATTGCTCCCACCTCGCGATGGGCCACAGGACGACTGATGGGTATCTCGGCGAGTCCCTCCTCGGCGTGTCTCTGCCGGGCATCGGGACAACCTGGCAGCAGCGCAACTCCCAGGCCCGCGCGAACGAGGCCGCGCACCGTGGTGATCTCCTGCCCTTCGAACACCAGAGCCGGCTCGAAACCTGCTTGGGCACACAGACGATCGAATACCTGTCGTAAACCGTAAGGCTCGGTCAATGCGATAAACGACTCACCGGCAACCTCGTGCCACCTGACGGAGCGTCGACGGGCAAGACGATGCCTGGTGCTAACAACCAGGTATAGGCGCTCGTCATCGAGCACCACCGATTCCAAGCGTGGGTCGTCGGGAATCGGCGCCACGACTGCCACATCGATGGTGCCGCTGAGCATCTGTTCAAGCAGTTCGTCGATCGGGCCTTGTTGAAGTCCGAAGGTGATGTCGGGATATGCCGCCAAGAAAGCGTCGATGAGCACGGGTACGTCGCGCACCCCACGGCTGTGGACAAAGCCCAGGCCGACTCGGCCGTGATCGGGATCGATGATGTCGCTTACTTCATGGCGGGCAGCTCGCAGGCTGGTCAACGCGACTCGGGCGCTGGGCAGGAAGGCGCGACCGGCTGGGGTGATTGCGATTCCGCGGCCCGACTGTTGAACCAGCGGTGCACCGATGGCCTCACCAATACGACGCATCGCCGCGGTCACGGTGGGTTGTGGCACTCCCAACTTGTGGGCCGCCCGAGTGATGTGTTGTTCCTCTAACACAGCCACCGCGATGCTGAGTTGAGGCGCTAGCAGCGCAAACCAATCAGAATCCGAATCGATCATTTGATAATTGTATTGGACGTGATTGCTGTTCTCGACGGGCGCGTTCGCGGGCGTGGTCAGTACGTTCGCGAAATCACGTTCAGCCCAATAGATTTAGCGGATCGAGTGGAGATCGTGCGCTTCTGATTCAAGGGCGAGTGGCCAGTGCGCATGTGCGGGTGAGCCCATGTTCATCGAGGGCCGCCGCGGTGATGACCGGTACCGCTATTGCGACCAGTCTGGTGAGTGTGTGCCCCGGCAGCGATTCCACGGTGCACGTGACACCGAGTTCGGCCATCAGCCGAACGCCGTCGTACCAGCGGACGGCCTGAGCTGGCGAGTCCGCGAGGTCGTCGAGCACAGGCCAAGCCGAACCGACCGCTCGGCCGCCGGTGTTGGTGATGTACCTCAGTTTGAGCGTTCTGCGGGGGATGGTCGACAAGTGTGATCGCAGGGCGCGGGACGTGGGTTCTTGAACGGGCCCGTGTGAGGCAATCTCCATGTCGAGGTGGGTGAACGAGGTGGCTCCAGCGCGGCGGGCGAGCTGTTCGGCATCACTCAATGCCGGCGCTGTGCCACCGAGGACGGTCTGGGTTGCCGTGTTGATATTGGCCACCCACACGGGCTGGTCGGGGGTGGCGGCACGGTTGGCGAGCTGGTGGGCGGCCGCGGTTGTCAGGCCGGTGACTGCGGCCATTGCCCAGGTGCGCTCGCTGCAAACGGCGCGCATCGACTCGGCGCGCAGGTGCACGGCGATCAGCGCCTCGCGCAGGGTGAGCGCACCCGCGATGACCGCGGCTGCGAACGTCCCAACCGAGTGGCCCGCGACATATTGCGCCGTTAGCCCCTTGTCGTCGAGTAGCGCTCTGCCGCAGGCTACGCCGGCAATCAGCAGGCTGAGCTGCGCGGCGACAGTGTCGGACTGGTACTCGGGGGCGTCGAGTGGGCCGGTGATGCCGAGGTCTTCGCACGTGGCGTGGGATTGCGCGATCACTGCCTGGGCCGCCGGCGTCTTGGGGAGGTCAGCCAGCATGCCGGCACGTTGGGCGCCTTGCCCGGGAAAGAGCAGTGCCACACTCATCGTGTCAGTGCCTTGGCGTCGATCAGGCGCGGTCCGGCTGCCGTTTTGGCCAGCAGTTGTGCTGCTCCTGAGGTGATTTCGGAGAACGCGATCGCACCCCAGCGGGTTTCGGCCTGGCAGTCCACGCGCACGGGTGCGTTGCGAAACGCACAGTCGAGTTCATGAATCCGCTGCAGCGCAGCCCGATTCTGCGTGTCGAGGTAGAGCACGAGGTCGAGATCACTCATCGGATGCACGGTCGGCGCACGTGAAGCGAGTTCGAATCCCACTGCGCCGGTTGGCCCCCAGGGCAGCTGGGTGCCCAGCAGATGCGGCCGCAAGAACCGCAGTGCATCGATGGCAGCGACCTTTCGTTGCGTGGAAAGATCGACGCGGGCGAGTTGCTCTGGTGTTACGACGGTTTCGACGGTCGAGTAGGCGACCGACATCGCGTATCGGTCTGACCTGGTGGCGCCGCGGACCCCGACGTCGATGCGCCCCGGCCGCGTAGTGGCGCGTCGGACCACCACCCAGGGCACTCGTGTCAGGGCGGCGGACACCCAGGCCGGTGCATGGGCTGGTATGAGGTCCGCGGTGACCGTGATTCGGAGCAGGTCGTGCGGCCGTGGCCGGTTCACGATCTACCCGGGCCGTTCCACTGGCGGGCCAGCACGTCGCGCACCGCGCGGGAAGCGTGGCGGGTGCGCTGGGCGGCGGGCGAATCGAGTCGGTTGGATAGGTCTGTCGGGCCATGGCGGGCGCGTTCGACCGCTTCGGCAATGGCTGTTGTGACCGCCGTGACATCGTGCTGGGTTGGGGTGTCTGCGTCATCTACCGAAAGGCGTTCATCGCAAAATCCCAGTGTCGCCCAATCGGATACGCGATAGCTCAGCGGTGCGATGGTGTTGGCAAGGTCGTCGAGCTCTTTGACGGTGCGCTGGGTGACGCGGGCGGCGGCATCGCGGTGCATGGCGTGGATCTGGACCCCGGGGTCGTCCAGGGCCAGGATTTGGTTGGCCTGCAGCCCGTGGGTGAGGAAGCCGCCGGACAGGGCCGTTCCGACGACGAGTGCGATCACTGGATGTCCCGTGGTGCGGGCGGTGTGATACGCGTCGACGGTTGTTGCCATGGCTTGGTGCAGTCCGACGATTTCTTCGACACGTCCGTAGGCTTGGCTGGGCAGGTCGACGATGGCAACGACGGCACGTTTGGCGGTTGCCGAGCGGTCTGCGTCGATCAGTTCGTGGATGGCTTGAGCCAGGGCCAGTGCTTCGGTCAGTCCGACTTCGCCGTTGCGGGCACACCGGTAGGCGTTGTCCGGGTCGGGTATGACGGCAAGGTACAGTGCGGTATCGGTCAGCACGCGCAACACCGACGGGATTACGGGTTCTGTGGTGTGCCCTGCGGTGAGTGCGGCCAGCCATGTTCGTCCCCGGGAGTCCGGTGGGGTGAGCGCGGTCCTCGGGTGGCAGGTCGGCCGGGCGATTTGGTGCAATTGCTCGGCGGTGGGCGGGTCGATGCGGTCGACAGTGGCGAGTCGACGGGCGAGCAGGTCGATGCGTTCGCTGCGATGCTGGCCTGACGGGGGCACTCCTGCGCGCAGAGCCGCGACGACCGTGCTGCGGATCCGGTCCGCGTCGTCGGGGACGAGGTCGTCGGCCAGTGCGGCCGCGTGGCGGGCCCGACCGCCATCGACGGACCAGACCAGCGCGCGGTCGCAGGAGTCGAATTCGTCTATACCGTGCTCTTGTTCGATAACTTCCGGTCCGTTGAGGCCGATGCGGGCCTGCGGGGTCACGATCAGGCGCGTGCACAGTCCGGCGGCGATGCTCATGCCGCCGAACGATCCAACGGTGCCGGCGACCACACCGATGACCGGTGCCAGAGGTCGCAAATCCAGTAGAGCCGAACAGATTTCAGCGACAGCGTTGAGGCCAAGATTTGCTTCTTGCAGCCGCACCCCGCCGGTCTCGAACAGAATCACCGCAGCCACAGGGGCGCCGGCCCGCGATTCGGCTGCCGCTAGCAGCAGCCCCTGGGCGATCTTGGCGCCGGAGACTTCCCCGATCGCGCCGCCCTGGAAATGCTGTTCGATGGCGGCGACGACAACCGGTGTGCGGTCCATTGTGCCGCGTGCGATCACCACGCCGTCATCGGACTGTGGGGTGATTCCCTGGGGGTCCAGCCACGGTGACTCCAGCCGGGCGAACGGATCGGCCAGGACCCGCAGCGTTCCGTCGTCGAGCAGGGAGGTGCAGCGGGCAAGCGCGTCGAGCTCGATGAAACTGCGCCGGGCAAGCATTTGCTGCCAGGTTTGGCCCGTGCGGAGGTGGTCAACCGGGGCGTTCATGGGCGACCACCGCACGCCGCATCGGCCGCCTGGCGGAGCCGAAGGGTGACTACACCGGGAGTTGCGCCGTAGTCATTAAGCTCCCAGCGCCCGGCGAGTGGGGTGTGGGCGAAGAATCGTTCCAGCACCTCGCGCCAAACGGTGTCGAAGCCGTTGACACTGGTGCGCACGCGTACTGACGCATCGTCCGGGTGATCGCCCGCTGGGGGCTCGAGGAGTATTTCGAGGTCTCCCGAGGCGACGACTCCGACGTGTGCCGGGTTGGTGACCTGCTGTCTGGCAGGGAAGTGGTAGTTCAGTGTCTGCATGATGGGTCGCTCCTTCGGTCAAAGGCATCGAGGTAAACGGTGGCGGCGAGCAGATCCCCGGCGCCGCCAGGGGACAGCCGCCGTCGGGCACAGAGTTGATCGAGCATCCAAAAGCGTTGGCGTCCTTGGGGTGTCCGAATCCCACCCGCGGTCAGACAGGACCTGGCCGCGGATTGGATGGCCGTCAGTCCGGCGCGGCCGCCGCGGTGCAATAGGCAGGTGTCGTCGAGGCGGGCGATCAGTGCGAGCAGCGCGTCGTGGCGGGCCAGTGAAGGGTCGCAGCCGGTGGCCAGGCCCGCACGTAGCGTGGGCAGTGCATGATCGGTGACGTGGGGAAACGCTGCCCTGGCCTCGCCAGGGGCGCCGAGGGCGCGATAGCGGCGCCGAGCGAGGGCCCCATGTGACCCTTGGGTGTGGTGATGGGCTGCGAGGGCGGGATCAGGGATGCGGGCTAGGCGTGCCGCGAAGTCGACGGACTCGTGAACCGTCGTGGCGCCGGCGCCTGCGGCGGCGCACAGCAGTCCCAGCGCCCACAGCGCGCCGCGGTGAGTATTGACCCCGCCGGTGGCGGTCAGCATTGACCGCTCGCCGGCTCGGCCAATACACCCGACACGTGCCCGTAGCTCGATTCCGAGGTCGAGTTCCATGGCGGCGCAGGCACATTCGTAGAACGCCGAGCGTAGCGCGTCCGCGGAGGTGAACAGCAGGGCGAGGGACATGTCCGTGTGGGCTCCGGGACCGCGCCGGTCGACGAGGCCAGGCTTGGGAGTCAGTTCGGCTTCCTCGCGCAGGGCATAGACCGCCAGATCGGCGATCTCGTGGGTCCCGAGTGCAGGAGACTGCACTGCGCATACCAGGGGTGGCACCATTTACCAGTCCCGGAACCGTGGTGGTGGGTCGTACAGACCTCCGGACCAGGCGACCAGGTCATCGATACCGCGTGCGGCCAGCAATGACCGCGTGGCGAGGCGGGTGTCGACTCCCAGGTCTTGGGGAAAGGCGACCAGGCCGTCGCGGCGCAGGGCTTCGGTTCGGCGGGCGAGTCGTCCCACCGGTGTGACGCCCGCAACGGCGGCCAGGGCGGCGCGCCGATCGGCCAGCGAGTGAGCCTTGTACAGGTAGGCGACGCCTTCTTCGGTGACGACGTGGGAGACGTCGTCACCGTAGATCATCACCGGCGGCAGCGGCATGCCAGCCCGCCGCCCGCCATCCAGCGCGTCGAGGGTCTCGACAAAGGTGGGTACACCACCCGTGCGGAAGGTCTTTGCGATCTGCACGACCAGCTTGCGGCCGCGCCGGCCAGCGCTCTGACCGTGAGCGAGGTCGAGCCAGGCCGGCGACGGGTGTCGGCGCCCGTGCGGATCGTGGCCCAGGTTGGGTGCCCCGCCAAATCCCGCTAGGCGTCCGTCGGTAACTGTGGATGAGTTGGCGTCGCGGTCGATCTGCAGCGAGGAGCCGATGAACATGTCAACGGCATATTGGCCGACCAGTTGGGCCAAGGCCCGGTTGGATCGCAGCGATCCGTCCGCGCCGGTAAAGAACACATCGGGTCGGGCGGCCGTGTAGCGCTCCATGCCGGGTTCACCGCCGAAGCTGTGGATCGAGGCAACCCACCCGGATTCGATGGCCGGGATCAAGGTCGGATGCGGATTGAGCGCCCAGTGCCGGGCGATCTTGCCCTTCAAACCAAGGCTCTCACCGTAGGTGGGCAAGATCAGTTCGATTGCGGCGGTGTCGTATCCGACTCCGTGGTTGAGTGACATCACTTGGTGGCGTTCATAGACCCCGCGGATGGCGATCATTGCTTTCAGAATGTCTAGTTCGCCGATGCGGCGCGGGTCTCGGGTGAACAGTGGCTCCAGGGCGTACGGCCGGTCGGCGGTCACCACGAAGTCGATCCAGCTGCCCGGAATGTCTACTCGGGGAAGTTTTTCGGCATCGACGATCTCGTTTGTTTGTACGATGACGACGCCGTCGTGGAATGCGACGGCCTCGGCGAGGGTCGGAGTGTCCTCGGTGTTGGGTCCGGTGTACAGGTTGCCGTCGCGGTCGGCCCGTTCGGCACACAGCAGCGCCACGTCAGGGGCGAGGTCGGCAAACATGCGCGCGTACAACTCGATATAGGTGTGGATCGCCCCGATGCGGACCACGCCGTCGTCGACCATCTGCGCGATACGTACGCTCTGGGGACCTGCGTAGGCGAGATCGAGCGCGGTGGCGATTCCCCGGTCGAACAGGTCCAGATGCTCGGCCCGCGACACAGAGGGGATGAGCATGTGCAGGTCGTGTAGGCGGATCGGGTCGCAGCCGGCCAGGGAGCGGGAGAGAAAGTCGGCTTGCTTTTGATTGTCACCTTCGAGTACGACCCGGTCTCCCGGGCGGATCACGGCGTGCAGGAGATCGACGAGCCGGTGCCGGTCGACTACCTTGTCGTCGGCGCAAGTCCGGCCGGCCGCGATCCGTTCGGCTTTCGCACGGCGGCGGGTGTCCCAGCGAGGCATCGCTTAGTACCCGGATCCGCTAGCAGACCGGATATGGACGGTGACGCTATGTGGGTGGGAGGACAGGGTCAGGTGTGCCCGACCGCTGAACTCGGCGCGGTGAGATGTCAGCGTCGATCGCTGAAGATCCTCGGCCGCCAACCGAGCGCGTCGTCGTAAAGCAACGACATTGCCACCGGAACTGACAACGGCGGTTGGGATCCAGATCGAGCACCGAGGCCATCGAGGGCGAGTTCGCGTGTTGACCCGGGATCCCGAATACCGTGCGGCCGAACACTGTTCTGTTCGAGGACGTGTGCGGATTCCGCTGGAGCGACGATCGCGGCCATCGCCGTCAGTGATCCCACCACTTGTGGTCGCGAAATGACTTGCGCCACCGCGCGGCCAGTGTATGTGCGGCATGTGGCCTCCCGATCTGCACTACAGGTGATGCGTGGTACGTCCCACTATGGGGTCCGGACGCACTTGCGTCCAATGGAATTGCTGATTTTATCGATTAGGATCCTGATTGGTTGCGTTGCAGGCGGTTCAACTCCGTATCGCGGCGACTATGCTTGAGGCACAACACATCACGCGTGCAGCCGTAAGTTGCAAGGTGCAGGGCACGAAGTGACGGGCCAGCCACATAAGCAGTTGCTTCTTCCCGACTAGATAAGGGACGCATCATGTGTTGCCGAAAGTTATAGGGAGCAAATCGATCGCAGAACCGATCCAGCGTGGCGGGGTAATTCCGTTCGGCAGCGCAGATGATGCCCAGCACGCCGCTCAAATCACCGTCTCTCGAGGTCGACGCCGGCCCCCGCATTCCGCAGGTCGTCGACGAATAACCGGTAGCTCTCGCGATGGCCTGCGCTGCGATCACGCAGGATCGCCGATGGATGAACGGTGGCCATGACCACCGGTTGTGGATCTACGTCGACGCCAAGGGTTGCTGGCAGATGCAAATGCTCACCCCGATGGGCGGTTAACCGAAACGCACTGCCCAGCAAGGATTGTGCGGCGGTTGCACCGAGACAGACGATCAGTCTCGGCTGTACCGCCTCAATTTCGGCGATCAGCCAGGGTTGACAGGCGACGACTTCAGTCCGCCCCGGCTTCTGGTGTATCCGGCGCTTGCCCGACCTGCTGAACTTAAAATGCTTGACGGCATTAGTCTGATAGGTTAGCTCGACACCGATATTGGCGTCGTCGAGAGCACGCTCGAGCAGTCGACCGGCCGGACCGACGAACGGAAGCCCTTCCAGGTCCTCACGATCCCCGGGTTGCTCACCAACCAACATCAGCGGCGCATCATGTCTGCCGTGACCGAAGACGGTCTGGGTGGCGTTCTCGTACAGGACACAACCCTGACAGCTGCTTGCCGCCTCCGCCAGGGAACTCAGCGCGTGATCGTCAGGCAGGTAGTGCTCCGCACCCGGGAATTTTGCCTTGGTCATTGATCGCGTGTTCTCAACACGTTTCGCGGTGCGCTAGCTCATCCCTGCGCCGACCGCTGCGCCATCGCATAGCCAAGGTGAAGAAAGTCGGCGCCCGCCAATGCGGTGAAGGTGCCCGCGATCAGACGCGTTAACCGGGGCGCGTAGATCAACCCGATGGCAAACATCGTGGCCACCCACATATCGAGACAGAATGGGCATGTCAACATCTCCCCCAAGCTGTGCCGCAACTGGCCTGTCTGCCGGGATTCTTCGGTCACCTCGGCTGGGCCGGCGGTGCCCGAATAGTGTGCAAACGGCGCTCGCAACGGGCTCGTCACCGCATCCTTAGTCAAGGTTCGCGACAACTTATGGGTGCCCAGCGCAACGGTGACCAAGTCCTGCACCGGCCACCGTTTCGGCAGTCGGCGTCCGGTAACCACTGCCACCGCCGCGGCGATAGCCACCAGCACGCAATAGACAGCCAGGACAACCACATACCCTCGGCGTCGACGTCGGCGAGGCTGTCCGCGCATGCTGGAACCGCTTGCGCCCAAGCACTTTCAGTGACATGCCACGCGTCCTCGGCGCGTATGACATCTCCATCTAGTTCTTTGTCGGAAAGCTCGAGAACCAGGTCGTGGTCCCGTCCGGGAACTGCGTCCAGCACCGCCTGCAGCGAACCGTCGTGGCCCAGTTTGGCGGAAGCTGCCCCCGTCCACCGGAATCGGCATGGGCCAGATCTCCCGGTCCACACCCCGTCCGCGAGCGCAATTTTCGACATTGCGTAGGCGCCGAACTCGGCGCGTACGTCAAGCGCGACCCGCAACTGCGGTTGTCCGTCGATAGCGTGGATGCGCCGCAGCAACACCGCAGTGCCCGAGTCGCCAGGCAATGCCAGGGCCTCGCGGCACTCGACGATCCCTTCGGTGGTGACCCAACGCGAACGCCAAATCAGCGACCGCCGTTCGTAGTTTCCCCCCCATACGAAACGGGGTCGATGTGGAGCGACTGCGTATACGCCGGGGCCACCAAGCAGCGAATTGAACACCGCGCCACTGTGCCAGCGTGGCAAGCACATCCAGCAGTAGTCACCCCGCGGCCCGACGACCACGCCGCGTTCTCCGTCCGCCAGTAGGGCGTATTGCCGAAGTACTTGTGGCGGATAGCGTTCCGCGAGTAGTCGTCGCTCGTCCATCTCGCCTTTCACGCAGAACGGATTTACGACTCGTAGGAGGGGTCGCGCTGAGATCGGTGTGGTCGATGGCACCAAGCGGTGCTTGCGGGCTGGTCGACCATACCGGGGTTGATACCCGCGATACTGTGCGGCAAACGCCGGATTGCGGCCCGTGGTCCGCGGGTACTCGATTCATCATGGATCAGTCGCAGGCGCCGCTGCTGGACGCGTTGCTCGACTACCATCGCAACAACCGATACGGCTTCTCACCGCCGGGTCATCGCCAGGGTGCTGGCGCCGACGACCGCGTCCTGGCCATCCTGGGCAAAGATCCGTTTCGCAATGACGTGCTAGCCACCGGCGGGCTTGACGATCGGTTGTCTCGCGGTAGATACCTCGCGCGGGCAGAGGAATTGATGGCTGATGCGGTCCGCGCAAACACCGCATTTTTCTCCACGTGCGGCAGCTCGCTGTCGGTAAAGGCAGCGATGCTGGCCGTGGCAGGCGGCGACCGGGGCGGTCTCCTCGTCGCTCGAGATAGCCACAAATCGATCGTCGCCGGCCTGATCTTCTCCGGGGTGCTCCCCCTGTGGATTACGCCGAGATGGGACAGCCAGCGCCACTTCTCGCACCCACCGTCGCCAGACCAGGTTCGGGCCGCGTGGGACCAGCACCCCGACGCGGCCGGAGCACTGATTGTGAGTCCGAGCCCGTATGGCACCTGCGCCGACATCGCGGCCATCGCCGACGTCTGCCACGAGCGGAACAAGCCGCTGATCGTCGACGAGGCCTGGGGGGCGCACCTACCGTTCCACGAAGATCTGCCGACCTGGGCGATGGACGCGGGCGCCGACGTCTGTGTGGTCAGCGTGCACAAGATGGGAGCCGGATTCGAGCAAGGATCCGTCTTCCACCTGCAGGGGAATCTTGTCGATCCCATGCGGCTGTCATCGTGCGCCGATCTGCTGATGACCACCAGCCCCAACGTGATGGTTTATGCCGCCCTGGACGGTTGGCGACGCCAGATGGTCGAGCAGGGCCACGATCTGCTGACTGCCGAGCTGGAGCTGGCCGGCTATCTGCGGTCGTGTCTGGCCGAGCTCGCCGACGTAATGGTCCTTGAGGAGGAGTTGCTCGGCAAGGAAGCGTCCTGTGACCTGGACACGACTCAGGTATTGATGGACATCTCGGCAACCGGAACATCGGGATACCAGGCCGCAGACTGGCTTCGGGAAAACTGCCAAATCGACCTCGGCCTCAGCGATCACTGTCGCATCCTGGCGACAATGTCGTTCGCCGACGACAAGCGCACCGCGGACCGACTCGTGGATGCGATGACGCGATGGCGCGTGGCCGCACGAGAATTCGAGCGGCCGCCGTCGATACAGCTGCCGTCGCCAGCTCAACTGCAACTTGAAACGGTCCAACTGCCCCGCGACGCGTTCTTCGCACCAAGCGAACTGGTTCCCGCAGCGGATGCCGTCGGCCGCATCGCCGCCGAACAGATCACCCCCTATCCACCCGGCATTCCGGCGGTTGTGCCCGGTGAACGCCTCAACGACGGCGTCATCGACTACCTGCGATCGGGTGTCGAGGCGGGCATGACGCTGCCCGATCCCGCCGATCCGACGGCACAACAATTCCGCGTGGTCGCCTAACCGGCGCGAGCAGACACAAAATCGCCCTGGATCGCGCGTTCCGGGGCGATTTTGTGTCTGCTCGCGCTAGCCCAAGGAGCTCAGGAAGGTCGCGCGACGATCACGGGCATCCGGACGGAGTGCACGACCGCGTTGCTCACCGAACCGAGGAGTATCCCGGTGAGACCGCCGCGGCCGTGCGTGCCCACGACGACCAGCTGAGCGGATTCCGACCGTTGGACAAGCTGTCGCGCCGGCCGATCGCAAACGACCACTCGGCACACGGTCACGTCCGGGTAGCGTTCCTGCCAGCCCGCCAGACGCTCGGCGAGACTGCGCTCAGCTTCGTCCTTAACCGCCGTCCAATCCAACCCCGGCAGTTCGACCAAGTCGAGGTCGCTCCACGCGTGCAAAGCGATCAGCTCGACACCGCGGCGCGACGCCTCGTCGAAGGCCACGGCCGTCGCGAGCTCCGAGGTCGGCGACCCATCGATACCCACCAGCACCGGAGCGTGCTGCGGATGCGGCATCAACGGATCTTCGTCGTGGATAACCGCCACCGGACAATTTGCGCGCCGTACCACACTCGAACTGACCGAACCGAGCAAAACCCGGGCTATCGCTCCGTGACCAGAGCTGCCCACGACCATCAGCTCGGCCTCGGCGGACATTTCAACCATGGTGGGCACGGGGATTGAAAACACGATCTCGCTATTAATGGTGAGCGTGTGGTCCGGCGCGACGGCCTCTTCGGCAATCTTGACCGCAGCGGCGATGACCTTGCGCCCCTCATCTTCCTGCCAAACCGCCCACGTACCCGGGTACGGCATTGGCGGCCACGTCGCCACGTCGGTGTTCACCACATGGACCACCGTCAACGGAATGTTTCTCATTGCCGCGTCACGGGCCGCCCAACTCACGGCGGCGTTCGATGCGGGTGAGCCATCGACGCCGACGACAACGCCGTACTGTTTCGTGGAGGTCGTGTCGGTTGCAGGCATTTCGTTTCTCCCTACGTCATACCTAACCTCAATTAGCCCACTGAGCGACTTACTCTGCAATGCATCGGCCGGCTAGTCACGAGTCGCGTGCAGGCATGGCTGCGACCAAGGGTGTATCGACACCGACTCGGCCCACACCGGCGGCGCCGCCCGGCGAGCCGAGGGGGACGTCTCGGCCCGGCAGAGTCTGGCGGAAGAATGCTGCATTGTCGTCCAGGTGCTGGCGCTGGTCGTCGGGCAGATCCCCCTCCCAGTAGATCGCCTCGGCACGGCATGCGGGCTTGCAAGCGCCGCAGTCAACGCACTCATCGGGGTTGATGTACATCGTTCGGGCACCTTCGTAGATGCAGTCAACGGGACACTCCTGCACGCAAGACTTTTCGGCTACGTCCACGCACTCCTTGCCGATCACATAGGTCATGATGTCAAGCTATAAAACCGCTGCCGGCCAACGCGCCTATCGAAAGGCCTTATCCGACGGGACCAAAGACCTCCTAGGGCCGGACCACGATCACGGGAATCTTCGCCGAGTGAGCCACGGCAGAACTGACCGAACCCAGCAGCATGGCGGGGAATCCGCCGCGGCCGCGACTGCCGACCACGACGAGTTGGGCAGCTTCACACGCCTCAAGCAGCCAGTGGGCGGGCCGGTCACACACCAGCGATCGCCGCACATGAACATCCGGATACTGCTCCTGCCAGCCCGCCAGGCGTTCCGCGAGGACTTCCTCACCTTGACTCTCACGGTCGCGCCAGTCCATCCCGAGAACCGGAAACACGCCGACGTCACTCCAGGCGTGCAGTGCCACAAGATCTACGCCGCGGCGGGAAGCTTCGTCAAATGCCAACGCCGTCGCGGCATCTGACGCCGGCGATCCGTCGATGCCCACGAGCACGGGTGCGGTGGAGTCTCGAGCCGCCCCTTCACCGGAATGAATCACCGCCACCGGGCCGTGCGCATGATGAATCAGCGCCGTGCTCACCGAGCCCAGCAGCATCCGACCTAGAGCGCCCATCCCCTGGCTACCCACGACGATCATCGAGGCTTGCTTCGATGCCTCAATGAGCGTCGGGACGAGGTCGGAATACACCGTCTCGGTGCGCACTTCCGGCGGCTCGGATTCACCGAGGCTGCCGGTGAGCGCCTCGCGGGCCTGCTTGATGACCTGCTGTGCGGCGTCTTTCTGCCACTCGGGCATGTCCGCGTAGAGGCGGCCCACCGGCCAACCGACAATCACGGGGGCAACCGCGTGCAGCAGGGTGAGGGGCACTCGGCGCATGACGGCTTCACGGGTTGCCCAGGCTACGGCGGCGTCGGATTCTTGCGACCCGTCAATGCCGACCACGATTCCGTATTTTGTTGTCGTATCTGCCATTTCCCGCTCCCTGCATCAACCCCTTGGTGGCACTCCACGGCTGTCGACTAACGCTACAAGACGTCGCTACCTGCTCGGTAGGGACGTTTGACGACCGCGGTTAGAGTCCAATGGCCCTACGCTCATCGTGCTATACCGGTTGCGTTTCTTGACGACGGTAGTAACGACGGGTGGCTATGTCGCGGCGCCGGCTATCCCCTGCGGCTGAAGGCGTCCGATGACGTAAAACGGCACGGCCACGAAGAGAGTGCCGCCGACGAGATTGCCAGCGCCAGTGACGCAAATATTCGTGAGCAATCCGTGACTCCCCAATCCCCAACCAATCGCGGTGTGTGGTGCTGAAGCGTGAAATGCGCTGAGCAACATGGGAAGAGCAAGAAATCCGACGTTGGCCACCACGTGCTGAGTTCCGCTCATGACGAACGCGCACGGACCATAGAATGCGAATCCCATCCGCGCGACATCGCTGCGAGCCTTGTAGTACAAGCACATGGCCGTTTGCAGGAACCACGTGCACAACACCGCCAGCAAGAACGCGGTCCAGAAGGGTTGGCCGGTTTTCTCGACGCCCACGGCTGCGGCTCGCCCGGCGAACACACCCAGGTACGGGCCGCCGGCAGCAGCCGACACCGTGACAAACGTCAGGACGCCAACAAGATTTCCGGTTAGACCGACGACGAGCAGCCGCAAGTAGCCGGCCCAGCTCATGCGGGCCTGAATGACTGCGAGGAATCCGGCAGCCATGTCCGCAGTGATCAGCGACATCCCCGAGACCAGGATGAGCACGAACGACATACCGAACGCCAGGCCCATCAGCAGGCTGGCGATTCCGGGTGTGCTCACCCCTGTGCTCACAACCAAGGACAGCAGCGTCCCGAATCCCACCATCGCACCGCCAACCACCGAGCGCGTCAGAAATGCCCACGGGTGCGCGGCTTTCTGGATCGCCATGTCGGCGATACGGCACACCATGGCTTGGACGCTGAGCGGCTCAAACGGATCCTCGATGACGGGGTCGATGACTGGCGGCTCTTCAAGGCATCGTTGAGCCGCGGCGGGCAGCGACATGATTTGTCCCTTCGGCGAAGCGCGGAAAGCTCTGCGCGGCTTACGAAGCCACCATCGAACCGACAGTGTCCATCCAGTCGTGCATCCGTCCCGCGTAGTAGAGCAGCGGCAGCGTCTCATCCCGACGAACCACACAGGCGCGAATTAGCAGGATGACGTGATCTCCGGCATCGTAAATCCGGTCTATGAAACCACTTACGGAAGCAGCGGCGCCAGCAAGAACTGGGCAGCCATTGTCGTCGGTGTCGAATTCGACTCCTTCGAAACGGTTCTCGACCTTGCTCGCAAATCGGTGAGCCAGGTGGGCCTGGTCACGTGCCAGGATGTTGACGGCCACTGAACCACCGATGCGGAACGCCGGAAGGCTGCCCGCACCGCGCGCGACGCATTGCAGCAGCAGCGGCGGGCAGATGGACACCGAGGCGAACGAGCTGATGGTCATGCCGACCGACCGCTCCCCCAATCGCGTCGTCAAGATGGTGACACCGGACGGGAAGGCGGCCATGGTGTGGCGCATCGCTACTGCATCGACGGGTCCGCCGATCGTCCACATCTGGTCTTCAGGAGCATTCATCGATCGTGGCCTTTCCTGAGGGTATTGATCGCGTTGATGACCCCCGCAATGTGCTCATCAGTGAGCTTCTCCCCGTCGAAAACGTGGTTGAGCAGGATCTTGAGGTCGAGTATCTGCTGCAGATAGATCAGGCAGGGAGGGCACTCTTCGAGGTGTCTGGCCACGATCGGGCCCCACTGCTGCGGATCGGAGTCGACAAGATCGTCGACGAGTCGAACGAAGTCGACGCAGTCGATCGCGGGAACTGTGTTGTCGTAGACGGTCATCGTTGATACCGCTTTTCCAATTCGTTTCGAAGGTTTCCTCGAGCGCGATACAGCAGAGCGCGCTGCGCTTCGGCGGAGAGTTCAAGAATTTCGGCCGCCTCTTCGGCGGACGTGCCGACGAGGTCACGGAGGATGATCAGCTGTCGTTGCCGCACCGGCAGCGCATCCAGCGCTGCGCGCACGACCCCGACCAACTCCTGTGCCACGGTTTGGTCCTCCGGCAGGAACCGCCTCGACGGCGGGACACTCCAGTGTCCGGCATCGTGATGGCCGGCAGGATGCATGCGGCCGGACAGCGGGTCAGCTGCATCTGTATCCACGGTGGCCAGCACCTCGTGCTCGCGGATCCGCGACTCCCGGCGCCGATGCCGCGATGCGGTGATCTTGACGATCCCGAACAACCAGGTTGCCACCGAGGAACGACCCTCGAACGAGCCCGATGACTTGAGCACCTGCAGCCATGCCTCTTGCACAGCTTCTTCGGCCACCGTCGGTGAATTCACCATTGTGCAGGCAAAATTCACCATCGGCCGGTGGTAGTCGCGCACCAAGCTGGCCAGCGGAATACCGCCGACCGTGAGCTCGGCTGCGGACTCGGGAGGAACCGAGACCGGGGTCATCGTTGACCCGGCCCGTCACTCAGGGGCACCCGCCTAGTTCCCAACGCAATTGGGCCTCGGACGGCGACTGGACGGGAATGAACGCCGCCTCCCGGTATCGCCGGCTGGCCGGCGTTTTGCTCGCGTAACCCTTGCCGCCCGCGGTACGGATCTCCAATGCCGCGCTGGCGCTGGCGATCTCGGCTGCAGTAAGCCGCAGTGACAGCAATTCCCTCTTGCTCGGCGGACGCGGCCCACCGACAGCCCCGGCCAGGCTGGCCAAGGTTGTCTCCGCCAACGCCACCTTGCCCGCGATCAACTCGACATCGGGAGCGAACACCGAGTTGACTCCGGTCAGCCCAATCTTGGCCTGTATCAACGTGGTTCGGGCCAGCCCGATGCACATGGCCGCTTGCAGGACCAGGAAAGTGGGACGAACGGCGTCGATAAACCCATCGAAGTCACTAGTCAACACCTGCGCATCAGCGATGTAGGCGTCCTTCAGTTCCAGATACGACGAGGCCGTGCTGTCCATCGCCAACAGTTTGAAGTGATCACCCACGGTGATACCCGGGGTGTTCAACGGCAGCGCCACGATCAATTTGTCGCCACGCTCGGTGCGTGCCGCGGTGACCATGACCGAATCCTGGTATAGGTTGCTGGCCCACCTGATGGAACCACTCAGCTGGTAGCCGCCGGCGACCCGTGCGGCCGTGAGCTCCAGGCTGCCGCAGCCGGCGGCGTCCTTGAATGCGGCGGCCATGCCGGTGACTCCCAGCGTGGTCCCCGCCAACAGGGGTTTGGCGGCGACCTCGCCAAGTGGTGTTGCCGCCGTGAGTAAGTACTCGATCGTCATCCGGTTGGCCCATACCGAGAAACCGGTGCTCATGCATTCCCCAGAGATTAGCCGGATCACTTCGGCCATCTGCTGCAACCTGCCGTCGGCGTTACCCGGGGCGCCCACCCCGAGCAGGCCGGCAGCACCAAGAGCGGCAAAGCTGCGGCGGCTGGTGAGCTCGCCACGGTCCAACGCGCCGGCATGGGCACGAATGTCTGCCAGTAGCTCGGAATCGAGCAGGCCGATCGCGGCATCGATCGTCGCGGTCACGGCGACACCTCCTGTTCAGTGTTGTTCCATGTGTAGTCGAGAAACTTGCCGTCGAAGGTGACAATCACCCGATCGCCATGCGGATCCGTGCGACGTTCGACACTCATCCGGAAGTTGATCGCGCTCATGATCCCGTCGCCGAATTCCTCATTGATCAGCTCCTTGAGCGCCGGCCCGTAGACCGAGAGCGCCTCATGAAATCGGTAGATCGTCGGATCCGCCAGTACCGATGGATTACTTCCGCGGTTGGGGACCAGCTGCAACGCGGTGACGGCATCGTCACCGAGGTCGAGCAGGGCCGTGACAGTCTTGGCATCGTTGGCCGTGAGCGGATGCTGGCCAAGTAGTGCGGAAACGGTCCACACCTTGTCCTTGCCGATGGCTTCCGCGATCTTCGCCCAGCTGAGTCCCTTTTCCAGCCGCGCGAGTTTGATGACCTCAGCGAGGTGCATCCTGGTTGGCGTCACGTCGGGTTGCCTAGCCGATGGACAGGGTCGAGTCGACCGTTGCCGGGCGGCGGAATGTGTTCACCACGGGCGACCACGCGATCGCGTTGTCGTGGATCTCCTTGAGTGTTGCGTCGTCGGCGTCCCCGGCGAGGGTCACGTTGCAGCGGACCGCGGTGAAGCCGAGGACCTTGCCATCCGGGGTGTCGCCAACCCCCCACACGGCGGAAATGTCGATGTCACCCTCCATCTCGACCTCAATCTTGGTGAGGGTCACACCACGATGCGTGGCGTTGGCCAGCAGGCCGACCGAGAT
This sequence comes from Mycobacterium riyadhense, assembly GCF_963853645.1. Lineage (NCBI taxonomy): Bacteria > Bacillati > Actinomycetota > Actinomycetes > Mycobacteriales > Mycobacteriaceae > Mycobacterium > Mycobacterium riyadhense. Next base: position 3,331,105 of record NZ_OY970456.1, on the reverse strand, counting down.
GCACGAACCCAAAGCGGCCAGCGTTGTTTCCGAAGGGTTGGGAGCTGAGTCATCACCCAATAATGCGGGCGGTTCGCCGACCAGCATCGGTGCCAGGTCGCGCACGTAAGTCATGTTGCGGAACCCGGCCTCACAAACCGTCTTGGCCTTCAGGGTTTTCTTGCCACTGCTGGGGTCGGCTTTGGCGGTGCACGACAGCCGATCCAGGCCCTCAGCGTCGATAACAAGCACGTCCGTCATGAATTTCCTCCGAATCTGCAAAAAAGCGACGGTGTTCCAGGCGTTAGTGCTCGGTAGGTACCGAAACGTGACGGCGCGAGAAATTGATTTACATGATCGAAACATGACAATGGCGACGCTCGGGTCGGGGAAATGGCCCCGGCGCTGGCTCAACGCCGAAATATGTTGCCACCGGCGGGCATACGAAAGCCCGCACACCACCGGCAGGCGCCGATGGCGTGCGGGCTATGCCCACTGCGTTGCTATGAGCACTCTGTTCACTCGGCACTGTCAGCTCGGAAGAAGGCAAAGGTCGAGCTCGTGGCGATCTCGGAGAAGAGAAGTTCGTGGGACAAGGATTCACCCCCTTTCGCCGCTCAGGTATGGACCGCGAGATTCTTTGGCTACGAATCCGCGATGCTTCGTCGCCTTAGTGCACGGCTCGTCCCGTTTTGTGACGGCCAGACGTGAGTGATCTACACCACGGGCCAAAAATGGCGTCGGACGGCTGGCGCCCGGTTCGGGCAGTGGGCTTGTTAGCCCGAAGTTGCGTCGGGTGAGATGGCGAATTTGGCGGTTGAGCTGGGATCTGTGTGGGTTTGGGGCCTGGATATGTAGCCAGTGAATATGGCGTGTTGATGACGTATATTGGTGAATTTGCCTGGTAGTATCCGGTTATGGTGAAGCCGATGCGAATGCATGTAGCCCGAACACCGAGCAGGTACGTGGACAAGGCCGGCAACGTGCACCGCTACGAGTCGGTGCTGGTGCGCCGCACCTACCGCGAGGGCAAGAAGGTCCGCCACGAGACCCTGGCCAATCTGTCCAAGCTGCCCGCGGAGGCGATCGCCGCGATCGAGGCAACGCTGAAGGGGCAGGCACTGGTACCCGCCGAGGCGGCGTGCACCATCACTCGCTCGCTGCCGCACGGGCATGTGGCCGCGGTCGCCGCGATGGCCCGCCGATTGGGGTTTCCGGGCCTGTTGGGCCCGGCCTGCCGATCTCGGGACCTGGTGCTGGGGTTGATTATCTCGCGGGTGATCCGCCCGGCCTCCAAACTGTCCACGCTGTCGCGATGGGCCGATTGCACCCTGGGGCCCGACCTGGCGGTGGCAGATGCGTCTACCGATGAGGTGTATGCCGCGATGGACTGGTTGGCCAATCGCCAGGACGCAATCGAGAAGAAGCTAGCCGCCAAACACCTTGGGCCAGAGGCGAACCCAAGCCGGATGGCGTTGTTTGATCTGACCAGCTCGTGGGTGACCGGGCGGTGCTGTGAGCTGGCCGCCTATGGCTATTCCCGCGACGGCAAGAAGGGCCTGCCGCAGATTGAATACGGGGTGCTCACCGACCCGGCCGGGCGCCCGGTGGCGGTACGGGTAGTGCCCGGGGACACCGCCGACCCGGTCGCGTTCAGCGACATCGTCGAGGTGATCCGCGACCGCTTCGGGTTGACCCGGCTGGTGCTGGTCGGCGATCGCGGCATGATCACCTCCGCGCGCATCGACGCGCTGCGCAAGCTCAACGACAGCCCCGACACCGCAACGGCTTTCGGGTGGATCACGGCGCTACGCGCCCCGGATATCGCCACACTGGCCGCCGAGCAGGGACCGCTGCAAATGAGCCTGTTCGACACCCAAGACCTCGCCGAGATCAGCCACCCCGACTACCCGGGGGAACGGTTGATCGCTTGCCGCAACCCCGCCCTGGCCACCGAGCGGGCCCGCAAACGCAACGAACTGCTGGCCGCCACCGACGCCGACCTGGCCGCCATCGCCGCCCGGGTGGCATCCGGGCGCCTGCGCGGAGCGGGCAAAATCGGCGAGGCCATCGGCCGGGTAATCGCCAAACGCAAAGTAGGCAAGCACTTTCGCCGCGAGATCACCGACACCACCTTCACCTACCACCGCGACCAGGCCGCCATCGATGCCGAAGCCGCCCTCGATGGCATCTACGTGCTACGCACACCGGTACCCGCCACCGAACTCGATCCGACCGCGGTCGTAGAAAGCTACAAGAACCTGGCCCACGTCGAACGCGACTTCCGCAACATCAAAACCGACGACCTGGATCTACGACCCATTCACCACCGCCTCGACGAGCGCGTCCGCGCCCACGTACTGATCTGCCTGCTAGCCTGCTACCTCATCTGGCACCTGCGCAAAGCCTGGGCGCCACTGACCTTCACCGACGAACACCCACCCACCCGCGACAACCCCGTCGCCCCCGCGCAACGCTCACCGCAGGCCCAAGCCAAGGCCTCCACCCAACACGACGCCAACGGCAACCCGCTACGCAGCTTCCGCGGCCTACTCGACCACCTAGCGACCCTGACCCGCAACGACATTCACTACCACGGCACCAACGCCACGGTGCCCACCTTGGCCGAACCCACCCCCGATCAACGCCGCGCCTTCGACCTCATCGGCACCCCGATCCCACTAACCGCAGCGTAGCCAGAACCACCACCCCAACAAGACCAGCAAAACCCCAGGTCAACTAGAAATCCACTCACCCATAACGCCGCAACTTCGGGTTAGCCAGCTAGCTGCGTCACAAAGTCGATCAGTTCCTCGACCCGGCCGATCAAGGCCGGCTCCAGGTCGTTCCAGTCGCGAACCTTCGAACGGATGCGCCGCCATGCGTTGGCGATGTCCGCCTGGTTGGCGTGCGGCCAGCCGAGTGCCTCGCACACACCGCGCTTCCACTCCATGTTCCGCGGCACAGTTGGCCAGGCGGCCAGACCGACTCGCTGCGCCTTTACCGCCTGCCAAATGTCGACGTAGGGATGACCGACGACCAACGTGTTCGAGCCGCCCGGTCCCCGGCGCACCGCATCGGCGATGCGCGCCTCTTTCGAACCCGTGACAAGGTGATCGACCAGCACGCCGAGCCGGTTTTGTGGGCCCGGCGCGAACTCGGCCACGATGTCCACCAGGTCGTCGATTCCACCGAGGTGCTCGACCACGACACCCTCGACACGCAGGTCCTCGCCCCAGACCTGTGCGATGAGTTCGGCGTCATGACGGCCCTCGACGTAGATCCGGCTGGCGCGGGCGACCCGGGCTCGCACACCGGACAAGGCGACCGATCCCGACGCCGTTCGCGTCGGGCCAGCGGGTGCCGCGCGGCGGGGCGCCGCGAGAATTACCGGGCGACCGTCGAGCAGGTAGCCGGGACCTAGCGGGAAGCCGCGGGTGCGACCGTGGCGGTCTTCGAGGTCGACGCGGCCGTATTCAACCCGGACCACGGCGCCGACGTAGCCGGTCTGTGCGTCCTCGACAACCATGCCGAGCTCGACAGGGTGCTCGACCGAGCGAGGCTTGCGCCGCCCTCCCCCGGCAAGCACGTCGGTTCCGTAGCGATCCATCACCCGGCAATACTAGGAAGCGGAGCGGGCAATCGCGGGCGAGGCGCGCCGTAACTGCCTCGAAAATCCTTGTGCCAGTTTTATTTTCCGTGCTGAAACTTAGGGCCGATACTGGTGACTACTGGTGACGCCGCCGCGGTTTGATTCAGGCTCGATATCGATCCCGCCCAAACCCGGCAACGGAACGTCGATATGGGGTAGCTCAACCCTGCCAAGCCCCGGGATGTTGACCTGACTGGGGGTGGTCAGGTGCGGCAAGTGGCGGCCTTCGGCAATCAAGTTGTCCTCGAAGAGGCGACCGGGGTTGCCGGTGACGATGTCCGTCATGCTGCGCAGCGATTCGCTGCCGACGGTGTAGTAGTACGAATGATCGGCGGGATCCAGCCCGTCGGCGCCGGGGACTTCGGCGCGAAAGCGTATTGACCCGAAACCGTCCGAGGCGGGGTCAGCACCAAGCCCTGCCGAGGCACCCACCAGGTCGCCGAGCTTGTCGTTGAGATAGTTCTGCAGCGTCGAACCCATCTCGGGGACCCAGCTAATGGGATCCGTGGAGGCGGCCCCGACATAGACACGGCCACCTTCGGGGAGATGGAAATCGGCGGCGCTACGCGCCAGATCGGTGCCTGGACATCCCAGCAATATCGCATTGTTGGCGTGCATGCCGCTGTTGGCAAACGCATCGGCCACCGTGGTCGATCCATACGAATGTCCGATCACGGTGATATTCGCGGGGCCATTGTGCGTGACCCCCAAGCCGTTCACGTCGGCGGCCAGCAAGTCGCCGCCCTGGCGCGCCAGCGTCGTGTTCCCAATATCCGGGTCGGTAAAGCTGTCCGGTGTTTCGTAGCCCATCCACGCGATTACCGAGGTGCTATCCGGATCGGCGAGCCCGGTCTGGTCGTAGAGCACAGCGGCGTCGTTACGCCCTGCGGCGAGCCAACCCGCTTTCACGCTGCTACCGGTGCCCGGCACGATGACCGCCGTGTTGCGGGCCCAGTCGGGGTTACCGATGGCGATGGCGGCTTTGCCTCGACCCTGAAATGCCAAGGGGTCGTATGCCCACAACATGACAGGTCGGTCGGCATTGTTTTGGCCGTCCGCGGTCCATGTCCTGTCGTGTTCGAGTCCTTCGGAAGTTCTGACGGCGTTGCTGTAGCGGGTAACTTCGTCGCCCGACAACCCGTACTTGCCTGGGTCGCCGATCACCGCGTTGGGGTCGACACCGTTGCGCCTGGCGATGTCCTGCACGCGATGTAGGTCATCGTTCAGCACCGCTCGGTTGACCGGGTCGCGCACTGCCGCGGGAATGCCGTTCAAATTCCCCAACTTTTGTGGATGCGCGGCGATCAGCCTGTCTTTGTCGTCCTGGCTTAACGAACTCCACCAATTCTCGACGTCTTGGGCACTTGTCCCGTCCGGGGGCAGTTGCGGCATCTCCAGATTGGCCGTCCGCCCTTGCCCGGGGGTCAGCGGAAAATCGTTGGCGATGGCGTTGAGTTGCTGTGCGGCTTGGCCGAATTCCCGCATAGCCTGCCGGATGACCTCAGCGGCCTCACTCAGCCTCATCTGTCCAGCGGCCAGCAATGCCCGCTGTCCCTGCGGCGTGTTCGCTAACCGGCCGAGGCTGAGCTTGTCCGCCAGCCAGGCCGCAATGACTGCGTCCATCTGCTTGCGGGCATGCAGAAGGCTCTGGCCCGCACCGGTGATGATTGGGTAGGCGTTGACTTGCTGCGTGTACAGCCGCGTGCGCTGGCCATCCAAGTCCGCGCTTTTGATCTTCGCCGCATCCGACAGCGCACCGGTCCACGGTGGCCAGGGCGGCGGATCGGCCGGCAGATTGGGGACGCGGGGAGACACCGGATCGCCGGTGCCCAGCAATGCCTTCAAGGCCGCAAGGGCAGCATCGATCGATGTCCCCACCCCGACAACGTAGCCAACCCGGCGCAACAGCGACAAGACAGGTAATCTTGGACGAGCGATTACGGTCTGCGAATCAAGGGGGCGTGACAGCGTATGACGCAACCAATGTCCATTGACGCGGCCAAGGTAACGGCGTTTGGCGACGCCAACGATGGGCTGGCGGCCGAAGTGATGGCAGCCTGCGAACCCGACCCGTCCCTGGTTGCCTCGGTAGGCGTATACGGGGCCGCGGGAGCGATGTTCAGCGTTGCGCTTTGCGAGTACTTGGCGAAGCTGCAGATGAGCGGCGAGCAACTCGCGGACCGCTACCACACTCATGCTTCGGATATCCGGGTGGCGGCCCAGGCCATTGTCACCGCCGACGTGACTAACGCCGAACGCGTTCCGCACCGTTAGCGGTAGCCCGGTGACGGGCGTGGTGCTTGAACGAATTTTGCGGCGACGTGTGGCGTTGCTGGTCTGGTGATGTCCTCGCTGTTAGGTTTGCTACCGGGGCGCAAACTGCCGTTAATGGATGGCCGGGGGCGTTAGCGAGGTGGATCCATGCACATGGCCCAGCGGGTATCGAAGTTTGTCGCTTTTCTGCGCGGCGGCTACCCCACCTGGATGCCGGTCACCGGTTATGTGCCGTTGGTCGCCCTATCGCGGCGACGGCTCTCCGACGATGAAATCAATGCCCTCACAAGTGAACTCATTGCACATCACCGTCGGCCGATTACCACAGCGGATGTCGGGGTGGCAATTACGCGAGTCACGCAGGAGATGCCCTCCCTCGACGACATCGATCGGGTGAAGTGCTTACTCGTTAGGCATTGATCGCCTCTTTCCGTAAGTGTAGACTTACGGTTCGTGTCCACTTACCAAGACACGGGTGAGGCATGGCAGGCGCTGGCCGACGGGACTCGGCGGGCCATCGTGGAACGCCTGGCGCACGGCCCGTTGGCCGTCGGTGAATTGGCCCGTGAACTGCCCGTCAGCCGGCCGGCGGTGTCACAGCACCTGAAGGTGCTCAAGTCCGCCGGGCTGGTGTGCGACCGCGCCGCGGGCACGCGTCGCGTCTACCAGCTTGACCCGACGGGCCTGCAAGCATTGCGCGCCGACCTCGACCGGTTCTGGACACAGGCCCTGACTGCCTACGCGCAGATCATCGATAAAGAAGGAGACGGTGCATGACACGTCCGCGAACCCAAGCTGTCCGACACCACATTGTGGTCAACGCCGCGATCGAGCGCGCCTTCGCCGTATTCACGGCTCGCTTCGGGGACTTCAAGCCCCGTGAACACAACTTGCTCGCCGCCCCAATCGCCGAAACAGTCTTTGAATGTCATGCCGGAGGGCACATCTACGACCGTGGCGTTGACGGCAGCGTGTGTCGATGGGCACGCGTGCTGGTCTACGAGCCCCCGATTCGAGTGGTGTTCAGCTGGGACATCAGCCCAGCCTGGCAGCCCGAAACCGATCTCTCCAAGACCAGCGAAGTCGAAGTCCGCTTCACCGCGGAATCCGCCGAAACGACGCGGGTGGAACTCGAACACCGCTGCCTCGACCGGCACGGCTCGGGCTGGGAGTCCGTCGCCGACGGTGTCGACGGCGAGGCCGGATGGCCCCTGTACCTGCGCCGCTATGCCGGCCTATTCGGCGTCGAGGCGCGACCATGACCCGGGCGGGAAACGGGTCGGCAACCACCTTGATGGCTATGGCTCGTGCCGAGCGGGCCGAACTCGCGGCGTTTCTGGCCACTCTGACGCCGGGGCAGTGGGAAGCGCCCAGCCTCTGCGACGGGTGGAGTGTCAAAGATGTTGTCGCGCATATGTTCAGCTACGAAGAGCTCAACGCCATCGGGCTGCTCAAACGCTTTGTCAAAGGCCGGATCGTGCGGGCAAACCAAGTGGGTGTCGACGAATTCGCATCGCTGAGCCCACAACAATTGCTTGACTTTGTCGATCGTCACCTCGAACCTCGTGGCCTGACAACGGGTTTCGGCGGAATGATCGCCCTCATCGACGGCACCGTCCACCACCAAGACATCCGGAGAGCGCTAGATCAGCCCCGTACCATCCCGGCGGAGCGACTCGGGCGCGTCCTCGAACTCCTGCCGAAGAACCCCAGGCTTGGGGCGCGAGGACGAATCAAAGGTTTGCGACTACGCGCCACCGATATCGACTGGGTATACGGCAGCGGGCCGGATGTCACCGGCCCCGGCGAAGCCCTCATGATGGCGATGGCCGGCAGGCCGGCGGCACTCGCCGAGCTCTCCGGCCCCGGAAAGTCAACCCTGGCAGAACGCGTCAGCTAACGGGCGTTACTCCGGCAGGAAGGCGCGCGGTGACACACCGAGCAAATGCGCCAGCTCCCAGACCACATCCAGTCTCGGCGCCGCCTCGCCGTGGTAGTAGCGATAGATCTGAGTCTGGGACACCGGTAGGTCCGGCGCCTGCTCCTTGAGCAGTTTCTGCAGCCGCAACGGGGTCATCTTGCGTACCTGCCCGCTGTCGTCGTGCGTACGCACGTTGGTGGTCGACGCCAACTCCTGCAACCGCTCCGCGAAATACGTGGTGGCCGGATGCGACGGCTCCAGCTGTGCCATTCCAATCCCCCTCTTGATCAATGCAATTCCCCGCCGTGTCGTGCGCTGACTACTCGCGTCCGCGCCATCGAACCCGGCGTTCCGGATTCGGCGGTGCGGGATCGGACTCGCCGTCGGGCGGTGCCGGCGGCGAATCCTGCGGCAGATTGAATTGCCGGCGCGGGCGCGGCGGCCTTGACTGACCGGCGGCCGGTTCGGGCCGCTGCACACGCACAACCCGTTGTGGCCCTGCGATATTGCGGTGCCGAGGGCCGCCACTCGCGATCGTCAGCTTCCCAGCGTCGGCAGCTGTGGCCGGCGGTGCTGCGGCGGCGACCGGGGCCGGCTCCCGAATCCGTGGCTGGGGCTGGCGTGCCGTACGAGTCAAGGTGGGCTCGGTGGACACCGATCGGCGGGGAATCGCTTCGGGTTCAGCGTGTCCCAGATAGCGGTCTTCTTCGCGGCTGCGGATGATCCGCACTAGCTGCGACTGGTCAGATCCGACGGTGATCTCCATGGTCTGGCCGTCGCCCTCCACCATGGTCACATCCGCGCCGCCAATTGTTGCGGAGGCCATCTCATTAGCCGGCCCGCGCAATCGCATCACCGTCCGCGCCGGCACGGTCGTAACGGGACGTCCGTCGAACACGGCGATATCGCACGCAAACGCGCCCGCGGTGGCATAAAACAGCCGCGCACTGTCGCCGATGGCGGCCACCAGATTGTCCCAGCGCGGCCTCGAGTCGGTGTGAATGCACACCACAGCACCCGTCACCACCGCCCGCAAGATCAGCTGCTGCGCAAGCTCAACGCTGACGCACGCCTCAATCCGGCGCCGCTGTGGTTGTCCACTCTGGTCCCAGAGCGGCACGGCCACCATCCTTCCGTCGTCGGATTGGCCAAGCAGTTGTCCGGACGGTCCAATCGGAATGCTGAGTTCGTCGAGCTGGGACACGCTGATTGAGGGCAGCGCGACTTCGAGACTGCGGTCGCCTCCCGGCACTGGGGCCGCCAGCATCAGCCGTTGAACACCGGTGGGCAGTGCGAGATTCGACCCGGCCAGCGGCCGGTAGGCCTTGCCGTGGGTCACGTACCGCACCACCGAACCGACCTTGACATCACCGGTACGCATGCCCGACAGCCGCAGCATGACAACCGCGTCTTCGGTGCGCCACGACCACCACCGGTCCAGCTGGTCGGAATTGAGGGTGGCGGGATCGCCGACATAGGTGCTGATGTAGTTGGGACCGGATTCCACCGTCCCCCAGCGCTCGCGATTGCCCACGGCGCCAATGGGTTTAAGCAAGATCGCGGCAAGCTCGTCGAGGTCTTCGGCGGACAGCGCGCAGGCACGGATCCGCGCCCGCTGCAAGCGTTGCACCACCCGATGGGTGGCCGACACCAACGCCTTGGGCGCCGCGCGACCCGAGGGGCCGCGGGCGACGATGTCGGTGAGATTTTCTTTGGCATCCAGGCGCAATATCAGCCAGGTGCGTCGCTGCCCGATTACCGGTCGTGGACCGACGATTTCGGAGTACACCGTGCGATAGGCCGATCCCGACGGCACGTGGCGGCCGGTCGACACGATATCGATGTCAATGTTGAGGTCGTAGTGGCGCATCAGCGACACCACCAGATCCAAAGACAATGCGCTGTCGGTCACCGCTCGACCGGCGGCTTCATAGGTCAGCGCCGGAGCAGCAGTGATTTCGACCGCCGACACCACCATGTAGCCGTCCCAGCGCACGCCGGCGGCGCCCGCGATGACGTTGACGTCCGTCGCCGCCGGTAGTTCGTCGACCAGCGGGCGCTTGCGGCGCCGCCAGAACGCCAGCACCACCGCGATCCACTCGACCAGCAACACCCGGCCCCGGATCGGAACGAACAGCGCGACAAACGCCGCCAGGCCGATAAGCACTGACGACCAAAGGAGTAGCCCAGCCCCGTTCGGCCCGGTGGTGGTGGGTACCAATGCGCACACGACGACGGTGAACACCAATGCCGATGGCGGGCCAACGCGCAGCCAACCGGTACGGTGCGCCTGCACCCGGCCGCGGCGGGTCATCGCGGCCGTCCCGGTCGGCGGGCACCCGTCGCGGCGACCACCACACCAACCACGATGAGCACCGCCACAACGGTTCCCATCACGATGGCTGCGCCATGCTTCGGCTTGCGATCGGGTGGGCGCGGCGGTGGCGGCATCGCCAGTTGGGCCGCCTGCACCGTCGCGGCAGGTTTGCCCTCGATCGGGACCTCGTAGGTGAGCGCGGCGACGGGGTCGATCATGCCGCGACCGACCACATTGTCGACGCCCCGCGCCGGCGCGTGTGTGGTGCTGATAATGCGGGTAATGACTTGGTGCGCTGTCAGATTCGGAAATCGCGATCGCAGTAGCGCCGCCAAACCTGACACATACGCCGCGGCGAAAGAGCTGCCCGCTATCGGCACCAGTGGTCCGTCACTGCCGGGCACCCCGTTAATCACCGTGTCCCCGGTGGAACTCAGCGACACGATGCCGGATCCGGGTGCGGCGACGTCGACCCATGGCCCAGACATCGAATTTTGCGCGCGAACCCCATCCGGCGACACGAATCCCACCGACAGCACCTGGTCGTCGAACCAGGACGGCGTCGAAATCGACGTCACACCACCCCAATTGCGGGGATCCTCGGGATGCGCGGGATCGACATCCGGGTTGGCCCGGCAGTTGTTCTGCTGACCGGCTCCGGCGTCGATTCCGTTGATGTTGCCCGCGGCGGCGACCACCACCGCGTCTTTGACATCGACGGCGTACTTCAGCGCACCGCCCAACGTGGCCTGCTCGATCGGGGTGGTCGCCTTCACACACGACACCACGGACACGTTGATCACCCGGGCACCGAGATTGGCGGCGTGCACGATAGCCCGTGCCAGCGTGCGAATGTCGCCGGCGGTGCGCGACGCCGTGGGGTCGTCGGGGTTGGCCGAGCCGGCGTCGGGGATGTAGGCCGCCGAGGTCTGTCGAATCGCAAGGATCTGTGCATTGGGGGCGACTCCGATCAGCCCATCGCTGGAAGCCGGTGCGGCGCCGATGATTCCGGCCACAATGGTGCCATGCCCGTCGCAATCGTCGAAGCCGTTGCCGGCGGGCTCGACGTAATCGCCGCCGGGGATCATGCCGGGAAGTCGAGGCTGTGGTCGGACCCCGGTGTCGATGATGGCCACCATCACGCCGGCGCCGGTAGAGAAGCTATGCGCCTTGTCGAGCTGCAGTGACACCGACGGGGGTGGCGGCTTGGACAGATCCGAGTTGGGCAAGACGCCACCGACGACGCAGGCCCCGTTCTTGCGCATTGACACATCGGGGCTAGGCGGGCCGTCTGGAGGTGCTGCCCCGATATCCGGATTGGGCGGGTTGACCGCGGCGGCGGTGCCGACCGGGGTCACCGCCACCATGGCGGCCACCGTTGTCAGGATTGCCGCGCCGCGCGCCAACGTCGGAATTCTCATTGCGTCAGAACAGGTTCCGCAGGGCCGCAAAGGTGCCGGTTATCCATACCACCAGCGGGGGTCCGGCCAGGATCAGCAAGAACTCCAGGTTCTCCGTGCGGCGCGCCGTCAGTTCGGAGATCTTGGCTCCCGGTATCCGTAACGCGGCCAGCGCCGCCAGCACCACGGCCAGGGCGGTCCCTCCCAACACGCTGAGTTGCGCCACCGGACTGTGTGTCCCGAGCACCACGGTGATCGCCAGTCCAACGGCCACGGCGAAAGCGCCCAGGAAGAACGTCACCGCCTGGACACGGTCGGTCAGCGAACGCCCCCGCAACGCCAGCACCAGCGTGGTGCTAATCGCCAGCGCGACCTCGCCGTAGAAGTAGTGGGTTTGCGGGTACACCGCGGCCACGGCACCGACCGCGGTGATGATCACCGCGGCGATGAACAGACCGGTCAGGTACTTGTTGGAGGCACGGGACCGCCGCTCCAGTTGGGCGTCTTCACTTTCGGCCAACGCTACCGAGCGCACCCCGCTGGGGTCATCGAACACCTCGACCACCAGGGCAGCTTCCTCGAGTTCGCTGCGATCGATGTCCTCCCCCGGCGGCGGCAGGCTCGGTGGCCGCACCCGCGCCAAACCCAGCGCCATCGCCTGCGCGGAGGCGATCAAGATGGCACCCACGAGCACCGCCACTGCGGCGATCTGGCGCCCGTCGAACCCGGTGTAGACGCGCACCGCGGCCGCCGCCGCGCCGGCAACCGAAAGGGTCACCACCGCGGTATGCGCGGCAATGCCAATCCCGGTCAGCCACAACACAATCAGCGACACACCACCGGCGGTAAAGATGCCTGCGCAGATATTGGCCGCCGTCCAGTGCCCGTCGATACCGTCATAGGCGGGAACGGCCACCCAGCCGGCGGCCAGCGCCAGCGGCAGCGCCGCCAGCCCCAAGGTGTAGCTGATCTGGGTCGCCCCACGCCGCCCCGCGATCACCGCACCCGACACCGCGATCAGCGCCAGCGCCGCCGTCGGCGGCAGCCACCACGCGATGCTCGATGTCGCCCACCACGCCGCGATGCTCAGCACCGCCAGCAGCATCGAACCGGCTATCAGCGCGGCCAGTCCCAGCACCCGTGCGGTGCCGGGGCTAAACGATGCGAATTTCGCGGCGTTGAACTCGGCCATGGCGTCGGCCGAATCCTCGATGATCGGCCGAAACACCTCGTTGGAGTGCACTTCCCGCAGGATCAGCCGGGCGCCGTCCAGCACACCCGCATCGGCCAGCGTGGTCGTCCGCGGGAATGCCATCCCACCTTCAACGGCCAGTGAGTAAACCGCAGCGCGATCGAATTCTATTGCCAGGCCTTCGTTTCGGAGGGTATCGACCAGGAACGGCACCAGCCCTTCCATGACCACCGACAGCGGTGCGTGCGCCGAGACCGAGGTGTCCACGAAGTAGTTGGCCACGTGGATGCACAGCCGTAGTTGCTCTGGCACAGCGGTCGCCGGTCCAGTCCCAGCGCCAGACTCGGGGGCCGGTTCGGCCGGCAGTGGGGCGGCGGGCAATACCACTGACATCGGTTGCCTCTCTTCCGATTAACTCAGGCTGGTACCGCCGCCGGCGGTTGCGGGACGGTGAAGTCGTCGGCCAGCATCGCCGCCAACTCTTCGAAGGCGCGTAGCGTCTTCTTGCGCAGCTTCGCCAGGTCCACCACCAGACCCTCGTCGAGGTGCTTGTCGAACGGGATGCGGTGAATCTTGAGTTGTTGACGTCGTAGCACGGTCAGCAGTGAGTCCATGTTGACCCTTGTCTTGCTGGTGGATTCGTTGACCACGAGCACCGTGCGGGCCAGCAGCCCCTCAAACCCGTGGAACCGCAGCCAGTCGATGGCGTTGCCGGCCGCGACCGCCCCTTGTGGGGATGCCTGCACCAACAGCGCAACCGCGTCAGACTTCGACAGCACCTCACGCACTAGCGGCGAATGCAGGTTGGTGTCGCCGTCCCACAGCAGCAGGCTGTAGTAGTGCGAGGCAATTTCATGGACATCGCGGATATCGTCGGGTTCGAGCACCCGGTCGTCGTCGGCGCGCCATCCGTTGGCCAGCACTTGCAGATCGGTGTCGGTAGTCGACAGGAACCGCATCACGAAGTCGCGCTGGGTGAGATCTTCTTCCTGAATCAGATCGACCATCGACAGGTTTTCCGGGTGCGATGCGGTGCGCATCGGCAGGTCGCCGGACGAAGGATCGGCATCGACGGCCATGACGCCGTCTCCGCGGACCGAGGCGAACACTTGGCCCAGCGCCGAGGTCACGGTGGTTTTGCCGGCACCACCCTTAAGGGTCAGCACCGCAATGGAATACATCTTTTGCTTGCTGGCCCGAATGCGACGCAGCACCTCCCGGTGCGCCAATTCCTTTGCCCCGGGAGCCAGTCCGAGGCCCAGGTGGTTGAGCGCTCCGCGCCAGCCAGCGTTGGCGCGCGGCGAGCGTTCCTCGGTGGCCACCTTGATCAGTTCCTGGCGGATACCGGTGGCGGCGGCTTGGATCGGGGCGGCGGGCCGCCGGTACTGGTCACCGTCGGGTGCCTGCGTGCGGATGTCCACCGCCGCGCTATTACGCGACGCGCCCGGTGCCGGCGCCTGCACCGGTGTCGGTGGCGCCCACTGCGGTGCCTGGTGCTGCGGGGAGGCCCATGGCGAAGCCGCCGCGGGAGTGGGCTGAGGAATCCGCTGCGCGACGGTCTCGCGCTGCCCGGGCGGCGCGGACACCGCAGTCACGGGCCCCGCAGGCGGACCGGGCAATGGTGGTGTCGGCTGCGGAGGCTGTTGCGCGGGCACCAGCGATGGTGGCGGCGCGCTCTGCTGCGCCGATTCTTGCGCCCGTTGCGCCTGGACGTCGTCGTCAGTCACTCGGTCACCCTTCCGCACCAGGAGCGCGAGCAGACGCAAAAGCCCCCGAAACGCGCGGTTTTCGGGGGCTTTTGCGTCTGCTCGCCAACCCGAAATTCCGTCACTAACCTACTCCTGTTCCTCAATGTGGCCGCGGTCGCGCAGCAAACCAATTCTTTGCCGGCGTCAAGTCGACCAGATCGGTCATCGCGGCACGAAACCGCGCATAGGTACCGGGACCGAAAGTCACATACAACTGACTGCCTTGACGGCGCACCGCTGACACAACCCGTCCCGCGGAGGTGTCGGCAACACCGACACCGGCCGGCGTTTCAAACGTGATGATCCCCTGGTCCTGGTGGATCACAAGCTCGGCGCGCTGCCCCGAATAGGTCGACATTTCATTGAGGATCTTGGCGGCAGCCGGGTTGACACCGTGGTCGCGCAGCCAGCGCAGATTCTGCCCGGGCGCACACGTTGCCAGTTCTTGAACCTCTGCCCACGACAGCGTCACCGACTCCAGGTCTGCCGGCGGCGGAGCAGGCTGATCCTGGCTGACCCGCAACGCGGCCCACAGCGGAGCGCACATCACTTCGTCGACGGACTGCCCGTGCGACCACACACCCTGAATCACAACCTCGTCGTTGCGGCGCAGTGCCAGCACGTGATTCTCGCCGCGACGGGCGACCGCGGCCCGGCGCATCCGGTCGCCTTCCAAGGCGCGCAACGACACGTCGATCTCGGGCCGCTCGAGCACCCGCAACCACTGATGCAGCGACGGCTCCACCGTCCCGTCCGGCGACATCAGGCCGCTGTCGACCAGCACCGGGACGGTGTGGTCGTCGACCACGGCTTGGTCGGCCGCGTAGTACACATTGTCGAGCAGGGCCAACACCGCGGGCAGGCTCTCGATGCCCAGCAGCCGCTTGAGGAACAACACCCCGTCGACGCTGAGGTGCGCCGCGGCCAGCATGTCGGATCGCCTTGGTGCGCCCAAATCGTCTGCGCGACCGGACTTTTGCCTCAGAACACTTGGCACTGCTGCATTTCGCAGGCCTGCATGTCCGAGGTACCGGTGCTCAGTGCTTGGATGACGCGCTGTGAAGCTTCCTCGACACGTTCGTTGACGTTGAGGTAGCGCTGAAAGGCGTCGTCGAACGACATGTGCGCATTACCAGTCCAGGTGCCACGCAGCGACTCCCGGTGGGCAATGCCGGTCATCTTCAGCGCCACCGCGGTCGCGTGGATCTGGGTCATCTCCCCGATGCATGCTTCCATGCCGGCGTAGTTGTAGAGGATGTCGGCCATTGGAATCTCCTTTGAAGATTGGTCTGTTAGGTGTAGATCGACGTGCCGAGCGCTGCTCCGGCGTGCATGACGTTGGCGGCGTTGGTGGCTTCCTGGCCGTCGGTCATCTGGTAGCTGGTCTGCAGACCGGTGGTGATCCCGTTGAGGACCTCGTTGTTCTGCACGGCGGTGGAGTGCACGTCGGCCAAAACCACCTGGGCTGACTGAGACATGTGGCCCTGGTTGACGGTTTGGAAGGTATCCGCCGCCGCCAGCAGCCGCTGGTTGTTGCCGCGGGTCTCATCGACCAGGCCCATGAATCCTTGGGTCTGGGCCAGGTGATTGGCCGTATCCATTGAGAACGGCATGCCGGCTGTTGTCGCCATCAGCCTCTCCAATCTTGTGATCTCAGGGGTGAATCGCCATTCCTGGATTTCCACGCCAACCCGGCATGGCGCACTCCGAATAGCGCTGAGTGCAAGTGTGTGTTCGGCGCGAGGCTCATACCGCCTCCTGCCGTTCGCTGACCAGCTCCCCGGCAGATACCGTCTGCAGTTCGGGAGGCTCGGCTCCCCACACCGGTACCAGTTCCGGTGCGGCACGGGTGACCTTTTCTTCTTCCTCTTCCTGCGGGCGATGCAATGCGTGCAGCGGGGCCATGCCAGCTCCGAGCGGTCGCGCCGCCAACCCAACCGGCGACGCCGACGCCGGAGTGGTTGGCAAGGCGCTGTCCCAACCGCTGGGGAACCGGAATCCGGTCGAGGCCGCGGACAGTCCACCCAGGGTGGGGACTCGTATCGCAGCGGTCAGCGCCGGGGCACCAATGTTGCTGCCGGCCAATCGATCCAGCGTCGGCAAAGACGGCTGGGTGTCGAAAAACCCCGGCGAATCGACCCGATGTTCCGGTGCTACCTGCGACATCAGCTGCCCGATTTGTGACCCGAACTGCTGGGCCTGCTGAGTGGCCTGCTGCAGCGGCTGAGTCAGCAGCTGAACCGCCTGTTGCGGGATCTGGGCGGCCTGGGAGACGCCCTGGGCCAGCTGCTGCGGAACTTGCTGCATCAGCTGCTTGCCCATCTTGTCGGTCGCGCTCTGCTGTTGCTGCTGTTGGGATTGCGCGTCGCGGTAGCGGTCCAGCGCGTCATGCGGGTCGGCTTGCTGGACGCCGGCCTTGCTCAACAGCCCGCCCATTACCGCGGCGCTGACGCCTTGGCCCATCATCTGGCTCATCAGTTGGGCCGCCGACTCGGCCTTGCTCGCGGCCAGCATCAAGGTGTCCCCCGCGCGGTCCGCGGCGACGACAGCCTGGTCGATCACCGGCGGAAGGACAGGGGCGCCGACCACGATGGGAATCGCCGGGAGAAACGACTCGAACGCCGTGTTGGCGATGGTTGCCGCCAAATACGTTTCCTGCACGACGATGTCCTGAATGGTCATCCCAACGTACTGCCCTTCTCGGACGCCGATCGGAATCGTGTTCACCCCGAGGAAATTCGTGGCGTACAAGACGGCGGTGGTGACCCGGTTGTCGATGATTTCGGCCATCTGCGCCATCGTGGTGTAGGCGGTGGTAAACGCCGCCGCCTGGTCGGCGGTACGCCCTGCCGAGGCGACGAGCTGGGCTTGCGTAACCCGCAGCCAGGCCACATAGCGAGTCACCGCGGCCAGCACCGCAAGCGCCGTCGGCGACTGCCAAGCGTTCATCAGCCACGCTAGGTGCGCCTCCAAACGGTCGGCGGCGGCCTCGTAGGCCGCCGCCGCCGCAGTAAAGGACGCAGACGCTTCCAGCATGGGTGCAGCGCCGGCACCCGACATCAGACGGCCGGTGATCACCTCCGGGGGTGCGGCCACCATCAGCGGTCACCCCCAGCGAAATGGGGTGGTGTACACCAGCCCTCGGGTCCCCCAACCTCGGCCATGATCGTGGAGGGCGGCTAGATCAGCATCGCGGCATTGGCGTCGTCGACCACCTCGTAGGCTACCCCGGAGTTACCCAGCGCGCCTGCGTAGTGCCCCAGCGTGAAGGTCCCGTGTGCGGCCGTGGTGAGAAACTCCGCGGCGTGCACGCTGGTGTTCAGCGATGCCAATGCCGAGGCTTCGTCCGTCCCAGCAACCGGCGGCGCAATCGTGCCGGGCGCGGTGCCGGCCACCACCGACGCGGTGGTGGCGGCGTTGCTAACAACATCCACCACACCAGCCAGCAAAGCCTCTGGTATAACATGAGTGATCACTAGCAAACCTCTTTGCAACCCCAAACCGCCGCAACGGGCCACTGCCGCCTAGGACGATTTTTACCTCTGCTGGTAAATATTGACTGTACACGCTGGTCGCCGCAACTCACCCGTTTCGGCCAGATCCATGGTAGCGGGACCCACTAAGTAACACGTGTTCAATAAGGGCAAATGCGTGTTGAATAGGGTAGCTAACACGAGTCCAATAGCGATGCCATTCGAGAGACTGTCGTAGTCACCAATCTGACCTTGGCTACAGTGCGTAGCACATTTACGCTACGTTAGCTGTTATGGCGACACCCCTTAGTCAACGGGAACTGCGAAACGATAGCGGCGCGATAATGCGTCGTGTGCAACGGGGCGAACGGTTCACGGTGACCCGAAACGGTGTGCCAGTAGCAGATCTCGTCCCACACGGCGAATCCGGATCCGATCGACGCCCGCGCTTCGTTCCAGTAGCCCAAATCGCCGCGGGCATAAGCGAACTTCCCACCTGGGACGTGGCACGGTTCACTCGTGACCTGAAAAAACTCGACAATGCGGTGGACGACAGCCACGCCGATAGGTAGCGCGTCACCGAATGACCACACCGCACGAGCGAGCATTACTCGACACGTCCGTCGTCATCGACTACCCGGCTGCTGCCGTCGCCGCGCAGGCATCGGCAGCAGCGGTCAGCACCATCACGCTCGCCGAGCTGTCATATGGCTTGCACACCGCCGATCCACTCCTCAATGCCGTGCGCGAACAGCGCTATCACTGGATCATCAATACCTTCGATCCGATACCGTTCGACGCCCAAGCTGCGCGAATCTATGGAGCCTTGTGCGCCACAGTGCGAGCCGGTGGCCGAAACCCGAAGCCGCGCCGGTTCGATCTACTCATTGCGGCCGTAGCAGTTGCGCTGGACGTCCCACTCATTACCCGCAACGAAACTGATTTCAGCGGCGTTCACCCGCGTTTGGCCATCATCGCCGTTAGATGAACGATGCAAACCGCGGCCCGTTCGATGACCTCTTAATCTTCGAAGTCCGTCTCCTGGCTGTCGCGGACGCCCGACCAGGCCGCTTGGATCCGGTTCTTCCGCGCCAGCGACGCCTCGATGTAGCGGGCACGGCCCGGAAACGGGAACCGTTCGAACTTTGTGTCACCGATCTGACCGTCGAATTTGTCGGCCGACAGCAACACCGTCGGCACCCGGTCCTGCAGCATCCGCTTGATCAGCGGGTCCCGGCTGGTGGCCAGGTAAAGCTCCTCGGAGCTGCGGGCCAGCACGAAATGGAAGCCACGGGCCAACGACTCGTTCTGTAACCAGGGTGCCATCGCGTGCATCACCGGCGGTACCGCCGAGCGAAGATCCACGGCCAGGTGGTAGTCGTCGATGACGAAGAAGATCTCCGGACCCGACCACCACGACCGCGCGGCGCGGGTCTCGGCGTCCAGATCCGCGGGCACCTCACGCTCGGCCAGGTTCAGCTGCCGATAGAGCGCCTCGTTGGTGGGCTGAATCTCGTCCTCGCGATGGATGTGCGCGAAGACGTTTTTCAGGCCTACCCGACCGAGATGGCGCCGCCGCGGATCGATCAGGACGATTACCGCGTCGTCTTTGGTCGCGAAACGGCGGCTAATGCTGTCGCAGACCGTCCCGATTAGCTCGCTCTTGCCGCTCTTGGCCTCACCGAGGATCAGCAGGTGCGGCTCCCGATACATCTCGGCGTAGGCCGGGCCCAGCGTGTCCTCCCGCACTCCCAACGCGATCCGCAGGCGTCTCTTGTCGGCGAGCTGGGACTGGCGCGGGTCGGCGGCCGCCGCCTCGTCGGCGGCAAACACCATCGCGCCCAGCTGATCCCGGGTCAGCGAAGTCGGCAGTGTCCGGAGTCGTTCGGCGCCGCGCGCGGCGAACCGCTCGGCGATCATCTCGACCAGCGCCGTCATACCCGCCGGAACCGTCGCGGGGTCTGCGACCGAATCGATCCGCGGTAGCGACACCAGTCCCTGAAATTCCGATCCCGTGGTGATCGCATGCCCGGGATCCTTGCGCCGCTGCTTGGCCAGCTGCGAGCCCACCCGCGACAATTCGGTCTCGTTGTGCAACTCGATGACGGTGTTCATGTTGGGCTCGATCCCCCGCATCTCCACCACCCGCGCGGTAGTCAGCACGAAATGCAGCCCGTAGTTGCGGGCGCCGACCAGCAGCGCCTCAACCTCGCCGCCACGGAACTGCAACACCTGATCTTGTGCGACCGCGGCGTCCCACCCGTCGATGATGACGAAAACATCACCGTAGGGATCCTGTTGCAGAAACGGACAATCCGGGTTGGTGCGGGCCTGCCGGTATTCGTCGATGGTGATGCGGTTCTCGCGGAACAATCGCTCGCGGGCGGTTAAGAGCGTGCCCATCTGCATCAAGATCCGGTTGATCGCGTCGGGATCGGAGCGGGTCACGACCGCCCCAACGTGGGGCAGGTCGGCCAGCGGGCTCAGCCCGCCGCCGGCGTAGTCGACGATGTACATCTGGATCTGCTCGGGAGTGTTGGCCAGTGCCAGCGAGCACACCAGGGTCTTGACCGCCGTGGATTTGCCCGCGCCGCTGCCGCCGAGGATCAGCAGGTTCTTTTCGGCATCGAGCGCCCATTTCGGCTGCTCGTGCTTGAGCGGATTGTCAAACAATCCAAACGGCACAACAAGATTGGCGATGGATTCGTTGCTCGGGACCTGCCAATCCCGCAGCTCCGGCTCTAGGCTGTCCAGCGTCGTCGCCTCCAGCGGCGGCAGCCACATCCGGTACGGCGGCGCGAAGTGAGCGCTCTTGAGGCGCTCGATCACCGTGGTGAATATCGTTGGTGCGCTTTCGATTTCCTCTTCGGTGTGCTGCGGCTCTGGGACCTCGACATCCGCGCCGGTGTTTGGAAGCGGCTGCGGCGCCGCGGTGAAGGCCCGCGGCTCGACCAAGTTGGGGTCCAACGTCGTGTTGCCGCCGCGGTGGCCGTTGGAGCCTGCCGTCGGGACCACGGGAGGAAAATACGCCGCGCCGGTCCAGCCGGCGTAGAAGCCGATCAGATCCCCACCGGTGGGGCGCAGCACTCCGTGGCCGGGGCTGCCGGAGAGCCGGTAGGCCGCGTCCGAACCGTCCAGCAGCGCACGGGAATCCGACGCCGTCTGGGTCTTGAGGCCAATCTTGTAGCCGATGTTGGTTTCCAGACCGCTGGCCCGCCCGGAGTTGTCGAGGTTCTGCGACGCATACAGCAGGTGCAGTGCAACCGATCGCCCGACCCGGCCGATACGCCGAAACAGCTCGCCGTAGTCGGGATGCATCTGCAACAGCTCGGCCCACTCATCGATGACGACGAACAGCGAAGGCAGCGGCGGCAAGTCCACTCCGCGCTCACGCAGCTTCTCGTAGTCGCGCAGATCCTTGACGTCGTAGCGCGGGTTGAGTTCCTTGGCCTCCCGAAAGATTCGGTAGCGGCGGTCGATCTCGCCGTTGATCATCTCCTTCATCCGCGCCACCAGATGGGCTTCCTGCTCCATGTTGGTGATTACCGCGCTGACGTGGGGCAACTCATCGAGGCCGTTGAAGGTGGCGCCGCCCTTGAAGTCGACGAGCAACCAGTTGAGCACATCCGGGGAGTGCGCCACGCAGCCGTTGATCACCAGGTTGCGTAGGAACTCAGATTTTCCGGAGCCGGTGGTGCCCAACAGCTGCCCGTGCGGCCCGGTGCCACCCTCGGCGGCCTGTTTGATATCCAGTTCGAGACGGTCGCCGTTCTGCAGAAACCCGATCGGAATCTTCAGCCGCCGCTTGTCGTCGTAGCGGTTGATGACGGACCACAAGTCCAGTGGATCCAATGCGCCTGGGTCGCGCACCCGCATCAGGGTCTGCCAGTCTCGGCCGCGCTCGGCCTGTTTGGCCTGCCGGCCCATGTTGGCCAGCGTGGCCACTTCATAGCGCGCCAATTGCCGGGCAACGGTTCGCGCATCAACAAGCGAAATATTGTCGGCCACCGCGACTTTCACGGGTTCGGCCAGTGGTCGATCCGCCTCGCTGCGCCACACGCTGCCGTCGGAGTCGCAGCGCAAGGTGATGCCTTCTTCGGCGCTGAGGGCGTTTTCCGGCGGGCCGACGAGCAGCCAGGTCACGCCGGCGCGCGGTGCGATTACCGAGTCGACGAGCTTGTCGGTGACGGCCGAGTCCACCACTACCAGCACATGGCGGTAGTTGTCGGTGGTGAATTCGGGGTCGGGGTTGAAGTTCATCGTGAAGTCGATGACTTTGTTCGGGTCGTCGGGGTCGGCCTCGTCGCCACCGAGGCTGGTTTGCAGCGTTGACCAGTCGCGGTACATCATCCGGACGCTGCCCAGCCGATCCAGCTCGTAGGGATGCTGGGAGTGCGGCAGCCACTTCATCCAGCTCCATGCCGGCGCGTCGGGATCGTCGGTGAGCACCACCATCGCCAGGTTGTCGGGGCCGTGGGTGACGGCGGCCTGCAACAGCATTGAGCGCACCATCCCCAGCGTGATGTCGCGGTCGCCGGTGAAGCCGATGACCGGAAAGCGGGCGGCGGTCACCACCACCGGCATCGACGACACGGTGGAGTGGTGGCGCAGAAAGCGCACCGTGGATACCCAGCTCACCGGTTCCAGGAACTCCCCCGGCGGCGCTTCCGGCGCGACAATGCGGGCGGCCAGCTCGACATCCCCCAGCCCGTAGCGCAATGCGGTGAACCCGTCACCGGTCGGCACCACCTCCCACATCCGTTCGCCGCCAATGCGACTGGCCAGCATCTGCGGGTCGGGGTAGGAACTTTGCAAGCCGGCATGCATGCTCAGGCCGCGGTCGAACACCTTCTCCCGGATCATTCCCAGCCCGCGGGTGGCGGCCTTGCGGTCCTCGAGCACCTGGGCGCGTGAGGTGCCGGTGCCGCCGCGCTGACCAAACGCCATCCCGCCCACTCCCCCGAGCATCATCAGCGGGAACAGGATCATCAGCGGGCTAAACGCGCGCCCGGAACGGATCATCAACGCAACCATTCCGGCCACCAGCACGATCATCAGGATCGGCAGGCCCACCGTGCGTATCCGCGAAGCGGGTTCGCCCTGTTCGATCTCCTTTGGTGGCGGAACTTCGATTTCGTCCCGGATGATTCGGGGCGGCGGCACCGGGTTGGCCGGGCGCAAGAAGCTGATGCGCATTACTTCATCTCCTTGTCGTCGATGCCGGCGACGGTGCGATCGGCGGGCACGCCGTCATGGCGGATCCGCGCATCGCGTTGTGACAGTGTCGGTCCCGGGGCAAACAGCGACACCACCACCCAGGGCGCTGGTACGGGGTGGCGCAGATTCAACGCCGACAGCGTCGTGTCCCCGCTCTTGGAGTCGGTGGTGTCCAACCCGAACCGCACACCGTTATCGGCGATCCAGAAGTAGCTTTCCCGGTTCTTGGAATCGGTTGCTGCGCCGGTGATCTGAACGAATCGTCCGCCACCCGAGGGCATGTAGACGCGGTCGGCGGTCATCCCTTTTGACGTTGGCGCCGACACCAGCGTCGTTAGCGCCGCATTTTGTTTGTCGGTCAATGGCAGCGTCCGACCGACCATGACCTCTGTGCGCGCGGTCGGTTCTTCGCCCACACGCGACCACGACCAGCAGGTCACCGGTTCGTGGGCGGCCGATACCAATTGCACTTGCGCCGCCGGATAATACGAGACCTCCAGTTGATGGGATTTGGGCAGCGACGCCAGCTCATCGGGTCCGATTTCAACAGGCTTGGTGCCTACCTGGGTGTTGGCGGCGCGGATCATGGTTGCGGGCACCAGCCCGACTTCCTGCACGCCATCGGCCAGTGCGACGTAATACCTGGTGGCCCCGGACAGTTCACGCACATTCAGGATGGTCCCCACCGTTAACGGCCGGTTGAGCGCGAATTTCGGCGGGGCGCCCACTTCGGCGATCGGCGGCGCCACCAACGGCGGCTCGGCCGGGATCGCGTTGAACAGGCCCTGCGAGATCGGCAGGATCAGATCGGATGCCCGCAGCCCAAGTGCGTCGGCAATAACCGAGTTGGTGAGCTCCACCGTGGATCGGACCACTTCGCCGTCCGGGCGCGCATAGATCAGCCAGGTCCGTTTGTCATAGCTGACCAAGCGGGCCTGGTTGTGCGAAAGCTTGGTGATGTCATTGGTTTTGGTCAGTTTTCCGCCGATCACGGTAGTGGTCACCGGTGACATCGCGGTCGTCGGCAGTCCGGATACCGGGTCCAGCGGGACCGCGGCGCCGGTCATGGTGGTGTCACATACCGTCCAGATCGACGATGGATCGGTGCTGTCGCGGATGTCTGTGGGGGCTCCGACGATGCCCACCAGCGAGCCGTGTGGGTATTTGGCGATTTCGGCCGCGCTGGCCCGCACGGGGTTGTCAGGAGAGCCCAGGATGAGCCGTGCGGAGGTGAGGTTGGTGACCGGATCGAGCCGGGGCCCGATGCGCACGTACATGGCGCCGGTGTCCCTGTCGACCACGATCCGCGCGTTGCTCACCAGGCCGGCCGGGGAGAACAGACCCCAAACGACGGTGCCGACGGCCATGATGAGCGCCAGCAGCAAACCCAGGATCAGCGGGGCGGCCTGGGCTCGTTGGGGATCATCGATCATCCGGGTGTCGCGACGGACCAGGGCGTGCGCCATCCGCCGGTAGAGGAAGCGCAGACCGCTGACCTGATATTTGGCGGTCATCCGGAAGCCGCGGCGGCGTCGCCGGTGTTCGGGACCTGCTAACTCGGCCACTACCCCAATCCCCCCGTTAGTTCATTCGAACGGAATCCGTTGTGTCACACAGGATTCACGGAAAGCTTCGTCGACGTCGCTTGGCTCCAGCGTAACCAGCGCCTCTTTGGTCGGCGTCGCTCCGGAGGTATTGAGCCGATAATCGCGGTACTCCGCGGCCTTTTCGGTGATGGTGCGGACAAACCGTGCGTTGCCGGCCTTGTCCAGCGCGGGGACCATCCGGGGCCGACCGCCGGAGTCGGTGTCGGCGATTTGGGTCTCGGACAGCTTGGACAGGTGGGAAAGCAGCAGATCCTGGGCCGGTGCCGAGTAGAGCGCATCCTCTTCGATGGCTATCAGATCGGCGATTTTCACCAGCTCCTCCGGACTGTAGGACTCGAACCTGATCCGGGCGGTGAACCGGCCCGCCAAACCTTCGTTCATCGACAGCAGCCGGTCGATGTCCGCCTCATAGCCGGCGATGACCACGGCCAGCTTCTTGTTGGGGTCGGCGGCTTTGCGCTCGTTTTCCAGCCGCGCCAACAAGGTGTTGATCGCCTCTTCGCCGTAGGCGTCGCCATCGGAATAGCCGCGGGCATACAGCGAATAGGCCTCGTCGATGAACAGCAGTCCGCCCAGCGCCTTGTCGAGCACAGCGTTGGTCTTCTGCGCCGTCTTGCCCAGATATTCGTCGACGAACTGGGGCCGCGACGCCTCAACCACGGCCGGGCGCGCTATGAGGCCGAGCCCGAAAAACAGCTTCGCGAGCACTCGCGCCATCGTCGTCTTGCCGGTGCCGGGTGGGCCGACGAAGATATAGGACAGCGCCAGCTCCTTCTTGCTGCCCACGCCCATCTCGGCGCGCTTTTGGTCCATGGCCACCTTGGCTTCCAGGCGCCGGATCTGGTTCTTGACGCTCTCCATGCCAATTTGCTTGCCCAGCAAAGTCATTGCCTCGTCGCGCACCACTTCTCTGCTGCGATCACGCTCCGCGGTTTCCAGCGCGGCCGCGGTTTGGCCGGATTCGGGATCCCAGATGTCGGTCCGGGTCGCCAATGATTCGGCGGTCACGATGTCGACCATCGTGTCCGGGTCGGCGATCGCGGCGTCCACTTCCGGTGAGGCAATCCACGCCTTGAGTTCGCGAAACGCGGTCATCGCCTCGTCCCGTCGGCCTTGTGCCCGCAGCGCGTATCCGCGCGCCAGCCGGAGTTTGGCGTGCAGATCGGTTGGCAGGCCTTGCGATTCGAGACCGCTCTCGGAAAAGCGCTGTGCCTCTAGCGGATTTCCCGTGCCGATCAGCGCCCAGACCTTCCAGACCAGCATCCCGGCGTTGAGGAACTTCACCAGGTCGGGCCGGTCGGAGCGCCACTGCTGGGAGTTTTCGAAACTGAGCACATCGGGCCAGCGCCGCGCCAAGCCGAGCAAGCCCAGGCGCACGTAGTCGAGCATGTCCACCTCAAAGGCCGACGAGGTGGAGCGGCGCAGCTGGCGCTCGATGACCTCGTTGGCAGCGGCCAGCCGCGGCGGGTCGCTTTCGGCCAACGCCACGGCGTATGCGATGGCCAGATCGGAATCGCCGTTGAGAGGCAGCCGCAGCGCGATGGTGCCCAGCGTGAGGGTGATCTGGACGCCCAGCTGATCGACCCGCATCTGGGCGTGCCGAAGGGCGGCGCCGAAATTGCCGCGGTTGTTATAGGCGCCGGCGGCAACCTCCACGGTTTGCTCTCCGGCGGCCATCCGACCCAACCACGCGTCGCACATCGTCGGGTCGCCCTCGGTCGCGTGCGCGAACGCCGCCCGGGCCTGCTGGGTCTCCCGGTTACGCAGGTGCCGCAGCCCGATCGTGAACACATCGAGCGGCCGGGCGACACCTGTGGACATACCTCACCAATCCTCTGTCCGATCCTTTGCTGGCAGCCGGGATCATGCGCGCACGCTGGGGCGCAGCTATGGTGCGATCCTAGCTGGCCGCGGCGCCCTCAACACTTGGCTGAGCTCAGCCTTCGGAACGGGCGAGCTGGTACGTCGATCTACACCAGGCCAGGCATCGCTCGAACGCGGCCGTCAGGCGCATCGCTCCGAGTTTCTCCACCGCACTGACGGAGGTAAGCAACCCAACTAGAGTGTTCGCTATGAGCCTGAGGTTCGAGACAGGCGACGTAGCCGCGTTCGCTGGCAAGCATGATGCTGTCGCTGCGCAGATACTGGCCGCGGCCACGCCCGATCCCGCTATGACCGCCGCGATGTCCTCAGCGTTTGGCCCGGCTGGCGCGATACTCACCGATGCGGTCGCTGCGTTCGATGCCGCGCTATTCGCAGCTGGAACCGATCTGTCGAAGGACTTCCACGACTTTGCCAACACGACCCGATCCGTGGTCAAGAATCTTCTTCGAACCGATGCAGCTTCGGGTAACCGGGTCGGCGCATCCACGACAACACAGATCTGACAGCTTGGGTCGCGATGCCTGCCGTAGATATCGACGCGATGCTCCAGCGACTGCGTGCATCACTGGGTGCCGGTCCCCCTCCTGGCTGGCCACCACGGTCATTCGGTGGCGCAGTTCCCCCCGCAACCGAGTGGACCGGTGTTGCTAGCGCAGCCGCTCGCTCAGCCAGCGACAGCCTCGACGCCCGACGGCAAATCCTTTCCAACGCCCACGCATCAGTGGGTCCGATCGTCCAGAATGGCGGACAAGTCTCCCTCAATGCGCGATCACGACTCGACGCGATCTATAACCAATGGCTAGCGGACAAGGCCGCCCTTGACCCGGTGGCCACGACACCCGCCGGCAAGATTGCCCTCCTTCGCGCCGGCGCGTTGCGAATTGGCGAGGCTCAGGCTGTTGTAAAAGGTGCCCAAGCCCAGTTTGCGAGTCTGGCCGGACAAGTTGAGACCATCACTGCCAGCCTCTCTACCGCTAGGTCGAACAAGCCCGCAACGGGCGGCGTACAAGCGGTCGACTACACAGAAGTGCCTGAGGCTCCACGCATCCCACCTCCCGAGTCACCCTGGGAATACAACCTCGACTTCACCAGCGACGTCGAAGCGGGCAGTTCCAAGTATCCCGGCGTAACAAGTGCTGGCGAGGTCACCTCCATCGACGACGTGTGGAACGAACTCAACCGATGCTTCAACTGCAACTTCCCCATGGGAGGGGCACCGAAAAATCTTCCTAAAGTTGGCGATGAACTTCCCCTGGAAATCAGAATGGCTGGTCAAAAACTTCCGGCAAATTTCCCGGTCAGAGTGACTCAAGTAGCACGAAGCGCAAACGACATCAACATTGAATTTGTCACCCTCCCCGGCCACGTCGACGGGCCTGGAAGCACAATCCATTTCAGATTTTACGAAGGCGGTGGACAACTCCATCTCGGCATACGCGGCTACATCACCCAAGGTCCTGGCTCAGAAGATATTCCGATACTTAGTCCGGGCTTACGTACCGGCTACACCGGCGTGGCAATGGGTGTATGGCAACCCTACATCGATCGAGTCACCCGACATGTCGCTGAGGCCAAAGGGCTGATGACCTACGGTGGACGATAAGCCGGAGCCGGTCATGACCAAGACGGGAATCCTGTACGTCATCTCAGCGGCGCTGGGATGTGTTGCGGCAATTGGCATCTGGGCCATGTCGGGGTTCGTTTTGTTCGTAACGGGATTGTTGTTTTACGCACCGACCGCCGGGCTGTTTTTGGGTTTGGCGGTCGCACTCGTAGGCGCGCCGCTGGTGTATCGAAGGATGCGACGGCGCCGGCCTCAGGACACGAAACTCGTCGTTGCTTTCCTGGCCGGAGTCCTAGGCTTTCTGCTCTACGGCTGCATTGCCATCGTGATCCGAGCCCCACACACCATCATCTTCTTGCGATGAGGGGACGGACATAGTGCGAACCAGTCAGCGAAGAGTGTGCATGGCGGCGTCGACAGTGCCCACTTGCCGATGTGATTCAACCCCTGCTCGCCGAGCGAGGCGCGCGTCTAGTCACGACAAGCTGATCGGAATGTTCAGTCCTGGATTGGCCGCCGAGACTGACGTTTTGCAGACACCGTCTCGCACTTTCCCTGCAAAACATCAGTTTCGACACCGACGCATGCCGTTGCGGTTTTGGTCACGCTTTTGCGGTGCCGAAAGGTGGCTCCTCCGCCTCGATTTCGGGGTTGGCCCCGAAGTTCTGCTCGGTACCTTTCGGCGGATCGTAGATCTTGCTCTCCGGGAAGATCTTTGGATCCCGCTTGACCGATGTGCTCCCGTCACCGGACCCCCGGTGCGGCGCCATTGGCATCATCGGCATCATCGGCATCCCACCTCGGCCGGCCGCCGAGGCCGCCTGTGGGCCAGCGGCGAGTGGAATCGCACTGGGCGCCAACGCACTTGAGGTAGTCATCGGAGTGACCGCCTCGTCCAGACCCGCGGGCATGGTCACACCCAGTCCCGCGCCGCCGGCACCGCCTCCTGCTGCGCCTGCCGCATCCAGTCCTGCGGCGGCGGCGTCGACCGCGGGCTCAACGCCGCTGGCCCCGGCCTTGCCCGCTTGAGAGAACAGCTGGCTCATCTGCTGTGTGGCCTGGCCAAACAGCTGACTGAACTGCTGGCTGAGCTGACCGAATTGCTGCCCGAACTGACCACCGGTTTGGGCTGCCATCTGGAGCATTTGCTGCAACATCTGCTGCATCATCTGCTCGGGCTTTTCGGCAGCCTCCTTGGCTTTGTCCGCGGCCTGTTGCTCGATCGACTCCGGGTCCCCTGGGTCCTTGGCGAGACGGGCGCGCCCCGCGTTGGTCTGATCCTGGCCCTCAATGTTGCTCAATCCCGTTTGGACACCACGATCGGTTCCAGCGGCCCCATCCAAGATTCCCGGCGGTCCGAGCGCCAAATCACCCTGCAGAGCGCCCAATCCGGTCGACAGGATGAACCCCGTTGGGCTGTTACCCCCCGCCGGCGAGTAGCTGAATGTCGCGTCGCGGGCCAAATTGCCGGCGTGAAAACCGTCCTCAGCCATCCGGCCGGACATGTCGCGAAAGGTCGCGATATCAAAATGCATCGGCTGGTTCACGCGAGCACCGCCTCCCTGTCGGTATCGATCAGCTCCAGCAGCATCGACCACGAATACAAGGCATCCAGCAAAGCCTGACGCGGTGACGCATTCCGCAACGCCAGTACTGCCTCGGTTGCGTACGACTGCACCAAGAACGGCCGACACTTTCCGCCCCCGGTGTCCAATTGGCCAATAGCAACGTTGCGGACATCCATTCTCGCAGCGAAATCCTTCTCCCACAAAACTTCGTTTTCGGTCACCAGCGCATCCCACTCGAGACGCTCGATCTTGCGGGATTCGGACAGCGCCGGATCCGCATTGAAAGCAGCCAATATAGAACGGCGAAGCGTGCTGCGCGTTGCCGGTGAGCCAGCTTTGACCACTGCGTCGTGGGCGATCCACACCGCTTGCCGGCGCTGATCAGCGGGGTCGGTGATGGCGGCGGCGGCAGCCAATCGAGTCGCTGATACAGCAAACACCTCACGCCGCGCGACCGGGCCGTCTAATAAGTCCGGCCTGGGTCGCTCTACCGCGTCCGCGAACACGAACGGCACCCCGGCAGCGACACCGGGCGCGCTGCTGTGCGTCGATGCCAGCGCCGTCAACTCCGCCGACGTCGCCGCGGCGTACTCGACGATCGCCCGGGCTGGATCCAGCAGGCCCTCCCAGCGCGCGGAGTCCTCGTGCGCCCAGGGCAGCACGACATCCTCGGGCAGCAGCGTGTTCGGCGGAAACCAGCTCCGACCACGGTCTGTTGTGACAACGACTTGGCGGCGGCCGCCGGTCACGACCATGCCGGCGGCCGACCTCACGCCGGATCCTCCGCCGGCGGCCTCAAGCACCCCACGCACCGTCGCCAGGTCCAAGTCGACGACCCGCACCTGCTCCCCGGGAACGCGCACCACGAACGGCGCAGGAATGATCGCGGCGTCGTCGGGAGTGATCAGGGGCGAAGCGGTCATCCGCCCCGCATCGTGCACGACATGGTCTGCATCATCGGACGTGTGTGAAGATTGCTGCCCGGTGGGCGGGTGCGGTCCGGGACCGCTGGACGGCACGGCCGCGCTGGGCGGGGCTCCGGACGACGGAGCGGCCAAGGTAGACGCCGTCGCGTGCAAGCCGGGGCCCGGCTGAGCCGGGACAGCCGCCATGGGCGGCGGGGCCATAGCGGGAGCCGTCGAGGCGACCGGCGTCACCGACGGGATTGCAGCCGCTGGCGAGACCGCCGCAGGCATGGCGGTGGCGGCAGCTGCGATGGGCGCCGCACTCATCGGGGCGCCCGCGATTGGACTTGCCGCGGCGGCCGCAGCCGGAGCCGCACCAGCCGCCGAGCCCACAGCACCGGGAACGGCGGCAACCGGAGCAGCTGCCGTGGCCTCCGCATCGACCCCGGCTATGGCAGTTGCCGGGGCTAGCCCGGCGGCGGGCTGCATGGCCCCCGTCCCAGTAGCGGCCCGCGTGCCTGTTGTGGCCGGCGTAGCCAAACCGGCGGGTGTAGTCATGGCGGGTGCGCCCGCCGCAGGCGTGCCGGTGCCGGGCAAGCCCGTCCCCGGCGCAACACCCGTACCGGCCGGAACTGTCGGCACACCACCCGGCGACGCCAAACCAGCCGGGACCGCCGGCGCACCTCCCGGCGAGGCCAATCCCGTCGGACCGGCCGGCGCACCTGTGGGCGAGGCCAAACCCGTCGGAACGGCCGGCGCTCCGCCAGGCGCGGACAAGCCAGTTGGAACCGATGGTGCGCCGCCCGGTGAGGTCAGCCCCGTCGGGACCGCAGTCACGTCACCATGCGGGGCCAATCCCGTCGGACCGGCGGGCGCCCCGCCGGGCAGCGCCAGGCCCGACGGGACTGCCGGCGTCTCCGCCGGCGGAGCCATGCCCGCCGGATCGGCTGGCGCACCCCCCGGCAGACTTACACCAGTCGGTGTGTGGATGCCGGGAGGACCGGACGGCGGTGCGCCCATACCGGGAACACCGGCAAAAAGTTCAGTGATCGCGCCGGTCGCGCCGGTCGAAAATCCCACCACTTGGGTGTGCGCTTCGGCAATGACGGCTCGGATCATCTCGTCCACGTTCTGGCCGACAAGTTCCAATTCGACGCGGGCCGCTTCGAAAGCCGCAATAGCGGCTTCTGCCCACTCCACGACGCCCGCCATCGACACCAGCATGGTGCCCAACACCTCAGCGCAACCCGCAACGATCGTCGAAGCCGCGGCGAATTGTGCCCCTATCTCGGTGACTTCGGCGAAGAACTTGACCCACGCCGCCGAACTGGCTTCGGCCAGCGCACCCTGGCCATAGCCAAGGAGCTGTATGGCCTTGACCTGACCGTCGCCGGCGATGAACCCCAATTCGGCAGCGGCATCCGCAAGCTTCAGCGACCAGTTGCTCAGGCTTTCAGGAGTTATCGACGATTCCCAGTACGGGCCGAGAATCTCATCGGCGTGGGGGGTAGTCGGCTTGGGAGTCATTCCACGCCGCAGGCGCGATTCAACGCAGCGGTGGCATCGGCGATCGCATTGATGTCTGCGGCGTTAAGCGTGTGGGCAGGCAGCTTGGTCACCTCCGCACCCTGCTTGTCAATGAATTGGTGGGCGGCCACAGCGACATCGACCGGTTCTGGTGAGATCTGGCTAGCAAAGGTCTTCAATATTTTGTCGATAATGGCCGCTCGGCTGGCGATCATCTGATCGATCCCCGATGTTTCGTAGGTCCACCCACTCGGGAGCCGTGGCACTTGCCCAAGGTCCGCCTTGGCGATTGACCAGGCAAAGCACGTCTTGGCGCGACCCGCCGACGTTGGCGACAGCTGCGCAGTCGGCGGCTGAGCAGTCGGTGCCACGGTCGCCGGCGTGGGCGAAGTACCAGCGCCCTTGAAGAAGATCGCTGCCGCGATGAGTGCACCAGCGATCAGGATCGCGGCTACGACGGCGACCGGAAACCATTGGCGTCTTGGCGGCCGAGGCCCACCGAGGTACGGCGCAGTCTCGCGATACGGACCGTAAGCAGTTGGCGGCGGCAACGCCGCACCCTCAGGCCACGGACGGGAAGCGTGGCTGTTCGCGGTATCGCGGGGGCCCGATGTCGGAGGCTGTGCTCCCCCCGGGGCAAGCGCGTCCATAGATGGCATGTTACCTGCATGAATAGCGATCAGGCCGGGTCCGGATATCACCGCACCCATCACCGGTCCGAGAATGGTTGCACGGACGCAGCCGGTCGAGGCTACCGGCGATAAGGTCATCGAAGTATGAGCAGCGTCAACCCGGAAGTCCAACAGGCCCTGGACTTCGCCGACAAACTAAGCGATCGCCTCATGTCGTCGCTGGACCAAATGCGGACCTACACCGCCGAACGGGTGTCTAAGGACCGGGAGATCGCCGTCAAGGTCGACATGAACGGCGAGCTCGTCGACCTCTGGCTCAAGCCCGGAGTGCTGGACCGCAAGACTGCCGCCGCAATCGCCAAGGACATCTCCCGGCTTGCGGCCGCGGCCAGCGAAGAGGCTGCCGCCGAGGTGCTGCGGTTGTACCGCGAGTCGGACGTGTTGACCGACCAGACAGCCGACGCGCGAGAAGAGTCGCGATGACCGAACCGCCCAACGAAGAAGGCGCCTTCGAACACCGGACCTACGAGGTGTTCAATCAGCGCCGCACAATCGGCGTCTTGGCGGCTCACGGCGGCGCCGTGCGTGGCATCTTTCTTGATGAGGAAGTCCGGAAGATGACGGAACGTGCACTGGCACAAGAGGTTTTGGCGGTAGCGTCAGTGGCCTCGGCGCGGGGCCGGCTGAGCTTGCGCGAACAGCTGGATGCCGCTATCGACGACCGGCGGTTCCGGCCAACGATCTACGAGCTGATGCCCGAAGTGCCCACCGCCGAAGAGTACGAGGCGTTCAGACACAAGACCCTCAAGTACTGAGGTAACGGCGATGGACCACACGGTGCTGCTCGACGTCTCCGCGGTCCGTGAGATATCTGATCAAGTTCTCTCCGTCGCCGATTCGCTTGCCACGAGAGGCAGGCCACTGCGCCTGCCGGTGCCGTCACCGGCCCCCGATCCCTACTCAATGCGGATCGCTGCCCACCTGACCTATGCACGCTCATCTCTGGGCGTGGCGGCTTGCGACGCCGCCGACGAACTCACGCGCATGGCCGAGATCTTCATCGGGACAGCCCAAACCATGACGGCGATTTCGCGATGGACGTCGGTTGGCATGCTGGGGCTCGTCGCGCCCTCCGCTAACCACCCGGTGGACATCAGCCGCCGTCCGGCCCGCGCCCCATCGACGAGTTGGGCACACGACGACAGCTGGGCACCGCAAACCGCCGACGAGATCCTCAGCTGCGCTGTCGTGCTCACGATCGGCGAGAACGACGTGATACTTCCCGAGTTGATGCCGGAAGGGTTCGAAGCGCTCGGAACGCGCCTGTCGGCACTTGGCGAACAACTTCGCGTGGCGTGGCCGGGTGGGGGCCGCGCCGCCGCGGCGCTCAACAGGTTCGGCGCGTGGCTCTCCAACGACTACGTCAACGCCCTTCGGCACGTCGATAATGCCGCCCGACAATGGAGTTCGGAGTACAGATCGGCCCGAGCCCGTGTAGAAGCACCCGCGGCCGCCTATGTTGAAGCACGGCGCGCAGCCCTCGACGGCGAAGACCGTAGTGTCGCAAGCGAAGACGCAAGCACCGCCCTGGAACAGTACGCCGCTTGGTCGCTCGGCTGCTGGCGATTGGCCGATTTCCCGCGGCTAGGCGACGGACCCTGAGTCAATCCGCCGCCCGTCAACGCCGAAAAAGTGCAGCTGCCCGCGGTGTGGGTGCAAGCGCACCCGACTGCCCCTTTCGGGCGAGTGATGGCCATCGGTGCGAGCGACAACGGATGTACTGATTACCTTGCCGGAACCCGTGATTCGGCCATACAGGTAGGCGTCTGCCCCGAGTTCTTCGACGACGTCGACCTCCATCTCAACACCGCGACTGCCGAGCTCGAAATGTTCGGGGCGTACGCCGACGACGACTTCGGCTGCGGTGTTGGCGATCTCACGCGGCACTTGAATAGCCCAGTCCCCCAGCGACACTGAGGAATCGACGACTGGCAGGGTGAACAGGTTCATCGCCGGAGACCCGATGAATCCGGCGACGAACACGTTGCAGGGGTTGCGGTAAAGCTCGCGCGGTGCCGCGCATTGCTGCAACACGCCATCGCGCAGCACCGCGACACGGTCTCCCATGGTCATGGCCTCGACCTGGTCGTGGGTGACGTAAACCGTGGTGGTGCCAAGTTGCCGTTGCAATGCCGCGATTTGGTTGCGAGTTTGCACACGCAGTTTGGCGTCGAGATTAGACAGCGGCTCGTCCATCAAGAACACCTGCGGACGGCGTACGATTGCGCGCCCCATCGCCACGCGCTGCCGTTGCCCGCCGGAGAGGTCTTTGGGTTTGCGATCCAGATAGGGTTGCAGATCAAGCATTTGCGCCGCGGCCAGCACCCGGTCGCGGATTTCGGATTTCGGGATCTTGGCGACCCTCAGCGCGAAGCCCATGTTCTGCGCCACCGTCATGTGCGGGTAGAGGGCGTAATTCTGAAAGACCATCGCGACGTCGCGATCCTTGGGTTCGACGTTGGTGACATCGCGGTCGCCGATTCGGACACGCCCGGAGTCCAGCGTTTCCAGTCCGGCCAGCATCCGCAGCGAGGTCGTCTTACCGCATCCGGATGGCCCCACCAGGACTACGAACTCACCGTCACCGACAACAAGGTCGAGGCCATCCACGGCCGGTCGATCCGCGCCCGCATACCGTAGGGTCGCCCGCTCGAAACTTACTGCAGCCACGTGAATTACCCGCCCATCCCGGTTACGGCGATACCACGGACAAAGGAGCGTTGCGCGACCGCGTAGAGGAGTACCAGCGGCATCAGAATCAGCATCGAGGTCGCCATCAATATAGGCCACCGGGCAACGTATTCGCCCTGCAATCGGACCAGTCCAAGAGTCAGCGTCGCCAGGCTGTTGCGCTGGATCATCAGCAGCGGCCACAGAAAGTCGTTCCACACGTTGACCCAGGTGAGCACCGCCAGCACCATGACCGCGGGCCGCGCATGCGGCAGCAAGATCCGCCAGTAGATCTGCCACGGCGAACAACCGTCGAGAATCGCGGCTTCCTCGAGATCCCTGGGCAGAGTGCGAAAGAATTGCCGCATCAGATAGGTGCCGAACGCGCTGCCGAATAAGCCCGGGACGATCATCGCCCAGGGCGTGTCTACCCACCCCACGACCCGCATCAATATGAACTGCGGAATGACCGTCACGGTTAGCGGCACCATCAAGGTGCCCAGGTACAGGATGAACAAGGTGTCGCGACCGCGAAACTCTAGTCGCGCGAAGGCATATCCAGCCAGCGAGCAGAAGAAGACCTGGCCCACCGTAACGCATCCGGCGTACAGCACGGTGTTGAAAAACATTCGCCAGAACGGCATCAGGTCGAATACCTGACCGTAGTTCGACCACTGCGGGTGCGACGGTAACAGCTTCGGCTCGCTCACCTCGCCGTCTTTCTTCAACGAGCCCGACAGCGCCCACAGGATGGGAAACAATGCGCACCACGCGATCGCGGTCAGCGCGACGTAGAGGGCTATACCCCGCAGGATGCCCCGACGCATCTTGTACTTGGCCATCCGCTCAGCCGAGCCCACCGGAAGCCTCCCATGATCGCCGCCGAGTGAACCGGAATTGCAGCACGGTCAACGCGAGCAAGATCGCGAACATCACCCACGCCAGCGCAGACGCATAACCGAATTCCAAGAAGGAGAAGGCGTTTTGGAAGAGCATGATGCCGAAGACATAGGTTGCGGTCTCTGGTCCACCATTGGAACCGTTGAGGACGTAGATGAGATCAAAAGCCTGGAACGCGTGGATGATCGAGATGACGACGACGAAGGACATTGCCCCGCGAATCAAGGGCACCGTGATGGACACGAATTGCCGTACCTCGCCGGCGCCATCGATTTTGGCGGCTTCGTAGACGGTTTCCGGAATCCCCTGCATTGCGGCCAGCAAGACCACCGTGGCGAACGGCACACTGCGCCACACGCTGACCAGACAGAGCGAGACCATGGCCCATCCGGGTTCGACCAGCCATGGGATGGGGCCGATCCCGATCCAGCCGAGCATGATGTTGAGCAGTCCGTTGTCGGTGTTGAAGACGAATTGCCAGACGACCGCCATCACCACTGTTGAGATGGCCAACGGCAAGAAGACGATTGTCCGAAAGATGCCAATACCTTTGATTTTCCGGTTCAGCAGGCCTGCGACCACAAGGCTGATCAGCACGGTTGGCGCCACGCTTCCTATGGTGAAAACCACCGTGTTGCGCATCGCGATCAGAAACAGCGGATCAGAAGTGAACAGATTTACGAAGTTATGCAGACCCGCGAACTTTGCCGGCGTGAACACGTCCCACCTGTGAAAGCTCATGTAAAGCGAGAATCCGAGCGGGAAGATCATGAACACCGCGATCGCGGCCAGGTTCGGCGCGACGAACATGCGGCCGGCCCAGGCGCGTCGGCGCGATGGACGGGCATTTTCGGTAGCCGGGCCCGAAATCATGTGCTCCGCAACACCTCATCGACGGCATGCGACAGCCGAGTCAGCGATGTCGCCGGTTGCGCCCCGCGCAGCACGGGTCCGAAGCTGCGTTCCATCAGCGCGCTAATTTTTTCCCACGCTGGGGTAATCGGCATGCCTTGGGAAACGGCTGGTCCTTCGGTGAGGACGGCGAGGTTGTCGAGCCTGCGGTGCACGTCCGCGAATCCGTCCGAAGTGATCGCGGATTGCAGCACCGGCACGAAAAGTCGTGATTCACCTATCATTTGCTGGCCGACGGGTCCGGTCGCGAACTTCACGAATTCCCATGCCTGCTCCTTACGTTGGCTGGTCGACGATATGGCGAGCCCCGTGACGCCGATATCCGAGCAGGCGGCTTGTCCGTGAGGGCCTATTGGCAGTGGGGCGACGTCGAAGTCGAGCCCGGGAGCCCGATCGAAGGTCTGGTATCTCCAGTGCCCGCCCAGCGCCATCGCCGCCTTTCCCACGGCGAACAGGTCCGCCGTGGACATCGACTGTTGGTCAGACGTGCTCGGCGCGACCTTGTGCTTGTTGATCAGGTCGGCGTAGAACTGCGCCGCCTCGATGAACGCGTCGTGATCGAAATTGAGGTGAGTAGGGTTCATCCGTGGCGTGGACCAAGGTACGCCGTTGTTCATGGCGAACAACCCGGCGGTGTAGAACGAGACCCAAGCGTTGACGAAACCCCATTGGGTGACCCTGCCCGACGCCTCCCGTTTGGTGAGACCCTTGGCGGTATCCAGGAATTCATCGAAACTCCAAGGTTGTTTCCAGGTGCTTGGTGGCGGCCGCACTCCCGCCTCGGCGAAAAGCTGCTTGTTGTAATACAGGAACGTTCCGGACCATTGCTCCGGAAACGAGTACTGACCTCCGTTGTAGGTGAAGGTCTCGTACAATGCGCCAATGCTGTCCGACTTCAGCTGCCCGGCGAAACCCGGATCCCGCGCCAGCAAGGTGTTGAGATTTAGCAAAACTCCGCGGTCCGCCAGTTCGGCATAAGTCAACTCCCACGTCATCAACACATCGGGACACTTGCCGCCGGCGCAAAACGTTGCTATCTGTTGCATGACACCCGGTCCTGACAACAGCGCACGCACCTTGATGTCGGGATGGCGGCGCTGAAACTCGTCGACGATGCGAATCCGGGGACGGAGCTCGTCCGGGTTCGCCGCGAAGAAGAACGTCAGGGCGTCGTCGTCGGAAGCGCAGCCCGCAGCCCACGGTGCTACCGAGGCCGCAGCGATTGCCCCGGTACCCCGCAGCAGGCTCCGCCGCCCGAACGGCATATCAACCATGGCGCTTCCGATCTTGGCCCCTCCCGTCGGCCTCCTCCAGTCGGCTTCGTGACGTCCTTCTTAGTCGATGGCCCTGTGGCACTGCTGAGCTGGCCGATGCGGCGCCCAAGTCGTCGCTCAAGATGTCGGCTGTTGGCTCACACATCCACTGCTCGAATAGCAACCGGCCAGTCTTGACCTGGCCAGTCAGCGTCCAACCGGTCAGTCGGGTCGGCCGTTTACACCGGGTTGGCCGTTAGCGCCTCCGGGCACACCGCCGTCGCCACCGTCACCGGTGTGACCCCCCAGCCCGGCGGTCCCGCCGTTCCCGCCGGCCCCGCCAGTGGCCGTCACCTCCCCGCCAGAAGAGTTGGCGGTCGTAGCCGACCCGCCGCCGACCCCCGCCCCACCTATAGCCATGGTGGATCCGGCGGCCCCGGCCTCTCCGGTAGATGAGTGCCCGCCTGCTCCCCCGGCGCCACCATCGCCCCATAGCCATCCGCCAGCGCCACCGTCGCCGCCGGACCCTGCGGTAGCCGTCGCGGCCCCGCCGGCAGACGCACCGACGGTCGCATCCCCGCCGGCTCCTCCGACTCCACCGCCGACCGTGCCGGCCCCAGCGGCCCCGCCGATAGCGAGCAGCGACCCCCCGGCCCCGCCGTTTCCGCTGGATGCGGCCCCACCCGCACCCCCAGCACCGCCGTTCCCCCATAGCCACCCGCTAACCCCACCGGTGCCGCCGGCCCCGCCCTTAGCCGTCGAGGCTCCGCCAGCAGACGCGCCGACCGTGGCACTCCCGCCGTTTCCTCCGATCCCGTCGTCGGCCGTGGTGCTTCCACCAGCTCCGCCCCTGGCGGTTAGGTCGCCACCGGCGCCACCGTCCCCGCTGGATGCGAGCCCGCCCGCACCACCAGCACCACCGTTGCCCGATAGCCACCCGCCAGCCCCACCGTTCCCGCCGGCACCGGCAATCGCGGTGGAGGCTCCGGCAATGGTCGTGCCCGCCTTGGCATCCCCGCCGTTTCCTCCGATCCCGTCGTTGACCTGGACTCCACCCTCTCCGCCGAAGGCCTGGGCGGGCGTCCCTACGGCGCCCCCGTCCCCGCTGGTCGCATGCCCGCCCGCGCCCCCAGCGCCACCGTTACCCCACAACCGCCCGCCGTCCCCACCGTGGCCGCCGGCCCCACCGACGGCCGTCGCCGACCCGGCGAGCGCATTTCCGGTCACCGCGTCACCGCCCTGCGACCCGTTCGGCCCACCGTCCGCGGCTACGGCGGTAGGCCCTCCGACCATCCCCCCGTCCCCGACAGATGCGTGCCCGCCCGCACCCCCAGCACCACCGTTACCGAATAGCCACCCGCCGGCACCGCCATTCCCGCCAACCCCGCCAGTCGCCGTCACGCCGGCGGTGACGCTCCCGCCGGCCCCGCCGGCG
Organism: Mycobacterium riyadhense; assembly: GCF_963853645.1. Taxonomy (NCBI): domain Bacteria; kingdom Bacillati; phylum Actinomycetota; class Actinomycetes; order Mycobacteriales; family Mycobacteriaceae; genus Mycobacterium; species Mycobacterium riyadhense. The sequence goes on along the minus strand of NZ_OY970456.1, from coordinate 3,291,015 downwards.
CCACCGTTACCCCATAGCCAACCGCCCGCACCGCCATTCCCGCCGGCCGCGCCGGTAGTGGCGCCGGCCCCGCCTTGGCCACCGGCCCCGCCGGAGCCGATCAGCCCGGCCGACCCGCCGTTACCACCTACCTGGCCTGGCGCACCTGACCCACCGGCCCCGCCGTTGCCGTAGAGCAGCCCGCCGGCCCCTCCCGCCTGCCCGGTTCCAGGCTGCCCGTCAGCACCGTTTCCGATCAATGGGCGCCCCAGCAGTGTCTGGGTGGGCGCATTAATCGCGCGCAGCAGATTCTGCTCGGCGTTGGCGGCCTCGGCGCTGACATACGACCCGATACTCGTATTCAACGCCTGCACGAACTGGTTGTGGTATTCGGATGCCTGGGCATGCAGCGCCTGATAGACCCGCCCGTACGACCCGAACCACGCCGCAATCGCGCCCGACACTTCGTCCTGGGCTGCCACCGCTATCCCCGTTGTGGGGGCCGCGGCTACAGCAGCGGCGGCGCTGAGTGACGAACCAATGCTCGTCAAATTCGCTGTCGCCGCTGCCATTAACTCCGGCACCACATATACAGAAGACATCGGCACCCCCATGCCATACCAGACGCGGTGCGGTCACTGTATCGCGACCGGGGCTCGACATCCGGCGTTTCCATCGAGCCGAACTGCAGCTGCGCACCGGATCGACGGTCACGCTTTCCGGGCGAATGTCGTCTTACAGATGAATGCATCCACCGAACGCAGCCCCCAGCACAAAGGAGTAATCCCATGGAAACTGCTTACCTGGCGGTCGTCGGGACAACCGCGATCCTCACCGCCGGCGTCGCGCTACCCGACCTCATCCCGGCCGAGTTCGTGCTGGCGAATTCGGCCCGAGTGGGGGTGCCCCGCTCGTGGCTGCCGACGCTCGCGGTGCTGAAACTCGCCGGAGCCGGCGGGCTGATCGTCGGGCTGCTCGGCTTGTCGGGCATCGGCATCGCGGCGGCAACGGGCCTGGTCTTGTACTTCGTCGGCGCTGTTGTGTTCCACGTGCGGGCACGCGTGTTTTCCAACATCGCGTTTCCGGGCGGCTACCTAGTGCTGTCGCTCGCCTCGCTGGCGCTGATGATCGTGCACTGAACAGGCGGCGAGCCGGTCAAGCGGGAAAGTACCGGATCCGGTTGATGGCATCACCGCGCCAAGCCACGTCGGCGAACAGGATGCCGCGTCCGCGGCCAGAGGCGAGTGACACGGTGACTGTCGAGCCCGCGCCGATCACCTTTGTCCAGCTGGCTCCGCTCAGTTGCTCGATGAGTTCGACAACGTCAAGCAGCTTGTCGTCGCCCAAAGTTATTGGGGCAGTGGATGATAACGAACTCAGCGCGGCGAACTTGTCTCCTGAGACGACCGCGTTGAGGAAGGCTTCCACCAGCTTCTTGTGACGCGTTCCGGCTCGAATGAAGCCGGTCATGAATCCTGCGGTACCGCCCGGGCCTTGGTTGCCCAACAATCCCCGCGACAGTTGCAAGGCGGGCGCCACCGCGCGTGATCTGTTCCGGAGGAACTGCAGCATCATCGCGGGCAACTCCCAGTACACCCGTAAAACCGCAATCTGCCATTCCCCGTTCACTTCTCGGAGGTCGTAGCGCAGAAAGGCGGGGATCAACATCGTCACGGCCGACCCCATCGCCACCTCAAGCGCAACGTCGCGCAGCACCACGTTTCCGGAGACGATATCCAGATCGCGATGGAACGTGATGTCACGCGGGGCGATGAAGGTGTCGAAAAACCGGCCGATCTCCTCGGTGCCGACGTGCGGGCGCGACCCGACTGGGTCTTCGACGCGGCCGTCACTGGTGAAGAGTCCCACCCAGCCGGCGCGGTCGTGTGCCGCCGCGGCCTGCGGCGACCGCTCGACGGCGGCCAGCAGATCATCCCGGTCGGGTGCACCCATCAGTGCCCTCCGATCAACGCGATACTGGCGGTGCGCATCTCGTCCAATGCTTGCGCGGTCGAATCCGCCGATACAGCCGCCGTCAGGTCCAGCAGCACCCGGGTGGCCAATCCGGCGCGGGACGCGTCCACGGCGGTGCGTCGGACGCAGTAATCGGTGGCAATGCCGACCACGTCGACCCGGTCAACCCCACGCTGGCGCAGCCAATCCAGCAGCGGCGTCCCGTTATCGTCGACGCCCTCGAAGCCGCTGTAGGCCGCGGCGTAGGCCCCCTTGCGAAAGACCGCCTCGATGGGGCGGGTGTCGAGATCGGGAACGAATTCGGAGCCGGGGCCTCCCGCGCGGCAGTGCGGTGGCCACGACGACGAGTAGTCCGGATGGTCGGAAAAATGGTCGCCGGGATCGATGTGGAAGTCCTTGGTGGCCACGATGTGCTGGTAGCCGGGATCTTCGGACAGGTACTCGTTGATCGCCGGGGCCAATATGCCGGCACCGGGCACCGGTATCGAGCCGCCTTCGCAGAAGTCGTTTTGCACGTCGACGATGATCAACGCTCGCACGCAATACACCATATCCTCGTCGGGCAATCCAGGGGTTTGTGCGATGGCCAGTCGGGTAACCATCGACCATGTTGATCCGCAGAATCGCGAGACCCATGCTGTCGGTCGCATTCATCGGCCAAGGCGTGGACTCGCTGCTCAATCCCAAGCCTGCGGCCGAGGCCGCGGCACCCACGGTGGACGGACTGCGGGCATTGCCGGATCCCGTTGGCAGCCGTGTTCCAGCGGACGCCGAGACGTTCGCTCGAATCAATGCGGCCGTTCAGATCGGGGGCGGCATCTTGCTCGCCACCGGCCGAACACCGCGTCTTGCTTCGGCCGCACTGGCATTGACAGTTATACCGGGCAGCCTTGGCGCCCATATGTTTTGGAGTGAAGCCGATCCGGCGCTCAAGGCCGAGAAACGCCGCGCATTCCTTAGCGACGTAAGCCTGTTGGGCGGACTGATCATCGCGGCCGCCGATACCGGGGGCAAGCCGTCATTGGGTTGGCGTGGCCGCCGGGCGGCCGAACGACTCTCCGAGAAGGTATCCGGGGCGCTGCCGGGATCTCACGACACGCTGATTGACCCGGAGCTGGGCGAAAGGATCGTCCACGGCCTGCAGGTGGGCGCCGAACGCGGACGCGAACTGGCAAGCACAGCCGCCGAAAAGAGCGCGCCATACGCCGAAGCCGCGCTCGAACGCGGACGCGAACTGGCCAGCACAGCCGCCGAAAGGGGTGCGCCACTGGCCGAGGCCGCGCGCAAGCGGGGCGAAAAATTGGCAAGCACCGCTCGGGTGCGCGGCGTGGAACTGGCTGAAACCGCACGTCACCGCGGCAGCCAGCTTGCCGACATGGCGGTAGTGCGGGGCGGTCAGCTGGCTGACGCCGCGCGCGACCGAATCGACGAACGAGTTAACGACCGTCGCAAGCGTTGGGGCCGTTAGCCAAGAACGCGTCGACAACTGCTTGCACATCCTGGCCAGCCGCGCCGATGTCGACGACGACACCGCTCTCATCGTCACCGAGCGGTTCCAGGACGTCGAATTGCGACCGCAACAGCGTGGGCGGCAGGAAGTGACCAGACCCTGCGGCCAACCGGCGGCCTATCAGGTCCGGTGACCCGGTGAGATGCAAAAACTGCAGCCGTGGGCAGTGCGCCCGCAGCTGATCGCGGTATTGATGTTTGAGCGCCGAACAACTCACCACACCACCCTGCGAGTGACCGGCCAGCCATCGGCCAACCCGTTCCAGCCATGGGTAGCGATCGTCGTCATCGAGTGTCTCGCCGCCAGACATCTTGGCGATATTGCTCGGTGGATGCAGCGTGTCAGCATCCATGAACGGCACCCGCAACCGTTCGGCAAGCGCCGGACCCACCGTCGATTTGCCCGACCCGGCGACACCCATCACCACGATCGGTACCCGGGTCGCGCTCACTGAAGGTTGCGGTTCCATTCCATCCAACCCACCCCGCTTCGCCCGTCTGCGGTGCTGATGCTGACCCAGGCACGAGGGAACTGGCTCACCCGTCCGTCGCCGGCGGTCAGTCGGACCGGCGCTTGCCCGCACACATCGATATTCGCCGTGATCCCACCTGGGTTCAGACTCAATTTCGCGTTCAGCGGTAACCCGTTGTCGCCGAACGTTTCCCGAATGTCGACCGTTCGCAGCTCGCTGACTTTTCCCGCCGCGTCCTGGATGTAGCCGATGCCGACCGCTGGGGTGTGCGGAATTCGCACGTTCAACGCGTGCAGGTGGGTGCCGTCGTCCAGATGCAGCGCAGTCCACATCCAGTCCATGCTCCACCAGTCGCGGCCACCCCAGGAGTGGTCGCGCTGCCCGGGAATCGAATTGAATTGGTAGCGAGTATCATTCACGGTCACGCCGCCGGAGACGGTGCACGGGATCTCGTAACGGGTCGTCAAGCGGTACCGATACGGCGTACCGTCGGTGGTCCAAACCAGATTCATCGCGATCTCGACCGGATCTCCCGCTTCGTCGCGCAACAACGCCGACGGTTCCGGGTAGGCCTGGCCTTGCGCCCGCACGTCAACCCGATAGCTCTGCAGCGGCGTGTCGGCGCGGTGGCCCACATCGATGGCGTCGGTGCGCAGCACCCACGGGTCTGCCGGCAGTGGGACTTCGACGTCGACGACGGCGACGGTCGGTAGATCGGGTCCGCACAGCAGCGCGTGAAACCAGGCCGTGTGCTGGTTCGGGATCAGGCCGAGCCGGAACCAGCCGCCCAAACCCTGTGTCGCGTCCACGAAGTCGGCATACCAGCTCTCACTCCACAGCGGTTCTTTGGTCGGGGCATGGGCGAGTTCGTCTTGCTCCGAAGGCCGTAACGGCTCCAGGGGCGACGGAACCGGTAACGTCGCCAATGCGTCGGTATCCAGGACGTGATCGCAGTGCCGCTGCAGCATCGTCATGAACATCCGGTCGCCCCGCTCGGTGCGCTCCACCAACATTGCCGAGACGATTGCCATCATCACACCGAAAAAGCTTTGTCGACGTACGCCTTCGGCGACGTCGGACAGGCTGATCGGCGCTTCGGGGCCCAATGCCTCGTGATACGCCCGCAGCAACACGTCGTAGTTAGCACGACGATCCTGCGTCGGTAGGGCGCAGCCCAGGAAGTACGCCAGATCGGTTAGCGCCGGCCCCCAAGAAACGGTCTGCCAGTCGACCACAGTGAGCGCCCGGTCCGCCTCGGCGGTGCCGAAAAGCAGGTTGTCCAAACGGTAGTCGCCGTGCACCAAGCCTTGAACTCTCGTGGCCTCCTGGTCCAGATAGCCGTCGAACGCGGCGATCAGACGTTCGCATACCATCCGGCATTGCGGTGTGATCTGATCGCCGTAGCGGTCGAGGAAGCCGGCGTAGAGCGGCGTGATCATGGCCTGGGTGAGCGGTGCGTCGCGGTTGAGCCACGGAGCTTCGGCCAGCGTGGTGTCGCCGACCAGCGGGCCGTGCAACCGTCCCAGTTGGGTGACGGCCAGCATGGCATGTTCGGTTGTGGCGCCGGCGATTTCATCGCCGACCACCGCCGGTCCGGCGTCACCGAGCAGTAGGTCGAATGCTCCGCTCGCGGCGTCGACCGCCGCGTGGTAGCAAGGCGCTATCGACCCGCCAAGACGTGGTGAGATGTCACGGTAGAAGCGGACTTCGCGCTCGTAGAGGCCCAAGGCCGACCCGGTCTGGCGGCTCATCGGATCGGTGGCCGCTACCTTCAACACCACCGATTCGGGCCCGCCCGGTTCCGCGTATGTCAGCAAGACGCGGTAGCACTCGCTCATCTGGCCGGTGCCGATGCGCTCGACGGTGAAATCGGCAACGACACCGGCTCCGATCGTCGCGGTCAACCAGGACGCGGTGAGCTCGCTCGGTCGTTCGATCACTCGTTCGGTGCTGGGTTCCATGATGGTCAGCGTGCCAGGGAGAAGCCGTCCCACGCCATCCGGCGTTGCTGGTGCGGATCGAACTCGACGCGGCACTTGCGATCGAAAACCATGACGGCGCGGTCGGTGTGGGTATAAGCCGGCCAGTCGTCGCCCGGTACACCGGTGCGGCTGAACGACCGCCATCGTCGTTGCACCTGGTTACTGACGCGCAGCGCGGCGCGCCGGTCGGCCGCCGCGGTCAGCAATGCGCCGAACCTGGTGCGGTAGATGTCGAAGACGGCAAACAGCTCGGTGGCATGCGTGGCCCCGATACCCGCCCAGCGCAGCGTGCGCGGCGCATAGTCATAGCGGTACATGTACGTCGGCGCATGGATGCCGTGAGCCTCGGCGATCTGCCAGGCGGCGGAGCTGAACGCGAAATCACCGCCGAGCTGGATGCATGCCGCCGGCGCTGGATATTCCGGATAGGCGGCGGTTATGCGTTCGCGAGCACCCGGTTCCGCGTCGACGAACAGCTCCTCGACCATCGCTTCGTTGGTTGGCAACATTCCAAGGAAGCGGGTGAACAACCTGCCCTCTTCGGCGTTGGTGCCCACAATGAGCGGCACGCGGTGAGCCTGGCCGCATCGCATCGCCTCAACCGGATCCACGGGCAGAAAGTCGTCGCCGAAGACAGGACCAATTGGGAAGGCGCCCAGCCGTTTTTGCATGCCCTGGTCGATCAGTCGGTGTTGTGTTTTCACCAATTCGGCAGTCGACGCCCGCATCAGCGCGGCGGCAGCGTCCTCAGTGCGCACGCCGAGCAGGTCCGCGAAGCGTTTCGCGAACTCTGCTGCAACCTCTCGCGAACGCACCATGCCCGCGGCTGGGCTTTCCGAGATCGCCCGGGCGAACAGTCCTTCGGCGGCCGGCACCGCCAATAGCGTGGCGGTGATGTGGGCGCCCGCGCTTTCGCCGAAGATGGTTACGTTGTCGGGATCACCACCGAATTCGGCGATGTTGTCCCGAATCCAGCGCAGCGCCAGCACCAGATCGCGCAGATACAGATTGCTTTCGAAGACGATGTCCGGTGTCGACAGCGACGAAAGATCCAGACAACCCAGGGCGCCGAACCGGTAGTTGACCGACACGTAAACACAGCCGCGGCGTGCCAGCGCCGCCCCGTCATACAGCGGGGTTGCCGAGCTGCCCAGGATGTACCCTCCGCCATGAATGAAGACCATGACCGGCAGCGGTTCGGCAGCGGGAGTTTGCGGCGTGACGACGTTGAGGGTGAGGCAGTCCTCGCTCATGGGCTGGTACTTGCCGATTCCGAGCATGGTATAGCGACGCTGCTGAGGCGCACAGTTGGCGAAGGCGTGACAGTGCCGGACTCCCGACCAAGGCTGCGCTGGCCGGGGTGCTCGGAAACGCAGGGGTCCCATAGGTGGCTTGGCATAGGGGATGGATCGCCAGCGGTTTACGCCGTCGCGTGTGAAGCCTTCGACGATGCCGCTGGCCGTGTGTGCGCGGACGGTGCGCTCGTGCATATCCAGACGGTAGCCGACACTATGGATGTAGTGTGCGCGCAGCGCCCAGAATCGTCTCCGTGGCGGCTAGCCTGACTGAATGCGGATCGCCGCGTTGGTCGCAGTGACATTGCTGATTGCCGGATGCTCACATGGCGCCGGCGACCGCGCGGGGCATTCGCAAACCAGTTCCCCGGTTACTACGAGCACGGTCTCCTCGACCAGCAAGCCGTCGGCGACCGCTAGCGTGCCAGCCCCGGGGGCGCCAATCTCCGACGTCATTGCTTGGATCGAGGCTGGTCACCCCGGCGATCCGGCCCGGTATCACAACGCGAGCCGCGACGGCGTAACCACCCAGCTCGGCAGCGATGTCGCTTTCAGCGCTTCGGGCGGCGCCGTGGCGTGCATGACGGATTCCAAGCACACCGGCGATGCGCTGGCGTGTCTGGTCAAACTGACCAACCCGCCCCCTGCCCCCGCCACTGCCTACGGCGAATGGAAAGCCGGCTGGGTCGACTTCGACGGCACGAACCTGCAGGTCGGTTCCGCGCGTGCCGATCCGGGACCGTTCGTCTTTGGCGACGGGCCGGAATTGATGACCGGCGATTCGTTGTCGTTCGGCGATTACCGTTGCCGGGCCGATCAAGCCGGTGTGGTGTGCGTGAACTACGCCCATCAGTCCGCGGCCCGGTTCAGCCCCGCCGGCATCGAGACGTTCGGTTGTCTGCGGTCGGTGCCGCCGCCCGACGGTGTGGGCACCGCGTTTAACTGCTGAGGTTGTCAACGACTTCGATCGCTGGCTGGAAGCGGAGGGTTGTTCTCGGGAGCCGATTCGAGCACATGAATGTCGCCGGTTGTGCCGTCGACCTCGATGAGCGCTCCTGACGGCAACAGGCGCGTGGCGCCCGGCACGTCGACAACGCAAGGAAAGCCGAACTCACGGGCGACCACCGCGGCGTGTGACATGGGGCCGCCGAGCTCGGTCACCACTGCGGCGGCATAGCAAAATGCGGCGGTGTAGCCGACGTCGGTGACCTCGGCGACCAAGATCTCACCGGGCTGCAGGTCGTCGATGGTCTCGGGCCGCACGATGCGTACCCGGCCGCGGACCTTCCCGCCGCAAACACCGACTCCGCGCAGGGTGTCCCCGGCGGCGAGCGCCGCCGCGGCGACGGTCTGCGGCTTCCAGCTTCCGCTGAACACCGTGGGCGGGACCACGCCGGCCAGCCGGCGATGCTCGGCCCGACGCCGGGCCACCAGATCTGACACGGCTTCGGGAAGGGCATCGAGTTCGTCGACCAGCAGATAGAACACGTCGTCGGGGGCATCGAAGACGCCCGCGTCGGTCAGCCGGCGCCCGTACTCGCGAAGGAGCGCGCGCAGCACCCAGATGGCGCGCACCATCTTGTCGCGGCGGACTTCACGGTCGCGCAGCTGGCGCGCCGCTAGCAATGCAATGGGCTTGGCCCGCAACGGAATTGCGGGACGATGGGGCTGCGGTCCGGGCGGTGCACTCAAGGTTCTGGCGACCATCCGGACCAACAACTCGGGATTGTCGGCGTAGCTGGTCGACAGCATCTCGACCTCAGCCGGGCCGCGGTGCCCGATCAACGAAAGCTCTTGCCGCACCTTCGCGTAGAAATCCGGTGCCTCGATGGCCAGCTTCTCCAGGCGCTCCCCCGGTTCGGCGAGCAGGCGCAGCACCGTCGGGTCGCGCCGCGCGGCAAGCACCAGCCGCTGTACCGCTTCCACCGATCGCGCGCTGACCAATTCCGGTCCTGCGGCCGGTGCGGTGTCTTTCCCGCACACGCCCCGCAACAGCACATTGAACGCGGCGCACAGCATGAAAGACCCCGAGGCCAGCAGCCATCCGTGTACGACGTGGTCGCGCGCCAACAAGATCAGGCTCAGCAGCCGTCGGTCATCCAGTTCGGTGAGCTCGTCGCCGGCAAGGCGTTCCAGCCGATCGACGTCGGCCAGGTAGTCGCGGGTGTCCCGGGGCGAACCCGCGCTCAGGCCGACGAGGTTAACGCCGAAAACCCCGATGTTGCGGACCGTCCGCAACTGCCTGCGGAGCCGGCTGTTTTCCGATGGCGGGCGCTGCTCACCAAAGATTGGCAGCGACGCCATGCTGGGGCCGAAGAAGCCGCTATTGCTGACGATCATCGCGGGCTTCGCGAACGGCACGGTTTCGGCCATGAAATGCGCCGAGGTGATGGCCCCGTAGAGCCGGTGAGCGAACACGGCGACGGTGCGCAGTGCGATTTCCCGCTGCACGATCCCGCCGGGCCGGAGGCGTTCGGCGATGGCAACGCCGCCGGCGCGCAGGCCTCGCACGGTGACCGACGCCGACGACGGTGAGAACGGACCGGGCAGTGCTTCCGACAAATTGGTGGCCAGGAAGGTCGGGAAACGCGGGTCTATCGGAGTGTCGAATTCGCCGTTATCGCCTTCTGGGCCCGCCAATCTGGGGACCTGGCCGTCCTCGGCCGGGGCGTCGACGGCGGGCAGGTCGGCGACATTGGCCAGGCGCCACGGCAGCGATACCTCCCGGCCACCAAAGGAAACCCGGCCACGCACCGCCAGGGCGAAGTCTTCGAGGGATTCCCGTGCGGTCCAGGCTGGCTGGAATCCCCACTGGTCATGCAGCCGTGAGGTTTCCATCACCGGTGCGCGCTGCACGAATTCGAGTTCGGTGAATGGGTTGACGCGTCGCCGTAGCATCCGCGCGCCAGTCGGCACAATTGGACGTCCGAGTAGGTTTGCGATCTGCCGAAATGTCAGCTCGCCCGGGGCTGCGAGATTGACTGCACCGCTATCGATTCCAGTGTCCAGAACCGCGCGGGTCAACAGTCGAAGCGCATCGTCGGTATGGACAACTTGTACCGTGTGATCGGCGTAACCGTCAGGAAAAACCGGCAGCGCCAACAGCCGGCGCACCCAGTTGTCGACGCTGCGACCAACAAGGAGTGCCGAACGGATCGCGACCCACTGCAGGTCCGAGGCCGCCAACATCTCCTCGACACGGGCCTTGTGTTGGCCCTCGGTGGATGTCGGCGCGTAAACGTGCGCCGAGCTGGTGAACACGATTCGCTCGGCCTTAGTCTCGGCCATCGCCGTGAGGACATTGCTGGTGCCTTCGATATTCACCTGGTGGCAGATGCGGTGGTCCGGCCCGGGGTTCCTGGCCCAGGCACAGTGCACGACCACGTCGGCTCCCGCTATGGCATGCGCGACCGCGCTTGTGTCGCGGATATCAGCCGAGACGAAATCTGCCGGGCTCGGCCAGCTTTCGGGTCGATGACGGGCGATTCCGGCGACCTCGTGGCCCTGGCTGAGCAATCGGACCGCGAGACCGCGGCCGAGAACACCGCTGGCCCCCGTGACCGCAACCCTCACTGAATGTGCTCGCTCATGCGCTACTCGTCGTCGTTCATGAATGCCGCGTTCACCAGGTCGTCGAGGTCCATGTCCGCGATGTCCTTTTCGGTGGTCTCCGCGGGAGCCGTCGCCGTCTGACCATTGGTGTCGCTTTCATTTGCCAACGCCAACAATAGATCCAGCACTCCCGCCTGCCGCAGGCGCTTGACCGGAATCGAGGCCACCACACGCTGCAGTTCGGCTTCCCCTGCCACCTCGGCCGGGGCCTGTTGGGCTGACGTGCCGAGGAGCTCTCGATGCATGTAGCCGGCGAGCGCGGCCGAGTTCGGGTAGTCGAAGATGAGCGTGGGCGAAAGCGCCAGTCCGGTAGCGGATTTAAGCCGGTTGCGCATTTCGACCGCAGTCAGTGAATCAAAGCCCAACTCCTGAAACGCCCGGTCCGGATCGATCGCTTCGGCGCTGGTGTTGCCCAGCACCGTGGCGATGTGCGAACGGACCAGGTCGAGCAGGACGGCATGCTGCTCGTCTTCATGAAGCCCGTCAAGGCGTTGCAGCAGAGCCGATTTCGACTTCGCGGCGGCGAGCGAGTCGTCCACCTGGCGCCGGGTCGGCGCGTTGATCAGATCGACGAACATCGGCGGCAGCGTGCCACCGTCAAACTTGACCCGCAACGCGGCGAGATCGATATGCGCCGGCACCATGAACGGTTGGCCGACAATCATTGCGGTGTCGAGCAAGCCGAGGGCTTCATCGGAGGACATCGCCGTGATGCCGTCCCGCGCGAACCTCTTGAAGTCGACGGCCTCCAAAGCGCCGGTCATGGCGCTGGCCTGATCCCACAGTCCCCAGCCCAGCGAGACGGCCGGAAGTCCGTGTGCTTGCCGATGTACGGCCAGTGCGTCCAGGAAAGAGTTGGCCGCCGAATAATTGCCCTGCCCCGACGACCCCACCAGCCCGGCCATCGAAGAGAACAGCACAAACGCCGACAGGTCCAGGTCCCGGGTCAACTCGTGAAGGTTCCACGCCGCGTCGACCTTGGCGCGTAGTGCCACTTCCATTCGCTCGGGCGTCAGCGATGTCACGACCGCGTCGTCGAGCGCCCCCGCGGTGTGCAGCACGGCCGAGAGCGGCTGCTGCACGGGGATATCGGCGATGACCTCGGCCAGGGCCGCCCGGTCGGCCGCGTCGCACGCCACCACCTGCACCTGCGCACCGGCATCACTCAGTTCGGCGACCAGCTCCGCGGCTCCCGGCGCATCCGGGCCGCGGCGACTGATCAAAACCAGCTGACGCACACCGTGCCGGGTCACGATGTGACGCGCCAGCGCCGAGCCCGCCATGCCCGTGCCACCGGTGATCAACACGGTGCCCGCCGCCCAAGCGTCGGGCATGATCATGACGACCTTGCCGACATGGCGCGCCTGGCTCAAGTACCGCAAGGCCGCAGGTGCCCGTCGCACATCAAACGTCGTCACGGGCAACGGCCGCAGCACGTCGTCGCCGAATAACGCGGCCAGCTCTGCGAGCATCTGCTGAATGCGGTCCGGCCCGGCCTCGAACAGGTCGAAGGCGCGATAGCGCACACCCGTGTGCTGCTCGGCGACCGCGCCGGGGTCGCGGATGTCGGTCTTACCCATTTCCAAGAAGGTCCCGCCGGGCGCCACCAGACGCAACGAGGTGTCCACGAAATCACCGGACAGCGAGTCCAACACCACATCCATGCCGTGTCCACCGGTGACGGCGCGGAACTTTTCTTCGAACTCGAGGCTGCGCGAATCAGAGATGTGGTCGTCGTCGAATCCCATGGCCCGCAACGTGTCCCATTTGCCCTTGCTCGCGGTGGCGAAGACCTCCAAGCCCCAATGCCGGGCTAGCTGCACGGCGGCCATTCCCACCCCACCGGTGGCGGCATGCACCAATATCCGCTGCCCGGGCTGCACCGAAGCAAGGTCCGTCAGTGCGTAGTAGGCGGTGGCGAAGACCACCGATGTGGTGGCGGCCGCGGTGAGCGACCATCCGGCCGGCACCTTGACGAGCAGCCGGTGGTCGGTGGTGGCGATCGTTCCGGTGCCCTGCGGGAATAGGCCCATGACCCGATCCCCGACGGCGAAACCACCGTCCGCAGTGGCTGTTTCGATGACGACACCGGACGCCTCAACACCCATTACCGCGTCCGGATCGGGATACAGACCCAGCGCGATCATGACGTCGCGGAAGTTGGCGGCGACCGCTGACAATTCGACCCGAACATGGCCGAGCTCCAGCGGGGCGTCGGCGTCGGGAATCGGTTCCAGCCGCAGGTTCTCGAAGGTGCCCGGGGCACTCATGCCCAGCCGCCAGGGACCGTCACCGGGTGGTACCAGGACGCCGCTGACCGCGCGGCTGCCGTGCACCCGCGCGGTGTACACCTGGTCGCCACGCCACAACACCTGTGGTTCGCCAGCTGCCAAGACCTGGGCTATGGCCGAATCATCAAGGGTCGCATCGGTGTCGACGAGCACGATGCGGCCGGGATGCTCGGTCTGCGCCGATCGCACCAGGCCCCACACCGCCGCACCTGCCAAATCCGTGACATCTTCGCCCGGCAAGGTCATCGCTCCCCGTGTCGCCACCACCAACATCCCGGCCCCATCGCGGGACAGCCAGGACTGCAACACCTCCAGCACCGAGCTCGCGGCTGCGTAGACCCCGGTGACGACATCACCGGCGACCGGTTCGACCTCGAAAACGACCGTAGCGGCATCGGGTGTATCCGTTGTCCCCCAAGGGCGTACGGGTACGGGCTCGACAGTGGCCGGCGGCTGCGCCGACCAGATCACCTCGAATAGCCGGTCCGGTCCCGACCCGGACACCGCTGCCCGCAACTGCTGATCGGTCACGGGCCGGGCCAGCATCGAGGCCACTGACAGCACCGGCAGACCCAATCCGTCAGCCAACTCGATCGACACCGCCGACGGACCCGCGGGTGCGATCCGGGCCCGTACCGCCGACGCGCCCGCGGCATGCAGCGACGCGCCCTGCCAGGCGAACGGAACCAACACCGAGCCCGGGGGAACTTCGGCGGCATCGGCGGTCAGAATCACCGCGTGCAAGGCCGCGTCCAACAGCACCGGGTGGACCCCGAAACCGGCAACGGAGACCCCGGCGTTCGCGGGCAACGTCACCTCGGCGAAGACCTCCTCGCCGCGGCGCCACATCGCGTTCAGGCCCCGGAATGCTGGCCCGTACCCATACCCGCGCTCGGCCAACTGCTCATACCCGTCGCCGATCTCGACCGCGACCGCGCCCACCGGCGGCCATACCGACAAGTCGGTGGTGGGTTTCGCCGTCCCCGGGCTCAACGTGCCCTCGGCGTGTAGCAACCAGTCGGCGCCGGCGTCGGCACGCGAGTACACCGAAACCGCGCGAGCGCCCGACTCGTCGGGACCACCGACGACGACTTGCACGGCCACCGATCCGGTGGGTGGTAACACCAACGGCGCCGCCAATGTCAGCTCGTCCACCAGCCCGCAGCCCACCTCGTCACCGGCGCGGATCGCCAACTCCACGAAGCCCGCACCGGGGAAGATCACCACGCCGCCAACGGCGTGATCGGCCAACCAACCCTGCGCGCCGGGCGACAGCCGACCCGTCAGCACTACCCCGCCCGACGCTGGTAACTCCACCACGGCGCCCAGCAGCGCGTGCTCGCTGGCCTCCAGCCCCAGGCCGGCGGCATCGGCAGCAACAGCTTCACCGGACAGCCAGAACCGCCGCCGCTCAAAGGCATACGTCGGCAATTCGACAAGATTCGCCTGGCCCACTACAGCGCGCCAGTCCACCGTGGCACCCCCGACGAAGGCGCGGGCGACAGCGTGAATCACGGCAGCCGGCTCGGGCCGGTCCTTGCGCAGCGCGGAAACGGTCAAAACGTCCGCATCGGGCAGCGATTCTTCAATCGATGCCGTCAAACCGCTGCCCGGCCCGACTTCGACGAACCGAGTGGCACCCGCCGCTTGAGCGAAGCGGACGCTGTCAGCGAACCGCACCGCTTCCCGGACATGTCGCTTCCAGTACGCCAAGGACGCGAAGTCGTCACCCGCCAGCCGGCCCGTCAGGTTCGAGATGATTCCGATGGTGGGCTGGGAGATGGTGAGTCCGGAAGCCACCGTTCCGAATTCGTCGATCATGGGTTCCATCAGCGGCGAGTGGAATGCGTGCGAGACGGCTAGTTGGTGGACGCGTCGGCCGCGGGCGCGGAGCTGTTCGGCGACGGCGATGACGGAATCGCCCGCACCCGAAATCACCACCGAGGCTGGGCCATTGACCGCGGCGATGCCGATTTCAGCGGTCAACAACGGCCGCACCTCATCTTCGGTGGCCTGCACGGCCACCATTGCCCCGCCGGCCGGCAGTGCCTGCATGAACCGGCCGCGGGCCGCGACCAGTACCGCGGCGTTTTCCAGTGACAAGACGCCGGCGACGTGCGCGGCGCTAATCTCGCCGACCGAGTGGCCCATCACGAAATCGGGCCGCACACCCCAGGATTCCAGCAATCGAAACAGGGCGACTTCTACCGCGAACAACGCCGGCTGCGCGAATTCGGTAGTGTTCAGCAGGTTTTCGTCGCAGCCCCAGATCACCTCGCGAAGTGGGCGCAGCAGATGCTGGTCCAGTTCGGCCAGGACGCTGTTGAATGCCTCGGCGAATACCGGGTATCCGGCGTGCAATCCCATTCCCATGCCCAGGAATTGGGAGCCTTGGCCGGGAAACACGAAGACGGTCTTGCCCCCGGAACGGGCCGAGCCACGGATCACCGAGCAGCCTGGATCACCGCTGGCCAACTCGTCCAACCCAGCCAGCAAGCTGTCCCGATCGCCACCGACGACGACCGCGCGATGCTCAAAGGCCGAACGTCCCGCCAGCGACCACCCCACGTCGCCAACATCGATCTCGTCATGGGCATGCACATACGCCGACAGCCGAATCGCCTGCGCCTCCAACGCCGACGCCGACCTGGCCGACACCACCCACGGCACCATGGGCGGCTTGGGCCGAGCATCCTCGACCGCGGCGACCACCGGTGCCGCCTCCACGATCACGTGCGCGTTGGTGCCGCTGATCCCGAACGACGACACCCCAGCCCTACGCACCCGACCATTGGCCGGCCAGGGCTGCGGCGTTGTGAGCAACGACACCGACCCGGCGGACCATTCCACATGCGGACTCGGCTCATCCACATGCAACGTCGCCGGCAGCATCTCATGGCGCATCGCCAACACCATCTTGATCACACCGGCCACCCCCGCGGCGGCCTGCGTGTGACCCATGTTCGACTTCACCGACCCCAGCCATAGCGGCTGCGCGCGCCCCTGGCCGTAGGTCGCCAATAACGCCTGCGCCTCAATCGGATCGCCCAGTGTCGTCCCGGTGCCGTGGCCTTCCACCGCATCGACGTCGGCGGCCGACAACCCCGCGCTGGCCAACGCCGCCCGCACCACTCGCTGCTGCGAGGGACCATTGGGCGCGGTCAATCCATTGGAGGCTCCGTCCTGGTTGATCGCCGAACCCCGCAACAGCGCCAACACTGGATGACCCAGCCGCTGGGCATCCGACAACCGCTCCACGACCAGCAGTCCGCCGCCTTCGGAGAAGCCGGTGCCGTCGGCTGCGCCGGCAAATGCCTTGCAGCGGCCGTCCGCTGACAACCCGCGCATGCGGCTGAACTCGACGAAGATGTCGGGTGTGGCGTTCACGGTGACACCGCCGGCCAGCGCCAAATCGCACTCCCCCGAACGCAGCGACTGTACCGCCATGTGCAGCGCCACCAGCGACGACGAGCACGCCGTATCCACCGACACCGCAGGGCCTTCCAACCCCAGCACATAGGCCACCCGACCGGACGCCACGCTCGACGACTGACCGGTCAGCCGGAAGCCTTCCACCGCTTCGGCGGCCGACGAGCACCCGGACATGCCGTAGCCCTGGGTCATCACCCCGGCGAACACGCCGGTAGTGCTGCCCCGCAGTCCGCCGGGATCAATTCCCGCTCGCTCCAAGGCTTCCCAGGAAAGTTCGAGGAACATCCGTTGCTGGGGGTCCATAGCTAGGGCCTCGCTCGGCGCGACCCCGAAGAAGGCGGGGTCGAAGTCTGCGACGCCGTCCACGAAACCACCGGTGCGGGTGTAGCAGGTCCCCGCCACGTCGGGATCGGGGTTATACAGCCCGGCCAGATCCCAGCCCCGATCGCTCGGGAATTCCGAGAGCACGTCACGGCCCTGGACCAACATGTCCCATAGGTCTTCCGGTGACTCCACCCCGCCCGGATACCGACACGACATGCCCACGATCGCGATCGGATCGTCGCCCGAGGCACGAACGGCGGGTGTCTGCTTGACTTCTTGTGGGACTCCGGCCAGTTCGGTGCGGATGTAGGACGCCAGGCCGTTGGGCGTCGGGTAGTCGAAGATGAGCGTGGGTGAAAGCGACAGGCCGGTAGCGGATTTGAGTCGGTTGCGCATTTCGACCGCGGTCAGCGAGTCGAAACCCAACTCCTGGAACGCCTTGTCGGGGTCGATGGCTTCCGGTGCGATATTGCCCAGCACAGTGGCGATATGGGATCGCACCAAGTCCAGCAACACGGCATGCTGTTCGGGCTCCGGCAAGCCGTGCAGGCGGTGCGCCAGCGCCGATTTCGACTTCGCTGCCGCCAGAGAATCGTCAACCTGCCGTCGCATCGGCGCGTTGACCAGCTCGGTGAACATCGCAGGCAGCGCCTCCGCATGAGCCCGCAGTGCAGCCAGATCGATGCGCGCCGGCGCCAGGAAGGGTTGGTCCACGATCAGTGCCGTGTCGAACAATTCCAGCGCCTCTTCCGAGGACAGTGCCAGGATCCCCTCGCGGCCCAGCCGGGCCAGATCGGCGGCGTCGAGTCCACCGGTCATGGCGCTGGCCTGTTCCCACAGTCCCCACCCGAGTGACATCGCCGGCAGCCCGTGAGCGCGCCGATGAGCGGCCAACGCATCGAGGAAGCAGTTGGCCGCCGAATAGTTGCCCTGCCCGGACGAACCGATGAGTCCAGCCATCGACGAAAACATCACGAACGCAGACAGATTCAGATCGCGGGTCAACTCGTGCAAGTTCCAGGCCGCGTCCACCTTGGCGCGCAACACCATGTCGACCCGGTCTGGCGTCAACGACGAAATCACTGCGTCGTCAAGCACTCCAGCCGCATGAATCACACCCGATAGCGGCCGCTGCATGGGAATATCGGCGATCACCTTGGCCAGCGCCGCTCGATCCGCCGCATCGCACGCCACCACCTGCACCTGCGCACCGGCGGCGCTCAACTCGGCCACCAACTCCGCGGCCTCCGGCGCATCCGGACCGCGTCGACTCGCCAACACCAGATGACGCACACCGTGGTGGGCAACCACATGACGCGCCAACGCCGAACCCGCCATTCCGGTGCCGCCGGTGATCAGCACGGTGCCCATGGCCCACGCGTCGGGCATCACCATGACGACCTTGCCGACATGGCGGGCCTGGCTCAGATACCGCAGCGCCGCGTGCGCGCGCCGCACGTCAAACGTGGTCACCGGCAACGGCCGCAGCACGCCGGCGTCAAAGAGTTCGGCCAGGTCGAGCATCCACTGGTGCATGCGGGAACGGCCGGGCTCGAAGAGGTCGAAAGCGCGATAGCGCACCCCTGGGTGCTCCTGGGCGATAACGCCTGGATCACGGATGTCGGTCTTGCCCATCTCCAGGAAGATCCCGCCCGGGGCTACCAGGCGCAGTGATGCATCCACGAATTCACCGGCGAGCGAATCCAGCACCACATCCATGCCGCGCCCACCGGTAACCGTCCGGAACTTGTCCTCGAACTGGAGGCTGCGCGAATCGGAGATGTGGTCTTCGTCAAAGCCCATGGCCCGCAAGGTGTCCCACTTACCCTTGCTGGCGGTGGCGAACACTTCCAAGCCGAAATGCCGGGCCAGCTGGACCGCGGCCATGCCCACGCCACCGGCGGCGGCATGCACCAACACCCGCTGTCCCGGCTTGACCTCGGCCAAATGCACGAAGGCCATGTATGCGGTGGTGAAAACCGCTGATATGGCCGCGGCTTCGGGGTACGACCAGTCGGCGGGCATCGGAAGCAAGAGGCGGGTGTCGCCGGGAACCAGGGTGCCGCTGCCGTCGGGGAAGAAGCCGTACACCGAGTCGCCGACGGCGAATTCGGTAACTCCGGGCCCGACCTCGACGACCACACCGGCGCCTTCGCCGCCGAGCAGCGCATCGTGGGTGAACATGCCCAGGGTGATCATGATGTCGCGGAAGTTGGCGGCGATGGCGCGCAGGGCCACTCGAACCTGGCCGGGCTGCAACGGCGCATCGGCGTTGGGAACCGGCTCCAGTTGCAGATTTTCAAAGGTGCCCGCGCTGCTCATGCCGAGCCGCCACGGTCCGTCGCCTGGCGGCACCAAGATTTCGTTGACGGTGCGGCTGGCATGTACGCGGGCGATGTAGGCCTGTGCGCCTCGCAACAGCACCTGCGGCTCGCCGAGCGCCAGTGCGGTGGCTGCTGCCGCATCATCAAGCGGCGCATCGGAATCAACCAACACGAACCGGCCCGGGTTCTCGGTCTGCGCGGAACGCACCAGCCCCCACACCGCAGCGCCGGCCAAGTCCGTGACGTCCTCCCCCGGCAACGCCATCGCTCCTCGGGTCGCCACCACCAGCACTCCCGAGTCACGGTCGGTCAGCCACGACTGCACAGCCGCCAGAGCTTCGTGAGCGCGCCCGTAGGTGTCTGATACCGGATCCTCGTCAGCCGCAACGGATTCGAATACTTCGTAGGAAGGTGTGGCATCCTTGCCTGCCGATGTCGCCGGTGACCAAACCAGCTCGAATAGCCGGTCCGCGCCCAAGCCGGACACCGCGGCCCGCAGCTGCTGCTCGGTCACCGGACGGGCCGCCATCGCTGCTACCGACAACACGGGCAATCCCAGCCCGTCGGCAAGTTCGATAGACACTGCCGACTGGCCCACCGGCGCAATCCGAGCCCGCACCGCCGATGCCCCTGCGGCATGCAACGACACACCCTGCCAGGAGAACGGCAACACCAGTTCGGCATCTTGGTGGGCCAGCAGCGCCGCATGGAGCGCGGCGTCCAGTAGCGCTGGGTGCACCCCGAATCCAGCAACACCGCCGGCCGCCTCCGGCAGCCGCACTTCGGCGAACAGCTCGTCGCCGCGGGTCCATAGCGCGGTCAGGCCCCGAAACGCTGGACCGTAGTCATACCCGTGCGCCGCCAACCGTTCGTAGCCGTCGGCGATGTCCACGGCGACGGCACCCGCGGGCGGCCAGACCGAGAGGTCCGCGCCGGGCTCGACGCCTCCGGAGCTCAGCGTGCCCTCGGCGTGGCACACCCACACCGAACCGGCGCCTGCCTCGGCGCGGGAGTAGACCGACACGCTGCGATGGCCGGATTCGGTTACGGCGCCGACAACCACTTGCACCGCAACCGAAGTCGAAGCCGACAACATCAACGGTGTCCGCAGGGTCAGCTCATCGAGCACCGAACAGCCGACTTCGTCGCCGGCGCGCACGGCCAACTCCACAAAGCCCGCGCCCGGGAACACTACCGTCTCCGACACTGCGTGATCGGCCAACCACCCCTGCACACTCGGCGACAACCGACCCGTCAACACCACCCCACCCGAAGCCGGCAGGTCCACCACCGCGCTCAGCAACGGGTGTTCGCTGGCACCCAGTCCCAAACCGTGGGCGTCGGCCGCGACACCTTCACCGGCAAGCCAAAACCGCCGCCGCTCAAAGGCATACGTCGGCAGCTCAACAAACCCTGCCCCGCCCAGCACGCCACGCCAATCCACAGCAACACCGGCGACAAACGCGGCGGCGGCCGACGACAGGAACCGGTGCAGTCCACCGTCCTCACGACCCAGGGTGGGAACGACCACTGCCTCGGCGTCGCCTGCAGCGCAGTCGTTAAACGTGTCTTCGATGCCTGCGATCAACGCCGGATGCGGGCTGGATTCGATGAAAGTGCGGTAGCCATGCTGGTACGCGCTGCGCACCGCCAGGTCGAGCTCGACCGTCTGCCGAATGTTGCGATACCAGTATTCGGCATCCAAACCGGCTGTGTCCAAACGGTTTCCGGTGACGGTGGAGAAGAAGACGGTTCGGGTGGCTTGGGGCTCGATGCCCGACAGAACGTCGAGCAGCTCGGCTCGGATCGCCTCGACCTCAACCGAATGAGACGCGTAGTCGACCTCGATGCGCCGGGTGCGCAGTTCCTGATCAGCACACAGCCCGATGAGCTCCTCCAGCGCGGCCCCTTCGCCCGACACCACGACGGCCGATCGGCCGTTGACGGCGGCCACGCCGACCCGATTGCCAAAGGGCGCCAACAGCTCTTGCGCCTTGTCGGAACCGCACGCGATCGACACCATGCCGCCCGGGCCGGCGAGTCCGGTCAGCAATTTGCTGCGCAGCGTGACCACCTTTGCCGCGTCGCGCAGCGACAGCGCCCCGGCCACGTAGGCGGCGGCGATTTCACCCTGCGAATGGCCGATCACCGCATCCGGGCGTACCCCGACCGATTTCCACAGTTCGGCCAATGACACCATCACAGCAAATAGCGCTGGCTGCACCACATCCACGCGATCCAGTCCCGGAGCACCCGGAACGCCACGCAACACATCGGACAGTGACCAGTCGACGAATTCCGCGAAGGCCGCGGCACACGCATCGATCTGCTGTGCGAATGCCGGTGCAGTATCGAGTAATTCGACACCCATACCGACCCACTGGGAGCCTTGGCCGGGGAACACGAACACGGTCTTGCCCGCTGGCTGAGCGATTCCGCGTACGACACCAACGCCACCCGCAACGTCGTCACCCGCCAATTCATCTAACCCGGCCAGCAAAGTGGCCCGATCGCGACCGACGACCACCGCGCGATGCTCGAAGGTCGAACGCCCGGCCAACGACCACCCCACGTCGGCAACATCAAGCCCGTCATGGCCACGCATGTGCTCCGCCAACCGGGCCGCCTGCACCCCCAACGCCGATGCCGACTTGGCCGACACTATCCACGGCACCGCGGGGCTGGGCGAACAGGGCCCGCGGCGCTGGACCGGAGCCGCTTCGACGATCACGTGTGCATTGGTGCCGCTAATTCCGAACGACGACACCCCGGCGCGGCGCACCCGACCGTCGGCCGGCCAGGGCTGCGACGTTGTCAGCAACGACACCGCTCCCGCCGACCAATCCACATGCGGGGAAGGCGCGTCCACATGCAACGTCGCCGGCAACTCCTCGTGGCGCAGTGCCTGCACCATTTTGATCACACCCGCCACCCCCGCGGCGGCCTGCGTGTGGCCCATGTTGGACTTGATCGACCCCAACCACAAAGGTTTTCCGGGCTCCGCCCGATCCTGGCCGTAGGTCGCCAACAACGCCTGAGCCTCGATGGGATCACCCAGTGTGGTCCCGGTGCCGTGGCCCTCCACCACATCGATGTCGGCCGCCGAGAGCCCGGCATTCGCCAGCGCGGCGCGCACCACCCGCTGCTGCGAGGGACCATTGGGCGCGGTCAACCCATTGGAGGCGCCGTCCTGGTTGACGGCCGAACCGCGCACCACCGCCAACACCGGATGACCCAACCGCTGCGCATCCGACAACCGCTCCACCACCAACATCGCCCCGCCTTCGGACCAGCCGACCCCGTCGGCCGCCCCGGCGTACGCCTTGCATCGCCCATCCGGCGCCAGTCCCCGGTGCCGGCTGAACTCCACGAAGACCGTCGGCGTGGCGTTGACGGTCGCGCCGCCGGCTAGCGCCAGGTCGCATTCGCCGGACCGCAGCGACTGTACCGCCATATGCAACGCCACCAACGACGACGAGCACGCGGTATCCACCGACACGGCCGGGCCCTCCAGACCCAGCACATACGACACCCGCCCGGAGGCGACGCTGGAGGTCATTCCGGTGAGTCGGTAGCCCTCAATCTCCTCGGCCGACATGCCGTAGCCCTGGACGATCAGCCCGGCATAGACGCCCGTGGCGCTGCCTCGCAACCCACTCGGATCGATCCCGGCCCGCTCCAATGCTTCCCACGAGAGCTCCAGCAACATCCGATGCTGGGGATCCATCGCCAGCGCCTCGCTGGGCGCAATCCCGAAGAAGGCGGCGTCGAAGTCGGCGACGCCGTCCACGAAGCCCCCGGTTCGCGCGTAGGACTTGTGCCGCGCGTCAGGGTCTGGATCAAAGAGCCCAGCCAAATCCCAGCCGCGATCGGTGGGAAACTCTGAGATCACATCCCGGCCTTCGGCGACCATCTGCCACAGACCCTCGGGCGAGTCGACTCCACCCGGGAAGCGACACGACATTCCGATAATGGCGATCGGCTCACTCGACCGCTCCAGCAGCGCACGGTTGGTGCGCTTCAGGCGTTCAACCTGGACCAGCGCCTTCCGCAACGCTTCGGTCGCATGCTGGAGTTGATCAACCATTACTAACCATTGCCTAATCCTCGCTTACGCCGAGTCACCGACGTTGCTGCACGAAGCGAGACATCGTGCTGCGCTTCGACCCAAGAATGTCGCTCGTGAGTATCGCCAACTGCGGCAGGATTTCAAAAAAACGTCCGATGCTTCCGGCTACCCGAGGAACGGCTGGTCTGACCCCTGGTAGCCCCCGCAGGCCCCGATGCACCGTTCATGGCGTGACTTTACCTGGCCCACTCACCCCTGCCGGATACGCGCATGTCAATGCGCGAGCGGGGCGGGCTAGACGCCCACCCGGCGCCACCCGTCGGCAGCCTTGGCGGCCCGGATCAACTGGTGGCAAAGTTCACGCAGTTCGGTTGCCCCAGCTCCTTCGTCGAGCGCGGTGACGACATCCTCCGCCGCGCATCGCACCTGGTAGACGCGATCCGATAAGTCGGCCGCCTCGTCGGCCGACAACACCACCGCATCGGCGGGCAAGGCCACCGCCTCACCTCGGGTGATCATGGCCCGCTGCTCATATGCCCGCTGGCGGCAGGACTGCCTGCAATACTGGCGACGACGACCCATGCCGACATCGGTGACGTCGCGACCACACCAACGGCACGGTTGGGGTCGACCGCGTTGATGTCGGGCAAGACTCACGCCTCACGACTTTAGCCCGACGCAGCCCGTGATCCCGGTATCATTAGGTGCCGCGTTGCGTGGGCCGCGTTTTCACGCGGGAACTATGCAGACGATCGCAACGTTTGCCAAAGCGAAGAGAATCACCACCGGAGCCAGGAGCTCACAGGATCTAGAGGAGTAGCGGGAATGGCTGATCGCGTCCTGAGAGGCAGTCGCCTCGGAGCCGTGAGCTACGAAACGGACCGTAACCACGACCTCGCACCGCGTCAGATCGCTCGGTACCGCACCGAAAACGGCGAGGAGTTCGAGGTTCCGTTCGCCGACGACGCAGATATCCCCGGCACCTGGCTCTGCCGCAACGGCATGGAAGGCACCCTGATCGAGGGTGACCTGCCCGAGCCGAAGAAGGTCAAGCCACCGCGAACGCACTGGGACATGCTGCTGGAGCGTCGGTCTGTCGAAGAGCTTGAGGAGCTGCTCAAGGAGCGCCTCGAACTCATCAGGTCGCGCCGCCGCAGCTGATTCCGGGAGCTTTCGAACGGTTAGGAGCGGTCGTGAGCGCGGCTGGTTCGCGCCCGGTTGAGCCTGCCCTCTAGACCCCAGCGAGTGACCTTGACCAGCGCCTCGCGAATGCTGGATCCGCCCATCTTGGACACGCCGAATTCACGCTCGGTGAAGGTGATCGGCACCTCGACGACAATGAAGCCGGTGTTCACCGTGCGCCACGTCATCTCAATTTGGAAGCCGTAGCCTCGAGAGTCCACGCTGTCTAGGCCGATCGCTTCGAGCACTTCGCGCCGGTAAGCGCGGTAGCCGGCAGTGATGTCATGGACACCAATGCCGAGGGCCAACCGCGCATACGTATTCGCCGTCTTGGAAAACGCCAGCCGACGCCACGGCCAGTTGCGCACCGCTCCCCCGTGGACGTAGCGCGAACCGATGGCCAGGTCGGCTCCGGCGTCAACGGCGTCCAACAGGCGGTACAGCTGTTCCGGCGCGTGGCTGCCGTCGGCGTCCATCTCGACAATTACCGAGTACTGCCGGCTCAAACCCCACGCGAAACCTTCCAGGTACGCCGCACCCAAGCCGTTCTTTGCGGTGCGGTGCAGCACATGAGTGCGACCGGGATCGGCCTGGGCCAGTTCGTCGGCGAGCTCCCCGGTGCCATCGGGGCTGCTGTCGTCGACGACGAGCACGTGCACATCGGGGCAAGCGTCCGTCACCCTGCGGTGGATAAGCGGCAGGTTCTCCCGCTCGTTGAAGGTGGGAATGATCACCAAGACGCGCTGGCTGGGCCGACTGCCCGGGACCTGGGGCGCAGACTGGCCGGTGGTCATGTAGCTCCTTCATGTTGCCCGAAACCATGTGAGTATCGGCCGCCCTCATCGGACGGAGTGTCTTTCTTATCCTCCAGGCCGCCCTCTGATTCGCTCTGGGGCGGCACACCCGAGTCATCAGATTCGCCCGGGGGCGCGTCGTCGCCCGGAGGCCTGGACCGCCGACGTGTCAGACGCGGGAACCACCCATTGTGCCGTATAGCAACCAGAATCACCGCCCCAGCCGCCCCAACCAGGGTCCATTGCACGGCCGGACCCCACCGCGTCCCAGGAGTCAGCCTGGTCTTGAGACGCACCTGGTTGTCCAGATAAGCGGGCTCGAAGAAGTCCGTGCGGGCCAGCTCACCGCCGTCCGGGGCGATCACCGCGCTGATCCCGGTGGTGCCTGCGACCACAACGTACCGGTCATGCTCCACGGCCCGAACTTTGGCGAAGGCCAGCTGCTGCTCACTCATCGTCTGGTTGAAGGTGGCGTTATTGCTGGGCACGGCCAGCAACTGCGCGCCGCCCAGAACCGACTTGCGCGCCGCGCGGTCGAAGATCACTTCCCAGCAGGTGGCCACCCCAACCGGCACCCCAGCGATGCGCACGACACCGGTGCTTGGGCGGGGAACGAAGTGGCCGGCACGGTCGGCGTACCCGGAGAGATGCCGGAAGAGCCACGGCATGGGGAGGTACTCACCGAATGGCTGCACGATTTCCTTGTCGTGACGGTCAGCCGGCCCGGTAACCGGATTCCAGACCAGCACCGTGTTGGTGAATTCCGGGGTTTCCTGCAGGCGACCTGGAACGTCGAGCACGGTGCCGACCAGGATCGGTACCCCGATCGCAGCCGCAGCCTCGGAGATCTGCTGCCCGGCGTCGGCATTGACCAGTGGATTGATGTCGGAAGAATCCTCCGGCCAAATGACGAAGTGCGGTTGCGGGGCGATGCCGGAATGCACGTCCTCAGCCAGCACCAGTGTCTCGCGGACGTGGTTGTCCAGTACCGCTCGACGTTGCGCGTTGAAGTCCAGACCGAGCCGGGGCACATTGCCCTGTACGACAGCGACGGTGACCGTGGGTTCGCCGCCGGATCCCGCCCCGGAGTGCCGCACCTGCGGCCAGACGACGATGGCGGCCAACAGGACCAGGCTGATGCAAACGCCCGGCAGCACCACCGCCGGCGGCGGCGGGCCGCTTGCGTTGGACTCCGGAAGGCGCACCTGGCCGCCGGACCGCCACCACTTCTCGATCTCCAGCGCGATCGCGGTCAAGCTGCTTGCTACCAGCACGATCGCCGCCGCGAGCAGCGAAACGCCGCCGAGTTGAACCAATGGCAGCAGCGGGCCGTCGGCTTGACCGAAGGCTAGCGACCCCCAGGGAAATCCGCCGAACGGGATGATCGACTTCAACCACTCCTGCGCCGCCCATAGCACCGCGAACCAAATCGGCCAGCCCGGCAGCCGACGGACCACAACCGCGAACAGTCCGAAGAGCCCGGGAAACAGGGCGGAAGCCGTCGCCAACACCAGCCAGGGCATAGCGCCTACCAAGGTGGCGATCCACGGCAACAACGGCACATAGAACACCAGACCGAACAGGAAGCAGTAACCGAGCCCACCCAGCGGTGTTGTGGCGGGGTGAGTCAGCACCCACGACAACAGGGCAAGGGCGACGATCGCCGCCCACCACCAGTTCGTGGGCGGGAAGCTGGCGTACAGCAGCAGACCCGCCAATCCGGCGACCACGAGCCGGGACCACCGCGGCCGCAGCGCGGCCCGTGCGGCCGGCAGCCCCGCCGCTAGACCGGCACCGACCCTTGCCCGCAGCCATCGTGCCGCGACACCAAGCCGGTTCGCCTTGCTCGGCATGCCCGGCGAACCGGCGGGGCTTTCCTCCTGCTCTGGCTGCTCTGACTGCTCTGGAGCCGGTTCGGCCCCATCGTTGGGGGCCACCGGATCGATTTCGTCGACGTCGGCGCACAGGGCCCGTCGGCCGCGCCATTGCCTAGCCATAGATGACCGCACCTCGATGCACGGTCTGGCGGCAGCGTGGCAAGGCGTCCGTGGGGCCCAGCCGCGGCAAGGCGGGCACCCGGGAACGCGGGTCGGTTGACCAGCGTTGGACCCCGTCGCGCGGCGCGCTGACGTCGAGCGTTCCGGCGTCCCACACCGCGTAGGAGGCGGACGCGCCCGGGACCAGGATGCCGGTCATGCCGTCGCGGATACCGGCGGCGCGCCAGCCGCCTCGAGTCGCTGCGGCGAACGCGGCTCGCGCCGATACCCCGCTGCCCGGCGTGCGGTGATTGACCGCCGCGCGCACGGTTAGCCACGGCTCAAACCCGGTCACCGGGGCGTCGGAGCCAAGCGCGAGGGGCACGCCTTGGGATGCTAACAGCGCAAGGGGGTTGAGCTGGCAACCTCGGTTCACACCGAGCCGGTGAGCGTACATGCCGTTGCTACCGCCCCACAGCGCATCAAAACTTGGCTGCACGCTGGCGATGACGCCCCAGGCGCCCAACTTTGCGGCCTGCTCCGCGGTGACCATCTCCAGATGTTCCAGGCGGTGCCCGCAGCGAGCAACGGCCACCACCCCGAGGTCGTCGACGACGGTTTCGAGGGCGGCGACGACCGCCGAGACGGCAGCGTCGCCGATGACGTGGAAACCGGCGGTCACCTCCGCCTCGGTACACGCCCGTAGGTGGGCTTCGATGGCCTCGGGGTCGAGATGACAGGTGCCGATGCAGTCGGGTGCGTCGGCGTATGGCTCGTGCAGCCAGGCGGTACGTGACCCGAGGGCTCCGTCGATGAACAGGTCACCGGCCAACCCGCGGGCCCCGGTGTCGTGTACCAGCTCCCGGGCCTGCGCGGCGCTGGCCACCGCCTCACCCCAGTAGCCGATCACCTCGACGCCGTGATCGAGAGCGCGCAGCTGCAACCAGTCGTCTAGCCCGCCGATTTCGGGGCCGGCGCATTCGTGCACCGCGACGACGCCGGCCGCGGCCAGGGCATGGAGTGCGGCCGCGCGGGCTTCGGCGAGCTGCGTGTCGGTCAGGAGGTCGCGGGCGGCGGCCCGGGCTAGGTGGTGGGCGTCGCCGGTCAGCGGCTGTTGCGGGGTTGTTGGCGGCAGTTCGGGGACCAGCCGGCTCAGCCCCGTCGAGACCAGTGCAGAGTGCACGTCGACGCGTGCCAGGTAGGCGGGCCGGTCACCGAGTACCGCGTCCAGGTCGGCCGTGCTGGGCGGGCTGTTCTCCGGCCAGGTCGACTCGTCCCAGCCATGCCCCCACACCGGTTGGCCTGGGTGGGCGGCCGCGTAGTCGGCGACCATCCGCAGGCACTGCGCGCGGCAGCGTGCCGCACGCAAATCCAGTCCGCTGATCGTCAGGCCGGTCGCGGTCAGATGGATGTGGCTGTCCACGAATCCTGGCGCGACGAATCCGCCGTCGAGATCTTCCACTTGGGCGTCCGGGAAGTGGTTGCGGCCCACGTCGTCGCTGCCCAGCCACGCGATCACATTCCCACGCACCGCCATGGCGGTGGCTTCGGGGTGGGTCGGGCTATGTACCCGGCCGTTGACCAGCAGCTTGGTGGGAATCTGGACCACAGGGCAAAACTACGCGGGGAAGACCGCGGCTCAGCGGAAATCGGAGCTTGGCGGCAGGACGGGCGGTTCGCCTACCCATCCCTCTTGGACGTCGATGACCTCGCCATCAATGAAGTCCTGGCGGTGGTGGTCTTGGTGCTCGTCACCGACCGTGACGTCGATCAGCGGTACACGCTGCGCCAACCCTCGCCCGACAAGGGCGGTCAACCCTGGGCGAGCGACCGCACGTATCGGGGGGACCAGCAGCAGCAGCAGTCCCAGGGTCGTGGTGACCAGCCCGGGAACGAGGACCAGGCCCGTGGCCATGGCGACCAGCGCGCCGTCGCTCAGCGCGGTGCGCGGGTCCTTCAGACCCGATCGCAACTGCATGACTTGCCGGCCGAGCTGCAGACCGCCCATGGGAGCCCACACGACCAAGCCCAGCACGAAGGTGGCCAGCAGCACCAACAAGGTCCAGCCCAACCCGATCGCCGACGCCAGCCCGACAACCGCCATGAGCTCGACGACGGCATACCCGAGAAGCAGCCGACTTACCATGTCAGGCCAACGTCCGTGAGCTATGCCCGAGTTCCTCGAATGGCCACGTCGCGGCCGCAGTTAGATGACGACATCCGTGACTCACTCGGAACTGGTGTCTGCAGTCGAAATCCGAGTGACGGTTATTGCCTTAGTTGTCGACAAGTTTGAGCTCGATTCCTACGTTGTTTTCCATGCCGCCGCGCAGCTTGCTAAAGAAGTTGAAGACCTTGCCCACGATCCCGTACCGCTTACCGATCGCGTCGTAGACGGCACCGGTTTGTGACTTGTCCAGGATGACGGCGGTGCCCTCGACGGCTTCGCTGGTCGGGCGTCCACGCATGGTGCAGGTGGCCAGCGTCACGCGGGAGGTATTGCGAATTCGCTTGACCTTCCACGACTTTCCCTCGGTGATGACCAGCAGGCGGTCGCTGTCGTCGCTGTCTAAGGCGGCCCAGACCGGGACGGGCTTGGGCCGGCCGTCTTTGGTGAAGGTGGTCAGCAGGATGTATTGCGCCTTAGCGAGGTCGGCGAAGGTGGGCGTCATTGGTACTCGGGGTGCGGTGCTTGATGAGCCCGTTTCCCCTCCTCCTTTCAATCCGTGCGTGCGGTTTTCCCGCACGCGGCTTACCGATGATCTTTGACGTGGTTATGCAACCTTCGGGCAACCGATGGTGCCACGAAGCCGATTGGCCGTGATCGCTAAAACGCTCCTCAGCTCGTCCCGAACGCAGATTACGCCCCGGGCTTCTTCGGTATGTCGGTCCCGTCCCGGTTGCGTCACGTGCGGTCTCGGACCTGAGCCCACGGACGCTGCATGGCTCGCCGAGACGGCCAGCAGCGCAGGTGACAGCCCAGAGACTCCAGGTCCTCGCTTTTCATGCTTTTTTCGAAGCGCCCAACCCGGCGTGAATCGCTAACATCCTTCTGTGCACGCTTCCCTTCCCCTCAAATCTCTTGTCGTTCCCCTCAAATCGCTTGTCGTTGGGCTTCGGGTTGGCGTTGCCGCGTTCGCAATCGCCGCCACACTAACGGTCGCTGACGCGGTGTTACCGTCAACAACGCTGCCGGCGGCGCCATCCGCCGCTGCGGCGAGATGTCCGCAGGTGGAGGTCGTTTTCGCCCGCGGCCGATTCGAATCGCCAGGGCCCGGCGTACTCGGTAACGCCTTCATCAACGCGCTCAGCTCCAAGCTCGGCGGCAAGAGCATGGGCACCTATGCGGTGAAGTACCCCGCCGACAGCGAAGTTGATGTCGGCGCCAACGACATGAGCCGCCACATTCAATACATGGTCAACACTTGCCCGGACACCCGGCTGGTGTTGGGCGGCTACTCGCTGGGCGCGGCGGTCACCGACATCGTGCTCGCGGTTCCGATGTCCGCGTTTGGATTCGACAGCCCCCTGCCAGACGGCACCGATCAGCACATCGCGGCTGTCGCTTTGTTCGGCAACGGGAGCCAGTGGGTTGGGCCCATCACGAACTTCAGCCCGCTCTACAACGACCGGACCATCGAGTTGTGCCATGGAGCCGATCCGGTCTGCAACCCGGCCGACCCGAACACCTGGAAAGAAAACTGGCCGCAACATCTCGCCAATGCATACATCCAGGCAGGCATGGCCAACCAGGCCGCCGACTTCGTGGCCAGCAAGCTGTAGTCGATCACGCGCGCGTCACCTGGGCCCAACGCGTCATCGGCCTGTGGAACCGCCGTCGACCCCGTCGGAGTTGAAGCGCCTCAATAAGTTTCAGCCCCCAGCCCCCTGCCGCGCCGGGAAGGGCACGTTTGACCACAAAGCCCTGTTGGATACGGCGCGCAACCATCAGCACGATCAGGCTGAGAGCGAGCCCGCCCAGTGCCGCTCGACGCCTTCGCCGCTTCCGCATTGCAGGTGTCGAGCCAGCGCGGCGGCCGAAGTGATAGCCGAGGAACAGTGCCATCAGCAGTGCGGCGATAACCGCAAGCGCCATCATGAACATGAGCGTCCTTTGTCGCCGTCGCATGAAGATCACGGACCAGATACACCTCGGCCAACAACTGGCAGGGCCCCTGGATCGGTGACCGCGACGGAGTTCGAAATTGCCCGGTGCGCGAAGGACGCCTCAACCCAATTTGGTAAAGTCATATCATCAGCCTGATTTTATTCTGGTAATAGGCGCTCCGGTTGGTTCTTTCGCCTTGGGCCGTGAGAATCGCGTGCGGATACATTAACTCGGGGTGAATAATTATCTTGGAAACCGGCGGTGAGGGTGATAGGGGCCGGACGCCCCGCGTAGTTGAAATCTGCGGTCGGGCCGTTGCCGCCGCGCTGTGACATCCAGGGACATTTTTCTGCTTATCGCGGCACAAATGTGCGTATGTTCAATGAACAGATCGTGGGGAATTCCTGTGAAGGTCCTGTGATTAAATCAGCATGAATGTTAGCAAAACAGCAAGGTCAGGATCAATTCCGCGCGATCAGCTGCGTTGAGTAGGTCAGCTTCCCGTTTATAGCGTTCGAGGTAGCCGAGTACATCAGCGTGTTCGGCAGGTTCCCGTATCGCTGAAGGGAAATCCCATGTCTTTCGTTACCGCATATCCAGAGCTGCTGTCGGCGGCAGCCAGCAATCTCCAGTCGATCGGCGCCGCGTTCTCTGTCGGCAATGCGGCTGCAGCCGGGCCGACGACCGCGGTTGTTCCGGCGGCCGCCGATGAGGTCTCAGCGCTGACGGCGGCACAGCTCGCCGCCCATGCGCAGCGATATCAAGCGCTGGCCGCGCGTGCGGTCAGGATTCAACAGTCGTTGGCGGCAACGTTGGCGGCCAGCGGGGGTTCGTATGCGGAGACCGAGGCGGCGAACGCAACGGCGGCTGGCTGAGCGGGTCGGCTGGTCGTACTGAGATCTAG
The DNA here is from genome assembly GCF_963853645.1 of Mycobacterium riyadhense. Classification (NCBI taxonomy): domain Bacteria; kingdom Bacillati; phylum Actinomycetota; class Actinomycetes; order Mycobacteriales; family Mycobacteriaceae; genus Mycobacterium; species Mycobacterium riyadhense. The sequence continues at coordinate 3,258,787 of NZ_OY970456.1, read as the reverse complement.
AGAGGTTTCAGACGTGGACTATGGGATGTTGCCCCCAGAAATCAATTCTGGGCGTATGCACACCGGCCCGGGTGCGGGTTCGTTGCTCGCCGCAGAGGCGGCTTGGGCCGGGCTGTCCGCTGACTTGCACGCGGCCGCCGCGGGGCATCGGTCCGTGATTGCCGGGCTGACCAGCGGTCCGTGGCTGGGGCCGGCGTCAGCGTCGCTGGTTTCGGCCACGACTCCGTTCGTCGCGTGGCTGGACAGTAGCGCTGAGCAGGCCGAGTTGACGTCAAGTCAGGTGCGCGCAGCCGTGGCGGCGTACGAGACAGCGTTCGCGGCAACCGTGCCGCCGCCGGTGATCGCAGCCAACCGTGCTCTGCTGGCGGCGTTGATCGCGACGAATTTCTTGGGCCAAAATACCGCGGCGATCGCCACCGTTGAGGCGGAGTACTTCGAGATGTGGGCCCAGGACGCCGCTGCGATGTACGCCTACGCGAGTTCTTCGTCGACGGCGTCGCAATTGACCGAATTCAACGAGCCGGCGGAAGTGACCACTCCCTTCGGGGTGGCTGGCGAGGCCAACGCGGTCGCGGCCGCAGCCCAGAACTCCGCGCAGAACGGCGTGCAGGGGGTACTGGGCGGCATGAACAACGAAATTTCCGGCCTGTTGAACACCCTGTCTTCGCCCAACTTGAGCATGTCAAGCCTCAAGCCAATCGATGACTTTCTGGTCAATAACACGCCGTTCGACGATCTGGCCTCGATGTACACGAAGTATCTCGGTGGATACATTTCGTCGGCGCAGATGTCCGTCCAGATAGGACAGTCCTTTGGGCAGATCAGCAACGGGATCACGGCCATGACCACGTTTGCGAAGGGTTTGGCGGCTCCCGCGGCAAAGGCCGCCGAAGGTGCGGCGCAGGCATTAGGCGCAGCGGCTGGATCGACGGCAGCCAATGCCGGTGGCGTAGCGGCGGGTCTGGGGAAGGCGCTTCCGCTGGGCGGGTTGTCGGTGCCGGCGAGCTGGGCTCCGGTGAACGCCATGACGAACCCCGGGGTGGCGGCACTTACCAACGCCGCTACGGTCCCGGCGGGGGCGGAAGGGCTGAATACCCTTCCGATGACCCCGTTTGGCCAGTTTGTCGGCGGTCACTACGGGCGCAACCTGCCGAGTTACGGTTTCAGGCCCTCGGTGATGGCAAAACCACCTGCCGCCGGGTGACCCCACTCGGGGCGCTCTCAGTTTTAGCGTCGTACGGCCTGGGCTGCTATGGTGCCTTGCTTATGCCCGAGATGGATCGTCGCAGCATGTTGTTGATGACGGGCATCGGTGCGCTGGTAGTCGCAACGCCGGTCGTACCGGCTCGTGCCGCGCCCAACAGTCAGCCCGGAAACTTCCTCTTTCATGACGAGTTCGATGGGCCTGCCGGCGCAGCCCCCGATCCGTCGAAATGGACGGTGTCGAAAGCCCGCGAAACGATCAAGGACCCGACGTATTGGGAGTTACCCGAACATGTCGGCCAGTATCGAGACGATCGGCAGAACGTGTTCCTCGATGGCAACTCCAACCTGGTGATCCGCGCCGCCAAGGATGGCAACACCTACTACGGCGGCAAGATTTTCAGCCCGTGGCAAGGGGGCAGCGGCCACACCTGGGAAGCCCGAATCAAGCTCGACTGCCTCACGGCCGGATGCTGGCCCGCCTGGTGGTTGTCCAGTGATGCTCAGGGCGAAATCGACATCCTGGAGTGGTACGGCAACGGTAAGTGGCCTGCAGCGACCACCGTTCACGCAAAAGCCAACGGCTCCGAATGGAAGACCCACAACCTCGCGCTGGACAGTGCCTGGCACACCTGGCGGGTCCAGTGGGATGAGGCGGGTATGCGCTTCTGGCAGGACTATGTGGACGGCGCGCAGCCATACTTCACTGTGTCGGCGAACTCGCTGGCGGACTGGCCCTTCAACAACCCCGGCTACCAGGTGTTTCCGATCTTGAATCTCGCGGTCGCTGGTTCCGGTGGCGGCGATCCCGGTCCGGGAACCTATCCTGCGCAGATGCTCGTCGACTGGGTGCGCGTCTGGTAGGACACGACACATGGACGTCGGGCCGCTCGTCGCGCGTCACGGCCGGCGGTTTTGTCGCCTGCACGCCAATGTGCAGTCGGCGTCGTCGCCCGCCCCTAGGTGCCTGGCTGAGGACCCGCCCCGACGCCATTCGCACCGCACTAGTGGTCTGGGGGCATGGAACATTGGCGGGATCGCCTGCCCGCTGCCGTGGACAGCGGGTGCCTTAGCCGTTGCCCGCGCCCGCGGCCCGGCTCGGCGGTGTCGTGGCGCCCGAGTTTGCAGCACCGCGGGGCAGTCGGGTCGCTAGGTCACCCAGCAGCCGGTCTAGGTCCACCGCCCGCCCGCGGTAGCCGACATGTGCGTCCGGCCGAATGACAAACGCGCAGGGCGATGCGACGCCATATTGACGGTGTGCCGATCGATCCGGATCACCCAGTGCCATCGGATGGTCGGCGAAGCGTTCCGCCGTGATTACGCTCGCCCGCACCAGACCGGGATAGGCCCGCTCGATCTGTTCGGCGATCCGGCACAGCTCGACGGCCGGTCGCGCCCGATCGTCGAGCCCGGTGAACAGCAGCACGGTGTGGTGGATGCCGCGAAATACCTCGTAGAGGCGTCCCGGCTTCCCGTCGATCAGCACGTCGGCTTCTCGTGCCCGGTCGCCTGGAGCGGGAGCGTCAGCCCAGCCGGAGCCGTCCTGGGCGTTGAGCGGACTGTCGGGGTAGTGCAGCCGCAACTGCGCGACCGTGCCAACGAACCAACGGCGCAATGAGCGCTGAGTGAGCACTCGTGCCGCCACGGTTGGGCCTAGCCAACCGCGAGCGATCCTGGATAGCGGGTTGTTGCCCAACAAAGCCGTGAACAGCCGGTCCGTCGTCTTGAGCAACTGAACGCCCACGAGATGACGCTCGGCCTCGTAGCTGTCGAGTAGCGATTCGTCGCTGATGCCGCGCTCAACCAGCGCGAGTTTCCACGCCAAGTTGTAGGCATCTTGGATACCGGTGTTCATGCCTTGGGCTCCGACCGGACTGTGCACGTGTGCGGCGTCGCCCACCAAGAAGACGCTGCCCTGGCGATAAATGGGCACGACACGGCTGTGCACCCGGTAGCGGGTCACCCAGTGCTCCTTGATCACCTTGGCAGGGAACGGCACTCGCTGGTCGAGCATCGCCTGGAACTCATCGTGGGTTGGCTCGCTGTACTCGGCGCTGGGCCCGTCGGGTCCTGGGGGCACGTTGCCGAAGATGCGGTACCGGTTCTCGCCTGGCATCGAAAACGCCGCGAATATGCCGGCCGCGCTGGGAAATCCGTATAGGCCGCCGTGGGGCAGCTCCCAGTCGAGTTCGGCATCGGCCATGATGAAGTCGTCGCGGTAGGTGGAACCGGCAAATGCGATGCCAGCCGCTTTGCGGACCGCACTGTGTGCGCCGTCGCAGCCGATGATCCAACGGCATCGCGCGGTCTCGATCGATCCATTCTGACCACGCAGCGACGCTGCTACGGTGTCGCCGTCCTGAGTCAGATCGATCAGCGCCCGTCCGCGGTCAATCTCGACGCCCCGCTTGGACAGGGCCTGCGTGAGAATCCGCTCGGTGTCGTGCTGCGACAATGTGCGCAGCGCGGGGTAGGCGGTGTAGTTCTGGGGTCCGGTCAGGACGCCGGCGAGGTCAACCCGCACCTTCTCCTTCCGGAATGCGATCGTCAGGGATGTGGCCGGGCTACCTGCCGCGAGCGCCTCGTCGATAACGCCCATGTCGTCAAAGACTTCCAACGTTCGAGGCTGTACTACCAAAGCACGGGACGTCGTTAGCGGCGCCGGTTCACGATCAACGATCCGCACCGCGACACCGTGCCGGGTCAGTTCGTTCGCCAGCGTCAACCCCGTCGGCCCCGCCCCGACGATCAGTACCGCAGTCAATTGCTCAGTCATCGCCGACCAGCCCCTTCGAACATAATTCCTCAACCGGTGAATTTATGCTACTACGACTGTAGTACTACCGGGAGATTGACGCAAGCCGGTACGGCATCGCCTTGCCGATCAACGGCGCCGCGGCCTTTGGACTACGTGATCGTCGACACGCCGAGCGTGCAACCACCGCGGCATCGGACGACGTGTGCTCGCTGCCAGTACACATTCGGCGCAGCCGGTCCACGCTCGGCGCGGTGTTAGGAGTTATGCATCTAGGAATCGTCAGGCTGGAGTGTCGGTGCTGGGGCACACCGCGAAGTTGCGCGCACCGATCGCGAGGTCGCCCCCCAGTGCGGCGGCGCGTTGCCGGCCCAGATATGCCGGATGGCGACGCATCTCTTCCTGAAGTTGACGTTCGCGCTGCTGAGCGGCAGCCCAGGCCGGGTGTGACTGTAGGTGGATTACCTTCGCCCCCGATGCACTCGCCACGATTGTCAACTCCTCTCGGATGCGCAATGCCAAATCCACGACTATGTGACTTAGCCTCGGACCCAGGATTCCTAGCAAACCTGTGATCAAACCGTGGCAAAAGATGAGAATTAGCCGTGAATTTGAAATCCGATCCTTACCTACGTCCGATAGACGGCAAATCACGGGCAGTACCGGTGCCGAGCGGTCGTATTAGGCCTTCCCCGGGCTCATCGGACGCGATCTGGGAATCAGCCACCCCGAATATTGACGAGACGGACATTTCGCTACGTGGCGACTGTGTGGATGCGCGAGGCCGAAAGAGAATCACCGCCCAGATCGAACAACGAGGTGTCAATTCCGACTCGGTCGACATCGAGCACCTGGGCGTAGCTGCCGGTTAGCGGCTCTTGGGCGCGTGTGGTTGGCGCCCGGTATTCCGGAATCGGGCTGATACGGGAACCGGGACGACAGCCATGACCGCTCTGGCGTCGCGCTGAGTCATGAATCCGAGGTACGACAATGCCCGCCCCGGGTGAGCAGCCAGGGTTCAGGTGCTGGGATAGAGCCTTGACCTGCGGCTGGGGTCGGCGTCGGGCAGGCGGAGCGCACTAGCGTTGCCCCGTGGGCTGCGGTCGTGGTGTGTGCTTACTCAGGATTCGATAACCGCGATAATCCGACGCGTTCGGGAAAGCAGTTCGTATCGGGCTTGGACCCCGGTCGCGAGCCCGAAGGGCTTTCAATGTGCGTAGACGGCGGGTCCGGCCGCTTTAGCGCCCAGAATTCACAAATGTCGAGCTGGCCCCTCGTTAGTGGAAGGTCTGCCGATCAAGCTCCATCCACCGCTGCTGGCTCGTCGGGTTAGGCCGCAAATTCATTGGTGCTCAACAGCTTTCACGTCTTCTCTAGGTGGGATTTCGGCAATGCTGGAATCCCGATGTCGGAGGTGTATGACACAAGCGCAGAATTGGGCGCGTCTCGACCAATCCCGGTTCAGCGGGAAAGGAGGGCAACCGCGGTCCATGGCCTACCGCCAGGGTGACGCGGATCTGGCTGAGGCAGGCCGGACAACCCGGCGCATCGCGAACTTGAACGGCACATTCTGCAACACTTTCGTAGAGTTTGGCGGGCACGAAAGCGCGATCGGGCATGGCCAATACCGTGTGGGGTACCGTGCGCTCATGCCCGATCGAAACCGCCGCTTCCTGCTCCGGGAACGCCCAACCGGACGCATCGGTCTGGACACCTTCGAACTCAGCGAGGTACCGATCCCCGACATCGGCGACGGCGAGGCACTCGTCCGCGTCGACTGGATTTCCCTCGATCCGACCAACCGCACCTGGATCAATGAAACGCCGACCTACCTACCGCCGGTCGGTATCGGCGAAGTGATGCGCGCGGGCGGGCTCGGCAAGGTCGTGGCGTCGAAGAATCCCAACTACGTTGTCGGGCAGATCGTTCAGGGTCTCGTCGGCTGGCAGGAGTACACGGTTGCCTCCGACACAATGCCGTTGTTTCCGATCGACGTAGCCGAGGGCGTCTCGCCGAGCGCGTACCTCGGTGCACTCGGGATAACCGGGCTCACCGCGTGGATCGGGATCCGTGAGATAGGCAAGCCGCAGCCGGGTGAGACGGTTGTCGTTTCGGCCGCGGCGGGTGCGGTCGGCTCGGTCGCCGGGCAGCTCGCCAAGGCCGACGGCGCCCGCGTCGTCGGGATCGCCGGCGGCCCGGAAAAGTGCGCGCTGCTGACCGAGCAGCTCGGCTTCGACGTGGCGGTGGACCATCGCGCCGACGATTGGGCCGCCCAGCTCGTCGCGGCAACGCCCGATGGCGTCGATGTCGACTTCGAGAATGTCGGCGGCGACATCATGGACGCGATCTTTGCGCGTCTCAACACTGGCGCGCGCGTCGCGCTGTGTGGGCTGATCTCGGGCTACAACGATGCCGACCCGCCGCCGGGCCCGCGCGCCTTCGGCAACTTGCTGATCCAGCGGGTGACGCTGCAGGGCTTCATTGTTCTCGACCACTTCGGCCGGGCGCCGGAGGCGATCGGCGAGATCGCCGGCTTGATTGCCAAGGGCGAGCTGACGCCACTCGAGACCGTCGTTGAGGGCTTCGAGCAGCTGCCGACGGCGATCAACATGCTGTTCGACGGCAAGAATGTGGGCAAGCTTGTGGTCAAGGTCTAGCTCTGACCGCGTCGGTTAGGTAGCCGTCAACGAAGTCGTGCAGCGCGGGTGCCAGCGCAGCAGCGCTCGAGCCATGCAGTTTGGCGAGCAGGATAAGACCCTGGTAATGAGCGAATATCGCGTGGGCCAGCCGATCGGGGTCGACGTCATCGCGCAACATCTTGGCAGCGGCGGCGTCGCGGCAGACCTGGGCGAGTTGCTCTTCCAATGCGGCCAACCGCGCGGCGAGGTGGATGCGCACCGCTTCATCGGTGGTCGACAGCTCGGCTGCCAGGTTGCCGAATGGGCAGCCGACGAAGCGTCCGAACTGCGCATACAGCGCTGCCTGGATGGCGCCGATCGCGTCTGGAATGGCGGCGAACTTGTCGGCGGCTGTGGCGCCGGTCTGGCTGGCCAGCCGCGCCTGAAAAGCCTGCGTGTGCAGATCGATAACCGCTTTTGCCAGTTCAGCTTTCGACGAGAAGTAGTGGTAGAAGCTGCCTTTGCGAACGTCAGCCGCGGCACAGAGTTCCTCGACACCGACGTCGTGGTAGCTGCGCTCGAGAAACAGTCGTGCCGCGGTTGACAAAATGCGATCCCGGGCGTCGGAAGTTCGTGGCACTCGCGAAGTCTATCGGATAGTTGACTGGTCGGTCAAAAATCCGTTACGGTGTTCAGCATCGCCGGCCCTACCGAATTGGAGATGGCAGCAATGAGTTCCAGCGCCCCGGAGGTTTTTCGAACACCCGATTCGCGCTTCGAGCATCTTCCTGGGTACGACTTCGAACCGCACTACCTGGAAGTCGACGGTTTGCGGATGCACTACCTGGATGAGGGGCCACGGGAGGGATCGCCGGTGGTGTGTTTTCACGGCGAGCCGACGTGGGCCTATCTCTATCGCAAGATGCTTGTGCCGCTGGTCGCGGCAGGGCACCGGGTCATCGTTCCCGACTACGCGGGTTTCGGCCGCTCCGACAAACCCACCGACCGGCGCTGGTACACCTACGATCGCCACAGCGAGTTGGTCGCGAAGGTGCTGGGCGCTCTCGACCTGCACAACGCGGCTGTGGTTGTCCAAGACTGGGGCGGCCCGATTGGACTGCGCTGGGCGGTGGAAAACGCCGATCGGGTTGAGGCGCTGATGATTATGAACACCGGTGTGTTCATCGGGCGAGTGTCCAAGGGATTCATGGCCTGGCGCGACTTCGCGGAGAAGAACCCGGATCTGCCCGTCGGATTCGTCATCCAAGGAGCCACGACCAGCCAGCTGTCCGAAGACGTCGTGGCCGCCTATGACGCGCCCTTCCCGAGCGCTGAGTCGAAGGCCGGCGCTGCGCAATTTCCTCTGTTGGTCCCCATCAGCGAGGACGCGCCCGGCGTGGCGGAGATGCTAGCCGTCAGAGAGGAGCTGTCGCGCTGGCACAAACCAGCACTGGTGGCGTTCTCCGACAGTGACCCGGTTTTCCCGTACCCGAGGTCGGGGCAGGCTTTTTGCGACTTAATCCCCTCTGCACACGAGCAGGTGCGAATCGAGGGTGCCGCGCACTTCCTTCAAGAAGACCGCGGCGAGCAACTGGCCGGGGAACTGCTTGGTCTGCTCGCCAAGGTCTAGCCAGTCGCAAACAGTTGCTTACCAACGACTCCAGTCGCGATGCTGCCCTGGCAGGATATTGGCCGAGCCCGTGGCCGGGCGAGGACGGGGGCCCGCGACGTACCCAGGCGCCGCACGGCAACCGCGGGCTCGGTATCGCTGACGGTGAACGCCTTGAGGTAACAACTCGAGACGCCTACGCGGTGACGATGGTGGTGCTTCGCGATCCCGGCGAGGTGTATGTGCTGCGGCACACGTTGGGGCCGCGGATGCTCGCCAGTCCGTCGACCGGGTGGGTCGAGCGGATCGATCCCGAGTCGCTACGGCCACTGGAACGTTCACCGGAACTAGCCGCGGGGCCGTTCTGGCCCGGCGGACTCGCGGCCCACGCCAACGGCTCGCTGTACACGGTGTTTGGACGCTGGTGCCATCGACTGGCGCCGGACTGCTCGGTGATCGAGCGGCGCGAGCTGCCCCAGCCCCGCCCGTACAACTCCTTCGTCATCCTCGCCGATGGGACCATCGCCACAAAGGATTTCGATAGGAAGAACGACTCGCGGGGAGCCCGGCTCTCGTTGCTGGAACCCGAACGCCTGCAGCCGCGTTGCGCAGAGGTCGAGCTGCCCGAGCGAACGATCGCACGGCTGTCCAGCGACGGCCACGCGATTTACGTGGTAGGTGTAACCACGACGTACCGTTACATCTGGGACCCGGCGGCGGAACGACTGGAGCTCGATGACAGCTGGGTGCTGCGCTACGGTGGCCGACCGGACCAGAGCTACGGCTGGGATCCGGTGGTGGACGGCGGCCACATGTGGTTTCTGAACAACGGCGAACACACCTACACCCATTCGATGCTCGCCGCCGGTGTGGCGACCAGCGCCAATCAGCTAATCCGTGTCTCCCTAACGGACGCAACCGATCACGAGTTCGTCGACATCTGCGGCATCGCGCGGGGTGCCGTCACCAACCCGCCGTTGTACGACCCACAGCGCCGGATCGCACTGGGCTACGACTCGGCCAACGCCGTTCTCGCCGCCTGGCGCCTCGGCGATGCCGGCCTGGAACGCCTGTGGCGGCGCCCGTACGCCACGGCCAGCCACATGGTCCGATTCGCCGACACCGGCGAGGTCGTCATCAACGACTTTCACGCCCGTCTCCCCGGACTACGCGGCCATCGTCTGCGCCGACTGATGGGGTACGGCGGGCCGTTGTTGAACAATCGGCGGGTGCGCGCGGCAGGGGCGCGCCGCTGCGCAGACCATGTCGTGGTGCTCGATATCGAAACCGGGCATGAACGTGCGCGCGCTGCGGTCCCAAGCCTCTTCCAGGGTGTCGTGTTTCCCGCGGTCGGATGGAATCGCGATCTGTACTATCCGACTTTGTGCACCCTTGCGCGAGTGGGTGTGGTCTGATCGCAATCCGGTTGAGGCAGAAACGATCTACATTCGCGGCATGGGACGCGAGAAACACCAAAATTGCTGACGTCCCGTCGTATGTTAGAGAAACGATGAGCAGCACCGATGTCGAGCAGGTCCTTCGCAAACAGCGGTTGCGTTCATTGCAGGCCGGATCCATGCTTCGCGGCGGAGTGGTCATCATCATGCTTTTGGGGATGGTGATCGACACCGATCCGACTCGATGGCCCGCGCAGATTGCGCTGCTTAGCAGCTACGCGCTCATCGCGATATGCACGCTGACAGTGGCGTTTTCTGCGGCAAAGTCGCGCTTTACCGGTGACAAAGCGTTACTGACTTTCGCGTTGGTTGACGTCGCGGCGGTGTTCGGCTTCAAGCTGTTGTCGCCCGGCGGATATATTCCGCTGTTGGTGATGGCGTTGCTACCGAGGATGGTGGCTGTCGAGTTGTCGGTGCGACGGGCCGCCACCGTGCTGGCTTGTAGCCTTGCGGTATTTACCGCATCGGTTCTGCTGGACCCGGTGATCGCACCACGTCTTGGCGCAGGGATAACGGCGCTGATCGTGCTGATGTACGGATTTATCTGCGGCACAGCTCTATTGGTGGTGATTTTTCGGCTGCGAAATGTCGACGAAATGGCGAAACTGACGAGGTCCCGCGATGAGTTACTCGCGCAGACGATGACCGCCTCGGAGGCCGAACGCCGGCAGATTTCAGAATCCATCCATGACGGACCGCTGCAAGATGTGCTGGCCGCACGGCGTGATATCGCAGACTTCGTCAAGGTCTCCCCCGATGCGCCTCTCGAGCACGCACTGGCGAGCCTGCAGGACGCTTCGCGGTTGCTGCGCGAGGCGACCTTCGAGCTACACCCAGCCGTACTCGATCAGGTCGGCTTGGCCGCTGCCGTCGAAAAGCTGGCGTCGGTTGCGGCGGCTCGCTCGGGAATACTGATCACAACCGACACTGATTACCAGGCAGCCAATGCGATCGACCCGATCCTGTTCGGAGTGGTCCGCGAGTTGTTGGCCAACGTGACCCGTCATTCGCAGGCCAGCAGGGCATCGGTGAAACTGGCAGTCGCCGGTGACGTGGCTCGTATCGATGTGGTAGACAATGGGATTGGTATCAGCCGTGACGCCGCGGCACGGCGTCTCGCACAGGGACACATCGGTCTGGCCTCGCATCGGTCGCGCGTGGAAGCCGCCGGCGGCACGCTAACCATCGTCAATGAGCCCGTCGGGGCACACGTGCGCGTGGAGCTGCCGCTACGGCACTGACGCCGCACCTCGTGGGCGCGAGTGGCACTACGATCGCTACGAATCTGAATCTCGCTGGGCGCCAGACAAACTCGTGACATGACGTGCAGAATTAGCAGAAGAGCGCTCCGTCAATTGGGGGGCGCAAATTCATCCTCTGTGTAGCCGGTCAGCCGATGCGCATTGCCGTCTCGCCAGGGCATCTTAGTTATGTGGTTGTTATCACTTATTACTCGGAACGTGAACTCAATAACCCATCTGAGCGCAAACGCAATTCCACAGAGTCGGCCCGTTTCGCAAAGGGGGACCCGTGTCCTATGTGATAACCGCACCAGAAATGCTGGCGGCGGCGAGCGACGACTTGCGGGGTGTCGGCTTTGCCTTAACTGCCCAGAACGCCGCCGCAGCCGGCCCTACGACCGGGGTGATTCCCGCTGCCGCAGACGAGGTATCGGCATTAACCGCAGCACAATTCGCCGCGCACGCCCAGATGTATCAAGCGTTCAGCGCCCAGGCCGTAGCGATTCATGAACTGTTCGTGACCACCCTGCGGGCCGGAGCCGATTCGTACGCGGGGACCGAGGCCGCGAATGTGGTCGCGGCCAGCAGTTAATTGGCCAGAGGATCAGGAATGGATTTCGGAGCTTTACCACCTGAAATCAACTCGGGCCGAATGTATTTAGGCCCTGGGGCCAGCCCGATGCTGGCGGCCGCAGCGGCATGGGCGGAGTTGGCCGACCAATTGCACGCGGCTACGGCCTCGTATGCCTCGGTGATCTCTGGGTTGACCAGTGGGCCGTGGCTGGGCCCCACATCGACAGCGATGGCGGCCGCGGCGGCACGGTATGTGACATGGTTGAGCGCCACGGCCGCGGAGGCTTCGCGGGCGCATGTCCAGGCCAATGCGGCGGCTGCTGCCTACGAGGCGGCGTTCGCCATGACCGTGCCGCCGCCGGTGATCGCGGCCAACCGTGCGCTCCTCATGTCGCTGATTGCGACCAACTTCCTCGGTCAGAACACCCCGGCGATCGCGGCCACCGAAGCGCTCTACGCCGAGATGTGGGCGCAGGACGCCGCGGCCATGTTCTGCTACGCCGCCGTCTCGGCCGCGGCAACGACATTGACACCGTTCACCCCGCCGCCGGTGATCACCAAGGCGGTCGCGCTGGCCGGGCGGGCCGCCGATGTTGGCCAGGTCGTCATGTCGGTGGGCGCGGGAGTGATCGCTACGGTGCCCCAGGCGCTGGATCGGCTCGCGTCGTTCACGCCACCGCTATGGGTCTACAACTTCCTGGAGTTCCTTTCCGACATGGCGGCGTTCGGGACTACGGCTGCGCAGATTACAGGTGCGTGCATGTCGGCCATGTCCGCTGTGAACGCGGTGGCGACCGCCGCCGCGGCGCCGGCGAAGGCGTTGGGTTCGGCTACGGGCGGGCTCAGTTCCGCAGCCGGCACGATGCGTTCAGCGGGTCTCGGTGCGCGACCGCCGGCGATATCGGCGAGCCTGGGACATGCTCCGTCGATCGGCCACATGTCCGTGCCGCCGAGCTGGACCACGATGGCTTCGCCGAAGGGGCACGGCGCGGCTGGGTTGCCGGCTACCCGACGAGGCGGCGCGCCCATGGTCATGGAAGGGGGCCCGGGAATGCCCGGGATACCGATGGCGACGGGCGCGGGTCGCGGCGGTGGCGACTCGATTCCGCGATACGGATTCCGGCTCACCGTGATGATGCGCCCGGTTGCAGGCGGATAACTGGGCGGATAACTGGGCGGATAACTGGGGGCGGCCTTTCAGCGCACCTCAGCGGATCGTCATTCCAGCAGTCGGCGCCGCATCGCCTCGGCGACGGCCGCTCCCCGATCGGAGACACCAAGCTTCTCGTACAGGCTCTGGACATGCGTCTTAACCGTGCTGGTTGCCAGGTGAAGTTGCGACGCGATCTGCGGAACCGACATCCCGTCTGCCATCATCTTCACCACCTGACTTTCGCGCTCGGTCAACAACGTCGTCGCTCCCCTGGCCCGCCGTTTGACTTCGCTCGCCAACCCTCCGGCTATCCCGGTGGGCAGGTACGCCTCGCCGCTGGCGCACTTGACCACGGCGTTCACGATTTCGTCGCTATCGGATTCCTTGGTTAGATACCCCGAAGCGCCCTCGGCCAGAGCCTTGTACACAACCGAGCTGTCATCAAAGGCACTCAGCAACACCACGTGCGTGGGCAACCCATCACGGGTAATCGCGTGAGTGACTTCAAGGCCATCCAGCTCGGGCATCTTGTAGTCGAGCAGGGCTACCGCCGGTCTGAGTTGCCGGATGGCGTCCAGGGCCGCGCGACCGTCCGCCACCTCGGCGACGACGTGCACCCGCCCGCTGGACTTCAACGCGCGCACCACACCTTGCCGCGTTACCGGATGATCGTCGGCCACGACGACTGTGACTCGAGTGGGGTCGGCCATGGGTTGCTCCAAGTGCTCGCTGCAAAGCTTGCTGGCCCCGGCCGAGGGGCGGACGGGCGCCTCCTCATTGTTGCTTCCCGGTCCGAATGGCGTGGCAATTTGCTCGCTTCCGGTCACGCAGTTACTGGATGTTGGGGTCACAGGACGACTCTGCCGCACGGCGGCCACGGATGCGCTCATCGGCTGGCGCGGGTCACTTCGACGCGATGTAGATCGGGTCCCAGCTCGATGCGCCCGTCGAAATGTGCCGCAGCGCAGGCCCGCCAGGCCTCCTCTTGACCTGGTGCGATCGGCGGTACGCAATGGGTGAGCACCAAAGTGCCCACACCGGCGCGCGCGGCGGTTGCAGCCGCCTCTTCCACCGAGGAGTGGTAATCGCAGATGTCTCGGATGCGCTGTAGGGGCAACGCTTTGACGAGATCCTTGCGAATCACGGTGTGCACCATGGCATCCGCTCTGCTGGCCAGTCGGTCAAGGCCTTCGCACGGCACCGTGTCGCCGGCCAACACGACCGAGACGCCGTCGTGCTGGACACGAAACGCGATCGTCGGACACACAGGGCGGTGGTCCGTCGGCGCCACCAAGACACGAACTCCGTCCCGGTCCCAGACAATTCCGTCGGTGTGTTCGTGCACCTCGACGGCCGGCGGCTGGGTCAGGTCGGCGTGGTGAGCAATCCGATAGCCGATATCGGCGCCGAAGGCGGCCAACGTCGCCTCCACCATCGCGGCGGTTCCCGGTGGACCGATGATCGGCAACGGCGCTGCATCGGGGCCAAACGTGCTGACCCACCGGGTGATCAACACATCACCGAGATCAGCGACATGGTCGCTGTGCAGGTGGGTCACCAACAGCGCGGTCAGCGCGTTGGCGCCCAGACCGACGGCGGCGGCGCGTTGCAGCACTCCCCTGCCGCAGTCGACGAGTAAAGCCTGACCACCCGCGCGCACGAGTGTGGACGGGCCCGCGCGCAGCGGATCCGGGATCGGGCTGCCGGTGCCCAGCAAAGTAACTTCAATCACGCCACAGGTATGCCACAACTGCTCATCCCGGCGCCAGTGCCTCCGGTGACCCGATCATGGTCGGCCGAACCGCCCCCGCGGCGGCCCGCGAGGTACGGTGCCGCTACGAAATATATACCGCGACAGCATGTTTCGTAGATGTGAGATGGCTTGCAGCGTTTCCTTGCGGTAGCGAGGACCTCCCGATCCTCCTCCAAAAGGGGGAGAGAAGTTCATCCGCCAAATCCGGCGTTCATCCGACAGATTTGTCGCGATTACCAGCCGATAGTGGGCAGTGCGGCGAGCAACTGCTTGCCGCGAAATCCATGCGGAATAGGGGAATCGAATGAATGACACCGCCCACCGGATGAGCAGGCGGACACACAACGAGTCCGGGCGTGCGCGGTCTTGGCTATCGGTCGCCGCGTTGGTGTTGGCGATGACCGCGGCCGCTGGCGCCCTGAGCCTCGCGGCCCCCGCACAGGCCCGCGCGGACGCCTGCGCCAGTGTTGGCGGCCGCCACGTCTCGGTCGGCGGGTGTACGGATGTCGCCGGTACCGTCGAACAATACGTACCGCCGCCGGCCTACTACCCGCCGCCGTCGGAGTCCGCACCACCCCCTCCGCCACCAGACCCGGCCGGCTACGCCAACGTCTGTGCCAACGTGGGCCGCCACGTCAGCGTCAGCGGGTGCGTCAGCACGGGCTAGTGCCCGTCCCGACGCCCGCGAACTGTTCGAGAAGGGAAAGATGATGACGGAGCCGCGCCAGGTGATGCGGGAAAGTCTGCCGATCGTGGATCGCAAGCATGTTGGCTTGACGACGTACGACGCCAAGGATCCCAACACGACGTATCCGCCGATCACAATGCTGCGCCCGCCGGCGGGCGCGCCCAACGTATTGATCGTGCTGCTCGATGATGTGGGATTTAGCGCGTCCTCGGCATTCGGCGGACCTTGTCATACCCCCACCGCCGAGCGCCTCGCCGCCGGCGGCCTCAAGCTCACCCGATTCCACACCACCGCGCTGTGCTCGCCCACCCGTCAGGCGTTGCTGACCGGCCGTAACCACCACTCCGTCGGCGCGGGCGGGGTCACCGAGTTGGCCACTTCGGCCCCCGGATACAGCAGTGTGCGGCCAAAAGACAAGGCATCCATCGCCGAAACTCTGCGGCTGAACGGGTATTCGACGGCTCAGTTCGGCAAGTGTCACGAGGTTCCACCGTGGGAAGTTTCCCTGGTCGGACCGTTTGATCAGTGGCCGACCGGTGCGGGATTCGAATATTTCTACGGTTTCGTCGGGGCGGAGGCCAATCAGTATTACCCCGGGCTCTACGAGGGCACGACCCCGGTCGAGCCGCCAAAGACACCCGAGGAGGGCTACACACTCACCGAAGATCTCGCCGATCGCGCGATCACCTGGGTGCGCCAGCAGAAGGCGCTGGCCCCAGACAAGCCGTTCGTCATGTACTTCGCGCCGGGCGCCACGCACGCCCCCCACCATGTGCCGGCGCGCTGGTCCGACAAGTACAAGGGCAAATTCGACGACGGCTGGGACGTGATGCGGGAGCGGATCTACGCGAGACAGAAGCAACTTGGTGTGATACCCGAAGGCGCAGAATTGACCAAGCGCCACACGGAGATCCCGGCCTGGGACGACATGCCCGCCGATTTGAAACCGGTGCTGGCGCGGCAAATGGAGATCTACGCCGGCTTCCTAGAGCAAACGGACCACGAGGTGGGTCGTGTGGTCGACGCGATCGCCGATCTAGGTGTCCTTGACGACACCTTGATCATCTACATCATCGGCGACAACGGCGCCTCAGCCGAGGGCACTCCGCTTGGCTGCTTCAACGAGATGACCACACTCAACGGGTTAGGTGGCATCGAAAGCCCGGAGTTTCTGCAAAGCAAGATTGACGACTTCGGAACGCCGCGCGCCTATAACCACTACGCCGTGGGCTGGGCACACGCATTGTGCACGCCCTATCAGTGGACCAAGCAGATCGCGTCGCATTGGGGCGGTACTCGAAATGGCACGGTTGTGCACTGGCCCAATGGGTTTGCCGAGAAAGGCCAGTGCCGCCACCAGTTCCACCATGTGATCGATGTGGCCCCCACCATCCTGGAAGCGGCCGGGCTACCCGCGCCGATGTCGGTCAACGGAATTCAGCAGGCACCGATCGAAGGCGTGAGCATGTTGGCCACGCTGCGTGACGCCGAAGCGCCCGAAAACCACGATCTGCAGTACTTCGAATGCCTGGGCAACCGCGGCATCTATCACAAGGGCTGGATGGCGGTCACCAAGCACCGCACCCCGTGGTTACTCGATGCGCCCGCGTTCGACGACGACGAATGGGAGCTCTACGGACCTGACGACTGGACCCAGGCCCACGACCTGGCCAAGGACCATCCGCAGAAGCTGGCAGAGCTGCAGCGGCTTTGGCTCATCGAGGCCGTGAAGTACAACGTGCTGCCGCTCGACGACCGTTCGTTCGAGCGCTTCAATCCCGATATCGCCGGGCGCCCCAAACTGATTCGCGGAAACCGGCAGCTGTTGTTCCCCGGGATGCGGGTCAGCGAAAACTGCGTGCTGGGACTGAAGAACACATCTCACTCGGTGACGGCGAATGTCACCGTCCCCGAAGCAGGTGCCAACGGCGTGATTATCAGCCAGGGCGGTTTGGTCGGCGGGTGGGCGCTGTACGCCTATGAAGGCCGGCTGAAGTATTGCTACAACTTCCTGGGCATTCACCGGTTCATGGTGGCCGCCGACGAACCGATCCCGGCAGGCAACCACCAAGTCCGCATGGAATTCGCCTACGACGGAGACGGTCTCGCCAAGGGCGGTGACGTCACCCTGTATTACGACGGCGTCGCCGTCGGCAAGGGGCGCGTGGACATCACCCAGCCGATGGCCTTTTCCGCCGACGAGGCATGCGATGTCGGGCGCAGCACGGGTTCGCCATGCGCACCGGATTACGAGGCGACCGGCAACGCGTTCACCGGCGAAATCGCCTGGGTACAGCTGGAAGTCGGTGGCGACAGCCAGGATCACTTGATCAAGCCGCAGGACCGGCTGCTCGTCGCCATGGCCAAGCAATAGGCGCGGCTGGACATTTACAACGTCGCGACGACCAAGAGCTTCAATTGGTCCCGGGGATCGACTCGCACCGGCACCTCGGCACCGACCTTGATGTGCGGGGCGGTCGACAGCTCTAGCGCGATGCGCCGTGCGGCGCGGTATGGGTCGCGGTCCGGCAAGTGCACGTCCAGCACCAGCTCATGCCAGGTGCCCAGCATCGTGGTCGCGACGTTCTCTCGGATGCCGATGATCGTTGCGACACCCACCAGGCCCTCGCGCATCAGGCGTTCCCGATCGGCGTTGAGCGCGTTAAGTTCGGCCGAGGTGTCAACCACTTGCCGCTTGTCGGACCGCGTGACCCGCTGGCCCGCATTGGCTTTCCTCGCTCGCTGAAACCAGCCCACGAATGCCAGTTAACCAGCTTGCCGTGTGCGTCATCGTCGAACCCACTTCGTGGCCGGTGTAGCGTTGCCGCACATGTTTCGCATGACGGTTCAGGACGTGTTCTTCATCCGTGGTCGCGGGGCGGTGGCCACCGGCCGGGTGGAGTACGGCGAACTGAGGGTCGGTGATGAGGTGCGAATCAACGACGGGCCGGGCGTCAGGGTCGACGCGATCGAGGCATTCCGCAAAAAGTTGGACACCGCGACCTCGGGCGACAACGTTGGCCTGCTCTTCAAGAAGCTCACTACGAGCGACCTCGCTGCCGGAGATGTGATCACGTCGGCGGGCGTCTTTCTCGCATAGTCCGGGCAGTCGCCGCCATTGGGTGAGGTGTTGTTGGGATCGGTAGCCGCCCAACGGGTATGTACTTGCCGCAATAACGACGCCATCGAGGCGACAGCTCAGGAAAGGAAGACCGCAAATGAAGATCGTGCCCGCCAGCATCGAAGAAAAGATCAACCGTGTCGATCGCCAATACAGCCTGGCCATCGGGATTGGCAGCGCCATCCTGGCCGCTTGGTCTCTGTTCCGCGTGATCTGGCTGCTGTACATCTCGATGACGTTCGGCTGGTTCGTGGGTGCGTTGGCCTTCCAACTCGTGCTCTGGGGCGTAATCGGTGCGGTCGCTGCCGTCGCGGCCATCGGGTTCCTGACCCGCTACACCAAGGGGCCCGGCTCTGAACGTGTGTGATGTCGCGACATAGCGCCAATCGGTCCGGACTGTGCTCGGGTTCGGGCCGAATGGTCGTCGCGTCAGCGTTCGGTGATACGGCGCAGCGTGCTGTCGAAGAGTGCGTCGAAGGACTGTTGATGGCCGTCGCTGGCGGTACCGGTCAGGACTAACCCGGATGTGCGTGCGTAGGAGTAGTAGTCAATCCGGGTCGCGTCGGCGGGGTCACCGCCGATTGTGGTGGTGATCGAATACCGAAAGCGTTGCGGCCCGGTGGAGGGGTGCGCGTCTTCGAGGATGCGCACTGTATAGGAGCCGACGGCGGCGCTGCTGAAACGCAAACACCGCGAAACCAGGCCGGTGAACGTGTCAAATCCGGCCGGATCGAATTCCCGGCCGACCATCAGGCGGATGTCCCTCCGGTCGGCGACCTCTGGCGGATCGGCGGGGTCGTGCCCGAAGACCTCCGCGGCGTCGAAAGCGCCGGTCGAGGCCACACCCACCACCGAGAAGCACTCGACCGGGTCAAAGCCCAGCCCTTCGTCGGATACGTGATATCTCAAGTAGCCGAACGTATCCGACAGCTCCTTGATTTCGCTGACCGTCCAAGAGGCCGGAAATTCGCCCTCCTTCGGCAGCAGATCCGCCAACTGCTGGTCGCTCAGCGCGGCCAGCTTCGGGGCCAGCCCCTCGGGCCCGGACGGGCCCCGGTTTCGCCAGCCGTCGAGCACCGATGGTGCGGTGATCAGCACTGCGGCGGTTGCGATCACGCACAACGCAGCGGCGATCGGCCACGCCCGGCGCGGCTTGCGGAGTCGAGACGCACTGTTCATAGCCCGCGCAGCTTTGTCAGCGTGTGGAACGCGATCTGCTTTACCTGGTCGAGTTCGGCGCCCTCCATGTAGATGGTGCATTCCAACAGGACACCGCGCACGGCGTAGTAGGAGACATGGTAGGTCGACGAAGGGTCGTGGCTGCCGATCGTGGTGAACGTCCTGGTGACTGTGACGGCGGCGTCGGCGCCGTCCGCCGATCGGGCTTCTACCTGGCTCGTAACGTTGCGCTGGTCCTTGACCTGGCCATCCAGAAAGTAGTTGGTGACTCGGTAGGCGCCGCATTGGTCCAGCCATTTCAAGTAACTCGCGATCCGGGTCGGGCCGTCGGGAACGACCCAGATCGCAAACCGCGCATTCGGCCCGTGTTCGCGACCTTCCCCAGTCGCGGCAGCGTCCGGGGGTGGAGCGTCCTGCACGAACACCTGGGCGTACCGATCGACTTGGACGTAGGCGGCCAGCGCGCCCCCGGAATGATCGAGGATTTTCGGGATGCTCCCGCATGTCTCCGGCGCATAAACCGCCGCCGGAGCGGGACTTGGCTGGGCCGCCAACGCCTCTGCGGGCGACGGTGCGGCTCGCTGCAACCGCCCCGTCAACGAGTACCCCCAGTCAGCCGGGAAGTCGGCGCTGGCCGGCAACGCCGTCGCGAGAGCCCAATCCGTTCGAGACGCCAGGCTCGCCGTTGAGCTGGCGGCCCGACTTGGGTGCGGTGCGGTCACCAGCAAGGCCAGGCCGCAGGTGCCGAGAACGGCAAGAGCGATAGCGCTCACCACCCGCGGCCACGGTTGGCCAGCCGTCGCGGACCGCATCGTGCTCCTCCCCGCGGGGCCGGCCTGCGCGGCGTCCGCATTGCCACCGGGGTCGTCGGCGTACACATTAGCGCGGTGCAGCGGCGATTCAGCTCAAGGACACAACGGCGTTGATCGGCTCTGTTGAGTTCGCCGCGATTGGCGTATCGTCCCCAGTCCATGGCTGATGCGATTCATTTTGTCGACGCGAACGGGCTGAAGTTCGCCTATCTCGAGGAGGGCGCTGGGCCACTGGTGCTCATGCTGCACGGGTTCCCGGACACGGCGCACACCTGGGACGATCTTCGTCCGCGAATCGCCGCCAAGGGATACCGCGCAGTCAGCCCATTCATGCGCGGATACCACCCGAGCGCAGTGCCCAACCGGGATCCCGATCAAGAGACATTGGCGCGCGATCCACTTGCGTTGATTGACGCACTCGGCGCCGGTGACGCCATAGTGATCGGGCACGACTGGGGAGCCTCGGCCGCATACGGCGCGGCTGCGCTCGACCCGGACCGGGTGAAAAAGCTGGTTGTCGTCGGCATTCCGCACCCCGCCGCGCTCAAGCCATCACCGAAGAAGCTTTGGGGCGCCCGCCACTTCGCGGTCTACAAGCTGCCGGGGGCGCCGAAACGTTTCGCGCGCAACGACTTCGCAGCGCTTCCCGCGATCTATCGGCGTTGGTCGCCGACCTGGAACCCCGACTCGAGCGAGTTCGACGCCATCCGCGCAAGCTTTTCCAACCCGGCGAGCTTGAACGCGGCATTCGGCTACTACCGAAAGCTCTCCCCCGTCCCGTCGGCGTCACTGAAGACGCGAATCACGGTGCCGACGGTGGTGTTCGCGGGGCTCGACGATCCGATCGTTGCGCCTTCGGACTATCGGGGTGCCGCCCGAATGTTCAAGAGTGACTACATAGTTGAGGAGGTTCCGGGCGGGCACTTCATGCACCGGGAGCACCCCGAAACGTTTGCCGAGCGGCTTTTGACTCACCTCTGATCGACGCGTGGCTTTGGTGTGATCTTCAGCGCGTAGGCCGGCCAGACGTCCAACGCGTCGGGGAAGGTGGCCGTGATGCGATCGTCTGCGTGTTCGTGTTCCAAGACGCCGCCACCTAGCAGCTCGACCTTGGTATCCGAATCGCCCGAAATGCCACGTATACCGATGCGACGCTCCCCCGGCGCCTGCAGCATCGTCGCGTACAGGGCGTCGTCACTCTGGGTGAAACGCACCTGGGTGCCGTCGGTGGTGGTAGCCTCGGCCCTCACCCAGGGGCGGGTACCGAAGTAGGCCTCACCGGTCACGTCGAGCCACATTCCGAAGTCGGTGAGCAGCTTTGCCTGCAATTCGGGGATCGTCCCGTCCGGGTACGGTCCGATGCCGAGCAGCAGATTGCCGTTCTTGCTCACCAGGTCGGCGAAGGAACGGGCAAGCTCGGGCAGCGACAGCATGTCGTCGGGACCCTCCATGCGGTTGTTCCCGAAGGAGTGCCCTACCCCACGGGTCGACTCCCATTTGTATGGCTTGATCGCGTCGTACTGCGTGTATTCGGGCGTGCGAAAGTCGTAGTGGAAACCGGTAGGAAAATCGAGAACCTTGACGCGGTCGGGGAGATACTTCCAGACTGCGCTCGCCAGGCTGAGGCCACGCATCAGCAACGGTCTCGTCCCGCGACCCGTCGGCAGCCGCAGCTGGGCCCAGCGGTCATTGATCACCCCGTCGGGCACCCGGTCGTAGTAGTAGGTGAACAGCTCGGCGAGGTCGGCCTGTGGCGGGTACCCGATGTCGTTCCACAGCACTGAGGGCTGGTAGCGATCGACCAGCTCGCGGACGTGATCGCTTGCGTACCTGGTGTATTCGTCGGTCTGAACCAGCGAGCCGGCCATGCCGGCGAAGTCGGTAATGGTGGCCGGGTTGAATGTCCAGTCGTACCCGCCCGAGTAATACAGCCCCATCTTCAGGTCTCGGTCGCGCACCGCGGTCGTCAGGTCACCGACGAGGTCACGGTCGGCATGCCAGGAATCCTTGTGTGGGTTGGGATGTCGGCTCGGCCACAACGTGAACCCGTCGTGATGCTTGGTGGTGAGAACCACGTAGCGAGCCTGCGCCCGCGCGAACAAGTCGGCCCAGGAGGCTGGATCGAACTGGCGCGCGGCGTCGTTGAACATCGGCTTGAAGTCGTCGTAGCGGAAGTCCGGACCGTAGGTCTCGAGGTGATGTCGTCGCGACGGGCTGCCGGCGATCTGAATCGTATTCTGGTACCACTCGGCATATGGGTTGTGCTTGAGCCAATACGCTGGTCCCTTCGTTGCCATGAGTTCCCGGATGTCGGCCTCGAGCGGTGCCCAGCCAGGAACCGAATATAGGCCCCAGTGGATGAAGATGCCGTATTTGGCGTCCTCGAACCACTGGGGCACGGGACGTGCGTCAAACGACTGCTTAACGCCGCGAATCGATTTCACGCGCTGACGAGCTCTGGGTGAAACTTTGCGACCATGCGGCGTATCCCGTCCCGCCAGTCGACGGTGGTTCCGCCGCCGATAAGTTCGTGCAGCCTGGTCACGTCGACGGGGTTGCCACGCAGCGCTTGTTGGCTCTCGTCGAATACCGGCTCGCGGCCGACCAGCGTGCCGATATAACTACACCAATCCTGGATGCTGACGATCTGGTCGCCCGCCCAATTGACGGTGGTGGCCGGAACTGACGCCGCCGCAAGCAGTTTGGGGATGGTCGCGATGATGTCGTCTTCATGGATCGGGTTGTAGCGCGCCGGTCCGCCGGGCGGGACCGGGATGGCGATCCCGGCCAACATCATCTCCATATGGAAGTACGGCCACCCGCCGTTGTTTCCGTACGGAACGTTGAGCCGAGCGATCGTGGCGGGAACCTCAAGGGCGCGCGCCATCGATCGTGCGACGGCCTCCCCGGCGATCTTGGAAATCGAATACGTGGGGAACAGCACCTTGTGGTTGTCGCCTAAAGCGGCACGCTCGGTCCGCGGTTCGTCGCCGGGCGGGTCGTAGACGGCCGCCGACGAGCAATGCAGAAACGCCTTCAAGACAGAGTCGGCGCAGCAGTGGGCCATCAACAAACCAACCGACTCGGCATTGGCGCCCAGATCCTTGTCCCAGTTGCCGCTCTTGGCCACCGCCAAGTTGAGGACGTAGTCGAAATCCGAAGGGATCGAGCTGAAGTCGCCGGCGGTCAGGTTCACCGACTGGCACCGAACGCCCGCTTGCTCGAGGCTGGCACGAGCGGCGGCGTCGGTGAAGCGGGCAATACCCCAGACCTCGTTGTCGGATGCCAGGGCCATGGCTATGGGAGCGGCGACCTGGCCGGTGACCCCGGTGATCAGAATCTTCGAGGCGCGCATGCGCCGATGTTATGCGGCTCGCTCTGCGGCCCGACCGTCAACCGGGGTTGCCGGCAGTCCCATCGGTCCCGTCGAAGCCCGGGTTTCCGTCGGGACCGGCAGAGCCGTTATGGAATGCTGCCCCCAAGCCCAAGCCGGCGACGCCTCCACTACCCGCGTCGCCGCGCGCGCCGCCGTCGCCGCCGACACCGCCGTTACCGCCGATGCCTGACGCGCCATGCTTGCCGAGCAGGCCGCCGCGTCCGCCGGCGCCACCGTGACCACCGGCACCGCCGTCGCCGCCGTCGCCGCCGTTGCCGGCGTCGCCACCGTCGCCGCCGATACCGCCGGTAGCCGACCCATTGGGGGCACCCGCGCTACCACCCGCGGCACCGTCGCCCCCGTTGCCGCCCAGGCCACCGGCGCCGCCAGCCCCACCGGCGCCGCCGTGTCCGCCGACGCCCCCGTTGCCGGCCAGCAGCCCACCAGCACCGCCGTTACCGCCCGCGCCTCCGGCGGCTCCCAGACCACCTTGCCCGCCGGCGCCGCCAGCCCCGCCGGATCCGCCATTGCCGCCGAAGGCGTCGTCGATGGAGCTGTATGCCGCGAGCGTGGACGACGAATCGACCGGGTTGTGGCCACCGCCTGCCCCGCCGGCACCGCCGCCCGAAGCGCTGCCGCCATAGCCGCCGACGCCGCCGATGCCGCCGTCACCGCCGTTACCGACCAGCAGCCCGCCGCGCCCGCCATTGCCGCCGGCGCCACCGGCGCTGCCGCCGTGACCGTCCAGGCCGCCGCCACCGTCACCGGCGTGACCGCCCCAACCCGCGGCGGCCACATTGTGGCTTGTGCGCGCGTAGCCGGCCGCGCCGCCGTCACCGCCATTGGCGCCGCCGGCGCCGCCGTCACCGCCGTCGCCTCCGTTACCGGCCTGGGCCCCGGACGCCAATGTTGCTCCGTCAGCCCGAGTGGCGTCGGCGTTGCCACCACTACCGCCGCTACCGCCGTTGATGCCCGCGCTGCCGGGTTGCCCTGGACCGCCCTTCCCGCCGAGGACGGTGCCGGCCTTGTTGACTTGATTGCTGCTACCTGCTGCGCCATTCAGGTTTGGGTCGGTTGCGGGTGGGGGGTTGACTGCGTCCGCTCCGGTCATCCCGGCGCCGCCGGCGCCCCCATGACCGCCTGCGCCCCACAGCCCGGCATCGCCGCCGGCGCCCCCGCCGCCACCGGTGGTGGTGACCGACGTCGCGTTACCGCCGTTACCGCCGTTGCCGCCGTTACCGTACAGCCAGCCGCCGCTCCCGCCGGTCCCGCCGTTCGCGCCGGCGCCGCCGGCCCCGCCCGCACCACCGTTGCCGATCAGCCCGGCCGCGCCGCCGGCACCGCCGGCCTGGCCGGCAGCGCCGGACCCGCCGGTACCGCCATTGCCCAACAGCATCCCGCCAGCCCCGCCATTTGCGCCGGAGCCCGGCGCCGCGTCGGCCCCATTGCCGATTAGCGGGCGACCCACGAGTGCCTCGGTCGGCGCGTTGATCACGTTGAGTAGCTGCTGCATTGGCGATGCGTTGGTGGCCTCGGCGGCTGCATAGGTCGCCGAAGTCGAATTGAGGGCCTGGACGAAATGGTCGTGAAACGCCGTCGCCTGAGCGCTTAGCTGCTGATACGCCTGGCCGTGCCCGGAGAAGAGCGACGCCAGCGCTACCGACACCTCGTCGGCGCCTGCGGCCAATACTGCCGTGGTCGGGGCAACTGCCGCCGCGTTTGCCGAACGCAGTGACGAACCGATCCGCGCTACATCCGCCGCTGCCGTCGCCACGATCTCCGGGGCGACCAACACGAACATTCTTCGACCCCTTATGTTCGATTGGATTTCGTTACTGAGTCGTTATTCGGCTCACCTATTACTTTCGGCTCCGTTTGGCGGCGCGTGTATGGGACAAATGGCCGATTTTGTGGATGAAATTTCCTCCCCTTTTTGAGGGAGTAGGCATCGCGTATCCGTCGACTTTTGCGCATTTTGCTCAGCGCGCGTGGTAACGTCCCCGCATGGCCTCCAAGGGTCGCATCGACTTGCGGCTCGCCAGCCGGGTATTGCTGCTGCAACTTGTGCTCGTGACGCTGACGCTGGTCGTCGCGTTTGGGCTGTTTGCGCAGTTCAATCGACACCGGCTGGACCTTCAGTACGGCGATCATGCGTTGGATATCGCTCGCGTTGTGGCCTCCTCCCCAACGGTTCTTAACAACATCTCGCGCTACGACGACAGTGCGCTGATCCTCAGCCCCGAGTTGGTCGACGAATTGGCGACCGGTCCGCTGCAAAGCGTCGCCTCACGGGTTGAGCAGCGCACCCATGTGCAATTCGTCGTCATCGCCAACACACACGGCATCAGGCTCGCGCATCCCCATCGCAGCGAGCTGGGTCGCACGGTCAGTACCGATCCCGCCGAGGCGCTTGCCGGACACGAGCAGGTGGTCCATCAATCCGGCACCCTCGGGCGCTCGATTGTCGCCAAAGTGCCAGTCCTGGAACCGGGTTCGGATCGTGTGCTGGGGATGGTCAGCGTTGGCATCTCCACGAAAGCCTTTGACGTACAGTTTTCGCACAATCTTCGAGTCTTGGCCCCGCTTGGCGGCGCGGCCCTGCTCATCGGCGTCGGCGGCGCTGTGGTGCTGGCCCGGCGCTGGCGGGGACTCACCCTGGGTCTGCGGCCCGCCGAAATGGCAGAGCTGGTACGAACGCAGGCGGCGGTGCTGCACGGGATTGACGAGGGTGTGCTTGCAGCCGATACGACCGGGAGCATCACCCTCGTCAACGACGAGGCGTGTCGGCTGCTCAAGATCGGCAACGAACGGGGGCGCCGCGTTGACGACGTCGGGTTGACCCCGCGAGTCCTCGACGTGTTCAAGGCCGCCGACGCAGCGCCCACGTTGGCCACCGTCGGTGAGCGGATCGTGGTGGTCTCGGCGCGACCGGTCGCCCGCGACGGGCGGGAGTTGGGAACCGTACTGGTGGTGCGGGATCGAACCGATATCGAGTCGTTGACGCGGCAGCTGGACGCCGTGCAGGTGATGAGCACGGCGCTGCGCGCACAGCGCCATGAGTTCGCCAACCGTCTGCATCTGTTGAATGGGCTGTTGCACGGCGGTCACGTCGAGGAGGGGTTGCAGTATCTGGAGGAGCTCCTCGGTTCGGGTCCGTTGGGATCTTCCCTCGCGGGAATTGACTCCATCCGTGACACCCACTTGCAGGCATTCCTGGCGGCTAAGGCCGCTGCCGCCCGCGAAGCCGGCGTGACCCTGAAAATCGGGGAGAACACCTGGGTGTCTGGCCGGCTGGAACTGCCGGTGGACGTCACTACCGTGGTGGGCAACTTGGTCGACAACGGGATCGATGCCGCCCGAATAAGCGCCAACGCGACCAAAGAAGTGGAAGTCGAACTGCTGCAAGACGGTTCGACACTGCATGTGACGGTAGCCGACAGCGGCGACGGCGTGGGGCCCGACTTCGTCGAGCAACTATTCACCGAAGGCAGGACGACAAAGCCGGACTCCGGGATACCCGGCGGGCGCGGCATTGGGCTTGCGCTGTCGCGCCAGATCAGCCGTTCCCTCGGTGGCGACCTCTGGCTGTCGAGCCCTGGCAATCCCGACGCACAGCTCGGACTATCCGGTGCGGAATTCATTGCCCGGCTGCCGGGCGTGATGGCAGAGGAGGAGCGATGGGCGGCGCAGACCTGACCGTGCTGGTGGTCGACGACGACTTCCGCGTCGCCAATTTGCACGCCGGAATCATCAATGCCATGCCCGGTTTTACGGTCGCCGCTACCGCGAATACCCTCGCGGCCGCGCGAGCGGCCGAGCCCGTCGACCTTGCCCTGGTCGACGTATACCTCCCCGACGGATCCGGAATCGACTTCGTACGCGAACTGCGCGGTGACGCTATGGTGCTGACCGCCGCAACCGAGGCCGACACGATCCGCGCTGCCTTGGCGGCCGGCGCCGTGAGCTACCTGGTCAAACCGTTCGCCACCACCGACCTGGCCGCCCGGTTGTCGGGCTACGCCCGCTACCGCAAGATCCTGGCCGGCCCAAATCTCGGTGCGGGCGACGTAGACGCGGCACTGGATGCGTTGCGCCCCAGAATCGCTCCCGTTCAGTCGTCGGCGACCGCGGCCTCGCCCACCAAACAGCTTGTGCTGCAGGCTTTGCAAGCATCTGAGGCGGCAATGTCGGCGGCGGAGGTGTCCGCGACCATCGGCATATCAAGGGCGACAGCCCAACGCTACCTCGCGGCGTTGGCCAACACCGGTGAGGTCAGCGTGGGGCTGCGCTACGGCACCACCGGCAGGCCTGAGCAAGAATTCGTAGCCAGGGACATCGGGGCCCACCGATCCAACCGAGATGCCAACCGTTGACTGTCAGGGCATGGCCAGCCCGGCGAGGCGCTGAGCGAGAAATCGTCCAGAGTGCTCAAAACGTCTTGGTGCAAAACATCATTCGTGTTGCAATAGCCTGGCTGATACGCAAGGACCGAGATGAAGATCCGGCCGTGCACTCTTCCCGAGACCAATGCCAGACGTCCTCCGGTGCGATGCAGTATCGCGGTGGTAACGCCGGGAAAGAGTGACATCATTGCGAAGTGATCGGCGCCGGTGCCGTCTAACCGGGCGACGGTTGGGTCGATCGCACCGAGATTGGACGTGACGACGGTGCTTGGGGTGCCGGCGGCCACGCTGACCAAATTCCTGACCAGACGCTTGGGTAACAGCGGAACGAGGGGCATCAAGGCCCAGCGTTCGTTGGGCACCTCCCGGTGGCGGATCAGCGCTTGCTTGATTGTGGCTCGGATCTCGCGCAGGTCCGTGGTTCTGGGGACACGCTCGACGGTGATGTCGACATTCGTGACCGCGTTGGCCCGGGTGTCGCCTACGGTGCGCTCGTTCACCGGCATCGCCAATGTGAGCGAGCCGTCCGCGGCCACCCGTCCCACTCGGTGGGCGAGGCGGGCTGCCACCGCCGCGAACAGCGCATTGCTGGTCGCGCCGCGGATGTGTGCGCAGATGTCCCAGTCGTCGGCATCCACAAAGACGGTTGCCATCGCCAGCGTGACGGCTTCGTCCGGCGTGGTGGGCCGCGCGGGTAGTGGCGCGGCAGTTGCCGCACGCGCACGTTCGCGCCAGGCCAGTCGTGCCGCGGCGGCGACGGCGCGGCCGAAGCCGGGAATGTCGCGCACGGTTTGACGGATGTCTTCGCGCACTATCGTCGACCGCCGACGTGACCCGGCGGCGGGCCAGCGGGCCGGGACGCCGCGACCGACCGCTGCGTCGGCCAACGCTTGGCACAACCCGAGGCCGTCGGCCAGGCAATGCGAGATAACCAGGCTTACGCCCGTGCCGCCGTCGGTGAACGGCAGGGCCGCAAGGTGCCAGGCGGGCCCGTGCTCGGCATCCACCGGCGAGCCGGCTTGCTCGGCGAGCCAAGCGTCGAATTCTGCCCGCGGCCGGGCCGTGGCGACGATCTCGAGTTCGGGCACGCGATCGGGAGATACCCAGCGATGCCGACCGAACGGCAATGGCGACCGTTCGATGCGGCGGCACAACCGTCCCCGCTGCAGATGATGATGGAACCGCCGCAGGCCGTCGAGGTCGACCGCGCGGTTGTAAACCCAGGCACATTGCAACAGGCCGGTAGCTCCCGTTGCTTGCTCCCCGAGAAACATGGCCTGGTCGGCCAGATCGATTACATTGTCCATATTCTTATTCGTTGCTTTCGTTAAATTTGTCATTTCGTGACGCTGGGCATTGGAAAGGAGCCGAATACTAAGCTGGCGGCGGCCTCGTCGATCTCGGTATAGGTTTGCGCAATCTGGGTGAACGCCGAGCCGGTCCGCATGAGCTCTTGCTGGGCCGCCTGGTTTAGCGCCAGCAGCGCGGCGGCCTCTTCGTGAAACGCCATTGCTGCCTGCGCCGAGACCTCGTCGGCCCCGGCGGGGGCGAGTCCGATCATCGACATCGACGCCTTCGCGGCCTGCTCTAGCGCGTTGGTACCGATGTTGACGACTTGTTCGCCAATGTCGGCGACGACTGGTTGAAATGACATTGATTGCATTTGGGTACTCCTCGATGGCGTAGCGCCGAGGTTTTCTGCTTGGCGGTGAAAGCGGCGGAATGGCCATTGGTGAATGGCTTCGGCTGGCACCAATTCAACGGCGCTGTGGTGCGGGTGTCGTGCTTGTGGGCGATAGTGGGACTAAGCGGCGATTTCCTGGTTTTGCGCATTGTGCTCACGGGTGTGGGGGTGGTTGGGTGGGTCACAGTTTTTGCGGGTGAGCCGATGCTGAGGGGGCTTAGAATTGATTGCATCGTGGTGCGCATCGGGCCGGTCGGTGCGCAAAATTCGGTAGGAGCAGCAGCTAGATGGATTCGATGTCCCACGACCCGGCCGCGGGCGACATTGGTTCGCAATTGGTCGACATTGGGAGCCAGGGTTTAAGTGCTGGTTCGACGGCGGCGATGTCGGTGTTGAGCGGGTTGGTTCCGGCCGGTGCCGAAGAGGTGTCTGCGCAGGCGGTGCTGGCGTTTGCGCAGGAGGCCGCGTCGATGTTGGCGTCGAATACCGCGGCGCAAGAGGAGTTGATGCGCACCGGTACGGCGTTGAGTGATATCGCGCGGATGTATGGCGATGCCGATGACAATGCCGCGGGGGCGGTGGCGTTTAGTGGGTCGGCGATTACCCGGTCTGCAGGGGCCGGGGGGTCGGGTGTTGGTCGTGGTGTGTTGGGGGCGGGGTCGTTGGCTGCCCAGGCCGAGGCGGTGGCGCGCACGCCGGTGGTCTCGCAGGTGGTCGAGGCGTCGTCGTCGCCGGTGGCGTCGGCGGCTGCCAATGCCGGTTCGTCGGCGATGGGTGGTGCGGCTCCGTTGGGCAGCGGGATGGGTGCGGGGGCCCCGGCAGGCGGTGCCGCCAAACCGGGGTTGGTCTCGGCTACCGAACCCGAGGAGGACGACCAACAGCGCCAAGACGGCAGCGAGCTACAACCGGGCGAACGCCTGACCTAATAGCATCGGGCCGCGAACCGAATCATCCCCGGGTTTCTACTCAATGCCCGGTAGCGACACCATCACCGCTTTCGCCCGCGGCGCAGCCGCCGGCTGGTGCCGGTCTCCTACGCTTGCGCTGTTACTCGATCCTGAAGGAGGGATGCTGTGACCAGCCCCGACATGGCCACAATCTTGCGGCAGATGAAAGTCCCAGAGCAGATGACCGGCAGCAAGGCGCTGCGTGACTTCTTGCTCATCCATGTCGACGACGATGAGTCGCTGGCGAGGCCGGAACGGCTCAAGCAGTTGAATGGGCTGCTCATCCTTTCGCACCTAGAGCTCGTCAACGCCCTCGGGGTCCTGGAAGAAAGAGCCACTGAGCAGCATCTCCAGAGGTTCCGGAATGACATCAAGAAATACCGAAAGCGTAGATGGTTCTAACGTTGCGAGGCTCGTCGTAGCCTGAGCTGTGCGGTGGATCGTCGACGGGATGAACGTGATCGGGAGTCGTCCGGACGGGTGGTGGCGGGATCGACACCGGGCGATGGTCACGCTGGTGGACATGCTGGAGCGCTGGGCTGCCGCCAATAAAGACGCAGCCCGGGTGGTGGTGGTCTTCGAGCGGCCGCCATCAACCACCATCGGGTCGTCGGTGATCGAAGTAGCGCATGCACCCAAGGCGGCTGCCAACTCGGCCGACGACGAGATCGTCCGGCTGGTGCAAACCGACGACCAACCGCACGAAATCCGTGTCGTGACATCGGACAAGGCGTTGGCCGACCGGGTGCGAAGCTTGGGCGCCTCCGTCTACCGGGCAGAAGGTTTCCGTGACCTCATCGACCCACGTCGCGCCAAACCGGCTCAGCGGCCGGGTCAACGCGGGCCGGCTTAGCCCGGCTGTGTCGTGATGTCGAACTCGACCCGTTCGCCGTTCACCTCGGCGACGCGCATGTGGGCGACGTAGTGCGCTCCTTTCGGGCCGGTGAAGTCACAATCGAACCGCACGCCGACCTCCGCTCTGACTCCACGATTCACGCTCACCCCAGTTCGAAGGTTCGTGTTTCGACGTCGCCTGATTAGGCATTGAGCGCGGTCGCCTTACTGCGGTGGCATGCCGGGCGGAGGGTACACGCCGCGCAGGATCCACGGAAGCCAGCTGATGCCGTACTCGACCTCGTCGCTGGCGTCGTAGTCGGGGCTCGGATCGATCGGGACGTTGTCCCCGGGCGGTGTCGCGGGAGGCCGATCAGGCTGCCCGTAAACGGCCACCACGACGGTGCGATCCGCGCTGTTCTCGGACCACACCCCGATTTGGCTGTTAGCGCAGTTGGACATGACCGCGAAATATGCGGGGTTGTAATACCACTGGTTAATCAACTCGACGCCGCTGATTGCTACGGCAGGATTGAGCGCGACGGTTTGAGCCACTTTCCCGTGGAAACCGGCGGCATTTGCGCGGTCTTGCGGCATGGACCCGTCAGAACCGATGTCGTCGTTGAGGTTTCGGTTGTTCAGCACATCGACGGCGTGCCATTGGGCGGCCAGTTGCAGTTGCGGGTTGACCTTGACGTCGTTGGTGCAGCCGGCCTGATGTTGAACGGTGTAGACGTTGGCGACCACGCTGTCGTTGAGTCGTTTGTTGTCGGCCTGTGCGACGGGTGTGCCCAATACCGCACCGGCAGCCAGAGCGGACAAGACGGTCAGGGCCAGCGATCGATGGTGCATGTCAGCCTCCTTAGCGGGCCGCGGAGTTGCGTAACTGCCAGATCAGCGCGGGGCACAGTTCGTTGACGGCTTGGCTGAGTAGATACGAGGCCTGGTATTCGTCGGCGGTATTGAAGTCGGCCTTGATCTCGCCGATGACCTGTGTATAGGTACGACCCTGAGATACCTTGTTGCACAGGTCATTCCCGTAGCTCAGGGCGGAGTCAGGGTTGGCGAAGTAGCCCGGACGCACCGTCACGTTGACCAGATACGCCACCGCATCGGCATGCGCGCTCGGTGTCACGGTCGCGGCTAGCAACAGCGCACCCGCCAACACCCGCTGCATCCTCATACGCTCAGACCGGGTCGAATTGCGAGATCAGCCAACGCCCGTCGATCTTGTCGAGGGTGACCCGAACGCTGGATGCGGTGTTGGTCGGCGTGTCCTGGCCGACGATGATGGTCTGATTCACGAACAGCAGGACGACGGCGTGGCTGGCGGAAGCCGAGACCGACGCGGCGCCCGGGACAGTCGCCACCGCAGAGATCTGCTTCTGCTGCGCTCCGGGAATCACCACGTCGTGGGTGAGCTGTGTGTAGGCACTCAGGAACGTGCCGGTCAGCCCGCCCCGCGCGGCCTCAAGATCTCTCTGCACGGTGTCGGGCCGATAGGTCAGCAGCGCGATGGTCCCTCCGGTAGCGGCCTGCACGGATTCGGC
The DNA here is from genome assembly GCF_963853645.1 of Mycobacterium riyadhense. Taxonomy (NCBI): domain Bacteria; kingdom Bacillati; phylum Actinomycetota; class Actinomycetes; order Mycobacteriales; family Mycobacteriaceae; genus Mycobacterium; species Mycobacterium riyadhense. Next base: position 3,225,831 of record NZ_OY970456.1, on the reverse strand, counting down.
GCGCGCAACCGCGGCGTCGCGAAGGGAGGCGTCCTGCCACTTCAGAAAGCCTGCGCCACATGCCAACAACAGCAGCAGACCGGGCAGCAGCGCGTAGGCGATCACCCGCGACCAGTGGATGCGGCGCGCCGCGGCGCTCATGGGACGAACCCGACGTGAGAAACCTTGACCTGATCGCCGACCTTGTGGACGGTGATACGCATTCGCCACACCCGCGGAACGGGGTCTGCTTCACCGGCATTCGATGTCCGCACGGACACTGCCACCAGCGCCTGGGCCGTATCGGTCGTTTGCGACTCCAGCCCCGCCTCGGTAATCGTGCCGACCGTGGTGGCCTTGGTTTGCTGCAGTACTTCGATGAATGGCTGCGAACGGCCGGTGAAATCGTTGTAGAACTCGCCTGTGGCACTTTCCAGAATGCGGCGCACATCAGCGTCGGCATGCCGCCAGTCGATGGTCGTCAGATTCAGCGCGCCCTGCCTTGCCACCTGCAGGAATTGACTACGCTCGGCCTGCGCCTGCTGCGATTGATGGAAGCGAAATCCTAACCAACACAGCAATATTGCCAATACAACGACGACGGCCAAGCCAAAGAGCGCCGCTCGCCGCGGCGATTGGTGGGTGTGCGCTACGGTTGTCAGCTGCCCGGTGGTAGCAACATCGTTTGCCATGACTTGTCCTTCGGCGCGGTTTGAGCAAGGTCGGATTGGGTGTACTGATGCCCGTCGGGCCCGATATAAGTGCCGGTGGCCGGGTCGTACTGGGCGGCGGCGAGGGGCGGTAGCTGTGGTATGTCTTGGCCGGACAGCGTGGCGTTGGGATCGCCCTTCCAATTGAAACCATCGTTGAGCGGCACGTATTGCTCGGCGCTCTCGCACAACTTCACGGTGGGCGCGCGCTTGCCGGGTACGGTTTCACAGGGTATGTTCCGGGCGCCGCGCACGTTGAGGACGGAGTCCTGCGGCACCCTGCAGTACAGGTCGCCGGCCGGCCGGCCCGGGTAGTCCTCGAACGTGGGGATGCGTTGCTGCTGGGCGGGCAGGAACCCGGTGGTGCACGGCGGCGGCAGGTTGAGGTTGAGGTTGAAGCTCAAATACTGACCCCGGTAATCCTGTTTGGTGTTCAGGTTGGCCAGGATCCCGGCCTGTTCGGCGCTGACCGCCATGGGGAATACCACCAGCAGCTGTTCAATGTCGTTTTGGTAGGTGAGCGCGACCTGGCCGACGCTGACGAGGTTCGCGAGCAGGATGGGCAACGTGGGTTGCACGCGCTCGATCAGGTGACGCATCTCGCCCAAGGCGGGGCCGCCGTGGTCTATGACGTTGCCGACGGCTGCGTCGTGCGTCTGCAATTCCGTGGTGACCGCGGCCAGGTGGGAGGCCCACCCCGCGATGGCGTCCGAGGTGCGGGTCTGCGAATCGAGCACCGGTTGCGCCTGGTCGATCAGCGCCACCAACGGATCAAGGTTCTTGCGCGCATCGATCGCCAGGTTGGACGACCCGATGATCAGCCGGGAAAGTTCCGGACCGAGCCCGCCCACCGCGGTATACGACTCGTCCACCACGGTTTTCAGGTTGTCGCGAGGGATTGCCGCCAAAGCCGTGTTCGCGGCGCTGAGCAAGGCGTTGATGTCGGGCGGCACTGAGGTGTCGGCCAGCGGAATGACGTCGCCGTCCTTCAGCGGCGCCGAGGTGGCATTACGGGGCAACAACTCGACGTAGGATTCGCCGATCGCCGTGTGGCTGTGCACCTCGGCCTTGAGGTCCGACGGGATGTCGATGCCCGATTTGAGTGACAGCACCGCTTGTACGCCGCTGTCGGTCAGCCGCACCGATTCGACCCGGCCCACCTCGAAGCCGCGGTAGGTGACATTGCCGGTGCTATACAGCCCGCCGCTTTCCGGCAGCTCCATAGTCACCGTGTAGCGGCCGACCCCGAAAAGCATGGCCGGCAGCTTGACGAAGTGCAGAAACGTGACGGCCAGTACGCCGACCGCGATCACGCTAAAGATGGCCAGCTGCACAATGACTCGTCGCGGTAGATGCAGCATCTAGGGCCCCTGGTCCGGGTGGTAGGGGGTGGTCAGCGGATTGCCCGGGGTGCCTCGGTAGCCCGCGGTGCACGGGCTGGGGAACTGGCCGATGGTACGACCCCACTGCAGTTCGAGCTGGGTCAGATGGCACTCCCACCGGGTGCCGGTAAATATGCCTTGGTCGATTCGGCTGAGGGTGAGGTCGACGATGGCGGTCAGGTTGGCGTAGTCGCCGCGTTGGAAATTCTCGAATGTCTCGTTCGGAAATGGGAAGGTGCCCAACAGGGACAGCGATCGTGTCAGGGCCGGGCCGGCGTTGGCGAGCGATTCCAGCACGGGGCCCAGCTGTGCCAGCTCCTTGACCAGGTTCGCTTTGGTCTTGTTGACGGAGTCGACGGTCAGGGCGCTGAACTTGCTCAATTGATCGGCCGCCTCGACGAGCTTGTCCCGCTCTTCGTTGAGCACCGCGAGCGCGTCCGGGATGGTCGCCAGGGCCCGATCCAGGACCGGTTGTTGGGCGGCGAACTTTCCCACCAAGCGGTTCAAACTCTCGGTGGCCGCGATGATGTCGTCGGATTGGTCGTTGAGGTATGCGGAGAACCTATCTAGCTGCCCGATCAGGCCGCGCAGATCTTGTTCGCGCCCGCGGAACGCAGTGCTCAACGCCTCGGTAATGTCCTGTATCTGGCCCAGTCCGCCGCCGTTGAGCACCAACGACAGCGCCGCCAACGTCTGCTCGGTGCTCGGATAGGCGCCGCCGCGCGACAGCGGAATGACCGAGCCGCCGCGCAGCTTGCCGTGCGGCGCTTCGCGTTTCGGCGGCGCGAGTTCGATGTGGTAGGAGCCCAGCAAGCTGGTGGTGCCGATTTTGGCCGTTGCGTTGTCTGGCAGGTTGACGTCGCCGTTGAGTTGCATGGTCACCAACGCATGCCAGCCCTGACGCTCGATTGTTGTCACGTGGCCGACCGTCACGTCGGCGACGCGCACCCGCGAGTTCGCCTGAATGTTGTTGACATCCGGCATTTGTGCCTGGATCACGTAGGCCCCTGGGCCGTTACCCTGCGTGCCGGGCAACGGCAGCGAGTTCAGCCCGTGCCAGCCGCAACCGGATACCCCGGTCACCACCAGGATCACCACCAGGATCGGGCTGACTCTCATGAGTCACCTTCCGGCGGCATCATCAAGCCGCGCAGGCCAGCCGCGGGATCGGTGGCTCGCGGAACATAGTCGGGCCGCATCCAGTCCTCGCTGTAGGTGACTTCGTTGGGCCTGGCCTGCGCACCGACGAAGAGGTTCTCCCCTAGCGGCGGGAAGTTGTATTGGCGGTTCTTCACGATCGGCGCCAGGTACTGCACGCAGAGTTTCGCCGCTTGCTCGCCGCCCAGCCGGGAGGCGGCCTGAATTGCACCGCACAGGAACGCGATTGGGTTGGCCATGTTGGTGCCCGCCAGGGCACCGGTCAGCGAACCGTTGGCCGGTTCGAAGATGTTGTTGAAGTTCTGCAATACAGTCGGCGCGATGTGCAGGGTCTGCTTGATGTCGTCGAGACTGCCGACCAGCGCCTTGCTGATCGACGCGAGCTTGTCCGACGTTGTGCCAATCGCCTCGCGGTTATCGGCGGCGAAACTCTGCACGTCGGCCACGACCGCGTTGAGGTTCTCGGCCGCCTGAGCGACCTTGTTGGGGTCATCGGCGAGCACCGACGACACCGCGGCGAGGTTGTGGTTGAGTTGCTCGAGCAGATCTGCGCTGTCATGCAGCGCCGACACCAGCGTCGACAGATTCTTCAGGGTGGCGAAGATGTCATTGCTATGGTCGCCTAGCGCTGAAACCGCTTGCGACAGTTTGATAATGGTGTCGCGGATGGTGGCACCCTGTCCGCGCAGGTTGTCGGCGGCGGTATTGATGAGCGCACCCAGCGTGCTGACGCCGCCGGGTGCAGTGGGCTTGAGCAATTCGGTGAGCCGCTGTAGCTGCTCCCGCAGGTCATCCCACTCGACCGGCACCACGGTTCGGTCCTGGGGGATGACCGCCCCGTCGACCATAACGGGCCCGCCGGTATAGGGCGGCGTCAGCTGGATAGCCCGGCCCGTCACCAGTTGTGGCGACAGGATCGCCGCTTTGGCATCGGCGGGAACCTTGTACTTGCCGCCGAACCAGAACGAGATCTTCGACCGCAGCGGCTGCGGTTCAATTTTGAGGACCTTGCCCACCGGCACACCCCGGATGCGCACGTCGTCACCGGCAAACACGCCGTTGCTGTTGTCGAAGTAGGCGACCACGATTGTCCGGGCCGTCTCCCCCGCGGTTCGCATCGCCACGATCACGCCCGCGGCGAGCACCAAGGCAAGGGCGGTCGCTAACACAGAGCGGGCACGTCGCAGCCTCGTTGTCATGGCTGGTCCCCCGGCTGCTGCGCTGGCGGGCCGGGTGGTGGACCGCCCGGTGGCGGGGCCGGCGGTTCCGGCCGGTACGGGTAGCGCGGATCGTCGGGATTGCCGGTGATCGCGTCGGGCAGGTTCAACCGCGGCTCGCCGCCCTGGCCCGTCCGCGGGTACGGCATCGGCAACGCCGGAGTGCCGGGTTGACCGGTGGGCGGGTCGGTCAGCTGCGACGGCAGCAAGGTTGCCGGGTCCAGCCCCAGGTCGGAGAACGCGGCACTGACGAACGGCTGCACGAACTGACCCGGCAACAGATTCACCACGTAGGCCTTGAAAAACGGTCCGGACGACAGCGATTCGCCGAGCGACATGACATAGGTGTTGATCAGCGGGATGGCCTGTTGCACGCGTTCCTTGCGGTTTTCGATGATGGCCAGCACCCCGTTGAGCTTGTCCAACGCCGGCCGCAGCTGCTCGCGGTTCTCGCCGATGAAGCCCTGAAGCTGCCGCGACACCGCCGAGATATTCGCCCAGATCTGATCCAGGGCAGCGCTTTGGGTGCGCAGCTGCGCCAACAGCGCATTAGTGTCGCGCACCAGGCCCACGATTTGGTCGGTGCGCTTGGCCAGCACGCCAGTCGCTTTCGCCGCGTTGTCGAGCAGGCTACGCAGTTGGGCGTCGCGGTCATCGAGTGTTTGCGCGAGCCGAGCCACCCCCGTGATCGCGTTGCGGAAATCGGCCGGAGTATCGGCAAAGGTTTGGGCCAGGGTAGCCAGCGATTCGGACAACCGGTTGGTGTTCAATCCGCTTATCGTGGAGGCCAGGTCGCCAAGGGCGTCGGGCAGTTGGTACGGCGACATGGTCCGCTCGATCGGAATGGGGCCTTGTAGTTGGCCGTCGCCACGGGGTGTGACGTCGAGGAACTTGCTGCCCAACAGACCCTTTGTCTTGATTGCCACCTCGGTGCGGTTGCCGAGACGAATATCGTTGTCCACCTTGAACTTCACCAGCACGCCAGGTCCGTCTAGCTCGATGCTGGACACCTTTCCCACCGGATACCCGGAGACTTCGACGGTGTTGTCCGTCCGCAGCCCGCCCGCATCGGCAAAATAGGCGGCGACGCTCTTGCCCTGATCGAAAATCGGCAGGTTCCGGTATTGCAGGGCGCCCACCACGGCTCCGGCCATCGTCACGATGCCGACTGTGCCGATGACCAGCCGGTTGCGTTCGGCGAATGTTTTCATCTCGGCGCGCACCGTCCCGTGGCCTGGCCGGCGACCTTGACGTACACGGGCTGGCCGCCCTTGCCGTTGACCTTGAGCACAACGTCGCACAGATAGAAGGCGAAGAAGTCGCCGTACATGCCCTGGCGCACCAGCGCCTGGTATCTGTCCGGCAGCGTGTTGAGCAGATTGTCGAGGTAATCGTGATCGGCCAGCGCGATGCTTGCGACCCGATCGGTCTCGCGCAGCATCGTCGAAAACGGCGCGCGGGCTTGCGATAGCAGGTCGGCGATCGAGCCGGCGGCGGCGTTGGTGTAGGCCACCGCGTTGGTGATATCGGTCTTGCGTTCCGCGAGCCCGTGCACCAGCTGCGATAGCGACAGTACCGCGTTGTCCAACCGATCGCTTTGCCCCCCAAGCGAACCCAGCACCACGTTGAGGTTGTCGACCACCTGACCGATGAGCTGATCGCGGTCCGCCAAGGTGTTGGTCAGGACCGCGGCTTGGTCCAAGAACGAGGCGACCGTGGGGCCCTGTCCCTGAAACGCCTGCAGCAACTGTTCGCTCAGCGCGTTGACCTGGTCGGGGTTCAGCGCACGAAACAGCGGCTTAAAGCCGCCGATCAGGGCATCCAGATCCAGCGCTGGTCTGGTCCGGGCCAGCGGAATCGTTTGGCCGGGACTAAGAGTGGTAAGTCCGCCGGCCCCTTCCTCCAGTGCCAGGTAGCGGTCGCCAAATAGGTTGTCGTAGCGGATCACCGCCAGGGTTCCCTCGGTCAGGATGACCGAATTGTCGGCGGTGAACTCGACCCGTACCGTCGCGTCCGGGTTAATGGAGATCTTCTCGACCTTGCCGACTTCAACGCCGGCGATGCGAACCAGCTTGCCCTGCCTCAGATTAGACACGTTGGCGAATTCGGCGTAGTAGGTCTTGCCTTCGCCGAACCGCACTTCCCCAAAGACAGCAACCAGCAAGACCGCGGTCAGTAAGCAAACCGTCAGGAAGACGGCGAGGCGCACGAGGACCCCTCTCAGGTTCTCCCTCATGGCTGCTCACCCGCTTCCGCTGGAGGAACACCTGGCCATAGCGGCACTCCTCCCGGCCCGTACAGCGCCGCCCCGTACGGCGGCCCCCCAGGATTCGGCCCGATCGCCGGCCCGGGGAGGCACTGGCGTATCGATGGCGGCTTGGGCACGGCGCGGGTCACCGGGAAGTAGTCAGCCCAACAGGGATGTCCGAGACCGGGATTGGGCCGAATGTCGAGCCCGGTGCCCCAGCCGGTGTTGGTGACAAGCTGGCGCACCGGGAAGTTTTTGGTGGCATCCGGCAGCGATCCACACCCCGGCTGTCCGCCGGGACCGCCCTTGGCCGCCACAAGCGGCAGGTTGTCGGGATAGACATAGGGATCGTTGCCCAGCAACAGCGCCACATCGAGTTGCAGCGTCCGGCCGTCGGCACCTCCCCACGCGGAATAGCCCCCGTTGTCGAGATACCACTTGGTGCCCTGCAGGAAGCAGGTGTACTCGGGGTGATATTTGAAGAGCAGGTTCGTGGTCGGCTCGAGGATGTTGACCGATGCGACCAGATTGTCCCTGCTGTAGCTCAGTAGATTGGCCCCGGTATTCGATAGCCCAATGACGTTGAGCAGCAAGGCATCCAGCTGGGTGGAGTGATTCACGACGGTCGAGCTGGTCGTGCTTGCGGCGTTCAGGATCGTCAGGATATCCTGGGCTGCCGCGTCGTATGTGTCATTGAATTTCTTGACGGATCGCCAGTTCTGGCGCATGGTTTCGCTGCGCGCGTTGAGTGCTGCCAATACCTGGTTGAGGTCGGTGGTGGCTTGGCCGATCCGTTCGCCTTGCCCGCGTACCGCGTCGGCCACCGCGGTGAGCACGGCGTTCAGTTTGAGCGGATCGATCATGTTGAGGAAGTCGACGACGTTTTCGAAGACGGTGTTGATCTCTGTGCTGACATTCTTCGAACGCAATACCGCCCCGGCGGAAAGCCGAGCGCGACTTGGGTTCTCCGGCATCACTAGATCGACGAACTTTGCGCCGAACGCGGTGGTGGCGCTGATCCGTACCTCGACATTGGCTGGGATGTACCGGATCTGGTCGGGATCGATCTCGAGTTCGAGGCTGGCCCCATTCTTGGCGCCGATCTGGCTGACCCGGCCGACTTGCACGCCCCGCATCATCACCTTGGCGCCGGTGTCCATCACCAGCCCGGAACGGTCCGCGGTCAGCGTCACCGGCACATAGGACCGAAAGGTGCCATTGAAGGACACCGCGGTCACCAGGACGACCACACCGATTGCCGCCAACAGGATCAGCGTCCACCAGGCGTCGTGCAGACGGTGTCTACCTGGCCCGCGTTTCATGGCGCAAGCGATCCTTCGTTTGCCTCGTCGAACGTGGGCCCTACGGACGAAAAGTGATGGGAATGCGTGCATATCCCCCACGTTCGACGACCTCGTGGTGGCATGTCTCATGCCTAGCTCGCCAGGTGAAAGTTGGGCGACTGACCATAGATGGCGAGCGTCATGATGACGATCGCGATCGACGCCACGACCATCGAGGCCCGCACCGCGCGGCCAACGGCCTCGCCAACCCCGGCCGGCCCGCCGTGCGCGGTGTACCCGTAATAGGTACACACCAGCATGATCATCAGAGCGACCACGACGACTTCGAACGACGACCAGAGCACGTCTGTCGGACGCAGGAACGTATTGAAGTAGTGGTCATACACACCGGAGCCCTGACCATAGACGGCCGTGGTACCGATGCGAGCGGCCAGATAGGCGGTCATGAGTCCCACGCAGAACAGGGGGACGGCCACGACCACTCCGGCGAGCACTCGGGTGCTCGCCAGGTAGCTGACGCTACGGATACCGATCACCTCGAGCGCGTCGATTTCCTCGTTGATCCGCATCGCCCCCAGCTGCGCGGTGGCCCCGGCGCCGACGGTGGCCGCGAGCGCGACCATCACCGTTCCCGGCTGAATTTCGCGAGTATTGAAAAAGGCGGACGCGAAGCCCGTTAGCGCCTCCACCCCAACCGAGGCGAACTGGTTGTAGCCCTGCACCGCCACGATTGCGCCGGTGGTCATGGCCAGGAACCCGACGATGACGACGGTTCCGCCGATCACGGCGAGAACCCCGGTGCCCAGCCCCATTTGCGCGATCACCCGCAGCAGCTCGCTCCGGTAGTTCATGACGGCGTCCGGAATCCCAGCCAGGGTGCTGACATAGAACCGCATTTGCGATCCCAACCGATTCCACTCGCCGACGAGGGTTTTGGTCACCGTCATGGGTTCACCTCAGGACACCATGAACGGCATGCCGACGGCGGTGACGATGATGTTGATGACGAACAAGACGATGAACGCGAACACCACGGTTTCATTAACCGCCCTGCCGACGCCGGCCGGGCCACCACCGACCGACATGCCCTTATAGCAGGCGATCAGTCCGGCCATCAGCCCGAACAACGTCGCCTTGATCATCGAGATGATGACGTCGATCGTGTGGGTCAGCGTGGTCAGACCCGTCACCCACGCACCCGCCGAGACGTGCATGAGAAACACCGAACAAAAGAACGCGCCAATAAGGCCCGTGGCCGTCACCACCGAGCTCAGGGCCAGCGAGACCGTGGTGGCCGCCAACACCCGGGGAACCGCCAGCGCCTGGATTGGGTTGATGCCCATTACCCGCAGGGCGTCGAGTTCCTCACGGATAGTGCGCGCACCCAGGTCGGCACACATGGCGGTGGAACCCGCGCCCGCTACCACCAATACCGTCACTATCGGGGCGCTCTGGTCCACCGTGAAGATCGCGCAGCCGGTACCCGAAAAATCCGCGGCACCAATATCAGTCAGCAGGACATTGAACAGGAACCCTGAGATCACCGCCCACGGGATCGTCATCAACACCCCGGGCAGCGTCGACACCCGCGCCACGAACCAGCACTGAAATAGGTATTCACGCCACGCGAAGGGTGGCTTGAACATGGACACGAAAGTGTCCAGTGTCATCGCGAAGAAATCGCCCATCGCGCCAACGGGCCGGATGACCGGACCAGCCGCTCGGTCGACCGCGATCACCATGTCGCCGCGCACCCCCGGACAAGTCGAAGTGGACGAGTGACATCGGTGAGGTTACGCGCCGTGAGGCCCATATGTCCATAGTCGATACGCATCACGATCGGCAATCAGCACGTAAATATCGAAGCAAACACCAGTTATCATGACTGATGTATATTGCTAGTACTGTCTAATAGCCGAAGTGCGCCCGACGGGCACAACTTGACCGCGTTCTGCACCCTGCGCGCCAAGTCGGTGTGCGGGCCGGCGGGCACCTCATCGGAGGCAAGCAGCACGATGCCGTCGGCGTCCTGGTCGAAGAACGCGTCGGCCGTCATCACGCACATTCCCGCGGCCATGCAGATCTCCCGGTCTGCGACGACTCTCATTGGGTAAACACCTGAAGGGCTACAGCGGAATTCGCGAAGTCCCGGAGGTGCAACCAGCGACCCTCGCGCAACGTGATGATGTGTGCGAACTCCGATTCCCATTCGCGCCCGGTGGCACGTCGCCGGAACCGTTGCCGGCCCCAGGTGGCGAGGTCGTCGCCCTGCGCGATGAACTTCCATGGTTCCATTTCGACGATCTCGATCGCCTCACCGACGTTGGCGAGGAACGTCATCGCACCGTCGATGCCGCGGTAATCGCCCGCGTACGGGATCTGCTCGGTGCCGTAGTACGTGATGCGCACATCGGGATCGAGGTGGGCGAGCACAGTCGAAAGGTCACCTGCAGGCACTGCGGCGTAGATCGCTTGTGTCGCTTCGATATTGCGTGAGTCGGTCATGACAGGTGTAAGGGCAAACGGACGTACGCATGAGTGAGCAGGCTCGCGGTCTGCTTGGTGCCCGGGTCGTCGGTCAGGGCGGTCGTCTGGTAGCGATCGAGAACCGCGTTGAGCACCGCTATGACTTCCAATCGGGCCAGCGAGGCGCCGAGGCAGAAGTGCAGGCCGTGACCCAGCGACAGCTGCTGGCGAATGTTGGGTCGGTCGATGTCGAGTCGCCCCGGATCGGGGAACACCGCCGGATCGCGATTGGCGGAGCCAAAGAACAACGCCACCCAGTCGCCCTTGTGGATCAGCTTGCCGTCGATCTGGACGTCGCGGGTGGCGATGCGAAACAGACGTTGCGGCGGCCCGTCCAGCCGAAGTGTCTCCTCGACAAAGATGTTCAGCAGCGTCCGGTCGGTGCGAATGCGCGCCTGCACCTCGGGTTCTCGCGCCAGCGCATGCAGCAGGTTGCCGATCAAGAACGTTGTGGTCTCGCTGCCGGCGACCACCAGAGTGACGCAGAACCGCACGATTTCCTCTGGGGTGAGTCGCTGCCCGTCCACCTCGGCACCCAACAGCGCCGATATGAGGTCTTCGGCTTCATCTATGTCGTCGCGCGTCGGGCGCTCCGCCAGCCGGGCGGTGTGCTCGGCGAGGCGGGTGGCGAACGTCATCACCATTTCCTCGTTGCTCGCGATGCGCTCCTCCGGGGTCAGCGACGACGACAGCATGAACGCGTTGGCCCATCGCCGGAACCGGATGTGGTCGCCGTCGGGCAGTCCCAACAGTCGAACCATGGCCCGGGTGGGAACCTCGGCGGCGAACTCCATGACCTCTACTTCTCCCGAACCGAGGTTGTCCAGCAGGCGCGGGACCATGTCGTTCAGCCAGCCCTCCAGCCGCTTGACCCGGCGCGGGGAGAACGCCTGGCTCACCAGTTTTCGCTCGACTTCGTGCTTGGGCGGGTCGGTGTTGACCAGCATCAGGCTCGGCGCCGAGGAGGCCTCTTGCAGCGGATCCCGCGACGAGAATGTCGTGCTGTCCTTGGCTGCCTCGAAGACCTGGTCGTAGCGGAACAGCGCCCAAGCGGTGACGGGCTCATCGGCCCCGGGAACGGTTCCCGGCGGCCAATCCCGGTACCCCGCAACGGGTGAGAGATCTCGCAGTTGGTCATACAGCGGATACGGATTGGCGATGCCGTGCGGGGTGGTCAGAAGTTCGAGGGCTGAAACCGTCGTGAGTGACATGTCGACCAGCCTGTGCCAGCCACGTCAGCAAAGCGATCCCCCGTTGGGGAGGACTGTTGCCCCCATACGAGGGGAATTTGGGATTTCGGTCGCGCCGCTGCTCTGGTCAGAGGACAGTGAGCAGCGTGACCGTGGTCAGCGAGACACCCGAACCCAGCGCATCGCGCACGCTGGCCGACGGTGACCACCCCGGCTGGGCGTCGCGTCCGGCCAGAGAAACCGATGCTGCGCGTCGCTACCGGGAAACGTTCCACGATGTCGATCCCACCGACGACGCGATGGCGGTTGTCGCCGAGGCCATAGACGCGAAGGCCGCCATCGTGCACCACGCGCTGGAGTCGCTCGGAGATGCACACGCGCTTGATGCGCTGGAATCGGTGCTGGACCTGTCCGCGCTCGAACGGGAGTTGATCGAAGACGGAGCGAAGCGACGGACTTACGCGCTGCTGGCGGTGCAGGAGGGTCTGAGCAAGCTGCGGGCCGTAGACGATGTCGCGACGATCGTCGACCGCGCGCCGCGCGAACTGGTGGAGTCGTGTGGGTTCGATCGAGCCGTGCTATTTCGCGTACACGAGGGCCGAATGGTCATGGAGGCGGCGTATTTCGGTGACGACACCGCGGGCGCGGAGAAGATGGTCGCCTTCGCGCAGTCGGTGGCGCCGCTACTGGATCACATGCTGATTGAAACGCAGATGATCCGCCGGCACGCGCCGGCGATCGTGCGCGACGCACGCAACGACCCACGGGTCAACCGGCCGATCGTCGATTTCTCGTTGACGCATTCCTACGTCGCGGCACCGGTGATGCCGACGGGCAAGGTGATCGGATTCCTGCATGCCGACCGGCTCTATTCGGGTCGCCTGGTCGACGAGATCGACCGTGACACGGTGTGGGCGTTCGCCGAGGGCTTCGGATATGCCTACGAGCGCACGGTTCTGATGGAGCGAATGCGCCGACAGCACACCGAGGTCCTGCGTGCGCTGGCGTCCGCGGACGAGGCGGCCCGTGCGCTGCAGGATGCCGATCTGGACCTGCGTAAGATCGAGCCAGTCGAACGCAGCCCCGCCGCAAGGTCTTTGGCGGAGGTGCAGACGCGGGTGATGACGATGCTGACCCGCCGCGAGGTAGAGGTCCTTCGGTTGATGGCGGCCGGTCGCACCAATCAGCAGATCGCCGACGAGCTGGTCATCTCGGCTGGCACGGTCAAGTCGCACGTCAAAAGGGTGTTGCGCAAGCTGAATGCCACCAATCGAGCGGAGGCCGCATCGGCGTACGTGCGGCTGGCCAGCGTGCCCGATATCGGTTGAGCTTCAGGAGTTATCGGCGTTGATTCCTGAGCTCGCGGGCCAACCGTTCGCCGGCGGGGGTGAGTGCCAGCCAGATCGTGAGATCCCACAATTGACGCTCTTCGTAGTGGCCCACAAAAAGGTCGTAGACGCGGTCCATCGCCGCGTCGATCGAGAGATCCCATCCCGCGAACGTCTCGCCCGGGAAAGGGAGATCCCCAATGAGCACGAGGCCGTCCTCGACAAGCGATCGAATGGTTTGCAAAGCCAACTCTTGTTGGGCCGGAAGGGTTTCGGCCATGTCCTCGCGGGCGATCGTCGATGCGATTTGAACCAGCGGTACATAATCGTAGAGCCCGCTGACGAGCAACTCGGCGCGCAGTCGCTCTCGTGGGCCCATGTCGGCTTGATTGTTGGCGCGGTGTGCCTCATCGTGTTGATTCATTGTTCTCCATGCTTCCGCAGTGCTTCTAGGGTGCCGCTTCCGGCGACCGTGACGATCAACATCAGATGCGTCATCCCGGGGCGAATTCATCTAGGTCAGGCAACTCGTCTCTGCCCAGCACAGGTGGTCCGTGGTGGCTGTGGGGTGGATGGACCGGGTGCGGAATGGATTCCGGCGGTACCGGTCCACCACCGACGGACGGTGGCGCCGGCCCGACACGGCCTGGTACCGGCGCTACGGGTGGACGCGCAATCGCTGGGGGTTCGCCCGAGACCCGCGGCGGTGACGCCGGTCTCGCAGGTGCGGGAATGTCTGGCACGCCTCCTCGCGGGTTGATGTGGACTTTTGTGTAGCCATCTTTGCCGGGGATATTGAAGTCAAGGACCGGCCTTCCGGTGGATTCGGCCGACCAGCGTTGTCCGATTGTCGTACCGTCCGGCAGCCGGTATCGGATGCCCGCGCTGGGATCGTCGTAACCGTTGGGGATTTCCACCCCATTCTGCTGAGCCCCGCCGGCGCCGTCGTCACGTTTAGTTCGCCCGCCGAAGTGCCCCAACCGGTAGCCATCGCCTGCATACCAGCCGTATTGACATGCAGTCGCTGATGCATCGGCGAAGTGTAGTTAGGTGTGTAACTTGCCCGCTAGTCATGGTGGCCACCATCTCGGCCCTCGCAGTCGGTCGGCCTGAACGGGGTTGAGGTTCAGGCGCTTTCGACCTTCCCGAGGTGGGATGCCACCACGCCCTCGTAGCAATGCACGCAGCCGAGCCTGTAGTTTGCAGGCCTCCACCTGCACTTTGTCTACAGATTGACAGGCTCGACGAGCATGCAATATGTCCATCATCGATATGCTTGCGATAAAGGAGCTGAGGCTACAAATAGCATGTCGTAGCGCATATATGGCGAATGATGTATTTTGATAATTCGATCGACCGCCACCTGAGGAGCTCTTCTCATGACCGACACCAAGGAAGCCAGCGAGCAGCTCGTCCGCGACTTTCTCGGGTCCTGGGAAGCGCGCAGCCTCGAAACCATCGGCAGCGGCTTCGCCAATGACGCGGTCTACCACAATGTGCCGGTCGAGCCGATCGAAGGAATCGTGGGCATTCGCGGCATATTCCAAGCGTTTCTGGACGCGTTCGCCGACGCCAAGCTCGATATCGTCACCCTGGCCGCTGAACCCGGCCGGGTACTCGTCGAACGCGTCGACTACTTCACCATGAACGATGGCCGGAAAGTCGTGTTGCCGGTGACCGGCGTGTTCGGGGTCAAGAATGGCAAGATCACCCGCTTCAGCGACTATTTTGACCTTGCCGACTTCGAGCGGCAGAGCGGGATGAAGCTATAGGGGGTTCGGAATCGATGGAGACCATGGAGACTCTGGCCCAGCCCGTTAGGCGCCGGCCTAAAGACCGAAAGCAGCAGATTCTGGAGCAGGCCGTTCGGCTCTTCATCGAACGTGGCTTCCATTCGGTCAAATTGGAGGACATCGCCGAGGCAGCAGGAGTCACCGCGCGTGCGTTGTATCGGCACTATGACAACAAGCAGGCGTTGCTCGCCGAAGCTATTCGGAACGGCCAGGAGCAGTACCAGAGCGCGCGTCGTCTCATCGACGGCCAGGCGGAGCCCACACCTCGGCCGTTGAGCGTCGATCTACCGGACCACATCGCAGCGGCCATCGCATCTCGGTCCTTGACAGTGTTGTGGCAACGCGAGGCCCGCTACCTCAACGAGGCCGACCGGGCGGAGGTCCGGCGGCGCATCAACGTGATCGTCGCCGGCATGCGCGCCAACGTCCTCCTCGAGGTGCCTGGCCTGAGTCCACAACACTCCGAGCTGCGGGCGTGGGCGGTGTCCAGCACGCTTACCAGCCTGGGCAGGCACAACCTGACCCTTCCCGCGGAGGAACTCAAAGAGCGCCTGTACCAAGCATGTATGGCCGCGGCGAAGACGCCTCCGGTGGCCAAGTTGAAGCCCCTCGATGCCCCGCGGGACGACGACGGCGTGCTCTTCTCGCGTTATGAAACGCTGCTTGCGACGGGAGCCCGGCTGTTCCGTGCACAGGGTTATCCTGCCGTCAGTACCAGTGAGATCGGCAAGGGTGCCGGGATCGCGGGTCCGGGTCTATACCGGTCCTTTCCGTCCAAACAGGCCATCCTGGATGCGCTCATCCGCCGCCTCGATGAGTGGCGGAGCCTTGAGTGCATCCGTGCCGTGCGAACGAATTCCGAAGCCGCGCAACGACTTGAGAGCCTTGTGCAGGGTCACGTCCGGCTCAGCCTGGACGCCCCGGATCTGGTTGCCGTTTCCATCACCGAACTCCCACACGCCTCCAGCGAGGTGCGCGACGGGTATCTGAGAAATCAAGCCGACCGCGAGGCCGTGTGGATCGAGCTCATCGCCAAGCTGGTCCCCGAGACCAGCGTCGCCGAGGGGCGACTACTGGTCGCGGCGGCGATCAGCTTTATCGAAGATGTCGCTCGCACATGGCATCTCACGCGGTACGTCGGAGTTGCCGAAGAACTCACCGCAATTGCGCTGTCGATCCTGACCAGCCGATCGTCATCGGCTTGAGGGGTAGCCTCTCCCGGCCGAGTTCCCGACTTGACGCAAGTTTGTGCACACCGCCGGTTCCATTGGCGCTCTGGACGTTAGAAGAGTTGACCAAAGTGCCGTTGAAAACCACGAGCGTGCCGACTCGAAGACTTGTGGCCTAGTTTCGCTGCGGAGCCTTTGTGGGCCCGCCGGCGAGAACTAGCTTTCCGCCCCGGACCATTCGCAGCCGAGTCAGGCCAGCTCGTACAGACTCCCGTGCTTGGCGGCCATGGTGGACTCGATCGATGTGGCAAGCCCGTTGTCGTGGATGAGCAGCCCGAACTCGATGTTGTTGTTCTCGGCGTTGTAGGAGAAGTTGGCACTGGTCAGCTGTCAGGGTCGTGGTCGAAGATCGGCACGACGATAACGGTCGGTTCGCTGGGGATCTCGTTGTACATCGTCGAGGAGACGACCAACACCTCGACTCCTGCGCCCGTCGTCCAGATACCGCCGCGCCTTGGCGATTTCAAACGCTAATGCTTGGTCAGCTCGTCAAGATTGCCCTCGGCCGAGGCCTCGCTGAATTCCGCGGCCTAGGGATGTTCCTGCATCCACCGGTCGTGCGCTTGGCAACGCCGCCGCATGTCCTCGAGGTCGAGCATGCCCTCAATCCAGGAATTCACCGACTTATGGTCGGCGTCTGCGTAGCGCTTGACGACGTCCTATGTGGTCTCCGTCTTTGACCGCCAATTCGGGAGTCGTTTGACCGCGAATCTCGGAGTCAGTCGTCATCACGGAATGGTTCGTTAACTGTGAATTCCAGAGTCACCGCTGGGCAGTCGTTACTCCGACGCCCGCTGGGCCTCCGCCAGGAGTGGCCGTGAAGATCGCCTCAGTGGTGACTCCACGGGTCCAGGCAGCGGACACCGAGCGGTTCGAAGTGTCGGGTGTTGCGGGTCACGACAATCTTGCCGGCGGCTTGGGCGACGGCCGCGATCAGCGCGTCGTCGTATGGAGCGTGTTCTGGCACGGGGTAGGCGGCCAGGATGCGAGCGGCGGGCAGATCAAAGGACAGCGTCCGGCGGGCGAATATGCGCAGCACCTTGTCGTCGAACCAGCGCCGTAGGTGCGCACCCTGGGTCGGGTCGGTGCGTACCTTTGGCGATCACGCCGCGCTCGATCTCGGCCAGCGTTATCGCCACTACGAACTGTTCGGCGACTTGCACCGAGTCCGCCCACGCCGCCACGGCTGGGTGGCGTCCCGGCACGCGCAAAGCGGACACCACGTTGGTGTCCAGCACGTAGGTCACAGTTGCGGGGTGCGGGCGCTCAGGCCGAGACGTTCGGGCTCGAAGTCGATGTCATGGCCACTGTCGGCGGCCAGCAGTACCGACATGGGGACATCTTCACCCAACAATCCCGCGGTGAGGATCGCGCGGGCTTCCGCTTCGACGGAGTGATGATGACGTGCAGCACGGACCCGCAGCGCCGCCTTGGTCCCCTCGGGAAGATTGCGGATCACGATCTGCTCCATGCAGACAACGATATCGCTCAATTGATATCGGATTGAGGTTGTCGCGGCGGATGGGTCTCCTTGATAGACAAGCCGCGATCAGAGCCCGGTTAGGCGAATTGGGCGTGCCGGTCGAAGGTGAACCCCCTCCTGCTCCCGACCCCGCTGGACCACAACCCAACGAAGGCTTACCTCCGCCCGGCGTTAGCCTGCCCGCGGAAGGCAACCTAACGGTTGGACCGCCCAGTCGTCCTAGCCAACAGGCTCGCGGCGGCGAAAGTCTTTGGGACGAAAACGGCGGCTGGTGGCGATATTTTCCAGGAGACAACTACCGCTATCCGCATTGGGATTACAACCCCCACGATTCGCCGACCTCTAGGTGGCAGAATATTCCCATCGGGGACCTTCCGACTCACACGTGATTGGATCAGAATGACCGTTTTCCGTGTCAAGCCGGATAACTATTTCGGTGACGTAGTTCTGGTAGCTGCAGACCGGGATGGGCTCCGCATTTTCCAGTCCGCCGTGCGATCGGCCCATGAGAGTGGTCGGGCAACTTTCGACGTAGATGGTGTACAGCAACGGATAGTGCGAGAAAGCGGAACTGCGGATATGGAACTGGGATCGCAAACCGTAGTATGGTGCTTCGACGACACGAAGTTGGTGGAAATCCTCGATAAGCTATCGCCATTGATCGATGGCGAAGCACCGGGCCACCAGTACATCGATGATTTGAATAGTCCGGCGCCGACATTGATGATATCTGTTGACGAATATGCTTGATTTACGATGTTCGGCCGCGGGCGGCGCGCTCCACCAGACCGAGCACGGCGAGGACGCGACGGCCGTCGGCGGCGTGCTGTGTCTTCAACAGCGCCCGTTGCTCTTGTCATGGAAACAGTGTCGACTGCTTTCAGTTCATGAACCAGGTGATGCGCGACCAACGCAAAATATTGTCCTAAGTGAGCAGCGCAGCGTTTCCCCGTCGGCCGCAACATGATCCAGCCCCGCTTGTAATCGCTTGTGGGCCTGTCGCGCTTTGGATAACACCTCGTCGGCGGTCGGGCGCTAGTAGCACCGCGGCCGTCTGGAGACCAATAGCGAAGAAATTAGGTCCGTGCTCACCCGTGAGCGCGCGACGAAACTCCTAACATGCGCGCACGCGTATCAACGACTCGGTGGCGAGCCCAGAACGGCCGCCTCGGGCTCCAAGCATTACGGATTGCTCGACCTTATTCCTGTCGGTGAGCAGGGAGCCATGTTCGGCGACGGGTAGTAATGCCCCCTAGTGACATAGAAAGTCGCACAGGCCTCACCAAAGTTCGTCGCCGCGGCGATCGACTTCATCGAATACGTCTCTCGCACATGGCATCTCATGCGCTATGCTCCGTCACGGACCGGCCGGTCCGCGTCTGCTTCAGTAATTCAGCGACGCGACCGGCAATGCCTTTGTTGTTCGGTGTCAATGCGGTTCGTCGTCGTCCCGTTCGCACAGAATTTTCTCGGGGTGGTGGTATCGATTTATTCGCGGTTGACCGTGGTCTAGATGGGCGGGCGGTAGCCACTCGACCTCGCCGTGGCTGTTAGTGCGGGTTTTCCAACCGTTTTCGACAAGGCGATTGTCGGGGCCGCAGGCCAGCGTGAGGTCGTTGATGTCGGTACGGTGGGTGGTCGTCCACGGCGTTACATGGTGGACCTCACTGTGGTAGGCTGGGGCGTCGCAATCCGGCTTCGAGCAGCCACGGTCCTTCGCGTACAACATGATTCGCTGCGCAGGAGAAGCTAACCGCTTGTTGTGGTACAACGCCAACGGCTTGCCGCCGTCAAACAATGCGAGGTAGTGGTGCGCGTTGCTTGCCATCCGGATAAGGTCCGACATCGGAACCCGCGAACCACCCCCGGTCACCGCCGTGCCGGCGGCGGCTTCCAGCTCCTTAAGCGTGGTGGTCGCCACGATCGACACCGGCAACCCCTTGTGCTGCCCCAGCTCACCGGAGGCCAACAGCCCCCGCAGCCCGGCCAAGAAAGCATCATGATTTCGTTGCGCCTGGCTGCGGGTGTCGCGGCTGACCGCGTCCGCGTCCGGTGTGTCATCCACGACCGGGGTCTCGTCATCGGGGTTGCATGCCCCCGGCGCCGCCAGTTTGGCCAACACCGCCTCGATGGTGGCCCGCAACTCCGGGGTTACCAGACCGCTGATGCGCGACATCCCGTCAAATTCCTGCTTACCCACCGTGATGCCGCGCTTGCGGGCACGCTCCTCGTCGGAAAAGTTGCCGTCGGGGTTGAGCCAATCCATCAGCTGCGTGGCCAGTCCCCGCAGGTCATCGGGACGACGACTGGTGGCCAGCTTAGCCAGCTGGGCTTCGGCGGCCTCGCGGATACCCAGATCCACCGCGGCGGGCAACTCCTTGAAGAAGGCGCGGATCTCCCTGATGTGTTCTCTGCCGATCTTGCCCTCACGTTGAGCGGCCGCGGTCGCTGTCAACTGCGGTGGCAGCGGTTCACCGGTCAGGGCGCGGCGCTCACCGAGGTCTTCAGCTTCGGCGATGCGGCGGCTGGCCTCGGTGGGAGTGATGTGTAGCCGGTCGGCCAACGCCGTGCGCAGTGTCCCGCCGAGCTCTTCCGCGCAGGCTTGCGCACCGAGTTGATTGATCAAGGCGTGCTCGGCGGCGCACTGCCGGCGCCGCTCGACCTCGAGTCGCTCCAAACAGCCCAGCAATTCCGGGGTGGTTAACGCATCGCATTGCAGATCCAGCACCCTGGACAATGAGGCGTGGTAGGCATCAAACGCCGCGGAGATCTCCTCGCGCGTGTCCGAAGTCATGCCTCAAATTCTACGAAGCACCACTGACAAGGACGGGCCGTCATAGTCGCGGAATGATCAGTGATACAAAAGATTTCGCTCACAGAGAAAGTGACTGCGCCATCGCGACTCCGGGCACCATATGCTGTGTGCGGTGGCGATGCGGCAGGATGCTGGAACATGAGCAAGAACGGACCCAGCTGACATGACCCCCGCGGATGAGGAACCCGCGGCGGACTCCGCCGAACCGGTTACCGCGGTGTCGGTGGCGTGGTTGCCCGCCGGTGACTACGAGCGGGCACTCGAACTGTGGCCAGACTTCGCCGGAAGCGACCTGGTGACCGGCCCGGACGGGCCGGTGGCGCACCCGCTGTACTGCTGGAGGATGCAGCAAAAGCTGGTCGAATTGGCCGAGGCAGGCTTCCTAGGACTGGCGGTCGCAGCGATCCGCGTGGCACCCTTCACTGCCTGGTGCGCCGAACAGGGGCAAGAGCCCGATTCGTCAGACGCCCGTGCCGAGTATGCCGCGCACCTGACAGCGCGGGGCGACCACGATGTGATCGCCTGGCCGCCGGGCCGCAATCAGCAGTGCTGGTGTGATTCAGGGTGCAAGTGCAAGAAGTGTTGTGCCGCAGCGTCATTCATCGACACGGAACTTGCGTCGTGAAGACGACCCGGTTGCAGGTGACGTTGCGCTACGTCAAGCCCGCGCTTGCCCGGGTGATCGATGTGCCCGCGTCGGCAACGCTGCCCGAGCTGCACGATCTACTGCAGGCCGCGATCGGGTGGACCAACTCCCATCTGCACCAATTCGTCACGCCGGAAGCGACCTACGGCATCGAGCTCCCTGGGGAGGAGGTCTGGCCGCAAGACCAGCGCGATGAGACCGGTGCGCGGCTGGCCGACCTCGGCGCCAGGTTCGAGTATCTCTACGACTTCGGCGACGGCTGGACCCACGACGTCGAAGTGCTCGGGCCGGGCGTTTCGGTGCCGGGCTGCGTGGACGGCTACGGTGCTTGCCCACCCGAGGACTGCGGGGGGCCTGGCGGGTACGCCGAGCTGCTCGACACGCTCGCCGACCCAACTCACCCCGACCACGACCAGATGCGTGGCTGGACCGGCAACCGATTGCGGCCGTTTGACCGCGCCGCGACCGACCAACGTCTGCGTTGGGTAGTCGGTGAGGTGCCCGAGAGCGTGCGGTTGCTATTCGACCTCGTCGCCGACGGGATCAAACTCACTCCGGGCGGGCGGTTGCCACGGACGGCGGTGCGCAGCATGCAACAACACCGCCCACACTGGCATCCGCTCGGTCGTCCCGCCGCCACCGAAGATGACCTGTGGCCCCTGGTGATGCTGCACGACTTGCTGCGCCGCGTCGGGTTGTTGCGGCTGCGCCACGGCGTGCTCTCCCCTACCCGCGCCGCCAGCGATGACCTTGCGGTGGTGCGCCGGCTCCGTACGGCCTTCGAGCCCAACGCCTTTACCACCGAAATCACGGAACTGACAACCGCGGTGCTGGTCGCGTATGGTCCCCTTCCCCTTGCGCATCTCGCTACGCGAGTGCACCTGCTGCTGGGGCGCGGCTGGCAGCGTGACGGGCAGCCGGTAACCCAGGATGACGTGCGGACCGCGGCCGGCCAGTGCGCCGCGGTCATGAAGGGACTCGACCTGATCGACAACAGCGAGTGGCGCATGTGGTCCGCCGGCCCTTCGGCGCGGTCGCTGCTTCCCCGCGCCAGCGGGCTCGCCGATTACTTGGCCACCAACTAACGGATCACCACAGCGCGGCGATGGTTCCGCCGTCGGCAATCTGAGTGGTTCCGGTGATCATCGACGCGTCGTCAGACAGCAGGAATGCCACGATGCTGGCCATCTCCTCCGGTGTGGCCATGCGGCCCTGCAGGCGGTCGATCATCGCGTGCGCCCCGCCCTGGCCCGATGCCTCGTCGAACATCGCGATGGCGGTCTGTTGCATCGGGGTGTCGACGAACGCGGGCAGCAAAGCGTTGGCGCGAATATTGGAGGAGCGCAGCTCTGCTGCGGTGACGCGGCTGAGGTGACTGATCCCGGCCTTCGACATGCCGTATGCCGCAGTGCCGCCCACCCCGATATGGCCCGCCAGCGAAGACATGTTGACGATGGCTCCCCCGCCCCGCTCGATCATCCTCGGGGCCGCATGCTTGGTACACAGCCAGGCGCCGCGCAGGTTGACCGCGATGACCCGATCGAAGTCCTCGACAGTGGTCTCGAGGAGCGAAGCCATATGAACCACACCGGCATTG
Organism: Mycobacterium riyadhense; assembly: GCF_963853645.1. Taxonomy (NCBI): domain Bacteria; kingdom Bacillati; phylum Actinomycetota; class Actinomycetes; order Mycobacteriales; family Mycobacteriaceae; genus Mycobacterium; species Mycobacterium riyadhense. Next base: position 3,203,226 of record NZ_OY970456.1, on the reverse strand, counting down.
GCGACGAGCTTGTCCACCCCGCCGAATGCGCTGACGCAGGCCTCGACCATGCCGATGACCTGTTCCTCGTCGCTGACATCAACCCGATGACCGATTGCGCCGGAGCCGACTTTCAGTGCGGTGGCGTCCGCCGCGGCACCGTCGATGTCCGCACACAACACATTGCAGCCTTCGGCGCCGAGTCGCTCCGCGACCGCGAGCCCGATTCCGGCTCCGGCCCCGGTCACGATCGCGGCCTTACCGGCCAGGTCTGGATGGCTCAACCCGCAGCCGCCAACGCTTCAGCCCCTATCCCGTGCTCGCGGATGGTCCCGAACATAACTAGACCAAATCCTGGCATGTCGTCGGAAAGCTTGAGCGCAAACACCCCGAGATCGCGCAGGATCCAGGCCACGGTCTCCGGCATGGCATCTCCCCCGCCGTGGCCAAGGAGACCACACGCACGCGGCGATCCGGGCGGACGCAGGTACACGACAACCCCGCAGCCGTGCGCCGACATTCGGGCCAAGGCGCCGTTGAGTTCCCCGCCGCACCGGCACGCCGTGGAGCCGAACACGTCGCCGGTCAGGCATTCGACGTGGAGATGGAGCGGTACGGGTACGCCGGCGTCCGGGTTGCCCATGATGACGACCAAATGCTCGCCGCCGTCATGTGTGTCACGAAAGCCGATGACCCGGGACCTGCCGGCCCACGTCGGCACCAGCGTCTCCGCCAACCGGACCACTTGGGGCTCGGTGCGGCGCCGATAGGCCACGAGTTCGTTGATCGAGACCACGGCCAGTGCGTGTTCCACCGCGAATTCGAGCAACTCGGCGCCGCGGGCGATTAGCGCAGGATTGCGGCGCGACACGATTTCGCAGAGCGCCCCGGCGCGCCGACGCCCGGCGAGGCAGGCCAGGTCGACCGCTGCCTCGGCGGCTCCCGGCCGTACCAGCACGCCGGCCGCGTTCGCCTGCAGCGGGACCACGTGACCGGGGCGACGGAAATCAGACGGCTCAGATTCGGCCGACGCCAGGGCCGCAATGGTCCGGGCGCGATCGCTCGCCGAGATTCCGGTGCCCGTTCCGCGAACGTCGACCGACACCCGAGGGCCGGTGTCGCGGTGGCACATGGGCGGGAGGTTCAGCCGTTCGCACTCGGTGCCCGGCAACGCGATTCGGACGTAGCCCGCGGTATGGCGAATCGTAAACGCCAGCAGCCGTGGGGTCGCGGCATCGGCCGCGAAGACGAGGTGACCATCGCCGTCGGCGCCGTTGGTCAAGACGACCGGATGCCCCGCCGCAACCGCGGTGATCGCTCGGCACACCCGCACGTCGGTGGTTTTCATGCGATCATCTCCAGCCGGCGAAATCGACTCCCGTGGAGCACCAGCGGCGGGATGTCCGGATCGGCTTCCAGTCCACAGATCTCGAGCAGCGCGATGAGGTGATCGCCGGCCGGAATCTCGGCGTGCAGGCGGCAATCCAACCACGCGCTGGCTCCGTGAACCACCACGCCGCCGCCCGGCAGCGAGCGCCAAGCCACCCCGGCGAACCGGTCACCTACCTTGCGCGACAGGCTGATACAGGCGTCGTCATGTCCTTCGGCGAGCACACTCACGCCCAGGCGCGGACGATCGCGCAACCGCGGCCACGTCGTCGAGCAGTTCTGGACACAGATCGACACCAGCGGCGGCGCAACCGATACCGACGTGAACGAACTGGCCGCCATGCCCAGCGGCGCATCGTCAGCAATCGCGCAAACGGCAACCACGCCGGACGGGAAGCAACCAAAGGCCCGCCGCAAATCCACGACCATCAGTGCGGCCCGCCAAGGAAATCGAGCAACAGCCGGTTAGTCTCCTCGGGCGCTTCCTGCTGAATCCAGTGCCCGACGTCCGCGACCATGTGGGTGCCCCGGTAGTTCGACATCACCTCGGGTGCGCGGTCGAGTGCCTCGGCGCCCCAAGCCGTTCCGACGTCGTACTGGCCACCGATGAACATCGCGGGCGGCGTGAGCGGCCGGCCTTCCTGATCGGCCAGGTCGTGCCAGTCGTTGTCAATGTTGTGGTAGAAGCTGAGCGGTCCGCCAAAACCGGAACGTTCGAATTCGCCAGTGTAGAAATCCAAGTCGGCGTCGGTGAACCAAGCCGGCATCGTCCCGGGATAGCTGAACGCATCCTTGAGCCGTGCACCTTCGGCCATGCACAGCGGGCCGGCGCGGATCACGTCGATCGGGTCCATCGCTGCCAGGTCAACGCCCGCGTCGACGGCGGCTTTAGTGGCCGCGATCATCCCCTCACCGGAAACCGTGTACGTCAGCCCGAGCAGCCAGCCGCGCACGTCCTCTTCGATCTCGGCGATGATGCCGTCTTGCGCGGAGAAGTAGTCCTGGTACCAGACTCGGCCGTCGCCCGCGAGTACCACGTGATAGTCGTTGGGGCGATGTTCGCCAAACGGACTGCCCGGCAAGCCGATTACACCGCGACCGGCGAACGGAACGCTGATCCCGACCACCCCGGCGCACCGTTCCGGATGCAGCCAGGCAAAGGTCCAGGCGACCGGCGCCCCCCAGTCATGGCCGACCACGAACGCCCGTTCCGCACCGTAGGCGTCGAGAACGCCGACGACGTCGCCGACCAATTCCTTGATGCGGTATGCGGTTTGGACGCGGTACTTCGACGAGCGCCCGTAGCCGCGCTGATCGATAGCTACCACCCGGTAGCCGGCCGCGGCGAGCGCGGGAATCTGGTGACGCCACGAGTACCACGACTCCGGAAACCCGTGCAGCAGCACCACTAACGGGCCCGCGCCGTCCTCGACGGCATGGATGCGGGTACCCCGGCAGTTCAGGAACTTATGGACCTGCGACATCTTAGTCTCTCTCTCTTAAGCGCCTACGAGTTGATCCACGGGAGTGGCTGGTACCGCACGATTTTCGTAGTTACGCTCGATCAGCGTCTTCTCCCCCGACAACCTTGTCCGCGCCCACTTGCCGAGTACCCGGCTGGCGATGCCGGGCTTCATCAGCGCTAAGGGTGGCTTGACGAGATGGACGACGGCCAGGAACTCGCGGTAGGCGTCGAGATCGTCGTGGACCAATTCCACCAGGCGGTCCATGTACCAGGTGAGTACGCGGAAGTAGAACGGGCGCTTCTTGTCCACATCTTTCATCCAGTCGAAGCGCAGGTTCTGTTCGCGGATCACGAACCATGCGGTATCGGCCATCTTCGCTATGGAGCGATAGTATCGGCGCGGCAGATCCCGGTGTCCCGCACCGTATTTGGCCAGCAGCACCTGCATCTCGCGAACGTCCTTGAGCGCCAAGCTCATACCGAGACCGGATACCGGGTCGGCGCTGGTGTAGGCATCGCCAACGGCCAGCAGCCCGCGGGGTAGGTTGCGTTTCTTTTCGTAGTGCAGGCGCAGCATGTTCGGGTAGCGGAAGTTGTAGATCGGTGAGGCCGGTTCCAGCCCGTCGATGTTCTCTCCGATGACCGGGGACGGCATGAGATTGGCGAACTCGCGAAACTCCCTCGCGGTGCGTGGCGGTGAGTAGCAGTTGTACGCCACCAGCGAGGTGGACAGGAGGGTGCGTGAGCTGTCGGTGTAGTACTGCGCGGCGTAGGTGTCCTCGAAGGGACGGTACGCATAGCAGATCACCATCACCTTGTCCTGCCATTGGCGCTCCGGCGGAACTCGGTGCAGCATAGTCGAGTAGAAGCAGTTGATGATGTCCTGCTCGACCTCGGGAGCTCCAATGCCGATGCGCTCCAAGAATTCCGGCACTCGGGTGTTCTTGCCCGAGGCGTCCACCACGAACTCGGCGGGAATCACTTCTGGTTCAGCGCCATCGCCCTGCACGGCAACGCCGATGACGGCGTTGGCACTGCGATCGAGTACCAGGTCGGTGACCTCCGATTCGTAGCGGAAGTCGATCCGCGGTTCGTCGTCCAGCCGGCGCCGCACGCACCATTCCAACAGCGGACGCCCGGCGCAGACGATTTCGATGTCGCTTGTCCCGGGCTTCTTCCAGGTGCCGCCGAGCCGAATCCGGTACTGGGCGGCCATATCGACCTTGAACGCGCCCTCGCGCACCATGTCGTCGACGATGCCGGGGAAGAATCGCTCCAGTTCGATCTGTCCGGCGGTGAGCAGATGGTGCAGGTGCCAACCCTGCGCCGCGCCCGGCCTACCTTCGCGGCGCCGGTGCGGATCGTCCTTCTCGAGCACGATGACGCGTTCGAAGGTCTCGCTGCACACCTTGGCCGCGGCGATGCCCGCGATGCTGCCGCCGATGACCACCGCGGTGCCACGGCCGCGGCGGCATAGCTCGGCGATGTCCAGCGCTGAGTGGTCGAGGCGTGCCGGGTTACGGCGGCGCGTCGCCCCGGTGGGAACGAATTTCTCGAAATACAGTCCCACCCGATGGAAACCGTTGTTTTCCAGCCAGCTTCGGGTGGCCTCGACCATTGCCGCCGGGCCGCAGAGATAGACGTCGGCGTCGCCGCCGGCCAACATCCGCTCCTCCAGTAGATCGGTGACCAGCCCGGTCCGTCCGTCCCAGTCGGCGTCCGGACGCCCGACGATGACATGCAACTCCAAGCCGGGAATGCGGCGCCGCAGCGCTTGGAGAACGTCGAGTTTGCACAGGTCTTCGGCAGCGGTCACCCCGTAGAGCAGGTACACCGGTTGCGCGATGTCAGCGTGCAGACTCTGGGCCATCGCCAAGATTGCCGACAGACCGGTACCGCCTGCTATCAGGATCACCGGCCGCACGATGGGACGTAGGTAGAAGTTGCCTTTGCTGCAGCGCAAAGCAATACGGTCGCCTGGTCTGGCGCGGTCCCGAAGATAGTTCGACATCGCGCCGTCCGGCAGCAGCCGGATGATGAACTCCAGCTCACCGTGGTTGTCAGCCGGATGCGCATAGGAATAGTTACGCCACGCGGTGGTGCCGGGCACCTGCAACTGAGCGAACTGACCGGCCTGGTATTTCACGGCTTGCGCCATGGCTGAGACGTCGACACGCAGCACGGCGGTGCTGGGTGATACCAAGTCGACCCCGGTCACCACGCCGTCGCCGGCGATCAGCAGCGCCGCATTGTCGTCGGCGGGATACTGCAGTTCGATTTGACAATCAGATTCCGGGAATGTCTGGCAGGTGAGGATCTTTCGTGCGTCGCGCTCGACATCGGACAGCCCCTCGGTGCGTCCCATCTCATAGCGGCCGGCGGTGCAGGTGGCCACGCAGGTTCCACAGATTCCGCTCTGGCATTCATTGACGATGGCGACACCGTGTTCCTCGGCGGCATCGAGCAACGTCTGGTCCGGCCGCACCGGCATCGTCTTGTGCGTTCCGTCGGAATAGCCGACCGTGACCTGACGATTCGCCATAGCTAGACGACCAGGGGGACGGGCTTGTTTGCAATGCGGGCGTTGAGTCTGGGCATGACCTCGTCGGCGAGTAGCCGCAACGACTCCTTCCATGGCCCGGGGTTGTCGATGTAGTCGAATCCCAGAACCAGCAGATGGCCGAATCCGCCGACCTGGTCATAGGTCGCCTCGAGCTTTTCGACCACGGTCTCCACCGAGCCGACCACGAAGGTGTTCTCGGCGAGATATTCCGGAGTCACATCGTCGTCGGGCACCGAAGGGTTGTGCTTGTAGAACTTCGTCATGCCGAACATCCGGAACGTCGGCAACACATACTCACGCATGGCGCGCCCCATGGTGCCGTCGACGGCATACCGAAATGCCTGCTCGTCGGTCTCCGCCACCAAGACCTCACGCACCAGCCGCCAGTCGCGGCGGTCCGGAGTACGGCCGCTGCGCTCCGCGCCTTCCAGCACCGCATCCCAGTGCGTGGCCACGTATTCGGTGTTGAGGTCCAAACTCATTGGCAGATAACCGCGCTCGCCGGCCAGCTTCAGCGTTTCCGAGCCGGCGCTGAACCCGGTGACGCCGATCGGCGGGTGCGGCTTCTGGAACGGCTTGATGTGGCGCTTCATCAAGCCCTCGAACATCGGCGCTATTCCGTTGGCGTTCCAGTACTTTCCGCGATGTTCCCAGGGTTCGTCTTCGGTCCAGATGCGCAACATGATTTCGAGAGCTTCGCGGGTCATCTCGCGATGCTCGCCGTTCTTTCCGTCCACGTCGTAGAGCGCCCAGTCGCCCGGGATACCGCTAGCGCCGACGCCGAGCATGAATCGGCCCTGGGCGAGGTGATCGAAATAGGCAACCCGGTGAGCCAATTCGATCGGGTGGTGATACGGGAGCAGATGCGCGCCGGGTGCGAGCTTGATGCGGTTGGTACGCGTCAGCGCCTGCGCCAGCAGCAGATCCGGGGCACAGATGGGTTCCCACGGGACGGTGAAGTGTTCACCGACCCAGGCTTCGACATAGCCGAGTCGATCGGCGAGCTCGATGATGTCGAGGTCCCACTGGGTGGCGTCGTAGAGGGAGCGCTCCGGTGGGTGGGCCGGCATGAGGAATATTCCGATCTCCATGTTCAACCCTTCTCTTGGTCGACACGCGGCGAGCTTCTGTAGGATATACAACAGTACTATCAAGATACTTTACTCGGCACAAGAGCCAGTTTTTTAGGTATTTTATCTCGTTAGTTAACTGACAATGGCGTACTAGCTATGGACATCCTGGCGGACGGCCGCGTAACCTCGCAGTCGTCACCCGTTCAGCGCGCACTGCGCAGTAAGGAGCCGCCATGAGCGTCACCGGGGTCAGTCCGGTCGATCGCCGGTCGGATGGGGAGCGGCCGCAGCGTGTTCCAGACTTCGAATACATCGGATACGAAGCGATTGATGACGGCCGGATCGCGGCCATCACGCTGAACCGTCCGAAACAACGCAACGCGCAGACGCGCGGACTGCTCGTGGAGTTGGGCCTCGCCTTCGAACTCGCCGAAGCCGACGACATGGTCCGCGTGGTGATCCTGCGAGGCGCGGGCCCTGTCTTCTCCGCGGGCCACGACCTCGGCTCCGCCGACGACGTCCGTGAGCGCGCAGCGGGGCCCGACCAGCATCCGACGTACCGATGCAACGGCGGAACCTTGGGTGGGGTGGAGTCGCGCAACCGTCAGGAGTGGCATTACTACTTCGAAAACACGAAGAGGTGGCGCAATCTGCGCAAGATCACGATCGCCCAGGTGCACGGCACGGTGCTGTCCGCGGGCCTGATGCTCGCGTGGTGCTGCGATCTGATCGTCGCGAGCGAGGACACCGTGTTCGCCGATGTGGTCGGTACCCGGCTTGGTATGTGTGGGGTCGAGTACTTCGGCCATCCGTGGGAGTTCGGTGCGCGCAAGGCAAAGGAGTTGTTGCTTACCGGCGACTCGATCGACGCCGAGCAGGCGCACGCACTCGGGATGGTGAGCAAGGTGTTCCCGGCCGACGAATTAGCGCACAACACAATCGAGTTCGCTCGTCGAATCGCCAAGGTGCCAACAATGGCGGCACTGCTGATAAAGGAATCGGTGAATCAAACCGTAGATGCACAGGGTTTCTCGACAGCACTTGACGGTTGCTTCAAGATACATCAGCTCAATCATGCGCACTGGGCCGAAGTCACCGGTGGAAAGCTGTCGTACGGAACGGTCGAGCACGGCCTCGACGACTGGCGCGCCACGCCGGAAATCCTGCCGGCGGCCAAACAGCGACCCTGACGCCGGGGCGCCCAGAGTGGATGTCAGCTACCCGACAGAGGCGGAAGCGTTCCGCGACCGGATCCGCGCGTTCTTGGCCGAACACCTACCGGCCGGCTGGTCCGGACTCGGGGCTCTGCCGCCCGACGAGCGAGTAGCGTTCGCGCGGCAGTGGCGGCGCTCCCTATCCGCCTGCGGCCTGGTCGCGGTGTCTTGGCCGAAGGAGTACGGCGGTGGTGGCCTTTCGGCGATCGAACAGCTGGTGCTCGCCGAGGAGTTTTCGCGCGCTGGTGCACCTGAGCGGGCGGAAAACGATCTGCTGGGGATCGACCTCTTGGGCAACACCCTGATCGCCCTGGGGTCCGCCGAGCAGAAGGAGCGCTTCCTGCCGCGCATCCTCACCGGCGAAGACCGCTGGTGCCAAGGATTTTCGGAGCCCGAGGCCGGCTCGGACCTGGCGGCCGTGCGAACCCGTGCCCTGCTCGACGATGACGAGTGGGTGATCAACGGACAGAAGATCTGGACATCGGCCGGGTCCGCTGCCAACTGGATCTTCCTGTTGGCCCGGACGGACCCAAGCGTTGCCAAACACAAGGGCCTGTCCTTCTTGCTGGTGCCCATGGACCAGCCCGGCGTTGTGGTGCGACCAATCGTCAATGCCGCAGGACATTCCTCCTTCAGCGAGGTCTTTTTCACCGACGCGCGCACTGCGTCCGGCAACGTGGTGGGAGGGGTTGGCAACGGATGGCCGACCGCGATGACCCTGTTGGGTTTCGAACGCGGATCGCAGGTCACCACGGCGGCTATCGAGTTCGGCCGCGGCCTGCAGCGGTTGTGCGAACTCGCCCGGGAACGCCGAATGGACACCGACCCGCGTATCCGAGATGGCTTGGCGTGGTGCTTTTCCCGTGTTCAGATCATGCGGTATCGCGGCTACCGCGACCTCACCCTTTCGGTGAACGGTCGACCACCCGGCGCCGAGGCCGCGATTACCAAGGTCATCTGGAGCGAATACTTCCGCCGCTATACCGACCTCGCCGTCGAAGTCCTCGGCCTGGATGCGCTCGCTCCGACGGGTCCAGGGAACGGCGGAGCCCGCGTGATGCCAGAGGCGGGTACCCCAAACTCCCCCGCGTGCTGGATGGATGAGCTGCTTTACGCCCGTGCCGCAACGATCTATGCCGGCAGTTCGCAAATCCAGCGCAACGTGATCGGCGAGCAGCTGCTCGGCCTGGCCAAGGAACCCCGTCCGGAAGCGGTGCGCTGACATGGATTTTCGCTATAGCGCCGAACAAGACGCTTTCCGTGCGTCGCTGCGTGGCCTGCTTCGCGACCAGGGCGCCGATGGCCATGCCGGCCACGACGTCAGGCTTTGGCACCGGCTGTGCACCGAGATGGAGCTGCCCGCGCTGCACACACCTGCGGAGTACGGCGGAGTGGGCGCCACTGTCGTCGAGACCGCAATCGCGTTCGGCGAACTCGGCCGTGCGCTAACGCCGGTGCCGTTCGCGGCCACGACGTTTGCGATCGAGGCGATCCTTCGCATGGGCGACGAAGAGCAGCGTAAAGGCCTGCTCGCCGGCTTGCTCCGCGGCGAACAGATCGGAGCGTTCGCCGTGGCCGGTCCCCGCGTCGCTGACCCGTCCGCCGCCACTGTGCGGGCCAGCCGCGTTGGCGGTCATACCGTCCTCACCGGCGAGTGCTCCCCGGTGCTGCACGGCCACGTCGGGGACCTGTTTGTGGTCCCGGCGGAGGCGGATGGTGTGGTGGTTCTGCACGTCGTGGCGGCCGACGCTCCTGGGGTCACCGTGATCCCGCTACCCTCCTTCGACACAACCCGCCCTGTCGCCAAGCTGCGGTTGGCGCACGTGCCCGCAGAACCCTTGGCCGCCGGCTCACCCGACGACCTCGAGCGGTTGCTGGACGTGGCACGCGTGCTGCTGGCGGCCGAGATGCTCGGTGGCGCCGAGGCATGTCTTGACTTGGCGGTCGAATATGCCCGGAGCCGACGGCAATTCGATCGGCCGATCGGTTCTTTCCAGACGGTCAAGCACACGTGCGCCGACATGATGATCGAAATCGATGCGACCCGCTCGGCGGTGATGTTCGCCGCGATGAGCGCCATCGACGGGCACGAGCTTCACGTCGCAGCACCCTTGGTGAAGGCGCAGGCCGCCGACACCTACGTGTTGTGTGCCGGCTCGGCAATCCAGGTCCATGGCGGTATCGCCTTCACCTGGGAGCACAACCTGCACCTGTACTTTCGCAGGGCCAAGACCACCGAGGCGCTCTTTGGTAGTAGCGCCTACCACCGGGCACTGCTCGCCGACCGGGTGGGCCTGTAAACGACCGGTGGCCCATCCGCAATATTTGTCATCGGCGTCATCGAACGGCGTTTGTAAAAGTAATTGACGTCCATGTGTCGAACCATTTTACAATTACGCGACACCATATCTGTCAATCCACCAAACATGTTGTATGCCAGCCGGTTATGGTGCACTCGACGACATTCCTAAATTGGCTGCGGACGTCGCCAAATTATTTCTCAACAGCTATTGGCGCGAAACTGTCGTGGCGATAATATTTCGGCATTGCGCGCAATAGTGACCGAGCGATGAAAGGATCAATCGATGAATGCCAACCGTAGGAAGCTGGCCGTTCGGGCGCTACTGGGCGCAATATTGGCCGCCATGGCCGCGGCGACGTTGGCCGGCTGCCCGGTTAACGCACAGGGGGGCGAATACGGCCCGCGCGCGTCGGGCGCGGTGGTCGGGTTGCCGGTTACGCTTTCACCGGAACCCTAACGCAGCTATCCGCCCAATACCGCAAGCGCGGCATCGTAATTGGGTTCTTGCGCGATCTCTGGCACTAATTCGGTGTAGGCGACGTTGCCGTCGGCGCCTATCACCACGACGGCCCGGGCGAGCAGGCCGGCCATCGGACCGTCGGCGATGGTGACGCCGTAGTCCTCGCCGAAGTTGTCGCGGAATGCCGATGCGGTCGCTACGTTCTCGATACCCTCGGTGCCGCAGAATCGCTTCTGCGCGAACGGCAGGTCCTTCGAGACGCACAGCACCGAAACACCGCTTGCGGCGGCACGCTCGTTGAAGGTCCGCACGCTGGTAGCGCATACCGGTGTGTCCACAGACGGAAAGATGTTCAGCAACACCGGCTTGCCGCGGAACTGGTCGTTACTGACCGTCCCGAGATCGGCGCCGGTCAGGTTGAAGGTAGGGGCCGAGGATCCGACGGCGGGTAACTCGCCGACGGTGTTGATCGCATTTCCACGCAGGGTTATCTGTGCCATGGGCACAGTCTGCCAAGACCGGCAGTACCGCGTTCGATCGGGCTGCCCTGGCAAGCGTATGTCCTAATTTGTGGGGTGCGTGTCGTAGACGACATACGGCCGCATGGCCAACACTGGGTCCATGGCTCGCAAGGTGGTAATCGTCGGCTACCCGATTGTGCAGGCCCTCGACGTGGTAGGGCCCTACGAGGTATTCACCGCCGCATCGCTGTTGACCGGCGGCGGATACGACGTGGTTGTCGGCTCAATCGACGGCCAGCCCATCACCACCGCGACCGGCCTGGCATTTGTCTCGGCGCCGCTGCCACGCCCGAGCGAGCCGGTTGACACGGTCGTGGTGCCCGGCGGTGGAGGTGTCGATGCCGCGCGAACCAACCGACAGCTCATGGAGTGGATCAGGGTCGCCTCCGGCACCGCCCGCCGCGTCGTCTCTGTCTGCACGGGCGCATTCCTGGCGGCCGAAGCGGGGCTGCTGGACGGCCGGCGTGCCACCACGCACTGGGCCTTTGCCGCGCGGCTGGCCCGCGAGTTCCCCACCGTCGCGGTCGACGCCGACCCGATCTTCATCCGGAGCTCGGAGACGGTTTGGACCGCCGCGGGCGTCACCGCGGGCATCGACCTCGCGCTGTCACTGGTCGAGGATGACCACGGCACGGACGTCGCCCAAACGGTCGCCCGCTGGCTCGTTCTCTACTTGCGCCGCCCGGGTGGGCAGACTCAGTTCGCGGCCCCGGTATGGATGCCGCGAGCCAAGCGGACCTCGATCCGCCAGGTGCAGGAAGCCATCGAGGCCGAACCGGGCGGCTCGCACAGCATTGACGATCTGGCCCAACGGGTGGCGATGAGTCCACGCCACTTCACCCGAGTGTTCACCGACGAAATCGGTGAGGCGCCCGGCCAATACGTCGAACGTATTCGCACCGAAGCCGCGCGCCGGCAGTTGGAGGAGACCGACGACACCGTGGTGGCCATCGCCGCCCGTTGCGGCTTCGGCACGGCGGAAACCATGCGGCGCAACTTCATTCGTCGCATCGGCATCCCGCCCGACCAGTACCGCAAAGCGTTCGCCTAACCGGTAAGGAGACACCCATGACGCAGTTCGCGTTAGTGGCCTACCCGGGCTTGACCGCCCTGGACATGATCGGTCCGTATGAGGTGCTGCGACAGCTGCCGCACGCCGAGGTGCGGTTTGTGTGGCACGAAGCCGGGCCGATCACCGCCGACTCGGGCGTGTTGGTGCTCGGCGCTACGCACTCGCTGGCCGAAACACCTTCTCCCGATGTCATTCTCGTGCCCGGGGGCCCGTCTACTCCGGTGCACGCACGCGACGAGAAGCTGCTCGACTGGTTGCGTCAGGCCCATCAGTCGGCTAGCTGGACGACTTCGGTGTGTTCGGGCTCGGTCATTCTGGCGGCGGCCGGCCTGCTCAGGGACAGGCGGGCGACGTCGCACTGGCTGACCATTCCCGCGTTGAAGGCATTCGGCGCTATCCCCGTCACCGACGAACGGATTGTCCGCCAGCACAACATCGTTACCAGTGCGGGTGTATCCGCGGGCCTTGACCTCGCGCTGTGGCTCGCCGGCGAGATGGGCGGGGAAAGTCGAGCGAAGGCAATCCAGCTCGCGATCGAATACGATCCCCAGCCACCGTTCGACTGCGGCCACATGTCAAAGGCGTCGGCCACTACGAAAGCCGCCGCGACGGCCCTGCTGTCCAAGGACAGCGTCAAGCCGGCGAACCTCAAGGCCACGACGTTGCTCGCCTGGGAGCAGGCGCTAAACGCGGCGCGGTCGCGTCGCCGCCGGCGACAGCCAGTCGGTTCGTCTGCCTAAGCTGCTACGCCTTGGGCTGTAAGAACTTGTCCGAAGCGAACCGGCCGCCGGCCTCCAGCCAGGCGCCGACAACGCCCGGTGCGTCACGGTTGGGGTTGTAAATGTCTTCCTCGCTAGAGAACAGCCCGCCTCCCGCGTAGATGAGCCGAGTCCAGTTCGCAAACCAGAACGGCTCTCCGTCGGGGTCTGTCGGGTGGTCGAGCAGATTCTTGATCATCAGGACGACCGCGTCATTGTCTTCGTCGTATGCGATCCACTCAGACGGAAAGCGCATGTGCGGGAACGGGGCCATGACCGCGACGATCCAGTCGCGGACCTCCTCGCGCCCTCGAAAGACCCCATAGTGGTGCTCGGTATAGACCACATCCTCAGTGAATAGGTCTGCGAATGGCCGCCAGTCGCCCGAGGCGGAACATCCGTCGACGACCGTTGTGTAGTGCCTGATTGCTTTGTCGATCTCGGCTTTGGAGAACTTGCCCATACCGGACACACTAGAACTATGAGCGTCTTGGACTTGTTCGACTTGCATGGCAAGACGGCCCTGATAACCGGGGCGTCCACCGGCATCGGCAAGAAGGTGGCGCTCGCCTACGTCCAAGCCGGGGCTCAGGTAGCCGTTGCCGCAAGGCATTTCGACGCCGTGGCGAAGATCGCAGCCGAGATCGCCGCTGCCGGCAGTAAGGCCGTGCCGATCCGCTGCGACGTGACCCAGCAAGACCAGGTGACCAGCATGGTCGACCAGGCGACCGCCGAGCTGGGTGGGATCGATATCGCGGTCTGCAACGCCGGCATCGTAGATGTCACCCCTATGCTGGACATGTCGTTGGAAGCGTTTCAGCGGATCCAAGACACCAATGTGACCGGCGTATTCCTCACCGCCCAGGCGGCGGCCAGGGCGATGGTCAAGCAGGGTCGGGGCGGGGCCATCATTACCACCGCGTCGATGTCGGGGCACATCATCAACATTCCGCAACAAGTGAGCCACTACTGCACCTCCAAGGCGGCGGTCATTCACCTGACCAAGGCCATGGCCGTGGAGTTGGCTCCGCACAACATTCGGGTGAACAGTGTCAGTCCGGGCTACATCCTCACCGAGCTGGTCGAGCCGCTAGCGGAGTACCACGCGCTGTGGGAGCCCAAGATTCCGCTCGGCCGCATCGGCCGCCCCGAAGAACTCACCGGCCTGTACCTCTACTTGGCTAGCGAGGCGTCAAGCTACATGACCGGTTCCGACATTGTGATCGACGGTGGATATACCTGTCCCTAAGACGATTTCTGTTCAACAGGGGCACTTCCACGTGCTGGCCTACTGAACGAGGCAGGGGCGGCCGAAACGGGTTCGCACGCCCGGTGAAAACAACGGACGCAAGCGGTCGCCCGCGGGTTGCACGCCACTCGCGTCCAGCAGTTCGTCATGCAGCTCGACGATCTCCGCGGCCTGCAACGGCCACGGTCCGTGCTCGTTGGGCAGCCACCATGTGCGGCCGGCTTTGCGAGTGTGCGCGCCCCAGCGGGCGGTGAGCCAGATTTCCAGTGCCGTCGGCTGGACCACGTCGCCGATGGTGATCGTCAGCAGGCTGCGCAGGCCGCGTCGGGGCCACCGTCGGACGCTGTCATAGGTGATCTGTTCGTCGGACCGCGTCATCCGCATCTTGGCCCACGTGTATGGGACGCCGAGGCCAATCCTGGTGACGGGCACCACCGCCAGCCGAGCCGTTTCCAGCGATCGGAACAGCACGCCGTGGCGGCCGGCGTCGTCGACCGAATACAGCCGGATGTTGGTCTCCAGAAAGCTGCCGAAATACCGCAGCGGCAGCGCCGTGCCAATCTTGGTGCTGCTCATGACAAACGGGACCAACGCCACGTACGTCATGCCGTCGGCGAAAACGTCGGGGCGGGTTCCCGGCGGGTACAAGTGTTCAACACTTTCGGGCCGCACCGGCCAATGGACGAACGTCAGCTCACGCCACCGCTGGTCGAAGGCAACCGGACCAGGAAGGGGGGGCGGTGTGACCGGATACCCCGCTAGTGGCGAACCCTCACCAGATCCGGTATCGGACGGGCCGGGTGTGGCGGTCATCGAACCATCGTGGCATGCAGGTTACGACGGTCGGGTATGAGGCACCGAATTGTTGTCAGTTGGCCACCTTCTGGTTAGCGCTGCGCTAACGCAATTGCGCGGGTTTCAGGGCTGAATTTATGGAACCGCTGGTCATTTGCCGATTAAAGTGTGTATTGCGCCGGGCGCCCTCGAATGATGTGATCAACTAAATCGAGTAGTGGAGGAGCAATGACGATCACCACGATGATAAAGACCGCAGCAGCGATCGTGAGCATGACAACGATTGCTGTCGCCAGTGCACCGATTACGTCCGCGGCCTATCCGATCGTCGGCAAACTTGGCAATGAATTAACGATGACCGACTCCGTTGGGCAAGTTGTCCTGGGCTGGAAAGTCAGTGATCTCAAATCGAGCACCGACATTATCCCGGGCTATCCGGTGGCCGGCGACGTTTGGGAAGCGACCGCCACCGTCAATGCGATCTCGGGCCCCGTCACCCCGGCCATCTCGCAGTTCAACGCCCGCACCGCCGACGGCGTCAACTATCGGGTCCTGTGGCAAGCCTCGGGTCCAAACACCATTAGCGGAGCGACAATCCCGCAAGGCGCACAAGCGAGCGGCAAAATCTACTTCGATGTCACCGGCCCATCGCCGACCATTGTGGCAATGAACAACGGAATGGAAGACCTCCTGATTTGGGGGCCATAAGCAGATACGACAACTGCTCTGATGCACGCCCAATTCGCCGTTGAGCTGTGGGGCGTGGCAATCTCGACGAGCTCGAGCAGCTTGATGAGCTAATCGGCAACGCGGGCGTAGCCGCCCTACCCGCGGCTTCGTCGGTCATAACGGCTCTGAGCGTCCATCCCGGCCCTGTCGCCCCGGAACGGAGCGTCGACGCAGGCCAATGTGGGAGTCCGCTTTCCGCGGGCCGGGTATTGCGTCTGGAAACTCGCGCCAATACAGTTAGGTCTGTAACGATCCTTACAGAGGATATCACCGCCCGGAGACGCATAGACGATTGCGGATCTAAAGGATGGCGCACCGGTGAGCGTTCACCTGACCAAGAAACAGCAGCAAGGCGAGACCTCGCGCGAGCTAATCCTCGACGCGACTGAACGCCTGATGGCTACCAAGGGCTACGCGGCGACGTCAATCAGCGACATCCGCAACGCGTGCGGGCTGCCACCCAGCTCCATCTACTGGCATTTCGGCTCCAAGGAAGGCGTGCTCGCCGCGGTGATGATGCGCGGCGCGAGTCGATTCTTCGCCGCGATACCGACCTGGGACGAAGCCGACGAGGCCATCGAGGCGAGATCGGAACGGCAGCTGACCGCGTTGGCGAACCTGCAGTCGCAACACCCGGACTTCCTGCGACTGTTCTATCTGCTGTCGCTGGAGCGAAGCGATGATCCGACGGTTGCCGAAATGGTGCGTCGGGTCCGCGACACCGCGATCGCGCGGTTTCGCGATGCCATCACTCACTTGTTGCCGTTCGATCTACCGCGGGGCATCGCCGATCGCATCGTTACAGAACTGACTGGGTTCGCGGTTGCGCTGTCGGACGGTGTCTTCTTCGCCGACCACCTAGAGCCGGACGCGACGGACGTCGAGCGGATGTACCGGCGACTGTGGCAGGCACTAGAAGCCCTGATTCGAATTCTCTTGGAGGAGAAGTGAACACCAGAACGGCCGTCATCACCGGCGCCAGCACCGGTCTCGGGTTGGAGTGCGCCCGGGCACTGCTGGCCAGCGATGCATCGTGGCACGTGGTGTTGGCGGTGCGCGACGCGGCGCGCGGCGGCGCGGCCGTGGGAGAACTCGGGGAACCAACCCGCTGCACGGTCCTTGAGGTGGACCTCGCATCGCTGCGGTCGGTACGCACCTTCGTGGAAACCGTGCGGATCACCCCGCTGCCCCCAATTCACGCGCTGGTCTGCAATGCTGGCCTACAGGTGGTGTCGGGCAGCGCGTTGACCGACGACGGTATCGAGATGACATTCGCGGTAAACCACCTCGGTCACTTTGCCCTCGTGACAGGGATTCTCGACCAGTTGACCCGCCCGGCGCGCATCGTCGTTGTCAGTAGTGGCACGCACGACCCGAGTAAGCACACCGGTATGCCCGCGCCGCGGTATACCTCCGCGCTCGACCTCGCGCACCCGCCCGCTGATCAGGACAGGTCGACCGAAGGCCGCCGTCGCTACACCACCTCCAAGCTGTGTAACGTGCTCTTTACCTACGAGCTCGACCGTCGCCTCAACCACGGAGAAGTGGGAGTGACCGTCAACGCGTTCGATCCCGGCCTGATGCCTGGTTCCAGCTTGGCGCGGGACTATCCGCCGATCCAGCGGTTAGCATGGCGCTACCTGGCGCCAATGCTGCGCGTCCTTCCCTTCGTCCACAGCACCCGGGTCTCCGGCGCACGACTAGCGGCGCTGGCGGTCGATCCACGGTACGACGGCGTAACGGGCCAATACTTTGCCGGCCTGAAACCGATCCGATCTTCTACTGAGTCATACGATCTCGCCAAAGCGGTCGACCTTTGGGAGACCAGTGAACGGCTACTGTCCGGCGCGGCATAGCGAGCGGTCCCGGGCGTCGGTAAGCACAGCGCAAAGACCAGGGCACAGATGGGGGTGCTGCTATGCGCGAATTATCCGGCGAGGCAACGATTTAGCACATTACGGCATCTGGACATCGGCCCTCGACCGGCTTGCCGGTTGGCGAACGGCGTTCGGGCGCAACGTGTTCGATCCGTTGCCGCCACCTAGCGCACACCTAGGTCGCCGCTGAGGTACTGCGCGCGGCAGGCTCGGCGAGCGAGTTTGCCGCTGGTGGTTCGCGGAATGGCGCCGGCGGGCAGGAAACGCACGTCGGCGGCGGATAACCCATGGCGGTGCGACACGGCCGTTCGGATCGCCTCGATTGCTGGCTTCGGATCTGCGCGACTGGTGCCCGCCGCGCGTTCGGCGATGATCACCAAGCGTTGGCTGCCGTCGTCAGCGGGCACCGCGAAGCCCGTCACATATCCGCGTCGCACCATCGGCGACGCCTCTGCAGCCGTGGCCTCGAGGTCCTGCGGGTAATGGTTACGTCCGTCGATCGTTATCAGATCCGCGATTCGGCCGGTGATGTAGAGCTCACCGTCGAAGTAGACGCCCAGATCCCCGGTCCTCAGCCAGTTGCCCGCAACGGCCGAACCGGCGGCGTGACTGCCTTCCGTGAGCGGTGATTCCAGCTTGGCGCCGAACGTCTGCCGCGTCTCTTCGGGTCGTCCCCAGTAGCCGCGACCGACATTGTCGCCCTGCAACCAGACTTCCCCGACTTCGCCGTCCACCAGTTCGGTGCCACTGTCAGGGTTCACGATCGCCGCGCACAGGCTGCGAGCTACTTGGCCGCATGAGACATGAGCAACTGCGTTGGCAGCATCGGGGGCGACCAGTACCGCCCTACCAACGCCGAGCTGCTCTCGGTCGAAGTAGGCAACGGTGGTCTGTGCGGTGTGACCGATGGTTGCGACCATCAGTGTCGCCTCCGCTATCCCATAAGAGGGCTTGAACGCCGTGCGCGGTAATCCGTAGGGCGCGAACGCTTTATCGAACGTCGTGACCGCGTCGATGCTGACCGGTTCGGAACCGATGATCAGCACCACGTTGCTGAGGTCGACATCCTCGGCCTGCGCGGGTAGGCCCCGCTGCGCGGTCCACTCGTATGCGAAGTTGGGCGCCGCGGTGACCACGCGGCCGGTTCGTGATTCGGCGGCCAATGCTTGGATCCACCGCTGCGGCCTCCGGACGAACGCGGCCGGCGACATCAGGGTTGAGTGTCCGCCGTACACCGCCGGGAAGCCGATCATCGACAGGCCCATGTCGTGGTAGAGCGGTAACCAACTGACGCCGTGCGTGTTTCGGTTCAGCAGGTCGATCGAGAGGATCATCTGCACCAGGTTGGTGCCGACCGCGCGGTGGGTGATCTCAACACCGACCGGAGGCCGGGTCGAGCCCGACGTGTACTGCAGGTGTGAAACGGCGCCGATGTCCAGATCCACAGGCGTGAACAACTCCCCCGCCGAATCGGGTATCTGATCGATGAGGATGACATGCAGCGGTCGCAGCTGGGTGAGGTGATTCAGAAAGCCTTCGACGGCATCTTTGGCTGCGGTTGTCGTGAGGACGACGGAAGGCACCGAATCGCGAAGTGCCGTTTCGAGACGTTCGGCATGGCCGGGCAGTTCAGGAGCGAACAACGGTACCGCGATGGTGCCCGCCTTGATCGCGGCGTAGAACCCGGCAACGTAGTCGATGCCCTGCGGCGCGAGAATCGCAACCCGGTCGCCAGGACCCGCGAACTGTTGCACATGAGCGCCGATGGCCTGCAGCCGCACGCCGAATTCCGCCCACGTCACTTCGGCGACCTGTCCCTGCGCCGAACGGGAGTAATCCAGGTAGCGATACGCCACCGAATCACCGACATTGGCGACGTTGCGCGCGATCAAAGAGATCAGCGTGGTGCCGGGCGGCAACACGATGCCGCCGTCGGCGCCCAGGCAGTCCTCGATCTCTAGCAGGCCCTTTGGAGCCACGGAGTCCTGCCGGGAACCGTAATCCATAAGCGCAGTCTAGGTGTCCGCCGAAATCCGTTAGAGTCCTTGCGATGACGACGCCGAACGCAGGTGCAGCCGTGGACGCAAAAGGAAACCCGGCCCGCGAAGCTGCGCTCGGTCGGGTGCTGGCCTACCGCGAGCGGAGCCAGGCCAGGCCACTGCCGATTCGCGCGGCGCTGGCCATCATCGGCGGCGCGCTGCTCGTCTCGTGCATTCCGCTGATCGTGCTGCTTCCCGAAGCCGGGATCCCGGCGTTGCTGGTCGCGTTCCGCCTTCTGGCGGTCGAGATCGATTGGGCCGCTCGCGCTTATGCGTGGACCGACTGGCGCTTCACCCAGATGCGTGACTGGTTTCATCGACAGTCAGCATTGGTCCGTGCGGCGATCCTGACCGGCTTGCTGCTGGTAGCCGTCGTTCTCGTGTGGTGGCTGGTCTACGAATTCGTTTAGGGTTGTAGTCCCGCGAGCGTGCGCGCTTGTACGGCGACACGCCGCTTATTCGTGTACAAATGCGCACCCTCGCGGGAAGCTACACGACCTCTTGCTCTTCGGGTTCGTAATAGGTTGCACCGAGATGCGGCACCTCTAGCGGGCCAGCTCGTCGCGCGGCTGCGACGGCGTTGCTCAGCAGCGGAGCCAGGCCCGCGAACGAGCCAACATCCCACAACATCAGGGTCAGCAGTCGGTTGTGCACGTAGGCGAACGAGCTGCCGGTATCCGGATCGGCCCACCCGAGGGTTCCGCCGAGGCCGATATGGCCGTACCCCGCCAACAGGCCGGGGATCGGCGACGACTGATAGCCCTGGTGATAGGTAAACGGAATGCCCAGGTTCAGATCCGGCGTCAGATCGGGCTCCCCCTTCAGTTCGCTCACCAGCTCAGAGGAAAGCAGTCGTGTTCCGTCGATCATGCCGCCGTTGGCGATCGCGCCGTACACCTTGGCCAGGCCACGCGCCGTCACAACGCCATTGACCGCCGGAATCTCTCCATCAAGAAACGGCATATCGCCTTGCAGCATGGACATGATGCCGGGGAAATAGATCGAGCCGAGAAGACCGGAGAACGACAGCCCGGCGACCTTTGGCGCTACGAAGTCGAGTACCGGCGTGGGGATTTTCGCTTGGGGTACTAGCGTCTGCGCCGCCGTGGTGGGTGCAGCGGCCGGCGGACGGCCAAGATGCAAACCGTCGGTGTTGAGCGGGCGTGCGAGCTCTTCGCGGAACAGGTCGCGCATGCCCGTGCCGGTCACCGCCCGCGCCAGCCCGGACAGCAACCATCCGTAGGTGATTGCGTGATAGGCCGTCTTTCCGTGCGTGTGGTCCACTGGCGCCGCGGCCAGCCGTTCTTCCATCAGGAGGTGGTCCAAGACCTCCTTCTTGCCAACACCTTTGAGGTGCGCCAGCCCGGCTCGGTGCCGCAGCACGTCGCGGACCGTGATCTCGGACTTGCCGTTGGTTCCGAACTCCGGCCAGTACTCGGCGACTGGCACGTCATAGGAGAGCAGCCCGCGGTCGACGAGCCGGTGGATCACCGTCGCGGCCAACCCTTTGGTCGCGGAAAACACCATCGCTCCGGTGTCCGCGGTCCACGGCAGCTTGCCGCGCCGATCGGCCCAACCCGTCCAGACATCGACGACCTGCACACCGTCGATGTACACAGACAGCGCCCCACCGCCGAACATGCGGGCGGGGAACAGCGCAGCGAACGCTCGGACAACGTTGACGAACCGTGAATCGCAGGCACCTTGGGCGCCGGATGGTAGGCCATTCTCGGTCGTCAGCACAGACGGTTTCGGCATACCGTGAATGATTGCACGCGCTGACGCGAATCCCGGACCGGTTGGCCGGACCGGCTACATCCAGATGCGTCCTAACGTGTCGGCCATCGCCTCGGGATCCTGTTTGTCGACGTTGCAGCTGATCGCCACCGAAGTACGCCGGTCGCTGCTGATGCGGAAGGCCGTAACGAATCCCGCCCAGGCGCCGTCGTGATCGAGCATGCCGTTGGCGAGCGATAAAATTCCCGCGCCGTAGCGGTCGCCGCCACCCGGTTCGGTTTCCACCGCGCCCGCGAGTTGCTCGTTCAGCAGTTGCGGGCCGCCTACTTTGCCGGTTCGGTAGTTGTCCGCCCACCGGACCAGCTGGGTGGGCGTGGTCTGGATGCCACCGTCGCCGATCTGCTCCCATGGGGAATCGGCTACTTGGTACCCGCCGTGGCTCCCGGCGTCGCCCTTGGTATACGACAAGGCTTTGTTGGGAATTCTCGCGGCCGGATCCAACACCATCGCCAGACCGAGTGGCTGGAAGATTTGTGTGCTCAAGAACTCCGGAAGTGGCTGCCCAGAAACTCGGTGGACAATTTCGCCGAGCAGCAGATAGTTCGAATTGGAGTATTCGTATCGGGTGCCCGGCTTGAACACCAGCTCCGGTGCGGCGGCCAATGCCTGCAGGGCTTCGATCTCGGTGGTGTGGTCACTGAACTGATACCCCTCCTCCTGCAGCAGACCAACGTAGTCGGGGATGCCGCTGGTGTGGTGCATCAGTTCGGCCACCGTGACCTTGTCCGACCACGCCGGCAGGTCGGGCAGGTATTGGGATAGCGCGTCGTCCAGCGTGAGCTTTCCTGCGTCGACCAGGAGCAGGATCGCGGTAGCGGTGAACTGCTTAGACACCGAGGCGATATCGAACACGGTGTCCGTGGTGAGCTGGATGCCGGCTGCCACGTTCGCCAAGCCGCGGACCCCGGCCCACGCGACCTTCCCCTCGACACCCACCGCAGCCGAACAGCCAGGCTCACCATCGCGGATAGCACCGTTCAATACGTCCTGGCTGTTGTGGGCTTTGACGGTGGGGGTTTGTGTGGTCGCGACTGTGGTGGTCACAGAGTTCGGCATGTGCTTTCCACCGCAGGCGGCCAGCAACAGCGCGACCGTGATTAGCCGCAGCCGTCTCCCGATGCGTCGTTTGTAGTCGGGCCTCGCCATTAATGAGCCTGACCCACAGAATCTTTCGCGATCATTCGGTGCTAGGCGTCGGTCCGTAGTAGGCGTCGGACCACCGAACGATTCGGGTCGGCTTCGCGTGCGGCTAGCATCAGCTCGATGCCGTGCTCGATCGCGGCAGCGGTGCGTTCGCGCACTTTGCGTGCGGCGTTGTCGTCGGCTTCTTGTCCTTGGAACTCTGTGGTGTCGATCGGCTCGCCGAACCAGTAGTACTGGCGTTCGGGGCGCGGCAGCGGGGTGAGTCCGACGCCGCGGACCAGCGGCGGGCCGTCAGGTGTGCCGAGCACCTTCTCGGCCAGGAACTGGACTGGCGCCATCAATAGGGATTCATTGTCCAGCACAATGTCGATGCCGTGTTCTGCCCCAACGGAAGCAAACGGCACAATGGGGTACCCGTGCTGGATTGCCAACCGCGCGAACCCAAGTCGGTTTTTCCACACCAGCTTGTATTGCTCGTTCTTGCGCTTGTTGACCTCACGGCCGCCGCCGGGAAACACCATGACGAGTTCGCATCGTCGCATCAATTCCGATGCGATCTCTCGGGTGCCCTCAACGACGCCCATTCGTGTGAGGGCTTCGCGCCATCCCGGAATCTTGAAGTGAGCATGATCGCCGAGGGATCGGACCATTCTGCCCCGCTCCCAAAGCTCGGCGGCGAGCAACGGCGCGTCGACCATGCCAAGGGTGTTGTGATTGCCGACCAACAATGCACGCTCGGTCGGCACGTTGTCGATCCCATAGACCTTGGGTTTGATCACCCTTCGCAGCGGCTTCATGACACGCAGCGCCGCGGCGACGTCTTCCTTGGTGGGCGCAGCGGGAACTGAAACGGTATCGGCGTTTGGCACATCGTGAGTATGCCCTTGCCGTGGTCAGAGCGGGATTATTTCGGTGGCATGGCGGACCCCCGCCGCCGCCGCGGTAGGGTACGCGACAGTGTCGTTCATTCGCATCCGGGGGTGGGGCATGTCGGGTCGGAAGTATTCGTTCGAGGTCAACAAGACCAGTAGCGCGCCTGCCGCAACGTTGTTCCGGCTCGCGACCGATGGCGCGCGCTGGTCGGAATGGGCGAAGCCGATCGTCATGCAATCGAGTTGGGCCCGGCAGGGTGATCCGGCACCGGGCGGTGTTGGTGCGATCCGCAAGCTGGGGCTGTGGCCGGTATTCGTGCGAGAAGAGACCATCGAGTACGAGCAGGATCGCCGCCACGTCTACAAGCTGGTCGGGCCCTCGACGCCGGTCAAGGACTACACGGGCGAGGTGGCTCTGACGCCCAATGCGTCGGGTGGAACCGACATCTGTTGGAGTGGCTCGTTCATCGAAGGAGTCGCCGGAACAGGTCCGCTGATGCGGGCGGCGCTGGGAGGCGCCGTCAAGTTGTTCGCCGGCCGTCTGGTCAAGGCCGCCGAGCGCGAGGCAGCCAGCGCGCGTTGAGCTATTTCGAACCGACCTCGTCCTGATACTTCTTGGTCATGTGCTCGATGGCCTGTAGGTGGGTTTGCGCAAGGTCGTCGCGTGCTTCGCTGGCCCGCGCGGCGGCGTCGATGGTCGGTTGCGCCTGTCCTTGAAAATGCGGCATCACTTCGGCGGCGAACAATTCGGCGGATCGTTTGGTAGCGGCCGGGTTGGCCCACTCGTGGCCCATCTGCAGCATGCAGCCGAATCCGCCGGACTGATCCCACAGCCGTTGCACCTGGGCCCGCGCGCGCTCCGGTGTGCCGATGACCCCGGCTCCGTTGTCGTTGATGATGTCGATCATCTCGTCGAGCCGCTCTCCGGGCATGGTCATCTGCGGGAAGGCGGCCACCTTTTGGAAGTAGCGGAACCACGGCTCGATGCCGAATTTCACGTCGGCGCGCGCCTGCTCGTCGGTTTCGGCGATATGGAACGGACCGACCAGGCTCCAATTCTTGCGGTCGACTTGGGTGCCGAAGGCCGCGGCGCGCTCTTCGACGATGCCCCAGTGGTAGGCGAGCGCGCTAAAGCCTTCGATTGTGAGCGTCGCGCCGATGGACAGCAGGCCGATGCCGTGTCTGCCGGCCAGCCGGGCACCGGTCGGCGAGGCGACCGCGGCTACCGCCAGCGGAATCCCGCCGTCGGAGTACGGCGCAAGCTGCAACTGGGCGTCGACGAGCTGGTGTGTGGCGGTCTTGGCGGTGACTGTCTCGCCCGCCAGTAGCCGCGCGAGGATATCGAGGTTGGTTTCCAGAAGCTCGCGAGTATCGGTGGGGTCGAGCCCGATCATCGCCGAATCGGTGGGCAATGACCCCGGTCCTACTCCCCCGATGATGCGGCCGTGGGTGAGGTGATCGAGCAACATCAACCGATCCGCGACCCAGAGCGGGTTGTGATACGACAGCGAGATAACCCCGGTGCCGAACCGGATCCGCTTGGCTCGCTCGGCAGCGGCGGCAATGAAGACCTCCGGTGAACTGATGATCTCGCTGCCGGCCGAGTGATGTTCTCCCAACCACACTTCGTCGAAGCCGAGGGCGTCGAGATGTTGGATGAACTCCAGGTCGCGTTGTAACGCCAGCGTTGGGTTGGTTCCGGCGCGGTGAAATGGGGCGATGAAGTATCCGAACCTGAGTTTGGCCATTGGGGCTCCCTTGCGATCGGCTTGACCGAACCATAGCCCCGCCAAAACCGGTGGGGCCAGGAAATCCTGGGCCCGCATCGGTTGCAGCTTCGACGATCAGTGCGCGATCACGGAGAGCCGCGACGGATGTCGCCGACGCAACCGCCCCGCCACCCGAGGCACCCGGCATGTAGCACAGATGCTACGATTGGCGGGTGGCTAGAGAGATCACGCAGCGTGAACTCCGCAATAACAGTGGCCAGATTATGCGGCAGCTTGACCAGGGCGAATCCTTCATTGTGACCAGAAATGGGGTTCCTGTTGGGGAGCTTTCCCCACTTCGTCGGCACCGGTTCGTAGGCTACGAGGCGGCGTTGGCGGCGTTCAAGGGCGCGGCGCGCGTGGAGTTCGAGCGGTTGCGAGCGGACCTCGATCGCGCCGCAAGCCAGCAGATAGAACCCCGTGCCTGAGGTTGCGCGGGCACCTCGAGGACTCATCGACACTTCGGTTGTGATCGACTTAGAGCACATCGATGCCGGCCAGCTTCCGAGCGAACTCGCAATTAGCGCCCTCACCATGGCCGAACTCGCCGCCGGCCCCCATGCGACGGGTGACAGCACCGAGCGCGCCAGACGTCAAGATCGCCTACAACGAGCCGAGGCCACCTTCGATCCGCTGCCCTTCGACGGCAACTCCGCCAGGGCTTACGGACTCATCTACGCGGCAATCATCGCGACCGGCCGCAAGGCGCGCGGCCCTCGGGCCGTCGACCTGCTGATCGCGGCCACCGCCCTTGGCGCCGATCTGCCTCTCTACACGCGCAACGTCGACGACTTTCGTGGCATCGAACATCTCCTGACGATCGTCGGCGTTTGAGCATTCAGGCTCGGCCGAACATATGAATGCAAAACCGAAATGTCGCCGTCGAGTGGTGGTGGCGGTGGGCAGAGCTCATGTGCAGGAGCAAGACTGGCTCGCCATGATTGCTGCTGCCATCAAGGTAGGCCACTGTGGTGGTCTCATGTCGCAGGCCGCCACGATGGATCACGGCCGACTCGAGCGAGAAGCCTTGACTGCGCGTCGGTTTGATTGTCGACGACCGGTGGCGCGAACATACCGGATGCGCTCGGCGCGTCGGGGTTGGCGGGCAGTCGGTCCAAGAAGTGCGCACACCAATCCGGGTTCAGCCGGTCGTCGGCCCCAACCGCACGTGCCAAATCCCAGGTATGCACCAGCACGTCCTGCGTGAGACGTGGCACCAGCATGTCGGCGTCCAGAACTCCGACGGCTCGCTCCGACAGGTATTGCTGGCTAAAGGCCTCCTCGAGTTGGTCGTAGGTGAGTGTCCATCGCCGTTGCGGATTGTCGCGCGGCCGGCCGGGCTTTAGTCCGAGAGGACGCAACACCAACACATCGTGAAAGCCGATGACATGTTCCAAGACATCCCTGGCGTTCCAGGCGGCACACGGGGATTGCCGATGCCACTTCCCGTCGGCCGATCGCACGGCCAAACCGAATCTCCGGCAGACGGCTAAGTGCAGCTCGCCGACCTGCCTGTTCATTCGGACAATCATGCACCGCTGGTGGAAGTATCGATCGCGTGGACATCTCGTGCGCGCTTGCTACCGCCTCCGACAGTCCCAGCCAGGTGGAGCTGGCCGAAACGCTTGGCTACCAACGTGCCTGGCTCTATGACTCGCCGGCGCTGGTCACCGATGTTTGGATGGTGCTGAGCAGATGCGCGGAGCGAACGACCCGTATCGGCATCGGGCCAGGTGTGCTCGTTCCCAGCCTGCGGCATCCACTGGTCAACGCTTCTGCCATCGCAGAATTGGTGGAACAGGCACCGGGTCGGGTGGTGGTGGGAATCGGGACCGGCTTCACCGGTCGGCTCGCAATGGGTAAGCGGCCCATGTCGTGGCGGCAGGTCGCTGAATACGTTCGTTGCTTGCGGACGCTGCTCGCCGGCGAAACGGCAGAGTGGGAGGGCTCGGCGATCCGCATGCTGCAGCTACCTGGCTGCGGGGCGCGGCGCCCCATTGAGGTGCCGATCCTGATCGGTGCCGACGGCCCGAAGGGGTTGGCCGTCGCGGCCGAACTGGGTGATGGTGTGTTCTCCGCGGGCGTGCCGCAACCGATAGTCCCGGACGTGCCGGATTGGCGGGCGCTACTGACCTTCGGCACCGTGCTCGATGAGGGCGAGGACCTGACCTCCCCGCGGGCAATCGACGCTGCGGCTCCTTCGGCGGTCGTGCTCTATCACGCCATGTACGAGCGCGCGGGCGCCGATGCGGTCGACGCATTGCCGGGTGGAAAACGATGGCGCGAGGCGATCGAGTCGTACCCCGCTGCCGAGCGGCATCTGGCCATCTACGAAGGGCATTCGATGAAGCCCAACCCGATCGATGCACCCTATGTCGTTGACTTCCTCGAGTTCGCCAACTCCACGACATTAACGGGTACCGCCCAACAGGTTTCGGAGAAGATCGCTGGACTTGCCGCGGTCGGTGTCACCGAACTCGTGTATCAGCCTGCGGGATCGGATATTTCGCGCGAGCTGCGTGCCTTCGCTGCGGCCGCCGGACTCTCCACGTGAACTAGGTTGCGCACCTCGGTATTTCCGCCACGAACATCGTTGTAGCTTCTATGAAACAGCGTACATTTCTTTGAATTACATGTGCTAGACGTCAATTTGTTGGACGTACGGAGCGTTGTCCATTCATCGACTTTGACCCGTCAGGTCATTTGTTAGCGACAGTAACTCCGCGTATCGCCGTTCGGCCAAACCCGTTGGTATTCACGGAAGTCCGCGGCAACGGCGGTGGTCCTGACCTTGACATTGAATACGGAGCACCGGCTCCACGCCGCCGTTGTAAAGAGAATTGGCAATTATCGAGATAAGTTATCACAGTTAGATAACGGTTTGCTCTCGTTATGATAAATAGTACAAATGGCGCCATGGGCTCCCGTAGCTTGTCCGCTACCAGATCAGCTCGACAACCGTTTGCGGGTCGGGGCCAGTGGCCGGATGTCCTGAGCTGCCATTGGGCGTGATGCTTGCCTGAGAAAGGTTGGAGCGATGAACTTTTCCGTGTTGCCACCGGAGGTCAACTCGGCTCTGATACTCGCCGGCGCCGGGTCGGAACCGATGCTGGAAGCGGCGGTCGCCTGGGGCGGGCTGGCGGACGAATTGGGTTCGGCCGCTGTCTCTTTCGGGTCTGTGACCTCGGGTCTGGCGACCGGATCGTGGCAGGGTGCGTCGTCGGTGGCGATGGCAGCGGCGGCCGCCCCCTATGTGGAGTGGCTCGGCGCCGCGGCGGCCCGGGCCGGGCAGGCAGCAGCCCAAGCCGGGGCCATGGCGGCCGAGTTCGAGGCGGTCCGAGCGGCGATGGTGCAACCGGCGCTGGTGGCGGCCAACCGTTCTGACTTGGTGTCGCTCGTGCTGTCGAACCTCTTCGGACAGAATGCTCCGGCGATCGCCACCGTCGAGTCGCTCTATGAAGAGATGTGGGCCCTCGATGTGTCGGTCATGTCGGCTTACCACGCTGGGGCTTCGGCGGTCGCCTCCGCGCTGCAGCCGTTCACCCAACCGCTGCAGAGTTTGGCTGGCGCGGCGCCTGCGGCAGCGGGCGAACCGGTGGTTCCGGGACGGGCCACGACCCTGAACTTCGGCCTGGGCAACGCCGGCAGCGGGAACGTGGGCAACGCGAACAACGGTTCGGGAAATGTTGGCAGCGCGAACCTGGGCAATGTCAACTTCGGCTCGGGAAACTTCGGCACCGCTAACTTCGGCTGGGCAAACCTGGGCAGCAACAACGTGGGCACCGGAAACGCCGGTAGCGGCAACTATGGGTTCGCAAACGTCGGCAACCTCAACATCGGCTTCGCCAACGCCGGCAGCGGCAACTTCGGATTTGCGAACACCGGCAACAACAACATCGGCTTTGGGCTTACCGGTAACAACCAGATCGGTATTGGCGGGCTGAACTCCGGCAGCGGCAACTTTGGCTTGTTCAACTCCGGCAACGGCAACATCGGCTTCTTCAACTCGGGCAACGGCAACTTTGGCATCGGAAACTCCGGCAATTTCAGCACGGGCCTGTTCAACTCGGGACACGGCAACACCGGCTTCTTCAATGCGGGGTCGTTCAACACTGGCTTCTTCGACGTCGGCAACGCGAACACCGGCAGCTTCAACGCCGGCAGTTACAACATGGGCGACTTCAACGTAGGCGCCTCGAACACTGGCGCTTTCAACACGGGTAGCTCAAACACCGGCTGGCTCAACAGCGGGAACATCAACACCGGCGCGCTCAACCCAGGCAACATGAACAATGGCCTGTACAACACGGGCGACATGAACAACGGTATCTTTTACCGGGGCGTTGGCCAGGGCAGCCTGCACTTTGTTATCACGTCACCGGATTTAACGCTGCCGCCCCTAGAGATACCCGGAATCTCAGTCCCGGCATTCGCCCTGCCAGCGCTAACTCTGCCGTCTTTGTCCTTGCCGGCGACGACAACTCCGGTAATCACCGTTAATCCGTTTAGTCTGCCGAGCGTTACGTTGCCTTCGTTGTCGATTCCGGCGTCGACGACGCCGGCGAATATCACCGTGGGTGCGTTTAGCCTGCCGGGGTTGACTGTTCCGCCGTTGACGGTTCCAGCGATTAACATTCCTGCTGGTGGGACGGTGGGTGCGTTTAGCCTGCCGGGGTTGACTGTTCCGCCGTTGACGGTTCCGGCGATCAATATTCCTGCTGGTGGGACGGTGGGTGCGTTTAGTCTGCCGGGGTTGACTGTTCCGTCGGTGACGGTTCCGGCGATTAATATTCCTGCTGGTGGGACGGTGGGTGCGTTTAGCCTGCCGGGGTTGACTGTTCCGCCGTTGACGGTTCCGGCGATTAATATTCCTGCTGGTGGGACGGTGGGTGCGTTTAGCCTGCCGGCGCTGACCGTTCCGTCGGTGACGGTTCCGCCGATTAATATTCCTGCTGGTGGGACGGTGGGTGCGTTTAGCCTGCCGGCGCTGACCGTTCCGTCGGTGACGGTTCCGCCAATTAATATTCCGTCTGGTGGGACGGTGGGTGCCTTTAGCCTGCCCGAGCTGACCATTCCAGGGATTACCATTCCGGCGATCAATATTCCTTCTGGTGGTAAGGTAGGTGCCTTTACCCTTCCACCACTGATCATCCCGCCGGCGGTGATTCCGCCGATCACAATACCTGCGGGCACCACTGTTGGTGGTTTCAATCTGCCCGCGTTGGATACTCCGGGTATAACTATCAGTGGCCTCAGCACGAATGCGTTTACCACTCCCAGGATAGTTGGCACACTAAGTACCGGGACGATATATCTGCCCAAAGCCAGGGTCGACAATCTCGTTTTGTTTCTTCCGAACAACATCCTCGCCTTGCAAACAGGAGTAAGCGGTGTATTCCCGCAAATCGGCGGCGGAGTTATCAGCAACACTCTTCCGGCGGGCAATCCGGGGAGACCGAACTCGGGTGGTCCAGCTGCGTACCTCAGTATCGGTGGCGGCTACATCAGAGGATTCGCGGTCCCCTATGGGATCGAGTCAATCAATGTTCCCGCAATTAACCTTCCCACCATTAATGTCCCCGGGATCCATATCAACCCCATCGCCGTGAGCGGCTTTACCCTCCCCCGCATCGAAACTCCTTCGATCATTACTCCCACGTTGACCATTCCGGCGATACAAACTGCCGAATTTACATTGCCGTCGTTGAATACTCCGGAGTTCGCGACGCCGCAGTTGAGTATTCCGGCGATTCAGGCTGCTGGGTTTACGTTGCCGTCGATTAGTACGCCTCAGTTTGCGACGCCGCAGTTGAGTATTCCGGCGATTCAGGCTGCTGGGTTTACGTTGCCGTCGATTAGTACGCCTGAGTTTGCGACGCCGCAGTTGAGTATTCCGGCGATTCAGGCTGCTGGGTTTACGTTGCCGTCGATTAGTACGCCTGAGTTTGCGACGCCGCAGTTGAGTATTCCGGCGATTCAGGCTGCTGGGTTTACGTTGCCGTCGATTAGTACGCCTGAGTTTGCGACGCCGCAGTTGAGTATTCCGGCGATTCAGGCTGCTGGGTTTACGTTGCCGTCGATTAGTACGCCTGAGTTTGCGACGCCGCAGTTGAGTATTCCGGCGATTCAGGCTGCTGGGTTTACGCTGCCGTCGATTAGTACGCCTGAGTTTGCGACGCCGCAGTTGAGTATTCCGGCGATCGGTGTCGATGGGTTTACACTTCCCCAGATCAGTACTCCGGCGGTGACGACGCCGGAATTTACTATTCCGCCGATCGCACTTGGCGGTTTCACACTGCCGCAGGTCAACGTCCCGGAGATCACGACACCGCCGTTCACCATCCCCCCGATCGGCTTGGCGGCCTTCACCACACCCCCGCTTATCATCCCGAGCGTTCATATGCCGGCCACCACCTTGGGAGGATTCGATCTCCCGCCGGCGCCCGGCTTCTTCAACGCGAGCTCCGGTCCCTCGTCGGGCTTCTTCAACTCCGGCACCGGCGGCAATTCAGGGTTTGGCAACAACGGCACCGGTCTGTCCGGTTGGTTCAACACCAACCCCGAGGGATTGTTGGGCGGCTCGGGTTACCAGAACTACGGTGGCCTGATGTCGGGCTTCAACAACCTGGGCAGCGCAATCTCGGGCTTCGCCAACACCGGCACTTTGCCCGCCACGGTCAACAGCCTTATCTCGGGCTTCGCCAATATTGGCAACGGCCTGTCAGGCATGTTCTTCCAGAGCGTGACAACATAACAGTCATCGGTGCCGGGCCCGGCCGAGAGAGGTTGGCGTGACGAACTTTTCGGTGTTACTGCCGGGCGTCCAACTGAGATCAGTTAAGATTGCCAGCTTAGAAACCCCGATGTCCACCAGCGACGCCATGTTGTGGGCGTAGACGGGAGAGCACCCATGAGATCCATCCACTTCATCTCGGGCCTGCCGCGCTCGGGTTCGACACTGCTGGCCGCCTTGCTGCGACAAAATCCACGCTTCGAGGCGGGAATGTCCGGTCCGCTGGAAGGCCTGTTCGCCGGCATGCTGGGCCTGATGAGCGCAAGTAACGAGTTTTCGACGTTCCTCGACGATGCCAAACGCGAGCGCATTCTGCGCGGGTTGTTCGACAACTACTACGCTGATTGCAGCGCCGAGGTGATCTTCGATACCAGCCGCGTCTGGTGCGCTCGGATGTCGACGATTGCCCGCTTGTTCCCCGATGCGAAAGTTGTTGCCTGCGTACGTGACTTGCCCTGGGTGGTCGACAGCATTGAGCGGTTGATCCAGCGCAACGTCTTTAATCCTTCGGGGCTTTTCAGCTACAGCCCAAGCGGGACGGTTTATACCCGCGCCCATGAGATCGTGTCGTCGACGGGAATGGTCGGCGGTCCATTCGAGGCGCTGAAACAGGCGTGTTTCGGCGAACAAGTCGGTCGCCTGCTGCTGGTCCAGTACGAAACACTGACCACCGATCCGGCCAAGACGATGCACGCCATCTATTCGTTTATCGGCGAGCCGGCTTTCGAGCACGATTTCGCGCACGTCGATTACGACGTCACCGAGTTCGACCAACGCGCCGGCACCCCCGGATTGCACACGGTGCGCGGTGCGGTTCGAGCCGAACCGCGCAGGACTTTGCTGCCGCCCGACCTGTTTCAGGCTTTTATCGGTCATTCTTTTTGGCGCGATCCGGCGACAGTTCCTGAGGGGCTGCAAGTCATCTAGGCGGCTTACCACCGCGAGCAGACGCAAAAGCCCTCGAAAAGTGCACTTTTCGAGGGCTTTTGCGTCTGCTCGCCGTAGGAGCCGCCACTAGCCTTCCTTGGTGATCAGCTTTCGCAGCGCTATCCGATCGGGGGTGAGCAGTTCTTCGATGCGTGGGTGGTTTACCTCGGCGACGATGATCTCGCCGACCTCCTGATAAACCTCGCTGAAGATGCCGTGGGACTTCATCTTTGAGGTCTGATACAGGTTATCCTCGGTCGGCGTAACGTAAATTACCGCGTCGGCCTTGAATCGATGCACCAGCCATAGATGGATCAACGTCATCAGCCGCTTCTGCCGCAGCTTCTCGGCGAACGTGTTCTGATCGCGCACCTGAAGGATGCTGCGGCCGTGGCGATCCTTGATGGGATCGACGACGACATTGGCCAGCTGCTCGCCACCGTCACCATGAATTCCGAGTTCGAGCACGTCCGAACCGGCGCGGCGGGGCCGCAGTTGCACGCGGAGTTTCTCGCCCAGCTGGTAGTGCTCGCTCCACAGCGCAAGCCATTCCTCCAGCAGCTTCTTCGGCACCTCCGTCTGCACCAGATGCTGGTGCTGGGTGGACCCCTTGCCCATAGCCTTGGTGGTCGCCGTGCGTCCCGAGGAGGCGGCCAATGCGGCGTCGCTGCGTGGTCCGCCGACCAGGGTTTGCGGTGTGCGGTAAGGCGATTCGACAAGCCGCATCTTGCGTTGTAGGCGCGCCAGCGCCAGCATCCCGTCCTGCCGTAGCGCGGTGGCGAACTCCTCGGCTGCGACGCCGTCGATCTGATGCCCGCCGTAGGTAATGAAGTTGAAGACGAAGCCCATCTTGCCAAGCTCTGCGGGGAACTGCTTCATCTCCTCGTCGGTCATGCCGGTGGTGTCCCAATTGAACGACGGCGAGAGGTTGTAGGCCAGCATCTGCTCGGGGAATTCGGCATGAATTGCCTCGGCGAACTGTCGGGCGTCGGCGAGGTCTGCCGTCTTGGTCTCCATCCAGAGGATGTCGGCGAACGGCGCCGCCGCCAGCGACTTGGCGATCGCATAGGGAATGCCGCCACGGATCTGGTAGTAGCCTTCCGGGGTCTTCGCCAACTCGCAATCCCACGGCGGGTCGACACCGAGCTCCTTCGCCTTCTCCCGGGCGGCGTAAAGAGACGCACGCCCGGCGAACTGCCGCCACTCGTCGGGGCTCATGCCTGCCGGCTCGTCTTCGCTCTCACCGAATTCGAGCACCTCGGCGACCGCTTCGCCGTAGGTCATCAGCCCGGAGTCGTCCTCCCAAGCGGCCACAAACTGTGACTCGACCTGGTCGAAGAGGTCGTCGACCGACTGCTGGTCGTCCTCCCGCCGGGAGTTGACTGCGTCGGAGACCAGGCCCATGATCCCTTGGCGCTCAAGCCATGCGCTGGCGATCGCATACTCGCCGTCGTCGAGCGCATACAGCAAATGGCCGTTCAGCTCCTTGACGCCCAATTCGTAGAAGCGCCGCACCAATGCCAGGAAGCAGGACTTGTAGGAAGGAACTTTCAGGTTGGTGGCGCCCAGCAGGAACGGCTGGTCGCGTTCGTCGGCGCGGCTGTCGATCAGGTTTGCCGCCTCGGCATCGGTGCGAGCGACGATGATGCCGGGCACCCGCATGACGTCGAGCTGGAACCGGGCGGCGTTGAGGCGCTTGATCTGTTCGTCCGACGGAACCAGAACCTTGCCCCCTTGGTGGCCACACTTCTTGGTACCCGGGCGCTGGTCTTCGATGTGGTATCCGGGCACACCGACCTCGACGAAGCGGCGAATCAGGTTGCGTACGTGCGGATCACCGCCGTGGCCGGTGTCGGCGTCGGCGATGATGAACGGCCGGAAATCGTAATTGGGCGCCGTGGCGCGCTGCCGTTCGGTCATGTGCAGGCGCAGGTACTCCTGGTTGCGGTCGGCGGTGAGCAAGGCCCGCACCAGCACCGCGGCGTCGTCGGGCACCTGGCTCAGGGGGTAGCTGGCGAGGTCGGGCCCGGGGTCTTCGGTGGTGGAGCCCTTAGCGGAGGTTGCCCAGCCGCCGAGGTAGATCGCTTCGATGCCCATTCGCTTCATGCTCACGGCTTGGCCGGGCGAGTAGGGGCCGAAGGTCGTGATGCTCTTGTTTGCCGCGAACAGTTCGCGCAGGCGCTCGTAGAAAGCCGCCGCCGCCTCTCGCGCCACCGTGTAGTCGGTGGGAATCGTGCCGCGCTGCTCGACGACTTGGCGGGCCGTAAAGAGCCGGGTGATCCCGGCGAAGCGTGAGCTGTCGAAGTATCGCTGGGTCGCGACTATGTCCTGCTCGAACGGTGTTTGGACCGCAGTATCTGTTTCGGCGATAGCCATGACCGTACGCTCCTCCTCGGGCCCGATTGCCTGACGCAGTGAGTGTAGCCCCGAACAGGTGAGCTAGATCACCGGCCGATAGCGGGCCAGAATTCGGCCCGCAGCTTGACAGTTTCAGACTCAATGTCAAGTGAACTCAGTCCAGTGATCGAGTCCATTGGCCCGCGTCCGCGAGCCGAGTTCGAGGAGGATCAGACGTGGCGCGCAAACCCGCGCTGCGCTGGCGAAACCGGTTGTGGCGCATCGATTTGCCGCGCCCCACCGGTCATCGTGACCTAACGCGCCGCGTGTTCTCGCAGCCAATCCCGTTGGCGACGGACGAACTCGGCATCGACCACGTTTCCGTGACCCGGGACGTAGCGGGCATCGGGTCCGGCTACCGCCAGAAGCCGATCAAGGGTGGCGGGCCACGCCCCCAGATCGGAATCCCTGTCGATACTGGGTTCGGCGGACTCCTCGACCAGATCGCCGGTGAAAACCACGAGCGGACCTCCTTGATCGTGTGCGGCTGGGGCCACCACGACTAGGTCCGCGGTGGTGTGGCCAGGGCCCACGTGGGTAATCGTGACTGTGCGGTCGCCGAGATCGACCTCGGTGTGGTAGCTGCCTCGCCGGGGTGGTCGCAAGGCTGCGATTGCGCGGTCCACCTCGGCCGGCTCTGCCCCATGGCTCAGTGCGTCAGCCCGTAGCTGGTCGGTGGCCGACGAGAGGTAGTCGACAACGTCGGGAGCGCAGTAGATCTCGGCTTCGGCGAACATCGAGGAACCCAGCACATGGTCGAAGTGCTTGTGCGTCAACACAACATGCGTCACCGTGTTTCCGGAGATCTCGTGGACGTCGGCGTTGATCGCGGCGGCCTCGCCGAGGGTGGTGCCGGTATCGACGACCAGCGCTCCGGTGCGGCCCAGCACCAGCCCGATCGTGACGTCACAAAACGGCAGCCGACACCGATGGATGCTGTCAGTCACCGACTCCCAGGCGAAGTGCACGAATGAAACGTAGCGCGCGCGTGAAAGTACGATTCGGCAATGGCATCGAGATCTTCGCGATGGATTGGCGTTGCGGTCGCCGGCGTCGTAGCGGTCCTCGTCGTCGCGGCGGCGTGGGCGCTGCTGCACTACCGGCTGATCGGTGGGCCAGACGTTGCGTTGCCGTCCTTCACCTCACCGGTCATACCAAAGGGCACCCAGGTCATCACCGTGGTGGCTGTCGACGCAAACGGGAAGCCGATCAACGGTTACCGGCAGTTGCCCCCCTCCCAGGATCCCGGCAACGTCGCCGACGTGTTCGGCTGCGCCGCGTCACCGGCGGCGGTCGCCGACGACATCTACTCTTGCGCGCCCAATGCGGCTGGTGCCGACGTCTGTTGGCCGGCGGGGCCGTCGGCCCCGAAAACCCTGTGGTGTCTCGACGACCCCTGGAGCAAAGGACTTCGTCGGGTGACTTCCACCGATCCGCTTCCCCACGTGCTGGCGCCACCGACCCCGGCGCCGTTTGCCCTGCTTCTCGATGACGGGACGCAATGCCGCCTACGCAACGGCGGCGCCTGGGGTGGACGGGATGACGGCTTGGTCGGCGCCTACGGCTGTCCTAATGAAACCCCGGCGGTCCTCGTCCCCGTCCGACCGGGTGGTGGCGAGTCGGCGATCGATCGTTCTCAGGCGCTGTGGACGGTCAAGGTCGGTTCACTCGGTTCCGGCGAAGCGCACTTGCCACCGCCACAGACTCGCACCGTGGTGACGGCGTGGTTTGCCGGCAGCTGATCGGCCCCTGATTGGCCCCTGACTGGCACTGAGCCCCAACGCGTCGGAAATTGTTGACATGTCGGGAATTTCCGACATATAGTTCCCGGCGTGGCCAGCTGCGACCGTATCTGCGACCGTGTGTTCGCGGCGCTGGCTAATCCAGTGCGTCGCAAGCTGCTTGAAATGCTGTGCCGGCAGCCACTTTCCGCCGGCGAACTCAGTGAGCGGTTCGCGCTCAGTCGCCCGGCCGTCGCCGAGCACCTCAAGGTGTTGCGGGAAGCCGGCCTAGTGGACGACCAGCCGCAAGGACGCCGGCGCATCTATCGGCTGACTGCAGAACCACTGGCCGAACTCGGCGAGTGGTTGCATCCGTTCGAAAAGTTCTGGCGTGCGCGACTGGCCGCTCTCGCCGAGACGGCAGAGAAGCTGGAATGACCGAGGCGTCGGCCCCCGCGACGATCCG
Source organism: Mycobacterium riyadhense (assembly GCF_963853645.1). Classification (NCBI taxonomy): domain Bacteria; kingdom Bacillati; phylum Actinomycetota; class Actinomycetes; order Mycobacteriales; family Mycobacteriaceae; genus Mycobacterium; species Mycobacterium riyadhense. The sequence continues at coordinate 3,165,856 of NZ_OY970456.1, read as the reverse complement.
GGTAGATCAATTCGTGGCTGCGCCTCTGGCGAGAATGTGGCGACTGGTTGTCGTGGAGCACACCGGCTTTGATCTCGCCGACGCAATCTGAGAGACAACCCATTAGGAAGGAACACAATGCGCACAGTCGTCATCACCAAGCACGGCGATCCATCGGTCTTGCAGGTGCAGCAACGGCCCGACCCGCCTCCACCGGGCCCGGGTCAGCTGCGGATCGTCGTTCGCGCTGCGGGGGTGAACTTCGCCGACCACCTCGCCCGTGTCGGTCTTTATCCAGACGCACCCAAGCTTCCGGCGGTGGTGGGCTACGAAGTTTCCGGAACGGTGGAGGCCGTTGGCGACGGCGTCGATGCGAATCGCGTCGGCGAACGAGTCTTGGCCGGTACCCGATTCGGCGGCTATGCCGAAATTGTCAACGTGGCCGCCGCCGACTCGGTGCCACTGCCCGATGCGCTGAGCTTCGAACAAGGCGCCGCCATCCCGGTCAACTACTCGACCGCGTGGGCGGCTCTACATGGCTATGGGTCGTTGCGCGCCGGGGAGCGGGTGCTGATTCATGCCGCGGCTGGCGGGGTGGGCATCGCGGCCATTCAGTTCGCCAAGGCCGCCGGAGCCGAAGTGCACGGCACCGCGTCGCCCGGAAAGCACCGAAAGCTTGCCGAATTGGGCGTTGACCGTGCGATCGATTACCGCCGCGATGGCTGGTGGAAAGGCCTCGAACCGTATGACCTCGTGCTCGATGCACTTGGCGGGACGTCACTGCGGCGGTCCTATGATCTGCTCCGCCCAGGCGGAAGGCTTGTGGGCTATGGGATTTCGAATATGCAACAGGGTGAGAAGCGATCGTTGCGCAGGATTGCCCCACACGCATTGTCCATGCTGCGAGGCTTCAACCTGATGAAGCAACTTGAGGAGTCGAAAACGGTGATCGGGCTGAACATGCTGCGGTTGTGGGACGACCGTGGCTCGATCGAACCCTGGATCGCGCCGCTGACCAAGGTGCTTGACGGTACGCTCGCGCCGATCGTTCACGCGGCGGTGCCGTTCGCCGAAGCGCCCACGGCGCACCGGATTCTTGCCGCGCGGGAGAACATCGGCAAGGTCGTGCTGGTTCCATAATTGGACTGGCTTCGCGAAGATGTTCTATATGAAGAACAGGACGATGTGGGCCGGCGTCGGTTTGGCCCTGCTGGCGGTGCTAGCCGTCTGCGGCGACACCACTGTCGCGGCGGCGCCGACGACTGATCCGTTGACGATCGCCAGCCCCGCGTTCAGCGATGGCGCTCCGATCCCAGCGCAGTACACCTGCAAGGGGGCAAATGTAGCGCCACCGTTGACGTGGTCGGCGCCGTTGGGCGCGGCACTGGTGGTTGACGACCCCGATGCCCGAGGCGGGCTGTTCGTCCACTGGATCGTGGCCGGAATTGCCTTCGGTTCGGGTAGGACCGCCGATGGTCAGACTCCAGGTGGCGGGATCAGCCTGCCGAATTCGGCTGGTCAGGCCGCGTACACCGGGCCCTGCCCGCCGGCCGGTACGGGGACGCATCACTACCGGTTTACCCTCTACCAGTTGCCGAATACGTTCGAACTCCCTTCGGGACTCGCGGGGGTGCAAGCGGCGCAGGCGATAGCACAAGCGGCCACCGCGCAGGCCCAGCTCACTGGAACATTCGAAGGCTGACGCGACGGCATTACCGGGGCGCCATGTCATCGATTGCCTGAAAGGCGGCGTTGTAACCGGGCGTGAAGGTAATGCCCGGGCCGCCATGGCATCCGGCGCTGCCCAAATACAGGCCGTCAATCGGAATCGGACAGTCCAGAAACCCCTTGGGCCCAGGACGATTGGGTCCCATGAGATCCGGGTGCAACAGCCCGTGGCAGAAGTCGCCGGCGGGTGCGAAGAACATGGTCTGCATGTGGTACGGCGCAAACGTGATATGGCGGATCACGATGTCTTTGAAATTGGGCGCAAACCTGGTGATCTTGTCGATAACACGTTGTGCCATTTCGTTTTTCAGATGTCCGTGCTGGTCGCGGCTGACTTCGACCGGGAAGGCGTAGGCGAACGCGCTCGCTGCGTGCTTCCCGGGTGGGGCCAGGCCGGGATCGTGCACGGAAGGGATCTGCATTCCCAGCGACGGGTTGTCCGGGACGATGCCGCGACGGCAGTTCTCCCATTGCAGTTGCTGCTCTTCGGGAGATCCGAAGATGCCGACCGACTGTTGCATCCCCGCTTCGTTCAAGAACTCATAGGGCGGTGCAAACTCGGGTAGCCCGTCGAGGGCGAAGTGCATCTGTATGAAGGAGGCGCGGTGATCGCGCCCCGAAACGCGCGAAATTATCTGTGCGGGAATGTGTTCAGGCTCGATGAGCTCGGTGAGCGTGACGTCAGGCGCTAGGTTGGAAACGACGATTGGCGCGCTGATCGTCGACCCGTCACGCAGCCGCACACCGGTCACCGCGGCATGGTCTACAAGAATGCGTTGCACCTTCGTGCGGAATCGGATTTCACCGCCGTGGGCGATGAATCGTTCCCGGAGGTGTTCGCTGAGTGCCCCGATGCCGCCCTTGAGCTTCGTCATCATCGCGGTGCTGTCCGTGCCGTCCTGCGGGACCGCAAGGGCGAACGCCAAGCAAGTGGCGCTGCCGGGTGTGTACGGTCCGCGGTAGGTGGAGTTGACGGCCAGGAACGCGAGCATCCCCCGCATGACGGCGTGCTTGGTCTTGTTGGGCAAGAAGCGGTCGATGACGTCCATCGCCGAACCGAACAGCATTTCGTGAATCGCTCGGCGTTCGGCTTCGTCGGCCGCACAGGCATACATCTCGTCCAGTGTCTTGGGCGGTTTGCGTACGTCGAAGCGCCCCAGGGCCTTTGCGGGTCCCTGACTCCAGCCGATCAGTTCTGTCATGCCGGTGACGGCCTCGAGCCCGTGTTTCTCGCCGAGGTGCGTCGTCAGCCGTACGGGGTCGCGGTAGAAGATCATCGGCTCTTCGCCGGATTCGCCGATGTTGGTCGACATCACCTCGGGATCCACCGTGGGCAGCGTGTCGAGTCCGAGGTCCTTGGCGATTTGGCCCGCCGTGGGGAACTGCACCGAACCCGCGATCTCGTACCGGAAGCCGTCGATCAACTCGACCGTCGCGGCCATGCCTCCCACGTAGGTGTTGGCTTCCAGGCACAGCGTGCGCAAACCCGCGCGTTGCAGCACCACCCCCGCGGTCAGCCCGTTGTGCCCGGCGCCCACGACGATCGCGTCATAGTCCGTCATTGGCCAAGAATATGTCAGTACTGACATAATTTGAAGATGTCAATTGCCGAACCGACAAACCGGCACGTGCTGCGCCGCCGATCGACCCACGAGGCGCTGCGCCAGGCCGCTCTAAAGTGCTTCGCCCGCAAAGGGTTTGCGAATGTCACGGTGACGGAGCTGGCGCGCGAGGCCGGCGTCACGGAACGGACCTTCTTCAGGCACTTCCCCACCAAGGAAGCGGTGCTGTTCCAAGATTACGAGACACAGTTGGAATGGCTGGCCGATGCGCTTGCCCAGCGTCCGGCAGCCGAATCCCTCTTCGACGCGGTCCTGGCGAGCGTCGCCGCCTTCCCGTACGACCTCGAGGTGGTGCGTCAGGCCGCGACAGCACGTGCCGAGTTGATCAGCGCGGAGCGCATCGCGGGCCATCTGCGGGTGGTGCAGTCGTCGTTTGCTCAGGTACTGACCGAGTTCGTCAGGAACCGGCTCCCCGAGGCGGCGAACCTCGATCTGGTGGCGGAGGTCGCGGGAGCCGTGCTGGCGGCGGCTCTTGTTGTGGCGGTTGAGAATTGGGGCCGCAATGGATGTGCCGGCGACCTCGGCGAACTGGTGGCCGCGAGTCTGGATCTGGTTAGGTCCGGTCTGGTGCCGCTGACGTAACGGTCAGCCCCGGTCCGCGGTGGCCAGGCGGAGCAGCCCGCCGCGCAACTCGTTGTCGCGTTTACCGGCAGCAAGTTCCAACAGCGCGATCTCGGCGATCGCGGCGACGAGCAGGTTTGCGATCGGTTCTGGCCGTGCCCAGCCGAGCGCAACCAGATCGGGCTGCATCAACGCGGCCGAGCCCTCGTTGCGGGCGGCAACCATGTCGCTCAAGCCGGCCTCGGTGCGGGACTGGACCAGGAGCGCCTTGGTGGCCGGGTCGGCCAGGCACCCGTCCAGGTAGGCGTTCATCCCCGCCTCCAGCCGATCACGCCCGGGCGGCAGGCCGTCCATGGCCGTCGCGATCGCTTCTGCGAGTTGGTCGTGGAATCGAGCGTGCAGCGCCCGCACGTATTCGGCTCGGCTGGGCCAGTGCTGATAGAAGCTGCCTTTGGCCATGCCGGCCTCGGCGACGATGGAGTTCACGGAGACCCGGGCCAGGTCGGCAGTTCCTAGCAGGCGCTGTCCCGCGTCCAGCAGCGCATTGCGGCCGGGCTCAGGCGGTCTCACCGCAATCCGGCCTTACGCTGGCTGCGCCGGGCCAGCATTTCGCCGTATTGCTCGCAGACATGGATCACGCCGGCCAATTGATAGGTGATCCATCCCTTGTGGGTGGACGGCAGGTTCTTCTCGAACACCCGGTGCCCGATGATTTGGATGGCCCATCCTTCGAGGAACATCGTGGCGCCGACCTTTGGCTTGACGAAGATTAGCGGCAGGCCGGCCGCGATGATCGGCGTGCCGACGACGAGATGCGTGGCCCGGATCCGTTGCAAGTGAGTGATCTTTAGCGGTCACGCGACTTGCACCCCGTCTCGGGGTTGTTCGGCAGCTTTGCGGCTGCGTCCCTTCCGCGCTTCACGGCCACTTGCCCGGCTTGGTCGGGTCTTACGGTCGGCTCCACGCTTGACGGCGGCCCCAACTGGGCCGACGACGCTAGGTGTTTCCTCGTAGCGTGCGAGGTTGATGGCGGCGCAATCGTCGCGCTGGTGGACGGTACCGCAACCACCAGTGGTGGCAGCACAGGTCCAGTGTTCGTCCCAGCCGATGTCCTGGACATGCCCGCAGGCATGGCAGGTTTTCGACGACGGAAACCAGCGGTCGGCGACCACTAGACTCGATCCGTACCAGCCTGTCTTGTAGGACAGGTGCCGGCGCGGGGTTCCCAGGGCTGTATCGGACAGCCCGCGCCGTCTGGCGCGCGCCCCGGGCAGGCCCTTTTGCCTCAGCAATCCCGCCGCATCCAGGCCTTCCACAACGATGCGGCCGTGGGTTTTGGCCAATCGTGTAGTCAGGACGTGTAAATGGTGGGTGCGGACATCGTTGACCCGGCGGTGTAGCCGGGACATCTCGGTGGTGCGCGCACGGTAGCGGCGTGAGCCTTTCGCGCACCGCGACCGTGCACGGCTGACGTGCCGCAGCTCTCGTAGCGCCGCGTCGAGCGGACGTGGGTTCGGCACTTGTTCAATCACCGTGCCGTCAGCGTCAGCGACGGTGGCCAGGCGACGGACCCCGACATCGACACCCACCCGTGAATCAGGAAGGGCCACACGGGGTTGTTGGGGGCGTTGGACGAGTACCCGCACGCTCGCATCCAGACGGGTGCCGTTGCGGCGCACCGTGATCGCCAGCACCCGCGCCCGGCCTTTGGCGATGAGCCGCTCAACCCGGCGGGTGTTCTCGTGCGTACGCACGGTGCCGATCACCGGTAGCGTGAGGTGGCGGCGGTCGGGTTCAACACGCATCGCACCGGTCGTGAAGCACACGCGGTCAGCGTCGCATCCCTTCTTCTTGAACCGAGGGAAGCCCATTGGTCTACCGTCGCGTTTTCCGACACAGGAGGTCTGCCAGTTCCAATACGCGTCGACTGCGCCCGCGATCCCGTCGGCGTAGGCCTCGTTCGAGCATTCCGGCCACCACACAACCCCGGTCTCAGCGTTAACACACACCTCGTCTTTGACCGTGTTCCACCGTTGGCGCAGCACCCGCAGCGACGGCTTCGCCGACTCGGTGCCGTCCGCGTGCCACGCCTCGATGTCGGCTTTCAATGCCGCGACGGTCCAGTTGAACGCCTTACGGCGAGCACCGAAATGGCGCGCCAAGTTGGCGGCTTGCGCCTCGGTCGGGTCCAGCGTGAACCGAAACGCCTGCACACACCACCCGTCAGGCACCTCGAAGCGCGCCATCACGCAGCCTCGTCTTCCCCGGCGCGTGCCGCCGCGGCGACGGCCCGCTGAGCACGGTTGGCAGCAGCGCGTTTGCCGTAGAGACGGGCACACATCGACGTCAAGATCTCGGTGATATCGCGCACCAGGTCGTCATCGACCTCGGCCGAATCCACCACAATCAGCTCACGGCCTTGGGCGTCCAGCGCCACCTGCACGTACCCAGAGCCGAACCGGCAGAACCGGTCCCGATGTTCCACCACAATCAGCGTCACCGTCGGATCACCCAGCAGCGCAAGGAACTTGCGGCGGTGCCCGTTCAGCGCCGACCCGACTTCGGTAACGACCTTGTCGACAGGTATCTGTTGCTCAGTGGCCCACGCGGTCACCCGCGCTACTTGCCGATCCAGGTCCGCCTTCTGATCAGCCGACGACACCCGCGCATACACCGCCGTCCGCCCACGCCGCCCCACCTGGCCGGCTGGCGCGTCGACGAGAATCAGTCGCCCAACCTTGCGGGCAGGAACCGGCAACTGCCCGCCATGGAACCAGCGATACGCAGTTACCCGCGCCACACCGTTGCGCTCAGCCCACGCCGCCAGATTCATGCTTCCGTTCCTACAGCACGCCACCGACAACCAACGACCACCCACGCCGCAACAGCTGGCAGCCCCTTTGTGGTGTGTTGCGTGCGGTAGTAGGCCATCTTGTCCGCGAATGGAGCTTCCGGTGGCTGGGCCGGTGGCATCTCGACTCTCTCCTTGTCAGGGCGGTCCTAGTGTTGTAGCCTACGCGATGACCGACCAGTCGGTCAACAGAAGAGAGAGCGCAATGACGACTATCCAAACCAGGGCAGGACGCGTGGCCTATCGCGAACTAGGCAGTGGGCCAGCGGTTTTGCTGCTCCATGCGACACTGCATGATCGGCATGACTACGACCCGATCGTCGAGACACTGGCGCGCCGCTACCGCACCATTGCGGTGGACTGGCCCGGGCACGGGGATTCGGATCCTGTTGACGCCAGCATGCAGGCCAGCGCGCCCCTGTTCGCCGACGTGCTCGAGGACGTTGTCGATGGCCTGGGCCTGTCGCGGGCGTCGTTAATCGGAAATTCGGTTGGCGGGTTCGCCGCCGCGCGGCTGGCGATCAACCGTCCCGAGTTCGTCGCGGGACTGGTGCTCGTCAACACCGGCGGGTTCGTCCGCTGGAATCCGCTGTCCCGCACGTTTTGCCGCGTGCTCGGCACGCCAGCGGTGTTCCGGGCCGCCGCTCCCCTGCTCGTGCATGGCTACATGAAGGCCAGGACCGGCCTTGACCGCGAGATCGCCGAGCGCGCCATCGCCAAAGCGAAGACGGCCGACGGCGTGCGGACCGGAACAGCGCTGTGGCGAAGCTTCCCCACGCCCGGGCATGACTTGCGCGGCCGTGCCGCCGAGCTGTCGTCGCCCACGCTGATCGTGTGGGGCAAGAAGGACATCGCGATCCCGCTGAGCGCAGGGCGCGCGACCCAGAAAGCCATTCGCGGCTCCCGCCTCGAGGTCCTCGACACCGGGCACGTGGTGTTCTCGTCGGATCCGCAAGGCTTTCTCGCGCTCGCCGAACCGTTCTTGGCTGCCGTCGGGTTGCCGCGATGATCGCTTGACCCACCCTGGGGCGCTCCAGGTGCCCGACCACGACCGCGACCAATTACCTTGGATACCACGCGAACTCAAGCAATGGTTCGGTGAGCTGTTGGCGTAGCGTCTTACCGACCCGGAGGATGCCAGTATGCCACTGAATACCCGTCTTACCGAGTTCTTCGGTATCCAACATCCGATCCTGCTTGCGCCGATGGCCGAGGCGTCCGGGGGGCGGCTGGCCGCGGCCGTGACGGGCGCCGGTGGCCTAGGTCTGATCGGAGGGGGTTACGGCGACGCGGCCTGGCTGCAGCGCGAATTTGACGAGACGCAAGGCTCAAGGGTCGGAGTCGGGTTCATCACCTGGAGCCTGGCGAGCAATCCCGAACTGCTCGACCTGGCCCTAGCGAGGCAGCCGGCCACGATCATGCTGTCGTTCGGTGACCCGACGAAGTTCGCCAACCGCATTCACCGGGCCAACGTTCCGCTCACCCTGCAGGTGCAGACCCTCGACCAGGCTCGCCGTGCCCTGGACACCGGCGCGGAAATCATCGTGGCGCAGGGCGGCGAGGCGGGCGGGCACGGAATGAGTGCTCGCTCAACGTTCACGCTCGTGCCCGACGTCGTCGACCTCGTCGCCGAACAGTCGGCCAAAACGCTTGTGGTGGCTGCCGGAGGTGTCGCCGACGGTCGCGGACTAGCGGCCGCGCTGGCGCTCGGCGCCGGCGGCGCGCTCGTCGGCACCCGGCTGTGGGCCAGCACGGAGGCGCTGGTGACACCGCAAGCACAACAGCGAGCCATCCGGGCCGGTGGAGACGACACGGTTCGCACTCGAGTCTATGACCTTGTAAGACAACGAGATTGGCCCGACGAATACGACGCGCGGTTGATCACCAACTCGTTGATCGAGGCCTGGCACGGCAAAGATTCCGAACTGGTGGCGCGGTTGCCGGAGACGGTGAGTGCCTTCCAGAAAGCACTCGCCGCGCAGGACTTCGATGTCGTCACCCCGTTGGTGGGCGAGGCGATAGGGCTGGTTCACGATGTTCGCCCCGCCGCTGACATCGTGCGCGAAATGGCAAGTGACGCCGCACGAATCCTGAATCAGTCAAGAGGTGACCAGTCCGACGTCCGCAGCAACCGACTCTGCCACTGATCGCGGTATTTGAGGGCCTCAAACATGTAGCTGCCAGGCCCTCGCCGAACGACACGTCGCGGATCGGCGACCACGAGAGCGGTAGCAGCAGTTTGGCTTCGACCTCGTGGCGGAGTTCGTCGAGGCCGCGCATCCGCTTCTGCAGGTCGCCCTTCTGCACCCGCAACGCGAGGCGCTCCCACGCGGCGCCGTCCCGTACGGCGGTGATGCTGACGACGGTGTAGGCGGGGCCACTGCCGTGTGCACGGTTGGCATACCACAGCAACCGGGCGTCGTCGCCGTCGGCAAGCATCGTCATCCAGCCGTCTCGAAATGCGGCCGCGAAGTCGTCTTCGGCACGCCCGCGTACCTTGTGTACCTCGTGGAAGAACTGCACGCCGAGACCTCCCACACGTGGCGTGGCGCGATGCCCGCCTCGCGCATCGGACGGTAATCGCGGCGATTCATCGTGTCCACGGCTTCATCGCTAGGGCCAAGGTAGACAGCTAACTGGAGAATCTGGTTTCCTCAAGCCGGAAGCGTCTTTACCGCGCAGGGAGTTCGCTCATGGTGCGACTTGACGTGCCGGATGGCCCCGGTGGCGAGGCCGCGCTGATCTGGACACTGCGGCCGGCGATGCACGCACAGCGTCGGCGCCTCGCACGGTGTGGACGACAACGCATCGGCACCGACTTCCGCCCGGCCACGCGGCCGCCCGTGGAGACCATTACTTATTGGAATGCCTGGGAACAGCCTGTTGGAGAAAACTGATGCAGTCCTACACCGTGCGATTCCACGTCGACGCGTCTCCGAAAAAGGTGTGGCGGGTGCTCCATCCGCCCGCGCCGCCCAACTCACCCCGGCCGCGGATCCTCAAGTGGCCTACCGGCAGCATGGAAATCCTCAACGAGGGCGACGAAGCCGGCGAGGGCCTGGTCCGAACCTGCATCTTCGAAGTGCCCAAGTACCTGCTTTCCGGTGGTAAGGCGCGATCCTTTGAGACGGTCACCGAGGCGAAGATCCACAAACTGTCGCGTTACGTGGCCGTCGGCGCGCCACTGTGGTCCCGCGCCGAGGGCTACCACCAACTTGACGAACAGCCCGACGGCACCACCGTGCTGACCTTCCACGAGACGTACCATGCCTATAACCCGGTGTCGCGCTTCTTCCTCGAACGCTCGGTGTACGCGAAAATCTCTCGGGACAACCTCAAGACCTACGAGCACGCGCTCGGCTTAGCCGGCCGGGTCAAGCGGTTGCCCTAAGCAACTGAAATCCCGGCGGCGACATAGGGTCTCGACCTGCGGCTGGGGTCGGCGGAATCCGGCCGATTTGCTCGCCCAGAATTCACCCTCAACGCGCAGGATGGCGGTACGGAAACCGCGGTAAACTGCTGGCCTATGCGCTCGACTGCAACAGCAGCCATTGCGGCAAGATGTGCGACGGCGGTGGTGATCCTCGTGGGCTGGGTGGCATCGGCCGGCGTCGCCGCTGCGGATCCGCAGCCGTCGCCAGAACCGTCGCCGGCGCCGGCACCGTCGTCGTCCCCGGCACCCGCTCCGGCGCTGAAGACGACCATCGACAAGGACGGCACCTATGCCGTCGGGACCGATATCGCGCCGGGCACCTACACTTCCGCGGGACCCGTCGGCAACGGCACGTGCTATTGGAAGCGGATGGGCAACCCCGACGGCGCACTGATCGACAACGCAATGAGCAAGAAGCCACAGGTGGTACAGATCGAGCCAACCGACAAGGCGTTCAAGACGAATGGCTGTCAGCCCTGGCAGATCGCCCCGCCGGGCGACGGCAACGTGCCCGGCGACCTTCCAGGACCAGTCGCCGGGGCCCAGCTGCAAGCGAATCTCGGCATTCTCAACGGACTGCTCGGTCAGGTCGGACAGCAAGTACCGCAACCCTGAATCGGCTCGCGCTACCGTGCTGCTGTGGCAACAGGTGTGCAACAGGTCATTGTGGTTGGCGCCGGAGTCAGTGGCCTGACGTCGGCGGTGTGCCTGGCTGAGGCGGGGTGGTCGGTGCGGGTGTGGACTGCCGCGATGCCCCAGCAGACGACCTCGGCGGTGGCGGGCGCCGTCTGGGGACCACGAGCAATCGAACCGGCTGCCAAGACCCTTGCCTGGGCTGAGCATTCGCTACACGAGTTCCGCTACTTGGCCGAGGATCCCAGCACCGGCGTGCGCCTGGCACCGGCACTGTCTGTCGCCGAATCGACCGAGGACGAGGGGATGCCGCCAGGCATGGAGTTGATCCCGGACCTGCGACGTGCGGATGCTACTGAGCTCCCCGAGGGCTTTCGGGTGGGCTTTCGCTCCACCATGCCGATGGTCGACATGCCCCAATATCTCGATTACCTCAGGACGCGACTGGCCGCGGCGGGCTGTGAAATCGAATTGCATCGGGTGCGTTCGCTGGCGGAGGCCGCCGACGCGGCACCGCTAGTGATCAACTGCGCCGGCCTGGGCGCTCGACAGGTAGCTGGCGATGACACGGTGCGGCCGCGGTTTGGTCAACACGTCGTTCTCACCAATCCCGGGCTGGAACAACTATTTGTCGAACTCGACAACCCTTCGGAATGGATCTGCTACTTTCCCCACCCGCAGCGCGTGGTTTGCGGCGGCGTCAGCATTCCGGACCGATGGGACACCACGCCCGACCCCGAGGTGACCGATCGGATCCTACGGGACTGCCGCCGGATCGAACCGCGGCTTGCCGAGGCCGCGGTGATCGAGACGATTACCGGGTTGCGTCCGGATCGGCCGTCGGTACGCGTGGCGGCAGAGCAAGTCGGGCGAGCACGGTGCATCCACAACTACGGTCACGGCGGTGATGGTGTGACGCTGTCATGGGGCTGCGCGCGCGAAGTGGCGCGCCTTGCCAGAGGTGATCGGTAAAACTTGCCGGCCGCGACGCTACCCGCTGCTGGGCGGCACCAGCGCGGTCTCGACCGACGAATACATCGGCAACAGGCGGCGCAGTCCGCACGCGGCAATCGTGCGGGCCACGATCGGCTGGTTGCTGACCAGCCGCAGGCTCACGCCACGGCGACGACACCGCACCGACTCCTGAGCCAAAACAGCGTAGGCACACGAGCCCATGAAATCGAGCTCGCGCACGTCGATTACGTACGGGCCGGGAGCGATGGCGATGGCGGCGCTCCGGCTCACCAAACGTTGCCAGACGGCTTCGTTGCTGGCGTCAACGTCGCCGCCGACATGAACCACCACGGCCGTGCCAGTGCACTCGGTGACCGCCCGTAGACCGCTATGCGAGTCGCTGAGTTGTGAACTCGGCCGTGAGTTCGAAGGACCGGGAAGTGATCCGACAGCGACAGTGTTCATGTTTTGCGATATCCCGTCGTCGTGGCCGGTGATGTTGTGCCGTCTGTGGGTGTCGTAACGCGCCAGGGGTATTTTCGACAGACCCAACGACAGGTCTGTCATGACGGCGTTAGCAAGCAGTCCAAGTAAGCATATGTGTAACAGACCTGACAACATAGGATGTCTGAGACGAAATTTCGTGTTAGTCGGGGGCCGAAGACGAAATGCGTGCATTTGGTTAGCAGCTGCTGAACAGTGAAACGGTCAGATCCCCGGTGAGCATTGACTACACGCGGCAAGCCCACATCGTCACCATCACGATCAACCGTCCCGAAGCGCGCAACTCGCTCGACATGGAGCATTTCCGCGATTTGGCGCACGCCTGGGCTGCGTTTCGAGACGACCCCGACGCCTGGGTCGCCGTTATCACCGGCACCGGCCGCGACTTCTGTACTGGAGCCGACCTCAAGAAGTTCATCCCCGAACTGACCGGTGTGCTGCCCCGCCCCGAGGGGTGGAACAAGACCGACGCGATCCATGCCGTCCTGCATCAATTCCCCGTGTACAAACCGATCGTCGCTGCCGTAAATGGGTTTTGCGTCGCCGGCGGTTTCGAGATGCTGGGCTCGACCGACATCCGAGTGGCCGTACCCGAGGCGCGATTTGCGGTGATGGAACCCAAGCGCGGACTGTTCGCCGGCGGCGGGAGCACTGTGCGGCTGCCGCGTCAGATTCCGTACGCGCTCGCGATGGAGCTGCTGCTGACCGCCGACCTCGTGGACGCGCAGCGTGCTCTGGAAATGGGCCTAGTCAACCGGGTGGTCGAAGCCAACCAGCTGATGGAGACCGCCTACGACTACGCCGAACGCATCGTGGCCAACGCGCCGCTCGCGGTTTTTGCGACAAAGCAGTCGGCCGTCGAAGGACTGGCGCTCGACCTGGAGTCGGCCTACGCCAACGAGACCCGGCACAGCAACCGGGTGTTTGAAACCGAGGACGCCAAGGAGGGACCCCGCGCGTTCGCCGAAAAGCGACCGCCTCGGTGGCGGGCGCGCTGACGTTCCCGCAGCGCCTGAAGAACCTACTGCCGCATGCGAGATGCGCGGCGTGTCAGCAGCGACAGCATCCAGCTCACGATGGACAACAAGATCGCCGCCCAGATTGCGGTCCACCAGAAGTGGTCGATTTGCAGACCCCAGTGGGTGGTGTTCTCCGTGATGCGGGCGGTGATCCACAGCATGAATGCGTTGATGACGATGTGGAAAAGTCCCAGCGTCAGGATGTAAAGCGGGATCGACAGGAATTGCACGATGGGTTTGATGATCGCGTTGACCAGACCGAAGATCACCGCGACCACGAAAATAATGCCGATCCGCTGCAGCGTGGTGTCTCCGCCCACAAAGCGCATCCCCGATACAAAATGCGTGACGACCCACAACGCGAACCCGGTCAATGCTGCGCGGATCAGAAAAGCCATCATTCGCGGGGCCCCTTCAGTTGAGCCCATAGAAGCGTTGAGCGTTGCGCCCGGCGATCTTTTCTCGCGCTTCCTCGGCGATATCTGTGCGATTGCGCAGGTGTTTTGTGCTATCGGGCCACTCGCCGTCCCAATGTGGGTAGTCACTGGCGAACATGATGAAGTCGGCGCCGAGCACGTCGATCACCCCGGGCAGGATCGGCTCCTCGGGTTCACAGGTCACCCAGATGTTGCCAGCCTGTAGGTAGTCGTGTGGATCGCGCCGCCAGCCCCGCTCAATCCAATCTCCGCGCTTCTCGTAATGCTCGTGCAGTCGATCGATGAAGAACGGGACCCAGCCCGCGCCCGCTTCGAGGAAGGCGACCCGCAGGTCGGGATGACGTTCGAAGACGCCGCCGGAGACCATCGCCGTCATCGCGGTCATCTGGTCGAACGGGAAGCTGATGCAGTGCACCTGGATGTAGTTGGTGAAGCGGTCGACGCCGATTTTCGGCAAATGAATGCCCGGCGCGCCGTGGATGCCGAGCGGCATCCCGAGTTCTGCGGCGGCGGCGTAGAACGGGTCAAGGTCGGGATGGTCGAGGTTGCGGGTCTTCAGCGCCGGCGGGACCAGGGTCGCGACCAGTCCCAGGTCCTTGGCTTCGGCCATGATGTCGATGGCCACCTGACCGTGTTCAACCGGGGTCACCGCGACGCCGCGCAGCCGGCCCTTCGTGGGCGCGCAGTAGTCCGCGATCCACTGGTTGTACAGACGCGCGAATCCCGCGGCAAACTCGGGGTCTTCGAGGCTGGGTGTGCACAGCCCCAGGCTGGGATACAGGACCATGGTGTCGATGTGATCGCGGTCGGCGTCGCCGACTACGCCCTCGGCGCTGGAGTAGTTGATGTCGGGCGCCGTGGTGATCCCGTGCTCGGGCGGGCAACCGGCGCCTGGGCCTCGATCCTCCGGATAGTTGCGGCCTTCGATCGTCAGCCGTAGCCGTTTGTCGGTGCTGGGCCTCACGTGATCTGGCCAGCGTCTGATTGCTTCGATCGTCAACGACGAGTTCTCGGCGACGTGCCCATCGGCATCGATGATTCGCATATGCGCTGAACTTACTCGCGTTCGGGCGCGTTCGAGTCGCGGTATCGCGCCGAGTACTGCACGATGCAGTCGTGAAAACACAGCGGTTGACAAGCGACGAGCGAAACTCGTTCATCGCGGCGTTTCTGGGCTGGACAATGGACGCGTTCGATTACTTCCTTGTGGTGCTGGTGTATGCCGATATCGCAAAGACCTTCCATCACACCAAGGCCGAAGTCGCATTCGTCACCACTGCCACCCTGGTCATGCGCCCCGTCGGCGCGTTGCTGTTCGGGCTGTGGGCCGACCGGGTCGGGCGGCGCGTCCCGCTGATGGTCGACGTGGCGTTCTATTCGGTGGTCGGATTTCTGTGTGCGTTTGCACCCAACTTCACGGTTCTGGTGATCCTGCGACTGCTGTACGGCATTGGCATGGGCGGAGAGTGGGGGCTGGGCGCCGCTCTCGCCATGGAGAAGGTTCCGACCCAGCGACGCGGGTTTTTTTCCGGACTGCTCCAAGAGGGCTACGCATTCGGCTATCTGCTGGCCACCGTCGCATCGCTGGTTGTAATGAACTTGCTGGGATTGTCATGGCGCTGGTTGTTCGGCCTGTCCATCATCCCGGCCTTGATCAGCCTGATCATTCGATACCGGGTGAAGGAATCGGAGGTGTGGGAAGCCGCGCAGGACCGGATGCGGCTGACCAGCACCAAAATCCGCGACGTGCTGCGCGACGCCACGATCATCCGTCGGTTCTTCTATCTCGTGCTGCTGATGACAGCCTTCAACTGGATGAGCCACGGGACTCAAGACATTTACCCGACTTTCCTGACGGCGACCACCGACCACGGTGCGGGCCTATCCAGCACAACCGCGCGGTGGATCGTGGTGGTGTACAACATCGGCGCCATCGTCGGTGGGTTGGTGTTCGGAACACTGTCTGAGCGGTTCAGCCGGCGCTACACCGTCATTTTCTGCGCACTCCTGGGACTGCCGATCGTGCCGCTCTTCGCCTACTCGCACACGGCCGCGATGCTGTGTCTGGGCTCGTTTTTGATGCAAGTATGCGTACAGGGCGCGTGGGGTGTGATACCAGCGCATCTCACCGAGCTGTCGCCCGATGCCATCCGCGGCCTCTACCCGGGCGTGACCTACCAGCTGGGAAATCTGCTGGCGGCGTTCAATCTGCCCATTCAAGAAGAGCTGGCAGAAACCCACGGCTATCCCTTCGCGTTGGCCGCGACGATCGTGCCGGTGCTGTGCGCGGTTGCCATACTGACGGCGATTGGCAAGGACGCCACCGGAATCCGCTTTGGCACAACGGAAAGCGCTTTTCTTGCAACCGAGTCAGGTGACGGTCAGATCTCGAGATCCCGCGGATGAGTCCACCGCAATCGATGGAAACGCGCGAAGCCGCGGTCAGTGCTGAGCCAGGTCGCATTGTTCTCTAGGGCGTAGGCGGCCAAATAGGCGTCGGCGATGTCGTTGCCACGCGCATCAATATCGAGAGCAAGCTGACGGAACAACCTCCAGTGGCGCTCTCCTGCGCGTAGCTGCATCGCAGCCGGGGCGGCGAGGAGCGCGTCGACGGCCTCCCACGCTTCATCCGAGGTGGTCGGCTCCGTGAAGATGCGGCGGTTGGTCATCACCCGAACGAAGGCACCGAGTGCGAGGTCGGGCAGACCGAGCGGCTGGTCGTCGTTGGCCAGCCGCTCGAGCAGCCGTCGATAGTCCGAATGTTCGGGAAGGTCTCTCCGGTGCGCATACACAAGAACGTTGACGTCAACGCAGCGCATCGAGTGATTTGCCTTCGGCCATCGCTTCGACGACAGCTGCGTTTGACGAGAGATCAATTCCGGGGCGAAGCCCTCCCTTGCCCGTCGCCCGGACCGCATAACGCCCTCCAGCACGTTGGCTAGCGGGGTTGAGACCACGCCGCACCGCGTCTTCGAGAACCGCCGCCACCGTGCGCCCCGACCGGGCGGCTTGCGTCTTCACCTCGCGGTAGAGCTCGTCATCGATTCGGATCGTGGTGCGCACCGTGACATCTTAGCATCACTGGCTTGACATCAAGATGCTTAGCTACGTGATCTAGTTGGATTTTGGGTCGCTAAGCGTGCGCCGCAGCAAGTGCATCGCCACGGTCGTCGAGCGCTCACGGATATCGGACCGGTTCCCGGGAAGCCCCAGCGTGCGGGTTTCGCCGCGCCCATCGGCCAGCAGGACCGTGAAGCAGACCGTGCCCACCGGCTTTTCCGCCGTTCCCCCTCCCGGTCCGGCTATTCCGGTGATCGCGACGGCGGTGTCGGCGCCGAAGCGCTGCAATGCGCCCGTTGCCATGGCCTTCGCGACGGGCTCAGATACCGCGCCGTGCGCCTCGATCAGTGCCGCGTCGACGCCGAGCAGCTGGACCTTGGCTTCGTTGGAGTAGCTCACCACACCGCCTATGACGTAGTCGGAGGAACCTGGCCTGTCGGTCAGCCGTGCCGCCAGCAGCCCGGCGGTGCAGGATTCGGCGGTCGCTATCCGGCGGCCCGCCAGCAATCGCGCGACCAAATCATCGACGTGCGAACCGTCTTCGGAGTAGACGTGGCGTCCGTGTCGGTCGCGCAGAAGTTGTTTCAGCTGTGCGTACACACCCGCGGAGGCAGGTTCGTAGCGCGTCACCACCTCAAGCTCCCCGCGCCGCAGGCAGGTGGTGATCTCGAGTGAGTCAAACCGGTGGATGGAAGCCTGTGCGCCGCGCAGTGTTTCGGCCAGTCCCGACTCCGGCAGCCCGAACATCCGAATGGTTTCTTGACGGTAGGTCGTTCGGCCGGCGATCGCGTCCTGCGCCGCGGGGGTCTGAATAGCCTTGCCCCACATGGGTTGAAGCTCTCGCGGGGGTCCTGGCAGCACCATCACCGTCGGCTTTCCCGGCACGACCACACCCGGTGCGGTGCCGACCGGATCAATCACCTCCGAGCCGGCGGGGATCAAGGCCTGCTTGCGGTTGGCGGCCCTTATCGAGTCGAAGTTGCCGGGATCGAAAGCGGGATTGCGCCCCATCAGGGTTTTGAGGATGTTGGCGATTCTTTCTTCGAGCTCGGTGTCCAGCACTAGTTCGCGCCCGCAGAAACGCGCCACCACTTCGACGGTCATGTCGTCGGCCGTCGGCCCCAGCCCGCCGCTGGTGACAATCAAGTCCACGCCCTGGTCGGCCATGAAACGCAGCTGCGCTTCGATGTCGGCGGGGCGGTCGCCGCAGATGGTGATATGTGCCAGCTCGACTCCGAGTTCCAGGAGTCGATCGGCGATCCAGGGGCCGTTGCGGTCTTGGACCCGCCCGGTCAGGACTTCGGTTCCGGTGACCACGATTCCCGCGCGTGCGCTCACCGCCATGAGCCTACGCATCGATTAACCTGAGGGCCGTGGCGCAGGCGCCCCGAACTCCCAGGACTCGCTACGCCAAGTGCGGCGAAATTGACATCGCCTACCAGGTTCTCGGAGACGGTCCGACCGATCTGCTGGTGTTGCCAGGACCATTCGTGCCAATCGACTCGATCGACGACGAGCCATCGTTGCACCGCTTCCACCGGCGCCTGGCGTCGTTCGCCCGGGTGATCCGGTTCGACCATCGCGGCGTCGGTCTGTCGTCACGGATGCCTTCGATGGACCAGCTTGGCCCGAAGTTCTGGGCTGAAGACGCGATCGCAGTCATGGACGCGGTCGGATGCGAGCAGGCCACGGTCTTTGCGCCCAACTTCCATGCGATGAACGGGCTGGTACTTGCCGCCGATTACCCTCAGCGGGTCCGCAGCCTGATTGTGGTCAACGGCTCGGCGCGTGCCATGTGGGCACCCGACTATCCGGTTGGCGCCAAGGTACGTCGCGTTAATCCGTTCCTGACGGTCGCACTGGAGCCCGACGCGCTCGAGCAGGGTTTCGATGTGCTCGGCTTCGTCGCTCCTAGCGTCGCGCGTGATGACGTGTTTCGTGCGTGGTGGGATCTCGCTGGCAACCGTGCGGGACCGCCGAGCATGGCCCGCGCGGTGTCAAAGGTCGTCGCCGAGGCCGATGTACGAGATGCCTTGGGGCGCATCAGTGCACCGACCCTAGTTTTGCACCGGGTCGGCTCGACCTACATTCCTATTGGCCACGGTCATTACCTCGCCGAGCACATTGCGGGATCACGCCTCGTCGAATTGCCGGGCGCCGACGTCTTGTATTGGGTTGGCGACACGGCACCGATGCTTGACGAAATAGAAGAGTTCGTCACCGGTGTGCGGGGTGGCGGTGAGGCCGAGCGCGTGCTCACCACCATCGTTTTCACCGACATCGTCGGCTCCACCGAGCGTGCGGCCGCCCTCGGAGATGACCGGTGGCGTGACGTGCTCGACAATCACGACGCCATCGTCCGCCACGAAATTCAGCGGTTTGGCGGGCGCGAAGTCAACACAGCCGGAGACGGATTCGTCGCGACGTTCACTAGCCCGAGTGCGGCCATTTCCTGTGCGGACGAAATCATTGACGCGGTGCGTGTGCTCGGTATCGAGGTTCGGGTAGGTATTCACGCGGGTGAGGTCGAGGTGCGTGGTGCCTCGGGAAGTGACGTCGCTGGCATGGCGGTGCATATCGGCGCGCGGGTCTCGACGTTGGCGGCGCCCAGTGAGGTGCTGGTGTCTTCGACAGTGCGCGACATCGTCACCGGATCGCGGCACCGGTTCGCCGAGCGCGGTGAACGCGAACTCAAAGGTGTGCCCGGCGTGTGGCGGCTCTACGCGCTCGAGCGCGACAGCGGAACGGTGACGTCTTAACCGCCGGGTTCGCCAGGTTGTCCGGGTTCGCCAGGTTGTCCGGGTTCGCCAGGTTGTCCGGGGGTTCCGCCCGGGCCGGGTGCGCCGCCGGCGCCGCCCTCGCCCCCCTGGCCGGGCTGACCGCCGGCTCCGGGCGCCCCGCCCATGCCGCCGTCGCCGCCTCGACCGCCGTCGCCGCCTCGACCGCCGTCGCCGCCTCGACCGCCGGGGCCCCCGGCGCCGCCCTTACCGCCAGCGCCTCCGGCTCCGCCTTTACCTCCGGTGCCCCCGGCGCCGCCACAACCGCCGGTACCGCCGGCCTGGCTGCTGTGGGCGGACGTGTCATCGGTCATGAGGTTCGCGCCAGTTCCTGAGCCTGGTGACGGGCGATCAGTACGCCTCGCTGTGAGCCATCCAATTCCATTCGAGTCACGTTACTCGCAGCCATGGACGAGCAACCGGCGTCCCGGTCTCACACCTGGTGGCCCTGTTGACCATTTGCGCCCGCACTCGTGATGGCGGTGCCGCTTATGCCGTCGATACCGTCTAGGCCGGACGTGCCGCCGGAGCCGGCGGGGCCGGCGGTCCCGCCCTGGCCGCCCAGGCCGTTGGTGCCGGGGCCGCCGCCCTGGCCACCGTCGCCGGGGATACCGCCGGGGGACGTGAAGTTGCCGCCGTCGCCACCCGCCCCGCCGTCGGTGGCATTGCCGCCGCTACCTCCGTTGCCACCGTTGCCGCTGACCGCAAAGATGTCTTGCGAGCTGCCTCCGTTGCCGCCCATGCCGCCGTCACCGCCCCGGCCGCCGTTCCCGCCCCTCCCGGCGTCGCCGCCGCCGCTGGCGCCGGTGCCGCCTACCCCACCGGTGCCAGCCACACCCCCGATTCCGCCGTCGCCGCCGTCGCCGCCGTTGCCGCCCACGGCGGCGCTACTGCCGACGCCGCCGTCGCCGCCATGAATGCCGCTGCCGGCGGACCCGCCAATTCCGCCCTTGCCGCCGGTGCCGTTTACGGAGTTACCCCCAGCTCCGCCAATGCCGCCGTTGCCGCCCTTGCCGCCGTTGCCGCCGTCGCCGCCGTCGCTGGTCCCGACGCCGCCTGCCATGCCCTGGCCGCCAAAGCCGCCGGCCCCGCCCATGGTGGCGTTGCCGCCGTCACCGCCCCGGCCCGACCCCAGGGCATTACCGCCGACCCCGCCGTTGCCGCCGTTGCCACCGTTACCGGCATTGCCGCCGTCACCGCCGCTGGCGCCATTGCCGCCGGACAAGCCTCCGGAGTTGGCATGCCCGCCGCCGCTGGCCGTGCCCGCGTTACCGCCGTTACCGCCGTTTCCTGATCCCAGAGCGTCGCCGCCGGCGCCGCCGTTTCCGCCGTTTCCGCCGGTCCCGCCGTCGCCGCCGGTGCCGCCGTCGAAGCCGTCGGCACCGCTGCCAGCCCCGCCAGCTAGCCCGCTGAAGAAGGCGTTACCGCCGTCGCCTCCGTCGCCGCCGTTGGCTGCCCCCTGGCCGTTGCCGCCGGCCCCGCCGTTGCCGCCGCTACCGGCATCACCGCCCCTCCCGCCGTCGCCGCCGGCGACGCCGGCGGCAAAGCCCACTCCGTTGCCGCCGTCGCCGCCCAACCCGGCGTTGCCACCGCTGCCGCCGGCCCCGCCGTCGCGGTCCAGACCGGCCGTGCCATTTACGGCTGCGCCGCCGAGGCCGCCCATTCCGCCGTTGCCGCCGTTGCCGCCGCTACCGCCCTTGCCGCCGTCGGCGCCGGCGCCGTCGTCAACCCCGGCCACCCCGTCCGCACCGTCGACTCCAATACCGCCATTACCGCCGGCAGCGCCGGTACCCGCGAATCCGCCGTTACCACCGTTACCGGAAACCGAGCCGCCGGCACCGCCATTGCCACCCGTACCGCCGTTGCCGCCGTCGCCGCCGGTGCCGCCGCCCTCGCCTGCGCTGGCACCGTCGGCGCCAAGGGCGCCGGCCGCGCCGTTGCCGCCGTTGCCACCGGCACCGCCATTGCCGAACTTGCCGCCGTTTCCACCGGCTCCCCCGTTGCCGCCGCTCGCGCCAGCGACTGCGCCGGTGCTGGCGTCGAAGCCGTCGCCGCCGGCGCCGCCATCGCCGCCGCTGGCGATCGCCGCGCCGTTAGCGCCGTTGGCCCCCGCAGTTGCGCCGGCCCCGCCAGCGGCGCCGCCGTTGCCGCCGCCGCCTGGAGTCCCAGGGTTAGCCCCCTGACCGCCCGCGCCGCCGTTTGGGTTAGCAGCGTCGCCGGCAGCGCCGGCCCCGCCGGAACCAGCAAGCCCGCCGGCGCCGCCGACCCCGCCGTTGCCGCCGTTGCCGTTGGCGCCGGCCTGGCCGCCGAACATGGAGCCCGTGCCGCCGGCCCCGCCCATCCCGCCGGCGCCGCCGTTGCCGGCGTCCCCGCCGGCTCCGGCGTTGATGCTGTGCACGCCGGTCGCGCCGTCGCCGCCGAGGCCGCCCTGACCGCCGACGCCGCCCGCGCCGCCTTGCCCGCCGGCTCCACCATTGCCAGACAACATCCCCCCGTTACCGCCGGCACCGCCCATTCCCCCGGTGCCGCCATTGCCGCCCTCGCCGCCCGTCACGCCCGCGAGACCGGCCTGACCGAACGCGCCGGCCGCGCCGATCCCGCCGGCACCGCCTGCGCCGCCGTTGCCGACGAGCCAGCCGCCGTTGCCGCCCCTGCCGCCGACACCACCGCCGGTACCGCCCGTCCCGCCGGCGCCACCGTTGCCCCAGAGCCCAGCGCTACCGCCGATGCCGCCAGCCTGCCCGGCCGCGCCGGATCCGCCGTTACCCCCGTTGCCCCACAAGATCCCACCGGCACCGCCGTTTTGCCCGGTCCCCGGCGCCGCATTCGCGCCGTCACCAATGAGTGGACGTCCTAACACGAGCTGGGTGGGTGCATTGATCAGGGCCAGCATCTGCTGCGCGAGGAACTCTAGCGGCGAGACGTTAGCCGCCTCCGCGAGTGCATACGCCGCGCCAGCGCCGTTCAAAGCCCCGACAAACTGGGTGTGAAACGCTGCCGCCTGAGCGGCGAGCGCCTGATACTGCGCGGCATGGCTGGAAAACAGCGATGCGATGGCCGCCGACACCTCGTCACCCGCCGCGGCCAGCACCTGGGTGGTCGGCGCTAGCGCGACTAGGTTGGCCTCACTGAGGGACGAGCCGATGCCCGCCACGTTCGTGGCCGCCTCCGCTAGCACGTCCGGCGCGACGGTCAAGTACGACATCGTGGCCTCCTCAAGCGTCGCCCGTCGGTGACGTAGTGACGGCCGTCAATATTGCCACCTCGGTCGGCTCGGTTTTGTGTTTCGGCAAATTCCTCCGAGCCTTCGATTCACGCTCTGGCTGCGGGAGAATGTGTCGATGACCGGGTTAGAAGTACTCCAGGCCGACGTGACCAAGCTCGAGGTCGACGCGATCACCAACGCGGCCAATACCCAACTTCGACACGGTGGCGGCGTTGCCGCGGCGATCGCCCGCGCCGGCGGCCCGATCGTGCAGCGCGAATCGAATGAAAAGGCGCCGATCGGACTCGGTGAGGCGATCGAAACCACCGCCGGTGACATGCCGGCGCGCTACGTGATCCACGCGGCCACGATGGAGCTTGGCGGCCCGACCTCGTCGGAAATCATCACCCAGGCCACGGTTTCTACCCTGCAAAAGGCCGACGAGCTTGGTTGCCGTTCGCTGGCCCTGGTCGCATTCGGTACCGGCGTTGGTGGCTTTCCGCTCGAGGATGCGGCACGGCTCATGGTCGACGTGGTGCGACAGCACCGGTCGGCCTCGCTTGAGCGCGTCGTGTTCGCAGTCCATGGCGACGCGGCCGAGCGGGCTTTCCGCGCTGCAGTGCAGGCTTAACGGCCGGACAGGTAGCGTTCGACGGAATCGACCTTGCGTGTCATCGCGTCGGTAACCCCCGCTCGCCAATCCGCCTTGATGACTGTGCTGACCCGGGGTGCACGAGCGGCCACCGCTTCTACGGCGCGCTGCACGACGGCCATCACTTCTTCCCAGGTATCGCCCTCGATCACGGTAAACATCGAATCCGTCTTGTTAGGGAGTCCGGAATCGCGAACGACGCGAACCGCTTCGGCGACGATCTCCCCGACACCCTCCCCCACACCCAGTGGGGTCACCGAAAATGCGACTAGCACAGACACCCATCTACTGTCGCATGGCAGCATCGAGCCCCATGCGGGTTCTGGTGCAACGTGTCTCATCGGCAGCGGTATCAGTGGACGGTCAGGTGGTCGGCGCCATCGGTGCGGACCGGGCCGGCCTGCTCGCATTCGTTGGGGTAACTCATAGCGATGGCCCTGACACGGCGCAGCGGCTCGCCGAAAAGCTCTGGAATCTACGCATTCTCGCCGACGAAAAGTCCGCATCCGATGTCAACGCACCGATCTTGGTAGTCAGCCAATTCACCCTCTACGCCGACACAGCCAAGGGCCGGCGGCCGTCTTGGAACGCAGCCGCACCGGGGGCGATTGCCGAGCCGCTGGTCGCCGCGTTTGCGGAGGCATTACGTCAGTTGGGTGCGCAGGTCGAGACCGGTGTCTTTGGTGCGCACATGCAGGTCGAACTGGTCAACGACGGTCCGGTGACGGTGATGCTGGAACTCTGAGCGGGTACGTTGGCGTTGATGACGACACCGCAGTTTGGATCACTACGTTCCGACGACGACCAGTGGGACATCGTCAGCGGCGTGGGCTACACCGCGCTGCTGGTCGCCGGATGGCGTGCACTGCACGCCGTAAGCCCTCAGCCGTTAGTCACCGACGAATACGCGAAGTCCTTTATCGAAGCTTCAGCGGACCCCTATCTCACGGGTCTGCTGGCCAACCCCGGAACCTCGGAGGACGAGACCGCGTTCCCACGTCTGTACGGCGTGCAGACTCGGTTCTTCGACGACTTCTTCTGCGCTGCCGCTGACGCCGGCATACGACAGGCGGTGATCATCGCCGCCGGGCTGGATTCTCGGGCGTATCGCCTTGATTGGCAGTCCGGGACAACAGTTTTCGAAGTCGACCTGCCGAAAGTCCTTGAATTCAAGGCACATGTGCTGGACGAGCAGGGCGCTGAGCTTAAGGCCCGTCGCAGTGAGGTAGCAGCCGATTTGCGGGCCGACTGGCCCACCCCATTGAAAGCGGCCGGCTTTGATCCGCAACAGCCCAGTGCCTGGTCGGTCGAAGGCTTACTGCCCTATTTGACCGGCGAGGCCCAGCAGTCGCTGTTGTCGCGGATCGGCGAGCTGTGCGCGCCCGGCAGCCGACTTGCCATGGGCGCCTTGGGATCCCGCTTGGATCATGAGCAACTCGTCGCACTGGAGGCGATCCACCCCGGGGTCAATCTGTCGGGTGACGTCGACTTCTCCGCCCTCACCTACGACGACACCACGACCGACCCCGCACAGTGGCTGGCCAGCCACGGGTGGGCGGTCGAGCCGGTCCGCACGACGCTCGACTTGCAGGCCGGCTACGGAATGACCCCGCCGGACGTGGACGTCAAAATCGACAGTTTCATGCGGTCGCAGTACATAACGGCAACCAAGGTGCTCTAGGGCATCAACAGGATCTTCACGTCGTCGCCGGACCGACACGCCGCGGTCGCATAGCCTTTGGCCGCCTCGTCCAACGGCAGGGTCGTGGTGAAGATGCCGTCGACATCGAGGCGGCCCGACTGAAGCAGCGGGATCAGTTCCGGCCAGGTGCGCTGCACCGGCGCGGTGGTCATTCGCAGCGTGATGCTGCGCATCAGGCAGCCGAGGGCGGGAAGGGGAAACGGTTTCAGGTCGTGTACGCCGACTACCGAGACGGTGCCGCCGGGCCGCACCGTATTGAGCGCGTCGGTCAGCGATGCGTCGGTCGCGACGGCATCGATGACCGAGTCCGCGCCACGGCCACCTGTCGCGGCAAGAATCGTCTCGGCCGCCGGAGGTGCGATCGGGGTGGCGCCCCAACTGGCGGCGCGCTGCCGACGTCCGTCTACCTTGTCTACGGCGAAAACCGTTGCGGCGCCTTGCACGAACGCGCTGCGCAGTGCACACAATCCGACCGCTCCCAGGCCGATCACCGCCACAGTGCCGCCGAACGAGATATCGGCCCGCTGTGCCGCGGCCCAGCCGGTGGCGAGGTTGTCGGTGAGCAGCAGCGCGTGTTCGGTGCTGATCCCCTCGGGAATCTTGAGCACCTGGAAGTCGGCGGCGGGTACGGCGAGCAGGTCGGCCTGCGCACCGCCGAGTGCGCCGGACCCGAAGATCCGCAAGCCAGAAAAGCACATGACGGGATCCCGGGTGGCGCATCCCGGACAGGCGCCGCAGCCGGCCACCGACGACACCATGACAAGGTCGCCGACTTTGACAGTGCGCACCTGCGGGCCGGCCTCGACAACGGTTCCTACCGCTTCGTGGCCGAGCGCAACGGATTCGGCCAACGGGTATTCGCCTTCGTAGAAGTGCAGGTCGGATCCGCAGATGCCAGCCGCGGCCACCGCGATAATGACCCCGTCGGGCCCGGGAAGCGCCGGATCGGGACGGGTCTCGACGTTGATGTTGCCGGGCCCGTCGATGACTACCGTGCGCATGTCGGCGTGCTCACTTTCGTTGTCGCAGAACGAATTGGTCCCAATCGGGCTCGCGTACCGCGGCCCAGTACTCGCTGAGGCGCCAGGGGCTGACCGTGTGGATCTCACCCTCGGCATTCTTGAAGTAGGAGTGTTTGACCGCCGGGTGCGACCACACCATCTTTTTGATTTCGGCTTGTGTCCGTTGATGCCATTCAGTGGCAGCAGCCGCCGTCGGCTCCAGGGAATGAATATCGCCTTCCGCCAGGCGTTCTAGGCAGAGGTTAATGTAGCGCATCTGCAGCTCGGACTGGAAGATCAGGCTGCCCCCGTGGGCCAGATGGGTGCCCGGCCCGTAGAGGAGGAATAGGTTGGGAAACCCCGGAACCGTGATGCCCAGATAGGCGTAAGGTCGTTGTCCCCACAGGTGGTGCAGGTCGATACCGTTGCGGCCGAGTACTTTTAGTGGCCACAGCACATCGGTGTGCCGGAACCCGGTGGCGTAGACGATGATATCGACGTCATGTGCCACACCGTCTTGGGTGACGATGCTGCGCGGGGTGATCCGTTGGATCGGCGTGCGTATCAGTTCGACGTTGTTTCGTTGCAATGTTTGCAGCCAGCTGCCGTTGTCCTGCAGTGTCCGCTTTCCGGTGGCGGGATAATCGGGCATGACCTTGCTCAACAGCTCGTCGCCCTCATTGATCTGGCTGGTGATCCACTGAGTGAACATCATGCGGGCGCCGGCGTTCATGTCGCTGACGGCGTAGTCCTGGTTGGCATAGTTCGGATCGCCGCGCGCTGCGTCAAGGCCCTTGTCGGCGCCCGGCCACAGAAGCAGAAATCGGTACCACCTGCCGTAGAACGGTAGGTGTCGCATCGCCCACCGCACGCCGTCGCCAACTTCGTCGTGGTACATCGCATTCGGGAACATCCATTGGGCGGTGCGCTGGAATACCGTGAGCTGCTTGACATTCGGCGCGATCGCCGGTGCGATCTGGAAGCCGCTGGCGCCGGCTCCCACGAGGGCGACCCGCTTGCCGGTCAGGTCGACGGAGTGGTCCCAGTCGGCGGAGTGAAACGCGGGTCCTTCGAAGGTCTCGGCGCCGTCGAATTCTGGGATACGCGGTCGATTTAGCTGACCTACCGCGGTGATGACGGCACGCGCGTGGATGGTGCTCGTCTGGCCGTCCGAGCGCAGTGACAGGCTCCAGGTGCCGTCATCGTCGTTCCACTCGGCGGCGAGAACTTCGGTGTTCCAGCGCACTTGCTTGGCCAGGTCGTGCTTGTTCATCACGTGCGTGAAATAGTCCTGCAGCTCCCATTGCTCGGCGAAGAAGTGTGTCCAGTCGTTGTTGGGTTCGAAGCTGTAGCAATAGAAGTGGTTCGCCACGTCAACCCGGGCCCCGGGATATCGGTTTTCCCACCATGTTCCGCCGGGGCCGGCATTCTTCTCCACGATGGTGAAGGGAATGTTGGCTTGCCTGAGGCGAATTCCGGCCAGGATGCCCGATTCGCCGCATCCGATCACGACGACCGGCAGCTCTGCCGCAGTGCTGGCCGCAAGGGCTTCCGGGCGCCGGGGGTCGAGCCCGTCGAGGTCCATCTCCTCTAAGAGCAGTGGTTGGTAGTCGTCGGGAACGTGCTCGCAGGCCGCCCAGTCCATCATTTCCCTGACGAGCTGAAGGTCAAGCGGCTCGGGCTCGGGGCAGCCGCGGTCTCGATACGCCGCGATCACCGGGAGCGCCTCGGCACGGGCCCGGGCCTTGTCCTCGTCAGACATGAATCCCTGGATTTCATTGAGAAACAGGCCCATCGGCTTGAAGTCCCGGATAAAACGTGGATCCCCGGTGATGTGCACCAGCGACAGCAGCAGGGTCGGGATGCTTACGTCTTCGAGTGCGGCAGCGATCTGTGGTGTGGATGTCGTAAAGGGCGCGCCGGCGTACAGGCTGCGCATCGAGCCGATCCTTTCGATGGAGTGGCAATTACGATACCCTCAGTTTCGTAATTACCAGCATCACGGTACCGCGGCTGCCGCACGGTATCAATAGCGTGTGTCCGCATTTGCAAACCGGGGCGTAGTTCAGCTACCCGGAGGCCGGGCCGCTGGCCGGTGCGTCGGCTGTGCCTTACACGAGGCGTCCTGGATCAAGCCGTCATCACCGACCGCAGTCTAAACACGTTGCATCCCAATTGGTTACGTCAAGCCGTTGTTTCCGTTGTTACCCAGCAGCAGCCCGCCGGTGCCGCCGGCGCCGGGCGTACCCCCGGCTTTGCCGCCATTACCGCCGTTGCCGCCGTTGCCGATCAGCACGGCGTTGCCGCCCACTCCGCCGTTGCCGCCGGTGACGCCATCGCCGCCGGCACCGCCGTCGCCGCCGTTACCGAGCGCGCCCGCCTTGCCGCCGGCTCCGCCGGCCCCGGCCGCGGCGGCCCCACTGGCGCCGCCGGCTCCGCCGGCCCCGCCGGAGCCAGAAAGCAAGCCGGCGTTGCCGCCGGCTCCGCCGGCGCCGCCGGTGCCGGTATTGCTGTACCCGCCGCTGCCGCCAGCGCCGCCGGAGCCGAAGAACAAGCCGCCGCCGCCGCCCGTGCCGCCGGTCCCGCCGGCGGCGGTCAGGCTAGAGCCGCCGCTGCCGCCGGCGCCACCGGAGGCACCGATAGAGAGGAGGCCGGCGTTGCCGCCGGCGCCGCCGGCACCGCCGGCAACTCCGCCGGGGGTGCCATGGCCGCCGGAACCGCCAGTGCCGCCCGCGCCGAACAGTCCGCCGTTGCCGCCGGCCCCGCCAGCCCCGGCGCCGAGCGGACCGCCGGCTCCGCCGGTGCCCCCGGCGCCGAACAGCCCGCCGTTGCCGCCGGCCCCGCCGGTCCCTCCGGGCAACCCACCGTGCCCGCCGGCCCCGCCGTTAGAGAAGAGCCCGCCGTTGCCGCCGGCGCCGCCGATGCCGCCGGCCTTGGTGCTAGCGCCCGCCCCGCCAGTCCCGGCGGCACCGAAGAGTGCACCGGCATTGCCGCCGGCCCCGCCGTTCCCGCCGGCGGTGCCGCTGTACCCGCCGCTGCCGCCGGCGCCGCCCGAGCCGATCAGCAAGGCGGACCCGCCCGCGCCGCCGGCCCCGCCGGGGCCTGCCGTTCCGAGGCCGCCGGCCCCGCCGGTGCCGCCGGTGCCGAACAAGATCCCGCCGGCTCCGCCGGCCCCGCCGGTTCCGCCGTTGGCGGCCGTCGCTCCGGATCCGCCGTTTCCGCCGTTGCCGAACAACCAGCCGCCGGCCCCGCCGTCAGCCCCGGTTCCCGGAGCCCCGTTGGCGCCGTTACCGATCAGCGGGCGCCCGGTCAGTGCCTGGACAGGTTGGTTGATCGCATTGAGTGCGTCCTGCTGCAGGGTGTGTAGGGGGTTGGTGCTTGCCGGGGCGTTGAATCCGTCTAGACCCAACAGCAGCCCGCTAGTGCCGCCGACGCCGGCCTTGCCGGCGGTCGCGCCAATCCCTCCGCTACCGCCATTTCCGCCGTTTCCAATCAGCACGCCGTTTCCGCCGGTCCCGCCGTCGCCGCCTTTGCCGGTCAACAGGGGGCCGCCAGTCCCTCCGCTACCGCCGTTACCGCCGTTGCCGATCAGTCCGCCGTTTCCACCGGCTCCGCCGGCCCCGCCGGTACCGGTGCCGGTGGCAGTGAGGAAGCTGGTGCCGCCGCTTCCGCCGGCGCCGCCGGAGCCGTTGAGCATGCCGGCGTTGCCGCCGACCCCCCCTTGCCCGCCGGTGGCGGAGCCGAACCCGCCGGCGCCGCCCGCGCCGCCGGAGCCGAAGAACATGCCGGCGTTGCCGCCGGCCCCGCCGGCACCCCCCTTGCCGCCTCCTAGGGTGGGTGAGCCGCCGTCCCCGCCGATCCCGCCGGCGCCGCCGGCGGCGCCGAGGGCGAGCATGCCGGCATTGCCGCCCGCGCCGCCGGCCCCGCCGGTGGTCAGGGCCGATCCGCCGCTGCCGCCTTCCCCGCCGGCGCCGAACAGCCCGCCGGCGCCGCCGGCGCCGCCGGCCCCGCCGGTGCCAGTTGCTCCGTCAGTTCCGAAGCCACCCGCCCCGCCGGTGCCGCCGGCACCGAACAGCCCGCCAACGCCGCCGGCGCCCCCGGCCCCGCCGTTGTCGCCGATCCCGCCGGCACCGCCGACCCCGCCGGTGGTAAACAGTCCGCCGGACCCACCGGTGCCGCCGGCCCCGCCGAGTACGGCGTTGACGCTATTCGAGAATCCGCCCGCGCCGCCGACACCGGCGGCCCCAAAGAGCATGCCGGCGTTGCCGCCGGCCCCGCCGGCCCCGCCGCTGCCGCCGGCGACATTCGTTGAAGCCCCGCCGGCCCCGCCGGCGCCGCCGGCGCCGAACAGCACGGCGTTGCCGCCGGCGCCGCCCGCCCCACCTACGCCGGCGGCGCCGTTGGCAATTCCACCGGCCCCACCGGCCCCGCCGTTGCCGATCAGCCCGGCGGCCCCACCCGCGCCGCCGGCCCCGCCGCTGGCGCCGGCCGTTCCGGACCCGCCGGCCCCGCCGTTGCCGATCAACCAGCCGCCGTCCCCGCCAGCGGCCCCTGTCCCCGGGGCCCCATTGGCGCCGTTGGCGATCAGCGGGCGCCCGGTCTGCGCGACGAAGAACGCGTTGATCTGGTCGAGCAGCGGCGATGCGGCCGCCGCCTCCGCGGTCGCATACGAGTTGGCGCCTGCGCTCAAGGCCTGCATGAATTGAGCATGAAACGCCGCCGCCTCCGCGCTGAGCGTTTGGTAGGCCTGGCCTTGTGCCCCGAATATCGCCGCTATCGCGGCGGACACCTCGTCAGCGCCCGCGGCCAGCACCGACGTCGTCGAGGCCGCCGCAGCGGCATTGGCCGTGCTGATCGCCGAACCGAGACTCGCTAAATCTGAAGCCGCCGCGGCGATGGCCTCCGGTGCTGCGATGAGAAACGACATCTGACACCTCCGAAATCCGAGATGAGCTATATGTCATGCCGAGCCGGAGATCCCGGTCTCTAGCCAGGAATTGCAGTGTTGCATCTTATCGCGGTTCGGCCCACAACTTCCGCAGTTCGGGATTTCCTGCTCTACTTTGTCGCCAACCGCGCGATAACAGTGAACTTGTTCGTTTCGGACATCGGCGGCCGACGACGCAAAACGCAATGTCGGCTTGTCGACGAAGATGCAGCGACGGCGGCGCTGAAGGCACAGTGGTACAAGCGATTTCAGCGTAATCGGGACTAGTGTGCATGGTGGAAACGTCGGCCACCAGGCGCCGTCGATGACGAACTCGGCGGCGGTCGCAAATGACGACTCGTCGCTGGCGAGGAGTAGTACGAACGACTACATATCCTACGGTTCGTTTGGTCGCCGAGGGGCTGTTGAGCATGTCGTCGGGAAGTTTGGCGGTCATATGGGTCCGGATCAAGCCCGGATGAATGGAATTGACCCGAGTGTTGTTTGGCGCCAATTCGAACGCTGCCGATTTGGTCAGACCGGGAACCGTGGGGCTCGGTTCACCGTGATCGCTCGTTAACGGTGATCGCAGTAGGTCGGATTGGCCGCAATCGGCTCAATGAATGTGCGCGGGCCTTTGCGCGATTTGTGTTGGCAACGGCGGTTTTTCCGCCAACACCTGTCGCCCGAGCCCTGAGAGCGTAACGGCACAATCACGATGAGCGCATTGGTCGAGTTGCTTGACACCACCTCGTTTGCCAGTGCTTACTTGCAGATTGTTGATGCGCGAACGTGTGCGGGGGGTGTTTGCCCAGTTTGTTGAATAGGTTTGGAAACGTGCTGGACGCAATGCTACTGAAACTATTGTGGCACAACTAGTTTCGCGACATGGCCTCGTCTACTGAGGTCATTCGACACGGCCTCCGGGCAGTCCGAGTGCGACGGCGCTCACGAGGGCGTGACACGCTTGCTGCCTCGCGCCATTTTTCGAGCGACATCCGCGCTATCGCGGCCGGTTGGCTGCCGAGTGCCTCCGTAACAACCGGCCTTGCGCCCCAACCGGTTACGGCAACCCGTTGTTCCCGTTGTTGCCGAGCAGCAGCCCGCCGGTTCCGCCGGCGCCGGGTGTGCCATTAGCCGCGGCCTTGCCGCCGTTACCGCCGTTACCGCCGTTGCCGATCAGCACGGCGTTGCCGCCGTTACCGCCCTTGCCACCGGTCGTTCCGGCGTCGCCGCCGGCACCGCCGTTACCGCCGTTGCCGAACGCCCCAGGCGTGCCGCCGGCACCGCCTGCGCCACCGGTGCCCTGGTTCGCGCCGCCCCCGGCCGCTCCGCCCGCGCCACCGGCGCCGCCGGAACCGACGAGGAAGCCAGCCTTACCACCGGCACCGCCGGTGCCGCCCGTACCGGCGTTGCCACCGGCGCCGCCCCAGCCACCGTTACCGCCGGCCCCACCGGAGCCGAAGAGCACCCCGCCGGAGCCACCGGCCCCGCCGGCCCCGCCGAGGTTGTTGGAAACCCCGCCGCTGCCGCCGGCGCCTCCGGACGCACCGAAGGACAGTAGGCCGGCGTTGCCGCCGGCGCCGCCGGCCCCGCCATTGCCGCTGGCGCCGCCGCCGGAGCCGCCTACGCCGCCCGCGCCGAACAGCCCACCGTTCCCGCCGGCCCCGCCGGCGGCACCCGCGGAGCCGGCCCCGCCGGTGCCGCCGGCCCCGAAAAGCAAGCCGTTCCCGCCGGACCCGCCGACTCCGCCGAACCCGCCGGACCCGCCGGTGCCGCCGTTGGCGAACAGCCCCCCGGTGCCGCCGGCGCCGCCGGGGACCACGCCGCCGCCGGGAGTGCCGCCATGGCCGCCCGTCCCGGCGGCGCCGAAGAACACGCCGGCGTTCCCGCCGCGTCCGCCGGCCCCGCCAAGGGTAGTGCCGAATCCGCCGGTGCCGCCGGTACCGCCGGAGCCGATCACCATAGCGTTACCGCCCGCGCCGCCGGCCCCGCCGGCACCGGCCGTCCCGATCCCGCCGGTGCCGCCGGTACCGCCGGTGCCGAACAAGATTCCGCCGGCTCCGCCGGCCCCTCCTGGCCCGCCGGCGGCGGCGGTGGCTCCGTGCGCGCCGTTTCCGCCGTTGCCGAACAACCAGCCGCCGGCCCCGCCGTCAGCCCCGGTTCCCGGAGCCCCGTTGGCGCCGTTACCGATCAGCGGGCGCCCGGTCAGTGCCTGGACAGGTTGGTTGATCGCATTGAGTGCGTCTTGCTGCAGGGTGTGTAGGGGGTTGGTGCTGGCTGGAGCGTTGGATCCGTCCAGACCAAGTAGCGCGCCACTGATGCCGCCGAGGCCGGTCTTGCCCGCGGTTGCGCCGGTCCCACCGCTACCGCCGTTACCGCCGTTACCGATCAGCACGCCGTCGCCACCGGCCCCGCCGTTACCGCCGGTGCCGGTCTGGCTTGCGCCGCCGTCGCCGCCGTTACCGCCGTTACCGATCAGCGCGGCCTTGCCGCCGGTCCCGCCGACCCCGCCGGTTGCGCCGCCCTTGCCGATGCCGCCGGACCCGCCGGCGCCGCCGGAGCCGTTGAGCAGGCCGGCGTTGCCGCCGGCCCCGCCAGCCCCGCCGGTGGTGGTGCCCAGCCCGCCGGCCCCGCCGGCGCCGCCGGAACCGAACAACACGCCGGCGTTGCCGCCCGCCCCGCCGGCACCACCGGCCCCGACGAAGCCTTCCCCGCCGGCGCCGCCAGCTCCGCCCGCGGCACCGAAGGCAAACATGCCGGCGTTGCCGCCCGCCCCGCCGGCTCCACCTACGCTGGCCCCGCCGCCGCTGCCGCCGGTACCACCAGCCCCCAGCGACCCGCCGGCGCCGCCTGCGCCCCCGGCCCCGCCGGTGCCGCTGACGACACTGCCAAGCCCGCCTTGTCCGCCGGTGCCTCCGGTGCCGAACAACCCGCCGTCCCCGCCGGCCCCGCCAGCCCCACCGCTGCCGATGGCGTTGCCCCCACCGGCCCCGCCGGACCCACCGTCGGAGAACAACCCGCCGGCCCCACCGGCGCCGCCGGCCCCGCCTTTGGCGCCGAGGCTATTGGTAAACCCGCCGGGGCCGCCAGACCCGGCGGCGCCGAACAGCATGCCGGCGTTTCCGCCGGTCCCGCCAGCGCCACCTGTACCATTTTCGCTGAATCCGCCGGCGCCGCCTGCCCCACCGGCTCCGATCAGCATGGCGTTGCCACCGGCCCCGCCAGCCCCGCCGGTTTTGCCAGCACCCGTGGTGTTCCCGCCGGTTCCACCGGCCCCGCCGCTCCCAAGAAGGCCGCCGGCGCCGCCGGCGCCGCCTGGCCCGCCGTTGTCGGTAGTTGAAGACGTTCCGGACCCGCCGGCGCCGCCGTTGCCGATCAACCAGCCGCCGTCCCCGCCAGCGGCCCCTGTCCCCGGGGCCCCATTGGCGCCGTTGGCGATCAGCGGGCGCCCGGTCTGCGCGACGAAGAACGCGTTGATCTGGTCGAGCAGCGGCGATGCGGCCGCCGCCTCTGCGGTCGCATACGAGTTGGCGCCTGCACTCAAGGTCTGCATGAATTGAGCATGAAACGCCGCCGCCTGCGCGCTGAGCGTTTGGTAGGCCTGGCCTTGTGCCCCGAATATCGCCGCTATAGCGGCGGACACCTCGTCAGCGCCCGCGGCCAGCACCGACGTCGTCGAGGCCGCCGCAGCGGCATTGGCCGTGCTGATCGCCGAACCGAGACTCGCTAGATCCGAGGCGGCCGTCGCGATGGCTTCCGGCGCCGCGATGAGAAACGACATTTGACACCTCCATTTAGGAGAAGATCTATATGTCATACCGAGCCGGAGATCGCGCGGTCCCCGGGCGCGGAATTGGCAAATTCGGAGCTTACCGCGATCGGAGCAACCTGATTACGCGTTTTCAGTCATTCTTCATATTTTGTTGCCAGCCCCGGTCCCGGTCGGGTTTCGGGGCAGGCGCGCCCCGAAGGCTCACGGGCGCAAAGCGCCGCCCCGCCAAATTCATCGGCGCCACCCTCGCGGCGCGCTCGATGCTGCGGCGCTGACGATGCTAAAACCGCAGTGGCACAAATGATTTCAGCGCAATCGGGACTACTGTGCCTTGTGGGAAACGTCGGCGACCAGACCGCCGTCGATAACGAACTCGGCGGCGGTCGCATACGACGACTCGTCGCTGGCGAGAAAGAGTACGAATGACGACACATCCTGGGGTTCGCCGGGTCGGCCGAGCGGGATGTTGAGCGTGTCCTGCGGAAGTTTGGCGGTCATCTGGGTCCGGATGAAGCCCGGATGAATAGAATTGACGCGGACGTTATTTGGTGCCAATTCGAGCGCGGCCGATTTTGTCAGACCGCGAACCGCCCACTTGGAGGTGACGTAACCGTGCACCCACGCAGCGCCGCGCAGTCCCTCAATAGATGAGATGTTGATGATCGAGCCGCCGCCGGCGGCGATCATCGGATCGACGACGGCTTGAATGCCCAACAGCGTGCCGGTGACATTCACGTCGAGGATCCGTTGCCACTTGGTTAGGTCGAAAGTCTTAAGCGGGCCGTAGTTTATGATCCCGGCGTTGTTGACCAACACGTTCAGCCGCCCGAACTGTTCCACCGCCGCAGCCGCGGCGGCGGTCCATTGCTCCGGATTGGTCACGTCAAGATGCACGTAGCGCGCCGCGGCGCCCAATTCATCGGCAAGCGCCTGACCTTCGTCATGAAGGATGTCGCCAATCACCACTTCGGCACCCTCGGCGACAAGCAACCGCGCATGAGACTCCCCCATCCCGCGCGCAGCGCCGCTGATCAGAGCAACCTTCGTATCGACGCGTCCCATGACGGGCCAGGTTACTGGAGGTGTTTGGCGCTACTAGAACCTGTTCTAATCCGTTCCAACACCGATAGCCTGTGGCGACCCGGAGGTGGATAAACGGCGTGGCGCCAATACTCACGGCTTGCAGCGGGTTCTTGCTTGCGGTGTTGTGGATGGACTTGATGTTCGACGTCCAGGTTCTGCGGTATCGACGAGTGGGCGGCGCATTGCCCGAGCCCGTGCTCGCGTCCATCGCTGCTTATTACCACCGCGCCACGACGACATCGCGACCGATGAGCCGGCTGATCGCTCTGGTCATGGTGATCTTGTTGGGCGCGTTGGGGTTTGAAGCTGCCCGCGGACACCAGCCTGGCTGGTTGCTTGCGACGACGGCTGGTCTCGCGGGTGTCCCCGTGATGCTGGCCCTGCTACACACCGTCCCTTGCGCAGTCCGGCTTGGAAAGCGCATCGACAGCTCGGTCGAACAGAGCCGCCTGGCGCGAGGTATCTGTCGGGATCACCTCGTCTGCGCCGGCTGCATGTTCGCGTTCCTGGTCCTGTGGGTGGGGCATACCCTGGCGATCTGACAGGTCCTGAGGGGTTCTAGTTGCGACGCGTCAAGACCTGGCTGGCCACGTCGCCGCCCTCCGTACTAAACTAGAACACGTTTCAGTTCTTATCGGATCGGTTGAGCTTTCCAGGAGCAGGCATGCACACCGCCATCTGCGACGACCTCGGTATCGAGTTCCCCATTTTCGCTTTCACCCACTGTCGCGATGTCGTTGTCGCTGTCAGCAAGGCCGGCGGTTTCGGCGTTCTTGGGGCGGTCGGCTTCACCCCTGAACAGTTAGAGATCGAACTCACCTGGATCGATGAGCACATCGGTGATCATCCCTATGGGGTCGATATCGTCATTCCGAACAAGTACGAGGGCATGGACTCGCACCTGTCCGCCGAAGAGCTCACCAAAACATTGCAAGCGATGGTGCCGCAGGAGCACCTTGATTTCGCGCGCAAAATCCTTGCCGATCACGGTGTTCCGATCGAAGATGCTGCCGAGGACAGTCTCCAGCTACTCGGCTGGACCGAGGCGACCGCCACCCCGCAGGTCGAGGTGGCGCTCAAACACTCCAAGGTGACCTTGATCGCCAATGCGCTGGGCACCCCACCGGCGGACATGATCAACCACATTCACGAGTCCGGTCGCAAGGTGGCCGCATTGTGCGGGTCGCCTTCGCAGGCCCGCAAGCATGCCGACGCGGGCGTCGACATCATCATCGCCCAGGGCGGCGAGGCCGGCGGCCACTGTGGTGAGGTGGGCTCAATCGTCCTGTGGCCGCAGGTCGTCAAGGAGGTCGCCCCGCTCCCGGTGTTGGCCGCGGGTGGCATCGGCAGCGGGCAGCAGATCGCCGCGGCGTTGGCACTTGGTGCTCAAGGCGCGTGGACCGGCTCACAGTGGCTGATGGTCGAGGAGGCCTCCAATACCCCTGTGCAGCAAGCGGCATACGCCAAGGCGAGCAGTCGTGACACCGTCCGTAGCCGGTCGTTCACGG
Organism: Mycobacterium riyadhense; assembly: GCF_963853645.1. Lineage (NCBI taxonomy): Bacteria > Bacillati > Actinomycetota > Actinomycetes > Mycobacteriales > Mycobacteriaceae > Mycobacterium > Mycobacterium riyadhense. The sequence goes on along the minus strand of NZ_OY970456.1, from coordinate 3,128,445 downwards.
GTAAGCCGGCGCGGATGCTGCGCAACGACTGGACCGAGGCGTGGGAGCAACCGGACAACCCGAAGCCGCTTGGTATGCCGTTGCAGTACATGGTCTCCGGCATGGCGGTGCGGGCGACGAACAAGTACCCGAACGAGACCGTCGACGTCGCGTTCAACCCGGTCGGTCAGGTGGTTGGACAGTTCACGAAGGTGGAGAAGACGGCTACCGTCATCGAGCGCTGGGTGCAGGAGTACCTCCAGGCCACCACCAGGCTGGACGAACTCAACGCCGCCGCCGTGTGACGCGGGTTGACGGCTGACTAGTCCTGATCGTCGTCGCGAGCGGTAAACACCTCTTTCACGCGGTCGACGGCGTGGGTGCCGATGTCGATGGAGTTCTGGACGATCCCGCTGGCGCCGCCGGCGATGTCGCCGCGGATGATGTCGCTGGCGTTTTCGACGATGTCGGAGGCCTTTTCGACGGCGTTGGTCGCGATGTCGCGGACCGCATCGACGGCATCTTTGGGATTGAGGGCCATCGGAGTCTCCTATTCGTTGGCGAACGCTTGATACGACTGTAATCCCGGCGAATTCGCCCAGCCAGAATCGGTGTTCAGTAGTCGACGAGGGTGCGCCAGTAGTGTTCCGGAACTTCGGCGCCAGACCGCAATATCCGCGCCAGTCCCACGGCCATCGCGATTCCGAGCAGGCCGAGCCAAAGGCCCGCCAACCCGATGATCCACCACAGCACCGCGGTGACCGTGGGCCACGGTGACAGCACCGCGAGTACCGGCGCGAAGAAGAAGCTTGCCCCGATGTACCACGCCGAGCCGGCACGATCGGACGCCAGCACGAAACGCAGCCACCGCGGAACGGGTGTTTCGGTGAGCTGGCAGTGGCACGTCATGGCTCAGGCGGGAAAAATCCTGCTCCGGTGAACCATCCTTCTTGCCATCCTTGAGCTCCCAGACAGAGCATCGGCAGACCGGCAGGCGATTGTGCCGCTGCTTGTGGCTTGGGGCACGGCGCGCCGATCTGTTGGACGCCATACAGCGGGTAGGAGATCACCCAATAGCCGGTGGTTGCCGCCGGGAACTGGTTGGGCGGCGGGAAGTGACAGGCTTCGGCCTGGCCGCTGGGGCCCCGTCCGAAGATGAAGCGTTCGTAGTTGTCGCACGGGGCGCCCAGTGAGGCGTCATAGTTCATCCCCGGCACGTCCCCCGGCCAACGCCCGTTGTCGGCGCCGGCGACCGGTGCTAACCCGATCGCGGCACCCGCGACCGCAGCGGTGGCGAGCAATTCGCGAATCATGATCCACCCTCCATGGCGCCGGTGACATTCACCAAAGCATAACGATTGCCGCGTGGCTCACAAGGCCGCTACCGCCTTTGCCGCCAGACAGGCTTTCGGGGAAATGCGCATCACTCATGCCCTTCGGCTGTGGGTGGCGCTCATTGGTGCTGTGTCACGGCGACCGACGTCAGGCCGCAAACTCATCGCGGGTGAACACGTTGCAATTCGGCTTCGGGCAACTTCTTCCGATCCTTCCCAACCGTGGTGTAGCAATGAATTAGTCGCACGAGCCAACCACTAGCGCATGGTGTATCGAGGAGTGAGCCCATGACGACAGCCAAGCGGATCCCCAACCTGCCCCCCGGGTTCGATTTCACCGACCCGGACATCTACGCCGAGCGGTTGCCGGTTGCAGAGCTCGCCGAGATGCGTCGAGCCGCGCCGATCTGGTGGAACGAGCAGCCGGTCGGCCGGGGCGGCTTTGATGACGGCGGCTTCTGGGTGGTGTCCAAGCACAAGGACGTCAAAGAGGTCTCATTGCGCAGCGATATCTTTTCCAGCCTGCAGAAGACCGCATTGCCACGCTATAAGGACGGCACCATTGGCGAGCAAATCGACAGGGGCAAGTTCGTCCTGCTCAACATGGATGCTCCGCAGCACACCCGGCTGCGCAAGATCATCTCGCGGGGCTTCACTCCCCGCGCCGTCGAGCGGTTGCGCGATGACCTAAGTGAGCGTGCCCGGCGCATCGTCGAGCTGGCGGCCGCCGAAGGTTCCGGCGATTTCGTCGAACAGGTGTCCTGTGAATTGCCGTTGCAAGCAATCGCCGGGTTGCTGGGTGTACCGCAAGAGGACCGCATGAAGCTCTTCCACTGGTCGAACGAGATGGTGGGCGACCAAGATCCCGAGTTCTCCACCCATGACGCCATGGCCGCCTCGGTGGAACTGATCACGTATGCCATGCAAATGGCCGCCGACCGGGCCAAGAACCCAGGGGACGACATCGTCACCAAGTTGGTCGAGGCCGACATCGAGGGCCACAGACTCTCCGAAGACGAGTTCGGCTTTTTCGTCATTCTGCTGGCGGTCGCTGGTAACGAGACCACCCGCAACTCCATCACGCAGGGCATGATGGCCTTCACCAACTTCCCCGACCAGTGGGAGCTGTACAAGAGGGAACGTCCGGCCACCACGGCCGACGAAATCGTCCGGTGGGCGACCCCGGTCACCTCGTTCCAGCGCACTGCCCTCCAGGACTACGAACTGTCTGGTGTCCAGATCAAGAAGGGTCAGCGGGTGGTGATGGTTTACCGGTCCGCCAACTTCGACGAGGACGTGTTCGACGACCCGTTCACCTTCAACATCCTGCGTAATCCCAATCCCCACGTGGGATTTGGCGGCACTGGTGCACACTACTGCATCGGTGCCAACTTGGCGCGGATGACTATCGATTTGATGTTCAACGCGATCGCCGACGTCATGCCAAACCTGGAATCGATCGGAAAACCCGAACGGCTGCGCTCGGGCTGGCTCAACGGCATCAAGCATTGGCAGGTCGACTATCACAGCAATGGGGCAGCCAAATGCCCTGTCGCACACTAGGACACGCGTGTCCACTCACCGAGCTGCCCAAATCCAGTCGCCTGGTGCGCCATTAGAGATTGTCGAGGTCGCGACGCCTCCACCGGGCCGCGACGAGGTACGGATAGCGGTGTCCGCGTGTGGCGTATGCGGCACCGACCGCCACTTTGCCCAGGGTGGCTTCCCGGGCATGTCGTGGCCGCTGACCCTGGGGCACGAAATCGCCGGAACCGTAGCAGAACTCGGCGAACGGGTCGATAATTTCGTGGTTGGGGATCGCGTCGCCGTCGGGTGGTTCGGCGGAAACTGCAACCAGTGTGACTGCTGCCGCAAAGGCATTTTCATCCACTGCTCGAACATGAAAGTACCGAGCTGGCAGTATGCCGGCGGCTATGCCGAGTCGGTAACAGTTCCGGCAAATGCGTTGGCCCGCATACCTGCCGAGCTCTCCGACATCGAAGCCGCCCCGATGGGCTGTGCCGGTGTCACGACGTACAACGCGCTGCGTCGCACAAAGGCGTTGCCCGGTGATCGGGTCGCGGTACTCGGCGTTGGCGGGCTCGGCCATCTCGGGGTGCAGTTCGCCGTGGCGATGGGTTTTGAGACCATCGCAATCGCTCGCGGTACCGCCAAGGCCGAGGACGCCCGGAAACTGGGCGCCCAGCACTACGTCGACTCCACCAGCGGTGACGTCGCCGATGCACTGCGAGCCTTGGGTGGCGCCGCGGTCGTGCTGGCCACTGCCGGGAACTCGGTGGCCATGGCCGACACGATCGGTGGGTTACTGCCACAAGGTGAACTGGTCGCCATCGGTGTCACAGCAGATCCCCTGCCGATCAGTCCCGTGCAGCTGATAAATCCGGGACTCAGTGTTATCGGCCATCCCTCCGGGACCGCGAAAGATATCGAAGAAACAATGCATTTCGCGGTATTGTCCGGCGTGCGGGCGTGGATCGAGAAGCTCCCGTTGTCGCGGGCGGCCGACGGCTACGCGGCGATGGAGCAGGGGCGGTCACACTACCGCACCGTTCTGACGATGTGACTACAGTCGGTCTGTGACCGACACGTGGATGATGGACGAATCCGACGGCGAATTGCTTGTTCGGACCGGCGTTACCGGCAGGGCGGCGCGAATGGGTCATCGGCTCACCATCGCAATCAGCCGGTGGCGGGCCACGGTGAGGTGGGTGGAGGGTGAACCCACCACCGGAGAGCTTGCGGTCGAGGCGAATTCGTTGGAGGTGCTGCGCGGCGAAGGCGGCGTCAAAGGCTTGTCCGGGCCCGAGAAGGTGTTGGTTCGGTCGAATGCGCTGAGATCGCTTGACGCGGAACGTTATCCCGCTATCCGCTTCACCGCGCAAGCCATTGACAAAACCGCCGACGGATACCGCCTGAGCGGTACATTGCACATCCGGAAACGGTCGCGCGATCATGTAATCAACTTGCGCACAGACGATCTCGGTGACTCGTGGCGCATGACTGCGGAGTCTGTCGTCCGGCAGTCCGATTACGACGTCAAGCCGTACTCACTGTTGATGAGCTCACTGCAAGTCGCCGACGAAGTGACCGTGTCCTTTAACGTAATTCGCGCCAAGGACGGTAGCGGCTCAACCCGAATTCAAACCTGACTGTTGATGACTACTCCGGTGGCCGCCCGGCTGTCTCGCCATAGGTGCCAGGGATGTGCTCGAGCACCCTGGTCAATATGAGCCCATTGGTCGGATCTGTCTGCGGCGCCATGGGGCTTGGCGTCTCCTCCGGAGTGGATTCCGTGAGCTGTTCACCGGCGGTCAGCCGGACGGGCTCTTGCTGCGCCGGGGCTTTGGGGGCTGCCGCGGGAATCGATGGCCGAGCCGACGTCGGCGGTGCAACGGCGGTAGCCGCGGCTTCTGCGACGCGCGGCGCCGGTTTGTGCACCACGTGTTTTGGCGTTCCGGGATCTTGGTCCGGAGCCAGTTGAAGGCCCACGGCCAGGGAAAGGGAGGCGACGAAGGTCACCGCGGCCGCGGCCAACGTGGTCGCAGCACCGGTGTAGGACAGCCGCCGAGACCGCGCGGCCACAGCGGCGGGCTCACTGATATGGGCCACCAGCTGCGCATCGGTGAACTCGGTGCTTTGTGCCGCCGCCAGGGCCGCACCACGCGCGACGGTCACCTGCGCCATCGTTTGTGCGAAAACCGGCACCGGCAAAGCCTTTTCGAGTTGCCACGAAAAGTCGCTGACGTCCCGGTCGGAACCGACCACAACCACGCCAGAGGGACGCCATGCACTGTGGTCAAACATTCCCGTCAGCCAGGAAGTCAGCCCGTTAAAGCCGCCACGCACATGCTTGATCGCCGTTTGGGTCTCTCCGTCGTGAGTGTCGACCATGACCACTGTGGCCCACTCGTGCTCGAGAATGCACACCGCGGTTTGCTTGTAGCCGATGACGGGTGCGATGGCCCGGGCCAGAGTTTCCACGGCATCGAGCATCCGAACCGGAACGACGTTGTCGAAACCCGCGTCGGTCAGAGCCTCCAACAGCAGTGCCGCCTGCGCCGACGCTTCGTCGTTCCAGGTGACGCCAATGACACGCAGCCGATGATCACCCGCGGTGGCCACTTCCCTAGCGCGCCATACCTCCGCCGCCGCCTGCCGCGCGGTGTGGACGGCGCGTACCCCATGACCCCCGTGCAGTTCCAGTTCGTGATGATCCAGGATGGTGCCGTCGGCGCCGTGTCCTTCTGCAAGTACCCACCCGACTGTGGTCGGCGTTACTGACAGCCCAAGTACCGTATCCAAAATCTCGCACCTCAATCTGTCCCGGACCCTCGACGCCCGCTACCAATCCCACGGCGCACCTCAAAGCCCAGGTGCGGTGGGACGTGAGCGCCGGAACGGACCGAGATATAGCGTGGTCTCCATCGGCTTACTTCGAGCGAGCCTACGCGGTCGACGCGAGTTCGGCCTCCCCGGTGTCGTTACCAAACGGAAACCAGCAGGTGGCTGCAGCGAAATTGACCCGGATGCCAATGCTGCCGCAGCAGGTTCCAAGTGCATAACGCGTGCATAACGCCCGGCGTGTGTGCCGTTTAGCCGCGCCGGGCGGGCGCTATAACGAATGCGGCACAACCGCCGCGGCCCCCATAGCACAGTTGCTATATCCACGTCGGTAACCGATACCGAAACGAAACGAGTTCGCGTCCAGATCGACATTTGGCCTACTCGCGCGGTAAGTTCTGCCGGGGGCACCACACATAAGGAACTAAGGGGCACACGTATGACTGAGGTGAGCGGGAAGATACGGGCCTGGGGCCGCCGACTTCTGGTCGGCGCAGCTGCCGCTGCCACACTGCCGGGTCTGGTCGGACTTGCCGGCGGAGCCGCAACCGCGGGAGCGTTCTCCCGTCCGGGTCTGCCGGTTGAGTACCTGCAGGTGCCTTCCGCGGCGATGGGCCGCAGCATCAAGGTCCAATTCCAGAGCGGCGGGGACAACTCGCCTGCGGTCTACCTGCTCGACGGCCTGCGTGCCCAGGACGACTACAACGGCTGGGACATCAACACCCCGGCGTTCGAGTGGTACTACCAGTCGGGCCTGTCGATCATCATGCCCGTCGGCGGCCAGTCCAGCTTCTACAGTGACTGGTACAGCCCCGCCTGCGGCAAGGCCGGCTGCCAGACCTACAAGTGGGAAACCTTCCTGACCAGCGAGCTGCCCCAATGGCTGTCCGCCAACAAGAGCGTCAAGCCCACGGGCAGCGCCGCGGTCGGCCTCTCGATGGCCGGCTCGTCGGCACTGATCCTGGCTGCCTATCACCCCGCGCAGTTCATCTACGCCGGCTCGCTGTCGGCGCTGATGGACCCCTCCCAGGGGATGGGTCCCTCGCTGATCGGCCTGGCGATGGGTGACGCCGGCGGCTACAAGGCCTCGGACATGTGGGGCCCGTCGAGCGACCCGGCATGGGCGCGTAATGACCCGACGGTCCAGATCCCGAGGTTGGTCTCCAACAACACCCGGCTCTGGGTGTACTGCGGTAACGGCACCCCGTCCGAGTTGGGCGGTGCCAACGTGCCGGCCGAATTCCTGGAGAACTTCGTGCGCAGCAGCAACCTGAAGTTCCAGGATGCCTACAACGCCGCCGGTGGCCACAACGCTGTGTTCAACTTCGACTCCAACGGGACGCACAGCTGGGAGTATTGGGGCGCTCAGCTCAACGCCATGAAGGGTGATCTGCAGAGCTCGTTGGGTGCCCGCTGACAAGGGCGTAACCCGTTCCGCACCGCCGCTCCTGCGCTTGACAGGCCGATTCAAACGGACCCTCAAGCGCAGGAGCGCGTTAGCGGGCTTTAACGGGTCTTACGGGCCCAGTGAACTCCCCGGGTGATGTCGGTCCACGTGCTGGTGTCGTTGCGGTGATCGGTCATGTTGCGATACTCGCCGTACACACGCATCACCACGTGTTGAGATCGTCAGCGCGGCCCTGAACGATAAGTTTTTCTCTCAGATTGCGCTTAATTGGAGTTTGCTGCGCTCGCCGGGATGGGCTCGCCAACTCCAGAGAGCGAGCAGCGAAACGGTGCGGGCGCGCCGCTTCGACAACCTGTATCAACGGGTCCTGGAAGTCGCGACTCGCTGGTACTGCCAGGCTCAGCCGTCGGCCCGATCCGCTTGGCTGAATGCCGTTTGCGCCAATCTCAACGCGATTGATAACCGATCTCACATTTTTTTCTAATCGGTAACGCTTTGACTACGCCCGGCGAAATGCCGGACATGACGAACATCGCAAAGCCCCTCATCAAGTCCGCCATGGCCGCGGGTTTCATCGCGACGGGGATGTCGCTATCCACCGGCGTCGCAGACGCCGATGTCATGAACTGGGAAGCCGTCGCCGAGTGCGAGTCCGGCGGCGACTGGCGCGCTAATACGGGCAATGGCGCCTACGGAGGTCTGCAGTTCAAGCAAGCCACGTGGGAGGAATACGGCGGCGTCGGAAACCCTGCAAACGCCTCTAAGCAGCAACAAATCGCCGTAGCCAACCGAGTCCTGGCCGGCCAGGGACCCGGCGCATGGCCGAAATGTGCCGCCGCAGGCGGCCTGCCACCCGTGCCGGTGGTGTTGCCCAAGCCGGTACGTCAACTGGAGCAGACTGTCCTTGGGATCCTCGGGATATTCACGCCCAAACAATGAATATCGGCGGTTGGTCTGGTTTCGTTACAGTGAACGTGTTTGGATTCTCCTATGGAGGGTTCAGCGACAGTTCATATGGCGGCACCAGCGGACAAGATCTGGGAATTAATCGCAGATATTAGAAATACCGGACGGTTCTCACCGGAAACCTTCGAGGCCGAGTGGCTTGGTGACTCGACCGGCCCCGAGCTCGGCGCCCGGTTCCGCGGGCACGTCCGGCGCAACGGGATCGGGCCGGTCTACTGGACGACCTGCGAGGTCACCGCGTGCGAGCCGGGCCGCGAGTTCGGATTTGCTGCGATGCTCGGCGACCGGCCCGTGAACAACTGGCACTACCGGTTGACGCCGGCCGGTGACGGCACCGATGTGACCGAGTCATTTCGGCTGGCTCCGTCCGTGCTGACGAGCGTGTACTACTGGGTGTTCGGGGGGTGGTTAAGACAGCGCAACAACATCCGCGACATGAACAAGACGCTGCAGCGCATCAAGGATGTGGTCGAAGCTGGCTAAGGGCCGGCGTCGAGCGGATCGATGAAGGCGATATTCATCACCGGTGCGGGCAGCGGAATGGGCCGTGAAGGCGCAAAGCTGTTCCACGCCAGGGGCTGGCGCGTTGGCGCGATAGACCGCAACGAGGACGGTCTCGACTCGCTGAGCGCGCAGCTCGGTCCGGGGTTGTGGACCCGTGTCGTTGACGTGACGGACAAGGCCGCGCTCGATGGCGCCTTGGCTGATTTTTGTGCCGGCCATGTCGGTGGCGGGCTCGACATGATGTGGAACAACGCCGGCATCGGCGAGGGCGGCTGGTTCGAGGACGTGCCTTACGAAGCTGCGATGCGCGTCGTCGACGTGAACTTCAAGGCGGTGCTGACTGGGGCCTATGGCGCGCTCCCCTACCTCAAGAAAGCGCCCGGAAGTCTGATGTTCTCGACATCATCGTCGTCGGGCACCTACGGCATGCCACGCCTCGCCGTCTACTCGGCGACCAAGCACGCGGTCAAGGGGTTGACCGAGGCATTGAGCGCGGAATGGCAGCGGCACGGCGTGCGGGTTGCCGACGTGCTACCGGGCCTGATCGACACCCCGATTCTCACTGCGACGCCCCAGCATTCCGAGGACGCGGAGCCGATTTCTGCCGAGGAGCTCCGCGCGACCGCGCCCAAGAGGGGCATGTTCCGCCTGATGCCCGCGGCCAGCGTGGCCGAGGTGGCGTGGCAGGCGTACCACCACCCGACGCGATTGCATTGGTATGTACCGCAAAGCATCCGCTGGATCGACCGGCTCAAGGGCATCAGCCCGGAGTTTGTCCGGAGTCGCATCGTCAAAGCCCTACCGCGGCTGGACCCAAAACGGCAGTAATGTTTCCTCCACGATGCGAAGGCCCGAAATGGAGGTGGCTCGTGGACAAGCGCTTGGTCACGATGGCGGGAGCCGCACTGGTCGTCGTCGGCGTATCTGGGTGTTCGCATGCCCAGACCGTGCCTCGAAGCGCCGCCCGCCTGACCATCGACGGCAGTAGCCACGCGACACGTCCACCGGCATGCAGTCAGGAACAGTCGTATCGGACGATCGACATCCGCGACCACGACGGCCAAGTGCAAGCGGTCGTCTTGCTCAGCGGCGATCGGGTGATCCCTCAGTGGGTGAAGATCCACAACGTCGACGGGTTCAACGGCAGCTTCTGGCAAGGCGGGGTGGGCGACGCCCATGTCAACCTCGCCAACCACACCTACACAATCACCGGAAGCGCGTATGGAATCAGCAACCGCAATCCCAATAAAGTCGTGACAACAGACTTCCAGATCATCGCTGAGTGCTGACGCCCCCGCGTACTGTGCCCCAGCCGAACGATGGAGGAGCGGTGAAGGACAGACTGCATTGGTTCGCGATGCACGGAGTCATCCGTGGTTTAGCCGTAATCGCGATGCGGCGGGGCGACTTGCAGGCGCGGCTGATCGCCGACCCTGCGGTCGCCGGGAACCCGGTGCCTTTTTACGACGAAGTGCGTAGCCACGGCCGCCTGGTGCGGACACGCGCCAACTATCTGACCGCCGATTATCGGCTCAGCCACGAACTGTTGCGATCGGACGATTTCCGCGTCATCTCCTTCGGTGAGAATCTGGTGACACCGCTTCGCTGGCTGGAGCGCCGCAGCCGGGACAAGCAGCTCCATCCATTGCGGCCGCCGTCATTGCTGGCGGTTGAGCCGCCCGATCACACGCGCTACCGCAAGACCGTGTCGGCGGTGTTCACCTCGCGGGCGGTTGCCGCACTGCGTGATCGCGTGGAGCAGACCGCGATCAGCCTTTTGGGTCGGCTCGCGGATCAGCCCGGTGTTGTCGACGTTGTCGGGCGGTACTGTTCGCAACTTCCGATCGCGGTCATCAGCGACATCTTGGGAGTACCGAACTACGATCGGCGGCGCGTTCTGGAATTCGGTGAACTGGGTGCCCCGAGTCTGGATATCGGGGTGCCCTATCGGCAGTATCAGCGCATGCAGCGGGGAATAACGGGATTTAACGCATGGCTCACAGCGCATCTGGGGCAGTTGCGACGCGCTCCCGGTGACGACCTGATGAGCCAATTGATTCGAATGGCTGAAAGCGGTAGTGCCGAAACATATCTCGATGACACCGAGCTGCGGGCGATTGCCGGGCTGGTGTTGGTAGCCGGTTTCGAGACCACAGTGAACCTGTTGAGCAACGGAATTCGTATGTTGCTTGATGCGCCCGAGCAACTCGACAAACTGCGACAGCGCCCGGACCTTTGGCCGAATGCGGTGGAAGAAATCCTGCGGCTGGATTCGCCGGTCCAGATCAGTGCGCGCGTGGCACGCAAGGATGTCGATGTGGCCGGCACGGTGGTCGAACGCGGCGAGTTGGTGGTGATCTACCTGGCCGCGGCCAACCGTGATCCGGCCGTGTTCCCAGATCCGCACCGCTTCGACATTGAACGCCCCAACGCGGGAAAGCATCTCGCGTTCTCCACCGGCCGCCACTTCTGCCTCGGGGCCGCGCTCGCCCGCGCCGAGGGCGAGGTCGGCCTGCGAACCTTCTTCGACCGCTTCCCTGAGGTGCGGCCGGCCGGCGCCGGAAGCAGGCGTGATACCCGGGTGCTGCGCGGTTGGTCGACCCTTCCGGTGATCCTGGGTCCGGCGCGGTCGATGGTTGCCCAGTGACGCGAACAGACGCAAAAGCCCCCAAGTTCGCGCGAACTTGGGGGCTTTTGCGTCTGCTCGCGCTAGAGGGCTACACCTCGATGCGCGAACCCATGACCACCGTGCGGTCTAGCGGCAGCCCGAAGTACTCGGCGGCGTCGGCTGTGCTGTAGGAGGTCGCGATGAACAGGCGCTTGCGCCACGGCGCCAGGGAGGGTGCGGTGCCCTTGATCAGTTCGAGCTTCGATAGGAAGTAAGAAGCGTCGTCGATGGCGATCGGGCCTTCCGTCTGCGTCGGATCAAGCAGGCGCAGTGCGTCAGGGACATTCGGCGTTTCCATGTACCCGAAGTGGGCGGTCACGTGGATGATCCCATCTTTGGCGTAGCCAAGAGCATCGACTTCGGTGCGCTCGGACTCCGGCACCCGCGGCACCGGCAGCGTTTCGATCGCCATGATCACCACCTGTTCGTGTAGCACGCCATTGTGCTCGACGTTGGCCCGCATCGCGAGCGGTGCCGTCTCTTTTCCGCGGTTGAGAAATATTGCCGTGCCAGGCACGCGCATGAGGGGCGGCTGGCAATTCGGGAGGCTGTCGACGAACTCGCGCAGCGGTCCTTCGGCTTTCTCACGTGTGCTGGTGACGATTTCACGTCCGCGTTGCCAGGTGGTCATCACGGTGAACGCGGTCACCGCAATCAGCAATGGCAGCCATGCTCCGTGAATCAGTTTGGTCAGGTTGGCCGCTAGGAACATCAGATCGACCACCAACAGCGCGCCGCCGCCGAACACGACCAGCCACAGTGGTGTTGCCCATCTGGTTCGGGCGATGTAGAGGAACAGCAGCGTGGTGATGGTGATCGTCCCGGTGACCGCCATGCCGAATGCGAACGCCAATGCCGCTGAGCTGCGGAACGCGAACACCAGGGTGAGCACCGACACCAGCAACAGCGCATTGATCCACGGCACGTAGATCTGGCCGATTGTCGACTCCGAGGTGTGGGCAATCCGCAATCTCGGCAGATAGCCGAGCTGAGCGGCTTGTGACGCCACCGAGTATGCGCCAGTGATCACCGCTTGCGACGCGATCACTGTTGCGGCGGTGGCCAGCAGCACCATAGGCAATCGTGCCCAATCTGGCGTGAGGAGAAAGAACGGCGCGCCGACCACGTTCGCGTCGCCGAGCAGCAGTGCGCCCTGGCCGAGGTAGCTGAGGGCACACCCGGGCAGCACGAGCAGCAGCCAGCCCCACGTGATCGCGCGACGACCGAAGTGACCCATGTCGGCATACAGCGCCTCGGCGCCGGTCACCGAGAGCACGACCGCGGCGAGCGAAAAGAACGCAAAGTGGAAGTGCCCCACCATGAACTTCACCGCATACATCGGTGAGAGCGCCTTGAGAATCTCTGGATGATCCATGATCGCGGTCACCCCGAAGGCGCCTATCGCGGTAAACCACACGATCATCACCGGCCCGAACAGACGCCCAACGGCGGCCGTGCCGTGGCGTTGCACGGAAAACAGCGCACCGATGATCACCGCGGTGACCGGGACGACCCAGGTATCCAACCGTGCCTCGATGACCTTGATGCCTTCGACGGCCGAGAGCACCGAGATCGCTGGAGTGATCATGCTGTCGCCGAAGAACAGCGCGGCGCCGAAGAGACCCATGGCGGTCAGCGCCATAACAGTTCGGCATCGCCCAGTTTGGGGCTCACTCCGGGGCCCATCGCCGCGCTTCAACAGCGTAATGAGCGCCATAATGCCGCCCTCGCCGCCGTTGTCAGCACGCATCACCAGGGTCACGTACGTCAACGTCACGATGATCATTACCGACCAGACGATCAAAGACACGACCCCGTACACGTTGTCCGGGCTGATCGGGATCGGATGCGGGTCGCTGGGATTGAAGACGGTCTGGATGGTGTAGATCGGGCTGGTACCGATGTCGCCGAACACCACACCGAGTGCCCCTACGATGACCGCCAGGCGAAACTTTCCGGAATATGTGTGCACGGCGAGGGTCCTCGTTTCGTGACCGGATGCGGTGTGGACGGTAGCGAAGTGGCGGACCTGATGGTACTGCTCGGCCGGCCGGCGGGCTGGTTGACACCGGTGGCGCAAGCGGGTGTCATAACGACTGTGGCGGAAGATTCGAGGGTAGCGGTTCGGGATGCGGTACTGGGCCTATGGCAGGCACTTTCGCGACGAGACTGGGACACGGTCAAGACGTTCCTGTCCGACGACTGCCTCTACGTCGACATGCCCGTTCCCGCCCTGGCGGCACGCGGCCCGGACAATATCCTGAAACGGCTCAAGATCGGGCTGGAGCCGTTGGCTGGCTATGAAAACCACGACGGTCTGCTGGTATCCGATGGTCCCGACGTAATGTACGAGCACTCGGAGACCTGGACCTTCAGGACGGGCGAGCAAGGTGTCCTGAGGTTCGTAACGGTGCACAAGGTCATCGACGGCAAAGTTACGCTGTGGAAAGACTATTGGGACATGGCCAGCCTGACCAGTTTCGCGCCTCCCAACCACTTCGAGGGCCTGGAGAATGTTGATACCAGCTGGATTTTTGACGCGACGGGCCTGATCTAGGTAATCGTGACGACACGGGCGGCCTACGAGGGTTTGCGCCGGGCGCACCTCAATGCGGTACAGGCCCACATGTCCGACCACATGGCCCGGCTGGAATGGTCGCGTCGGCAGATTGCGGAGTACCAGAACCACCGCCTGCGGGCACTGCTCGGCTACGCAATACACCGCTCGCCCTTTCACGCTCGGCGACTGCGCGGGCTCGACGCGACCCGCGCCTCCGTCGCCGATCTGGCGTCCCTTCCGATGATGACCAAACAGGACGCCCAGGAGCACTGGGACGACATCGTCACAGCTGACCTTGATCGCGACCGCGCCGAAGGCATTCTTGCTGAACAGCAATGGTTTTCGTATGCCGCGGGCGATCTGCAGGTGTTCAGCTCGGGGGGCTCCAGCGGGGTACGCGGTGTCTACGTATGGGACTGGCAGTTCTTTGTTTCGGCGGCTTGCCTTGCCTGGCGAATGCAGGCGCGTGACGAACTGCGCAATCCGAGGGTGTTGAAGCCCGCGCGGCTTGCCGTGCTGTCCGCGGGGGCCCCGCCGCATGCCAGCACGCCGCTGTTCGACGTGCCTACCGCTCCGAACATGGAGACGGTGGTGGTTGCCGCGGGCGCACCGTTTGATGGGGTGCTCGCCGCGGTGGTGGCAGCCCGACCCAGCCATCTGGTGGGTTATCCGTCGGTGATCGGCCGGCTGGCCCGGGCGGCGCTGGCCGGCGAACTCCGAATCGACCCGGTGCGGGTCAGCACCAACTCGGAGCCGTTACTCGAGGAGGACCGACTGGCAATTGCCCAGGCTTGGGATGCCGTCGTCCATAACCTTTGGGGCTCAACCGAAATCGGTGTACAGGCGGTCGGTTGCGGACGCGGAGCGGGACTGCACGTGTGCGAGGACGAAGTGATCCTCGAGCGTGTCGACGACAGCGGCGCCCCGGCCGGCCCCGACCAGCCGGCGGCCCGCACGCTGGCCACCGGACTGGCTAACCGGACGTTCCCGTTCATCCGCTACGACCTTGGCGATCAAGTCACCCCGCTGGCGGGCGGCTGCGCATGCGGCAGCGCCTTCGCGCGCGTCGCCGACATCGGTGGACGTCGCGACGATGACTTCCGCTACGGGGAAACGACGGTGCCCGCGACGGCGTTTCGCGACGTACTGGGTACCGATCGCCACGTATCGGAATACCAGGTCACCCAGACCGCGACCGGCGCCGACATCCTGGTCATCGGTTGTCCCGATCTCAATGCGCTGACCGCGTCGCTGGTTTCCGCGCTGCGCCGCTATGGATTGCCGGAGCCGACAATCCAGATCCGGGTCGCCGAAAGCCTGCAACGCCACCAGGCCAGCGGGAAGCTGCGGCGATTCGTTCCCCGCTAATTGGTCCTCTCACCAAGGTGGTAGATGCGCGCGGCATTGTGGTGGGCGATCAGGTCGACGACGCGGATGGCGTCCGCCTCGCTCCAGTCGCCGCTGTCCACGAAGCCGCGTAGGACGCGGTGAATACCGTTGCGCCACAAGGCTGCACCAAGAAAGTGCAGTTCTGCGGGCCCGAAACCGTCCGATGAGTACATGATCTTGCGGAAGGGCGCCATCTCCAGCTGACGGGCGATGAAGGCGGGTCCCCGAGCCCCCAGATAGTTCACACTCAATCCGCAGTCGAGATAGACGTTGTTGAACGCCTGGGCGAGATAGCCGGCTTCGCGCTCGTAGGGATAGCAGTGCAGCAACACGATCGGGGTGTCCCCCGAATGGCGAAGAAAGTCAAGCAGATACAGCGGATTCGTCTTGTGCAGATCGCAGTCCCGGTCGCCAAAGCCGACGTGGAGTTGCACCGGCTTGCCAAGACGTAGCGCCTGGTGCAGCCCGAAGCGCAGCAATATCCGATCGTGCAATCGCGTCGACCCTTGGTCACGCCAGCGCGCGGCAGCCTCGGCGACCTGTGACGCTGGCGGCTCGGTCACATCGCCGTCGAAGCCGCCCCGGTACGCCAGGATGGATTTGGTGCCGACCGCTGTGGCCATGCGTCGGTGCAGGATCTCCTCAAATGCCGACGCATAGTCGCCAGGTTCCTGTGCGGCTTGCTCGGCCACTTGCTCGAGACGAACCACTTCGAAAGCGCGGCCGCCGGACAATTCGCTCAATGTTGCGACATCTGCTGTCGCATTGCCGATTCCGGTGTCGACCAGCCAATCGGATACTCCGGCGGCCCTCAGAAACAGTCGGGCCAACGCGGCCTCGTCAAATTCCCTGCGACGATCCCAATACACTTGCGGGTCAACGTGTCTGGGCAGTCCCAGAATCGGAGCGCAGTGGTTGCGGACCGAAAAGCCCAACTGTGAGTCGAATCCGGAGTCGAAGTCCGCCAGCGGTGCGGTGTTGGCCTCGTTGAGCGCGTTCTCAAACCGCCGCCGCTCCCCCGCGGTCAACCAGCATCCGTGGACATGCTGATCGATCAACGCCACTTCGTCGATGTGTCGGGCCAGCGCCGAGGAGTAAGACACTTCCAACGCGCCCCGTCACAGGCTCCAGGCCATGCGGAACTGGTCAGCTAGGTGCTCGGGTCCGACGCCGCCGTAGCGGTCATGTTCCATACGACGGACTGCAACCACAATGTCGACCGCGGGATCACCGAGAATTCCGCGAAGCAAATCCGAATTATCCAGCGCGGCAATCGCGTCGGCCTGAGATTCGGATAACCGTACGATGCCTCCACGGGCACGCTCGGCGTCCGAAAGCTTTGCCGGATCGATTGTCGTTTCCGGCGGTAGCGCTGCTTTGTGCTTGATACCGTCGAGCGCCAGCCCGAGGATGGTCGCCGACGCCAAGTACGGGTTGGCTGATGGATCGATCACTTTCACTTCGACATTGCCACCGCGCAGGCTGCCCGGGCTGGACTCAACGAATCGCACTGCTGCTTCCCGGTTCTCGGTACCCCAACACGCGTAGGCTCCAGCCCAGTTTCCGGGCCGCATCCGCAATCCGGACACGATCGATCCGCACAGGATGCCCTGTGCCCCGGGCAGTCCGCGTAGCACTCCTGCCACGGCGGCTTCCCCGGCTGGCGTCATGCCGTGTGCCCCGATACCGCCGGAAAACAGCGGTCCTTCTGGAGTCGACAATGAGATGTGTTGGTGGGCACCGGATCCGACGTCACCGGCAAACGGTGCCGGCGACAGGCTCACGCGTAGTCCGTGGCGGCGGGCGGCGCGACCGATGATGATTCGGGTAAGGACCAACTGGTCGGCGGCGGCCACCGGTGCCAACGGTGCCAGCGAGATCTCGAACTGGTTGGCCCCATACTCGGGATGGAACTGCTCGATCGCGACGCCGGCCGTCGATGCCGCCGCGATGACATCCCGCACGAACGCTTCGTGCTCGAGCACACCGGCAAGGCCGTACTGCGCCCACATCGTCGAGGGCAGCCGGCCACCGTCGCCGCCGACCAGGAGGAACTCGACTTCGTGGCCGATCAGCGCGCCAATGCCGGCGTCAGCGAGGGCGGTCTCGATCCTGTTGAGCGTTCCGCGACCACACATGGGAACGGGTGTGCCGTCTTGCTCGAAGAACGCGCCGGGAGCCCACGCCAACCCCTCGCCGATAATCCGCAGCGCTGACAGGTCGATACGGATGCGCTGATCGCCAACTACACCGACATCTTCGGTGAACGCGATGCCGCTCTGGTCGATGGCGAAAGCATGCCACGAAGGACTGGCCCCCAAGCCGGGGTCGGCGAATGTGTTGGTACGGCGTATCGGCACGGTCTTGGCCTGGGTGAGCCCGGCCGGGTTCACCACGGTACCGATAACGGTGTCGACGCCCTCGGCCTCCAGTTGGGCGATCGCCGCGGCGGCAAGCGGTGTGCCGGTCATGGCAGCGGTGCGGGCCAAATTGTTTCGTTGACGAGTGTGGTGGCGGCTATGCGTGGCTGGGCAAGATCAGCTTGCACGCCTGACCGATATCCAGGGTCCGCAGCACCCGTCCCATGCCCACCCACAGGGCGCACGACAACGCCAGGTCGGCAAGCAATTCGTCGGAGAAGTGCTCGCTGCACCGGCGCCAGAAGTCCTCGTCGTCGCGCAGCATGGTGTGCTCGGTCGCAAACCGGTGCGCGAATTCGGCTGCTAGCCGCTCTTGTTCGCTATAGCCAGGCCAAGTACGCCACTCCGCCGCGTGCTCATACAGCTCTTCAGGAATGTCCGAGTCTCCGGCGTCGGCATCTGCGAAGCGGGTGTTGGCGCACACGACGCATTCATTGTCGTTGGCGATCACCGCACGGGCGAGCTCACGCGTGCGCAGTGGCAGCCGGTTCTTGCTGTACACCGCGTGGCTGAAGTTGGCGAGTGCGCCGCCCAGTTCCGGGGATTTTAAGACCCACCCGGCCACGTCGTCGTCAGCGAATGTTCCGATTCGGCTCATGGCGAGATGGTACGCCCGCGCGACCCGTCGCCGCTGACAGCCTCTGCCGGAATAGTCGCAGTCGGTGCGTCGTCGCCCCAATCACGTTGGACCAGAACGCGATGAGCGACACGTCCCCGGGCGGCTTC
The DNA here is from genome assembly GCF_963853645.1 of Mycobacterium riyadhense. Taxonomy (NCBI): domain Bacteria; kingdom Bacillati; phylum Actinomycetota; class Actinomycetes; order Mycobacteriales; family Mycobacteriaceae; genus Mycobacterium; species Mycobacterium riyadhense. The sequence goes on along the minus strand of NZ_OY970456.1, from coordinate 3,110,129 downwards.
GACGGCGCGGCGGTCGAGGCGACCGTCGAAGCCGGATGCTCGGGCCGATCTCGCCGTGATCCAGCCCAGCTGCGTAGGCGACCCGGAGGTCGTCGCCGCTATCGGTGAGCCTGGCCGTCCAGAGAAACCAGTGGCAATCAATCCGCAGGCCGAGCGCCTACCGCGTCAGCTTGGTGGCCGGGAGACGCATTGCGCCGAGTACAGCTCCTCTCCCAGCTTGTCCATCAGCTCCAGTTGCGTTTCCAGATAGTCGACGTGTTGTTCCTCGTCGGCCACGATCTTCTCCAGGAGTATGGCGCTGGTGGTGTCTTGTTTCTCGCGGCACATGATGATTCCAGGTCTAAGTCGGTCGAGCACCTCGTATTCGATGGCCAGGTCGGCCTCGAACTGTTCGCGCAGCGTCTGCCCGATGCGCACCGAGAACAGACGCTGGTAGTTCGGCAGCCCGTCCAGCAATAAGATGCGATCGGTGATCGCCTCGGCGTGCCGCATTTCGTCGAAGGACTCGGCGCGGGTGTGCTCCGCGAGTTCGGTAAAGCCCCAGTTGTCTTGCATTTTGGAATGCAGAAAATACTGGTTGATGGCGGTGAGCTCGCTGGTCAGTTGCTCGTTGAGTAGGCGCAAAACATCCGGATCACCTTGCATGAGCACTCCTACGGTGTGAAGGCTGGCATGTCTGACCGCAACAGGTGGGCTGGGCTGGAGCGCCACCATGCTGGGGTTTTGCAGCACCTTTGGGGTGCCGGGTCTAAATCTAGTGCAGCGACTAGGGGTCGGCGCGTGTTTGTTGCGCCGTCCGCGCGTCACGCCGACGTAGAGCCCAAGGCCAATGTGAGCAGCTTAGGTTAGACTCCACTAACCTACTTAGGTTAGACTCCACTAATATGCGACGTTGGTCTCCGGCAGGCATCCCGATGATGCGGGCGGCGATGCGTAAGCCTGTGGCAGGGGTTTGCTGATGTACGTGTGCCTATGCGTCGGAGCCACTAATCAGACCGTATGTGACGCCGTGGCGCGGGGTGCGTCGACCTCCAAAGAGATCGCCGCTGCTTGCGGGGCGGGCGGCGACTGCGGACGCTGCCGTCGCACGCTGCGGGCAATCATCGCCGCCGCTCGACTGGACCCGGTTCCGGCGCCCTAGCGACGGCGTTCGCTGAAATCCGCCAGCGCCGCGGCGTTGGCTTGGGTGCCCATGAGTTCGGCGAAGTGCGCATTTTCCCGTGCGGTCGCGGCCGCAATCTCGGGTCGCATGGGTTCCACAATCGTGTGCTTGACGGCGATCAAGCTGGCAATGGGACGGGCGGCAAGGATTTCGGCATGTCGGCGGGCCTCGGGCAGCAGTGCATCGGGATCGCAGACCCGCCACACCAGCCCCATGCGCAGCGCCTCCTGGGCGTCGATCCATTCCGAGGACATCAGTAGCCAGGCGGCGTTTTGCCGACCAACCAGTTGAGGCAGCAGGTACGAGGACGCCGCTTCGGGTGCCACGCCCAAGCTGGTGAAGGGGCACTTCAGGCGCGCCGTCGAGGACATGAACGCCAGGTCTGCGTAGCCCAAGATCGTGGTGCCAATCCCGACTCCGAGGCCGTTCACAGCGCAGATCAGCGGCTTGGGGAAACCGCTCAGCGCGTCGATCAGCCCGCGAAACCCGTACTTGCCTTCGGCGAAGTCCGGGTCGGTGATTCGCGCCTGCATCTCGGCGAGATCGGTCCCCGCGCTAAAGCCGCGACCGGTGCCAGTCAGCAAGACCACGGCGACCTGCGGATCGTCGGCCGCGTCCAACAGCGCTTGGGCGGTGGCGTCGTACAGAGCTTCGTTGAAGGCGTTCAGCGCCTCGGGCCGGTTCAATGTCAAGGTGCGTACGCGGTTTTGGTCGTCGATGAGCAGCGTCACAGGTAGCCAACCTACCTGGCGAGCAGACGCGAAAGCGCCGTGGAACGGGCGTTCCACGGCGCTTTCGCGTCTGCTCGCCGGGCTAGCCGTTGCTGTAGACCCGGGTGGGCGCGATCAACACCACGGCCCGCCGCTCCGCGGCCATCACCCGGTCGTACTCGTCCCAGTCGTCATGCGTGCCGCCTGCGGCGGTGAAGACCTCGCGAAGCAGCAGCCGGAACTGGTCCGGGTCGGCCAGCCACGCTTGCGAATCATCAGGGCCCACCAACTCGGCGCGGCCTTCGACGGTCGCCCACTGCCAGCCGTTACGGAATGTGACGGCCAGTTGCGGCCGAGCCCGCAGGTTGGCGAGTTTGACCTTTCCATAGGTGGTGAAGCCCAGCACTGGTGCGCCACCCGCCGGATGCGGCAACAGGCCGACGTTGACCAGTGAAGCCTGCACGGTTTCGTCGGCACGAACCGTGGAAACCACCGCCAGACCACTTTCTGCCGCGGCCAGCGCCACAGCCTCATCCAGTGTTGTCATATGCGGTCCTCACATTCAGCGAAAAGGTGTCTTGAACACGTAACGGCTGGTAGGAACGGTGTCGATGTTCTCGTTGGCACCGAATGCAGTTGTGCTGGCGACCATCCGGGCGAGCCGGTGCTGCAGGTCGTTGTCGTCGGAGGCGCCGAAAAAGGCCTTGATATCGGTAATCGCCTCCGCCGGGAACAACTCTTCGACGATGCCCGCGATTCCCGGCGCGTCTGGAGTGAGGGCTCGCACCACCCAATTCTGGGTGTAGCCGAACGTCGACTGGGTCTCGATCGCCACCGGCGTGTGTTCGAGCTGCCACCGGTTCAGCCAGGTCAACTGGTCCAGACCCGCAGGCCGGCGCAACAGCGCGATGTTGGCCAAACCCGGTGTGCGAGCCGCGGATTCGGGCATCGGGCCAGCCAGCGGTACCGATTCGGTCACCAAGTAGGCGGCGAACTGCTCACATTCCGCGGTGAGCAGGCGCAACGCCTCCGCCGTCTGCTCGCCGTAGCACTGCTGGGTCCACAGGCTCACCACTGCGGCCACCGGTGGGTTCAGCGTCGTCAATGTCATCAAGGAGTGGCGCACCGCACCGTCGCGAACATTGACCGATAGCCCGGGAACACCCAGCCCCAACAGGGCGTCGGCGACCGGACCACGCTGTCGGGCGCACCACTCGTCATCCGGATCGGCCCGCATCAGCACGGCGATTACCTTCTCCATAGCGCCGAACTTAACGTGTGCACCTTGCCGATGCGCCGGCTGTTATTTGACCAGCCGCACCCGCTCTTGAGCGCTGATCAGTTCGCCGATGATGCCGGCGAGCCGCCGGTAGGGCTGATCGCGACCGCTGGACGTGCGATACACCAGACCGATCCGCCGCCCAGGGCTGGGCACGGCAAATTGCGCGAGCCCAACGCGGCTGCGTGCGGCCTCGACGGGCACCGCGCTTTGCGGTATCAGCGTCACCCCCAATCCGCCAATTACGCATTGAACGGCGGTTGCCAGCGAAGCCGCCCGAGTGTCGGCAAGTTCGGCCCGTACACCGGCCGTATGGCACACGTCGAGAGCCTGATCGCGTAAGCAATGGCCTTCGTCCAGCAAGAGCAACGGCAAGTCCGCCAACGCCGCTACGGGCACCCGACGCTTTCCGGACAGCGGATGTCCCGGGGGTAGCGCCAGCACGAAATCCTCTTCGTAGATAGGGACTTCGGTGAAGCCGCTGGTGTTGGCGGGCAATGCGATCAGGGCCGCGTCCAATGCCCCGTCCCGCAGAATCGCAAGTAGGCGTTCCGTCTGGTCTTCGATCACCCGCACACTTAGGGCGGGCAGCCGACGGGCCAGTCCGGCCAAGACAGTCGGCAGTACGTAAGGGGCCACGGTGGGGATCAATCCCAACCGCATGGTGCCCTGCAGCGGATCCGATACCCCCGCGGCGGCGGCAGTGAATGCGTCGGCCGCCTCGATCACGGCGTGGGCGAACGGCAGCAGTTGAATGCCCTCGGGCGTCAAGAAGACCCGCCGCGTCGATCTCTCGACGAGGCGGGCGTCGAGGCCGGCTTCCAGTGCCGCCAACGCCTGCGACAAGGTCGACTGGCTGATGCCGAGAGTCGCTGCCGCACTGCCGAAATGCTGCTTTTCACCCACCGCGGCGAACGCGCGGAGCCCGGCCAGGGTCGGCTGATAAATCTTATCGGTCATACCTATTAGTATAGTGGGATATATCACCTTTACCTCACAGTAAAATCCAGGCACCATGGTGGCGAGCGACCAAAAGCTGTGTGCTGACAAATGAAAAGAGGAGTGAAATGTCTTTGCTGACAATTGGTGATCAATTCCCGGCCTACCGCCTGACTGCGCTGATCGGCGGCGATCTGTCGAAGGTCGACGCTAAGCAGCCCGGCGACTATTTCACTACCATCTCCAGCGACGACCACCCGGGCAAGTGGCGGGTAGTGTTCTTCTGGCCGAAGGACTTCACCTTCGTGTGCCCGACCGAGATCGCGGCGTTCGGCAAGCTGAACGATGAATTCGAGGACCGCGACACGCAGGTCCTTGGCGTCTCGATCGACAGCGAATTCGTGCACTTCCAATGGCGGGCACAGCACGAAGATCTCAAGAAGTTGCCCTTCCCGATGCTCTCGGACATCAAGCGCGAGCTCGTGCAAGCCGCAGGAGTGCTCAACGCCGACGGCGTCGCTGACCGAGTGACATTCATCGTCGATCCCAATAACGAGATCCAATTCGTTTCGGCGACAGCCGGATCCGTGGGACGCAACGTCGATGAGGTGCTGCGAGTCCTGGACGCCCTGCAATCCGACGAGCTGTGCGCGTGCAACTGGCGTAAGGGCGACCCGACCCTGGACGCCGGCGAACTGCTCAAGGCTTCCGCCTGATGCCTGACGCCTGGCGCCTGACACGTGACGCCTGATCGGAGAGTGAGATGAGTGTAGAGAACCTCAAGGCCGCGATACCCGAGTACGCCAAAGACCTCAAGCTGAACCTGGGCTCCATCACCCGCAGCGCGGTGCTGAGCGACGAGCAGCTGTGGGGCACCTTACTGGCCAGTGCCGCGGCGACACGGAACACGCAGGTGCTGGCCGAGATTGGCGCCGAAGCAGCCGCCAAGCTGTCTGCCGAGGCATACCATGCGGCGCTGGGAGCCGCGTCGATCATGGGCATGAACAACGTGTTCTACCGTGGCCGCGGCTTCCTCGACGGCCAGTACGACGATCTGCGACCTGGGTTACGGATGAACATCATCGCCAATCCGGGTGTGGACAAGGCGAATTTCGAGCTCTGGTCCTTCGCGGTGTCGTCGATCAATGGGTGCTCGCACTGCATGGTTGCTCACGAGCACACGCTGCGCGAGGCGGGTGTCGGCCGAGAGGCCGTCCTGGAGGCGTTGAAGGTTGCAGCGATCGTTTCCGGTGTGGCACAAGCGATCGCCACCGCCCAGACACTGGAGGCAGTCGGCTGATCGTGGCGTGACCGCACACATATCGGAGCCGCCGGGGCCGGTTCAGCGTTGGCCCTGGCGGCTCGTCGCGTCGCTCGGCCTATTTGAAGCTCAGCCGTGCCACAGTTCGCTGGTCCTCTCCGCCGCCAAAGTACTTGGCCAGTAGCGCGACGAAGTCCGCGTTGTCGTCAGTAGCACGAGCGAACAGCGTCATCGACGAGCACAGCTTGAGGTCGTCGGGCGGGCCGAAGATCTCCTGGATAGAGTGGCCCTGTACCTGATTGACCAGCCCAGCGCACTCGTGCAGGCGCGGCCCTAGCACATCGTGCGCAAGATAAGCGCGAGCTTCCTCCAGTGAGGAGATGCCGTAATGCACGGCCATTGGGCTGCTGCCCAGCCCGCGCAGTTGCGGGAAGACGAACCACATCCAGTGACTGCGTTTCCGTCCGGCGCGCAGCTCGTTGACAACATTGCGATAGATCGGAGACTGCGCGTCGACAAAGCGCTGCAGATCGAATGGATCGCTTGTCGATTTCATCAGACTACGGTCGCACACTGGTTAGATGAATTGGTGGCGATCAAACGGCGGGTGCCCAAAATTCGCGACCTGGCGCCGCTGATCCAGTTCAAACGGCCCCAGGTCGACCGCACGAAGCGTCGCCTAGACGCCGCGCTGACCATCGAGGATCTGCGACGCGTCGCCAAACGGCGCACCCCCAAGGCGGCTTTCGACTACGCCGACGGTGCCGCCGAGGATGAGCTATCCATCGCGCGGGCCCGACAAGCCTTCCGCGACATCGAGTTTCACCCAACGATCCTGCGAAACGTCACCAACGTGACTGCTGGGTGGAACGTGCTCGGTCAGCCGGTGGTACTCCCGTTCGGGATCGCGCCGACCGGATTTACCCGGTTGATGCACACCGAGGGCGAGATCGCCGGTGCGCACGCAGCGGCCGCGGCTGGGATCCCGTTCTCACTCTCCACCCTGGGCACCTGCTCGATCGAAGATGTGGTCACCGCTGTCCCGCAGGGCCGCAAATGGTTTCAGCTGTACATGTGGCGCGATCGCGACCGTTCGATGGCGTTGGTGGGGCGCGCCGCTGATGCGGGATTCGACACCATGCTGGTCACTGTCGACGTTCCGGTTGCTGGCGCGCGATTGCGCGATGTCCGCAACGGGATGTCAATCCCACCGGCGCTCACCCTGCGAACTGTGCTCGACGCGCTGCCACACCCGCACTGGTGGTTCGATCTGTTGACCACCGAACCGCTGGCGTTCGCATCACTGGATCGCTGGCCGGGCACCGTCGCCGAGTACCTCAACACCATGTTCGACCCCAGCGTCACCTTCGAGGATCTGGCCTGGATCAAATCCCAATGGCCCGGCAAACTCGTCGTCAAGGGGATCCAGACAGTTGAAGACGCCCGCGCCGTGGTGGATCGCGGCGTCGATGGCATCGTGTTGTCCAATCACGGTGGCCGTCAACTCGATCGGGCCCCGGTGCCATTCCATCTGTTGCCGACGGTGGCGCGTGAACTGAGTAAGGACACCGAGATTCTGTTGGACACCGGCATCATGTCGGGCGCCGACATCGTGGCGGGGATCGCGCTCGGCGCGCGCTGCACACTGATCGGGCGAGCTTATCTCTACGGCCTGATGGCCGGCGGCCAGGCAGGCGTCGCACGCGCGATCGAAATCCTGGAGAGCGGCATCACCCGGACAATGGCGCTACTGGGCGTGACCTGTCTTGAGGAGCTTTCGCCCAAGCATGTGACGCAGCTGCGGAGTCTTAGGCCGCTTCCGCTGGAATGACTGTGCGGCGCGGCCGCGCCGGGTCGTCCAGTCCGGCAAGATCACGCCACGAACGGATCGCGTGGCGGGTGAGCTCGATGATCCGGCTGGCCGTGGTGCCTTCAGCACCTAGGGCGTGGGCGTTCATGGCGTGAGCGACCACCTCATCCAGTCCCGGGAGCAGATCGGCGTCCACCATGGCGGCGGACTCGTAGGCGGCGCGGATGGCATGCAGCCCGGCGGCGCTGCAGTTGGTCATCCGGATGGCGCGGGTGGCAGCCTCCCAGTCGGCGGCGGGCGGCATGTCGCCCGCCGCGGCGGCGCGATGCAGCTCGGCAACGTCGATGATCGCTTTGACCGCGGTCAGTCTGGCGTAGCCGAAGACTCCCCATGTCGGATTGGCCAGCAATTCGGCGATCCACGCGTGCACGACGGTGTCCGGGACATCCGCCGTACCCACCGTCTGCCACGCGAGGCCGAGCGCCAGCATGCTGTCTTCCGGTGATAGGTAGCCATCGCCTCCCGCAAGCAGGTCGTTACACGACTGGACGAGGATGCTCAACGGCCGCGCTGAGCATTCCGGAAAATCGGTAACTCGGGTATCGCCGTTGATGTAGGAAATCACATTCATCGCGCACCCTTTGCCCGATCCCGGCTGGTGAGATCCCTTGGCCAACCGCAGTGGGTGGGTTATGCGGTAGAGGTCCATTTGCGTTGGCTCCTTCCACCTCTCGCACTTCAATAGACGGCGGCGATGCCGTTGCGGTTCACACGTCGCTGGTGTAACCATTTCATATGGTTACATCTTGTCGACGACCATGAAACCTGTCAAGGTGGTTACGTGACGTTTCGCTATGTGAGCGGCCGCCGCTGCCTCGACTTCGCGGGCACCGTGAGATACCGCGGTGGTCCCGCCTCGGAGGAACTGTTGACGCACCCGGAACGGTTGTCCGACTGGGCAGTTCAAGCGGGGCTGCTGGATGCCGCGATTGATGTCACAGACGGTGATTTGGCTGCCGCGATCGAGTTGCGCGAGGCCATCTACCGGTCGGTGATCGCTCGGCTCGCGCACCGCAGGCCCAAGCTCGCCGACGTCGATCTGATCAACGAGCTGGCATCCCAGCGCCAGCTCACTCCGCTACTACAGCGCACGGGCGTTGCTCGTCGCGACGGCACCACAGCGCAACTACTGGCGACCCTGGCCGCGGATCTGTTGGACCTTCTTGCCGGAGCCGACATCGAGTTCGTCAAACGTTGTGTCGACCCGGGTTGCACCCGCCTCTTCATCGACACGTCGCGAGCAAAGAACCGGCAGTGGTGCGGGATCAAGTGCGGCAACCGCGCCAAGGTCGAAGCCTTCCGGGCACGCCAGCGCGCCGCGCGAGCAGACGCATAAGCACCCGAAAACCGCTGGTTTTGGGGGCTTATGCGTCTGCTCGCCCAAGCGACCGCAGACGCGGCCGGCGTCGCTGGCTGATGGCTGATTGGCGCGCGTGGCATTACTGTGCAGGGATGCCCGTGATCTTGCGCAGAATGCTTGGCATTGGCAAGCTGCCCGCCGACGTGCGAGCCGAACTCGAACCAGAGGGAATCCTGCATCTCGCCGAGTTCGTCCCCGTCACGTTCCGATTCAGCGGCTCCGTGCCCGGCAAGACCGCCAAGGGAAACATCCGCAGCTATGTCGGCGCCCTGGTACTCACTTCCCAGCGGGTCGTCGGCACCTTGTCGACGGTGCCCAAGGTTGCGGGGCGAGCCATCGACAAGCGCTGGGACGAACCTGACGAGGGCCCGGTGAAAGCCGACTTGTCCGCAAGCGGTCTGGCAATCGAGGTCGATGTCAGCCAGGTCGACCCCGGGTTTTCCGGACGGTTGTCCATGCATTACCAGACCGCGATCCCCGAGGCGGTGTTGACCACCGTTCCCCGCCGGTCGTTGCTGTTGACCGTCCCCAGGGAATGGGTGTTGCGCGCCGTTGGTGTCCCGGCCCCGCGGCCTGCCTAATATCGGTGCAGAATCGAAAGTTATGGCGGACTTTCGACATCTGAAACGGCAGGTCGTTCATCGCATTCAACGGCTGGTGGTCAATCCGGTCGGTCGGCAGTTGCCGGTGACCATGCTCGAAACCACCGGCCGCAAGACTGGGCAACCGCGGCGCACCGCGGTGGGTGGCAAGGTGATCGACAACCAGTTCTGGATGGTCTCCGAACATGGCCACCATTCGGATTACGTCCACAACATCAAGGCCAACCCGGCGGTTAGGGTGCGAATCGGCGGTCAGTGGCGTAGCGGAATCGCACATCTGCTGCCTGACGATGACCCGCGGCAGCGGCTGCGCAGCCTGCCCAGGCTCAATAGCGCGGGAGTGCGGACGATGGGCACCGACCTGCTGACCATCCGAGTGGACCTGGACTGACACCGCCATCATGGCCTACGACACCGACCTCGCTAACCGCATTCGTGAGTTGCTGGCATCCCAGCCCGGGGTCGACGAGAAGCGGATGTTTGGCGGCCTCGCGTTCCTGATCGGCGGACACCTGGCCGTCGCCGTCAGTGGTCAGGGCGGACTGCTAGTCCGGGTGCCACCAGCGGACACCGAGAAGCTCCTTACGCGCCAGCACGTCAGCCCGATGGTGATGGCCGGCCGAGAAACCCGCGGCTGGTTGCGGGTCGCCGCCGACGGCGTGAAAACCAAACGCCAGCTTGCGAGTTGGGTCAAATACGGTGCTGGTTATGCAGGCAGCTTGCCTCCCAAATGACCGGCCCGGTTTGCGCTGACGCGGCGCGGGTACGCCGCCTTTATGGACAAGCCCGAGCAACGAGTGCGACGACTGCTCAAGGTCGCCGGAACCACGTACGCCGCCGAGGCGGGAATCCGGCTGAACGACAAGCCCATGCCGCTGTTTCAGCTATTGGTGCTGTGCATGCTGGCCAGCAAACCCATCGATGCCACGGTCGCCATGCGCGCGGCGCGGGAACTCTTCAAGGCGGGCTTACGTACACCGAAATCCGTGTTGGCATCCGATCGCGACGCAATGATCAAGGCGTTCGGCCGCGCCCATTACGTGCGGTACGACGAGAGTTCCGCCACCCGGCTTACCGACATGGCCGAGCGGGTGCGAGACGAATTCGCCGGAGACTTGCGGCGAATCCCTCGGCGCAGCCAGCATGATCCGGCGGCGGCTAGACGAACCCTCAAGCAGTTCAACGGGATTGGCGACACAGCTGCCGACATCTATCTGCGCGAGGTGCAGGATGTGTGGACCTGGGTGCGCCCATACTTCGACCACCGTGCCATCGCCGCGGCCGAGGCGCTGCGCCTGCCCACCGATCCAGCAAAGCTTTCCACCTTGGCGCCGCGCGCCAACGCGCGGCTTGCGGCCGCGCTCGTGCGGGCGTCACTGGATGACGAGATATGCCGGCAGGTGGCCGGTTGATCCGGCCATGACCGCGCCGGCGACGATGCAGAGCAAGGAAGCGATGTGGGGGCACCGCCCGCTTGCGGGGGAGAGGAGCGGCGCTCGTGACCCTGCGGATCGGCACCTCCGGGTGGTCCTACAACCACTGGACCGACGTGCTGTACCCACCGGGACTGCCGCTTGGGGACCGGCTAGCGCGTTACGCCGAGGTGTTCGACACCGTGGAGTTGAACGCCAGTTTCTATCGCTGGCCCACGGACTCGACATTCGCCGCGTGGCGCGACCAGGTGCCGAACGGGTTCACCATGTCGGTCAAGGCACACCGCGGGCTCACCCACTACCGCCGGTTGGCGTCACCCGGACCGTGGATCGAACGATTCGCACGCTGCTGGCAGGTGTTGGGCGACCGCCACGGGGTGTTACTGGTTCAACTGCATCCCGAGCAGCACCGCGATGATGCTCGCCTGGACTCCTTCCTGCGCTCCGTGCCGTCGCCGATCCGGGTTGCCGTCGAACTGCGACACCAGTCCTGGGACGACCCGGCGGTCTATGCGGTGCTCGAAAACCACCGCGCCGCATATGTGGTGATGAGCGGCGCCGGCCTGGCGTGTATTCCGCGGGCCACGGCCGACATCGTGTATGTCCGCATGCACGGCCCGGATCAGAACGCGATGTACGCGGGTTGCTACCAGGGCGACGAGTTGCGGCGGTGGGCCGAGCGTATCGACAACTGGAATGCCGAAGGCCGCGACGTGTGGATGTACTTCAACAACGACCTGGGCGGTCACGCCGTCCGCAACGCGTTGTCGTTGCGGGAACTTCTGACCTAAGTAGTCTGGGTGCATGACCAGCTCGACAACATTCGTCATAGTCGGCGGCGGACTTGCCGGGGCCAAAGCAGTAGAAGCGCTGCGGGACAACGACTTCGACGGTCAAATTGTCCTGGTCAGCGAGGAGGAGCAGCTGCCTTATGAGCGTCCGCCGCTGTCCAAGGAATACCTGGCGGGTAAGAAGTGACTGAATGACTTCACGGTGCACAATTCTGACTGGTACCGCGACAATCAGGTCGACGTGAGACTCAACTTGCGGGCGACATCGCTGGATCCCGCGGCCCACATTCTCGGACTGGCCGACGACACCACGGTGCACTACGACAAGCTGTTGCTAGCGACGGGATCGGGGTCGCGTCGCCCGCCGATACCCGGATCCAACGCCGCTGGAGTTCATTACTTACGCACCTATGACGACGCGCATGCGCTGAATTCGGTACTGGCCGAAGGGTCTTCGCTGGCGGTGATCGGCGCCGGCTGGATCGGTCTGGAGGTGGCCGCGGGGGCTCGTCAGCGTGGCGTCGAGGTCACCGTAGTCGAAACCGCAAAACAGCCGCTGCTGGCCGCACTCGGCGAAACCGTCGGCAAAGTCTTCGCCGACCTGCACCGCGACCACGGCGTGGACCTGCGACTGCAGGCGCAGGTCACCGAAATCACCACGTCTGACGGCAAGGCCACCGGGCTCAGGATGGGCGATGGATCAACCGTCGCCGCCGACGCCGTGCTGGTCGCCGTTGGCGCCAAGCCCAATATCGAATTGGCCGAACAGGCCGGACTGGCGCTCGGATCAGGATTCGATGCAGGCGGCGTGTTGGTCGATACGTCGTTGCGCACCAGCGATTCCGACATCTACGCGGTCGGCGACATCGCTGCCGCGCAACATCCACTGTTTGGCACCCGGATCCGCACCGAGCATTGGGCCAATGCGCTGAAGCAACCCGCGGTGGCGGTGGCCGGGATGCTTGGCCGGCCAGGAGAATACGCCGAGCTACCCTACTTCTTCACCGATCAGTACGACCTGGGGATGGAGTATGCGGGGCATGCGCCCAATGTTGACCGGGTGGTTTTCCGCGGCGACGTCGCCAAGCGCGAGTTTGTCGCCTTCTGGCTCGACGGCGACAACCGGGTGCTAGCCGGGATGAACGTCAACATCTGGGATGTGCTTGACGACGTCAAAGGCCTGATTCAGTCGAGGACTCCCGTTGACGCCGCGCGTCTGGCCGATCCGCAGTCGCCGCTAGCCGAGTTGCTGAATTGACCACTAACCAGCGGGATTCCAGGTGTGCTCGATGATGTCGGGCGGCTGTTGCGCCTGCAGACGTTCCCGCTCCGTGCGGCGGCGCTTGATTCGGAGGCGGGCGTCGGCCGGCATGGTGACTAGCTCATCGCAGGTCAGGTAGTACACGTCGTCAACGACGTCGATCAGGTCCGCTGCGACTCGGCGAGATCCCAGCTCGCGCAATGTCATCCGAAGCTCATGGGTAAACCGGATGGTGGTGTCATGTGCCAGCTCGCGGGAACTGCGAGCGCTGGCGGCTAATCGCTGCGACAGTTTTGGCGGTGGCGCCGGCTCGGGGGGTGCCGCGGCGAATTCGGCCGCAGTCATCAGCAGTTGTGCCGGATCGTCGCCAAACGTCGGATTGGCCAGCTCGGCTTCCCCGCGCCCGCGGTGTCCGAGCTGGGTTACCGCTGTGTCCAGGGCCGCGGCGGCCGCCGGAGACAGTGCCCGGATGCTGGCGACGTTGCCTTCGGACGCCAGGCCGGATAGGAGGGGATCGGTGCGCAATACCGCTGCCAGCGAGGCGGTTTCGGCCGCGATGCGGTCGCTTTCCATGATTACCCCAACTCCGTACACGCTGGATCGCGCGCGAGTGTGTTCCAGCGTCGCAGCGGTGACGCCGGTGTCGATCACCCACAGCGCCGTGAGAATCCAGCCCTGGTGGATCCGATCCCGCAGCAGCCGTATCCGAACTTCGAGGCTGGCGTCCGGCAGCGAGGCGAGTTGCCCCGCATCGAGATGTTCCGCTGTTGCGGCGGCAACGTAGGCCTGGGTATCGGACCGGAGGTGGCGCAGCAGGGCCAGCGACCGCGCCGTTACGACCGCTTTGGCGACCGACCCGAGCGGTCCCGTCGCCAGTTGAGGCCGGCCGAACGGCAGCAGATCGGAGGGCTGTGGTTGCGCGCCCAGGCTGCGTTCGGCGACGGCCCGCTCGTCCCATCCGGGCAACTGGGCGGCGGCGACGATGTTGGCCGACACCCCGACGTAGGGGCGATGGCCGAAAACCGCGATCGCGCGACTCCCCCATTCATCGGCAACCACATCGCCAAGCGCTAACACCCGACCCATCGTCCTACCGGCCGCCCGCAGGCCGCTCAACTGGACATCCAGTGTGATCGGGGTCAGTGGTCCCGGCAGCGCCTCGGATAGTGTCGCGGCGCTGAAGACCGGGAACCGCGGATCGATCCGGTCGTCGAACTCGCCCTCCAGGCCATCGGGCGTCACGCAGCTCAAAGGTGCGCCGTCGGAGGGCTCGAACCGCGGGATGGTGTCTACCGGTAGCGACAGCTGGCCCGACCCGCTGGTCGCGCCGGCGGGCCCGAGTTTGCGGCCGACGAGTCCTCGCCCGGTGTCGACGATCGCGTCGAGCGCTTGCCAGCCGTATTCGAACTGCCAATCTTCTTGTGCCGTCGTGATATCGATTTGCGGAATCAGCTCGGCCCAGGCGCGAACACCGTGCAGCCGCAACCGCGGGTCGACTGAGCGCAGCAACCGCCAGGCGGTGATCACATTCGTGGTGTCCGGGGTGGCCAGGTCAACCACACCATGGCGGTCGGTGTTCACCGCCAACACCAGGAAACGGACCAGGTCGTCAAGGTGGAGCATCCGCATCGGCCGCGCCGAGAGTTTGCTGCGCATGAGCGTGGCAACCGTACGGCACACCATCCAGTCCAGCTGCCGACCGACCGGAGGCGCGATCCGAATGATCAAGCTGGGCGCCCAACCGGTGGACACCAACGTCTCCGCCTGTGCGTAGAGTTCCGGGCGCCCCGCGGCTTGGGAGACGAAAAGTAGCCGGGCACCGGCTCGGGCGGCCGCGTTGGTCACATGGGCTAGGCCGTTGATGCCGGCTCCGCCCGGCGCGCTGGTGTCGATCGCCGCGAGATGGATCACCGCGTCAGCTTCGGCGGCCAACTCGAGCAGCACCGGCTCGCGCAGCGATGCGCAAACGAAATCGACGCCCGCGTCCAGGCAGTCGTGCGGGTAGGGCGCTATGCCACTGACCGTGTGTCCGGCCGCGATCAATTGGCGTGTGACCAACCGCCCGACGGTGCTTGTGGCGTCGGTAACTAGGACCTGCAGCTGGCCTCACCTCCCCCAACCTCTTTCCATGACAATAGGCACGTCGGCGTCGCTTCCGCGACTATTGACGCTTGAACGTGACTTTAACCGCGACTTTGCAGCAGGACCTCATCCTGCTGTGCCGCCCAGCGCCCGGCTAGTGCAGCTGCGCGCTGCCGTCGGCGGCGACGGCAACCTTGGCGCCCGCGATGTCCTCGCTCACGGTAGCCGCGGCCGATGCGGGGTCGGCGATCACGGCCAAGCGGCGCGATCCATCTGGCGTGCGGACCGCCAGAAATGCCTTCTCCGGCTCGCCGTCCCGATTGAACGGTGTCGTCCACGCTTCGACGGTTCCGACGCCCTCCCAATCGAGAACGCCGGTAGTGGTGGGTTCCCGATCGACGACCGATTGCACATCTTCCCAGCGGAATGCGCGGTCCGTTGGCGGCGGTTCGGTGCTGTAGATGCCGAAGCTGTGTTTGGTCAGATAGCCGCCGTTGGCGGTGATCAGGCCTCGTCGTCCCGGATTTGCCACCAGCAGCTCGGCCATGGTGGCGATGGAATGCGTGACGTAGTTGCTCCACGGGCCGCCGGCGAAGGTCAGTCCACCGGTGACGGTTAGTGGTCGGGTGGGATCGTCGGGGTCGAGGCCTAGCTCGCCCGCCGCCACCTGAACGGCGGAGGGAAAACACGAGTACAGGTCGACGTAATCGACGTCGTCGATGCCTACGCCGGACAGTTCCAGCACCCGCGCACCGGCGATCCGGATTGCCGCGGACCGGTGCAGCTCGGCGCGCTCGGCGATGGCGGGGGTGTCGTGGGCGTCGGTGCCCGCGTGGGGGTAAACCCAGCGATCGGCAGGAATCTTGAGGCGTGCCGCCTGCTCGACCGAGGACAGAATCAGGGCAGCGCCCTGGTCAACCATGTTGTTGGAGTTCATCAGCTTGGTGTAGGGCCAACTGATCATGCGGTTTTGCGGACCGATTTGGCAGATCTCCTGGGCGGTCACCGGCTTGCGGATCCAGGCGTTGGGATTGTTGACCGCGACCGCGTTGAACCGTGCCCACAGCTGGCCGACCCGCTTGCGGTGGTCTGCCATCGATTCGCCATTGGCGATTCGCAGCGCCTGCTCGAAGAGTGGATACACATAGGCGGGCCGGTCTAAGCGGATCTTCAGCTCAGCCTCACCGGCCATGGGTACGTCATCGCCGGCGATTTCGGGCAGCGCAACGGATTCGTCCTGAACTGTCCACACCAATTTGCTGCCCTGGGACTTGAGCCCGGTGCGAGTACGCCAGGATTCGGCGCCGGCAATGAGGACCACTGCGGCTCGTCCCTGCTGGATATCCAGGCAGGCCTGGCTGACCAGCGATTGTGGGCTGTTGCCGCCGACGCTGCTGTAGCTAGCGACGAATTCCTTGGCGTGGAGACGTTCGCCGAGGAGTTGGCCGGGATTTCGATAGTGCGCCGAAAGCATGTGCACCACGCGGATCGAATCCACGGCCTCGAGCACCCGGGGGTCCGCGGCTCGCTGGGCCGCGGAGACCATCAGGTCGACCGGTTCGATGGACCGCTTTTCCGGGTCGATTTCGTCGCGATGGTTGACCTGGCCGTAGCCGATCAATACCGGTGTCCTGGGGTCGACGGGCATGGCCTTAACTTAGCGTGACTATGAATCGGGCCGGGTACCGGCGGCTGTCGGCCCGAACAGCGCGCCGTCGTCGATCAAGCGCGCGGTCTCATCGGGGCTCATGCCCAGCAGCCGCCGGCAGATCTCCCACGTGTCCTGACCGGGCTGCGGCGCCGGGCGTTGCGGCGCCGACGGGATTTGGCGAAACGGCGCCGGCCCCGTCTCCGCTGGCAGTGGACGGGCGATGAGCGGATGAACCATGTCGGCCAGCAGTTTCCGGTCGATCAGTTGGGGGTCCTCGAGGATGTCCGGCGGGCGGTTCATCGGGCCGGCCGGAACTCCAGCCGACTGGAGTGCTTCGGCCGCCTGCACCGGGCTGCGAGCACCAGTCCAGGTCGACACCAGTGTCATCAACTCCGCCCGGTGTGCGACGCGTGACTGGTTTGTCGCGAAGCGCGGGTCGTCCGCCAGTTGCGGCTGGCCGAAAACAGATGTAGCACAACGCCATTCGTCGTCAGAACGGATTGAGATGACGCACCATTCGTCGTCGCCGGCGCATGGGTAGACCGCGTGCACGCTGGTGTCGTTGCGGATCTCGGCAACGCCGGCCGCCCGGGCGGCCTCGGTCACGAACAGCGTGTCCAGTTGATTCACGACGACTTCAGCTTGCGAGATGTGGACGTGGGTGCCGGCGCCGGTTCGATCGCGGTGGATCAGCGCTGCCAGCGCAAGCACGGCGCCGACGCGCCCAACCACGTGGTCGGGGAAAATCGTCGTCGCGTCAAAAAAGGCATGTCTTAAGGCGTCGCTGCTGGTCGCGCCGGAGGTCCAAAGCCGGGTGACACCGGTGGCGGCGCGGACCAACGGTCCGTAGCCCATCCGGGTGCTCCACGGCCCCCGATTGCCGAACGCGCTGCTGCCGGCGAGCACGATCCTGGGGTTGAGCGCGTGCAGTTCCTGGTAAGAAAACCCAAGGGAGGTAAGGGTTCCCGGTTTGAAATTGGCAAACACCGCGTCGGCGTCGGCGACCAGCCGGCCGAAGATCTCCTTGCCCTCGGTGTGGCGCAGATTCAAGCCAAGGGCCAGGTGATTGCGATGCGTCCAGGCGAACGACTCGCTCATCGCGTCGCCGGCGCGGGCCTGCCGCAGTCCATCGGGATACTGCGCACTTTCGACTTTGATGACCTCACCGCCCAGGTCGCCGAACAGCCGGCTCAGCTCGCCGCCGGCGACGATGATCCCGAGATCCAGAATTCGCAGACCCTCAAACGGATACCCGCCCACCCGACCGGACGGCGCCGGTGTCGGTGTTGGGGCAGCCAGCCAGCGCGGTTCGTCCTGCCCGGCCGAGGGGGCGGGAGCGCGGAAACCGCAGCGCTGCTCGTCGACGACGAAATATCCCGACGGCACGCGGGTGTGCACGCCTGGAACGAGCTCGGTGTCGGTGATGGCACCCACCGCCTGGAAGTGTTCGGAGGCCAGGATTCGCGACGGCGTCAGCACCGCGGCGATCGGCACCCCGTGCTCCTGTCCCGCGGCCACCAGCTCCTTCATGGTCCGTTCGGCGAACAGCGCCGCGACCAACACGCTGATCTGGGGCCACGCGGCGAACCGCGCGCCGATGACGTCGTATTTGGGGTCTTGAAAGTCGTCCGGTTCGCCCAGCCAACGGCGCAGTCCGCGCCATTGCCGCGGCGCCATCACACACAACCGGACGTAGCCGTCCTTGCATGGATAGATCGGGTAGGCGTCCTGATTCTTGGGACGGCCGCGCCACCGATCGCTGCCGCGGATGCCGGCGGCGACCTGTCCGTGCGCGCCGAATGCCGGGTCAAGGGCCATGACAACGGCGTCGAAGCGCGCGAAGTCGATGTAATCGCCTACCCCGCAACGCAATCTGTTGTAGTAAGCGGCCAGCACGGCCCACGCCGCCTGCACGGCAGCGGTTGCCGAAGCGATTCCGTCCGGCGGCAACACCGGGGTGCCGGTGGTGGGACCCGACCGCGACAGCGATCCTGACATCGCGTACAACACGGGATCGGTTGCGCGCCATGACGATCGCGGACCCACCGCCCCGAAATCGGTGATGGACAGCGCCACGAGGTGATGGTAGCGATCGGCGAGCTCGGCGCACGACGTCCCATACGCGGCGGCCTGCCCGGGAAGGCCGCTGTCGACGACGATGTCTGCTGTGGCGGCCAGATCGAGGAACTGGCGGCGGTCGTCCTGGTTGAGCGGGTCCAGCACCGCGCTGCGCTTGTTCGCATTGTGCACGGCGAACGCGATGCTCGTTCCGGCCAACGTGGGCAGCTCCTGACGCGCCGCGCTACCGCCGGGCGGCTCCACCTTGAGGACGTCGGCACCCAGGTCCGCGAGTAGGCGGGTCACCGCGTCGGCGTCGGCACCGGACAGGTCGAGGACGCGTACCGCATCGAGCAGCCTGTCGACCATCTGCATACCGTAGCTGCACGACCAGGCTCAACGTCGAGGCGAACGCACCGGGTCACGCGGCACGGGTACGACTAGCGGCCTACCAAGTCCGCCGCCGCCACCGACTGCGGCGCCACACTCACAAACGACATCCGAAGCCTCCCAACACAATCCAGCCCGACGCCGGCGGACCGACAAACAAACATTGAGCAATCAGCCCACCCGCCCACACCACAGCCAAATCAACGCCAGTTCAGACATAATGCCCAGCAACCGGGGAACCTTTGTGCCAAACGCACAGCAATATCCATCGCGGTATGCCGACACGCTGTGAAAGATGCACAGCTGCTCTACGATCGCCGTGTGAGTCGGCGCAAGTTCTCACCGCGAGTTCGCGATCTGATTCGCGAGGGCTCCTGGATAGCCCTCAATCCCAGTCCGGAATGGCTCGAAGACCTGGACCGCGCCACGCTGGCCGCCCACCCGTCCATTGCCGACGACCCCGAATTAGCCGCCGTCGTCAGCCGCAGTAACCGCGCTAATCTGATCCACTTCGCCGCGGCCCACTTGCGTGACCCGGGCGCCCCGGTGCCGCCGCACCTCGGCGAGGAACAGCTGCATATGGCGCGCGAACTAGTGCGTCGCGGTCTCGATACGCTGGCGCTTGAGATCTATCGCATCGGACACAACGTGGCCTTGCGGCGCTGGACCGAAATCGCGTTCGGGCTCACTTCTGACCCTCACGAATTGCGCGACCTAATCGATGCTCCCTTCCTGACTGCCAACGAATATGTCGACGCCACGCTTGCCAAGCTCGCTGCGCGGATGGCGAAAGAGCACGAGGCGCTGACCCGCGACCTGCGCGCCGAACGTCGTAAGTTCGTTGAGCTCATCCTCGACGGCGCAGCCACCGACCCTGACCGGGCCGAACTCCAATTGGGCTATTCGTTGAACCGATCCCACATTGCCGCCATCATCTGGTCCGACGACCCCGACAGCCAGCACGACGATCTTGACGAAGCCGCTGACGGACTGGGCGATTCGATGGAAAGCCCGCAAACACTAACGGTCTTCGCCAGCAGCGCGACTCGTTGGGTATGGCTCGGAGACGTTGCCACGTACGACCTGGACAGGGTCCGGCAGGCACTGGATCTCGCACCGCACACGCGCGTCGCAATCGGAACCGTTGCCGAAGGCATCGACGGCTTCCGGAGCAGCCACAACGATGCACTTACCACGCAACGCATGCTGGCTCGACTGAAGTCACCCCAAAGAATCGCCTGCTTCGACGATGTCGAGTTGGTTGCGCTGCTCACCCAAAACCCCGCCGCTGGCAACTTCATCAAGAACACCCTGGGCGACTTCGAGTCGGCCAGCCCAACACTGCACGCAACGGTGTTGACTTATATCAATGAGCAGTGCAATACCTCCCGGACCGCCAAGGCTCTCTATATCCACCGCAATACCCTGTTGCATCGGCTTGGCATCGCCGAACGACTTCTTCCCCGCCCCCTTGAATACACCACGGTCCGTGTTGGCGTCGCATTAGAAGCGCTACGGTGGCGCGGGTATAAAACCAGTGGCTCCATGCAACTCCCAACCGAGCCTCACCACGACAGTGTGCCGGTGGCGGCCCGCTCTCGGACCGCTGATTGAGTCGTTCGCCGGAGCCCGCTCTGACTAGACCGGCGTGCGTCGATAGCGCACTTGTTCCAGAGGAACGCTGCCGTACGTCGCCGTCCGGCGTGTCCCGTCGAACCACCACCCATCGCGCTCGTAGAACCGCCGGGCCCGCACATTTTTGTCGAGCACCCATAGCGAAGCGTTTATGACAACCCGACGCAGCTGCTTGCGCGCGGCGGTGATCAGCAAACGCCCAACTCCGGTGTGGATGTGTGCGGGATCGACGTAGAGTGCCATCAGCTCACCGAAGTTCGGCAAGTCTTCGTCCCGAGACAGGCCTGTGGTAGCGAGACCGCAGATCGTCGAGCCATCGACCGCGACCAGGGTGGATGGTCGTTGAATCCCCCTGCGACCAAAGGTGTATCGGCTGGCCCAGACTTCGGGGTTCAGGTTGTCGAGGTAGTCCTGGGCGAGAAGCCCTCGGTAGGCCGACTGCCACGACCGGACGTGCACTCGGGCCACGTCGAGCACGTCTCCCGGGACGGCTGATCGCACCTGAGCCACCTATGCAGTATCGACTGCAGTATCGACCGCGACGATTGCGCGGCCTTGACGTGGAGTGCTGTGCTTGCTGCATGGCAGACACGGCATCCATTGGTCTCAAGGTTCGGGACAAAGTAATTGTGATCACCGGCGGGGCACGGGGAATCGGACTGGCCACGGCGACCGCACTGCACATGCTGGGCGCCAAGACAGCGATCGGCGACATCGACGAGGCGACGGTGAAGGAGTCGGGCGCCGACCTCGGCCTGAAGGTGTACGGCAAACTCGATGTCACTGACCGAAATTCGTTCTCGGACTTCCTCGACCAGGTCGAGCGCCAACTCGGCCCGATCGACGTGCTGATCAACAACGCCGGGATCATGCCCGTCGGCCGGATTGTCGACGAGCCGGACGCGGTCACCCGACGCATCCTGGACATCAACGTCTACGGCGTCATCCTGGGCAGCAAGCTGGCGGCGCAGCGCATGGTTTCTCGCGGATCCGGACACGTCATCAACGTCGCCTCGCTTGCTGGCGAACTCCACATCGTCGGGCTGGCGACCTACTGCGCCAGCAAGCACGCCGTGGTCGCGTTCACTGACTCGGCCAGACTCGAGTACCGCTCGGCCGGCGTGAAGTTCTCAACCGTGTTGCCAACGTTCGTCAACACCGAACTCACTGCGGGCACCACCGGAGCCAAGGGATTTAAGAACGCCGAGCCCTCCGACATCGCCGACGCGATCGTTGGGCTGATCGTTCGCCCCAAGCCGCGGGTACGGGTGACCAAGGCGGCCGGCGCGATGGTGGTATCCCAGAAGTTCATGCCCCGCGCGTTTGCCGAAGGTCTGAACCGGATACTCGGCGGCGAACACGTTTTCACCGATGACGTCGATGTCGCAAAGCGCCGGGCCTATGAGGCGCGCGCTCGCGGTGAAGAGGAGTAAGCGTCGCCCTAATGAACACCCAGACTGCAACAAAAACTGTTCCCGCAACCCTGTCCGATAGCGAACTTGCCCTCATCGACGCGTACTGGCGTGCCGCCAACTACGTGTCGGTCGGGCAGATTTACCTGCTGGACAATCCGCTGCTGACCGAACCGCTGGCGGCCGAACACGTCAAACCTAGGCTCTTGGGACACTGGGGCACCACGCCGGGGCTCAACCTGATCTACGCCCACCTCAACCGGATCATCCGCCACCGCAACGTCAACGTCATCTACGTGACCGGGCCCGGCCACGGCGGCCCGGGACTGGTCGCCAACGCCTACCTCGAGGGCACCTACAGCGAGGTGTACAGCGGCATCGAAGAAAACGCCGAAGGTCTGCGCAAGCTGTTTCGGCAGTTCTCCTTCCCCGGCGGCGTACCCAGCCACGTCGCCGCTCAGACTCCGGGGTCGATCCATGAAGGTGGTGAACTGGGGTACGCGCTGGTGCATGCCTTTGGCGCGGCTTTCGATAACCCGGATCTGGTGGTTGCCTGTGTCATCGGGGACGGTGAAGCCGAGACCGGGCCGCTCGCGGCCAGCTGGCACTCGAACAAATTCCTCAACCCGGCGGTCGACGGGGCGGTCCTGCCGATTCTGCACCTCAACGGCTACAAGATCGCCAATCCGACCGTGTTGGCGCGGATCCCGCACACCGAGCTCGAATCGCTGTTGCGCGGATATGGTTATCGGCCGATCACAGTGACTGGGGAAGAGCCGGCGATCGTGCACCAGCAGCTGGCCGCGGCTCTTGACGACGCGTTCGACGACATTGCGTCAATTCAACGGGCGGCGCGCCACGGCGAGCAGACCGAGCGGCCGGTGTGGCCGATGGTCGTGCTGCGCACCCCCAAAGGCTGGACCGGGCCGAAAGTGGTCGACGGCGAGCGGGTAGAAGGCAGCTGGCGATCGCACCAGGTTCCGCTTGCCGGGACGCACGACAACCCCGCGCACCGCGCCCAGCTTGAAGAGTGGCTGCGCAGTTACCGTCCCGAGGAGTTGTTCGACGAGCACGGCGCGCTGCGCCCGGAGCTGAAGGCCGCCGCACCTAAAGGTGATCGCCGGATGAGCGCCAACCCGCACGCCAACGGCGGGGTGCTGCTGCACGACTTGGACCTCCCGGATTTCCGCGACTATGCGGTGCCGGTCGCGCAACCCGCAGTCGCGACGCACGAGGCCACCCGTGTGTTGGGAACGTTCCTGCGCGATGTGATCGCACGCAACCCCGACCGCTTCCGTCTCATGGGGCCCGACGAAACCGCATCCAACCGCCTGGGAGCGGTTTTGGAGGCGACCGACAAGGTCTGGTTATCGCAAACCCTGCCCGACGACGAGCGCCTGGCCGCCGACGGTCGTGTGATGGAGGTGCTGTCCGAGCATCTGTGCCAGGGCTGGCTGGAAGGGTATCTGCTGACCGGCCGCCACGGCCTGTTCAACTGCTACGAGGCCTTCGTGCACATCGTCGACTCGATGTTCAACCAGCATGCGAAATGGTTGTCCACCAGCCGCGAACTGCCGTGGCGGCGTCCGATCGCGTCGTTGAACTATTTGCTGACCTCGCATGTGTGGCGCCAGGACCACAATGGCGCGTCGCATCAGGATCCTGGATTCATCGACCTGGTGGCGAACAAGCGTGCCGAGGTGGTGCGGGTCTACCTGCCGCCCGATGGCAACACACTGCTCTCGGTGGCAGACCACTGCCTGCGCAGCCGCGACTACATCAATGTCATCGTCGCCGGCAAGCAACCGGCGCTTGCCTACCTTTCGATGGGTGAGGCGATAGCCCACTGCACCCGCGGGCTGGGGATCTGGCAGTGGGCGAGCACGGCGACCGGCGAGCCCGACGTGGTGCTCGCCTGCGCAGGCGACATTCCCACGCAGGAGACGTTGGCCGCCGCCCACATCCTGCGTCGCGAACTGCCCGACCTCGCAGTGCGGCTGGTCAATGTCGTCGACATCATGCGCCTGCAGCCGGACTCCGAGCACCCGCATGGGCTGCCAGACAGGGAATTTGATGCGTTGTTCACTCGGGACAAGCCGATCATCTTCGCCTACCATGGCTATCCCTGGCTGATCCACCGACTGACCTACCGCCGCACCAATCACCCGCAGATCCATGTGCGCGGATTCAAGGAGCGCGGCACCACGACCACGCCTTTCGACATGGTGATGCTCAACGATCTCGACCGGTTCCACCTGGTCATGGATGTCATCGACCGGGTTGATGGGTTGGCGAGCCGAGCCGCGGTGCTACGTCAGCGGATGGCCGATGCCCGGCTCTCCGCGCGCCGCTACACACGCGAACACGGCGAGGACGACCCCCAGATCAGCGGGTGGACCTGGCGTGGCGAGTGACACCGCACGTACGCGCTAGCCTGTGCGGGTGTCGAAGGTGTTATCGGTCAACTTGGCTCGTGGCCGAACAAATCCAGATCCGCACGCGCGGTCGACGTTGACCGGCATCGACAAGGTGGCCACGACGGACCCGGTGATGGTGCGAGCACCCGGGCCGATGCACGGGGGTCTCGGCAGCGGACTCGTCGGCGACACCATTGGCAATCAGAAGGTTCACGGCGGTGACGATCAGGCCGTCTATGCGTATGCGCGAGAAGATCTCGACGCTTGGGAAGCTCAATTGCAGCGCACGCTCACCCCCGGAATGTTCGGGGAGAATCTGACCACTTTGGGCATCGACGTGACGGGCGCGCGGATCGGTGAGCGCTGGTACGTCGGCACCGACGGTTTGGTGCTGGAAGTCTCCGCCCCCCGGATACCGTGTCGCACGTTCGCGGCCTTCCTGGATGTGAGCCATTGGATCAGGACCTTCACCCAGGCGGCCAAACCCGGCGCCTACTTGCGGGTGATCTCGCCCGGAAAGGTTCGCGTCGGTGACGTCGTCACAGTTGAGCACCGCCCTGATCATGACGTGACCATCGGGCTGGTGTTTCGTGCCCGAATGTCCGAACCCGAGCTGCTCCCCCGGCTGTTGGCAGCGGACGCGCTCTCGGCAGAGATCAAGGCCGACGTGCGCCGCCGGCTAGCGTCGCAGGACGGTCAACCGTAGAAGTGAGCGGCCGGTGGCCCGCCCGCAGGTAAACTTGCCGGATGCGCCCCGCGACCGCCGACACCCATCCGCTGCTGTCGCAGCTGTCGGCGCTGCACCGCTTCCGAATTCAGGTCGACGTTGCCGTCGTGGTTGTGGTGCTGGTGCTGACCAACCTGATTGCGCACTTCACCACCCTTTGGGCGAGTATTGCCACCGTCCCGGCCGCTGCCGTCGGACTGGTGATCCTGGTCCGGTGCAACGGCCTGGGCTGGGCCGACCTCGGTCTGGGCCGAGAACATTGGAAGTCCGGCCTGGGATATGCGCTTGCGGCGGTGGCCGTCGTCATCTCGGTGATCTCGATCGGTGTGCTGCTCCCGATGACCCGGCCACTGTTTCTGAACAACCACTACGCGACGATCTCCGGCGCGCTGATCGCCTCAATGGTCATCATTCCGCTGCAAACCGTCATTCCCGAGGAACTGGCCTTTCGCGGTGTGCTGCACGGGGCGCTGAACCGGGCCTGGGGATTTCGCGGTGTCGCTGTGGCGGGCTCGCTGCTGTTCGGTCTTTGGCATGTGAGCACGTCGTTGGGCCTGACGAGTGGCAATGTGGGCTTCACGCGGCTGTTCGGCGGCGGGATCCTCGGGATGCTGGCGGGCGTGACGTTAGCCGTGTTGGCCACCGGCGCGGCGGGCTTCGTGTTCAGCTGGCTGCGCCGCCGCAGCGGCAGCCTGATCGCGCCGATCGCGTTGCATTGGTCGCTGAACGGGATGGGCGCGCTGGCCGCCGCGCTGGTCTGGCACCTGTCCAGCTGAACCTGCTGAATTGCAGCTGAACCCCGCTACACCAGCAGCACAGCCGCCCCGGCGATTCGCCCCGCGCTGAGGTCGCTCAATGCGAGATCCGCTTGTCCGAGCGGGTATTCGGGCGTGCTGACCGCAATGTGATGCCGGCCAGCGAAGTCGAGAAACGCGCGCGCATCGGCCCGGGTGTTCGACGTCACCGACCGGACCTGACGCTCTTGAAACAAGTGCCGCTGGTAGTTCATGACCGGAATATCGCTCAGATGAATCCCGGCCACCGCCAACGTACCGCCCCGGTCCAGCGCTGCCAGCGCGGGCAGCACCAGGTCACCCACCGGCGCGAACAGAATCGCGGCGTCCAACGGCACCGGCGGCGGGTCAGCGGCGCCCTGTGCCGATGCGGCGCCAAGCGCCAGCGCCAGCTCACGCGCCCGGGCTCCACGGGTCATCACGTGCACCTCGGCGCCTTGTGCCAAAGCGACCTGCGCGGTGATGTGGGCGCTGCCGCCAAACCCATAAAGGCCCAATCGGCCACCTGGCGGCAGCTCGGCACGCAGCAGGGAACGGTATCCGATGATGCCGGCGCACAGCAACGGCGCAAGCTCGCTATCGCTGTAGCCGGTCGGCAGTCGGTGCGCGAAAGCCGCAGGGACCGTAGAAAATTCGGCGTATCCACCGTCCGCATCCCAGCCTGTGTAACGGGACTCCGGGCACAGGTTCTCATCGCCCCGAACGCAGTACTTACACCTTCCGCAGGTGTGCCGTAGCCAGGCAATCCCCACCCGGTCCCCCACCGTGAACTCCTCGCCGGCTTCGGAACCCAGCTCCAGGACCTCGCCCACCACTTCGTGGCCGGGCGTTACCCGGTCGCGGTGCACCGGCAGGTCGCCCTCGGTGACGTGCAGGTCGGTGCGGCAGACCCCGCATGCGCGCACGGCCACCAACAGTTCGGACTGTTCGGGCCGCGGCACTTCGGTGGTAACTCGTTGCAGCGGACCGGTCGCCATCGGACCGGGCCGACGGACCTGCCACGCCGTCATCGTGGCGGTGGTCGACACCATCTCTCCTTGCTCCGCCCTCTGATCACAAGGGCCACAACGGGTTAACGCTCAGTTACGTCCGTCGCACCATGCCGACAATCCAGAGCAGGATCACCGAGCCGAGGATCGCGGTGAACAACGTGAACCACCAGCCGCCGGCCGCGGTGTCGACGAAGAAGCTCAACAGGAAGCCGCCGATCAACGCACCGGTGACGCCGATCACGATGTTCATCAGGATCCCGGCGCCACCGCCCCTGACGATCTTGCCGGCGATCCAGCCCGCGATGGCACCGATGATGATGTAGCCGATCCAGCCGACGCTGGTCAACGTCGTTGACCGGGCTAGGTATTCGGTAGCCGCCATGACGTCCATCGGGGTCTCCTTGCAACTATGGGAAGCCCAGCTCAGAAACCGGGCCGTGCTTTTCGGTATACCGCGTCTGTGTAACGATTTGGCCGTCGATTTGGCAGGCCCGGGCGGTTAGGCCGGCACGGTTCGCTGCGGTGTCGGCGTAGCTGGCGGTGCGGTTCCGCCAGCGGGCGCTTGGCCCGGAACCGGAGCGGGCGCAACCGGCGCGGGCTCTCCCGGTGCCGGAGCGGGACCCGCTAGCGCGGGCTCTCCCGGTGCCGGCGCGGGGGCTGGTGGCGATGTCCAGGGTCGGATTGACTCGGCCAGAGTCTTGGCCGCGTTCTTGTCAACCGGGTTGTTCGCCGTCCCAAGCCACACCACGAACCAGCGCTGCGGGGGTCCGGCGTTGGGGGTGCTGGCCGGCGGGCTACCCACTACGCCCGTCCAGATCTGGCCGTTGGGTTTGGAGGTATCACTGAACTTCACTTCGTAGTACGACGCGCTGCCCGATATTCCGTTGGCGTTGAGCGGAATGGTTTCCTGGTTGATCCGGGTGCCTGGGTACGGCATGAAGAACTCACCCATGTCGGAGCCCAGCCGCACGGCCGCCTTGGGGTTGGTGGTCTCGGCGCTGGCGTAGAGCTTTGCGTCCAGCCGGCCTAGCACGATGCGCGTGTCATTGGCTACCGGTGGCGTCTGCCCCGGTAACGGCGGCTCGCCGATCGACTTGCTCAGTAGCGCCGATCCATAGTCAAGGTGCGAGGCGTCCGACTCCACCCAGCCGGCGGGCACCACGAAGCTGAATCCACCGACGGCGTTGGTGACGCGGCCGGGCTCGGGTGCGTTGGGGTCGGCGGGGGGTGGCGGCGGTGCGTTCGGGTCGACGGGCGGTGGCGGTGGTGCGTTGGGGTCGACGACGGGTGCCGGCGCTGCGTTCGGGTCGACGACGGGTGCCGGCGCCGCGTTCGGGTCGGCCGGCGGCGGTGTCGCCGTAGCGGGCGCCGGGGCCGCAGTCGTGGTTGGCGCCGGCGCCGGCTCGGGATCGGCGCTCGAAGTTGCCGGCAACGCAATGGTGACGACGCTGGCACTGGTCACCGCGGCGGTCGCCAGCGCGGCCCAGAGTCCTTTGCGACGTGTCGAGTTCGGGTCCACCTCATGCATGGCGACGAACCTACCGTGTTACAGCCGTGAAGCAAGGATGACCTGCCCTTGTCCAAGCCTGAATCCACCGACGAAATTGTTGCCGGGACGGCCCTGATGACATCGATGGCATGGACCTGTTGCGCCACGGGGCGCTTCCGGCCACCGGCGGCAGTGTACCGGCGGGTGCTGGCCGCGCTGGCCACGCGCACCTGGCCAGTGCCCGGCGGTGAGCAGTTGCCGCTAGCCGCCGCCTTCAGCAACGACTCGGCCACCTGTTGATGCGCCCGACCGGACATCTCGCCGGCCACATCCTGGCCGGTGTTGGGGCCGAAACCGGCCGTCAACACGGCCAGCGTCGCTGCGGCACCATCACCAGCGGCAAACCACGGCGTTGCCCGCAGTGGGCAGCGCCTCTGGCGCTACCCTCAGGGGAGCCATGCGCGGAATTCTGGCCTAGCTGCGCGCCGCCGGTATTCACCCAAAGATCGCCGCACGCTAAATCACGACTAGTGACCACCACACCTCACCTGATAACACCGTGGCACCACCGAAGGCCTGCGGGGAGCCACTGAATTGACCGGCGACCAGGCTGTGGTTAGCCTCACCAGCGGCTCACATTGGGGTGGCACGTTGTTCGTTCACGCTGAATTGCTGGGCGCCGAGACCGACCCACGCTTGCGCGTCACGGCGGCAACTTCGACAGCGGGCGGGAGAACACAATGAGCGGAGACAGCGACCAGCAGTTAAGAATCCTCCTCGAGGAGCTCGCGCAGGCCCGCGGATTACCGCCGCCGCCGCTCACTACACCGGATGCGGTGGCTGGGGCCGGCTCGATCATCGACAACCTACTTGCGATGTTGGGCATGGCCGCTAATTCCGGCGACCTCGCCGACAACGCCGACACGCAGGCCGGACAATCGGAGCGCGAACTGAAGCTCAACGATGCTCTTGCGAAGTTCCCGGCCAATGAGCAGGAATCGGCGGCGAAGTTGGCCGCCGTTGGTGACCCTAACCAGATGACGCAAATGGCCCAGCAGCTGCCGCAGATGGCCACCGGCGTCGCACAGTCGGTCGCTGGCGCGCTCGGCGGTCTAATGAACCCGCTTTCCCAGATCCCGCAGCAGGTCGCTCAGATGGGCCAGCAGGCCATGCAGGCGGGCATGGGTGCGCTACAGCACGGTGCTGGGGGCGCGGCGGAGGCCGGCGAAGCCCTACCCGGCGAGCTGCTCGGCGCTGACGGCGCCGCGGGCGAACTCGCCGAGGCCGGCGGGGCGGGTGGGGGTGGCATCGCGGGCACCACGCCGACGGCGTTGCTGGGCCCGCCACCGACACCGTCAGCGGGAACGGTCCCGACATCGACGCCGACCGTGCCATCGGCGGCATCGAATGCACCCGAGTCGGCGACGCCGCCGCGCGGTGGGATGGGCGGGATGCCGATGGTGCCCCCTGGTGCAATGCATGGTGCACCTGGGGCGGGTACGGACACGAAGCCCGACACCAAGCGCGTGGTGGGGCCGACAGTGAAAAACGGCGCCCCGGTTCAAGGACGCATCACCACCCCACCACCGGCATCGCCTGTGCCCACAGTGACCAAGCGAGTGGAGGGCAAACCGGTGGCCAGCCGGCGCATCGTGCTGCCTGGAACAAAGCCCGACGACGACGCTGACTCGAGTCGTTAGCGACCGTCGTTCCCCGGCGCTGGGTCGTGCCCAGATGCGAGGTCCGTCGACAGCGGATTGCCATGTGCGGCAATATCTTCGGTGGCTATTCCGCGGCTAGGCTATTTCACGAAGCAGTCGGGACAGCTCACGATCAGCACACCAAGGCCCTGGGGCTCACCGGCAGACGCGCGGCACATTCGATGGCAAAAGATGTTGCGGCGCAGCGGGGTTCACCGAGTCGGGCACGGGCAACGCCGCGTCACGTGCGGCAGGGTAGGCCCGCCCTACCCTGCAATCGCGACCCCGTGATCGACCATTCGACGGTGCCCGCACTGTGATAACCGCGTTCGGCGAGCGACCGTCGGCAATGACCTGCGTGCCAGATCGTTGGCGCGCAGGCCGTTTGCTGAATTCGAGCGCCGATGGCGAATTGGCGTGTGCTGGTCAGAGGCTCACATTGGCAGCTGAAAGGATGACTAGCGCGACCAGCGATAGGCGATACCATCAGCCGGTGTCGAATCCGCCTCCACCGATTCCTACGCCGTCTGCACCGCCTCCCTGGCCGCCCGCTGCGCCATACGCCTCCAAACGCCCATCGCGATTGCTTCTGATCGCCGCGCTGCTGATCGCCGTCGTCGCGCTCGGCGTTGCAATCGGGGCATGGTTCCGGCCTACAGCAGACAACAAACCTTCGCCTACGCCACCCGCGCCAACGTATACGGACTCACAGGTCGCCAGTGCGAAGGCGACTGTCTGCGCTTCGTACGCGAAAGTGCACCGTGCAGTCAAGGCGAATTTTTCTCGAGATCAGGGCACGGATCCAACCCAGCAACTTGCCGTCACGGTTTCTGTGGAGCAAGCGCTATTGGCGGGCAGCGTCTACCTCACCAGGACGCTGGCTGATCAGCCGGCGACTCCGCCCGATCTGGCAACGGCGGTGCGAAACCTCGCTAGTGTTTTTCAAGAACTTACCGTTGGCTATCTGAATGGACATAGTAACGCTGAGTTAGAACCGACATTGCGTGCGGGAGATGATGCAACATTAGCAATCGAAAGACTCTGTAAATGAGGTTCCCTCCGGGTGAATGGTCTCCACTTCTTGTCGGTCATCAATGGCCAAGTGACCCGGCGATCGGGGCGATTGACCGTGGCAAGGGGAACCGCGCAAACATCGAAAGTGGGAACGACAATTTCGCGGACTTGTTGCGCAACGCCCAAACTGGCCCGCTTGTCGATCGGCGGGGATTTACTCCCGCGACTCCGGCTCCAGTCCTGTCAAGCACACCGATGGTGTAGCTGGTCGACCGGCCAAGTCGATCTCCAAAGTTGCTGTTCCGCAGGATGTTTCAAGAGATCTGAGCCGGACTGGGGTCATGTTGCGGCAGGAGAAGCCCCCTTTACCCTGCCGTGACGACCCCGTGATCCAGATCGTTGGTGCTCAGGTCGCTGCCGAATTCGGGACGCAGCCAAGGTGCGCCGTAGGGCCGGATGGCGAATTGGTGTGCGCTGGTCAGAGGCACATATCGGCAGCTTCAAGAGTGACTAGCGCGATCACCGATAGGCGATACCATCAGCCGGTGTCGAATCCGCCTCCATCGATTCCTACGCCGTCCGCCCCGCCTCCCCGGCCGCCAGCCGTGCCATACGCCTCCAAACGCCCATCGCGGTCGCCGCTGATCGCCGCGCTGCTGATCGCCATCGTCGCACTCGGCGTTGCAATCGGGGCATGGTTTCGGCCTACGGCAGACAACAAGCCCTCGCCTACCCCGCCCGCGCCAACGTATACGGACTCACAGGTCGCCAGTGCGAAGGCGGCTGTCTGCGCTGCGTACGCGAAAGTGCGCAAAGCAGGAGACATCGCCGGGACACGCAATGGCGGCAGTGATCCGACAGCGACCCTCGCAACCGCAACGAGCACTCGGCAAGTACTTGGTGTGGGGAGTCGGTACCTCACGACGAAGCTCGCCGAAGAGCCGGCCACCCCACCTGAGCTGGCAGTCGCGGTTCGCAAGCTCGCCAATACCTACCAAGAATTGGTTGTTGATTACCTCGCTGAAGCTGGTGATTCTGAGCTAAATCCATTGCTGCGCGCGGGGGACGAGGCGCACGTGACGATTGAAAGGTTGTGCAAATGACCAGTTTTCCTCCGGGTGAATGGTCACCATCGCTCGTCGGTCATCAATGGCCAACTGACCCGGCGATGGGTGCCATTAACCATGGCAAGGAGAATCGCGGAAAGGTCGGAAGCGAGAACGACAATTTCGCGGACTTACTGCGCCATGCCCAAACGGGTCCGCTCGTCGATCAGCAGGGATTTACCGCCGACGACATCCGTGACGCCTTCCGCCGCTGGGAGGAGCACCATCGTCGGGTGGCCGAGAAGAACGGCATCAAGAAAAGTGCGTATGCCGCCGCCTACGACAGCATGGTGTGTCTGCGGCAGGATCTGACTGGTCTGGCCGATGAGGGCAATAACGAAATCAAAGCCATCCAAGATTCCGATCAGCCCGTGGATACGAAAGTGACACAGATTGTCAGCGTCATACGCCGACATCGGGCGCTCGCCAATCTCGCGGCGGCGAAGTATGGCGGCAACGTGCTTGACGCGATGCAATCGATTCTGGACGTGGGGGGAACCGGGCAGTCATCGCGCCAGTTTTCCAAGGCCCATGGCGTCGACGTCAGCCAGATGTTCCGACAACCCGACGACCATAGGGATCTGGAGAAGCAAGTTCGGGGAATGCTCGATAATCCCGGCTCAGCGATGGGCGCTCCTCCTGGCTTCAACAGCACTGGAATGCAACCTGCCGCGTCGGGAGTGCCACCGGCTGCTGCGGTGAGCGGCTCGACGTTTGGTGCACCTGCGGGCTTCACACCTGCAACATCGCTGGCCGCACCGCCGTCGGCTCCTGGAGCACCTGGCTCGACATTTGGCGCGCCTGCCGGCTTCAGGCCAGCAGGACCTACACTTCTACCCGCACCGCTACGGCCACCCGCGCCCGCCGCTCCGCCGGTCTCGGTGTCCCCAGCGCCGTCTGTAGCCGGCGCGTCGACGCCATCGCTTCCCGGCGCTCCCGCACCGCCTGGGGTTGGCACGCCATCGCTACCGGGCGTTCCAGCCTCGCCGCTATCTGGCGCTACCGTCGCATCGCCGACCGGTGCGGCCCAAGGTATGACTCCGGCGAGCCTGCTGCAGAGTTTCGACGCCGGGATGCAAGCCGGGGCTCTTGCTTCGGCGCCTGCAAACGCGTTGCCGCACCCGTCGATGGAAATGCAGCCGTCGCATGTCGCGCCCTCCGCGCCGACGGCACCGATGGCGGGCGCAGGCGTCCCGGTGCACGCGCCGGCGTTTGACGTCCCTCCTACCCCACCGCCCGCGCCGGAAGCGCCGACGGCGTCGACGGCGGCACCGATGATTGCCGCACCCGCCACCCCGTCCGCTCCCGCCACCCCCACGCCGGCCGGCCCGTTGCCCGCCTATGGCGCCGACCTGCGACCTTCGGTGACGGCGGCCTCAACACCGGCCGTGCCGCTTAGCACACCAACGGGGGCGGCCTCGCCAGGCTCGGCGCCGGTGCTTCCTGCATCCGGGCAGGGCGGCGTGGGCCAGCCCGCTGTCGTGCGTCAACCAGGCTCGCCGACACCACCACCGTCACCGTCGGGCGTGGGAACCCAAGCCGTCGCGGCCACCGCCGGCGGGGCGATCGCCGGGGCCGCGTCAGCCGACGCCACCGCGCGGGCACGACTGAAGCGCATTGTCGATTCCGTTGCCCGCCAGCAACCCAAGCTCGCCTGGGCCGCGGGCGACCGCCCCGACAACACCACCGTTCTGGTGACCGATCTGGCCAGCGGCTGGATCCCTCCAGGCATCGACTTGCCCGCCGCCATCACACTGCTCGATCCGGCGCGCAGGCGTGGCGATCTGGAATCCCTGTTGGGTGAAGTCAGCGTTACCGCCAGCTACTCCCCCATCCACTACCTGCCCGACGAGGACGACGAACCGGTACCGACCTCGTCGCGGCCACGGCGCGCACCCGACGTCGAAGAGCTCGGCTGGGAACTCAGCCAGGCCACCCACTGGCGCGACGGACTGCCTCAACTCGCCCATACTCTCGCCAAAGCCATCTCCCGCGGCACCGGGGTGCTCGACTCCGAAGTCGAGACGCTGCGCATCGAGTTAGCTGAGGTAACTGCGTGCGTGCTGGACAGCTACCCCGACCATGTCGACGCTCACGAAGTCGGAAACTGGCAGTTGCTGGCCGCCATCGACGCGCTGGTGGCGGGCGACCGAACCACCGCTAACTATCACCTCGCGTGGTTTCTTGCCTGCGACAGCAGCGCAGCGAAAGGTATCGCGCGTTGACCGATATCGACCTCGAAAGCCTGCGGGCCGCCGCCGCCGCGGACCCTCGACCATCCACCTCAACACGCGAGGAAATCCCGCCCGGCTGTTCGCCGGTCGATCAAGCCGTCGCCGGGTATGTCATGGCCGTCAATTTGGTCATCTGGGATGCCGAGTATGACTGCGAGGTCAGCTGGGAGTGCCGACAGAAGATTTACATCGCCGAGATCGCCCGCCTCGAAACCGAAGGGGGCCCCGCCGACCCCGAGATAATCGACAACCTGAACCTCGAAATGGCAAGGGCGGACCTCAATGCCCGCTACTGCACTGACATGAAAAAGCTTGCCCAAGAAGGCTATGAGCGCATCTTCGAGCTAATGGTTCCGCTTCGCGCGGACCTACGTCTGCTTGCCGCCGGGTCCGCGGCGTTAAGCGAAGCGAGCACCACCCGAACAGAGGTCCTCAAACGTGTTGCCTTCGGGGTAGACGAAATCAACGCACAGACCCAACGCCTCGTCGAGGTGTACCGCCCGGGAGCTGACGTCCAGGAGTTCCTGGCGGCCCGCAACCTCGACACCACCGTGCCACGTTGCTAAGCGATTGGTTCTCCGCCGCCGCGTTCAACCGCGACAACGTTCACGGCTCTGGTGGGTGCGCTGAATTGACCCGCCATCGTCGGAGTGGTTAGCCTCGCCAGCAGCTCAAGGAAGACACGGGATCGCTTATCGCCGTTGCGGTATCGGAGCGCTGAGTGCGCGGAAAGGGTGGCGATGTTCGTTGATACTGGATTGCTGCACTCGGCGGGCGACGACTCTCACCGCGCGGGCGAGCATGCACAAGACGGAACCGACCGCCTGTCGCGGGGACCGCTGTTGTCGCGGATGTTCGGTGACTTCGCCGCGGCCGAAGCCTTTCATGACGCGGTCGGTGCGGCGCAGGCCCAGCATGTGCGAACCCTGCGCGCCCACCAGGAGGCGCTGACCGCGGTCGGCGGTAGGGCGCGCCAGGCCGCCGCGGAGTTTGCCGAGATGGATCACGGCAACGCCGCCAAAGTGCGGGCCGTGCAATGCAACTCCGATACATAAGCATCCCGGCGCTGATCGCCGAGGCCGGCGGTGACCCATGGGCAATCAACCAAAGCCTGCAAGCGGGTCGGCCCGCACAAATTGCTGATCTGGCGGAGGCGTTTCATGCCGCGGGCCGATGCACGGCCGAGTCCAACGCCGCCTTCGAGGATGCCCGTCGCCGCTTCGACGCAGCATGGAATCGCGAGAACGGCGAGCACCCGATCAACGACTCCGCCGAAGTGCAGCGCGTGACCGCCTCACTGGGCGCGCAGTCCCTACAGTTGCCCAAGATCGGCGTCGACTTGGAGAACATCGCCGCCGCGCTAGCCGAGGCGCAGCGAACCGCGGCTGGGCAGATTGCGACCCTCGAGGGCCAGTTGCAGCAGATCGACAACCAGCTCGGTCAAGCGCTGGAACTTGAGAAAGTCCCGCACCTCACCGCGGCCGATAGATCGGCGCTCGACGCGCTGATCTCTAGTCTTGAACAGCACGCCATTGATGACACCGCGTCAGCCCTGGGTCAGCTCAAGTCAATACGCGCCGGCTATGCAGGGTATCTGGAGAGATCCCTGGCCACATTGCGCACCGACGGCTACGACCCTGCAGCTATCCAGGGACTGGACGCGCCTCAGTCGCCGGTGAAACCCGAAGAGCAGGTTCAGATTCCGCCACCGGACACCAGTGCGGAGGATGTGCATCGGTGGTGGACGTCACTGACGCCCGAGGAACGGCAACGCCTGCTCGCCGAGCACCCGGATCGGATCGGCAATCTCAACGGCGTTCCCGTCAGCGCGCGCAGCGACGCCAATATCGCGGTGATGACTCAGGACCTGAATCGGGTGCGTGACATCGCCAGCCGCTACGGCGTGTCGGTCGACGACGCGCTGGGTAATCCTGCGAAATACGGTCTGTCGGCGAGCGACATCACCCGCTACCAGAACGCCGATCAGACGAAGCAAGGCCTCGACCACGACGTCGGTAACAATTCTCTCCACCCCAACCCGGTGTATCTGTTCGCTTACGATCCGCTGGCGTTCGGCGGTAAGGGACGAGCCGCGATCGCCATCGGCAACCCCGACACCGCAAAAAGCACTGCCGTGATTGTGCCCGGCACCAGCAGTAGCGTGAAAGGTGGGTGGCTGCACGATGGCCACAACGACGCGCTCAACCTCTACAGCCAGGCCAACCTTGCGGACCCGAACAACCCCACGGCGGTGATCGCGTGGATGGGATATGACGCCCCCAACGACTTCACCGACCCGCGGATCGCCACGCCGATGCTGGCCCGAACCGGCGGTGCGACACTGGCGCAAGACGTCAACGGTTTGTGGGTAACGCACCTCGGTGCCGGCCAGCATGTCACCGTGCTGGGCCACTCGTATGGCTCGACGACCGTGGCCGACGCTTTCGCCTTGGGCGGCATGCACGCCAACGACGCTGTGCTGTTGGGCTGCCCGGGAACCGACCTGGCCCGCAGCGCCGCCAGCTTTCATCTAGACGGCGGCCGGGTGTATGTGGGCGCGGCCTCCACGGATCCGATCACCATGCTCGGGCAGCTGGATGGCCTCAGCACATACGTGAACCGAAACAACATCGGCGGTCAGCTGCTTGGTCTAACCGCCGGCCTGGGTACCGATCCCGTCGGCGACGGATTTGGCTCGGTCCGATTCCGCGCCGAGATCCCCGGCTCTAACGGCATTAACCCCCACGACCATTCGTATTACTACCACCGGGGCAGCGAGGCCCTGCACGGCATGGCCGACATCGTCTCAGGCCACAGCGACGCACTAGCATCCGATGGCATGCTGGCCCAACCTCGCCACCAGCCCAGCGTCAAACTCAACCTTCCGGGCCTGGGTTCGGTCGGCGTCGACATACCGGGCACACCGGCCAGCATTGACCCGGAATGTAACCGCCCCCCGGGTTCTATTACCGATGATCATGTCTTCGATGACCAACACCACCACTGATCGACGCCGCCTGCGGTCATGGCTAGCACTGCTTGCCATGACCGTGGTCGCCGTCATGTTGCTAGGAGGATGTGAGCTGGTGATGCGCAAACCACATTCCGCGGGTTCCTCCAATCCATGGGATGACTCCGCTCATCCGCTCACCGACGATCAAGCCATGGCCCAAGTGATCGACGCAGCCAAGCAGATTGTCACCGCCGCCGACCTTCAGGGCGTCAGCGGCGGATTCTCGTTCGCCTCCTGCAACGACCAAGGCGATCCGCCCTATCAAGGCACCGTCACGATCAGCTTTCTCTTGCACGGCGACCCGGACACGTACTTCCAGCACGTCCGCACCGCGATGCTCTCACACGGCTGGAACGACGGCGCCCCACCAGGACAGCACTTCCACGGCACAACCCTGCACAAGGACGGCGTGACCGCAAATATGGGCTTCGTCCCGTCCGACCACAATTACGGACAAATCCACCTTGATGGCGAATGCCGCAATACGACCGACCACCACAATGACGGCAAGACGAACGGCATTGACATCACCAACCAAATAGTTGCGCAATGAAGGCTTCGACGTCTTCGGACTTACGGCTTGACCACCGTGGCCGACGCTTTCGCCCTGGGGCGCATGCACGCCAACCACGCCGTGCTGTTGGGCTGCCCGGAAACCGACCTGGCCCGCAGCGCCGCGAGCTTTCATCTTGACGACGGCCGGGGGTGTATGTGTGCGCGGCCTCCACGGATCCGATCACCATGCTGGGGCAGTTGGATGGCCAGCGTTGATCCGGAATGGAACCGCCCCCCCGGGGGATCTATTACCGACGATCATGTCTTCGATGACCAACACAACCACTGATCGACCGCACTCGGTGTCACGGCAAGCACTGCTTGCCGTGACGGTGCTCGTCGCCATGCTGTTAGGAGGATGTGCGCTGGTGATGCACAAACCGCATTCCTCGGGTTCCTCTAATCCATGGGACGATTCCGCCCATCCGCTCACCGACGATCAAGCCATGGCCCAAGTCGTCGAGCCAGCCAAACAGATCGTCGCCGCCGCCGACCTTCAGGGCGTCAGCGGCGTTTTCTCGTTCGCCTCCTGCAACGACCAAGGCGACCCGCCGTATCAAGGCACCGTCACGATGGACTTTCTGCTGGTCGGTGAACCGGATGCTTATTTTCAGAAAGTTCGGGCAGCGATGATCGCTCACGGCTGGAACGACGGCGCCCTACCAGGACAGCGCTACCACGGCACAACCCTTAACAAAGACGGCGTGACCGCAAATATGATGCGCAACACCGACTACCCGGGTTACGGAACGATCTACCTGTATGGCGAGTGCCGCAATACGACCAACCACCACAATGACGGCAAGACCAACGGGATTGACATCACCAACCACCTGGTTGCGCCATGAAGGCTTCGATGCCTTCGGGCTAGGCAGTTCATCAGTAACCGGTCCGAAGATCGTCTGAGGGGCGGGCGTGCTGGTGAGGTGCCGGGTGCAGCGCCACTTCGTGAGCCTTAACGCTGAACCACACCCGCTTACCTGGCGTCAGCCGCAACTCTGCGGCGGCATCGACGGTGATGGTTGCGGCCAGACCCGGTGCGCGATCGGGCTGGTCGTGGCCGCGCACCACGACCGCGGGCCCGCGGGTATCCAGCTCGGCCACTGTCACCTCGACGGTGTTGCGCGGGCTGCCATGCGGCCGGTCTTGATACACGGCCACCGTCGCCGGCGCGAACACCGCAACCGCCTGCACCCCTTCGACGAGCTTTTCGCCGGACTCCGCGGTGCCATGCCAGTGCTGTCCGGACGCGGTGACCAATGAGCCGTCGGGACCGATGGACCCGTTGACCGAGTTGACGCCGGCGATCCGGGCTCCGAAATGGCTGCGCGGTGCGGCGAGCACTCGGGCCGCCGGACCGATCTCGGAGATCTTCCCGTCCTCGAGCACCAGCACCCGATCGGCCAGGGTGAACACGTCCGTCAGGTCATGGGTGATCAGGATGACCGCACGGCCGCTGCGGTTGACCACGCCGCGCAGCACCCCACGAATTGCCGCGGCGGCGGCCACGTCGAGTCCGGTCAACGGCTCGTCTAGGAGCAACACATCGGGTTCGGCGGCAAGCGCCCGCGCGATTGCGACCCGCTGGGCTTGTCCACCCGACAGCTGGCGTGGCTTGCGGTCGGCAAGTGGCTCGGCGTCCACTTCACGCAGCCAGCGCAGGGCCGACCTCCTGTCGCGAGCACGGGTGGACCGGGTGGAGCGGAGCACGTTGCGACGGCTGTGCGGTCCGAACGCGACGTTGGCGGCCACGCTCATGTGCGGAAACAGCAACGGGTCCTGTAATAGCAAGCCGACTCGGCGGTCGTGGGTAGCCACATGCAGCCCGACGGCGGTGTCCGTCAAGACCCGGTGTCCCAAACGCACCAGGCCCGCATCGGGGCGAACCAGCCCCGCGATGACGTGCAGGGCGGTGGACTTGCCGGCGCCGTTGGGTCCCAGCACAGCGAGCACCTCGCCCGCCGGCACCGTGAACTCCACGTCCAGACCGCGGTCTGCGACCACCGCGCGCAGCTGCAATTCGGTCACGGCCGGCTACCTTGCGTCGGTCCCGGTCAGTCTGCGAGCCCCCACTCCCAGCACAACCAATGCCGCCACCGCTACGAGCAGGATCGACAGAGCCACAGCGGCATCCGGATCACTTACCCGCTGCAAGTAGATCTCGATCGGAAGTGTGCGGGTAACGCCTTCCCGGGAACCGGCAAACGTCAGCGTCGCGCCGAACTCCCCCAGCGACCGAGCGAACGCCAGCACCGCTCCCGAGACCATGCCCGGCAGCAGTAGCCGCACGGTGACCCGCCACCAGATCGTGCTAGGCCGCGCCCCGAGCGTCGCGGCCACCACCTCATAGTCGGCTCCGGCGGTGCGCGCCGCGCCTTCCAGGGAAATCACCAGGAACGGCAACGAAACGAAGGTCTGCGCCAACACAACGGCCGTGGTGCTAAACGCAATGCTGATTCCGGCGGCCTCCAAGTAATGCCCTAACAACCCGAGCCGGCCGAATGCATAGAGCAGCGCGATGCCACCTACCACCGGCGGCAGCACCAGCGGCACCAGGATCAGCGGACGGAGCAACCGCACCAGCCGGGTCCGGCCGCGAGCCAACACCAGCGCCATCGGAACCCCCAGCAGGACGCACAGCACCGTACTGGCCGAGGCGGTTCTCAGGCTCAACAAGAGCGCCGTCTGCGAGGAGGAGCTCGTGATTAGCGCCCAGAAATGCGGCCAATCAACCTTGATCGCTATTGCGGCCAGCGGCAATGCCACGAAGGCCAGCCCCGCGGTGGCGGGCAGATAGACCCAGCGGGGTAGATCGGCAGGCCGGTGCACGGGTTGGCTCTCAGGGCTTAGCGAAGCCCGACTGCTTCAGGATCCGTTGACCGGTCTCAGACATCACCATCGCGACGAAATTCCGAGCGAGCGTTGGTTGAGGCGCCTTCTTCAGGACGGCAATCGGGTAGACGTTCACCGCGCCGGCGGCTTGGGGAAACTTCACGGTCGTCACCTTGCTTCGGGCGTTGAGCGCGTCGGTGACGTAAACGAGCCCGGCGTCGGCTTGTCCGGTAGTGACCTTGTTGAGGACATCGGTCACGCTGAGTTCCGCGCTGACCGGGTTGAGGCGGATCCCGGTGGCGTCTTCGATGCGACGGGTGGCGGATCCGCATGGCACCGGCTGTTGGCAGATGACCACGCTCAGCCCGGGCCTGGCGAGGTCGGCAAACGATCCGACCTTCTTCGGGTTCCCCGGCGCGGTGACGATGACCAGCGTGTTGGACGCAAAGTTGGTCGGATCAGCGGCCAATAAGCCGGCCTTGGTGATCGTATCCATTTGCGCGGTGTCCGCCGAGGCGAAGACGTCGGCGGTCGCCCCCTGAGTCAACTGAGCCGCCAATTCCGCGGAACCACCGAACTCGAAGCTAATGTCCGCGCCGGGGTTGTCGGCCTTGAATGGCTCACTGAGCTGGTTGAACGCCGACTTAAGGGAGGCTGCCGCAAGCACCACGAGCGTGAGGGAGCGCTGCGATGGCGGTGCGTTCGAACTGCACCCCACAAGGCCAGCTACCAGGCTCCAGACCAGCACACCGGCTAGCACTGCGACACGACGCATGGGTCAAACCCTAAGCCGTGGCGGATGCCAGGCCGTGGCCAGTCCGTAACGCAAATCGGCTGCGTGGCGTGGTGTCGGGAGTTTCGCCAAATTGCTACTGTCCAGTAACATCTGTAGGGATTGACGCCATAACACGCTGAGATCCCAGGCGACACTGCTGTGGTGTGCGACCATCGAAAATGCCAGGGTCTGGGTTCAACGTTGAACACGAGGAGGTCATGGCAGTGGAGGTTGTGGTCACTGGCGGCGACACCGATCTGGGACGCACAGTAGCCGAGGGGTTTCGCGACGACGGTCACAACGTGACCCTTGTCGGCGCCCGCCGCGGCGACCTGGAGGTCGTTGCCAAGGAACTCGACGTGGATGCGATCGTCTGCGACACAACCGACCCGGCGAGCCTCAGCGAAGCTCGTCGCTTGTTCCCCCATCACTTGGACACCATCGTCAACGTGCCTGCCCCAACGTGGGACGCCGGCGACCCACGCACCTACGCGCTATCCGACACGGCCACCGCGTGGCGC
The DNA here is from genome assembly GCF_963853645.1 of Mycobacterium riyadhense. Lineage (NCBI taxonomy): Bacteria > Bacillati > Actinomycetota > Actinomycetes > Mycobacteriales > Mycobacteriaceae > Mycobacterium > Mycobacterium riyadhense. Next base: position 3,068,064 of record NZ_OY970456.1, on the reverse strand, counting down.
AGGGCGCTCGATGCCACAGTCCTTTCGGCCGTGCTCACCGTGCAGGCGGTGGGTGACCACCTACGCTCCGGCGGCTCCATCATCAGCGTGGTCGCGGAAAACCCGCCGGCGGGCAGCGTGGACGCGGCGATCAAAGCAGCACTTTCCAATTGGGTGGGGGGGCAGGCCGAGGTGTACGGCACCCGCGGCATCACCGTTAACGCGGTCGCCTGTGGGCGCAGCGTCCAGGACGGCTACGAAGGACTTTCGCGGACCCCCGCGTCCGCCGCGGCAGAGATCACGCGGTTGGCGAAGTTCCTCACCACCCCCGCGGCTCGCCACATCACCGGGCAGACGTTGCACGTCAGCCACGGCGCGCTGGCTCACTTCGCCTAAGCCATCTCTCGGTTTCGGTAGTGTGACGCGCCCGTCGCTACGGTAGACACCGTGGCGATCAGGCTTGGCTTCCAAATTCCTAAGTTCTCCTACGGCACGGGCGTGGAGAAGCTTTTCCCGTCGGTCATCGCGCAGGCCCGTGAGGCCGAGGCGGCGGGCTACGACTCGCTTTTTGTGATGGACCACTTCTATCAACTACCCATGCTGGGTCCGCCCGAAGATCCGATGCTGGAGGCCTACACCGCCCTCGGCGCGCTAGCAACCGCGACCGAACGGCTGCAGCTGGGCGCGTTGGTGACCGGCAACACGTACCGCAATCCGGCGCTGCTCGCCAAGATCATCACCACCCTCGACATGGTTAGCGCCGGCCGCGCGGTCCTGGGCATCGGGGCCGGCTGGTTCGAGCTTGAACATCGCCAACTAGGCTTCGAGTTCGGCACTTTCACCGATCGTTTCCACCGGCTTGAGGAGGCGCTGCAGATCCTCGATCCGATGATCAAGGGTGAGCGTCCGACCTTCGACGGTGACTGGTACACCACCGAATCCGCACTGGCCGAGCCGCGCTACCGCGACCGAATCCCGATTCTGATCGGTGGCGGCGGCGAGAAAAAGACCTTCGCGATTGCCGCCCGCTACGCCGACCATCTCAACATCGTCGCCTCACTCGGCGAGCTGCCGCGCAAGGTGGCGGCGCTGGCGGCCCGGTGCGAGGAGGCCGGCCGGGACCGGACGACGCTGGAGACCAGCCTGATGCTGACGGTGATGATCGATGAGAACCTCAAGCCGGACCAGCTTCCCCAGCAGGTTAGTGGGCGCATGGTGGTGGGCAGTCCGGCACAGATCGCCGAGCAGGTACAGACCAAAGTTCTCGACGTCGGTGTCGACGGATTGATCATCAACCTGTCGCCACACGGCTACACCCCCGGCGTCATCACCACCGCCGCCGAGGCGCTAGGTCCGCTGCTCGGTCTGTAGCGCCCTATGTGCGGCCCTGCGACCAGGGCGATTCCGTAAGTGTGGCTAATTACACATGCCCGCGCCTGGGTTTGTGAGGGCGCGATTGGCTACGCTCAAGGGGTTAGTAGCTAACTGCAGCCCGCCCGTCAAGGAGACCCCGTCAGGAGCAGCGGAACATGAGTCCCCAGCCAGAACCCGCAGCACAACAGGGCGGTCGGCATCGAGTTGTCATCATCGGATCAGGGTTCGGCGGACTCAATGCGGCAAAGAAGCTCAAGCGCGCCGACGTCGACATCAAGCTGATCGCTCGCACCACTCATCACTTGTTCCAGCCGTTGCTGTATCAGGTGGCCACCGGGATCATCTCGGAGGGTGAGATCGCGCCGCCCACCCGCGTCGTGCTGCGCAAGCAGCGCAACGTCCAGGTGTTGCTGGGCAACGTCACCCACATCGACCTGGCCAACCAGACCGTCGTCTCGGAGCTGCTTGGCCACACCTACGAAACCCCTTACGACAGCCTGATTGTCGCCGCGGGCGCCGGGCAGTCGTACTTCGGAAACGACCACTTCGCCGAGTTTGCGCCGGGCATGAAGTCAATCGATGACGCGCTGGAATTGCGGGGCCGCATCCTGAGCGCCTTCGAGCAGGCCGAACGGTCAAGCGATCCGGAACGACGCGCCAAGCTGCTGACCTTCACCGTCGTCGGAGCCGGTCCCACCGGAGTCGAAATGGCCGGGCAGATCGCCGAATTGGCCGAACACACCCTCAAGGGCGCGTTCCGGCACATCGACTCGACCAAAGCACGGGTGATCCTGCTCGACGCCGCGCCCGCGGTGCTGCCACCGATGGGTGAGAAACTCGGTGAGCGCGCGGCCGCACGGCTGAAGAGGCTGGGCGTGGAGATCCAGCTGGGCGCGATGGTCACCGATGTGGACCGCAACGGCATCACCGTCAAGGACTCCGACGGCACCATCCGGCGCATCGAGTCGGCGTGCAAGGTGTGGTCTGCCGGGGTGCAGGCCAGCCGGCTCGGCCGGGATCTCGCCGACCAGTCCGACGTCGAGCTCGACCGGGCCGGGCGCGTCCAAGTGCTACCTGACCTGTCCATCCCCGGACATCCGAACGTCTTCGTCGTCGGCGACATGGCCGCCGTCGAGGGTGTGCCGGGTGTGGCCCAGGGCGCAATTCAGGGCGCCAAGTACGTCGCCAGCACCATTAAGGCCGAACTGGCCGGGGCCGACCCGACGGAGCGAGAGCCCTTCCAGTACTTCGACAAGGGTTCTATGGCCACGGTTTCGAGGTTCTCGGCGGTGGCCAAGATCGGCCCACTGGAGTTCAGTGGCTTTATCGCATGGCTGATTTGGCTGGTGCTGCACCTGGTGTACCTGATCGGGTTCAAGACCAAGATCACCACGCTGCTGTCCTGGACGGTGACCTTCCTGAGCACCCGGCGCGGCCAGCTGACGATCACCGACCAGCAGGCGTTCGCGCGCACCCGGCTCGAACAGTTGGCGGAGCTGGCCGCCGAGGCCAAATCCTCGATGGCCTGGAAAGCCAGCTAGGACACGCGGTTCGACAGCCAACAGGATGTCATTCGCCGGCTACATACCCGAATGAGATGGCACTCAACGTCAATTCTCTCGGGGTTCAAATCAAATTCTAATTTTTATAGATGAACTCTTTCTGAATACGCGGACCCGTCGGCGGACTTTCTGATTTTTCATGCCGGAATTTCGTATTCTGATTTAGTCATTATTCGCCACGTGTGCTAGCAGTCGGGCTGGTGTGAAGGGCAGGATCGCGTGTCGCTTGTGGTCGTGGCACCGGAGACGGTCCAGGCGGCGGTCCGGGACCTGCTGGACATCGGCTCGGGGCTGCAAGCGGCCAATACAGCGGCGACGGCGATAACTGGGGTGGGTGCGCCGGGTCTCGACGAGGTGTCGGAGGCGGTCACGTCGCTGATCAACGCGTTCGGTCAGACCTATCGGGAGATTAGCGTTCAGGCGGCTGCGTTTTACGCCCAGTTCGTGCAGCTCCTCCATATCGCTGCCGAATGGTATTGGGCCACCGACGCTATCAATGACGTCGTTTTAGCGCAGGGAATCGACGATCAGATAGATACCAGCCCACCCGGCGGCTAGAGGTCCGTTCGCGATTTGGTCTGGCGGAGGGCGTCACGTCCGCGTTGGACTTTGGCGATGAGGTTTAGCCAGGAACTCGAGGTCGGCGTGAAGTGCAGGTTCCAACCGCCCTCGGCTGGTCTGAGTGGGGTAGTTCGATGGGTGTCGAGGGGTGGAGGTTAGGTAGTCGGCTACGGGCCCCCGCATGCGGTTGTTGGTCGACGATCGCACAGTCGGAAGTTCTTCGTGGGTCGTGTTGACCTCGTCGGATCGGGGCTGTTGATGTCATCTTTTGTGATAGCGACTGCTGGGAGTTTGGCGTCGGCGGCGGAGGGTTTGACCGGGCTCGAGGAGGCGATTAGGGCGGCAAATGCGTCGGCGGCCAGCTCGACAACGCACGTGCTGACCGCGGCCGGCGACGAGGTGTCGGCGGCAATCGCGAGGCTGTTTGGCACCTACGGCTACGAATATCAGGCGCTGAGTGCCCAGGCGGCGAGGTTTCATGCCCAGTTTGTGCAGGCGCTGACTGCCGGTGCGCGGGAGTACACGGCAGTCGAGGCCGCCAACGCCTCGCGGTTGCAGACCCTGGGGCAGGACGTGCTTGCCGTGACCAATGCCCACACCGAGGCGTTGCTGGGTCACCCGTTGATCGGGACCGGCTCGACTGCCGCCCCCGCGGCAGCCACCCAGATCTACAATGGTCCGATTCCGTGGTTTCCGGGGACGCTGACGATGAACCAGGTGGTATCGGATTCAGGGGCCGTCTCCTTTTCGGGCAATCTTGCCGTCGGGGAGGCCGTACTGGCCCCCTTTAGGCTGCTTACTTTGGGGGCTATACCGGCCAACATGGTGGTCTCGTTCCAAAATTCCGCCGCAACAGCTGTCAGCCAACTCCTAGGGGGACAGGTGCCGGCCGCCCTCCAGACGCTCTTGATGTCTCCCCTTATCGCCATCAACGACGGCATTAACGGAACATTTACGGTAACCCTGCCATTGCCTGATGCGCTGGTGCAGCAATTATCGTCAGGCGCAATTACGTCAGCCACGGTCAGCCTTGGGCTTGGCCCCTGGGGCGCAGTGGGGCCTGCTGTGATTACGGCGCAACCGGGTTCACTTGCGGCTACAGTGACGCTAAGTTGAGCGACGTTACGCGGGCGCCGAGCCACGGGTCCACTTCGAGCTGAACGGCTAACCGGCTAACCGGTCGCCCTGCCAGGTGCGCAGCGTCCCGCCATCGGCCAACGCCAACACCGTCGACCCCGGCTCGAAGCAATCAGCGAATGACGTTGTCGGATAATATAACTCGTTGATGGTGGCGCACGGTGCGGCGAGGACGTCGTCGGCCAGCGACCCGGCTCCCAGCTCGACCCGATGACGCAGCAGCGGCCGGTCACGCCGGTCGGCCCACAGCGATCCCGACCAAAACCCTTCGCGCTCATTGCATCTGCCGACCTGCACCCGCTCCCGGAAGCGAATCTGGCCATCGTCGTGCAGCGCCAAAACTACCCAGGACCAATGCCGGGCTGACGCAGCGACAACCGTCGGCTCGAGATCCACATCCAGGGTTCCGCTCACATCGATCCGCCAGCGGGCGTGCGACGCCGGGGTCCGTGGACCGGGCAAGGCGACGGTGGCGGCGGCGCTACGCAGCTTGAGCCGCGCGCCCTCCTCGACGATCACCCGAATGTCTATGGTGTCGCCGCCCAATGGGATGGCGGCTGCCGACACCAGGTGCACCGTATCCGGTGCGGTGCAGCGCGCCTGGACCCCGCCACGGCAGTCGATGCGCGGCAAGCGGTTTCGTGACGCGACAACCAGTACCTTAGAATGCATCAATGTCCATCAGCTGGCCAGCTGGGTGCGAACCCAGGCCAGAACTTGGCTTGCGGCTGGGTCTTCGATCAACGATTGCAGCACGGTCGGGCGCCCCCCGCGCACCACGTCGGCGTCGCGTGCCATCACCTGCAGGTCTGCGCCCACCAGCGGAGCCAGGTCAGTTTTGTTGATTACCAACAGATCCGAATAGGTGACTCCCGGTCCGCCCTTGCGCGGTACCTTGTCGCCGCCGGCCACATCGACCACGAAGATCTGCACGTCCACCAAGCCCGAAGAGAAGGTGGCCGTGAGGTTGTCGCCACCGGATTCGACCAATATCAGGTCCAGATGATCTTGTGCAGCGATCAAGTCGTCGATCGCGTCCAGATTCGCGGTGATGTCGTCACGGATCGCGGTGTGCGGGCAACCGCCGGTCTGCACGGCCGCGATCCGATCGTCGGGCAGCACCGCATGCTTGCGCAGGAAGTCGGCGTCTTCGGTGGTGTAGATGTCATTGGTCAGTACCGCCACCGACAGCTCGTCCCGTAACTGCCGACAAAGGGCGGCGACCAACGCGGTCTTTCCGGAGCCGACCGGGCCGCCGACGCCGATGCGCAGCGGCTCGCCGGGCTGGCGGACCCGCTTTGGGCGATCGGTGTGCACGTGTGGGTGGGAGTGGGTGTCAGAGTGGAAATGCCGTGTCATTTCTTACCTTTCAGGAGGCGAACAGGGGACGCTCGCGTTCGGCATGGCGCTGTGCGAGCGTGTCGAGCAACGGGTCGGATAAGTCGGCGAGTCCGGCGATTGCCTCGATGGCGATGGCCTCGCATAGGTCGCAGAGTCGGAAGGTCAGAGCGGCCACGTCGGCGGGGTCGAGCGCCAGCAGGCGCTGCGCGGCGGTGGCAGAGCCGGTCATCGTGGTGTAGATGAGGTGCAGGGCGTTGTGGTCGGGGGCGAGGCCGCTCAGCGTTCCCACGCGCCCGGCGACAACCGCAAGATGCGGGCGCCTGCCCAGCGCATCCCATTGCGCGTCGGGCCAGATCAGGCGCGCCAGACGCGCCAGCCCCCGGCCCTGGCTGCGCGACGCCTGTCTGGCGGCCGGCGCCGGGGTGCGCGCATCGGTCTCATGATCGGCGTCATCGAGGGCTAGATCGCCTCGCTGTACCGCGACGGCAATCGACGCCGTGACCAGTCCGTGCGTGCGGATTCGCCGTGTAAGGAACGCCTCCAGGGTGGCCAGGTCGGTTACCATCCCGCTGACGACAGCTTCTTCGATGCCACCGGAGTGCACGTGCGCGCCGCTGGGCAGCCGTGAGTCGGCCAGCGCGAGAAGCGTTGCGAGCGAAGCCATCAGAACAGGAAATACCGCTGCGCCATGGGAAGTTCGGCGGCCGGCTGCTGTTGCCACACCTGCCCATTGATGCGCACGGTGAAGGTGTCGGGCTCGACATCGATGTTGGGCAGCACATCGTTGAGTGGCAGGTCAGCCTTGCTGACGGCGCGCACGTCGTTCACCGGAACCACTCGACGGTTGACCGCGAGCCGCTCGGGCAGGCGCGCCTCGATCGCTTGTGGTGCGACAAAGTGCACCGAGGTGGCCGCCGCGGTGGGCGGGGCAGCGCCGAACATCGGCCGCGGAAGCACGGGTTGGGGCGTCGGGATGGACGCGTTCGCGTCACCCATCGCCGCCCAGGCGATCGCGCCGCCCTTGAGCACGAGGTGCGGACGGACTCCGAAAAATGCCGGTTCCCACAGCACCAGGTCGGCCAATTTGCCCACCTCAACCGAACCGACCAGATGGTCCAGGCCGTGTGTAATGGCCGGACAGATGGTGTATTTCGCGATATACCGCCGGACCCGATTGTTGTCGGCGGCTTGGCTGCCAGACGGGTCGCCTTCCAATGCCCCGCGACGCGCCTTCATCACATGCGCGGTCTGCCAGGTGCGCAGCACCACCTCGCCGACGCGGCCCATGGCCTGTGAGTCGCTGCCAATCATCGAGATCGCGCCCATGTCGTGCAGCAAGTCCTCGGCTGCGATGGTCGACGGCCGGATCCGGCTCTCGGCGAACGCTAGGTCTTCCGGTATCCGGGGGTTGAGATGGTGACACACCATCAGCATGTCGAGGTGCTCGTCGAGGGTGTTGACCGTGTGCGGACGGGTGGGATTGGTGGAGCTAGGCAGCACATTCCGGTGTGCGGCGACGGTGATGATGTCCGGGGCGTGCCCGCCGCCGGCACCCTCGGTGTGGTAGGCGTGAATTGAGCGTCCGGCGATCGCGCCAATGGTGTCCTCGACGAACCCCAGCTCGTTGAGGGTGTCGGAATGCAGCGCGACCTGCACACCGGCGGCCTCGGCGACAGTCAAGCAGGCGTCGATGGCCGCGGGTGTGGATCCCCAATCCTCATGCAGTTTGAAACCCGATGCGCCACCGCGTAATTGCTCCCACAGCGCGTCGGCACTCACGGTGTTTCCCTTGCCGAGCAAAGCAAAGTTCACTGGCCAGGAATCCAGTGACTCCAGCATCCGGGCCAGGTGCCACTCGCCGGGGGTGACGGTAGTGGCCTTGGTTCCCTCGGCGGGCCCGGTGCCGCCGCCAATAATCGTGGTCGTCCCCGCTCCGAGCGCTTCGACGATGATCTGTGGGCAAACCAGGTGGACGTGGCAGTCGACGGTGCCGGCGGTGACGATTCGGCCGTTGCCGCCAATGATTTCGGTAGACGGTCCGACGACCAGATCCCGATGCACACCCGTCATGATGTCGGGATTGCCGGCCTTTCCGATTCCCACGATGCGGCCATCGCGAATTCCGATGTCGGCCTTGATGATTCCCCAGTAATCGATAATCACCGCGCCGGTGATCACGGTGTCGGGCGCGCCCTCGGCGCGGGTCGCCCGCCCCTGGCCCATGGACTCACGCAGCACCTTGCCGCCACCGAACACCGCCTCGTCGCCGGCCAATCCAGGCCCCCCGCTGCGGTCTTCTGTGACTTGTACCAGCAGGTTGGTATCGGCCAGCCGGATCCGGTCTCCGGTGGTTGGTCCGAATAGCTGCGCGTAGCGCTCCCTAGTTAGCTTTGCCATCAGGAGTCCAGTTGTCCGGGCGGAGTCAGGGTCAATCCGTACACTTCGCGCCGTCCGCACAACGGAACCAACCGAACGGTCTGCGACACACCAGGCTCGAAACGGACCGCCGTGGCGGCCGGAATGTCCAGGCGGTAACCGCGGGCCGCGAGGCGGTCGAACGACAGCGCCGCATTGGCCTGCGCGAGGTGCACATGACTACCGACCTGCACCGGGCGATCGCCGGTGTTGACGATCTGCATCTCAAGTCGCTGTGCTGCTGCATTGATCTCGATATCGCCACTGCCGTAGAGGATTTCGCCGGGAATCATGCTACCGGGTGGTGTACGGTGACCAACTTGGTTCCGTCCGGAAACGTCGCCTCCACCTGCACCTCGGTAAGCATTTCCGGCACGCCCTCCATCACGTCCTCGCGGCTGAGCACCTCGCGACCACTGACCATCAGTTCGGCGACGCTGCGGCCATCACGGGCGCCCTCGAGGATGTGGTCGCTGATGACCGCGACGGCTTCCGGATGGTTGAGGCGCAAGCCGCGCGCCCGACGCCGGCGGGCCAGCTCGGCGGCGTAGGACAGCAGCAATCGCTCCTGTTCGTGCGGCGTCAGGCGCATGCTCTGCGATCCTGCCACGCCGCCGACTTCAGCACATGCCGAGCCAACCTCAGCCGTCGTTGGGTTACGGCTCGAGGTTCTGCAACCGCACCTGGCCCCGGGCCACCACCCGGTCGCGATCATCGGTGATGGTGACCAACCACAGCTGTTGACGCCGACCGCGGTGCACCGGTTCAGCCTTGCCGAACACCATCCCGGAATTGATCGCGCGCAGGAAGTCCGTGTTGTTGTTGACGCCAACAACGTTTCCGCCGCCGTTCGCGGCGAGCCAGGTAAAGGCGGCCGCGCTGGCAATGCTCTCGATCATCGAGCAGTAGGCACCGCCGTGCACGATTCCCATCGGCTGCAGGAGTTTGGGCTTGACCTCCAGCCGCGCGCGGGCGCCGTCGGGGCTGAGTTCGGTGAATTGCAGCCCCAACTCGGTGTCGAACGGGGCGGTGAAGTTTGGCGGGATGACCGTGTCCGGCGGTTGCACGACCTTGTGTCTACACCATCCCCGAAAACGGGCGAGCCCCGTGCACCAGGCACGGGGCTCGCCGATCGAGTGGACCGGGGGTCGCTGCAGCCCTCAGGACTCTGCCACGGTCATTTGTTCGCTCGACCGGTATTAGAATAGGCAAGGCTGCCCTAATTTCGCAAGCGCCGGGTGCGTAGTGTTGCGAACGTGAGGGACCGATTCTCGGATGTGAGCGGCCGTGACGCCGGTCACAGAGAGCGGCTGCCGGGTGCCGGTCTAGCAGGGTTCGGTTTGGCACCGACCGGTTTTGGATACGACGGTCGGTAGTAAGCCGGAGTACGCTGGTTTCAACCTGATGGAGATGAGTGAACTATGGCCAAGCTGACGCGGCTGGGGGATCTGGAACGCGCCGTGATGGATCACTTGTGGTCCACGGCGGAACCTCAAACCGTTCGCCAAGTCCACGAAGCGTTGTCGGCGCGGCGCGACCTCGCCTATACGACGGTGATGACCGTGCTGCAACGGTTGGCCAAGAAGAATCTGGTCTCTCAAATTCGCGACGATCGGGCGCACCGCTATGCCCCCGTACATGGCCGCGACGAACTAGTCGCCGGGCTTATGGTCGATGCACTGGCCCAGGCCGAGGACTCCGGCAGTAGGCAGGCCGCACTGGTGCACTTCGTAGAGCGGGTCGGCGCCGACGAGGCGGACGCACTCCGCCGCGCACTCGCCGAATTGGAAGCAAGTCATCGCAATTCGTCATCTGCTGGCGCTCCAGCGGAGGACTGAGAGAGACTAGCAGCGTGTCCGCGCTGGCCTTCACCATCCTCGCGGTGCTGCTGGCTGGCCCAACCCCAGCCTTACTAGCACGAGCGACGTGGCCGTTGCGCGCCCCACGAGCCGCGATGGTGCTCTGGCAGGCCATTGCGCTCGCTGCAGCGCTATCGGCATTCAGTGCAGGCATCGCGATTGCCAGCCGGGTGCTCATGCCCGGTCCCGACGGGCGCCCCACCGCCACCATTCTCGGAGCCGAGGGCCGGCTCGGCTGGCCGTTGTGGACGGCATACATCGCCGTCTTCGCGCTCACGGTGCTGGTGGGGGTCCGGCTGGTGGCCGCGGTGCTGAGGGGCGCCATCGCCACTCGGCGGCGGCGAGCCCATCACCGCATGGTGATTGATCTGGTTCACGTCGGGCACGACGGTGCTCTGGCCCAGCCGGGCACGCGGACTCGCGACCTTCGCGTCTTGGACGTGGCCGAGCCGCTTGCCTACTGCCTGCCCGGGGTGCGTAGCCGGGTGGTGGTCAGCGAAGGGGCGCTGAACACCCTGGGCGACGCCGAGGTCGCGGCGATCCTCACCCATGAGCGGGCTCATCTGCGGGCCCGCCATGACCTTGTGTTGGAGGCGTTCACCGCGGTACACGCGGCCTTTCCACGTCTGGTGCGCAGTGCAAACGCGCTGGGCGCGGTGCAGCTGCTCGTCGAGCTGCTGGCCGACGACGCGGCGGTGCGCGCCGCCGGGCGCACCCCCCTGGCCCGCGCCTTGGTGGCGTGTGCATCCGGGCGGGCGCCATCGGGTGCGTTGGCGGCGGGAGGTCCGTCCACCGTGCTACGGGTGCGCCGGCTCTCGGGCCGCGGCAACAGCCTGGCGCTGTCGGTGGCCGCCTACCTCGCCGCCGCTGCGGTGCTGGTGGTGCCCACCATTGCGCTGGCCGTACCGTGGCTCACCGAGCTGCAACGGCTGATCACCATCTAAAGCGTCGCGACACTTTGGGGTACCACTAGTCCGCTGTGCCACAGTGTGTCCGAATGGCGTTCGAAAATGCGCTAGGCAAGATTCTCGAATACGACGCCCGACCGAAAGGCAGGATATGAGCTCGTCGGAATCGAACACCGCGACCGCACAGATAGGCGTCACCGGCCTGGCCGTGATGGGTTCGAACATCGCCCGAAACTTCGCCCGGCACGGGTACACCGTGGCTCTGCATAATCGGTCCATCGCCAAGACCGATGCCCTGCTCGAAGAACACGGGTCCGAGGGCAAGTTTGTCCGTGCCGAAACGATCCCGGAATTCCTTGCCGCACTGCAGACGCCGCGTCGGGTCCTGATCATGGTCAAGGCCGGTGACCCCACCGATGCCGTCATCAACGAGCTCGCCGACACCATGGAACCCGGCGACATCATCATCGACGGCGGTAATGCGCTGTTCACCGACACCATGCGCCGGGAGAAGGCGATGCGTGAGCGTGGGCTGCACTTCGTCGGCGCCGGCATCTCCGGCGGCGAAGAGGGGGCCCTGAACGGTCCATCGATCATGCCGGGCGGTCCCGCCGAGTCGTACGAGTCGCTGGGCCCGCTGCTCGAGGAGATCTCCGCCCATGTCGACGGCGTCCCGTGCTGTACCCACATCGGCCCCGACGGGTCCGGACACTTCGTCAAGATGGTCCACAACGGCATCGAGTACTCCGACATGCAGCTCATCGGCGAGGCCTATCAGCTGCTGCGCGATGGACTGGGCCTGGATGCACCGCGGATCGCCGACGTATTCACCGGCTGGAACAAGGGCGACCTGGACAGCTACCTGGTCGAGATCACCGCAGAGGTGCTGCGCCAGAACGACGCCAAGACCGGTAAGCCGCTGGTCGACGTGATTCTGGATGAAGCCGAACAAAAAGGCACCGGCCGCTGGACGGTCAAATCAGCCCTGGATCTCGGGGTGCCGGTAACCGGAATAGCCGAGGCGGTATTCGCCCGCGCCCTGTCCGGTTCGGTGGCGCAACGCAAGGCCACCATCGGGCTGGCGTCGGGCAAGCTCGGCGAGAAACCCACCGATCACGAGACCTTCACCGAAGACGTCCGCCAGGCGTTGTATGCCTCCAAGATCGTGGCCTACGCACAAGGCTTCAACCACATTCAGGCAGGCAGCGCCGAATACGGCTGGGGCATCACCCCGGGCGATTTGGCGACCATCTGGCGCGGTGGCTGCATCATTCGGGCCAAGTTTCTCAACCGCATCAAGGAAGCCTTCGACGCCGACCCAAACCTGGCCAGCCTGATCGTCGCGCCGTATTTCCGCAGCGCCGTAGAGGCGGCCATCGACAGTTGGCGGCGGGTGGTAGTCACGGCGACTCAACTGGGTATTCCAACTCCCGGATTCTCGTCGGCCCTCGCGTATTACGACGGGTTGCGCACCGAGCGGTTGCCCGCGGCGCTTACCCAGGCCCAGCGCGACTTCTTCGGTGCGCACACCTACGGGCGGATCGACGAGCCGGGCAAATTCCACACATTATGGAGTGGAGACCGCAGCGAAGTACCGGCCTAACGAATTGCAGCAGCGATGAGGTTCTTAGACGGGCACCGACCCTGGTACGACCTGACCTACAACGACGTGTTCATTGTGCCGAACCGTTCCGACGTCGCATCGCGGTTCGACGTCGACTTGTCCACCACCGACGGGTCGGGCACCACCATCCCGGTGGTGGTCGCCAACATGACCGCGGTAGCCGGACGACGGATGGCCGAGACGGTGGCCCGCCGCGGCGGCATCGTGATCCTCCCCCAGGATCTGCCGATTCCTGCGGTGCAGCAGACGGTGGATTTCGTCAAGAGCCGAGACCTGGTGCTCGACACCCCGGTGATGCTGGCGCCGGACGATTCTGTGTCGGATGCGATGGCCCTGATCCACAAGCGCGCGCACGGTGTCGCGGTAGTGGTCTTCGAGGGCCGCCCAATCGGTTTGGTCTGCGAGTCGTCGTGCATGGGCGTGGATCGCTTCACCCGGGTGCGCGATATCGCCGTGGCGGATTTCGTGACCGCCCCCGCTGGGACCGAACCGCGCAAGATCTTCGACCTGCTCGAGCACGCCCCAATCGACGTCGCGGTACTGACCAGCGCCGACGGCACATTGGCGGGAGTGCTGAGTCGCACTGGAGCGATCCGCGCCGGCATCTACACCCCGGCCACCGACGATGCGGGCCGGCTCCGGGTTGGCGCGGCCGTCGGCATCACCGGCGACGTGGGCGCCAAGGCCCGTGCTCTCGTCGAGGCCGGCGTCGACTTGCTGGTCATCGACACCGCTCACGGACACCAGGTCAAGACGCTGGACGCAATCAGCGTGGTCTCATCTCTGGACTTGGGTGTGCCGCTGGCGGCGGGAAATGTGGTGTCGGCGGAGGGAACTCGGGATCTGCTCGAGGCCGGCGCGAACATCGTCAAGGTCGGTGTCGGCCCCGGCGCCATGTGCACCACCCGAATGATGACCGGTGTGGGCCGTCCGCAGTTCTCCGCGGTGCTCGAATGTGCTTCTGCTGCAAGACAACTCGGTGGCCATGTGTGGGCCGACGGCGGAATCCGGCATCCGCGCGACGTGGCACTGGCGTTGGCGGCCGGCGCGTCGAACGTGATGATCGGGTCCTGGTTCGCCGGTACCTACGAGTCCCCCGGTGACCTGATGCGTGACCGCGACGATCAGCCGTTCAAGGAGAGCTACGGGATGGCGTCCAAGCGGGCGGTCGTCGCCCGTACGGCCGCGGACACCCCCTTCGACCAAGCCCGCAAGGCATTGTTCGAAGAAGGCATCTCGACATCGAGGATGGGCCTTGACCCCGACCGCGGCGGGGTCGAAGACCTCATCGACCACATCACCTCCGGCGTGCGCAGCACCTGCACGTATGTCGGTGCCACGAACCTCGCCGAGCTACATGAGCGGGTCGTGATCGGCGTGCAGTCGACGGCCGGCTTCGCCGAAGGGCATCCCCTGCCCACCGGCTGGTGACTGCGTCCCCGCGGGGTTCGGGTCTATCTTCGCTACCATGTGAATTTCACCCGCAGCAACGCGTTGCGCGGCATCGAGGGAAAGGTATGACGTGCCGCAGGCACCCGTCGAGGCCGTAGGCTTCCGGGACGAGCGGCCATCCGGGACGCCGCGAGCTGCTGCGGCAGCGCGACATCCGGGCGGCCCATGATCTTGATCGGCACCGTGGTCAGCGTGCTGGCCATTTTGGCGCTCACATTCGGCACCGCGGTGTTCGTCGCGGCGGAATTCTCCCTGACCGCGCTGGACCGCAGCACGGTTGAGGCCAACGCCCGAAGCGGCGCCAGCCGCGACCGCTTCATCCAACGTGCCCACCGCAGGTTGTCCTTCCAGCTGTCCGGGGCCCAGTTGGGTATCTCGATCACCACGCTGGCAACCGGTTACCTCACCGAGCCGCTGGTGGCAGAGCTGCCGCATCCGTGGCTGGACGCCATGGGGATACCGGACAAGATCTCCGACACGATTACGACGTTCCTGGCACTGGTCATCGTGACCTCGGTGTCGATGGTGTTCGGCGAGCTGGTCCCCAAGTACCTCGCGGTGGCTCGGCCGCTGCGGACCGCCCGCGCGGTCGCGCTTCCCCAGTGGCTGTTCTCGGTGCTGTTCACGCCGGCGATCCGGCTGACGAACGGCGCGGCGAACTGGATCTTGCGTCGACTCGGCATCGAGCCGGCCGAGGAATTGCGGTCGGCCCGCACCCAGCAGGAACTGGTGTCGCTGGTACGAAGCTCGGCACGCAGGGGCTCGCTTGATGACGCCACCGCTTCGCTGATGCACCGCTCGCTGCAGTTCGGCGCTTTGACGGCCGAGGAGCTGATGACGCCGCGGTCGAAGGTCGTGGCATTGCAGACCGACGACACCATCGCCGATCTGGTTGCGGCAGTCGCTGCGACAGGGTTCTCGCGATTCCCGGTGGTCCGGGCTGACCTCGACGAAACCGTCGGCATCGTGCACGTCAAGCAGGTGTTCGAGGTACCGCCGGCCGCTCGTGCGCACACGTTGTTGACCACGGTCGCCAAGCCCGTTGCGGTTGTGCCCTCGACGCTGGACGGCGACGCAGTGCTGGCGCAAATTCGTGCCAACGCGTTGCAGACCGCGATGGTTGTCGACGAATATGGGGGCACCGCGGGCATGGTCACCGTCGAGGATGTGATCGAAGAGATCGTCGGCGACGTCCGCGATGAGCACGATGACGCGACGCCGCATGTGGAGGCGGCGGAAAATGGCTGGCGAGTATCGGGACTGTTGCGCATCGACGAGGTGGCAACCGCCACCGGCTATCGAGCCGCCGAGGGGCCGTACGAGACGATCGGCGGGTTGGTTCTTCGGGAGCTGGGCCACATCCCGGTTGCCGGCGAAACCGTTGAGCTGACCGCCCTGAATACCGATGGCCTACCGGATGATTCGGCGCGCTGGCAGGCCACGGTAGTCCAGATGGACGGCCGCCGGATCGACCTCCTGGAGCTGACTCAATTGGGCCGGCGTGATAAGTCCGGGTTGGGCGAGGGCAACCGATGAACGTCATGCTGGCAGTCGCGCTGACGATCCTGCTGCTGGGCGCCAACGCGTTGTTGGTCAGCGCAGAATTCGCGCTCATCTCGGCCCGGCGCGACCGCCTCGAGGCGTTGGCCGAGCAGGGCCGGGCCAGCGCTGTCACGGTGATCCGGGCCAATGAGCAGCTCGCGCTGATGCTGACGGGAGCTCAGTTGGGTATCACAGTGGCCTCGATCCTGCTTGGCCGAATCGGCGAGCCAGCTGTCGCCCATCTGCTGGAGACGCCGTTGCGCCTAGTCGGCATGCCGGACGGGCTGCGGCATCCGCTGGCCTTCGCGGTCGCACTGGCGATTGTGGTCGCCCTGCACGTGCTGCTCGGTGAGATGGTGCCGAAGAATATCGCCATCGCCGGACCGGAGAAGACAGCGATGCTGCTGGTGCCGCCGTACCTGATCTACATGCGGGCCGCTCGCCCGTTCATCTGGCTCTACGACAGGAGTTCCAAAGCGATACTGCGGGCGCTTGGGGTGCAGCCCAAAGACGAGCTTGACATCACCGTCTCCACGGTCGAGCTGAGCGAAATGATCGCCGAATCGGTGTCCGAAGGTCTGCTGGATCCCGAGGAGCACACGCGGCTAACCCGGGCGTTGCGGGTTCGCACCCGGGTGGTTGGCGATGTTGCGGTGCCGCTGGTCAACGTACACGCAGTGCCGGTTGCGGCCCCGGGGTCCGGGCCTACTATCGGCGCGATCGAAGAGGCCCTCGCCCAGACCGGTTACTCCCGGTTTCCGGTGGTGGGTCGCGATGGCAGGTACGTCGGATACCTGCACATCAAGGACGTGCTGGCGCTCGGTGATGATCCGCAAACCGTGATCGACCTTGCCCTGGTGCGTCCGCTGCCGCTTGTTCCCAGTTCGCTGGGGCTGCCCGACGCCTTGTCACACCTGCGTCGCAGCAACAGCCATCTGGCATTGGTGACTGCCGAAGACGGCGCGGTGGTTGCCATGTTGGCGTTGGAGGATCTGGTGGATGACTTGGTTGGCACCATGCGCGACGGGATAGACCGAGACTGACGCCCTGGCCGCCGGGCGCCATCGTGTGCAGCCCGTATGATCTGAGCGGCCATGGGTAACGGCGGCCATCGGTAACGGGAGCGTGGGGAAAACGTACCGATCCCATGTACATGTGTTGCCAGAAAGCGGTTCGCGTGGCCCACCGGGTCGCCGCGCGCGAAGCTGCTAGCGCGGCGTGACCTGCTGTTGCGGGTCGGCCGGATACGCTCGTCGGGCTGCAGCTCGGTAGGCTGACGTAGTAGCCAGTGGAGGAGCCGGGGACGGCCATGACGGAGGAGAACCATGACTGATCGCGTGTCGGCGGGCAACTTGCGCGTCGCTCGGGTGCTCTACGACTTCGTGAATAAAGAGGCCCTTCCTGGCACCGACATTGACCCGGACAGCTTCTGGGCTGGCGTCGAAAAGGTCGTCACCGACCTCACACCGCAGAATCAGGCGCTGTTGAACACCCGCGACGAGCTGCAAGCCCAAATCGACAAATGGCACCGGCATCGGGTTATCGCGCCGCTCGACGTGGAGGCTTACCGTCAGTTCCTCACCGAAATTGGCTACCTGCTACCCGAACCCGACGACTTCACCATCACCACATCCGGGGTTGATGACGAGATCACTACCACCGCCGGTCCCCAGCTTGTGGTGCCGGTCCTCAACGCACGATTCGCGCTGAACGCGGCCAACGCACGCTGGGGCTCCCTCTACGACGCCCTGTATGGGACCGATGTCATCTCAGAAGACGATGGAGCTGAAAAGGGCAGCGGCTACAACAAGGTTCGCGGTGACAAGGTCATCGCCTACGCACGCAAGTTCCTCGATCAGGCCGTACCGTTGGCGTCGGGCTCCTGGGCCGACGCGACGGGTGTAAGCATCGTCGACGGGCAGCTGCAGATCGCCATCGGTGCGGAGGCCAGCGGGTTAGCCAGCCCGGAGAAGTTCCTCGGGTACACCGGCGAACTCGGCTCCCCCAACTGGTCGGTGCTGCTGGTCAACCACGGTCTGCACATCGAGGTCCAGATCGACCCGGAATCACCGATCGGCGCAACGGACCGGGCTGGTGTCAAGGACGTGATCCTGGAATCGGCGATCACCACGATCATGGACTTCGAGGACTCGGTGGCAGCCGTCGACGCCGACGACAAGGTGCTCGGCTACCGCAACTGGCTCGGCCTGAACAAGGGCGACCTGGCCGAGGAAGTCACCAAGGACGGCAAGACCTTCACTCGCGTGCTCAACGCGGACCGCACCTACAGCACCCCCGACGGCGGCGAATTGACCCTGCCGGGACGCAGCGTGTTGTTCGTCCGCAACGTGGGCCATCTGATGACCAACGATGCGATTGTTGTAAGCGAGGCCGGCGGCCAGGAAAATGAAGTCTTCGAAGGCATCATGGATGCGCTATTCACTGGCCTGATCGCGATCCATGGACTCAAGACCGGTGACCTCAACGGGCCGTTGACCAATAGCCGTACCGGTTCCATCTACATCGTCAAACCCAAGATGCACGGCCCGGACGAGGTGGCCTTTACTTGCGAGCTGTTCAGCCGCGTCGAGGATGTGCTGGGGTTGCCGCAGGGCACGCTCAAGGTCGGCATCATGGACGAAGAGCGCCGGACGACGCTCAATTTGAAGGCCTGCATCAAGGCCGCCGCCGACCGAGTGGTGTTCATCAACACCGGCTTCCTGGACCGCACCGGCGACGAAATCCACACATCGATGGAGGCCGGCCCGATGATCCGCAAGGGTGCGATGAAGAACACCACGTGGATCAAGGCCTACGAGGACGCCAACGTCGACATCGGGCTTGCCGCCGGCTTCACCGGAAAGGCTCAGATCGGCAAGGGCATGTGGGCGATGACCGAGCTGATGGCCGACATGGTCGAGCAGAAGATCGGCCAGCCCAGGGCCGGCGCCACCACTGCCTGGGTACCTTCGCCGACCGCGGCAACCCTGCACGCGATGCACTACCACCAAGTGGACGTGTTCGCCGTGCAGCAGGAGCTCGAAGGCAAGACCCGCACCACCGTCGACCAACTGCTGACGATTCCGCTGGCCAAGGAGCTGGCCTGGGCCCCTGAGGAGATCCGCGAAGAGGTCGACAACAACTGCCAGTCGATCCTCGGCTATGTGGTGCGCTGGGTCGAGCAGGGTGTCGGCTGTTCGAAGGTCCCCGACATCCACAACGTGGCGCTCATGGAGGACCGCGCGACCCTGCGGATCTCCAGTCAATTGCTGGCCAACTGGCTGCGCCACGGCGTCATCACCAGCCAGGACGTGCGTGCCGGCCTGGAACGAATGGCGCCGTTCGTTGATCAGCAAAATGCCGGCGACGCGGCATATCGTCCGATGGCGCCGAATTTCGACGACAGCGTCGCCTTCCTGGCCGCTCAGGATCTGATCTTGTCCGGTGGGCAGCAGCCCAACGGGTACACGGAGCCGATCCTGCATCGCCGTCGTCGCGAATTTAAGGCCCGCTCTGGTGCATGATTTCCGTTTGACGGGGCGCAACGTTCGAAGGAGAGGACGCACACGCCGGTATGGGTAGGCACAGTAAGCCCGACCCTGAGGATTACGCCGACGAGCCGTCTGATGAATACCCTGCCGATCATCAGGGCGCGGGCGATGAGGTAGCCGAAGGCCCGGGCGGTGCCCACGAAGCTGGGCCTGGCCCCGACGCCGGGTTCCCTGAGGGTGCGCCCGGCCCGTGGTACACCGACGAGGACCACTACCCCACGCTCGGTGCGTATTCGGCACCCAGTGCAGACGAGTACCCCGACTTTGGATCGCGCCCGCCAAGCTCCGAACCGACGAGTCCGGAGCCAAGTGCCGCACCCCCGCCCTTGTTCCGTGCCGCCGGCCGTCGGGGACTCGGCGAATGGCAAGGCGGTCACCGAAGCCCAGGCGGACGACGCGGCGTGAGCACCGGTGTGGTCGTGGCTCTTGTTGCTGTCGTGGTGGTAGTGGCCGGGGTGATCCTGTGGGGCTTCTTCAGTGACGCGTTGTCGCACCGCTCGCACACGGCGGCTGCGCGCTGTGTGGGCGGCAACGACACAGTCGTTGTCATCGCTGACCCGACGATCGCCGACCAGGTGAAGGATCTCGCCGACAGCTACAACGCATCCGCCGGCCCAATCGGTGACCGCTGCGTCGCCGTGGCGGTGAAACCGGCCGGCTCCGACGCCGTGATCGCAGGTTTCATCGGCAAATGGCCGTCCGAACTGGGCGGCCGACCCGGCTTGTGGGTTCCCGGTAGTTCGATCTCTGCGGCGCGGCTCGCCGGCGCCGCGGGCCAGAAGATCATTAGCGACAGCCGTTCACTGGCGACGTCGCCGGTGTTGCTCGCCATCCGGCCCGAACTCCAGAAGGCCCTGTCCAACCAGAACTGGGCCGCGCTGCCCGGCTTACAAACGAACCCCGATTCCTTGGCCGGTTTGAACATGCCGACCTGGGGATCATTGCGGCTGTCGCTGCCGGTCACCGGTAATGGCGACGCCGCGTTTCTGGCAGGTGAAGCCATTGCAGCCGCGTCGGTACCAGCCGGTGCGCCACCAACCGCCGGCGCCGGTGCGGTGCGCACACTGATGGGCGCGCAACCCGAGCTCGGCGACGACTCCCTGGGCGAGGCGATGAACGCGCTGCTCAAGCCTGGCGATGTGGCGGCGGCCCCAGTGCACGCGGTGATCACCACCGAACAGCAGCTGTTCCAGCGCGGCCAGTCGATCTCCGATGCCAAGAACAAGCTGGGATCCTGGCTACCGCCCGGGCCGGTGGCACTGGCTGACTACCCCACCGTGCTGCTCAGCGGCTCGTGGCTATCGCAGGAGCAGACCACCGCGGCCAGCGCTTTCGCCAGGTACATGCACAAGCCCGAGCAACTTGCAAAGCTGGCCAAGGCGGGATTCCGCGTCAACGGAGTCAAGCCGCCCAGCAGCCAGGTCACCAGTTTTGCGGCACTGCCCGGCACGTTGTCCGTCGGTGACGACGGAATGCGGGCTACCTTGGCCGACACGATGGCCATGCCCTCGACCGGAGTGGCCGCAACGATCATGCTTGATCAGTCGATGCCCAACGATGAGGGCGGCAAGACCCGGCTGGCCAACGTGGTCACGGCGCTCGACAACCGGATCAAGGCGTTGCCCCCTAACTCCGTGGTGGGGCTGTGGACGTTCGACGGCCACGAGGGGCGCGCGGAGGTGTCCGCCGGGCCGTTGGCCGACCAGGTCAACGGTCAGCCACGCTCGGCGGCCCTGCTGGCCGCGCTGGACAAGCAGTATTCGTCCAACGGCGGCGCCGTGTCGTTTACCACGCTGCGCATGATCTATCAGGAGATGCAGGCCAATTTCCGTGCTGGTCAACAGAATTCGGTGCTGGTGATTACCGCCGGGCCGCACACGGACAAGACCCTTGACGGGCCGGGCCTAGAGGATTTCATTCGCACCAGCGCGGACCCCGCCAAGCCGGTCGCGGTCAACGTCATCGACTTCGGTGGCGACCCGGACCGACCAACCTGGGAAACCGTCGCCCGGCTCAGCGGCGGCAGCTACCAGAACCTGGCGACGTCGGCCACCCCTGAGCTCGCCACCGCGGTCGACACATTCTTGAGCTGATCGTCTGCCGGGGTGGTCTCATCGTGAACGGCGGCTCGGATGCGGCCTGGTGATGTGCGACGGGGTGCGGCTATTCGACGAGCAGCGACAGCGCGGCGTCGGCGTAGGCTTTGGGGGCCTCGACCTGCGGGTAGTGACCCAGACCTGGCAGTTCAACGACGGCACCGCTGGGACGCAATTCCCGTAATCCATCGAGCACGTTGGTTGTTGCCACCGGATCGTCGAGTCCCCACACGAAGCCCAGCGGTTTGGGCCAATCGCGCACGGCGCCATGCCAACGCTGCGCGTACCGCACCCGCTCGTCGAGGTAGCTGATCAATAGGTGCGATATCCGGTTGCCGTCGTTGTAGCACAACAATTCCCACTGGGCCTGCGCCTCCTCGGCCGACAGCGGGTGCGCGGATGAAAAGACCCTGCCAAACCCCCGCTTGAAGCCACCGCGGCTAGCCAGCCGGGCGACGATCGGTCCCAGCGGGCCGCGCAATGCCTTCTGGATCGGCCTTAGGCTGGCGCGCTCTAGGATCACGCTGCCGTTGCTGAGCACCGCGCGTCGCAGCTCGAACGGCAGCTGGCCGGCCAGATCGCGGGCCAGCAGCTCGGTGGTTACCGACGTGCCCATGTCGTGGGCGAGCGCCACCACCGGGCCGGTCGTGGTTTGGGTGACCACGGTCTGCACCAGGTCGGCCTGCTCAAGAAGGCTGTAGCGGTGCGGGCGCGGCTTGTCGGACAAGCCGAAGCCCAGAAAGTCCATTGTCACCCAGGCATGCCCGGCCAGGTGTGGGAGCACAGCCCGGAAGTCAAACGAACTGGACGGATAGCCGTGCAACAGCAGCACGGTCGGCGCTTCGCCTGGTCCCGACCGAACAAACACTTTTCCAATCGGCGTGTGCAGCCAACGGCCACCGTCCCGCCAGTCTCGAACACTCGCTGATGTCACCCTTCGGGCATACCATCGGGAACGCACCAGAGGAGGGTAATGACTGTCACATTCACACCGGATCCGCAGCTGTATCCGTTCGAGTCGCGCTGGTTCGATAGCTCGCGGGGGCGGGTCCACTACGTCGACGAGGGCGAGGGTCCCCCGATTCTGTTGTGTCACGGCAACCCGACGTGGAGTTTCCTCTATCGGGACATCATCGTCGCACTGCGGGACCGTTTCCGTTGTATCGCGCCGGATTATCTGGGTTTCGGGTTATCGGAGCGCCCCTTGGGATTCGGGTACAAGATCGACGAGCACGCCCAGGTGATCGGCGAATTCGTCGATCACCTGGGCCTCCAGGGCTACCTCACGATGGGCCAGGATTGGGGTGGGCCGATCGGCCTGGCGGTCGCCGTCGAGCGTGCCAACCGGGTACGTGGCGTCGTGTTGGGCAACACGTGGTTCTGGCCGGCGGACACGCTGGCGACGAAGGCCTTCAGCAGGGTGATGTCCAGCCCACCGATGCAGTACGCAATCCTGAAGCGCAACTTCTTCGTCGAGCGGCTGATCCCCGCCGGATCAGAGCACCGGCCAAGCGACGCGGTAATGACCCACTACCGCGCGGTGCAGCCCGACGCCGCGGCACGGCTGGGCGTAGCCGAAATGCCCAAGCAGATCTTGGCCGCCCATCCATTGCTCGCACGGCTCGCCCAGGAAGTGCCCGCCAAGTTGGGTGCCAAGCCCGCTCTGTTGGTCTGGGGCATGAAGGACATGGCGTTCAGGCCCGGTCCGTCAATCCCCCGCATGCGCAAAGCGTTTCCGGATCACGTCCTTGTCGAGTTACCGACCGCCAAGCACTACATCCAGGAGGATGCGCCGGATCGTATCGCTACGGCGATCATCGAGCGCTTCGGTTGACCAGTCAGGCGAAGGCTTCCACCGGAGGGCACGAGCACACCAGATTACGGTCACCGTAGGCGCCGTCGATGCGCCGCACGGCCGGCCAGACTTTGGGCCGGAAGGCCGTGCCCAGCGGATAGGCGGCTTCCCCGCGGGTATACGGATGGTTCCAGTCGGACACCAGCAGGCATTCAGCAGTGTGCGGCGCGCCCCGCAGCGGATTGTCGTCGGCAGGCCAAAGTCCGGCTCCGACTTTGTCGATCTCAGCGCGGATGCCGATCATGGCCTCGCAGAACGCGTCCACCTCGGCCAGGCTCTCGCTCTCGGTGGGTTCGACCATCAGCGTGCCCGCCACCGGGAAACTCATGGTTGGTGCGTGAAAGCCATAGTCCGCCAACCTTTTTGCGACGTCGTCGACGGTGATGCCCGTCGATTTGGTGATACCGCGCAGGTCCAGGATGCACTCGTGGGCCACCATGCCGTTCTCGCCCGTGTACAGCACCGGGAAGTACTCGTCGAGACGGCGGGCGATGTAGTTGGCCGAGGTGATTGCGGTCAGTGACGCCGCGCGCAGGCCGTCGGCGCCCATCATCCTGATATACGCCCAGGTGATGGGCAGAATCGATGCCGAACCGTAGGGCGCCGACGAGACCGGTTGTCCCGCAGGCAGTTCCGGCGCGAACGGGTGACCCGGTAGGAACGGGGCCAAGTGCGAGCGCACCGCGACCGGCCCGACCCCCGGGCCGCCGCCGCCGTGCGGGATGCAGAACGTCTTGTGCAGGTTGAGGTGGCTGACGTCGCCGCCAAACTTGCCGGGCCGGGCCAGGCCGACCAGCGCATTGAGGTTGGCGCCGTCGACATACACCTGGCCACCGGCGTCGTGCACGGCGGCGCAGATATCGGCGATGTCGTGCTCGTAGACGCCGTGCGTGGATGGGTAGGTGATCATGAGCGCCGCCAGCCGATCGGCATGTTCGCTGACCTTGGCGCGTAGATCGTCGAGGTCGACGTCGCCAGCCCGACTAGGCTCGTCGTGACAGCCCACAACCACCACCCGCATCCCGGCAAGTGCGGCCGACGCGGCGTTGGTGCCGTGCGCGCTGGACGGGATGAGGCAGACGTCGCGGTGCGGCTCGCCGCGACTGGCGTGGTACTCGTGGATCGCCAACAGTCCGGCGTACTCCCCTTGCGAGCCCGCGTTGGGTTGCAGCGAGACCGCGTCGTAGCCGGTGATCGCCACCAGCCAGCTCTCCAGATCGGCGATCAGACGACGCAGCCCGGCACTGTCGGACGCGGGGGCGAACGGATGCTGACGCGCGAATTCCGGCCAGGTGATGGACTCCATCTCGGTGGCGGCGTTGAGTTTCATGGTGCACGAGCCGAGCGGAATCATGCTGCGGTCCAAGGCGATATCCTTGTCCGCCAGCGTGCGCAGGTACCGCATCATCGCCGTTTCGGTGCGGTATTGGGTGAACGCCGGGTGGGTCAGGAATTCCGATGTACGCGTTGCGATATCGACACGCGCCGGGTTGGTCGCCGATACGCCGAACGCGTCCAGGACTATGGCCACGTGGGCGTCGGTGGTGGCTTCGTCGCAGGCGACTGACACGTGGTCGGCGTCGACACGCCACAAGTTGACACCGTTCGCCTTGGCTGCGGCCAGCACCTCATCGGCCCGCCCCGGCACTCGGGCCAACACCGTGTCAAAGTACCTGTCGTGCACCAGTGCATCGCCGAGGGCGCCGGCGATGCGCTCCGCGTACGCGTGTGCCCGCCGAGCGATTGTCCTGAGTCCGTCGGCACCGTGATAGCTGGCGTACATGGCGGCCATTACCGCCAACAGCACCTGTGCGGTGCAGATGTTGCTGGTCGCCTTGTCGCGGCGGATGTGCTGCTCGCGCGTCTGCAGCGCCAAGCGATATGCGAGCGTGCCGTCGCTGTCGACGGATACTCCGACCAGCCGACCGGGCAGCTGACGCGCATGCCTGGCATGTACTGCCAGGTACCCGGCGTGTGGACCGCCGAATCCCATTGGTACACCAAGACGTTGGGTGGTGCCGAACGCCACGTCCGCGCCGATCTCGCCGGGCGGGGTGATCAGTGTTAGCGCCAACAGGTCGGCGCCGATGGCCACCAGCGTGCCGCGGTCGTGGGCTTGCTCCACCAAAGCGGCCCAGTCCGTGATCCGGCCGCTGGCCCCCGGAAGCTGGGCGATGACGCCGAAGAACTCACCGTCTGGCAGCCCGTCGCGCAGGTCGGCCGACACGATCTCGATGCCCAACGGTTTGGCGCGGGTAGCCAGCACCGCCGCCGTCTGGGTAAACACGTCGACGTCAACGGCCAGCCGGTTGGCCGGGCCGCGCGCTGCGCGATGCATGAGCGTCATGGCCTCGGCGGCTGCGGTGCCTTCGTCGAGCATCGATGCGTTCGCGATCTCGAGGCCGGTGAGATCGGTGACCATAGTCTGGAAGTTCAGTAGGGCTTCCAGCCGACCCTGGCTTATCTCGGGCTGGTAGGGCGTATATGCGGTATACCAGGCCGGGTTCTCCAGGATGTTGCGCACCAGCACCTGGGGTGTGAATGTGTCGTAGTAGCCCTGGCCAATCATTGACACGGCGACGGTGTTGGCATCGGCCAGGGCCCGCAGCTCCGAAAGTGCCTCAGCCTCGGTGGCCGCCGGCGGGAGCCGGTCCAGACCCGGTGCGGAGCTGCCATCGGTCAACGGATCGAGGATGCCCGTTGGGAGCGCCTTTGCTGCCAGTTCGTCGAGCGAGTCGACACCGATGACGGTAAGCATGCTGGCGATGGCCTGACTGTCCAGCGCGATGTGGCGGTCGGCGAACGTTGCATGGTCGGACCCGAAAAGCTTCGAATGTTCGGTCAAGGCGGAACTCCTGACGACTAGGCACCACAAAGGGAATGGACTCGGGGCCCTCTCCCTCTGTCTTCACCCGTTCGCCGGGCGCCTGAGAGATTCGGCGCCGCGCATGCGTCGTGGCGCCTTTCCCCATCGGCGGGTGGCAACCGCTACGGATCGTCACCGCTTTCCAGAGGCATCGTGATCTGGCGCGGTCCTGGTGCCTGAGAGGTTGACGGAGAGGTATTGCTCCTTCGGCGTCCGCAGCTGGCAGCTACAGAACTCTCCCGCGCTAGAGCGATGCATTGCCCAGTCTACTGCCGAGCAGACGCAAAGTCGCCCGGGAACGTGCGTTCCAGGGCGACTTTGCGTCTGCTCGCCGTGAGAACTCGCAGCTAGCCGATCTTGCGGTCGCGATGCTTGCGCCGGGACGCCAGCTCGTCCTCCGGGGCGGCGATCGACTCGCCACCATCGGCACGCTCGCCGTGGAAATCGGCGATGACGCCGGTCAGCTCACGCATCGCGCCCGAGACGGCTATGCCGAACACGCCCTGGCCACCCTGC
The DNA here is from genome assembly GCF_963853645.1 of Mycobacterium riyadhense. Classification (NCBI taxonomy): domain Bacteria; kingdom Bacillati; phylum Actinomycetota; class Actinomycetes; order Mycobacteriales; family Mycobacteriaceae; genus Mycobacterium; species Mycobacterium riyadhense. The sequence continues at coordinate 3,041,426 of NZ_OY970456.1, read as the reverse complement.
AACAGGTCAACGACCTCCTCGGCCGAGGTGCACTCGTACACCGTGGTGCCGTCGGAAAACAACGTGATGTTGGCCAGATCCTGGACACCGCGCTGGCGCAAGTGGTCGACCGCGACCCGGATGTTGTGCAGCGAGATACCGGTATCGAGCAGGCGTTTGACGATCTTGAGGACGAGGATGTCCTTGAACGAGTAGAGCCGCTGGCTGCCGGATCCTGCGGCGCTGCGGATCGACGGGACAACCAGCGATGTACGGGCCCAGTAGTCCAGCTGCCGGTAGGTGATGCCCGCGATCTGGCAGGCACTCGGACCCCGGTAGCCGACCAGCTCATCGGGCACGGAATCGTCGGGGAACAATCCGGGCTGCACGGGTTGGCCCGCAACGGCGCCGTCGCCGGCACCATTGGTGGCGTGGTCAGCAAGATCCAGCTGTCCTTGACGTGGCTGCTCGCTCACGGTGCTTCCTCTCGCCGATCGCGCTCTTGTCAATAGCTGCGTCACTGGCTGCCTCGGACAGCCACGTTTTCTCAGGCCCGAGTGCTAGAGAGCATACGCTTTTCGCTTGCTGCTGTGGCCCCGGTTGATCATCGATCGTCCTCAAAGTATGGCCGCCGCCGGGGTTTGTGGACGATATCCGCCAGGCGTGTCGACCTTGCAGTGTGTGAGATGAAACTCATCCGTGACGTTTGGCCCCTAGTTCGCGGCGCATTGCAGGCGCGCTAGGTGGCGGTTTGCTCGGCAGCTCCGCTCGCCGCTGCGGCCCGTTAGGTGGCTTTGAAATCGTCGGGTGACACGCTGTCGAGAAACTCCTTGAACTTCTCCACTTCGTCTTCGCGAACAGCGCTGTCGCTCTCTTCGTCGCTCTCGTCGGGTATCAGCAAACCGGCCTGGGCGAGGACGGCCTCCTCAACGTAGATCGGAACACCGACCCGTAGTGCTATCGCAACCGAGTCGGAGGGGCGTGCCGATACCTTGATATCGCGGTCGAAGATTAAATCGGCGTAAAAAGTACCCTCCTGAAGATCGACGATCCGCACCTCCTTGAGCGAATGCCCAAGCGCTGCAATGACATCCCTGATCAGATCGTGCGTCAGCGGACGAGGTGGCTCGACGCCTTGCTGTTCCAGCGCAATGGCCGCCGCCTCCGACTGGCCGATCCAAATCGGCAGATACCGATCACCGTTGGCTTCGCGCAGCAACAGCACCGGTTGGTTCTGCGGTTGCTCGACGCGAATGCCGACAACACGAACTTCACCCATCTGTGTTTGCCCTCCGCACATGCCGCCGCCGACTGTCCGCACTCAGCACGACGACGCGGTGCCGTCGAACACCAAGCTGTCGAACGAAGTCTAGTCCTCAGCGGTGAAGAAGGTCGCGAACGGCCGACTTGATCAACGAAGTATGCAAAGTAATGGCAAGCGCGGCGACCTCACGGGCCAAGTCGTCGGCGCGGTCACGGGCGCCTGCCTTATCGGCCTTGACCAATGGGCCCGCGATCTGGGCGATCAAATCCGACTGCCGGTCGGCCGCAGACCGAAAGGCGCGCAAATGCCGCGGCTCAACACCGTATTCGGACAACGCCCGCGCGCACTGGACGATCACTACGGCGTGTTCGTCGAAGAAGCCACCGGGTCCAGGGGTAACGACGCCGGCTTTGAGCAGGGCCGCGAGGAGGTTGTCGTCAACTCCTGCACGCTCCACCAGGTCTTCGCGACTGAGTCGGACGCGGGTGGGCGACACGGCTGCGGTGTCAGATTCTGCGCGATCAGTACCGTTGTCGGCTACCGACACCAATCGCGGTACACCGTAAGGGGATCCGAATGGCGGCAACTCCCCGTCGGGCTGAGCCTCCAGCTGCGCCCTGATCACCTTCAGCGGCAGGTAATGATCCCGCTGCGCGGTGAGGATGAAGCGCAGCCGAGCGCAGTCATACGCGGTGAATCTCCGGTACCCCGATGCAGCCCGCTGCGGCGTCACCAACCCCTCGGCCTCCAGAAATCGAATCTTGGAGATTGTGACATCCGGGAAGTCCGGTCGTAGCAGGTCCAAAACCGCCCCGATCGACATCCCGGCCAGCCCGGGGCTATCGGGTGCGCTCACTGGCCTCCGGTGCCCCCCTCGTCGTCACTTTGCTTGGGTCCGGTCAAGAACACCAAGCGGAACTTGCCGATCTGGACTTCATCACCGTTTGCGAGCACCGCGGAATCCACGGGCTCGCGGTTGACGTAGGTGCCGTTGAGGCTCCCGACGTCAACGACGCTGAACTCGTTGCCTTCCAACCGGAATTCGGCGTGACGACGGCTTACTGTGACGTCGTCGAGGAAGATGTCGCTGTCGGGATGCCGGCCCGCGGAAGTGATGGGTTGGTCGAGCAGGAAGCGGGACCCCGCGTTGGGACCCCGTTTGACGACTAACAACGCTGAGCCCGCGGGGAGTCCCTCCACCCCGGATACCGCGCTCTCGGCACCGGCCTGTGCGGGAGCGTCCAGCTCGTTGAGGAAGTCGGCGCGGAAGACGGACGTCGTCTCCACGGTGACTTCGTCAGAAGTCTGGTCCTGCTCTCGGTCTGCGTCCTTGTCCGTCACCCGCTGCTCCTCACTGGCCGCTGTGGCGTTGTCTGACCGGGCCCTGCGGCCCGCTTCCCCTAGGATTTACCGCTTGTACTGCTCTTTACTGCCTAGTAGTACTTCCAAACCCTGATGACTCGACCGTACCGCGCACGGGTTGGCCGCGTGCCCTCCACTGCTGGATCGTAAGCCCGATAGCCCGGCTTCTCCTAAGCTTCTCCCGCCTTGTCGGGGGGCTTTGACACGCGCCCCCTTTGTCGCCCCCGACGCCTTCGGGACCTTAGCAATCGTCATTCGGTCAATGTGCCGCGGTAGGCCTCCGCGTCAAGCAGTGTTGCCATCGCAGACTCCAGTGCTGTGACTTCCGAGCTATCGACCTGGAGCTCCAGCAACCAACCAGCGCCGTACGGGTCGGAATTCACCAGTTGCGGATTGCCTTCCAGTTCGCTGTTGACCGCAGACACTTTGCCCGAGACCGGCGCATACAGATCTGAGACAGATTTCGTCGATTCCACTTCGCCAAACGCTTCGCCGGCGCTTACCGATGTGCCCAACCCGGGCAACTGAACAAAAACGACGTCACCAAGTGCAGACTGCGCGTAGTCGGTGATCCCGATCCGCACGGAATCCGCGCCGCTGCGGCGAACCCATTCGTGTTCGGCGGTGTAGTGCAGGTCGGGCGGGATATCGCTCACGGTGCTCCTGTTCTGGTTGCTGTTGTTCACTTGACGGGCTGAGCGTATTGGTGTGGTTTTGGTTGTCGCAAGGTGGTCACGTCTACTCGGTCTGCCTGCTGCACAAACATCCGCCCGCCAACGCGTTTGACGCTATCTTCCGCACCACCGGGAATGTTCATCGCCGCAGCAAGCGTCGGTGGATCGCCAATCGCCAGAATCGAATACGGCGGCGAAAGGGTCTTGGTGTCGATGGTCAGCGAGCCGGGATTGCCAACCACCCAGGTATCGACACCGACTCGCACGGACTGCCGCCCATCGTTGATTTCGATCGCCTCGGCACCGGCGGCGCGCAACTCGTTGATCACATCGAGCATCGCTTCCGGTGCCACGCCTGGCCCGGGATCCTCGATTTTCACCGTGACACCTGGTCCGGTGGCACCCACCGTGCCGACGAGGATGGACAGCGCCGCCAACCTGGCCTGGGCGCTTTCGATGGCGGCCTGATCGGTGTTGCCGGAGGCCTGCAACGCGTTGAGGGTGTTCTGCAGCTCGGTCACCTCGGTGTTGAGCGTGGCCTCGCGTTGCCGCAAGGAATCCAACAGCACCAACAGGTCTGCGGGCCGGGCAGTTTCCAGAGAATCTCCGGACTCCGTCTGGCGGACCTGGGTGACGATTGCGACCCCCAACACCAGGCACAGCAAGATCGCGAGCATGCCAAACACCAGACGCGAGCGACCGCCGCGCAGCATCGCGGCCGGCCCCATCCGACGCAGGGCTCCGATCTCCGGACGCGGATGGTTAGCGGGTAGTTCATGACGACCATGCCGTACGGTTCCGTCTGTTGCGGCGCCCGCCTTAGAGGTTGGCGTACCACGAGTTTGGGCTGAGGCTGGGTCGGGGGCGGGTTCTGGTGCGTCGTGGGTCATGCTGTCCTCACCGGCTCGGTCATGGCGCCGCTCCTCTCCCTCGCAAGCGGGCGGTGCCCCCACATCGCTTCCTTGCTCTGCATCGTCGCCGGTGCGGTCATGCTCCGAATAGCCGGCGTCGCAACGCGGCGGTGTTACCGAAGATGCGGATGCCCAGCACGACGATGATCGCGGTGGACAGCTGAGTGCCGACGCCGAGTTGGTCGCCGACGTAGACGATCAGAGCAGCCACCAAGACGTTGAACACGAACGAAACCACAAAGACCTTAGGGTCAAAGATTCGCTCGAGGTAGGCGCGCAACCCGCCGAATACCGCGTCTAGCGCGGCAACTACCGCAATCGGCAAATAGGGCTGGATTACCTCGGGCACGCTGGGGTGGAAAACCAAGCCCAGCACGATGCCAACGGCGAGCGCCGCGATGCCGATCATGCTTGTCGGATTCCCGTCCACAGTTGTCTCACTACGGCCCAATCTGTTTGGCGAACTTGAAATCCCGGACTGCTCCGGCAGGTAGCGCTAGACCGTCGCCCGCGTTCACGGTGACGCCCACGCCGTACGAGATCTCCAGCAGCCTAAGGCGGTGCAGACCGGGACTGCTGTCGAACACATCTTTCATCGCGTTCGGCGGCCCGACAGCGAGGATTGTGTAGGGGCTACTGATGGGATTGTTGTCGACCAGGATGGCCCCGCCGGCCTGCCGGATGGTCACATTCGGACCGATCCGGGCGCCGTCGACCGAGATGGCCTCCGCCCCACTGGCCCACAACGAGTTGACGACCAGTTGTAGGTCACGGTCCAAAATGATTTGCCGGCTGCCACTCACACGCTGTTTGGACGCGTCGGAAAGATTCGGGCCGACACCGGGGTCGGTCACGGTCACCGTCAAGCCGGGGCCAACAACAGGTGTGGTAGCAGCTGCCAGGGTGAGCGCGTCGATACGGGTCAGCAGCCGCTGCCCCTCGGCATCGTCGGCGAGCGCGGCCCGCTGCACCTCGTCGACTTTTGTTGAAAGCGCGCCACGGCTTTGGGCCAACTTGGCTGCAGCGGCCTGTGTCGAACGCACGCTCGTCGCCAAAAGCTGCTGGGCGGCCCGCATGCCGGGCGCAACCGAACGTGCCTGTGCGACCGCGGCGGCAAACACCGCCGCGACCAGTGTCGCCGCCAACGCTTGCCACATCCAGCCGACCGTGCGGGCTCTCACCGACTGCGCTGCGGCAGGGCGGCCACGTTTCGCGGCCGCGGCAGCATAACCTTGATCCAGGTGCTCCGAGAGCAGCGCGCGCAGTAGTGATGGCACCGGAATGTGCTTGGGGCGGGCCGCCGCGTGGGCGCCGTAGCCGGCGTTGGGGTCATAGCCGCCGAGCAGCCGGTCGGATTCAGCCATGGTCATCTGCTTTTTGAACCACCGGCTGGTGGGCCAGATGTTTGATCTTGGGCATCCGACGCACCACCATCGTCATCTGCACTATGTACAGCACAAACGCCCACAGGTAGGCATAGATGCCCCAGAGTAGAAACGCCCAACCGCAGGCTCGGAACACTCGGCTCCACAACGCATCCCATTGCCCTAACAACAGGATCGGAAAGCCGGCCATCAGGGCGAATGTCGCGGCCTTGCCGATATAAGTCACCGGAAGCGCCGACAATCCGCGACTCCACAGCACCGGCAGCGTCGCAGCCAGCAACGCGTCGCGCGCCAGCAACGTGACTACAAACCACCACGGCACGATCCCGCTCAGTCCCAGCACGAGTGGGACGGTAACCATGTAGAGACGGTCGACGGCCGGATCCAGCAGCACGCCCAACCGTGACGACTGGTTGAGCAGCCGAGCGATCTTGCCGTCCGCCCAATCCGAGAAGCCGCTGAACACCAGGATCGCCACCGCCCAGCCATGCACATTTGCGACCAGCATTACGTAGACGAATACCGGGATGAGCGCCAAGCGGATGAGGCTCAGCGCGTTGGGCACCGTCAGCACCCGGGTCTGTCTGAGCACCGGCTCCATGAGCCGTGACCTTAGCCCGGCGACGATGCGGTCCGCACGGCGGACCGAGGAGGAGGCGGGCAATCGGGCCGAGCCCGGCGACGATGCGGTCCGCACGGCGGACCGAGGAGGAGGCGGGCAATCGGGCCGAGCCCGGCGACGATGCGGTCCGCACGGCGGACCGAGGACGCGTTAGAGGCGAGCGTAACGCCACGGCGCTTTCCGGCTAGATTTTTCGCCGTGGCGTTACGCTCGGCGACTGGTGGGCGGCGGCCAGCCTTAACGGAACACGCCAGGCAGGCTCAGCGTGGACAGCGTGTCATCGGACAGCGGATTGTCGTTGACCATGTAGGTCCACGTCGACGTCGGGCGCGCCAGCTTGGACAGGTCCAGCCCCTGCTCCTCTTCGAGAACATTCGCGGTTTCGAACGTCTGCTGAGCAGCCTCGATCGCATCGGCGGCGAGCGACGCGAACGCGTCGACGGCCAGCCGGTGGAACTCGTCGAGGGGGTTCTGCCGGCCCAGCGCGCGCAAATGGATGCTTTCGCGAATGTCGGCCAGATACGCCAGGTGATCGGCCCAGCCGCGGTCGAGGTGGTACAGCATGATCAGACGGCAGATCTTGCCCAGCCGCTCTTCGGACAGATCTTCCGATAGCTCTTCATACCGCTTCGGCGCCAGGTCGGCGAGTTCCTCGCGAGCGGTTGCGGTGCGCAGCAATGTGTTTCGCCGGTCAACGATGATGGCGCGCTGCTGGGCAATCAATTGGTTGTAGCGCCAGGTGTTCGCGTGCACATCCAGCATCCGGCCCTCAGCGACACGCTGGGCATGGTCGAGCAGCCCGGCGGCCTTGGGGCTCACGATCCGGCCGTCCTCATCGGTATGCGCTGGCAGCTTGTTACTGTCCAGGTTGGCGGCAACGACGTCATCTTCCCAACTGGAGAAGAACACCGACGACCCCGGATCGCCCTGGCGTCCGGCCCGGCCGCGCAACTGATTGTCCAGTCGCTCGGTGTGATGCCGGCCGGTGCCCACCACGTGCAGACCGCCCAGTTCGGCGACCCGGTCGTGATCGGCCTCGTCGGATCCGCCGAGACGAATGTCGGTGCCACGCCCGGCCATCTGGGTGGACACCGTGACCGCGTCGTACTTGCCGGCCTCGGCGATTACCCGGGCTTCCTCGGCGTCGTTCTTGGCGTTGAGCACCACCGCGGGAACGCCACGCCGCAGCAGCCGCTCGTGCAGTTCCTCGGATTCGGCGACGTCGCGGGTGCCGACCAGCACCGGCTGCCCGGTCTCGTGCACCTCGGCGATGTGCGCGACGATCGCGTCGTTCTTGGCGGCGGCGGTGATGTAGACCCGATCGGACTCGTCCTCGCGGATGTTGGGGGTGTTCGGCGGTATTGGTGAGACCCCCAGTTTGTAAAACTGGCGCAACTGCTCTCCGGCGGCCAGCGCGGTGCCCGTCATGCCACACACGGTTGTGTAGCGGTTGATCAGTGCCTGCACCGTGATGGTGTCGAGCACCTCACCGGTTTCGGTGGTCTCGATGCCTTCTTTCGCCTCAACGGCGGCCTGCAGGCCGTCCGGCCAGCGCTGCAGTTGCGCGATGCGGCCGCGCGAGGCGTTGATCAGATGCACCGCGTCGTCGCGGACGATGTAGTGCACGTCGCGCTGCAGCAGCACATGCGCGTGCAGGGCGACGTTGACCTCGGTCAGCGTGGTGCCGACGTGCTCTTCGGAATACAGGTCGATGCCGCCCAGCGCCTTTTCGACCTTGCGGGCACCCACCTCGGTGAGGTGGACGTTGCGGTTGTCCGAGTCGGTGGCAAAGTACTCGTCGGCGTCGTTGTCGGCAACAAGCTCACCGACCAGCTCGATGATCTCTAGCCGGGGCGTTTCCCGGTGCGTGGTGCCCGCGAGTACCAGGGGTACCAGGGCTTCGTCGACCAGCACGGAGTCGGCCTCGTCGATGAGGGCCACGTCCGGGTTGGGCGATACCAGGTCGTCGACGTCGGTCACCAGCTGATCGCGCAGCACATCGAACCCGATCTCATTGACCGAGGCATAGGTGACGTCGCAGTCGTATGCGGCTTTGCGCTCCGCTCTTGTCGACTCGGCGGTGATCCAGCCGACGCTGAGGCCCATCGCCTCGAGCAGCGGGCCCATCCACTCCGCGTCACGGCGGGCCAGGTAGTCGTTGATGGTCACCACGTGCACGTGCCGTCCGCCCAATGCGTAGCCGGCGGCCGCGATCGCGCCGGCAAGGGTTTTGCCCTCACCGGTGGCCATCTCGATCACGTCACCGGCAAGCATTCGCAGCGCGCCCAGCAATTGCACGTCGAATGGTCGCAGCCCGGTCGTTCGTTCCGCGGCCTCCCGAGCGATCGCCAGGAATTGCGGGATGTCGTCGGAGTCCGCGAGGTCGTCGAGGTTGAGCAGGCCGGCCGCCTTGCGCAGCTTCTCGTCGTCGAGTTCGGCGGCCTTTTCGTCGAACTCCTCCGAAGCGGCGACCTCGGCCAGGGAACGGTTGCGGTCCTTTTCCGTACTGGCGCCGAGCAGCCGCCAGAATCGGCTGCTCAGACGGCCTGGTTGAGCGCGTATCGTCTTAGGCACAGCCCCACCGTACGCGACCCCCAACCGGCGCGAGCGTGCATGTTTGCCCTCGACACGCCGAGCACTGACGTACGACTGCGCACCTTCGCCGCTGGGCTTTCAAGCCAGGTTGGATCGACGCGGGTAGGCAATCGTTGGGTCGGTAAGGACGTTGACGACGGCCGGAAGACCACTGGCGAAGGCACGGTCCAGTGCCGGGCGCAGCTCGGCGGGCGCCGACACCAGCTCGCCGTGACCGCCGAGGGCGCGTACCACGTCGTCGTAGCGCGTTCCCGGCCGCAGCTCCGCCACGACCGAGTAGCCGTACAACGCCTCCATGGGATGTTTTTCCAAACCCCAAATGCCGTTGTTGCCGACCACCGACACGACCTGAATGTTGTGGCGAACCAGCGTGTCCCATTCCATGCCGCTGAACCCGAATGCACCGTCGCCTTGCAGCAGCACGACTTGGCGTTCGGGGTGGGCCAGTTTCGCGGCCAGGGCGTAGCCGGGACCCGAACCAAGGCAGCCGAAGGGACCGCTGTCCAACCAGCAGCCCGGCAGGTAGCTGTCGATCATGCGGCCGGCATAAGACCCGAAATCGCCCGCGTCGATGACGACGACGGCGTCGCGGTCCAGCAGCGAGGCCAGCTCGGCATATACCCGCATCGGATGAAGCGGAACCCGGTCATCGGCGAGTTCGGCCTTCTCGAGATCGCGCGCGGCGGTCTCTGCGGTACGAAGCTCGTCAATCCAGTCCCGACGGTCGCTTCCGCCGGGTAGGGCCAGCGCCGACAGGATCGCGGTGAGGGTCCCATAGAGCCGAGCCGCAACGGGGCGCGGATGCTCGCGGTCTGGTTCGGCGCGGTCTGCGACGATGAGCTGGGTATCCGACCCGAATACCCCACCAAAGCCCAAGCGGAAATCCATGGGCACGCCGACAATCAGCGCAACGTCCGCCTCTCCCAATGCTTTTGATCGCGCCCGCGAGAAGGCCAACGGATGGTCGGCGGGTACTGCGCCACGGGCCATTCCATTCATCAGCACCGGGATTTGCAGCGCATCGGCAAGACGCAGCAGCGCCGCTTCGGCGTGTCCCCACCAGACATTGGTTCCCGCCATGATCACCGGCCGCTGAGCCGTCGAAAGCAGGGCGGCGGCCCGGTCGAGATCGGCGTTGTCCGGGCTCGTCGCTGCGGGCAATTCGGCCAGAGCTCCTGGGCGCCCGTCGTCGTCCGACATCGAAAACACGTGGTCCATCGGGAAGTCGACAAACGCCACGCCCGACGGAGCACCCATCGCCGACCGCAGTGCTTCGTCGACAAGCCGGCCCGCGTCGTCGGCTGATTGTGCCGTGGCGGCGAACCGCGTCAGCGGCGCCACGAACGGCACGTGGTCGATTTCCTGCAGGGAGCCCATGCCCCAGCGCAGCGCCGGCGCCCGTCCGCCAAGCACGACAAGCGGCGACTGGTTCTGCTGTGCGGCGGCCATGGCGCTCATCCCGTTGGTAACCCCAGGACCTGCGGTGAGTGCGGCGACGCCCGGCACCCTGGTCACCTTCGACCAGCCCTCGGCGGCGAAGGCCGCCGTCTGCTCGTGTCGGGTGTCGATCAGCCGGATGCCTTCTTGGCGGCAGCCGTCGTAGATGGAAAACAGATGGCCCCCGGACAGCGTGAAGATCGTGTCGATACCACTGGCTTTGAGTCGGCGCGCGACGAGCTGGCCGGCATGAATCGTCTGCGCGGGGGCGGCTTCGGTGCGGATATCCCTCATATTTGGAGAGCCTATCCACCGCAGTCGGGTACCTTCGCCGAAGGATTTCTGTTCCAGCACCGGAACACCTCGCCTGTGAGGAGACACCGACCTTGGGCCCGAAACCGTTCAAGCCATCCATCGACTGGTCTAGGGCACTCCTGGATTCTTTGTATTGGACCGGCAAAGCCTGGGCGATCAGTGCCGTCTGTGTACTCGTCGTGCTGGTTCTGCTGCGTTACTTGACACCCTGGGGCCAGCAATACTGGCGGATCACCCGTGGGTATTTCGTCGGGACAACGAGCATTCGGGTGTGGCTGATGCTCGGCGTGCTGTTGCTTTCGGTGGTGCTGGCGGTGCGCCTGAACGTGCTGTTCAGCTATCAGGGCAATGACATGTACACGGCTTTGCAGAAAGCCTTCGAAGGCATCGCCTCCGGCGATGAAGCTGTCAAACGCTCAGGCGTACGCGGTTTTTGGATGTCCATCGGAGTGTTCAGCATCATGGCCGTGCTGCACGTGGCGCGGGTGATGGCCGACATCTACTTGACGCAGCGCTTCATCGTCGCCTGGCGGGTGTGGCTGACCGGCCACTTGACCCAGGACTGGCTCGACGGCAGGGCCTATTACCGGGACCTGTTCATCGACGAAACGATCGACAACCCCGATCAGCGCATCCAGCAAGACGTCGACATCTTCACCGCCGGGAGCGGGGGCACGCCGAACCAGCCCGCGAACGGGACGGCTAGCACGCTGTTATTCGGTGCTGTGCAATCGATTATTTCGGTAATTTCCTTTACGGCGATCTTATGGAAGCTCTCCGGCACCCTGAATGTTTTCGGGGTGTCTTTCCCGCGTGCCATGTTCTGGACCGTCATCGTTTATGTGCTCGCGGCCACGATCATCTCGTTTATCATCGGTCGTCCGTTGATCTGGCTGAGCTTTCGCAACGAAAAGCTCAACGCCGCTTTCCGTTACGCACTGGTTCGCTTGCGCGATGCCGCCGAAGCCGTTGGCTTCTACCGTGGTGAGCGCGTCGAACGCACCCAATTGCAGCGCCGGTTCACTCCTATCATTGACAACTACCTTCGGTTTGTTAATCGAAGCATCGGCTTCAATGGCTGGAACCTGGTGGTGAGCCAGACGATCGTGCCGTTGCCATGGGTGATCCAGGCACCTCGGTTGTTCGCGGGCCAGATCGACTTCGGTGACGTTGGCCAGACGGCGACTTCATTCGGAAATATTCACGATTCGCTGTCGTTCTTCCGCAACAACTACGACGCGTTCGCGGGTTTCCGCGCGGCCATCATCCGGTTGCACGGGTTGGTCGACGCCAATGAACAGGGCCGCGCACTGCCGGCGGTGCTGGCGCGGCCGAGTGAGGACGGGGCCGTCGAACTCAACCACGTCGAAGTACGCACGCCGAGCGGTGACGCACTGATCGACCCGCTGGACTTGCGCCTGGAACGTGGCGATTCGCTCGTCGTTACCGGACGTTCGGGGGTCGGCAAGACCACGCTGTTGCGCAGCCTTGCCGAATTATGGCCGTTTGCCTCCGGGATATTGCGCTGCCCCGACGGCGAGAACGCAACGATGTTCTTGTCACAGTTGCCGTATGTGCCGCTGGGCAATTTGCGCGCGGTGGTGTGCTATCCGAATTCGCCGGACGACATCTCCGAAGAGGTCATCAGGGACACGCTGACAAAGGTCGCGCTGGCGCCCCTAGCTGAGCGGCTGGACGAAGAACAGGACTGGGCCAAGGTGCTCTCGCCCGGCGAACAACAGCGTGTTGCCTTTGCCCGTATCTTGCTCACCAAACCGCAGGCGGTCTTTCTCGACGAAAGCACGTCGGCGCTCGACGAAGGGCTGGAATTCGCGCTCTACCAGATGCTGCGCAGCGAACTCCCGGACTGCATCGTGGTCAGTGTCAGCCATCGGCGTGCGGTTGAGCTGCTCCATGAACAGGAACTCAAGCTGCTTGGTGGCGGTGCGTGGGAGCTGGGCCGGGTGGAGAACGAGCCCGCGCCGGTGTAGCGGCCCCTGCACTCGGGCTTTACCGCGCGTGCGCCGCGGCTGCCGCGTGCGCTCCGGCCCGGCGCCCGAAGAACGACCCTTCACCCAGCTGCGTGCCGCTGGCGTAGCCCTTGCCGTCCTGAGCGATGTTGGAGGCACACGCGCCGACCGCGTACAAACCGGACACCACCGAGCCGTCGTCACGCAGGACCTCACCTTCCACTGACGTGGCCAACCCGCCGACGGTGAACCCGGCATACATCGCCTTGCCCAGCGACATATCGAAGGCTCCCCATGGCCCGTTGTCTTGCGGCGCAAGGAATTCCGGCTGCTTGTGGAAGTCTGGATCCTCGCCACGCGCGGCGTAGCTGTTGTAACGCTCCAGCGTCGCGACCAGGTTTCCCCGCGGGATGCCAAGCGCAGCTTCCATCTCATCGACGGTTTCCCACCCGTCGATCAGCGGGACCAGCGGCATCTTGGGGTGTTCCAGGTGTGCCTCGTCAACGATGAGAAAGGCCGCGCTGTCTGGCTGGTCCATGATGAATCCCGCGGTCCTGGAATGGTAGGAGTCCTCGGCGACAAACCGTTGCCCAAGCTTGTTGACGATAATCCCGGTAAGCAGAATCGACGGCGGATACGGCGGGGCCGTAATGAAGATCTGATCCAGATGCTGGGTGGCCCCGCCCGCCGAGACGCCCATTCGAATGCCAAGCCCGTCGTCGTAGGTGTTGCCGAGCACGAACGGCTTCTCGGCCAGCTTCGGGGTGTACTTGGCGACCATGTCGGGGTTCATGACGAAGCCCCCGGCGGCGATGATGACCGACTTTGCTTTGACCGCACCGGTTTCGGAGAACCGCTTCCACATCACACCGGTCACACGGGACCCCGGGCCCGAGCCGTCCACGATGAGTTCGGTGGCGCCGGTTTCGTAACGGACCTGTACGCCCAGGCTTGCGGCTCGCTTGAGGAGCAGGTCGATCACCATGCTGGCCCCGCCGGTGTCGCCGGGGACGGGCACCTTGTGACCGCGGGGCGCCGGAACCGCCATTTCGAGGAATGGCCACACCTTCTCGTTTCCGGTGTACATCAGCCCTTCGGTGTTGGGTTGGATCACCGCCTTGCCCGGGAAGAAGCTGCGCTCGAACTGGAAGCCAAGGTCCTCCAGCCAATTGAAATGCTCGACACTGCCATCGCAATAGGCACGAATCTTGGCGTGATCGGGTTGTCGTGACACCGCGACCAGGTACTTGTACATCTCCTCGGGCGAGTCGGGGTTGCAGGTCGCCTGCTGGACCGCGGTCCCGCCGCCCAGATAGAAGTGCCCGCCGGCGAGCGACGTGGTGCCGCCCGCCGCTGCGGCACGTTCCAGGACCAAGACCCGTGCCCCGGCGGCGGCAGCGCTGACGGCCGCGCAGCCGCCACCGATGCCGAAACCGATCACGACGACGTCGACCTCGTCCGACCAGGAGGTCACCGCGTCCGCATTGACCGTCGCTGGTATCTCGGTACTCATTGGCGCCACTCCCCCTCGTCGCTACGTCCCCTTCGCCGCTGCGCGGCTGGGGGTGCCCCCACCGCATCGTCGTCGGCGCGGCTCACCGCTGCTCCCGTTTTATGTACTCGTAGAACGATCTGATCTCCGGTGAGAGATACGCAATCTCGATATAGGGCACGCCCGCCTGCGGCGCCGCCACATAGGCGAAATGCATGCCACCGGGCATCACGCCCTGCTGCACGGTCACCGCGCCCTGGTCGGCGGCTCGGGCCACCGCGGCGTCGAAGCTCTCCAGGCTTGAAGCCTCCACGCAGATGTGATGCAAACCGGGACCACGCTCCCGCAGAAAGTCACTATAGATATTCTGCCCGCTAACCGGACAGATCAGCTCCAACTGCATGTCCCCGAGATAGCTCAACGAGACGCTGGCGACGAAATCGGCGGGCTTGCCCTGATAGCTGCAGGCGTCTGGAGCAAAGTGCACATCAGGTATCCGCACCCACTTTTTGGCACCTAACAGGCCGGTGAGGGTCGTTTCGGTGGCGTCCAGGTCCGTAGTTACCCATGCGATCTGTGTCGGAGACTGAACGGAAAAGTTCATCGTGTCGCAGAATAACGCACTTTGCCATAATCGGCGATGTCCGATCTCCGGACGCATGATGAACACGTTCTAATTCTGGTTGGCACGGCCATGTTGGGGGCGTTTCAATGCTGACTGAGCACGCCCACCAGCAGCCGCACCTGAGCGTCGAAAACCGCCTCAGGGTCGGTCGACGTCTCGGCGCCGTACTGCCCAAATACCTCGAGACTGATCGCGCCGACGACACCGGCCCAGAGCAGCAGACACTTGGCGACGACGCGATCATCACCGGGAAACCCGAAGTCGTGCCGTATGCGTTCGAAGTCCGATGACATCGGTTGCCGCGCTTGGTAATCGGTCAACATGATGTCGCCGGTTGCAATGCCAGCGGCGATCGCGTCGAAGAGCGCTCCGACCACGCGGGTGCCAACGCCGAGGGTGCGCTCGGGCGGTGCGCGATATCCGGGCACGGGACTGCCGTAGAGCAGCGCCCAACGCGCCGGGTGTGCGACCGCCCATCGCCGTACCGAACGCGCGATGGCCGTGACGTCATCGCTCCACAACTCGGTAACGGTGTCCTCGCGCGCCTGATCCACGGCGTCGCCCAGGTCCGCGTAACCGTCGACCAGCAGCAAGGTCAGCAGCTCGTCACGGCTAGATACGTACCGATACACGGCCGACGACACCATGCCCAAATCGCGGGCAATCGCACGCAGCGATAGGCCTGCTGCGCCGTGATCCTCCAGGTGGCGGCGACCGAGTTCGATGATCTTCGCCTCGATGTGTTCCCGCGATTCCTGGCGTTTGCCCACGCCGCCAAGTCTTACATGTACGAGAACACCGCTCTTGCATTTAGGACAAGGAGAAGCACGAATCCCCGTGTTCAGGCTGGGGAACGCAGCGCCCTAGTGTCTGGCCGCCGCGCCAGCCGCGCCGAGATCCTGACGAGCCTGCTCAGTGGCGGACTGCCATGACACCGCCGCGGGAAAGTCCCCCCAGACGCTGTTGAAGATCCCGACGATCTGCCCCGGGCCCCCGTTCGGAGCCAGATATACCGGGCCGCCCGAATCACCCTTCTGGCTGGCAACGCCACCCGTCATGGTGAACCACCCGTTGTTGACCGCATCGACGGTCCCGCAGGTTTCACCGGTGCTGATGCCGAAATGGCAGACCGGTTGGCCGGGCGCCAGGACCGCACCAGGACTCGATATCAAGGCACGTCCGCCCGGCAGGATGTTGTTCATCGCGACGTTGTCGGCCAACGCAATGGCCTCGTAGTCGTCGATCGGCTCGTCGGTGGCCACGGTCGAGCCGCTGGGTGTGCTGTCCCGGAAGGCCGCGAGATGGCCAATGACATTGTTGTCCCTGTCGGTGACGGTTCCTGCTCCCCGACAATGCCCGGCGGTATACGCCATTCGCAGACCCGGGTCGACATAGGCCAAAGTGCAGACGTGGCTGTCCTGGTGGATCTCCATGCCGGGAAACACCAATATCGGGTCGGCGCCGGCGGTTGGGGATGAATACCCCGAGGCCAGAGCCGCGACTGCAACCGATGCGGTCAATGCGCGCAGTGCCAGGCGGCGCACTATGAACTCCGATCCGTCAAGGCCGGCATGGCGCCGTCCACAGGTTGAGGTGACGGCGTAACTTTGCCGACGCTGAGCTTTTCGCCCGGGGCTCGCCCAGCGTTACCGCGACGTTGCCGCCGGGACCGCATCACGGGTTCTAGCGACGGCACGCGGCTCCCAGCCCGGCGGTCCGAAGACGAAGCCCAACCGATCCCGCAGCCGTGTTGCCGACCGCCAATCGCGGGCAATCGCCGCGTATTCGCGGGTTTGCAGTTTCCAGATGTTGAAAGTGTCGACCCGCTTGGTCAGGCCGTAGTGCGGTCGGAACGACTCCGCCTGGAAGCTGCCGAAAAGCCGGTCCCAGATGATGAAGATGCCGCCGTAGTTCTTGTCGAGGTACACCTTGTCCATCCCGTGGTGAACCCGGTGATGTGAGGGCGTGTTGAAGACGAATTCGAACGGCCGCGGTAGCTTGTCGATCCGTTCGGTGTGCACCCAGAACTGATAGATCAGATTCAACGACCAGCTGAAGAACACCATCCAGGGCGGAAGCCCTAGCAGCGGCAACGGAACCCACAGCAGGACCTCCCCGCTGTTGTTCCACTTCTGACGCAAGGCGGTGGCGAAGTTGAAGTACTCACTGGAGTGATGGGCCTGGTGAGTCGCCCAGATGAGCCGAACCCGGTGGGCGATGCGGTGATAGGTGTAATAGAGCAAGTCGACGCCCAGGATGGCGATGACCCACGTGTACCACTGGCTCGCCGGCAGGTGCCAGGGCGCTACATAGGCATAGAGTGCGGCATAACCGAGCAGGGCCAGCGTCTTCCAGCCGGCGGTGCTGGCGATCGACACCAGGCCCATCGAGATGCTCGCCATGGAGTCGCGGGTCAAGTATGCCCCCGACGCCGGCCGCGGTTGGCCGGTGTTGGCATCGGTTTCCAGGGTCTCGAAGCGTTCCAGCTTACGCGCCGCCATCCACTCGAGAGTCAGCAGCAGCAGGAAAAACGGGATGGCGAACAACACCGGGTCCCGCATTAGCGGGGGCAGCGCGGACCAGAACCCTGCTAAGAAATCCACATCAAACAGATTACGACTCCCGGTGCCCGGAAGGTGACCATCGGTCGCCCAGAAGTACACACTGATGGCAGCTATGGCCGAGCCCCGGCCTAGAAACGAGGAGCTGCGTTGATCCAAGTCGTGGTGATCGGCTCGGGTTTCGCGGGTCTGTGGGCCGCGCTCGGTGCTGCCCGGCGACTCGACGAGCTCGGCGTGCCGGAAAGAGCGGTTGGCGTCACGGTGTTGAGCGCCAAACCGTTTCATGACATCCGCGTTCGCAACTATGAGGCTGACTTGAGTGCATGCCGCATCCCGCTCGCCGACGTGCTCGACCCTGCCGGCGTCACGCACATCACCACCGAGGTCACCGGGATTGATGTCGACGCTCGCTGCGTCGCCACGGCAACCGGCCAGACATACGGTTACGACCGACTGGTGCTCGCTGCGGGTAGCCGCGTGATCAAACCCGACATACCGGGTCTGCGGGAGTTCGGTTTCGACGTCGACACCTACGACGGCGCGATGAGGCTGCAACACCACCTTCAACAGCTCGCCGACGGCCCGGCAACACCCGCCGCGGCCACCGTCGTGGTCGTCGGTGCCGGCCTGACTGGTATCGAGACGGCCTGCGAGCTGCCAAGCAGGCTACGACGACTGGGCGTCACACCCCGGGTGGTGCTGGTCGACCACCACCCTTTTGTCGGCTCCGACATGGGGGCGTCAGCGCGGCCCGTGATCGAACAAGCCTTGTCGGACAACGGTGTTGAGACCAGGGTGGGAGTGAGCATTGCCGCGGTCGGTCAGGGTGGGCTGTCGCTGTCGTCGGGTGAGCAGCTGGCAGCGGCCACGGTGGTGTGGTGTGCCGGCATGCGGGCCAGCTCGCTGACCGAGCAGCTGCCGGTGGCACGTGATCGTCTGGGGCGGGTTGCGGTCGACGACTATCTGCGCGTGATCGGGGTGCCCGCGATGTTTGCCGCCGGCGATGTCGCCGCCGCCCGCATGGACGACGAACACGTGTCGGTGATGTCGTGCCAGCACGGCCGCCCGATGGGCCGGTATGCCGGCTACAACGTGATCAGCGACCTATTCGGTCAGCCCCTGCTATCGCTTCGGATCCCTTGGTATGTAACGGTTCTCGATCTTGGGCCGGCCGGCGCGGTGTACACCGAAGGGTGGGATCGGATGGTCGTATCGCGGGGCGCGAAGGCCAAGGCCACCAAGCGCACCATCAATACCCGGCGAATCTATCCCCCGCTGACGCGAAACCGCTCGGACTTGCTAGCCGCGGCCACGCCGGATCTGCAGGCTCGTCCCTGAGCGGAACGCTGGTCAGTCCGCTTGCGCTTGTTCACCGGCATACCATTGCACCGCGTAAATGCCTGGCTGCAAGGACAATTCGGCAACCATCCGCTCAAGCTTGGCCGGCGTATGGCCGTCCATTAGTAGGTGCGCAGTCAAAGTGACTTTGTCGTCGTCGACCGGGCTGGTATGGACGCCCCGCAATGTGATGTCGTTATTGGCGGTGTGTTGCACGATCTGAGCACGCGCGTATTTCGCCGACTTGGGGCGACATATCACTTGCACCTGGTAAGGCTGTAATCCTTCGTCTTCCTCAACGCTGTTGTCGTGGTCAATCAGCCGGCCCAGTGGGCGCCCCAACAGATGGATGGTGATCACGGTGCCGGTGGCGATCACAGTGAACAACAGGTGCCCCGAGGCGGCCAGCACACCGACGGCCGCCGAGCACCATAGGGTGGCAGCGGTGTTGAGGCCCCGGACGTTGAACCCCTCGCGCAGGATTACCCCACCGCCAAGAAAACCTATCCCGGACACCACGTAAGACGCGACCCTGGTGGGGCTGCTGTCCTCGGTGGCGACCGCGTAAAGCACGAACAACGTAGCGCCGGCCGCCACCAGTGCGTTGGTTCGCAGGCCAGCCATGCGCGCCCGCCATTGCCGCTCAAGGCCGATGAGGGCGCCACAACCGACTCCAACGCCCACCCGGAGCGCAAAATCGGCGGTGCTCAGCATCTGCATGACGGCGCACTCCTCTCCGACCGCAAAGGCTGCGGAACGCCCCCCAGTCCTCGGCGCGGCAGCTAACCACGCCTAGGTGAACGGCGCATGGCCTTCAGGTATCAGGCGTGGCTGAGGTGATGCGGGCAGTAGTATTTCGATGAAATCAAGGCGAACTGTGCCGCCGCGTCCATATCCAGGCCGGGATTACGGGTCTTCACGTCGTTGACTAGCTCCAAACCCGATTCGCCGTTATCCAAGCATCCGCACACCGCCTTGGCGGACCCAATGGCCTGAGCGGGGTTGCCGTAGGTGATTCCGGCTTGTCGCAGGGCAGCGAGGAAGCCCGCGTCGTCACCGCCACCGCTGTCATCGGGGTCGCCGTACGCGGGCGCGGCCAGGCCGATCATGGCAAGGACGCCGAGAAGCGCTAGCAGCCGTCTCATAATCTCACCATTCTCCCATGTGGTGGCAATTCTTGCAGAATTCGTATAGTGCGCCAAAGTTCTTTGGTCCCAAGGCAATACGGCAAACAGCTAGCCCAAGTGCGCATCCGAAGGAAGGACTTTAGACTTGTCGCCTTTCTTTAGGTGGACCGCGTGGATGCCCGGTTTCTTCGACAGTTGCTCGAGCAGGCTGTCAAGACCTTCTTGATCGACATTGTGGTGCTGCACGCTCTCGGGCTTTTCCGAGATTTGTGCGACCAGACGTTTGAGCTTCTCGGGCGACTGTTTGTCTTTGAGGTCTTTGATGGGTGTGAGACGACCTCGGATGCCAGTGCCGGCGAAAGCGCTGGGAGCCCCTGCGCCTAAGGCGCTGCCGAGCATTCCGGCCGCGGCCATCGAACTGAGCACGCTGCCCTCGCTGAGCGCGGCCGCGGGCACGGCCTCCGGTCCGGCGGCCGAAAGCGCGGCAGCGACCATCCTGATATCCGGGGTCGCCGTAGCCCAGCTCGGCGGAACCGTCAACTTTCCAACCAAGGTGCCACGTCCGAAATCCGCGCCTACATCTGGCGTTATCGCGCCGAACAGCGTGCCCCGGCCAAAGTGCGGCGCCCCAAGTCCAAGACCGCCTCCCAACGCATCTTTCGGCAGTTCGCCAAGCGCAGCCGGCTTGGTCGCGAACTTGAGAAACTGCGAAGCGGGGAAGTTGATGATTAGCCCGATGTCATTGAACTGCGTGGTAAAGCCGAGAGGAACTTTGATGGCCGTGTAAAGGCTGCTATATGTCGCTGCCGTGCCCGGCCCAAGCAGGGCGTCGATGAGCTGGGGAACCGCGGTGTTGTAAGCCGTCGCGAGGTCCGCGCCCAATTGCAGGAGTTCCGATATCGGGCCTGATGCCAGGAGCGTATCGATGGCGGCTGCACCGCCCGCGGCTTGCGCTACCGCGGCCGCCTGGCTGGTCGGACCGCTCGCATTGGTGATCTGGGGTGGCTCCGTGAACGCCGTCACTTGGGTGGCGGTCGCCGACGAGGCGGCATAGCTGTTCATCGCGGTGGCGTCTTGGGCCCAAAATTCCGCGTATTGGGCCTCGGTGGCCGCGATTGCCGACGTGTTCTGCCCAAAAAGGTTGGTAGCGATCAGTGTTGCGAGTTGGCTGCGATTCGCCGCGATCACTGGCGGCGGCACGTGCGCGGCGAACGCTGTCTCGTAGGCGCTTGCCGCCGCGGTCGCCTGGGTCGCTGCTTCCTTTGCCTGCGCCGCGGTTGCGTTGAGCCACGTCACATATGGCGCGACTGCGGCCGCCATGGCTGCCGATGATGGACCTACCCACGGCCCGCTAGTCAGACTCGAGATCGCCGACGAGTAGAGGGCCACGGTGGACTGTAGTTCTGCGGCAAGCGTGTCCCAGGCGGCCGCAGCGGCCAGCAACGGCCCCGAGCCCGGCCCGGTGTACATCCTGCCCGAGTTGATCTCCGGCGGTAGTGCTGCGTAAAACATGTCTTTGCCCCTTACCTGGTCGTACCCGTCCGGGTCAGTCCTCGACCGCCGGGATCACGATGATGGTGGCGGCGGCTGGGTCCGCCTCGGCGACGACGCCGCCGAGTGAACCAGCCGCACCACCACCTCCGGAGCCGAACGCGGTGGCGCCCATGGCACGTCCCGCCAGGCTCGACAGGGCCATCTGGCCAAACACGCCGGCCTCGCCGCCGGCCAGGGAAGCAGCCGGAGCGGCTGCCAAGTTGGCGGGTAGCACCGAGGCGAGCGTTCTCATCGCCGGTGCGGCTGTGGTCCAGCCCTCGGGCACCGACATACTTCCCACCAGGGCCGCGCGGCCCATAGCCCCCGATACTGGCGGCGCCCCACCTTCCGCAGCGGACATCAAGTTGAACCCTTGGCCAGCGATAGGTGCCAATGTCCCGGTGATGGGTTTCGCAGGGGCGTAGAAGGCCTGCAGCCCTTGCGCGTTTTGGGCGTAGGCGTATATCTGACCGAACGACAGGAACGGGCCGCCGGGTATGGAGGTCAGCCCCTGCAGCGAGTACGGCCCGGTGAGGGCCGACATGATTGTGTTCCAGTTCGCGATGTCGGTCGCGAGCCACGGTGGCAGGGTTATCCCTGGCAATCCGGTGGCCGCGGCCGGTGACGCCGTGGTTGTCGCCAGGCTTTGCAGCGTGTTCGGCACCGCAGAGATCAACTGGGATAGCTGCGTCGTCAGCTCTGAGCCGGTAGCGGTCCCGGCGGATTGGGCCACCGCGGCCCCTTGCGTGGCCGCCGCCGACGGATTGGTGGTTTGCGGTGGCTCGGTGAACGGCGTCAACTCCGACGCGGTCGCAGACGAAGCGGCGTAGGCGTACATCGCGGCGGCGTCCTGCGCCCACATTTCGGCGTACTCGGCTTCGGTAGCCGCGATTGCCGGGGTGTTCTGTCCAAATATGTTGGTGGCGATCAGCGTCATCAACAACGCCCGGTTTGCGGCAATCAGCGGTGGGGGCACCGTCGCGGCAAACGCCGTCTCATACGCCGCGGCGGCGATCTTGGCCTGCGTGGCCGCCTGTTCAGCCTGAGCCCCCGTGGCGGTTATCCACGCCACATACGGAGCGGCCGCAGCCGCCATCGTGATCGAGGAGGGACCCGTCCACGGGCCGATGGTCAGGCCCTCAATCGTGGAACCATATGAGGCGGCCGTGGCCTGTAAGTGCATGGCCAACTCATCCCACGCCGCAGCTGCAGCCAACATCGGTCCGGACCCCGCCCCTACATACATCCGCCCGGAGTTGATTTCCGGCGGGAGCGCCCCGAAGTCCATATGTGTTACCTCCGGTCCCCTATACGGCCGCCATGGTAATCACGGCCCCCTGGTTCTGCATACAAATCGATGTGGCTCTTATGAAACTCAACAGATACACAAATAATGTGCTGTGAGTGATTTCACAATGTTTTAGTGACGACAAACCGCACGCTCCGGGTTCGAAAGATCTGTTGCGGTAAGCATTTCCTCCCCCTTTTTAGGCTTCTGACCTACGCTACAAACATGTTGCGGAGAAATTATTTGCATAGCGTTCCGCTCACGTAAGCGAAATGTAAACAGTCGGTGTCACCGTTCGTTGACCACTTGTGAGACGGGCGTGCAGCTATCGCCTTGGCACGCTATACACCGTGGTCACAACGATGATCAGTGGCCCTCCCGCAATCGGGCAAAGGTCGATTCAAGTGTCTACAGCTCATTGCCTCCACTCGCATTTTGAGATGTGCGAAAGAAAGGCATTTCACTCCGTCAATCGCGTATTATTGCGACCCCCTTTTTTCGCCATTTAAAAATGCTCGGAGGCTTAATAATATGTGCCACTGCTGCGTCGCCGCGGTAGGGCTTCGGAGCGGGCGGACGATATTGGCCAAGGATATCCAGCGGTATTGTCATTGCAATCGGCTTATGGTCAGCCACGTGTGCCCTGGCATGCCCGTAAATCATCTACAACCGACCCCACAGATGGCTGCGTCAGCACTCGCGAGCGGCGACCTGATGGTCGAAGCACCGAATCGATTGCTGAACGTCGTAACGTGTTCTCCCGATTATGCGAAAGCGTACGCAACACGTCGGGAAACGTATGCCAGTACAGCTGCCATCTAACTGTCTAGTTGCTGGACAGTGCCTGGATGGACGCAGTCCTTGCGGCCCCGCCCGTTATCCGGCGGCCGGTGGGCGTGCCACGAAGGTGGGCCGGAAACCGTACTGGGGCACAGCGCGGCCAAACGGTTGACCGGTCATACTGCCCAAAGGCATTCCGGGCATGCCGGCTGCCATCGCCGGCGGCGGCGCGACCATTGGAGTGCCCCCCAACGCTGAGCCAAGGGGGCCGACCGGCGCGGCGCCGGTCCAGCTTGGCGGCACCGATAGCTTGCCGATGATCCCTGCGTTGCCCGCACCGGCGGAAATCATGCCACCAAGCCCGCCGGGGGATCCGACAGCACCTGCTACCGCGTTGGACGCCGCAGGTGCTGCCGCCGCGGCCATGTCCCCCGCCACATCTCCCATAGCGCCCGCGCCTAGCAAGCTCGAAAGGGTTCCGACGGTGGCACCCGGGGTGAAGAACCCCGTCGAAGTGATGGTGTTCCAAAGGTTGGCGTTGGGTCCCCACGTGTTCCAGAAGTTGTTCCACCAGGGCGGCCCGTTCCCAGTCAGCAGGTTCAGGATTTCTCTCCACCAGGATGTGTTGTTGGAGCCGGTAAGCGTTTGTAATGCGCTGGGCATCGCGGAGATCAGCTGTGACAGCGCGCTCTGCTGGCTGGCGGCCGAGTTGCCGGCGGTTTGGGTAACGGCAGCGGCCTGGGCGGCCAGCCCGCTGGGGTTGGTTGTCTGGTGAGGCTCGACGAACGGGCTCAACTCCGTCGCCGCCGCCGAGGAACCGGCGTAGCCGTACATTGCCATCGCGTCTTGGGCCCACATTTCGGCATACTGCGCCTCGGTGGCCGCGATCGCCGGCGTGTTTTGACCGAGGATATTGGTGGCGATCAGCGTCATCAGTTGAGCCCGGTTGGCCGCGACCATCGTTGGTGGCACGGTTGCGGCGAACGCGGCTTCGTAAGCAGCCGCGGCGGCCTCGGCTTGTGCGGCGGTCTGCTCGGCCTGGACGGCGACGCTGGTCATCCACTCTACGTAGGGGGCCGCGGCGGCCGCCATGGCTGCTGACGCTGGGCCGTACCATTCCTCGCTGGTTAGTGCGGCGAGCACCGAGCCGTAAGACAACGCGGTGGCGCGCAATTCTGCGGCCAACCCGCTCCAGGCTGAGGCGGCGGCCAGCATGGGCCCCGAGCCCGCTCCCAAGTACATGCGGGTGGAGTTGATTTCGGGCGGCAATGCCGCAAAGTCCAGGGCGGCGGTCATTGTTGCCCCCTTCTTCCTAGCTGGCTGAAATGGACTGCCGTGGCACTTGCGCTAACCTCCGGATTGGCGGTGACAAATGACATCGGCCATGATCCTCACGGGAATGACCCAACCCGGACCGGCGCCATTTCCGCGCAGCCCGCTCACGTTTCGCATGGCGAAACGCGAGATCAGGAAAGTGAAGTGCTGTAACGCGGTTCAGATCGCGAAAACGGCACCGGGGTCGGATCGGAACGAAATGGTCGTCGATCTCGGATACGGACTATCGCCGGGACTCATTCCGCTCTCACCTCCTCAGGGCCGGGGCACACGGGGATGCCGGGCACCGCGCACACAGGGATGAGGGCCCATCGCAAAGCGATCGGGCGGGCACCCCTCTCGTCAGAGCTTTGGCACCACACGGCGTATCTGGCTGGTCAAAAGCCAGAAGCCACTTGGGCTCAACCCTTAAGCCGGGAAGAGCTGTCCTGACCCTGGGCGTCTTTCGACGTTCGAGGTCAGTGGCCTATATCCGTGCAGACGCCTCACCTAGCGAGGTGCATACCGGGCCTATCGTGGCACTCGGAGCGATGGGAGTCAACTCGACGCGCTCGGAGCCGTCGGGCGGCCGGCAGTCCCGATCAGCCGCCGGCGGGCGGACGCGGCATGATCGTCAGCCGGAATCCGTATCGGGGACCATTGCCAAAACTACGCGCGTAACCAGCCGGCATGCCGGGCACACCGGGCACGCCCGCAGTCTCAGGCACAGCAGCGGTGCTGGTCGAACCGGTTGCCGAGACTGCGGCACCGGCGGGATTTGCCACCTCGGCGGCCGCGGTCCAGCTCGGTGGAACAGACAGTCGCCCCACCAGGGCCGCCTGGTTCGTGCCGGCCGCAACTCCCCCCAATCCCGGCTGAGTGCCCGTCGCCCCGGTCCACGTGGGGTTGCCGGAACCGGAGCCCATGGGCGGTAAGGAGACCTGCTCCGTATCGCCGAGAGCCACCGCATTGACATCGGCCAGCGCACTCGTGATTGCGGGCATGACCGTTGCGGGAGCCGTATATCCAGCTGACAGCCACCCGTTGGACAGCGCGGAGTTCAGGAAGATCCCGTAAGGGTTCCCATCGGCGCCATCCAGGAAATTCAGGATGTCGGCAAGCAGTCCCGACTGGGTTATGGCATCGAATGGGGACGCTGCCGCAGGTGATGCGAATTCTTGTAAGCTCGCCGGCACCGCGGACATGAGTTGGGGCAACTCCGTTTGGGTAAGGCTGCCAACCACTGAACCGGCCGCTTGGGAGACCGCCGCGGCCTGGCCGGCCGGCCCGGACGGATTGGTGGTCTGCGCCGGTTCGGAAAATGGTGTCAGCGCTGCGGCCTCGGCGGAACTAGCGGCATATGCGTACATCGCCGACGCATCCTGGGCCCACATTTCGGCGTATTCGGCCTCGGTAGCCGCGATCGCGGGCGTGTTTATACCCAGAAAATTGGTCGCCACCAGCGCCAGCAATCGCGCACGGTTCGCCGCAACCACAGCCGGGGGCACAGTCATGGCGTACGCGGTCTCAAAGGCCACCGCGGCCGCCGCGGCCTGACTTGCTGTCTGCGCGGCCCGCAGGCCCGTGGCGCTCATCCATGTGACATATGGGGCGACCGCGGCGGCCATTGCTGCCGACGCCGGCCCCAGCCAACCTTCACTGACCAACGCCGAGATCACCGACTCGTATGCCGTTGCGGTCAAATGCATTTCGGCGGCAAGGCCATCCCAGGCCGTCACGGCAGCCAACATTGGCGCCGATCCTGGCCCGGAATACATGCGCAGGGAGTTGACTTCAGGCGGGAGCGCCCCGAAATCCATTGCCTGCACCTCCTTTTAGCCGACCTTTAACCGATCGCTCGGCGCGTTGTTGGCTTCGGTGACCGCATACGTGCCAGCACCGACCGCCAAAGTCACGAAGGCCCTTGCGCTATCCAGCGGCTGGTGGGCGTCCCATGACGGTGGGCCGGAATCCGTACCGCGGGGCACTACCGAAGCCGTGCCCGTAAATCCCTGCGGCGGGCATGCCGGGCACACCGGGCATGCCGGCCGCCGCTTCCGGGACGGCGGTGCTGGTCCAGCCGCCACCTGCTGCCGCAGCTCCGGCGTGGTTCGCCACCGCGGTCGCCGCCGTCCAGCTTTGTGGGACAGACAATCGCCCGATCAACGCAGCCTTGTTGGTGCCGACCGACACCCCTCCCGTATGCCACGAGGCCGGGGTCACCTCGCCCAACGGTGGCACGCCCATCGGGCTGGCCGGCGAGTCTGCGGGTATCCACCCCGGATTTCCTTCGCCGGAGCCCATAGGTGGTACCGCGACCCCTTCTTGTGCGCCGAGTGCTACAGCGTTGATGTCTGCCATAGCAGCCCAGACGGCCGGGCCGACGAGTGCGGGGCTGACGTACCCGGCCGAGACGAATCCGTTGGCCAGGTTGGAGTTCAAGAAGGTCCCATAAGGATTCCCATCGGCTCCATCCAGGAAATTCAGGATTTCGGCGAGCAATCCCGACCCGGGAATGGCATCGAGTGGCGACGCCGCCGCTGGTGATGCGAGTCCTTGCAGACTTTCTGGCACCGCGGACATCAGTTGCGGCAACTCCGATTGCGTGAGGCTGGCCCCGGCACTGGCGGCGGCTTGGGTGACCGCTTCGGCCTGGTCGGCCTGTCCGCTCGGGTTGGTTGTCTGCGTCGGCTCGGTGAACGGTGTCAGCGTCGCGGCCGCGGCAGAGCCCGTCGCATAGCCATACATCGCGGCCGCGTCCTGGGCCCACATCTCGCCGTAGGCAGCCTCGGTCGCGGCGATCGCGGGCGTGTTCTGACCAAGCAAGTTGGTCGCGACCAGCGCCGCCAATTGAGCTCGGTTAGCCGCCACCACAGGCGGCGGAACCGTCATCGCGAACGCGGACTCGAATGCGCCCGCCGCCGCAGCGGCCTGACGGGCAGTCTGCTCGGCCTGCATCCCGGTGATGGTCATCCACGCCAGATATGGGGTGACTGCAGCCACCATCGATGCCGACGCCGGCCCCAGCCATTCGTCGCCGGTCAGCGTCGAGATCACCGTCTCGTACGCGTCCGCCGTCGAACGCAGCTCTGCGGCGAGGCTGTCCCAGGCCGTCACAGCAGCCAGCATCGGGGCCGTTCCTGGCCCCGAATACATGCGCAAAGAGTTGACTTCCGGTGGTAACGCTCCGAAATCCATTGCCACACCTCCTTTAATCGGCAATGACTGCATTGGCCAGGTTGGCCATGAACAGTTCATGAAGGATCGCCGCTTTGCGGCCCGGACCTTGATAGATTGGGGCGTGCAGCGCGAATTGTGTTGCGGCGGGCCCAGATAGCATGGACGTCTCCTCGTCGGGATAATCCGATCCGGACTTCTAGCCTCGGCCGCTGTGGTGGTGTCGGGGTGTTGCCGATAGCACCTCTACGCAATTACTGCGCAGCGTGTTTCGGGTACTCGGCGCCAATTGATTCAGACGGCGCAAAATCGCCGTGACCGGATCGGAATGAAACGATCATCAACTTCGTCGAACCACTGTCAATTGGATCGGTTCCGCCCCACCTCCCGTCACGATTCGGTCACCCGGGAGTGCCGCCGTGTTGCGCAAATTGGGATAGCGTCGACCGGCAATATTTGCCAGACACGGCATCCCGCTCGTCTGAGCTTCGGCATCAAACAGCGTATCCGGCTGTGGCGCGGCCCGAAGCGAGTTAGACACAACCCATACACTTGGCGTGTCGCGCCGGCCCGCTGGGCGCTTTCGGCGGTGGCCGTCAATGCATATTTCAGAGCCGATTTCCGTGCAGAAACTTCACTGCCGGGCCAGCATCCGCTGCCCTGGTGCTATCGCGCCCGATGCACGCAAACGCGACTCCCGCAGGTGCGATGAGCAAAAAACGCGACGGTCGTAAATATCCGGCACATTCAACGGAATGGATCGGGACTGCGGGCGGCCGGGGTTAGCTGGCCGAGGCTAGATGAGAACTGTTTAGGTTGTCTTTTTCTCCGCCACTGCAGCGCGGAGCCCCTCGGCGAGGTCCTCGGCAGTCAACTCTTTGAATCGGCGCAATTGGACGTCGCTGAACTCGGTGAGATCGCTAGCCAGCACTTCGTCGAGAATTTCGTCATCGAGCCGGAAACTGCGGTGGTCGCGTGCCTTCTCCACCACATTGCGCACGAAACCGGCATTCCCAAGCACATCGATACCGCGAATCAGATCCCCGTCTTCGGAGTAGGTCTCGTCGAGGTAGAACTTCGTGTAGGACGGCAACAACACCTGGGCCACTTCCTCGGTGATAACGTCCTGGTTCTCCTGACCCATCAGACGCGTCAGCGCGATCAACTCGTCCGGGGTGTAGCTGAAGAACTCGATGACCGTCGAAAAGCGGCGCCGCAGACCCTGATTCACCTCGAGCATTTTTTCCATGGCCTTGGCGTATCCCGCTCCGAACACCACCAGCTCGTCGCGATGGTTCTCCATGTACAACAGGAGCGTATTGATAATCGCGTTGCCGTAGGGGTCCCCCTGCGAGTAGCCCTTCTCGTGCAGCGTGTGCATCTCGTCGAAGAAGACCGCTCCGCCCAGCGCGCCCTCGAGCATCTCCTCGGTGTTCTTCTCCGCATCGGCCATATACCGGCCCAACAGCTTGGTGCGGCTGGTCTCCACCACCAGCGGTTTGCGTAGTACGGTCAACCCGCACAGCTGCTTTGTGAAGGCCCGTGCTACCGACGTCTTGCCGGTTCCCGGGGGCCCCAACAACAACGTGTGGCGCGAAGTCACCGGGACCGGAAGGCCCATCTTGGCTCGCGCCAAGTTCACCTTGGTTGTGGACTTGATGAGCTTGATTTCCCGCTTGGCTCGTTCCATACCGAGCATCGCGTTCAGCTCGGCGTCGCCTTCGGCCAAGTACTTCGCGGCCATCTCGGCATGGCGAGCAGCCTCCGTCTGTGCGCGGGTTGGCGCACTGTCCGGATCCCAGGGATCTGTCCGCGCCTCGATCGTTTCCGGGTCGGTCAGAACCAGCCGATAGTTGGGATTGTCCAGCGCCTCACGGGCGGGGGTGAACTTCGCATCGCGCGAATACACGCGGCGCAGCAGTTCTACCCCTTCCTCCTCACGGCCGACGTGCCGCAGGCACATGCCCTGGGTGTACAAAGCGATGTTCGCCGCGCCGGGTACCCGGTCCCCTTCGATGGCTTCCTGAGCACGACGGTATGCCTCCTCGAAGACCCCGAGTGACGCCAGTGCCGTCGTGGCCATTGCCGCGCCCGCGGCTTTCAGCTCGGGGTGCCGCCACGGCGTTGCCTCGGGGAATTGCGCGAGCACATCCGGCCAGCGTTTGGTGCGGAAGTACAACACACCCCGCACATAGCTCACCAGCTCAACATCGAACGGATGCTTGGGATCGGTGGAATCCAGCAGTTCCGCCGCCTGCTGGTAACGCTTAGCCTCGGCGAGGACCGCGGCGTACGCGCAGGCAAGCGAGTCCACGCTGGTCACAGCCAGCCGCAGAAACAATCCGTCGGAGACCTCCGGGCGAAACTGCAGATCCGTGACGCCAAGGCGGCGCGTCTCCCAACCGAAGGTCCGGACCGCCGCCCATGCACCAGCTAGCACCTCGATGCTCTGGTCGCCGGCCAGCACCCGCGCCAGCCAGGCATCGCACATCGCTGGATCCAGGGTGGTAGCGGTGGTGAACATCTGCGAGGCCACCTGCGGATTGTGGCTAGGCTGCAGGCCGTTGACAGAGATTCCCGATGCCAGCAGACCGGCGACCAGTGCGTTACGGGCGTCTTCGGCGGCTGACTGCGCGCGGGTCATTGCCCTGTGGACAAGCTTGTTGCGTGCTCTGGCTCGTGGCCGACTGGGAGCTCGAGTTCGTCATGCTCTCCAAGCCTGCGGCTAGGTACGACCAATTGGGGCCGGGGCGTAGGAGCAGGCAGGCTGGCGCGCACCGCTGCCAACTGTCGGCCAATGAGCCGGTTGAGCCCTACTGAGAGTTCCCTCGGCAAACGGGCCTCACTGTGATAGCGCACCCACGCCGACACCGCAGGCCCCTCCACCCGCGTGGTCAACCGCACCGTAAGCACGGTCGCTCCCACTTCCGGGGTGTCGCGCAAGCGCAACTGCTCTAACGTCTCCGAGCTGATATCGGCTGGCGTCACCCAAAAACTCGTCACGTATCCATTGAAATGCTTAAGATGCCGCCAACCCGGGCGGCTCCATGTCGGCTCCAAATCGGCTAGCACCGCGTTATCCATCTCGGCCAGCTCATCCGCAGTCAACGGCCGGGCTGCACAACTTTGCCCATCCAGATCCTGGGCCAACCGCTCGGTGGCCGCGACCAACGTCGACGCCAACGAATCACGGCACACCACCGCAGCCACATTGCGTTGCGGATTCATCCGCAACACCAACCAGGTGCTGCGCCGATCGGCGGCGGGCTGGTCACCCACCACATCCCACTCCTCAGGCCCCCACTCTTCCAGCGAAGCCGAGGCCTTGGCCGCCGCCGCTGCGCCGCGGGCCTGCACCGACACAATGTCGATGCCATCAAGCTGAATGTCGAACTGGCGCAACGTCTCAGCGACTGCGGCCACCGGCAAAACGGCTGCCCCCCCCGTCGCAAAACCAGTCCGGTGACGGTGGCGACCCGACGGATCACCCTCACCGTCGTCGACAGCGATCACGGTGACCAACTGGCCCCGATACTCACGCACACCCACGGTGTCACGCCCGAAGCGACGCTGATGGTCCATCGCCGGCGTGCAGCCGGCCCCCAGCGCCGTACCCTGGTCAGCCGACCAATCCCACAGCCACGCCGCGACACCCGACGTCACCGTGATCCCGCGATAGGTGACCACCGACAGCAGCGTCACCAATGCCGCGATGGCCACGCCGACCCACCACGCCACATGCTCGTCGCCCTGCCATGATTGCGGGCAATGGCTGGCGGCCACCAAGATCAGGACGTCGACCAAAAAAACCGCCGTCACCCGCGGCCACGACAACGACAACCCAAACCTGCGCTGAGCCTTCATCGCTGCTTCCTTGATCGCCGCATTAATGTCGCCGTACCAAACACCGCGCCGCCTATCAGTAGTGCACCGGTCAATCCCCCGGCTGCCACCCACACTGGCACCATGTTGCGATCAGCGGGCGGCTTTGGCAGTACCAGTGGTGCTGATAGCTGCTTCGGCGGCCTGGCGGGGCCTTCGGGCACATCCCAGGTCAGTGCCGGCACCGGGTCAACCAAACCGTAGCCGACCTGGTTGTCGACGCCGCGAGCGGGCGCCCTGGCCGTGTGCAGCAACCGATTCATCACCTGGTACGCGGATAACTCGGGGAACTTGGCGCGCACGAGCGCGGCCACACCGGACACGATCGCAGCCGAGAAGCTGGTGCCCGCCGGAACCAACAACGTGTTGTCCGGACCGTCAACCGCATTGATCAGACCGTCGTCGCGGGGTGAGAGTCCGACGATGTCGGTTCCGGGTGCGGAGATCGATACCCATGGTCCGGCGATGCTCATTTGACTCATCGGCTGCCCAGTGGAGTCGACTGCGCCGACGGTCAGCACATAGTCGCTGAACCAGGAGGGTGTCACCACCGTGGTGACAGCGTTCCAATTGCGAGGATCGTCGGGCTGCAACGGGTCAAAGATCGGGTTCTGCTTGCAGTCCTTCTTGCTGCTGTCGCCGGCCGCGGCCACGATGAGGGCGTTCTTGTCGACCGCCGCGTAATGAACGGCGGCGCCCAGGACACGCTGGTCGATGATGTTGCGCGCGCTCATGCATGTCACGTCGGAGATGTTGATCACCGAAGCTCCCATGTTGGCCGCGTGCACGATCGCTCGCGCCATCGTCTGGACGCCGTCGATCTTTGCCGCCGTCTGCGGATCTTCGTCCCCGGTGTACGCGTCCTTGAGGCCAAAGGCCTGGCTTGACTGGCGAATTGAGATCACCTCAACGTCCGGCGCGATCCCACTGAAGGCGTCCGGGGCCGGTGCCGCGGACGCGCCGGGCGGCGGTGGCGGTGGCGGTGCGGGTGCCGAGGTGGTCGACGGAGCGAGCGGGTGCGGTGCCAGCGGGTGCGGATTGTCGACGGAAATCACGTGCCCGCCACCCGAATAGCCGGGAACGGTCACGGTGCCGCCGCTGTGGTTCGCAGCCGGCGCCTGACCAGGTCCTGGCGGTGGCCCCGGTGGGGCCCCTTCCTCCGGCGACGGCGGCGGAGCCGGAATCACGGTCACCGTCGGGCCGGGGACCGGCGACAGCGTCACCGTCTGTGGTGGTGGCGGCTTCTCCGTGGTGGGAACTGTTACCGGCCGACGCGGCACCGCCGGGAGCGGCACGGCCCCGTTCGCCGGAGCCGCAGCGATCATCGACGCCACGATGGTTCCGTGGGCGTCGC
This sequence comes from Mycobacterium riyadhense, assembly GCF_963853645.1. Classification (NCBI taxonomy): domain Bacteria; kingdom Bacillati; phylum Actinomycetota; class Actinomycetes; order Mycobacteriales; family Mycobacteriaceae; genus Mycobacterium; species Mycobacterium riyadhense. The sequence continues at coordinate 3,008,441 of NZ_OY970456.1, read as the reverse complement.
AGTCAGACAACCCGTCACCGCCAGCCATTACGTAGTCGCCACCTGGGATCAGGCGCGGCAGCCGGGGATGCGGCGTCACACCGGTATCGATAACGGCGACCTTCACCCCTTCACCACGTCCGAATTGCCATGCCTCAGGCAGGTTCAGCATGTCCATGTATTTCGGCTGCAACCGGAAGTCCGTGCCCGGTATCACCCCAACCTCGGTGCAGTAGGAGTTTTGCTTCATCGGCGCCACTGGTCCGGGTGGACCGTCAGGCGGCAGCGCGCCCGGATCGATCGTCGGCGGCGAGATTGCATACGCCGGTGGAAGGCCGGCTAACGCACCCGAGGCAAGCAGAATCGCGGCGATGGTCGCGGTGAACGCGCGACCACGCCACGACTTGCTGCTATCGGTACCTAATCGCCGCATAGACATTCATCAACCACAATGCCAGCGGGAAGATCGGCATCAGGCAGAGATATTCAATCCATTCCACGAACTTGCGGAACAGCGGGCTATAGATGGTGTTGGGCACCACCGCCGCGGCTGTCATCCCCGCCGCCGGCAGCAGCACCAGGATCGCTGCCGCGATCGACACGGACAGCGGCGAGTGCAGCCCGGCCGCGTACCGCACGCACACCGTGGCGACGATGATCACGGCGGTCGAGGCCAGGGTGATCGCCTGCCAACGGTCGACATAGGAGCGGCCACGCAGCAGCAGGAAACCTGCGGTGAACCCAGTCAGGATCAGCGGCAGCCAGCGTTCGTGGGTGTGTGGATTGCACAACGCGGTCGTACACACAATCACCAGGACGCCCAGTCCCACCAACAAGCCGCTCAAGAACGAGCGGGCGCGCTCCGCTTGCAGCAGCACGTCACGCACCGACGCCGGTCCTTCCAGAGTCGGCGGACCGCCGTCCGACACCACCACAGTGGTCGGCAGATCGGGGCGGGCCTCGAAAACCCACCGGCTGGTCGCGGACGGGAAAACCGGCAGCCGGATGCCGGCCAGGCGCCGGGACAGCGCCGGCGCGGCATGGTAGAAAAACACGCAGGTCAGCAGCACGCAGGACAGCAGGGTCACCGCGCTGGTCGCTGCGACCATCCGTGACAGGCTCGCAAGCGTTGTCAGCGCGCTGATGGTGATGACTGCGGTGTAGATCCCCAGTCGGCGACCGGTAAACCGCAGCCCCAACGCCGCGGCGACGGTAAGCACCCCAAATCCGAGCACAGCTTGCGGGGACCCGACGGGACCGGGCGGTGCGGCCGCGGCGGCTACCGTCACCGGAACGATCCCGCTCATCAGCATGATGTCGGCGACGCGCCGATCCGCGTCTGTCTTGGCGCGCATCAGTAGCATCATGGCCACTGCCAACACCAGCGCGCCGATCACTGCGGTGAAGATGGTTGTCAACCATGTGTTGTGGTGCCAGCGCCACCAGGCCAGTACGCCGGATGCCAGCACCACCCCGGTCGCCACCATCGCCGCACCGACCTGGACAGCGACGACGGGGTCGATCGCGGCGAATCGCTTGCTGAGGTTGGACGACACCGCGGTGGAGATGTGCTCGATGACCTGCGAGCGGTGTTCGGTGTCGGCAATAAACCGAATCCACAGTCGGTCGCCGTCGTAGACGTCTTGTTCAGTCAGCGACTGGGTGGCGCGCAGCGGCGTGCCGTCGACGAGACACAGTGCCCATCGGCCGCGCCCAGTGGCTTCCAGCGGGTTCTCACCGAGTTCCCGGAGTCGGCTGTTGACAACCTTCAACAGTGGCTCGGTCATCACTGAAACCGGAGCGTTGGCGTCCAGCAGCACACCGACCTGGACACCCTCGCCGGCCATGATGCCGACTACAACGGCTCGTGGCGACGAGATGCCCTCGACATCGGCCTGTGGCGCATCAGCTACTGCAGTCATCGTCCTGCTCCCCCTGCTATGGCGAATGCATTTCGCCGCATTCTCGGCCGCACGTGTGGCTCTTTCGGTGTACGCACCGACGCGCCCAAGATGTCAAAGCCCTCTGGGAGCTGCGGCTCGACTGACTCCGATTTCATTTGCCTCGCCTCGCGACTATTAATTACGGTTGACCTTGCTTTTCAGTTATTGCAGCCGGTTCTAGAGCAGTATGCCCGTGTTCGCATCTAACTCGCACTCTATGTTCAAAACTGTTGTTGCACTGCGTGTTTCGTAACGGCGTTGTTAAACTCTGCTGTGCGTTTTCCACTCGCCATATGGCAATGTGTCCAAAACCGTTTTTACCCCCACTTGCACTAGCTGCGGGGTAGCCGGGCAGATCGCGAGCCACGCCTCGCCGGACCCCGCGGTCCGCGCCTGCTGATACAGCGCGATGCGCCCACCCGATCCGTCCTTCAGGGACAACACCGAGGCGCTGGGCCCCTTTGCGTCGTCGCGGTACTGCCGCGCGTACACCGCGACCTCGGCCGCGGGATCCGACAAGGCCTGACCCAGAGCGGCCACCGTGGAGGCGCTGATGCCCATTCGCCGTAGGTCTCCGCCGGAGAAGACGTTAAAGCCGGATTCCTGCCACGACTTCGTTGCCTCCAGCATCTCCTCCAACGGGACGTTGACCGCATTGATCGCCGCCGGATCCGCATGGTGGATCGACTCCAAGCCGTCAATCACCAGCGCTGCGATCGAGGCGCTATCGGAAACCGAGACGTCGTCGACGGTGATGTCGTTGCCAACCCGGACCGCGGACACCCAGTGCTGGCCACGGCGCGCCAACACCACCCGGAACTCGTTGTCGGGAATGTCGCGCGAACCGGGCGGCTGGTTCTCGTCGTCGACGACTCCGTAGAGCAACTTGCCCCGCGACAGCAGTGCGACGACCTCGAGGTCAGGTGCGGCGAGCACCTTCATCCGAGCGGCCACCTGCTCGTTGACGGTGTCGTTGACGACGATGCCCTGCTCGCGCATGACCGCCATCCCGGGGTGCTCGTTCAACCAGTCGTTGTTGTCGGTGGATACGTACGGCCGGCACCGCAACTCGGGCGCGACGTGCCGGATGTCCAGCAGCGCCTGAAGCATCCAGAAGCCGTCGACGTTGACGGTGATATCGGTGCGGGTACTTTGTTGATCCATCCCTAGCCTCAGTGGTCCTCAGTCATTCTCGTGCCAGTTGACTGCAGGACACGGCAGCACACCGGTTCGTGGTGTGCTGCCGCGCCTGAAGTTCGGTATTAGGCCCAGCTGGAGCCGACGGCGCTGTCTGTTTGCGCCATGTTGCTGCCGGCTGTCTGAACCTTCTGGCCGTGGGCGTTGGCCTGCTCGTAGATCACCTGGAAGTTGCGGCCCAATTGGGTGATGAACTCCTGGCACGCCACCGAACCGGCGCCGCCCCAGAAGTCGCCGGCAGCCAGCACATCGCGAACGATGGCCTGATGCTCGGCTTCCAGGTTTGCGGCCTGTGCGCGGATGAGGGCGCCGTGGGCGTCAACATCCCCGAACTGGTAGTTAATGGTCATATTGGTGTTCTCCTAATGTGAAGAAGCGTACGCAGCTGTTGCTCTGGTCGCTAGCTGCTGAGGATCTGCTGGGAGGCCTGCTCTTGCTGCTCGTAGTTGTTCGCGTCGCGAACGAGTCCGTCGCGCACCCCGTGCAGCATGTTGACGATGTTGCGGAACGCCGTGTTCATCTGACCCATGGTGTCCAACGAGGTCGCCTCGGCAAGACCGCTCCAGCCAGCGCCAGAGATGTTCTGCGAGGACGCCCACATCCGGCGGGCCTCGTCTTCCACGGTCTGGGCGTGCATCTCAAAACGGCCCGCCATGTCCCGCATTGCGTGCGGGTCAGTCATAAAGCGCGTGGTCACTTGATTGTCTCCTTTAGTACTTGCTTATTTGCTGCTTAGATCATCTGTTGTTGTGGACCTGGCCGGCTTCGGCTACGCCACGCGCAACCGCCGACCCGAACTACGGATGACCCCCTTCCGTCTCTCAGCGGCCGCCGAACGGTCAGCCCGGTCAGCCGGCAGCAGCTGCATTGGCGGCTTCGGTGGCCGCGTACGAGCCGGAACTGGTTGCCAGGGTGTTAACGAACATCTCGTGAATCGCCGCAGCCTGAGCACTGACTGCCTGATACATCTGCGCGTGCGCGGCGAACTGAGCCGCGGTTAGCGCCGACACCTCATCGGCCGCCGCTGGCACTACCCCGGTGGTCGGAGCTGCCGCGGCTGCGTTTTGGGCATTCATCGCCGAGCCGATACCCTGCAGGTTTCCGGCTGCCGCCGCCAATGCTTCGGGCTGTGTGGTCACGAACGACATGCTGTTTTCCTCTCTTGAATCATCCCCAGCACCGCTCTCTGCAAGAGAGTAGATGACTAGGCCATACCAGGTCGCCTTCGATGTCCCCTGTTTGCATTTGTTCACCCAGCGGCACGACGAATTCACCTGCTGTAACGACACAGTAACAGCGTCTGACCTGGTTGGTGGCTCTCTCGGAGCAGTTCACGCCGGGCGAGTGCACAGATCGCCGATTTCGGCCCACGACAGCAGGCTCAGCAACACACTTTGTGGGCTGGCGAGGTGTCCGGTCGATAAAATCTCGCGGCCATAAAGCCCCGTCCGCAGCTACCTGAGGTGCGCCGAGCGGCTATCCGGCAAACGGTGGTCGGGCCATGACCGTTGGGCGGAATCCGTATCGGGGACCAGAACCGCCCGTCCCGGATCCAACACCGGCCAGGGGCATGCCGCCCAGCAGGTTTCCGGCTCCCCCGGCCTCTGGGACGGCGTTGACCGTGCTGATCGGCACCGGCGCAGCTCCGGGGCTTAGCCCCGGACCGGTGGCCGCCGCCCACGACGGCGGAACCGACAACCGGCCAAGCGAGGCGGCATCACCCAAACCCGACGTGACCTGTCCGCCGCCCAGCAGCCCTCCCAAGCCGGGGAGGCCTTTGGCCGAATTGCCAGCGGCCGCTGCCGCAGCGGTCGCTACCGTGGGAAGCAACCCCAACGTCTTGGCCGACTGCACGAAGTTGTTGGCCATACCGATGCTGAAGTAAGGAAGACCCTCGGTGTTGTAGAGGAAACTCGCGTAGGGCTGCAAGTCCGTCAACAGGGCTGAAATCGACGTCGGGAATGTGCTCGTGCCGAACAGCAGCTGCCACAGCCACGACCAGGGTGAATCCGACGAAGCGACATAGGCCAGCGCCGACGAGAGCGGCGAGGTAAGGCCTTGGAGGACCGTGGGCACTCCCGAGATCAGCTGGGACAGGGTTGACTGCGCCGCGCCTGTCGAGGTCGCCGCAACCTCGCTGACGGCCCCGGCCTGCAGGGCGGAGGCGGCCGGGCTCGTGGTCTGCGGCGGCGCGGTGAAGGGGGCGACCGCCGTCGCGGAAGCCGCGGAGCCGGCGTATCGGTACATCGCGGCGGCGTCTTGGGCCCACATCTCGCCGTACTCGGCTTCGGTAGCCGCAATAGCCGAGGTGTTTTGGCCAAAGAGGTTCGTCGCGATCAGCTGTGTCAGCTGTGCGCGGTTGGCCGCGATCAGCGGCGGCGGCACCACCGTGGCAAATGCCACCTCAAAAGCCGCCGCAGCCGCCCGCGCTTGCGTAGCCACCTCCTCGGCTTTGACCGCCGCCGCGTTGAGCCACCCAACAAATGGGACAACCGCTTCAGCCATCAGCGCCGATGCCGGGCCCAGCCACTCGTCGGCGCGGAGTGCAGTGATTACCGTGTCGTAGCCGGTGGCCGCCGCGTCCAACTCGACCGCCAGCCCATTCCACGCCGACGCCGCCGCCACCAAGGGGGTCGATCCCGGACCCGCATACATACGTCCCGAATTGACCTCTGGCGGTAATGCCCCAAAGTCCATCGCGCTAGACCTCTTCACTGAATTTGCTGTGCATCGTCGTCACCCAGCCGACGGCGGATGCGCCATAACGCTGTAGCGGAACCCGTAGCGGTGCACATAGGAATCACCGGCATGCCGGCCGGCCCCGGTCAGCCGCATGCCGCGCAGCAAGCCGTTGACTGCGCCGCCGTTGCCGGGCGTGGCGATGCTGGTCAGCGCCGCCTCGGTGTCCGTCGGGTGCGTTGCCGTCATGCTGCTGGTCCACCGCGGCGGCGTCGACAAAGCCCCGACCGAGTTTGCGTTGCCCAAAGTTGCCGATACCGGATTGGGATCCAGCGGGTGCGCCAGGGGACGCGCGACGCCAGGTGCGACTGCCCTGCCGGTCCCGGCGCCCGCTAGTTGGGCCAGGCTCGCTCCAAAGGCTGGTCCCCACGAGTCAGCAACCGACGACCCGGCATCACCCCCACCAGCGGCAGGGCTGCCCGGGATCAGCGTCTGTGTCATCGCCACAATCGCTTGGCCCATCCCCAGCGTGAGGTACGGCAGACCGCCGAGCAGGCGGACCAACGCGGTTCGTTCAGCGGGTGAGATGTTGCTGAGCTGCGCCAGCAGCCAAGACCAGATGGAGGACAACGAAGCCAACGACCACCAGCCTTGTAGCAGTGCTTGCGGCACTGCGGAAGCGGACAAGAGCCCAGAGTCGGTCACCCCGTTGCTGCCGGCCGACGTGGCAGCGGCGTCGGCGACCGCCGTGGCCTGCCCGGCCAATCCGGCCGGGTTGGTGCTCGTCGCCGGCGCACTGAATGGAGCCAACTCCGACGCAATTGCCGACGAGGTCGCATAGCCGTACATGGCAGCTGCGTCTTGGGCCCACATCTCGGCGTACGCGGCCTCGGCGACCGCGATCGCCGGGGTGTTTTGACCGAAGAAGTTGGTAGCGATCAACGACGTCAACAACACCCGGTTGGCTGCGATCACCGGCGGCGGGACAGTCAGCGTAAACGCGGTTTCGTAGGCCGCCGCCGCTGCCCAAGCCTGACGAGCTGCGTGCTCCGCTTGGGCAGCCGTACGGCCGAGCCAGGTCACAAATGGTGTGATCGCGGTTGTCATCGCCGCAGCCGCCGGACCGATCCAGCCCGAACTTGTCAGCTCCGCCAGCACTAACCCGTAGCCGGTGGCTGCAACGGCCAAATCCGAAGCCAGCTCGTCCCAGGCCGTCGCCGCGGCCAGCATCGAGGCGGCTCCCGGCCCTGTATACAAGCGACCAGAGTTCACCTCTGGGGGCAGCGCCCCGTAATCCGTCAGCATTATCGGTAGACCGCCGGATGTTCAGCCGGCGGTAACCGGGTCGGCGACTGCGCCCGCGCAGCGAACCAGTCCCTTCGGGTTCGCCAAGTTGCCCACAGGCGTCGCCAGCGACGTCGTCACGAACGGCATTTCGCACTCCCGGTTTCAGGTTCAGCGGCCTCACGAAGGTCGCTTTCTGGGAGGCTAGATCGAGCCGTCGCGTGCTGCCTTCCGGTGCATCGACATTGGCCGGTGCCGAATTACCGACTCATCGGCGTGCTGCACACGGCCCAGCTGCGAAGCATGACCGAGCGGCCGACGCCCAATGTCCGTCTCTGACTTGCACAAATGCGCCACGGAGGTGGCCCACGAGGAGATTCAGCGCGAGCACGTGACCGAACCACACCGGAGTTATGCCTTGCTAATAGAAACTATGTCCAATGAATAAAATCATGTGGCGATCGAATTCACGGCGTTCGGCGTTTGTTACGCGGCGCGCAGGACGATAAAACCGGGCGCCCGTCCAAGCTTGGCGGCCCGGTTTCGTCGTTGGGGTCGGTGTGATCGTGCGTTACCCGGCGAACGGCGGTCGGGCCATAACCGTGGGGCGGAATCCGTACCGCGGGCCCGCGCCGGCTGAGCCGGCACCCGCACCCGCCAGCGGCATGCCGCCCAACAGGTTTCCGGCCCCGGCTTCGGGGGCCGCGGTGATGGTGCTGACCGGCAATGGAGCGGCACCAGGGTGCAATGCCCCGGGCAGCGGTCCGCTCCAGACCGGCGGCACCGACAGCTTGCCGAGCGAAGCGGCGTTGCCCAGGCCGGCGGACACCGGACCCCCGCCGAGTAGCCCGCCGAGGCCGGGTAGGCCCTTCGCGGCGTTGCCGGCCGCCCCTGCCGCAGCAGCCGGCGCCGAGCCGATCAACCCCAGCGTCTTCGCCGACTGAACAAAGTTGTTGCCCATACCGATGCTGAAGTAAGGCAGACCCTCGGTGTTGTATAGGAAGCTCGCGTAAGGCTGAATTGCATTCAGAAACCCCGCAATTGAGGTTGGGAAGGTGGTCGTCCCAAACAAGATTTGCCACAGCCACGACAACGGATCCGCCGCTGCGGCTGGGGCCGCATTAGCGAGAGGCGAGGCCAGGCCCGACAGCGCCGACGGTAGCGCGGAAAGTATTTGCTTCAGCGACTCTTGTGCCGAACCGGCCGAAGTGCCAGTGGCCGCGGCGACCGCAGCACCCTGGGTGGCCTGAGCGGCCGGGTTGGCAATCTGTGGTGGCGCGGCAAACGGCGTGACCGATGCGGCGGAGGCGGAGGTACCGGCATAGCTGTACATCGCCGAGGCGTCTTGGGCCCACATCTCCCCGTACTGCGCCTCGAGAGCCGCAATTGCCGAGGTGTTTTGCCCAAACACGTTGGTGGCGATCGCCTGTGCCAATTGGGCGCGGTTGGCCGCGATGAGCGGCGGAGGCACCGTCGCGGCAAACGCCGCCTCATAGGCCGCTGCAGCCGCCCTGGCCTGCGTGGCCGCCTGTTCGGCCAGTGCCGCCGCGGCGGTCATCCACGCCACATAGGGCATGACCGCCTCGGCCATCGCCGCCGAGGCTGGACCCATCCACTCTTCGCTGCTGAGCTGAGTGATCACTTTGTCATAACCGAGGGCCGCCGAACCCAGCTCCGTAGCCACCCCATTCCAGGCCGCCGCGGCAGCAACCATCGGCGACGACCCCGGGCCCGAATACATTCGCCCGGAATTAATCTCTGGCGGTAACGCCCCAAAATCCATGGCAATAACCCCTTTTAGCCGGCCGCGGCGGCATTGGCCGCCTCGGTAGCCGCATACGAGCCGGAGCTGATGCCCAAGGTGTTGACAAACATCTCGTGAATTGCGTGAGCCTGAGCGCTGACGGCCTGATACATCTGCGCATGGGCGGCGAACTGGGCCGCGGTCAGCGCGGACACCTCATCGGCCGCCGCCGGAACCACGCCCGTCGTAGGGGCCGCCGCAGCCGCATTCTGGGAACTCAGCGCCGAGCCGATCCCCTGCAACGTGCCAGCCGCCGCGGCCAGCGCTTCTGGCTGTGTGGTCACAAACGACATGTGATCTCCTCCTCAACAACCTTCGGGCCGAAAAGACCGTCGGGCACTTGATTGCTAATGACGCTAATTGGAACGGATTCAGCAGCGCTCCATCGCTGCCAACTATTCATTCCCGGACAACTATTCTTCATCTGCCAGACACTTTCGCTTCTGCCTCTCGTTGGGCTTGTCACTACGTTCACGCCGCTATCCGGCTGAAGGCGGCCGGGTCAGAACGCTGTAGCGGAACCCGTACCGGTTACTGAAGCCGGCGGCACCACGGCGTCCAATGCCTGAGCCCAGCGGCATTCCCCTGAGCAGACCCCCCGTTCCGGTTGGCGATGAATGACTGACGATGGTGGTGCTCATCGTCGCAGTGGCGGCGCGTTCCGCCGCGGCGGTCGAATTAACCCAGCTCGGTGGCACCGACAAAGCTCCGAGCTTGTTGGCCGAAGCCAGGCTCGCCGATGCATGCCCACCCTCTAGTCCGACGCCGGCAAACTGGGGCGTCGGGTACCAGGCGCCGCCCGAACCGGCCGTCGTGCCCCCGGGTCCGAACGTCAACTGCTGCCCGATGGACGCCAGGAACTGTGCGATTCCGGTGATGAAATACGACTGGCCCAGTAAACGAACGATCGTGGTCCGGTTAGCGGTGGTAAGCGAACCCAGGAACTGCACAATCCACCAATCATTGGGATTGGGCCAACTTGCCAACGCCGACGACGAAAGCTGCTGCAGCAGATTAGGTATCGCGGCAGTGGTGATCAACGAATCCGCCGACGATAACGCCGGCGCGGAAGTCGCTGCGGGAGTGGCGGCGGCTTTGGCGACCGCCGCCGCCTGTGCGGCAACCCCGGCAGGATCGGTGGTGTTCGCGGGTTCGGTGAACGGAGTCAACTGTGACGCGGTTGCCGAGGAGGCCGCATACGCGTACATGGCGGCCGCATCCTGTGCCCACATCTCGGCGTACTGCGCCTCGGTGGCCGCGATCGCCGGCGTGTTCTGGCCGAAGAAATTGGTCGCGATCAGCGTCATCAACAGCACCCGGTTGGCAGTGATGACCGGTGGGGGCACCGTCATCACAAACGCCGCCTCAAAGGCCGCTGCGGCAGCCCTGGCCTGTAAGGCCGCTTCTTCGGCCTGCGTCGCGACACCGCTAAGCCAAGCAATGTACGGTGCGGCCGCTCCCACCATCGCCATTGATGCCGGACCGACCCACGGCGAGCTGGTGAGCTCGGAAATCACTGAGCCGTATCCAGTGGCTGCCCAAGCCAATTCGGCGGCCAGCTCATCCCAGGCCGTAGCGGCGGCGAGCATAGGTCCCGATCCCGGGCCGGAGTACATGCGGCCCGAGTTGATCTCCGGCGGTACTGCCCCGAAGTCCAAAACCATCCCTCCTCAGCCGACCGGGATCGCCTTGGCGACCGCGGGCACGGCGTTGGTATCGTCTGCGGTCCGCGCCGTGGGCACGAACTCGTCGATCGCTGCGATGTCTTGTAAGTCAGCAGTGTCTGCTACGGTGGTCCGCTCTCGGCGGACCCGCCGATGGGTTCAGGCATCCATCGTCGATCCGACATCGGGGGTCATCTGTGACCACCCCGCGATGTCCGATTACCACCGACGCGCGCCCTCAGCACGAAATCGCGCATGATAACACCGACAATCAACAGTTGCTTCATTGCAGAACCGTTGCATATCAAACACATTAGATTGCGAAACCGGCATCCCGCGCCGCGGACGCCAACTATTCATTCCCCACTAACGAGTGTTCAGCTGATGTTAACTGCACATTCGTTAATAATTCAGACTGCGCCGACCTCCACCTGCGGAAATATGACGCAGGTCACTGAGCACAGGGCGGAAAACGCGGGTTCGGTCGGCTGCAAATAGAATATGTGCTTCCTATGAGTCCCGCTGTGCGCGCGGCCAGACCGCCGTTGTGTCACTCGGCTTCGAGAATGAGCGCCATTTCCGGACAGGCCGCCACGCCGTCTTTAGTCAACTGCTCGTCCTCGGGCCGGACTTCGCGCTCCGTAAGGATCGAGTAGCCGGAATCGTCGATCGGGAACAGGTCGGGATCCACCGCGTAGCACTGGGCGTGTCCTACGCATCTCGACTGTTCCAGACGAACCTTCACGGGTTTCCTCCTGACCGCTCCGAGCCCGCGCCGGATCGGTCAGACGTAGATTAGCCGGTCAGGCACGTGCGATATTGGCTGTGCCGTCAGCCTTGGCTGCGTCGGCTACCGCGAAACAACAGGACGGACAAGCGAAAGACCATGAGCACCCCAGACGCCGGCCAAGGCTCGTTTTACCTACCGCGCCTTGAGTATTCGACCTTGCCGATGACTGCCGACAGAGGTCTCGGGTGGAAGATCCTCCGCGATGCCGGGCCGGTGGTATTCATGAACGGCTGGTATTACCTGACGCGCCGCGAGGATGTGCTTGCGGCGCTGCGCAATACGAAGGCTTTCTCATCGAGGAAAGCGCTCCAGCCGCCGGGAAATCCGTTGCCCGTGGTGCCTCTGGCCTTCGATCCGCCGGAGCACACTCGCTACCGCAGGATCCTGCAGCCGTACTTCAGCCCGGCCGCGTTGGCCAAAGTGCGGCCGGCGCTGCTGGAACACACGGCCGCCATGATCGACGCCATCGCCGTCCGAGGTGAGTGCGAGGCGATGGCAGATCTTGCGAATCTGTTCCCGTTTCAGCTCTTTCTGGTTCTCTACGGGTTGCCACTGGAGGATCGCGACCGGCTGATTGGCTGGAAAGACGCAGTCATCGCCATGTCCGACAAGCCCTACCCGACCGAGGCGGACATCGCGGCATCGCGACAGCTCTTCGAATACCTCGGACAAGCGATCACCGAACGCAAGCAAAACCCGGGTCCGGACGTCTTGTCGCAAGTCCTTATTGGCGAGGATCCGCTGAGCGAGATCGAAGTGTTGGGCCTGAGTCACCTCTTGATCCTCGCGGGGCTGGACACGGTGACGGCCGCGGTGGGTTTCTGCCTGCTCGAACTTGCGCGCCGACCCCAGCTTCGTGCCATGCTTCGAGACGATCCCAAGCAGATCAGGGTTTTCATCGAAGAGATCGTGCGCCTCGAGCCGTCGGCGCCGGTGGCCCCCCGGATTACCACCCAGATGGTCAACGTCGGAGGCATGACCCTGCCCGCGGAGTCACCCGTGCGGTTATGCATGGCCGCGATTAACCGTGACGGCACCGACGAGGTATCCACCGACGAGTTGGTGATGGATGGCAAGGTCCACCGCCACTGGGGGTTTGGCGGCGGACCGCACCGATGCCTGGGTTCTCACCTGGCGCGCCTAGAGCTCACCCTCGTTGTCGGCGAATGGCTGAAGCGAATCCCCGAGTTCGAACTGGCTCCGGGGTACACCCCCGAGATCCGTTTCCCGTCAAAGTCGTTCGCGCTCAAGGCGTTGCCCCTGCGGTGGAGCTGAGCCCGGCGCCGCGCACTTGCCGGTGGTGGATTATCGGCGCACCTCGGTGGCTGCCACCTGTACGAACACACCGGTGTCCTCCGCCATCAGCAGGCCACGACCGCGGGGCAGCGGACCGCCCTTCATCTTGCCGCGGATGAAGCCCTCATCGGGATCGGCGTCCATCACCAGCAACGGCGCATTCGCCTGATGCAGCGCCCGCAGCATCGGGTCGCTGCCCGCTGATGACCAGCCACCGAAGGTGCGGGTGACGATCACATGCAAGCCCACATCGGCGGCTCTGTTCACAAACGGAACCGCCTTGTGCAGTGGCGAATCGAAGCCGGGCGGCAGCTGCTGGATGTCGTCGACGATCAAGAATATCTCCGGACCGCTCCACCACGACCGCGACAACAGCTCCTCGGCCGACAAACCGGGCGGCGGCTCACGGCCGGCCAAGGCCGCGGACAGCTCACCCATCATCGCTACGACGCCGTCGAGGTTGTAGGCGAACTTCTCGACATAGTCCGAACCCAGAGTGGTCAGCAGCTGACGCCGTGGATCGACCAGCCATACCTGAGCAGAGCGCCGCCCGGGCGGAGGCGGCGGTGCACTGCTGGCGCCCGGCGCATACAACCGTCCGATTTCGGACATGATGGTGGCCAGCGTCGTGGTACGCCCACATTCGCGTCGGCCCGTCACCATCAAGTGCGAGTTCTCGGCGAAGTTGAGGTAGACCGGCTGCAAATCCAATTCCGATATCGCCCAGGCGATTCCGCCCGCGCCAACATTTTGACGGGTGTCGCGCGCGGCCAGCTCGCGCACTTGCTCCACGCCGAACCGGGCCGGCAGCCGACGCACCGGCGGTGCCTGGGCGCTCGTGAGCCGGCTGACCGCGGCAACCACGCTGTCGCATTCGAAGACGTTGTCGGCCGTGCTGGCCAGCGCCGGGCGGGCGACCAGGGTGTGCAAACCCGCCTGCGGGTCGCTGTCGAGCCGGACATAGTTGACCGCGACCATGCCGCGGCCCGGCTTGACCGGAACGTCCTTGGCGAACCTGGAACGCACCAGCTTGGCGTCCTCGACCGCGGCCAGGCGCAGCTCGACGCGGGAACCGAAGCCGCTACGCACCGGCGGCCGCAGCTCGGATTCACGATCGGCGGTGACCACCACGTGGACGCCGAACGAGGGGCCCTGGTTGATGATCAGGTTGACCTGCTCGATCAAAACCTCGTTTTCCTCGGCCAGCGCCCGGTAGTTGTCGATCACCAGGTAGACGTCGCCGAACCCGTCGTTGGGCACTGCGCCGGCCTCCCCGCCGAACTTGCGGCGCCGGAACATCTCCATCGACGCGATGCCGTATTCGAGGAAGCTGCGTTTGCGCTCGCGCACCAGCGCCAACAGCTCGGCCACCGTCCGACGGACACCGTACGGATCCGTGGGACCCGCCACCTCACCCACGTGGGGCAGTTGGGCCACCGTAGTCAATGCGGTGCTGCTGTACGCCAGGCAGTAGAACTGGACCTGCTCTGGCGTGTGGGTCAATGCTGCCGAGCAGATCAGCGTCTGCAGCGCAGTCGTCTTGCCCGAACCGCCGGCGCCCAGAATGAGAACGTTGGCACCAGGCCCGGAGGTGTCGACCGTCCACGGCGGCTGGTCATGCTTGAACGGACGGTCAATAATCCCGATCGGGAACACCAGATCCCTGGCAGTCCCGTAATCCTTGTGCCACTGACGGCCAAGGAACCGGTTGACCAACTCGTCGATGGCGATGGGCCGGGTGAGCGGCGGCTGCCAGAGCCGGTAAGGCTCGAACTTGATCTTGCGCAGCTGATCAATGATTACCGTTCCGACTTTTGGTGTCCGGATCCCTTCCTCGTCCTCGTCAAGCTCAGCGTCCTCCGCTTCGTGCACCTCACCGTTGGTGTAGGTGGCCACCGGTTCGACCTCCGGGCCGCCCACACTCACTTCGAGCGGCGTGAAGTCGTTGGTGAACAATTGCGGGCGCACGTAGTCGATGCTGTGCACGAACACGGGCTGTTCCTCGCCGTCAATCGAGGTGGCGCGGAAGTAGTCTCGCCAAAGGAACTCGGCCTGGAACCGGATGATGTCCTCCAGGCTCTTACGGAAGTAGCCCAGACCGGCCTGGGCCGGCAGGTTCACCGCGTTTGGCACACCGGCCGCCTGCGCCGCGCCGGCGGTACGCGCCTTCAGCACCAGGCGGTAACCCATGTTTTCCATGAGCTTTTCGGCTCGGCTCTCAATGGTCTGCGAGGCCATCATCAGGTGGATCCAGTAGGCACGGCCCTGACGGCCGATCGAGTCGAGGACATCGACGGCCGTCGGCATGATCCGGAACCATTCGTAGAACTCATCGATGACAACCACGAGCATCGGCAGCGGCGCCATGTCCTGGCCGCGTGCCCGCATCCTGGCCCGCACCGAGTTGTACTCCTTGGCGTCGTCGACGCCCGCGCTGTCGCATATCGCCTTGCGGCGCGCGATCTCGCCCCACAGCGCGTCCAGGAAGCGCTCCATCAGCGCCTGGTCTTCTTCGAGGTCGGTGATGATCCGCGACACGTGCGGAACCCCGGCGAACGGCTTGACCGCCGAACCACCCTTGAGGTCGGCCAGAACGAACTGCAGCTCCTCGGGAGGGTGGCCCAGCATCAGCGATTCGATCACGGTCCGCACCAGTGTCGACTTACCGGAACCGGTGGTTCCCGACATGACCCCGTGCGGGCCGTCGCCGCCTTCGTCGAGCGACTTCATGTCCAAGAACAGCAGCTCGCCGTTGTCGGATCGGTTACCGAAGGGTGCGCGCAGCCGCGACCTGCCCATGGTGTCGGTGCGCCTGCCCCACAGCTCGTCGAAGTCGATGTCCGACGGATCGTCAATCCCGTAATAGGCCAAGATGTCTCGGGCGCCAATGTGAGCGACCCGCTGGCCGATCTCTTCGTAAGCCTCGGCGAGCCGCCACTGCGCCAGCTTCTGGGCAAACTCTTCCGCTTCGGCGATGCTGAGTCGGTCGGCAAGGGCGAAGAACCAAGCCTTGTCGTCGATCACCATCCAGGTGTCGCGGTCGCGGGGCAAGGCTTCGATCACGCCAACCTCGTCGAACTGCAGTCTCCGCTCCGGGACATCTGTCCACATCGAAGAACCAGTCAGGTCGAAGAACGTCACCCCGTCGACGCCCTCGGCGCTGATCACGTACTCCCATTGCGGATCCTCGACGTCGGCGATGATCACGGTGTGGGGTGTCGGGGTCTGCGCCGACGAACTGGCGTGCCGGGGCGTGAAAGACCCACGGCCGGCAAACAATTCGGCTTGCTCCGCGGCGAACTCACGCACCGAGCTGTAGACCATCCGCGCATTGCCCGCCGCGTCGTGGCGGCGGGAATCGCCGAAGTGCGGAAGCCATTTCACCCAGTCCCATTCGTCTAGATCGGAACTGACAACGATCATCTGGACATGGTCAGGCCCGTGGGAGAACGTCAGCTGGCAAATGATCGCCCGCATCAATCCCAGTGCCTGCTCGCGCGTCCCGTCCAGCGCGTACCAGGGCTCAACCAGCAGGGAAACCATCTTGGGCAGGTTGTAGACGACGCTTTGATAGCGCCCAAATTCCTGCAGGGCTTTGCCCGTCACCGGCTCCAGCTCGATGTCGGTGGGCATGTTCTGCGGTTCACCCCAGGTCACCTCGGGACGCGTCATTCCAACACCGACTCGGACTACTCCGAAGTTGAGGTCCTTGCCGTCGGGCTTACGCTCCCACATCCGCGACGATCCCACTGCGGCCGCCAGCGTGGTGGGCGCCGGGTGAAACCACCGGTAGTTGGCGTCCATGCTGTCGGCGGACTCCTGAGCCGTCTCGCGCAGCATGTCCAGCATCAGCATGAACTGGGCGCGCATGGCGTCCAATTTGGGCCGGCTCATTTGCTGTTGACCGCCGAACCGGCCGCCGAACATCATCATCATCATTCCGCCGATCATGAAGATCGGGAAGATCGAGCCGACGCCCCCGAACACGTGTGAACCGCTGGCGAAGGTCATGGCCACCATGCCGCCCAGCAGGCCGATCACCACGACGCCAACCACGACAATCCACCAGGGCTTCCCCTCCGGCGGGGGGATGCTCAACGGTGTTGGTAGAACGATGTTTTCGGGCTTGATTACCGGAGCCTTCTCCGGCGTTGGACGCGCAAAACCACGTTTCACTTCGGTACCACCAACTCTGCAGGGGTCATGTCCATCGGTAGGGTGTCGTGCTCGACCAGCGCATCCGCTCGCGACAGCGTCGGTCCCTGTGGTAGCAGCCGCAGCGCCACCCACGGCGCCAGACTGGGCTGCAACGTCAAACCCAACGCCTCGCGCGCTTCCTTCGTGTCTTCCACTCCGAACCGGGCGCCGGCGTTGGTGAGCCACCACAGCGATTCCGCCGTCTGGGCGGCCGGGTTATTGCCGGTGACGGCTACGAAGTTCGCGTAATTGGGGCCGAAATAAACCTGGTCGGCTTCCCGGCCAGACATGTCGGCCTTTACCAGCTCCACCACCCTTTTCATCTCTTTCGGCTCAACCGGAATGGTCGGCCCGGACACCACCTCGACGCGGGCCCGGTTTTCACCGGCGGTCCGTTCCCACCACCAGCAGGTCGACGGATTCTCCCGGATGTCGAGCACGTTCAACGGGTTGTCCGGGTAAGCCGACAGATCCAGCCTGTTGACCACCGGCATCTTCGCCAACGCTGAAGGTTCTACGGTGACGGGTTTGGTGTTGCCCGGGCGCCCCGCGTTCTGCAGGATCTGGGCCACCAACGGCGGAAGCGTTTGCACTCCATCGACCAGAACCAGCGAATACTGTTGGGGTCCACTGATTTGCGGTGTAACGATTATGGTTCCAACGGGGCCGGGCGCGCCCGGAAAGGTTGCCGGTGCACCCGCGTTGGGTACCTCTGGCACCAACAGTTCAGGTCCCACTGGCAGGGCGTCGTATAGCGCATGGCTCATGGGTTTCGCCTGGCTGACCTGCTCCGGTGTCAAGCCCAAGGGCAACAACACCGACCGGTCGGTCGCATCGATTTTCGACCGGCGTCCCTCCCGGATGACCCACGTGCTGCCGCCGTAGTTAAGCACCACGGCGTCCGATCCGCTCAGGATCCGCCGGTGGCCGGTCAGGTCGGGGGTGCCATCGATAACCGTCACCGTCACGCCCCCGGGGGAGCCGACACCGGTCGACGTGGCTACGGTGTCACATACCAGCCACGATGACGCGGGTGGATTCTTTGGCGAGAACTCCGAGGGCGCACCCGGAATTCCGACCAGCGGCCCGTGCGGCAGGCTGGCGATCTGGCTGGACCGAACGAGGTGCGGGTTGTTCGGTCGCCCGGTGATCAGTCGCGCCGATGCCAGATTCAGCGCCGGGTACAACCTGTCCCCCACCCGGACGTACAGCGCGCCGGAGTCGCGGTCAGCGATGATTGGCGAGTCGTTTATTTGGCCGGATGGGCTGATGAACGACCACAGCAACGCGCCCAGACAGATCACCAACGCCGCCGAAATCGACGCGACCACCGCCAGGGTCTGGCGCCGGCCCGGTTCGATCTCCATCCGAACACGCCAGCGGGTCAACGCCATCGCGGTTCGGCGCGCCAGGAACTGATAGCCCGTCACCTGGGTCCGCGTGGACAACCCGAGGCCGTAGCCCGAACCTCGCTGTCCCCGGCTTTCTTCAGCCACCTAATTCACCATCCGGTTTGTCAAAACGCCTGGATATTGACCTGCATGTGCGGCCTGCTTGGTTGGCAAGCGCTAGTCACTTCGATAACCGTAGGGCACCCGAACAGACCTCGCCATGCTGGCGCCGACCGCGCTGGAATCCCCCAAGATTTCACCGTGTCTTCAAAGGCATGGTAGCGGCGAATGACCAAGTCGGCCTGTCGAGACATCCACTCCCCGGTCCATCGCGCTGACCTGCGACGTAATGATACGACGCAATCGGTCGCGCGGTGGCCCCACACGGGCAAATTGCCCCGCCCTCACCAGGTGCGGGTGCCGGCCGCAAGATTGGCGGCATGACTGAGCTCGCGCCCTCGCTGGTCGAACTTGCCAGGCGCTTCGGCATCGCCACCGCATATGAGGACTGGATGGGCCGGCAGGTGGTCGTTCCCGAGACCACGCTGGTGGCTGTTCTAGCGGCTCTAGACGTTCCTGCAGAGACCGAACAGCAACGCAACGCCGCCCTGACTGCACAGCTGCGTTCCTATTGGGCGCGCTCGTTGCCACCGGCCATTGTTGCGCGGGCCGGCGCCCCGACACGGTTCTGGGTGCATGTGACCCATGGAGCTCCGGCCGAAGTGTGGTTGCGCCTAGAGGACGGCACCATGCGGGACGGGGTGGTGCAGGTCGACAACTTCACTCCCCCGTTCGGTCTTGATGGACGCTGGGTCGGCGAGGCCAGCTTCGTATTGCCCGCCGACCTGCCGCTCGGCTATCACCGCGTGCATCTGCGTTCGAGTGATTACCAGACCAGCACGGCGCTCATCGTGACGCCGGACTGGCTCGGGCTGCCGGAAAAGCTCGCAACCCGCCGCGCCTGGGGCCTGGCTATCCAGCTCTACAGCGTGCGGTCGCGGCAGTCGTGGGGTATCGGCGATCTCACCGACCTCGCCGATCTGGCGCTGTGGTCGGCTGCTCGGCACGGCGCTGACTATCTGCTGGTCAATCCCTTGCACGCCGCTGCGCCTTTGGCGCCCATGGAGCCGTCGCCCTATCTGCCGACATCGCGGCGCTTCGTCAACCCCATCTACCTGCGGGTTGAGGCCATTCCAGAAGCCGTAGACCTGCCCAAGCGTGGCCGGCTGCGGCGGTTACGAGAGGACGTGCAGCGCCTGACCGACCAGGTCGACGCCATTGACCGCGACGCCGCGTGGGCGGCCAAGCGTGCAGTCCTCAAACTCATCCACCGGGTGCCGCGGTCGGCGGGACGTGAGTTGGCCTACGCCGCCTTTCGAGCCCGGGAGGGCCGCGCCCTGGATGACTTCGCCACCTGGTGCGCGCTGGCCGAGAAGCACGGCGGTGACTGGCATCGCTGGCCGAAATCGCTGCAACATCCGGACGCCTCGGGTGTAGCGAAATTCGTCCTTAAGAACAAGGAAGCGATCGATTTTCATCGCTGGCTGCAATGGCAGCTCGACGAGCAGCTCGCGACAGCCCAGTCACAGGCGAAACTGGCCGGAATGTCGTTGGGCATCATGCATGACCTCGCCGTTGGCGTGCACCCCAACGGAGCCGATGCCTGGGCACTACAGGACGTGCTGGCGCTGGGCGTGGCCGCGGGCGCGCCACCCGATGAGTTCAATCAACTCGGCCAGGACTGGTCGCAGCCACCGTGGCGGCCGGACCGGTTGGAAGAGCAGGAGTATCGACCGTTTCGCGCACTGATCCAGGCGCTGCTGAGGCACGCCGGCGGCGTGCGAATCGACCACATCATCGGCTTGTTCCGGCTGTGGTGGATTCCCCACGGCGCACCGCCCACCGCGGGCACGTATGTGCGCTACGACCATGAAGCGATGATCGGCATCGTCGCACTGGAAGCGCATCGGGCCGTTGCGGTCATCGTCGGCGAAGATCTCGGCACCGTCGAACCGTGGGTGCGCGACTACCTGTTGTTGCGTGGCCTGCTGGGCACCTCGATTCTCTGGTTTGAACAGGATCGCGAGGGAAACGGCGGCCCGCTGCCGGCGGAGCGCTGGCGGGACTACTGCTTGTCCTCGGTCACCACCCACGATTTGCCGCCGACCGCAGGCTACCTGGCCGGTGACCACGTGCGGCTACGCGAATCGCTGGGATTGCTCACGCGACCGGTCGAGGCCGAACTCGAGTCTGCTCGGGCCGAACGGGAGGCTTGGCTGGCCGAGTTGCGCCGAGTCGGCCTACTCGAGGACGGCGAAGACGATCCAGAGCAAACAGTCCTGGCGCTGTACCGCTACCTGGGCCGGACCCCGTCGCGGCTGTTGGGGGTCGCGCTGACCGATGCGGTCGGTGACCGTCGGACGCAGAACCAGCCCGGCACCACCGACGAGTACCCGAACTGGAGGATTCCGCTGACCGGGCCCGACGGCCGACAGATGCTGCTTGAGGACATCTTCACCGACCGCAGGGCGGCCAACCTGGCAGAGGCGGTGCGCGCTCAGACGAGCCCTGCTGGCACCTGAGGCCCGCCTGTTAGCTTCGGTTGCCATGAAGGTCCCGCTGAAGGTGGGTGTCGTTGCTCCAGTGGCGGCCGGTGTCACCGCGAACCCGGACTGGATGACTGCCTTCGCGCAGCATCTCGAGGCATGCGGCTTCGAGTCGATCATCGTCGTCGAGCACACCGTCCTGGTCACCCAGTACGAGAGCGTCTATCCGTATGACCGTTCTGGCCGGGTTGAGTTGGCACCCGACTGTCCGATCCCCGATCCGCTCGATCTGCTTGGGTTTCTGGCCGGCCGCACCACGCGCCTGAAATTGGCTACCGGAGTCTTGGTGCTGCCCAACCATCATCCGGTCGTGCTCGCCAAACGCGCCGCCACTGTTGACGCCCTCTCCGGCGGAAGACTCCGGCTCTGCGTTGGTGTGGGATGGCTCAAGGAGGAGCTCGAGGCATGCGGAGCGGATTTCGAAAGCCGGGGGCGCCGCGCCGACGAGCAGTTGGCCGTATTGCGTTCGCTGTGGGCCGACCAACCGCACGGCGCCTCCTATCACGGTGAGTTCTTCAGCTTCGACAACGCCATGTGTTACCCCAAACCGCTCGCGCGTCTTCCGGTTCACATCGGGGGGCACACCCGTGCGGCTGCGCGCCGCGCCGGACGCTTCGGCGACGGATTTCAGCCGCTGGGCGTAACCGGGCCGAAACTGGTGTCGCTAATCGCGCTGATGCGTGCGGAGGCGGCGGCGGTGGGGCGTGACCCGGCGCACCTTGAGGTATCTCTGGGTCACCTGGTGAACAAGATCGATGCCGAACGCGCGGCGAGTCTGGTTGACCAGGGCGCCGACCGGATTGTGTTAGCCATGCCGCTAACCACCGACGTCGAAGAGGCCAAGGACATCGTGTCGGCCTGTGCACAACGGCTGGCGTTGACGCCTGAGGCCTCGTGAGTCTCGCGCTAGCCGATCGGGCGGCTCTCAGCGACTTGGTACACCGCTATGCGGCGTACGTCGATGACCGCCAATTCGACGCTGTTGCGGCGCTTTTCACTGATTCAGCGGTCCTGACTGTGCCGGACCCGCCAGCTGCCCTCGTGCCGATTCACACGCATCGCGGCCGGGACGCCATCACTGGCGCCGTGGCCGCCGTCGTCCAAGCGGTGCGCACCGAGCACGCGATCGTGGGTGAGGTTTATGACGAAGGCACGCGGCCTGGCATTGCGCGGGGCCGGATCACCTGCATCGCACACCATTGGACCGCGCGGTCAAACCAGGGCTCGGACGAGATAGTCGACGTGGTCTGGCACTTGCGCTACGACGACGAGTATGAGTTGACCGGTGCGCTCTGGCAGATCAGCCACCGGGCCTTGACGATCAATGCCATTGAGACCCGGCCGGTACGCCGGCTGTTGCCACGTGAGTGATCGCCGTCCGTAACTCGAGGTCACCGCAACGTGGCGAGATTGTCGATCGATTTGCGCACATCGGATCGCAGAATCCTGGCGACCAGCCTTCCGATTGGCCCACTGAGCACACCACCTTTCAGGTCGGCGGTGAGATGAAAGGTCGATCCCGAACCGTTGCCAGTCACATTCATGCTCACGGCGATCCGAATCCCGCCTCGTCCCCGACCCTGCAGTTCAATCGATTTCGGCTCGTTGTAATGAGTGACCGTCCAGTGAACGACATTGCGAAAGCCCTTGACCCGGACACAGGAAGAGATCCGGGTGCCCTCTTGGATCGTCGCGGGAACTTCGGTGCGCCAGCCGCCGAAGATCGTCATCCACTCATCGAATCGACGCAAATCGGAAGCCAGCTTCCAAGCGGACTTCGGTTGCAGGTCCGAAGTAGTCGAAACGTCCACTCGGGCCATCGGAGTTGCATACCCCGCCGTCGCGACCCGATAAACCCGGGCCGACGCCGGCCCGGTTGGCGGCACGGTCTCTAAATTCCGGTCCAGGCCGCGTTCAACCGGTTGGCGACATCGATGACTTGCGCGGATTGGGACTGTGGTGAATCGATTTCTTCAGCGACGTACTGGGCAATGAAGCGCCGGATCTCACCGTCGACACCTGCGAGTATCCGCAACACCTCTCCGCGAATGGACTTGGATGACACGTTGACGGTGATATCTGACGGCCGCGGCTTGGACACGTCGACAATCAGCAGCAGCGGCTCCGCAGCGCGCGCAGTCGCACGCAGCGCAATATCTCCGGCGACCAAGAATCGCTGCTTGTCGAGCCGTAGGTCCAGAAGCAGATCAATCGACAGCGGAATGTGAATGACGAACGTGATGAGGTCACCAAGTTTTCGCGTCACACGGGGCTCACGGATCTTAACCTTCGCGCTGACCTTTGCGATACCGCCGGGTCCTTGTGCGATCGGCTCCATGGCGAACTCGCTGCCCGCGATATCGGCGAATGCGGCGGCAACACGGTCTGGGGTGACGGCGATCTCGAAGAACTTCCGGCCGAACTCTTCGTAGGTGACGAAGTCGTGGTTTTGCATAGACTGATACGGTCTCACGTCACCAGGTCTCACGGCCGCTGATCCGCTCGCGTCGCAGGAATTTTGCCACCAGACGCGCCGCAAAAACCCGCTTGGGCCCCGCAGAGGTGTGATCCGGGTCCGTTCCCGCCAAGTTGTGAACAACGCCACAAGCGGTCTCCTCGATTCGGTGTGTCGGGCGGCGGCCTGCCAGGCTTGACCTACTTGGAGGTGTTGGAGTCTCAATGTGCGCCCATGAATTTCCGGAGCAGCGCTCGGTCGTATCGCGGCTCGAGGGGTTGCTCACCTGGCTCGGCGGCGGACACTGGCGCGAACTCGCCGAGCGTTACGAACGGTCCACGCACGCCGTGGCCGGCGCGGTGGTAGCGCTGGGTGCCGTGCTGGCCTGGCTGGTGGCGAGCGAGGCCATCACCGAGGCGGCACGCTGGCCAGCGTGGGCCGTGATCGGGCTGGCCCTGGTGTTCGGCCTGTTGGTCGGCGCGGTAATCCGCGGTACCGCCAGTGGTCCCGTCCGGGGCTGGCCCGGCATTGCCGGCCGCGCGGCGGTCGCCGTGGCAGTCGGTGTCGTGGTCGGCGAGCTCGCCGCGCTCGTCGCCTTTTCCGGCGCGATCGACCACCGACTCGATGAACGGGCGCTGCGCAATGCCGACGCGGCGCCCGCGGTCGCGCAAGCGTCGGCAGCTCTGCAACAGTCGCGAGCCGCGCGTGCTTCGCTGGACATCACAGTCGATCAGGCTCGTGAACACATGGACAAAGCCTTGGTCGTCGCGCGCTGCGAGTACCACCCGACACCCGGCTGCCCGCAGACCCGAATCACCGGTGTTCCCGGTCAAGGGCCCGAAACACGCACGGCGAACGGACTTCTCGTCGATGCACAGCGTGAGCTGGATAACGCCCTAGCGGCCCGCGACCGGCAGGCGCCAGAGCTGGATGCCAAGGTCGCCCGTGACGACCGGGCCCTCATCGCCGCGCGCCACAGCGTGGTCGCCGATGCGGGCCGCGGGTTGGGCGCGCGCTGGGTCGCGATGAACGATCTGACAATGCCTGGTGGTGGGGCCAGTGGCGGGGCACTAGTGCTGCGAATGCTGACGATCGCGTTTTTTGCGCTGCTGTATCTGCTTCCCCTGATTCTGCGGTTGTGGCGCGGCGAGACCACCCACGACCGCCATGCGGCCGCGCGCGCAGCGCGAGAACGCGCCGAGCTGGACGCTGACACCGCGATTGCGATCAAGCGAGCCGAAGTTCGCCGTGCTGCCGAAATCATGTGGGCTGAGCATCAACTTACCCAGACCCGCCTTGCCATCGAGGCGCAAGCCGAAATCGATCGCGAACAGCAACGCCGCCGAGTCATGGAAGCACTTGAGGGTCCGGTGCACGCGTCATCGCAGCGTAGTTTCGAGCCAGTGGAGGAAGCCATGTATCTGCCGATCGCCGCCGAAGCCGAGGCTGCCAGCCGTGCAGTCGCCGAGTTGCCTGCAGCGGAACATCACGCTGGCGTCGACGTGCCGGAGAACTTGCCGGCGCAGATCGAACCGGCCGAAGCCGTTGAATATCACGAGGAACAGCCCGAAACGCTTGAGCGCGGGGCGCCACTGATCCCGTCGATCCCGGATGCCACCAAGGCCGCTGCTCGGTGGATTCGCCCGCTGGTGCCGCCGTTTGTTGCCCGGGTCATCGACAACACGACCCAGCCGCTGCGCACGGCGCGTCAAGTTTTCGAAGAGGTCGAGGAGATCGCGTTCTCGCTCAAGCGCACCCGAAAGGTGACGGTCAATTCCGAGAGTTCCGACGGCGGCGACCGACAGCTCGAGTCCCCCGCGACCGGCGCCCCTGCCGAAACCAACCGAATCGAATCATCGCGTGGCGCCGGTCGTTCCGGGAACTACCGTCGAGTTGCTGGCGACGAGGCCCAACTAGGTACGCACCAGGCGCACCACCCATTGGAACGGGTGGCGCCGACCGACCTTGCGGGTCTAGCGCGCGGCTCGACGGAGCGCGAGGGCCGGCATGCGCTGGTCGGACGGGATGGGCCGCATGAACTGAGTTCGCCCGAAGGTCCACGCGAGCTGCCGCCCCCGAAATAGCGGAGAATCCAGCAAATCCTCGCAGATAGGCCGATCGGTCGCGGCGTATTATCCTGCCGGAGGGATGCGCTTTTCGAGCAATTGCATACGGATTGGGAGCAGAACGTGGATCTCGCGGCATTGCACCGAACATCGATCCGAACGCCGGCTGCCCGATGAAGGTCAGCCTGTTCCTCGCCGATGCGGCGCAAGCCGACGTCCAGTCAGGAAAGGTCCACACACTTGGGCTCGGCTGGCGGCAATGCCAAACGCCCACTCCCCCTTTTGCTTTGGTGCTCTTCCTCGACATCGACTGGGATGAGACCAACAAGCAGCATAAGTTGACGTGCCAATTGCTAACCACCGATGGAGAATCGGTGGTAGTGCCTGGACCGCAAGGGCCGCAGCCGATCCACTTCGAAGCCGCCGCAGAGGCAGGCAGGCCTCCCGGCGCAATCCACGGTACGTCGGTTCGGATGCCGCTCACCCTCAACATCCCAGGCGGAATCCCCTTGGAGCCAGGAATATACGAGTGGCGGGTGGAAGTGGAAGGCTACGAACAGGCCACGGCGGTCGAAGCATTCGTGGTTTCCAGCATGGGTCTGCCACCGACACCATCCGGGTAAGGCCATCGTCGGATGTGCATCGCAGCAACCATTTTCACTGAGTCGATCGACTTGTGCGGCGCCGTTGCCAGGCTCGCAATAATGCCGGCATGAGCACCCCCGAGCGCGTTACCGTCGACGCAACACCCTATGTCTGGCCGTTCGACGGCGACTTCCAAGCGGAACGAACGGCGCTGATCAACATCGACTGGCAGGTCGACTTCGCTGGCAAGGGCGGCTACATCGACACCATGGGTTACGACCTGCCGCTGACCCGCACTCCCCTGGGGCCAGCACAGACCGTGCTGCGGGCCGCGCGCGAGGTGGGGCTTTTCATCGTGCACACCAGGGAGGGTCATCGGCCTGACCTCAGCGATCTTCCGCCGAACAAGAAGTGGCGATCTGCGCAGATCGGGGCGGAGATCGGATCGCTGGGACCGTGCGGACGCATCCTGATCCGCGGCGAGCCGGGTTGGCAGATCGTTCCGGAGATGGCGCCACTGCCAGGCGAAGCCGTCGTGGACAAGCCGGGCAAGGGCAGCTTTTACGCCACCGATCTCGACCTAATTCTCAAGAACCACGGCGTCACTCACCTGATCCTCACCGGGATCACCACTGATGTGTGCGTCCACACCACGTTGCGTGAGGCCAACGACCGCGGGTACGAGTGCCTCCTGGTGTCCGATTGCACCGGCGCCACTGACTACACGAACTACCTGGCCGCACTGAAGATGATCACCATGCAGGGTGGAGTTTTCGGCGCCCACGCAACTAGCGCCGCGGTTCTCGAGTCGCTTGGGAAGTTACGAGCCAAAGCCGCCACGGATTCCGGCGGCGCCTGAATCCATTGCGCTGCAGTAGCACCGCTACTTGACCGCCAGTTCGAGACGATCCAGGCGGCGCACCAAAATGCTTGGCAACCAATTGCCGACTTCGGCGGCTTCGATCGTCGAAGTGCGATCAAGCAGCAGCCGCAGCACGATCCGGGCCTCCAATCGTGCCAGCGCGGCGCCGACGCAGAAGTGAGCTCCTTTGCCAAAACTGATGTGACCCTTGGCTTCGGTGCGGTCAAGGCGGAACTCGTCGGGCGCCTCGAAGTGGGCCGGATCCCGGTTTGCCGCGCCCCACAACAGCAATAACCGCGCGCCGGCGCGCAACTCCACGTCGCCCAGCGTGGTGTCCACCAGGACGTGCCGATAGTGACCCCGGAACGGCGGCTCGTAGCGCAACGTCTCTTCGATGAATCCCGCAAGCAGGCTGGGATCGTCGCGGACCTCTTGCTGAATATCACGACGGCTTGCCAATATCCATGCCGCGCTGCCCAGCAACGATGCCGTGGACTCCCCGCCCGCGGCGAACAAGATCACCATCATCGCCACAGCGGTGACGCTGTCCACCTCCCCCGAGGCGCAAGCATTGGCAAGTTCGCCCAGCAGATTGTCCCGCGGATGGGCGGCGGCCCGGTCGAATTGCTGGTTGATATAGCCGGCGAGCTCCATGACAGCGACACCCGCCGCTACCAGCTGTTCTTCACTGACCAGCCCTTCGAGTAGTTGGGTGGCAGCGTATCCCCATTTCACCAGTTGGTCGATGTCCGTGGCGGGGACACCGATCAGCTCCGCCACCACCATCATGGGCAGCCGATTCG
Organism: Mycobacterium riyadhense; assembly: GCF_963853645.1. Taxonomy (NCBI): domain Bacteria; kingdom Bacillati; phylum Actinomycetota; class Actinomycetes; order Mycobacteriales; family Mycobacteriaceae; genus Mycobacterium; species Mycobacterium riyadhense. The sequence goes on along the minus strand of NZ_OY970456.1, from coordinate 2,980,840 downwards.
CCATGGCGCACATCCATTCGATGCGTCCGCCGCGTAGGCCCTCGGCCCACAGCCGGTCCGCGGTATCGGTGGCGAACTGTTCGATGGTGCGAATCCGCTTGGCCGCCAAATGACGTACCAACAGCCTGCGATGCAGGGCATGCGCAGGATCGTCGGCGGTGGCCAGAACCTGGGTCGGTCCGCCGAGCTGGTCCATCTCGAAGGGCTTGACAGTGCCCTCGGCGGTGTAGGTCATGGTGGCGGTGAGGTTCGACGAGAAGTCCTCGGTGCGGCCGATTGCGTCGTTGACCGCGTCCCAACCGCATACGACATAGAAGTCGGAGTCACCAATTCGGTGAACCGGTCCGGCGGCGTGCATCCGCACGTAGAGCGGATACGGATCCTGCAGAGATTCGGGACCGAAAAAGGTGCCGGCATCGGCAAGGGCTGTCACATGGTCAGCGTGATCGGCGAATACCCGCACGTCAACGGCGCCGCGCGAAGTTGAAAATGGCCACTTGACGGCATCGGGTCTGGCCGTCTCAATCCGGATCGGCGGCCTGCATCTATCTCTGAGATAGACAGGTAGATTTATCTCAATATGAGATTGCAGCCACCCTGGTTCTTAGCCGAGGACGTGTGATCAGTGCCGCGTGACGATTGGTTGGTCGGCGGTGATCGCCGCGCGATCGCCGCCGAGCGCATCTATGCCGCCGCCACGGACCTGATCGCGCGCGACGGGCCGAATGCCTTCGATATCGACACGTTGGCCAAGCGCGTCCACTGTTCACGGGCCACCATCTACCGCTACGTCGGAGGAAAAGCCGAAATCCGCGACGCAGTCGTTGCCCGTGCCGCATCACGCATCGTCGAGTCCGTGCGTAAGGCTGTCGAGAGTATGCGCGGGCCGCAGCGCGTTGTCACCGCAATTACCGTGGCGCTCAAGCTGATCCGAGCCGATCCACTCGCACCACTCATGTTCAGCTCGGTCCGCGCCAACGAGATGCTCTGGCTCACCGGATCGCCCCTGCTGGCGGACTTCGCCACCGATCTCGCCGGGCTTTCCGGGCGTGATCCCGAGGCCGCACGTTGGGTGGTACGCGTTGTGCTGTCGCTGATGTACTGGCCCGCCGCCGATGAACGGGCCGAACGCGAGCTGGTACAACGATTCGTCGCGCCAGCCTTCACCGACCAGCGGTGATTACTCGTCGCCGAAGGCTTCGTACAACTCGGGCAGGAAGCTCGCGAGGTGATTCATTTCCTGCGCGCAGTGCACCAACAGATTGCGACCGCTGGCCACCGGATCGCCAAGCATCCGGGACGCGATGGGACGCACCGCTTTTGACGCGACGCCGGGGGCCTTGCGCACGGCGATGTGCGATCCGCCCATCCAGAACCGGGAACGCATTTCGGACCCGCCCGGCGTCGACCGGATGTGGTGGATGAACCATCCAACATCCACCGGGGCATCACCGGCTCCGAGCCGGGCACAGACCGCCACCGCATCGTCACTGTCGGGGGGACAGCCCATCTCCTGGGGCGCGACGAATTGGATCGCGCCGTTCAGCAGCGATGAGCCGATGTACTCGCTGATCAACGACCAGCGGCCGACGTAGCGCTCGGCACCTTTACGGTCGCTGTCGTCCCCGTCTTTCCACGCCGCGGACAGGTGCGCACGCGGATGCCACAGCTTGTAGCGGCGGGTGTCGCAACCGTGCCAGCCGAACCACCATGACCACATCGCCGGGGTAACACCAGGCATGTCGGTGCGTACCGATACTTGGTAGCTGCCGTCGTCGAGAACCCCGTAACCGTTCTCGGTCTGCTGGTACCCTTCGCCGGCGACGCTCGCGGCGTCGTCGTACGCCGATAGGGCCATCCCGCCCTGCGGACCGTGCTGCAGCGCCTCGACGACATGCTGTGGCAGCGGCGCCATTTCAGGCTTGAAGAACTTGCCCCATGGCGTGTTCGCGTCGTCGCCGCGGTAGCCTAGATACAGTTCGCTGGCCATCAGATTCTTCCCATCCAACTGTTGAAGAGACGGTCGGGGTCATACTCGGCGCGCACCCGGTCCAGCCTGGCCATGGCCGCGTCGCTGGCGAACCGCGCCGGACGCTGGCCGAGGTTCTCGTCGGCGAGCTGAATCCCGACGGCCAGGTCGGACATGGCGGCCATGTTGGATCGCGCCCAGTCCGCGTAACGGTCGCTGTCGGCCGGGTCCGTCGCATCATTCCAGGAGCCGTAGAGCGCCAGGTATATGTCGGCTTCGATGCTGTACGCCATATCTTGGCGGGGAGGGCACGGACCCCAGTTCAACCAAAGGAAGTGCGCCGGATGCGGGGGCATCGTGTCCAGGATCGTCCGGATACCCGGCAGCAGGTCCTCGGCCGACGCCGACGTCCACATATTGTCCACCGCGTAGTGGTGGTCGGACAGATAGTGGCTCATCGCGACGTCATACCAGGTAGCCAAATCGGTTGGCATATAAGGGACTTTCACGATCGCCTTTTCCGCGACGGGACAGGTGCCGAACAGGGCGAGGGCCTTCTCGGCGTCCGCGTCGGAGTCGGCGAACGCGGGTGAGGCAAAGGTGATGACGGGGACGTCGATGCCCATATTCGGTTCTCCACGGGAGGCGACGGCCTGCAACTCGACTCGAGGATCGACTTCGGCGCTGACCGCACGGGCCCAGGTAAAGACGTCGTCGGCGAGGTCGAACGGGTAGACATAGACGCTGGTGCCACACGCCGCAGGCCGCGGGTACAGCTTGAGGTAGAACGACGTGACGACGCCGAAAAAGCCCGGACCCGCACCGCGGGCAGCCCAGTAGAGGTCGGCGTGATTGTCTGCGTCGCAATGGATCTGCTCGCCGTCGGCGGTGATCACATCCAGGCCGACGACACTCTCGCAAGCCGGGCCGTAGATCCGGCTGTTCCAGCCGTATCCGCCCTGCAGCAGATATCCGCCGAGACAGACTCCCTTGCAGTGGCCGCCTGGGAAAAACAGGTTCTGCGCCTCCAGGTCGGACATGAGTAAGCTGCCGCCTTTGCCCGGACCGGCGACGGCGAGGCCCTTCTCGGCGTCGATACTGGCGTGATCGAGGCGGCTGACGTCGAGTAGCACGGCCCCGTCGCGAAGGTGGCTGGCCGCGAAGCTGTGCCCTCCCGATACGACGCTGACCTTAAGACCGTGGGCCTTGGCGTAGCGGAGGCCCGCGACGATGTCGTCGGAATCAACGGCCTGGACGATCACCTCGGGATAGCGTTCGGGCACGCGCTGGTGCCACACGGTTCCGGCACGGGCCGCCTCGTACCCGTCATCGCCACGGAAGAAGTGCCGCCCGGCCGGAAGAGCGCTCATTCTGGAACTCCTTTGATCCATATTTCGGTTCTTTTAAGTCCGCGATGCGGCTCACTATAGTGGAATGGTGCCTCGAACGGAACGAAATCCGCCGACCAATCGCGACCAGGGAATCCAGGTGCTGCGACGCGCCGCGGCCGCACTAGACGAAATCGCCGCCGAGCCGGGACGCTTGCGCCTAGTCGACCTCGGTGAGCGCCTGGGGTTGGCCAAGTCGACCACTCGGCGACTGCTGGTCGGCCTGTCCGAGGTCGGGTTGGTCACTGTCGATTCGCACGGCCGGTTCTCGCTTGGTGAGCGGTTATTGGGATTCGGTACCGCCACCGGCGCCCATATCTCGGCGTTATTCCGGCCGACCATCGAGCGCGTAGCCCGCGCAACCGATGGCGAGACGGTTGACCTGTCGATGTTGCGGGGCCAACGCATGCTGTTCATTGACCAGATCGAATCCTCACACCGACTGCGCGCGGTTTCGGCCGTCGGTGTCCGGTTTCCGTTGGACCGGACGGCCAACGGAAAAGCCGCACTCGCAGTCCTGGACGAATCCGATGCCGAGGCGGTACTTTCGCGATTCGACGCTGACGTTGCCGGCAGATTGCGTCGCGAGATCGCCGAGATCCGGTGCACCGGAATCGCTTTCGATCGCGAGGAACACACCACCGGGATCTCCGCGGCTGCAATTGCGGGACGAGCCATGGGCGACAACGTGATTGCGATTTCGGTGCCTACCCCCAGCGAGCGATTTCCGGAGAAAGAGGAGCGGATCATCGCCGCATTGCGGAGTGCCGCCGAGTCGCCGGCCTGGACGCGCTGACGACGGTCAACCGCGACGCTCAGCAGGGGGCCATGGCGGACTCAGCGAAGAGCTCACCCCACTCGCGGCGCGCCGCGGACTGTGCCTCCATGAAGCTGGGAGTTGGTTTTCCAGAATCGTCGGCCAGATGGACCAGTGCCCACGCCATCGCGAACAATGGCACCTTGTGGCGTTGTGCCGCGCCGAACAGTTCTTCAAAGGCTGTCTCGGAGGTGCAGCGTCGAAGGCCAATCAGAATGCCCCGTGCGGTATCGAGAACGCGGCCAGAATGCGGGCCGCACGAGATCTGGGTGGAAACCCAGTTCGCCGTCATGCCGTGGTACCTCCTGTTGAGCCCTAAGCGCCTTCCGGTGCGCCCGGCTCACGACCCTGGTCCCCTATGGCGCCCGTTGCCATGATTTGTGGAACGGCACTGCCAGCGCCATACCACCGCCGCTATCGATATGGGGCTGTAATCGTGTTGGTATACCGGGGAAGCGAATTGAGGGTCGGCGGCGAATCAGCTGCCCAGCACGCGTCTGGTGTAGTCGTTGAGAAAGACCCGGTTGGGATCGAGGCGGTCGCGCACCGCGACGAAGCGGTCCCAGTTCGGATAGCGCTCGCGCAGCGTAGCAGCGGTCTGGTAATGCCGCTTGCCCCAATGCGGCCGTCCCGCATACTCGTCCATGATCTCCTCGACGGCTCGGAAATAGGTTTCGAACTCCATGCCGGTGTATTGGTGAACGGCGATATAGCAGGTGTCGCGCCCGTGCGCGGTCGACAGGAAGGCGTCGTCAGCGGCCGAAAACCGCACCTCGAGCGGGAACATGATCGGCAGCTTGCGACGGCGAACGAGGTCGATCACGCGCTGGACTGCTTCGCGTGCGTGCTCGCGCGGGATCGCGTACTCCATCTCGGTGAACCTGACTTTGCGCTCGGTCGCGTACACCTTGTAGGCACGGTCTGAGACCGTAGCGTCCGACATCAGGCTCGTCACCAGGCGGTTGAGTCTTGGTGCCATGGCCGGGAAACGCCGCCCGGTCTGGCAGATCAGGCTCAGTCCCCCGTTTTCGAAGTCTTCGGTGAGCCGGCGCTTCCACCTCGGTATCGGGGTAGGCTCCTCGTTGCTGCGACGCGTGGTACGCGTCAAAGCCGTTTCTGCGTAAGGAAATACGAAGAACTCGAAATGGTCGTTACCGTCGACGTATTCGTCGAGCCGTTCCAGCGTCTGGCTCAACGCCCGGCGCTCGTCATGGCGATGCAATGTGTATAGCGGGACCGTCTGCACGGTGACCTGCGAGATCACCCCTAATGCACCAAGCGATACCCGCGCGGCGAGGTACTCGTCACCCTCGGACAACGTCATGATGTCACCGGTGGCGGTGACCAGCCGCAGCGAGACGATCCGCGCCGACAGATTCGTAAAGCGTGCGCCCGTCCCGTGGGTGGCGGTCGCGGTGGCGCCGGTGATCGACTGCGCATCGATGTCGCCCTGGTTCTCCAGCCCGAGCCCGTGCGCGGCCAACTGCGGACCGAGCGAATGTAGCTTCGCGCCGCCCTCGATCGTCACCAACCCGGTGGCCCGGTCTGCGTCTGTGACCCGCTGCAGGCCCGACATATCGATCATCACCCCGTCTGTGCACGCACAGTCGGTAAACGAGTGACCTGTGCCGACGGCGCGCACCCGCTCGCCGCGTTCGGCGGCGCGCGCAACCACGTCGACGAGTTCGTCCTCCGACGTGGGGCGCCTGATCGCCGACGGTGTGCAGACCTGCTCCCCCGGCCAGTTGCGCCACACCGTGCTCATCGCGCGAGCTCCCGCACCACCGACTCAGCGACGGTAACTGCATGCGAGACGGTCTCGTAGCAAAGGTTTTCGGGCGTGTCGGACATCTGGTGGTAGTTGGCCACCGACTTATGCCGGTTGATCGACACAAAGCACGCGGTTGGGTAGCCAGCACGGCTCATCAGCACCGCGTCGGTGCTGTTGCGCGACCGGATACCTCGGCGCACGGGCGCATCGGCACGCTCCGCGGCCCGTATGACCAGATCGCGAAACGGCCGATAGAAGTAGTCCTCCATGATCGTGCAGCCCTCGCCCTCGAGCATGATGAGCTCGGGTGAGCCAATGGTGTCGAAGTTCAGGAAGTAGGTGTTCTCCCGATCAAGCTCGGGTTTGTGACGCGCCAAGAACCCGTAGATCCCGCCCTGCAACGTTTCCTCCGCGCCAAGTGACACCAGCAGCACCCGCACGCCCTTCACCGGGCGCTCGCGCAGCCGCTCCGCGAGCGCGACGAGCAGTGCCACCGCGGAGAGATTGTCATTGGCGCCGGGGACAACCGGACTGCGGGCGATGTCGGCGAACAAGGCGGCCGCCAGAGCGCTACCCAGTGTTCCGGCGATCATCATTTTGCGGCTGCCGCGCAGCGCGCCGACGCCGGCGAGGGCCGGCGCAAGGACGGGCCCCCACCAGTTGGGCAGCTGGGTGTCGACGCGCTCAACGATCCCCGGGAAGTGCTCGACGAGAACTTCCTCGATATGGGCCTCGAAAAACTTGCCGCTGTGCGCGGCATCGTGATGGGCGCAGGCGACGACCGTGCGCTCTGCCGTCAGATCGCCAGCCTCGGCTACCACATTCCAGGTTGTTCGGGGCTTTTCCGTTCTCTTGCGCACAACACGCGGCCCGTTGGAGCAGTCGTCGGCGATCGCCAATCCCGCGCCCAACCCCGCCAGCGCGGCGGGAACGCGCAAGCGCCGGCTGACCAGACCTGCGAGGCCGGCCGCCACTCCGATGGCCGATAACTTGAGATGCAGCCGGGGATAACCATCGAAGTACAGCTCCTCCTCGATGCGCGCATTCTGAGCGCCGGCCGCAGCCAGGCGCTCGACGATCCACCTGGCCGCTTCCAGCTCGCCTGGCTCGCCGGCGGGACGTTCGATCGGCGCCAAGGTCTCAACGACCTCGCGCATCGCGGCCAGCTCGGTCGGCAGTGCGGTGATCGCGGTCATGGCAGCTCCTTTTCGGGCGCCTTGGACGGTGTCACCGGGCCGCGCCGCATTTGCCCGGTGAGCATCTTGCCAGCGAAAAGTTCTTTTCGAATGTCTGGATCACAGAAAGGTCCGCCCCTCACCCCGGTAGGTGGGGACGGTGTCGACGATCTGTGCGCCACGCACCAAGTGCAGGCGGTCGAACCGCTCACACAGCTCGCCGGCTTTCGTGTGGCGGAAGTAGACCTTATCGCCCACCTTCAACCGCCGAGCAGCATCACCGTGCAACGGCGTCTGCACCTCGCCCGTGCCCTCCATCGGGTCGAGCTTCAGTCCGCTCGGCAGGTAGGGCGTGGGCATGCGATCCTTGGCGCCGACGCCGCTGGCCAGATAGCCGCCGCCGAGCGCGGTCACCGTCTTCGCGTCGGGCCGGCGACATACCGGAAGCGCGAACATCGCCGCGGGCTGCAACGTGAACGTCGAGTACGAGTCGAAAAGCGTCGGCGCGTAGAACCCTGAGCCGGCGGTCGCCTCCGTCATCGCGGGCTCCTGTGCCACCAGCTGCAGGTCGCCAGTGCCGCCTGCGTTGACGATTTTGATGTCCGCGACTTCCCGGACCAGCTCAACCGCGCGAGCGCGTCGCTCGCGCAACTCCGCGATCGACTGGCGCTGCATCCACCCCACGATGGCGTTTTGCGCGCGTTTGCCGGCGACCTTGTCGCCGAACCCTGCGATGTGGCCCTCGTAGGACATCAGCGCAACCAGCTTCAGCGCCGGTCGCCTCGCGATCTCCACAGCCAGCGCGCGGGCTTGTTCGGGTGTGTGCAGGGGTGAGCGCTTGGGGCCGATTTTCACGCGCCCTCCGGCACGCCAATAGCCCGCGTCGAGGTCAATACACAGTCGGATGGGCCTGGCGGTGGCGCTTTCGATCACGTCCAGGTGCTCGATGCTGTCGACCATCACGATCGGCGCGCCACCGGGATCTTTGGCTGTTAGCTCGCCAAGTTCGCGCAGTGCCGCGCGGTCGCTGGTCGGATAGGCGAGCAACAGGTTGTCGAAGCCATGGCCCGCCAGCCACAAGGTCTCCGGCAGGGTGAATGTCATCAAGCCGTCGAATCTTGCATTGGCATCGAGGATTTCGCGTTGTATCGGCCTGCAGCGCAAGGATTTCGACGCCACCCGGATCGGCTTGTCACCGGCGCGCGCGAGCATCTGCTCGGCATTTCCCCACATTGCGTCAAGGTCTACGAACGCAAAGGGCGCATCGTGGTCGGCGAACGCTTCTTCGTAGCGCTGCAACCGGCCCGCCGCGTCCAGCCTGACCGGCCCGTTGGACCGTTGCTCGCGACCGGCCACGTTTTGCACGCCGTAACCCTACTGAACATGGGTCGCCTCTCATAGGCGCTTTGACGTGTTGGCGCGAGCTGAAGCCGGAGCGAAACCGCATTGTGTGCGGTCTGCCTGTGAAATCGCCCGACGTTGTGCAGATTGCCGTTGCGGTTGGCCTAAGCGTTGGGTTAACCGGCTACGTCCCCGGCGCCCCGTTTTGACCGAACAGCAATCCGCCGGCTCCCCCCGCCCCGCCGACACCCGTACCGGTCCCGTTCCCGCCGTTGCCGCCATTGCCGACGAGCACGGCGCTTCCGCCGTTACCGCCCGCACCATTGCCGCCGGGGGCCCCATTGCCCCCGACACCCCCGTTGCCGATGAGAATGGCGCCCCTGCCGCCGGCACCGCCCGCGCCGATTCCGCCGGTGCCACCGGTTCCGCCGGCCCCGCCGTTGCCGAACAGCAGCGCCGCATTGCCACCAACACCGCCGTTGCCGGCACTGTTAGCCCCGCCCGCGCCGCCGTTTCCGCCGGTGCCGCCGTTGCCGTACACCCAACCGCCATTGCCGCCGTTTCCGCCGGCGGCGTAGAGAGTGCCGCCGGGGCTGGTGGCACCGCCATTGCCGCCGGTGCCGCCGGTGCCGAACAGCAGCCCGGCGCGCCCGCCATTACCGCCGATACCGCCCACCGGTTGCCGGTCGGCCGGAACGAAGGTCGTGCTACCGGTCCCTATGCCACCGCCGTTGCCACCAACTCCGCCGGTACCGATCAGCACGGCGTCGCCGCCGGAGCCGGCAAAACCGCCCGAGCCGGCAAAACCAGTGGTAGCACCCGTGGCGCCGTTGCCACCGGCACCGCCGCTCCCGCCGGCGCCACCATTGCCGTACAGCAGGCCACCTGCGCTGCCCTCGCCGCCCAGACCACCGACACCACCATTGCCGCCCGCCTTGAGCGTCCCGCCCGCTCCGTCGCCACCCACGCCCCCATTGCCACCGGACGCACCGTTGCCGAATAGCCCGAGGGCACCGCCGTTACCGCCAGAGCCGCCATGGCCGCCGAAGCTTTCGGTGTCGATCCCGATGCCGTTGCCGCCGACACCGCCCATGCCGCCAGAGCCCGGGACCCCGTACAGCAGGCCGCCTTGTCCGCCGTTGCCGCCCTGGCCGCCAAAGCCGCCCACGCCCGTGACCGTGCCATCGGTGGTCCCGCCTGCGCCACCGATTCCGCCGGCGCCGCCGAAACCGAGCAGCGCCGCGCCTGCGCCGCCGTTACCGCCGAACCCGCCGACGCCCCCGGCAGGAAGGATGGTTGGCGAGGGACCGGCGGCCGGCGCGGCTCCGCCGGTGCCGCCGTTTCCGCCGGGGCCACCGAAGCCGTAGAACAGGCCCGCGCCGCCCCCATTCCCGCCGGCGCCACCAGTGGTTCCAACACCTCCGGCGAGCGGGGCGGGGCCACCGTTACCGCCGTTCCCGCCCGCTCCGCCATTGCCCCACAGCCATCCGCCGTTGCCTCCGGTGCCCCCGCTGAATCCGTTGACGCCGACGGTCGTGGTATTTCCGGCGGCTCCGCCGGCACCGCCGTTGCCCCACAATCCGGCATTGCCGCCGTTGCCGCCGCCCTGGTTGGGTCCTCCGGAGCCACCGTTACCGCCATTGCCGTACAGGATCCCGCCGTCACCCCCGTTGGCACCGGTCCCGGGCGCGCCGTCGGCGCCGTTGCCGATCAGCGGACGGTTGAACAGCGCTTGGGTGGGCGCGTTGATCAGGTTGAGCAGGTCTTGTGGCAGCGACTGCGCCGAAGCATTGACCGCCTCAGCGACTGCATATGAGTTCGCGCCCGCGGTGAGGGATTGCACAAACTGTTGATGAAACAGTGCCGCCTGGACGCTCAGCGACTGATATGCCTGAGCATGCGCGCCGAACAGCGCCGCGATCGCGGCCGATACCTCGTCGGCGCCCGCCGCGACCAGAGACAACGTCGGGGCGGCCGCGGCGGCGTTGGCCGCGCTGATCGATGAACCCACGTTGGCCAAATCCGTTGCCGCGGCCGCCAGAAACTCCGGCGTCGCGATGAGATACGACATGAGGGACCTCCCGCCACCCGCTGCTCCGGGCAATGCCCGGCCACCATCGAACCCTGGCGCAAAGAGTATCGCGATCAACCGGTTATGCCGCGCATTTCCGTTGTCGTCGTGCCTGATTTCGGTTGCGCGCCAATTGCCGGGACATTGCCGCGTGATCAGCATCGGTGGCTAAACGATTGGCGATAGCCAACATTCGGCCGAGGACTGTCACAGTATGGCTTTGAGCTCCTTCGCTCGCGCGATATCGTCCCAATCCATGTCGAGCTCGAGCAGTATTTCCTCGGTGTGCTGTCCATGTTCGGGAGCACGCGCGGGATCCGGCGGTGTTTCGTTGAATTGGACGGGCGCAGCCACGATCCGGTAGTGCTGGCCATGGGCGTCGACATTGGTCACCACATAGCCGTTGGGTTCGACTTGCCGGTCGTTGAGGGTTTCCCGCGGGGTGGCCAGCGCGGCCCACACGCCCGGTTCGTCTTCGAGTACTTTCTGCCAGTGCGCCAGATCATGGCTGGCAAACGCTTTCGCGAAGATCGCGGTTGCTGCGCCCGCGTTGGCGATGAGGTTGCTCGACGGCACGAATCGCTCATCGGTGGCCAACTCCGCAAGACCCATGCGCTCGCAAAAGCCCGCCCAGAACTTGTCTGGCTGCAGAAAAACCAATTGAATCCACCTGCCGTCCCTTGTCTGATAGCGGTTGACGAGTGGATTTATGGTCAACCCCGGCGGCGCCCCCGGGATGCCGTCGATATCGAAGAAATCGGCCGCAGATATTGACGGAGCGATGGCCCACATAGCCTGGGCCAGCAGCGAGGAATCGACGATGCTCGGTTCCCCGGTCCGCTCGCGATGGAACAACGCGGCGCACACCCCGCCGGCCAGCGTTGCTCCGCCCTGCAGGTCGCCGAATCCGGGGCCCTGGACTGCGGGGGTTTCGGTGCCAAACGGTGTGAGCGTGTACGCCACGCCGCCACGCGCCAGGTAGGTGGCGGCATCGAAACCGCCGCGATTGCGATCGGGTCCGCGCACTCCCAGCCCCGTGCCCCTCGCGATGATGATCTTGGGGTTGAAAGCGCGGATGTCTTCGACGGTCAGTCTGGCTCGCTCCAGCGCGCCGGGCAGCCAGTTTGTCAGAAATACATCCGCAGAAGCCAGCAGCCGGCCAAACAATTCCCGACCCATGTCGGATTTGATGTCGATCCCAATACTGCGCTTACCGCGGTTACCCAACTCGAGGATGAAGTCGGCGTCAACACGGGCCGCCTCGCGGGTGAAGCCGCCAACGACCAACGCCCGACCAGGATCGCCGGAGGCAACGCCTTCGACCTTGATAACGTCGGCGCCCCAATCCGACAGTGCGGCACCGGCCGACGGTACATACGTCCATGACGCCAACTCGACCACCCGAACGCCGCTGAGCACCGCTGACATCGCTATCCCCTCGGTCGTCGGCGCATTTCTTGCTATTTTAGATATTCTAGCTACTGTTGGAGATATCGATACCCCGGCTGCAGCCACGCGCAGTGCTTTCGATGAGATGCGATGGAGCCGACCATGGGTCCAATCCCGATCCCGGATGCGGCGCACTCCTGCGAACGGCTTTGTCCGCCAGGGTGGCTCGTCGGTGTCGACACCGGTGGAGCCGGCTACGCTTTCGCGAAAACCGCTGCCGCACATTATATTAACGACTTCGCCCGGGCACTGGCACCGTTCTCCATCCGAATGGACGCGGTGCACCCGACCAACGCCAACACCGACATGCTGCACAGTGCGCCGATGTACCGCGCCTTTCGGCCGGACCTGGCAAACCCCACTCGCGAGGATGCCGAACCGGTCTTCCCGTTGGTCCAGGCCCGGATAAGGGGGGCCGATCCGCTATGTCGAACCCGAGGACATCAGCGAGGCGGTGCTGTTTCTCACCTCCGACGCGGCGCGCTGCATCACCGGCCCGCAGCCGCGGGTGGATGGGGGCGGCTTCCTCAAAGTGAAGCCATGCTCAGGCACGTAAGCGATTGGCACACAACGTGACACGCGAAGGAGCACCGTGAGCGACGATCAGTCCGCACCCGAGGTTCAGCGCCGGCTTTACGCGTTGATGGTGCTGATGAAAGCGGCCGACGACCGGTTGTCCAAGGGCATTGGGACCGGGGAATTCATGTGCGTGTACTGGCCGTCCCGCGGCCAGGAAGCCATCGCCGCCGCGATGGGTGCAACGCTGCGGCCCGACGACCAGCTGGTCACGACCTACCGCGGGTTGCACGATCTCATCGGCAAGGGCGTCCCGCTCGAGGAGATCTACGGCGAGATGATGGGCCGCACCGTCGGCGCCAGCCGCGGCAAGGGCGGCACCATGCACATCGCCAACCCCGACACGGGGGTGATGCTGTCCACCGGGATCGTCGGCGCCGGACCGCCCGTCGCGGTCGGACTGGCCATGGCGGCCAAGCGCAAGGGCATCGACCGCGTCACCGTAGTCAGCTTCGGCGACGGCGCCACCAATACCGGCTCGTTCCACGAGGCGGCCAACATGGCCGCTCTCTGGGATCTGCCCCTGGTCTTCGTCTGCCAGAACAACCAGTACGCGGAGATGACGCCGACCGCGGACACGATGAAGCTCGAACATGTTGCCGACCGCGCCGCCGGGTACGGAATCCCGGGTGTTCGCGTCGACGGCAATGATCCATTGGCGGTGACGGCGGCGCTCGAGGAGGCGCTGGATAGAGCGCGTGCTGGTGGCGGTCCGACGTTCATCGAGTGCGTGACGTTCCGATTCCGCGGCCACTACTTCGGTGACCGGATGGCCTATATCCCCAAGGATCAGCTGGCCGCGGCCACGGCCGCGGATCCGGTGCCACGGTTCCGCAACCACCTCACGGAAAACGATATCTGCACCGAGGACGAACTCGACCGCATCGACAACGACGCCGCGACAACGGTGGAAACGGCGTTGCGCACGGTTATGGCCGCTGGTTCGCCTTCGATCGATGAACTCGACCGCGACGTCTATGCGATCCCAATCAGATATCCGGTGTAAGGCACATGGCTGAACACGAGATGACGATGCGCGAGGCGCTGAATCTCGCGCTGGATCAGGCGTTGGGATCCGACGATAGGGTCTTCTTGCTTGGCGAGGACATCGCCGATCCTGGCGCCTCCGGGCCTACTGCGGGATTGTCGACCAAGTATGGCCACGATCGGGTCGTCGATACACCGATCTCGGAGGCCGCAATCGTCGGCGCAGCGATCGGCGCCGCGATCGACGGGCTACTACCGGTGGCCGAGATAATGATCATGGATTTCATCGGCATCGCGGCCGACCAATTGATCAATAACGCCGCCAAGCTGCGATTCATGACCGGCGGGCGGACCAGTGCCCCAATCACCATCCGCACTCAGGTGTACGCCGGCTTGGCCACTGGAGCGACACATTCGCAGACCCTCGAGGCGTGGTTCATGCACATCCCCGGGATGAAGGTGATCGTGCCGTCCACCCCCCGCGACGGCAAAGGCCTACTGACCACAGCGATCTTCGACGAAGACCCTTGCCTGTTTGTCGAGACGATCCGCCTGCACAGCAAGAAGGGACCCGTCCCCGTCGACCCCGGTTTCGCAATTCCCCTGGGCCAGGCCGATATCAAGCGGCCCGGCACCGACGTGAGCCTGATCAGCTACGGACGAAGTGTGCACGATGCGCTCGCGGCCGCGGCTACGTTGCAGGAGCGGGCGTCAGCGCCGAGGTCGTCGATCTGCGCACCCTGGTGCCTCTTGACGTCGATGCCATTATCGAATCCGCCCGCCACACTGGACGAGTCGTGATCGCCCACGACGCGGTGCAATTTGCCGGGCCGGGAGCCGAGATCGCCGCGATCGTGCAATCCGAACTGTTCGGCGAACTGGCCGCACCCGTCGAGCGCGTCGGCGCCAGGTTCGTTCCCAGCCCGGCCGCTGCCGAGCTAGAACACCAGGTGTACCCCTCGCCGGCACGCATCGTCACGGCCGCGCTTCGAACGCTCGATAAGGCCCAAGTCCATGGCTGACTTCATTATTCGCATTCCGCGGGTATCAGTGGCCATCTCGGAAGCCGAGCTCACCGAGCTTCTCGTCGACACCGGCCAGCATGTCGAGGAGGGCACCCCAATCTATGTCATCGCCACCGAGAAAGTGGAGCAGGAAATCGAAGCAGGTATGTCGGGCACAGTGCAATGGACCGGCCAGGTTGGAACCACCTACGACATCGGCGCCGAAATCGGCGTCATCACTTCATAGCGAAAGGTAAGAGACGTATGGATCTCAACGAGACCCGCGAAAGAATCATCTTCGAAAAGGAAGGTCCTATCGCCCGCGTTACGCTCAACTGGCCGGAGAAGGCGAACGCCCAAGACCAGAAGCTGGCCGAGGAAGTGGACGCCGCATTGCTTGACGCGGACCGCGATTACGACATCAAGGTGCTGATCCTCAAAGCAAACGGCAAAGGCTTCTGTTCGGGTCACGCGATTGGCAACAATGCGGTCGACTACCCGGAGTTCGTCGAGGGCGCCAAGGTCATGGGCACCCCGTGGAAGCCGCAGACCGACCTCTTCGTCAAACCGATCCTGAACCTCTGGGAGTTCTCCAAGCCGACCATCGCGGCCGTGCACGGCTATTGTGTCGGCGGGGGCACCCACTACGGGCTGACCACCGACATCGTCATCGCCGCCGAGGACGCCTACTTTTCCTACCCGCCGCTGCAGGGCTTCGGCATGCCGTCGGGCGAATGTTCGATCGAACCTTGGGTTTTCATGAACTGGCGCCGCGCGGCCTACTACCTGTACCTGGCTGAGGTCATCGACGCCAAGAAGGCGCTGGAGGTCGGTCTGGTCAACGAGGTCGTTGCGCGCGACCAACTGGAGGCGCGTGCCGACGCCATCGCACGCCACATCGCCCAAGCACCGCTGACCACGCTGCTGGCGACCAAGGCCAACCTGAAACGAGCTTGGGAACTGATGGGCATGCGGGTGCACTGGCAAAGCTCCAACGACCTCGTCGCGCTCGCATCGATCAGCAAGGACGTGCAGCAGCTGATACAGCAGGTGTTCAAGGACAAGGT
This sequence comes from Mycobacterium riyadhense, assembly GCF_963853645.1. NCBI lineage: Bacteria > Bacillati > Actinomycetota > Actinomycetes > Mycobacteriales > Mycobacteriaceae > Mycobacterium > Mycobacterium riyadhense. The sequence goes on along the minus strand of NZ_OY970456.1, from coordinate 2,965,225 downwards.
GCTGCCGTCCGAGCAAGCCCGGCGCCAGGCCGCGGCTGCCGCATCGACCGATGGCGCGACACCCACGAGTTAGGTCTTTCGTGAATATCGCCGATTACGCGATCACCGCCGCGCAGTCACCGGCGTTGATACTGGCCGACGGCGGCGAGGTCAGCTACGGCGAGCTGTATACGCGCAGCCTTCGGGTCGCCGCCATGCTGCATGAGGTTGGGCTGTGCCGCGGCGACGGCATTGCCATGGTCCTGCCCAATCGCGCCGAGTTCTTCGAAATCACCTGGGGTTGCCAGCTTTCCGGCCTCTACTACACCCCGGTCAACACACATTTCACTCCCGACGAAGTCGCCTATGTGATCGACGACTCCGACGCAAAAGCCGTGTTTGTCGACGCGTCAATGGCCGATCTCGCCGCGCATCTCCGCAACGTCAATGCGGCGGTCAGTGTTCACATCGCGGTGGGCGACAGCCTGCCCGGCTGGCGCTCGTACGCGGATGCCCTTGCGGCGGCGGACGATCCGCCGCCGTTGTCCGATGGGTCGGAGATGCTCTACTCGTCGGGCACCACCGGACGCCCCAAGGCGGTCCGTCGCCCACTACCCGTCGACGGCAACGGGTCGTGGGCTCAAGCGGTGCTCGAGATGGCGCTGAGTCACCGCTACGGGATGGATCAGTCGACTGTGTACCTATCCCCGGCGCCGTTGTATCACGCCGCGGGGATCAACTACACGATGGCGGTGCACCGCGTCGGCGCGGCCGCGATCCTGATGCCCAAATTCGACGCCGAGACCGCGCTGAGGTTGATCGAGACCCACGGCGTCACGCACGCACAGTTCGTGCCGACGATGTTCGTGCGAATGCTCAAGCTGCCCGAGCCGGTGCGCGACCGTTACGACATCTCGAGTCTGCGGTGCGTAATCCACGCTGCCGCACCGTGCCCGGTGGATGTCAAGCACCGGATGATGGAGTGGTTTGGGCCCATAATTCACGAATATTACGGTGGCACCGAGGGATTCGCAGGCACAACGATAGGCCCCCAGGAGTGGCTGGCGCACCCAGGCTCCGTCGGCAAGCCATTCAGCCCGGTCCACGTACTTGGCGACGACGGGGTCGAGCTTCCGGCCGGCCAGACCGGCGAGCTGTTCTTTGAAGGCGGTCCCGCTTTCGAGTACTTCAAGGATCCGGTCAAGACCGCTTCGGTGTCCAACGACCGCGGCTGGCGATCACTAGGCGACATGGGCTATCTCGATGAGGATGGGTACCTCTACCTCACTGATCGGTCGACGTTCATGATCGTCTCCGGCGGGGTTCAACATCTATCCTCAAGAGGTCGAGAACCTCCTGGTGATGCACCCGAAACTCGTTGACGCGGCGGTGTTCGGGGTACCGAACGACGAGTTCGGCGAGGAGGTCAAGGCGGTCGTCCAGCCGGTAACGGGAGTCAGCCCGGGGCCTGACCTCGAGGCCGAGCTTATCGACTACTGCCGCACTCATCTCGCCGGCTACAAGTGCCCGCGCACAGTCGAATTCGACCCTGACCTACCTCGCGACCCCAATGGCAAGCTGTATAAGAGGCGCATCCGCGAACGATATTGGCAGGGACGAATGACGCGGATCGTGTGAACGAGGGAAAGCCATGGACGTGAACTGGACGCCGCTACCGGTGCCATGGGCGGTACAGACCGCCGATCGAATCCCCAAGCAGCGCTACTACGACCCGGAGTTCTACGCGCTGGAGACCGAGATGCTCTGGCCCCGCGTATGGCAGATGGCGTGCCGCCTCGAGGAGATTCCCAAAGCGGGCGACTTCGTGGAGTACGAAATCCTCGACGAGTCGATCATCGTGGTGCGACTCGACGACGCCAACGTACGCGCCTACCACAACGCGTGCCGTCATCGCGGTGTAAAGCTGGTGGAAGGCAACGGCTCCCGGCGCACCTTCGTCTGTCCGTTCCACGGGTGGTGCTGGAGCATCGACGGACACAACACCTACGTGGCGCGGCCCGAGGTGTTCGACGAACACAACCTGTGCCCGGAGGATCTTCAGCTGGTATCGGTCAGGTGCGAAATGTGGGGTGGGTGTGCGTGGATCAATCTCGACGAAGCCGCTCCCCCGCTACGGCAATGCCTGGAGCCCTTCGCGTCGATCTATGACGCCTGGAAAGTCGAGGCGCTGCGCACCGAGTGGTGGCAATCGTGTCGGCTTCCGGTCAACTGGAAGCTGGCGACGGCCGCGTTCATGGAGGGCTACCACGTCCCGCAGACCCATCCGCAGCTGCTGCCGTCGGCGCAACACAATGGAGCGTCGGCAACCCACGAGATCATCCAGGCCAGCCTGTACTTTATGCGAACACTCGGCACGGGCATGGGCGGAATGACCCACGAGAATGACATCCGCATCGCCGAAGGCTTGCAGAACATGGAACTGCCGGCCGATCCCGTTGCGGCGATGGCGGTCTGGAAGAGCACGCTGAACGACGCGGTGGTCAGCTGGCATCGCGCCCGCGGCAGCGACATGCCCGACCTCAATGAACTGGTGCGGCGTGGGATCACCGACGCGATCGGGTTCGGCTTCCCGCACCATTTCATCCTGCCGACCTACAGCAGTGCCTCGTCTTACCGGATTCGTCCGCTGGGGCCCGAGGAGACCCTGTTCGAGATCTGGTCTCTCACCCGTTTCCCGTCAGACCTTTCTGCGGGCCGCCCCACCCCACCGCAACCCATGGGTCCCGATGATCCCCGCTGGCCGCCCATCCCCGCCCAGGACTTCTCCAATCTTCCGAGGCAGCAAAAAGGGCTGCACTCCAAGGGCTTTGAGTACATGCGGCTGTCGAATCAGATCGAAGGATTGATCTCCAACTTCGAACGCGTCGTCGACGGTTTCCTCGCCGGCCTACCGTACGAAACGCTGGTTCCCGCGATACAGAAGACCAACACCACCATCGATGTTCCGATCGTCGACCTCGGATTTGCGCAGAGCGCCACGTCGGACGCCCGATGACCACCGAGTGGGACCGCTCCGTCGACCTGCTCATCGCAGGCAGCGGCGGGGGCGGCATGGCCGCAGCACTGGCCGCGCTCGACTCCGGAATCGAGCCGCTGATTGTCGAGAAGCAAGCCCTGGTGGGTGGTTCCACCGGACTTTCCGGCGGCATGGTGTGGCTGCCCAACAACCCGCTGATGCGCGCCGACGGCATCCCGGACTCGCACGAGGATGGTCTGGCCTACTTCGACGCCGTCGTCGGCGACATCGGCCCGGCCTCATCGCCGGCGCGCCGCGAGATGTTCCTCACCGCGGGCTACGAGATGATCGACTTCCTGACGCGCAAGGGCGTTCGATTCGTGCGGTGCCCGGGCTGGAGCGACTACTACCCGAATCACAACGGCGGCAACGAAGCAGGTCGCGCGATCGAAGGCATCCCGTTCGACGCCGCCGAGCTAGGGGCCTGGAGCGACAAGCTGCAGCCCCCGCTGGCCAAGAACTATGGATACGTGGTGCTGACCAACGAGTTGCGGTCGGTTCAGTATTTCAACCGATCACCACGCGCATTCGCCGTGGCAGCGAAGGTCTTTGCCCGCACCAACGCTGCGCGCATCGCCCGGCGTCAGATGCTGACCAACGGCGCATCGCTGATCGGTCAGATGCTCAAAGTTCTGATCGCCCTCAGCGACGGACACCCACCGCTGTGGACCAATGCCGCCATGGACGATCTCATTGTCGAGGATGGCCGCGTGGTGGGGGCCCGGGTGATTCACGACGGCGCCGCGGTGAACATTGCGGCGCGCAAGGGAGTTCTGCTGGCCGCCGGGGGCTTTGGCCATAACGCAGAGATGCGCCGGCGCTACAGCGGTGACCAGCCCAACGAGGGACAATGGTCGATCGCCAACGCGGGTGATACCGGCGAGGTGCTGCACACGGCAATGCGACTAGGCGCGAAAACCGACCTTCTCGACGAAGCCTGGTGGCTGCCTTCGGTTTTCATCGCCAACGGCGGCGCCGCCGCGGCGTCGCTCGGCTCGGGACGACAACGCCCCGGAGCCATTTATGTCGACTCAACGGGCCGTCGGTTCTGCAACGAGTCGAACTCCTACGTCGAGGTCGGCAAGGCGATGTACGCCAATAAGGCGGTGCCGTGCTGGATGGTCTTCGACGAGGGTTATATCGGCAGATACATCTCGGGGGCAAACCCGTTCAGACACCGCCGCATGCCCGAAGAACTGATCGAGCGGGGCGCGGTCCTGCGGGGCGACAGCATCGCCGATCTCGCACGCCAGATCGACGTCCCGCCCAACGCGCTGGAGCGGACGGTGCAGCGCTTCAACGGTTTTGCGGCCAAGGGCCTCGACCCCGACTTCGGGCGCGGCCAGTCCGCGTACAACAACTGCCTGGGCGATCCCGGGTATCGCCCGAACGCCGCGCTGGGGCCGCTTACGCAGGCGCCGTATTACGCCACGAGGGTTGTTCCGGCCGATGTCGGAACATGTGGAGGAGTGATCACCAACGAGCACGCACAGGTCCTCGACCGGAACGACCGCGTGATCGACGGGCTGTACGCGACGGGCAACGTCACGGCGACGGTGATGGGCCGAAACTATCTGGGCGCGGGCGGAAGTATTGCCTACACGATGGTGTTCGGCTACGTCGCCGCGCGGCATGTCGCGGGCCGCTAACCCGGCGAGCAGACGCGAAAGCCCCCAATTTCGTGCCGAAATGGGGGCTTTCGCGTCTGCTCGCCCTACTCGTCACGGTCGACGAAATCGCGGGGCTTCAGACCCGACTGCGTGAGTTCGGCTCGACGCTGCTGAACATCGGACGCCGCGCCGACCATGTTGGTCAGGATGTGGCTGACCTGGAGGTGCACCCGCATGCCCATCAATTCCCAGGCCCGCTTCACGTTGTTCTTCACCGCCATCAACGTGGTCAATGGGATTTGGGCGATCTTGCGCGCCATCTCCTCGACGACATTCTCGAGTTCTTCGCGCGGCACCACCCTGTTGAGCAAACCCCAGTCGAGGGCTTGCTGTGCGGACAGGGTCGGCGCCAGCAGCAGCCAGTCCATGGTGCGGTGCCAATTCATCATCAACCACGGCTCGATCATCGTGTGCCCGCCCGGCTCGCCAAGGCTCTGGGCAAGCGGCATCTGGAAATACGCGTCGTCGGATGCCACACAGAAATCGGTCAGCAGACCGAGATAGATGCCGCCGCCCATGCAGTAGCCGTGGATTTGCGAGATCGTCGGCTTGGGAAACTCCCACAGGTACAGCGTGGGCCACAGGAACAAGTCCGCGGTGCCCTTGTAGAGGTCCTCAAAGGTATCTCCGAAGTCCGGGTATGGGTTCTCGTCCGGACCCCAACGCGCCACGTGCCCGCCGCAGAAGCCCATCCCATTGGCCTTCAGGATGACAACTTTGATCTCTTTGTCGCGATCCGCCTCGTGCAGGCAGTCGTCGACTTCGGTGACTAGTTGAGAATCTTTGGTGTTGGCCTTGTCGGCTCGATTCAGGACAATCCGCGCAATCGGCGGTTCGCGCTCATAGATGACCGCTTCAAGGACGCGCCGCTCCATGTCCGTGACATTACAGCGAACGGCTGATGATTTGTTTCATGTTTTCGCTTGTGCCGCCATAGATCTTGTTGACCCGCGCGGCCGCGTACGCGCGTGCCATGGGGTGTTTCATCATCTAGCCGTAGCCGCCGAAGAACTGGACGCATCTGTCGACGACTTCGACGGCTTTGTCCGCGGCGATCAGCTTGGCCATCGACGCCGTCGCCGGATCATTGTTGCCGTCGATGTAGTGCTGGATGCAGTAGTCGACCGTCGCCTTGATCGACAATGTCTCGGCCTTGAGTTCGGCTAGCTCAAACCTGTTGTGCTGGAACATGATCGATCGCAGCAAATGCATGCTCGACGCTGAATATGGGTGAGTGTGGATGAATTGCCCGGTTGAACACCTGACTACGCGGCGGAGCCGTCGATGGCGGACGCTAGCTGTTGGGGCGCGTAGCCGAGCAGTGCGGGAAGCAGCTCGCTGATTTGGCTGCCCCCGGCGGTGACGTGATAGGTCCCAAGAACCGTAGTGAGTTGGTGGGCGCGTCAAGCGCTTGCTGCCACTGCGTGGGAAGCGTGGCGGTGCCACCCAAACTGCCATCGCCGCCAGCCGCCCCAACGCCGCGTGCCAAGCCGGGAGAGCCGGTAGTGGAACCCGCACCGCCTCCGCCGGCTAGTCCGCCTGCGCCGCCGGCCCCGCCGGCACCACCGAAGCCCCCGACGCCTCCGAAACCCGATTGGCCGACCAGCGCGCCGCCACTACCGCCACTACCGCCGTTGCCGCCGGCACCGCCTTGTGCACCGGGGCCCATCGGCGCGATTGACCCGACTTCGCCAGATGTCCAGCAGGACAGTGGATCCGGCCGATTAGCGGGCCAGCAGGATGGCGCATGGCGCATGGCGCATGGCGCATCAAGCGGTTGCGAGAACGTTTACTTTGAACCCCAGCAGGCGATTCCACCCGATACCTCCTCCGCCGCGTACAGTACTGTTGTATTGCTTGCCAGTCAATTGAATCTTCGGCTCTGTCACTTCGCACGATTGCGGCGCGGTGCGGTGTACTAGGACGGTGGCTATGACCAACCCGCGGGCGACGAACGAGGACCTGACCGCGAAGGCCCGCATCCGCAACGCCGCGCTGGACCTGTATGCGCAGTTTGGCGAGGATCGGATCTCATTACGCGCCATCGCGGCCGAAGCCGGAGTCACCCTTGGTCTCGTTCAGCATCACTTCAAAACCAAGGCTGGTCTTCGCAACGCGGTCGACCGGCTTGTCGTGGACCACTTCGCCCAAGCCATCGCCGACGTTCCCACCGAGGGCCCTCCAGCGGAGCTAGCAGTTGCCCGCGATAACGCAGTTAGGCGCATGCTGGTCGACAACCCGGCCGTGGTGAACTACATCCGGCGTTCGGTTTTGGAGGCGTCTGACGATCGGATGCATCTGCTCGATGTGTTAGTTGAGCTGACTCGCAGCGAGGTCGCAGCATTGCGCCAGGCCGGGGTCGCCTCTACCCGGCGTCGCGAATCAATCCAGGTAGTCACGGTGCTGCTGCGGCAAATGGGCGAACTGCTGCTCCAGCCGTTTGTCGATGCGACTTGGGAGCGCGTCGCGCCCGCCGGCGACGGTCCGAAACCCCGTCTGTCGGTCGCGATCCGGGAAGACTGACCCCGCCGCGCTCCCAGAATATTGCGAGCGCCCCTCGTAGGGCACGACAGCGATCTCACCCGTCGGCCCGGTTCATGGGCTTTCTGACGAACGGGCTCAGCACGAGTTCCACGGTCACGCCGTTGGCGAAAATTGTTAAACATAACCAGATCTGGAGTCGCATGGCGGCAGAGCATGGGGTCGCCAATCGCGTCCCCACCGTGGCGGACAAGGCTCGAGTGCATTGCGATGCGCTTGATCGAAGCGGTTGCGGCCCAGAGGTACTCAGTCTTGTCGACCGAGGCGCCGAGCAAGACGCGTTCTCGGCTACTGTCTATGCCGACCTGCCCTACCCGGAGAACCGGCTGGTGTCGCCGGCGCACTCGCTGGTGGCGCGTGGCGTCATCGACGAAGCCGTGCTCGAAGCGCATGGCGGCGGCTAGGGCCAGGCTGGAAGCCTGACCATCAGGCTCGTGCCAGCAGCCACGCTTGGCCCTGACCTTCGCCCGCCGCAACCAGGTGCAGTTCGGCGAATGCGGTGGTCAGCTCGCCGGGCGTTGCGCGAAAGCGGCCCGGGACCGCATCGACTTCACTATGCGCGGCGATCGCGAGTAGTCCTCCCGGCACCAGGCGTTCGATGATCGCGTGGTCTAGACGGCGGTCGCGGAACCTGTGGCAAAGGATGACGTCGACCGGCGGTCCGGAGGGTAGCCCGTGGTCGAGATCAAAGACATCGAATTGGCATCGATTACCAACTCCATTGCGCTGGGCTAGATCTCGTGCATATCTAATGGCGACCGGCGAGATGTCGACTCCCCAAACAGCCAAGCCGCGGCGGGCCAGCCAGATCGAGCCGAGTCCTTGGCCGCAGGCGAGATCAAGAGCTATTCCCCCGTTGGGGAACACATGGGCATATGGCGCAAAGACTCCCGGCAGCTGCACCTCATCGATCACCGCCGGTCCCTGGCTCGCATACCGTTCGTCCCAGCGTTGCCGCTCCTTATCGGTCACACGGGCAACACTACGACGATTGTCATTGCGACCTAGGCGGCCCAGCGATCGTACTGCGTGCCCGGACCTGGGCGAACGCTCGCGATGAACAGCAGCATGTCATCCACGGCGCCCTGATGACCGCGCGATTCCTCACGAACGACGAGATCGCCGGGCAACTCGATGACGCGGCCAACCTCATCTTGGGAGCGCCTGTTGCCTGAAAGATCCTCGGCACCAGCCTAATTGGCTTGAGGATGCCGCAAGCTATCCAAAGTGCACGCGAACGCGTCGCGTCGCTACTTGAACCGCCCGGCAAAGCCACGCAAGGGCACGTCCGCACTGGTCAAGATCCCGGGTGGGGCGGCGACAACAGACCGGATCGCGTTGAGCGCGGGCATTCCGGTGACGGTCATTCCCAACGAGGCGAACGCCGCCGGAGTGGACAAGTCGGCGCTGCGGTGCGGGATGATCATGTGCTTGCTGTACACCGTGGGGTCGCCCTGAATACGGGTGATGTAGCAGCCTTTCACGTCCCAGTGCGGGTCGGTGTGTGGCGTCATCTGCCATTCGATGTGTGCCTCAACTTTGGGCACACCTCCGACCAGGCCCCGATACTTGATGTAACTGGCGCCAAGCGAACCCCTGGGCAACTTGTACCAGCCCAAGTCGACGTCCTTGGTGCATGCTCCCAACTCGCAGGAATAGGCAACTTCGTCGAGTTCGAGATCGAAGCAGTCGGCCATCAGATACACGCTGTCGGCGAACACCCGGGTGCCCTTCTCCAACATGCCCGGTATCTCGGGATCGTCGATCGGCCGGCCATAGCCGCACATCTCCCACGTCGGGGCCGAGTGGTGGCACGACACATCCACGGACTCGATGACCGTCACGTTTTCCAGATCGGCCACGTCACAGGTATGCACCACACCGAGAATCTGGCATAGCCCGGGATTCATTCCGGTTCCGTAGAAGGTCGATCCGCCGCGTTCACATGCCTCGCGCAGCACCACCGTGGTGGGCTTGCCCGACGGGTGCGGGTGGTTGGTATCTCGGTGATGCCCGGTGATCCAGTCCGCCGTGGTGACTATGTTGATGCCGGCTTCCAGGACTTTCACATAGAGGTCTTCATCGGGAAACACACCGTGAAACGTCAGTACATCGGGTTTGGCTGCGATGATGTCGTCGACCGACCCGGTGGCGATCACGCCATTCGGCGCCAGCCCGGCCAACTCGCCGGCATCACGACCGATCTTTTCCGTTGTGTAGCAATATAATCCGACCAACTCCAGGTCGGGGTAATGGCAGAGCCGTTTGATCATCTCGGTGCCGACGTTGCCCGTCGCCACCTGGAAAACTCGAATCCGACGCTGTGTCTTCGTGGCGGTCATGGGATTTCGGCCTTTCTGCGACTATCGGAACGCTTGGCGTCGGCCCGGACCAGACGAGGCGAGCGCGTGTCGTCCTGTCGGCCTTCTGGATAAAACCGCTTGGCCCAGGCGCGTAGGGCCTTGAAGCCGGCGTTCTCTGCGCCGGCCAGCGCGGGAGTATCGGAGTAACGCTGGTGCGACCAGATATGGACATCGGCGAGAAACTGATCGATCACCGCTTGCGCGAAGCCCTGCGCCTTGGGCGGCGGCTGCGGTGAGTCATCGCCGGGCAAGCGACCGATATAGACCATGAACCGAACGTCGGAGGTCTCCTCGTCCACCGGGGTAATGGCCGAAATCGTCCGGTTGTCGATCATGCCCCAGCTTTTCGTCACGGCCACCCCGAGTCCGCCGTTGATGGCCTCGACACCACTGTTCATCGTGTCCGCCGACATCCCTTCGACGGCGTCGAACGCGATCGTGAAGTCGACGTAGGACACCGGGCCGTCGAACTCCTGCCGGGTGAACTTAGGGACGAACGGAGTCTTGTGCACGAACTTGAAATGCGCGAAATCGACGCCGTTTTCGAGCACGTACTGCGGATGCAATTCCAGGCGTTCGCGATAGAGGCTGGCGTGCGGGTAGGCCGGATAGTAATCCTGGGCGCTGCCGTCGGCGAAACTTGCGAATACGTCCGGAACGTCGAAATAGGGGTCGCGGCCATCGACATCGTGCCAGATGTAGACCGATTCGTTGCGTTCCGCCACAGGAAACGTGCGAATACGCCGCCCCCGATTGGGTCGATCCTGGTATGGGATACACACGTTGCGGCCGTCCTGGTTCCACTCCCAGCCGTGGAACGGACACACGATTCGGTCGCCTTGCACATGACCGCCATAACCCAGATGGGCGCCGAGGTGTTCGCAATAGGCATCCATCACGGTCAGCGTGCCCGAGGCGGCTCGCCAGGCCACCATCTCGCGACCGAAATACTTCATCCGGTGGACGTCACCGGCGCCAATCTCGGCGGACCATGCGACTTGGAACCATCCCGTCGGCTTCATCGACAGAGGCGGCTTTGCCATCGCAGCTGTCCCTTTCGCGCGCCCGTCCCTCGGGGCTCACGGCGTCCTCGACACGCCCCCAGGCCAAACAATAGCGCGCACCACGCGATTTTGATAGTGACTTCTGTGAAACTGTGCGCACGCTGACTCTGCCGGTACTGCCGAATACGCGAAAGTCATTCGGAGCCAGAGTTTTCCAGATACGCAACGATCGCGTTGGTCAGCCCGCGGCGCGCCTCGTCGAGGTCTGAGTAGGTGCCTAGCTGCCTTTCTGACGTGATCCCTCGCATCGCCCCGGGGATAAACGCAGCCACCTCGCGAATCCGATCTGGGTCGACATCCAGGCCGGCAAACGCCTTCTGGCAGGCCAGTGCCCAGCTGTGCTGCCAGGACGACAATTCGGCAGCAGTGCGCGGATAGAGCCGCTCCAGCTCGGCGCGGTCATTGGGCAGTGCCCTGCGCAGCGTCTCGATCGCCCGGGAATCGCTGGAGGTCAGCCCCTCATACATGGTATCGATGATGATCGCGACCCGCTCGCGCAGCGGCCCGCCGCAGACTGCGTTCGACGGCAGTTCGCCGCGGCGCTCCGCGGTACGGTGCAATACCGCAGCCCAAAATCCGTCGATATCGCCGAACTGGTATTTGACAGCTCCCCAGGTGGCGCCGCTTTCTTTGGCGATGCGATTGGCCGACGCCGCCCCGGGATCGCCGGAGGCCAGTGATCGCAGCGCGGCCTCCAGCATGGTCTCGCGAGTCGCAAGTCCACGCCGATTGGTGCGCCGCCCCTTCACGCCAGCTTCCGCCATTCCGGGGATGGTAGTGCCTGTGCCAGCCGTCCGCCGAATCATGTTCTGATCAAGGAACGATGCGACAGTGCCCTAGATCATCAAACACCGTGCCGGTCATGGCGATTGGCAATAGTCCGCTCGATGGCTCGCGGCGGGTGCCGTCGACTAAACCCACGCGGTGGTTGATCCTTTGCCCAAGTTCAGCGATCCTCAACGGGCCGATGCTGGTGATGTAGCGAACGAGGAGTGGCGTGATGGGTGTGGGACAGCTCGCGCTGAACAGTGCGCCGATTTTTGGTGGCGCAATGCTGGCGATTGCGGCCGGACAGTTCAGAGGACCGGACTTTCGCGGGATGATCAAGCAGGACATGGAACTGCTCGATCGACTCCCACCGGAAGCCACCGAAAGACGCGCCGAGCTCCAGCGCACCATCGATGCCCGCATCGACGACCTGATCGAGGCCTCCGACCGCAGTCGTGCAATGCGCAAGGCCGCAGCGTCCTACCAGGGCAATTGGCGCGACATTGTGCTGCTGATCTGCGCGGTGCTGTTCACGATCGTTTGGTGGAATGTCAACCACCACCGCAGCAACTGGCTGCCGACATTCATCCTATTGATCCTGCTATCGGCGGTGACTGCGGCCTACGCATTGCGTGGCGCGATACGGGCCAGCACATCGATGCTGCACAGCCGACGCCGCAATCGTTAACGCGACAACCATGAAAAGGACTGTGCAACAAGCCTTTCAGTACCCGCGGCCGCCGAACGTCTCGAGCATCTCCAGGGCGGCGTCGATGCTGGGAAGAATGGTTGGCCCGAAGCTGCTGACTACCTTCGCGAGTGCGTGGGCGACGTGCGGCCCGACGGCGCCGGCCGCCAGGACGGTATCGGCTAGCACGATGCCATTCACCACGTGGGCGGCGCTCAGTCGACCGTCCCGGGTGACCTCATACCGCCAATCACCGATCTGAATTCTTTCCGGCTCCGATCGGAAGAACCCTCGTCGGGCCGGAAGGTGCACGACGCCGGGAACTGCCGTAAACACCTTGACCACCAGCCCGACTCCCCCAGGGCCGGCCAGGGCCGACCCGACGGCGCGGCTGACGCGCTCCTGGTCGAAGCCGGTCATCAGCCGCTCATCGGCAGGACGAACGACGGCGTGATGCTTTGCGGCTCGCCGCTTCGACGCACCGCCGTTCCCGCCACATAGAACTCCACCGTGTGGTGTCCCCATGCGTAGTTCGAGATAGCGAAATGCACACCGACTACCCCGGTTCCGCCGTCGCGCTCGGCTTCGCTTTGCATGCGCGACATCGCCAGCTCCCGCGCCTGGTAACTGCCTTGGGTCCACTGCGGCATCTCCGCGTTGCGCCCAACCTGGCTCAGCGTCCTCAAGAAACCTTGCACCGCGATGTGGAAAACGCAGTTGCCCATCACGAACGCAACGGGTGCAAATCCGGATCGCAGCAGCGTCGTCAGGTCCTGCCCGGACAGGTGACTGGTAAACGCCTGCCCGTTCGGGCGACGAAACGCCCCCGGTTTGGCGGTGTAGCGCACCGCCGTCCCGACGGCGATGAACTCGAGATGCTCGCCCTCGCCCTGATGGCGCCACTCGAGCCGGACGCCGACAACGCCATCCGCGCCAAGTGAATCGGCTTCGGCCTGCATCCGCGACATCGCATTCCAGCGGGCGCGATACGTCGCGTCGGTGAGCACCGGCAGCTCCGATTGTTGCCGCAGACCGGTGAATTGGTAGCCCACGTGATACACGGAGACGCCCATCACGAGTTCCACGGGTTCAAAACCTGCCCCATGCAAGAGCGCGAACTCATTGATTGACAGATCCGAGGTGAACACTTTCCCAGCATGCGACAGCCGCTCGCTGGCAACTGGGTCGAGTGGGTTCGGTTGCATCGTCTCTGTCCTCCTGCGGCCTACTGCGGCCCTCGTGCGATCTCGGACAGCGTAGGCCGCAGGGCAGTCTTGCACACACATAACGTGCGACATCAGCGAACAGTGTCGAATTCAGGAATCCAGCTCGTCGCCATCTCTCGGGCGGTCGTCGCTACACTCCAGAAGCTCTTTGAGAGCCTCGGAGAACCCATCGGCCATGTCCCACAGGTCCGGCAGTACGTCGGGGCACGAGATGATCCCGATGCCCAGTTGCCCATTGAGCGACATCACGGTGATGTTGAGCGCCGCACTGCCCAGGATCGGACCAAAAGGATAGATCGAGTCGACCTGGCACCCCAGGAAGTACATCTGGGTCGGCGGGCCAGGCACGTTCGACAGGATCAGGTTGAAGGCGGGGCTGGTAGATATCGCAATACGCGGCAGGATCCGCATCGCGGCACCGAACATCGCCGGACTGCCGAATTGGGTCCAGTCGTGCAGCAGAGTGGGGCCAATGGCGGCGGTGTGATCTTTTGCTGCGGTGTTTCCGGCCGCGATGGCGCGAATTCGTTCAGCTGGGTCGCTGATTTGACTTTCCACCCGACAAAACATCCATGTGGTGTGGTTGCGCCCCGGTCGATCGGACTTGTCGTGAACCGACACCGGCACGGTGGCCACTAGCGGGGTGTCGGGAAGCTCGCCACGATCGAGCAGGAACCGTCGCAATACCCCGGCGCACAATGCCACGATCACGTCGTTGACCGTCACCCCGAACCGGTCCTTGACTCTCTTGACGTCGCGCATATCGAGCTGGGCGTAGGCGATGTTGCGCTCCTTGCCGACGGCGCCGTTGAATGGCGCGGGTGGTGCCGAAAACGGTGCGGCCATGGTGCGGCCCTCACGTGCCCGCAGCGCCGTCTGAGCCAAAGTCAGCATCGTCGCCGGTACCAACGTCGCCAAGCGCAACGGCCGCGTGGCGAAGCCCATCAATCCACTTACCGCGATCTGCAACGGATCGGCGCGACCCGTGCCACCGACCGGCTGCGGCGCCGGCGCATCGGCCTGCAGGCTGCAGAGCTGGGCCAGCAGGTTCGCCGCGGCGATCCCGTCGACCATGGAGTGGTGGACCTTGAGCATCACCGCCACCGCGTCATGGCGGGCGCCACCTTCAAGCACCCACATCTCCCACAGCGGTCGGTCACGGTCGAGCGGCAATCCCGCAAGGTATCCACAGAACTCAGCCAGCTCGCGGCGTCCCCCGGGCGTTGGCACACCGACTCGGTGCAAGTGGCGGCGCAACTGGAAGCTCTCGTCGTCCACCCACACTGGGTGATCCAGGTTCAACTGGGTGTCGGCGAGCTTCATCCGAAATTCCGGCAGCGCTTTCACATGCTTCGCCAATGCGGCGCGCATCCGGCCGTACGTGTAGCCGCCGGGCATCGTCGATGTGTCCAATTCCAGAACACAGCACACGTTCAGCGGTTGCGTCGGTGTCTCCAGATAGAGGAAAAATGCGTCAAATCCGGTTAGTCGTTCCATAGCCGCCCGCTCGACTGAAAAATGTTGGAACTCCCCACCCCGCACAAAGTTTAGACAGCTGAAATCGTCAGAGCTAGCCCTCCACAAGCGTTTTCCGCGTTAAATGTTTATGACCGCGTTGGTCAAATCGTCGCCGTCAATGAACTGCAGACAACAAAAAATGCCCGAATGCGACGCACACTCCGGATCGGTTCACGGTTTCCCACTCAACTCGAAACCTAAACCTCGTTTCCAGCCGTCGTCGTGCGCAACCGCGGTCCATCGGCCACACCAGCGGGCGAGCACCTCAGACATCTGGCCGGCGACCGATCGCCTGCACACGGCCCAAGTTCAGAGCCGACCCGCGGCGAAAGTCGCTGCCTCCTCGACCATTCCGTCGTCGGTGTACGCGTTATGCGCGGCCCAGTCTCCTCCGTTGGAACAGACGGGGTCGCCAGCAGAACACAACTGGATGGTCTTGGCCACGTATAGGGGACCGATGATCAGCGGCGGCGCCCCAATCGAATTAATGAATTGGGCCGACGGCGTTCCGAAAGGGTGATCGCTGCGACGTGGTCCGCGACCTCGGCGGGCATTGGCCTGGGAGCGTCCTCAGGTGCACCGTCGGGTATTGCCGCGGAGGTGACATAACCCATCACTGCCGCACCTTGGGAAAATCCGCCCAGGACCATCTTGGTTTTGGGACAGTCGACCGCCGTGTGCTCGACGTGCATGCCCGCGTCGTTGACCCCGTCGACCGCGGTGGGGAAATCGGTCGTGGCTGGGTAGTCGACCGCGTAGACCACCATGGACTTCGGGCCAATTTTCGAACGCAACGAGTTGACGAATCCCTGGCCGGTTTCGCCAACGCCAGGTGGCTCGCCGGTGCCCCGGGCGAATACCACCTCGACATCCGGGCACGACGGGTTAGGTGGCGGCGGCGATGGAATCGCGGATGCGAAAGGGACGGGTTCGATCAACAGTGCGCACGTCGCGGCAACTGCCGTACCAACGAATCTACCGATGATGGATGCTCTCACGCGTCAATAATGCCCGATGGATACCTTTTACATCACCCAAGGGGGCAGACGGTTGGGCCGGCTGCGGATGCTGCGGTTCATATAGGCACAGTCGACCACCCCCGGAAGCGTGATCATGGTGAGCCGGCCCCAGCCCTCTTCGGTCGGCGGAGTGCACTCGACGCCATCGACGTTGACCGAGAACTGACCTGAGCAATTTCGCGCTATCGAACCGATCCGGGGTTGGCCTCGTGATATCTCGTATCGGCACTTTGGGAAAGGTGTCCACGGGTGCGCGACCGGCGCGGCCTGGCGGGAGGGCCATGAACAAACGACTCGACGCTGCCGATTCGCTAACCCGCGACCTGACCATCGAACTGCACGATGTGGTTCGCGAATACCAAGTCGGTGGCCAACGCGTTCGTGCACTGGACGAGATCAGCTTGCGGCTTGATGGCGGGCATTTCGTGGCGATCGTCGGACCCTCGGGCGCCGGCAAGAGCACGTTGCTACATCTTCTGGGCGCGCTGGACTCCCCCGACTATGGGTCGATTACGTTCGCCGGCGGTGAGATTGGCCGACTCAGCGATGAGCAGCAGTCGCAGTTCCGCCATCGGCGCGTGGGGTTCATCTTTCAGTTCTTCAACCTGCTCCCAACGCTGTCGGCGTGGGAGAATGTAGCGGTTCCCAAGCTGCTCGACGGTGTCCGATTGGGATTAGCCAAACCGGATGCGATTCGGCTGCTGGACCGGGTGGGCTTGGCCGACCGGACCGAGCACAGACCAGCGGAACTGTCCGGTGGGCAAATGCAGCGTGTTGCGGTGGCGCGGGCATTGATGATGGACCCGCCCCTGATCCTTGCCGACGAGCCAACTGGGAACCTCGATTCCACGACGGGTGCTTCGATCTTGGCGCTGCTAGCCGAATTGGCCCACGAGGACGGCCACGGTCGACTCGTGGTGATGGTGACGCACAACTCCGACGCCGCGGCCGCCAGCGATCGGGTGATCATGCTCCAAGATGGTCGGGTCAGCTCCGACGAATTGTCGGTGGTGTCCGGGTGAGACCGGGGCGCGCGATAACGGCTGCCGTGAGCCGGTGGCGCGTATTCAGCCTGCGCGAACTCGTGGTGCATCGGCGGCGCACCACCGCCTCGATTGCGGTAATGGCAGTGTCCGCGATGTATCTGGTCGCGATACTCGGGATCTTCGGCTCGATCCGCGGTTCCGTCAACAGGCTCGCCGACGGGATCGCCGGAATAGCCGCGCTGGAGGTGTCGGGTATCATCGATGCCGGCTTTGCCGACACGATCACCGCAGATGTAGCCGCGGTTCCCGGCGTTGCCGCCGCGGTGCCGATGATCCGGTCGTCCGCCGCCACGCCGACTGGGCCGGTTCTGCTGCTGGGAGCAGACGCGAACGTTGCCGCGCTAGGTGGTGTGCTCAAAGATGCTTTGAAAGCTGGTGGGGCAGAACAGCAATTCGCAGTTCCTTCGCAGGTACCCAATGGTGTGCGCGTCGGGCCAGCTGTGGGTCGCGCGAAAGGTGAAACGTTTCAGCTGGGCTCGGGTTCGGTCACCGTCATCGAGGTGCTGGCGGGCAAACGCCTCGCCGATCTCAACGGCGGGCACTATGTGCTTGCTCCACTTGCTACTGCTCAGAATGTATCCGGACGACGAGGTCAGCTCGACTCGATTCTGATCACCATAAAACCAGATGCGGACCTTGCCGCCGTTCGCGCCTCGATCACGGCCGCGGTGAACAACCGGGCAATCGTCGCAGAGCCGAGCATGCGTGCGACGCGCGCCGGCGACGGCGTCAAGATGATGAACTACATGGCTCTGATGGGCGCGATGGTCGCGTTGGCGGTGGGTGCGTTTCTGATCTACACCACCATGACCATGGCGATCACGCAGCGCCGACCGGTGATGTCGATGCTGCGCGCGATCGGCGGACGACGTGTCACGATCGTTCGCGACATGCTCGCGGAGGCGGCGATACTCGGACTGATCGGTGGAGCAATTGGATCGTGCGCCGGAATACTGTTGGGCCGCATGGCGATTGGCCGATTGCCTCCGGCGCTTACCCAGGGTCTAGAGGCTCGGGTCGAGTACTGGCTGCCCGGCTATGCGATACCTGCCGTGGTCGCGGCCGCGGCACTGACCAGTGTGGTTGCAGCTGCGATGGCCGCCCGGCAGGTTTACCAGGTTTCACCCATCGAGGCGTTGGCACCGGTAGGAGTTTCAGCGGCCGACCGAGTGCCGCGCTGGCTGCGGATCGCAACTGGAGTTGGAGCCGTCGCCGTGTTTGCGGTTTCGATCCTCGTGGTCGTCGACCAGAAAGGCGCTTTGGCCTTCGCCGCGATGTCTGCGGTGTTCTGTGCCCAGATCGCGCTTGGCTTCGCAGTTGCGGGGCCCATTGTCAAAACCACAGCCGCAACGGCCCGAATGTTCGGATCCGTCGGAGCTCTCGCGGCAGCAACGATCGAGCGGGCGCCGCGCAGAGTGTGGTCGACCGTGATGACGGTGCTCATCGCGGTCGTCACCACCGTTGCGATAACCGGTGCAAACAACGACATGATCCGGTCGGCGCGCGCGATCTTCTCGCCGGTATCCGAGGTCGACGTGTGGGTGAGCGCAGATCCTCCGGACACCTACCCCACCGACGTTCTCCCGCAAGGCCTTTCCGATAAGGTGGCCGCGGTGCCAGGGGTGGCACGCGTGACCGAGGGCGCGTTCGCGTTCGCCGTCGTGGGCGGGACGCGGGTCATGCTCGACGGTTTCTCCGCCGGAACAGCCGACGCGCTCTACCGCGCACTCGATCAGCGGCTGCGCGACGAGGTGCTCGCCGGTCGGGGCGTGGTGCTTTCCCGGAATCTGGGCTGGACGCTCAATGTTCGGGTTGGTGACCAATTGCGGCTACAAACGCCGCATGGATTACGGCAGACCGTCGTACTGGCCCTGGTGCCATACTTCTCGACGGTGATCGGCAGCATCGGGATGAGCCTCGACCAATTGCGAACGTGGTTCGACCGTCCGCAACCAACCACATTGCAGATCACCGCCGACCGTGGCGTGGATACCAACCGCCTGTTGGCCGATGTCCGGCGGGTGGTGCCCGCCCCTAACTACGTGTACGACGGTCGTGCGGCGGTGGCGGGCCTGGAGGCGCCGCTGCATCAAAGCATGTTCATCGCCGACGCGGTGTGGCTCATCGTCGTTCTCGTAGCCGCCGTGGCACTCCTGAACACCCTTACGCTCTCGGTACTGGAACGGCGCCGCGAAATTGGGGTGCTACGGGCGATGGGATCCAGCCGCCGGTTCACGTTGCAGACGGTGCTGGCCGAGGCGGCGGCCATCGGTGTTGTCGGCGGCGTCCTGGGACTATTGTTCGGCCTGCTTGACCAGTGGTTGTTCAGCCTGGTCAGCGGCGACATGATGAACTTCGCGGTCGGCTTCCGCCCAAGCTCAATGGCGTTGGCTTTCACCGTCGGAGCGCTGGCTGTCAGCCTCCTCGGCTCCGTCCCACCCGCGCGGCGTGCGGCACGACTGAACATCATCGAGGCCGTCGGCGTCGAGTAGGCATTCTCCCGCAGATCGCCGCCAGGTCAACACACCGGGGACGTCAGAGGCCGAGTGGGAGAAGCGCGATAAAGAGAGGCGCCAAGGGGTCCGTCACAGGAAGGGCGAACGAACTATTCAAGAACGGCAATACCGGACTTTCGAACCGATTTACGGTTTGTCCGGGCGCCCCTAGACCGAGCGAGGTTTCTTGCCCAGAAGTCAACGTATTGTTAAAGAACGGGCTATCGACAATAAGCCCAACAAAATTGTTTTCGGCGGAGTCGCCAAGAGCCGTGATTGTGAACGGGCCGAAACTTTGGGTTTGACTCTCTAGGCTTGGGTCGCCGGGTACGGGGTTGGTGACTGGGTTGAGGCCCAGCACCCCGGCGAGCTGGGTCGCCAGGTTTCGCAGTGATTGCTGCCAAGGCGCCAGCTGCGTGGCGGCCGCCGAGGCCCCGGCGTGGTAGCCCAACATCGCGGCCACATCCTGGGCCCACATCTCCTCATATTGGGCCTCAGTGGCCGCGATCGCCGGCGCGTTCTGGCCGAAGAAATTCGACAACACCAACTGCACTAACCCTTTACGGTTGGCCTCCACGGCCAGCGGATGAATCGTCGTCGCCCGCGCGGCCTCAAATGCGTCGGCCACTGCCTGCGCCTGTCCAGCCGCCCCCGTCGCCCGCGCAGCCGCCGCACTCAGCCACGCCGTATACGGAGCCGCCGCGGCCGCCATGGCTTCCGCTGCGGGACCCTGCCAGGCCTGGTTCGCCAGTCCCGACGTCACCGACGAAAACGACGACGCCGCAGTGGCCAACTCATCCGCCAACCCATTCCAGGCCGCGGCGGCTTCTAACATCGGAGCCGAACCCACACCAGAGAACAGCCGCGCCGAATTGACCTCCGGCGGCAATACCGAGAAATTCATCACCACAACCCCCTGTTAACTTATTTTCCGACCCGCCGCACCTATCCCCCGGCGCTAAACGGCAGAATTTGAGTTTATACCTGTTCAATACGAAGGTTCAAGATATCGAGTGTCGATTCGAAGCACACTCCTCGATTACTGTGGCAAATCCTTGCAGATGAGGTGTGCACGGGGGCGGCACCATCGTTCGTGGGATGCCGCGCAGTCTCGAAGTATCGAATCCGGCCGCCGCAATTGCCTCGATGGTTCGGCGGTTCGGATTACAACCGGACGTAAGCCACGACCATGGCTTTGCGATCAGATCTTGGAATCGACCCATCGCACCCTCCCCCCGGACATGTTCGAGGACGACCAACCTGCCTTCCGGTACCAGCACACGCCTAATCTCGCCAAGAGTCGCGCCCACATCAGCTACCGAGCACAACACCAATCCGACGTGTACTGAGTCGAAACTGTTGTCCGGGAACGGAATCGACTCCCCCATACCATCGACGATGTCGACTGCAATGCCGTGGCGACGGGCAAGACGAGACGCCATCCGCCGAAACGCCGCCACCGGTTCCACTGCGGCGACCGCGGTCACTGCGGGCGGCACCAGCTTTAAGTCGGCCCCTGGGCCAGCACCAATTATCAGCAGCCGGCCGGTGGCATGCATGATCGCCGCCCGACGATACCGGTTATAGAACAGCCGGTCGAAGATCGGCTGTCCGAACCGATACACGTACGGAAATAACGGATTACGGCGCGTTATGTGCCACCTAGATCCAGTCGGAACGGCGGATAGTCATCACGCATCAACGATACATATACGGCCACTCGATAACGCCACCGGACAATTCCCATCAGGAGATCGAACATGCCCGGATGGAGTCTGCCGACGCACAGCAACCACACTGCGGAGATGACGCAAAGCACTTGCAGCAGCGGCTCCATCGCCCAGCACAGCAATATCTGAGGAAGTCCCAGCAGCCACCACTTCACCAGCACCGCCCAGTTGTTGAGCCGTTCCGGATAGTCGACTTCCAGGTCGCCCGGATAGTCCGGGCGAGACGCCAGGGTAAATGGCGGATACCTGTCGGTGCTGTTCATCGGGAATCGGTAGTTCATGACCCGCCACGACCAGCGCAGCACCCCGACGTTGAAGTCAAAGATGGGGCGTGGATAGCGGCCGGTGAACAGGATCGCAACGCCGGCAACAATTGTCAGCACCGGATACACCAGATACAGAAAGATCAGTATGGGATAGTGCGGGACGGCCAGCACGCACCACTTGACGAGCCAGAGCCAACGCGACGGCGTGCCGGGATCGCCTCGAACTCGCACAGGATCGTCCGGCTGATTCATAGCCCCGACCCTGACGTGCAAATTGGGGTGTTCGTCGCCGCCGCGAGGTCTCGACTGATCGCTGCGGACATCCTGCGGTGACTCGTCAACCGGAGGAACAACAGCAGCCCCCAGGTGTGGAGCCGATCCGAGATCCACGCGGCCGGTCTCAGCACCGACTCGCCATGGGCCACCTGCAGCGAAGCCACCCGGGACACCGCGGCGACCCTGCGCCGCCTGGTTTTCTCATACCAACGCAGCGCCCTCGGCAGACCATTGGTTGCGCCGGAAAGATCGGTAAGCGCCTTGCACAACACCATCGTGTCCAGTAGCGCCTGATTGGTCCCTTGCGCCAGTGTCGGCGGCATCGTATGAGCCGCGTCGCCAAGCAATGTCATCGCCTCATGCCCCTGCCGGGGAATCGGATGCCGAAAGTGCGGGTACGGCGAAGGCGCGAGATGCTCGTCGGTCAGTGCGGCCAGGATTCGATCGACCGAGTCTGACCATCCACCGAAGTGAGATCGGATAGCGGTGATCGGACATTGCGGCCTGATGAAGTCGTCGGACCACGGCAGGTCGAACCACCATTGAAGATCCGAGCCACCAGCGGGCCAGAGGCCCAAGTTTCCTTGCTTGCCGACAATGACCTGAGCGACGTGCTCGTCGTCCACCACGTCGGGCAGGGCGATCAGTCCCTGCCAGCTGCACCAGCCGGTCGGTTCCGCGCCCGGCGCGCCCACAACTTGTCGAACTATCGAATGCAGGCCATCCGCACCAATCAACAGATCGCCTTCGACCGAGCTGCCGTCCTCAAAGTTGACCAGCACTCCGGTAGGAGTACTGAGCGCCCCGACCGCGCGACAATTGCATCGGATGCGATCGCTCGGGAAACCGTCCAACAGCCGGTTGAGGAGGTCACGACGCGGAACCATCCGAACTGGTGCGCCCAACTGGTTCGCCATCGCGGATACATCCAGGGTGGCCAGCCGGCGACCCCGCGACGTCGACACGCGCACGCTGGACAGCAGCTGACCGGCACCGTCCATATCGACACCCAGCTGAGCCAGAACGGTCGAGCCGTTGGGCCAGATGGTGACCGCGCCGCCACCCGCCTGCGCATTCGACCGCTGGTCAAAAACAGTGACGTCGTGTCCGTCGCGCAACAATCCGCGAGCCACCGAAATCCCACTCACACCGGCGCCGACGACTAGGACCCGAAGCGGCCCTCCTCGAAGCCGGCGTCCCGGCCGCCTCGTGCTCACGGTTCAACGGATGACGCCAGTGGGGCTGCTAAGCAAGGTGGTAGACAACTGACATGACTGCTGGCGCCACCGCGATAACGCTCTTCCATCCGCCCTCCGATCCCGAGCGATTCGACCGGTGGGCAGCCGGATACCTCGCTGCGGCTCGTCATACTTCTGGATACGTCAGCGCGCGCCAATCGGTTCAAAGCAGCGGGCAACTCGATTGGGCGCTCGAAGTCTCCTTCGACAGCGCAGAACGGCTCGACGCATGGCTCGACGGCGCGGATCGCGAAGCCATACTTGCCGAAGGCCAACAACAGGGATTCTGGCGGTCCGCCTCCGAACTCATCCTCGCCGAGGGCGAATTGCCACCCGCCAACCTCGGCGTTTTCCTGCACAGCGTGTCGCCCGGCAAGGAAACCGAATTCATTGCAGCCCAAGGGAATCTGACGCGTATCAGCTCTGGATTTCTCGGATACGAAGGCACGATACTGCTGCCCGCGGATTCCTCCGGCCAGTGGATGACGGTGCTTCGCTTTCGCTCCCCGAGCCAGCTGACGCGATGGATTCGGTCACGCGAACGGCAAGAAGCGCTGCCGCGGCTGCGGGGGGAGTTGACGCGCGACTTTGCCGAACTGCCTCGCAGTGCACCATTCGGGTCGACCGTTCGAGTTGCCGACGGGCAAACGAAAATCACGCCGGGCTGGAAGTCGGCAATGTTGGTGTTGCTCTGCTTGTACCCGACCGTGTTCCTGTTGTCCAAGTCGCTGGCACCCGCGCTGAAACATCTCGGAGTCGGGCCGGCGGCGTCAGTGTTCTTGGGCAACGTCGTCAGCGTCGTGTTGCTGCAATGGGTTCTCGTGCCGATTGCGTCGCGCCCATTCCGGCGGTGGTTGGACCCCATCGACGGGGCGCCGGCCCGCGTCGGTCTGGCGGGGGCCGCGGTGCTGGTTGGCGCCTACGCCGCACTTTTGCTGCTCTTCACGCTCGCCGGCTAACGGGCGCTGATCACTTCGGGCGGCTCGGCAATTCACACGGTCAAAGCTTCGGACACGTCCTCGTCGTAGCTAACCTGTCGCCGTGGGAACCACAGCCAGCGGCCCAGCACAACCATAACGGCCGGCAAGACGAAGGCGCGCACCACAAGCGCGTCAATCAACAGCCCGAGACCGACGGTGACACCGATTTGGGCGATACTCAGCACTTGGCTGGCAACAAGCGCGAGCATCGTTGCACCCACAACGATTCCGGCGACGGTAGCGATGCCGCCGGTTGCACGGTACGCGCGGATGACGCTGGTGCGTTGCCCGGCCCAGCGTTCTTCGCGGATACGCAGTGCGAAAAGCAGGTTGCACGCCGAACCCACCGCGACCACCAACACAAACGCGATCGGCAACACCGACCAATGCAACGCTTGGCCGAATATTCGTTGCCAAATCAGCACACTGGCGCCAAGTGCACACAGGTACGAGATCGCGATGGTGACAACAACGACAAACCCGGCGACCGGACTTCGCAGCAGCAACGCGGCTATAACGAAAATGACGACAAGTGTGGTGGCCACCACGCGCAGCAGGTCGCCGCCCAGCAGATCCTGAAGGTCTCGGGTCGCGGGTCCAACGCCGGTGAGTTCAACCGCGGTCGGTTGGAGCGCGCCCCCGTCGGTCGCATCCGCCACGGCGGCCACGATGGCACGAGCACGCTGGGCGCCATCAGAGCCCCATTCCTGCCCATCGCCGTAGACGATAAGACGGGTCGCGCGTCCGTTTGCGGAGATGAAATCGTTCAGCAGAACGCGCATAGTGGGGTCGGTCAGAATCCTTCGGGAGGCGTAGAGGTCCCCTCCCGGTGAGTCCTGCGAAGCGGCCGCGAGCTTCTGAAAATAGCCGGGGAGCTCTGGTACTGGTAGTGGGCGGGGATTGTTGACGATGTCGTTCACGCCCGTTGCCGACGTTCGTAGCTGTTCCAGCTGACCAATGACGGTGCTCAGGGCAATAGGCAAATCGGAGGGACCGGCCTTTGCCGCCACATCCGCAACTTGCTGCCCGAGCTGTTCTGCCCCGTTCGCCAGCTTCATCGAGCCGTCGACTACGGCATTCGACCACTGCACCGCTTCGTCGGCAGCGACACACACCGGGGTTGTCCGGCAGTCCGGTAGCGACGAGACGAAATTGCGCAACGGGGCGAAAATGTCGGAGATGTCAGCCGCGCGGCTCCTAACTTTGGCTATCGATTCCTGCATGAGGTGGACCGCCAGACCGGCCCCACCGATTCCGTAGGGGCCGAGTTGCATGGCATTCTCGATGAGGTCGATCGACTTCGTCATGTCACCAATCGCGCTTTCGAGAGCCGCGAACGTTGCCCCCCGAGCGGCGACCGCGTCGGAAAACTCGTCGAGCCGATCACCCAAATTCCCAGCCGAAGTCGAATAGGCGGCTTGTTTGGACACCATCCCGGTGGGGTGACTGGCTGACAGCACCATGCGGACACCGGGAATCGCCATGATTGCGGCGGTGATTTGCTTCAGCGCCACCAGATCGGCGGGATTGCGGATGTCGTGGTCGGTCTGGATGGTAACGACGTCGGGCAGTAGTTGGTTGGCGGCGAAGTGGCGGTCGACTGCCTGGTAGCCGCGGTTGGATTCGGCGTTGGCCGGGGTCGCCGCAGATTCGTCCCAACCGATCGGGACCGCGGGCAGGCCGACCATAAGGATGAATAGCAGCACACCGCTGGCCACCAAGATCGGTGCAGGCCAGCGTGCCACATAGATGCCGATCCGCCGCAGCCGCCGCCGTGCGCGCTGACGTGCTGGCGGTTTGAGCAAGTCGGCGCGGCCCGCGAGCGCGATGACAGCCGAGGTGAAGGTAAGTGTGGCCGCCGCGACCACAAGAACGCCGATCGTCAACAGGGCCCCGGTTGACCCGAACACATTGAGCCGGGCGAAGTCCAGAAATGTCACACAGGCCAGGGGCAGGATCACGATAAGTGTCGAACCAATGATTGTCGGTGCCACACCCCGGTATGCGTCCGCGAACGCATCCGCCGGGGCGAAGCCTTGTCTGCGCCGTTCCTGGTAACGCCCCAGCAGAAAGATCGCGAAGCCGGTACCGACACCGGCAACCACCGCAATACTCAGCCCGATCGCGAACACCGAAATCCCGATGTCGCCGCGTTCGACGAGGACGGCGACGATCGGCTTGGCCACGCTTAAGGCCAAGGCGACTGTGACCAAGGGCACCATCACGGCGACCGGGGATCGGTCGAAAATCAGCAACAGGACTAGGAGCGCCGCGAGTGTCGCCGGCGCGATGAACTCTATCTGTCGGTAAATCGCCGCGAACTCGTCCATGACCGTGGCACCAGGACCGGTGACGAATACCTGCAGGCCGTCGGGGGGGTGCAGGTCTGCCACAGTTTTGCGCACGGCTTGTACGGACTCGTTGGCGTGCGTGGTTCCCACCAAGCCCGATAGCCGGACGAATACCGTTGCAACCTGATGGTCGGCGCTAAGACTCCGCGCCGCCATGACCGGGACTGCCCACCAGTCCACGACATCGGTGACATGCTGGTCATCGGCGTCCAGAGCGGCGACCAGCTGATCGCAGAATGCCCGGTCGCGGTCAGTCAGGGGCCCGTCTCGTTGCAAGACCACGTATCCGAGGTTGTCGGTGGGCGGCTTGGAGAACGCCGCTGCCGAGTGCTGCAATGCCTGCCAGCTGGCGGTGCCGGTCGGCATGAATGGTTGATCTCGAGCGGCGGTGAGAGCCTCGAGGTGCGGACACATGCCATTGGCGACAACGGCAGCGACGAACCATAGACCGACGATCCACAGCGCGAAGCGATCGATAAATCGAGCAATCACCGCATAAGCCTTAGCCGCCGGTCAGGCATCACGTTGCCGGCTGATTCTGTTCAACTAGTGCATCGCCTTCGCTTCGGGTGACATCCTGACGCGAGCCACCAACCGATCTAGATCATTCAATCACCTCAGCCGGCGATCAACAGTAAATTTCCCATGACCCGGTTCCCGAGCCATCCCCCCGTGGACGGAGCATGCTGTTGCCGTCCAACCCGTGAGACAGCAATGCGATCCCGGGCGCGGACGCCCGTTGTACCGTTCTCCACAGATCTCATACGGGTCGGCGACAAACCCGGATGCGAAGCCGTTGCCATGAGACTGGGTTGTGGCTTATGAGGGGAGTTAACACCATGACCAGAGCAGCAATTTCAGCCGCGGCTTTGGCTGCGCTCTTGTTTGCTGCGGGATGTAGCGCGTCCGACAGTCACCAAGCCGACGACAAGTCGCCGGCGGGGCAGCCATCCAGCCAAGCGGCGAAATCCTCGGCCGAGCCGGCATCGCCCGGGAAGATGACCATCCGCTATGAGGACGCCGACACACCGGAGGCGCAGCGCGGGCGGCAGCTCATGCAGGACGCCAAGCTGTTAGAACAAGTCGCCCAGCAGGTCAACGACACTCTGAATTTGCCGTACGACGTGGGCGCCGTCGGAAAGCAATGCGGTGAGGCCAACGACTACTGGGATCCCAATGTCAACGAAATACAACTCTGCTACGAGGACATCCAGCAAAGCGAGCGACGGTTTGCGAACAACGGTAATCCGGATCCGGTGATCGCCGCGGTCGACGCAACGATCTCCGGGTTCTATCACGAACTCGGACACGCCACCCTCGGCATCTATGAGCTGGCATTCACCGGGCGCGAGGAGGACGTGGCCGATCAGCTTTCCGCGTTCATGCTCCTGGCCCCCGGCGCAGACGGAAAGCCTTACCCCAACGGCGTTCGTATCGCCACCGACACCGCCCAGGACTGGAAGCTGAGCGCGAAAGAGGCCGGCGATGCCAACGATCTTCCGTTCTGGGACGGGCACTCCATGGACATCACGCGTATGTACAACTGGGAGTGCTGGATCTATGGCTCAGATCCGATAGCCAACGCAAACATCGTCACCTCCGGTGACTTGCCGGACGACCGCGCGGGCAATTGCGAAGACGAGTTTCAGAACATGTCCCGGGCATGGCACGAGATGCTGGGACCACACCTCAAGAAACCCAGCTGAGCGTGCACCGGCTGCGCCGAATGTGTACCGGCGGCGAGGACACGCCGTGCGGCGCCGCGGTGGTGGCACGTTCGGCGTGTGGACGTCACCTAGTCGAAGCCGTCCGGCGCCGATGGAACATCTCGGCTGTGCGGAGTTCATACACTGTTCAGGCACCCGTAGATCTGAGATCGTTGACCGCACACGAGCACCGGTTTTTCTCACCGTATGCGTGTCGTTCAGGTTGCCAATTTCTACGGGCCTCGCTCCGGTGGCCTGCGGACCGCGATCGACCGTTTGGGCGCTGAATACTGCGCCAGCGGACACAAGGTATTTCTGATCGTCCCGGGTCCGCATGCGGGGCGAAGCCGGCTGCCCACGGGTGTCGTGCGAATCACCCTGCCCGCCAAGCTACTTCCCTTCACCGGGGGCTATCGCGCGATAATGCCGGGACCCGTGCGGGCCGTGCTGGAAACGCTGCAACCAGATGCCCTGGAGGTCTCCGATCGGCTCACGCTGAGGTCGCTGGGCCGGTGGGGCCGCGACCACGGCGTCACAACCGTGATGATCTCGCATGAACGCCTTGATCGCTTTGCCGGCCAACTGCTTCCGCGTCGAACCGCACAGAAATTCGCAGACATCGCCAACAGGCGCACCGCCGCTAGCTACGACACCGTGGTGTGCACGACCAGTTTCGCGCGGGAGGAATTCGATCGCATCGGCGCAACGAATACCGTCACCGTCCCGCTGGGCGTAGACCTGCAGACCTTCCACCCGCGTCGACGCTCTGCAGTGCTGCGACAGCGCTGGGCCGCACCGGCTCAGGTCCTACTGGTCCACTGCGGACGGCTGTCGGTGGAAAAGCATGCTGATCGCAGCATCGACGCCGTGGCCGCACTGTGTGACGCCGGGGTCGACACCAAATTGGTGGTCGTTGGCGACGGTCCGTTGCGGGCCAGGCTGCAGCGGCAGGCAACTGGGTTACCAATCGACTTCACCGGCTTCATCTCCAATCGCCTCACCGTTGCGGGACTGCTGGCTTGCGCCGATGTCACGCTGGCGCCCGGGCCGCACGAAACGTTTGGGCTGGCCGCACTGGAATCGCTGGCCTGCGGCACACCGGCCGTGGTGTCGCGCACATCGGCGCTGAGCGAGATCATCACCGCGGACAGCGGCGCCCTGGCCGACAACCACCCGGAGGCCATCGCCCGCGCGGTGCGTGCGATCGTGAGCCGGCCCGAACTCCACCGCCGCAGCTGCGCTAGGCGCCGCGCTGAGATGTTCACCTGGCAGCGCGCGGCAACGGGCATGCTTATTACGTTGGACGCGGGGGCTAAGCGGTACGGCGAGTCACTCGACACCGCATAGCTCTTCCTGGCAAATCTGATATTCGTTTGCGACACGCCGGTTGGCGCGTCCTGGCAAATTGGCCGTAGTCCTCTACCTTGAGCTGAAATGCGCAACAGGAGACCGCGGCGATGAGCGAAAGCCAGATCCTCGGTATGTCGCGTCGAGACTTCATCACTAAGGCTGCTGCCACGGGCATCACGGGGGCGTTGTTGTCGCTCGCCGGCCCCGTGATTGAAAAGGCTTATGGCGCAGGACCTTGCGCCGGTCATTTGACTGACATTGAGCACTTTGTGTTGTTCATGCAGGAGAACCGGTCGTTCGATCACTACTTCGGAACGCTCTCCGGCACCGATGGATTCAACACCCCATCGCCACTCTTCGCCCAAAAGGGCTGGAATCCCATGACGCAGGCGCCTGACCCCACCGGGGTCACGATCCCGTATCGCCTCGACACCACCCGCGGCCCCCTGGTTAATGGCGAATGTGTCAACGACCCAGACCACGACTGGAAGGCGATGCACGACTCCTGGAATGGCGGGGCCAACGACAACTGGCTGCCGGCACAGGCCAACAACGGGCACATCCCCACGGTGATGGGTTATTACCAGCGCCAAGACATCCCAGTCCACTTCCTGCTCGCGGACGCGTTCACGGTCTGCGATCGGTACTTTTGCTCGGTGTTGGGTCCGACCCTGCCCAACCGGCTGTACTGGCTGAGCGCCACCCTCGACCCAGACGGAACCAATGGTGGGCCGCAGTTGGGGAGCCCCTACATCAGCCCGACTCAGAGGTACAGCTGGCGCATCATGCCACAGAACCTCAGCGACGCCGGTATCACCTGGAAGGTGTACCGCAACAAGACCATCGGGCCGTTCATCTCCGATCTCACCTTCGGCAATTTCGTGGAGTACTTCACGCAGGCAGCGGATCCGAGGTCGGAACTCGCGCGCCGCGGCCTAGCGCCGAGCTACCCCCGAGACTTCCTCGTCGACGTCAAAGCGAACAAACTGCCGCAGGTTTCCTGGGTTATCCCCAACATCCTTCAGTCCGAACATCCCGCATTCCCAGTGGCGGCCGGCGCCATCGCGCTGGTGACTGTGCTCAAGATTCTGCTGTCCAACCCGGCGGTCTGGGAAAAGACCGCGCTAATCGTCAGCTATGACGAAAACGGTGGATTCTTCGACCACGTCGCACCTCCCACCGCGCCACCGGGAACTCCCGGGGAATACATCACGGTGCCTGACATCAACGCGGTGCCTAATTCCGGGGGTATCCGCGGGCCGATAGGTCTGGGTTTTCGAGTGCCCTGCTTAGTCATTTCTCCGTACAGCCGCGGGCCGCTGATGGTCCATGACACCTTCGACCACACGTCACAGCTACGATTGCTGGAGACTCGGTTCGGGGTGCCGGTGCCTAACCTCACGCTCTGGCGCAGAAGCGCGGTGGGAGACATGACTACCGCATTTAACTTCGCCGTCCCGCCAAACCCGTCGCCGCCAAATCTGAATCATCCTGTGGTTGGCGAGCTTTCGAAGCTACCGCAGTGTATTCCTAACGTGGTCCTAGGAAGCGTGACACCGCAATATGGGCTGCCCTATCGAGTGCCCTACCCGCAAACTATGCCCGCCCAGGAAACTACGCCAGTACGTCAGATGCCCAGCGGCGCTTGCTAATTCCCCAAATAAACACTGGCCGTCAGAGCCCAGTGGTCCTGGCATCCCAAGTGTGCGAAACAACGTGCTCGGGTTTAGGTACACGGTATGCCGTGCGGACCTCCAATCCAATGACCGGGCGGTGCCTGCCAGGGGCACCACTGCTGAATCTGTCCGGGTGGTACCGGCTGCCATCTAATCGGATCGTCGATATGGGGCCCCGGTGGTCCTGGGATACGGGGTCCCGGATCGGCCTGCGCAACCCCTGCTCCGATGCCCAGCGCAGTAGCACACACCGCCCCGGCGAGTGTGATCCTCCCCACGATTTTCTTCATATCCATTGTCACGGCCCCCTTTTGGCCTTTCCGAAGCCGCACCAAATCAGCGGCACTCCGCTGACGTGCGGGTTAGGCAGGCTAATGACCTGCAATACATCCAAGATACCCTCCGGACCTGAACGTCAAACCCGTCCGCGCGCGACAGGTAGTGATAGACCAGCTTGGTGTCGGGTTCCGCAGCGTCTGCAGAGCCCCGTCGGGCGGTCAACTGGGCGATGTTCTGCTCGGCTGGCGCAGTGGTAGTCCAGCGGCCCGGTATATCGCGTCGATGACGATCATGTTCTCGACCGCATCCTCTGGTGTTGTCTTTACCGGTTCCCCGCGCAGCACGGCGGCGGCGAATGTGTCAAGCTGGTACGCATACGAGGCGCGGCGCGAAAATCGCTCTACCCGTTTGCCATTGGCTGATCGGACCGTCATCCGGTGAAAATACTGCGGCACAACAGGATTAAGCACACGCAGCTCGCCGTTGTCGCCGATAAGGTGGGCGCTGATGTTAAGCAGGTCCGATGACCACATCGAGCAGCGGACCCGGCCCGTGTGCCCGGCCGCAAACCGCAACTCTGCCACCATCGCTCGATCGACCTGTGAATCACGCGGTTTTGCTTGCGCTGAAACAACTTCCGGAGTCGCACCGCCGAACGTACGGGCCATATGGACGGCATAGCACCCTGCATCCATCAGCGCGCCGCCGGCAAGCGAAAAGTTGTAGCGGATGTCAGAAAACTTCGGCAACGGAAAGCACATCGAGGCCTCCACCCGCCGGAGCTTGCCGAGCTCGCCCGAGGCGACGATCTGCTCGACTCGCAAAGCCAGCGGATGATAGCGGTAATGAAACGCCTCCATGACGACCCGATCCGACTTCGCTGCCAGGTCTGCGATCTCACGGGCTTCGGCGGCGTTGGCGGTAAACGGCTTCTCACACAACACGTGCTTCCCGGCGGCCAGCGCGGCGCGTGTCCAACGGCCGTGCAGACCGTTGGGCAGCGGAATGTAGATCGCGTCGAGGTCCGCGTCGTCGACCAACGCGCCGTAGTTGTCATGCACCCGAGCGATTCCGTGCTTGGCGGCAAAGTGCTGGGCACGCGACACATCACGGGCCGCCACCGCGGCCACCTCGACCTCCGCGTTCGATTGGGCCGGACCGACGAGCGCCAATGGTGCGATGCGGGCCGCGCCCAGAATGCCGATCCGCAACGGGGCCTGGCGTGCGGAATCAGCCATTGCGGCGGCCGGGGCGACGGGCGAATTCGGGGGCACGCTCGGGCCGGACCCCGACACCGATGAAATATGCGGGCACCGCCGATAGCCAGGGCAGCCGCGCGACCAGGCCGAGCAGGGTCGCCGGAGGAGTGGGATCCCTGCCTTCAAGCAACGGACCGAGCAACCGCCTCCCCAATACCCGCTGCACGGCTTGGGTAACCGCGGTGGGAAACGCGCGGCGGCGGCGGACAGCCGCAAGATCGCGACCGGTGACCCGATGCTGCCGCAGGGGTTCAGCCAATATGGTCGCGGCCGCAACCGCATCTTGGACCGCCAGGTTGATGCCGACGCCTCCCAACGGTGACATCGCGTGCGCCGCGTCACCGATGCACAGCAGTCCATCAATGTGCCAGCGGCGCAACCGATTCACGCGGACATCAAGGTGCTTGACATCATCCATGGACTTCAGAGTTGCCACCGATCCGGCGGCTTCGGGCACCAGGGCGGCGACCTCGCGACGAAACTCGTCGATGCCCCCTGCACGCAACCGCCGGTCGCCACCCTTGGGCCCGATATAGGCGATCTGGAAATAGCCCTCACGCGGGATGACGCCGAGGGCTTTGCCAGGGCCGATGCGAGGCAGGAAGGAGAACTCCACCCCGCCGTCGCGCGGCAGCTTGAACCACCAGACGTCGAAGTTCACCGGGTATTCGCGCGTCTTCAGTCCAGCCTCATGACGAGCGATCGACCAGCGACCGTCGCACGCCACGGTCAACTCGGCCCGCAGTTCACCGGGACCGTCGGGGCCGTCGTAGCGCACTCCGGTGACCGTGCCCGCCTCCCGCAACAGCCCGGTGGCCTCGGTCTTCATCCGCAACGTGAAAGTCGGCTCGGCTGCAGCGGCTTCGGCGAGCAGGTTCAGCAGGTCCCACTGCGGCACCATTGCGACGTAGGGATGGGGCTGGTTAAGCCGCTCGAAATCGACGTAGGTCACCGAGCGCCCGTTTGATTCCAATGTCGCCTTGCGGACCTCGGTATAGGGCAACGCCGCGAAGCGCTCCCACAGGCCAAGCTCGTCGAGTAGCCGCATTGTTGACGGATGCACGGTATCGCCGCGGAAATCGCGCAAGAAGTCGCCGTGCTTCTCCAGCAACGTGACCTGCACCCCCGCCCGAGCCAGCAGCAGCCCCAGGACCATGCCAGCCGGGCCGCCGCCAACAATCGCGCAGGTGGTTGTGTCGACCATTAACGCTCAAGCATAAGGGCCACCGAGTACCGCAGGATCACGTGTTCAGTTATCGACACGCTTTACGGGACAAGCGCCGAGATGTCACGGGCGATCGTTTGGCCCGCGCTTATGAGTATCAGTAATTCGAGCGCGCCCGCGGCGCTAATAAGTGCCACGTCGGCCGCTATCGGGTATCCGACCGCGTTCACGAGCCCGATCGGGTCACCATGGAACGCTTGTTGTATCCCGTCCAGGAAGAGGTTGATGTTGTAGGACGGTGCGGTGGTCAACACTGCGTTGGCAATGTCTGCAGTTGGAAGCAAAGTCCCATAGGTAGTTTCGGCTACCTTCGTGATCGTGTTGGCACCGTTGGTGTTCACCGCCCGCAGACCATCGATGACGCTGTCGATCGTGATCGCGGGTGTCGCTGGGCCTGGCGAAGAACTTGATGTGGTACCGCCCGGATTCAAGGTCAGCGGACTACCCCAATCCGTCGGCGACGGCAGGTCGAGGTGGTTGATGTCGTACGCGAAATCGCTCATTCCCTGCTGGGTGCCGGCAGCCAGAGCATCAATGACGGTTAACGGGCTCACCTCAGGGAACAAGCCAAACGGAGTTGGGACATTCGGCGGTGCGGTCGAATAGCCATAGGCCGGGTCGCCGTAGCCCAGGTTGACGATCACCTTCAAGTTCGGTTGAACCAGGTCGGCCAGTGGTTCTCCGATGACCGGCACAGCCCGCAGCGGCTCCAATAGCGGCAGGTTCTCGGTCCGAATTATGTAGTACTCGGTCATGGTTGGCCCCACCGTGTTGGTCAACGGAACGGCCGACGCAATCTGTTCGGGCGTGAGGATGAAGTAGTTGCTGTGCGCATAGTAAGCGCCCGCAATGGCGTTGAGCGTTGAGACGAAGTTGATCGGATACCGCGGGAAATCGGCGACGCCGTCGTATTCGATGGTGTAGATCCTGGTCGGATACAGATTGTCCGGAGTCGCACCGGTGGCCGTCACGCCCAGGCTGGGAAACGATATCCCTGGAAACCGCGTCGCTACCCCTCCGTTGGGATTGTTGGGGTTGCCGATCAGCGTGAAGGAAAGCTGGTCTGGCGGCGGCGGATTGACCGATGTCGCGAGATGGGCCATGGTCAGGGACGAGATCGTCGCGCTCTGGGAGTAGCCAAACACAGTGACGCTACTGCCAGCGGCGAGTTGCTGTCGGATCGCACTGTCCAGAATGACGACGCCCTGGGCCACGGATGCGTTAAACGTCAGGTTCTTGATCGCGACCACGGGATATAGCCCCTGCGGCGTAAAGAGTGCCTGGGCGATAGCTCCGGGGACGCTGTGGCGAACATAAAGGTCGTTAGCCAATTGCACGTATCTGGACGAAGGTATCGGCGTGCCGCTGCCGCCCATGATCAGCGCAATCGTCTGTGCCGCAGCAGCTTTCGCGACACTGCCGTCGCTGACCGAACTAGCTACGGCGACGTTTGATAGGGCCGCGTTCGCGACCGCACCATTGGCCTGGACAGGCCAGGCGGTGCTGGCACTGCTGAGTATGGCCTCGAGCTGCTGAGGCCAGGATGACAACTGCGCAGCCACCGCCGAGGCCCCGGCATGATAACCCGCCATCGCGGCCACGTCCTGGGCCCACATCTGCTCATAGAGCGACTCAATGGCCGCGATGGCCGGGGCGTTCTGCCCGAACAGGTTCGACGCCACCAGGGCCACCATCTGCGCTCGATTGGTCGCAACGAGCGCCGGATGAACCGTCGCGGCCATGGCTGCCTCGAACTCGGCTGCTGCCGCCCGAGCCAGACCGGCCGCTCCGTCGGCATGGGCGGCCGACGTGGTCAGCCATCCGACATAGGGTGCGGCCGCATCCGCCATCGCCACCGACGCCGGCCCCAGCCACGATCCGCTCGTCACCCCAGCGGTGACTGTGCCGAATGATACTGCCGCGGACTGCAACTCGCCCGCCAGATCATCCCAGGCCGCCGCGGCCGCGAGCATGGGCGCTGGCCCCGCACCGGCAAACACCCGCGCCGAGTTGACCTCCGGGGGCAGCACCATGAAATTCTGCAGCATCGTGACGGTCCTTCCTCAGCCGAGCCGCTGGCGGCTGACACGATGAACTGGGCGTCCGGACACCGCACTTTCATCCGATGCGCTTACAACAGCGCACTCGGATGAAAGTGCGGACAATCCCGAATGGGCGGTCAGATGTCGGTGTGCATCGGCACGCTGATCAGCGTGCCGCCCACCGGAGCCGCTGCCCCCTGAGGATTGCGGCCAAGCGGGGGACCCTCTGCTACACATGCGGAGCCCGTCAGCGCAACCATCGCGAACAGGGCGGCCAGCGCCACCAGTACCCGAGCGGTGAGTCGACCTTTCTTGCTCTTGACACTCATCGATCAGTCCTTTCATATGTCGATAAACGGCCTGGCGTACGCCGATTAAATGCTAGCTTCATGGCGGGCCATTATGGAACGCTTTTCGGAAATTGCGGACGAACTTTTCGAATCGTCATTGGTGACCGGCCAACGCACCTGAAAATGGGGTTACCGTTGCCGCCATGCCTCGCCCGACGCGGTCATTGCACTTGAATTGCAGTGACAGCTAGGCATTTTGGTGAACACCGTGGCCGAGGCGCACGATGTTGTCAAGATGCCAGGCACTCACTAACCAAAAGTCGCGCATTCCAGCATGGGCGATCCGCCCGATTGCCCAATGACTTGACATTGTGCTGCATATACGTGCACCACGTGTGAAATATTTCCATCGATGTCCATTACTTTTGCATTTGGAACTTAAGACTGGTACTGCATGTTAATTGTCAAGAATTTGGACACAGCCCCGGGGTTTGGCTTTCCGCGTTGGTCCACGGACCGGGCAGTGAGCTAGTACTGCAGCCGTAGATAGGGATTGCTGATGCTGGCGTGTCTGCGCTGGTAGGCGCGGTGACCGCGGCATTGTTCGGAGTTTGTGACAACTTCTCAATATGCCGCGGTCGCCGCGGCTCATAGCGTAGACCCTGATCGGTGGCAGTCGGAG
The DNA here is from genome assembly GCF_963853645.1 of Mycobacterium riyadhense. Classification (NCBI taxonomy): domain Bacteria; kingdom Bacillati; phylum Actinomycetota; class Actinomycetes; order Mycobacteriales; family Mycobacteriaceae; genus Mycobacterium; species Mycobacterium riyadhense. The sequence goes on along the minus strand of NZ_OY970456.1, from coordinate 2,928,461 downwards.
TTCTCGGCGGTGCTGGATCGGATCGCGCCGCGTTTCGCCCGGTACGAACCGTTGCGCCGTGCCGGTGAACTCATGGCCGGGATGGTCTCGGGCTTGGACCGCAAGAATTGCTGGACGATCGCCGAGCACCGCGGTGATACCACCCCCGATGGGTTGCAGCATCTGTTGGCACGGGCCAGCTGGGACGCCGACGATGTCCGCGACGATCTGCGCGATTACGTCGTCGATGCGTTCGGTGACCCGGGTGCGATCTTGGTGGTCGACGAGACCGGTGACGTCAAGAAGGGCGTGCACAGCGTCGGGGTGCAGCGCCAGTACAGCGGTACCGCGGGCCGCGTCGAGAACTCCCAGGTGGCGGTGTATCTGACGTATGCGGCCCCGCGTGGGCACGCGCTGATCGACCGGGCTCTGTACCTTCCGCGCAGCTGGGCCGACGACCATGAACGCTGCGCCGATGCCGGAATCCCCGCCAACAAGCGGGGTTTCGCGACCAAACCAACGCTGGCGGCAACACTGATCGAGCGCGCGGTGGCCGCCCGAGTACCCGCGGGGTGGGTGGCCGGCGACGAAGTCTATGGAGCCGACCCACGACTGCGCGCAGCCATTCGAGGCCACCGACTGGGCTACGTGATGGCGGTTGCGGCCAACCGGCGCGTGCCCACCCATGCCGGCCCGATCCGCGTCGATGCGCTGCCCGCGCTGATCCCGGCACATGCCTGGCAGAAACACTCCGCCGGCGCCGGCGCGCACGGGCCACGGCTGTACTCCTGGGCATGGTTTCGGTTGCTGGCCGAAGACGACACCGACACCGGGTACCATCATTTGCTGATCCGCCGCAACGATGCCACCGGCGAGCATGCCTACCTGCGCTGCTACAGCCCCCGACCCGTTCCGCTGCGCACCCTGGTCACCATCGCCGGTCAGCGCTGGCGCATCGAGGAATCGTTCCAAGCCGCCAAAGGACTGGTCGGACTGGATCAGCACCAGGTGCGGCGCTGGCGCTCCTGGCACCGCTGGACCACCCTGGCCATGCTCGCCCATGCCTTCCTGGCCGTAGCCACAGCGATCGAACGCGATACCGCACCCACCCCCGAGGGCCTGATCGCCTTGACCGTCAACGAGTTTCGACGCCTCTTCGACGCACTGCTGCTCGTCACCCACCGCACCCTAACAAGCCTGCTGGCCTGGTCACGATGGCGAAGACGACACCAATACCGAGCCCGACAATCCCACTACCGACGCCGCGAACACCAATGATCTCGATCTACGGCTGCAGTACTAGCGGCTTCGGCATAACATGGGCGAGTGCAATGTCTACCGGTCAAGCCGCACCGTCGAGATCGTCGGCAACTACCTAGCACATGACCGACACGATTCAAGCGCTCCTGCAGCAGCGCACGTCCGATCTGGCAGTTGCTGTGAAATACCGCGACCTGCAATGGACGTGGAGTCAGTATCTGGCGGAGGCGGCGGCGCGGGCGGCGGCTCTCATCGGTGCGGCCGATTCCCGCCGACCGATGCATATCGGCAGTCTGCTGGGTAACACGCCCGAGATGCTGGCCCAGATGGCGGCGGCTGGATTGGGCGGCTACGTGCTCTGCGGTCTGAACACCACGCGGCGGGGCGAATCGCTGGCCGCCGACGTGAAACGGGCGGACTGTCAAATCATCGTGACCGATGCCGAACACCGGGCCCTGCTGGACGGTTTGGACTTGTCGGGCACGCAGATTCTTGATACCTCGACTCCACAGTGGGCTGAATTGATCGGTGATGCAGGCACTTTGGTCCCCTACCGGCAGGTCGACATGATGGATCCGTTCATGCTGATCTTCACGTCAGGGACCAGCGGAAACCCCAAGGCGGTGCAGGTGTCACATTTGATGCCGACGTTCGCCGGGCGCAGCCTGACCGAGCGCTTCGCACTGTCTCAGCGCGACACCTGCTATGTGTCCATGCCGCTGTTCCACTCCAACGCGGTGGTCGCGGGTTGGGCACCCGCCGTGGTTTCCGGCGCCGCCATCGTGCCGGCGAAGTTCTCGGCGACCAACTTCCTCGACGAAATCCGCCGCTACCATGCGACGTACATGAACTACGTCGGTAAGCCCCTCGCCTACATCCTGGCCACCCCCGAACGCGACGACGACGCCGACAATCCACTGCGGGTAGCGTTCGGAAACGAGGCCAACGACAAGGACATTGAAGAGTTCGCGCGCCGCTTCGGCGTCCAGGTCGAAGATGGCTTTGGCTCGACGGAGAACGCGGTCATTGTGATCCGCGAGCCCGGCACGCCGCCGGGTTCGATCGGCAGAGGGGTCGACGGCGTATCGGTGTATAACAGCGACACAATCACCGAGTGCCCGGTAGCACGTTTCGACGACCACGGTGCGCTCGCCAACGCCGACGAAGCGGTGGGTGAGTTGGTCAACACGATGGGATCGGGCTTCTTCACCGGCTACTACAACGACCCCGAAGCCAATGTCGAACGCATGCGCCACGGCATGTACTGGTCGGGCGACCTTGCCTATCGAGACTCCGAGGGCTGGATCTACCTGGCCGGCCGCACCGCCGATTGGATGCGGGTGGACGGCGAGAATCTAGCGGCCGCTCCGATTGAGCGAATTCTGTTGCGCCACCATGCCGTAAATCGCGTCGCGGTCTATGGTGTCCCCGACGAATGCGTCGGCGACCAGGTAATGGCGGCCGTCGTCCTGCACGACGGCAACGCGCTCGACCCGGTATCCTTCGAAGCATTTCTGGCCGCCCAACCCGACCTCTCCCCCAAGGCCTGGCCACGATACGTCCGCATAGCCACCGACCTTCCCAGCACCGCAACGCACAAGATCCTCAAGCGCCTGTTGATCGCCGACGGAACGGCAGTTGGCGACAACGAAACACTATGGGTGCGCGAAGAACGAGGTACGGTTTATCGCAATGCTGCCGATGGCGGCCATGCGCTTCGTCGCGCTCACTGACCCTGCGCTGTGGCAAGCTACCCGCATAGCGCACGATGACGATCATGACTGACTCCAGCGCGACCCGGGTTGCCGTCTACTTCGACTTCGATAACATCGTGATCTCGCGCTACGACCAACTACACGGCCGCGGCACGTTCCACAAGGACAAGGCCAAGGGTCTGGACAACGAACGGCTGCGGCTGGCGACCGTCGACCTCGCCGCGATCATGGACTTCGCCTCGTCATTCGGCACCCTGGTGCTCACCCGCGCCTACGCGGATTGGTCGGCCGACGTCAATGCCCGCTATCATGGCCAGCTTGTCGGCCGCGCGGTCGACCTCGTGCAACTGTTTCCGGCGGCAGCGTACGGCAAGAACGGTGCCGATATTCGTTTGGCCGTCGATGCGGTGGAGGACATGTTCCGGCTGCCAGACCTGACCCATGTGGTGATCGTCGGTGGCGACTCCGACTACATCGCGCTCGCACAGCGGTGCAAGAGGCTCGGCCGCTATGTCGTCGGTATCGGCGTGGCCGGCGCCAGCAGCCAATCGCTGGCCGCCGCCTGCGACGAGTTCGTCACCTATGACACGCTGCCCGGGATATCGACCGCCGTAGCGCCGGCACCGATCAAGAAACGAGGACGGCACGCCAGCAGGTCAGACGAGGATGCCCAGGAGGAGTCGCCGCCACCTGACCCGCAGACCGCGGCGACCAGACTGCTGGAACGGGCACTTCGGATCGGGCAGGAGAAGGACGACGCGGACTGGCAGCACAACTCCGAGGTCAAAGGCCAGATGAAGCGCATGGACCCGTCGTTCAGCGAAAAGTCGCTTGGCTTCAAGTCGTTTAGCGATTTTCTGCGCTCCCGCAGCGATCTCGTCGATCTTGACGAGAGCAGCACCACGCGGATGGTCCGCCTGCACAGCGACACGAGTTGATTCCGCCGAGCAGACGCAAAAGCCCGCGACACGCTGGGCATAAAGGAGCTTTCGCGTCTGCTCGCGGTCTGGTGCCTACCCGTCGATCTCGCCGATGATTCCGCGTTCGATGCTGGCTCGGGTGCTATCGGGCAGTACCAATAGGCCGTCGAGTTCGGTGCGCGCTAAGCCGTATGCCCGCTGACGTTCCTGGGGCGTCGCGGCGGTGTCGGCCGCCACCCGGAGCAGGTTTTGGGCACGCGCGAGGCGCTGCCGTTCCTCTCGGGAGAAGTCGCTGCGGCCCCTGCGCGTCGCCTCCGCCTCCGCGGCGTTGAACGCAGTCACATAGCTTTCGACCGCGTCGAGGTACTGGCGCGCACCCTCGCGGTCGGCGAGAAGATCTTCCGCACGAGGCGGCCTATGAAAGTCGGCCGAGAGTTTGGCCTTGTGAAAGGCCGTCGTCAGCGGGTCCCGCATATCGGTCATGACCGGGAAGTCGAGGAGCTTGGCGGGATCGAGCTCGTACTCCAACCAGCGTGCATCTGTCTGGTCATGCGCGTCGATTGCCCGCCTGATCGCCCGCCAACGCGATGCCTGGCTCCCCGTCGCGGCTTCAGGCGATTCCGCACCCGCTTCGTTTTGCTGCCTCTTGAGAGACGAGAACGCCCGGATGCCGGCATAGATCACCCCGACGACCGGCGCGATCAGGACCAGCAACTCAATCAACCGAAACAGCAGTCCCACCAGGCAAGGATGCCATCATCCTCCTGGACAGCCGACTCACCGCTTGTCGGTTTGACCGGCCGCGATCTCGTCGGCGGCCTTGGCTGCGATATCACCGGCCAGCCGTGAGGCCACCTCGGGGGCGTTCGCCGCGAAGCGAGCCAGCACTCGCTGGCGCAGCGGCGCCACGGTGATTTCCCCGCGATTGCGCTCGATCGCATTGACGACCGCAGCGCCGACCTGCTCCGGCGTGCCGGTGCCAATCAGCGGCGGCGCAGCGGCGCCCGAGTCGGCGAACATTCCTGCACCGCTGATCGCGCCGGGACTGACCACTGAAACGCCGACGCCAGCGGGCCGAAGATCGTCACGCAGGCACAATGCGAAACCGCGTATACCGAATTTCGTTGCGGCATACAGTGAGGCACGCGCCGTCGCCGTCTTGCCGGAGATCGACGAGACGAACACAAAGTGCCCGGACCCGCGCTTGGTGAACACCGGGATCAGTTCGCGGGTCATCTGAACCGGCGCCTCGAGGTTGACCCGGATTGCCCGGTGGACCTGTTCGGCGGTGAAGCTGTCGAGCTTTCCGGAGGCCGGTAGCGCGGCGTTGGCGACCATGACGTCGATCTCGCCCGCCTCGGCGAGCAGCGCCAGCCCGGCACCCGCCTCCGCTAGGTCGCTCACGATCGTCCGGTGGCCACTACCGGCCAGCGAACCCGCGAGCTCGTCGAGCTCCCGCGGCTTACGCGAGCTCAAGATCAGGCGCGAACCCCGGTCGGCGAGCGCTACGGCGATCGCCCGGCCGAGACCGCCGGTAGCGCCGGTGAGTAGGACAGTCTTGCCGGTTAACTCCATCTCGACGAGGCTAGTCCTTGACGTCCTCCCCACGGCTAAAGCCGGGGGATTCCAACCCTGGTGTTGGGTTGGAGCAGTAGTCCCTCACGGTTTCCTGCTGGTTCCTGCTTCACGGCTTCGCCGTAGCCCGCGGGCTACGGGTCATCTCCACAGGCGTTTTGACTGTCCGCTTTAAGCCCGAGGGCCCGCCCGGCGGCCAGTATGACTTTGGCCGCATTAATGTCTGCGTGCTCGCCGTGTGAGCAGTGGGTACACCGAAATACAGCTTGGCTCTCACGGGATTTCGGGTCCACATGCTTACAAACCGAGCAGCGTTGTGACGTAAACGCGGCCGGTACCTTCACCACCTTGGTCCCGGTATACCGAGACACCGACTTCAACGCCAGCTCGAAGCGATACCACCCTTTCGACAAGATTGCCTTATTCAGGCCCGACTTACCGGCCGCCCCGTTTGGCAGGTAGCAGCCCGGATTATTGGGGTCCGCGACGGGCTTGGCCCGCAGGGTCATGTTCTTGGCCGGCAGCTTCTCCAGCACCACCACAGCATTCTTCTCCGCCAACACCCGGGCAGTCTTGACGCAGAAATCCTGGCGGCGCCGCGCCTCCTTAGCCCGCAGCCCCGCGTACCGCTGGCGCGTCTTGTTGCGGTTGGCAGAGCGCTTCGCCGCGCGAGACAGTTTGCGTTGCAGCCGCACCGCGCGACGCTGCTCGGCCGCGGTGCTGAACACCTGATCCAACAGGTCACCGTCGCTGGTTGCTACCGCGACCACCACACCCCGATCCACCCCCACCTCGGCATCCGGCGCCCCATGATCTTCCGGTGCCACGACGCCATCGTCGACCAACACCGACACATACCAATGCCGGCCCTCTTTGGTGAGGGTGGCCGAGCGGATGGCTTCGCCATCCAGGCTGCGCGACGACCGGAACTTCACCCACCCCAACTTAGGCAGCTTCAGCCGGGATTTGTTGCAGTTGAGCTTCTGTAGCTCCATCTTGTTGCCCTCGGGAAACCGAAACGACGGCACCCAGCGCCGCGAGCTACGCCAATGCACCCCAAACGTGCCATGACGCCGGCACGCCTTGTCCAAATCCATCAACGTCTGCTGCAAGCAATGCCCCGGCACCTGTCTCAACCACGGATGCTCCACCTTGGCGTCCACCAGCTCGGCGGCCTGCGGCACGTAGTTCATCCACGCACCCCGCCGGCGGTACTCGCGACGCTGCTCCAAACCGATATTCCATACCGCCCGACACACATCAGCGGTCTGCTGCGCCAACCGGTCCTGTTCCTCGGTCAACTCAAGCCGAAACCGTCTACCGGCCAGCATCACTCACCGCGTCTTCTGGTTTTCGACATAGCGTTTGATCACCGACAACGGCGCCCCGCCAACAGTGGCCACAAAATACGAGTTCGTCCACAACGTCGGCAACCGCGACCGCAACCACGGAAACTCCTCACGCAGCACCCGCGACGAACGCCCCTTGATAGCCTTCACTAACTTGTGGATCCCGAACTGCGGATCCACCTCCACCAACAGATGAACGTGATCAGGCATGGTCTCCATCTCGATCAACCACGCCCCCTTCTCACTGATCACCTCAGCAATGACCTGCTTCAGTCGCTCCTCCATACGCCCGCCGATCACCCGGCGGCGATACTTCGGGCACCACACCACGTGATACGCGCACTGGAAGGCGATATTCGCGTTCGTCCGCAACGTAACACCCACACCCGACAACATTAGACAGCAAGCCGCTATATATCCCGCCCGACACCCCGGAAACACACCCGGCAGTGGCCACCACATTGCGCACTTGACGCGCTCACCCCCAGGGCTGAAGCCCCGGGTCCGCCGCGCTACCTACTTCTTGATCGCACCGGAGTGGACGGGATCTTCTCGTAGCCCGCCGCTGCCGGATGGGGGCGGCTGGGTGGGTGTGGACCGCGGCCTGTCAGCGTTCCTGGTCGGCGCCGCCGCCGACGGCACAGAAGTTGCCGTGTCAGCGATGCGCCCAACGCATGCGCCACCGGGATCAAACAGCAGCGACGGCTATCGAAGTCGTTGTCACGCAAGAGGAAAGGATCGCAACACCGCAAGGATGCCGCGGCCCGGTTGGGCCGCCACCACCATCGGGTCGCCAATGTTCGGCGGCATTTCCTGCACCAGTATCGGGCGAGTTGGTCAAGACCCCCTACCGGATCGTCATCGAGAACCTCAACGTGGCAGGCATGCTGGCCAGCCACCGGCTGGCCCGTGCGATTTCCGATGCGGGATGGGCCGAGTTCGCTCGCCTGCTCAAATACAAGCAGGCGTGGCGCGGAGGCCACCTCGTCGAAGCCGACCGCTGGTATCCCTCGACCCGCCTATGCCCGCACTTCGGGCAGTCAACCGTGCAATGACGCTGGCCGATCGGGTGTTCACCTGTGCTGCGGATACTCCGCCGACAGAGACGCCAACGCCGCGGTGAACCTGGCCCACTGGGGCCACACCCACCACGACGACCTTCATCGATCCCCGGACCCCCAAGCAGGAGGCCGGGCCACCAATGCCCTCCGACGGGACGGCGCTGGCCAACACCCTCGTGTTGGTGAAACCAGCTCGGATGACGCGGGAACCGACGTTCACACCGCCCTAGCGGCCTGAACCACCGGACGCCCGATAAGGGCGGTGCCGAACACTCAACCGAGTTGTTCGACACGCTTTAGATGAGAAGCAGGACCACGAGGGTGATGAGGAACGCGAGGACGCCGCACGCCGCCGCCCAGGCGCCAAGGGCGAATGCCTTAGCTTTTGGGAACGGCATGGCGGCGATGCCAAGAACGAACGGCAGCAGGGGTGCGGCTGGCCAGAAGAAAACCGCGCCAATGCAGGCAAATACCAAGCCACCTGCCAGACCACTCAAAATCATTACGGGAGAACGGTGGTTGCCCACGACTATCGCCCTGTCAACAACTCGGGAAGCCCGATCGCGAACATAAACAGCAGCAAGACCAGCCCGGTGCAGGGTGCGATGAACAGCGCGACCGCATACACGCGAACCGCCGGCCGGCGCGCCAGCCGGTATAGCACCAGACCGACAACCAGGACCGGCACGAACACTCCCCCGGCCGCATAAGCCAGCCGAACCTCCATGGACAGGGCCTTGTCGAGGATCGACAGCACCTTAATGACGACGGCCCACAACACACCGCCGGCTATCGCTCCAGCGAAAGCAGCTCGCAACCAATCGATTTGGCGTTCGTGGGCCTGCGGAGGCGGTGTGGACGACATCGTTTGTCCTAGCGCGGCAGGAACACCGGCGGCATGTTGAGCGGGTCACGCACGACGACCTGGGGTGGGGCACTGACGGGTCCCAATGGCGTCAGATTCGACGGCGGCAGCACAGTCATTCGAGGCATCGCTGGCGCCGGCACCGATTCACCCGGGGTGGTTGGCAGCGTGGGTCGGGGCAGCTCGGGGAATACATCATTAAACCCGCTGACAATCGAGTAGTCCCCCACCGTCTTATGAAATGGCAAACCCACCAATGGGCCGGATGCGTCGTCGGTGAAAGACGGCCACGACTGCAACAAGGGCACGCCGACGGCGCCGGGTCGATCACTGTAAATCTCCAGGGCCGGGAACGTAGTGACGTTCCCGCCCACGTGCGGGCCCGACGGCGAGGGTGCGATGGCCAAGGTTCCGTTGACGCTGATCGGGATGGCTTTCGCAGGCCCCTCGCCGCCCGGGGAGAAGGGATCGGCGGCGTTGTAGTTGATCAGCACCGAACCGTTGCTTTGTTGGGTCGCGGAAATGTCCGGCGTACCGACCCGGACCTGCCCGGTATCGGCGTTAACCGACGGGTTCTGGCGGGCAACGATGATTCCGTTGTCGTAGTCGACAAAAATCGACACTCGCGAGCCCTCTGGGCCGACGGTAGGAGAGAAACCTCGGTTGTCGCCGAGGTTGTTGTCGTACGGCGGCCAACCGAGTTTGGGATCCCACACGTCGCGGCCGGGAATGAACATGTTGGTCCGGACGACTCCTTGCCCGGGAACGGGTTTGATTCGTCCCACCACGATGTTGGGCGGCACTCCCTGGTTTTTGGGGTCATAACTGTGTGGGTCGAGGGCGGCGGCGGTGTCCCAGTCGCTGCCGCTGACCGGTTCCCGACCGAAAACCTTCTTGAATGCGTCAATCTGGTTGCGACGGCGTTGATCGTCTCCGGGAGCTTGAGGCATTCCGGGTGCCGGGGTGAGCGGAAGATCGAGGCCGACCGCCTGCAGACGGTCCGCGGCTCCAGCGAATCGTCCCATCGCGTCGCGGATCACCCCGCTGGCCTCTTGCAGGCGCCGATGGCCCGCGGTCAGCACCGCAGCTCTGCCCTTGGGGGTGTTCACAATCGGCCAGAGCGCCTTCTTGTCGCTTTCCCAACCGGCTTGAACGCCCGCGATCCGGGTGCGCGCGTCAATGGTTATCGTCGCCGCATCGTTGATGACGCCGGTCGCCGAAACCTGGCACGCATGCAGTCGGTTGCGGTTGCCCTCCAGTTGAGTGGACATGTCGCGCGCGGAATCGCTGGCATCGCCCGTCCACGCCGGCCACGGCGGTGCCAGGCTCGGCGGTGGCGGCGCGGTAACCGCCGCCGGCTCCCCGGTCCCCAACAGTTGACGGAGCTCGGCCAACGCCGCATCGATGGACCCAACGTCGCTCACCGACGAAACTTAACCCGAAACGACTCGCCACCCAAAGGGGCATCCTCGACCAGTGGAACTGGACCAATCGCCCGGTCCCCGAGCACTATCTACTGAGACCTCACAACCGTCAGGAGATTCGATGCCAAACCGATTGACCGGCAAGGTCGCCCTCGTCAGCGGCGGAGCCCGCGGCATGGGTGCGTCGCACGTGCGAGCGCTAGTCGCCGAAGGCGCCAAGGTGGTGTTCGGCGACATACTTGACGACGCGGGAAAGGCGGTGGCGGCCGAGGTCGGTGATACCGCTCGCTACCGCCACCTCGATGTCACCAACCCTGATCACTGGGCTGCCGCGGTCGAGACCGCCCTGACCGAGTTCGGTGAGCTCGATGTGCTGGTGAACAACGCCGGCATTATCAACGTCGGAACGTTCGAGGACTATGCGTTATCCGAATGGCAGCGAATCCTGGATGTCAACCTCACCGGTGTGTTCCTGGGCATCCGGGCGGTCGTCAAACCCATGAAAGCCGCTGGCCGCGGGTCCATTATCAATATCTCGTCCATCGAAGGACTGGCCGGCACCATGGGCTGCCACGGCTACACCGCGACGAAGTTCGGCGTGCGGGGTCTGACCAAGTCGGCGGCACTGGAACTGGGGGCCAATGGAATCCGGGTGAACTCGATCCACCCCGGGCTCATCAAGACACCGATGACCGAATGGGTACCCGAAGACCTCTTTCAGACCGCCCTGGGCCGTGCGGCCGAACCTCAGGAGGTTTCCAACTTGGTGGTCTACCTCGCTAGCGACGAGTCCAGCTACTCCACCGGCTCAGAATTCGTGGTTGACGGCGGGTGCGTTGCCGGCCTCGGCCACAAGGACTTCTCCGCCATCGATACTGCCCAGCAACCGGAATGGGTCACTTAAAGCGAATGGTTTCGCCTGCCCATTTTCAAACGGGTTCGTCGTTTCCGTCGTATAGGAGTCTTTCCCGGGTAATGATACGGATTGGTTCGGCGCTGTCCGTGATCCAGGTGCGCCAGCGGTATCCATTCGGTGTCATCTTTGGCGTTTTTGCGGGATCTACAGACAGCGGGTTTCAGGCCTGAACGGCTATCGGAAAATTCGCTTGTCCCGGTGGCGCCGCAAAGCTGTGTTGCAACGCGGCCGGCAGCTTAGTGCGCCCGGTAGGAACGAGGGAAAGTTGAGCGAAGCGTAGACGCCGTCGAGGTCCATGTCTTTGACGCGTTCGTCGATATCCCAGGCGCCCCTGCGCATTTCATCGAAGCGCACCGGCTCAAAGCCATACTCCGACATCGGCCGCCAACTACACCGTGTCCGTGACGAAGCTCGGTGTGGATGTGTATTGCCGGCGTGACGTCGCAGCGACCGCGGACCACCCGCGCGGCTCGACTCCGATCGGGGGGACCACTGATGGCGCCCGCACTTCGAGGCCGCCTCGGCGTGGGTTAGAAACGTTCGTGATTGGCCTCAATCCTTACTCGAACATCCTCGCGGAGTTGGCCTTTGGCGATCTTTCCGCCGGAAGATCGGGGTAGCTCGTCAACCACGATGAGGCGTTCGGGCAGCAGCTCTTTGGAAACGCCCAGTGTCAGCAGATGGTTGATGAGCTCAGGCAAATCGATGCTGCGGGGTTCAGCGAGTTCGGCATAGAGGCAAACCTTTTCGCCGAACACCGGATCGGGCATCGCGACCGCGGCCGCAACCCCGATGGCTGGATGGGTTGTGACTGCTTCCTCGACTTGCGCCGCGCTGATGTTCTTGCCGCCGCGCACGATGAAGTCGGATGTCCTGCCGGTGACGCTCAGATAGCCGTCGGCATCGATTTCGCAGAGGTCGCCCATGCGCATCCACCCGTCACGGGTAAACAGCTTGTCGTGGTCGGTGCCGCCGAGATAGCCAAGGCTGGTCGCCGGACCTCGGCACGCGGGCTGGCCACGCCCAGTGTCGGTGACATCTCGGTCGCCGTCGAAGAGCCGAACCCGCATTTCCGGCACGATCCGGCCGGCGGTTTTCAGCCGGCGTTCGCGAGGGTCGTCCAACCTGGTCGCACTGAGCAACCCGGTCTCATTCGATCCGTAGAACTGCAGAATCTTGGCACCGGTGAGATCCTCAAACCCGGCGGCCGGCCGATATGGCAAGGCCTCGCCGCCGGTGAAAACGACACGCAGCGAACTCAGGTCGTAACCCCGGCAAGCACGGTCAGCCATCAGCACCGTCAATTGTGTACTGACGCAACACAACACGCTTACCTTATGGTGGGCTATCGCCTCACACGCCGCCCTGGTACCGAATCGCTCCAGGATCACCGCTGTGGCGCCGAGGTAGATCGGAGTCGTATGCCTGGTCCATATTCCGAAGCCGAATGGCATGGGTATGACGGGCAGGAACACATCGTCCGCCGTGAGCAGCCCGTTCGCAACGGCCTTCTGGTGAAAGTAATGCCAACGGTTTTGGGTGTGTACCACACACTTGGGCAACCCAGTGGTCCCGGAAGTGGAGTTGATTAGAAAGACGTCGTCGGGGCCCAGTTGCGACTCGACCGATAGTGGCCTGGACTTCGCGTCGACGTCTAGAAATGGCACTCCCCCGTCATCAGCCAGGACCAGTAACTGCACTGCCAGGTCGGCGGCTACGCCGCCCGCGGTTTCGCGGCGCTGTGCGTCGGCTACGACGATCTTGGGATGGGCACTGGTCAGTATCTGGCCGGCCTCCCGGGTGCCGGCCCGCGCGCCGATGCCGACGGCTATGGCACCACAACGCTCGATGGCAACCAACAGCACGTGCGTGGCGGCGGAGTCGCCGCGCCATACCGCGATCCGGTCGCCACGGGTCACCCCAAGTCCGCTCAGCTGTTCGGCTAGAGCTGTTGCCGCACAGTCGAATTCAAACCAACTTAGCGAGACGCCGATAGGTTCGACGAAGGCCGCCCGCTCGGGTGAGTGTCCCGCATTACGACGTACCGCGTCCGACAGCGTCGAATCGGACCACCAACCGGCCGCGCGATTCCGGGCCGCCTCGTTGGCGGTGAATGCGGGCCCACCCAGGATCGCGGGCACCGTGTCCGGCGCACCGGCGTGCATTACCAAATCATAGATAAACGATGCGATCCCTGCCCCTGGGCTGCCCCACACAATTGGCTGACGCTCGTCATTGACATGTGTCAGTTAAATTCGATATGTTGCCAAAGTGCCGTTGAAGACCTCTGGTACGGAGGCAGGCTCGCCGGGCGTGCGGGAGACCCAGCGCCTTCAGACACGGGCGCGGGTGTTCGAAGCCGCGGTGGCCGAGATGAGCCGATCCGGTTTGGCGGGTGCGGATGTAGGGGCGATCGTCGCGGCGGCGGGCGTAGCTCGAGGCACCTTCTACTTTCACTTCCCGACCAAGGAGCACGTGCTGGTCGAGTTGGAGCGCCTCGAAGAGGCCAAGATCGTAGCGAAGCTCAACGCGCGAGCGACCAAGCGAGACGATCTGGCGTCGATGCTCACGCTGCTGGTGCGCCAGGTGCTAGCCGCCGAGCGCCGGTTGGGTCCGGTGGTGTTCCGGGACATGCTGGGTTTGCACTTCTCGCCGACGCGACCCATCGAGGATGCGCTGGGTAAGCATCCGCTCGCCGAGTTTGTCATCACCGCGGTCGCCGACGCGCAGGCCGTCGGACAGGTATCTCGAGAAGCCGACCCGGGCGAGCTCGGCGTGATCTTTATGACCGGGCTATTCGCGTTGCTGGCCACCGGCGCGCCCGCGTCCCGGGCGCGGAACACGCTGCTGGACCGGTACGTCAAGACGGTCGTTCACGGGATGGGGGAACGATGAGCGAAACAGGTATCGAGGGCTACCGTAACTTTCTGGCCCGGCGCGACGGCGACGCCGATCTGTTGCATCGACGCCCGACAAGTCGTGAACAGTTCTTCGCAGCCCTGGATGCGGACCCGGTGCGCTCGACTCACCCGGTCGATCGGCGAGTGTTTATGCGGAACCTGCGCCACCGCCGGCCCGAGCCCGACATCGATCGCAAACTGCTGTTCCTGTTGGCCACCGCAAAGTTGAACCAAGCGGAGCGATTCGGTGTCGACCTGGGCGACACGTACGGGCGCATCGGCGGCGATGACCAGCCACCGGAGCGGGTGTACATCGCGCTCGAGGAGCACTATCACACCCGTCTGCTGGCTTACGTGCTGGACATGTTCGGTCTGCCGTTCCAGGTGGTGGTGCCGCCGTTCGTGATGCGCCAGTTCGTCAAGATGGAAGTGTTCCTCCCCGAACGACTCGGATTTGCGTTTGTGGGCGCGGCGGAAATGGCCGGCTGCATCATGTTTTACGAACTGCGGCGGGTGGGCGTCGAGCTGTTCGCCGACGAACCCGACGTTGCCGCACGGATCGAGCGGCTCTACACCGAAATCCTTGCCGACGAGATTAGGCACGTCGGCTACTGCGCGGCCAACTGCACGAAACCTGAGCGGGCCCTGATGCGTTGGCTCTACCCGCGGTTCGGACGACTCTTTGCCCGACAGACCGCCGAGATCGGCCTACTCGCCGATCGCAACGAGCTAGATTCCCGCCTGGATCGCCCCTTCGATATAGACGAGCTCACCGCCGACATGCCGAACGAGACGTTTTTCGCCGCACGCCCCTGACCGGGTCAACAGGCACCCTTGATCTGGGCCAACCGGCCGTCTACCTGCACTCCAAGAATCTGTTGTGAATCCTCCAAGGGCGGTCCCGGACCGTTTAGCCGCCTGAAAACGAACCCTCTTGGCACTCCCATGTTTGGGATCGGTAGCGCATTGCCGCAGTCACCTTGCCCCATGGCTGCGAATAGACAGAGAGCCACAAGAAGGAGCGAGCCAGTGAAAACCAAGGTGGTTGTGGTGTCGATCGGGGGGATGGTCGGCCTCTTGCTCCTCGTGCACTACTTCGCGCTGAGCCGATCAGGAATGCCGTCG
The DNA here is from genome assembly GCF_963853645.1 of Mycobacterium riyadhense. Taxonomy (NCBI): domain Bacteria; kingdom Bacillati; phylum Actinomycetota; class Actinomycetes; order Mycobacteriales; family Mycobacteriaceae; genus Mycobacterium; species Mycobacterium riyadhense. The sequence continues at coordinate 2,913,372 of NZ_OY970456.1, read as the reverse complement.
GGGTGGATGCTCTACCTCGGACTGCCGATTACCGCGGCCGGCGTGCTGTCTGCGCTGCGGCTCATCGAGCTCGGCGAGGGGTGGGGGCCTACGACCGGTGCCGGTTCCAGTTCGATCTCCGAACGCCTGCGCGATCTCGAGACCCTGCACGGGAGCGGCGCGATCTCGGATACGGAATATGCCGCACGCCGGCTGCACATCATTTCGGAGGGTTGATGGGTCGCCCAAGGATTTATTGAGGATCCTCCAAGTGCGCCCCGGACGCTCGAAGTCACACCAACAAACCGACATCACAGAGGAGTTCGAGGACAACGTGACTTCTCCGGCGGCTGGAAGCCGCCGGCTTCTTCTCACGCTGCTTGAGCGTGAAGGGCCAGCCCGGCCCGTAGGATGTTGCGCGCGGCCATCTCGTCCGCTTGCGCGGCGATGCGAGCACCGCTGGCAGACGAACACCGCTTGGGTGACCCGGTTTTGGGCGGCTGCATACCCACATTCCTCGCAGCCATCCGTGGGGGCACCTCCCGCTTGCGGGGGAGCGTGCCGGGGGTCGACCTCGATCCAGATACGCCCAGCATCTTCCGCTTTGGCGCGCAGAATCAAGACGAAGCCACCCCAGCCCGCGTCCCCAATACTCCTTGACAGCCCGGACTTCGCCCGGGCGCCGTTGGGCAAAAACTACCCCGAATGATCCTCATCGACAACGGGCTTGGCCCGCCGCATCATGTTGGCGATCTTGAGATCCTCCACCACCAACAGGTCATATCCCGCGACGAGCTTACGGGCCTGTTTGTGGTGAAAGTCCTTACGCTGGTTCGCGATCTTGCGATGACACGCAGCGACAGTCTCCCGACGCTCGTGGCGGCTCTTCGACCCGCGCTTTGCTCGGCCCAGCCGCTGCTGCGCCGCAGCCAGCTTGTCCGCCGCTGCCCGGCCCCAGCACGGATTGTCGACGTGCTCACCGTCACTGGTGGTGGCCAAACTCGCGATGCCGACATCGATCCCAACCTGGCGACCGGTGACCGGCACTGGATTGGTTAGCACGTCGTCGCACGACAGCACCAGCATCCAGCGCCGGCCTTGGCGTTTGATCTGGATAGTCTTGACCCGGCCCGCCACCTGGCGGTGCAGTTCAACCTTGACCTGGCCGATCCCCTGCAACTACACCCGCTTCGTGCCGGGCAGCCAGCGAACGCCGTCACCGTCTTTAGGCCACTCCACACAACCAAACCCGGCCTTGCCCTTAAACCGCCGATAGCCCGGCTTCACGGCGGGCTTGGCCGTCTTGACTCGCCGGAAGAATCCGCCGAACGCCTTATCGAGCCTACCCAGCGTGGCCTGTTGACTGGCAAACGACCACACCGCCACATCCGGGCGCGCCGACCCGATGTCGGTCAACTGCGCGGATTGATCCCCGTAGTTGATGCGGGTCTTGCTGTGCACCCACGCATCCCGGCGTTCCTGTAACGCGGCGTTGTACAACTCGCGGTGAGAGTCCACGCACGCCGCCAACGCGATGTGCTGACGGGCTGTCGGACGCAGCCGAAACACCTACGCCCGCCTCATGAGGCCAGCACAGCGTCCCACTGCGAATCTGGGCACCCGTACGTTCGGCGAGCTGCAGTTCCGCGTGGCGCTTGCCTGCCACCATAAACAGCGCGATAAAGGCGATCACTACGAGAAACCACGGTGACAGCGAAATCCCAGTGGCCACACATGCGATCGCTCGGATCAAGTACGCGGATGCGACGATGCAAATGTCAAGCGCCGCTTGGTGTTTGAGGCTAAAACAGTAGCCGAACTGCATTGCCAGATAGGTCGTGACGACCAGGGCAAGCGCGGGGACCGTCGCCAGCGAGACCGCCAAGGCCGCGCTGGCCAGCGCGATGGCCAGGTCCAGGCCAGCGCCGGCGAAACCACCCCGGCGGCTAGGGGACGGGAGCATTTGACGGGGTGCTGCCGGTCGGCATCCGCGTCGCGGATATCGTTGATCAGAAAATCGAGGAAGCGGCCAGGCAGCACACCACCAACGCGATGCCCGCCTTGTAGAAAACGTCACGGAAGTCGTGATCGCCGCCGACGGTGGCCAACGAAGCACCAACGACCAACACGTTTTGATCCATTGCCGCGGCCGCAGCGCTTTGATAATGCCCGCCGCCGCAACGGAGGGCGGCCGCATCTCGGACGACAGTCGACTGACCACGAGTGTCGATTATGACGGGATCAGCGCACGCGATGTGACGAAACGACGCCAGTGATCTGCCACCCTTGAGGCGAATCTTCCAGCGCCCGCGTCAATCCGACGTGACCGGACGTGCCCGAACCGTCGTTGCGAGCTCTGACAGGGTGCTCAACCAGTCAGTCGACTGGTGCACAGGCTCATTGCCAGTGTCGATTTTCCGACGAAATTCCCGCAGCATTCCACTGTTCGCGCTAACCCGGTCTTTCAGTAATCGGGAAAACGTTGGAGGTTCTGGCGAGTGAATGCGCCATAGCGGGTTGGTAGATCCGCGCAAGGCCAGCCGCAGAGTTTCCAACCATAGGACCGGGCCAGCGAATGAGTGCAGAACTAAACTTCCGTCTCGAAATCCGATCTCGACCCGCTGCGGAACCGGGCTGTCGCTACCATCGTCGACCGGCCCGACGTCCTGGCTGCATTGCACGCGCAGCGGAACTTCGTCGATCACCCCGCAGAAGCTCGCGAACGGATGCTTCGGTGTCGCTGGCGGCGGCTGTTCATGCTGAAGATGTGCCGCAGCAAGCGAACCCAACGCACGTCCGAGAACATCGAAAGTGGGGTACGCCGCACGAGGCGCAGTAACGACGGAGACGTACGTCGGTGGGCTCGAATCACGCCGTCGACGACATTCATCAATGAATGCGCGCGCCGAGCTGAGCTCCGCGAAGTGGCAATTTACGAAATGAGTTACCTTTGCCGACAGAGCTTCCTGACGCAGGTCGCGGAGCACGTCACTGCGTACCGGGTGTTCCATCAGGACATGGACGCCCCGACGAATCAGCTGTTTGGCTACTGTTGCTGCCGCCGTCGGTGGAAGCGCGACAATCGCGGCGTCAGCGTCAGTCGGAATTTCTGAGACACTAGCCCAGAGAGGAATTTTCTGCCGTGCAGCCAGTCGCGCCGAACGTTCGCTTCCAGCCGCGAGTATGCCGATTAACTCGAATGAGTCATTCAGCTCTTGCAAAGACGGGACGTAGAAGGCGCCGTAATTGCTGCCACAGAGAACTACCTTTGTCCTGCGTTCGAGGGCGGTCATACCGGCTCGTGCAAAGGGGTCCGCATCGGTGATGCAGCCGCCGGCAACAACAGGCCGGGCGCAATAACCTTGACGACGGGAACGCAGGCACCGGGAAAATCGCACACCACCGCCAGCGGTTCTATCCCGGTTCGCGCGGCGACCGCGGTCGCTGCCTCGGCTACCAGCGCAGGCAGCGAGTCGGTACTCACAACCTGCCACGGAGTCGGCGTCGCCGCCGAAAGGCGCATCGTCGAGCGCTGAGCGGCGACGGGTTGTGTGTTGGCGAACCGCTCAAAGAGTGTCGACGGGATGTCCTCGCGAACTCCGCTGATCGCAGTAAGTCGCGATTGAGCAGCCTCGGTAATCGATCGCGACAACGCCACGTTGGGGTCGTGGTGCAACCCACTGCCAAAGAACGGCGCCCCCAGCTTCGCTGAAATCAACTCAACGGCGAAGCAGAAGTAGCCGCTCCAGACGTCGATGCGGGCGATTCGCAATTCACTACCGGAGCCATAAACCTTTCCAATTAGATCGGCGCACTCCGCGCCGCCGACATCGTCAGCCGGAACTTCCCACATAGTCGAATCTGCCACCGCCGCACCCAGGCAGTACCGTTCCATGATTTCGTAAAGGCCATGCAATGCAGCTTCGTAGTAGCTGTTGCCCGAGGCCAGACCTTGGGTGTGCATCGTGAACATCGGCGGTCCCCAACTCTCGCTGACCGCAACATTGACCGTCACCGCCGCCGACGGCACCAATGTCCGGCGGCCGGTCAGCAGGGTCGTCGCGATCATCCAGTCGAGCTTGGCGCGGGAGTGATAGAAGCTACCGGGCGGGCGGTCGAGGAGAGCGGGATCGTAGGTCAACGCCGAGATCAAGTCTTCGGTAGCCGTAAACCGTAAGTCAGGAGCGGCATTTTCGCTGTGCCAGTATTCGAGCGATTCCATCACGGCCGATACCTGAGCGGCGCGATAGCTGCTGGCTTTTCCTTGGCTCACCGACACCGTCAGCGAGGCCGGCCGCACCACCTGCACCGTGGGAATACCGATCTCGTCCAGCCAGGTGATGTCGGCAATCCGGGTGATGCCGGCCGGTCCAAGCAGCGGCTGTACAGCCAGCCAAGTCTCCTCGGGGCTAACGGTGCGATGGGTGCCTTGATGGTGGCTAATTACAGCGGGGTCACCTGAGCCAAGCGAACGAGTCGGCCAATGAGACCAATCCGGGCCGAACTTCCCCGTGCGGGACGGACACGAATTCGGCATACGAAATATCTTCTTCGGAAAACTAGCGGTGGGGAACCCGCAATCAGCTACGAGTTCCCCACCACCGTGTGGTCTGAATTGACCCGCGTATCACTCCATCGAAAAGCAGATCGCAACGACGTGAAGCTCGCCTTCGATCTCGCCTTCGGTCGTGCCGAACAGCATGTCGTGAGACATAGGTCACCTCCTCTCGAGGTACCGACATCGGCGGTAACGGGGCTTTCCGCCGGTAACCGCTATCTTGCACGACCGGCGGCACGCGCGTTAGCCACCGAACGGCGTATCGGTCTGTCCCCCAATCGGGGGAGATCGATGCCCCTCGATGCGGGTTCTTAGCCGCCCTGCAGACGAATCTTCCAGCGCACGAAGCCGAGATAAAAGACGCTGATTACCGCAAGCATGGCCATGTCGAACCACCACGCGCCGGCCGTGTGCTGCCAGTGCGAATCCTTCGGAGTCAATGGGCCGGGCACCAATTTGATCAGATCGACGGTGGACGCCGACGCCGCAAAACCCCATCTCGCGGGTGTGGCCCATGACATTTGGTCCAGTCCCATACGTCCCGTCACCGGGATCATGCCGCCCGAGAACACCAGTTGTGACATGACCGCGACCACGAGCAGGGGCATGATCTGTTCGTTGGATTTCGCCACAGCCGACAGCGCCAACCCCAGCATCGCGGACGCGACACAGGTTGCGGCGACGTCGACGAACAGCTCCAGACCCGGCTTGCCCAATGCCACTGCGCCCTGGGTTGGACCGCCCTTGCCGACCAGCACGATGATGGTCACGATCGCCGATTGGACCACCGCGAACACCGTGTAGACGCAGACCTTGGCACATAGGTACGCGCTGGTAGACAGCCCGACCGCCTGTTCGCGCCGGAAGATGGCGCGCTCGCCGATGAGATCGCGGATCGTCAGCGCGGTCCCCATGAAGACCGCACCGACATTCAGCAGCACCAGAATCTGGCCGGGCTCGTTGGGGGCATTACCCATTGGGTTCGGGAAACCGAAGCCGACGTCGCCCGGTACCGACATCGACAACGACCCCATGATGAACGGCAACAGCGCAAGGAAGATGAAATAGCCCCGGTCGGAGATGATCAACCGCAGCTGCCGCCTACCGATCGTCGAGAACTGCCGGAACAAGCTCGTGTGGGACGGATCGCCAAGCTCGGTGGGTTGCTCTGGCGGCGGCGCCGGCGGGGGCGGACCCGTCTGCGCCAAGTATCGGGCCTTGGCCCCGTCCGGGTCGTCGGCAACGGTGCTGAAGATGTCGGCCCAGTTTGTCGTTCCCATGGCCGGGCCGATCTGGCTCGGCGGTCCGCAGAACGCGGTCTTGCCTCCCGGTGCCAGCAGCAGAACCTGATCGCAAACATCCAGGTAGGTCAGCGAATGGGTGACCACGAGCACCACCCGGCCAGCGTCGGCCAACTGCCGCAGCATGGTCATGACCTGTCGGTCCAGCGCAGGATCCAGACCCGATGTCGGCTCGTCGAGAATCAGCAGCGACGGCCCGGTAAGCAGCTCCAGGGCGACCGACGCGCGCTTTCGCTGACCGCCCGACAATTTGTCGACGCGTGTTTCGAGGTGCTTGCTCATCTCGAGTTCCTCGAGCACCCGGGCAACCACCTGTTCGCGATCGTCCTTGGTGGTGTCCGGCGGAAGCCGCAATTCTGCCGCATACATCAGCGCCTGCTTCACGGTGAGCTGACCATGTACCACGTCGTCCTGCGGCACCATACCGATCCTGCTGCGCAGTGAGGCATATTCGGCGTGCACGTTGTGGCCTTCGAACGCCACCGTGCCGCTCGTCGGGTGTGTGTAGCCGGCCACCAGCCTGGCGAAGGTGGACTTGCCGGCGCCCGACGGGCCGATCACGGCGGTCAGCATTCCAGGGCGCGCGGTCAACGAGATGTTGTCCAGGAGCGTCTTGTTGCCCTCGATCGTCCACGTCACCCCGCGCACATCAAGGCCACCGGTACGGGTTTCCAGCAGAGTCTCTTCGCGACGCGCAAGAGTGCCGTTGCTGAAAATAAGGTCGATGTTGCCGATGGTGACCACATCGCCGTCGTGCAGCAGTGCCGACTCGACCCGGGTGCCGTTGACGAAGGTGCCGTTGATGCTGCGGTTGTCCCGGATCTCGGTGCCCGCCTCCGTCGGGACCAGGCTGGCGTGATGCCGTGAGGCGAGCACCTCGGGAATGACGATGTCGTTGTCATCGGCCCGGCCGATCTTGACCGAGCCCGGCGGCAACTCCCCGATGCCTTTGCCCGGCCGCAGGATCCTCATCATCGACGTTGCGACGTTTCCCGCCGCGGTGCCGCCGCGAGGAGCCACGGGAGGGGCCGGGGATACCGCGGGACCGGACGTCGGGGGTGCCGCGGCTGATGGCCGGTAAATCTGTGGTGCTTGATGCGCGCCGGTTTGCGGCCGGACCGGCTGCGGCCCAGACGGGAATCGCGGCAGCGGTCCGCTTGGCTGGGCGCCGGGCATCCGCGTGGTCGACGGCGCCTGCGGCGGCGGGCTGTGGGTGTACGCACCGGTTTGCGGCGGGCCATAGGTCGAGACTGGTCCGCTGGGCCGGGGCGGTATTGGCATTGCCGTCGTCTGCGGGGGCCGCCCGGCCGAACCCTGGTGGCGCCCGACTTCGAAATCCAGCGCGGGACCATCGGGGTTGCCGATGTTGACCCGCTGGCCGTCCTGAATGTCAACGACCGGCACCCTGCGGCCGTGAACGTACAACCCGTTGAGGCTGCCGTTGTCGATGGCTATCCATCGGCCCTGGTCGAAACGCAGCAGCAGGTGTACTCGGGAGATCAGCGGATCTGCGACGCGGACGTCGGCCCGCAGGTCACGTCCAATGACGACGTCATGTCCTGCGGCGAAAGTACGTTCGGCTCCGGCATACCGCACGGTCAGCGCCGGCGGGGCGGCTGTTTGAGTCATCAGCACCAACTGTATCGGCACCGGCTCCAATAAACGCTAGGACGTCGACATGTACTACGCCTGTCACGGCCAACCGTTGCCTCTGCGGATATCCTCGCGGCATTCACGCCGCGTCTGGCCGGTCTGCTGCATGCACACGCGTATCGGTGATTCCTGTTCGGTGGGTAGCGGTGCCTCGGTCGGCTCGGCCGTAGCGGTTACCGTCGGGCTGGCCACGGTGCCCTCGGTCAGCGACCAGATCGTGGTGTTGGTGCCCTGCAGCGTCGAGCAGTAGGCGGTCGCCCCGGTCTTTGTGGTGCCGATGCTGCCCATCGGGGAGCAGGCGGCACCGATGGCGACGACGGGCAGGGGCTCTGATGGAGCCGTCGGTGTGGTGGCGGCAGCCCCAGATGTCGACGGTGTCGTCTGCGGCGTCGTGGCGGGCGCCGGCGTAGCAGCGACCACGGAGCTGGTGGTCCCTGTCGTGGTCTGCGCCGGAGCGGCCGGTGCGGCGCGTTCGTCGTCGGCACGCTGGAGCTCATGCAGGGCCGCCGCGACGGCGATAACCAGCAGTATCGCGAGCAGCGCGGGGACAATGACGGCGGGCCGCACCAGCGAACGTTTGGAACCAGCCGGCACCGCGGCGGGCAGTGAGGGACTCGTGCCGTCGGGATCGGCGCCGCCGCCCAAATGATGGCCCAGCGCCCGTGCGAAGTCGATGCACCGTAGGTAGCGGTCCTTGGGATTCTTGGCAAGTGCCTTGGCAAAGACCGGGTCGAGCTGCGCCAGTCCGGGACGGCGATCGCCGATGGCCGGCGGCGACGCGCTGAGGTGCTGGCTGATCACCACGGCTGGGTTCGAATGATGGAACGGCGGCGAGCCGGTCAGCAGTTGGAACGCCGTCGCCGCCAGTGCGTACTGGTCGGCCCGCCCATCGAGGTCGTCGCCCATGAGCTGTTCGGGCGCCGCATACGATACGGTGCCCACCGTCATGTTGGTGGCGGTCAACCCGCTCGATTCACCCACCCAGCCGGCGATCCCGAAGTCTGCCAACATGATTCGGCGATCTGGGGAATCGGGCCGGCCGATAAGGATATTGGCCGGCTTGACATCGCGGTGCAGCAGCTTGTGTTCGTGGGCGTAGTCCAGCGCTTCGGCCACCGCGGTGACGATCTCGGTAACCTCCGGGCCGGGCATCCCGTTGGGATACTGCTCGTGCAGCAATTGCACGGCGTCGGTGCCGTCGACGAAGTCCATGTCGATCCACAACTGGCCGTCGAGTTCACCGCGGTCGTGTACGGCAACGATGTGCGGGTGCCACAGCGAGGCAGCGGCGTCGGCTTCGCGGTTGAACCGTTCCCGGTACTCACCATCCGCTGATACCTCGGCGCGCAGGATCTTGAGCGCGTCTTGCCGGGGCAGTCTCGGGTGCTGGGCTAGGTAGACCTCACCCATCCCGCCGGACCCCAACTGCCGGATAATGGTGAAGCCTGCGAACGTCGAACCTTCCGCGAGCGACATGGCCGCAGCTTAGCCCGCCGGACGGGCGCAAACGCGCATACGGTGTCCTATCCGGTTTTTGATCGCAATACGAGGGGAACCCGCAGTCCATGCACGACGCCGACGGCGCGTTCCGCGACGACATACCCATCGCCGATGCCGTAGAGCAACAGCGCCCAACCTCCGACTTTTCGTCCTTTTCGTCCGAAGAGGAGGACGAAGGCACGCCCCCCTACGGTGACGTGCCGCTCGAGACGACGGCGTCCGACTGGCAGCAACAGCGGGAACCGGTCCCGATCGACCCGGAGCTGGAGGAATTCGACGACCGCGAGAGCTGAATGTAAAAGCGCCTCGCGAAATGCGCTGATAAGCGGCCCTATCCCGCTGCGGCTGTGACGGGCTCGTCGTAGTCAGCAGTGACATCTTTGACAAATTCGCCGATGTACTGAATGGCCCGCCTGCCTTCGGGCAATACATCGGCCGCCAACGGGAAGTCGTGAATTTGTCCGTCCCAAAGGTGTAGATCACATCGGATTCCCGCCGCTTCCAGGCGTTTCGCCATGAGTTCGGCGTCCGGGAGCAATAACTCGTCGGAACTTGCGTGGATAGCGACCGGCGGCAACGCCGACAGATCGGCATCTACCGGTGAGATAATCTGACCCGGCGAATTTCCTCGTTTCTGCTGGAGCTCGACCTCGCTGAGATATCGCGCAAACATCGACAATGCTCCACACGTGAACATCGAGCACTTGCGGGCGTTGGGGTGCCTGAGTTTTCGCGCGGGATCCGCATCTGTGAATGGCGAGACCACCGCAATTCCGGCTGGCTTGGCAACGCGATTCTGGATGGCGGAGAGTGTGGCCATGAACGCCAGGTATCCCCCAGCCGAATCCCCTGCAGCAACGACTCGATCATCGTCATAGCCGTGATCCTTCAGCCAGGTGAGCCCGCTGATTGCGTCGTCGATCGCCTCGGTTATCTGATGCTCAGGCAGCTTTCGATATCCAATGTTGAGTACGCCGGCTTCTGCTGCCTTCGACAAGCGACTCACCAGTGACCGGTGCGTGTTGAGGCCGCAGGTGAGGAACGCGCCGCCGTGCAGGTAAAGGATGGCCCGTGTCGGGGATACCCCGGCCGCACAAACCCATTCGGCGGTGCAGCGCTCAAGACGTACCGGCTCGATTTTCACCGCGGACCTGAAACGTGGCAGCAAACCGACAAATCCGTCGACGTATTCGAATGGCCAGCGTAAGTTCGGCTGCACGGCCCATGCGCGCACGGCATTCTTGACTATTAGGCGGCTGGCCAACGAGACTGCACGCGATCGCGCACTCCGGCGGTGGTGCATTCGCCGCTCAATCGCCTTGCCGGGCAACCAGTGATCGGGATACTCCTCCGTAACCATTTGAGATCAACTCCTAATGATGCCGGCCGAATACCCTGGCCGGTGGACGCCAAACGTGACGCGGCTCACGCTCCAGTTGTAGCGTTTGTCACGTTTATCCGGCGGGACAGTGGGGTACACGGACTTTGAAATATGTGTTGTCGCGTGACCGTGACGAGGTCGCTATTTGACGGTCAGCGTGATGCCGTTGAACACGCCATTTCCGGACCGTTCGTCGATACGGGCACGCTATGAAACCAAGAAATAGGCGCGGCCAGTCGCGGCGGGCCATCGAGCAGGTACGGCGGGCCTTATTGCGTTACGGGTTGTATCGGCAGTGGCCGGATGACAACGTTGAAGCTGCCGGGACCCGCTAGCGCCGACAGGTGGTCGGCGAAAACGATAGCGAGGTTGAGATGGCCGTTGAAGGCGCGGGCGATGCCGTTGTTGGCAACGACGATCGCAAGGTTCCCATAGCTAACGCCCCCGGTTTGGTCGCCGGCCAGGGCTGAGTTGGCTCCCCCGACGACGACAGCGATGTTGGCCGTGCCGTTCGCGCCGGCTACCACCCCGTTGTTGGCGTCGCCGACGACGGTGGCGACATTGACGAAATTCAGCACGTTATGGCCCCGGGCCTCGACACCGGTGTTGCCGAAGCCGACGACGGTGGCGACACCGCCGATATTGAGCCCGCCGGTGCCGGCTGCGACGGTGTTGTTGTCGCCGAAGGCGGTGGCGACGGTGGCGATATTTCCGCCCACGCCGCCGGCGCTTGCCCCAACCCCGTTGCCCGCGCCAATGGCCGTGGCGGCGGTGGCGATGTTGCCCACGCCGGTGGCAGTGGCCGCGGCGGAATTCTGGCCGCTGTAAACGATGGCTTGGGTGACGATATTGCCCGCGCCGTTCGCGACCGCTGTGGCCGAGTTGTTGTCACTGAACAAGACGGTCGCGCCGGTAGCGACGTTGCCGCCCAGGCCGATCGCGCGGGCCGAAACAGTGGTGTTGTCGCTGCCGAACACGGTGGCCAGGGTGGCGATATTGCCTCCAGCGCCGCCGGCCTCGGCCAGCACTCCACTGTTGCCGTCTCCGATCGCGGTGGCCACGGTAGCAATGTTTTCCGCCCCGAAGACGTCGGCGGTCACCGAGTTGTTGTTACCGATCGCCGTGGCGGCGGTAGGGACATTGCCGATGCCGGTCGCGGTGGTTTTGACCGCATTGCCGTCACCGAATGCGGTTCCCAAGGTTGCGATATTGCCGCCCACACCCACCGCCCTGGCCACAGCCGCGGTGTTGTTGTTGCCGTACACCGTGCCCAGGGTCGCGATGTTGCCGCCCACACCCCCGGCCTCGACCAGACCCCCGGTGTTGCCGTCACCGATCACGGTCCCCAACGTGGCGATGTTGTCCAGGCCGAACGCGCTGACTTTCATCTCATTGCCGCTGCCGATCACGGTCGAGGCAGTGGGTAGGTTGTTGAGGCCGGTAGCGCTGGCCGTGGCGATGTTGTTGTCGCCGAACGCATTAGCCAAGGTGGCAATATTGGCACCAGCACCGCCCGCCGCGGCGCTGACTTGACTGTTGCTGTCGCCGATCGCGGTGGCGATGGTGGCAATGTTGCCGCCGATACCCGTTGCGCTGGCGGCAAGCCCATTGTTGTTACCGCCAGCGGTCGCGAACGTGGCGATGTTTTCCACGCCAAACACGTTGACTTCCGCCGAGTTCTTGTCACCGATGGCGGTAGCAGCACTCGCGATATTGCCCGAGCCGGTCGCACTCGCTGAGACTGTGGTGTTGTTGTCACCGATCACGGTGCCCAGGGTGGCGATATTGCCCCCGATACCGATCGCGTGGGCACCGGTGGTGCTGTTGCCGCTGCCGAACACCGTGGCCAGGGTGGCGATATTGCCGCCCGCGCCACCGGATTCGGCCGCGACCGTGCCGTTGCCGTCGCCGTAGGACGTAGCCAACGTCGCGATGTTGTCCAGGCCGAACGAGCTGGCCGACAGCCCAGTGTTGTTACCGATGCCAGTGGCAGCGGTGGCGATATTGTTCCCGCCGATCGCACTGACGACCGCCGTGTTGTTGTCACCGAACACGTTGGCCAGAGTGGCAATGTTGGCGCCCGCACCGCCCGCCGTCGCGCTGACCTGGCTGTTGCCGTCGCCGATCGCGGTGGCGATGGTCGCGATATTGGCGCCGACGCCGGGTGCGCCGGCGGCGACACCATTGTTGTCGCCGTATGCGGTTGCGATGGTGGCGATATTCTCCACGCCGAATACGTTGACATTCGCTGTGTTGCTGTTGCCGATGACGGTGCCGATGTTGGCGGTATTACCCAGGCCGGTCGAGGTGACCGAGACCGCGTTCTTGTCACCGATGGCGGTGGCCAGAGTCGCGGTGTTGCCGCCGCCGCCGCCCGCCTCGGCATGAACCTGGGTGTTGCCCTGGCCTATTGCGGTGGCGAAGGTCGCGATATTTGCACCAACACCGGGCGTACTGGCTGAGACATTGTTGCCGTGACCGTACGAAGTGGCAACGGTGGCGATGTTCTCCACGCCCAGCGCGCTCGCGTTGGAAACGTTGTTGTTGCTAAACAACACGGTGGCAAGGGTGGCGGTATTGCCGGCACCCAACGCGCTGGCCTGGGCGGAGTTGTTATCGCCGAACACGGTGGCCAGCGTGGCGATATTGCCACCCGCGATGCCCGAATCGGCATCGACTTTCGTGTTGCCCTGGCCGACGGCCGTGGCGATGGTCGCGATGTTGCCGCCGACGCCCTTGGCTTCGGCCGAGACGTTGTTGTTGTCACCAAACGACGTGGCCAGCGTGGCGATGTTCTCGACGCCGATGGTTTCTGCCGCCGATGCGTTGTTGTTGCTGAACAACACCGACGACACCGTAGCGACATTCCCCGCGCCGAAAGCACTGGCTTTGGCCGTGTTGTTGTCGCCGAACGCGGTGGCAACGGTAGCGATATTGCCGCCGGCACCGCCGGCATCGGCGCTTACCTGGCTGTTGCCGTTGCCGAAAGCTGTTGCTACTTGGGCGATATTGGCACCGACACCCACGGCGCTGGCGCCGACGCCATTGTTGTCGCCGCCCGAGGTCGCCACGGTGGCGATGTTTCCTGCGCCGATCACATTGACGTTGACGCTATTGCCGTTACCCAGCGAGGTGGCCACGTTGGCGATATTTCCCACACCGAGCGCGTTTGCCGCGACCACGGGGCTGTTGTTGCCGAACGAGGTCGCCACGGTAGCGATGTTCTCTGCGCCGCTGGCCTGGGCCGAGACCCCGCCGTTGCCGCTGCCGCCGACCGTGGCCACAGTGGCGATGTTGTCCAAGCCGATCGAGCTGGCCTTGACCACATTGTTGTCGCCGAACAACGCGCTGGCGACGGTCCCGATATGTCCCCCGCCGAGCGCCTCGGCCGTGATGTTGTTGTTGTTACCGACGAACGACAACGCAACGGTTCCGAGATTGCCGCCGACTCCCGTCGCAACCGCTCCGACGGCGGTGTTGTTGTTGCCAAACGCAGCCGCCACAACGCCCTCGTTGGCACCCGTACCGCCGGCGCCGGCATGGACATTGCTGTTGCCGCTGCCGGCGGCCGTGGCCACGATGATGTTGTTTTCCACGCCGAACGCGTCGGCGCCAACCCCGTTGTTGTTGCTGCCGAAGACGGCCGACACAACGCCGGTGTTCTCCACACCGTTGACCACCGCGGAAACCCCGGTGTTGTTGTTGCCGAACGCGGCGGCCACCGTGGCGTTGTTTTGCACGCCGTTGGCCATGGCTGAGACCGTGTTGTTGTTGCCGAATGCGGCAGCGACGGTTCCGATATTGGCAACGCCGATGGAGCTGGCCGTGACGGTGTTGTTGTCACCGAAGGCGAGGGCACCGGTGCCGATGTTCACCGCGCCGGTAGCGCTGGCTTTGCTGTTACTGCCGCCCACACCGGCGATGTTGAGGACGCCGCCGGTCGCCGCGGCGCTGCTGCCGCTTCCGAATGCAAAGGCGATATCGGCAAGGTCGGCAGTGGCCGAGCTGTTGGCGCCGGAGGCGACTGCCAGCCCACCAAAGGTCGTGTTGGCGTGGGCGGTACCGGACTGCACGAGTTGCAACCCGAAGATCGAGATACTGAAGTCAACGCCATCGATGCCGGGCAGCACCGCCGCCCATGGTGTCAGCTGCGCGGCCACCGCCGATGCCCCGGAGTAGTAGCCCACCATCGCGGCGACATCTGCGGCCCACATCTCTTCGTAGAGGCCCTCGGTGGCCGCGATCGCCGGGGCATTTTGACCGAACAGGTTCGAGATCACCAGCGATACCAGTGCATTACGGTTGGCCGCCACTGCCGCCGGATGCACCATCGCGGCCAGCGCCTCTTCAAATACGGTTGCCGCCGCCAGGGCCTGCCCCGCCGTCCCCTCGGCTTGGGCGGCTGCCGCGCTCAACCACCCGGCGTAGGGAGCAGCCGCGGCCGCCATGGCCAGCGCCGCCGGCCCCTGCCAGGATTGACCCGCTAGTCCCGAGATGACCGACCCGAATGAGGCTGCCGCGGCATTCAATTCGCTGGCCACACCGTTCCACGCCGCGGCCGCTGCGAACATTGGCTCCGACCCCGGACCCGTCAGGATCCGCACCGAATTGATTTCCGGGGGCAACACCAAAAAACTCATGAGATCCATCCGTTCCGCATCGCCACTACATTGGCCACCGTCGGCGTTCCCGTGACTAAAGACACCATCGCGCGCCTCCCGGGCGACGACACCGGAGCAACCGCCCCGATCAAACCAAGCAACGTGTCAGGAAGAAACATATCTGGCGATCACGCGGCAGTCTCTACTTTCCATCACATCTCTTACCGAATTCGCGACAAATTTTCAGCTGCAGCCGCTCGCCGGCGATTCACAGCAGCACCCGGTACGCCGGTTCCTCCGGAAGAACCTCATGGTGCGGCACCAATGGCGGCGGGCCAACTTCCAAGATTGCTCGTATCGTTGCGCGAAGATACACACTCCCCAAGTACGTGCCGAGTCGCATGTTGCGCAAGGCGACCCATTTGGGAAGATCAAGGATGCAGGCGGCCACCAGGTCCACCGTTTCAGCATCGTTACGCTTCCAGAGATTCTTTGCTAGCTGCGACATGATCGCAACGAGTTCATCGTCCAGAGCACGTAGTTGGTCGCCAATCTCTATTGACATCGGCAGGCTCAACGCTTCCTCGCGACGCACGGTAAACAGCACTGCCGCCGATTTCGGATACCGCTGCAGGTAAACCAGTGACGTCTCTGCTGCCGCAACTGCCGCATCAAACGGGTTGTGCGCCTGAGCGATCAGGCCCTTCATCAGCTCCAGGAAGCGCGACTCAGCACGAATCCACATCCGGCCGATGAGCCCGCCCCGCGATCCGAACGTTCGGTAGATCGCGCCGTTAGAGAAACCGGAGGCAGTCGTCAGCGCCCGGATTGTCAACGCGTCCAATCCGGACTGGCCGACGAGGGCCTCTACAAAGTCGATAACGAGATCGGGATGGCGCAGTCGTGGACTGAGCACAGGTTAGTCGCAGCTTGCCGAATTCGAGACAGCACGCAACCTAGGCGCCATTCTGCGGAACGCCGACTCGGCAACGCACCCGATCGGTGCCGCCGGCGTTTCACACGTTGCGCCCAAACAAATGATTTCCATGCGTGGACATATTGCCCGCCCGTTGGCACGACGCTATTGCTTGTCGGTTAAATCCCCTGTTCATAGGGCTAATGGTTACTCCGTGTCACTACCGGATCTTGGTGACGCGAGTGCGCTAGGACAGCGAATGTTCGTGGCCCACGGTTGACTGCGTCATGAAAGTGACCCGGAACATGTTCTCCGCCAACCTTTTCGACTTCGATGAGATGCTCCGCAATGCAGACGGGCGCCGGAGCGCTTCCTCCCAGTTGGTTAAACACGTTGAACGGAAACATATCTTGGCACGGAGCATCAATGGGGATGCTGCTCCGAAGATTGCTCCATAATCCGCGATCTGCTCCGCTACTCGAAATTATGTGGAATTCACTGGATTACGACATGCAATGGGTTGTTTAGTGCGAGACTCCCTCCACACCAACACTTTTGACGCCTCGACTGAGTCGCACTTTTCACCCGAGCACCGAAGGAGTTGCTATGTCTGCACCGTCGTCATCCTCGACAAGACCCACGCCCCCCATCACTTCTCGGACGACAGCCGGCAATCCGATGGCTGCTGCGCCGGCCATGTCCACGCGGCAAAGCGAACCAAAACGAGTCGTGCGCCGCGAATACCTTCGATCGTCATCCTTGGCACCTGAGCAGCGTTGCGGATTCGTGCATCAGCTGTACGAGATCTACAGCGAGACCACGTTCGGCTGCACGTACGACGAGTTCGCCGCGGTGGTGTTCAGTGCCGGCGATGGTCGCTTCGTCCTGTGTTACGGGGAGCACGACGAGTTCGCGGGCTTCTCCTACACCGCGATCGACCATATGGAACATCAGGGCCGCACATACGCGGTGATGAACGCGGGCGTCTTCTTCCGACCGGGTTATCACGGCGGATCAATCACCGGATTCTTCGGCCTCCGCCAGGCACTACGATTCAAACTCCGTCATCCACTTACCCAGCTGGCCTATGTCACCCGCTGCTCGACGCCGGCGGTCTACCGCCTACTCGCAACAGTGCCGCGGATCTATCCGAACCGTAATCACCAGACGCCAGCCGATGTCGAAGCTCTAGCGCGCGCAGCCTGCGCGCAGCGGAAATACGTCCCAGTTGGCACAAACCCGTGGGTCGTGCGTTCCGCCGCGGTGCCCCGGGATGCGTCTCGGCTGCGCTCGCTCGAACACGACCCCGATGTGCGCTTCTATAACGAACTCGCCCCGGGCTACGCGGAAGGCACATCACTGGTGGTCTGGCTGCCACTTGACGTAGCGAACATCGCTGGCGGATTTGTTCGCCTCATGTACAGGCGGATGATGCGATAAGCACACGCGCCACTGAAACGGGCCAGAGCGCCGCCGCACATGGCTTCACACATGGCTTCACACATTGGACAGCTGCGCGGGTGCCTGCCGTCTTCGCCGGCCGCCGTCCATCCACCTCATTCCGCTACTGCTTGTAGCGGAAGTGAAATCGCGGTAGGCATAGCCCCGTCCGTCGTGTCAGGCTACCCTGACGTCTATGAGCATCGCTGACGCCTGGGAGCAGGCAAGACTAGCCTGGCGACGGCTTACCGCGGGCACCGAACGCCCTCGTGAAGGTGACGATGCGCTGGCGGCCTTATCCGACATCGGCGTGGTGCGCCGCTCACTGGATCAAGCGGAGCTAGAGGCTGTTCGGGCCGCCCGACGGCACGGAAAGTCCTGGACTGAGATCGCTACCCATCTTGGCGTCACGCGGCAATCCGCGTGGGAGCGCTGGCGTGATCTCGACGAGTCCTCCGACGCTGGCGAACCGGAGCGCGCAAGTGCATCGACGGCGCTTGCAGACGCAGCCTCTGATCCGATGGGAATGCGCGCCCACAAGCCACCCCGGAAGGCAAACGTGACAGTGCCCAACGTCGTCGGACTCGACTGGATTAAGGCGCGTGAAGTGCTCCACGACAAAGGACTGGTGCCAATCAACGCCCAACCGGACACACCGGTGCCCTCAGACCCGGGCTGGATCGTCGTCGATCAGAGCCCCGAGTCTGGCGCGCGGGTGCGTCCCGGATCGGTAATTCGGTTGTGGCTCATAGGGGATGGCGACGCTGGTGTTCGTGAACCGCGGCGTCCGCGACCCACTCCCCGATCGGCTCACGAGATGCTGCCCGAGCCACGCGACCAAGCCGTCGGGTAACCGACAGCTTGAAGCCTCACGGAAGGACGAATGGTGGGCTCAGCAAAGCGTATGTTCTGCAGGGCAATCCACTTCGGCAGATCAGAAACGCAGGCGCGCGCCAGCCCCACCGCGTCGGGATCGCGACGATTCACGGAACCATACAACGACGAACATGTCGCTGAATCACCTTGAGCCATCGCGCATCCCGGCGCTGAGCATGGACAACACAATGCACCCTACTCGCATGGCTGCCCGACGACCAGCCCCGCGTGATTTTGTTCCTGGCGTGGACCTGTCGGCTCGAGGCCCCGCCGCCCCCGGCGCCTCGGCGCGGCCGGTAGAACATGTTACAGTTTGGCAATCGCAGCCGAGGTCAGGGCCACCCGAGAGTTGCGCGTAAGGAGGTCCGCATTCGGCGAGAAGCACAGCGGCCGAAGCGAACTGAGACCGCGACGATGACGAAGTCGCGGTCATTAGCGCATGTTGACGTTGCGCACCCGGTTGCTTACGCTGCGGCAGGTTGTCGGGACGGCATCGTTCGGGTGCCGCGCTGTGCGGCCCAGGCCTCGACACAGGACCCGGGGCGGTTACTGACATGACCCGCAGGTGCGTTGTCATCGCGGGACTGGGCGACGTGGGCATCTTGGCCGCGATCCGGCTGTCCCCGGACTTCGACGTCGTCGGGATTTCCGTGAAACCCGCGTTGGTCAGCGGTCAAGAACTTGGCGTACGCCTATCGCGCCCCGATGATTGGGCCCGCGATTACTGGATTCCGTTCGACAGATTTCGGCGTTTGGATCGGGTGCGCACGGTTCAGGCGACGCTGACGGGCGTGGACCTCACGGCCCGAACCGTATTCGGTCGTAGCGACGATGGCGCAACGATCGCCGAAAAGTATGACGCGCTGGTCATCTCGACGGGCGTCAGCAACGGCTTCTGGCGCCGGCCGACGCTGCAGTCGGCGGCTGAGATCGGCGCGGACCTACACGCCGCTCATGCGCGGGTGGCCGCCGCCGAGTCGGTGATCGTCGTGGGTGGCGGCGCGGCAGCGATCACCAGCGCCGCCAACATGGCTACTACCTGGCCGGACAAGCGGATCGATCTGTACTTCCCCGGCGAGCGCGCGTTGGGCGCCTATCACCCGCGGATATGGAAACGCATCCACAGCCGACTGACCGGTCTGGGCGTCGGCGTCCACCCAGGTCACCGTGCTGTCGTCGCAACGGACTTCACAGGCAACCAGATCACCAGCGAGCCGGTCCGGTGGAGCACCGGACAACCACCCGCCGCCGCCGAAGCTGTGCTGTGGGCTATTGGGCGGGTGCAGCCCAATAGCGATTGGCTGCCGCCGGAGCTGCTCGATGAGCGTGGGTTCGTTCGCGTGACGCCCGAACTGCGGGTGCCCGGTCAACGTAGGGTCTTCGCCGTTGGGGACATCGCGGCGACCGACCCGCAGCGTAGCTCCGCGCGCAACGGTGGGGATGCGTTGGTGGCGCACAACATCCGCGCCGAGTTCGCGGGTCGACGGCTGCGCGCCTTGCGAACACCCGGCCGGCGGTGGGGTTCGCTACTGGGGATACAGCCAGACGGGCTGGAGGTCTTCCTGCCCACCGGCCAAGCGTTCCGGTTGCCGTCGTGGTCGGTCGAATGGGTGGTAATGCCGTGGATCGTTCGATGGGGCATGTATCGAGGAGTGCGAGAAAACCACCCACTTCGATGACCCCTGCGGTCGGTGCGGAGTCACGGAGGTGCGCACAAAGATGGACATGTGGGAACTTGTTGCCCGCGAACAGATCCGGGACGCCGTCGCACGGTACAACTGGTCCGGTGACGCGGGCCGGCTCGATGAGGTTGCCGAGACGTTCTGCGCCGGCGGTGTTCTCGAGATACCCGGCCTCGAGCCATTGCGCGGTCGATCCGAGATCGTGGCGTTCCTCGTCGGCCGCTACAGGCAGCTGACACGCTGGCGGCAGCCCGTCACCGACGGATGTAGTGCGCTGCTCCCGTTGAGTTGGGATGCCCGCTCATACGCTAATGGCGGTGGCCCGACGTCCAAGACTGCCCGTACCGCACTGCGCAGATATTCGCCCGCGATGGGTTTTGCAAACCCCATGTTCCGCAAGGCAATCCACTTCGGGAGATCATGGATGCAGACCGCCACCAGGTCGAGCGCCTCGGCATCGCAACGATTCCACAGATCGATCGCTAGCTGAGACGTGATTTCGGAGAGCTCATGGCCCAGAGCACGTAGTTGGTCACCGACCTCTTTTGACATCGGCTGACTCAATATCTCTTCGCGCCGCACGGTAAACAGGACCGCCGCTGACTTGGGATACAACCGCGGGTAGTGAATCGAAGCCTCCGCGGCCGCGAGCACCGCGTCAAAAGGGTTGTTGGCCCGCGCAATCTGGCTTCTCAGCAGTTGCAGGTATCGGCCCTCCGCGCGAATCCACATTCGGCCGACGAGCCCGCCCCGCGACCCGAACGTACGGTAGATCCCGCCGTTGGAAAAACCGGTCGCCCTTGTCAGGCTCCGGATTGTCAAAGCTTCTAACCCCGCCTTGGCGACAAGAGCCTCGACACAGTCGATGACGAGGTCGGGATGGTATAACCGGGGACTTACCACAGCTCTCCTACTCCGTGTTAGTTCGACAACTCTGCTTCCACCTCGATCTCATCGGCGTCGCTGTCATGCGCAGGATCGCTTCGTGAGCCAATCGAGCCCCTCGCGGACACATGCTGCCTGCCGACTAGCGGGACACAATTGTCAAGCAATTAAATTCCCTGGTCACAGGGCTGGGGGGCGTGTTCGACATGCCATTGCAGGCTTGACCGTGCCCGCGCGAAAACCGCAGCGCTACAGGTCGGCGCACTGACGGCGTCGAGGCCCGCGGAGCCCAGCCCGTCCACGACAACATCCAACTGGGACGGGGTCAACGGCGACGGTTTGCCCACGTTCACCAGAGCGCAGTGCAGAAAAGCAGCATCGTGGTGGCTGCCGAGCCGGAACAACAACCGCGTGACGTAACGTAGGGCAACCCACTGCTCGGTCACATCGCCGAACCGGTCCCAATGGTCAAGGACCGCGATCAACATCTGCGCCGCCGCTCGCGGTTCGCCGTGCACGGCACGGGTCGCCGCGGCTCCCATCAGGGCGGTGCCGTACACCCAAAAGTTCTGGACCTCCGCGGCCAGCCGTGCCGCGTCGTCGAACAAGCCCAGCGCTCGCTCGGGTTCGGACCTTCGCAGCAGATAGCCAAGCGCAAAGTAAGCCAACGCCTGTGTCGTCGGGTTTGACGTACTGTCTGCTACCTGCACCGCCTCCTGCGCCGACGATAGGGCGGTGTCGGGATCCCCCAGCAGCGCCTGACAGATCGTGGATAGATAGAGCGTCCACCCGAGCCTTATGGGGTCGGCGTCTCGTCGGGCGCGCGCTGCCTCGCCTTCCCAGTAGGCCGCAGCTCCCTGGACGTCACCCTCGAAGAGCGCAATGTCGGCCAGCACATCCGTGGGGTAGACCACACGTGCGGTGCCTCGAAGTGGGCGTCGCCCCCGCGCCAAGGCCGCCAGCGACTTTGCGTGCGCAAAGTCGGCGTGATTCCACGCGACCCGGGCGGCCGCCCCGACGACAGCGGGAAACAACGGATGATCGGGATCGGCGACAGCGATAACTCGCTCGGCCAGAGCTGCCTCCTCATAGCCGATGCGCCAACCCAGGAACTCGGGCGTTGCCGCACCCAATCGCAGCGCCACACCCGTGTCGTGCTCGTCCATCGCACGGTCGAAAGCCGCGCGCAGATTGTCGTAGTCGGGCAGCACGCGCTCCACCCAGTCCTGTTCCTCGGGGCTTTGCATGCCGGCCCCCGCCCGCTCGGCCAGTTCGGCGAAGTAGACCGCATGCCGCATCGCGGTTTGTGTTTCAATTCCACTCTCTTGCAAGCGCTCTCGCCCGAACGCGCGCAGTGTTTCCAACACGCCGTAGCGGGTCCGGTCGGTGACATTGCGGACGACCACCATCGACTTGTCGACCAGACCGGAAAGCAACTTGAGGGTGTCTCGCTCGGCGGCCCCGTCCGCACCGCACACTCGGTGGGCAGCTTCAAGGTCAAAGGTGCCGGCGAAAACCGAAAGCCGCGCGAAAAGCGCTTGCTCGGTTTCGGTGAGCAGTTGGTATGACCAAGCGATCGTCGCGGCCAAACTCTGTTGCCGCGGGTGGGCTCCATGCACCGACCCGTCCAACAGACGCAAATCGTCCAAACGGCGCGCCAGGTCAAGGGTGCTCATCATCCGCATCCGTGCTGCCGCAAGCTCGACGCCAAGAGGCAGGCAATCCACCCGGGAACAGATCTCGGCGACGACGCCGGCGGGTTGGTCGTCCAGGGTGAAGTCCGGTCTGCCGGCCTTAGCCCGGTCGGCGAACAATCGAATCGCGTCTGCCGCGGGCAGTGGCGGCACGACGACGATTTGCTCACCCTCAACGCCGAGCGGTTGCCTACTAGTCGCCAGCACCGACACGCGCGGACAGCTTTGAACGATCCGGACCACCAATCCCGCGGCCGCTTCCAAGACGTGTTCGCAGTTGTCGAGCAACAATAGGACCTGGTGCGTCCGGAGGTATTCGATCACCGATTCCTCGAGATCCAGGCCCTGTTGTCGCCACACGCGGCCCACTGCCGCAACAACGGAGCCGATGGCGTTGCCATGGTCTAGTGGCCCCAGCTCGCAGATCCAGACCCCCTCGCCGAACCGGTTCTGTTCGCGCCGTGCGACCTCCACGGCTAGCCGCGTCTTGCCCACACCGCCAACCCCGGTGAGCGTCACCAACGGGCCCATGCGCAGCGCGTCGGTGATCTGCCGCAACTCGTGTTCGTGGCCGACAAAGCTGGTCGCGCGTCGCAACATGCCCGAATGTCGGCGTTCGGTAAGCGGGTGCGTCAACACCTGATCGACTGACTTTGCAGCCCGGGTAGCTGTGGGCGCGGCGGTCTCGCCGGCGAGTATCTGCTGGTGCACCTGCCGCAGCGCGGGCCCTGGGTCAACGCCAAGCTCCTCGACGAGCCGCTCCCGTATCCGGCGGTAGGTTTCCAGAGCCTCGCCCTGCCGGCCACAGCGGTACTGGGCCAGCATCAATTGCCCGGCCAGGCGTTCATCCAATGGGTGGGTGGCCTGGGCCACGGCTAACTCGACCAGCAGCACGTCATGTCTACCAATGCGCAATGCGGCATCGTTGCGATCCAGCTCTACCGAAACCCGCTCCGCCTGTAGCGCGGTGCGGAGGTTGTTGATCCACGGCGTGTTGAGCAACACGAAAGGCTCACCGGACCAAATCGCCAGCGCGCGGTCGAACAAGTCTGCGGCCTGGTGCGGATCAGAGCTGGCCCGGGCCTGGGCGACGAGAGACCTGAAGCGGTGCAGATCCACCGTTAGCGGGTCGGCCGCGAGGACATATCCTCCGAGATCGCGCGAAATCGTCACATGCTCGGCGTCGGCGAGCAGATTTCGCAACCGATGTACGTACACCGCCAGAGTGTTTCGGGCACGATGTGGCGGCCGATCCGACCACACCCGATCGACCAACTGATCCAGTAGGACTGGACGGTTAACGTCGACCAACAGGGCGACTAGAACGCACCGCTGGCGGGCAGGGCCGATATCCAGTCGCCGCCCGTCAACGAAGACTCGGGTGCCACCGAACAACCTGAACTCGACCGTCAACCGGTACACACCCTTTCTGCGACAGTGCATACCAAACGCAGGTATCGCCTAGCATACGACGCTCCGGGTGTCTTCTGGACCCGGTCATCGCCCCGGCTGTCCGCCGATCCCGTTAGCCTCCGACGCCGTTTCCCTGCCGAACTGCTGGTGCCGTCACATGGTACTGCCGGTCTGTGAGATCACTGGCCTAATGACGACCAGGCGACGAGCGATCAGCACACGAAACAGACACTCCGCGAATGCCTTCCGGTCGGGTCAACGTCGCGCCATGAATGTGGGACTCATGCTTTGTCGAGCGTGGTGGCCTGGCCGCCGGGCAGCGGACGCATTTCGGAGCTCGGACAAGAATTGATGCGGAGCGCGACGGGACGAACGCTCCGGTAGTTGTTGAATTGCTTTGCGATTTCGTCCATTACCATGCACCGGATCGCGTTGCGTGTGAGACTCCATCAGTACCAACAGGTTTAGTTGGTAGCGCGCTGTTCCTCTGCAAGATCCCGAAGGAGTTGTCATGCCGCTACCGCCCCTCATCCAGGCCCGCGGCGCTGACCACTTCTTGCGCGGCACGCAACGACACCGACATGGTGTGCCTGGGCAGTCACCGGCGTAGTCCGCGGGCGTCTGCCAGTGCTGACGCGACCTCCGCCGGTGCTGGTGGCGGGTAGCAAATCCGAGGCGTGAGATTTTCCCAGAAGCGGTATATCTGGTGATCGTGAGCGTGAGAAATTCGTCGGGTGGTCCTGGCTACCGACGTGGCTGGCCCGCTGACCCGGTCGGGGGCAATACCGTCTCATCCGGTCGGTTGCGCCGGATGTTGCGGATCTTGACCGGCGTCGTCCTGGTAGCCCTGCTAGTCGGCGGGCTCACCTTCGTCGGCGTGCGGTCGACACAACACCGCGATACCTTGCCGGCACAGTCGACGCAACCTTCTCCGCCGGCTCCCCCGCGCCCGACGTCTATCGGCGTCGCAATCGCGGGCTGTTACAACCGTTCGGTCCCACCGTCCGACCGTCCGATAAAGCTCAACATCGTGGGATGCGCCAGTACAGCCGTTGCGCTGCAAGACATATCGTGGACCTCCTGGGGACCGCGAGGGGCCGACGGCACCGGCACGGCCGTTTTCAAGATATGTCAACCGACCTGCGCCAGCGGCTACCAACTCACCAACCAGGTGGTAATCCATGCTTGGAATCCGCAGCCGCCGCGGGCCAACTCGGGATGCCCCGTCGGCCTCAAAATCTTTGCTGACATGATCCTGGCGTTCCCGAAAGGCGCCCCGCCAGCCAGCGCGCAAGAAATGAACACCCAATACCAGGAGATGCCGGCAGTCCACTACACCAACTACTCCGTCGCCAGCCCCCGCGACGGCCAATTCATCGGCTACACCTTCTGCGACTGAATCCGGCCATGGTTCGGTTGGGTTCCGCGTTTGCGGGTATGTTCCGAGCTGCCCGTCCTACAGTGGATGCGTGGACGACCGACCCGGGCTTCGGCTCAACCGCAGAAAATTCGTGGGCGCGTCCGCCGCCTTGGGCGGCGCCGTCGCCGCCGTCACTACGGTCGCCGGATCTGACCGCACCGAACATGACCAAAGCCATACCACTGTCATCCACGCCGAGATCAACGGCGAGCATCGCCAAATCACCGTCGACAACCGGACTTCGCTGCTGGACATGCTGCGCGAGCGGGCGGGACTACCCGGAACGAAGAAGGGCTGCGACCAGGGCGCGTGCGGGTCGTGCACGGTGCTGGTCGATGGTCGGCGGATCAACTCCTGCCTGACCCTGGCAGTAATGCACGACGGGGCGCGGATCACCACCATTGAAGGCTTGGCCGAACACGGCCGACTCCATCCCCTACAACAGGCATTCATCGACGAGGACGCGTTCCAGTGCGGTTACTGCACGCCCGGCCAAATCATGTCCGGTATCGGGTGTATCGCTGAAGGGCACGCGGGTTCTCCGGCGGAAATACGAGAGTGGATGAGCGGCAACATTTGTCGCTGCGGCGCCTACACCAACATCGTCAACGCAGTCGCGACGGCCGCGCGGAACCTTTAGCACGTGTTCCCGTTCCGCTACACCAAGGCCGCCGACGAGCAGTCGGCGTTGCGGGCGGGGGCAGCGGGAGCTCGTTACATCGCCGGCGGCACCATGCTGGTCGACCTGATGCGCGAAACCGTCGAACGTCCCGATGCGGTGGTCGACATCAACGGCCTGCCCTATACGTCGATCGACGTGCAGCCTGGAAGAATCCGCATCGGATCCTTGGTGCGAATCTCCGAACTTGGCGCGCATCCTGTCGTCGAGCGACGAGTTCCCATGATCAGTCAGGCCATCATTCTCACTGCCTCCGCTCAGCTGCGCAACATGGCGTCAGTCGGCGGCAACCTATTGCAACGCACGAGATGCGGGTATTTCCGCGACGTGTCGGCGCCGTGCAATCGACGTGCCGCGGGCACGGGCTGCTCGGCAATCGAAGGGCGTAACCGCACGAACGCAATCCTTGGCACGAGTCAACACTGCGTCGCGACCCACCCGTCAGACCTTGCGGTCGCGCTGGTGGCGTTGGATGCAGTGGTGGTGACGCGACAAGTCTCTGGGGAACGGCGAATTCCGATTGCGGAACTCTTCCGGCGACCAGGCGACTCACCTGAGCGGGAGCACAACCTTCGCCCGGGCGAGCTGATCGTCGCGATCGACGTGCCGATCGGGCCCGAGGCCCGTCGGTCCGGCTACTTCAAGGTGCGCGACCGTGCGTCCTATCAGTTCGCACTGGCCTCAGCGGCTGTCGCCCTCGACATTGCCGCCGGTGTCATACGCAGCGCAAGGGTCGCCGTCGGCGGGGTTGCCACTGTGCCGTGGCGGTTGCCGGCCGTCGAAGGCGCACTCCGGGGCCAGCCGGCCACCGCCGACGTGTTCCGCCGTGTCGCCGAACTTGCCGCGGACGGGGCAACGCCTCTGCGCGAGAACGGTTTCAAGGTCGAGCTGGTTAAGCGGGTTGTTGAGCGACAATTGACCACCGTGGCGGCCCTACCATGATCAAGCCGTGACGCACGCATTTGCCGCCGCGCAGGTTGTCTCCGGTCAGCCGATTGCCCGGGTCGATGGTCCGCGGAAGGTGACCGGTGCAGCCCCCTACGCGGCCGACAACCAGATTCCGGGTTTGGTGTACGGCGCACTGGTGTGCAGCACGGTCGCCTGCGGCGACATCGAACACATCGATGTTGGTGCCGCGCTGCGGCAGCGTGACGTGCTTCGCGTGCTGACCGACTTCGCCGAGGTCAAATTGTCCTTCGACGCGCGCAAGATTTCCTTCTTCGGACAGCCGCTCGCGATGGTGGTGGCCACGACACCCGAGGCGGCGGCCCACGGTGCCGCGCTGGTCCATGTCCGCTACTCGAGCCGACCGTCGTTGACGGACATCGATGCCCCGCAAGCTATTTCGCAAACCGGTCGCTACAATCGCGAGTACGTCCGAGGCAACCCGGAGCAGGCACTGGGCAACGCAGCGGTGGTCACGGACCTCCATTTCAGCATCGCGCGAAACAATCACAATCCCATGGAAATGCCTGCAACCATTGCTATGTGGGATGGCGACCGGCTGACAGTCTGGGACAAGGTCCAGAGCATCAGCTCGGTGCGGCAAACCTATGCCGAGGCGATGCATGTCCCGGAAGAAAACGTACGGCTGATCTCGCCGTTCGTCGGCGGTGCATTCGGCAGTGCCAGCCAGACCTGGCCGCATCAATTGCTGACCGCATTTGCCGCTCGCCAGGTGCGACGACCCGTCAAGCTGGTGCTGACCCGTAAGCAGATGTACAACGGAATCGGATACCGACCTACCAGCCGCCAGCGCATGGTGATTGGGGCGGACCGATCCGGGCGGATCGACGCCATGATTCACGAGGGCCGCACGGAGACAGCCAGATACAGGCTCTATGAGGACTCACTCGTCCGCAATGCGCGGTTCCTGTATCGCGTCCTGAATATGCGATCGTCGTATCGCGTTGTGCCACTTGATGTCAACCTGCCGACCTTCATGCGGGGACCCGGGGCGGTCAGCGGTGCGGTTGCGCTGGAGTGCGGCATGGACGATCTCGCCCACCAGCTAGGCATTGACCCAATCGAATTACGGTTGCGCAACGAACCCGATATCGACCAGACCAATGCGATGCCGTTTTCCACAAGGCGGCTCACCGAGTGCCTTAGCCAGGGTGCGGCGGCGTTCGGGTGGCACCGGCGGAACCCTGTGCCCGGCGCCACCCGCGATGGGAACCAACTAGTTGGAATCGGGATGGCCGTTGCCGCCTATCACACGTATCGTAGTGTATGTAGTGCTGTCGCAAGGGTTTTGGCCGATGGCACCGCCGAGGTGCAAAGCGGAACCAGCGACATGGGACCGGGTACGTATACGTCGATGACGCAGGTCGCAGCGGACGCCCTCGGGATGCCCTTGAGGCGAGTGCGATTCGCTCTGGGCGACAGCAGATTCCCGCCGGCGCCGCCGCATTCGGCGTCTCGGACCATGGCCAGTGTGGGTTCTGCGGTGTTCACCGCCGGGAATATGCTGCGCGACAAGTTCATTCGAACGGCCGTCACCGACCCGGGATCACCACTGAACGGTTTGCGCCCCGAGGACGTGGCGGTCGCCGACGGCCGCATGTTCTCCACCATCTCCACGGCCGGACCAGAGCGCGCAGAGTCGTACCAGGATCTCTTGCGTCGACGCGGCTGGCCGTGGCTGGAGTCTGTACAGACATGGATACCCGACGATGCCCAGGACCGATACTCGACGTACGCCTATGGAGCCGTATTCGCTGAAGTCGCCGTCGATGCGCTACTCGCGACAGTGCGGATCCGCCGCATGTATGCCTGTTACGACGCGGGCCGGGTGATCAATCCCAGGCTCGCGCACAGTCAGGCGATCGGCGGCATGGTCGGCGGGATCGGGATGGCGCTCTTGGAAGCAACCCAACTGGATCATCGCGACGGCCGAATCGTCAACGCCAATCTGTCCGATTACCTGGTTCCGGTCAACGCCGATGCCCCAGAGCTGGACGCAACCTTCTTGACTGCCGAAGATACGGCCGCCGATCCGCTCGGAGTCAAGGGACTCGGTGAGTTGGTGATCGTCGGGGTGCCGGCGGCGATCGCTAACGCGGTATTCAATGCCACCGGAAGACGCGTGACTGATCTGCCCATTACAGTGGAGAAGTTGCTGTGAAACTGTGCACAGTGCCATGTCATTGGGAGCAACTCTGGCTATTGTGTCGATGGCACGCGTGGCATGCTGTGCATAAACTTTGCGCACCAGCGAGTTGACGCCAGGCTATCGGATCGCCAAACGCCATCGGCGAAACCAAATACACGGCCCTGACCCAGCCGTGGCGGTTCAGCGACTTTACGAGTGGAAGGTTACGAAACCCAATGAGCGTAAACCCGTTCGATGACGACAATGGCACCTTCTTCGTCCTGATCAACGATGAGGAACAGCACAGCCTATGGCCAACTTTTGCCGAGATTCCGGAGGGCTGGCGAGTGGTCTATGGCGAGGCTCAGCGCGATGCCTGCCTGACCTACATCGATGAGAATTGGACCGACATTCGGCCGAAGAGTTTGCGTGAGAAGCTGGCGCAACGTCGGACCGCTGAGGCATAAGCGGCCTCTGGCAAGGCCGACCGCTGTCGCCAACGCGTCTCGCTGATCCGTCCCATAGTGCCCATGTAGCTTGGCCGTTCATGTCTGCACGGGCAGGTGGGTGGCCTGTTGCCTCATTTCAAGATGCGCGCGAAGTTTGATTCGTTGACTCATCTACGGATGCGCGCGTGGGAGCGGGCTCGACTGGGGCCTTGGTCTTCGGTGCGGCCTTGCTGGTGGTGATCGCGAGTAGCTCGGAGGTGAGGGCCTGGATCTGACGTTGCACGGCGGCGGGGTTGATGCGGATGTAGGTGTCGGCCAGGATCGCCTTGTCCTCGGTGCTGATGGTCTCGTGGGCCTCGGCACGGCGGTACGGCGTGGCCGCTTGGTCGTATTTCTTGGAGACCTTTGCACCAACCCGGACTTTCGACACCAGCTTTTGTTGCGGGTAGAAGTAGTTGGTCAGCTTCGACTGCAGGATCCAGATCTTGTTGAGCAGCAACAGTTCTGCTTGCGTGTCGTAGCGGTGGTAGCCCACCACGATGCGCACGATCGCCCAGTTCTTCTGCTCGACATGGCAGCCGTCGTTTTTGTTGCCCGGCCGCGAGCGGGTGAAGGTGATCCGGCGTTTCTCACACCACGCCAGCAGATGGCTATTGATGAACTCCCCGCCATTGTCGCTGTCCACGCCGAGGATCGGAAACGGCATGCTCTTGGCGATGTCATCGAGTGCGGCCAGCACCCATTTGCGGGCCTTGTTGGGCACGCTGCGGTTCTCGGTCCAGCCGGTAGCGATGTCGGTGACGGTCAAGGTCCAGGCGTGCTCACCAGCGGCATTACCGCCGTCGTGGGACACCAGGTCGATCTCGACAAACCCCGGTCGCGCGTCGTCCCAGTCCGCCCAGGTGCGTACCGGGATCTGAGACTTCAACAACGTCCCGGGCTTGGTGGTGCTGCGGCCCTTAAGCTGGTAGCGGCGCCGCTCGGGTGCCAGGCGGCGGTCGATGGTGGCCGCGGACATGCCCACCAGCAGCGCGGCGGTGTCGTCATCGATGACCAGCTCACCAAACTGCCGCAAAATCGCCACCAGCTCGCCCAGCACCGGCGCCAGCCGCTTACCCGCAGGCATGCCCAGAACTGCCCAGCAGAAGACCAGCGCTGCAACGACTTTCGGTCCATACTTCGGTGCACGCGGTGACCGGGGCTTGACCAGCTTTGGCCGCAACGCCGCCTTAAGTGCCTTGCGGGCATGATTGCGATGCCATCCCGTGGTGGCGCACAACTCGTCGAGAATCCGGCCCTTGCCAGCCTTGTCCGCCCGCGCGTAACGGCTCGCGATCGCCTTCGTCACGGCCTTGCGTTGACTCATCGTCAGTCCCATCGTCCGGGCCTAACCAGCGATGCGTCAGCAGCCAGGTAGGCGCGCCCTACGCGCGCACTCTCAGATGAGGCAACGATGAGAACTACGCGCGCATTATTGGTGAGTCAACGCGGGTGGTTGTCGGGATCGGCTCGAGCACACTAATGTCAACCCAACGGCCGTCGCACATTTGGTCGATCCAATCGCGAACACAGTCGCTTCGTTCGATGAAGCTGTGGAAGTCCTGCTTGCCCGCCTAGCTCCCCTAGCGGCGCTCGACACGCGCACTGCCCGGGCTCGGGTGATCGAGGCCCCGCTGAGCTACGGAACACGTCGAGCAAGCGTCAATGTGCACTCTGCTGTGCGTCAGCCGTTTCAAGCAAGGCTATTTGCCCGTGGAAAGGGTTGCCTGTGTGAACTAAATTCCTCTCACGGCGCGATATTGCGAACCGCGCGAGCGGTTCGTGATCTTGTCAGCCCATTGTCTGTGCCGACCCGACCGGATAGTCGACGTCATTTCCAGTTCGAGGAGAGCGCCATGATAGTTGACGCCACCAATGCCAAAATCACCAACGTCTTCGATGCCGCGGCCCGCACCGCTGGCGATCGCAAGTCACCATGTCGCAACCCGCTGCGCAAGCGCCCCGTGAGGCGGCGCTTTCTGGCTGCGGAGGAAGTGCGTGAGCTTAGTCGTGACCTCCGCATGCTCATTGCAACCAATGGAACTCTCACCGGGATTCTCGGCATTGTGATCGACGACGACATCGACGTCGAGATAGTTGAGCAGCAGAGCCCTTCCACCGCACCGGAAACCGCTTATTCTGAGCGATCGATCGGCGGATCCATGCAACGCAGATTCTTACTCAAGGGAAGGTGCTCGGGTAACCCGTTCGTAGCTGTCGAGGCGTTGATCGCGGTCGATCTTCTGCCGCCCGCGCTCGTGACGAGTTTGATGACAACGCATCGCCCTCTTTGCGAGTTGATGATAAGCAACGGTGTCGAGTCTTATCGAGAGACAGCCAAGGTCTGGATGGGAAAACTGCCGACGTGGGCTGCATCTGGTAGCTGTCAGGATTCAGGTCCGACGGTCGGCCGTCAGTACCGGACATTTATCGGAGGCAAACCGGCCCTGATCATCACTGAATACTTCCCACTACACGCATTCTCGGATTAAGCCTCGGCAAGTGTGCAGCTGGAAAGTCGGAAAATGACATCGCGGTCACGAAAGCAATCTTGATGGGTCATCCAATGATGCGGAATGACAATATAGCGAGAACTCTCGCCAAGATGGCCGAAAAATCGGGTTGGCGGGACACGCCTGCGTACTACGCACCAGACATCGTTACTCATGCGCAAATCCATGACGGTGTTTTACAACTGGGCGAGGTGCTAAGAAGCCGCGGCCTTTGCAGAGGTGATCATGTCCTCTTGTGCCTGCCGGATTCGCTGGATCTAGTGCAATTGTTGTTGGCCTGTCTGGCGCGGGGGCTTCTGGCATTTATCGCGAATCCGGAGCTTCATCCCAATGATCACCGATTTCAGGAGCGTGACGCCGAGCCGGCGCTTGTCGTCACGACCGCTGGTCTACGCGATCGGTTTCCTCTGTCCTGTGCGGTGACCGCAGCAGAGCTGCTATCCGATGCGACCCGAGCCGAGCCGGCGGACTACGAGCCGATGAGTGGTGACGCGTTTGCGTACGCCACATATTCTTCAGGCACAACCGGATCGCCGAAGGCGGCGCTTCATCGCCATGCCGACGTAGTGACGTTTGTTGAGGCTATGGGTCGGGGTGCGTTGCGGCTGACTCCCGAATATATCGGGTTAAGCAGCGCGCGGATGTATTTTGCATATGGCTTGGGTAATTCGGTCTGGTTTCCGCTTGCGACGGGTAGCTCGGCAATCATCAGCCAGTCACCGGTGAGCCCCGAGTCGGCGGCTAAGGTCTGTCAGAAATTTGAGCCGTCAGTGTTTTACGGTGTGCCAACTTTATTTGCACGAATTCTCGACATGTGCTCGCCCGATTCATTCCGTTCGCTTCGCTGCGTAGTGTCAGCCGGCGAGGCTCTTGAGCTGGGTCTTGCCGAGCGACTCGTCGATTTCTTTGGCGGCATTCCTATCCTTGACGGTCTTGGTTCTACTGAAGTCGGGCAAACATTCGTCTCAAATAGGGTCGACGAATGGCGTCTCGGGACCTTAGGAAAGGTTCTCCCGCCTTACGAAATCCGAGTGTTGGCTCCGGATGGCACAGCCGTCAAGCCTGGGATGGTCGGCGATTTATGGGTCCGCGGGCCATCAATTGCGCCGCGGTATTGGAATCGGAACACAGAGCCGTTGCTGGGAGAGGAGAATTGGCTCGAAACACGGGACACGGTGTGTGTCGACGGCGAGGGATGGGTTACCTATCACGGACGCGCAGATGAAGTAGAAATCATCGGAGGCGTCAACGTTGATCCGCACGAGATTGAGCGGATCATTCTCGAAGACGACGCTGTCGCCGAGACCGTGGTCATCGGATTGAAGGAGGCGACGGGCGCGTCCGTCTTACAGGCGTTTCTCGTCCCTCGCCGAGACGCAACCCTTGATCGGTCGACAATTTGGGAAATCCACCAGCGATTGCTGCTGCGTTTGTCCTCGTTCAAGGTGCCGCACCGCTTTGCCATTATTGAGCAGCTCCCGCGAACCGCTACCGGGAAGGTGATACGCCGCGCACTTCGAGCGGAGAAGCCAACGGCGCCTATTTGGCAACTGCCAGCCGCCACACCCAATTCACACGCGGCGATGGATCTAACTGGCACATCGGCATTGACCACCCGAACTGGCGCAGAGAATGCCGGAAAAACACTTAGCGATCGCTTGACGGCCTTGCAGCAAGAACGTTACCGGTTGCTGGTGGACGTGGTTAGTGCAGAGACCGCGAAAATGCTGGGCCAGCCCGATCCGCGGGCGATAAACCGAGACAGCGCTTTCTCGGATATGGGCTTTGACTCCCAAATGACGGTCGAACTGCGCAATCGATTAGCAGCGGTAACAGGCCTGGAACTGCCCGAGACGGTCGCGTGGGACCACGGCTCGGTGGCAGGGTTGGCCAAGTACTTGGAGGGCGAATTATCTGGCTGGGACGAGCGGGCGGCCGCCCCCTCCCCCGCGCAGGTGGATGACCCGGTGGCCGTCATCGGCATGGCCTGCCGGTTTCCCGGTGGGATCGATTCGGCTCGAGCCCTGTGGGAGGTGGTCAGTAGCGGCACCGACGTGATGGGGGCTTTCCCGACGGATCGCGGCTGGAATCTGGCCGAGCTGTTTGACCCCGATCCCGATGCGGTGGGCAAGACCTACACCCGTTACGGCGCATTCCTGGCCAGCGCCGCCGACTTCGACGCGGAGTTCTTCGGGATTTCTCCGCGGGAGGCCCTGGCCATGGATCCCCAGCAGCGGGTGTTGTTGGAGGTGTGTTGGGAGGCGTTGGAGTCCGCCGGCATCGACCCGGCCGCTCTCGCGAGCTCCGATACCGGGGTCTTCGCCGGGACCTGGGCACAGGCCTACGGGCAGGTGGGTTCCGATGGCCTGGAGGGCTATGGCCTGACCGGTAGCGCCACGAGTGTGGCCTCGGGGCGGGTGGCGTATCTGCTGGGTTTGCAAGGTCCGGCGATCACGGTGGACACCGCATGCTCGTCGTCGCTGGTGGCCACCCACTTGGCGTGTCAGTCGCTGCGCAACGGTGAGTCGGCTTTGGCGTTGGCCGGTGGGGTGACCATCATGACCACACCAGCGTCCTTCACCGAGTTTGCTCGCCAGCGTGGACTAGCTAGCGACGGCCGTTGCAAACCGTTCGCCGCCGCCGCTGACGGCACCGGCTGGGGTGAAGGCGCTGCAGTGGTGGTGCTAGAACGGCTCAGTGACGCCCACCGGCACAACCACCCCGTGTTGGCCGTCATCGCCGGCTCAGCAATCAACCAAGACGGCGCCTCCAACGGTCTGACCGCCCCCAACGGACCCGCCCAGCAACGCGTCATCCGCCAAGCCGTCGCCAACGCCGGGATCGCGCTGAGCGACGTTGACGTGGTCGAGGCCCACGGCACCGGCACTACCCTGGGCGATCCCATCGAAGCCGGCGCGCTGATCGCCACCTACGGCGCCGCCCGCGACCCCGAACGCCCCCTGTGGTTGGGATCGATCAAATCCAACCTGGGTCACACCCAAGCCGCCGCCGGGGCCGCCGGGTTGATCAAGATGATCTGCGCCCTCAACCACGACACCTTGCCACCCACGCTGCACGTGGACCAACCCAGCCCACATGTCGACTGGTCGGCCGGAACCGTGCGGCTGCTCAGCGAGCCCACCGCCTGGACCGACACCGAGCACCCCCGCACCGCAGCCATCTCTTCGTTTGGCATTAGCGGCACCAACGCCCACGTCATCGTCCAACAAGCGCCCTGCGCACCCGCGATACCCAAACCCGAAGTGGTCTCGCCGGGTGCACCCCCACTACGGCTCTGGCCGGTTTCCTCCCGCAGCCCCGCGGCGCTTGCTGCCCAGGCCGACCGCCTGCACCAGCACCTCCTCGAGCATCCCGACCTCGATCTCACCGACGTGGCCCATAGCCTGGCCACCACCCGAACCCAGCACCCGTACCGGGCCGTCATTACCACATCTGCGGCGTCCGACACTCCACGCCAGGATCTGCTGGCCGGGCTGCATGCGCTACGCACCGGCAGACACCATCCCAGCCTCACCCAGAACCACCTGGCTCATCAGGGCAAAACCGTCTTCGTTTTCCCCGGCCAGGGAGCCCAATACCCGTCCATGGGCACCCACCTCTACCGGCACCACCAAGTCTTCGGCGACGCCCTCGACGAGGTGTGTGCAGCCTTTGATCGCCATCTCGAGGTACCGCTACGCGAGATAGTTTTCGCCGCACCCGGCACCGCATTGGCCCAGCTGTTACAGCAAACGGCCTACGCCCAGCCCGCGTTGTTTGCCATCGGGGTGGCCATGCACGCCACACTCACCCACATCGGTATCACGCCAGACTGCCTGCTTGGGCACTCCATCGGGGAACTCACCGCCGCCCACCTCGCCGGAGTGTTCTCCCTACCCGACGCCGCGGTGTTGGTCAGCGCCCGGGGCCGACTCATGCAGTCCTGCGCTCCCGGAGCAATGCTGGCCGTACAGGCCAGTGAGCACGACATCGTCGCCCTGCTCGACGACTACCCCGACACCGCCATCGCCGCGATCAACAGCCCCAGCTCGATCGTGGTCGCCGGACCCTTCGATGACATCGCCGGACTCCGTGAGCGGTGCCGCAGCCGCGGCTACCAGACCACCTCACTGGCGGTCAGTCACGCGTTCCACTCACCGGCCATGGACCCCGTCCTGCCCGAATTCGAAGCCATTGCCGCGGGCTTGACCTTCCATGCGCCCACGCGGCCAATCGTCTCCAATCTCACCGGAAGCCTGGCCACCGCCGAGCAGCTCAATTCCCCCCGCTACTGGACCCAACACCTTCGCGAACCAGTCCGCTTCGGCGACAGTGTTGCCGGGTTACTAGCGCAGGGTGAGCACACGTTTGTCGAGTTGTCGCCTCACCCGGTACTAGCCCCGGCGATCACCGACGCCCTCACTAACGCGAACGGACGTACCCAGTCGGCGGCGATCACCACGCTGCACCGCGACCGGTCCGACCTCGACACCTTGACCACCGCGGTCGCTCAGCTGCACACCCACGGCCATAGCCCGAGATGGTCGGTCCTGTTTCCGCACGCCCGGACCACCGCATTGCCCACCTACCCCTTCCAGCACCGCCGCTACTGGCTGGCCCCCACCACCAGCGTCGACGTCAGGGCCGCCGGACTCGACGGGGCCGACCATCCCCTGCTCTGCGCCGTCACTCACGTCGCCGATCAAGACCAGATCGTGATCAGCGGGCGCCTGTCGGCCAGCACGAACACCTGGCTGACCGGTCACCGCATCCACGGCACCGTTGTCTTTCCCGCCACCGGCTTCATCGAGGTACTTCTCCACGCGGGTCAACACGTTGACTGCCCCGTCATCGACGAGCTGATCCTGCATGCCCCCCTGGCCCTCGCGGAACACGTGCCCACGGATCTTCAAATCATCGTGCACCCACCTAACGTGCATGCCCAGCGGCGTTTTACCGTCCATAGCCGTACCGGTGCGGAAAACTACCGCGGATCCTGGGTTTTGCACGCCACCGGCGCATTGAGCGGGGACCGGCCCACCACCCCCGCGCTCGCCACCCCACCCTGCGTGGAGACCGTCGACACGGACGCCTTCTACCAACAGTTAGCCACCCGCGGCCTGCAGTACGACAGCCCCTTCCAGGCGGTGGTCGGCATCGGACACGATCCGATCAGCCCCGACAGCGTCTACGCCGAGATCGCCCTTCCCCCCGACACCGAGATCACCGGCTACACCCTCCACCCCGCGCTGCTCGACGCCGCCCTACATCCCCTGATCACACTGGACACCGGGCCGCACGTTGACTCGCCAGGTCCGCGAGTTCCGTTCGCGCTGACCGGAATCAGCCTGCACGCGACTGCGGCCACCCGCCTCCACGTCCGCCTCACCCGAACCGACACCGACACCTACGCCCTGCACGCTACCGACCCCACCGGCGTCCCGGTCATCACCATCGCCACCGTTAACCTGCGCGCCTTGCCCGATTCCGTACCTCAACAAGCGCTCACACCGACGCAACGCGACAGCCTGTTCCAAGTGGACTGGCCAGCTCTGCCCCACGGCACCTTCCCCGAGGCCGGGGTTTCACCCACCTGGGCCGTCGTCACCGCTGATCGACACCACGTTGTTTCCGACCTGCACCGGGCCCCGATCCACACCGACCTGAGCCACCCCGGCCTATCCGCCGCGGACCTGGTTATCTGGGCGCTGCCCCCCACCCGCACCGACGCCGATCCCCTCCGGCAGGTGCACACCCTGACCGAGCACACCCTGAGTCAACTGCAGCACTGGCTGACTCGCCCGGACGCCCTCAACACCCGATTGGTCATCCTGACCCAGCACGCCGTGAGCACCAGCCCCCACGATCGTCGCCCCGATCTAGCCCACGCCGCAGCCTGGGCCCTGATCCACAGCACCCAAAACGAGCACCCCGGCCGCATCACCCTGCTGGACACCGACGACACCGCCGATGGCGTCGTCAACATCGTGGCGGGCATCGGCCACATCAGCACCGAACCCCAACTCGCCCTCCGTCACGGCAGAGCCCACGTCCCGCGCCTAACCCCCGCCACGTCCCTGACCCCGCCCCCGGCTCCCGCCTGGCAACTCGGCACTCTCGGCAAGGGCGACTTGACCAATCTTGCCCTGGTACCCACCGACCCGCTCACCGAGTTGGCTCCCGGGCAGGTCCGCGTCGCCATCCGGGCTGCCGGGCTGAACTTCCACGATGTCGTCGTTGCTTTAGGCGCCATCACAGACGAAGGGCTCGGCGCGGAAGCCGCCGGCGTCGTCATCGACACCGCCTCCGATGTGACCACCCCGCGACCCGGTGACGCGGTGATGGGGTTGTTCCCCAACAACGCCTTCGCGCCCACCGCGGTCACCGATCACCGGATGGTTGTTCCCATCCCGACGGGATTGTCGTTCAGCCAGGCCGCGTCGGTGCCGGTGGCGTTTTTGACGGCCTACATCACCCTGGTCGAGCTGGCCGGGCTCGGCGCTGGCCAGCGGGTGCTCATCCACGCCGGCGCCGGCGGGGTCGGTCAAGCCGCCATTCAGATCGCGCATCACCTCAAGGCCCAGGTCTTCAGCACCGCCCACCCCAACAAACACCAGGTGCTCAAGGATCTGGGGGTCCGTCCCGAGCACATCGCCTCATCGCGGACGCTCGATTTCGTCGAAGCATTCGCCGCTGCGACCGACCACCAGGGCATGGACGTGGTGCTCAACAGCCTCACCGGAGACTTCGTCGACGGGTCGCTGCAGTTGCTGCCCCGCGGCGGGTCTTTTATCGAAATCGGCAAGACCGACATCCGGGTAGCCGGCGAGATCGCCAAGGCCCACCCCGGCGTCGCCTACCAGGCGTACGACCTGCACGGGGCAGGGCCTGAGGACATTCGCCAGGCATGGACCACGCTGAGCGACCTGTTCACCGCGGGCATCCTACGACCGCTACCCACCACCAGCTACGGCCTGCTGCAGGCGCAGCGCGCGTTCCGGGACATGAGCCAAGCCCGCCATACCGGCAAGCTCGTGCTGATCCCGCCGACAAGCTGGGATCCGCAGGGCACGGTACTGATCACTGGGGGCACCGGAACATTGGGCAGTGTGTTCGCCGAACACCTGATCACCCACTACGGAATGCGCCACCTGCTGCTGGTGTCGCGGCGCGGCCCGAACGCCCCCGGCGCCGCCGAACTACACCAACGACTGACCGAACTGGGCGCCCACGTCACCATCACCGCCTGCGACACCAGCAACCCCACCGAACTCGCCACACTGCTGAACACCATCCCCACCCAACACCGACTCACCGCGATCATCCACACCGCCGGCGTCCTCGACGACGCCGTCGTCACCGAACTGACCAGCACCCAACTCCACACCGTGCTACACGCCAAAGCCGACCCCGCCTGGCACCTGCACCAACTCACCAGCGACCACGACCTGGCCGCCTTCGTCATGTTCTCCTCGGCCACAGCCACCCTAGGCAACCCCGGCCAAGCCAACTACGCCGCCGCCAACGCCGTCCTCGACGCCCTAGCCCACCACCACCCCCACGCCACCAGCCTGGCCTGGGGCTACTGGCAAACCCCCTCCGGCATGACCGCCCACCTCAGCGAACTCGACCAAGCCCGCGTCACCCGAGACGGCCTGACCCCCATCACCACCGACCACGGCCTCACCCTCTTCGACACCGCCCTGACCCACCACCAACCCACCCTGATCCCCGCCCCCATCAACCCAGCCGCCCTCAACCGCCTCGCCCGCCACAACACCCTGCCCGCAATCCTGTCCGCCCTGACCACCACCCGACCCCAAGCCGCCTCGGCCGTCAGCCCTCAAACCCTCACCACACGACTAGCCACCCAAACCCCCGACCAACAACGCCACACCCTGCTCACCCTGGTGGTCACCACCACCGCCACCGTGCTCGCCCACCCCGACCCGGCCACCCTCGATCCCGACCGCCCCTTCAAAGACCTCGGCATCGACTCACTGACCGCCCTCGAACTACGCAACACCCTCACCCAACACACCGGCCTCACCCTGCCACCCACCCTCATCTTCGACCACCCCACCCCCAACGCCATCGCCGAACACCTGCTCAACCAGCTCACCACCACCGTCGACACACGCGCCCAGGTGCGGGAGGTGGCCACCACAGGTTTGGGTGAACCCATTGTGGTGGTTGGTATGGCGTGTCGGTTTCCCGGCGGGGTGGATTCGCCGGCGGCGTTGTGGGAAATGGTCAGTAGCGGCACCGACGTAATCGGCGCTTTCCCGACGGATCGTGGCTGGGATTTGGCGGAGTTGTTTGATCCCGATCCGGATGCGGTGGGCAAGACCTACGCCCGCTCTGGCGGTTTTTTGGCTGAGGCCGCCGAATTTGACGCGGAGTTCTTCGGGATTTCTCCGCGGGAGGCCCAGGCCATTGATCCCCAACAGCGGGTGTTGTTGGAGGTGTGCTGGGAGGCGCTAGAAACCGCCGGCATCGATCCGGCGGGGTTGATGGGCTCCGCGGCCGGAGTCTTCGTTGGAACCTGGGCGCAACCCTACGGGGACGCCACTTCTGACGATGTGGAGGGCTACGCCACCGGCACTCTCACGAGCGTGGCTTCGGGACGGGTGGCGTATTCGTTGGGGTTGCAGGGCCCTGCCATCACGGTCGACACCGCCTGCTCGTCAGCGTTGGTGGCCACGCATTTGGCGTGTCAGTCGCTGCGCAATGGTGAAAGTAGCCTGGCCCTTGCCGGTGGGGTGACCATCATGACCACGCCGGGGCCGTTCACCGAGTTCGCTCGTCAACGTGGGTTGGCCGCTGATGGGCGGTGTAAACCGTTCGCCGCGGCCGCGGATGGCACCAGCTGGAGCGAAGGCGCTGCGGTGCTGGTGCTGGAACGTCTCAGTGATGCCCGCCGCCACAACCATCCGCTGTTGGCGGTGATCGCCGGCTCAGCGGTCAATCAAGACGGCGCGTCCAACGGGTTGACCGCCCCCAACGGCCCGGCACAGGAGCGCCTCATCAAACAGGCCGCGGCCAACGCCGGGATCAGTTTGGGCGAGGTCGACGTGGTCGAGGCGCACGGGACCGGCACCCGTTTGGGCGATCCCATCGAAGCCGGGGCGCTGATGGCCACCTACGGCGCCCATCACAATGCCGATCATCCGTTGTGGTTGGGCTCGATCAAATCCAATCTGGGTCACACCCAAGCCGCCGCCGGGGCCGCCGGACTGATCAAGATGATCTGCGCCCTCAACCACGACACCATGCCGCCCACCTTGCACGTCGATCGCCCCAGCCCCCACGTGGACTGGTCAGCCGGAACCGTGCGCCTGCTCACCGAGCCCACCGCCTGGCCCGACACCGACCACCCCCGCACCGCCGCCATCTCCTCGTATGGCATTAGCGGCACCAACGCCCACGTCATCGTCCAACAACCCCGAACACCGCCAGCCACCCCCGCTCCCGAGCCGACGGTGGATCATCCCCCGCTTTCGGTGTGGCCCGTCTCGGCGCG
This sequence comes from Mycobacterium riyadhense, assembly GCF_963853645.1. Taxonomy (NCBI): domain Bacteria; kingdom Bacillati; phylum Actinomycetota; class Actinomycetes; order Mycobacteriales; family Mycobacteriaceae; genus Mycobacterium; species Mycobacterium riyadhense. Next base: position 2,871,776 of record NZ_OY970456.1, on the reverse strand, counting down.
CAGCGCCCGGGCTTTGACCGCCCAAGCTGATCGGCTCTATCAACACCTCGTCGAGCATCCGGATGCCGATCTCACCGATCTGGCCTACAGCCTGGCTACCACGCGCACCCAGCACCCGTATCGGGCGGCCATCACCGCACCGGCCGCGGCTGACGATGTCCGCGCCGAACTGCTGGCCGGGCTCGACGCCTTGCGCACCGGCCGGCCCCACCCATATGTGGTCCAGCATCATCTGGCCCGTCCGGGCGCCAAGATGGTGTTCGTCTTGCCGGGCCAAGGCGCGCAGTACCCCGCCATGGGCTCTGGGCTGTATGCCCATCACCAGGTATTCGCCGACGCCCTCGACCAGGTCTTCGCCGCCTTTGACCCCCATCTCGACGTGCCACTGCGCGAGGTCATGTTCGCCGACCCCGCTTCGCCGTCAGCACAGCTGCTGACCCTGACCGCTTACGCCCAACCGGCCCTGTTCGCCTTCGGAGTGGCCATCCACGCGGCCTTGGCCGACGCCGGGATCACCCCCGACATCGTGATGGGCCACTCCATCGGTGAACTCACCGCCGCCTATCTGGCAGACGTTTTCTGCCTCCGAGATGCCGCGATCCTGGTCAGCGCGAGGGGTCGACTCATGCAAGCCTGCGCCCCCGGGGCCATGCTGGCCGTCCAAGCCAACGAGAACGACATCACCGCCCTGCTCGGCGATTACCCCGACACCACTGTTGCCGCGATCAACGCCCCCACCTCGATCGTGGCCGCCGGGCCCTTCGACCAGATCGAACACCTCCGCGACGCGTGCGCCACCCGCGGCTACACAACCACCTCACTAACGGTCAGCCACGCCTTCCACTCACCAGCCATGGACCCCGCTCTGGCCGAATTCCACACCATCGCGGCGGGTTTGACCTTCCACCCGCCCAGATTGCCGATCATCTCCAATCTGACCGGACAGCCCGCCACACCCGAGCAACTCAGCTCACCTCAGTACTGGACCCAACACCTACGCCAACCCGTGCGCTTCGCCGACAGCGTGGCCACCCTGCTCGCTGCCAGCGCCCACACCTTCGTCGAACTCTCTCCCCATCCCGTGCTGGCCCCCGCCATCAACGACACCCTGGCCTACGCCGGCACGCCCCACGCTTCGACCGTGATCACCACCACCCGCCGCGACCGACCCAACCTCGATACCTTGACCACCGCGCTGGCCCAGCTCCACACTCGCGGCCACAGCCCCTGCTGGGCCAGCCTGTTCCCCGCAGCCCACACCACCGCATTACCCACCTACCCCTTCCAGCACCACCGCTACTGGCTCGCCCCCACCCCCAGTACCGACGTCAGCACTGCGGGCCTGCGCCGACCCGACCACCCCCTCCTCGGCGCCATCACCCACCTGGCCGACCAAGACCAAACCATCCTCAGCGGCCGACTCTCCCCCACCACCCACCCTTGGCTAACGGGCCACTCCGTCGATGGCGCCGTGGTGTTTCCCGCCACCGGATTCGTCGACCTATTGCTTTACGCCGGCCACCACACCAACTGCCCCGTCATCGACGAACTCATCCTGCACACCCCCCTGATACTGACCCACCACGCCGGCACCGACCTGCAAATCACTATCCAGCCCCCCAACGACACCGGCCGTCGACACGTCACAGTCCACACCCGCCCCAGCGGTGAGGACCTCGACGACCCCTGGCTGCTCCACGTCAGCGCCATCCTCACCGCTGAGCAAACCCCCACCCCCGCGCCCACACCACCACCGACCTTAGCGGCCATCGACACCGAGAACTTCTACACGAACCTGGCTAACCGAGGCCTGCAGTATCACCCCCCATTCCAGGGAGTGATCGGCATCGGCTACAACCCCACCGACCCCGACACCGTCCACGCCGAAATCGCCCTACCCCCCGACGTCGACATCACCGGCTACGGCATCCACCCCGCCCTGCTCGACGCCGCACTCCACCCGCTGACCGCACTCGACGGGCACCATGCCAACTCCACCGGCCCACAGTTGCCGTTCACGCTGACGGGGATCACCCTCCACGCGACCACCCCCACCCACCTGCATGTGCACCTGACCCGCACCAACACCGACACCTACACCCTGCACGCCACCGACCCCACCGGGAACCCCGTCCTCACCATCACCACCCTGACCCTGCGCCCCCTACCCAACACGCTGGCCCACCCGACCCCCGCTACCGCACTCCGCCACAGCCTGTTCCAGCTCGAGTGGCCGCCCCTACCCGCCCAAACCTTCCCGGCCGCCACCATCTCACCCACCTGGGCGCTAGTCACCAGCACCTCCCACCCCCAACTCATCGACCTAGACGACCTACCCACCTACCCGGACCTGACCCACCCCGACCTCGCCCACACCGACCTCACCATTTGGACACTCCCCCTCACCAACCAGCACGACACCCTGCAGGAGGTGCACACCCTCACCCAACACGCCCTGACCCAACTACAACACTGGCTGGCCCGCCCCGACACCCTAACCACCCACCTAGCCATCCTGACTCACCATGGGGTAACCACCAGCCGCCGTGACCAGGCACCTAACCTGGCCCACGCCGCAACCTGGGCCCTGATCCACACCGCCCAGAACGAACACCCCGGCCGCATCACCCTGATCGACATCGACCACACCACCACGAACAACATCCTGATCAACACCCTGGCCACCCTCGGCCCCACCCACACCGAACCCCAACTCGCCCTACGCCACACCACCGCCCACACCCCCCGCCTCACCCCGACCAACCCCACCCCAACCAAAGCCCCCACCCACTGGGATCCGCAGGGCACGGTACTGATCACTGGGGGCACCGGAACATTGGGCAGTGTGTTCGCCGAACACCTGATCACCCACTACGGAATGCGCCACCTGCTGCTGGTGTCGCGGCGCGGCCCGAACGCCCCCGGCGCCGCCGAACTACACCAACGACTGACCGAACTGGGCGCCCACGTCACCATCACCGCCTGCGACACCAGCAACCCCACCGAACTCGCCACACTGCTGAACACCATCCCCACCCAACACCGACTCACCGCGATCATCCACACCGCCGGCGTCCTCGACGACGCCGTCGTCACCGAACTGACCAGCACCCAACTCCACACCGTGCTACACGCCAAAGCCGACCCCGCCTGGCACCTGCACCAACTCACCAGCGACCACGACCTGGCCGCCTTCGTCATGTTCTCCTCGGCCACAGCCACCCTAGGCAACCCCGGCCAAGCCAACTACGCCGCCGCCAACGCCGTCCTCGACGCCCTAGCCCACCACCACCCCCACACCACCAGCCTGGCCTGGGGCTACTGGCAAACCCCCTCCGGCATGACCGCCCACCTCAGCGAACTCGACCAAGCCCGCGTCACCCGAGACGGCCTGACCCCCATCACCACCGACCACGGCCTCACCCTCTTCGACACCGCCCTGACCCACCACCAACCCACCCTGATCCCCGCCCCCATCAACCCAGCCGCCCTCAACCGCCTCGCCCGCCACAACACCCTGCCCGCAATCCTGTCCGCCCTGACCACCACCCGACCCCAAGCCGCCTCGGCCCCCAGCCCTCAAACCCTCACCACACGACTAGCCACCCAAACCCCCGACCAACAACGCCACACCCTGATCACCCTGGTGGTCACCACCACCGCCACCGTGCTCGCCCACCCCGACCCGGCCACCCTCGATCCCGACCGCCCCTTCAAAGACCTCGGCATCGACTCACTGACCGCCCTCGAACTACGCAACACCCTCACCCAACACACCGGCCTCACCCTGCCACCCACCCTCATCTTCGACCACCCCACCCCCAACGCCATCGCCGAACACCTCACCCAAAAACTCGGTCACAGCACACAAGACCTTGGGCGCCCTGCTGATATGCCGGATGCCGAGATCCAGCGCCTCGTTGCATCAATTCCGGTCGGACGCCTCAGAGATGCGGGGGTGCTCGAGCTCCTCTTGGGCATGACTGGTCACGGCTTCCAGGCCTCGCAAGACCCCGGCAACGTCACCGTCACAGACCTGAACCTCGACGATCTGGTGAACATGGTCCTGGACGGCGACTAAGACGACTAAAGGGAGTTCCGAGCATGTCGCCTCGTGGCTGCGTGCTGCAGCGTCCGATCCACCGATGAGTCCTAGACCCTGGCCTCTGACGGCTGCAGGACGGCGGGGGAACCGTATCCAGAACTGGGCTCAAGGCTGCGGGCATTGCTACCGGGCCGGGTACGTACCTTAAGTGGCCACCAGAACCAGCGTCCGAGTAGGGCGGCGATCGCCGGTGTCATGAACGACCGCACCACGAGCGTGTCGAATGCCAGCCCCAGGGCGATAGTGGTGCCCACCTGACCGATGATGCGCAGATCGCTGACGCCCATGCTTGCCATCGTCGCGGCGAACACCATTCCGGCCGTGGTCACGACCTTGCCGGTGCCACCCATGGCTCGGATGATCCCCGTCTTGAGTCCCGCTCCTATTTCATCTTTCAACCGGGAGACCAGCAGCAGGTTGTAGTCGGATCCCACCGCCAACAGCACGATGACGGACATCGCAAGCACCAGCCAGTGCAGTTCGACGCGCAGAATGTGCTGCCAAAGGAGCACTGAAAGGCCAAAGGATGCGCCCAGGGAAAGTGCCACGGTTCCGACGATAACCAGCGCAGCGATTAGGCCTCTGGTAATGAGCAACATGATGATAAAGATAAGGCAGAGCGACGAGATTGCGGCGATCAATAGATCGAATTCGTCGCCGTCTGATATGTCTTTATAGGTGGCAGCAGTGCCGGCGACATATATTTTTGCGTCCTCCAACGGAGTTCCTTTGAGCGCCTCCTCCGCCGCCGTCTTTACGGCATCAATACTTCGGAGACCCTCGGGCGTTGCGGGCTCACCTCGGTGCGAAATGATAAACCTAGCCGCTTTCCCGTCGTCCGATAGGAACACTTTCATGCCCCGTTTGAAGTCGGGGTTTTTGAAGGTCTCCGGGGGCAGGTAGAACGAGTCGTCATTCCTGGCGGCGTCGAACGCCTTGCCCATGGCGGTGGCGTTCTCGCTCATTTCGTCCATTTGATCGTAGATCCCGGACATGGTGCTGTGCATGGTCAGGATCATGGTCCGCATGTTTTCCATTGTTTCAATCATTGGCGGGAGCTGTGCGGCCATTTCGGGCATGATGCGGTCCATGTTTTGCAAATCACCCACCAGGGTGGTCAGTTTCTCGCTGATCTGATCTACACCGTCGAGCGCGTCGAATATTGAACGCACCGACCAGCAGATCGGAATGTCGAAGCAGTGCCTTTCCCAATAAAAGTAACTACGAATCGGTCTCCAAAAGTCTTCAAAGTCCGCAATGTGATCGCGCAGCTCGTCAGTGATCTGTTTCATCTCGACGGTGTCGCCGAGCATTTTGTGTGTAATGCCGGTCATCTGGATCATTAATTCATATGTACGCTGCATGAGGGCGATCGACTTCGCCATGTCGTCCGCCTGGGTCAGCATGTCGTTCATCCGGTCGCGCTGGTACTTCATGGTCTGCAACTGGCCGGCGTTCTGCATGCTCAGCTGAAACGGTATCGACGAGTGCTCGATGGGCCTTCCGTTCGGCCTAGTTATTGCTTGGACCCGCGAGATGCCCGGGACCCGGAAGATCGCTTTAGCCAGTTTGTCCAAAATCAGAAAATCTGCCGAATTACGCATATCATGATCGGTCTCGATCAGCAAAATGTCGGGCTTCATCCGAGCCGCGGAAAAATGGCGTTCGGCCGCGGCATATCCGACGCTAGCAGGAATGGACGTGGGCATAAACGCACGATCGTCGTAGCTGACTTCATATCCAGGCAGGGCGAGTAGGCCAACCAGGGCGATCGCGCACGCCGCGCAGAGGATCGGCGCTGGCCATCGAACGGTTGCGGCGCCAATGCGTCGCCATCCGCGCGTTTTGATCTTGCGCTTGGGGTCGAACAGGCCAAAGTGGCCGCCAACCGTGAGTACGGCCGGTCCCAGCGTCAGCGCGACGCCGACGGCAACGAGGATGCCGACCGCGGACGGGGCGCCCATGGACTGGAAGTAGGGCAGCCGCGTGAAGCCGAGACAACCCATCGCACCCGCGACGGTTAGGCCAGAGCCCAAAATTACGTGAGCGACGGCGCGGAAGGTGGTGTAGTAGGCCGCTTCTCGATCTAGGCCGGCCTGACGAGCCTCTTGATACCGGCCGATAAGGAATATTCCATAGTCCGTTCCGGCCGCGATTGCGATAGTAGTGAGCAGGTTTACGGAAAAAGTCGACAGCTGGATAAACTGCCGATCCCCGAGAAACGCGACGACCCCTTTTGCGGCCGTCAGTTCGATAAAGACGGTGAGGAGCAGAAGGATGACCGTGCCGATCGAACGGTATACCAGAAGGAGCATGGAGACGATCACTACTACCGTGAGCAATAGAATTCTATTGAGCGATTTGTCGCCGGTGGTACTCATATCGGAGACGAGCGCCGATGGGCCGGTGACATAAACCTTGACCCCTGGTGGCGGCCCCGGTGCGTGCGCCACGATCTGTCGTACTGCTTGGATGGATTCGTTTCCCAGCGACTCGCCTTGGATGCCGGAAAGATTTAGTTGAACATAGGTAGCTCTACCATCGGCGCTTTGGGCTCCCTCGGCCGTCAGGGGATCTCCCCAGAAGTCTTGAATGTGCTGCACATGTTTCGTGTCGACCCTGAGAGCCCGGATCAAACCGTCGTAGTAGCGATGTGCAGCATCACCGAGGGATTGATCGCCCTCCAGAACTATCATCGCCACATTGTCGGAGTCGGATTCTTTGAATACCTTTCCGATCCGTTTAGCCGCCACTAGCGATGGCGCCTCCGGAGGACTTGGCGCTACCGAGTGGTCTTGCCCGACCTTTTCCAGCGGCGGAACGCACACACTGAGTACGACAACCAACGACAGCCATCCCAAGATAATTGGAACCGAAAGCTTGCGGATCGTCCGCGCAATAATTGGCTGGTAGGTGCGCTCGTTGCTCACGCTGATTTCACCACGCAAAATGTAAATGCATTGACCTCATTGGAGATTCGTTCGGCTTTGATAATGCCATCTACAGTTATGCGGCAACCAATCTGGTCACTGTCTCCCTGCGCCATCAGGTTTCCCATTACGGCTGGCAGAGTCGTGGAGATCTTCAGCGTCCACGGTAAGCGTGCTCCATCTACCCTTTTGGGATCCGAGTTGACGTCGAAGTAGCTGATATCGGCCACTGTTCCCGGCGGACCAAAAACCTCGTAGGTAATCTTCTTAGGGTTGAAAGGCTTGGTTTCCTCACCCTTAGCGTCCATATACGCCTCACGCTTTTGCGAACCAAAGAAACCATGGATCCGCGCCACACTGAATCCCGCAATCACGACGACCACTAGGACGACGAGTGGTACCCATAGGCGCATCAGCACCCTGAAAATCCGAATCATTTTTACTCCGTTGGCATATCCAATGCCGGGCAGCACGCCGTACTGGCTGATGTGGCCTTTAATGCTGAGCCCGTGAGTCCTGCGGTGCGAATACGCATTCGACTATGCCGAGCAACGTGCACAGAACGGTTTAATCTGGTGAATTCGGGGCCACAGCATCATTTACCTGCCGATACCGATGGGGCAGCTCGCCTGATGGGTGATCCAGTGGATCTGCTCCATGCGAATTCTCCTGTATTCCTGCCGGGCATAGATCGATTCACGGAGATATCTACCAGCCCTGGTGGACACCACGGCAACGTCCACAATGCCCACAATCCGGCCGATAGGAAGGTCAACCTGCACATAGTGCCCGCACATAAATCGGTGTATTCGATTTATTGACCGCGAGCGGTGTCCATCCGAACGGAGAACAGCACAGGTTTGACATGACAGCAGCACATCCAAATGTAGGCGAGGACGATCGGTTGACGATTCGATGGCTGCTGGATGAACCGCTGATGTCGGGCGCTCGGGTGGTGGCCGGTGCCGACCAACTCGATCGCGAGTTGACCTGGATGCTGCCACTCACCGAAGTGCCCCCTCGGCCGGATCGACTCGACGCCATCGCGTTGTACGCCCGTCCCGAAACCCTGCTCGCCGACAGCACCATGCTGACCGATATGGCCAGCCGAGGCGCCACCCTGCTGCTGGTCGACGGTTCGATCCCAGCAGACTTGCCACGCACCGGGCTGCCCTCTGGACTGGTGATCATCGAGATGGGCTTGGCCGCGGGTTTTGCGGCCCTCAACCGCCTGCTCGCGGAACGCGCCTTGAGCCAGGAATTGCAAGCCATGCGCTACTCGACCCACGTACACGATTCGCTGGCCGGACTCTTCCACCGCGGCGCAGGCCTTCAGGTGCTCATCCGTGAGGTGGCCAACCTGTCCGGAAACCCCGCGATGGCGCTCAACGCCCACAACCAGGTCGTCGCCCACCACGGACTTGCCGCCGACGCGGTCACCGTGTTGTCCGACTCGGTGAGCCGCATCCTGGCAACCGGTGTGCCCGCGGCCCGACGTTCGAGCGTGTGTGAAACTCGCGTCGACCCAGTGGCCGGGCCGCACTGCAGCGTGTGGACGTGCATTGCCAGCGCCATCCAGCACGGCAAGGTATTCCACGGCTGGGTGGTGGTCCTCGTTCCGTTCGCCACCTTGAGCGCTCAAGATCACTTCCGTCACCGCATCGTGACCGAGCAGGCGACCGCGATCATTGGCTCGGAGATGCTGCACCAGCACCGCCTCGATGAGGCCGAAGAGCGCGCCCGCGGCGAGTTCATCCAGGCCCTGGTCCACGGCAGCTTCTCCAGCGAGCAAGAGCTGCGAGCACGTGCCGACCACCACGAGATCGACATCGACTCGCCGTTCGCGGTTTTCGTCGCCCACGGCGCGCTGCCACACCCGGTGGACAATCCGGCAGCCGGCATGGTCCGGTTGGCCCGATACGCCGCCGGTATCTCCCCGGACTGCTCGGCACGAACCGATGCGACCGTCGTCGGCGACGTCTTGGTGGTGGTCCGTGCTCTGCGCAATGGTGACGATCCGGCGCTGGGGCGCCAAATGGCCGATTTCGCACGGGAAATGTACGCCGCACTCGAACGGCGGTGCCGCACCACGGTGGCTGTCGCCTACGGGCGGGCTGCCCGCAACGCCACCAAGGTCTCAGACAGCTACCGCGAGGCCCGCATCGCGTTGGGCATCGCGCGCCGGCTTGGCCGCAGCTGCGCCATTTCCTACCAGGATCTGCGTAGCTTCACCGTGCTGAGCGAGATCGCCGACACCGAGAGCAGCCGGCAACTGGTTCAGGAGGTTATCGAGCCGCTCCGGTCGCCCACGAACCTGCTGGAGACACTGACGAACTATCTGAACCACGGCTGCAACGTCAATGCCACAGCACGTGCACTCGACGTCCATCGCAATACCACGCTGGCCAAACTCGACCGAATCTCCCGCACGATCGGTCTTGACGTCCGCGAACCGGAGAACCAATTCACTCTCGGGCTTGCCATCCGGCTTAGCCTGCTGGCCGGGGTGGAAGTGACCGCCGACCGAGAAGCCGGATTCCGCTGATCTCACTCCAGATACCGTGCCGCTAAAGCCTTTTGGTACGTACCACGGCGCAACGACTCGCGACGCGGTTATGTGCACCGTGACGTGGGAAGTGTTGAGCATGGCCACATTACGTCGAGCATCCGGGGCACCCGCGGAAGTTATTCGTGCATACGATCTGGGCGCGGCGCGCAGATTCAAGAAGCGCAAATTCCCATTCACCGACGGAACACCGCACGAGGTCATCGAGACCGGGCCAAGCATCGCAGCCCGATTGGCGGCGCTGACCTCGCGAATGACGATCAGGCCAATCCTGGCTGTGGGTAGCCATGCCCCCAACCTGCCATGGCCCTTGAGCCTGATCGACTCCGCATGCCGCATCCTGCCGCAGACACCGGGGACCATACGAAGCACAGTCAATTTGCCCCACGCCACCGCGGAGTTGGTCCGGGCCCCCGGAGTGCTACCGGTCGACGGCAATCGTCGTATCGTGCTTTACCTGCATGGCGGCGCGTTCCTGATGTGTGGCACGAACTCGCACAGCAAGACCGTCACCGCGCTATCAACATTCGCCGATTCACCCGTCCTGGTCGTCAAGTATCGACTGCTCCCCAAACACTCGATCGGGATGGCACTCGATGACTGTCATGATGCCTATCGATGGTTGCGGGCGGGCGGGTTTGAGCCGGATCAGATTGTCCTGGCAGGCGATTCCGCCGGTGGTTACCTCGCTCTGGCACTCGCTCAACGACTGCAGAAGCAGGACGAGAAACCCGCGGCGCTAGTAGCGATCTCCCCGTTACTGCAGCTGGGCCCGAGGCACGCGCAGTCCCAATCCAGCATCAGGGCGGACGCAATGTTTACTGCCAAGGCATTCGTGGCGCTCACTGACGTGGCCGCCCGCGCCGCGGCCAATCGCACCGCCAGTGGCAAGCCCGAAGAGCTTTATGAGCCGTTGGACCATATCGAACCCGGTCTGCCACCAACGCTAATTCACGTCTCCGGTTCCGAAGTCCTGCTGCACGACGCGCAGCTGGCCGCGGGCAAGCTGGCCGCGGCCGGTGTGCCCGTGGAGATCCGGGTCTGGCCCGGTCAGCTTCACGCTTTTCAGGTCGCCGCGCCGATGGTGCCCGAAGCGACCCGCTCGTTGCGGCAAATCGGGGAATACATTCGCGAGGCCACTGACTAAACGCCCTCGTGGCAAACAGATCTGGATTTTGCGCGCTCAGACCTCGCGGTTGGTCGGCGCACGAAAAGTTCTGGCGCCGTGGAGGACAGTGCGGATCGAACGCTCTAGGGAGTTATCGGCGATGAAGAGCAACTCGTCGCCGGCGTGGAGCACGTCGTCGGGCTGAGGAACTATCACGTCGTCACCTCGAAGCACCGTGACCAGGGCGCTGTTCGGCGGTAGATCCATCTCGCCGACTTGCTGTCCTACGAGTGGATTGTCTTCGGGCAGAGTCAGTTTCGTCAGCGCTGCACTGCCTTCACGGAGCCCCATCAATCGCACCAAGTGGCCTACGTCAATGGCGCCCTCGATACCGGCAACCATGGCGCCTGGCGTCGAGACTGCCACGTCAATGCCCCACGCCTGGGTGAACAGCCACTCGTTGCGGAGGTCGTTGATTCTAGCGACCACCCTGGGCACCCCGAACTCCGTCTTGGCCAGCAAGCCCACCACGAGATTGGCCTTGTCATCCCCGGTCGCGGCGATCACGACGTCGCACGTCTCGATGCCCGCCTCGTGCATCGATGTCAGTTCGCAAGCGTCGGCATTCAGCCAGTCCGCCTCGGCAACCGTGTGTGGTTCGAAGTTGGGCCGTTGTCGTTCGATCAACAAGATCTTGTGGCCGCTATCGAGCAACTCACGCGCGACTGACCGGCCGACGTTACCGGCACCGGCAATCGCGATTCGCATCTTTCTCGTCGCCACACATTCATCTTGTCGTATGCACTTTCGCAGCGGGCACGGCGTGCATACACAGAGCGCCTTGCGGGCCTGGTACTGATTAACTGGCAGCACGCCGACGTCGGCGCATCCGAACGGGAACGAAATGAGCTTGCAGCAGCTGTATCTGGCTTTGTTGATCGGTGGCCTGGTGCTGCTGGCCAGCATTGTCGGTACTCGGCTGGCTACTGGGATCGGGTTTCCCAGCCTGCTTCTGTTCTTACTGATCGGCGTCGTGGTCGGCGAAGACGGCCTCGGCCTGCAGTTCGACGACGTGCACCTGGCCAGGAACCTGGGGACGGCAGCGCTGGCCGTGATCCTCGTCGAAGGCGGTCTGACCACCCGCTTCGCCGACATCCGGAAGTTACTGGCGCCCGCGGCCGTACTGGCCACCATCGGCGTGATGATCAGCACCGTGGTAACTGCTGTCGGCGCACACTTGCTGCTTCGCGTTGACTGGCAGATCGCGTTGTTGTTGGGAGCCATCGTTTCCTCCACCGACGCGGCAGCCGTGTTCTCGGTGCTACGCGTGCTGCCGTTGCCCCGCCGTGTTGCCGGATTGCTCGAGGCTGAGTCCGGCTTCAACGACGCCCCCGCGGTGATCCTGGTTCTGATGTTCAGCACGGTGCCGTTCTTGTTCGAGCCCGAAGGCGCAATCACCGATATGGTCTCCGAACTCCTTGGCGGCTCCGCAATCGGATTGGCCATTGGATACCTCGGTGCCGTCGGGCTGCGACGGATCGCGCTACCCGCTTCCGGCCTGTACCCGATCGCGACCTTCGGGTTGGGAATTGTCGCGTTCGCAGCGGCCGGCGAATCCCACGCCAGCGGGTTTATCGCCGCTTACCTGGCCGCGGTGGTCCTGGCCAACTCGGGATTACCGCACAGATCGGCGACGCGGTCGTTTGCCGAAGGACTTGGCTGGCTGGCGCAGATCGGATTATTCGTGCTGCTTGGACTGCTGGTTGACCCGAGTGATCTGGGTGCCGACGTGGTCGCCGCCGTCGTCGTTGGACTCCTCTTGCTGCTGGTCGCCCGGCCGCTGTCGGTCGTGGTCTCCCTTGCCTGGTTCCGTGTTCCGTGGCGCCACCAGGTCTTTCTCTCGTGGGCGGGGCTACGGGGTGCGGTCCCCATCGTGTTGGCGACGTTTCCGATTGTTGCCGGAGTACCCAACAGCTATCGCCTGCTCAACATCGTGTTCATGCTGGTAGTCGTATTCACGCTGGTGCAGGGCCCCAGCCTGCGCCCGATCGCTCGCAGGCTGGGCCTGATCTCTGGTGAATCCACCCGCGAGATTCAGGTGGAAGCCGCGCCCTTGGACATGCTCGACGCGGAGTTGTTGACCATGACGGTGCAGCCGACTTCCCGGCTGCACAACGTCACCATCCTGGAACTCCGCCTCCCCGACCCCGCTGTGATAACGCTGATCATCCGAGACGGCCACACCTTCGTCCCAACACCCGACACGCGCATCGAGATCGGCGACGAACTGCTGATTGTTACCACCAGCAAGACCCGGGCAGCGGCCGAATCCCGGCTTCGGGCAGTGAGTCGGCGGGGCAAACTCGCGTATTGGTTCGACGAGTACGGCGAACTGCTCTAACCGACGCGGATCATGTACACGCCCGGTATACGCGTGTGCTCTAACCTGGTTCGGTGGCAAACGAGCGAGTACCCGGTGGCGTGGTGCACAAGCTGCCCGCAGACCTGCGCGAAGCCCTGATCGCGAACTCCACGGCGCTTGCTGCTTGGAATGACATAACGCCCTTGGCGCGCAACGAGTTCATCTGCTGGGTCGACGATGCAAAGCAGGCCGCGACCCGATCGCGCCGCATTCGCCGGACCCAGGAGGAACTGGAAGAAGGCAAGCGCCGCCCCTGCTGCTGGCCGGGGTGCAAGCACCGCGAGCGCACCGGCAATTGACAACGAACAGATAACAAACGTTGCCACATGCGTCGCACGCGACACTAAAGTGCTGTTCGTGCGCGTAAACGTGTTAACCAAGGGCCGGGCCCGGTGGTTGGCACTCGTGGCCTCGATCCTCGTCTCCGCCGCAATGCTGTACGCCCAACGCACAGAGCCACCGCGCCACGTTGAGATCGCCGCAGCGACCCCGACGCGCCCCGCAGCCGTGCCGGCCGGCGCCCCGCGCACCGCCAGTCCCGCGGAGACGGAATTGTTGGCGGGCAGCGCGCCTCTCGCTGCCCAGGGATTTCAGTTCGCGTTGCCTACTGGCCGCGCGCCCGAAGAGGGCTTGCAGGTCAAGACCATCTGGGCCGCCCGTGCCATTAGCCTGCTGTTTCCCCAGGTCACCCGGATCTTCGGGTTCCGGCAGGACCCCTTGCCGTGGCATCCCAACGGGTTGGCGATCGACGTCATGATCCCGAACCATGACAGCCCCGAGGGTATCGAGCTCGGCAACCAAATCGCAGGATATGCGTTGGCGAATGCCCAACGATGGGGCGTGCTGCATGTGATCTGGCGGCAAAAGATTTACCCAGGCATCGGCTCAGGGAGTTGGACGGCGGACTACGGCAACGAAACCGCCAACCATTACGACCACGTTCATATCGCCACCGACGGCGGCGGATACCCAAATGGGCGCGAAACCTACTTCATCGGATCTATGAGCCCGGCGCCGCCTGGGTGACCGATTCCTCGAGTCGACGTGTCGTACTCATCCTGGGTAGCTCGACGCCAAGCCTCACGAGCCTCTCGCAGTGAGTCCTCAAGCGGCCGAGTGGTTTCCAATCGGTGCGCGGTGTCCCAACCGGTGTGTCGAGCAGCTAGCGCAGTGGCGATTTCCGGCGTCGCATCGGAATTGCCCGGCTGTCTCGTTTTGATCCGGTCGGCGGCCGCGTCACCCGCCACGGTGCACATGAGCTCGACGAGCGCCGAATGTGTTTCCGTCGCAAGGCGATGCGCCAGCGCGCGAAGGCGGGGATCACGCCAGGTGCCGTCCAGAATTACCGATTGCCCATTTGGCAAACACAGGCTTGCTCGCCTCACGGTCTCCTCGTAGACGGCGGTGACGTTTTCCCGGCTGTAAAGTCCTGCGTCCAACACGCCGGGATCACCTGCGATGTCGCCCCGCTCCCGTAGCTCCCGGCGCACGTCGTCCGTTGAGATAACCCGGGCCCCAACTTGTTCAGCAAGTGCGCGCGCCAAGGTTGATTTCCCGGTGCCGGGATTTCCTCCGATTAGCGCCAACCGGACGGCGCCGTCTTCCAGGTGCTGCGTTGCGATGGCAACGTGCCGAGACGCGTTCGCAGCCGCCTCCGATTTGCCCTGTGCCAGCCGGACGCAGTCAACCTTCGCCCGTACTACCGCGCGATAGGCGATATAGAAGTCCCGCAGCGACATTGGCGACGAATCATCGGAATGCGCGAGGTAGCGATCGAGGAAGTAATCACCGAGGTCTTGGCGGCCTAAGAACTCGAGGTCCATCGCGAGGAACGCGGCGTCGTCGATGTGGTCGATGTAGCGAAGTTCGTCGTCGAACTCTAGGCAATCGAGCATGGCCAGCTCACCATCGACCCAGAAAATGTCGTCGGCGAGCAGATCGCCGTGGCCGTCGACGATGCATCCGTCCGCGATCCGCCGGGTGAACAATGCCGCACGTCCGGAAATGAAGTCGGTGGCGAGATGCTCAATCCGCGCGATCGACTCTTCGGAAAAGGCGTCTCCCGCATAGCGATAAAGTTCATGCAGGTTTTCGCTCCAGCGTTGGTTAACCGCCTCAGGCGTGCCTTTGGCATCGATTCGCTGACCGCGTTCGGCATGCTCGTGGAAGCGGGCCAGGACCGCGGCGATGGTGTCCAGCACGCCCCGAACCGACTCGTCGGCGCCGCCGGCCTCGCTGCGTGTGACCAAGGCCGCCAACCGGTCGCTATCGCGATACCGCCGCATCACGACAAGCGGTTCGGGGGAACCTCCAGCGGGGTCGTCGAGATGGGCGACCCCAAGATAACTGCCCGGAGACAGGCGGCTGTTCAACTCGACTTCGCGTAAGCACGCGGCCTCGCGTTGCTCCGCCGAACGGAAATCAAGAAAGTCGGTCAATACCGGCTTCTTGGCCTTGTATGCTCGCTCGCCGAACAACACCACCACACCGGTGTGGGTTTCGTGAACATCGACATACGGCGTCGATGCCCCGGCGATCGTGGAGGTGGGGATCGCATCATCCATTGCGTTACTTCGATTCGGTCGTATGCTCGGAAACCGGCGAGCCATCAATTCCCACCATAACGGGAGCCTGCTCGGGACGAGCGAGATGAAGCACCGCCGGAAATTCCTCGGTACGCGGATTTCGTTATCGTGCTGGGTATTTCGTGAAATCGTAGGTTGGGCGTGCCACGATCACCGGCGTACGGACCGAGTGCACTACGGTATTGCTGACCGAACCCAGCAGCATGCCGGTCAAGCCGCCTCGACCGTGACTGCCCACGACGACAAGCTGAGCGGACTCCGACTCTTCGGTCAGAGCTCGGCCGGGGTGATCAAGAACGACAACTCGCTGCACCTTGACATCGGGATAGCGCTCTTGCCAGCCCGCCAGAAATTCGGCAAGACTTCGCTCCGCTTCCGACTTCCAGTCCAGCCACGGGAGCTGGTACGCCGCAATGTCACTCCACGCGTGCAGAACCGTGAGCTCGACACCGCGACGCGACGCTTCGTCGAATGCGACAGCAAGAGCAAGCTCAGACGCCGGCGAACAATCGATGCCTACCAACACCGGAGCACGATTGGAACGCGGCATCCACGAAGCTTCGTCGCGAATAACCGCGACCGGGCACCTCGCGCTGTGCACCACACCCGAACTAACGGACCCCAACAGCACTCGCCCGACCGCGCCACGCCCATTGCAGCCGACCACGATCAGCTCGGCCTCGTCGGACATATCGACGAGCGTCGACACGGGGGGTGAACACTTCAGTTCGCTTGCTATTGCGATCGTTCGGTCTCGCAGCACAGCGTCTTCGGCGATCTTGACGGATTGCTCAAGTACCCGCCGGCCGTCGTCTTCCTGCCAAAGCGCAATACCATTCGGCATCGGTACTTGTGGATAGGTTGGCACGAATGCTCTGAACATGTGGACCAAGGTCAGCCGGACATTGCGCAGCGCCGCTTCATGCGCTGCCCAAAAGACGGCGGCGTCCGATGGGGCCGATCCATCGACTCCGACGACGATGCCATGACGATTCACAGTTGTGGACATATTGTTCTCCTTCAGTGCGTCACCGAAAACGGTAGTGCCCGAACAGCCGTGGGTCATGGGCCATTAGTCCTCAACCACAGCAGCTCCAGTGCAAAACCGTGGGCCGGACGGATCACAAAGCGGCTAACTAACTTTGGTCCCTAATACGCAGGACCTTCGGCCGACGCTTTATCTAGCCTGCGGCAATAGCATCGTCCGCATGAAATACCCTAACGATGACGGAGTGACGGTCCTGCCAGTGCATGAATGCTGGGACCTGCTGGCAGGTAGGACGCTGGGACGGCTGGTGACGAGCGTTGACGGACGCCCCGAGATCTTCCCAGTAAATTACGCCGTTCAGCGCCGAACGATTTTGTTCCGCACCGCACAGGGAACCAAGTTGGTCAGCGCCGCGATCAACAATCACGTGGTGTTCGAGGTCGACGATCACAATGTCGCCGAGGGCTGGAGCGTGATCGTGAAGGGCACCGCACGCTCGGTTCGTACTAATGAGGAGATCGAGAACGCCGAGCGTGCCCAGGTACTGTCGTGGACTGGCTCCGAGAAGTCGCACTATGTGCGAGTGATCCCCGAAATGGTCACGGGCCGGCGGTTCCAATTCGGCCCAATGCCTGCCGAGATGTCCATTCGCGCGTGATTGAAGCCTGGCGACGGCTTCCGTCGTGCGTCGTGCCATGCCGAAGTCCTTTGCCCAAAGGCCTTTTGTCACAGGGCTTCCGATGCCCAATGGCCCTAGGTCGACAGCATCAACCGCCGCTATTTTCGGACCAGCCCCACCGTTGCAGGAGGAAACGATGACGACACCGACGCTGGCACGTGCGCCAGAACTTTCACACGAACAACAGACGCGAGCGCGGATTCGCGACGCGGCGATCCAGCAATTCGGCCGGCACGGATTCGACACCGACTTGTCAGCCGTGGCCGAGGCCGCTGGCGCGGATGTCGCGTTGCTGATCCATGAATTCGGATCCAGGGAGGGTCTGCGCAAGGCGTGCGACGAATACATCGTAGAGTCGATCCGCTCAGCGAAAACGGAAGCCTTGCAATCGATGTCGCCGGCAACGTGGTTTGCGCAGTTGGCTCAGATTGAGTCCTACGCACCAATGATGAACTACCTCGTGCGCAGCATGTTGTCTGGCGGCGATCTAGGACCAATACCGTTCAGTTAAGGTTACATGGGTGTAGTTTATGACCTATGCCTCGTGCGGGTTGGCGGAAGCCTGAGTCGGATCGCCGGTTGTCAGATTTGGTGTCGGTGGGGGTGCTGACGCGGGTGTTTCCCGCGACGGTGGTGGATGAGGTGATCGAGCAGGCCGGTCGCACTCAGCAGCGGCATCGGTCGTTGCCTGCGCGGGTGATGGCGTATTTCGCGATCGCGATGGGCCTGTATTCAGAGGGTTCGTATGAGGATGTGTTGGCCCAGCTCACTGATGGTTTGGCGTGGGCGTCGGGGTGGCGTGAAGAGTATCGACTGCCGGGTAAGTCGGCGATCTTTCAGGCTCGTGAGCGGCTGGGATCGGCCCCGTTGGCCAGCTTGTTTTCCCGGGTAGCCCGCCCGTTAGCCGGACCGCAAACCCCAGGGGCTTGGCTGGCCGAGCGGCGGCTGGTGGCCATCGACGGCAGCTGTCTGGATGTGGCCGACACCCCAGCCAACGACGAGTACTTCAGTCGTCCGGGGGCCGGCGGCAGGGGTGAGAAGGCCGCATTTCCGCAGGCCCGGATCCTGGGGCTGGCCGAGTGTGCCACGCATGCGGTCTTCGCCGCAACGATCGGTGGTTACCGTGACTCGGAGGCCAAACTCGCCGAAAAGCTGCTGGATGCTCTCACGCCGGACATGCTGCTGCTGGCTGATCGCGGGTTCTTCTCGTATGCCTTGTGGCGCAAAGCCCTTGCGACCGGAGCCGACCTGTTGTGGCGAGTACGCACCGACGCCTACGCGCCACAACCGGTGCATGTGCAGGATCTTGCTGACGGCTCGTGGCTAGCGCATCTGCAGTCCAGCGCTGACCGTCGCAGCGAGCCGATGCTGGCACGAGTCATCGACTACACCATCGACGACGGACGCGAAAACTCCACCAGCTACCGGCTATTCACCACGCTGACCGATCCCGAACAGGCCCCCGCCGTCGAGTTGGCCGCCGCCTACGCCCAGCGCTGGGAGATTGAGAACACCTTCGACGAACTCAAAACCCATCAACGCGGACCCCAGGTGGTGCTGCGCTCGAAGTCCCCTGATCTTGTCCTACAAGAGATTTGGGGACATCTGTGCTGTCACTACGCCATTCGTACCCTGATGGCCCAGGCCGCCGAACACGCCGGCGAGGACCCCGACCGGGTCAGTTTCACCGCCGCGCTGCGCATCACCCGCCAATCCGTCGCCCAACAGGGCGCATTTCCCCCCTGAGGACCCCCAAGCCGCCGATCAGCACTGGTGGGCCTTCCTGCGCCGCCTGCTCGACCGACTCAACCCCGCCAGGCGCCGACGATCCGCACCACGGGTGATCAAACGCAAAATGTCCAAATGGCACGTCAAACGCGCAACTCACGCTCACTGGCCCCAACCCCAACGCCCACCAGACGTCACGACTCTCCGCCTTAACTGAACGGTATTGGATCTAGGACGCGCCTTGATGGCTCAGATGATCGATAACGCCGAAGGCTATCTCGAGGATGCGGTACGCACTGGCACTATCAAGCCCAGCCGCGATCCGAAGGCACGCGCCGCGTTTCTCGCGATGACCGGCGGCGGTGGATTCCTGCTCTACTTGCACATGCACGACAATCCAACCGATATGGCTGCGGTTTTGCGCGACTACGCCAAGGACATGATCCTGCCGGCCCTCGAGATCTACACTCACGGGCTGCTGACCGACACCACGATGTACGACTCATTCGTCGCAAGGGAACAGGCACCGGAAGCCCAGCCGGTGGACTAACGAATATCGAGAACCTCTGAGGTTCAACCGAATTGGCGGGCTCGCGTCAATCAGCAGGAACCACGCGAATGTCGGTGCGGGCGAAGTCGTCGCCTTTGCAGAGGAGCGGCTGGCCGCTGACCTTGGCGAGGGCGTAGGAAAAGCAATCGCCATAGTTCAGGCCGGCACGATGCCGCCCCTTGCCATACGTGCGGTAGGCAACACGTGCAACCTCGGCTTGGCCGGGATCGACGCTGACAAGATCGACTGCGGCGCGATGGAGCCACAGGTCTAACTCCCGTCCCCCGGGTTCACCGAAGCGTGTTTCGATCACGATGGCCGTCTCCAGGTAGGACGCTGTCGACATCAGCCGAACATGATCTGCTTCCACGGCTGTCTCAAACCGTCCGGCCTCGGGCTCATCGTTGAGCATCGCGACCAGCGCAGATGTGTCGATCACCATCAGCCGGGCAACCCTTGGTCGTCGTAGCCGAGCATCTCATCCGCTGTTCGAGTATCGAGCACTGGCAAGGCCGCGCATCGGCGGCGGATCGCCGCCAGCTCTTCGCCCAGCGGAATGGACCTAGTGCGCCCGGTCTGGCGGGCGAGTCGTTCCCGCAGCGCAACCACGACTGCTTCTGTCAAAGTCTCGCCAGTGCGAGCTGCCAATTCCCTGGCTAACCGGTCGGCCTCGGGATCTTTGATGCTCAACGCCACAATAAAGATTATATACTGATCGCCAGATTCTAGACGCCTGCAGGCATCAGTCGCACAAGCGCTGCGACGGCACCTTCGGCTGGTTGATGACTTTCACGTCACGCCCGGCGCCGGCCGCCATCGTGGCGGCCTCACCACGAGCCAGGGCCACCGTCGCGACGATGACCAGCACCGCTGCCGCTATCAGCAAAATCCACTCTGGACCATTGGCTTCCAGCGTCTCCTTGAGGACGGTGATCCCCAGCACGGTGGCCACCACCGGCTTTGCGACGGTAATCGCCGGCAGGGACGCGGTCAGCGCGCCGGCGCGAAACGCGGACTGCTGAAAGATCATCCCGGCCAGCCCGGCGAGCACCCAGGCGTACAGCTCGGGCGCATGCAGCAAGTTGCCTACGCCAGTGTGGAGAACCTCGACGAGACCTTTGGTCAGCACCGCGAACAGCGCCAACGACGAACCCGACACCACCGCCAGCAGCACCGCCGCGGCCGGACGATCCGACCAGATCCGGGCGCCCAGCACACACAACCCCAATGCCGGACCCATCACCAAGGCCACCACGATCCAAGCTGTCGGCGAGCCACGGGAGTGGCCGGCCGTCGGGTCGCCGGACGTGATGACCGTCGCCAATGCCCCCACCAGCAATACCGCCCACATCCACTCCCGGCGGGTTATCCGATGACTGGCCAGCCGCGCGTAGATGGGTAAGGCGAACAGCAGCACCGTCACCTGCAATGCCGTGACCAACATGACCGAGCCCCTGTCGAGGGCCGCAGCAAGCAGACAGTAACTAGCGACGTCGCCGACACCGCCCAGCCACCACCGGGTGTTGCGCACCAACATGCCGAACAGCGTCAAGTGGCCAACCGGTCCGTCGGTGACCTCCTGCGCGGACCGCTGACGGATCACGTTTCCGATCGCGGCCGCCAGCGCGGCGCACAGAGCGAGAATCGCCGCGATATCGGTATTCGACATGGGTGGCCTCCTCGCCGACGTCCGACCCGGAAGCCGTTACGCACGCGCTATTCACCTGCGCTTCTTCCGCGGTTCGTCTTGTGTGCACAGAATGCTCAGCCGCCCGCGCGGTGAAACCTCCTCAATTCCTACCTGAACTATCTAGGCATGCGCTGTGGGCAGGCTGTCGAGCTTCAAAGCGGAAACTTGGTGCCGGTGAGCTGCTCGGAAAGCTCCCAAAGTGCGGCGGCGCTGGCTGCGCGCTTCGCCAGCAGGCTACGCCAGATCGACTGGGTGCGGCCGTACAGGCCGAATCGCGGACCGACGAACGTGTCGCCCGGCAGATCCTGCGACACCGCGTACAACGTCTGCCGGGCGCCGAAGTCGGCATCCGTTGACACAACACGGTCGGCGGCCAGTACCACCGCGTCGGTCAACTTGCGCCCCGAGCGGCCTTGCAGGTTGGTGTGCGACCAGCCGGGGTGGGCGGCCAGCGCGCGCAGCGAAGAGCCAACGGCGTCGAGACGCAACTGCAGCCCACTGGTAAACAGCAGGTTGGCGAGCTTCGACTGGCCGTAGGCCAGCCACCTCGAATAGGGCCGGGACTGCCAGTTCAGGTCTTTGACGCTGATATAGCCGATCATGTGCAGCAGCGAGGACACCGTCACCACCCGGTCGGTGAGCTTAGGCAGCAGCAGGTTGGTCAACGCGAAATGACCGAGATGATTGGTGCCGATGTGACGCTCGAATCCGTCGGCGGTCAGCGCGAAGTCGGCGGCCATGATGCCTGCGTTGTTGACCAGGATGTCGACCCTGTCGATGCCGTCGGCGAAGCGCCGCACCGAGGACAGGTCCTGCAGGTCAAGTTGGCGCACCTCGACTTGGCCGGTTTTGGGGCCGGCCATGACCGCGGCCGCGGCGTCACCCTTCTCGGTGTCCCGCACCGCGAGGATGACGTGGGCACCGACCCGGGCCAACTCCCGAGCGGTCACCTCGCCCAGTCCACTGTTGGCGCCGGTGACTATGGCGGTGCGTCCCTCGAACGAGGGCAAATCTGCGGCGGTCCAACCGGCCATGCCAGCCACAGTAGCTTCGAAATCGCAACGGGCTTCTGACGTCCTAGATATCGCGCCGAGACTGACGTTTTGCAGGCGCGCTCTCGCACTTTCGCTGCAAATCGTCAGTTTCGGCGAAACTGACACATCCCGCTGGTCTTCTGACGCACAGTTCCGGGCGTGATCTCGCCCACGCGCACGTCGCGGGTATCGTCCCGGGGATGACCAGCGGACGCGCACCTGCGCGCCTCAGTCGGGGGACTTCCGTATGTATTTAGGCGTCATCGTCAACCCGCTCGCACGCAGGAACCGTGCTGCAGCGGGTGATCGCAGCGCCGAACTGCGTCAGATCGTCGGCCCGTGGGGCGAGGTGCACGAAACCGCCTCCGTCGAGGACCTCCGCGGGATCGTGCAGCAACTCAATCCGCGGGTCAGCCACCTCGTGGGCGACGGCGGCGACGGCGCGCTGCACTGGTTGGTCAATGAAACCTGGCAGTGCATCGCCGATCCGGAACGCTGGCCAACGTTCGTGCCCACCAATGGCGGCAGCGTCAACGCTGTCGCACGCAAGGCACGAGTACGCGGCCGGGCCGATGCGATTGTGCGTGCGCTGACGGCCGCTGCCCAGGCGGATCGGCCGCCACCCGAAATGCGCCTCGACACTCTGGAGCTCGACGGCGAAACCGCGGACGGCGCAGCGTTTCATCGCGTCTGTTTTGGGCTGGCCGCCGGAGGTGTCGGCAACCGGTTCTACGACAAGTACTATGCCAACCCCGACCATAACCGGACGGCCGTCGCTCGAACGATTGCTCGCACGTTCGGCGACTACCTAGCCGCCAAAGTTGCTCCCGGCCGCTCCACCAGCAGCAACTATGCATCGCATCTCTTCGCTCCGACGCGCGCCCGCGTGCTCATTGACGGCGAGGAGGTCCCGACGCGAACACACAGGTTGCTGCACGCCGGCGCGATCGACCTCCGGGTCGGCGGTCCGTTTCGGCTCTTCCCCAAGGCTTCCGAGCTTGGTGCGCTGCATTTCCAAGCCGGAGAGACATCACCCTCGAGGATCATCGCGCAGCTTCCCGCGGCGCTGACCAAGGGCACGATCCGCGGTGAACGGGTACGCGACGTCAACGGCAAAGAGATGATCATTGAGGCCGAGGAAGAGCCGCTATCGCCGATCATCGATGGCGAGCGTTTCGTCGGCATCGTCAGGCTTGTGGCCCGCGCCGGGCCGCGCATCCGCATCGCCCAGGTAGGTGCTTGAGGCCAGCCCCAGTGCAGTCAGCGCTGGGCCTGAATGGTGCGTGTGATCTGGGCCGAGAGTTTTGGGTCGCTCAGCAGTTGGTCGATGAGTGCGGCGAGGACCTCTTGTCCGGTGACGCGGGTTAGGCCGATGCGGTCAGCGGCGTCTCGCTGCCAGATGTCGAGGGCTCGGTGTTGGGCGGGTGTGAGGTCGACCGTTCGTCGGACGCTTGTTCGTTGGACGCGTGTTCGTCCGAGGGTCACGGGTTGGGTCGGCGCCGCGGCGATGCGGTCGGAAGCGGAGTTCATGGCGGTGATCTCCTGTCGGCATATCGGATGTCAGTAGGTAGGAATATCAGTATATCCGTAGATCATGAGCGGGTCTGGTTGCGTGCCGAGATTCGGGTGGCGGCGACTGCGGCGCCGGTGGCCGGCCGGCGGATTTATAAGAGCGCTTCAATTCGACGTTGTAGCCAATTGCTACGACTGCTCGCCATCAGGGTTGAATTGAAGTACTCACCGTCAGCTAGTTATTTGCGAACAAACGCTTGATATCAGCCAGAATAATGGCGCAGCTCGCCATGATTGAACCAACTCCTCTCCAATAATCATCGGATACGGAAATACTGAGATCCGCACACCAGTATCACCGTATTTGCTGATAAGACGAACCTAGCTGGTCATACAGCTTGTACTGACTTACTGATAACAGTACCTACTGGCCTCATGAACATCCGATGCCCGGTCGGCATGTCGGCCGGTTAACACAACGGCATCCGCCGCATATATAGGCATATTTACTTGTTCGCCAAATTAACATTGTGAAGTTGATATGCGGTACCTGTAAAATCGCTTATTAGATTTGCTTGAGCTTCGTCAGTAGCGTTACGATTTTCTTGATCAATCGTGTTGACGGAGGTCCCGGGACGACGGACTGGACGAACGGCGACCGACCTGGGAAGGGGACAGGGAATGACTCCTACGATGGAGACCCTCATTGACTACCTGCGGATGTGGGAAGCGCGGAGACCGGACCAAACCCTTTACCGGTTCGTCGATGCCGAGGGCCGCGAGCTCGAGCATTACACCTACCAGACCTTCGCCGAGCGGACGCGCGAGCTGGCCGCCTACCTGTCCGCAGAAGCCGGGCTCCGGCCCGGTGAACGGGCACTGCTGGTCTATCCCCCGGGTCTGGAGATGGTGGCGGCATTCTTCGCCTGCGCGCGCATCGGGGTAGTCGCGGTACCGGTCAGCGCTCCATTGCCCATGGCCTTCGAAGCGGGACTGGCCAAGCTCAGCTTCATCGCGCGCGACTGCCAGGCCAAGGCAGTGCTGTCGACCAAGCAGTTCGAGTACGACTACCGCCAGCTGCTCGGCTTCAAGGAAGCGCAAGGCGCGCTGCCCTGGCCCGAGGCCGAGCGCCTCCCGGAATTGCCCTGGTTTGCGACCGACGGCACGCAGGACTTTGGCGGCGCCCCCGTGGCGGACACTCCCGACTCGGTGCTCTTCCTGCAGTACACGTCCGGCTCCACCAGCGATCCCAAGGGCGTGATCGTCAGCCACGCCAACGTCATCGCCAACGCCTCGGCCTTGAACGGTGACGAAGTAGCGGTCAGCTGGCTCCCCCAGCACCATGACATGGGTTTGATATCGGCCTACCTGTTCGTGTTGGTGGGCGGCGGGACTACACATGCGATGTCGCCGGCCGACTTTCTCCAGCGACCGTCGGCGTGGCTACGGCTCATCAGCGACGTGCGCGCAACCCACAGCCCCGCGCCGAACTTCGCCCTGGAGTACTGCCTACGGGAGGACAAGCTGCCCACGTCCGAGCTGGCCGGGATCGACCTGAGCAGCCTCGACAGCATTGTCGTCGGAGCAGAGCCCCTGCGAGCCAAGACCTTTACGCGCTTCCGGCAGCGCTTCGCTCCTTACGGTCTGCGGCCCGATGCGTTGACCGGCGCTTTCGGCTTGGCCGAAAACACCCTGGCCGTGTCCATCCGGGGGCGTCAGACGCTGACTCTGAACAAGCGAGCGCTAGAGCAGAATCTCGCGCGCGTCGAAAAGGCATTGCCCGACAACAACAATCAGGCCCCGCTGGTGAGTTGCGGCAAGCCCGTTGCCGGAAACGTGGTCCGCATCGTCGATCCCCAATCGAGGCGGGCCTTAGGCGAGGGCCGGATCGGCGAGATTTGGCTGGACGGACCGTCCAAGGGCGGTGGCTACTGGCACCGCCCCGACGTTACCGCGGAGGTCTTCGGAGCTCGCGTCGCAGGCGATGACCAACACACCTACCTACGAACCGGGGATCTCGGCTTCCTGTACGAAGGCGAACTGTTCGTCTGCGGTCGGACCAAAGATCTGATCATCGTCCGTGGCGTCAACTGCTACCCCTCGGACATCGAGGCCATCGTGGGGCAGGCCGCGCAGGTGCGCGACGGCTGCGTCGCCGCCTTCTCGGTCGAGGGCGAGGAACATGAAGTGCCGGTCGTGGTCGCCGAGGTGCGAGACGAACACGCTCTCCCAGATGGAAGAGCCCTGGCGCGAGCGATCCGCAGGCACTGCCATGTCGATCCGCACACCATCGTGTTCGTGCCGTCGCACAGCGTTCCGAAGACTACGTCGGGAAAGATCAGGCGCGCGCAAACACGCAAGCTCTGGCTGGACGGGAAACTGTCCGTGGTGGCGAGCTACACCCACCAAAGCCCCGAAACGCCGGACGCCAGCGCGGGTCCGCTGGAACGTTTCCGCTACCTCATCGACAGCTACGATCTGACCGGTCAGGAGGACTACTCGTTCGCGGATCTCGGGATCGACTCGCTGGCCTTGGCCGAGCTGCGCGCCGACATGCAGGCGTTGCTGGCAGAGCATGGCGCCGGGGCGGTGGCCGAGGAGGTCAACACGCGCCTGCTGCAGCGGCTGACAGTCGCCGAGTTCTTCCGGCTGATGCGGCAATTCGGCAGCGGGTCTGGCGAGTGCGGGCAGCCGTTGGATGCCCTGCGGCAGGCGCTCGATCGAATTTCCACCGATTACGCGGAATACGAGACCACGCAGATGCGCGCCGACACACAGCTGCCGCTGCCGGCGATCCCAGCAGCGCGAGCCGGCGCGTCCAGCGACATCCTGCTGACCGGCGCGACCGGGTTCCTGGGACCGTTCCTGCTGAGCAGCCTGCTCGGACAGACTTCCTACACCGTCCACGCGCTGGTCCGCGCCACGGATGAGGCGCACGGCCTGGACCGGATCGTCGCCTCGCTGCGCCGGGCTCAGCTATGGTCCCCGGCGCTCGAAGCCGAGGCCCGGGCGCGGGTTCGGATCGTCTGCGGGGACCTGGCTGAGCCTCACCTGGGAATCGGCGAGGCGGCGTTCCAGCGACTGGCCGAGACCGTCGATGCCATCGTCCACAACGGCGCCCTGGTCAATTACGTCCGGACCTACGACGCGTTGCGGCCGGCCAACGTGGCCGGCACGTGGGAACTCTTGCGCCTGGCGATGACCGCCCACCGGAAGACCTTCCACCTGGTCTCCAGCACCTTCATCTATGGCTGGAGCACCAAGCCGGTCGTCGGGGAGTCCTACGCGAACCCGGAAATGAGTGGCCTGGACTTCGGTTACTCGCAGACCAAGTGGGTCGCCGAGCAGCTGGTGCTGGCCGCGCAGCGGCAAGGACTCGACGTGCGCATCTACCGCCCCTCACTCATCTCCCCCACTAGCTCGGGTTTTGGCAGCCAGGACGACATCTTGGTGCGCCTCACGGCGTTCATGATCGAGCACGGCGTGGCCGTCAGCGCGCTCAACCAAATCAGCCTGCTGCCGGCGGACCTGATCGCGGATCACATCGTTGCGCTGATGGCACTGCCGGCCGAGGCGGGCACTGTTTTCAACATGACCGCGGATGGCTACTACAACCTCATGAACATCACGCGGCTGTTGTCCGAGCGCTACGGCTACCGCTTCACCTACTACGACATCCCGGGTTTCGCTGAGCAGATGAACCTCAGGTGTGGGCCCCGCGACCCGCTTTATCCGCTGGTCGATTTCCTCACCCGCTCGGCAGACAAGATCGCGGCGATGCGGGACAAGCGCTACGACAACGCTCAGTACCGGCAGGCGCGTGCGCTGGCCGAGGTCCGGCTGCGCGAGCCGGCCCTGACCGACACGGTCGACGACCTGGTGCGGTTCCTGCAGCGCGAGGGTCTGATCACTGAGGAGACCGAGGAGGCGCAATCCATTGCATAGCGACTCCGAAGGGGAGGTTCGCCATGTTCACCGTGGATGACCGGGCAGCGGGTCCGCATGACGCCTCGCCCGATCACGAGCGGATCGTCCTGCAGGCGCGTGACGTCGAGTTCGATTGGGCGAAGCTGCCGTTTTATTACGTGCCCAACGAACCCTTCGCCACCCATTTCTGCAACGTCTTACACCTGCTGTTGCCGGCAGGCGAGGAGTTCATCGTCGAAGTGTTCAAGAAGGCGCTGCCGCTGATCAAGGACGACCAACTGCGGCGGGACGTGCAGGGCTTCATCAGCCAGGAGGCGATGCATTCCCAAGCGCACTCGGGTGTGCTCGAGCACTTCGCGGCCAAGGGAATTGACGTTGCGCCCTTCACGAGCCAGATCGCCTGGCTGTTTCGGAGGCTCATCGGCGACCGGCCCCGATGGAGCCCACGCCGACGGCAGAGCTGGTTGGCAGAGCAGGTGTCAATCGTGGCGGCCATCGAGCATTACACCGCCATCCTGGGTGAATGGATCCTCGACACCCCACAACACGACGCCCTCGGCACCGACCCGGTGATGCTGGACCTGCTGCGCTGGCACGGCGCAGAGGAAGTCGAACACAAGGCGGTCGCCTTTGACACCATGAAGCATCTGCGTGCCGGGTACTGGCGGCAGGTGCGCACCCAGCTGCTGGTGACACCGGCGATGCTGTGGTTGTTCATCCGCGGCGTGCGATTCATGTACTCGGTGGACCCATACCTGCCGCCGGGGACCAAACCGCGCTGGCGGGACTTTTTCGACGCCGCGCGCCGGGGTTTGGTGCCCGGGCCGCTGGAATTCGTACGGGTCATTGGCGCCTACTACACGCCGAGTTTCCATCCGTCCCAGCTGGGCGGGGTGGGACGCGCCGTCGACTACTTGGCCAGGTCGCCTGCCGCCCGAGCGTCTCACTGAGCGTCGAGGACAACCCGCGCCGGCGACGATGCAGAACCAAGTGATGAGGAGGAGCGCGCCATGGTCACCCATACCATTGTCGCGTCGGACGGCGTGCCCCTTGCCGTCCACGCCTACACCGAGATCGACAAGCGGCGCCCGACCATCCTGGCCGTGCACGGCTATCCGGATAACCACCAGGTGTGGGACGGGGTGGCGGACGAACTCGGTCAGCGCTGCAGTGCGCAATACCATGCCAAATACAACTTTGTGGCCTACGACGTGCGCGGGTCCGGCGAATCAGGGTCTCCGGCTGACCGATCGGGATACCAACTTCCCCAACTGATTTCGGATATCGGCACGGTAATCGACAGCCTGGGGGTGGACCAGGTCCACCTGTTGGGCCACGACTGGGGCTCGGTCCAATGCTGGACGGCGGTCACCGACGACTCGGTGCTGGGCAGGATCGCCTCCTTTACGTCGATCTCTGGGCCGCACCTGAACTATGCGGGCAGATTTCTGCGGTCACCGCGGACACCTCGCGCGGCGGTCGATGTCGCCAAACAGATCCTGGCGTCGTCGTACCTCTGGTTCTTCCTATGCCCGGGTGCGCCCGAGGTGGCGATCCGGTCCGGGGCGACTGTGAAAGTTATTGAGGCGGTTGGACGTATCGGCCGATCAAGCCGTCACAGCCAACGTCGTGCGGTGCCCCGGTCGATCGATGACTACCTCAATGGGCTCAACCTATACCGCGCCAACATCCCCGCGCCGATTCTGGCGCCGCCACCGGTGCTACCGCAGACACGCGTCCCGATGCAGGTGCTGGTGGCGCGCAAAGACTTTTTCGTGTCGCCTGCCCTACAGCGGTTCACCGGGTCAATTCCCGTCCGCAGCAGGGTCATTCCCATCGAAGGCGGGCATTGGGTGGTGAGCTCGCGTCCCGACGTCATCGCCCGGCTCACCAGCGAGTGGGTCGACCTGGTCGGCGAGGGAGCGGCTCCGGCGGGAGAGAACGTCATCGGCACCGGCCCCCGCGACGTGCGAGGAAAACTCGCGCTGGTCACCGGGGCGGGCGCCGGGATCGGCCGGGCCACCGCGGTGGAGCTGGCCCGTCAGGGTGCGCGTGCCGTCGTGATCGTCGACCGAGACCTCGCCGGTGCCAACGAAACCGCGGAGGCCGTTCGGGCGGCCGGAGCCGAGGCAGCGGTCTACCAAGTCGACGTCAGTGATGAAACGGCGATGAACAACCTTGCCGCACAAGTGCACAACAAACATGGTGTGGTTGACATCCTGGTGAACAACGCCGGCATCGGAATAGCGGGAGGGTTCCTGGAAACGACGTCGGCGCACTGGGACGCCATCATGGGGGTCAATATTCGCGGCGTCATCCACGGCAGCCGGGCCTTCGGCGCCGAGATGGTCGAGCGCGGCCAGGGCGGAACGATCATCAACGTGTCGTCGGCCGCAGCGTATGCGCCTTGGAGAGCGCGGAAGGCCATGGTTGCCTACGGCACCACGAAGGCGGCGTTGCTTGCGTTGAGCGAGTCGTTGCGCGCCGACTTCGCCGACGAAGGCATCGCGGTCTCGGCGGTGTGCCCAGGTTTCGTCAACACCACTATCGCCAATGACACCCCGGAGGCCACCGCCGAGGCGATAGTCAAGGCTGTCCGGACCGGCCGGGCGGTGTTGCCGATCGCCGCCGAGTCCAGGATCGGCTATGCGCTGCGCCGCATCAGTCCATCGCCGGTTCGGCGGTTCGCGCGGCTCGACATTCGACAAAGGTAGGGAAATTCACTGTGTCGCAGACTATTTGGAGCACTCGACCCGCCGACTTGTACGGTCGCCGCAAGCGCGACCGCTGCTACACCGCATTGTGGGGCGTGGGTGTTCTCTTCGGTGGGTTCGCGTCGGCGTCGCGCTGGACGATATCTCGGATAGCGCCGGTGCGGCGGACCAACACCGCGGTGGTCACCAAACGCGAGCTGCTCGCACCCGATGTGGTCGCTTTGACGTTGGCCGATCCCGATGGCGCATTGCTGCCGTCCTGGACGCCCGGCGCGCACATCGATGTTCGACTGCCCTCGGGCCGCCGTCGGCAGTACTCGCTGTGTGGTCCCCCAGGACGGCGCACCGACTACCGCATCGCCGTGCGCCGGATCGACAACGGCGGCGGCGGCTCGATAGAGATCCATGACACCTTCGACGTAAACGACGCCCTGGTATTCGAAGGTCCGCGCAACGCGTTCCATCTCGTCACCGACGAGCACCAGGTGTTGTTCGTGATCGGCGGAATCGGCGTGACGCCGATCCTGCCGATGATTCAGCTGGCTCATCAGCACGGAATCAACTGGCGCGCGGTGTATGCCGGGCGCAGCCGCCAGTACATGCCACTGCTCGACGAGGTGACGGCGGTGGCGCCGGATCGAGTCACCGTGTGGGCCGACGACGAGCGCGGCCGAATGCCCACCGCGGCCGACCTGCTGGCCGACGCCGGGCCGGCAACGGCTGTTTACGTGTGCGGCCCGCCCGCCATGCTCGAGAAGGTACGCACCGCGCGCGACAAACACGCCAACGCACCACTGCACTACGAACGGTTCAGTCCGCCGCCGGTTGTCGACGGTGTCCCCTTCGAGCTGGAACTCGCGCATTCGCAGCGGGTGCTCAGTGTGCCGGCGAACCGATCCGCGCTGGACGTCATGCTCGACCACGACCCCACGACCGCCTATTCGTGCCAGCAAGGGTTCTGCGGCACCTGCAAACTCAAGGTGCTGGCCGGGGAGGTCGATCGCCGAGGGCGCACCGCGGAGGGCGATGACGAAATGCTGGTTTGCGTGTCGCGGGCGAAGAGTGGTCGCGTGGTGATCGACGCCTGAGCGGAAGCGGCGCACACGGCTGGCAGCGAATACCTGCAGGGCGTAGCCCACCGGATGTCAGGACGGTAATCTCTCGTCCGCGGTGATATCGCAACCTATCCGGGAAGGAAAACCCCACATGCGCATCGTCAAGATAGCCATGCTCATCACGGCTGTCGTCCTGATTGGCTGCCCCGCTGTCGCCGCTGCCGCACCGAAGTCCTATTGCGAAAACCTCAACGGCACCGTCAACGGCCAGACGTGTCAGATTCAAGTGTCTGACCCCGCCTACAACATCCAGATCACGCTTCCGAGCTATTACCCCGACCAGAAGTCACTGGAGACCTATGTCACGCAAACACGCGACACCTTCCTAAGTACGGCCAAATCGTCAACGCCGCGCGAGCACCCTTACGAGCTCGACATCACCTCCACCGATTACGGGTCGGCAATACCGCCGCGGGGAACACAAGCCGTGGTGCTCAAGGTCTACCAGAACCTCGGCGGCGCACACCCGCAAATTTCGTACAAGGCGTTCAACTGGGACCAGGCGTATCGCAAGGCCATCACCTTCGACACATTATGGAAACCCGACACCGATCCGTTGCCGGTCGTCTTTCCCATAGTGCAAGCTGAGCTGCAAAAACAGACCGGGCAGCAGGTTTCGATAGCTCCCGCTGCTGGGTTAGACCCCACCAATTACCAGAACTTCGCGATCACCAACGACGGCGTCATTTTCTTCTTCAGCCAGGGCGGGCTGCTGCCTGAATCGGCCGGCGCCACACAAGCATTAGTTCCGCGCACCGCGATCGACCCGATGTTGGCATAGGCCTGAGACAGGTCCCGCCCAATAGGCTGATGTCGTAGACGCTTGCGCTCCTTCGAAAGGTAATGACATGCCCGCACCGTCAACCGAGGTCTTTGACCGCTTGCGCCAGCTGGCCGCGATCAAAGACATCGACGCACGTCAGACCAAGACGATCGATGAGGTCTTCACTGGCAAGCCGCTGACCACGGTCCCAGTCGGCACGGCCGACGACGTGGCAGCTGCATTCGCCGAAGCCCGTGTGGCACAGATTGATTGGGCCAAGCGTCCGGTCGCCCAGAGAGTTGAGGTCATCCGCCGTTATCGCGATCTGGTCATCGAGAACCGCGAGTTCCTTATGGACCTCCTGCAAGCCGAGGCGGGCAAGGCCCGCTGGGCGGCGCAGGAGGAAATCGTCGATCTGATGGCAAACGCCAACTACTACGCACGCGTCGCCGCGGACCTGCTGAAGCCTCGCACGGTGCAGCCGCTGCTGCCGGCGATCGGCAAGACCACCGTTGGCTATCAACCCAAGGGTGTGGTCGGGGTGATTTCGCCGTGGAACTACCCGATGACGCTCACGGTGTCCGACTCCGTGCCTGCACTTCTTGCGGGCAACGCGGTGGTGCTCAAGCCGGACAGCCAGACGCCGTACTGCGCGCTCGCTTGTGCCGAGCTGTTGTACCGGGCCGGCTTGCCACCAGCGCTGTATGCGATCGTGCCTGGTCCGGGCTCGGTGGTCGGCACCGCAATCACCGACAATTGCGACTACCTGATGTTCACCGGCTCGTCGGAAACTGGGAGCCGGCTCGCGGAACACGCGGGCCGTCGGCTCATCGGTTTCTCGGCCGAGCTTGGAGGCAAGAACGCGATGATCGTCGCGCGGGGGGCCAACCTCGACAAGGTCGCCAAGGCGGCCACTCGCGCGTGCTTCTCGAACGCGGGCCAGCTGTGCATCTCCATTGAGCGGATCTACGTGGAGAAGGACATCGCCGACGAGTTCACGAGCAAGTTCGGTGCCGCGGTGCAGAACATGAAGCTCGGCACCGCGTACGACTTCTCGGTGGACATGGGCAGCTTGATCTCGGCAGCTCAGCTGGAGACGGTGTCGGGCCACGTGAATGACGCAACGGCCAAGGGCGCCAAGGTGATTGCCGGCGGCAAAGCTCGACCCGACATCGGGCCGCTGTTCTACGAGCCAACTGTGCTCACCGACGTCACGCCGGAGATGGAGTGCGCGGCCAACGAGACGTTCGGGCCACTCGTCTCGATCTACCCTGTCGCCGATGTGGATGAAGCCGTTGAGAAGGCCAACGACACCGACTACGGGCTCAACGCCAGCGTGTGGGCGGGGTCGGCCGCCGAGGGCCAGAAGATCGCGGCCCGGTTGCGGTCTGGGACGGTGAACGTCGACGAGGGCTATGCGTTCGCGTGGGGCAGCCTCAGCGCCCCAATGGGCGGCATGGGCCTGTCGGGTGTCGGCCGCAGACACGGTCCCGAGGGCCTGTTGAAGTACACCGAATCGCAAACGATCGCGACCGCGCGCGTGTTCAATCTCGATCCGCCCTTTGGCATTCCGGCGACGCTCTGGCAGAAGTCGTTGTTGCCCATCGTGCGCACGGTGATGAAGCTGCCCGGTCGTAGGTGACGCTTCGTCATTCCTTACGGCGGCGGGTAATTGAATACGACCGCCCCGACACCGCTGGGGCTGTTAGAGATATACACCGGCCCCAATGCGAAGGGCATAAGCCCGGTATTCATCGGGACGTTTCCGGTAACAACTGGGCTGTCGGTCGCGGTCGTCGTATACGAATACAGCAGCGTCTGATTGTTATTCGTGGAGATAGAAATAGTTGTTCCCGGAGGAACAATTCCTGAGGTCTGGCCGGTCCCGAGGATAATCCCAGGGATAGTGCCGTGATTGCCACCGGAATCAACAATCGAGGTAACCGGATAGTAGGGTCCGAGGGGGTCGTAGCCGCCGAACTGTACATCCAGGGTGGTGATCGGCGCTCCCGTCACGGAGGTGATGGGAGTGCCCGTGTTGGGACCGAACTGTAGGTAACCCTGGGGAACGTTGATGAGTTCACCCTCATTGAGTTGACCCGGCAACGCAGTAGTCACAACGTTGGCGTGCCCGCCCACATTAGCGTTGATATTCGGGCCGATACCCAATATTCCGTGTCCGCTAGGACCGAACGCATGCCCTGTTGCGATTAGCGTTAGGCCCTGGAGTGATGTCGGAAAGGGCAGGATGCCGACCTGAACACTGGTCGGCGAAGTGACGGCTCCACCTCCGAAATCCACCGTAGTATTGAAATCGGCGTAGAGAATGCCCACCCCATTGCCGTAACGAATGACATTAAACCCGGTGGGCAAGCCGAGGTGCTGTAACCCGATATCCCAGAATGGGACTACAAGGCCAGCGGCTCCGGTGTCAAGCAGCACGGGCACACTCGGTCCGCCATTTATCGAGACATTTACCACCGGAAAGTTACTGTTCATGTACAGCGGGACGGATACGTTTACCGGTGAACCAATTCCAGCTGCCCCGTTATTGCCATACAACCAGCCGCCGATGCCTCCGGGCCCACCAGCTGCGTTGGGGCCGCCTGCACCCCCTGCACCTCCATTGCCGATCAGTCCCGCCGGACCACCGGACCCGCCGACCATCCCAGGCATCGTCTGGGAATAGCCGGTGCCGCCTTTGCCGTACAGGAGCCCACCCGCCCCGCCATTCGGGCGCGCGGCCGTGCCGTCTGTTCCGTTGCCGATCAGCGGACGCCCCAACAACAACTGCGTGGGCCCATTGATCACACCCAACAGGCCCTGCTCAAGGGTCTGCAACGGCGAGGCAGCCGCGGCCTCCGCAGCGATATAGCCTCCAGCCCCCGAGTTCAGCGCCTGCACAAACTGAGCGTGGAACGCGCCGGCCTGCCTGCTAAGCGCCTCAAACTCCCGACCGTGCGCGGCAAATAGCGTCGCCACGGCCGCAGATACCTCGTCGGCACCGGCGGCCAGGAGCCCAGTGGTCGGAACGACGGCCGCCGCGTTCGCCGCTGTCAGCGCCGAATCGATCTCCTGCAAGTCCCCTGCGGCAGATACCAACCACTCCGGAGCCACGATCAGTTGCGACACATCGCCCTTCCCGCCAATCCGAGCCCTGTGCGCATGAAGCTTAGCCAGCCGCCGACTTGGCAACTCGGTTTTGCGCGGCTTGACCTGCCACAGTCCGTCAGGTATGCCAAAACAATGGTCAGCGACTGCGCCGCACAACGCGCTGCGAGGCGCAGTTGGTCGATGAAACATCTTGATATGAAGCCTTTTCGCTGACCACTGCCAGCTCGCCAGGATATCTTGCGCGATTCGAGGTTCTACTATCCTCGCTCGACAGGTGGAGAGGGTTTCATCCGTCAAATCCGCCATTCGGCTGACCCACATGCAGCCAGCGCCCGACGAGAGTGGTTGGGGGCCTCTGACACCGCTATAGCCAAAGAAACCGCGAAACTAACCGGGTGGGAGTGGATCAGCGCCGATAACCGACTGCCTTCACATCGCAGAAAGCACCAAATCAACGAATGTTTCTAACACAGCACCTTCGGTACCACCGATGCGAAACAGCTCGCCCGTGAAAAGTGTTCGAGCGGCAGCCGCCACTCCATGGCAGCCGACCGCCCAAGGGCGGATAAGACGCATCCTGGCGGTGAGCGTAGTGCTCGCGTTGAGCGTCGCATTTTGCGCCGCCGAGGTTTTCGCCCGCGACAAGGTGCGCGCGATGATCATGGACAGCGCGCGACGCACGCTGCACACCACAGCGCTAACCGTCGACATCGGCCCATCACCAATGGTGTTCAACCTGGTGACTGACCGCATCTCAGCGGTGTCCATCGCGGCCAAAGACGCCTCGTTATGTCAGTTTGGCAGCGTTGACATATCAGCCGTACTGCACGACGTATCAGTATTCGGCGGGCCGACCGCTTCACACACCGATGCGACAGTCACCATGAACCTTAACGCGATCCGGCAAGCCCTATCCGAGGCGAACGGTATGGATGCGGCGATGCTGTCGGTGACAACCCACGACGGACTCATCCGCCTGAACGCCGGGCCCACCAGAAAGCTCACCGTCGAGCTTGTCCCCGCACTGGACGGTTCCGACCTGGTCTTCACTATCCGCGCGATGGCAATTGCGGGCCACCCGGTCGATGCCCGGCAGGTCTCGGCATTCAGCCGTGGCGGCAGCATCCAACGCCGCAGAAGCCTTGTCGGTCTACCGCTCGGGCTGACCGCAAAGAGCATCAAAGTCACCGATTCGGCTCTCATGCTCTACCTGACCGGTCGGCGCGCTCAGCTAGCCGTCGCCCCGTCACAACAGTGCCGTGATCACTGATCTGCGTACGCGACGCTGCACTGCCGCCCGACCCAACGAGCTTTGCTAGGCCGATGTCACACACGGGCAGCGGGCCGATGACACCGACGCGAAAATCCGCAACCTCCTCGACGACCACTCCCCGCTTGCCCCGCCCACCAGCACGCGAGCTGGCGGCGTAACCGGACCGCGACGAACAGCAGCTATCACAACAACTGTGATACTGTGAAACTGTGAAGAACATCACCGTCTCTGTTTCCGACGACATCTACCGCCTAGCGAGGATTCGGGCTGCAGAGCTCGGCAAGTCCGTAAGCGCCCTCGTTGCTGAATATCTGAATTCGCTTTCAGAGCGGGAGGCTGAATTCTCCCGGCTTGAGGCAAAGCAGCGGCGGATCCAGAACGAAATACGCCAGTTTCGCGCACGCGAGCGTCTGAGCCGAGACGAAGTCCACGACCGTGCGGTTCATTGACACCAACGTCCTGCTTTATGCGATCTCACGCGACCCAGAAGAGCAGGACAAGGCAAAGTGCGCAAACGAAATCCTGGCCGCCCGCGACCTGGCGGTGTCTGTTCAGGTTCTTCAGGAGTTCTACGTCCAGGCAACGCGCGTGAGCCGACCGGACCCGATTACTCACGAGCAGGCCGTCGACCTGGTGGAGTCGTTTATGCGGTTTTCCGTCGCCCCAACAACAGCCGAGCTAATGCTGGCCGCCTTTACGACATCTCGACGCTTCCGGATCTCGTACTGGGACGCCGCAGTCATCGAGGCCGGCCGCGCTCTCGGTTGTGATGTCGTCCTATCCGAGGACCTAAGCGACAGCGAGGACTACGCCGGCGTACGGGTGGAGAATCCGTTCCGAGCTTAGTCGCACCCAGCAGGCTAAGGGATCTGTTTGAGCCAGTTACGGGCGGAACAAACACCTTATGGTCAGTCATCACATACCGAATGATTCTCTGCGCGTTTGTAATTCACCGCGGAGTTGGGATAGGTCACGTCCATAGGTCATAAATTGACAAAAGCTGGACCGGTTGTCCACCGGTCAAGTGCGCTGCGGCCGTTGACCGCAGCCATCTGGTCGCAATTCGCCCAACACCTGGTCCCCAGCTCAACAAGATGGTCGCAAACGATCGCGACCGCCCGTGTGTTCAATCTCGATCCCCCTCTTGGCATTCCGGCGACACCGTGGCACAAGTCGCCACTACCCATCGTGGGTGGTGAGTTAGGCTCCTCATTGTCAGGGTCACATCGCTCATTAGGAGGCCACCATGGTCGACGGAGACGGACATGAAGCGGAAGACGCCCGTCGGCTACGCGGGTTCACCGCATTCGACAAATTCACGGATCATGAGTTGGAGCGTCTCGTCCGGGTTGCACATCACACTTCACACTCCGTGCCATGGCCGCTGATTCGCGAGCAGACTCCGTCGGACGCTTGCTACATCCTGCTCAGCGGCGAGGTAGGAGTGTACGTCGGTCAAGACCGCATTGCTGTTTTGGGGCCGGGCGAGGTGATCGGCGAATCTGCGCTCCGCCGTGGGAAATTGCGGTCTGCGACCGTAACGACGATCGGGCCGGCCGAGGTGCTGCGCGTCGAGCGCGATGATCTCGCCCCCTTGCTCGACGAGATACCCGCACTGCGTGAAATCATGGAGGCGACTGCCGCCCAACACGTGCCCGTCAGCCCGCTACCGAAGCCAAAACCGCCGCGCTCCAAGGTAAATGCCTCAGTCCCCACGGAGTTGGTCGAGCGGTTCGAACAGGCCGCCGACAGTGCGGGTGTGGGCGCTGCGGCCGCGCTCGAGGACGCGCTCCACCAGTGGCTCGAGCGGAACAGCACGGCGTAGCCGTCGGTTCTGGCGCCGCAGCGGCGTCGCGAGGCTATTCGCCGTAGGCCTGGCATCTACTACCAGGCGTAGTATTAGGCTGTTCCGTCACGCACGAGGAGGTGCACTGTGAGACGGACGGTGGGCTGAGAAACTCCCTTGCCGACCTGCGTAAAGTGCGGTGACTCAACCGGTTAGCCGCTGGCGTCGACGAGGCTCCGCGTCACCAGACGTACGCTGGCGGACATGGCAACCGAATCCGCAATGCTCGACCTCGGCACCCCAGCGCCGCCGTTTGCGCTCCCCGAGCCGGCCACCGGCGCCACGATCGGCCTTGACGAGCTGACAGGTCCCGCGCTGGTCGTCACCTTCATCTGCAACCACTGCCCGTACGTCCAACATGTCGCCGACGGGCTCGCTCAGCTTGGTCGAGACCTGAGCGACCGAGGCGTCGCTATGGTCGGCATCTCGAGCAATGACGTCGTCACCTACCCGCAGGATGGACCCGATCAGATGGTCGCCGAGGCCCGCCGTCACGGTTGGACGTTCCCGTACCTCTACGACGAGACCCAGGACGTTGCCCGCGCCTTCTCCGCGGCCTGCACACCGGACACGTTCGTATTCGACGGTGAACGCCGACTCGTCTACCGAGGCCAACTCGACGACTCCCGCCCCGGCAATGGCTTACCGGTGACGGCCACTGATGTGCGGGTCGCGGTCGACGCCGTTCTTACCGGGCGGCCGGTTGACCCCAACCAGCGGCCGTCGATCGGGTGCAGCATCAAGTGGCGTCAAGGCCCCGCCTAGCGCCCAGTGATTTCGCTAGTAGTCGAGCTTCATCGGAACGTCTCGTCGAACAGGTCGAGCATGGCCCGCCACGACCGCTCGCTGGCGATTGGATCGAACCGCAGCCCGGGGACCCCGATGCTATCGACGTCTGGATGAGTGAAACTGTGCTGGGCGCCGCCGTAGAGGTTCATCCGCCAGTCCA
The DNA here is from genome assembly GCF_963853645.1 of Mycobacterium riyadhense. Classification (NCBI taxonomy): domain Bacteria; kingdom Bacillati; phylum Actinomycetota; class Actinomycetes; order Mycobacteriales; family Mycobacteriaceae; genus Mycobacterium; species Mycobacterium riyadhense. The sequence continues at coordinate 2,832,178 of NZ_OY970456.1, read as the reverse complement.
CCCCGGCCGCGCGCATCTGCTCTTCAAACATCATCCGCTCACCGACCGAGATCAGCGGATCCTCAGCACCAATGCAGACGAGAACCTTGGCGGTAATGTTTGCCGCGTCCAGTGGACGCGGCGTGGCCAGCCGGGGATGGAAACCGACGACCACCGCGAGGTTGGTTCCGGCGCGGGCCAGTTCCAACACCAGATACCCGCCGAAGCAGTACCCGATGGCGGCGACCTTCGTTGGCTCCGTACGAGGCTGGTCGAGCAGTATGTCCAGGCCCGCGCGGGCCAGCTCACGGGTGCGCTCCGGATCATGCCAAAGCTCGTCAAGGCGGGCCATCATGGCTTCCCGGTCAGTCATCGCCACCCCGCCGCCTTGATAGTCGAGTGCGAACGCCACGTAGCCGAGCTCTGCAAGATGATCCGCTCGGAGGCGTTGGTGCTCGTCCAGACCTGGGCCCTCGTGGGCAATGAGAACCGCGGGACGCTTGCCGTCGCCCTCCGGTACGGCAAGCCGACCGACCATGGTTTTGCCGTCGGCCTGATATTCGATGTCCGTCACCGTCGTCATAACTGACTGTCTATCAGGTAAGGAAAACGTCGGGCGCGCAGCGTTCACCGCTCGTGAACACCCGCATCGCGATGTCTACGCAAAATCAACGTGATTCAAGCAACGCGAGGCTCTATTTCTTTGTCACGGCGCTCATCAATTGACCGAGATGTGCCAGTGCGGCGGCGTATTCATGTTCCAGCGGTGTCCCGTAGCCGATGACGATTCCCTCGGTGTGCTGACCTGTCCCATGCCAGAAGGGGGCTAAGCCGGTGAGAGCGACCTTGCGCTGCTGCGCTGCGGCAATCACATCGGCCTCCGAAATATGTTCGGGCAGTGAGACGACGGCATGGAGCCCGGCGGCGATTCCATGGATCGACACCGCTGGTGCGTAGCGCCCGAGGGTCGCGATGAGCGCGTCGCGCCGATTCCCGTAACGGCGGCGCATCCGTCGGATGTGTCGGTCGAGAGCCCCCGACTCGATCAACTCCGCGAATGCCAACTGCGCCAGTACATCGGTGCCACGGTCGGCTCGGCGTTTGGCTTCGATCACCGCGTCGACTAGGTCGTTGGGTAGCGCCAACCAGCCCAGGCGGAGCCCGGGAGCCAGGCTCTTGCTGGCACTGCCCGCGTAGATGACGTGCTCGGGCGCGAGTCCCTGCAAAGCGCCGACGGGATGGCGGTCGTAACGGAACTCGCCGTCGTAGTCGTCTTCGACCAGATACACGCCCCGTGTGGCGGCGATCCGCGCGAACTCGGTGCGCCTGGCGGGGTCCAGCGTCGCGCCCAGCGGGGCCTGGTGCGCGGGGGTCAGGACAGCGGCGGCGGCAGCTTTGGTGAATCCCTCCGGCCGGGCACCGCTGCGATCGACGTCGAGTGGAACCACGGCGAGTCCGCTGGCGTCCGCGATTGCGCGATGATCGGGAAGGCAGGGATTCTCAAGGGCGATCGACCGGGCGCCGCCGGTGGCCAGCGCGTCACACACCAACCGCAACCCCTGCGTGAACCCACTGCAGATCACGATGCGCTCGCTGGTGGTGAGAACCCCGCGGACCCGACCCAGGTAGTTGGCGAGTAACGCGCGCAGGCGCGGAGATCCGCGTGGGTCTGCCGGACCAAGCTCGGAGTGCGCCGTGGTCTGCAGGGCTCGCCGCAGCGCGCGCAGCCATTCGGCGCGGGGGAACATGCTGATGTCGGGGCGACCCAGGCGGAAATCGGCGACGACGGGCGCGGCGACGGGTTCTACGGCGACTCTTGTCGGGACGTGCGGCCCGCGAGCCACTTCGGTCGCCGCGCCGGGCCGGGTGCGCAGGTATCCCTCGGCCGCCAGTTGGGAATAGACCTCGACGACGGTTCCGCGTGCGAGCCCGAGCTGTGCGGCGAGCGCACGCGAGGACGGCAACCATTCGCCCGGGGCGAGACGCCCGTCGCGGATAGCTTGTCGCAGAGCGCCTTCCAGCGCCGAACGTCGACCGCGTCCAGGTGGAAGATCGAGGTGCAGGTCGATTCCGCCGGGCCCACTGGTCCACGAATCTGCCATAGAATTGGACCTTACAGATGAACCGGTGCTTTCCGTAGCGTCGAAGGCGTGATGGTTCCTGCACCAGGGAGTTGCGAGACGGTTGATGTAGACAACCGGCGTCTTGACCGCACGGCGAGTTTGACCGCCCAGCTCAACGCCGCCCAACGCGCCGCGGAAACGTTGCGACCACCGGCCCGTCGCCTCCTCGACGACCCCTACTCGCGTCATTTCGTCGAACACCCCGCGTTGCGAGCCATCCTGGCCCACCCGCGTTCGGCCGACGTCGCACTTCGCGTAGCCGACCGTATGTGGGGCGGACTGCACGCCCACATCGCACTTCGAGTGCGTTACGCCGACGATGCGTGCGCAGCCGCCATCAGCGATGGCGTGGACCAACTCGTCCTGCTCGGCGCCGGCTTCGATACCACCAGCCTGCGGCGTGCCACCGCGCCGGTGCGGGTCTTCGAGGTCGACGCTCCAACCACCCAAGCCCGCAAGCGCCCAGTGATCGAGCGGCTGTTACCGCCTCACCGTCGCCACCAAACGGTCTGGGTGCCATGCGATTTCGAATATGACGTACTGCGCGAACGGCTTCTCGATAGCGGGTTCGACCCGACCGGGGCAAGCCTGGTCATCTGGCTGGGGGTCACTCCGTATCTCACCCGTGCCGCCATCGACGCGACGCTTAGCGACCTCGCCCAGATCTGTACGCCCGGCAGCCGTCTGGTCGTCGACTACATCTGTGCCGGCGTCGTCGCTGCACGCACCCGATGGAAAAGCGCGAGCCGCGTTGCCCGCATGGTGGCCCGGCGCGGCGAACCGTACCGCAGCGATTTCACCGAGGCCGGCCTGAACGAAATGCTGACCGCGCACGATTTCCAGCCTCGCGAGCATCTAAGTGTCTCCGCGCTGCTGAGGCGTTACGACCCCGCGAACGAAAGCCGATTGGCATCCGACGACTGGCTCGCTATCGCCACCGCGCTACGCAGCTGATAACGGTCTGGGCCCCCGTGGCATGACCCGTCGGATTCCCTGAGGCGTTTGATGCTGCCGCCGCGCTCGCGAGTGTCGGCATCGGCCCACCATCTTGATCCTCGCTGACGTAGTGGGATTCCGCCCCGCCATCTCGATACCGTTGGCACTCGAGACTAGCGGGGTGCTTCTGGAGGAAGCCGCCGCTTCACCTCAACCGTGCGAAGGAGCCATCCCATGACCACCACGGCTGACGCCGTCATCGTTGGCGCAGGAATCGTCGGCTCCGCCACGGCTCTGGAGCTGGCGCGGCGCGGAGTCGACGCGCTCGTACTCGACAAGGCCGGTGCCGCCGGCATGGGATCGACAAGCGCGTCCAGCGCCCTCATCCGGTTCAGCTACTCGACGTGGGAGGGTGTCGCGGCTTCCTGGGAGTCGAAGTTCCGCTGGGAGGAGTGGGAAGAGTACCTAGGCTACCGAGACCCCAACGGAATGGCGCGATTTCATCGATGCGGCAAGATTCTTCTCGACGTCCCGCTCATCCCACGGCAACGAATGATCGAACTGTTTGACCGGGCAGGTATCCCATACGAGGTGTGGGACGCCGAAACGCTCGCGAAGCGCGTGAAGGGCATTGATACCGGTTCCTTCTACCCGCCCAAGCCGGTCGATTCCGATGAGTTCTTCGAAGACCCGCATGGCGACCTCGGGGCGCTGTACAACCCCGACGGCGGATACGTTGACGACCCACGCTTGGCCGCTGCCAACCTCGCAGCGGCGGCCGCGCACCGGGGCGCGCGCTTCGCGTTCCGCCGCCGGGTCATGTCGATAGATCGCGTTGGTGACGTGTGGCGCGTCACGATCGATGGACACGAACCGGTCGAGGCACCCGTGCTCGTGAACGCGGCCGGGCCATGGTCTAGCGCCATCAACAAGATGGTCGGCGCCACAAGCGATTTCAGGATCAAGGTCGCCCCAATGCGCCAGGAGGTTCACCAGGTGCGGGCGCCTGCATCGCTGCGGGAGCCGGACGCCGAGTTCCCCGCGATCGGCGACTTGGACCTGGGCATCTATACGCGGCCCGAATCGGGAGGCAACATGCTGGTCGGCGGCACCGAGCCGGAGTGCGATCCGCTCGAGTGGATCGACGACCCCGATGCGGCCAATCTGAACCCGACCGTCGAGCGGTACGAGGCTCAGATCACCCGAGCCGCACGGCGCTTTCCGGAGTTGACCGTTCCGAACCGACCCAACGGCATTGCCGGCGTTTACGACGTCGCCGAGGATTGGACGCCGATCTACGACAAGACGGCGCTGCCGGGGTTCTACGTCGGGATCGGCACCAGCGGGAACCAGTTCAAGAACGCCCCGATCGTCGGCTCCATCCTGGACCGGATCATCGACGCCGTTGAAAACGGCCACGACCACGACGGCGACCCGGTCCACTACACGTGTACGCACACAGGGCACGACCTCAACCTCGGGGCCTTTTCACGTAAGCGAGAACGCAACCCAGATTCCTCCGGCACGGTAATGGGATAGCCCCGAAACTCCCTCAGCGATGCGCCAATTCGGTCGGGGTTTTCCAGCTGACCAATGTGACACCGCCGGGGAAAGTCATCGGTGGTGCAGCCGGGCTAAACCCGGAGATCATTCGGCCGTCGGGGAACAGGCGGCGGCCAGCGCCCTGGACGACGGGGTGGATGAACAAACGGTACTCATCGATCACACCCGCGGCGATCAAGGTGTGGTCTCGACTGAGCCGTCGAGGGTTGCGTTCTGCGTGATGATCAGTGAGCGCATATATCAAGGTTGACTCGACAACGATGGAACATTCATCGCCGGTATGGGCTCCGCAGCGTGTCGCGGCTAGTCCGGGTTGGCTTTGAGCCATCCCAGCACCTGCTGGGCATGCTCGTCGGGCGGAAAGACTGGGTAGAACGCGTGCTCGATCAGCCCGCCACGGACGATTAGTGTCAGTCGCTTGTAGAGCGTGGACCCGCCGGCTTCGAAGGTGGGCAGCCCGAGCTCTGTGGCGAGCTTTAGCGTCGGGTCGGAGAGCATCTCGAAGGGCAGCTGCAGCCTTTCGACCGCTTCTTGCTGGTAATCGCTTCCTTGGCTGGACAACCCGAATACACGTGTAGCACCGGCGTTTAGAAGTTCCCTGTAGTGATCGCGGAAGCCGCACGACTCGGGAGTGCAACCACGCGCCCCGGGAATCGACGCCCAGCCCTCGGGCGAAGCGGCGCCGGGGCGACCGATTTTGGGATAGGCGTAAATCACGGTGCGACCTATCCCCAATGCGCCGATGGCGATCATCTCGCCCGCGGTGCTCGCCAGTGCCAGGCGGGGAACGACTCGGCCCGGAAGATGGTCTGCCGCTCCATCATCCACGGGTGCGGGTGGGGGCGGGCTCACTAAGTCCATTAGCTGTTCTCCTCCGGGCAGACCGACTCCGTGGGATGATCGCCACGCTCAGTCTTCCATGATCGGTTCGCGGGGAGGCTAGGAATTGCGAGGACGGCCGCTACCGGCGCGAGTGCCGCAATTCCGAACATGGTCGGATAACCCGCTGCCGCGATCACGGCGCCGAACACGGGGCCGGAGAGCGAGCCAATTAGCAGCTGCCCCATGCTTTGAACCCCAAGCGCTCGTCCACTAAAGCGTGTCCCCGCGTATTCCACCACCGCGGTCACCGTCAGCCCGTTGTCGGCAACACTGAGGATCGCGAGCGCCACGACGCACGGGATGGCAAGTTTGAGACCTGCCGCTTCGGCACTGACCAAGATGATCATGCATACCGTGACCGAGATCGCGATCTGCCGGATGGGCCTTGTTCTAGATCCGGTCACATCTGACCAACGTCCCGCCACCACGCGACCCAGAGCGCTCAGCAACTGAGTCGCTGCGACAAGAAGACCCGCGTCCACCGCCGCCCAGCCTTGGTCGGACCGTAGCCAGGCGAACATGAACGTCCAGACGATCGCTTGGGGCACGGTGAGCAGCATGCCCGACAAATGGATCCGCTGAAGATACTTGGAACCATCCTTGTATGGATTTTTTGGGTGTACGGAGCTTTGTCCGGGGGGCTGCTGCACTGGGTCTGGGAATAACAGACAGAGGCAACCAACGCAGCCGCATATGAACGCGGGCGCGAGCAGTGCGTGCCCTGGCCCGATCGAGTCGGCGAGGGGCGGGAGCAGCACCGCCGCTAGCGCATTGCCCAGGGGTTGAGCTGTTTGACGCACGCCCATGGCCTTTCCTCGTTGCGAGGCAGGGAAATGCCCCGCGACCAGTCGACCGGTCGCCGTGTTCACCGATGCTGCGGCAGCGCCCCCGAGAAACAAGAGAAGCCACAATTGGCGGTACTCGGCTACAGACGAGGCGACGGCGTAGGCGGACGCTGCCACGATGAACCCTAAAACGCTTGGGATCCGTTCTCCGTGCTCGTCGATAACCCAACCCCACGGAACCAAGGCGAACATCATGCCCAGAGCGGGAGCGCCTGCCAGCCCTCCCGCCGCGGCAAGCCCCATCCCGTGGCTCGTCCACGTCGGGATGAGGAACGTCGGAGCGATCGTCAGGGTATGGGCGGTCAACGCTGCGAGCGTTCCCAGCGCGAGTGCAGCGTGCTTAGACGAACGCCTTAACGACACGTGCTCCCCTCAGAAGAGGGGATATCGCGCCAATTCATAGCCACCCCAGCCTGTTTGGGCTTAGCGAACCGCACGTCGGACATCACTTCCTCGTGCGTGCGGACGGGGTCGTGCCGCCACGACTCGAGCCAGTCCCGGTCGATTTCCGACAGATGGCCGAACTTCAAACCGGGGTAATCGGCCGGGAGTGAGGCGGTGGTGGGCACGGGGAGCACGTCGCCATACAAACGGCCCGCCCACAGGTCCCCGCTCTCGTCAAGCGGCCGGACGTGTCGTTTGTCCAAAAGCCCGGCGACAGGCAGGTGCGTCGGAGTGCGCAGGCTGTTCTCTGCCCCAGGCAGGTCGTGCCGCGCGACCCAGTCCACGATGGAGTCTTGCCGGTCGTTCAGCTCGTGGTCGGCGAAGGCTGTGGTCATGACGACCGGTATGGCGATTCCGCCGGCGGCGCGATATGCGAGCAGCGCATCAAACCTCTGCCTCAACTGGTTCGGTGTGTCGAATGCGCTGACGGAGACGCGCAGCTCCGCTCCGACGCCGGCCAGGCCGTGCGCTACCTCGCTTCGAATCGGTGTGAAGCACTTCGTCACGAACACTACGAACCGGTCTGTCTCCCGGATGATTTCGGCCAGCTGGAGAGCTTTCGGCCAATTCCATGAGGCATCGCTGTTCCAGCCGTTTCTCAGGAATCGTTGTGTCGCAGCGAGATAGCTAAGGTCCGCGAGCAAGACGCTTCGGTCGATGATGTTCTCCACGCGTACCGCGAAGTCGAACCCATTTTGGTACGCGGCTTTAGCGGCAAAACAGCTTCCATAGCACGTTTGGGCCAGGCTGAGGCAGCCTCGGTACAAGTCCGTGGTGATGCTGTCGAATGGGAGGCCACCGGCGCGTCCCGCGCGGACCACATCGGGGTCGGGCACCCGCAGAGCACCCTCGCCGCGCATGACGCGCGCACTCTCCGCCACCGTTCGTCGCACGTGAGCCAGCGCCTCTTTAGCAGCAGCAGTCCCAGTCGGAGTCGAGATGGTGTTGCCAGTCATTGCACACCCTTCATGCGGGGACAGCAAACGTGTCCTTCGGCGCGAAGATTTTCGCCGTTTTCAACCAGCGGCGCCCTTCGTAGGGCTCGCGGCGATGCATGAGTTGAGCGTTGTCGTAAAGGATCAAGTCCCCCATGGTCCAGTCGTGCGAATAGACCCGACTCGGGTGGAGGAGATGATCGAGCACCAGCCGCTTGAGTGTGGCGGAGCCTTCTTCCCCAAGCCCTAGGAATCCGACGGTGTTCTCGCTGACGTACGCAAAACGTCTTTGGGAGGTAGGGCTTTTCAGAAGCGCCGGCTGAGAGACTTGGGTCGCGGGAATGTTGTCATGGTCGGGCGCGGGCTCATACACAACGCGTAACGCTGCCAGCCGATCAATCAGATCAGAATCAAGCCCTGTTCTGTCGACGTCGGTGGATACGAAACTTGTCGCCCCGCCTGCCGGGGACGGGACCAGACAGTACAGGAAGGCCAGTGTCGCCGGATTCTCTCGATGTTGCTGGTCGGAGTGCCAGAAGTCCGTTGTGGTACTGGCGAACCCGATGCGCTCGCCGTCGTCGTCCCGCAGATTCGAAAGGTTCCCGATCGCCGGGAATTGCGGTGAGAGACAGACTTTTCTGGACGATTCCTCCAGACTTCCGATCCGGGTGGCGAATGCATGCAGATCGCGATCGTCCAAAGCCTGTCGCGGAAACACGAGCAGCCCCCATTCCTCAAGCAACGAGATCACGTCGGACAGCACGCGGTCGCCGATTTCATGCAGAGCAATTCCATCGACCCTGGCTCCGAACCCATGACCTAATGAAGTAGCCCTCATGAACACCCGTCTCTTCAGCCGCACCGGCAAACGCCGGTTACTAAGTGACACCAGCATCCGTGAGCCGGGCTATTTGCACATGAAAAACGAAAAATACGTTCGTAAATGTACGATCGTCACGGTCTGAGGTTGGCCAACCATCGTTGACGAGATTCGCAAGATAAGCGGGTAATCGGCCAGCTCCAAAGTCATAAAACCGCGCCCAAACCGGCTCGATCGAGATGCGCACCATCTGCTTATACGTCGACCGCACGGTGCGCTCGAACTCGGCGAGTTGGGGGCCGTCCATCGAACTCCTCGCTGCCGCGAGGTACTCATCGGTGACGCCATCGACGGTTTCCAGTGTGGCGAGGCCACGCACCAAGAGCGCCTTCGCCTCTTCGGGTGTGGAGCCGGTATCGATCGTCAATGCCACTTGCGGACGGGACGAAAGCGCGCGGGCTTTCGGGGAGGTCGGTGCCGTGGAGACAACGATGCGTTCGCCGGTCCAGTAGAACCCGACGGGGATGACCCGCGGGAAGCCATCATGTCCGTTGTAGGCGAGCCTTGCCATGGAGCCGGAAAGCAGCTTCTGGGCGTCGGGGTGGCCAAGATCCCGAGCCAGCTCTTGCTTGTTCATCACGCTCGTAGTCCTACCCGGTGCGGGCGTGCTGGATACGTGCGGACTCCCACCAAGCGTCTCGGCATTGTCCCCAACGTGACTGCTTGCGGCCTTGACGATAGGTTCTATGTACTGCCGTTGTAAGTACATGACTTCGATGAAGGATGACCGGCTGCAGCTGCGCGTCGACGCCGCCACCAAACGGCGATTGGAGGAGGCAGCCAGCGAGGCGCACCTGGGCGTCACAGCGTTCGTTCTGCAGGCCGCCAACCGCGCTGCCGACGATGCGCTTGCCGAACGGCAAAGCATCCACCTCTCCCCCGAAGCCGCGACTGCCTTTGCTGAAGCACTCAACCGTCCAGCGCAGGTGAACGAGCGGCTCGCGGCGGCGTTGCAGCGGCCGGCGAAGTTCAGCTGGCTCGACTAAGGTGCGATTCCACCCGACTCTGCTTGACCCCGACAAACACCACCGCGACGAATTCGCCCCTGGCGAAACAACTTTAGACGACTGGTTGCATCGCTATGCAGGCCAGAATCGCCGCGCCAACACCGCCGCGGTGTGGGTGATTGCCGACGCCAGCCACAGCGTCGCGTGCTACGCCACATTGTCGATGACTTCCGTCGATTGGTCCGCCAGCCCCAAACCGTTGCGCAAGGGCGCGCCATGGCAGGTTCCCGCGCTGCTGATCGGCCGACTGGCCACCGACGCTCGTGTAGCCGCACTTGGCCTTGGCCCTGAGATGGTCAAACATATCCTGGCCACTGCCGCCGAGCTGAACATCAAAGCGGCCTGCCGGGCAGTTGTCGTCACCGCACTCAACCCTGACGCGTTCCGCTGGTGGCAACGGTTCGGATTCGAACCGTTCGATGCCGACGACGTCGCAAACCTGAATCTCTACCTGTTGACCAAAGACATCGCTGCCACCTTGGCCGACCGGTAAGGGTCCATAGATCGACACCGCAGTCGAGCCGCTGTCGCGCGTGTTGCGACATCGTCTGACGACGAGGTGTACATCCTGCAGGCGATTCTGTCGATACCGTTGCTGTTATTCGAACATATCGAAAATAGTTTCGTTTCGTTTAGATAGAGGTTTGTGGTGAGCGTAGAAACGGTGGAGGCGGCAACTTTCGTCCCAGAAGAACGCGAGGAGCTTGGTCTCGTCGTTGGATTCCTCGCCGCCCATGAGCGTCGTCGCGGGTCGGCCGCTTCTCCAAGTTATGCCCTCGTTGGCGTGGAGGAACACGACCGCATCGAACTGCCGCCGACCGTGCACCAGGCACTGAGGAAGGTGGTGGCCGCGCTGTATGCCGGCAAGGCTGTGACCATTGCGCCACAAGCGATGAAGCTGACCACGCAAGAGGCGGCTGATCTGCTCGGAGTCAGCCGGCCGACGGTGGTTCGCCTGATCACCGACGGTGTGTTGCCGGCCGAACGGATCGGCAATCGTCATCGGTTGCTTCTCGATGATGTTCTGGCTTATCGGGATCAGCGCCGGAATCGTCAGTACGAGGCGTTGGCTGCCACCGCCGTCGATGTCGACACCGAGGGCGATCTCGAGGCGATTCGCCAGCAACTTCGCGAAGCCCGCCGAGTCGCGGCCCAGAGGCGACGGGCCAAGTCCTCAACCCGCTGAGCACGGCCACGAATGTTCGCTGCCCTGTTGGACACCTCGGTATTGTGGCCGAGCCTGCAGCGCGATTTTCTACTGTCGTTGGCGATCGAAGGCCTCTACCGACCATTGTGGTCGTCGGCGATCCTTGACGAGCTGCGCTACCACGAGGCACAGAAGCTCATCCGCATGGCGAGAACGCAACCCCGTTTCAGGACATGCGAATAGGGTGTCTCAAGACATCGGAATAGGCGCGTCGACCAGTTTCAGCTGGTGTCGAAGGCTCGTCTGATCATCACAATCCAGAGAAAGACTGGCTCTTCCCGTGCCACAACGGGATTCGCTTCCAATGGAATCTATCGGGAACCCGATGATTTCCATCGATTCCGGCTTATTAGCGGCTCTTCTGATTCTTCCGTGGGTCGGCTACTGATGTAACGGGGCGCACGTCGTTGTGGCTTAAGGTTTCTGGCTTGTCAAGGGTCAGGAACCAAAGGAGCTGACAACGACGTGCGCAATGTGAGGCTATGGCGTGCGCTGCTGGGTGTCGACCAGCGCACCGTGATCGAAGACATCGAGTTCGAGGAGTGTGGGGCAAAAGACGCTGACGGCGATGCGGTGGTGGTGGCTCGGGTGCGGCCGCGAAGTGGTGTGTGGCGGCGTTGTGGCCGCTGTGGACGCAAGGCGCCCTGGTATGACCGGGGTGAGGGCCGGCGTCGGTGGCGGGGCCTGGACTGGGGCACGATGCAGGTGGTGCTGGAGGCCGATGCGCCGCGGGTGAACTGCCCCACCCATGGACCGACGGTGGTGGCGGTGCCGTGGGCGCGTCACCGTGCCGGGCACACCTACGCGTTCGATGACACGGTGGCGTGGCTGGCGGTGGCGTGTTCGAAAACCGCGGTGTGTGAGTTGATGCGGGTCGCCTGGCGCACGGTGGGAGCGATCGTGGCCAGGGTGTGGAACGACACCGAGAAAAGGATCGATCGATTCAGCGGCCTGCGCCGGATCGGCATCGATGAGATCTCTTATAAGCGCCACCACAAGTACCTCACGGTGGTGGTCGACCACGACAGCGGCCGACTGGTGTGGGCCGCCCCAGGGCGTGACACCGCCACCTTGCGCCGGTTTTTCGATGCCCTGGGCCCCGAGCGGGCCGCCCAGATCACCCATGTGTCCGCCGACGCGGCGGACTGGATCACCGATGTGGTCACCGAGCGTTGCCCGACCGCGATCCGCTGCGCCGATCCGTTTCATGTGGTGGCCTGGGCCACCGAGGCACTCGATGCCGAGCGGCGCCGGGCCTGGAACGATGCGCGGGCGATCGCGCGCAGCGAGCCCAAGTGGGGTCGTGGCCGTCCCGGCAACAACACCGCGCCACGTCCAGGTCATGAACGGGCCCGCCGGCTTAAGGGTGCGCGCTATGCGCTGTGGAAGAACCCCGAAGACCTCACCGAGCGCCAGAGCGCCAAGCTGGCCTGGATCGCCAAAACCGATCCCCGGCTCTATCGCGCTTATCTGCTCAAAGAGGGACTACGCCATGTGTTTTCGGTCAAAGGCGAGGAAGGCAAGCAGGCCCTGGATCGGTGGATCTCCTGGGCGCGGCGCAGCCGCATCCCGGTGTTCGTCGAGCTGGCCAGCCGCATCGTGCGACATCGCAAGGCCATCGACGCCGCCCTCGACCATGGCCTATCGCAAGGACTGATCGAATCCACCAACACCAAGATCCGGCTGCTAACCCGCATCGCGTTCGGATTCCACCGGGGCGATTCCTCCTGCACTCGCCGCCACGTGTGGCTACTATCGCCATGTCGCCGATTCGGGAAGCGACATCTCTCGATGTAACTGAGCTGGTGGAGGTGTCGGGTGTGGTATGTGACCGTAGCGCCGGAGGCTGTGATGGCTGCGGCGTCGGACTTGGCGAATCTCGGTTCGACGATCAGCGTGGCCAATGCAGCGGCGGCAGCCCCGACCACAAGCGTGGTGGCCGCCGCCCAAGATGAGGTATCCACGGCGATCGCGGCGCTGTTCGGCGGCCATGCGCAGCAATTCCAGGCGCTCAGCGCCAAAGCTGTGGCATTTCACGACCAGTTCGTACAAGCCCTGACCGGCGGCGCGGCATCCTATGTCAAGGCTGAGGCCGCCAACTTGCTGCGGTTGATGGTCGGTGATCACGCCGGAGCATTTGGGGCGGCGGCGCTCAGTAATGCGGCGGCGGCGGCCCCGGCGGCGGATATCGGAGGAGAATTGTTAGGCCGCCTGTTCGGTGCTGGATTTAAGGCATTCGAAACGGCAGTTGAGAGCCTTGCCAGAATTGCAGGCCAACAGGCAGACGGGGCGGTCCAGACGGCGCGCTTAGCGAAGCTAGCGATGCAGACGAAGCAAATAGTAACCAACGGTGTCAAGCTCATTGCCCAGGACGGGGCGGAGCTCTATACCAACGGACAAGAACTCGTCCAATTCGGGGGGCGTTTCCCGGGCCTCTATGGGCGAGAGGCGGTTCTTAATATCTCCAACGACGCCCAGTGGCTTAGAAATGTCTGGGGGGTTGACCAGCAAACTCTGAGAAGCCTTTTGGGATCGCAGTTGCATGTCTTTGCGCGCGGCGAGGGGCTCGCCCAAAGTTATTTCCAGAAGGTCGGCAACGACATCTACCAGATCGAAACCAACGCCCAAGGCCAAATCATCCGCAGCTTCGTGACGACGGAAGCGATATTCAAGCGGTGGGTAGCCATGACCGTCAACGGCGCCCGGTCCACGGTGTTCCCAAGGCTCTAGCTGTTCCATCCACGACCGTTGTCCGCTGAGCCCGTCGAAGCCCGCCCCAATCGTCGTCGACCTGGCCACAGTTCACCGCCCACCTCAGCGGCAAGATCCGGCCCCGATTCGGGCGATGTGCGCCTCGCGGCTTAAAGCCAGCACCCTGCGTCAGCCGCGAGGCGCTGGTGCGCGAGGTCCGAATTCGCTGGGATGAGCGAACCCTCGTCGGCGCCGATTTCTTCGAACCCTCCCAGCACCACCAGCAGCGCTGGGCTACCGGGCGGGCAGGTGGATTGTGGAGGCGGTGGGCGACGTGCCGTGCGCAATTGAGGCGGTCTCGGATCTCCCCGAAACCACCGCTGAACGCTGAACTGCAAGAACTCTGGTCGGGCTGACAGGATTTGAACCTGCGACCACTTGACCCCCAGGAAGTAGCGGCAGCTTGTTTGCGCAGTTCGCACACAGTTTTCGCGACTTTAAAGCAGTGCGTACCGTGCACAGACGCGCAGGTCGTTCAGCAACGCGCATGACGTGTGGTCCCAACGTGGTCCCAACCAGCGCGACGTTGGCCGTGGTCCATTCCTTGGTGTTGTCGACGCAGCAAACGTGTCAATCCCGTTCGGGGTCAAGGAGCTTCGAGCACGAATGAACTCGCTCCAGCACCTCATCGAATGTTGGCCGTTCGCTGCCGTAATGGAACGTATCCATTGCGGTGTTGTGCTCCCGGCGAAGGTCTTTCGCGAACTCGCCGCTTGGATTGAACGCTTCGGAGGCCGCGAAGCCTCCATCGGGTATCGGATGATCGCCGCCGAAAGCCTGCGACACCTCGAATACGCTGGTGAGGATGTCGCTAACCATTACCGTGTCGGCGAGCAGCGTCGTGACAGAGGCATCCCCCAACAGCGCCCAGATGTCGTAGAACTGGCGCCCGATACGAGGCAGCCCGTGCAAGGTGGTGCGTTTGGTTGGGTCCACGACGAAGTTGTTGACCCGCAACAGCTTTTCGATGAGTGTGCGTCCTGGGTGCAGGATCGTCACGTCGAACGGCCGCAGGTCGTCCCACTGACCACCAACGAGGTCCGTCGCCCTCAGCTCCCGGTACAAAAGCGATTCGACCTGCGCTTGCAGCGCCGGTTTTGGTCCGCCGGTCTGGCCCAGTTCGACGAGAACCGATTTAGGATCAGCAAGTCCGCCTGACTGGTCGCTTTGGGTGAGAGGTAGGCCCAGCCAAGCCTCTTGCGTGGCAGTTCCCAAGTCGCCGGCCGACTTCCGGTCGCGGTACTCCACGCCAATCGCCGACGCCGCCGTATCCAGCATCGTCTTCATTGCCCGCTTGGCGGCACGAACGTTGGCGTAGTCGCCTAGGACGCTGCTGATTTAGTGGCCCGGGTTTCGGCGTGCCTGACCGGGTTTGGCGCGGGTGTGCCATGAGGATCGGTGGGTGGCGTTGGGATGTGAGAATCGGCAGGGCCGGTTCGATGACGCGATGCTTCTGGTGGGTGATCAGTTGCCCGAGGGCAGCATCTATCGGCTGTTGGCCGAGCACGGCGGCGCGCTGTTCGGCGATGACTATTTCGCCGACTTGTTCAAGGCCTCGACGCGGGGCCGCCCGACTGTGCCGGCGCGCGTGGTGGCCACGGTGATGCTGTTGCAGGCCTACGAGGGCTTGTCGGATCGGGAAGCGTGTGACCGGCTGGCTTTCGACTTGCGTTGGAAGGCCGCTGCCGGGTTGACAGTGGGGGCGGAGGCTTTTCACCCCACGGTGCTCGTTGGGATGCGCAACCGGCTGCGGAAGTCCGATCGGCCGCGGCGGTTGTTCGATGACGTCAATACCACCGCCCAAGCGGCCGGGTTGTTACGGGGACGGCGGCGGGTGTTGGATTCCACCCCGTTGTTTGATGCGGTGGCCACTCAGGACACGGTGATCCAGTTGCGGGCCGCGATCCGCAAAGTACTGTCCGTGGCTGACCGGGCCGATCCTGCGTTGGCGGGTGCGGTGCGGCAGGTGCTGACCCGCGACGATGACTACGCCAGCCTGGGTAAGCCGCCGTGCGACTGGGACGACCCGAAAGCCCGAGAGTCGCTGGTGGATGCGCTGGCCCGCGATGCCCAGGCGGCGTTGGAGGTGCTGGATGGCCGCGAGTTGGACGGGCCGCTCGCCGAAGCCGCCCAGCTGCTGGGGTTGGTGGCCGGCCAAGACGTCGAGGCCGGCGAGGATGGGGTGTTTCGTATCGCCCGGCGGGTGGCCCGGGATCGGCTGATCTCCACCGTCGATGTCGAGGCCCGCCACGGGCACAAGTCACGGGCCCGTACCTTCGACGGTTACAAAAGTCACCTCAGTGTGGATCCGGATGAGGAGCTGATCACCAATGTGGCCATCACCGCGGCCAACACCGCCGATCGCGAGGTCATCGACGAGCTGCTGAACGAACCCGTCGCGGGCGCACCTGCCGATGCCGAATCGGACGATGACGATGACGACGGTAGCGACTCACAGAATGGTTCGGGGTCCAAAGGGTTTGAGGTGTATGGGGATTCGGCCTACGCCGGCGGGGCTACGCTGGATGAGCAGACCCAGCGGGGTCATGACATGCGCGCCAAAGTGCCTCCGGTGCGCAACGCCAACGGCTATTCCAAAGACCAGTTCAGGATTGATCTGGCCGGCCGCACCGTCACCTGCCCGGCTGATCACACCGTGAGCATCCGCGCTGGTGTGCGTCACCCCGTGGCGCGCTTCGGTGTGCTGTGTCAGTCGTGTCCGTTGCGGGCGGAGTGCACGAAGTCCCGTCGGGGGCGCGTGATCAGCATTCACCCGCGGGACGCCGCGCTGCAGCACGCCAAAGCGCGCCAACGAGATCCGGCCTGGCAGCAGGACTACCGGACCTATCGGCCGGTGGTGGAACGCAAGATCAGCCACTTCACCCACCGCCCCTGGGGTGGCCGAAGAGCCCGCTGCCGCGGACACAAACGCATCCTGACCGACATCCTGGCCCGAGCCGGCGCCATCAACCTCGCCCGACTGGCCGCCCTGGGCCTACACCACGGAGCCGCGGGCTGGGCGATTGCCTGACCCCACCACCGACCGACCATCCAAGGGGTCAATTTTCAGATGCCGTCACGGGTCAGAATTCGGACGCCGTCGACGCCAACCCACCAGGGGCCATTACATCAGCGGCGTCCTAGAACGAGGAGATCGAGATCCTCGGAGAAGCGCTGAATAATTCGCAGCTTCTCCAGGCTCGTACCGCCCTTGAATACGATCTCCTCGCGGTGAGCGGTAACGATCGCGCGCAGCACCTCGCAGATCCAGTAATCCTTCTCTACTGCGAGGGGCTGCACGCCGAGCTGTTCAGCAGCGGCAACGATCGTGGCCGCGAAAATCTCTGGATCGTCCTCACGCCAAAGTGCCACGTTTAAGCAACGATCAGACCGGCCAGGGCCTTGGCTTCAACTCGCGGGTCGGCGGCCGACATCTTGTCAGCGAGATCCGCACGCCCCGCGCGGTGCAGCAGGTGGCGCAGCCGTGCACGCGCGGAACCGGATTCAGTGCCACTGGCGCCAGCGAGGCGGTCGGGGTCGATGACGCCCGAGGTGATGAGCCCCGTTAGCCGCTCCATCGCCTCGCCAGGGCCAGTCTCGATCACCCTGTCCCACCCATCGAGCACCTCCAACGCCGCCACCTCGGTCGGGTTCAGCGCTCGCTCAGCGCGACCGCGGCGAGCCGAACGGTCCACGAAATGCACCGTTGGACCGCCGGTCGGCGGGCGGCCCACCACGGCATACTCAGCGCGGCGGGGAATCTGGGTGGACAGCCGCAACGCGTTCGCTGCCGAGAGCCCCGCTGGGCCGATGCCGTTTCGCCCGACAAGTTCGGTAGCCAATGCGTCAGGCGTCGGTAGCGCCATACCCAGCGGTGTTTTGATGCCGCGCCAGTACAGCCCCTTACGGATGTGGCGCAATTCCCCCTGTGCCACCAGTTCGGCCAGCAACCGCTGTGTAGTCGACGGCGCCATGTCCATGTCGGACGTACGCCAGAACCGGTTGCGAGAAGCAAGGATGGACCGCCGGGTGGCATCCACACCGTCGCGGTCGTAATGGCCCCGTGTAATCGACATCGGCACTTCACCTCCTCGTTCTTCTGCAACATGCTACGAGAATCTCTCAATTCCTTCCCGCAACATGATACGAGAATCTCTCAATTAATGCATTCCCCTGGTTACCCGTCCATAGTCAGAACCAATGCGTCGCCCAGGCCGCGCGTGGCGGCTGATGTGGCGGACGTGGACGTGGACACCCCGTAGGACATGACGCGCCCGACTCGCCGACCGTGCGGGCACGGCTGATACCGACCTCCCGGCGCGCGGCCGCCGCTGTCCACCCCTGGGCGAGCAGCTTCAGAAACTGCTGGCGTTTGGGCGACTGCGGCCGACGGCCGGGCCCCTTCTTGACGCGGCGAGACGGTGACAACACGACCTCCACAGACTTAACAGGTGTTGCATCGATCGCTGGAAACCACCCCGTCGCTACTGGCCTAAATTGGACCGTCGTCAACACCCTGACGTAGATCGGCACCACTGGCTGCCAGCTCGGCTATCGCAATGGCTATGGAGATGTCATCCGTCCGTTCGCGGTGCTCCCAGCCGAATCTGTCTCAATGGCCACCACCGTGGCGACTTCGAAGGTAGGGCCGCGTGGCGGACCAAACTGATAGGGGCCCGCCGAGAGCGTCCCCGCTGCGGTGCCCACGAGAACCCCCACATACACGGTCATTTGTGAGGTTGTCGGGGCAAGCAGGGTTTCTGTGCCTACGCGGGGGCATAATTGGCCTGCCGGCGCGTCCGTCGGGGGCTGAACGGCTTCGTCGGTAGGTACCGACAGAGGGTGGCAACTCTGGTCGGGCTGACAGGATTTGAACCTGCGACCACTTGACCCCCAGTCAAGTGCGCTACCAAACTGCGCCACAGCCCGGTGCCACCGAAACCACCGGCGGCAGGTCGACAGCCTACCGCAGCGGCACCCCTACCCCACTACGCGACCTGCGGGCCAGCCCCCGAACCCCGGGCCCACAGCAGCGACGAGTACACCGTCCGCCCGTCGGGCAGCGTCAACTCCGACGACAGCGTCAGGCGATCCCCGTCGAGGTCGCTGTGCCGCAGATGGAACTGGCCCAGGTAATTCGGTACCAGCGAAAGCTTGGCCTCATGCCGGATATCACCGGAAGCCTCGTCCACGAAGTACCGCCCGCTGTAGGCGAGGTATCCCAGCGCAGCGGCCGCGGCCTGCTCGGGGGTCCCGCCGCTGGCCACCGGCCGGTCGTAGTCCGGCCGGCCCGATGACTGGATCTGCGCCGACATGTAGCCGTCGGAGGTGTACATGATCAAACCTTGCGCATCTTTACCGTGCGGGTATCGCACCGGGCCGTCAGCACTGTCCCGCTCCACGTAGGACACCAGCTCCCAGGCTCCAACTAGCTTGTCACGCAACGATTCTGCCATCTTAAACCTCCGTCGTTCCAAACCAAGCGTTCACCTTGTCGACCCACGCCAGCAGCGCCTGCGCCAACTCCCCCTCGTGGCCGTAGAACCGCTGCGCCGGAACCGGCACGCTGATGGCGACCAACTGCGAACCCACCCCTTGCAGCACCGCACCCACCGCACAGATGCCCTCGGTTTGCTCCTCCCGGTCATAGGCGACGCCTTCCACCCGAATGCGATCGAGCTCCTCACGCAACTCCGCGATGCTCGCGACGGTGTTTGCGGTCAACGGCACCAGCCGGCCGGGCAGCGCCTGCGCCAGGCGATCGGGCGGCAGCGCCGCCAACATCGCCTTGCCGTTGGCGCAGCAGTACAGCGGGAACGACTCGCCCACCGCGCTCATGGCCCGCAGACGGCGCGGCGGAACCACCTGGTCGATGAAGTCGGCCCGATCCCCGTCCAGAATCGACAGGTCCACGGTTTCCTCCAGCTCACGCGACAGCTGGGTCAAGAAGGGGTGCATGTCGGTCACGACGCCGAGGCGAACCGTAGCAGCCATGCGCGCGATCTCCGGGCCAAGCCGGTAGGGCCCGCGGGACCCGCGCGAGGCCACCAAGCCCTCGTCCTCCAGTGCATTGAGAATGCGGCTCACCGTTGAGCGAGCCATCCCCACCCGCTCTCCGATCTCGGACTGGCTAAGTCCACCGGGGTGTGCCTGCAGCACCCGCAACAGCTCGGCCGCGCGGGCAATGACTTGGACGCCGCCACTGCGGTCTTCGGGGTTGATGCTCACCGCTGAGCTCCTCTCATGATCGGCCGGGCAAGCACAGCAGCGCCTCGGCTTCCTCAACAGACGCGACAGGCAAGTCCAAGGCTTCGGCAAGGCGCATCGTGCGCTGCACAAGGGCCAGATTGCTCGGCGCCAGCTCGCCCTTGCGCAGGTACAAGGTGTCCTCGAGCCCCACGCGCGCATTGCCGCCCAGGGCAAGCCCCATCGCAGTCAGCTCCAGGTTGGCCCGCCCGATCGCAATGACTTGCCACACCGCGCCAGGCGGCAGCCGGCGCACCATCGTGAGCAGATTGTCGGCGGTGGCGGCCATTCCACCCCGCACACCGAGCACGATGCTGAACTGCAATGGTTCGGCCAGCAGACCTTCCTCCCACAGCCGCAGGCACGCATCCAGATGTCCGGTGTCGTAAATCTCGAGTTCCGGTTTGATGTCCAGTTCGCGCATCCGCGCCGCCAGCCGCCGGACGGCATCCGGCGGGTTGCGAAACTCACCGGCCCCGAAGCTCATTGAGCACGGGTTGAGGGTGGCCATCCGCGGCCTTAGCTCGACCAGTTTCTCGCGCTCCTCGAACGGCACCGTCAGGCCCACGCCGGTGGACATTTGCACCAGGATTGGGCATCGTTCGCTAATGAGATCCATGGCCCGCCGTGCTACACCGAGATCCGCTGTGGGCCTTTCATTTTCGTCCCGCAAGTGGATGTGCGCCACGGAGGCGCCGGCGTCATAGGCCTGTTCAACGGCGGCCGTGATTTCCTCTGGAGTCGTGGGCAGCGCCGGGTTGTCCGCCTTGGTGGCAATGGGCCCGGTTGGGGCGACGGTGACGATGACGCTCATAGCCAGCGCACCTGCGGGTGTGCGACGCTGACCATCAACAGCGCCTCTTGATTCGAGCGGTTACGTACGGACCGCACCTCACCTTTGGCGAGGTGCAAGCTGTCCAGCCGGCCCAACACCGTCTCGCCCCCGTCAATGGTAACGACCAGCTCACCGTCGAGGACGACGTACACGGTTTCCTCGCCGGTTGGCGCCTTCTCCACGAATCCGCCTGGGTTGTAACACGATACGCCGACCCAGAATCGATCCGTATACCCCGCTTCGAGCCCCTGAAGTCGCTTCGTGCACACGCCTTGGTGCCCCGGCGCCACGTACGGTGGGGCTTCGTCCGCGCGAGTCACGTTCATGGTCAGGCCGCCTTTCCCGTCTCGATTCGGTAGGTGCCGGCTGGATCGACGATCGCCACCAGCCGCACGATGCAGCCGTCGCCGCCGACCCAGCGCCACGGGAACGCGGCGAAGGTGACGCGCTTGCCGGTCACCTTGTCCAGATCGCCGCCGACGTTTTCAAACCCGTAGATGCCCTTGGAGAGAATGGCCCGGTGGCAGGGCTCCCACTCGGGGAAGTCGTCGAGCACCCTGCGCCCGGTCTGTTCTTCGTATTCGCGTACCGCCCAAGGCAACAGGCCGCCCTGCGCTTCCGCGGGACCGTGCGGGGCGATGGCAGTGGCCAGCGGGTGGTCCAGGGCCTGGGTGTCGGTGCCGACGGCTTTAACCCCTTTGGCCGCAAACCATTCGCCGGCTTCCTTGTAGAAGCCCGGCGAGTAGGCGTAGTACTCGGCGCTGTCGGCATACTTGTGGTGCCAGCCGGTGTTGACGATGACGATGTCGCCGGGCCGGATCTCCGGTGCGGCCTTTTCGAGGTCCTCGGGGGTGACGACCTCCCACTTGTTCTTCGGGATGGAGACGACGACGCCGGTGCCGAAGAAGGCACTCAGCGGGATCTCCTCCAGGAACGGCGTGCCTTCGACTACGTGCGCGGGCGCGTCGATGTGAGTGCCGGAATGCATTACGGTGGTGATCTTTTGGGTGAGCACCCGGCTTTTGGCCATGCCGTGCAGCCGCTCGATCTTGACGTCTTCGAAGTACGGCCAGGCGGGCACACCAAGCCCCCAGGGGTGCGATAGGTCGTAGAACTCCAGCTGCGACTCGGCTTTACCGAGTGGCCAAGTGAAACTCATGGCTATGTCTCCTTTCTGCTGTCCAGCTGCGCGGCGATGTGCTCGGCAAGTCGCGCGGCGGTGGCCTCGCGGGCCCCCGCGGGCCAGTCGAGGAAGCCGCGACCGGTGCGCGCACCGAGTTGTCCGTCTGCGACCAGTTCACGCAGCAGCGGGCTGGGGTGCGGATCGTGGTTGAGGCTGGGCACTACCGCGTCGTGAATGGCCAGGGTGAGGTCCAAGCCGATGTAGTCGGCGTTTTCCAGCGGGCCAAGAGTACCCAGTCGCAGCCCAATTGTGTTGCGTACCACTAGGTCTACGGTCTTCGCGTCGCATACTCCTTCGGCTACCAGCGCCATCGCCTCGCGCCACAACGCATGCTGCAGGCGGTTGCCGATAAAGCCCGGGACATCGCGCCCGACGCGCACCGGGAGCTTGCCGGCATCGGTCAACAGGGCCACGACGCGCTCTGTGGTCTCCGGCGCGGTTCGCGTGCTGGGTATCACCTCGACGACCGGGATGAGATCCGGCGGGTTCCAAAAGTGTGTCCCGATCACGCGACTGCCGTCGTCGACCCGCTCACCGACGCCGCCAATCGGAAGCACCGACGTGTTGGTAGCCAGCACCGCCCCGGGCGCCAGCGCGGCCAGTCGCTCGAAGAGTTCTTGCTTAATCGGCAGGTTTTCGACGATGGCCTCAATAACGAGGTCGGCGTGCTGTACCGCGGCTGCCAGGTCCGCAACGGCCGTGACCGAACCCCGTCCGGCGCCCGCCACCCCGGAAGCCTCCATGGCCGCAGCGTCAAGGATTTCGGCATTGGTGTCGGTGACGACGACATCCAGGCCCGCCGACGCCAGAACGCCGGCGATCCGCCGACCCATCAGGCCGGCGCCGACGACGGCCGCACGGGAAAACCCGTGCGGACTCAGCATGCGGTATACCCCCCGTCCAGATACATCACCTGGCCGGTATAGAAGCTGGACGCGTCGCTGAGCAGATAGATCAGCGGGCCGACGAAGTCTTCGGGCTCGGCGAAGCGGCGCAACGGAATTCGGGCAAACATCGCCTCCCGGGTCACCCGCGCCTTCGCGTCGTCGGCGTACATCCACTCGGTCAACTCGGACCGGAAAACCGTTGGGGCAAGCGCGTTTACCCGGATACCGGCCGCACCCCACTCGGCGGCCAGGCTTTTCGCCAGCAGATCGGTGCCAGCCTTCGATGGGCAGTATGCGCTATAACCGGCGTTGTGTCCCAGCGACCCGCGAACAGACGACACGAGAACCACGCTGCCGCCCTGACCCTGCTCGAGCAGAACCCTTCCGGCCGCCTGACACACCAGCCACGCGCCGCGCAGGTTGGCGTCGATCACCTTGTCGAAGTCTTCGACACCCATCTCGGTGATGGGCTGCACGTGGTTCATGCCCGAAGCCACCAGCACCCCATCGAGACGACCGTGGCGGGCGACCGCCGCCTCGACCATGGCCCGCGCGTCGGCCGGGGTGTCGGGCCGGCGCGTAACGACGGCGGCGTCTTCGATGCTGGCGTCGTCGACCAGCTCGGCCAGTACCGCGGCGTTGCCGCCTGCCAGGGTCAGCCGGGCCCCCGCGTCGGCCAGCGCCCGGGCGGCCGCGCTGCCCAGCGACCCGGTCGCGCCGGTGATCAGGATCGACTTGTCTTGCACGCTGAATCGCGTCATGGCCATGCTGGGCGCCCGCTGCGTCATCGTCATGATCTTTACCTTTTCCCGCGATACAGGCATATTCACCCGTATTATGAGAATAATAAGATGGCCATCGGTCAAAATCAACGACGCATCCTGTGATGTAGGTGTAAATGTCTGCATCGTGGGAGTATTGACAGTTCGCTATGTCAGGCTGCTCAGAACCCGGATGACCGGGTCGAACGACCACAGGCGAGGGAGCACCGACGGCGATACGCTAGTCATTTACTGCGGTCGATGATGACCGAGTGGGAGAGTACTGCGATGTCGTACCTGGTGACGGTCCCGGAAATATTGACTTCATCGGCTGGGGAGCTGGCGAGTATTGGCTCGGCGCTCAACGCGGCCAACGCGGCGGCGGCAACTCCGACGACGGCGATACTGGCGCCGGGCTCCGACGATGTGTCGGCCGCCATCGCATCAGTGTTTTCCAAAGAGGCCCAGGCATACCAAGCGCTCACCGCTCGGATGGAAGCGTTTCATCAACAGTTTGTCCAGGCCTTGAACGCCGGCGCAGCCGCGTATGCCAGCGCCGAGGACGTCAACGTGCTGCAAGTCTTGGAGCAACAGGCGCTCGCCCTGATCAACACGCCCACCAATCTGCTGCTTGGGCGCCCGCTGATCGGCGACGGCGCCAATGGGACGGCCCCGGGCGAGGCCGGCCAGGCTGGCGGGTTGCTGTACGGCAACGGCGGGAACGGCGCGCCCGGTGCGCCCGGCAAGGCCGGCGGCGCCGGCGGCGACGCGGGGCTGATCGGCAGCGGCGGAGCCGGGGGGGCCGGTGGCAATGCCGTCAGCGGCACCCTCACGGGTGGGGTCGGCGGGCACGGCGGGCAAGGCGGCTTGCTGTACGGCAACGGCGGGGCGGGAGGTCGAGGCGGGGACGGCACGCTGACCTCGGTCACCAACGGCAACGCCGGCAACGGCGGCAACGGCGGCGCCGCCGGGCTGTGGGGCAACGGCGGGGCCGGCGGGGCAGGTGGCGCCGGCGGGCTCGCTCCGTTCTCCAACAACGAGTTCACCGGTGGGATAGGCGGCAACGGCGGCAACGGTGGAAGCGCCGGGTTGCTGTACGGCACCGCCGGTGCGGGCGGGCAGGGCGGGTCCGGCGGGCCCGGCGTTGCTAACGGATTTAGCTTCGGCGGCTCCGGTGGTGCTGGCGGCACCGGCGGCGCGGCCGGGCTGATTGGCAACGGCGGGGTCGGCGGCCAAGGCGGAGATGGCGGCATGGGCGGGTTTGCCAACGGCCAAATCGGCGGAGCCGGTGGAGCTGGGGGTGCGGGAGGCACCGGCGGCGCCAGCGGGCTCCTGTTCGGGGCCGGCGGCACCGGCGGGGCCGGCGGACACGGCGGCACCGGTGGCAGGGTTTTAGACCTCTCTATTGGCGCCGCTGGCGGCGCCGGCGGTAACGGCGGCGCCGGTGGCGCGAGCGGGTGGCTGATGTCCAGCGGCGGAGCCGGCGGAGCCGGCGGGCAAGGCGGCACCGGCGGGAACGGCAACATTCGGGGGGGCGCCGGCGGCCACGGTGGCGGTGGCGGCGCCGGCAGCGGCGGCGGCTGGATCGGCGACGGTGGGGCCGGCGGCACCGGCGGCACCGGCGGCGCTGGCGGCTCCGTCGGCGACCCACCCGCCCCATCCGGGCCGAGCGGCCAGGGTGGTAGCGGTGGCAACGGCGGCAACGGTGGATGGCTCCAAGGCAACGGCGGCGCCGGCGGCGCCGGCGGGTCCGGCTTCGGAGCCGGCAATGGCGGTAACGGCGGCGACGCCCGTCTGATCGGCAACGGTGGGGCCGGCGGTGCGAAAGGTGACGGGGGCGCAGTTCCTCCATTTGGAGTCGGTGGCGGCGGGGGCGTCGGTGGGCTGGTGTTCGGCAACGACGGTCCAGCCGGGTAGCCAGTCAGCCAAGCGCGTTGATTCTGCGTCCACGGCGGAAAAATCGCCAGGACCCCGACCTCACCGCAGACTCGATGCCATGAGGCCATACCTAGGACGCCGCTGATGTAATGGCCCCTGGTGGGTTGGCGTCGACGGCGTCCGAATTCTGACCCGTGACGGCATCTGAAAATTGACCCCTTGGATGGTCGGTCGGTGGTGGGGTCAGGCAATCGCCCAGCCCGCGGCTCCGTGGTGTAGGCCCAGGGCGGCCAGTCGGGCGAGGTTGATGGCGCCGGCTCGGGCCAGGATGTCGGTCAGGATGCGTTTGTGTCCGCGGCAGCGGGCTCTTCGGCCACCCCAGGGGCGGTGGGTGAAGTGGCTGATCTTGCGTTCCACCACCGGCCGATAGGTCCGGTAGTCCTGCTGCCAGGCCGGATCTCGTTGGCGCGCTTTGGCGTGCTGCAGCGCGGCTTCCCGCGGGTGAATGCTGATCACGCGCCCCCGACGGGACTTCGTGCACTCCGCCCGCAACGGACACGACTGACACAGCACACCGAAGCGCGCCACGGGGTGACGCACACCAGCGCGGATGCTCACGGTGTGATCAGCCGGGCAGGTGACGGTGCGGCCGGCCAGATCAATCCTGAACTGGTCTTTGGAATAGCCGTTGGCGTTGCGCACCGGAGGCACTTTGGCGCGCATGTCATGACCCCGCTGGGTCTGCTCATCCAGCGTAGCCCCGCCGGCGTAGGCCGAATCCCCATACACCTCAAACCCTTTGGACCCCGAACCATTCTGTGAGTCGCTACCGTCGTCATCGTCATCGTCCGATTCGGCATCGGCAGGTGCGCCCGCGACGGGTTCGTTCAGCAGCTCGTCGATGACCTCGCGATCGGCGGTGTTGGCCGCGGTGATGGCCACATTGGTGATCAGCTCCTCATCCGGATCCACACTGAGGTGACTTTTGTAACCGTCGAAGGTACGGGCCCGTGACTTGTGCCCGTGGCGGGCCTCGACATCGACGGTGGAGATCAGCCGATCCCGGGCCACCCGCCGGGCGATACGAAACACCCCATCCTCGCCGGCCTCGACGTCTTGGCCGGCCACCAACCCCAGCAGCTGGGCGGCTTCGGCGAGCGGCCCGTCCAACTCGCGGCCATCCAGCACCTCCAACGCCGCCTGGGCATCGCGGGCCAGCGCATCCACCAGCGACTCTCGGGCTTTCGGGTCGTCCCAGTCGCACGGCGGCTTACCCAGGCTGGCGTAGTCATCGTCGCGGGTCAGCACCTGCCGCACCGCACCCGCCAACGCAGGATCGGCCCGGTCAGCCACGGACAGTACTTTGCGGATCGCGGCCCGCAACTGGATCACCGTGTCCTGAGTGGCCACCGCATCAAACAACGGGGTGGAATCCAACACCCGCCGCCGTCCCCGTAACAACCCGGCCGCTTGGGCGGTGGTATTGACGTCATCGAACAACCGCCGCGGCCGATCGGACTTCCGCAGCCGGTTGCGCATCCCAACGAGCACCGTGGGGTGAAAAGCCTCCGCCCCCACTGTCAACCCGGCAGCGGCCTTCCAACGCAAGTCGAAAGCCAGCCGGTCACACGCTTCCCGATCCGACAAGCCCTCGTAGGCCTGCAACAGCATCACCGTGGCCACCACGCGCGCCGGCACAGTCGGGCGGCCCCGCGTCGAGGCCTTGAACAAGTCGGCGAAATAGTCATCGCCGAACAGCGCGCCGCCGTGCTCGGCCAACAGCCGATAGATGCTGCCCTCGGGCAACTGATCACCCACCAGAAGCATCGCGTCATCGAACCGGCCCTGCCGATTCTCACATCCCAACGCCACCCACCGATCCTCATGGCACACCCGCGCCAAACCCGGTCAGGCACGCCGAAACCCGGGCCACTAAATCAGCAGCGTCCTAGCGGCGCTTGGCGCCCCGCTTCTCGCGCACCCGCACGTTGATGCGGATCGGGCTGCCCTCGAACCCGAACGTCTCGCGTAGCCGCCGCTCCAGAAATCGGCGGTAGCCCGCCTCGAGAAAACCCGAGGTGAACAGCACGAACGTCGGCGGCCGGGCGGTGGCCTGGGTGGCGAACAGGATGCGCGGCTGCTTGCCGCCGCGCACCGGCGGCGGCGTCGCCGCCACCACCTCCTTGATCCAGCCGTTCAGCGGACCCGTCGCGATCCGGGTGTCCCACGACGCCAGAGCGCTCTCCATCGCCGGCACCAGCTTCTGCAGCGCCCGCCCGGTTTTGGCGGAGACATTGACCCGCTGCGCCCAGCGCACCTGAACCAGTTCCCGGTCGATCTCGCGCTCCAGCAGCTCGCGCCGGTCCTCGTCGACCAGGTCCCACTTGTTGTAGGCCAGCACCAGCGCGCGCCCGGCCTCGATGACCATCGACAGCACCCGCAGATCCTGTTCGGTCAGCTGTTGCGACGCGTCGATCAGCACGACCACCACTTCGGCGGCATCGATGGCCCCGTGCGTGCGCACCGACGCATAGAACTCGTGGCCGCTGGCCTGCCCGACCTTGCGGCGCAAGCCCGCGGTATCGACAAATCGCCAGACCTTGCCGCCCAGCTCGATCAGCGAGTCCACCGGGTCGACGGTGGTTCCGGCGACCTCGTGCACCACCGACCGTTGATCTCCGGCCAGCTTGTTCAGCAGCGAGCTCTTGCCCACGTTGGGTTTGCCGACGAGCGCGACCCGGCGCGGACCGCCACCGCCCGGCGCTGACTCCCCCACCTCGGGCAGCGCCGCCAGCACCTCGTCGAGCAGGTCGGCCACGCCGCGCCCATGCATCGCGCTGATCGCATGCGGCTCACCGAGGCCCAGCGACCATAACTCCGCCGCATCGGCTTCGACCTTCTCGCTGTCAACTTTGTTGGCCGCCAAGAACACCGGTTTGCCGGATCGCAACAGGATGCGCGCGGCGGCCTCGTCGGCGGTGGTGGCGCCGACCGTCGCATCGACGACCAGGATCACCGCGTCGGCGGTGCGCATGGCGACCGACGCCTGCTCGGCGACCAACTGCTGCAGGCCTTTTGCGTCGGGCTCCCAGCCCCCGGTGTCCTGTACGACGAAGCGGCGTCCGGTCCACAGCGCGTCATAGGAAACCCGGTCCCGCGTCACGCCGGGAACATCCTGTACAACCGCCTCGCGGCGGCCTACGATCCGGTTGACCAATGTCGACTTGCCAACGTTGGGCCGGCCCACGATCGCGACTATCGGCGCCGGTACGGACTCTGCAAAGTCTGCCCGGTCGGAATCGTCGATTTCCCAATCGCTTTCGTCGATCCAGGTACCGTCTGCATCGTCGCGGGTCACGACGCGGCCTCGCTTCGCTGTGTCACCAACTCCAGCAGGTGGGCAATCACCTCGGCCTCCGTCATGTCGCTGGTGTCGACGACGATCGCATCCGAGGCGGCCCGCAGCGGCGACACCGCGCGCGTGGAATCGAGACGGTCGCGCCGGCGTACGTCGGCCAGCACACCGCCATAGTCGTCGGCCAGACCCGCCGCAACATTCTGGTCGTTGCGCCGCTTGGCACGAGTTTCGGCCGATGCGGTCAGGAAGATCTTCACCGCAGCGTCGGGCAACACCACGGTCCCGATGTCGCGACCCTCAACAACCACGCTGCCCGGCCCTTCAGCCAGAGCACGTTGCATGTGGACAAGCCGGCGGCGCACCGCAGGAACCGACGAAACCGCCGATACCGCCAGCGTCACCTCATCGCCGCGGATCTCTTCCGAAACATCTTCACCGGCAAGGCAACAGCTGGTCTTGTCGGGGTCGTAACCCACCGACATCTGCACGCCCGACGCAACATCCTCGACCGCTTGGGGATCCTCCGGATCAACACCCGCGCGCAGCACCGCTAACGTCACAATCCGGTACATTGCCCCGGTGTCGAGGTACCGTGCACCCAGTTTGCGCGCCAATCCCCTTGATACGGAGGACTTTCCGGTACCAGCCGGACCGTCTATGGCGACAACGACGTTCATAGCCCGACCGCTTTGTACAGTTGCCCGATCTCATCCAGATGCAACGCCCGGATGCTGCCCGGGCGTTGCTTGCCCAGCGACACCGAGCCAATATCGGTGCGCACCAGCGCTTCCACCGGGTAGCCCACGGACGCCAGCAGCCGGCGGACGATGCGATTGCGCCCCTCGTGCAGGGTCACCCGTACCAACGTCTTGCCGGGAATCGCGTCCACCACCGCGAAATCGTCAACGCTAGCCGGCCCGTCCTCCAATTCGATTCCCGCCCTTAGCTTCTTGCCCAGCCCGCGCGGCACCGCCCCAGTGACCGTCGCAAGGTAAGTCTTGGGTACCTGATGAGAGGGATGCATCAGCCGGTGTGCCAGTTCGCCGTCGTTGGTCAGCAGAATCAACCCTTCGGTGTCGGCATCCAGCCTGCCGACGTGGAACAGTTTCTTGTTACCCCGGACCTTGCGTTCGATCAGATCGCCGATGCACGGCCGCCCGCGATCGTCGGACATGGTCGAGTGCATGCCGCGCGGCTTGTTCAGAGCAAAGTACACCTGCGAGTCGTCAACGACCACCCTGGCTCCGTCGACGCGAATCACCGAGACGTTCGGATCAACCCGCGTACCCAACTCGGTCACCGGCTGCCCGTCCACCTCGACGCGGCCGTCGATAATCATCTTCTCGGCGGCCCGCCGCGATGCAATCCCCGCCTGGGACAACACCTTTTGCAATCGGATGCCTTCAGTCTCGACCATCAATCGCGGTCCACATCGAACGTCAGGGTTTGGTCAGTTGCCTGGCCACCGTTGAGTTTGATGAAGCGTGGCTCAGTGTCCAGGGATTCGCTCAGGTCGTCGATCGTGTCGACATCGGGAAGCAGCGGAGCGATGTCAGGGAGGTCTGCCAAGGAATTCAAGCCCAGACGCTCCAGGAATAGTTCGGTGGTTGCGAATGTCACCGCGCCGGTGTCGGAGTCGGCACCAACCTCGGTGATCAGCCCGCGCGCCAGCAAGGTACGCATGACAGCGTCGACATTGACGCCGCGCACCGCACTCACCCGCGCACGCGTCACTGGCTGACGGTAGGCAACCACAGCCAGGGTTTCCAGCGCAGCCCGCGTGAGCTTGCTGCGCGCGCCGTCCAGCAGCAGCTTCTCGACGTACGGTGCGAACCGGGCGCGGGTGTACAGCCGCCAGCCCTCGCCAGTTTCCCGAAGTTCGATTCCGCTGTCGCGTTCGGCAAGTTCGTCTGCCATCAGGCGCAGCTTCGCGGCCACGCGGTAGACCGGTTGCTCGGTGGCGGCGGCCAACGCCTCGGCGGTCACAGGAGTGTCGACCACCAGCAGCAACGCCTCGAGCACGCGGCCGAGTTCGTCAGGCTCCAACTCCGCGGGCTCGGCGATGTCCGGCAGGCTGCCCACACCGTCATCCGCATGTTCGGTCATGATTGGTCTTGCCCTTCTACCAAGGCTTGGGGAGTCGGCCGTTCCCCGGTCCACGAAACCTGGAGCACGCCAAGGGGCTCTGACTGGTCGAATGCTACCGCCCGCGACCGATACAGTTCGAGCAGCGCCAGGAAACGCCCAACGATCTCGATCGAAGCCGTGCAATCAGCGACCAGCTCAGAAAATGAGGCCCACTGCCCGCTGCCCCGCGCCTCCAGCATCGCCAGCAAGTGTTTGGCCTGCTCAGGAACCGAAACGGTTTCCTCGTGCAGATGTCCAGTGGCCACCGTGGGCACCGGACGCGGGGTAAACGCGATCGCGGCGATCTCGGCGAACCGGTCGGCGTCGACACCGAGCATCACCTCGGGAAGCAGGCCGGCGAAGCGCTCCTCCAACGACACCGCGCGTGGATAGCTACGCAGCGCGTTGGCCTCCAACTCGGCAAACATGTCCGCGACATGCTTGAACGCCCGGTATTGCAGCAGCCGCGCAAAAAGTAGGTCCCTAACTTCCAGCAGGGCCAAGTCTTCTTCGTCATCGACCTGCCCGGCCGGAAGCAGCCGCGCCGCTTTGAGATCGAGCAAGGTCGCCGCGACCACCAGAAAGGCGGTGGTCTCCTCCAGTTCCAACCGGGAACCGATCGCCTTCGTGTAGGCGATGAAATCATCGGTGACCTGGTGCAACGCCACTTCGGTGACGTCGAGGCGATGCGCGAAGATCAGCTGCAGCAGCAGATCGAACGGCCCCTCAAAGTTAGTCAGCCGGACCTGAAAGCCGTTTTCGGGTGCCGCCTCACCGTTCGCGGTGCCGTTCACACGCCGAATCGGTAGATGAACTCGCGAGCCAGCGCGCGGTAGGCCAGGGCGCCCCCCGACTTGGGGGCCCATGTGGTGATGGGTTCGCCCGCAACGCTGGTCTCCGGGAAACGGACCGTGCGGGTGATCACGGTGTCGAACACCAGGTCACCGAACCGCTCCACGACACGGGCCATGACCTCACGGGAGTTGACAGTCCGCGGGTCGTAGCGGGTGATCAGGATTCCGCCGATGTCCAGCTTCGGGTTGAGCCGGTCACGGACCTTGTCGACGGTGTCGGTGAGCAGCGCCAGACCACGCAGCGAGAAGAACTCGCACTCAGTTGGGATAACTACGCCGTCGGCGCAGGCCAGCCCGTTGACCGTGAGCAGGCCGAGCGAAGGCTGGCAGTCGATCAGCACATAGTCATAGCGGTCCAGCACCGGGTGCAGTGCCCGAGCCACCGTCTGCTCCCGGCCCACCTCGTTGACCAGCTGAATCTCGGCGGCCGATAAGTCGATGTTGCTGGGTACCAGGTCCATGTGCTTGACGCGGGTGTGCAGCAGCACGTCGTCGATCGACACCCGCGGTTCCACCAGCAGGTTGTGGATGGTCTGGTCCAGCTCGTAGTGTGGCACGCCCAGGCCGGCAGACAGGGCACCCTGCGGGTCCAGATCCACCAGCAGTACCCGCCGGCCACACTCGGCGAGAGCCGCACCCAGGTTGATCGTCGAGGTGGTTTTCCCGACTCCGCCCTTCTGGTTGCACATCGCGACGACCTTGGCCGGGCCGTGCGAGGTGCGCGGGGTGGGATCCGGAATCGACCGCGGCGGCCGGCCGGTGAGGCCGATCTCAATGCCGCCGTCAAGGTGATCGGTCATGCCCGGCCGCGACCAGTGGTGACGGGCGTCAGGGTGGACATCGCAGGAAAGTCTAACGGGTAGCTACGCCTGGGCCGGGAGACCCGCAGGCAAATCGGCCGCCAATACTGTCAGGCTGATTCGAGGATGGTTCGCAGCTTGTCACGTTGAACGTTGTCGGCGAGCGCGGTGAGTTGGTTCTCGATGTGTGGCGGGATCTGTTTGATGCTTACCTCAATACCATCCCTCTCGGAGTGGTCGATGAAATGCAGCAGGGCGCGGGCGCCAGAGGTGTCGAGGTAGGTGACGTGCTCTAGATCCAACGACACATCAGCCTGGCCGTCACGAAGAGGTTTGAATACGCCGTCGACAGACAGGAACGACAGGGGCCCCTCGATTCGGTACGTGCCGGTGTCGTCTTGGGTGACATTGGCCCTGCGCTGCCGGGATCGGAGCGCATGGACCACCAACGAGAGGACGATTCCCACCATCACCGCGACGGTGAGGTCGACCAGGACGGTGACGATCATCGTCGTGAACAGGACGACGACGTCGCCTTTGGGTGACACGTGTGCTTTACGCATGGCCTTCCAGTCGAACATGCCGACCGCGGTGAGTATCAGGATTCCCGACAGCACAGCGAGCGGGATGTGCTGAACCACTGCACCGAGTCCCGCGACGAAGACGAACAGCACGACGCTGTGGGTGGCCGCAGATAGTGCGGTGCGGCCACCGTTTCTGATATTCACCACCGATCGGACGGTCGCGCCGGCGCCGGCCAATCCGCCGAACAGCCCCGTGGCGACATTTCCGATTCCCTGGCCGATCAGTTCTTTGTTGCTGCGGTGCCGGGTACCCCTGATGTTGTCCACTACGACCGACGTCAACAGTGAGTCGATGGATCCCAGTAGCGCGATGGCCAGCGCCGAAAACAGCACCTGCACAACCAGCGAACCGCTGAACTCCGGGAAATTGAACGACGGCATGGCCTCTGGGATCTCGCCGATGTAGTCGACCGTTCTGTTGATCGAGACCGGCCCGATGCCGAGATCGCGCAGCAAAGGCTCAAGGAGCGGCAATGTCGAGGTGATCAGCACCAGGACCATCAGGCTCGGGGGAATCGCTTTGATGAGCCTGCCGGAACCCAGCAGCAGAACAATCGTCACCAACACGATCAGGAAACTGCTCCGCACCTGGTCCAACTGACTCATGATGATGATGAGCGCGATTCCGCCCATGAACCCAGAGACCACAGGGCTCGGAATGTAGTGGATGAGCGAGCCGAGCCGGCAGACCCCGAACAGGATCTGAAACATACCGGCCATGATGAATGCGACGAAGGCGGCTTCGAGTCCGTGGGCGGCGATGGTTGCCGTAGCAACGACCGTAATGGGACCGGTGGGGCCAGTCACCTGGCCGGGTGTCCCACCGAATACAGCCGCGAAGAATCCGGCGAAGATGGCGCCGTAGAGCCCGACAAGCGCACCCTGAGATGTTCCGGTGGCGGTGATGCCGAACGCGATCGCCAGGGGCAGCGCAACAATCGCGACGGCCACGCCGGACAAGAGCTCTCGTGCGATTCGTTGCAACACCACGGCAGCACCTTCTAGCCAAGCGAACCCGAACCCGACCCGCTCCGGGCCGAGTTGCCGACCAGACTTTCCGGCACTCCTGCAGTAAAGATGCCGTAAAGACCTACATAAGGCAACCCTTCGCGCTGCCGACGTTGCGCGCAGCTGCGCGGCGGGCAGCACGTAACGCTCGAAACCGCGAGCGTGCTGGGGATATGAGATGCTGTCCCGCGTGGGGCTGAGTGCGTTGCATGCGTAGGAGCTGATGGCCATGGAGTACGGCGCTGCCGATCCGCAAACACCTCAGGCGGCCGATCAGCTCGACGCCAGGCTGCTCCGCATCGCCGGCGTGTGTGTGCTGGGCTCGATGATGACAATTGTCGACACGACCGTTGTCACCGTCGCACAACGGACCTTCGTCGCTGCTTTCCAAACCACCCAGGCCGTCGTCGCGTGGACGATGACCGGCTACACGCTTGCCATGGCCGCCGTGATCCCCCTGGCGGGTTGGGCAGCAGACCGGTTCGGTACCAAGCGACTCTTCATGGGGTCGCTCGCCGCGTTCACACTGGGCTCCCTGTTGTGTGCGATGGCGCCAAACATCGGTCTTCTCATCGCATTTCGGGTGATGCAGGGCCTCGGCGGCGGCATGTTGATGCCGCTGGTCCTCACCATCTTGACCCGCGAGGCCGGGCCCAAGCGGATGGGCCGTGTGTTGGCGGTGCTGGGCATCCCGATGCTGCTCGGCCCGATCTTCGGACCGGTGCTGGGCGGCTGGCTGATCGACGCCTACAGCTGGGAATGGATCTTCTGGATCAACCTGCCGATCGGGCTGATCGCATTCGTCCTCGCGGCGATCGTGTTCCCACAAGATCATTCGGCCCCATCGGAAACCTTTGACTTCCTTGGCATGCTGCTGCTCTCCCCCGGCCTGGCGACTTTCCTATACGGAGTGTCGGTTGTCCCTAGTCGCGGCACGGTGACCGATCGCCAGGTGTGGATGCCGGTAGCGATCGGGTTGGTGTTGATCATCGGGTTCGTCCTGCATGCGCTTCACCGCAGCGATCATCCGCTGATCGATCTGCGCCTGTTCAAGAATCGGGTGGTCACCCTGGCCAACGCGGCGATGTTCTTTTTCGCCGCTTCCTTTTTCGGTGCCGGGCTGCTCTTCCCGAGTTACTTCCAGGAGTTGCTGCATCAGACCCCGTTGCAGGCTGGGTTGAGCATGGTCCCCCGGGGAATCGGTGCCATGGTGACGATGCCGGTCGCCGGATCGTTGATGGACAGACGTGGTCCGGCCAAGATTCTGTTGGTCGGCATCACACTGATCGCAGCGGGCATGGGCATTTTCGCCTATGGGGTGGCCAAGCACGCCGATTACGTGCCGACACTGATCACCGGGCTGACGATTATGGGTTTGGGGATGGGTGCCACGATGATGCCGCTGGCCGCGGCGGCGGTGCAAACCCTGGCCCCAAATCAGATCGCGCGGGGTTCGACGCTGGTCAACGTCAACCAGCAGGTGGCTTCCTCGGTGGGGACGGCGCTGATGTCAGTGATATTGACTAGCCAGTTCAACCGCAGCGAAAACGTCTCCGCAGCAATCAAGATCGAGGTGTTGCGCGAAGACGCCGCCCGGCGAGGGGTGCCTGTTGACCCTTCCGAGATGCCGCCCCAGGCACTCGACGCGAATTTCCCAGGCAACCTGCTGCACGACCTTTCGAACGCCTACGCCGTGGTGTTCGTGGTGGCTGTCGTGCTAGTGGCGGTGACGTACATACCGGTGACGTTTCTGCTGAAGAAGCCTGCCGATCGAGTGTCGACGGCCGCCGCTTAGGCGGCTTCGATATCGAATTCGATGGGCAACGTGGCCGGTCCGGTGAGCGGCGCAAACGGTTTCCACGGCGCGGGGCCGGTGCGCCGCGGGTTGCGCATGCGCCGTGTCATGACCGTCAGCGCCTGGGTGAGTTCGGCCCTGGCCAGGTGCGCGCCCAGGCAGTGGTGGGCGCCAAGACCGAATGCCAACCTCGCCGAGGAGTCGTCACGCGTGATGTCGAGGCGCTTCGGATCGTCGTAAATGTCGGGATCGCGGTTCGCCGCGGCGACGTTGACGCTGACTTGAGTGCCCGCAGGAATGACCACCCCGGCGAGCTCGACGTCCTCGATAGCCTGCCGGATAACAAAGAACGCCGCCGGCGTGTGCCGTATGAGCTCGGCGACCGCCCTCGGCGCCAGTTCCGGGTGCTCGGCAAGCAGCGCCCACTGCTCCGGGTGATCGCAGAGCACCTGCACCGCTGCGGCCAGCTGATGGCGAGTGGTGTCCGTCCCGGCCATCAGCATTGCAGACACCAACCTGCACAGCTCGTCGCGGGTAAGTCGGTCGCCATCGTCCTCGGCGCGAAGCAACTCCGAAACTAGGTCGTCTGTGAGGTTTTCGCGCCGCTGGACGACCATGCCGTCAATGTAGGCATCGAGGTGGTCATACGCCTGCATGATTACCGCTTCGTTGCCGGCGACATCGAATGTAAACATTTTGAAGATGTCGTCGGCCCAATCCGAAAACAGCCGCCAGTCTTGCACTGGAGTGCCGAGCAACGCGCAAATCACCGGGATCGGATAGGGCCGAGCAATGTCCTTGACAACATCGCACTTGCCGACCGACGTCAGCGGGTCGACAAGCGACGTGATCACCTCAAAGATCGTTGCCTCCAGCCGCGCCGTAGAACGTGGGGTGAACGCCTGGGAAACCAACCGCCGCAACCGATTATGTTTCGCCCCCTCCAGACTCATGAGGTTATTGCGGAACCTGTCCCACAACCGCCCGGACGTAATGCCTTGGGCGGCAAGAAAGAGCCCCTTCGGTACACAGAATCGGCTGTCGGGCAGCACACTGCGCACCAACTCATAGCTAAGAATTTCCGGGCCGAGCAAGCCCATTGCGATCGGCCCATGCTCACGAGCCTCCCGAATACGCCGGTGCGCCTCCTCGGGGCTTTGGGCGTCCATGTAGGACAGCTTCGGCAGGTCGGCTTTAAACACGCTTGGACACATGGAATTTAACGTCACGATCCGTGGGCAGAGAGAACCAGGTCACGTATGGCAGTGGCCGACATGGGCGCCGACGGTTCTAACAACAGGTCCGGCGTCGACGTGATGACGACGGGCGTATCTTCCTTCGAGTCCGGCAGTCGCCCGTGGGTGCCCCCAACGGCTTTGCCATTGAGAGCTATGACCCCCATGGAGTACCGAAGACCCACCGCCTTCTTCACCAGGGCGGCAGCGGCTTTGGCCTTGATCGCTCGATCATCGGGGTTCATCAGCAATTCCGCGGGGTCATAGCCGGGCTTGCGATGGATATCCACACATGGGGCGAATTCCGGGGCGCGGTCGTCATCGAGCCAATAGTAATACGTGAACCAGGCGCCCGGTTCGGCGATCGCCACCAGCTCACCGGACCTTGGGTGATCGATGGACAACGCCTGCTGCCTGTTTCGATCCAGCACTTCGTCGACGCCGTCTAGGTCTTTGACGAGAGCAGCCACCCGGGCGATGTCGGAGTCGTCCCCCACGTAAATGTGGGCGGCTTGATGATCAGCGACGGCGAAGGCTCGGGATGTCCACGGGTCCAGGTATTCCCGGCCCTGTTGAGTGTAGACATTGAGGTAGCCTTCGCGCCTGAGCAGGCGGTTGATGTCCACCGGGTTGTGGGCCGGCGCGATCCCGTACTCGGAGACCACGATCGTGGTCATGCCGCGATCGGCCGCTACGGCCAGCAGCGGGGCGAGGGCGGCATCGACATCTACCGCCGCGGCGATCGCCAACGGCGACCGCGGTCCGTAGCGCTGAAAGTCGTAGTCCAGGTGCGGGATATAGGCGGTAAGCAAGGTGGGCGAGTAGCGCCGGATAATCTCGATGGACGCATCGACAAGCCAGCGTGACGAGGCGATACTGGCAGTCGGTCCCCAGTACTGAAACAGGGGAAACGTGCCGAGCTTTTCGGTCAGGATGTCATGCAGTTCCGCCGGGACAGCGTAGCAGTCCGGCGACTTGCGCCCATCTTGGTGATAGACCGGCCGCGGCGTGACGATGACGTCGTTGCTGGCGTTCATCGCATACCACCAGCCGACGTTGGCCGAGGTGTAGCCGTCGAAGCGGCCGGCGGCCGTCTCCCAGACCTTCTCCCCCGCGACCAGCTTGTTGCTTTGCCGCCACAACAGCACCTCCCCGAGGTCGCGGAAATACCAACCGTTACCCACGATTCCGTGCTGACTGGGCATCAGACCGGTAACCATCGACGATTGCACCGAGCAGGTCACCGCCGGAAAAACCGGTGCGAGCGGCGCCATAGCCCCTTGGGCTGCCAGGGCGGACAGGTTGGGCATGTGCCGCAGCAGTGGTTGCGTCAAGCCGACGACATCGATGAGCAGTACGGGTTGGGTCATGCCGGATCCCGGACCCGGACAAGTTCATCCAGCCAACGGATCTCGGCGGCGATGTCTTCGGCCAGACTGCCCATGCGCAGTGACGGCGGCAGCACTTCCCAGGTATAGGTTTCGATTTCGACGTCAACTGGACCTGGGAGCCTGCCGTCGCGCAGCATGCCCATGATCTCGGTGAGTACGTGCGAGGTGTTGCCCAACGGCGCGGGTGGACTGATGTGCAGCGGCACATGGTAGTGCACCCGGGCGGTGCCCGACCGCGGCGTTGACGGGTCCGCAAAGGAGAGGTCGTCGCGAAACCACCGCTGACCATCCGCGTCGAAACCGAAGACCTGATGCAGGTAGGGGGAGTTCGCGAATTCGGCAAACGCTTCGACCACCCGGTCATCGGCCAGGTCATCGATCTGAATTGCATTGGAGGCCTGAATCTTTACCACCTCAATCCCCATCTCGGCCAGACCCGACAAGACGTCGAGAGGATCTTCGTACATCACCGCGAGGTGGCAGGTATCCAGGCACACACCCACATAGCGCGGATCCACATCGCCGGCCTCGACCGCGCTGCCGAGCCAGCCGATTGCATCGCGACACGATCCGATGACGCAGCCGGGTTCGGGTTCGATGGCAAGCCTGATCCGATGCCCGGTGCCGTCTTCGATGCGCCGCAACTTATCACCCAACGAGGACAGACTGTTGCGAGCCTTCCTATCGGCTTCGTCGTCCCATGGGTCGCTCCACCCCAACGGCAGCGTCGAGATACTGCCGTGTTCGGTATCGACCAGCAGCTCGCTGAGCACATCGGCGCAGTCCCTCGTATACTGCAACCGCTTCGGTGTCGTCCAATCTGGTTGATAAACCGCATGTTTAACCGAACCGCCGTGGAAATCCCCATAGGGAAAGGCGTTCAGGGTCGCCACCGTGAGTCCACTGTCGGCAAGGATCGCGGCCAGCCGGCGGCGCGCTCGACGATCACCCGACAGCGGGGCCATGGTGCGGGCGGGCAACCACAGCCCGACACCGAGTTGCTCTAGTCGGGCGCGCTCCCGCGCCGGAGCGAATACCGACAGCAATTGGCGTTCCAGCGCCAGCAGTGTGTCGGCGGCAACGACGTTGCTGCAATAGGACAGCATCACGGTTTCTCCCCGCGGTGAATCGTGTTGCCGGCAAACGCGGATTCTTGCTCGGCAGTCAGTAGCTGCAGTTGCCCGCTCTGACCGTAGAATTCGACGGGATTGCGCCACAGCACCCGGTCCACGTCGTCTTCGGTGAAGGAGGCCGCCAGCATTGCCTGCGCCGTTTTGGCTGTCTTGAGCGGATCCGATCGGCCCCAGTCAGCGGCCGAATTGACGATGATCCGTTCCAGGCCGTAGCGCTGCATCAAGGCGACCATGCGGTCCTCGTCCATCTTGGTGTCGGGATAGATCGAAAAGCCGGCCCAGCAACCGCTTTCCAGCGCCGGCTCAATCGTCACCTCGTTCAGGTGGTCCAGCAATACCAACCCAGAATCGATTCCGACCCGCTTCACCACGTCGATGCTGGCCAGGGTGCCACCGAGCTTGTCGCGATGGGGTGTGTGAACGAGTGCGGGTAGCCCCCGCTCGGCCGCCATTGCCAATTGCGTTTCGAACACCGCGGTTTCGTCCGCGGTCATGGAATCGTAGCCGATCTCGCCGACGGCGACGACGCCGGTCTTCGACAGATAGCGTGGTATGTGTTCAAGGATGGGCCGGCAGCGGCTGTCGTTGGCTTCCTTGGGATTCAGAGCGATCGTGCAGTTGTGGGCGATGCCGAACTGCGAAGCGCGATAGCGTTCCCACCCGATGAGGCTGTCGAAATAGTCGATGAACGATGCGGCATCCGTGCGCGGTTGCCCAAGCCAGAAGGCGGGTTCGACGATCGCGCGCACCCCCGCTGCGTACATCGCTTCGTAGTCATCGGTGGTGCGGGAGGTCATGTGAATGTGGGGGTCGAAGATCCTCACTTGGCAACCTCCGTTTCCGCGCTCGTCAGGCGTTGCAGCATCGCTACGTCGTCGGACACCGAACGCCCGGCCGCGCAGCGTTCGTTGACGTAATCGTTGGCCATGCGCCCCAATTCGGCGTCGACGCGGTTACGCAAGCCGTACACCGCGCGCAACGGCACCTCCATAAACACCAACTTCATCACGCCGTGGCGCCACACGTGCTGGGCCAGGAACTGGGCTCCAAACCCACCGAGCGCCGCGGCGACCAATCGAGGATCGTTGCACCGCAACGCATCCTCGACCAACGCGACTCCGGCCGTACATGCACTGGGGCCCAGTCGGCCGTCCAGCGCCGAGATCCCCAATCCGCGCAGCACGGCCAAGCGCTCGTCGGTGTCCCCCCATCGATAGAGCTTTTCGATGAGCGCAGCAGCGGTTGCATCGCTGATCTCGGCCACCAGGGTGGCGAACAGCTTCTCCCGAGCGAGCAGGGTGGCGGAGCTCGATCCCGCGACACCGCGCGTGGCCCCGGGGAAGAGCTCCACGATCTTGTCGGGAGAGCGCCTGATCTCTGCCGCGGCGGTTTCGATCCACGATCTGGCTGCGATCGGTAGCCTGGCCAGACTTATCGCCCACATGCTCCGGCGCACAACATTCGGCGCGTCATGCGAGTGACGCGGCAACTCAACAGATGCAATACCGTCAAAGCCGCTGTTGCGCAAGGCATCCATTACGGCACCCAAATCGAGGTTGCCGTCCCCGAACTCAAGGTGTTCATGCTTGAGCGGCGTCATGTCATCGAGATGCACATTGACGAGTCGGTCGCCCAGCTCGACGATCGCTCCGGCGGCGCCGGTCGGCTCCGTCATCACACAGTGACCGACGTCCAGCGTGATACCAAGCCGCGGAGGATCATCGAGTGCCCGGCAGACCTCCCGCGCCTGAGCAACCGTCTCGATGAACATGCCGGGCTCTGGCTCGAATGCCAGGGTGACCGCCTTGCGGTCGGCATAGTCGACGACGCGAGCGAGCCTGCTCAGCAGCAGCTCTCGAGTACTACCGGGGTCGCTGTGACCGGCCGCGTAGCCTGACCACAGCGAGACGCAGGTGGCACCGATGTCATCGGCGATATCGATTGCCCGCCGCATGAATTCGACGCGAGGTTCGCCGGCGATGTCCACCAGTGACGGTGTGTGTTTGTTGCGCGGATCCAGCAGGAAGCGAGCTCCGGTTTCGATGGCCGCCTTCAAGCCATAGGTGTCCAGCAATGCGCGAAGCGTGCGCAGCTGCGATCCGAGGTCGGAATCAAATGGCCGAACGTGCGGATAGCCGATCGTTAACGCGACGGCGGCATAGCCCTCACCCGCGATCAGGGCGAGGGCATCACCGAGCGGATGGTCGGCCAAGCTGTTGGTGTTGTAGCCAACGTGCATCACGTCACCTCGGTGGGTTTTGGCGCAGATACCTTGAGCCGCAATCCGATTGCGAGCCCACTCAGGGCGAGCATGATCCGTGGGGAACGCGCTGCCAGCATCGCCTGCACCGCGATCATCGACGCGATGCCATTGCGGACCGCACCGCGGATCGCCTGTGCGCTGGGGTGCTGCCACGCCTTGAACAGGCCGGGACCAAAAGACCACAGGTACACCGCCCCCGCCGGTGCCGCGCGGTACCCCGCGGTGCTCACCATCGCCGAGGTGGCGACCGCCCCGGCCATACCCCCGACGATGGCAGGAACGCTGCGGTCCGAACCCGTCACCTCGCTTCGGGACAACACCGTGATGGCGGCGGTGTGCAAGCCGATGACCGACGCCGGAACCAGCGCGGAGCGATAGCTCGGACTGGCACCGAGCATGACGTCGAGGAACCGGCAGCCCGACATGACCAGCGGTCCTGCGGTGGTGTCCTTGGCGACGAGGTCATAAGCCGCAACGCACAACGTGATCCGACCCGCGGCGAACAAGCCGTGACGCCCGCCAACCGCGGTTGCCGTCGCGACACCCGCTGCGGCCAGCGCCGCAGCGAGCGCCAGCGCCGAGCCGGGCGACACCTGACCGGAAGGAATGGGCCGCTCGGGGCGTTCGATCGCGTCGCGCTCACGATCGGCCCAGTCATTGAGCACCATGCCGCTCCAATACAGCAGCGCCGATGCCAGCGGCAGCGCAAGACGGCGTCCCACCAGCGGGCGTCCGGACCAGATGGCGCCTACCGCAGTGTCACCCAAAACTGTGAGCGCAGCAGGCGCCCTCATCAAGGCGAGGTACGCCTGGGCCTTCACCGGTCAGCCGCAAACGACGTGCTCCACTGCAGCAGCGCTTCGTATTGCGCTGCAAGTGAATGCGTTTCAGAACCCCAGGGCTCCTTGAAGAAGAACCCCAGCTGTGGAACAACGCCACGCGCTCCGTGCATCCGGCCCATCGCCAACAGGCGCGCAACATCGAGAACCAGCGGCGCGGCCAACGCAGAATCCGGTGCGGACCAAATCGTTTGCAAGGTGATCTGGCCGCCGAGAAATCCGGTGGCGTGGATGTAGTCCCACGCCACCTTCGTCTCGCCGAGATCAGGGACGTAGTCGATATGCAGCGGAGCGGTCACGGTGCCACCGAGCATCTGCTGAATGCCACGCTGCTTGCTGGCGAGCTTGGACGCGGCAGCGACCGGATCGGCCAGCGTGGCGCCGTCGCCACCGCCCAGCAGGTTGGTCCCGGACCACGAACGAACCCTCATCGCGCGGCTGGCGAACATCGGCGCCAACACGGTCCGCAACAAAGTTTGACCGGTCTTGGCGTCCTGCCCGGCGTAAAGGATGCCCGCATCGTCGGCGAGGCTCTGCAGCGCCGGCAGACCCAGGGTCGGCGACGGAGTGAAGCAGGAGTACGCGGCGCCATTGCGTATCGCAGCGATGGCGGTCAGGCCGCTCGCCGGCAGCACAATGCGGTTGGTCTCAGCCAACGCCCGTAGCAGCAGGTCAAGATCCTGGTATTCCGGCAAGTCCACCACCGGCGGTTGGGTGGATGCCACGTCGATGACGACCAACACATCCAGCGAGTTGCGCGATACGAACGTCGCCATTGCATCGCTGAGTCGGTCCACCAATTCAGCTTGTGTGGCGGCTCCGGCGGTGGAGGGGTCCGCCGTCGCCATGCACGATGGCCCGACGATTTCGTCATCGGTGGCCGCAAGTCGATC
The DNA here is from genome assembly GCF_963853645.1 of Mycobacterium riyadhense. NCBI lineage: Bacteria > Bacillati > Actinomycetota > Actinomycetes > Mycobacteriales > Mycobacteriaceae > Mycobacterium > Mycobacterium riyadhense. The sequence continues at coordinate 2,788,556 of NZ_OY970456.1, read as the reverse complement.
AGACACTGCCGCGACCACCCGGGGCGGCAGGAGTCCCGCCTCCACCAACGTCTCGGCGCGCTTGACCAACGCAGTGGTCGAGATGTCGCGCCCAGCCACCACGAAATCAGAAAATGCGGGCAGTGGCGCGTCGGCGAAATCGGTAGTCGCCGTGACGCATCCGGTGTCCGGGATCAGGCCCGCACTAAGCGCGTACAGTCCCACGATCGACGTCGTTGCCACTGACCCTCGGGCGCCGGTAAGCCAGAGACCGCAGCGCTTCCCCGCAGCGGTGCCGTCCTGGTCCATCGCGAGATCCTTTTTTGCAAACGCCGTTAAATTCGGCGTGTTGAACTAGCGTGTCTAAGCAAGAGATGGTACAGGCGCTCCGCCGATTAAGGGGCTCAATGAACGCTGTGCGTAAGCTGGTAATTGGTGAGTCTCAAAGCACACATTGCCCCATTGCGATGGTCGGTCTGGCGCCTGGCCACCGGCGTCCGCAATATCACCAGGACGGGCCAGATCGGTGACGGACGCGAGGCGGCGGCCGTCGCCTATGTACTCGAAAACGCCCGGGCCGGCGACATCGACGACGTGCTGGCCACCATTGACGAGTTCTCGTACGAAAAGTCGCTGCTGATCAACATCGGCGACGAAAAGGGTCTGCTGCTCGACGCCGCAGTGCGGCGGGCCGACCCGGCTCTGGCATTGGAACTGGGCACCTACTGCGGCTACGGCGCGCTGCGGATTGCCCGAGCCGCTCCGACCGCGAAGGTGTACTCGGTAGAACTCGCCGAGGCCAACGCCGGCAACGCCCGGCGGATCTGGGCCCATGCCGGCGTTGCCGATCGGGTGACGTGTGTGGTGGGCACCATCGGTGACGGTGGACGCACTCTGGACGCGCTGGCCGCTGAACACGGATTCACCACTGGCACTTTAGATTTCGTGTTTATCGACCATGACAAGAAGCTCTACCTGGCCGACCTGCAGCGCATCTTGAAGCGGGGCTGGCTACATCCGGGCTCGATCGTGGTTGCCGACAACGTCAAGTTGCCGGGCGCGCCGACCTACCGCGCATACATGCGCCGCGAGCAAGGCGCGCTATGGGACACCATCGAGCACAAGACACACCTGGAATATCAGACACTGGCGCCCGACTTGGTGCTGGAGTCCGAGTATTTGGGCTAGGGCTGGCGAAGACACTTCCCCTTCCGTGTCGACGTCGGCGATGCCCCACCCAAGCCCCCGCACCGCCGACACCTCGACGCCTCGGCAGATCGCCACAGCAGACTCTTTAACCTCACCTTCACCACTTTCGCGTGTCGTGCGGCGTCGTTAGGACTTCGTGTCAGAGCCGATCGTTACGGTGCGGGGTGTGCAATCACTGAGGTATCCATCGATCCACCTCGAGGACGTGCGCTCACAGCTGGGCGTCCACGCCTTTCGCAACGGACTGGAATACGCACGCTCGGGACGGGTAGTGCATTGCCTATGGAAGCCGGACAACGCCAGCCTCGTCGGCACCGTTCGTGGTGACCGGGGCCGGACATACACGACCATAGCGGAACTGTCCCCGGACCTCACTGGCATCTGGAGCGTCACGATCGGGCTGTGCACGTGCCCATTGCAGGTGAACTGTAAGCATGTCGCCGCAATCCTCATCGTGGCCACCGGGATCACGAACACGTGCGCCCAACGCACGCCTTCGTGGCGGCAGTCTCTGGACGCCTTGTTGCCCACGGCTTCGCCGCCCGACGCGGACACCACACCGCTGGCTATCGAGCTGAACCTGTCAGAGAGCGGACCGACATTGGACGCACGGCTGGTGCGCCCGGGCAAGCGCGGTGGCTGGGTTGGTGGTGATCTGAGCTGGACCAGGGTTACCATGCTGCGCCACTACCGCCACCCTGACGCCCACGTTCAGCTGCTGCAAGAGTTTTACGCAGCCTACCGGGCATCGGCCGCCAATTCGACTGGCTATTACAGCCATTCGTACTCGGACGTGAAAACGATCTCGCTGTTGAAGTTCGAATCTCCACAATTGTGGCCGCTACTCGACGAGGCACGGCGAATCGGGGTGCGACTGGTGCAGCCGCGGACCCAGCATGAGGTGCCACCGTACGCCACATCGCGACTGTGCCTTGACGTCATGACTGACAAGTCGGGTGATCTCGCTGTCACGCCGATACTTCGGGTCGGCGGCGCCATGACACGGCCGGTTGCATTCATCGGATCGTCGGGCCACGGTGTCGTCTACACAGACGGCGGGCTGCGACTGGCGCGGCTGGACAATCCAGTGCCAACTGCATTGCAGCACATGGCGCTGGGCGGCGAGTCCCTGAAGATTCCGGCGGGCGAGGCGGCGCGGTTCGCTACCGAGTACTACCCAAGGTTGCGGCGAATCGCGGCAGTCACGTCGTCGGACGAGTCGTTCATGCCGCCCGCGATCGCCGGTCCAACGTTGATCCTGCGCGCCGATTATCGGACTGAACACGAATTGGATTTAACGTGGGAATGGGCATATCGGGTGGGCGACAACAATTTTCGATCACCCGTCGGCGCCACATCTGAAGTCAGCTACCGCGACCTTGATGCGGAAGACAGGCTCGCCTCCAGTCTCGACGCCCCGTTGGAACGGTTCGGCCTCCGCGCCACCGACGGCACACTCATCGCCTGGACACGGCTGTCGGGCCTGGAGACAATGCGGTTCGCCACCGAACTCCAACCACTACTCACCGACATTCCCGAGGTCGCGCTAGAGGTGACCGGCGACCCGGTCGACTACCGGGAGGCGGGCGGTTCCCTGATCATCGGGGTGACTGCAGACGAGATTCCCGGCGAGACGGACTGGTTCGACCTGGGCGTCACAATCAGCGTAGAGGGCAAACAGATTCCGTTCGTTACCGTGTTCACCGCGCTCGCGTCCGGGCAGTCGCACCTGCTGCTTGCCGACGGCGCATACTTCGCGCTGGACAAGCCGGAACTGGTGAAGCTGCGCCAGCTGATCGAGGAGGCCCGCGCGCTGACCGATTCCGAAGAGGGGCCAGCCCGGATCAGCCGGTTCCAGGCCGGTCTGTTCGACGAGCTCGCCGAACTCGGAGTGGTGACACGGCAGGCCGAGGAATGGCGGCGACAGGTCGGCGCGCTGCGCGCGCTGCAATGTGTGGAGCCCGTAGCGGCGCCGAGCAGCTTGCACGCCGACCTGCGTGCATATCAGGCCGACGGGTTCGCGTGGCTGGCGACCCTGTACACGCATGGGCTCGGCGGGATCCTCGCCGACGACATGGGTCTCGGTAAGACGGTTCAGTCGCTTGCGTTGATCTGCCATGCCCGACAACATAATTCGGGTATACCGCCGTTCCTGGTGGTGGCGCCGTCGAGTGTGGTCGGCAACTGGGCCGCCGAGGCCGCGCGTTTCGTGCCGGATCTGTCGGTGGTCGCGATCGCCGATACCCTCCGCCGCTCCGGCGCACATCTCGACGACCTGGTCGCGGGCGCGGGCTTCGTCGTCACCTCCTACACACTGTTCCGGCTCGACTTCGAGGCGTACGCCGCCCGAGCCTGGTCGGGGGGCTGATCCTGGATGAAGCCCAATACGTCAAGAACCGCCAGGCCAAGACCTACCAGTGCGCACGCAAGCTGGCGGCGCCGGTCAAGCTCGCGATCACCGGTACACCGATGGAGAACAACCTCATGGAGCTGTGGTCGCTGTTGTCGATCACCGCCCCAGGGTTGTTTCCCAACCCGACCAAATTCGCCGACTTCTACGCCAAGCCCATCGAGAAGACCGGGGATCCTGAGCTGCTCGCCCTGTTCCGGCGCCGGATCAAACCGCTGATGAAGCGCCGCACTAAGGAGCTGGTGGCCGCCGAGCTGCCGAAAAAGCAAGAGCAAGTCCTCGACATCGACCTGCCACCCCGACACCGCACGCTCTACGACAAACGACTCCAGCGAGAACGCCAGAAAGTGCTCGGCCTGCTTGACGACATGCCGCGCAACCGATTTACCATCCTGAAATCCCTCACCGTGCTGCGCCAGATGGCGCTGCATCCAGGGCTCGTCGACCCCGCATACGACACACTGGCCTGCGCGAAGATCGACGTGCTCACCGAGCAGCTGCGCGACGTCGCCGACGGCGGTCACCGCGCGCTGGTCTTCAGCCAGTTCACCCGTTTTCTCGGCCGGGTACGGGATCGTCTCGATGACGAGGGGATCGATTGCTGCTACCTCGATGGACGAACCCGTAACCGCACCAAGGTGATTCAACGATTCAAGGAGGGCAGCGCGCCGGTTTTCCTGATCAGTCTCAAGGCGGGCGGGTTCGGGTTGAACCTCGTCGAAGCCGACTACTGCTTTCTGCTTGATCCGTGGTGGAACCCGGCCACGGAGGCCCAGGCCATCGACCGCACCCACCGCATCGGCCAGACCCGCAACGTCATGGTGTACCGCCTCATCGCCCGCGACACCATCGAAGAAAAGGTCATCGCGCTCAACGCTCGCAAGGCGAAGTTGTTCGCCAGCGTTATCGACGACGGCGACACCTTCGGCTCGGCTCTCACCGCCGAGGATATCCGCGGGCTGCTCGAATGACCGAGCTGCCGCCAAAGCGCCGAGCGTCGACTTGTTGTTGACAATCAAGCCTTATTCGCCCAACAACTCGACGTTCGGGCGCTACTAAGCGCGGTCAGGCGCCGTGTGTGAAGGTTCCATTCATCATGGTCATGTCAACGGGCGTCGATGCGATATCGCTGGCAGAAACGTCAAAGAGGTTGCGGCGCAACACCACAAGATCTGCAAGCTTTCCGGCCTGTACGGACCCCACCACGTCGTCAAGGCGTAACTGGCGGGCGGCGCCCAGCGTCGCGGCGTGCAGCGCCTGCGCCAGATCAAGCCGCTGGTCGGCCGGCGCCAGGATCGGCGCATCGGGCCGTCCGATGAGCTGACGCGTCACCGCAATCTGCACCGCGTCGAGCGGCTTGTACGTCGAGAAGTACCCTGCGGCCGGCCAGTCGGTCCCAAACGCAACCGTCGCACCGGTGTCGAGCACGGCGCGGGCGCGGAAGAACTGTTGCTGCCGCTGCGGCCCATAGCGCTCGAGCGCGATATCGACCGTGCTCGGGTCGGCGGACATCCAATTGCCCGAGAATTGGGCGATCACGCCGAGCTCCCCGAATCGCGGCACATCGGTGTCGTCGACGTAGACCAGGTGCGCGATCGAGTGCCGGCGCTCACGCGGCGGGTTTGCCTTGATCGCCGCCTCGATCGCGTCGAGCGCGATGCGCACGGTACGGTCACCGATCGCATGCACGTGCACGTCGATGTCCGCGATATCGGCATCGACGATCAGGCGCCGCCAGTCGTCCTCCGAGAACGGCGACTGTCCAATCGAATCCGGCTTGTCTGCATACGGCGCCAGCAGGTATGCCGTGTAGCCCTCGGCGGTGCCGTCGCCAATGATCTTGAGCACGCCTCCCCTGACCAGCTCGGTGGCGAAGCGCTGGCGCAATGCGACCGTCTGCGACACCGCGTCGTCGATCGGTGGCGCCTTGACGATGTGCGATACCACCACCCGGAACGGCAGCCGCCCTTGGCGTTCCAGGTCTGTGTAGACGGTGGCCAGCCCGGCGGGGTCGTTCCCCTCGGGCGGCATCCCGGCGTCGAACACCGCGGTGATCCCGGCAGCCGCGGCCTTGGGCGCCCAATCGGCGAGCAGCGTCGTCATCGCGGCTTTGGTGACGGGCTCGATTGCGCCGACGATCCCGAGCACGGCCGGTAGTTCCAGTACGTAGCCGGTCGGCTCGCCTGCGGGGTCTCGTTGATAGAAGCTGAACCCAGGCACGGGGTCGGGGGTGTCGCGCGTGACGCCTGCTATCTCGAGTGACTTACTGTTCACCCACGCACTGTGTGCGTCGATGGAGAACAACAACGCCGGCCTGTCGGGAACGATGCGGTCCAGGTCGTTGCGGCTTGGCCCCTCGGGCGGAAACATGTCGACGCGCCATCCGAACCCTCGTATTGGGCCCGAGGGATTGTCGCGCACATACGCGGAGACCGCAGCGAGCGCGTCGTGTCGTGACGGCAGCTGCAGGTCAACACCCGGCGTGAAGAAAGCGCCGACAATCGGATGGATGTGCGCTTCGACGAACCCGGGCAGCAACATCCGCCCATCGAGCTCGACGATTCGTGTCCCCGGCCCGATCAATGCCGAGACGTCTGCGTTCGAGCCGACTGCGACGATGTGGCGGTCGCGCACCGCGACGGCCTCTGCCCACGGCGACAACGGATCAAGGGTGTAGACGGCACCGCGGCGGAAAACGACGGTTGCCAAGCCATCAGAGGCCGACACAGAGCCAGTTGGTCCGGTGCGGCCGCCCGCGCGCGATGCTGATCCGACCATGCCCGTCTCACCCATGCTCGACGCTGCGCCTCCCGCAAGCGCGGCCATGAGCTTGCAGTTGATGCACATCAAATGCCTTCCTCGTGAGCAGGAACGCTATTGGGCCCGGGGATGGGCCCCGGCCCACACTTCGCGCAGCGCGTGGACGGTGACGAGGGTATAGATCTGGGTGGTGGTCACCGAGGCATGGCCCAACAATTCCTGCACGACCCGGACATCGGCGCCACCCTCGAGCAGGTGGGTGGCGAAGGAATGCCGCAGCATGTGCGGCGACACACCCGAGGTGATGCCGGCACGCTCGGCGGCATCCTGCAGTACCTGCCAGGCGCTTTGCCGTGATAGCCGGCCGCCGCGCGCGTTGAGAAAGATGGCCGGGTTGCCACGTCCCCGCCGGGCCAGATCCGGGCGTCCGCGCACCAGATAGGCGTCCAGCGCCTGCACGGCCGGGCGTCCCACCGGCACCAGCCGCTGCTTGCCGCCCTTGCCATGCAGCAGCGCCGACCTGTCGTGAGTGTCGATGTCATCGATGTCGAGGCCGACGGCTTCGGAGATCCGCGCTCCGGTGGAATACAACAGTTCCAACAGCGCCCGGTTGCGCAGCGTCAGTGGGCCGTCGGACGGGTTATCGCCGCCCGCGCCCTCCAACAGTGCCAAGACCTCGTCGATCGTCAAGCTCTTGGGCAATCGCCGGCCCGGCGTCGGGGGGCGGACGGCCCGTGCCACGTCCAGTTCGGCCAGCCCCTCGGCGGCGGCAAACCGATGCAGTCCGCGCACCGCGATCAGGGCCCGCGCCGCCGATACCGCGGACAGCGCCACCGCCCCGGATTCGGGATCCCCACGCCGCAGTGCCACCAGGAACTCGCTGACGTCATCCTCGCCGACCTTGGCCAGATCGTTGATCCCCCGGTCGGACAGGTGCTTGGAGTAGCGGCGCAGATCGCGCTTGTAGGAGCTCAATGTGTTTGCCGCAACGCCGCGCTCGATCGTCAGATGGTCAAGGTAGCCCTGCAGCTGCGTTTCCAACGCCAGCGTTGTCATTGCGAGGCCTTGCGCTGTGCGAACGCTGTTGGCCTGTCGATCCACGGGCTGTCCACAGGGCGCGGCTGCGCCGAACCGACGGTCACGGCGTGAGCAGCCAAAATACCTGCCACCGCAACGGCATTGACGATCTCGCCGCTCAGCGCCTTGCGGACGGCCTCGGTCAGTGGATACCACCGCAGCGTCATGTCGGCTTCTTCGTGATGCGCCTCGGGCCGCGGCAGTTCGCTAAGGCCCGTGGCCAGATACACCCGCACCGATTCGTCGCTGAAGCCCGGCGTGGAGTCCAGGTCGACGAGCACCTGCCAATTCGTGGCCTGCAAGCCTGCCTCCTCGTGCAGCTCGCGCGCCGCCGTCAGATGTGCCGGCTCGCCCGCGACGTCGAGCAGCCCGGCGGGCAGCTCCCACAGCCGCCGACCGAACCCGTGGCGGTACTGGTAGACCATCGGGATGTTGCCGTCGTCGTCCATCGCCACGATGGCAACCGCACCGAAGTGTTCGACGACTTCTCGCACCGCGGTGGTATCGTGCGGCATCCGCACCACGTCACGGCGCAGCGCGAAAATCGTTCCAGTATGCAGGGTTTCAGACGATACCGTCTCGAAAAGGTGCTCAGCCACGAGTTGCGGGTTCAGCTAGCGGCTTGCTTACGCTCTCTCGATGCTGGCTGCCGTTGGACGCGTGCTCGGGGATTTCGGGCATCTCCACGGGCAGCAGCTCACCCGCCTTGTAGTCGATGGCAGCGCCAACGAATGCCACGAACAGCGGGTGCGGCCGGGTGGGCCGGCTTTTCAACTCGGGGTGGGCCTGGGTGCCGACGACGAACGGATGCTTTTCGGGCGGATATTCAACGAATTCGACCAGATGCCCGTCGGGTGAGGTACCCGAGAACCGCAGGCCGCTTTCGGCAATCTTGTCACGGTAGGCGTTGTTGACCTCGTAGCGATGCCGATGCCGCTCGGATACCTGCGTCTGCTGATAAGCCTGCGCCACAACCGAATCCGGCTGCAGCACTGCGGGATAGGCACCCAGCCGCATGGTGCCGCCGAGATCAGCCTCGCCTGCCACAATCTCTTCCTGATCGGCCATCGTGGAAATCACCGGATCCGGTGTGTCAGGCTCGAACTCGGCCGAGTTCGCATGCGTGAGGCCGACCGAGCGAGCGGCTTCGATGACAATGCACTGCAGGCCGAGGCATAGCCCCAACACCGGCAAACCCCGCGCCCGCGCGTGGGAAATGGCGCCGATCTTGCCCTCGATGCCCCGGATACCGAACCCTCCGGGAATCAGTACCCCATGCACATCGGCCAGCGCCGCGGTGGCGCCGCTGGCGGTCTCGCAATCATCGGAAGCCACCCAACGGATTTCGACCTTGGCGCGGTGCTTGAAGCCCCCGGCACGCAACGCCTCGCTGACCGAAAGGTACGCGTCGGAAAGCTCAACATACTTGCCTACCAAAGCAATTCGCACCACATCGTGCGGCTCGTGAACTCGGCGCAGCAGGTCGTCCCATTCGGTCCAGTCGACGTCACGGAACGGCAGGTTGAGTCGGCGCACCACGAACGCATCGAGTTCCTCGCGGTGCAACACTTTGGGGATGTCGTAGATCGATGGCGCGTCCGGGGTGGAGATGACGCCGTCGATATCGACGTCGCACATCAGGGCGATCTTATTCTTCAGCGCTTCGGGAACGTCACGGTCGCAGCGCAAGATCAACGCGTCCGGAGTGATACCGATGCTTCGCAGCGCCGCTACCGAGTGCTGCGTCGGCTTGGTCTTAAGTTCACCCGACGGGGCCAGGTAGGGCACCAGCGACACGTGCAGAAAGAACACGTTCTCCCGACCCAGGTCATGGCGGACCTGGCGCGCCGCCTCTAGAAACGGCTGGGATTCGATGTCGCCTACCGTGCCGCCGATTTCGGTGATCACAACGTCCGGACGCTGGCCTTCGGGGTTCGGTTGGGCCATCGCCAGGATTCGCCGCTTGATCTCGTCGGTAATGTGCGGGATCACCTGAACCGTGTCACCGAGGTATTCGCCGCGACGTTCCTTAGCGATGACCGTCGAATACACTTGCCCGGTAGTCACATTCGCCGAGCCGGACAGATCGCGATCCAGAAACCGTTCGTAGTGGCCGACGTCGAGGTCGGTCTCGGCCCCGTCTTCGGTGACGAAGACTTCGCCGTGCTGAAACGGGTTCATCGTGCCCGGGTCGACGTTGAGGTACGGGTCGAGCTTCTGCATTGTCACGTGCAACCCGCGCGCGGTGAGCAGCTGCCCAAGGCTGCTTGCGGTCAGACCCTTACCGAGGGAGGAAGCGACGCCGCCGCTGACGAAGAGGTGCTTGGTGTCGGTTTGCGGGTGCTTACGCAACTGGGCGACCTCCGTGAAGACGGGCAGGGCTTTGACGTGTCGAGCCGTTCGAGCTGGGCCTGCCGACCCACGGAAACCCACCCTAACATCCACGACGCATCGCCGCGGGGAACACGCCCTACTGGGGCACAGTCACCGAACTTGCCCCATGACCGGTGCCGTAGTGCCCGGTGTGCGCGCCGTTGATCAGGTCATGCAAGCCCAGGATCGCGGTGATCCGCCCGGGTTCGGCGTCCACGTCGTCCACAGTGCTGATCGCGGCGGCCATCCCGGAGTCAGCGCGAGCGACGGCGACGGCGGCGCTACCGGTCGCCGACCCGTCGCGGCCGGCGAGCAGCGTGCCCGAGCCATGCGGCGCCAGGGCCGCGGCGAACCGCGCGACACTAACGCCCTGGTTGCCGGCATCGGCGGGAAGTGCACCACCGGTGATCACGATGGCGGCGTTTGCCGCCGCGATGTGGTCACCGGGCTGATAGGTGATGAAACCGGTTTCACGCAGCGCCGCAAGCACGGTGTCGCGCTGCGAATCTTCGACGGCGGGGGCATCGGGCTTGGCGTTGACGAGCAAAGCGATGCCAAGCAGGTCGCCCGCCTGCGAACCCTGGTCGACGAGCTTGGTGCTCAACTGAGTACCGGCCGGCAGGATGGACGAGTTCACCACTGACCGTAGCTTCTCCGCGGAGTTGGCTTCGACGAATTCATGGGTCAGTGACACGGTTCCGGTGACCGAGCCCCCCGCTTGGCCCACGATTTTCGACAGCGCGGCGACATCGTCGTCTTTGGCATCCGGGGTTCGGAAGATGACCACCGTCTTGCCGGCCAGGGCGTCATGCACGATCCGGCCCAGCATCTGGATATCGAAATTGTTTGCCGCGCTGAGCTTCTCGTTGAGCGCGTTGCGCTGGTCGGTAAGCCCGTTGATTTGCTCTGCCAGATCCCGCTTCTCGTCACGCAAGCTGGACAGCAGGGTGTCGGAGAAGAAACCGGAACCCAGCACCACGCCGATCGCCAGCGCCAGAAAGACGGCGGCCAGCGAGATCGCATGTTGGCGTAACGAGATCACGAAGCCACCGCCCTAACTCACCAAATTCTGTACCCAAAGCGTGAAACGGTTCCAGTAGTCGATGATCCAGTGCAGCACCACCCCGTCGGTGCGAGAAACCCACAGCGCGACAATGATGGCGATCAGCATGGTCAGCGCCAACAGCGCAATGGCGCCGCCCGAGATGTGGTTGCGGTACAGGGTGGCAACCGCCTTGGCGTCCACCAGCTTCTCCCCGACCCGCAGCCTGGTAAGGAAGGTCGACGGGTTGCTCTGCGAACGCGTCCGGTCGAAGAATGTCTCGATGTTGGCGGTGTGACCGGCCGTGACGAGCAGCGCCGCGCCGTGATGATCGGCCAGCAGCAGCGCCAGATCCGTCGCCGAGCCGGCGGCGGGAAACGTCATCGCCCCGACACCGAGATCCTGGATCCGTTCCAGGCCAGGCGCGTGACCGTCGGCGTCGGCGGGCAGGACCACCTGCGCACCGCTCTTGAGGACTTCGGTGCTGATCTGCTCGGGGTCACCGACGATCAGTTGCGGACGGTAACCCGCCTTGCGTAACACGTCCGCGCCGGTGCCGACACCGACGAGCACCGGCTGGTACTCCTTGATGAACGGTTTGAGGGATTTCAGGTCATCGGCAGCGTTGGGCTCTTCGGAGACGATCACCACGTGGCGGCGGCGCATGTCGACATCGATATCGGGGATGCCGATTCCGTCGATCAGCAGCGGGCTTTCGCTGCGGATGAACTCAATTGTGTTGCCGGCGAATGCCTCTAGATGGGCCGCCAGTCCGCTCTTGGCCTCCCGCATCAGATCGGCGATGTCGTGGTCGGTGCGCTCGGTACCGCGGACAAGGCGGCGGTCGCCGGCGTACACCCCACCTTCGTGCAGGCGAATCTTGGCGCCGTCCTTGACCTTTTTGAAGATCTCGGGTCCGGTCTCGTCGATCAGGGTGACTCCGTTGTTGACCAACACCTCCGGACCGAGATTGGGGTATCGACCCGAAACCGACGGCGATGCGTTGACGACGGCCGCGATGTCGGCTTCCACCAGTGCGTCAGCGGTGATGCGGTCCAGATCCAGGATGTCGAGGACCACGATGTCGCCGGGACACACCCGGCGCAGCAGGCGGTCAATATTCTTGTCGACTCGCGCGGTGCCGACCAGGCCTGGGCGAGGGGTGCTACGGGACAGAAGCGCTGACATCTTCATGGGCCGATTCTGTCGGTGAAGCAGGGCTAGGGCGGGGAGGCGCGCCGTAACATCAGCCCCACAAGTTGCATGGCGTCACATCTGTAACAGTTGGATGTCGCACGAATGTGCGCAGTTGTACAGGTTCTGCGGCGTGTCGCCGTGCAAACACGCACGCTCGCGGTCAGATTTGGTCGTTCTGCGCGGCGTCGAGCAGTTCGCGGGCGTGGGCGCGGCCGCTGTCGGACTCACCGAGCCCGGCCAGCATCCTGGCAAGTTCGGCGACCCGATCGTCGCTGCTCAGTCTGCGCACCACGCTGGCGCCATTTCCAACGCTATGCACCATGAGGTGCACATCGGCATACGCGGCCACCTGTGGCAAATGCGTGACGACGATGACCTGGTGGGTGCGGGCCAGCCGCGCAAGGCGGCGCCCGATCTGTACCGCCGCCCAGCCGCCGACGCCGGCGTCGACCTCGTCAAACACCATCGTGGTCCCGGTCGCCGAGGCGGCCAGCACCACCTCCAGGGCCAGCATCACCCGCGACAACTCGCCGCCGGACGCGCTCTTGGCCAACGGCAGCACCGTCATGCCGCGGTGTGCCGCGAAGCCGAACTCAACATCGTCGATCCCGTCGGCACCGGCACGAGCGAGCTCGCCCGAAGGCAACATCAACGCCGCGGGATCCTCTTGGTCGGCGGGATCGGTGGTCACGCCGATGCTGAACTCGGCATCAGCCATCGCCAGCGCGGCCAGCTCCCCGGTGACCGCTTTGGCCAGCCGCTTGGCTGCCTTGCGCCGAATCTTGCTGAGATCGATTGCGGCTTGGGCTAATTCACGTGCCAGTTCGCTGACACGGCGTTCCAGCACCGCCAAACCCTCCTCGGAGACGTCGAGCTGGGCCAGTCGCTCGCGGGACTTCTGCGCCCATTGCAGCACCCCGTCGATGTCAGCGGCGTATTTGCGAGTCAGCGTGCGCAACTGGGCTTGTCGGGCCAGCTTGGCGTCAAGCGCGCTGGCATCGGCCGGCAGTTCGTCGACGTAGTCGCCGAGTTCGCCGATGGCGTCAACGACGATGGTCAGTGCCTCGCCAATTTGGGCGGCCAACGCCCGCAGCGCGGTGTCATCGGTCGATGCCAGCGCCGCCTTCGCCCGCCCCAGGCCGTCGGCCGCGCTGGGAGCCAAGCCGTCTTCGGACGCGCCGGACAACGCCTCGCGCGCCACCAGCGCAGCTTCCCGCAGCGTGTCCAGCTCGGAGAGCCGAACGATGTCGGCGACCAGTTCCTCGTCTTCCCCGGGTCGCGGGTCGACGGTGTCGATCTCATCGAGCGCAAATTGCAGCCGATCGGCCTCCTGGGCGAGTTCGCGTGCCCGGTCGCGGCGGTCGACGAGGTCCCGCCGTGCCGAGAGCCACGCGTCTCGCAGCTTGCGGTAGCGCTCACACGCGGCGCTGGCGGCCGCGAAGCGGTCCAGTGCGCCGCGCTGCTCCTCGGTGCGCATCAACCGCAGCTGGTCGTTTTGCCCGTGCAGGGTGAGCAGCTCGTTGGTGAAACCGCACAGCGACTTGGCCGGGGTACTGCGACCCCCGAGGTACGCGCGCGACGGTCCGTCGCGATTGACCGAGCGCAACGCGATCACGCTGCCGTCCTCGTCACGCTCTGCCCCTGAGGCTTCCAGGATCTCGTCCAGCTGAGCGGTCGTGGCGTCGTCGAGATCGGTTGTCGTGAAACGACCTTCGACAACAGCACGGTCAGCACCGGACCGGACGCGGGTTGCGTCGGCCCGGGCGCCGCCGAGTAGGTGCAGTCCGGTGACCACCATGGTCTTGCCGGTGCCGGTCTCGCCGGTCAAAACGGTCAGGCCGCGGTCGAACTCGGCCGTTGCGACGCTGATGGCGCCCAGCGACTCGATGCGAATTTCGGTCAGCACCGGGTCACTGCCCGCGCCAGCCGGTTACCGGCAACCGGAACTTGCGCACCAGACGGTCGGTGAAGGGCGCGCTGTCCAGCCGCGCCCATTTCACGGGCGTGGCACAGCGGGTCACCTCCAGCCGGCTGCCAGCGGGGACCAGCATCTCGCGGCGGCCGTCGCAGAACACCAGGGCGTCATGACCATGCGCTTCTATCTCGATCGCGATGGTGGCATCGGGACTGGTGACCATCGGCCGGCCGAACAGCGCGTGAGCGTTGTTGGGTACCACCAAGATTGCCTCGAGGTCCGGCCACAGCACCGGGCCGCCGGCCGAGAATGCGTAGGCGGTCGATCCGGTGGGCGTGGACACCAATACACCGTCGCAACCGAAGGTCGACACGGGCCGGCCCTCGATTTCCACAACGACCCCGAGCACGCCCAGCCGCGGACCCTTTTCCAGGCTCGCTTCGTTGAGCGCCCATCCCTGCTTGATGATCCGACCCGCTTGGCGCACGACGACATCGAGCGTCAGGCGGTCTTCCACCCGATAATCCTTCGCGACAACGTGTTCCAGCACCACGTCGATGGCCTCGGCCTCGGCTTCGGCCAAGAAGCCGATCCGCCCCAGGTTGACGCCCAGCACCGGGATGCTGGCGTTGCGGGCCAATTCGGCCGCCCGCAAGAAGGTACCGTCGCCGCCGAGGACCAGCACCAGTTCGCAGCTATCGGCGGCGTGCGGGTCCGCGTCGACCACCTCGATATCGACACCCATCGCCCGCATATCGTCGGGAGCCAGGTGCAGCGATCCCCTATCGACGGCCTCCGCGGAGAGCACGCGAAGTGCAATTCCATTGTCACCCAAGACTTTTTCCACCCGCCGCGCCGTCTCGGTCGCTTCATCGCGCCCAGTGTGCACGACCAACAGCACGGTACGTTGCTCGGTCACTGCGGGCCCTCCTGGACGGCCCGCTGGACGGCGCTGATAAGCGCATCACCCTCCAGTGGCCGATCGGTCTGGGCACGCAACCACAGGAAGTATTCGACGTTGCCCGACGGGCCAGGAAGCGGGCTGGCCGTGACACCGACGGTGCGCCAACCCAGCTCTTGGGCACGCTGCGCGACGGTCATGACCGAGTCCGTGCGCAATTGCGGGTCATGCACCACCCCGCCCGTGCCGACTTGTCCCTTTCCCACCTCAAACTGCGGCTTCACCATGGGAACGATATCGGCGCTTGGCAAAGCGCAGCCAACCAGCGCGGGCAACACGGTGGCTAGCGAGATGAATGAAAGGTCAGCCACCACCAGGTCGACGGGCCCGCCGATCGCCTGGGGCGCCAACTCGCGAACGTTGGTCCGCTCGATGACCACGACCCGTGGATCGCTGCGCAGCGACCAGTCCAGCTGGCCATAGCCAACGTCGGCGGCGACGACTTGGGCGGCGCCGCGGTCTAGCAGGACTTCAGTGAATCCACCGGTCGACGCGCCCGCGTCCAGGCAGCGCCGCCCCGCCACCGAGATTTCAAAGGTGTCCAGTGCACCTATGAGTTTGTGCGCTCCGCGCGATACCCAGGTGCGTTCGCCGTCGGTCGCGACCGTCAGCGCAGCGGTGACGGCCACTGCCGTGGCCGGCTTGACCGCGGGCAGGCCGTCGATGCGTACCTTGCCGGCACCGATCAACTCCGCGGCCTGCTGACGGGATCGCGCCAGACCTCGCCGGACCAACTCGGCGTCAACGCGAGCACGCCGTGGCATGCGCTCAGCCCTTCTCCGCCGACTCCAAGGCAGCCAACAGCACGTCGTGCGCCTCGGAAAGCCGGCGGGCGATGTCTTCGAGCTCGGCCAGCGACGGGCCGTTAGCGGAGTCGGCCGGATTACCTCCAGGATCGGGCAACTGGGCGAGCAGCGCTTCGATTTCCGCGCGAATCTGGTCAGGATCGATAGTCATTGCGCTCCCTACGCTAGCGGCCGGCTAGTCGGTGCGCATCAGCGACCAGCGGGCCAGGGCGTCGTGGGCCGAGTCGTCTCCGCCCTCGATCCGTGGTGGCTGCCCCTCCGAGTGGGCGGCCCATACCGCGCTGGCGACGGCGCGGACGATCGACAGATCGTCGCCCACGGGGTCGGCGTTCGCGCTGACCGTCACCGAGCCGGAACCGATGTCGACCTGCCAGCCCGGCTGCGGTCCCACCTTCAGCCGCTCACCGTCCTCGTGCAGGCAACGCAGATCGTGGCCAATGTAGGTGGGCCGCTGGGCGGGCTTGGCATGTACGGCGTCTCGCGCGGTATTCACTCCGGTGAGCACCATCAGGCTCGGCAGGCCCGCCGCGTTAGCACCTTCGATGTCGGTGTCCAGCCGGTCACCGACAACCAGCGGCGCCCGGAAATCGCCGCGGCTCACCGCGTCTGTCATCAATTGTGGGCCCGGCTTCCCCGCGACTTGGGGCTCGGCGCCGGTGGCGGTTCGCAGCGCGGCCACCAAGGATCCGTTGCCGGGCAGCAGACCTCGCTCGGTGGGCAACGTGGGGTCGACGTTGGCCGCCACCCATAGGGCGCCGGACCGGATGGCCAACGCGGCCTCGGCCAGCTCTGGCCATCCGATAGTCGTCGAGAGGCCCTGTACGACGGCGACGGGGCTGTCGTCGTAGCGCCGCACTGGATTCAGCCCGACCGCGCTGATCTCGTTGGCGAGCGCATCGGTGCCCACGATCAGCACCTTGGAACCCACCGGCAGCTGGGCGGCCAGCAGGTGAGCAGCGCTTTGGGCGCTGGTGACAATGTCCTCGCCGGTGGCGGTGAAGCCCAGTTCCCGCAGGTGCGCCGCGACCTCGTCGGCGCTGCGCGAGGCGTTATTGGTGACGAACAACTTGCGGCTCTGCACGTCATCGAGCGACTGCACCGCGCCGTTGGTGGGTTCACGGCCGCGAAAAACCGTCCCATCCAGATCGATCAGCAGGCAGTCATATTGCTGCGCAATGGTTTTGGTTTCGATCGGCCCCGTCATGTCAGCCCAGCTCGTCGACCCGCTCTTCGGCGTCGGTGACGCCCTCGATGTCGGCGGCCGCGGAGCGCAGGAACCACTCCAGTGCCTCCGCGTTGCGGCCCAGCGCCAGCAATGTGTCGGCGTAGGCGTAGAACAACCGGGCCGCCGTCGAGCCAGTGCGGGTGGGATCCAGCTGGGGCGTGGACAGCACTGTCAGCGCCTGCTCCAGCTGCCCAAGATCGGCGCGCGCGCCGGCGGCAACGATGCGCAACTCGTCGGCGTCATCGCCGCCGAGCTGGGCCGCCTCGGGGCCGCGTGCCAGTTCGATGGCCCGTTGCGGCCGGCCAAGACCGCGCTCGCAATCGGCAATCAGCGCCAACAACGACGACTTGCTGCCCATCCTGCGGGCCGCGCGCAGTTCGGCCAGCGCCTGCGCCCAATCGCCACAGTGGTAGGCGGCAATTCCAACGGCTTCGCGAATTGCGGCGATCCTGCTGGACCGGGCTCGAGCCGCCCGCGCATGACTCAGGGCGGCTTCTGGGTCGTCGTCGATCAGCTCGCCGGCGGCCACAAGGTGACGCGCCACCGTGTCCGCGGTGGCCCGATCCAAGGTGCTCAGTTCCCGTCGGATCTCGGGCGCCAACCGTCGGGCATCCACGCCGGGCGGGATCGCGGGGCCGTCGACCGCTGGACGATTCCGTTCGACCGCCGACTGCTGAGGCTGAACCGGTCGTGCCCGCCCAGGCCCCGACTCACGCCGTGGACCGCGCCGCGGCGCGCCGCCGGATGCCGCCCGCGGTCGCTTCTCGTCGTTGCGACCATGCCTGTCCTCGACCACTCCGTACACGTTACGGGCACGCCGGACCGGCCCGGCGGGTCGCCGCCGTCACGGCGGCAACGGCGGGGCTGGGGGGTCCGCAGGCGGTGCGGGCGGTCAAGGCGGGTTCATCGGCGTCACAGGCAACAGCGGTGATGCCGGCCTGGGTGGTGCCGGCGGCGCCGGCGGTAACGGCGGCTTTGGCGGTAGCGGCGGCACCGGCGGCGGCGTGAACAAAGGCTTCGGAGCTGGCAGCGACGGTGCCACCGGCGGCGCAGGCATCGCCGGCAACGCCGGCCAGCCCGGGCCAATTGGTTAGGCCTGCAGCCGGTTTGGCATCAGTGGTGATATCACAGCCGGGCAAAACGTCGCGATCGCGACGATGGTGAACGCGCCCGCAACCTCACGGGACATGCCGTTGCTTTCAGCCATTTCGGACGCGACGGACTCAAACGTGCTGCCCTGCTGTACCACCATTGGACAGACCGATCGCCCCAGAGCCATCGCGCTTGCCGGCTGGCCATACGAGATTCCCGCGTTGTTCAAAGCAGTGAGGAATGCGTTGCCCATCATGTCGGCGTGTATTGGCGCCGCCATGGACGCCGAGGCGCCGAGCACTCCCGCAACCAACGTCAACAGAGCCGCCGCTTGCCGGCCCGCTTGCCAGGACCGTACCTCGCCGTGTGACTGTGCCGTCATGTCTCATTTCTCATCTGTCCGCTATTGCACTTGGGTCACTCAAATCACCGTGACAACAGTGCTCAACAAGAGTCACATTCACGGCACAGTGCGGTAAAGGTTTGCACACTAACGCGTTTCACGGCCAGTCTCCGCGTCCCACCGGCGCTAGAGCGCAACGCGGCCGCTGCTGTCCCCCGATCGGTGGACACCGGCTGTCGTGCCGCTGGAGGATCGGATTTTCCTCCTGTCATCGGCTATTCGTGGGATACAGGAGCGTCTCAAACCGCTCAAAAATGGGTGTCGACGCGGCAGCCGGCCAGAGCCACTTCCGCTCAACCATCACAACGAAGTGAGGAGGTGACGCATGTCCCACGAGTTACTGTTTTGCGAGAGCGAGACGGGGTTCGCGGCTCAGGTCTTCCACGCCGGCGATGCCGCCGAGTGACGTAGTTCCACACTGACGACCGTCGGCGGGGGTCTCGCCACCTCCCCCAGTATGAGACCCCTGCCGAACGCAAACCGAAAGGTCAGCCACATGTCGCATGTTTGCGAGACCGAAACCCACATACCCGGCGCCCTTATTCAAC
This sequence comes from Mycobacterium riyadhense, assembly GCF_963853645.1. NCBI lineage: Bacteria > Bacillati > Actinomycetota > Actinomycetes > Mycobacteriales > Mycobacteriaceae > Mycobacterium > Mycobacterium riyadhense. The sequence goes on along the minus strand of NZ_OY970456.1, from coordinate 2,769,559 downwards.
GCGGTCAACCCCACCAAGTGAGCTAACCCTTCGCAACCAAAAGCTCGGCGGGGGTCTCTTCACCTCCCAATCCCCCCACATCTGAGATCCCCGCCGAATCTCACCAGCGGGGTCTCATCGGTTCCCCCTTTCCCCCCTCCCGATGAGATCCCGCTGGATTCTTCTTGCCTAATGACCCATCATCGGGGGCCGTACTAAGTAGCGTGAAGCCATGTCGGAACCTGCGGGCCCGGGCACTCTGCAACCAACCAAGGAACCGGTAGGACCAGATTGGTCGCACTGGCCGGCACGCGTCTTAGGGCATGCCGACCCGATGACGATCAGGCACCGGGCAGGAACCCACCGCATCATGTCTCCCGAACAGACCTGGCTGGCCGTCCAACCTCTGCTGGAGCCGGCCGGCATCACCCGGGTCGCCGACCTCACCTGGCTGGATGATCTGGGTATTCCCACCGTGCAGGCGGTGCGCCCCGCTTCGTTGACATTGTCGGTCAGTCAGGGAAAGGCCACTTCATATTGCGCCGCCCAGGTCTCAGCCGTCATGGAATCCTTGGAGAACTGGCATGTCGAGAGCGTCACCCCCGAGTTGTTATCCACGGCCACAACCGATCTCACCTCGAGCCTGACGTACGACCCGGCCGACCTCAGCCGCCCAACCGGGAGCTTCTACCACCCTCGCGCGAAGCTTGACTGGATGATGGCGACAACATTGTTAACCGGCCGCCAAACCTGGGTGCCGTGGCTCGCTGTGGTCGTGAATATCTCGGTGAGCGATCACTGGGGACCGCCGATGTTCGGCATGGATACCACCGGATTGGCCTCCGGCAACAGCTACCATGAGGCGACCCTGCACGCGCTGTACGAGATCATGGAACGCCACGCCATGGCCACCGCTAAGCCCGGATCGACGCTGTTCGAGGTGCCCCTCGAGGACGTAAAGCGTTCGGAGTGCGCGGAGTTGGTCGACCTGGTATATCAGGCCGGAAGCGAACTGCAGATTGCCCGCATCGATACCTGGGACCGATTCCACTGCTTTGCCGCCGAGCTGACCTCACCAATGATGGAGATCCCGTTCAGCGGCAGCGGCCTGCACCACGACCCCAATGTGGCGCTGTCGCGGGCGATTACCGAAGCCGCGCAGTCACGCCTGACCGCCATCAGTGGGGCGCGCGAGGACCTGCCCTCGGCGATCTATCAGAGGTTCGCCCGGATGCACAGCTACGCCCCGGCCCACCGATCCATGCAGTCGATGCCCGCCGCGCAACCAACGCCATGGCATATCGACTACACCAACTCGCTGGCCGATCTGACAACCTCGGCGGCAACCGCTGTGGCGATCCGGTCTGGCATCGAGCCGATCGCGGTGGTGTGCGACTTCCCCGCCGCGAATGTTCCGGTCGTGAAGGTAATTGCCCCCGGCCTGTCCGCCTCGATCGTTTCGCCGATGCGCACCCCGTTACAGGAACACGCATGACAACCGGTGGACGGGTGGTCGTCACCGCGGGACCAACGATCAGCGCCAAAGATATCCATGCGGTGATACCGAATGCCGAAGTGGTGCCACCGATTTCATTCGGCGATGCGTTCCGGTACGGTTTGCTCCCAGGTGACACGCTGCTCATCGTCGACGGACTCTTTTTCCAGCACGCGTCGGTTCGGCACAAAGAGCTACTGACTCTGATGGCCGACGGAATTCGAGTCGTCGGTTGATCAAGCATGGGGGCACTGCGTGCGGCGGAGCTGCATCCGTTCGGCATGGAGGGCTACGGCTGGGTTTTCGAGGGGTACCGAGACGGAGTCCTGGAGGCCGACGACGAGGTCGGCATGGTGCACGGCGACGCGCAAGACGGTTACCCGGTCTTCGTCGATGCGCTGGTCAATATCAGGCAAACGGCGGCGCGGGCCGTCGAATCCGGTTTGTTGTCAGCGCCGTTGGCCCACCAGCTGATCGAATCCGCACGTAGCACACCATTTACCATGCGGACCTGGCATCGGTTGCTCGACGCTGTCGGTGCGCCGGAAAGCCTCGCGGGCCCGTTAAAGGCGCTGCGGATAGATATCAAACATTCCGACGCCGTGCTCGCGCTGAACGAGATCGTCCGTGGCCCAAGGAATGTCGCAGTCCGCCCCGGCCCGCCGCCGACCATTTGGTCGGAGCGCTGGCGGCAGCGATGGGCGCCGCCGTCACCCGTCGCCGTGACCGGCCGCGACGGCGAGGCGATCGTCGATGTCCTCGATGTCGACGTGCTTGCGTTGCTGAGCATTTGCGCAAACGATCGGTGGGCATATCTGCCCGCCCTCGAGCAAGTCGCTGCCTGGCACTGGAGCTTGCTGCACCCCGGCGAGGAAAGCAGCGTTCGCGAACGCGCCTCACATGCCGTCAACGAAGTCACAGCCGACACCTATGAGCGTGCCCTGGAGACGGTCGCCCACCAATATGCGATAGCCACCGGGATGATCGACGAGTCCGGCTTTCCCGAATCGGTCCGGTCGCAGTGGCTTACCGCCGACGAGAATGAAACCCTGCGCGACGATCCCATTGCGATCTCAGCTCGGCTAGCCACCCGCACGCTGTTCTTCGCCCGGTCGCTGCCGGCCATCCAACACTTCCTCGACCTGCTGCGCGACGACCCGCGGCTACCCGAATGGCGCGCCTTGGCGGCACAAGCCCTGGCAAGACGTGACGAATTGGCACGCCAGAAGCCGCATTTGAACTTGCGCCGGCCGGACCCGGCTCAGCTCAAGGTCCTGTTCGGCAAGCGATGGGGCACCCCGGTGGACCGCATCGAACTGGCCCAACGCGGCCTGATGACCGAAGACTCGTTCTACAACGCCGCCACCCTGTTCGCGGTGGCTGCCGCCGACGACCAGCTGCCGTCTTTCCAGGTCGGCATCTTGGGTGCTGCAGCAGCCCAGCCGTCTTAGAGCCGCTCCACCCCGGCGATATTCCGCTTGCCGCGACGCAGCACCAGCCAGCGTCCGTGCAGAAAGTCCGATGCCTGCGGCGCCCATTCGTCGGTGTCGATCCGAATGTTGTTGACCGAGACGCCGCCCTCGTTGATGGTGCGCCGAGCCGCGTTCTTGCTCGCCGATAGTCCGGTGGCAACCAACAGGTCGACGATTCCATCGGGAGTTCCGGGTTTGAGTTCGGCGACGGCCGTCTCGCGCAATGCCGCGGCCAGCGTCGCTTCGTCGAGGCGAGCCAGCTCGCCCTGCCCGAAGAGTGCCCGGCTGGCATGCTCGACGGCTTCGGCGGCGGCCTCGCCATGTACCAAGACGGTCAACTCGGCGGCGAGCCGGCGCTGGGCCGTGCGTTGCTGCGGTCGCTCCGCCGTCGCCTGTTCCAACTCAGACAGCTCGTCGGCCGACAGGAAGGTGAACCACCGCAGGTAGCGCATCACGTCTGCGTCGGCGGTGTTGACGAAGTACTGGTACCAGGCATACGGGCTGGTCATCTCGGGGTCGAGCCACAGGCTGCCACCTCCAGTGGACTTGCCGAACTTGGTGCCATCGGCTGCGGTCACCAGCGGGACGGTGAGCGCATGCACTGTCGCACCAAGCTTTTTGCGCACCAAGCGAACCCCGGCAATGATGTTGCCCCACTGATCCGAGCCGCCGACCTGCAACACACAGCCGTGCCGCCGGTGCAGTTCGACGAAGTCATTGGCCTGCAGGAGCATGTAGCTGAACTCGGTGTAGGAGATCCCCTCCCCTTCCAGGCGCCGCCGGATGGTGTCGCGGTCCAGCATCACGTTGACCGAGAAGTGCTTGCCGATGTCACGCAGGAATTCGATGGCCGACAGGGAGCGAGTCCACTCGAGGTTGTTCGCGACGATCGCGCCCGTCGGCGAATTGTCGAAATCGACGAATCGCTCCAATTGGCCGCGGATCAGTTCGGTCCATTCGGCTACGGTGTCGGCCGCATTGAGACTGCGCTCGCCGGCTTCGCGCGGGTCACCGATCATGCCGGTAGCTCCGCCGGCGAGCACGATAGGGCGATGACCGGCGCGTTGAAAGCGCCGCAACGCCAGCAGCGGCACCAGATGGCCGGCATGCAGGCTCGCCGCGGTGGGATCGAAGCCGGCGTACACCGTCATCGGCCCGCGCTCCGCTTCGGCGGCCAGCGCATCGAGGTCGGTGGATTGGGCGATCAACTCGCGCCAGGCCAGCTCGTCGAGGATCTGTGCAGACATCCCGGAAGACTCTAGTCGCTGGCACCCAGGACCGGCGCTCGCGGACTTCGCCGGTATGCGGAAACCTCCGGTCGGTCGGCAAGCCAGAGTCGCCACGGGCGGTCGGCGGCCTGACTGATCCCGACCCGCGGGCCGGCCACCGCCGGGACCGCATCGTTGAGCCGCAGGGTCAGCGGGCCGTCCGGGTCAAACAAGTCAATCCCATTGTCAGCCATAGTGATTCCCAATGCCGCGCACAGGTTGCCCGGACCGCGCCCTAGCGCGGCGGTCCGGATCAACTCGCCGCGCCGGGACCGGGCGACATCGATACCGTCTTCGATGGCGCAGGCGCGCAACAGGACGGCGGCGGCCGTGCCGTCGGGTCCGCACGCCACGTTGGCGCAGATGTGGATGCCGTGACTGCGGTAGGTGTAAAGCCGACCCGGCGGCCCGAACATGACGGCGTTGCGCACGTTGCGGCCGCGATAGGAGTGTGCCGCGGCGTCCGGCCAGGGGCCGTCGGGAACACCGCCGTATGCCTCCACCTCGACAATCACCGCGCGCACGCCGCGTCCGGCGAGGGTGGCGCCGAGCAGTCGATACGCGGCAGCGACCGGGTGGTCGACCAGTTGCTCAGCGCTCACCGGACAGATTCTGCTTGAGCGTCTTGACAACCTCTTCGGCAGGGGTGAATTATTCACCATATGATGACTTCATCGTCCGATGAATTACTTGTGGACTCACGTGAGCCGGTCGTCCGCATCGACCACCTGCGTGTGATACGCGGTAAACGCCCGGCTCTGCACGACTTCTCGGTGGAGATTTCCCGCGGCGCCATCACCGGCCTACTTGGTCCCTCCGGTTGCGGCAAGACCACGCTGATGCGCTGCATCGTCGGCACCCAGATCGTGGCGTCAGGCACCGTGACCGTGCTCGGTCACCCGGCCGGGTCGGCGGCATTGCGGCGTCGAGTCGGATACCTGCCACAGGATCCGACCATCTACAACGACCTGCGGATCATCGACAACGTCCGCTACATCGCGTCCCTGTACGGCTTCGACGGCCACGCCGCCGACGAAGCCATCGACCGGGTGGGCCTGGCGGATCACCGAACCGCTTACTGCGGCAATCTTTCCGGTGGTCAACGCACCAGGGTTTCGCTGGCCTGCGCGCTGGTCTGCCAACCCGATCTGCTCGTGCTCGACGAACCCACCGTAGGCCTGGATCCGGTGCTGCGCGTGGACCTTTGGGACCAGTTCGCCGAACTGGCCCGCACCGGGACCACGCTGCTGGTTTCTAGTCATGTGATGGACGAAGCCGACCACTGCGGCGACCTGTTGCTGATGCGCGAAGGCCACCTCGTCGCACACACCACCCCGGCACAACTAAGAGAGGACACGTCATGCACGTCACTCGAGGAAGCGTTTCTGTCCGTCATCAAACGCAGCACCGCGCAACCCGCCTGACCCAAAGCCGGAGAGGGCTCAAGGGATACACCGCGACCACTGCACGAATCCTGCGCCAATTGGCGGCCGATCACCGCAGCGTCGCCATGATCCTGGTGGTGCCGATCCTCGTTATCACGTTGATGTACTTCATGTTCCAAGATGCGCCGCACCGCCCGGGCACGCCGTCACCGTTCAACAACGCCTGCCTGATCTTGCTGGGCCTGTTCCCGCTATTCTTGATGTTCATCATCACGTCGATAACGATGCAGCGCGAACGGGCCTCGGGAACATTGGAGCGCATCCTGACCACGCCGTTGCGTAGGCTCGACCTGCTGGTCGCATACGGGACCGCATTTTCTATCGCCGCGGCGACGCAAGCCATCCTGGCCTGTACGGTCTCGTTTTGGCTCCTCGACTTCAATACCGCGGGCAGCCCGGCATGGGTGTTCGTGATAGCGATCGTCAACGCAGTGTTGGGCGTTGGCCTGGGCCTGCTCTGTAGTGCCTTCGCCCGCACGGAGTTTCAGGCCGTGCAGTTCATTCCGTTGGTGATGGTGCCGCAGCTGCTGCTCGCCGGCATCATCGTCCCGCGGTCATTGATGCCGGACTGGCTGGAATGGATCAGCAACGCGATGCCGGCCAGTTACGCGCTGGAGGCCTTACAGCAAGTAGGTACGCACCCGGAGCTGACCTACGTCGCTCTGCGTGACATCGTCGTCGTCCTGGCGTTCGCGATCGCCGCGCTTTGCCTGGCCGCGGCGACGCTACGGCGACGGACGCCCTAGTGGCGATCGTAAGCGCGGCGCAGCCGGGCGCAGCGGGTCGCCACGGAGGGGTCCTAGTGGCGATCGCAAGCGTGGCGCAGCCGGGCGCAGCGAGTCGCGACGGAGGGTCCAGTGGCGATCGCAAGCGTGGCGCAGCCGGGCGCAGCGAGTCGCCACGGAGGGTCCAGTGGCGAGCGTAACCGGCGAACGCAGGCGGCCCGGACGACCCGTCGGAAACTCCGACAGTCGGGAGCGCATCCTGGCTAGTGCCCGAGAACTGTTTGCGCACAACGGCATTGATCGCACCTCAATACGGGCTGTGGCGGCAAAGGCCGGAGTGGACGCCGCATTAGTGCACCACTACTTCGGCACCAAGCAACAGCTTTTCGCGGCCGCGATTCACCTTCCGATTGATCCGATGGAAGTGATCGTGCCCATGCGGGAAACGCCAGTCGAGGAACTCGGATACAAGCTGCCGTCGTTATTGCTGCCGTTATGGGATTCCGAATTGGGCACCGGGCTGATCGCCACGTTACGGTCGCTGATCGCGGGCTCCGAGGTGAGTTTGGCGCGCTCATTCCTGCAGGAGGTCATCAGTGTGGAAGTGGGTTCGCGGGTCGACAACCCCCCAGGATCGGGCAGAATCCGCACGCAGTTCGTGGCGTCTCAGTTGATGGGCGTGGTGATGGCGCGCTACATCGTCAAGATCGAGCCGTTCGCATCGCTGCCCTCCGAACAGATCGCGCAAACCATCGCCCCCAACCTGCAGCGTTACCTCACTGGGGATCTGCCGGGCCTGACGCCATGAGCCGGGCGTGCTCCTCGTCGTCGACGTCACGGGCCTCGTCGATCAGCAGCACTGGGATGCCGTCGTCAATGCGATAGGCGCGGCGCAGCCTCGGGTTGTAGAGACACTTGCCGTCGTCGATAAACCCAGACCTGCAGCGCCGCCGGAGTCTTCCTGGCGGGTTGGTCATTCAGGAGCACCTGGACGCGAAGATACCGAATCGCGGCTACTAGTCACATCCGCAACTCTGGTCTGTGTCGGAGGCTATGGTCTCACTGCCCGCCTAAGCGCGACAACTCGGTTTCTGCAGGTCAACGCCACCTCGAGACCCGCACGGCCACTACCAACTTGGAAACAACACCGCAGCTCAGGCGGTTGTCGCTGACAGCCGGGCGCATCGGGTGGTCCACCGGGCGCAGCGACACATGTGACTGTTGTGACGGTGCGATGTGCCCGATCTATGGTGCCCACCAATGTGAGCCAAGACAGGTCTCAGTTGATGGGCGTGGTGATGGCGCGCTACATCGTCAAGATCGAGCCGTTCGCATCGCTGCCCTCCGAACAGATCGCGCAAACCATCGCTCCCAACTTGCAGCGTTACCTCACTGGGGATCTGCCGGGCCTGACGCCATGAGCCGGGCGTGCTCCTCGTCGTCGACATCACGGGCCTCGTCGATCAGCAGCACTGGGATGCCGTCGTCAATGCGATAGGCGCGGCGCAGCCTCGGGTTGTAGAGACACTTGCCGTCGTCGACCAGCACCAGCGGACCCCGGTCGGCCGGGCACACCAGAATGCTCAGCAGCGTGTCGTCAAGCATTGGCGGGCTTCGGCTTGCCGGTCAACTCGCTGCGCACCGCCGGAGTCAAACGCCGGAATTCGTTGCTGCCGGCGTCGAAATACCATGCGTTACGCCCCGCCTTGGGGATACCGGCTGCCCGCAGGGCGCTCACGGTAGGTCGGTAGCTCGCGCTGAGCGTCATCCGTGCCACCACGTGCACGACGTCAGGCCCCAACCCCACCGGCATGCCCGCAACGGCTTCCATGAGGTCGGCCGAGGTGATCGTGGCTCCCGGGCGCAACGTCACAGCAGACACCGCCACCTGCCGGCCTTTCACCTGGACGCCGTAGGTCACGGCGAGGTCGACGCCGTTGATCAGGCCGAGCGCGTCGTTCACCGGTTCGGCGTAGACCATGCCACGCGCGGTGCGGACCTCCGATCCGCGCCTGCCGGCCAGCCAATAGTCGCCGTCGTCGTCGCGGCGGAACAGGTACTCGGTGGATATCCAGGTGTCGGCAGGAGCGAAGACACCGCGCTTGACCGATGCGGTGGGATCGATCGGCCCGCGAGATTGCGCGAGCAGCACTCCGATCTGGTTGACGTCGGCGACCTGTACGAAACCCTGGTCGTTCTCCAGGATCAGGTCATGTTGCGCGTCGTAGGCGCCGAGCTCGACACGGCCGGCACCTGGTAGCGGACGGCCCTTGCTGCCGATCTTGGCGCCCGAGACGTTGGCCAGCACCGCCTGTCCGTCGGTGGTGGCGAAGAACTCGACGACGTGTGCGGGCGCGAACGCGTCGACGACGCGCTCCCATAATCCGGTGGGCATACCCGAGCCGATGAACAGCCGCACCGGATGGTTACCGTGCAGCACAAAAGCGGGATCGTCAAGGACGTCGCGCAACATTGCCCATGTGTAGGAGACCACGGTGACGCCGTACTGCCGAACCTCAGAGACGAATCGCTCGGGCTTTAGTCCGCGGGACAGTGCGATCCTGGTACCGCCGACGACGGCACCGCCCAGGCTGACCAGCAGTGCCGACTCGTGGTGCAGTGGGGTCAGGCAGTAGACGGTGTCTTTGCGGTCCAGGGTGGCCGTCGAGGCGGTTCCGAACGCCGACACCGCCCAGCGATAGTTGGTGATCTGCTTGGCGACCAGCTCGCCGCCGACCGCGCTGAAGGCGATGAACGCAAGGTCGCGCGCCAGGCCCGGGTTTTGCCGGTACCAGGCGGGCAATTCTACGGCGTCCGGATCGATTTGTTCCATGTCAATGACATCGCTGTCCTCCGGCAGATGTAGGTCGCGTGACTCACCGCCGCCTAGCACTAGCACCTGTCCGGGCAATTGACGCGCCGCATCGAGGTTGGCGGGATCGGTCAGGATCTCGGTCGCTCCCCCGAGCCGCACTTGTGCGCCCAGATCGGCGCCTGCCCGCATCAACACGGCCACCGCCCCGAGGCGCGACAGCGCGGCGATGGCGACCAGCGCACTGGGCCGCGTCTCCATCAGCACACCAACCCGGTCGCCTTGGCGTACCCCTACTTCGATCAGGCCGCGAACAACGTTGTTGATGCGTCGGTTGACCGCCTCGTAAGTGTGGACACGTCCGTCAAACAACAGGAATTCGCCGTGCGGGGCATCGCGTGCCTGTTCGTCGATGACGCGGCCGAGCGAGATTCGGGTGTGGTCGTTCAGTTGTCCCAGCCGGGCCAGGCGCGGCAGCGTGCGGACAGTCTCGACGGCCAGGGTGCGCACGGATTTGTTGGCCGTGACGACGGCTTCGGCGGCGCCGCGGGCCAGCGCCAGCGCCGCCTCGGAGACCTCGCCGATGCCGTGCGCGAGCCGGGAGCTCCACACCACACCGCTGTCGGTGTGTTCGGCGGGCTGCTCGACCATTAGGCCGATGTTGCCGGGCTTGTCGCCGCCGCTGGAGATCCAGCACACCCAGTCCGCGACGGTCGGCCAGCTTTGCTGTGCGGCTCTCGATCCCACGACCAGACCGAAATGTCCTGTGCGGATTAGACATTCGTAGACCTCGGTGTTGGGCGCGGCCCGCCGGATGCCGCGCACCGATGCCGGTTGGCCGATGTCGTCGACCTCGCCGACGAAGGCCAGTATCGGGCAGGTGATATCGGTGAGCGTCACCATCTGGCCGTTGATGGCGAAGCCGCCGGTCATCATTCGGTTGTGAGCGATGAACTGCTTGAGCAGTTCCGAGATCGCCGGGCCGGACCAGGCGATCCACCCTTCGCGCTCAAGGAATCTGCGCTGCTGTTCCCTCGGGAGCAGCGCCTCACGGTCGTGTAGCTGACGCAAGAAGTCGACCCGGGCCTTAGCGGTCTTGAGTGGGTCCATCATCTGAAAACCAGTGCGCGCCATCCAACTTGGGATGGCTAACCGGTTGAAGACGTGGTCGGCCATGAAATCGGCAACCGCGGCGCCCATGTTCGCCGGAATGCCCATGGGCAACGCCGCCAAGGTGTCCACCGGGGAACCGAACGCCACAATGCTGGCGAGGTTCTTGGAGCGCCGATAGGCGCCGACCTGATAGCACCACATCCCGCCCTGCGAGTATCCGACCAGGTGCACGTCCTGACCAGTGGTGTCCTTCACCGTGTCGATGGCCTGGCTGAGGGCCACAATGTGGTCGGCGAGGTTGCGACGCATTCCGCCCTCGACCTTGTCTGGTGAGCCGAAGTCGATGACCCAGGCGTCCAGCCCGCGAGCGTGCAGGATGCCGACCGCACCCTCCGCACGGGTGACGTCCCACATGTCCGCCGACATCATCATCGGGTGCACCATCAGCACCGGCGGACCCACCGGCGGCTGTCCGGGACGATTGTCCGGCGGGAAGTACCGCCGCAGCTTGTACATCGGCACGCTCTCGACGATCTGGGACGGCGACGGGACGCTGCCGGTTTCCAGGCCGCCCAGTCGGAGGACTTCCAGACCATTCTGGGCTGTGGCCACCAGACGCTCCACCGGACGTGTCACCATCGACAAACTGAGATCCACGAATGCTCCCTGACTTGGCCTTGACCAGCGTGGACATCATGGCACATCGGCACAGCGGCGCGGTTTGGTCGCCGGCAGTGGGCGTCGCCGGGGCGGCCAACATCTGGCCCATGTTTCTACACCGAGCGTTTCAATCTCGTCGTCCGACGCCTGCCGCCGAACCGTTAGTTCGGTGGTTTACCACGACGCTTTGCGACGTAGCACGCGTTTACTGGGTAGAGCGGTTTATTTCAACATTATGCTTCCGATTGAATAGAGCCATTCAACGAGCTCAAAATCCCCCCGCGCCTTAGGCAAGAATGGGTCAAAGGTACCAGACCCGAGCCATCTAGCTCCTTCTTCACCATTAGCGGAAATGAAGGTTGCTTGACCTCCAAGACCGACGATTATGCCGTCGCCATGCCGGACCCAAACGGATGGCGCGCGCATAATGCGACAGACCGCGCTGCATGAACGAACCTCCTGGATATCTCCGCTAATCCGTAGACGTGGACAAATGAGTCCATTCGATGAAACCGCAGCAACTAGCACCATCAGATCTGAAGTCCTCAGCTCGGGGTTGAACTCCCTGTACTGAGCCACCCATTCTGCGGACACCTCTCCGTCATTGCTCCGATGAATTGGAAGACTGCGGATGGTACCTGTCGAACTCGAACCGTATGAAGCGATGTTGACCGCGAGAGACGCGCTCGGAGTTTCTGCAACGTGCCACACCCAATTTGGCCACTGAACGTAGTGGCCCGGGGTAGTGAGGATTTTCATCGCAGATGAGCCAATATCTAGGATCGAAGTCTTCGCGAGATACTGCTCGTCGCCATTCTTGGTCGGGTATGTTTCAACGCTGTCATAAGCACCGCTGGCCTCCACGTCGTCATGGTCCCAAAAGTAGAAGCGCTTTTGCCCCTGAACCACGAGGTGCCTGTTCCAACATGGCTCTCTATGAATCCCACCCGGCGTCGAACTATATTTCCCAGCGAAAATATCACATCGGCTGGTCCCGTCGGTGAGCCCTTGATCCCAGATAGCTTCACCATAAGCCGAACAAAGCTCTTGAACCAGTGCCGGGTGCCACTGATTTACCCCCATCGCATATAGCGTAAGTGATTCGTTGCTTTTGTTGCATAGATCGTCAATATTGGCAGCGTTGGCGACCACTTCTCGGACTGCGGTGGTCGACCGTTCGGAAACTCCATCGACAGTTAAACACAAGCGTGCCCCTGGTGGGGCACTCTCCAGTGCATTCCAGACCGTTGAACCATTCGGCCATAATGGCATTTCCACCTGTCTCGGAATAATGCGCGAGAAAGCGCTCACCGGGTCAAGCCAGTGACGTTAGCGGAATCCTCTGAGGCGCAGCCGTTATGGACGCAGGCATTCGCATTCGGAGCGGACACAGACCACCCGGTCTGGTGGTGAGCAGCGTGGTGGTGCATGTCGTCCAAATCTTTCTTCCGGTTCCGCCTCGACTTAGCACGGCGCAGCGGCGAACAACGATCTCAAACCACGCCGGCAGCGGTCGGTAGCATGCTAGCTCGTCAGCGTTTGACGGGTGGAGAGGTAACTTGGCCGATGACGGTGTCTAAGGAGCCTCGGCGCCACGCTATGGCACCGCGGAAAGTTCCGTCGCCAGGCACGGTGCTTTCGATCGCGGCCCGGGCCCGGCCATTTCATGAGCGGTTGGCGATCCCGCGGGCGTCACGAGCATCGGCGGCCCCATTGTTGGATGCGGGCAGACGCGATCGTTGGCGGGCGGCATCCGCGCGGGGTGTGGAGGTTCACTTCGTGCGGCGCCTCGGCCATATGGGGCTGGCGGACCCGGACGACCTGGCAGACCTGCTCACCGAACCTGACGCGGACCCCACGAGCGGGATCCCGGCGTGGTTGGACGTCCTGGTGGCCGCGGCTGGGCGCAGTGCGGTTCCCGCGTCCACCGAGACCTTACCCGCACAGGGTCATGAACTTGACCTGCTGTTGGCACCCCTTCTCGAGGAAGCTCGGGCGCGATTGGCGAGACGGGTACCGCAGACGCCGAACATCTCTGGTGGCGCCGGCGATGACCTCCGGGAGTGGCTACGCGGGGATCTCAACCGCCTCGCGGGTCCCTGCGTCGACACCGAGTTCGCCTCGTTTCGGACACGGGCCGCTCCGGCGGTGCCCGACAATCTGTGGCACGACTTTGAGCGGGAGGCGCTGGCGTCCGGACTTTTCGGCATCTGGAACACCTATCCCGTGCTGGCGCGGCTGGTGGGCGTATGTCTGCTCGACTGGGTCGATCGCAGCGCCGAGCTGCTCGGGCGGTTCGAGGCGGACCGGGTGGCCCTGGCAGAGTTACTTGCCAGCAACGACCCGCCGCGACTCGAGGCCGTCGAGTTGACCGAGTCCGACCCGCACAATGGTCACGCGCAGGTCGCCGTGTGCACGGTGTCGGGGACGCGGGTGGTGTACAAGCCCAAGGACCTATCTGCCGAGGTCTTCCTCTCCGAGCTGGTGCGATGGTGCGACGGCGTCGGGATGGATCTGGGCCCAGCGACCGATGTGCTGGCCCGTGACGGGTACGGCTGGGTCGGTTATGTCAAACAAGCTCCCGTGGATTCCGAAGGCGCCCAACGCTTCTACGCACGAATCGGACGTCTTGCGGCGCTGTTGTTTGCACTCGGCGGAAAGGACGCTCATGCCGAGAATGTCGTGGCCTGTGGCGATGCTCCGGTAATCATCGACGCCGAGACCGTGCTGCAGCCCACGCTGCCCACCGAGGATGACCATCCCGTCGGTGACTGGGTGCTGCACAACCTGCTGCTACCGATGTGGTTGCGCATCGCGGGCATTGCTAGGGACCACTCGGCGACCGGCGCGCCCGGAACCACGTGGCACCGAACGGAGTTGCGCTGGCAAAACTTCGGCGGGCCACAGATGGAACTTGTGCCCGTACCGGTCGCCGTGGGCGACTTTCCCAGCGCCTTGCGCTCGCCGGCAGGGGACCTGTTTCGGCCAGAGGATCACACGCAGGAGATCCTGGCGGGATTCCGCGAGGGGTGGCGCTGGCTCTGCGAACATGTCTGGAACTTCATCGGTCCGGGGGGCTGGCTCGATCGCCTCGGCAGCGTGTGGGTGCGCGTCCTGGTGCGTCCGACGCGTACCTACAGGCGACTGCTCGACACCGCCCAGGATCCCACCCTGCTCCGTTCGGGTGTCGAGCGCTCGATCCATCTCGACCATGTGGCTCGGGCAGCGTTCGACCGTGGCGCGGAGCGGTGGCTGGGACTCGCAGACGCCGAGCGCCGGATGCTCGAGGACGGCGACATCCCCTTCTTCAGCGTTCGTGCGGATGAGACGGTGCTGCGCTCCACCGATGGTTCTGGGCTGATCCGGTTTGAGGAGTCGAGCCTCGCGCAGGCGCGTCGACGCCTTGCGAGCCTGGGCGACGGCGACCTGGAACTGCAGTCGGATGTGATACGCGCGTCGTTGGCCGTCGCGGCGCCCGATTGCCGGTTGAAGGCGTTTGAGGCGGCGTTGGGCGGTGATCATCGCTCCACTGAGTGCGGGAACGATCCCGCGGCAGCAGCAGCGGCCGTTGCCGCACGGATGTTCGCGCAGGTGACGAAGTTTGGAGGCCCGACGGCGCCGCTGGGCCTGGTGGCCGCCTCCTCGTCGCAGTGGGCCATCGACGTCCCGGGTCCAGGCCTGTATGACGGTCGGATCGGCATCGCGGTCTCCCTTGCCGGTGGAGCTGCGGCATTGGACGACCAGGCGCTAGCGGAGCTGGCGCGAGAGATCGCCGAGCCGGTGCTCGAAGACGCCACAGAGCGGCCCCGCAGGCTTGTGCTCCGCTATGGTCTCGGCGGCTCAGATGGCGTTGGCGGCGTTCTTCTCGGGTTGGCGCAGATTCAGCGCATCACACAGGCATCCGATCCCCGGTTTGAGGCGGCGTTCCTGACACTGGCGCGGGCGGTGACCGAGGACGACCTCGACGGTGTGGATCCACTGGACCTGCTCACCGGGCTGTCCGGCTTTGTCGCAGGGCTGGCCGCGGGCACACGGGTCGGTTGGCAGACCGAAACACCAATCGGCCAGGTGGCGCAGCGTCGACTGATGGATGCGGCCGCGACGCACCTAGCCGCGGTGGAGTCGGGCGCCGTACCGGGCAGCAATGGCTTCTCGCACGGAGATGCCGGGCTGGCCGCGCTGCTCGCCGGGATCGCGGGGCTCGAGGCCGACACCTCGGAAGAGGCGCTCACGTTAGCGATGGCGCTAGTGGCGGCGGAGTCGGCGAGGTTCGACCCAGAGGTGAATGGGTGGCGCGACTTGCGCCCAGGAGCAGACCCAAGTGGGCCAGGGCCGGGATGGTGCAACGGATCACCTGGCATCGCTCTGTCCCGAACACTCATCGCACAGTGCGTTCCCGAAACCGCGGCGTCGGACCCTGCTTCGCTGCGCCACCACCTGGATATGGACCTGCATCGAGCTTCCGACGGACTCGGAACCGACCAATTGCCCAGGGACACCTTGTGTTGCGGAAGGGCTGGGCGGGTAGCGGTACTACAAACAATCTCGGGGAGTTCGGCTCAACGTGGGGCGCCAGGGCACGCCCAATACCGCCGGATGTCCGACGACGCGACTGCCGGTTTAGCATCGGCTGCGCTGGCCGGGAACCTCCGCCTGGGCGCGCCGCCGTCGCCGATCTCTCCGCTCGGACTGTTTCAAGGGCTCGGCGGGGTTCTTTATGCCCTCGCGCAGGCATCGCGTCCAGCCTTGCCTGCGGTCCTGGCCTGGGGTACCGATCTCGGCTGACACGCCCATCCGGGCCCTTTTCGCGCTGACCCAGCAACAAATGGTGCCGGTCACGCCCGCGCGGGAGCCGCCATCGTTGCTAGGCAGGACTCAGCACGTCAATGTACAGCTGTAGGCCAGTCCGTCTGCGCCCACGAAAGCCAGATCCTCTTCGACTAGCGGCTCGAAATAGCTCTTGTCCTCCATGTGCAGTCCGTCCTTTCCATGTCGTCGGCATACAATTTCTTCATTGCATTAAGCAACTGTCGACTATAGCGACTGTTGACTGTATCGGCAATGTCTCGATATGCGTTGACGCCTACGTTTGGCCAGCACAATCGGGGTGTGCGTGCTGACCGCCGCGCCCCTTGCCGGTGCCCGCGTCGCAATCCCAGGTCGCCGGCGTCATCGGCGTGCGCGGACCGCCGCCGAACTCGGCATCGGCCAGTGTCGTCAAGCCCGCCGCCGCAGTGGCAGTCTGCTTAGCTACGGTTCCGGCAAAACCCAGGGTTGTGGCCCCACGATCCGAAGCCCCGATATCGGGCTCCAGATCCATATACCCCCAACCGCGGTCGATCTGTTTGACCTTCGTCCGCCGGCGCCGCTGTGATCGAGCCTGCTCCTCGGGCGTTGGCGCGGCCGCCGGAGCCTCGGCGCTGTCGGGTTCCGGCGCCTTCTTTCGGGCGCTGCTGCGCGCCGACCTCTTGGCAACGGAGTTCAAGTCACCGACGAGGTAGCCGAAATTCTCCATGCCCGCACCCATGCCCGCAGCTATGCCCGCACCGGTCACCGGCGGTGCTGAGGTCGCCGGTGGCGGTGGCGAACCGGGCGTAGGAGCCGGGGCCGTCACGTCTGGGGGAGCCGGTGACGGGGACGAGGTGGAGGTCGGGACGCTGGGGGCAGCCGCAACGACCGGCGGCGTGGCGGGCACGGCGGGCAGCGCGGGTGGCGCAACGGCAGCGAGCGCCGCCAAGCCCTTGGCGCCGATCGGCACCAACACAGCACCCGTAGCCAACGACGCCAACGGGGCGCTCACCAGCGACACGATCGCGGGCAGGAGCACAAGCGTCTGTTCGAGGAGCGTCCTTAGCAGCGCGATGGTATCGGTGATGATCGTGCCGACGGCTTCGACGGTGGCGAACAGCAGGGCGAAACCGATGGTCGCGGGATTACCCGAGGCGAACGCCGCTGCAAGATCCGCCGCGATGAATGCGAAGGTTTGTGAAAGCAAAGCAACATATGTACCGATGTCCATCGGGTAGCCGATGGCGAACGCGATGTTGAGCGGGCTGAGGTAGGTCAGCGGATTGCCCAGGATGAGCAGGTAAGGATCAAATGCGAACAGCGCTTGCAGGAACGGGATGTTCGCCAGCCAGGTTATGAACGGTTGGATGACGTTGTCGTAGAAGGCGGTATACCCGATTTCCTGCAAGAACTGCAGAATCAGCTGCTGCCAGTCGCGGGGTTGCGGCAGCAACTCCGCCGCCGCTGGCGCGTTGCCTTTCATGATCGGCGGCGCCGGCGGCGTCTGGGGCGCGACGGCCACCGCCGCGGTAGCAACACCCTGATATGCACTCATTACGGTGGCGGCCTGAATCCACATCCGCGCGTAGTCGGCCTCGTTGAGTGCGATCGGGATCGTGTTGATGCCAAAGAAATTCGTCGCCACCAACACACCGTGTACGGCGTGATTGGCGGTCAGCTCCGGCAGCGTGGGCATGGCGGCCAGCGCGGCGGTGAAGGCGGCGGCCGCGGTCTCCTGTTGGGCTGCCATGGCCGCGCAGTTGGCGCTGGCCTGCATTAGCCACGCCAGATACGGCGCGTGGGCGGCCACATATGCCGCAGCGGTCGGACCGTCCCAGGTCCCGGCCTGCACCGCCGCCAGCAGCGCCGCGAGTTCCGCGGCCGTCTCCGCGTATTCGATGCTCAGCGACTTCCAGGCCGCCGCAGCAGCCAGCAACGGGCCCGGCCCCGGGCCGCTGCTCAGCAGCGCCGAGTGCGCCTCAGGCGGCGAGGCCATCCAGATCGGGACGGTCATCGCAATACCGCTCTCTCGGGGTACACCGCCCCGGGTTGCAGGACGCGATGACGCGAGTCTCCTGGCTCTCGGATCGCTGCTCGCCTCGCCTTCCAGCTGGACGCCGTGGCATACGAGGGTCGCTCCCCGATTACAGTGGCGGGACCGCGCCGGATTCACACCGGCTTCCTGCATCGTCATCGCCTTACGCGTGACATTGTTGCATCCGGCACGGGTAAGCGATAGCTGAGCAACTTGGTCGGTAGCGTCAGTCCTGTGGCGCACCTGCTCGGAGCCGAGGCCGTACACCTGGCATATCCGACCCAGGTGGTATTCCGGTCGGTCACGCTCGGGGTCAACGACGGCGCACGCATCGGCATCGTCGGTCGCAATGGCGACGGTAAGTCCAGCCTGTTGGGTCTGCTCACCGGCCAGCTGCAGCCGGACTCCGGCCGGGTCACCCGGCGCACCGGCTTGCGGGTAACCGCGTTGAGCCAGGCGGACACCCTGAGCCCGGATCACACCGTCGGCTGGACGCTCGTCGGCGACCAACCCAAACATCAGTGGGCCGGTGACGCCCGCATCCGCGATGTGGTCGCCGGCCTGGTCTCCGACATCGACTGGGACGCAACCATTTCCATGCTCAGCGGCGGCCAGCGGCGACGAGTCCAGCTAGCCAGGCTGCTCGTCGGCGAATGGGACGTGATCGCTCTGGACGAGCCCACCAACCACCTCGACATCGAAGGCATCACCTGGCTGGCCGGCCATCTACAACAACGCTGGGCCCGCAACACCGGCGGGCTGCTGCTGGTGACCCACGACCGTTGGTTTCTTGACGAAGTGGCCACCACCACTTGGGAGGTGCACGACGGAATCGTCGAGCCTTTCGAAGGTGGGTACGCCGCCTACGTTCTGCAGCGCGTCGAGCGGGACCGGCTTGCCGCTGCGGCGGAGGCCAAGCGACAGAACCTGATGCGCAAAGAGTTGGCCTGGCTGCGTCGCGGCGCACCGGCACGGACCTCGAAACCCAAGTTCCGGATCGAGGCCGCCAACCAATTGATCGCCGATGTACCGCCACTGCGCAACACGGTGGAGCTGGCCAAATTGGCGACCGCGCGCCTCGGCAAGGACGTCATCGATCTGCTCGACGTGTCTGTCTCTTTTGACGGGCGGCCGGTGCTGCGCGATATCGAATGGCGGATCACCCCCGGTGAACGCACCGGGATCGTCGGCGCCAACGGGGCCGGCAAGTCCACCTTGCTGGGTTTGATCGCCGGCACCATCCGGCCTGACGCGGGGCGCGTCAAGCACGGCAAGACCGTTCGGCTGGCGGTACTCGATCAGCAAGGCGACGAACTTGCAGCACTCTGCGGCGAGCGAATCGCCGATGTGCTCGGCCGGCTTAGAACCGGCTATGAGGTCGAGGGCCGCGAGGTCACTCCGGCCCAACTGCTGGAGCGACTCGGATTCGCCCGCGGCCAGCTGTCCGCGCGGGTCGGTGACCTCTCCGGCGGTCAGCGCCGGCGGCTGCAGCTGATGCTCACGCTGTTGTCTGAGCCCAACGTGCTGCTGCTCGACGAACCCACCAACGACGTGGACACCGACATGCTGACCGCCACCGAGGACTTGCTCGACTCCTGGGTGGGCACGTTGATCGTCGTCTCCCATGACCGGTATCTGCTCGAACGCGTCACCGATCAGCAGTACGCGATTCTCGACGGTCGGCTGCGGCATCTTCCCGGTGGCATCGATGAGTACCTGCGATTGGTGGCCCGCCCGGCAGCGAAGGCGGTACCGGTCCCGCGGGACCGGCAGGCGATGTCGGGTGCGCGGCGACGCGCCGCCGAGAAGGAGCTGGCTGCGATAGAGCGGCAATTGGAGCGCTTGGCGGACCGGATCGGGGCCAAACACGATGAACTCGCCGAGCATGACCAGTCCGACCACATCGGCATAACCCGCCTGACCCACGAGTTGCGTGCCCTTGAAGACGAGGTGGCCGAGACGGAGGCGAACTGGCTGAAGCTATCGGAGGCGCTCGAATGACGTCCTATCGGACCGTGCCCTACCGGCCGGGCGAGGCGCTGTTGGCGCTGTATCGGCGCCGCGGAGCGGTGATTAATTCCGGATTCGGCGGACACGGCTACATTTACCTGCTGGGCGCCGAGGCAAACAAGTTTGTTTTCGCCAATGCCGACGCGTTCTCCTGGTGCGAGACCTTTGAGAGCCTGGCCCCGGTCGACGGCCCGACCGCGCTGATCGTCAGCGACGGCGAGGACCATCGGCGCCGGCGCGCCGTGGTGGCGCCCGGGCTGCGTCACGGCCAGATTCAGGACTATGTGCACACGATGGTGTCCAATATCGATGCCGTCATCGATAGCTGGCGGCCGGGGCAGCGGCTAGACATCTATCAAGCGTTCCGGTCGGCGGTCCGGCGCAGCACCGCCGATAGCCTGTTCGGCCAGCGCTTGGCTGTCCACTCGGACTTCCTCGGCGAACAACTACAGCCCCTGCTGAACCTGACGCACCGGCCGCCGCAGGTTATGAAACTGCAACGCCGGCTAAACTCCCCCGCCTGGAAGCGGGCGATGGCGGCCCGCAAGCGCATCGACGACCTCATCGACGCCCAAGTTGTCGAAGCCCGCGCCGAACCCCAGCCGGACGACCACATGTTGGCCATGCTGATCAACGGCCGCTCTGAAGACGGTTACACGTTGAGCGACAACGAGATTCGCGATTCGATCGTCTCGCTCATCACGGCCGGTTACGAGACCACCAGCGGCGCGCTGGCTTGGGCGGCCTACACGCTGCTGACGCTGCCGGGCGCCTGGGACACCGCAGCCGACGAGATCGATCGGGTACTCGGCGACAGACCACCCGCCGCAACCGATCTAGACAAGCTCACCTACCTCAATGGTGTTGTGCACGAGACGCTTCGGCTGTACTCGCCTGGGGTGATTTCGGCCCGCAGGGTGATGCGAGACCTCTGGTTCGACGGGCACCGCATCCGGGCGGGACGATTGCTGATCTTCAGCGCCTACGTCACCCACCGGCTTCCCGAACTATGGCCCGCACCAACAGAATTCCGTCCGCAGCGCTGGGACCCCGACACACCGGACTACCGCAAACCCGCGCCACATGAATTCATCCCGTTCAGCGGCGGCCTGCATCGCTGCATCGGCGCCGTCATGGCTACCACTGAGATGACGGTGATGCTCGCCCGGCTCATCGCCAGGACACGGCTTCGATTGCCCGCTCAGCGCATCCGCGCGGGACATCTGGCGGCGCTATGCCCGCTGCCGGGATTGACGGTCGAAATAGTCAGCTCAGCGCCAGCGCAGTAGCACGAGTTCCGCGCAGAATCCGGGGCCCATCGCAAGCATCAGCCCCGGGCTTCCGCTCGGTGGCCGCTTTTCGATGGTGTCGCGCAGGATGTGCAGCACCGAGGCCGACGACAGGTTGGCGATTTCACCGAGCGAACGCCAGGTCAGCTCGAGCGCCTCCGGGGGCAGATCGAGGGTCTTGGTGATGGCGTTGATGACTTTGGGACCACCCGGGTGGCTCACCCAGGCGCCGATCTCGTCCCTGGTCAGCTGGTGTGTCGCCAGGAAAGCATCGACGTCGTCGGCCAGATAACGCTCGATCAGGTTCGTCACGTCCGGAGACAGCCGCAGCTGCAGGCCGTGGGAGCCCACGTCCCAGCCCATGATGTGGAGCGACTCGGGGTAAAGACTGCTTCGGGAATCGAGGATCTCGGGCCCGCCAGCGCGCGTGTGTTCGGCACGCCGGTCGCCCACGGCGACCACCGCAGCGGCGCCGTCGCCGAACAATGCGGTCCCGACCAGGCCCGATACCGTCGGCTTGACCGCCGGGTAAGTAAGCGAGCAGAGCTCAACCGACACCAGCACCGCGACGTCATCGGGCGCTCCGCGCAAGTAGTCGTGCAGGCGGGCCACCCCCGCCGCCCCGGCCACGCAGCCCAGACCGAACAGCGGCATCCGGCGTACGTCGGGACGCAGCCCCATCCGTCCGGCGATCCGGGCATCCAGTGACGGCACCGCGACGCCCGTGACCGTCGTGGTGGCGATCAGGTCGATGTCCTGTGGTTTGAGCCCTGCCTCGTCCAAGGCGCCGGTGAGGGCTTCGATACCGAGATCGACCGCCTTGTCGATAAAGACCTCGTTGGCATCACCAAAGTCGGTGAGCGACGGATATTGCTCGAGCGGTAGAACAAGGTGACGACCGTTGACCCTGGCGGCGGCGTGCAGGCGTCGAACGATCTCCTCGTGCTCCTTCAGGCCGGGGAACTCAACGAACGACTCGGTGATCTCACTCTGGCTATAGCGGTGTGGTGGCAACGCACCGAACACACCTGCGATGACGCTCATGCCCTGCCTTCATAAGTAACTAAAGCCGGCCCCATTGGACTCCCCGAAGTCCGAAGTTTAGGCGGATTTCCGCATTCCCGCAAAGTCGAACGTATTCAACACCTGTCGCATTTACACGTCAGTGAATGTCATTCTTGGGTTCTGGATTGAGCGCCATTGCGATTAGAGCTTCGGGGCTTAAAGTGTCGATGACATCGTCGCTGACAGGTGGCTGGGATACGGACTCCTGGGATTGCCCGGCCAGCAGCAATAGCTTGTCAAGTAATCCGGTCCGTCGAAGCTCTTGGATAGGAATATTTCTCAGCACAGACCAAACATTCTCCTCACCCGATCCCGGGTGATAACTGGTTGACAGTTGTTCTACGAGATGATTGGCCAAGGCTGTCGGTGTCGGATAGTCAAAGATCAGAGTGCGCGGCAACACCAACCCGGTAGCCGTCGCAAGGCGGTTACGTAGTTCAACGCCGGTCATTGACTCAAAGCCGAGGTATTCAAAGGCGCGTTCGGGATCGATGTCATGACCATTCGAGTGGCCCAACACGATCGCCGCATGCGTGCATATCAACTCCACAAGCTGACGGCGCCGTTCGGCCGGGGGCAGGGCCCGCAACCGCACCAAGGCGTCGCTTTCGGCGGCGGCGCGACCAGCGGGCGGCCCGCCAGTGGCGTCCAGCCAAAACCGTTGTCGCGCAAACCCATACGTCGGCAATTCCACCGGCTGGGCACCCAACCCGTCAAAAGCCGGGCGCCAGTCCATCTCCACCCCCGCGGTAAACAACTCGCCCACCGCGCCGAACAACGAATCAACCTCGGGGCGATCCCTGACCAACAGCGCCACCGACGCCGTCAACCCGGCAGCGGGACCCACCTCGACAAACACCCTGGCCCCACGCGATTCCGCGTACGCCACACTGTCGGCAAACCGCACCGGCTTACGCACATGCTCTATCCAATACCCCGGTGATCCGTACCCGGGACCGGCCAGCTGACCAGTTACGTTCGACACCAACTCGATCCGGGGCTGCGACACCGACACCTGCGCCAGCACCCGCGAAAACTCCTCGACCATCGGCTCCATCAACGCCGAGTGAAACGCGTGCGACACCGCCAGCCGATGCACCCGGCGTCCTTGGCTGGTTAGCCGCTCCACCACCGCGTCCACCGCAGCCAGCTCACCCGAAATCACCACCGAATCGGGCGCATTCACCGCGGCAAGGCTCACACCCGCATGCAGCAACGGCGCCACTTCCTGCTCGCTCGCGCCTACCGCGACCATCACCCCGCCCGCTGGCAACGCTGCCATCAACCGACCCCGCGCCGCCACCACCTTTGCGGCGTCGTCCAGCGACATCACCCCCGCCAGATGCGCCGCGGCAAGCTCGCCCACCGAATGCCCCAGCACAACGTCGGGCACCACACCCCAGTTCCCCAACAACGTCGCCAACGCCACCTCCACGGCGAACAACGCCGGCTGCGCAAACTCCGTACTCTCCACCAACCCGGGATCGGCGCCCCACAACACCCGCCGCAACGGCAACCTCAGCTGCGCATCCAACGCGGCGGCGACCTCATCAAAAGCCCGGGCGAACACGGGGAATCGTTGATACAGCGGTTGACCCATGCCCAACCATTGCGAGCCCTGTCCCGGAAACACAAACGCCGTCCTGCCCGGCGATCGGACCTGACCCACAACCACAGCCGCGACCTGCTCACCTGCCGCAAGACCCACCAGTCCGTCCATTAATTGGCCACGTTCGGCACCCACCGCCACGGCTCGATGCTCAAACACCGACCGGGTACTAGCCAACGACCAACCCACGTCGATGGCGCCCAACCGTTCGTCCGCACCCAACCATGCCAGCAATCGCCGCGCTTGGTTCACCAACGCCTGCCTCGACCGAGCCGACAGCACCCATGGCACGGTTGCCGGACCATGTTGTGCGGCAGCATTTTCCGCGGTCGTGGGTGCCTGCTGCACGATCAGGTGCGCGTTGGTGCCGCCCATTCCGAACGACGAAACTCCGGCCCGGCGTGGCCGCCCTTTCGCGGGCCAAGGCGTCAGCGTGGTGTTGACGCGCAGGCCAAGGCTTTCCATGTCGACGTGCGAGCTGACATAGTTGAGACTCGGTGGAACAACGGCGGTTTCAACCGCCAGCACCGTCTTGAGCAGGCCCGCGATGCCCGCTGCCGCACCGGCGTGGCCAATGTTGGTCTTGACCGACCCCACACTCACCGGACAATGCCGACGCTCGGCGAAGATCTCGCCGAGCGCCCGGGCCTCGATCGGATCGCCGACTTCGGTGCCGGTTCCATGTGCCTCGACATAGTCGAGCTGCGTGCAGTCGAGGCCGGCGCTGGACAGCGCGCGGCGGATTACGTCGGCTTCTCCGGAAACCGAGGGCACCGCCAGTCCGGCGGAACTGTGCCCGGCGTTGCCAACCGCACTGCCGACAATGACTGCGCGGATCCGGTTTCCGTCATCCAGCGCGGCGCGCAGCGGCTTCAGCAGAACGAGCCCGCCGCCCTCACTCCGCACGTAGCCGTCCGCGCGTTCATCGAACGCATAGGTGTGGCCCGCCGTTGACAAGGCTCCGAATTCCGTTTCCAGCATTGCGGTTTCGCGTGCCAGGTTGAGATGGATCCCACCAGCTACCGCTAGCGGCGAGGCACCGTTCCGCAGGCTCTCGCACGCCAGGTGTACCGCCGCCAGTGACGACGATTGCCCGCAGTCGACGGTCATGCTTGAGCCTCGCAGTCCAAAGGCATACGAGATCCTGTTGGCGATCATGGCCCGACTTGTGCCGGCAAATGAGTGGTGGTCAACGGCGTCCGCGGCGTCGCGCAGCGTCAGGAACGCGTAATCGTCGTTCATCGCGCCCAGATACACCGCAACCTGCTGCCCGCGCACCGTTTCCGGCACGACGAACGCGTCTTCGAACAGTTCCCAGGTCAGCTCCAGCGCCAGTCGCTGCCGGGGATCCATCGCGCACGCCTCGCGCGGCGATAGGTTGAAAAAGTCGGCGTCGAACGCTGTGACGTCCCCGATGGATTCGGTCGCTTCGCGCCCATCCTGCAGGAGACGCCAGAATTCGCGCGGGTTGGCGGCGGCCGGGAACCGGCACGCCAGCCCGATGATGGCGATATCCGTCGGTTGCACGCCACCCTCCACTTCCTGCTGCGCTTGTTCGCATGGTACGAACCGCGAACATAGGAGGACGAAGCGCTATGCGCCGCGACTATCTGCGGCCAGCCCTGCGAGTACTTCGGCGGCGTAGTGATCCGAGGCTTGGGCGAACGCGACGCGCTCCTCACCGCGCCCGCCGAAACGCTTCTTCTCGAGCGTCGCGCCCATCCCAAAGAGCACCCGCTGCACGCCGAGCTCACGGGCCCGCAGCAGCGCCCGCCGCAACATCTGGCGGTATAGCCCATGGCTGGCCACGTAGCGGTAATCGAGCCCAATCACCATCGGCGCGTAGTGGCGCGCACCGACGAACAGCGCGCCGAACGACACGACCTCGCCCGTCTCGCGCAACCGCAGCACCATCAGCTCCCATGCCTCATGCTGGAGCATTTTGCGCAGGATGCGCCTCGGAAGCGGGAACACGTTCAGGGCACGCCCGCGCGCTTGGACGGCACGGTACAGCTCATAAAAATGGTCCAGTTCTGCCTCGCTGACCGAGCGGGAGCCGCGGCGCAAAATCTCGACTTCGTAGGCTTCGTCGAATGGGAGCACCTGGCGCCGCTGGTGTCGGCGCTGCCTCTGGGTGAGCCGCGCCATCCATTCGTCGTCAGTGCTTTCGACCCGCTCGTAGACCACCGACACCGGCAGCGAAGTCCGCACGTAGCCACTCTCGTGGATCGCCGCCGCCAGTTCGTGGTCGGCCGCATCCAGGTCGCGCAGCACGATGGTGCCCGCGCCGGCAGCGGACGCGTGTTCCGAGACGGCCGCAAACAGCAATTCGAGCGCTCCCCGCCAGTTGGCGTCGCGATCCAGGAACAGATGATCGCCCTCGGTCAACAGCGAACCCATGGCAAAGTGCGTGGATGTCAAGTAGTACGGGTCCTCGGCACGCCGCTGCTCGACCCGCTCAGATACCTCCACCGACGCGAGCATGTCGTCCTTCCACAGCGCCGCGGTGAAGAACGTGGCCAGCACCGGCCGGCCAGCACGGTCGCGGACGACGTAGTAATGGAACTCCCAGCCGTCTTCCGGCCGCTCGCCGGGGCGGCCGAACACTCGCTCGAGGAAGCGCAACCCGTCGACAGTGAACGTGCCGCGGTCGCCCAGCAACGCGTCCCACTCGGCCGCGTCGAGCTCGTCGGCGCGGCGGCGGTGTTCGATCCGCAGCTCCAGGCCGGTCATGACCTTGGCATGACGCAGTCGTGCTGCGGCTCCCCCGCGCTCAAGTGCCGCCGGCACGTGCCGAACCAGCGACGTGACCAGGGCACGCACGTCGTCGAAGGTGTGATGCGTAGTCAGCGTCGCGCGCACGCCCGAGTGATTCATCGGGACCGCCGGGAACATGCCCGGGTTGACGTAGAGGCCGTCGGCAATCACATTCTTGATCACGTCGCGGGTGACCGCTGGCAACCCCAGCGGCACGTAGCGGATGGGTGTCAATTCGCTTGTAGCAAGCGGGATTTCGAAGTCATAGGCGAGGCGGTTGAACAACTGGACGCGCTCGCGCAGTGCGGCCTGCAACTGCGGCAGCTCGTCTGACAGGTGGATCTTCGCCGACTGAATTGCGGCGCCCAGCAGCGGCGGCTGAATCGGACCGGAGAAAATCATCGGACCGCCCACCGTTCGCACCTTGCGGTAGAGTTCGGCGTTCGGAAATACGATCGCACCGCCGGCGGCCGCGAACGACTTGTTCAGCGAGCAGGCCGCCACTACGCGCGGATGGCCGCCGAGCGCGTCAAGCGCCCGGCCCCGCCCGCACTTTCCCGCCCAGCCGACGCCGTGCGAGTCGTCAATGTAGAGATGCAGCCGCTGGTGGCGGTCCAGCAGCTCACGCAGCTGCGCGTACGGCGCCAAGTCGGCAAACATCGAGTAGACGCCATCGGCGAAATACCAAACCTTGTCGTGCGTCTTGACGGCGCGCTCGATCATTGCATCGAGTCGCTCCATATCGTTGTGACGGATCAGATCTATGTCGACGCCCAAAACCCGTAACTGGTTGGTCGCCATCTGGACACTGGCGTGGACCTGATGATCGAGCAGCACCGCGTCTCGCTCACTCACGATCGCGGGCAACGTCGCGAGGTGGCCAAGTGTGGTCGTCGGTGCCACCAGCACGTGGCCGCCGAACATCCGGTCAAGCAGGGCCTCGAGTTCGGAATACTGCGGCGACTGCAAGTAGGCACGCGACGACGAGAACTGCGTGCCGTAGCGCCGGACGGCGTCGATGGTCGCCTCTCGCATTCGCGGATCCAGCTCGAGTCCGAGGTAGCTACACGACCCGAAGCTGACGCGCCCACGCCCGTCGAACGTGATCAGTCGCCCACCGAACGCATCGTCCTCAGGCTCGAGATGGGCCAGACCGTTGCTGACAGCCTCGGTCACGGCCTGGTCAAGAATCGCCAAGCGCTCTGCTGTTGTCGACACAAGTTCTCCCGGGTCGCCCGTGGCTTGAATAGGTGGCGGAGGGAGTATCGCACCGGGAACTGTGACATGTGTCAATTCGCCTGAATTTGGTTCGTGAGGCGCTGGATGGCCTGTTCAGCGCCCAGCTTTCCAGATCGCGATGCGGCGCCGGCGTGTTCGCCCGGCGGGCCGACCGAGGTACCGAGGAAATGCATATCTAGCTCGGCGTCGTAGCTGGGCAGCTTTTGAAACCCTTTGGGTGGCACGTACGGACTTGGTGCGCAGCGCAGACCAAGTTGACTTTCATAGTCGGCCGGTGACAGGAACCGCTGATAAATCAGCGCCCGCCGGAATCCAGGCAGGCTCGCTTCGATTGTCTCGATTACATGTTCGCTGAGGGACGTTCGCCGCTGCAAAGACGGATTCCGTTCACCGCGTGGCAGCGGCATGTATGCATTTATCGTGTAGTGCCGCGGTTGCTCGGGTAAATCCGACCGAAATATGTGAAAACTCGGCTTCGGCACGGGCAACCCGGCGTCCAGACGGCGTAGTTGGTCGGCGACTCCGGGCGTAAACCAGGCCAGGGTGTGATAGCCGCGCGGGTAGGGAAAGGATTTGTCGACAGCCAGCAGGAGCACCGCCACCTCGATACCGGGCTTGGTGCCGGGCGGGTAGTGCTTCCAGCGGCCCTCACTGGACAACACCGTCCGCGCCAAGACGGGGCCGGCGGAGGTCAGCACGCGCTTGTTGTCGCCCTGCCTATCCACTGCTAGGAATTCGCAACCGAGGCGCAGTTCGCCGCCGAGCTGCTCGAAACGGCTGACCATCCCGTCGACCATCGAGCCCGGGCCGCCGACTGGGGTGCAGCTCTTCTCATAGCCGTAGTCGTGCTCCTTGGAGAAGTTCTCCCCGATCTCGCCGACCGTCACGTCGTCGACGGAACGCATCATCCCGGTGACGGGTAGACAGGCCGCGTCGGCAAGCAGTGGATCGCGAAGGTGCTCATCGACCAGCTGACCAATGGTTTGTTGTGGGTTCCTACGTGCCTGCCATAGCACCGTTGCCATGCCCGGGATCCGCCGCACCAGCTTCCCGATCGTCGGCAGGTCCGGCGGCAAGTTGATGACGTGGTCTCCGAGCTGGAACCGGGCCTTGGGCGTCAAGAACTCAACGTCGACACCGAGCCCTTGGAGGGTTCGCATCATGCCGCTGCCGAAGTCGTTGCACCCGATGACGAACTCGTACCCATCGAGGGTGAATGTCCCGCACAGCCCGCCCGGTACCGTGCGGCGTTCCAGTACCAGCGTCTGCATTCCGTATTGCTGAAGGTATAGCGCAGCAGTAAGCCCGGAAAGACCGCTACCGATTACGACCGCGTCGAACACAGTCGCAACAGATATCACACTTTAGGGTTCGAGTTCTTCGTCGAGGATGCCGAAGAGTTGGCTTTCGGTTGCGGTTGTGATGTCCTCGTCGTCCGGCGTTAGCTCGATGGTGGGAGGTGGGGCGGTCAGCTCGGTCAGGATAATCTGCAGCCGCTTGCTCAGGTGTGCTTTGTCTTCGGGGGTCCAGCCGGGTTGGTTGACGAGTGTGTCGAGTTCACGCGCGACGTCATTGAAGCGGGCCAATAGGTTTGACTCTTTGCTGACGGGTGTCGGGGCGGAGCTCAGTTCGCTGTCTAGGTGTTGGGCCAGGGCGGCCGGTGTGGGGTAGTCGAAGATCACGGTTGGCGAGAGGGTGAGTCCGGTCGCGGTTTTCAGGCGGTTGCGCAGTTCTACAGCGGTCAGGGAATCGAATCCGAGGTCTTGGAATGCTTTGTGGGCGTCCATATCTGGAGTGCCGACGTTGCCCAGCACGGCGAGGGCGTTGGTGCACACCAACTCGGTGAGTTCGCGGTGCCGCTGCTCTGGCGTCAGCCCGAGCAGCCGGTAAACCAGTCCCGACATCGAGACCGCGGCATCGGCCGCCGCAATAACCCGGCGGGCCCGGCCGGTGCTCAACCCGCTAAACAACGGGGGGATTGCCGCGCCGGTGGCGGCCAGCGCGGCGCGATCCAGCCGAGCGGCCACCAACACCGCCCGATCGGCCAGCAGCGCGGCGTCGAGGAATCCCATCGCGTGCTCGATGCTCAACGGCACCAGCCCGACCCGAGTCATCCGGGCGCGATCCCGCTCCCCCAAATGTCGCGTCATTGCTGACGCCTGCTCCCACAATCCCCACGCCACCGACAACCCCGGCAACCCCCGGGAGCGCCGATGCACCGCCAGCCCATCCAAGAACGCGTTCGCCGCCGCGTAGTTGCCCTGCCCCGGCGCTCCCACGATCCCCGACAGCGACGAAAACATCACGAACGCCGACAAATTCAGCTCCTTGGTGAGCTCGTGCAGGTTCCAGGCTCCATCGGCCTTGGCCCGCAACACCGTATCGACACGCTCCGGCGTCAACGAGGCGATCACCGCATCGTCCACGATCCCCGGGGCATGGAACACCGCGCTGAGATCCGGCAATGTTGCCACCAGGCCCGCCAGCTCGCCACGGTCAGCCACATCGCAAGCCACCGCGAGCGCCCGAGCGCCGGCCGCGCCTAGCTCGGCCACCAGCTCTTTCACCCCCGCGGCGCGCTCGCCGGCGCGGCTGGCCAACACCAGATGCCGCACCCCGTACCGGCTTACCAGGTGCCGCGCCACCGCCGAGCCCGCCATCCCGGTGCCACCGGTGATCAATACCGTTCCCGCGGCCCAGGCGTCCGGCATGGTCAGGACCACCTTGCCGACATGACGTGCTTGGCTGAGGAAACGGTAGGCCTCCGGGGCGTACCGCACATCCCAGGACCGGACCGGAAGTCGGTGCAACGAACCAGCTTTGAATAGTGCGACCAATTCGGCCAACATCTGCTCAATGCGCTGCGGGCCGGCCTCCATCAGATCAAAAGCCCGATAGACCACTCCGCGATGAGCCTGGGCGATGACCTGCGGGTCCCGGATGTCGGTCTTGCCCATCTCGATGAAGCGGCCCCCCCGCCGCAGCAGCCGCAATGACGCATCGTTGAACTCGCCGGCTAGCGAGTTGAGCACGACATCCACTCCGCGGCCTTGGGTGGCTAGAAGGAATTTATCCTCGAACGCCAGGGTGCGCGAATCGGCGATGTGCGTGTCGTCAAACCCCATGGCCCGCAACGTGTCCCACTTGCCACGACTGGCGGTGGCGAACACCTCCAAACCCCACAACCGAGCGAGCTGCACCGCCGCCATTCCCACCCCGCCCGCAGCGGCGTGCACCAACACCGATTCCCCCGACCGCACGTCCGCCAACACGCGCAGCGCGTAGTAGGCCGTCAAGAACACCACCGGCGTACCTGCCGCTTCGGTTAGTCGCCAGCCCGTGGGCACCCTCGTAACCAGCCGCGCGTCCACCACCGCCTCGGAGCCGGCCAGCCCCAATAACCCCATCACCGGTTCGCCAACAGTCAAGGTCGCCACTCCCGAACCGACTTCGGTGACCACGCCGGCCCCCTCGGCTCCCAACTCCGCCGCACCCGGGTACATCCCCAACGCCACCAACACGTCCCGGAAATTGACCCCCATCGCTTGCACTGCCACCCGCACCTGCCCGGGCGCCAACTCCGCCGCTGGAGATGGCACCAATGCCAAGTCCTCCAACGTCCCGCCGCCGCCTGCGACTAGGCGCCACTGGTCGTCAGGCACCCGCAACACCGGCGGCTGGCTCAGCGGCCGTAGCCGAGCGGCGTACGCCTTGCCGGCACGAATCACTAATTGTGGTTCACCGCAACCGATTACATCTCTGACATTGAGCGAATCATCGGAATCGACTAACACCACTCGATCCGGATGCTCAGCTTGAGCAGACCGCACCAACCCCCACACGGCAGCGCCGCCCAAATCGGTGCCATCGTCACCGGCGATCCCCACCGCCCGGCGCGTCAGCACCACCAATAGCCCGGCTCGCTCCTCGGCCAACCAGGACTGCAACGCCTCCAACACCCGATGGACAGCCGAATGCACCGACTCCACGGTCCCCTCAGCGGGCCCCAACTCGAAGACTTCGGCGTCTGTTCCGAGGTCGTTGCCGGCAGACGACACCGGCGACCACACCACCTCGAGGAGCCCGCGACTCGCCGCATCGGCACCAGCGACCACCGTCGACAACTGCTGAGCCGACACCGCACGCATGACCAGTGCCTGCACCGAAAGCACCGGCCCCCCCGCTGCGTCAGCCAATTCCACGGACACCGCCCCATCTCCGGCCGGCGCAATCCGCACCCGCACCCGCGAGGCACCCGCGGCATGCAACGACACCCCTTGCCACGAAAACGGCAACATCGTCGATTCCTGCTTGTCAACCATCCCCAGTGCGTGCAGAGCCGAATCCAACACCACGGGGTGAATGCCGAAGCCGGCCGTGGTGACATCAGCCCCCGCGGGGACCGCGACCTCAGCGAAGACCTCAGAATCCCGCTGCCACATGGCGGTCAAGCCCCGAAACGCTGGACCATACTCATAGCCACGTCCAGCTAACCGGTCATACGCACCATCAATGTCCACCGCGGCAGCACCCGCCGGCGGCCAGAACGACAAACCCGCTGACGGCGCAACCGGCGTCACCCCCAGCACGCCCTGGGCGTGCAGTACCCATTCCGAATCCGACTCAGCAGCGCGTGAATACACCGACACCGCCCGTTGCCCCGAGTCATCAAGGGCCCCAACGACGACCTGCAACCGCACCCCACCCACGGCCGGCAACGCCAACGGCGCCACCACCGTCAACTCCTCCACCACCCCGCAGCCCACCTCGTCAGCAGCTCGCAGCGCCAACTCCACGAAGGCCGCCCCCGCGAGCAGCACCACCCCACCGACGGCGTGTTCGGCCAACCACCGCTGATCCCCCGTCGACAACCGGCCCGTCAAGACCACCCCGCCCGAATCCGGTTGCTCCACAACCGCACCCAACAGGCCGTGCTGGGCCCCGGCCAGTCCCATGCCACTAATATCGCCCAAAGCTGTCGATCCCACCGGCAACCAGTACCGCTGCCGCTCAAACGCGTAGGTGGGCAGATCAACCCGCCGACCACGGCCGGCATATATCTTCGGCCAGTCCACCGCCACACCGGTGGCAAACAGCCGCGCCGCGGCATCGAACACCGACTCCAGTTCCCGGTGATCACGCCGCAACGCCGGGACCGATACCGGCTCCGCCGAAGACACCGACCGCTCGATCAATGCCGCCAACCCACCGCCCGGACCTACCTCAACAAACGCGGTAGCGCCAACCGATTCCAACGACCGCACGCCATCGGCGAACCGCACCGGGTGACGCACGTGCTCAACCCAGTACCGCCCCGATCCGTATCCCGCCCCCGCAAGCTGTCCAGTCACATTCGACACCAGCGGAATCTGAGGATCGGAAACGGCAACACCAGCAGCGATCCGTGCGAACTCCTCCAGCATTGGTTCCATCAATGACGAATGAAACGCATGCGAGACGGTCAGTCGATATGCGCGGCGGCCCTGGCGGCTAAACCAATCCGCAACACCGCCAACCGATGCCTCGCTGCCAGAAATCACCACGGCGTCCGGCGCATTCACCGCCGCGAGATCCACTCCGTCAACCAGGAATGGCAACACTTCGTCTTCGCCGGCGGTCACCGCTACCATCGCACCTCCGGCCGGCAAGTCCCCCATCAGCCGCCCCCGGGCCGCGACTAACCGCGCAGCATCGGGCAGCGACAACACCCCCGCCACGTGTGCAGCTGCGATCTCCCCCACCGAGTGGCCAATCATCAAGTCTGGGTTAATGCCCCAGCACTGCAACAGCTTTGCCAACGCCACCTCGACCGCGAACAGAGCTGGCTGGGCGAATTCGGTGCTGGTCAACAGCGCGTCATCGGACTCCCAGAGCACCTTTCGCAGCGGCAGCCGCAGGTGCGGGTCCAACGCCTCGGCTACGGCGTCGAACTCTTGCGTGAAGATCGGCAACTCCGCATACAGCTGCTCTCCCATGCCGAGCCATTGCGCACCCTGCCCCGGGAACACGAACGCCGTCTTGCCCACCGGCCGCGCACGACCCACGATAACCCGAGCACCTGGCTCGCCAGCGGCCAACTCCGACAGCCCTTTTAACAGAGTTGCGCGACCATTGCCCAGCAGCACCGCCCGATGTTCAAACGCCGCGCGGGTGTTGACCAGCGACCAGCCCACGTCCATCGGGTCGAGCGCTTCGTCGGACTGCACCAATGCCAGCAGCCGCGTTGCCTGGCCGGTTAACGCCGGCACGGACCGCGCCGAAAGAATCCACGGCACCACCGAGAGGGCGTTATCTAGTTGTGCAACAGTACTTTCCGGCTGAGCTTGTTCCAAGATCACGTGCGCATTGGTGCCGCTGATCCCGAACGATGACACCCCCGCCCGGCGTGGCCGGTCCGCGACCGGCCACGGACGGGATTCGGTCAACAGCGACACCGCACCCGCCGACCAATCCACATGCGGCGTAGGCACATCCACATGCAGAGTTTTCGGCAGCACCCCATGGCGCATCGCCTGCACCATCTTGATCACCCCGGCCACACCCGCCGCCGCCGACGTATGGCCGATGTTCGATTTGATGGACCCCAGCCATAGCGGCCGATCCGCTGGCCGATCCCGACCGTACGTCGCTAGAAGCGCCTGCGCCTCAATCGGATCGCCCAACCTGGTGCCCGTCCCATGCCCCTCTACCACATCCACATCGCCCGCCCCCAGGCACGCACTAGCCAACGCGGCCCTAATCACCCGCTGCTGTGACGGCCCATTCGGTGCCGTCAACCCGTTGGAGGCACCATCCTGATTGACCGCCGACCCGCGCACCACCGCCAGCACTGGATGCCCCGACCGCTGTGCATCGACCAACCGCTCTAACACCAGCACGCCCGCGCCTTCCGACCATGCCGTCCCATCGGCGCCACCCGCGTACGCCTTGCACCGGCCGTCCGGTGCGAGCGCCCGCTGCCGGCTGAATTCCACGAATGCGGCGGGAGTCGCCATCACCGTGACTCCTCCGGCCAGCGCCAGATCGCATTCCCCCGACCGCAATGACTGGGCTGCGAGGTGCAACGCCACCAACGACGACGAACACGCCGTGTCCACCGACACCGCGGGGCCCTCTAATCCCAGCACGTACGCCACCCGCCCGGACGCCACGCTCAACGTCGAACCCGTCAGGCCGTAGCCCTCCAACTCGCCCTGTACCTGACCTCCATAGCCGGCATGAATGACACCGGCAAACACGCCGGTCGCCGAACCCCGCAACGTTGTCGGGTCAATCCCCGCGCGCTCCAACGCTTCCCACGACACCTCCAGCATCAGCCGCTGCTGCGGGTCCATCGCCAACGTTTCACTGGGCCCGATCCCGAAGAAGCCGGCGTCGAAAGCGCCCGCATCGTCTAGGAACTCGCCCCGGCGGGTATACATTTTCCCGGCAGCGTCCGGGTCTGGATCGAACAGCCCGGCCACGTCCCAACCACGATCCGCCGGAAAATCCGATACGGCGTCACGTCCCGTCGCTACCATCTCCCACAACGCTTCCGGCGAATCCACCCCACCCGGATACCGGCAGCCCATGCCGACCACCGCCACCGGCTCGGTCAACTTGGCTTCCAACTCGGCGAGGCGTCTTCGGGTGCGCCGCAGATCCGCCGTGAGGCGTTTCAGGTAATCAACATGCTTGGTGCTGCCCGCCATGGTGGCTCCTTGTCGGGATGGCCTTAGGGGCCGAGTTCTTCGTCAAGGATGGCGAAGAGTTGGCTTTCCGTGGCGTTGGTGATGTCGTCGTCGGGGGGTGGGACGCTGAGGCTGGTCAGCAGGGTTTCCAGACGGCTGCTCAGCTGTGTCTTGTCGTCCTGGCTCCAGTCGGGTCGGTTGAGCAACGTCTCTAGTTCATGGGTGATTTCGTTGAAGCGGGCCAAGGGGCTTGGCTCGTTGCCGGCGGATGTGACGGTGTTGAGTCGGATGGCTAGGTGTTCGGCCAGATCGGCGGGGGTGGGGTAATCGAAGATGAGGGTGGGCGGCAAGGCGAGCCCCGTCGCCGTCTTGAGCCGATTGCGAAGTTCCACGGCGGTCAACGAATCGAACCCGAGGTCCTGAAAAGCGCGGTGGGCGTTGATGTCTGCGATGCTGGAGCGCCCCAATACCATTGCCGCATTGCTGCAGACCAATTCGCTCAGTTCTCGGCGACGCTGCTCAGTGGTTAATCCGTTGAGCCGCTGCGCCAATCCCGATATCGACGCTGCGGTGTCGGTCTCGTCGATGACTCGGCGGACCGGATGGCTTACCAACCCGCTCAAAAGCGGGGGCACCTCGGCCCCAGCGAGCGCGGCGGGATCCAGCCGGGCGGC
This sequence comes from Mycobacterium riyadhense, assembly GCF_963853645.1. Taxonomy (NCBI): domain Bacteria; kingdom Bacillati; phylum Actinomycetota; class Actinomycetes; order Mycobacteriales; family Mycobacteriaceae; genus Mycobacterium; species Mycobacterium riyadhense. The sequence continues at coordinate 2,733,454 of NZ_OY970456.1, read as the reverse complement.
CACCAGCACCGGGCGATCGGCTAGCAGCGCGGTGTCTAGTAAGCCCAACGCCGCCTCGGTCGATAGCGCAGCGAGTCCGATGCGATTCATCCGGGCGCGATCCCGCTCGCCCAAGTGTTGGGTCATCGCCGAAGCGTGCTCCCACAGTCCCCATGCCACCGACAGCCCCGGCAGTCCCCGTGACCGTCGATAGGCCGCAAGCCCATCCAAGAACGCGTTCGCCGCCGCGTAATTGCCCTGGCCCGCGGTTCCCACGATTCCCGCCATCGACGAAAACATCACGAATGCCGATACATCCTGATCCGCGGTGAGCTCATGCAAGTTCCACGCCCCATCGACCTTGGCCCGCAACACCGTATCCACCTGCTCGGCTGTCAACCCCGTAATCACCGCATCGTCGAGCACCCCCGCCGCGTGGAACACCCCCTTGAGCGGATACCGCGGATCCAGACCGGCCAACAACGCCGCCACCGCCTCACGATCGGCCACATCACAGGCCACCACCGTCACCTGAGCCCCAGCGTCGTGCAGCCGGGCCACCAACTGTGCCGTCCCAGTGGCCCGCTCACCACTACGACTGGCCAACACGACATTGGCCACGCCATAGCGTTCCACCAGATGAGCGGCCACCGTCGAACCGACCATTCCGGTACCACCGGTGATCAGCACAGTGCCCCCGGCCAGCTCAGCACCGGCCCCACTGAGTGCCTCATGACCGCGCCCTTCCGAGCCTGCGGGTAGGGTCAGCACAACCTTTCCAACGTGACGGGCCTGACTGACGAACCGATATGCCGCCGAGGCACACCGCACATCAAAGGTCTTGACCGGCAACGGCGTCAACGCGCCGACCGCCAACAACCGCACCACTTCGGCAAGCATTGCCGCGATACGCTCGGGGCCCGCCTCGATGAGGTCGAACGCCCGATACTGCACCCGTCCATACCGCTCGGCCACTATCCGCGGGTCGCGAAGATCGGTCTTGCCCATTTCAATAAAGCGCCCACCCGGCGCCAACAACCGCAGCGACGCGTCGGTGAACTCACCAGCCAACGAGTTGAGCACGACATCCACCCCACGACCGCCGGTGGCCGCACGAAACTTCTCCTCAAAGTCCAGGCTGCGCGAATCGGCGATGTGATCGTCGTCAAAACCCATGGACCGCAGGGTGTCCCACTTAGCACGGCTGGCTGTTGCGAATACCTCCAAATCCAGGTGCCGGGCCAATTGCACGGCCGCCATCCCGACCCCACCGGTGCCGGCGTGCACCAACACCTTCTCCCCGGCCGCCGCGCCGGCCAACACTGACAACCCGTAATACGCCGTCAAGAACACTACCGGGACGCCGGCGGCCGTCACCAACGACCAGCCCGCCGGCACCGCAGTCAACAACCGCGCATCCACTACCGCCTCGGCGCCCACCACACCCAACAAACCCATCACCGCGTCGCCGACAGCCAACCCCTGCACGCCGGGACCAACCTCCACGACCACCCCTGCGCCCTCGGCGCCCAACTCCCCGCCGCCGGGATACATCCCCAAGGCCACCAGCACATCCCGGAAATTCACCCCCACAGCAGCCACAGCGACACGCACCTGCCCAGCCGCCAACTCCGCTCGCCCAACCGGCGCCACCACCAAATCCTCCAACGTGCCCCCGCCCCCGACGGCGAGTTGCCACCCCACCGACCCCGATGGCAAGTCCAACACCGATCCCGCACCCACCGGCGCCAACCGAGCCGCGTGCACCACACCGCCACGAACCATCAAAACCGGCTCACCACACGCGACTACGTCTGCAACGTCCACCGACCCATCGGAATCAACCAGGACCACCCGACCCGGATGCTCAGCCTGAGCCGCACGCACCAACCCCCAAACCGCCGCACCCACCAAGTCCGTGACATCCTCGCCAATCAAGCCCACCGCCCCCCGTGTTACCACCACCAACACTGCGTCCTCAGCACCCCTCAACCACGACCGCAACTCCCCCAACGCTGCGTGCACGCCCGCATGGACCGAGCCCGTGAGATCATCATCGTCGGGGTCGCCTCGGACACCGGGCTCGCCCACCACCAGCTTCTGGCGACCAACATGGCTGGTGCTCAACGACATTGGTAACCAAGCGATCTCCAGGAGCACCCCACCGCCAGAGCCGGCACCACCACCCGCCGCGGCCACCGCCGCCGACAGCGCATGCGCCGAGACCGGACGAAGCACCAACTCCCGTACCGATAACACCGGCAACCCGTCCGTGTCGGCTAACTCCACCGACACCGCCCCCGCACCCAGCGGCGCCAACCTCACCCGTACCCGTGTCGCTCCCGCCGCATGCAAACACACTCCCTGCCACGAAAACGGCAGCACCGTATGATCACCACCCTCAACAACCGCCCACGCATGCAGGGCCGCATCCAGTAACACCGGATGAATCCCGAACCCCCCAACCATCACCCCCTCTGGAAGGCCCACCTCAGCGAAAACCTCACGCCCCCGGCGCCACAACGCGCGTAAACCCTGGAACGACGGCCCGTATCCATATCCCAGCCCGCCCAATACCTCATACACATCACCGGTACCGACCGCCTGCGCTCCCACCGGTGGCCACACCGACAGATCCGTGGTCGACGCCCTGAACGCCTTTGACGCCCCGTTCAACACGCCCTGGGCATGCAAGACCCACACCGAATCTGCCGCCATACCATGCGAATACACCGACACCGCCCGGCGGCCAGACTCACCCGCGTCTCCCACCAGCACCTGTACCCGCATCCCACCCGCCGGTGGCAACACCAACGGAGCCAACAAGGTCAACTCCTCCACCACCCCGCATCCGACCGCGTCACCGGCCCGGATTGCCAACTCCACGAACCCCGCCCCTGGAAACAACACCACCCCGCCCACCGCATGATCGGCCAACCAGGGCTGAGCGGTCATCGATAGTTGACCCGTCAACACCACTCCACCGGCATCAGGCCGCTCCAGCACCGCGCCCAACAACGGATGGCTGACCCCCACCAAACCGATGCCGCTCACATCGCCACTGTCAAGACCCAACGGCCCCAACCAAAACCGACGGCGCACAAACCCATACGTCGGCAGCTCCACCCGCTGGGCGCCCAGTCCCGCAAAGGCTGCGGACCAATCCACACCCACACCCGCAACGTGGGCCTGCCCCACCGACAACCAAAACCGGTCGAGCCCACCGTCATCACGGCCCACCGACGGCACGATGATCGGTTCAACGGCACCGCGCCGACCGGCGTCTGCCAGGGTTTCTTCGATACCGGCGATCAACACCGGGTGCGGGCTGGATTCGATGAACACCTGGCATCCGTCGTCGAACGCGCTGCGGACAGCCTGCTCCAGCCGCACGGTCTGCCGGATACTTCGATACCAGTACTCGGCGTTCAAACCGGCAGTGTCGATCGGTTTGCCGCCGACCGTCGAGTAGAACGCCACCGGAACGGTCCGGGGATCGATGCCATCCAGCGCCGCAACAAGGTCCGCACGGATCGCCTCCACCTGAGGTGAGTGTGACGCGTAATCGACCTCGATCCTTCGCGCACGGATGCCGTCAACCTCGCACCGCTGTATCAATTCCTCGATGGCCTCGCCCTCGCCGGCCACTACGACTGCCGAAACACCGTTGATCGCAGCGATATTCAGTCGCTGGCCCCATGAAGCCAGCAGCTGCTGGGCTTGCTGTTGCCCGCAGGCGAGTGAAGCCATGCCGCCGGCGCCCGACAACTGCAGCAACAGCCGGCTGCGTAGCGCCACCACCTTTGCGGCGTCTTCCAACGACAACGCCCCGGCCACATACGCCGCCGCGATCTCGCCCTGCGAATGCCCGATCACCGCATCCGGCATCACACCCATCGAGCGCCATAGTGCGGCCAGCGACACCATGACCGCCCACAGCGCCGGCTGCACCACATCCACTCGATCCAGCCCCGGCGCGCCTGGCGTGCCACGCAAGACGTCGATCAACGACCAATCCACGTATTCAGCAAGGGCTTTCCCGCAGCGGTGCAACTGATCGGCGAATACGGTCGAATCATTAAGTAATCGAACCCCCATACCCAGCCACTGGGATCCTTGCCCCGGGAACACGAAGACCGTCTTGCCCACGGGCCGGGCCCTTCCCACGACCACGCCCGATCCCGGTTCACCGGATGCCAAGCCGGCGAGTCGACCCATCAACTCCCTGCGATCGCCGCCGACGACCACCGCGCGGTGTTCGAACACTGACCGCGTCGATGCCAGCGACCACCCCACATCCAACGCGCGCACGCCCTCATCTGCCCCGACCCACGCCAGCAGCCGCTCCGCCTGATGACCCAATGCCTGCGCCGACCGCGCAGATACCACCCACGGAACCACCGCTACCCGTCGATTACCTTCGGCGACAGGTCGTTCCACTGGTGGCGCCTGCTCGACAATGACATGTGCATTCGTGCCGCTGATCCCAAACGACGACACCCCAGCCCGCCGCGGCCGACCGTGCACCTCCCAGGCGCGCGATTCGGTCAACAGCGAGACCGCACCCGCCGACCAATCCACGTGGGGCGTAGGCACATCCACGTGCAACGTCTTAGGCATCACCCCGTGGCGCATCGCCAATACCATCTTGATTACCCCGGCCACCCCCGCAGCCGCGGACGTGTGACCCATGTTCGATTTGATCGAGCCCAACCAGAGGGGCTCGGTACGTTCCTGTCCGTACGTCGCTAAAATCGCTTGCGCCTCAATGGGATCCCCCAGCGTTGTTCCGGTCCCATGCCCTTCGACCAGATCCACGTCCGTCACACCCAACCGCGCATTGGCCAGCGCCGCGCGAATCACCCGCTGCTGTGATGGCCCATTCGGCGTGGCCAGCCCGTTGGAGGCGCCGTCCTGATTCACCGCCGATCCGCGCACCACCGCCAGCACCGGATGCCCCAGCCGCTGCGCATCGGCCAGCCGCTCGACCACGAGAGCACCGGCGCCTTCCGAAAATGCGGTGCCGTCGGCGGCACCCGCATACGCTTTGCACCGGCCGTCGGCAGACAGCGCCCGCTGCCGGCTGAATTCGATAAACATTGCCGGGGTGGCCATTACCGTTACCCCACCGACCAGCGCCAGATCACACTCCCCGGAACGCAGCGATTGCACAGCCAAATGCAGCGCTACCAACGACGACGAACACGCCGTATCCACCGAGACCGCGGGGCCCTCTAGTCCCAGCACATACGACACCCGACCCGACGCAACGCTCAACGTCGAACCGCGCAACCCGTAGCGCTCCAGGTCCCCAGGAACCCGGCCCTGGCCCCCATACGATCCGTGGAACACCCCGGCGAACACGCCCGTCGACGAACCGCGCAGTCGCAGCGGGTCAATCCCGGCGCGCTCCAACGCCTCCCACGACACTTCCAGCAACAGCCGCTGCTGGGGATCCATCGCCAGTACCTCGCTGGGCGCAATGCCGAAGAACTCGGCGTCAAAACCGGCCACGTCCGTCAAGAAGCCGCCGTACCGCGTGTACGACTTGCCAACTGCATCGGGATCCGGATCGAACAAACCCGCCAAATCCCAGCCACGATCCGTGGGAAATTCCGAGACCACATCACGGCCGTCGGCCACCATTTCCCACAACGCCTCGGGTGACTCCGCCCCACCCGGATACCGGCAAGCCATTCCCACCACCGCGACCGGCTCGGTGATCAGAGACAGATAATCGCGGTTCTCTCGCTTGAGTCGCTCGTTTTCCTTGAGTGATTTGCGGAGGGCCTTGACGAGGTCTTCATAAGTGCTGTCCATGCGCGGCGAAATCAGTGCCAGCGCAGCAGTACCAGTTCGGAGCAGAAACCGGGCCCCATGGCAATCATTAAACCCGGGCTTCCGCTGGGCGGCGGCTTGGCGATGGTATCCCGCAGCACATGCAGCACTGACGCCGACGACAGGTTGCCGATTTCGCCCAATGAACGCCACGTAAGCTCCAGGGCCTCCGGCGGCAGCTTGAGGCACTCGGTGATCGCGTTGATGATCTTGGGGCCCCCGGGGTGGGTCACCCAGGCGCCGATGTCGGTCGTGGTCATGCCGTGCGCGGCCAGGAACGTGGTGACGTCGTTGGCCAGATATTGCTCGACAACCTCGGCCAGATCCTTGGCCAGGACGAGCTCGAATCCGGCGGAGCCGACGTCGTAACCCATGGTGCGCAGCGAGTCGGGGTAGAGATGGCTGCGCGAATCGATGATGTCCGGCCCGGCCGCACCGACCTCCCGGGCACGACGCTCACCGACGGCAACCACGGCGGCGGCGCCGTCAGCAAACAACGCGCTGCCAACCAAACCCGCGAGAGACGGCTTATATCCGGGATAGGTGAGCGAGCAAAGCTCGACCGAGACCAGGGCCGCGATACCGTCGGCGGCGCCACGCAGGTAGTCGTGCAGTCGTGCCACCCCGGCCGCTCCGGCCACGCAGCCCAGGCCGAAAAGCGGCACCCGCCGCACATCGGCGCGCAGTCCCAGCCGGCCCGCGATCCGGGCGTCCAGCGACGGGACCGCAAGACCGGTCACGGTCGCGGTGATCAGCACGTCGAGGTCTTGGGGCTGCAGGCCGGCCTCGTCGAGCGCGCCGGCCAGCGCCTCCACGCCCAGGTCTACGGCCTTTTCGATGAATATCTTGTTGGCCTCGCTGAAGTCGGTCAGCTTCGGATACGTTTCCAGCGGCATGACCAGGTGGCGACTGTTGACTTTGGCGCTGACGTGCAGCTGCCGAACGATGTCTTCGTAACCCTCGAAATCCGGGATGCTGACGAATGAGTCGGTGAGCTCTCGCTGGGAATACCGATATGGCGGCAACGCACCGAATACACCTGCGATGACGCTCATTGGTCCCACCCCTTTGATACGGATCATCAGGCCACAAGGTTCAACCGGCAGTCAACCCGATCGCTTAGAGCTGCGAGTTTAGTCGGCCCGCAACTGACCGGCAAAGAAACGCTCAGCCCGTCAGGCGCTGCCGCAGCCGGTCGGCGGTGGCCAGCACCGCACTCAACTGCTTGGCGACTTGATCAGGCGCCGTGCCACCCCGGGAATCACGGGAGGCCACCGAGCCTTCGATCGTCAGCACGTCGCGCACCCGGGGCGTCAGCTCGGGACTGATGGCCGCCAGCTCGTCGTCGGTGAGCTCTTCGAGGCCGATCCCGCGCTCCTCGGCGGCGCGCACCGCCGCGCCGGCCGCCTCGTGAGCGGACCTGAATGGAACACCCTGCCGCACAAGCCATTCGGCGATGTCGGTGGCCAGCGTGTAGCCGGCCGGGGCCAGGGCCGCCATCCGTTCGACATGAAATGTCAGGCTGCCCACCAATCCAGCCATCGCCGGTAACAGCAGCTCCAGCTGGGCCACCGAGTCGAACACCGGCTCCTTGTCTTCCTGCAGGTCGCGGTTGTAGGCCAACGGCTGCGCCTTGAGTGTCGCAAGCAGCCCGGCGAGGTTTCCGATTAACCGCCCGGACTTGCCGCGAGCCAGCTCAGCGATGTCGGGGTTCTTCTTCTGCGGCATGATCGAGCTACCGGTGGACCACTCGTCGTGCAGGGTAACGTAACCGAATTCCGTCGAGCTCCAGATGATGATGTCCTCGGCGAGCCGCGACAGATCGACGGCGATCATGGCGAACACGAACGCGGCCTCGGCCGCGAAATCCCTGGCGGCGGTCGCGTCGACGGAATTGTCGGCCGCGGCATGGAAACCCAGGTCCGCGGCGATCGCGTCGGGATCCAGGCCCAGCGACGATCCGGCCAGCGCTCCCGAACCGTATGGGGACACCGCGGCGCGTTCGTCGAAGTCGACGATGCGATCCACGTCGCGCAACAGCGGGTGGGCGTGCGCGAGCAGATGATGTGCCAGCAGGATCGGCTGGGCGGACTGCAGGTGGGTCTTGCCGGGCATGATGGCCGTCGGGTGCGCGGCGGCCTGATCGGCCAGCGCCTTCACCACGTCGAGCGTGGCTGTGGCGATGCGGCGCACCGCGTCGCGAAGCCACATCCGGAACAGCGTCGCCACCTGGTCGTTGCGTGACCGGCCGGCCCTTAGGCGGCCACCCAGCTCCGGCCCGACCCGGTCGATCAGTCCGCGTTCCAGCGCGGCGTGCACGTCCTCGTCGGTGACCAGCGGGCCGAAGCTGCCGTCGGCGACGTCCTGTGCGAGGCTGTCCAGCCCTGTGAGCAGCCCGTCGCGCTGTTCTTCGGTGAGCAGCCCGGCCCGGAAGAGCACTTTCGCATGGGCCCGGGACGCGGTGATGTCGTAGGGCGCCAGCACCCAGTCGAACTGGGTGGACTTGCTGAGCGCGGCCAGCGCGTCCGACGGACCGCCCGCGAACCGGCCGCCCCACAGCGACCCCTCGTTGGTGCTCACCTTCTTGTGCCGAGCAGACGCAAAAGCGCCCTTGCGCCCTGAGTTTCGGGGACTTTTGTGTCTGCTCGCCGGGAAACCGTCACCGCAGATCCCGGCGGGCGGCGAGCTTGGACGACAGGCCGTGCACGTAAACGAACCCTTTCGCGGCCGACTGATCGAAGCTGTCGCCCTCGTCGTAGGTGGCCAAGTTGAAGTCGTAGAGCGACTCGGCGCTGCGTCGACCGTTGACCGCGACGTGGCCGCCGTGCAGCACCAGTCGGACCTCGCCGGAAACGTGCTCCTGGGTCTTGGCGACGAAACTCTCCAGCGCGGCCTTCAGCGGCGAATACCACAGACCGTCGTACACCAGTTCGGCCCAGCGCTGGTCGGTCTGACGCTTGAACCGGCCCAGATCGCGCTCCAACGTGACGTGTTCGAGCTCGGTATGCGCGGTGATGAGCACCATCGCCCCGGGCGCCTCGTAGATCTCGCGGCTCTTGATGCCCACCAGCCGGTCCTCGACCACGTCGAGACGCCCGACCCCCTGCGCCCCGGCGCGGCGGTTGAGTTCCTCGATGGCCTGCAGCATCGACACCGCGTTGCCGTCGATCGACACGGGCACGCCTGTTTCGAAGCCGACGATCACTTCGTCGGGGGTGTTCCAGTTGACGGTGGGATCCTCGGTGTAGGCGTAGATGTCCTTGGTGGGGGCGTTCCACAGGTGTTCCAAGAACCCGGTTTCCACCGCGCGGCCCCACACGTTCTGGTCGATCGAAAATGGTGAGCGCTTGGTGACATTGATCGGGATGGCGTTTTCTTCGGCGAATGCGATCGCTTTCTCCCGCGTCCACGCATAGTCACGAACCGGCGCCAGCACTTCCAAATCCGGTGCGAGCGAGGCAAATCCGACTTCGAAACGGACCTGGTCGTTGCCCTTTCCGGTGCAGCCGTGCGCGACGATTTTTCCGCCATGCTCACGCGCGGCCGCGACCAGGTGCTTGGCGATCAGCGGCCGGCTGATGGCCGACACCAGCGGGTAGCGGTCCATATACAGCGCGTTGTTGAGGACAGTGGGCAGGCAGTACCCCTCGGCGAACTCATCTCGGGCATCGACGACGACAGCTTCGACGGCACCGCAGTCCAGCGCTCGCTGACGCACGACCTCCATGTCCTCGCCGCCCTGGCCGAGATCAATTGCCACCGCCACGACCTCGCGGCCGGTCTCCTTGCCTATCCAGCTGATCGCCACCGAGGTGTCCAGACCGCCGGAATACGCCAGGATGACGCGCTCTGACATGAACCAATCTCCTTACTGACTGTTCTCGAACATGCCGGCGAGTTCCGCGCCGGTCATCGGCTCGCGGGCGACCACAAGGATGGTGTCATCACCGGCGATGGTGCCGACGACGTGGGGCAGGGCAGCGCGGTCGATGGCGCTGGCCAGGTAGTGCGCCGCGCCGGGTGGTGTGCGCAACACCGCAAGGTTGCCGCTAGCGTCGGTCGACACGAGCAACTCACCAAGCAGTCGCGACATGCGCTCGGTTCCCCCCGCTACTCCGCGTACCGGGCTACCGTCCTCGGGCACGATGTAGACGCCGGTACCGCCGTCGGCGCCACGCAACTTCACCGCGCCGAGTTCTTCGAGATCGCGCGACAGCGTGGCCTGAGTGACTTCGATGCCCTCGGTGGCCAGCAACGCGGCCAGCTCGCTTTGGCTGCGCACCTCGGCCGACGACAGGATCGCCACGATGCGGGCTTGGCGGCCAGCCCGATTAACGGTGACGTCGGGCCCCTGAACGGCTCGGGCCTTGGCTTCGCCCGTCATCGCGACCGCTCCAGCAGCCACACCAGCAGCGCTTTCTGCGCGTGCAGCCGGTTTTCGGCCTCGTCCCACACCACGCTGGCCGGTCCGTCCATCACCTCGTCGGTGATCTCGTCTCCCCGATGAGCCGGAAGACAATGCAGCACAATGGCTTCCGGGTCAGCCAGGTTGAGGAGTCGCTCGTTGACCTGGAACGACCGGAAGGGCCTGACCCGGTCCAGCCCATCGTTCTCCTGGCCCATCGATGTCCAGGTATCGGTCACCAGCACATCAGCGCCGACGGCGGCCGCGTTGGCGTCGGTGGTGATCTTTACCGAAGCGCCGGTCCCCTGGGCACGCCGCTCGGCCGCGGCGAGCACCTTCGGATCGGGCGTAAAGCCTTCTGGCGCGGCAACGGTCACGTGCACGCCCGCGGTAACCCCGCCGAGCATGAGCGAGTGGGCCATGTTGTTGGCACCGTCTCCGAAGTAGGACAGTCGCGCGCCTTTCAGTGCCCCCTTACGTTCGGCGATGGTCTGGAGATCGGCCAGCACCTGACAAGGGTGGAACTCGTCGGAGAGGGCGTTGACGACCGGAACCGTCGCGGTGGACGCCATTGCGGCGAGCCGCTCCTGGCCAAAAGTCCGCCAGACGATGGCATCAACATAGCGGGACAACACTTTTGCAGTGTCCTGCAGAGTTTCGTCCCGTCCCAGCTGGGTGCTACGTCCGTCGACGACAACAGCGTGACCTCCGAGCTGCGCGATGCCCACCTCGAAGGAGAATCGGGTACGGGTGGAGTTCTTGTCGAAAATAACCGCCACTCCGCGCGGACCGCCAAGGGGACGCCGGCCGAACGGGTCCTTTTTCAGTTCGGCGGCCAGCTCCAGGACCTCGGCTTGTTCTTGCGGCGAGAGATCGTCGTCGCGCAGGAAATGCCGTATCACCTTGCCTCCCCGGCCCTGTCGAGAATGCCCGGCAGGGCGGCGACGAAGCCGTCCAGCTGAGGCTCTGTGATGATCAGCGGCGGCGCCAGCCGAATGACGTTGGGCGCGGCTGCATTTACCAGGTAGCCCGCGCGGCGGGCGGCTTCCTCGGCACCCTTGGCAGCTGGTGCCGTCAGTACAATTCCTTGCAGTAATCCCCTGCCACGGACATGGTCGATCAGCGGGTGGCCGAGCGATTCGACGCCGTGCCTTAGCGATTTGCCCAGCACCTCGGCGCGGCGGACTAGATCGTCGGCGGCCAACACCTGCAGCACCGCCAGCGCCGCCGCGGTACATACCGGATTTCCGCCGAATGTGCTGCCGTGCAAACCGGGAGTCAGTAGCTCCGCAGCTGGCCCCACGGCCAGGCACGCCCCGATCGGCAGGCCACCGCCGAGTCCCTTGGCCAGCGTCACCACGTCCGGTGTGATGCCGTCGTGCTGGTGCGCGTAAAAGGCTCCGGTGCGGCCCATTCCGGTTTGCACTTCGTCGAGGACTAGTAGGGCGCCGTATCGTGCGGTGATCTCACGGGCGGCCACCAGGTAGCCCTCGGGAGGGACCACGACTCCACTCTCCCCCATGATCGGTTCGAGAAATACTGCGGCAGTGTCGTTATCGACCGCGGCACTCAGTGCGTCGGCATCGCCATACGGAATATGTGTGACATAGCCGGGCAGCGGCTCGAATGGCGCCTGTTTGGCGGGCTGGCCTGTCAAAGCGAGCGATCCCATCGTGCGGCCGTGAAAAGCTTCTTGTGCAGCAACCAGTTTCGTCCGTCCGGTAAGCCGCGACAACTTGAACGCCACCTCGTTGGCCTCGGTGCCAGAGTTGCAGAAGAACACTCGCGCTTGGGTTTCGGCCCCCAGCAGGGCTACCAGCTCCTCGGCCAGAGTGATCCCCGGTTCGGTGGCATACAAGTTCGAGGTGTGTCCAAGCGTCGACATCTGGTGCATGACGGCCTCGATGACGGCCGGATGCCGATGGCCCAGTACATTGACGGCAATGCCGCCGAGTAGGTCAACGTAGGCCTTGCCGTCCACGTCGGTGATGACCGCGCCGTCACCGCTGGCCAGCGCCATCGGTGGAGTTCCGTAATTGTTCATCATCACTGCTTGCCATCTGGCCTGCATCGTGTCGGTGTTGGTCATGCAGATACCACCTTGGTGCCGGTGCCCTCATTGGTGAACAGCTCCACCAACACGCAGTGTTTGACCCGCCCGTCGATCACGTGCGCGCTGGGTACGCCACCTGTGACCGCCCGTAGACACGCTTCGATTTTGGGGATCATGCCGGCCTCCAGTGTGGGCAGCAGTTGCGCCAACGTGGCCGTATCGATTTCGCTGACCAACGAAGCGCGGTCCGGCCAGCTGGTGTACAGACCCTCCACATCGGTGAGCATCAACAGCTTTTCGGCTCCCAGGGCTTCGGCCAGGGCCGCCGCAGCGGTGTCGGCGTTGATGTTATGCACCACGCCGTCGATATCCGGGGCTAGCGTCGATACCACCGGAATCCGCCGCGCCGCAATGAGATCCAGAACGGCTGCGGCATTGACTTGGTCAACGTCACCGACCAAGCCGATGTCGGTGGCGACGCCGTCAACGGTGACGCTGCGCCGTACCGCGGTGAACAGTTGTGCGTCTTCGCCGGTGATTCCGACGGCGTAGGGTCCGTGCGCGTTGATCAGGTTGACCAGTTCGCGGCCCACCTGTCCGAACAGCACCATCCGCGCCACGTCAAGCACTTCCGGTGTGGTGACCCGAAATCCGCCTTTGAAGTCACCTTCGACGCCAAGCCGCCGCAGCATCGTGGTGATTTGTGGTCCGCCGCCGTGGACGACCACTGGGTGGATACCGCAGTTGCGCAGGAACGCCATGTCCGCGGCGAACGCCTGCCGCAGGGTGTCATCGGTCATCGCGTTGCCGCCGTATTTGATGACAACGATCCTGCCATGCAGCTGCTTGAGCCAAGGCAGGGCTTCAGCCAGCACCTGCGCCTTGATCTCGGTGGGCAACGCTTCCACGCTCATGAGCTATAGGCCGAGTTCTCTTCGACGTAGGCGTGCGACAGGTCGGTGGTGCGGATCGCGGCCCGGCCGTCGCCGACAGCGAGGTCGACGGTGATGTCAATGTCTGGGGCCGACAGGTCCACCTCACGCGCACCCGGGGCCCCCACACCGTCGATGCACACCGCAGACCCGTTGAACGACACGCTAATTCGGTTCGGATCAAGGGCTATTGGGGCCATGCCGACGGCTGCAAGTACCCGGCCCCAGTTGGGGTCAGACCCGAATACCGCGGTCTTGACCAGGCTGTCGCGTGCGACTACCCGAGCGGCAATCAGGGCATCGTCGTCGGTGGCGGCCCGAGTCACAGTCACGGTGACGCGCTTGGTGACGCCCTCGGCGTCAGCTTGTAGCTGTATACACAGATCGTCGCAGACCTTGAGCACTGCATCGTTGAGATCTGTTTGGGTAGGGGTGATTTCACTGGCTCCCGAAGCAAGAACCAGGACGGTGTCGTTGGTGGAGCAACTGCCGTCAATGTCGAGGCGATCGAAGGTGCGGGCAGTGGCCCGACGCAACGCTTGCTCGAGCGCTGGCGGTTCGGCAACCGCGTCGGTGGTGAGCACACACAGCATGGTGGCCAATGAGGGCGCCAGCATACCTGCTCCTTTGGCCATCCCGCCGACGGTCCAATTGTTTTGGTGGTGCAGTGCAACCTGTTTGGCCACGGTGTCGGTGGTCATGATGGCGTGGGCGGCGTCATCTCCACCGGTTAGCCCACCGTGCATCTCGTGCACGATGTCGCGAACGCCGTTGAGTACCTTGTCCATGGGTAGCCGGTCGCCGATCAGGCCGGTGGAACAGACGGCGACCTCGATGGCCCCGGTCTCAGTCCCCCAATCCGACAACGCGGCCGCTACCGCCTCCGCGGTAGCGTGAGTGTCCTGAAAGCCCGCCGGCCCCGTGCAAGCGTTGGCGCCGCCGGAGTTGAGGATCACTGCGCGAAGCTGCCCGGTGGTCAGTACTTGCTGAGTCCAAAGCACCGGCGCCGCTTTGACTTTATTGCGGGTGAGCACTCCGGCGGCCGCGTAGTCCGGGCCCTCATTGAACACCAGTGCCAGGTCCGGCGCACCGGATGCCTTGATCCCAGCTGCGATGCCGGCGGCGCGAAAGCCCGCCGGTGCGGTAACGCCTTGGGCGCGTACCAGCCTTGTTGCATCGATCACTCCGCCCGTTTGGAGCCACTCCTCAATCCCGGCTGCGCCGGCATCATCGTCCTCGGCGCGGGTCACGGCGCCACCCCCAGCACCGACAGGCCGTGGGTCTCGGGCCATCCCAGTGCCAGGTTCATCGATTGCACCGCGGCGCCGCCCGTGCCCTTGACCAGATTGTCGATCGCCGCGATCGCGACAAACGTCTCTGCGTCGTCGTCGACGGCTACGGCGATGTGCGCGGCGTTGCTGCCGATCACCGCTCCGGTACGGGGCAGCTGCCCATCGGGCATCAGATAGATGAAAGGTTCGGCCTGGTAGGCCTTTTCGTAGGCAGCTCGCAGCTGCGACAGCGGGGCGCGGGTGCGTGCGGTGCAGGTCGCCAAGATGCCGCGTGAGGTCGGGATGAGCACCGGTGTGAACGACACCGTGACATCGCGATCGGTTACCGTCCGCAGCCCTTGCGCGATCTCGGGAGTGTGCCGGTGGGCACCGGCGATGTTGTAAGCCCGCGCCGACCCGATGACCTCCGACCCCAGCAATTCGGTCTTGGCCGAGCGACCGGCACCGGAGGTGCCGCTGACGGCGACCACAGTGACCGCGGCCTCGACGAGATCCTCGGCCACGGCGGGTACTAACGCTAGTAGCGCCGCGGTCGGATAGCAGCCGGGCACTGCGACGCGGCGCGCTGCTTGTAACCGCTTCCGCGCGCCGGGCAACTCGGGCAGCCCGTACGGCCAACTGCCGGCGTGGGGCGATCCGTAGAAGCGCTCCCACATCGCGGGGTCCGTCAAGCGGAAGTCCGCACCGCAGTCGATGATCAGGGTCTGCGTGCCAAGTTGCTCGGCCAGCACAGCCGAATGCCCGTGCGGCAGAGCCAAGAAGACAACATCGTGGTCTTTGAACACATCTGGCTCGGTGGGTTCGAGTATCCGTTGGGCCAACGGCGTCAGGTGTGGATGATGCTCACCGAGCCCGCTGCCCGCACTGGCTGCGGCGGTCAGCGCACCGATTATCAGCCGGCCATCCAGATACGCCGGATGGCCCAGCAGCAGCCGTAGGATCTCACCGCCCGCGTATCCACTGGCACCTGCAACCGCTACCTTTGTCGGATCGGCCATTTCGCTGATTCTGCATGATTATACAGTTGTTTGCAAATCCATTCGTAGCCGGTTCAGCGCTACCGCCAGTTCGGGCCTAGCTCGGGCAATCGCGGTTCTACGCGCACGCATGCGGGCCTACGACTGGAGCAGTTGCTCTTTCGCGCAGCCGAATTCGGGGGGTGGATCGTACCGCTCGATCGCCCGAAATGCCTGCGTATTGGGAAAAAACATTTATTGAAATTGTCGGTTTAGCCAGGCCCGCAACGGGGCACCAATTGGGCACATGTTGCCTCGATGGTCGCGGGGTCGTCGGGTCACTGTCAGAGCTTATTCAGGTGCGTCCAACGGGGTGGTGGACATGTCTTTTGTGGTCACGGTGCCGGAGCTCGTAGAGGAAGCAGCCCGGGATTTGGCAGGCATTCGGACGGCGTTGGCCGAGGTTACTGCATCAGCGGCAAGCGCTACTACCAGGTTGGCGCCTGCGGCCGCCGACGAAGTATCGACCGCGATCGCGGCGCTGTTCGGCACCTTCGGCGAGGACTACCAAGCCATGAGCGCCCAGGCGACCGCGTTTCACGACGACTTCGTCAATTTGTTGAGCCGTGGTGCGTCCTCGTATGTCGCCGCCGAGGCAGCTAATGTCGCGTCGCTGCTCCGCGGTGGCTCCTTCGCGGCAGCCGCATCAAACGCCGTCGCCGCCGCTGCTGGCGTCAGCGGCGAACTCGGCGGCACGCTGTCGTTTGGCCTCGATATTTCGCTTCTTCTCCGCGCTCTGAACGCCCTTCCGAGCCTCGCCGCAGGGCTCGCCCTCCAAACCGGTGGTGCGCTTGCGTCGGGCTTCGGCGGTGGGCTCACCCAGACCGGCCAAGCCATCATCAACGCTGGGTTGGCCTTCGAGAACATCGGTGCCGGTATGTCGCAAACCGGCGCCGCGTTGACCGCCCAGAGCAATGCTGCCCTTTCGGCGCTCCTCGATGGTGCGCTGGGGGCCAACCTCAGTGCGGCCCTCACGGCAAGCCTGAATGCTCAGCTCCCCACGCTCGCTGAACTCGCCCAAACCGGCGGGATCCTGATAGGCAACTTCTCTGCTGCGCTGTCACAGCTCGCCACCACCGGTGGCGCCTTGGCGGCCAATTTTGGCGCCGGTTTGGACGGGCTGATCACGGCCGGGGCAAACCTGGCCGGCAATTTCAGCGCCACCCTGCCGGAGCTGGCCGCACAACTCAGCGGCGGCTTCGGCACTGGCCTAGCAAGCCTCAACGCCGCACTCAACGCCGCCTTGAGCGGGGCCCCGGCTTTCCAAGCTGGTTTCATCGCGCTGATCAACGCCAGCCAAAACTTCGCGGCCAGCTTCACCGCGGCCCTGCCCAACCTGGCCGCTCAACTCAATGCCGCGCTCTCGGGGGCCTTCGGGGCCACCCTGCCCGCCCTCAGCGCCGCCTTCAGCGCCACCCTCAACGCCGTCCTGTCCGGCAGCCTGCCCGCCTTCCAGGCCAGCCTGAGCGGGTTGAACGCGGCGTTCCAGGCCGCCCTCAACGCCGCCCTGAGCGGGGCCCCGGCCTTCCAAGCGGCGCTGACCGCGCTGATCAACGCCAGCCAAAACCTGGCCGCCAGCTTCACCGCGGCACTGCCCAACCTGGCCGCTGAGCTGTCGGCCAGTTTGGGCATTAGCCTGCCCGCCCTCAGCGCCGCCTTCAACGCCACCCTCAACGCCGTCCTGTCGGGCAGCCTGCCCGCCTTCCAGGCCAGCCTGAGCGGGTTGAACGCGGCGTTCCAGGCCGCCCTCAACGCCGCCCTGAGCGGGGCCCCGGCCTTCCAAGCGGCGCTGACCGCGCTGATCAACGCCAGCCAAAACCTGGCCGCCAGCTTCACCGCGGCCCTGCCCAACCTGGCCGCTCAACTCAATGCCGCGCTCTCGGGGGCCTTCGGGGCCACCCTGCCCGCCCTCAGCGCCGCCTTCAACGCCACCCTCAACGCCGTCCTGTCGGGCAACCTGCCCGCCTTCCAGGCCAGCCTGAGCGGGTTGAACGCGGCGTTCCAGGCCGCCCTCAACGCCGCTTTGAGCGGGGCCCCGGCCTTCCAAGCGGCGCTGACCGCGCTGATCAACGCCAGCCAAAACCTGGCCGCCAGCTTCACCGCGGCCCTGCCCAACCTGGCCGCCCAACTCAATGCCGCGCTCTCGGGGGCCTTCGGGGCCACCCTGCCCGCCCTCAGCGCCGCCTTCAACGCCACCCTCAACGCCGTCCTGTCGGGCAACCTGCCCGCCTTCCAGGCCAGCCTGAGCGGGTTGAACGCGGCGTTCCAGGCCGCCCTCAACGCCGCCCTGAGCGGGGCCCCGGCCTTCCAAGCGGCGCTGACCGCGCTGATCAACGCCAGCCAAAACCTGGCCGCCAGCTTCACCGCGGCACTGCCCAACCTGGCCGCCCAACTCAATGCCGCGCTCTCGGGGGCCTTCGGGGCCACCCTGCCCGCCCTCAGCGCCGCCTTCAACGCCACCCTCAACGCCGTCCTGTCGGGCAACCTGCCGGCCTTCCAGGCCAGCCTGAGCGGGTTGAACGCGGCGTTCCAGGCCGCCCTCAACGCCGCTTTGAGCGGGGCCCCGGCCCTGCAAGCGGCGCTGACCGCGCTGATCAACGCCAGCCAAAACCTGGCCGCCAGCTTCACCGCGGCACTGCCCAACCTGGCCGCTGAGCTGTCGGCCAGTTTGGGCATTAGCCTGCCCGCCCTCAGCGCCGCCTTCAGCGCCACCCTCAACGCCGTCCTGTCGGGCAACCTGCCCGCCTTCCAGGCCAGCCTGAGCGGGTTGAACGCGGCGTTCCAGGCCGCCCTCAACGCCGCCCTGAGCGGGGCCCCGGCCTTCCAAGCGGCGCTGACCGCGCTGATCAACGCCGGCCAAAACCTGGCCGCCAGCTTCACCGCGGCCCTGCCCAACCTGGCCGCCCAACTCAATGCCGCGCTCTCGGGGGCCTTCGGGGCCACCCTGCCCGCCCTCAGCGCCGCCTTCAACGCCACCCTCAACGCCGTCCTGTCGGGCAACCTGCCGGCCCTGCAGATCAGCCTGAGCGGGTTGAACGCGGCGTTCCAGGCCGCCCTCAACGCCGCCCTGAGCGGGGCCCCGGCCTTCCAAGCGGCGCTGACCGCGCTGATCAACGCCGGCCAAAACTTCGCGGCCAGCTTCACCGCGGCCCTGCCCAACCTGGCCGCTCAACTCAATGCCGCGCTCTCGGGGGCCTTCGGGGCCACCCTGCCCGCCCTCAGCGCCGCCTTCAACGCCACCCTCAACGCCGCACTATCGGGCAGCCTGCCCGCCTTCCAGGCCAGCCTGAGCGGGTTGAACGCGGCGTTCCAGGCCGCCCTCAACGCCGCTTTGAGCGGGGCCCCGGCCCTGCAAGCGGCGCTGACCGCGCTGATCAACGCCAGCCAAAACCTGGCCGCCAGCTTCACCGCGGCCCTGCCCAACCTGGCCGCTCAACTCAATGCCGCGCTCTCGGGGGCCTTCGGGGCCACCCTGCCCGCCCTCAGCGCCGCCTTCAACGCCACCCTCAACGCCGTCCTGTCCGGCAGCCTGCCCGCCTTCCAGGCCAGCCTGAGCGGGTTGAACGCGGCGTTCCAGGCCGCCCTCAACGCCGCCCTGAGCGGGGCCCCGGCCTTCCAAGCGGCGCTGACCGCGCTGATCAACGCCAGCCAAAACCTGGCCGCCAGCTTCACCGCGGCCCTGCCCAACCTGGCCGCCCAACTCAATGCCGCGCTCTCGGGGGCCTTCGGGGCCACCCTGCCCGCCCTCAGCGCCGCCTTCAACGCCACCCTCAACGCCGTCCTATCGGGCAGCCTGCCCGCCTTCCAGGCCAGCCTGAGCGGGTTGAACGCGGCGTTCCAGGCCGCCCTCAACGCCGCCCTGAGCGGGGCCCCGGCCCTCCAAGCGGCGCTGACCGCGCTGATCAACGCCAGCCAAAACCTGGCGGCCAGCTTCACCGCGGCCCTGCCCAACCTGGCCGCCCAACTCAATGCCGCGCTCTCGGGGGCCTTCGGGGCCACCCTGCCCGCCCTCACCGCCGCCTTCAACGCCACCCTCAACGCCGCACTATCGGGCAACCTGCCCGCCTTCCAGGCCAGCCTGAGCGGGTTGAACGCGGCGTTCCAGGCCGCCCTCAACGCCGCCCTGAGCGGCGCCCCGGCCTTCCAAGCGGCGCTGACCGCGCTGATCAACGCCAGCCAAAACCTGGCCGCCAGCTTCACCGCGGCACTGCCCAACCTGGCCGCTGAGCTGTCGGCCAGTTTGGGCATTAGCCTGCCCGCCCTCACCGCCGCCTTCAACGCCACCCTCAACGCCGCACTATCGGGCAACCTGCCCGCCTTCCAGGCCAGCCTGAGCGGGTTGAACGCGGCGTTCCAGGCCGCCCTCAACGCCGCCCTGAGCGGCGCCCCGGCCCTGCAAGCGGCGCTGACCGCGCTGATCAACGCCAGCCAAAACCTGGCCGCCAGCTTCACCGCGGCACTGCCCAACCTGGCCGCTGAGCTGTCGGCCAGTTTGGGCATTAGCCTGCCCGCCCTCACCGCCGCCTTCAACGCCACCCTCAACGCCGTCCTATCGGGCAGCCTGCCCGCCTTCCAGGCCAGCCTGAGCGGGTTGAACGCCGCGTTCCAGGCCGCCCTCAACGCCGCCCTGAGCGGCGCCCCGGCCCTGCAAGCGGCGCTGACCGCGCTGATCAACGCCAGCCAAAACCTGGCCGCCAGCTTCACCGCGGCCCTGCCCAACCTGGCCGCCCAACTCAATGCCGCGCTCTCGGGGGCCTTCGGGGCCACCCTGCCCGCCCTCAGCGCCGCCTTCAACGCCACCCTCAACGCCGCACTATCGGGCAGCCTGCCCGCCTTCCAGGCCAGCCTGAGCGGGTTGAACGCGGCGTTCCAGGCCGCCCTCAACGCCGCCCTGAGCGGCGCCCCGGCCTTCCAAGCGGCGCTGACCGCGCTGATCAACGCCGGCCAAAACCTGGCCGCCAGCTTCACCGCGGCCCTGCCCAACCTGGCCGCTGAGCTGTCGGCCAGTTTGGGCATTAGCCTGCCCGCCCTCAGCGCCGCCTTCAGCGCCACCCTCAACGCCGTCCTGTCGGGCAACCTGCCCGCCTTCCAGGCCAGCCTGAGCGGGTTGAACGCGGCGTTCCAGGCCGCCCTCAACGCCGCCCTGAGCGGGGCCCCGGCCTTCCAAGCGGCGCTGACCGCGCTGATCAACGCCAGCCAAAACCTGGCCGCCAGCTTCACCGCGGCACTGCCCAACCTGGCCGCCCAACTCAATGCCGCGCTCTCGGGGGCCTTCGGGGCCACCCTGCCCGCCCTCAGCGCCGCCTTCAACGCCACCCTCAACGCCGTCCTATCGGGCAGCCTGCCGGCCTTCCAGGCCAGCCTGAGCGGGTTGAACGCGGCGTTCCAGGCCGCCCTCAACGCCGCTTTGAGCGGGGCCCCGGCCCTGCAAGCGGCGCTGACCGCGCTGATCAACGCCAGCCAAAACCTGGCCGCCAGCTTCACCGCGGCACTGCCCAACCTGGCCGCCCAACTCAATGCCGCGCTCTCGGGGGCCTTCGGGGCCACCCTGCCCGCCCTCACCGCCGCCTTCAACGCCACCCTCAACGCCGCACTATCGGGCAGCCTGGCCGCGCTCCAGGCCGGCCTCCCAGGACTCAACGCCGCCTTCCAGGCCGCCCTCAACGCCGTCCTCGCCAGCGCACCGGCCTTCCAAGCGGCGCTGACCGCACTAATTAGCGCCAGCCAAAACCTAGTCGCTAACTTCAGCGCGGCTTTCCCCGCCATCACCGCAGCCCTCTCGGGCAGCTTCGGGGCCACACTGTCCGCCTTGAGTGCAGCGTTCAGCGCGACCATCAACGCCGCTTTGAGCGGGGCCCCGGCCTTCCAAGCGGCGCTGACCGCGCTGATCAACGCCAGCCAAAACCTGGCCGCCAGCTTCACCGCGGCACTGCCCAACCTGGCCGCTCAACTCAATGCCGCGCTCTCGGGGGCCTTCGGGGCCACCCTGCCCGCCCTCAGCGCCGCCTTCAACGCCACCCTCAACGCCGTCCTGTCGGGCAGCCTGCCCGCCTTCCAGGCCAGCCTGAGCGGGTTGAACGCGGCGTTCCAGGCCGCCCTCAACGCCGCCCTGAGCGGGGCCCCGGCCTTCCAAGCGGCGCTGACCGCGCTGATCAACGCCAGCCAAAACCTGGCCGCCAGCTTCACCGCGGCACTGCCCAACCTGGCCGCCCAACTCAATGCCGCGCTCTCGGGGGCCTTCGGGGCCACCCTGCCCGCCCTCAGCGCCGCCTTCAACGCCACCCTCAACGCCGTCCTGTCGGGCAGCCTGCCCGCCTTCCAGGCCAGCCTGAGCGGGTTGAACGCGGCGTTCCAGGCCGCCCTCAACGCCGCTTTGAGCGGGGCCCCGGCCCTGCAAGCGGCGCTGACCGCGCTGATCAACGCCAGCCAAAACCTGGCCGCCAGCTTCACCGCGGCACTGCCCAACCTGGCCGCTGAGCTGTCGGCCAGTTTGGGCATTAGCCTGCCCGCCCTCAGCGCCGCCTTCAGCGCCACCCTCAACGCCGTCCTGTCCGGCAGCCTGCCCGCCTTCCAGGCCAGCCTGAGCGGGTTGAACGCGGCGTTCCAGGCCGCCCTCAACGCCGCCCTGAGCGGGGCCCCGGCCTTCCAAGCGGCGCTGACCGCGCTGATCAACGCCAGCCAAAACCTGGCCGCCAGCTTCACCGCGGCACTGCCCAACCTGGCCGCTCAACTCAATGCCGCGCTCTCGGGGGCCTTCGGGGCCACCCTGCCCGCCCTCACCGCCGCCTTCAACGCCACCCTCAACGCCGCACTATCGGGCAACCTGCCCGCCTTCCAGGCCAGCCTGAGCGGGTTGAACGCGGCGTTCCAGGCCGCCCTCAACGCCGCCCTGAGCGGCGCCCCGGCCCTGCAAGCGGCGCTGACCGCGCTGATCAACGCCAGCCAAAACCTGGCCGCCAGCTTCACCGCGGCACTGCCCAACCTGGCCGCCCAACTCAGCGCCGCCTTCAACGCAACCTTCGGCGCCGGCCTGCCGGCATTCCAGGCCGCCCTCTCCGGGCTGATCAACGTTGGGCAAAACCTAGCCGGTACCTTTAGCGCCACCCTGCCCGCCCTGGCCGCTCAACTGTCCGGCGGCTTCGGCACCGGCCTAGCCAGCCTCAACGCCGCGATCAACAGTGCCTTCAACGCCGCCTTCACCGGGGGGCTACCGGCGCTGCAGGCCGGTCTGACCGGACTCATCAACGCCAGCCAAAACCTGGCCGCCGGCTTCAACGCCCTCCTACCCAACCTGGCCGCGTCCCTCAGCGGTAGTTTCAGCGCCAGCCTCGCGGGCCTCAACGCCGCCCTCAATGGCGCCTTCGGCAGCGGACTCAACGGCCTGTCCGCTGCCCTCAGTGCCATGTTTACCGGCGGGCTCTCAGGCCTCAGCGCTGCGGTGAACGCCGCCTTCAGCGGACTCAACGCAGCCCTATCGGCTAGCCTCAGCGCCGAACTGGCTGCGGAGATCAGTGCGGCATTGTCTGCGAGCCTTAGCAGCGGGCTTTCCGGGCTGGTGCAAACGGGGGGCACGCTGGTAACCAACTTGGGTGCAGGGTTGACGGGGCTGGTACAGACGGGTGAGGCCCTAGCCGGCGGCCTCGGCGCGGGGCTGACGAGCGTTGCCCAAACCGGTAACTCGCTCGCGAGGATTTGGTTGAACGCTACTTCCCAAATAGTCGCCGCAATTGAGGGAGCAACGGGTGCGAGCTTCGGTGTCGGGCTGTCCGGCCTTGGACAAACCGGCGAGGCCCTGGTGGCGAGCGTTGAGGGTGCCGTGGCTGAGCTCGGCGAAACCGGCGTCGCGTTCTTAACGGCGGTGAACGGTGCGGGTGTTGCAATTGCAGCCAACGTTCGCGATATCCTGATCAACCTTCAACTCGCTCTTGAAGCGGCCTTGAGGGCCAGCATCGGGTTCAACGCGGCCGCCTAGACCGCAATCAACCGCCGGAAGATCTCACAGGCTGGCGTACACACACCCCGCCACCGATGCGATGCACCACGCGGCGGCCGATCCGACCACACCCGATACAGCTACGCCACGAAACGCACCGACAAATCGACCATCGTTCGCCCATCAATTCGCACCTCGACGTCACTGAGCAACCGAAACTCAACCGCCATCCGGTACGGCCGCCTGACAAAGGTGCACAGCAAACGCAGTAGTGCAAGGACACGTCGCACGCTGGCAGCCCTTGGTTGCGATCACACGGCAGGCGTTGGTGTGGGTTGGACGAACGACATATTCTGCCACGTGTCGATGCAAATTAGCATTCACTCAATTGCCATCGCGGGCAGAACGGCGCCATGTTGATCAGAGCAATAGGAGTCGGGGCATTTCGCGTCGAGGGTCAGATATGTGCAGATTTGTGAATAAATGTGCACGAATTAACCATCAAAGTATGAGCAGACGTCGACTCAAGAATGCGCGCAGTTCGGTTGTGACGCTCGGCGCCGACGCAGGGTACGACCCGATGCCCAAGTCGGGATCAGGACCGACTACCCCGTGGGTGTGACTGCCCGGCGAGCTGTTGAGTCATGTAGTTCACCAGCGAAGGAACAGCCCGGGAAGGGCGCGCCACCCAGCGAAAGGGCAATGCGCTCAGCAGCGAAAGCGAAGCTGTTGCCGGAGACGTAATGTCCTGCGGCGCAACGAGAATCCGATCGACCTGCGGATGCATCGTCACGGGCGCAGACGCCGAGGACATCCACACTGATGCTCGGATCGAGCATGTCTTAGCCATTGGGGAAGCCCGTTCACGACGACGCCCGGTGCAGCGATGAAAGCACCGACGGCTGCTCCGAGGTTGCCGTTCAGGGTCGCCATCAGCCGACGCGCCGATGCGAAGCCGAGCGACAACAGTAACCCCAACAAGGCGTCCATCTCTCACGCGGGGAAATTGACCATATGTGTTTCGGTGACTTTTTGTCGCGATAGTTGTGTCGGCTAGCGTCATGGTCACATTGGCACGTTCTGCGACATTTACGCAGGAATAGAGTCGGCAGACAAACCGATTTGTGAAACTACGGCCGACGGCCGATCCGCCGCCGCAATAGCGGCGCTTCTGAGCGGTCAGCTCCGGGGACGTATTTGGCGGCGCAACCGCCCAATACTCGGTCAGGTCGGGGGCGACTATGCGGCGGGTGTAATCGAATCGGCTAGGGCCCGGGGGACGGTGTTCACCAGCGCGGGAAGCAGTCCGCCAAATTTCGTTCCACCAAGGGTCAGATTGATGGGGATATCGATGCCAAGGATCTCCAGCGGCACCGTCGCCGTTATGGCGTGCGGTCGAACGAGCAGCCCTTGGAAGGGCAGATGGACGACGACCGGAATGTTGACGTCCCCGATAATCGGCACGTTGAACGTCACCGGCAACGCCATATCGACAATGACTTCGCCGTTGAGGAAGCCGTTCAGCACGTAGGCCGGAGCGTCCCCGAAGCCGCCGAGCACCATCAACGGATCTCCGGTCGCTACGCCGGTTCCAATGATCGTTGCGGCAGTAGCCAGCCCATCGAGAGCGGCGACCGGCGGACCCGCTACCCCAAAGAGAACCGACAGCGGCAATCCGAAGTTGGCACCAAGCACCAAGGCCGGCGGGTCCAGGGTTCCGGTGATCGTCGTCGAGATGCTGGTATCCGTCAGGGTATTGAGCACGTTGGCGAGGTTTTGGGTCATCTTTGCGGGGATGGAGCCGGCAGGCAGGAGGCTGGCGAGGCCCTGCACGTTTTCGCCGGGGATGGCGAGGATCGGGAACAGGTCTGCCACCGGACCGAGCATCCTGACGTCGTTCAGGTTGCTGGTATCGAATCCGGTGACGAACACGTTCAGAAACGCCTTCGTCCCGTCAACAACGGCGAGGTTGTACTGGCCTGTCGCAATGTCCTGTTGGACGACCTGCCAATCGGCCGGGAAGCCGGCCAATCCGACCTGTAGGTCTCTGTTCGCCGCGTCGAGCGACGTGACGATGGTCTGCCAGTCATTGACAGTGTCGTTGACAGCCATCTGCACGAATACGCCCGGGTTAGCAGCCGCGAGGGCCTGCAGACGAAGTGGAATGTTCTCCGGCAGGTGCGCAATCTCGTTGGGCAGGTTCTGGACGAAAAGTGCTAGCTCATTAGCAGCCTGCACCGCATAGCCCTGTTGGTTGGCGATGATCTGGCGCAGGAACGGGAACGGGTCAGCGGCCCAGTCACTAATGAGCGCTGACAAGTTGTTGTTGGTGTTCGTGATGAGCAGCGCCCACGGGCTGACGGGTGCCGGAGCACCACCGGTGGGCGGCGTCGGGAACAGCCCGGGTAGCAGCCCTGGAAGTAGGGGTCCCAGCACGGGAAGGCTGGGGAGGCTGCCGGTTAGCAGCGGAAGGGGGTTGGCCAGCAGGCTGGCCCCGTTGCCGCTGATCAGAGCAGACAGGGCGGCACCGAATTGCTGACCAAGGCTGCCGAAGAACGGGCCCACGGGACCACCCGAGACAAGCGAAGTGAGGAAGCCATTGCCGCCGATGAGCGGGCCTAGCAGTCCACCAGTGCCACCGAAGAGGATCGGGTCCAATAACCCGCCGCTACCGCCGAGAAGCCCGCCGATTCCCCCGCTGCCGCCGCCGAGGATCGGCAAGCCAAGAAGGGGCTCGGCCGCAGACGCACCGCTCGACGCGGCCGCAGCCGCGCCGCTCGACGCGGCGGCCAGGCCACCAGCACTGAGCGCGTTGAGAAGATTCCGCTCAGCGTTGGCGATTTCTGTGCTGAGATAGGCGGCCGCACTACCGTTCAACAGCCGCACGAATTCGGCATGAAATGCCGCCGCCTGTGCGTTGATTGCTTGAAATTCTTGCCCATAAATGCCGAAAAGCCGCGAGATGGCAGCCGATACCTCATCGGCGGCCGCCGCGGCCACCCCTGTCGTGGGAGCCGCCGCCGCCGCGGCTGCTGCGCCAAGTGCGGACCCAATTCCTTCCATTTCCCCAGCCGCCGCACTCACCAATTCCGGCGCGATAACAAACGACATTTTGGCCTCTCCTCGACTCAACCGGGCACCCTCAACCCGTCGTCTCGACACGACAGCGGGTATTGCTGCGGTCTATACCCGCCGAGACCCACTATTCAAACTCCCAAATTGCACCATATTTCTGGCTGAATCCACCGGCGCAATTCCCTCGGCTCAATCTAGCTGTCACACCACAAGCATCGCGGTACGTTCGGCGAATTGCTGCAGTCCGGATCGCGCCCGAGCGACCGCGGCAGTGCCGTCGGCGGCCGATGCAACGTGGGCATCGAACCGGTCTGCGCCCAGGCGGTCCTGCAAGATGCTCAACTGCGCGGCGTGCAACGGTGACGGCTTGCCCGCTTTCACCAATGCACAGTGCACGAACACCGCGTCATCGTCGGCGCCGAGCCGAGCCAACAACCTGGTGACGTGCCGCAGCGTGATCCACTGCTGGGCCCAGTCCCCGACCCGGTCCCAGTGGTCGAGCACTTCGATAAACAATCCCGCGGCTACTACAGGACCACCGTGTACGGCACGCGTGGCCGCTGCCTCCATCAACGCGATGCCGTACCACCAGAAGTTTTGCACCCCACCAGCCAGCCGCGCCGCCTCGTCGAACAGTCCCAACGCACGCGCGGGTTCAGACTTCTTCAGCAAGTAGGCAAGAGTGAAGTAGGCCGTCGACTGCGCGGTGGAGTTTGCCGTTTTGTCGGCGACTTCCACGGCCTCCTACGCGGCGGGCAACGCCGTATCGGGATTGCCCAACACAACCTGACAAGTGGCGAGCACGCAGATCGTATGCACCAGCCGGATCGGATCGTCGTTACTACGTGCGCGGGTAACCTCCCTGTCCCAGTACGCGAGGAATCCGCTCGCGTCACCCTCGAAGAGGACCACGTCCGCGAGCACGTCTTCGGGGTAGGCCACTCGCCCGGTGCCGCGGCCCGGAACACGCCCGTCCGCCAAGGCCACGAAGCGTCGCGCACGCGAAAAATCACCGCGAACCCAGGCAACCCGGGCGGCCGCACCCACCACCGCGGCGAATAGCGGATGGTCCGGATCCGCGACCGCGACGGCGCGTTCGGCCCAATCCCCCAGCTCGTACCCGACGCGAACGCCCACTAGCTCAGTACTAGCGGCGACCAATCGCAACGCCAGATCGGCGTCGTTGTCGGCCATCGCATTCTCGAACGCCGTGCGCAGGTTGTCGTAGTCGGGCAACAGCCGCTGGACCCAGTCCCGCTCCTCGGCGGTGTGCAGGCCGGCCCCGGCACGCTCGGCAAGCTCGGTGAAGTAGACGGCGTGGCGCTTGGCCAATTGCTTGTCAATCCCTTGCTCTTTCAGACGGTCCCGACCGTAGGCACGCAACGTTTCCAAGACGCCGTAGCGCGTCCGGTCAGTGACACTGCGTACAATTACCATCGACTTGTCGACCAGACCGACAAGCGACTCCAACGTGTCCTCGAGCGCGTCGGCGGCTTCGTCCCCGGGGCCGCCGTCGGCCCCACACACACCGTGGGCGGCATCCAGGTCGAACGAGCCCGCGAACACCGAAAGCCGCGCAAACAACGCTTGCTCGGATTCGGTGAGCAATCGATACGACCAGTCGATGGTCGCCGTCAGGCTCTGGTGCCAGGGAAGGCCGCCTCGCAGACCGCCGCGCAACATGCCCAGGCCGTCCAACCGCCGGACCACATCCGACGTGCTCATCACCCGCATCCGCGCTGCGGCCAACTCGACACCCAGCGGCAAGCAGTCAACCCGCCGACAAATCTCACCCACCACACCTTTCGGCTGCTGGTCGAGGTTGAAGTCCGGCCGGCAGGCCCGGGCCCGATCGGCAAACAACCGCGTGGCGTCCTCCACCGGCAACGGCGGCAGGACGACAATCCGCTCCCCATCGACGCCCAACGGTTGTCTGCTGGTCGCCAGGACCGACACGCCCGGACAGTGCTGCACGATGCGCTCCGACAACCCAGCGGCCTCGTCCAGGACATGCTCGCAGTTGTCGACAACCAACAGGACCTGACGCCACCGCAGGTACTCGACTACCGATTCCTCGATGTCCATGCGTGACTGTTGGCGCAACCGCAAGGCCGCTGCGATGGTGTGCCCGATCGCGTTTCCGTGCTCCACCGGCGCCAGTTCGCAAATCGATACGCCATCGCTGAACCGCTCTTGCTCGTGGCGAGCGACTCAATAGCCAGCCGTGTCTTTCCGACGCCCCCAACCCCGGTCAACGTCACCAGCGGTCCGGCACGCAGCGCCTCGGCGACACGCGTCGCCTCCTCGTCATGCCCAACGAAGCTGGTAGCCCGCCGCAGCAGGCCCGAAGGCGGCCGATCGAAGATAGGCCCCGGCGACACCACCCGCCACTCGGCAACAAGAGCGCCGCGCAAATCGTTTACCCACGGCGTGTCCAAGGACGCGAACGGCTCACCAGACCACAGAGCCAGCAAACGATCGAACAGTGCAGCCGCCTCAACAGGGTTGTCGGTAGCCCTCGCCGTAGAGACCAAGTTTCGGAACCGGTGCAAATCGACTGAAGACGCATCCGTCATGAGCACATATCCCCCCGGCCCACGTGAAATCACCACGCCATCAACAGGTGCAATCAAACTCCTTAGCCGGGACAGATAACTGGTCAACGAACTTCGTGCGGAATAGGGGGCCCGATCCGACCACACTCGATCTATCAGCTGCTCTGGCGAGATCGGATGGTTCACATCGATCAGCAGGGCCGCAAGGACGCATCGCTGCCGCGCATGGCCAGCCTCGAGCCGGCGCCCGTCGACTAGAACTTCGACGTCGCCGAGCAACCGAAACTCGACGGTCATCCACACTCCCCGCAGAGGCGCACAGCAAACATTTGCGCGCAAGTACGTGGGCGGCGCTGCGTAGCATACGCTGAGGGTTGTCAACCCATAGCGACTTGGCACCAGAGGTTACGCAGCGGCGCCGATTACGTCCGCAAGCTGTTCGGGCAGGAACGTCAGCAGCGCGGGAACGATGCCGCCAAGGGGCGTGCCCGTGACGGTAGCGGTTGAACCAAGAAGCGGAATCGTTGCGGTGTAGGGCCCCGGCGGAACAAGAACCCCATCCAAAGGCAGGTTGAGGG
This sequence comes from Mycobacterium riyadhense, assembly GCF_963853645.1. Lineage (NCBI taxonomy): Bacteria > Bacillati > Actinomycetota > Actinomycetes > Mycobacteriales > Mycobacteriaceae > Mycobacterium > Mycobacterium riyadhense. The sequence goes on along the minus strand of NZ_OY970456.1, from coordinate 2,703,798 downwards.
TGGTGGGAATCCCCAGCGCGTCGATTGTGAGGGGGAACGTTGACTGGCCATTGAGGAAGGCGTTGGCGACGACGGCTGGCGCATCCAGCACTGCGGTGGCGGCTCCGAACGCATTTCCGGTCTGCACCGCGTTGACAAACGTGGTTGCGCTAGCACCCAGTGCGCTCAGCCCGTTTACGGGCCCACCGAGCGCATCGATACCCAACGCCAGAGGCAACCCCATGGCGGTGTCGATACCCACTCCAATGCCCGTCGGGGTCGTTGGGTCGAGGAAGATGCTGATTGTTGACGTGACGCCGGTGTCCGTGGCGGTCTGGACCAAGTTGGTGATGTTCTGCGACACCATTGCCGGGACGGAACCTGCGGGCAACAGGTTGGTGAAGTTCTGCGCCATCTGTCCGGGGACGGAGAAGATCGGTAACAAGTCTCCCAACGTGCCCGTGGGCGTAATGGTTAAGACCCCATTCGCCCCCGCCGTCACGTCGAATTCCGTTATGAATAGCTTTGTTATGCCGGTGCCAATGTCGTTCGCCGCACCGGTGATATCACCCACCGCAAGGGCCTGGGACGCGGCTTGGAAGCTCGCCGGCAAAGCTTGCACCCCCGCGGCAAAGTCCTGGCCGGCGCTCTGCAGCGCCGAGGAAATCGTATGGGCGAAGCCCGCCTGGTTAGTTACCAGCTGCTGCACGAAGGCAGCCGGATTTGCGGCCTGCACGCCATGGAAGGCAACGTGGACGTCCGCCGGCAAATCCGCCAATTCCGCAGGCAAGTTGGTAACCGTGTTCTGCAACGAAGTGCCGATTAGCTGGCCGTAGCCGATCTGGTTGTTGACGAGCTGTCGCAGGAAAGGCGCCGGGTTGGCGGCGACGGCAGTTCCGAGGCTTTGCAGGTTGGTAGCGGTATTCGACACGAGGTTTTCATATGGAGCGGCGACCGCCTGAAGCGGTGCGGGCACCGTCACCGCGCTCAGCAGGGCCTGCATACCACTGGCCTCGGCGTTGCTGTAGGCAGCGGCACCAGCGTTGAGCAAGCTGACGAACTCGTCATGGAACGCCGCAGCGTGCGCGCTAAGGGCTTGAAATTCCTGGCCATGCGCACCAAACAATTGCGAGATCGCTATCGACACCTCGTCGGCCGCCGCCGCAGCAACCCCAGTCGTGGGGCCGGCGGCGACCGCGGCGGCCACGCTCAGCGCCGAACGAATACCGGCAAGTTCTTGGGCCGCCGCCTCGACGAGTTCCGGCACCGCGATCACATACGACATATTCATCTCCCTGATTCATCCCAAAATGACCGATGGTCACCCAAAGATGAATCTAAATCTCACGTTGCCCACCCAGCTCTACATGTGTCGAATTGTCAGCAAATTGCCAGTAATCTGTACGGTTCTAGACCGAAGTTGCGGCGTTATGGGTGAGTGGATTTCTAGTTGACCTGGGGTTTTGCTGGTCTTGTTGGGGTGGTGGTTCTGGCTACGCTGCGGTTAGTGGGATCGGGGTGCCGATGAGGTCGAAGGCGCGGCGTTGATCGGGGGTGGGTTCGGCCAAGGTGGGCACCGTGGCGTTGGTGCCGTGGTAGTGAATGTCGTTGCGGGTCAGGGTCGCTAGGTGGTCGAGTAGGCCGCGGAAGCTGCGTAGCGGGTTGCCGTTGGCGTCGTGTTGGGTGGAGGCCTTGGCTTGGGCCTGCGGTGAGCGTTGCGCGGGGGCGACGGGGTTGTCGCGGGTGGGTGGGTGTTCGTCGGTGAAGGTCAGTGGCGCCCAGGCTTTGCGCAGGTGCCAGATGAGGTAGCAGGCTAGCAGGCAGATCAGTACGTGGGCGCGGACGCGCTCGTCGAGGCGGTGGTGAATGGGTCGTAGATCCAGGTCGTCGGTTTTGATGTTGCGGAAGTCGCGTTCGACGTGGGCCAGGTTCTTGTAGCTTTCTACGACCGCGGTCGGATCGAGTTCGGTGGCGGGTACCGGTGTGCGTAGCACGTAGATGCCATCGAGGGCGGCTTCGGCATCGATGGCGGCCTGGTCGCGGTGGTAGGTGAAGGTGGTGTCGGTGATCTCGCGGCGAAAGTGCTTGCCTACTTTGCGTTTGGCGATTACCCGGCCGATGGCCTCGCCGATTTTGCCCGCTCCGCGCAGGCGCCCGGATGCCACCCGGGCGGCGATGGCGGCCAGGTCGGCGTCGGTGGCGGCCAGCAGTTCGTTGCGTTTGCGGGCCCGCTCGGTGGCCAGGGCGGGGTTGCGGCAAGCGATCAACCGTTCCCCCGGGTAGTCGGGGTGGCTGATCTCGGCGAGGTCTTGGGTGTCGAACAGGCTCATTTGCAGCGGTCCCTGCTCGGCGGCCAGTGTGGCGATATCCGGGGCGCGTAGCGCCGTGATCCACCCGAAAGCCGTTGCGGTGTCGGGGCTGTCGTTGAGCTTGCGCAGCGCGTCGATGCGCGCGGAGGTGATCATGCCGCGATCGCCGACCAGCACCAGCCGGGTCAACCCGAAGCGGTCGCGGATCACCTCGACGATGTCGCTGAACGCGACCGGGTCGGCGGTGTCCCCGGGCACTACCCGTACCGCCACCGGGCGCCCGGCCGGGTCGGTGAGCACCCCGTATTCAATCTGCGGCAGGCCCTTCTTGCCGTCGCGGGAATAGCCATAGGCGGCCAGCTCACAGCACCGCCCGGTCACCCACGAGCTGGTCAGATCAAACAACGCCATCCGGCTTGGGTTCGCCTCTGGCCCAAGGTGTTTGGCGGCTAGCTTCTTCTCGATTGCGTCCTGGCGATTGGCCAACCAGTCCATCGCGGCATACACCTCATCGGTAGACGCATCTGCCACCGCCAGGTCGGGCCCCAGGGTGCAATCGGCCCATCGCGACAGCGTGGACAGTTTGGAGGCCGGGCGGATCACCCGCGAGATAATCAACCCCAGCACCAGGTCCCGAGATCGGCAGGCCGGGCCCAACAGGCCCGGAAACCCCAATCGGCGGGCCATCGCGGCGACCGCGGCCACATGCCCGTGCGGCAGCGAGCGAGTGATGGTGCACGCCGCCTCGGCGGGTACCAGTGCCTGCCCCTTCAGCGTTGCCTCGATCGCGGCGATCGCCTCCGCGGGCAGCTTGGACAGATTGGCCAGGGTCTCGTGGCGGACCTTCTTGCCCTCGCGGTAGGTGCGGCGCACCAGCACCGACTCGTAGCGGTGCACGTTGCCGGCCTTGTCCACGTACCTGCTCGGTGTTCGGGCTACATGCATTCGCATCGGCTTCACCATAACCGGATACTACCAGGCAAATTCACCAATATGCGTCATCAACACGCCACATTCACTGGCTACATATCCAGGCCCCAAACCCACACAGATCCCAGCTCAACCGCCAAATTCGCCATCTCACCCGACGCAACTTCGGCCTAGACAGGCGATGCCAGAACAGGCGTTCGTCAGCGGTACACAAGTAACAAATGTGAATGCATTTTGGCTGGATCGGCGCGGCTTAGCTGCGCAGTACAGCGCCGACCCGCTCGGCCGCGTTCCGCACCGCGGCATCGCGGGCGGCGCTCGCGTCGTCTTCGGTCAGCGTGCGATCCGGCGCACGGAATCGCAGGGCGAACGTCAGCGACTTGCGGTGCTCGCCGATCTGCGGGCCCGCGAACACGTCGAACAGCTCAATGTGCTCGAGCAGGTCGCCGGCCCCTTCCCGAACGGCATCCGCCACCGACTGAGCGGGAACATCCGCGGACACCACCAAGCTGACGTCCTGGAACACGGCCGGGAAGGGCGAGACCGAGGGCGCCGGCACTCCCTCGACGATCGGAATCGCGTCCAGGTTCAGCTCCATCGCACAGGTTCCCTGAGGCAGGCCCGAGCGTTCAATCGCCGCGGGATGCAACTGCCCCGCGTGACCAATGACGGTTTCACCGATACGTACTTCCGCGCACCGGCCCGGGTGCCACGGCAGGTACTGGGCCGCCCGTAGGGTTAGGTCAACTCCACTGGCGCGTGCGATGATTCGCACCGCTTCGAACGCGTCCCAGGCTTGCACCGGCCGCCCAGGCCCCCACGGACCGCGCGGTTCGCGCAGGCCGGCCAGTACCGCGGCGACATGCTGTGGTTGCCGAGGCAAGGAAGCGTCCAGCATGGCGATCTCGGCTTCGGTCGGTCGTCGGTCTACTGGAATCAGCCCAACGCCGCGAGTCTGCTCGGTGGGCTGTACCACCTGGGCGACGGCGAACAGCGCGACGTCAACGAGACCTCGGGATACGTTGCGCCCCAACGCTTCCAACATAGCTGGCAACAACGTGGTAGCCAGCTGCGGACGATCGGCCTCCAGCGGATTCAGCACGTGCGTCGTGATGCGTCGCGGATCGTCCGTCGGAAGCCCCCACACGTCGAACACACTCGCGGGCAGAAAAGGCGTCGGCAGAATCTCGACGTAACCCGACAGCGCAAGCGACTTACCGATCGCACGGCGACGCTTTTGTACCGCGGTGAGCCCGCGACCCGCGGGTGCCGCCGGAAGGACCGACGGAACCACCTCCAGGCCCTCCAACCGCAGCACCTCCTCGACAAGGTCGGCAGGCTGCAGCAGATCCGGTCGCCAACTCGGCGGCGTCACAGTCAAGTTGTCGCCGTCTCGGGTTACCCGGGCACCGATTTGGGCCAGCCGGCGTGCGGCCGTGCCGTGCGGATACGCCACTCCGGCGACGCGATCCGGCAGATCGACGGCAATCCGGATCGGCGGCAACCACCAGTCATCGCGCGGCGGCTCCCCACGCCAATCGGTCAGGGTCGGGTCCACCGCTCCGCCGGCAATGTCGGCGAGCAGCGCGGCGCACCGGTCCAGGGCGGCCACCGAAATGGCCGGGTCTACCGCGCGCTCGTAACGACGGGCTGCCTCGCTGGGCAAGTGCAGCCGCCGTTGGGTGCGCGACACCGCGGCGGCGTCCCATACCGCGGCCTCCAGCAGCACGTCGGTGGAATCGGAGCGCACCTCGGTGCTCGCCGCCCCCATCACGCCGCCGATCGCCGTGGTTGCGACGTTGTCGACGATGAGCACATCGGCCGGGGCGAGCCGGCGCTCGACGTCGTCAAGCGTGACGACGGTCTCGCCGGGCCGGGCAAAGCGCACGCCGAAACCCCCGGTGATCTGGCCACGGTCGTGCGCGTGCATCGGGTGGCCAAGTTCGAGCATCACGTAGTTGGTCACGTCCACCGCCGGCGAGGTGGGGCGAATGCCGGAAAGCAGCAGCCGGCGCTGCAGCCACCAGGGCGATATGGCGGTCGGGTCAATCCCGGTTACCGGGCGCAACGCGAAGCGGCGCACCCCGGTTTCCGGCTCTACCGTCAGCGGCCACGCCTCCCCCTGGACCGGCAACGACGGCACTGCCGCCGGGTCCACAAAATCCAAGTCGTATGCGCAGGCGATTTCACGGGCCAGGCCACGCACCGACATGCAGTAACCGCGGTCAGGGGTGATGGCTAGGTGAAAGACGACATCGTCGAGTCCGAGCACCCCGGCGCCCGCGGTTCCGGGTACGGCCGTTCCGGGTGGTAGCACCAGAATGCCGGAGTGGTCTGCGCCCAACCCGAGTTCTGCCGCCGAGCAGATCATGCCGTCGGAGTTGCGGCCATAGGTTTTGCGGGACGTGATGGTAACGGCGCCGGGCAACACGGCGCCGGGTAGCGCGACCATGACCAGCTCGCCGGCCACGAAATTAGTTGCACCACACACGATCTCGTGCTGTTGGCCGTCGCCGGTGTCTACCAGACAGGCCCGGATCGGCTTCTTGAACCCGGTGAGCTCTTCTATCTCGAGTACCCGACCCACGATCAGCGGGCCGTCGACCGGACCCAGGGTGATCACCTCTTCGACCTCGTGGCCGATGCGCACCAGCGTCTGCTCAAGCTCGCCGGGGTCAGCATCCCAACCGGGTGCGCCGACGGAAACGACCTCGCGCAGCCAGCTGTACGGAACGCGCATTACGCCCCCACCCCGAACGGCAACGTGAATCGAATGTCTCCCTCGACCATGTCGCGCATGTCGGGAATCCCGTTGCGGAACTGCAAGGTTCGCTCCAAGCCCATCCCGAACGCGAAGCCGGAGTAGACCTCGGGGTCAATTCCAGCGGCACGCAACACGTTTGGATGCACCATTCCGCAGCCACCCCACTCCACCCAGTCGGCGCCGCCCTTCTTGTTGGCGAACCAGACATCAACTTCGGCGGAGGGTTCGGTGAACGGGAAGAAATGCGGCCGGATTCGGGTTCGCGCCAACGGTCCGAACTCGGCGCGCGCGAAAGCGTCCAGAGTTCCGCGCAAATGCGCCATGGTCAGTCCGCGATCCACCGCCAGCCCCTCGACCTGATGGAAGACCGGCGTGTGGGTGGCATCAAGTTCGTCGGTGCGGAAGGTGCGGCCGATCGAGATGATGTAGACCGGCAATTCGCGCTGCAGCAGGGTGCGCACCTGCACCGGCGAAGTGTGGGTGCGCAGCAGCTGGCGGGAATCCTCGGGCGCGATGTAGAAGGTGTCCTGTTCGCTGCGGGCTGGGTGATCGGCAGGGAAGTTCAGGGCATCGAAGTTGAACTGTTCGGCCTCAACCTCTGGGCCTTCGGCCAGTTCCCATCCCATCGCGATGAATGTGTCGGCGATGTGCTCGGCCAGGATCGTGATCGGATGTCGGGCCCCGGTCGGCTGTCGCGTCGATGGCAGGGTGACGTCGATTCGTTCGGCGACCAAAACCGCCGCGTCACGCTCCGCGCGCAGCGTCGCCAACCGTTCGTCGTAGCTGCGCTGGGCGTCGGCGCGCGCGATGTTGACCCGCTTGCCGGCGTCGGCGCGCTCTTGTTTGGGCAGGCTGGCTAGTGCTTGTCGCGCCAGCGCCAGCGGCGAGCGGTCACCGAGGTGTTCGGTCTTGATGCGCGCCAGCGCGTCCAGATTGTCCGCCAGGGCGATGGCCTGCTGGGCGGCGTTGACCGCCTTCGTCAGTGCTTCCGGCGACGACATCGACACTATCGTCTCGAGGGGGGGATCACCCACGCGGCGACACTCTCCTTGCTGACGAGGCTGATCGGACCGCCCGGTCCTCCCCACGCAGGGGAGGTACCGCACCTCGGTCCGTCCCCTGGGCGGGCGGGTGGGTTCACGGCACGGGTATGGCGCAAGTGCCGATCATAAGTCATGGACCCGTTCGTCCAGTGCTGCCCACGTCTGGGATCAGTCGTCGAACTCCCCGAAGATGTGCGAGTAAGCCCAGGCGTCTTGCGAGACGCCACTGCTGGTGTTTGACAGGGTGCCCACTGGACCCGGGTAGTCGCGGTTGATCGACCACATGTGCAGTCCACCCAAGCCCTTTTCCTCGGCGAACGTGGTGAGCTTCTGCGCGTCGGCAAGGGTGAACACTTCGACCGTATGGTCGTTGACGCCGATCATGGGCGTCACATCGACCATCGCCCAGATCTCCGCATCGGTCTTCGACGGATACAACGGCACCAACTGATCGTGCACAGCCGTTGCCGCCTGAATCGCATAGTCACCCATCTTGCCCTCGTACGGCAGACTCGGGTCAAAATAGTCCATCGCCATGATGTTGACGTGCGCGATGTCCACGCCATTGGCGATAGCGTTGGTAACCACCCGCATCCCGTCGGCGGTCAAACCCGTCGGCAGCACCGGAAGAGTGAACGAAACCTCCACCGGGGTACCGCTCGCATTCCCCGCCGTCTGCAGCATGGTGATCGCCTGCGCGCGACGTGTCAGCGATGCGACGTCACCCTGGGCCGCGCCCTCGATGTCGAAATCGAGCTTGTGGAAGCCGTAGGCATCCATCACCGACTGGTACTTCGCGGCCAGAGCGTTCACGTCCGGGGTGACCAGAGCCAGTTCCTGATTCGCCGCACCACCAAAGGAGATGGTGGCGTCGATATCTGCGCTATGCATCGCGGTGATCTGGTCATTGATTTGATACAGCAGGCTGCCGCCGTTGACCGCGTACGCGTCAAAGCCGCCCCAGGCCGCCTGCCCCTGCGAATCGGCGGTGATGAAGCCGAGCACGACATGGTCGACGTCACCGAGGCCGCCGGCACCCGCGAAATCGAACTGCGGCCACAGCGTCATGTCGACATACGGAGAGAACACTCCGGTCGATGGCCCATTGGGCATGGTCGGTGGCGTCGTCGGCGGAGTGGTGGGTGGCGTCGTGGGCGGGGTTGTCGGCGGTGTTGTGGGTGGCGTCGTTGGTGTTGAGCCTCCGGGGACCGGCTGACCGTTCACCACAACGTTGGTCGGCGCCTCGTAGGCGCCGGGCTGCGAGACTACAAAACCAACGTCGAGCGCGCCGCCCGCCGCAAGCGTGGGCGAATACTTAGGGGTCAGCACGTAATGCGTGCCCGACTGGGCAAGTTCCGCATTCCACACGTCCCCGATCGATCCGCTTGGCAAATCGAATTCGACCTTCCAGGTCGAAGCGGTCGAGCCCGAGTTGGTGATGTGGTAATCGGCCCTGAAGCCGCCATCCCAGCGCGTCGTCGATAACGTCGCCGCTACTCCGGAGCCGCCGCCCGTGGGTGGGGTGTCCCCACCACCGCTGGACGGCGTGTCCCCACCCCCAGCGGGCGGTGTGTCGCCGCCTCCGCTGGGTGGGGTGTCCCCACCGCCAGCGGGTGGGGTTCCGCCGCCGCCCGCCGCGGCCGCACCGTCTTGCCCGTGGGCTCCGGGTTGGCCGAATGCCCCGGCCAGCCCCCCACTACCCCCCAGTCCGGGCTTGCCGCCATTGATGCCCACCGCGGCCGCCCCACCCTGCCCGCCGTCGCCACCATTGCCCACCAGCAGACCACCGGTGCCGCCGGCACCTCCGGCCGCACCGGCCCCGCCGGCGCCTCCGGCCCCGCCGTTTCCGAACCACCCTGCGTTACCGCCGGCACCGCCGGCCTGCCCGGTGCCGCCGGCGGCGCCGTTGCCACCGTTTCCGTACAGCAGCCCGCCGTCCTCGCCGCGCCCGCCCGGCATCGTTGCGTTGGCCCCGTCGCCGATCAACGGGCGGCCCAGCAGCGCCCGGGTGGGCGCGTTGACAATGCTGAGCGCCTCTTGCTCAATGCGCTGAAATAGCGTCGCGTTGACCGCCTCGGCGTTCGCATACCACCCCGCACCCGCGGTCAAGGACCGCACAAACTGGGCATGAAACGCCGCCGCCTGGGTGCTCACGGCTCGGTATTCCTGAGCGTAGGTGCCGAACAACGCCGCGATAGCCGCCGACACCTCATCGGCGGCGGCCGCGGCCATCCCCGTCGTCGGCCCCGCTGCGTTGGCAGCGCTCACCGCAGAGCCAATGCCCTCCAAATCCGTCGCCGCGGCCACCACCATCTCCGGATCAGCGATCAGAAAAGACATGCCACATCCTCCGACGGACTCAGCTGACCCGGCTACATTCCCACGAAATTATTAGAGTTTCAATTGGAAGAATTGTGAATATGCTCCGCCATTGGACTTTCGCGCAATTTAAATTCAATTTGGCCATTCATCCAGCCGCGGCAAAGGCTTCGACGATGACGTCAATAATTTGAAATTTGACACCCAATCAGACGCTCAGCGCGGGCTGCCGGACGGTCGACGCGTCCGCTAACACCGGCGCGTTGGCCATCGAGTCGCGGCGGCCGAACCTGCGGGCCACCAGATGAGCCAGTCCGGCACCCGGCAGGCCAAGCGCCAGCCCGGCGGCCATCGCCCACCAGCTATGAGCCAGCACCAGGAAACCGAACCCCGAAGACAGGGCAAGCATCAGGCACCGCAACGGCGTCCAGTGGATCGGCCGACGAAAGCGGGTGGCCAACAGCACGCCCAGGATCACGGCGACGGCATGGCCCGCGTTGGTGAATTCGCCATCGATGATCACCGCTACTACGCTCACCGAGACCCACCAGCCAATCCACGCCGGCCGCCAGCGCCGCGGGATCGCCGCGGACAGCGCTCCCAGCGCCGCCAGCGCCCCATAGCTCATCCCGACATCGGTAGCGTGAGTGATCGACCAGGGCATCCAGCCAAACTCCACGGCCGCGGCCAGAGCTGCCGCCACCACGAGTGTGGCCCCGACATGGCCGACGACAAACGCCACGATCAACCGGACGGTGTGCAAATGCAGCTCGGCGAGCGCGAGCAGACACGCCAGGAAGGGCATCCAGAAGTAGAGCGGACCCGCTTCGACGACGAACGCGCTACTCAATAGCGTTCCCAAGCGTCCATGCGCCAGGTTGTGCAGGTTGGTGCTGGCGTGCCGGACCAGACGGTCGTGCGCCTGCGGATTAAGCGTCAGGATCGCGGTGCTGACCCACGCAAGAGCGGCCAGGTAACCCACGGTGAATCGGACCCGGGCCACCCGGGACAACAGGCCGTAAATCATCGCGTTCCACTATGCATCGAGTTCTGTCTCATCTTGGTTATCGGCGGCTGTCAACTCCCTACCAGTCCTCAGGCGATAGATCGCCAGGTCCGGTGGGATGCCGGTGAGTTTGCTGGAAAATATCGGTCGGCGTGCGCGCTTGGCGACGACACCCAACTCGTCCAACTCACTTTGCGGGATCAGGTCTAGGGTTGGGCTGGAAATCATGATGCCACCTTTGGTGGCCCTTTCCATAACCCGCGCGGCGATATTGACGTCGACGCCGAGCCAGTCTGCACCCAGGCGCTGCGGTCGGCCGGTGTGGATGCCGACCCGCATCCGTGGCGTATATCCATGTACTTCAACTGATTTCACAGCATCCTGAGCGGCGACTACGGCCCGCACGGCAACGTCCGGCCTGCGGAACACCGCCATGATCCCGTCGCCCATCCGCTTGACGATGTGTCCACCGGCGTCCAAGAGTGGCGGCTCCACAGCCCGGGCTACCTGCCGCAGCAGCACCAGGGCCGCGTCATCACCAGCCTGCAGCGACCACGTCGAGAAACCGACCAGATCGGTGAATACCAGTGTTACCTCCGGGTTTGCCGGCCGCCGAGAAATGGACTCGGTCAACGCTTGCCATACTTGCAGCACACCCAGGCTGACCTCGCGAGACGCCGCGTCGCGATCCCCCAGCAGCCGGTCGGCGGCCCGTGCCGCGGCGCGGGGACCGCCCTCACCTGCGGTGGACAGCGGGTCGCCGAACTCCGGATCGCCGGGCAACAACCGTCGCGCGCGGCGGATGAACGCCACAACTCCGGGACTGTGGTTGGTGCTACGCAGCCACCGCGCCACAGACAATCGCCGAGAGACGTCACGCGCCGACTCGGTCACAGTCTTGTCGGGCACGCCGGACTCCGAGTCGCCAAGCCCGACCTCCACCAGGCAAGGGTAGGTGGTATGCACAGACGCAGGCAATCACGGTCGCGCCGTTTGCGTCACACTTCGCAACAAACGACCAGACCGACAACCGCCAACGAAATCCAAACGCGGCGCAGTGCCGGCCGACGACTAGAAGCCCGGCAAAACCCCTCCGAATAGGGCGGGAACGAGACCACCAAACTTTGGACCGCTCAATGGAATGACGGTTGGTCTAACTGCTCATGAAATGCCGCCGCTTGCGCGCTGAGGGATTGAAATTCTCGAGCATGCGTCCCGAACATTGCCGCGATCGCCGCCGATACCTGATCAGCCGCCGGGGCCGCGAGCCCAAGCGTGGGCGCCGCCGCCGCTGCGGCCTCGCTGAGGGTGACGGACAGTGTATGCCGCGCTTACCTGCCTGCCCTGGTTTGAAAGCTTCCTGGCGATCTGACAGACATGTGTCGCCGCAACTGCGCACCCGTGTGACATCGACCAGGTGAAGCCCGCCAGCGTAACCGCACTGCGAAACTCGGGCTCGAGAATCGCAGCCAGGTTACGCTCGCGTGCAGCTCTTCGCCGGCGGCCACAAGCGGCCTGATTACGGCCCTGCTACACGGGTGTGGACCGTGGATAACACCACGTGCGGGCATCTGCCGAATTCATAGACAACGTGCGTTGTCAACGTTTATCGTGAGCGCAAGTTACGCGCATGGAGGCCGTGATGACTGTCGTGTCGACTACATCCGCGGAGCCGCTCGGGCCCGACTCACTGACCTGGAAATATTTCGGTGACCTGCGCACGGGGATGATGGGCGTGTGGATCGGCGCTATCCAGAACATGTATCCGGAGCTGGGCGCTGGTGTCACCGAGCACTCGATCCTGCTGCGGGAACCATTGCAACGGGTGGCGCGGTCGGTTTACCCGATCATGGGCGTCGTGTATGACGGTGACCGGGCCGCCGAGACCGGTCAGCAGATCAAGGGCTACCACCGCACGATCAAGGGAGTCGACGTCGCGGGACGTCGCTATCACGCGCTCAATCCCGAGACGTTCTACTGGGCCCATGCGACCTTCTTCATGCTGGTCATCAAGGTGGCCGAGTACTTCTGCGGCGGCCTGACCGATGCCGAGAAGCGCCAGCTGTTCGACGAGCACGTGCAGTGGTACCGGATGTACGGGATGAGCATGCGACCGGTGCCCAAATCGTGGGAAGAGTTTCAGGAGTATTGGGAGCGGGTAGGTCGCGACGAGCTGGAGATCAACCAGGCGACGCTGGACATCTTCCAGATGCGAATCCCCAAGCCGAAATTCGTTCTGATCCCCACCCCAATCTGGGATCAATTGTTCAAGCCGTTGGTGGCCGGTCAGCGGTGGATCGCCGCCGGCCTATTCGAGCCCGCGATCCGGGAGAAGGCGGGAATGCACTGGACACCGGGCGATGAGGTATTGCTGCGAGTGTTCGGCAAGCTGGTCGAGCTGCTGTTCTTGGCAGTGCCCGACGAAATCCGCTTGCATCCGCGCGCGTTAGCCGCCTATCGCCGGGCGGAGGGACGAATTCGTAGCGACGCGCCTTTGGTCGAGGCGCCGTCATTCGTGGCGCCGCCACGGGACCGTCGGGGCCTGCCGATGCACTACTTCCCACCCCGTACCAACCCGGCCAGGCTGATCATGGAGCGCGCCGGATCGCTGGTGCACGGCACGCTCTCGATCGCCGGCCTGCGCCCGGCCCGGGGCCGTAAGAGGGCCGCCTAATGTCGGTTGAGGGCCCGCGCGCTCTGATATAGACAGATAGCTGCGGCCGCGGCGACGTTCAGGCTCTCCGCGCCACCCGACATCGGGATGTGCACCCGGTGGTCCGCCCCGCCCGCGACTTCGGCTGATAATCCATGTGATTCGGGCCCGAACAGCCAAGCCGTCGGCGCCGCAAGATCAACATCGTCGAGCGACGTCTCGCCGTCCACGGTGGTGGCCAGCACCCGTAGACCGGCCACGCGCAACTCTTCGACGACGGCGCGGATATCGGGTGCGACCACGACGGGGATGGAGAAGATGCTGCCGGTGGACGCGCGCAGACATTTGCCGTTGTACGGGTCGACGCTGTGCCCGGCGACAATCACCGCCGCCGCGCCCATGGCGTCGGCGATGCGGATGAGCGTCCCGGCGTTGCCCGGCTCGTTGATGTCGACGGCGACCGCGATCAACTGGGGTGAGCCAGACACCACCTCGGCTAACCGGGTCGCGGGCATGTCACATACGGCGACCAGGCCCGTCGGAGTAACCGTGTCGGACAGCGCCTTTGCGGCACGTTCTGTCACCAGATGCACCGGCGACTCCTGCCTGGCCAGCAAGGACTCATGACGTCGTGCCGCGGCCTCGGTGACGAAGACATCCCGGATCAGGCCGCGCTCCCCGGCGGCCTCGACCAGGTTGGGCCCTTCGGCGAGGAACCGGCCCGAGCGCCGACGGCCGACGTGGCGATGCAGCTTGACCGCCGCCGCCACCCTGGCCGAGCGTTCGGTCAACACCAGGGTTAGGCAGCTTCTCCCGAGGGGGCGTTGACGTCTTCGGGTAGGGCCGCCCGGGCTACGTCGACGAGCGCGGTGAATGCCGCCGGATCGGTGATCGCGATGTCGGCAAGATTCTTGCGGTCCACCTCGACACCCGCCGCCTTCAGACCCTGGATCAGCCGGTTGTAGGTGATGTCGTTGGCGCGCGCGGCCGCGTTGATTCGCGAGATCCACAGCTTGCGGAATTCGCCCTTACGCGCCCGACGGTCACGGTAGGCGTAGTTCAGCGAATGCAGCTGCTGCTCTTTGGCCTTGCGGTAAAGGCGGGATCGCTGACCCCGATAACCTTTCGAGGCCTTCAGGACGGAGCGCCGCTTCTTGTGGGCGTTGACTGCCCGCTTTACGCGTGCCATGGGTTGTTCCTATTCTCGTTCGGGCGAAATGGTCAGGGCCGGCGGCCGAGTCATGCGGGGCGCCGATCAGCCGTTCAGCAGCGACTTGACCCGCTTGGTGTCATTGGCCGCCACCGTGGTACGGCCATCCAGCCGCCGGGTGCGCTTGGTCGGCTTGTGCTCGAGCAGATGCCGTCGGTTGGCTTTCTGCCGGACAATCTTCCCGGTGCCGGTGCGCCGGAACCGCTTCGAGGCCCCGCTGTGGGTCTTGGCCTTGGGCATAATTCCTCAGTTCTGGTTATCAGGTCAGTTCGATGAAGTTTTGCTGTCGCCAGCCGCATCGCCCGGTCCACCCGCAGGTTCACCGGGATGCCGCGCCCTGGCGCGAGTCTTCGCGCCGCGGTGGGGTGCCAGCACCATCGTCATGTTGCGCCCGTCCTGTTTTGCGGAGGTTTCGACGAAGCCGTAGTCGGCAACGTCGGCTCCCAGTCGCTGCAGCAGCCGATAGCCCAACTCGGGCCGCGACTGCTCACGTCCGCGAAACATGATGGTGACCTTGACCTTCGATCCCGCTTCCAAGAAGCGCACGACGTGGCCCTTCTTGGTCTCGTAGTCGTGGTCGTCGATCTTTGGTCGCAGCTTTTGCTCTTTGACAACGGTCTGCTGCTGGTTCCGGCGGGATTCGCGCGCTTTCTGCGCCGCCTCATACTTGTACTTGCCGTAGTCCATGATCTTGCAGACCGGCGGTCTGGCGTTTGGAGCAACTTCGACAAGGTCAAGATCGGCGTCCGCGGCGACGCGGAGTGCGTCTTCGATACGCACGATGCCTACCTGCTCCCCCCCTGGGCCAATCAATCGGACCTCAGGTACGCGAATGCGCTCGTTGACGCGGGTCTCAGTGCTGATGGGGCCTCCTCGTAGGCTTGTGGTTCCATCGCGACCTGTGCCTGAGCCGGGCCGGGATCAGTGCGGGGAACACACCTGCCATCAGCAAAAAAGCCCTGCAGCAGCAGGGCCCAGTGCCGACCGATCGCGGCTTGGATCTACTCAAGCCGCCTGCGTCGCGCGCAGAACAGGCATTCCAAATGCCTGTGACCGGACCGCGTTGCCTAGAAAAAGCCTCGAAGCCCTTCTCGGCAAGCGGTGGGAGTGGGACTCCACTTAACTGTCCCTGGCCTTCGCCGGGATGGTCGCAGCAGCCAGTTTAACAGGCATGACGCGACATCCCGACAACGAACTGGCCACAAGCGGCAACCCAAGCGCAGCAAGCTTGTGCGACCTGGCCATCACATCGCCAAGAATTTCGTAGTTTTAGGGAATATCCTCGCGGTCTGTGACACTCATCAAGCCTCGCTCAGGGGAGAGCAGGCCGGTTTCCCGGTATCACTGGGTCCCCGCGGCGGCGGGCTGGACCGTCGGAGTCATCGCGACCCTGTCGCTACTGGCGAGTGTGTCGCCGTTGGTCCGCTGGCTCATCCACGCTCCACGCGAATTCATCAACAGCTACCTGTTCAACTTCCCCGACACCAGCTTCGCCTGGTCCTTCGTGCTGGCCCTGTTGGCCGGTGCGCTGGCCGCGCGCAAACGTATTGCCTGGTTGCTGTTGCTGGGAAACATGGTCCTTGCCGCAGTACTGAATGTCGCCGATATCGCCACGGGCGGCAACACCGCTCCCGAGAACTTCGGCGAGAACCTCGGATTCGCTTTCCACGTCGTCGCAAGCGTTCTTTTGGTGCTTGGCTATCGGCAGTTCTGGGCCAAGGTCCGTAGGGGCGCACTGTTCAAGGCGGCCGGAGTGCTGCTTGCCGGCGGAGCGATCGGAATCCTAGTGTCCTGGGGTCTGGTGGAGTTGTTCCCGGGATCGCTTGCGCCGCAAGACCGGTTGCCTTATGTCGCGAACCGGGTGATCGGCTTCGGCCTCGCGGACCCCGATCTGTTCAGCGGCAAGCCGCATGTCTTTCTCAACGCGATCTTTGGATTGTTCGGCGCCTTCGCGTTGATTGCGGCGGCGATTGTGTTGTTCCAGTCCCAGCGGGCCGACAATGCACTGACCGGGGAGGACGAATCGGCCATACGCGGGCTGGTCCAGTTGTACGGGCAGAACGACTCACTCGCGTACTTCGCCACCCGTCGTGACAAGTCGGTGGTCTTCGCACCCAGTGGCCGCGCCGCCATAACCTATCGGGTCGAGATCGGCGTTTGCCTGGCCAGCGGCGACCCGGTGGGCGACCCCCGCGCATGGCCACAGGCCGTCGCCGCGTGGCTACGGCTGTGCCAGACCTACGGCTGGTCCCCCGGCGTCATGGGCGCCAGTTCACTAGGCGCACAGGTGTACCGCGAAGCGGGCCTGAATGCGCTGGTGTTGGGTGACGAGGCCATTCTGCGGCCGGCCGAATTCAAATTGACCGGGCCGGAGATGCGTGGCGTCCGCCAGGCGGTGACTCGGGCGCGCCGGTCGGGGCTGACGGTGCGCATCCGACGGCACCGCGACGTCTCCGACGACGAGATGGCCAAGACAATTGAGCGCGCCGACGCGTGGCGCGACACCGAATCCGAGCGTGGCTTCTCAATGGCGCTGGGCCGACTCGGTGACCCGGCTGACTCCAACTGCCTGCTGGTCGAGGCGATAACCCCCGACCAAGAGGTAATGGCACTGTTGTCTTTGGTGCCATGGGGAACCACCGGTGTCTCCCTGGATCTGATGCGCCGTTCTCCGCAATCCCCCAACGGCACCATCGAACTGATGGTCAGCGAGCTCGCCTTGCACGCTGAAAGCCTTGGTATCACCCGTATCTCGCTGAACTTCGCGGTGTTCCGGTCCGCCTTCGAACAGGGCGCCCAACTTGGCGCGGGACCGGTGGCACGGTTGTGGCGCGCCCTGTTGGTGTTCTTCTCGCGCTGGTGGCAGCTCGAGACGCTGTACCGCTCGAACATGAAGTACCAACCCGAATGGGTACCGCGCTACTCCTGCTACGAAGACGCTCGATTGATTCCTAAGGTCGGCGTCGCCTCGGTGATCGCCGAGGGCTTCCTGGTATTGCCGTTCAGCCGACGCAATCGGGTACACACCGGCCATCATCCGGCGGTGCCGCCGCCGCTGGTGGCTACCGGCCTATTGCATCACGACGGCACGGCCCCGGACGTGAGTGGGCTGCAACAGCCGGACACCGGCAACGGCACCGAGGTTCAGCGTCGCCTGCCCGAGCAGGTCCGCGTGCGACTCGCCAAGTTAAAGAAGTTGCAGGACAGCGGTATTGATGTCTACCCGGTAGGATATCAGCCCAGTCACACGGTTGCACAGGCGCTGGATGCGGACGATCAGACCGATGTTTCGGTGTCCGGGCGCATATTGCGAGTACGCAATTTCGGTGGGGTGCTATTCGCCCAGCTGCGCGATTGGTCCGGTGAAGTCCAAGTGCTGCTGGATAATTCACGTCTAGAGCAGGGCCGCGCCGCGGATTTCAACGCGGCGATCGATCTGGGCGACCTAGTGGAGATGACCGGGCATATGGGCTCGAGCAAGAACGGAACCCAGTCGTTGATCGTGAGCCGCTGGCGCTTGATCGGCAAGTGCTTGCGACCGCTGCCCAATAAATGGAAGGGGCTCACCGATCCCGAGGCCCGGGTACGGACCCGCTATGTGGACCTGGCGATCAACGCCGAATCCCGTACGCTGATCACGGCCCGCAGCGACATCTTGCGGTCGATCCGAGAGACGCTGTTCGCCAAGGGATTTACCGAGGTCGAAACTCCGATCCTGCAGCAGCTGCACGGCGGAGCCGCCGCAAGACCGTTCGTCACGCATATCAACGCCTACTCAATGGACCTGTTCTTGCGCATCGCGCCGGAGCTGTATCTGAAGCGCCTGTGCGTCGGTGGCGTGGAACGAGTATTCGAGCTCGGCCGCGCGTTTCGCAACGAGGGTGTCGACTTCAGCCATAACCCGGAATTCACCCTGCTGGAGGCCTATCAAGCGCACGCCGACTACATGGTGTGGATCGACGGGTGCCGCGAGCTCATCCAAAACGCTGCCCGAGCGGCGAATGGTGCGCCCACCGCGATGCGACCGGGCAGTGGTGATCGCCTCGAGCCGGTAGACATCTCCGGCGTCTGGCCGGTCAAGACGGTGCACGAGGCGGTGTCCGAAGCCCTCGGGGAGCGCATCGACGCGGACACCGACTTGACGACGCTGCGCAAGCTATCCGAGGCCGCCCACATTCCCTACCGGTTGCAGTGGGACGCCGGCGCGGTAGTGCTGGAGCTGTACGAGCACCTGGTTGAGGACCGCACCGCGTATCCGACGTTCTACATCGACTTCCCGACATCGGTGTCACCCTTGACCCGACCACATCGCAGCAAGCGCGGAGTCGCCGAACGTTGGGACCTAGTGGCGTGGGGCGTCGAGCTGGGTACGGCCTACAGCGAACTCACCGACCCGGTCGAGCAACGGCGCCGTCTGCACGAGCAGTCCCTGCTGGCAACCGGCGGAGATCCCGAGGCGATGCAGCTCGACGAAGACTTCCTACAAGCCATGGAATACGCGATGCCGCCCACCGGGGGGCTCGGGATGGGCATTGACCGGTTGGTCATGCTGGTCACCGGCCGCAGCATTCGCGAGACGCTGCCCTTCCCCCTCGCCAAGCCGCACTAGCCCCGGCCACCCACAGCAGTAACGTTGCGGCATGCCCGACGAACCGACAACGCCCGACGCCGCACCGTCCGAACCCGGATATGACAGCGCCGGTGTACCTACCTTCGAATCAGTCCGCGAGAAAATTGAGAACAGGTTCGCGACGGCGCAGGGCGCCCGAGAACTCGACGCCGAAACACCCGAGGGACACAGCGTCGAGGAACAGTACGAAAAGCGGCAACGCGCGGCGGCTGAGCGCTTGGCACAGATCCGGGAGTCGATGCACACCAATGAGTGACACCGTGCCGACTTCGCGGGTGGGCACGCAGTTCGGGCCCTACCGGCTACGACGACTGCTGGGCCGCGGCGGGATGGGCGAAGTCTACGAGGCACACGACACCGTCAAAGACCGCACGGTCGCACTCAAACTGCTATCTCAGCAATACAGCTCGGACAACGTCTTTCGCCGACGGATGCAGCGCGAAGCCCATACCGCCGGACGCCTCCAAGAACCACACATCGTACCCATCCACGACTTCGGTGAGGTCGACGGGCAACTCTTCATCGACATGCGTCTCATCGAGGGCACCGACCTCGGGGCACTGCTGCACCGCGATGGCGCGCTGCCCCCACCTCGCGCGGTAGCCATCGTCAGCCAAGTCGCCGCCGCACTGGATGCCGCCCACCGCACCGGCGTCATCCACCGCGACATCAAGCCGGAAAACATCCTGATCACCGGCGACGACTTCGCTTACCTTGTCGACTTCGGCATCGCCGCCGCGGCCAGCGACCAACACCTCACCAAAACGGGGACGGCGGTGGGTAGCTGGAGCTACATGGCACCCGAACGATTCGGCGACGACGACATCACCTACCGTTCCGACATCTACGCACTGGCCTGCGTGCTTTATGAGTGCCTCGTCGGCGCACCCCCGTACCAAACGCAGAACCTCAGCACTCTCATGGGTGCGCATCTCATGCAGCCCGTCCCGCGACCAAGCTTGCAACGTCAGGGGATCCCGACCGCCTTCGATGAGGTCATCGCCCGGGGCATGGCTAAGAACCCCACTGAGCGCTACCCCACCGCCGGCGAGCTGGCCCGTGCCGCCCAACAAGCGCTCAGCGCCCCCGACCGGGACCGTGCCGCCACCCTGCTCGCGCACACCCACCAATACGTGCCCCCACCCTCTGGCCCAATTCCGCGCACGTTGCCGTCGCCACCGCCGCCACCGTGGGCACCTAGCGCGCCACCCAAGCGCAGGCCGTGGCTAATCCTCGCCGCGGCGCTGCTCGTCGTCTGCGTCGTCGCGGGCACGGGCATCTGGCTGGCGCTCGACAACAGCGGCGGGCAGCCCGTCGGCAAGAACACAACCACGACCGCCGCGACCACCACAACTAGCGCCGTCCCGAAAGTTGCCCCCGCACAACTAGATTCGATCCTGCTCAGCCCGGAGCAGATCAACACCATCGTCGGCACCACCGGCATCGTCGTCGACCACAACACAACCGAGATGACCGACCCCGGCCCAGAAAACTCGTTGTCGGACGAACGGTGCCTCGGGGCGCTCATTGGTTACCAAACTCGGCCGTACAAGAGCAGCGGCTACACCGCAATGCTCGCCCAGCTGATGCAGAAGCCACACAGCAACCCTGGCTACGTGGTGGTTCAGGGCGCGGTGATTTTTGCGTCCGCCGATCAGGCCCTCGGATTTGTGACGGCTCAGGCGGTCCAATGGCGGGACTGTGCCGGGAAAACCGTGACTCAGGTCAATAGCGGCAAGGAATTCCACTGGACATTCCGGGAAGTCAGTGGTGATCCCCCAAAGATCTCACTGCTGCGCGATCCGGCGGGCGCCGTGAAGGACGTGACTTGCCAGCACGTGCTCAGCGCGGTGTCCCATCTGGTCTTCGACGTCAACGTCTGTTCGCCCCAGACCATCGACCAAGCCAGCCAAATTGCCGACGCGATGGCCGCGAAGCTGCCGCGGTAACGCGGTATGCGTGAGCTCGCGCTCATCGCATCCTCGAGGCCGTGAGCGCAGATTCAGGCGCTGACTTTCCGACGTCGCCGCGGTGAGCTTTCGGGCGCGCGCGCGCCGCCAACCACGTCGGCGAGAAACTTCCCGGTGTAGCTTTCCGGAACCGCTGCGACATCCTCCGGAGTGCCTTCGGCCACAACGGTTCCGCCGCCGGCGCCACCTTCGGGGCCCATGTCGATGATCCAGTCCGACGTCTTGATCACGTCCAGGTTGTGTTCGATGACGATCACCGTATTGCCTTTGTCGACAAGGCCGCTGATGACGTTCAACAGCTTGCGGATGTCGTCGAAATGCAACCCCGTCGTGGGCTCGTCGAGGATGTAGATGGTGCGCCCGGTCGAGCGCTTCTGCAACTCGGAGGCAAGCTTGACTCGCTGCGCCTCTCCGCCGGACAGCGTCGGTGCGGGCTGGCCGAGCCGGACGTAACCCAATCCGACGTCGACCAGGGTGCGCAGATACCGGTGAATGCCGGTGATGGGCTCAAAGAACTCGGCCGCTTCCTCGATCGACATGTCCAGCACTTCGGAGATCGTCTTGCCCTTGTAATGCACCTCAAGGGTTTCGCGGTTGTAGCGAGCGCCCTGACACACCTCACACGGCACATACACATCGGGCAGGAAGTTCATTTCGATCTTGATCGTGCCGTCGCCGGTGCACGCCTCGCAGCGTCCGCCCTTGACGTTGAAGGAGAATCGGCCGGGTTGATAGCCACGAACCTTGGCCTCGGTGGTGGCCGCGAACAGGGTGCGGATCTTGTCGAAGACCCCGGTGTAGGTCGCCGGGTTGGATCGCGGCGTTCGCCCGATCGGTGACTGGTCGACCCGCACCAGCTTGTCCAGGTGATCCAGCCCGGTGACCCGGGTGTGCCGGCCCGGAACCTGCCGGGCGCCGTTGAGCCGGTTGGCCAGCACCGCGGCCAGGATATCGTTGACCAACGTCGACTTGCCCGAGCCGGATACACCGGTCACCGAGGTCAGCACACCGAGCGGAAAGGACACGTCGATCCCGCGCAGGTTGTGCTCGCGGGCGCCGACGACGGTGAGTTGACGCCGCGGGCTGACCGGACGCCGGATGGCTGGGATTTCGATGCTCTGTCGGCCGGACAGGTAGGCGCCGGTGATCGAATCCTTATTGCGCAGCAGTTCGGCGTACGGGCCGCTGTGCACGATGCGGCCGCCGTGCTCGCCCGCGCCCGGGCCGATGTCGACAATCCAGTCGGCGTGCTCGATGGTGTCCTCGTCGTGCTCGACGACGATCAGCGTGTTACCCAAATCCCTTAAGCGGGTGAGGGTTTCAATGAGACGACGATTGTCGCGCTGGTGCAGCCCGATGGATGGCTCGTCCAGCACGTAGAGCACACCCACCAAGCCGGACCCGATCTGGGTGGCCAGCCGGATGCGTTGCGCCTCACCGCCGGACAGCGTGGCCGCCGCGCGGGATAGCGACAAGTACTCCAACCCGACATCGAGCAAAAAGCCAAGCCGCGACTGTATTTCCTTGAGCACCTGACCCGCAATCGCCTGCTCGCGGGCACCCAGGGTGAGTGCGTTGAGAAAATCTGCGCAGTCCGAGATCGACAGTTCGCAGACCTCGGCGATGGACTTTGCGCCCTGCTCCCCCGCCGCAAGCGTCACCGCGAGAATCTCGGGCTTGAGCCGGGTGCCCTCACACACCGGGCACGGCACGTCCCGCATGAAGCCCTCGTAGCGTTCCTTCATCTGCTCGGACTCGGTCTGCGCCATCTTGCGTTGCAGGAATGCCAGCACGCCTTCGAAATCGGCGTAATACGAACGGGTGCGCCCATATCGGTTGCGGTAACGCACGTGCACCTGCTCGTCGGCGCCTTCCAGGATCGCCTTGCGGGCCTTTGCCGGTAGCTTGCGCCACGGCGTGTCGACGTCGAATCCGAGCGCGTCACCCAGCCCCGCCATCATCCGCGTGAAGTACTCCGCGGTGTGGCCGTTCGACCATGGCGCCACCGCGCCCTCGGCCAAGGTGCGATCCGGGTCGGGTATCACCAGGTCTGGGTCGACCTCCTTGCGGATTCCCAAGCCAACGCACTCGGGGCAGGCGCCATACGGCGAGTTGAACGAGAACGAACGCGGCTCCAGGTCGTCCACGGCCAGGGAGTGTCCGTTCGGACACGCCAACTTCTCGGAGAACCGTTGCTCGCGGGGGTGGCCATGCTCGTCGTGGTCGTCGGGAAACTCCAGCACGACGATTCCGTCGGCCAGATTCAGCGCGGTCTCCACCGAATCGGTGAGCCGCTGCTTGGCGGTGGCCTTGACGGTGAGGCGATCCACCACGACCTCGATATCGTGCTTTTCCTGCTTCTTCAGCTTCGGCGGGTCGGTCAGCGAGTGCACCACACCGTCGACCCGCACCCGGCTGTAGCCCTGGGCGTTGAGCTTGTCGAACAGGTCGGCGAACTCGCCCTTGCGGGTGCGCACCACCGGGGCCAGCACCAGGAATCGGGTGCCTTCAGGCATCGCCAATACCTGATCGACGATTTGCTGCGGCGTCTGGCGCGCGATTCGCTCACCGCAGATCGGACAGTGCGGTGTGCCCGCGCGCGCATACAGCAGCCGCAGGTAGTCATACACCTCGGTGATCGTCCCGACGGTCGACCGCGGATTGCGGTTCGTGGACTTCTGATCGATGGACACCGCCGGGGACAACCCCTCGATAAAGTCGACGTCCGGCTTGTCCATCTGGCCCAGGAACTGACGGGCGTAGGCCGAAAGCGATTCCACGTACCGGCGCTGCCCTTCAGCGAAGATCGTGTCGAAGGCCAGCGAGGACTTGCCCGACCCGGACAGCCCGGTGAACACGATCAGGGCGTCGCGGGGCAGGTCGAGGTCGACGCCGCGCAGGTTGTGCTCGCGCGCACCTTTGACAATCAGGCGATCGGCCACGTCATCCCTTTCAAACGGGGGCTTCCCCTTGATAGACGGAACTGGTTCCTCATGCTATGTGGCCACACCGACAAGCCTGCTGCCCAGCCTCGTTACCAAGTAGCCTGGCCCGTATGACTGCCGTTGACGACAACTACACCGGACACGTCGAACCGGGCACCGCGGCTCGTCGCACCCTGCCCGGCGCCTCCATCCTCAAGGCATCGGTGGGCCCCATGGACAACAACGCCTATCTGGTGACATGTTCCGCAACGGGCGAAACACTGCTGATCGACGCCGCCAACGACGCCGACATCCTCGTCGACCTGGTCCGACGGTACGCTCCGAAGCTGACACTGATCGTGACCAGCCACCAGCACTTCGATCACTGGCAGGCGCTGGAAGCGGTCGCCGTGGCCACCGGTGCGCCGACGGCCGCCCATGAGATCGATGCGGAGCCGCTGCCGGTCAAGCCTGACCGGTTGCTCGCCGACGGCGACCGCGTGCAGATCGGCGAGCTGACCTTCGACGTGATCCACCTGCGCGGGCACACGCCCGGATCGATCGCGCTGGCACTGGGCGGGCCCGCGACCAACGAGGTCACACAGTTGTTCACCGGCGACTGTCTGTTCCCCGGGGGCGTCGGGCGGACCACAAAATCGGCAGATTTCGAGGCGCTTTTCACGGGCGTGAAGTCGAAGATCTTTGATCGTTTCGGTGACGACACAGTCGTCTATCCCGGACATGGTGACGACACAACCCTGGGCACGGAGCGTCCGCATCTCGACGAATGGCGCAACCGAGGCTGGTGACGCCGGCGGCGGCCAACCGCGGCGCGGTAATGCGCAGCGTATTAACCTGCCAGACTTTCCTGGACGCCAGGCACGCAAGGTCGATCCACCCGAGGAAAACCTCAACAACACCCGCCAGCACGGCGACTTCCACGACTACTCGAAGTACGCTGATCCATGCAAAACCCCCACAACCCCGCACAAAACGGCTTTTCATTAAGTGAAACCCAGCTAGGGATTGAGGCGAAGGAACGTGGATTTTGCAGCGTTGCCGCCGGAGATCAACTCCGCGAGGATGTATGCGGGACCGGGGTCGGGGCCGATGTTGGCGGCCGCCGCTGCCTGGGACGGGTTGGGGGCGGAGTTAAGTTCGGCGACGGCTTCGTATTGGTCGGTGCTATCCGAGTTGACTGCGGGGCTGTGGCGAGGTCCGGCATCGGCGTCGATGGGGGCCGCGGCCGCGCCCTATGTGGCGTGGCTGAGCACCACCGCCGAGCAGGTCAAGCAGGCCGCTAATCAGGCCAGGTCGGCGGCGGCGGCCTACGAGATGGCGTTTGCGGCGACCGTACCGCCGCCGGTGGTCGCGGAGAATCGGGCGTTGTTGATGTCATTGGTGGCGACGAACATTCTCGGTCAGAACACCCCAGCGATCGCGGCAACCGAGACGCTTTACGCCGAGATGTGGGCGCAGGACGCGACGGCGATGTACGGCTATGCGAGTGGGTCGGCGGCTGCGTCGATGTTGACGCCGTTCACCTCACCGCCGCCCGACGCCAATCCGGCCGGGGTGGGAGCCCAGACCGCTGCTGTTGCTCAGGCGGCCAGCACTTCGGCCGCGGCCGTCAGCCCTACCGCCTTGTTGCAGCTGGTCTCCACGGTGCCCACGGTGCTGCAAGAGCTCGCGTCGGGAGCGTTCGGCCCAATAGCCGGGCTGGCGAACCTGCCGATTGGCTCCCTCGGCACGTTGTTTGACGATATTGCGAATTTCGCGGATGCCGCGAGTGGAGTGATGTTCATCGCTAGTGGGTCCTTGTACCTGGTGAACTCGTCGCTAAAGGCTCCGATAACTCTGGCGATGTCGGACGTGTCTGCTGCGGCCGCCGGACTGGGTGGCGGCGCGCTAGCCACACCCGGCCTGGGCAGTGCCGGAACGTCGGCGAGCCTGGGTGGCACCACGGTGCTGGCGGGACTAGGTCGCGCGGCCTCGATCGGTGGGATGTCGGTACCACAGACCTGGGCTGCGACGGCGCCAGCGTTCCCCCGCGTGGCCACGGCGTTGCGGGAACCTACCCTTGTCGGTTTGCCGCAACCCGAGGTAGATGGACTGGGATCCGGGTACGGCGCGATGCTGCTGGGGAGCCTCATGGCAGCCGCGGCGGGCGGCGGCGGCGCGGCGGGCGGTAGCTGGGCCGGCACACGCGCCGGCGGAGCCGCGCAACGCGGAACCGGCGTCGCGCAACCTGGCGACGGGACGCGCCTCCGATACGGCGCGCCTCCCACGGTGATACCGCAGGTGGCTCGCGAGGCGAGCCAGCATGACGGCCCGCATGGCCACGCCGCGCGGCCGGATCAAAGTGCGCAAGGCGGCGATGCCTGGTTGAGCGAAAACATACGCGACGAGATCAACGAATTGCGCAAGCAGATCGGCGAGTTGGCAATGGAACGCGATGTGCTCATGCGCGCTCTTGCCCTCTTCGCCAGGGAAGCGAAGGACTAGGGAGTCGTGTCTGGCCGTGCCGTGGCCGGGTGCCGCAAGCCTGAACCTCGCCGAAGAGCGGTAACGCCGCTGGTAGACCCGGTCACGTGGTGTGCACGATCAGCACGTCGACCTTCGCCCGCCGCGACACGTTGGCCGGCACCGATCCCAACAGCCGGCCCGCGATCGTGCTCAAACCGACGTTGCCGACAACCAGCAGATCGGCTTTCTCCTCTTCGGCCAGGTGCACCAGCGCGTCGACCGGAGCGCCGACGATGGGCCGCTCTTCGACATTCTTGGCACCGGCGTTGTGCGCCCGCTCCTTGGCGTCGTGGAGGATTTCGTAAATCGGGGCGGTGCCCTTGACCTTGTAGCTTTCCTCTTTGAGGATGTCGGCGGCCCGGGCGTCCTCGTGCTGGGGCAGGTACGCCGACGCGATGATCAGCTTGGCGTCTGTCCCGGCAATTTGTGCCGCCCTGTCCACCGCGCGCATCGACGAATCCGAGCCGTCCGTCCCTACCACCACGGTCTGATAGGCGCCCATTAACCCTCCCAGTGTCGGTTGCTCAGCCAACCCAAGACAGTATCGCGTTGCCGGATGCAGATGGGTCAGATTAACCACACCGCAACGGCGTGGCGCAACCCGCATTTGCTCGGTCACCGTGCGCCAACGGACAATATTGCCGATGACACCACCGCCAAACGCTCATGCTGATCACGGAAAGCCTTGCTGTGCACCGTCTTTCGTCGGATGCGGCAGCCCAAGACGCACCGTGCGGACGGACTGGCCGGCAACCGGCTGTTCACCCGCGGGACAGCTCGTGACCAGGCTCATCCCGGGAACCCTACAGTGACAAGCATCATGTCCGTGCCGACCATTGGCGAGCGCCCAGCGCGCTTCGCTGACGAGCACGCGCCGCCGCGTCCGCGAGGCAGGCGATTCGACCCAGTGGCGATTGCTGTGCTGGCCACCGCCATCAGCGCCGCGTGGGCGAGCAGACCATCGCTGTGGTTCGACGAGGGTGCGACGATATCGGCGTCGGCCAGTCGGACGTTGCCGGAGCTGTGGAAGCTGTTGGGCCACATCGACGCCGTGCACGGGCTGTACTACCTGCTCATGCACGGCTGGTTCGCGATGTTCCCGCCGACGGAATTCTGGTCGCGGGTTCCCAGCAGTCTGGCGATTGGAGCCACCGCCGCGGGTGTGGTGGTTTTCGCCAAGCAGCTTGCCCCGCAGAATCGCGCTATCGCGGTCTGCGCGGGCGCGATCTTCGCCATGCTCCCGCGGGTGACCTGGGCGGGGATCGAAGCCCGCTCGTCGGCGCTGTCGGTGGCAGCCGCCGTCTGGCTGACGGTTCTTCTCGTGGCCGCCGTGCGGCGCGACAGGCCGTGGCTGTGGCTGATCTACCTGCTGACACTGATGCTGTCGATCTTGGTCAGCGTCAACTTGGGCTTGTTGGTGCTGGTCTACGCCGCGATGCTGCCGCTGCTGGTCGTCGGGAAACCGTGGAAATCTCCAGTCACCTGGTGGGCGGTCACGTCAGCGGCCGGACTTGGGGCGATGACACCGTTCGTGATGTTCGCCCATAAGCAGGTGTGGCAGGTCGGCTGGATTTCGGGCCTGACCCGCAACCTCTTTCTCGACGTGGTGCATCGGCAGTACTTCGACCACAGTGTTGCATTCGCCATCCTCGCGGGCGTTACGGTCGTCGCCGCCGTCGCGGTGGCGCTGCTCCGCGGGGCCGGACCCGCCGCCGATGGTGGTCAACTCCTGCTGGCATCCGCAGCATGGATCCTCGTCCCCACCGTCGTCGTCCTGATCTACTCGGCGAGGGTGGAGCCCATCTACTACCCGCGCTACTTGATCCTCACCGCGCCTGCGGCGGCGGTCGTCCTGGCAATCTGCATCGTCACGATCGCCCGCATGCCGTGGGCCATTGCCGGAGTCCTCGTGCTCTTTGCCGTCGCCGCGTTTCCGAATTACTACTTCACCCAACGCGGGCCGTATGCGAAAGAGGGCTGGGACTACAGCCAGGTCGCCGATGTCATCAGCGCCCATGCCGCACCCGGGGATTGCTTGTTGGTGGACAACACCGTGCCGTGGAGGCCCGGGCCGATCCGTGCGCTGCTCGCCACCCGGCCGGCGGCCTTCCGATCGCTGATCGACGTCGAGCGCGGTTTCTACGGCCCGAAGGTAGGGGCCCTGTGGGATGGCCACGTCGCGGTGTGGCTGACGACGGCCAAGATCAACAAGTGCACCACGCTGTGGACCATCTCGAACCGCGACAAGTCGCTACCCGATCATCAAATTGGCCAATCATTGCCTCCAGGAACGGCTTTCGAACGTACGCCCGTCTACTCGTTCCCCAGCTACCTTGGCTTCCGCATCGTGGAGCGTTGGCAGTTTCACTATTCGCAGGTGGTCAAGTCAACGCGCTGAACGGCGATCACGATGGGTCGCGTTGTATGAAGCGATCACCGCACCGGCGGCCAGCACCGTGAACACCGAAAACAGCCAGCGAGCCTCCACCACCGCGCCGCCCTTGGCCGTGTTCACCACCACCCCAGCCAACCCGGCACCGAACGCGCCCGACATTAACTGCACGGTGTTGATCGCCGCGGCCGCCGCGCTGCTCTCAGCCGGGTCATCGACACAATCCATTGCTCGCACCGTGAGATGCGGCCAGGCAATCCCGATTCCGGTTCCAGTGATCAGCAACGCCAGCGCCCACAGCGCGACAATCCCGAGCGACGCGTCGGCCCGTTGCGTTAGTGCGGCCAGCGCCAAACCCGACGCCGTCACCAATGGTGCTGCCGCAACCACATTTCCGACGACCCGCGGGCTTTTCAGAGACGCGCTGACGATCTCGCTGAGCGTCCACCCCACCGCCAGCGCCGCAGCCAGAAATCCGGCGGCCACCGGCGTCAGATGGCCCAACCGCTGTCCAAACAGTGGCACGTAGGTATCGACCATGGCGGCGATCATCTGCAGCGACATGGTGAGGTAGATCCATTTCAACGGCCCGGGACCAAAGACACTGGGCGGCAACACCGCTGCGTGCATCCGCCAATCGACGACCATAAACACACCGACCAGCAGCGCGCCGGCGGCGAGGAGCCCGGCGGTCTGCACCAGGTAGCGCGGGAGCTCTGCAACGCTGACGGCTAGCGCCGCGGCGCCGATCAGCAGCAGCGACCACACCGGCACCCTATGCACTGGTTGCTCGCCGTTGCAATCGACGCGTTTCGGATCGAGCGCGGCCGGGACCAGCGTGGCCATCAACGCGGTCAGCATCGCCATCGCACCAAACGCCCACCGCCACAACCCGAACTGGGCGAACAGGCCACCGGTCGCGGGCCCGACCAGCGTCGCGACCCCCCACATCGCCGAGACCAGCGCTGAGCCGCGGGTCCACAGCGACTTCGGCAGCGCGGAATTGATGAGCGCATAGCCCAGCCCGGCCAGTAGGCCACCGGCCACGCCCTGCAAAGTGCGTCCCGCGACCAGCACCTCCATGCTCGGCGCCACCGCGCACACCACGCTGGCAACACCGAACACGGTCAGCCCCATCAGGTACGACGAGCGCGCCCCGACGCGCAGCAGCATCGGATTTACGGTGGTCGCCGCGACCACTGACCCCACCAGATACAGCGTCGTCACCCAGGCATATAGCCTGGCGCCGCCGATTTCGGCGATGGTGCTCGGGAGCAGGCTGATGGTCAGGAATTCGTTGGTGGCGTACAGCGCAACACCGCCGGCCAGCACGGTGGCGGCGCCCAGATAACCGCGCAGCAGCTCAGGCCAGCTGCCGGTTTCGCTTGCGGCTTCGGTCACTTCAGGCCGGCGGCGTCCATCCCGCGCAGTTCCTTCTTGAGATCAGCGATCTCGTCTCGGAACCTGGCGGCCAGCTCGAATTGCAGATCACGCGCGGCGGCCATCATCTGTGCGGTGAGGTCTTTGATGAGGTCAGCCAGCTCGGCGCGCGGCATGTTGGAGGTGTCGCGGCCCTCAAGCACGCCGGCGCTGACGGCCCGGCCGGGTTCGCCCTGGGCGCGCCGGCCACGGGACGCATTGCGTCCGGAGCCCCCGATTGCTACGGCTTGGCTGGCGTCGGTGTCGTCCGCCTCGCGATAAACCTGGTCGAGGATGTCGGCGATCTTCTTGCGCAGCGGCTGCGGGTCAATTCCATTGGCCTCGTTGTAGGCGATCTGCTTGACCCGTCGCCGTTCGGTCTCGTCAACGGCCTCGGCCATCGAGTCGGTGATTTTGTCGGCGTACATGTGCACTTCGCCGGACACGTTGCGGGCGGCGCGGCCGATAGTCTGAATCAGGCTGCGCGACGACCGCAGGAACCCTTCCTTATCGGCATCGAGGATCGCCACCAGCGATACCTCAGGCAAGTCCAATCCCTCGCGGAGCAGGTTGATGCCGACCAGCACGTCGTAGTCACCGAGCCGAAGCTGGCGCAGCAACTCCACCCGCCGCAACGTGTCGACCTCCGAATGCAGGTAGCGCACCCGGATGCCCATCTCCAACAGGTAGTCGGTGAGGTCCTCGGCCATCTTCTTGGTCAGCGTCGTCACCAGCACCCGCTCGTCGGCCTCGGCACGTTTGCGGATCTCGCCGATCAGGTCGTCGATCTGCCCTTTGGTCGGCTTGACCACCACTTTCGGGTCCACCAGCCCGGTCGGCCGAATCACCTGCTCGACGAACTCGCCACCGGTCTGACTCAGCTCGTAGGGGCCCGGGGTGGCCGACAGGTACACCGTTTGCCCGATCCGGTCGGCGAACTCTTCCCAGGTCAATGGGCGGTTGTCGCACGCCGACGGCAACCGGAAACCGTACTCGACCAGGTTGCGTTTGCGCGACATGTCGCCCTCATACATGCCGCCGATCTGCGGCACCGTCACATGCGACTCGTCGATGACGAGCAGGAAGTCCTCCGGGAAGTAGTCGAGCAGGGTCGCCGGCGGCGAGCCCGGCCCCCGGCCGTCGATGTGGCGGGAGTAGTTCTCGATACCGGAGCAGAACCCGACCTGCCGCATCATTTCAATGTCGTAGTTGGTGCGCATCCGGAGCCGCTGCGCCTCCAAAAGCTTGCCCTGCCTTTCGAATTCGGAGAGCCGCTCGGCGAGTTCCTCCTCGATGGTGGAGATCGCGTGCGCCATTCGCTCCGGACCGGCGACGTAGTGGGTGGCCGGGAAGATCCGCAGCGAGTCGACCTGTCGAATCACCTCGCCGGTCAGGGGGTGTAGGTAGAACAGCGCCTCGATCTCGTCGCCGAAGAACTCGATCCGAACCGCCAGCTCTTCGTAGGACGGAATGATCTCCACGGTGTCGCCGCGCACCCGGAACGAGCCGCGGGTGAAGGACAAGTCGTTGCGGGTGTACTGCACGTCGACCAGCAGCCGTAGCAAGCCGTCGCGCGGCACCTCGGTGCCAACCCGCAGCTCGACGGAACGATCGAGGTAGGACTGTGGCGTGCCCAGGCCGTAGATGCAGGAAACCGAGGCGACCACCACCACGTCGCGGCGGGACAACAGTGACGATGTTGCGGAGTGGCGCAGCCGTTCCACGTCGTCGTTGATCGAGCTGTCCTTTTCGATGTAGGTGTCGGTCTGCGCGATATACGCCTCGGGCTGGTAGTAGTCGTAGTACGACACGAAGTACTCGACTGCATTGTGCGGCAACATCTCTCGCAGTTCGTTGGCCATTTGCGCGGCCAGTGTCTTGTTCGGCTCCATCACCAGGGTGGGCCGCTGCACCCGCTCGATGAGCCACGCGGTGGTGGCCGACTTTCCGGTGCCGGTGGCGCCGAGCAGCACCACGTCGCGCTCCCCGGCCAGGATCCGCCGTTGTAGCTCGTCGATGGCGGTCGGCTGGTCGCCGGCGGGGGCGTGCGGGCTGACCACTTCGAAGCGGGCTCCGGTGCGCACCAACCCTTCCACGTCCGCCGCGGCTGGGCGGTATTCCGAATGCGCGACTACGGGGTGTTCGGTGGCAAAGGCCATGCCAACCAGAGTAGAACCAGCGACTGACACACTCTCACCGCGAGCGTGCACAGAATGCCGGACTCAGCGGCGTGTCGCGGAACCAACACGCACGTTCGCGACCAGAAACTAGCCGTGACGGCTCCACATCCGGGTCACCGGATCGCATTCGATCAGATAGCCATCGTTGGACACGGAAATGGCGAAGACCGGGATGTCGGGCCGGTCGCACGAGGTACCCGCGGCATGGACGCCGGTCGTGATCGGCGCCTTCGACCAGGTGTTGCCCTCGCACACGACCTGCTCATTGCTGGTTTGGTCGTAGCCGAGTTTGTCGACGTCGTTGCACGTCCCCCCGAGGACGGGCTTGGCGGCCGACACAGCGGGTGCGACGACCACTTCAGCGGGATCACCCAAAGCCACGCTGGGCGGCACCTCACCAATCCGGGTGGCCACCACCGGGACCCGCAACACCGCTCCTTGCGCGCCACACTCATCGCTGCCGACGGTCTCGGTCTCAACGCCGCGCAGCGTGCCGTCGGCTTGCGGCGCCAACGACAGGGAGACCGTTTCCTGTTGAGTGGCTCGCACTGGCCCGTTCGGCTGACGACAGCCCACCCGATCTTGCTGAGGCGCGCCTTGCCAATATCCCGACACAAAACGCAAAACGTCAGACTGGCCGCCGTCAGTGGTACTGGCAATTTGGTGGTTGGCATCGTCCAACCGGATTCCGGTGGCCGCACACCCGTTGGCGGTGCACGCGGAACGGAAGGCCCACCAGTCGGTCTTGACGCCATCGTGGCGGATCGAGATGCCGTTGGTGGTTCGTTTCGAGCGGTCGTAGTCCAACTGGTAGGTGCCGGTGAGGACCTTGGCCGGGTTCGCCGATGCAGTCGGGCTGGCCGCAGGCACACCTGGTCTCGCGGCGAGCGCGGGCTTGGGTGGCGTCGGACTCTCGGTCTGGAAGGTGTACAGGGTCGACCAGGTAGCGGCCACAACGATAAGCACCGCGCCCACCAACGCCGCCGCCCACCGCGTCCGTGGCGAAAACTTGCGGCTCGACGCCACAACAGGTTGGGGCGCAACGTCACTGACCGAAGCAGCGGCTAGCCGCTCGCTGACCGCCGCGGAGAACGCACGACACCGCTCGAATCTGGCTTCGGGTTGCTTGGCGAGGGCTTTGCAGAACACGTCATCGAGGTGTGCCAGATCCGGACGGTAGTCGCTCAGCCGGGGCGGATCGTCGTGCAGATGCTGGCTGATCACCGCGACCGGGTTGGACTGCCGGAACGGTGGCACGCCGGTAAGGAGGTGAAATGCCGTTGCCGCCAACGCATATTGGTCTGCCCGCCCGTCGATGTTGGAACCCGTCAACTGCTCTGGCGCGGCATAGGCGACCGTCCCCACGGCGACATTGGTCTCGGTGATTCCGCTGATATCACCAAGATGGCGTGCTACACCGAAGTCCGCCAACAGGATTCGGCGTTCCGGGTCATCGGGATGGGTGAGCAGGATGTTGGCCGGCTTGACGTCGCGGTGCAGCAGACCGCGGTCGTGAGCGTAATCCAAAGCGCCCGCAACGGCGTCGAGGATGTCGCACACCTCATCGGCCGGCATCCCGTTCGGGTAACGCTCTTTCGCCAGTCGGGACGCATCCGTGCCTTGGACGTAGTCCATGGAAATCCAAAGCTGACCGTCGAATTCGCCGCGATCGTGTACTCCGACGATGTGCGGGTGCCAAAGCGTTGCGGCGAGATCTGCTTCCCGGTTGAACCTTTCACGGAACTCGCGGTCCGCCGTGATCGCAGCGGCGAGAACTTTGATGACGTCGCGGCGCGGCAGCCTGGGATGCAGGGCTAGATAGACCTCGGCCATTCCGCCGGCACCCAGGGGCCGCAGGATGGTGTACCCGGCAAAGGACGCACCGCAGGCCGGCGACCGGCGTGCGGGGCCATTCTCGGCTGAGCCCGGCTGCGCGCTTGGAGTCGGGCGGACCGATCGAGCGCGGCGCAGTACGTGCGCCACAGTCGCCGAAGATAGCGGTTTGGTAGGCCAGATCATTAGTGCGTAATGATGCCGCTGCTCGCTATGAAAGAGCTATGTATGACCGCAAACCCAAAACAAAGCCAACTCACAGCTGGCACAAATAAGCTGACCCAGTAGCCGGCCGATACTGATGAGGTGAGCCGACTAGCCTTGCCTGCGCTGACAATTCGGCATGACGGGTCTCAATGTTCCTTCGCACCAGGCTACGAGGTGATCGTCGGACGTGACCTGTACGCCGACCTACGCATCCCGGATCCACGCATCTCACGCGCGCACCTGATCCTGCGCTTCGATCAGGGCCGATGGCTGGCCATCGACAACGGGTCGCTGAACGGAACCTACGTCAACGGCTACCGAATGCCGGTAGTCGACGTCCATGACGGTCAAAGCATCAACGTCGGCAATCCCGCGGGCCCGCGGCTGACCTTCCAGATCGGCCCTCACCATGGGCTGACCAGTCGGCCAGCGCAGACCAGATCGGTCCGCGACAGCGGGCCGCCCACCCTTGCATGGTCGCTACCTCCGGTCCCCACACCGCCAGCACCGATCGCGAAGCGCCCGCCCCAGCGTCCAATCCCAGCACCGCTCGACGAACTCACCGCGGTCGACGTCGGCCCACCACCGGCCGAGCTCACCGTGGTCAATGCCAAATCGGCCGACGTGTCGAACCTCGCGACACGGACGGTGAAGTCCTTGTCGCTGCGGTCCGCGCCGGCCGCCAAGACCTGTGGTATCACCACGATCGGTCGCGCCACCACCAACGACATCGTCGTCGCCGACGTCTTGGCGTCGCGGCAGCATGCGACGCTGCAGCCGACACCGCTGGGCACCGAAATCAGGGACCGCAGCAGCAACGGAACATTCGTCAACGGCACCCGAGTCGGGTCGGCGATCTTGACCGAAGGCGACGTTGTCACGATCGGCAACGCTGACCTGGTATTCAAGGACGGGGCCCTGATCCACCGCGACGAGGCCACGACGCGCACCGGTGGTCTGAAGGTGCGCAACGTCAAGTACGTCGTCGACAACGGCAAACAACTGCTGGATGACATCTCGCTGGTCGCCAGACCCGGCACGCTGACCGCGGTCATCGGTGGATCGGGCGCGGGAAAGAGCACACTGGCCAGGCTGATTGCCGGCTACGCACGCCCCAGTTCGGGCTCGGTCAGCTTCGCGGGCCACGACATCCATGCCGAATATGCCTCGCTGCGAAGCAGAATCGGGATGGTCCCGCAAGACGATGTGGTGCACCACCAGCTCACCGTGAACCAGGCGTTGGGTTACGCCGCCGAGTTGCGCCTGCCGCCCGACACCAGCAAGGCGGACCGTGCCAGAGTGGTCACCCGGGTCCTCGCGGAGCTCGACCTGACCAGGCACGCTGACACCCGGGTGGACAAGCTGTCGGGCGGCCAGCGCAAACGTGCCTCGGTGGCGCTGGAGTTGTTGACCGGCCCGTCGCTGCTCATCCTCGATGAGCCGACGTCAGGGCTGGACCCCGCACTGGACCACCAGGTGATGACGATGCTGCGCCAGCTCGCCGACGCCGGCCGCGTGGTGATCTTGGTGACGCACATGTTGTCCTACCTGGACACTTGCGACCAGCTGCTGTTGGTGGCGCCGGGTGGCAAGACGGCCTATTGCGGTCCGCCGGACCGGATCGGTGACGCGATGGGAACCACCAACTGGGCCAAGATCTTCGGCCAGGTGGGCGCCGACCCCGAAGAAGCCAATCGACGCTTCCGCTCCCAACACCAGGCGTCGAAGCCGCCGGCCCAAGCGGACGAACCCGCGGAACTGGGCGAGCCGGTGCATACCAGCGTGCGGCGCCAGATTTCGACGGTCGCTCGCCGGCAGGTTCGCCTGGTCGTCGCCGACCACGCCTACTTCGCATTCCTGGCCCTGTTGCCGTTCGTTCTGGGCGCGCTGTCGCTGACGGTTCCCGGCTCATGCGGATTCCGGATTGTCGGCGAGCACGGAGGTACGCCTGACGAATCCGCGCAGATCCTGAACCTGCTCGTGCTCGCCGGAGCTTTCATGGGTACCGCTTTGACGATCCGCGACTTGGTTGGCGAACGTGCGATCTTTCAACGGGAACAAGCCGTCGGTCTGTCGACAACCGCCTATCTGTTGGCCAAGACCGGTGTGTTCTGCTTGTTCGCCATCCTGCAGTCGGCGATCACCACCGTGATCGTGGTGGTCGGCAAGGGCGCGCCAACCCGGGGCGGCCTGGTACTGGGGCACGGCAACGTCGCGGCGACCGCCGAGCTGTTCGTCGCCGTCGCCGGGACGTGTGTGGCGTCGGCGCTGCTCGGCCTGGCCATTTCGGCGCTGGTCCGCTCCAGTGAGCAGATCATGCCGCTCTTCGTGGTGTCGATCATGGCGCAGCTGGTGCTGTGCGGCGGGATGGTCCCGGTGACCGGCCGGATCGTGCTCGACCAGCTCTCGTTTGCGACGCCCGCGCGTTGGGGTTATGCGGCGGCCGCGTCGACGGTCGATGTCCGCCACTTGGTACCTGGTTCGCTGGTCTCCGAGGACCGGTTCTGGCAGCACACGTCCAAGATCTGGTTGTTCGACATGGCGATGCTGGCCGCGTTGTCGGTGTTCTATGCCTGCTTTGTGCGGTGGAGGATCCGTTTGCGTCGTTAGGGTCGCTAAGGTGAAAGCATCCATCCGCCCAAGCACGAAACATTCGATCTGCTGGCCCGCACCAACACCGATCCGAAGGGCGTGGTGCGGGCCGTCGATGAGTACGCGGTGCGCCCGTGGGGGCTTTATCTGGCCCGTCCGACCCCGGGGCGGGCGCAATTCCATTACCTCGAGTCGTGGCTACTACCGTCGTTGGGCTTGCGCGCCACGGTCTTTCATTTCAACCCGGGCCATGAACGCAACCAAGACTACTACCTCGACATTGGCGAATACACACCTGGCCCGACCGTGTGGCGCTCCGAAGACCATTACCTCGACATCGAAGTTCGCACTGGCAGTGACGCCGCAGTGGCTGACGTGGACGAGCTGCTGGACGCCGTCCGCCACGGCCTGTTGACCCCGGAGGTCGCCGAGCGGGCCGTGCGATGCGCCATCAACGCAATCGACGGCCTGGCCCGCAACGACTATGACCTCACGCGCTGGCTGGCTTCCAAGGGCATGGAGTTGACCTGGAGCGAGGCGTAGCAGTTTTCAGTGCCGCCAGACGGGTACCTCAGTCGTATGCCCTTGAGCGAATATCGCCGCAAACGGCAATTCGGCCGCAGTCCCGAGCCACGGGGGCGACACCGGCGGAAGAACCCGGAAACCCAGGAAGAGCCACGGTTCGTCGTCCAGCACCACGCGGCACGCAACGACCACTACGATTTTCGCCTCGAGATCGATGGCGTGCTGGTGTCCTGGGCTATCCCCAGAGGACCGTCGATAAACCCGAAGCACAGACGGATGGCCCGTCGCACCGAGGATCACCCGTTGGAGTACGCGACCTTCGAGGGAGTGATCCCCGAAGGGGAGTACGGCGCGGGTGGCGTCATCGTTTGGGACCACGGCACCTACGCCAACGCGACCCAGCATGAAATGACCGAGGGCCTGGAACGCGGCCACCTCTCGTTTCGCTTACACGGTGAAAAGCTGCGCGGCGGTTACGCGCTGACCCGGATCCGCGAGGGGAATGACGAGACATGGCTGCTGATCAAGCGAAAGGACGCCGATGCCGACGCGCGGCGCAAACCGGTGCACAGTCAGCCCGAGTCGGTGCTGTCGGGTCGCACGCTGGACGACTTGGCGTGACCGATCCCGCCGATCTGCGCACCGACAACGAACCCAACGACCCCAAAGACATCGTGAGGAAGAGCCGTTGATGTCCGGTGTTGAAGTTGAAGTGACTCACCCCGACCGGGTGTTGTTTCCCGGCCGGTCCTCACAACAAAGAATCAGCAAGCGCGACCTGGTGGACTACTACTGCGAAGTGGCCGACACAATGCTGTCGCACCTCAAGGGCCGGCCGCTCACAGTGCAGCGGTTTCCCCGCGGGATCGACCAACAAGGCTTTCTTCAACAAGATTTCGCTGACTCGCTGCCGGACTGGATGAGCCGCGCCAAGGTCGCCAAGGAAGGCGGCACCGTGGTCCATCCGCTGGCCGAACGGCGGGAGGCACTGGCCTGGCTGGCCAACCAGAACTGCGTAACGCTGCACGCGTGGCAGTGTCGGCAGGGCCAGCTCGACAGCCCCGATCGACTGGTCTTCGACCTCGACCCGTCCGACGGCACCTTCGCGGTGCTGCGAAGCACCGCCCGCGCGGTGGCCGGGGCGCTGGGTGACCTTGGACTCGCGTGCTACGTGCAGACGACCGGGTCGCGCGGGCTGCACGTCGTGGTCCCGCTGCGCGGCGACGCAGAGTTCGACGCCGCCCGGCGATTCGCCCGCGAGGTCGCCGAGGTGGTCGCTGCGGACGATGCGGCACACCGCACCGTGGAAGTTCGCAAGGACAAACGGGGCGGCCGGGTGTATCTGGACGTCGCACGAAACGCGTACGCGCAGACGGCGGTAGCGCCATATTCGGTCCGGGCCCGTCCCGGTGCTCCGGTGGCAACTCCGCTGGAATGGGACGAACTAGACAGCCCGGATTTGCGTGCCGATCGCTTCACGATCCGCGACATTCCCAAACGGCTTGCCGGCCAACGTGATCCGTGGGAAGACATGTCTCGGCACGCTCGCTCGCTATCCGGACCTCTGCAGCGCCTGGCGAAGCTACGTGCCTGAACTGCCTGACGTGGAAGGGTTTCACTTGCCGACGTTTCGCACGGCGCTGTCCCCCATTGCGTGAATCCG
Source organism: Mycobacterium riyadhense (assembly GCF_963853645.1). Taxonomy (NCBI): domain Bacteria; kingdom Bacillati; phylum Actinomycetota; class Actinomycetes; order Mycobacteriales; family Mycobacteriaceae; genus Mycobacterium; species Mycobacterium riyadhense. The sequence continues at coordinate 2,664,724 of NZ_OY970456.1, read as the reverse complement.
CTTGCGCTACCGTCTGTTAGCGGCGATAGCGTCGCCACGCCGCACGCCGGCGGGCGGCTAGCCGCTCGGCCCGCTCGGCCGGACTCACCTCTGGGGTGTCGGCCGGGAGGTGGTTGCGCAGCTCAGCCAGTTTGACGGCCTTGGCCTCGACCGGCGGGCGGCTTTCAGCCGCGAAGTAGCGCACGGCGATGGTGCCCTCGCGATGGCCGCCAACGTCGAGCCAGTTCGGCACACCGGGGTCGACGTGGGCGAGGATCATGCGGACGACGCCGTCGGTGTCGGGACGGGCCTGGGTATGGTTCAGCGAGCTCTGCCGAGTGGCGAAATCGATGCTCTCCCAGAACGGATCGCACAGCACGACACTCCAATACCGGCACTTCGGCGGGCGGACTTCCAGGATCACCGCCTTTTCCGGCTCACACACGAAGTGCCCGTCGCCGTAGGATTGGCCGACGTGTCCCACTCCTGCCGACGGTGCGGCGGGTTGGATCGTCGTGTTGGCGGGCAGGTTCATGATCTTGCGGGCCATGGTCTCCCATTGGCGCAGCCCAGTTGAAATCCATTGCTTGAGCAGATCGAGTTGGTCAGCAACGGTTGTGGAGTCCGTCGCTGGTGGAGGGTAGGGCGCGTCGGTGCGCTCGATAATCAGGTCGGCCGGGTTTTCGCGCTCCCAGTCGCCGGTGTACTGGCGGATCTGCAGGAACTGCAGCCCGGTGCCCAGGCGCAGCCAGTTGCCGGGCTGCTCGTCTGGCGAAATGACGATCTCCACGTTGCCGTTCGCGGCCACGCTGAGGCTGTCGGTGTTTAGCTCGGACACCAGTTCCCAGCCGCGTGGGCGGCCGTCGCTGTAGTGCCCGCGAACAATCTGGATATCGAAGTCCGTCGCGGTGCCGAGGTAACCCGAGATGCGGTAGCGGGGGCCGCCGCCCGCGGGGTTTGCGCCGGGCAATTGGGTGTACAGGTACAGGCAGTCGGGGTTGTCGTTCCCCCACGGCATGGTGCAGTCGACCATGCGCACTAGCTCCGGATAGTAGGGATCGCCGTACTCGATACATAGCCGCACACCGGCGGCGATATAGCGGGCCAGATATCGGAACCCCGCCGCACGCGACAACGGATCACTCGGCGCCCGGTCCACGACGTGGCTCATCCGTCGCACGGCGTCGGCGAACTCCTGCCAGATCTCACCGTCCATCACCCGGGGCTCCGGCAGAGCCTGCATCGAGAGCAACGGCATCCAATCCTCTGTGTCGTCGGCGATTTGATCGGTGGTGCCGGCGACTGATCGATCAGACATTGCCACAACCTCCATACTCAACGCGGACGACGTCCAGACAACGGCCTGTAACGTCGCGCTGATTGCGAAAGTAATCTGCAATCGCCACCAAATAGCTAACTGGAGCGAACCACGCTGAACAAGCCGATTGAAGCCCGCCCCCGCCATCGGCAGTGCAGTAAATATTTGCCAGAGGAGGGCGCCATGACCAGTTCGTTTGACCACGCGAAGCGTGACCACCTACCGCCTCCTGACATTGCCCCGGTCGGCCTTACGACGTTCGACGCTGACGTCGCCGCCAGCCACAGTGAGCGGTGTTCTACGGCCGCCAGCCCGTGGTGTCGGCCCACTCCCAGGCCCGGCGGTAGGCATCCAGGAACCACGGTTCTTTGGCGGTGACGTAGCGCGCCATATCTCCGTTCCCGCTGGCTTCGGCTCTGCGCTTGACTCTCAGGTAGTCGGCGCGCGCACCGGGGTTAGCTGCCAGCCAGTCGACAAACAGCAGGGCGAACTGCTGATTGGGTCGACCGTCTACCCGGATGTGCACATGCGTCGGCCGGCCAGGGTCGGCTGATGCGTGAATTCGCTTGTGCCACAACGATAGATCATCGCTGTGGTCGTAGTGATCCACGGTGCTGCGGGCGTCGGCTTTGGCGGTGTCCTCGGTGATGTGCTCCAGGCGCGGGTATCCCACGGCCAGTAACGGCTCGACGAGTTCATCGGCCACCTCTAATGATTCGACGGTGACCTGGATGTCGATCACGTCCTTGGCGTCGAGATCCGGTACGGCCGTTGATCCGATGTGGTCGACTCGCAGTGCCCGGTGGCCGCATGCGGTCTTCAGCCGGGCAATGATACGGCGTGCCTGCGCAGGCCAACTCGGGTCGGCCGGCATCAGGCGCGCGGGTGCGCGGGCGACCTGACGGCTGCTCAGGTTGTGCGCGAACGGCACTATCCGGTTGTGCCACACGTCATTAGCCCGCTCGACCAAGTCCCCTGGCTCGCCTGAGTTGTCGAGCCAGATATCGGCGACGGCACGGCGTTGCTCGTCGTCGGCTTGGGCGGCGATCCTGGCGCGGGCGTCGTCTTCAGACATGCCGCGTTGCTCGACCAACCGTCGCACCCGCAGTTCCACGTCGGCATGCACGATGACAACCAACGGGAACAGTGGCGCCATCCCGGATTCGACCAGCAGCGGAATGTCTTCCACCACAACGGCATCCCCAGTCACCGCCGCAAGGATCTCCGCGCGGCGCTTGGCGACCAGGGGGTGAACGATCCCGTTGAGTTTTCCACGCGTCTCGTCGTCCCGAAATGCTTTGGCAGCCAACGCTGGCCGGTCGAGGGAGCCGTCTGGTTGCAGGATGTCAGGGCCAAAGGCTTCGACCAGCGAAGCCAGCCCTTCGGTGCCCGGTTCGACTACCTCCCGTGCCAGGACATCCCCGTCGACGATGATGGCCCCGCACCGCGAGAAGGCCGTGGACAGCGCAGATTTCCCGGCACCGATGCCACCGGTCAACCCGATGCGCAGCATTACCCGATTGCGATCAGCTGACAGGTTAAGCGTTGCCGGCGAGCTTTTCCCGCAAGGCGGCCAATTGGGCGTCGCTGGCCAGCGATCCACCCGCGGACTTCTCCGAGGACCCGCTGCTGGACGGCGCTTGGTCGCCGGCGGCGCGGCCGGCCGCCTCGGCCGCGGCAAACTTCTCCATCTGCGTGGTGTGCATCTTGTGCCGGCGTTCGGCCTCGGCGTAGCGGGCTTCCCATTCGGCGCGCTGGGCGTCGAATCCTTCGAGCCACTCGTTGGTTTCAGGGTCGAAGCCCTCCGGGAAGATGTAATTGCCCTGCTCGTCGTAGCTGTCGGCCATGCCGTACTTCGCCGGGTCGAATTCCTCGGTGTAGTCCTCGTTGGCCTGCTTGAGCGACAACGAAATCCGGCGCCGCTCCAGGTCGATGTCGATGACCTTGACCATCGCGTCGTCGCCCACGGCGACCACCTGGTCGGGCACCTCGACGTGGCGCTCGGCCAGCTCGGAGATGTGCACCAAGCCTTCGATGCCTTCCTCGACGCGCACGAACGCACCGAACGGAACCAGTTTGGTGACCTTGCCCGGCACGATCTGGCCGATGGCGTGCGTGCGGGCGAAGTGCCGCCAGGGGTCTTCCTGAGTTGCCTTGAGCGACAACGAAACCCGCTCGCGGTCCATGTCGACGTCGAGCACCTCGACGGTGACTTCGTCGCCCACCTGGACCACCTCGGACGGGTGGTCGATGTGCTTCCAGGACAACTCGGACACGTGCACCAGACCGTCAACACCGCCCAGATCGACGAACGCGCCGAAGTTGACGATCGAGGAGACCACACCCTTGCGGATGGTGCCCTTCTGCAGCTGGTTGAGGAACTCGCTGCGCACCTCGGACTGGGTCTGCTCCAGCCAGGCGCGGCGGCTCAGCACCACGTTGTTGCGGTTCTTGTCCAGCTCGATGATCTTGGCCTCGATCTCCTTGCCGATGTACGGCTGCAGATCGCGCACCCGTCGCATCTCCACCAGCGAGGCGGGCAGGAAGCCGCGCAAGCCGATGTCGAGGATCAGGCCACCCTTGACCACCTCGATGACGGTGCCCTTGACGGCCTCGTCCTTCTCCTTGAGCGCCTCGATGGTGCCCCACGCGCGCTCATACTGCGCACGCTTCTTGGAAAGGATCAGCCGGCCCTCTTTGTCCTCCTTGGTGAGCACCAGGGCCTCGACCTCATCGCCCACCGAAACGACCTCGTTGGGGTCAACATCGTGTTTGATGGAGAGCTCGCGGGCGGGGATGACCCCTTCGGTTTTGTAGCCGATGTCGAGGAGCACCTCGTCCCGGTCCACTTTGACGATGGTGCCTTCGACGATGTCGCCATCGTTGAAGTACTTGATCGTTTTGTCTATTGCGGCGAGAAAGTCCTCGCTGGAGCCTATGTCGTTGACGGCTACTTGCGGCGAGGTGACGGTGGGACTCGGCATATTGTTGGGTTGCTCCGGACAGGGTTCATCGTAGGGACAAATTGGGGTTTACCTGTTGAGGCTACTCGACAGGGCACAAGCTGGACAAACCGCACCATCTGCCACGAGCGTCACGAGCGTAACGCAGCGGCGAATTCTGCGCCGATTTTTCGCCGCAGCGTTACGCTCGCGAGCCACGCCACGCCACACCGGGGCGACACCCCGTCAGTGCGCCGCACTGTCCCAGCTGCGTCCGTAGCCCACCGAGACTTCCAGCGGGACGTCGAGTGGGTAGGCGCCGCCCATTTTGTCGCGCACCAGCGCCTCCACCCGTTCCCGTTCTCCGGGGGCGATCTCAAACAGCAGCTCGTCGTGGACCTGCAGCAGCATGCGCGACGCCAGCCCGGCCTCCCGCAGCGCCTTGTCGACCTCGATCATCGCCACCTTGATGATGTCGGCCGCGCTGCCCTGGATCGGCGCGTTGAGTGCAGCGCGCTCGGCGGCCTCCCGCACCTGGCGATTGCTGCTGTCCAGCTCGGGAAGATAGCGCCGGCGGCCCAGCACGGTCGAGGTGTAGCCGTCCTTGCGGGCCTGCTCGACGACGTCCATCAGGTAGTCGCGCACCCCGCCGAATCGGGCGAAGTATTGGTCCATCTGGATCTTCGCCTCTTCGGTGGAGATCTTCAGCTGGGCGGCCAGGCCGTAGGCGCTCAAGCCGTATGCCAGCCCGTACGACATCGCCTTGACCCGGCGGCGCAACTCCGCGGTGACCTCCTCGATCGGCACGCCGAACGCCCGGGACGCGACGAACGAGTGCAGGTCCTCTCCGGTGTTGAACGCTTCGATGAGGCCATCATCGGCCGACAGATGCGCCATGATGCGCATCTCGATCTGGCTGTAGTCGGCGGTCATCAGCTCGGCGTAATCACCGGACCCCACGACGAATGCGTCCCGGATTTGCCTGCCGGCGTCGGTGCGGATCGGGATGTTCTGCAAGTTGGGTTCGGTCGACGAGAGCCGGCCAGTCGCTGCGATCGTCTGGTTGAACGTGGTGTGGATCCGGCCGTCGGCGGCCACCGAGTTCAGCAAGCCGTCGACGGTGACCTTGAGCCGGGTGACGTCGCGATGGGTGAGCAGGTGCTGCAGAAACGGGTGCCCGGTCTTGTCGAACAGCGACTGCAGGGCGTCCGCGTCGGTGGTGTAGCCGGTCTTGGTCCGCTTGGTCTTCGGCATGCCCAGTTCGTCGAACAACACGACCTGCAGCTGCTTGGGCGAGCCCAAATTGATTTGTTTGCCGATCACGGCGTATGCGGCCTCGGCGGCGTCGCGGATCTGGTTGCCGAACTGGCTTTGCAGCTCGGTCAGCATTTCCATGTCGACGGCGATACCGGCGCGCTCCATGTTGGCCAGCACGTGCTGGACCGGCAGCTCCATCTCACCCAGCAGCGCGGTGGAGTCGATGCGGGCCAGCTCGGCGTCCAATGCGTCGGCGAGGTCGATCACGGCCCTGGCCCGCAGGATCGTCGTCTGCACGGCCTGCTCGTCCACCCCGCCCGACGCGTCCAAGTCATCGAGAAGCGAAAGCTGTTGCTGCTCAGGCGTTTCCGCGCGCAGCTCGCGACGCAGGTAGCGCAGCGAGAGGTCGTCGAGGGTGAAACTGCGCTGCCCCGGCCGCACCAGGTAGGCCGCCAGCGCTGTGTCGGAGGTGACGCCGTTCAGCGTCCAACCGCGGCCGGCCAGATCGTGGATGGCCAGCTTGGCCTCGTGCAGGGCTTTGGGCTTGGCGGGATCGGACAGCCAGGCCGCCAGGGCGGCGTCGTCGCCAGGAGTCAACGTGGCGGTGTCGACGTAGGCGCCCTCCCCGTCGGCGGCGGCGATCGCCAGTGCGGTGGCGTCCCCGCCGTGCGGCAGGTGGGTACCGACAACGGTCAGGCCCGACCGGCGCCCGTCGCCGGCGTGCTCGGCCAACCACTGCCCTACCGTCCCGGGCTGCAGGGCGCCGCCGCGCACGTCGAACCCCTCGTCGACCTCGGGCTCAACGGCGGCCAACGTGTCGAACAGCCGGTCGCGCAACACCCGGAACTCCAGGTCGTCGAAAAGCCGGTGGATCTGGTCGCGATCCCAGGGTTGCAGCCGCAATGTGTCCGGGGTCTGCGCCAACGGCACATCGCGGACCAGTTCGGTGAGCTCCCGGTTGCGCACCACACTGGCCAGGTGCGCGCGCAACGCATCGCCGACCTTGCCGCGCACCGAATCGACGTTGTCGACCAGCGATTGCAGCGAGCCGTACTCGACGATCCACTTCGCCGCCGTCTTCTCCCCCACCCCGGGAATGCCCGGCAAGTTGTCGCTCGGGTCGCCGCGCAGCGCAGCAAAGTCCGGGTATTGCTCGGGGGTCAGCCCGTATTTCTCGACGACGGCCGCGGGTGTGAAACGGGTGAGTTCACTGACGCCTTTTCGCGGGTAGAGCACGGTCACGTCGTCGCTGACCAGCTGCAGCGAGTCGCGGTCGCCGGTGACCACCAGCACGCGATAGCCATCATCGCGGGCCTGCGTGGCCAATGTCGCGATGAGGTCGTCGGCTTCGAATCCCGGCTCGGAAAGCACCGTGATGCCCAGTGCGCCAAGGACTTCCTTGGTGATGTCGATTTGGCCGTGAAACTCGTCGGGGGTCGACGACCGGTTGGCCTTGTACTCGGGATAGCGCTCGGAACGGAACGTCTGCCGCGACACGTCGAACGCAGCCGCGATGTGCGTCGGGCCCTCGTCGCGCAGCAGGTTGATCAGCATGGCGGTGAACCCGTAGACCGCATTGGTGGTCAGCCCGCCCCGGGTCTTGAAGTTCTCCGCGGGTAGCGCGTAGAACGCGCGAAACGCCAGCGAATTGCCATCTAGCAACATCAGCGTCGGCTTGGGCGCGGCCTCGGTGGCCTCAATAGGCGGAGCGCTCACAGCTCACACTTTAGGCACCCGGTCTGACGCAGCGTGCGCGGCCAGAACTGGAACACGTTTCAGTTCTGAGCTTGCGCTGGGTACGCTGGCCAGGTGCCCCAGCTCACCAGCCAAGAACCGGCGATCGACGGATGGTTCGCCACCGACGACACCGGCAATCCGCACCTGATCGGCAGCAAGTGTCCCCAGTGTGGCACTTACGTCTTTCCGCCCCGCGAGAACAACTGCCCTAATCCGGCCTGCGACGGCGACACACTAGAGTCCGTCGCGCTGTCGCGCCGCGGCAAGCTCTGGAGTTACACCGAAAACCGGTACGCCCCGCCGCCCCCGTACCCAGCGCCCGACCCGTTTGAGCCGTTCGCCGTCGCGGCGGTGGAGTTGGCCGACGAGGGGCTGATCGTGCTGGGCAAAGTCGTCGATGGCACGCTGGCGGCCGACTTGAAGGTCGGCATGGAGATGGAGCTGACGACGATGCCGCTGCTCACCGACGACGAGGGCATCGAGCGCATCGTGTACGCGTGGCGGATCTCAGCATGAGCACGCCCGAACCCGTTTACATCCTTGGCGCCGGGATGCACCCGTGGGGTAAGTGGGGTCGCGACTTCACCGAGTATGGCGTGGTCGCCGCCCGCGCCGCGCTACGCGACGCCGGCTTGGACTGGCGGCAGGTCCAGTTGGTGGCCGGCGCGGATACCATCCGCAACGGCTATCCGGGCTTCGTCGCCGGCGCCACGTTCGCGCAGAAACTCGGCTGGAACGGTGTGCCGGTTAGCTCGAGCTACGCCGCGTGTGCCAGCGGTTCCCAAGCGCTGCAGAGTGCTCGGGCCCAGATTCTGGCCGGCTTTTGCGACGTGGCCCTGGTCATTGGCGCCGACACCACCCCGAAGGGCTTCTTCGCCCCAGTCGGCGGAGAGCGGAAGAACGACCCTGACTGGCAACGCTTTCATCTGATCGGCGCGACGAACACGGTGTATTTCGCGCTGCTGGCGCGGCGCCGAATGGACCTGTATGGGGCCACGCTCGAGGATTTCGCTCAAGTAAAGGTCAAGAACTCCAAGCACGGCCTCAACAACCCGAATGCCCGCTACCGCAAGGAGAGCTCGATCGAGGACGTGCTGGCGAGCCCGGTGGTCTCGGATCCGCTTCGGCTGCTTGACATCTGCGCCACCTCTGACGGTGCGGCCGCCTTAATCGTGGCGAGCAAGTCCTTCACCGAGAAGCACCTTGGCTCGGCGGCGGGCGTGCCGTCGGTGCGGGCGATCAGCATCGTTACTCCGCGATACCCGCAGCATTTGCCCGAATTGCCGGATATCGCAACGGATTCCACCGCGGCGGTGCCGGCACCGGATCGGGTGTTCAAGGATCAGATTCTCGATGCGGCTTACGCGGAGGCCGGCATTGGGCCGCAAGACCTGAGCCTCGCCGAGGTGTATGACCTGTCCACGGCGCTGGAACTCGACTGGTACGAACACTTGGGGCTGTGCGCCAAGGGCGAGGCGGAGGCGCTGCTGCGCAGCGGCGCGACCACGATCGGCGGCAAGGTACCGGTCAACCCCTCAGGTGGGCTGGCGTGCTTCGGCGAGGCCATCCCCGCCCAGGCGATCGCTCAGGTTTGCGAGCTGACCTGGCAACTGCGCGGTCAGGCCACCGGCCGGCAGGTGGAGAACGCGCGCGTCGGCGTCACCGCCAATCAGGGCCTGTTCGGCCACGGCTCGTCGGTGCTCGTGGCGCGTTAAGGCGGCCGAGCAGACGCATAAGCCCCCGAAAACGGCCGTTTTCGGGGGCTTATGCGTCTGCTCGCGCGAGCTACTCGGCGGCGTCCTTAGGCGTGTCGAGGGTTTCCAGGACCACCTCAGCCACCCGTTTCATCGTGGTGCGCCGGTCCATCGCGGCACGCTGAATCCACTTGAACGCCTCGGGCTCTGTCATCCCCTGCTTGACCTGCAGCAGACCCTTGGCGCGTTCGACGAGTTTGCGGGTTTCCAGCCGATCCGATAGGGTCGCCACTTCGTGTTCCAGCGCGGCGATCTCGCTGAACCGGCTAACCGCCAATTCAATCGCCGGGATGAGATCGCTGATGGTGAAGGGTTTGACCAGGTAGGCCATCGCCCCCGCATCACGAGCGCGTTCAACCAGATCACGCTGACTGAAGGCGGTCAGCACGACGATCGGCGCGATGCGTTTACTGGCGATCTCCGACGCAGCGTCAATCCCGTCGCGACGCGGCATCTTGACATCCATGATCACAAGATCGGGCTTATGACGCTCGGCCAGTTCCACGGCTTCCTGGCCATCGCCGGCTTCCCCGACGATCTCGTACCCCTCCTCTCGCAACATTTCGGCGAGGTCCATCCGGATGAGCGCTTCGTCTTCAGCGATGAGAACCCGGCGCGGCTTAGCGGCATCGGTGTCGCTGGTGGTACCCGTCATGACGGACATTGTGTCGTGGGCGTCTCCAACTGGGAACCTTGGGGGGCGGTGAGTCGGGATCGGGCTCCTCTAAGGTAGAAACTCGGACCACGACTAGCGATAAGCCCTCGTATCCCAACTGGCAGAGGAAACGGATTCAAAACCCGTACAGTGTGAGTTCGAATCTCACCGAGGGCACCAGCAAAAGCCGCCAGAAAATCGTCGCAGCGCTCGGTAAACACCGAGCTCAACGGTTAGGCTGTGATTCGTGGCGGCCAAGAAAAGCAAAGCCCCACCGATAACGGCGGACGGCCCGACACAACGCCCCGACTGCGTGGCGGCGGCGCGGGCTCAAATCCGCGCTCCCATTCAGCACTACGCAGCCAGTGCGGCACGCCGCACTCGGGTGCTCAATATTGCCGCATGGATGGCCGCGACGGTCAGTGTGAGCTTTGTGGCCGCACAATTGTTTATCGACGAGTGGTTCTGGCAGGTCATCTCGATCGACGCCGCGGCCGCGCTGGTCTTCGCCGCCGTCCCGATGCTGCACCGCTTCGGAGAATTGGCAGCGGCAATGACGTTCATCGGCGCCGCCTATGTCGCGATCTTCGCCAGCTGCTGGGCCTTGGGGACAGCTTCAGGCGCTCAGCTCTTCTTTCTGGTAGGGGCCTGCCTGGTGGTGCTGTTGCTCGGCATTGAACACATTGTATTGGCCAGCGGCCTGGCGGCCATCGCCGCGGGCCTGATCATCGCGTCCGAGTTCCTGATTCCACGCAGCACCGGGCTGCGGCCGGTATGGGCTCAGTCGATGGGCTTCGTCATCACCACTGTGTCCGCCTGCGTGGTGGTGGTTGTGACCGTGTGGTTTGCGCTGCGTGACACCGCCCGCGCCGAGTCGGCTATGGAAGCGCAATACGAGCGCTCAGAGGCACTGCTCGCGAACATATTGCCGGCGAGCATCGCAGACCGGCTCAAGGAGCCCGAGCGCACCATCATCGCAGACAGATACGACGAGGCCTCGGTGCTATTCGCCGACATTGTCGGCTTCACCGAGCGTGCCAGTAGCACCGCACCGGCTGACCTGGTGCGCTTCCTGAATCGCCTCTACAGCGCTTTCGACGCGCTGGTGGACAAGCATGAGCTGGAAAAAATCAAAGTCAGTGGCGATTCCTACATGGTGGTCAGCGGGGTTCCGCGGCCACGACCAGATCATGTGCACGCGCTGGCGGACTGTGCGCTCGACATGGCCGCCGTTGCCGCCGAGATGGAGGATCCGCACGACCGCTCGGTCCCACTGCGAGTGGGCTTGGCCACGGGGCCCGTGGTCGCCGGTGTCGTGGGTTCTCGGCGGTTCTTCTATGACGTGTGGGGCGACGCGGTCAACGTCGCGTCGCGAATGGAATCCACCGATTCGGTAGGGCAGATCCAAGTGCCGGACGATGTGTACGAGCGTCTGAAGGACGACTTCGTGCTGCATGAGCGCGGCCACATCAACGTCAAGGGCAAAGGCATCATGCGCACCTGGTACCTGATCGGCCGCAAGGCAGTCGAAGTGCCCGGTGACGTGCCCACCGGGGAACCGCGCACGGCTCACGTCTGAACCAAAAGCCCCTATACCAGAAACGCCACATGCGTCACACTGGTGCGATGGAAACGAGCCCTGCCCCGCTGCCTATCCCGAGTTTGTTGCCCCATCTATGGAAATCCACGTGCGCCTCGGGGATTCTGTCGGTGATCCTCGGTGTCTTGATACTGGCCTGGCCGCAAATATCGGTCCTGGCCGCCGCCATCGCGTTCGGCCTCTATCTGGTGCTGACCGGTATCGCGCAGGTTGCGTTCGCGTTCGCGTTGCACGTTTCGGCGGGTAGCCGGATCCTGTTGTTCATCAGCGGGGCCGCCTCGCTGATCTTGGCCGTGCTGGCCTTTCGGCATTTCGGTGACGCAGTTCTGTTGCTGGCCATCTGGATCGGCATCGGCTTCATCTTCCGCGGCGTCGCCACCACCGTTTCGGCCATCAGCGATCCGACACTGCCCGGGCGGGGCTGGTCAATCTTCATCGGCGTGATCAGTTTGGTCGCTGGCATGGTGGTAATGGCATCGCCGTTCGAGTCGATCATCACCCTGGCCATCGTGGTCGGCGTCTGGTTTGTGGTGATCGGCGTGTTCGAGATCGTTTCAGCGTTCGGCATCCGCAAGGCCTCGCGGTCGCTGGAACGCTAGCCTCGGACAGCTCCGTCTACTACACTTCGTCGTAGCTATCTGACAAGGCCCCCGCAGCCCCGGGAGATGACAGATGAATGTCGTCGACATATCGCGGTGGCAGTTCGGTATCACCACCGTCTACCACTTCATCTTCGTGCCACTCACCATCGGCCTGGCTCCCCTGCTCGCCGTTATGCAAACGGCGTGGGTGGTCACCGACAACGTCGCCTGGTATCGCCTGACCAAATTCTTCGGCAAGTTGTTCCTGATCAACTTCGCCATTGGCGTTGCAACCGGGATCGTGCAGGAATTTCAATTCGGCATGAACTGGAGCGAGTATTCCCGCTTCGTAGGCGACGTGTTCGGCGCCCCGCTAGCCATGGAAGGCCTGGCCGCCTTCTTCTTCGAATCCACGTTTATCGGTCTGTGGATCTTCGGCTGGAGCAGGCTGCCCCGACCCGTGCACCTAGCCTGCATCTGGATAGTCGCGATCGGGGTCAACGTATCCGCGTTCTTCATCATCGCGGCGAATTCGTTCATGCAACACCCGGTCGGGGCACACTACAACCCGGCGACCGGACGCGCCGAATTGGACAGCATCCTGGCGTTGCTCACCAATAACACTGCGCAGTGGGCCTTTTTGCACGCGATCACCGGATCGTTGCTGACGGCGGGAACATTCGTCGCGGCGGTCAGCGCGTGGTGGCTGGTCCGTTCCAGGACCTCCACCGTCGACCCCGGTACCCGCGCCATGTATCGCCCCGCGACCGTTCTGGGCTGTTGGGTCGCGCTGGCGGCCACCGTCGGCTTGTTCTTCACCGGTGACATGCAAGGCAAGCTGATGTTCCGGCAGCAGCCGATGAAAATGGCATCGGCGGAATCGTTGTGCGACACCCAGACCGATCCGGACTTCTCCATCCTGACCGTCGGCAGGCAGAACAACTGCGACAGCCTCACCCGCGTCATCGAGGTGCCCTACGTCCTGCCATTCCTTGCTGAAAGCCGAATCAATGACGTCACGCTGCAAGGCGTACGCAACATCCAGCAGGATTATCAACAGCGATTCGGGCCAAATGACTACCGGCCCAACCTGTTTGTCACCTATTGGTCGTTCCGCGTGATGATCGGGTTGTTGGCCATTCCGGTGCTGTTCGCGTTGCTTGCGCTATGGCTCACCCGCGGCGGCCGGATCCCGAATCAGCGCTGGTTCGCCTGGTTTGCGCTACTCACCATTCCAACTCCGTTCCTGGCCAACAGCGCCGGCTGGGTGTTCACCGAAATGGGCCGCCAGCCCTGGCTGGTGGTCCCCAACCCGACCGGCGATCAACAGCTTCGACTCACCGTCGCGGCCGGCGTCTCCCACCACGCCTCCGGCATGGTCATCACCTCCTTGGCGACGTTCACGGTGGTCTACGGGGTGCTGGCGGTCGTTTGGTTCTGGCTGCTCAAGCGTTACATCGTCGAAGGACCGCAGGAGCACGACGCCGAACCCACGGCGCCTCGTGCAGCCAGCGACGACGAGGTGGCGCCGCTGTCGTTCGCTTACTAGCCGGAAGGAGCTGACCATGGGACTCCAAGAGTTGTGGTTCGGTGTCATCGGGGCGCTGTTCCTCGGTTTCTTCGTCCTCGAAGGCTTCGACTTTGGCGTGGGCATGTTGATGGAGCCCCTCGCTCGGGTTAGCACGGGCGATAAGGAATCAACCCGGCGCGCAGCGCTGAACACCATCGGCCCGGTGTGGGACGGCAACGAGGTCTGGCTAATCACCGGTGGTGCTGCGATGTTCGCGGCGTTTCCGGGCTGGTACGCCACGGTGTTCTCCACCCTGTATCTGCCGCTCCTGGCGATCCTGTTCGGGATGATCGTGCGCGCCGTGGCGATCGAATGGCGCGGCAAGATCGACGACTCGAACTGGCGAGCGTTGGCCGACTTTGGTATCGCGGCCGGGTCCTGGTTGCCCGCGGTGCTGTGGGGCGTCGCGTTCGCCATTTTGGTGCGCGGGCTTCCGATAGCTGCCGATGGCCACGTACACCTGTCGATCGGAGACGTGCTCAATGCCTATACCTTGCTTGGCGGTTTGGCCACGGCCGGATTGTTCTTGCTCTACGGCGTGGTGTTCATCGCCTTGAAAACCGCCGGGCCAATCCGGGACAACGCATACCGATTCGCCAGGTGGCTGTCGCTTCCGGTGACGGGACTGGTTGCGGGGTTTGGAGTTTGGACGCAATTGGTGTACGGCAAGCAATGGACCTGGGCGGTGCTGGGCGTCGCAGTCGTGGCACAGTTGGCGGCGGTGCTATTGGTGTGGTGGCGCGCGTCCGATGGCTGGGCATTTGTGTGCACCGCAATGGTGGTGGCCGCCGTCGTGGTCCTGTTGTTCGGCTCGCTGTATCCGAACCTGGTGCCTTCGACGCTGAACAGCCAATGGAACGTGACGATTTACAACGCCTCGTCGACCCCGTACACCCTCAAGATCATGACCTGGGTCACCGCGCTATTCGCCCCTCTGACGGTGGTTTATCAGGCCTGGACGTATTGGGTTTTCCGGCAACGAATCTCGGCTGATCGAATACCGGCCTCGATCGGCCTGACGAGGCGTCCGTTCTGAGCGCCACAGACTCGACAAGGCGGGCTCCGCTGGACCCCCGGCTGTTTCGGGCGTCGCCCGCGTTACGCCGCTATCTGGTAGCCGCGGTCGCTTGCGGAGTGGTGATCTCCGGCTGCGCAATCTGCTCGGCGATCGTCCTGGCCGGCATCGTCGTGCGCGTCGTGAGCGATCCCTCGGCACGGTGCGCGCGCTGCTGGGCCGGGCCCTTGTCAATCCTGTTGACGCTGTGGGTAATCCGCACGCTGGCGCACTGGCTGCAGGCACGTTTGGGGCATCGCGGTGCCAGCGCGATAATCGCTGAGCTCAGCGGGCAGGTGCTCGCGGCGGTGACCGCCCGGCAACCCAGCGAGCTCGCGGCGCAGCGCGACGCCACCGCGGTGGTGGTCACCCGGGGCCTCGACGGCCTACGCCCCTACTTCTCCGGTTACCTGCCGACGTTGCTGCTGGCCGCGATCCTGACCCCGACCACCGTCGGCGTGATCGCTGTCTACGACGTGAAATCGACTCTCATCGTGGTGATTACGCTGCCACTGGTACCGATCTTCATGGTGTTGATCGGATTGGCGACAGCACAGCGATCGGCGGCCGCGCTGGCCACGATGACCACTCTGCAGGCCCGGCTGCTGGATTTGATCGCCGGCATACCCACGCTGCGGGCGCTCGGCCGCGCCTCCGGCCCGGAACACCGCATCGCGGAACTCGGCGCCGCTCATCGACGCTCGGCGATGGCCACGCTGCGAATCGCCTTCCTGTCGGCCTTGGTGCTCGAATTGCTGGCCACACTCGGCGTGGCACTGGTCGCGGTCAGCATCGGTCTTCGCCTGGTGTTCGGCCAGATGAGTCTGGCCGTTGGCTTGACCGTGCTGCTGCTGGCCCCGGACGTGTACTGGCCACTGCGCCGCATCGGTATGGAATTCCATGCCGCCCAAGACGGTCGAACCGCGGCTGAGGCGGCCTTCGCGCTCATCGGCGAGCCGAAAACCGCCACGGCCGGTCACCGGGCAGTCAAGGCGCGTGGCGAGCAGATCTGCCTCGAAAACCTCAGCGTCGCAAGCCGAGACGGCCGTGCACCGGATGATCTAAACGCGATGATCGAACCCGGTCAGGTGACCGTGTTGACCGGGCGAAACGGCGCAGGCAAGAGCACCACCTTGCAGGTGATCGCCGGGCTCACCATTCCATCGTCCGGCCGGGTCACCGTGGCCGGCGTCGACATCGACAAGCTGGCACCCGCCGATTGGTGGCCGCAACTGTTCTGGCTGTCGCAACGTCCGGTGCTGGTCCCGGGAACCGTCCGCGACAACTTGCGCCTGCTCGGCGATCTTGACGATCTTGAGGACGCCTGTGCGGCAGCCGGATTCGACAGCGTACTGGCCGACCTGCCGGACGGGTTGGATACCAGGGTCGGCCGCGGTGGCACCGGCCTGTCGCTGGGGCAACGACAACGGCTCGGCCTGGCCCGAGCGTTCGGGTCCCGCGCGGCGGTGCTGTTGCTCGACGAACCCACCGCCCACCTAGACAGCCACACCGAGGACCGAGTGCTGCGCGCCATCGTGGAGCGCGCCCGCGCCGGCGCGACCGTGGTGGTCGTCGCCCATCGCGAACGAGTCGTCAGTATCGGTGACAAGGTCATCGACGTCACCGCCGAGAGCCAGGTGGGCTATGCGCCGGTCTGATCCCGCCGCGGCGATTGCAAGCGCGGCGAAGCCGGGCGCAGCGGGTCGCCGCCAACGCGCCGCGGCCCTCGCGGCCCTGCAACTACTACGTCCCCGGCTGTCCCGGGTACTGGCCGCCATGGCACTTGGCGTGCTGTCGCTGGGCAGCGCCCTGGCCCTGGCCGGCATTTCGGCGTGGCTGATCACCCGCGCCTGGCAGATGCCACCGGTACTCGACCTGACGGTCGCGGTCGTGGCGGTGCGGACCTTCGCGATTTCGCGTGGGGTGCTGCACTACTGCGAGCGATTGGCCACCCACGACACGGCATTGCTCGCGGCCAGCACGGCCCGCTCGCGGATCTATCACCGGCTGGCAACCGGGCCGGCAGCCACCGCTGTCCGATTCCACAGCGGTGACTTGGTGGCACGAGTCGGCGCCGACGTTGATGCATTGGCTGACGTGCTGGTGCGCGCCGTGGTTCCGATTGGTGTCGCTGCCGTGCTCGCGGCGACAGCGACAGCGGTTGTCGGGATCATCTCGCCGCCGGCCGCCGGGGTACTGGCGATTTGTCTACTCATAGCTGGGGTTATCGCGCCCCACCTTGCCGCCTCCGCCGCCGCGAAGCAGGAAGCGCTTGCCAGCCAACATCATTCCGAGCGCGACACTGCGGCGATACTCGCACTCGAACACGCACCCGAACTTCGTGTCGCTGGGCGCCTCCCCGAGGTCATCGCCGAATCGCAACGTCGACAACGTGCCTGGGGTGAAGCGCTCGATGCTGCGGCGAAACCCGCGGCTATCGCCGCAGCCGTTCCCACCGCGGCCATCGGGATTAGCGTGCTCGGCGCGGTGGTGGCCGGGGTCGCCATGGCGCCCACGGTCGCGCCAACGACGCTGGCGGTCCTGATGTTGTTGCCGCTCTCCGCCTTTGAGGCGACGAGCAATCTGCCGGCGGCGGCCGTCCAACTGACCCGATCACGGATCGCTGCCCGGCGCCTGCTGGAGTTGGCTCCTCCGGACGCCAATGCGGAAACCGCGAAAGGACCCTCAGGGCCTGCAGTCACGGGCCGGTTATCCGCCGATGTGTGCTTCGGTCACTCGGCATCACAGTCACACCGCGCAACTATCGATCTAGCGCCGGGCGCGCGGTTGGCCGTCACCGGCGCCAGCGGCTCCGGAAAGACAACGCTGCTGATGACGCTGGCCGGCTTGTTACCGCCGGTACACGGGCAGCTGGCGCTGGACGGAACCGACCTGACCGACTTCGACGAAGCTGAATTGCGGAACGCCGTAACCTTTTTCGCTGAGGACGCCCATATTTTCGCTACCACCGTCAGGGACAACTTGCTCGTCGCCCGCGGCGATTGCGCAGATGACGAGCTCACGGCCGCCCTGGACGCCGTCGGCCTCGGCGAATGGCTGGCCAGTCTGTCCGAAGGTCTATCGACGGTGTTGACCGGTGGCGCCGAGGCGGTCTCGGCCGGCCAGCGCAGGCGATTGTTGCTGGTGCGGGCGGTGCTTTCACCTGCCCAGATCCTGCTGCTTGACGAACCAACCGAACACCTCGACGCGTCCGACGCCGACATCGTGCTCCGTCATCTGTTGGCCGAGAATTCCGGTTTGATACCCGCCGCCAAAACGGTGGTGGTAGCTACCCACCACTTGCCCAAAGACATTCGCTGCGCCGAACTAAAGATCACAGATGTCGGCGGCGCGGCATGAACTCCAGCGACAGCAACACGAACACCAACGGAACGACCTGGGTCAACGAAACCAACGCGTAACGGCGTGCATCCATCGCGTGAAACTTGCGCACATATCGGTACAACGACTCGAGGGCGATCAACGGGTCGAGGACATGGATCAATACGTAGCACACGCGCTGCAGCCGGCCACGCTGGTTTCCGTCGAAGATTTCGGGAAACGCCGCGAACGCTAGCGATACCCGTTGTGCTCCCTGGTCTCTAGCCGCAGCGATCATGTCGACGCTGAGCCGTTCGTCGATCCCGTTGGGAGCCCCGCGACGACGCCACGGCACATCAAGGGAGAAGTCGCTGCCGCCGCCTGCCGTAGTGAATCGGTCGAAGCCCTGTACCCGCCCCGATGCATCCCTGGCGATAATCAGCTGCACCCCGGGATATCGGCCCTCCAGCACACCGTCCAGGTTCATACAAAAGCCGCGATCGGTACGGGCCCCTTTGGGTGATGCCAACAGCACTGCTTTCAGCTCCGCCCGCTGCTGAGCGTCAAGTTCCTGCTCGGCCACGATCTCGGTGGTGATGCCGAAGTTGTGAGTACGCTTCACTGCCTGACGCAGATTGCGAAACTTACGCCCCACCAATTCAAAACTGCCCACGTCAACAACGACGTCGCGGCCGATGGGGATCGCTCGTAACGATTGGCCGACGATCGCCGGGTCGAGCCACAACCCAAGCCGGCGTTCACTGCAGCCCACCACCACCATGCGCCAGCCGTGGATGTGGCACAGGCCGGCGAAGTCGGCGACCAGCTCACGAAACTGCGCCTCCGCACCGATCGGGTCCCCACCGACCACCGCGAACCCCATCCGGGTTCGGTACGCCAGGGCAGCGCCGCCGTCCGCGCTGAAGTGGTAGCACTTGCCCGCTTGCATAGCGAACGGCGCTAACGGATCCGCCTTGGTGGCGTTGATCAACGCCCACACTCGGGGCAGATCTTCGGGCCGCGGATGCGCAGCCGTCGGCCACATCAACACCAGTCCCGAGCCCGCAATCAGAACCTCACCAAGCAAATCGAAGAACAGCACGTGCGCACCCAAACCCACAATGAGGAATGCGCCGGCCGTCGTCGCATGCATCGCCGTTACCGGCCGGCCAAGGAAGATGCCGCGTGCGATCAAAGCGACCGCCGCCAAAACCGTGAGCGACCAACCTAATCGGCCGTCGGCCTGCCAATCACCATGCCGGTAGTCGCGGGTGAACAGCACGATGAGCCAGCACGCCGCGCAGAACACAGCGAGCGCACCGATGCAGCGCGCACGGAGCGAATCCACATGAACCACAACGCGTTCGCGCGCACGAACCGGGCGAAGCTTTCGCGCGACGCCGACCGATGGCTGTTTCACACTCACCTCCCGATGAGCTTGCCACTACCCAAAAACGGTACGCCTAATCACAGCTGTGCTGAGCCGAAATAAGACGGTCCCGCGGTTTCTATCGGGAAGACGCAGGGAAATATTTCAGCACGCCTTCTTGCACAACCGTGGCGATGAGTTGCCCGCACCGATCGAAGAAGTGCCCGGTGCCCAGTCCGCGTGAATCCGCTGCCGCCGGCGACGACGTCGAATACAGCACCCAGTCGTCGAAATTGACCTGCCGGTGAAACCACACCGAGTGGTTGGCCGACGCCGCAAAGATGCGGTCGAAGCCCCACGAAAGCCCGTGGGTGGTGATCACCGAGTCCAGCACGGTGGTATCCGAGGAGTACAACATCGTCGCGGTATGCAGCACCGGATCGTCGGGCATCGCGCCCAAAGCCTTGAGCCAGACCCGGTTGTAGACAAGCCGATCGCCCTTGTCCCGCATTACCCACGATGGGTCATTGGTGTAGCGCCATTCGATGGGCTGCAGCGCGTTGACGAAATGCGGGACGGTCTGCTCGTAGCCGCGCAACAACTCGCCAATCGGCGGCAGGGTGTGCGGCTCGGCCACCTCCGGCGGATCGACAGCATGCTCGAGACCGGGCCCCCCGGACATGTACGAGATCATCGCTGAGGACAACAGCGTGCCGTCTTGCATCGCGTCGACGCGCCGATTGGCGAAGCGCCGCTCATCGCGCAGCCGCACCACGTGGAACTCGATGTCCTTTGCGGTATCTCCGCCGTTGATGAAATGCACCGACAGTGCGCTGGGAGGCAGCTCCTGGCGAGTCAGCGTGCGACTGCTCGCAACGAACGATTGCGCTATGAGCAGTCCGCCGAACGTCCGCATCGGGTTCTTGCTGGGATGGGAACCGATAAACCGATCGTCGGCGACGCGGCTGAGGTCTAGTACCTTGAGCAGTTCGTCAAAATCGGACAACTAGACGTCGTCCTCCCCGATCCGGTGCACGTGGATCAGGTTGGTCGAGCCCACTGTGCCCGGTGGGGCACCCGCCACGATTACCACCAGGTCACCGCGCTTGTAGCGGCCGAGCTCGAGCAGCGACTTGTCGACCTGGCGGATCATGCCGTCGGTGGTATTCATGTGCGGGACGATGAAGGTTTCCGTTCCCCACGTCATGGCAAGCTGACTGCGCACTTCAGGCAGATCGGTGAATGCGAGCAGCGGTAGCGGAGTATGCAGGCGGGCTAGGCGCCGCACCGTATCGCCGGATTGCGTGAACGCGACCAGAGCCTTGGCGTCGAGCCGCTCGCCGATGTCACGCGCGGCATAGGAGATCACGCCCCGCTTGGTGCGCGGCACGTGTGTCAACGGCGGAGCGGCCGTCGAATTCTCCTCAACCGCGCACACGATCCGCGACATTGTCTTTACCGCCAACAGCGGGTATTTGCCCACCGAGGTTTCGCCCGACAACATCAGCGCGTCGGCGCCGTCGAGCACGGCGTTGGCAACGTCGGAGGCTTCGGCCCGGGTCGGCCGCGAGTTTTCGATCATCGAGTCGAGCATCTGGGTCGCCACGATGACCGGCTTGGCGTTTTCCCGGGCCATCTGGATGGCTCGCTTCTGCACCAGAGGAACCTCTTCCAGCGGCAGTTCAACACCCAGGTCGCCGCGAGCCACCATGACGGCGTCAAACGCCAGCACGATGGCTTCGAGGTTGTCGATGGCTTCCGGCTTCTCCAGCTTGGCAATCACCGGTACCCGTCGCCCGATCCGATCCATCACCTCGTGAACCAGCTCGACATCCGACGGCGAGCGCACGAACGAAAGCGCCACCATGTCGACACCAAGGTTCAGCGCGAACGTGAGGTCCTCAACATCCTTGTCCGACAAGGCCGGGGCAGTGACGTTCATCCCCGGCAACGAAATGCCCTTATTGTCACTGACCGGGCCCCCTTCTACGACGGTGCACACCACGTCGTCGCCGTCGACGGCGTCGACCACCAATCCGATCTTTCCGTCGTCGACCAGAACTCGGTCACCGGCAACCGCGTCGCTGGCTAGCCTCTTATAGGTGGTGGACACGCGGTCGTGGCTGCCTGGGCAGTCGCAAACGGTGATTCGAACCGTTTCACCGTCAGCCCAATAGGTAGGCCCGGTGGCGAAGCGGCCCAGCCTGATTTTCGGGCCCTGCAAATCGGCGAGCACACCGACCGCGCGCCCGGTGGCATCTGATGCTGTGCGGACGCGCTCGTAGGCGGCCTTGTGGTCCTCGTAGTTGCCGTGGCTGAAGTTCATTCGGGCGACGTCCATTCCGGCTTCGACGAGCGCCCTGACCAGGTCATCCTTTCGGGTGGCCGGCCCGAGAGTGCAGACGATCTTTCCGCGTCTAGTCACGACGACAAAGCATAGTCGGGCTTATCTGCCTGCGGTGCGCCTCGCCCGTACCGGCGCAATTAGCGTTCGTGTACACGAACTCAAGATCGACGAAAAGCTTGCGCTGCGAACGCATCCGGGAATATGCCCCGTATGGACGTGCTCGGTTCCACCAACGAGAGCCTCCATGCGACGCAAACCACAGCAGATGTGCAAATCTCCTGGTTTGGGCCAGCACTTGCATGGTTACATAGTGCGACATGATCGCACGTCAGCTTGCTCCCTTATTTGGTCCTGCAGCAGCCGCAGCGTGGGGCCTCAGCGCTTCGGTTCTTCCGGTCCCCGCAATCCCGTCCGCATCCGCCGAGCCGTGCCCCGATGTGGAGGTGGTGTTTGCCCGCGGGACGGGTGAGCCTCCTGGCGTTGGCCCGACCGGGCAGGCATTCATCGACTCCCTGCGCCCGCGCATTGGTGCAAGGTCGTTGGGGGTGTATCCGGTCAACTACCCAGCCAGCGAGGAGTGGGCCACTGGCGTCGACGGTATTAGGGACGCGGGCGCTCACGTGGTTTCCATGGCCGGCAGTTGTCCCAAGACGCAGATGGTGCTCGGCGGCTATTCGCAGGGTGCGGCCGTCATGGGCTTCGTCACTTCCGCTGCCGTTCCGGACGGGGTCGATCCCGCGACCGTACCCAAACCGCTGGCGCCCGAGGTGGCTGAACACGTGTCCTCGGTCGTTCTTTTCGGAATGCCCAATGTCCGGGCGATGGAATTCCTCGGCCAGCCGCCAGTCGCTATTGGTCCCATGTATCAGGCGAAGACCATCAAGGTGTGTGCCGCCGAGGACCCGGTGTGCTCTCAAGGGATGAATTTTGCCGCGCACAACGCGTACGCAGACGACGGGGCGATGATCGACCAAGGCGCAGCTTTTGCCGCCAACAGCCTGGGTGGAACTCCGCGGGGGCCAGGCCCGGCGCCGTCTCCGCTCGGGGGCTTCGGCAACTGAGCTTGGAGCGGCTACCCGGTCAGAACGGTCGGTACCAACGGGAATCCGGGCAGGTTACGCAGCACCGTCCAGGCGACCATCGACACCGCGACCGTGATAATTGCCGGCATCCGCAGCACGGGTTGGCCGCGGTGGCGGCGCAGCAAAACCCAGGCGGCCAGCACGGGGATGCCGACGAGCAAGAAGACATTGTCATTGATGCTGGCCGCTAGGTCGCCGTGCAGCAGATCGTGCATCATCCTTAGGCCACCGCAAGCGGGGCAGTTCCAGCCGGTGAGCAACCTGAACGGACATTGCGGATAAATCGAACTCGTGTCATGGGGATCGACGAGGCCGACGTAGCCGAGCCCGCCGGCCAGCAGCACGGCCGACCCAGCGGTGACGTACCGAGCGTGACGATGGCCGTCGCGACCACAATCCCCCGACATCCGGGAAGCCCGCTTAGGTTCCATCGCGCAACGGGCGGCCCCACGGGTCGCTCACCCGGTCGGTCAGTATCAGCAGCGCGTCGATGATGCCCCAGATGACGGCACCCACTCCGCACGTTAGCCAGCCCACGAGCAATTGCGCGATGCCCAGTCCGGTGTGCCCAGTGTAGATGCGGCCGATGCCGACGATGCCAATCAGACCGAGCAGCTGCAAGAGGCCGGCGATGATCTTGGATTTGTCCGAATACGGTTGGCCGGTGACGGGATGGCGACCAAACGGTGCCGACGGGTCGAAGTAATTGCCGGGCGCCGCATATTGCGGATATGACGGATACTGCGGGGGAAATGGCGGCGGTGATGGCGAGCCGGAATCTGCAGCATTGCCCCACGGCTGGTCAGTCACGATTTCAGCATGCCAGATTTGCCGGGCAACCGCCGAAGCCGCTACCTGCCCGACCGCTGCCTGAAGTTCCTCAGCCGGGCTCTCCAACCCTGTCGCGTTGAGCCAGCAGGCTCCTCCGCAGGCGCGCTCGACGTCGGCTTGGTGTCGTCAGGGGCTGCCGCGGCCTGCTCGGTATCTGCCTCGGGCTCTAGCTCAGCTTCCTCGACGACGTCCGTGTCTAGCGCGTCAGGCTCTTCCGCTTCGGGCTCTTCCGTTTCGGGCTCGTCCGCGGCCTCCTCAACTTCGACCTCGGGCTCCTCGGGCTCCTCGGCCTCCTCGGGCTCCTCAGCCTCCTCGGGCTCCGACTCGGCTTCAGGCTCGGTGACTTCGGGCTCCTCGGCCTCCTCGGGCTCCTCGGCCTCCTCGGCCTCCTCGGGCTCCTCGGGCTCCTCGGGCTCCGACTCGGCTTCAGGCTCGGTGACTTCGGGCTCCTCGGGCTCCTCAGCCTCCTCGGGCTCCGACTCGGCTTCAGGCTCGGTGACTTCGGGCTCCTCGGCCTCCTCGGCCTCCGACTCGGCTTCAGGCTCGGTAACTTCGGCCTTGGCGGTTTCGGCCTCGGCCACTTCGGCCGCTTGCACGGTCTCAGCCGAATCGACTGATTCGCCGTCTTCGCCCGGGATAACGGGCGCCGCGGCGGTCGCGGCGGAAGCCGTCGCAACATCTGCGAGTTCTGGCGTCGGCTCGGGCTCCGCCGATTCGACGACAACACCAACACGACCGCGCACGGTTGCCGGGTCCTCGCGGCCCTTCGGCGCCAAGATGACATAGACCACGGCGCCGATGAACACGAAAGTCGATGTGAACGAGTTGATCCGGATGCCGGCGATGTGTGTTGCGGTGTCGTCACGTAGCAACTCGACACAGAATCGGCCGACGCAGTAGAGGGCCACGTAGAGCCCGAACAGCCTGCCGTGACCGATCGTGAAGCGGCGATCGATGTAGAGCAATGCGGCGAATACCAGGACATTCCACAGCAATTCGTAGAGGAATGTCGGCTGCACGACGAGCGCGACCTGCCCCGTGGAGACGCCGTCAAGCGAATGCACGTCGACGAATCCCGCGGGATCTCGCCGGTAGAAGATTTCCAGGCCCCACGGCAGCGTGGTCTCCCGGCCGTAAAGCTCCTGGTTGAAGTAGTTTCCGAGCCGGCCGATAGCCTGTGCCAACACGATCCCAGGCGCCATCGCATCCAGAAAGGCCGGTAGCGGGATGTCGCGTCGTCGGCAGGCGATCCACGCTCCGACGACTCCGAGGGCTACCGCGCCCCAGATACCCAAGCCCCCGTCCCAGATTCGCAGGGCGGCGCCCAACCCGGCGCCACCCTGGCCGAAATAGGTGGGCCAATCGGTGGCCAGGTGATAGAGCCTGCCACCGACCAAACCGAACGGCACCGCCCACAACGCAATGTCATAGGTCACTCCCCGCTCACCGCCTCGGGCGGCAAAGCGTCGATCACCGATCAGCAGAGCAACCACGATGCCGGTGATGATGAAAAACGCATAGGCGCGAATGGGCAGCGGCCCGAGGTGCCAGACCCCCCGGGGCGGGCTGGGAAAATACGCAAGCCAAGTCGTCGTCATAAAGACATCCTCCGGCGCACGCCGGCAGCAAGCTCCTCGGTGAGTGCGCGCAACCTAGGTAAACCGTCGCCCAACGCTGATACCAACGCGGAACCGACGATGACGCCGTCGGCATAGCTACCGATCTGCGCGGCCTGCTCTCCCGACCGCACACCCAGGCCTACGCCAACGGCTATATCAGAAACTGCCTTCACCCTGGCCACCAACTCGGGTGCGGCCTGCGACACCGCATCACGTGCCCCGGTAACCCCCATTGTCGACGCCGCGTAAACGAATCCGCGCGACGCCTCGACGGTGGTCACCAAACGTTCGGGTGTCGACGACGGCGCCACCAGAAAGATGCGATCTAGTCGATGCTCCTCGGCAGCCGCCAGCCATTGTTGCGCTTCTTCAGGAATGAGATCGGGGGTAATCAAGCCGTGTCCGCCAGCCGCTGCCAAGTCCCGCGCGAACGCATCAATTCCATAACGCAGCACCGGATTCCAGTACGTCATCACCACGGCACGACCGCCAGCCAGACTGATCGACTCGACTGCGGCCAACGTATCCCGCACCCGGACTCCCCCGCTCAGTGCAGCCTCGGTAGCCCTCTGGATGGTGGGACCGTCCATTCCTGGGTCGGAATACGGGACGCCGACTTCGACTATGTCGCAACCGGATTCGACCAACACCAGCATCGCTTCCACGGACGTGCGCACGTCGGGGTAACCCGTGGGTAGATAACCAATCAGCGCGGCGCGATGGTCCGCCCGACACGAATCGAAAACCGGTGCCAGCTTGCTCGCTTCGCTCTGTTCCACGGTCATCATCGATCATCCGAATCGGACTTCAGCAGGCCGAACCACTTGGCGGCCGTCTCGACGTCCTTGTCACCGCGACCCGACAAGTTCACCACAATGATGGCGCCCCTCCCCAATTCGACACCCAGCTTGAGGGCTCCGGCCACCGCATGTGCGGATTCGATGGCGGGGATGATGCCTTCGGCACGACACAGCAGGCCGAACGCTTCCATCGCCTCGGAGTCGGTGATCGGCTGGTAGTCAACACGCCCGGTCTCTTTGAGCCACGCGTGTTCCGGGCCCACGCCCGGGTAATCTAAACCCGCTGAGATCGAATGGGATTCGATGGTCTGGCCGTCTTCGTCTTGCAGCAAGTACGAGAACGAACCTTGGAAGGCGCCGGGTGAACCTCCGGTGAATGTTGCCGCGTGGCGGCCGGTTTCGACCCCATCGCCGGCCGCTTCGAATCCGACCAGTCGCACGCCGGGATCGTCGAGGAACGCGTGAAAGATTCCGATCGCGTTGGATCCGCCACCGACGCAGGCGACGACGGCGTCGGGCAACCTGCCCGCCTGCTGCCGGATCTGCACCCGTGTCTCCATGCCGATGATCCGCTGGAAATCGCGAACCATCGTCGGGAACGGATGCGGTCCCGCGGCGGTGCCAAAGCAGTAGTACGTGTTCTCGGCGTTGGTGACCCAATCGCGGAACGCCTCATTGATGGCATCTTTGAGTGTTTGCGAGCCCGTCTCAACCGAGACGACCTCGGCGCCGAGCAGTTGCATCCGCGCCACGTTTAGCGCCTGGCGCGCGGTGTCGACCGCGCCCATGTAGATCACACAGTCCAGGCCGAGCAGCGCGCACGCGGTGGCGGTGGCGACCCCGTGTTGGCCGGCGCCGGTCTCGGCAATCACCCGGGTCTTACCCATCCGACGAGCTAGCAATGCCTGACCCAGGACGTTGTTGATCTTGTGAGATCCGGTGTGGTTCAGGTCTTCTCGCTTGAGGAAGATCCGCGCCGAGCCAGCGTGCGCGCCAAGCCGAGTTGTCTCGTACAGTGGCGATGGCCGGCCGGCATAATGCGTCTGCAACTTGTCGAGGGTATCCAGGAAATCCTGGTTGACACGTTCCTTTTCGTAGGCGACGGTGACCTCCTCGATCACCGCCATCAGGGCCTCGGGAATGTAGCGGCCGCCGTAAACGCCGAAATGCCCGCCCGAATCAGGATCGTGGCTGGTCCGTTCGGCGATGGCAGCACTCGTTCGCGGAAGATCCGGGCCGGATAGATCTGCCATCAGCAATGCTCAATGCACACGCGGCTCATCGGTGGCTCATCGAGGGCTAGCGAGCCGGTTTTGGACAGGACGGATGCGTGCCCGCGGTGACCAGATCGGCAACAGCCGCACGCGGGTCACCACTTTTGACAAGACCTTCACCGACCAGCACAGCGTCAGCGCCCGCACCGGCGTACGCCAACAGATCGCCGGTGCCACGCACACCGGATTCGGCGATCCTGATCACGTTGCTGGGCAGCCCCGGAGCGATGCGAGCGAAGCAATCCCGATCGACCTCAAGTGTCGTGAGATCGCGGGCATTGACACCGATTACGTTGGCCCCGGCCTTCAATGCCCGGTCAGCTTCTTCTTCGGTGTGCACCTCGACGAGCGCAGTCATGCCAAGCGATTCGGTGCGGTCCAGCATCGACACCAACGCCGACTGGTCCAACGCCGCAACGATGAGCAACAACATGTCAGCGCCGTGCGCACGAGCCTCATGGATCTGATATGGCTGCACCACAAAGTCTTTGCGCAACACCGGAATAGAGACCGCGGCGCGTACCGCGTCCAGATCGTCGAGCGAGCCGTTAAAACGCCGCTCCTCGGTCAGAACACTGATGATCCGGGCGCCGCCATCCTCGTAGGCCTGAGCCAGCTTTGCCGGGTCGGCGATGGGCGCTAGCGCGCCTGCCGACGGGCTGGCGCGCTTGACTTCGGCGATGACTCCGATGCCGGGTTCACGAAGCGCAGCCATCACGTCCAAGGGTGGTGGCGCCGCCGCGGCGGCAGCCTTGATCTCCGGGAGGCTCACGACAGCTTCGCGCGCGGCAACGTCGGCCCGGACTCCCTCGAGGATGGAGTCAAGCACGTTTGCCGGACTCATGCGTGCTGTTTCCCTTCCCATCGTGACCGAGGCTCGGCACGTCGATTTCGACGACGTTCATGAAGGGTAGCGACCGTGAGCGTGCGGTCCGTCACCGACCCTCGGTGTCCGACCCGCGCGGCCCCTCGGTCGGGTCGCGCCCCTCGTCAAGAGCATCCCAAATCATCCGTTCCGACATGCCGGAGACGGCATCTTTGGTGCTCGGCGTCGCCTCGTTGCGGTGAGCCACCGATCGGCGTGCCGCCGGCGATGCATATCTCGCAGTGCCCTCACGAGCCGCCCCCGCATTCGAAGCCGAGCGCAGCAACAAAACGGCCGCGGTCAAGGCGCACACCGCCGCCGCTACCCCGGCCACCGCACCCCAGTAGTGCCGCTCGCTGCCCACCAACGTCACCACCGGAACGTGCGTGAGGTCGGCTGCGCGCACGGCCACATCCGGGATCGCCCACAGACTGATGCCGAGATACCCGACCGCAAAGCTCGCAGCCACCAGCAACGCTGCCAACGCCCGCAGCGGCCAGCCGCGCACCGCGAGCGCCGCGACCGCGGCGGCCAGCATCACCAGCGCCAACGGCACCAGCGCGGTCGACCACATTGCGCCTGCCAGGGTCACCGCCTTCGGCGGGCCCAGTCCGTCGAAAGACCTGATCACAACCCACGGCAGCCGCGACGCCGCCCACAACGCCCCGGCGGCAACCACCAGCAGCAACTGGGCTATCCCGATCGTCAGCCGGCTGCGGTCGGGTCGGGTATCAGCCACAGCTGCTCGCATCGGGAGCGGCCAGCGTTTCCGCCGCCGCGATGGCATTCAGCACCGCGCGCGCCTTGTTTCTTGCCTCGTTGTATTCGTAGGGCCCATTGGAGTCGGCCACGACCCCCCCGCCGGCCTGGACATAGGCCGTACCGTTACGCATCAGCGCGGTGCGGATGGCGATGGCGAAGTCGGCGTTGCCGGCGAAGTCGAGGTAACCAACCACGCCGCCGTACAGACCCCGGCGCGTCTTCTCGACCTCTTCGATCAGCTCCATGGCGCGCACCTTCGGCGCGCCCGACAGGGTGCCGGCCGGAAAGCACGCGGTCACCGCGTCCAGTGCGGTGCGGCCCTCACTGAGCAATCCGGTCACCGTGGACACCAGGTGCATCACGTGGCTATAGCGTTCGATATGGCTGTAGTTCTCGACGCGGACCGTTCCCGGCGTGCAGACGCGGCCGAGGTCGTTGCGGCCGAGGTCGACCAGCATCAGGTGCTCGGCAAGTTCTTTGTCGTCCGCCAGCAGCTCCTTTTCCAGTAGCTGATCTTCATCCTCGCTTTGCCCCCGCCACCGGGTGCCGGCGATCGGATGCGTCGTCGCCCGACCGTCTTGGACGGTGACCAGTGCCTCCGGACTGGACCCTACGATTGAAAAGTCAACGGCGTCATCGCTATTCGGCACTTGAACCAGATACATATACGGGCTCGGATTGGTCATCCGCAGCACTCGGTAGACGTCGATGGGATCGACGTCGGTGTCCATCTCGAAGCGCTGCGAGGGCACCACCTGGAAGGCCTCGCCCGCTGCGATCTGCTCCACCAGGTAATCGACGATCTTGCCGTATTCCTCGACCGTGCGCTGGGCGCGGTGCTGTGGTTCCGGCTTGGCGAACGTGGCCACGGCCGACGGCAACGGCTGGCCGAGCGCCGCGGTCATCACGTCCAGCCGTGCGATCGCGTCGTCGTAGGCCCAGTCGACCCGCTCATCGGTGCCATTCCAGTTCACGGCGTTGGCAATGAGGGTAATGGTGCCCTCGTGGTGGTCCACCGCGGCGATATCGGTGGCCAGCAGCAGCAGCATGTCCGGCAGGTGTAGGTCATCGACGGCCAGTTCGGGCAAACGTTCGAGCCGCCGCACCATGTCGTAGGCGAAGAAGCCGACCATCCCGCCCGACAGCGGCGGCAGCCCCGGGATCGGTGCGGTGGCCAGCAATTCCAAGGTTGCGCGCAGCGCGTCCAGCGGGTCCCCGCCGGTGGGAGCATCCTGCGGCACCGCACCCAACCACATCGCTTGTCCGTCACGCACCGTCAACGAGGTCGGGGCTCCTGCGCCGATAAACGACCACCGCGACCACGAGCGGCCAGTCTCGGCCGACTCAAGCAGGAAAGTCCCCGGGCGGTTGGCAGCGAGCTTGCGGTACGCCGACAGCGGAGTCTCACTATCGGCCAAGACCTTGCGAGTGACGGGAACTACCCGGTGCTCGGCCGCAAGCACCCGAAAATCCTCCCGCGTGGTCGTGGCTGCGAGGTTGGCGTGCATCGAACCATCCTCCCAGACGGGCCGATCAGCGCCTGCCAACCCGCGAACGTAACGCCACAGCGACTTTCAACCCGCGATTTCGCCGTGCGGTTACGCTCGGCTGCAGCACGCGTAGCCTGATGGCCATGAAGACTGGTGACACCGTGGCCGACTTTGAGCTTCCGGATCAGACGGGCACACCTCGTAAACTCAGCGGCCTGCTTTCCGACGGGCCCGTGGTGCTGTTCTTTTACCCGGCGGCGATGACCCCCGGTTGCACCAAGGAAGCCTGCCATTTCCGCGACTTGGCGCAAGAGTTCGCCGCAGTTGGAGCCAGCCGGGTCGGCATCAGCGCCGATCCCGTCCAAAAGCAGGCAAGGTTCGCCGACAAGGAGCGTTTCGACTACCCGCTGCTCTCCGACACCGAAGGCACGGTCGCCACGCAGTTCGGCGTCAAACGGGGTCTGCTGGGCAAACTGATGCCGGTCAAACGCACGACGTTCGTCATCGACACTGACCGAAAGGTGCTCGACGTGATCTCCAGCGAATTCAGCATGGACACCCACGCCGACAAGGCGTTGGCGACGCTGCGCGCCCGCCGTTAGCGCGAGCAGACGCAAAAGCCCCCGAAAACCGCCGTTTTCGGGGGCTTTTGCGTCTGCTCGCGCTAACCAGTCCTACGGGACGACCGCGAGAAACATATACGCGGCCAGCAACACCAAATGCAGCTCACCCTGCAGACGCGTGGCTCGGCCCGGCACCACGGTCAGCACGCTGACCACCACCGTCAGCGCCAGCAGCACCAACTGCGTCGAACCCAGACCGAGCAGCAGCGGACCGCTGAGCCATAGCGACACGAACGCGATGGTCGGGATGGTCAACCCAATGCTGGCCAGCGCGGAGCCGTAAGCCAGGTTGATGCTGATCTGGACACGGCCCTGCCGCGCTGCGCGCGCCGCAGCGAGTGTCTCCGGGAGTAGTACCAGCGTGGCGATCACCACACCGACAAACGACTGCGGAAATCCAACCGCGGACACCGCCCGCTCGATGATGGGCGACTCCACTTTCGCCAGACCCACCACCGCAACCAGCGCGACAAGCAGCAACCCTTGGCTCGCCAGTGCCACCGGGATACTCGGCGGCTCCGCATGGCCGTCATCTTCGGTCGAGCCCTGATGCGCAACCGGCAGGAAATAATCGCGATGCCGCACAGTTTGGGTGAACACAAACAGCAAATACAGACCTAGTGATGCGATGGCGGCGAAGACGAGCTGACCTGGTGAAAACGTCGGGCCCGGCTTACTGGTGGTGAACGTGGGCAGTACCAGGCTCAGCGTCGCCAACGTGGTGACCGTGGCCAACGCGGCGCCACTGCCGTGGGGGTTAAACAACGTGACGCCGTAGCGCAGGGAACCAAGAACCAACGACAACCCGACAATCCCGTTGCTGGTGATCATGACCGCGGCGAACACGGTGTCTCGCGCAAGCGTCGAGGCTTCGTGCCCGCCGGACGCCATGAGCGTGACGATCAGGGCGACCTCGATGACGGTCACTGCGACGGCAAGCACCAGCGACCCGAATGGCTCGCCAACCCGGAGCGCGACCACCTCGGCGTGGTGGACCGCGGCCAGAACCGCACCGGCGAGCAACACCGCCTCGATCAGACCGATCGCCGGCCCAATCTCCTTGCCCCAGGTTAGTGCCAGTGCGACCAGGGCCAGCAACGGCACCGCGAAGGTCCAGGACAACCTTGGGTGTGACGTCCGACAGGGCCAGCGGCGAGACACTCGATGCTTCCTCTCGGATCAATCCCAAGCCGACAATAGTGCCAGTAAAAATGCTGTGGTGCAG
The DNA here is from genome assembly GCF_963853645.1 of Mycobacterium riyadhense. Classification (NCBI taxonomy): domain Bacteria; kingdom Bacillati; phylum Actinomycetota; class Actinomycetes; order Mycobacteriales; family Mycobacteriaceae; genus Mycobacterium; species Mycobacterium riyadhense. Next base: position 2,632,669 of record NZ_OY970456.1, on the reverse strand, counting down.
CATGATTCGGGAATCGACGCAAGACCGCCAAGCTTATCGAATCACCGCCGAATTAGCCCAGCGCCTACGAATCACGCTGGACCACAACCGATTACGCCTACCAGCACATCAGGGCTCAATTGTACCAGCGCTTCCATCGCCCTCGGCACGATCAGCGTTTGCTGGCCTCAGTAGCATGCTCACATGTCACGAAGCGATGGCCCCAGAGCAGGCCTGAAGGAAGGACAGGTGTTCGCCGGATACACCATCGTGGAGCGATTGGGCGGCGGCGGTATGGGTGAGGTGTATCTGGCTCAGCATCCGCGGTTGCCCCGGCGCGATGCTCTAAAAATCTTGCCCGGTGAGTTCACCGCCGACCTCGAATTTCGCCAACGCTTCAACCGGGAAGCCGACCTAGCGGCGAGCTTGTACAACGAGCACATCGTGGGCATCCACGACCGCGGCGAGTACCAAGGGCAACTGTGGATCTCGATGGACTATGTCGAGGGGACCGACGCCGCCAGATTGCTGCGCAGCCAGTACCCGTCCGGAATGCCACGAGCGGACGTCGTCGAGATAGTTGCGGCTATTGCCGACGCGCTCGACTACGCGCATTCCCGCGGGTTGCTGCATCGTGACGTCAAACCCGCCAACATCCTGCTGGGCGAACCCAACCCGCGACGACGGATACTGCTCGCCGATTTCGGCATCGCGCGCCAGCTGGGTGAGATCAGTGGGCTGACCGCAACCAACATGCTGATGGGGACCACCGCGTACTGTGCGCCCGAGCAACTGCAGGGTGCGGACCTCGATGGGCGAGCCGACCAGTACGCGCTCGGCTGCACCGCGTTTCAGCTGCTGACCGGGTCTGCCCCGTTTCAGCATTCCAACCCAGCCGTGGTCATCACCCAGCATTTGTCCGCGCCACCGCCGCCGATCAGTCAGCGACGCCCGGAATTGGCCCACCTCGACGCCGTCATTGCCCGAGCACTCGCCAAGAATCCCGACGACCGATATCCGACTTGCGCGGATTTCGCCGCCGCGCTCGGCGCCCAACCCAGTGACACCGACAACGGGCAGGACGATGCGGCCTTCATCGACGGCCCTAGGCAACTGATCGCACCGCCGCCAACCACAACGCCCAATGCGAGCTGGTACCGGCGGGCGCCGGCGTCCGTGTTCGTTGCACTCGCCACCGTCGTGCTGGTCGCCGTAGCGATTGTTCTCGGGGTCCAGGTGTTGCGCGGCCACCCTAGCGAGCCTGCCGACAGTAGCCCGTCACCGTCGACGGAACCACCAAGCAGTAGCGCTGCCCCCACGCCAACACTGCGGCTGTCCGACCAGCTCACCGATCACTCGAGAGTCTTGACCGCAGGCGAGCGCAACATCATCGACCGGGCCCTCAGCAAGCTCTATAACGAGCGCGGCATCCGGCTCTGGGTGGTTTACGTAACGAACTTCGGCGGCCTGTTACCTGCCAGATGGGCCGAGAACGTGATGCGCGCCAACGATTTTGCCGATACCGATGCCATCCTCGCCATCGCCACCGACACACGGGTCTTCTCCTTCCGGGTGCCGGCCGAGGTCACAGCCGGCGGGGCCATCGATGTGGAGATCATTCGCCGCGACCGCATCGAACCGGCCGTTGTTCGCCGCGAATGGACCCGAGCGGCGCTAGCCGCGGCCAACGGCTTGGATGTCGCTCCGCGATAATCAATCCTCGGGTTCGAGCAGCACGACGGCGTCGAAGCAACTGTGGTCACCGGTGTGGCAGGCTCCGCCGATCTGGTCGACCGTCAACAGGACCGCGTCCCCATCGCAGTCCAATCGCACGGAGTGGACATGCTGGGTGTGGCCCGACGTAGCGCCTTTGACCCACTGTTCGCCGCGCGAGCGGGAAAAATAGGTAGCCTCACGGGTTTCCAGCGTGCGAGCCAATGCCTCGTCGTCCATCCATGCGACCATCAGCACATCGCCACTGCCATGCTCCTGAACGACGGCGGTAACCAATCCTTCGGCGTTGCGCTTCAACCGCGCCGCAATCTCTGGGTGCAGCGTCATCGACGTGTGGTCCGCACTGTGATCTGTTGCGCGGCCAAGGCCGCCTTCACCTGCCCGATCGTCAGTTCCCGGAAGTGAAAGACGCTGGCCGCCAATACCGCGTCGGCTCCCGCCACAACCGCCGGCGCAAAGTGCTCTACTGCCCCGGCTCCGCCGCTGGCGATTACCGGAACCGTCACCGCGGCGCGTACCGCGCGCAGCATCTCCAGGTCGAAACCGGCTTTGGTGCCGTCGGCATCCATCGAGTTCAACAGGATCTCCCCCACTCCGAGCGCGGCGCCGCGGGCGGCCCATTCGACCGCGTCGATACCGGTGCCCCGACGGCCGCCGTGGGTGGTGACCTCCCAGCCTGACGGTGTCGGTGCGGAGCCGACGGGCACCGTACGGGCATCGACGGACAACACAATGCATTGCGACCCGAACTGCCTTGCCATCTCGGCCAGCAACTCGGGGCGGGCAATGGCCGCGGTGTTGATCGAGACCTTGTCGGCCCCCGCGCGCAGCAACATGTCGACGTCGGCCACGGTGCGCACCCCGCCGCCAACCGTCAACGGAATGAACACCTGCTCGGCGGTGCGGCGCACCACCTCCAGCATGGTGGCCCGGCCCGAGGACGACGCGGTCACGTCGAGAAACGTCAGTTCGTCGGCGCCCTCGGCGTCATAGACGGCGGCAAGTTCTACGGGATCGCCAGCGTCGCGGAGGTTCTCGAAATTGACTCCCTTGACCACTCGGCCGTCGTCAACGTCCAGGCATGGGATCACTCGTACCGCAAGACCATTACGAGGGGACATCTCAGTAGTCCTCCGGTTCGCCTGTGCTGCGCAGGATTTCGATAATCTCGGCGTGCACGCCAGGAGCCGCCGCCAGAGCGGACCGCGATGCAGTGGTCCACGGTTCACCGGTCAGGTTGGTGACCACGCCGCCCGCAGCGCGCACCAGCGCGACGCCGGCGGCGTGGTCCCACACGTGACTGCCGAAACTTATTGCACCACCGAGGATTCCGTCGGCGACGTAGGCGAGATCTATGCCGGTGGAACCGTGCATGCGCAACCGCGACGACACGCGGCTGAGATTCGCCAGCACCGCAACCCGATAGCGCCCCGGGAACCGGCCCCGTGAGTCCGCGCTGAAAGATCCGGCGGCAACCAGCGTGTCGGACAGCTCGGCCGGAGCCAGCGAGGGCTGCGCTACACCGTTTTTCATCAGCGGGCCGCCGGTTACGGCGGTGTACCGCTCGTCGGTGAACGGCAACCAGGTCAGGCCCGCCACCGGCTCGCCATTGTGCAGCAAGCCCAACAGGATCGCGGCCATCGGCGATCCGGCAGCGTAGTTGATCGTGCCGTCGATGGGGTCCAACACCCAGACCCACGGCAAATCGAGGGCCGGGCCGCCGAATTCCTCGCCGTGCACGTCGATTCCGGTCGCTTCGACCAGCGCGGCGACCACCTGACGCTCGATCGCAAGGTCGACCTCGGTGGCGAAGTCGTTGCCCTTCTTGGGGACCGCTGAATCGGCACGATGGCCCGCGAGAAACGGCTCGGCGGCGGCGTCGAGGATTGCCGACGCCTTTTCAACCAGCGGGGCCACCAGCGCGTCCAGAGCCATCGCCGCTCTACTCTTGCACCGCTGCCAGTGCCTGCGGCAAGGTGAACCTCCCCGCGTACAGGGCCTTGCCCACGATCGCGCCCTCGATCCCCCGGCCGGTGAGGGTGGCGATGGCGCGCAGGTCATCCAGGCTGGAGACACCACCGGACGCGATCACCGGGGCGTCGGTGCGATCGGCGACGCCGGCCAGCAGGTCGAGGTTGGGACCGCCCAGCGTGCCGTCCTTGGTGACATCGGTGACGACGAACCGCGAACATCCTTCACTGTCAAGGCGTTCCAGCACGTCCCACAGGTCGCCGCCGTCGGTTTCCCAGCCGCGTCCACGCAATCGGTGTTCGCCGTCGACGATTTGGACGTCCAAGCCGACAGCCACCTTGTCGCCGTGCTCGGCGATCACCCTCGCGCACCAGTGTGGGTTCTCCAATGCGGCCGTACCCAGGTTAACCCGCGCGCAGCCAGTGGCCAGCGCAGCGGTCAAGGAATCGTCGTCACGGATACCGCCGGACAGCTCGACCGCGACGTCGAGCTTGCCCACCACTTCGGCCAGGAGTTCCCGGTTGGAGCCGCGGCCGAATGCGGCGTCCAGGTCGACGAGGTGGATCCAGTCGGTGCCGTCGCGCTGCCAGCCCAGTGCGGCGTCAAGCGCTGAGCCGTACTCGGTTTCACTGCCGGCCTTGCCCTGCACCAGGCGCACGGCGCGACCCTCGACCACGTCGACAGCGGGTAACAAAATCAACGGCATCTATCTACAGCCCCTCAACCCAATTGCTCAAGATGGCCGCACCCGCGTCCCCGCTCTTCTCCGGGTGGAATTGGGTGGCGGCCAACGGCCCGTCCTCAACCGCGGCCAGGAACGGCACCTGATGGGTGGCCCAGGTCAGCAGCGCCTCGGCCGGCCCTTCCCATCGCTGGGCGGCATAGGAGTGCACGAAATAGAACCGGGTGTCGGCATCCAAACCCTTGAACAGCGCACTGCCCGGCGCGGCTTGCACCACGTTCCAGCCCATATGTGGGATCACCGGCGCGTGCAACCGGGTCACGGCACCGGGCCATTGCCCACATCCTGTTGTCTCCACCCCGAACTCGACGCCGCGGGCAAACAAGATCTGCATGCCGACGCAGACCCCCAATACCGGGCGTCCACCGGCTATCCGCTCGGCGATGATCCGGTCCCCACCGATTTTCCGCAACCCCGTCATGCACGCCTCAAACGCACCGACGCCGGGCACCACGAGTCCGTCGGCGGCCAATGCTGCGTCAGCCTCCGCGGTCACATCAACTGAGGCGCCGACGCGCTCCACCGCACGTTGCGCCGACCGTAGATTGCCCGAACCGTAGTCCAGGACCACCACCGATTTCACAGAACGCCTTTGGTGGACGGCACTCCCGAAACGCGCGGGTCGGGCTCGACGGCCTGACGCAATGCGCGGGCGACGGCCTTGTACTGCGCTTCGGTGATGTGGTGCGGGTCGCGCCCATACAGGACGCGAACATGTAGCGCGATGCGCGCGTTCATGGCCAGCGATTCGAACACATGCCGGTTGATGACGGTGTGGTACGGCACCGAGCTTCCGGCAATGGTGGTGTGCTGCAGGTGATCCGGCTCCCCCGTGTGCACACAATACGGACGGCCGGATACGTCGACGGCGGCATGCGCCAGGGTCTCGTCCATCGGGATAAAAGCGTCGCCGAACCGGCGGATGCCCTTCTTGTCGCCCAGGGCCTGGCCCAGTGCGGTGCCCAGCGCGATCGCGGTGTCCTCGATGGTGTGGTGCGCTTCGATTTCGACATCGCCCTTGGTGCGCACCGTCAAATCGAAACTGGCGTGGCTGCCCAGCGCGGTCAGCATGTGGTCGTAGAACGGGACACCAGTGTCGACGTCGACCTGTCCGGTGCCGTCCAGGTCGAGCTCGATCACGATGTCGGATTCGCGGGTGCGGCGCTCGATGCGCGCGTGGCGGGTCGCTATGGCTGTCACGGTGCTCCTATGGGGGTGGCTGGGGCCAAGTCGGTGGCAGCGATTTGAGCGCTCGCTTTCAGGAACGCATCGTTCTCATCGGCCAGTCCGATCGTGGTACGCAGGTAGCCGGCGATCCCGACGTCGCGAATCAGTACGCCGCTGTCCAGATAATGCTGCCAGGCGGCCGGCGCGGCGACGAACTGCCCGAACAGCACAAAGTTGGCATCGCTGGGTATGACCTGAAAACCCATGTCGGTCAACGCCGTTGTCACCCGTTCACGTTCGGCGATCAGCGCGGCAACGCTGCCCAGTGTGTCGTCGGCATGCCGCAACGCAGCCCGGGCAGCGGCTTGCGTGACCGACGACAGGTGATACGGCAGCCGCACCAACAGCATGGCCTCAACCAAAGCCGGCGTAGCGATCAAGTATCCGAGCCTGCCGCCGGCGAAGGCGAACGCCTTGCTCATGGTGCGCGTGACGATAAGCCTGGTTGGATATTCCTCGATCAATGTCACCGCACTGGGCTGGGATGAGAATTCACCGTAGGCCTCATCGACGATCAGGATGCCCGGCACCACGTCAAGCAACCTGCGCAGGTCTGGCAGCGAAACACTTTGCCCGGTTGGGTTATTGGGGCTGGCGATGAAAACGACGTCGGGCTGGCGATCAACGACAGCACCGATCGCGACCTCTAGGTCGAGGCTGAAGTCGTCGGCCCGGACCGTTTCGAGCCACTCGGTGTAGGTTCCGTCGGCGATGATCGGGTGCATCGAGTAGGACGGGACGAAGCCGATCGCGGTCCGCCCCGGTCCACCGAATGCCTGCAGCAGCTGCTGCAGGATCTCGTTGGAACCGTTTGCAGCCCAAACATTTTCGACGCCAAGCTGGGCGCCGGTCTGCACCGTGAGGTAACTGGCCAGGTCGGCGCGCAGGGCCACCGCGTCTCGGTCGGGATAGCGATGCAGATCCGCGGCGGCCTCCCGCACCGACCGCACCACATCGTCGACCAATGCTTGGGTGGGTGGGTGTGGGTTCTCATTGGTGTTGAGCCGCACCGGTACCGCCAACTGGGGCGCGCCATACGGCGATTTGCCGCGCAAGTCGTCGCGCAGCGGCAGGTCGTCCAGCGTTGGCCGGCGTACGGTCATCGCTCGAACCTCCGCCGTACCGCCTCACCGTGGGCCGGCAGGTCTTCGGCCTTGGCCAGTGTGATCACGTGGCCCGAGACGTCTTTGAGCGCCGCCTCGGTGTAGTCGACGACGTGGATGCCGCGCAGGAAGGTCTGCACCGACAGGCCGCTGGAATGCCGGGCGCAGCCCGCGGTCGGCAACACGTGATTGGAACCGGCACAGTAGTCGCCGAGGCTGACCGGCGACCATGGACCGACGAAAATGGCTCCGGCCGAACGGATCCGGCCGGCGACCTGCGCGGCGTCGGCGGTCTGAATCTCCAAATGCTCGGCGGCATAAGCGTTCACCACCTTGATTCCGGCATCGAGGTCGTCAACGAGGATGGTGGCCGACTGGCGCCCCGAGAGCGCGGCCGTCACCCGGTCGCGATGCACCGTGGTCTGCAGTTGGGCGGACAGTTCGGTATCCGTGGCGTCGGCAAGCTCCGGGCTGGGGGTGACCAGCACGCTGGCGGCCATTTCGTCGTGTTCGGCCTGACTGATCAGGTCGGCCGCCACATGCGCCGGGTCGGCGGTGTGGTCGGCGAGGATGGCGATCTCGGTTGGCCCGGCTTCGGCGTCGATGCCAACCTGGGAGCGGCACAGCCGTTTGGCGGCGGTGACGTAGATATTGCCGGGCCCAGTGATCATGTCGACCGGCGCGAGTTCAGAACTATCGGTATCGGTGCCGCCGTAGGCCAGCAACGCGACCGCCTGCGCTCCGCCAACGGCCCAAACCTCGTCGACACCGAGTAGGCGGGCCGCGGCCAGGATCGTCGGATGCGGCAGCCCTTGAAACTGACCCGGGCACTGCGCCTGTGGTGGACTGGCCACGACCAGCGAGGTGACTCCGGCGGCTTGCGCGGGCACCACGTTCATCACCACGCTGGACGGGTACACCGCGTTGCCCCCGGGCACGTATAGGCCCACCCGCTCGACGGGAACCCAGCGCTCGGTGACCGTCGCGCCGGGGCCCAGCGTCGTCGTCACATCGGTGCGGCGCTGATCGGCGTGCACCGCGCGGGTTCGTTCGATCATCACCTGCAGCGCGTCACGCACGTCGCGGTCCAGCCCGGCCAACGCGGCGTCCAGAGCGGCTTCGGGCACCCGGACCGCTGTGGGCCGCACGCCGTCGAATGACGCGCCGAATTCCAATGCGGCTTCGGCCCCTCGCTCAGCGACCGCCTCCACGATGGGCCGCACCTTCGGCAGCACACTCTCCACGTCGGCGCCGCCGCGCGGCAGGGCGGCCCGCAACCGGGCAGCCGTCAAATCCGCGCGCCGCAAGTCAATGCGGGCCAGCACCGCAGGAGGTGTGTTCACGTGGACCATTGTCCCAGAGCAGCTCAAGTCGATATCCGACCGGTAGGGTGGCCCCATGTCCGCAAAGGATCACCCCAACAACGCCCCTGGGGTTCCGATGTTGTTCCCGCCATGGTTCGAGCGCTTCCAGATCAAATACATCAACCCGGCGTTGAAGCCGATCGCGCGCTACCTGCCCGGAACGGCCACCATCGAGCACCGCGGCCGCAAGTCCGGAAAGCCTTATCAGACCATCGTGACCGCTTACCGCAAAGGCAATGTGCTGGCGATCGCACTGGGCCACGGGAAGACCGACTGGGTCAAAAACGTGCTGGCCGCAGGCGAAGCAGACGTGCAATTCACCCGCGGCAAGGTACACGTCACCAACACCCGAATTCTGCCCGCCGGCGCCGACGGTGCAGGATTGCCATTTATGGCCCGGGCGCAGCTGCGCCGGATGGGAGTATTCGTCGCCGATATCGCCTGAGCGCACCGGCGAGCGTGATTTGGTGCCCCCGGAAACCCACTGGGCGCTGGTAGGTTGCGCGCATATTGGTTGGCTAAAATGCCGATGTGACTGACGACCTGTCATCAGTCCTCACTTCGCTTGCGCGGCCGAAGTTTGATCCGGCGCTGCACGACGAGCAGGAGTTCACCCCCCACGCTGCGCGGGGCTGGACCGCATGGGACGCCTGGTCACCGGAGGTGGAGTTTTGCACGTTCGTCGGGGCGCTGCAGCGGATGCTGCAACCCCAGGTCATCGTCGAAACCGGCGTCGGCACCGGACGTATCACTCAGTTCCTCTGCCTTGGCGAGGCGAAGTATTTCGGCTTCGAATCCGACGAGAAATGGCGGTGCAACCCAGACATCGACTACCGCCCCGAGCCCACGCCGACAGTGGAGCAAATGGCAGCCGCAGACCTGATAATCCTCGACTCCGGAGTGCCCTATCGGCTCGACGAGATCGCGCTATGGGCCTCCGCCGGCAAACACGGATCGGTCTGCGTCATCCATGACGCCGGGAACGGCCATCCCCAAGACCCCCAGCTTGTCCACAACCGAGTGCGCGCCGCGATCGAACTCACCGACAAGCCCGGGATGTTTTTGAAGAATCCGCGTGGCGCTTGGATCGGGCTGCACCGGTAGCACAGGTCGTCACGTACAGATCGTCGCGTTCAACACCCTGCTCAATCGTCCAGGCCTACATATCCAAGCCAATATCGAGGACACGCGCCGAGTGGGTCAGCGCACCCACAGCGAGGTAATCGACACCGGTACTGGCGTACGTCGCCGCGGTATCGAGGCTGAGCCCACCGGAGGACTCCAACAAAACGGCGGGCGCACAGGCATCGCGCCGCTGCACCGCCGTTTGCGTCTGCCACACGGCGAAATTGTCCAGCAGCACTAGCTCAGGCTTTTCGGCCAGCACAGTGTCCAACTGCTCCAACGAGTCCACTTCGACCTCGCACGGCAGATCGGGCGCGGCGGCCCGCACGGCCCGCAACGCGTCGACCACCGACCCCGCAGCGGCAACATGGTTGTCCTTGATCAAAGCGGCGTCGCCCAGCCCCAGCCGGTGATTGACGCCCCCGCCGACGCGCACCGCATACTTCTGCAGCGCGCGCAGGCCGGGCAGGGTCTTGCGGGTGTCACGGATCTTGGCCTTGGTACCACGCACCGCGTCGACCCACGCCGCTGTCGCCGTGGCGATTCCGGACAGGTGGCAAACCAGGTTCAGCATCGTCCGCTCCGCGGTCAACAGGCCGCGCGTTTCGGCACGTACCGTCAACAGGGATTCGCCCGGCTGCAACCGGGCACCGTCCGCAATCCGGTCGACCACCTGGTAGCCGTCGCTACCGAGCACCTCATCGAGCACCAACAACGCGATATCCACTCCGGCGATCACGCCGGGCTCGCGGGTCACCATCGCCGCGGTGGCTTTCACGCCAGCGGGCACGGTCGAGATCGTGGTGACGTCCGGCCCGTAGCACAGGTCCTCGTCGAGACCATGTCGAATGGCGTCTTGAACTGCAGCCAGCTCCCATTCGGACAGCACCATCAACCCACCGCCGCCAATGCCTCCACAGCGACCGCGTTTTGATCATCGGCCAGCCGGACCACGCTGCTGCGCGCTTGCTCAGGCACGACGCACGAATATTCCGCGCGGCGGTGACATCCCCGGCTTTCGTTGCGGGCCAGCGCGGCGGCGGTCACGGCCCGGGCGGCTACCGCCAAAGCCACGTCTTCGAAATCGCGGCGCCCCGCCAGCGTGCGAACCGGCGCGGCGCTCAGCGTTTCCGACAGCCGGTGCAGACCCTCCGCGTCTCGCACCACCGAGCCGTCCCGACTCATCGCGCGTTGCAGGTCATCGCGTTCCGGCGCGGGGTGGGTGATCGGCTCGGGCCATGGCGCCGGCAAGCTCGCCCGCGAAGGCCGCGCCGCTGCCGCATGCGTGGCCGCAACCCTTCCGGCACGGCCGCCGACCACCAAACCTTCCAGCAGGCTGTTGGAAGCCAGTCGGTTAGCGCCGTGCATTCCGGTGCGGGCCACCTCACCCGCTGCGAACAGCCCGAGCAGCTCGGTCTGGCCGTACACGTCGGTGGCGACGCCTCCGCAGCTGTAATGCGCGCCCGGGACGACCGGAATGGGTTGCCGTACGGGATCGACGCCGGCGGCCCGGCATGACGCGGTGACGGTCGGGAACCGTGATTCAAAGCCCGCGATGCCCCGCGCGTCAAGGTAGACGCACGGATCGCCGGTGGCCTTCAAATGCGCGTCTATGGCACCTGCGACGATGTCGCGCGGCGCCAGGTCGCCCATCGGATGGACTCCGGCGGTAATCGAATTGCCTTGCCGGTCAACCAATTTCGCGCCCTCACCGCGGATGGCCTCAGTGATCAGCGGTCGCCTACGGCCGATCCGACCGCGGGCACTGGTTGAATGGAGCATCGTTGGGTGGAACTGGATGAACTCGAGATCGCTGACCGCGACCCCGGCCCACAGCGCCAACGCGATGCCATCTCCGGTAGAGCCCTCGGGGTTGGTGGTCGCGCCGTAGAGGTGTCCGAGCCCTCCCGTGGCCAGGATCACCGACGGGGCGCTGATAATGCCGCAACCGTCCCGATTGCCCACCATTACCCCGGTTACCGCCACGCCGTCGTGGAGCACTCGCAGGGCCACGTGGCTGGCGCGGATGTCGAGCATGTCGGCGGCATGGTCGAGCGCCCGCTGGACCTCGGCGCCGGTGGCATCGCCGCCGGCGTGCACGATGCGTCGCCGCGAATGCCCACCCTCGCGCGTCAAATCCCAACGGCCCGGGGCCGATTCATCGAAGCGCGCTCCCGCACCGACCAATTCGGTAACCGCGCGGTACCCGTCGGCGACGATTGAATACACCGCATCCGGATCACACAAGCCCGCGCCCGCGGCCAGGGTGTCGGCGACATGGGCTTCGACCGAATCATCGTTATCAGGCAACACCACCGCGATGCCGCCTTGTGCGTAATGGGTCGCGGTCACCGCTCGGGCCTTGGCCGCCTTGCTGAGTACGACAACCCTGCGGCCGGCGCGGTGGGCGGCCAGTGCGGCAGCCAATCCGGCGACGCCCGTGCCGACCACAATGACGTCGGCCGTATCCCGCCACGCGGGACCGGCCGTCATTCGCCACCGCCGGGTTGCCCGATTTCGATCATCCGCTGCACGCTGCGCCGTCCCGCGGCCGCGATGTCCGGGTCGACATGGACCTCGTCAGCGCCCTCCACCAGGCAGCGCAACAGGGCCGCGGGGGTGATCATCTTCATGTACTTGCACGACGCGCGATCGTTGACCGCTTGGAAATCGACGTCGGGCGCGGCCCGGCGCAGCTGGTGCAACATGCCGACCTCGGTCGCGACCAGAACCTTGCGGGCGCGCGTATGGTGCGCGGCGTCAAGCATGCCGCCGGTGGACAAGATCTTCACTCGCTCGGGCGGGAAGGCGCCTTCGCCGGCGAGGTAGAGCGCGGAGGTGGCGCAGCCACACTCGGGGTGAACGAAAAGTTCGGCATCGGGGTTCGTCCGGGCTTGGTCGGTGAGCTCGTCACCGTTGATCCCGGCGTGCACGTGGCATTCGCCCGCCCACACGTGCAGGTTGGTGCGGCCGGTCACGCGGCGCACGTGGGCGCCGAGGAACTGGTCCGGGCAGAACAACACGTCGCGGTCCGGGTCGATCGACGCAACCACCTCGACCGCGTTTGACGAGGTGCAACAGATGTCGGTGAGGGCCTTCACGGCCGCCGTGGTGTTGACGTAGGAGACGACGACGGCGCCGGGGTGCTCGTCCTTCCAGGCCCGCAGCTCCTCGGGGGTAATCGAGTCGGCCAGTGAGCAGCCGGCCCGCTGATCCGGAATGAGCACCGTCTTGTCCGGGCTGAGAATCTTGGCGGTCTCGGCCATGAAGTGCACTCCACAGAACACGATGGTGTCCTCAGGCGCCTCGGCCGCGATCCGAGACAACGCCAGCGAATCCCCCACATGGTCGGCGACGTCCTGGATCGCCGGTAGCTGGTAGTTGTGCGCCAGCAGAGTGGCTCCACGTAGACGCGCCAGGCGCCGAACTTCAGCGGCCCACCGTTCGTCACCATCGACGCCGGTGTAGCCAGTGGGGGAATTAGTGATGCAAGCAGTCAAGGCGGTCACTTCTGAGGCGAGCGTGTCCATGCGGGTCAAGACCGTCACGGCGGCTCCTTTCGCACCGGGGAGGTTTTCGACTTACAATCGAAAACATGGCCCATGGTAGCACCGCGCACGAGGTCCTGGCAGTCGTGTTCCAGGTTCGCAGGCTTTCGACAGGGCTTGAACAAGGGTTAACCAGGGAAAAACCGCAGCTGAACGTGCTGCTATGGGAACGTGCGCGCGATCCGCAAAAAGGCGCGTGGTCACTTCCAGGTGGACGCCTGCGCAACGACGAGGACATGATCACGTCGGTTCGTCGCCAACTCGCCGAAAAAGTTGATCTACGCGAACTCGCCCACTTGGAACAGCTTGCGGTGTTCTCCGACCCCAACCGGTTACCCGGTACCCGGATGATCGCATCGACCTTCCTGGGTCTGGTGCCCTCCCCCGCCACCCCCGAACTGCCGCCAGACACGCGCTGGCACCCGGTGAATTCCCTACCAACGATGGCGTTCGACCACGGCCCCATGGTGGCCCACGCCCGTACCAGGCTGGTCGCCAAGTTGTCCTACACCAACATCGGATTCGCTTTAGCACCAAAAGAATTCGCACTCTCTGCGCTCCGCGATATATACGGCGCGGCGCTCGGGTACCAGGTCGACGCGACGAATCTGCAGCGAGTCCTGGTCCGGCGAAAAGTCATCACACAGACCGGCACTATCGCTCAATCCGGCCGCAGTGGCGGGCGGCCCGCCGCACTGTACCGGTTCACCGATTCCCAGCTCAGGGTTACCGACGAATTCGCCGCGCTTCGACCTCCGGGGCCATTGTGATTCGGTCGCTGAGCGTTTGTTCCGCGGCCCTCGGATTTCCTTGTCGTAGGAATCTGCCGCCAGATGTGACGCCCCGCACGCTGCGCCTCACAACGATTTCACAGTCAATGCCGCTAAGTTGTATAAGAGTCGGATAAGGCTGTATAAGAACCGAGTAAGAGATGCTGGCGCCTGCGGGTGCCAGCATTGGACTGTCACAGGGCCAACTGCGCCGCCACCCTGTTTGGTTAGCACTGTTTGGTTAGCACTGCTGAAGCGCGAAAATCCCGGTGGCCATGAAGGGAGCCTCAATGGTGGAGCTCGGCAATTTGGCAGGCGCGACCCGCCCGGAGTGGATCGGCCGGCCGCCGCATCAGGAATTGCAGCGCAAGGTGCGCCCGCTACTGCCCTGCGACGACCCGTTCTACGAACCACCCGCCGGCTTCCAGCACGCCGCGCCCGGAACCGTGCTGCGCTCGCGTGACGTCGAGGTGGCCTTTCTGGGCCTGATCCCGCAATCCATCACCGCGACCCAGCTGCTGTACCGGACGACGGACATGAACGGCGACCCCGAGGCGACCGTGACCACCGTCCTCCTGCCGGCCGAAGTCGCTCCAGGCCAGACCTACCCGCTGCTGTCTTATCAATGCGCGATCGACGCGATATCGTCCCGCTGTTTTCCGTCCTATGCGTTGCGCCGGCGGGCGAAGGCCCTCGGTTCATTGACCCAACTCGAACTTCTGTTGATCAGTGCCGCGCTTGCGGAGGGCTGGGCGGTTTCGATCCCCGATCACGAAGGAATCAAGGGGCTCTGGGGTGCACCGTATGAACCGGGCTACCGGATCCTCGACGGGATCCGGGCCGCCCTGAGCTCAGAACGACTCGCGTTATCGCCATCGGCACCGATTGGGCTGTGGGGCTACTCGGGCGGCGGACTAGCCAGCGCCTGGGCCGCCGAAATGTGCGGTGAATACGCGCCTGAGCTGGACATTGTCGGCGCGGTATTGGGGTCACCCGTCGGTGACCTGGGCCACACCTTCCGCCGGCTGAACGGCACTCTTCTATCCGGTTTGCCGGCCTTGGTGGTGGCCGCACTGGCACATAGCTATCCCGACCTAGGCAAGATGATCGAGGAACACGCCAACGCGGAAGGGCAGGCACTGCTACGTGACCTGGAGACGATGACGACCTTGACCGCCGTCATTCGCACGGTCAACAAGGACCTGGGCGATTACCTCGACGAGCCGCTCGAGGACATCCTGTCTACGCCGGCGGTTGCGCATGTCTTCGAGACCACCAAACTTGGCGCCGCTGTGCCCACACCGCCGGTCTTGATCGTGCAGGCCGTGCACGACTACCTCATTGACGTCGATGACATCGACGTGCTCGCCGACGCCTACTCAGCCGGCGGCGCCGACGTCACCTACCACCGCGACGCGTTCAGCGAGCACATGTGCCTGCATCCGCTGTCTGCGCCGATGACACTTCGCTGGCTCACTGACCGGTTCGCCGGTCGGCCGCTGACCGACCATCTCATCCGGACCAAATGGCCGACCATGTTCAACCCGATGACCTACGCCGGCATGGCGCGACTAGCGGTCATCGCCGCCAAGGTCATCACGGGCATGAGGATCGGCCGGCGTCCGCTCTGACGCCGGTTTCGACACCGAGGCTTCCGACTCCGCGGCCGGATACGCGCCCAGGTCATCGCGCGCGCTGCCAGCCGCAAGCAAGGCGTACACCAGCGACGCCACCGCGGCCGGTGCCATAAGAGTGGCGGCCACCTGCAGCGGCTGGAGCGCAAAGAACACCGGCGGCGCCTGCCTGACGTACGTCAACGAGTGATCGCCGCCCGCCAGCGTCACGGTGTCGAAATTCAGCGCGCCGTAGTGCAGCCGGACCAACAGCGCCCCAACCGCCGCCGCGACCGCGGCCGCAGCCACCGATCCGATCGCAAGCGCGACGGCCATCGCGGGCCCACGGTGTTCGCGCCACTGCCACACCAGTACGGCCGCCACCACGGCCATCACACCCAGTAAGCCCAACATCAGGAACGGCGCGACGAAGAAGTTTTGCGATTCGCTACCCAGGTACTCGTGGACTCGCTCGCCCGCTCGAGAGATCGCCACGACCGCGTGGATCGAAGGTGCGATCCACGCCCACAGTGCACCGACCACCAGGCCGGTCGCCGACAGACCCAGCACCACCGCGGTGACCGCACGCACTCGCGAAGTGGACGGCGAGCCGGAAGACTCCCGCTGGAAAGGCTCAAATCCCGAGGGCCCGGAACAGTCTGAAAGCCCTGGGGACGCCGCGAGGCCGGCTTGTTCGGTCATCGCCGCGCCTCCAGGTCGGCCGAATCCACCTGTCCGTGCCGCGAGCAGCGAGCCCACCAGCCGTCGGGACGAACCTGCACGACCATCCGACGCCCGCACTGGGCGCAGAACCGAGGAGGCTCCAGGCCTAACTGGGCCGCGGTCGGCGTAACCGTACCCGCCAATTCCCCCGTGTAGACGTTGTAGACGCCGGCGGCGACGGGAGCGCCCAGGTTTCCAGCCATGGTGTCCTGCTTTACAAGCTGGCGTTGAGCGCCTTGATCGGCATCTGCAAGTCGTCGAGCAGTTCCAAATCGGCTTCGGCCGGGCGGCCAAGGGTAGTGAGGTAGTTCCCGACGATGACGGCATTGATGCCGCCCAGGATGCCTTGCTTGGCGCCAAGGTCGCCCAGGGTGATTTCACGGCCACCGGCGAAGCGCAGCATGGTGCGTGGCAGTGCCAGCCGGAACGCGGCCACCGCCTTGAGCGCTTCGGTGGCCGGCATCACCTCTAGGTCACCGAACGGGGTCCCGGGCCGCGGGTTGAGGAAGTTCAACGGGACCTCGTCGGGTCCGAGTTCGGCCAGCTCAGCGGCGAATTCCGCCCGTTGTTCCAGCGTCTCACCCATGCCGAGAATGCCGCCGCAGCACACCTCCATGCCGGCGTCGCGGACCATCGACAAGGTTTGCCAGCGCTCTTCCCAGGTGTGCGTCGTTACGACCTTGGTGAAGAACGAGCGCGCGGTCTCGAGATTGTGGTTGTAGCGATGCACACCCATCGCTGAGAGCCGCTGCACTTGCTCGACGCTCAGCATCCCCAACGAGCAGGCAATGTTGATTTCGACTTCGTTGCGGATCGCCTCGATGCCGGCGGCGACCTGGGCCAACAACCGCTCGTCTGGGCCGCGTACCGCGGCCACGATGCAGAACTCGGTGGCGCCGGACTTGGCGGTCTGTTTGGCCGCCTCGACCAGGCTGGGAATATCCAGCCAGGCGCTGCGCACGGGCGACGCAAAGAGCCCCGATTGGGAGCAGAAATGGCAGTCCTCTGGACAGCCACCGGTTTTCAGGCTGATGATGCCCTCGACCTCGACCTCGGGACCGCACCAGCGCATCCGCACGTCGTGGGCCAGTGTCAGCAGTTCCTCGAGCCGCTCGTCCGGTAGCTGCAGCACTTGCAGCACCTGGTCCTTGGTCAATCCCTCACCACGGTCCAGGACCTGATGACGCGCGACCGCGAGGATGTCTGAGGCGTTCACGGCATCCCGGCCGGCGTCGACAATCGGTCCAGCAGCCGCCTGTGTCATCGAGTACTCCCCTAGGTCCTTGCTTTTCGGCAGATTTACCGCAGTCTGATCGCGGCCCGAGCCGAACGGTGTTGAGGCTAGGGTAGCGGGCTACGCGTCGGTACCTGGCGCACACGCCCTAGTCCGCACATTCGCATGGCCGCCATCGCACCGCCTCCAGGCGAACGACCAGCGAATTCAGCGAACTTCAGCCCCGACCATCAGTCCGGCTAACTCGCCGGAAGCCGGCTGGTCGGCCATCGCAGCCTGAGTTGAACGGTGTTCCGGCTGTGGCCGGGGTATACACACACCATGACCACGGCGCACGTGGCGTACCTGGCGCACCACGGGTTGTTGCTCGCGATACCGGCTTTCTTGCCCGCGGTAATCCTCGTCGGCGTGGTCTTGTACGCCGCGATCCGAGACCGCCGAAACGCGGGCGACGGCACGTCGGACGACTCCGATCAACGAACCAACACTTCAGACGACACGCGTGATTGACGGGCCTTGAATCGGGGCACTACCACCTGGATCGCTGAACTTACCTCGAAGTAAGAAGCGGTCGCCGGATCACATCTCCCGGGGCGGCCCGGCGCAGTTGGGAGGGCACGATGGAGTCGATGGGACGCACGCTTATCGCCGAGGCACCGGCTCGCGGTACGGGCCTGAACCAGGTGATCGGCCTGTCGATCGCCGCGTTGCTCATAACCCTGTTGATGTTGTGGGTGGGCCATGCGCACCGCAGCAATCGCATCAGCTGGCTGGGACGGTTCGCCGACCGGTTGGGCGAGAAATTCCACCGCCCGCCTTGGGTCGCGCTGCCGGTGCTGCTATTCACCACGTCGATCATTGGCGCGCTGTTCGGGTTTATCTGGGATGTGAGCTGGCATATCGGCAATGGCCGCGATCCCGGTCCGCTGGCCAATCCCGCGCACTATTTCATCATCATCGGCCTGTTCGGGATATTTCTGGCGGGCATGTTGGCGATCGTGCTGCCGTTCGATCGGCCCGGACCCGCCCCGGTGCGCATCACCAGCAAATGGCACGCGCCCGTCGGCGGTGTGCTGATGGCCGGCTGCGGACTGTACGCATTGATCGGATTTCCGCTCGACGACATCTGGCATCGCCTCTTCGGACAAGACGTCACCCTTTGGGGACCAACGCATTTGATGATGATCGGCGGTGCGGGACTTTCGCTGTTTGCGGCGCTGATGCTGGAATACGAAGGCGGGCGGGTGCTTCCGGGGGAATCCTCCGAGCGTCCGTTCGTGGTGTTCCTGCGCTACCTGTCCTGCGGCGGATTGCTGATCGGCTTGTCGGTCTATCAGATCGAATATGACTTTGGTGTCGAGCAGTTCCGGCTGGTGCTGCAGCCGATGATGATCGCGGGAGTCGCGGCGCTGGGGCTCGTGGTGGCTCGCATGACGATGGGACGAGGCGCGGCAATCCTGGCCGCCCTCTTTGCGATTGGGCTGCGCGGGATCGTCGCGCTATTGGTGGGCCCCGTTCTGGGGGCTCCCACCAACTGGTTCCCGCTCTATCTGGGTCCCGCGCTAGTGGTCGAGGCGCTTGCATTGACTCCGTTGTTCAAGCGTCCCATCGCCTTTGGCGCGGTTGCCGGTCTCGGCGTTGGCACGGTGGGGCTTTGGTTGGAGTCGCTATGGATCGGCGCGGTGTACCACTATCCATGGCCGGTCAACATGTGGGGCGAGGCCCTGGCGATGGCAGTGCCGGTGGCGGTGCTGACGGGCGTGTGCGGGGCGCTGATGGGAATGGTGCTCAGCGGGCAACGCCTACCCCGCCGCGCCATCGGTATGGCGGTGGTTGCGGCGACAGTACTGGTCATCGGCGGCGCGGTGGCCAACGGGTTGCACATAGTCGTGCCAAAGCAGCACACCGCGACCATTGCCTTGACCGATCTGCCCAGCCCGCGGGGACAGCGCATGGTTTCGGCTGATGTACGGCTCAATCCGCCCAATATGGTGAGCGACAATCCCGAATGGCTGTCGATTCTGTCGTGGCAAGGTCAGATCGAGAATCATCGGGGGCTGGTGATAGACCGACTGGAGCGAGTCGGTCCGGGCCACTACCGTTCCACCGAGCCGGTTCCGGTCTGGGGATCGTGGAAGACGCTGCTGCGGGTCCAAGATGGTGTCACCATGACCGCCGTGCCGATCTATGAACCAGCCGATGCGGCCATTCCCGCCGCCGAGGTTCCCGCTCTGGAGTCCAGCACCCGGCCGTTCGTGCAGGAGATCACCATCCTGCAGCGTGAACGCGACCAAGACAGCCCGGTCTGGCTGTTCAACGCCGGCTCGGTGGTGGTGCTGATCCTCACCCTGATGGTTATCGCGTCCATTGCGTGGGGAGCAGGCCGCATCAACAGGGAAACCAACACCCAACAGGCAGCGGAGGACAAACGTCCCCTGGTAAGTCGATAATGCCGAGTCGCATTCCGGTCACTGCCTGGTTAGCGGTACTGATCTCCGGCCTGGTTGGCTGTGGTGGTTCGCCGACGAAGCCCTCCGGACAAGGCTTGGTAATCGACGTCACCATCGCTTCAGGACAAGTCCAGCCCGCGAATGCCCGAATGCAGGCCAAGGTTGGCGAGCAGATCACCCTGCGGGTCACCAGCGACGCCACCGATGAGCTGCACGTGCACTCGGTACCCGATCACAAGTTCGCGGTCGCGGCCGCACCCAACCAGAATTTTCAGTTCAGCGTCGAGGTACCTGGCAGTGTCGACGTCGAGCTGCATCACCTCAAGCGCACCATCGCCACGATTCGAGTGAACCCGTGAGCGGCGATCGCGCCTCGGTGGTTTTGGCGCACGGCCTGGGCGGGTCGACCGATCTGCCGGTCCCCTACGCCTACGCGATGGTCGGTGCGGCGTGGGCGCTGACGTTCACGTTCGCCCTGGTGGCCTTTGCGTGGCGGCGGCCGCGGTTTGATCCGGCCAGGCCCGGCCACGCGTTGCCGGCGGCGCTGACGGCGCTGGTCGATTCGCGCGTCACGCGGTGGACCGCCGCCGGTCTGGCGTTGGCATTCGCGGTCTGGGTAGTGCTGGCCGGGGTGTGGGGTCCGCAAACACCAGCCAACGGCTTGCTCGGGGCCTTCTATGTGCTGCTGTGGGTCGGGCTGGTGCCGCTCTCGCTGGTGTTAGGTCCGGTGTGGCGAGTGATTTCACCGGTGCGCACGGTATATGTGCTCCTGCCGAGACGTCTGCGGGAACCGCGGCTTTCGTATCCCGAAGGGTGGGGATATCGCCCCGCCGCGCTGGGCCTCTTCGCCTTTGTGTGGATGGAATTGGCCAGTCCAGATCCGGCGTCGCTGCCGTGGGTGAAGGTGTGGCTGCTGGTCTATGCCGTGGTGTTGCTGGGCGGAGCGTGGTTGTGCGGCCAGCGGTGGTTGGCCCGGGTGGACCCGTTCGGCGTGTACAGCCTCGCGGTATCGCGGTTGTGTCCGTTTCGGCGGCACCCGGATTCCGGAAAAATGGTCATCGGCAACCCTTTTGACCGCCTGCCGTCGCTGCCGGCGCGTCCGGGGGTTGTCGTCATGCTGTCGGTGTTGCTCGGGTCTACTGCGTTTGACAGCTATTCGTCGTCGTCGACCTGGCGCAATTTCTCGGATGGGGTAGTGCGCGCCGTCGACGATGTGCCCGAGACGCTGGCCTCGTCGGCACTGCGAACCGTGGGGCTGATCGTCTTCATTTCCGTTGTCGCAGTGACCTTTTCGCTCGCGGCGCGCGCGACGGGCGGAGTTGATGCCGAGCAGCGCCGCGCCTTGCCGGGCCAGATGGCACACTCGCTGATCCCGATCGTCGTGGGCTACATCTTCGCCCACTACCTGTCCTATCTCGTCGAGCGTGGACAGCAGACCGTCATAGCCCTGGCCAATCCACTGAGTCGCGGATGGCACGTCGCCTATGTGTTGTCGATGCACCCGCCGGTGCTGGCGACGATCAAGGTTGCGTGCGTGGTCACCGGGCACATCGTGGCGGTGATCGCGGCTCACGACAAAGCGCTGCGGCTGCTACCCGACGGCCATCAGCTCACCGGGCAGCTCACCATGATGCTGGTCATGGTCGGCTACACCTTCACCGGCTTGTATCTGTTGTTCGGCGGCTAGATCAGCCGATCAGATACTCGGTGCGGTTGGTCCCGTCCCAACGGCGCAAGCCAGCGAAGTGGCCGTTGATCTGCGATGGCCGACCCGCAATGCGCAGCGCCCGACCCAATTGAGGGCCACCGACCCGGCGGGCCAGCGTGACATGTCCGGTCCACTGACCGGGCAGGCTGTTCGACATCGGCGCCGGCGCCAGATGCGGCAGGCACAGCCGGTGCACCTCGGCATGCAAGGTCAACAGATCGCTCGTCGGCACCACGAGCCGCGCGAATACGACGTTGGCCCGGCCGAACAACACCGGTGCACCGATAACACAGCGCAACGGCAACCGGGCGGCGACCGGACTCAGCAGCTCGTCGACCTCCGGGGCCACCCGCTCGGCAACGGCCAGGGTGACGTGGGGGCGGCTGGCCGGCGCCTGGCTGGGGATTCCGGCGGCGGCGAGGTCCGCCCAGGTGCGACGGATCGCCGCCTCGGTATCGCGGTCGAAGACCAGCTCGATCGAATGCACCATCAGGCGACCAACGTATTCACCCAGTCGCGCTCGAACGCCGCCGCGCTCATGGCCGCGAAGTCCGCCGGGTCCAACGAAGTCGCCTCGGCCGGCAGTACGGCACGCACTTCAGCCAGCGAGCCCAGCGCGGCCCGGTTCGAGGTCTCGATCAACCCGGGCTGCCCGGGCCAGCTGCCAATCACCAGGCCTGCACACGAAACACCTTGTGCGGCAAGTGCTTCCAGTGTTAGCGCGGTGTGGTTGAGGGTGCCCAGCTCAGCGGAGACCACCACCAGGGCAGCGGCTTCCAAGTCGACGGCGAGATCCCGCAAGGTAAGGCCAGCGTCGCCGAGCTCGACCAGCAGTCCGCCGGCGCCTTCAACCAGGGTCAACCGTTTCGGACGATCCAGGCCACGGATGAGCCCCAGCACCTGGTCGCGGGTGGGTAACGCCATGGCTGCCTGCTCGGCCGCGGCGGCCGGCGCCATGGGCTGTGGATATCGCGCCAGCCCGACGAGCTCGGTCACCCCGGACAGTCGGGCGACCTCGGCGAGATCATCATCGCCGGTGGCGGTACCCGTCTGAACCGGCTTGCATACCGCCACGTCGATCCCGGCCTGGCGCACGTGAGATGCCAGCGCCGCAACGGCGACAGTCTTGCCGACGCCGGTACCGGTCCCGGTGACAACCAGGACGGTCAACGGCGCGCAAGAACGTCAGTGAGGACTCGTCGAGCGAGTTCGAGTTCGGCGGCATCCAGCGATGCGCGCGCGGTAAGCCGCAGCCGCGACGTCCCGGCGGGCACCGTCGGCGGCCGGAAGCATCCCACCTTCACCCCGGCGTCCAGGCAGGCAGTCGCGGCGGCCAGCGCCACGTCCGGATCACCCAGGATCACCGACACCACCGCCGACTGCGGCGGCTGCGATACCCCGCAGGTCCGAGCCAGTTCGCCGGCGTGCCGCAGAACAGCCGCCGGCCGCCACGGCTCGGCCTTCAAGATTTGCAGCGCGGCCAGCGCCGCCCCGACTGCCGCGGGTGCCAGTCCGGTGTCGAAAATGAACGGCCGGGCCGCGTCGATCAGATGAGCCCGCACCTCGGAGGGCCCAAGCACTACCCCACCCTGACTGCCTAGTGCCTTGGACAACGTCGTGGTCATCACCACATCCGGCGCACCCGCCAGCCCGACCTCGTGCAGCAGCCCACGCCCGCCACCACGCACACCAAGACCGTGTGCCTCGTCAACGATGAGCAGCGCACGATGGCGACGGCACACATCCAGCAACTCGCGAATCGGCGCCAGCGCGCCGTCGGCGCTGAAAACCGAGTCGGTGACGACGACGGCGCGCTCCTCGTCACGTGAACCGAGCGCGGCGTCCACGGCGTCGAGGTCGCGGTGCGGCGTCACCACCACCCGGGCCCGCGACAGTCGGCAGGCATCCACCAGCGACGCGTGCGAATAGGCGTCGGACACCAACAGAGACCCCGGGCCGGACAAACCGACGACCGCCCCCAAGTTGGCGGTGTATCCCGAGGAAAACACCAAGCCCGCAGCCGCGCCCACGTAGTCGGCGAGTTCGGACTCGAATTCCTGGTGCAGCTCGGTATCGCCGGTGACCAGTCGCGAGCCCGTGGCACCGGCGCCCCACACACGCAGCGCCTGCACACCACCGTCGATCACGTCGGGATGTTGCGACAGACCGAGGTAATCATTGGAGGCCAGATCCAGTTCGGTGGCCACGGCGGGACGCGGCCGCAGCGAGCGACGCAGCCCGGCCTCGCGGCGCTGCTGCTCCACCGCCTCCAACCAGGCCAGCGGTGACGTCTCGATGGGTGCCTTCATTGGGCTAAATCTTATGGGAGCCTACGAGGCGCGCGACCTCGACCATCGCCGACGTGATCTGCGCGATCTCGGCGGGCGAGCAGATGTACGGCGGCATCGCGTAGATCAGGTTGCGGAACGGGCGTAGCCAGATGCCGCGGTCCAGTGCCTCCGGAGTGGCAACAGCCAGATCGACGGGTCGATCGCACTCGATCACGCCAATGGCGCCACACACCCGCACATCGGTGACGGCGGGCAACGCCCGGGCGGCTTCCAGGCCGGCGGTCAGTCCGGCGGTGATCTCGGCGATCCGCGACCGCCAATCCTGGCCAAGCAGCAGCTCGACGCTGGCCACCGATACCGCGCAGGCCAGCGGGTTGGCCATGAACGTGGGACCGTGCATCAGCGCACCGGCCTCACCGGCGCTGATGGTGTGCGCGATCTCGGTTGTGCACAAGGTGGCGGCCAAGCTGAGGTATCCGCCGGTCAGCGCCTTGCCGATACACATGATGTCCGGGCTCACCCCGGCATGGTCGGCGGCGAACAGCTCCCCGGTGCGGCCGAAGCCGGTTGCGATCTCGTCGAAGACAAGCAACACCTCGTGGCGACGGCAGATGTCGCGCAGGTCGGCCAGATAGCGCGGATCGTGGAACCGCATGCCGCCTGCGCCCTGCACGACCGGCTCGACAACCACCGCGGCCAGCTCGGCTGTGTGCTGCGCGAGTTGCTGTTCGAACACGGCACTGTAGCCAGGTTGGTAGTCGCGTGGTACCTGTGGCGCGAACACCTGCCGCGCCAAAATATCGGTCCACAGCGAATGCATGCCGCCGTCGGGGTCGCAAATGCTCATCGGCATGAAGGTGTCGCCGTGATAGCCGCCGCGCCAGGTCATCAGCCGGTGTTTGCCGGGGCGGCCGCGGCTGCGCCAGTACTGCAGCGCCATCTTCACTGCGACCTCCACCGACACCGAACCGGAGTCGCTGAAGAACACCGTCTCCAAACCCGCCGGGGTGATCTCCACCAGCAGCTTGGCCAGCCGGGCTGCCGGCTCGTGGGTCAGACCGCCGAACATGACGTGGTTCATGGTGCGCAGTTGGTTGGCCAGCGCCGCGTCCAGGTCGGGGTGGCCGTGCCCGTGGATCGCCGTCCACCAGGAGCTCATTGCGTCGAGCACCTCGACCGGCGTGCCGTCGCGCATCAGCGTCAGCCAGGCGCCGCGGGCCGCGACCGCCACCACAGGTTGGACGGCTGCACTGCCGATGGTGCTGTAGGGATGCCATAGATGGGCGGCGTCGATCGCGCTGATCTGCTCGGGCGTGAGCCCAGGACGCAACATGGGGACCGACACTAGTGCAGGCCGCGCAGCCCGAGCAGTGCCACGCATATCGCGTGGGTCGCGCAATCGCCAACTATCGGGGAGCATTAAGCGCCATGGCTTCGCCGAATCAGCACGATGAAAGCCCGGACGCGGAATCCCCGCCGTTAGCCGACGACTCCGGCGATCGGGCGCCACAAGTACTCAAGCTGCGGATCGCACCTTGGGACGTGGTCTGCACCGCCGCGATCTTGGGGGTGTTGCTCATCTTGGTGTCGATGACCAGCTGGCCTACGCGACTCTTCGGCTTCACCGAAAACGTGTGCCTGGCGGAGGATTGCCCACCGGTGCCATACGGCATCAATTACTACATCTACCCGGTGATGTGGGGTGGCATCGGCGCGGCCATATCCGCTGCGGTAATCGGCCCGTTCGTGTCCATGTTGAAGGGCTGGTACATGTCGTTCTGGCCGATCATCGCGATCGGCGTCATCACCGTTACCTCTGTGCTGGGCTATGCAATGACCGGCTTCAGTGAGCGGTACTGGCACTGACGCCGGTGTCTGACTGATCACGCGGCCGCAACGCCGGTGAGACCCAAATCACAACTGCCCATACAAGATTGAGCGCGCCAGTCACCGTCCGGTCACGGTCCGACAAAGGTTGCTTCGTGGCTCTGGCGACTACTAACTTCTGTTGTCAAAGTGTCTGTAGTGACTGGTGTGAATACAGCGGGTTAGACCGGCTGGTTCACTTCCCAAGCGTCATGCAGCGGCGCTAGGCCCGACGCGGCGGTCATCGCGCCGAAGCACACAGGATCGTAAGAGGGCCCACAAGTGGGCCGAGGAGGTTGGAATCCCCATGAAACGCATCTACGCCCTCGCGCTCGGTGTGGCTATCACGGTTGCACCGATGGCGGCCGTCCCGAGCATCGCCGTCGCGGATCCCGCCACCAGGCCGATGGACTACCAACAGGCCACCGACACCGTGGTGGCGCGCGCCCTGTCGCAACGCGGCGTGCCGTTCTCCTGGGCCGGCGGCGGCGTCACGGGCCCCACTCGCGGTACCGGCACGGGCATCAACACGGTCGGATTTGACGCCTCAGGCCTGATCCAGTACGCCTATGCCGGCGCCGGGCTCAAGCTGCCGCGTTCGTCCGGCCAGATGTACAAGGTCGGCCAACGGGTCCTACCGCAGCAAGCACGCAAGGGCGACCTGATCTTCTACGGCCCCGAGGGCACGCAGAGCGTCGCGATGTACCTCGGAAACGGGCAGATGGTGGAGGTGGGCGACGTCGTCCAGGTCTCGCCGGTGCGCAGCAACGGGATGGCGCCCTACCTGGTTCGGATTCTCGGGACGCAGCCGGCATCAGTGCAACCGGCGCCGGCGCAGACCCTGCCCCTGCAACCGGCGCCGGCACAGACCCTGCCCGCCCAACCGGCACCAGCGCAGCAGGTGCCCCTGCAGACTTTGCCGGGTCAACCGGCGCTGGCGCAGCAGGCGCCCGTGCAACAGGCGCCGGTGCAGACTCTGCCCGGCCAACCGGCACCGGCGCAGCAGGCACCCGTGCAGCAGGCGCCGGTGCAGGCGGCACCCACGCAACTGACCCCGGTACAGCAGGCGCCATTGCAGCCGACTGTCGTCGCGCCCACGCGGTAATTCCGTAGCCCCCCTACACCCGCCACTCGCTCCCTCGCTGACAGCGCTGCTGCTCACGGTAGGGAAACGGGCGGCGGGTTTGGGTAGATTGGCTGTCGATCATGATCAGCCTGTCACCGCCTCCCGCACCGGTTGCCACCGCGGCACCGCTCACCTCGACCCGAACGACCGGTTTCTATCGCTACGACCTCGACGGCTTGCGCGGCATCGCGATCGCGCTGGTGGCCGTGTTCCACGTGTGGTTCGGCCGGGTTTCCGGCGGGGTGGACGTCTTCTTGGCGCTGTCCGGTTTCTTTTTCGGCGGCAAGGTGCTCCGCGCCGCACTCAACGCGTCACTGTCACCGGTCACCGAGGTGGTCCGGCTGGTCCGGCGGCTGCTTCCGGCTCTGGTCGTCGTTCTCGCCGGGTGTGCGCTGCTTACCGTCTTGGTGCAACCGCAAACCCGGTGGGAGACGTTCGCCGACCAGAGCCTGGCCAGCCTGGGCTACTACCAGAACTGGGAACTCGCCAACTCCGCCTCGAATTACCTGCGTGCCAGCGAGGCTGTGAGCCCGTTGCAACACATCTGGTCGATGTCCGTGCAGGGCCAGTTCTATGTCGCTTTCCTGCTTCTCGTCGCCGGCTGCGCATTTCTCTTCAGGCGCCCGCTCGGTACCCGGCTACGCGCCATGTTTGTAGTGTTGCTGGGCGCTCTGACGGTGGCGTCGTTCGGCTACGCGATCGTCGCCCATCAGGCCGACCAGGCAGCTGCCTATTACAACAGCTTTGCGCGAGCGTGGGAGTTGTTGCTCGGAGCGCTCGTCGGCGCGCTGGTGCCCTACATCCGCTGGCCGATGTGGCTGCGCACCATCGTTGCCACCGTCGCGCTGACAGCGATTCTGTCGTGTGGCGCGCTGATCGACGGTGTCAAAGAGTTCCCCGGCCCATGGGCGCTGGTACCCGTCGGAGCCACGATGCTGATGATCCTGGCCGGCGCCAACCTGCAAGGCCGCCCCGATACCAGCGATCGGATGCCGCTGCCCAATCGACTGCTGGGAGTCGGCCCGCTGGTGACCCTGGGTGGGATGGCATATTCCCTATACCTGTGGCACTGGCCACTGCTCATCTTCTGGCTCTCCTACACCGGCCATCGCCGCGCCAACTTTGTCGAGGGCACGGCGGTTTTGCTGGCGTCTGGGTTGCTGGCTTACCTGACCATGCGCCACGTCGAGGACCCATTGCGGTACCGCGCATCCGCCGCCGAATCAACCGCGACGGCCACAGCGGTTCCCTGGCGGTTACGGCTGCGACGCCCGACAATCGCGCTGGGATCGCTGGTGGCGCTGCTGGGCGTCACCCTCACCGCGACCTCGTTCACCTGGCATGAGCACGTCATTGTCGCGCGGGCTTCGGGCAAAGAGCTGAGTGGACTCAGCTCGCTGGACTATCCCGGCGCGCGCGCCCTGACTGACCACGTGCGAGTGCCCAAGCTGCGGATGCGGCCCACCGTGCTGGAAGTCAAGGAGGACCTACCCGCGTCGACCAGGGACGGCTGCATCAGCGATTTCTTCAACCCGGCGGTCGTGAACTGCACATACGGCGATACGGATGCTCCGCGCACCATCGCACTGGCCGGCGGATCGCACGCCGAACACTGGCTGACCGCGCTGGACCTGCTCGGTCGTATGCACCACTTCAAGGTGGTGACATACCTCAAGATGGGCTGCGCGCTGTCCACCGAGCAAGTGCCGCTGATCATGGGCAACAACGCCCCCTATCCGCAGTGCCGCGAATGGGTGGAAACGACGATGGCCAAGTTGGTCACCGACCGTCCCGACTACGTGTTCACCACGTCGACGCGGCCGTGGAACATCAAGTCGGGCGACGTGATGCCCGCAACTTACATTGGGATCTGGCAAACGTTGTCCGACAACAATATTCCGATCCTGGGCATTCGAGACACCCCATGGTTGGTCAGAGACGGCCAACCGTTCAACCCCGCTGATTGTCTGGCCAAGGGCGGCAACGCGGACTCCTGCGGGATCAAGCGGTCCGACGTATTGTCCGATCACAATACGACCCTGGATTTCGTCGCGCAGTTCCCGCTCCTCAAGCCGCTGGACATGTCCGACGCGATATGCCGACCCCACATCTGCCGGGCGGTCGAAGGAAACGTCCTGATCTACCGCGATGCTCACCACCTGACCCCCACCTACATGCGGACCATGGCCCCTGAGCTCGGCCGGCAAATCGGGGCGAGCACCGGTTGGTGGTGACGCGCTGTCGTGTCGGGCGCGGATAAGGTCGAGTAATGGCTGGGACCGAAAGTGGGACCGAGGAATCGTTTGACAGCGCCGATACCTCCCCCTCGCTGGCCACGGTATGGCCGGGGACACCGTTTCCCCTCGGGGCGACGTATGACGGGGCGGGCACCAACTTTTCGCTGTTCTCCGAAGTCGCCGAGAAGGT
This sequence comes from Mycobacterium riyadhense, assembly GCF_963853645.1. Classification (NCBI taxonomy): domain Bacteria; kingdom Bacillati; phylum Actinomycetota; class Actinomycetes; order Mycobacteriales; family Mycobacteriaceae; genus Mycobacterium; species Mycobacterium riyadhense. The sequence continues at coordinate 2,603,668 of NZ_OY970456.1, read as the reverse complement.
CGAGCTGTGCTTGATCGCCCGCGACGGTACCGAAAGCCGGATCAATCTCGACGAAGTCGACGGCTACCTCTGGCATTGCTACCTGCCGGCCGTTACACCCGGGCAGCGCTACGGATTTCGCGTGCACGGACCGTTCGATCCGAACGCGGGTCATCGGTGTGATCCGAGCAAGCTGTTGCTCGATCCGTACGGGAAGTCGTTCGTCGGCGATTTCAAGTTCGGGCAGGCGCTGTTCTCCTACGACATGGCGGTCGCGGCGCAGAACCCGTCGGAAACCGGCACTCCGCCGATGGTCGACTCGCTCGGTCACACCATGACCAGCGTCGTGATCAACCCGTTCTTCGACTGGGCATCCGACCGCGCGCCCGGCACGCCGTACCACGAAACCATCATTTACGAGGCGCACGTCAAGGGCATGACCCAGACGCATCCTGGCATCCCACAGGAATTGCGCGGCACCTATGCGGGGCTGGCCCACCCGGTGATCATCGATCATCTCAAGTCGCTGAACGTGACCGCCATCGAGCTGATGCCGGTCCACCAATTCCTGCACGACCACCGGCTGCTGGATCTAGGGCTGCGGAATTATTGGGGCTACAACACATTCGGCTTCCTGGCACCGCACTACCAGTACGCGGCGACCCGAAAGCCGGGCGGCGCGGTTGCCGAGTTCAAGGCGATGGTCCGCACCTTCCATGAGGCGGGCATCGAGGTGATTCTCGACGTGGTCTACAACCACACCGCCGAAGGCAATCACCTGGGTCCCACCATCAACTTCCGGGGCATCGACAACGCCGCCTACTATCGGCTCGTCGACGGCGACCTGCGCCACTACAAGGATTTCACCGGCACCGGTAACAGCCTCAACGTCCGCCATCCGCACACCCTGCAATTGATCATGGACTCGCTGCGTTACTGGGTGCTCGAAATGCACGTCGACGGCTTCCGCTTCGACCTGGCGGCCACGCTCGCCCGCGAGTTCTACGAGGTCGACCGGCTGTCGTCGTTTTTCGACATGGTGCAGCAAGACCCGGTCGTCAGCCAGGTCAAGTTGATCGCCGAGCCATGGGATCTGGGCGAAGGCGGCTATCAGGTGGGCAATTTTCCAGGTTTGTGGACCGAATGGAACGGGAAGTACCGCGACACCGTGCGCGATTACTGGCGGGGCGAACCCGCGACGCTGGGCGAGTTCGCGTCGCGGCTGACCGGGTCGTCGGACCTCTACGAGGCGACCGGGCGCCGCCCCGGCGCCAGCATCAATTTCGTCACTGCACACGACGGCTTCACGCTCAACGACCTGGTCTCCTACAACGAAAAGCACAACGAGGCCAATGGCGAGGACAACAGGGACGGCGAGAGCCACAACCGATCCTGGAACTGCGGGGTCGAAGGCCCCACCGACGATCCGGAGGTCCTCGCATTGCGCAGCCAACAGATGCGCAACATCATGGCCACCCTGATGGTCAGCCAGGGCACACCGATGTTCTTGCATGGCGACGAGATCGGACGCACCCAACAGGGCAACAACAATGTGTACTGCCAAGATTCGGCATTGTCCTGGATGGATTGGTCGTTGGTCGAGAAGAACGCCGATCAGTTGGCCTTTGCCCGGAAGGTGACCCGGTTGCGTCGGAAGCATCCGGTGTTTCGTCGCCGCCGGTTCCTGAAGGGCCAGCCGATCCGCAGCGGTGCCGAAGTCCGTGACATCGCCTGGCTGACACCGGCCGGTCAGGAGATGACCGCCCAAGATTGGGACAACGACTTCGGCAAGAGCATTGCGGTGTTTCTCAACGGCCAAGCCCTGCCCGAACCTGACCGGCGCGGCGAACGCATTGTCGATGACTCATTCCTGCTGTGCTTCAACGCCCATGACCATGAGGTCAACTTCGTCATGCCGCACGATGACTACGCCAGAGAGTGGACCGTGGAACTGGACACCACCAGCCCCACCGGTGTCGCGGAACGAGTTGTCAAGGACGGCGAGGAGATTGCATTGCCGGCGCGATCCGTTCTCATTTTGCGTAAGACCTTGTGACACATGTCTTTTCCGGTTCTATCGACCTACCGGTTGCAACTGCGCGGTGCGTCGAGCGGACTCGGGTTCACCTTCGCCGACGCCGAGAACCTGCTGGACTACCTTGACGACCTCGGGGTGTCACATCTGTACCTGTCCCCCATCCTGACCGCGGTCGGCGGATCGACGCACGGTTATGACGTCACCGACCCGGCGACGGTGTCGGCGGAGCTTGGCGGTCCCGCCGGCCTTGCGCGGCTGTCGCTGGCCGCACGGGCGCGCGGTATGGGGCTAATCGTCGACATCGTGCCCAACCACGTCGGGATCGACAAACCCGAACAGAACCCATGGTGGTGGGACGTCTTGCGGCATGGACGGTCGTCGCACTACGCCACCTTCTTCGATATCGACTGGGATCTTGCCGATGGCCGGATTGTGTTGCCGGTGCTGGGTTCTGACGAGGACGTCGCCGATCTGACGGTGGACGGCGATCGGCTGCGGCTGGGTGAGCTGGCGTTTCCGATCGCGCCCGGAACCGGTGCGGGCACCGGACCGGAAGTTCATGACCGCCAGCATTATCGGCTGGTGGGCTGGCGGCGCGGACTGTGTGGCTATCGCCGCTTCTTCTCGATCACCTCGCTGGCCGCACTGCGCCAGGAAGACCGGATAGTGTTTGACGCCAGCCACGCCGAAGTCGCGCGCTGGTTCACCGAGGGCCTCGTGGACGGGGTACGGATCGACCACCTCGACGGATTGTCCGACCCGCCAGGGTATTTGGTGTGGTTGCGGGAGTTGGTAGGCCCGCACGCCTGGATCGTGATCGAGAAAATCCTGGCGGTCGACGAGGCGTTGGAGCCGACGCTGCCGGTGGCCGGCACGACTGGCTACGATGTGCTGCGCGAAGTCGGCGGCATCTTCGTCGACCCGAGCGGGGAAGCGGCGCTGACGGCGCTGGTCGAATCCGCGGGCGTGGACTATCGCGCGATGCCGGCGATATTGGCTGACCTCAAGACCCGGGCCGCTACCGACACTCTGGCCAGTGAGCTGGGTAGGCTGCGTCGGTCCGTCGCGGCGGCGGCCGGGCGCGACGATTCGCTGCTGCCCGAGGCGATCGCCGCACTGCTCACCCATATTGGGGTTTACCGCTGTGACTACCCCGGTCTGGCGGCGATCCTTCCCCGCGCATTGGCTGAAACCCAAATGGCGACACCAGAATTCGGGCCAGCGTTGCGGGTACTCGCCGCCGCTTTGGCCCGCGGCGGCGACCCGGCCACCCGTCTGCAACAACTGTGTGGAGCGGTGACCGCCAAGGCCGTGGAGGACTGCATGTTCTACCGCGACGCCCGGCTGGTGTCACTCAACGAGGTGGGTGGCGAACCGCACCGGTTTGGCGTCGGCGCCGCGGAGTTTCATAACCGGGCCGCCGCCCGGGCCCGGTTATGGCCGCAGGCAATGACGACGCTGTCCAGTCACGACACCAAACGCGGTGAGGACGTGCGCGCCCGCATCGGCGTGCTGTCGCAGGTGCCGTCGCTGTGGACGGAGTTCGTCGCCCGTTGGGAGACGCAGGCCCCCTCCCCCGATCCCGCAACGGGATTGTTCCTGTGGCAGAACATTTTCGGGGTGTGGCCGGTGAGTGGCGAGATCAGCGACCAGCTGCGCCGCCGGCTGCACGCCTACGCGGAGAAGGCCATCCGGGAAGCAGCGTGGCACACGTCGTGGATCGACCCGGATACCACTTTCGAGGATTCGGTGCACCGGTGGCTGGATACCGTGCTTGACGGGCCGGCGGCTGGCGCGCTGACCGAACTTGTCACCCAGCTCAACGCTCATGCGACAAGTGATGCGCTGGGCCAGAAGCTTCTCGCCCTGACCGTCCCCGGCATCCCCGACGTCTACCAGGGCACCGAGCTGTGGGACGACAGCCTGGTCGACCCGGACAACCGCCGCGAGGTCGACTACACCGCTCGCCGGGCCGCACTGAAAGGGTTGCAGCACCCCAAGATTCGGGTCGTTACCGCGGCACTTCGACTACGTCGCTCGCGTCCGGACTGCTTCCTGCACGGCGACTACCTTCCGGTGCTCGCGAGCGGGCAGGCCGGTGACCATGTCGTAGCGTTTTGCCGAGGTGACGACGTACTGGTCGCGGTGACGCGCTGGACGGTGCGGCTGGCCGAAACGCGCTGGGGTGACACGGTGGTGCCGCTGCCTGAGGGCTCCTGGACCGACCGGATTACCGGTGCGACGGCAAGTGGTCCGACGTCGGCCGCCAAGTTGTTTGCGGACCTGCCCGTCGTCCTGATGGAGCGCAACCATGCCTGAATTCCGGGTCTGGGCACCCACACCGGAGCTGGTACGGCTCGACGTCGAAGGCGTCGTGCACGCCATGACCCGCTCGGACGACGGCTGGTGGCACGCGACCGTGGACACCGCGCCGGACGCCCGGTACGGCTATGTGCTCGACGGTGATTCCACCGTCTTGCCCGATCCTCGATCAGCGCGCCAACCCGACGGAGTGCACGCACGCTCGCAACTGTGGGACGTCACCGGCGCCCGTTGGACCGACGACCACTGGGATGGCCGGTCCGTCGAAGGCGCGGTGATCTACGAGCTGCACATCGGTACCTTCACACCGGGCGGCACGTTCGACTCGGCCATCGAAAAGCTGGACTACCTGGTCGATCTCGGCGTTGACTTCGTCGAGCTGATGCCGGTCAACTCGTTCTCCGGCAGCCACGGCTGGGGATACGACGGCGTGCTTTGGTACAGCGTGCACGAGCCTTACGGCGGCCCCGACGGGCTGGTCAGGTTCGTCGACGCGTGCCACGCGCGTGGCTTGGGCGTGCTGATCGATACCGTTTTCAATCATCTGGGCCCGTCGGGCAATTACCTGCCACGGTTCGGGCCCTACCTCTCGTCGGCACGCAACCCGTGGGGTGAAGGGATCAATATCGCCGACGCCGACTCCGACGAGGTCCGGCACTACATCATCGGGTGCGCGCTGCGCTGGATGCGTGACTTTCACGCCGACGGCCTGCGGCTGGACGCCGTGCACGCTCTGGTGGACACCACGGCCGTGCATATCCTCGAAGAGCTCGCCGCCGAGACCGATTGGTTGTCCCAGCAATTGGGACGTCCGCTGGCGTTGATCGCCGAGAGCGACCTCAATGATCCGAGGCTGATCGATTCGCGCGACCGTGGTGGCTACGGGCTCACCGCGCAGTGGGACGACGATATCCATCACGCCATCCATTCCGCGGTATCGGGCGAGCGCCAGGGCTACTACGCCGACTTTGGGTCACTGGCCACCCTGGCACACACGTTGCGCCATGGCTTCTTCCACGCCGGCACCTACTCGTCGTTCCGGCGCAGGCGCCATGGGCGTCCCCTGGACACCTCGGCGATCCCCGCCACCCGGCTAGTGGCCTATACGTGCACCCACGACCAGGTCGGCAACCGCGCGCTCGGGGATCGCCCATCGCAGAATCTGACTAACGGTCAGCTGGCGATCAAAGCCGCACTGGCACTCGGGTCGCCGTACACCACAATGCTTTTCATGGGCGAGGAATGGGGTGCATCGACCCCGTTTCAGTTCTTTAGCTCGCATCCCGAACCCGAGCTGGCGCAAGCCACCAGGGACGGCCGCAAAGAGGAGTTCGCCGAGCACGGCTGGGGCGCCGACGAGATACCCGACCCGCAAGACCCGCAGACCTTTGCGCGCTCCAAGTTGGACTGGGACGAGGTCGGCACCGGCGAGCACGCCCGGTTGCATCGTCTGTATCGCGATCTGATTGCCCTGCGGCACAGCGAGCCTGACCTGGCAGACCCCTGGCTGGATCACCTCGTTGTCGATTACGACGAAGAGCAACGCTGGATTGTGGTGCGCCGCAACCGACTCGTGATCGCTTGCAATTTCGGCGCTCGGGAGACCAGTGTGCCGGTCAGCGGCCAGCTGGTCTTGGCCTGGGATTCACCGAACATCGCAGCCACAGCTACCCAGCTACCGCCGCATTCGTTCGCCGCGCTTCGTTTGCGCGAGCGGACGTAAAAGCCCCCAAAACCATGCGGTTTTGGGCGCTTTTACGTCTGCTCGCGCCGCGAACTTACACGCTGCGACGGCCGGTACCGTGTACGGCCTCGGCAACGGCGTCGGCGAGCGGATCGATCTCGTCGCTGGCCAGATCAGCGATGGTGATCCGCATTCCCGGTGACGTGACGATCCGGAACCGCGTTCCCGGCGCCGCGGCCCAGCCAGCGTTGAGCAACCGGGTGATGGCGGCCGCCTCGTCGACAACCGGGATCCAGACGTTGAGCCCCGACCGACCGTGGGCGGCGACGCCACGATCGGACAGCGCCGCACACAACTGCGACCGGTTGCTCGCGTAGCGCTCCTCGGCCGCGAGGACAAGGCGCGTCGCCGCGTCGTCGGACCACAAGCTGACAGCGAGGTCTTGCAGCAGGCGGCTCACCCAGCCCGGCCCAAGCCGCAGCCGTCCGTGCACCCGCTCAATGGTGCGGCGATCTCCAGCCAGGACGGCGAGCCGCAGGTCAGGGCCGTAGGCCTTCGACGCCGACCGGACGAATGCCCACCGGCGCGTGGACCCGGCCAACGAGTGCAGTGGCGTGCCGGCGATGCCGGCGCAGTGGTCGTCCTCGACGACCAGCAGGTCGCTGGACCGGCCCGCCAACAGGCTGCGCAGTGCGCCGGCGCGATCCGCGGACAACGCTGCCCCGGTCGGGTTCTGCGCACGACTGGTGACGACAACCGCCCGCACACCGCGGCGCAGCGCCCGGGCCATCTCCAGAATCAATGGCCCATCGTCGTCGACCCGAACCGGCTCGGCCGAAAGCCCCAGTGCCGCAAGAAGATCTAACAAATTTGCCCAGCCCGGATCCTCGACGGCTACCCGGTCACCCGGACGCAGGTATGCGGTGAGCACCCGCTCGATGCCATCGAGTGCGCCGCTGGTCACCGTGAGGTGATCTGCCCCGACGCCGTCGGCGGTCAGGGTTGCGCGGGCGAACTCGGCAAGCTCGGCCGACACCGCCGACTCGCCGTACAGCACGGGCGTGTGGGAACCGGCAGGCAATCTCAGGTCGGCAATGGGTAGCAGCGCAGGGTTGGGGTTACCAGTCGACAGATCGCGCGCACCTGCGGGGACGCCAAGGCCGAGCAGGGATCGGGGCGTGGTCGCGGGCCGATCGCGCACGCGGGTCCCGCGCCGTCCCGCAGTTTCGACGGCCCCGCGATCGCGGAGCAGGCGGTAAGCGGCGGCAACGGTATTGACATTCACGCCGACTTGCGCTGCGACTTCGCGGATCGGCGGAAGGGTGTCGCCGGGCGCCAACCGGCCCGCAGAGATGGCCTCCTCGATGCTGCCCGCGATCGACTCCGCGCCCTTTCCTGAAATCCTGTATTGTACTGGCACAGTGAATATTATGTACTAGTACAATATGCAAGGCAACCAAATTGGATACCGCATATCGCCCGACGACACGAACGACCCCGACCCGCTACCGTGAACGCGCGCACTACGACCGCGAGACGGTGCATCGCATCCTCGACGAGGCGCTGATCTGTCACCTCGGCTATGTCAACGCCGGCAGACCGGTGGTCCTGCCGACGACGCACGCCCGCTTCGGTGAAGTCCTGTACATCCACGGCTCGACCGGCAGCGGCCCCATGCTCGCCGCGAAACCATCCGGCCTGTCGGTCTGCTTGACGGCCACCCTTGTCGACGGGCTGGTGCTGGCCAGGGCGGCGATGCACCATTCGCTGAATTACCGCTCCGTCGTCGTGGTGGGCACCGCGCGCTTGGTCGCGGATCCTGCCGAGAAGCGACGGGCTCTCGGCGCCCTGCTCGACCACATCCGATCCGGGCGCGCAGCCGACTGCCGGTCCCCGAACGCGCGTGAGCTCGCCGCGACGGCGGTGCTCGCGCTGGACCTCGTTGAGGTGTCGGCCAAGGTGCGCAGCGGCGGCCCGGTCGACGATCCGGAAGACAGCGCATTGCCATATTGGGCGGGCGTGGTACCGCTGCGCCTGACGTCGGGAACTCCGCAGCCGGCCGGCGATCTCGACCCCGCTACCCCGTTGCCGGCATACCTTGCCGCAGCCGTCGAGCGTCGACCTTCGGGCTACAGCAGGTAGCGATAGGCCGGGGAACCGGGCTCGAGGGTCTCGACGTGAAGCTCAGTCGCCCGCATCCGGGTCAACAGGCCATCCAGGTCCGCGGCCGACCCCAGCTCGATGCCCACCAGCGCCTCACCGGTCTCGCGGTTGTTGCGCTTGACGTATTCGAACAAGGTGATGTCGTCATTGGGACCAAGCACTTCGTCGAGGAAACGGCGCAGCGCTCCGGGCTCCTGGGGAAAGTCCACTAGGAAGTAGTGCTTGAGGCCCAGGTGGACCAGCGAGCGCTCGAGCACCTCGCCATAGCGGGACACGTCGTTGTTGCCACCCGAGATCAGGCAGACCACGGTGGACCCCGGCTCGACGTCGGCTTCCAAAAGTCCGGCGACCGACAGCGCGCCCGCCGGTTCGGCAATGATCCCCTCGTTCTGGTAGAGGTCGAGCATCGCGGTGCACACCGCACCCTCGTCGACGGTGGTGATCGACACCATGTCGCCGGCGGCCGCGAGGGCGGCATACGTCAGCGTGCCCGCCCGGTTCACCGCGGCGCCGTCGACGAACTGGTCGACATGGTCCAGCGTCACCGGCTCACCAGCCGCCAAGGCGGCCATCATCGCGGCAGCACCAGCGGGTTCGATGCCTAGCACAGCGGTGTTGGTGGTCCGCTCGGCCAGGTATGTGGTGATCCCGGCGATGCAGCCGCCGCCACCCACGGGGACCACCACCAGGTCGGGCTCTCCACCGAGCGCGTCCAGGATCTCGACGGCAATAGTGCCCTGGCCGGCAATGGTGCGCAGGTCGTCGTACGGCGGTACCAACGTGGCGCCGGTCCGTCGCACATCCGCGAGTGCCGCCTCGGCGGCGAGATCGTAGGTGGAACCGCCCACGATCAGTTCGATGAACTCCCCGCCGTGGTAGCGAATCCGGTCACGCTTTTGTTTGGGCGTCTTGGCCGGCACATAGACGCGGCCGTGCACACCCAGTGACCGGCACGCGTACGCGAACCCCTGCGCATGATTGCCGGCGGAGGAGCACACCACGCCGTTGGCCAGCTCCTCATCGGACAGCTGCACCAGCAGGTTGTAGGCCCCACGCAGCTTGTAGGACCGCACCGTCTGCAGATCTTCGCGCTTGAGGTAAACGTTCGCACCGGTGATCACCGACAATCGATCGCTCAGCTGCAATGGCGTGGAAGTGGCAACCGGGGCGATCCGCTTCGCGGCACTGTCAATGTCCGCCGCGCACAGCGGTAGAGTCATCGGGCCACCGGGGCTCTGGCTCAGTTCAGCGGACACCGATCAATGGTGCCATGTCGCCCAACTGGCGGGTCAGCTCACCGGGGTCAGCACGAAAACCGGAATCTGGCGGTCGGTCTTCTTCTGGTATTCGGCGTAGTCCGGCCAGACCTCGACCGCCCGCGCCCACCACGTGGCCTTCTCGTCGCCGAACACCTCGCGGGCGTGGTAATCGCCGGCCACGGTTCCGTCCTGCAGCTCGACCCGCGGGTTCTTCACCACGTTGTGGTACCAGACCGGGTTCTTGGGAGCGCCGCCGAGCGAGGCAACGATTGCGTAGTCGCCGTTGTGCTCGATTCGCATCAGCGGCGTCCTGCGGAGTTTGCCGGTCTTGGCTCCGACGGTGGTCAGCAGGATGACGGGCTTGCCCTGCAGATCCGTGCCTTGGGTTCCGCCGGATTCCAGGTACTTGTCGGCTTGTTCGCGGGACCAGTCGAGCGGGCTGGGTGCATATTCACCAGAAAGAGGCATGCCAACCACCCTATGCCCAATACGACCGCGGCCCGAACCACTAACCGGCTCACGCGGTGAGCAAGACCCAACTCGCCGCCGCAGATCCCAATACGGCTGTGCCGTAACAGCACGGGGCGATCACGCGGTCGAACCCGCCCAATTGCAACCCGTGCTCGAGCACGAACCGGAAGCGGTGCGCCCAATGGAACATGGCCAGTACGCTAACGCCCAGAAGAACAAGCTTGGTCAACGGATTTCGCACAATTGACAGCAGCTGCGTATGGTCCGGCGCCTCGAGCCACCCGAGCGGAAACGCCAATCCGAATATGAACAGCAGGACCGGCAGGACGAGAGCGGCGGCCATGCCTCCTGAGCTGAACAGCAGCCACAAGACGGGCTCGGGTGACCGTCGACGGGGTGCGGTCGTGCTCACGACATCACCACCCAGGCGACGACCACCGACACGACCAGCCACGCCGCATAATGGCCCGCAAGAATTGCGGGGGCGGCAACGCGGTTTCCCCGGATGTGAACCACAATCGCGCGCGGCGCCAGAGCGAACCAGGTAACCGCGTGTAGCAGAAGGAAAATCAATGCGACGACGTTCAGCGAAACCACCAGTGGATTAGCGCTGAAGTCCAGGAAACGAAGGTATGAATCCCGTCCGGCGCCAACGGCATTCACCAGCAACAACACATACACGACACACCAGGCCACGGCAACGCAACTGATCTCGCGAAGCATGAACGAGAGGTAAGAGCGCCGCTTCAGCCACCAAAGCCTGGGCATCGGCTGACGATACGCGCGGACCGGCTCGCGAGAAACGCTTGTCATCGCGCGCCCTTCGGGAGCAGCAGTTTCTTCACCGAATCCATTGCCGCGCTGAGCTTGTAGCGCTGTATCGCACCTGCCGGATCGACACCCTTTGGACAAGCCGTCGAGCATTCCCCGACGAACGTGCACGCCCATGCGCCGTCGGCCGCGGCCAGCACGTCACTGCGATCGGCCGCACCTTCGTCGCGCGAATCCAGGTTGTAGCGCTGTCCCAGGGCGATCGCCGCGGGACCGAGGAAGTCTGGGTCCAGCGCATACACCGGGCATGCCGAGTAGCACAACATACAGTTGATGCACAAGCTGAACTGTTTGAATTCGTCCAATTCCGTTGGGGTCTGCAGATATTCGCCATCCTCGGGGGGCGGCTCAGCATCCCGGATGATCCACGGCTTGACTCTGGGTAGCTTGTCCATGAAGTCACCGATGTCGACGACGAGATCGCGGATCACCGGGAAGTTTCGCATCGGCTCGACTCGCACCGGTCCCGGCAGATAGTCGACGAGGAACGTCGCACACGCCAGTTTCGGGTCGCCATTGATCGTCATGCCTGAGCTGCCGCATATTCCCATCCGGCACGACCACCGGAAGGTCAGTGTTCCGTCGATGTGGTCCTTGATGTAGTTCAGGCCGTCCAGGATGGCCCATTCGCGGGCGAAGGGAACTTCGTAAACCTCCAGCACAGGGGCGGATTCGATCTCCGGTCGATACCTGGCGACCTCCATGACTATTCGTTCCGCCATCGCTACCTCCCATACACCCGTTCGCCCGGAGGCCAGCGCGTGATCGTGACCGGAAGGTAGTCGACTCGCGCGCTTCCGTCGGGTTCTCGATGAACCAGTGTGTGCGCCAAGAAATGTTCGTCGTCACGGTTGGGGAAGTCGGTTCGCTGGTGTGCGCCGCGAGATTCTTCGCGGCGCAAGGCAGATTCGATGATCGTCTGAGCTACATCGAGCATCCCCGACAACTCGAGCAGCGCCAGCAGCTCGGTATTGAACGTGTGGCTGTGATCGTCGATGCCCACCTTCGCGAATCGTTCTTGCAGCACCCGGATCTGGTCGACCGCCTTGGTGAGGGTGGGCCCGTCTCGATAGATTCCGGCGGCCGTTTCCAAGGTGTCCCGCATGTCCGACCGAATATCGGCGATTCGGTCGCTGCCGTCGGCGTGGCGACTCAGCTCACGCTCCAGTCGCAGCGCCTCCGTGCGTGCCTGTGCCTGCACGGCGGGCGAAGCCCCACGGGTCGTCCCCGCATGCTCGGCGGCAAACTCCGCCGCGGCGCGGCCCGCTCGGGCTCCGAACACCAGGCACTCCGGCAACGAATTGGAGCCCAACCTGTTGGCGCCATTGATGCTCACGCATGCCGTTTCGCCTGCCGCGTATAGCCCCGGAACTGTTGTGGCGCCGTCGATATCCGTGTGAATGCCACCCATCATGTAGTGCACCACGGGTTGCACCGGGATCAATTCGGTAACCGGGTCGATGTGCTGGTAGTCGCGGCACAGCTCACGAATGAACGGCAACTTTTCGTCGATCAAGGCGGCACCGAGGTGCCGGATGTCGAGGTAGACGACGGGACCGTACGGGGTGTCGACGGTCCGTCCCTTCTCGTGCTCGTGGACGAAGGCCTGAGACACCCGGTCGCGGGGACCGAGCTCCATGCTGCGCAGCTTCGGCTCGGGTGTGGGTTTGCCCAGGTCGTAATCCTGCAGGTAGCGATAGCCGTCTTTGTTGAGTAGCCAGCCGCCTTCTGCTCGTGCGGCCTCAGTGATCAAGATTCCGGTGAACGGCAGACCGGTGGGGTGGTACTGGACGAACTCCATGTCCTTCAGCGGCGCGCCGGCACGATACGCCAGAGCCATTCCATCGCCGGTCTTGATGTTCGCGTTGGTGGTGAAGGGAAACACCCGCCCGCATCCGCCGGTGCATACGATCACCGCGTCGGCGAGGATCGTCTCGATACGTCCGGTCGCCAGCTCGATAGCGACAACGCCACATATCCTGCCCTCGTCGACGAGCAGGGTCGTGGCGAACCACTCGTCGTAACGCACGATGTCCGGGTACCCGAGGAGGCGCTGAAACAGCGTGTGTAGCAGGTGAAATCCGGTCTTGTCAGCGGCGAACCAGGTGCGTTGCTTCTGCATCCCGCCGAATGCGCGAACGGCGATGCGCCCGTCCGGCCTACGGCTCCACGGACAGCCCCAATGCTCGAGCTGGATCAACTCCCGCTGCGCCTCGGCGACGAACACCTCGACCGCATCTTGGTCGCACAGCCAGTCACTACCGGATATGGTGTCGTGCGCGTGTTCGTCCAGGCTGTCGTCCTCGCCCGCCACGGCAGCCGCGCCGCCCTCTGCAGAGACGGTGTGGCTGCGCATCGGGTACACCTTGGAGACAATCGCCACATTCAATCGCGGATTCGTTTCCGCTATCGCTATTGCCGCACGCAGGCCCGCGCCACCGCCACCGATCACCACTATGTTGTGTGTCGCGGTCATCGCCGTGGCTTACACCTCGAACGACTCGTGTTCGCCGGAGTGCTCGTCCCGCAATATTTTGCCGTCGTGTCGGATCGTTCGTATGCGAGTAGATCCGTCGTGGTACACGTGCCGGATCTCGCGGCACCCGCAGGAGAACGTCAAGTCGTCGTATGAGAGGCCGTCGTCGTCACCCTCGATGTGATGCTCACCATCTGCCATATGTCCGCAGGGCGCCTTTTGCTTCGGGAAGTGCGTCGTGGCCACAATCACCGTCCCGCCTCCTCGATGTTCCGCGAGTGACCGAGATCACATTCAGCGTATGCCCGCCATGACTGCGCGTCTACCGTTCGCCGTTAAACGGGTCACGATCGATCGCCGCGTGGTCCGACCGTCGAGCACGGCACCCAGCACTGCCGTGCCCCGTCGACGGCCTGCCCTGTCGACGGGATCATCGCCTCCTGGCCAGTTCGGCAATCACATTGACGCGCCTTGTCGCCGTCGCGATCTCGTCTGCGAATTCCTGTCGACGTTTGGCAACGTGCCCATGATCAGCGCCTTGAAAATCCGAGACCAGCTCGCGATGCCGGGCTAGGGCGTGTCTCCCGAATATTTGCGTCCTGACTGGTGAGGATTGTCCAGTGACGCGAATGGGTGTGATTTCAGATGAGTTCTGGGCGGTGGTCGAGCCGGTGATGCCGTCGCATGAGGGCAAGCGCGGCAACAGGTTTAGTGATCATCGGCTGATTCTGGAAGGGATTGTCTGGCGGTTTCGCACGGGAAGCCCGTGGCGGGACCTGCCTGCGGAGTTTGGGCCCTGGCAAACGGTGTGGAAGCGCCATCACCGGTGGTCGCTGGATGGCACCTACGACGAGATGTTCGCCCACGTCGCAGCCGCGTGCGGGTCCGGCGCCGAGATGACCGAGGGCATCGAGAAGTTGTTGTCGGTGGATTCGACGAACGTGCGGGCACACCAGCACAGTGCGGGTGCGCGCTCGGACACGCTGCACACAGGGGGCACTGTCGAATTACAAGAAATCCGCCGATGAGCCCGACGATCATGCGATCGGCCGTTCGCGTGGCGGGCTGACCACCAAGATCCACGCTTTGACCGATCAGCGCCAAGCTCCGGTGAGGATCCGATTGACCGCCGGCCAGGCCGGCGACAATCCGCAACTGATGCCCCTGCTCGACGACTATCGCCAGGCATGCGCCGAATACGCCCTGGGCAGCACGGATTTTCGGTTGCTCGCCGACAAGGCCTACTCGCACCCGAGTACCCGTACCGCATTACGGTCTAAGAAGATCAAGCACACCATTCCCGAACGCCAAGATCAGATTGACCGGCGCAAGGCCAAGGGGTCAGCCGGCGGGCGGCCACCGGCTTTCGACGCGACGCTCTACGGGCTGCGCAACACCGTCGAACGCGGCTTCAGCCGGCTCAAGCAGTGGCGCGGAATCGCGACCCGCTACGACAAATACGCCCTGACCTACCTCGGCGGCGTGCTACTGGCCTGCTCCGTCATCCACGCCAGGGTAGGGGCCAACAAATCGGGAGACACGCCCTAGCCGCAGCGCGGTCTTGAACAGTTCCATCGACCTCGACTCGGCGTTGGCGATTCTGCGCTGCAGCTCCCACTGCTTGCCCACCTGTAGACATTCAGCCAGGAACGCATCCTCGTCGAGCTGTTCGTCCTCGAGGGCGGCCAGCCGATCGGCGACGATGTGATACGCGTCGAGGAACGGACGCAACACCAGATGCGCCAGCAGCAGGTCCGCCGATTCCAGCAGCCGCCCCACGTCAGCCGCGCTGGCGGCCTTGGTGGTGTCCGCGACCGGCCCGATCAGGCGCACTTCGTCGGCGAGGTCCTTCTCGAACTGCGCACGTGCGGAGAACAAAAACTCGAATTTCAGCAACTCGCGAAGACGCAGCGCCTCGTCGCGCACCATCGCCGGGGCGACGGTGCCGTCCGCTGATGCTTCACTAGCCGCAAGTAACGCCAGCTCGGCAATGGCGCGATCGACCAGAATGTGGATGGCGGTGTTGCGGTAAAACGCCGCTACCAAATGCCGATCTGCGCCGACGCCCCACACCGCTTCGGTCCCGGCGTCGTAAACGCTGACCACTCCCGAGGCAACCATCTGGTGCAACGTCCACCGAATTGTCGAGCGATTCGTCAGGTCGGCGGCTCCGGCGACTTTCCAGTTCCGCGCGGCGATATAGCTCGCCAAGGGTTGCACCGTGGCCAGCACCTCGCTGATGGACAGCGAGCGGTCCGCTCCCAGCAATGCCAGACTCACCACCGCCGTGGGCGTGACCGGCGTGGCGCGGTTGATCCGATGCTCCACGTCCAACGCGATGCGTTCGATTTCGGTGCCGGTGCCCGACGGGTCGGCGCGCATCTCCTCGAGGCGCTTGCGCAGCGGCAACGGGTCACCGAAATCGAGATAGGCACGGCCCAGCCGTTCACCTTGCTGGCGCGATAGCCGGATCAAGAACCGAAGGTCTTCGGGTCGCTTCACCGCACCGTAGGCCTCGGTGGTCATCGCCTCCACCTCGTGCAGCTGGTCGTAGACGATGGACGTCGGCACCAAATACACCTCGGGCCCATCGATTTCGTCGACCGCGTCGGTGATGTAGCGCAGGATGCCGAACACCGGAGGCCGCAGCTTGCCGGTTCGGGTCCGTCCCCCTTCGATCGACCAGGTGAGATTGACGTGGTTCTGTACCAGCTGCGCGGTGTAGGCCCGCAGCACGAACCGGTAGACCGGAATGTCTTTGGTCTGCCGCCGGATGAAGATCGTGCCGGTGCGCTTGGCGAAGCCGCCCATCGGAAAGAAGTTCAGGTTGGACCCGCCGAACGTCAGCGCCGCCGAGAGGCGGTTGGCCTGGATCACCTCCGGCAGCAACAGGCCGTCCAAGTAGGACCGATGCGAAAAGGCAAAGGCCAGCGTCGCCTTGCGATCCAGCTTGCGCAGCTCCGCGATCTGGTCCTCGTCGACCAGCACGTCGTAGGCTCGCATCAGCCACCGACTGAAGCCACGCCACGCCTGCACCGCTCGCTCGTCCAGCGAAGCCGCTACCTCGCGCAGATATCCCGCGGCCTCCGAATGCACGCTCTGCGGGTCGCGGCCCAGCTCGTCAGCCAGCGCATCCAGCCGCTCGCCAAACCATCGGGCGTTCAACAGCTCGGCGACCTCGTCCGGGTCGGTCGCCAAGGGTGCCGTCGACTCGTCAATAATGCCGGTGCGCTGCAATAACTTTCGCACTCCTACCCGGCCGACCTCGCGTGCAGTCACCGCCGCTCCCCCATCACACCGGTTGTGCCGTCGGTGCGGCGGCGGGTTCGTGAATCTGCGGTCCCGGCTCAGGCGCGTAGAGCTCCTCAATCTCCGCGGCGTATTTGGTGGCGATCGGCCGGCGCTTGAGCTTCATCGTCAGCGTTATCTCATCACCGCCGGGCTCCCACAGAGTGGGCAAGATGCGGAACCGCTTGATCTGTTCCACCCGAGACAGTTTCGCGTTGCCCGCGGCCACCCCGGCGGCGATCTGTGCGATCACCTCGGGATCGGCTGCCAAGGCAGCGGGCGAGACCGCTAATCCGCGCCTGGCCGCATACGGGCCCACCGAGTCAGCGTCGAAGACCATGAGCGCGGTGTTGTACGGTCGCCCATCGCCGATTGCGAGCATGACGCCGACCATCGGGCACGCGGCCAAGATGGTGTTCTCGATGTTGGCCGGTGACATGTTCTTGCCGGCCGCATTGATGATCAACTCCTTCTTGCGATCCACCACTCGTAGATAACCGTCAGCGTCGATGTCGAAGATGTCACCGGTATGGAGCCAGCCGTCGGCGTCGATCGCCTCGGCGGTCTTCTCCGGTTCCCGCCGGTAGCCGTTCATCACCAGCGGACCGCGCACCAGAAACTCGCCGTCGTCGGCGATCTTGCCCTCCAATCCGGGCAGCAGTTTGCCGACGGTGCCCAGACGTGCGTCGCGGGGATGGCTTGCGGTAGCCACGCAACTGAGCTCGGACATCCCCCAGATCTCGGCGATAGGGACGCCGATGCCGGCGAAGAACGCCAGGGTCTCCCTGGGGATCGGCGCCGCTCCCGAGATGGCCCACCGAAGCTCGCCGAAGCCGAGCCGCTCGCGCAGCTTGGACAACACCAACTCGTCGGCCTTAGCCCATTCGGCGGCAACCTCATCCGACAACGAGTCACCGGCCAGCAGGGCGTCGGCACGCTTGACGGCCACCGACAGCGCCCACTGCATCGCCTGTCGCTTCATCTCGTCGGTCTCGTGGCTGACCGTGAATTCGATTCCGGCCTTGAGCTTTTCCCAAACCCGAGGCACCGCTCCCCATACCGTCGGCCGCACGTCGGGCAGCGCGGCCGCGATTGCGCGTCCGTCAGACAGCGCCGTGACCTGGGTGCCGAACATTTCCTGCAGATACAGGCCCGTCATCCGGTCGGCGATGTGGGCCGTCGGCAAGAACGACGTGACCCGGTCACCGGACTGGATTCCGAGTACCTCGTCGATGGCGTGACCCTCAAACAGGATGTTCGTATGGGTCATTTCCACGCCCTTCGGGTTTCCCGTCGTCCCGGAGGTGTAAATCAAAGTGACTATGTCGTCGGGCGCTACGGCGCGCCAGCTCGACTCGAAGTCGAAATCCGTGCTGCCGGCGGCATACAGGTCGTCGACCGAGAGTGTGCCCGCCGGCGTCCCGTCAATGCAGATGATGTGTTCGATGGGGGCACCGCTGGCGCGCACGCGGTCGACGTATTGTTCTTCGCACATCACCACCTTGGTGCCGGCATTGTCGAACAGGTAGGACAGCTGCTCGGCGGGCAGCGTGTTGTACACCGAAAACGAGGTTGCGCCAACGTGTTGGGCACCTACCTCGAGCGGATAGAACTCGATCCGGTTTGCCATCATCAGCGACACGGTGTCGCCGCGCCGCACACCAAGACCCGCTAGGCCGGCGGCGACCTGGCGCACCTGCGCCGCATACTCGCGCCAGGTCAACGTCTGCGTGGCGCCCGGCGTCCGCAGCGCCACGGCGTCCGGATCGATCGCCGCGGTGCGCTGGAATGCCTCGCACATGGTCGTCGGACGCCCGGTTGTGGTCATTTCGGTTCTCCTTAGCCCCGAATCAGCACTGCCCGCATCACATCGGTGAGCGTACGTCCGCGTCGTGGGGCGCGGAAGCCCGCACGCTTGGCCTCGCCGGCCGGCGGGGCGCCGAGTACGTTGGCGACAGTGGGTGTCAGTCCAAGCATCGACGTCAGCAATCTGTCCCCGGTTGAGCGGACTGCGCTGCTGACCCGGTACGCCAGGGCGCTCGATAGCCGGTGGCCCCGGGTAGCGGAGTCCTGGAATCCGCGGTTAACGCTCGTGGAAGAGGCCAGCCTGGCGCATGCTCCCGAGGTTGAGTTGTTTCCGGGCTGGATTCGCTTGGCTACCAAGGTATTCGCGAAGTTCAAGGCGGGTGCCCGTAAGGCACGCATCTTGCGCTATCGGTTTGCCACCGTGTGAATTCCGAGCGTCGCACGTAACAAGAGTCACAGCTGCCTCATCGTTGGGCCGGCGTTACACGGATTTAACCTGTGCCGCCCCAAAGCCCGCTGTCTATCCATAGGATTCGCTGCGGTTTGGGCTCGCACAACGTCGTCGGCCCATCGTGCATTGCTGGCCGACGGGATGGTTGTGATGAATTTTTCGGTGTTGCCGCCGGAGGTCAATTCGGTGCTGCTATTCACCGGTGCGGGATCTGGACCGATGTTGGCGGCGGCGTCGGCCTGGGATGGGCTGGCCGGCGACTTGGGTTCGGCAGCGGCCTCATTTTCGTCGGTGACCTCTCAGTTGGTCGGCGGCGCCTGGCGGGGTCCGGCAGCGGCCGCGATGACGGGCGTTGCGGGCTCCTATGCGGGATTGTTGCGCACGGTGGCGATCCAAGCCGAACAGGCGGCGAACCAGGCCCGGGCGGCCGCGTCTGCGTTCGAGACAGCGTTGGCGGCAACGGTGCATCCGGCCGCGGTGACGGCCAATCGGAGTCGGCTGATCTCACTGGTGGCGGCGAATCTGTTGGGGCAGAACGCCCCGGCCATTGCGGCCACCGAGGCCGCATATGACGAGATGTGGGCCCAGGATGTGGTCGCGATGCTTGGCTACCACGGCGAGGTCTCGACGGTCGCCTCGTTGTTGACGCCGTTCGTGCCAGTGTCGAGCGCGGCAGCCTCGAACGGCGGTGCAGTGTTCGTCGCGGGGCTTCCCTTTCTGGACCTGGGTAACGTCACCATCGGCGGCTTCAACTTTGCCAGCGGCAGCCTGGGCATCGGCAACCTTGGCAGTTTCAACTTGGGTAGCGCCAACACGGGCGACACCAACTTGGGCATCGCCAACATCGGGAACGTCAACCTTGGCAGCGGCAACATCGGCAGTTACAACCTGGGTGGCGGCAATACCGGCGACTTCAACCTCGGCAGCGGAAACACGGGAGGGCTCAACCTGGGTAGCGGAAACATTGGCGGCTACAACCTCGGCAGCGGCAACGTCGGAAACTCAAACCCGGGTAGTGGGAATACCGGCCATTCCAACTTTGGCAGCGGAAATACCGGCAATCTCAACCTGGGCGGCGGCAACACCGGAAACTCGAATTTTGGGTTCGGCAACACCGGCAATACCAACTTTGGTAACGGCAACACCGGCGACACGAACCTTGGCAGCGGCAACTTTGGCACTGGCAATATCGGATTCGGGAACAAAGGCTTCAACAACATCGGCTTCGGGAACCGCGGCAGCAATAACATCGGCTTCGGACTCACCGGCGATAACCAGATAGGTTTCGGCGCCCTGAATTCCGGTAGCGGAAACATCGGCTTCGGAAACTCGGGCAACGGTAACATCGGCTTCTTCAACTCGGGCGATTCAAACATCGGCGCACACAACTCGGGCACCGGAAAAGGTGCCTTGAGCGTGGAGTTCGGCAGTTCGGGCTACCGCAACTCGGGCTTCGGCAACTCGGGCGAGCTCAGCACGGGCCTCAGCAACTCGGGCCCGCTCAGCACGGGCTGGTTCAACTCGGCCAGCACCAGCACGGGCTGGTTCAACTCGGGCACCACCAACACGGGCTGGTTCAACTCGGGCACCACCAACACGGGATTCGGAAACTCGGGCGGAAATTTGGTCAGTGGCAGCATGGGTTTGTTCAACTCAGGCCACACAAACGTCGGCAGTTTTAATGCGGGTAGCACAAACACGGGTGACTTCAACTCGGGCGACACGAACACCGGTTCCTTCAACTCGGGCAACATCAACACAGGCTTTCTCAACTCGGGCGACCTCAACACGGGGTTGTTCAACTCGGTTAACCAACCCGTCGAAAACTCGGGCTGGGTGCACACCGGCACCAATAACTCGGGGTACGCACACACCGGCACCAATAACTCGGGCTTCGACCACGACAATAGCGATCACAACACCGGTCAGGACCCCGCCGTCACCGGCAATGCGGGCCTTGCAAACAAGGGCAACTACAACGCGGGCATCATCAACGTTGGTGACTACAGCTCGGGCTTCAGAAACGCGGCAGCCACAGTCACCGGCACCGCCGCCAACTCGGGTTTCGTCAACGTGGGAACGTCAATTTCGGGCTTTTTCAACTTCGGCAACCTCATGTCGGGCTTCGCGAACTTCAGCGACGAGGTCTCCGGGTACCTCAACGCAGAAGATCAAGCATCGGGTTGGATCCACTAGCGATCAGTCTGGAACTTGTTGGGCCGCACTAACATTGGCGGTGACGCCCGGAGGTCATTTCACCGCGCCGTCGCAGCCGCCCGCTTAGGGCGTGTCTCCCGATTTGTTGGCCCCTACCCTGGCGTGGATGACGGAGCAGGCCAGTAGCACGCCGCCGAGGTAGGTCAGGGCGTATTTGTCGTAGCGGGTCGCGATTCCGCGCCACTGCTTGAGCCGGCTGAAGCCGCGTTCGACGGTGTTGCGCAGCCCGTAGAGCGTCGCGTCGAAAGCCGGTGGCCGCCCGCCGGCTGACCCCTTGGCCTTGCGCCGGTCAATCTGATCTTGGCGTTCGGGAATGGTGTGCTTGATCTTCTTAGACCGTAATGCGGTACGGGTACTCGGGTGCGAGTAGGCCTTGTCGGCGAGCAACCGAAAATCCGTGCTGCCCAGGGCGTATTCGGCGCATGCCTGGCGATAGTCGTCGAGCAGGGGCATCAGTTGCGGATTGTCGCCGGCCTGGCCGGCGGTCAATCGGATCCTCACCGGAGCTTGGCGCTGATCGGTCAAAGCGTGGATCTTGGTGGTCAGCCCGCCACGCGAACGGCCGATCGCATGATCGTCGGGCTCATCGGCGGATTTCTTGTAATTCGACAGTGCCCCCTGTGTGCAGCGTGTCCGAGCGCGCACCCGCACTGTGCTGGTGTGCCCGCACGTTCGTCGAATCCACCGACAACAACTTCTCGATGCCCTCGGTCATCTCGGCGCCGGACCCGCACGCGGCTGCGACGTGGGCGAACATCTCGTCGTAGGTGCCATCCAGCGACCACCGGTGATGGCGCTTCCACACCGTTTGCCAGGGCCCAAACTCCGCAGGCAGGTCCCGCCACGGGCTTCCCGTGCGAAACCGCCAGACAATCCCTTCCAGAATCAGCCGATGATCACTAAACCTGTTGCCGCGCTTGCCCTCATGCGACGGCATCACCGGCTCGACCACCGCCCAGAACTCATCTGAAATCACACCCATTCGCGTCACTGGACAATCCTCACCAGTCAGGACGCAAATATTCGGGAGACACGCCCTAGCCGCCCAAGCACCCCGGACCGAGCAATTCTTTGAGGTCGCCCATTAACGCCGGCGAGGGCGTCACCCGCAGCGACTGATCCAGCTCCAGCGTGGTGATCCGGTCCCCGCTGATGAGCCGCAGATGAACCTGCGAGGTACCGGGGTGGCGCGCCAGCACCTGCTTGAGCGCACTCACCTTGTCGAACGTGCACTGTCGGGTGGGCAGGCTGACGGCCAGCGGTCGATCCGCTTGCGCATTGGAAAAGTCGGGCACCACAAGTTCGTTGGCGATCAAAGCCACCCGGTCGTCGCGCACCGCCACCTTGGCGTTGATCAGCACCACCGCATCGTCGGCGATGTCGGCACCGTAGGTGGAGTAGGTGTGCGGGAAGAACATCACTTCAATGCCGCCGGTGAGATCCTCCAATTGCGCCGACGCCCAGGGCATTCCGTTCTTGTTGACACGCCGGTTCACGGCGGCCAGAATGCCGCCCACGCGGACCTGGGCCTCGTTGGACACATCGCCGTCCAAGATCGCCGGGATCGCCGTGTCGACCTGGGCGGAAAGCAGGTGAGCGACGCCGTTGAGCGGATGCCCCGACACGTACAGGCCCAGCATCTCCCGCTCCAGGGCCAGCTTGTGCTTGTCTTCCCACTCGTCGTCGGGCACCTTGATGGTGAATACCGCATCGGCGCCGGCATCGCTGCCGCCGAACAGATCGAACTGCCCCATCGCCTCGGCCTTCTTGGTGCCCAGCACCGAATCCACCGCGTCGGTGTGCACCAGGAAAAGGCCCTTGCGAGCGTGTCCCAGCGTGTCGAACGCGCCCGCCTTGATCAGCGACTCGGTGACCTTCTTGTTGCATGCCGAGATGTCGATCTTGTTCAGGTAGTCCGAGAAGTCGGTGAACTTGCCCTTGTCGTTGCGAGTTTTGATCAACGAACCGACCACGTTGGCGCCGACGTTGCGTACCGCGCCCAACCCGTAGCGAATGTCGTCGCCCACCGACGCGAAGTTCAGGCCGGACTCGTTGACGTCCGGCGGCAACACCGTGATGCCGAGCTTGCGGCAGTCGGCCAGATAGACGGCGGCCTTGTCCTTGTCGTCACCCACCGACGTCAACAATCCGGCCATGTATTCGGCGGGATAGTTGGCCTTCAGGTAGGCGGTCCAATAGGAAACCATGCCGTAGCCGGCGGCGTGTGACTTGTTGAACGCGTAGTCGGCGAACGGCAGGATGGTGTCCCACAGCGCCTTGATCGCGCCAGCCGAGAATCCGTTCGCCTTCATCCCGTCGGAGAAGCCCTCAAACTCTTTCTCCAGAACCTCGCGCTTCTTTTTGCCCATGGCCTTGCGCAGAATGTCGGCTCGGGCAAGCGAGTAGCTGGCCACCTTCTGCGCGATGCGCATGATCTGCTCTTGATAGACGATGAGGCCGTAGGTCTCGGCGAGGATTTCACGCAGTGGTTCTTCGAGTTCGGGGTGAATCGGTTTGATGGCCTGCCGGTTGTTCTTGCGGTCGGCGTAGTCGTTGTGGGCGTTCATGCCCATCGGGCCGGGCCGGTACAACGCGATGACGGCGACGACGTCTTCGAAGCCGGTCGGTTGCATGCGACGCAGCAGGTCGCGCATCGGCCCGCCGTCGAGCTGGAACACGCCAAGGGTGTCGCCGCGGCCCAAGAGCTCGTAGGTGGGCTTGTCGTCGAGCGGCACCGATTCCAGGTCGAGGTCAACTCCCTTGTTGGCCTTGATGTTTTCGATGGCGTCGCCGATGATCGTCAGGTTGCGCAGCCCCAGGAAGTCCATCTTCAGCAGGCCGATGGCCTCGCACGACGGGTAATCCCAGCCGGTGATGATGGCACCGTCCTGCGGCCGCTTCCACAGTGGGATGGCCTCGGTCAGCGGTTCACTGCTCATGATCACCGCGCACGCGTGCACGCCTGCGTTGCGGATCAGACCCTCGAGGCCGCGCGCGGTCTGGTAGATGGTGCGCACATCCGGGTCGGTTTCGATGAGGCTGCGCACCTCGGCGGCTTCCTTGTACCGCTCGTGGCTGGGGTCGGTGATCCCGGCGAGCGGAATGTCTTTGGCCATGATCGGCGGCGGCAGCGCCTTGGTGATCCGGTCGGCGATCGCGAAGCCGGGCTGGCCGTAGTGGATGCGCGCCGAATCTTTCAGCGCCGCTTTGGTTTTAATGGTGCCGAAGGTGATCACCTGGGCAACCCGGTCGTGGCCCCACTTGTCGGCGGCGTAGCGCACCATCTCGCCGCGACGACGGTCGTCGAAGTCAATATCGATGTCGGGCATCGATGTGCGCTCGGGGTTCAGGAAGCGCTCGAACAGCAGACCGTGCGGAATCGGGTCGATGTCGGTGATGCCCAGGGCGTATGCGACCAGCGAGCCCGCGGCCGAACCGCGGCCCGGGCCGACCCGAATGCCCACCGAGCGTGCGTAGTTGATCAGGTCGGCAACGATCAGGAAGTAGGACGGGAATCCCTTGGCGCAGATGACGTCAATTTCGTAAGCCGCGCGCGTGACGTAGCTCTCCGGCGGACCCGCGGCAAATCGGCGGTTCAGGCCGGCGTCCACCTCGTGGCGTAGCCAGGACGCCTGATCGTGTCCCTCGGGCACCGGAAAGATGGGCATCCGGTCGCGCGGTGTCCATACATCTGCATAGGACTGCACGCGTTCGGCGATCAACAACGTCGAGTCGCACGCGCCGGGAACCTCGTCGTCCCAGAGCTGACGCATCTCGGCGGCCGACTTCAGGTAATAACCATCGCCGTCGAACTTGAACCGGTTGGGATCCGACAGCGTCTTGCCGGTCTGGACACACAACAAAGCCTCATGGTTGTGGGCGGCGTCGCGGGTCACGTAGTGGCAGTCATTGGTGGCAAGAGGCGGAATATCGAGCTTTCTGCCGATCTCGAGCAGGCCCTCACGAACCCGGCGTTCGATCGTCAGCCCGTGGTCCATCAGCTCCAGGAAGTAGTTGTCGGGCCCGACGATCTCGCGCCACTTGGCGGCCGCCTGCAGCGCCTCACGATCCTGGCCCAGGCGCAGGCGGGTCTGCACCTCGCCGGAGGGGCAGCCGGTCGTGATGATGATGCCCTCGGCGTGTTCGGCGATGAGCTCGGCATCCATGCGCGACCACTTGCTCAGCTGGCCCTCGAAGGAAGCCAGCGAGGACAGTTTGAACAGGTTGCGCAGGCCGGCGGCGTTCTCGGCCATCATCGTCAGGTGGGTGTAGGAGCCGCTGCCCGAGACGTCGTCGGCCTTCTGGCTGGGGTCACCCCAGGAAATGCGCCGGGTGTCAAAGCGAGAGCCGGGCGCAATGTACGCCTCGACCCCGATGATCGGCTTGATCCCGGCCTTGGTCACCGAGTTGTAAAACTCGCTGGCGCCGAACATGTTTCCGTGGTCGGTCATCCCGATCGCGGGCATTCCCAGCCGCTCCACCTCGGCGAGCATTGGGGTGATCTTCGCGGCACCGTCCAGCATCGAATACTCGGTGTGGTTGTGCAGGTGCACGAAGGACGACTGGTTCATAGGGACGCCAGTCTATGACCGAGCACTGACGTGTTTCGGGCGTGTCGCAAAGTGTGTCTTTGAGGCCGCTACCCGTACAGCTCTACGAAGTGTTGCAGCGACTTTTCTACGTCTCCTTTGACGGCGCGAGCGGCCGCGGAACCCACCGGACCGAACAACGCACGCCCGCCCAGCTCGAGGCGCAGACCGAGCGTGGACCCGTCTTTGCTGGGCGTTACCGTGAGGGTGACGCCATACTTTGCTCCGCCTTTGCCGGCTCCCGACATCGCGACCTCGTGCGGCGGGTCCCACTTCGTGATAGTCCACGTCACCCTGTTTCGTAAACCTTTGGAACGTGCCACACCCACAATCTGAGTGCCTTCGGTCAGCTCGTCGGGCAGCTCGCCGCGCCACCCCTCGTGAATCACCAGCCAGTCGCCCAGCGTCGACAGATCCGAAACGTGGTCCCACATCTTTTGTGGGCTTATCGGCATGTCGGAGGTCATCTCAACGGAAGCCATCGGCCCAGCCTAGCCCCGCTTTTTCAACCAACACTTCCCCAGGTACGGTCCGAGCCATGAGCGTGCCCGGCCTACGTCTTGTTGCGGACGGACTTCCGCGTCCCCACGGTGTGCTAGGCATGCCGCCGTTACCGCCCGCACGAGAGTTCTTAACGTCAGCGGGTTTCGGCGGCGCCGCAGCCCTGGCCGCGGCCGTAATCCTTGCCCTCATCGCGATGTTCGCCGCGCGCCGGGCATCGAAGCGGCACCAGACGCAGCTCGACCAGCAAGAACGCCACCATCAGGAAATTCGCGAAGATGAGCGACGCGCCGCGGCAGTGCAACGATGCTGGCAGCGGCTGGTGTGGGTGGTGGAAACCGCGGGGGTGGAACCGGCAGCCAGCGAAAACGCCACCCTTGGACTCGGTCCGGAACTGGCCCTGGAACTGCTGCGAGGGCTGCTCCACGACGCCGAACAGCTCGGCGACGAAACGCTGGCCAGGTCCGTGACGGTGTACCTCAACCAACTTTCGTTGGTACTGGCACAGCAATCCGGTTCGCTAGCCGACCTTGCCGCGGCCGGTTCGCACGCGACCGCAAAGATGGACAACCAATCGCGGCAGCAGGTGCCTACACCTACTGCGCCACCTGCGGCCAATGAACCACACAACGCCGGCTCAGCCGATGGCGGAAGGCGTTGGCGCCGATGACAACCACACGGCAACACATCGAGGACCTCGACCCCACGGCGTGGGCCGCACTCACCAAACGCGCCGCCGCGGTTGCGGTCGCCGCTGCACAGCGGTTCGGAAGCACGCCCCCCGTGGAGCTGCTCGCGGTGGCAACGATGACTGAACGGGATCTCGTCGAACACCGTGCCCGCCTTGGGCCGGCACGGAAGCGCCCGTCGGCGATGATGCGGCTGGTCGAGGCGGACCACTTGCGGGTCATCGCCGAGGGCCACGCACGCCAGGCCCTGCAGGATAAGAAGGACGCTGAAGCGGCCGCGTCGTTGGCGCGGGCTGAAGCCGAACAATCGGCGCGCGACGCCACGGCAGCGCGTGAGCGCGTTCGCCAGATACAGGCGCAGGCCGCGCGCAAGGACGCGGAACGGTCCGCCGAGCGGGCGGCCGCGCAGCAGGCCATCGAACAAATGCGCACCGAACTCGAACGGGTCCGTGCCGATGCTGCGGCCGAGGTCGCCGCTGTTGGTGAACAATTCAAAGCCGCCGAGGCGCGAGCCCGGCAGCGGACGGAAGAACGCACGGCCGAACGAGCGACCGCGCGACAAGCCTTCGAACAGCTGCGCGACGAGCTCGAACGGGTCCGTGCCGACGCCGCGGCCGAGGTTGCCGCGGCGCGCGGGCACGCTGACGCCGAGATTGTGGCCGCACGCCAAACCGCCGAAGCCGAGGTCGAACAGATCCGTGCGGCAGCGGCAGCCGAGATTGCAGACGAATCATCGCAACTATTGACCATTCCCGTCCCACCGCTGGGCGTGAGTGCCCATACGGGGCGCATTGAGCATGCGGTTTCTGTGGTGCGCCAGATTGATTACGTGCTGGAAGCCGGCCTCATTGAAGACGCCGGTGACGATGTCGAATCGCGGCGTCCGATCGATACCGAACTCGTGCGCAGCCTGGTGCGTACGGTGCGGGTGCAGGCTGCCGATCTCGCCGAGGAATTGCACAGCCTGTCCTCGCACTACACCGTGCAGTGGCAGATCGAGGCCGCCGACAGTTACGCCAGCGCCGCTGCCAGCGCCTACGGCGCTCTGCTACAGCGGATTGCGACGGCAATCGAGCAACTCGGCCAACACGACGACAGCGCGAATGCTGAGGTCGTTCAGATGGTCACCACGATGCTGGCCGACCACCCGTGGCGTCGATATTGATACGAGATTGATGCGAGCCGGCTCCGCCGCTCCCCGTCAGCGACCGGGGCCGCCACGCAGTTTGTTGCCGATGCGAATCCCGGGCAATAGCAGACTGCGCGGTATGTATCTGCCGCTGGTGCTCACGAACTTGGGCACCACCCCGGGCACCACACTGCGTTTGCCGGCAAGCATCCCAGCGATCGCGGCTTCCGCGACGTCATGCGGGGAGACTTGGGCGATGGGGATGCTGAACCGCTCGGCACTGGCGATCTCAGCCCACTCGGTGGGCACCGGGCCCGGGCACAGGGCGGTGACCGACACACCGGTTCCGTGCAGTTCTTCGTGAACGGCCTCGGAAAACGTCAGCACAAATGCCTTGCTGGCTGAATACACCGCCATGTAGGGAATTGGCTGGAAACCGGCGATCGATGCGATGTTGAGCACCGCGCCCGCGCCCCGCTCAACCATCCCGGGCAGGGCCGCACGAGTCAGCTCCATCAACGCCAGCGCATTGAGCGTGACTTGTTCACTTTCGCGTTCGGGCGCCAACTCGTAGAACCGCCCGCTAGTCCCGAAGCCCGCGCTGTTGCACAGACCTCCGATCGGATCGCTACGCAAGCGATCGGCGAGCTGGGCCCGAGATTGCGTGTCGGCCAGATCCAGCGGCAAGACCTCGACCTCAACGTTGTGTTCCTCGCGCACCTGATCGGCCAGCTCGTCGAGGCGTTCCCGGCGCCGGGCGACCAGCATCAGGGGGAAACCGCGGCCGGCCAAGCCGCGAGCAAGTTCGACACCGATGCCGGAGGAGGCGCCGGTAATGACGACGGTGGTCTCTTTGCCTGGCTTCGGAAGACTCATGACATCACCAATGTATCCCTCGGGTCGCCCGCACAAACGTTTCGCTTCGTTTATCGAGATCCGTTGTGTCCGTTGCGGATTGGCCACCCTGGGCGGCGGCAGAATCTTTGAACATTCCGAATGCGCGGTTACGTACCCGGTCCATCACCGCGGGGTTGACGGCGTCGGCCACCGCAGCCAACTGTCCGAACGGCGAGCTGGCCCGCCGGGGCCGGTGCACAATCGCGTCGGTGATCACTCCGGCCGCCTGCTCCGGCGTCAGCGCGGGGAACTTTTCGTACATCGTCGTCGGACTGATCATCGGGGTACGGACCAGCGCCATGTGCACGGTGGTGAAGCGGACGTTCTCGCTGATCGTCTCGGCTTGCAGCGCGTCGCACAGGCTGTCCAGCGCCGCCTTGCTGGCGATGTAGGCACCGAAACGCGGCGCGCGCGTCTGCACACCGACCGAGGAGACATTGATGATCTGCCCGAAGCCGCGTTCCCGCATTCCCGGGATGAACTTGAGGATGAGCTGGACCGCGCCGAGGTAGTTCAGCTGCATCGTCCGCTGGTAGTCGTGGATCCGTTCGTAGGACAGCTCCAACGACCGCCGAATTGACCGCCCCGCGTTGTTGATCAGGATGTCGACACCGCCGAGATCGGCAAGCACCTTGTCGGCCATCGCGGCAATGGCGTCCATATCGGACAGGTCGCACGGGTAGACGTGAGCGGCCCCGCCATCGTCGCGAATTTCACCGGCGACCTTCTCCAGGTTTTCCAGAGTTCGGGCGACCAGCACCACTGTGCCGCCCGCTTCGGCGATCTTCTTCGCCGCCGCCTCTCCGATGCCCGACGACCCCCCAGTGATGAGGGTGATCTTGCCCTCGACGGCGTCGCTGAGCTTGCGGCCCTGCACCACATCGAGCAGGTTCCTGAAGTAGAACGGTCGATATCGCCCAGCCGAATTGGGGGTGTTGATGATGTTGGACACTGCAGCAAACGGCTTTTCGACGAGGTTCGTCAGGTCACCGAGATTCATCGATTCTTGCTCCTGATGGCGGGGAATGTGACACAGGCCATGTGGCCAACCTAGGGCATCCGCCAACAAACCGATGCAGAGGGGCGGCGCCAGCGATTGGAGTGCGCATGGTAGCGGAGCAATCGTCTTGTCACGTCAGGTAATCCGAGCGTGATCGCGCCCCAACCACTTCACCCTGGTGGCTGGACGCTTGGGCGACTGACTGCAGCAGGAGTCCCCTCGCCGAGACGGTCACAGATTCTTGATCTCGTTCTTGATCTCGTCGCGCAGCCGGCCGCCGACGAATTTTCGCGTTTGTAGGCGTGTCGCGCCCCGCATCCACCCAACAGCCGGTACTCACCAGATATGAGACTGATCGCCGCCATCGTGGCTGCCCTGGTTCTGAGCGCCTGTAGCTCTCAAACGACGCCTCCGGCGCCCAGTTCGCCTCCCGAAACGACGAGTCCCTCGGCAACCGCACCCGCCGCGGGGTCGACGCTCGACTGCGCCAAACCGGCAAATGCGGCCCAGCAGTTGGCGTGCACCGACGCGAAACTGGCCGACCTCGACCACCGACTCCAGACCGCCTACCAGCGGGCGCTGGATCGCCCAGGCGCGGACAAAGCCGCACTGACAGCGGCCCAAAACAGCTGGGCGCCAACCCGCGACCAGTGTGCGCAGAACGCCGACATGCCCACCTGCGTGCTGGAGGCCTACCAGACCCGGCTGGTCCAGTTGGCCATCGCCGATCCCGCCACCGTGACTCCCCCGCTCATCACCTACCGGTGTCCGGCCGACAGTGGCCCGCTAACGGCGCGGTTCTACAACCAGTTCGACCCGAAGGCGGCGGTGGTGAACTGGAAAGGCAACCAGTACATCTTGTTCGTCCAACCCTCAGGCAGTGGCGCCCGATACGGCCGCCAGGGCATTGAGTACTGGGAGCACCAGGGTGAGGTGCGGCTCGATTTCAGTGGCGTATCCCAAGGCGCCACGTTCGTCTGCCAAACATCCTGAACGGTCAAATCGAGGCGCCCGCGCCCGACGTCGGTGAACCTCCGCACCGAAAACCCCTCCTGCCGCAACGCGTCCGGGTGAGAATGCAGGTCATGCGTCGCTCATTCGAGTGTCTGGTCGCGGAGGCACTGGCGGCGCCCGTGGAGTGCTGGGATTTCTCCTGGCTCGACGGCCGTGGACCGAAGAACGAACATCGTGGGGCTACCAACGGCTGATGAGCCAACGGTTGGCCACTGCGTCGGCCGCGTTGGACATCCACACCGGTGATGGGGAGGTGCTGGCGGGTGCGGAGAAGTTCCCGCCGACGATGGTAGCCACCGAATCGTGGCCGCCCAACGCGGCGCCGGCGCCAAGCGATTGCATCCGCGTGGAGTAGTGGTTGTCGCGACGCGCGACGAGCCTCCGCTGCCGTTTGCCGACGAGTCGTTCGACCTGATCACCAGCCGACACCCGATCACCGTGTGGTGGACCGAGATTGCCCGGCTGCTGCGCCCTGGTGGCACCTACTTCGCGCAGCACCCCGGACCGGCTACAGTGTCCGAGCTGCTGACGCACGTGATCGGACCCCAGCCGCAACTATGGTGCCGGCTTGAACCGGCTGCCCAGCGCGTCCAGGCCCAAGCCGCCGGGTTGGAGATCGTGGACATGCGCATGGAGCGGCTTCGAGCCGAGCGGTTGCGCGTGACGAACAGACGTAAAAGGCCCCAAAACACTGGTGTTTTGGGGCCTTTTACGTCTGTTCGTCACCCCTCGTCGCGTAACACGTCCAGCGCGTGCTGCAGATCGGGCGGGTACGGGCTGACGATCTCCACACGCCGGCCGTCGGCCGGATGCGCGAATGCCAGCGACCGCGCGTGCAGCCATTGCCGTTGGAGCCCAAGCCTTTTCGCAAGCCTCGGGTCGGCTCCGTACACCAGGTCGCCGCAGCATGGATGGTGCAGCGCGGCGAAGTGCACCCGGATCTGGTGGGTGCGACCGGTTTCCAGATGCACGTCGAGCAGGCTGGCGGCGACGAAGGCTTCCAGGGTGTCGTAGTGGGTGAGACTGTGCCGACCGTTCTTGGTGACCGCGAACTTCCATTCACCGCCGGGGTGCCGGCCAATCGGCGCGTCGATCGTTCCGCTGGATGGATCCGGATGTCCTTGCACCAGCGCGTGATAACGCTTGTCGACCGAGCGCTGCTTGAAGGCCCGCTTGAGCACCGTGTAGGCGCGCTCGGAGAGCGCCACCACCATCACCCCGGAGGTGCCCACGTCCAGGCGATGCACGATGCCCTGCCGCTCGTGCACACCAGACGTGGTGATCCGGTAACCGGCCGCAGCGAGACCACCGAGCACCGTGGGCCCGGTCCAGCCCACCGACGCATGCGCCGCCACCGCGGCCGGTTTGTCGACCGCGACGATGTCGTCGTCGGAATACAGGATCGTCATGCCCTCGATGTCGACGGGCGTGTTCTCCAGCGGTGGCGGCGCCTCGGGCAACCGCACCTGCAGCCAGCCACCCGGTGTCAGGCGATCGGACTTCCCCGCCTGCACCCCGTCCAGTTCGACGCCGCCCTCCTCGGCGAGCGCCGCCGCCGCGGTCCGGGACAGGCCCAGCAGACGGGCCAGCCCGGCGTCAACACGCATGCCCGCCAATCCCTCCGGAACGGGCATCGAGCGGTGGGTCATCAGCGCTGGTCGGCCTTATGCCGGCCTAGAGTGGCCCTTTCGGCTTTTCGCCGGCCCACGGTGTCAAAGTCAAAGCCGAAAATCGACAAGACGACCAGCAGGATCGCGCCGCCAACCACCGACGGATCGGCGACGTTGAACACCGGCCACCAGCCGACCGACAAGAAATCCACGACATGACCGCGCAACGGCCCGGGCGCGCGAAAGAAGCGGTCTACCAGGTTGCCCATCGCGCCGCCGAGGATCATCCCGAGGCCCAGCGCCCACCAAGGCGACACCAGCCGCCGCCCCATCCAGAAGATGCCCACCACCACACCCGTCGCAATCAGTGTCAACACCCAGGTGTAGCCGGTCGCCATCGAGAACGCGGCCCCCGAATTGCGCACCAAAGTCCAGGTCACCGTGTCGCCGATGATCGACACCGGCTGTCCCGGGGGCAGCAGTTTGACGGCAAGCACCTTCGTCACGATGTCGAGTACCAGCACGACCGCCGCGACCGACAACAGCAGACGCAGCCGCCGGGGCGGCGCGGGAGCTTCGGGTTCCGCGGCATCCCCGGTCCCCTCCGCCGAGGTCAGTGGATCAGCCGATCCGGTTGGTTCGTCAGGCACTCCCCCATCATCCCCCAGAGGCAATGTGGTCCCCGCACGCGGATAGGCGTGCCACACATGCGAGATGATCCCCTCATGGGCCGGCTCACCGTCATCACCACCGGAGGAACGATATCGACGAGCACTGGCGCCGACGGGGTGCGCCGCCCCACCCACAGCGGTGCGCAACTGACATCGAGCTTCGATGTCGACGTGATCGATTTGATGGCACTCGACAGCTCACAGCTGACACCCGCCGCCTGGGACCGGATCCGTGCAGCGATGCGGGCTGCCATCGATGATGACGCCGAAGGCGTGGTCGTCCTGCACGGCACGGACACCATGGAAGAGAGCGCGCTGTGGCTCGACCTCACCTATACGGGCAATGTCCCGGTGGTGCTCACCGGCGCCATGCGCAGCGCCGACGCGCCCGACGCCGACGGTCCGGCCAATCTACGCGACGCACTGGCGCTGGCGGCCAGCCCGGACGCCCGCGACCTCGGTGTGCTGGTCTCTTTCGCGGGCCGGGTGTTGCAGCCGTTGGGCATGCGGAAGGTCGCTACCGACGACCTGAGCGGCTTCGTCGGCGAGCTGGTGGGAACCGTCGACGCCGGCGTGCGACTGACGCGCACCAAGACCCGGCCGTACCTTGGCGACGTCAGCGCCGCCGCGGCGCCGCGAGTCGACATTGTCGCCGCATACCTGGGAAGTGACGCGGTTGCGCTGGACGCCTGCGTAGCAGCGGGTGCGCGAGCCGTGGTGCTGGAAGCCCTGGGCTCCGGCAATGCCGGGGCCGCGGTGGTCGACGGCGTGCGCCGGCATTGCCGCGACGGGGTCACGGTCGCGGTGTCCACCCGAGTACCCGGTGGGCGGGTCGGTGCGAGTTACGGTCCCGGGCATGACCTGGTGGAAGCCGGCGCGGTGATGGTGCCACGGCTAGCACCGCCGCAAGCCCGGGTCCTGCTGATGGCGGCGCTGGCGGCCCAACTACCGGTCGCCGAGGTCATCGACCGCTGGGGCTGAGCTCGACTCCTCAACTCGCAGTTCACCGACATAGTCCGGCCAGTCCAGGCTGTCGACCGGGTTAGCGCTGGTGATGTCGAGGGTGTCGATGGGGAATGTTCGGGCCGGGCCAGGGCCCGAACCGCGAGTCTCGAACCGGATGGTGACCACGCCGTGGCCGGCCCCCTGCACCCAGCCGTGCCCGAATTCGCGATGCGCCACGTCGTCGCCGACCCGCCACGCCGCGGTGTCCGAGCCGGTTAACAGCGCGGCTCGCAGAGTGTCGAAATCCTGATGGGCTTCCTCCGATGTCTCCGGCAACGTGTCCAGGTCCGGGAACAACGACTCCTGGCGCACGTCGCTCAGACCCGAAAACCCAACGCCCAGAAGGCGAATGGGCCCGATCTGGCGAGGATCGAGCAGCAGCCGTCGGGCCACCGCAATCAGCGCACCGGCCTCGGTCGTGGCGTAGGGCAGCGTCGCGGAGCGGGTCAGCGTGCTCATGTCGGACTTCTTCAACTTGACGGTGACGGTTCGCGCACCGCGACCGTCGCGCAGCAGGCGCTGGTGGGCGTGCTCGGCTATCGGGTCGATCGCGTCGTGCAGCTGATCCAGGCTGGTCAGATCGACCGCGAAGGTGGACTCGGCGCTGATCTGCTTGGCTCTACCGCCCTCCGCCACGGGACGATCGTCGATGCCGCGGGCCAGCCGGTGCAGCGCGGGTCCAACCGTCGCACCCAGGATGTTGGCCGCCTCGGCGTCGGTCAGCGCGGCCAGCTGCCCGATCGTCTCGATGCCGAGACGGTGCAGCTTCTCTTCCGCGACCGGGCCAATGCCCCACAGCCGTCGCACCGGCAGCCCGCTGAGCAGGAATTCTTCTTCGGCGCGCCGCACGATCCGAATGCCGTCGGGTTTGGCCAGGCCCGACGCGATCTTGGCGATCTGCTTACCCGAGCCCGCGCCGACCGAGGCGACCAGGCCCGTCTCGTCGCGCACCCGTCGTCGCAAGCCTTCGCAGAACACCTCGACGTCCTCGGCCGACGCTCCGGCAAGTTGGGGAGGTTCGCCGAAGGCCTCGTCGTAAGACAGCTGCTCGACGACAGGCACCATGGCGCGCACGGTATCGAAGACCCGGCGGCTGGCCACCCCGTACACAACCCCGCGCGGTGGCAGCACCACTGCCGTCACGCCGATCAGGCGGCGGGCCTGATGCATCGGCATGGCCGATCGGGCACCGAACACCCGCGCTTCGTAGCTGGCACCGGCCACCACGCCACGGCCACCCAACCCGCCGACCAGTACCGGCCGCCCACGCAGGGTCGGCCGGGTGAGTTGTTCGACAGAGGCGAAAAACGCATCCATGTCCAGGTGCAGCACCCAACGGGACTCCACAATTGCTGATGCTATTGGGCTAGCGTCAGGACACATGGCGATGAATCTGTGTCAGGTTGTGCTGTAGCTCGAATCGCTGGGCCAAGGAAGTGGAAAGCCGTTGGGCGCTCGCTGGAACTGGGCGACAACACCCTTGAGATCGGACCGGGACGGAGTCTGCGAGTGCTGGTGGACAAGAGGCTCACGTCGAGATCGATGCCGCGATGGCGCAGCGGCTGCAGCGCCGGTACGACCGGGCGCATCATCAACGGCGACGGCACCGACAGGATTGCCTGCCAGTTCACCTCGGGGGTGTCGCGATGCTGCATCCCCCACGATCTGGATCGGCTGTTTGCGCCTTCCGTGCTCAAGCCCGGCGGCGTGTTTGCTTAGAGCGGCGTGCCGTCGCTGATGTTCCGAATCCTGCATTTGCGCGATACCTGCAACCCGGTCCCGCCGGAAAAAGTCGGTGCCGGCAGGCAACGCTGGCGCGCACTCAAACCCGCTTAGCCGCGAAAGTGCAACCACCGAAGCGTCTATTCGGGAAATGTGTTGCCAGTGGCACTTTCGCGGCTGCTAGACGAGCGGGCAGCCCGCCGACCGTAGCGCGTCGCGGATCCGCGCTAGGACGATATCTGGCCGATTACGCAGCAGCTCGGCACTGACTCGGATTATGCGCCAGCCCCGACGCTCCAGTTCAGCGGTGCGGTCGATATCTTTGGCACGGATGCGCGGGTCGGTCCAGTGTTGCGCGCCGTCGTATTCGACGCCGACGCGCCACACCTCCCAACCCATATCGACGCGAGCCAGCACCCCACCCCAGTCGTTTTGCACCACGATCTGGGTCTGCGGTTTGGGTAATCCCGCGGCAATGATCGCGAGTCTGGTCCGCGTCTCCTGCGGCGATTCCGCACCGGCGTCGACTAGGGGGAGCACCCGTCGCAACTGCTTCATACCTCGAGCGCCGCGGTGGGCGTACATCAGCGGTTCAACATCGTCGACGTTGAGCCCGGTAGATCTTGTCAACGAATCAATAGCGATGACGGCGGTCAACAGCCCCGGTCGGCGCCCCAAGTCGAACACGGTGCGGGCAGGCGAGGTAACTGGCACGCCGTCGACCGCGGTGGTTTCGCCGGTCAGCAACGCTTCGTTGCGAGTGATGATCAACGCTGGCGGACGTTTACGATCGCTTATGAGTTCGGCAGGCTTGTGCGGATCGACCCATTGCGCCCCGAGTAGTGCAGCCGCGGAATTGCCGGCGACCACCGCCTGCTTTCCCGACCATAGCCAGGCGGCGACCGCCCGATCGCGTGCGGTGAGCCCGCTGTCACGTCGTTGGTAGACATTGCGATAGATCCGTGTGCAGGACCGGCGCAGCTCGCGTTCGGTAAATGTGCCCGCATACACCGCCTCGGTGCCGAGAAATGGCGTGCTCCGCCCCATGGCCGCAGACTGCCACGACCCTCCGACATTCCGCGAAAGTGCGGCCATCGACACGTCTACCCGGGAAACGCGTCGTGGAATGCACTTTCGCGGCTCATGCTCACCCGGACACCGTCGCCGATCGCGACGGCGGCCGGTCCTGGCTCGGCGAACTGGAAGCTAGTAGCGAGTATCTCCCGCGCGATGAGCCCTTGGTGGGTCCGCGCCCAGGCTTCGCGTTCCGCGGGCACCGAGATCACCACACGGATGCGGTCGGACACGTCCAGGCCGGTCGTCTTGCGCAACTCCTGTAGTTCGCGGATGCGGTCCTTTGCCCAGCCCTCGGCCTCCAATTCTTCAGTCACCGTGCCGTCCAGGACGACGAGCCCGGTGCCGCCGGGAAGCGCCGCGGTGAACTCCGGGTCGGCGGCCACCAGCCGGGAGCTGTACTCATCGGGCTGCAGCACCACATGACCCGCCGTCAACGTGCCGTCCGGGTTGACGACGCCGTCGCCGGCCTTGACCGCCTTGATCGCGGCCTGCACATCCTTACCGAGACGCGGCCCCGCCACCCGGGCGTTGACGGTGAGCTCGAACCGACCGTAGGCGTCGATCGCGTCGGTCAGTTCGACCTGCTTGACGTTGAGTTCGTCACCGATCAGGTCGGCGAATGGCTTCAATCGTTGCGGGTCTTCCACTGCCACAGTGAGTTTCGGCAACGGCAAGCGTACCCGCAGCTTCTTGGCCTTGCGCAGCGAGGATGCGGCGGAGCACACCTCACGGACCTGGTCCATTGCGGCCACCAACTCGGCATCAGTGGGCAGCTCGTCGGTCTGCGGCCAGTCTGTCAGATGAACCGAACGCTGTCCGGTGAGACCACGCCAGATCATTTCAGTGGTCAGCGGAAGCAATGGAGCAGCCAGCCTCGCGGTCACCTCCAAGACGGTATGCAGGGTATCGATCGCATCGACATCTTCCTCCCAGAACCGTGAACGCGACCGTCGCACATACCAATTCGTCAACGCCTCGGCGAACTGGCGCAGCTGTTCGCACGCCCCCGAGATATCGCAGACCTCCATCGAATGGGTCAGATCGTCGCGCAGCCCGGCCAGCTTAGCTACGATGTAGCGGTCCAGGACATGCGACGAGTCCGCACGCCAGGCACCGACTTTCGGTGCGTACAACGCCAGGAAGCTGTAGGCGTTCCACAACGGCAGCAGCACCTGCCGTACCCCCTCGCGGATGCCCTGTTCGGTGACGATCAGATTGCCGCCGCGCAGGATCGGCGAGGCCATCAGGAACCACCGCATGGCATCGGACCCATCGCGATCGAACACTTCGTTCACATCCGGGTAGTTGCGCAGCGACTTGCTCATCTTCTGGCCGTCCGAGCCCAGCACGATCCCGTGCGCCACACAGGTTTTGAATGCCGGACGGTCGAACAGCGCGGTGGCCAGCACGTGCAGGGTGTAGAACCAGCCTCGGGTCTGCCCGATGTACTCCACGATGAAGTCACCGGGATAATGCCCCTGGAACCAGTCCTCGCTCTCGAATGGGTAGTGCACCTGGGCATACGGCATGGACCCCGAGTCGAACCACACGTCGAGCACATCGGGAATGCGCCGCATCGTGCTACCGCCAGTGGGGTCGTCGGGGTTGGGACGGGTGAGCTCGTCGATGTAGGGCCGGTGCAGGTTGGTCGGCCGCACGCCGAAGTCGCGTTCCAGCTCATCGAGGCTGCCATAAACGTCCATGCGTGGATAGGCCGGGTCGTCGGACTTCCACACTGGAATCGGCGTGCCCCAGTAACGGTTTCGTGAGATGGACCAATCGCGGGCGCCCTGCAGCCACTTGCCGAACTGGCCGTCTTTGACGTGTTCGGGATACCAGGTGATCTGTTGGTTCAGCTCCACCATGCGGTCCCGGAAGTCGGTCACCCTGACGAACCACGACGACACCGCCCGGTAGATCAATGGGTTTCGGCATCGCCAGCAGTGCGGGTAGGGGTGTTCATAGGTCTCGTGACGCAGCAGCACCGCGCCGTTCGCCGCCGCCGGACCGCTCTGGTTCTTCAGGTCGCGGATGATCTGCGGGTTGGCATCGAAGACGTGCTGGCCCTGGTAGTCCGGAACGGTGGCGTCAAAGCGGCCTTTGGAATCGACAGGTGTGACCGGCACAATGCCGACCGGATCGGTCGTTGCCATGTCGTCCTCACCGTAAGCCGGTGCCATGTGCACCATCCCGGTACCGTCCTCGGTGGTGACGAAGTCGGCGCCAAGGACGCGAAAAGCGTTGGGCGAGTCCATAAAGAACGCAAACGGCGGCAGGTATGGAGTGCCCAAAAGATCGGCCCCCCGGTAAGTGCCCAACACCTCGGGCTCCTCACCGAGCTCGCGTGCGTAGGCGGCCAGCCGTTCGGCGGCCAGCACGAAACGCCGATCGCCGACCCTGACCTGCACGTAGGTCACCTCCGGATGAACAGCCACCGCAAGGTTCGACGGCAGCGTCCACGGCGTCGTCGTCCACACCAATAGGTAGGCACCAGCCAAGGGACCACCTGCCACCGTGAAGCCGACTGTGATGGCGGGGTCTTGGCGGCTTTGGTAGATGTCGTCGTCCATTCGCAATTCGTGATTGGACAGCGGGGTCTCGTCGCGCCAGCAGTACGGCAATACTCGGTAGCCCTCATATGCCAAGCCCTTGTCCCACAGTTGCTGGAACGCCCAGAGCACCGACTCCATGTAGCTGATGTCGAGCGTCTTGTAGTCGTTGTCGAAGTCGACCCAGCGAGCTTGCCGAGTGACATACGCCTGCCATTCGTCGGTGTAGCGCAATACGGATGCGCGGCAGGCATCGTTGAAGGCGGCGATGCCCATGGCGTCGATCTGGGATTTGTCGGTGATCCCAAGCTCGCGCTCGACTTCGAGCTCGGCGGGCAGCCCGTGGGTGTCCCAGCCGAAGCGGCGCTCCACTTTGTAACCGCGCATGGTGCGGTACCGCGGCACGATGTCCTTGACGTAGCCGGTCAGCAGGTGCCCGTAGTGCGGCAAACCGTTGGCGAACGGCGGGCCGTCGTAAAACACGTACTCCGGCGCGCCGTCCCGGCGGGCGATGCTGGCGCGGAAGGTGTCGTCGCGAGTCCAGTAATCGAGCACCCCAAGCTCGAGCGCCGGGAAGTCGGGGGCCCCGCCGCCCAGCTTCGGATACGCCCTGGGGTCAGCGTTCTCGGTCAAGTGCGTCGTCTCCCTGTGCCAGGTCAGGCCCGGGGACGACGATGCGCTGGTGCGCAACCGCCGCGGTACCACCCCGCTTGCCACACTCTCGCGTGACCGCTCAACTTCAGGCTGTGACGGGCCCACCCGTTCGGCTCTACTGGGCCAGGCTGGCTGTTCTTCCGAAGGCTCCCCGGTGATAGCCGGATCGATGCCGATAGGCCGATTCTACTGAAGCGCTCCAAGGGGCTACCTGGCCGCGGGCTACGCCTGCGGTCGGGTAGCCCCTTGGAGCCCAGAATGCACACTAGCCATTGGACTCAGGCTTGGATCTCGAGAAGCCCGACACGCCACAGCGCGGCGTACATGTGCCGCAGCGGAACACTCAGCAAGCGAGCGGCCCCCTCGACCAGTGGGTCGCCGCCGGCGCCGAACGGCCGGGTGTCGTTCTGCCGCGCCGCCTTCTTGGGCGCGGGAGCCTGAGTCGGGACGTCGCGCACCACGTGCAGCTGTCGCGCGGGCGCTACGGTTACTACTTCGTCGTACAGAGCTGCGGTCATCATCGCCTCCCGGACGGAAAATCAAACGTGGAACATGTGGACACTGACCTGAATTGACCTGGTCCCGTCCCGTAGCGATTCCGCTCTACAAGGCGCGTGATGTCTGGGTTTGACGACTCAGTCGACAACGTCGCGCCGAAGGCCGGATCGGGACGAAACACAGCCCGGATATCGGTCCGGACTATCACCGGAACTCATTCGTCCCTCACCTCCTCACGGTCACGACGCGTGCGGGTACCGCACGATCTAGGTGCACAAAGGGGGAAGGAAAAACCGACCACTGTCGGAAACCCGCACCCCACTCGTCAGAGCTTTGGCACCACACGACGTGTCCGGTAAACCGGAAGCCACCTGGGCTCAACCCTTAAGCCGGGAAGAGCTGTCCTGACCCGGGGCGTCTTTCGACGTTCGGGGTCAGTGGCCTATGTTCGTGTAGCCGCCTCACCTAACGAGGTGCTTGCCTGACCGATCATGCACGACCTATCCGACTCGGTCAACATCATCCGGGCCGCATGTTCGAATCTTTACGCTTCCACGATGCGGGTTGACAGCCATTGGCCAGGGCTCAGCTGCCACTTGTGCGCGGGCGCAGCCCGTCAAGTACCAGTGAAACGACGAAATCCGCGACCTGAGCTGCGGTGACGTCGTCGTCGGTGCTAAGCCGCCGATGCGCCAGTTGGCCCACCAGTGCCGCCACCGTGTACGCGATCATTCGAGGTGGCGCCGACACTACCTCGCCACGCTCCTGAGCAGCGACGATGACGGTTTCGATGTCATCGATGAATCGCTCATAAATCCCGCCGAGATGCTTTTCGAATCGATCGCCCAACGCATAAGCGTCACGGAACAGCAGTTTGACGGTTGCCTTGTCGGCTTCGAAGAACTCGAAGGTTGCCTGCACGCCGGCTTTTAAGGGCGCGTGAAAGGAGGTCCGCGGCGCCGCTGCTTCGCCGGTGAATGACGACAACGTCGCGCTGAGATGCGTACGCAAGGCCTCTTCCTCGGAGGCCATCAACGCATGGAACAAATCGTCCTTGGAGTCGAAGTACCAGTAGACCAACCCGTATGCCAGGCCCGCCTGCTTGGCGATGTCGGCGATGGTGGTGGCGTGAAAACCCTTGCCGGCGAAGACTTTTTTGGCCGCCGCCATGATCTCCTCACGGCGTTGTGTCTTCTCCTCGTCGCTGATCGCCCGGCGCCGCCGGGTACTGGTCCTGGTCACCTGTCAACGAGGGTCTCGAGCTGGCCGATGGTGTCGATGAACTCTTCGACCATTTCGAGCACCACCGAACGCGTCGGCCGCACCCGGTTGAGCGAACCGACGACCTGACCGACGAAGTAGGTCGCAAGCTCACGAGCCTTGGCGCCCGGCTGGCCAGCCGCCTGGTTGATACGCAGCTGTGGCTCATTGATCAGCGCGTTCTGCAACGGCATGCCAAGCGGGTTGGGAGTGTCGGGCCGGTCCCACTCGTCGGTCCAGGCCGTGCGCAGCATCCGCGCGGGCTTGCCCGTCATCGATCGCGACCGCACCGTGTCCGACGAGCTCGCTGCCAGGAATTTGTCCTTAACCACCGGAGGCGTCTCGGCTTCTTCGGTGGTCAACCACACCGAGCCGCACCACACGCCTTCGGCCCCCAGGGCCAGCGCCGCAGCGATCTGGCGGCCGCGGGCGATCCCGCCGGCCGCCAACACGGGCGTCGGCGAAACCGCATCCACCACCTCGGGAACCAGAACCATGGTCGCCACCTCGCCGGTGTGCCCCCCGGCTTCGGTGCCCTGCGCGACGATGAGGTCCACGCCCGCCGCGGTGTGCCGCCGCGCGTGTTCCGTGGTGCCGGCCAGGGCGGCCACCACCACGTTGTGGTCGTGAGCCCGCTGGACAAGATCGCTCGGCGGCGGGCCGAGCGCGCTGGCGATCAACCGGATGTCGTGGGCAAAGGCCACTTCCAGCAGCGGCTCGTAGCCCTTCGGTGCGATGTTCAGTCCGCCACCGGACAACGGTGCGCGCTCCTGCTCGGCAGGTTGAGTGATCCCGTATCGGACCAGCAGATCCTCGACGAAGGCGCGGTGCTCTTCCGGTAACAGGTTGCGGGCTTGCGCCGAGTCGATCCCCCCTTGCTCGGCGCCAATGTAGCGGGGCGGCAACAGCAGGTCGACCCCATACGGCTTGCCGCCGGTTTGCTCCTCGATCCAGCTCAGCTCGCTATCCAGCCGCTTGGGACTGTGCGCGACGGCACCCAGCACCCCGAAACCGCCGGCGTTGGTCACTGCGGCCACGACATCGCGGCAGTGGCTGAAAGCGCAGATCGGGAACTCCACACCGAGCATTTCGGCGACTCTTGTTCGCATTTCGCCGACGCTAAGAGCTATTGATTGATATGTCAATCGAATACGGTAGCCTACCCGCTATGGCCCAGCCGTTGACCGCCGAGCAGCAGCACGAGCGTCGCCAGGCGGTGCGCGACCTAATGCGGAGCACGCCATTCATTGGCGGGCTCGGTGTCGTGTTCGAACGCTACGAACCCGACGACGTGACGATCCGGCTTCCGTTCCGAGAAGACCTCACCAATGACGGCATCTAC
Organism: Mycobacterium riyadhense; assembly: GCF_963853645.1. Taxonomy (NCBI): domain Bacteria; kingdom Bacillati; phylum Actinomycetota; class Actinomycetes; order Mycobacteriales; family Mycobacteriaceae; genus Mycobacterium; species Mycobacterium riyadhense. The sequence continues at coordinate 2,560,476 of NZ_OY970456.1, read as the reverse complement.
TTTCATGGCGGGGTGATCGCGTCGGTGATGGACACCGCCGGTGCCGCAGCCGCATGGTCGAACCACGACTTCGACAAGGGCGTACGGGCCTCGACCGTGGCGATGAGCATCCAGTACACCGGCGCGGCCAAGCGCAGCGACCTGCTGTGTCATGCCCGCACTGCCCGGCGGCGCAAGGAACTCATCTTCACCGAGATCAGCGCTACCGATCCCGAGGGCAACATCGTCGCCCATGCCGTGCAGACCTACCGGATCGTGTGAACCGCATCGCCTTGCGGCCTCGCCCAGCGCGCACTCAGCGCGAAAAATCTCGTGAAATCTCGCCGTGGCCGCACGTTCGGCGAGATCACCTGGGCGAGACGCCGTCCGGTGGCCAGCTGGACACCCCTTCTTCCAACGGGACTTTCAGGCTCTGCAGGATCGAGGAGACCATCCGCCACGAGCCAATCGCCGTAACGAGTTCGATGAGAACCGTTGTATCGCCCTGCAATTCGCGCTCACAAGCCGCCCAGCTCTGCGCACTCACGGCGCCGTCGCGCACCACGTCGTCGGTGGCCGCGAGGACGGCGCGCTCGGTCGGCCCGAAGCCGTCGTGGTCCTGCCAATCCCGCACGCCGAGTAGGTCGTCGGCCGACACGCCAAGTCCGGATGCGACGCGCCAGTGCTGGGTCCACTCGTAGTCGCACGCGGTGAGCCAGCCGATCCGCATGATCACCAATTCGCGCAGCCGTGGCTCCAGGGCACCGTGCCACAGCATGGTGGCGAGCAGGTCGTTGAAGGTCCGCGCCAGTCGCGGATGATTCAGCAGTACCTGGAAGATGGACAGCTCGGCCATGTAATCGGGCACGCCGGCTTCATCGGCAGCGGCCTTGGCCTCGTCGACCGGCAACAGAGGTACCCGGGTTGACTTCATGGGTGAGGTCATGGTGTAAGCACTCCGTGTACTGGGGGAAGGCCGTCGCGTTCTCCGGCCATGGTAGCCAGCAGGTCCTCAGCATCTTCGAGGCGCGCGCAGCGGCGGGGCAGACTGTCGAAGGGGTAGCGACCGGCCACCAACAGATCAAGCGCGGCCCGGTATGCGGTGGCATCGACGCCGAGGGCGCCCATCACGCGCAGCTCCTTGACCACGACCACGTCGGGTGAGAATCCGGGCGCGCCGCTGCCGAAACCTCGGGTGCCGGCGACAACGACCGTCCCAGCAGGACGAGCCAGCGCGACCGCCTGCGCGAACGCAGCCGGCGCCTTCGCGGTGACATCGAGCACGACGTCAGCAAGCCCACCGGTGTGCTGTGCGAGTGCGGCGACCGGATCGTCAACGGCAACGTCGACGGCCAGGTCGACACCGAACCGGGAGGCGAGCGCTAACCGCTCGGCGTCACGGGGGCCCACGCCGGTAACCATCACGAACCCGGCGCCTGCCTCTCTTGCCGCCGCGGCGGCGCACAGCCCCCGGATACCCGGGCCCAGCACCGCTACGACGTCGCCCGGTTTGGTACCGGGAACCGTTACCCCCCAACGTATTCCGGCGCCCAGCGGATTGAATAAGGTGGCCACTTCGGGGCTGAGGTCGCCGGAAACCGGCAACACCATCGAATCGGGCGCCAGGTACTGGTACTCGGCGTAGCCACCCCACAGTCCGGGCTCACGGTCGACCGGAATGAAGCCGTACATGTCGGCCAATCCGTGCTTTATGCAGCGCCGGTACTCGCCGGCCAGACAGTTTGCGCATTGACGACAGGACTGGAAGACCTCGACGGCTACCCGATCGCCCGCCGAGACGCCCCACCGCGCCTCCGCCTGTGGTCCGATCACCTCAATCGTCCCGACCGTCTCGTGGCCTGGTACGAACGCAAAGCCGCCAGAAAGCTCGCCGGTGTACTGCTCGTGATCGGTCCCGCACAGCCCGCAGGCCTCGACCCGCACCAGTGCGCCGTCCGCACCGATATCGGGAAGCGCGTACTCCCGGACGACCAGGTTGCGCGGGGCCACCAGCACTAATGCCCGGGCCACCACGCCGTCCGACATAGCGTTAAGCGTCCAAGCGGCTGAACTCGAGCCGGCCGCCCGGCTTGGGTCACGATGCCAGCCCTTTCTACCTGTGGCACAAGGCAAATCCAAAATGCACCCCGACGACTGCCGGAGCCTTACCGTCCCAACTAGCGGATTCACGACTTTCGTCGTGGCAACGGTCGCCGACGTCGTCGGAATCAGTGCGGGACGGTTTCGCACATTACCTCCCGGCGCACGACCTCCGTGGGCTGTATTGCTGAAGTCGACCGGTCGCGTCGGCGGACCACAGCCAAAACGTCGGCGCGTTGATCCCCGATCGGATGACGCTGAGCAGGAAGGATGACGTCCAGCCCGGGAAGGAATGAGGTGAGGCGACGGTGGATCGGCAGCAAGTCACTCCGGTGGCCATCATCGGCATGGCATGCCGCTTGCCCGGCGGCATCGATTCCGCCAACTCGTGGTGGGACGCGCTGCTGCGCGGCGATGACCTGATCACCGAGGTTCCGGCCGACCGCTGGGACGCCGACGACTACTACGACCCCGAGCCGGGCGTTCCCGGCCGTTCGGTGTCGCGCTGGGGCGGCTTCCTGAGCGACGTCGCCGGATTCGATCCGGAGTTCTTCGGCATCGGCGAGCGAGAAGCCACGGCGATCGACCCGCAGCACCGACTGCTCATGCAAGTTTCGTGGGAGGCCGTGGAGCATGCCGGTCTGACACCCAGCTCCCGCGCCGACTCGCTGACCGGCGTGTTCGTCGGCATGTGCCACGACGACTACGCTCACGTCACCAACGCGGCGGGCGCCCTGGGCGATGCCTATGGGTTCACCGGCACCGCGCTGAGCATGGCGTCCGGGCGGGTGTCGTATGCCCTGGGGCTGCGCGGTCCATCTCTCACCGTGGACACCGCGTGTTCGTCGAGCCTTGTTGCGGTGCACCTGGCGTGCCGCAGCCTGCACGAACACGAGAGCGACCTGGCCCTCGCCGGCGGCTGCATGGTGATGCTCGAACCGCAGATGTATGCGTCGGCCTCCGGGCTGGGCATGCTGTCCCCCACCGGACGCTGCCGAACGTTCGATGTCGCCGCCGACGGTTTCGTCCGGTCCGAGGCCTGCGCCATGGTGTTGTTGAAGCGACTCCCCGAGGCGCTGCGAGACGGCGACCGGATCCTGGCCGTCCTGCGCGGCACCGCAATGACTCAGGACGGTCGCACCGACACCATCACGGCCCCGTCGTTGGACGCCCAGGTCGCGGCTTATCGCGCGGCGTTGGCGGCCGCGGGCGTCCAGCCCGACACGATCGGAATGATCGAAGCGCACGGCACCGGCACCCCGGTGGGTGATCCGATCGAGTTCAGCAGTCTCACAACGGTTTACGGCACCAACGGCCGGTCTTGCGCACTCGGCTCGGCCAAGAGCAATATCGGCCACACCGAGGCGGCTGCCGGCGTGGTCGGCATCATCAAAGCGGTTCTGTCGCTACACCACGGCGTGGTGCCGCCGATGGCCCATTTCACCCGGCTGCCCGACGAGCTCGCCGCGATCGATACCGGACTGTTTGTGCCGCAGCGTATTACGCCTTGGCCTGACGGCGGCATCGCGACGCCGCGGCGGGCCGCGGTGTCGTCGTACGGAATGTCGGGGACCAACGCGCACGCCATCCTCGAACAGGCACCCGAGATTGCGCGCAAGCCGGAGGTTGTCCCCGCGACGACGGGGCTGTTTCTCTTGTCGGCCACATCAGCCGAGTCGTTGCGGCACACGGCGATTCGGCTCGCGGACTGGACCGAGTGCCACGACGTGGCCCCTGCGGATCTCGCCTATACCTTGGCGCGCCGGCGCGCCCACCGACCGGTGCGCACCGCGCTCATAGCCAGCAGCAAGCTCGAGCTCGTCGACCAGCTGCGCGAGTTCGCCCGTGGCGACGGGCCGCTGCAGACCGCGGCCGGTCTCGACGACCGCGGGCCGGTGTGGGTGTTCTCCGGGCAAGGCTCGCAATGGGCGGCTATGGGTGCCGACCTACTTTGCACCGAGCCGACGTTCGCGGCCACCGTGGCGGCGGCCGAACCGCTGATCGCTCGAGAGGCCGGCTTCTCGGTGACCGAAGCCCTCACCGCACCCCACACCGTGACCGGCATCGACCGGGTGCAGCCGACCCTGTTCACTATGCAGGTCGCGCTAGCGGCCACGATGGAATCCCTTGGCGTGCGCCCGGGTGCGGTGATCGGGCACTCCCTCGGGGAAGTGGCGGCGGCCGTCGTCGCGGGCGCCCTGTCACTGCACGACGGTATCCGGGTGATTTGCCGGCGCTCTCGCCTGTGCACCCGGCTGGCCGGCGGCGGCGCGATGGCAGCGATCGAACTGCCCGCGCAGCAGGTTCGCGAAGAGCTGGCCCGACGCGGCATCAAGGACGTGGCAATCGCCGTCGTCGCATCACCGCACTCCGCCGTGATCGGCGGCGCGACGGAAAGAGTGCGCCAACTGATCACGGCGTGGGAGGAATGCGACGTCTTGGCCCGCGTGGTCGCCGTCGACGTCGCATCGCACACCCCGCAGGTCGATCCCATTCTCGACGAGCTGTCCGAGTTGCTGGCCGGCTTGACGCCGCAAATTCCGCGCATTCCGTATTATTCGGCGACGCTGTTCGATCCGCGTGATCGCCCGCCGTGCGATGCCCGCTACTGGGTGGACAACCTGCGTCACACGGTGCGGTTCTCCGCCGCGGTCAAAGCCGCGCTCGAGGATGGGCACCGGGTGTTCGGCGAATTGTCGCCGCATCCGCTGCTGACCCGCGCCATCGAGCAGACCGCCGGTGCCCTGGACATGCCGGCGGCCGCGATCCCGGCAATGCGCCGCGAACAGCCGGCCCCGCACGGTCTGAAAGTTTTTCTGGGCGAGCTGCACAACGCGGGGGCCGCTGTGGATTTCGCCGCGCTGTATCCCGATGGACGCCTGGTGGACGCCCCGCTGCCGGTGTGGACCAACCGGCCCTTGTTGCTTGTCCCGGAAAAGCCCGTCCGGAACGTCAATACCGTTGCCGCGCATCCACTTCTGGGCGTCCATCTCCAACTGATGGAAGAGCCGGAGCGGCATGCCTGGCAGGGCGATGTCGGCACGGTGATGCTGCCGTGGTCGGCTGATCACCAGATCAACCGCGTGGCTGCCCTCCCGGGCGCGGCGTATTGCGAAATGGCGTTAGCCGCGGCCGCAACCGTGCTCGGCGAGCGGTCCGAGGTCCGCGATCTGCGCTTCGAAGACATGCTGCTGTTGGACGACGAGACGCCGGTCGGCGCCACCGCAGCCGTGGCACCTTCCGGCGCCGCTGCCTTCGTCGTCCATACCGGAGAACAGGTGCGCCGAGCCGCCGCCATCCTGCACCCAACCGACGCTGATCTACCGCTTGCCCTTGACATCGACGCGCTGCTGAGTGCCCATCCGCGCCGCCTAGACGGGGCACAGTTGCGAAAGTGGTTCGACGAGAGGGGCGTCCAATTTGGTCCCGCATTCACGGGCTTGGTCGCCGCGTGGGTTGCCCACGGCACGGTCAGCACCGTGCTGGCCGAGATCGGGCTGCCCAGGTCGATCCGCAACCAGCAGGCCGGATACGTGACCCACCCGGCACTGCTGGACGCCTGCTGGCAGTCCGTCGCGGCCCATCCCGCCGTCCGCGGCGTCGGCAACGGCGGCCTGTTGCTGCCGCTCAGCGTGCGCCGCCTGCGGTCCTACGCGACAACAAGGACCGCCCGCTACTGCTACACCAGGGTGACCGCCTGCGGCAGCAATGTCGAGGCCGACATCGACGTGCTGGACGAGCGCGGGAAGGTGCTGCTGGAGGCGCGCGGCCTGCTGATGGGTACCGGATTCTCCGAAAGCGCCGACCGTGACCGCTTGCTCGGGGAGCGGCTGTTGGGCATCGAATGGCAGGCCCGCGAGCTTCCGGAGACCACCGCTGGTCCCGGAAGATGGCTGCTTATAAGCCTTTCCGACGATCCATTGGTGACCGGGTTGGCCGAGGCGCTGCGGCGGCGCGGCGGGGAAGCCAGCAGCATGGGCTGGCGTCAGACCAGGGCGCCGATCCGACTCGCGGGGTTCACCAGCGTGGTCGTGCTCGCCGCAACCACCGGCACCGACCCGCGAAGCAGCGATTGTGTCCGCGACCTGATTCACATCGCCCGTGAACTGCCTGAGGTGCGCGGCGAGGCACCCAGGCTCTACGTGGTGACCCGTAACGCCCAGGCCGTGGTTGCCGACGACCAGGTCAACCTCGCGCACGCCGGGGTGCGCGGGCTGCTGCGGGCCATCGGCGCCGAGCACCCGTACCTGCGCACCACCCATATCGACGTCGACTCGCGAACCAGTACGGAAAGCATTGCACAGCAGTTGCTTTCAGGTTCGGCCGAGGATGAGACCGCCTGGCGCAACGACGAGTGGATGACCGCACGGCTGTGCCCGGCCCCGCTGCGTCCCGACGAGCGGGTGAGCACGGTGGTCGACCACCGGCGCGGCGGCATCAGGTTGCGGGTCCGGACGCCCGGTGACCTGCAGACGATCGAGGCGGTCAAGGTCGAACGGCAAGCGCCGGGCCCGGGCCAGATCGAGGTCGCGGTCAACGCCGCCAGCGTCAACTTCGCCGACGTGCTGGCCGCGTTCGGCCGCTACCCTGCATACGACGGGCAGCAGCCCCAGCTCGGCTTGGATTTCGCGGGAGTAGTGACCGCCGTCGGCTCCGACGTGACCGACCATCAGGTCGGTGACCGTGTCGGCGGCATCTCGCCGAGCGGATGTTGGAGCACATTCGTCACTTGTGACGCCACGTTGGCCGTGACGCTGCCGTCCGACCTCACCGATGGCCAGGCCGCTGCTATCACCACCGCATCAGCCACCGCCTGGTACGGCCTGCACGAGTTGGCTCGAATCGGATCCGGCGACAAGGTGCTGATCCACTCCGGCACCGGCGGCGTGGGCCAGGCTGCGATCGCCATCGCGCGTAGCTTCGGCGCCGACATCTTCGCCACCGCCGGCAGCCAGCAACGTCGAGAGACGCTGCGCGCCATGGGCATTGAGCACATCTACGACTCACGCAACACCGATTTCGCCGAGCAGATCCGTTGTGACACCGACGGTTACGGCGTCGACATCGTGCTCAACTCACTGACCGGCGCCGCCCAGCGCGCCGGAATTGACTTGCTGGCCTTCGGTGGCCGCTTCGTGGAAATCGGAAAGCGCGACATCTACCGCGACGCAAAACTGGGTCTTTTCGCGTTCCGCCGCAACCTCTCACTGCATGCCGTCGACCTGGCGCTAATGTCCGTCACCCATCCACAGCGGGTGCGGGCGTTGCTGAGTGAGGTGTACCGGCGCACGGCAGATGGCGCCCTGCCCTGCCCGCCTTGCACCCACTACCCACTCGACAATGCGGCCAGCGCGATTCGGGCCATGAGCGCCGCGACCCACTTCGGCAAGCTCATTCTCGACATTCCCCGCACGGCCTGCAGCACCGCGGTGGTGCCCCCCGAACAGGTTCCGGCCTTCCGCCCCGACGGTTCCTACATCGTCACCGGCGGCCTCGGCGGTCTAGGACTATTCCTCGCCGAACAGATGGCCGCCGCCGGCGCCGGCCGCATCGTCCTCAACTCACGGTCGGTACCGAACCAAAAAGCCTTGGAAACAATCAAATTCGTCCGAGCGACCGGCGCCGACGTGGTAGTGGAATGCGGCGATATCGCCGTAGCAGGCACCGCCGACCGGCTGGTCGCCGCGGCGACCGCCACCGGAATTCCCTTGCGTGGCGTGCTGCACGCGGCCGCGGTGGTCGAGGACGCGACGTTGACCAACATCACCGACGAACTGCTGGAACGGGACTGGGCGCCGAAGGTGCACGGCGCTTGGCATCTGCACCATGCCACCTTAGCTGCGCCGCTGGACTGGTTCTGCACGTTTTCTTCCGCGGCCGCGCTATTGGGTTCGCCGGGACAGGGCGCCTACGCTGCGGCCAACAGCTGGCTGGACGGCTTCACCCACTGGCGGCGGGCACAGCGCCGGCCGGCCACCACGATCGCCTGGGGCGCCTGGGCCGAGATCGGCCGCGGCGCAGGCCTGGCCGACGGTGGGAACACCACGATGATCGCCCCCGACGAAGGTGCCTACGCGTTCGCAGCGCTGCTGCGCCACACCCGTTGCTACGCCGGCTACACCCCGACGACAGGCTCACCATGGCTGGACGCGCTGACCGAACGATCCCCGTTCGGCGAAATATTCAGTGCCGCCGGGTCGAACGGGCGGCACGCCAACAGCACCGCCGCGTTCCGCGCCGGGTTGTTGCAGCGTCCCGCCGACGAATGGCCCAGCCAACTAAGGAGTTTGGTGTCCGAACAGATCAGCCAGATCCTGCGGCGCACCGTCGACCCGGACCGGCCGCTGTCGGACTACGGCCTCGATTCCCTCGGAAACCTCGAGCTGCGCACCCGGCTGGAGACCGACACCGGAATCCGGCTCAGCTCCACCGACATCACCACGGTGCGAGATCTGGCAGACCAGCTGTGCGAAATGCTCACGCTGGCGCAAGACACTCCGGCGTCAATGTGAGGATCCACCGCCGTCACGAAATACCCTGAGATGCCGCCGCACTGACTCCGAGGAGCGAATTTGGTCGTCATGGGCCATCTGGGTCTCGGAACGGTCAGTGACTGGGTTCCGGCCCCAGGTTCGGCCTGGCTCTGGCGCGCCTCGCCCAGGTCGCTGCAGAAGGCGCGGCAAGCACCAACAAGCACGGTGCCGCCGAGCTACATCCAGGCCCGTCATCTGCGGAGCTTTTGCGAGCAACAGCTCCGTGGGCGCGAAATGTCGCGGCTGTTGGTGATCGCCTTCGACATCCCCGGCCAGTGCGATATCCGAGCGTTGACTTACGTCTTCAACGCGCACCTTCGTCGGCATGACACCTATCGCAGTTGGTTCGAGTTCACGGACTCCACTCGCATCGTTCGGCATACCATGACCGATCCCGCCGATATCGAGCTGATCGCGGTCGAGCGGGGCGAGATGACCCCGAAACAGTGGCAGGTCCACCTGTTGGCGACGCCCGGCCCACTGGACTGGGAATGCTTCAGGTTCGCGATCATCCAGCGCGATGACCACTTCACCGTCTGCATCAGTGTCGACCACCTGCACGTCGACCCCATGTACATCGGCAGCGTCTTCTGGGAGATCCGGGCGATGTACAACGCGCTGATGGACGGCGACGGACCCATCGCGCTTCCGCCGGCGGGCAGCTATGCCGACTACTGCCTGCGCGAGCGCGCTTACACTTCGAGCTTGACGTTAAGATCCCCGGAAATTGGCCGGTGGATCGACATCTTCGAGGCCAACGACGGATCGCTGCCCTCGTTCCCGCTGCCCCTCGGTGACACATCGCTGTCGACCAGGGGTGAGCTGCTTTCGCTGCAGCTGCTCGACGCGCAGCAAACGGCGCGGTTCGAAGCCGCCTGCACTGCGGCAGGCGCCCGGTTCAGCGGTGGCGTGTTCGCCGCTGCCGCCCTGACCGATTTCGCATTGACCGGTTCAGAGACTTACTACGCCGTCACTCCCGTCGGGACGCGCAGGACATCCGCAGAGTTCCTGACCACCGGCTGGTTTATCGGGCACGTCCCGTTCGCGGTGCCGGTCGCCTCGTCGTTCGCTGCAACCGCCCGCGGAGCCCAGACCGCATTCGACTCCAGCACCCACCTGGCTAACGTGCCGTTCGAGCGGGTTCTGGAATTGGCGCGCTGGCTTCGCAAACCCCCCGCCATCGGGGGTTTCCCCATGTTGTCGTTCTTGGACTGGGGCGTACCTCCCCTTTCCGCGGTTATCGCAACGCAGCTCGGCCGGATGAACACCCGAGCCTTCAACGACGGCCGGATCGCCGCGCGAGTCTGCATGTGGGTCAATAAATTTCATGAGGAAACCACCGTGACCGCGTCGTTTCCGAGCAATCCGATCGCTCATGAGTCCATAGCCCGGTACCTCGAAACCATGAAATCGGTGTATTTGCAGGTGGCGGCGGGCCGGGAGCTCACATTGTCTCGCGGCGCGGCCCAGCTGCAGTCGTAGGTCTAATCCGAAGTTGCTGCGGTGAGAACGTTCGAACCCCCAGTTGAGCTGGGGGTTCGATGTTTTCGGGGGTGGATGTTTTGGCTACTGCAGGGTTAGCGGGATGGTTGTGTTGAGGAGTTGGAAGGCTTGGTGTTGGGTGCGGGTGGCCTCGGCGAGCATGGGCACGGTGGTGTTGGTGGCGGGGAAGCGGATTTGGTTGCGGGTCAGGGTGGCTAGGTGGGTGAGTAGTCCTTGGTAGCTGTGGGTGGGTAGTTGGGTGTTGGCGGTGGTTTTGCGCGCGGCTTTGGTGGCGGCTTGGTCGGATCGGTGCGCGGGTGCGACGGGGTTGTTTGGGGTGGGGGGGTTTTCGTCGGTGAAGGTCAACGGTGCCAAGGCTTGACGCAGGTGCCAAGTGAGGTAGGCGGCGAGCATGCAGATCAGGACGTGGGCGCGGACACGCTCGTCGAGCCGGTGGTGGATCGGGCGCAGGTCTAAATCGTCGGTTTTAAGGCTGCGGAAGTCGCGTTCGACTTTGGCGAGGTTTTTATAGGCGCCGATTACGGCGGCGGTGGCCAGGTCGGTGGCGGGCACGCTGGTGCGCAGCACGTAGATGCCGTCCAGGGCGGCTTCGGCGGTGATCTGGGTGTGCTTGCGGGTGATGGTCACGGTGGTGTCGGTGATGGAGAGGTGCAGGTGTTTGGCCATCTTGTATTTGTCGATGACTTTGCCGATTTTGAGGCCGATCTTGTCGGCACCGGCCAGTCGCCCGGCGGCCACGGCGGCGGTGATGGGGGCCAGGAGTTGTTCTGTGGCGGTGAGCAATTCGGCGCGTTTGCGGGCGCGTTCGGCGGCCAGCAGGGGGTTGCGGCAGCAGATCAGCCGTTCGCCGGGATAGTCGGGGTGGGTGATCTCGGCGAAGTCCTGGTCATCAAACAGCGACATCTGCAATGGCCCGTCATCGGCGGCCAGGGCCGCGATGGACGGCGCGCGCAGCGCGGTCAGCCAGCCGATTCCGCCGAGGTCTTTAAGGGCGGCGATGCGCGCGGAGGTGATCATGCCGCGGTCGCCGACCATCACCATGTTGGTCAGCCCGAAGCTGTCTTTGACCGCGCTGACCGCGGCGCTAAACGCGATCGGGTCGGCGGTGTTGCCGGCAAACACCCGGATCGCGACCGGGCGCCCTGCGGAGTCGGTGAGCAATCCGTACTCGATCTGTGGGCAGCCTTTCTTGCCGTCGCGAGAGTAGCCGCGGGCCGCCAACTCACAACACCGACCGGTTACCCACGAGGAGGACAGGTCGAACATCGCGATCCGCGACGGGTTCACGTCGGCACCCAGATGCCGTGCCGCTAACTGCTTCTCGATGTGGTCTTGGCGCTCGTAGAGCCAGTCCATCGCCGCATACACCTCATCGCTGCCCGCGCCGGTAATCCCCAGATCGGGCCCCAGAGTGGTGTCGGCCCATCCGGTGAGCGTGGACAGTTTCGAACCGGGTCGAAGCACCCGCGACACGATCAGCCCATAGGCCAGGTCGCGGGCCCGGCAGGCAGGCCCCAGCAGGGCGGGCAGACCCAACGTGCGCGCCATGGTGTGCACCGCCGCGACGTGCCCGTGCGGTGAGGATGATTCGATGCGCACCGCGTCACCGGCGGCCACCATCGTCGCACCGGCCAGCACCGCCTCGATCGCGCTGATCGCCGCCTCGGGCAGGGCGGACAAGTTGGCCAGTTGCTGGTGTTTGACCTTGCCGCCGTCGCGGAAGCTACGCCGCAGATACACCGACTGGTAGTCACGACGCTGCCCGGTTTTATCCACATGACTGCTCTTGATCCTGGCCACGTGCATCGCGCCGGACTGCCGTGTCATACCGCTAATACTAACGGTATTCATAAGCACGCCTTACGCGACACACCATCAATTTTGGCTACAATTTCAGATCACTCGACGTAATAGCCGCAGGCCAGACACACAATCAGCGTTCAATCACGCCGTAACTTCGGTCTAATCATCGTCCGGTTACCAATCGATCTCTGGAATCAGACCGAATTCGGCGAAAGTATCCGAAATAGCTTCCCGCAGCTCATCTTTCGTATTTTGCCGGTCTAAGAGATACGCGGAGATCCTGATGAAGATCCTGCCGCGGTCTCGTCCAGAAACCAACAACAGTTGGCCACCCATGCCCTCGAGCGTGCTTCTCTTCATACCGGGCTCGAAGGGTCTCATGTGCGCTTGGTCGGCGTCGGTGCCGTCGGGCCGGTTCAAGGCTGGGGGCAGCTCACCGATATTGGAAACAGTGACCGGAAGAGTGGCGCCTCCCGCGGCCACCCCGGTCAGTTTCCTGGCGACCCGCTTGGGTGTCATTGGTGTCAGTGGAAGCGGCGCCAACCACTCGTTGTCGGACTTGTCCATCGCTTCGAGGATCGTTTGCGTGATCTTGAGGTGAACGTCACGAAGGTCTGTCGACGCGCGAGTTGGGTCGACCGCGACGTCTACAGCCGTGATCGCGTTGCCACGGACATCGCCGTTGGTCCGGAGGTTTGCGACGAGTCGCAGCGTCACCGCTCCATCGTCGTTCACCCGCCCCACCCTTACCGCTAGTCTGCACGCGACTCCTGCCACAAGCGAATGACTGCTTGCACCAAGCTTTTTCGCGAGTGCATCCCATTCCGGCAGGTCGATATATGCAGTAAGTGCCGGCATCTCAATTGTTCGATCCTCGCTGGCCGTCCTCGGAGGAGGTGGTGCCGCCTTGATCGTTGATCTGAGTTCTTTGCGGTCGCGCCAGGCCCTTCGAGCGACGGCGACCAACGCGTGCCCAATGTCGGGCAGTTCCTTGACGGTTTGCCGGAAATCCTCGTGCAACGCCCGTCTGCGGGGGCGGGAACCAGCAGGCGGATAACCCAGCTTGTGCGTCCTGCCCTCCGCTGCATCGGCAATCGCCTGGCCGAAAGCGATCGCGTCGACGACGGCATGCGAAACCACCAGGCTCACCGCAGTCCCGCCATCCTCGAGCGGAAGCACCCCGAGATGCCAGCCGGGTCCCCACTCCGGATCGACGGGTATACGGGCCCGCTCGTCGGCCCACGCACTCACATCGACGCGCGGCCGCGGCGTTGCGGCGACGTCCATGTCCCGCGACCCCGGAGCCAATACCCAGCGATCCCGCGCGAAGGGCAACGGAGACCGCTCGATCGTGCGTCCAAACAACCCGGACCCAAGGTTTCGGTGAAAACGCCGTAGCCCATCAATATCGGCGCCACGGTCGTATATCCAGGTCACCTGGATCAGCGCGCCGTGCACCGCTCGCGTCGCGAGAAACGCGGCTTGGTCGAGGTATGCGAGCAGATTGTCCACCGACTCGCCGCCGTACGTCGCGACCTGAGCCGCCGGAACCCCGGGCGCCGCGGTCTCGGTGAGCAGGTCAGCCAGGTGGTTTGCGAGCGCGCTGGGCGTGGAGTGTTCGAAGACCAGGGTGGCCGGCAGGGTTAGCCCGGTTTCGATACTCAGGGTGTTGCGTAGTTCCAGGGCGGTGAGCGAGTCGATGCCGAGGTCTTTAAACGCCAGGTCGGCATCGACGGCGTCCGGGTCCCGGAAGGCTAATACGGTAGCGGTGGCGCGGGCCACCATCGTGGTCACGGTGTGGAGTCGCTCTTCTGCAGTTTGACCGGCCAACTTCTCCCGAAGCCCAGAGTCGTTCGCGGCCAGTGTCGTACTGGTGGTTTCACCGGTGTTCGAGCGCGCCATCAGTTCGGTCAGCAGGGGGTGTGACCGGCGGACGGTGAACGCGGGCACAAATCGGTCCCAAGAAACATCGGCGAGGGTCACCTGTGTGTCGCCCGCCTCGATGGCCTGTTGCAGCGCGGCCAGCGCAGTCGTGGGCGGGATCGGGTTGATTCCGATTCGCTGGAAAATGTCGAGGACCTCAGGTGGCATGTTGCTGGTCTCGTCCGCCCACAGGCCGAACGCCGCCGCCACCGCCGTGCATCCATTGCTACGCAACCGCGCGGCCAGCCCATCAATGTGGGCGTTGGCGGCGGCATAGGCGGCTTGGTGCGCACCGCCCCACGTCGCTGCCGCGGAGGAGAACAAAATGAAGGTTTCTGGCGGGTCGTCCTCGAGCAGTTCCGCCAGGTTGTCGGCCCCAACCGCCTTGGCGGCATAACTGTCAGCGAGTTCCGCTGCGGATGTGTCGGATATGGTGTTCCATCCGATTGCTGCTGCGGCATGGACAACGGTCTTAAGAGGTCCATATGCACTGCGAGCGTTGGCAATAGCTGCCGCCAAAGCCGACCGGTCGCTCACGTCAACCGATAACGCCGCCGTGGCCACCCCACGCGCCTGGAGCTCCTTTTCAAGTTCGGCTAGCTGGGGATCCTCTGCGGCGTTGCGGCTCAGTAGGACAAGGGGGTTTGCGCCCCCTTCTGCGAGCCAGCCAATGACGTGTTTACCCAAACGCCCTGTCGCGCCAGTGACCAGAGCCGCCCCAGATGGCTTCCAGCTGCGTGCTCGTTCGACACGCTCTAACGGCAACGGCGCCTCGACCAAGCGACGCGCGCTCACACCGTGTCGCCGTATCGCGAGCTGGTCTTCCGATTGCGTGCAACTCAGTATCCCGTATAGGTGCTCGATATCGCGCGGTGTCGCGCTCGGCGGGAGATCAACCAACCCGCCCCATTGATCGGGGTGCTCGAGGCATACCGACTGTCCTAGCCCCCATGCCGCGGACTGGCTCGGACTCGCAGGACCATCGTCTGTTGATACAGAAACCGCACCTTGAGTGATGACCCACAGTGGTATTCCGACACCGGAATCGCAATGAGCTTGCGCGACAAGAAGCGTCGAAAACAAACCGACTGATATCCCAGGAAAGTCTCGATGCGCCCGCTCATCTGTAGCCAAGAAGGAAGCAATGCCGTCATAGTGAGCTCGTGTAGTAGCCGCCTTCACAAGGGCCGACAACGAGTTCCTGTCAAGCTCGCTCGGATCGACGGTGAGCACATCTACAGCCTCTGCATACCTTGCAGACAAGCCAGCGATCCACACATCATCGGCTTGTTCAGGGGAGGCCAAAACCAGCCACCGCCGACGGGCCAGTGGGAAGGTATTCGGGGTAATCGCTCGCCAGTCGACCCGGTAGCGCAACTTGTTCGCCGCTGACCGCACACCAAGGTCGCTGCGCCACCGCCGCAGGGCGTGCACCACGGCTGCCAGTGATGCCCCGTCTTGGGCCTCGCTTAACCCCAACACCTGCGCGAACGCATCAACGGCGTCATCCTCAACGGCCTTCCACAGCGCACCTTCGGCAGGGCCACTGACCTCGGCGGCGGGGGTGGGGTGCAGCCAGTAGCGGCGATGCTCGAAGGGGTAAGTGGGCAACCCGACCGTACGGGCGTGGGGATACAGGGCCGACCACGACGGACTGTGGCCGTGACTGTGCAGCTGGGCGAACGCGGTAGCCAAGCTATCTTGGTCGGGCCGGTCCCGGTGCAACGTGATGATCACCGCCGACTGGGTCCGCCCCGCGGCCTGAGCCAAGGTGTCGGTGATCGCTGGGGCCAACACCGGATGTGGGGACAACTCCACGAACGTGCACTCACCGGCGGCCAGACGGTCGAGCACACTGTCATGAAACCGGACCGGCTCACGCAGATTGCGATACCAGTACTCGGCGTCCATTTTGGTGGTGTCAAGGGGATCGACTGAAAATGCGTCTCCCACAGTGGAATACAGCGGGATGCGGGCGGGCGCTGGAACCAGATCAGCAAGCTCGCCCAGCAGGCGCTCGCGCAGTGGTTCGACCTGAGCAGAATGCGAGGCGTAATCAACAGCGATCTGCCGGATCTGAATACCGTCACCGTCACAGGCCGCGGTGAACTGCTGCAGCGCGGCGGGCTCGCCGCTGATAATGGTGTGTGAGGGGCCGTTGACCGCCGCGATGCTCAACGCCTCACCCCAAGATCGCAGGCGCGGATACACTTCGTCGGCGCCCAACAGGACCGACGCCATCGCACCGGCGCCACTCAGGGCGCTCAGCGCCGCACTGCGCCGCGCCACCACCCTGGCGGCCTCAGGCAAGGAAAACACCCCGGCGATATAGGCAGCGGCGATCTCTCCTTGGGAGTGACCGATCACCGCGTCAGGAACAATGCCGTAGTGGCCTAACACCTCGGCCAGCGACACCATCATGGTGAAGAGCACCGGCTGCACTACATCCACTCGGTCCAGCGCCGGGGCCCCCGGATCCTGACACAAGACTTCGCGCACCGACCAGCCCGTGATCGGGCGCAATGCCTCGTCGCAGTCATCTACGGTGGCGGCGAACACACGATGGTGTTCGTAGAGCTCGCGACCCATGCCGGGGTATTGGCCGCCCTGGCCGGGCAAGACGAACACCGTTTTACCGCGATGGTGGGCCAGACCGCTGTGTTTGGTCAGCTGCGGGTGGGGTTGGCCGCTGCGCAGGGCATCTAGGGCCGCCAGCAGGTCTTCGCGCGCATCGGCGGTGGCCACCGGCGCGGTGATCACTGCCCGATGGAGGTGGTGAGTGCGAGTGGCGGCCAGACTGTAGGCCACATCGGTGAGATCCAGGTCGGGATTTGAGACCACGTGCCGGTGCAACCGGTCGGCCTGCGCGCACAATGCCGCGGGGCTGCGCGCCGAAAGCGGCCAGATCGGCAACCCAAACTCAACACCGCGATCGGTTTGCTCAGCCGGGGCCCGCGTGTCAGCCGGTCCGCCCGCCGGGGCGGGGGCCTGTTGCAGGATCAAATGCGCGTTGGTGCCGCTGATCCCGAACGAGGACACCGCGGCGGTCCGGGGACGACCGGTGACCGGCCAGGGCGCCGCCTCGGTGAGCAACCGCACCGCCCCGGCCGACCAGTCAATATGCGGACTGGGCTGATCGACATGCAGCGTCGGAGGCAGGACGTCGTGGTTGAGCGCCTCAATCATCTTGATCAGGCCGGCGGCCCCGGCGGCGGCCTGAGTATGGCCGATATTGGATTTGATGGACCCCAGCCACAGCGGACATTCGGGATCCCGGGTAGCACCGTAGGTCGCGATCAAGGCCCCGGCTTCGATCGGATCCCCCAGGCTGGTGCCGGTGCCATGGGCCTCTACGACGTCAACCTCGTCAAGCCCGATACCGGCGTTAGCGGCTGCTTGTCGGATCACGCCTTGTTGAGCGGGCCCGTTGGGGGCGGTCAAGCCGTTGGAGGCGCCGTCTTGGTTGATCGCCGATCCCGCAATGACCGCCAACACTGGATGGTTGTTGAGATGGGCATCGCTGAGCCGTTCCAGGACTAACACCGCGGCCCCTTCACCCCAGCCGGTGCCATCGGCGGCGGCGGAGAACGCTTTGCACCGCCCATCAGCGGCCAACCCGCGTTGCCGGGCGAACTCGGTGAACACCGTCGGTGTGGTCATCACCGTGACCCCACCCGCAAGGGCGAGGCTGCATTCCCCGTTTCTCAAGGACTGACCCGCCAGATGGGTGGCCACCAGCGACGACGAACATGCGGTGTCCACGGTGATGGCCGGGCCCTGCAATCCCAACGCATAAGCGACACGCCCAGACGCCACGCTGGTGGACAGACCGGTTAGGGCGTATCCCTCCACGCCGTCAGAACCGCCGGCGCCGTACGATTGTGACCACGCCCCAACGAACACCCCGGTCGCAGAGCGCACCAAACTACCGGGATCGATTTGAGCGGTTTCCAACGCTTCCCAGCACACCTCCAGCAGCAACCGCTGCTGAGGATCCATGGATTGGGCCTCGCGCGGCGAGATCCCGAAGAATTCCGCGTCGAAGGCGGCCGCGTCCGACAAAAATCCTCCGGTGCGGGTGTAGGTCTTGCCCACGGCATCAGGATCGGGATCGAACAAATCCGCCAGGTTCCAGCCACGGTCGTTCGGAAACCCCCCCAGCGCGTCGGTGCCGCTGGCCACCAGATCCCACAGTGCCGCCGCCGAATCCACCCCGCCAGGGAACCGGCACGCCATCCCCACCACTGCTACCGGCTCGTCTGATGCAACCCGCGATTCCACCGGTGGCGCCGCCGCGGCCGATCCGCTCAGTCGCTGGCCCAAGTGGGTGGCCAGCTCATCCGGGGTGGGGTAGTCGAAAGCCAGAGTAGGTGGCAATTCCAGCTCGGTGACGGTCTTGAGCCGGTCGAGCAACTCGGTAGCTTTCACCGAGTCAAACCCCAGGTCCTGAAACGCGCACTCAGGGTCGATGTCGTTAGGGCGAGGATTGCCCAACACCGCTGCCACCTGCGAGCACACCACCTCCACCAGCAGGTCATGTTGCTGCTGCCGGAGCGTGCGCAGGCGTTGGGCCGACCCCGAGTCGGCCCCGGCGCGCACGCCGGTGTCATCGACCGTGCGCTGGCGTGGCTGGCGACTCAACCCGTCCATGCGGGTGAACTCATCGCGCAGATACCGCTGCAGACAATCCCTGCGTCTGACCTTGCCGCTTGTGGTGAGGGGAATCGAATGAGGGGGCACCAGAACGAGATCCGCCACACTAAGACCGTGTGATTTCGATATCGCGGAGGTGATTTCACGCCTCACGACGCCCATCCGCGTCGCGGCCTCTTCGGAGTCGCCGCTGGGCTTGAGTTCGACGATGGTGACCAGCTTCTCAACACCGTCATCATCCGGAACCGCAATCGCCACGCAGCGGTTTCGGGTGATCTCCTGGATCGTCGCCTCGATGTCGTCGGGAGAGTGGTTGCGCCCGTAGACGATCAGGAGATCCTTGATACGTCCGACGATGAACAACTCGCCGTCGGAGAAGAAGCCCAAATCTCCGGTCCTCAGCCAAGGCCCTTCGGGTGTGCCGGCCGACGGACCGACAAGCGTTGCGCCGAAGGTACGTTCGGTCTCTTCAGGTTTCTGCCAATAGCCTGCAGCGACGTTGTCGCCATGCACCCAGATCTCACCGGTCGTTCCCGCCGGACACTCAATACTGGTCTCGGGATCGACGATCCGCACGGTCGGCGACTGCGGCATTCCGTAACTGATCAGCGGTGTGCCGTCTCCGCTTGCGCACCGCTGCGCGTGGCCGGCGGTCAGTTTCTCGGATTCGAAAAATACGGTTACTGGTGGTTCGCCCGCTTGGCGGATCGCCACGTACAGTGTGGCTTCCGCGAGCCCATACCCGGGCCGTAACGCCTCGGGGCGAAGATTGAAACGGGCGAATCTCTCGGCGAAGCGCCTCAGCGTCGCGGGTTGTACGCGTTCGGCACCGTTGATGATGTTGCGTACGCCCCCGAGGTCAAGCCCGGCCAGGTCGTCGTCTGTTGTTTTTCGCGCCGCCAATTCGAAAGCAATGTTCGGCGCTGCCGAAAATGCGTGACTGTTGGTTGCCAGCAATTGCATCCACCGCGCTGGTCGCTGCAGGAACGACGCCGGGCTCGTGAGCACAGCACGCAGTCCCCCCAGAATCGGGAAGAAAATTCCCAGTACCAAACCCATGTCGTGAAAGAACGGCACCCACGACACCACCGTGGTGTCCGGCGGAGCAACCCCACCGTCGCCCCGGTCATACAAGGCGGACATGAGCTGTTCGACATTGACCTGAATGTTTCTGTGCGAGACCTCGACTCCGGCCGGCGTACGGGTCGACCCCGAGGTGTATTGCAAATGCGCAATATCCGGCAGACCATCGGGCTCGGTAGCGGGTCCATGCTGCGAGTCCAGGTCCAGCAAATCGAGCTCGATGACTGACGGCCGGGATTCGGGGGGCCGCGCCTTGATGTAGTCGGCGATGTTCCCTGCGACATGAGATGTCGCGAGAATGGCTGACGGCGACGCGTCAGCCAGGACCGCACTTACCCGCTCATCGCTGGCACCACCCTGCGGAGCCGATAGCGGAACCGCGATCTGACCCGCCTGCAGTGCGCCTAGAAAAGCGACGAGGTAGTCAAGTCCTTGCGGCGCCAATATCACCGCGCGGTCACCGGTTGACCCGCAAGCTTTGAGCTCCTGTGCGACGTTCAGCGTGCGCCGATACAGCTGCGACCACGTCAGGCTTTCCGCAACGCCCGCCGGGTCCACGTCGTAATCAACGAAGGTGAACGCTGTCTCATGAGGCCGTAGACTGGCATGTCTACGCAGCACAGCGGGGACGGAAGGCTCGGGCACGGCTCGACGATACCGCGACGACTAGACCGGCGTGACCAAAGCCTTGATCTGGATTCTCACCTTCTGCGAGCACGATACGCCCTGGCAGTTTGACTGAGATTTTGGCGCCCTCTCCGGCTCGGACGGTACATAACGCTGGTCAACAGCAGCCACAACTTCGCACTGGCGATCGTTGAATGTCCCCGGCAACTAAGCGGTTTCGGCTATCAGCCACTTACAAGACCGAGCTGATCAACCCGGGGGCAAGCCGTCCAATGCATCCACAACGTTGGCCACGCCCGCATGAAGCCCTCGCCCCACCGGTGCCTAGGCGAGTACAGGCCGCTCGCACCCGCAACCCCTACAGCGTGAGCGAGCACGATCCGGGCCCAACGCCGCGCTAGGAAGACAACCTGGGGGTAGCTCAGGACCTCGCTCTGGAGCACCAGCCATCAGGTGACCCTGGTATGTGACAGCCGACACAAATTGAAAGTTGGCCATTTTCGCGCGAACCCTTTGGGCTACGCCTAGCATGGCCCTAGCAATGTACGCGAATTTGCGGTTGACCGCCGGAGGTCCTTGGCATGGGAGGATCGCGACGTGATGGCTCGCGAAGTGGCCGTCGATGTAGCGTCACACTCGCCACAGGTCGATCCGATTCTGGACGAGTTGTACGACGTTTTGGCCGAGATCGAGCCCTTGACCCCCGAAATTCCTTACTACTCGGCAACCTCGTTCGATCCGCGTGAAGAGCCGTACTGCGACGCCAATTACTGGGTGGACAATCTGCGTCACACCGTTCGATTCTCGGCGGCAGTGCAAGCGGCGCTCGAGGACGGCTATCGCGTATTCGCCGAATTGTCGCCGCACCCGCTACTGACCTACGCCGTAGACCAGACCGCGCGAAGCCTCGATATGACGGCGGCAGCGCTCGCCGCCATGCGGCGCGAGCAGTCGCTTCCACTTGGGCTGCGAGGCTTCGTGGGAAACCTATTCAGCACCGGCGCCACGGTCGATTTCTCCGTGCTGTGCCCCTCTGGGCGCCTGGTCGACGCTCCGCTGTCGGCGTGGACGCACCGCACGCTCATGCTGAGCCGCGACGGTCACAGCTCGCGTGCGCTGCGTTCCAGCGTTCCAGTGCACCCGCTGATGGGTCAGCACGTGCGGCTCCCGGAGGAGCCCGAGCGCCACGTATGGCAGGCCGAGATCGGCACCACCGCCCTACCGTGGCTGGCCGACCACCAGGTCCACGGCACGGCCACCCTGCCGGGTGCTGCCTACTGTGAGATGGCACTGGCCGCGGCTCGCGCCGTCTTCGGCGAGGCGTCCGGAGTGCGGGACGTTCGCTTCGAGCAGATGCTGATGCTCGACGACGAAACCCAGGTCACCCTGACCGCGACCGCGGATGTGCCCGACGCGCTCACGTTTGTGGTCGAGACCAACGAGGATGGAGCTCCGGCGCGCCGGGCCTCCGCGGTGCTGCAGGCTGCCGATGGTGAGGCGCAGCCGGCGCCGCACGACATCGAGGCGCTGCGGTCCCTGCACCCAAGTCGCGTGCAAGGCGGCGATCTCCGCGACGCACTGGACCTGTGCGGTATCCAATATGGTCCGGCGTTCACGGGCCTCTCAGTCGCCCACACCGCTGAAGAAACCGGCACGTCGGTCCTGGCCGAGATCGCGCTGCCCAGCGTCATTCGCACGCAGCAAACCAACTACGGAGTGCATCCGGCACTGCTTGACGCGTGCTTCCAGTCGGTGGCCGCTCACCCGAGTGTTGCCATCGCCAGTCTCGGCGGCTTGTTGTTGCCGCTGGGCGTCCGTGAGCTACGCGCCTACGGACCAGTGCACACGGCCAGGTACTGCTACTCGCGGGTGACCGCGGCGACCGGCGGGGCCGTCGAGGCCGACCTCGACTTGTTGGACAAGCACGGTGCCGTGGTCCTGATGGTGCGTGGACTGGAGATGGGCACCGGCGTCTCGGCCAGCGGCGAGCGGGCCCGCTTGTTGGGTGAGCGACTGCTGACCGTCGAATGGCAACAACGGCAGCTGCCCGACGTGGCCACCACCGACCCCGGAGCCTGGCTATTGGTTAGCACCGCCGAAGCCGCCGACCTGCTGGCGACGACCCTCACCGACACCATGAAATTGCATGAAGCGGAGTCCAGGACGCTGGCCTGGCACGCGCACGGCGATCACCCAGCCATGGCCGAGCTGCTGCGAGACCAGCTCCACCGCGGTGGCTTCACCGGACTCGTGGTTCTCACCGCACCCCAGAACGGCAACCTGGATAACGAATCTCTGTGCCGCAGTGGTGATTACGTCCACCACCTGGTCCGTATCGCTTCGGAGCTGGCGGAGATCCAAGGCGAGGCGCCTCGGCTATTTGTCGTCACGCGCGACGCGCAAAAGGTTCTGCCGGACGACGTACCGAACCTGGAGCAGGGCGGACTGCGCGGGTTGCTGCGGGTTATCGGCGCCGAGCACCCGCACCTGCACACCACCCACATCGATATCGATGAGCAGACCGACACCGAGCAGGTGGTGCGTCAGCTGCTGCTGGCCGGCACCGACGAAGACGAGACGGCGTGGCGCAACAACGAGTGGTACACGGCCCGCCTATGCCCCTCGCCCCTGCGTCCCGAGGAGCGGCAGACCATCGTCGCCGCTCACGAAACCGACGGGGTGCGCATGCAGATCCGCACGCCGGGTGACCTGCAGACGCTGGAGTTCGCCGCGTTCGACCGGGTGCCCCCCGGCCCCGGGCAGATCGAGGTCGCGGTAACAGCTTCGAGCATCAACTTCGCTGACGTCCTGAACGTTTTTGGTCGCTATCAGAGCCTCGATGGGATCCTGCCTGCTCTGGGAACCGACTTTGCCGGCGTGGTAACGGCGGTTGGACCGGGCGTTACCAACCACAAGGTCGGTGACCACGTCGGAGGCATGTCTCCCCTCGGCTGCTGGGCCACCTTCGTCACCTGCGATGCGCG
Organism: Mycobacterium riyadhense; assembly: GCF_963853645.1. Classification (NCBI taxonomy): domain Bacteria; kingdom Bacillati; phylum Actinomycetota; class Actinomycetes; order Mycobacteriales; family Mycobacteriaceae; genus Mycobacterium; species Mycobacterium riyadhense. Next base: position 2,537,288 of record NZ_OY970456.1, on the reverse strand, counting down.
CCTGGCCACGACGTTGCCGGACGGCATGACCGACGCCCAGGCCGCGGCGGTGACCACAGCGCACGCCACCGCGTGGTACGGCCTGAACGACCTGGCCCGCATCAAGGCCGGCGACAAGGTGCTGATCCACTCCGGCACCGGCGGCGTGGGGCAAGCCGCGATTGCGATTGCCCGGGCCGCCGGCGCCGAGATCTTCGCAACGGCTGGCAGTAAGCAGCGTCGACAATTGTTGCGCGACATGGGCATCGAGCACGTGTATGACTCACGGACAGTCGACTTCGCCGAACAGATCCGGCGCGACACCGACGGCTACGGCGTCGACATCGTGCTCAATTCCGTCTTCGGAGCAGCCCAACTCGCCGGACTCAAGTTGCTGGCACTGGGCGGGCGTTTCGTCGAGATCGGCAAGCGTGACATCTACGGTGACACCAAGCTGGGCCTGTTCCCGTTCCGCCGGAACCTCGCGTTCTGGGGTGTGGATATGGGTGTCATGTCAGTCAGCCACCCACAGCAGGTCAGCGAGATCCTTAGCACGGTGTACCGGTTGACCGCCGAGGGCAAGCTACCGATGCCGGAGGCCACGCACTACCCGCTTGCCGAGGCGGCAACCGCGATCCGTGTCATGAGCGCCGCGGAACACACCGGCAAGCTGATCCTCGACATCCCACGGGTCGGGCGTAGCAGTGTGGTCCTGCCGCCGGAGCAGGCGCCGGCATTTCTCCGGGACGCTTCCTACATCATCACCGGCGGCTTGGGTGGCCTGGGACTTTTCCTGGCCGAGAAGATGGCCGCAGCCGGCGCGGGTCGGATCGTGCTGAGTTCCCGCTCCCAACCGACGTTAAGGGCTTTGGAGACAATCGAACTCATCCGTTCGATCGGGTCCGATGTGGTGGTGATGTGCGGCGACGTCGCACAGGCGGATACTGCACATCAATTGGTGGCGATGGCAACCGCGACCGGACTGCCGTTGCGAGGCGTGCTGCACGGCGCCGCGGTGGTCGAGGACGCTGTCCTGACCAACATCACCGACGAGTTGATCGACCGCGACTGGGCCCCCAAGGTGTACGGCGCGTGGAATCTGCACGAGGCGTGCGCCACGGCGGAGCTGGACTGGTTCTGCTCCTTCTCGTCGGCCGCCGCGTTGCTGGGCTCACCGGGTCAAGGCGCGTATGCCGCAGCCAACAGCTGGCTGGATGCCTTTACCCATTGGCGGCGCGCAAAAGGTTTGCCTGCCACCGCTATCGCCTGGGGAGCGTGGGGTGAGATCGGCCGTGGCGCGGACTTCGCGGAAAGCAGTGGCGCGGCGATCGCTCCTGACGAGGGCGCATACGCCTTCGAGACGCTGTTACGTCACGACCGGGCGTACTCGGGCTACACCCCCCTCGTCGGAACGCCGTGGATCGCATCTTTCGCGTCGCGAAGCAAGTTCCTCGAGATGTTCAAGTCCACCGGGGATAAGCGTTCTGGTTCAAGCAAGCTACGCGCTGAGTTGTCAGAGCTGCCGCTTGAGGAATGGGCCGGCCGGTTGCGGCGTCTGCTGTCCGAGCAGATCGGTCTGATCCTGCGTCGAAACATTGACCCAGATCACCCGTTGTCCGAATACGGCCTCGACTCGCTGGGCAATCTCGAGTTGCGCACGCACATCGAAGCTCAAACCGGCGTTCGCATCACATCCGCCGACATCACCACGGTCCGGGGATTGGCCGATCACCTCGTCGACAAGATGGCACCCAAAGAAGGCGTCAGCATGACGTGATCCTGATGGCGTGAATGACTTGTCCTGAAGGGCTTAGACATAGGGAGGAAAACGTGTTCGTAGGTGGAGGGTCTGAGCACGATGGTTTGCGCGTCGGAAGCGCCTACAACTGGGACCCGGGTTCGGGAACAGTCCTGACGTGGGAACCGACTCCTGGTTGTGTCGCGAAAGCGCGGCAGGCGCCGGCGACTTCTGTGCCTCCCAGCTCAATGCAGGCAGGTCATCTCCGCGGTTTCGTCGAGTTCCGAGACAAGGGCCTCGACTATTCGCGGGCGATCATGGGCTCGTGGGAAATACCTGGCCGGTGCGACATCCGCGCCATGACATATGTCATCAATGCGCATTTCCGCCGACACGGGACGTACCACAGCTGGTTCGAGTTCAAGGATCCAGACAACATCGTCCGGCACACCTTGAAGAACCCGCGCGACATCAATTTCGTCCCCAAAGAGTACGGCCCGATGACGCAGCCCGAATGGCAAGCCCACGTTTTGGCCACTCCGGACCCGTTGCAATGGGACTGCTTCAGGTACGGCATCATCCAGTACGAGGACCGATTCGCGCTATACGCGGTCGTCGACCACCTCCACTGCGACCCGATATTGATCGCTGGGTTGTATGTAGAGATCGTGATGAACTACAACTCGCTGGTCGAGGGCAGGGCACCGATGACCATGCCGCCCGCGGCAAGTTACGAGGATTTCTGCATGCGCGAAAGCGAGACGATTGCGTCCATGACGTTGGAGTCTCCGGAAGTGCGCACCTGGATCGAGTTCGCCGAGGCCAATGGCGGGACTCTGCCTGACTTTCCACTGCCCCTGGGCGACCAGTCGATACCATGCGGCGGGGACATCCACGTGGAGCAGTTGCTGGCCGCCGACCAAACGGCGACGTTCGAATCCATGTGCCGGAAGGCGGATGCCCGGTTTAGTGGCGGACTGTTTGCCTGCGCCGCGCTAGCGCATTACGAAATGACCGGCGAGCTAACCTATTACGGACTCACGCCGACCGACAAGCGGAAGACCCCGGCGGAGTACATGACGGTCGGCTGGTTCACCGGCATCGTGCCCTTCACCATTCCTATCGACCCGAACTCGTTTGAGGAAACAGCTCGCGCTGCTCAAGCATCTTTCGATGCGAATATGAGCTGCAAGGACGTACCGTTTGACCGCGTCCTGGAACTGGCCCCATGGCTGCGGAAGCCCGGGCCCCAGTTCACGATGATGAGCTACATGGACGCGGGGCTTCCGCCCCTCTCTGGGATCGTCGCTACCGCTTTGGATGGTGTGAATGCGGCCGCATACGCCGACGGCCGCAGCCCGGCGTATAAGTACTCGACGGTGTTCCGCCTGTTCGATGAAGTCTCGATCATGGTGTCGTATCCGAACAACCCGATCGCCCGCGAGTCGGTGACGCGGTTTACTGACCAGTTGAAATCGGTGTTCCAACGCGTAGTGGCCGGTAGTTTGTCGATCGCCCCGGTCCGGGTGGCGCAATAGCGGTCCGCAGAACCCTGCGTTCGCGACGCAACGAGATTCAACGGAGCTGATACCGGCAATGAAAGCTGTTCTCGCCGTCCACGGCACCCGCGGCGACGTCGAGCCTTGTGCCGCAGTTGGTGCAGAGCTCCAGCGTCGGGGGCACGAAGTGCAGATGGCGGTCCCGCCAAACCTGGTCAAATTCGTTGAGTCGGCGGGTCTCAAGGCGGTTCCCTACGGCCCTGATTCGCACGCGCAGCTAGAGGAGGAAATCTTCCGGAGCTTCTGGCGGGTCCGAAATCCTTTTGGCGTTCTGCGCCCGGGTGCGGAGTTCCTTACCCGCGGGTGGGCTGACATGGGGACCACCTTGGTATCCCTGGCACAGGATGCCGACATCATCGTCTCGGGCCAGACCTATCCGGGAGTTCCCGCCAATGTTTCTGAGTACCTCGACATTCCGATGGTTGCACTGCAGTACTTCCCACAACGAGTGCATGGCCATCTATTTCCCTTAGTTCCGCCACCATTCTCCCGTGCGGCGATGAAGATGGCTTATGCGTTGTATTGGTGGGTGACGAAGGGCCCGGAGAATGCGCAACGCCGCGCATTGGGATTGCCTGAGACAAGGGTTTCTTCCGCAAAGCGGATCGTCCAGCGTGGATCGTTGGAGATCCAAGGATACGACGATGTCTTCTTTCCGGGGCTCAAAAAAGAATGGGGCGACCAACGTCCTTTTGTTGGCGCACTGACGCTGGAGCTGCCGACGTCCGCGGATGACGAAGTTGCAGCCTGGATTTCCGCCGGAACACCGCCCATATACTTCGGGTTCGGCAGTATGCGCATTGACAGCACCTCAGCTACCGTCGCCATGATCAGCGAAGTCTGTGCCGAGTTGGGCGCCCGGGCCTTGATATGCGGTGGCGTAACAGATTTCACCGACATCGAAGTACCCGACAATGTCATGATCGTCCCCGATGCCAACCACGCCGCCGTTTTCCCAGCATGTCGCGCCGTCGTCCACCACGGTGGCCCAGGCACTCTCGCCGCTGGCATGAAGGCCGGCGTCCCTACGTTGGTTCTCTGGATCAGCGCCGAACAGCCCCTCTGGGCGGCCCAGGTCTGGAAGCTCAAGATAGGCAAGGCGCGGCGCTTCGCAGGAGTCACCAAGAAATCGCTGCTCAAAGATTTGCGGAAGATCCTCGAGCCGAAATATGTAAACCGCGCCCGTGAGATCGCCGAGCGCATGACGCCATCGAATGTCAGCGTGAAGAAGGCCGCTGATCTCATCGAGAGCAGAGTCTGTCGGCCCGGCCCGCCCGGACAGCTACAGCGACTGCTCGACGATGACGCGGCACAGATATCAGCTGATGAATGTAACGCTCTCATCACAAATAAGGGCGATATGTAATTGTCCCGCGGTGGCCGGGACCAACTTGTAGGGTTGTAGCGTGCCAAGCCGTTCTGGTTCCAGTGAGACGGCCAAGGTTGGGGGAATCTACGACCGCCTCGGCGATTTCGTCATACGGTGGCCCCTTCTCGTCATCGGTGCATGGATCGCGATGGCAGTCGTGCTTTTTCTGTCATTTCCGCCGCTGCAAGTCCAGGCCGGGAAACACCCCCCGAGTCCCTTTCCTGATGACGCCCCGACGATGGTCGTCACTAGGGAGATGGCCAAGGCGTGGAGCGCGAAACCGGATGGCAAGAAGGACGAAAAGGGCGACACACCAGCCGCAGCGGCATCGCCCACTTCCCTCCTGATGATCGTGCTGACCGACGAGAAGGGTCTGACGCCCGGCGACGAGGCCGTCTATCGGAAACTCGTTGACAAGCTGAAACAAGACACCCAAGACAAAATGTCGGTCCAGAACCCCCTGGACGACCAAGAGATGCGGAACATTCTGGTCGCCAAGGACGGCAAAGCCTTGATCTTGCCGGTCAACGTTCCGGGCGACCAAAACGATCCGGCTACCCTCGCCACCTACAAACGCATCGCGGCGATCGTCAAACAGACCGTCGCGGGCACCACGTTGACCGCCAACCTCAGCGGGCCACTGGCAACCGTCGCCGACATAACCGAGATGGGCCAGGAGGACATCCACTTCATCGAGATTGCCACCGTACTCAGCGTGCTGATCATCCTGATCGTCATCTACCGCAACGTGGTGACCATGTTCGTACCGCTCGCTACGATCGGGATTTCGCTAGCCACCGCGCAGGGCGTTTTGTCTGGAGCGGCCGAACTCGGCTTGGGCACTAACCTTCAGGTCATCGTATTCATGACTGCAGTCATGATGGGCGCCGGAACGGATTACGCCGTCTTTCTGATCAGCCGCTACCACGATTACCTGCGGCACGGCGATGATTCCGACACGGCCGTCAAGAAGGCGTTGATGTCGATCGGTAAGGTGATCGCCGCATCTGCCGCCACCGTGGCCGTCACGTTCCTCGCGATGATCTTCACCAAACTCGAAGTATTTTCCGCGGTTGGCCCAGCAATTTCGATTTCCATCGTGGTGTCGCTGCTTGCGGCTGTGACCTTCCTGCCCGCCGTTCTGGTGCTCGCCGGCAGACGTGGCTGGATCAAGCCTCAGCGCGAGCTCACCACGCTGTTGTGGCGGCGTTCGGGAATTCGTATCGTGCGCCGGCCACGCATCCACCTGGCCGGCAGTCTTGTCGTGCTCATCGCCCTCGCTGCGTGTCTCAGCGCAGTCCGGTACAACTACGACGACCTCAAGTCGATGCCAGAAGACGTCGACAGCTCCCGGGGATACGAGGTCATGAATCGCCATTACCCGATGAATGCGATGAGCCCGATGATGTTGTTCATTCAGTCATCGCACGATTTGCGGACACCGGCGGCCCTGGGCGACCTAGAACAAGTGGCCACTCGGGTGAGTCAGACTCCTAATATCACGATGGTGCGGGGCTTGACACGGCCGAACGGTGAACGACTCGAACAGATGAAGGTGTCATGGCAAGCCGGCGAAGTCGGCAGCAAACTCGATGAAGCTTCTGACCAGATTGAGCTTCACGGGGACGATTTGGACAGGTTGGTCGGTGGTGCAAACCAACTGGCCGACGCCCTCGCCCAACTTCGAGACCAGGTCACCGGTGCCGTTTCCAGTCTGAGCGGTACGGTCGCGGCACTGACCGCCATGGAGCAAATGCTGGGGGGCGATCGGACGATCAATGCCCTGGACCAGGGGGCGCGGTTCACCGGTCAGATGAAGGCTCTCGGCGAAAACCTCAATGCCTCCACGACAAATGCCGAGAACATCTCCGCATGGGCTGGCCCAATGCTGAGGGCCCTCAATAACTCTCCAGACTGCAATGTCGACCCCGGCTGTGTAAATTCGCGCGCCGGATTGGCTGCGATCGTTGCGGCGGACAACAATGGAACACTTATCTCGATCAAGGCGCTGGCCCGAAATCTCCAAGCGGCTCAGCAGGCGAAAACCATCGGCGAGACATTGGGCAAGATCCAACAAACGCTGACTCAAGCCTCCAGTGCCTTGAAGACCATTAAGAATCTGCAGTCCACCATGAGCCAAGCGCAACAAGGCTCTAATGCCCTCGCTGACGGCAGTAGGGCACTGGCAGGCGGCGTGAAAGAACTTGTCGATCAGACTAGGAAGATCGGTAGCGGCCTGAATGAGGCGTCCACTTTCTTGCTGCAAATGAAACGTGATGCCACGAGTCCATCCATGGCGGGCTTCAATCTTCCCGAACAGATTACGACCAGAGAGGAGTATAAGAAGGGCGCGCAGATTTTCATCTCGCCGGACGGCCACGCAGCACGATACTTCATCCAAAGCGCGCTCAATCCGTTTACCACAGCCGCCATGGACCAGATCACCGCTATTGAGAAGGCGGCACGCTCAGCGACACCCAACACCGAGCTGGCGGACGCCAAAATCGCGGTGGCAGGGGTTCCGACGGGCCTTCGCGATACACGTGACTATTACAACAGTGACATCCAGTTCATCATCATCGCGACGATCATCATCGTGTTCCTGATTCTGGTGATCCTCTTGCGCGCCATCGTCGCCCCGCTGTACCTGATTGCGTCGGTATTACTTTCGTACCTATCAGCGCTAGGCATCGGTGTCCTCGTATTCCAGTTCCTCCTAGGTAAAGAACTGCACTGGAGTCTTCCCGGACTTTCATTCATTTTGCTCGTCGCGGTCGGCGCAGATTACAATATGCTGCTCATTTCACGAATACGTGACGAATCGCCACACGGTGTGCGCATTGGCGTCATCCGCACCGTAGGATCCACCGGCGGCGTGATTACCTCAGCGGGTCTAATCTTCGCGGCATCGATGTTCGGCCTGCTCACCGCCAGTATCAGCACGATGCAACAAGCTGGCTTCATAATCGGGATCGGAATTGTGATCGACACATTCCTGGTCCGCACAGTTACAGTCCCGGCCTTGGCCGCGATGATTGGGCAGAAGAACTGGTGGCCTTCTAAACTGAGCAACTCCGGAAACCATGTTCTCGCAAGCGGAAAGGCCCGCCAAACGTGGACGAAAATTACTCATCGACTGGTCAAACTAAAATTGATCCCGAGCCCCCCGCCCAGGATTTCACCGCCTCAACCACGAACCCGCGCCGCTGCGTCCGCTAGTAGCCAAAAGAGACCAGCCGCTCGTCCGAAATCGACCGCGACAGCAACAGCCCGACCACCAGTTCGTCATGAGCCGAGACACGCGCTTCCGCTATTTGATCTCAATGGGCTGCGGAAACACCTGACGGACGATCTTCAATGGGCAAATTCCGACCGGGTTTCTGCGAGCAGAAGCAATGGCAAGAAGACGCAGCAGAAGCAGGATGGCCGTTCCCTCGTCCATTCACTACCCCTGTTCGGCTACAGCGTCATTCCACACAGCCCGGTCATTATGGCGCCAAAAAACGGCGCTGACCTGGCAAAAAGGGCACCGATCGAACACCAGGTGAGCTAGCGGTCAGGTTAACTGACTTGGCTGCATCTACTGGGCTCGAGGACGCTACGCGTCCAAGCGGACGAACTCGTCCTGCCGATACCTCTCGACACATTGAGATCGCCTGATCTTGCCGCTGGTTGTGATGGGAATCGAGCCGGGTGATACCAGCACCAGATCCGCGACACTGAGCCCGTGAGACTTCGAGATTGCTGATGTCACTTCACGTTTGACGACGCGCAGCCTGTCTGCCGCATCGCCGTCATGATCGTCGCGCTTCTTCATCTCGACGATCACGACGAGCTTCTCGATGCCCCTATCGGGTACGGTGATCGCGGCGCAACGACCCGCAGTGATCTCCTGGATGGTCGCTTCGATGTCGTCAGGAGAATGGTTGCGGCCGTAGACAATTAGGAGATCTTTGATCCTGCCGATGATAAAAAGCTCTCGGTCAGAATAGAAACCTGAATCCCCGGTTCGCAACCACGGGCCTTCGGGCGTCTCCGACTCTGGGTCAACAATTTTCGCCGCGAAAACTCGTTGTGTCTCTTCGGGTTTCTGCCAGTAACCGGATGCGACATTGTCGCCATGAACCCAGATCTCACCGACGGTCCCCTCCGGGCATTCGCGATGGGTGTCGGCATCCACAATGCGAACATGCATCGATTTGCATCCACCGTAGCTGACTAGTGGTGTGCCCGTCCCGATTTCACACCGGACCGCCGTGCCGGCAGGCAATTTCTCGCTGTCGAAGTGGCAGATCTCCGGGGGGTCACCGACTTCACGGGTCGCGATGTACACCGTGGCTTCTGCCATCCCATAGGAGGGCCGCAGCGCCTCTGGCCGAAAATTGAAAGGAGCGAATCGGTCGGCGAATCGCTTGAGTGTTGCCGGCTGCACCCGTTCGCTACCGTTGAGGATGCTGTGCACTCCCCCGAGATCAAGTCCGGCCATGTCTTCGTTCGAGGTCTTGCGCACGGCCAGTTCAAAGGCGAAGTTAGGTCCTGCCGATATCGTGCAACCATGCTGGCCGAGAAGTTGCAGCCACCGGGCCGGTCGCTGCAGAAAGCCTACGGGGCTTGCGAGCACCGTCGGCAAGCCCGCCAGGATCGGCATAATGATCCCCAGGAGCAGACCCATGTCATGGTAGAGCGGCAACCAAGACACCACAGTGAGGTCCGGGGGGGCAACACCTCCGCGGGCCACAAAAAAGTCACTCGTGATCTGCTCGTAATTGGCAAAAACGTTCCTGTTGGAAACCATGACACCGGCCGGCGTGCGGGTCGATCCTGAGGTGTATTGCAGGTAGAGAAAGTCTGGTTGGTGATTTCTCGCGGCTCGAGATCTGGGTCCCGATGGCATCTTCCGCGAATCCAGGTCCAGCAGATCAACTTCCACGATCGTGGGTGTGGCGGACGTTTGGTCAGACTGCACCACCTCCCGAACGTTGTCGGCGACGGACGACGTCGTGAGTATCACCGCTGGCGAGGTGTCAGCCAGAACCGAAACAGTCCGCTCATCGTGGACACCGCCGTAGGGCACCGAAAGGGGAATCGCGACAAGTCCCGCCTGCAGCGCACCGAGAAAACCAACGATATAGTCGAGTCCCTGAGGCGCCAGTATGAGCGCTCGATCACCGGTCGAACCATGAGCCTTCAGGTGTTCCCCGAGGTTCAAAATTCGCCGGTACAGCTGCGCCCACGTCAGGGTAATGGGAACGCCGTCCCAATCTTGCTCGTAATCAACGTATGTGAATGCCGTGTCATTGGGCTGCAAGCTAGCGCGCTCGCGCAGCACGGCGGGTAGGGAGGACTCGACCACGGAGAACAGGTTACCTTCGTCGGGGAGGTTTACGGCTGGGAACTGCAAGGTGCGACGGTATATCTGTTGGGTTCACGATGCCAATTCTTCCTCAGCTCGCCAGTCACCTACCTGGTACGCGGCGGAAAATCGACTGCGCGCCCTTGGCTAAGGGGGTGCTGGAACGATGGGTCGAACGATCTCCGTGCCCGTCGATGCCGAGCACGGGCCCGAGTTGGCATCTCGGGGTACCTCCGGTGACAGACGACGCCGACCTGGCGGACTGGGACGCGCGCGAACAGCCATAGTGGCAACGGCCAAGCCCTTGTCGCAGGCTTCGCGAGCCAACGAGGCGTGCAGACAGGACGCGTGGCAAACGACGGTACCGTCAACCTGCCGTTGCCGATCAGCTACCGCACCGAGGACGATAATTGCCAAAGTCAAACCGGCGCTTACCGACCTGACCAGCCCTCAATCCTCTAGCTGATGCGTCGAGTCCTCTAGCCGCAGCGGTCTGTGCCACCTACGATCATGCGGTGTTCCTATCTGCCGCATGATATTTAGCGCTACACCAAGTCCGTGCAATCGCCGCAGCCCCTGGAGCATGGCGACATTTGCACCCAACTCGTAACGCCAGGCGCCGAAGTGCGCGTTGGCAGTCCTGCGTCCGAAGTGATTGATGTAGGCCATTTCTGTCGTATAGGCTCCGAACCCGGCCCTTCGCGCGCGAAAAGCGAGATCAAGGTCGGGCCCCCACCCGTACTGCTTGAAATCGACCAGGTTCATGCCGCCGGTTTCTTGCCAACAGGCACGGGAAACCACGAGAGCGGTCCCCTCAACGGCAGGCACCACGCGGTACTGCGGCCGCGGGCGGTAGTCGGCAGCGTCGGGCTTCTGGTCATCGGTCGCGTAGGGGAATCCGTAATCGAACATCGGCCCAACGATTCCCGCGTCGGCAGGTAGCCGTGGATCGAGTAGTCCACCGACGAATCCCTTCGAGATTCGGGTGTCATTGTTGAGGGTCATCGCGTGGGAATAGCCTTCGGAGAACGCAATTCGGAACCCGTGTTCGCTGCCGCCCGCCCAGCCCAAGTTTTCACCAGGTGTGACTACCCGTTCCTTGCAGATTTTCGGATAGTCACCGCGATTGTCGACGATCAGGTAATCGGCGCCCTCACGCTCGAGATCGCCCACCAAGGCATGCGTGTACTCATGCTGCCCGAAGACCGGGACGGTGATCAGAACCGACACGTTAGCAACGGTACATCGGTCGGGACCGCGCCGGGCCGCCATTGCAAACCAGGCAAAACGGATGCGCGCCGCATATCAACGCAATCGCTTACCACGACCGGCATCTTCCAAGAGATCCGCCGCTGTCGCAACGCTGGCGGCAGCTTTCGTCATCTGGGCGGCGACCTCTCGGGCCCGCTCAACGTGTTGCGGTGTGAGTATCCGGCCCAGATCCTTCACCAGCGATTTACCGGTTGTGCGTGAAAAGCGGCGAGCCCTACCGACTTTGAGCCGCTTCACTACCGCCGCCCAGATGGGCTGATCGGAGGCGACCCACAGGATCAAGGTGGGCACTCCAGCGCGCAGACCCGCGGCGGTGGTGCCGGCGCCGCCATGGTGAACCACCGCCCGGCACGCGGGAAAGATGGCACCGTGGCTGACCGCACGCACGACCTTGACGCGGTGGGAATCCGGTACGTCCGTCAAATCCGTTGCTCCGGAGCAAATCAACGCTCGCTCGCCGAGCTCGTCGCAAGCCGCACTGATCATGCGCATCATGTCGGCGGGCGACTTGACCGGCATGCTGCCGAATCCAAAGTAGATCGGCGGGCTACCAGAGGCAATCCACGCCAAGATCTCGTCGTCGAAGTCGGTTGGCAACTCTGCGGTCAACGCTCCGACAAACGGGCGCCGCGCCGTCCATTCCCCGGTCAAGCCAGGAAAGCACAGTGCGTCGTAGGCCTGCAGCTCCAACGATCCACGCTGCGCCATTCGACGTGATGCGGGAGCTTTGGCCCTTGGTATACCGAGTTTGTCGCGTTGAGCGTCCTCCGCCCGCTTGATCAAGCGCCACTGCGCCCAGTCGGTAAACCTCATCGCGGATCTCAGTAACGGCGCAGGCACGATAGAGATCAGGTGGCCGTTCGGCCGCATCGGGACGTGATGCCATGCCGCCAAGGGAATGCCGTAGTACTCGGCGACGTTGGCCGCAGCCTCCTGGTACGACACGCCGGTCAAGAGAAGGTCGGCCCCGGCCGCCAGCGACCGCAAGGTGTCACTCACGTCGGCCCAGCGCTGCGTGACGTGCTGCATCGCATCACGTAGTGGTTTGACCGGATCCTTGATCGTCCATGGGGTGACGAAAACATTTGGGATCTCTCCGGTAGGGGGACCCATCGGAACCGCTGCAAGCCCCATGCCTTCAACGAATCCGACCTGATCAGGCGGAGCTGCCATCAAGACGTCATGCCCTCGGCGCAGCAGCTCGAGCCCGACCGCTGCGCATGGCTCGACGTCACCCCGCGTTCCGCAACTTGCCAGGACGAATTTCATCGTCCTTTAGTCATTCGCAAGCTTATGAATCAGCATGACGTGTGGTACTCGGTACAAAACGTCGAACCAGTCCAGCGGCAGGGGCGTCTCGGACACCTCGGTGGCGTGCTCATCAAGCCACTTGAGCGCCGTGCGGTAATCGCCGGCAGATTCCAGTCGGTACGCCACCCTGAAGAGCCCGATGTGCATCCTGGTCAACATCTTCTCAACCCGGGTTTCGGGCAGATCCTCGAAAGCAATGATGCTGCGCCGGGCCACCCGTCGGCATTCCTTGATCAACGCCATCGGGTCATTGCAGTGGTGCAGCACAAAACTCAGAACAACGTGGTCAAAGGCATTGTCCTCAAAAGGGATTGATCTGCCGTCGAACACGCTGAAGTCGATCGGGATGGTCCGCGCGTCGTGGACGTCGATGCCGGTCGCGGTCGCGCCATGCATGTCTGCGAGGTACTTGCAGAGATGCCCTGTTTCGCATCCGACGTCCAGGACCGTGTCGCCTCGATTGATGTGGTCCCCCAGCATCTGAGCCTGACTTTCCAGCCGCTTCCCGAGCACCCGTGGGGACCACGGTATGAGCGTGGCCTGCGCTCGCCGCGCAGCCCGTCGCCAATCGGCGCGGCGTTCCAGTCGCCGACGATCCTCGGTGAAAAAGCGTTGCAGGGCGATCATCTCGGTCCGTTCGCTGAGCTGTGAAGGTCGTCAGACTATCAGTCGAGTCGCTGGTGGCAGCCCAATTCCGAGCAACCGGCCGCGGTCCTCGCATCCGGTGCGTCCGATGACTTATCCGCGCAGCTGGCCAACCGAATTTCCGCGATTGCCGCGATAATCCAGCGTGCGGCAATCGGGCATGAAATACTCCCTCCGTGGGGCAATTTGCTGTCGAGGTCGAGGGCCTCACGAAAATGTTTGGGGGAACCACGCCCGCGCTGCGTGGTGTGGATTTTTCGGTTCCGGCAGGGTCGGTGTGCGCCATCCTCGGCCACAACGGCGCTGGCAAGACAACCACCTTGAACATCCTGTGCACGTTGATCCGACCCAGTTCGGGCCGCGCAGTGGTGGCCGGGTACGACGTCGTTCGTCAGTCGGCCAAAGTGCGATCCCAAATTGGTATAACGGGCCAGTTCACCGCGGTCGACCCGCTGCTGACCGGCCGGGAGAATTTGGTCCTGTTCGGGCGAATGCGGGGACTGAGCCGCAAACAGGCCAAGGCCCGCGCCGACGAGCTGATCGGGCAGTTCGACCTCGTCGCAGCGGCCGACCGACGAGTATCGACGTACTCGGGAGGCATGTGGCGACGGGTCGACCTCGCCAGCGCGCTGGTGGTAACCCCCAAAGTGCTCTTCCTCGACGAACCCACCACCGGACTGGACCCACGCAGCCGACGCGACGTGTGGAGCATCGTCAATTCGTTGGCCTCGCAGGACGTCACCGTGCTGCTCACCACCCAGTACCTAGAAGAGGCTGACGCACTGAGCGATTCCATCGTTGTTTTCGACCATGGACGGGTCATCGCCAGCGGCACCTCCACGGAACTCAAGCGCCAGGTAGGCGTCAGCTACTGCGAGGCCACGCCCGCCAATCCCGCGGATCTGCCGCAGGTCGTGGAGGCGCTAGCCGGACTCGACGGCATTGACCTCGACTCCGACAGCAACTCGGTGTCTGTGCTCGCCCAAGACGGGGTGACCACGTTGGGTGAGGTATTTCGTCGGCTCGAGGCAATCGGCGTCGAAATCGCCGATATCTCCCTGCGCAAACCGTCACTCGATGAGGCTTTCTTGCATCTCACCAAGGAGCCCGTCACTCAATCATGACTGCGCTGGCCGCCCTCACCGAACGATCGCTGCGGAATACGCTGCGCGATGTCGGGATCATCTTCGAGATATTTGTGCCGATTGTGAGCTTGGCAGGGTTAACCGCCGCAACCCACGGCCTCATCGATACCGGCCGCATGACCTATCCGCAGTATCTGCTGCCCGCGGTGGTAGTTCAGTCGATGATCATGGCTGCGGCGCTCACAGCGGACCGCGCGGGCCGTGATCGAGTGTTCGGGCTGGGTACGCGGCTGCGGACGATGCCGATCGCCGCAATCTCGCCGGTAAGCGCTCGCATCACGGCTACCTTGGTGCGGGCGTCGATCGCCCTATCGGTGACCATGATTGCGGGCTATGCGCTCGGATTCCGGATGACCGGCGGACCGCTCTATGGGCTGGGCTTCGTCATCCTGGCTTTGCTGCTCTGCCTGGCCGTATCACTGGGCGCTGACGCGTTGGGGTCCAGCAGCGGCAGTATCGAGGCGACGAGTCAAATGCTGCTAATCCCCCAACTGATGCTGATCATGCTGTCCACGGGAGTCGCACCGGAAAAGACCTTTCCCGAGTGGATGCGGCCGTTCGTGCGCAACCAGCCGGTATCGCAAACCGCCGAAACGTTGCGCGGGTTGGCGAGCGGGCACATACCTGCCGACCATGCGCGAGCAGCCATGGCGTGGTGCTTAGGCATGTTGTTGGTCTTCGGCGGGATCACGCTACGGATGCAGAGGCGCAGCCAATGACCTCGAATGCCCGCGCCCTCGGTTCGCTGATAACCCAGAGCTGGCTGCACGCCGGTCGAATCATGATTCGGTGGCGGCGTGAACCTGCGACGGTGCTCAGCACCGTGATTCTTCCCGTTTGTCTCCTGGTGGTGTACAAAGCTTTGCTCGGCGAGCAGATCCACAAGGTCACCGGAGTAGACAGCATTTACGGGCTGGTCCCGATGTGCGCGGTGCTGGCTGGGATGTTCGGGGCCCTGGGCGGGGCCGTCGGCATCCCGATGGAGCGTTCGTCCGGATTGCTCAGTCGCATGTGGGTGCTGCCGGTGCACCGAGCAAGCGCGATCGCCGGACGGCTAACCGCCGAAGCCGCGCGTGCTCTGTTGGGCACGATCTTCATCACCGCCGTCGGAGCAGCCATGGGTCTGCGCTTCACCCACGGCTGGCATACCGCTCTTGCGTACATACTGATTCCGCCGCTCGTGGTGGTCGGGTTCACCGCCCTCGTGATGACGCTGGCCGTTCGCAGCAACGGTCGCGCCATCGTGACCTATGTGGCGACCGGAATTACTTCGCTGGTATTCATCAGTTCTGGTATCACTCCCATCGGGCTCTTTCCGGAATGGCTCCAGCCGGTGGTTCGAGTGCAGCCCATGTCGCCGCCGATAGAAGTCATGCGCGCACTGGCCCACGAGGGCCCGCTGCTCCTGCCACTGGCGCTGACTTTTGGCTGGGCGGTCACGCTGATCGCGGTGTTCATTCCACTCGCGGTACGCGGCTATCGGGTCGCCGCCGAGTGCAGCGCGTGACGTAGGCGCGCCATAGATCTGACCTTCTCGGCCGGTCAGTACGGGGTGCGTGATAGCACTGACGCGCGCATCCCGGGCGAACTTGCCACCCGAGATTGCGTCACCGGACCATCAGTCTTTGACAAAGTGGTAGATGCGGTAGGAGAACACTCCTGCCTGCACCCAGTCGTAAAGCTTCCCCCCAGGGATGCCGGCCTGATCGCGCGCGAAGCGTTGCAGGGGCCCCGGTAGGCGTCGACTGATGACAGCTTCAATCCGGGGAGATCGTTTCTCCATCCCCCGCTTCACCTCTTCGTCAATGACCCGTTTCGAAACGAGCCGCAGGGGCGCCTCGGCAAGCGCCGCCTCCCAGGCATCGACCAAATGGGGCACCCGAAAGTCCGTATACAGAAAGTCGCCACCGGGGCGCAGCACACGCGCCACTTCGTTGAGGAAGCGCGGCAGGCGCGGGTAGTGGTGGGACGCTTCGACATTGATTACCGCATCGAAGGATTCGTCATCGAAGGGCAGGTCCTCGGCGTCGCCTTGCACAAAGTCAAGTCCCGGGAGTTGGTGCCGCTTGCGGCAGAACGCGATTCCTGCAGGATTCAGGTCCAAGCCGGTGTAGGCGACGGGCTGCAAGGTGCGCATCAGGTATGAGGCACCGCCGCCGTGGCCGCAGCTGACCTCCAGTACGCGCTTTCCGCTGAGATCAACTTGCGTGGCGGTTTGATGATAGAGCTGAATGCAGTAGCGGTCGGGTTCGTCGGAGGCCGCCAGGGGAATTCCCAACGGCGGATCCTCCTCGTACGCAAAGTTGATGAACAACATTTCGTCGCCGCCCATCAACCGGGTTCCGATCGGGTAGCCGTATTTCGCGACGGCTCGCATGACGAACGGGCTGGATCTGACTCTCGCGCGAAGACTCACCGGGTGAGTATGTCAAAGCGATGCGGGTCGGGTTACCGCTTCCCGGAATTGCTTCGGCTTTGGCGCCGGTGTGCATCGACAAATGCGGCGGCCTCACCGGCCATCGCCGCGGTCAGCATGGCTTTGGCACGCCATCCGGTTGGACCATCACCGCCCATCAGTGCTCCGTCAAATTGCTCACGCCACTTGCGGCCGTGCACTCGCCCCAACCCCCGCACCAGTGCATAGTTTGCGTTCCACTCGTATCGCCAACTGCCGAAGTTCGCCTTGGCCGTCTTACCGCCGAAATGGTTGATATATGCCCTCTCCGTGACGTAGACGCCGAAACCGGCGTTTCGGGCACGCAGGGCCAGGTCAAGGTCAATCCCCCACCCATAACGCCCGAAGCTTCGCAAATCCATGCCGTCGAGGGCATCCCAGCACTCCCGGGACATCATGAGCGCGGTGCCCTCCACCGCCGGAACTGCCCGGTATTGCGGTCGCGGGACGTAGTTGGCGGCTTCCGGTTGCTGGTCGGGGATCGCACACGGGAATCCCTGGTCGATCATCGGGCCAACGATGCCCGCGTCGTCAGGAAGGCTTGGGTCGAGCAGACCCGCAACGAAGCCCTTGGAGAGGCGGGTGTCGTTGTTGAGTGTCATGGCGTGGGTGTAGCCCTCGCTGAACGCGGTGCGGAAGCCGAGGTCGCTGCCCCTAGCCCAGCCCAGGTTCTCGCCAGGTGTAATGACTCGCTCGTTGCTGATCTTGGGATAGTCACCCCGGTTGTCGATGATGAGGTAATCCGCGCCCTCGCGGTCTAAATCGTCGATCAGGGCATGCGTGTAGTCGTGCTGGCCGAACACCGGCACCGCGATCAGTAACGACACGAATCAACGGTACAGCGGCGGCCACCGCCCGGATGGTCGTTCGGGCAACGCGTTCATGGCAGGCAGGGTCCAATATCGCAGCTCGACGCGATTCACAGCGTTGTGGAGCTCGCGGACAACTTGCATTGACGCGATCAGGCCGCACACCGATGCAGAACAACAGCGGCAACTCTTCGGGACGACAGTGTCGCTCTCACGCGGAGAATGCTCCGACCGGGAGACCGGTTGATACGCAACGAATCTCGCTTCGTCCTCAACCAGAGTCACAACAGATGCCTCAACTCCTCGTGCACGGCAAATACATCCAGTTCGTCCACGACGATAATTGGTTGCTTCCAGGCGCTCTGCAGACCCTCGCGCGGTGCTTCGAGGACGATGCGGTTTGGGTTGACGGCGTCAGACCCGGACGCTTCAACCCGCCAAATTCATCGGCCAAGTCCTGTACCTTAAGTCGAGAACCGAAGCGGTTGCGTTAATTGCCGCGCCGCGTCAACCTGATGACGACGTGCACGGGCAGTGCGACAGAAGTGGGAAGACGGTGAAGCGAGCGCTCATAACCGGAATAACCGGGCAGGACGGCTCCTATCTCGCAGAATTCCTGCTGACCAAGGGCTATGAAGTCCACGGGCTGATCCGTCGAGCCTCAACGTTCAACACATCGCGTATCGATCATCTCTACGTTGATCCCCACGATCCGAACGCTCGACTGTTCTTGCACTACGGCGATCTCACAGATGGCACCCGACTGGTCACATTGCTCAGCACCATCGAGCCGGACGAGGTGTACAACCTTGCGGCGCAATCACATGTGCGCGTCAGCTTTGACGAACCCGTGCATACCGGCGACACCACCGGAATGGGATCCATGCGGCTGCTGGAAGCCGTTCGGCTGTCCAGGGTGCAGTGCCGCTTCTACCAGGCGTCATCGTCGGAGATGTACGGGGCGTCGCCGCCACCGCAGAACGAATTGACGCCGTTCTATCCGCGTTCACCCTATGGTGCGGCCAAGGTCTATTCGTATTGGGCGACACGCAACTATCGAGAAGCGTACGGATTGTTCGCCGTCAACGGCATCTTGTTTAATCACGAATCACCGCGGCGCGGTGAGACATTCGTGACCCGAAAGATTACGCGCGCCGTGGCCCGAATCAAAGCCGGGATCGAATCCGACGTCTATATGGGCAACCTCGATGCCGTGCGTGACTGGGGGTACGCGCCGGAATATGCCGAGGGGATGTGGCGGATGCTGCAGGCCCCGGAACCCGAGGACTACGTCCTTGCCACAGGGCGCGGATATACCGTGCGAGAGTTCGCCCAAGCCGCTTTCGGCCACGCCGGTCTCGACTGGCAGCAGTATGTCAAGTTCGATCCACGCTATCTGCGGCCCACCGAGGTGGACTCACTCATCGGGGATGCCACCAAGGCCGCGGAGTCGCTCGGCTGGAAGGCTTCCGTACACACAGCTGAGCTGGCGCGGATCATGGTCGACGCCGACATCGCCGCCTTGGAGTGCGAGGGCAAGCCATGGATCGACAAGCCGATGGTCGTCGGTCGGAAATGAGCGCGGTCAGCTCGGTCGGCCCGCTTGACCGCTCGGCGCCGGTGTATATCGCCGGACACCGCGGGCTGGTCGGCTCTGCGCTGCTCCGCAGGTTTTCCGACGAGGGGTTCGGCAATCTGCTGGTGCGCTCGCGCAGTGAGCTCGACCTGACGGATCGGGCCGCGACGTTCGACTTCGTTCTCGAGACAAGGCCTGCGGTCGTCATCGACGCCGCGGCCCGAGTCGGCGGCATCCTGGCAAACAGCACCTATCCCGCGGATTTCTTGTCCGAGAACCTACAGATCCAGGTCAACCTGTTGGACGCGGCCCTGGCCGCGCGGGTACCGCGGCTGCTGTTCCTTGGCTCGTCCTGTATATATCCCAAGCTCAGCCCACAGCCCATCCCGGAAAGCGCGCTGCTCACCGGACCGCTGGAGCCGACGAACGACGCATACGCAATCGCCAAGATCGCCGGCATCCTTCAGGTGCAGGCCGTTCGGCGCCAACACGGCCTGCCGTGGATCTCTGCCATGCCCACCAACCTCTACGGACCTGGCGACAACTTCTCCCCCGCTGGCTCACATCTGCTGCCCGCCCTCATCCGTAGGTATGACGAGGCCAAAGCGAATGGCGCGCCGGAGGTGACGAACTGGGGCACCGGAACACCCCGGCGCGAATTGCTACATGTCGATGATCTGGCCGGTGCGTGCCTTTACCTGCTCGAGCACTTTGACGGGCCCACTCACGTCAATGTGGGTACCGGTGTGGATCACACCATCCGTGAGATCGCCGACATGGTGGCCGCGGCGGTCGGGTACGACGGCGAAACCCGCTGGGATTCAACCAAACCGGACGGAACGCCCCGCAAACTGCTGGACGTCTCGGTGCTGCGGGAGGCGGGCTGGCGGCCGGCGATCTCACTGCGGGAGGGCATCGAGGCAACCGTGGCGTGGTATCGCGAGAACGCCGCCGCGATAAGGACATGAGATGAAATTGTCGTACCGAGCTCGTGATATAGTGCGTCGCACGGGTTTTGACGTATCCCGCTACCATCCCGAGCTGGATTTTAGGCGTAATTTTATCCATCAATTGCGAGCGCAACAGGTGAATGTGGTTCTTGATGTCGGCGCAAACTCGGGGCAGTTTGCGACCGACCTCCGCGCCGCGGGCTACGCGGGTCGCATCGTCTCGTTCGAACCCCTCGCTGGACCGTATTCCCAGTTGGCGAGCAAGGCCTCGACCGATCCGCTGTGGGAGTGCCGGCGCTGTGCACTTGGTGATTCCGACGGATCCATCACGATAAACGTCGCGGGCAATGCCGGCGAAAGCAGTTCCGTGCTGCCGATGCTGAAAAGCCACCAGGATGCCTTCCCCCCGGCAAATTATGTTGGCACCGAGGAGGTTCCGATACGGCGTCTCGATGCGATCGTGCCGGAAATCCTGCAGCCAACGGACGTTGTTTTTTTGAAGATCGACGTGCAGGGATATGAGAAACAGGTGCTCGCCGGTGGCACCGCAACGGTCAAAGACCGTTGCGCCGGTATGCAACTCGAACTGTCCTTCCTGCCGTTGTACGAGGGCGGCATGCTGATTCGTGAGGCGCTCGACATCGCGTATTCTTTGGACTTCACATTGACCGGGCTGTCACCCAACTTTGTCGACATGCGTAACGGTCGAATGCTGCAGGTCGACGGCACCTTCTTTCGTGTGGACGATTGATCGACAATGGTTGCAACGCCGCTGTTTTCGATCATCGTCCCCACCTTCAATGTGGCTGGGACCATTCGTGCCTGCCTGGACAGCATCACCAGCCAGACCTGGACCGACTACGAACTAGTCGTGATCGACGGGGGCTCCACGGACGGGAGCCTCGATCTGGCCAAGAGCTATGAACCCAGCCTGGATGGGCGTTTGGTCCTGCACAGCGGGCCCGATGACGGCGTCTACGACGCCATGAACAACGGCGTCAGGATGGCCAACGGGACCTGGGTGTTCTTCATCGGTGCCGACGACACCTTGTACGAGCCGGAGACCCTAGCCCGGGTAGCCGGCTTCATCGGCGACCACACGTCCAGTGATCTGGTTTACGGCGATGTGATCATGCGTTCGACATCATCGCGCTACGCCGGCGTCTTCGACGTCGACCGGCTGCTGTTCGAGCAGAACATCTGTCATCAGGCAATCTTCTACCGCCGCAAGCTTTTCGAAACGATCGGACCCTATAACCTGCGCTACCGGATGTGGGCCGACTGGGACTTCAACATTCGCTGTTTCTCCAATCCAGCGCTGGTCACTCGGTACATGGATATCGTGGTGGCCAACTACAACGACCTGAGCGGCCTCAGCACGAACGTGGACGAGGAGTTCAAGAAGCGGTCACCAAGATTCGTCGGGGCGTTAATGCTGGAGCTGTTTCGCCGGAAGCTGCCAACGCGGGGCAAGTGATAGGCGCCGGACGATCACCGTCGGCTCAACGACTGCCTCTGGTTGCGTCGGACCGCATCCGCCGTCCCAGCCAGAGGTACACCGCGCGGCGGGCGACCGCGTTCGCGCGAGCCCGCATACCGGCAACCAGCAGATCGCGCCGGCTGAGCAAACCGGGGTGCACTGCGGCGAATTCGCGGCCGAAGCTGATCGCTTGGTCGGCTTGAGCTCGCACCAGCTGCACACTCCATTGAGATTCGCTGACCCTGAACGCGGCAAGGGAGCGTGGTACTGCTACCAGGTTGCCGCGCAGCAGCACCGCGCAGTAGGTCGCCTGGTCGATGAGATAGGGCAAACGATCGTCCCAACCGCCGGCATCGACGAGGGCATCGCGCTTGAACAAAACTGAGGCGGGTTCGCCGAAAATGTTCGTGCCGGCCAGGACGGTCCGCCGGATGGCCTCGGTGCCTTTGACCTCACCGCGTAGTCCCGCCAATCCGCGGTTGCGCAACACCGGCGTTCCCGCAGCGTCGATGACGTCCCTGGCACTGGCGGCCATCACCGCCGAAGGGTGTGCATCCAGTGCCGCCACCTGCACTGTCAAGCTGTCGGGAAAAAGCAGATCATCGCCGCACACCAGTTTGATGAGCTCGCCGGCCGCCAGGTCAGTCACGGCGTTGAAGTTCGCCGGAGCCCCACCGCCAGAAGCCAAGCGGCTCAAGCGAACCCGCGGGTCTACGGTGAATTGCTGTAGCGTCTCCCAGGTGCCATCAGTGGAGCTGTGATCGGAGACCACCAACTCGAAATCGCTGAAGGTCTGGGCGAGAATCGATTCCATTGTGGCAGCGATGAACTCAACGCTGTTGTATGCCGGAACGACAACCGATACCCGCGGCGTCACAAGCGAGCTTGCTGATGCTCAGCCATGCCGAGCTCAGCGGCGCTGCGGCGAAACGAGAAGCCCCGGTGGGCAAACCAGCTGTACACCACAGTCACCCCGGCAATCGCGAACTGCGACACCAACACTGGCCACCCGAACAGTTCCACCAACACTGGCAACACGGCGAAATTAAACGCCAGAGTCGAGAGATTGACCAGCTCGAACCGGCACAAATCGCGCAACACATGACCCGTTACCCGGAACACGAACCTGCGGTAGAGGACGAAGGCGCACAGCACAGCACCGATGTGCGCACACATCAATGCGCTCATGTAGCCGACGGGGCCGCGCGGAAAGAGCCATAGGAACAGGATGAACCAGAACCCTCCGAATGCGGTGTTCATTCCACCGACAATGAGGAAGGCGATCCTCTGGTCCCTGATCAACCGAAATAGCGGGCCGGGAACGCCCGTCATCCCCGCTGGCGGACGAACTTTGTCCGCGTAGGTCTCTACAGTCATGGCACTCAACTAATCGGCAGGTGATCTGCCGCCGAGAGCACGGTGCCAACGGGCACCGCCCTAGCCGGCAGAGCCGGCACCATCGGCACTGCGATTTCGGCCGAACTGACGGTTTCACGAATCATGAACAGCGGCCGGCCTTTGCTCTGGTCGTACAACCGCCCGAGATACGCTCCGATGGCGCCAAGCATCAGGAACTGCATGCCGCTGAGCAGACCCAGCGCGGCCATCAGCGAACTCCACCCGGGAACGGTGTGTCCCAGCACCGCGCCCACACTCGAGTAGATTGCGAAGAAGAATCCGACCGCCGCCATGATCCAACCAAGCGTCATCGACAGCTTCAACGGCGCCACCGAAAAGCCGGTGACGGCGTCAGCCGCGAAACGCACCATCTTGGTGAACGGGTACTTGCTTTCCCCCGCCACCCGGGCTTTGCGGTCGTAGACCAGCGGCACCTGCTTGCCGCCGATCCAGGCAACCATGCCGCGGACGAAACGGTGGCGCTCGGGCATGGCCATCAGCAGGTCGAGCACATTGCGTGTGATCAAACGGAAATCACCTGTGTCACAAGGGATATCCACCTCGGTCACGCGGCTAAGGCCCCGGTAGAACACACTCGCGGTGGCCCGCTTGAACCAGCTCTCGCCCTCGCGCTGGCGGCGCTGACCGTACACGACGTCGGCGCCCTGGTCCATCAACGCCATCATGTCGGGCAAGAGCTCCGGCGGATCTTGCAGATCGGCATCGATGATCAGCACGCGCTCGCCGCGACACACGCTCAGGCCCGCAGTGAGCGCAAGCTGGTGGCCGTGGTTACGCATCAGACGAACCGCGACAATCCGCGGATCCTCGGCCGCCGCCTTCGACATGACCTCCCAGGTCAGGTCACGAGAACCATCGTCAACCAAGACGATCTCGCTGGTTCCCCCCAACGAATCCAATACAACCCCGACCCGGCGCAGGAACTCCGGCAGCACTTCCTCCTCGTCATAGCAAGGAGCCACCACCGAGACCGCCGGGCGACATGACGCAGTCATGGTCGTTAATCTAATTCTCAGGTTCGCCTGGCGCGGGGCTTTCGCGATTATCACCTGCCGAATTCACCCAGTGCTGACGCAGTAGTTACCGGCACGAGCCGACATGGGCTTCTGAGCTGGGAAAACCCTGCTGCCATAGCTGCGGCCCCGGCTGCGGCGCCCGTAGCTGCGGCCCGTGATCGCGTCGCACCGGGGAGCAGCACACGAGTACCAGTTCTGGTGCGCGACGGGATCCTCACCGCCGGTTACACCCGGCCCGTATCGTCGAGAGGTAGTTTGCACCTCGGCGAAACTGCAGCGGTGAACAAGCCACGGGGAGATCATGCGAAGCTTTATCCAAAATCTGCCGCACCCGATTGCCAACACCCTATTCATGGCACGACGGGTGCGGACCAGCTTTTACGAGGACGGGCTTTTCACAACAACCAACGCAGACTTTCGCAAGACTGAGCACTTCAAGCGCGTCTACGCCGCCGCGAAGGCCACCGGGTCATTTGGCAGGTGGAATGTCCGTTGGCGCATCCACGTGCTGTGTTGGGCCGCCACTCACGCGTCGGCCATCGAGGGCGACTTCGTCGAGTGCGGGGTGGACCACGGCGGTACCGCAATGGCCGTCATCACCCATACCGACTTCGGCCGGCTGGGGAAACGCTTCTGGCTGCTCGACACCTTCCAAGGGTTCGACCGCGCCCAGCTGACGCCGGAGGAAGCGTCCCACGCCGGCTACATGGACTATCCCGATTGCTTTGAACGCGTCAAGAAGAACTTCGCCGGCATGGATTTTGTACAGCTGGTTCGAGGCACCGTGCCGGATACGCTCGAACAAGTCACCAGCGAGAAGATCGCTTATCTGCACCTCGACATGAATTGCACGGCGCCGGAAATCGCTGCGCTCGGGCATTTCTGGCCGAAGATTTCACCCTTTGGCATTGTCATTATGGACGACTACGGATGGCCTCGCCATTACCAGCAGAAGACCGGTTACGACCGTTTTGCCCAGGAGCGGGGGCTTCAAATTCTTCGGCTCGCAACCGGCGGGCAAGCGATTCTGATCAAGCCGCCCGGATAACTGCACCGCGGAATACGCGGACTCGACGGGCCGGACACCAACGGCCCGAGAGCCCCACCAGCAAAGCCCAGGCAGCGTCAACCTGGCCGGTAGGCATATCCGGCTGGCGGCTCCTATACCCTTGGCCCAAAAATCACGAGCGGAGCCGGGGGCCGACCTTGAGAGTTGTCGACGAAGCGGTCAGGCTGTCGCGAGCGTGCGGCGTTCGGCTCGGCTTCGGTGTCTTGGCATTCGCGGCGGTGACGGCGGCCACCTGGCCTATCGCCCGCTACCGGATCTTCACCGGTTGGGCGAGCTACGATGACGAGGGCTATCTGTTGATCGCCCTCAAGTCGTTCGTCAACCACGGCGGGCTCTACGATCACATCGCCGCGTACGGCCCTTTCTACTACCAATTCTGGGACGGGGTCTTCGCCACTCTTGGGGTCACGGTCAACCACGACACCGGCCGCACGGCGACCATGGTCGTCTGGTTGCTTTCGAGCCTGCTCATCGGGCTCTCTACCTGGCGCATGACCGCCAGTATCCTCGTCGGCCTGGCGACCCAGCTGATCGTATTCTGGGCGCTTGCCAGCCTCGCAACGGAACCGATGTCTGCAGGCGGCACCGCCGTCCTGCTTGTCGTGACGATCGTGACGATCTCCTGCTTCGTCGGTGATCGCTCCTCACGATTCTCGATTGCCTTACTCGGCGGCGCCGTGATGGCCCTGATCCTTGTCAAGATCAATATCGGCATTTTCGCTCTTGTTGCGGTGGCCCTGGTTTGCGTGGTCAGCTATCCCGTCCTTGCCCGGCGTCGCTGGCTGCGGCCGGTGGTCGAGGTCGGCTTCGTGGCGCTGCCGCTGCTGCTGATGGCCTCGAAGGCGGGCGAAGCCTGGGTTCGCCACTACGCAGTCCACGTCGCCGTCGCCGCACTCGCCGTCGTGATCGCGTTAAGAGCCCGCGACGCCGGTCGTCGCGACACCAAAGAACTCTGGTGGCTCGGCGGCGGCCTGCTCGTCGTCGGCGTAACCGCCTGCCTGGCGATCCTCGCCAACGGAACCAGCCTCTCCGGCCTAATCGACGGGAACATCTTAGGGCCGCTGCGCTTTCCGGGCGGCACCTTCTCGAACCCGCTCCGCCTCTCCAACTTGACCTACGTCTTTGATCTGCTGGCCCTGGTAGGCGCCCTCGGCTACTGGTACGCCGTGCGCAACGGCGAGGCTCGCCCGAGATTGGCCGACCCTTTGCTCGTCTCGGGGCTAAGCATCCTCGTCGGCCTCTATATGGCGTTCTCTGGAGGCGGCGAGAAGGCGCTAGTTGACGCCAGCTCCGCCGGGGCCGTCCAGCTAGGCCTGCTTTCGTTCGCATGGGTCGCGCTGGTCCAGCCGCCCGGCAAGCAGGACGAGGCAACCCAGTTCGCCCGGCTGTTGGTGCCGCCGCTGGCGGTATTACAGGCGCTGCATGCCTTCCCCGTCGCGGGCAGCCAAGTGTCCTGGTCGGCCTTCCTACTGACCCCGGTCGGCGCGCTCTGCGTCGCAAACGGGGTCCGCGGGATCGCTGTTGGCCTCGACGTCGGGTGGAAGCGGCGCGCCCTCTACGCCTTCGGCGCGATCGCGGCGACCGTGGCCATAGTCCCTCTCGTCACCATCACCCTCAAGCAGGGGCTCGACCAGGCACGAGCGGCCTATCAGGACGCGGTCCCACTGGGCCTGCCGGGCGCCGAGGACGTCCGCGTCAGCCCCAACGACGCGGTGAAGTACCGCGCGATCGTCACCGCGATCCACCAAAATTGCAGATCGTTCGTGATGCTGCCGGAAATGCAAAGCTTCTACCTTTGGACGCTCCAGGAGCCGCCAACCGACTACGTCACGAGCTCCTGGGGGGCGCTGAACGTTGATGCCTACCAGCAGCGGGTGATCGAAGAAACGCGATCGATCGAGGGCCTGTGCCTGCTCGAAAACGACGAAATGGCCCGGTTCTGGACCCTGGGCACAATCCCGGAGTCCCCACTGGTTCGTTATCTGCACAGTGGCTTCGCGCCGATCGCAACATTCGGCGACTATCAGCTGCTGAAGCGCGCAGGAACAGGCGGCGGATCGTGAACGCCCTTGTCGCAATCCGTCCCACGGTGTGGGGCGCGGGCTGGCATGGGCGGCGGCAAGCCGCCTCCCGCGGGTGATTGACCTGTTCGCCAGCGGGTTCGACCGGTCGGTACGCCGCAATAAGACTCGCCGATTCCTGCCAATCGGCGATTCGTGACCGGGTGTAGTTAAATCAGTCCCTATGTCTTGACGAACTGCATAAGATTGCGCGGGGGTAGTCCCGTATCCGGGCGCGGGTGTTCGCGTTTGGGAAGTCGATCGCATCGTTGAGAGCTGCCTGCACTCTGATCGAACAGGACTTCAGTGGCCGGCGCGGACGACCCAACGATCGATGACTGATGACAGATCGTCTGGGAAAGGAAGGCGTGGGGCGGTGAGCCGGGAGTGCAATTGACTGCGAATAATGTCATTTGGTCCCATGCGACGATTTGCCACGATACGGTCATCGGCAGCCATAAATTCCTTGCGGCGAATGGAACGTTGGGGCCGACGCGGGACCCACATCACTATCGGGGCGTTTCAGCCAGCGAATGTGGCACGATCGATGCTGCGCAGGGGGTTTGCGTTGAATAATGACCTGAACTGCGCGAACGCACAGATGGACAGGTTCCTTGCCCGCATCTGCTCGCATCTTGACGCGCATGCACCGGAATTGCGTCCGCTGTTCGATACCATGGCGGCGGAATCGCGATTTGCACGCGACTGGTTGAACGAGGATCTGATACGGCTGCCTGTCGACGCGGCACTGCTGGAAGTGGGCGGGGGGGTATTCCTGCTGAGTTGCCAACTGGCGGCGGAGGGATTTGCTATCACTGCAATTGAGCCGACGGGCTACGGTTTCGGCAAGTTCAAACAGCTTGGCGATATCGTGCTGGAACTGGCCGAAACAAAACCCACTATTGCGCCGTGCAAGGCCGAGGATTTCGTCTCCGACAGCCGGTTCGATTTCGCCTTTTCACTGAATGTGATGGAGCATATCGACGTGCCGGACGAGGCGGTCACCCGCATATCGAATGTACTGAAACCCGGTGCGAGCTACCGTTTTCTGTGTGCGAATTACGTGTTCCCATATGAACCGCATTTCAATATCCCGACACTGTTTACCAAAAAGCTGACACGGCGGTTGATGCGCAAACGCATCGAGGGCAGCAAGCGCATGGATGATCCAGAGGGAGTGTGGCGTTCGCTCAACTGGATCACGATCCCCAAGGTAGCGCGCTTTGCGGCGAAGGATGCGACGTTGACACCGTATTTCCACCGCGCGACGCTGGTGTGGATGCTGGAACGCGCGCTGACGGATAAGGAATTCGCCGGCCGTCGCTCAAAATGGATGGTGACCGGTATTCGGAAGGCGGTGGGGTGGCGGCTGCATCATCTGGCGGGCGCTATTCCGGCGACGCTGCAGCCCATCATGGATGTACGGCTGACCAAGAAGTTGTGACATGAGGTTCCCGCTGAACACCCATTGTCGCCCCACACATGAGTCTCGCGTCCGTTGTTCGGCGGCGACTCCGACGTCGCTACCCACCGCGGCACACTGGTATTGCGGCCCACTTGTACTCGGAGGCGGAACGACCTGCAGCGAGCTGATCGTCGACGTCGACCAAAGCAGGACATGTAACGATCTCGCTCATCAACGGCTTCGCAGCGATAGTTGTCTTGCACCGCCTAATGTTCGGCCAGTCGACATCAACACGGTGCTGCCCGGGCCAACGACGCCACGCGCGTGTCGGTGAATTGCGCACGCGGTCGATCCGAACGGAGCCGATCTCCGAGATGTGACCCTGCCCGACCGACGTGTGGTCTCCATGACTGAGGCCGGCGGTACCGGACCTTCCACCGGGCCAGTCGCGCGGGGCAACGTCGCCCGGGTCGGCGCGGCGACCGCAGTGACGGCTATCTGCAGCTACGCGCTCATCTATCTGGCAGCCCGTGACCTGCCCCCGGCTCGCTTTTCGGTATTCGCGGTGTTTTGGGGGGCGCTCGGTATGGCCACGGGCGCTGCCAGCGGCCTCCTCCAGGAAACCACCCGAGAGATCCGTTCGGCGCGCCACACCGAATCTGCCGCGGGCCACCATATCCATCCAGTGCGGGTGGCCGGGATGATCGGTGTCGTCGCAGCCGTCGTGATTGCGGCCAGCTCACCGCTGTGGAGCCGACAGCTATTCGTCGAGGCACGCTGGCTGTCCGTGTGGCTACTCAGCGTTGGGCTGGCTGGGTTTTGCGTGCAGGCGGCCCTCCTGGGCGCACTGGCCGGCGCCAACCGGTGGACTCAGTACGGGGCGCTTATGGTGACCGACCCCGTCATCCGGGTGACGGTCGCCGCGACGGTCGTTATCTTCGGATGGGGCCTGACCGGGTTCTTGTCGGCTGCCGCCGCGGGAGCAACGGCGTGGCTGCTGATGCTGATGGCCTCGCCCACGGCTCGCGTCGCGACCCGGCAATTGACGGACGGGGGAATCGCCAGGTTCCTACGCGGCGCCGCTCATTCGATCACCGCCTCCGGCGCCAGCGCGATCCTGGTGATGGGCTTCCCGGTGTTGCTGAAGGCAACCTCTGACCAGCTGGGGGCACAGGGTGGAGTGATCATCCTGGCGGTCACCTTGACCCGTGCGCCGCTGCTGCTCCCGCTGAGTGCGCTGCAGGGCAACCTGATCGCTCATTTCGTCGACGAGCGCACCGAACGGCTCCGGGCGCTGATCGCACCGGCGGTGTCCATCGGCGGAATCGGCGCGGTCGGACTGCTGGCCGCAGGACTTACCGGCCCCTGGTTGCTGCGTGTCGGATTCGGTCCCGACTACCGCGCCAGCGGGGCCTTACTGGCCGGGCTGACGGCGGGGGCCGTAGCCGTCGCCATGCTGGTGCTGACCGGTACGGCCGCGGTCGCGGCCGCACTGCACCGGGCGTATTCGCTGGGCTGGCTCGGCGCGACGCTGGCGTCGGCGTTGTTGCTGCTGCTGCCCATGGCGCTGCAGACGCGCACCGCGATCGCGTTGCTGTGCGGTCCACTGGTGGGAATCGCGATCCATTTGGTCGCGCTGGCGCGGGCACCCGACTAACCTGAGTTTGGACATTTGGCTTAGTACCCGGGTTTGAAGCCGAGGTCGGTGAGGATTTTGCGCTCGGCCTCGGGGATCGCTGGTGGGAAGGTCTGAGTGGCGCCGTTGATGGTGATGGTGGCGCTGCGTAGCGGGCGTAGTTGTTTGACGACTTTGGCGATGGATACCCCGGTGCGCGATTGGATGACGTGAGAGACGGCAAGGGCGGCAAAGACGAGGGTCAGGTGAGCTTCGATGGCATCGCGCATCCGGTTGAACATGGGCCGCGCTTCGAGGTCGCTCTTTGACATCCGAAAGGACTTCTCCACGTGCCACAGCTCGTGGTACTTCGCGATGACTTCGGTGGCTGGCATCACTGTGACCGGCACATTTGTCACATACCCTTTCAGACCTACGAGGGATTGAGCCCGGGCGAGGCTGGCCTCGTCGATGGTGCGGTCATCGCCGCGGACCGTCACAAATCGGGCGGCCTTGGCCTGCCTCGTGCCGTCGACGATGGCCCGGGCGCGGGCTTCCTGGGCGGCCAGGGTTTTCTGGTCGCGGCGGGCTCGCTTGGCCGAATACGCCCAGACTGCCCGCCAGGCGCCCGGATGAGCTTCGGGGTCCCAGACTGGTTCAGCGCGCTTGTTGCAGTCGTTGACAGTGTTGTTGCCGTGCCGTGGTGTGACGGTGTCGATGATCTGCCCGTCGGTGAAAACATCGCCGTTCCAATGGAAATAGGACTCCAGATCTCCAGGGGCTTTGGTCATCCGGGACCCGACGATGAACGACAACTCCAAATCGTCGAGGGCCTTGAGGTTTGTCGCAGAGAGCATCCCGGCGTCAGCAGCCACCACCATCGGAATGCCGGCCAGGCGGTGGCGTTCGACGAAGCTGCCGATGATCGGAACGATGGTGGTCGTCTCAGCGGTGTTGCCCTCGAAACAGCCGATCTCCAAAGGCATCCCCATGCGGTCCACCAGCAGTCCGACGACAATTTGCGGGTCGACGCGGCGGTCCTTGCTATATCCGACCCGTCGCAGCTCATCTTCGTGCTCGGCCTGAAAATGAAGCGTGGTCGTGTCATAGAGCAACAGCGACAGGCCACCGCAATCACGGGAGTGCTCAAAGCATTTCGCGGCGACCACATCCCGAGCGGGACCGGCATGGATGCTGCGGACGTGGCGGTCGATCGTCTTATATGACACCAGCGCTGCCCCGAGATCGGCCAGCACCCGCAACGCGTCGATCTTGCTGGTCGGCTCCACGATCCGGGCGATCACCAGATCCCGGAACACCACATCGCCGACTGCGTCGAAACCCAGCCAGTCATACACATGGGCGAGCACGTCATAAAGCAGCCGCGAGTTCGTGCCCAGCGTGCGACCTGGCGGCACCACGGGTGCGGGGGCTGTGGGCTTGGGCTGTTCTGCGATCAGCGACTGCGCCCGGAAGTCGGCCACATCGGCCACCGATTGGGCGCGGGCGGAGACTTCGAAATCCAGGGCGGCCTGGCCATCGAGGACCATCTGCTGGGCCGCATCGAGCAGAATGCCCAGCTCAGCATCGGTATGCGCTGAACCCAGATGCGCCAGGATCACTACCCGGCCAAGGTCCTTGTGCGCCACCTGCACCGCCACCGCACCCGAGGCAGTGCGCACCTTCCGCACGTACGCCACCGCACGAACCTACCCGGTTAGTACCCCGAAACACCCACCCTCGCGGCCAAAATGCCAGGTCAGGGAACTACGCAGCGTCAAAATCATCGGAGGTGTCCAAACTCAGGTGATGGGCTTCCCGGTGTTGCTGAAGGCAACCTCTGACCAGCTGGGGGCACAGGGTGGAGTGATCATCCTGGCGGTCACCTTGACCCGTGCGCCGCTGCTGCTCCCGCTGAGTGCGCTGCAGGGCAACCTGATCGCTCATTTCGTCGACGAGCGCACCGAACGGCTCCGGGCGCTGATCGCACCGGCGGTGTCCATCGGCGGAATCGGCGCGGTCGGACTGCTGGCCGCAGGACTTACCGGCCCCTGGTTGCTGCGTGTCGGATTCGGTCCCGACTACCGCGCCAGCGGGGCCTTACTGGCCGGGCTGACGGCGGGGGCCGTAGCCGTCGCCATGCTGGTGCTGACCGGTACGGCCGCGGTCGCGGCCGCACTGCACCGGGCGTATTCGCTGGGCTGGCTCGGCGCGACGCTGGCGTCGGCGTTGTTGCTGCTGCTGCCCATGGCGCTGCAGACGCGCACCGCGATCGCGTTGCTGTGCGGTCCACTGGTGGGAATCGCGATCCATTTGGTCGCGCTGGCGCGGGCACCCGACTAACCAGCGGTGCGCGTAATGGATCGACCCAGACCAGTCACCACCCATGACCGGTTACACGAAGTAGACCTGCCCGCCAGAAATCGCGGCTCCTTGATCTGCGCATGATTCTACCGTCACCAAGTCGAATCATCCCAGTTCACGGCACCATTCCGCGCTGACGGTAACGCATAGGACGGGACTCGACGAAAGCCCAAAACCGCCGCCGACGCCACTGAGCCCTCGGTATGATCCCCAGGAAGATACTTGACGGGGTGGATTGGTGGATTGGATCGGCGATGCGTCTCTCGATCGTAACGACTATGTACATGTCCGAGCCATATGTGCTCGAGTTCCACAGGCGAGCCCGCGCGGCGGCAGACAAGATCACGGACGACGTCGAGATCATCTTCGTGGATGACGGCTCTCCGGACGGATCACTCGATAAGGCGGTCTCGTTGCTCGCCAACGATCCCGGTGTCCGGGTTGTTGAGCTTTCGCGAAATTTCGGCCACCACAAGGCGATGATGACCGGCCTGGCGCAGGCTACGGGCGATCTCGTCTTTCTGATCGACTCAGACCTTGAGGAAGACCCCGCTCTCCTCGAATCATTCCACGAAAAGCTGGTATCGACGGGCGCCGACGTTGTCTTTGGTCGCCACGCGCACCGCCCCGGCGGCTGGTTGAGAAACTTTGGCCCGAAAATCCACTATCGCGCCTCGGCCCTGCTGTGCAACCCCCCGATTCACGAAAACACCCTCACGGTCCGGTTGATGAAAGCCGACTACGTACGCAGCTTGGTCCAGCACCAGGAGCGTGAACTTTCCATCGCCGGCCTGTGGCAGATCACTGGCTATAACCAGGTCCCCATGTTCGTAAACAAGGCGTGGAAAGGAACGACTACATATACGTTCAGACACAAGGTCGCGACGCTGGTTGACAATATCACTTCGTTTAGCAACAAACCCCTGGTCTTCATTTTCTATCTTGGTGCAGTGATTTTTATAGTTTCCAGCTCAGCCGCGGGATATCTTATTATCGATCGTATTTTCTTTCGCGCGTTGCAAGCGGGCTGGGCGTCCCTGATCGTGTCCATCTGGATGTTGGGGGGGATGACGATCTTCTGCATAGGTTTGATTGGAATCTACATTTCCAAGATCTTCATCGAAACCAAGCAGCGCCCATACACGATCGTCCGACGAACCTACGACGCGAAGTTCTCGCCCCAGGAGTCATCATCATCGTCCCGCGAGGCCGCATTCAGCGAAAAGTGAACAAAGAACTATGACTGCCGCCAAGTGCGAAATCGATTCTTCGCTCGACCAGGTGCAGGACGCTCTTCAATGCGTCGGGTACACAGTCGTAGAAGGTGTGCTTGATGAAGCGTTTCTGGCTGCGACACGTGATCACATGTATCACGTACAGGAACGGATTCTACGTGAGATCGGCCAAGAGCGGCTCTCGGCGGCCGGTGAACTCGGCGTTCTACGGCTCATGATGAAGTACGACCCTCATTTCTTTACTTTTCTTGAAATCCCCGAAGTTCTGGATGTCGTTGATCGCGTGCTGTCCGAAACGGCGATCCTACATCTACAAAATGGGTTTATTCTTCCGTCCTTTCGCCCCGTCTCCACGCCCGAAGTTTTTCAGAATGCATTTCACCAGGACTTTCCCAGAGTATTGTCGGGATACACAGCCTCCATCAATGTCATGTTCGCCATCGATCCCTTTACACGGGACACCGGCGCAACGCTCGTGGTGCCAGGAACGCATCAGCGCATGGGGGCGCCCGACAGTGCCTATCTCGCACGCAATGCCGTTCCAGTCGAATGCGCGGCGGGCTCAATGCTGGTTTTTGACTCCACGCTCTGGCATGCGGCAGGGCGGAATACCTCTGGCAAAGACCGCTTGGCAATTAACCATCAGTTCACGCGTTCATTTTTCAAGCAGCAGATCGACTACGTCCGTGCGCTGGGCGATACCGTGATCCTGGAGCGGCCGGCACGAACCCAGCAGCTCCTCGGGTGGTACACCCGCGTAGTGACCAGTCTGGATGAGTATTACCAGCCGCCGGATAAGCGGCTGTATCGGAAGGGGCAAGGCTAGTTGCCCATGCGCGAAGCAGTTTTGGACGAGTATTGATGGGCTGGCGAAAGCTCGGGAGGATTTTTGTTCCGTCTGGCGAACTCGACTGGTCACGAACTCATGCTGCGCTGCCGGTTTCTGAGTGGATCGAAGGTGACATTTTCCGCATCTATTTCAGCAGCCGCGATGATCAGAATCGTTCCAGCATCGGTTGCGTACTCGTGGATCTGTCCGCGGACGGCAAGGTTCTAGAGGTTTCGCCGGAGCCGATTTTACGCCCCGGTGCTCGCGGGATGTTTGACGATTGCGGGGTATCAATCGGGTCTATTGTGCGTGTCGGCGATACGCGGTTTCTGTACTACACGGGCTGGAATCTCGCTGTCACCGTGCCCTGGAAGAACACCATCGGTCTAGCGATAAGCGAAGCGGATGCACCATTCGAGCGATGGTCCGCATTCCCGGTCGTTGCCCTGGACGACTACGATCCATTCTCGCTTTCATACCCTTGGGTAATCCATGATGACGGGACATACCGTATGTGGTACGGCTCGAATCTGGACTGGGGGCAGGGTACCGACGAAATCCGCCACGTGATCAGGTATGCGCAATCCAGGGACGGTGTCCACTGGGAGAAACAGGATCGCGTGCACGTCGACACAAGCGGATGCGACAATACGGCCGCCTGTCGGCCCTGCGTCGTCCGCGATCCGGGACTCTACCGAATGTGGTTTTGCGCTCGCGGTACCCGATATCGCATTTATCGCGCCACCTCGGAAGATGGTTTGAACTGGGGACAACTCGGTAAAGACGATGGCATCGACGTTTCGCCCAACAGTTGGGACTCGGACATGATCGAATATCCTTGCGTTTTCGACCACGGTGGACAGCGTTTTTTGCTCTATTCGGGCGACGGCTACGGTCGCGCGGGTTTTGGCTTGGCGGTGCTGGAGAATTGATCGGTTGCGACTACCTGAAAGTGCGCTCGAACCAGCCACTTCTTATGTGGATAATTCTGCGGCGATGATGCGACTCTCTCGAACACATCCAAATTTCATGCCGCGGCGGTGATCGCTTCGCAGCGCGTTGTTTCGCGTTGTTTCCAAATGCGACGCCGGAGTCACGACCTACGCGGTAGTGCTCTTCCATCATCATGTCGTACCCGGCTGCGATGATGACGTCATGTCCTTGACCGCCTCGTCCGACGCCGCTGCGGTGCGTCCTGACCAGCGCCTTGAGGTGCTGTTCGAGGAGTTGGCGGAGTTGACCGGTCAGCGCAACGCGATTGATGGACGCATCGTGGAGATCGTGGCCGAGCTGGATCGCGACGAGCTGTGCGGCGCTACGGGTGCGCGGTCGGTGGCGGCGTTGGTGGCCTGGAAGATCGGCTAATCATCGGCGAACGCCCACACGATCACGACCGTGGCTCGCCGGCGTGAGGAGTTTCCGCGCCCGAGTTGGGTCATTCGGCTTAGTACTGCAGCCGTAGATAGGGATTGCTGATGCTGGCGTGTCTGCGCTGGTAGGCGCGGTGACCGCGGCATTGTTCGGAGTTTGTGACAACTTCTCAATATGCCGCGGTCGCCGCGGCTCATAGCGTAGACCCTGATCGGTGGCAGTCGGAGTTCTCGGCGGTGCTGGATCGGATCGCGCCGCGTTTCGCCCGGTACGAACCGTTGCGCCGTGCCGGTGAACTCATGGCCGGGATGGTCTCGGGCTTGGACCGCAAGAATTGCTGGACGATCGCCGAGCACCGCGGTGATACCACCCCCGATGGGTTGCAGCATCTGTTGGCACGGGCCAGCTGGGACGCCGACGATGTCCGCGACGATCTGCGCGATTACGTCGTCGATGCGTTCGGTGACCCGGGTGCGATCTTGGTGGTCGACGAGACCGGTGACGTCAAGAAGGGCGTGCACAGCGTCGGGGTGCAGCGCCAGTACAGCGGTACCGCGGGCCGCGTCGAGAACTCCCAGGTGGCGGTGTATCTGACGTATGCGGCCCCGCGTGGGCACGCGCTGATCGACCGGGCTCTGTACCTTCCGCGCAGCTGGGCCGACGACCATGAACGCTGCGCCGATGCCGGAATCCCCGCCAACAAGCGGGGTTTCGCGACCAAACCAACGCTGGCGGCAACACTGATCGAGCGCGCGGTGGCCGCCCGAGTACCCGCGGGGTGGGTGGCCGGCGACGAAGTCTATGGAGCCGACCCACGACTGCGCGCAGCCATTCGAGGCCACCGACTGGGCTACGTGATGGCGGTTGCGGCCAACCGGCGCGTGCCCACCCATGCCGGCCCGATCCGCGTCGATGCGCTGCCCGCGCTGATCCCGGCACATGCCTGGCAGAAACACTCCGCCGGCGCCGGCGCGCACGGGCCACGGCTGTACTCCTGGGCATGGTTTCGGTTGCTGGCCGAAGACGACACCGACACCGGGTACCATCATTTGCTGATCCGCCGCAACGATGCCACCGGCGAGCATGCCTACCTGCGCTGCTACAGCCCCCGACCCGTTCCGCTGCGCACCCTGGTCACCATCGCCGGTCAGCGCTGGCGCATCGAGGAATCGTTCCAAGCCGCCAAAGGACTGGTCGGACTGGATCAGCACCAGGTGCGGCGCTGGCGCTCCTGGCACCGCTGGACCACCCTGGCCATGCTCGCCCATGCCTTCCTGGCCGTAGCCACAGCGATCGAACGCGATACCGCACCCACCCCCGAGGGCCTGATCGCCTTGACCGTCAACGAGTTTCGACGCCTCTTCGACGCACTGCTGCTCGTCACCCACCGCACCCTAACAAGCCTGCTGGCCTGGTCACGATGGCGAAGACGACACCAATACCGAGCCCGACAATCCCACTACCGACGCCGCGAACACCAATGATCTCGATCTACGGCTGCAGTATTAGTGCCTTGGGTCCGGGGCTTTCAAGCTGTTTAGGATGGTCTTGACCTCGGGTTGCAGGGCGGGCGCGAAGGTGGCGATGACGCCGTTGATGTCGACGGTGGCTGAGCGCAGGGGTTTGAGGGTGCGCAGGAACCGCCGCAGTGGGAGCCCGGTTCGGGTCTGGACTTCGCGGCTGAGGACCAGTGCGGTGAACACGATGGTCAGGTGGGCCTCGATGGCATCACGGGTGCGGGCGAACATGGGCCTGGCGGCAAGGTCGGATTTCGACATCCGGAAGGACTGCTCGACGCGCCACAGGTCGTGATAGCTGGCAATGACCTCGGTCGCGGGCATGAGCGCGGCTTCGATGTTGGTGACATAGCCTTTGAGTCCGACGAGCCGTCGTGCCCGCTGCAGTGACGCCGTATCGAGTTCTTGCGCGCCGTTGCGGGTTTTGACGAATCGCGGTATGCGGGCGGTCTTGTCGCCAGCGACGACCGCGCGGGCTTTGTGCTCCTGCAGGTTCAGCGTCTTGTTGTCCCGCACAGCCCTTCTGACCGAATACGCCCACACAGCCCGCCACGACCTGGTGTGGGTGGCCGGGTTCCAGACGGGTTCGGCCTTAACCTTCGGGTCACTGGTTTTGGCGGGTGTGCCGCGCTGATCGCGTGGGGTAACGGTGTCGATGATCTGGCCATCGGTGAATACTGTTCCGTGCCAATGGAAGTGGGAGGCCAGATCGTTGGGAGCCTTGGTGACCCGCGATCCGACGACAAACCGCAACCCGGCGGCGTCGAGGTCGCGCAGGTTCGCCGCGGAGAGCATGCCGGCATCAGCGACGACGACCATCTCGGTGATGTCATGACGCTGCTGGAACGCTTTGACGATCGGCACGATCGTCAAAGTCTCGGCCTTATTGCCCTCAAAGCAGCCGATCTCCAACGGAAACCCGCACCGGTCGACCAGCAGACCCACCACGATCTGCGGGTCAACCCGGCGTTCCTTGGAGTTATGCCGATGTCGGCATAACTCCAATTATCCCGAGGCTGCGATTATGCCGAGTCCCGGGCAGCTGCGGTGGTGTTCGCGCTGTTCGGTAAGGGTTCCAGGGGCGGCTCGCGCGGCATAATCGGCCCGCGAAAAGTTGTGGTGTGTCTTCCTGATGGTGCATTGCGTTGCCCATCAGGAGGAGGAGTCATGGACCCCACACGCAGCTTCGATGCCGGTGATCGTGCCGCGCCGGTAGTTGATTTGCTCATCGAGTACGGGCGCTGGCTGGATCATCAGCGTGGATTGGCGCCGACAACGGTTGTCAATTACAGGAAGGAGGTTGCGCAGTTTCTCAAGGCATTGCCACAGTCCGCCGAGGCCTCGGTGGGTCTTTTGGATGCCGGCATGGTCACTGCGTTCATGGTCGAATTTTGCAGGGAACGGAATACGAATTCGGCCAAGTCGATGGCGCGGTCGGTCCGCTCGTTTCTGCGATTCGCCCAC
Organism: Mycobacterium riyadhense; assembly: GCF_963853645.1. NCBI lineage: Bacteria > Bacillati > Actinomycetota > Actinomycetes > Mycobacteriales > Mycobacteriaceae > Mycobacterium > Mycobacterium riyadhense. The sequence goes on along the minus strand of NZ_OY970456.1, from coordinate 2,498,283 downwards.
GCCACAGGCCGCATATCGGCGGATCTGTCGGGGGCGGTTCCGGTTCCGGCGGCCTGGCATTTGGCGTCGCTTCCCAAGGCGGTGCCGGCGGCAGATCTTGAGCATCTGTTGGATGTCGCAGCGCGGCACTGCTGGACTGCCACCGATCGGCGCGATTATGCGATCTTGCTGCTGTTGGCCCGACTCGGGCTCCGCAGAGGCGAGATCGCAGCTCTTGGTCTCGACGATATCGACTGGCGGGCAGGAGAACTCACCATCGTCGGCAAAGGTAACCACGTCGAGCGTTTACCTCTGCCGGCTGAACCTGGTGAGGCGATCGCGGCGTGGCTAGTCGATGGCAGGCCGGCATGCACGACGCGGTCGGTGTTCACCACCGTCAAGCCGGCGGGGCGTCCGATATCGCCCGGAGCGATCGCGCATCTGGTGGCTGCGGCGTGCCAAGACGCGGGGCTAGAGCGGATCAACGCGCACCGTTTCCGTCACACGCTGGCAACGGAGATGCTGCGCTCTGGGGCCTCACTGCCGGAGGTGAGTCAGGTGCTGCGCCACCGCAGTGCGCGCTCGACCGCGATTTACGCCAAAGTTGATGACGTCGCACTGCGGCCCTTGGCCCGGCCCTGGCCGACAATCACAGCGAAGACAGACCCCGACGCTGGCCGGGCACTGGCGCGCCCGTGGCCGGGGGCACGGTCATGAACACGCTGCGTGAGAACGTCACTGATTACCTCGCCACCCGCAGGGCGCTGGGATTCAAACTCGAAGGCCTGAGCAAGCTGCTGCTGAGCTTCGTCGCGTTCTGCGAGCAACGGGGAGCCACCCGGGTCAACCACGACCTCGTGATCCAATGGGCCACAACCCAGATGAAGGTTCCGGTTAGTGAAGCGCTAGTAGCTCGCCGGTTGGATGCGGTGCGGATCTTCGCCCGATACCAGCATGCGTTGGACCCCGCCACGCAGATCCCGGCCGAAGAACTCCGCCCTCGGCGCTACCGGCCAAAACAGCCAAATGTGCTCAACCAGAACGACATCTGCGCACTGCTGGCCGCGACAAGCATTCTGGAGCCTGCGTTCAAGGCGTTGACGTGGCGAATATTGATCGGTCTGCTGACCGCCACCGGGCTACGCCCCGGCGAAGCGTGCCGGCTGGCCGTCAGCGACATCAACCTGGCTAGCGGAATGATCCAGATTCTGGAGACGAAGTTCGGCAAGTCCCGGCTGGTGTTTATCCATCCGAGCACCGTCACCGTGATCGCTGATTACCTGCAAGCCCGCCAAGCATGGGTTGGGGCCAGCACGCACGCCAGCTCAACGGTTTTCCTCAACGCCCGGCGTGGACCGCTATGCCCGGACCGGCTCAACGGCACCTTCCGAGAGATCGTCACCGCCGCCGGGTTGACCACCGCGCCGGGTCACCGGCCAGTCCGTCTGCACGATCTGCGCCATACCTTCGCCGTGACCACAATGATCGACTGGTACCGCGAGGGTCAGGACGTTCAAGCGCGGCTGCCACTGCTGTCAACCTGGCTCGGCCATGTCGATCCCGCCTCGACCTACTGGTATCTGCACGCAGTGCCCGAACTGCTCGCCCTTGCCGCCGACCGCCTCGACAACGACGCCGAAGCCCCTGTCACGGAGCCGGCGCCATGACCGCGCCGACGCTGAGCTCGCTGCTGCAAGGGTTCTTCACCGATCGGTTGCGAAGTCACCTGCAGGCCAGTTCGCAAACGGTCGCGGCCTACCGGGACACCTTCAAGCTTCTGCTGATCTTCGCCGCCGGCCAGACAAAGAGATCCCCGGCGCAGCTGACATTCGATGACTTCGACGCCACGATGATCGGCGCCTTCTTGAATTACCTTGAAACCGAACGCCACAACAGCACCGCGACCCGCAACGCACGGCTGGCCGCGATCCACTCGTTCTACCGCTATGCGCTGCCACTGATCCCAGACCGCGCTGACACGGCCAGCCAGATCTTGGCGATCCCGCAACGCCGCCATGACCACGCGACTGTGTCGTATCTGACCAGCACCGAGACCGAGGCCCTACTGGCCACGCCAGACCGCACCACCTGGTACGGACGCCGCGACCACGCCCTGCTGCTCACCGCCGTCACGACCGGTCTTCGCGTCTCGGAGATCACCACGCTGACCATCAGCGACATCGCCACCATGACACCAGGACCAGCCGTTCATACCACCGGAAAGGGCCGAAAGGAACGCAGCACACCGCTGACCAAGCCCACCGCAGCCGTCCTACGGGCCTGGCTGCCAGAGGCCGGCACTGCCGCCAGCAGTCCAGCCTTTCCAACGCAACGTAAGACACCGATGTCGGCAGACGCCGTTCAACGTCTCGTCGCCAAACACGCTGCCGCAGCGGCGATTACCTGCCCATCGATCGCGGCCAAACGCGTCACTCCACACACGCTGCGCCACACCGCGGCGATGGCGCTGCTACACGCCGGCATCGACACTTCGGTGATCGCCCTGTGGCTGGGCCACGAAAGCCCACTCACAACCCACATCTATCTGCACGCCGACATGACCATCAAAGAACGTGCGCTCAACCGCGTCACCGGGCCGAACACCACCCCCGGCCGCTACCGACCAGCCGACGATCTCCTCAACTTTCTCGAACACCTATGACGACCAACATCAGAGAGCCCGATTATGCCGCGCGAGCCGCCCCTGGAACCCTTACCGAACAGCGCGAACACCACCGCAGCTGCCCGGGACTCGGCATAATCGCAGCCTCGGGATAATTGGAGTAGCCGACCTTGCGCAGCTCGTCTTCGTTGTCCGCCTCGAAGTACAGGGTCGTGACGTCGTAGGCCACCAGGCTCACATCGCCAGCGGTGCGCACATAGGCAAAGCATGCAGCGGCGATCTGATCGCGGTAGCCACCCGCGCATGCACGACGCAGGGTGCGTTTGCGCGTCGACAGCGATGCCGAGGTGCGGCCCAGCTCGGCCAGGACTCGATCGACATCCAACAGGCTGGTCGGCTCCACCACCCGGGTGATCACCAGATCACAGAACACCTCATCACCGACCGCTTCGAAACCCAAGCTGGCGTACACCCCGGCCAGGGTGTCGTAGAGCAGCCCGCTGCAGCTCTTGAGCACCTGCGGGCGAGCCACCAACTGCCGGGGCGAGGGTCCGCCGGCCGCCTCGGCGAACAGCCCTGCGGCCGGCGGTGGCACCATCTCCACTTGGATCGCTTTCGGGGTGATACCCAGCTCCAGCTCGCCCTGGGCGTCATCAGCCAACAGCCGCCGTGCCTCCTCGATGAGCAGACCCAGCTCGGCTTCATCGCGGGCAGAGCCCACATGACGAACGATCCGGCGCCGGCCGCCCACCGATTCCGCGATCTGGACCGCGGTCGCACCCGAGGCCGTGCGCACCCGCCGAATCCAGACCATCCCCGCGAGCCTACCGACACAAATTAGTGCCTAGGATGTGCACTAAGCCCAACCATCACCCCAGGTCAACGCACTGCAGGATTCGGAAATCGACAGAAGTGACCCAAGTCAGATGTGGTCGTGGCGCAAAGGTCCGCGTTCGATCGAGCATCTTGGTTCGGCCCACGACGAGGTGGAGTTGGTGGCCTTGAAGGCAGCTGCGGCTGAGCGGTTGGACGCTGGGCAGACGGAGCTGGATCTGGGGATCTGTGGCAGCTTGGAGCCGGGCACGTTGCCGATCCCGTCCTCGCAGATGACCCACCTCTGGCAGGCGCTGCGGGTCGCGTACCGGGTCTTGGGTTTCGAGGCAGCTACCCAGGGCGACAATGTGTTTCGTGATTTGGTGCTCGCGCGGATCATCGAGCCGAGCAGCAAGATCGACGCCGAGCGGGTGTTGAACGAAGTCGGGGTCGCTGCCGCGTCGTATGCCACGGTCAAGCGCCGGCTGCGTGGTTATGCCCAAAAGGAATGGCGGTCGTCGCTGGCTGCGGCCTGTGCGGCACATGCGGGGTTGGGGCCGGCCAGCCTGGTGCTCTTCGACGTCTCGACGTTGTACTTCGAGACCGATACCGGCGACGGCTTCCGTGAGTCTGGATTTTCCAATTATCCCGAGGCTGCGATTATGCCGAGTCCCGGGCAGCTGCGGTGGTGTTCGCGCTGTTCGGTAAGGGTTCCAGGGGCGGCTCGCGCGGCATAATCGGCCCGCGAAAAGTTGTGGTGTGTCTTCCTGATGGTGCATTGCGTTGCCCATCAGGAGGAGGAGTCATGGACCCCACACGCAGCTTCGATGCCGGTGATCGTGCCGCGCCGGTAGTTGATTTGCTCATCGAGTACGGGCGCTGGCTGGATCATCAGCGTGGATTGGCGCCGACAACGGTTGTCAATTACAGGAAGGAGGTTGCGCAGTTTCTCAAGGCATTGCCACAGTCCGCCGAGGCCTCGGTGGGTCTTTTGGATGCCGGCATGGTCACTGCGTTCATGGTCGAATTTTGCAGGGAACGGAATACGAATTCGGCCAAGTCGATGGCGCGGTCGGTCCGCTCGTTTCTGCGATTCGCCCACGCCACAGGCCGCATATCGGCGGATCTGTCGGGGGCGGTTCCGGTTCCGGCGGCCTGGCATTTGGCGTCGCTTCCCAAGGCGGTGCCGGCGGCAGATCTTGAGCATCTGTTGGATGTCGCAGCGCGGCACTGCTGGACTGCCACCGATCGGCGCGATTATGCGATCTTGCTGCTGTTGGCCCGACTCGGGCTCCGCAGAGGCGAGATCGCAGCTCTTGGTCTCGACGATATCGACTGGCGGGCAGGAGAACTCACCATCGTCGGCAAAGGTAACCACGTCGAGCGTTTACCTCTGCCGGCTGAACCTGGTGAGGCGATCGCGGCGTGGCTAGTCGATGGCAGGCCGGCATGCACGACGCGGTCGGTGTTCACCACCGTCAAGCCGGCGGGGCGTCCGATATCGCCCGGAGCGATCGCGCATCTGGTGGCTGCGGCGTGCCAAGACGCGGGGCTAGAGCGGATCAACGCGCACCGTTTCCGTCACACGCTGGCAACGGAGATGCTGCGCTCTGGGGCCTCACTGCCGGAGGTGAGTCAGGTGCTGCGCCACCGCAGTGCGCGCTCGACCGCGATTTACGCCAAAGTTGATGACGTCGCACTGCGGCCCTTGGCCCGGCCCTGGCCGACAATCACAGCGAAGACAGACCCCGACGCTGGCCGGGCACTGGCGCGCCCGTGGCCGGGGGCACGGTCATGAACACGCTGCGTGAGAACGTCACTGATTACCTCGCCACCCGCAGGGCGCTGGGATTCAAACTCGAAGGCCTGAGCAAGCTGCTGCTGAGCTTCGTCGCGTTCTGCGAGCAACGGGGAGCCACCCGGGTCAACCACGACCTCGTGATCCAATGGGCCACAACCCAGATGAAGGTTCCGGTTAGTGAAGCGCTAGTAGCTCGCCGGTTGGATGCGGTGCGGATCTTCGCCCGATACCAGCATGCGTTGGACCCCGCCACGCAGATCCCGGCCGAAGAACTCCGCCCTCGGCGCTACCGGCCAAAACAGCCAAATGTGCTCAACCAGAACGACATCTGCGCACTGCTGGCCGCGACAAGCATTCTGGAGCCTGCGTTCAAGGCGTTGACGTGGCGAATATTGATCGGTCTGCTGACCGCCACCGGGCTACGCCCCGGCGAAGCGTGCCGGCTGGCCGTCAGCGACATCAACCTGGCTAGCGGAATGATCCAGATTCTGGAGACGAAGTTCGGCAAGTCCCGGCTGGTGTTTATCCATCCGAGCACCGTCACCGTGATCGCTGATTACCTGCAAGCCCGCCAAGCATGGGTTGGGGCCAGCACGCACGCCAGCTCAACGGTTTTCCTCAACGCCCGGCGTGGACCGCTATGCCCGGACCGGCTCAACGGCACCTTCCGAGAGATCGTCACCGCCGCCGGGTTGACCACCGCGCCGGGTCACCGGCCAGTCCGTCTGCACGATCTGCGCCATACCTTCGCCGTGACCACAATGATCGACTGGTACCGCGAGGGTCAGGACGTTCAAGCGCGGCTGCCACTGCTGTCAACCTGGCTCGGCCATGTCGATCCCGCCTCGACCTACTGGTATCTGCACGCAGTGCCCGAACTGCTCGCCCTTGCCGCCGACCGCCTCGACAACGACGCCGAAGCCCCTGTCACGGAGCCGGCGCCATGACCGCGCCGACGCTGAGCTCGCTGCTGCAAGGGTTCTTCACCGATCGGTTGCGAAGTCACCTGCAGGCCAGTTCGCAAACGGTCGCGGCCTACCGGGACACCTTCAAGCTTCTGCTGATCTTCGCCGCCGGCCAGACAAAGAGATCCCCGGCGCAGCTGACATTCGATGACTTCGACGCCACGATGATCGGCGCCTTCTTGAATTACCTTGAAACCGAACGCCACAACAGCACCGCGACCCGCAACGCACGGCTGGCCGCGATCCACTCGTTCTACCGCTATGCGCTGCCACTGATCCCAGACCGCGCTGACACGGCCAGCCAGATCTTGGCGATCCCGCAACGCCGCCATGACCACGCGACTGTGTCGTATCTGACCAGCACCGAGACCGAGGCCCTACTGGCCACGCCAGACCGCACCACCTGGTACGGACGCCGCGACCACGCCCTGCTGCTCACCGCCGTCACGACCGGTCTTCGCGTCTCGGAGATCACCACGCTGACCATCAGCGACATCGCCACCATGACACCAGGACCAGCCGTTCATACCACCGGAAAGGGCCGAAAGGAACGCAGCACACCGCTGACCAAGCCCACCGCAGCCGTCCTACGGGCCTGGCTGCCAGAGGCCGGCACTGCCGCCAGCAGTCCAGCCTTTCCAACGCAACGTAAGACACCGATGTCGGCAGACGCCGTTCAACGTCTCGTCGCCAAACACGCTGCCGCAGCGGCGATTACCTGCCCATCGATCGCGGCCAAACGCGTCACTCCACACACGCTGCGCCACACCGCGGCGATGGCGCTGCTACACGCCGGCATCGACACTTCGGTGATCGCCCTGTGGCTGGGCCACGAAAGCCCACTCACAACCCACATCTATCTGCACGCCGACATGACCATCAAAGAACGTGCGCTCAACCGCGTCACCGGGCCGAACACCACCCCCGGCCGCTACCGACCAGCCGACGATCTCCTCAACTTTCTCGAACACCTATGACGACCAACATCAGAGAGCCCGATTATGCCGCGCGAGCCGCCCCTGGAACCCTTACCGAACAGCGCGAACACCACCGCAGCTGCCCGGGACTCGGCATAATCGCAGCCTCGGGATAATTGGAGTTATGCCGATGTCGGCATAACTCCAAGGAACGCAGGCTGGAACCGCAGATCACCCTGGGGCTGCTCACCGACGCGGCCGGGTTCCCGCTGACTGTGCAGGCGTTCGAGGGCAACAAGGCCGAGAGCGCCACGATGTTGCCGGTCATCAACGCTTTCAAGGCCGCCCATCACCTCAGCGATGTCACCGTGGTCGCCGATGCCGGCATGATTTCTGAGGCCAACCAGATCGCCCTGCAAGCCGCCGGGCTCTCGTTCATTTTGGGGACCCGTATCCCGCAGCTGCCAGATCTGGTCCGCCGATGGCGTGATACCCACCCTGAACAGGCGATTCCCGACGGTTTGACACACACCCAGCCCTGGCCATCCAGCAGCAGCGAGAAGGCCCGTGGGATCCCCAATCGGGTCATCCACTACCAGTACCGCCACGACCGGGCCCGCAGAACGTTGCTTGGGATCTACGAGCAAGTCCGCAAGGCCGAACGTGCCGTCGACGGGCACGCTCCGGTCAAACGTAACCGCTACATCCAGCTGTCGGGCGCGACCAAGACCGTCAACCGCACGCTGGCGACTAAGACCCGCGCGTTGGCCGACTGGAAGGGATACACCACCAACTTGGTCGACCAACCCGCAACATTCGTCATTGACGCCTACCACCAGCTCTGCCACATCGACAAGGCCTTCCGCATGTCCAAGCCTGCAAGCCCGACCGGCCTATCACCGCCTGCGTGAATCGATCGAGGCGCACCTGAGCATCGTGGTCACCGCGATGGCCGTCAGCCACTACATCGAGCATCAAACCGGTTGGAGCATCAAAAAATTCGTGCGTACCGCACGCCGCTACCGCACCGTCAAGATCAAAGCCAACCGACAAATCCTCACCGCCGCCGACCCGCTACCCGACGATCTGCACGAAGCCATCGCCAATATCGGCGGTCAAACTTGAACACTAGGTTGAGCCAACTCGGGGTTCTCGATACGAGCAGCCACCACATCGTGAAAGTCAAGGCCGACAATCAAACCCGCATCGCCGTCGACCCGACACTCGAGGACTCCGCAGCGCCGTGATCAAGATCCGCCCGACATGCGCGCTGAAGCGAGCCAAGTCGAGTTCCTACTGGCTCGCTTTCACGCGCGGTGACGTCAGGATGCGCGTGAGCGCCTCGACCACGCGGTCCTGATCCGCCTGTTGAAGACCAACCCACATGGGCAGACGGATCAGCCGGCAGGACAAGTCGTTGGTGACGATCAGCTCACCATTGGCGCGGCCGTAGCGACGACCGGCGGGCGAATCGTGAAGGGGCACGTAATGAAAGACGGCATCTATGCCTTCCCCCGCCAGTGCCTCCAGTACCTCCGCCCGATCTGCACCAGGCGCTAGCAACACGTAGTACATGTGGGCGTTGTGAAAGCAGCCCTCAGGGATGATCGGACGACGTAGCAGCCCCCGCCGTTCCAATGATTCGAAACTTTCGTGGTAGTGGTCCCATAAGTCCAATCTGAAGCGCGTGATCCGTTCGGCATCTTCGAACTGAGCCCATAGAAAGGCCGCTACCAATTCGCTCGGCAAATAAGAAGAGCCTTTGTCCTGCCACGTGTATTTGTCAACCTCTTTACGGAGGAAGCGGCTGCGGTTGGTCCCCTTCTCCCTCAGGATCTCTGACCGGAGCACGAAGTTTTCCGAGTTGACGAGCAAGGCTCCGCCTTCGCCTGAAATCACGTTCTTGGTTTCGTGAAATGAGAGAGCTCCGAGATCGCCGATGCTGCCGAGTGCCCGCCCGCGATACGACGCCATGGCGCCCTGCGCTGCGTCTTCGACCACGGCTAGGTGGTAGCGCGTGGCGATCTCCATGATCGCGTCCATTTCGCAGGCGACGCCGGCGTAGTGAACTGGGACGATGGCTTTGGTTCGCGGGGTGATGGCTTCTTCGATGCGGGTTTCATCAATGTTGAGTGTGTCGGGTCGGATATCAACAAAGACTGGCACGCCGCCGCGCAACACAAAGGCGTTGGCCGTGGAGACGAAAGTGTATGACGGCAGAATGATTTCATCCCCCGCCTCGATCTCCAGAAGCAGCGCCATCATCTCCAGCGCCGCGGTGCATGAGGGGGTGAGCAGCGCCTTGCGACAACCGGTCTGCTGTTCGAGCCAGCCATGGATGCGTCGGGTGAAGGAACCATCGCCGGCGAGATGGCCGCAAGAGTGGGCTTCGGCGATGTAGGTGAGCTCCCGTCCGGTCATGTAAGGCCGATTGAACGGAACTCTAGACTCCGACATTCTGCGCCAACTCTCAAATCACCGAACGGGGTCCAAAGGCTGGCGATCGGGGCCAATCACGAGAATTCTTATTGCGGCCGACAGATCCCTGACTTCTTCCACTACCTCAGCAAACCTTCACTATTCCTTCATATCTTTCGCAACCCCGCGCTCGGCACGGGACGGCGCTCTGTCTTGGATCCGATGTAGACACCATCTGCGTCAGCATCGCCGAGCAACAGGGCACCCGCTCCAACCACACACCTTGAACCGATGGTGATATGGTCACGCAGCGTCGCATTGACCCCAATGAAACATTGTTCCTCAATCATCACGCCGCCGGATACGACGATATGAGAAGCTAGGAAACAGTGGTCGCGAATCGTCGAATGGTGACCGATGTGATTTCCGCTCCACAATGTGACGTTGTCACCGATAGTTACGAATGGCTGAATCGTGTTGTCTTCAAGCAAGAAGACGTTTTCTCCGATCCGCCCGTCGTTCAATACGGTGGCATGAGAGCTCACATAGCTGGCGAGTTCATAGCCGAGAGCCTTGGCGGCAAGATATTTTTCCCTCCGCACTCCGTTCAGTTTGGCGTAGGCCAGCGCCACGAACATTGCGTGAGATTCCGGAGGATAGTGCTGTGCGACCTCATCAAAGGGCACCAATGGTACGCCACAAAACTCGGACGCGCTTACATAGTCTCGGTCGACGGTGAAGGCAACGACCTCATAACCCGAATCCGTCGTGAAGTAGTAATGGGCAAGTTGAGCGATATCGCCGCTCCCAAAAATCACCAGCGGTTTTGTCATGGTGCCTTCCTAACCAGAATTGTGAATTCATACAGTCCGTAGTCGTGAAGGAGTGCAACGCTCTTAGAGTACCGACGCTTGCAGAGATCGAATAGTGCGCATGGGTCAGCATAGTACAGTTCGTCGCGCATCTTCGACGCGTCAGAATAAGATGTCAGGCAGTTGAAAGAGAAGCCACGGCGACTCGCGGCATCCAGCAGGTCGAGCGTCGCCTCGATATAGTCTTGCCACTCCGCGTCTGACCGTTCCAGACGAACATTGAATATCCCGCTCGCGACGCTATAGTCCGCCTCTTGAGTTAGGCGCGTGCCGCATTTGAAGTCGGCGTCTTCTCGGCCTTCGAAGCGTAGTGCGGCTGCGCGTGCCATTTCGGGGGAGACGTCGATGCCGGTGTAGTCAGCTTCGAATCCACGCGCATCGAGGTAGTCCAGCAGAGCTCCGTAGCCACAGCCCAGGTCGTTTATCGAGAAACGGCCTGCAGCATCGACAATGCGCAGTAGCTGGTCGAAGCGCAGCGCCTGCCCGGCCTCGCCATTCCAATCGACGCCACGCGCGGTGGTCCCGTGTTCTTCGAGTTTCGATGCGTAGTAACGAGCCACATCACCAAGCATGGTCGTTGTGTTATCCGCCATGAACCTGCCTCACGATTGTGTGGGGTCGGTGCTTGGGTTCTCGACACTACCTTCGCTAGAGACACGCCGACGACGCGAGAGACAAAGACCCATCAACCCGCCGGTGTGGGGTGCCGAACAATGAAGCGTGGCGACGACGGACAATTTCACCGGCGGCAATATCTCAAATAGTCCGGAGCCTCGGCTCCCACGTTGAAGAGTAGATCCAGAATCGACACGGCCGGCTCGAACCCTCCCCACAATTGGCTATAATCGCGGTAACCGTCATAATCGAACCAAGTTACCCGGGTTCCGATTTCGTCGAACACGCGCTCATCGACATACGAACGAGCTGAGGGGCCAGAGACATATTCTGTCGCCTCGGCCTGTTGGCAGAGGTTGGCCAGCCTCTCGGTCTTGCCCTCGGCCAATTCGTAGTCCCACGAATTTGTCAGGCGCGTACCTATTCCGAGATAGCCGCAAATCGCCTCCAATAGACGGCGGTTGAGCGAGGAGAGATTCGCGTGCTGTCCTTCAATGTAAATGGGCTCCAGCCAGTTAGCGATTTCCGCAAAATACGGGGCGGCACTATAGTTGAATTCTAGTGACCGCCAGTGCGCTTTGGCCCAATCAGTTCCGTCAATCATCGTTTCACGAATCTTCTGATGGAAACGTCCTTTCACCTGCACAGGAACAGTTATCCACTGCAGCCCCTGGCTCGTCTTGATCCGATTTCTGTTCCGCCAGTCACGCTTTGTATATTGCATGTCATCATAGATTATGAATTCATCGACGAATGCGATCAGATCAAAATATCCCCGCCAGGGGACATAGTTTGATTGAACGATCGCGACTCTCTTCAACGAAATATCTCCAAATTGGAACAAGAAATATAATGCGCCCACGACATCCCACCCAGAGCGAGTTCAATCGATTCCGCGAGATATTCAACACCGTCGCGGACACGGCCAGGATAGGCGCCGACACAGAAGGTCCGGTTCATAATGACGTCGCATCACCCCGTACGCGACATTTGCACACGCTCATACAGGGACCCGGAACGGTCAGGTTGCTGGCAAAGAGAACGCGCGGCCGCCCCGTTTCTGGTCGAGTCTTGATGATCAACTCCTTTTCCGTTCACCAGATCGATGCCTGGTCCTCCCCAGCGTCGCACCATCGATAGGCACCGCTCATTTCGCACCCCCACCTACACAGCGACGAGGTCTCCCCACCGAAGTGCGATGGGGGGAGAGTACCATCCGATGCGGGCCTGTCACGGGGGTTCCGACGGGTTGACCGTAGCGCTTACAGTGCCCCGATCCCGGGGATCGCGCACCGCGAGGTCCGCGTGTTCTACAGCTATCGGTGTGGCACCGCTCTGCGGGTTCGGCCGCGCCACCCTGGACCGGCAACCCTGAACTCGCGTCGTCGCGCAACGTCGCAGAGACAGTCGCGACACGCTCTCCCCCACCGGAGTACAAGTCCAGATCGACCAAGTCGGTCACGATCGAACGCTCATCTCAAAGAAGCGCACACGAGCATGCACGGCATCTTGACCCAGGGACCGGGTACGGCCGACGCCGATATTGTGCGCGTGGATGTCGAGGTTGGTGCCGTCGACCGAGGCCGGGCTGACAAGAAGAAATGGTTCGGCCGCATTTCCTGCAACAAGGCGATAGCTGACCCCGTCGAGCACAACCGCGAAAGTGGTCAGCGGAACGATAGTGCCGTCGAAGAGTCGGTCGACGACAGTCGGCTCCAGATCGATCGCCGCCAGGATCGCTATGTCGGACCCGCTTGGCGCCGGGACTCTGACCGAATTGTTGTTGCCGACATGGACTTCCGATAGTGGGATGAGCGGTCCACAGCGGGAGCGGGTGCGGGTGAACAGCGCCCAGTGGTTCTCGACGCCGCTGAGCGTGTAATTGCACAGCAGCGCACGCGAATACAGTGGTGACTCCTGCGTGCCGAGCCGATTGTCGATACCGGTCGCAGGCAACTTGGCGGACACGCGCGATAGGACAAACTCAGGTCCTTCGGCCAGCCTATCGCTGTTCAGGCGATCGAGCGACGGCGTGTACGCCGAGTAGGTTGCGAACACCGGCGCCGGACGCCACGCGAGGTCGTAGGCCCACACGACCGACGTCTCGTCGGGGTCGATGTGAACCGTTTGTGAGCCAATGGTTTTGATGAAGCGCTCCGGGACGACGTATGTCGCACGCTGATTCGCCTTGGCGTGTTCGATCCGTTGCTCCACGCGTCCCGGCACGGCGAGTGTGAGTAGGCGGTCGATCGACTGCGCAGGCCCCTGCACGGCAGTCTCGACCCGGCGGACGATAAGGAGGGCCCCGTCATTGAATGCGAAGACGAACACGACCGCAACCAGCACCCACACACGTCGCCGCGTAGGAAGACCCGGAGCGAGCACCACCGCAACTACGATCACACCCAGCAACATGCTGAAGTGCCATATGTCGAACCGTCCGAACGCGCTCTTGAAGGTGATCAGGGTTAGCACGCCGACGAGAAGCACGAAGCTGCGCGGAATTTGCGGGACGCCACGCACAAACGTCACGAATAGCGCCGTGATCCACGCAGCGCTCAACACGAGCGCCGGGACGGCCAACCGCGTGAGGGGCAATGCTTGCGACCCGTTGTAACCCGAAAGGATTTCACTGCTGGACGTGAGCCAGGCGGTCAGGTTCCCCACTCGTTGGCCGGTCAGGACCCACCCAAGAGCGGCTGACGCCGCGAACGTGGCCACCGTGGCGCAATGCCGCCCCATAGCGCGCCAGCCAAGCAACAACGACGCGACCAGCGCGATGACCAGGACAGTGAGGCCGGTGTTGAACTTCACCAGTAGTTGCAGCCCTGAGACGGCGCCCAGCACACAGCAGGTGATGAGGACCGTCGACCGCTTGGGGTCCTGCTGCAGGATCGGGATCGATGCCCAGGTGAACGCCGCGAGAATGACCAACTCGGGATACATCATGCCCAACGCGGTTCCATGACCCACTTGGAGAATGGCCGCCATCCAGGTGGCAAAAAACGCACCGATAAGTGACGTCATCGATCTGCAACGCTGCCTCAGCACCGCGGCGATCCCAAGGAATAGCGCAGCGACGACGAAGAACTGGTAGACCGTGGCGAGCACTGCCTGACCGAACGAGTAGTAGGCGGTGGTTTGGAGGTATCCGAGGGGACCGTAGGTGAACACCACCCCAGGACCCCAGGGAATGTGCTGGATCGGGGCCAGCGCGACGACCGCTTCCCAGGATGGATCGAGACCGACGCTGGCCTCGACCGAGGACTGCGGCGCTATGACCAATGCGGCGACCACGGCCGCAAGGCCCCGTTGCCAACGAGTTGAGCCCCACGTCGTGTTCGAAGACCACGTTCTGATGCGCTCCAAGCGCTCTGCCACCACAGTCACCGCCAAACTAGCAATCCCACTTTCACCTGCTGGCCGCAGTTCTGTTGGCGCGCGCCGCCGCCGGCCAGTCACAGCGGCTACGGCCCGACAGGCATCTCGTAGAAGCGCAGTCGTGCGGTGGCGAAAGGCTGATCTAGGTTTATGCTGCGACCGACGCCGATCCTTTGGGCGTGGATCTGCAGGTTCGTGCCAGCGACCGAAGCAGGGGTGCTGACCAGAAATGGCTCAGCTGCGTTCTTGGCTATGAGGCGATAGGTGACCCCATCGACCACGAGCGTGAGGGTGGTCAACGGAAGGACCTCTCCCTGGAAGAGCAGGTCTTTCACACTTAGATCCAGATCGATTCCCATCAGGACCCCTTTGTCCGGTCCGCAAGGGACGGGAACCTTGATCGCCTCACGCTCCTGGACAGGGATCTCCGACAGCTTGGTGAGGGGCCCGCCGTGGGGTCCGGTGCGGGTGAAGAGCGCCCAGCGGTCCTCGATGCCGCTCAGGATGTAGTTGCACAGCAGCGCGCGCGAATACTTGAGCGATTCCTGCACGCCAAGCCGGCCGTCGAGGCCGGTAGCGGGTGAGGCCGCTGACGACCGGGACAGCACGAATTGCGGCCCCTTAGCGGGTGATTTGCCATTCAGGCCATCGAGCATTGGTGTGAGAGCCTGATAGGTCTGGAAGACAGGCGCCGGGCGCCACGCGCTCATCGGTCGCTCCAATTCACCTTAACGACATAGCCTTTCGCGCCCAACTCCGACGGTTCCCGAGCCCACGTCGGCGCGTGAGCTGTGCGGCTGCTAGCGCCGCCACCCCACCGCCGGTCCAACGTAGCATCGGGCCCCGCATGGCCAGCCCGTACCAGTGCAGATACGCAGGGAGCCAACCGACCAGATCGAACTTGCTGGTGCCGGCGGTCCGGTCATGCCAACTGCTGGGGACCTCGTCGATGCGATAGCCCAGCAGATGCGCCTTTGTCGTGAGCTCCAGGCCGACTTCGAACCCACGCACGCTCTCCACCGGGACATCCTCGAGAAAACGACGGCTGTATGCACGAAAGTTAGTGGTGGCATCGTGGGTCGGTAGCCGACCCACGTAGTGCAGGCTGAGTCCCGCGGTCCGTGACATCAAGGTCTTCAATCGAGGTCCGCCATGCTGGGAGCCGCCGGACATATACCGAGACCCGCTGACGACGTCGGCTCCCTCTTCCCGAATCTTGGCCGCCATCAGCGGAATTGCCGAAGGAGGATCCGACAGATCGGCCATGCTGGTGACGACCACGTCGCCACGTGCGGAGGCGAAGCCGGCGATCAGCGCATTTGCCACACCTTTGCCCAGCGAGTTGTGGACCAGCCGCACGGTGGTCGGTTTGTCGGGCATGGCGGCAAGTACCGGCAGCGTGGTGTCCTCGTCGAAGTCGTAGCACACCAGCAGTTCGTGTGGTGTGTCCGCTAACGCCTCCGTGAGCCGCCTGACGCAGACTTGAATATTCTCGCCCTCGTTGTACACCGGAATGACGACACTGATCAGGCGCTCGTCAGCGGTCTCCGATCGCGGCTTGCGGGCGCGGATCACGAACTGCCTGCCGAACATCCGCCACGCCATTTTGGACCCCAGATACAGCTGCACCAAGATCGGCGCTTGCGGCCAAGGCGACGACGACGTGTACGGCAGGAAACGGTCGTAGGACTCCATGATGTCGAACTGATTGAACTTCAGTAGCTCGATCAGTGAACGATCACTGATCGGCACCGCATGGTCCCAGAAGTCCCAATAGTCGCCTGGGACGAATCGAATGTTCGGACCCATTGCGATAAGCTGCCCGCCCGGCTTGAGCACCCGGCGTGCCTCGGCGATGGTCCGCTCAACCTCTGCCTTGGTCTGCAGATGCTCCAACAAGTTGCTGGTGAAGACGACGTCCACCGAGCCATCCTCGAGGAAGCCGAGGTCGTCGGCGCGACCCTTGTGGAACTCGACCTCAGGCTCAAGCATGGCGGCGCTGTCCGGATTCAGATCGACGCCGATTCGGCGGGCGGCGCGCACGTGATTCAGGAATTCGCCATACCCACAGCCCAGATCGACCACCGTATCGCTGCGCCTGATCCGGGCTTGGAAGAAGTTGCGAACCAGTACACCCCAGATGGCAGATCGCGACTCCCGCGCGTGTCCGAAGCGATTGCGGTAGAGCTGCTTCAGGTCGGGGTCACCTCGCATGGCGTCGTTGTGGGTAGCACCGACCCATGTCAGATGGTTCCCGCCGCAACGGCATTGACGACCCAGGGTATGACCTCGTCCAGCATGGTATCCAGCGAGGTGGTCGCCGAGTAGTCGAGCACCTCGGATGCCTTGTGCACCTCCGGGGAGCGTAGCTGGACGTCGTGCTCGAACGGCGGATCGCTTTCGTAGCGAAAGGGTGTGTCGGGACGCATCTTGCGCCAGATCAGTTCGGCGAGTTGCACCACCGTGGTGGCCTCAGGGGTGGAGAGGTTGAAGTCGTCGTTGAGCGCGGCCGGATGCTCCATGCAGGTGCGAATGCCTCTGGCCAGGTCGCCGCCGTAGGTGTAGTGGCGCACCTGAGTGCCATCCCCAAGGATGTGCAGCGGGTCTTGGCCCTTGGCTACCTTTTGGATCAGATCCGGCACAACGTGGCTCATCGCGAGTTTGACGTTGCCGCTTGGAATTTCGCGCCCACCCAGCGCCCGCTGCTCGCCCGTCCCCACACAATTGAACGGGCGAATGATCGTGTACGGAAGACCGTATTGCTCGTAGGCGCCGTGCGCAAAATACTCGCAGGCCAGTTTTTGGAAGCCGTAAGTGCTTGTCGGAGGCGGGCATTCGGTGATGTGCTTCTCCGGCGTCGGGAACACAGACGCGTTCTCGAACACCATCGACGAACTAATCACGTTGATCTTCTTGAGCCAGCCCTTCTTGTATGCATAGATCGCAGTATCGAAGTGCGCCGCCGCGATGCGCTCGTTTTCGGCCAGCAAGTCATAGGCATACTCGTGGAAGTAGGTAATGCCGCCGATGCGGGCCGCACTGGCCACCATCTGGTCGCAGCCCTCGACCAGCTTGAACATCAGATCAACGTCTTTGACGTCGCCCTCGACGAAGTGGTAGCGCGGGTGATCGTCGTAGCTCTTCGAGACCTTGCCGTACTTCGAGTAGTTGTCGATCCCGACGACTTCGTGGCCGGCGCGAAGCAGCTCGTCGACAACGTAGCCGTTGATGAATCCCGCACTGCCGGTTACGAGTACCTTCACTGGACCGCTGCTCCCGTCCCCAGAGTCACCAAGTACGCGCCATTGCGTGCGTCTTCGTCAAGCTCGCTGACATCCAGGCAGCCCCAGACATCTTCGACTATCTTGCCCCGCGGCACCCGGAGATCGCGGTAGTCAGAGTGGGGCACACCGACGACCAACACATCGGCCCGCTCCACGACGGTGTCGAGCGGGTGGTAATCCTTGCCCTCCAGGAACGGGTCGTGCAGCAGCACTTCTTTGGCTTCGAGGATCAACAGATGCCTCAGCTTGAAGCTGAGTGAGTCGCGCGTGTCATCGCAGTCGGCCTTGAATGTCATGCCCAGGATGCCAACGGTCTTGTCGCGCAGGTTCACCCGACGCTTGAGCATGTTGACGATGAACTGCGGCTGGCCTTCGTTGATGAGCATGGCCGCGTGGCCCAACATAAAGTTGTTGTTGCTGAAGGCCGCGAGCTGCATGGTGTCCTTCAGCAGACACGGCCCGGCCGCCAGTCCGGCTTTCGGCATGCTGTCGACCCGGCCATTCTTGTACGTCGCCGCATGGTGGACGCGATCGAAGTCGAGTCCCGCTTCACGGCTGAGCAGGTAAAACTGGTTGGCGACCGCGAACTGAATGTAGCGGTAGCTGTTGCAGAACAGCTTGGCCAGCTCAGCCTCCTGCGGCTCGACCTCGATGATCTCGCTGGTAATCCGCGAGAATAACTTGCGGACCACCCGAACGCCCTCGTCGTCGAATCCACTGATGATTTGGGGAATCATCCGCAGCTCGCGAATTGAGTGCCCTTGTGCGATGCGTTCCGGACAGAACGTCACATGAACGCCAATGCCGCGCTCCTGGAACAGGTCGTGGACGCGTTGGGTCAGTCCCGGGTAGACAGTGCTTCGCAGAACGAGGGTCTGCTCGTCGTGGAAGTAGGGACTGATCTCGTCGATGATGCGAAAGAACGCGTGCGCCTGCGGGGTCAGGTATTCGTCGACCGGTGTCCCAACGACACAGATCACGATGTCGGCATTCCTGACTGCCCATGAATCCGTGGTCGCACAGATACGCCCCGTCGGCAACAGGCGCTTCAGCAGGTCTTCGGCGCCGTTCTCGATGAACGGCATCCGGCCGGCCATGATGGTTTTCAATGCCTCGGCGTTGGTGTCCAAGATATCGACGTTGAAACCCACGTCGGCCAGCACCAGGGCGAGCGGCAGGCCGACATGGCCGGCGCCGCCGATGATGCAGATGCGTTCAGATGGTGCAGTTGATCCGTTTTCCCCCACGTTTGCACCCAAGGCAAATTCCTTACGTAGATCGATATTGCGTGTTGGACCGTAAGAGATCGCCATTCAAAGAGTGGCGATTTCCGCCGCTACCTGTTAGGGCCGATCTTCCGGTGGCGCCGGTGGCAATCGGAGCCGCGCGATACAGCATTTCACACTTCAAGGCTCGACGACCTGGGATTTCGCAACTCTGCGATCAACTCGGCTTTGGGCGGCCAGCTATCCGGGGCTTCCTCGGATTCCCGAGACGGCTCAGTTGGGAGTACGCAGGCAGGCTTGCGCAGGTACGACACGATGACTGCCACGGTGGCGATCAGCCACAGGATTGGCACCAGCAGCAGCGTGCTGGAAAGCATCGGTTCGGTCACGACCTCGATTCCCGGCAGCCCCAACTGCCCCACGATCTTCCCATGGTATGACGAGCCCGGCACGATCATGTGGGCGATGCTCAGGGCCGTGGCGATCGTCACCAACACTCCAACTGCGCGGCGGCGGCCGCCGACCGTGGCGTACCGGTCGAAAATTCCGGATCCGGGCGGTCCGTCCGGGTCCCGGACCACCAGCGCGGCGATCGGTAGCGCGAACACCAGATAGTAGGGGTGAGTCAGGGCGGGGAACAGCGACGCCGTAGTCAGTACGACGATCCCCGCCATGACAGGGGGAATGCGGCGTCCAAGAGCGATCACCGCGGCCACGACACCGACGAGGATCACGTACCCGACGAGCGATCGCAGATCCAAGAGAAAGCCATCCGGTATCGTGCCGCCGTTGGCTCTCGCCGCAATGTAATCGGGGAACAGCAGGACCACCCGTCCGAACGACACATTGATCCCCCCAACGAGTCGCTGGAACGCGCCGGCCTCGACGGTACCGTGCATCGATTGCATGACCGTCTGCGGGAAGTCGTGTGGCCACAGTAGATATGCGGCAAAGTTGAAAAAAACCGAACCGGCCACCGCGATACCGCCCCACCGCCATTGCCGAGCCGCGAAGAGTACGACCGCCAACACCACGAACTGCGGTTTTACCAGCGCCGCCAGGATGATCATGATCGCGGCGAGTCTCCACCGGCCGCGGCACAGGGCGACCAGATAGACCAGCGCGATCGGCACGACGAACCCCACGGAGTTACCTCGATCGATGGCCATCCATGCTGGGATGGCCGCGATGCCGCACGCTATGAAGATGACCAGTCGCTCGTAGCCGTGTCCACTGCGCGAGGCCCACGCGGCAGGACTAAAGACAGCCATCGACAACGCGAGCAGGTAGCCGAGCAACCCGATTCGCGGCGCGTGCAGCCATTGACCGAGCAACCCAAAGGCCATGTGCGGCACCATCCCTGCGGGCGGGTAGTTGTTCTGGAACGGCACGTGGTCGGCTGAGGTCCATGCCGGGTAGGGCTCCCACGGATTGGACCGCAACCCGAGGGTCACCGGCATCGTGTAGTCGCTGAAGCAGTGTCGGCCGACGTTCATCCCCCAATCCAGGTAGCAGTCATGCGGGACAAAAATCAGCGAGGAAGGGACGTCGATCGAGTAGTACTGGGTGAGAACAAATCCCGTCACCACCGAAATTGTCGTGGCCACCAGGACGATGCCGAGCAGGAGGCTGCGCTCGGATTGGCCGACGATCACGACATAGCGTTGTCGGATCGCCGACTTCACACCCCGCACAACCGCTACGGGTCGCTTCACGGAATTCTCCCCCGTTCTCGAGCTGTGGGTGCCAGGACCAGGGCGCGCCCCCAACGCAGCCGCTCGGCAGTTTAGCCCAATAGCGTGCCTCGCGACCCGAGATTCAAAAGTCTTGACGAGCGGTCCACAACACCGGCGAAAGTTCCCCCACCAGGTTGTCGGCGCGGGCTATCCTCAGCGCCGCTGGCCCGAAAAGGAACCTAAGGGGACACGATGAGTAATCACACCTACCGCGTGATCGAGATTGTCGGAACCTCTCCCGAGGGCGTTGACGCGGCTGTCCGCAACGGTCTGGAGCGTGCGGCGCAGACCATGCGCGGCCTCGACTGGTTCGAAGTGGAGTCGATTCGTGGTCACCTGGTGGACGGCGCCGTTGGGCACTTCCAGGTGACGATGAAAGTCGGCTTCCGTCTGGAAGATTCTTAGTACGGCGGTTAGCCCGCCACGGCTCCCAGCTCGGCGAACGGCGCCCCGAACTCGCTTACCCGCTCGAAGCCGCGTCTGCGGGCACGCGCGACACCTTGCCGGATGAGGTTGCCCAGGGTGGCCAACCCGACGTGATCGGCCACCAAGAACGGCGACAACAGCCGGTTGTGCACGTACGCGAAGGCCATTCCGGTAGCCGGGTCGGCCCAGCCAACAGACCCGCCCATCCCGACGTGGCCAAAGCCTGGCATCACGTTGCCGAAGGGCACGCAGTGGTAGCCGAGATGGAACGACAACGGCACCAGGAGGTTTCGGTCCATCCGCAGGCTCGGACGGCCGGTCAGCCCCGCGACGATCCCGCGCGAGAGCAACCGAGTGCCGTCAATTTCGCCGCCATTGGCGATGGCACCGTACATTTTGGCCAGGCCGCGGGCCGTCACCACCCCGTTGGCTGCCGGCATCTCAGCGTCCAGCAGCGGAATCTCGCCGCGCACAGCCGCCAGGACGCCACGGAAGTACATAGAACGGAATGCACCGGACAGACGGTCGGCGACCTTGTATGCCGCATAGTTGAGCCACGGATGTCCGGAAATGTTCTGCGGCATGATGATTTCGGCGACCCGGGTGGCCGCCTCCGCGGGCGGCCGGCCCAGGTGCAGGCCGTCAGTGCCCAATGGCTCGGCAAGCTCCTCGCGGATCAGCATCCGCATCCCCTTGCCGGTCACCGCCCGCGCCAGCCCGGACATCAGCCATCCGAAGGTCAGCGCGTGGTACGCGGGTTTGCCCAGCAGGCGTCCGGGAGCCGCCGCCGCCAATCGCTCCTCCATTTCGACGTGATCCAGCAAGTCTCTTTGCGTCGCGCCGCGCAAGCCCGACAACCCGGCCTGGTGCCGCATCACGTCACGAACGGACAGCGCCGCCTTGCCGTTGGCGCCGAACTCCCGCCAATACTCAGCAACGGGCGCGTCGTAGTCGATCAGCCCTCGGTCGGCCAGTCGGTGGATAACGGTGGAAGCCAATCCCTTGGTTGCCGAAAACACCATCGGCGCAGTATCTGGCGCCCATGGAACTTTGCCACCTCGGTCGGACCAGCCCGTCCACACGTCGACGACGGGTTGTCCGTCGAGATATACCGCCAGCGCCCCGCCACCGAATCGGCGATTGGGAAACATCTTGGCAAAGGCACGAACGACGCAAGCAAAGTTTGAGTCCGCCGCGCCGGACACACGATGACCCGCGTCAAGGGCATCGTGGGGAGGGACCGCACGGCGATCGACTCGGGTGTCAACCTTCACGAGGTTGAATTTACGTCGACTTCACACGTGTCGAATGGCAAACAAAGATTAATTTACCTTTCCGTTAGGAAGACGCCGTGTCCAGTATTTGCTGGGCCGCCATGGCCGGGGTCAACGCCCCCGATCGCACCTGGGCCTCGATGTCGGCGCGGATCTTTCGCACCGCAGGGTTGGACAACACCCGGTCCAAGACCGCGTCACGTACCATCTGCCAGGTCCAGTCGACCTGCTGGTCACGCCGGCGGGCCTCGAACTCGCCGGCGTCGGTCAGCACCTGACAATGCCGCTCGACGGTTTCCCATAGCTCGGTCAGGCCGCTCCCCTGGATCGCGCTCATGGTGAGAACTGGTGGCCGCCACAGTGTTTCGCGTGGATAGATCAGTCTGATCGCCGAGGATAACTCCCGAGCGGCCAACCGCGCGTCGCGCAGGTGCTCCCCGTCGGCCTTGTTGACCACCACGATGTCGGCCAGCTCCAGCACGCCCTTTTTGATGCCCTGCAACTGATCACCGGTCCGCGCCAGCGTCAACAACACGAAGGTGTCGACCATGTTGGCCACCGCGACTTCAGACTGACCTACACCCACGGTTTCGATCAGAATCACGTCAAAACCGGCTGCCTCCAATAGGACAACGGTCTCCCGGGTGGCCTTTGCCACCCCGCCCAACGTGCCCGAGGTTGGCGACGGTCGGATGTAGGCATCCGGATGCACTGACAGCCGGGCCATCCGGGTCTTGTCACCCAGGATCGAGCCGCCGCTACGGGTTGACGACGGGTCGACCGCCAACACCGCCACCCGGTGTCCCTGTTCGATGAGGTACACGCCGAGCGCTTCGATGGCGGTGGACTTGCCCACCCCCGGGACGCCGGTGATGCCGACGCGATGCGCCTTCCCGGATTCCGGCAGCAACGCCAGCAGCAGCCGCTGTGCCCGCTCACGGTGGTCGGCGCGGGTGGACTCCACCAGCGTGATGGCCCGTGGCAGTGCCGCGCGATCGCCGCTGCGCACTGCGGCCGCCAGTTGCTCAACCGTGTCGTTGCTTTCGGATGTCACTGCGCCCGCCTCGTTGAACGCGCCGAGCGTAACGTCACGGCGACAAAATGCGTGGAATTTCGCCGTGGCGTTACGCTCGCGGGAAAAAGTTGGCCGCACACTAGCCCAGCGTGTACCCAAGCCGGTCGGCGAGCTTGTGCAGCAAACCGATTGCGGCGTCGGCGATCACCGTCCCGGGCGGGAAGATCGCGGCGGCCCCGGCGGTGTACAGCTCGTCGAAGTCACCGGGTGGGATGACGCCACCGACCACGATCATGATGTCGGGCCGGCCCACCTCAGCCAGCGCGTCGCGGAGCGCGGGCACCAGCGTGAGATGCCCCGCGGCCAGTGAAGAAACACCGATCACGTGCACGTCGTTGTCGGCGGCCTGGCGCGCCACCTCCTCGGGCGTGGAGAACAGCGACCCGACGTCGACGTCGAACCCTATGTCGGCGAAGGCCGTTGCGATCACCTTCTGACCGCGGTCGTGACCATCCTGGCCCATCTTGGCTACCAGGATGCGCGGCCGGCGACCGTCAGCCTCGGCGAACTTCTCCGCAAGTTGGGTGGCTTGAGAAAGCGGTGCGATGTTTCCGCCTCCTTTGACTTCGTCACGGTAGACCCCGGCGATAGTACGGATCTCCGCCTTGTGACGTCCGTATACCTTCTCCAGCGCGTCGGAGATCTCGCCGACGGTGGCCTTGGCGCGGGCCGCATCGATCGCCAGGGCCATCAGGTTGTTGCCCAGTCCGTCTGCACCGGCACGGCCGTGGGCGGCGGCGGCACGGCTCAGCTCGGCCAACGCGGCGTCGACCTTGGACTGGTCCCGGCTTTGGCGCAGCTCTTGCAGTTTGGCGAGCTGCTCGGCCCGCACCCGGCTGTTCTCGACCTTGAGTACCTCGATCTCGTGATCCTCGTCGACCTGGTATTTGTTGACCCCGACCACCGGCTGCTGACCCGAGTCGATCCGGGCCTGGGTGCGCGCGGCCGCCTCCTCGATGCGCAGCTTGGGTATGCCGTCGCTGATGGCCTGGGCCATGCCGCCGTGCTCGGCGACCTCGGCCAGGTGGGCCCTGGCCCGCCGGGCGAGCTGATGGGTCAGCCACTCCACGTAATAGGAACCGGCCCAGGGATCGATCGGCCGCGTGGTGCCCGACTCCTGTTGCAGCACCAGCTGGGTGTTGCGGGCGATGCGGGCGGAGAAGTCGGTGGGCAGCGCAAGCGCCTCGTCGAGCGCGTTGGTGTGCAGCGACTGCGTGTGCCCCTGGGTCGCGGCCATCGCCTCGATGCAGGTACGGGCGACGTTGTTGAACACGTCCTGGGCGGTCAGCGACCAGCCCGACGTTTGCGAATGGGTGCGCAATGACCTGGATTTCGGGCTTTGGGTTCCGAATTCGGCGACCAGCTCGCTCCACAGCAGCCGGCCGGCCCGAAGCTTGGCGATCTCCATGAAAAAGTTCATGCCGATGCCCCAGAAAAAGGACAGCCGGGGCGCGAACTGGTCGATGTCCAACTCGGCGTCCAGACCGGCCTTGATGTATTCGACGCCGTCAGCAAGGGTGTAAGCCAACTCCAAATCCGCTGTGGCACCGGCTTCTTGGATGTGATATCCGGAGATCGAGATGGAGTTGAACTTCGGCATCTTGGCGCTGGTGTAGGCGAAGATGTCGGAGATGATCCGCATCGACGGCTTTGGCGGATAAATGTAGGTGTTGCGGACCATGAATTCTTTGAGGATGTCGTTCTGGATGGTGCCGGCCAGTTTCTCAGGCGGCACTCCCTGCTCCTCGGCGGCAACGACATACAGCGCCAGGATCGGCAGCACCGCGCCGTTCATCGTCATCGACACGCTTACCGTCGACAGGTCGATTCCGTCGAACAACTGCCGCATGTCGAGGATGGAATCGATTGCCACACCGGCCATTCCGACGTCCCCTTGGACGCGGGGATGGTCGGAGTCGTAGCCGCGGTGGGTGGCCAAGTCGAAGGCCACCGACAGCCCCTTTTGACCCGCGGCCAGGTTGCGGCGGTAGAACGCATTGGACTCGGCGGCGGTGGAGAATCCGGCGTATTGGCGGATGGTCCACGGCTGATTGACATACATCGTCGGATAGGGTCCGCGCACAAACGGGGGCTCGCCGGGAAAGCTGTTGAGCGGGTAGCCGTCAGCTTCGGCTGCGGCACGATCGGCGGCGATGTAAACCGGTTTGACGTCAATGCCTTCCGGCGTGTGCCACAGCAACTGCTCGGGGGTGTACCAGTGCGCTCGCGCGGCGGCGGCGACGTGCTGTCGCACCTGGTCCTCGGTGGGCGGTGCTATGGTCCGATCGCTGCGCAACGGAACTTGGGCGAAATTGCCAATAGCGGGAACTGTGGCCGTCATCTAAGCCCCCAACCGGGTAAGCAGATTCGAAAGCGTTTCAACCGCATTGATTTTCGTGGTCAGATATTCGTCGGGACGGTGCTGGGCGTTGCCGAGCGCCTTTTCGGGTCCCGCTAGGTACACCCACTCGATGCCGGCGTTTCGGGCTGCCTGGACAACGTCGGCGGCCTCGTCCCCGTAGCGCTTGTCGGTGCCGCAGATCACCGCTACCGTCGGTGACCCCGCGTCTGTGACGGCCTCACCGACAGCTTCGGCGTCGACGGTTCCGGGGTTGACCGCCTCGATGCCGCCCGATGCCAACAGGTTTGTCGCGAAGGTGGTCCGACTGTTGTTTTCGGCCAATGGCCCCAGGGGCAGCAATAGCACCTGCGGCCGTTTGTCCTCCTTCGCAAGGTAGACGTCCGATCGATCGCGCAATGCCTCGAACTCGGCAGCGTAGCGCACCACGTGCCCGGCTCTGCGCAGTGAATCACCCTGCGGCAGTGGGGTTTCGCCGAGATTTGGGAATTCATTGACTCCGGTGATCGCGATGCGGCGATGCGCGATGTCGTCGGCGCGTCTTACGGCCAGCTCGGCGATCTGGCCGGCCAAATAGTCGTGGGCGGCGACGAATCCGCCGCGCGCCTCGATGTCCTGGAAATGGCTCCAGGCCTGTTGGGCCAGCTGTTCGGTGAGCTCCTCGACGAACCACGACCCGCCGGCGGGATCCAGTACCCGGCCGACGTGTGACTCTTCCAAGAGCAGCAGCTGGGTGTTGCGGGCAATCCGGCGGGCGAAGCTGGTTGCCGTACCCGGCCAGCCACCGGGGATGGACACGTCGAACGCGTAGACCAGCACGGTGTCGGCGCCGCCGACGCCCGCGCCGAAGGCGGCCAACGTGCAGCGCAGCATGTTCACCCAGGGGTCGCGCTGGGTCATCATCGGCAGCGATGTCTCCGCGTGCACGACGGCCGCGCCGCCGTCCGGATCGCCCGCGACCTCGGCGACCCGCGCCCACAGCTGGCGCACGGCGCGCATCTTGGCCAGCGTCATGAACTGGTCGTCGTCAGCGGCTAGCCTAAGGCTGATCTGGCTAAGTGCCTCGCGGACTGAGATGCCGGATTCGGTGAGCATCCGCAGGTAGGCCACCGCCGCGGCGATCGTGGCCCCAAGCTCCCACGCAGCGGTGGCGCCCAGGTTGTGGAACGCGGGCCCGTCAACAGCGATCGCCCGCACGCCTTGGGTGCCAACCGCGCGTTTCGCGACCGCGACAACGTCCGCGACCGTCGCAGCGGTGCGGTCGCTCAACGTCGCCGTCAGCGGATCGGCACCCAGGTCTACCGACACCGTGGCGCGCTGGTCGTCGTCCACCCGGTCGACCAGCGCCAGCATCGCGTCAGCGGCCGCGGTGTAGTCGGCTCCCGCGTCGAGAATCACCGGCGCCATACCCAGGTAAACACCTTCAAGCAGCGCCTCGAGCTGGTCCACAGCCACGCCGGATTCCCCTACCCGCAGCAGCAGCGCGCTGACTCCCGCCCCCAAGGCGCTCAGCAGCGCCGCGTTCGCCTCACCCGGGGCGGTACCGGGCGCCGGGAACGCCTCGACCACCTTCCAGCCGGATTTGACGTCGCGCAGTGCGTCGCCGCCACGCACATAAGGCCACTGGCCCGGCAACGGCGGCTCCGGCAGTTCGTCGAACGCGGTGTAGAGCGCCCGGATGGCGAACCCGTCAGGGGTCGCGGTATCTAATAGCTGCTCGGGGTGGTCGCCGAGCTCGACGGGATCGCTACGGGTGCTCTTGGAAAGCACACCGGCGACCGCGGTGCGCCAACGCCCGCGAACCTGTTCTAGGTCGGCGAGCTCGGGTACATCAATGGACACCGACTGCTCCTATTTCCGCAGCAATTAGCGATGTTGCTTGGGCTTGCTTCGGGATTGTCACTTAACTAATAAGGCTAATTGATTCAGATGGCCAGATCGGCGCCCAGGTGCGGCAATCGAGGCCGGAGTGTGACGAAACGCCAGCCTGGGGAAACGAGTTATTCACGTTGACCCCGTACGCTCGGAAGACGTGACGGCTCCTGCCATCTGCAAAACCACCGAAACCGTGCGCGGTATCACCACCTCGCTCGGCGCGGCCGCGCGTCAGGCGTCGCTGCCGCGGATCGTGGGAACAGTGGTGGGAATCACAGTACTGGTAGCCGTCGCGCTGCTGGTTCCGGTGCCCACTGCGGTGGAATTGCGCGACTGGGCCAAGTCGCTGGGCGCATGGTTCCCGCTGGCGTTTCTGCTCGTGCATACCGTCGTCACGGTCCCGCCGTTCCCCCGCACCGCGTTCACGTTGGCCGCCGGGCTGTTGTTCGGCCCGGTGGTAGGCGTCGTCATCGCGGTGGTCGGCAGCACTGCTAGCGCGGTGATCGCGCTGTTGCTGGTGCGTGCGACCGGCTGGCAGCTGAACCGTCTGGTGCGCCGCCGAGCGATCGACCGGCTGGACGAGCGCCTGCGTGAGCGAGGCTGGCTGGCCATCTTGTCGCTACGGTTAATTCCCGTCGTCCCGTTCGCGGCGATCAACTACGCCGCCGGCGCCTCAGGCGTACGTGTCATGCCCTTCGCCTGGGCCACCTTGGCGGGCTTGCTCCCCGGCACCGCGGCGGTGGTCATCCTGGGCGATGCGTTCGCCGGGAACGGCAGCCCGTTGCTCATCCTGGTATCGGCATGCACCGGCGCGCTGGGGCTCGCTGGCCTGGTCTATGAGGTTCGGCACTACCGGCGCCAGCACCAGCGCAGCGAGGTTAACGAGGCTCACCCAGATGAGCCGGTGCCCGAGCCGGCCATCGCGCACTAAGCGCCCGCACGCCGAGTCTGCGCTGAGAGGCGCCCGATGCCAGGAAGGCGTCCCTGAGCGCAGGCTCGGCGTTTACCAACCCGGGCTCGATGGCTCAGCCGCCACGGGCAAGCTGAGCCGGAACTGCGCGCCGCCGTTGTGCGGCAGACACTCCAGCTCGCCACCGTGCGCGCGAGCCAGCGCCCGCGCGATCGACAAGCCCAGGCCGGCACCGCCGTGGTCACGGGCACGCCCAGCGTCAAGACGTACCAGGCGCTCGAAGATGCGGTAACGCTCGTCGTCGGGAACACCCGGCCCAGTGTCGGTGACGGTCACCTCGGCCACGCCGCGGCCGGTGCCGAGGTCGACCGTGATTGACCCACCCGCCGGGGTGTATCTGCGGGCGTTGTCGAGCAGGTTGGACAAGGTCTGCGCGACCCGGATGGGGTCGGCGTTGACCATTAACCGGGGTAGGCCGGTCCGGCCAACCGTCACCTGCGGCGCCAGCATGACCGTTCGCTCAACTTCGGCATCGACGACGGCGGCCAAGTCGGTGTCTCGAATATCGAGCGGAAGTCCGGCGTCGATACGACTCAGATCTAGCATGTCGGCGACCAGCCGTCCCGCTCGGCGCGCATCTGACAGCAGCAGGCTCGCCCGGCGGTACTGACCGCGCGCCTCGGGATCGGCTTGGTGCTGGCCGGCGCTGGCGGCGAGTTGTTCGGCGGCGGCATGGATACCGGCGATCGGGGTGCGCAGCTCGTGGGCGGCGTCGACAAGGAATTGCCGGGTCGCATTCTCGGCGCGCTGCGCGGCCTGCGCGGCTTGCTGAGCGCGTCGCTCGGAATCTTCCAGTGCGTCCAGCATCGCGTCGAAAGCGCTTGCCGCACGGCCAAGTTCGGTGTCCGTGCGATCGGGACGCAGCCGACGGCCGCGATCGCCGGTCGTGATGTTCTTGGCCAGAGTTGTGAGCCGGTCCAGCGGCCGCAATGCGGCCCGGCTGACCGCGACCAGCAGCAGCGCGGCCACCAGTAGAGTCGCGATTCCGGCCCCGATCATCAGCTGACGCAGCTGGCGCGTTACCTGCGTGGTCTGGGTGGTGTCGGCGATCAGGATCAGCCGGGAACCGTCGGGCAATGGGTGCACCACCGCGGTTGCGGTGGCCTGCGGCGGGAGACCTGGAGGCGCCACGAATGGCGGTCTCGGCGCACCGGGCGGTGGAGGCGGCGGTCCCGGATGCGGGCCAGGCGGAACAGGAGGCCAATCGCCGGGCCAGGCCGGCACCACCGGACCCGATTCGGTGTTGGGACTGACGCCGCGGTCACCGTAGGTCGCGCCGTCGGTGGTGATCAGCAGTGCGCGCACGCTCCCGCCGTTGAGCTGGGCGGCGAGCAGTTCCGGCGCCGTGTGGGCGGCCACCAACGCATCCGCGCGCGACGTGGCCGCGAGCAGCCGGTCGTGGAGATTTCGGCGGGCCTGCAGTCCCAGGCTCACGTCGATGGTGACACCCACCATCACCAGCAGTGCCGCCAACAACGCCACCACCAGCAAGGTCACCCGGCGCTGCAGCGACGGTGTCGGAGTCGCAGAGTCGGCGGTCATGACCCGCGCCGGCGACGATGCAGAGCGAAGCGATGAGGTGGGGGCACCTCCCGCTTGCGGGGGAGAGCGGCGCTCATGACCGATGCGGTTGCAGTCGATAGCCGATGCCCCGAACAGTGTGCAGAATCCGTGGCCCGTGTGCCTCGAGCTTGCGCCGTAACCCGCTGACGTGCACCTGCACCAGGTTGGGGTCGTAGGCGTCGTAGCCCCACACCGCGTCGAGGATCTGGCCGGCGTTGACAATGCGGCCCCGCTGTTCGACGAGAAAATGCAACAGCCGCAGTTCGGTCGCGGTCAGGTCCAGCGGGTGGCCGGCGCGTGCGGCCATGCCGGCATCAACGTCCAGCATCAGGTCGCCCACCTGAACCACCTTCGGCAACCGTCCTCGCCGGCGCAACACCGCGCCGACCCGCGACACGAGTTCGGCGAGTTCGAAGGGTTTGACCACGTAATCGTCGGCCCCGCCGTCAAGGCCACGCAACCGGTCCGGCAAACCATCGCGGGCGGTGATCAGCACGATGCCGATGTCGCCCCATTCGCGAATGACGTCGATCAGGGTGAATCCGTCGCGTCCCGGCAGCATGACGTCGAGCACTACCAGGTCCGGCCGCAGGCCTTCGAGGACGTCTTCCAATGCGTCCCCGTCGCAACGGGTATCGGTGTGGTAGCCGGCGTCGGCCAACGCCTCGCTGACCATTTCCCGGATGGTCTCGGAGTCCTCGACGACCAAGACCCGCGGTGAACCGACACTGAACTGATCGACCCGGCCACCGGCGGACCGCGTGCGCGAACAATCGGACATGGCCCCCATTGTCGACGCGTCGTTCGAGATCGGCCCGAGCCACGCTAGGTTCTTCACTACTCGCCACCAACGACATGGGGAACGACATGACTCTCGGCAATGCCAACACGCCACCACCGCCACCGGCTACGGCCGCCGCACCCGGGCGGCGCCATTCCACAGGCGTGGTGGTCGGAGCTGGGGTGGCGGGCCTGGCCGTCGGCGCGATCGTCGCCTTCGTGATATCGGGCCTCACCTTGAAGGTCCGCGTCGAGCTTCCGCCGCCGCCATATCCGCAGCTGTCGTCCACACCGACGGTGAGCTACCCACCAGCGCCGCCCACCGCACCGCCGGTACCGCCGTTGCCGCCCCGCTAGGGTTCTTCAGGTCCACTTCAAGTTCGCTGCCTACCGTGACCTGCATGACCAATGTTGACCAAGACTCCGTCGCCAATCCCGCACCGGCGAGCCCGCAAGAACGTCCGCGCCGCCGCTACCCGACATCGGCACTCGTAGGCGTCGGGCTGGGCGGCTTGGTCGTCGGCGTGGTTGCCGGCGCTGGCGCGTCAATCTTCCTGTGGGCCTTTGCATTTGGTCCTCCACCGGCGCCGGGACCGCTGGGGCCGCGGGGGCCGCAAATGGCGTGGCACCAGGGGCCACCACCGGGACCTCGCATGTTCCCCGGACCCATGCAAGGTGGGCCGCCCCAGCCGCCCGCGCCACCGGGCGGCCCCGGCTTCTGGTTTGGCCCACCGCCTGGCGCGCCTGCGCCAACGCCAGCGCCCACTACCCCGGCGACACCGCCGAGGTGAGCGCTGCGGTGACGATCGCCTGACTCAGCGGTTAGCCGTGTTAGGCCCTTTCGCCGTCATCACGGCGTAGGTGGTCAAGAAAGTCGCGGCCGGAATCGCGTTGACCAGCCGATCCTTCGCACGGATATGAGCGGCCACGGCCAAGACAAAGTAAAGCGTCAGCATCGCCGTCGTCAGCCGCGCCAAGGCAGGGAACCGGTTGACCGACAACAGTCCTACCGCCGCGGCGGACTTGACCACCGGGAGGACCGGACGCAGGCTCTCTGGAAGCCCCACTGTGTCCAATGACCTTTCGATGGGCGGCAAGGGTATCGCGCATGCCACCGCATCGCCGGCCTGAAACGCGGCTAGCGCCGCGTAGGTTTTCGGTGAAGTCAGAACACTCATGTTTAAAGCCTAGTGACGTAACTGGGGCGGTCCTCCGAACGCGTCATCTACCGGTTTGCGGGCTATGGCCTCGGCCTTGGCCACGGCTTGGGCAATCGATGGGTCGGTTTCGGTAGAGAACCAGTCGGCGACATCGGGGTCCTCCTCGCCGGCGGCATGCTTAGGGACATCCTCAACCGGGGACGGCTCGAACCGGAAAACCCCGTCCTCGCCCGGCTTTCCCAAAAGTCTGGTGAACCCCTGCAGAGCCGCATTGAAGTCGCTGGGCACCACCCATACCTTGTTCGCTTCCCCACGTGCCATCTCCGGCAGCGTCTGCAGGTACTGATAGGCCAGCATCTCCGGGGTGGGCCTGCCGGCCTTGATCGCGGCGAAGGTCTTTTCGATGGCCTTGGCCTCACCCTGTGCGCGCAGGTAGGCCGCGGCACGTTCGCCTTGGGCGCGCAGCATCCGTGACTGCCGGTCGGCCTCGGCGGCCAGTATCGCGGCCTGCTTGGCGCCCTCGGCGGCCAGGATTTGCGACTGCTTCTGGCCCTCGGCCTGTTTGATCGCCGCCTCCCGCGTGCCTTCGGCGGTCAAGATCATCGCCCGCTTTTCCCGATCAGCCTTCATCTGCTTTTCCATCGACGCCTGAATCGACGGCGGCGGGTCGATGCTGCGCAGCTCCACCCGCGCCACCCGCAGACCCCACCGTCCGGTCGCCTCGTCGAGGACGCCGCGCAACTGCGCGTTGATCTGGTCGCGCGAGGTCAGGGTCTGTTCCAGCGTCATCCCGCCCACGACATTGCGCAGCGTGGTGGTGGTCAGCTGCTCGACGCCCACGATGTAGTTGCTGATCTCATAGACCGCCGCCTGTGGAACCGTCACCTGGAAGTAGACGACGGTGTCGATGTTCAGCGTCAGGTTGTCCTCGGTGATCACCGGCTGCGGCGGAAACGACACCACTCGCTCGCGCAGGTCCACCCGGGCCCGGATGCGGTCGATGAACGGCACCAATAAGGTCAGCTGTCCACTGACGGTTCGGCTATACCGACCCAACCGCTCGATCACCGCGGCCTCCGCCTGCGGGATCAAAGCGACCGACTTGGCCACCACGATGATGGCGAATATCACCAGGACGGCCAGCAACACCAAACCTGCAACCGCACCTTCCATCGGGATTCCTTTCTCGAACCGCTACGCGCCTTTAAAGACCACCGCGGTGGCCCCGTCTATGTGCACGACGGTGACCGACTGACCGGGCTCGTAAATGTCGCCTTCGTTCAGCGGGCGTGCCGTCCACACCTGGCCCTCAAGCTTCACTTGGCCTTCGTCGCGGGCAACCCGATCAAGCACCACCGCATTCTTACCCTCCAGCGCCTTGACACCCATCGGCGCTGCCTTGCCGGGCGCCAGCCGCCGTCGTAGCGCGGGCCGAACCAGCACCAGCAACAGCACCGACACGATGAGGAACACCAGTCCGTCGGCCCACACCGGCCA
The DNA here is from genome assembly GCF_963853645.1 of Mycobacterium riyadhense. Taxonomy (NCBI): domain Bacteria; kingdom Bacillati; phylum Actinomycetota; class Actinomycetes; order Mycobacteriales; family Mycobacteriaceae; genus Mycobacterium; species Mycobacterium riyadhense. Next base: position 2,464,674 of record NZ_OY970456.1, on the reverse strand, counting down.
ATCCATCAGCCAGCTGGTCCCCGACGCCGCCAGCGCGCCGCCGCCCAGCATCAACAAGAACATGTCGCCGGTGAGCGCTTCCGCACCGGCTAGCACCAACGCTGCGATCAGCCAGATCAGCGCGACGGGCATGCGCACAGGATACGCGTGATCGGCCTCAACCGCGGCGAACAACTACACTGCGAGATCATGTGGTGTCCCAGTGTTTCGCTGTCGATGTGGGCCAACGCCTGGCTCGCCGGCAAGGCCGCGCCCGACGACGTCTTGGACGCGTTATCACTTTGGGCGCCAACGCAATCGGTGAGCGCCTATGACGCTGTCGCCGCGGGGCACACCGGCTTGCCGTGGCCCGATGTCGACAACGTCGGCACCGTTGCGCTACTACAAACTCTGCGTGCTGCGGTCGGCCGGCCGACGATGTCCACACCGGAGGCGCCGTGTCGATTGCGCGGGACAATAAACGTGGTACTGCCTGTCCCTGGAGATGTCCGGGGGCTCTTTGCCGGAACGCAGTTCGAGAGCGACGCGCTGGCGGCCGGCGAGGCGGTGATCATCACCAACCCGGACGATTCCGAGACGGCCATTGGGCTCGTGCCGGAGTTCTGCTACGACGCTACCGACGATACCGACACGGACGACGAGGCGAATCAACCCGAATTGTCTGCGCTGACATGGATGGTGTACTCCTTGCCCGGCGCTCCGGTGCTCGACCATCACGAGCTGGGTGATGCCGAGTACGCGCTGCGATCGGCGGTGCGCTCGGCAGCCGATGCGTTGGGCGCAATCGGGTTGGGATCCGCCGTCACCGACATCGCCAATCCACGCGGGCTGGTCGAACAGTTGCTGGAATCGTCGCGGCAACACCGGATTCCCGACCACGCGCCGTCGCGCGCGCTGCGGGTGCTCGAGAACGCTGCGCACGTCGACGCGATCATTACGGTCAGCGCCGGACTGAGCCGGTTGCCCGGCTCCGCCTGCCTGCAATCGTCGTCGGAAAGTCAGCTAGCCACGGATGCATTGCGGCCGCTAACCGCCGTCGTGCGCTCGGCGCGGATCGCAGCGGTCAGCGCCATCCTGCAATCAGCCTGGACCGACTAGCCCGATGGTGGCACCGTCTTCGGCCGCAACACAATGCGGCGGGCGGCACGGCTCCCCGTTGCGGCTGGCTTGACAGCCCGGCACCGGATCGGGGCCACTCACCCGGGCGGGCTCGCGGCCGTAGCGGAGTTCGTCGATCAAGTCAGCGGCCAACCGGGCGAATCGCCGATCGGCATTGGGCGTGCTGGCGCGCGCGAACGCCACGCCTAGTGCCTCGGCCCGTGATCGCAGTTCATTGTCCAGATCCCACACCACTTCAATGTGGTCGGCGACAAATCCTATGGGACACACGATCACGGCCTTCGCTCCGGCAGCTGCCAGGGCCGTTAGATGGTCGGCAACGTCGGGCTCCAGCCAGGGAACTTGGGGCGGGCCCGATCGTGACTGCCATGTCAGATCGTAGTCGCCATATCCGCCGGCGGCCGCGACCAGCCTTGCGGCGTAAGCGACTTGGCGACTGTAGAGGTTCGGGCCGCAGCGCCGGTCGGCGGCCACCGGAATCGAATGCGCGGTGAACACCAGCCGGGCAGCCCCGCGCTGCCCGGAGGGCACGGTTGCCGAAGCCGCGGCGATGGCCTCGACGAACATCTCGACAAAAAGCGGATGGTCGAAATAGGGCCGAAGCTTTATCAGCTCGGGCGCGTCCGGGCCGGTCACCCGGCGCGCCCGGGCAATGTCCTCGACGTATTGCGTGCAGCTCGAGTACCCGCTCCACGCCGAGGTGGTGAATACCGCCGCACGACGAATACCGTTGTCTCGCATGGTCACAACGGTGTCTTCGATGTAGGGCTCCCAGTTGCGGTTGCCGAAGTACACCGGCAGTTCCTGCTCCGCTTCCAGCTGGGCTATGAGCGCGCGATTAATACCGTTGATCGGTGACACCCCACCGAAATGCAGGTAGTGCTCGGCCACGGCATCCAGCCGTTCGGGCGGCACGCCTCGGCCCCGGGTCACGTTTTCCAGAAACGGCCGCACCTGCTCGGGTCCCTCCGGCCCGCCGAAGGACAACAGCAGGACGGCGTCGAATTGCATTGCGTTCTAGAGCAATTGGGTGTGCGCGCCGCCGTCGGCGAAGATGATGTCACCGGTAGTGGCCGGCAGCCAGTCGGAGAGCAGCGCGCATACCGTCTTGGCGACCGGCGTGGGGTCCTTCATGTTCCAGCCGACCGGAGCGCGCTGATCCCAGCCCTCTTCGAGCAGCTGTATCTGGGCGCCCGCCTCCTCGCCGAGCGCGCCCCCGACGATCGCGGCCATGGCCAGCGTCCGGATCGGCCCGGCGGCAACGAGATTGGAGCGCACACCGTACTTGCCGGCCTCACGGGCGACGAACCGGTTCACCGACTCCAGCGCGCTCTTGGCGACCGTCATCCAGTTGTAGGCCGGCATCGCCCGGCTCGGGTCGAAGTCCATGCCGACGATGGAACCGCCGGGGTTCATTATCGGCAGCAGCGCCTTGGCCAGCGAGGCATACGAGTACGCGGAGATGTGGATGCCCTTGGAAACGTCCTCGTAGGGCGCGTCGAAGAACGGGTTGATGCCCATCCCGCTCTGCGGCATGAAGCCGATCGAATGCACGACGCCGTCGAGCTTGTTGTCGGCACCAATGGCCTCGGTCACCCTGCCGGCCAGGCTGGCCAGATGCTCTTCGTTTTGCACGTCAAGCTCGATCAGCGGCGCCTTCTCCGGCAACCGGTCCACGATGCGCTGGATCAACCGCAACCGGTCGAATCCGGTCAACACCAACTGGGCGCCCTGCTCCTGAGCCACCCGCGCGATATGAAACGCGATCGACGAGTCGGTGATGATCCCGCTGACCAGGATCCGTTTACCTTCGAGCAGTCCTGTCATGTCCGTCCTTGTGTTGTGTCAGTGGCCCATACCCATGCCGCCGTCGACCGGGATGACCGCACCGGAGATGTAACTCGCATCCTCGGAAGCCAGGAAGCTGACCACCCCGGCGACCTCGGCGACGGTGCCAACCCGCTTCGCCGGGATGAATTCCAGTGCCCCCGCCTGAATCCGCTCATCCAGCGCGCGGGTCATATCGGTGTCGATGTACCCCGGCGCCACCACATTCGCGGTCACGTTGACTTTCGACAGCTCACGCGAGATCGAGCGGGCCATGCCGATCACACCGGCCTTCGAGGCCGCGTAGTTCGCCTGGTTGCCGATGCCCCAGCTGCCGGAGACCGAACCGATGAAGATCATTCGGCCGAACTTGTTGCGCTGCATGCTGCGCGACGCCCGTTGGGCCACTCGGAACGCCCCGGTGAGGTTGGCGTTGATGACCTTCTCGAACTTTTCCTCGGTCATCCGCATGAGGAATGCGTCCGCAGATAGGCCGGCGTTGGACACCAAAACCTCGACGGGACCCTGGTGCTCTTCTACCTCTTTGAAGGCGCGATCGACGGCGGCGTTGTCGGTGACGTCACACTCGACGCCGAACAGTCCCTCGGGTGCCCCGGATCCGCGGTGGGTGACGGCCACCTTGTGGCCGTCGGCGGCTAGCCGCTGCGCGATCGCCAGCCCGATCCCCCGGTTTCCTCCGGTGACCAGGACTGAACGGGATACGAATGGGGGTTTGCCGCAGTCGGGAGCACTATCGGTGGCCGTGTCAGTCACCACGTCAACCTATCGCCTCCGCGCGACCGGGCTGAAATCGGCTCGCCGCGAGCGTAACCTGGCTGCGATTCTCGATCCTGATTTTCGCAGTGCGGTTACCCTGACGCGCCCTGTCGGTGTGGGTCAGCACACTTCGCCCATGAACGACGTATTTGTGGGCAGCGAAGCCCTGGCCGCGGGCTTATTGACCCCCTACGAACTGCGCAGTCGATATATGTCGCTGCACAAAGACGTGTACGTGCCGAAGGATGCCGAACTGACGCCGGTCTTGCGCGCGCGTGCTTGTTGGCTGCGCTCGCGGCGCCGCGGCATCCTTGCGGGTTTTTCCGCGTCCGCCCTACACGGCTCGAAGTGGATCGACGCGGCCCAACCCGCCGCGATCATCGACACCAATCGCCGGCTAGAAGCCGGAGTGCAGATCTGGGAAGAACACATCGAGGGTGACGAGATCGCCGTCGTCAATGACATGCGGGTCACCACGCCGGCCCGCACGGCGCTCGACCTGACCAGGCGATACCCGCTGGGCGCGGCGGTCGCCGCGGTGGACGCCCTCGTACAGGCGACCGAATTGAAGATGGCCGACGTCGAGGTATTGGTCGACCGCTACAAAGGCCGCCGGGGTATGAAGGCCGCCCGGGCCGCCCTCGACCTCGTCGACGGTGGGGCTCAGTCCCCGAAGGAGATATGGCTGCGCCTGCTATTGATCCAGGCCGGGTTTCCCCGGCCCCAGACGCAGATCCCAATCCGCAACGAATGGGTTGGGCCGAAGCGTATTTGGATATGGGCTGGGAGGACATCAAGGTTGCCGCGGAGTATGAGGGTGATCAGCACCAAACCAGTCGCTACCACTATCGGAAGGATATCCGCCGTCTTGAGAAAGTGGAGCGCCACTACGGCTGGATCGTGGTTCGCGTCGTTGCAGAAGATCACCCCGCCGATATCATCCGCCGGGTAGGCGAAGCACGCGCCTCGCGACCGCAACCGCACTGCGAAAATCCCAACCCGAAATCGCAGCCAGGTTACGCTCGCGGGCCATAGAGGCGCCCCAGACGCTACGTAGGTAAGCGGCGATTGATCAGCAGCGCGGCCAGGCCGGCCAATGCCAGGATCAGCGCGCCCAGCCGCAGCCAGCCCACGCTTGCGTCACCCTTGATCGTCTCGTAGCCGATCTGCTGCTGCAGCGAGGAGTACACGGCTTTCAGCTCAGCCAGGGTCGCGGCGTTGTAGGAGTTCCCACCGGAAAGTTGGGCGACCTTTTTCATCGTCTCGTCGTCGACGGGCACCGGCTGGCGCTGACCGTTGATTTCGACGAAGCCGTATGGGGTGCCGAACGAAATCGTCGAGATCGGCACGCCCTGGTCCTTGGCGGTGCGGGCGGCGGTATAAGCGCCCTTGGGGTTGTCGGGGTTGGTCGGCATCGTCTCCTTGCCGTCGGAGAACAACACGATGCGCGCCGGCGGCGGCGTGTCGCCGCCACCGATCACCGCACCGACGGTGGCGATGGCCTGCAGGGCGGTGAAGATGCCCTCACCGGTGGCGGTGCGGTCGGCGAATTGCAATTTGTCGAGGGCGATTTTCGTCGCTTCCCGGTTGGTTGTCGGCGACACCAGCACCGTCGCGGTGCCCGCGTAAGCGATCAAGCCGAGGTTGATACCAGGGGTCAACTCGTCGGCGAACTGCTTAGCGGCCTCCTGCGCGGCGACCATTCGGTTGGGTTCGACATCGGTGGCGCGCATCGACTGCGACACGTCGATCACCAGCATCACCACCGCCCGATTCCGCGGAATCCGGACATCGTTCGTCGGCCCGGCCATCGCGATGGTGAACAGCACCAACGCAAGCACCAGCAGGATCGCCGGTATGTGCCGCCAGCGCGAGGGCCGCTTGGGCGCCACGCTCTCCAGCAATTCCATGTTCGCGAAACGCAGCATCCGCCGGTGTCGCGCGAGCTGCAGCACGATATACAGCGCAGCCAGCCCGGCGACGACGAAAAGGAACAGAAAGAACCATGAGTGTTCGAAGCCGGACAGCGTCATCGGCCCAAGCAACGGCAACGTCACTGCGACCCCGCCATGGCCCCACGTCGACGAGAGGCGACGAAACGGACGATGTCTGCGAGCCAGTCACGGTCGGTGCGAAGCGTCAGTATCGGTGCCCCGCACCCGCGGATAGTCCGAGCCACGTCGGCGCGGTGAGCCGCGGCGGCCCTGGCGAAATCGGTCTGCAGCTGCGCATCGATGGTGAACTCCCGGGTCACCCCGGATTCCGCGTCTTGCAGGATCACATCTCCGATATCGGGCAATTCGACATCGCGGGGATCGAGCACCTCGATGGCCAGCACCTCGTGGCGGGCCGCGATCGCGCGAAGCGGCCGCATCCAGTTGATCGGGCCCAGGAAATCGCTGATGATCACGGCCATCCCGCGACGGCGTTCCGGGCGACGCAGCGCGTCGATGGCCACCGCCAAGTCGCCGCGGACCCCCGGCGGAGCCTTGGGCATGGTCGCAATGGTGCGCAACATCGTGTGCTGATGCTGGCGCCCGGTGCGCGCCGGCACCCGAGTCATGGTCGCGCCGTTTGCGATCAGCGCACCCAGCCGGTTGCCACCCCCGCTGTTGAGGAAGGTGATGGCGGCCGCGGCCGCGACCGCGAGGTCTCGTTTCTCACAGACGGCGGTGCCGAAGTCCAGGCTGGCCGACATGTCGACCACCAGCCAGGTCTCCAGTTCCCGGTCGGCGATCATCTGCCGGACGTGCGGGTGGGTGGTGCGGGCGGTGACCGCCCAGTCCATGCGGCGGACGTCGTCACCGGGCTGGTAGAGACGGGACTCGCCGGGCTCCGAGCCCGGCCCCGGGATCAGGCCGAGGTAATCGCCGTGCAAAACACCGTCGAGCTTCTGCTTGATGGTCAGCTCGAGGGTGCGCAGCGCGGCCGCCAGCTTCGGGTCGTCGATGTCGCCTCGCAGCATCGACGGCGGGTGGACGACCGCCGGCGCTTTGCTTTCGGTCACCGGCCGCTAGCCGCGGCCGCCGCCTGCATCACCGGCGGGACCGAATGGCCTTGCTGCGGAACGGCATTCACCTGCGGGAGGGCGACCGTCTGCAGGACCCGGTTGATGATGATCTCCGGCGTGATTTCGTCGGCCAGCGCATCGTAGGTGAGCACCAACCGGTGTCGCAGCACATCGGGAATGACTTCGATGACGTCCTGCGGGATCACGTAGTCACGCCCCCGCACCAGCGCCAGCGAACGTGCGGCGGCGATGATGCCCAGCGACGCGCGAGGGGACGCGCCGAACGCGATCCAGCTCTTGACGTCATTCATCCCGAGCTGCTCGGGTGCGCGGGTGGCGAAGACCACGCGGACCACATAGTCGACCAGCGCGTGGTGGACGAAGTTGTTGGCCGCGATCCCCTGTAGCCGCACCAGGTCGCCGGTGTTGAGGATCTGCTTGGCCTGCGGTGGGGTGACGCCCATCCGGTAGATGATCTCGCGCTCTTCCTCGGCCGTCGGATAGCCGACGTTGATCTTGAACAGGAACCGGTCGCGCTGGGCCTCGGGCAGTGGGTAGACGCCCTCGTGCTCAATCGGGTTCTGTGTCGCCATCACCAGGAACGGATTGGGCAGCGGGAAGGTCTTGCCGCCGATGGACACGTGGCGTTCCTGCATCACTTCCAGCAGCGCCGATTGCACCTTCGCCGGCGCCCGGTTGATCTCGTCGGCGAGCAGGAAGTTGACCACCACCGGACCGAGTTCGGTGTCGAACTCCTCCCTGCCCTGCCGGTAGATGCGGGTACCGATGATGTCGGTAGGCACCAGGTCGGGGGTGAACTGAATGCGGGCAAACGTCCCGCCGACCACGCGTGCGAAAGTCTCCACCGCCAGTGTCTTCGCCACACCTGGCACGCCCTCGAGCAACACGTGACCCTTGGACAGCAGACCTACCAGCATCCGCTCCACGAGCTGGTCCTGGCCGACGATGATCCGTTTGACCTCGAAGATGGCCCGCTCCAGCGTGTGTACCTCGGCGGCCAGCCCGTCGGCGCCACCTGGAGGCGCCTCGTGAGCCGGCCCACCCGGGCCCGAGTAACCGCCACCTGCTGATGTCATCAATAACCCTCCACAGCTCATTTGGACACGACTGCCAACACGACAAATGTCACCGGGCAGCGACGTGCCCGCGTTCAACTATTCCAGGCCAGTCGGATTCCGTCGACGCCGCCGGTCTCGCCCAGCAAATCAGACCCGGATCAGTAGTCGATGATCCGGGTCACAAACGGTGTCATACCCGACTTGCGCACCGGGCTGATCGTGACTTTGCCGGCACTTCCGGACGCCTCCAGCATCTGACCGTTGCCGAGGTACATCGTGACGTGCTGACTGCCGCCTGGGCCGTAAAAGATCAGGTCACCGCGCCTGGCCTGCGCGGGCGGAATGTGCTTGCCGGCGTTGTACTGGTCGCCGGAAAACCGCGGGATCAGGACGCCGACGCCGGCGAACGCGTAACGCATCAGACCCGAACAGTCGAAGCCGACGGTGCCCGCGCCGGAGTCAACGCCCTTGCTCGGCCCCTCCAGCGTGCCGCCGCCCCACGAGTACGGCACCCCCATCTGGGAGCCGGCCCGGCGGATCACGTACTCGATGGCCTGCCTGCCGTTGGCCCGCGGAATCCGGCTCGGGCTGGTGTTGGGACTGCCGGCGGCGGGAGTGCTCGGGGGGCCGAGGCCCAGTCCGCTGAGGAATTGCCGGCCCAGATCGATCGTGGTTTGGGTGGCTTGAGCGGTGGCTTGCAGCGAAGCGTTGGCGACGGCGAGCGGATCTCCCGGCGCGCCTGCACTGACGGTTGCCGGCAAGGTGGGATCCCACTGCCCGGGCTCGGCGGCAGCTGGAGCGGCCACAGCGATCAGTAGCCCGGTCACCAAGGTGGCGATCCAAGCTAGGTTGGCCGGGCGAAATCGCTTGTGGCGCATAGATCCTCGTCTAGTACTCGATATAGCGGACCACAAAGGGCGTCATGCCGCTGGTGCGCACCGGGGCAACACGGACCTTCAAACCGATGTCGGGCGCCTCGAGCATCTGGCCGTCGCCGAGGTAGATCGTCACGTGTTGGCTGCCGCCCGGGCCGTAGAAGATGACGTCGCCGCGGCGCATCTGCGAGGTAGGGATCTTGCGTCCCAGGTTGTACTGCGAACCCGAGTAGTGCGGCAGCTTGATGCCTACCCCGGCAAATGAGTACAAGACCAGCCCCGAACAGTCGAATCCGACGATGTTGGCCCCGGAGTCGATTCCCTTGCTCGGGCCCGCGGCGTTCCCCCCACCCCACGAGTAAGGCACCCCGATCTGGGCCATCCCGCGACGGATCACGTATTCGGAGGCTTGCCGCCCATAGACCCGGGGAATTCGTCCTTGGGTTGAACCGGTCGGGGCGTTGGTGATGCCGGTGTCGGTGGGTTTGAGGATGCCCAACTGCTGCAGGAAGTTACGCCCCATTTGGGCAGTGACCTGCGCCGACGTGGCCGAATACCCCAGCACCTGGTTGATCACCGCGATCGGGTCGCCGGGGATGTTGGCGCTGGGAATCATGGGCAACGTGGGGTCCCAACCATCCCAGCGACGGCCACCACCGGGCCCTGCTCCGGAATCCCACATGCCATCCGACGGCGGCGCGCCCTGGCCGCCAGCCGAGGACCACGCCACGAGCCGGGCCGCCTGGAGTTTGGCTTGCGCCTCGTCGCGCTCGGCGGCCAGCCGGTTGACCTCGTCACGCTGCTGGTCGAACTTGCGCTGCGTGTCGGCGAGCGCCGCCACCGCCGCGTCCTGACTGGCCGTCGCGTCGGCGGCGGCCTTGTCCGCCTTTTGCTTGGCCAGCCGTGCCGCCGATTCCTTGTTCACCTGCTCGGTCCTGGCCCGCTGCAAATTGGCCATCACGCTCGCAGAACTGGCGGTCAGAGTTCGAGTGGCGGTCGCGGCGGCGATGATGTCCTCAGGACTCTTCGCGGTCAGGTAGCTGTCCGAGGGACCGTTCATGTACGTGGCGGCGGCAAACGTGTTGAACCGACGTTGCGCCGCGGCAATGGCCTCGTTGGCGTCCTTGACCGCCTGCTGACTGACCTGGAGTTCGCGTTGGGCTTCGCCCGCGCGCTCACGAGCGGTCTCCACCTCGACGAGCGCCTTATTCACGCTTTCCTGTTCCATCTCAACGGCGGCGCTCAGGTCTTCCAGGCGCTGGTTGGCCTTGGCGACGTCGGCGATCAGGACCGCGATGGCGTCCGTGCTGGGGTCCGCGTGAACCAGGCCAGGAGTGCACAGGAGCAGGGCCACGCTGACGACCGACGGAATGACCGGCCGCGCAAATCTGGCGGCCGCTTGCGAAGCGGAGCTACGGCGGGTCCGTCTCATTCGGACTCAGTTCTCCTATGGCTCAAAATTGGACGGACAGCGCTAGTTGGTCACTGAAAGCGCCAAAGGCATCACAAGCATCATTTGCACCGTACGTCACATCTGACGCTAAAGAAACGTATGTCACAAAGTGCACCCGGTACGTGCAATTAATGTGACCGAACGGTTACCTTGATGGTTTGCCAGAGGGAAGCAGGAGACCGAGAGCTATTGAGCGATATGGCCAGGTTAAGCGTCTTTGACGGGTTCTTCCGCGACATCTTCCACGGCGTCATCCGATGTTGCTGACTGCCTGCTGCGCAGCTGCAGGAACCGGGTGCCGACGGCCGCTGCGAGCACACCAATCAGCAAAAAAATGGTCAACGCAGTCCAGGGAAACTCGGGTGTTGTCAACTCATTCAAAAAGTTCTGCGCCGAGTGCACCGGGTTACCGGTTTTGGAATGGTCCTCCCCGGCCTCCAGCGTGACGCGCGGGTAATGCGTGCTGTAGCTGCCGACATAGTTGGGGCTCAACGTCAACACGGTGGCGTCCGGGTTGTCGGCCCCAACGACGGTGGAGATATCCCGCAGCGGCGTGTCGTTCGGCGGGTTGTGGTCCAGCAGCACGATCTTGAGGTCGATGCCCTTGGCGCGCGCCTGCTGGACCACATCGAGTAGCCCGGGCACAGCCTCCGGTGGCGCACTCACGCCGACCGCGGCGACTTGCGCTTTGACCGCAGTGATGTCCACGTCTTGCGGGATGTAAGCGGGCAGGAACGGGATGATCTGAGGTAACGGCAGCCCGAAAGAATCCTGCCCGGACATCGCGTCGCTCCTCCCGCTGAACTAGAAGCACCGTACCCGCTGCCTATCGCGCCCTTTCGCCGACACTCACACCACGCACACGACATCCCGGTGGTGGTGTGCGTGGCTTGAATCTGGACGCAGCACACGCGCACGGTAGATAAGACTGACAAAATCCCACCCGCCCCTTAATGCAGGACAAGCGTACTGTTAAAGTGGTTGGCACCGTCGACACGGCCCGTCGGCGGGAGAACTAAATCCCGGGAGTTGATGTGACCAGCAAAGATTCGGCGAATTCGTTCGGAGCCCGTGACACCCTCAAGGTCGGCGAAAAAAGTTACCAAATCTACCGTCTCGACGCCGTCCCCAACACCGAGAAACTCCCCTACAGCCTCAAGGTCCTTGCCGAAAACCTGTTGCGCAACGAGGACGGCGCCAACATCACCAGGGATCACATCGAGGCCATTGCGAACTGGGATCCCAAGGCGGAGCCCAGCATCGAGATCCAATACACGCCCGCCCGAGTCGTGATGCAGGACTTCACCGGCGTGCCGTGCATCGTCGACTTGGCGACCATGCGTGAGGCCATCGCTGATCTAGGTGGCAATCCGAGCAAGGTCAACCCGTTGGCGCCCGCAGACTTGGTGATCGACCACTCGGTGATCGCCGACCTGTTCGGACGGGCCGACGCGTTCGAGCGCAACGTCGAGATCGAGTACCAGCGCAACGGTGAGCGCTACCAGTTCCTGCGTTGGGGGCAGGGCGCGTTCGACGACTTCAAGGTGGTGCCGCCGGGCACCGGCATCGTGCACCAGGTCAACATCGAATACCTGGCGAGCGTGGTAATGGAGCGCGCAGACGCGCGGGGAACAGTGGTGGCGTACCCCGACACCTGTGTGGGCACCGACTCGCACACCACGATGGTCAACGGTCTCGGCGTCCTGGGCTGGGGCGTCGGTGGCATCGAGGCCGAGGCGGCCATGCTTGGTCAGCCGGTGTCGATGCTTATCCCCCGTGTCGTCGGCTTCAAGCTGACCGGCGAGATTCAGCCCGGTGTTACCGCTACCGACGTCGTGCTGACCGTCACCGAGATGCTGCGCAAGCACGGCGTCGTCGGCAAGTTCGTCGAGTTCTATGGCGAGGGTGTGGCCGAGGTGCCGCTGGCCAACCGTGCCACCCTCGGCAACATGAGCCCCGAATTCGGTTCCACCGCAGCGATTTTCCCGATCGACGACGAAACCATCAAGTACCTGCGGTTCACCGGTCGCAGTGCGGCGCAGGTGGCGCTGGTCGAGAGCTACGCCAAACGGCAAGGCATGTGGCACAACCCCAAGCACGAGCCCGCGTACTCGGAGTACCTCGAGCTCAACCTATCCGACGTGGTGCCATCGATCGCGGGGCCGAAGCGTCCGCAGGACCGAATCGCGTTGTCGGACGCCAAGTCCACGTTCCGCGAGCAGATCAGCGCGTACGTCGGTGACGGGTCAGCGCCCGACCAGCATTCCAAACTGGACGAGGTGGTCGAGGAAACGTTCCCGGCCAGCGACCCAGGACAACTCACGTTCGCCAACGACGACGTCGAGCTCGTGCACTCCGCCGCGGCGAACGCCGACGGCCGGGTTAGCAAGCCCGTACCGGTGAAAGCGCCAGAACTCGGCGAGTTCGTACTCGACCATGGCGCGGTGGTGATTGCCGCGATCACGTCGTGCACGAACACGTCCAACCCCGAGGTGATGTTGGGCGCAGCGCTGCTGGCCCGCAATGCCGTCGAAAAGGGCCTGTCCGCCAAGCCCTGGGTGAAAACGACGATGGCGCCCGGCTCCCAGGTGGTCAACGATTACTACGACAGGTCCGGCCTGTGGCCGTATCTGGAGAAGCTCGGCTTCTATCTGGTCGGCTACGGCTGCACCACCTGCATCGGCAACTCCGGCCCGCTGCCCGAGGAGATCTCGAAGGCGGTTAACGACAACGACCTTTCGGTGGCCGCCGTACTTTCGGGCAACCGGAACTTCGAAGGCCGCATCAACCCCGACGTGAAGATGAACTACTTGGCGTCGCCGCCGCTGGTGATCGCCTACGCGCTGGCGGGGACCATGGACTTCGACTTCGACAAGCAGCCGCTCGGCACAGACAAAGACGGCAACGACGTCTACCTCAAAGACATCTGGCCCTCGCAGCAGGATGTCTCCGACACCATCGCCTCGGCGATCAACCAGGAGATGTTCACCAAGAACTACGCCGACGTCTTCAAGGGCGACGAGCGCTGGCGCAACCTGCCGACCCCGAGCGGCAACACCTTCGAATGGGACGAGAATTCGACGTACGTGCGCAAGCCGCCGTACTTCGAGGGCATGTCCGCCGATCCCGAGCCGGTCGCCGACATCACCGGGGCCCGGGTGCTGGCGCTGCTCGGCGACTCGGTGACCACCGACCACATCTCCCCCGCCGGCGCCATCAAGCCGGGCACTCCGGCGGCGCAGTATCTCGACGAACATGGCGTGCAGCGCAAGGATTACAACTCCTTTGGGTCGCGGCGCGGCAACCACGAGGTGATGATTCGCGGCACCTTCGCCAACATCCGGCTGCGCAACATGCTGCTCGATGACGTGTCCGGTGGTTACACCCGCGACTTCACCCAGCCCGACGGCCCGCAGGCGTTCATCTACGATGCGGCGCAAAACTATGCGGCACAAAACATTCCGCTGGTTGTGCTGGGCGGTAAGGAATACGGGTCCGGCTCGTCGCGGGACTGGGCGGCCAAGGGCACATTGCTGCTGGGCGTCAGGGCGGTGATCGCCGAGTCGTTCGAGCGCATCCACCGTTCCAATCTGATCGGCATGGGCGTGATCCCGCTGCAATTCCCCGCAGGCAAGTCGGCCAAGGACCTAGGGCTGGACGGCACAGAGGTGTTCGACATCACCGGCATCGAAGCGCTCAACGACGGCAAGACGCCCAAGACGGTCAAAGTCACCGCCACCAAGGATGGTGGTACCACGACCGAGTTCGACGCCGTGGTGCGCATTGACACCCCTGGTGAGGCGGACTACTACCGCAATGGCGGCATCCTGCAGTATGTGCTGCGCAACATGCTCAAGTCGGGCTAACCCCAACTAAGCCGGTCGCTCGTGCCCAAGGTCAGCGAGGATCATCTGGCGGCTCGCCGCCGTCAGATCCTCGACGGCGCTCGCCGCTGTTTCGCCGAGTACGGTTACGACAAAGCCACCGTCCGGCGTCTGGAACAGGCGATCGGGTTGTCGCGCGGTGCGATCTTCCACCACTTTCGCGACAAGGACGCGCTGTTCTTTGCGCTGGCGCGCGAGGACGCCGAGCGGATGGCCGACGTCGCGTCCCGCGAGGGCCTCATCCAGGTGATGCGCGACATGCTGGCCGCCCCAGACCAATTCGATTGGCTGGCCACCCGGTTGGAGATCGCGCGCAAGCTGCGCAACGACCCCGAGTTCAGCCGCGGCTGGGCGGAGCGCTCCGCGGAACTGGCCGCGGCGACGACGGACCGCCTCCGCCGGCAGAAGGAGGCCAACCGGGTGCGCGACGACGTCCCGGGCGACGTGTTGCAGTGTTACCTGGACCTGGTGCTCGACGGATTGGTGGCCCGGCTGGCGTCCGGAGAAAACCTGCAACGGCTGTCCGCGGTCCTCGATCTGGTGGAAAACTCGGTGCGCCGCAACTAAATTCACCTATCGCGACCGGGCGCGGTGATTGGGGCCGCCCCGGCTACGCATGGTGGTACCGGACTCCCGCAGCATGCTGTGGACGGATCCGTAGGACCGGCCGGTGGTGGCAGCCAGATTGCGGATGCTGGCCCCACCCTCGTAGGCGTTGCGCAACTCGTTCAATAACTGCTCGCGGGTCTTCTTTGACTTCCGCATCGCTACCTCCACCCATGCCGTCGATCCCCGAGCACCTAGCGTAAGAACTTGCTGCCGCCAGCGGGCCGGATTGGGCGAAAACGCTTGCGGTTGCTCAGGCCAGCTCGATGAGATCCCGATACTCGTCGGACCAATAGTCCTCGGTGCCGTCAGGCAACAGCACGACGCGCTGCGGGTCCAGCGCCTCGGCGGCCCCGGGGTCGTGGGTCACCAGGACCACCGCGCCTTGATAGCTGCGCAGCGCGTCGAGCACTTGCTCACGCGACGCCGGGTCGAGATTGTTGGTCGGTTCGTCGAGCAGCAACACGTTGGCGGTGGACGCCACCAGGCCGGCCAGCGCGAGACGGGTCTTCTCTCCGCCGGACAGCGTGCCCGCCGGTTGGTCCAGCTGTGGGCCGCTGAACATGAATGCCCCCAACAGACCGCGCAGCTCCTGTTCACCGGATTCGGGTGCGGCGTGGCGGATGTTCTGCCAGACCGTGTCTTCGTTGTCGAGGGTGTCGTGTTCCTGCGCGAAGTAGCCGATCCGCAATCCGTGTCCCGGCTCTAACGCGCCGGCATCGGGTTGCTCGACGCCGGCCAGCAATCGCAGCAGGGTTGTCTTGCCGGCACCGTTGAGTCCCAGCACGACAACCCGAGAGCCGCGGTCGATGGCCAGATCGACGCCGGTGAATACCTCAAGCGATCCATACGTCTTGCTCAGCCCCTTGGCCACTAACGGAGTGCGGCCGCACGCGGCCGGGGTGGGGAATTTGATCCGGGCCACCTTGTCGGCGACGCGCTCTGCATCGAGCGCAGCCATCATCCGATCGGCACGACGCAACATGTTTTGGGCCGCAACGGCTTTGGTGGCCTTGGCGCCCAGCTTGGCGGCCTGGGTGCGCAGCGCGGCGGCCTTGCGTTCGGCGTTGGCGCGTTCCCGACGGCGCCGCTGCTCGTCGGTGGCACGGGCGTCGAGATACTTCTGCCAGCCCATGTTGTAGACATCGACCTCGCCTCGCACCGCATCTAGGAACCACACTCGGTTAACGACATCGGCGATCAGGTCCACGTTGTGGCTGATCATTACCAGCCCGCCGGTATGCGTCCGCAGGAAATCCCGCAGCCAGCCAAGCGAATCGGCGTCGAGGTGATTGGTCGGCTCGTCGAGCAGCAGCGTGGTGGATGAGCCCGCACCGGTGTCGGAAGCCGCGAAGAGAATGCGCGCCAGCTCCACCCGGCGGCGCTGACCACCGGACAGGGTGCGCAGCTGCTGGGTCAACACCCGTTCGGGCAGCCCGAGACTCGCGCAGATGCGGCCCGCCTCGCTTTCCGCGCCGTAGCCACCCAACGCGACAAACCGCTCCTCGAGCTGCCCGTAGCGACGAATCGCGCGGTCGCGCGCGTCGTCGTCGGCCACCTCGGCCATCAGCGCCTGCTGCTTCTCCAGATCGGTGAGCAATACGTCGAGTCCGCGCGCCGACAGCACCCGGTCGCGAGCCAGGATGTCGAGATCGCCCTCTTTGGGATCCTGTGGCAGATAACCGATTTCGCCGCTGCGGGCGACCGACCCGGCATAGGGTTGGCTCTCGCCTGCCAGGATGCGCAGCGTTGTGGTCTTGCCCGCACCGTTGCGTCCGACCAGCCCGATCCGATCACCGGGTTGCACGCGAAGGTCGGGGCCATCGGGTGAGAGCAGAATGCGCGCACCAGCGCGGACCTCGAGGTCCGTGGC
The DNA here is from genome assembly GCF_963853645.1 of Mycobacterium riyadhense. Classification (NCBI taxonomy): domain Bacteria; kingdom Bacillati; phylum Actinomycetota; class Actinomycetes; order Mycobacteriales; family Mycobacteriaceae; genus Mycobacterium; species Mycobacterium riyadhense. The sequence goes on along the minus strand of NZ_OY970456.1, from coordinate 2,448,171 downwards.
AGTGATCACATTTGCTCCCTGGTGGCTATTTGTCGTCTGTGAAAACCGGTGGCCGCCGCTCTGCGCGCGCGGCAACCGCTTCTTCGAAGTTGGCGGTGAGCAGACGAACGAAAAGCTGTCCCAGGCCCTCGGCCTGCATATGCCCTTCCAAGCTGGCGGCGTCTAGTCCACCCCACAGCGTGCGTTTGGTCAACTCAATTCCCGGTCGCGAGAACGCCGCCATCCGGGCGGCGATGGCATAGCAGGTGTCCAGCAGCTGGCCTTCCGGCACCTGACACGACACCAACCCGATCCGTTCGGCTTCCTCGGCACTGACGTCCCGACCGGTCAGCATGATCTCGAACGCACGCGACGATCCGATGGCCCTGGGCAGCAGGTAGCTCAGCCCCAGTTCGCTGGAGGTCAATCCGTTGTTGATGCCGGCGGCGCGAAAGTAAGCGGTGGTCGAGGCCACCCTGATGTCTGCGGCCAGCGCCAGGCACAGCCCACCGCCGATCGCCGGGCCGTTCACCGCGGCGATCACCGGTTGGTGCAACCGGCGCAACGTCAAGATGACGTCGTCGAGCAACTCCATGGAACGCAGCGCGTAAGTCGGGCGGGTCAAATCCTCGACGTGAGGCACGGTGCCCGCAGACTTGTGATCTGCGCCCGAGGAGAACCCTCGACCCGCCCCGGTCAGCACAACCACGCGCACGGAGTTGTCGTAGGTGACCTTCTCGAGGGCCTCTTTGAGCGGCACCATGACGTCGAAAGCCATCGAATTCATCCGCTCGGGCCGGTTGAGGGTGATCAGCGCAATCTCGGGCCGAGGGTTTTCAACAAGGACCAAACTCACCCATGCAAGGTAGCCCAACCGCTACGGATGGCCTTAGGTGGCAGGTGCCGCCGCATCTTCTGGTACGTCGTATGCCTTGAGCTGCTGGACCAGATCCTCGAGAGCCGCTGCCGGCAGCGCTCCGGCCTGGTTGAACAACAGCTTGCCCTTCTTGAATGCCATCAGCGTGGGGATGGACCGGATCTGTGCGGCCGCGGCTAGCTCTTGCTCGGCTTCGGTGTCCACCTTGGCGAACACAACGTCGGGGTGCTTCTCCGAGGAAGCCTGGAACGTCGGCGCGAAGGCCTTACACGGGCCACACCAGGATGCCCAGAAATCGACGAGCACCATGTCATTGTCGTTGACGGTTTCATTGAACTGCGCAGCAGTCAGGTCTTGGGTAGTCACGCCACCCCTAACGCCGCGCAGCGCCGTTCTTGTTCCCGCATATTCACAGCAGGCCCCGCTGACCTGCCGGAGATTCGACCTTGAATTTGTATGTCCGAAGCTGCCGCACCAGGTTGTCCATGACCGCGGGATTGGCAATGCCGGCTTGCTTGAACACCAGCTTGCCCTTTTTGAAGGCCATCAATGTCGGCAGATACTGGACCTTAGCCATCTCGACCAGGTCCTTCTCGGTTTCGTAGTTGACCTTGGCATGCACGATGTCGAAGTGTTTGTTCGACGAGTTCGCGTAGGTCGGCGTGAACAAGTCACACGGCCCGCACAACGGTGCCCAGAAATAGACGAGCACGTTGTCGTTGGCGTCGATGGTTTGCTTGAAAACCGCCGCCGTCAGGTCCCGAGTAGCCACGGGTGGGAGCCTACGTCCGGGCTTGCGGAAACGCCCGAGTTTCAGCCCTCAGCGCACGTGCCCCGACAAGAATGGGCCGCGGCCCGCCACGACCGGTTGGTCAACAGACGCATGCCGTTGAGGGCCACCAGCACCGTGGATCCTTCGTGGCCGGCCACACCAAGCGGCAGCGGCAGGTGGCCAAACAGATCCCACAACACCAGGACCGTGATGAAGGTAGCCGCAATGGCCAGGTTGGCGGTCACGACCCGGCGAGCCTGCCGGGCCAGCCCAATCATCGTCGGGATGGTGTGCAGTTCGTCGCGCACGGTGACACCGTCGGCGGTCTGCAGGGTGAGGTCGGCTCCGGCGCCCATGGCCATCGACGTACGTGCCGCGGCCATCGCGGGGGCGTCGTTGACGCCGTCGCCGACGACGAGCACCCGGTGACCAACGGCCTGCAGACCGCGGACCGCTTCGACTTTCTGTTCCGGCAGCAATGCCGCGCGTACGTCGGTGATCCCGGCGTGCTGGGCAACCCGTCGGGCCGCGCGCCCGTTGTCTCCGGTTAACAGCACCGGCGGCGCCGCGGTCAACGCGGTCAGCGACGCGACGGACTCGGCGGCGTCGGGTCGAACCTGATCGGTGAGTCCGAGTACGCCAACCGCGACACCATTCAGTAGGACGATCGCCGCGGTTGCACCGGCCTCGAGGATCGGCGCCAGTTCGGGCACCGGCGCGCCTCGGTAGCCGTGTGGGCTGCAGACCTCGACAAAATCACGCCCCACGGTGGCACGTACCCCCCGGCCCGGCAGAGCGCGGAAGTCCTCGGCCGCTGGGACGGCGATGCCTCGGCTGCGAGCTTCGTCGACGATGGCCCGCCCAAGCGGATGTTCACTGGATTGCTCTGCGGCAGCGGCCAATTGGAGCAATCCAGCGACGCCGAGCGCCTCAGGCTTCAGCGGCTCCACGGTCGTCAGTTGCGGGATGCCGCAAGTCAGCGTGCCGGTCTTGTCCAGCGCGACAATGCTGGTGTCAGCGAGGCGCTCGACCACCACCGCGGACTTGACCAATACCCCGTGCCGGCCCGCGTTGGCGATCGCCGAAAGCAGCGGCGGCATGGTGGCCAGCACCACGGCGCACGGCGACGCCACAATCATAAAAGTCATGGCGCGCAACAATGTTGGCTGCAACGGGGCGCCCATCAGCAACGGGATGGTGACAAGAGCAAGCGTGGCGGCCACCACGCCAACGGAGTAGCGCTGCTCGATCTTCTCGATGAACAGCTGGGTCTTGGCCTTGGTCGCCGACGCTTTGGCCACCAGTTCGACAATGCGGGCGACCACGGTCTGTGACGGGTCACGGGTGACCACCAGCTGCAGCACCCCTGATCCGTTCACGGTGCCCGCAAACACCTCGTCACCACTGTCCTTGGTCATCGGCATCGATTCGCCGGTGATCGAGCATTGGTCGACGTCAGAGGAGCCCGATATCACCACCCCATCGGCGGGTATCCGCTCTCCGGGTCGTATCACCACCCGGTCACCGATCACCAGCTCACTGGCCGGCACCGCGCGCTCGTTGCCGTCGCCTTCGATCACCACGGCCCAATCGGGCGCGAGGTCCAACAACCCTTTGACCGAGTCTGCGGTGTGTTTGGTGGCAACGTCGTCGAGCGCGCCAGACGTCGCGAAAATTACGATCAGTAGCGCGCCGTCGAAGATCTGTCCGATCGCGACCGCGCCGATCGCGGCGACGATCATGAGCAGGTCGACGTCAAGGGCCTTGTTCCGCAACGCTTGTGCGCCGGCCCACGCCGAACCCCACCCACCCGCGAGGTAGCAAGCCAGATACAGCGTCCACCACACCGACTCGGGCGCGCCGCTGCCCTGCGCCGCCAGGCCAGCTAGGAACAGCGCCAGCGCGACCGCCGCCCAGCGCACCGACACCACTGACCACAGCGCGGCCCGCCAGCTCAACGGTTGGGAGATCGTTCTTGGAGCGCGGTCGAAAGTAGCCTCTGGAGCAGTCACTTCGAAAGCGGTCAAAGTCATTCCGGCGGCCTCACGACAGGGGTGGGAGTGCGTCAGGATGAACCGAGTCTAGGGATGCAGCGACCGCCAAATATCTCGTTTGCATTGCGGTATGCGATTGAATTGGTCACTGGCACAACGCAAATTGATTTCCGCGCCGGTTTGCGCAACTCATCCTGAAACGGGTGACGAATGGGTAACTATTGCTGACGAATCACGATAAGATTCATTCCGTCGCTGACGCTTCACAGGGGAGGTACGGGATGTCGTTCGTGGTTGCCAATACGGAGCTGTTATCGGGTGCGGCCCAGAACTTGGCTCGCGTCGGTTCGATGCTTAGCGAGGCTAATTCGGCGGCGGCGGCCCAGACGACCGCGGTGGCGGCCGCGGGCGCCGATGAGGTGTCGGCCGCCGTCGCGGCGTTCTTCGCCGCACACGGCCAAAGTTTTCAGGTGGCGAGCGCTCAGGTCGCGGCGTTTCACAGCGACTTCGTGCGAAGCCTCTCCGGCGGCGCCCAGGCGTACGCCGCCGCGGAGGCCACCAACTTCGGTGCCTTCCAGCCGATCGCGGACTTTATCAATGCGCCCGCGCTAGCGCTGTTCAACCGTCCGTTTATCGGTAACGGAGCCGATGGCACCGCGGCGAGCCCGAACGGCCAGGCCGGCGGGATCCTGTTCGGCAATGGCGGCAACGGCTTCTCGCAATCCGCCATGGGGGTGGCCGGCGGCAGCGGCGGGGCCGCCGGATTGCTCGGCAATGGCGGGAACGGCGGCAATGGCGGAGCGGGCGCGGGCGGCGGTAATGGCGGCGCTGGCGGGTGGCTGTACGGCAACGGTGGTGTCGGCGGCATCGGCAGCTCCGGAGGCATCGGTGGCTCTGCCTTGTTGTTCGGCGCGGGCGGCGCCGGCGGCGCCGGCGCTCCCGGGGGAGTCGGCGGCGTCGGCGGAAACGGCGGATTCCTTTACGGCAATGGCGGCGTCGGCGGCGCCGGCCCCGCCGGGGGCGCTGCGGGTGGTCGGGCCTGGTTACTAGGCGACGGAGGCGCGGGCGGGAATTCCCTCTCCTTCGGCAACGGCGGGAGTGGCGGCAACGGCGGGTTCCTGTACGGCAGCGGCGGTGACGGCGGCGACGGCGGAACGACCAGTAACGGCGGGATCGGCGGCCAGGCCGGATTGATCGGTAACGGCGGGGCCGGTGGCGACGGCGGGACGGTGATCGGCGATGGCGGCAACGGCGGCAATGCGCTGTTGATCGGCAACGGCGGTGACGGAGGCGACGCCTTCGGTCTTCTTAACACGCCCGGCACCGGCGGCCAGCGCGGGCTGCTGTTCGGCATAAACGGCGCGAACGGCACGTAGTAGCAGCCCTACCTACGGTTGCGTACATTTTCTCCACTCGGCGAGACTGTTCCCGATCAAAAGCCGATCAGCCGAGGTTGAAGGGAATCGAATTGGGGCACTACATCGCCAACGTCCGCGATCTCGAATTCAACCTGTTCGAAGTTCTTGATGTAGGCGCCGTCCTCGGTACGGGCCGGTACAGCGATCTGGATGCCGACACCGCCCGCACCATCCTGTCCGAGGCCGCTCGCTTGGCCGAAGGCCCGATCGCCGAATCGTTCGCCTTCGCCGACCGCAATCCACCGGTGTTCGACCCCGCCACTCACTCGATCAGCGTGCCGGACGAACTGGTCAAGACGGTGCAAGCGATCAAGGACGCGGAGTGGTGGCGGCTGGGTCTGGCCGAAGAGATCGGTGGCATGGCCGCGCCGCCGCCCCTCACCTGGGCCGTCAACGAAATGATCTTTTGCGCCAATCCGTCTGCGTGCTTCTACCTCTTGGGACCGGTGATGGCCCATGCGCTCTTCATTGAGGGCGACGAACAGCAGCGCCAGTGGGCGGCCAAGGGTATAGAGCGTGGCTGGCAATCCACCATGGTGCTCACCGAACCCGATGCGGGCTCCGATGTGGGTGCGGCCCGCGCAAAGGCCATTGAACAACCCGATGGCACCTGGCATATCGAGGGCGTCAAGCGGTTCATCTCCGGCGGAGACGTCGGCGAAACCTGCGAGAACATCTTCCATCTCGTGTTGGCCCGCCCCGAGGGCGCCGGTCCGGGTACCAAGGGCTTGAGTCTGTTCTACGTACCCAACTTTCTCTTCGACCCCGAGACTTTAGAACTCGGGCCGCGCAACGGGGTCTACGTCACCGGGCTTGAGCACAAAATGGGCCTGAAGTCCTCCCCCACGTGTGAATTGACTTTCGGCGCAACCGATGTGCCGGCCGTTGGTTACCTGGTCGGTGGTGTGCACAACGGGATCGCGCAGATGTTCACCATCATCGAGCACGCCCGCATGACGATCGGCGTCAAGTCCGCGGGCACCCTGTCCACGGGCTATCTGAACGCGCTGGCCTATGCCAAGGAGCGGATACAGGGTGCGGATCTGACCCAGATGACCGACAAGACCGCGCCGCGGGTCACGATCATGCGTCATCCCGACGTGCGTCGCAGCCTGATGACCCAGAAAGCCTACGCCGAGGGTCTGCGGGCGCTGTATCTGTATGCCGCCGCACATCAGGATGACGATGTGGCCCAACGTGTTTCGGGCGCGGATCACGATATGGCGCACCGCGTCGACGATCTGCTGCTGCCGATCGTCAAAGGGGTGGGCTCGGAACGGGCCTACGAAATCCTGACCGAGTCGCTGCAGACCCTGGGTGGCTCGGGTTTCTTGGTCGACTATCCCATTGAGCAGTACATCCGCGACGCCAAGATCGATTCGCTGTACGAGGGCACCACTGCCATCCAGGCGCTGGACTTCTTCTTCCGCAAGATCGTGCGCGACCACGGCCAGGCACTGCAGCATGTGCTGACTCAGATCAGTCACACCATCGAAAACATCGATGAATCGCTGAAGCCACAAGCCGAGTTGCTACAAACCGCACTCGACGATTTCACGGCGATGACCGGCGCGCTAACCGGATACCTGATGTCCGCCGCGCAAAATTCCACCGACATCTACAAGGTGGGGCTCGGATCGGTGCGATACCTGCTGGCCGTTGGCGACCTGCTCATCGGCTGGCGACTGCTGGTTCAAGCCAATGTCGCCCGCGCCGCTTTGGCGAATGAGCCCTCGAAGAGCGACGAGTCGTTTTACCAAGGCAAGATTGCGGTCGCGTCGTTCTTCGCCAAAAACATGCTGCCGAAACTGAGCGGAGTGCGCACCGTAATCGAATCCATTGACGACGAGATCATGCGCGTCTCCGAGGACGCGTTCTGACGGGGCTTCCCGATCAGACGGTGAAACCGAGCGCGCGGAGTTGCTCACGCCCGTCATCGGTAATCTTGTCCGGGCCCCACGGCGGGTTCCAGACCCAGTTGATGCGGATGTCGTTGACCAGACCGCTGCCGACCAACGCGCTGCGCGACTGGTCCTCAATGACATCGGTGAGCGGGCACGCCGCAGATGTCAGGGTCATGTCGATCAGCGCGACGGTTCCCTCGTCGCCCTCTTCCAGGTCGAGGCCGTAGACCAGTCCCAGATCGACGACGTTGATCCCCAGCTCCGGGTCGACGACGTCGCGCATCGCCTCCTCGACGTCGGCGAGCAATTCTTCATCCGGCGCGGTCGTCTCGCTCATCGGTAACCTCCTCGACAGCAGCGCTGGCCTGAGCCAGCGCATCCTTAAAAGCCATCCAGCCGAGCAACGCGCATTTCACCCGAGCCGGGTACTTGGCCACCCCGGCGAACGCGACCCCGTCGCCCAGCACATCCTCGTCCCCCGCAACGGTGCCGCGCGAGGACACCATTTCAGTAAACGCCGAAATGATCTGCAACGCCTCGGGCACGCTCCGGCCGATCACCTGCTCGGTGAGCACGGAGGTCGACGCCTGACTGATCGAACAGCCCTGGCCGTCGTAGGAAACGTCTGCGACGATTTCGCCGTCGTCCGACAAGGCGACCCGCAGGGTGACCTCGTCGCCGCAGATCGGGTTGACGTGGAAGACCTGCGCGCCGAATGGCTCACGCAGCCCGCGGTGCTGCGGGTGCTTGTAGTGGTCCAGGATCACGTCCTGGTAGATCTGCTCGAGTCGCAAATTCAGGATCTCCCAAAGAAGTCCAGCGCCCGTCGCACACCGGCGACCAACCGATCGACCTCGCCTACGGTGTTGTACACCGCGAACGACGCGCGCGCGGTGGCCGCCAGCCCGAACCTGCGGTGCAGTGGCAATGCGCAGTGGTGCCCGACCCGCACGGCGACGCCGTCGTCGTCGAGCACCTGCCCCACGTCGTGCGCGTGCACGCCGTCGACGACGAATGCCACCGGCGAGCCGCGGTTTTCCATTGATGTGGGCCCGATGATCCGGACGCCGTCGATACCGGACAGGCCCTCGATGGCCGCGGCAACGAGCTCGCGTTCGTGTGCTTCGACAGCGTCCATGCCAATCCCGCCGAGATAGCGTGCGGCGGCGGCCAACCCGACCACCTGGGAGGTCATCGGGGTTCCTGCCTCGAATCGCTGCGGGGCCGACGCGTAGGTGCTGGCTGCCATGGTCACGGTCTCGATCATCGATCCACCGGTGAGGAACGGTGGCATCTGTGCTAGCAGCTCACGGCGGCCGTACAGCACGCCGATCCCGTTGGGGCCCAGCATTTTATGTCCGGAGAACGCGGCGAAGTCGACGCCCAAGTCGTGCAGGTCGACCGGCTGGTGCGGGACCGACTGGCAGGCGTCCAGGACGGTCAGCGCGCCAGCGGCTTTGGCTCGGGAAACCAGTTCTGTTACCGGCGCCAGGGCGCCCGTCACATTGGAGTGATGGGTGAACGCAACGACTTTGACGCGTTCGTCCAGCTCGAGCGAATCAAGATCGATACGACCTTCGTCGGTGACGCCATACCAGCGCAGCGTGGCCCCAGTACGCCGGGCGAGCTCCTGCCACGGGACCAGGTTGGCGTGGTGCTCCAGCTCGGTGGTGACAATGACCTCACCGGGTCCGACGGCACCCTCGAACCGCTTGTCGCCCAACACATATGACACCAAGTTGAGCGACTCCGTGGCGTTCTTGGTGAATACCAGCTCGTCCGCGTCGGCGCCGACGAACGCCGCGATGTCCGCACGGCCCTGCTCGTAGGCGTCGGTCGCCTCTTCCATCAGCTGGTGCGCGCCACGGTGCACCGCGCCGTTGGACGTGACGAGAAAGTCGCGCTCCGCGTCGAGCACCTGCAACGGTCGCTGCGACGTCGCACCGGAATCCAGGTACGCCAGCTGATTTCCGCCGCGCATCACGCGCTTGAGAATGGGGAAATCGGCGCGGATCGCCGCAACGTCTATTAGTGGCGACCGACGGCCTAATGAGACAGTCATGGTCCCGCCCCCGCGGCCGCTTGGGTGAAGCGTACGTAGCCGTTCTGCTCGAGTTCGTCGGCGAGCTCTGAACCGCCGGATTCGGCGATGCGGCCCCCGACGAACACGTGGACGTACTCCGGATGGATGTAGCGCAGGATGCGGGTGTAATGCGTGATCAACAGGATGCCGCCGTGCTCGGATTGCGCGTAGCGGTTCACCCCCTCGCTGACCACTCGCAACGCGTCAACGTCCAAACCGGAGTCGGTTTCGTCGAGGATGGCGATCTTGGGCTTGAGCAGCTCCAGCTGCAGGATCTCGTGGCGCTTCTTCTCGCCGCCGGAAAACCCTTCGTTGACGTTGCGGTCGGCGAACGCCGGGTCGATGTCGAGGGCCGACATCGCGGCCTTGACCTCTTTGACCCAGTGCCGCAGCTTCGGTGCCTCGCCGCGGATGGCGGTCGCCGCCGAGCGCAGGAAGTTCGACACCGAGACGCCAGGCACCTCGACGGGGTACTGCATGGCCAGAAACAGTCCGGCACGCGCGCGCTCGTCGATGCTCATCTCTAGGACGTCGGCACCATCCAACGTGATGGATCCCGACGTCACCCGATACTTCGGGTGACCGGCGATGGCATACGACAGCGTGGACTTGCCGGAGCCGTTGGGGCCCATCAACGCATGTGTCTCACCGGATTTCACGGTCAGGTCGACGCCGTTGAGGATCGGAATCTCGCGTTCGGTGTCGGCGGCGTTGGGGTTCTCAACGCTGACGTGCAGGTCCTTGACTTCCAAAGTCGTCATGAGGCTAGTGATCTCGATTCCGTTGCCTTTGATTCTGTGATGGCTAGTTCGTGTTCGATGGCTGCGGTCAGGCGGTCGCGTATCTCGGGGACCGCGATCTTGGAGATGATCTCCCCGAAGAAGCCGCGGACCACCAGCCGGCGGGCCTGCTCTTCGGGGATACCGCGAGAGCGGAGATAGAAGAGCTGCTCGTCGTCGAAACGTCCGGTGGCACTGGCGTGTCCGGCGCCGACGATCTCGCCGGTCTCGATCTCCAAGTTGGGCACCGAGTCGGCACGCGCGCCGTCGGTGAGCACCAGGTTGCGGTTCACCTCGAAGGTGTCGGTTCCGATGGCTTCGGCGCGGATCAGCACGTCGCCAATCCAGACGGTGTGCGCGTCGGGCAGCGACGAGTCCGGATCTCCTTGCAGCGCACCCTTATACAGCACATTCGATTTGCAGTTGGGGTGAGCGTGGTCGACCAGCAGCCGCGATTCCAGGTGCTGGCCGTCGTCGGCGAAGTATAGGCCCAGCAGTTCGGCGTCGCCGCCGGTTGCCGCGAACCGCAGGTTGGCCGACATTCGGACCAGCTCGCCTCCCAGCGTGACGGTGACATGGCGCAGTACGGCGTCCTTGCCGAGGCGGGCGTGGTGGGCGCTGAGGTGCACCATGTCGTCGGCCCAGTCGGCGATCCACACGACGGTGAGCCGGGCCGCGTCGTCGACGACGAATTCGACGTTGTCGGCGTAGGTTCCGCTCCCCCGGTGATCGATCACCACGACCGCCTCGCCGAGCTCGTCGACCCGGATCTGTAAATGCCCGTAGGCCATCGCACCCTCGCCGGGACCGGTGACTACGACGTTCACCGGCTCGGCGATCTGCGTGTCGCGTCCGACGGTAACCAGCGTCGCCGAGTTGAACGACGAAAACGCCTGGGCGGCAACCCGGTCGGCTGGAACGCCGCCCTGCCCGAGCCGCTCGTCGCCGCGGCGCACGGTTTCGACGCGCACCCCGGGTTGTTCGCCGACCGTGATTTGGGCGCTCCCGGTGGCCTTGGCCGAGCCGTCGTGCAGGCCGCGCAGCCGCCGCAGCGGGGTGAACCGCCAGAGCTCGTCGCGGCCGTGCGGAACTTCGAAAGCGTCGACGTCGAAGGAGGCGAACAGCTCTCCTTTGTTCAGTGCGGTGATCCGAGACCCCTCGACGGATGCGGTCAGGTCCTGAGCCGTCATCCGACCGCGCCCTCCATCTGCAGCTCGATCAGCCGGTTGAGCTCAAGCGCGTATTCCATGGGCAGTTCCTTGGCGATCGGCTCGACGAAGCCGCGCACCACCATCGCCATCGCCTCGTCCTCGGTCAGCCCGCGACTCATCAAGTAGAACAGCTGGTTCTCGCTGACCTTCGACACGGTGGCCTCGTGGCCCATCGTGACGTCGTCCTCGCGGATGTCGACGTACGGGTAGGTGTCGCTGCGGCTGATCGTATCGACCAGCAGCGCATCGCATTTCACGCTCGACTTAGAGCCATGCGCACCCTTGTTCACCTGGACCAGGCCGCGGTAGGACGTGCGGCCGCCGCCGCGTGCCACCGACTTGGACACGATGTTGCTCGACGTGTTCGGCGCCAGATGCAGCATCTTGGCGCCGGTGTCCTGGTGCTGGTCTTCGCCGGCGAACGCCACCGAAAGCACCTCACCCTTGGCGTGCTCACCGGTCATCCAGACCGCCGGGTACTTCATGGTCACCTTGGACCCGATGTTGCCGTCGATCCACTCCATCGTCGCGCCGGCTTCAGCGCGGGCCCGTTTGGTGACCAGGTTGTAGACGTTGTTCGACCAGTTCTGGATGGTGGTGTAACGCACGCGCGCATGCGGTTTCACGATGATCTCCACCACCGCCGAGTGCAGTGAGTCCGACTTGTAGATCGGCGCAGTGCAGTTGTGTACCGCGAATCCGTAAGCGAGGTAGCTGTCGGGCGCCTCGACGTCCAGGTTGTAGACAGGCTCGTGTGCCTCCCGGACCGTTCGTTTCTTGATCGGGACAGCGAAGTAGTCGCCGCAGTCGCGGGCCTGCTTAGGGCCGCCGCCGCCTTCTGTCCACTGGACCTGGTAGAGGTCCTTGCGAATCACGTTGCGGCCCTGGATCACAACCGGACCTGCCGGCCTGCGCAGCTCGACCGTTGCGTAGTGACCCAGCCGCGCCAGGATGGACTGTAGCTGGAAGGCCCAGACGCGTGATGTGGTGTGTACCCGCTTCCACAGCGCACCCCCGCGCCGGATCACATTGCCGTCGCCATTCACGTAGGCGTCGACCAGCTCGCGCAGGAACGTCTCGTCCTGGCGCATCAACAGATCCGACAGCTTCTTGTTTGACGATCCGACCCCCACGTTGTCGCGCATCGCGGCATAGCCCGCCTTCGTGTAGACGGTGACGCGCGCCGAATGCTTGTGCTCCTCGATCAACACCGAGCCCGACTTCTCGTACAGCGACTTGCATGCTTGCCGCACGTCCTCGACGTACTCGAACTCGTCGCTGTGGAACGAGAAGATCAGCGACTCACAGTTATTGGTGAGGCACGCGTGGCCTTCGGCCAGGTAGTAGCCCGCGAGCCGCGCGAACTCGAGCGGCAGCACCGTCTTGTGTGGGATCGGCTTCGGCTTGGGGTAGATCAGGAAGTCACCCTCGGCTACATCCGTGGCCGCGATCCATCGCGGCTCGGCACTACGGAGCTTGGCGCTGTTGACTTCCGCCTTCCACCCGTTGCGCTCCTTGCGGGCGACACGCACTTCATCACGCGGAATGACAAGCAACGGATGCTCCGCCGTGACGGAGAATCTGTTGGCGGGCGACATCGGCGTGAAGGTGAACAGCTCGCCGTTGAGGTCGCGCACCTGCACGGCGGTGACGCGGTGCGCTCGTCCGTCGTGGCCCGTGACAGAGTCGCCGACGCGGATCGATTCGATGGGCCGCAGGTCCCCGTCGGCGGTCGTGATGAGCTCACCAGCGGGTAGGCAGCCCTCGACATAGTGCACGTAAGCGCCTTCGTCGGCGATGATCAGCGTCCGTTCGAACTGCCCCATGTTCTCGGTGTTGATTCGGAAGTAGGCCTGCAGCGGGATGTCGACGTGCACGCCCGGCGGGACGTAAATAAACGACCCGCCACTCCACACAGCTGTGTTCAGCGCAGAGAACTTATTATCGCCGGCTGGAATTACAGTTCCGAAGTACTGCTTGAAGATTTCCGGATGTTCCCGCAAACCAGTATCAGTGTCTAAGAATATGACTCCCTGAGCCTCTAAATCCTCTCTGATCTGGTGGTAAACAACCTCGCTCTCGTATTGTGCGGCTACTCCAGCAACTAGTCTTTGCTTCTCAGCTTCCGGAATTCCAAGCTTGTCGTAGGTATTGCGAATATCCTCTGGCAAATCATCCCAACTCGCGGCCTGCTTTTCGGTAGACCGCACGAAGTACTTGATGTTGTCGAAATCGATGCCCTCAAGGTTGGAACCCCACTTCGGCATGGGCTTGCGCTCGAAGATGCGCAGCGCCTTCAGCCGGTTCTGCAGCATCCATTCGGGCTCGTTCTTCTTCGCGGAGATGTCACGGACCACCGCCTCGGACAGCCCGCGCTGTGCGCTGGCGCCCGCGACGTCGGAGTCCGCCCAGCCGTAGCCGTACCTGCCCAGGGAGGCGATCGCTTCTTCCTGGGTCAGCGGCTCGGCCGGAGCCTTCGTGGACTCTGGCGTGAGTGTCATGCGGATGCTCCTTTGATGCTCGTGGTGTCGCGACGCGGGCTGGGCGCCGGTGTCAGTGGTACGTGGGTGGTGCAGGCGCAGTCACCGTTGACGATGGTCGCCAGCCTTTGCACATGGGTTCCGAGAACCTCGGCCATGGCCTGCTGCTCGGTTTCGCACAGCTCGGGGAACTCCTCGGCGACATGCGATACCGGGCAGTGATGCTGGCAGATCTGCACCCCGTGGATCGGCCCGCCGACCCGGGTGGTGGTGGCAACATAGCCGGCTTTGGTCAGCGCGCCGGCGACCCGCTCGGCGGCCGCCTCCACTGCGGCGTCGTCGGCGCCGTCGGCCGCCTCGACGCCGGCCAAGATCGAGTCGATACGCCGCCGCGCAAACGTCCGAACCGCTTCCTCGCCGCCGATCTCCCGCAACTGCCGCATGGCGGCGGACGCCAGGTCGTCGTAGGAATGGTCGAGCTTGGCCCGGCCGTTCGCGGTCAGCCGGTAACGCTTGGCGGGCCGACCGCGTCCCACCTGCTGCCAGGCCGCAGCGGCCACGGATTCGGCGTCACCTGCATCGATCAGCGCATCTAGATGACGCCGCACGCCCGCCGCCGACAGGCCCAGCCGGTCGCCGATCTCGCCAGCGGTGATCGACCCGGATTCCAGCAACAAGCGCACCACCGCGCGGCGGGTGTGGCCATCCGTCCCCGCAGCAGCGGCTGCAGGCATGGCAGCATCCACGTCGGATCGGATTTTCACAACACCAGTGTGACGCAATTCCGGAAATCGGTCTAGCAAGGGTGCCCTCACGTGACGAGCGCAACAGCGGTTCGGCGCCATGCCGTTAGGCTGCACTGATGGCAGCCCGCCACCACTCGCTGAGCTCATCGATCGCCAGCTTGCACGGTGACGAGACGGCGGTGGGCTCGCCGCTGAACGCCACCGAGCTCACCGCACTTGCCCGCACTCGACTCTTTGGCGCCACCGGAACCGTCCTGATGGCCATCGGCGCCCTGGGTGCCGGGGCCCGGCCCGTCGTCCAGGACCCCACCTTTGGGGTTCGGTTGCTGAATCTGCCGTCGCGGATCCAAACGGTGTCGTTGACGATGACCACCACCGGGGCGGTCATGATGGCGCTGGCTTGGTTGATGCTGGGGCGGTTCGCGTTGGGCAAAAGGCGGATGTCGCGTGGCGAGCTGGACCGCACATTGGTGTTGTGGATGCTGCCGCTGCTGATCGCCCCGCCGATGTACAGCAAGGACGTCTACTCCTACCTGGCCCAGAGCCAGATCTCGCTGGAGGGACTTGACCCCTACCGGGTGGGTCCGGCGTCCGGCTTGGGTCTCGGCCACGTATTCACACTTTCGGTCCCCAGCCTGTGGCGGGAGACGCCGGCACCCTATGGCCCGTTGTTCTTGTGGATTGGACGCGGAATCTCCGCGCTGACCGGGGAGAACATCGTCGCCGCCGTGCTCTGCCACAGGTTGGTGGTCCTGGTCGGGGTGGCTCTGATCGTGTGGGCGACGCCGCGGCTGGCGCGGCGTTGCGGGGTCGCCGAAGTCAGCGCGCTGTGGCTAGGGCCGGCCAATCCGCTGCTGTTTATGCACCTGGTCGCCGGTATCCACAACGAGGCGTTGATGCTCGGGCTGATGCTGACCGGCGCCGAATTCGCGCTGCGCGGCATCGATGCTGAACGCCTGAAGCCCGCATCGTGGCGGCCCGGCTCGGATTGGGAACCGGTGGTCATGCTGGTGGGGGGTTCGATCCTGATCGTGTTGTCGTCACAGGTGAAACTGCCCTCCCTGCTGGCACTGGGCTTTGTGACGATGGCGCTCGCCTACCGCTGGGGGGGCAACCTGCGGGCGCTGCTGCTGGCCGGGGGCGGCATGACGGGGCTGTCGCTGGCGGTGATGGCCATCGTCGGCTGGGCCAGTGGGCTCGGATTCGGCTGGATCTTCACGCTCGGCACCGCGAATGTGGTGCGCAGCTGGATGTCCCCGCCGACGCTGCTGGCGCTGGGCACCGGGCAAGTAGGGATTCTGCTGCGCCTGGGCGATCACACCACCGCCGTGCTGTCGCTGACCCGTGGCATCGGCGTGCTGATCATCACGGTGATGGTCTGCTGGCTGTTGCTGGCCGTCTTCCGCGGCCGGCTGCACCCGATCGGTGGCCTTGGGGTCGCACTCGGCATCACTGTGCTGCTGTTTCCCGTGGTACAGCCCTGGTATCTGCTGTGGGCCATCATCCCGCTGGCCACCTGGGCCAGCCGCACGGGATTTCGAGTAGCGGCCATCATGGTCACCCTCATCGTCGGCATCTTCGGTCCGACAGCCAACGGTGACCGCTTCGCGCTGTTCCAGATCGTTGATGCCACGCTGGCCAGCGCCACCACCGTCGTGGTGCTCATCGCGCTGACGTACACGCGGTTGCCATGGCGACCGCTGCCGGAGAATGGCGACGTGAATCAGCCAGCGGTCATGGATGGGGAGGCGGCAACCGAAGCGCCGGAGACCCGGACGGCCACCCCTCGTCCCAAGGCCGCGTCCGACGCCTACGCTGATTCCACGTGAGCCGCGGCAAAGTCCCCGACATCGTCATGCGGCTACGCGGGGTATGTAAGCGGTACGGGTCGCTGACCGCCGTCTCCACCCTCGATCTCGACGTGCACGCCGCCGAAGTGATGGCGCTACTGGGCCCAAACGGAGCCGGGAAGACGACGACCGTCGAGATGTGCGAGGGCTTTGTCCGCCCGGACGCCGGGACAATCGAGGTGCTCGGCCTGGACCCGATCGCTGACAATGCGCGCCTGCGGACGCGCATTGGTGTGATGTTGCAGGGCGGCGGCGGCTATCCGGCGGCGCGCGCCGGCGAAATGCTGAACCTGGTGGCGTCCTACGCCGCCGATCCCCTTAACCCGCAATGGCTCTTAGCCACATTGGGCCTTACCGAGGCCGCACGCACTACGTATCGCCGGCTCTCCGGTGGGCAGCAGCAACGGCTGGCGCTGGCCTGTGCCCTGGTCGGCCGTCCCGAACTGGTGTTTCTGGACGAGCCGACGGCAGGCATGGACGCCCATGCGCGGCTGCTGGTGTGGGAGTTGATCGACGCATTGCGACGCGACGGCGTAACGGTGGTGCTGACCACCCACCAGCTCAAGGAGGCAGAGGAGCTCGCCGACCGGCTGGTCATCATCGACCACGGAGTGACGGTGGCCGCGGGCACACCCGCGGAGTTGATGCGCAGCGGCGCGAAAGACCAGTTGCGGTTCACCGCGCCGCCGCGTCTTGACCTGTCGTTGTTGGCCTCCGCTTTGCCGGAGGACTACAAGGCCACCGAGGTGACACCGGGCGAGTACCTGGTCGAGGGCCCGGTGGACCCGCAGGTGCTAGCGACGGTGACGGCGTGGTGTGCGCAAATCGACGTACTGGCCACCGATATGCGCGTCGAGCAGCGCAGCCTCGAGGACGTGTTCCTCGATCTCACCGGCAGGAGGTTGCGACAGTGACTCTTGACAAGGCGGTCGGCGCACCGTTCCCCGCGGGCACCTTCACCCCGGATCCACGTCCCAACACGGTGCCCAGAATGCTTGCCGCACAGTTCAATTTGGAATTGAAACTGCTCTTGCGCAACGGCGAGCAATTGCTCTTGACGATGTTCATCCCGATCACGCTGCTGGCCGGACTCACGCTGCTGCCGCTGGGATCGTTCGGCCCGCACCGCGCCGCCACGTTCGTTCCGGTGATCATGGCGCTCGCGGTGGTTTCCACCGCATTCACCGGACAGGCCATCGCGGTCGCCTTCGATCGTCGTTACGGGGCTCTGAAACGGCTGGGGGCCACCCCGCTGCCGGTCTGGGGAATCATCGCCGGCAAGTCGCTGGCAGTGGTCGCCGTGGTGTTCTTGCAGGCAATTATCTTGGGCGCCATCGGGTTTGCGCTCGGCTGGCGACCGGCGCTGGCCGCCCTGGCGTTGGGCGCGGCGGTCATCGCGCTGGGCACCGCGGGCTTTGCGGCGCTCGGCTTGCTGCTCGGCGGCACCCTGCGCGCCGAGATCGTCCTGGCGGTCGCCAACCTGATGTGGTTCGTGTTCGCCGGGTTCGGCGCTTTGACCCTCGAGACCACCATGATCCCGGCCGCGGTCAAGTGGGCTTCCCGGCTCACCCCGTCGGGCGCGCTCACCGAAGCGCTGTCGCGGGCGATGACCCTGTCGGTGGACTGGTTCGGGCTCGTCGTCCTGGTGGTATGGGGCGCCGTGGCCGCGCTGGCCGCGCGGCGCTGGTTCCGGTTCACCTGACACGGGCGCGGTCCGTCGCGACACTCACACCACGCACCCGACACACCGACGCCAGTGTGCGTGGTTTCAGTTTGGGCGCACGGTCCCTACTACAAGGCGTAGTTTTTCGTGTCTTACGATCGGGCGGTGACCGTCGAACGAGGGTTGTTGAGGTTGGTGGACCTGCTCCCCCACCCCAGCCTGCGCGTCCAGCGGATCATTGCCGCAGCCGTCATCCTCACCCAAGGCGGCATCGCGGTCACCGGTGCGATTGTCCGCGTCACCGCGTCGGGTCTGGGCTGCCCCACCTGGCCAGAGTGCTTTCCGGGCAGCTTTACCCCGGTTACGGTCGCCGAGGTGCCGCGGATCCACCAGGCCGTCGAGTTCGGCAACCGAATGATCACCTTCGCGGTAGTGATCACCGCGGTACTGGCCGTGTTGGCCGTCACCCGAGCGCGCCGGCGCCGCGAGGTGGTGGTCTATGCGTGGCTGATGCCGGCATCCACGGTCGTGCAGGCGGTGATCGGTGGCATCACCGTGCGCACCGGGCTGCTGTGGTGGACGGTCGCCATCCACCTGCTGGCATCGATGACGATGGTGTGGCTGTCGGTGTTGCTCTACGTCAAGGTCGGCGAACCCGACGACGGAGTCGTGCAGCCGCGGGTAGCCAGGCCGCTGCGGATGCTTACCGCCTTGAGTGCGCTGAACCTGGCCGCGGTGTTGGTCACGGGCACGCTGGTGACCGCAGCGGGCCCGCATGCCGGCGACCGAAGCCCGACGCGGACGGTGCCGCGGCTGAAAATCGAGATCGTCACCCTGGCGCACATGCATTCCTCGCTGCTGGTCTCCTACCTCGCACTGCTGGTCGGGTTGGGGTTCGGGCTGCTGGCGGTGCATGCCGCGCGAGCGATAATGCTGCGGCTCGCCGTGTTGCTCGCGCTGGTTTTCGCACAGGCCGCCGTCGGCACCACGCAGTACTTCACCGGCGTGCCCGCCGCCCTGGTCGCCGTGCACGTGGCCGGCGCCGCGGCATGCACAGCGGCTACCGCCGCACTATGGGCGTCGATGCGAGAACGGGTCGAGCCCGAGACATCTTGCGGCGCTTCATAATTCAGCACCTCGGTCCCTGCACAACGGTTGGGGGACGCGCCGTTCCGCCGATTGGCGGACACAAACCCTCGACGAGTAGCGGATATGCACCGCAGGGATTGTGCAGACAAACTGGCTTATGGCATCAAGAGATAGTCAGGAACACCGATGAGCGTCAACGTTGTACAGAATCAGGGGGCGCTTGCTGAGCGGGCGTTCACAGTGACCCAGTTGGAGCTGGCCGTATGGCTTTCGCAGCAAAGCTCAGCGGTGTCGGTTCCGCAGTTGCTCAGCGAGCAGGTCAACCACACTCCCGAGGCGATCGCACTGGCTGTTGCGGGGAACCCATGGACCTACCGCGAGCTCGAGGAAGCCGCCAACCGACTTGCCCACCTCCTCGCGGCACACCGCGTGGGTCTCGGCGATGTGATCGCCCTGCTGTTTGACGCATCAGCCCAAGCGATCATCGCGATGTTGGCCGCGTGGAAGGTCGGGGCCGTCTGCCTGTCCATCGACTCAACTTTGCCCGATGCCCAGGTGGCGTCCCTGCTCGACGACGCCGCGCCCTCAGCCGCGATCACCACCACCGCACAGGCCACTCGACTCGCCGACCACCACCTGCTCGTCATCGACATCGACGACCCCGTCGTCAACACCTCCTACCCCGCCCACGCACTGCCGCACCCCAACCCCGACAACATCGCCTACATCTTCCCGTCGGACACCAGCCGAGCAGTTGCATCCACTTCGGTGTGGGAGATCTGGGCGGCACTACTACAACCGCCTACCTAATCGCCCCATCCGAATTAGCGTCGGCCCGAGAACGGTTCTTCGCCCCTGGCGGATCTTGCTACAACCCTCGATGCCGGAACGGGCCGAGCCCCAGTCGCTCGAGCGCCGACTCGACGCACAGCACGAACTGGCGTTGTCGAGCGACGCGCGTTGCCCTGTCCAGCACGGCCCAGCCCAACGATGGGGCAACCAAATCCAGGCACACCACTCGCGCATCGCCCGGCTCGCCGGCTACGTCGACGCGGGCATAGAGCAATTCGGGTGCGCCGATGCCTACCTGATCGGCAGCCGCCTCGAGCGCGGCCCGTCCCAAGTCCCACAGCTGGAAATCCGGATCTATCGCTGCCCCCGGGGTAAACCCGTGCGACGCCACACCGCCGAAAAAGACCAGCGCCGTCTTACCGGCTGCCGCGCGGTGCTCGTGCCCGCCGACAGCCGGCGTCGACCCGAACAACGTCGGCACGTTGGCACGCTCGAGGTCACGCAGGTATCGGGTGTCGACATTCCAGGCGATGGCCTCGGGCGGGTTGAGCAGGCTGGGCACGCGCCTGGTCCACCGCAAGAACTCGTTCAGCCGGTCCGGGTAGTCCCTCGTTGCGCGCAGGATCACCAGGTCGGCGCGGATGGTCTCCGGGTCATCCCAGGACAACCACCGCGCATGCAACCCTCGCCTGCGCAGCGCGGCCACCAGCCCCGCATCGTCGCCGTCACCGGCGATTTGCTGCGGCCAACCCGCCAACACGATGCGGGGATGGAAGACGTCCGGGCGGGCGAGCTTCATGGTCGGGCATGATAGCCACGTGCACGCAATCGAAGTCAGCGAAACCGGCGGCCCAGACGTCCTGCGTTACGTCGAAAGGCCGCAACCCGAACCCGGCCCTGGCGGGCTGCTGATCAAGGCCGAGGCCATCGGCGTCAACTTCATCGACACCTACTTCCGCACGGGGCAGTACCCACGTCCGCTGCCGTTCGTCATCGGCTCCGAGGTATGCGGCACAGTAGCCGAGATTGGCGAGGGGGCCGAAAGCGGCTTCAACGTGGGCGATCGGGTAGTCAGCGCCTCAGCGAACGGCGGATACGCCGAATACGCCAGTGCGCCAGCAATTTTGACGGCGAAGGTGCCGGACGGCGTCAGCTCCGAAGTGGCGGCCTCGGTGCTGCTGAAAGGACTGACGGCCCACTACCTGCTGAAGTCGGTGTATCCGGTGCAAACCGGCGACACCGTGCTGGTGCACGCTGGCGCCGGCGGCGTCGGGTTGATCCTGACGCAATGGGCCGCTCACCTCGGCGTGCGGGTGCTCAGCACCGTCTCGACGGACGAAAAGGCGCGGCTGTCCAAGGACGCCGGTGCCAACGAAGTGCTCCGCTACCCTGAGGACGCCGCCCAGTTCGGCGGCAAGATCCGTGAGCTAACCGGAGGCGTCGGGGTGCAAGCGGTGTACGACGGTGTGGGCGCAACCACGTTCGATGCCAGCCTGGCCAGCCTGGCCGTTCGCGGCACCCTGGCCCTATTCGGCGCCGCCAGCGGGCCCGTCCCACCGGTCGATCCGCAGCGCCTCAACGCCGCCGGCTCGGTGTATCTCACCCGGCCCTCGCTGTTCCACTTCATCCGTACCGGCGATGAGTTCAATTGGCGGGCTACTGAACTGTTCGACGTGCTTGGCAGCGGAGCCGTCAAGAGCGAAGTCGGCGGTCGCTATCCGCTGGCCGACGCGGCCCAGGCCCATAAGGATCTGCAAAGCCGAAAAACGGCCGGATCAATCGTTCTCATCCCCGCTTGAATTCGGAGCAGCCGTTAAGGGGACAGCGGAGCGGCAGCCCTCAGCCGAACAGCGTCGGCAGCGCTATCGCCGAGTCGATCGCCAACGCGCAGAAGACCAGCGCCAAGTAGTTGTTGGATTGCAGGAAAAGCCGCAGCGGCTTGACCGGCTCGCCAGCGCGCACCCCGGCGTACAGCTGATTCGCCATAGCCAGGAACCACACCCCGGCCACCAGGGCCACCGCTGCGTAGAGCCACCCGGCCGCCAGGGCGAGCACCAGCGTCGCCGCCACGGTCAGCCAGGTATAGATAAGGATCTGCTTAGTAACTTGACGCTCGGTGGCCACGGCCGGCAACATCGGCACGCCAGCCGCTTGGTAGTCCTCCTTGTACCGCATCGCCAACGCCCAGGTGTGCGGTGGAGTCCAGAAGAAGATGATCGCGAACATGACCAGCGCCGGCCAGGAGATGGTGCCGGTGCTGGCGGACCAGCCGATCATCACCGGCATGCAACCGGCCGCGCCGCCCCACACCACGTTCTGCGACGTCCGACGCTTGAGCAGCAGCGTGTAGACGAACACATAGAACGCGATGGTCGCCACCGCGAGGAGTCCCGACAGCAGGTTGGTGGTCCACCACAGCCAGAAAAACGAGCCACCGCTCAGCACGAGCCCTAAGGCCAGGGCATTTCTGGTCGGCACGGCGGCGCGGGCCAGCGGCCGTCGCGCCGTGCGCTTCATCACCTTGTCGATATCCGCGTCGGCCACGCAGTTGAGCGTGTTGGCCCCGCCGGCGGCCATCATCCCACCGACCAGCGTGTTGAGGATCAGCAGCGGATGAACGGTGCCCCGGTGCGCGAGCAGCATGGCAGGTATCGCGGTCACCAACAGCAGCTCGATGACCCGCGGTTTGGTGAGCGCCAGGTAAGCCAGCAGCGTCCCGGTCACCCGGCCTGTTACTCGCCTCGGCGCGACGAGCCCGCGAACGCTCACGCAATAACTCCTCGGGGATCGCAGCCGCGCGCAGCTTCTACTACGCACGATGGTAGACGGCGTGCCCCCAGCCGCAGCGCCGCAGGGTCGATTCACAGTGATTTTTCCGGCATACCGGCACCGAATGCAAAGCGCGGGTATCGGCAGGTTACTTTTCACAGGGCCCCTGATGGGTATCCGCAAATCTGGGCCTGCAGCCGTTCGCGATCCCACACTAGGGTGGGGTTGATCAGTTTGATGACCCTGGACTGTGGACTGAACTGAGGACTGAATCTGTGACCACACTCGAAGAGATCTCCGCGCTCACCCAACCGCGCCATCCTGACGACTGGACCGAGATCGATTCGGCTGCGGTCGACACCATCCGGGTGCTGGCCGCCGATGCCGTCCAAAAGGTCGGCAACGGTCACCCCGGAACGGCGATGAGCCTGGCCCCGCTGGCATACACCCTGTTTCAGCGGACGATGCGCCATGATCCCAGCGACACCGGTTGGCTGGGCCGCGACCGGTTCGTGCTGTCGGCCGGGCACAGCAGCCTGACCCTCTACCTGCAGCTGTATCTCGGCGGCTTCGGCCTGGAGCTGTCCGACATCGAGTCGCTGCGCACCTGGGGCTCCAAAACCCCGGGACACCCGGAGTTCAGGCACACCAAGGGCGTTGAGATCACCACCGGGCCCCTCGGGCAGGGTCTCGCGTCGGCGGTCGGGATGGCCATGGCAGCGCGCTACGAACGGGGCTTGTTCGACCCGGACGCGGAACCGGGCACCAGCCCCTTCGACCACTACATCTACGTCATCGCCTCCGACGGGGACATCGAAGAAGGGGTGACCTCCGAAGCGTCGTCACTGGCGGCGGTCCAGCAACTGGGCAACCTCATCGTGTTCTACGACCACAACCAGATTTCGATCGAGGACGACACCGACATCGCGCTGTGTGAGGACACCGGCGCCCGATACCGTGCCTACGGCTGGCACGTGCAAGAGGTGGAGGGCGGCGAAAACGTCGTCGGCATCGAGGAGGCCATCGCCAGCGCCAAGGCCGTTACCGATCGGCCGTCGTTTATCTCGCTGCGCACCATCATCGGCTATCCGGCGCCAAACCTGATGAACACCGGCAAGGCGCACGGCGCGGCCCTGGGTGACGAGGAAGTCGCGGCCGTCAAGAGAATCCTGGGGTTCGATCCCGACAAGACGTTCGAGGTACGTGAGGACGTCATCACCCACACGCGTGGGCTCGTGGCCCGCGGCAAGGAAGCCCACGAGGCGTGGCAACAAGGGTTCGAAGCGTGGGCGCAGCGCGAGCCCGAGCGCAAGGCGCTGCTGGACCGGCTGCTCGCGCAGAAGTTACCCGACGGCTGGGACGCCGACTTGCCCCATTGGGAAGCGGGGTCGAAGGCGCTGGCCACCCGCGCGGCCTCCGGTGCGGTGCTGGCCGCCGTCGGGCCGAAACTGCCCGAGTTGTGGGGTGGTTCGGCCGACCTGGCGGGCAGCAACAACACCACCATCAAGGGCGTCGATTCCTTTGGGCCGCCGTCGATTTCGACCAAGGACTACACCGCGCACTGGTATGGCCGCACGCTGCATTTCGGTGTTCGCGAACACGCGATGGGCGCCATCCTGTCCGGCATCGTGCTGCACGGCCCCACCCGGGCGTACGGTGGCACGTTCCTGCAATTCTCGGACTACATGCGCCCGGCGGTGCGGCTGGCGTCGCTGATGAACATCGACACCATCTACGTGTGGACACACGACTCGATCGGGCTCGGCGAAGATGGCCCCACCCATCAGCCGATCGAGCACCTTTCGGCGCTGCGCGCAATCCCCAACTTGTCAGTGGTGCGCCCGGCCGACGCCAACGAGACGGCATACGCCTGGCGCACGATCCTGGCTCGCGGCAACGGCAGCGGTCCGGTCGGCTTGATTCTCACCCGCCAGGGTGTGCCGGTACTCGAGGGCACTGACGCCGAAGGGGTCGCCCGAGGTGGTTACATCCTGAGTGACGCCGACGGGGACGAAGAGGAGCCCGACGTTGTTCTGATCGCCACCGGGTCCGAGGTGCAGCTCGCCGTCGAGGCGCAAAAGCTGTTGGCGGACAAGGACATTCTTGCGCGAGTGGTGTCGATGCCGTGCGTGGAGTGGTTCGAGTCCCAGCCCTACGAGTACCGCGACGCCGTGCTACCCCCGTCGGTGTCAGCCAGGGTGGCCGTCGAGGCCGGCGTCGCGCAATCGTGGCACAAGCTGGTCGGCGACACCGGGAAGATCGTGTCGATCGAGCACTACGGGGAATCCGCCGATTACAAGACTTTGTTCCGCGAGTACGGCTTCACAGCAGAAGCCGTCGCTGCCGCCGCGGAAGAAGCACTCGATAACTGAGAAAAGGTGATTGAAGATGACCCAGAACGCCAACCTTGCCGCGTTGAGCGCCGCGGGGGTATCGGTATGGCTGGACGACTTGTCGCGCGACCGGCTGCGGTCGGGCAACCTGCGGGAGCTGATTGAGACCAAGAGCGTCGTCGGCGTGACCACCAACCCGTCGATCTTCCAGAAGGCGTTGTCGGAGGGCCATGCCTACGACGCCCAGGTGGCCGAACTGGCCGAGCGGGGTGCCGATGTTGACGCCACCGTCCGTACCGTCACCACCGACGACGTGCGCGACGCGTGCGACGTGCTGGCGCGTCAGTGGGAAGCTTCCGACGGTGTCGACGGCCGGGTATCGATTGAGGTCGACCCGCGACTGGCACACGAAACCGACAAGACCATCCAGCAGGCGATCGAGCTGTGGAAGATCGTCGACCGACCCAACCTGTTCATCAAGATCCCGGCCACCAAGGCCGGCCTGCCGGCCATCACCGCCGTTCTGGCGGAAGGGATTTCGGTCAACGTCACGCTGATCTTCTCCGTCGAACGGCACCGCGCGGTGATGGATGCCTACCTCGCAGGCTTGGAGAAGGCCCGCGAAGCCGGCCACGATCTGTCCAAGATCCATTCGGTGGCGTCGTTTTTCGTCTCCCGAGTGGACACCGAGATCGACAAGCGGCTGGAAAAGATCGGCTCGGCCGACGCGCTCGCGTTGCGCGGCCTGGCCGGCGTCGCTAACGCCCGGCTGGCCTACGCCGCCTACCAGGAGGTCTTCGACGGCGGCGAGCGCTACCAGGCGCTCAAGGCCGACAGAGCCCGGGTCCAGCGACCATTGTGGGCGTCGACCGGCGTCAAGAATCCGGACTACTCCGACACCCTGTATGTCACCGAGTTGGTCGCCCCGAACACCGTGAATACCATGCCGGAGAAGACGATTGACGCCGTCGCCGACCACGGTGTGATCACCGGCGATACGGTAAGCGGCGCGGCGTCGGACGCGCAGCAGGTGTTCGACAAGCTGGCGGCGGTCGGCATCGACTTGCCGGACGTGTTCGTCGTGCTCGAGAACGAGGGCGTGGAGAAATTTGAGGCGTCCTGGAACGAGCTGCTCAAGGAAACCCACGCGCAGCTCGACTCCGCCACCAAATGAGCCGCGCCGGCGACGATGCAGAGCGCAGCGATGGGGAGGAGTGGCGCAAATGAGCCCCGTCAAAGCCGCCGGGTGGCAAAACCCGCTACGGGACAAGCTGGACAAGCGACTGCCCAGAATCGCCGGCTCGTGCGGCATGGTGATTTTCGGTGTCACCGGAGATTTGGCCCGCAAGAAGGTGATGCCGGCCATTTATGACCTGGCCAACCGCGGCCTGCTGCCGCCCACCTTCGCCCTGGTGGGGTTCGCCCGCCGGGACTGGGACACCCAGGACTTCGGCAAGGTGGTGTACGAGGCCGTCAAGGAGCACTGCCGGACACCGTTCCGGCAGGAAAACTGGGATCGGCTGGCCGAGGGATTTCGTTTCGTGCCAGGCTCTTTCGACGACGACAAGGCGTTTGCCCGGCTCGCCGAGACGTTGGAAAAGCTGGACGCCGAACGCGGCACTGGTGGCAACCACGCCTTCTACCTGGCGATCCCGCCCAAATCCTTTCCGGTGGTGTGTGCACAGCTGCACAAGTCGGGACTGGCCCGACCACAGGGCGACCGGTGGAGCCGGGTAGTCATCGAGAAGCCCTTCGGCCATGATCTGGACAGCGCACGCGAGCTGAACAAGGCGGTCAATGCGGTCTTCCCGGAGGAATCGGTTTTTCGCATCGACCACTACCTGGGCAAAGAGACGGTGCAGAACATCCTGGCGCTGCGCTTCGCCAATCAGTTTTGGGATCCGATCTGGAACGCGCACTACGTCGACCATGTGCAGATCACCATGGCCGAGGACATCGGGTTGGGTGGCCGGGGCGGCTACTACGACGGCATCGGCGCGGCCCGCGACGTCATCCAGAACCATCTCATGCAACTGCTGGCCCTGACCGCGATGGAAGAGCCGGTCAGCTTCAACCCTTTTGCGTTGCAGACCGAGAAGATCAAGGTGTTGTCGGCGACACAGCTCGCCGAGCCGCTCGACGAGACCACCAGCCGCGGCCAATACGCCGCGGGCTGGCAGGGCGGCGAGAAAGTGGTGGGGTTGCTCGATGAGGAGGGCTTCTCCCGGGAGTCCACCACCGAGACTTTCGCCGCCATCACCTTGGAGGTCGACACCCGCCGCTGGGCCGGTGTGCCATTCTACCTGCGAACCGGAAAGCGGTTGGGCCGCAGGGTGACCGAGATCGCGCTGGTCTTCAAGCGCGCGCCGCATCTGCCGTTCGACGCCACCATGACCGACGAGCTCGGCACGAACGCACTCGTCATCCGCGTGCAGCCGGACGAGGGAATGACCCTGCGGTTCGGTTCCAAGGTTCCCGGCAGCGCGATGGAAGTTCGCGATGTCAACATGGACTTCTCCTACGGCTCAGCGTTCGCCGAGGATTCGCCAGAGGCCTACGAACGGCTGATTCTCGACGTCCTACTCGGCGAGCCGTCCCTGTTTCCGGTCAACGCGGAGGTCGAATTGGCTTGGGAAATACTCGATCCCGTCCTGGACAACTGGGCAGCAAGTGGCAAGCCCGACCCCTATGAGGCGGGCACCTGGGGTCCGGAGTCGGCCTTCGAAATGCTGCGCCGCACCGGCCGGGAATGGCGGCGGCCATAATGATCGTCGATTTGCCCGACACCACGACCACCGCGGTCAACAAGAAGCTCGACGAGCTGCGGGAAAGGATCGGCGCCGTCACCATGGGGCGGGTGCTGACCCTGATCATCGCACCGGACAGCGACGCCGTGCTCGAAGAATCCATCGAAGCGGCCAACGGTGCCAGCCACGAGCATCCCAGCCGGACCATCGTCACGATGAGGGGCAATCCGTACGCCGACGAACCAAGGCTGGACGCACAGTTGCGCGTGGGCGCTGACGCGGGCGCCGGCGAGGTTGTCGTGCTGCGGCTGTCCGGACCGCTCGCCGGTCACGCCGACAGCGTCGTCATCCCCTTCCTGCTTCCCGACATCCCGGTGGTGGCGTGGTGGCCCGACATCGCTCCCGCGGTTCCGGCCCAAGATCCGTTGGGCAAGTTAGCAATTCGGCGCATCACCGACGCCACCAACGGTGTCGACCCGCTGTCGGCCATCAAGAGCCGACTGCCCGGATACACCGCTGGAGACACCGACCTGGCCTGGGCCCGCATCACCTACTGGCGTGCCCTGCTGACCTCCGCCATCGACCAGCCGCCGCACGAACCAATCGACTCGGCGCTGATCTCCGGCCTGAAGACCGAGCCGGCGCTCGATATCCTGGCCGGATGGCTGGCCAGCCGCATCGACGGTCCGGTGCGGCGCGCGGTGGGCGACCTGAAGGTCGAGCTGGTGCGCAACAGCGAGACGATCGTGCTCAGCCGGCCCCAGGAGGGGGTGACTGCCACCTTGAGCCGCACTGCCAAGCCGGATGCCCTGGTTCCGTTGGCGCGCAGGGTAACTGGCGAGTGCTTGGCCGAAGACCTGCGCCGGCTGGACCCCGACGAGATCTATTACGCCGCCCTCGAAGGCATCAAGAAAGTGCAGTACGTGTGAGTATCGAGATCTCCGTCTTTCCAGACGGCGGCGCGCTGGTCGAGGCCGCCGGTAACCGCCTGATCGACACAATCCGGTCCGCGGTGGGCGCGCGAGGGCAGGCGCTGATCGTGCTGACCGGCGGCGGCAACGGCAGCGCACTGCTGCGATACCTCGGCACCCGCGGTGCCCAGATCGACTGGTCTAAGGTCCATTTGTTCTGGGGCGACGAGCGTTACGTTCCCGAAGACGACGACGAGCGCAACGACAAACAGGCGCGCGCGGCATTGCTGGATCACGTCGACATCCCGGCGAGTCAAGTGCACCCCATGGCCGCCAGCGACGGGGATTTCGGCACCGATCTGGATGCCGCGGCATTGGCGTACGAGCAGGTGCTGGCCGCATACGCCGCATCCGATGGGCGGGTTCCGAATTTTGATGTCCACTTGCTGGGAATGGGGCCTGAGGGCCACATCAACTCGCTGTTTCCGGATACCCCCGCGGTGCGTGAAACCGCCCGTATGGTGGTCGCGGTCGACGCCTCCCCGAAACCGCCACCGCAACGAATCACCTTGACATTGCCCGCGATTCAGCGTTCCCGCGAGGTCTGGCTGATGGTGTCCGGAGCGGGCAAGGCCGACGCGGTCGCTGAGGCCGTCGGCGGCGCCGATCCGGTTTCTGTGCCGGCCGCCGGCGCCATCGGGCGCGAGACCACGCTCTGGCTGCTGGACGAGGACGCCGCGGCCAGGCTTCCTCACTAACGCCGGGCAGGGTCATAATGGCCGTCATGGCAGACAAGACCGTGCGCAGCACACCCGTGCGCAGCACACCCGTGCGCAGCCGGATGAAGACCCTCACCCAGGCAGCGCTCAACGCCGATAGGACGGTGGAGCAGGTCGAAGACGTCCTCGACGGCCTGGGCAAAACCATGGTCGAGCTCAACAGTTCACTGTCGGCCCTCAACTCCACGGTGGAACGCCTGGAGGGCGGCCTGGATCATCTGGAGGGCACGCTGCACAGCCTGGACGATCTCGCCAAGCGGCTCACCGTGCTGGTGGAGCCGGTGGAGGCGATTGTCGAACGCATTGATTACATCGTGAGCGTTGGTGAGACGGTGATGTCGCCGCTGTCGGTCACCGAGCACGCGGTACGCGGCGTACTGGACCGGTTGCGGAATCGGACCGTCCACTAGCACGGACGCCTCGTACGAACGTCGAGTTGTTGGGTCCACTGCGGCGTTTCGAGCGCAACAAGTCGACGTTCGGCGCTAAGCCAGTGTTGACCGGTGCTGCCGTGCGCCAGGGACGACGTGCCGGAATCGTTGCTCACGCATTGGGATTGCCGTGCACACCCATCGAACCCGGATCCGACGCGTCGGCCGGGTCGAACCACGCCCCGGTGGACAGCTGCACCACGTGTGGTCGAAGACCGTCGTCGACGACAACGCCCGCCAGGCAGGCGCCGCGATTGTTGAACGTGGTCGAGTTGGCTGTGTAGCCGAGTCCGAGGTTGGTTGGCGATCAGGTGCAGCGGGTACAACCCGGCCCGTGGACCACCGAGGCACTCTTTCGGTTCGTACCAGGTCGGATATCACCGTCGTCCACCCGCGCGCTAAACGCACCCCAGTGCGTTGTCGAGATGTGCGTCTGCGCCATTTCCGCAGTTTAGTGAGGCCACGTCGCAACTGACTGAATCCAAATTCATTTTTTTCGCGATTCCGGCCCCTGCGACGGGCAACAAGTCTTACTCTGCAGCGATGTCGATTGTGAACGTAATCCCGGAGATGTTGACGACGGCGGCGGCGGATGTGGCGCGCATCGGTTCGTCGCTTAGCGCGGCCAATCGAGCCGCAGCGGCCCCGACCAGCGGTGTGCTGGCCGCCGGTGCCGATGAGGTGTCGGCGGCCATCGCGTCGCTGTTTTCTGGCTACGCCCGCGACTATCAGGCGCTCAGCGCCCAGGTGGCCGGGTTTCACCAGCAGTTCGTGGAGGCCTTAACCGCGAGCGCGGGCTCGTACGCGGCCGCCGAGGCGGCCAACGCCTCGCCACTGCAGGCCCTCGAACCTCCACTGCAAGCCCTCCAGCAACAGGTGCTGTCGGTGATCAACGCGCCCACGCAGATTCTGCTGGGGCGCCCGCTTGTCGGCAACGGAGCCGACGGGCTGCCCGGCCAAAACGGCGGGGACGGCGGGTTGCTGTTGGGCAACGGCGGGAACGGCGGGGCCGGCGACGCCGCCCACCCCAACGGCGGCAACGGGGGCAGTGCCGGGATGCTCGGCAACGGCGGGGCCGGCGGCGCCGGCTACAGCCCGGCGGCCGAGACCGGGGCGGCGGGTGGGGCCGGCGGCACCGGTGGTGCCGGCGGCTGGCTGATCGGCAACGGCGGCAACGGCGGCAACGGCGGTGCCGGCGCTAGCGGTACCAGCTTCGGCCCCCAGCCCGGCGGCCCTGGCGGTAACGGCGGCAGCGGTGGTGCCGGCGGTGCTGCCGGGAAGTGGGGTACCGGCGGGACCGGCGGGGACGGCGGCGCCGGCGGTGCCGGCGCAGACAGTTCTGGCATCGGCGGCAACGGCGGGACCGGAGGTACGGGTGGGGCCGGCGGCCAGGTCTCTGGCGCCGGCGGCAACGGCGGCAACGGCGGCAACGCTGGCCAGGGCGGCGACGCCGTCGGCTCCCAGCCCGGCGGCTCTGGCGGTAACGGCGGCGGCGGTGGTACCGGCGGTGCTGCCGGGAAGTGGGGCACCGGCGGGATCGGCGGGACGGGCGGGAACGGCGGCGACGGCGGTGCCGGCTCAGACGGTGTTAGCAGCGCGGGCGGCATCGGCGGCAACGGCGGGACCGGAGGTACGGGTGGGGCCGGCGGCCAGGTCTCTGGCGCCGGCGGCAACGGCGGCAACGGCGGCGACGCTGGCCAAGGCGGCGACGGCGCCTTCGCCCCAGGGACCGGCGGCGTCGGCGGTGACGGCGGCACCGGCGGAGCCGGCGGCACCGGGGGCCCATCCAGCACCAGCGGCAGCAGCGCCGGCGCCGGCGGCAACGGCGGCACTGGCGGCAACGGCGGCACCGGCGGCGGCAGCACAGAGACCAGCGGCAATGGCGGCAACGGCGGCACCGGCGGGGTCGGCGGCGCCGGCGGCACATCCGGCGCCGGCGGCAGCAGCTCCGGCGCCGGCGGTGCCGGCGGCAACGGCGGCACCGGCGGCACGGGTGGCTTTATCGAAAGCCCTAATGGCAACGGCCAAGCCGGCAACGGCGGCACCGGCGGCAACGGCGCCGCGGGTGGGGCAGGCGGGGGCGGCGGCGCCGCCGCCGGCGGACCCGGCGGCACCGGCGGCAACGGCGGCGACGGCGGGCCCAGCCGAGACGGCATCCCCGGCTTCGGCGGCGACGGTGGCACCGGCGGACCCGGCGGACCCGGCGTCCCGGACGGGATCGGCGGCGCCGATGGCGCCAAAGGAAAGCACGGATGACCGCCCGGGCCGACTACCCGCTGTTTCGCAGCGCGCTGGCCAGCCCATTCATTGTCAGCAGAATCCCACGCTGCACGAATTCGTTGTCCTCACCGCAGCGGTAGCGGCGCAACAACTCCACCTGCAGGTGGTTCAGGGGCTCCAGATACGGGAAGCGGTTGAACACCGAGCGCGCCAGCGCCGGGTTGTCGGCCAGTAGATCGTTGTCACCGGTGATGCGTTTGTACATGGCGATCGTTCGGTGATGCTCGTCGACGATCTTGTCAAACACCCTACGCCGCAACGATTCATCGGCGACCAACTCGGAGTAGCGGGCCGCCAGGCCCAGATCGCTCTTGGCCAGCACCTGCGCCATGTTCGACAGCACGCTACGGAAAAACGGCCACCGCTGATACAGGTCGTGCAGGACTTCCACTCTCTCGCTTTCACTTTCGGGACCGGCCCCGATCCACTGCTCGAATGCCGAGCCGGTGCCATACCAGCCGGGAAGCATCACCCGCGACTGGCTCCAGGCCAGCACCCACGGGATGGCACGCAGATCCGCGATCGACTGGGTCGGCTTCCGCGATGCCGGCCGGCTACCAATGTTCAGCGACCCGATCTCGCTGACCGGCGTCGAGGCCTTGAAGTACTCGACGAAACCCGGTGTCTCATGGACAAGTTCGGCGTACGCCCGGTGCGCCATGGCAGCCACCTCGTCGAGAACGGCATAGGCCGGCCCGGCCGCGTCACCAAGTCCCTCGACATCCAACAGCGTCGACTCCAGGGTGGCTGCCAGCAGGCTCTCCAGATTGCGACGGGCTATTTGGGGTTCGGCGTATTTGGCCGCGATCACCTCGCCCTGCTCGGTAAGCCGCAATGAGCCATTCACCGCTCCCGGCGGCTGGGCCAGGATGGCCTGGTAGCTGGGACCGCCACCGCGGCCGACGGTGCCGCCGCGACCGTGGAAGAGCCGCAACCGAATTCCGGCCTTGCGGGCCGCTTCGGCCAGCGCGAGCTCGGCGCGGTAGACCGCCCAATTGGCGGCCAAATATCCGCCGTCCTTGTTGGAGTCCGAGTAGCCGAGCATCACCTCCTGGGATCCGCCCTGGGCCACTACCAGGGCTCGGTAGAGCGGAAGGTCCAGCATCGTTTGCAGGATCGTCGCCCCATTGTGCAGATCATCGATCGTCTCGAACAATGGCGAGATACCCACTGGGCAGTACGGTTCGGTCCCGGAGGCGTCCAGCAGGCCGGCCTCCTTGAGCAGGATGGCCGCCTCCAACACGTCTGATACCGAACGGCACATCGAGACGACGTAGTTAGGCACCGCGGCAGGCCCGTAGGTCTCGACCGCATGGGTGGCGGCCGCGACGATATCCAACTCGCTACGCGCCAGGTCGGACAAGCCCCCGCAAGCGGGAGGTACCCCCAGCGCCCGGTCACCAACCAGCGGACGGCGGGTGCCCAGCTCGGCAACCAACAACGTGACCCGCTCGTCTTCGCCCAACGACCGGTAATCCGGGTGCACACCCGCCCACGCCAGCAGCTCGCCCACCACCTCCTCGTGCACGTCCGAGTTTTGCCGCAGGTCCAGGCCGCACAAGTGAAAGCCGAAGACGTGCACGCCTTCACGCAACAGGGCCAGGCGATCGTCGGCCAACAGCGCACTGCCATGCGTCCGCAGCGACACATCAATGGTGTCGAGATCGGCCCGCAACTCCGCCGGCGTGGCATACCGCGGCAATCCCAGGTCGAGCAGGTGTTGGGGTTGCTGGTCCAGGATTTCAACGGCCGTCGCGGTGAGGCGGGCTCGGACCACCCGTAGCGCCCGCCGGTACGGCTCGTCGGCGCGGGCCTGGTCACGGCAACCGTCGGCCAGTGCGGCCAGCTCGGGCGTAACGGTGAGCAGACGCGACGACATCGACAACTCCTGCTCGAGGTGGTCGAGTTCGGCCAGGTAGTGCGACAGCGCGGTGAACGCGGCGCCGCCGGTGGCCAGCCGCACCACGTCGCCGGTCACGTTCGGGTTTCCGTCGCGGTCGCCACCGATCCAAGAACCCGGCTGCAAGATGGGATCGGACAGCAGATCGGCGTCGGGCCAGCGGGCCCGCAACGCTTCCCGGACCTCCGCGTTGACCTGCGGGATCACCTCGAAGAACGCCGACGGGTACAACCGCAGCCCGACCGCGATCTCGTCGCTGATCTGCAGTCGAGCGAGCCGGATCAACGCGGTTTGCCACAGGGTGAGCACCTGACGGCGCAACTCGAGTTCGATGCTGCGGCCGCTGTCGGTCTCGGTGTGCCCCTCGGCGTGCAGCCGCATCAACTCGGTGATTCGGTGCTGAGTGACGAAAACGGTGCGCCGACGGGTCTCCGTGGGGTGAGCGGTGATGACCGGGGAAACCAGGGCACCTTGCAGTGCTTCCGCGACCGTGGCCGAATCCAATTGCGCCAGATCAAGTTTCACGTACGTTGCGGCCAGGCTGGAGTCCTGCGGCGGCTCGCCGGCGGCGACATGAATGCGGCGGCGCCGCTCCCGGTGGATGTCTTCGGCCACGTTGGCCAACAGCGCGAAGTGAGTGAACGCGCGGATGACGGGTAGCGCTTGGTGGATGTCGATGCCAGAGAACATCCGCGACATCTCGGCGCGATCGATCTCTGAGCGCCGCACCCGGAACGCCTCTACGCGCGCCCGCTCGACGAGGTCGAATATCTCCTCGCCATTTTGTTCGCGCACGGTGTCGCCGAGGATGGTGCCCAGCAACCTGATGTCGGCGCGCATCGGCTCGGTTGCCTCACGACCAAGCCGGGTCCGGTGGACGTCGCCGATCGGTTCCAGTGCGGCATCGGAAGCCTCAACCATGGGTTCCAGTATTGGCGACTCGCTCGCCCGGCGCCTGTCGTCGGTGCGACGTTCGGTAGGCTGCCGGTCATGGAGTTGGCCCTGCAGATCACCCTTGTGGTCACCAGTGTGCTGGTGGTATTGCTGGTGCTGCTGCACCGCGCCAAGGGTGGCGGCCTGTCGACGCTGTTTGGTGGCGGCGTGCAGTCCAGCTTGTCCGGGTCGACCGTTGTGGAGAAAAACCTGGACCGGTTGACGCTATTCATCACCGGAATCTGGCTGGTGTCCATCGTCGGTATGGCGTTGCTGATCAAGTACAAGTGACGTGCAGTACTTCCCGCCGGCCAGGCCCAAGATCTCCGTCGACGGCTCGCTGATCGGTTTCTGACGCGGACTGGTGCACCGATACATCCTCACCGGCGCACCGGGCGCGGGTAAGACGTCCATCCTGCGAGGCCTAGCGCGGCTGGGACATTCCGTCGTCGGCGAAGCGGCCACCGACGTCGTCGCTCATCGCCAGTCGCTTGGCGAACCGGTTCCTTGGACTGACTCGTCCTTCATCGACGAAGTCATCACCGTGCAGCGTCAGCGGCAGCGCGCAGCCAACCCGAGCAGCGGTGTCGTGGTCTTCGACCGGTCGCCGGTCTGCACCCACGCACTCGCCGTCTACCTGGGCCATCCCGTCTCGCCTGTGCTGTCGGCGGAGCTCGAGCGAATCACCGCCGAACGCGTATACGAACGGCAAGTCTTCTTCGTCCGAAACCTGGGGTATTGCGAGCCGACCGCAGCCCGCCGGATCGGCTTCCGGGACGCGCTGGAGTTCGAGCAGATCCACGAGTACAGCTATCGCGCGTTCGGCTACGAGCTCGTCTACATTCCCGCTGGCGAGCTGAACAGCCGGATCACAGCGGTCCATGACGCGATCTCGAACCGCATTACCTAACGCCGTGGCGTTACGGCAATGGACCGCCGGCGGCGATCGCCGCCAGCGTCGCGAACTGCTCCCCGTCGAGCGACGCCCCACCGACCAGGCCGCCGTCGATGTCGTCCTGCGCGACGAGGTCGCCGACGTTCTTGGCGTTCACCGAGCCGCCGTAGAGCACCCGCACCGTGTCGGCGATCCCCGATGAGGCCAGCGAGCCCAACTCTTTTCGGATCGCCGCACACACCTCCTGGGCGTCGGCGGCGCTGGCCACCCTCCCGGTGCCGATCGCCCAGACCGGCTCGTACGCAATGACGACGGCACCAATCTGTTCGGCGGACAATCCAGCCAGCGAGCCGCGCAACTGTTCGACGTTATGGCTCACGTGATTTCCCGC
This sequence comes from Mycobacterium riyadhense, assembly GCF_963853645.1. Lineage (NCBI taxonomy): Bacteria > Bacillati > Actinomycetota > Actinomycetes > Mycobacteriales > Mycobacteriaceae > Mycobacterium > Mycobacterium riyadhense. The sequence goes on along the minus strand of NZ_OY970456.1, from coordinate 2,412,165 downwards.
CTCACGGACATCGAGATGCTCACCGATGCAGACGATCGGGGTCAGGCCGTTCCGGAGAGCGGCGGTGGCCTTGGCGGCGACCAGCGCGTCATCCTCGCTGTGGTAGGTGCGCCGCTCGGAGTGCCCGACGACGACGTAGCTGCAGCCCAACTTGGCCAGGAAGACCCCGCTGATGTCACCGGTGTAGGCACCGGAGTCGTGTGGCGACAAGTCCTGCGCCCCATAGGTCAACCGCAGTTTGTCGCCGTCGACCAGGGTTTGCACGCTGCGCAGGTCGGTGAACGGGGGGATGACCGTGACGTCCACCTTGTCGTAGTACTTGTCCGGCAATGAGAACGCGATCTTCTGCACCAGTGCGATCGCCTCGAAGTGATTGAGGTTCATCTTCCAGTTGCCGGCGATCAGCGGCTTGCGGCTCACGAGTGTCCGCCTCCTTTATCTTGACCGGGCTGGGGCTCGCCAAGCACCTCGATGCCGGGAAGCGTTTTGCCCTCAAGGTATTCCAGCGACGCGCCGCCGCCGGTGGAGATGTGCGAGAACGCGCCTTCCGAGATGTCGAGAGCGCGCACCGCGGCAGCCGAGTCGCCGCCGCCGACGACGCTGAAGGCGCCCTTACCGGTCGCGGTGACGATCGCCTCGGCGACCCCTCTGGTGCCCGCCGCGTACGCAGGAAATTCGAACACACCCATCGGGCCATTCCAGAACACCGTCTTCGCGTTAGACAGCAGCGTGGTAAACCTTTTGATCGATCCCGGGCCGATGTCCAGACCCATCAAGTCGCTCGGGATGGCGCCGGCTTCCACGATCTGTGGCGGCGAATCGGCGTCGAATTTTTCGGTGACCACGATGTCGACGGGCAGCCGCAGCACATCCTCGTAGGTCTCCATCAACCTGCGGCAGGTTTCGACCATGTCGTTTTCCAGCAGCGACGTGCCGACGGAAAAGCCCTGCGCGGCAAGGAAAGTAAAGCACATGCCGCCGCCGATCACGATGCTGTCGGCCTTCGTCGCCAGCGACTCGATGACGCCTAGTTTGTCAGATACCTTCGATCCCCCAAGCACCACCGCATACGGCCGATCGGTAGAGCTGGTCAACTGCTCCAGCACCCGAATTTCGTCGGCCACCAGGGTGCCGGCATAGTGCGGCAAGAGGGTGGCGACGTCATACACCGAGGCTTGCTTACGATGCACTACGCCAAACCCATCGGAGACGAAAGCGCCTCCGGGCCAGACTAATTCAGCAAGTTTCTGCGCCAGGGCGAGGCGCTCACCGTCGTCCTTGCTGGTCTCGCGCTTGTCGAACCGGATGTTCTCCAGCAGCAGGATGTCGCCGTCGGTGAGTCCCTCGGCTCGAGCCAGTGCGTCGGTGCCAACGACATCGCCGGCCAACTGCACGTGCCGGCCCAGCTGCTCACCCAGCGCTGCAGCGACCGGCGCCAACGACAGCTTGGGGTCTGGCCCATCCTTGGGACGGCCCAGGTGGGCGGTGACCACTACCTTGGCACCCGCCTCGAGCAGCGCCCTCAACGTCGGTACCGACGCGATGATTCGGCCTGGGTCGGTAATGGAGCCGTGGTCGTCGAGCGGGACATTCAGATCGGAACGCACCAGCACACCGCGACCCGAAACACCTTCGGCCAGAAGGTCTTTTAGGGTTGGGATGCCCACGGCTACAGGGACTTGCCGACCAGCGCGACCAGGTCAACAAGGCGGTTGGAGTAACCCCACTCGTTGTCGTACCAGGACACCACCTTCGCCTGGTCGTCGATCACTTTGGTCAGGCCGGAGTCGAAGATCGAGCTGTGCGGGTCGGTGACGATGTCGGTGGAGACGATCGGCGCGTCGTAGTACTTCAGGATGCCTTTGAGGTTGCCCTCGGCGGCCGCCTTGAACGCCGCATTGATCTCCTCGACGCTGGCCGATTTGGACAGGTCGGCGGTCAGGTCGGTGACCGAGCCGGTCGGAATGGGCACCCGCAGGGCGTAACCGTCGAGTTTGCCCTTCAGTTGGGGCATCACTAGGCCGATGGCCTTGGCCGCGCCGGTCGAGGTCGGCACGATGTTCAGCGCCGCGGCGCGAGCCCGGCGCAGATCCTTGTGCGGTCCGTCCTGAAGGTTCTGATCCTGGGTGTAGGCGTGGATGGTGGTCATCAGGCCCTTGACGATGCCGAACTCGTCGTCGAGCACTTTGGCCAGCGGCGCAAGGCAGTTCGTGGTGCACGATGCGTTGGAGATGATGTTTTGGCTGCCGTCGTACTTGTCGTCGTTGACCCCCAGCACGATGGTGATGTCCTCGTCGGTGGCCGGCGCGGAGATGATCACCTTTTTGGCGCCGGCGTCCAGGTGACCCTTGGCCTTAGCCGCATTGGTGAACAGCCCGGTGGATTCGACGACGACGTCGACGCCGAGGTCCCCCCATGGCAATGCGGCGGGGCCCTCCCGGACCGCGAGGGCCTTGATCTTGTCGGTTCCCACGACGATGGTGTCTTCGCCTTCGAGGCTGACGTCGTGGGGCAGCCGGCCCAGGATGGAGTCGAATTTGAGCAGGTGCGCCAGCGTGCTGTTGTCGGTGATGTCGTTGACAGCGATCACCTCGACATCTGCGGTGCCCTGCTCCTTCTGGGCCGATAAGGCCCGGTAGAAGTTGCGTCCGATTCGACCAAAACCGTTGATGCCTACTCGGACCGTCACTTGCCTCTCCCTTGTCTGCCTGAAAAAGTGCTCGCCGTCAGCCTAGTTGAGTCCACTAATCCGTTGCCGGGCTGGGCAGAGATGGATGAAGGGCACCGACGGACGTATGTGCTAACCATCCGTGATGCCCTTCCGTACCGGACGGTATGTGACGAGCGGCGGCCCGGGTGGCCAAACGGGCGCGATGTGGCGCACAGCACAGTCTTATCCGCCCATAACACACGCCATTTCGGGCGCGGACGACATTATTGCCAGCGACGAAACGCGCGCGATAACCGGAACGTGTCTCCTTGGTATCGGTTCAATAAACGCCGTATTCGTCGCTGCAGCCAACGCATTGGTCCGACGCTACATTCGGCGCGTGTCAAAAGAGCTAGGAAAGGGCATGTCGCGGGCCACGAAGCGCTTGACGGGCGGTGTCGCCGCGACGCTGGGCCTTTTCTGGGCCCTACAGCCGCTGGCCCCCGCGGCGGCGGCCGACCCGGCGCCTCCGGCGAACGCGACCGGACCCTGCCTGAATGCCATGGCACCGATTTCGGTGCTGCCCGCCGCGATAGCGGGGCCGGTGGGCGACGCCGTCTCCGCGTTTACCGGCTTGTCATCGCCGTCTGCCCCGGGAGCGGCCGGCGCGCCGGCCGGCGGTGGGGGTGGTGGCCTCCTCCCGGGGTTCCCGGGGCTCCCGTTTATCCCCTTCGGCGGCGCGGGCGGCGCGCTCATTCCGGGGCTGCCTGGTCTTCCCAGCCTGCCGTTGGGCGGCGGAGGCGGGGCCGCGACGCCACCGGCGGCAGGCGTGCCGGGCACCCTGATCGGCGGCGGAGCCCCCGAAGCCACTCCTCCGGCACCACCGGTCCCCGGCACCCTGATCGGCGGCGGAGTTCCCGAAGCCACCCCACCCGGACCACCCCTGCCACCGGCGGCCGGCGGAGTCCCCGTCGCCGGCGCTACCCCACCCGCACCACCAGTCCCCGGCACCCTGATCGGCGGCGGAGTTCCCGAAGCCACCCCACCCGGACCACCCCTGCCACCGGCGGCCGCCGGAGTCCCCGTCGCCGGCGCTACCCCACCCGCACCACCAGTCCCCGGCACCCTGATCGGCGGCGGAGTTCCCGAAGCCACCCCACCCGGACCACCCCTGCCACCGGCGGCCGCCGGAGTCCCCGTCGCCGGCGCTACGCCGCCGGCACCACCTATCCCGCCCGCGGCGGCGGGCGTGCCCGTCGGCGCCGCCACCCCGCCGGGACCGCCCGTCCCGCCCGCAGCGGCCGGAGTTCCGGCAGCCGCCGCTACCCCACCCGGACCACCCACCCCCGGCGCCCCGATCGTTGACGCCGCCGGCGTCGCTACGCCGCCCGGACCGCCGAGCCCCGGCACCGCCGCCGGCGCGGCGGGCGAAGAACGCTTCTCTCCGCCCACCCACCCGGGTGCTGGTGAAGGTGGGGGCACCGGGCCCGGATCGCCCGAGACCAGCACTCACCTCGGCGCGGCAGGCGGCGAGGCAACCCCACCAGGGCCACCCACCCCGCCCGGTGCGGGAGCTGGCGGCGCGGGTGCTGCCACGCCTCCAGGACCACCGAGCCCGGCAGCACCGCTCGGCGCGGCAGCCGGCGAAGCCACCCCACCAGGGCCCCCAGTGCCGCCAACCGCCGGCGGAGCCCCCGCGGGCGCCGCCACCCCACCCGGACCCCCCGTCCCACCCGGCGCCGCCGCCGTCCCAGCCGGCGCAGCCACCCCACCCGGACCCCCCGCGCCGCCAACCGCCGGCGGAGCCCCCGCGGGCGCCGCCACCCCACCCGGACCCCCCGTCCCACCCGGCGCCGCCGCCGTCCCAGCCGGCGCAGCCACCCCACCCGGACCCCCCGCGCCGCCAACCGCCGGCGGAGCCCCCGCGGGCGCCGCCACCCCACCCGGACCCCCCGTCCCACCCGGCGCCGCCGCCGTCCCAGCCGGCGCAGCCACCCCACCCGGACCCCCCGCGCCGCCAACCGCCGGCGGAGCCCCCGCGGGCGCCGCCACCCCACCCGGACCCCCCGTCCCACCCGGCGCCGCCGCCGTCCCAGCCGGCGCAGCCACCCCACCGGGCCCACCCGCCCCGGCCGCCGCCACGGGCACCGGGGCCGGCGCGGCCACCCCGCCGATCCCGGCGACTCCGCCCATTCCGATCGGTGGCGCAGGCGGTGGGCTGATCCCGCCGACCCCGCCGATCCCGGCCGTCCCTGTCGGCGTCGGAGGCGGGGGCGCCACACCGCCAGCTCCACCCGTCCCGGGTGCTCCGGCGGCCGAGACCGTAGCCGCCGCTACTCCCCCGGGCCCGCCCGCCGCGACTCCCCCGGCTGCCGGCGCTGTCGGCACCGCTACTCCGCCGGGACCGCCGGTCAGCGGTGTCCCCGCCACCGGCGGAGCCGGTGCAGCCACCCCGCCGACACCACCCATCCCAGGAGGCGCCGCCGCCGTGCCAGCCGGTGAGGCCACCCCGCCAGTGCCGGCCGTTCCGGGTGTCCCGGCTGCGGCCGGAGGCGCCGTCCCCACAGCGCCGACACCACCCGTGCCCGGTGCGCCCGCCACCGTCGCCGCCGCGGAAGCCACGCCGCCCGCGCCACCCGTTCCCGGGGCCGCAGGCGCAGTGCCAGCCGGTGAGGCCACCCCGCCCGCGCCGCCGGTTCCCGGCGCCGCGGGCGCCGTCCCGGCCGCCGAAGCAACACCGCCCGCTCCGCCCGTGCCACATGGCGCGGCCGCCACCGGCGGCGGCGTGCCCACTCCGCCAGGACCACCCGCCCCCGGTGCGCCGGCTGCCGTCCCCGCCGGCGAGGCCGCCCCGCCGGGACCGCCTGCCCCGGCCGCACCCCTTATTGACGCGTCCGGCCTCGGTACCCCACCCGGGCCGCCGAGCCCACCCGCCGCCGCAGTTGCCGATGCCGGCACCACGCTGCCCGGTCCAGGCGCCGGGGCGGGTGCCGGGGCTGGCGGCGCAGGTGGTGGTGGTGGTGCGGGGGGTGGCGGCGGGGCCGCCGCGGCCGGAGCGACCCCGCCAGGGCCGCCGAACTCACCCGCCGCGGCAGCCGCCGGCGCGGCCGGCGCCACCCCACCCGGCCCACCGGCACCACCCGCGGCGGCGGCGGTCGCCGTCCCGGGAGCTACTCCACCCGGTCCACCCGCACCTCCGGCTGCGGTGGCCGCCGGCGTGCCGGTAGCCACCCCACCCGGCCCACCGGCACCTCCTGCGGCGGCGGCCGCCGCCGTCCCGATAGCCACCCCGCCGACCCTCCCGGCCCCACCCAGCGCGGCAGCCGGCGGCACCACCATCGTCACGCCGCCGAACCAGCCGCTTCCGGGCGGCGGGACCGTCGCCGCGGCGGAGTCCCCGTTCGGCTTCCTGCCGCCGCTGGAGGGCCCCGGCTCGCCCTTTGGCGACATCCTGCCGCCGCCGATTGCGCAGGCAATCCCTGGCATCGCATCCGGTGCGTCGCAACTGGTGACCACCCCGCCGCTGGGTCCGGGCCCGGGCGGCGCGGCCGCCACTACGACCCACGTCCCGGGACCGCAGGACATGGTTTGCGTGGATCCCGGATGGTCACTACCGGACGGCGATCTAGGCGCTGTGCCGCTAACCGCCCCGGTCCCGCCGGCCCCTGCGCGACGCGGCGACTGGTAACCGCCGCAGCGCTGAGTCGGCGGCGTGGTAGCCGCACAATCCGTGGATTCCGGCCCCCGGCGGCGCCGACTGCGAACAGAGGTAGACCCCTGGCACACCGATCGCATAGGGATCGACGGCCACCCGCGGCCGGAAGATGACCTGCAGCCCGTCGTTGGCGCCGCCGATGATGTCGCCACCGATGTAGTTGCCGTTGTAATCCTGTAGCTCGTCGGTGGACTTGCTGACGGTTGCGATGATGCGATCGCGGAACCCCGGGGCGAACCGCTCTATCTGGTCGGTGACGGCCGCGGTCGCGTCACCGGTGTACCCGAACGGCACATGCGCATACGCCCAGATCGGGTTGATGTTGCCCGCGGAGCGCGACGGGTCGGCCAAGTACTGCTGCCCGACGAGCAGGAACGGACGCTGCACCATCTTCCCTTGTGCGCGTTGACGTTCGGTGTCCGCGATCTCGGCAAACGTCCCGCCGAGGTGAACCGTGCCCGCACGCCCGCAGTCGGGATTCGTCCACGGGATGTCGCCGTCGATCGCGAAGTCCACCTTGAAAGCCGACGATCCTTGGCGGTAGCGCCGATAGGACCGCTTGATCCGTGCGGGCATGACATCGCCGTAGAGCGCCAGGACTGCGGCGGGGCTGAGGTCGAGCATGACGATGTCGGCGTCGGGGAGGTCCCGGCGGCTCATGACGGCGATGCCGGTGGTGATGATTCCGCCGTGCGCCTGCAAAGCGGCCGCCAGGGCCCGGGTGATCGATCCCGATCCGCCCTGGGCGACGGGCCAGCCGTGCCGATGCCCGCTGGCCAGAACCATCAACCCAAGTGACGCGGTCAGCGGCCGGTCCAGCCGGGTGTAGACGTGTGCGGCCGCCCCGCCGAACAGTGCGCGTGCCTGTTCGGTGCGAAACCACCGCGCCATCGCGGTGGCCGGCAACACCGCCCGCGGAGCGAACCGGGCCAACCGGATCGGATGCCGCGGAATGTTGAGCACCGGACGCAGCAGATCGCCGGCCAGCTCGTCGAACCCAGCGGCAAGGTCGCCGAACGCGAGGCGCCAGCGTTTGCCGTCGGGGCCCATGCGGCCCACCGTCTGGTCAATCGAGTGAAACAGCAATCCGGCGGTGCCGTCGTCGAGCGGATGCGCGCAGTCAATGTCCGGCCACTTCCACGTCAACCCATAGCTTTGAAGGTCGATCTCCTTCCAGAATGGTGAACCGACGCCGAGCGGGTGAAACGCCGAGCAGTGGTCGTGGATGACTCCGGGCACTGTTAGCTCACCCGAACGCGCTCCCCCGCCGATCGTGTCGCTGGCCTCCAGCACCTGGACGTCGACGCCGTGACGGGCGAGGTGGATGGCCGCGGCCAAGCCGTTAGGCCCGCCGCCGACGACGACCGCGTTCGTCACCGCGCGGCGCGCTGAGTCGTCACGTGGACCGGGAACTCGTCACCGGGCTCCGGCCATGGCTGGCGCGACAGCATGTCCTCAACGTTGACGTAACCCGCCTCGATCAAACCCGTCTTGGCGTCGACAATGCGGTACCACTGCTTCTGGACGTGAATCGGTTGGCCTTCAAGGATGATGACTCGGACGTCGCCCTCGCCGAAGTTGCACCGCCGCTGTACCGCTTGCAGGAGTTGCTCGTTGTGCAGATGACCCTCGCCGAAGTTCCATCCCACCAGGGGTCCGGCAACGATTTCTCCTTCACGCACCTTGTAGTTCGCCTCGTTATCGATCGCGCGCGGCAATAGGCCGTTGAGCGCCCTGCCATGGGTGTGCATCGCCCGGAACGCCGCGACCTTGTCGGCCATCACTTCGGCGGTCGCCGCGTCGTAAAGCTTGGCCAGCTGATTGACAACGAGCGCAGAGCTTTTCACGATCGTGGCCTCTATCTTGTCCTCGGCACCGGCGCGGAAGCACCACACGCTGGTGGCCCAGTTGCCGGCGTAGTAGCGCATAGCGGGCAGGAACGAAATCTTCTCGGGAAAAATGTTTCCCGCGATCACAACGGCCACCACGGCGATCACCATGGCGAGCAACAGCGGTGACCGAAGATCGGCGGCCTGGATCGCGCCGTAGTGCCCGAACAGATAGAAGAGCGAGAAGATGAAGAACACGTTCCACTCCAACGGGACTCCCATCGGGAGGTTGGACAGGATGTTGAGGTGGAATATCACCATGAATCCGATCAGGAACCACCGCCACGGTTGATCGCCGGCGACGAACACCAGGATCGTGGGGACGATGAATTCCGCCGTGGTGCCGCCTACGTGCGCCATGACCTTGGGTAGCCAGGTGGGCCGTAGGTCGTTGACGTGGTCGCGGTAGAGCAGGTGCTTGATCGGGTTGAACAGCCTGGCCCGCAGCAGCGCGTTGTTGCTCGTCATCACCGCCACGACGTACGGGAAATGGTGGTTGAGCTTGGAGGTCGCCGCCCCCCACCACAGGCAGAGCATGATGATCTTGTAGGCCGCGACCTGATCGGTGAATGGGAAGAAGAACACGAGCAGCTTCAGCCAATAGTGTTCACCGCGGGCGGCCAGGAAGATGGTCTTGTCACGCAGACCCAACAGCGCCAGCGCGACGATCGTCGGGATCACCAGGACGGGGTTGATCAACCCGACATCGCCGGCGGCGGTCACCGGGCCGCCATGTCCGGGTGACAACAGCGCCCACACACCTGCGATCAACACGATGGCGTAGAGGGCGACGTCCACGATGGTGCGGTTGTCGCCGCGGGTGAACGGGATCTTGTCCGGCCACGCCGGCAGTCGAATTGTATTGGGCCGCAACCAATAAAGGGCTCCCCCGATCGGCGGCATAAACCGCCCGGTCAGCGGTCCGGATCCGCAGCCAAGGCCCAGGATCTCGAACAGCAGCGTGAAGATGATGACCTTCTGGTACACGATCGGTTGCGTCCACCAGTCGCCGATGTGACTCAGCCCGCCCAGGCCGGGGGTCAGCGAGATAATCGCGGCCGGAGCGGCGATGTATAGGACAATCTTGGTCAGGTAGAGCAGATACACCGCATAAGGCGTACCGAAGCCGTGCTCGGCCCAGTGTCGGGTCACGACTCGCAATCGCGTTGCGCGTGGCAGGGTCGGCCACCTGCCGCGGTCAACGTCCGGAAGTTCGGGTGACATGAATCCCATGGCGGCCTCATTCCCGATAGAGGTGAAACCAACTGGCGGTATCAATCTATTCGGAACGACAAGTCGGGTGGTCTATCGACGTTGGCTCGGCGGGCGCGGGTCATCGACATGACATGCACCTAACGGGCAGCCTTGCGCGACCCCTCGTCACGCGAGACTCCTTGCAGTCCTTATCGGACCACAGGCCGCGCCCTCCGAGAGATCGGAAGAACCTCGCCAGGATCGGGCCTGGGAAATCGTCGCTGCAGGCTATCGATCAACCCATCGACAGCCATTCGTTCCTGCTCATCAGCCTGCATCTGGCATCGTAAGCGAGCGACCCGTTCGTCGTCGCCACGGCCTTCAGCTCCGGCGATGGCACTGCGATAGTGGTCTATCCGCTGGCTGGCCTGTTGACGGCTTTGCATGAGCAGCCCCAGAAAGTACTCAGCCTGCTGCTGTTCCGCGTGCCACCTTCGGTTGTGCCGATGCGTGTGCGCCCGGGTGTGCGGATGGCGTGCGCCACGGTAAGTGGGCCGAGCGGCCAGGGCCATTGCGTCTCTCTCAACTGCGGATATGGGTGTTGACGGGGCAACGGTAACGCGCCGCACCGGGAAGGTGCCATATGCGCCCGCCACGAAACTCAAGATCGGTTTTATGCGCGCAACACGAACGTACCGAACGAGTCGTTTGTCCGCGACCAGCGCTCGGGTCGCGTTCATCCAAGGTCGCATCACATAGCGCGGGTAACCGGGGATACTTATGAGATCGGCGTCTGCCGGATTCGCGCCGCAATCTTTGCCTCGTAAGAAACGAAAACCCCACTGGGGGAAGAGAAATGGACCTCACACAACATGCTTCAGCGGGATCCACGGTTGAGCTAAGCCCCCAGCTTAGCCGCGGATAGCACCCCCGGGGCCATCCACCGGCAGACCTCCAACGCAATCTGCACCTTGAACGCAGCGTCTGGGTCGTCGAAACTCTGTCCACACAGTTCCATCGCCTGTGCCACCCGGTACTGAATGGTGTTGCGGTGCAGGGTCATCGCCTCGGCCGTGGCAACATAACTGCGGTTTCGGGCCAAAAACTCCCGCAGTGTCTCGCGCAGCCACTGACTGCGCTCGTCGTCAACGCTCAGAGCGCCCAACGCATCGGCGACGAAGCGCCGCAGCTCATCCATGTCGCTGGCCATCAACGCCAGTGGCGCGAGGTCGCTGTAGAAAACGACTCGAGAGCCTGGGCGGTCCCCGCCGGCAAAGGCCACCGCCTGCACCCGTTCGGCCAGTTTCAGCGATGCCCGAAACCCGCGCACCCCTTCTTCCGCACGACCAAATGCCAGGTGCGCCCGGATCCCTGCCGCCTTGACCGCCGTGCGCACGCGCGACCGGATGAGGGGCCGTTCCTTGGGGGGTATCCGGACCGAAAACCACAGCCGAGCCTCGCGCTCGTCGGTTGGCACCATCAACGTACGCCCCACCGCGTCCAGCTCCGTTGCCACCACGGAGCGCACTTGATCGAACACCGCGACGATGTCTCGGGCGGCTACCGCCGCATCCACCGACAACACGGCCGCGAGATGCACACCATCAAACCGATAGCGCAACGCCTTTTCGGCCCGTTCAATGTCAACCGGTCCACCGGCGAGCACCTCGCTGACCCACCGTTGTTCCAGGCCGCCGCGGCGGCGCACCCAGCGATCGTGCTCCTGCTCGTAGGCAATGGTCAGCTGGTCGGCCACTACGTCGATAAAGCGGTTCGCGCGGTTCACCAGGAAGCTGATCGTCGGCACTCGCTGTTCGGGCTCCAGTAGCGATACGAACCCCATCGCCACCTCCAAGAACCGCGCATGGCCGATCCGGTGCGCTCGAACCAAGGCTGACAACGGAACATCGCGTTGCGCGGCCGCGCGGGCGTAGATCAACGCTGCCACCGGGGCCTGCGGCACGTGATCATCGGGCATTCCGCGCTGCAGGAAAGCAACGCCGGCGTCGAAGCTCTCGGTGAGACTCGCCTTCCACAGGTCCAACATCCGGCCGTCGTAATTCAGCCCGCGAATCTCCGCCTTCATCAATTCGAACAGCTCAGGGATGAACTCGTCGCGGAGCATGTTCATCTGTCGGGTGATCACCGAAATGGGCCCGCCGCCGACCCCAGTTTCGACCCCAATACCGATTTGGGCCACTTTCCGTCCCTTCTGCGGCGTTCCCTTTAACTGTGCCTGGCTGCGATGCTGTCGCGAAAGCCCCAGTCGCTACCATCTAGGGACTCGATGCGGCAAGGAAGCCACAAGCCAGCCTCAAAGGAGAGAAGTGAGCGACACCGATAGCCCAGACGGCGAAGACATCGGCAAATTCGATCCGGGCTTGACCGAGCGCATGATCGGTCTAATGCGCCCGGTATTGAAGACGTACTTCCGCTCTGAGGTGCATGGCCTGGATTCCTTCCCACCGGGCGGAGCACTTGTCGTCGCCAACCACTCCGGCGGCATGTTCCCAATGGATGTCCCGATCTTCACCGTCGACTTCTACGAGAAGTTCGGTTACGACCGACCGGTCTACACGCTGAGCCACGACATCCTCTTCATGGGCGTCACCGGGCCGCTGTTCAGACGGATCGGCTACATCCGGGCCAACCGCGAGAACGCGGCCAAGGCGCTGCGAAGCGGTGGTGTGGTGATCGTCTTTCCCGGCGGCGACTATGACGCGTACCGGCCAACAGCGTCAGAAAACGTCATCGACTTCAACGGCCGCAAGGGATACGTCAGCACGGCGATCGAAGCCGGCGTGCCCATCGTGCCCGCGGTGTCCATTGGCGGACAGGAAACGCAGCTCTACCTGTCCCGTGGCACCTGGCTGGCGGAGCGGATCGGACTGAAGCGTCTGCTACGCAGCGACATTCTGCCGCTCTCGTTCGGCTTTCCGTTCGGGTTCAGCGCCGCCATCCCGCCCAATCTGCCGCTGCCCGCTAAGATCGTGACGCGGGTGCTGGAGCCGATCGACATCGCCAAGGAATTCGGCGATGACCCCGACATCGACGAAGTAGACCAACACGTACGGTCGGTGATGCAGCAGGGCCTCAACGAGCTTGCCGCCAAACGCCGTTTCCCGGTTCTGGGCTAAGCCATGGCATCTCAGGAATCTCGGATCAACCAAGCGCTCGGCCTGATCACCACCTTGCGGCGCGCCCGAATGATCGCGCCCATGCGACCGGACCGATACGTACGGATCGCGGCCGCCATGCGCCGCGAAGGCATGGGCTTCACTTCGGGTTTCGCCGGTGCGGCGCAACGCTGCCCGGACCGCCCGGGTTTGATCGACGAATTGGGGCCCCTGACTTGGCGTGAGCTCGAAACGCGTAGTAACGCGTTGGCCGTCGCGCTGCAGACTCTGCCGGCCGGGCCGCCACGCGTCGTCGGCATCATGTGCCGCAATCACCGCGGCTTTGTCGATTCACTGTTGGCGGCCAACAGAATTGGCGCTGACATCTTGCTGCTCAACACCTCGTTCGCCGGCCCGGCGCTGGCGGACGTGGTGGCCCGGGAAAACGTCGACACCGTCATCTACGACGAAGAGTTCACCGCTACGGTGGATCGCGCGTTGGCCGACAACCCCTCGGCCACCCGCATTGTCGCGTGGGCCGACGACCCGCACGACCTCACCGTCGAGAAGCTCATCGCCGCGCACGCCGGCCAACAACCCGAGCGTTTGGGCCCTAGGGCCCACAACGGAAGAGTAATCCTGCTGACCTCTGGCACCACCGGAACACCCAAGGGCGCCAAACACTCTGGCGGGGGCGGTGGCATTGGCACACTCAAGGCGATCCTGGACCGCACGCCGTGGCGAGCCGAGGAACCCATCGTGATAGTGGCGCCCATGTTCCACGCCTGGGGCTTTTCGCAATTGGTGCTCGCGGCGTCGCTGGCTTGCACCGTGGTTACCCGGCGCAAGTTCGACCCCGAGGCCACGCTCGACCTCATCGACCGCTACCGGGCGACGGGCCTGGCGGTGGTGCCAGTAATGTTCGACCGCATCATGGCACTGCCCGACGATGTGCGAAACCGCTACAGCGGCCGGTCATTACGGTTCGCCGCCGCCTCCGGTTCACGGATGCGACCCGACATCGTGATCGCGTTCATGGACCAGTTCGGCGACGTCATCTACAACAACTACAACGCGACCGAGGCGGGCATGATCGCCACCGCCACCCCGGCCGATCTGCGCGCCGCTCCCGACACCGCGGGCAAGCCCGCCGACGGAACCGAAATCCGCATCCTGGACTCCGAACTCAACGAGGTGCCCGTCGGCGAGGTCGGCAGCATCTATGTCCGCAACGACACTCAATTCGACGGCTATACCTCGGGCACCACCAAAGATTTCCAGGCCGGGTTCATGTCGTCGGGCGACATTGGTTACCTCGACGCCTCCGGACGGTTATTCGTGGTGGGCCGTGACGACGAGATGATCGTCTCCGGAGGTGAGAATGTCTATCCGATTGAGGTGGAGAAGACGCTGGCCGCACACCCCGATGTGACGGAGGCCGCGGTGATCGGCGTGGACGACGAGCAGTACGGGCAGCGGTTGGCCGCTTTCGTGGTACTGGAACCGGGTGCGACGGCCACTCCCGAGACGCTCAAGCAACACGTTCGGGATAACCTTGCCAACTACAAGGTGCCCCGCGAAATCGCCGTCCTCGACGAACTTCCGCGAGGCAGCACCGGCAAGATCCTGCGCGCCGAACTGCAATCACGGGTCAGCGGCTCATGAGAATCCGTCCGAGACCGCTCGCACGCGCGGCGGTCGAATTCATTAACGCCGCCAACGGATTACGGCCGATAGCACGTAAGGGCTACAGCACCGTGCTGGTGTTCTGGTTCGGCTGGCCGACTTCCGAGGTGCCGGGAATCTATTTCACCGTTTCGCTGCTGGACGCGCTGCGCCGCGCCCGCCGCGGCGACTTCGCCGGGCGTAACGGGAAGGCGGCACTGGGCTTGACAGCGGCGTCCTGGGCCATCCTGGCGGTGATCCGCTACCGCGGTGTGACCACGCCCGGCCCGGTGCTGGAAGCGGGGCTAAGCGAGCAACTCGGGCCCGATTACGCCAAGCGATTGACCGCCCTGCCAACGCAACCGACACGCGTCGGCCGGCGCAATCTCCCGTTGCGCACCACCGTGGCACGCCGGCGCTACGTCGAAAAGACCAACATCGTGCGCTACGGTCCGCACGGGCGCGCCAACCTGGCCGACATCTGGCGGCGCCGCGACCTACCGCGCGACGGCAAGGCGCCGGTGCTGGTGCAGGTACCCGGCGGCGCGTGGGTGATCGGGTGGCGCCGTCCGCAGGCGTATCCCTTGATGAGCCACCTGGTTTCGCGCGGTTGGGTGTGCGTATCGCTGAACTATCGGGTTTCACCGCTGCACACCTGGCCCGACCACATCGTCGACGTCAAGCGCGCCCTGTCCTGGGTCAAGGAGAACATCGCAGCCTACGGCGGGGACCCGAACTTCGTCGCGATCAGCGGCGGGTCCGCCGGTGGCCACCTGTCCGCGTTGGCAGCCCTGACTCCCAACGATCCCAAGTTTCAGCCGGGCTTCGAAGAAGCCGACACCTCGGTGGCCGCCGCAGTGCCGATCTACGGGCGCTATGACTGGTATTCCACCGACGGCGCGGGCCGTCCCGAGTTCGTCAGGCTGCTCGAAAAGTTCGTCGTGAAAAAGGAATTCAGCACACATCGCGACATCTTCCTCGACGCGTCACCAATCCGGCACGTACACGCCGATGCGCCGCCGTTCTTTGTGTTGCACGGTCACGACGACTCTCTGATTCCGGTCCGCGAAGCCCAGGAGTTCGTCGAGGAACTGCGAAGCGTGTCAAAGGCGCCCGTCGCCTACACCGACCTGCCCAACGCCCAACACGCATTTGACATCTTCGGATCGCCGCGGGCGCATCAAACCGCGGAGGCCGTAGCCCGGTTCTTGTCCTGGGTCTACGTGACGAGCCGCCCACCCGCCGACTAGCCCGGCTAAGCCCACGTCACGGGTGCGACTACAGCGATTCCGCGGCGCGCTCCAGTTCGATCAGTGCGGGCTCGATCGCGTCGGCCATCTCGTCGATGTCGTTGGCCACTTCGGGTGTGGTCACAAATCCGAAGTCCAGATAGTCCTGGTACGAGAAGCAGGTGACGTTCAATGCCACGTCCATGACCGGCGGCCCGAGTGGCACCAGGGAATCCAGTTTGGCGCCGGCCATGTACAGCGGGAAGGGGGGACCGGGCACATTGGAGACCACCAGGTTGATGGGCGCCAGATTGTGCGACAACCCGGTGGCCGTGTACGCGCGGGCGGCCAGCTGTAGCAGCCCCGGCGGCGTGGTCTCGGTCAGCCCCATGATCTGATGCGCCGACAGCGCCTTGGCCATCTCCTTGGCGCTCTGGGTGCTCTCGTGAATGGCCGCCAGGCGTTTGGCGGGGTCTTCGATGTGGGTGGCAAGCGACGCGGTCATCGAGCTGATTTGGTTCCCCACTTCGTCTTTCGTCTCGTCGGTACGGGTGGAGACCGGGATCTGCGCGATCAGCGGCTTGGCCGGCAGCTCGTCGCGCTTCTGCAAATAGGCGCGGGCCGCCCCGGCCACGAGCGCCATCACAACGTCGTTGAGCTTCACGTCGAAGGCGTCCTTGACGGCCTTGGCCCGGGCCAGCTCCACGCGGGCACCACTAATCCGCCGGTGTGGCGACACAGGTGCATTGAACCTCGTCTTGGGTGCTTCGAAGTATCGCGGCGGCTTTCTGGCGACGCCCAACGCGGCGATCTGCTGACGCACGGTCTGCTCCAACAGTCTGGCGATGCGAAACGGAGTCATGATTCCGACGTTGACGAGTGCGCCGATGGCGCGCCGTTCCAAGCCCGGAAGCTGGAATCCGACCAGCGATCCCACCTTTTCCTCTTGCGGCGGTCGCGGTTCCGGCGTGACGTCCAAAAGGATTTCGCCCAGCCCAGCGCCAGAAACCCCGTCGACGATGGCGTGATGCATTTTGGTCAGAGTCGCGATACGGCCGCCCTCGACGCCCTCGATGACCCATAGCTCCCATAGCGGACGGGAACGGTCCAGTTTGTAGGACATCAGCCGGCCCACAAGCTCCTCCAGCTCGCGGCGGCCACCGGGAGCGGGAACGCCGATGCGACGGACATGAAAGTCGACGTCAAGTTCCTGGTCCTCGACGAACCACGGCCGGTCGAGTCCCAGCGGGGCACCGGTAACCCGCCAGCGCAACTGCGGCAACTCCGACAACCGCTCGTTGATCAGTTCGCGGAGTCGGTGAAAGCTATAGTCCGGGGCGTGACTCGGATCGCAAATCGCCAGTGCACCAACGTGCATATGCCAACCAGCTGTTTCTGCTGACCAAAACGCCGCATCAACGCTCGAGAGCCGCTTCATGCCATGACCGTAGCCCTCGCCTGCCCACCGGGCCAGGTTATGCACGAACAATCGATGCCAGTGTGACTATCGTCGTGGTGTGCGGACTTCGCCGAAGGCTTCGTCGGGCGTTTCGGACGGATCGCCAACTCGCGCTGCAATGCTTGCTGCTTCGGCGGTATTGGGAATCATCACGCTGCTGCTGAGCGGGTGCCACGCGAGCTCTGTGTGGGGACACAACAAGCCGCGGGGCTACGACGCGTCGACCCTGAAGATGGTGTTCTCGATAACGCGCCTCGGCGCGCATCGTCGTTAGGCGTCTTCCAACAGATCGGGAGTCACCGCCGATTCAGTGTCGGGGATCCCCTCCACCTTCGCCTTGCGATCGGCCATCGACAGCAAACGCCGAATACGTCCAGCCACAGCGTCCTTCGTCATCGGCGGGTCGGCAAGCCGGCCGAGTTCCTCCAGGGACGCTTGCCGGTGTTCGACGCGCAGCCTGCCGGCCGACGCCAGATGTTCGGGCACGCTTTCGCCGAGTATCTCCAACGCACGCTCCACCCGGGCGGCCGCGGCAACCGCGGCTCGCGCCGAGCGGCGCAGATTGGCGTCGTCGAAATTGGCGAGCCTGTTGGCGGTGGCGCGCACCTCACGACGCATCCGGCGTTCTTCCCAGACCAGCCTGGTGTCCTGCGCCCCCATCCGGGTCAGCAACGCGCCGATCGCCTCACCGTCACGAACCACGACCCGATCGGCGCCACGCACCTCGCGGGCCTTCGCGCTGACCCCGAGTCGGCGCGCGGCACCCACCAGCGCCAGTGCGGCCTCGGGGCCGGGGCAGCTGACCTCCAATGCCGAGGAGCGTCCCGGCTCGGTCAATGACCCATGTGCCAAAAAGGCACCGCGCCACGCCGCTTCGGCGTCGCCAATGCTGCCACCGACGACCTGGGCCGGCAGACCGCGCACGGGGCGCCCACGCATGTCGAGCAGTCCGGTTTGACGTGCCAGCGCCTCACCATCGTTGGCGACCCGCAAGACGTATCGGGTGTTCTTGCGAATCCCGCTGGCCGACAAGACATGCACCACCGCGTTGTAGCCGTACAGGTCGAAGATGTCCTTGCGCAGCCGCCTTGCGATGCTGCCCAGATCCACCTCGGCTTCCACGACCACGCGGCCGCTCACGATGTGCAGCCCGCCCGCGAACCTCAACAAGGAGGTGACCTCTGCGCGCCGCGCACTGACCGATTTGACTACCAGACGGCTCAGCTCGTCCTTCACTTCGGTCGTCATCGCCACGCGTCGTCACCCCTCGGTCGTCCATCGTCGATCGGTATCTCAGCTGTGGCCGTCGTCGAAGCCGCCGTCGGGCCTTTCTCACTTGCCCGCACCCCGTCCAGCACGGCCGCCAGCTTGCCCGGGTCATGTAAAGGTGTACCAGGTCTGGCTACGTCGGCGAACTGGACCTCGGCCTGTAGCAGTGCTGCGGTCCGGCGCAGCTGCTCGCGCTCCCGATCGCTCGGCACGCGTTCGGCGTCAATGATGATCTCGTCCACGGTGAACCCGGGCGCGTGCTGGGCCAGCACGTGCAGATGGCGCTCCACCGAGAAACCGGCCGTCTCCCCCGGCTCGGCCACCAGGTTGAGCACCAAGGCACGACGAGCCGTGGTGGTCCGCAACGCTGAGGCCAGACCCGGCACCAGCACATGCGGGATCACGCTGGTGAACCAGGACCCGGGTCCCAGTACCACCAAGTCGGCGGCCATGATGGCGTCGACGGCTTGGCGAGTAGCCGGCGGGTCGGCGGGCATCAACCGCACTCGTCGGACCTTTCCCGGCGTGGTTGCGATCGCCACCTGACCGCGGATCAACCGGAACATTCGCGGGTCAGACTCCAGGCCGGCGACGTCGGCCTCGATCTGCAGCGCAATCGGGCACATCGGCAGCACCCTGCCCTTGACGCCGAGGATGCGTCCGAGCTCGTCGAGGGCGGCGACCGGGTCGGCGAGCACCTCGTTAAGGCCGGCCAGGATAAGGTTCCCGATCGGATGTCCGGCCAGCGCGCCGTTGCCGCCGAATCGGTGTTGCAGGATCGTCGCCCACAACCGGCCATACGGGCTGTCGGATGCCAACGCCGCCAAGGCCATTCGCAAATCACCGGGCGGCACCACGTCCAGTTCGCTGCGTAGCCGGCCCGACGAGCCACCATCGTCGGCGACGGTCACCACAGCGGTGACGTAGGGTGTCAGCCGGCGAGCCGCCGACAGCGTCGCGTAGAGGCCATGTCCGCCGCCGAGCGCAACAATGCCGCCGGTCATTCGCGACCCAGGTCTCGGTGTAGTACCCGAACCGCCAGTTTCAGATCCGACCGCAGCAGTCCCATCAATGCCTCCGCGATCGCGACGCTGCGATGCTTACCACCTGTGCAGCCGATGGCGACCGTCATATACCGCTTTCCCTCCCGGCGATAGCCGTCGACAACCAGGGATAGCAATTGATGGTAAGTCTGCAGAAATTCGGCCGCGCCCGGCTGGCCGAGCACATAGTCCCGCACGGCGGCGTGTTGGCCGGTCAGTGGCCGCAACTCGTCCACCCAGTGCGGGTTCGGCAAGAACCGAACGTCCATCACCATGTCGGCGTCCATCGGCAGTCCGTACTTAAAGCCGAACGACTCGACCGTGACGCTAGTGGTCGCGCCGCCGCTGTTGCCGAATGCGCGCTCGATGCTCTCCCTTAACCCACGTACGGACAGCGCCGACGTGTCGATGATCAGGTCGGCGGTGGCGCGAACCGGAGCCAGCATCCGGCGTTCGGCGGCAATGCCCTCGGCCAGGGTCTGCTCGCCCTGCAGCGGATGGCTCCGGCGGTTTTGTTCGTATCGGCGCACCAACATGTCGTCCGAGGCCTCCATGAACACCACGCGGGGGGTGATGTTACGAGTTGCCAGTTCGGTGCGCACCGAGTCGAGGTCGCCGGTGAATCCGCGCGACCGCACGTCCATCACCACCGCCAGTTGGGTGATGCGTGATCCGGCTGCCAACCCGAGGTCCACCATGCGGGTGATCAGCTGGGGAGGCAGATTGTCGGCCACATACCAGCCGAGGTCTTCGAGCACTTTGGCCGCCGTGCCGCGCCCGGCCCCCGATAAACCGGTGACCAGTACGACGTCGATGCCGGCCGAGGCGTCGGCGTTGGTCATGCCGTGCCTCCCGCGCCGCCAGACGCTGCGGGCTCGTCCGGTCTCAGTGCCTCGAGGACGGCCGTGGCCGTGGCTACGCCGATGCCGGGGACGGCGGTGATCTGGTCGACGGTGGCCTCCTTGAGGCGGGCTATCGATCCGAAATGGGTGACTAACGCTTTGCGCCGATGCTCGCCCAAGCCCGGCACCGAGTCCAGCGCCGATGCCGTCATCCGCTTGGATCGCTTGCTGCGATGGTAGGTGATGGCGAATCGGTGCGCCTCGTCGCGCACCCGCTGCAACAGGTAGAGTCCCTCGCTGTTGCGCGGCATGATGATTGGATCCGGCTCCGACGGCACCCATACCTCTTCCAGCCGCTTGGCCAGGCCGATCACCGCAACATCGGTGATACCGAGATCCTCGAGCACGGCGCTGGCCGCGTTGACTTGCGGTGCGCCGCCGTCGACCACGTACAGGTTGGGCGGGTAGGCGAACCGGCGCGATTTACCTTCCGGAGAAAGCAGATTCGGATCGTTCTGGTCGTGCAGGTGACGTAGGAACCGGCGCCGGGTGACCTCGGCGATGGAGGCCACATCGTTGGATTGCCCCTGTCCGGCCGCGTCCCGGATGCCGAAGTGGCGGTAGTCAGACTTGCGTGGCAGGCCGTCCTCGAAGACCACCAATGAGCCCACCACGTCGGTGCCCTGTACGTGGCTGACGTCAACGCATTCGATCCGCAGTGGCGCATCGGCCAGGCCCAGTGCATCCTGAATATTCTGCAGTGCAGCGGATCTGGCGTTGAAGTCGCCGGCGCGCTTCAACTTGTGTTGCTGCAGTGCTTCTTTCGCGTTGCGCTGCACCGTTTCGGCCAGCGCCCGCTTGTCCCCGCGGCGCGGTACCCGCAGCGCGACGCGGGATCCGCGCAGGGCGGACAGCCAGCTGGCCAGTTCGTCGCCATTGGACGGCAGGCATGGCACCAGCACCTCGCGCGGAACCGGGTTGACGGATTCGTCGGCGGAGCCGTCGAGTTCGGCCTGCTCACCGTAGAACTGCGTCAGGAACTGCTCGACCAACTGCTCCGCCCCGGAATCGCCAGTGTCTCCAGGCTTTTCGACAATCCAGCCACGCTGGCCACGAACCCGGCCGCCGCGCACATGGAACACCTGCACCGCCGCTTCCAGTTCGTCGTCGGCGAAGGCGACGACGTCGGCGTCAGTGCCGTCGCCGAGCACCACGGCCTGCTTTTCCATGGCCCGCTTCAGCGCGGCCAGGTCGTCGCGGAGCCGAGCGGCCCGCTCAAAGTCGAGTTCCTCGGCCGCGGCGTTCATCCGCTGTTCCAGTTCGCGAGCGAAGCGGTCGGTCTTGCCGGAGAGGAAGTCGCAGAAGTCCGTCACGATCTGGCGATGCTGCTCGGCGCTGACCCGACCGACGCACGGCGCCGAGCATTTGTCGATGTACCCGAGCAGGCAGGGGCGGTCTATCTGCTTGTGCCGCTTGAAGACTCCCGCTGAGCAGGTTCGCGCGGGGAACACCCGGGTGAGCAGGTCCAGCGTTTCGCGGATTGCCCACGCGTGCGAGTACGGCCCGAAATACCGGACACCCTTGCGTCGCGGGCCGCGATAGACCATCAGCCGGGGGAACTCCTCGTTGAGGGTGACGGCCAGCACCGGATAAGACTTGTCGTCGCGGTAGCGGACATTGAACCGCGGGTCGAACTCCTTGATCCAGTTGTATTCCAGCTGCAGCGCTTCGACCTCGGTGTTGACCACCGTCCACTCGACCTTGGCCGCCGTGGTCACCATCTGGCGGGTCCGTGGGTGCAGGCTGGCGACGTCGGCGAAGTATGAC
Organism: Mycobacterium riyadhense; assembly: GCF_963853645.1. Classification (NCBI taxonomy): domain Bacteria; kingdom Bacillati; phylum Actinomycetota; class Actinomycetes; order Mycobacteriales; family Mycobacteriaceae; genus Mycobacterium; species Mycobacterium riyadhense. Next base: position 2,390,267 of record NZ_OY970456.1, on the reverse strand, counting down.
GTCAGCCTGCTGCGCAGGCTCTTGGCCTTGCCGACGTAGATGACGCGGCCGTGCGGATCGCGGAATCGATACACGCCGGGTTCGACCGGGATGGACCCGGGCGCGGGGCGATACGTCGCGGGATCTGGCACGTATTCCAGGCTAGTGGTCGCTAGCCAAGCCGTAGCTACAGGTCCAATTCAGATTGGGTCATCGTCCACGCCAGGACGCCCTCTACGTAATGACGAAGCCACCGAGCTCGTGTGGGTTCAACGAATTGCCGCAGACGTCAACTGATTCGGCGTACAGCGCCGGACCGTCGAACTGATACGCCGACTCGGCGAAGTCCGAGGAAACGTGCCTGACATCAAGTCACCGATCACGGCCTGCACTCCTGGTTCGACTATCTGGCCGCCGGTGTGACAACCTCATGGCGATGTCTGAAGTTCGGGGTCATCACTGCTTGGTGTGGAGGGCACGAAGTGGAGTTCCATTGTGCACTAAACCTGCACTAAACCCAGACCTGGAGTGCGCCGCTGGAGTCTTCCTGGTGGGCCGGTCGCTCCGGAGCACCTGGTCACGAAGATAGCGAATCGGGGCTACGTCGAACGGCGGTGGCGCGCACCATGATTCAAATTTGACGCGAGGTTCTGCTGTGGCTGTCTGTATTGCTCTGTAGTCACGTCTGCAACTCTGGCCTCTGTCGGAGGCTATGGCAGCGCTGCCCACCTAAGCGCGACAGCGCGGTTTCTGCAGGTCAACGCCACCTCGAAGCCCGCGCGGCCACCACCAACGTGGCAACGACACCGCAGCTCAGGCGGTTGTCGCTAGGAGCCGGGCGCATCGGGTGGTCCACCGGGCGCAGCGACACATGTGACTGTTGTGACCGTGCGATGTGCCCGATCTATGGTGCGCACCACTTTGAGCCAAGCCACGTCTAACGTCTGGCGGCAAAAACGCAACAACACCACGAGGTCGCTATTCCGCGTCGCGGTTCACGCAGTGCAACCATCCGCTAATTCGCCCGACCCGTCGACCGCCATTGCAAACAGTAACCTCAATAAGAGTTAAATTACGCCGGACTGCCGCTGCTGCTCCTGGCCTTGCCGATGTAGACGACCCGCCCCGGGATCTGGCGCGTATCCAGGCTAGCGGGCGCTCGAAAGGCGCCTACAAACACGGCGCTCGTTGGGGATCGGGTGGCAGGTCCGGTCACGGAATGCGATCCCACTCCTCGCCGGGTCCATCGAGGCCGCAATTGAGGTGGTTCACCTCAGTTCCCGGGTTCGGCGCGCCGAAGCCAGCATTCAGGCAGCCAGCGAGGACGGTCGAGATCTGGCCGTTGGGCTGGTCACTCCAACGCTGGCCGAGCCCACCGTTACAGGGCACCAGGGTCACCGGCCACTCGCTCAGTACGTCGACTGCCAAGCAGTTGCCGGGGAAGGCCACGCTCTCGATCTCCCCGGGGGAGTTGAAATTCCAACGCTGCGTTGCCGACCCGTCGCAGGGGTTGATCACGGCCGGCGCATTGAAGTTCCCACTCGGGCCGTCCAGGCAAACATCGCCTAATCGGCTCTTCAACTGGACCGGGTCGTCGGCATTCGCCGGACCAGCGCTTAGCAGCGCGACGCCCAATACCGCACCGACTACGACAAGGGCCCGGCGCACACCGCCGATCAACCGCGACCCATGCATCTCAGCTCCGCTGACGAGAAGTGCCCCAGCGAGCCCGGTCACGGAGCGCTATCCCACTGTTGGTCGGGTGCATCGGAGTTGCACCAGCGGGTGGACACCCAGGTCCCCGGGTCCGGGCCACCGAGAACGGCGAGGCAGCCGCCAAGTTCACTCGCGACCTGGCCGTTGGGCTGGACAGTCCAATGCTGGGAGATCCAATCGACACAGGGCTGGAGGTGCGCCCACCAACTTTCCCCCGGCACGTTCAGGCACTCGCCGGGAAAGGCCACGCTCTCGAGCTGGCGGTCAGCGGTGAGATTCCAGCGCTGGAAGTCGGTCCCATTGCAGGGGTTGATCACAATCGCGGTGAACCAGCTCCCACTCGGGGCGTCCAGACAATAATCGCCCAATCGGCTTTTCAACTGGACCGGGCCATCGGCACTGGCTACACCGGCGCTGAGCGCCGCAACACCTAGCAGTACGCCGACCAGGATAAGGACCCGCCGAACGCCGCGCATCGACCGCGGTTCACGCATTTCAATTGCAGCCTCTCTTGGCTCAACTCACCCCCCAAAGAAGCGGCACAGTCAACGCCGAGAGCACCACCGCCGCAGACAATTTGCCGCGGGTACCCAATTCTTTACCACAGCGTGCGCGAGCCCCTCTACCGCTGCCAATGGATTCCCATCGCTTTGTCAGGTTCGGGCGTCGATTTGCGCTTTCCTCTTCGCCGACCATTCGGCCACGGGGAATCCAGGCGCGCTGTCGCAGGCCGATATCAACAGAGCCACCTGCGGGACGACGGCCAAGCCGTAGCTACAGGTCCAATTCGGATGGGTCATCGTCCACGCCAGAACACCATCTTCCGGTATGGCGAACTCACTGAGCTGCATCGGCGCGAACGCGCCGCTCGGACTCACTGGGATGGCTTCGCCATGGCAGCCGGATACCGCGCGAAATCCAGTCCAGACCACATCGTGTGGGTTCAACGAATTGCTGTAGACGTCAACCGATTCGGCATACAGCGCCGGGCCGTCAACGCGGTATGCCGACTCGGCGAAGTCCGAAGAGCCGGGCGGCCGCAGCGGCGACCCCTTAAAGAGGAGAGCCGCCGAGCATTCGGGCGGACGGGCGCTGGTGAAGTAATTGCCGCCCACCTCCATCGCGGCCGCCGGTCCGAGCGGAGTGCGGTCGCCGTCGTGCAGAAGCAGGTCACGCGCCGAAATCGGCGTGGGCGACCGGCCAGCGGCCCTAACCGCCCGGCCCGGTACCACTGCTGTGCAGGCAGCCAGCGTCACCGCCGTGACGACCAAAGCGACCACCGCGCAACTACGCCGAAGGCCTGCCATCGGATGATGATATGAGGTCCGGTCGATACCGGGCTAGCAACGAGCGCACGGTGTCCATGGCCGTCACCGCGCGTTCCTTGTCGACGGCCTGAATCGCCATCACGGGGATGTACTCGTCGTCGGGCAATTCGATCCGCGCCCATCGGCTACCGCCGGGAAACGATACGCCAACCACGTCAGACCACGGAACTAGCTTGTTGCCCAACAGGTTACGCACCGCAAGCCCGGAGGAACCCACCCGTAGTCGCGGTCGCGTGAACAACAACACAGCCCCGGCAATGACAAGCCCCAGAACACCCATCGCCACCTGATCGGCGGTCTGGAAGACCACTCCGCTGGACCCGACCTTGAGCAGCAATCCCACCGCAACGTGCACTGCCGCGATGAGAAATGCTGCAGCGTAAGCGAATATCGGTGTCAGACGGGGACGGAGTTCGACATCCCAATCGGGCGGCGTGTTCACGACTGCGCGCGCAGGTCGCGCAGGGTCAAAGCCGTGGCCAGCGCCGCCGCGGTGGCTTGGGCGCCCTTGTCTTCGGCCGACGTGGAAAGCCCCGCCCGATCCAGCGCCTGCTCCTCGGTGTTGGTGGTCAACACCCCATTGCCCACCGGCGTGGCAGTATCCAACGACACCCGGGTCAACCCCTGAGTCACCGCATCACACACATAGTCGAAATGCGGTGTCTCACCACGGATCACCACGCCCAACGCCACCACCGCGTCATGGCTGCGGGCCACCTCCTGCACCACCACCGGAATCTCGATCGCACCCAGCACCCGCACCACCGTCGGACTATCCACACCCGAGTCCGCGGCAACCCTCAGCGCACCATCGAGCAGCGCGTCACAAATCTTGGTATGCCAGGTGCTGGCCACAATGGCCACCCGCAGACCCGCGGCATCCAGCACCGGAAAATCCGGCACACCCGCGCCACCGCTCACAAAACACCACCACTCACAAAGCACCACCGAGTTCACCCGGCAGCGCCACCGAGTCGTGGAACTCGTCCAGGCCCGTCAGGTCATGGCCCATCCGGTCACGTTTGGTCATCAGATAACGAATGTTGTCGGCGTTGGCCCGCACCGGCAGCGGAACCCGCTCAATGATGTGCAAGCCATACCCGTCCAGCCCCACCCGCTTGGCCGGGTTATTGGTCAACAGCCGCATCGAACGCACCCCCAAATCAACCAGGATCTGGGCACCGATCCCGTAATCACGGGCATCGGCGGGCAACCCGAGCTTGAGGTTGGCATCAACGGTGTCATCTCCGGCGTCCTGCAGCTGATAGGCCTGCAACTTATGCAACAACCCAATCCCGCGGCCCTCATGACCCCGCATATACAGCACCACCCCGCGGCCCTCGCGGGCCACCATCGCCAACGCCGCATCCAACTGCGGCCCACAATCGCAACGCCGCGACCCGAACACATCACCGGTCAAACACTCCGAATGCACCCGCACCAACACGTCATCGCCGTCGCCGTGCGGCCCAGCGATCTCCCCACGCACCAGCGCCACATGCTCGACGTCCTCGTAAATGCTGGCATAGCCGATCGCACGAAACTGCCCATGCCGCGTCGGGATGCGCGCCTCGGCGACCCGCACGACATGCTTTTCGTGCTTGCGCCGCCACGAAATCAAATCGGCGATGGTGATCAACGCCAGACCATGCTCATCGGCAAAGACCCGCAACTCATCGGTCTGGGCCATCGAACCCTCATCTTTTTGACTGACGATCTCACAGATCGCCCCCGCCGGCTGCAGCCCGGCCATCCGCGCCAAATCCACCGCCGCCTCGGTATGACCCGGCCGGCGCAACACCCCACCATCCTTGGCCCGCAACGGAACCACATGACCCGGCCGGCTGAAATCATCGGCCACACTGGCCGGATCGGCCAACAACCGCATCGTGGTAGCCCGATCCGAAGCCGAAATCCCAGTCCCCACACCATTTCTAGCGTCCACGGTCACCGTATAAGCGGTGCCGTGCTTGTCCTGATTGACCGCATACATCGGCAACAAACCCAGCCGGTCACACACCGCGCCATCCAACGGCACACACAAATACCCCGACGTATAGCGGACCATGAACGCCACCAACTCCGGTGTCGCCTTCTCCGCGGCGAAAATCAGATCACCCTCGTTTTCGCGGTCCTCGTCATCGACGACGACGACGGCTTTGCCGGCCGCTATGTCAGCAACCGCCCGCTCGACGGAGTCAAACCTCGTCATCGTGCCACCTTGCTGTGAGACAGGCTAACTGCACCCAGTATGAACCACCCTGGCGCGGCGATTATTGCGACGACGCTTCTCGGGAGGCTTGCATGAGCCGTTCAACATATTTGGCAATCACGTCGACCTCGAGGTTGACCTGCGTTCCCACCGGAGCAGCACCCAACGTCGTAAGTTCCCGGGTCGTCGGGATCAGCGACACCTCGAACCAGTCCCGAGGCTCGGCACCCAGCCCCGAAACGGTCAGCGAAATCCCGTCGATCGTGATCGACCCCTTCTCGACGACGTAACGAGCGACCGTGGTGGGCATCTCGAACCGCACCACCTCCCAATGCTCGGAGGGTGTGCGGGCCACGATTTCACCGGTGCCGTCCACATGCCCCTGCACGATGTGCCCACCAAGGCGGCTATTGACAGCAGCCGCGCGTTCCAGGTTCACCCTGCTGCCAGGCCGAAGTTCACCCAAATTGGAGCGATTCAGCGTCTCGGCCATCACATCGGCGCTGAATTGGCCGTCGGGCAACACGTCGACGACGGTCAGGCATACGCCGTTAACCGCAATCGAATCGCCGTGACCCGCATCGGAGGTAACGGTGGGACCGCGGATGATCAGGCGCGCGGCATCGGTGAGGGCTTCGCGGCCGGTCACCTCTCCGAGTTCCTCGACAATTCCGGTGAACATCGCACCAGGTTAATGGCTATTACCGCGGACCCGCACCCCGGTCGTTCACCGGTCGCGTCATAGGCACCCTCTACGATGCAGGATATGCAAACCCGCCGCCGCCACTTGCCGTTGCTCGCCGCCATGAGCGTTGCAACCGTTCTAGTTGCCAGCTGCTCATCGGAGTCGAAGCCAAGCGGTGGGCCGCTGCCCGACGCGACGAATCTGGTTAAGCAGTCCACCGACGTCACCAAGAATGTCAAGAGCGCCCACATCGTGTTGACGGTGAACGGCACCATACCGGGACTTTCCATGAAGACGCTCAGTGGCGATCTCACAACCAACCCCACCGCCGCGAAGGGGAACGTCAAGTTCACCCTCGGTGGGGCTGACGTCGACGCCGACTTCGTGGTAGTCGACGGCACCCTGTACGCCACCCTCACCCCTAACAAGTGGAGCGATTTCGGTAGGGCGGCCGATATTTACGACCCCTCGCAGATCCTGAGCCCGGACAACGGCCTAGCCAACGTGCTCGCGAACTTCACCGACGCCAAGGCCGAGGGGCGCGACACCATCAATGGGCAGACCACCGTCCGGATCAGCGGCAAGGTGACGGCACAGGCGGTCAATCAGATTGCCCCGCCGTTTGCTGCGACGGAGCCGGTACCGGCCACCGTCTGGATTCAAGAGGCCGGCGATCACCAACTGGCGCAGGCCAAGATGGAGCGCGGTACCGGCAATTCGGTCCAAATGACCCTGTCGAACTGGGGTGAGCAGGTCCAGGTCACGAAGCCTCAGGTGAGCTGATGAGCATGCGGGCAGGACGCCGAGTCGCAATCAGCGCGGGCAGCCTCGCGGTACTGCTGGGCGCCCTCGACACGTATGTCGTGGTCACCATCATGCGCGACATCATGAACAGCGTCGGTATCCCGGTGAACCAGCTGCAGCGGATCACCTGGATCGTGACGATGTACCTGCTGGGGTATATCGCCGCGATGCCACTGCTGGGCCGGGCTTCCGACCGGTTCGGCCGTAAGCTGATGCTTCAGGTCAGCCTGGCCGGATTCATCGTGGGCTCAGTGGTGACGGCCCTGGCCGGCCATTTCGGCGATTTCCATATGCTCATCGCCGGCCGAACCATCCAGGGCGTCGCCAGCGGTGCACTACTGCCGATCACGCTGGCGCTGGGCGCCGATTTGTGGGCACAGCGCAACCGCGCCGGCGTGCTGGGCGGTATCGGCGCGGCGCAGGAGCTCGGCAGCGTGCTGGGCCCGCTGTACGGCATCTTCATCGTCTGGTTGTTGCACGATTGGCGTGACGTCTTCTGGATCAACGTCCCACTGACGCTGATCGCCATGGCGATGATCCAGTTCAGCCTGCCCTCGCACGACCGCAGCGCCGAGCCGGAAAGAGTCGACATCGTCGGTGGTTTGCTGCTTGCCCTCGCGTTGGGCCTTGCGGTCATCGGCCTGTACAACCCAAACCCGGACGGCAAACAAGTGCTGCCGAGCTATGGGTTGCCCCTGGTAATCGGGGCGGTTGTGGTCGCCCTGGCGTTCTTCGTATGGGAGCGCTTCTCGCGCACCCGGCTGATCGAACCTGCCGGCGTGCACTTCCGGCCGTTTCTGGCGGCTCTTGGCTCGTCCGTCTGCGCCGGCGCGGCGCTGATGGTGACGCTGGTGAACGTCGAGCTATTCGGCCAGGGTGTGCTCGGAAAAGACCAGGTCCAAGCCGCCGGAATGCTGCTGTGGTTCCTCATCGCATTGCCGATCGGGGCGGTGACGGGCGGCTGGATTGCCACCCGAGTGGGTGACCGCGCGGTGACCTTCGTCGGCCTGCTCATCGCCGCCGGAGGTTATTGGCTGATCTCACAATGGCGGCAAGACCTGGCGACCGACCAGCACAGCATCTTCGGATTGTTCACCCTCCCGGCGATGCACACCGACCTGCTGGTCGCCGGTCTGGGGCTGGGACTGGTGATCGGGCCACTGTCGTCGGCGACGCTAAGGGTCGTCCCCGCGGCGCAGCACGGCATCGCCTCGGCGTCGGTGGTGGTGGCACGGATGACCGGCATGTTGATCGGTGTCGCCGCCCTGAGCGCCTGGGGTTTGTACCGGTTCAACCAGATCCTGGCAGGGTTGTCGGCGCAGATTCCGCCCGACGCCACCCTGTTTGAGCGCGCGGCCGCGATCGGCGCCCAATATCAGAAGGCGTTCGCGCTGATGTATGGCGGGATCTTCGGGGTCACCGTGGCGATCTGCGTGGTGGGCGCGCTGCTCGGGCTATTGCTCAGTGGCCGAAAGGAACACGCCGAGGAACCGGAAGTCCCCGCCGAAGAGGCCGTCGCGCCCCGAGCGGCTAGCGCGCCACCAGGCTGAGCAGCAGATCCGGACCGACCTGTTCGACGCCGTCGAACTGCCAACGCAACGCGTGCGCCACGTTGGACACCCCCACATCGTCGACCGCGCTGATGGGGCCGCCCAGCAGAATCGGCGCGACATAGGCCAGGATCCGGTTGATCGCGCCCGCCCGCAAGAAGGCCCCGGCGAGGGTGGGGCCACCTTCCAACAGGACATCGGTGCGGTCCGACAGCGCCTTGAGCACCTCGACCGGCTCGCGGGTACGGATCAGCATGGTGCGCGAATCGTCGTTGAGAACCTTCGATTCCGGCGGTATGTCACGCATGCCCACCACCACGCGCAGCGGTTGCTGTGGCGCCAGCGACCCGTCGGGCAAGCGGGCGGTCAAGGTCGGGTCGTCGGCCAGAACGGTGCCGGTTCCGACGACGATCGCGTCGGCCACGGCGCGCCGGCGATGCAGGTGCAGACGAGAGGCCTCGCTGGAGATCCACTGGCTGGAGCCGTCGGCGGCGGCGCTGCGCCCGTCGACGCTAGTGGCGTATTTCCACGTGACGTGCGGCAGCCCGGTTCGCTGCTTGTGCAGCCACTCGCGCAGCGGTCCGGCCGCCACCGCGTCCGCCAGCACGCCCGAGCGCACCTGCAGCCCCGCCGCCGACAGCCGGCCCGCGCCGCCGCCCGCGATGGCGTTTGGGTCGCTCACGGCGTAAATCACGGTTCCGACCCTGGCCTCGATTAGGGCGTTCACGCACGGGGGGGTCTTGCCGAAGTGGTTGCACGGTTCGAGGGTGACCACCGCGATTCCGCCGGCGGCCAAACCGCCCGCTCGGCGCAGCGCAATGACTTCGGCGTGATCGCCGCCGGCCGGCTGGGTGGCGCCGACACCGACGACCCGGCCCTCTTGGTCCACGATGACGGCCCCGACCGGCGGGTTCGGATATGTGGTGCCCTTGACTTGGTAGGCGTGCTCGATAGCGAGGCGCATAGCCTCTTCGATGCTCTTGACCGTCTGGGGTCCCTGGGGCTCGTTCATGAGCGCAGATGAGGTGACACGGCACAGGCCTGTCGCCGCAATGCCTCTACCGCGGCGGCCGGGTCGGCTGCGCCGTAAACCGCCGATCCGGCGACAAAACAGTCGACGCCGGCCTCGGCGGCCTGCTCGATGGTGTCCTCGTTGATCCCGCCGTCGATCTCGACCAGGATGGTCAGCTCCCCCGCATCGACCATCTTGCGCACCGTGCGTACCTTGCTGAGAACTTCGGGAATGAAGTCTTGGCCACCAAAACCCGGCTCCACCGACATGACGAGCAGGGTGTCGAAGTGCGGCAGGATTTCCAGGTACGGGTCCAGTGGAGTGCCCGGCTTCACGCTGATCCCGGCTTTGGCACCCGCAGCGCGAATATCGCGGGCCACCGCGACTGGCTTGTCGGTGGCCTCGGCGTGGAAAGTGACGTTGTAGGCGCCCGCTTCGGCATACGGCGGCGCCCACCGGTCCGGGTTGTCGATCATCAGATGGCAATCCATCGGGATCCGGGTGGCAGCCAGCAGACTCTCCACCACCGGCAGGCCGATCGTCAGATTCGGCACGAAATGGCCGTCCATCACGTCGACATGCAACCAGTCGGCACCCTTCACCGCCGCGGCTTCGTCGGCGAGCCGGGCGAAATCGGCGGCCAATATCGACGGCGCTATCAGCGGTCCCCCCGTGCTGCGAGACATGAGCGACACACTACTGGCGGCGCAGCGCGGCGGCGAACATGGCGTCGGTGCCGTGCCGGTGCGGCCAGAGTTGCACATAGGGACCGTCGCCAAGACCGTCGGCGACCGGCTCGAACAGCGGCCGGGCATCCAGCACGGCTACCGGGTGCCGGCGCAGCGCGTCGGCGACCACCCCGACGGTTTCGGCGAGGTGTGGCGAGCAGGTCGCATACAGCACTACCCCACCCGGCCGGGTCAGGGCGATCGCGGCAGCCAGCAGCTCGCGTTGCAGCTTGGCCAGCGCCGGTACATCGGCTGGCTGACGCCGCCAGCGTGCCTCCGGCCTACGGCGCAATGCGCCCAGCCCGGTGCAGGGCGCGTCGACCAGCACCCGGTCAAACCCCGGGTCGAGAGCGCTGCGCCGCCCGTCAACCCGCAGCACCTCCACGTCCAGCCCGCGGGTGTTATCCACGACCAGGTCCGCGCGGTGCGCCGACGGCTCGACCGCGGTCACCCGGGCTCCGGAGCCGGCTGCCAGGGCGGCCAGCAGCGCGGTCTTGCCGCCGGGACCGGCGCACAGGTCCAGCCACAGCCCGGTGTCGCCGTCGACCGGCGCCAGCGTCAGCGCCCGGGCCACCAACTGGCTGCCCTCGTCCTGAACCAGGGCACGGCCCTCGCGCACCGGCGTCAGCTGTCCGGGGTCGCCGCCCGACAGGTACACCGCATACGGCGAATACCGACCGACGGTGCCGTCCACCGTTTGGGCCAGCTCCGCCGCGGTGAGCTCACCGGGGCGGGCCACCAGATGGACCTGCGGCCGTTCGTCGTCGCTGGCCAGTAACGCATCCAGCTCCCCGGCCGCCGCGCCCAGCGCGTCGGCGAAGGCCTGGGCGATCCAGCGTGGGTGGGCGTGCACGAAAGCGGCATGCCCAATCGGATCGCTCGACGGGTCGGGAGCCAGCTCGTCCAACCAGGACCGCTCGTCTCGCGCGGCGATCTTCCGCAGTACGGCGTTGACGAAACCCGCTCGCGCCGAGTCGAATTCGATTCCAGCTTGTTCGACGGTGGTAGATACGGCGGCGTGCGCGTCGACCCGGGTGCGCAGCAGCTGATAGGTGCCGAGGCGGAGCAGGTCGAGCAGGGCTGGATTGATGGCCTGCGGCGGACGAGCGGCGGCGGCACCGATGACCGCATCCAGGAGGCCTCGGGTCCGGCAGCTGCCGTAGGCTACCTCGGTGGCAAAGGCAGCGTCGCGACCGGTAATCCCACGCTCGCGCAGCAGCGCGGGCAGCACCAGGTTCGCGTACGCGTCGCGCTCGCTCACCGCCCGCAGCGTGTCGAACGCCGCACGACGTGCCGGGTCGAGCCGCTTGCGGCGCGGCCGTTGTGGTGTCGGGGTCATGAGGCGCGCGCGGCGGGGTCGAGCCGGGCGCCACGGGCCCAGTCGACGGCATTCATAAGTTTCTTTCCGGGAGGCTGAATCTGGCCCAACCGCACCGGATCCGAGCCGGTTCCGATCCACACGCTCTTACGCTCAACGTGAATTCTTCCGGGCGGCAAGGGTTCTGGCGATTCGGGATCGAGCTGGACCGGTCCGATCTTGACCCGTAAGTCACCGATCAGTGTCCAGGCGCCCGGGTTGGGCGTGACCGCTCGAATTCGCCGGTCAACAACCGGGGCCGGTAGATCCCACTTAATCCGGGCCTGCTCCACGGTGACTTTGGGCGCCAGGCTAACGCCGTCGGCCGCCTGCGGTCGCGGCCTGAGCGTCCCGTCCGCGATGCCGTCCAGCGTGGTCGACAGCAGCGCCGCCCCCGAAAGCGCAAGTCGTTCAAGCAGATCGCCCGCGGTATCGGATGGCTTAATCGTCTCGGTGACGACACCATAAACCGGTCCGGAGTCCAGGCTGGGCTCGATCTGAAACGTTGTCGCTCCGGTGATCGTGTCACCCGCTGCAATCGCGGCCTGCACCGGCGCCGCGCCGCGCCAGGCCGGCAGCAACGAGAAGTGCAGATTGACCCAGCCGTGTGTGGGCACCGCCAGCAGCGAGCCGCCGAGCAGCGCTCCGTAGGCCACCACTGCGCAGCACTCGGGTGCCAGCTCCGACAGTTCGGCAACGAATTGCTCGGAGTTCGGCCGGGGCGGTCGCAGCAGCGGAATACGGCGATCGAGCGCCTCGCGGGCCACCGGTGACGGCTGCGGCTTGCCCCGTCGACCGGAAGCCGCGTCGGGACGGGTCAGGACCGCGACCACGTCGTGACGAGGCGAGTCGATGAGGCGACGCAGCGCGGGTAGCGCGGGAGCGGGCGTGCCGGCGAAAACGAGGCGCACGGGCACAAGTCTAGGAAGCCGCGCCTCACCAACATGAACTGTGGCACGGACCACAACCCCGGCCTGCCCAAATATAAGCGCTGTACACTATTGCTGATGCATACTGTATGCAGTGGGCACGCTTAGTAAGCCGACGACGTCGTCGAAGTACACCGCCACTTCCCCTCTACTTGGCAGGAGATCCCGATGACCATCGACACACCCGTCCGTGAGGACAAGACGCTCGCAGCTACCCACGCCGCGATGTGGGCCCTGGGCGACTACGCCTTGATGGCAGAAGAGGTAATGGCGCCGCTCGGTCCAATCCTGGTCGCCGCAGCAGGCATTGGGCCGGGCCTTCGGGTTCTCGACGTCGCCGCCGGCTCCGGCAACATTTCGCTTCCTGCCGCCAAGACCGGCGCCACCGTCGTTTCGACCGACCTCACGCCGGAGCTGTTGGAGCGGTCCAAGGCCAGGGCCGCAGAGCAGGGGTTGACGCTTACGTACCAGGAAGCCAATGCCCAAGCCCTGCCGTTTGGCGACGGCGAATTCGATATCACGATGTCGGCGATTGGCATCATGTTCGCGCCGGACCACCAGTGTGCCGCCAACGAGCTGGTCCGGGTTTGCCGGCCGGGCGGGACGATCGGCGTGATCAGCTGGACCCCGGAAGGGTACTTCGGCCGGATGCTGGCCGCCCTCCGCCCCTATCGGCCGAGCATGTCGGCGGCGTTGCCCCCGTCGGCGCTGTGGGGGCGTGAGGCCTACGTCACCGGGCTGCTCGGCGATGGCGTCACCGCTGTGACCACTGAGCGCGCACCGCTGGAGGTCACGCGTTTCGCCACCGCGCAGGCGGTCCACGACTACTTCAAGAACAACTACGGTCCGACGATCGAGGCCTACGCAAACATCGGCGACAACGCCGTGTTGGCCGCCGAACTCGACGCCCAACTGGTCGAACTCGCCGCGGAATACCTCACCGACGGCGTCATGGAATGGGAGTACTTGCTGGTCACCGCAGAAAAGCGGTGACCAGCGCTACACCTCGTCTAGATAGACGTGCGCGTCCGGCTCGCCGCCGGCGGCGGTAAACGCCTTGAGGGCACGCACCAGCCCGTGGCGTTCCGCCGTCGGCATCTGCTCCACTATCCGAGCGATCTCGGCGCGCCGGTTCGCGGTGACCTTTGCGACGACTTCTCGTCCACGCTTGGTCAGCGCCGCGAGCAGTTCGCGACGAGAAGTCGGGTGCGGCAGGCGGTCGATCATCCCCGCGCTGACCAGCCGGTCGACCATCCGGCCGGTCGCCGAGGGCTGGACACCGAGTAGCGTTGCCAGCGTTGCCAGGTTGATCGGACCCTGATTGGCCAAAATCACCAGGGTGCGGAACTGCGGAATAGTAATGGTTTCATCGACCAGCGCGATTGAATGAGCGGAGATCGCCACCAGCAACCGCGATGCTGTCAGCAATGAATCGGTGATCGCATCCAATGACTCGTCGGCTGCCGTTGCGTTTTCTGCTGGCATCGCGGGCCCCCTTCCCCGGTCTCCCGGGCCGTCAACTTCGTTGTCGCACTTCACGGGCGATAGCAGAGCAAGTGTAACAACCACAATCGTAGACATCGATTATTTCCGATGTATAGAATCGCCCACGGGCATGGTCGGGATTGGGCTCCACTTCATCGAGCAGGAGATCCAATGTCTACCGACGCAACGATCAGCGAGCGCCAGGCCCCCGCAGCAACGCCTCGCGCCATGTGGATACTGGGCGACTACACCACCTATGCCGAGGAGTTGTTGGCCCCACTTGGCCCAATCCTGGTGTCCGCCAGTGGTATTCGACCTGGCGATCGCGTGCTCGACGTGGCCGCCGGTACCGGCAACCTGGCGATCCCCGCCGCCGCGGGGGGCGCCCACGTCATTGCCAGTGACCTGACACCGGAGCTGTTACGCCGCGCCCAGGCGCGGGCGGCGGCGGCGGGCTTGGAGCTCGGCTGGCGGGAAGCCAACGCGGAAACCCTACCGTTTGGCGCCTGCGAATTCGACGCGGTGCTCTCGACTATCGGAGCGATGTTCGCCGCCCGTCATCAGCGCACCGCCGACGAGCTGGCACGAGTTTGCCGGCGAGGCGGGAAGATCAGCGTCCTAAGCTGGACGCCCGAGGGATTCATCGGCCAGTTGCTTTCTGCCGTCAGGCCTTATCGCCCGACCCTGCCCGTGGGAGCTCCCCAGGAGGTGTGGTGGGGAAACGAGGAGTACGTGACCGACCTGTTTCGCGACCACGTCACCGATGTTCGAATCCTGCGCGACTCGCTGAAAGTCGACCGGTTCAACGTTCCCGAAGAGTGCCGCGACTACATCAAGAACTACTACGGACCGGTGATCAACGCGTACCGCAATATCGCCGACGACGTCGAGCTCGTCGCAAAGCTCGACGGAGAACTCAGCGCACTGTGCAGCGAATACTTAGTCGACGGCGTAATGGAGTGGCAATACCTGATTTTCACCGCCCGCAAGCGGGGGGACCACTAGCCGGCCACTAGCTGATCCCTCCGTACTTTCCGGGCGGGCCCGAGGCGCCGTCGTTGCCCTCGCTGCCCAGGCTGCCGGAGGGTGTGCCGGCGCCGCCGCTGCCTGGGTTTCCGGCGGATCGTCCGCTACCGCCGACGGTGCCGGCCCCGTCGTAGTAGTAGCCGAAAAACTCCGCGCCTTGGCCACCGGTGCCGCGGTCTCCGCCGCGACCGCCGTCACCCCTGGTGCAGATCCGCCGCCGGGTCCGCCCGTGCCGCCGTTACCGCCGGACGATTCGTCGCCTAACCAATCTGCAGCGGATCGATCTGCACCCGCACCGGATCGTGTGTCTGGCGCGCGCTGAGCACCCCGACGCCGCGCCTCAGGCTCGCGGCTAACTCCAGGCCCTGCTCGCGGCGCACCCGCACCAACATCCTGGTGACCGGCGCGCCGGCGGCGGTGCCCGCCGGGCGCCGGACACCCGACGGCAGTTCTACCGGGCCTAGCAGTTCGGCGTCATCGGGCAACCGGGCCTGATCAAGCAGCGCCGTCACCGCCTCGGCTGTGCCGTCCAGCGCGGCCATGTGCACACTGGGCGGCAGGCCCACTTCGGTTCGGGCCACCAATTCGGCTTCGGCGTGTCCCACCGGATCCCACCGGATGAGCGATTGCACTGTCGGGATGGATGATTCGGCAACCACCGTCACCACGCCGCCGTCACCGCGAGAACGCACCAGCGCCGCCGCGGCCATCCAGCGCGACAGGGTGTCCTCGGCTGCGCGGAGATCTTGCCGACCCAGCAGCGCCCAGGTGTCGAGCAGCAGCGCGGCCCCGTAGCCGCCGGACGCGCGGGGTTCGGCGCCCGGGGTGGCCACCACCACGGCCGGCCGGGCTCCGACATCCGGCACGACGGTGTCGCCCGCCGAGGTGATCACCGCGGTACCCGGGAAGGCGCGCCCCAGCTCTTCGGCGGTGCGCCGGGCCCCCACGACTACCGCACGAACCGCATCCGAGCCGCAGCGTGCGCACCGAGGCGTCGGGTCCATCCGCCCGCACCAGCGGCACACGGTGCGCTGCCCGCGGTCTTGTAGCGACACCGGCCCGGTGCAGTGCCGGCAGCGGGCGATCGCGCGGCAGCGCCCGCAGGCCAGCGACGGCACATATCCGCGGCGCGGCACCTGGACCAGTACCGGCGCGCCGGCCTTCAGCGCCGAGCGGGCCGCCTGCAGCGCGACGGACGGCAGCCGCGCGGTGCGGGCGGCCGGGTCGCGCTCGTCGGCGTATCCGCTGTCGTCGAGGGCAACCACGCGGGGCGTGTGCGCGCGCACCACCTGCCGGGCCGCGACGATGTCGTGCGCCCAACCGGTGCGCACCAGCGCATGCGCCTCGGCGGTCCGGGAGTAGCCGCCGATCAGCGCCGCACACCGCGCCTGATGCGCGCGCAGCATCGCCACCTCCCGGGCGTGCGTATAGGGTGCTCGCGGCTCGGCGAGCGTGTCGTCACCGTCTCCCCAGACCATGACCAGCCCCAGGTCGTGCAGTGGCGCGAACACCGCGCTGCGGGTACCGATCACCAGCCGCGCGCGGCCCCGCAGGGCCGCCAGCCAGCGCCGGTAGCGTGCGGCCGGCCCCAGCCCGGCCGACAGCGCCACCACGTGCTGCTCGCCGATGCGGGCTACGGCGGCCTCTCCCAGCGCGTCCAGATCACGCTGATCGGGCACGATCGCCAGGGCGGTGCGCCCCGCCCGGACGGTCTGCGCCGCGGCCTCGGCGAATCGGTCGGCCCACCGCTCGCCCGGCAGGGCCTGCCAGACGGCCCGCGCGGCGCGTGCCTGCGCCAGGGCGGCCAGGAATCGTCCGCCGCGGCCGTAGACCTCCCAGCCCGACGGGTCAACCGGGGATACGACGGGCGTGCCCGGCGGGAGGGCGGTTTCCCGCTCCACTCTCGCGTGCCGCGCGGGCACCGCCAAGCGCAGGACGTCCGGCCGGGTCCCGGCGTAGCGCGCCGCCACCGCGTCGACCAGCCGTCGGATTTCGGTGGTGAGCACCGGTTCGCGCGACACGACGCGATCGAGCCAGCCCAGTTTGCCGTGATGGTCGGTGTCGTTGCGGCGTTCCAGCACAAACCCGTCGACTAGCCGACCGTGGAACCGCACCCGCACCCGCACCCCGGGCTGGGCATCGTCGGACTGCTCGGCGGATACCAGGTAGTCGAAGTCGCGATCCAGGTGCGGCACCGACAGCATCGGCAGCACGCGCGCTATCGGTTCGACCTCAATGGGCGTTCTGGCGGTACTGATTCGGGTCACAGCGATCCAATCAGCCGGCGATGACAACAAGCCCACGACCAGAACATGTTGCTACACAACATCTTTCTCGAACATGCAGCTAAGGCGTCGAGTACGCATCCAGGGCGACGACACGCCGGCGGTCGTCGCCCGGAACGCACAGTCAAAGCCCACCACGCCGCCAGCCGCCGACAATCAGCTCTCGGCAGGCTCTAGGCCCTCGCGACCGAAGAAGAATCCGGCCGTAATCAGGATCTCCGCCGCGGCATAAGACCACCAGATCGGTACCGCCAACACCTCGTTGCCCAGAATGAATCGACTGATTGCGATCATCGAATCCGACGCCGCGAAAGATACCGCGCCGACCGCGGTCCAAATTGTCGGCAGCCGCGCCAAGAGCGCGGTGCACACCATTGCGCAGATCGCGGTGATATAGACCGTCACGGGAATCGTGAGCTTCTCCAGGTGCGGCCACAACCAAACCAACATTGCCAACGACGCCAAGAGCATCGTGACGGCGGCGGCGATACGCGGGCGCGACGGAGCCACGTGCGGCAGCATTGCGCCTAGAAAACATAAGTGCGCCAACAGGAATGCGCCCAGACCGAAAACGAACGACTGGCTCCACCACGGGATCGCCAACAGCCAGTCACCGGCGGCCGAGAACAGTAGCGCGGGCATCAGCCAGCGACGCTCACGGACGATGGGGTGCGCAACCGCGGCGATCGTCAGTAGCAGAGCCATCGATGCCTTGAACGGCGGCTGCAGGAACCAGTGCCCGGTCAGCTCCGTTCCGGGGTGCGTCCGCATAGCGATCACGGTCAGGAAGACGCCGTAGGCGAGTGCTGCCCAACCGGCGGCCACCCAGAAGCCGGCGACTAGACGAGGTGCGTACGGTACCTGCATGCGTAGTTTGGACAACGCCGCCGCCGAGAAACCCGATGTCGACCCCATCCTGCTGAAGGTACTGGATGCGGTTCCGTTTCGGCTATCAACCGACGATGGAATCGACGCGGTGCGCCAGCGGTTACGGAACCTACCGCGCCGAGCGGTGCACCCCGAGCTGCGGGTCGAGGAGCGGGCAATCACCGGGCCGGCGGGCGCTCTGGACATCCGGATATATTGGCCGCCAAGCAGTTCCGATCGCACGGCCGTCGCACCCGTGCTGCTCTACTTCCACGGCGGCGGCTTTGTCATGGGCGATCTCGACACCCACGACGGCTCCTGCCGTCAGCATGCCGTCGGCGCGGACGCGGTGGTCGTGTCGGTGGACTACCGGCTGGCACCCGAACACCCCTACCCCGCTGCCATCGAAGACGCTTGGGCCGCAACGCTATGGGTGGCCGAGCACGGTCGGCAGATCGGAGCCGACAGCGCGCGGATGGCCGTCGCCGGCGATTCGGCCGGCGCTACCATTGCCGCGGTGATCGCGCAGCGAGCGCGCGACGAGAAAGCGCCACCGATCGCCTTCCAGCTGTTGTGGTATCCCTCCACGATGTGGGACGAATCGCTACCGTCGTTCACCGAGAACGCCACCGCGCTGATCCTTGATGCCAAGGCCATCGCCGCGTTCTCCCGTTGGTACGCAGGCGAAGTCGACTTATCCGACCCGCCGGCAGCGATGGCTCCGGGCCGCGCAGAGAACCTGGCCGACCTGCCACCTGCCTACATCGGCGTGGCGGGTCACGACCCGTTGCGCGACGACGGCATCCGGTACGGCGAGCTGTTGGCCGCCGCGGGTGTCCCCGTCGAGGTGCACAACGCCGAGACCATGGTGCACGGCTACGTCGGTTACGCCGGTGTGGTGCCCGCTGCCACGGCCGCGCTAGATCGCGGACTAGCCGCGTTGCGCGTTGCGCTGCACGGTTAGATCCGAGGTTTGCGTACCGTATGCCCATGACCGAGCCGACCGCTACCCGACCCGGCATCGATCCCATCCTGAAGATGCTGCTCGATACGTTTCCGCTGACCTTCACCGCGGCCGACGGCGTGGAGGTCGCCCGCGAGCGGCTCGCCGCGATGAAGGTACCTCCGGAATTGCTTGCGAAGCTGAGGATCGAGGATCGGACCGTTGGATATGGCGACTTGACCGACATTGCGGTGCGGATCTACTGGCCGCCAGTCCCGGCGGATCAGGGCCTGCCCATCGTGGTCTACTACCACGGCGGTGGCTGGTGCCTCGGCAGCCTCGATACTCACGACCACGTCGCCCGGGCGCACGCCGTCGGGGCGGACGCGATCGTGGTAGCCGTTGATTACCGGCTTGCTCCCGAGCATCCGTTCCCGGCCGGGATCGATGACAGCTGGGCGGCATTGCGCTGGATCGGCGAGCACGCCACCGAGCTGGGCGGTGATCCCAGCCGGATCGCCGTCGGCGGTGATTCCGCGGGCGGCAATATCGCCGCGGTCATGGCGCAGCTGGCCCGTGATAACAGCGGGCCCTCGCTGGCCTTCCAGCTGCTGTGGTACCCGTCGGTTACGGGCGACCTATCGCTGCCGTCCTTCACCGAAAACGCTAACGCACCGATCCTGGACCGCGATGTCATCGACGCGTTCCTGAGCTGGTATGTACCGAACGTCGATATCACTGACGACCACACCGCGCTCCCCGCCACCTTGTGCCCGGCTAACGCCATTGACCTGTCCGGCCTGCCGCCGGCCTTTATCGGTACCGCCGAACACGACCCGCTGCGCGATGACGGAGCCCGCTACGCCGAGCTGCTCAACGCCGCCGGGGTTCCGGTCGAGCTGAGCAACGAGCCGAACATGGTCCACGGCTACGTCAACTTCGCGCTGGTGGTGCCCGCCGCGGCAGAGTCGACTAACCGCGGGCTGATGGCTTTGAAGAAAGCGCTGCACTCTTAGCGCAAGCTCGCTCGACGGGATCGGCGGTCCGCGTCGCGACGGCGGTCATGGGCGAATTCTCTCATCACCGACAGAATCAGCGTGTCACGCGACACCCGCCGACGTAACGTTGCAGTTCGGCACCGCCGGGTGCCGGGACCGCCCTACACGCTGGGCCTGCGGGCGCGGCCGCCTATGTGGCCGCCGAGGCCCCCAACGTCGAGCACAGTCTGCTCGACGCGGTGAACGCCACCCTCCCAGGCATTGTTCGAGCGCCCGCTGATCGGCAACGGCGCAGACGGAACGGCGCCCGGGCAGGCCGGCGTGCCCGGCGGGATCCTGTATGGCAATGGCGGCAACGGCGCGGCCGGAGTGAACGCGACTGATCGATCCCGTCGGCATCGGGCGCACCGGCGGGTGACTGCGCGAGTAGCCGTCGCCGCCGATGCGCCGCGGTATTGATAAAGAAGTCGACATTAAAGTCAGCGCGCTTTGTCGAACAATTTTACAAGGTCAAGATCACCTATAACTTTTCTATAACATTTCGAATGATATCGCGTGTTTGACTTGCGCCTATCCCGCACCATCACAGCAATCCGCTCATTCCCAAATAACCAATGGATCACGGAGACGGCTATGTCGTTTTTGTTTACACAGCCGGAAATACTAGGCGCAGCGGCGACGGATCTGGCTGGCATCGGTTCGACGATCAGCGCGGCCAACGCCGCGTCCGCAACAGCCACCACGAGTGTGCTGGCGGCTGGTGCTGACGAGGTATCGGCGGCGGTTGCGGCGCTGTTCAGCACCCACGCCCAGACCTATCAGACACTGAGTGCCCAGGCGGCCGCGTTTCACCAGCAGTTCGTGCGGGCCCTCACGGACGCGGGAGCCGCATATGCCGGCGCCGAGGCCGCTAACGTCCAGCATCAGCTGCTGGACACGATCAACGCGCCGACCATGGCGCTGCTGGGCCGCCCGTTGATTGGCAACGGCGCCGACGGGGCGCCGGGAACCGGGCAGGCCGGCGGGGCCGGCGGGATCTTGTACGGCAACGGGGGCAACGGCGGCTCCGGCGCCCCCGGTCAAGCCGGTGGCGCCGGCGGGGCGGCCGGGCTGATCGGCAACGGCGGGGCCGGCGGGCTGGGTGGGACCGGCGGGGCCGGCGGGGTTGGCGGGGCCGGCGGATGGCTGTGGGGCAACGGCGGGAATGGCGGAATCGGCGGTGTTGGTGTGCCCGACGGCG
The DNA here is from genome assembly GCF_963853645.1 of Mycobacterium riyadhense. Taxonomy (NCBI): domain Bacteria; kingdom Bacillati; phylum Actinomycetota; class Actinomycetes; order Mycobacteriales; family Mycobacteriaceae; genus Mycobacterium; species Mycobacterium riyadhense. The sequence goes on along the minus strand of NZ_OY970456.1, from coordinate 2,369,123 downwards.
GCACCGGTCCCGGCGGCACCGGCGGAAACGGAGGTGCCGGTGGTGCCGCCGGGCTGTGGGGCAGCGGCGGGGCCGGCGGCAACGGCGGACAAGGCGGGTTCGGCGGAGGCAAGACCGGCATCGGCGGGGCCGGCGGCACCGGCGGCGCCGGAGGCGGCGGCGGCTGGCTCCACGGCGACGCCGGCGCCGGCGGATTCGGCGGGCATGGCGGAAACGGCCTAAGCCGGGAGGGGGCCGGTGGGCAGGGCGGCACGGGCGGCGACGGCCGCGGATTGTGGGGCAACGGCGGAGCCGGCGGGACCGGCGGGCAAAGCGGGGGTGGGGGCGGCAAAGCCGTGCCGGATACCGGAGGCACGGGTGGTGCCGGCGGGGCGGCCGGGCTGATCGGCAACGGCGGCGCCGGTGGCGACGGTGGGCAAGGCGGAGCGGGCGGCATCGGCGGGGCCGGCGGGAACGCCTGGCTGATCGGCACCGGCGGCGCCGGTGGGGACGGCGGAGTGGGCGGACGCGCTTTCGGCACCAACTTCGCCGCGGGTGGCGCCGGCGGCACCGGCGGATGGCTCATCGGCAACGGCGGGGCCGGCGGCGACGGCGGGACCGCCACCGGCCTGCTCGGGGTCGGCGGCGACGGCGGGGCCGGCGGCTCCGCCGGGCTGATCGGCGACGGCGGCACCGGCGGGGCCGGCGGGCACAGCGCTGGGCTGGATGGCACCAACGGCGCGGTTGGCGGCGCGGGCGGGGCCGGCGGCGCCGGCGGACGGCTGTACGGGACCGGTGGGAGCGGCGGGGCCGGCGGCAACGGCGGCGACGGCCTCACCCAGTTCGGCACCGGCGGTGCCGGTGGAGGCGGCGGTCACGGCGGTGCTGCAGGGCTGATCGGCGATGCCGGGGCGGGCGGGACCGGTGGCAACGGCGGCACCGCCGGAGCGGACGGCACCGGCGGGACGGGCGGGACCGGCGGCAACGGCGCGGCCGCCCTCCTGCTCGGCAACGGCGGCAACGGCGGGGCCGGCGGAACCGGTGGAGCCGGCAACAATGGAACCCCCGGCACCGGCGGCGACGGCGGCGCCGGCGGCGCCGCCGGAACGCTGTTCGGCCAGCCGGGCCACCCCGGAACCGACGGCATCCCCGGCTGATATCACAGCCAAACCGCGACGTCGCACCCCTCGGCGCCCCTCCACCTCACCAATACTGGTGTATGATGTGGTGTATGAGGCGCACCAACATCTACCTTGACGAGGAGCAGACGGCGAGCCTCGACAGGTTGGCCGAGCAAGCAGGCGTGTCGCGGGCCGAACTCATCCGCCAACTTCTGAACCGCGCCCTTACCAGCGGTGCCGACGATCTCACGGCGGACCTCAACGCGATCAACGAGTCATTCGGTGTGCTTCACGACCTCGACCCGCCGGCACGCCGCCGCGGCGGCCGCGAAGAGCACCTTGCTCAAATGTGGCGCGCTACCTCATGATCTTGGTCGACTCAGATGTACTCATCGCGCATTTGCGGGGTGTCGCCGCGGCCCGCGACTGGCTTGTCGACGCTCGTAAGGACGGACCGCTGGCGATCAGCGTGGTGTCGATCGCCGAACTCATCGGCGGCATGCGGACCGTCGAGCGACGCGAAGTATGGCGCCTGCTGGCATCTTTTCGCGCGGAACCAGCGACCGAGATCATCGCACGCCGTGCCGGAGACTTGATGCGCCAATATCGCCGCAGCCACAACAGGATCGGACTGGGCGACTATCTCATTGCCGCTACCGCAGACGTCCAGGGCCTGCATCTCGCGACCCTCAACGTGCGGCATTTCCCCATGTTCGCGGGGTTACGAGCACCGTTTGCAATGGCTGCGCAACGACGGGAGAATGACTAAACCTGCTGGGGTCCCGGCGACTCAGTGTCAACGAATGCAGCCACCTGCTCAACGAATCGTTCGAGATCCTCGAGGTTGCCAAGTCTGCCGATGACGATGTCGTCGGAAACCTGGATGTACTCGTGCACAAGGACGTTTCGAAATCCCACGGCCTTGCGCATGGCGTCCGCGAGATCAGCGGTGAGAACCCCGTGAGCCCCGAGTAACTGCAGTGCGTCGCCGTTGTCAGACGGAGGTCCCCAGCCTCGCGTCGAGCAGATGTGCTGCCCGATATCGATGCAGGCCTCGATTGCCGTGATGAAGGTGTACTTGACGCCGCGCAACCAGATCGGGTCGGCCCGGCGCGCCTGGTCGGCCGCCGATTCGCGCCGCAGAACCGCTAAATCGTCGGCAATACCACGCAGCAGCCGGAGAATACGGGTTTCATCGACCACGGCGCACCGCGTCCGCAAACTCTCGATGGGCCCGGTTGATTCGTGGCAGTTCATCGAGGTAGATCTTGCGAGTCGTCGCCTCCCAAACGACGCGGGCCTGTCGATCCGTCTCGAAGAGGAGCGACCCGTGCAACGCAACCCGGCCGGCGATCTCGAGGGGAGCTTCATCCAGCACCAGCAGGTCGACGCCCGACGGCAGCAGAAGCTCGAATGCTTGCGGCGGCCGCACGCCGAAGTACGCGGCGATATCGATATCGGACGTTTGTCGTGCCGTACCCGTCGCTCGGCTGCCATGCAAATAAGCGAACACGGCGCCATGACGCTGCAGCATCTCGACGGCCTCGGCGGTCCGCGTCGCAACGTCGGTCATGTGCGGAATTCTCTCATCGTCGGCGGAATCGCCGTACAGTGCGACACCCGCGACGGGGCGACGCAGACGACCAGACAGGGACCCCTCGCCCCGAGAGCATTCGAACTCGTTGGGCGAATCGGCCGCGATGCAAGGAGATCGTTGTACGTACTGCCCATGGGTACGGCATTCGGCCTCGCCGAGTGCCGGGATCGCCATAACACTCCGCCCGCATTAGCAAACCGGTACTCGGAGGTGCGAAATGTCGTATGTGATAGCCGTGCCGGAGTTTGTGACGGCAGCCGCTTCGGACCTGGCAAGTATCGGGTCGACGATCAGCGCGGCACCGCGGCCGCAGCCCTTCCCACCACCGGGATACTTGCGGCCGGCGCTGATGAGGTATCGGCCGCGATTGCGGCGCTGTTCGGTGCCCACGGCCAGGCTTATCAAGCACTCAGCGCCCAAGCGGCGGCGCTGCACGCCCAGTTCGTGCAGTCCCTCAATTCGGCATCGGGTGCCTATGCGGCCGCCGAGACGGCCAACGTCGAGCAGCAGCTGCTCAACGCGATCAACGCGCTCACCCAGGCGCTGCTGGGCCGCCCGCTGATCGGCAACGGCGCAGACGGTACGACGCCAGGGCAGGCCGGCGCGCCTGGCGGGCTCCTGTATGGCAATGGCGGCAACGGGCAACCTACCCGCGGCGCGAATACGCGCTGGGCGCAACGCCGTACCAGCGTTTGAACGCGTGCGAGAACGTCGAGACTTCGGTGTAGCCCAGGCGCCTGGACACTTCCTCCACCGTCAGTCCCACATTGCGCAGCAAGTCGACGGCCACCGCCGAGCGCGCTTCGTTCAGCAAGGCCCGAAAAGAGGTGCCTTCCTCGGCAAGTCGGCGCCGCAGCGTCCGCGGATGCATGTCGAGCTCGGCGGCAACATCGGGAAGCGTCGGGAAAAGCCCCGAATCCCGGAATAGCTTGGTGCGTACCAGCGCAGTAATGCCCTGGCGTTGCTCATTGCGCTGCATCAACACGTCACACTGCGCGATGCACATCTCCAACGTGTGGCGATCCGCTTGCGGCAACGGCTCATCGAACATCGCCCGCGGGAAGTGCAGTCGGTTGTGCGCGCGGCCGAATGCCACGTCGTGGACCGGCACGAGTTCGAGCAGTGGGCGCAGTAGCTCCTCGTCGATCGCCAGTTCCGCCGATACCTGGTCTGCATATTTCTCCGCTACCGGCAGCGTGAAACTTGTTGTCGTCGTCAGGATTCCGGCGACGTCGCGCTCGATGAAAAACCCCCGCACGTCGGCGGGCAGGTGGCTGGCGTCCAGTTCGACCAGGCAGTCTTCGGCGGTTTCTAACAACGTGATGCCGACCTGCATGGTGGTCAGCGCGAAGTAGCGCATCGCGATGGTAAGCAATTCACGAAGGGTGGCACACGACATCACGGCAAACCCGAACAACCCGAAGTGGGTGAGCGTGAACCGGCTGCCCACGTCGATCCCGATGCCCGGCTGGTTCGGAAGCCGGGTTAGCAGCCTGCGCACGGCCACGATCTCGTCGGACGCACTGACCATGGCGTCGGGGTCGTCGAGGTGCGCCGGCTCGATCGAGGTGCCCCTCAGCACATCGGCGGTCGACACCCCGCGCTCATTGGCCACCTCGCACAGCGCTCGGGTGGCGTACACCGGATGACGTAGCCCGGCCTGCGGCAACAAATGCTCCATGAGCTGTCCCAAATTCCCAAGTCTGTGTCCCATAGTCTCATTACCGACCGCCCGCGTCATCCCTACAGTGGAGGCATGGCCACTCTGACCGCCGGGCGGCCCCTGCGGGGACCGGCCAGACGGCTGAGCACCTGGACTATGACAAAGGAAGCACTCACCATCGGGTTCGACGCCGGCGACGGCTTCCTCGGTCGGCTGCGCGGCACCGATATCGCCCGATTTCGTTGTGGTGGAAGGCGTTTCGTCTCGATCAGCCATCCCGATTACGTCGACCATGTGCTGCATCAGGCGCGGCTGAAATACGTCAAGTCCGACGAATACGGGCCGATCCGGGCCACGGCCGGTCTCAACCTGCTCACCGACGAGGGCGATTCGTGGGCAAGACATCGCGGCGTACTGAACCCGAGCTTTGCCCGGCGCCACCTCAACGGGCTCGTCGACCTGATGATCGACCCGATCGCAGATGTCACCGCCGGGCTGGTGGCCGGCGTGCGGTTCGACATGCACGAGACGATGGTGGAGGCCACCTTGCGTGTCGTCGCCAATGCCTTGTTCAGCCAGGACTTCGGGCCGTTGGTCCAGAGCATGAACGATCTGGCGACCCGCGGACTGCGGCGTGCGGAAAAGCTGGAGCGCCTTGGACTCTGGGGCCTGATGCCGCAGCCGGTCTACGACGCGCTGGTCTGGTGCACCTACGCGGGTGTGCACCTACCGCCGCCGTTGCGGGAGATGCAAGAAATCACGCTGACGCTGGACCGCGCGGTCAACTCGGTAATCGATCAGCGCAGAGCCCACCCGACCGACGCCAATGACCTACTCAACGTGTTGCTGCGCGCCGAAGGCGGATCGTGGCCGCGTCGGCGGGTCCGTGACGAGGCGCTGACCTTCATGCTCGCCGGTCATGAAACCACCGCGAACGCCATGTCGTGGTTCTGGTATCTGATGGCGGTCAACTCCGATGCCCGCGACCGGATGCTCGCCGAGCTGGACGAGGTGTTGGGGATGCGCCGTCCGACCGCCGACGACTTGGGCCAACTGCCGTGGACGACCGCGTGCGTACAGGAGTCGCAGCGCTACCTTTCTTCGGTGTGGATTATTGCCCGGGAGGCCATCGACGACGACGTCATCGACAGACACCACATTCGCCGCGGCACCACCGTCGTCATTCCGATCCACCACATCCACCACGACCCCCGCTGGTGGCCCGAGCCGGAACGATTCGATCCGGACCGGTTCGTTGACCCGGTCGCCGGCAAAACCCGTCCTCGGTCGGCATATCTGCCGTTCGGCGGTGGCCGACGCAGCTGCATCGGGCAAAGCTTCGCCCTGATGGAAATGGTTCTGATGGCCGCAATCATGAGTCAGCGCTTCACCTTTGACGTAGCGCCCGACCACCCCGTCGAACGCGAGGCGACGCTTACCCTGCGTCCCAAGCACGGACTGCACCTCATAGGAAGGAGGCGCCGATGACGGACCGGCCCGAGTACCACATCCTGATCGTCGGCGCGGGATTCTCCGGGATCGGCGCGGCAATCAAACTCGACCAGGCGGGTTTTCACGATTACTTGATAATCGAAGCCGGCGACGGAGTGGGCGGCACGTGGTATTGGAACACCTATCCCGGTATTGCAGTGGATATTCCGTCGTTTTCCTATCAGTTCTCGTTTGAGCAGAGTTCCGAGTGGACCCGAACCTATGCACCAGGTCGCGAGCTCAAGGAGTACGCCGAACACTGCGTCGACAAGTACGGCATCAGGTCGCGAATCCGGCTCAGCACCAAGGTCCTTGCCGCCGAATTCGACGAAGCAAACCGGCTATGGCGGCTGCAAACAGACCCCGGCGGCGAGATCACCGCGAGGTTCGTGATCAACGCCTGCGGCGTGCTGACGGTGCCAAAGCTGCCCGACATCGACGGTGTCGACTCCTTCGACGGCATCACCATGCACACCGCGCGCTGGGATCACAGCCAGGACCTCACCGGCAAGCGAGTCGCCGTCATCGGCACCGGCGCCTCGGCGGTCCAGGTCATCCCCGAGATCGCGCCAATTGTCGCTGCGCTCACCGTGTTTCAGCGCACCCCAATCTGGTGCTTTCCCAAGCTCGACATGCCTTTGCCCGCGCCGGTCCGCTGGATGATGCGCATTCCGGGCGGCAAAGCCGTCCAGCGCTGGCTCAGCCAAGCGTTCGTCGAAGCGACCTTCCCCATCGCAGCGCACTACTTCAAGGTGTTTCCGCTGGCCCGGTGGATGGCCGCGGCGGGACGGCGCTATCTGCGCCAACAGGTCAAGGATCCGGCGGTGCGTGACCAACTCACCCCACGCTATGCCGTGGGCTGCAAGCGGCCGGGCTTCCACAACACCTACCTGGCCACGTTCAACCGCGACAACGTGCGGCTGGTCACCGAGCCGATCGACAAGATCACACCCACCGCGGTGGCGACCACCGACGGCACCAACCACGAGGTGGATGTGCTGGTGCTGGCCACGGGCTTCAAGGTGCTCGACACCGACGAGGTTCTCACTTACCCCGTCATCGGAACCGGCGGCCGGTCCTTGAGCCGGTTCTGGGACGACCATCGAACGCAGGCCTACGAAGGCGTCAGCATTCCCGGCTATCCCAACTTCTTCGCCGTTTTCGGCCCATATGGGTATGTGGGGTCGTCCTACTTCGCGCTCATCGAGACGCAAACCCACCACATCGTCCGTTGCCTGAAGCGGGCCCGGCGCGACGGCGCCAGCCGCATCGAGGTCACCGAGAAGGCCAACGACCGCTATTTCGCCGAGGTGATGCGCCGGCGCTACCGTCAGGTCTTCTGGCAGGACAGTTGCCGGCTGGCCAACAGCTACTACTTCGACAAGAACGGCGACGTTCCACTGCGTCCCACCACTACGGTCGAAGCCTATTGGCGCAGTAGGCGTTTCCCTCTCGACGATTACCGATTCACCGCTTAGGCCGGCGAACGGATCGATGGCAACGCCGGTACGCATCTGTGCCCGAGCAACCAGTACATGCCTAAATCAGCCTCGTGGTCTTCGATGTGACACATCGACTAAATGCATTGGGCGTCGGCCAATACAGCATGCACCTAACGCCGTTTCACGAGCTTCTAGCCACCGTCGGCTCGGGCACCGGGGGTGCCGGGCTTACCGAGTAGCAATCCACCGGTGCCGCCAGCTCCACCGTCTCCACCTGCCCCTGGTGCGCTGAAGCTAGACCCGCCGGCACCACCGTTCCCCCCATTCCCCCCGTCACCGATCAACCAGGAGCTTCCCCCGCCACCACCGTCTCCACCCGCCCCTGCTGCGTCGGAGCTGAACCCGCCGGCACCGCCGTTCCCGCCGTTCCCCCCGTCACCGATCAACCAGGAGCTTCCCCCGCCACCGCCGCGACCACCTGGACCGCCCTCTCCATTGCCAAGCCCGCCATCACCACCGCTACCACCGGCGCCGCTGCGGCTATACGATGCACGACCACCGGCACCGCCAGCTCCACCGGCGCCACCGACATCGAAACCGGTGCCGCCGTTGCCCCCGGCACCACCGCTCCCGCCGCCGCCCTGCCAGCGTCCACCGTTGCCGCCAGCTCCTCCCACGCCGCCGGCTCCCCCGGTGCCGCCGTCGGCACTCGTGTCGTCGCCACCCGCAGCCCCGGCTCCGCCGGCCCCGCCGCTGCCGTAAAGCCCCGCATCACCACCGGCACCTCCGGCACCCCCGGCCCCACCGGACCCAATGCCGTTTACGTTGCCCACTCCACCGTTACCGCCATTACCGCCGGCCCCACCGTCCCCAAAGAGCAGCCCACCACACCCCCCGGCCCCGCCCGTACCACCCATCCCGCCGGATCCGGCAAACCCCGAGAGGAAAGTCGCGGCGCCGCCGGCCCCGGCATTACCACCGTTGCCACCACCGCCGATCAGCAACCCACCACGGCCGCCGGCACCCCCCGCCCCACCGACCCCACCATCCGCATCACCGGAATCACCGCCCAGGCCGCCGGCACCGCCGTGCCCGCCATTGCCGATCAACCCACCGTTACCACCAGCCCCACCGCTGCCACCAGCCGTCGCACCGAGATTGTCCGCGCCAACACCGCCGGCGCCGCCCGCACCACCCGACCCGTAAAGCCAGCCGCCGGCCCCCCCGCGACCACCCGATGCGCCGTTGCCCCCAGCACCGCCGGCCCCACCGTTGCCGATCAAACCCGCAGCCCCACCAGCACCACCAGCCACCCCCACACCGCTACCAGCCGCCCCATTGCCCCCATTGCCATACAGCAACCCACCCGGCTTGCCCGCCTCTCCCGGTGCCGTCCCGTTGGCACCATCACCGATCAGCGGTCGCCCCAACAGCACCTCAGTAGACACATTAGGCGCAGCCAGCACGTTGCGCTCCAGCGCCTGCAACACTGCGCCGTTAGCCGCCTCCGCCGCGCTATAGGCTCCGACCCCAGCACTCATCGCCTCCACAAACCGCTCATGAAACGCCGAAGCCTGCGCACTCAGAACCCGATACTGCTGCGCATGGGTCCCAAAGAACGCCGCGATTGCCACCGACACCTCATCAGCACCGGCAGCGGCCACCTGTGTGATCGGCACCGCCGCCGACGTATTGGCAACACTCAACGCCAACCCGATCGACTCAACATCGATAACCGCCGACGCCAAAACATCCGGTATCACCATCACCGACGACATCGCGCTGCCTCCTATTAGATTGCACCGACACTCAACCACCCGAAGCCCCAAGATCAAGATCGAAGAACAGAGTATTTCCGGTTCGAAGTCAAAGTTCGCGTTTCTTACGGCGCATGCAAACTGACTGGTCGCCTCGGCGCATCATCGGCATGCAATTCCTTGGACTCGCCAGTGCTACCCAAAGAAGCGGCACGAAGCGTCGGTCATCAAACGGATGCCTAATCGCCTCGCTAAGCGGGTATTTAGCTATCCTCTAGAATTCGCCTGGGCTTCTTCCGTCTTTCAACAGGTACAACCGCGAGTTTTAAAACTTCTACTAAGCAGCGTTGGGAGACAACCTGAAACAACGCCGAGACCGCCTCGGCAGACAACGGTAAGTACCCGAGTTCGTCGATCACGAGCAGAGTCGGCCCTGCGAAGAAGCGCATCGTGGTGGCCCAACGTCCCTCGATCGCGGCGCGGTGACAGCGTGCGGTCAGATCGGCCGCAATGGTGAAGTAGGTCCGGTACCCGGCATGAGTTGCAGCCCTTGCTAATCCAACCGACAGATGCGTCTTTCCGGTGCCCGGCGGCCCGACGAGCAAGATGGTGGTCGCAAACTCGAGGTACCGGCAGGTACCCAGTTCGTCGATGAGCTTGCGGTCGATCCCGGCGGCGGTCCAGCGAGCCGCTACCGCCTTGCATGGACCTTTTCGGCCGCCCCAGGGGGCGGGTGTAGTGTCTGGTCTTGCGTTCCGCGATGTCTGGCAGGGTCCATCTGGAGATTCCTAGTGGGATTCTCGGTCGGGCAGCCCGTATGACGCTATTGCGTTGTCACGGAACGCGGCAGCCGACGGGGGCAAATATCTATTCGCCATCCAACCAATTGCAATCGGTCTGACCAGTTCCTCGTCATCGAGGGGGATCTCGACGACTCCCGGAGGTGGCGTCGCCGCTCGCGGCAAAATGCCGACTCCCAGGCGCGATCCGACGAGGCCGCGCAGCATTGCCATATCGGTTCCTTCAAAGGCGATGGTAGGAGTGATGCCATGGCGCGAACAGGCATCGTCGAAGATCCGTCGCAGGGTGTAGCGGTTGTCGAAGGCCACGAAGGGTTGGCCGGCGAGTTCTTCTAGACCGATCATCTTGCGGCTGGCAAGTGGGTGGTCTTGGTCGACGACGGCGACGAGTGGCTGGTTGAACAGACGATGCCACTTCACGCCCGGCACCTCGTCAAATGCCATCGGATAGCTGAGGCAGACATCGATGAGACCGACGGCGAGATCTCGCGTCAGTGCCCGGCCGGGATTTCGGTGCAAATCGAAACGTGCTGCGGGAAACCGATCATGATGCCGACGGATCAGTCTGGGCATAGTCGTCACACCTAGCGAGGTGAGGAAACCAACGGCCACAGTTCCCGCATCGACGCCCGCGAGCTGGCGGACGTCGGCAATCGCGTTTTCGAGGCTTCGTTGAACAGTGAGAGCCGATCGCAGGAACGCCTTGCCGAAGCGGTTGAGCTCCTTTGCCCTGCCCCGCCAGCTGAACAGTTCAACCCCAATCTCGGACTCGAGCATGGTGATGGCTCGGCTGACCGATGATTGAGAGACCGCCAACTGTTCAGCGGCATCACGCAGCGTGCCGGTCTCGGCTACCGCCTGGAAGTACTGCAGTTGATAGAACTCCACCATAAGCCACCACCTTCATCTGGGACCGATTGTGCGATTAAGCGGTACACCGCCGCTCCGGCGGCTAGCCGTCATCGCTTTGTGCGCCTGGCATGCCGGGCTTGCCGGCTAGTAGTCCACCGCTCCCGCCGGCACCGTCGGGTCCCGCTGGTCCGGGAGCGGGGAAGCTGAATCCGCCGGCACCACCCTTTCCGCCGTTTCCGCCGTCACCGATCAACCAGGAACTTCCGCCGTCGCCGCCGCGTCCACCTGCGCCGCCCGCTGTGTTGCCAAGACCGCCATTGCCGCCGCCGCCGCCGGAGCCTCCGGTGCCATACGATGCGCGACCACCGTCGCCGGCGTCGCCGCCGGCGCCACCGATTTCGACCCCGCTGCCGCCGTTGCCCCCGGCGCCGCCGCTGCCGCCGGAGCCCTGCCAGCGTCCACCATTGCCGCCAGCCCCGCCCGCGCCGCCTGCTCCCCCGATATTGTCGCCATCGATACCCATAGCATCTCCGCCCAGCCCCCCGGCTCCGCCGGCCCCGCCGTCGCCGTCAAGCCCCGCATCACCACCAGCGCCACCTGCCCCGCCCACCGCGCCGGGCCCAACCCCGCTTGGGTTGCCGTACCCACCGCCGCCGCCGTCGCCGCCGGCCCCCCCGTCCCCGTGTAGCAGCCCACCACGCCCGCCAGCCCCGCCCGCCCCGCCGACCGCAGCGGATCCAGTGAACCCACCACTGTTGGATGCGCTGCCGCCATACCCGCCATCACCACCGCTGCCACCACTGCCGATCAGCCATCCACCGCGGCCTCCGGCACCTCCAGCGCCTCCGACCCCACCGTCCTGGGTAACTCCGCCACCTTCATCGCCGTTGCCGCCGGCACCCCCATCGCCGCCATTACCGATCAAGCCGCCATTACCGCCAACCCCACCATTGCCGCCAGTTGTCGCACCAACGGTGTCCGCGCCAACGCCGCCGGCACCGCCCGCACCGCCCGATCCGTACAGCCAGCCGCCTGCGCCGCCGCGACCACCCGCTGCGCCTTTGCCTCCAGCACCGCCGGCCCCGCCGTTACCGATCAAACCCGCAGCGCCGCCAGCACCACCGGACATTCCCGTCGTGGTGGCAGCGGCCCCGTCGCCGCCATTGCCGTACAGCAATCCACCGGGCTTGCCCGCCTCGCCCGGGGCCGTCCCGTTGGCGCCGTCACCGATCAAAGGTCGCCCCAACAGCGCCTCGGTACGTGCGTTCAGCACAGCCAGCACGTTGCTGCTTAGGGTCTGCAATGGTGCACCGTTAGCCGCCTCCGCGGCGGTGTAGGTCCCGACGCCAAAGCTCATTGCCTGCACAAACCGGTCATGAAATGCCGCAGCTTGCGCGCTAAGGACCTGATATTGCTCGGCGTTGGCGGCGAAGAACGCCGCGATGGCCACCGACACCTCATCAGCACCGGCGGCCATCACCTTTGTGATCGGCGCCGCCGCCGACGCATTGGCCGCACGCAACGCCGACCCGATCGATTCAACATCAACGGCCGCCGTCGCCAGATACTCCGGGCTTACCATCATCGATGACATCGCTGTGCCCTCCTGCCGATCAACCCGACCCCTAACGGCAAGGGCCGACGATACGGGGTCGAAAGAGATTCTATTTCGAACCGCAAGTCAGCATTCGGGTTTCTTGCAACAAATTCAGCGCACGGGTAGATCACCGCGCAGCATTGGCATGCATCCGGTTGGCCTAACGCCAAGCCGCCACAAGATGTGGCATCGCCGCGTCCGCGTCCAGTAGGAGCAAACCCGCCTGTCACGAATTTACTTAGGTAGGCTATCCGCCTTTCCGTGGTCCACTCGACTTTCATCCGGTGCAATCGCAAATTCGAAATATTCTGCTAGACGCCGTCGCGTCCTTACACCACGCTGCGATGCAAGAAACCGACCGCATCGGCGCGGCCGGTACAACGGACAGGGAGGGTCGACCGTGGTGAATTTCGCAACGCTTGCGCCGGAAATTAATTCTCTGCGGATGTACACCGGTGCGGGTTCCGGGCCAATGCTGGAAGCAGCCGCCGCATGGGGGGGCCTGGCGTCGGAATTGGGGCTGGCGGCATCGTCTTTTTGTGCCCTGACTTCGCAACTGACGACTCAGGCGTGGCAGGGCCCGGCGTCGGCGGCGATGACCGCCGCAGCGGCCCAGTATGCAGGATTCTTGAGCGCGGCATCAGCCCAAACCCAGGGGGCGGCCGGTCAGGCTCGGACGGTGGCCAGTGTATTCGAGTCGGCGAAAGCTGCTGTGGTGCATCCACTGGCGGTGGCGGCTAATCGCAACGCGTTTGTGCAGTTGGTCCGGTCGAATTGGTTGGGGCTCAACGCGCCGGCAATCGCGGCCGCGGAGGGCATCTACGAGGAGATGTGGGCCGCGGATGTGTCCGCGATGGCCGGCTATCACGCCGGGGCATCGGCGGCGGCCGCGCAGCTGGCGCCGTTGGAACAGGCATTGCAGAACCTGCCCAGCTTGGGCATCGGCAACAAGGGTAGCGCCAACTTGGGCAACGGGAACACCGGCACCGAAAACATCGGCAACGGAAACAACGGCAACCAAAACATCGGTGGCGGAAACGCCGGCAACCAAAACGTTGGCAGCGGGAACAGCGGCAACGGGAATTTCGGCGCCGGAAACGTCGGTAGCGGAAACATCGGCTTTGGGAACCTCGGTAACGGATTCACCAGCTCAGATCCTGGGCATAACGTGGGGTTGGGCAACGGCGGCAACAACAACTGGGGCTTAGGAAACACTGGTGACGGAAACCAAGGCGGCGGAAACACCGGCAACAATAACACCGGCGCCGGCAACAGCGGCAATAACAACTTCGGTTTCGGCAATACTGGCAACAACAACATCGGGATCGGGCTCACCGGCGACAATCAGATGGGCATTAATCTCGCTGGGCTGCTGAACTCGGGCAGCGGCAATATCGGCATCGGCAACTCGGGCACCGGCAACATCGGCTTCTTCAACTCGGGCCAAGGCAACGTTGGCATCCTCAATACGGGCACCAATCCACTTAATCCAGGAACTCTCAACGGCCTCGGCATCGGGAATTCTGGCACAGGCAACATCGGCATCGGCAACTCCGACGCCGGAAACTCCGGGTTCGGAAACTCGGGTTCGTTCAACACCGGCTTTGGGAACGCGGGGTCGGTAAACACCGGCTTCGGGAACTCAGGGGACTACAACACGGGCCTCTGGAACTCGGGCGAAACCAACACCGGCAATGGGAACTCGGGCGAGACAAACACAGGCTTCTGGAACTCGGGCAACCTCAATACCACCATCGGGGCCACTACCGACGGCACCGGGCCCAACTCGGGCTTCAACAATACCGGTACCGGAATCTCCGGCTTCTTCAACTCGGCCACTGGTGGCGCCCTCGCGAACACCGATATATCAGGCTTCTTCAACACCGCGACCGGCGGCACTGCCATCGACGGCCAAACATCGGGAATCGGAAACACCAGTATCCCCGGCACCACCGTGGGCAACCTTCTTGCCGGCTTGAACTCGGGCTTGTTCAACACCGGCAGCCTTATATCGGGCGTGTTCAACCTCAGTCGAGCAGTTTCATAACCGATCACGTAAGGCCGAGGAAGACGATGTCGTTTTGCTATGTAGCGCCCGAGATATTGGCTTCGACCGCCGCTGATTTAGCCGAGATCGGTTCGACGATCAGCGTAGCCAACGCGACGGCGGCGGCGCCCACCACCGCAGTGGCAGCTGCGGGTTCCGACGAAGTGTCGGAGGCGGTGGCCGCACGGTTTTCTGCGCATGCCCAGTTCTATCAGAGGCTGAGCACTCAGGCGGCGCTGGTGCATAGGCAATTCGTGGAGATGGTGAATATCGGAGCGGGGTTGTATGCCGACGCCGAAGCCACGAATTCCTCCATTCTGCGGAGCATCGAGGCCATTCTGCAGAGCATCGAGACGGATCTACTAAATGCGATCAATGCGCCTGCCCTGACCTTGTTGGGCCGGCCATTGATCGGCAATGGCGCCGATGGCTCGGCACCGGGGCAAGCCGGCCGCGCCGGCGGGTTGCTGTTCGGCAATGGCGGCACCGGCGCGCCTGGCGCGGCGAGGCAACCAGGCGGCGCTGGCGGCGCCGCGGGCCTGATCGGCAGCGGTGGCAGGGGTGGCCAAGGTGGGGCTGGTGCTGCCGGCGGCGCCGGCGGGGCCGGAGGGTGGTTGTACGGGCATGGTGGGACCGGCGGGCAAGGCGGCGCCGGCGGGCAAGGCGGCGCCGGCGGGCCTGGCTCGTTGCTGTTTGGCAACGGTGGTGCCGGCGGAAACGGCGGCGCCGGGACGGCAACTCTCTTCGGCGGCACTGGCGGCTCGGGTGGCACCGGCGGCAGTGCTGGGCTGATCGGCCACGGAGGTGCCGGGGGACACGGCGGCACCGGCCTGGCTGGAGCTGACGCTGCCAATCCCATACCAATAGGCAATAGCGGAGTCGGCACAGCCGGCACGAATATCGACATCAACGGCGGCGCCGGCCCCGACGGCTCGCCCGGCCAATCCGGAGGCACCGGCGGGGACGGTTGGACGGACACTAATTACGGTTCTGCCACAGCCCAAGGCGGCAGTGGAGGCCAGGGTGGTGCCGCTGGCCCAGATGGCGCCAACGGCGGCGCCGGCGGTGCCGGCGGTGCCGGCCTATCAATGGGTGACGAATCAGCAGCCCCAGCCATTGGGGGCGATGGGGGCGACGGAGCTGCGGGCAGCGCCAACGGTGGCGCCGGCGGTAGCGGTGGTAGCGGCGGCGCGGCCACCACACAATTGGCCATTTCTCACGGTGGTGCCGGTGGTGGCGGTGGTGAGGGCGCGACGAGCAACATCCCTGGTGACACGGGTGGTCACGGAGGGGACGGCGGACGCGGAGGCAACGGCGGGCTTTTGATCGGCAACGGCGGCAACGGCGGCACCGGCGGCACCGGCGGCGCGGGCGGCAATGGCGCCCAAGGTGGGGCCGGTGGCAACGGTGGCGCTGGCGGGTCCGCCGACACTCCCCAAGCTGCATTTGGAATCGGAGGCAGCGGTGGCGTCGGCGGCGACGGCGGCAGCTCCCTGGGTGTCGGCGGCGACGGCGGCCCTGGCGGCCGCGGCGGAAATGGCGGCGCAGCCGGCCGACTCTTCGGGATGGGCGGCAGCGGCGGTCATGCCGGTGCCGGCGGCGCCGGCGGTGCCGGCGGTGGCGGAGGCATCGGCGGCAGCGGTGGCGCCGGAGGCGACGCGACTTCCGAACTTGACCTCGGTCAAGGCGGCGCCGGCGGTCACGGCGGTAGCGGCGGGAACGGCGCGAACGGCGGTCATGGTGGGGCCGGCGGGGCCGCCGGTTTCGGCGGCCCGGGAGGCCTCATCGGCGCCGCGGGCGGCGCCGGCGAGGCCGGTCCCGGTGGCGTCGGCGGCGCCGGTGGAGCCGGCGGCGCTGGCGGCAGCGGTGGCTCTGGCGGCTCCGTCAACCTGGGAACTCCGGGCCTCCCCGGAAAACCAGGGCAGGCCGGCAACGACGGCAGCCCCGGCCAGGCAGGGCCGATCGGCTGAACCCGTCGAGTACCGCGATGATGGCGGGAATACCTCCCGGTAGCCGCGGCCACCGGGCAGCGGGTGGAGCTGGCGCCGACAAGAACGGCGACGTTCCACTGCGTCCCACTACCACGGTCGAAGCCTATTGGCGCAGTAGACGTTTCCCTCTCGACGACTACCGATTCTCGGCGTAGTCACTGGGGGCTATGTGGCGCCGCAGCCGCGGAAGGCTCCAGTGCCGCCAGGCCGTGTCGAGCACGGCGCCAGCAGGCGGCCGGGTAGCCACGCTGGGGTGTCGAAGGCGATGCGATACTCCAGACGTGTTCCGCCACCTGGCATGTCGGTGAGTTCGATGCGGCCGAGGTGATTTCGGACGGGGCCGCGCACGGTGCGGTATTCGATCAGCCGAGGTGGCCGGCAGGTCGCGCACTCGCCGCTGGCGGACCGGCCACAGCGTCGACCACTGGTGACTGAGGACCTCAAAAAGTTTCTGTGCTGGGTGCGTCGAGTTCGACTGTGTACTGCAGCCTTTGACGACCCGCCGCAGCCGGTTCGGTGTTGGCCGGTGCCGGACCGGCCCCACCTACATCGGCCCGGCCTACATGTCAGGCTTCGCCAATAGCTCCGGACAGTTCATCTCCGGCCTCTTCAACGCGGACACGATCACTGCGGGCGTCACGGAAACCTTTAACTCGGGCATCGGGAATCTGGGCAATCAGGTAATGGGACTCTTCAACGCGCAGAATCAGGAGTCGGCATCGTCCACTGACAGATACGCTCAGACGATGGCGAAACAGTTTTCGCGCATCGACGAGTCGCTGCGGGAGTTCATCCAGGCCCAGGCCGTGTTCTTCGTTGCGACCGCCCCGTCCCAGGGAGGCCGAGTCAACCTCTCCCCCAAGGGATACCGGGATACCTTCGTGGTGCTGGACGACCATACGGTCGCCTACCTCGATCTGTTCGGCAGCGGCGTCGAAACCATCGCACACCTGCGCGACAACGGCCGGATCACCATCATGTTTTGCTCATTCACCCGTAACTCGCGGATCTTGAGGCTGAGCGGGACCGGACGAGCGGTGCGCCCGGACAATGCCGAATTTGAGCGCATTAGAACGTATTTCGGGACTCTGCATCCCGGAGTCCGGGCCGCCATCGTCGTCGACGTCGAGCGGATTGCCGACGCCTGCGGTTACGCGGTGCCGTATTACGAGCTGGTCGACGAACGGCCGGTACTCGACGCGTATCACACGAAGGCGGACGAGGAAGCTTACGTTCGCCTGGTCGAGCGGAATCGGAAAAGCATCGACGGCCTGCCCGCCTTGGACGCCGACCACCCGCTACCGCCCAGTGTTTAGCGCGGGCCGCCGGAAACTAGATGGCGCGCTTGAGGTCGTCGACCTTGTCCAACTTCTCCCAGGGCAGTTCGACGTCGGTACGACCGAAATGCCCGTACGCGGCCGTCTGCGCGTAGATGGGTTGCAGCAGGTTGAGGTCGCGGATGATCGCGCCGGGCCGCAGATCGAACACCTCACCGATGGCCTTCTCGATCTTGACCGGGTCTTCCGTCTCGGTGCCGAAGGTCTCGACGAACAGGCCGACCGGGGCCGCTTTGCCGATGGCGTATGCCACCTGAACCTCGACCCGCTCCGCCAGCCCGGCTGCGACGACGTTCTTAGCCACCCAGCGCATCGCGTACGCCGCTGAGCGGTCCACCTTGGACGGATCCTTGCCGGAGAAGGCGCCGCCGCCGTGACGGGCCCAGCCGCCGTAGGTGTCGACGATGATTTTGCGGCCGGTGAGCCCGGCGTCGCCCATCGGCCCGCCGAGGACGAACTTGCCGGTCGGGTTCACGAGCACCCGCACCGACGACGAATCCAGCGTCTTGTGGGCCAGGTCCTCGAGGACGGTCTGCAGCACGTGCCGCCGGATGTCGGGATCCAGCGTCTTCTCCAGGTCGATGTCGGCCGCGTGCTGGGTGGACACGACCACGGTGTCCAACCGCACCGGGACGTTGTCCTCATAGGCGATGGTCACCTGTGTCTTACCGTCGGGCCGCAGGTAAGGCAGCACGCCGTTCTTGCGGACTTCGGTCAGCCGCCGCGACAGCCGGTGGGCCAGCGCGATCGGTAGCGGCATCAGTTCCGGGGTGTCGTTGATCGCGTAGCCGAACATCAGGCCCTGGTCGCCGGCGCCCTGAGAGTCCAGCGGATCCGCCGCGCCCTCGACGCGGGCCTCGTGCGCGGTATCCACGCCCTGGGCGATGTCGGGTGATTGCGCGCCGATGCCGATGTTCACCCCGCATGACGCCCCGTCGAAGCCCTTGTCAGACGAGTCATAGCCGATCTCGAGAATTCGCCGGCGGACCGTGTTGGTGATATCGGCGAACGCCGCCTTCGCGTTCGTTGTCACCTCACCCACGACGTGGACCTGCCCGGTAGTGACCAGCGTCTCGACCGCGACACGTGAGCGCGGATCCTCCGCGAGAAGCGCGTCGAGGACCGAGTCGCTGATCGCGTCGCAGATCTTGTCGGGATGTCCCTCTGTCACCGACTCACTGGTAAACAGCCGACCCTTTTCGCTCACAATCTCTGTCCTTCCAATAATTAGTAAGCCGAATTATATCCTCTGGCAACAATCCCCGCCCGTCCATTCGGGCAAGCGATCGTCCAGCACCTGTCCAGGAGCCGTACAGACCCAGGCCCGCTGGGCCGCTACCCGCTACCGCCATCCAGGAACGCGACGATAGCGTCAACGATACGGCTCGCCATCAGCGTCTTCGAACCATGCTGCAGCGCCGACTCGGTTCCGTCGGATGCCAGCAGCCAGCCGTCGTTGCTGTCTACCTCAAAGGCCCTGCCGTCGCCCACGGCGTTGACGACCAGCAGATCGCAGCCCTTACGTTGCAGCTTCTCTCGGGCATGAAACAGCACGTCACCGTTGGCATCGCCGGTCTCGGCCGCGAAACCGACGATGGCCCGCATGTTGGGCAGCTGGCCGTGTGCACGGGCCTGCACGGTGTCGGCCAGCACATCGTCGTTGCGCACCAGCTCGATGGTCGGCGGCCCCTCGGCACCCTTTTTGATCTTGGCGGCGGCAACCTGTGCGGGCCTGAAGTCGGCAACGGCCGCGGCCATCACCAGCACGTCCACCTCGGGAGCGTGCTTGGACACCGCGTCGGCGAGTTGCTGCGCCGAGCTGACATGCACCACATTGACGCCAGCGGGGTCAATGAGGCCCGCGGTGTGCCCGGCGATCAGCGTGACCTCGGCGCCGCGCTGTGCGGCCACCCGCGCGACCGCGTAGCCCTGCTTACCGGAGCTGCGGTTGCCGATGAAGCGCACCGGATCGATCGCCTCGCGGGTTCCGCCGGCGGTCACCAACATCTTGCGGCCGGCAAGGTCGTAGGGCAGCGCATCGTGGCGCTCCAACAGCAGGTGCGCGAGCGTGGTGATCTCCTCGGCCTCCGGCAGCCGGCCGGCCCCGCTGTCGGCGCCGGTGAGCCGCCCGGATGCGGGCTCTAGGACTACCGCGCCGCGGCGGCGCAAAACGGCGACGTTGTCGACGGTAGCCGGGTGCAACCACATCTCGGTGTGCATCGCCGGCGCGAACATCACCGGACATCGGGCCGTCAGCAGGGTTGCGGTCAACAGATCGTCGGCCCGGCCCGCCACGGCCCGGGCGAGCAGGTCGGCGGTGGCAGGTGCCACCACCACCAGGTCGGCCAGCTGGCCGAGGTGGACGTGCGGCACCTCCGGCACGTCGTCGAAAACACCGGCGCGCACCGGCTCACCCGAAAGCGCCTCGAAGGTCGCGGCTCCGACGAAGCGCAGCGCGGACTCGGTGGGGATGACCCGGACGTGATGGCCGGCCTCGGTGAGCTGACGGACAACGGTGCAGGCCTTGTAGGCCGCGATACCGCCGGAGACGCCGACTATGACGCGTTTGGGGATCCGCTTGCTGTCCACAGCGCGCCCGGCCCTGCCCGTTACTCGCCCTCGGTGTGTTCGAGCAGGTCGGCGTGGATCTCACGCATCGCGATGGACAGCGGCTTTTCCTGCAACCCGGGCTCGACCAGCGGGCCGACGTATTCGAGGATGCCCTCGCCGAGCTGGTTGTAGTAGTCGTTGATCTGCCGAGCCCGCTTAGCCGCGTAGATGACCAGGGCGTACTTGCTCGACACGCGGTCCAGTAACTCGTCGATGGGCGGATTGGTGATGCCCAGTGGGGTGTCGTAGGCGCCCAGACCACCTGCGGAGGGATCGAACTGATCCAGGGCGGCCAACGACGCGTCGGACTGCGGAATAGTCACTTCAGAATTTCTCCTGGCTGCGCGGAGCTGCTTAGAAGGGGCGGCTCAAAAGGTTAAGAACTCGACAGGTTGCTCACCAGCAAGGATACCAATTCGGCGCACGCAGACTCTAATCGACGGTTCACCACGACCTGGTCGAAGTCGCCTTGGGCGGCCATTTCGATCCGTGCGGTGTCCAAACGGCGACGGATTACGTCTGGCGTCTCGGTGCCGCGGCCGACCAGCCTGGCCTCCAGATCCTCCCAGCTGGGCGGCGCCAAGAACACGGTGATGGCCTCCGGCATGGCCTTCTTGATCGCCCTGGCGCCGGCCAGATCGACCTCGATGAGCACCGGAACACCGGACGCGGTCGCGGCCCGCACCGGCTCAGCCAGGGTGCCCGATCGGTGCAGCCCGCCGTGGATTTCTGCCCATTCCAGCAGCTCGCCCCCGTCGATCAATTCCTGGAAACGGCCGGGACTGACGAAGTGGTAGTCGACGCCGTCGACCTCCCCGGCCCGCGGTGCCCGCGTCGTCGCCGAAACGCTGAAATGCAGCTTTGGGACCCGCTCACGCAGACACCGGACCACGGTCGACTTGCCGACCGCGGAAGGACCGGACAGCACGACCACTCGTCCGGTGTCCGGTCCCCCGCTCACGGGTGCTTGGTTGCCGGGGGTTAGGCGGAGCCGAACTTTTCCAGCAGGGCCTTGCGCTGACGGTCACCGAGGCCACGCAAGCGACGCGTCGGCGCGATTTCCAGCTCGGTCATGATTTCCTGCGCCTTGACCTTGCCCACCTTCGGCAACGCCTCAAGCAGCGCAGACACCTTCATCTTGCCCAAAACTTCGTCGCTCTCGGCGTCCTTGAGCACCTGGGTGAGGTTGGTGCCGCCGCGCTTGAGCCGATCCTTGAGCTCTGCTCTCGCTCGACGTGCGGCAGCAGCCTTCTCCAACGCGGCCGCGCGCTGCTCGTCGGTCAACTGGGGAAGGGCCACGATTCCTCCGTCTCTCATCGATAACAATCGATATTTGTTTGTCTTGGCCGGTAATCCAGCCAGCGCAGACGACCGTACCCACGCTTTAGAACGAAATCTAACCCGACCCCCCTGTTTCGGGGACATTTGTCCAGCGTGGGCGCGGCGTGTGCCGCCGGCCAGCGCTCCGCCGCGCGACATTGACAGCCGCCGGATGGCTCACCGCGGCATGCCCCCGATGTGCCGGTTATGGACCCAAATAACCGTCTCTAGCAGCGGTTTTGTCGTGTCGAGCCGGCTCACCTCCCGCGATGCCGGACGGTTGGGGTGCCCAACGGCAAACATCCACTCGCCACAGTGCCGCGGGTCACGCATTTTCGTCACGGTTCGCGCGTGTCGCGCCCGTCTCGCGCCGTTGGGCGCCTACCCCGCCGACAGGTAGGCAACGGCGTCGAGCATTCGCTCGCCCGCCGCGCGCAGCTCCGACACAGAGGGACCAGCCCGTAAGACTTCCCGCGAGACGGCGGGCAACAGTTGGCCCGGCGCAGCGCCGCCCAAGCCGGCCAGCGCCTCGGGCCGACCACCTTGGGCACCCACACCGGGCACCAGTACCGGTCCGGCCAGGGCACTGAGATCGGGCGGCTCGATTACCGTCGCCCCGACCACGACGCCTATGGAGCCGATGCATCCTGGCTCGGGTTGGGTCGCCGCGTTCGCGGCAGCGACGTGGTCCACGATGAGCTGGGCCACCGTGCGGCCGTCGGCGTCCGCACGTTGTACGGTCGCGCCCTCCGGGTTGGACGTAGCCGCCAGCACGAACACCCCCCGGTCGTGTGCCGCGGCGACCTCCAGCAGCGGCCGCAGCGAGCCGAAGCCCAGATAGGGCGACGCCGTCACGGCGTCGGCGGCCAGCGGAGAGTCACCCACCCACGCCGCCGCGTAGGCCGACATGGTTGACCCGATGTCCCCGCGCTTGGCGTCGGCCAGCACCAGCACCCCGTTGCCTTGCAGGGCGGCGATGGTGCGTTCCAGCACCGCGAAGCCGGCGGTGCCGTAGGCCTCGAAAAACGCCACCTGCGGTTTGACGACGGCGAAACCGGCGAAGGCCTGCACGCAGATGTCGCAGAAGGTGGCCAAACCATCGGCGGTCGCCGGCAGGTCCCAGGCCCGCAACAGCTCGGGGTGCGGATCGATACCCAGACACAGCGGCCCGCGGCGCGACTTCGCGTCGGCCAGCCGGACGCCAAAGCTGGTCATTGCTGTGCACTCCGGGGACCGATCGCGCGGTGCAGCTCTTGCAGCGACCGCACCCCGATGTCGCCGCGGATCCCCGCTTCGATGCCCTGCACCGCGGCAGAGGCCCCCTGCACCGTGGTGACACAGGGGATGTTGACGGCGACCGCGGCCGACCGGATCTCGTAGCCGTCGATCCGTGGCCCGGAGTTGCCGTAAGGGGTGTTGATCACCATGTCGATCTCACCGGCCCGGATTGCATCCACCGACGACACCGCGGGACGGCCCGCCTGCGGCGACTCAAAATGCTTGCGAACCTCGTCGCAGGGAATTCCATTGCGGCGCAACATCTCTGCGGTCCCCTCAGTCGCGAGAACACGAAAGCCCAGGTCCGCCAACCGTTTGACCGGAAACACCAGTGATCGCTTGTCTCGGTTGGCTACCGAGACGAACACGGTGCCCTGCGCCGGCAGCGAACCGTAGGCGGCGGTCTGACTCTTAGCGAACGCGCTGCCGAAATCGCGGTCGATCCCCATCACCTCGCCCGTCGATTTCATCTCCGGACCCAGCAGCGAGTCGATCGCCGCCCCATCGGCGCTCCGGAACCGGTGGAACGGCAACACCGCTTCCTTGACCGCGATCGGGGCGTCCGGGGCCGCGCTGGCACCGTCTCCGGACGCCACCAGCATTCCCTCCTGACGAAGCGCAGATATGCTGGCGCCCAACATTATCCGCGCGCACGCCTTAGCGAGCGGAATCGCGGTTGCCTTGGAAACGAACGGCACGGTGCGGCTCGCGCGTGGGTTGGCCTCCAGCACGTAGAGCACATCGTCTTTCAGCGCATACTGCACATTGAGCAGGCCCACCACGCCGATACCGTGTGCGATGGCCTCGGTAGCCTTGCGTACCTTCTCAATGTCGCTGCGCCCCAGCGTGACCGGCGGCAAAGCGCAGGCCGAGTCACCGGAGTGGATACCGGCCTCCTCGATGTGCTCCATGATCCCGCCGATGTAGACCTCGGTGCCGTCGCAAAGCGCGTCGACATCGATCTCGACCGCATCCTCGAGGAAGCGGTCGACGAGCACCGGATGTTCCGGCGACAGCTGGGTGGCACGGGTGATGTAGGCCCTCAGCGTCTCCTCGTCGTAAACAATCTCCATGCCGCGACCGCCCAGCACATACGACGGCCGCACCAACACCGGGTAGCCGATCTCGTCGGCAATGCGGCGTGCTTGCGCGAAAGTCGTTGCGGTGCCGTACTTAGGAGCCGGCAATCCCGCGGCGGTCAGCAGGTCGCCGAATGCGCCGCGGTCCTCTGCCAGGTCGATGGCCTCCGGCGGGGTTCCGACGATCGGTACGCCGGCGTCGGCGAGTCGCTGCGCCAGCCCGAGCGGCGTCTGGCCACCGAGTTGCACGATGACGCCGACCACGCCGGGGCCACCGTTGCCTGACTGCGCCTCGGCGTGGAACACCTCGAGGACGTCTTCGAATGTCAGCGGCTCGAAGTACAGCCGGTCTGCGGTGTCGTAGTCGGTGGAAACCGTCTCGGGGTTGCAGTTGACCATCACGGTCTCAAACCCCGCCTGCGACAACGTCGTTGCCGCATGCACACAGCTGTAGTCGAATTCGATTCCCTGACCGATCCGATTGGGGCCGGACCCCAGGATCAGCACCTTCGGCTTCTCGGTCTGCGGCACTACTTCGGTCTCGGCGGCCGGGTCGAGTTCGTAGCTGCTGTAGTGGTAGGGCGTCTTAGCCTCGAACTCGGCCGCGCAGGTGTCCACGGTTTTGTACACCGGGTGGATGCCCAATCGCTCGCGCAGCGACCACACACCGTCTTCTCCGGCCAATTCCGGCCGTAGTGCCGCTATCTGGCGGTCGGACAGTCCGCTGTGCTTGGCATGCCGCAGCAGGTCGGCATCGAGCACCGGCGCGTCGACGAGCTCGGTTCGCAGCGTAACGAGTTCGTTGATCTGCGCGACGAACCACGGGTCGACGCCACTCGCCTGTGCCACCTCGTCGATCGAAGCGCCGAGCCGCAGCGCCAGTTCGATGTCATACATCCGGCCTTCGGTCGGGGTTTGCAGCCGGGCCAGGATGGCGGCGACGTCTTCTTCCGGGCCCTTGTGGTCCGGCGCCGTCCAGAAGCCGGCGCGGCCGGTCTCCAGCGACCGCATTACCTTACCGAGTGCCTCGACAAAGTTGCGGCCCAACGACATTGCTTCGCCGACCGATTTCATCGTGGTGGTCAGCGTGGGATCGGCGCCGGGGAACTTCTCGAACGCGAACCGCGGCGCCTTGACCACGACGTAGTCCAATGTGGGTTCGAAGCAGGCCGGTGTTTCCTTGGTGATGTCGTTGAGGATCTCGTCCAGCGTGTAACCGATGGCCAGCTTGGCTGCGATCTTGGCGATCGGGAAGCCGGTGGCCTTGGACGCCAGCGCACTGGACCGCGATACCCGCGGGTTCATCTCGATGACAATGAGCCGGCCGTCTTTCGGGTTGACGGCGAACTGGATGTTGCAGCCGCCGGTATCCACACCGACCTCGCGCAGGATCGCGATGCCCAGATCCCGCATCCGCTGGTATTCCCGGTCGGTCAGCGTCATTGCCGGCGCCACGGTGACCGAGTCGCCGGTGTGCACACCCATCGGGTCGACGTTCTCGATCGAGCACACCACCACCACGTTGTCGTGGCCGTCGCGCATTAGCTCGAGTTCGAATTCCTTCCAGCCGTAAATCGATTCCTCGATCAAAACATTGGCGCTGGGGCTGGCGGCCAGCCCAGCGCCGGCCATCCGGTCGACCTCCCCGGCGGAGTGAGCCATGCCCGAGCCCAGCCCGCCCATGGTGAAGCTTGGCCGCACCACGACGGGCAAGCCCAGCTCCTCGACCGTCTCGCGGACCTCGTGCATGGTGAAACACACCCGGCTGCGGGCGGACTCACCGCCGACCTTGGCTACGATGTCTTTGAACCGCTGCCGGTCCTCGCCGCGTTGGATGGCCTCGAAATCGGCGCCGATGAGCTCGACGCCGTATTTCTCCAGGGTGCCGTTCTCGTACAGCGCGACCGCGGTGTTGAGCGCGGTCTGCCCGCCCAGGGTGGCCAGCAGAGCGTCAATCCTGTTGCCGCGCTCGGCCTGCTGGGCGATCACCCGCTCCACGAAGGCCGGCGTGATCGGCTCGATATACGTATGGTCGGCGAACTCCGGGTCGGTCATGATAGTGGCCGGGTTGGAGTTGACCAGGCTCACTTGCAAGCCCTCGGCCCGCAGCACCCGGCATGCCTGGGTGCCGGAGTAGTCGAACTCACAAGCCTGCCCGATGACGATCGGCCCGGAGCCGATCACCAGCACATGGTGCAAGTCGGTGCGACGCGGCACTAGCGGCCCCCTTTCTGGGCGCGAGGGTGCACAGTTGTACGGCGTCTACAGCGTGTCGCCGTACAGACACGCACGCTCGCGATCACCGCCGGCCTTCCATTAGCTCAACGAATTGGTCGAACAGATACTCGGCATCGTGGGGGCCGGCGGCGGCTTCGGGGTGGTACTGCACCGAAAACGCCCGTCCATCTTTGAGTTTCACGCCTTCAACCACTCCGTCGTTGGCGCAGGTGTGGCTCACAACGGCCGAGCCGAACGGCGTGTCGAATCGCTGACCCGCCTCCCCTTCCAGCGCGAAGCCGTGATTCTGGGCGGTCACCGCGACCCGCCCGGTGGCGTGGTCGATGACTGGAATGTTGATGCCACGGTGACCGAACACCATCTTGTAGGTCGACAAGCCCAGCGCACGGCCCAGGATCTGGTTGCCGAAACAGATGCCGAACAACGGGATTCCGGCGCCCAGCACTTCCCGGGTGAGGGCGACGACTTCGTCGGCGGTAGCCGGGTCGCCGGGCCCATTGGACAGGAACACACCGTGTGGCTTGATCTCGGCGATCTGCTCGAAGGTGACCGAAACCGGCAGGACGTGGCTACGGACGCCGCGCCGGGCAAAGTTGCGCGGCGTGTTGGTCTTGATGCCGAGGTCCAGCGCTGCGATTGTAAATCGGTGCGGCCCTTCGGGTTCCACGACATAGGTGCCCGACGTGCTGACCTCGCCGGCGAGATCGGCACCCAGCATCGGCTGCTGGGACCGCACCCGCTCGAGCAACTCGACGGGGTCGGCCAGCGCGGCCCCGGAGAACACCCCGGCCTTCATCGACCCGCGACTGCGCAGATGGCGCACCACGGCCCGGGTGTCAATACCGGCGATGCCGACGACGCGCTGGCGGATGAGCTCCTCCTCCAGGGTGCCGGTGGCGCGCCAGTTGGAGGCGCGCGGCGACGGGTCGCGCACCGCGTAGCCGGCGACCCAGATCTTGTCACCGCGGCTTTCGGCGTCCTCTCCGTTCCAGCCGGTGTTGCCGATTTGCGGTGCGGTGGCGACCACGATTTGGCGGTGATAGCTGGGGTCGGTCAGCGTCTCCTGGTAACCCGACATGCCGGTGCTAAACACCGCCTCGCCGAGCGTCTGGCCGATCTCGCCGAACGCCTTTCCGGTGAAGATCCGGCCGTCCTCGAGTACCAGCAGCGCTTTACTCATGGGCGCCGCTCCTCTCCATCGCTTCGCTCTGCATCGTCGACGGCGCGACTCATGGGCGCCGCTCCTCTCCCCCGCAAGCGGGAGGTACCCCCACATCGCTTCGCTCTGCATGGTCGACGGCGCGACTCATGGGCGCCGCTCCTCCTGTAGCCAATCCGAGTACTCGTCGCGGTTGTTCGCCCGAAATCCGGTGTCGATCTCGGCGCCCGACGGCAACCGCCACCGGATCACCAGGATCCCGTAGCGGGCCACCACCTTGCCGGCAATGCCGCGCTCCATCCGGATGGCGGTGATCGATTCCGCGGGAATCCAAATCGGTTGAGCCCGTGGGCGTTCCACCATGATCCCCTCGGGATAGCGGGTGAGCACCGCCTTGCTGCGGTAGCCGAGGTCACCCACGGTGACTCGTTCGTTCCACTCTGGCGCCAGCGTGCAGCCGCAATAGAGCCCGCGGGTGGTGGCGCTGGCCGAGCCGAGGGTATCGGGCACGCCGGGTAGGGTTCCGATCAGCTCCTGCTGGCGCTGCGAACGGCGCCGCCAACCCCGCATCATCAGCTGGATCATCACCGCGATCACCACCACCAGCACGGCCGCGAAGATCAGCGACCCCACCAGCGTGCCGGTGTTCATGCGCGCCGCTCCTCCCTGCTTTCCCCGATCGCACCGCCCTGTCCATCGTCGCCGGCGCGGTTCATGCGCGCCGCTCCTCCTCATCGCTTCGTCCCCCGCAAGCGGGTGGCACCCCCTCTGCATCGTCACCGGCGCGGTTCATACCGGGCTCTTTCCGTCCCGGGCGGTGACCTTCCCACGCAGCAGCGTGGCAGTGACGGTGGTGGGCAGGGTCATCGACTCGTACGGCGTGTTGGCCGAGCGGCTGGCCAGGTCGGTCCCGGCGACCGTCCAGGTCGCGTCGGGGTCCACGACGGTCAGATTGGCCGGCTCGCCCACCTCCAGCGGCCGGCCATGATCGGGCAAACATGCGATGCGGGCCGGGTTCTCACTCATTACCCGGGCGACACCGCGCCAGGTCAGCAGCCCCGGTGCCACCATCGTCTGCACCACCACCGACAACGCGGTCTGCAACCCCAGCATGCCGGGGCGCGCCGCGCCGAACTCGACGCATTTCTCGTGCTCTGCGTGCGGCGCATGGTCGGTGGCCACACAGTCGATGATTCCGTCGGCTAGCGCTTGGCGCAGCGCGATCGCGTCGGCGGCCTCGCGCAGCGGGGGGTTGACCCGGTTCACCCCGTCATAGCCGGCCAGTCTGCTGTCGTCGAGCAAAAGGTGATGCGGAGTGACCTCGGCGGTGATCGAAATACCTTGTCCCTTAGCCCATTTCAGAAGATCGACGGTGCCCGCGGTGGAGGCGTGGCAGATGTGCACCCGGGCACCGGCATCGCGGGCTAGTAGCGCGTCGCGAGCGACGATCGATTCCTCCGCGGCTCTGGGCCAACCGGCCAGCCCCAGCCTGGCGGCCGTGGGGCCCTCGTGCGCGACCGCGCCGGCGGTCAGCCGCGGTTCCTCCGCGTGCTGAGCGATCAGCGCCCCTAGACCCTTCGCGTATTCCAGGGCGCGGCGCATCACCAGCGGGTCATGAACACAGATGCCGTCGTCGGAGAAGATCCGCACCTGGGCGGCACCGGCAGCCATCATGCCCATTTCGGTGAGCTCGGTTCCGCCCAGCCCGACCGTGACCGCACCGACCGGATGCACGTCGACCAGGCCGACCTGCTGGCCGCGGTGCCAGACGTGGTCGGTGACCACCGGGCTGTCGGCGACCGGGTTGGTGTTGGCCATCGCGAACACCGCGGTGTAGCCACCCAAAGCCGCTGCCGCCGAACCTGTTTCGATATCCTCGGCGTATTCGCGGCCGGGTTCGCGCAGGTGGGTGTGCAGGTCGACAAACCCGGGCAGCAGCACGTGTCCGGTGGCGTCAATGACGTCCAGATCTTCTTGGAGAGATCGGGGCCGCTGCAGTCCCGCACCGATTTCGGCGATCTGACCGTCGTCGACCAGCACGTCGACCCGCTCCCCCTCGCCGTACAACCTGACACCACGAATCAGCACGCTCACGCCGCGGCCTCCTGCGCTCCCACCAGGACATGGAACAGCACCGCCATCCGCACATGGACGCCGTTAGAAACCTGTTGCAGCACAGCCGATTGCGACGAGTCAGCGACCGAGGATGCGATCTCCATGCCGCGCACCATCGGGCCTGGATGCAGCACCACGGCGTGGTCGGGAAGCATCGCCTGACGCCGATCGGAAAGGCCATAACGTACCGAGTACTCACGAACCGACGGGAAGAAGCCGCCGTTCATCCGCTCGGCCTGCACCCGCAGCATCAACACCGCGTCCGCAGCGGGCAGCTCGGCGTCAAAGTCATAGGAGACGGTGGCCGGCCAACCGTCGACCCCTACCGGCAGCAGCGTCGGCGGCGCCACCAGCACCACCTCGGCGCCCAGGGTGTGCAGCAGTACAACGTTGGAGCGGGCTACCCGACTGTGCAGGATGTCGCCGACGATCACGATGCGCCGGTCTTCGATGCCGCCCAGCCGCTGCCGGATGGTCAGCGCGTCCAACAGCGCCTGCGTCGGATGCTCGTGAGTGCCGTCGCCGGCATTGATCACCGACGGACCGTCGTCCTTACTTCCGGTCCACTCGGCCAGCAGATGCGCGGCGCCGGACGCCGGATGCCGGATGATCAGCGCGTCTGCGCCGGCCGCACGCAGGGTACGTGCGGTGTCGCGCAGCGACTCCCCTTTGCCCACCGACGATCCGGCGGCGCTGACGTTGATCACGTCGGCGCTCATCCACTTGCCGGCCACCTCGAACGACACCCGGGTGCGTGTCGAGTTCTCGTAAAACATCGTGATGACGGTGCGGCCTCGCAACGTGGGTAGCTTCTTGATCTCGCGGCCTACCAGCGCCTCGGCGAACCGATCGGCGTCATCTAGAATTGCGATGGCGTCGTCGCGGCTCAAGTCGCCGGCGGCCAGCAGATGTCTGGGAGTCATCGGGTGATCACCACGCCGTCGCGACCGTCGGATTCGTGCAGCAGCACGTGCACGCTTTCGCTGCGGGAGGTGGGCACGTTCTTGCCCACATAGTCGGCGCGCACCGGCAATTCGCGATGGCCGCGGTCGACCAGCACCGCCAGTTGCACCAGCCGCGGCCGGCCCACGTCGCGCAGCGCGTCCAGGGCCGATCGCACTGAGCGCCCGGAGTACAGCACGTCGTCGACGAAGATCACCAGCGCGTCGTCGACGCCGCCGGCCGGGATCGCCGTCGCTTCCAGCGGGCGCGGCGGCTTGCTCATCAGGTCGTCGCGGTACAGGGTGATGTCCAGCGCGCCGTGGCCAACCTCAACGCCGATGTATTCGGCGATCTTGGCGGCCAGCCTGGTGGCCAGGATCACGCCGCGAGTCGGAATGCCTAGCAGCACCACCCGCGGCGCCTCAGGACTATCGAGCGCGGTCTTCTCGATGATCTGGTGCGCCATCCGGGAAATCGTGCGTCCGACATCGGCCGCAGACATCAATTCCCTGTCGGTGGCCCCCATGGGAACCTTGACCTCCTTCTCCGCCTCTCTGGACGGATCGTTAAAGGATGTCGACTGCCCGGCAGCGTAGCATCCAGCGCCGCCGCGGCGTCGACCCCATGCCATCGAGACTGCACTCAGTGCTAGCCCAAGGCCGTCGGCGGCACTCTGGGCGCAGTCTCGACGCCGCAGGGCTACGCTGGCGAAAATGACAGGCTCGAGTTCCTCCCAACGCATAGATTTCGACGCTCTCTACCGCGGTGAAAGCCCGGGTGAGGGCCTCCCCGCGGTGCCGACACCGCCCTGGGATACCAAGGCGCCCAAGGAGAATGTCATCGCCTGGCATACCGGCGGCTGGGTCCACGGTGACGTGCTCGACATCGGCTGCGGGCTGGGCGACAACGCGGTCTTTCTGGCCAAGAACGGATACCGAGTGACCGCACTTGACATCTCGCCGACCGCGCTGATCACCGCCGAACGGCGGGCCAGCGACGCCGGAGTGGACGTGAAATTCGCGGTGGCCGACTCCACCAAGCTCGAGGGCTACGCCGACGCATTCGACACGGTCATCGACAGCGGCATGTTCCATTGCCTCGACGACGACGGCAAGCGCAGGTACGCCACCGCGGTACACCGCGCCACCAGGCCGGGTGCCACCTTGCTGCTCAGTTGCTTCTCTGACGCCAACCCGCCCAACGAGGAGTTCCCCTTGCCGGTGGTGCCCGAAGAGACGGTGCGCGACGTCCTCGGTGGCGCCGGTTGGGATATCGAGTCGCTGGAGCCCGTCACAGTCCGCCGGGAACTGTACGGAAACGAAGTCGACATGGCGTTCTGGTACGTCCGCGCGCAGCGGCGCGATTAGCGGGTCGGGTCGTACCCGCGACGACCCTCGTGCGCCCAGGCAAGCATGTCCGGCGAGCCGAGCTGGTTGATGCGATGGTAGTAGCGCCGGTGCTCGTCGTGGCCGAAGTATTCCTGCCACTCCCCGCTGCTGCCCCTGCGGAAGAATTGCTGGTCGCTATGCCAGATGCCGTCGGTGGTGTTGGGCGCGATTTCCGACGCGCGCGACCGCATCGCGCCGAGCGTGGCGTGCGGGGCCAGCTCCTGCGCGCGATCACGGCTTAGCTCGATACCCAGGACCGCAGCCAGCCGGAGTAGCTCTCCCACCAGGTCGGCCTGGTAGTCGGCGTAGTGGAACAGCGTCACGTTGGGCAGGTGGCGCCGTTCCCAGACCTTGCCGTATTGGTGCAGGACATTCGCGAGCGTGCCAATCCCCTTGGGGGGCGTGAACCCCATCCCCGGTGGCGGCAAGGCCGGTCCTTCCATCCAGTGCCGGAACTCTTCTTCCGGGCCGCGCGCACCAGACGCAGGACCGGGCTCGGGACCGGGCGGGCCCATTCGCTCCTGGGGCGGCACCGCGGCCTCGTGCAGCGCTCGCATCCGGTCGCGGTCCATGTTGACGGTCTGGAACCACATCGACACCGCGGCGTCGCGCGGGTCGCGGCCCACGCAAAGGTAGGTAACGCGGTCGTCGAGCAGGAGGCCATCCAGCGGCGTGTGGGTCTTGATGAACCGCCGGTGCCGCTGCGCATCGAGGGTGGCGACGACTTCCTCGATGGGCCGGATGGTCTGGTCAAGCCAGGGGGACACCGTCGACAATGGCCCGGGCAGCTCGGGCCCGTCGAAGATGAGCAGCGACACCAGACGCTGCGTCCAGGTCATGCCGCACTTTGGCGGCGTCGAAATGACGATGTCGCCGTCGCGCAACTGCAGCGCGTCCCAACGCAGATTGTCGGTCATCAACTCGCGATACAAGACCCGGTCGGTCACCAGCTGCTTCCCGTTCATCGCATTCACCTCCGGATGATGTCGAAAAGCACGCCTTCGACGGTGACGCCCGGTGCGAACGCGAAGGCCATACCCGTCGAGATCGCCTTCCCCGACTCTGCCTGCCACACCATCATTTCCAGCACAAAGATGAGCGATACGCTCAGCATGTTGCCGAACCGGGCCAGCACCTCCCAGCTCTGCACCGCCAGCTCCGCGGCGATTCCCAGCGAGCGCATCGATTGCTCGATGATCTTGGGACCACCCGGATGGATCGCCCAGAGATCGATATCGGATTTCTGTAAGCCGTTGTCCCGCAATACCTCTGCAACGACGGGATCGACACCCGAGTAGATGTATGCGGGAAGGTTCTCGGACAGCTCACAGGTGATGCCGTCATGGTTGACGCCGAGCACGATGCCGTCTTCGGCGTCGTCGAGCAGTCGACTGAAAATGCTGCGGATCACCACCTTGCCCGGCTCGAGTTTTTCTTGAACCTGGCTGGCGCCGATCACCAACGCCGCGCACCCGTCACCGAAGAGGCTGTGTATCACGAGATCATTGATGTCGTCGGCGAAAACCGCATTCACCGAGCACAATTCGATACACACCACCATCGCCTTCATGGCCGGGTGGGACCGAACGTAATCCGAGGCCGTGCGGATGGCATTCATTGCAGCCGCACATCCCATGAAATTAATCACGACACGCGACACCGACCGCGACAGGCCGAGCTCCTTGACGATCGCAACATCAACACCTGGAGCGATGAATCCGGTGCTGGTGACAAACACCAGCAGCCCGATCTCGTCCGCCCCGTACGGAAGGCCGGCCAGGGCACGCCTGCTGACATCGACGGCAAGCGGGACCGCGTGTTCGTAGAACAGGTTCATCCGGTCCCGGATCGTTCCGGGATCCCGCCGGAACGCCTCGAACTCGGCGTCCAGCGGGTCGATCGCCATCCGGCGGGTAGCGATCCGCGTCTTGTCATACACCCGCGGAATCCGTTCCCGCTGCCGGGGATCTCCGAACAGCTCAACCACCCGAGCGGCGGCGTCGGACTGCTCGACCACTCGGTGCGGCGCACCCGTTGCCATGCCTTCGATCACCGCAACCGTGGTCGGCGGGGCCGGCGGCAACTGGACCAGGTCAATCTGCGGCCCATCCTCGACCGGGAACACACCGCCGCCGTGAGCCGGGGCGCTCATACCGACCCGATTCCGGCGAAGCCGGCAGCCGCGTAACTGGCGCTGGCTTTCCACGCCGCGGGCGAAAGATGCTCGCGGACAAAGCCCCAATTCCGCTCCCGTGCTTGGCGAGAGGGTGCCAGCAGATACGTCCGGCAGAGCTTCGGAAGCCGATCGGTGACGAAACTCTTTGGCCGAAGCCATTCGACCCCGAATTTCGCCGCCTCGGCGCGCAAGACGTCCTCGGTAACGATATTGGCGAAACCGCTGCGCTGAAACGGCAGTACGTGATGGACGCGGTGTGAACTAAGCCCGGCCGACAGGAAGCAGTCGACGTAGCGATTCCCAATCACCGTCAGATCAATGGCATGTTCGACTTGATCTATGCCCCAGTCCTCGCCCGCACGGGTGGGCTCGGAGTCCTCGTCTTCGAACTCATGGCTTGCCACCACCAACAAGGTGCTGATCCACACCGTCGCAACGAACTGCAGTGCCCAGGCCCAGAAGTCGCCGGCGAGCGCGAAGACGACCATCTCACTCAGCAGGAGCAGGCGTACGGCCGCCGATCCCAGAAAGTGCGGCAGCGCGTTGCGCCAGCTTCCGTAACCCTCCTTGACGCCCACCTTGCGAGTCATGTTCCACACGTCCGCGATCCGCAGCGCCATGCCGGTCAACAGGTGGCCGAGCTTGTGAATCGTATGCACGGGAACGCGATACAACCGCGGTAGCCGCATCATCATCGTGAACACGTTCTTCTTGATGTCCACATCGCTCTGGGTATACGGGTGGTGCAGCAGGGTATGTCCGTCCGCGACAACCAACGATAAGGCCACGTAGTTCAGATCGAAGGCATTGGCGAAGACCCTGTTGAGGCCCCGTTGCGCGCGATGCAGTGCGTAATGGCCATATCCGACCAGCGAACTGCGCAGCAGAACCATTGCAATCACGAAGGCCCACAACGGCATCCACCGTGGTTCGACCAATCGAACGCCCTGAACCGCGAAATAGGCGATTGCCAGAACGGCGACAACAACGTCGAACAGCCGGTCCATGCGCTTGATCCGCGCGGCCAGCGCGGGCTCCTTCAGCCGCGCCTTGACCCGGTGCATCAGATCGTTCTGGTTGTCGAAGCGGTACTTCGGGGTGTCCCGCCAGCTGTTGAAGTCCTCTTTGAACAGGAACGGCGGTGCATTGTGCTTGGGATGGATGTCGCGCGGAGTTGCGGCGCGGCCCAACGCATACCGCCGCTCCAGGATGCGTTCGACGATGGCCGGATCGCGATGGTAGGACGCGATGATCGCGGTGATGTCGCGGTTCTTGGTTCGCCCGATGAAGAACGCGCCGCCGGGGTGCTTGGCGATCCAATCACTGAGGTCGTAGGCACGCCCGTTGTAGACCCACACGTCTGACATCACGGGTGGCCCACCCGGCGGAGGTCCAGGGCGTGGGCCAGGCCCACGCTCCTGAACTTCCGGGAGGTCGTTGGTCATTCGTGTTCCTCCAGGTCTGATCGGCTGTGATCGCGGGCTCGCCGGTGGTGCCGGCGAGCTGACGCCAATGTTGGGGCGACGGCCTTGGAGAATTCTCAAAAGACTTCGGACAGGAACCGGCCCGGAGACCGGCGGCCCTGCGGGCCGGTTCCCAATCCGCATTTCACGCGTGCGTGCGCTGCTGCGCTACGGTGTCGGGCTCGGAATGGTTACCGGCGCACCCCAATTCGACAGGGTGATCGTGACGTGGCCCTGGTCCTTGTCGATCACCATCCGCACCAGATATGGGCTGGGCGTAGGCCCAGGCGCACCCGCAGCTTTCACGTCAGCGATGTACAACGTCACCGGGAGGGTTCCCCCGTTCTTGCCTATCTGAGGCAGTAGCGGATCGACTACCGCCGCGTCGACGGTTCCGGTCACCTTCACGGTGGCCACACCGTCGATCGTTTCGTTTCCGGCGATCTGCGGGCTGCCGACCTTGCCGATAACGGCACCCAGTCCCTTCTGCTTGTCGAGAATCACGCCGGGGTCATAGATCCGCTCCGCCGGCCCGACCGAGGTGTAAACACCCGCCTCGTTCTTGGTGTACATGGTCTTGTTGGTGACCAGGAACTGCTTGGCGACCACCAGGGCCCTGGGTTGCAACCTGATCATCGCATCGCCGACGGCCTGACCGTTGCCCTCCGGCTGATTGGTCACGTCGGCATTGACGCTCTCCATCGGCAGCGTCGTGATGTTGGTTGTCTGCAGATTCACGTGAACGGAGCGCAAGGCGGTGGTCGCCTTGGAACTGTCCGCCACCAGCTGCTGGGCTTGTGGTGACGGGGCACCCGATGCCGATGTCGCGGCAGGGGATCCAGATGCTCCTGAAGTCTGGGAGGTCGAGGACTTGTGCCCGCACCCCGCAACGAACGTTGCGAAAAGTACCGCCGCGACCGAGACCGCGACAGCGGCTCGACGGAAGCCACGTCGGTCGGAGATTTGCGCCTGTGAGATCAAGCCATTCATGGCCAGCCTTTGCTGAGTTATCCGGGTTGTTATGAGCAGCTAGTCGCCACCCTCGTCGTCGCGAGTCTCGGTGACTGCTCACCCGCACCCTGGTTCACTAGCAACGGCACCACCGTTAACTGCATGCCGTTGCTCTCACAGCATGTTCCCCAGACCACATTCGCCAGAGAGCGCGACAGTAACACGCGGCCAGTGCATGGGAAACCGTTTCTGGGTGGGCAGCTAACCTGAACCGGGTGAGTCTGGAGGGCAATCAAACAACGATTCGCGAGGTCTGTGACGCCGGTCTGCTCGCGGGGGCGGTGACCGTGGTCTGGCAGCGCGGAAAGTTGTTACAGGTCAACGAGATCGGCTACCGAGACGTCGGCGCGGGCCTGCCGATGACAAGGGACACCCTGTTTCGGATCGCGTCGATGACCAAGCCGGTCACGGTGGCAGCCGCCATGAGCCTGGTCGACGAGGGCAAGCTCGCGCTGTGCGATCCGATCGCGCACTGGGTCCCAGAGCTCGCTGCCGTGGCGGTGCTGGACGACCCGGACGGACCCCTGGACCGCACCCAACCGGCACAGCGCGCGATCCTGATCGAGGACCTGCTCACCCACACCAGTGGACTGGCCTACGGGTTTTCGGTGTCCGGGCCGATCTCGCGGGCCTACATGCGGCTGCCGTTCGACGAAGGTTCCGACGCGTGGCTGACCGAGCTTGCCGCCCTGCCATTGGTGCACCAGCCCGGCGATCGGGTGACCTACAGCCACGCCACCGACGTGCTGGGCGTCATTGTGTCCCGCATCGAGGACAAGCCGTTCTACCGGGTGCTCGACGAGCGAGTGCTGGGTCCGGCGGGCATGACCGATACCGGCTTCTTTGTGCCCGTCGACGCACAGCGGCGCGCCGCGACAATGTATCGCCACGACGAGCAATACCGGTTGCGGCACGACGTGATGGGCCCGCCGCACGTCACGCCGCCGGCGTTCTGCAACGCCGGTGGCGGCTTGTGGTCCACCGCCGACGACTACCTGCGGTTCGTGCGGATGCTGCTGGGTAACGGGTCGGTCGACGGTGTTCGGGTGCTGTCACCGGAGTCGGTGCGCCTGATGCGCACCGACCGACTCACCCGCGAACAGAAACGGCACAACTTCCTCGGGTCGCCGTTCTGGGTTGGCCGCGGGTTCGGGTTTAACCTCTCGGTGGTGACCGATCCGGCGCAGTCCGCCCCGCTGTTCGGGCCCGGCGGTGTCGGGACGTTCAGCTGGCCCGGGGCCTATGGGACATGGTGGCAGGCGGACCCGTCCGCAGACCTGATCCTGCTGTACATGATTCAGTTTTGTCCCGATTTGTCCGTGAACGAAGCCGAGGCGATCGCGGGCAACCCGGGACTGGCGAAACTGCGGACGGCGCAGCCCCGGTTCGTGCGCCACACCTATCGGGCGCTCGGGCTCTAGTGACGGGCCGGGAACACTAAGGTAGGGCGGGTGGCAAAGCCGACCGTTCTGATCAGCGGCGCAGGAATCGCCGGACCCGCGCTGGCATTCTGGCTCAGCCGCAGCGGCTACCACGTGGTGGTCGTCGAACTCGCCGACAACATCCGACCCGGGGGCCAGACCGTCGACCTGCGTGGCGCCGGGCGGGCGGTCGTCGAGCGGATGGGACTACTTGATGAGATGCGTGACCGCAGCCTCGAACAGCGCGGCGTCGCCTGGGTGAAAGCCGACGGCCGGCGCCGGGCCGAGATGCCGGTCGAAGCTTTCCACGGCAACGGCGTGGTCAGTCTGCTCGAGATCCTGCGCGGTGACCTGGCCGACGTGCTCTACCGGGCCACCGCCTCCGACGTCGAGTACCGATTCGGCGCCCGGATCACCGAACTGATTCAGGACGACAACGGAGTCGCCGCCACGTTGTCGGACGGGACGACCATGCGCGCCGAGCTCGTCGTCGGCGCCGACGGCCCGCATTCGGTCGTCCGGCGGCTGGTCTTTGGGCCCGAGGAGGAGTTCGCCGTGCCGTTGGGCGGCTACCACGCCTGGTTCACCGCTCCCGACACCGTCGGACTCGACGGTTGGTACCTGATGTACCAGGCGCCTGGCGGGCTGAACGCGTCGATGCGCCCGTCGCACGACCCGGCGATCGCCAAGGCGGGACTCGCATTTCGGTCGGACCCGCTGCACTACGACCGCGGCGACATCGGTGCCCAGCGCGATCTGCTGGCCGCTCGCTTTGCCGGTGCCGGCTGGCATTGCGACGCCCTGCTCGACGCCACCCGCCAGGCGGACGACTTCTACTTCGACGCGTTCACCCAGGTCCACATGGACCGGTGGTCGTCCGGGCGCGTCGCGCTGGTCGGTGACGCCGGCTACTGTGCGTCGCCGCTGAGCGGAATGGGCACCAGCCTGGCCCTGGTGGGGGCCTATGTGTTGGCCGGTGAGCTGGGCCAGGGCGCCGACATCCCGGCCGCGCTAGACCGCTACGAGACGGTGATGCGGCCTTATGTCGACAGATGCCAGAAGCTGCCCAACGGCATCGACGGATATGTCCCGAAATCGGCGTCCGATATCCGCATGACGGCGTTGGTGATGAAATACATGCAACGCTGGCCGTTTCGGCCGTTCGCCGAGCGGAAGTGGTTCACCACCGCGGAGGCCGTCCGCCTGCCCGACTACCCAGCCGCGCGTTTCAGCACCCGGCGCGCGTAGCAACCCTATTCTGGGAGAGCTGGAAACTTTGGTCCGAATCGGCGGAGGGGCGGATGACGGCCGCAATCGTGTGTCGCGCCTGTGGGATCGAACCACTTGAGAACGCTCGATTTTGTCACGGATGTGGGTCACCAGTTGTCCAGGACGACCCGCCGGCCGAGTACAAACAGGTGACCGTGCTGTTCGCCGACGTCGTGCGTTCGATGGATATGGCGGCGGCGGTGGGCCCGGAGCGGTGGCGCGAGATCATGGCCGAGCTAGTTACCCGCTCGGCGACGGTGGTGCAGCGCTACGGCGGCACGCTCGACCAGTTCACCGGCGACGGCATCATGGCCGTGTTCGGTGCGCCGACCGCGTTGGAGGACCACGCGCTGCGGGCGTGTTTGACTGCGCTCGGCGTCCAGGATGAGGCCAAGGCCCTGGCCGTCGAGATCGATCGCCGCGACGGTGTTGAGCTGCGGCTTCGGGTGGGTCTCAATTCCGGACAGGTTGTCGCCGGCAAGATCGGCTCTGCCGGTTTGCGTTACACCGCGATCGGTGTGCAGGTCGGCATGGCTCAGCGGATGGAGTCGGTCGCGCAGCCCGGCACGGCAATGCTGAGCGAGTCCACGGCGCGGCTGGTTGAGGGCGCCGCGGTGCTGGGAGAGCCGCAGATGGTACGCATCAAGGGCGCCGAGGAGGCGGTCCCGGCGCGGCAGCTGGTCAGCGTGCCCGGGCAGCTCGAGCGCAGCTCGGACTCAAGGTTGGTGGGCCGCGAATGGGAAGTGTCCGCGTTGGCCGCGATGCTGGACCGCTCGATCGGTGGGCGTGGGTCGGTGGTTTCGGTGGCGGGCCCGGCCGGCGTCGGAAAGACCCGACTGGTCCGCGAGGTCATGCAGCTGGCGAAAAGCCGCGGCGTCGAGGTGTTCACCACCTTCTGCGAATCGCACGCCACCGACGTCTCGTTCCGAGTGGTGGCGCGCCTGTTGCGCGCGTTCGGCCACTTGCGCGGTCTTGATGACCAGGCGGCGCGAGCGCGGGTGCGAGCGCTAGTTCCCGACGTCGATCCGCAAGACCTGCTGCTGCTGGATGAGTTGCTCGGTATCGCTGATCCCGGCACGAAGCCGCCCAAGATCGACCCCGATGCACGGCGGCGGCGGTTGACCGCACTGATCAACGCGGCCCAGCTGGCCCGCGCCGAACCCGCGGTCTTTGTCGTCGAGGACGCGCACTGGATCGACGAGGTCAGCGAATCCCTGCTGATGGACTTGTTTGCGGTTATTCCACAGACCCACTCGATGGTGCTGGTGACTTATCGTCCCGAGTATCACGGAGCACTGGGACGTGTCGCCGACGGGCAAACCATCGCGTTGGGGGCGCTGAATGATTCGGAGACCTCAACGCTGGTTGCCGAGCTGTTGGGCGCCGATCCCTCGGTGAGCCAGATCGGCGAGATCGTCGCCGGCCGCGCTGCCGGTAACCCGTTCTTCGCCGAGGAGATGATCCGTGAGCTCGCCGAACGGGGGGTGCTAGTGGGCCAGCGCGGTAGCTACGCCTGCGCCACCGACGTCGGGGAGATCCGCGTGCCGGCCACGGTGCAGGCAACCATCGCCGCCCGCATCGACCGGCTGCGCCCGGTGGCCAAACACACGCTCAGCGCGGCGGCGGTCATCGGGCCCCGCTTCAGCTCCGATCTGCTGACCAGCCTGCGCGCAGATGCATCCGTCGAGGAGCCGATCTCCGCGAAGCTCATCGATCAGGTGCGGTTCGCCCCCGGCGCCGAGTATGCGTTCCGGCACAACCTGATTCACGCCGTGGCCTACGAATCACAACTCAAGTCCGATCGGGTCCAGATGCATCGGCGGCTGGCCGCCGCGATCGAATCCCGCGCACCGCAATTGGCCGACCAAAACGCGGCGCTGATCGCCGAACATCTAGAGGTCGCCGGTGATTTGCAGGTCGCCTACGGCTGGCACATGCGCGCCGCGTCGTGGGCGGCCAAGCGCGACATCACCGCGGCGCGACTGAGTTGGGAGCGCGCCATCCGGATCGCCGATGCCTTACCCGTCGAACACCCCAACCTGGCGGCCATGCGCATCGCCCCGCGCACCATGTTGTGCGGGCTCGCGTTTGTCGCCCGTGCGGACATTGCGGGCGCCCGCCTCGACGAATTGCGGGAGTTGTGCGCCGGCACCGGCGACAAGCCGTCGCTGGCCATCGGGATGGCGGGGTTGGTGATGCATCACGCGTATCAGGCTCGCACACCCGAGGCCTCGCGGCTGGCGGCCGAAGCCATGGCCCTCATCGAGTCGATCGACGATCCGAATTTGACGGTGGGACTGTCGTTTGCGGGCATCTACGCCAAGGCCTTGAACAACGAGTGGCCTGACACGCTGCGGTGGTCAGAGCGGGTTATCGAACTGGCCGACGGCGATCCGTCTAAAGGCAAAGTGATTTTCGGGTCGCCGTTGGCGCTTGCCTTCACGACGCGCGGAATTGCCCGGTATTGGCTGGGTCTCCCGGACTGGCGCGACGACCTACTACAGGGCCTGACCATGGCCCGCCGCGCCGACCACATGTCCTACGCCACGGTTGTCAGCTACGTCTATTTCATGGGGATACCGATTGGAGTCTTGACGGCCGACGATGCCGCGGTGCGCGAGATCGAGGATGCCCTGCGAGTTGCCGAACGTTCCAGCGACGACCTTGCGTTGGCCTTCGCGCGGATGACATTGGGTGTCGCGCTGGTGGAGCGACCAACGGTCGCCGAACGTGAACGCGGACAAGCGGTTTTGACCGAGGTGGCCGAAGTCTTCGTACGTCGAGGCCACAATCTGGGTGAGTTGCCGCTGGTGAACGTCTACCTGGCGCGTGAGCTAGCTCGCGGCGGAGACCCGGACCGCGCCATACCGCTGATGCGCGCCGCCGTCGACAAGCTGTTCCGCGACGGACAACTGCTGGCCTGGGGCGTGCCAGCGACGGGTGTTCTGGTGCAGACGCTGCTCGAGCGCGGCACCGAGAGCGATGTGGCCGAAGCCCACACCATGATCGAGCTGTTGGCGGCGGCGGCCGCAACCGACGAGGGTCTGGGCGTGCGCGACGTCCTGCTGTTGCGGTTGCGCGCGCTACTGGCGCGGGCGCACGGCGATGTCGCAACGTACACAAGTCTGCGGGATCGCTACCGCGAGATGGCGACAGCGGCGAGTTTCGAGGGGCATCGAGCCTTGGCCGAGGCGATGCCGTGAATGCGGGCTCATGACTCGTGACCAAGCACCCGCCTGAACGGATGACAGGACCGCGGCTACTTCTGCGCGCGCCCGTGCTCGACGACGCTGACGCATTGTTCGAACGCATCGGCAGCGACGTCGAGGTCATGCGCTATCTGGTGTCGGCAGTCCATCCGGACGTGTTGCACACCCGA
Source organism: Mycobacterium riyadhense (assembly GCF_963853645.1). Taxonomy (NCBI): domain Bacteria; kingdom Bacillati; phylum Actinomycetota; class Actinomycetes; order Mycobacteriales; family Mycobacteriaceae; genus Mycobacterium; species Mycobacterium riyadhense. The sequence continues at coordinate 2,326,601 of NZ_OY970456.1, read as the reverse complement.
CGCGTGATCACCGAGAAGCTCAATACCAGCGCGGATAGCCGGACCTGGGCGATCGCGCTGCAAAGTACCGGTGACGTCATCGGCCTCACCAGCTACCAACGCCATGCGCCCCACTCCGCCGAAGTGGGTGGCTGCGTCGGCCGACGGTGGTGGGGCGCGGGCTATCTGCCGGAAGCACTCAACCTGCAGCTGGCGGCACTGGCCGATGATCCTGAGGTGTACCGCGTTTGGGCCACCTGTCACGTCGACAACACACCGGCGGCGCGAATGATGGTGCACATCGGGTTCGTTTTGGAGGGCCGGCTGGCGCGTGAGGCCGTCTACCCGGCCATGGGTCCCGAACCCTGCGACAGCCTGCTCTACGCCAAAATCCTGCGCTGAGGCCGGTGTTATGGAGCCGACGGGATCCACCACTGCGTCATGAAATCCCGCCGGCACTGGCGAACCGACTATGTCGGGTTACGAGTCAGATCCTCACTCGGGGACTTCGCCAACAACGAAGGAGATCACGGATTGGGCCGTCTCCACTTCTTGAAACAAAACTTCGTGCGCCATGTATTCACCACCTTTCCTGTCCTGATTGATTGCTTCCGCCGCGCCACGCTGCGCTCGGCTAACCGGCGGTCTGGGTATCCCGGCGACTTGCCCACTACCCGCGGGGTAGCAACCAGTTGCGGTAGGCGGTCAGCGACGCGAGGTCGCTGGTGATAGCGCCGATGTAGCCGTCGGGGCGTACCAGGACGGCCGCGTCGTCGTCGATGTCGTAGACCCGCCGGATATGCCGATCGGTGTCGAGGATGTCGTTGCCGATTTCGTAGGAGTGGACGCATGAGTGGTCCAGATAGGGCGCACCACGCCCGAATCGCAGCAGCGTCCAATGCGCGCCGGCGAACAGCGTAAATAGCCGAGCACGGCGGCCATTGGCGAGCATCGGCGCGTCCGGCGCGCGATCACCGGCAGCCAGCGCGGCGCTGGAGCAGTCATCGAGCGTCAGTGGCCCATCGCGGTAGCTCAACTCGAGTTGTCGGGTTTTCGCACTGCGCTCAAGCGCATCGGCGCTGCCACGCATGGTCTTGGCCAACATCTCGGCGCTGATTGCAAGGGCGCGCTCAGCAGCAGGCATACGCTCCGCTTCGTAACTGTCCAGCAGTTCATCGGGAGCTCCGGCGAGCACGGCCGCCAGCTTCCAGCCCAGGTTGTAGGCGTCCTGCACACCGGTGTTCAGTCCCTGCCCGCCGTTGGGCGGGTCCACGTGCGCCGCATCGCCAGCCAGCAATACCCGTCCGGCGCGAAAGCTCTGCGCCATGCGGACATTCAGTCGCCAGGTGGTGGCCCAGGTTATCTCGCGCAACTGGATGTCGGCGCGCTCGGAGACGGCGTTCAGGGTCGCCTGCAACCCCGAAACGGTGGGTTCCGCGGCGTCCCCTATGGTGCTGAGCACTGTGGTGCTCAAGACAAAGGCGTCGGTCGCTCCGGGGAGCGGCATGAGTGCGAAAGAGCCGCTGCCATCCAGCATCCACACGTGCCCGTAGTCATGGTCCAGACCCTCGAGCCGTAGGTCGGCCTGCAGCACCCGCAGCTTGTCGTCGGTGATGCCGACGAATGGGATCGCCAGCGCGCGGCGCACCGTGCTGCGGACGCCGTCAGCACCAACCACATAACCGGCCCGGACGAGTTCACCGTTGCCAAGGCGCACCGTCACCGCATGCCCGTCCGGCCGGTCGGCCTGCCTCACCGCCACCACTTCAGCGCCCAGCTCCACCTGCACCCCGCACCTCGACAGCCGAGAGCGCAGGATCTCCTCGGTACGCCACTGCGGCAGGAACCACGGGTTCGGGAAAGGCGTCTCGGCGCTCGGCAGCTCCTTGGCGCCGATCCGACGCTCCCCGACCACCGCCAGCCCGTCATAGATGCGCACCTGCGGTGCACCCATGCCGTCCGCACACACCTCGTCGAGGACACCGAGGTCTTCGAAGACCTCCAGCGTGCGCGGCTGCAAGCCGTGACCCCGGGAGCCGATGGCGAACCGCTCGGCCTTATCGAGGATGCGCACGTGGACACCGCGGCGCGCCAATTCGATCGCCAGCGTGAGTCCGGTGGGCCCACCTCCGACGATCAGCACCTGGGTGTCCATAATCCTCCCATACTGAAGTATGATTCACTGAATTTTAATTCAGTGTGATTAGTGCTAGCTTGCCTGTCAAGGAGGTGCTGGTGAAACGGGCGGAACGGGCGGCTGGCACCGCGGTTGCGCTCAAGGACGCGGCTCGGCGGGTGTTCGCGCGAAAGGGCTACCTGAATACCAAGATCACCGACATCACCGACGAGGCCGGACGCGCCGCGGGGTCGTTTTACAACCACTTCACCAGCAAGGAAGACCTGCTGCGGGCGGTGCTCGCGGACATGTTCGCCGAACACGACCGGGAAGTGGCTGCGCCCGATTCCCAGCACAGCGCGGACTTCACTGATCGCGCCGCGGTGCGCTGGCACGTCGCTTCGCACTGGCGCTTTCACCGGCGCCACGCCGTCGAGCTGACTGCGCTACGTCAGGCGGGTCTGGTGAACCCGGAGTTTGGCGCCCAACTGCAAGCCCTGATGAGCGAAGACATCAACCAGCTGCGCAATCACCTCGACCCCATCAGCGCGTCCGGCCGTACGCTGCCGGGGCGTCCCGAGGTGGTGCTGGCGATGTTTGTCGGGTTGCTGGAAGGATTGGAGTCACAGTGGCAGATGTCGAGTGGCCAGTTCGGGGAATACCATGTCGACGAGGATGAGGCGATCGACGCGTTGACCGAGTTCGTCTACCGTGCCCTCAACGGGCAGCCCTAGGCGTTTTCGGCGACCACCGGCACGGCCTTGAGAAGGCTTGGTTTGCACCACCATTCGCCCTTTCGGTCCTCGGCGCCCAGCAAAGCCCGGCGTCGCCAGCAGTGCCTGCCTGGCCCTGGCATGCCGGGTCCGCCTTGCCAAGGTCATGAAGTGCCCCCACGAGTCGACAGGCATCCGCGGAGCCGAACGCGGCCCCGAATTCACCTGCTCGTTGTCCGGTTCCTAGCAAATGGTCCGAAAGCGAGTGCCAGCGGCCACTGGCATTGGGTGAGTGGGCGGCGAGAACCCGCGGCCGAGCATCGACGTCAAGGTCACAAGTGTGGCCATCAGATTGCCTCGCGTATCGTGGCGTGATTTGCGTCACGTGCGCAGCGAAAGGGAAGGGTCCGACATGTTGTTACGGATTCGTTAAGGCAACCTGACGACAAGCGTCAGCTAAACACGGCCATGCACGCGTCGTGTCCGACCCACGCCGCACAGTAGCCTGACAATCTGTGGAGCTGCTCGTCGCCGCCAACCCCGACACTGGCTCACGGCTGCCGTACCTGATCCGGGTGCCGGTGGGCAGCGGGCTGGTGTTCGCCACGTCGGATGTGTGGCCGCGTACCAAAGCGTTGTACTGTCATCGGCTCGACATCGCTGACTGGCCCGACGACGCCGTCGTCGTCGACCGGGTCGAGCTGCGCAGCTGCAGCCGCCGGGGCGCGGCTATCGACGTGGTCGCCGCCCGCGCCCGCGAGAACCGGTCGCAACTGGTGCACACCACGGCCCGCGGTCGCCAGGTCGTGTTCTGGCAAAGCCCCAAAACGCGAAAGCAATCCCGGCCCGGTGTGCGGACGCCCACCGCTCGCGCCGCCGGTAACCCCGAGCTCGAAATCGTCGTCGACACCCACGAACGGTACCCGTACAACTTCGCCGACAAACCGGTGGCGACGACACGCGAAGCACTCCCCTGCGGCGACTACGGGCTCAGGGTGGGTGATCAACTCGTCGCCGCAGTGGAGCGAAAAGCGTTGTCGGACCTCGCTTCCGGGGTGCTTAACGGTAGGCTGAAATACCAACTCACCGAACTCGCCGCGCTGCCAAGGGCCGTCGTAGTCGTCGAGGACCGCTACTCGGAACTCTTCGCGCTCACCTATGCTCGTCCGGCGGCGGTCGCCGACGGGCTGGCAGAGTTACAGATCAGCTTCCCAACGGTGCCTATGGTGTTCTGCCAGACCCGCAAGCTGGCCCAGGAGTACACCTATCGCTATCTCGCCGCCGCCCTCGCATGGTTCGTCGACAGCACCAATGCTGCAACGGTTTTCGACACAGCTCCCACTGATCCCGAGCCCAGCAACGCCGAACTACGCGCATGGGCCAAGAGCGTCGGTCTGGCGGTGTCCGACCGGGGGCGTCTGCGCCCGGAGATTCTGCAGGCCTGGCACGACACGCAGGACCGTTGAGCTACAGAAGCTCAACAACTCCGGACGACGCCGAATCAGCCAGTGCTGCATCGAAAGTCACCAGCCGCCCGCCATAGCGGGCGCCCAAAGCAATCAGATGGCGGTCCGTAACAAGACGGTGAGTCGAAACAGCCGCACGATCGCCACCCTCGCCAACCACCACGGCACGTCGTCGGGCCAAAACGCGCGGCCTGGATGCCCTCGTAACGCCTCCAATTGTGCGATAGCAGTCGCCGGTGTCGTCGACACCTGCATCAGCCTGCGATTGCTCGAAATACGAACGAATCCCAGTTCAGTGACCGGCGTTGTCGCCCATCCACTCGAGGACGACCACGTAAACCATTTCCGCGCCGCCGTGTGCTGAACATGGTTTGCGCCAGCCCAATGCAATCAGCACATTCACGTCGAGGAGTGCGGTCACACGTCTTCCTCAAGAGCGCGAGCGACATCTTCATCGGTGATGATTGGCGCATCCGGCGGAAAGTCGAATACCGGTAGCCCATCGACCACGACGATCCCAACGGGCCGCAGCGACCTGCGCGCCAGCTCAGAAATCACCGCGCCTATGGACCGACCTTCCGCGCGAGCGATGTTGCGCGCATCTTCTAGGACATCGTCATCGATTCGCAAAGTGGTGCGCACAACATCATCGTAGGAGGGGCCCTACTCTCGGCGGACCATCAGCCGTCACACATCTTCGGCCACAGTCCCCACGACGCGGTCGCCATTTAATGCGGAAGCATCCCGCGGCACCTCGAAGACCGGGAACGCCGAACCCACCGCGGCCGTCGCCGCGTTCCGCTGGGCCTCCAACCGTGCGAGCGCCTCCTGGGTGAACACCGACAACCCAAGTTCATGGTTGTATCCGTGGATCTCCTTGACGTCGAGTTGGGCCAGGAAGTAGATGATCTCCTTGGAGACCACCTGACCCGGGACCAGTACCGGGAAACCCGGAGGGTAGGGCACCACAAAAGTGGTGGACACCAACGTCTTTCCCTCGGCAAGCCGTCGCCCGGCCATCCCGATCAGCACGTACTCACGGTCCGACTCTTCGTAGCCGGCATAGAAGGCCGACCGCGTGTCGCCGAACATGCACGCGTCTTCCGGACGGAAGGCAACGTCGAACTCGCTGAAGTCGGGTAGGTGCGGCAGATCCTGGGTGATCTCCTCAACACGGCGCTCGTGCAGGGCCCAATCGGCCGCGCTGGCCGCGTTCTTGGTCCGGTCGAAGTCGGTGGCCACCCGGCGCAGCACGTCGAGCAGATAATGCACGCTCGACCAGGTGACACCGATGGTGAAGATCAACAACACGCTGTTGATCGACGTCTTGTTGATCTGGATCCCGAATCGCTCCATCAGGATTTTCTCGCGGAAGTCGTACCCGTTCATTCCGGTATTGCCGATGAACAGGGTGACCCGCGTCGGGTCGAGGACGAACTGGTCGGATCGCCACGCCTCGTTCCACTCGGCCAGTGCGCCCTGACGGACCTGGCGGTAGGAACTCACCGCAGACGCGCGGTACTCCTCGGGCACCAGGTCGGATTCGTCGAGAATGCGGAACCACTTACTGATCAGGCGGTCTTTGCGGACGCGGTGCCGGAAGACCAGCGCCATATCGTAAACCTGCCGAACCAGATGGAAACCCTCGATGTCGACCTGTCGGCGCGCCAGGTCCAGCGACGCGAGCAGTTGTTGGTTCGGCGATGTCGAGGTGTGCGTCAAGAACGCCTCACCGAATGCATCCCGGGCGCGGGCGTTGAAATCCTGGTCGCGCACATGGATCATCGACGCCTGCCGCAGCGCCGACAGCGACTTGTGGGTGGAATGCGTTGCATACACGCGAACCCGGGCGCGAGCCGGGTCGGGCAGCAGGCGGTGATTAACCCACTCCGCCCGCGGGATCCCCGCCATCGACACGCACCAATTCCGGTATTCCTCAACGTATTCCGACGACGCCAGCTTCGATTCCAGTCGCTCGGCCGACACCATCGCGGTACGCTGTCGAGCCCATGGCACCGCGGCGGCAAACGCGTACCACGCCTCGTCCCACAGGAAGCAGATGTCCGGCTTGATCGCCAGCACCTCCTCCATCACCCGCTGGGGGTTGTAGACGACGCCGTCGAAGGTGCAGTTGGTGAGCAGCAGCATGCGCACCCGGTGCAGCTGTCCGGCCGCCTCGAGATCCAGCAACGCCTTCTTGATCGTGTGCAGCGACACCGCGCCGTAAATCGCGAACTGCGGCAACGGATACGCGTCGAGGTAAAGCGGGTAGGCGCCCGCTAGGACCAGCCCGTAGTGATGCGACTTGTGGCAGTTGCGGTCGATGAGCACGATGTCGCCCGGCCGGGTCAGCGATTGGACGACGATCTTGTTGGCGGTGGAGGTCCCATTGGTGACGAAGTACGTGTGATTGGCGCGCCAGGTGACCGCGGCCTTGTCCATCGCCTTCTTGATGTTGCCGTGCGGGTCCAGCAGCGAATCGAGTCCGCCGGAGGTAGTGGAGGTTTCGGCCATGAAGATGTTGCGGCCGTAGAACTCGCCCATATCCTGCAGCGACTTGGAGTTGAAGATGCTGGCGCCACGCGCGACCGGCAGAGCGTGGAATTGACCGACGGGCGCGGCCGCATAGGCGCGCAACGCGTCGAAAAACGGTGTGGAGAAACGATTTCTCAGGCCCGCGAGCACCGTGCTGTGCAGATCGGTGACGTCGTTGAGCCGGTAGAACGTCCGATCGTAGACGTCGGGCTGGTCGTCATTGCCGGCCGCGATCGATTCGTCGGTGAGCAGATACAGGTCGATGTGTGGCCGCAACTCCCTGATCCACTCGCCGCATTCGACCCAGTCGTGGGCGCCCTCGATGGAGACCATGTCCTCGTTGGCGCCCAGCAACGCGTTCATGAGCGGCAACCGGTCACGGGACCGCAGCGGCAGGTCGTGGCGGATGATCGCGGCCTGGATCTCGCCGTTCAATGCCACCGCGGTGATGGCGTCCTCGACGCTGGGGGCCACCAGTATCTCGAATTGGACGTCGTCGGCCGGATTGCGCAGCGCCCGCAGGCTTTCCGCGAGGCAGTCCGGAGCCGTGGACGGGGCATCGTCGGCAAGCAGCACGGTGTAGAACTGCTGCTGCTTGGCCTGGGCCACCAATTCCTGGTCGGCCAGCGGCGCCGACGTGTCGAATAGCGCTGTGCGGTCGCCATATTCGGAGAGCAAACGTACGGCCAGCGACACCTCCTCGGTAAGCCGGACCGTGGACTTACTCTCCAGGTGAGCGCGGAAAGTCGCCAGATTTTGCGCGCCGGGATAGAGCCAATACCGCTCGTAGGCCCCGATGCGGTCCATCAGGCGCTTGACTTTGGCCATGTCGTGCGCGGTGTCCAACCCGGCCAGGTCAACCTCGGCGAGATGACGGCAGGCGTCGTCGAGCAGGTTCCACGTGTCGATGCGCGCGTATGAGGGGTTGGCTACCGCCGCCAATGCGGAGACACGCAGTCGTCGCGGGCGGGCGCTGTCTCGATTCATGTCGTCAGCTTTCCATCCGGTTGCCGCTATTGTGTCCCGCCCCCGCTCAAAGCGCGATCATTTCGATCCGGAATTCGACCGTTCAGCCGTCCAGTTCGTCATCGCTTTCCGCGATCCGCCCTTTGCTCCGATTACCGAGGGGATGTTCCATCCAGCGCAGCACCGGCAGCTGCGGGAACGGGGGAAACTCCCAGTGGCGCGACGGCATCTCGGTGACATCGGCGAGCGATCGGACCACGGCTTGCGTCAGGCCCATAATCGCAGCCATGACCGGCAGCAACGGCTGCAGTGGCTTCGCCGCCGTGCGAACGGTGCTGATGCGGCGGGCCAGAATCAGGCGCTCGATCGAGTGATACAGCCAGGCGCCGACGCCAAGCGCATAGATCGACAAGACCGACGCGACGATTGCCCACCCCAACGCGGCGCAAATGACGGCGCCGAATATCACCGTCGCGGCCAACACAGCGGCGACGACGACACGCAGCTCCAGCCGGGTCACGATGCACTTCCTCGAACCGCCTGGGCGGCCGCTCGGATCTGCGGCGTCACCAGCATGACCTGACCCAGCACGCCGTTGACAAAGCCCGGCGAGTCGTCGGTGGATAGCTCCTTGGCCAGCTCGACGGCCTCGTCGACGGCGACCGGCTCCGGCACGTCGTCGGCGTACAGCAGCTCCCACACCGAAACCCGCAGAATGGCACGATCGACCGCGGGCAGCCGGTCCAAGGTCCAGCCCTGCAGATGCGAGGTGATCAAGTCATCGATATGGGCGGCGTGCGCGCTGACCCCTCGGGCCACCGCGGCCGTATACGGATGCAGCGGCCTCACGTCGGGCTGTGTTTCGGCCAGCGCGGTGCGAGCATCGACCACCTCGACTGGGCTCATACCCCGGGCCTCGGCCTCGAACAACAGGTCGACCGCGCGCTTGCGGGCCTGATGACGTCCTTTAACCGGCTTTCCGTCAGGCATGTTTAGGCGTTGACCCGACCCAGGTAGCTGCCGTCGCGCGAATCGACCTTCAATTTGTCGCCGGTGTTGATGAACAGCGGCACTTGGATCTGTGCACCGGTTTCTAGGGTGGCCGGCTTGGTGCCCGCACTGGACCGGTCGCCCTGCAGCCCCGGCTCGGTGTGCGTGACCTCCAGCTCCACCGTCACCGGCAGCTCGATGTAGAGCGGCGCGCCGTTGTGGAACGCCACCTGCACCGGCAGGTTCTCCAGCAGGAATCGCGCGTCGTCGCCGACCAGCGACTCGGGGAGGTGGTGCTGCTCGTAGTCCTCGCTGTCCATGAACACGAAATCCGAGCCGTCGCGGTACAGATAGGTGGTGTCGCGCCGGTCGACGGTGGCGGTTTCCACCTTCACCCCGGCGTTGTACGTCTTGTCGACGACCTTGCCGGACAGCACGTTCTTGAGCTTGGTGCGCACGAACGCCGGGCCCTTGCCGGGCTTGACGTGCTGGAACTCGGTAATCGTCCACAGCTGCCCGTCGATCACCAGGACAAGTCCGTTCTTGAAGTCAGCAGTGGTCGCCACGGTCTCCTAAATCTCCTACAAGATGGCCAGTTCCTTAGGGAACCGGGTCAACAATTCCGGGATCAGCCCGGTAGTTTCATGCGCTTTTGGCGTCCTGCCAGCTACTACCAATGTGTCCTCAATGCGGACGCCGCCGCGGCCGGGCAAATAGACGCCGGGCTCCACGGTCACCACAGAGCCCGCCAGTAGTGTACCGGCGGATGTCGCTCCGATGCCCGGTGCTTCATGAATCTGCAGGCCGACGCCGTGTCCCAGACCGTGGCCGAAGTGATCGCCGTAACCGGCGTCGGCGATGAGCTGGCGCGCGGCGCCGTCCACGTCTCGTAGCTCCGCGCCCGGCCGCAGCGCCTCTCGGCCGGCCTTTTGCGCCTCGGCGACCAATTGGTAGATCTCCAGCTGCCAGTCGGCCGCCGAGCCGAGCACGAAGGTGCGGGTCATGTCGGAGTGATAGCCGGCGACGAGCGCGCCGAAGTCGATTTTGACGAAGTCACCCGCCGCCAGCACCGCGTCGGTGGGGCGGTGGTGTGGGATCGCCGAATTCGGCCCGGCCGCAACGATGGTCTCGAACGACACCGCGTCGGCGCCATGGTCGAGCATCAGGCCCTCCAATTCGCGGCTCACCTCGCGTTCGGTTCGGCCCGGCCGCAGGCCGCCGCGCTGCACCAGGTCGGTCAGTGCGGCGTCGGCCGCCTCGCAGGCCAGCCGCAATAACGCCAGCTCACCGGCGTCTTTGACCTCCCGCAGCTTCTCCACGATCCCGGAGGCCCGCACCAACTCGGTGTCGTGCCCTTCCAGGGCAGCCGACATCGCATCCAAGCCGTCCACGGTGACCACGTGGCTCTCGTAGCCCAGGCGTCGCACGCCGTCGTGCGCGGCCCGGCTCGTCAGGTAGCTCCCAACGGCTCGCTCGATCGCCGCCTCAAGGTCGGGTGCTTGCCGCGCCGCCTGCGTGCGATACCGGCCATCGGTGGCCAGTATCGCCTCGCGATCGTCGGCGAACACCAGCAACGCGCCGTTAGACCCGCTGAAACCCGATAGATATCGGACATTTATCAGCTCCGTGACCAGCATCGCGTCCAGTCCGGTGGCAGCAATTTCGGTTTTGAGCTTGTCCCGACGCTGAGAATGTGTCACGACCCTTGACGGTACTCGCTAGGCTGAAGCCCCATGAGGAACTGGATGCTGCGCGGATTAGTGTTTGCCGCCGCCATGGTGGTTGTCCGCCTCTTTCAAGGGGCGTTGATCAACGCGTGGCAGACACAGTCCGCGCTGATCAGTATCGTGCTGCTGCTGTTCTTCATTATTGGCGTGATCGTGTGGGGGGTGATCGACGGCCGCAACGACGCCAAGGCGAACCCGGATCCGGACCGTCGTGAGGACCTGGCGATGACCTGGCTGCTGGCGGGCCTGTTCTCCGGAGTGGTCAGCGGGGTGGTGGCCTGGATCATTGCGCTGTTCTACAAGGCCATCTACACGGGCGGGCTGCTCAACGAGGTGACGACCTTCGCGGCGTTCACCGCTCTCCTGGTGTTCGTGTTCGGAATCCTCGGGGCGGCTTTCGGCCGGTGGCGCGTGGACCGGCTGATCGCGAAACAGCCGGTTAGACATCACGGCCTTGCTGCTGAGAAGGAGCGTGCGGACACCGACGTGTTTGCCGCAGTCCGCGCCGACGAGACTCCGACCGGGCAGACGGCCGCCGCCCAGCCTGAGGAACGGACCGCGGCGGTGGCCACGGCCGAGCGTGAGGAACCTACCGAGACGATCCGCACGACCGAAGAAGAGTCACCCACCGAAACGATTCCCACGGCCGAGGGTGAGGCACCCACCGAGGTGATCCGCACGGATACCGAGCAGACCAAGCCGGACACACCGAAGAAGAAGGACTAGCCGACGGCACCGGAAGATCCGGCCAGGTAGCGCAGGGCGAGCAGGTAGCCCTGTACTCCCAACCCGACGATCACTCCGGTCGCCACCGGGCTCAGATACGAGTGGCGCCGAAACTCCTCGCGCGCATGCACATTGGAGATATGCACCTCGATCAGCGGTGCGCGCAGTTCAGCGCAAGCATCGCGCAGCGCCACCGATGTGTGCGTCAGACCGCCGGCGTTGAGTATCACAGGTTCTGCGGCATCGGCGGCCCGATGAATCCAATCCAGCAGTTGGGCCTCGCTATCACTTTGCCTCACAAGGACTTTGAGTCCCAGTTCGGCGGCCTCACGCTCGATCAGGGTCGCCAGCTCGTCGTGGGTGGTGCTGCCGTAGACGGTGGGCTCGCGCTGACCCAGCCGGCCCAGGTTCGGGCCGTTGATCACGTTGACGATCATGGGGCGCACACTCCCGCGTAGGCGGTCACCAGCAGCCCGGGGTCCGGTCCCACCAATCGGCCCGGCTTCGCCAGCCCGTCGAGGACTACGAACCGAAGCACCCCGGAGCGGGTTTTCTTGTCGCCTGCCATGTATTCCAGCAGTTGCGGCAAGGCGTCGTGATCGTAGCTGACCGGCAGGCCCAGTGAGGTCAGGATGGTGCGGTGACGCTGCGCGGTGGCGTCGTCAAGGCGTCCGGTGAGTCTGGCGAGCTCGGCCGCGAACACCAGGCCTACCGACACCGCGGCGCCGTGTCGCCACTCATAACGCTCCCGACGCTCGATCGCATGTGCCAAAGTGTGGCCGTAGTTGAGGATTTCGCGCAGTTCGGATTCCTTCTCGTCGGCGGCGACGACCTCTGCCTTGACGATGATTGCGCGCCGGATCAACTCCGGCAGCACGTCACCGTTCGGATCCAGCGCGGCCTGCGGGTCGGCCTCGATGAGATCCAGGATCACCGGGTCCGCGATGAACCCCGCCTTGACCACCTCCGCCATCCCGCAAATGATTTCGTTGCGCGGCAACGTTTCCAGCGTCGCTAGGTCGACCAGCACGGCAAGGGGCTGGTGAAACGCGCCGACCAGGTTTTTGCCGGCGTCGGTGTTGATGCCCGTCTTGCCGCCGACGGCCGCGTCGACCATGCCCAGCAATGTGGTGGGCACGTGCACGATCGAGACGCCGCGCAACCAGGTAGCCGCCGCAAACCCGGCCACGTCGGTGGCCGCCCCGCCGCCGAGGCTCACCAGGGCGTCTTTGCGGCCGATTCCGATGCGGCCCAACACTTCCCAGATGAATCCCACGACGGGCAGGTCCTTGCCGGCTTCAGCGTCCGGTATTTCGATGCGATGTGCATCAACTCCCTTGTCGGCCAAGCGCTTTCGCATGACCTCTGCCGTCTCCGCCAGCACCGGCTGGTGCAAGATAGCGACCTTGTGCCGGCTGGAGAGCAGTTCGTCCAACTCGCCCAGCAATCCGGTGCCGATCACCACCGGGTAGGGCGGGTCGACTGCCACCCGCACGGTGACCGGTTCGCTGATACCGCTCATGTGGTGGCCTGACTCGGACTGGGAACCTGCAGCCGCGACAGGATGTAGCGGACCACCGCCCCCGGGTTGCGACGGTTGGTGTCCACGCGGATGGTGGCGACGCGCCGGTACAGCGGAACCCGTTTCGACATCAGGGCCCGGTATTTCTCGGCGCGGTCCCCGCCGGCCAACAACGGCCGCACGGTGTTGCCGCCCGTGCGCCGGATGCCTTCGGCGGCGCCGATCTCCAAGTAGACGACGGTGTGGCTGGCCAGTGCTGCGCATACCCCGGGGCTGGTGACCGCGCCGCCGCCGAGCGAAAGCACCCCGTCGTGTTCGGCCAGCGCCGCGCGCACCACGTCCTCCTCGATGCGTCGGAACTCTTGCTCCCCATCGTTGGCAAAGATCTCGGCGATGCTACGTCCGGTCCGCTGCTCGATCGCCACGTCGGTGTCGAGCAGGGTGACGCCCAGTGCCTTGGACAGCCGCCGCCCGATGGTGGACTTACCGGAGCCCGGCAAGCCGACGAGTACCGCTTTAGGGGCCATTGCTTAACCCGAGGCTCGTGCGGCCGGCGCTTCGCGGTCGGCGACGGTGCGCTGGTAGGCGGCGATATTGCGGCGGGTTTCGGTCAGTGAATCCCCGCCGAACTTCTCCAGCACCGCGCGGGCCAGCACCAACGCCACCATGGTCTCGACCACGACTGCAGCGGCGGGCACGGCGCAGACATCGGAGCGCTGGTGGATGGCGACGGCTTCGTCGCCGGTTGCCATGTCGACGGTGGCCAGCGCCCGCGGCACGGTGGAGATCGGCTTCATGGCCGCGCGCACCCGCAGCGGCTGCCCGTTGGTCATACCGCCCTCGAGCCCACCGGCGCGGTTGGTCGAGCGCACGACGCCATCGGGGCCGGGGTACATCTCGTCGTGGGCTTGGCTGCCGCGGCGGCGCGCGGTCTGAAATCCGTCGCCGATCTCCACGCCCTTGATCGCCTGGATGCCCATGACCACCGCGGCCAGCTGGCCGTCGAGCCGGTTGTCGCCGCTGGTGAAGGAACCCAGCCCCACGGGCAGGCCCAGCGCCACCACCTCGACCACGCCGCCCAGGGTGTCGCCGTCCTTCTTGGCCGCCTCGATCTCGGTGATCATGGCTTGTTCGGCGGCCTCGTCGAACGCGCGAACGGGACTGGCATCGATTTTCGGCAGATCCTCGGCCCGCGGTGGCGGACCGTCGTAAGGCGCCGATGCGCCGATCGAAATGACATGTGACAGCACCTCAACCCCCAGCGCCTGACGCAGGAACGCCCGCGCGACGGTCCCCGCCGCGACGCGAGCGGCGGTCTCGCGGGCGCTGGCCCGCTCCAGCACCGGGCGCGCGTCGTCGAAGCCGAACTTGAGCATGCCCGCATAGTCGGCGTGCCCGGGCCGCGGCCGGGTCAGCGGCGCATTGCGAGCACTGCCTTCGAGCTCCGCCGGGTCGACCGGATCGGCGGCCATGACGGTTTCCCACTTCGGCCACTCGGTGTTGCCGATCTCAATGGCGATGGGACCGCCCAGAGTGGTGCCGTGACGCACCCCGGACAGCACGGTCACCGCATCCCTCTCGAACGCCATCCGCGCGCCGCGGCCATAACCCAGCCGGCGGCGGGCCAACTGGTCGGCGATGTCGGTCGAGGTGACTTCCACGCCGGCGACCATGCCTTCCACCACGGCCACCAGGGCGCGGCCATGGGACTCCCCCGCGGTGATCCAGCGCAACACGCGTCCCATCTTCCCATGGCAATGCATTGTCCAGGCAGCATGTGGGGCTCGAGTAACTCAGCTGCGCGAACCGCGCGTCCACATTCGCTGACGGCCATCAACCGTCGTATGGCACTACGACGAGGACTATGACCGGGTCGCAGCATCACGGGCCAGCGCATGGAATGGATTGCGCCTCGCGGAAGCCTTTAGTAGGCAGCGCAATCTTTGGAACATCACTTGATGTATAGTGATGTCATGCGGACTCAGGTAACCCTGGGCGAAGAGGAGCTCGAGCTGCTCGATCGCGCCGCCAAGGCGAGCGGCGCATCGCGGTCGGAACTCATCCGACGCGCAATCCACACCGTCTACGGCATGAGATCCAAGCAGGAACGGCTCGCCGCGCTCGACTACAGCCATGGCTCGTGGCGAGGACGGGACTTCACCGGCGCCGAGTATGTCGACGCGATTCGGAGCAACCTCAACGAACGCCTCGCTCGGCTCGGTCTGGCGTGAAGCTGATCGATACCTCGGTCGCGGTAGACCACCTTCGCGGCGAGCCTGCGGCTGCGGAGCTGCTCACCGAATTGGTCAATAACGGTGAGGAGATCGCGGCCAGCGAGCTGGTGAGATTCGAACTCCTCGCAGGCGTGCGGAAAAGCGAACTCGCGACACTTGAAGCTTTCTTCTCGGCATTGGCGTGGACCCGGGTGACCGAGGACATTGCCCGGATAGGCGGACAACTCGCCCGTCGATACCGGCGCAGCCACAGTGGCATCGACGACGTCGACTACCTAATCGCCGCGACCGCAATTGTCGTCGACGCCGATCTGCTGACCACTAATGTGCGTCACTTCCCGATGTTCCGGGATCTACAGCCACCGTACTAAGCGATGCTGGTTGGTTTCGCGACCCGTTTAGACCGAGGTTCCCCGGGTGGCCCAGCCGTGTCCTCCGGCAGGGGTTGCGACGCCTACTCGGGTCTTACCTCGACAAAACCTGCTGCGCTGAAGTCACCGTCGAAGGCATACGCATTATGGATGCCCTTGCTGCGCATCAGCGCGAAGCTCGTCGCATCGACGAATGAGTACTCTCGCTCATCATGCCGCGCGAGCCATTCCCAGGCCTGCTCTTCCAAGTCGGCCGTTACGCGCTCGACGCGAACGATGGTGCTGAAGCGGATAGCAGCGGCAGCAACCGCGGCGCGGTGACCGCAGCGCCGGTTGAGCAGCGTCCAGGTCTCGCTCAGGACATGATTGGAAGTCACAACTACGGCCGGTTTGCTAGCCCACAACCTCTTCGCTGTGTCGTGTCGAGCGTCTCTGGCGTTGCCGAGCGCCGCCCAGAAGGACGTGTCGGCGAAAATCATTCGCGCTTTCCGTAAACCACATCGTCAACGGACGCGGACAAGTCCGCTCCCCCCTCGAACGATCCAACGAAGGCATCGACAGGATCTGGGCCCGGGTGCCGAAGATGTTCAGCGACGTATTCGCGGATCAGCGCCGCCTTCGACTTCCGCTGCCGTCGTGCCTCAACAGCAAGCGCCCGGTCAACGTCCTCGTCGATGTAGATCTGCAGCCTTTTCACGCGCAAAATATACGTCATCAAGCTAATGATGTATACATCATATGGGCCTCGTGCCTCTGCGAACCCGCATCGGCCACGATCGACGCGGTTCGGCGGAGCCAGCGTCCGGCCCTCTACTGCGGGCCTCTGATGAACACCAACGCGACAGCCGTGGCCACGCACATCGACGGACCGTGTGGGACCGTGCGCACGCCGCGCCACAGCCCGACCACGCCCACAAGCGCGGTCAGCAGCGGCGCGGCCAGCGCCGCCGGCAGCCACACCTCGGTGCCGAAGCAGCCCGTCAACCCGCCCAGGCCAATCGCCAGCTTGACGTCGCCGGCGCCCATCGCCGTCGGCGCCAACAGATGGACCAACAGGTACACCGCGGTCAATGCCGTCGCACCGGCCAACGCCGGCATGCCACGGCCAGCGACGGCCGCGCCCAGCAGAACCAACGCCGCCCCGGGCAGCGTCAGCAGGTTGGGCAACCGCCGTTGCTTGATGTCGTAGTAGCTCAATGCCGCGAGCCAGGTCAGCAGTACACCCGCGATCCCAATCCGCATGCGCGGCAGGCTAATCCAGTTCCGCCAATGCGCAAGTCATGGCTTCTCGGGGCGCGGGCAGCCCGGTGAATTGCTCAACCTGCGCGAACGCCTGGTGCAGCAGCATGTGCAGGCCGCTGATCACCCGGCCCCCCGCGGCGGACACGGCCGCGGCCAGCGGTGTGGGCCACGGGCTGTAGATGGCGTCGAGCAGCACCGGGATCGTGGCGAAAGTGCCGGCATAACGCGCCGCCACATCAGCAGGGATGGTGCTGACCAGCACCTGCGCTACGGCGACTTCGTCGGCCAGACCGGGGCCGTCGAGGTCGCAGAATCGGGTCGCGACGCCGACTCGCGAGCCCAGGTCCACCAGCCTGGCCGCCTTGTCGAGGTTACGCGCCACGATGGTGATCCCGGTGACGCCGAGTTCGGCCAATCCGACGACCGCCGCCGGTGCGGTACCACCCGACCCGCACACCAGCGCATGCCCGGATACCGGCCCGAGCGCGCCGGTTACGCCGTCGATATCGGTGTTATCGGCGCGCCAGCCGCCCGGAACGCGCACCAGGGTGTTGGCCGATCCCACCTGTTCGGCGCGAGCGGTGCGCTCGTCGGCGAAACGCAGGGCAGCGAACTTGCCCGGCATGGTCACCGACACGCCGACCCACTCCGGCCCGAAAGCACCGACCACACCCGGCAGCTCTTCGGCACCGCACTCGATGCGTTCGTAGGTCCAGTCGTCCAGACCCAGCGCACGGTAGGCGGCCAGGTGCAGCTGCGGGGACCGGGAATGCGCGATCGGCGAGCCGAGAACGGCCGCCCTTCTAGCGCGTGCTATCGAGGACACCGTTGCGCTTGGCCAGCTCGATGTTCGCCAGATGCTGGCGGTAATCCCTGGTGAACAGCGTTGTCCCCTGGGCGTCGATGGTGACGAAGTACAGCCAGTCCCCCGGCGCTGGATGCTCGGCGGCTCGCAGCGCGTCCACGCCGGGCGAACAGATCGCCGTGGCCGGCAAGCCTTCGGCCACGTAGGTGTTCCACGGCGTGCGTTGCGCACGGTCGGCATCGCTGGTGGCCACCTCCCGACGGTCCAGCGGATAGTTCACCGTCGAGTCGAATTCCAGCGTGCGGTGCTCGCGCAGCCGGTTGTAGATGACTTGCGCCACCTTAGGGAAGTCCTGCACGTTGGCTTCCTGCTGCACCAGCGACGCCACCACAAGGATGTCGTAGGGCGACAAGCTCAGGGCCTTGGCGGTATCCACCAACCCCGACTTCGTGTACTCGATGGCGCCGGCGCCGATCAGGGTCGCCAGGCTGGTCTCGGCCGGGGCCGCAGGATCGATGTTGAAGGTCCCCGGTGCGATGAGGCCCTCGATCCGGCGGTGGTCGTCACCCAGCTCTAGCACCGGCTGGACCGCCCAGGGCGGCACCGACAGCATCGCCGGGGTGCTCTTGCTTGCCGCCGTGCGCAGGTCGGCCACCGAAACGCAGCGCTGGTTACCGTCGAGATCCACACAGGTGGCCCGGGAGATCAGCGAGAAGATCCCAGGATTCAGCTTGCCGGTCTTCATGTCCGTGGTGTCGTCGAGCTGTCGACCCTCCGGAATGACGAGCTTGCCCACCCGGTTCCGCGGGTCCGCGAGCCGCGCGACCGCGCTGGCCGCCGGGATCTCGGTGCGCATCCGGTAGAAGCCGGGCTGAATCGACGAGATCGCGGCGTTACCGTGTGCGGCGTCGACAAACGCCCGCACGGTGCGCACCACGCCCTTGTTGTGCAGCGTCTCCCCGACCGCGGTGGTCGAGTCACCGGCCTCGATCTGAATCACGATGTCGCGCTTGCCGTTGCCGGTGTAGTCGTCGTTGGCGCCGGATAGCAGGTGCCACAGTTTCGAGCCGAGGAAGACGGTTGCAACTCCTACGACGACGATCGAGCCAATCGCGAATCCGCCGGCGATGCGGCGCCGACGGCGGATTCGTTGCGCGCGTTTGCGCTCGGCACGGGTTCTCCGATGTCTCGCCGGCCCGACCGCCACGGGCTCGACCCGACGGTGCCCATCTTCATCAGACATCGGAACCTGCCCCGGCGCGGCGTTGATCCAACCAGCTCTGCAGGATGGCCACCGCGGCCACCTGGTCGATCACGGCGCGTTGGTCGCGGGCGCGCACCCCCGCCTCCCGCAATGAGCGCTGCGCACTGACCGTCGTCAACCGTTCGTCGGCGAGCCGCACCGGTGTCGGGGCGATCCGCTCTGCCAGCGCATCGGCGAGATCGATCGCGTCTTGCGCCGAGGGGCCGATGCGGTCGGCCAGGGTGCGCGGCAGTCCGACGATCACCTCGACGGCCTCCAACTCGGCGACCAGCGCGGCCAGCCGCTTCAGGTGCTTACCGGAACGGTCCCGGCGCACTGTTTCCAGCGGGGTGGCGAGGATACCGTCGGGGTCGCTGGACGCCACGCCGATGCGCACCTTGCCGACGTCGATGCCGAGGCTCCTCCCACGTCTAGGTCCCCGCTGTATTTCGACCACTCAACCGACCCGCGCTATCACGGCGATCTCGGAGCGCACCGCCGAGAGCGCGGCGTCGATGCCGGTCGGATCCTTTCCTGAGCCCTGCGCCAGGTCGGGCTTACCGCCGCCCCGGCCGTCGACCGCCACGGCGAGCTGTTTGATCAGATCGTTGGCACGGATCCCCAGGTCTTGAGCGGCGGGATTGGCGGCAACCGCATACGGCACGGTGGAGCCCTCGTCCCCAGGAGGCGCAGCGATCAACGCGACCACCGCGGGATCGCTGCCCAGCTTGCCGCGGATGTCGCCGACCAGGGAGCGCAGGTCGGCCGCCGACATTGCGCTGGACATTCGCTGTGCCACCACCCGGACGTTACCGATGCGCTCGGCTCCGGCGGCCGCATTTGCCGCGGCCGCCCGGGAGCTCGCCTGCCGCACGCGTTCGAGTTCCTTCTCGGCGGCCTTGAGCCGGTCCACCAAGTTGGCCACCCGGGCGGGCACCTCAACGGAGGGCACCTTCAGCGACGCGGCCAGCCCGGACATCAGCGCACGCTCCTTGGCCAGGTGCCGGAAGGAATCCAGGCCGACGTAGGCCTCCACCCGGCGCACCCCGGAGCCGATCGACGATTCGCCCAGAATCGTCACGGGGCCGATCTGCGCGGTGTTGGGCACATGCGTGCCACCGCACAACTCCAAGGAGAACGGTCCGCCCATTTCCACCACCCGCACTTCGTCGGGGTAGCTCTCACCAAACAGCGCAATCGCTCCCATCGCCTTGGCTTTGTCGAGCTGCTCGGTGAACGTGTGCACCTTGAAGTCGGCCTGCACCGCCTCGTTAGTCACCTCTTCGATCTGGGTGCGCTGCTCTTCGGTCAGCGGCCCTTGCCAGTTGAAGTCGAAGCGCAAATAGCCCGGCCGGTTCAGCGACCCGGCCTGAACCGCGTTGGGCCCCAACACTTGTCGCAGCGCCGCGTGCACCATATGGGTGCCCGAGTGACCCTGGGTGGCACCCTTGCGCCAGCCCGGGTCCACCGCCGCGACGACGGTGTCGCCCTCGACGAACTCTCCCGATTCCACGTTGACTCGGTGTACGTAAAGGGTTTTGGCGATCTTTTGCACATCGGTAACCGCGGCCTTGGCGCTCCCGCCGGCACCGGTCCCGGTGATGGTCCCGGCGTCGGCGATCTGCCCGCCGGACTCGGCGTACAGCGGTGTGCGGTCCAAGACCAGTTCCACCCGGTCCGCGTGGAGGGTGTCGCCGTGCGCGACCACCGGAACCCGCTTGCCGTCGACGAAGATGCCCAAAATCTTTGCTTGGGAGGTTAATTCGTCGAATCCGGTGAACTCGGTGGGGCCGGCGTCGACCAGCTCGCGGTAGGCGCTCAAATCGGCGTGGGCGTGCTTGCGCGCGGCGGCGTCAGCCTTGGCGCGCCGGCGCTGCTCGGCCATCAGTTCGCGGAAGCCCGCCTCGTCGACGGTCAAGCCGGCTTCAGACGCCATCTCCAACGTGAGCTCGATCGGGAACCCGTAGGTGTCGTGCAGGGTGAAGGCATCCGAGCCGGAAACCACCGTGGCGCCTGCGGATTTGGTCGCGCCGGCAACCTCGTCGAACAGCTTCGAGCCCGACGCCAGCGTGCGGTTGAACGCCGTCTCCTCGGCAACGGCGATGCGGTTGATCCGCTCGAAGTCGTTAACCAACTCGGGATACGACGGGCCCATGGAGTCGCGCACGGTGGCCATCAGATCACCGACGATGGGGGTGTCGATGCCCAGCAGCTTGGCCGAGCGGATGACCCGGCGCAGCAGCCGGCGCAACACATAGCCGCGGCCGTCGTTGCCGGGGCTGACGCCGTCGCCGATCAGGATGGCGGCGGTGCGGCTGTGGTCGGCGATGATGCGGTAGCGCACGTCGTCTTCGTGACTGCCGACATCGTAGGGGCGCGGCGCACGAGTGGCGACCAAGTCGATCACCGGCCGCAGCAGGTCGGTCTCGTAGACGTTGTGCACCCCTTGCAAAACCAGTGCGATCCGTTCGACGCCCATGCCGGTGTCGATGTTCTTGCGCGGTAGCGGCCCCAGGATCTGGTAGTCCTCCTTGGTGGTTCCCTCACCGCGCTCGTTCTGCATGAACACCAGGTTCCACACCTCGAGGTAGCGGTCCTCGTTGACGATGGGACCGCCCTCGGGGCCAAACTCGGGCCCGCGGTCGTAGTAAATCTCCGACGACGGACCGCATGGCCCGGGGATGCCCATCGACCAGTAGTTATCGGCCATCCCGCGGCGCTGGATCCGCTCGGGCGGCAGCCCGGCGGTCTCCTGCCATAGGCCAGCGGCTTCGTCATCGTCGAGATATACTGTGGCCCAGAGTTTTTCGGGGTCAAGCCCGTATCCCCCGTCGGCAATGCTGTTGGTCAGCAGCGCCCAGGCCAGTTCGATGGCCCCGCGCTTGAAGTAGTCGCCGAACGAGAAATTGCCGGCCATCTGGAAGAAGGTGTTATGCCGGGTGGTGATGCCCACCTCGTCGACATCGGGCGTGCGGATGCACTTCTGGATGCTGGTGGCCGTCGCGTATGGCGGCGTGCGCTGCCCGAGGAAGAACGGCACAAACTGGACCATGCCGGCGTTGACGAACAACAGGTTGGGGTCGTCGAGGATCACCGAGGCACTCGGCACCTCGGTGTGGCCCGCCTTCACGAAGTGATCAAGGAACCGCTTCCTGATCTCGTGTGTTTGCACTCTGTTTGCTTTCTTTCTTTGTTCGCAGGTCAATTGCCAGACGTAAACCTAGCCTTCTACAAAGCTCAAACGCACCGACCGCCGCGGATTGTCCCGGTTCAGGTCGACCAGTACGACGCTTTGCCAGGTGCCCAGCATCGGCTCGCCCTGTGCGACCGGCACCGTCACCGACGGCGCGACGAGCGCCGGCAGCACGTGGTCGGCGCCGTGCCCCTCGGAGCCGTGCGCGTGCCGGTAGCGGTCGTCGCGTGGCAGCAGCCGCTCCAGGGTGTCGACCAGGTCGTCGTCGGACCCGGCGCCGGTCTCGATGATCGCCACCCCGGCGGTCGCATGGGGAACGAACACATTGCACAGACCATCCCCGTACGAGAAGCAGAACCTGCGTATCGCGTCGGTGAGATCGACAATGCGGCGCCGCGAGGTGTCCACATCCAGCACGTCGGTATGCACCTGTCAAGCCTACGGGGGCGGCTCGGCGACCTGCCAATCCGCTGTTGCCAGGGCTTATCGGTCGAAGGACTGTCAGGGGGACGGTAAAAGTGGACAACGTTGTTGGGGAAACCGCCGGATCCGGTGCCCCGACCGCGATACATTTGACCCCACCGATTCCTGGCCGGGGGCCAGGCGCTCCCTAGCCGGTATCACCCTTGGTCGTCATGTCGGAGTGGGAGGTGTCAGATGTCGTCTGTGATCGCGACCCCACAAGCCATGGCAGTGGCGGCGTCGGATTTGGCCAATCTTGGATCGATACTCGGCGTGGCCAACTCAGCGGCGGCGGCCACTACTACCCAGGTAGCGGCCGCGGCCGCTGATGAGGTGTCGGCGGCCATCGCAGCGCTGTTCGGCGCCCACGGTCAGGCCTATCAGGCGCTTAGCACGCAGGCGACGGCATTTCATCACCAGTTTGTGCAGACTTTGACCGCGGGTGCGGGCTCGTATGCCGGTGCCGAGGCCACCGCGGCCTCGGTGCTGCAGAATGCGCTCGACGTGCTCAATGCGCCCGTCCAGGCGGCTACCGGGCGCCCGCTGTTCGGCGATGGCGCCAATGGCGCTCCGGGGACCGGGGCCAATGGCGGGCCCGGCGGGTGGTTGATCGGCAACGGCGGGGCCGGCGGGTCCGGCGCGCCGAGCGCCGTTGGCGATGGTGGGCCCGGCGGGGCCGGCGGGCCCGGCGGGTTGCTCGGCAGCGGTGGGGCCGGCGGCGCCGGGGGGAGCGCATCGGGCGCCGGTAAGGCCGGCGGGGCCGGCGGGGCGGGCGGGGGCGCCTTGCTGTTCGGGGCAGGCGGCGCTGGCGGGGCCGGCGGGTTCGGGGGCGGCGGTGCCGCCGGCGGGGCCGGCGGGGTCGGCGGGGCGGGCGGGCTGTTCAACAGCGGCGGCGCCGGCGGCGCCGGCGGGTTCGGCGACGCCATCGGCGGGGCTGGCGGCGCCGGCGGGCCCGGCGGGCTGTTCGGCAACGGCGGGCCTGGCGGGCCCGGCGGGCGAGGCCTCGCCGCCGGCGGCGTCGCCGGCGGCGCCGGAGGGGCCGGCGGGACCGGCGGGCTGTTCGGCGCCGGCGGGGCCGGTGGGGCCGGCGGGCTCGGCGAAATCGGCATCGGTGGGGCCGGTGGGGCCGGCGGGGACGGCGGGCTGTTCGGCGCGGGCGGTGTCGGCGGAGCCGGGGCGATCGGCCAAGCTGGCGGTGGGGCCGGCGGGGCCGGCGGCAACGCCGGCATGCTCGCCTTCGGTGCCCCCGGCGGCGACGGCGGCGCCGGCGGGGACGGCTTCTTCGGCCCCGGCGGCGGGGCCGGCGGGGCCGGAGGCAACGCCGGGCTGCTGTTCGGCTCCGGCGGCGCCGGCGGCGCCGGCGGGTTCGGCCCCGGCGGCGGGGCCGGCGGCGCCGGGGGCAACGCCGGGCTGCTGTTCGGCTCCGGCGGCGCCGGCGGCACTGGTGGTGCCGGCTTCAGTGTCGGCGCCACCGGTGCGGCCGGTGGGGCCGGCGGCAAGCCCGGGCTGATCGGCAACGCCGGCAACGGCGGCAACGGCGGCGCGTCGGCGACCGGTACCGGCGGCGTCGGCGGGGACGGCGGCAATGCTGTGCTGATCGGCAACGGTGGTAACGGCGGCAACGGCGGTACCGGCGCAACCGCGGGCAGCACCGGCGCCGGCGGCATCAGCGGGCTGCTGTTGGGTGCCGACGGATCCAACGCGCCGGCCAGCACCGACCCACTGCACACCCTGCAGCAACAGGCGCTCAGCGCGATCAACGGGCCCACCCAGGCACTGACCGGGCGCCCGTTGATCGGCAACGGCGCCAACGGGACTCCGGGGACCGGGGCTGACGGTGGTGCCGGTGGGTGGTTGTTCGGCAACGGCGGAAACGGCGGGTCCGGCGCCGCCGGCGCCACCGGTGGGCCCGGCGGGGCCGGCGGGGCCGGCGGCATCTTGTTCGGCACCGGCGGGACGGGCGGGGCCGGCGGGGCCGGAACCGCGGGCGACGGCGGCGCCGGTGGTGCAGGCGGGGCCGCCCTGCTGATCGGCGCCGGCGGCACCGGCGGACCCGGCGGCAGCGGCACGACCGCCGGCGGGAATGGCGGGAACGGCGGGACCGGTGGCAACGCCGGGGCACTCTTCGGCGCCGCCGGCGCCGGCGGCCCCGGCGGCTTCGGCACTACCAACGCCACCGGCGGGGCCGGCGGGGCCGGCGGCGCCGGCGGGCTGTTCACAGACGGCGGGGCCGGCGGGCGCGGCGGGTTCGGCAGCGATGCCGGCGGGGCCGGCGGGGCCGGCGGGACCGGCGGGCTATTCGCCGACGGCGGGGCCGGCGGGGCCGGCCATTTCAGCCCGAACACCGGCGGGGCCGGCGGGGCCGGCGGGGCGGGTGGGCTGTTCGGCGCCGGCGGCACCGGCGGCTCCGGCGGGTTCGGCAGCAAGGGCGGCGGGACCGGCGGGGCCGGCGGCAACGCCGGCCCGCTCGCCCTCGGTGCCGCTGGCGGCACCGGCGGCACCGGCGGGGAAGCCAACGTCGGCACCGGCGGCATCGGTGGGGCCGGCGGCAACGCCGGCCTGCTGTTCGGCTCCGGCGGCGCCGGCGGCGCCGGCGGGTTCAACGTTAACGGCAATACCGGCGGCACCGGCGGGGCCGGCGGCAACGCCGGCCTGCTGTTCGGCTCGGGCGGCGCCGGCGGGGCCGGCGGCGCCTCCGGTGCGGCGGCCGGCACCGGGGGTGCCGGCGGGTCCAGTGGCAAGGCCGGGCTGATCGGCAACGGCGGTAGCGGCGGCGCCGGCGGCGCCGCCGCGGGGGGTGTCGGCACCGGTGGCGCCGGCGGGGTCGGCGGGGCCGGCGTGTTTATCGGCGCTGGCGGCAACGGCGGCAACGGCGGGACCGGCACGACCGCGGGCAAGGCCGGCGCGGGCGGCACCGGCGGGGTGCTGCTCGGCAGTGACGGCAACAACGGGTTTCCGTAGGCGGCCGGCGGCAAACACGGGTCGCCCATAATCCGGGTCGCCAATGGTCGCAGTCCTCATGTGCCGATACCGACTCCGACTGCGGATGCCGACCCACCCCAGACAAGCATTGCCAGCGCCATTCGGTAGGAGGAAGGTATCTGATTAGACCGGTGGCGCCACCGGGGCGCTGCCCCGACACAGGAGGGGCCGATCGTGTACGCACGCTCTACCACCATCCAGGCGCAACCCTTGTCGGTCGACATTGGAATTGCGCATGTTCGCGATGTCGTCATGCCCGCCCTGCAGGAAATCGACGGGTGTGTCGGGTTGTCGCTGTTGGTCGACCGGCAGTCCGGCAGATGTATCGCCACCAGCGCGTGGGAGTCGTTGGCGGCGATGCGCGCCAGCGCCGAACAGGTGGCACCCATCCGCGACCGGGCGGGGCTGATGTTCGACGGCAGCGTCAAGGTCGAGGAGTGGGAGATCGCACTGGTGCACCGCGACCACCACTCGCATGAGGGGGCGTGCGTGCGGGCCACCTGGCTCAAGGTGGTGCCCGATCAGCTCAGCCGATCCCTGGATTTTTACCGGACGTACGTGCTGCCCGAGATGGAGCGCCTCGACGGCTTCTGCAGTGCCAGCATGATGGTCGACCACCCGTCGTGTCGGCGTGCCGTGTCCTGCTCGACTTTCGACAGCATTGATGCGATGGCCCGAAACCGCGACCAGGCGACCGAGCTGCGCAGCCGCCGGGTCCGGGAACTCGGGGCCGAGGTAATCGACGTAGCCGAGTTCGAGCTGGCGATCGCCCACCTGCGAGTGCCCGAGCTGGTCTGAACTCGCGGCTCAATCCCGGGCAATCACAACGGCATTCCCCTTGCCGCCCTCTTGCCGCGCAAAGATCAATGGAGGAAGGTAGTGGGTGCACCGGTGGCGCCGCCGGGGCGCCACCCTGACAGGTGAGGGGGGTGGATCGTGTACGCACGCTCTACCACAATTCAGGCGAAATCAACCGACATCGATGCGGGGATTGCACACATTCGCGACGTCGTCATGCCCGCCCTTCAGCAGATCAACGGGTGTGTGGGAGTGTCGCTGCTGGTGGACCGGCAATCGGGCAGATGTATCGCCACCAGTGCCTGGGAAACCGACGCGGCGATGCGGGCAAGCGCCGACGAGATCCGGCCGATCCGGGACCGGGCCGCGGAGGCATTCGGGGGTACGCCGAATGTCGAAGAGTGGGAGCTCGCGGTGCTGCACCGTGACCACCCCTCACGTGAGGGCGCATGCGTGCGGGCCACGTGGGTCAAGGGCGACCCGGCTCGCGCGGACCAAAACATCGAGTACTTCAAGACGTCTGTGCTGCCCGAGTTGGAAGGTCTAGAGGGATTCTGCAGCGCCAGCCTGATGGTCGACCGTTCGTCCGGTCGCGCCGTGTCCTGCGCGGCGTTCGATAGCCACGAAGCGATGGAGCGAAACAGGGAACAATCGCGGGCCATCAAGAACGCGAAAATCCGCGAAGCGGGCGTCGAAGAACTCGATGAGTGCGAATTTGACCTCGCGCTCGCTCACCTGCGCGCACCCGAGCTGGTCTAAGCTGCGTCGCTCGTCGCCGAGCGTCATGTTGGCGTGACGCTCGGCGACGAGCGTCACGTTCACGCGGAAGTCCCCCGCTTCCCACGGATAATCGCGCGCAACCGTTCCAGCCGACCAACGATCTCCCGTTCGCCGCCTCGGCCGGTCGGCCGATAGTAGTCCACGTCCATCAGCTCGTCCGGCGGATACTGTTGGGCGACAATGCCATCCGGGTCGTCGTGGGAGTACCTATAACCCTGCGCGTTGCCCAGCGCCGCCGCACCCGAATAGTGCCCGTCACGCAGATGTGCCGGCACCAGACCGGCCTTGCCGGCCTTGATGTCGCTGATCGCGGCGCCCAGGGCGGTCGTGACCGCGTTCGACTTGGGCGCGGTGGCCAGATGGACGGTGGCATGCGCCAGCGTCAGCTGAGCCTCGGGCATGCCGATCAGCTGCACGGTCTGGGCGGCGGCAACGGCGGTCTGCAGCGCGGTGGGGTCGGCCATCCCGATGTCCTCACTGGCCAGGATCATCAGCCGGCGGGCGATGAACCGCGGATCCTCGCCGGCGACCAGCATGCGGGCCAGATAGTGCAGCGCAGCGTCGACGTCGGAGCCGCGCACCGACTTGATGAAGGCGCTAACGACGTCGTAGTGCTGGTCGCCGTCGCGATCGTAGCGGACCGCGGCTTTGTCCAGCGATTGCTCGATGGTCTCGACGGTGACATGCTCGTTGGCTTCTGAGGCCACTTCCAGCGCGGTCAGGGCGCGACGGGCGTCCCCGGCCGCCAGTTGCACCAAAAGCTTGAGCGCCTCAGGTGCCACCGAGACCCGCCCGCCCAGGCCGCGGGAGTCGTCGATGGCGCGTTGCACCACCGTGCGGATGTCGTCGGAGGTCAGCGGCCGCAGCTGCAGGATCAGCGACCGCGACAACAGCGGCGCCACCACGGAAAACGACGGATTCTCGGTGGTCGCCGCCACCAGCAACACCACCCGGTTCTCCACCGCCGACAGCAGGGCGTCCTGTTGGGTCTTGGAGAATCGATGGACTTCGTCGATGAACAGCACCGTCTGCTCGCGGGCGAGGAGGGCCTTACGCGCATAGTCGATCACTGCGCGGACGTCCTTCACGCCGGCCGACAACGCCGATAGCGCCTCGAAGCGGCGGCCAGTCGCCTGTGAGATCAGCGCCGCCAGCGTCGTCTTACCGCTTCCGGGCGGGCCGTAGAGGATGACCGACGCCGCGCCGGAGCCCTCGACCAGGCGGCGCAGCGGCGATCCGGGTGCCAGCAGGTGATCCTGCCCAACTACCTCATCCAGCGACGCCGGACGCATCCGCACCGCCAGCGGCGCCCCGGCCGACACGCCCAGATCATCACCGGTCGCCTTCGGTGCGCCGGGCAGGTCGAACAGACCGTCGGACACGGTTTCAGGCATACCATGCGGCACCGACACCCGCCGGAGGCCAGGCCGACGTGAAGTGGGGCGAGCCCATCCGCGCGCCTCCACCCGATATTTGTTAAGTTCCGATTTGCTTAGTTCTGCGCGCGTACCGACTAGAAGCTAGGACCGCTATGAGCCAGCCCCCGGAGTATCCAGGTAACCCAGCCGACGCCGAAGGTGGCAATCACGGCCCCCAGGGCTACCCGCCTCCCCCGCCTCCCCCGCCTCCCCCGCCCCCCGGCTACGGCGCACCACCTCCACCACCTGGCTATGGCCCACCACCAGGCGGCTATCCCCCACCTCCTGGCCCACCCCCCGGGGGCTACCCGCCGCCCGGTTACCCCCCAACTCCCCCGCCCCCCGGTTATGGCCCACCAGGGGGTGCGCCGCCTCCCGGTTACCCGCCCCAGCCCGGCTACGGTGTCGCACCGACGCCGGTCTTCAGCGTGGGCGATGCGTTTAGTTGGTCGTGGAACAAGTTCACGCAGAACGCCGCGGCGCTCGTTGTTCCGCTACTCGTGTATGCCGTCGCGCTGGCCGCCGTGATCGGTGCGATGGTAGGCATCGTTCTCGCCACGTCGGAGAGCACGACTACCAGCTACACCGACACCTACGGCGTCACGGGCGAAACCACGACCGCGAACATCACCCCCGTTGGCGGCATCGTGTTGTTCCTCGGTTACATCGCGTTGTTCTGCGTGGCGATCTACATGCATGCCGGACTTGCAACGGGCTGCCTTGACATCGCCGACGGAAAGCCGGTGACCATCGCAACGTTCTTCAAGCCGCGCAATCTGGGCAAGGTCGCCGTCACGGCGCTGCTGGTCGCCATTGGCACCACGATCGGGACGGTGCTGTGCATCATTCCGGGCTTGATCTTTGGCTTCGCGGCGCAGTTCGCAATCGTCTTTGCCGTCGACAGGTCCTTGTCTCCCGTCGATTCCATCAAGGCCAGTATCGCCACCGTCAGGGCCCAACTCGGCAACAGCGCGCTGTCCTGGCTGGTGCAGGTGGCGGCGGTGCTGGTCGGCGAGTTGCTGTGCTACGTCGGCATGCTCGTTGGTGTTCCGATCGCCTCGCTCATCCAGACCTACACGTACCGCAAGCTGTCCGGCGGCCAGGTCGTCGCGGTCAGCCAGCCTGGCCCCCCGGTCGGTATGCCGCCGGGCCCCCAGATGGCATAGCGACGGTCGAGTGACGGAGGTCGCAGCGCGCTGCGGCCCTCGCTACACTGCCCGACGTATGGGCATTCAACGCGCTGTTCTCCTCATCGCCGACATCGGCGGATACACGAACTACATGCATTGGAACCGCAAGCACCTGGCCCACGCGCAATGGACGGTGGCGGAGCTACTGGAATCAGTCATCGACGCCGGCAAAGGCATGAAGCTGGCGAAGCTGGAGGGCGACGCCGCGTTTTTTTGGGCACCAGACGGCGACGCCAACGTGCTGGTATGCGACCGGCCATCCCGGATGCGGCACGCGTTCCGTGCGCGGCGGGAGCGGATCAAAAAGGACCATCCCTGCGACTGTAAGAGTTGTGAGCAGCGAGACAACCTGACGATCAAATTCGTCACCCACGAGGGCGAGGTGGCGGAGCAGCGGGTGAAACGCAACGTCGAGCTCGCCGGTGTCGACGTCATTCTCGTGCACCGCATGCTGAAAAATAACGTCCCCGTGTCGGAGTACCTGCTGATGACCGACGTTGTGGCACAGTGCCTCGACGAGCCGGTGCGCGGGCTATGCAAGCCGCTCACGCACGACTTCGAGGGCCTCGGACATACCCCAACTCACTACATCGATCTCGCGACCTCGGAGGTGCCACCCCTGCCGCCAGAGCGCAGCTTCTTCGGCCGTCTCTGGGCCTATCTGAAGTTCGAGTGGCACGCGTTGCCGTACCTGCTGGGTTTCAAGAAAGCCTGTGCGGGCTTTCGCAGCCTGGACCGCGGCGCAGACGAACAGCCAGCCACAATGGGCTGAGCCGGAGCGGCAGTTGGCGTGGCGCACAACCGAGTTCATCTGGTCGACATGGACGCTGTCTTTGCTGCGGTGACGCCAAATTGGTGAACAAACCACCTACACGTAGCAGGTAAATTCATCTCGGAACACTGAGGAACGCATCTGACGGTAGAGCTGGGAGAGATGTCACTGAGGAATGAAGAGCGATTGGCCAAGCGGCGTGGTGCCGATGTGCGAGCCGCACTGCGGAACATTCCGATACTCGCCGACATCGATGACGAGCAACTCGAACGACTCTCGACCACCGTAGATCGTCGCCACGTGCCCACCAACGAGTGGCTCTTTCATGCGGGAGACCAATCGGACTCCATCTACATCGTCGACTCGGGGCGATTCGCAGCTATCGGCGCGGATGGACACGTGATCGCTGAGATGGCATCCGGTGACTCGATCGGAGACCTGGGCGTGATCGCCGGCGGTGTTCGCTCGGCCGGTGTACAAGCCCTTCGAGACGGCGTCGTCTGGCGGATCGCCGCTGACACGTTCACCGAGATACTTGCGAGAGCTCCGCAAATGCAAGCGGCAATGCTGCGGGTGATGGCGAGGATGCTGCGTGAGTCGCGACGCGTCAAGACATCTGGGCGTCCTCGGGTTATCGGCGTGCTATCAACTGAGGACACCGCGGCGGCCCCGATCGTTGACGCGATCGCGACTCGACTGGGCTCTCACGGTCGGACTGCCGTCGTCGCTGCGCCCGTCGACACCATCGCAGAAGTTCAGACTTATGGCGAGTTCGTCGAAGCGTTCAGCGAGACCCTTGATCGGGCGGAGCACAGCAACGATTGGGTTTTGATGGTAGCCGACCGAGGCTCCAGCGGCCTCTGGCGTCAATATGTTGGCGCGCAAAGCGACCGCCTCGTGGTGCTTGCGGATCACCACTCTCCGCCGGAAGAGGTTGATTCGCTAGCTACCCAACGGCCAGTCCACCTGGTCACCTGCACGGCGGAACCGGATCCAAGTTGGTGGGATCGGCTGGCGCCGGTTTCGCATCACCCCGCCACCGAGGATGGCTTCGGTGCTCTAGCACGCAGAATCGCCGGCCGATCGATCGGTCTTGTGATGGCCGGCGGCGGGGCTCGCGGATTTGCCCATTTTGGTGTTTACGAAGAGCTCACCCGGGCGGGCGTTGTCATCGACCGGTTTGGCGGAACGAGTTCCGGTGCAATCGCTTCCGCGGCGTTCGCGCTGGGGATGGACGCCAGTGACGCGATCGCCGCGGCGCGAGAGTTCATGGCGTACAGCGATCCACTCGGCGACTACACGATCCCTGCGGTAGCCCTGACTCGAGGTGGGCGCGTCAATCGTCTGATTGAGCAATTCTTCGGCAGCACTTTGATCGAGCATCTGCCCAAAGGGTTCTTCTCCGTTTCCGCGGACATGATCACAGGCGATCAGATCGTCCACCGGCGTGGGCCGGTGTGGCTCGCCGTGCGCGCATCGATCTCGATCCCCGGTCTCATTCCGCCGGTGCAACATGGCGAACAGATGCTCGTCGACGGTGGACTGTTGAACAACCTCCCTGCCGACGTGATGTGCGCCGACCAAGATGGCGACGTCATCTGCGTGGATCTACGTCGAACGTTCGTGCCGTCGAAAGGCTTCGGCTTGTTGCCGTCGATCGTTCAGCCTCCCGGGTTCGTCCGGCGGCTCTTCACCGGCACTGATGTCGCCTTACCTCCGTTGCAAGAGACATTGCTTCGTACGTTCGACCTTGCGGCCTCCACCGCCAACCTGCGCGAGCTCCCTCGCGTTGCGGCCATCATCGAGCCGGACGTCTCGAAGATCGGTGTGTTGAACTTTAGGCAGATTGATGCCGCCCTGGAGGCCGGGCGGATCGCAGCCCGAGCAGCTCTGGAAGCACAGCCGGACCTCGTTCGCTGACTACGGAATGCGGTGGTCTGACCGGTGTGATCTGATCAGCGGTTATGAGCATCAAAGTTGCGCTGGAGCACCGCACCAGCTACACCTTTGACCAGCTGGTCGGTGTGTATCCGCACATCGTGCGGCTGCGCCCGGCGCCCCACTCGCGTACCCCCATCGAGGCCTACTCGCTACGCGTCGACCCGGCCGACCACTTCATCAACTGGCAACAGGATGCGGTGGGTAATTTCCTTGCGCGGCTGGTCTTTCCGAAGCCGATGCGGCAACTGACGATCACGGTCGGGCTCATCGCCGACCTCAAGGTCATCAACCCGTTCGACTTCTTTATCGAGGACTGGGCCCAGACGTGGCCATCGGCAGGATTGACCTACCCCAAGGCGCTGGCCGATGACCTGGAGCCAT
Source organism: Mycobacterium riyadhense (assembly GCF_963853645.1). Classification (NCBI taxonomy): domain Bacteria; kingdom Bacillati; phylum Actinomycetota; class Actinomycetes; order Mycobacteriales; family Mycobacteriaceae; genus Mycobacterium; species Mycobacterium riyadhense. The sequence goes on along the minus strand of NZ_OY970456.1, from coordinate 2,294,049 downwards.
ACCTGCGGCCCGTCGACGAGGACGGCGACGGTTCCGGCCCGGGCGAGCTGGTGCGGGCCTGGGTGCGCAACTTCTCGGTGGCCGACGGCACCCGCACCATCGACTTCCTGGTCGCGCTCAACCGCGCGATCAACATCGACGTCGGCTACAGCGTGCGCATGGAACCCGGTGTCCAGACACCGGATTTCACGCTGCGCACGGGTATCGGCTCGTGCCGGGACTCGGCGTGGCTGTTGGTGTCGATCCTGCGTCAGCTCGGGCTGGCCGCCCGCTTCGTGTCCGGCTATCTGGTGCAGCTGGCCTCCGACGTGGAGGCGCTCGACGGGCCGTCGGGGCCCGCCGCCGACTTCACCGACCTGCATGCCTGGACCGAGGTGTACATCCCCGGTGCCGGTTGGATCGGATTGGACCCGACGTCGGGACTGTTCGCCGGCGAGGGTCATATCCCGCTGGCGGCCACGCCGCATCCCGCGACCGCGGCCCCCATCACCGGCGGCACCGACCCGTGCGAGTGCGTGCTGGAGTTCTCCAACACGGTTACCCGCGTCCACGAAGACCCGCGGGTCACGTTGCCCTACACCGACACTGCGTGGCGGACGATCTGCGAGGTCGGACGCAGGGTCGACGAGCGGCTAACCGCCGGTGATGTCCGGCTGACCGTCGGCGGCGAGCCAACGTTCGTCTCGGTAGACAACCAGGTCGACAAAGAGTGGCGGACGGCCGCCGACGGCCCACACAAGCGCCGGCTGGCCTCGGACTTGGCCACCCGGTTGCGAGCCCAGTGGGCTCCGCAGGGGCTGATTCAGCGCGGTCAAGGCAGGTGGTATCCGGGAGAACCGTTGCCGCGCTGGCAGATTGCGCTGTACTGGCGCACCGACGGACGCCCGCTGTGGACCAACGACGCCCTGCTGGCCGACCCGTGGCTGGACCAACCGCCCCTGGTCGACGTCGCAGCGGCCCAGAAGGTGCTCTCCGGCGTTGCCGAGGGTCTAGGACTGCCGCTCTCGCAGGTGCGGCCAGCCTACGAAGATCCGCTGAGCCGGCTGGCGGCCGCCGTGCGACTGCCGTCCGGCGACCCGGTGGATCCCGGCGACGACCTCGCCGACGACACCGCCACGGGACGCGCCGCGCTGCTGGCCCGCCTCGACGAATCTGTCACGTCCCCAACGGCTTTCGTGCTGCCACTGCACCGCCGTGCCGACGGCCAAGGCTGGGCCAGCGCGGACTGGCGGTTGCGCCGCGGTCGCATCGTGCTGCTCGAGGGCGATTCGCCGGCGGGTCTGCGGCTGCCGCTGGATTCGATCAGCTGGCTGCCGCCCCGGCCATCGTTCGACGTCGACCCGATCAGCGTTGGGTACGCACTCCCGACGGACCCCGTCGGCTTGGGCGCGGTAATGGAGGAGCCCGAAACCGCGCCGACGACCGCGATGGTCGCCGAGGTTCGCGACGGGCTGCTGTACATCTTCCTGCCACCCACCGAGGCGCTGGAGCACTTCATCGATCTCATCGCCCGGATCGAGGCATCGGCGGCGACGGCCGATTGTCCGGTGGTCATCGAGGGTTACGGCCCGCCACCGGATCCGCGGCTGACGTCGACGACGATCACGCCCGACCCGGGTGTCATCGAGGTCAACATCGCGCCCACCGCCAGTTTCGCCGAGCAACTGCAACAGCTGGAAACCCTGTATGAACAGGCCCGGTTGGCGCGGCTCTCAACGGAGTCGTTCGACATCGACGGCACCCACGGTGGCACCGGTGGGGGCAACCACATCACGCTCGGCGGCGTCACGCCGGCGGACTCGCCGCTGCTGCGCCGCCCGGACCTGCTGGTCTCGCTGCTGACCTACTGGCAGCGACACCCGTCACTGTCCTACCTGTTCGCCGGGCGGTTCGTCGGCACCACGTCGCAGGCGCCGCGGGTTGACGAGGGCCGCACCGAGGCGCTCTACGAACTGGAGATCGCGTTCGCCGAGATCGCGCGGCTGTCCCCGTCGTTCGGGGGCGGCCGGCCACAACCGTGGGTGACCGACCGCGCGCTGCGGCACCTGCTCACCGACATCACCGGCAACACCCACCGCGCCGAGTTCTGCATCGACAAGCTCTACAGCCCCGAAGGCCCCCGCGGCCGGCTCGGCCTGCTGGAGCTGCGCGGGTTCGAGATGCCGCCACACCTGCGGATGGCCATGGTGCAGTCGCTGCTGGTGCGCTCCCTGGTGACGTGGTTCTGGGGCGAACCGCTGCGCGCCCCGCTGATTCGCCACGGCGCCAACTTGCACGGGCGATATCTGTTGCCGCACTTCTTGATTCATGACATCGCCGAAGTGGCCGCCGACCTGCGCGCACACGGCATCGCGTTTGAGACCAGCTGGCTGGATCCGTTCACCGAATTCCGCTTCCCACGCATCGGGACCGCCGTCTTCGACGGCGTGGAGATCGAGTTGCGCGGGGCAATCGAGCCGTGGCACACCCTCGGCGAGGAAGCCACCGCCACCGGCACCGCCCGCTACGTCGACTCGTCGGTCGAGCGCATCCAGGTCCGCGTCATCGGCGCCGACCGGCACCGCTACGTGGTGACCTGCAACGGCTACCCAGTGCCCTTGCTGGCAACCGATAACCCCGACATCCACGTGGGTGGGGTGCGGTTCAAGGCCTGGCAACCTCCCAGCGCGCTGCACCCGACCATATCGGCCGACGGCCCGTTGCAGTTCGAGCTCATCGATCTGACCGCCGGAACGTCGCGCGGTGGCTGCACCTACCACGTCGCCCATCCCGGGGGGCGCGCCTACGACGAACCGCCGATCAATGCGGTGGAGGCGGAGTCGCGCCGCGCGCGCCGCTTCGAGGCGACCGGCTTCACGCCGGGCAAGCTTGACCTATCCGACATTCGGGAAAAGCAGGCCCGGATATTCACCGACATCGGCGCGCCCGGCATCCTCGACCTGCGACGGGTGCGTACCGTGCAGCAGTAATGGCCCTCTCAGAATTGGCACGGAGCATGCGTGGATCGGCGGCCGCGAGGTATGACGTCGATCGCCTGCTGGCCGGCTACCGCACCGCGCGCGCCCAGGAAGCGCTGTTCGACCTGCGGGACGGCCCGGGGATCGGCTACGACGAATTCGTCGACGAAGTCGGCAATGTGCGGCCGGCCTGGACCGAGTTGGCCGACGCGGTCGCCGAGCGCGGCCGGGCCGGACTCGACCGGCTGCGCTCGGTCGTGCACAGCCTGATCGACCACGACGGCATCACCTACACCGGGATCGACGCCAACGGCGACGCCCTCGCCGGTGGCCACGGCCTGGAGCCGGGGCCCTGGAGGCTGGACACCCTGCCGCTGGTGGTCTCCGCGGCCGACTGGGACGTGCTCGAGGCCGGGCTGGTCCAGCGGTCGCGGCTGCTCGACGCCGTGCTCGCCGACCTCTACGGCCCCTGCAACTTGATCCTCGAGGGCATCCTGCCGCCGGAACTGCTGTTCGCCCACCCCGGTTACGTACGAGCCGCCAACGGAATCAAGGTGCCCGGGCGCCACCAGCTCTTCATGCACGCCTGCGACATCAGCCGACTGCCCGACGGCAGCTTTCAAGTCAACGCCGACTGGACACAGGCCCCCTCGGGCGCCGGCTACGCGTTGGCCGATCGTCGTGTTGTCGCGCACGCGATTCCCGACCTGTACGAAAGAATCGCGCCGCGGCCGAACACCCCGTTCGCTCAAGCGCTGCGGCTGGGGCTGATCGACGCGGCACCCGATGTCGCCCAGGACCCGGTGGTGGTCGTGCTGAGCCCGGGCATCTACTCCGAGACCGCTTTCGATCAGGCGTATCTGGCTACGCTGCTGGGGTTCCCGCTGGTGGAAAGCGCGGATCTGGTGGTGCGCGACGGCAAGCTGTGGATGCGGTCGCTGGGCACGCTGAAACGGGTGGACGTCGTCTTGCGGCGCGTCGACGCGGACTACGCCGACCCACTGGATCTGCGCGCCGATTCGCGGCTGGGCGTGGTCGGTTTGGTGGAGGCCCAGCACCGCGGGACGGTGACCGTGGTCAACACGCTGGGCAGCGGCATCCTGGAAAGCCCTGGGCTATTGCGTTTCATGCCCGAACTGGCCGAGCGTCTCCTCGGTGAAGGCCCGCTGCTGCAGACCGCACCGGTCTACTGGGGTGGCATCGCCAGCGAGCGAGCGCACCTGCTGGTCAACCTCTCGTCGCTGTTGCTCAAGCCCACCACCGGCGGACCAACCCTGGTCGGGCCGACGCTTTCGTCCGCTCAGCTGGCTGACCTGGCGGCACGCATCGAGACCATGCCGTGGCAGTGGGTGGGACAGGAGCTGCCGACGTTCTCGTCGGCACCTACCGACCATGCCGCCGTGTTGTCGTCGGCCGGCGTCGGCATGCGGTTGTTCACGGTCGCCCAACGCGGCGGCTTCGCGCCGATGATCGGCGGCCTCGGCTACGTGCTGGCGCCCGGACCCGCCGCATACACGCTGAAAACGGTTGCGGCAAAAGATATCTGGGTGCGTCCGACGGAACGTGCGCTGGCCGAGGCGGTTACACTGCCGTCGATGGGCCCGCCGGCCAAGTCCGGCGCGGGTACTTGGGGCGTGAGTTCGCCGCGTGTGCTGTCGGATTTGTTCTGGATGGGACGCTACGGCGAGCGCGCCGAGAATATGGCCCGGTTGCTCATCGTCGCCCGCGAGCGCTACCACGTGTTCCGGCACCATCAGGACGCCGAAGAAAGCGAATGCGTGCCGGTGCTGATGGCCGCGCTGGGCCGCATCACCGGGACCGACACCGGTGTGGATCACGACCATGCGGAGACGATCGCCGTGGTCCCGTCGACGCTGTGGTCGATGACGGTGGACCCGGGCCGGCCCGGATCCCTTTTGCAGTCTGTGGAGGGGCTGGCGTTGGCCGCTCGGGCGGTGCGCGACCAGTTGTCCAACGACACCTGGATGGTGCTGGCCAGCGTGGAGCGCGCGCTAATGCACAACTCCGAGCCACCGGAATCGCTGACCGAGGCCGATGCCCTGCTCGCCTCGGCCCAGTCGCAAACGCTAGCGGGGATGCTGACCCTGTCGGGCGTGGCCAGCGAGTCGATGGTGCACGACGTGGGCTGGACGATGATGGACATCGGTAAACGCATCGAACGAGGCCTCTGGCTGACCGCATTGCTGCGCGACACGCTGACCACCGTCCGCAGTCCCGCTGCCGAGCAAACCATCACCGAATCGACCCTGGTGGCGTGTGAATCGTCGGTCATCTACCGACGGCGCACGGTGGGCAAGGTCAGCGTCGCCGCGGTGACCGAGCTGATGTTGTTCGACGCGCACAACCCGCGGTCGTTGGTGTATCAGCTGGAGCGGCTGCGGGCCAACCTGCGCGACCTCCCTGGCTCATCGGGTTCGTCACGCCCGGAGCGGATGGCCGAAGAGATCAGCACCCGGCTGCGCCGATCAGACCCGGCCGAGCTGGAGGAGGTCAGTGATGGCCGTCGTGCGGACCTGGCGGACCTGCTGACCGCGATTCACACCGCGCTGCGCGATCTGGCCGAGGTCATCACCGCGACACAGTTGACGCTGCCCGGCGGTATGCAGCCGCTGTGGGGTCCCGACGAACGCCGGGTTATGCCGGCCTAGCCGAGCGACGATGCGGCCCGCGCAGCGGGGCGAGGAGGAGCGAGGCGATCCGGCTCTAGCCGAGCGTTCGCCCGCTCGACCTACCCGGCGCCACCGGCCCCGCCGGCGCCGCCGTCGCCGCCGAAACCACCGACCCTTCCCCAGGGGCCCATCCCTGCCGCGCCCGGGGCGCCTTCGGTGCCGGGGCTTTCGCGTTCCCCCATGCCGCCAGTCCCGCCTGTACCACCGGTGCCGCCGCTGCCGCCGACGGAGCCGTCGTGGTCGTCGCTGCCGCCGGTGCCACCGACCCCTCCTTGGCCGCCCTGGCCGCCGGTGCCACCCGTGCCGAGGGTGTTGGAACCTCCGGTGCCGCCTTGGCCACCTTGGCCGCCCTGGCCCCCGTTCCCGGGGTCGGTGGGGCTGGCCCAACCGTCGCCGCCGGTGCCGCCGACGCCGCCCCAGCCGCCCGCACCGGCGCTGTGACCGGCGAAGGTGGTGCTGCCACCTTGGCCGCCGACGCCGCCGCTCCCGCCGGTCCCGCCTTGGCCGGCGCTGCCGCCGGTCCCGCCGGTACCGATCGCGCCGCCGACTCCGCCGGTGCCGCCGACGCCACCGAAACGACCGTTGCCGGCGCCGTTGATGCCGTCGTCGCTATAACCGGCGCCGCCCGCGCCACCGGTGCCGCCTTGGCCGCCTTGGCCGCCGCTGCCGTTGGTTCCGTCGGCGCCCGCGCCGCCGCCGGTGCCGCCGGCGCCGCCGGTGCCGCCCTGGCCACCTTGGCTACCAGGGTCGGACGGTGACGTGGCGTCGGCGCCGATACCACCTTGGCCACCTTGCCCCCCGGTGCCGCCGACGCCGCCGACACCCGCGCGGCCGACCGCGCCGCCGTCGGTTCCCAAACCACCGCTACCGGCAGTGCCACCGGTACCACCCTGCCCCCCCGCGGCGCCGCTGCCCGGGCCGATCGCGATGCCCGTGTTGGCGCCCCCGGTCCCGCCGGTACCGCCCTGACCGCCCACGCCACCCTGGCCACCGGCACCGCCGCCGACCCCGTCGATGCCCGCGCCACCGGCACCGCCCCGACCGCCGTCTCCGCCGACACCACCCGAGGCGCCCCCGGTGGGCGCGGTCGGGTCGTCGACACCAGCAGCGCCGTTACCACCCTGACCCCCGGTGCCCCCGGTGCCGCCGACCCCACCCGTGCCTATGCCGCCCGCGTGCCCGGCGGACCCAAACAACCCGCCAGACCCGCCGGCCCCGCCAGCACCGGCGCTACCACCCACACCGCCCATACCGCCGGCAGCGCCCTCCCCACCGAAGGCCTCACCGGCGCCGCCGGTCCCACCGAGCCCGCCGACGCCACCCACCCCGCCGCTACCACCGGCACCCCCAGCGCCGAGCAACCCACCGGCGCCCAACAGACCCGCATGTGCTCCGCCGGCGCCGCCGGCGCCGGCAGCCCCGCCGGCAAACCCCGCACCGCCGGCAACGCCCGTGCTGCCCGCAATACCCGCGCCCCCCACGCCACCATCGCCGCCAGCGCCCCCGGCCCCTCCGGACCAACCCACCAACGCCCTGCTGACCCCGCCGGTACCGCCGACGCCGCCAGCGCCGCCAGCCATGCCGATCGCACCGGCCCCGCCGGTCCCACCGATCCCGCCGGCCCCGCCATTACCGCCCAGCAGCCCACCGGCGCCCCCAGCGCCGCCGGCCCCGCCGGGCCGGCCCGCCGCGCCAACCCCGCCAGCCCCACCGACCCCGCCCGCGCCAAGCAGCCCCGCGTCCCCTCCGGGTCCGCCAGCCTGACCGACCGCACCGGACCCACCATTGCCGCCGTTGCCAATCAAAAACCCGCCGGGCCTGCCCCCCTGCCCAGTCCCCGGCGCGCCATCGGCACCATTGCCGATCAACGGGCGCCCAAACAAGATGTTGGTGGGCGCATTAATCAGGTTCAGGATCTCCTGCTCTAGGACCTGCAGCGGCGACGCGTTCACGGCCTCGGTGGCCGCATACGCCCCGCCGCCCGCAGCCAACGCCCGCACAAACTGGTCATGAAAAACCGCCGACTGCGCGGTGAGCGCCTGATAGTCCCGCGCGTAGCTGCCAAACAGCCGCGCGATGGCCACCGACACCTCGTCGCCGCCAGCGGCCAGCAGCTCGGTCGTCGAGGCAGCCGCCACCGAGTTAGCCGCCGAAATCGTCGACCCAATCCCGGTCAAGTCCCTCGACGCTGCCGCCAAAGCCTCAGGTGCAGCGATCACAAATGACGACATTTCCGCTCCGATCACTCGGGGATCACTCGCGCCGCACGTGACCCCCTTATCGACCAAGTCAGGCTATGCAGCCCATACATCGGCGTCCAACAGAACATTTCGAATGAACTCTTGCGCCGTGCGCAATGGCTGTGCGTCAAATCCGCCGACGCTGCGCCCACGTCCGGGCCGTGCCAACCGCAGCTACGTGCCGACCACCGCGGGCAGCACGAACGGGTACAGGTCGTCGTGGCCCATCGAACGGTTGACCATGTTCAGCGACCACGACAACGCCAGCCACATCTCGACGATGGTGGGAAAAGCGCTGGGGCCCAACGCCGGCCGATCGAACATTGCCGACGCCGGCGCGAAACCGCACCACGCGCAGGTGTCCAGGGTGTCGCGGATGTACAGATAAGCGCCGCCTGATAGTCGGCGTCGGGATCGCCGAACAGCTCGGTGAAACGCTCCAGATAGTCGGGTGACGGGCCGATCAGCCGACAGAACTAGTAATGCCCGATCTCATGACGGAAATGACCCAGCAGGGTCCGGTACGGCTCGTCCATCTCGACCCGCAGCTGCTCGCGGTGGACATCGTCACCCTCCCGCCAAATCCAATGTGACAACTCCGTTTTCGTGTCCGGTCAACACCTCCTCGTGCGTACTGGACAACGTCGACAACCACACTTTTCAAAGAGGCGCCGAACCCAGCACCCGATCCGCCGCCGGGCGGCTGGAGCAGCGATCCACTGATGCGGGCCGCCCAGAAAATCGCCTACGGGCACGCCAGCGGGCCAGGCGGACACATGGCCGACTTCCCCGGGATGACCAAAGACCAACTGGCCGAACGCATTTACACCATGTTACGCGACAGCATCAACAACCCCAAGGACTTGACCCTGGGCAACAGCGTGTCCGACGGCGCGCCCGTCATCTACGACCCGAAAACCAACATCGTCGTGATCCGCGACGCTACGGGAGCAGCCAGGGGCTCCGATGCGGGGACGGTATTCAAACCTGGGCCCGGCATCGACTACATCTTGGGCAACCCAAATACAGGCTGGAAGCCCAAGATCGCCGAACGCATCGATGCATTCCCACCCAGCCGGCTTGAAGACATACCGCGACCTGCCGGTCCGAGGCCAGCCGTCGAACCCGGGCCAGCCAAACGTCCCCGCCGTGCGCCGGTCGAGGCGGCCCCGCCGGCTAGACCGGCACCCGGCATCGCAGACGGTGGTGCGGGACTTCCGAGGCTGCCCTTAGGTATCGGGACTCCCTGGGATTCGCCCGCGACGGGGCCTCACCCCGTCTACCCGCCACACCACCATCATCGGCTGCCGGTATTGGGCGAGATTCCAGACGAAATCGAAGATCCATAGCTGCGACGATACGAAGCGAATTGGGACGGCGGCGGCCTTCACGGCAAGGGATTTCCACTACTTTAGGCAACGGTGTCGATACGCTTCGCAAGCTAGGCTGAGCCAATGACCCAGCCAGAGCTCATCTCCATCGACCTGACCGACGACGAGCGCGATTTCATGCTAGGCGTGCTCAGCGAGTTTGGGGGTCCGGCCAGTTATACACCTTTCCCGATCAAGATCCTGGGGATATCGACCGCCGACGAATTCGACGAGCTGCTGATCCGGCTCCGAAAAGCGATCTGGCACAGCGAACCGCTATCCGCCTTGGACTGGGCGCGCGCACAGCTGCTCACCGAAACATGCTGGGCAAGCGATCTAATCGGCTCGGGGCTGGACTTCGGAACCAGCTACCGAGACGAGCAAGCAGCCCCTCTGCTGCGTTCAATCCAGCGGAAGCTGCGCCGCTACCCTCTGGCATCGGCATTGTTTCCCGATAACGGCGGCCGCCGTACCTACGCCGAACCCAAGCATCCGCACGGCTCCACCCAGACCAGCCTCGTCGCTAGCCGTTTACCGCCGCGGGCCCTTTCGAATCCGAGGTCACCTCGTCGATAACGGTGTGGATGAACTGCATCTTCTCCAACACCGCCGCGGGCAGCACGAAGGGGTACAGGTCGTCGTGGCCCATCGAGCGGTTGACCATGTTCAGCGACCATGACAACGGCAGCCACATCTCGACGATGGCGGGAAAAGCGCTGGGGCCCAACGCCGGCCGATCGAACGTTGCCGACGCCGGCGCGAAACCGCACCAGGCGCAGGTGTCCAGGGTGTCGCGGATGTGCAGGTAATGCGCGAATGTCTCGGCCCAGTCCTCGCTGGCGTGCATGGTCGCATACGACGACACGAAAGACTCCGGCCAACCATCTGGTGGGCCGTCGCTGTAGTGGCGGTCCAGCGCCGCCTGATAGTCGGCGTCGGGATCGCCGAACAGCTCGGTGAAGCGCTGCAGGTAATCGGGTGACGGGCTGATCAGCCGATAAAAATAGTAATGCCCGACCTCATGCCGGAAATGCCCCAGCAGGGTCCGGTACGGCTCGTCCATCTCGACCCGCAGCTGCTCGCGGTGGACGTCGTCACCCTCCGCCAAATCCAGTGTGACGACCCCGTTTTCGTGCCCGGTCAACACCTCCTCGTGCGCACTGGACAACAGCCGGAAGGCCAATCCGTAGTCGGGGTCCGCGTCGCGTCCGACGATCGGCAGCTTCAGCTCGTGCAGCTCGGCGATCAGCCGGCGCTTGGCCGCCTCGGCCCGGGCGAACTCGGCCAGGCCAACCGCGTCGGCGTCGTTGGGGCGTTCGGTAGTCAGCTCGCACGACACGCAGAGCCCGCCGGGGTGATCGACTGGTACCAGCCAATTGCATTCGGCGAGATGAAGATTGGCGCACAATTGGTAGTCTCCGGCGGGCACGGCGCCGGCGTGCTCGACTTCGTCGTCCGTGGTGATCACCAGCAGCGCCATCTGCTCGAGCGAAAACCCCAGTGAGCTCCCGCACGACAGGCACGCGGAGTTCTCAAACGTCAGGCGCTGGCCACAGTTGGGACAGTGGAAGTCACGCATCCAGCACATCACCTTCGAAGGGCACGACGTCGACGGCGACGTCGATCACGCTGTGCTCGGAGTTGGTGTAGATGATGCCGCGCAGCGGCGGCACATCGGCGTAATCCCGGCCGCGCCCGACGGCGATGTACCGCTGGTCGACCATCTGGTCGTTGGTCGGGTCCAGCCCCAACCATTCAAACTGGCCGGGTCGTTGGGGAGTCCACACCGCCGCCCAGGCATGGGTGGCGTCGACGCCGATCATCCGATCCTTTCCGGGAGGCGGGTCGGTAGCCAGATACCCGGACACGTAGCTGGCTGCCAGACCGTTGGCCCGCAGGCAGGCGATCGCCAGCCTCGCGAAGTCTTGGCATACCCCTTCCCGAGCCGCCAGAACCTCATTGACACCGGTGGAAACGGTTGTCGACCCGGAACGGTAGGTGAAATCACGGAAGATCCGCGAGGCGAGATCGCGCAACACCTCGACCAATGGGCGTTCGGGCACGAAGCTAGGCGCCGCGTACTCGCGCACTTCGTCGGTGATCTCCGGCGGATTCAAGTCCAGGGTGAAATCGACCGCGAGTGCGCCCTGCAGTCCGGTCGGACGGGCGGCCTCCCACGGTTCCAGCGCCGGCCCGCTGGTGTACAGCCCAGGTGCTGGCGGGGCCACGTCGACGATGGAATCGCTGGTGATCGTCAAGGTGCTGTGCGGTTCGGTGACATGGAAATAGGAACTGATGTTGCCGTAGCCGTCGCGGCTGGTGGAGCTGTCGGCCGGGGCCGGATCGATGGTCAGCCGGTGCGCGACGCAGCGCTGCCGCAGCGAATCCCGCGGGGTGAGAAACCCGCGGCCGTACGAGCTGGTTACGACGTCGGAGTAGCGGTATTCGGTGCGGTGGGTGACTCGGAAGCGGTGCCGATCTGAAAGGTCAGTCGAGGCTTCATGCGGAGCTTCAGGCAAGAAATACCTCCTGACACGTCGACGCCGACCGATCGTCCACCCTGTTAATCCACGAGAGTGGCACCAAGCGCACCCTATCCGGCGCACAATCGAGACGTGGCCACCTGGGACGACGTCGACCGCATCGTCGGTGAGTTGCCGCTGACCTCCGAGCAGTCACCGCATGACTGGCGGGTCGGCAAGAAGCTGATGGCATGGGAACGCCCGCTGCGTAAGTCGGATCGGGAAGCGATGGAAAGGGCCGGCGTGGAACCGCCGTCCGGCGACATCCTCGGGGTACGGGTATCGGATGAGGGCGTCAAGTTCGCGCTGATCGCCGACGAGCCGGCGGTCTATTTCACCACCCCACATTTCGACGGCTATCCGGCCGTGCTGGTCAGACTCGCCGAGATCGACGTCATCCAGCTCCAGGAGCTGATCACCGAGGCATGGCTGGTCCAGGCGCCGAAAAAGCTGGTCCAGGAGTTTCTCGCCAATTCATCGTGAGCGGTTTGGCGAGCAGACGCTAAAGCCCCTCAAAACGGCAGTTTTGGGGGGCTTTAGCGTCTGCTCGCGCTTCCCCGCGGCGCTTTGCGGGCGGGAAGCTCGATCACCCGCTGCAGATCGTCGGCGCAGGCGTAAACGATGTCGGCGAGAACCACCTCGGTCCTGTCATCGGCCCGCGACTGAAGCTCCACAGCCAGGCCGCGGGCGGCGGCGGCGCGTGCTGCCGCCGCCACTGCGTCCTTGTCGGCAAGGGCGATTCCGGCCGCGAGTTCGCCAAGCGCGTCCCGCACGGGCTGCGGAACTTCCTTGTCGAGAGGCCGCGTGACAGCGCGAGCCAGCTGCAACACGCAACTGACCAGCATGCCCAATCGCGCTGACTGTTGATCAACGTCGCGAATTATGTTGCGCGCCATCCACCGGCGCGGCGCCCGTCGCACGACCAGATGAGCCGTCTGCCGGGCCTCGATCAGCGCGCCCAGCTGGTTATGCACTCGATCAAAGGCCGAAAGTGGCCAGTCGGGGGCGGCGCAGCCGGGATCCTTGACCATCTTCGACACCTCGATGAGGGTGTCGTGCAGACCCGCTAATACGACGGCGCGCGCATCGCAGAGCATCGCCATCGGGTCGGCCGGAAAAAGCAGCATGGCGAACACCAGCGCCAGACCACCGCCGATCAGCGCATCGAAGAGGCGCTCGCCGACCACTCCACCGGTGGGGGCGAACACCAGGACGAGAACCGAAGAAACAGCGGTCTGATTGACGAACATCAGCCCCTGAGCGATGAAGCCGCGCCCGATCAGCACCGCGACGCTCAGCGCGACGAAAACAGCCACTGCCATGGCGAGCGATGTCGACGCGAGGACGGCGTGAACACCCGCGCCCAAGACGATCCCGAGCGCCACCCCGATGATCATCTGCGCCGCGCGCCGGCTGCGCAGCACATTGGTCGCCGACATGCACACCACCGCGGAGATCGGGGCGAAGAACGGCTGCCGATGGTGAAGGACGTCGTGGGTGAGGTACCACGCGAGGCCCGCGGCGATCGATGTCTGGGTGATCGGCCACAACACGGCGCGCAACCGTTGGACAGCTGCAAACAGCAAAGCGCTCATCACGCTTGCTTACCGCATTCTCCGGGTCGGCGGCTGCCCTACCCGTGCGCGCCCGGCAGGCCCAGCAGCTTCCCTCCGGTACCGCCGGCGCCACCGATCGCTCCGCTGGCGCCGGGCCCGCCGTTACCGCCGTTGCCGATAAATTGGGCATTGCCACCGTGACCACCGGCGCCGCCAGCGGCGCCGATTGCGCCGAGTCCCCCGATCCCCCCCACGCCGCCGTTGCCGATCAGCGCCCCGGTACCGCCGGCGCCACCGGCGCCACCGGCACCGCCGAAGGCGAAACCGAGCCCACCCAGCCCACCGGTTCCGCCGACCCCGCCGTTACCGAATAGCCCGCCCGGGCCGCCGACACCACCAGTGCCACCGGCACCGCCGAAACCCATGCCTGGATCTAGCGCGGTCCCGCCGACGCCACCGGTACCGCCGACACCACCAGTGCCGAAGAACAACCCGCCGGCACCGCCCGCACCGCCGACACCGCCGACACCACCGGTGAAAAAGCTGGTCGCACCGGCCCCGCCAAGCCCGCCGGCACCGCCGGTGCCGAAGAACAGCCCACCAGAGCCGCCGACGCCGCCGGCACCACCGGCTACAGCCGCCGCGGTCCCGCCGGTTCCGCCGACACCCCCGGCGCTGAACAACAACCCGCCGGCACCGCCGGCACCGCCGATCCCGCCTGCTCCGGCCGGCCCGCCGGCACCGCCGGTGCCGAAGAACAGCCCACCAGAGCCGCCGGCGCCGCCGTTCCCGCTGAATGCGCCCTGCCCGCCGGCACCGCCGGTACCGATAAGCCCGGCGTCTCAGCCGCGGCCGCCGCCGACCCCGACGGCGGTGCTGGCACCACCGGCCTCGCCGTTACCGAACAACAGTCCTCCCGGTTGGCCCGGTTGGCCCACCCCGCCGACCGTGCCCCCGTTGGCGCCGTCGCCAATCAGCGGGCGCCCCAACAATAGCTGTGTGGGTGCATTCACCGCGTCTAGCAGCGGCTGCAGCGGCGACGCGGCGGCAGCCTCAGCGGCCGCATACGCTCCCGCCCCTCGGGCCAGGGCCTGCACAAACTGGTCATGAAACGCCGTCGCTCGGGCGCTCAGCGCCTGATAGCTCTGCGCATGCGCCGAACAACGCCGCAATGGCCACCGACACCTCGTCCGCACCAGCGGACACAATTCCCATCGTCGGAGCCGCCGCTGCCTGTGTAGCGGCGCTCAGCGATGAGCCGATGCTCGCCAAATCCGTTGCTGCTGCTGCCACCGATTCCGGGGTCGCGATCACAAACGACATCGGACACCTCCCGCCAGGTCGGCACGCCCCCCTGGCTCGACCAATGTCGCGAACCACCTGTGCGCAGCATTCTAACGCCGATTGCAGCCTCCGCCGAGCAGACGCAAAATCCCCCAAAACCAGGGGTTTCGGGGGATTTTGCGTCTGCTCGCGGTAACTAGGCGCGCTGCAGCTCAAACAACGGAATGACCCGGCTGGTCTTGGCCTGATACTCAGCGAAGCCGGGGGCCGCGGCGGTGACCCTCGGGAACAACTCGTCGCGTTCCTGCGGCGGCAACTCGCGGGCAACGACATCGAACGATTCCGTGCCGACCTCGATGTGCGCCCGCGGGTTGGCGCGCAGATTGTGCACCCAGGCCGGATTCACGTCAGCGCCGGCGAAGGATCCGATGATGATCAGCTTGCCGTCGATCCGGAAATACGCCAGGGGCGACACCCGGGATTGCCCGGACTTGGCTCCGATCGTGGTGAGCAGCAGCAGGTCGGCATTGGCGAACTGACCGCCTACCTTGCCGTCATTGGAGCGGAACTCATCGATGATGTTGTTGTTAAAGCCCTGCAGATCTGGATTCATGCCCCGTCAACCGATTTGGGCCTGGCGTCTATTCCGGACTCCTTGCGCTGCTGGACGGTGATCGGCGCGGGCGCATCGGTCAGCGGGTCGACGCCGCCGCCGGTCTTGGGGAATGCGATCACCTCGCGGATCGAGTCCATGCCGGTCAGCAGCGCGTTGATACGGTCCCAGCCGAACGCGATCCCGCCATGCGGCGGTGCACCAAACATGAAGGCCTCCAACAGGAATCCGAACTTCTCTTCGGCCTCGGCCTTGTCCAGACCCATCACCGCGAATACCCGCTCCTGGATATCGCGGCGGTGGATACGAATCGAGCCGCCACCGATCTCGTGGCCGTTGCAGACGATGTCGTAGGCGTCGGCCAACACGCTGCCGGGATCGGATTCGATGCGGTCCTCCCACTCCGGTTTCGGCGCGGTGAAGGCGTGGTGCACCGCCGTCCACGCACCGGAGCCGACGGCGACGTCGCCGGCGGCGGTCGCCTCGTCGGCCGGCTCGAACAGCGGCGGGTCGACCACCCAAACGAACGCCCACGCCGTGGGATCGATCAGGCCCAGCCGGTTGGCGATTTCGATGCGGGCCGCACCCAGCAGTGCCCGTGACGACTTCACCGGACCCGCCGAAAAGAAGATGCAATCCCCCGGCTGCGCCCCGACATGCGCGGCAAGGCCGTCGCGCTCACCATCGGACAGGTTCTTGGCCACCGGACCACCCAGCGTGCCGTCGTCACCGACCAGCACGTAGGCCAGCCCGCGGTGTCCGCGCTGTTTGGCCCACTCCTGCCAGCCGTCCAGCGTGCGGCGCGGCTGCGACGCCCCGCCGGGCATCACGACGGCACCGACATACGGCGCCTGGAAGACGCGAAATATGGTGTCTTTGAAGAACTTTGTGCACTCAACCAGCTCCAGTCCGAACCGCATGTCCGGCTTGTCCGAGCCGAACCGGCGCATCGCGTCGGCGTAGCTGATCCGCGGGATCGGCGTCGAAATCTGGTAGCCGATCAGCGCCCACAGCGCGGTCAGGATCTGTTCGGAGATCGCGATGATGTCTTCGGTGTCAACGAAGCTCAGCTCCATGTCGAGCTGGGTGAATTCGGGTTGGCGGTCAGCGCGGAAATCCTCGTCGCGGTAGCAGCGGGCGATCTGGTAGTAGCGCTCCATCCCGGCCACCATCAGCAGCTGTTTGAACAGCTGCGGACTCTGCGGCAGCGCGTAGAACGAACCCGGGTGCAGGCGGGCGGGGACAAGGAAGTCGCGCGCGCCTTCCGGCGTCGAGCGGGTGATCGTCGGCGTCTCGATCTCCACGAACTCGTGCCGGGCCAGCACGGCACGGGCGGCGGCATTGACCCTGGAACGCAGCCGAATTGCCGCTGCCGGGCCGTCGCGGCGCAGGTCGAGGTAGCGGTACTTCATCCGCAATTCCTCGCCCGCGGGCTCGTCAAGCTGAAATGGCAGCGGCGCACATTCACCGAGCACGGTCAGCGACGCGGCGTTGACCTCGATTTCGCCGGTGGCGATCTCCGGGTTGGCGTTGCCCTCGGGGCGAATTTCGATGACGCCGGCCACCGCGATACAGAACTCGGCGCGCAACCGGTGCGCTTGTGCCAGCACGTCGGGGTCGCGAAACACCACCTGCGAGACGCCCGAGGAGTCCCGCAGATCGATGAAGATCACCCCGCCGTGGTCTCGGCGGCGAGCAACCCAGCCCGCCAATGTCACCTGCTGCCCGGCGTCGCTTTCCCGTAGCGAACCGGCGGCGTGGCTGCGCAGCACAAACACTCCCCTTCACCCGGTTTGAATGACTGCCCAGTCTAGAGGGCCGGTTCTGCCCCGGTAGTTTTGGTTGCATCTCCTCCATAGCACTGGTCGGTCCCGGCGCCGTCGGCACGACGGTCGCCGCTTTCTTGCACGCCGCCGGCCACGAGGTGCTGCTCTGCGGCCACACCCCCCGTGACGGCCTCGAACTGCGCCCCGACGGCGCAGCACCGATCGTGGTTCCCGGCCCGGTGCATACCGATCCCAGCGACGTGTCCGGCCCGGTGGAGGTGCTGATACTTGCGGTCAAAGCCACCCACAACAACGCCACCCGGGGTTGGTTGGCCCGGCTGTGCGACGAGCACACCGTGGTAGCGGTCCTGCAAAACGGTGTCGAACAGGTCGAGCAGGTCCAGCCGCACTGCCCGTCCTCGGCGATCGTCCCCGCCAGCGTCTGGTTTTCGGCCGAGACCCAACCGGAAGGCTGGGTGCGATTGCGCGGTGAACCCGCAGTAATTCTGCCCACCGGGGCGGCCGCCGAGACAATCGCCGAGCTGCTACGCGGCGCAGGCTGCCAAGTGGACTGCGATCCCGACTTCACCACCGTGACCTGGCGCAAACTTGTGGTCAACGCGCTGGCCGGGTTGATGGTGCTGTCGGGGCGCCGGTCTGGAATGTTCCGACGCGACGACATCGCGGAATTGTCCCGACGCTATCTCGCCGAGTGCTTGACGGTCGCGCGCGCCGAGGGAGCGCGGCTCGACGACGACGTAATCGACGAACTGGTCCAGCTTTTCCGGTCGGCGCCCGAAGATATGACCACCTCGATGCTGTCGGACCGAGAAAACCAGCGTCGGCTGGAATGGGATCTTCGCAACGGCGTGATCATCCGTAAGGCCCGCACCCATGGCCTGGGCACCCCGATCGGCGATGTGTTGGTCCCGCTGTTGGCGGCGGCCAGCGACGGGCCTGGCTAATGTCTACAGTCATGCACCCCTGCGAACGCGTCGACCTGAGCTTCATCGAAACCGCGCCTCACCTCTTCCGCAATAGCGTCGACCTCGCGATCACGCCCGAGCAATTGTTCGAGGTGCTTGCCGACGCCGATGCCTGGCCGCGCTGGGCGAAGGTGATCACCAAGGTGACCTGGACCAGTCCCGAGCCATACCGGGTCGGTACCACGCGCACCGTCGAGATGCGTGGAGGTATCGTCGGCGACGAAGAGTTCCTGGCATGGGAACCGTTCACCCACATGGCTTTTCGGTTCAACGCATGCTCGACACGAGCCGTCGCCGCGTTCGCCGAAGACTACCGAGTCGAGGTCATCCCGGGTGGCTGCCGGCTGACCTGGACCATGGCGCAGCAGCCCGCCGGCCCGGCGCGGCTGGCGATGCGGGTATTCGCGCCGCTGCTGAACGTGGCGCTGCGCCGGTTCCTCACGAATCTGCGCCGCTACACCGACGCCCGGTTCGCCGCAACGCAGCAGCGATAGGCTGGTGCCAGCCCGTACCAGGCCCGATTTGGGAGCGATGCGATGACCTTCAACGAGGGTATGCAAATCGACACCAGCACCGCGTCGTCGTCGGGCGGCGGCGGCCGGCGCATCGCCATCGGCGGTGGGCTCGGCGGGCTCTTGGTGGTGGTGGTCGCGATGTTTCTCGGGGTCGATCCGGGGGGCATTATTAGTCAGGCGCCGGTCGACACCCGCGACGATGTGGCACCGGGCTTCGACCTGAACCAGTGCAAGACCGGGGCCGACGCCAACAAGTACGTCCAGTGCCGGGTGGTAGCCACCGGAAACTCCGTGGATGCGGTGTGGAAGCAACTAATGCCCAACCGTTACACACGGCCGCACATGCGGCTGTTCAGCGGCCAGGTGAGCACCGGATGCGGACCGGCCAGCAGCGAGGTCGGGCCGTTCTACTGCCCAGTGGACAAGACCGCATACTTCGACACCGACTTCTTCCACGTGCTGGTCACCCAATTCGGTTCCAGCGGTGGACCATTCGCAGAAGAGTATGTGGTGGCTCATGAATACGGCCACCACGTGCAGGACCTGATGGGGGTACTCGGCCGCGCCCAGCAGGGTGCGCAGGGGGCCGGCGGCAACGGCGTGCGCACCGAATTGCAGGCCGACTGCTACGCGGGGGTCTGGGCACACTACGCGTCGACGGTCAAGCAGGAAAGCACCGGAGTTCCCTACTTGGAACCGTTGAGCGACAAGGATATTCAAGACGCCCTCTCGGCCGCGGCGTCAGTGGGCGATGATCGCATCCAGCAGCAGGTGACCGGGCGCATCAACCCCGAATCCTGGACGCACGGTTCGGCCGCGCAGCGACAGAAGTGGTTCACCGTTGGGTATCAGACCGGCGACCCGAACAAGTGCAACACCTTCACCACAACCGACCTGGGGTAGGCGGGTTGCACATCGACCACCCGATGACGGTCGGGACTGAGGAGTTCAACGCCGACCAGCACCGCTACTACGACTGGATGCGTCGAAACGCACCGGTCTACCGGGGACGGCTGGCACTGAGGCCACCCGACCAGGACGTCTATTTCGTCTCGCGCTACCAGGACTGCCTAAACCTGGTCACCGATCCGCGGATCTGCCGCGTCGCGGAAGACGGGGCGCACGGCGAGACCTCGGTGCTGCCGAAGGCGATTCGCACGCTCACCACCGGCACGATGGTCTATCAGGACGACCCGGCGCACATGCGGCTACGCAGGCTGGTCAGCCGGCAGTTCACCCCGCGCGCGATCGCCCGCCTGGCCGATCGAGTCGAGACGATCACCCGCGGAGTGCTCGACCGGCTGAAACCGGGTCAACGCATTGATCTGCAACAGGCCTATGCACGGCCCATCCCGACCGCGGTGATCAGCGAGATGGTCGGCATACCCGAGCGGGACCGGTCCACCTTCTACCACTACATCGACTTGCTCTTCGAGGTGATGTTGGGCCACCAGGGAGACCTCGAGGGCACCGCGAAGCAGATGGACGGCTTCGTCGACTATCTACGAAACCTGATCGAACAACGCCGAGCCGACCCCGCCCCGGCAACCGGTGTCGACATCATCAGCGGCTTGATCCACGCCGGCGTGGACGGCCTGTCCCATGACGAGCGCCTGTCCGACGACGACGTCATTGCAATGGTGTTTCTGCTGATCACCGGCGACTACCAGACCACCCCGAACTTGATCACCAATGGCGTTGCGACCCTGCTCACCTACCCCGAGCAACTCGGCCTGTTGCGGCAACGGCCCGAACTGATCGAAGGCGCCGTCGAGGAAATCCTGCGCTACTCCGGCACCGTCGGAAGCACCGAGGCGACCACGTTCGCCGCCGAGGACATCACCTTGCACGGCGTCACCATCCCGCGCGGGGCGATGGTGACGCCGCTATTGACGTCGGCCAACCGCGACCCGGCCGTGTTCGAGAACCCCAACCGCTTCGACATCACCCGCAGCCCGAACAACCACCTCGCCTTCAGCAGGGGCAGTCACTTCTGCCTGGGCTCGCATCTCGCGCGGTTGGAAACGCGGATCGCGATCGGCAACCTGATCGCCCGCTTCCCCAATCTCAAACTCGCTGTCGCACCCAACGAACTGCGTCTAGCACCACTCCCCCTGCTCAACCGCTACGACGCAGTCCCCGTGGTACTGGGGTGAAGCCGGCGGCCGCTGACCGACGCGCGCGACCGGGGGGACATCCGTGTCCCCCGATCGGAGGACGCGAATGCCGTCCGCTCGGGGGATACCCGTCGCTGCGAAACATAACGATCATTTGATTGATTCACATGAACGATGTGGAACAAAGAGTTGAGGAGGCGGGACATGGCCCACGAGGTGTTGTTCAACGCAGAGGAAACGACGTACTCGTTGATCTCGTTCATCGTCGACGACCTCGCCGATTGAGAACGAATCACCCGGGTCGGCCTCGCCGGCCTGGGTGATTCGCGCGGCCACGGGAGTTCTCCCCAAGCCGCATTGACGGCAGGTGGATGGCATGATGCCCACCAAGATGGACGAGCACCCGGTGCGCCCGGCAGCCAGCCCGGTAGCCAGTGATGGCAGCCTGATCGAGATCTATCGTCGGGCGCCGGTAACGGCCGAGGTCGAAACCATCGCCGCGCAGCTCGAGCCGAGCAGCACCGTGTTGGACCTGGGAGCCGGCGCCGGACGGATCGCCGACCCGCTCGCCGAACTCGGGCACCGACTTACCGCGGTAGACGACTCAGCCGACATGCTCGCCCATGTTCAGTACGCCCGCACCATCCAATCCCGCATCGAGGAGTTGCGGCTGGCCGAGAAATTTGACGCCGTCCTGCTCTGCAGCAGCCTGCTCAACTATCCGGGTACGCAAGTGCGCCGCGACATGTTGGCCACTGTCGCACACCATCTCAAGCCGACCGGCAAAGCCATCATCCAGTGGAGGTCGCCGCATTGGTTCACGCTGTGGCCGCCGGGCACTTACCACCGAACCGTAGGCACGATGCGGCAGACCATGACCATCGTCACCAACGAGGACGGGTTTGTCGCCGGCGAATTCACAATGGAGGACGACGAAGGCAAGCTGACCCAACAGTTTCAAGCGCATCGGGTCAGCGGCGACGAACTCAAATCCCTCCTCGAACAGGTCGGCATGCGTCTGGACAGCGACGATCCGGAATCGAAGGAATGGCTCGAAGCATCACTGGCGCACTGACCGGCACGCAGCAGGTCATCACCGGCTTACCAGGGCCGCGTCGCGCAGGTCACGCCGGTGGTCGCGTTTTGGGTCACCACCACCTGGCCGTCCACCGCGATCTCGCAGTGCAGTTCGGCGATGGCCCCGGAGCTACAGTCGGGCCACTTGCACCCACCGCTGGCGGCGACGAACGCCCACTGGTTCGGGTTAGCCAGGGTGGCGGTGTAGACCAATGGCTGGTCCGGGGTAAACGCCGTCTGCACGGTGCTCAGGTACTGCGACGAGTTGGCGTTGAAGGCCGCCTGGCTGGGCGGGTCGCTGTTCATATACCGGACGTTGCCGGTGAGGTTGCCGGTGCTGGTGATCGTGTAGGTCACCTGATGCCCGGCCGGGTCCGCGTGTGAGGTCGCGGGCGTGAGCACGAGGGTTGCTGCAACAGCCGCGACTGCGCTTGCCACTTTTCGCACGTTCGTCATGTCGAAGACGCTACCGGATTTGTTACCCGCGGAATTTGACGCAAAAGTCTTTACGATGCGCGTGTGACCACTGCATTCGTGTTGTCCGGCGGGGCCAGCCTCGGTGCGATTCACGTTGGGATGCTGCTCGCCCTGGCCGATGAAGGGATAACGCCGGACCTCATCGTCGGCACGTCCGTTGGTGCGGTCAACGGCGGCTGGATCGCGTCACGGCCCGATGCCGCGGGAATTCGCGGGCTCGCCGACCTGTGGGTGTCGTTGTCGCGTAAGGACATCTTCCCCACCCACCCGATCGCCGGGGCGTTGGGGATGTTGGGTCGCCGGTCGCACCTGGTGCCCAACAGCGGATTGCGCCGGGTGCTGGTGGACAACCTTCAGTTCACCCGGCTCGAGGACGCACCCATCCCGCTGCATGTGGTGGCCACCGACGTGGTATCGGGCACCGACGTCTTGCTGTCGTCAGGAAACGCGGTCGACGCGATCGCGGCCAGCGCGGCCATCCCCGGCGTATTTCCGCCGGTGACCATCGACGGGCGCGATTTCATGGACGGCGGCGTGGTTAACAACACCCCGGTGTCGCACGCCGTCACGCTCGGCGCCGACCGAGTCTGGGTATTGCCGACCGGTTACTCGTGCGACCTACCCGCGTCCCCAAAGACGGCAATGAACATGGCGTTGCATGCCATGACCATCGCCGTCAATCATCGCCTCGCCGTCGACGTCGCCCGCTTCGAGCAAGCCGTCGACCTGCGCGTTATTCGGCCGCTGTGTCCGGTCGCCATCTCCGGAGTGGACTTCTCGCACGCGGCATCGTTGATCGAGCGCTCGCATGCGGCGACCAGCTCGTGGTTGGCCGCCAACCCTCCGGCGGTGGACCAGGCCGCCTTGCTGGAGCCGCATCGCCATTAGGGGCGTTTACCGGCGAGTAATCCGGTGCAGGTATGAAGCATTCGTGACCGACGACAGCCACGGCATCAGCCGACGCAGATTGCTGACGACGGGTGCCGCCTCCGCGGTTCTCGGCGGAGTCGGAGTGGGCGGGGCTTCGTTGTTGTGGTCGCGGCCACGCGGACCCTTGGTCTGGTACCAGCCCGATCGAAGTGGCGCGCCGCCGGTGGGCGGTCTGCATCTGCAATTCGGCCGTAACGCAAGCACCGAGGTCGTGGTGTCATGGCATACCATAGAAGCCGTCCGCAATCCGCGCGTGATGCTGGGTGCGCCGACGTCGGGCTTTGGCCGGAGCGTCGCAGCCGAAACCCGAACATACCGGGATGCGAAGTCCAACACCGAGATTCGCGTTAACCATGCCCGCCTGACCAACCTGACCCCGGACACCGACTACGTATATGCCGCGGTTCACGACGGCACCAACCCGGAGCTGGGAACCGTACGGACCGCGCCGTCAGGTCGAAAAGCATTGCGATTTACCAGCTTTGGCGATCAAGGCACCCCGTCGCTAGGCAAGTTGGTGAACGGCACGTATGTCACCGACAGCAACGGGACACCCGCGGCCGGCGATACCACGGTCGCGATCGAACGGATGGCCCCGCTGTTCAACCTGGTCAACGGGGACCTGTGCTATGCCAACCTCGCGCAGGACCGGATACGCACCTGGTCGGACTGGTTCGACAACAACACCCGCTCGGCACGTTATCGGCCGTGGATGCCGGCGGCGGGCAATCACGAGAACGAATTGGGCAACGGGCCAATCGGTTACGGCGCCTACCAGACCTACTTCGCGGTACCTGATTCGGGATCGAGTCAGGAACTGCGCGGCCTTTGGTACTCATTTGCCGCCGGCTCGGTCCGCATAATCAGTCTGAACAACGACGACGTGTGCTACCAGGACGGTGGCAACTCCTACGTGCATGGGTACTCCGCAGGCGAGCAAAAGCGTTGGCTGCAAGCCGAACTCGCTGAAGCGCGGCGGGACCCGTCGGTCGACTGGGTGGTCGTCTGCATGCATCAAACGGCAATATCAACCGCCGAACGCGGCAGCTCCAACGGTGCCGATCTCGGGATCCGGCAGGAATGGCTGCCGCTGTTCGACCAGTACCGGGTCGATCTGGTGGTTTGCGGCCACGAACACCACTATGAACGATCACATCCATTGCGTGGCACGCTGGATACCGCAACCCGAACGCCGGTACCCGCCGACACCCGCACCGACCTTATCGACGCCACCCGGGGAACGGTCCACCTCGTGATCGGTGGTGGCGGGACAGCCAATCCCAGCAACGCCGTGCTGTTCGCCCAGCCTCGATGCCGCGTGATCACCGGAGTCGGCGATGTCGACCCCGCAACCGGACGCAGGCCGCCGATCCGTGTGGTCGAGGATGCACCGTGGTCGGCGTTCCGCGACCGCGATAATCCGTACGGCTTCGTGGTTTTCGACGTCGACCCGGGTCCGCCAGGCGGCAACACGTCGATCAAGGCTACGTATTATGCGGTGACTGGGCCGTTTGGCGGAGTGACGATGGTCGATCAGTTCACCCTGACCAAGCCGCGCGGCGGTGCGTCTGGTTAGGCCGCAAGAGGCTCGCTGACGGATCCTCGGCCCCGACAGGGGGACGACGGGGTTACTCCCATTGGTGGACAATGCTTCTGCCCGATCGTGGGATGGCGACTGCTCCGGGCCACATGCACCATGGAACGCATACCCAATGTTGCACAACGCTGCTGGTGAACGGCGCGTAGCACATCAGGTTCTGTTTCTAATCGGGGGAGGAGAACACGCTTTCGTCGGTGGCCGTGCCCAGACTGCGCCAGCGGGCGCCCAAGCGTTAACCATCATGTACACGACAGCCAGACAGCAAGCCCACGCAGCCACGTTGGATCCAGTCACGTTGGCCCCAACCACGTTGGCGCCCGACTCGGTCACCGATCAATTGGCTCTAGTCACCGATCGCCTACACGAAATCCTCATCACTGGTGGCACTTTCGACGCTGTCTACCGCCATCTCCTCGCCGCCCCCGGCAAGCGGATCCGGGCCGGCTTGGGGCTGGCCTGTACCCGCCTGCTGCCAATGGCCGCCGCGGTGCCGCTGCGCGACGCCGTCGACCTGGCCTGCGCGATCGAGATGTTCCATGAGGCATCGCTGATGCACGACGACGTCTGCGACGGGTCGCTGCAACGGCGCGACGCGGCGTCGGTGCCCGCCGGGTTCGGCGTCCGGGTCGCCGCGCGGGCCGGATTTCATCTGGCGGGCACCGCTTTACAAATACTCGCGCGGGTGTTAGACGACAACCCGGCGGTATTCGCGCGTCTCGGCGAGGTGCCCGGCGTCAGCTACCTCGATCGGCTCTCGGACCTGTCCTTCGGCCAGCTCGTCGAGACCCTGCCACCGGCGATCAACGCGTCCGCCCTGCGCCGGCACTATCAACTCGTGGCCGGCGCGAAGACCGGCACCCTGTTCCGGTTGGCCTGCTCGTACGGCGGCACAGCGGGCGGCGTCGACCCGGATCGGTTGCGCGCTCTGATGCGGTACGCCGACCAACTCGCCTTGGCATTCCAGATCATGGACGACGTGCGCGACGTCGAGGGCGGCGCCGTGCTCGGCAAGAAGGCCTGCGGCGACCTCGAGCGTCGGATCCCGACCTGGCCGGTGATCGAATGGCTGGCCATGCGACCCGGTGCTCGTGAGATGTGGCTCTCGGGGCAGACATCTAGCGCCGCACTGCAGGCCGACCTGGTGCACAGCGGCGCCACCCGGGCGGCCCGTGCCGTCGCCGTCCACGCCGCCGAGACCGCCGGCCGGACGTTGGACGTGTTTCCGCCCTCCGCCGCGCGTGAGCACCTGCGCGAACTGTCGGTGCGGGTGGTCTCCCGATGAGCGGCGGGCGGGTCGGCGCCCTGGCCTCCGGGCTGTGGCGGCTGCGTCGCGGACCAGACCTTGCCGCGATGCGGGCGGCAACCTCACCTGAGCAGCTGGCGCGACGGGCACTGGTCCCGGCGGCCCGCAACCTGGGCATCGCGATCGGTTTCCTGCCCGCGCACCTGCGGGCGGAGGCCACCGCCGCCCTGCTGGCCTGCCGGGTGCTCGACGCCTACGAAGACCTCATCGACCGCCGGCGCGCGAAATACGCCGTGCAGTCCGCGGCGGGGTATCTGAGCGGAGCCACCGACTCCCCTCCTCCGCCGCTGCACGCGGTCACCGTTCGCGACAGCGAAGCTGTCGACCTGGTGCTGGCCGCGCGCATCCACGACGTTCGGGCGCTACTGTCGGCGCTGCCCCGGGAAGGACAGCAACGGGTAGGCCAGCTGCTGGTCGACCTCGGCCGCGTGATGGCCGGCAACCTCGATAAACCGCTGCCGCGGACCGGCTACGGCGAGGGCGTGCTCGGGCGGGTGACACGCTACGCCTGCTCGCTGGTCGCCGAAGGTGCGTTCACCGAGGCAGACCTGGCCGAGCTGGCCGGATGCGTCGGTGTCACCGCCCAACTGGCCAACGACTTGCGCGACGGCGAGCTGGCACTCTACGACGCCGGCGACCGTGCGGAATTGACGCGCGCGGTAATGCTGCGGCTGTTGGTCCCCGCGCTGGGCAGCTTCGCCCTGCTGGCCCGTCTCGGCCCGCGCACCCCCAGCCGCGGCGCCCGGACGGCGATGGCCTACATGACCATCACAACGACCGCCTTCTTGTGCCACGCGGTCGGGGCACCCGTCCCCTACCGTCGCCGGCTGCGGCTCGGTGCGGCCGTGCTGGCCGCCCGCTCACCCGTGCACTGGACCGCGATGCTGCAGCGTGTGCGGCGTGCCGCCGACGGGGCGGTCCACCGGCTGCTCGATGCGTCGTCGGATCTCGCTGCAACCGGATCGGCTGCGCAGGTACTCGGTCTGGGCGCCTCTCGCTCGCCGACGCCTTCGATTGCGCCGCTGGTCGTCGACCGGGCCTTCGCCCTGGTAGCGGCCCTGCCGGCAGAACCGCTGTGCGGCAAGCTGCCCGGCCATGACAAGCGCCGGATGATGATCGCCGATCATCTCGCCTTCGGCGCCGTAGAGCGATTGCGCCCCCGTGACACCGACGCGATGAACGCGCTCGCCACACAATTCCAACTCGCCGCCCTCGACACCACTAACCCCGGAATCAACCCATGACAACCGTTTCAACTGTCCCCGGTGTCCCCGGCACCACGACACCCGCCGCGTCCGCCCACCAAGTGCCCTTGAGCCGCCGGGTACTCAAGCTTGAGCACCCGGCGAATGTCGGTCCACTGCTGCACATCGCGTGCTGGATCGCGTTGTTGGCCTTCGGGCTGTTCGTGCCGGCCGCCACCGACTGGTACCTGGCGGCGCCGCTGATCGCCACGCTGTCACTGCTCAACTTCTCGGTCACCATCGGCGTCCTGCACATGCACACCCATCGACCGCTGTTCGTATCGCGGCGGGCCAACCGCGTGGTCGACCTGCTGTGCTGCATGCCCGCCGCGCTGACGGCCGCCGACATGTACGAAGTGCACGTCATCAACCACCATCGATTCGACGACGGGCCGGGAGACGTTACCTCCACCGCGGGCCGCGACCGGGGGCTGCGCGCCGTCTGGTACTGGATGCGGTACAGCTCCATCGTCAAGAACCACACCGCGCGAACGGTTTTCGCAGCCAATCCGTCGGCGAGTCGGCGAAAGCGGCGTCACCAATTCGTATTCGACTTCACGCTGATCTGCGCGCTGATCTGGACCACCTTTTTCACCACCGACCCGGTCCGGTTCACGCTCTTCTACTGGATTCCCTTCCTGGTGACCCAGGCGACCTCCGGGTACTTCGCCTGGCTGACCCACGCCCCGGCCCGGGTCTTCGACAATGACCCGAGCAAATCGCTGAACACGGTGGGCAACTGGCTCAACTTCTTCATCTTCAACCAGGGCTATCACAGCGTGCACCACCGCTATCCGGGCATCCACTGGAGCCAGATCCCCGACAAGCTGGACCTCATGCGGCAAGTCGAGCCCGACGTCATCGTGCCCTACTGGATGACCCTCACCTCGTCCTGGCGCTTGTTCGTGCCGGGAGGATTCCTCGACGCCCCCTACGGCGAGCGATGGAAGGCCAAGCTAGAGAAGCGAATTGAGCAAGGTACCGTCCGCTCCCGCTACCTCCCGTGGTTCGCATGGATCTGATCACCTCACACCAGGTGCGGGACGTGCTGTCGGACCGTCGCCGGCTCGTGCCGTTCCTGCTGGCCTTCGCCGGATACGCCTTCGCCGGGGTAACCGTGCCGCTGTTGCTGCTGTTTGCCGGGGGGTGGTGGCTGCCCAAGTCGGTCGACGTGGGTAGCCATCTGCCGACCGGGCCTTCGGTTGTGGTCGACGTCTTGCTACTGGCGCTGTTCGGCCTGCAGCACTCCGGCATGGCGCGGCCCTCGGTCAAGGCTTTCATCACCCGCGCGGTGCCCCAAACTCTGGAGCGCACGGTCTACATCGTCATGACCTGCCTGGTTGTTTGGGTACTGTGTCTGGGCTGGCAGCCACTGCCGCAGCGGATCTGGTCGGCTGACGACGCCTTGGCAGCGGTTCTCGACGCCGGGTTCTGGTTGGGCTTCGTATTGGTCTACGTGGCCACCTTGTTGCTGAATCACTTCCGCTTACTCGGCATCAGTCAGGCCTACCGCCACTACGTGATCGGGTCCGCGGACACCTCCGTTGACCGGCTGCAAGTACACGGGCCCTACCGCTTGGTGCGCCATCCGCTGATGACCGGCCTCTTGCTGTGCTTCTGGTGCGCGAGCACGTTCACGGCCGGACATCTGCTGTGGGCGGCGGGACTGACGGGCTACATCCTGCTGGGCACTGTCCTGGAGGAACGTGACCTCGTCGCTCGGTTTGGCGCGGCCTACCGCAGCTACGCCACCCAGGTGCCGGCCTTCGTCCCGTCGGTGCTCCGAGTATTACGCCGTCGCCCAGTTTGGCTGGTCCACGATGGTCGCGCTTAACCAGGAGCGTCGCGGTCCGTGGGACGCCGTCGCCCGGTTCGCGAGCCGCTACGCGCTGGTCGTCATTGGATTCTGGATCGTCGCCGCCGGGCTGGGCACTCTCTTGGTGCCGCAGGTGGAGAGCACGGCCCGCGCGCATGCCCGAGGGTTCCTTCCCGCCGACGCGCCGGTGAATATCGCGGGCGACCGAATGGGCGCACAGTTCCGTGACGGAGCGGGGGGCAACGTCAACTACCTGGTGCTGGAAAGCGACCACAAGCTCGGCCCGCCCGAGCGCGCCTTCCACGATCAGCTGTTAGCCAAACTTCGCGCCGATCGTGCGCATGTGGAGTCGGCGACGGACCTGTGGTCAGACCCGGTGACCGCGCGGGCCGCGCTCAGCGCCGACGGCAAGGCCGCCTACACCATGCTGCGGCTCACCGGGGATCTTGGGGCCGGACCGGCGAACGCCGCTCTGGCCTCGGTGCGGCGGATCGTCGCGAGCCAGCCCGCCCCGCCCGGGCTGCGCGCCTACGTCACCGGGCCGGGTGCCACCATCGCCGACGAGCTTGGTGCGGTTGACCGGCAAATGCTCCTGATGACCTGCGTGACAGTCATTCTCATCGCGCTACTGCTCATCGCGGTGTACCGGTCGGTGACCACCGCCGCGATTCCCCTGCTGACCGTGGGACTCGCCCTTGGGGTCGCGCGATCGATAGTGTCCCTGCTCGGCGCGCGCGACGTCTTCGAAGTGTCCATCTTCTCGGTGGCCCTGCTGGGCGCCGTGGTGCTCGGCGGAGCCACCGACTATGGAATCTTTCTGATCGGGCGCTACCACGAGGCACGGCGCCGCGGCGCTAGCCACGAAGGGGCGCTGTGCGCCGCCAACCGCAACGTCGCGCCGGTTATCGTGGCCTCGGCACTCACCGTCGCCGCAGCGCTGTCGTGCCTGACTTTTGCGAAAGTCGGGATGTTGCGCAGCGCCGGGTTGCCTTGTGCCATAGGCATTCTCACCGGGATGCTGGCATCACTTACCTTGCTGCCGGCCCTGATTGCCCTCGCGGGGCGCCACGGCCTCGCGCAACCGCGCCGACTGAACCCGCGGGCCGGGCGCCGCTGGCGGCGTGTGGGCACAATGGTGGCGCGATGGCCAGGCCCCGTGCTCGTGGCCTCGGCTCTCGTGTTGGCGATCTGTGCGTTACCCCTCGCCGGGTTGCGACTCGGGTTCGACGAGCTTGCCGCGCAACCGGATTCGACGCACGCCAACCGGGGATATCAAGCGATGGACCGCCACTTCCCGCCGAATCGGCTGCTGCCGGAGGTGGTGTCCATCACGACCGACCACGATCTGCGCAATCCCGGTGGCGTCATCGCCATCGAGCGAGTGACCCGCAAGCTCATGGAGATCCCGGGGGTCACGATGGTCGAGTCCGCTTCCCGCCCGGCGGGTTCGGTCCCCGAAGAGGCCACGTTCAGCAGCCAGGTGGGCGCAATCGGTGACCAGCTCGACGACGGGATTGCCAAACTGGACCAGCGCCTTACCGCGGTCAACCGGCTCGGACCGATTCTGGCTCAGTTCTCGACGGCGCTATCGCGGCTGCAGGCGGGGCTATCGGGTGGCGTGAACGGACTCGGCGATCTCAATTCCGATGCTGACCTCATGGGCTCCGGAATGCGGCAGCTGCAGGACACTTTGGTGCAGGTGTCCAGCAACCTGGATCCGCTACGGAACTTCACCAACGGCAATCCCAATTGCCACAACGATCCGATCTGCTCACTGGTGCTCAAGATCGTCGAGCCGATGGATTCCCTTGTAGCGGCAACGGATTCACTCACCCAGGGCGCATCGCGATTGAGCGTGAGCACGTCTGGCATGGCCAAAGCGCTGGCCGATGCCGACCAGTCCGTAGGAACAATGCGTACCCTCGTGGCGCAGCTCAGCTCGATGACCGCACAACTCACCGACGCCGTTGGCGACACTCGCACCACGTTCTCCGGTCTCATCGAATACCTCCAGGACGTGCGGCGCGACTTCCAGGGCAGCGGCGAGGGCGGTTACTACCTGCCGCAACGCGCCTGGGATGACCCCGGCTTCCGACGAGCGGCCGACCTGTACTTTGCCCCGGGTGGCCAGGTGACACGGATCTTGGTCTATGGGGACGGAAAGGTTTTCGGTACCGACGGCGCCCGCAGGTCACCGCAGATCGTTGCGGCCGTGCACGAGGCAACAAAGGAAGGAACCCTCGCGCGAAGCACGGTGGATATCACCGGTTTTGGGACCGGGACCGCCGAGTTGCGCGGGTACGTCAACAACGACTTCCTGTCACTCGCCGCGGTGGCGCTCGCGTTGGTGTTCCTCATCGTGCTCGTGATGCTGCGAAGTCCGGTTGCCGCGGCGGCGGTGATCGGAACGGTCGTCGCCTCGTACCTATCGGCGTTGGGTATCAGCACTCTCATCTGGCGTGACATGTTGGGCCGAGATCTGCATTGGGCGGTGCCGTCGATGGCGCTGATCGCGCTGGTGGCGGTGGGCGCCGACTACAACCTCCTGCTGACTATGCGCATGCGCGAGGAGGCATTCTGCGGCGCGCGCGGCGGGACGGGACTACGCACTGCGATGATCCGCGCGTTCGGCGGTACCGGTGGTGTGGTCACCACGGCGGGAATCGTCTTCGGAATCACCATGTTAGCGATGCTGTCCAGCGATGTGCTCGCAATCGAGCAGGTCGGTTCCACAATCGGGGTCGGGCTCATCATCGACACCCTGGTGGTGCGCACCTTCGTGGTGCCCGGCATCGCAGGGCTCCTGGGCCGATGGTTCTGGTGGTCGCCGCCGGCCTTCCTGCTGGGACCGTTAGCCAGGCGGCGCGCCGGCGCACTACCACTCAAAACAAGGTGGGCTGGCTGGACGTTGCCATCGCTTCGGTCGCCGGCGGCGCCGGACGACGATCGCCTGCCAACCGATAGTTTGCAATCAGCGGCGCCACCCGCTGCCGCAACATCTCGCGGTAGCTGGGCGGCAGATATGCTCCGCGCCGGTACATTTCGCGGTATTTGCCAACGAGTTCGGGATGCGCGCGCGCCAGCCAGGACATGAACCAGCCGCGCGTCGAACCACGCAGGTGCAAGCCGAACACCGTCACCCCGGTGGCACCGGCGGCGGCGATCTGGCCAATCAGCCGATCGAGGTGCTCGACTGAGTCAGTGAGATATGGCAGCACCGGCGCGACCATCACGTGACAATCCAGGCCGGCGTTGCGGATTGCCTTGATCAGTCCGAGACGCGCCTGGGGTGTCGGCGTGCCGGGCTCGACGTCCCTATGCAGGTGCGGGTCAGCTACTGCCAGCGATACGGCCACCGACACCGAGACCTGTTGAGCCGCTTCGGCAATGAGTGGTAGGTCGCGGCGCAGCAGCGTGCCCTTGGTCAGGATGGAGAATGGCGTACCGGATCCGGCGAGGGCGCCGATGATGCCCGGCATCAGTGCGTAGCGGCCCTCGGCGCGCTGGTAGGGATCGGTGTTGGTGCCCAGCGCCACGGTTTCGCGCTGCCACGACGGGCGCCGCAGCTCGCGGCGCAGGACTTCCGCGACATTGGTCTTGACGACGATCTGGGTGTCGAAGTCGTGGCCTGGATTGAAGTCCAGGTATTCGTGGGTGGGACGGGCGAAGCAGTAGCGGCAGGCGTGCGAGCAGCCGCGATAGCCGTTGACCGTGTAGCGGAACGGCAAGGCGGCAGCCTCGGGAATCTTGTTCAGCGCAGACCTGCACAGCACCTCGTGGAAGGTGATGCCCTCGAAATGCGGGACGCGCAGGCTGCGGGCGAAGCCGACCCGCTGCAGTCCGGGAAGCGCTCCGTCGTCGACGGGGACCCCGTCGACTGCGACGGCCTGACCAGCCCAGCGCATACCTTCTATTCGAACAATAGTTCGATAGCGTGTCAAGCGGGCGCGACGGCTCAGGGGTCGTCGCCTGCTAGCAGATCCTCGGGATGGTGGAAAGTGTTCGTTCGCGGTTGTCCGTGGTCCAGGTGCGGAGGCGGTATCCATTCGGTGTCGCCGTTGGCGTTCTTTCGGGTGGTCCAGCCCTTTTCGGCGAGCGGGTGATGGCCGCCGCAGGCGAAGGTCAAGTCGTTGACGTCGGTGGTAGCGCACTGGGCGTAGGGGATGCAGTGGTGCACTTCGCAGTAGTAGCCCTTGACGTCGCATCCCGGTGACGAGCAGCCATGCTCCTTGGCGTACAACACAATTCGCTGCCCGGGCGAGGCCAGCCGCTTCGTGTGGTACAGCGCAACGGCTTGACCGTGGTCGAAAATCGCGAGGTAGTGATTCGCGTGGCGGGCCAAACGTATGACATCGGACATCGGCAAGATGGTGCCCCCACCGGTCAGGCCCCGGCCGGCGGCGGCCTGCAACTCTTGCAGCGTGGTGGTCGCGATAATGCTGGCCGGTAACCCGTTGTGCTGACCCAACTCCCCTGAGGCCAGCAGCCCGCGCAGCCCGGCCAGCAACCCGTCATGGTTGCGTTGGGCCTGGCTGCGGATATCGCGGCGCACCGCCTCCTCCGGGGCTTCCCCGTCGACCACAGGGTTTTCGTCGGTCGGGTTGCACATGCCCGGGGCGGCCAGCTTGGCCAACACCGCTTCCAGGGTGGCCCGCAGCTCCGGAGTGAGCAGCCCGCTGAGGCGCGACATGCCGTCGAATCCCTGGTTACCGATGCTGATCCCGCGCCGGCGGGCCCGCTCGTCGTCGGTGTAGGTGCCATCGGGATTGAGGCAATCCATGAGCACCTGGGCGTATTTGGCCACCTGGTCGGGCCGGTACTGGGTGGCCTTGTGTGCCAGGTCGGCTTCGGCGGCCTCGCGGGTGAACAGGTCCACCGCGTCGGGCAACCGCTTAAAGAACCCGCGGATCTGGTGCACATGGTTCCCGCCGAGCAGGCCATCCCGCTGCGCTTTAGCGGTGGCGCTTAGCCGCGCCGGCAACGGCTCACCGGTCAACGCCCGACGCTGCCCCAGATCCTGCGCTTCGGCCACCCGCCGGCCGGCCTCGGCGCGGGTGATGCGCAGCCGATCGGCCAGCACGGCAGACAACCTTCCGCCCAGCTCTTGCTCGCTGGATTGTTCGGCGAGTTGATTGATCAACGCGTGCCCGGGCACCGGCAACCGCCGCGCCGCCCGCTCCAAGCGCTCCAGAAACGCTAACCGCTCCGGGGTGGTCAACACCTCAAACGTCAACCCGCACAACCGGTCCAGCTCGGCATCGAGCGCATCGAAGACCCCCACGATCTCCTCACGCGTGCTCGAACCCATACCCAAATGCTATGAGCACCCACCGACAAGAATCCCCACCCTGATACTGCTGAAACTGCAGTTACACAAGTGATTTCGGCACTAAGACCGGCTCTTGCTGTGGCCGCGATCTGCAATCACGACGCGGCGTGGGAAGCGGCCAGTTTCAGGATCTGGTGCCACCGTCTCAGCCACGCCATCGCCGAGATTCTCCAACGGCCCAACCCTGCCAGACGCCACCGTACCTGCCCACGCGTCACCAAACGCTCCTGCCGAAAAATTCCCACGAAAAACCCCCGACCACAACAACAACATCAACCATCACGGACCACCGGAACTCCGGCTCATCCTCCCCCAAACTTAACGGCATTGGGCACTGTCCAGCGTCGGTCCTTGGCGTACAACACAATTCGCTGCCCAGGAGAGGCCGATCGTTTGGTGTGGTACAGCATGAGCGACCCGCAGCGTGCCTTCACGGGACTGCGCGCAGTGCCCCTCAGAACCGGCTCGGGCACGCGGTAGACGGTATCCGAGCTCCGTAAGAGCCCGTTGTCGCCGATATCGCCGACCTAGCTGCAGGACTTGCCACCAGTCCGGGAGTGACCTCGATGCCCTCCCAATCGATGGCCGTTCGCCGCTCAGTATTACGTGCCCAGCATCTGGCCGGTCTTGGCGTCGACCGCG
This sequence comes from Mycobacterium riyadhense, assembly GCF_963853645.1. NCBI lineage: Bacteria > Bacillati > Actinomycetota > Actinomycetes > Mycobacteriales > Mycobacteriaceae > Mycobacterium > Mycobacterium riyadhense. The sequence continues at coordinate 2,259,015 of NZ_OY970456.1, read as the reverse complement.
AAGTTACGCTCCGAGTCGCCCGAATCATTGCGGACCCAATAAACATTCGGATTTCTGATGCCGGCATCGATGCCCGAAATCTCATGAAGCGCGCTGTTAGTGAGTCTTCCGCCGTTCGACGAAACGATGTCGCCGTCCCGGGCGGCATCAACCGCATTCTAGCCGGGTTCGGTCGGGCCGGCCGGATCCTCGGGATCGACCGGGTCGCCGGGATCGCCAGGAGCAGTGACCACCGGGCCGGTTGCCCCGTTCGAACCGGCATGACCGTACAGTGACCCGCCGGCGCCACCGGCCCCGCCGGCACCGGGAATGGCGCCGGACCCGCCGTCACCGCCGCTGCCGCCGTCGCCGATGATCAGGGCCGCGCCGCCGGCGCCACCGACGCCACCCACGCCGCCCGTCACACCGGCCCCGCCCCGCCCGCCGGCACCGCCGGAGCCGTAGTAGAACCCGCCGTCGCCGCCGCGACCACCGGCGGGGGCGAAGTTGGCGGTCACGGCGGCGCCGCCGTCCCCGCCCTTGCCGCCGTTGCCGAATGTCCCGGCGCTACCACCGGCACCGCCGTTCTGTCCGGGACCGCCCGACCCGCCGTTCCCACCGTTGCCCATAAGCCACCCACCAGGGCCGCCGGCCTCGCCGGTCCCGGGCTTGCCGTCCCTGCCGTCGCCGATAATTGGGCGCGGCGTAAATGCCAGGGAGACCGCATTGATCTGGTCGAGCGCTTGTTGCAGCGGGCCGGCGTTGCCCCCCTCGGCGGCCGCATACGACGCTGCACTCGCCGTCAGCGACCGCACGAACTGTTGGTGAAACGCCTCCACCTGGCTGCTCAGCGCTTGGTACTCGGCGGCGTGCCCGGCGAACAGCGACGCCACCGCCGCCGACACGTCGTCCGCGGCGGCGGCCAGCACCTCGGTAGTCGGAAGCGCCGCGGCCGCGTTGGCGGCATTCAGCGCCGAACCGATGCCCGCCACGTCCCTCGCCGCCGCCGACACCCACTCCGGAACCGCTACCACATACGACATTGCCAGTCCTTCCGCCAAGCGCTCAGCGCACCAATCAGTTGAAAGTCAAGCCACATCAATCGGCTGACAGTACACCTGTCTCGACAGGTGTTAGGCCGTTTCCGGCGACATCGATTCGGCGACCATGCCCGAACAGGCAAAGCACCGATGAGAAGCCGCACGGCGATCCTCTACCGGTACGGCCGTCCGTGGACCCGCCGGCAGATGGCCTATGCTCTCGGGCTGCGGGCGATGTCACCGACGATCTGCGGAAACCAGGGCTCCGGCCTCGTGGTCGAGGTCGGCCGGGGTCAGCCGTTTCGCGTCCGGCGATCACGTCGTGGCGTCCTTCGTCGCGGCCTGCGGGCAGTGCCGGTGGTGCGCCTCGGGGATGGAATACCTGTGCGACAAAGGATCCGGGACGCTCACACCCGGAATGCCGACCTACGGCACCGTTCGCCAGGCCGTGGACCGTCGAAACCTTGGGCACCTAGCTAAGATTGGGGCGTTCGCCGGACATACTCCGCGCAGGGCTTCGGCGCCACCCGCACCGCGGCAACGGCACCAGACGCATTAGCAATGGTGCGGGATCTGACCCTTGACGCGATGGCCGACGTTGCGGTCCTCTCCCCCCGCCATGGTCGGCGCGGCCGATGTCGGGACGGCACTGACGCTCACGCGCAAGGGCGGCACCTGTGTGCTTACCGGCCTGCCATCGCCGGCGGCCGACTCAATCGCCGTCCAATCCCAGGACTTCATCTTGATATACAAGACCTTGCGGGGCACGGTCTTCGGCTGGTGCAAACCCCAAGAGCGACATTCCGTGTTCAAATACGGGGCGGACCCAGTTGCGAAAGCACCTCAGCAACAACCGAATCCAACGCCACCGACACCTGCTCGCCGGTCGCGAGATTCTTGACGCCAACACTGCCGGCCTCGAGGTCGCGATCGCCCGCGACCAGCGCCAGCCGGGCCCCGGATCGATCGGCGGCCCGCATCGCCCCTTTGAGCCCGCGGTCACCATAGGCGAGGTCAACCCGCACACCCGCGGCCCGCAGCTGCCCCGCCAGCACCGCGAGCCGCAGCTTGGCCGCCTCGCTCAGCGGCACCCCGAACACGTCGCAGCGGGTGGTCTCCCCCACGCTCTTGCCCTCGGCCCGCAGCGCGAGCAGGGTTCGGTCCACTCCCAACCCAAACCCAATTCCTGAAAGGTCTTGCCCGCCAAGCTGACGCATCAGACCGTCGTACCGGCCGCCACCGCCAATCCCCGACTGCGCGCCCAACCCGTCGTGCACGAACTCAAATGTGGTCTTGGTGTAGTAATCAAGTCCGCGCACCATCCGCGGGTTGATTACATACGGCACCCCGAGTGCATCCAGGTGGGCCAGCACCGTGTCGAAATGCTGCTTGGCGCTATCGGAGAGGTGATCCAGCAATACCGGCGCTTCGGCCGTCAGCGCGCGCACCTCCGAGCGCTTGTCGTCAAGCACCCGCAGCGGGTTGATCTCCGCGCGCCGCCGCGTCTCGTCATCAAGCGAGAGCCCAAATAGGAACTCCTGCAACAGTTCCCGATACTGCGGCCGGCAGCTGTCGTCGCCTAGCGAGGTGATTTCCAAACGAAACCCGTTGAGCCCCAAAGACCGAAATCCGGCGTCGGCGACGGCGATCACCTCGGCGTCCAGCGCCGGGTCGTCCACGCCGATTGCCTCGACACCGACCTGCTGCAACTGGCGATACCGACCGGCCTGCGGGCGCTCGTAGCGGAAAAACGGGCCCGAATAGCACAGCTTCACCGGCAGCGCGCCGCGGTCCAGGCCATGCTCGATCACCGCGCGCACCACCCCGGCGGTGCCCTCGGGACGAAGCGTCACCGAGCGGTCACCGCGGTCGGTGAACGTGTACATCTCCTTGGACACCACGTCGGTGGATTCGCCCACGCCGCGGGCGAACAGGGCGGTGTCCTCGAAGATGGGCAGCTCGATCTGGCCATAACCGGCCCGGCGGGCCGCCCCGAGCAGCCCGTCACGCACCGCAACAAACTGCTCCGAGTCGGGCGGCACGTAGTCCGGGACGCCCTTGGGTGCGCTGAACTGCGTCACGGGCTCAAGCCCTCGAGGAACGGGTTGAACCGGCGTTCGGCGCCGATGGTGGTGGAGTCGCCATGCCCGGGTAGTACCACGGTCTTGTCGTCGAGCACCAACAATTTATCGACGATAGAGCGCAGCAGATCCCGGCCGCTGCCGCCGAAAAGGTCGGAACGGCCAATCGAGCGCTCGAACAGGGTGTCACCGGAGAACACGACGTCGGCGTCGTTCTTGGCGGCCTGAAGAATCCGGAAGCACACCGACCCGCGCGTGTGTCCCGGTGTGTGGTCGACGTTGACGGAAATGCCGCCGAGGTCGATCTTGTCGCCGTCACGATCCAGCTCGACGACCTGTTTGGGCTCGCGGAAGAACGCGCCCGCGACCAGCTGCGCCACTCGCGGGCCCATGCCGTAGATCGGGTCTTTCAGCATGAACCGATCCTCGGGATGGATGTAGGTGGGGCAGCCGAAGGTGTCCGAGACCTTCTGCGCCGACCACATGTGGTCGATGTGCCCATGCGTGATCAGCACCGCCGCCGGAGTCAGCCGGTTCTTGTCCAAGATCTGTCGCAGCGGGCCCATCGCACGCTGGCCCGGGTCGACGATGATGGCGTCGCTGCCAGGCCGTTCGGCGAGCACATAGCAGTTGCACTGCAGCAACCCGGCGGGAAATCCGGTGATCAACACGGTTCCCAGTTTCCCAGCTGCCCACCCGGCTCGCCGCACCGGGCGGCCATGGGAAGATATCGGCCGTGCCGACCAATGCTCAGCGACGTGCCACAGCCAAACGCAAACTCGAGCGGCAACTGGAGCGCCGCGCCAAGCAAGCCAAACGTCGTCGCATCTTGACGATCGTCGGCGGCGCGGTCGCTGCCGTAGCCGTGATCGTCGCGGTGGTGGTCACCGTGGTCATCAACAAGGACGACCACAAGAACAAGCCCGCGGCGTCCCCCAGCAGCTCGGCCTCGACCACTCCCCCGCAAACCCCGCCCGTTCAGCCGATGCCGCCCTTCCAGCCGTCGGCCAACGTGGGCGCCAACTGCCAATACCCGCCGTCGCCGGACAAGGCCGTCAAACCGGTCAAGCCGCCGCGGACCGGCAAGGTGCCTACCGAACCCGCTCAGGTGAGCGTCAGCATGGTGACCAACCAGGGCAAGGTCGGCATCATGCTGGCCAACAACGAATCTCCTTGCACGGTAAACAGTTTCGCCAGCCTGGCGAACCAAGGGTTTTTCAACGACACCAAATGTCACCGGCTGACCACCTCGCCCACGCTGGCGGTATTGCAATGTGGCGACCCCAAGGGCGACGGCACCGGCGGCCCCGGCTACCAGTTCGCCAACGAGTACCCGACCGATCAGTACCCGCCCAACGATCCCAAGCTGAACGAGCCGGTCCTGTATCCGCGCGGCACACTGGCGATGGCCAACGCCGGGCCGAACACCAATAGCAGCCAGTTCTTCATGGTCTACCGGGACTCGCAGCTGCCGCCGCAGTACACGGTGTTCGGCACCATCCAGGCCGACGGTTTGGCCACCCTGGACAAGATCGCCCAGGCGGGCGTCGCCGGCGGCGGCGAGGACGGCCCACCCGCCGCCGAAGTCATCATCAAGTCGGTGCTGCTCGACTGAGTTCGGCCGAGCAGACGCGAAAGCCCCCTTTTCGGCACGAAAATGGCGGCTTTCGCGTCTGCTCGCCGGGAAAGTTGGGCATTCCGCGCCCGTCGCAGGCTCCCAATACCTACCTTTACTGGCACGGACCCTCGCCTTTACTGGCACGGACCCTCGACTTCCTCGCCATCGCACACAGCGTCGGCACGAAACGGCAGGTGGCTGGTGTCATTGCTGAACGTGGTACCCGAGCTGCTGGTGGCGGCGGCAACGGATGTTGCAGGAATCGGTTCGACGATGAATGCGGCGAATGCCGCGGCAGCCACCCGCACCGCAGGCTTGCTGCCGGCGGCCGCCGACGAGGTGTCGACCACCATCGCGGCACTGTTTGAGGCGCACGCCTGGGAGTACCAGCTGCTCAGCACCCGGGCGGCTGCCTATCACGACGAGTTTGTGCGGACCTTGACCGACAGCGCGGGTGCCTATGGCCAGGCCGAAGCGGCCAATGCAGAACAGGTGCTACTGAATGCGGTCAACGCGCCCACGTTGACGTTGTTTGGCCGACCGCTGATCGGCAACGGCGCTGACGGAACCTCGCCCGGGCAGGCCGGCGGGGCCGGCGGGTTGCTGTACGGCAATGGTGGCAATGGAATGGCCGGTATCAATCCGGGGGTGACCGGCGGCGCCGGCGGCGCTGCGGGCCTGATCGGGACCGGCGGCCGGGGCGGTGCGGGTGGAGCGGGTGCGGCCGGTGGTGCGGGTGGCAGCGGCGGGTTGTTGTTCGGCAGCGGGGGTAACGGCGGCGACGGGGCGGCCGGCGGCGCCGGCGGCATCGGGGGTCGCGCCTGGCTCTGGGGCAACGGCGGAGCCGGTGGCGCCGGCGTCGGCGGCGGGGCGGGTGGCGCGGCCGGCACCGGCGGGGTGTTCGGAAACGGGGGCAACGGGGGTGACGGCGGCAACGGCGGAGCGACCGGCGGCGCCGGCGGGCCCGGTGGTGATGCCGGGCTCTGGGGCAAAGGTGGGGCTGGTGGGGCCGGGGGCGCCGGCGGCAACGGCGGGGCCGGCGGTGGAGGCGGCCACGGCGGGTTGGTATTGGGTCAAGGAGGTAACGGCGGCAGCGGCGGATCGTCCGGCGCCGCGGGCGGGGCTGGCGGCGTTGGTGGCCACGGCGGAGCCGTGGGATTGATTGGTAACGGCGGACTCGGCGGGGCCGGGGGCAACGGCCTCGCCGGTGCCGCGGGCGGGGGCCACGGCGGAGCCGGCGGCGCCGGCGGCAACGGCGGCGCCGCCGGCCTGCTAACCGGCGGCGGCGGGGCCGGCGGCTTGGGCGGAGTTGGCGGGGCCGGTGCACACGGCCTGGACGCTGCCTTCCTCAGCGGCGCGGCCGGCGGCGACGGCGGGAACGGCGGTGCGGGCGGGACCGGTGGCAACGGCGGGGCCGGCGGACTGTTCGGCATCGGTGGGGTTGGTGGAGCGGGCGGGGCCGCCGGAGCCCCCGGCGACGGCGGCAACGGCGCGATATCGGCAGCTGTTGGCGGTAACGGTGGCGATGGCGGCAACGGCGGGAACCCCGGCGCGGGTGGGGCCGGCGGGGTCGGCGGTGCCGGCTTGATCACCGGCGCGACCGGTGCGACCGGCAACACACCCAACAGCGGCGGCAACGGCGGCAACGGCGCCGAAGGCAACCCCGGCATCTGGTTGGGCCGCGACGGTGGGGCCGGCGGCAACGGCGGCAACGGCGGTCTGGTCGGCAACGGCGGCGCCGGCGGCGAAGGCGGCGACGGCGGCCTCGGCTCGGCTGGCACATTCGGCAAGGCCGGCCAGGACGGCGGAGCGGGTGGAGCCGGCGGCGCTGGCGGGTCCGGCGGAGCCCAGGCCGGCAACGGAGGGGCCGGCGGCGCCGGCGGCACCGGCGGCGAAGGCGGGCCGGGCGATAAGGGAACCACCGGCACTAACGGCTTCCTCGGTGGCAACGGCGGCGACGGCGGCGACGGTCGGGACGGTGGGGCCGGCGGTAAGGGCGGTAACGGCGGGGCCGGCGGCGCCGCGTCAGCGGGCAAGGCCGGCAGCCAAGGCGCCGGCGGCGACGGCGGTGATGGCGGGGCCGGTGGCGTCGGCGGTGACGGCGGCCGAGGCGGCGACAATATCCTCGGCGGCGTCGGCGGTGACGGCGGCAATGGCGGCAACCCCGGTAAGGGTGGCGCCGGTGGCGTCGGAGGTTCCGGCTCCAGCACCGGCGCGACCGGCGCCGCCGGAGACACCCCGATCAGCGGCGGCAATGGCGGCGACGGCGGCAAGGGCGGCGACGGCTTCTTCGACGAGCAGGAAGGCGGGGACGGCGGCAAGGGCGGCAACGGCGGCCTGGTCGGCAACGGCGGCGCCGGTGGTATGGGCGGAACTGGCAGCACCGGCGTCACAGGCGAGGCCGGTGACCAACCGGGCGCGCCCGGTCAGGTCGGCGACATCGGCGCTCCCGGCGGTAACGGCGGGGCCGGTGGGTCGGGCGGAGCCCTGGCCGGCAACGGCGGGGTGGGCGGGACGGGCGGCACCGGCGGCATCGGCGGCACTGGCGGCAAAGGCGCCGACGGCGCCCCCGCCTCGACGCTGGGCGCCGACGGCCACGCCGGCGGCGACGGCGGCGAAGGCGGCCCGGGCGGGACCGGCGGCAACGGTGGGGCCGGCGGTTTTTCGAAGGCTGGCGCCGGCGTGCAAGCTAGTGACGGCGCCGGCGGGGCCGGTGGCAAAGGCGGAACCGGCGGAGTCGCCGGCAACGGCGGCAACGGCGCAACCGGAACGATGAGTCTCAACGATGGCGCCGGCGGCAACGGAGGCAGCGGCGGCAACCCGGGCACGGGTGGCGCCGGCGGGCTCGGCGGCGGCGGGTCTAGCACCGGCGCGACCGGCGCGGCCGGCGACATCGTCGGCTCCGGCGGCAACGGCGGCAACGGTGGCAAGGGCGCTGACGCCGCCACCGCGAGCGGCACCGGTGGGGCTGGCGGCAACGGCGGAGACGGCGGCTGGGTTGGCAACGGCGGCAAGGGCGGCACCGGCGGCACCGGCGGCACCGGCGCCACCCCAGCTTCACCTACCACGCCCGCCGACACCGGCGGACAAGGTGGGGTCGGCGGGACCGGCGGCACGGGCGGAATCTTCGCCGGCGACGGTGGGGACGGCGGGGCCGGCGGCACCGGCGGCACCGGCGGCAAGGGCGCCACCGGTGCCAACGGCGGCAACGGGGCGTCGCCTGGCGTTGGCGACGGCGGCGACGCCCAGCGCGGCGAGGACGGTGGCAAGGGCGGGACCGGCGGCACCGGCGGCGCCGGTGGGGCCGGCGGCGCCGCGCCGGCGGGCAAGGCCGGCGGTCAAGGCGCTGGTGGGGACGGCGGCACTGGTGGAGTCGGCGGCAACGGCGGCGACGGCGGCCACGGCGGCCATGGCGGCGCCGCTCACCCGAATCAGCCCCCTGGTCGGGGCGGCTTCGGCGGCGACGGCGGCTGGGCCGGCTGGGGCGGTGATGGCGGCGCGGGCGGCGCCGGCTCCACCACCGGCGCTACCGGCGCCAGCGCATCCAGCGGCGTCGGCGGCAACGGCGGCCACGGCGGCAACGGCGGCAAGGCGATCATCGAATACCCGACTGGCGGCACCGGCGGGGCCGCCGGCGCCGGCGGCTGGGGCAGCACTGGCGGCAACGGCGGCAACGGCGGTGCCGGCGGCACCTCGGCCATCAACGTAACTGGCGGCGACGGCGGCTGGGGCGGTCCCGGCGGCCAAGGCGGCTACGGCGGCTTCGGCAAGGGCGGCAACGGCGGCAACGGCGGTGCCGGGGGCACCGGCGGTGCCAACCCCCTATCGGGTGGGGGTAAAGGCGGCCTGGGCGGCGTCGGCGGTGACGGCGGCGGCGGAAACGCCGGCGGCGGCAACGGAGGCAATGGCGGCACCGGAGGCACCGGAGGCATCGGCGCCAACGTACCGCCTTTCGGCGGCCCCGGCGGCACCGGAGGCACCGGTGGCAGCGGCGGAGACGGCGGCACCAAATTCTCCGGGGACCTGATCATCCCCGGTGGCATCGGCGGCGGCGGTGGCAGCGGCGGCCCCCCCGACGGCATCTTTGGCGGCACCGGCGGCACCGCCGGAACTGGCGGAATCGGCGCCTCGTAGGCCCGGCCGAGCAGACGCGAAAGCCCCATTTTCGGCACGAAAATGGGGACTTTCGCGTCTGCTCGCCGGGAAAGTCGGGAACGTTATGCCGCCGACGTCACGCGGTAGACGTCGTAGACGCCTTCGACGTTGCGCACCACGTTGAGCAGATGCCCCAGGTGCTTGGGGTCACCCATCTCGAAGGTGAACCGGCTGATCGCCACCCGGTCCCCCGAGGTGGTGACGGATGCGGACAGGATGTTGACCTTCTCGTCGGCCAGCACCCGCGTCACGTCCGACAGCAGCCGGTGTCGGTCCAGCGCCTCCACCTGGATCGCCACCAGGAACACCGACGACGGCGACGGCGCCCACAGCACCTCGATGATGCGCTCGGCCTGCTGCTGCAGGGAGGCGGCGTTGGTGCAGTCGGTGCGGTGCACACTGACCCCGCCGCCGCGGGTGACGAACCCCATGATCGCGTCGCCGGGCACCGGCGTGCAGCACTTGGCCAGCTTGGTCAGCACGCCAGGGGCGCCGGGGACCGACACCCCGACGTCGTCGGTGCTGCGGGTGCGGCGCAGCATCGTCGTCGGCGTGGACCGCTCGGCGAGTTCCTCCTCGGCCTGGTCGATGCCACCGAGTTCGGCCAGCAGCCGCTGCACGGCATGACGGGCGGAAACATGGCCCTCACCGATCGCGGTGTACAGCGCAGACACGTCGGCGTAGTGCAGCTCGCGGGCCACCGCCGCCATGGATTCGCCATTCACCAAGCGCTGCAACGGAAGTCCGCCGCGCCGGACTTCGCGGGCCATCGCGTCCTTGCCGGTCTCCAGCGCCTCCTCACGCCGCTCCTTGGCGAACCACTGCCGGATCTTCGTCTTGGCCCGCGGCGACACCACGAACTGCTGCCAGTCGCGGGACGGCCCGGCATTGGGCGCCTTGGAGGTGAAAACCTCGACAACTTCCCCGTTTTCGAGCTTGCGTTCCAGCGCCACCAGACGCCCGTTGACCCTGGCGCCGATGCAGCGGTGGCCGACTTCGGTGTGCACCGCGTAGGCGAAGTCCACCGGCGTCGAACCTGTCGGCAGCGTGATCACGTCACCCTTGGGCGTGAACACGAAAATCTCTTGCACTGCGAGGTCGTAACGCAACGATTCCAGGAACTCGCCGGGGTCGGCGGCCTCCCGTTGCCAGTCGAGCAGCTGACGCATCCACGCCATGTCGTCGATCTCGGCGGCGGCATGCGGATGCAGAACGCCGTTGCGGCCCTTGGCTTCTTTGTAGCGCCAGTGCGCGGCGATGCCGTATTCCGCGGTGCGGTGCATGTCCCGGGTACGGATCTGCACCTCCAGCGGCTTGCCCTCCGGCCCCACCACCGTGGTGTGCAGTGACTGGTACACACCGTATCTGGGCTGGGCGATGTAGTCCTTGAACCGCCCGGCCATCGGCTGCCACAGCGAATGCACCACCCCTACAGCGGCATAGCAGTCCCGGATCTCGTCGCACAGGATGCGAATGCCGACCAGGTCGTGGATGTCGTCGAAATCGCGCCCCTTGACGATCATCTTCTGATAGATCGACCAGTAGTGCTTGGGCCGACCCTCCACGGTCGCTTTGATTTTCGACGCGCTCAGGGTGGCAATGATCTCGGCGCGGACCTTGGCCAGATAGGTGTCGCGGGACGGCGCGCGGCCGGCGACCAGGCGCACGATCTCCTCATACTTCTTGGGGTGCAGGATCGCGAACGACAGGTCTTCCAGCTCCCACTTGACGCTGGCCATGCCCAGCCGATGCGCAAGGGGCGCAATGACTTCCAACGTCTCGCGGGCCTTGCGGGCCTGCTTCTCCGGCGGCAGGAAGCGCATGGTGCGCATGTTGTGCAGTCGGTCGGCCACCTTGATCACCAGCACTCGTGGATCGCGGGCCATCGCGGTGATCATCTTGCGGATCGTCTCGCCCTCGGCGGCGCTGCCCAGCACCACTCGGTCCAGCTTGGTCACCCCGTCGACGAGATGGCCGACTTCCTCGCCGAATTCCTCGGACAACGCCTCCAGCGTGTAACCGGTGTCCTCGACCGTGTCGTGCAGCAACGCGGCCACCAAAGTCGTAGTGTCCATGCCCAACTCGGCGAGAATGTTGGCCACCGCCAGCGGATGGGTGATGTAGGGGTCACCGGAGTGTCGCAATTGGCTGGCGTGCCGTTGGTCGGCGACCTCGAAGGCGCGCTGCACCATCGAAAGGTCGGCCTTGGGATAGATCTCCCGGTGCACCGCCACCAGCGGCTCGAGCACCGGATTGATGGCTCCGCTCCGGGCGGTCATCCGCCGGGCCAGCCGGGCCCGGACGCGGCGAGACGCGCTGCTGGTGGTCTTGAGGGTCTCTACCGGCGGCTCGGGCGTTTCGATAACCGGCTCGACGGGCACTGGGGCGGCTTCACTAGGTGGCGGCGCAACGGCTTGCGTCGAACTCTGATCATCCGCCACGCTCGTCACCTCCGGCCTCGAGGATATCGCGAAAGCCCGCGAGCTAGACCTTGCTCAGGCTGTGCAGCGGCAGCGGCGCGATTGCCTCGCGACCACCCAGCGCGGTGAATTCCATGATCACGGCTGCGGCGGTCACGTTGGCACCGGTGCGTTCCAACAACCTGGTGGCGGCGCCGAGAGTGCCTCCGGTGGCTAACACGTCGTCAACGATCACGACCCTGCGGTCGCGCAACTCGAGACTGTCTGCGGGAATCTCCATGGTGGCGGAGCCATATTCCATGTCGTAGTCCTCGCTGAGCACCGGCGGAGGCAGCTTGCCGCTCTTGCGGATGGCCACCATGCCGGTGCCGAGCCGCGCGGCAATGGCCGCCGCCACCAACAGACCGCGAGAGTCGATGCCGGCTACCAGATCGGCACCGGATGCGACGTCGGCCAGCGCGTCGATTACCGCCGACATCGCTTCGCGGTCGGCGAACAGCGGGGTGAGGTCTTTGAACTGGATACCGGGCTTGGGGAAATCGGCGACATCCCGGGTCAGCGACGCGATCACGTCGGCAACGGGGGCGCTCCCCCTGACTGTTGTCACTGCAACCTCATTGCATTAGCGCCCATCGGTCCATGTTCCAACCCGCTCCCCAACGAGTCGGGTTCCTGCTCACGGCATACATCTTTTTCGACGTCAGCAACGTCCGCTGCTGCCGGTACAACGGCAACGTTGGCATCTCCGCCCAGAGTACCGGCGCGGCATCGGCAAGCAACCTGACACGCTCAGCGGGGTCGGCGGACACCGCCAGCGCGCCAATGATGCTGTCCACCTGAGGGTTCGCATAGCCCGACAGGTTGTTTCCGTTGCCGCTGTGCAGGTCATAGGCATCCATCGCCGACGATCCGGTGGATCCGCTACCGGCGGCTCCGCCGGTGCTGGCAATCAGGACGTCGATCTTGCCGTCCCTGATCGCCTGGGGTCCCGATGTATCCAGAGTCACATCGGAAACGGTGATTCCGGCCGGGGCGCACGACTTGGCGATGGCCCCGATGGTGGCCGCCAAGCGCGCGTTGGGCCCCCGGTAGCCCATGCGCACCGTCAGGGGCGCGCCGCCCAGTGCATCGCGGGCGGCGGCCGGATCGGCCTTGTTGAATGGACCGGCCTCGGTCACGCCGTCCGCGGAGGCGACGGCGTCCTCGGTGGCCGGGCTCAACCGCGAGTTGGCGATTGCCACCCCGGCGTCCCGCGCGATCGCGTCCCGTGGCGTGCACAGCGCGAGCGCGCGGCGGTTGCGGACATCGGCCAGCGGTCCCCGCGGAGCGAAGATCAGCTGCTCGATTCCCGCCGAGGGCGAGTCACTGCGCTGATAGTTATCCGGCGTGGCCAGCGCCCCCGACGACCCCGCGGCGACGTCGACCACGTCCACTTTGCGGTTGTTGACCCGATCTTGGATATCGGCTCCCTGCGGCCATACGGTGATCCGTTTGGTGATCGCCCTTGCGCCCCACCAACGGTCGTTGGCGACGAGCACCACCGCACCTCCGTCCAACACGGAGTCGATCCGGTACGGGCCCGACGAGGGAAAGCGTTTGCGGACTTCGTCGGGTTTGAGGCCCGGCTTGAGGTCCCAGGTGGTATTCCACAGTCGCGCAATCTGTTCCACCAAGGGCGCCTTGTTGGTCAGCAGCGCCGTGGTGACATCGATGCCCAGCGTGTCTGCGATCACGTGCGACGGCATCAGCGATGTCGCGGTGAACAATTGGGTGTAGTCGACGACGCTGCGGTCCGGGATGAACGACACTCGGGCCTTCTTCTGCCCCGGCATGCATTCGATGTTGGCGATGTCGATGTAGCCGGCCTGTGTCGCGGCGTCGAAGCCGGGAAAGCGCCCGGACTGGGCGGCCCAGGTTAGCACCAGGTCGTCGCAGGTCACCTGCTTGCCGTCGGAATAAATTGCGTTGTCGGCGATTTGATAGTCGAGCACCAAGGGCGCCCCGCCCACCACCGAGATGGTTCCGAAATCGTGGTCGGCGACCACCTGGCCATCTGGTCCGTGGTAACCGAACCCGCTGAGCGTGCGCGCAAATGCCTGCGCTCCGGCAGATGCGGCCCCGATGACGGTGTTGGTGTTGTAAGTGGACAACGTGCCGTCGACCACGTAGTCGATCTGGCCCGCGGCGCTACCCGAACATGCGGTCAGCATGGATACCGCCAGCGTCGCCGCCAGACCAACACCCGCCAGGGCTTGCGGGGCACCCCGCAACCGACACCGGGTGGCCATCGCGACTACCGGCGGCCGGCGTTTCGTTTGCCGGTCGGACGGCGGGTGCCGGTGGGTCGCACCGGCCGCGCACCCGGCGCGGGCTTGTTCGTCGCCGCCGGCTTGCTGGGCGGCGTTTCGGTCTGGGGGGCCGCCCCGGCGGCGGCCTCCGGCTCCTCGGTGGTGGCATCGGAGGCCGACGAACCCGTCTTGCGCCGCCTGACTACCCGGCGGTTATGCGCGCGTACCAGATCCGTGCGCTCCCGCAGCGTGACCAGTAGCGGCGTCGCGAAGAAGATCGATGAATAGGTGCCCACGATGATGCCGATCAACTGCACCAGGGCCAAGTCCTTCAGGGTGCCCACGCCCAGCAGCCACACCGCAACCACCATCAGCGACAGCACCGGCAGCACCGAGATCAGGCTGGTGTTGATGGAGCGCATGAACGTCTGGTTGACCGCCAGGTTGGCCCACTCGGCGAAGGTGCGCCGGGTGGTGTGCTGGAAGCCGTTGGTGTTCTCCTCGACCTTGTCGAAGACGATCACGGTGTCGTAAAGGGAGAAACCGAGGATGGTCAGCAATCCGATGACCGTGGCCGGGGAGACCTCGAAGCCCACCAGCGAATACACGCCCGCGGTGACCGTCAGATCGAAGACCATGGCCGCGAGCGCGGCCATGGTCATATACCGCTCGTAGCGCACGGTGATGTAGAGCGCGACAAGCACCAGGAACACCACCAGCGCGATGACCGCCTTCTTGGTGATCTGGCCGCCCCAGGTCTCCGAAACCGCCGAATCGCTGATGGCCTGCTTGCTGGGCTTGCCGTCAGTGCCTTTGGGCTGAAACGCGTCGAACAAGGCGTTGCGCAGTTTCGCCGTCTCGTCGTTGGACAGGGTTTCCGAACGAATCTGCACCGTTGACGAGGCGCCCGCACCGACGATGACCACCGATTCGGGTTCGCTGCCGATGGTCTTCTTGAAAACGTCTTCGACCTGCGCGACCCCAATATCGCCGTGCGGGAACTGCACCGTAGTGCCGCCCTTGAAGTCGATCCCGAAGCTGAAGCCGCGAATGACGATCGACAGGATGGCGATCGCGATGATCGCACCGCTGATGCCGAACCAGAGCTTGCGACGCCCCACCACCTCGAACGCGCCCGTGCCGGTGTAGAGCCGCGAGAGGAAGCTGTGGTGCGGCAGCGTCACGGCGGTGTCCGTGGAGGTGTCGCTGTCGGTCAGCTGCACCGCGGTTTCGGTCGGTTCGACCGCCTGGGTGGCTTTGTCGGTTTTAGCCTTCGACGCCATCGCGTTATCCCTGTCCCGTCTTTGCTGCCCCCGCACGAGCCACGGCGCGGCGTTCGCGTGCTACTTGCTGAACAGCTCCCAGGCCGTTGTAGGCCGGCTTCGCGAGCCTCGCAGACTTGGACGCCAGGTATACCAGCGGCCACGTCACCAGGAACACCACCACGAGGTCCAGGATCGTGGTCAGCCCCAAGGTGAACGCAAAACCCTTCACCTGGCCGATCGCCAGGAAGTACAGCACAGCAGCGGCCAGGAAGGTGACGGCGTTACCCGACACGATCGTCTTGCGCGCCCGTACCCACCCGCGCGGCACCGCCGAACGGAACGAACGGCCTTCGCGGATCTCGTCTTTGATGCGTTCGAAGAACACCACGAACGAGTCGGCGGTGGTGCCGATACCGATGATTAGACCCGCGATACCCGCCAGGTCCAGGGTGTAGTTGATATATCGTCCCAGCAGCACCAGGATCGCGAAAACCATTGCGCCGGAAGCGACTAACGACAACGCCGTGAGCAGTCCCAGCACCCGGTAGTACAGCAACGAATACACCAGCACCAGGGCCAGACCGATGGACCCGGCGATCAACCCGGCCCGTAGCGAGGTCAAACCCAAAGTCGCCGAAACAGTTTGGGCTTCCGATGATTCGAAGGACAGCGGCAGCGACCCGTATTTCAGGACGTTGGCGAGCTGGCGTGCGGTTGCCGCCGTGAACGGCGGGTCGCCACCGCTGATCTGGGTCCGCCCGCCGGGGATAGCTTCGTTGATGACGGGTGCGCTGACGATCTGCGAGTCCAGCGTGAACGCCGTTTGGGTGCCGACGTGGGCGGCGGTGTAGTCGGCCCACACGGTTGCCGCTCCGCTCTTGAACTGCAGGTCGACGATGTAGCCGATGCCGCGCTGATCCATACCCGAAGTGGCGTCTTGAATCTGGTCACCGCTGATGATTGACGGCGCCAGCAGGTAGGCGGTCTTGTGGTCGGTGGAGCAGGTCACCAGGGGCAGCTTCGGGTCGTCGTTGCCGGCCAGGATGTCGTCTTTGTCGCATCGGGTGGCCTCGAATTGCAGGGCCACCATCTGGATGTACTGGCTGGTGCTCTGCCGCCACTTCTTCTCCTGCGCGATCCGCTCGGCGAGATCCTTGCGCGGGTCGGGCGGCGCGGGCTGCTCGGTGGGCGGCGTCTCTGGCGACGGCGCCCCCGTCGGAGCCGGCGCGGGCGCTGGACTGGGTGCTGGGCTTGGTGACGGCGCGGGTTCCTGCGGGTAGGGCCGCGGTTGGGCGCCCGGCTTGCCAGGCGCCAGCGCGCCCGGTTCGGCGCCGGGAGGACCCGCGGGCGGCGGGGCGCCAGGTGGTGTTTCGGCGGGCGGCTGGGGCGTGGGCTTCGGTTCCTCCTGGGCGGGCTGCGCCGGCATCGAGTTGAGTACCGGCCGGATGTACAGGCGTGCGGTTTGTCCCAGGTTGCGGGCCTCATTGCCGCTGCTTCCGGGAACCGTGATGACCAGGTTGTCGCCATCCACGACGACCTCGGAACCCGAAACCCCCAGCCCGTTGACGCGCGCGTTGATGATCTGTTGTGCTTGCGCCAACGCCTCGCGGCTTGGCCGCGAGCCGTCCGGAGTACGCGCGGTCAGCGTCACGCGGGTGCCGCCCTGCAGGTCGATACCCAGTTTGGGGGCGGCCTTCTTGTCCCCGGTGAGAAACACCAGCAGGTAGACGCCGACGAGCATGAGCAGGAACACCGACAGGTAGCGGGCAGGTTGCACCGGCGCCGAAGACGATGCCACGTTCCTTATATCTCCTTGAAAATCGGTTCGTGCTGCCGACAGAGGTCGCCGAGAAGCCCCCGACAGAGCCTAGTGTCAGGAATCTTTGGTCGCGCGGCTCTCGTCGTCGCTGTCTTCGTCCTCCTCGTCGAGATCGGCATCCAGATCCTCGTCTTCATCCGGAGCGATCCGGT
Source organism: Mycobacterium riyadhense (assembly GCF_963853645.1). NCBI lineage: Bacteria > Bacillati > Actinomycetota > Actinomycetes > Mycobacteriales > Mycobacteriaceae > Mycobacterium > Mycobacterium riyadhense. The sequence continues at coordinate 2,242,198 of NZ_OY970456.1, read as the reverse complement.
CGCGTACCGCCAGCTTCATCCACGTGGTTACGACGCCCGGTGCGATCTCGAGGTCGACGGTGTCTTCAGCGATACCGACCACGGTGGCTTCCAGACCCGAAGTGGTGTGCACCTGGTCGCCCGGCTGCAGCGAGTCGTGCAGGTCGATCGTCGCTTGCATCGCGCGCCGCTGGCGCCGCGACGCGAAGTACATGAACCCACCCATGATGAGCAGGAACGGCAAGAACAAGACGAAGCTCTCCATCACCACTGTCTTTCGTGTGTCATACGTATCGGTATCGCGCTGCTCGTAACGGTCCAGTCTGCCAGCACCGCGACTGGCAAACCGACCGGCTACGCTTTATCCGCGACGTGACCGCTGCGGAGCGGAAGGAGGATCGGTGGCCAGCCTCGAACAGAGTCGCCACCTGGTCACAGAAATCCCGGGTCCCGCGTCGGTGGAGCTGAACAAGCGCCGGGCGGCGGCGGTGTCCCACGGCGTTGGGGTCACCATGCCGGTGTTCGTAGCCCGCGCCGGCGGCGGCATCGTCGAAGACGTCGATGGGAACCGGCTGATCGACCTGGGGTCCGGCATCGCGGTTACCACCATCGGCAACTCGGCACCGCGTGTGGTGGACGCGGTGCGCGCCCAGGTCGCCGAATTCACCCACACCTGCTTCATGGTGAATCCCTACGAGCCGTATGTCGCCGTCGCCGAACACCTCAATCGGATCACCCCCGGCTCCGGCGAGAAGCGTTCCGTGCTGTTCAACTCCGGTGCCGAGGCGGTCGAGAGCTCTATCAAGGTCGCGCGCTCATACACCCGCAAGGCCGCCGTCGTCGCGTTCGACCACGCATACCACGGCCGCACCAACCTGACGATGGCGCTCACCGCGAAGTCCATGCCTTACAAGAGCGGCTTCGGTCCGTTCGCCCCGGAGATTTACCGGGCGCCGCTGTCCTACCCGTATCGCGACGGCTTCCTCGACAAAGACCTGGCCACCGACGGCGAGCTGGCCGCGGCGCGTGCCATCAGCGTGATCGAGAAGCAAGTAGGCGCGCAAAACCTCGCCGCCGTGATCATCGAGCCGATCCAGGGCGAAGGCGGTTTCATCGTTCCGGCCCAAGGTTTCCTGCCCGCGCTGCTGCGCTGGTGCCGCGACAACGACGTGGTGTTCATCGCCGACGAGGTGCAAACCGGATTCGCCCGCACCGGATCGATGTTCGCCTGCGACCACGAAGGGATCGAGCCCGACCTGATCTGCACGGCTAAGGGCATCGCCGGCGGATTGCCGCTCTCTGCGGTGACCGGACGGGCCGAGATTATGGACGCCCCGCACGTCGGAGGCCTCGGCGGCACTTTCGGCGGCAACCCGGTGGCCTGTGCGGCCGCCCTCGCAGCCCTGGAAACCATCGAACGCGACGGTCTAGTCGAGCGGGCGCTGCAGATCGAACGACTGCTGACCGAACCATTGCTGCGGCTGCAGGCCACCGACGACCGCATTGGGGACGTGCGGGGCCGCGGCGCCATGATCGCCATCGAGCTGGTGAAGTCCGGAACGGCCGACCCCGACCCCGAGCTGACGTTCAAGCTGGCGAATACGGCTCACGCCGCCGGCGTCATCGTGCTGACGTGCGGCATGTTCGGCAACATCATCCGGCTGCTGCCCCCGCTGACGATCGGTGACGAACTGCTTCTCGAAGGCCTGGAGGTTTTGGCCGGGATTCTGGCCGAACTCTGACGCCCACGCCCAGGCTCAAACCACGCACACCCCCAGCGGCGAGTCTTGTGCCTGGTGTCAATGTCGCGGTGCAGCCCAGAAGTCGACCAGAGTTTGCGCGACCACTCTCGCGTCCACCAACAGTGGCGCCACTCGACCGCCACCCAACACCGCGTCCGCACGCGCGTTGTGCATGGTGGCGCAGGCAGCCTCGGCCTCGTGCAGAGGCCAGCCTTCGTCGTCGTCGTGAGCGGCCAGCATCAAGGTTGGGGCGCCGATGTGCGGCAGCCGGTCCTGCAGGCTCGGCCGCTTGAGCATCATCGAGCGCATCGCGTGATACATCCCGCGCCGGTCGGCTTGTCGGAAGGCGTCGATGACTTCTTCGGAGGCGTCCTGTCCCATCAGGGCATCGGAAAGCCGACTGCACACAAATTGGGTCGGTCCGGCCAGTCGGTAAAGCGCTACCAGCGGCCAGCCCTTCGTCACGCGGAATCGCATGGTCAACCCGGGTACCGGAGTGCCGATCGTGGTCAGCGTGCGTATTCGGTGCGGTTGGGTGGCGGCCAGCAGGATGCCGATATGTCCGCCCCAGGCGTTGCCGACCCAGTCGACCGGCTCGCCGATGCCGATGCCATCTAAGACGTCGGCAGCGGCCTGAGCGCATTCGTCGAAGGTGAAGTCGCGGGTGGTCGGGTCACTCATTCCGTGCTACGGTCCGTCGATCGCAACCACCGTGCGATCGGACGCCAGCTCGCCGAGCGCGTCAATCACTGGCAGCCAGGAACGGGAGTCGATGAACAAGCTGTGCCAAAGGATTGTGGCCGGTCCACTCCCCCGCCGCAGCACGTGCAGGCGACCCAACGTGGTGGGGACAAACTCATCCGTCAACTTGGCCATCACTAACTCCTCGGAAATTACTTCGGAACCCGAAACTTCGCCTTCCGTAGTATCTTCTCTCTCCATGGCAGAGGAGTCAATGAAGTTGCCGACGGATCGGCAGGCCGTCGGTCAGTTATTGGTGAGACTTATCAGGGAATTTCGCCGAGACTTGGCCGCGCCTCGCGCGGAGCGAGGGTACGGCGACATCCGTGACACCCATCTGCAAATTTTCGGCAACATTCGAACCGGGAGCATCAGGCTGACCGAGCTCGCCTCACGGGCGCAGCTCAGTCTCGCAGCAACCTCGGAGTTGGTGAACGACCTGGTCGCGCTTGGATACCTGACCCGCAGGCCCGACCCACAGGATGGGCGCGCCAAGCTCATCGAACTCACCGATCGCGGACGTGCCCTGCTCGCCGACGCAGGCAACCGGGTGGCGGATATCGAGGCGCGATGGTCGGAATTGCTGGGCTCTGCGGATTTCGCGCACATGTGCGCCACCATGCAGCGGCTGCTGGACATGCTCGATCCGGAGGATTCGCGCCGCTAGCCCGCGCGTAACGCATCTCACAGCTGGCTTCTCTTCCGGAAGATAGTTACTGTTACTAACGTTTTACCCATCAGCGCAGCGTCGCGCGGGTTCTAAATTCTTCGTCATTCAAGGGATCTGCCATGTCGACCACCCGTGAGGAGCGGCTCGCACGCCGCATCGAGGAGCTTTACACCAACGACGAGCAGTTCGCCGCCGCGAAGCCCGACGAATCGATCGCACAGGCAATCAGCCAACCGGGGATCCCGCTACCGCAGATCATTCGCACGATCATGGAGGCCTATGCTGATCGCCCGGCGCTCGGCCAGCGTGCAGTCCAACTCGCCACCGCCAACACCGGCCGCACAGTGCTTCAGCTCATGCCGAAGTTCGAGACCCTTACCTACCGCGAGCTGTGCGACCGCGCCGGCGCCTGCGCCACGGCGTTGCGCCAGACCGTCCGGTCCGGTGATCGGGTGTGCGTGCTGGGCTTCAACAGCGTTGACTACACAACGATCGACATCGCGCTGGTACAGCTCGGCGCGGTGTCGGTTCCATTACAGACCAGTGCGGCGCCCGCCCAACTGCGACCCATCGTTGCCGAGACCGAGCCAACACTGATCGCGGCAAGCATCGACAGCCTGGCGGACGCCGCCGACTTGGTGCTGACTGGTCACGCTCCCGCTCGGCTGGTCGTGTTCGATTACCGCCCCGAGGTTGACGAGCAGCGCGAAGTCCTCGAAGCAGCCCGCGCACGGTTGGCCGACACCGGCGTCACCGTGGTTACCCTTGCCGAGGTGATCGAGCGCGGGAAGGCGCTGCCACGCGCAGCAGCCGCCGATCGGTCCGACGACGCCCTCGCGTTGCTGATCTACACCTCCGGCAGCACCGGCGCACCCAAGGGCGCCATGTATCCCCAAAACCGCGTAGTGAACTTTTGGCGCAGGTCAAGCGCCTGGTTCGAGCCGACTGTGCAGCCGTCGATCACGCTGAACTTCATGCCGATGAGCCACGTCATGGGACGCCAGGTGCTCTACGGGACGCTGTCCAACGGCGGCACCGCATATTTCGTGGCCAAGAGCGACCTGTCGACTTTATTCGAAGACCTCGCGCTGGTGCGGCCGACTGAGTTGAGCTTTGTGCCACGCGTCTGGGACATGGTGTTCCAGCAGTTCCAGAGCGAGGTCGACCGTCGCTTGCCCGACGAGAGCGATCGGGCGGCCGCTGTCGACATTGAAGACCAGGTGAAGCGAGAGGTGCGCGACGACGTTCTCGGCGGGCGCTTCGTCTCGGCGCTGACGGGTTCCGCGCCGATCTCGGCAGAGATGAAGGCGTGGGTCGAGTCCCTGCTCGACATGCATCTGGTCGAGGGCTACGGCTCTACCGAGGCGGGCATGGTCTTGATCGATGACCAGATCCGGCGCCCCTCGGTCATCGACTACAAGCTCGTCGACGTGCCCGACCTGGGCTACTTCCTGACCGACCAGCCCTATCCGCGGGGCGAGCTGCTGGTCAAGACGCAGAGCCTGTTCCCCGGCTACTACAAGCGCCCGGAAGTGACTGCCGAGGTGTTCGATGCCGACGGCTTCTACCGCACCGGCGACGTGATGGCCCAGATCGGGCCCGAGCAGTTCGTCTACCTCGACCGCCGCAACAACGTGTTGAAGCTGTCGCAGGGTGAGTTCGTCACAGTTTCAAAGCTGGAGGCCGTTTTCGGCGACAGCCCGCTGGTTCGCCAGGTCTTCGTCTACGGCAACAGCGCCCGGGCTTACCTGCTGGCGGTGATCGTCCCCACCGAAGAGGCACTGGCTCACCACAGCGTCGCGGAGCTGAAGCCACTGATCAGCGAGTCGCTGCAAGAGGTCGCCAAGGCGGCCGGCCTGCAGTCGTATGAGATCCCGCGCGACTTCATTATCGAGACCACGCCGTGGACCCTGGAGAACGGTTTGCTCACCGGCATCCGCAAGCTGGCCCGACCGCAAGCCAAGAAGCATTATGGCGAGCGGCTGGAGCAGCTCTACGTTGAGCTGGCCAACAGCCAGGCAAACGAGCTGCGCGCGCTGCGGCAAAGCGGTGCGCAGGCACCGGCACTCGAAACACTGTGCCGCGCGGCGGCGGCGCTGCTCGGCGCGGCGGCGGCTGACCTGCAGCCCGACGCTCACTTCACCGATTTGGGCGGTGACTCGCTGTCGGCGCTGTCCTTTGCCAACCTGCTGCACGAGATCTTCGGCGTCGACGTGCCGGTCGGTGCGATCGTCAGCCCGGCAAGCGACCTGCAGGCGCTGGCCGACTACATCGAGGCCGAGCGCGAGCCTGGCGCCAAGCGGCCCACCTTCGCCTCGGTGCACGGTCGCGAAGCCCGCGAGGTGCACGCCAGTGACCTCACGCTGGATAAGTTCATCGACGCCGCGACCCTGGCCGCCGCACCGAACCTGCCAGCCCCGAACGACCAGGTGCACACCGTCCTGCTCACCGGCGCCACCGGCTTCCTGGGCCGCTACTTGGCTTTGGACTGGCTGGAGCGGATGGACCTGGTCGACGGCAAGGTGATTTGCCTGGTGCGGGGCAAGTCGGATGAAGAGGCGCGAGCACGGCTGGACAAGATCTTCGACAGCGGTGACCCGGCATTGCTGCGGCACTACCGGCAGCTGGCCGATCATCTGGAGGTACTCGCCGGCGACAAGGGCGAAGCCGACCTGGGTCTGGACCGTGCCACCTGGCAGCGGCTGGCCGACACCGTCGACGTGATCGTTGACCCCGCGGCCCTGGTCAACCACGTGCTGCCGTACAGCCAGCTGTTCGGCCCCAACGCGCTGGGCACCGCCGAGCTGATCCGGTTGGCACTGACCAGCAAGCAGAAGCCGTACAGCTACACCTCGACGATCGCCGTCGGGGGCGGGCTTGAGCCGGGTGCTTTCACCGAGGACGCCGACATTCGGGTTATCAGCGCAACCCGCAAAATCGACGACGGTTACGCCAATGGCTACGCCAACAGCAAGTGGGCCGGTGAGGTGTTGCTGCGGGAGGCCCACGATCTTTGCGGTCTGCCGGTGTCGGTGTTCCGCTGCGACATGATCCTGGCCGACACCACCTATGCCGGCCAGCTCAACGTGCCCGACATGTTCACCCGGATGGTGCTCAGCCTGGTAACCACCGGCGTCGCGCCCGGCTCGTTCTACGAGCTCGATGCCAACGGCAACCGGCAGCGTGCCCACTACGACGGTCTGCCCGTCGAATTCATCGCCGAAGCGATCGCTACCCTAGGCGCCCGGCGCGGCGACGGGTTCCAGACCTACCACGTGATGAACCCCTACGACGACGGCATCGGGTTCGACGAGTTCGTCGACTGGCTGATCGAGGCGGGCTGCCCGATTCAGCGGATCGCCGACTACGGCGAATGGCTGCAGCGGTTCGAGACGACACTGCGCGCCCTCCCCGAACGGCAGCGCCATGCGTCGCTGCTGCCGCTGCTGCACAACTACCAGAAGCCGGAAAAGCCGGTGCGCGGTTCGATGGCGCCGACAGACCGGTTCCGCGCGGCGGTCCAGGACGCGAAAATTGGCCCGGACAAAGACATTCCACACATCTCGGCGTCGATCATCGCCAAGTACGTCAGCGACCTGCGACTGCTCGAGCTGCTCTGATCGGCCCTGACCGCCCTTGTCGCGCAAGCCCCTGCGCGGCGCGGGCTTGTACTCGTGCGCCACGGCAAACGATCTCGACGAATTGCCAGTCCGCTATGGCTTCCTCGCACTAACACGAGACCACCCGAGACCAACTGATCCCGATCGAGCCGACCTTCACACCGTGCGCAATCGCATCAAGATCACCAAGGGCCGCCCGATCATCCACGAGGAGGTCGCCAGAAAGATCTCGATCCCCAGGTACCGAACAACTGCTCATTTGTGGTCGATCTAGGGCACATGACGCGTGCCTCATGACGTGATTGGAGGGGTTTGATGTCTTTTGTGATCGCGGCTCCGGAAATGGTGGCGACGGCCGCGCAGAATGTGGCCGGGCTAGGGTCGATGCTGCAGGCAGCCAATGCGGCGGCGGCGGTGGCCACGACGGGCTTGGTGCCCGCGGCGGGTGACGAGGTGTCGGCGGCGATTGCGGCGTTCTTCGGCACGCACGCGCAGCAGTATCAGGCGCTCAGCGCTCAGGCGGCGGCGTTTCAAGACCGGTTTGTGCAGACGTTGAATTCTGCCGGTCGCGTGTATGCGGCTGCGGAAGCGGCGAATGCCTCGCCGTTGCAGGCGTTGGAACAGAACCTGTTGGGCGCAATCAATGCGCCCGCTCAGGCGTTGTTCGGGCGACCGTTGATTGGTAACGGCGCGAATGGGACGGCGGAAAATCTCAACGGCGGCGCGGGCGGGATTTTGTACGGCAACGGCGGAAACGGCTTCTCCCAAACGACGACCGGGGTGGCTGGTGGCTCGGGTGGCTCTGCGGGCCTGATCGGCAACGGCGGCAATGGTGGTGCCGGCGGGGCTCGCGCCGCCGCTGGTGCCGGCGGCACCGGCGGCTGGCTGTTAGGCAACGGCGGCGCCGGTGGCGCCGGAGGTGCGACCATCGCCCTTGGCGAGACAGCTGGTGCTGGTGGGGCCGGCGGCAACGCCCCATTGTTCGGCTGGGGTGGCCACGGCGGGGCAGGCGGTCACGCTCCCCTTGGAATTGGCGGCGCCGGCGGTATCGGCGGCGACGGCGCCGGACTCGTGGGCATCGGCGGCGCCGGCGGCGCCGGTGGAGCGGGCTCCAGTGCCAGCGGCGACGGGGGCGCTGGCGGCACCGGGCGCGGTCTGCTCGTTGGCCTGGGCGGTGCCGGTGGCGACGGCGGAACGAGCAGCGCCAACGGCGGCCACGGCGGCGCCGGCGGCGTCGGCAGCGGTCAACTCTTTGGCCTCGGCGGCAACGGCGGCGACGGCGGTGCCACTTCGTCAGCCGGGTTCACCGGCGGTGTCGGTGGCGCCGGCGGTGCCGGCGGTGCCACGATCGGCTACGCCCAGGGCGGTGCCGGCGGCACCGGCGGCAACGACAACAACGTGGGGCCGGGCGGCGCGGGCGGCGCGGGCGGTGCCGGCGGTTCCGCCGGCGTCACGATGGGCTACGGCCAGGGCGGTGCCGGTGGCGCCGGTGGCGTCGGCGGCAGCTCCGCCGGCATCAGCGGCGCAGGCGGCAACGGCGGCGCGGGCGCCGCGATCATAGGTGTGGGCGGCGGCGGCGCCGGCGGCGCTGGCGGCCTCACCAGTTTCGTCGGTGGCGTGGGCGGCAATGGCGGCGAGGGCGCCGCGATCATCGGGCTGGGCACCGGCGGCGCCGGCGGCGCCGGCGGCTTCACCACCGGCAGCACCTCCAACGCCATCGGCGGCGATGGCGGCCACGGCGGCCAGGGCGCCGCGCTCATCGGCCGAGGCGACGGCGGCGCCGGCGGCGACGGTGGCGGCGCTGCCAGCCGAACTGGCGGTAATGGCGGCGACGGCGGCGACGGCGGCGGCCTATTCAGCATCGGATTCGGCGGTAACGGCGGCAACGCAGGCAGCGGCACCGAGGCTGCCGACGGCGGCAACGGCGGCAATGCCGGGGTAATTGCCAATGGCTCCTTCGCCCCAGCGTTCATTGGCTTCGGCGGTAACGGCGGCAACGGCGTCAACGGCGGAGCTGGCGGCACCGGCGGCACCGGCGGCATACTTTTTGGGACTAATGGGACGAACGGATCCTCATAGCTGGGTGGGCGCCTCGTAGGGTAGGGGGCGCCACCGCCCTCTACCCTATTCGCGAACAGCCCCGGTTGGCCCAGCCCGCTGACCCCTGCCGACGGAGTCATGCCCAGACGAGTCCAGGCCAGCGCGGTAGCCACCCGGACCGTACGGCGTCGAGTTGGACGAATTTGTCGACTGGCTGATCGACGCCGCCTGGCGCTTGAGACCTATTCCGTTTTGACTTGACACTCGACGCGCACGCTGCTGCACAACTACCAGAAGCCGGAAAAGCCGGTGCGCGGTTCGATGGCGCCGACAGATCGGTTCCGCGCGGCGGTCCAGGACGCGAAAATTGGCCCGGACAAAGACATTCCACACATCTCGGCGTCGATCATCGCCAAGTACGTCAGCGACCTGCGACTGCTCGGGCTGCTGCGATCGCGCGTGGCTACTGCTGCGGGTGTGGCCAGCGTAGATAGGCCGCATTCGGTGTGCCCGCCGCAGCGCCTTCGCGCTCACGGCGGAACCTCCTGCGGAATCGCGGCTCAGGCTCTGGCGATGCGACCTGTTCCACCCGCGGTTGGGTGACCGCCCCCGAAGAAACATCGGAGGCTTCAGGCGATGCCATGTCCGGGTATGGCTCGTCCAGGTAAGGCGCGGATGCCGGCGCCTGCTCCACGCTTCCTGCAGATGTGAAGGGTCCGACATCGCGCGCCAACCGAACCGCCACGCGCGCCAAGGCGATTCCACCCACGAAGATGATCAACGCACCGAGACCGGAGAAATACGAAACCTCCAGCAACGCCCGCTTGCGCTCGGTTGCTGCGATCGGATCGCCGACGGATCCGATCCGTAACAGCGGAGCGACCTCCTCGCCGATGACGAACCAAGCACCGGCGAGGACCGCCAACCATCCGCCGAATATGGCGGTGACGCGATTCCGGGAAGCGATCAGTAACAGACCGCCCGCCGCGGTGGCGGCGCCTGGGAGCACCTCGAGCCAACCCCGGGGGGTGGTCCACGTCCATACCTGGTTGGGCGTATAGGCGAAATCAAAGTGGGGCCCGACAAACGGGATCAACGCACCCCAGGCACCCAGGATGACCAGTATTAATCCAGACACCATGCCGCGGGACCGCGGCATGTGAAGTCCTATGGTGCGGTCATTTTCCGCATGTTTCATGACATCTCCTCGATAGACACCCGTCCTGGGTACCCGGACGGGGTCACATGTAACCGGTACGGATGTCCCGGTTTGCGATCCGACGACCTGTCACGAGAAGCTGCGCGCCAACCTGATCCGGATATTGACAACCGATCATTAGCAGTGGCAACGAAAATGTGGGGCTTATCACGGTCGTTTGAGGGGGTTTGATGTCGTTCGCTATCGCAGTTCCGGAGATGCTGGCGACCGCAGCGCAGGATGGCGGCAACGCTCTCTTGTTCGGCTGGGGCGGCAACGGCGGGGCTGGCGGCAGTGCTGCCCTTGGAACCGGCGGTATCGGGGGCGCCGGGGGCGCCGGCGGCGTACTCGGGGGCTTCGGCGCCACCGGCGGGGCCGGCGGGGCTGGCTTGACCGGCGGTGACGGGGGCACCGGCGGCACCGGAGCCGGTCTCGTCGCTGGCTTGGGCGGTGCCGGCGGCGTCGGCGGCACGGGCGCAATGGCCGGTGGTGACGGCGGCGCAGGCGGCGTGGCCGGACGGGGTCTGTTTGCATTGGGTGGTGCCGGTGGCGCCGGTGGCGCTGCTACCGATGTCACCGGTATCGGCGGCGCTGGTGGCGCCGGCGGTGACAGCGGCGTCATATTCGGCTACTCCCAGGGCGGCGCCGGCGGCATGGGTGGCTTCGCCAGCGCCAGCGGTGGCGTGGGTGGCCAGGGCGGTGTGGGCGCCGCGGTGGTAGGCATGGCCGTCGGCGGTTTCGGCGGAATCGGCGGTGCAGGCGACGCCGCCGGTGGCGCGGGCGGCCAGGGTGGCCAGGCCGCTGCCATTGTTGGCGCCGGCGCTGGCGGTGCCGGCGGAATCGGCGGCTTCGCCACCGGCACCGGTGGCGCCGGCGGCCACGGCGGCCAGGGCGCTGCAATCTTCGGCGTGGGCGCCGGCGGCGTTGGCGGTGCTGGCGGCGACACATTCGCTGGAACTGGCGGCAACGGCGGTGACGGCGGCGACGGCGGCAGCCTGCTCGGCATCGGCGTGGGCGGCAATGGCAGCAATGCCGGCAACGGCGCCGGGCCCGCCAACGGCGGCAATGGCGGCAACGTCGCGGTAACTGCCAACGGCTCCTCGCAGGCGGCGTTATTCGGCTTCGGCGGTAATGGCGGTAACGGCATCAACGGCGGCGATGGTGGCACCGGCGGCCTCGGCGGCTTGATTCTTGGGACCAACGGGTCGACCGGATCACCGTAACCGGGCGTAACGAGTCGACCAGCCGAGGTTGGCTGGTCCCGCCGCGGCACTCCGACACCACTCTGCGCGCCCTGCCACAGCGGCAGCCCCGCCCGAGGCTAGATGCCGCATGGACACTCGTGCTGGGTGCGCCGTCGACCAAACCACCCGGCTGCCGGGCCACGATGTCACAGCCCAACGCATGTGCACGGCAAACAACCTCAACCGACCTCGACGAATTGCTAACCGCGTCCGGCTTACCGGCCTAACATGAGTCCACCCGAGAACGACCAACCCGATCGAATCGAGCCTCTTACCGTGTGCATTCGCCGCAAGATCACCAAGGGCCGGGCTCCTGCACACCGGGCCTGCACGCTGATCGGAGCCACCCAATCACCCTGGCGCCCGCGGTTATAGCACCACACCTGGTCGCCCGCGCGTGTGCCGGCGCCAAGTTCGAAAACGAGAGCGTCTCAAGCGGCTGAGGAGCGCGTCGCTGACGGGATCAGGAAGGAGACCGCCTGAAATTATCTCGGTCCCAGGTACTCAACAACTGCTCATTGGTGATTGAGCTGGGGTGTCTGACGTGTATCCGTGACGTGATTGGAGGGGTTTGATGTCGTTTGTGATCGCAGCTCCAAAGATGCTGGCGACGGCTGCGCAGAATATGGCGAGCATCGGTACATCGCTGAGTGCGGCAAACGGGGCGGCAGCAGCGTCCACAACCGGGGTGCTGGCGGCCGGTGCTGATGAGGTCTCGCAGGCTATTACGTCGCTGTTCAGCGCTTACGGCAACCAGTATCAGTCGCTAAGCGCTAAGGCCGCAGAGTTTCATCAGAGTCTTGTGCAAACGTTGAATGCTGCCGGCGGGGCGTATGCCGCCGCGGAGGCGGCGAATGTCTCGCCGTTGCAAGCGTTGCAACAGGACCTGTTGGGCGCGATCAATGCGCCCGCCCAGACACTGTTCGGGCGACCGTGGATTGGTAATGGCGCGAACGGGACGGCAACAAATCCCAACGGCGGCGCGGGCGGGATTTTGTACGGCAACGGCGGAAACGGCTTCTCCCAAACGACCGCCGGGGTGGCCGGTGGTGCGGGTGGCTCTGCCGGCCTGATCGGCAACGGCGGCAATGGTGGTGCCGGTGGGGCCGGTGCTGCCGGCGGGACCGGCGGCACCGGCGGCTGGCTGATGGGCAACGGTGGCGCCGGCGGCCCTGGGGGTTCGACGAACACTGCCTTCGGGATGGGTGGTGCCGGCGGAGCCGGCGGCAACGCCCCATTGTTCGGCCGGGGCGGCAATGGCGGTGCCGGCGGTGATGCCGTTGGAGCTAACGGGACCGGCGGTTTCGGCGGCGCCGGCGGCAACGGCAGCGGACTCGGGGCCGTCGGCGGCGACGGTGGGGCCGGCGGCACGGGTACGGAAGGCGGTGTCGGGGGTAACGGCGGCACCGCAAGCGGTCTCCTCTTTGGCCTGGGCGGTAACGGCGGCGCCGGCGGTTCCAGCACCGACGCCTCAGGCTTCGGCGGCCCGGGGGGTGACGGCGGCACCGGCGGCGCTCAATTCTTTGGCCTGGGCGGTAACGGCGGCGACGGTGGTGCCGCCTCCGGCGCCGCCAGCATCGGCGGCTTCGCGGGCAGCGGCGGTAACGCGAGCGCCTCGATCGGCTACGCCCAGGGCGGTACCAGCGGCATGGGTGGCCACGGCACCGCCACCGGTGGCCCGGCCAGCGTTGGCGGGACGGGCAGTGTGCTCGTAGGCGTGGGTGTTGGCGGCGCCGGGCTCGCGGGTGGCTCCTCCGCCGGCGCCGGCGGCCTGGGCGGCTTCGGCGGCGGCGGTAGTGCGATCATAGGCAAGGGCGTCGGCGGTCTCGGCGGCAGCGGCGGCTTCGGCACCGTCACCGGCGGCGCGGGCGACCAAGGCGGCCCGGGCATTGCGTTCGTCGGCGTCGGCGTCGGTGGTGACGGCGGTGCCGGCGGTGGGAGCGGCGCCGCTGGAACTGGCGGCAATGGCGGCGCCGGCGGCGACGGTGGCGGCTTCCTCACCATCGGATTCGGCGGGAACGGCGGCAATGCCGGCAGCGGCGTCGGGCCCGCCAACGGAGGCAACGGCGGCAGCGCCGGGATACCCGGCCCCACTTCTTTCACCCCGGCGCTTGTCGGCTACGGCGGCAACGGCGGTAACGGCATCAACGGTGGGACCGGCGGCACAGGCGGCAGCGGCGGCACAGTTGCTGGCGCTAACGGGACGAACGGATCGCCATAGCTGCATGAGCGTCTCGTAGGCGGCCGCTTAGAACGTGTTTGGAAGGCGGACGGCATGCCTGCGTGATTGATGTGGCCCAGGTAGCCGTACTTGCCCAATCCCGCTCGAGATCGTCCGAAAACCCCGAGGGGCAGCACACTTTCGAGGTGCTGCCACGCCCTTGGATGATGGGTGGTCATAGGCCATGATCGGCTTCTGACAGCGACAATCGCACCTTCGTGATTTGGTGTAGGGCACGTGACGTGGGTCACATGACGTGTTTGGAGGGGTTTGATGTCATTCGTGATCGCAGCTCCAGACATGCTGGCGACGGCTGCGCAGAATATGGCGACCATCGGTACATCGCTGGGTGCGGCAAACGGGGCGGCAGCAGCGTCCACAACCGGGGTGCTGGCGGCCGGTGCTGATGAGGTCTCGCAGGCTATTACGTCGCTGTTCAGTGCTTACGGCAACCAGTATCAGTCGCTAAGCGCTAAGGCCGCAGAGTTTCATCAGAGTCTTGTGCAAACGTTGAATGCTGCCGGCGGGGCGTATGCCGCCGCGGAGGCGGCCAATGTTTCACCGTTGCAGGCGTTGGAACGCGACGTCTTGGGTGCGATTAATGCGCCCACCCAAGCGTTGTTGGGGCGTCCGCTGATTGGTAATGGCGCGAATGGGACAGCGAACAATCCCAATGGCGGAGCCGGTGGGATTTTGTACGGTAACGGCGGTAACGGCTTTTCGCAAACGACTGCTGGAGTCCCTGGTGGTGCCGGTGGTTCTGCAGGCCTGATCGGCAACGGAGGCAACGGCGGGGCCGGTGGGGCTGGTGCTGCCGGCGGTGCCGGCGGCTTTGGGGGGTTCCTAGCCGGCAACGGCGGCGCCGGTGGCCCCGGAGGTGCGACAAACGCTGTTGGCGAAACGGGTGGTGCCGGCGGGACCGGCGGCAACGCCCAATTCTTCGGCTCGGGCGGCAACGGCGGTCAGGGCGGTAATACGCCGAATGGAACTGGCGGGGCCGGCGGCAACGGTGGCGGCGGCGGCGTACTCTCCGGCGCGGGCGGTCACGGCGGCGGCGGCGGATCGGGCAGCAGCGGCGGCGACGGGGGCGCCGGCGGCACCGGACTGGGTCTGCTGCTTAGCCTGGGAGGTAACGGCGGCGACGGTGGTGCCGCTACCGGACTCGGATCCTTCGGCGGTGACGGCGGCGCCGGCGGTGACAGCAAGGCCCCCACGATCGGCTATGCCCAAAGCGGTTCCGGCGGCAACGGCGGCGACGCCTCGGCAACCGGCGGTTTCGGCGGCATCGGCGGCGGAGCCGGTTTTAGCACTGCGGTCATTGGTGCGGCCGTCGGCGGTTCCGGCGGCCACGGCGGCGGCGCCTTCGGCGGGGGCATTGGCGGGGCGGGTGGCATTGGCATCGCGGCCATAGGCCTGGCCGCCGGCGGTGCAGCCGGCGCTGGCGGTGTCGCCGGCGGTAGCGGCACCGCCGCCGCGGGCGCACCGGGTGGCGCAGGCTTCGCGGGCGTGGGCATAGGCACAGGTGGTGCCGGCGGTGACGGCGGCGCCGCTATTACCGGATTTGGTGGCAACGGCGGTGCGGGCGGCGAAGGCGGCGGCATCCTCAGCATCGGCTTCGGCGGTAACGGCGGCAACGCCGGCAGCGGCATCATGGCTGCCGACGGCGGCGACGGCGGCAACTCCGCAGGGCTGTTGGTCCCATCGCTTGTCGGCTTCGGCGGTAACGGTGGCAACGGCGTCAACGGTGGGGCCGGTGGCATCGGTGGCAAAGGCGGGGCAATTTGGGGCACCGACGGAACGAACGGATCGCCGTAGCGGGTCCGCCAACGCGTTACTCGAACAGCCCCGGTTGACTCGCCCCTACTGGTGGGGTCGGGGTCGGCTGAAGATGTGGCCAGCACAGGTACGCCACCTCGGACGAAGCGACTGCAGCCCCTTCGCGCCGACGACGAAAGGCATGTTGCGGGGCCAGAACCCCACGGCGCCAAGCTCACCTATGAGTGCCATATGAAGCGCATCGGACGGGAGATGCCGACCAACCCCGCTTGGAAGGATCTTGCTCGACAGGGCGTATGGCGTGTGACACATAGGGCACTGGGAGGGTTCGATGTCGTTTGTTACCGCGGCTCCGGAGATGCTGGCGAGCGCGGCGCAGAATGTCGCGAATATCGGTACATCGCTGAGTGCGGCAAACGCGGCGGCAACGGCCTCCACCACCGGGGTGCTGGCGGCCGGCGCGGACGAGGTGTCGCAGGCTATCGCGAGGGTGTTCGGTGATTACGCCAAGCACTATCAGTCGCTGAACGCTCAGGCCGCGGCATTTCATCAGAGCTTCGTGCACACGTTGAACGCGGCCGGTGGGGCCTACTCGAGCGCCGAGGCGGCCAACGCCGCAGCGGCACAAGCGGTGGAGCAGAACCTGTTGGGCGTGATCAATGCTCCCACCCAGGCATTGTTCGGGCGTCCGCTGATCGGCAACGGCGCGAATGGCACGGCGGCCAGTCCCAACGGCGGTGCCGGTGGGCTGCTGTTCGGCAACGGCGGCAACGGCTTCTCCCAAACGACCGCCGGGGTGGCCGGTGGTGCGGGTGGTTCCGCGGGCCTGATCGGCAATGGCGGCAACGGCGGCGCCGGTGGGGCCGGTGCCGCTGGCGGGGCCGGTGGCACCGGCGGTTGGCTGGTCGGCAACGGCGGCACCGGCGGTGCCGGGGGTCCAACGGACGTTCCTGCCGGAACGGGCGGTGCGGGTGGGGTCGGCGGCGACGCCCCATTGATCGGCTGGGGCGGCAACGGCGGGCCCGGCGGTTTCGCTCCTTTTGGAAACGGTGGGGCCGGCGGCAGCGGCGGCGCCAGCGGTTCGCTCTTCGGCCTGGGTGGCGCCGGCGGCGCCGGTGGATCGAGCGAAGACATCGGCGGCGTCGGCGGCGCCGGCGGCGCCGGGCGCGGTCTGTTCCTTGGCCTGGGCGGGGACGGCGGCGTCGGCGGAACTAGCAACAACAACGGCGGTGATGGGGGCGCCGGCGGCACCGCAGGAGGTCGACTGTTCAGCCTGGGCGGTAACGGTGGCAACGGTGGCGCCGGTACCGCAATCGGCGCCACCGCCGGCGCCGGCGGCGCCGGCGGTGACAGCAGCGCCGTGATCGGCTACGCCCAGGGCGGTTCCGGCGGCCTGGGCGGCTTCGCCGAGGCCGTCGCCGGCAAGGGCGGCCAGGGCGGCATCGGCGCTGTGCTCATCGGCGCGGGCGTCGGCGGTTTCGGCGGCATGGGTGGCGCTTCCAACGGCACCGGGGGCGCGGGCGGCCAGGGCGGTCAGGGCGCCGCGCTCGTCGGCCTGGGCGCCGGCGGCGTCGGCGGCCTCGGCGGGTTCGCCGCCAGCGTGGGCGGCATCGGCGGTCTGGGCGGCCAGGGCGGCCAGGGCGCCGCGCTGATCGGCATGGGCGCCGGCGGCGACGGCGGTGACGGCGGCGCCACAGTCGTTGGACTTGGCGGCAACGGCGGTGCCGGCGGTGATGGTGGCGGCCTGCTCAGCATCGGCGTCGGCGGGAACGGCGGCAACGCCGGCAACGGCGGCGGGGCTGCCAACGGCGGCAACGGCGGCAATGCCGGGGCCATTGCCAACGGCGCCTTCGCCCCGTCGTTCGTCGGCTTCGGCGGCAACGGCGGTAACGGCGTCAACGGTGGGACTGGCGGCACCGGTGGCAGCGGCGGCATATTAGCTGGCGCTAACGGCACGAATGGATCGTCGTAGCGGGTCCGCCAACGCGTTACTCGAACAACCCCAGTTGACTCGCCCCTACCGGCGGAGTCATACCCAGGTGAGTCCAGGCCAGCGCGGTGGCCACCCGGCCGCGCGGGGTACGCGCGACCATGCCGGCGCGCACCAGAAACGGTTCGCACACTTCCTCTACCGTGGCGGCCTCCTCCCCGACCGCCACCGCCAGCGTCGAGACCCCGACGGGACCGCCGCCGAAGCTGCGGGTCAGCGCCGACAACACCGCCCGGTCCAGCCGGTCCAGGCCCAGCTCATCGACGTCGTAGACCTCCAGCGCGGACTTGGCGACGTCGCGGGTGATGACACCGTCGGCGCGCACCTCGGCGAAGTCACGGACCCGGCGCAACAACCGGTTGGCGATCCGCGGCGTTCCCCGCGAGCGGCGCGCGATCTCCGCGCCGGCCTCGGCGCCCAACTCGATGCCCAGAATTCCGGCCGAACGCGCCAGCACCCGCTCCAGCTCTGCGGGTTCATAGAAATCCATGTGCGCGGTGAAGCCGAACCGGTCGCGCAGCGGACCGGTCAGCGCGCCGGATCGGGTGGTCGCGCCAACCAGGGTGAAGGGTGCGACCTCGAGCGGAATCGATGTCGCCCCCGGACCCTTGCCGACGACCACGTCGACCCGGAAGTCCTCCATCGCCAGGTAGAGCATCTCCTCGGCAGGTCGGGCGATGCGGTGAATCTCGTCGATGAACAGCACATCGTGTTCGACCAGGTTGGACAGCATCGCGGCCAGGTCACCGGCGCGTTCCAACGCGGGCCCGGACGTCACCCGCAGCGACGACCCCAGCTCGGCGGCGATGATCATCGCCAGCGACGTTTTGCCCAGGCCCGGCGGGCCGGACAGCAGGATGTGATCCGGTGTGCTGCCGCGGTTTTTGGCCCCCTCGATGACCAGTTGCAGCTGTTCACGGACCCGAGGCTGGCCGATGAACTCCCGCAACGAGCGGGGCCGCAGGCTGACGTCGATATCGCCCTCGCCGACGGTCAGTGCGGGCGAGACGTCGCGCTCATCCGGATCGTCGAATTCGCTCATTTCGACTTCCCTAGCAGCGACAGGGCAGCACGCAGCGCACTGGATGTCGTCGCCTCGTGGTCAGTGGCCAGCACCTTGTCGGTGGCCTCCTCGGCCTGTTTGGCCGCAAAGCCGAGGCCGACGAGAGCCTCGACCACCGGGCTGCGCACCGCGCTGCCGTTCACCGCGGGTGCCCCGGCGGTCGCGGCCGCCGCCCCCACCTTGTCCCGCAGTTCCAGCACCATGCGTTCGGCGCCGCGTTTGCCGATGCCGGGCACCCGGGTCAACGCGGTGACGTCGCCGTCGGCCAGCGCCTGCCGCAGCGCAGCGGCATCATGCACGGCCAACGTCGCCATCGCCAGCCGAGGTCCCACACCCGAGACCGACAACAGCGTCAGGAACAGATCGCGAGTTTCGCTGTCACAGAACCCATACAGCGTCATCGAATCTTCACGCACGATCATCGCGGTGATCAGCCGGGCCTCGGTCCCCTGCCGCAGTGTCGCCAGCGTCGAGGGCGTCGCATTCACCCGGTAGCCGACACCGGCGGCCTCGATCACCACATGATCGAGCGCCACCTCGAGCACCTCCCCGCGGACCGAGGCGATCATCGCGCGGCCTTCAGCTTGGCAAGGTATGCCTGACGCTGCTGTGCGGCCTGCGCTTCGGCCTCAGCCATTCGGGCGATCATCGGCGCGCGCCAACAGTGACAGATCGCCAGTGCCAGCGCGTCGGCCGCGTCGGGCGGTGTCGGTTTGGCTTGCAGCGCAAGAATTTTGGTAACCATCGTGGTGACCTGGGCCTTGTCGGCGGCACCGTTGCCGGTGACCGCCGCCTTGACCTCGCTGGGGGTGTGGAAGTGCACGTCGATGCCGCGCTTTGCCGCTGCCAGCGCGACCACGCCGCCGGCTTGCGCGGTGCCCATCACCGTCGTCACGTTCAGCTGCGAGAACACCCGCTCGATGGCCAGCGCGTCCGGGTGATGGGTGTCCAGCCAGTGGTCGACGGCATCGCTGATCGCCAGCAGTCGCTTCGACACCGGCGCATCCGACGGCGTGCGCACCACGTCGACGTCCAGCGCGGTGATCTGCCGACCGCGCCCGCTCTCGACCAGCGACAGCCCACACCGCGTCAACCCGGGATCGACACCCATCACCCGCACGGCAGCTCCTTACCCGAACAGTTGTTCGATAGCCTAGCGGGTGGGTCCGACAGCGGCCGGGAGGACACGCCCGGTTAGACAAACGGACACGCGATCACGGCACCTCCCGCCCCGCTACCAGCGTAGATAGAAATGGTAAAATTCGTGCCATGCGCACAACCATCGATGCGGCCGGGCGCCTCGTGATTCCCAAGCGGATTCGCGACCGCGTTGGTTTGCGCGGGAACGAGCAGGTGGAAATCACCGAGCGCGATGGGCGCATCGAGATTGAACCAGCCCCGACCGGTGTCGAACTCGTTCGGGAGGGGTCGGTCCTCGTCGCACGGCCGGAACGTCCTCTGCCCCCGTTGACCGACGAAATCGTTCGCGAAACGCTCGATCGCGTACGGCGGTGATCGCGCCGGACACCAGCGTCCTCATTGCCGGATTCGCAACATGGCACGACGGGCACGAGTCCGCGGTGCGCGCGCTCAACCGTGGCGTTCATCTGATTGCTCACACGGCGCTGGAGACCTATTCAGTTTTGACGCGTCTCCCACCGCCGCATCGCGTTGAACCTGTCGCTGTTCATGGCTACCTCGCGGATGTCACTTCCAGCGAGTACTTGACGCTCGACGCGCGCTCACATCGTGATCTCATCGACCTCCTCGCCGAGCACGGTGTTACCGGTGGCGCAACCTACGACGCGCTGGTCGGATTGACGGCCAAGGCTGCCGGGGCAACGCTGTTAACCCGCGACGTGCGAGCGGTCACCACCTATGAGCGGTTGCGACTGGAGTTTGAGCTGGTGACCTGAGGAATCGAGGCTGCCGTCCCGGTCTGGTGCGCCCCGCGCAGTAACACGATGCGGGCGCGTCGAAAGCTGTTACGTTAGACCGCACGTTCGCCGCGATCCGGAGGTATGTGTGGGGACACTGCTGGTCGTCGTCGCATTCGTGTTGTTCGTGGCGTCCATCGTCGTTCTCGTCATGGCGCTGCGCCGGCCCAAGCGACCGCAGCCCAGTACGGGGCGTCAAGACCCGTTGTCGTTCAACGCGATGCCGCAGTTCGGGCCGCGTTCGCTCGGTCCCGGCGCGATCGTCAGCTACGGCGGCACCGACTATGTGGTCCGCGGATCGGTCACGTTCCGCCAGGGGCCGTTCGTGTGGTGGGAGCACCTGCTGGAAGGCGGCGAGCAGCCGGTCTGGTTCAGCGTCGAAGAGGACGACGGGCGCCTTGAACTTGCGATGTGGGTGAAACGCACGGACCTGGCGTTACAGCCGGGCGGCGAGCACGTGGTCGACGGTGTGACGTTTCGTGAGTCGGAGCGTGGCCGTGCCGGATACACCACCGAGGGCACGACCGGTCTGCCGGCGGGCGGCGAGATGGACTATGTCGACTACACGAATGCGGACAACACGGCCCTGCTGTCCTTCGAGCGTTGGGCGCCGGAGATGCCCTGGGAGATATCAACGGGCAAGACCGTGCTGACCGGCGAGCTCACCGTCTACCCCGCGCCCCCCGCGTAGGACCGCCGGTGCCGCTCCATCAGCTCGCCGTGGCTCCGGCTGACGTATCGGGGGCACGACTAGCACTGGCGCTCAACGAGCCCGCGCCGCCGGCACTGGCGACCTATCGGCTGGACCATCCCGGCGGAGGCAGTCTGCAGCTGGGGGTCTTGGGCGCATCGCACCTGGTCACGGCCGAGCACCGGACCGGTCAATTCTCCGAGCAGGTCTCGTGCGCGGCTCGCAACCATCAGAGCGGCCTGCCCGACCACACCGAAGCACCCGGCTATTGCCTCCAATCCCGTACCTACACCCGCGATGAGGAGGGGTTCCGACGGCTGGCGCACCACCTTCGGGAGCGCTGCACACGCGAAATCGGATGGCTCGGTGGTGTGTTTCCCGGCGATGACGCGGCGTTGACCGCACTGGTTGCCGAGCCCGACGGCAGCGGCTGGCGCTGGCAGACCTGGCACCTGTACCCGCTGCACCCGTGCGGGTCGGGCGGGACGGTGGTCCACACCGCGAGCCGGTGGCGTCCATGAGCCGCAATCGCCTGTTCTGGGTTGCCGGTGGGTTGGCCATCGCCGCGATGGTGTCGTTGATTTCCGGATTGGTGTTGCTGCACAAGGACATCGGCTCGTATATCGCCTCCCACTATCACGAGTACTCCCGTGATGCGAACGGCACCCGCTACGCGTGCACCGGATCTCCCGGACAGGTGGCCGCCACGCTCACCAGCTATCAGGCGCCCGAGGCGCGCGCGTCCAGCGGCGGCAACCAATACCTGCGCTACAGCCGAAACATCGTGATCGTCGGACCTGATGGCAACCATCCGTGCAGCATCCGCGTCGAAGATCTGGGCGCCCGATACAGCCACGGCGGATTCATTTTCCTCGGCCCCGGGTTCACCCCGGGTTCTCCGTCCGGCGGCTCGGGCGGCAGCCCCGGTGGGCCGGGCGGGAGCAAGTAGATGACCATGCATAAGGAGACAGCCATGTACCAGGCCGCCATTGATTTCGGCACCGTGAACTTCACCCCGCTCCTGCATGGGGCCGTCGCCACGGTTCTGTACTTCCTGGTGGGAATCGCGGTGCTGATCGCCGGCTTCGTGATGGTCGACCTGCTTACGCCGGGAAATCTGCGCCAGTTGGTGTTCCTGGAACGCCGTCCCAACGCCGTTGTCCTGGCCGCGGCCATGTATGCGGCGCTGGCCACCGTGATCATCGCCGCGATCTATGCCAGCTCCAGCCAGCTCGGTGAAGGTCTGCTCGGGGTGGCGATCTACGGGACGATCGGCATCGTCCTGCAGGGGCTGGCGCTGTTCATTCTGCGGATCGTGGTGCCGGGCAACTTCCACGAACATGTCGAACAACCGGAGCTGCATCCGGCCGCGTTCGCGACGGCCGCCATGCTGTTGGCCGTGGGAGGGGTGACGGCGGCCGCGCTGTCATGACTGCCGTTGAGGTAGCGCTGGCTCAGACCTCTTCGGGGCGATGGCGCGCGCTGCTGCTGGCCGCCGTCGCCGCCTGTGCGGCCTGCGGAATTGTCTACGAGCTTGCGCTGCTGACGCTGTCGACGAGCCTGAACGGCGGCGGCATCGTCGCCACCTCGTTGATCGTCGCGGGCTATATCGCGGCGCTGGGTTTGGGTGCGCTGCTGGTCAAGCCGCTGCTGGCGCGGGCGGCCGTCACGTTCATTGCCGTCGAGGCGGTTTTGGGAATCGTCGGCGGCTTGTCGGCGGCGGCACTGTACGTGGCGTTTGCGTTTATCGACGGGTCGACGTTGGTGCTGGCGGGGAGCACCGCGCTGATCGGCTGCCTGGTTGGAGCCGAGGTGCCGCTGCTGATGACGCTGTTGCAACGCGGCCGGGTCTCCGGGGCCGCCGATACCGGCCGCACGCTGGCCAACCTCAATGCCGCTGACTACCTGGGGGCGCTGGTGGGCGGGCTGGTTTGGCCTTTCCTGTTGTTGCCGCAGCTCGGGATGATTCGCGGCGCGGCCACCACCGGCATCGTCAACCTGGTGGCCGCGGCGATCGTGTCGATCTTCTTGTTGCGACGCATCGTTTCCCCGCGCCAGCTGGTGGCGGCGCTGTGTGCGCTGGGTGCGGCGCTGGCGCTGCTGGTCACGCTGCTGGTGCGTGCGCACGACATCGAGACCACCAGCCGACAGCGGCTTTACGCGGACCCGATCGTCGCGTACCGGCACTCGGCCTATCAGGAAATCGTGGTCACCCGCCGGGGCGACGACATGCGGCTCTACTTGGACGGGGGTTTGCAGTTTTCCACCCGCGACGAATACCGCTACACCGAAAGCTTGGTCTACCCCGCTGTGGGCAAGGGCGCGCGTTCGGTGCTGATACTAGGTGGCGGTGACGGCTTAGCAGCCCGAGAGCTGTTGCGCCTAAATGGAATTCAGCAGATCGTGCAGGTGGAACTGGACCCGGCCGTCGTCGAAGTGGCGCGCACCACGATGCGCGATGCCAACCGCGGTTCGCTGGATAACCCGCGCGTGCACCTGGTGAACGACGATGCGATGAGCTGGCTGCGAGGTGCCGGCGGTAGCCGCTTCGACGCGGTGATCGTCGACCTGCCCGACCCCGACACGCCGGTGTTGGGCCGGTTGTATTCCACCGAGTTCTACGCGCTGGTCGGTCGTGCGCTGGCGCCCGATGGGCTGATGGTGGTGCAAGCGGGCAGCCCGTTTTCGACGCGAGCAGCGTATTGGCGGACCGTCTCGACGATCAGGGCCGCAGGTTACTCGGTCACGCCGTATCACGTGCACGTACCCACTTTTGGCGACTGGGGTTTCGTCTTGGCGCGCCGCGGTGACGCCGCGCCGGTACCCACGGTGCCGCGCGATGCGCCGCCGTTGCGGTTCCTGGACCAGCGGGTGCTCGACGCCGCCACGGTGTTTTCCGACGACGTCCGGCCGCGCCCGGTAGAGCCCTCGACGCTAGACAATCCGCGCATCGTCGACGACATGCGCCACGGGTACGACTAGCCCTACATGCGCATGCCATGCGCATGTAGGGTCGAGGCATGGCAGTTGCGATTCAGATCAAGGACGTCCCCGAAGAAGTGCGCGACGCCGTCGCCGCGCGTGCCGCGGCACGCGGCCAGACCACCCAGGTCTATCTACGCGCACTTCTGCAGCGAGAGTTCCGCGCCGAACGCAACAAGCAGCTACTCGAGAGCCTTGCCGGGCGTCGCAGCCTCGACCTCAGCGCCGAGGAGGTGGTTCGCGAGATTCGACGCGGGCGCGAGGACGACGATTGATCGTCCTCGACGCGAACGTCATGGTCATGGCGTTGGCCAGCCGGGCAGGACAGGGCGACTCCGCGCGTGCCGCGATGATCGCCGACGACGATTGGATCGC
The DNA here is from genome assembly GCF_963853645.1 of Mycobacterium riyadhense. Classification (NCBI taxonomy): domain Bacteria; kingdom Bacillati; phylum Actinomycetota; class Actinomycetes; order Mycobacteriales; family Mycobacteriaceae; genus Mycobacterium; species Mycobacterium riyadhense. The sequence goes on along the minus strand of NZ_OY970456.1, from coordinate 2,217,929 downwards.
TCCCGCGCACATGCCCCTGGAGGTGCTGCGCACGTTGCGCAAAGCCGCCCGCGGTAATCGCTTGACCGTCGACGACGCCGAGTCAGCGTTCCAGGCGCTCATCGCGATGCAGATCGAATACGTCGGAACGGACGTGGTGCTGCTTCAGACGGTTTGGGCGATGCGCCACAACATCTCTGTGTATGACGCCGCATACGTCGCCGTCGCGGCCATGCACGACGCCCCGCTCGTCACCTTCGATGCGCGGCTCGCCCACGCAGCCACCCGCACCAAGCCCGAGATACGGGTCCGCCTGCTCTGACCGGTGGGCGCCCCCATACCAGCTCGCGCACGCCGGCGGCCCGACCCGGAGCAGGGGCGTTCCGCCCTCCCGGACCCGCGCGAGGATGCCGCCCGGGTATTGCTCAGACGAGGAAGCAAATCGCCCGACGTGTGTGAAATCGTCGCCCAGGCCAGTACCCGCCGCGCGACACTCGCATGAGCTATCCCGATTTCGCGACTCGACCAGCCGAACGATGCCCGTAGTACATTTCGCATGGTTTGCCAAAGCGATCGAAGGCGGTGCTGATGGCGGGTTCGACCCGAGTAATTGATCCCGACGGCAAAGCTTTTACTGTACGGCGGCGCTAGTTTCCGTGGCGACGGGCGCTGTCACTGACCGCGATCTGGTACAGCACGTCAGGCGAGGAGGACGACACGTCCGGTGGTGACGCGAAGCCGGCGACGGCGGAGTCCGGCGATTCGGAGTCATCCGGAAATGCCGCGGTGCATGCGATTTTCGTGGTCCTGAGCGCAACGGTCTGGCTTATCGCACAGGCGGGCAAGGTCGTGCTGATCGTATTGGCGGCCATCATCGTCGTCGTGCTGTCCGTGGTAGATCTCGTCGTGCAGCTAGTCGTCATGCCATTCACGCTGCTGGCCCGGGCAGTCGGCGTGATGCGTTGGCCGGTTCAGATTGACCGGGAGAAGCAGCATTTCCGGACGGTGTACGCTCGCGGCTTTACTGCCGTCGCCGCGTTGCGCGACGAACTCGCCGCACGGATTCAACGCGGTGAACTCGAGCCCGACCCGTCGGCACCGGCACCCTAGCAATTAAGGGTGCGCACAAGCCGCGGCAGCAAAGTTCGCCACACCAACCGCCGAACCGATCGCGCCCAAATCTGTGACCGCCACCGCGGACTAATTCCCCAACCACAAACCGCACGGCGAATCCACTAGGTGCGACCAGCGGGTCGTAACGCCGTCCCGGTGCGGCGATCGTCCTCTCAGCAAACTTCGGGCAGACTGCCCGGAATCGCTAGCTGAGGGTGGGCAGTATGACCGACATGGGTGGCTAGGTGCCCACGCCGCCGTCGCCGCCGGTGCCACCTTCGCCGCCATCGCCGCCGGGCCGTCCCCTGGTGTGCCGGCCGTGCCGGCCTTGTTGCCCCCAGTTCCGCCGAAGCCACCGGTACCCCCGGTGCCACCAGATCCGGGGACATCCCCGACGCCACCGGCGCCGCCATCGCCCGCCGCGCCCACCTGCCCGAATAGACCACCCTCGCCGCGGAGTCCGCCGTTCCCGCCGACGCCGCCCGAGCCCCGCTGCCGCCCTTGCCACCTATCCCGCCAATGCCGCCGGTCCCGCCGGTGCCGCCGGCATTCTCGACGCCCGCACCGCCCACGCCGCCGTCACCACCCGCAGCGCCACTTCCACCCGTACCACCGACGCCGCCGGCTCCGCCGGTTCCGCCGTTGCCGACCAGGAACCCGCCGCGACCGCCGGCGCCGCCCATACCGCCATCCCCTCCCGTCGCGCCGGCTGACCCGGAACCACCGATCTTGCCGTTGCCCCCAAGAACGCCCGCGTCGCCGGTGGCACCCGGCGTCGTACCGGCCGCACCTGCCAGGCCGGCGGCGCCGACACCACCGGCACCGCCATTGCCGAACAACCACCCGCCGGAGCCCCCGGTGCCGCCCGCCGCACCCGCGCCGCCGGCACCGCCGGCGCCGCCGGTGCCGAACAATCCGGCATCACCGCCGCGGAAACCTCGTCCTGCGCCGCGGCCACCAGCTGCGTCGTCGACACCACGGCGGCCGCGTTGGCCGCACCCACCGACCAACCGAGGTTCGCGACATCTCCGGCTGCGGCCGAGAGCAACTCCGGTGCCACACTGACAAACGACATCGCACACCTCAACCAGCCACGAATTTCAACCAAATTGATTGCTGCGCTTGCGAATCCAACGGTTGGCACAGCACAATTCGGCGTGGGGGATGCACACCCGCAATCAACGCCGCCAGCCATATCCGCTGGGCGGCATTCGGTAATGGAACCCGCTCGAAGCGCTCAGCCACCACAGAAACGCCCTTCAACGAAGTACGGCACAAAGCTAACGGCGCGACATTGAATAACTGTTGAATCTTGTTGAATCGCTACGGACCTCATGCGCCGGGTCCTGCAGCTCCGCCCTCACCGCCCGAGCCCCCGGTGGGGGTGGGATATGAAATAACTGTTGAGTACGACAACCCCAGATGAGGCGTCGCTACTCCTCGTCGAGAGCCGCCAGCACCTCGTCGGACACGTCGACGTTGGTCCAGACGTTTTGTACGTCGTCGCTGTCCTCCAGCGCTTCGACGAGCTTGAACACCTTGCGGGCGCCGTCGAGGTCGACGGGCACGCTGACCGACGGCTGGAAGCTGGCCTCGGCCGACTCGTAGTCAATGCCAGCGTCTTGCAATGCGGTCCGCACCGCGACCAGATCGCCCGGCTCCGAGATGATTTCGAAACTGTCACCGAGATCGTTGACGTCCTCGGCGCCGGCGTCGAGCACCGCCGTCAACACGTCGTCCTCGGTCAGGCCGTTCTTTTCCAGGGTGACCACGCCCTTGCGGGAGAACAGGTAGGCCACCGAACCCGGATCGGCCATGGCGCCGCCGTTGCGCGTCATCGCCACGCGGACCTCGCTGGCGGCCCGGTTGCGGTTGTCGGTGAGGCATTCGATCAGTACCGCCACACCGTTGGGCGCATAACCCTCGTAGGTGATGGTTTGCCAGTCCGCGCCGCCGGCCTCCTCGCCGGCACCGCGCTTGCGTGCGCGTTCGATGTTCTCGTTGGGCACCGAGCTCTTTTTGGCCTTCTGGATCGCGTCATACAGCGTCGGGTTGCCTGCCGGGTCACCGCCACCGACGCGCGCCGCGACCTCGATGTTCTTGATCAGCCGGGCGAACATCTTGCCGCGGCGGGCGTCGATGACGGCCTTCTTGTGCTTGGTGGTGGCCCACTTGGAATGGCCGCTCATCGGTGTGCTTTACCTCTTTCATTCGACAAGTTCGCCTAGCGAGTCTACGTGGACGCTGATCTGCGCCGAGCGTCACGCCAGGCCGTTGACGATGTCCACGAACAACTGGTGGATGCGGCGATCGCCGGTCATCTCGGGATGAAACGCCGTCGCCAGCACGCGACCCTGCCGCACCGCGACGATGTGGTCCGCCGCTCGTGCCAACACCTGCACACCGTCACCGGCTCGCTCGACCCACGGGGCCCGGATGAACACTCCACGCACCGGGTGGTTAAACCCCGCGAACGCGAGATCGCCCTCGAACGAGTCGACCTGACGCCCAAAAGCGTTGCGCCGCACCGTCATATCGATCGCGTTCAGTGGCAGCGCCTCGCGCCCGCCAGCGCCGGCGTCCAGGATCTCGCTGGCCAGCAGGATCATGCCCGCGCACGAGCCGTACGCGGGCAGCCCCGCGGCCAGTCGCGCCCGTAGCGGCTCCAACAATTCCAAGTCGAGCAGCAGGTGGCTCATGGTGGTCGATTCCCCACCCGGAAGCACCAGCCCGTCGACCGCGTCGAGCTCGTCGCGGCGCCGCACCGTCATCGAGTCGGCGCCGCATTCGCGAAGCGCCGCCAGGTGCTCACGGGTGTCGCCCTGCAGCGCCAGCACCCCGATCTTCGGCCGGGTCACGGCCGGAATCCGCGCCTATAGCGGGTCAGCCCCTCCTGCATGACCGCCGCGACCATCTCACCGGACGGTGTGAAGATCTTGCCCTGGGTCAACGCGCGACCACCGCCGGCCGACGGCGAGGACTGGTCGTAGAGCAGCCATTCATCGGCCCGGAACGGCCGCATGAACCACATCGCGTGGTCCAACGAGGCCACCTGCAGATGCTCACGCACATTGAGGTGAGTCACCTGCGCCGAGCCCAGCAGCGTGAGGTCGCTCATGTAGGCCAGCGCACAGATGTGCAGCACCGGGTCGTCCGGCAACGGATCGCGGTGACGAAACCACACCTGCTGCTGGGAGGCCTTGCCGGGCAACAGCTGCAGGCGCTCCCGCGGCACAATGCAGACGTCCCACTCCTCGAACTGCTTGAATCCCGCGTCGTCGAAGACCTTGATCGAGTTCAACCCCGGCAACCCGTCCGGGGGCGGAGCTGCCGGCATCGGGTCCTGGTGGCTGATGCCGTCCTGCTCGGTCTGAAAAGACGCCCCCATGCTGAAGATGATCTCCCCGTGCTGGATGGCGTTGACCCGCCTGGTGGCAAACGATCCGCCATCGCGGGTCCGCTCAACGAGAAAAACCGTGCGCGCCAACGCATCCCCGGGTCGAAGAAAGTAGCCGTGCAGCGAATGAACATGGTATTGCGGATCGACGGTGCGCACCGCCGACACCAGCGACTGACCGGCCACATGACCGCCGAAAGTCCGCTGCAGGAAACCCGATTCCGGGCTGAAGACGCTCCCGCGGTAGATGTTGACCTCGAGTTGCTCGAGATCAAGGATCTCTTCGATCGCCACGAATGATTCTTACCAGCCGCGTTCGGCCAAGCGATGCGACTGCGCGATCTCCTCCACGTTGATGCCCACCATCGCCTCGCCCAGCCCACGCGACACCTTCGCCAGGACGTCGGCGTCGTCATAGAACGTGGTGGCCTTGACGATCGCCGCGGCGCGCTGCGCGGGATCGCCGGACTTGAAGATGCCCGACCCGACGAAGACCCCCTCGGCGCCGAGCTGCATCATCATCGCGGCGTCGGCGGGCGTGGCAATTCCGCCGGCGGTGAACAGCGTGACCGGCAGCTTGCCCGCCCGGGCAACCTCCACGACGAGTTCGTAGGGGGCCTGCAATTCCTTTGCGGCAACAAATAATTCGTCCTCTGACAGCGACGTTAGCCGGCGGATCTCGCCGCCGATGGCTCGCATGTGCGTGGTCGCGTTGGAGACGTCACCGGTGCCTGCCTCGCCCTTGGATCGGATCATCGCCGCGCCCTCGCTGATGCGCCGCAGCGCCTCCCCGAGATTGGTCGCCCCGCACACGAATGGCACGGTGAACTTCCACTTGTCGATGTGGTGGGTGTAGTCGGCGGGCGTCAGCACCTCGGACTCGTCGATGTAGTCCACGCCCAGGCTCTGCAGGATCTGTGCCTCGACGAAATGCCCGATGCGTGCTTTGGCCATCACCGGGATGGTGACCGCGGAGATGATGCCTTCGATCATGTCGGGGTCGCTCATCCGCGAAACCCCGCCCTGGGCGCGGATGTCGGCGGGCACCCGCTCCAGTGCCATGACCGCGACCGCGCCGGCTCCCTCGGCGATGCGGGCCTGCTCCGGTGTGACGACGTCCATGATGACGCCGCCCTTGAGCATCTCGGCCATGCCACGCTTGACCCGCGCCGTACCGGTTGCTGGGCTACCTGCAGCATCCATGGTTGCCTCCTTCGATCTCCACCACGATACGGCCAACACCGCGCGGCTAATGTAGCGACTACCTCGCGGAGTATCGGAGGCCGGAATGGACGATGACGCCAAGGTCATCGATCGCAACGATGACCAGCTGGCTCGGATGCGCGGCGAATATGGTCCGGAAAAAGACGGTTGCGACGATCTGGACTTTCATTGGCTCGACGGAGGCTGGCTGGCGTTGCTGCGCCGGTGGATGAGCGATGCGCAACGCGCGGGTGTGATCGAACCCAATGCAATGGTGCTGGCGACGGTTTCGGACGGAAAACCGGTGAGCCGTTCGGTGCTCTGCGCATTGATCGACGAGTCGGGCGTGGCATTTTTCACGAGCCACGACTCGGAAAAAGGTGCGCAGCTCGAAGCGACGCCATACGCGTCGGCAACCTTTCCCTGGTACGAGTTGGGCCGGCAAGCCCACGTGCGCGGCGCGGTCACCAGGGTCAGCGCCGATGAGACGCTGGACTATTGGTCCAAGCGACCGCGCGGGGCTCAGCTGGCTGCGTGGGCATCACAACAGTCGCGTCCCGTCGGATCCCGCGCCGAGCTCGAGGATCAGCTCGCCGAGGTGACGCGTCGCTTCGCCGGCCAGGACCAGATTCCGGTGCCGCCGCGGTGGGGCGGCTACCGCATCGCCCCTGAGATCGTCGAATTCTGGCAGGGTCGCGAGAACCGCCTGCACAACCGGATCCGCGTCGCGAATGGCCGGCTCGAGAGGTTACAGCCCTGATGGATGCCAAGTTTGGTAGAACCGCGGAGATCCTGCGCGACCTGTCCTAGAGTTTTCCCCGGAATCCGTTGCGGTCGATAACAACGGCCAATCGGGAAGAACGTAGCGATGAGTTTCGCCGTTTTGCCACCGGAGCTGAATTCGGCGCGCATGTTCGCCGGTGTGGGTCCGGGCCCGATGCTGGCGGCCGCGGCGGCCTGGGATGCTGTGGCCGAGGAGTTGCATGCCGCGGCGGGCACGTTTACGTCGGCGACCGCGGGGCTGGCTGGCGAGGCGTGGCGAGGTCCCGCATCAGTAGCGATGACGGGCGCGGCCGGCCCGTACGTGGGGTGGTTGAGCACGGCGGCGGATCAGGCAGAGCAAGTGGCCGGACAGGCCCGGCTAATTGCGAGCGCGTTCGAGGCGGCACTGGCGGCCACCGTGCATCCTGCGATCATCGGGGCCAACCGGACGCAGCTGGTGTCGCTGGTGGCAGCCAACCTGCTGGGCCAGAATGCCCCGGCAATCGCGGCCGCCGAGGCCGAATACGAGCAGATATGGGCCCAGGACGTGGCCGCGATGTCGGCCTATTTTGCCGATGCGTCGGCGGTGGTCGGGCGGCTGGCCCCATGGCAGCAGCTGCTGCAGAACCTCCAGTCGCAGACGGATAGCGCCTACGCCGCGACGGGGCTGGGGGCAACCAATCTTGGTACCGCAAACATCGGCAGCGGAAACATTGGCGTAGGCAATGTCGGCAACGGCAACATCGGCGTCGGCAACGTCGGCGACGGCAACATCGGCCTCGGGAACCGCGGCAATTGGAATATCGGCATCGCGAACACCGGCAACAACTTGATCGGCTTTGCGCGCCCCGGTGACGGCAACGTCGGCGTCGCGCTCATCAACCTAGGCCAGGTGGGTGCCGGCGTTCCGGCGAAAACCGCGTTACTCATGGGCGGCACCGGACTCAGCCCGCTCCCTGGGCCCAACTTCGCGGCGACCGTTGAGCCGCTCCTCACACCCACTCATCCCTCGTACATCGCGCAGTTCGTGGTAACGCCCTTGAAGTTTTTTCCATTCACCGGGCCGGCCAGCCTGACCCTCGACGCATCCGTGGCCCAGGGCGTCCAGAACCTGCACGCCGCGATCATGGCGCAAGACGCTGCGGGAAACCACACCGTCGTCTTCGGCGTATCGCAAAGCGCCACGATAGCCACCCTCGAAATGCGTTTTCTGCAGACCCTGCCGGCCGGCCTACGACCGGGCCCGGATGAACTGTCCTTGGTGCTGGCAGCTAATCCCGATCGACCCAACGGCGGCCTGCTGGCGCGCCTCCCTGGTTTCTCCATCCCGTCTTTGGGTTTCACGTTCTACGGCGCGACTCCCGCCAACCTCTACCCCACAACGGATTACGCGATCCAATACGACGGCGCCGCCGACTTCCCGCAGTTCCCGATCAATCTTATTGCCGACGCCAACGCCATCGCGGGCTTCTTGTTCCTGCACCCCTACTACAACACTTTGACGCCCGCCCAGATCGCGTCGGGCGTCGTCCAGCCGGTGTCTCCGGACAGTCTGACTACCTACATCCTCATTCCCAGCGACGAACTGCCGCTGCTGATTCCGCTGCGCGCGGTGCCCATTCTGGGAAGCCCACTCGCCGAGCTGATCGAACCGGATTTGCGGGTGCTCGTCGAGCTGGGCTACGACCGCACCGCCTACCAGGATGTGCCGACGCCGTTCGGGCTGTTCCCGAACGTCGATCCGGCCACGGTCATGGCCGATCTGCAGCAGGGCGCAGTGGAAGGTATCCACAACGCACTGGCCGAGCTGGGTTACCGGATCGACTGAGGGACACCGGCGTCCGCAGCGGCCACCCAGTTGTCCGCCATTTCGTTGGCGACGGGCAGCAACTCGCCAAGTTGTAGTGGATAGACCAGTTCCCCGGCCGCGACCAGCTCCGCGATGTCGTTCGCGTCGCACCAGCGGGCGCCGTGGATGTAGCGCCGCTCCAATTCGGTGCGCCCCGCGACGGACGGCTCGAACCGACGCGTCCGGTACACCAGGTAGAACTCCTCGCTATCGATCACCGAGCCGTTGAACTCGAAGGCCTCGTCACGTCGCCAGACGGGTCCGACCATGGCCGTCGGCGCGACCCGCAGACCGGTTTCCTCGGCCAGCTCACGCGCGGCGGCCTCGGCCAACCGCTCGCCTTGGCGCACCTCGCCCCCGACGGTGAACCACCATTTCGGGGCGGTGCCGTCGGTAACCGCGGGATCCGAACCACACAGCAACAGCACCGCGCCGGTGTCGTCGAGGAGCACCACCCGGGCCGAAGTGCGGTGGTTCACCACACCGTGACCGCTGTGCGCCAACGCGTGCGGTCGCTCGGCGATCTCGAAATATGTTGGCAGTGCTGCGGTTCCACCGAGCCGAAGCTTCCGCACCAGGGGTCGTTCGGCGAGCGCGAGGGTGTCGCGGACGGCGTCGTTGTGGAATCGACGGGCCAGCAGCACCCGGGCTTCGGCGTCGGCCAGTTCGGCGATCAGGGCCGCCGGCAGCGACGCCGGATCAACCATCGCCAGCGCGGCGGAGAGCTCGTTTTCGCATGCCTCACGCGAATGCCGGGGCGCACGTTCGGCGGCGTCGGCCAGTGCCGCCAACCGGCGGCCCTCGGGGCAGGCTTTCGAGGTGCCGCCGTAGGCGTCGACCGCGACCGCGCGGGTCACCACAGCGCGCCGCGCCAGCGCGCCGTCCAGCGCCTGCCAGGACAGGTCATAGCGCACGTTCAACCGGTTCAGCCGGTTGGCCGTTTGATACCCCCAGGCACCCACCGCCACCAGCAGCACGACCAGCACCGCAATAACGACAAGCAGCCAGGTCACTAGCTGGCCACCTGAACCTTGGTGCCGGACCCGGCGACCGTCTCGTACACCCGCATGATCTGGGTGGCGACCACCGACCAGTCGTACCGGGTGACCGCCTCGGCGCCAGCAGCCACATAGCGCTGCCGCAGCATGGCGTCAGCCAACACCGAGACGAGCGCGTCGCCCAGCGCGGCACCGTCCGCAACCGGCACCAGGCAACCGACCTCACCGTCGCGCAGCACCCGCCGGAAGGCGTCCAGGTCACTGGCCACCACCGGGGTGCCGGCGGCCATCGCTTCGACCAACACGATGCCAAAGCTCTCACCGCCGGTATTGGGTGCGCAATAGACGTCGGCGCTGCGCATCGCGGATGCCTTCCCGGCGTCATCCACCTGCCCGAGAAAGCGCAGGTGCTCGTCCAATCCGCTTGCCTGGCCGCGCAATTGGTCCTCATCGCCGCGGCCGACGATCAGCAACTGCACATCCGGAAACCGCTGCACCACCCTGGGCAGCGCGTCGAGCAGTACCGCCATCCCCTTGCGCGGCTCGTCGTAACGACCCAGGAACAGCACCGTCTTGCCCGGCCGCGGATACCCGTCCAGCGGTGGCGCCGAAGCAAACGAATCGACGTCCACCCCATTGGGGATCTCCACCGCATCGGACCCCAGTGCCTCCATCTGCCAGCGCCGGGCCAGATCCGACACCGCGATCCGCCCGACGATCTTCTCGTGCATCGGCCGCAGGATGCCCTGGAAAACCGTCAGCGTCAGCGACTTGGTGGTCGAGGTGTGAAACGTCGCCACGATCGGGCCCTCGGCGATGTTCAAGGCCAGCATGGACAGGCTCGGCGCGTTGGGCTCGTGCAGGTGCAGCACGTCGAAATCGCCTTCGGCAAGCCACTTTTTGACCTTGCGGTGGGTGGCGGGGCCGAACCGCAGCCGGGCTACCGACCCGTTGTAGGGAATGGGGACCGCCTTGCCGCCGGAAACGACGTAGTCCGGCAGCGACGTATGCGGCGACACCGGTGCCAGCACGCTGACCTGGTGTCCGCGGGCACGCAGCACCTCGGCCAGCTGCAACACGTGCGACTGCACCCCGCCCGGCACGTCGAACGAGTAAGGGCAGATCATCCCTATCCGCATCAAACTTTCCTCATTGGGACGTCAGCCGTGCCCGCTTGGCGTCGGACAGATCGGCCAGCCACTGCGGCTGCAGCATGTGCCAGTCCGCGGGGTGGGCGGCGATGTTGACCGCAAACTGGTTGGCCAGCGCCTGAACGATGGCGTTGACGTCACCGCTGCCGCAATCCAGCGCCGGGTGCACCGAGAACCCCCAGCCCGGGTCCTCAAACCAGCAGTGCACCGGCAGCAGGGCCGCGCCGGTCTCGACCGCGAGCTTCGCGGGCCCGGCCGGCATTCGGGTGGGTTCACCGAAGAAATCGACCTCAACACCGGTGCGGGTGAGGTCTCGCTCGGCCATCAGACACACCACCCGATTTGCCCGCAATCGCTGACATAGCACCTCGAATGGGGGTTGCGCGCCACCGGTCAACGGCAGTATTTCGAAGCCGAGGCTCTCGCGGTAGGCGATAAAGCGCCGGTAGAGCGATTCGGGCTTGAGTCGCTCCGCGACGGTGCTAAGAGTGCCATGCCGTTGCACCAGCCATACCCCGGCCATGTCCCAGTTGCCGCTGTGCGGCAACGCGAGCACCACGCCGCGGGCCGCGGCCAGCCCGGCATCCAGGTGATGCAGCCCCTGGATCACATGGTCAAGCTGGCCGGCGATCGCGCGGTGGTCCATTGTCGGCAGCCGGAATGCCTCGCGCCAGTATCGTCCATAGGACTCCAACGAGGCGCGCATCAATGACGCCGGCACATCGGCAGGCCGCACACCGACGACGCGGGCCAGATTCTTGCGCAGCTGCTCCGGACCGCCGCGGCGGGCCGCGAAGCGCGCACCAGTGTCGAACGCGTTGCGGGCGGCGAACTCTGGCATCGCCCGCACAGCCATCCAGCCGGCGGCATAGGCCCAGTCCGTCGCGGTGCTAGTCAAAAGGCGGCGAGGACCCCCGGGAAATTTCAGGCTCGCCGTGGTAGGCATCACGGCTCGCTCTTTCGGGGCAACGTCAAGCGATCGGTGGCCCCGGGCGAGGTGCGCACCGTGTATAACCGCTGACCGCAGGTGATCACGCTGGCCACGGCCAGCACCCACATACCTACCGGCAGCGCCGGCGGCCAGGCAACAAACGGAAAGTCCGACACGCCGGCCCCGGTGAGCACGATGATCAGCCGTTCCGGCCGTTCGATGAAGCCGCCATCGCCGCGCAGCCCGCTGGCTTCCGCCCGGGCCTTGATGTATGAGATGACCTGCGAGGTGACCAAGCAAATCAATGTTGCCACCGCCAGCAGGTGGTCGCGCATGTGAAACACGATCCACCACAGCAGGCCGCAGAACACCGCGCCGTCGCTGATGCGGTCACACGCGGCGTCCAGCACCGCGCCGAAGCGGGTGCCGCCACCGCGCTGCCTGGCCATCGCCCCGTCCAGCATGTCGAACAGGACAAAGAACCAGACCACACACGCACCGGCGAACAGCTTGCCCATCGGGAAAAGCACCAGCGCCCCAGCCACCGACGCGGTGGTGCCCAAAATGGTGACCCCATCGGGTGTGAGGCCGACGCGCAGCAACGCCCGGGCGAGCGGATTGGTGACTCGCGCGAACGCCGCCCGGGAAAGGAAGGGCAGTTTACTCATGAGTGCCACATGGTTGCGTCATGGTTGCCGAGCCCACTCCGTGGCAAGCAGGCGGCGGGTGTCACGCAGCAGCTGCGGAATCACCTTGGCGCCGCCGATGATGGTGATGAAATTCGCGTCGCCGCCCCATCGCGGCACCACGTGCACGTGCAGGTGCTCGGCCAATGACCCGCCCGCCGACGTCCCCAGGTTCAGACCGACATTGAAGCCGTGCGGGCGCGACACGTTCTTGATGACGCGAATCGCCTTCTGGGTGAACGCCATTAGCTCGGTGCTCTCGGCCTCGGTCAGGTCCTCCAGCTCCGATACCCGCCGATAGGGCACCACCATCAGGTGCCCGGGGTTGTACGGATAGAGGTTCAGCACGGCGTAGACGAGTTCGCCGCGGGCGACCACCAGCCCTTCTTCGTCGGAGAGCCGCGGAATATCGGTGAACGGCTGTTCGGAGTTGGCGTTGTCACGCTTCAGCGGCGCTTCGGCGAGATAGGTCATGCGGTAGGGCGTCCATAACCGCTGCAACTCATCCCGCTGGCCGACGCCTCGATCGTGGATCGTGTCGTCAGTGCGCTTGGCGCTATTTTCGTCACTCACGTCCGGCCACTTTCACAAGTGCGGCTGTGGGAGCAGCGTTTTCACGGTCGTTGATCCAACCCACGATGGCCGCCACCGCACTGTCGCGGGCCACACCGTTAAGTTGCGTGCGGTCACCGAACCGGAAGCTCACCGCGCCGGCCTGCACATCGCGGTCACCGGCAAGCAACATGAACGGCACCTTTTGGTTGGTGTGGTGGACGATCTTCTTGGCCATCCGATCGTCACTGACGTCCACCTCGACCCGCACGCCATGCAACTTCAGTTGTGCCGCAACCTCTTCCAGGTAGGCGACGTGCTCATCGGCGACCGGGATGCCGACCACCTGGACCGGCGCCAGCCACGCCGGGAACGCCCCCGCGTAGTGCTCGGTGAGGATGCCGAAAAACCGCTCGATCGATCCGAACAGAGCGCGGTGGATCATCACCGGGCGCCGCCGGGTCCCATCGGCGGCGGTGTACTCCAGGTCGAAACGTTCCGGGAAGTTGAAGTCGAGCTGGATGGTCGACATCTGCCAGGTCCGGCCCAGCGCATCTTTGACCTGCACCGAGATCTTCGGCCCGTAGAACGCGGCGCCACCGGGGTCGGGCACCAGATCCAGGCCGGACTCGGCACCCACCTCGGCCAGCACGTTGGTGGCCTCCGCCCACACCTCGTCCGAGCCGACGAACTTCTCCGGGTCCTTCGTGGACAACTCGAGATAGAAATCGGTGAGGCCGTAGTCGCCGAGCAGATCGAGCACGAACCGCAGCAGCGACCGCAGCTCGTCGCGCATCTGCTCGCGCGTGCAAAAGATGTGCGCGTCATCCATGGTCAGTCCGCGCACGCGGGTCAACCCATGCACAACGCCGGACCTCTCGTACCGGTACACGGTGCCAAACTCGAAGAGCCGCAGTGGAAGTTCACGGTAGGACCGGCCGCGCGCCCGGAAGATCAAACAGTGCATCGGGCAGTTCATCGGCTTGAGGTAATAATCCTGGCCGGGTTTGCGCACCGATCCGTCGGCGTTGAACTCTGCGTCAATGTGCATCGGCGGGAACATGGCGTCGGCATACCAGTCCAGGTGGCCCGAGGTGTGGAACAACTGGGCCTTGGTGATGTGCGGGCTATTGACGAACTGATAGCCGGCCTCGGTGTGCTTGCGCCGCGAATAGTCCTCCAGTTCCCGACGCACCACCCCACCCTTGGGGTGGAAAACCGCTAGGCCGGAACCGATTTCGTCGGGAAAGCTGAACAGGTCCAGCTCCACCCCGAGCTTGCGGTGATCGCGGCGCTGCGCTTCTTCGATAAGCTCCAGGTGCTCGTCGAGCGCCTGCTGCGACTCCCACGCGGTGCCGTAGATGCGTTGCAGGCTGGCGTTTTTCTGGTCGCCACGCCAATAGGCCGCCGAGCTGCGGATCAGCTTGAACGCCGGAATGTGCTTGGTCGTGGGGATGTGCGGGCCGCGGCACAAGTCGCCCCAGACCCGTTCTCGGGTGCGGGGATTGAGGTTGTCATACGCGGTCAGCTCGTCGCCACCGACCTCCATGACGTCGGGATCGCCGGACTTGTCATCGACGAGTTGCAGCTTGTAGGGCTCGTTGGCCAGCTCCTCTCGCGCCTGCTCCTTGGACTCGTAGACCCGCCGGTCGAACAGCTGTCCGTCCTTGACGATCTGACGCATCCGCTTTTCCAGGGCTCCGAGGTCCTCAGGGGTAAACGGTTCCGCAACGTCGAAGTCGTAGTAGAAGCCGTCGGTGATGGGTGGCCCGATCCCCAGCTTGGCCTCCGGGAACAGGTCTTGGACGGCTTGGGCCAACACGTGCGCTGTCGAATGGCGGATGACGCTGCGACCGTCGTCGGTATTGGCCGCCACCGGGGTGACCTCCGCGTCGACGTCGGGCACCCAACTCAAGTCACGCAGCTTGCCGTCGGCGTCGCGAACCACCACGATCGCGTCCGGTGAGCCGCGCCGCGGCAACCCCGCCGCGCCGACGGCGGCCGCCGCGGTAGTGCCGGCAGACACCCGGATCTGGGCCTGCGGCGATCGCAAACCCGGCGCAGCCGGGTGCCGCGGGTCGCCGCCATGGGCCTCCGGCGATCGCAAACCCGGCGCAGCCGGGTGCCGCGGGTCGCCGCCATGGGCCTCCGGCGATCGCAAACCCGGCGCAGCCGGGTGCCGCGGGTCGCCGCCATGGGCCTCCGGCGATCGCAAACCCGGCGCAGCCGGGTGCCGCGGGTCGCCGCCATGGGCCTCCGGCGATCGCAAACCCGGCGCAGCCGGGTGCCGCGGGTCGCCGCCGTGGGTTCCTCGGGCGGGGTCTGCGGGGGCGCTCATCGCGTTGGTCTCCAGGGCTTGGGCGGTCTGCCGGATTCTGGGGGACTAATTAGTCACTCACTAATCGCTGCCATGCTATCCGGGCGCACCTCGACGAACCCAAACCGCCGGACTACTGCCGTCCGTCACGCCGCGTGGCCACGAACCTCGTCTGGGACCTCCGCGTAGCGCACTGCGTGCGGCGCCTCATGCGGTATGAGCAATCGCGGCTCCCCAACCGGGACACGGCCCGTCGCCCGCTGCACATCGCGTCGCACTGCACCGCCCACCCTGCGGCCCATCTCGGCGAGTTTGCCGCGCAGCTTTGACAATGTGAATCGATTGTTTTCAACGTCATAAAAGAACCGCAGGGTGCGGACCGGGAAGTATCCCAGCAACAGGATGAATATCGTTATCAGCGCCGTACCACTGTTGACGCCGTGCGCTTTTGTGGTCCTGAGATAACGCGTGGAGTACCGATAGAAATCACGCGGTGCGGATTCCACCCGCCGGCCGGACATACCGGCAACCAGTGCGGGCTCGTAAGCAACCTCGAAATTGTTCTTGAACAGGGTCACGGCAAGGTCGATGTCTTCATGCAAGAGATCTTCCAAGTCCAGCCGCGTGAGATGACGAACCGCCTGCCACGCGGAGGTGCGGATTGCCATGTTTGACCCAAGCAGGAAGCGCTGGTCGGTCGCGTTGCGATGCAGTCTGGTGCGAGTCATGTGGTCGATCCGGAAGAACAGCCCGCGCATCGGCATGTCGTAGTACAGGACTGGGCCCGTCGCCGCGTCGATGGCGGGGTCGGCAAAGCAACGACGAATCGTCGCCACCCAGTCATGGGCGACGATGGAGTCGGCGTCGATCCTTCCGATCACGTCGCTACGGACATTATCGAAACCGCAGTTGCGCGTTGGAGCGATGCCCTGGTGCTCGTCTTGGTTGAGCAGACGGATATTGATATGCGGATTCTCCGTTTGATACCGACGCACGATCGATGCGGTGCCGTCAGT
This sequence comes from Mycobacterium riyadhense, assembly GCF_963853645.1. Lineage (NCBI taxonomy): Bacteria > Bacillati > Actinomycetota > Actinomycetes > Mycobacteriales > Mycobacteriaceae > Mycobacterium > Mycobacterium riyadhense. The sequence continues at coordinate 2,201,975 of NZ_OY970456.1, read as the reverse complement.
CGACCTGTTATTGACGACAATGATCTCATCCGCCAACGATGTTTGGTCGATGCAGGAATCCAGACATTTCGCAATGACGCGTTCCTCATTGAATGCAGGGATAACGATTGCCACAGACGGACTCTCGATCATTGTCTCGCTCCACTTCACTTGCTGACCGCGAGCGTCGTTGGTCACGCCCCTCCAGGTCATTCGTTGCGAGGACCTAACATAGATAGTGAGCACTCGCAATCTTTTATCCAACCGCGGCTGCAACAAGCCCAGGGGCGATGGTGTTATGTCGGCGGGAGGTTTTGACGACCCGCCGGAAGGGCGGCGGCCCTTTTTTGGCGGCTGTTGCCGTGCACGGTGACCGTCACTTCGCCGGCGAGATCACTCCGGCGTTTAATCTACACCTATGCAATAATATGTCAACGCAATTATCTGTCAGGGCTGCCCGGGTTTGAGCCGCACAAACAACGCGTCGGCCTCGGTCAGCAACGTATCGCCGTCGGTCAGCCGGCCCGAAACGAAGATCTTGCGCCCGTCGACACGGTCCACTCCCGCATCAATCTGCAGCTTCCTTTCGATCGGCACGATATGGCGGTAATTGATCTTGAGATAGGCGGTGCGCTGGTAGGAGCCGCCGGTGAGCACCGCGGACGTCAATCCAAGCACGGTGTCAAACAGCAATCCCAACGCGCCGCCATGCACCGCGCCATTGCGTCCGAGATGAAATCGGGCGAAGCGCGCCCAGCCCTGGATCCGTCCGTCGTCGGTTTTTCGTGTCGACATGGGCACAGTCAGGATGTTGCCGCGAACGGGCAGGTCCATCCGGCGTCCCGACGGCGACTGCCATTCGTCGGCATCGAACGGGGCCAGCAGCGCGGAGACCTTGTCGAGTAAGTCGGCCGCCTCGGTGATCACCGCGTCGGGGGCGTCGACAGCACGCGCGTGGTCTTGCAGCTTGCGCACCCCGTCGATGAACCTGGCGTAGTCGGGGCCGCCCTTGGTCGTCGGTTCCGGCGGATTGAATCCACCGCCGGGGTGTCGCGTCTGGTTGCCTGCCACCAGAACACCGTATTTTGCGGTGGCTTACGCAGCGCCGGCAGCAGCCGCCAGTACCTCGAACTCCTTGTCGGAAAGCGTGATTTCCGCAGCGGCGATGTTCTGCACCGGACCGTCCGGTGCGGCCCGCGGTCCAGCAGCCGGTAGGAACTCCGACTCGTCGGGTCCGTGGCAAGCTGATCGGGTGGACCTAGACGCGCTCGCCGACCTGCCGCTGACGTATTCGGAGGTGGGCGCGACTGCGGCCAGCCAGCTACCTCCGGGATACGACCACCTGAGCGTCTCGGCCGAGATCGGTACCGGCGCGCAGCGTTTCGAAGACGCCGCCGACGCCGTCATGCACTGGGGCATGCAGCGCGGAGCTGGCCTGGGAGTGCACGCGAGCTCCGATGTCGCCGTGGTCTCCGCGGTGGTGGTGGTCAGGCTGATGGGTTTCCTGCGCGCGCCGTGCCGCGTCGTGTACGTCATCGACGAACCCGATGTGCGCGGGTTCGCCTATGGCACGCTGCCGGGCCATCCGGAGTCCGGCGAGGAACGGTTCGCCGTGCGCCGCGACCCGACCACCTCCGCGGTCTACGCGGAGGTGTCGGCGTTCTCCCGGCCAGCGACCTGGTGGAGCAAGGCCGGTGGGCCGTTTGTCGCGGCGACCCAGCGCATGATCGCCAAGCGCTACCTGCGCGGGGTTTGACGCGGCCCGATGGCTCCGTTGTGTACACTCTGCGCCAGTCGTGCCAGCGCAACAGCACCGGCCAGCAAACCGAAATCACGCAACGCGACGTCGTAGAAGCCGGGTCCGGTGACCAGGTTGAGGATGATCCCGGCCAGCCAGGCCGCGACCACCCACGCGCCGAAGCGGGGCACGACCGCGACCAGGATGCCGGCAACGATCTCGATCGCCCCGACCAGGTACATGGCCTGATCGGCGGTGCCGGGAAGCAGCTGGTCGATCCAGCTGGCCAAATACCCACTCCAGTGCTGGGGGTGGGTCAGCAGGTTGAAGAATTTGTCCAGCCCGAACGCGATCGGCGCGATCGTGAATACGGCGCGAAGCAGCCAGAACGCCGAGTAGGCCGGATCCTTCAACTGGCCTGCGAGGGCTGGGGTGGTGGCCTGTCTGGTGGTCATGACGTCCTCCAGTTTCTAACAGAGAGTAATTTGCACGTTAGATCCAGTAGACTGTAGCGTCAAGCCTTTTGTCTGTTAGAAATTCGGTGGAAATGAGGCACCGGAATTGGATGGCACGAACCCGCCGCAGCGCGACGCCGCGGGGATCGGAGCGCTTGCGGACCCGGTGCGTCACCAGCTCTACCAATTCGTGTGCTCGCAGCCGGCGCCGGTGAGCCGTGACCAGGCGGCCGCCGCCGTCGGCATCCCCCACCACCAGGCCAAATTTCACTTGGACCGGCTCACGGCGCAGGGCCTGCTGGACATTGAGTACGCACGCCTGACCAGCCGAACCGGACCCGGCGCGGGGCGAACGGCCAAGCTGTATCGGAGGGCGACTCGCGACATCGCGGTAAGCCTGCCGCAGCGGGAGTACGAGCTGGCCGGGCGGCTGATGGCCGCGGCCATTGCGCGATCGGCCGCCACCGGTGAACCCATCCTCGAGGTGCTCAGTCGGGTCGCCCGCGAATTCGGGCGCGCGATCGGAGCCACCGCCGGCGACCGACCTCCCTTAGACGCGGCGGCGGCGCTGCGGGCGGCGCTGAGCGTGCTGCGCAAATACGGCTACGAACCCCGCGCAGCCGACGGCGAAATTGAGCTAGCTAACTGCCCGTTCCACGCACTGGCCCAGGCGCAGACCGAACTGGCCTGCAACATGAACCATGCGCTAATCACCGGCATCGCCGACACGCTGGCACCGCATGGCCCCGATGTCCGGCTACGGCCCGAACCGGGTCGATGTTGCGTCGTGCTCAGCCGCCCGCCCAGCGGGACAGCAAACTCTCCGCGCCCGCGCACAAACGCTCGATGACCTCGCCCACCGACGCGTCGTCACGGATCATGCCGACGCCCTGACCCGCGTCGACTGGCGCGACCCGCGGGTCGTCGGCAGCGACCGAGGCGGTCAGCTCCTCACGGGCCGACGGATCGGCGGCCAGCGCGTCTTCGTTGCCCGTCCAGCGCGCGACGAACTCATTGCCCAACACCCGCGACGGGAACCGGGCCGGCCATGGCAAGGCGTTTGCGACGTCGAACACCCGAGTGATCCGGGTGTCGGTTTCGGCCGCGGCGATCAACGCCCGACGGCTGGCCTCGCCGGTCAGCGCCTCCGGACACGCCGCCAGGCGAGTGCCCACCCAGGCCCCACTGGCGCCGGCGGCAAGCACGGCGGCCAGACTTCGCGGCGAAGCAACGCCGCCGGCGGCCAGCACCGGCACGGAGACGGTATCCAACACGGCGTCGAGCAACGGCAGCGTCCCCAGCCTCACTTCCCCATGACCGCCACCTTCGGCCCCGCGCGCGACCAGAATGTCGACACCTGCGTCAGCTGCCTGACGGGCTAACTGACTGTCGTAAACCTGTGTGACGGTGGCGATTCCGGATTCGTGCGCCTTGGCGACCCATTCCCAGTCGGTGCCGAAACTAACCGAAACCAGCACGGGCCGGGCCGCCAGCGCGTCCTCGAAGAGCCCTGGCTCCGTGCGCATCACCCAGTCGATAAGGCCGATTCCGAACTTGCCGCTGACGTACTGCAGCTGCTCCGCGAGCGACGCCCGGGTGGCGCTGCTGCCCATGCCGACCATGCCCAGACCACCGGCGGCGGTGACCGCAGCGGCCAACCGCCCGCCGGCGACCCCACCCATCGGTGCGTTGACGATGGGTAGCCGCAGGCCGAAGGCTCGCGACCACTTCGTGGACAGCACCCTTTAACGAGCGTCCGGCAGCGATTTCAGCACGGTCAGCATGATCACCGAATCCTCGATCGCAAGCAGGGAGTGCCGTTGTGGCGGAATCGCGACGTAGTCGCCGGTCTTGCCGTCCCAGGTGTCATCGCCAGCGGTGAGCCGCACGTGACCTTCCAATACCTGCAGCGTCGCCTCACCCGGGCTGTCGTGTTCGGACAGGTCGTGTCCGCCAAGCAAAGCCAGCACCGTCTGCCGGAGTTCGTGGGTGTGGCCACCGTGGATGGTATGCGCGGCCCGACCGCTGTGCGACTGTTTCGCCTCCGCCAACTTGTCAGAGGCGAGGCTGGTCAGCGAGATAGATTCCATTGGCGAGTCCTTGAGTAGCAGCAACCGTAATGCTTATCTTCCGACGAACCGCTCGATCATGTCGACGGCAACCGCAACACCATCCTCGGCGCGGATGCAATCGCCAAGCGCTGCCGCTCGTGACCTCATCTCATTGTCGGCAACAGTGGTGCGGATCGCGTTGGCAAGCGCATCGGCGGTCAGCGTCTTGCGCGGCATCGGCGCCGGGCCGACTCCGAGCCTGGACACGCGATCTCCCCAGAACGGCTGATCGGCAAGGAACGGAACGATGATCGTAGGAACGCCTGCGCGCAGACTGGCTGCCGTTGTCCCAGCGCCACCGTGATGCACAACCGCCGCCATCTTCGGAAACAGCCAATCGTGCGGCGCCACGTCGGTCACGAACACCGTCCCGGGCAATTTCTGCTGGCCGATGCCGCACCAGCCGCTCACCAAGACCCCCCGTTGTCCGCTTTTCGCTAGCGCGTCCACCACGATATTGGTCAGCGCGTCGGGATCGCGGTCCGTCATGCTGCCGAAGCCGATATAGATGGGAGCCGGGCCAGCTTCCAGAAAGGCCATCAGTTCCGGCGAAGGTTGCCAATCAGCGGCGTGATCCGCGAACCAATAGCCGCACACTTTGATGTTCTCGCCATGATCAGACGCTGGGGACACCACGCGTGGGCTAAAACAGTACAGCACCGCAACTTCACCATTCCAGACATCTCGAAACGATGCGAAAAGTGGCAACCTTGACAATCCCGCCGCACGACGGAATTGATTTATTGGATTGCGCATGATCTGCCACAGAATTTGCAGCATAATCCGGTGCGAAAAAAGGTTATAGGTACCTTTGAGCGGTCCCACCCAGGAGGGCGCCGACGACACGACCATGCTCTGGTAATCGCGCGTCGGAAGCATCGGCTGCGGATACGACAGGATATATGGAATGCCCAGTAGCTCGGCCAATGTCGCCGCGGGGTAAGTCGTGGTGGTGGTGGCTATGATCGCGTGCGCGTCCTGGCATGCCGCGAGTGCGTCAATTGCCATCTGATCCGCGACCGGCTTCATGGCTTGCATTGCCTTGTGCATGAAGCCCAGGAAGTTGCCGCGCTCCATTGCCTCACGGCCCACATCAGTCTGCATCAGCCCATAAGCATCGCCCTTAATGGGCGCAAAATCTAGGCCATATCCACTGACGAATTCGGCATAGTCGCCATTGGTCGCGACCCTCACGGTGTGACCGGCAGCTTTCAGTCCCAGCCCGAGTCCGATATATGGCTGCACATCACCCCGCGAGCCTAGGGTGAATATGGTGATCCGCATCATGCCAAACTTACGCTGGGGATTGGACCCTGATCGTACAATTGTCAGGCCAGGAATTCAGCCTGTTAGCAGAAGTATCTCCGCTCCGCAACCACACCGTCGCCAATCGGATACAGCATTAAGGGCGGGCCGGCCGTCGGCGCAATGATAGGTCGGGAGGTCGCTTCGGCTGACACCGAGGTCGTCGACAACAACGTGACACGCTCCACCAGCGCCCTGCTGGTCATGCTGACATGATCGAGGCCACCGCCCGGCCTATGTACCCTCCGCAGCATGCGCAGCCATTAAGTGCTGCGGCCTATCGGCCACCAGTTTGATTTGCGTCCAGCGCGCGCTGCAAGCGCTCGAGCGCCGCGCGCACATCCTCTATGGCTTGCCTCAATTCATCGTCCGTTGGAGCGGGGCCAGGCACCGGTAGTGGAGCGGCCGGGGGCACCGGCGTCGGAGCGGGTAGCGCGGCTTGGGGAGGCGGTTCCCTAGCGGCGTCGCCGCCGGGCGCGGTGGCGACGCGGCCCGTGCCGGGGCCGAAAACCTGGTCGAGCGCTTCGGCCAGGGTTGGGGCGTAGCCGATCCGGAGCCCGCCCTCGGCCCGAGGCTCGCGCACACCTACCAGTACCCGCGAAAGTTGCGGGAATGTCGCGCTGTTCGGGTTAGTCGAAATCCGTTCTGTGTACAGCGGTTCCACATAAAGCACACCCCCGTCGGCGATTGGCAGCGTCAGCAGGTTGCCGTAATGGATCCGGTTGGATCGCTCCAGCAGCGTCCGTTCGGACGCCACCCTGGTGTCGGAAATCATCGAGTTCTGTATCTGTTGCGGCCCCTGGGTCAACGTGTCTGTGGGCAGTTGCAGCACAGTGAGTTTGCCGTAGGCTTCCGGATCCGAATGCGCCGAGACGTAGGCGGACAGGAATTCTCGGTTGTAGCCCACCATTGCAGTGGCCAGCCGGAAGGACGGCTTCGCCGTCTGCTGGTCGCCGACGAGGACGTAGAACGGCGGCTGGTTTGGGTTGGTGTCACTGGTCGGGTCGCTCGGCACCGACCAGAATGCATTGGTAGTGAAGAACTCTCGCGGCTCGTTCACGTGATACTTGGCGAGCAGCTCGCGCTGAACGCGGAACAGATTCTCTGGATACCGGAAATGGACCCGCAGTTCGGCAGGTATCGCTTGTTCCGGTTTCACGCTGCCCGGAAAGGCGCGCATCCATGCCTGCAGGACGGGGTCGTTTCGATCGAACTCGTACAGCGTCACGGTGCCGTCGTAGGCATCGACGGTGGCCTTGACGGAGTTGCGCGCGTACGACACCTGCTTGCCGGGCGTGAGCGCGCCAGTGGCGGTGGTTACCGGGCCCTCGAGTGAGGCGCGCTGCGCGTACGGATAGGTGTCTAGGGCGGTGTAGGCGTCGACGATCCAGAGGATGCGTCCGTTGACCACGGCCGGATAGGCATTGGTGTCGGTGGTGAGCCACGGGGCCACCCGCTGCACGCGTTCCTTGGGGTCGCGGTGGATGATCACCTTCGACTGCGAGCCGATCGCGCGCGAGAAGAGGATGTTGCGCTCGGTGAACTTGGTAGCAAAGACCATGCGGTTGAACCAGTTTCCGATCGGTATCCCGCCGGCGCCGGTGTAGCTGTACTTCGAGATGTCGGTGTCGTACTCGCGGGGCTCGGACCCTGGTGCACCGCCGACGATGGCGTAGTCGGGATCGGATTGTGCGATCACTTCGCCGAAATATATGCGCGGCTGATCGACCGGGATGATTTGTCTACCGGCGCTCCGTGACGCGATATCGCTGACTGTGTAAAGGGGGTAACCACTGTTGCTTTCCGAGGCTTGGGCGGCCTCGCGCACCGCGGCATTCACCCGGTTGGCCGGAGCGGCAACGAAACCGTTGCCGTGGGTGTAAACGGTGTGCCGGTTGATCCAGTCCCGTTGATTCCCGGTGAGGCTGTCCGGGGACAGCTCCCGCACGCCGACTATATAGTCCTGCAGCTCGCCGTTGATGCGATACCGATCGATGTCCAGTTGCGCAGGGAAGCTGTAGAAGTTCTTGAGCTGCTGCTGTTGGGTGAAGGTTCGCGAGAGGACAGTTGGATCCAGCAGCCGCACATTGGCGATAGTTGTGCGGTCCACCGGAACGTCGGAAGGAGCTTTCGTGCCGATGCCCGGATAGTCCCGATATTCGACCCAGTCGCCGCCGATCCGGAACGCCTGACGGGTCGCATCGATATTGCGCTGGATATACGGGCGCTCGACATCGGCGGCATTCGGCCGCACCGAGAACTGCTCCATCAGCAGTGGCCATGCGCCGCCGACGAATATTGAGGACAGCAGCAGCAGTGCGGTGGCAATCGCGGGAACACGCAAGTCTCGCAAGAAGATCACTGCGAAGAAGGTCAACGCACACAGCACCGCGATCGCCAGCAGGACGAGCTTGGCCGGCAGCTCGGCGTGAATGTCGGTATAACCGGCGCCGCGGAACGTGGGTTCCTTACGGTTACCTGACAGCAGCTGATAGCGGTCGAACCAGTATGCAACCGCCTTGAGCAGGATGAAGCTGCCGGCCAGCACCGAAAGCTGAACACGCGCAGGCCATGTCAGCATGCCCTTGCGCGTCCGCAGGCGTACACCGCCGAACACGTAATGCGTGACCAAGTTCGCCACGACGGCCAGACCCACGGCCACAAATAGCCAATTCAGAATGCTCCGGTAGAAGGGCACATCAAAGACGAAGAACGCAATGTCATGGCCGAATTCGGGATCTTCGATCCCGAAGCGCCCGCCGTGAAGGAACAGCAGAAGTTTTGCCCAGTCCAACTGAGCAATAAGACCGCACGGCACGCCGACAGCGAGGGCAATGCCAAACCCGAACGGCCGCGGCCGGCGCATCACCTCGTTCCGAAACGGCACGATCGGGTCTTTCTGCTGATCTCCGGGCAGGAAAACCGGCCGGAAGCGATAGGCAAGCAGCATGGCCACAAAAAGAGGACCGCCCACGATGAGCGCCACCGCAACGAAGATCGCCACTCGGGTGGACAGCACCGTCACCCAGACTCTGCGGAACCCGACCTCGCCGAACCACAACCAGTTGATGTAGGCATCCAGCAGCCTCGGCCCGATGAGCACCACCACGACGAGTGCGACTCCGGCGATCAGCAGGACACGGGCACGTCTCGGTATCGTCGCGGGTCGCCCGGGTGAAGGTTTGCCCATCTTTCGCAGCCTGCTCTTTACGGACGCGATGGTGACGCTGTCCGGTAACGGTGGGCATCGGCGGCGTCTTCGCGTGCTTCGGTGGCGGCCTGTGCCGCCTGAGCCGTGTCGGCGGCGGCACGCGCCGCCAAGTCTTCGGAGGTGTCTTCGCGGGTAGCCGATGACTTGGGCAACGCCTGCGTGAATGCGCGAGACACTTCATGCAGCGCCGATGTGACCTCGCTCGGGATCACCCAGAATGTGCTTCCGGCCCCCTGAGCCAGTTGCGGCAGCATTTGGAGATATTGGTAGGCAAGGAGTTTCGGGTCCGGGTCGTTGCGGTGCACCGACTGAAATACCTCGTCGATCGCGCGGGCCTCGCCCTCGGCCTGGACGATCCGCGCGGTCCGGTTGCCCTCGGCGCGCAGAACGGCGGCCTGCTTGTCGCCTTCGGCGGTGAGGATCCGAGACTGGCGTTGCCCTTCCGCGCCGAGGATTGCGGCGCGCTTGTCGCGCTCGGCACGCATCTGTTTCTCCATTGCATCCTTGATGGTCTGCGGCGGGTCAATGGCCTTGATCTCGACGCGGTTGACCCGCAGTCCCCACTTGCCGGTTGCCTCATCGAGCACACCCCTGAGCTGGCTGTTAATGGTGTCGCGGGAGGTGAGCGTGCGCTCCAGGTCCATCGATCCGACGACGTTGCGCAATGTGGTGACCGTGAGCTGTTCGACGGCCTGCAAGTAGTCGGCAATCTCGTAGGCGGCTGCTCGCGCTTCGGTGACTTGGAAATAGATCACGGTATCGATCTCGACGACAAGATTATCCTCGGTGATCACCGGTTGCGGCCGAAACGAAACCACTTGTTCCCGTAGGTCAATCTTCGGATAGACGCGGTCGATATAGGGAATGACGAAGTTGAGGCCCGGCTTCAAGGTGCGTTGGTAGCGGCCGAGCCGTTCGACATTGCGGGCACGGGCCTGGGGCACGATGCGCACGGCCCGCAAAACGGTGAACGCGGCGAACAGTGCGACGACCAGTCCGGCGATTACAGATACTGACATTGCCATGGGTTACTCCCGGGGATAGACGAGTGCGGTGGTGCCGCTGATCTCCAGCACGTCGACGGTCGCTCCGGCGGGTATCACGAGGTTTTCGTCGTAGGAGCGCGCAGTCCATTCCTCACCGTTGATACGCACCCTGCCGCTCAGCCCTGACACCTCGGATAGGACATAGGCGTGCCTTCCGATCAACGCGTCAACGCCAAAACGCTGGCCCTGGGCCGCGAACATGTGCCGACGAACGACGGGGCGGATCAGCACTATCCCGAGGGCGGCGGTAACCGTGAACGCAAGCAGTTGGACGGGGCCGTTCAATCCGAGTGCGGCGAATCCCGCGGTGATCAATGCGGCGACCCCGAGTATTCCGACCGCGGCGGTGAGGGTGACCATCTCGACCACCAGCAACACCACGGCGATGATCAACCAGATCAACCATGCATCCATGTCGTGACCCTTCCTGAACGGTCGACGGATGCGCGACGAAAACCGTCTCCTTACTCCATCGTGTGCGGCGGGTCAGACTCTTGCAACATGTCCCCACGCCACACTGGCACACGATTGTTTCCCGATTCCGGCAAGGTGTAACTCCCAGCTGGATCGCTCGGTCTGTTCGCGGAAGCACGCGGTTCGGCCAGCCCGGCGAGCGCGCACCAGCTCCAGCGTGAATCTCGGGGTCGGATCGGCCACTTCGTTGGGATCAACCAGTTAGCAACAGTATTCCCGCGATGATCAACGCGATTGCCTTGACCGCCTCGAGACCGACGTAGGCGTAGTGGGCGCGAGAACGGGGCGCATCCATCCCGGCCAGCACCTGGTCGGAACGGCGGGTCAGGCTGGGACGCACCACGATCAACTGGACGGCCAGCGCCGCCAACGCGACGGAAAACGCAACGACGATCCGTACCGGCGTTGGTCCGGCCGCCGCGATCGCCAGGATGACCAGCGCGAAGCAGACTTCAACGGTGTTGAGCGCGCGGAAGACCAAGCGACCGATACCGAGTCCGATCTGCAGGGTCACGTTGGGCGCCCGGAACTTCAGTGGGGCTTCCAGAAACGAGATGGCCAACACCATGCCCAGCCAGACGAAGGTGACGGCGACCTCGATCGCCGGCCCAGTGCTCACTTGGCGGCTCGCCCGGGCCGCAGATGCGCCAGACAAAGGTCCGGCTCGACAAATGCCTCAAGCCGCTCGACTGCCACTGGCGCCGCCCAGGTCTCCAGGGCACCTTTCATGAGTCCGAGGTGGATCGGGCATACGACGTTGGCTCGGGCTTCGGCGAGTTCGAGGAAAGGGCAGTGTCTCAGACCCACCGTGTCCCTGCCGCGGGACGTTCGTCGCTCCGGGGCGAACCCCAGCTCGTCGAGCACCTCGACCAGGTGGTCGATCGACTCCTCAACGCTGCCGGCACCCGCCGGAGGTTCCAGCGTTTGACCCCACGCCCGGCCTGCGGCGAGCGCCTTGGCGCTTGAATCATGTTGAGCGGCAAGGTCGATCGTAAGGATCTCGGCGAGCATCCGATAATGTCGCGGCCCGCCGTCGTCCATCCGCCGAACCGCCCGGAACATCAGCGCCGGACGCCCCGGCCCCCGATGCCTGGGCTCAACCCGCTCTATGTGCCCGTCTGCGACCAGGTGCTCGAGGTGAAAACGGACCGTGTTGGGATGCACGCCCAGCTGGTCGGCGATCGCGACGATACTCATCGGCGCGCGCGAGCCCCGCAGCACGCGCAGCACGGCACGACGGCGACCCCTGGATTCTTCGTGCGATCCGGCCGTAGTACGCACCGTGTCACTCACCTCCGAAATTCGCCCGCATACGGCGGGCCGGTCCAGCGCGTCGGCACCCGGCATCGGCGATCAGGTGCGTCATGCGCTAGAGTTTATACAAGATTGTTTGTAAAAATTGAGCAAGGGCTAAGAAGGGCAAAGCCCATGACCGAAAACGAACGTGACCGGTCCCTGCCCCGGCGGAATCGAGCCGACGACGATGTCGCGGGGCACTGGCTGCTGGCGCGCCTGGGCAAGCGGGTGCTTCGCCCCGGCGGAGTCGAGCTCACCCGCACCCTGCTGGCTCGCGCCGACGTGACCGGCGCTGATGTGCTCGAACTGGCCCCCGGCTTGGGCCAGACCGCCGCCGAGATCGTCGCCCGTCGCCCACGGTCTTATGTCGGCGCGGAAAGCGATCCCGACGCGGCCAACGTGGTCCGCGGCGTTCTCGGTGGCGACCGTGATGGACACATCGAAGTCCGCGTCACCGATGCGGCCGAGACCGGATTGCCCGACGCCAGCTCCGATGTCGTCATCGGTGAGGCCATGCTGACCATGCAGGGCGACACCACCAAGCACGCCATTGTCGCCGAGGCCACCCGGGTCCTGAGGCCACGTGGCCGTTATGCGATCCACGAACTCGCCTTGACGCCCGACGATGTCGGAGCGGACATCAGCGCTGATGTCCGCCAGTCACTGGCCCGTGCGATCAAGGTCAACGCCCGTCCGCTGACCATTGCCGAGTGGTCGCAACTCTTAGCCGGCCATGGATTGGTCGTCGAGCACGTTGCGACCGCGCCGATGGCACTGCTGCAGCCGCGGCGCCTCATTGCCGACGAAGGCCTCGTCGGTGCGCTGCGATTCGCCAAGAACGTGCTCACCAATCCTGACGCCCGCAAGCGAGTCCTGTTGATGCGCCGCACATTTCGCCGATACCGTGAGCGACTAACCGCAGTTGCCATCATCGCTTACAAACCGGCTTGACGGCGTGTGACGAACGCCGTGTACCCGGCAGAACCGGCAACGCCCCAAAAGTCCGCCGCAGCAACCGCATCACGCACCATGGCTTGGTGCTTGGCCTCCAGCGATACGGCTTGGGCCCGGATAGTGCCGCCGTGGGCCTCGACGTCAGCGAATTGGTAGTCAGTCAATTGAGTCTCCTTGTCTGTGGGCGTGCGACCCGGTTCGAGTGAGCCCTGATCAGCCCGCGGCCGGCGGCCGGGACATCACCAACGGGCGGAATCCGTATTGGGGAACTGTGCGCCCGCCAAACTGTCCGACCATGCCGCCCAACGGGGCCATGGGCAACCCATGCAAGACGGGTTCGGTCGGCGCCGCGGCGATGGCGCTGGTGCCCATGGCGGCTGCGACCGGGCTGGTCACCGGGGCCACCGCAGTCCAGCTTGCCGGCACCGACAATGCCCCCAGCGGTACGGAGCGCCCGAGGCTTGCGGACACGGTTGACGCCGCGGAACCCGCCCCGGCGGCGCCAAAGCCGGCTGCACCCAACCCGCCGGTCAGCGCCGACCCCACCCCGCTGGCCAGCGCCGCGACCTCGCCCTGCACCGCCTGGGCCACTGGAGCCAGACCCTTCATGAACGACGTGACGGCGGTAACCGCGCTGGTGCTGTTCGCTAGTGACGTCAGCGTCGGCGCAAAAGGTGCGAGGTACTTCGTATAGAGCTCAATGAGGTCGTCGACGATTGAGTTCGCGACGGGCGCGGCGAGCTTCCGCAAGGCGCCGGGCACCGCGGTGGTCAGGTTCGACAGCGCGTCGCGTACACCGGTCTCGGTGGATCGTGCGGCGGTGATGCCCAGCGCGGCGGCCTGTCTCGCCAACCCGGCGTGGTCGGCGATGTCCGCCGGCTCCTCGAAGTCGGTCAGTTCCGCCGCGGTCGCCGAGGCAACCGCGTAGCCATACATCGCGGTCGCATCTTGCGCCCACATCTCGGCGTAGAGCGCCTCAGTAGCTGCGATCGCCGAAGCGTTTTGTCCCAAAAAGTTGGTGGCCACCAAGGCCGTCAACCGTGCCCGGTTGGCCGCGATCAGCGGCGGGGGCACCGTCATCGCAAACGCTGTCGCGTGTGCGGCCGCGGCCGCGGCGGCCTGGCTGGCCGCCAACTCGGCGTGCGCGGCGCTGCTTTGCAGCCACGCCACATACGGAGTGACGGCCGCCACCAGCGCCACCGACGTGGGGCCCAGCCACGGACCGCTGGTCAGCGTGGAAATGACCGACTGGTAAGACACCGCGGTCGAATGCAAGTCCGCGGCCAGCCCACCCCAGGCCTCGGCGGCCTCCAAGAACGAACCCGCTCCCGGACCGGCATACATCCGCCCGGAGTTGATCTCTGGCGCCAAGAGTCCGTAGTCCATCGTCGGCCCTCAGATCGCCGCCGCGGCGTTCGCGGCCTCGGCGGCCAGGTAGGAACCCGCGCTGGCCGCCAATGTGGCCACAAACAACGCATGAATCGCGGCCGCGTGGACACTCAGCGCCTGATAGCGCTGCGCATGGGCGACAAACTGCGCCGCTGTCAGCGCCGAGACCTCATCGGCCGCCGCCGGGACGACCCCGGAAATCGGGCCGACGGCAGCCGCGTTGGCAGCGCTCATGGCAGCGCCGATCGACTCGAGGTTGCCCGCTGCCGCGGACAGCATCTCAGGATGCGCGGTCAAGAAAGACATCGGATTTCCCTTCGGCAACCTGGGAGAACGTCGTTGTCACGAGAATGTATCAACATGATGTCGAGTGAGTCAACACTAATGTCGAGCTTAGTCGACATGATGTCGATCTGCCTCAACGTCATGTTGACAACCATCGACACCGCCGTAGGGTGGGTAGCGTGACGCAAACTCACTACGTGCACGCCTCCCGAAGCCGTCGCTCGTCGCATCTGTCGGGCGACGACCGCGAGCAGGCGATCCTGGCCACCGCCGCCCGCCTTCTCCAGGAACGGCCCCTCGGCGACTTCTCGGTAGACGAGCTGGCAAAGGGTGCCGGCATCTCCCGACCCACCTTCTACTTCTATTTCCCGTCGAAAAACGCGGTGCTGCTGTCGCTGATGGATCAGGTGAGCGTCCGGGCGCGCGGGGCCCTCAAGGCGCTCGGTGACAAACTCTCCGGTGATCCCACGACGCACTGGCGGCCGCGCATCGAAGCGTTCTTCGAGATCGCCAAGGCCAACATCGGGATTGCCGTAGCCGGTGCTGCAGCTAAAGCCAGCAACTCCGAGGTCCGGCAGCTGTGGGCAACGCTCATGCAGCAGTGGGTTGTCTATACCGCTGCGGCGATTCAGGCAGAGCGCGACCGCGGCATCGCACCGGACAATGTCTCGTCCCACAATCTGGCCACCGCGCTGACCTTGTTGAACGAGCGCGTCATGGAATCAACATTCACCCACGAAGACGGTGCGATCCCCGAAGACCAGGCGATCGACACGCTGGTGCACATCTGGGAAGCCAGCATCTACAACGGCTGACCGGCCAGCGCCGCCTTTGCCCGCTCTAAACTCGCGTCTATTAGCCGGTCGGCCGCGCCGAAATACGTTGCCGACGGTCGCGTCGCGGCCAGTTCGGCGATCGCGCGTTGTTCGCTGAGGACGTTCCCCTTTTCCAGGAATGCGTCGAGGTTTCTCGTCATTCGATCGGGATGCACCTGCAGGCCAGCCAGCAGTTCGCCGCATTGGGAACCCGCGACCACCGTCCGCCGGGCCAGGGTGCGCAGGGTGTCCCATTCGGCGTGCCAGGAACCGTCGGGTCGTTCGTCGTTGGCCAGTGCGGCGGCGGTATGCAGTGTCGCCGCCAATTGCGGTGCCGCAATGGCGGCCCGACGGATCAACAAGGACAGCACCGGATTGCGCTTGTGGGGCATCGAGGACGACCCGCCACGCTGGTCACTGCCGGGCTCGCTGAGTTCGGCGATCTCCGGGCGAACCAGGGTGACGACATCGGAGGCGATGCGACCCCAGCAGTCCGTGCATCCGACCAAGGCGTCGGCGGCCGCCGTGATCGGT
This sequence comes from Mycobacterium riyadhense, assembly GCF_963853645.1. Lineage (NCBI taxonomy): Bacteria > Bacillati > Actinomycetota > Actinomycetes > Mycobacteriales > Mycobacteriaceae > Mycobacterium > Mycobacterium riyadhense. The sequence continues at coordinate 2,186,383 of NZ_OY970456.1, read as the reverse complement.
GACCGGCTAGTGTGCCACGGTAGCCGGAATTTCAAACCCAAAGTGCTTGCGGCGCTTCGCACTACACGTTCCGAAACCTGAGCAGGGTCCGTCTCATCGCCGAGCAGTGTCACCAATTCCGTTGTAGCCGACCAGTTTCCGACAGCACCGCCAAACTGCGCCGGGGTCACGAGCGCGTCCAGCCGCTGGTGGGCGTCCACGACACCGTTGAGCCAGCCAGCGGCCTTGGCGCCGAACGTCGTTGGCGCCGCGTGCTGGGTCAGGGTACGGGCCACCATCGGTGTGGCCCGATGCGCCGTCGCGAGTGCAGATAGCGCCAAGACCTGTTCGACGAGTTGGGACAAGAGCTGGTCGACGGCGGCGCGCAAGGCCACCATCAGGCTGGTGTCGAGGACATCCTGGCTGGTGAGTCCCCGGTGGATCCATGGGGCGACGGCCGGCACGGCCCGCCGGCGCAGCAGGCCAACCAGGCCGATGACCGGGTTGCCGCCGTCCTCGGCGGTGACCGCGAGCAACTCGCGGTCATGTTGACCGATGAGGTGCCACAGGTCGGCGCCGGCACAGTCGACCGGTGCCAGGCCGGCGGCGGCCAGCGCGCCCAACCACGCGGATTCCACCGCAACCATCGACCGCAGCAGCGTCTGATCGGTCATGTGCTCGCCGGCGCGCTCGTCGCCCGGCCATAACAGGTTGGTCATCGCCGATCGTTTCGGTAACTAAGGAATACGGTCTCGTTCGGGCCCTGCAAGTGGATGTCGAAGCGGTATCCCGCACGGCCCGAACAACTCTCGGCCCGACATACCAAGGTATCCCGGCGCTGGCCGTCGACGGTGGACAACAGCGGATCGGCGTCCAAGTCGCCGTCGGGCAGGTAGGCGCGAGTGAAGAGTCGGTGCAACAGTCCCCGCGCAAAGATGGTGACGGCGAAGAATGGTGCCCGCCCGAGGCCGCCCCCCGCTTCCCGGCGAGCAGACGCAAAATCACCCTCTTGGGCCCTTCCTCGTGCGCTTTTGCGTCTGCTCGCCGAACCCGGTACCACGGTGGTGAAGCCGTAGTGGCCCTCCGCGTCGGTCGCCGCTCGGCCCCATCCGGTGAACGTCCAACCGTCGCGGCGCACCGAGCCGGTCGCCCGGGGAATCCGACCGGCATTGTCTGGCTGCCAGAGCTCTATCAGGGCATCAGATACCCCGACGCCGGCGCCGTCGTAAACCGTGCCGTGGAACCGGATGGCGCCGGGAAACGCATCGCACACCAATTCGCTGCCGTGCGGATAGGGCAGCCCGAGGCCGAAGAAGGGACCCACGGTTTGCCCTGGGGTACAAGCCAATTCACTCATCGTCGGTACCCTCGGTCCAGATCCGCCGACTGCCGGAGAGCACGATGTCCCAACGGTAGCCGGTCGCGTATTCGGGCTGGGTCAGATCGTGGTCGTACTCGGCGATAAGCCGTTGGCGCGCAACGGGATCGACGATCGATGAGGCGATGGGATCCAACCCGAACAGCGGATCTCCGGGAAAGTACATCTGGGTGACCAGCCGCTGGGTGAAAGCGGTTCCAAAGAGCGAGAAGTGGATGTGGGCCGGCCGCCAGGCATTGAGATGGTTGCGCCACGGATAGGGGCCGGGCTTGATGGTCAGAAAGCGGTAGGACCCGTCGGGCCCGGTCAGACACCGGCCCGCGCCGATGAAGTTCGGGTCGAGGGGAGCCGGATGCTGGTCGAGCTCGTGGTGGTAACGACCGCTGGCGTTGGCTTGCCAGATCTCGACCAGCTGACCTGCCACCGGCGTGCCGAATTCGTCGAGCACCCGGCCGGTCACGATGATGCGCTCCCCGATCGGCTCGCCCGGATGCCCAGCCGTCAGGTCGGCGTCGCCGGGGGCGACGTCCTGATGGCCGAAGCACGGTGCCCAGCGTTCGATCTCGTCGGGGTCAACGGTCAGCGGCGGGAATTCCGGATGGCGCAAGACGCTGCTGCGATACGGCGGGTAGTTGAGCCGCGGCTGGGTTTCTTGCCTGCCCAGGCGCTGGTATTCGGCTGCTTCGACAGCTAAAGCGGCGATCTCCGCGGTGATGTCACCTTGCGACGCGACTCGCTGGGGTGCGGCCTCCACACAGCGTGAGGCTACTACCGTCAGCACCAAGCCAAGTGGCTATGTCGATGATCACGGCTTCTCCGAAGAACGGACTCGGTGACGAGCTGCCCCGCAACGAGTTCGACTTGGTGCACGCCCGGCCGGACTACGACTGGGCGGCCTTCGGCTTCGAGGGGTGCGGACGATCAGCTGCCGCGGGTGACGGAGGCGACCATGGCCTTCATGCAGCGGTCCGGATTCGAGCAGAATATGGTCGCCGCGTCGTCGCCGACCTGGCCGCTGCCAGGCTGAGCGATGTTCGCGGTGAGAGCCGTGCTCGGGTAATCGATTCCAGCGCAGCGGGTTTCGATTTCTTCAGGCTGTCCTTCGAGAGCCTGCAGGGCGCGGTGGTTGATGCCGGGCTGATTTCGCGCGACGACGCCGACGCGGCCGCCGCTAGGGTTATATCCCGCGCAGCAGCGCCGCCTTCCCTTTGGTGCGAAGCTTATACAGGCTTGACCCGCGCAACTGCTCCATGCGGGCGGCCATCTTGTTCCCTAGCTCCTCGAGTTCGGCGTCGCTGAGCTGCACCGGAGGCGGAGCGGGAATCATGTCGCGTTCCTCTTCGTCGGCGTGCGCCTCCAGGACGGTCTTGAATGAGTTCCACTCTTCCGCATACCCGGGCGCGCTCTGCGGGGTCCGCAGCAACACCGACAGCTGGTCGACGACCTGGCGATGCTCGGCGTGGGCGACCGCGATCAGATCGCTGGCCGCCGCCAGCGCCGGGTAGTACAGGTCGTCCTCGATGCGGAAGTGGATGTCCAGTTCGATCAGCATCTCGTCGAAAAGCGCATGGCGCTCTTCACTATTCACCGGAGCCTCACTGACCTTGCGGCCCAGGCCCTTGATCACAACATGGTGTTCCTTCAGCACTTCGTAGGCGTTCACTTGATTACTCCACTTCCCGCAACTTCGATGGTTCCGTCGACCAACCGGGCCTGGTAGCACGGCAGCGGGGTTGCCGACGGGCCGCGCAAGACCTCTCCGGTCTCCAGTGCAAACCGCGATCCGTGCCAAGGACATACGATTCGGCCGCGATCGACCCAGCCGTCGGCCATCGGCGCCGCCAGGTGCGGACAGAACTCGCCGAACGCCGCCACCTCACCCGGGTTGGTCTGGCACACGACCAGCCCCACCCCGTCGACCTCGACCCGCTGGGGCTTTCCGTCCTGCAATGAGGTCGCGGGGAGCACCGGTGTCCATTCCGTTGTGCGCAGCCGCTCACCCGACTGGTCAATCCCGATGCCGGACTCGAACACCAGGGCCCCACCCAGGTAGCTGCCGCCGACGGTGATGCCGTAACCGAGCGCACTGAGTGCCATCCCGCGCAGGCGGTGGCCTCGGCGCCGGTCCCACCAAGACAGCGCGTACAGCGCGGTCGCGACCGAGTTGACCGCACCGTGCACCAGCCCCACGCGGCGGTCCTCTTGATGGGTGTGCTGCCAATCAGTGACACCCGTCATCGCCGCGCCTACGCTGGCCATGATCCCAACTCGCAGCGCGCGCGATGCAATCCGCGACGCGCCGGGGGCTTCACCGGAGTTCTGGCCTGGCAGCATGCTCAGGGCGTCCAGCGCCACGGTTGTGCCGAGTGCTCCGCTGGCAAACGACGCGAGCGGCGGATGTACCGGATGGCCGAGCCATACGCCGTTCAACGCATTGGTGACGCGATCCCGCGCGCCGCCCAGCGCGTTGAAGCCAAAGCTGAGCACGTGTTCGAGCCGATAACTGGGCCGGTCCAGCCACTGTTGACGGCCGATCGCTCTGAGCACCCGCGATCCGAAATTCTGCGGCTGACGATCCGGTGACCGATCCACCATGGGCATCACTCCTCCCCACTACAGACGGTGATGCACTGCCAACGTTAGCCACACGCGCGGCGTTCATAAGGTGAGCATTCGGTGGGAAACAGCTGTGAATAAGACCTAAGCATGCTGTGCATAGCCGATGCGCTGCGCCGTCACGATTGACCCGTCGCAGACTCTGAGTCATTCTTGTCAACAGAATATATTTCTGGATACCAGACAGAGTTGCGGCCGTGACAGAGCATCGAGACCTATTCGCGTCCGTGCGCCGTGGCCTGATCCCGGCGCATATCTACAACGACCAAGAGCTGTTCGCGCTGGAGACGGAACGATTGTTCAGCCGGGCGTGGATGTTCGTGGCCCACGAGTCGGAAATCCCGCAGGACGGCGACTATGTCGTGCGCCGGGTGCTCAACGATTCGTTCATCATCGCGCGGGATTCGAGCGGACAGGTACGCGCATTGTTCAATATGTGCCTGCATCGCGGAATGCAGGTGTGCCGCGCGGAGATGGGCAACGCCTCGAACTTTCGCTGCCCCTACCACGGCTGGACATACCGCAATGACGGCCGGCTCACCGGCCTGCCGTTTCATCGGGAAGCCTACGGAGGCGACGAGGGGTTCGTGAAGCACCAAACACTGTTGCCCGCACCGAATTTGGCGAGCTATAACGGCCTGATCTTCATCAACTTGGACGCCGCCGCGGAACCACTGCAGGATTACCTGGGCGACTTCAAGTTTTACCTGGACTACTACACCAAGCAGAGTGCCCACGGTTTGCAGCTGTGGGGGCCGCAACGCTGGCGGATCAGGGCGAACTGGAAGATCGGCGCGGAAAACTTCGCCGGCGACATGTATCACACGCCGCACACCCACGCATCCATCGTCGATATCGGCCTGTTCCGGGAGCCGAAGGCGCACAAGCGAAAGGACGGCGCCACCTATTGGGCGCACCGCGGGGGCGGCACCACATACAAGCTGCCGCCGGGCAGCTTCGACGAGCGCATGCGTTACGTGGGCTACCCCGACGACATGATCGGTCGGATCAAAGAGGTCTGGACGCCCCGGCAGCAGCGGGTGGTCGGTGAGGACGGCTTTATGATCTCGGCCGCCACCTGCTTTCCGAACCTGAGTTTCGTGCATAACTGGCCCAAACTCCCCGGCAGCGATCAGGTACTGCCGTTCATCTCGATCCGGCAGTGGCAGCCGATCAGCGAGAACGAAACCGAGGTGTGCTCGTGGTTCGCGGTGGACTCCGCAGCACCCGCCGGATTCAAAAAGGACTCGTACCATGCCTATTTGATGTGCTTCGGGTCGACCGGCATGTTCGAGCAGGACGACGTGGAGAACTGGGTGTCGCTGACCACCACCGCGGGCGGCTCGATGGCGCGGCGGCTGCTGCTCAACAGCCGCATGGGCCTGCTCGCCGACGACCGCCCAGTCATCAAGGCGCTGCCCGCCGAGAAGTTCCACGGACCCGGACGTGCCCAGGTCGGCTACAACGAAAACAACCAGCGCGAGTTGCTCAAGTTATGGGCAGATTACCTGCAATGAGAAAACCACTACCGTTCAACGATATTCGCCATCTTCAGGCGCATCAGTTTCTGGTCGACGAGGCCTACCTGCTGGACGCGCAAAAGTACGAGACATGGCTCGACACGCTGACCGAAGACATCCGCTACGTGATGCCGGTCCGTGTTACCACAGCGCGCGGCGCCGGGTTCGACACGTCACCGGGCATGGCGCACTTCGACGAGGACAAGTACTCACTGAGCCAGCGGGTCGCGCGTTTTGCCACCGAACACGCCTGGACCGAGGATCCACCGTCGCGGCTACGTCATTTCATCACCAACGTGCGCACCTTTGCCGGCGACGACGACCGGCATCTCACGGTCGAATCCGCCGAACTGCTGTTCCGCAGCCGTGGCGACGTCAACGAGAGCGCGTTGATTTCGTGCGGCCGCGAGGATCTGCTGCGCCGGTGCGACGGTCCCCAAGATGCTTGGAAGTTGGCTCGCCGCACGATCTTTGCCGACGAGTCGGTGTTGCGGATGCAGAACCTGGCGGTGTTCTTATGAATCCTGTTGGTGAGCCCATCACTGTTGCAAACGAATTCACAGAAGTAGTAGTCCAGCGAGTCGACACCCGCAACGGGTCACGGCTAATGATCACCGCTCCCAAAACCGGGCAGTGGATCAGCTTGGATCCGCTCGAGGTCGAGGCACTGACTTGGCAGAACGCCCGTACGCTAGCGGCCATGGTCGGTAATTCCAATGCCCCGCTACTGCCCGACGAATCCGATCCGCAACCATGACCGGGTGGCTTGACGGCAAGCGAGCCCTGGTCGTGGGCGCGGGTTCGGGGATCGGCCGGGCCGTCCTCGACGCGTTTGCTGCCGAAGACGCGAAAGTCGCCGTGCTGGAACGTGATAGCGACAAGTGCGAGCGGTTGCGCCAGCAGTTGCCCGGCGTCCCGGTGCTCGAAGGTGACGCCGTCACCCGCGATGCCAACGATCGCGCAGTCGCCGCTGCGGTCGCTGCATTCGGTGGACTCGACACGCTGGTCAACTGCGTCGGCGTGTTCGACTTCTATAAGGGGGTTGCCGACATCGGCGCCGACGACCTTTCCCCCGCGTTCGAGGAAATGTTCCGGACCAATGTGCTCAGCCATCTGCAGTCGGTGCAGGCCGCCCTCCCAGCGTTGCAAACCCAAGCCGGATCCTCGATCGTGCTGACCGAGTCCGCGTCGTCCTACTATCCCGGGCGTGGCGGTGTGCTGTATGTGTCGTCGAAGTTCGCGGTGCGCGGGCTCGTCGCGGCTTTGGCGTACGAGCTGGCGCCGCAGATCCGGGTCAACGGGGTGGCACCGGGCGGAACGCTCAACACCGACCTCCGTGGTCTTGTCAGCCTCGGGTTAGCCGACGTCCGCCTCGACGAAACACCCAACCGGGCGCGGGATCTGGCCGTGCGTACCCCGCTGAACGTCGCACTCTCCGGCGAAGACCACGCGTGGAGCTATGTGTACTTGGCCTCCGACCGGTCCCGCGGCATCACCGGCGAAACCATCCACCCCGACGGCGGCTTCCGCCTCGGCACACCGAGATCCACATGACAGATCCGCTGAACCGGCAGCGCGCTCTGGTGGCACAAGGCTGCCGGGTCGCGGCGGCACGCGGCTTGGTGGACGGTATCCTCGGCCACTTAAGCCTGCGGATCGACGACGAGCATCTACTCATTCGCTGCCGCAGCGACACCGATACCGGCGTGGCGTTCACCCGCGCATCCGACGTCCGGCTCATCACATTTGGCGGAACCGCGGGCGCCGCAGGCGAACTCGACGGATACCGCGTCCCCAACGAGCTTTCCATCCACGTCCAAACCATGCTGGCAGATGCGCGGCACCGGGCGGTGGCGCACCTGCATCCACCGGCCGTCGTCGCCGCCGATCTGGCCGGCATCGCGATCCGGCCGATCTATGGCGCCCACGACATTCCCGGCGCCTGGCTCGCACGCGGCGGCGTGCCCGTGTACGAACGCGCCGTACTGATCCGAAACTCGCGGCTGGGTAAGGAAATGGTGGCGGCGATGCGCGGTGGGCCGTTGGTGATTTGCCGCGGCCACGGCATCACCAGCGCCGCCGGCACGGTCCAGCGGGCGGTGTTGCAGGCGATCAGCCTCGACCAGTTGGCCCGAATGTCATTGCGAGTGCGCGCAGCTGGCGGCGCCCTGCACGAGATCGACGACGCCGACTGGGACGACCTGCCGGACTTGGGGCCAGCCTTTAATACCGACGCCGCCTGGCGCCATGAAGTCGCCCGGTTGGGGATCAACCCAGCTGATCACCAATCTCCTTGGCCGCCTTGATAAGTACGGCTGCCAACGACGAGTACTTCGACGTAGGCAGCCGGTTCTGTGGCGCCGCGGCATTGAGCGCCAGCCGCAATCCCGGGGCGTGGGTGGGTATCGATACCGCTACTGAGGCGACGCCTTCCTCGCTCTCCTCGCGATTGACGGCGTAGCCGCGCTCGCGGATGCGGGAGAGCTCGTCCTCCAATTCGGTGCGACTGCCGATCGAGCGCGAGGTAATGCGGTCCAGGTTCTCGTCGGGAAGCAGCTGACGCAATTCCGGTTGCGGCAGGGCAGCCAGCAGAACCTTGCCCGTTGAGGTGCAATGCGCCGGCATCGTGCGACCCAGTCGGGAGGCCACCCGCACGGCCGCCGGCCCTTCAACCGCGGCGACAAACCGGACACCAGCGCCATCCAACATGCCGACGTGAACCGTTTCCCGCAGGCTCTCGCTGAGACTGCGCATGATTGGCAGTGCGGCGCCCTGAATATCGATGCGGCCGAAAATCGCAAACGCCACACCGGTTAACGCCGGGCCGGGCAGGTAGGCCTTGGACACCGGGTCCTGCCGGACGAAGCCCCGGTAGGTCAGCATCGCCAGCAGCCGGTGCGCGGTCGACGACGCCACACCCAGATAGCGGGTTGCCTCGCTCAACCGGATCTGCGGCTGCTCACCCAACAGCAACAGCAGCTTCAGCGCGTTGTCGACCGATTCGATTGGATATTGCGGCACAAGCGAATCCGCGTCCTTAGCAGGCCGATCCCTCTTCGCTGGCATGACACTGACGGTACCTGTGATAGGGCCGCCGAACCGACATCACGGGAGGATCGTGGTGGTCCCGGCCTTGCCCGGGTCGCCGGGAACGCCCAGCAGACCGACGTTTCCGGTTGTGCCTCCCGGCCCGCCGGCTGCGCCGCCGGCGCCACCCTGGCCGCCCAACGCGAGGTTTCCACCCGTGCCGCCCATGCTGCCGGCTCCACCAACGGCGTTGCCGCCGTCGCCGCCACTGCCGCCAGCGCCACCCTGGCCCCCCATACCGCCGTTGCCGCCGGCGCCGGCAGCGCCCGTGGCGCCGGCCCATCCGATCAGGCCGCCAGCTCCCCCGCTGCCACCGGTGGTACCACCCGCGCCCCCGGCACCGCCGGCGCCGCCGTTGCCGCCTAGCACACCGTTACTGCCGCTAGCACCGGTTGCGACGCCGCCGCTGGTGGTGGTGGCTGCTCCGCCGGCACCCCCGTTACCGCCGCCACCACCGATGCCGCCGACGCCCCCGACACCGCCGACACCGCCAGCACCCCCGGCGCCGCCAATACCGATGAACTTCCCAGCTGCGCCGCCGTCACCGCCGACACCGCCGCTGCCACCTACGCCGCCGGTGCCGCCCACGCCACCGACGCCGCCGACACCGCCGGTGCCGCCGGTCGCGTTACCGGTGCCGGTGCCGTCGGCGAGGCCACCGCCACCCGTCCCGCCGACGCCGCCCGCGAAGCCGGGCGCGCCTGCGCCGCCGACACCCCCCGTTCCTCCGGCGCCGCCGGCGCCGCCGTTGCCGATGAACATCCCGCCATGTCCGCCGTTGCCGCCGGCACCGCCGGTGCCGCCGGTGCCGGCCATGCCCAGTGCCGCATTGCCGGTACCGCCGCTTCCGCCGACACCGCCGTTGGCATTATTGCTACCCACGATCGTGCCGTTGTTCGTCACTGTGGCGTTCCCGCCGGCCCCACCGGCACCACCCGCGCCACCGCTGACGCCAGCGTTGGTGCCGGCACCGCCGGCACCACCGGTGGCAGTACTGCTACCAAAGATCGTGGTGCTGTTGTTTGTGACCGTCACGTTCCCGCCGGCCCCGCCGGCGCCGCCATTGCCGTCAGCACCGGCTAGGCCGCCATTCCCGCCGGCACCAGCCGTGGCCGTGAGGTTGCCGCTGATCGTATCGTTGTTGGTGACCGTCACGTTCCCGCCGGCCCCGCCGGTGCCGCCGGTCTCGCCAGCGCCACCGTTGGCGCCGTCTCCGCCGTTATTGCCGGTGACAGTCAGGTCACCAAGCAACGGAAGGCTGTTCGTGACCGCGGTATTCGTGCCGGGGGTGCCGGTTGCGGCTGTCCCACTCGGGGTGGGGTTGACGCCGTTCGTCCCCGCGAGACCATTACCGCCCTGCCCACCCGCGCCACCGGAGCCGAACCAGTTGGCATTGCCGCCGTTGCCGCCCTTGCCGGGCAGACCGCCAAGAATGCCAGCCACCGCCGCGCCGCCCTGCCCACCAGCACCACCGTCGCCCAGCAGCGTCCCACCAGCGCCGCCATCGCCACCGACCGCTCCAGCCCCGCCAAGACCGCCGTTACCGCCATTGCCGATCACTACTGGCCCGGCGCCGCCGTGACCACCGGCTGCCCCATCGCCGCCAGCACCGCCAGTACCGCCGCTACCCAAGTAGCTGGCAGCCCCGCCGACGCCACCGGCACCACCGCCACCACCGGTGCCACCAAGCCCACCGTGGCCGCCGATCCCGCCATTGCCAAATATGCCGCCAACCCCGCCGGTCCCACCGACGCCGCCGGTGTCGCCGAGCCCCCGTGCGCCGCCGATGCCGCCAATGCCACCGTTGCCGATGAACCCCGTCGTCCCACCGACCCCGCCGGCGCCTCCGGTCGCACCCGCCGCCGTCGCGGCGCCGCCGGCACCACCGGTTCCGCCGTTGCCCAGCAACCACCCACCGCGACCACCGGGCCCACCGGCAGCACCGGAGCCGGCTATCCCGTCCCCACCCTTGCCGCCGGCGCCGCCATTGCCGAATAGCCCGGCGGCACCGCCAGCGCCCCCGACCTGACCGGGTGCACCCGACCCGCCATTGCCGCCGTTACCGAGCAAGATCCCGCCGTCGCCACCGGGGGCCCCGGTCCCGTCGGCCCCGTTCGCGCCGTTACCGATGAGCGGGCGCCCGAACAGCGCCTGGGCAGGGGCGTTCACCGCGCCCAGCAGATCCTGCATCGGCGATGCAGCGGCGGCCTCAGCGGCGGCATAGGCGCCCGCACCCGCGGTGAGAGACCGCGCAAACTGCTCGTGGAATACCACGGCCTGCGCACCGAGAGTCTGGTATGCCTGAGCGTGCGAGCCGAATAGGGCCGCCACCGCAGTCGACACCTGATCGGCGGCCGCCGCCACTATCGCCGTCGTCGGCAGCGCCGCCGCCGCGTTAGCAGCGTTGATCGTCGAACCGATGCCCGCCAAGCTCGAAGCCGCCGCCGCCACCGATTCCGGCACCGCAATTACAAACGACATCCGCGACCTCCCAGCAGGACAACGATTGACCTTGGAGCACCCAGCAGCAACAAATCCTATCCCCACAGCGAACACCACAAAGGGCATTTGGCTGACAACGCGTCGGTCTCGATACCCCCGGCAGATCCCGTGATTGACGTCCGAATTCTGGTTCCGAGTAGGCGGCTGGGGCAACGACCTTGACGGAACCATGAACCATCGCGCCCAGCAAACATCTCGCGGGCGCCCCGCGGGTGCGATAACCTCATCCGCGTATGGCAAGCGGCAAGCTCATCCTCCTCAATGGCGGATCCAGCGCGGGAAAGACGTCGCTCGCCCTCGCGTTTCAGGATCTTGCCGCCGAATGTTGGATGCACGTCGGGATCGACCTGTTCTGGTTCGCGCTGCCGCCCGAGCAGCTGGACCTGGCGCGGGTACGGCCCGAGTACTACACCTGGGACAGCGTGGTCGAGGCCGACGGCCTTCCGTGGTTCACCATCCACCCCGGTCCGCTCCTGGACAAGGCCATGCATGCCCGCTACCTAGCCATCAGGGCCTACCTCGACGTCGGCATGAACGTCATTGCCGACGACGTGATCTGGAAGCGTGAATGGTTAGTGGACGCGTTGCGGACCTTCGACGGCTGTCAGGTCTGGCTGGTAGGAGTCCACGTGTCCGACGAGGAAGGGGCGCGCCGGGAGGACGAACGGGCCGACCGCCACCCCGGGTGGAACCGGGGAAGCGCGCGTGCCGCGCACGCCGACGCCGAGTACGACTTCGAACTGGACACCACGGCCACTCCGGTACCGGTGCTGGCGCGACGACTTGACGAGTGCTATCGGGCCTGCCGGGAACCCACGGCGTTCAAGCGGCTGCGCAAGCGCTTCTGCCCCGACCTCGTGTGAAATTCAAAGAAGGGTTTGCACTCCGTTGCCCTAGTGATGATCTGACGCCGCGCTACGTCCGTTTGGGCGCTTTCGCAACGCGCCTCGAGCATGCGTCAGGCATGCTTGTCCCATGGATGTGGAGGCCCTGCTGCAGTCAATCCCACCGCTCGCGGTCTACCTGGTGGTTGGCGGTGTTGTGGGGATGGAGAGCCTGGGCATCCCGCTTCCTGGGGAGATCGTGCTGGTCAGCGCGGCGCTGATGTCGTCGCATCACGACCTGGCGGTCAACCCGGTCGGCGTCGGCGCCGCCGCGGTGATCGGGGCGGTGATCGGCGACTCCATCGGCTACTCCATAGGCCGCCGGTTCGGCATGCCGCTGTTCGACCGGCTGGGGCGGCGGTTCCCCAAGCACTTCGGTCCTGGGCACGTCGCGCTCGCCGAACGAACATTCAACCGCTGGGGCGTCCGCGCGGTGTTCTTCGGTCGCTTCATCGCGTTGTTGCGGATCCTCGCCGGTCCGCTGGCCGGCGCGTTGAAAATGCCCTACCCGCGGTTCCTGGCAGCCAATGTCTCCGGAGGCATCTGCTGGGCCGGCGGCACCACCGCGCTCGTCTACTTCGCCGGGGTAGCCGCCGAACGCTGGCTGGAGCGGTTCTCCTGGATCGCGCTCGTCATCGCCCTCGTCTGCGGCATCACCGCCGCAATCTTGCTGCGCGAACGCACATCTCGCGCAATCGCCGAACTCGAGGCCGAACATCACCGGAAAACCGGGACCACCGCCGCCTGACTCAACCGATGGCCTCGTCGCCGTCTACCGCCGCCAATTCCGGGCGGTGCTGCTCGATGAGGGTGCGGGCCATCTTCTGGGCGCGGTGCGCGGCATTCGGGTCACCTACAGCCGCGAGGATGATGGCGCCCTTCATCAAAAGATGCCAGGACCACGCGAAGTCGTCGACGTCATCGAGCCCGGCGGCTACGGCGCGCTTGCGCACGATGTCGCGAACGTTGGCGATATGAGCGACGCAGGCCTGTCCGGCAGGATGGTCGGCGCCCAGTTCGAGCAACACATTGATAAACGAGCAGCCCTCGTAGCGGTCGCGCCGTTGGAACCAGTCGTGCAGGACGTCGAAGATTGCCAGCAGCTGTTCCTCGGGTGTGTCGCCGCGCTGGCGCGACTGCTCCTCGATCAGACCGCGCGTCCAGAGTTCTTCGCGGCGCTGCAGCACCGCTAACACGAGGTCGTTCTTGGTAGCGAAATGGCGGTAGAGCGTCGCACGGGCTACCCCTGCCCGCTCGATCACCTCGTTGGTGCCCACCGCGCGGATGCCGCGACGACTGAAGAGTTCGTATGCCGCAATCAAGATTCGTTCACGAGCCGACGTGGGCGACACGGAATCGAGGCCTGGCATAGCGGGCCTTACCATACTCTTATCTCCGACGTATAGACAGACCGCCCTGTCTCGTTATACAAATGAGACCTATATCCCCGCTAGGTCTGTCTTCAGACACGCAGGACGGGCATCCATGGCAGCGCCGCCGCGCCAGCCGATTAGGAAGTGCACGATGAGCCTGGTGATCGCAGGATCTGTCGCCACCCCCTTGGCGCTCAGCACCCGGCTCGTTTACGAGCTCGGTGATCCGCGTAGCACCCTGCGGGCCACCACCGATCGCTGCGGCGAGGCGGTGCTGATCCACACTGGCGGCGAGATCGACGCCCGCAACGAAGACACCTGGCGCCAGTTGGTGTCCGAGGCAGCCGCCAGCACCGGCGCGCCCGGACCGTTCATCGTGGACGTCACCGATGTCGATTTCATGGGCTGCTGTGCCTTCGCGGTGCTAGCCGACGCGGCGGAACGGTGTCAGCGCCGCGGCATTGAACTGCGCCTGGTGAGCCGCCAGCAGATCGTGTCCCGAATCGTACGAGCCTGCGGATTACGCGGCGTCCTGTCCATTTACCCGACGGTCGACGCCGCGCTCGCGGCTCGCTCTCGCTAACGGCGCGAGAGCTAGGCCGCCCCGTGGGCTGAGGCGGTCGGCGTCTTCAATTCCTGCGCCGCCCCCGCCGGCGGCGGCCCCACTTCTAGCACCGATCGCACCGCTGCGCGAAGGTAGTCGCGCAAGATTGGCATGCTGAATCGCTGGCCTCGCGGGGCAATCCACTTCGGGAGATCGACGATGCAGGTTGCGATCAGGTCCACCGCACTGGCGTCGCGGCGATCCCACAGACCCTCCGCCAACCGTGCCATGACCTCGGCTAGTTCGCGCTCCGACGCACGGAGTTGGTCGGCGACCTCGCGCGGCATCGCTTGGCTCACTATCTCTTCGCGACGCACCGTCATGAGCAACGCCGACGATCCCGGATACATCTCGGGGTAGAGCAGCGAGGTCTCCGCCGCCGCATACACCGCATCCAGCGGATCACAATCTGATTGGCTCTTCGCGTCTTGCACCCGACTGGTCAGTAGATCCAGAAAACGACGCTCCGCACGGACCCACACCCGGCCCAGCAGCCCGCCGCGCGATTCGAACGTCCGGTAGATCGCGCCGTTGGAGACACCGGTGGCTTTGGTCAGCGCGCGAATCGTCACCGCATCCATGCCATCCTGTGCAACCAGCTCTTCCGCAGAGTCGATGACTAGATCGAAATCGTGTAACCGAGGACTTGGCACAGCTAAACCGCTCCTTTACAAGGCACGCGCGGTGCGGCGCATGCCGAGGTCATTGTCCCCAAGAGATCTGGTTCCGACAAGCAAATCGCTGACATGGCCAAACTGTTGTGCACCAGCATTCGGAAAGCGTTCGCGAAAGATGAAACGAGCTGGTCACAGCTCTGCGAGTGTCAAGAGACGGGCACTGCCGCGTGTTCGTAGTGCCACTGCAGGCTGGTGCGCGCTCGCGCGATGACCTCGGCGTTGCTGATCGGCGGCACCCGAAGCGCATCGAGACGAGCTGGGCCCAAAGAGTCGACGAGGACATCCATCTGGGCGGCGGTGAGCGGACATGGCTTACCCGCGCTAACAAATGACCAGTAGAGGAAGGCGGCATCCTCGTGACCACCGAGCCGGATCAGCAACCGCGCGACGTAGCGCAGGGCGAGCCACTGTTCGGTCATGTCGCCGAATCGGTCCCAGTGCTCGAGCACCGAGATGAACATCTGAGCCGCGGCCCCTGGATCGCCATACAAAGCACGAATCGACGCGGCTTGCATCAACGCACTTCCGTACACCCAGAAGTTCTGCACATCCGCGGCCAACCGCGCCGCATCGTCAAACAGCGCCAGCGCGCGCTCCGGTTCGGATTTCCTGAGCAAATAGCCCAGCGAAAAGTAAGCCATCGACTGCGCCGTCGGATTACCCGTACGCTCGGCGACCTCCACCGCCTCCTGCGCGACAGGGGCGGCAATGTCGTCGTTGCGCATGACGCCCTGACAGATCGCGACCACAAAAAGCCCCCACCCCAGCCTCATGGGGTCAGCCTCACGCCGGGCGCGCGCCACCTCGGCCTCCCAGTACGCCAACGCTTTCAAGGGTTCGCCCTCGAAAAGGGCGACATCGGCCATCACGTCTGCGGGATATACGACGCGCGCGCTGCCCCGGCCGGGAACCCGCCCCTGCGCCAGGGCCGCAAGGGATTTCGCGCGCTCAAAGTCGGCGTGATTCCATGCGACCCGGGCGGCCACCCCGACAGCGGCGGGAAACAACGGATGGTCGGGATCGGCGACGGCGATAACGCGCTCGGCCCACTCGGCCACCTCGAAGCCGATACGCCAACCGATCAACTCCGGGACGGCCGCTACCAATCGCAGGGCCAGGCCAACGTTGCCTTCGTCCATCGCATGCTCGAACGCCGCGCGCAGGTTGTCGTAGTCGGGCAGCATTCGCTCGACCCATTCCCGCTCCTGCGCGGTGTGCATCGCGGCGCCGGCACGCTCGGCCAGTTCGGTGAAATACACCGCATGGCGCATCGCCAATTGATCGCTAATCCCGTTCTCCTGCAAGCGTTCTCGTCCGTATGCACGCAGCGTTTCCAAGAACGAGTAGCGGGTGCGGTCGTCGACGGTGCGAACCACGACCATCGACTTGTCGACAAGACGAGTGAGCAACTCGAGCGTGTCGGCCTCGCTCGCCCCGTCCGCTCCGCACACGCCGTGCGCGGCTTCCAGGTCGAAACAGCCCGCGAACGCCGAAATCCGCGCAAACAACAATTGCTCATGTTCGGTGAGCAGCCGGTAGGACCACGCGATCGTCTCGGCAAGGCTCCGTTGCCGGGGCAACGCACTACGCGCCCCGCCACGCAGCAGCACCAGGTAGTCCGGGCGCCGGGCCACGTCGAGGCTGCTCATCACCCGCATCCGCGCAGCCGCCAGCTCGACCCCCAGCGGTAGGCAGTCGACTCGGCGACAGATCTCGGCTACCGCACCCGCCGGTTGGTCGTCCAGCGTGAAATCGGGTCGGCTGGCCCGGGCCCGATCGGCGAACAAGCGCGTGGCATCCTCCACCCGCAGCGGCGGGACACCGACGATCCGCTCACCCTCAACACCAAGCGGTTGTCGGCTGGTAGCCAGCACCGATACGCGTGGGCAGTGCTGCACGATCTGCTCGATCAGTCGTGCGGCAGCCTCGACCACGTGCTCGCAGTTGTCGAATACCAACAACACCTCGCGCACCCGCAGGTACTCGATGACGCTTTTCTCGATATCCATGCCCTGCTGTTGGCGCAACCACACGCTGGCCGCAACGGTGTGCACGACCGCATCGTCGTGCTCCAGAGGTCCCAGTTCGCAGATCCACACGCCGTCGGCGAAGCGCTCCTGCTCGCGCCGCGCGACTTCAAGCGCCAGCCTCGTCTTGCCGACGCCACCAACCCCGGTCAGGGTCACCAGCGGGCCGGTGCGCAATGCGTCGGTCACCTGACCCAATTCGCGTTCGTGGCCAACAAAACTGGTCGCGCGCCGCAAGAGTCCCGAGTGTGATCGTTCGAAGGCGCGCGGATGCGCCGGCGTCGAGTGCGGCACGGCAGCCTTGTTGGCTGTCGGTTGCTCGGCCTCGCCGGTGAGAATCTGCTGGTGTACCTGGCGCAGCGCCGAGCCAGGATCAACGCCAAGCTCCTCGACGAGTCGCTCACGGATCCGGCGGTAGGTGTCCAGCGCATCAGCCTGCCGGCCGTTGCGGTACAGAGCCAGCATCAACTGGCCGGCGAGGCGTTCGTCCAGCGGGCGGGCGGCCTGCGTCGCGGACAGTTCGACGAGCAGCTCGGCATGTCTGCCGACACGCAATGCGGCGTCGTTGCGGTCTAGGTGGACCGAAAATCGCTCGGCCTCTAAGGCACTTCGCACATCGTTTACCCACGGCGTGTCCAGCGCTACAAAGGGCTCGTCGGACCAGATCTCCAGCGCCCCGTCGAACAAGGCCGCGGCTTCGCGCGGGTCAGCGCTGGCCCGCGCTTGTGACACCACGGACCGAAAGCGGTGCAGGTCGACTGACAATGGGTCCGCGGTGAGGACGTATCCACCGGGCTCCCGTGAAATGCACGCGTCCTCGGTGTCAGCAAGAAGGTTCCGCAGCCGGGAGACATAACCGGCAAGAGAATTACGCGCATGATTCGGCGGCCGGTCCGACCACACCCGATCGACGAGTTGGTCCACCGGGATCGGGCGGTTGACATCGATGAGAAATGCGAGCAGGACGCAGCGCTGGCGGGCATGACCGATGTCCAGTCGCCGCCCGTCGATTCGGGCTTCGATGTCGCCGAGCAAGCTGAACTCGACCGTCATCCAGCAAACCCTCTCTGCAGAGTGCAGCGAATGCAGCATGTCTGGTGGTCCGTAGCATACGTCGGTCGGAGCACCCTGTGCGGCTACATATCGAGACTTTGTGAATGCCGGGCGGGTAGCTTGCAGGGTATGGGCACACGGTGCTCGGTGGGCGACCTTCCGACCGTCGGTGTGGAGGAGGAATTTCTCCTCGTGGACCCGCGAACCGGCGAACCGGCCGCGCGCAACGCCGCGGTGGCCGCCGAGGCCGGACACCGCGGCGTGACACTGCAATTGGAGCTGAGCAGTTGTCAGGTCGAAACGACCTCCAGCATTGCGACGACGAGCGCGCAACTGGGCGCGGAGCTCCTTGAGCTGCGGCGCACCGCGGCCCAGGCCGCGCAGGCTTGCGGGGTCCGGCTGCTGGCCCTGGGGCTGCCGCCGGCCACTCCGCATGAGTTTCCGGTCACCGACACCCCGCGGTACCGCCGGATCGGAGCCCGGTTCGGGATGATCGCGCACGAACAAGGCATCTGCGGATGTCATGTGCACGTGCAGGTGCCGCATCGTGCGGCCGCGATCCACGTCAGCAACTGGCTGCGCCCATGGCTGCCGACACTGCTTGCGCTGTCGGCGAATTCGGCGCTGTATCGCAACACCGACACCGGCTTCGCGAGCTGGCGCAGCGTGCTGTGGCGTCGCTGGCCCGCTGCCGGGGCGCCGCCGTTCTTCTGCTCAGCCGACGAGTACGACCATGCGGTGCGCCTGCTGATCAACGCCGGGGTGATTCTGGATCCGAACATGATCTATTGGGATGTGCGCCCGTCGGCGAACTTCCCGACGGTCGAGGTCCGAGTGGCAGACGTGCCGGCGACGGTCGCCGAGACGGTGCTGCTTGCCACCCTGATCAGGGCCGCGGTGATCACTGCGCTTCAGGAGCGCACTCAAGGTGACGATGTCGAGCACCTTCCCCCGGGCGCGCTGCGGGCGGCGTACTGGATGGCCGCCCACGAGGGACTGCCGGGGCGCACGCTGGATTTGATCGGTGGGTGCGAATCGGTGCCGGCGCGTGCGCAGCTATGCGCGCTGGTACGACGGGTGCGCCCAGCGTTGCAGACGCTGGGTGAATACGACCGCGTCGTAGCGGAATTCGAACGCATCGCCGCGCAAGGCAACGGCGCGATGCGACAGCTGCGGGCGTGGCGGCACCGCGGCGAGGTGATGGACGTGATCGATGAAGCCGCCGTCGCCACGCTCAGCGGGTAAGGCCGCTACACGTAGGGCAGCGTGGCAGTCGCGGAGGTCTCGGACGCGTCGGCAAGCACTTGACCTAGCTTGCTCTGCAGCGTAACCGTGGCATCCGCCACGGGTTTCTCACAGAAGCGACAGCGCGCTGTGAATTGCGGCTGATCGTCTTCCTCCGGCCAGAACCTGCGCGGGCCAACCTGGGCGCCGGGGTCGTATTGCACCGCCTGATGCGGGACCTGCTTGAGGATCCTGCCCACGGGATGGCCTTGCGGGCATTCGAGTTTCAAGTAGCCGATGCCTTCGTTATGGCTCATCGTTTCGCAACCCCTATGTGTTTTTCCCTGCACCCAACGGTATGGGAATTCAGGTGCAGCAGTCGGGGTTGAGCACGGTGCACAGCGCCTGCAGGGCTTCAGGGTGTACCCGATGAAAGACATTCATGCCGCGACGCTCGGACACGACCAGGCCGGCCTTGCGCAGTTGGGCCAAGTGGTGACTGACCGTGCCGTCGCTCAAGTTGAGTACCGCGGCTAGCTCACCGCTGATCTCCTCGCCGGCCGACGAGCTAAACAGGTAGGACATGATTTTGACTCGCGCCGGGTCCGCGAGGGCCTTGAGCCGCAACGCCACCGCCAAGGCGTCGTCGTCGTTCATCGGCCCGGCGGCTACCGGGGCACAACACACGGGAGCGGATATGTCGATCACGGGCAATGACTTGGGCATGGACCCACTCTGCCAGATAGCTTGACATATATCAAAAAGGTGGCACACTGGGCATCGACATTATTTTGATATATGTCTAACCAATGGGAGGTGTCGTCCAATGTCCCGTGTTCAGCTCGCCCTCAACGTCGATGACCTTGAGGCCGCAATCACGTTCTACTCCAACCTGTTCAATGCCGAGCCGGCCAAACGCAAGCCGGGATATGCCAACTTTGCGATCGCCGATCCGCCGCTGAAGTTGGTGCTGCTCGAGAACCCCGGCTCCGGCGGAACCCTCAACCATCTCGGCGTGGAGGTCGGTTCCAGTGACACCGTGCATGCCGAGATCGCCCGGCTGACCGAGGCCGGGATGTTCACCGAGGAGGAGATCGGCACGACGTGTTGTTTTGCCACCCAGGACAAGGTGTGGGTCACCGGCCCCGGCGGGGAACGCTGGGAGGTCTATACCGTGCTGGCCGACTCAGCGACCTTCGGCGCCGGCCCCCGACAGGCCGATGACGGAGACGATGCGGGCGTGTGCTGTGGCGGCCAAACCGCCGCGGCATCGTGCTGCTGACCGCCGACCAAGTGAGGTGGGGCATCCGAGTCGGGTGCCCCACCTTTGTCATGGTTGCAACTCCAGCAGCGCACTTGCGACTTGATTCGATGACTGTCAATATCGATGTATGTCGAATCTGACTGGACAAACGGAGTGTTGCGTCGTCGCGCCGCTGGTGCGTGAACCACTCAATCCACGGGCCGCGGCCGAAATGGCGGCCCGGTTCAAGGCCCTGGCCGATCCGGTGCGATTACAGCTGCTGAGCTCGGTGGCCAGTCACGCCGGCGGCGAGGCCTGCGTCTGCGATATTTCCGCGGGAGTCGAGGTGAGCCAGCCGACGATATCGCACCATCTCAAAGTGCTGCGCGACGCGGGTTTACTCACCTCGCGGCGCCGAGCCTCATGGGTGTACTACGCCGTGGTTCCCGAGGCGCTCAGCGCGCTGTCGACACTGCTCAGCGTTCACGCCGATGCCACGCCTGCCGTGGGGGCACCGGCATGACGAAGACGGTCACGCCCGCCGCCGCGCCGGCGGTGGTGGGCAAGCTTTCCACGCTCGACCGGTTCCTACCGGTGTGGATCGGGCTGGCGATGACGGCCGGGCTGCTGCTCGGTCGCTGGGTCACCGGCTTGAATACGGCGTTGGAAAAGGTTCAGCTAGACGGGATCTCGTTGCCAATCGCACTCGGGTTGCTCATCATGATGTACCCGGTGCTCGCCAAGGTCCGCTACGATCGGCTCGACACGGTCACACGTGACCGAAAGCTGCTGCTCAGTTCGTTGCTGCTGAACTGGGTGTTCGGTCCGGCGTTGATGTTCGTGCTGGCTTGGCTGTTGCTGCCGGATCTGCCGGAGTACCGCACCGGGTTGATCATCGTCGGCCTGGCTCGCTGCATCGCCATGGTGATCATCTGGAACGACTTGGCTTGCGGCGATCGTGAAGCCGCCGCCGTGCTCGTAGCGCTGAACTCGATCTTCCAGGTAGCCATGTTCGCGGTCCTGGGATGGTTCTACCTCGCGGTGCTGCCGGGCTGGCTCGGCCTGGAACAGACCAGCATCTCCACCTCACCCTGGCATATCGCCAAATCGGTGCTGATCTTCCTCGGCATCCCGCTGCTCGCCGGATATCTGTCGCGGCGGATCGGCGAAAAGACCAAGGGCCGCGGCTGGTATGAATCTCGGTTCCTGCCCAGGGTTGGACCGTGGGCGCTCTACGGCCTGCTGTTCACAGTCGTGATTCTGTTTGCGCTGCAAGGGGATCAGATCATCAACCGTCCCCTCGATGTTGCGCGCATCGCACTGCCGCTGCTGGCGTACTTTGCCGTCATGTGGGGAGGCGGCTACCTGCTGGGCGCGGCCCTGCGACTGGGCTACCGGCGAACCACTACCCTGGCGTTCACCGCCGCGAGCAACAACTTCGAACTGGCCATAGCGGTGGCGATCGCCACCTACGGCGCCACCTCGGGACAGGCCCTGGCCGGAGTCGTCGGACCTCTGATCGAGGTGCCCGTCCTCGTGGGGCTGGTCTATGTGTCTCTGGCGCTGCGCACTCGGATGTCCTGTCCGACCGCGAATCAGGTTGCGCCGCTTGATGTCTTCAAACCCAGCGTCCTATTCGTCTGCGTCCATAACGCCGGCCGTTCCCAAATGGCGGCCGGCCTGCTGACCCACCTGGCCGGTGACCGCATCGAAGTCCGTTCCGCCGGAACCGAACCCGCCGACCAGATCAACCCGGTCGCCGTCGCCGCGATGGCCGAGCTAGGCATCGACATCACCGCCAACACCCCCAAAGTGCTTACCGGCGAACAGGTAAAGACCAGCGATGTCGTGATCACCATGGGCTGCGGCGACAGCTGCCCCTACTTCCCCGGGGTCACCTATCGCGACTGGAACCTACCCGACCCTGCCGGCCAACCTCTCGACACAGTCCGCTCGATCCGCGACGACATTGCCGACCGCGTCCAAACACTGATCGCCGAGCTGCTACCCACCGCAAAGACTCTGTAATACTTGCCAATTCGCGTACAGAAGCTACCTTCTCCAGCCAGATCAGAACAGTAAATGCCAGCATCCGTGCCAATTGCATTGTGCCGAAGGCGATCAGCAGTACTATCAGCATCCAACAGGAGCCGATACAAGACATGCCGTAGCGTCACCGCCACAGCAGCGGCCACGCGGCCGGCCCAAATACAAGCGTGGTCCTTCGGATTGAGACGGCTCCACAGCCAGAAAGGCGGGAATGCCCGCCACGCTCCACAGGGCCAGGTATCCGGCGACGAAGATGACCACTGCGACGGCGTTTCCGGCGACGAGTGGCGGCGACCTGCCGCGCGGCCTGGGCCGAGATCATCCGATCGTCGCGAAGCGATCAGCGCCAGGCTTTGGCAGCAGCCGATGGCTCGGTTCCTATCTCACGGTGCGAGCCTGATAACGCCCGGCGGATTGGGTCGCGCCGGAGGCGGCTTCACCGGACCACCACCATCGTTGCCACCACCGCCGCCACCGCCGATGCCACCGCCGCCAGTGCCGCTGCCGCCAGTGCCGCCACTGCCAGCCGCGCCCCCCGGTTGAGGAGCGTCAGCCGGAGGCTTCGCGTCTTGCGGTGGTGGCGGCGGCTCTTGTGGCGGTGGCGGCGGCTCTTGCGGTGGTGGCGGCGGCTCTTGTGGCGGTGGCGGCGGCTCTTGCGGCGGTGGCGGCGGCTCTTGCGGCGGTGGCGGCGGCGATTGTTTTGGCGGCGGCGGTGCCGCGATCGGTGGCGGTGGCGTCAGGATCTGCGCTGTCGGCGGCGGTGGTGCCGGGATCGGCGGCGGGTTCGGGAAGAGGGGATCCCCCGCGGGAACCACTCCGATCAGCGAGGTGAGCATCGTGCCGGGCACGTCATAGTCCGTCCGGTCGTCCCGGAAGCGGCCCGCCACAAGAACGCCGCCATGTACCGAGTGCGGTAGTCGCACCGTACCGGTGCCCGCCGGTTCCTGCCACGCCGCCGGCGTGTTGGTCGTCTCCGACACCGGCGGCGGCCCCCGCAGATCGCTTCCTGAGTTAACTGCGTTATGCGTGTACGCGGCGACCCGGTGTGTCGGTTGGGTCCATCCCGGCGCGAGATTAGCCCTGATGGAAGCTACCTTGCTTTGATGGTATGGGCAGTAGATCTCCACTGACGCGGTGATGAATCGGGTTATGGTGGTCGTGACGCGGGCGGGGTATAGGCGCATAGTCGGGTCACTGTTGTACGCATCGTTACGAAGCCCGTCCATTATGTCGTTCACCGGCATGCCGCCATCGAGTTTGCGACACACTTTGTGGGCTGCGGCGATGACGCGTGGCGCGTTCGCGAGGACGGGGATTTCTTTTTCATCGAGCAGTGCCAAAAACTGGTCGTCTTGGTTTGGATCGGCCGCTGCTGCGCCGCCATGCAGCATTGCGGCGCCGGTTAGCGCCACGATGGCGGTAACCAGGGCGCTGGCGTGACTAGTCGTGCCGGTGTACATGGTATGGCTTCCTTTCCGCTCGAGCCCTGATCCGGCGGGCCTTTGGATGGGTGACTACGCCACATGTCTGGCTATCTGGTCAGGTTTTTGGCCGGCCCTCGGCAGATCGTGTTAGCGATCGCGAGCACTCCGGTCACCGTCCCCGCGACGGCCCAGGCCGCGGCACCAGCCGCGTCAGCGGCTATCGCCGCGGCCACTGCAAGCACGGTGTGGTGTCGATGGTTTGTCCTCATTTCGCGCCCCGTTCCAAGGGCCGCAATTCAGTGGTGTGGGCTCACCTCGAATTGCCGCCGATCCGGCGGTCCCGCAGTGCAGGTGGCTGCCATGAACCCAGTGTTATCCTTCCAGCACACTGGAATGTCAAGGGCGTCGCACGAGAATCAATTGGTCCGCACGTGGCGATCAGGCGAGTGAAGCCGTGGCGTCGCGGCTAAGCCTCAAACCACCGATGGACCGTGTTGCGTGAACCGTTGATTGTTTGATCTTGATTCAGCGGGCCGGGGTATGACTATTCCGCTGGTCTGCCCAGCTTTTCCTGTTGGTTCCTGGTCGTCGGGTCAGGTTGTGTCGGTCAAGCGGTGGATGGGAGACCGATTGTGGTGTGCCACAGTGCAAGCCATGTTGATTCCCAGGGCCAGTGGCTGGGCAGGTGCAGGATCGGTTTGCGTTGCGGGCGGGCCAGCCGGGCGGGGATGTTGACCAACGTTCGGCGCAGTGTTGCTCCGCGGGCTTTGCGGTGTCGGCCGCCGGCAAGAACCCCGGCGGCGCGCAACAGGTTGTGGGCGATGGCCGCGCACAGCACCCAGGCGGAGTTGGCGCCAAACCGGCTGGATGGGATGCGGGCCAGGGGTCCATCAATCAGGTCGGCGAAGACGGTTTCGATGATGGCGTGGCGGCGGTGGGTGATGTCGGCATCGGCGACCGGTTCGGTGTTGTCGGTGAAGAACGGGTGATACCGCCACACGGGAAACAGCCCGTCGGCCTGCGCGGCGTCTTTGACCCGACGCACGATCAACCGGGCGGTGACCGGGCTCTTCGAGGAAGCGAAAGCGGTGTAGGAGATTTCGGCGACTTCGGCATCGGAGATCCAGGCGCCGGTGTCGGGGTCTTGCACGGCGCCGGGATAGCGCACCGGGGTCCAGGCGTCCTCGGCGATGGCCTCGATCGCGGCCTGCACGGCACGGTTGCGGGTCAGCACTAGCGAGAACCGCGCCCCAGCGCGCCGGCACGCCTTGACTACAGCGGCCGAGCCGTAAGCGGCGTCACCGCGCACCACGATCTGGCCGCTCGCCCCGGCGGCGCGGGCGGCGGCGATCGCCGCGGCGACCATGCGCCCCGCACCCCGCCCGGAGCCGGCCTTGCCCGCGCGTAACCGCATCCCGGTGATCACCGGTGCAGCGGTATCGGTGCTGACGGTGGTGACCAACGGCGACAGGCCTTTGCGCAGCACCTGCTTACCAGCGATCTTGGTATGCCCGTAGGACGCGCCCTGTTTGGCGTGCCCGTACACCGGACGCAGCAACGAATCGATGTCGACGAATGCCCGCACGTCGGCGCCGGCCAGCAGATCGACCCGTTCGCCCAGGGCGCCCAGGTGCTCGCGCAGCACCGACTCCAGCTGCCGGGCGTGGCCGAAGGTGAACTCCCGCAATAATGTTCCGATAGTCGAGGGCGCATATACCCCTCCGAAGAGGACCTTCATCCCACCGCTACGCACGAGGTCAGCATCCTCGATGCAGTCCGCACCCGCGCACATGCCAGCGATCAGGGTCGCCAGCTTCGGAGCCGGGTTGGCCGCTCCGGATTTGATGCGCGGGCACACGATCCGGACCCTCTCCTCGAGCAGCTGCGACAGACCCGCCTGTTCGGCCAGCGTCATCATCGGTACCAGGCCAGCGCACGACACGAGATTGTCATCGTCGAACAACGCCGACGAGGCGGCGAACCTGTGGGACACTCGCACCGGAAGTGCCTTTCTGAATTGGTTTGGTTAATGCCTTGAGAACATCAATCATCCCAGCTCAGAAGGCACTTACCGCATTCCAACACCCTATGGCCAGCTATTTCATCCGTGGATCGAGGCTAAGAGCGAGCGTCGAGTTATCGGCAAATAGCGCAACAATGAAAGCAGTTGCAGTGCAACCTAATACAGAAACCGGCGACGCTGGTGGTAACCCTCCATATTGGGCAAAGTTCGTCAAAAGCTGGCTGGCATTGACTGCAGTGACCACAGGAGCTAACGGGGCGGAAGGACTCCTGGGAACGGGTCGCCAACCGGCAGACCGACCACGCGACGCCCTCCCAGACATTTCGTGTCGGGCAGCGTGCCTCCCAAGTTTGCCGAGGTTAAGTCATTGACTACCCTGTCCGGGCTGTCGCCATCGGCTGGCTTCGCCACTCCCGAATCCTTAGCGCGGCTTCCACGACGTAATGAGCTAGACGGGAAATGGTCGCGATTAACCGGCGGCGGGCCTGAAAGCGCTTGACGGCTACGACATTTCCGCCGAGGCGTTACAGATTCGCCACGCCCGGCGAGATACTGCGGCTGCGCTGTGTCGTGGTAGCCGCGACGTGCATTGATTAGACGAGATGGATGACCAACGCCGGGTGCACCAGCAAGACAACACCCAAAAGTACGAACATCGCCGCCGCCACACCCCTGACCCGATCGCCGAAAGGGGCTATTTTCTCTAGCCAGATCAGAACAGTAAATGCCAGCATCCATGCCAGTTGCATTGTGCCGAAGGCGATCAGCAGCGCCATCAGCATCCAACAGGAGCCGATGCAAGACATGCCGTAGCGGCCGCCGGCAAGAAATGCTCGGGCCGGACGGTCAGGCTGGTTGTCATGGGGGAGGAAACACGGCATGCGCGAGCGGCAGTGCCGCAGGCACATCGCCTTTAGCGGCGTGAGCTGATACAGCCCCGCGGCTACCGCCACAGCGCCGGCCACGCGGCCGACCCAAGCACAAGTGTGATCCATCGGGTTCAGGCGACCATCCGCCAGAAAGGCGGGAATGCCCGCCGCGCTCCACAGGGCCAGGTATCCGGCGACGAAGATGACCACTGCAGCGGCGTTGCCGGCAGCGGCGCGGCCGTAGCGGCGGACGGCGGGCAGGAGCGCGGGAAGCATCATTGCCGCCATCATGGCCGCCCACGCGATCAGGAACGCGGCCAACGACATCGATGACATGGCCGCCATTGACATGTCGTCCCCGCGCATGCCGCGAGCGCTGACCACTGACCACCACCAGCCCACACCCGCCAAACTCAGCAGGAGCGCCGGCAACCACAGATCAGTCCTCGACCGCCCGCGCGCGTCGCTGTCGCCCACTGGCAACCCCTTCCGTTGGCGCCCATCTTAAGGCGACGACTTGGACGTGCGCTGTTCTCCTCACCGGGAGGGCCAACAAATCGCCGAATAACCCATCATGTCAACGGCTTTCGCGGACCTGCTATCGGCTTCCGGCGCCCCGCCCTTGCGGTGCCGATCTAGTCGCGAGCATGGCCGACTTCGACGGGTGCGGCCACATCCAGGTCGCTTTCCAAGATCCAACACACCGTGGAACGGTCGTGTTCGGTGGGCGGGCCATCCGACGCATGGTCAAGAAGGGCCTGCAAGTGGCCTTCGAGGGCGACGAGTTCAGCAATCTGCACGCGGACTTCGTCGACACGGGCGCTCAGCAGCTGTCGCACGTGCGCGCACGGCACCTCGCCGCGGTCGTGGATCGCCAGGATTTGACGTACCTTCTGCAAACTCAGCCCGGCCGCTTGGCCCCGATGGATGAACCGCAGCCGATCCACGATCTCGGGTCCATAGTCGCGATACCCGGACGCGCTGCGTGCAGGCGGCGGCAGCAGCCCCGAGTCCTCATAGAAGCGCAGGGTCTTGGTGCTGGTGTTGGTGAGTTTGGCGACCTCGCTGATCTTCATGCGACTCCCCCTTGACCTTCCAGTGCACTGGAAGGATAACACTGGGTTTACGGCAGCCGCCAGCAGTGCGGGACACCCGGATTGAACGCGATCGAGGTGGGCCCAACGCTGAACTTGCGGCCCTCAGAAAGGGTCACGAAATGAGGACACACCATCGACACCACACCGCGGTTGCCGTCGCCGGCCTGGCCGCTGACGCCGCTATCGCCATCACGCTCATTCCGCCGGCAGGCGCGCAGCCAGACAACGGCTCGATCTCAGGCATGCCGCCTCTCCCTCCAATTACCTACTACGGTGCGATCGCCTACGCCCCAAACGGCGCAATGGGCAAAGCGTGGCGCCACCGAAATCCGGCATACGCGGAGAGCGCCGCCTTGAACCGATGCGGCGTCTCCAGCTGCAAAGTGCTCAGCAGCTTCACCCGCTGCGGCGCAGTGGCTCATGACGGCTCGACCTATTACGGGGGAGTCGGCAGCACGCGCCGGATGGCAGAAAACGACGCCATGACCAGACTCGGCGGCGGATGGATCGTGACCTGGGCGTGCAACTAAGGGCCCTTGATCCCGCGTCGGCGGGTTCAAGCGGCTGCAGGTCTGCAAGCCAGCAGATCAGCGACAGTCAACTCCTCCGCCGCCATGTGACGGGGCAACGATATGAAGGGAGCGTTCTAGATGATGGTGTTGCATGGACTCTTGGCCAAGGCGGTGCCCACCGTGGTGACCGGCGTAGTCGGGGTTGCGGCCTATGAGGCGCTGCGCAAGGGGGTGGCGAAGGTTCCGCTGCGCGCGGCGGCCGTCACCGTCACCGCCTGGGGCATGCGCGTGGCCCGCGAGGCCGAGCGCAAGGCCAGCGAGAGCGCTGAGCAGGCCCGGTTGAAGGCAGCCGACGTCATCGCCGAGGCCAAAGAGCGCGTCGGCGAACCAGTTACCCCGCTGCTGGTGGCGGACTCGGACAACGACCATGACCACTGACACCCTCAAGGATTCCGACGTGACGCTGAATGTCGTCTCCAATGCCGCCGGACGGATGCGTGTGCACGCCACCGGATTTCGTTTCGACGCGGTGCGGGCCGTCGCGATCGAGGACACGGTCGCCAAAGTAACGGGCGTGTGCGCGGTATATGCCTATCCGCGTACGGCATCGGTGGTGATCCTGTACACGCCCACGAGCTGCGACACCGGTGCCGTCCTGTCGGCGATCGCCGATGCGCGGCGCATCCCCGCGGAGTCGGTACCAACGCGCCCGCCGCATTCTGCGGTTGCACGCAACACCGGCGTAGTGCGGAAAGTCGCGGACGGGATCCGTCGCGCGCTAGGGCGCACGGCCGAACGGCCGCCCGCGAAACGGCCCAGCACCGGATGCCAGGGAGACACCGCGTGCAAGGCGCCGGGCGAGGACGCCACGCGTCAGCGGCGGAAGTGGTTGCGACGGCTGTGGCTGGCCATGCCGTTGGGGCTGCTAGCGATGGGTTCGACGATGTTCTTCAGTGCTTACCCGTGGGCTGGGTGGCTGGCTTTCGCCGCAACGCTACCGGTGCAGTTCGTCGCCGGCTGGCCGTTTCTCACGGGTGCGGTCCAACAGGCGCGGGTGTTGAGCGCGAACATGGACACGCTGATCGCGCTGGGCACGTTGACGGCGTTTAGCTACTCCACGTACCAGCTGTTCGCCGGCGGACCGCTGTTCTTCGACACCTCGGCGTTGATCATCGCGTTCGTGGTACTGGGCCGCTATTTCGAGGCCAGAGCCACGGGCAAGGCCTCGGAGGCGATCAGCAAGCTGCTGGAGATGGGCGCCAAGGAAGCCTGTTTGCTCGTCGACGGTCAGGAGCTGCTGGTACCGGTCGACCGGGTGCAGGTCGGGGACTTGGTGCGGGTCCGGCCGGGCGAGAAGATCCCCGTCGACGGTGAGGTCGTCGACGGGCGCGCCGCCGTCGACGAGTCGATGCTCACCGGGGAGTCCGTCCCGGTCGAGAAGGCAGTGAGCGACCATGTTGCCGGGGCAACGGTCAATATCGACGGGCTGCTGACCGTGCGTGCCACCGCAGTGGGGAGCGACACCGCGCTGGCCCAGATTGTGCGCCTCGTCGAGCAGGCACAGGGCGGCAAGGCCCCGGTGCAGCGGTTGGCCGACCGCGTCTCGTCGGTGTTCGTGCCGGCCGTCGTCGGTGTTGCCGCCCTCACGTTCGCCGGGTGGACACTGCTTGCCGCCAACCCGGTGGCGGGCATGACGGCCGCGGTCGCGGTGCTGATCATCGCGTGCCCGTGCGCGCTGGGCCTGGCCACCCCGACGGCGATCACGGTCGGCACCGGCCGGGGTGCGGCCATGGGGATCCTGGTCAAGGGCGGCGAAGTAATGGAGGCGTCGAAGAAGATCGACACCGTCGTGTTCGACAAGACCGGCACCCTCACCCGCGCCCAGATGCGCCTCACCGATGTTATTGCCGCCAAGCGGCGCCAACCCAATCTTGTGTTGCGGCTTGCCGCCGCGGTCGAGTCGGGCTCCGAACACCCCATCGGCGCGGCGATCGTCGCCGCCGCCCAGGAGTGCGGATTGCAGATTCCGGCCGCCAAGGCGTTCACCAACCTGGCCGGGCACGGGGTGCGGGCCGAAATCGACGGCCGCCGCGTGCTGGTCGGGCGGCGCAAGCTCGTCGACGAACACGATCTGGTCCTGCCCGACCACCTTGCCGCGGCAGCGATCGAGCTGGAAGAACAGGGCCGCACCGCGGTGTTCGTCGGCCGGGACGACCAGGTAGTGGGTGTACTGGCGGTAGCCGACACAGTCAAGGACGACGCCATCGATGTAGTCCGTCAGCTGCACGCCATGGGGTTGCAGGTCGCCATGATCACCGGCGACAACGCCCGCACGGCGGCCGCGATCGCCAAGCAAGTCGGCATCGACCGAGTGCTGGCCGAGGTACTACCGGAAGACAAGGTCACCGAGGTCCGGCGGCTACAACAAGAGGGCCGGGTAGTCGCAATGGTCGGCGACGGCGTCAACGACGCCCCCGCGCTGGTGCAGGCCGATCTGGGCATTGCGATCGGCACCGGAACCGACGTGGCCATCGAGGCCTCCGACATCACCCTGATGTCCGACCAGCTCGACGGTGTCGTGCTTGCAATCCGGCTCTCCAGACGGACCCTGCGCACGATCTACCAGAATCTTGGCTGGGCCTTCGGCTACAACACGGCCGCGATCCCCCTGGCCGCGCTGGGCTTGCTCAACCCGGTTATTGCGGGCGCCGCGATGGGATTCTCTTCGGTGAGCGTGGTGACCAATTCGCTGCGGCTACGCCGGTTCGGACGCAGCGGCGCGGCCGACGGCGACGCACGAACGACCGTCGCATGATTAGGTTCACACGGCGGGCGGCGCTCGCTGTGCTCGGCGCGGGCGCGACTGTCGCTATTGGGTATTCGCTGCGCGGCGTCCTGGGATCACCCGTCCTCCGGATCCGCCTCACCGATGGCGGCATGATGGGCGCCAGCCCGGCCGACATGAGCCTTTACATGGACATGTTCAACCGGCACTCGGAAATCACCCGCACCGTCGAGGAGATCCCCGGCGGAGTGCGCACCATAACCCAATCACGCTCTCCCGATCTCGTCGCGAAGCTGCAGGCGCACGTGTCGAGCATGTACGCGCATATCGACCAAGGCGCCGAGGTCATGTGTATGAGCCAGAGCCTGCCGACCCTGTTCCGCAACGCCGGCGGCTACCGCCGCGAGTTGACGCTCACGCCCACGGGTGTAATCGCCGAGGAAACGTCCGGCGATCCCGCGCTCACCGAAGCCATCCGTGCCCACGCCCGCGAGGTGAGCGGGTTCGTGTACGAGGGAATGCCCGCAATGATGAAGGGCATGATGGGCGGTTCCGGCGGCATGATGGGCCCCGGCGGCATGATGGGCCCTGGCGGAGCACCGTAACCGCGTGCGCCAACCGCGGACGATGTCACCGACAAGCCCCGGCTTTTGTTAGCCCGATCGTGCGGCTTCAGAACTCACCGGCGATGGGCAGTTCCGGGCACAGCCTGACGTAGGCCATATCGGGCGACACCCAGTCGCGCCATTGCTCGCGGCTCATGTTGGTGGTCAGCTTGGCGCACAACATCTCCGGCGACGCATCCGCCGGCCATAGCCGCACCGTGGTGTCGGCGCCTGCGGAGGCCAGCCTTTGCCCGCCGGGGCTGAACGCCACGCTGAGCACCGGGCCCGTGTGGCCTTCGTGGAAGGCTCCGAAAGGTTGGCCGGTTGTGGCGTCCCACAGCCGCACCGTGCCTTCGCTTTCGGCGGCGGCCAGCCGCCGTCCGTTGGGGCCAAAGACCACGGCATTCACGGCGCCGCCGTTTCCTTTCAGGGGGTCACCGACCGATTGTCGCGTTCCCGCGTTCCACAGCCGAACTGTGCCTTCGCTTTCGGCGGTGGCCAGCCGGCGCCCATCGGGGCTGAACGCCACGCCGAGTACCGGCCCGGCATGTCCGGTGACGGTGGCGATCGATTGCCCGGTGCCGGCGTCCCACAGCCGCACCGTACCGTCGTCGCTGGCGGACGCCAGGCGGCGCCCGTCGGGGCTGAACACCACGCTGTCAACTTTGCCGGTGTGGCCGGTGAGAGCGGCGACCGACGTGCCGGTGGCGGCGTCCCAGAGCCGCACCGTCTGGTCGGCGCCCGCCGAAGCCAGCTGGCGCCCGTCGGGGCTAAACACCACGCTGATCACCGCGCCGTTATGACCCCTAAGGGGCGCGCCGACCGGTTGGCCGGTCGCGGCGTCCCACAACCGCACCGTCTGGTCGGCGCTGGCGGAGGCCAGCCGGCGCCCGTTGGGGCTGAACGCGACACTGTTGACGTCGCCGGTGTGCCCGAGTAGGGGGGCGCCGGCCGCTTGGCCCGTGCCGGCATCCCAGAGCCGCACCGATTGGTCGTCGCTGGCGGAGGCCAGGCGGCGTCCGTCGGGGCTGAACACCACACTGTTCACGGCGCCGGTGTGGCCAACGAGCGGGGCGCCGAACGGTTGGCCGGCGTCCCATAGCCGCACCGTACCGTCGCTGCTGGCGGTGGCCAGCCGGCGCCCATCGGGGCTGAACACCACCCCATTCACGATGCCGCCGTGGCCGGTGAGCGCCGGGCCGCGGTCACGGCCGGTGTCGGCGTCCCACAGCCGTACGGTTTGGTCGGCGCTCGCCGTGGCCAACCGGTGCCCGTCGGGGCCAAACGCCACACTCTGCACCGGCCCAAAGTGGCCGCTGAGCGGCGACCCGATCCCTCGACCCGTGTCGGCGTCCCATAACCGGACCGTTTTATCCATGCTTGCGGAGGCCAGCCGGTGACCGTCGGGGCTAAACACCACGCTGAGGACCGGGCCGATGTGGCCGACAAAAGGGGCACCGACGGGTTGGCCGGTCCGGGCATCCCACACGCGCACGGTCTGGTCGTCGCTGCCGGTGGCCAGCCGCCGCCCGTCGGGACTGAACGCCACGCTGACCACCGAGCCGGTGTGGCCGACGAGGCGTGCCCCAACCGGGGCACCGGTCCGGGCGTCCCACAGCTGTACGGTCCGGTCGGTGCTCGCGGTGGCCAGCCGGTTGCCGTCCGGGCTGAACGCCACACCGAGCACCGAGCCGGTGTGGCCCCGGAGCGGGGCGCCAACCTGTTGGCCGGTCTCGGCATCCCACACCCGCGCCGTCCTGTCGAGGCTCGCGCTTGCCAGCAGGCGCCCGTCGGGGCTAAACGCCACCCCGATCACGTTGTCCTCGTGGCCGGTCAGGGGGGCGCCGACCTGTTGGCCGGTCTCGGCATCCCACACCCGCAGCGTCTTGTCGAGACCCGCGGTGGCCAGCCGGTGACCGTCGGGCCTAAACACCACCCCGTTTACGGCGCCCGCATGGCCGGTGATGATTTTGAGGGTGCTGGCTCGCTGGGCCACCGCGGTGTAGAGCGGGCCGTCGTCGGACGGAACGGGCAGGGCGCGCGCGGCCAGGATTTGCTGAAACGCCCGCGCGTCCCCACCTGGCTGGTTACCGGCCAACATGTCCTGCGCCTGGGCGATCAGAATCTGCCGCTGGGCGATCAGCTTCTCCTGCAGAAGGGTCTGCGCCTGGTGTCGGCCTTGGACGGCCTGCACACCGAGCATTACGGCCACGAGGGCGACGACGGCGGTGACCGCCAACACGGCGACGAGGATCCGTGAGCGCTTCCGCAGCGCGGCCGCGCGCCGCTGGGTGGCTTCGAGTTCGGCTTGCTGGCTTTGCGCGCGGGCTGCCAATGCCGCCTTCTCATCCGCACGCCGCTGGTCGCGGTGTTCGCGTATGACGCCGGTGAGCACGTCGTGCGTGAGTTCGATGCGTTGCGCGCCGTAGCGTTCCTCGAGCCGTAGCAGCCGCGCCCCGATTAGCCGGGTTAGTTCGTCGTCGGTGAGACGCGAGGGCACCGCGTCCTCGCGCACGTAGCTGTTGCGAAATCCCTTCTCGGTGATGAGCTCGGACTCGATGAACTGCGCGACACGCGGTGGTAGATCGCTTACGCATGACTGGTAGTAATTCGACAGGATGTCACGCCTGCCGTCCTCGACCTGCCGCTCGTCGAAGTGGCTCTGCCGGCGCCGCTTCCGCTCCTCATTGAGCTCGCGGCAGAACAAGCTGAGCAGGGCGGGTTCTACCTCCAGAGCGCCGGCAGCGCCCCAGCCGTCGCCAGGATGATCGACGTCGGCAAATGCCGCATCGCGAGCGCGGTGGCGCTCCTCCCCCGCGATGATCCCCACCACCCGGCGCGCCAGCGAACGGGGCATCATCTCTTCGGCTGGTTTGTGTACCGCGTCGAGTGCCTCGGGTGCCCGCATGCGCAGCAGACGCATCCGCGAGTGCCCGAGTTCCGGGATAAGCTGGCGCCACCCTTCAAGTTCGGGGAGACAGTCTTCGCGCAGGCTAATCAATAGCTTGTAATTGCGCTTCCGCACATGGAGCCGTGCCGCCACATCCTCGTCGGCTTCGATTCGCGCAGCCAGATCGAGGGGAATGCGATTCTCGACCAGGTCAGCCAGGTCATTGCGGAACTCCCGGACCAGATGCGGGACCCGTTTACCTAGCGTAAAGAGCTCGTCGAACTGGTCGAGGACAATCACCGGCGTAAGTGGATCGTTCTGCGCGTTCGATAACTCAAAGTCGGCGCGATGCAGGTATTCCCAAAGGGATTCATCTTGCGAAGGCAGCATCGGATCGGGCACATCGGCGCGAATCGAGTCACAGACCGATTGATGTAGTTGGCGAGCGAGGGGTGCTGCGCCCAGCTCGAAGTCGAAGCTCACGTGGACCGGCAGCAAGTGGCGCTCACGCAGCAACGGGAACAGGCCCGCTCGCAGCAGCGACGTCTTGCCCAGACCGGACGCTCCGTACAACACCGTGATCGGGGCCTCGAGGACATGAGTCAGCAGCGACGCTGATTCATGGTCACGGCCGTGGAAAAACGCGCGCGCGCTTTCCTCGAACGGCTCGAGCCCCGGCCACGGGTGATCGCTGTCGAGCTGTTCGGCCGCTGTTGTGCTGGTCATGGCGCGACGGCCCACGGCATAGCACGGATTCTCTCGGTCAGCGTCGCGCTCGGGTGTGCATCGGCGTCACCGGCCGGTGCGTGACGAATGTCCAGGCGGTGGAGGACATCTGGAGTCTGGCGGTACCGACTCGGGTTTTTGTGGGCGATCGCCGGTGCGATGAAGCGTCGACGCGGGATGGACGACGATCGCTGTGGTGGCGTTCTCCACTCCCTGAAAACGTGGCCTTCCGGCTCGCGCTCCGTTTTGACGGAGACGAGCGGCAACTGGGCAGCTCGGCGGATCGGGGTCAACGTCTTACGCTCCCATGCATCCCCCGGCATATCAGGTTGTCGTCTGGTCATATGTCCCCACCGATCTCGGTGATCGTATTGCACGGCCGCCGGCCGGCGTCTGCATTTTCAGGCATGTAACTTGTGAATCGTCGGAGGACCTGATTGCTGCCGTGGCGGTTGAGGACAATTTTTAACCTTTTGAGGGGTCTGGCCTCATCAACCTCAAGACGCTTGGTCGCGGGCCGGCACCAGGTCAAACGGCAACGCGGCGCTGCTGCCCCGCGGCATCCGCGGTACAGCTGGTCTCGCTCACGAGCGGCGTTCCACATTTCCACGCGGCCATGGGCGGGTGCACACTCTTGGCATGAAGCCATGTGAACTCACCACCGTCGCGCTGACCGCAGCGCCCCTGCCCCCCTCGCGGTCGGCGCGCCGGGCCCAGCCGTCGACGTCACCGCGGCTGGCGTGATAGTGCCCGCCGGCGGACCTGAGCCCGAGCCGCGTCGCGTGCTGCACGGTATCTCCGACGTACGCGCGTTCTTTCACACCAACACCGTGCCGCTGTACTTCATCTCGCCGACCCCGTTCAACCTGCTAGGCATGTACCGCTGGGTACGAAACTTCTTCTACCTCACCTACTACGACTCTTTTGAGGGCGAACATTCGCGCGTGTTCGTGCCCCGGCGGCGCGACCGTATTGATTTCGGGTCCATGGGGGATGTGTGCAACCACCTCCTCCGTGATCCCGAGACACTCCAGTTCATCGCGCGACGAGGGCCCGGCGGCAAGGCCTGCTTCGTGATGCTTGACGAGGAGACCCAGGCCCTCGCGCGCCAGGCAGGGCTTGAAGTCATGCACCCCCCGGCGGAGCTGCGCCATCGCCTGGGCTCCAAGCTCGTCATGACACGGCTGGCCGACGAGGCGGGCGTGCCGAGCGTGCCTCACGTGATCGGGCGCGTCGGCTGCTATGACGAGCTGTCGGCGCTCGCGCAGAGCGCCGGGCTGGGGGACGACCTCGTCGTCGTGGCCGCTTATGGCGACGCCGGCAGCACGGTGTTCTTTGTGCGTGGCCAGCGCGACTGGGACGATCACGCCGGCGACCTGGTCGAGCAAGAAGTCAAAGTGATGAAACGCATCCGCAATGTCGAGGTGTGCATCGAGGGCGTCGTGACACGCCACGGCACCGTGATCGGTCCCGCGATGACAAGTCTCGTCGGCTACCCGGAGCTGACTCCCGGCAAGGGCAGCTGGTGCGGCAACGACATCTGGCGCGGGGTGCTGCCGCCCGCACAGACACATGCGGCGCGAGAGATGGTCGGCAAGCTGGGAGACATCCTGCGCCGCGAGGGGTACCGCGGTTACTTTGAGGTAGACCTGTTGCACGACCTGGACTCCGACGAGCTCTACCTCGGCGAGGTGAACCCGCGCCTGTCCGGCGCGAGCCCGATGACGAACTTGACCACCGAGGCCTACGCCGACATGCCACTGTTCCTCTTCCACCTGCTCGAGTACATGGACGTGGAGTACGAGCTCGACATCGACGAAATCAACTCACGCTGGGAGCGCGGCTATGGCGACGACGAGGTCTGGGGTCAGCTGATAATCAGCGAGACCTCGCCGGATATCGAGATGTTCACCGCGACCCCACGCACCGGTGTGTGGCGGCTCAACGATGACGGGCGTGTTTCCTTTGCGCGCCAGGGCAACGACTGGGCCACGCTGCTCGACGAGTCCGAGGCCTTCTATATGCGCGTCGCGGCGCCTGGCGACTTACGCTGCGAGGGCGCCCAACTCGGCGTGCTCGTGACCCGCGGACACCTGCAGACCAGCGACTACCACCTCACCGAGCGCTGCCAGCGCTGGGTGAAAGGCATCAAGGCGCAGTACGTCTCAACACCCCTGACGCCGGCCGCGCCGATCGTCTCGCGGCTCGTCGCACGAGCGTGAGCCGGCCGATCCCGGCCGGTGTCTCACTCGACAACTGGCTGTCGGCGCCGTATTCGCATTGGTCATTCCAGCACGTCGAAGACTTCGTGCCAACCGCGGTAATCTCGCGCGGGACCGGGCCGGCCGCGGCGTTGCCCGCGGCCGGTGCTCCGCTGGCCGAGATCCGGGTGACCAGCACTGACGGATCTGCCACCACCGTTGACGCGGTGATGGCGGCCACCGCTACCGACGGGTGGGCGGTCGGCCACCGCGGTTCGATCGTGGCTGAGGAGTACCTCGACGGGATGGGGGCCCAGACCCGGCACCTGCTGTTCTCGGTGAGCAAGTCGCTGGTGGCCGCCGTGGCCGGCGCGCTGCACGGGGCTGGTGCGATCGAGCTTGACGCGCCGGTCACGGCATACGTTCCCGCTTTGGCGACCTGTGGCTACGACGGAGCGACGGTGCGCCACCTGCTGGACATGAGATCGGGTATCGCCTTCTCAGAAAATTACGGCGACCCGGCCGCGGAGATACACGTCCTTGACCAGGCGATCGGGTGGGCACCCAAAAGCAGTCCGGGCGTCCCCGCCACGCTGCGTGATTTCCTGCTGACCTTGCGGCAGAAGTCGGCTCACGGCGGCGCCTTCGAATATCGCTCGTGCGAAACCGATGTACTGGGCTGGATCTGCGAGGTGGCGGGCGGCCAGCGGATGCCCGAACTGATGTCGGAGCTGCTGTGGCGTCGCATCGGTGCCCAATGCGACGCCAGCATCGCCGTAGACGCCGTCGGCACTGGCTTTTTCGACGGCGGCATCAACGCGTGCCTTACCGACATGATCCGGTTCGGGTCGCTGTTCTTGCACGACGGTGTCTCGTTGACAGGCGAACAGGTGGTGCCGGCGGAGTGGGTCGCCGACACCCTCAATGGCGGCCCGGACTCGCGTCAGGCATTCGCCGCCAGCCCCGACGACACCGAATTGCCCGGTGGGATGTACCGCAACCAAGTGTGGTTCCCCTACCCGGGCAGCAACGTCGTGTTGTGCCTGGGCATGTGTGGTCAGATGATCTACGTCAACCGCGCCGCGGAGGTGGTGGCCGCCAAGTTATCCAGCCAACCGCACTCCCATGAGCCGCACATGCTGGACACACTGCGCGCATTCGATGCGGTGGCACACGAACTCGCTCGAATCACTAGGTAAATGGCCGCTACCTCGCCCCGCATACCGTCGGCAAGATCGTTGCCGCAGCACTACCCGACGGCTGGACCATGCACACACTTCGGCACCGATTCACGGCCCGCTCCTACCGCGGCACCCGCAACCTCCGCGCCGTGCAACAACTCCTCGGCCACGAGCCGATCGCCACCACCGAGCGATACACAGTCATCGACGACGCCGAGATGCGCGCGGTTGCGATGGCCGCTACGCTCGTCGAACAGAATTCCGGGGGCCGCTGCTAGCGGGCCAGTTTTCAGATGCCGGCGAAGTACTTCGAGACTGCGACTGTGCCGTCGAAGTAGTTCGCGTGGGTGACCTTCACGGTATCCAACGAATCCGAGCCGATCAGCACGATCTCGATCGAGTCGGACTCCTTGATGTGCTCACGTTCTAGCCGGGCATATTCGGCCATCGCGCTCTTTACATCGGTCCCGAATTCCGTCAGTTTGACTAGCTCAGCGCGGCTGTGATCGAACATGAGCAAGAAGTGATTCAGCGATGCAGTCATCGACGTACTCCTTGCAGGTAGGGTTGCGCGGCCCTTCTCAGTGTATTTACACGATGCAGTAGCTCTGTACCCACAGTTTGGCCGTCTTCTTCAAGCGCCATCGCCTCTGATACCGCTGCGAACCAGTCTCGCACCGGCGCAGGGCCGCCGCCAACTTTGATATCCAACCCGAACCGTGACGTGACACTTTCGACTGTGTAAGCCCATTCATGCTGGACCTGCGTGCGGAGCTGCACTTCGATCAGACGACCCTGGTAGCGGACGATTACGTGTACTGCGCGATAGCCGTCCGGCTTTGGTTTCACGACATAGTCCCTGGTCCGAACGGTGACAGGGTCACCCGCATATCTGGATTGGACGCGCTGGACTTCCTCCAGGCTTCGCAGGACGGCACGGCAGCCCCCGATGTCGTGCATCCGACCAAGGTTCATGCCAGGTTCACGACCGAGCTTGTCGATGATGGTGGGAATACGTTTCAGCCGCTGCGAGACCTCGATATGACCGCAACCCACTGTCTGGACACGGGACCGCAGTCCGTTCGTCGCAGCGCCAAGGGGACGAGCATGCGCCGCGCGCCACGCTTCCAGCGTGTCCAATGCAGCGAAGATCTGCTCGGGGCCGACCCTCCATCCAAGCGGCGACACTGACGACATTCCCGACCACTCGCAGCCTGCGTAAGACATCGCCCGCACGGTTCACCGCGGAGACACTCGGGACGGAAACAGCCACGTCAGGGAACGCTACCGCCGCCCGGCGACGCGCGATGGAACGCCGCCCGGTATGCCGTAAGCCGAGCTGAGGTCGCGCCGTCTGCCGGGGCGTGTCTTACACCGGCGATCACCACCCGACACCGGAGTATCGACTTCATGAACAAGCCCCGACCCGTCATCGCTGTCCTGATCAGCGGCGGCATATCCGCCATCCCGGTAGTCGGAGGTCCGATACAAACCTTGTTCGACGCCATCGTGGAACGCGTCCGGCATCGCGCCGAGATCACCGCGCGTGAGATATGCGAGGACGTCGGCTCGGACACCGTTTTGATGCGCATCGATGAGAATCCGGAACTTGAACCGCTGCTCAACCAAGCAATCGAGGCGGCCGCACACACCAGCATGGAGGCCAAGCGCCGACTCCTCGCACGGGCTGCTGCTGCGGCATTCAAGGATGACGACAAGGTCGAACCGGCGTCGCTCATCGTGTCCACGCTGAGCAAGCTCGAACCCGTGCATATCAGCGCACTTCGCCGGTTGGCGGAAGCCGCCACGTCCTCACAGGACCAGGACTACGGTCGGCGAGGCGAGGTGATGCGGGCGGCGAGT
Organism: Mycobacterium riyadhense; assembly: GCF_963853645.1. NCBI lineage: Bacteria > Bacillati > Actinomycetota > Actinomycetes > Mycobacteriales > Mycobacteriaceae > Mycobacterium > Mycobacterium riyadhense. Next base: position 2,145,991 of record NZ_OY970456.1, on the reverse strand, counting down.
GAGGCCGAGGCCGTTCCGGTGCTGGCGGCGCTCATTCAAACCGGGGTCGCGCTCGCGACGACAACCGTTTACCCCGGCGACGGCACGGGGATGCCAGCAGAGCGGAGCGGCCACATCCTGATCCACGACATCAGCGACTTCGGCCACCGTCTCCTGGCCCACCTCAGGGCCGCCGACGAAGGGTCCGAGCGCCTAATCCTTCCCTAGCGAAAATCGGCAACCATCCGATGCCGCGCCTGTCCTCGGCGATCCGACTCGTCAAATGCACCTGAATCGCTTGTGTTGCAATGTAATTCGAACGAAACAAGGTTCTGGCCGAAACAATTCGCTTCGCTGGATAAGAAAACTGGCTACCGCTGCCGGAGTTAGGCTGGGGGGTACACCCATTTCTTTCGGGGCCGCTGACCTGCGCGCCATGGCTGAGGCGCGCAAGTCGCTCGTGTGCGGAGATGTGTCAGAACCGCAACTCGGAGAGGGCGCAGATGTCCGGCGCACTGGTGGTGCGTTGCGGGCCGGGTCGGCACGGGGTGTACCGCTGCCCGAGGTACGCCTCAACCGCGGCGAGCGGGGTGACCTGACAGTGGCCCCGTCGTCGTCGTTGAGCGTGAATACGGCGCCACGCTGGGACAGTCGCAGACCGAGCCGGCGGGCCCGCTGGCGAGCGTTGCGAGCTCGGCTGGCGGCGCTGGCGATTATCAGAGCCGCTTGAGCTCGTCGGGGCCCCGCGGCGCGCGCAGTGCCGTCGAACCACCGAGCCCACCCGGTGCCGCCGGATTCCCAGTCGAATACTCGCCGGGCATCGGGAGGCGGCGCGATCGCGTGTGTCGTCATGCGGCACAGCTAACAACGTGAATATGCGAAATAGCAAGTGCTGCAGCAGAAATTGCGCAACAACGGCGCACCTGTGCAAAGAACGGCTCTTGTGCTTCGACGCAGTACGGGGTGCACACCCAAGGGCGACGACCCTAGTATGGCGGATCAAGCACGTACTTGGCCCAACGACGAGGGATGATCCTCAAAAACAACGCTTGAGCAGCAACGATAGCTGTGGTCCCGGCTGGGATCGAACCAGCGACCTTCCGCGTGTGAAGCGGACGCTCTCCCACTGAGCCACGGGACCGGCGCCGAGAGGCGAACGAGGTCGAAGACTAGCACGATACGCACCGCAATCGAGCGCGCTACCTCGACGACCGACGGCCAACGCGCCCAATGTACCTAGAGATTTGTGTGGGCCCGCTCACGTGGACTATCGTCGTGCTTCGCACCGGGCGACGATCTCGTCCGTTGCGCGCGGATGTAGCGCAGTTGGTAGCGCATCACCTTGCCAAGGTGAGGGTCGCGGGTTCGAATCCCGTCATCCGCTCGAAGGTGCAAGTGGCATCAATCCCCCGCGGTGGAGTGGCCGAGTGGTGAGGCAACGGCCTGCAAAGCCGTGCACACGGGTTCGATTCCCGTCTCCACCTCCAGATTCGATCCCCAAAGGCGCGATTAGCTCAGCGGGAGAGCGCTTCCCTGACACGGAAGAGGTCACTGGTTCAATCCCAGTATCGCGCACCACAGTTCGTGCAGGTAAGAGCAGGTAACTAGCCCACCAAACAAGGGCTTGCACCACATACGCACCACATTTGCTGGGGTGGGCCGGGTGAACTTCCCTAAACCCACACGGAAGGCCCCTGCACTGCCCATCACACCCACCACCTCAACCGAGCACCTGACGTGCGCCCGCCACAACCTGCTGGATGCGCGGACAGCCGCACTCAACGCCGCCCACGCCCTGCCGCCCGGCTCGCGCCGCAATCGGGCAACGGAGCTGGCCGAGAAGATCACCGACGCCCTCGCGTTCTGCGAGCGGCTGCAGAACGTCGTTGAGGGTGACCAGCGTGCCGGGGTTACCCGATGACCGCCGACCCCGAACTCCACCGCCTGCAACGCGAATTGCTGGACCGGCTCGACATGGTCGACCTCCCAGAGTGGCCGCCCTCACTGCTACGCGCCATAATCGGGGTTTTCGACCTCTGGCTCGACTCCGCACCTGAACCGGGCTTCCGGCCCTACGTCGTCAGATAGGCGACAACGGACATGCGCATTGTAAAGGAACTCTTTACACGCCCTTGCTGTAAAGGTAAGGTTTACACGTGGAGGTGAAGGCTAGTGCCCGCAAGCACGGCATCAGCGACGACGCCATGCTCCACGCATACCGCAACGCGCTGCGCTACGTCGAACTTGAATACCACGGCGAAGTTCAACTGTTGGTCATCGGTCCCGACCAGACCGGGCGCCTGCTAGAGCTAATCATCCCGACAGACGAACCGCCCCGGATCATCCACGCCGACGTGCTACGCCCGAAGTTCTACGACTACCTGAGGTGATGACATGAGTGTGAAGCACAAGACCGATATCGACGAATGGCTGAACAACCTTGACGTCGACCCCGCCAAGGCCCGCGACGCCAGCCACATGCGCCGCATCATCGCCGCGAAAGAAGCCGTTGAGACGGCGGAGTCCGAGCTGCGGGCTGCGGTGGATGCCGCCCGCGAGGCCGGGGACACCTGGGCAGCAATCGGCGTAGCCCTCGGCATCACCCGCCAGGCCGCGTTCCAACGATTCGGCCACACCGCCGCACCGGTGTAGGTCTGACCTGCGGTTTCACGCCTCACGCCTACCCCCGGTTCCCTGGTGGGGCGGGCCGCACCCCACCGGCGGGGAAAGGAAGCCCGCACCGAAACAGCCCGCCCACGCCAGGGAAGAACTCACTAGGCGGTCGTCGCGACCTTCAGCAGCCGGAAGGCGTTGTCGACCAACACATCTGAGCCGACGCGCGTCCACAGCCAGGCTCCACGCTCACCCGTGGGGCGGCGGTTGGCCCCGACCAGATGCGGGATGAGTTCGAGTGAACTTCCCGTGCGCAAGGTGATAGCGAACTGCTGAAAGTCGCCATACAACAGCACGTGGTTGGTCTCGGTGGCGGCGGCGTTGACCGTCCCATCCATGTTGCTGTTCTCATATATGTTGCGGCCCAGCAGCATCGGCGGATTCGCGGACAGCTCAGGGAACTTCAACGCACCATTGGTCGTCTCGAACTGCCGGATCGTGTTGAGGATAGCCAGGTTTGCACACCAGGATGCGCGGGCTTGGAAGCGCGGCGGCAGCGCGTTCTGCAACTTGTAGATGTCGCTGGCGGCCAGGGCTTCGCTGCCGTCGCCGGTCACGACCGAGGAGCCGCCCTCAAGCGCCGAGATGATGCCGGTGGGACAGCCGACGCCGCTGCCGGTTGTGAACGCGGAGCTGAGCAACTGGTCCGCCCCGTCCTGCAACAACCGGCCCAACTCCTGCATCAGTGTGGTTGCATCACCCTGTAGTTCGACGGAGAACGGCACGAACACCGATGCCTTGTAGGAGGGGATGGCGGGCTGCGTCAGCGTCGGACTCGCATCAGCCGCCTCCTGGGCCTCGGGCAGCCATTCCGCAACAACACCTTCCGAAGTGACACCGTGCCAGACATCGGAAACCGTCTGAATCACACGCGAAATCTTCAGCAGCGGGTTATTGGAGCCGTCCGAACTCAACAGCACCGTACTGTCAAGCTCGAAGGGCACGAGAAACCCTCCCGTGGAGTCGGTCAGGTTCATTGCCCGCTGCTCGGCCTGCAACGCGGTCACCCGCCGCCACGCCTCGCCCTCAGGGCCGGTCCACTGCAAGTGCCCGCGCTGCGGGTCGGCGATCATCTTGCAGAACGCGTTGCGGTAGTGCCCGGAGCCGCTTTCGGTGACCCAGCGGACCGCCCACGACCGCGCCGGGGCTGGGCCGGACCCAACCAGCCGCTCCACGACTTCAGCGCCGCCAGCGGTCAACAGGCCGTCCTTTTGGGAGCGGTCCAACACGCGCATCGCGTCGTCACGCTGCCGATCCACGGGCGGCCGGTCCTCGGCGTCGATCACGTACGGGTCGCGTTGCTCGCCGATGCGGTGCATACCGACCGCGCCGCCCTCGGTGGCAAAACCCTCGCCGCCGCTGCGGACCTGGGCCAGCGCCAGCTCATGCGCGCGTTCTAGGCGCTGGATGCGGGTCTGGCATTCCTCGGCACGGCTGGTGAGTTCGTCGAACCGCTCGGCGTCACCGCCGGTCAGGTCCGCACCGTCACCGGCACGGTTGAGGATGGCGCGGGCTTCGGTGCGCAGACGGTCCCGTTCCCGCACAGCTTCGCTGTGGGTCAGGCGGCCGATATCGCTGTCGGTCATGTCAGTCTCCTAGGTCAAGAAGTTTCATCCGCCGCACAGCGGTGGAGTAGGGAATTACGAGGGATTGCGTCCGCACGCCAGCAATTTCGGCGCCGGGGTAGGCCGGGACACCCGTCAACGAGACCTCAAGTAGCGCGGCCTCGACGCGGACGACAACACCGCCTTCGCGGCGGTCCCGGATAGGCCGAAAGCCCACGCTGAACGAATCGACGACGCCGGCCTTGATGTTGGCTAACGCTTCATCGCCGTCGCGGGTTGCTGCAATCTCGAACGCCGCGAACAATCCGAACCGCTCCTCGCGTAGCTCGACAGCCCGACCGACGGGATACCTCGCTACAGCGCTGTGCGACACAAGCAATTTCAACTTGTGGCCGCGTTCGCGGATGCTTCGCTCAAACGCTCCGGGCGCGAACCGCTCCCGATACTCGCCGTCGAAATCACGGACGGTGATCTCCTCGCCGTAAGGCACGACGGTGCCAAAAACCGTCCGGCCCGTGCCGGATTGCAGTTCAGCGTTACGGTAGAGGATGCTCATTCGGTCACCAATAGACATGCGGAATCAGACAATTCGCATGGTGACCGCGTATCCGGGTTAGCCCACCCCTGCAGGCTTCCGGCGTGACAGATACCGAGCTTGCAACCGATTCTAGCAGCGCACGACGACATTTCGGAAGCTAGCCGGCGAACGGGTTGCTGTCGTCGCTGGAATCGGTGGGCAGCGACGCCAAACGCTGCTCAGCGGCCGGGCTGAAACCGAACTCACGCGCGAACTGCAAGATTTGCGCGCGAGAAGCCCGAGCATCAGCCACCGCCGGATGCGGATGCTGATGGCCCGTCTTCGGATTGGTGATGACGCGACCCTCGGCGGCCACAATCGCCACCGCCGCAGCATGGTCCGCGACCGCCTGACAATAGCAAGCCAGGGCCTGCGCGTCCGTCGACTTCAACAGGTCCAACGGTTCCAATTCCGCGACAACACGATCCCATTCGTCCCGTGCGGCACCGTCGAGCCAGGCCGGCGGGTCCGGTGCCTCCCGCACAAACTTCGGCGTCTGCGCAACGATGCGACCGCCGGAATCACGGCCAGGTGAACGTCCCTCGATCAGCTTTAGCGCTGACGGCCGCGAGATTCGGCCGCTGCCTTTACCACCCATGGATCAACCTCCAATTTTCAGATCCGTTTTTCTGAGCGCACACACGCGCGGGCACCGCAGCGGTGTCCGCTTGGGCGGTGCGTCGCGATCACAGACCGCCCCCCTCCCGCTGACGTTCCCGGCCTCGGCGGCTGTCTTCGGCGGTCTTCTCGCGGTGATGTTCTCCGCACAGCGAGGCTAAGTTGCCCCAGTCGTCGGTGCCGCCTTCAGCTCTCGGCATGATGTGGTCGACCTCGGTGGCGGGGTGACGACAGTCGACGTATTCACAGATTGGCGTGGCGCGCAGTTTGGCGGCTCGGATCTTGCGCCACTGGCGGGTGGAGCCGCCGCGGGTACTGCCTTCCCAGCTCGGATGACACTGGCACCGCTGGCCTTTCGGCACAGCGCGTCGGCATCTTGAGCAAGCGCGGGCCGGGGCGGTGGGCATCAGACCGCCTCAGTGGTTGGCATGGTCAGCAGCACGCCGAGCAGCACGATCACCTCAACCAGCTCGTCTCGGGTGAGCCCGTGCGTCCAGTGCTGCACGGCTACCGAGTACAGCTCGCCTTCCATGTTGGCGGCCGCGATGGTCACACCGCGCACCGCGGCGATCGTCGCGCTGTCGAGCGGGATTTCGTTGCGCATCAGTTGGCTGCCTCAGCGTCGGTGTCGGGGTCTCCAAACATTGCGGCGATCTCGGCGAAAGCTGCGGCTTCGCGTCGTTCGTCGGCGGCCTTGGACAGGCGGAAGCAGTCGTACAGCTCAGCCATGTAGGGCCAGAGGAGGCGCAGCACGGACCGTAGTTGGTCAGCGTCCAGGCCGGCACAGGCCAGTTCGACTGCGGTGGCCGCGGATACCGCGTCGTCGCCGGTGCGCTTCGCGTAGCGAATCAACTCGGTCGCGGCCTTGATGGATGGGTGGGTCATTGAGGTGCCTTTCCGTTGGTTGGGTGTAGTTGTCCGGCAACGACGCCGGTTGGCCGCTTGCGTGGCGGCAAGCTTGCAAGCCATGCCCGGCAAGGGGTTAGCGCCGGGCAGCGCCGGCAGGCCGCCATGGCGAAGCTGAGCCGCTGTGCGGTGTCGTCGGGGTCGGGGTCGCGCTGCGGTGGCAGTGCCTCGTCCCACACTGGGGCCTGCCCTTTGCACAGCGCGCCGGGCAGGGTGGGGGTGCCGCCGAGGGCGGCGAACAGGTCGGCGGCGCTCATGTCGAGCCCTCGGCGATGTCAGTGAGGACGCCCAACAGCCGAAGCGCCTGGGGCGCGGTCAGGTCGCCGGGTTGGAGATGCTGCCAGCGGCGGGCGATCTCACCGAGGATGGGACGCAGGTCGAGGGCGTAGGAGACGTTAGTGTGGTCGGTCACCGCTCCACCGCCTTGGCGAGGGCAGCCACAACCCGGTCGGTCATGCCCGGAGTTGTCGGTGTGATCCCGCCGATAGGCGCACGCGTCTTTGCTGAGCAGCCGTCTCGGTGGCCTTGGGTCGCAACGTGGAAGCCGCACTTGTGGCAGCGGCCGGGGCCAGTCGGCGGGGTGAACTTTCGTGCCGTTGAACCGTTTTTAGCAGGCGGGGCGTCAGAACCCGTCTGGCCCGTCAGATATGGTATTTGATCTGCAGTTTCTGTCTGACGGGTTAAATCCGTCTGACACCCTGACCCGTCAGAAGGTTCTGACCTGTCAGACGATTTCCCCTGCTCATCGGTGGTTTCTGACGGGCCTGACGGGTTCTGACGGGTGTACCGCGAGAACGCGTCGGCGAACGCCTCGATTGCGTACCCGCGCACACTTCCGACGGTGTTTCGGCCGGGCTTGACGCCGAATTCGCGCAACCGGTAGGCAAGTTTGCTGGGATTCAGCTCGAAATCGTTCCAGGGCGAGTCTTCGACGCGGCGCAGCTCGGCAACCAGGTCAGCCGACGCCAGGAATGGCACACGCCGATCTGCGAATATCGCCTTGATGTCGGCGAGCAGTTTAACGGCCAGGGAGCGGTCCTCGTCGGTGTCGGCGGCGCGGTCAACCAGCGCCTTACACGCCTGCCGCGAGGTCGTCGGCCAATGCCCGCCAGCCTCGTCGGCAACCGCGATCAACGGCTCCCAAGTGTCGGCGGCACGGTCCTCTACCGGCATGTCTGGCTCGCGCGTCGACAGCGAGTTGATACGAGCGGCCGCCCACGCGGCCAGCCGGTCCCGCAGGGCCGCCAGGATCGGGCCGTCTCGGCGTGCTCGGAACTGCGACACCTTCTCGCCGCTGGCACGCCGTCGCTGAGTGATGTTCACGCCTCTATCGACCACCGTGTCGGGCATTGCGCCGATGCCGGCCATCGCGGCCATCGCGAAAGTGTCGAACTCGGTGGGGATCTGCGCCGGGCCAACGCATCGCAGCGCGGGCTTGCCGCGCTGATGCCCGGCGTTGAGTAGCTTGCGCAGATCCTCGTTTTGCTCGGCGACTTTCTTGCTGCCGAATATGGCGTCGGCCTCGTCAATGATGAGTGTGCGCGGGTGTTCGCCGCCGAGCGAGCGGAAGATGGCCGCCACGGTAGCGTCCACCGTTGCCAGGGGCTTGTGGCAGGTGCCGGTGATGATGTCGAGCAAACGTGTTTTGCCGCACCGTTTCTCGGGGCTGGTGATCACCAAGCGGGGCGCGCAGTCGAACGCCGGTAGCGCGTGCGTGGTGGCGATCCACAGCGCCACCGACACGGCAGCATGATCGTCGGGCAGCACCACGTACGTCTTGATCACGGCTAGCAGCTCGTCCAGCAGCGCGGCCCCGTCAACCTCCGGCGGTGTGACGTCGACCAGCTCGTCTAACGCGTGCCCGGCGGCGATGTGGTCAGCGGCGTCCTTGCCCGCTGCTGCCTCGACGATGCGCACGGATGCGGCTATGCCGCGCACGATATCGGCGACGTCGCGGGCATGCTTGCGGCCGGGTTCGTCGCGGTCGGCGACGATGATAACCTCGCGGCCACGAAGCGGTGACCAGTCGAACAGGTGGGCTTTGCCGGCTCCCATCGCCGAGCACACGGCGGTGCCGCCGACGGATTCGACAGCCAAAACATCCTTTTCGCCCTCTACGACGTGGACGGTCGTGGCGGCACCGATGCGTTCGGCGTGGAATAGGCTGCGGCCTTTGGTGTTTCCGGACTGCCAGAACTTTTTATCGGCCGTGCGGCGCACCCTGCGGCCGTCGCCGTAAGCGTAGATCTGCCCGGTGCGATCGTCGTATAGGTCGCGCATGTCGAGATTGAGCGCGGTCAGGACGTCGCTGGCCTGGCAGCCGGCGTGGCAGTGGACCAGGACGGACCCCTCGATGCGCCGAAGTGATAGGGACGGCCGGCCGTCATCGTGTGCGGGACATTGGGCGTGGGCGGCGTCACCGCGATCGATGACCTTACGGCCGGCGGCGTGTAGCGCGGCCACTAGGCGGTCATAGGCCTTATCATGGATGGTGACCTGCCCGGTCTCGCCCCCTCGGTTCACCACCGGGGGGCGATCTCTTTCCGGCGGCCGCCTGCCGCCGCCGGGGCTCACGCGGCGCCGCCGAATGGCCGCATGGCGGCGTCGATTTCATTCAGGTCAACGCGCACTAAGCGAGTGCCGCTGCGGTAGCCGGTGATTCGGCCGTCGGCGATCATCTGCCGGATAGTGCGGTCAGTGACGCCGAGGTAATCGGCGGCCTGCTGTTGTGTGGCGTATCTGCGGCGAGCGGGGAGAGTGTCCGGCATTCTCTGGCCTTTCGGGTCTCATAAGAGACCGTCTGACCAGAGGGTGTTCTGAGGACGGTTAGGCGCGAATGTAGATCACCCCGACCGGAACCGCAAGGAAGCTAGCGGCGTGTCTTGGTTTGTCGCCGCTTCCCGCGTTCGCTGTTGAGCCTGCACAGCAAATCGAACGGGATCACCCGCCGTCGCTCAATGAGCGAGTCGTCGGCGTGGTGAGGGACCGACGTCCAGCGGTCCGGCCCAACCTCCGTCAGCCATTGGTGTATCGCGTCGATCAACCCACCCGTGTTGTCCTGATTCAGCTCGATATTGCGTCCGCAGGCTCGATGACCAACCTGATAGCCGACATGCCCCCGGTAGCTGGTCTCAGACCAGTGATGGTTTGCGCCAACATGGATACGGCCGCTCCCCCGCCGGTCGTCGTCAATCCAGGCCACTATCAACGGGTTGCGTTCGTCGTCGCATCCGCACATGACGACGTACTTGTCTGTCTGACCGCCGAACAGCGGACCCCAGAACGCCCACGACGATGGTTCGCCTGTCATTTATGACCCCTTGTTGTCTGCGAGTTTGCTTAGCAGCGCCGCGATTTCGCGGTCTCGGCCCTGGGCGGCATGCTGGTAGCGCATCGCGGCTTGTGGGGTCGAGTGGCCCAGGCGACTCATCAGTTCGGCCAGCGTGGCCCCGGTTTGCGCGGCCAGCGTGGCACCGCTGTGTCGTAAATCGTGCCAGCGCAAGTCGTTTCGCTTGGCCACGGCACGAGCCTTGTAGAAGTGCCGGCCCAGCGTCGAAGGTTGTAGGTGGCCGCCGTTTTTCGCGGGAAACAACAGCGCGTCTTTACCCACACTGACGTGCTGCGCCAGATGAGCCTTGACAGCGGGCACAATGTGCGGCGGCATCGCAACGTCACGGATGCCGGCATCGGACTTCGGGTCGCCGACGTGCCAGCCGCCGTCAACGCGCACCGCCGCACGCTGGACCTTGACCACGTTCTCTTTCAGGTCGACGTCGCCGCGCCGAAGCTCGACCAGTTCACCGAACCTGAGTGCACACCACGCGGCCAGCGACACCATGAGCCGGTAGTGGTCGGGCATTTCCGCCTCGATCGTCGCCAACTGTTCGATGCTGGCCGGTTTGGGTTTGATCTTGCGGGTCACGGTGCCGGCCCCTCGGATTGCACACGGGTTGACCTCGATCAGTCGATCCCGGATGCGGGCCGTTTCCAGGATCGTCCGCAGTAGCGAGTAGGCGTGCGCGCGCATGGTCGGCTGGTCGGGCAGCGTCTGGGCGTACCAGCGGTCCACTGAGGGCATGCTGATGTCGCGGATCGGCTTCTTGCCGAACGTGGGCTTGATGTGATCGTCGAGCAGCTTCTGGTAGTGGGCGATGGTGCGGGGCCGCAGCGGGCGGCCCTTGACCATGCGGGTCGCGAGCCAGCGGGCGGCGTAGTCCTCGAACTTCTCGGCGGCCGCCCTCTTCCGCTGGGTCGCCGTGCGTTTCTGTTCACCGGTGGCGGGCGGCGACCACAGTTCGCGATCGATCTCGCGGCGTCGATCGGTAAGCCACGCCTCGGCGTCGATCTTGGCCGCGAAGGTGTGCGGTGCCTCGTAGAGACTGCCGTCGGGGCCGGTGTACGAGGCTTTCCAGCGGCCGCTGCGGAATTGGCGCAGCCGTCCGAAGCTACGCCGGGTTGAGCGTGGCGGCGGCTTCTGGCGGCTCACTGCGCCGCGTGACTGTTGCACCACATATGCACCACATGAGCTTACATCAGACGGTAGCTACTTCCGCTTGCTTCCGCTTGGCTCTAACAGTACTGTTTGGTGTATCAGCAGGTAAATAGCCTGTTGATGCAGGTAGAACACACAACCGGAAGTTTGCTCAGGCACAAGTTCAATCCCAGTATCGCGCACCAGAGTTCGTGCAGCCCAAACTCGTATTTGCAGTCGACCGTCGCGACCAGCCCCGCCTTAGTAACGCTGAATGGTCTCGGGGCAGTACGAGTTGGCAGCGATCGCCGTGAACTTGGCGGCGCTCTCCGCGTCCAGTCCTGGATTGCTGGTTTGGACGTCCTTGACGACGTCGGCCATCGGTCTGCCGCGCTGGACCAATCCGCACGCTGCTTTCGCGGTCGCTATCGCGCCGTCGGCGTTCTGATAGGTGAGCCCAGCTTGTCGCAGTGTCGCGAGAAATCGGTCGTCGTTGCCGTCGGCGTGTGCCGGCGCGGCAACGCCGATGACGGCCGCAACGCCGACTAGCGCAACGATAAGTCTCATGGCTATCAGCCGCCGCTACCCGGCTTCGGCCCTCGCCCCTCGCCGGTGAGGTACTTGGGGCAGTACGCGGCGGCCGCGAGCGTGGTGAATTCGGCCGCGGCGTACTGCGTGAATCCCGGGTTGCGGTTCTGCAGTTCGCGGACGATCTCGGTGTCGGTTTTTCCCTCGTTGACCAACTGGCACACCGACTTACCGGCCACTATCGCGCGATCCGGGTCCTGATAGGTCAGCCCACCAGCACGAAGTTCGGAGAGGAACTGGTCATCGGTCGCATCGGCATAAGCCGGGCCCGCGAGAGTTACCGCTACACCGACAACGGCCATGGCGCTTGCCAGCGCCAATTGAAGGTTCATAACGCCTCCGATCGTCCCAGAGTGACGCCACCGATGCATCTCGTACGGCAATCGTCAACCTGAGGTTGACACTATCCGATCGTCAACCTAATGTTGACGCTATGGCTGAACCGACGAAGATCACCTATCCCATCCGCCTCGACGAGCTGATCAACGCCATCAAGCAAGTCCACAGCGACGCGCTCGATCAGCTCGCCGACGCCGTCCTGGCTGCCGAGAGTCTCGGCGAGGTCGCGGATCACTTGATCGGGCATTTCGTGGATCAGGCGCGCCGCTCGGGAGCCTCCTGGACCGACATCGGCAAGGCCATGGGCGTCACCAAGCAGGCCGCGCAAAAACGGTTCGTCCCGCGCGCAGAGGCCACCACATTGGATCCCAATCAGGGCTTCGGGCGCTTCACGCCACGGGCTCGCAACGCGGTTGTTTCCGCCCAGAACGCCGCGCACCAAGCCGCCAACAGCGAGATCACCCCCGACCATCTGGTGCTTGGCATGCTCAGCGATCCGGCCGCCCTGGCCACCGTGCTGCTTCAACGGCAGAAGATCGACACCGAGGTCCTGCGCGCATCCATAACGCTCCCCCCGGCCGCGGCCGAAACCCCCGAGCTGATCCCGTTCAGCGGCCCGGCACGCAAGGTGCTCGAGCTGACCTTCCGTGAGGCACTTCGGTTGGGCCACAACTACATCGGTACCGAACACCTACTGCTGGCACTGCTCGAACTCGAAGATGGAGCTGGACCGCTGCACCGATTCGGCGTCGACAAGGAACGTGTCGAGGTCGACCTGGTCGCCGCGCTCGAATCGCTCACCGGCGGCACGAGCGCCGGTGCGACCTGAGGCAGCCAACCCCTCCCCCTGGCGTAACGGCGTGTGTAATCATGCGAAGATGCACCGCTGGCTGCTCCTCCTGTCCACCTTGCTGGTCGCCGCCGCAAGCCTGCTCGCAGTGGACGTCGCCGCGCCCCGCGCGTGGGCCGGCGACGCACCCATCGGCCACATCGGCGACACGCTGCGGGTGGATACCGGCACCTACATCGCCGACGTCACCGTCAGCAGCGTGGTACCGGTCGACCCCCCGCCCGGCTTCGGTTACACGCGCAGCGGTGTCCCGGTCAAGAGCTTCCCCGGCAGTTCGGTAGCCCGCGCCGACGTCACGGTCCGCGCGGTCCGGGTGCCCAATTCCTACATCATGGCGACCAATTTCGCCTTCGACGGCGTCACCCCCTTCGCCGACGCCTACAAGCCGCGGCCATGCGATGCACCCGATTGGTTGGACGCCGCGCTGGGCAACGCACCGCAGGGATCGGTGGTCCGCGGCGGGGTGTACTGGGACGCCTACCGCGACCCGGTCTCCGTTGTTGTGCTGCTGGACCGCAAGACCGGCGAGCACCTCGCGCAATGGAATCTCTGAACTGACCGTCTACGTCGCGACGACGGATACCGTCGACATCGACGAGCTGGCCGCTGTCGCGGCCGGCACCTTTCCCCTGGCGTGCCCGCCGGGAATTGCCGACGAGCATGTCTCGTCGTTCATCGACGCCCACCTCTCCCCAACTCACTTTCTGGCATACCTCAGCGATCCGCAGCGCGCGATTATCGTCGCTCGGCATGACAGCCGAATTGCCGGTTATGCCATGCTAATTCGCGAAGCTCCCGAGCTCGAGAGCCGCGCTGCCGAGCTGTCAAAGCTCTATGTGCTTGCCGACTTTCACGGTCAGGGGGTGGCAGCGAAGTTGATGGATGCCGCGCTAGCCACCGCCGCCGACTGGGGCCTGGATTACGTGTGGCTCGGGGTTAACCAGAAAAACCAACGCGCACAACGCTTCTACGTCAAGAACGGCTTTACGATCAACGGCACCAGAACATTTCAACTGGGCACCCATCTCGAGGACGATTACGTCATGGTTCGGGAGCTCAGCCAGCCGTGAGCGCCAACAGCCGGGAAGTGGCCCGCAGATACTTCTTTCGGTAACCGCCGGCCAGCATCTCCTCGCTGAAAATCGTGTCCAACTTCGCCCCCGATGCCACCACCGGGATGCCGGCGTCATACAGCCGGTCGGTCAGCGATACCAAACGCAGCGCGACGTTCTGGTCGTCGATGGCGTGCACACCCGTCAGGAACACCGAGGTCACACCCTCGATCAAAGTCAGATACCGCGACGGATGCATGGTGGCCAGGTGTGCGCACAGCGCGTCGAAGTCGTCGAGGGTCGCCCCCGGCAGGCCGGCGGCGCGCTCGGCCACTTCCTCGTCCGACAACGGCTGCGGCGCCGGCGGCAGGTCGCGGTGCCGGTAGTCCGGTCCTTCGATCCGCACGGTGTTGAAAATCCTTGCCAGCGTGTTGATTTCGCGCAGGAAGTCCTGGGCGGCGAACCGGCCCTCGCCGAGCTGTTCGGGCAGCGTGTTGGAGGTGGCCGCCACCGAAACACCCCGCTCGACCAGCATCGAAAGCATCCGCGCGATCAAGGTGGTGTTGCCGGGATCGTCCAGCTCGAATTCGTCGATGCACACCGCGGTGTAGTCAGCCAGCAGGTCGATGCATTCAACGAAGCCGAATACCCCGGCCAGCTGGGTCAGCTCCCCAAATGTCGCGAACGCCTTGGGATGCTGCACGTCGGGCAGCTGGTAGTAGGCCGACGCGAGCAGGTGCGTCTTACCTACCCCGAATCCGCCGTCGAGATACAGCCCGACACCCGGCAGCACCTCCCGCCTGCCGAAAAGTTTCTTGCGCCCGGCCCGCCGCTCGACGGCCTGCCGGCAGAACTCCTGGCAGGCCGCGACCGCGGCAGCCTGGGTGGGTTCGGCGGCGTCGGGTCGATACGTCGCAAAGCGCACCTTCGCGAACGTCGGGGGCGGCCGCAGTTGGGCGATCAGCCGCTCCGGCGACACCGTCGGATAGCGATCCACCAGCCGACCCACCCCGTGCATGCAGGCACTGTAGCGGCGTGTTGCAATCAAGCTCATGCCCGACTCTCAAGCAGGCGGGGCCGCCGAGCCAGCACTGACGCTGCTCGGATCCGAGCGCGAACTCGACGACGCCGAACTCTCCCGGCTCTACGGGTATCCGGAGGGATGCGACGGCGCGTGGCTGCGAGCGAATTTCATCACCAGCCTCGACGGCGGCGCTACCGCCGACGGCACCAGCGGTGCGCTGGCCGGTCCCGGCGACAGATTCGTCTTCAACCTGCTGCGCGAACTCGCCGACGTCATCCTGGTCGGCGCGGGCACCGTGCGCATCGAGGGTTACTCCGGCGCACACCTGAGCGTCGTCCAGCGCCAACGGCGGCAGGCCCGGGAGCAAAGCGAAGTACCCCAACTGGCGATCGTCACCAAGTCGGGTCGCATCGACCGCGATCTTGGCGTGTTCACCCGGACCGAAGTGCCACCGTTGGTGCTCACCTGTGCCGCATCCGCCGACGAGATGCGCCGCCGCCTCGCCGGCGCCGCCGAGGTAGTCGACTGCTCAGGCGACGATCCCGGCAGGGTCGACGAGGTGGCGCTGCTGGCGAGCCTGTCGGCTCGCGGCCTATCCCGCGTCCTGACCGAAGGCGGACCGATGCTGCTCGGCTCGTTCATCGACCGCGGCATGCTCGACGAACTCTGCCTGACGATCGCACCTGTCGTCGTCGGCGGCCTGGCTAGACGCATCGCGACGGGCGCCGGGCAGCTGCTCAGCCGAATGCGCTGTGCGCACGTCCTCACCGACGATGCCGGTTACCTGTACACCCGTTACGTCAAGACCTAGCCGAACCGCTGCACGGCGCGCAGCGTTGCCGCGCGGCTACTGTGGTCGGCATGAGTCGGCACATCAGGTCCGCCACGATCCTGTTCGCGGTCACCACAGTGCTGACCGGCTGCGTCCCGGTCTTCGGCGCCGACCCGCGCTTCGCCACCAGCTCCGGCGCTAAACCGCAAGGCGCGGCCACCACGACACCGCCGCCCAGCGGTCCGCCGCCGATCGCAGCACCCAAAAACGACTTGTCGTGGCGCGATTGCACCTCGCGGGTCACCGCGGACGCTGGAGTCCCCGCAGCACCGGGCATCAACCTCGAATGCGCGAGCTACGACGCCGATCTCGACCCGGTTAACGGCGGGTCCGCGACGGTGAGCATCGGCGTGGTCCGCGCCCGCTCGAATCAGACCCCAAAGGATGCCGGCCCGCTCGTCTTCACCACGGGCTCCGACCTGCCGTCGTCGACGCAGTTGCCGGTCTGGCTATCGCACGCCGGCGCCGACATCCTCAAGAGCCACCCCATCGTCGCCGTCGACCGCCGCGGCATGGGCATGTCGAGCCCGATCGACTGCCGCGACCACTTCGACCGCGAAGACATGCGCGACCAGGCGCAGTTCCAATCCGGCGACGATCCGGTGGCCAACCTTTCCGAAATCTCCAATACCGCCACAACCAACTGCACCGACGCCCTCTCCCCCGGCGAGTCGGCCTACGACAACCAACATGCCGCCTCGGACATCGAACGGCTGCGCAACCTCTGGGATGTGCCTGCGCTGGCATTGATCGGCATCGGCAACGGCACCCAGGTGGCGCTGACCTACGCGGGATCGCGTCCCGACAAGGTGGCCAGACTGATCCTCGACTCCCCGGTCGCGTTGGGAGTCAACGCCGAAGCCGCCGCCGAGCAACAAGTCAAGGGGCAGCAGGCCGCACTTGACGCGTTCGCCGCGCAGTGCATCGCGGTGAACTGCGCATTAGGCCCCGACCCGAAGGGCGCGGTCAGCGCGTTGCTGTCCGACGCCCGAACCGGTAGAGCGCCCGGCCGCGCATCGGTGGCGTCCATCGCCAACGCCATCACCACCGCACTGGGCTTTCCCACCGGCGATCGCATCAGCACCACCACGAACCTGGCCAACGCGCTGGCGGCCGCCCGATCGGGTGACACCAACCCGCTGTCCAATCTGATCAACCGCGCCGACGCCACCCAGGACACCGACGGCCAGTTCGTCAACTCCTGCAGCGATGCGGTCAACCGCCCAACCCCGGACCGGGTTCGCGAGCTGGTGGTCGCATGGGCCAAGCTTTATCCCCAGTTCGGCACGGTCGCGGCGCTGAACCTCGTCAAATGCGTGCACTGGCCCAGCAGCTCACCGGCCCAACCACCAAAGCAACTCAAGGTCGACGTGCTGTTACTGGGTGTGCAAAACGATCCGATCGTCGGCAACGAGGGCGTCGCCGCGACGGCGGCCACCGTGATCAACGCGAACGCCGCCAGCAAGCGGGTGATGTGGCAGGGCATCGGCCACGGCGCCAGCATCTATTCGTCGTGCACGGTGCCGCCGTTGGTCGGTTATTTGGACTCCGGCAAGCTGCCCGGCACCGACACCTACTGTCCCGCCTGAAAGTTCGCGGGCGCGCCCGCCGGTGTACGGTGCGCTGGTGACGGCAGTTGACTCGACCCAAACCGGCCTGCGCGAATCCCTGCTGGCCGCATTCCGTCCCCCCACCGCCCCACCGACAACGGCATCAATCCTGCGGGCCGTGTTATGGCCGGCGGCCATCCTGTCGGTGTTGCACCGCAGCATCGTGCTCACGACCAACGGCAATATCACCGACGATTTCAAGCCGGTTTACCGCGCGGTCCTGAACTTCCGACATGGCTGGGACATTTACAACGAGCACTTCGACTACGTCGACCCGCACTACCTATACCCACCCGGTGGCACCCTGCTGATGGCACCGTTCGGCTACCTGCCGTTCGCGCCGTCGCGCTACCTGTTCATCTCGATCAACACCGTGGCCATCCTCGTCGCCGCATACTTGCTGCTGCGGATGTTCAACTTCACGCTGTCCTCGGTGGCCGCCCCCGCGCTGATTCTGGCCATGTTCTGCACCGAGACCGTGACCAACACCCTGGTGTTCACCAACATCAACGGCTGCATCCTGCTGCTGGAGGTGCTGTTTCTGCGCTGCCTGCTGGACGGCAGCGTTAGCCGACAATGGTGGGCCGGGCTGGCCATTGGGCTGACGCTGGTGCTCAAACCCCTACTCGGTCCCCTGCTGTTGCTGCCGCTGCTGAACCGCCAATGGCGGGCGCTGGTGGCCGCCCTCGCTGTCCCAATCGTCGTCAATCTGGTGGCGCTGCCGCTGGTGAGCGACCCGATGGACTTCTTTACCCGCACGCTGCCCTACATCCTGGGCACCCGCGACTACTTCAACAGCTCGATCCAGGGCAATGGCCTCTACTTCGGCCTGCCCACCTGGCTGATCGTGGCGCTGCGGCTGCTGTTCACCGCGATCGCCTTCGGCGCCTTATGGCTGCTGTATCGCTACTACCGCACCCGCGATCCCCTGTTCTGGTTCACCACCTCCTCGGGCGTGCTGCTGCTGTGGTCATGGCTGGTCATGTCGCTGGCCCAGGGCTACTACTCGATGATGCTGTTCCCGTTCCTAATGACGGTCGTGCTGCCCAACTCCGTGGTCCGCAACTGGCCGGCGTGGTTGGGCATTTATGGCTTCATGACGCTGGACCGCTGGCTGCTCTTCAATTGGATGAGGTGGGGCCGAGCCCTCGAGTACCTGAAAATCACCTACGGCTGGTCACTGCTGCTCATCGTGGTCTTCAGCGTGCTCTACTTCCGCTATCTGGACGCGAAGGCGGAGAACCGGCTCGACGGCGGCTTGGATCCTGCGTGGCTGACGCCCAAGCGCGCTAGCGTGGACGCATGACACCCAAGCTCGAACTGTCCGACGACGAGTGGCGTAAGCGGCTCACCCCGGAGGAGTTCGCCGTGCTGCGCCAAGCTGGCACCGAGCGGCCCTTCACCGGTGAGTACACCGACACCAGGGTTCAGGGCATCTATCAATGCCGGGCCTGCGGCGCCGAATTGTTCCGCAGCACAGAGAAATTCGACTCGCATTGCGGCTGGCCGTCGTTCTTCGACCCGAAAAGCTCCAGCGCGGTATTCCTGCGCACCGACTACTCGCTGGGCATGAAGCGCACCGAGGTCTTGTGCGCGAACTGCTACAGCCACCTGGGCCACGTGTTCGACGGTGAGGGCTACCCCACGCCAACCGACAAGCGCTATTGCATCAACTCGATCGCGCTGCGCCTGGTCCCAGGCGCCGTATAGCGCCGAGATCGACGTTTTGCAGACGTCTACTCGCACTTTGTCTGCAAAACGTCGGTCTCGACGAAACTCAATCCACGCGCGTGGCGTGCACTTCCCAAAACGGGGCGTGCACCCTGCCGTTGACCAGCCAGGGTTCCATCGCCCGGAACCGTTCCAACACGGACTGCACCCGATCGGCCATGTCTGGATTTCGCGCGGCCATCATTTCGAATGTATCGACGCTCATGTTGACCTGGTAGGTGGTCGGTCCTAGGTAGGTGATCTCCCAGCCGCCAATCGGAAGCACGTCGCGAAAGTCGTCCTCGGACAAGGACCGCGGCATGCTGAACCCGTTGACGTTGTGCGCACCGAACTCGAACATGTAGAGCCGCGCCCCCGGCTTGGTTGCCCGACGCAGCGCTTGCACGTAGCACTTCTGTAGCTCGGGCTCGGTGCTGAAGGTGTGATAAAAGGCGCAGTCGACGACGGTGTCGAAGCGGCCGTCGAGCCCGTCCAGCTTGGTGGCGTCGGCCACCTGGAAGTCCACCGAGACGCCGGCCTGCAGCGCGTTGGCCTGGGCGCGTTCGATGGCCCCCGCCGACCCGTCGATGCCGGTGGCCGAATAACCCTTGGAGGCGTAGTAGATCGCGTGGTGACCGGGGCCAGTGCCCGGGTCGAGCACCTCGCCTCGGATCGCGCCCAGCGCGACCAGCTGCTGGACCACAGGCTGGGGGCCGCCGATGTCCCAAGGTGTAGCGGCAGGCAACCCGTAAGACAGCCGCTCGTCTCGATACATCTCCTCGAAACGGGTCGGATCCGCCGGATCAAATTGGGTCATGGCAGCGAACTCACCAACTGCTCGACCGGCACCCGCGGCCCGGTGAAAAACGGCGTCTCCGCACGGGTATGCCGCCGGGCATCGGTGGCCCGCAGTTCCCGCATCAGGTCGACGATGCGGTCCAGTTCCGGGGCCTCGAAGGCCAGGATCCACTCGTAGTCGCCGAGCGCGAATGCCGGCACCGTGTTGGCCCGGACGTCTTTGTACTCGCGGGCCGCCATTCCGTGTTCGGCGAGCATGCGGCGGCGTTCCTCGTCGGGCAGCAGGTACCACTCGTAGGACCGCACAAACGGGTACACGCACACATAGGCGCCGGGCTCCTCGCCAGCCAGAAACGCCGGGATGTGGCTCTTGTTGAACTCGGCCGGCCGGTGCAGGGCCACACTGCTCCACACCGGCGAGCAAGCCCGCCCCAGCGTGGTGGTTCGCCGGAAATCGGCGTAGGTGGCCTGCAGCGCTTCGACGCGCTCGGCATGGGTCCAGATCATGAAGTCGGCATCCGCGCGCAGGCCCGCGACGTCGTAGAGGCCGCGCACCACGACGCCAAGTTCCTCTTGCCGCTTGAAAAACGTGGCGGCGTCGTCGATAACGGCGTCACGCTGGTCACCGAGCTCGCCAGGCCGCACCGAAAACACCGAAAACATCAGGTAGCGAAGCGTCGAGTTCAGGGCGTCATAGTCGAGTTTGGCCATGAAATCTATGGTGCCACGGTCGCCACGGCCCTACCGGCCGCCCCGATACAGGCAGGCACGCCAATGCCGTCGAGGTAGCTGCCGGCGACGGCGAGGCCCGGCGGCAGCCCGGCGCGCACCTCGGCGACCAGATCGGCGTGGCCCGGACCGTACTGCGGCATCGCGTCGATCCAGCGCTGCACCCGGACGTCAACCGGCTCGACGGCCACTCCGAACACTGCCGTCAAGTCGTCGACAGCCCAGGCCAGCAACTCGCGGTCAGACGCGCGAACAGCCGAACTTTCGGGGGCATCACCGAACCGCCCGAACGACAGCCGCAAGAGCTGCGCGTCGCCCCGCATGCCCCACTTGCGCGACGACAAGGTGATCGCCTTGGCGTGCACCGGTTCCCCGGTGGCCGCCAGCACACCGGAGCACTCCGGAAACGGGGTCTCGCGCGGCACCGCGAGCGCCACCACCGCCGACGAGGCGCTCACGACCCGGCTCGCGGCGGCGAAGGTGTGCGGCGCTAGGCCGTCCACCAGCCGGGTTACCCGCGGCGCCGGGATCGCCAGAATCACCGCATCGGCGTGCCGGCGGGCGCCGGTTGTGTCGTGTACCTGCCAACCGGGTGCAACCTTCGTTACCGCCGCCCGCACCCACTCCAGGCGGCTACGCCGAACGAGCTCGTCGACCAATACCTGGTAGCCGCCGTCCAGCGCGCCGAACACCGGCGCACCGGTATTCGGCGGCAACCCCTGGCGCACCGCTTCGGTCAACGAGGCAGCCCCGCGATCCAGGGCAGCGGCCACCGTCGGGGCCGCCGCGCGCAGCCCGATCGTCGCCGCCGAGCCCGCGTACACCCCGCTCAACAGCGGGTCAACCGACCGGGCCACTACCTGCTCACCGAAGCGGTCGGCCACCAAGTCGGCCACCGCGGGGTCGCTGCCCGGTTGCCAGCCAAACGGGCGGCTTGGTTCGGCGTCGATACGCGCCAGCGTCGCGTCGTCGACCAGCCCCGCCACAGACGTCGACGACGACGGGATCCCGGCCACCGTGTCCGACGGCAGCGGGTGCAATTCCCGCTGGCTGTAGATCAGCGGCCGGGCGCCGGTGGTGCCCAGCTGACACCCCGATAACCCCAGTTCGGCCAGCAACGCGGGAACCTCGGGCCGGCGCAGCACGAACGCCTCGGCGCCCACGTCCATGGGCTGTCCGCCAACCCGCTCCGTGCGCAGCACGCCGCCGAGCCGGTCACCGGGATCGAACACCGTGATCGTCGCGTCGTCGCCGGCGGCCATGCGCAACCGATACGCCGCCGTCAGCCCCGAAATACCGCCCCCCACAATGCAATAGGAGACAGCGGTCATAGCGAGTGAACCAACGACACCAATGCGGCCAGCACGCCGGGATCGGTCTCCGGCAGCACCCCATGGCCGAGGTTGAAGACGTGGCCTGCCGCGCCAGCGTCGACGGCGCGGCGTCCGTCATCGACGACGGCGCGTGCGGCACGTTCCACCACCGGCCAGCCCGCCAGGACCACAACGGGATCGAGGTTGCCCTGCAACGCGGTACCGGGCACCACCCTGGCGGCGGCATCGGTCAACGTGCTACGCCAGTCCACGCCGACGACGGTGGCCGGCGCTGGCTTTAGGGCCTCCGACATCGCGCCCAGCAGTTCGGCCGTCCCCACCCCGAAATGTGTCATCGGCACGCCGTATTCGGCGAGCGCGCCGAAGACCCGCGCGCTGTGCGGCAGCACGTACTGTCGGTAGTCGGCCGGCGACAGCGTTCCCGCCCACGAGTCGAACACTTGAATGGCGTCCACCCCGGCGTGGATCTGGCCGTGCAGAAACGCGATGGTCAGGTCGGTCAGCTTGGTCATCAGCGCGTGCCAGCTCGCCGGCTCGGCCAGCATCATCGCTTTGGTACGGGGGTGGTGCCGGCTTGGTCCCCCCTCGACCAGGTAGGACGCCAGCGTGAATGGCGCGCCGGCGAATCCGATCAGCGGGACATCACCCAGCGCGTCGATCAACAACGAAACTGCCTCTAGCACGGGCTGAATCGCTTGCGGGTCAAGGGGTTTCATCGCGTCGATATCGGCAGTCGTCCGCACCGGGTCGGCGATCACCGGTCCGACGTCGGCGACGATGTCCAAATCGATGCCCGCCGCGCGCAGCGGTACCACGATGTCGGAGAACAGGATCGCGGCATCGACTTCGTAGCGGCGGATCGGTTGCAGGGTGATCTCGCAGGCCACTTCCGGCTGGAAGCAGGCCGCCAGCATGGTGTGGCGTTCGCGCAGCGCCCGGTATTCGGGCAACGACCGGCCGGCCTGCCGCATGAACCACACCGGCACCCTGCTGGGTTTGCGGCCGGCGACCGCGGCCAGATATGGCGACTGCGGAAGGTCGCGGCGGGTACTCATCGAACACAATGCTGCCACGTACCGACCCCGTAACATCGACCCGATGCCAGTCACCTACGACGACTTCCCAAGCCTCCGATGTGAGCCTCAGGACAACGGTGTGCTGAATCTGATCCTGGACGCGCCCGGGCTGAATTCGGTCGGTCCGCAGATGCATCGCGACCTCGCCGACATCTGGCCGGTGATCGATCGCGACCCGACCGTGCGGGTGGTCCTGGTCCGCGGTGCGGGCAAAGCGTTTTCCTCCGGCGGCAGCTTTGACCTGATCGACGAAACCATGGGCGGCTTCGAGGGCCGGATTCGCATCCTGCGTGAGGCTCGCGATCTGGTGCTCAACCTGGTTAATTTCGACAAACCGTTGGTGTCAGCCATCAGGGGACCCGCCGTCGGCGCGGGTCTGGTGGTGGCGTTGCTCGCCGACATCTCGGTGGCGGGACGAAGCGCGAAAATCATCGATGGGCACACCAAACTCGGAGTGGCCGCGGGTGATCACGCCGCGATCTGCTGGCCGCTGCTGGTGGGCATGGCCAAGGCCAAGTACTACCTGCTCACCTGCGAGCCGCTTTCCGGCGAGGAAGCCGAGCGCATCGGGCTGGTCTCGACCTGCGTCGACGACGACGAGGTGCTTCCTACCGCAACGCGGCTGGCCGATAATCTGGCGCAGGGCGCCCAAACCGCGATCCGCTGGACCAAGCGCAGCCTGAATCACTGGTACCGCATGTTCGGGCCCACTTTCGAAACGTCGCTCGGCCTGGAATTCATCGGGTTCAGCGGTCCCGACGTACGCGAAGGTCTAGCCGCCCATCGCGAGAAGCGGCCCGCACGCTTTATTGACGGTCAGGACAGCTAAGCCTGATGGTGCCGACCCGCCGCGCCCGGCGCCACCGCCGCGCTTGCGATCGGCACTAAGCCTGATGGTGCCGACCCGCCGCGCCCGGCGCCAGCGCCGCGCTTGCGATCGGCACTAGGCCGGATGGTGCCGACCCGCCGCGCCCGGCGCCACCGCCGCGCTTGCGATCGGCACTAAGCCTGATGGTGCCGACCCGCCGCGCCCGGCGCCAGCGCCGCGCTTGCGATCGGCACTAGGCCGGATGGTGCCGACCCGCCGCGCCCGGCGCCACCGCCGCGCTTGCGATCGGCACTAAGCCTGATGGTGCCGACCCGCCGCGCCCGGCGCCAGCGCCGCGCTTGCGATCGGCACTAAACGCAATTCGGCGCGCCTGATGACGCGTGTCGGGCGATAGGGCTACCGTCGAAATTTGTGACCCGCGCCGGCGACGATGCAGAGCGAAGCGAGGCGGAGGAGCGGCGCTCATGACCGACGCCGGCGACGATGCAGAGCGAAGCGATGAAGAGGAGCGGCGCTCATGACCTCAGCAGAACCGGCCCCATTTCGCGAGGCGGTAGCCGCGATGAACGCCGTCACCGTGCGACCCGAAATCGAACTCGGGCCCATTCGCCCACCCCAGCGGCTGGCGCCGTACAGCTACGCGCTAGGCGCCGAGGTCAGACATCCCGACGTCGACATCGTCCCGGAACGATCCGAAGGCGACGCATTCGGGCGGCTGATCCTGCTGTACGACCCCGAGGGCTCAGACGCGTGGGATGGCACAATCCGCCTGGTCGCCTACGTCCAGGCCGACCTGGACTCGCACGAAGCCATCGACCCGCTGTTGCCGGAGGTGGCATGGAGTTGGCTGGTCGAGGCGCTGGAAACGCGCACCGAACAGATGACCGCCCTGGGAGGCACCGTCACGGCCACCACCTCGGTGCGTTACGGCGACATCTCCGGTCCGCCGCGCGCCCATCAGCTGGAGCTACGGGCGTCGTGGACGGCGACCACCCCCGACGTGGGCAGTCACGTCCAGGCGTTCTGCGATGTCCTGGAGCACGCCGCGGGCCTGCCGCCGGCCGGGGTCACCGACCTGGGCTCGCGGTCACGCGCCTGATATGTGCCCCGAGCTGACCCCGCCGGAGACTGATCCGGCGGGCAGCAGGCAACCCGAGCCCGTCCCATTACTCCACCCCGCCGACGGGATGCCGGATCTTTCGGTCACCGCTAAGCAGATCAAGGCCGCCGCGGCGCTGCTGGACCGCGGGCATGGACCATTCGCGGTGGATGCCGAGCGGGCGTCCGGTTTCCGTTACTCCAATCGGGCCTACCTGATCCAAGTCCGGCGGGCCGGCGCCGGCACGGTGCTCATCGACCCGGTCAGCCACGGCGGCGACTCGCTGACCGTGCTGCGGCCCGTAGCCGAGGTCCTCAGCAAGGACGAATGGATTCTGCATTCCGCGGATCAGGATCTGCCGTGTCTGGCCGAAGTCGGCCTGCGGCCGTCCGCCCTGTACGACACCGAGCTGGCCGGACGCCTGGCCGGATTCGAGCGGGTAAACCTTGCGACCATGGTCCAGCGGCTGCTGGGTCTGGGGTTGGCCAAGGGCCACGGCGCGGCCGACTGGTCCAAACGCCCGCTGCCGTCGGCCTGGCTCAACTACGCGGCGCTGGATGTGGAACTACTCATCGAACTGCGCGCTGCGATATCCGGGGTGCTCGCCGAGCAAAGCAAAACCGATTGGGCCACAGAGGAATTCGAATATCTGCGGACGGCCACCCCGACGACGGCCCGGCCGGACCGATGGCGGCGAACGTCGGGCATCCACCGGGTCAACGACCGCCGGGGCCTGGCCGCGGTTCGCGAGTTGTGGACGACGCGTGACCGTATCGCCCAGCGACGCGACATCGCGCCCCGACGCATCCTGCCGGACTCGGCCATCATCGACGCCGCCATCGCCGACCCAAAGTCGGTCGACGACCTGGTCGCGTTGCCGGTGTTCGGCGGGCGTAACCAGCGCCGCAGCGCAGCGATGTGGTTGGCGGCACTGGAAACGGCGCGGCAAAGCCAAGATCCGCCGGAGGTGACGGAACCGCCGAATGGTCCGCCGCCGCCGGCGCGGTGGAGCAGACGCAAGCCCGAGGCGGCCGCCCGGCTGGACGCGGCGCGTGCGGCGCTGGCGGAGGTGTCGCAACGGGTGGGGGTTCCGACGGAGAATCTGGTCTCACCCGACCTGGTGCGACGGCTGTGCTGGGACTGGGACGGCGCCCCGAAACGCTCGCCAGACGCGGTCACGGCCATCGACGAGTTCTTGCGCGCCGGCCAGGCGCGGGCGTGGCAACGAGAACTGGTGGTCCGGGTTCTGGCCGCGGCAGTGCAGCCGAGAGTCGGCGACGCTTAGTCGAGCCGCTCGCTGACTTGCGGCTCGGTAAGCGAATTGCCAAGTGCGGCAACCCAACCGGTGACACGGCGGGCCACGTCCTGGTCGGTGAGCCCCAGCTCGGCCAGCACCTCACCCCGCGACGCATGGTCGTAGAATTCCTGCGGCAGTCCGACATCGCGGCAGGGCGTATCGACTTCCGCTCGCCGCAGAGCCGCCGACACCGCCGAACCCACACCGCCGGCCACCCCGTTGTCCTCCAGCGTCACCAGCAGCTTGTGCTGTACCGCCAGCTCGCGAACAGCGTCGGAGACCGGCAACACCCAACGTGGGTCGATCACTGTCACACCAATCCCCTGGTTGTGTAGCCGTTTGGCCACCGCCAACGCCATCGACGCGAACGCGCCGACCGCTACCAGCAGCACATCGTGGTTCAGGCCACTGGCCGGCACCGCGAGCACGTCGACACCCGAGACGCCCGATCCGAGGCGCTCCAGCGCCGCAATATCTTCGCCCACATCGCCTTTGGGGAACCTAAGCGCTGTCGGCCCGTCGTCGGTGTCGAGCGCCTCACCGAGTTCCTCACGCAACCGGGCGGCGTCCCGGGGTGCGGCCACCCGGATGCCCGGCACGATCCCCAGCATCGACAAATCCCACATGCCGTTGTGGCTGGGCCCGTCCGAACCAGTGATCCCGGCCCGGTCCAGCACCATCGTGACGGGCAGCTTGTGCAGCGCCACATCCATCATGATCTGGTCGAACGCCCGGTTCAGGAACGTCGAATAGATCGCCACGACGGGGTGCATCCCACCCATCGCCAGTCCGGCCGCCGACGTCATCGCATGCTGTTCGGCGATGCCGACGTCGAACAACCGATCCGGAAAGCGCTCCCCGAACGCCGTCAGTCCGGTCGGTCCGGGCATGGCCGCGGTAATGGCCACGATGTCGCGGCGCTTGTGGCCGTAGCTGATGAGCGCATCCGCAAACGTCGCCGTCCAGCCCGGGCCGGCAACCTTCGCAGCCTGCCCGGTCGCCGGGTCGATCACGCCGCACGAGTGCATCTGCTCGGCCGCGTCGGCCTCGGCCGGCGGGTAACCCATCCCCTTACGGGTGACGACGTGCACGATCACCGGGCCACCGAAGCCTCGGGCACTGCGCAGCGCCACCTCCACGGCCCGTTCGTCATGCCCGTCGACCGGGCCGACGTACTTCAACCCGAGGTCGGTGAACAGCAACTGCGGTGACAGGGAGTCCTTGAGGCCGGCTTTGACGCTGTGCATGAAGTGGTAACACACCTCGCCCACCAGCGGCACCGCGCGCATCGCGTTGCGGCTCTTTTCCAAAACCTTCTCGTACGCCGGCTGCAACCGCAGCGTGGCCAGATGATCGGCGACGCCCCCGATCGTCGGCGCGTAGCTGCGGCCGTTGTCGTTGACCACGATGATCACCGGCCGGTGCGAGGCCGCAATGTTGTTCAGCGCCTCCCAGCACATGCCGCCGGTAAGCGCGCCGTCGCCGACGACCGCGACCACATGCCGGTTGCGGTGTCCGGTCAACTCGAAGGCCTTGGCCAGCCCGTCGGCGTAGGACAGCGCCGCGCTGGCGTGACTCGACTCGACCCAGTCGTGTTCGCTCTCGGCGCGGGAGGGATACCCCGACAGTCCACCCTTTTTGCGCAGGCTGTCGAAGTCATGGCAGCGGCCGGTCAACATCTTGTGGACATAGGCCTGGTGGCCGGTGTCGAAGATGATCGGATCGTGTGGCGAGTCGAAGACTCGATGCAGCGCCAACGTCAATTCGACGACGCCCAGGTTCGGACCCAGATGTCCCCCGGTGGCGGCAACCTTGTGGATCAGGAACTCACGGATCTCAGCGGCCAGGTCCTTGAGTTGCTGTTGGGAAAGGTGCTGCAGATCAGCGGGGCCGCGGATCTGTTCCAGCATCCCGTTAGTCTACGCAGCGATCGCGCGTTCGGCGCCATTTGTTCGGCCTCCGACGTTCAACGGTCGGCGGCACTTGGTAGCGTCGTCGGTCGGTGAGCCGGGAAGCCTGGTCGGCGTCAATGGACCTGCGACGCGAAAGACCACCATGGGCACCACTGAGCTAACCGCGACCACGACAACGCCGTATCGTCGGACCATGCGCGCCGAGGACATCGCCGAGGATTTTCCGGTCATCAGCATCGAGTCAAACGCACTCGACGCCGCCCGCATGCTTGCCGAGCACCGCCTGCCGGGACTCCTGGTCACCCACACGTCCGGACGTCCGTATGCGGTGTTGCCGGCCTCCCAAGTGGTGCGATTCATCGTCCCGCGCTACGTGCAGGATGATCCGTCGCTGGCCGGTGTGCTCAACGAATCCGTGGCTGACCGGGCCGCAGAAAAGTTGAGCGGCAAGAAGGTCGGCGATGTGTTGCCGGACCATCTCGTCGACGTGCCTCCGGCCAATGCCGACGACACCATCATCGAAGTGGCCGCACTCATGGCAAGGCTGAGAAGCCCGCTGATCGCGGTGGTCAAAGACGGCAGGCTACACGGGGTGATCACGGCGTCGCGCCTGCTGGCGGCGGCGCTAGGGTCTTGATCGCAACTCGATGAGCGCTGTCGCGGTCGCCGTATTCTTACTCGCCTTTGCGCTTATCACCAATGACCGGGTCAACAAAACTCTGGTGGCCTTGGCCGGCGCGGCGGTAGTCGTCAGCTTGCCGATCATCGATTCCGAGGACGTCTTCTACTCACACGAGACCGGAATCGATTGGGACGTAATCTTTTTGCTGCTGGGCATGATGATCATCGTCAGCGTGCTGCGGCAGACGGGCGTCTTCGAATACGTGGCGATCTGGGCGGCCAAACGCGCCCGTGGTTCCCCGTTGCGGATCATGATCCTGCTGATGCTGGTCACCGCCATCGCGTCAGCCCTGCTGGACAATGTCACCACGGTGTTGCTCGTCGCCCCCGTCACGCTGTTGGTGTGCGACCGACTGGCCACCGACGCCGCGCCGTTCTTGATGGCCGAAGCCTTCGCGTCCAACATCGGCGGCGCCGCGACATTGGTCGGCGACCCGCCCAACATCATCATCGCCAGCAAGGGGGACCTGAGCTTCAACGACTTCCTGGTCCACCTGGCACCGATCGTGATCATCATGATGGCTGCGCTGATCGTGTCGCTGCCGCGGCTGTTTCCTGGGGCGTTTGCGGTCGATCCCGCGCGGGTTGCCGACGTGATGTCGCTGAAAGAGCGGGAAGCCATTCACGATCCCGCGTTGCTGATCAAGTGCGGCGCCGTGCTGGTCGGGGTATTTGCCGGGTTTATCGCCCACACGCAGCTGCACTTGAATCCTTCCCTGGTCGCGATGCTGGGCGCGGGAATTCTCGTCGTGCTCTCCAAGTTGGAACACTCCCAATACTTGTCCAGCGTCGAGTGGGACACGTTACTGTTCTTCGCCGGCCTGTTCGTCATGGTCGGCGCGCTGGTCAAGACCGGCGTGGTCAAGCAGCTCGCAGAAATGACCGTGGCGACGACCGGCGGCAACATCCTGTTGACGACAATGGTGATCCTCGCCGGGTCATTTGTGATCAGTGGCTTCGTCAATAACGTGCCCTATGCCGCGACAATGGCGCCCATCGTCGTCCACCTGATTCCGGGCGTGATAGATCACATAAACCCGCACGTGCTGTGGTGGGCGCTTGCCATTGGCACTGACTTGGGCGGCAACCTCACTGCCGTCGGCGCCAGCGCGAACGTCGTTATCCTCGGAATCGCCAGGCGCGCCGACAATCCCATCTCTTTTTGGCAATTCACCCGAAAGGGCGCGTTGGTCACTGCGATGTCCCTCGTGCTGTCGGCGATCTATCTATGGTTGCGCTACTTCGTGTTGGGTGGGCAGCGATGAGCGTCATCGCGACCACGGTGT
The DNA here is from genome assembly GCF_963853645.1 of Mycobacterium riyadhense. Taxonomy (NCBI): domain Bacteria; kingdom Bacillati; phylum Actinomycetota; class Actinomycetes; order Mycobacteriales; family Mycobacteriaceae; genus Mycobacterium; species Mycobacterium riyadhense. The sequence continues at coordinate 2,116,155 of NZ_OY970456.1, read as the reverse complement.
TTGTCGTTGCCTATGCGCTCATCGCCAGCGATCGCGTCAACAAGACGTTGGCCGCACTTGCCGGTGCGGCAATCGTGGTTGCCTTGCCGATCATCGACTCCGATGACGTCTTCTACTCCCACAAGACCGGAATCGACTGGGACGTAATCTTTTTGCTGCTGGGCATGATGATCATCGTCAGCGTGCTGCGGCAGACGGGTATCTTCGAATACGTCGCGATCTGGGCGGCCAAGCGCGCCCGCGGTTCCCCGTTGCGGATCATGATCCTGCTGGTGCTCGTGATGGCGCTCGGTTCGGCCTTGCTGGACAACGTCACCACCGTGCTGTTGATCGCGCCCGTCACCCTATTGGTGTGCGACCGACTGGCCATCAATCCCGCTCCATTTCTGATGGCCGAGGTCTTCGCATCCAACATCGGCGGCGCCGCGACGTTGGTCGGCGACCCGCCCAACATCATCATCGCCAGCCGGGCTGGCTTGACGTTCAACGACTTTCTGCTGCACATGACACCGATCGTGCTCATCGTGATGGCGGCCTTCGTCGCCCTGGTGCCCCGCATGTTCCGGCCCGCAACGGTCGAGGCCGATCGCGTCGCCGACGTCATGTCGCTGAACGAGCGTGAGGCTATTCGCGATCACAGGCTGCTCATCAAGTGCGGCGTGATCCTGTTGCTGGTGTTCGTGGCCTTCATCGCCCATCCGGTGCTGCACATGAAGCCGTCGATCGTGGCCTTGCTGGGCGCCGGCGTCCTCGTCGTGATTTCTGGGCTGGAGCGCTCCGATTACCTGTCCAGCGTCGAGTGGGACACCTTGCTGTTCTTCGCCGGGCTGTTCATCATGGTCGGTGCTCTGGCGAAGACGGGCGTCGTCGATGCGCTGGCGCGGGCCGCGACGCAGTTGACCGGCGGCCACGAGTTACTCACCGTACTCCTGATACTCGGCATCTCGGCGCCGGTCGCAGGCATTATCGACAACATCCCCTTTGTCGCCACGATGACGCCGATCGTCGCCGAGTTGGTTGCGGCCATGCCGGTTCAGGACAACCCCGACGTGCTCTGGTGGGCGCTAGCTCTGAGCGCCGACTTCGGCGGCAACCTCACCGCCGTCGGCGCCAGCGCCAACGTCGTCATGCTCGGAATCGCCCGCAGCGCAGGCACTCCCATCTCGTTCTGGGAATTCACCCGCAAAGGCATTGTGGTGACCGCGGTCTCGATCGCGCTATCGGCGGTCTATTTATGGCTACGGTACTTCGCGTTGAGCTGAGCGCCAGCGCTCACGTGTGCTTGGCCTGGAAGCGGCGAAACAGCGGCCAGGCGATGGCCAGGTTGTAGCCGGCACCCACGACGAGATAAGGCCACCAGGTGCCGTGATCACTAGCGGCCCAGAATGCCTTGGCAGCCCAGTACGGCGGCAAGACGCCGAACGCGACGTTCCAGCCGGAGTGGATGAACCACGGCAGACAGGGCAGGCCCGCGATGAGCATGCCCAACGCACGAAGCATCGCCAAACCCTGAATCTTGTTGCTCGCCACGGCAAGAATCAGCAGCAGCGTCACCACCGCTGACAGCCCGGCTACCAACCCAATGGGGATCAGCGGGCCCACCAGGCCCGGTTCGAGGATCCCGCTGCACGACATCGTTGCGACGACATACACCGTGGTCACGATCATCACGGTTGCCGCGCGATAGCCGAAAAAGACCGACAGCGGCACCGGGGTGACCCTTAGCGCCGTCAAAGTGCCCGCGTCCACCTCATCCAGCACCAAGAACGCCGCCAGCCCACCGGCAACGATGATGCTGGTCAGCAAAAGGAATGCGGTGAGAACCAGCGGGTAGTACGGGACCAGGTCGAATCCGTACCGCCGGGCCAGCATCTCGGTGAACAACGGCGTAAGCAGCGCGACCCCGCTGGTCCAGATGACCGGTGCGACGACCAGCATGACCAGCAGCGGATCACGGTAGGTGCCACGAAGGTCGTTGCGGCCGAACGCAACCAACGCCCGTGGACTCGCGAGGCCCGACATTGCCCTCACAGCACACCCGACCTTTCGACGACGTAGCGACCGAACAGCGCCTTGGCCGCCCGGCACAATCCCGCTACGCACACGATCGGATACAGCAGCGAGTATCCGACCTGCCACGGCGCCAGACGCACCTGATCGAACGCCGCACCGAGCAACAGCAGCGGCCCCTGGGTGGGGACGAGGTAGAGCACCGGGTTGGGCCACAGGCCGGAGTAATGCACCACCGGCGGCGCCAGCATGACCGCGAGCGGGATGACCGCCGCCAGGAACCAATCGGTCACCGAGGCGAACGGCAACGAGGAAATGAAGCCCACCAGCAGCATCAGCAGCGTGCCGAGCATGACCCCAGCCACCAGCGGCATCAGATGGTAATCGAACCCGTGGACGACGGTGGCCAGGACCACCGCAACGAACAGCGAAATCGCCAGCAGCACAGTCAGTTTGGCGGCCAGATACTCCCAGAACCGCAGCGGCGTCGACACGATCGCGCCGATCGTGCGCTCCTGCTTCTCGAAGAATACGGTCCCACCAACGAAGAAGAATCCGATGATCGCGATGTCTCCGACGAGGACATACGGCTCGGCGACAGGGCGCAGGTTTACCGGCATCGGCAGCAGCACGGCCAGCCAGATCAGTCCGGAGAATACTGCGGCGTGCAGGAACTTCTGCCGCACCTGTAGCGTCAGCTCGAGCCGCAGCGCATGTGCCAGCCGGGTCATGTCAGCCGCCTGCCGGTGACCTCGACGAAGACGTCGTCGAGACTCGCCTCGGCGCTGTGGATGGTCTCGACGTGGTGGTTTCGCAGCACCGAATGGAACGCCGGGTCGTCGGCCAGCCCGTCCATGGCGAACTCGCTGCTCTCGAGGCGGCCGTCGTCGCCCCGGTATTCCACCCGCACTCGCCGCTGGCTGCGCGCGACCTTCAGTTCGGCGGGGGTGTCCAGCGCGACGATCCTGCCGTCAACGACAAACGCCACCCGATCGCACAGCTCGTCGGCGGTGGACATGTCGTGCGTGGTCAGAAAGATCGTGCGGCCCTGCGCCTTCAGGTTCAAGACGATGTCCTTGACCTTGCGGGCGTTCACCGGGTCCAGCCCGGAGGTGGGTTCGTCGAGGAACAGCAGCTCCGGGTTGTTGATCAGCGACCTTGCGAAGGTCAGCCGCATCTGCATTCCCTTGGAGTACTTGCCCACTCGGGTGTGGGCGTCGTCAGCCAGGCCGACGGCGTCCAGCAGCTGCATCGGGTCGGCCGTGGCACCGGCGTACAACGACGCGAAGAAACGCAGGTTCTCACACCCGGTGAGCTTCTGGTAGTGGTTGGGCAGCTCGAAGGAGACCCCGATGCGTTCGTAGTAGTCGGGTCCCCAGTCCAGCGGCTCGCGGCCCCAGACCGCGGCCTCGCCGCCGTGGTCGCGCAGCAGGCCGATGAGCAGCTTCTGGGTCGTTGACTTGCCCGCGCCGCTGGGGCCGAGAAACCCGAAGATTTCGCCTCGTCCGACAGTGAAGTCCATGCCGCGCACGGCCGGTTGGGTTGCCTTCGGGTAGCTGAAGGTGAGCCCGCGCACGCGGATCACCTCGGTCCCCACATGCGCCGATACGGCCGCACGGTTGAGCGTCGTCATGACTCGCTCCGTCCCCTTTCGGGCGAGCGCGGTGCACTGGGTCACCGGTGGTCACCGCGCGATGCCGATACCTGGTTCCGACCAGTCTTCCCGGAGCGCCGACCCAAAGACTACTAAAGTTTCAGAGATCTTTGAAGACTCTGACCGTTAAGATTGCGTATATGACCGCCATGCAGCGAGAGGTCGCCGAGCAGCTCGCCCTGGTGCTCGCCGACCACGGTATGCAGCGCATGACGGCCCGGGTGCTTGCCGCGTTGTTGTTCACCGAGCAGCCCACGATGACCATGGGTGAGCTGGCCGACCAGCTTCAGGCCAGCTCGGGTGCAATCTCCGGCGCCATCAGGATGCTCACCTCGGTGGGCCTAGTGGAGCGAGTGCCCGCCCCCGGCAGCCGCCGCGACCACTACCGGTTGCGCGACGACGCGTGGGCGATTCAATACACCAACCAGAACCACGCGACCTCGGCGGTGCTGGCGGCCGCCAATGCCGGCATCGCCGCAACCGACGACGACAGCCTGGCCCGACACCGCCTCACCCAGATGCGCGACTTCTACACGTTCTTACTCGACGAGATCCCCGCAGTGCTGCAGCGCTGGCAGCAACAGCGTTACCGGGTCAGCAACGCAACGCACTCAACGTGATGGGTCAACGGGAAGGCATCGAACACCGTGATCTTCTCGACGGCGTAGCCGTGGCCGCGGTAGAGACCGATATCACGAGCGAAAGACGCTGCCTCACAACCGATATGGGCCACCCGCGGTACCTCGGCAGCGGCGAGTAGATCGACAACGTCGCGCCCGGCCCCCGATCGCGGCGGATCCAGCACCGCGACATCAGCTCTTGAGGCGCCAGCGCGTTGCGCCGACAGCGCGCGCCGCACCGAATCGGTGACGACCTCCACTTGCGGCAGATCTGCCAGCGCGGCACGTGCGGCCCCCGAAGCCCCGCGCGAGGTGTCGACGGTGAGCACTCGCCCGGACTCCCCCACCGCCTCACCCAACACCGCGGCGAAAACCCCCGCGCCGCCGTACAGATCCCAGGCAGTCATGCCGGCGCTGGGTTGGGCCCAATCGGCGACAATCCTGCTGTAGACGCCCGCCGCGTCGCGATGCGCCTGCCAGAAAGCCGTCACCGGTACCTGCCAGGTGCGCCGGCCCACCCGCTGCACCGCGTGATAGTTGCCCTCCACCACCTTGGTCGCGTTGCTGGTCCTGTTGCGAGTGCGCTGCCGCACCGTACGCGCCACATGTCGCTGTCCGTCGTCGTCGACGGCCACGTGCAGGTGGGCGCCCGGCGGCCAGTCGGACGCTGCGAGCCCGTCCAGCATGCCGGCGGGCAACTGTGCGCAGCGTAGATCGGTCACCAGCTCGTTGCTGTGATAGCGGTGAAAACCGGGACGGCAGTCCGCCCCCACCTCGAGCCGGACTCGGGTGCGCCAACCCGTGGGGCCGGCGTCCGAAAGCGGTTGCGCCTCGCCACGCCAACTGTGTCCGCCGAGCCGCTGCAGCTGGTTGGCCACCACCTGTGCTTTGAGCTCGCGGGCCGCCTGCGGGTCAGCGAACGCCAGATCGCAACACCCGGCGCCGTCCACTCCGGCGATCGGGCATAGCGATTCGACGCGGTGTGGCGAGGCGTCAACTACCTCGATAGCCGTTGCGTGCCAATACGAACCGTGGTCCGCGGTGACCCGCACCCGAACCCGCTCACCGGGCAACGCATAGCGGACGAACACCACCCGGCCTTCGTGGTGCGCCACGCAGCTGCCGCCGTTCGCGGGGGCACCGGTGACCAACGTCAGTTCTCCGCAAGCGGCTTCTGTGGTCAATAGCGCCGCTCCTCTCCCCCGCAAGCGGGTGGTACCCCCACATCGCCATGTATATCGTCGCCGGCGCGGGTCAATCGAAGATTCCTCGGCGAGTGTCACCCGGAGCCACATGCGGCTGCAGAGTCTTGACCCGCTCCGACGAAGTCAGTTGCCAGGGAACCGAAGTCACCATCACCCCGGGCATAAACAGCAGCCGGGTCTTGAGCCGCAGCGCACTCTGGTTGTGCAGCAATTGTTCCCACCAGCGGCCCACCACGTACTCCGGGATGAAGACCGTCACCACGGTGCGCGGTGACTCTTTGCTCACGCGTTTGACGTAATCAAGTACCGGGCGGGTGATCTCGCGGTACGGGGACGCGATCACCTTCAGCGGCACGCTGATATCGCTTTCCTCCCACTGGTGCACCAGCTCGCGGGTTTCCGCGTCATCGACGTTGACCGTGATGGCTTCGAGCGCATCTGGGCGGGTCGCCCGCGCATAGGCGACCGCACGAAGCGTCGGTAGATGCAACTTTGACACCAGCACCAAGGCGTGATTGCGGCTGGGCAGCACGACCTCGTGGTCGTGGGCGGCGGCCTGCTCCGCCAATTCCCGGGTCACCCCGTCGTAGTGGCGCCGGATCGCCTTCATGAGCAGGAACAACGCCCCCATCGCGACGATGGCGATCCACGCCCCGGCTAGAAACTTGGTGACCATCACCACCAACAGCACCGCGCCGGTGGCAATGAAGCCAATCGTGTTGACCACCCGCGAGCGCACCATTTTGGCCCGCGCCGACGGATCGGTTTCGGTGCGCAACAGCCTGGTCCAGTGCCGCACCATGCCGATCTGACTGAGCGTGAAGGAAATGAACACGCCGACGATGTACAGCTGGATCAGCGCGGTGAGCTCGGCCCGGAACGCGACAACCGCCCCGATGGCCGCCACCGACAGGAACAGGATCCCGTTGGAGAACGCCAGCCGGTCCCCACGGGTGTGCAGTTGCCGGGGTAGGTAGCTGTGCTGCGCCAAGACCGAGCCGAGCACCGGGAAACCGTTGAATGCGGTGTTGGCGGCCAACACCAAGATGAGCGCGGTGACCGCCGCGATGAGCAAGAACCCGAGGTGGAAGCCGCCGAAAACGGCCTGGGCCAGCTGTGCTACCAGCGTCTTCTGTTGATAGCCCGGCGGAGCACCGGACAACTGTGTGTCGGGATCGTCGACGACTTGGGCCCCGGTCTCCACGGCCAGCAGGATCATGCCCATGAACATGCTCACCGCGATGATGCCCAGCATCAACAGCGTCGTTGCCGCGTTGCGCGACTTGGGCTTCTCGAACGCCGGCACTCCGTTGCTGATGGCCTCGACACCGGTCAGCGCCGCGCACCCCGAGGAGAACGAGCGCGCCACCAGGAACACCAGTGCGAAACCGAGGACCTTGCCGTGTTCGGCGTGCATTTCGAAACCGGCGGATTCGGCACGCAGCTGGTTGCCCAACACAAACATCCGGAACAGCCCCCAGCCGAGCATGGCGCCGATTCCGACGATGAATGCGTAGGTCGGGATGGCGAAGGCCAGTCCGGATTCTCGGACCCCGCGCAGGTTCATCGCCATGATCAGCACAATCGCGCCGACCGCGAACAACACCTTGTGGTAGTACACGAACGGGATCGCCGAGCCGATGTTCGACATCGCCGACGATATCGAAACCGCAACGGTGAGAACGTAATCCACCATCAGAGCGCTCGCCACAACGAGGCCGGCGTTGGCCCCGAGATTGGTGGTGACCACTTCGTAGTCGCCGCCGCCCGAAGGGTAGGCATGCACGTTCTGCCGGTAGCTGGACACCACGACGAGCAGGACCGCGGCGACCGCCAGGCCTATCCAGGGCGCCATCGAGTAAGCAGCCAGGCCGGCCACAGACAGCACCAGGAAGATCTCCTCGGGGGCGTAGGCGACCGACGACATCGCGTCTGAGGCGAACACCGGCAGCGCGATCCGCTTGGGCAACAGCGTGTGGCTCAGCCGGTCGCTGCGAAATGGCCTGCCGATAAGCAGCCGGCGCGCAGCGGTTGAAAGTTTGGACACGAGAGCCAAGAGTAAGCCCACGTGGCTTTGGCGGTAGCGTTCCCCACGCGAGAGTACGACGCACAGGACACAGCCGAGAGGACCTCAAGTGCGGGTGGTTGTGATGGGGTGCGGCCGGGTCGGATCTTCGGTGGCCGACGGGCTGTCCCGGATAGGTCATGACGTCGCGGTCATCGACCGCGACAGCACGGCCTTCAATCGGCTCAGCCCGGAGTTCGCCGGGGAGCGGGTGCTGGGCCAAGGGTTCGACCGCGATGTGCTCCTGCGAGCGGGCATCGAGGAGGCCGACGCGTTCGCCGCGGTCTCCTCCGGCGACAACTCCAACATCATCTCGGCACGACTGGCCCGGGAGACCTTCGGTGTCCGGCGCGTCGTCGCACGCATCTACGACGCCAAACGCGCCGAGGTCTACGAGCGCCTGGGAATCCCAACGATTGCAACGGTGCCCTGGACCACCGATCGACTGCTCAACGCGCTGACCCAGGAGACCGAGACCGCCAAATGGCGGGATCCGACGGGAACCGTCGCTGTCGCCCAGGTCGTCTTGCACGAGGATTGGGTCGGGCACCGGGCTACTGATCTGGAGCAGGCCACCGGCGCCCGGGTGGCATTCCTGATCCGGTTCGGCACCGGCATTTTGCCCGAACCCAAGACCGTCCTGCAGGCCGGTGATCAGGTCTACGTAGCCGCCATCTCCGGGCGGGCCGCCGAGGCGGTGGCCATCGCGGCCTTGCCGCCCAGTGAGGACTTCGAGATGGGAGGCAAATGAAAGTCGCTGTGGCCGGGGCCGGGGCCGTCGGCCGCTCGGTGACCCGTGAGCTGTTGGACAACGGGCACGAGGTCACCCTGATCGAGCGCAACCCCGACCACCTTGACCCCGACGCCCTCCCCGCCGCGCACTGGCGGCTGGGCGATGCCTGCGAGCTGAGTCTGCTGGAGTCGACACACCTCGAGGACTTCGACGTCGTGGTCGCCGCCACCGGTGACGACAAAGTCAACGTGGTGCTCAGCCTGCTAGCCAAGACCGAATTCGCGGTGCCAAGGGTTGTTGCGCGGGTCAACGATCCGCGCAACGAGTGGCTGTTCACCGACGCCTGGGGGGTAGACGTGGCGGTATCCACCCCGCGCATGCTGGCCTCGCTGATCGAGGAGGCAGTGGCCGTCGGCGACCTGGTGCGTCTGATGGAGTTCCGACGAGGTCAGGCCAACCTGGTCGAGATCACCCTGCCCGACGACACGCCGTGGGGCGGCAAGCCGGTGCGCAAACTGCAGCTGCCGCGCGACGCCGTGCTGGTGACAATCCTGCGCGGGCCACGTGTCATCGTTCCGGAAGACGATGAACCGCTGGAAGGCGGCGACGAGCTGCTCTTCGTCGCCGTCACCGAGGCGGAGGAGGAGCTCAGCCGGCTGTTGCTCCCCAGCAGCTAACCGGCCGGCTTGGTGTCCGCGGCGGCTGGCATGGCACGCAGGGCGGCCTTGATCGCCGCATAGGTCACCAGCGCAGCTAGCACGGTCAGCGGCCACCCCATCCCGATCCGCGCCACTCCCAGCCAACCGGTCTTGTCGGCGTCATAGAGCAGCCGCTGGACTACGAACCGGGCCGCGAATACCAGCGTCCAGCTCAGCGTGGCGATGTCGAATGCATAGACGGCCCGGGACACGTCGCGCCAGCTGCGATCACGCCCGCTAGCCCAGCTCCACAGGTAACCGACCACCGGTCGGCGGATCACGACCGACGCGGCGAAAACGACCGCCCACAACAGCGACATCCAAATACCCAGCAGGAAATAGCCCTTGGCCTGGCCCATCAAGTAGGCGATCAGCGCACACACCGCGACCCCGAAGAAGCCGGCAACCGCCGGCTGCGTCGACTCCCGGCGAATCAGGCGCCAAAGCAACACCAGCGCGGCCACACCCAGGGCGGACCCGATGGCCGGCAGCAAGCCGGCGATGCTGGACGCAATCACGAAGGTCACGACCGGCAGTGACGAATAGATGAGGCCGCTCACCCCGCCAGCCTGCGCCAGCAGGCGCTCGGCGCTGATGCGGTTAGTGTTCACGAGATTTCGACGGGCCCCAAGGCTGGAATCGTCACCGCTCAATTTCGTAATGCGGGTTGTAGATGGCCTTGGTGCCGTTTTCCAGCTTGCCTAGCCGGCCCCGGACCCGCAGCGTACGACCCGAGTCGATGCCGGGTATCCGGCGCTGCCCCAGCCAGACCAGCGTGACGGTGTCGCTGCCGTCGAACAGTTCGGCACGAACACCACCCGAACAACCCTTGCCGTTGGTCTCCACGCTGCGCAGCATGCCCACCATCGTGACCTCCTGGCCACGATGACAATCGATCGCGCGCTGCGCGCCGGTATTGGCGACCTCTTCGGACAATTCCTCGACGTCGCGTTGCTCCGGATCCTCCGTCAACCGACGGGTGAGCCGGCGCAAATAACCTTGGGCCCGCATGGCCTCTCCTGACACTTCACCGTCGTTACGCAAGGACAGCTATCCATCTATGCCAACGGCCACCGTAGACCTGTTGGTTCCCAGACGCCAGCGGACCAAACCGCTGATTTGGGGGCACTTGAGGATGCCCGGCACTATCAGTGGGTGGTTGTCGATTTGCGCGGCGTCACGACCGTGTTGTTGCCGGGAACCGGCTCCGACGACGACTACGTCTGTCGTGCCTTTTCCGGGCCCTTGCACGAGGTCGGCGCGGTACCGGTGACGCCTCCCCCACAGCCGGAGCAGTTGATCGGCAGCTATCTGGCTGCCCTGGATGACGCCGCACGTAGCGGCCCCATAGGCGTCGGCGGTGTCTCGATCGGGGCCGCGGTGGCCGCCGCATGGGCGCTTGCCCATCCCGATCTGGCGGTCGCCGTACTCGCCGCACTACCAGCCTGGACCGGGCAGCCCGGATCGGCACCGGCGGCACACGCCGCGCGGTACACGGCATCGCGGTTGCGCCGCGACGGTTTGGCGGCGACGACGGCGCAGATGCGGGCCTCCAGCCCGCCCTGGCTGGCCGCGGAGCTGGCGCGATCGTGGCGGGCCCAGTGGCCACACCTGCCCGACGCTATGGAAGAAGCGGCCGCCTACGTGGCACCCAGCCGCGCCGAGCTGGCAGGGCTGGCCACACCGCTGGGGGTGGCCGCCGCGGTCGACGATCCGGTTCACCCGCTGCAGGTAGGTATCGACTGGGTAAGCGCAGCGCCGCGAGCCGGGCTGCGGACGGTGACGCTGGACGAGATCGGCGTCGACGCCGCCGCCCTGGGTGCCGCGTGCCTGGCCGCTCTCGCCGAGGTGCCTTAGCCGCCGGTCGTGCTGCGCAACTGCTGCATGGCCGATCCCTCGGCGCCGCGACGGGCAGCCGGCTCGCCGGATTGTTGCGCGGCGGCCCGTTCGGCCTGTTGGGCGGCAGCGGCCTGTCGCAGCTGCTCAACCATCGGCTCTGGCAACTGCACCGGCAGCGGCGTCCGAACCGGCAGCGGCGTATCCCCGCGGCGAACCACGGTGTCCGCCAACGCCTCTCGCGCCTCGTCGGTCAGCGCATCGATGGTCTCGTGCGGTCCGTTGACGACGCACCGGATCATCCAGCGGTAGCCGTCGACGCCGATGAAGCGCACCACGCCGGAAGCGGTGCCGATCACTTCGCGGCCCCACGGGCCGTCCTTGATGGAGACTTGGGCCGAGTCCTTGCGCAACGAGTCGGCGAGTTCGCTGGCCACCTCGCGCCACAGGCCGGTGGTCTTGGGCGCCGCGTAGGCCGCGATCGTGAAGCGACCGTTCGGCGTGACCACCCACACCGCGCTGGGCACCCCGGTTTCGGTCAGCTCAACCTGGACCTGGCCCGCCGCCGGCATGGGAATCAGCACCGAGCCCAGGTCGAGTCGGGCGAGTTCGGCGACCTTGGGGTCGTCGAAGTCTTCGATGTCGAACGGCCCCTCGAGCTCCTCGTCGGTGTCTTCGACGGCGGCTTGGTCCTCGACCTCGGCTGCCACCGGCTCACCGGAACTGTTGTCGTTGTCGTCTTTGCGTCTACCGAATGCCATTTTTCACAAACTCGCATGTCCGCCGGAGGAACCGTGACCACCGTCGCCACGGGACGTTTGCGCCAGCCCGGCCTCGTCGAACGACGAGACTTCAACCAGCTCAACCAACTCAACCCGTTGCACCAGCAGCTGGGCGATACGGTCGCCGCGATGCACCATGATCGGCGTGGCCGGGTCGAGGTTGATCAGCGCGACCTTGATCTCGCCACGATAGCCCGCGTCGATGGTGCCCGGACTGTTGACTATCGATAGCCCCACGCGCGATGCCAACCCCGAGCGCGGATGAACCAGGCCGACCATGCCGAACGGGATGGCCACCGCAACACCGGTCCGCACCAGGGCGCGCTGCCCCGGTGCCAACTCGACGTCTTCTGCACTGAAGAGATCGACCCCTGCGTCGCCGTCATGAGCGCGGCTGGGCAGCGGAAGCGCGGGGTCAAGGCGAACAACGGCCAGAGTGGTCGACACGGGGCCACAGATTACCCTTGACCGGGTGTCCGGTACCCGCGTCGCACCACACAGCGTGCGATATCGCGAGCGACTATGGGTGCCTTGGTGGTGGTGGCCGCTGGGCTTCGCGCTGGCGGCACTCATCGCGGTGGAAGTCAACCAGGGTGTGCCAGCGCTACCCGACTGGGTACCGTTCGCCACGCTGTTCAGCGTCACGGTCGCGGCCTTGTTATGGCTGGGCCGCATCGAAATCCGGGTCACCGATGGGCCCAGCGGTGTCGAGGTCTGGGCTGCGGAGGCGCATCTGCCCATCGCCGTCATCGCCCGATCCGCCGAAATCGCCCACACCGCCAAGTCCGCGGCACTGGGACGCCAGCTCGATCCCGCGGCCTTCGTGCTGCATCGAGCCTGGGTCGGGCCGATGATTCTGCTGGTCCTCGACGACCCCGACGACCCGACGCCCTACTGGCTGGTGAGCTGCCGTCACCCAGAGCGGGTGCTGTCGGCCCTAACGAGCTGAGTGTGGCTATCAGGCCGCGCAGTCGGTACAGATCATCACGCCGTTCTTCTCGCTGGCCAGCCGGCTACGGTGTTGCACCAGGAAGCAGCTTGAGCACGTGAACTCGTCGGCCTGCTTTGGAATGACGCGCACCGACAGCTCTTCGCCGGACAAGTCGGCCCCAGGCAGTTCAAAAGATTCAGCGGATTCCGACTCGTCGACGTCGACCACCGACGATGCCGCCTCGTTCCGTCGTGCTTTGAGCTCCTCCAGCGAGTCCTCTGAGACATCGTCGGTCTCGGTACGCCGCGGAGCGTCATAGTCGGTAGGCATTGTCTTGTCCCCTCACATGCCTCGTAAGTTCAAGCAACGCTTTGTACCAGCGTCGAACGCATCCACCAAACGATTCGTGCCCGTATCTCGGGCGATTCCGATGTGATTTGCGTCACACCACCGGATTGACCCTTGTGTTTGGCCCTAAACGGTGCGATTGGCGTGCGACCCAGCCCGATGGTTTGCCTCCTCAACGTGCCGTACCGGCACGCATCGTCGGCGGACTCTAGCCGGATCGTCCACCTCCTCAACGTGCCGTACCGGCACGCATCGTCGGCGGACTCTAGCCGGATCGTCCACCTCCTCAACGTGCCGTACCGGCACGCATCGTCGGCGGACTAAAGTGCACCTGTGGTCGCACAAATCACCGAGGGTACCGCCTTCGACAAGCACGGTCGGCCATTTCGGCGCCGCAATCCCCGCCCCGCCATCGTTGTGGTGGTGTTCCTGGTGGTGGTGACGGGTGTGGCGTGGACAGTTGCACTGACTCGACCGGTGGACGTTCACGAAGCCGCAATATGCAACCCACCCCCGCAAACGGCCGGGTCGGGACCGACCACGCTCGGCGAGCAAGTGTCACGCAGTGAAATGACCGACGTCACACCCGCCAAACTCAGCGATACCAGGGTCCGCGTCCTCAACGCCAGCGGCCGCGGCGGTCAGGCCGCCGACATCGCCGGCGCCTTACAGGATCTCGGCTTCGCCCAGCCGACATCAGCCAATGACCCGATCTATGCCGGCACCAGGCTGACCTGCCAAGGCCAAATCCGCTTCGGCACTGCGGGGCAAGCCACCGCGGCCGCGGTATGGCTGGTGGCGCCGTGCACCGAGCTCTTCCACGACAGCCGCGCCGACGACTCCGTCGACCTCGCCCTTGGCACCGAATTCACCTCCCTGGCGCACAGCGACAACATCGACGCCGCGCTAGCCACCCTGCGCCCCGGTGCCACCGAGCCTGCAGATCACGCGCTATTGGCAAAGATCCACGCCAACAGCTGCTGACCGCTCAGTCCAGGATGGGTTCCAGGCCGTCAAAACGCGCTAGGGCCGCCAACAGCTCGTCGGCAATACCCGGCGCAGCCGCGACCACCACAGGCGCGCCGTTCACATTCGGCGCGGGCAACACAACCCGGGCCCCCGCCTCGGCCGCTATCAACGCACCCGCCGCGCAATCCCATACCTGCAGCCCGTGTTCGTAGTAGGCATCCAGCTGACCGGACGCGACCAGGCACAAGTCCAACGCCGCTGAACCGATGCGACGCACATCGCGCACCACCGGCAACATCCGGGCCAACAGCGCAGCCTGAGCAGTGCGGCGCCGCGGGGAATACCCAAAGCCGGTGCCCAGCAACGCCAACGACAGATCATCGACACCGTTGCAGCGCAAGGCATGTGTTCCCTGCTCGTCGGTGACGTGTGCGCCCAGGCCCCTCGCCGCCGAATACACTTTGCCGGCGACGACGTCGGCGACCGCGCCGGCCATCGACACGCCACCAACCTGAGCCCCAATCGACACCGCATACGCCGGGATGCCGTAGACGAAATTCACCGTGCCGTCGATGGGGTCAAGCACCCACGTCACGGCGTCGGCAGGGGTGGCTGCCGAATCTTCGGGCCCGCCACCCTCCTCCCCGAGGACCGGATCACCGGGCCGAAACTCAGCCAATCGATCACGCAACAGCCGTTCGGTGTCGGTATCTACCACCGTCACCGGATCGGTAGGGGTCGTCTTGCTTCGCACCGCACCGAATCCGGCGCCACGTGCGGCATCGGTAGCCGCGCCAAACACCTCGGCGCGCCGACTCCGCACGAAGGCGGCTGCCTCGGCGGCAAGGATTTCGGCGACGGATCGCAACCGCGCGGGTTCATTGTGGCGTGCTGTCACCGGTCTATCGCAGCACACGGCTTATGGTGAGCGGACACCACAATCTCGCCGAGGAGATTCGATGACCAGCACCGAGCCCGGGAACGGCATGCCGCAGCGTCGCGGTTTCGGCATCGACGTCGGCGGCAGCGGCATCAAGGGCGGCATCGTCGACCTGGACACCGGAGAGTTGATAGGTGACCGGCTCAAGCTGCTGACCCCGCAGCCGGCGACCCCGTCAGCCGTCGCCAAGACCATCGCCGAGGTCGTCCATGGGTTCGGATGGACGGGACCGCTCGGGGTGACCTATCCCGGCGTCGTTACCCACGGCATCGTCCAGACAGCGGCGAACGTCGACAAGTCCTGGATCGGGACCAACGCGCACGACGTCATCGGCGCGGAGCTGGACGGCCAGCAGGTCACGATTCTCAACGACGCCGATGCGGCCGGGCTCGCCGAAGAGCGCTACGGCGCCGGCAGGGACAACTCCGGCTTGGTCGTGCTGCTCACGTTCGGAACCGGGATCGGATCGGCGTTGATCCACAACGGGACGTTGATACCAAACACCGAGTTGGGTCACCTCGAGGTCGGCGGCAAGGAGGCCGAGCAACGCGCGGCGTCATCGGTCAAAGAGCGCTACGACTGGAGCTATCAGAAGTGGGCCAAGCAGGTGACAAGAGTGCTCGTCGCCATTGAGAACGCGATCTGGCCAGACCTATTCATCGCCGGCGGCGGCATCAGCCGCAAGGCGCACAAATGGGTTCCGCTGCTGGAAAACCGCACGCCGGTGGTTCCCGCCGCGCTGCAGAACACCGCCGGGATAGTCGGCGCGGCCATGGCTTCCGTGGAAGACGTGACGCACTGAATTTTGCCCGCTCGGCCGGTATAAGTGCCCAGTGAAGTTACAATGGTCGTCGGCGGCCGCCCAACCGATAGCGCGCGAGTATTCACGCTGATATCAACGCCGACATTCGACATAGCAGACACTTTCGGTCAAGCATGCCCAGACCCACCGGAAGTGAGTCCAACCGAAGGGGTGTATGTGGCAGCGACCAAGGCAAGCCCGGCGACCGACGAAGCGGTGAAACGGACCGCCACCAAGTCTCCGGCCAAGGCCCCCGCGAAGCGAACGCCAGCGAAGGCCGCCAATGGCACTGCCCCGGCGAAGCGGGCGACGAAGACAGCCCGGGCCGCCAAGCCCACTTCTGACGACACCGCGACCGCCGACGCCTCGAAGAAGACCCGCAGTTCGGCCAAAACCGCGGGCAAGGCACCCTCGGCCCGCGCGACAAAAGCAGCGGCGCCCAAGGATGCCGCGGAAGAGACCGCGACGGAGCCCGACGCCACCCTCGATGTCCCCGAGGACCTCGAGATCGAACCAGACATCGATGTCGAGCCCATCGATGTCGAGCCCGGAGAAGATCTCGACATCGATGCCGCCGACCTCAGTCTCGACGACCTGGAGGACGTCGCACCCGAGGACGCCGACCTCGACGCGGGTGAGGCCGAAGACGGCGACGACGCCGAAACCGCCTCGGCTGGAGCGGCCGGGGAGGCTGCCGCCGAGGAGGACGAGGAAATCGCCGAGCCTTCCGAAAAGGACAAGGCCTCCGGGGATTTCGTTTGGGACGAAGACGAGTCCGAAGCGTTGCGTCAGGCACGCAAGGACGCCGAGCTGACCGCGTCCGCCGATTCGGTTCGCGCGTACCTGAAGCAGATCGGCAAGGTAGCGCTGCTCAACGCCGAGGAAGAGGTCGAGCTGGCCAAGCGGATCGAGGCCGGGCTCTATGCGACCCAGTTGATGAGCGAGTTGACCGATCGCGGCGAGAAGCTGCCCGCCGCCCAGCGACGCGACATGATGTGGATTTGCCGCGACGGCGATCGCGCCAAGAACCATCTGCTGGAGGCCAATCTGCGGCTGGTGGTTTCGCTAGCCAAGCGCTATACCGGCCGGGGGATGGCATTTCTCGACCTGATCCAGGAAGGGAACCTGGGCCTAATCCGCGCGGTTGAGAAATTCGACTACACCAAGGGCTACAAGTTCTCCACCTACGCCACGTGGTGGATTCGCCAGGCCATCACGCGGGCCATGGCCGATCAGGCCCGAACCATCCGCATTCCGGTGCACATGGTCGAGGTAATCAACAAGCTGGGCCGCATTCAGCGCGAGCTGCTGCAGGATCTGGGCCGCGAGCCCACGCCTGAGGAGCTAGCCAAAGAAATGGACATCACACCGGAGAAGGTGCTGGAGATCCAGCAGTACGCCCGTGAGCCGATCTCGTTGGACCAGACCATCGGCGACGAGGGCGACAGCCAGCTCGGTGACTTCATCGAAGACAGCGAAGCGGTGGTCGCCGTCGACGCGGTGTCATTCACGTTGCTGCAGGACCAGCTGCAGTCCGTGCTGGACACGCTGTCCGAGCGCGAGGCCGGCGTGGTGCGGCTGCGTTTCGGTCTCACCGACGGCCAACCTCGTACCCTCGACGAGATCGGCCAGGTTTACGGCGTTACCCGCGAGCGCATCCGTCAGATCGAGTCCAAAACGATGTCGAAGTTGCGCCACCCCAGCCGCTCACAGGTGCTGCGCGACTACCTGGACTGAGATTCGGGTAGACCAGCGACCTGCTGCGCGTCTCATCGGCAACGTCACGCCGACTCTGGTGCAAACCGGGCGCATCCGGGTCGTCCCCCTGATGCTCCAACTGTTGCTGTATTTCCCGCTGCTCCTCCGTCGATTTCCTGGCGTCATCCGGGATCCGCGACGCGCCGTTGTTGAATTTCTGATCCATCGATGGAGGGTCTCCCAAAAGCCGCGTGAAGAAACCGGCTGCGGGATGCCGAGGCCGGCTGCACCGGGTACGCCGCCGTCGTTAATGTCACCCCATGCCAGCCAACCGTCACAATGTCTCGTCCGAATCCGACTTCGAATCGGCGGTCGGTTACTCGCGCGCCGTGCGCGTCGACAGGCACGTGGCGGTCGCCGGGACCACCGGCAGTGGCGATACAATCACAGCTCAGGCCCGAGATGCTTTGCGCCGCATCGAGATTGCGCTCGGACAAGCGGGCGCCACCCTGGCCGACGTAGTTCGGACCCGCATCTACGTGACCGACATTTCACGCTGGCGCGAGGTCGGTGACGTGCACGCAGAGATCTTCGGCGACATTCGTCCGGTGGCCAGCATGGTCGAAGTTTCGGCACTGATCGCACCCGGGATGCTGGTGGAGATCGAAGCCGACGCCTACGTAGAGCCTTGAGCCGCGTTCGCACCGCCTCGTGGCGATCGCAAGCGCGGGGTAGCCGGGCGCAGCGGGTCGCCACCATCTGGTCTAGGCCGGCGGGAAGGTACCGTCAGCCGCCGGCGGGTAGGCGACGACCCGGATCACAGCACGCGCCGGCAGCGGGCCGTACAGATGCGGAAACAACATCGAGTCTGGATCCGTCGGCACCCCCGGCTCCCAACGCACAGGTGAATCAAGCGCCTTCGGATCGACGTCCAGCCGAACCAGGTCAGCGCGGCCGCGGTAGAGCCGGTTGGCAGGCAGATGCACCTGCGCAGGCGTGGACAGGTGGATGAACCCGTCCCCGGACTCAGGGAGGATCCCGCCGCGACTGCGCGCACGCGACCAATCTTGGATCCCACATAAATGCACCAGAACGTCTGGCGTGGCGCTCATCCTAGCCAGGATGCCGGAATTTCTACTCGGAGACGCGTGAGAAACGACACACCCGATAACAGTCGGGGAACAAAGCGAAAACCTTGAACGTCTGACAAAGTTGAACACACGCCAGAACGGAGAAGCCATGAACGCAACTCTGACCGGTCCCGAGCTGACCAGGGCAGACCGCTGCGACCGCTGCGGTGCGGCGGCGCGGGTGCGGGCAAAGCTGCCTTCCGGAGCTGAGCTTCTGTTCTGCCAGCATCACGCCAACAAGCACGAGGCGAAACTGACCGAGTTGGCCGCCGTCCTCGAGGTCAGCGGCCAGTAATATGCCGAACTCGCCCTGCCGCATTCGCGGCGGTGCGAGCAATCTTCGGTAATGCTTGACGGGATGAGCGACCAATCCGCCAAACCGTCCCGCCACCACATCTGGCACATCAGCAAGAGGACACTCGCTAAGAGCTGGGACGACTCAATATTTTCGGAGTCAGCGCAAGCGGGTTTTTGGTCGTGCCTGTCGCTCCCGCCGCTGCTGTTGGGGATGCTGGGCAGCTTGGCTTACGTGGCGCCGCTGTTCGGCCCGGACACCCTACCGGCCATCGTGAAAAGCACGCTCTCCAGCGCCCGCAGCTTCTTTTCCCCCAGTGTGGTCAACGAGATCATCGAGCCCACGATCCGCGACATCACCGCCACGGCCCGCGGCGAAGTGGTGTCGCTTGGATTCTTGATCTCGTTGTGGGCGGGATCTTCGGCTATCTCGGCATTCGTCGATGCTGTGGTAGAGGCCCACGACCAAACTCCGCTGCGCCATCCGGTGCGGCAGCGCTTCTTCGCGCTGTTCCTCTACGTTGTGATGCTGGTGTTCCTGGTGACGGCCGCGCCGGTGATGGTGGTGGGTCCGCGCAAGGTGAGCGAACACATCCCCTACAGCTTGGCCAACATACTGCGGTACGGCTATTACCCAGCGCTGATTCTGGGTCTGCTGCTCGGCGTGGTCATCCTGTACCGGGTGTCGCTGCCGGTTCCGCTGCCGACGCATCGGCTGGTGCTTGGCGCAGTGCTGGCGATCGCGGTATTCCTGATCGCCACTCTGGGTTTGCGGTTCTACCTGAGGTGGATCACCAGCACGGGCTACACCTACGGCGCTCTGTCCACTCCAATCGCGTTCCTGTTGTTCGCGTACTTCGGCGGCTTCGCGATCATGCTCGGCGCCGAACTCAATGCCGCAATACAGGAGGAATGGCCGGCACCAGCGACGCATGCCCACCGGCTGCGCAAATGGCTGCAGGCACGCACCGGCATCGGCGCACCCACCATGTCTTCGACCGCGCAACAGAACACCGTCGCGCCCGAACCGCCAGGCTGATCAGCCCTTCTTGAGCCGGTCGTAGATCTGCTTGCAATCCGGGCAAACCGGCGAGCCCGGCTTGGCGGCCCGGGTGACCGGAAACACCTCCCCGCACAACGCGACCACGTGGGTGCCGAGCACCGCGCTTTCGGCGATCTTGTCCTTCTTGACGTAGTGGAAGTACTTGGGAGTATCGCTGCCCGTCCCGTCGTCGACGCGTTCGTCGGTATCGGTGCGTTCGATCGTCTGGGTCTGCATGCCTAACATTGTGCCCCCTGGCCCCGACGGTGGCGACCGCTTCACCCGGCTCCGCCGCGCTCGCGATCGCCACTGAACCCCCCATGGTGGCGACCCGCTTCACCCGGCTCCGCCGCGCTCGCGATCGCCACTGAACCCCCCATGGTGGCGACCCGCTTCACCCGGCTCCGCCGCGCTCGCGATCGCCACTGAACCCCCCATGGTGGCGACCCGCTTCACCCGGCTCCGCCGCGCTCGCGATCGCCACTGACTCGCCTCAACCGGAATCGATCCGGTGTGGGACAGTGGAGTAAT
Source organism: Mycobacterium riyadhense (assembly GCF_963853645.1). Lineage (NCBI taxonomy): Bacteria > Bacillati > Actinomycetota > Actinomycetes > Mycobacteriales > Mycobacteriaceae > Mycobacterium > Mycobacterium riyadhense. The sequence goes on along the minus strand of NZ_OY970456.1, from coordinate 2,095,867 downwards.
GAAGCGCGGCTCCGGGCTGAGTTTCGACGGCTTCGACGACACGGGCCGCCCGATACTGATCACCGCCGCGGAGCCGTCATATGAGGTACAGCATCGCGCGCGGGTGCGCAAGTACCTCACCCTGATGGCCTTCCGGATTCCTGCGCTCATCCTGGCCGCCGTCGCGTACGGCATCTGGCACAACGGCCTGATCTGCCTGCTGATCGTCGCCGCCTCGGTGCCATTGCCGTGGATGGCGGTACTGATCGCCAACGACCGTCCCCCGCGTCGCGCCGATGAGCCTCGCCGATTCGAAAGGTCCGCGCGGCGCACGCCGTTGTTCCCGACCGCAGAGCGGCCGGCACTCGAGCCTCGGCGCGACCCGGCGCCGCATGCAGACTCGGGCGGCTTTGAGAGCCACGGCTAGCCGGAGTTCCGGCCAACCGGTCCCCCTCCACACTTCTCAGGACATTCTCAGGTCGCCGGCACATCTCCGCACGTCACGCGGTGTGAGATGGCGGCCGGGTGGGAACTCTAGGCCCGGGTGTCGCGTTGAACGACGTGACACAACAAGCCGATCGGGAGGGCGTTATGGCACAGCCCACAGTAAGGGCCACCACCAGCCGGGTTGACAGCGATCTGGATGCTCAAAGCCCCGCAGCGGATCTGGTGCGCGTGTATCTGAACGGCATCGGCAAGACGGCGTTGCTCAACGCCGCGGGTGAAGTCGAGTTGGCCAAGCGCATCGAGGCTGGGCTGTATGCCGAGCATCTGCTGGAAACCCGGAAGCGCCTCGGCGAGAACCGGAAACGCGATCTGATGGCCGTGGTGCGCGATGGCGAGGCGGCGCGCCGCCACCTGCTGGAGGCGAACCTGCGGCTGGTGGTTTCGCTTGCCAAGCGCTACACGGGTCGGGGGATGCCGTTGCTGGACCTCATCCAGGAGGGCAACCTGGGCCTGATCCGTGCGATGGAAAAGTTCGACTACACAAAGGGATTCAAGTTCTCGACGTACGCCACCTGGTGGATCCGTCAGGCGATCACCCGCGGTATGGCCGACCAGAGCCGCACCATCCGGCTCCCCGTTCACCTCGTCGAGCAGGTCAACAAGCTGGCCCGGATCAAGCGGGAAATGCACCAGAACCTGGGCCGTGAAGCAACCGACGAGGAGCTTGCCGCCGAATCCGGCATCCCGATCGACAAGATCAACGATCTGCTCGAGCACAGCCGCGACCCGGTGAGCCTGGACATGCCCGTCGGCTCCGAGGAAGAGGCGCCGTTGGGCGACTTCATCGAGGACGCCGAAGCCATGTCCGCGGAGAACGCGGTCATCGCCGAACTGTTGCACACCGATATCCGCAGCGTGCTGGCCACTCTCGACGAGCGCGAGCATCAGGTGATTCGGCTGCGCTTCGGTCTGGACGACGGCCAGCCACGCACCCTGGATCAGATCGGCAAGCTGTTCGGTCTGTCCCGCGAGCGGGTTCGCCAGATCGAGCGCGACGTGATGTGCAAGCTGCGCCACGGCGAGCGGGCCGATCGACTGCGGTCTTATGCCAGCTAGTTGAATAGGCTTGACACGAGACGGTGTGCCCGCCGCGGGAGCGGCGGGCATACTGCTGCGGTGAGGCGTTTCGGGCGAACCACTCACGCGGCTGGCGAAGTAGACTCGGCGGCAACGGAGGATGGGTGAATGAACGAGCTGGTTGATACCACCGAGATGTACCTGCGGACGATCTACGACCTCGAGGAAGAAGGCGTGACGCCGCTGCGTGCCCGGATCGCTGAACGACTCGAGCAGAGCGGGCCGACCGTCAGCCAGACCGTGTCCCGGATGGAGCGCGATGGATTGGTCCGCGTGGCTGGCGACCGCCATCTGGAGCTCACTGACAAGGGCCGAGCGCTGGCCATCGCGGTGATGCGCAAGCACCGCCTCGCCGAGCGGTTGCTGGTCGATGTCATCGGGTTACCGTGGGAAGAAGTGCACGCCGAGGCCTGCCGGTGGGAGCACGTGATGAGTGAGGATGTCGAGCGCCGGCTGGTTAAGGTGCTCAACAACCCAACCACGTCCCCGTTCGGCAACCCGATCCCGGGTCTGCTGGACCTTGGCGTGGGCCCGGGGTCCGGCGCCGGCGACGTCAACCTCGTGCGGTTGACCGAGTTGCCCCCGGGTTCGCCCGTGGCTGTCGTCGTCCGCCAGCTCACCGAACATGTTCAAGGCGACATTGACCTGATCACGCGGTTGAAAGACGCCGGCGTCGTGCCCAACGCGCGGGTGACCGTCGAAATCAGCCCGGCCGGAGTGACGATCCTCATCCCGGGTCATGAGAACGTCACCCTGCCAAACGAAATGGCTCACGCCGTCAAGGTCGAGAAGGTCTGACCTAGCCGACCCGTCGGCGAAACGCCCGTCGCGGCGGCAGCCGCACCCCAAGTTGCTTGGCCAGGCGGTAACCGGTGACCGCAAGGTCACGGATCTCCTGCGGCCGCAGCCCAGACTGCAGTGCCGTGTCCAGCATCCCCGCCATCCGATGCTCCGGCTCGCAACGCAGCGCGGCGTCCAGCGCGATACCCGTCAGCGGCCCGTCGCCGCGGACGTAGGCGCTGAACGCCAGCAACACTAGGGCCTCCACCCGCCACGGCCGGGGAAGCGTGCGCGCCAGCAACGCCCACAACGACTCTGCCGCACCGGCATTCTCGCCGACGGCGAGGGCATACAGCGTGTCCCGCACCGCCGCGTCGTGCAGCGCACAGCCAAGCTCGGCCAGCTCCGCATCGGACAGTGCTTGCCCGTCGGCGACACGTGTGGCGGCGACTATCGCGGCTTCCACGTCGCGCCGCCTGCAGCCCGTCGGGTCAGCGCGGAGCGCGATCTCGCGGGCAGCCGCGCGTTGTCCGATGGCCGCGGCGAGTTCGGCGCCGCGCCGTGGGTCGTCAACGGCGATGACTGCCTGCAAGTCGGCACGCCGCGCGTAGAGCCGCCGACCATCCAGTACCGCCGCCACCGCCAGTGGCGAGGCCGACGGATCTTCGACCACTCCGGCCGAACCGCAGCCGTCCGCGCAATGCCATTGCCCGCCAAGGGCTATCCGATCCACCACATGCGCTGCCCATAGCACGATATCGTGCTCGGCCAACGCCTCGGTGAGCGAGGAGCACAGCTGCCGGTACTGCTCATTGCACACCGGACAGTGCGCACCTTCGGCGTCGACAATCACCGCGATCGCAGCCTCGGGCTCAGCCACGGCGGCCAAGTCCGCGAGATGCTCAACCCGGTCAGCGAGCTCTGCGGAGAGGTCGGCCCGCATCACCGACCCCAGTGCACCGCCCTCCAGCGACACCAGGACCAGTGAATTTTCCGGGACGAAACCGAGAACGGCCGGTAGTGCGGCGATCAGCGATCCGGGGCGGTTGAGTTCAAAGTCAGGCTCATGCTTGGTCATGCGCCCAACGGTGGCAACCCACGCCGTCAGGTCGGTGCTACCGCAATGTAAATCAGCCACCGTCTGTGGACAAAGTCGCGACTGTGGGCTCTATCGTCTATCCCATGGGTTCGATGCGGGAATACGACTTGGTCGTCATCGGTTCGGGGCCAGGCGGTCAGAAGGCCGCGATCGCCGCGGCCAAGTTGGGCAAAACCGTGGCGATCGTCGAACGCGGTCGCATGGTCGGCGGCGTCTGCGTGAATACCGGCACGATCCCCTCAAAGACGTTGCGCGAGGCGGTGGTCTATCTCACCGGTATGAGCCAGCGCGAGCTCTATGGCGCTAGCTACCGGGTCAAGGACAAGATCACTCCCGCCGACCTGTTGGCGCGCACCCAGCATGTGATCGGCAAACAAGTCGACGTGGTGCGCTCGCAATTGATGCGTAACCGGATCGACCTGGTCCTGGGTCACGGCCGCTTCATTGATCCGCACACCGTCCTGGTCGAGGAAGACGCCCAGGGCGAGCGCGTCACCGTCAGCGGCGACTACATCGTCATCGCCACCGGCACCAAGCCGGTGCGGCCGTCCGGGGTCGAGTTCGACGAGAAACGGGTCCTGGACTCCGATGGGATCCTGGACCTGCGGTCGCTGCCGGCGTCGATGGTGGTCGTCGGCGCCGGGGTCATCGGAATCGAGTACGCATCGATGTTCGCCGCGCTGGGCACCAAGGTGACCGTCGTCGAAAAGCGCGACACGATGCTGGATTTCTGCGACCCGGAGATCGTGGAAGCGCTCAAGTTCCACCTGCGCGACCTCGCGGTGACCTTCCGGTTCGGCGAGGAAGTGACCGCCGTCGACGTCGGCTCTGCTGGCACCGTCACCACCTTGGCCAGCGGCAAGCAAATTCCCGCCGAGACGGTGATGTACTCCGCAGGCCGGGAAGGCCAAACCGAACACCTGGGCCTGGAGAATGCGGGGTTGGAGACCGACCACCGGGGACGGATTTTCGTCGACGATCAATTCCAAACGAAGGTCGATCACATTTACGCCGTCGGCGACGTCATCGGCTTCCCGGCGCTGGCGGCGACCTCGATGGACCAGGGCCGGCTGGCCGCCTATCACGCATTCGGCGAGCCAACCGACGGCATGACCGCGCTGCAACCGATCGGGATCTATTCGATCCCCGAGGTGTCCTATGTCGGAGCCACCGAGGTGGAACTGACCAAGGACTCGATCCCCTACGAGGTGGGCGTGGCCCGGTACCGGGAGCTGGCCCGCGGCCAGATCGCCGGCGACTCCTACGGCATGCTCAAGCTGCTGGTGTCCACTCGCGATCGCACGCTGCTCGGCGTGCACATCTTCGGGACCAGCGCCACCGAGATGGTGCACATCGGCCAGGCGGTGATGGGATGCGGCGGCACCGTCGACTATCTGGTCGACGCGGTGTTCAACTACCCGACGTTCTCCGAGGCCTACAAGGTCGCCGCGCTGGACGTGACGAACAAAATGCGCGCGCTCAACCAGTTCTTACACTGAGCTAGCCGGCCGCGCGACGGCAGAGCCGTCCGTCCAGGTTTGCTGGTTCAATTACTGGTACTCATCGCATTGAGAGACACTGGTGGAGGCACGCCAGAGACACCCCGAGAGGAGGCAACACCCATGGCCCACGGTCAAGACCCGGGCGAGGCGCAGGACTACCAGCCCGGCCAACCTGGCATGTACGAGCTCGAGTTTCCGGCGCCCGTGTTGTCGACGTCCGACGGTCGTGGCCCGGTGTTGGTACACGCTTTGGAGGGCTTTTCCGACGCCGGTCACGCGATCCGGCTAGCCGCACGCCACCTCAAGGCGGTCCTGGACACCGAGCTGGTCGCGTCCTTCGCGATTGACGAACTGCTGGACTACCGGTCGCGCCGGCCGCTGATGACGTTCAAGACCGATCACTTCACCGATTACGACGATCCAGAACTGAGCCTCTACGCGCTGCGCGACAGCGTCGGCACCCCGTTCCTGCTGCTGGCCGGCATGGAGCCGGATCTGAAATGGGAGCGTTTTATCACCGCGGTGCGACTGCTGGCCGAGCGTCTAGGGGTACGGCAGACGATCGGCCTGGGCACCGTGCCGATGGCCGTTCCGCACACGCGGCCCATCACCCTGACCGCGCATTCCAACAATGGGGATCTGATCGCCGATTTCACGCCGTGGATCACCGAAATCCAAGTTCCCGGTAGCGCTTCCAACCTGCTGGAGTACCGCATGGCGCAACACGGTCACGAGGTCGTCGGTTTCACCGTCCACGTCCCGCACTACCTGACGCAGACCGACTACCCCGCCGCAGCCCAGGCGCTGCTCGAGCAGGTGGCCAAGACCGGCTCACTGGAACTGCCGTTGACCGCGCTGGCCGAAGCGGCAGCCGAGATCCGGGCCAAAATCGACGAACAGGTTCAGGCGAGCGCAGAGGTCGCTCAAGTGGTGGCAGCCCTTGAGCGCCAGTACGATGCCTTCATCGACGCTCAGGAGAACAGGTCGTTACTAGCACGCGACGAAGAGCTACCTAGCGGCGACGAGCTTGGGGCAGAGTTTGAGCGGTTCCTGGCTCAGCAGGCGGAAAAGAAGTTCGACGACGACGATCCGAAGTAAAGCCCCCTAACCTGGCCCGACAACGAGGTTGGCGACATGACCGAGCGGAAGCGCAGACTTCGCCCGGTGCGGGAAGTGACTGCGCCTTCGCTGCAGTTCCGCACCATCCACGGCTATAAGCGGGCCTTCCGGATCGCTGGCGACGGACCGGCGATTCTGCTGATCCACGGCATCGGCGATAACTCCACGACCTGGAACGGCATCCACGCCAAGCTCGCCCAGCGGTTCACTGTCATCGCCCCAGATCTGTTGGGCCACGGCAAGTCCGACAAGCCACGCGCCGACTACTCGGTGGCCGCATACGCCAACGGCATGCGCGACCTGCTCAGCGTGCTCGACATCGAACGCGTCACAGTCGTGGGACATTCACTCGGCGGCGGCGTGGCGATGCAGTTCGCCTACCAGTTTCCTCAGCTGGTCGAGCGGCTGGTGCTGGTCGGCGCCGGCGGCGTCACCAAGGATGTCAACATCGTCTTCCGCCTGGCCTCGTTGCCGATGGGCAGCGAGGCCCTGGCATTATTGCGGCTTCCCCTGGTGCTGCCGGCAGTTCAGCTGGCCGGGCGGATAGCGGGCCTGGCAATCGGATCGACCGGCCTCGGGCGTGACCTGCCCAATGTGTTGCGGATACTGGATGACCTACCGGAGCCGACAGCCTCAGCGGCGTTCAGCCGCACGTTGCGGGCCGTGGTGGACTGGCGCGGGCAGATCGTCACGATGCTGGACCGATGTTATTTGACCGAGGCCATTCCGGTGCAGATCATCTGGGGCAGCCGGGACGTGGTGGTCCCCGTCCGCCATGCCGAAATGGCGCACGCCGCGATGCCCGGCTCCAGGCTGGAGATCTTCGAGCGCTCCGGCCATTTTCCGTTCCACGATGACCCGGCCCGCTTCATCGACGTCGTGCAGCGCTTCATCGACACCACAGCGCCCGCCGAATATGACCCGGTCGCCCTTCGCCAGTTGCTCCGCACCGGCAGCGGCGAACGCACCGTCTCCGGCCCTGTCGACACTCGCGTGGCCGTCCTGAACGCGATGGGTTCCGACGAACGCAGTGCTACCTGATCCAGCGCACAACGTACAGTCGGGCCATGGGTATAGACGTGACCGTCTTGCGGGTCTTCACCGATCCGGACGGCAATTTCGGTAATCCGCTCGGCGTGGTCGATGCCAGCCAGGTTGAGCATCGCGACCGGCAACACCTGACAGCCCAATTGGGTTATAGCGAAACGATATTCGTCGATCTCCCGGCAGTCGGCTCGACCACTGCGCACGCCACCATCCACACTCCGCGCACCGAAGTGCCGTTCGCTGGCCACCCGACGGTGGGAGCGTCGTGGTGGCTGCGCCACAACGATATGCCGATACACACGCTGCAGGTGCCGGCCGGCATCGTGCAGGTGAGTTACAGCGACAGTGGCGACCTCACAACGATCAACGCACGGGCGGAGTGGGCGCCAGAGATTGCCATCCACGACATCGAATCACTCGAGGCCCTTGCAGCCGCCGACCCGACCGATTTCCCCGACGACATCGCCCACTACCTGTGGACCTGGACCGACCGGTCCGCCGGATCGATTCGGGCCCGGATGTTCGCGTCCAACCTTGGCGTGGCGGAAGACGAAGCGACCGGCTCGGCGGCGATACGTATTACCGACTACCTCAGCCGCGATCTCACCATTACCCAGGGCAAGGGGTCGATCATCGAAACCGCCTGGAGTCCCGAGGGGTGGGTCGGCGTCACCGGCCGCGTCGTCAATGACGGTGTGAGACAAGTCGACTGACGCGTGGCGTTCAGCGTTTTCGGTGCAGCACGGCGGCGAGGTGATGCTGCAGGGGTTGCCCGACCGCACCCATCTGCAACGAGTACGAAAGCTGGTCGCCGTCGATGCGCAGCGAACGCCCAAGTGCATTCACCTCTTTAGCGGTCGGGGTTAGTCCGATGACCCCGATCGGCGTGGTGGCCAACTCGACTTCGATGACATCGCCGCTGCGCGAATAGGTGCCCACCTCGATTTCGGTGATGCCGCTCGGGTGAGCGAGTACCAGTTCAAGGTGACCGGGTTGCGGCACGCGGAGATACCCCGTTTCTGCATGCAACGGCTTGCCGTCGGCTACGGCCCTGGTCCTTTGCCCATACGCCAGAAATGGCTTGCCCACGTGGGAGAAAACGACTTCCTCGAGGTACTCAAACGGCTGAATCGTCGGATACTCTCCTCTGCCCCGACCAGCCCAGGTACCCAATAGTGGTGCCAATGCCTCGAGATCAGGGTGTAGCTCAGGAAGCATGATGGAAGCCTAACCGCGTTGCGATCGGTCAGTTGGGAGCCGATACGTTGCGGTGCGCGCGAAGCGCCTCGATCTCGCGCTCGAAATCGTCTGCTGACGAAAAGGATCGGTATACCGACGCGAAGCGCAGATAAGCCACCTCGTCGAGGTCGCGCAACGGCCCAAGGATCGCCAGACCGACCTCGTGGCTGGGGACCTCCGGCGACCCAGCGGCACGCACGGTGTCTTCCACTTGCTGGGCGAGCAGGTTCAGCGCATCGTCGTCCACCTGACGCCCCTGGCATGCTCGACGCACGCCGCTAATGACCTTTTCCCGGCTGAAAGGCTCTGTAACACCACTGCGCTTGACCACGGCCAGGATTGCGGTTTCCACGGTGGTGAACCGCCGCCCACACTCGGGACACGACCGCCGCCGCCGAATGGCCTGGCCTTCATCGGTTTCCCGCGAGTCAATCACCCGGGAATCGGGATGCCGGCAGAACGGACAGTGCATGGCCGCTCCTTTGCCGCATCCGGGTACCGCAGACGACTCCGAGAGTACCTGTGCGCTCGCCCGCAGGGCCAACGCAGCCGCCAGCCACGCGCGCTCAACCCCGCGGTCAGCGAGCAAGCTTGGCGTAGAACGGTTTTCGCAGTACACGGTGAAACCGTCAGCCCACCGGCGCGATCAGGGTCTGGCCCGCGGACAGCACCGTGGAGTCCAGGGCATTGAGTTCGCGGATGCGGTCGGCAACCTGGCGCACCGGTGCGTCGGGCGCGACGCGCGCGGCGACGCTTTGCAAGGACTCCCCAGGCAACACACGCACCACAGCGAGCGTGTCGGGTACCCGAGTGAGCGCACCTGGGGAGTTGCCGTTGGCCAGGTTCCCAAAGTTGGCGACCAGGCCGAGCCAGAGGGTGATCATCGCAGCAAGCAGGGCCAACCCCACTGTCGTCGCTACCGTGACCGGACGCCTGCGATGAGATGCCGTCGATATCACAACCCCGGTGCCGTGGTAGCGCAGCGGCGTCCCCGCCGGCCGATAGGGACCCGGCCTGCGCGATTGGGCCTCCCGAGCCCGGCCACAGCGGGGCTCGTGAATCGGCCCGTTGATCGGCCCCCGGACACTACGGGTACGTGGCGGGACTGTCTGGATGATGGTCATGCTGTTCCTCCGGCCGACGGTTTCTCGCTCGTGTGTTCGACACTCTAGTCGCTCGTGTGTTCGAACACCGAACATTTGATCGAAGCGTGTCGCTCGTGAAAGACGTTAAACCAGACCACCGACAAGCCCTGTCTTGTTCGGCGCCGGCGACCACCACCTGCCCGAATGGCGAGTACGGGGGATCGAGCGACACACAGTCGAACACATGTTTGATTCTTAGCGGGGTTGCGGCTACATTCAGTGCATGAGCGACAGCAACGACACCTCACCGGAATCGGGCCCAGCGGATTCATCGCTGACCGAGCGGCAGCGCACGATCTTGAACGTCATCCGTGCTTCGGTCACCGGCCGCGGATACCCGCCGAGCATCCGGGAGATCGGCGACGCGGTCGGTCTGACGTCAACATCCTCGGTGGCGCACCAGTTGCGCACCTTAGAGCGCAAGGGCTACCTGCGCCGTGACCCGAACCGCCCTCGGGCCGTCGACGTCCGCGGCGTCGACGACACCGCAACACCAACGCAGGTCACCGAAGTCGCCGGCTCGGACGCACTACCGGAACCCACCTTTGTCCCGGTGCTGGGGCGCATCGCGGCCGGTGGCCCGATTCTTGCCGAGGAAGCCGTCGAGGACATCTTCCCGTTGCCCCGCGAGCTGGTCGGCGAGGGGACGCTGTTCCTGCTCAAGGTTGTCGGCGACTCGATGGTCGAGGCGGCGATTTGCGACGGCGACTGGGTGGTTGTGCGTCAGCAAAACGTCGCCGACAACGGTGACATCGTTGCCGCGATGATCGACGGCGAGGCCACCGTCAAGACGTTCAAGCGGGCCGGCGGTCAAGTCTGGCTGATGCCGCACAACCCGGCCTTCGACCCGATCCCCGGCAATGATGCCACCGTGCTTGGCAAGGTCGTCACGGTGATCCGGAAGATCTAATGCCGGTTAGCGGCCGAGGTTAGTCCGCTTTGACGAATCCGTTGGCCTGTGCGACTTCTTCGCTGGCGAACCAGAGTTCGGCGAGCGTGTCGTGATATAGCGCACTGCTGGGCGTGTAATACAAGCCGAAACGGGCACTGGCCTTGACCGGGTAGCCATCCGGAGCCTGGTATGGGTCGTGCTCTAGCGGCAGATGGATCATCGGCCGCACACCCTGGCTGGGCGCCCGCGGAGCCGTGCGCGCCGGCGGCGCTTCTGGCGTAGCCCCATATCCCGCTTCTGCGGCCACTTCTGCTTCATCTGCCGATGAATCCGCAGCTGCATGCCGCCCGGTCCGCACCTCAGGAACCGACCTAGCCTCCGTAACGGCGCTGTCCAAGAAGGCCTCGTCCGTGACACCGGCGTTCGCAGTGTAGGTATCCGGGAACGCCGCCTCCGGAACATGGGATTCCGGAACGTAGGTTTCCGGAACGTAGGCTTCTGGAGCTACGCCTTGCGGAGTGACGGATTCGGGAGTGAAGGCCTCGGGCACAAAGGTGTCGGCCGCCACGGTTTCCGGAACGACGGGCTCGTCGATAACGGTCGCTTGGGCGAGATCGCTGGGCGACACGATGGGCGTGGGCGTGGTGTCAACCGCGTCGGGGTCTTCTTCGTCGACCGCCCCGTAGTCATAGCCCTCGGCCACGCCGCCACCGGCACCTCGCGGCCAACTGACCCGCAACGTCGACTCGTCATCCGGCGCCGGATGTTCCGGGAGATGCTGGTCGTCGAGCGGGAAGCGTTCGGTGCCGTAATCGACCTCATCATGCGGCCAGTGACCGTCCGCCCCCGCGTCATAGCTAGCAACGTCATGGTCAAAGTCATGCTCGCGGGGGAACACAGCGGGCTCGTGGCCGCCGCGACGCCGGCGTAATCCAAGGACCACCAACACGGCCATCACGATCAGCAGCACCACCGGGACGGCAGCCACCAGCCACCACCAATGCCAGGTGAACTTCTTGCCGTGCGCGGGCGGACCCGCAACGCTGGGCTGATTCTGACCCGCCACCTGCAGACCGGACAGCAACGGCGCCAGGTTCGCCGGGTCGGTGGTGAACGTGTTTTTCGCGCGGTCGTACGAGACCTTGCCGCCGGTGAACTTCTGCGAGATCACATCGCCGTCCACGGTTTGGTCACCGACCGGCGCGCCCAGTTTGCCCGTGGGGCCTTTGAGCTTGTCCCACGCGGCCTTCATGGCTCCGCGCACCACAAACGCGCCATGGTCGGGCGTCCAGAAGATCACCGGCTTGTCAGCCGCCGAAAACGACGCGATCCGGCTTGCGGGGGTGATCCCGCCGTCGGCCTCGTTGGCGGTGGGGAACCCCAGATCACTGCTGACCGGCCCACCCAGCGACTCATACTTCTGCAGGATTGCGCCCTCGACGGCATTGGCTCCGGTGGCCGGGCTGAAGAAGACCTTGCCGCCGGTGAAGTCCTGGACTATCCCGTCCCCGCCGATCGGGTACTGGTCACCCTTCTTGGCACCCAACGGGCCAGCGGCGCCGCCGGCGGCACGCCAGGCCATATTGATGGCCGCGGCGGGATCGATCGCTACCTGCAGATCCTTCAACTGGTCGGCCAACGCCGGCGGGGTGGAGGTGAACTCCTTGCTATTTCTGTTCCATGAGATCTCACCGCCGCTGAACTTCTGGGAAGTGACCTCGCCACTGTAGGTTTCATCGCCGACTGGAGCACCCAGAACGCCACCCGAGCTGCCCAGCCTGTCCCACGCCGCGTTCAACGCGCCGCGCACGACAAATGCGCCGTGGTCGGGCGTCCAGAAGATCACCGGGTTGTCGCTGGCGGAGAAGGTGCTCACGCGACTGTCAGGTCCGGCAAGACCCGGAACTTCGTTGATGGTCGGGAAGCCCAGATCGCTGCCGGCCGGACCACCAAGCGACTCGTATTTGTCCAGGATCGGACCGTACATGTACTTCGCGCCGGTGGCCGGGGTGAAGTACATCTTGCCGCCGTCGAAGTCCAGCGCGAACCCGTCGGCTACCGGATAAACATCGCCCTTGCGGGCGCCGAGCGTCGACGTGTCGCCCCCCGCCTTATCCCACGCCGCCATCATGGCGGCCTCGGCGTCGCCTATCGGAGATGCCCCCGCCGTAGGCGTCAGCAAGACTGCAGCCAGCGCTGTGGCTGTCAAGCCGACCAGCGCACGCCCAACGCTCTTCTTCAAGTGACCTCTCTGCCCGTTCACCAAGCCTCCCAGCCGCTGCCCTACTCGCGCCGCGAGCCGGTGGATTCCCCACCGTGGGCCCTCCCCCAGCTACGGTCCGCATCGTGGCCGGGCTCGCATAACTCTGCTCTAGCGAACGACAAATGCGAAGTCAATTCGCAAATATTACGAAAACGGATACCCAGCCGATGTCGAAATGATGCCGGGACGCGCGAGTGTCGCGAGCAACCTTGCTGCACAGCCAGCAGGGTTTGGGCTACCGTGCCGGAGACGGTAGCCCAGCACGTGCGGCGGGAGGAAACACAGCTGACATGGGTGTTTCCGGAGCTGTCTGGGCCCTGACCATCGTCGCGATCGCTGGCTTGATGGCGTTCGACTACGTCTTCCGGGTGCGCGAAACACACGTGTCGACGCTACGTGAGGCCGCCCTCTGGTCGGCGACCTACGTCGGGATCGCGGTCCTGTTCGGTATCGGCGTTGTCATCTTTGGCGGCCTGAACATGTCGGCCGAATATTTCGCCTGCTATCTCACTGACGAGGCCCTGTCCGTCGACAACTTGTTCGTATTCCTGGTCATTATCAGCAGCTTCCGGGTGCCTCGGGTTGCCCAGCAAAAGGTGCTGTTATTCGGTATTGCGTTCGCGCTGGTCACGCGCACCGGATTCATCTTCGTCGGGGCTGCGCTCATCGTGACCTTCAATTGGACCTTCTACCTATTCGGCGTAGCCCTGCTGTTCATGGCGGGCAACCTCGCCAAACCCGCAGAGGCTGAAAGCCATACCGCCGACAACTTCATCATCCGGCTGGCCGGGCGGTTCTTGCGGACCTCGCAGAATTACGACGGCGACCGATTGCGCACGGTCGAGAACGGCGAGCGACTGATGACCCCGATGTTGTTGGTCATGATCGCTGTCGGTGGCACCGACCTGCTGTTCGCGTTCGATTCGGTGCCGGCGCTTTTCGGTCTGACCGGAAACGTCTACCTGGTGTTCGCGGCCACCGCGTTCTCCCTGCTGGGCCTGCGCCAGCTCTACTTCTTGATCGACGGGCTGCTGGATCGGCTGGTGTTTCTGTCCTACGGGCTGGCCGCGATTCTTGGCTTCATCGGCATCAAACTCATGCTGGAAGCGTTGCACCACAACAACATTCCGTTCATCAACCATGGTCGACCGGTTCCGGTTGTGAAAGTGAGCACGATGACGTCGTTAACGGTCATCATCGTCATCTTGCTGACCACGGCCGCGGCGTCGGTGCTGTCGTCGCGCGGACGGGCACAGACATCGACAGCAAGGGCCCGGCGTCACGCGACGGAATACCTCGACCCGCGCTATGAGACCGATCCCGTCGAGCGCGAGAAGATCTTCGCGAAGTTACTCGACGAGGAACGTCAGATCGGCGAGCTCCCAATGCAATACCGCGTTCGGATCTGGTACGACGATGAGCTGATGCAGCTGCTACGGAAGGCGCACGACGCACACGATGGACGCGAGACGCCCTAGACGCCCAAGCTGCGGCCGACAATCTCCTTCATTATTTCGGTGGTGCCGCCATAGATGGTCTGTACCCGGGCATCGAGATAGGCACGGGCAACTGAATATTCGCGCATGTAACCGTACCCGCCATGCAGCTGCAGGCAGCGGTCGATCAGGTGTACCTGCTTTTCAGTGGAGTACCACTTGGCCATGGCGGCCTGTTCCGCCGTCAACTTCCCCTGCAGGTGCAACGCGATGAACTCGTCGACCATGATGCGCACCACGGTGGCTTCGGTCGCCAGCTCGGCCAGCACGAATCGGCTGTTCTGGAAGCTGCCAATCGACCTGCCAAAAGCCTTGCGTTCCTTGGTGTATTGCAGTGTCTGCTCCAACACATCTTCCATTGCCGCGGCCGCCATGATGGCGATCGAGATCCGTTCCTGCGGGAGGTTCTGCATGAGGTAGATGAACCCCATCCCCTCCTGGCCCAGCAGGTTTTCAGCCGGCACATGCACGTCAGTGAACGACAGCTCGGCGGTGTCCTGGGCGTCCAACCCGATCTTGTCAAGATGGCGGCCGCGTTCGAAACCCTCCATACCCCGTTCGACGACGAGCAGCGAAAAGCCCTGCGCACCCTTCTCCGGGTCGGTCTGCGCCACCACGATCACCAGGTCTGAGTTAATCCCGTTGGTGATGAACGTCTTCGACCCGTTGAGCACATAGTGATCGCCTTGTTTGACGGCGCGGGTCTTGATGCCTTGCAGGTCACTACCGGTACCCGGCTCGGTCATCGCTATCGCGGTGATCAGCTCCCCGGTGCAGAACTTGGGTAACCAACGTTGCTTCTGTTCTTCGGTAGCCAGCGCCAGCAAATACGGCGCCACGATGTCGTTGTGCAAGCCGAAGCCGATGCCGCTGTAGCGCCCAATGGTGGTTTCTTCGGTGATGATCGTGTTGTACCGGAAGTCGGGGTTGCCACCACCGCCGTACTCCTCGGGTACCGCCATGCCCAGGAAGCCCTGCTTGCCGGCCTCGAGCCAGACCCCGCGGTCGACGATCTTGGCCTTCTCCCAGTCGTCGTGATACGGCGCAACGTGGCGGTCGAGGAAGCCCCGGTAGGACTCGCGGAAAAGTTCGTGCTCGGGTTCGAAAAGTGTGCGCTCGTACTTGACGGCACTGCCCATGGCTGACCTCCGCGGCAAATGAAACTCTGTCGCCAAGATATACCAACCGGACGGTTGGTCGACACGGGTGGGCGGCTAGTGAGTCGTGAACTCACGCAGACTTGCGGCCAGCGCCACTGGAACCCGAGCCTGGATCCGGGTGCCCTCCGGCTTGTGCTCGGCCTGCTGTACCCGCCCGTCGGTGTGCACTCGGGCCACCAGGTCACCGCGGTGATAAGGGATCACCACGTCCACGGCGGTGTCGCTGGGCTTCGCGAGCTGGGCAATGCGCTGCCGTAACGCATCGATACCGTCGCCGGTGCGCGCGGAGACGAACACTGCGCCGCGCAGCTCGTGCCGCAACTTGGCCAGCGTCAGAGCGGTTGCGGCGTCGACTTTGTTGACCACCACCAGCTCTGGCGGCGGATCACCGTTACGGTCGGCGATCACATCGGAGATCACCTGCCGGACCGCACTGATCTGGGCGAGCGGGTTGACGTCAGACCCGTCGACGACGTGTACCAACAGGTCGGCGTCGACGACCTCCTCCAGCGTGGAGCGGAACGCCTCGACCAATTGGGTGGGCAGGTGCCGCACGAAGCCGACGGTGTCGGTGAGCACAAGCGGCCTACCATCGAACTCCGCGCGACGAGTAGTGGGGTCGAGGGTGGCGAACAGCGCATCCTGTACCAGCACCCCCGCGCCGGTCAGTGCGTTGAGCAGGCTGGACTTACCCGCGTTGGTGTAGCCGACGATCGCGATCGACGGCACCTCGCTCTCTAACCGACGACTGCGCTGGGTGTCGCGGACCTGCTTCATGGCCTTGATATCGCGCCGCAGCTTGGCCATCCGCTCGCGGATGCGGCGCCGGTCGGTCTCGATCTTGGTCTCACCGGGACCGCGCAGACCCACTCCCCCGCCGCTACCACCGGCGCGGCCACCGGCCTGCCGCGACATCGACTCACCCCAGCCGCGCAGCCGCGGCAGCATGTACTCCATCTGGGCCAACGACACTTGGGCCTTGCCCTCGCGGCTGGTGGCGTGTTGGGCGAAGATATCGAGGATCAGCGCGGTGCGGTCGATGACCTTGACCTTGACGGCCTTCTCCAATGCGGTCAGCTGCGCTGGAGATAGTTCGCCGTCACAGATGACGGTGTCGGCCCCCGTCGCCACCACGATTTCCCGGAGTTCGGCCGCCTTGCCCGAGCCGATGTAGGTCGACGGGTCGGGTCGGTCACGGCGCTGGATCAGCCCCTCGAGCACTTGGGAGCCAGCGGTTTCGGCCAGCGCTGCGAGCTCTTCCATGCTGGCCTGGTTGTCAGCCGCGCTGCCCTCGGTCCACACTCCGACCAGGACCACCCGCTCCAGCCGCAGCTGGCGGTATTCGACCTCGGAGACGTCGGCGAGTTCCGTCGACAGCCCGACGACCCGGCGCAGCGCCGATCGGTCTTCGAGGGCAAGCTCACCAAGACTCGGTGAGGAATCTGAGGTGCCCATTTCGGGCGAATCTGAATGTGTCATAGCCAATACCCGATGGTGGCACGATGCGGATGGCTGCGCATCCGAATATTCACCGCAGCGAGTTCCACCACTGGTCGTCGAGCTCACCGCGAGCGACCAGCACCGATGGCCCACGCAAAAAACTGGTGGCGTCGGTGATGGTGACCACGACGTCACCGCCGGGAACCCGCACGGTGAGCATGCCCGTCTCGGCGCCGGCACTGGCCAGCGCCGCGACTGCGGCCGCCACGGTCCCGGTGCCACAGGAGCGGGTCTCCCCAACGCCGCGTTCGTGGACCCGCATCCAGACCACGCCGCCGGCCGGCGCGGTAAGGACCTCGACATTGACGCCCTCGGGGAACTGCGCATGATCAAAGCTCACCGGCGCCCCCACGTCCAGTGCCGCCAGAGCATCGACACTCAGGTCCGGATCAACGCAGGCCAGGTGCGGGTTACCGACGTCGACCGCCAGGCCGGCAAACCTCCTGCCCCCAACTAAGGCTTCAAAGGCCGACCCCCCGCTGCCCACCCGGCTGGCCTTGCCCATGTCGACGGTGACGTCGGCATTGGTCGCGTCGACGTGGTGCAGGTTGACCAGTCGCGGCCCGGCAAGCGTGCCGACGATGAACTCGTCGCGAGAGTCCAAACCACTGGCCCGCAGGTAGTGGGCGAACACCCGCACTCCGTTGCCGCACATCTGCGCCGTCGAGCCGTCGGCGTTGCGGTAGTCCATGTACCAGTCGGAATCGCTGACACCGTCGGGCAGGCGATCGAGCACACCGGCCGTCACCGCGGCTTCCGCGTTGGTGACCCGCAGCACCCCGTCCGCCCCCAAACCCCGGCGCCGGTCGCACAAGGCAGCGACTCGGGAAGCGGTCAGCGCCACCCCCGCATCAATGTCGGGCAGCAGCACAAAATCGTTTTGGGTGCCGTGGCCCTTGGCGAATATCATGTGCGCCGCTCCTCTCCCCAGCAAGCGGGAGGTACGCCCACAGCGCCATCTCCATCGTCGTCGGCGCGAATCACCTGATCAGGATACGTTCCGCCATGCCCGCAATGCGTCCTCGACGAGGCTGGTCGCGCCGGCGTCGAGCCAATGCACCCGGTGGTCGCGGCGAAACCACGACCGCTGTCGTCGCACATAACGGCGGGTGCCCACGTATGTCTGCTCCTGCGCCTGTCGCAGCAGGTCGACTGTACCGCCGGCATCCAGCGCCGCGACCACCTGGGCATAGCCCAGCGCGCGCGACGCGGTGACCCCGTCGCGCAAGCCTTGCCCAAGCAGTACCCGTACCTCTTCGACCAGGCCACGATCGAACATCAACTCCGTGCGCCGCGCCAGTCGATCATCGAGAATCGTTGTCGGACAGTCCAACCCGACGATGACGGTGTCCCACCGCGCGGCGCCGATGCGCGGTGCGGACGCGGCGAACGGCTGCCCGGTGAGCTCAACCACCTCGAGCGCGCGGACCGTGCGCCGACCGTCGGTGGGCAGGATCGCCGCAGCCGCGGCGGGGTCGCGGCGAGCCAGCTCGGCGTGCAGCTCGCCCACCCCGACCTTGGCGAGCCGCCGCTCCCATCTCGCGCGCACCACGGGATCGGTCGCGGGGAACGACCAATCGTCGAGCAGCGATTGGATGTAGAGCATCGAACCGCCCACCACAACCGGCACGGCTCCCCTGGCCCTGATCGCCTCGACGTCGGCGGCCGCGGCCTGCTGGTAGCGCGCCACCGTCGCGGTTTGCGTGACGTCGAGGACGTCGAGTTGATGATGCGGGATGCCGCGGCGCTCTTCGAGGGGCAGCTTCGCCGTCCCAATATTCATGCCGCGGTAGAGCTGCATCGCGTCGGCGTTCACGATTTCGGCTTCGATCGGGCCGTTACCGGCGAGCCTCTCGACCACGTCGAGTGCCAGTTGCGATTTGCCGGTACCAGTCGGTCCGATAATCGCGAGGGGTCTCATGCGTCGACCCGTCCCCCGCAAGCGGGAGGTACCCCCAGCGCCCGGCGCAACAGCGCCGCGCTTGCGATCGCCGCGGGGTCTCACGGCTGCCAGACGCCGGCGAAGTAGCCCACACCGTAGGGCGCTCCCCGGTAAAGCTCCTTGGCCGATCGCGGCCCGGGCTCGGTAAGGCCGGCCAGCACTTGAAATGCCACCCGTCCGAGGACTTGCCCGGGCAGCCGAGTCAGCGCCGTGGCGTCCCCGCTTGCCAGCGCGTCATCCAAGGCCAGTTGCACGTCGACGCTGCCGAGGTCGTGGCCACCAGGGGCGTTGGCTGTCAGCGTGTTCACGCCGTCGGCAACCACCAGCACGCCCATCGCATCGGGCGCACGGTCGATCTCGGCACGTAGTTGCCTGCCCCGGACCAGCGCGGTGTGAAGATCATGGTCACCGGCGTAGACGCGGACCTGAGCGCTGGCTTCGGGTCGGGCCTGGCCCCGCACCCAGGCGGCGATCAGCGCGCACAGCGGCAATTCGGCGGGAGGCCGCGCCCCGTTGCCCGGTGCGAGACGAACCCGCACGTCGGCGCCGTAGCCCGCAAAGGTGCCGACGGCGTCCGGCCCCACCACGCCATCGGCGCCGCCCAACCCAACGACAATCCAGCTCACCGGCAGCAAGGCGGCCGCTGCGAGCACCGCGACCCCCAAGTCCGCCACCTCGGCGGCGGCCTCCCCGGCGAGTTCGGGAACCAGCACCGGCGCGGACGGAACAATCGCGATGGCGCTCAACACGCCACCAAACTAACGCGTTCGTCCGGCGCGTTGAACTCAAGCCGAGGACGTGCTCCACGCGGGGCCATCCTCGGCTACCAAGCGTTCCGCAGCAAGGCCGACATCATCGCCGGACGATCGCTTCTTAAGCGGCTCGATCCTGCGCGCGCACAACCTGTCCTGCCCGGCCTCAGCAACGATGGTGGCGGCCTCGCCGCGGGCCAGCGCCACCGTCGCGGTGATCACGACCACGACGGCAGCGATCAGCACAAACACCTCAGGGCCATCGGCTTCGAGCGTCTCGCCGAGCACGGTCACCCCCAGCACAGTGGCCACTATGGGCTTGGTCACCGTCATCGTCGGCAAGGAGGCGGTCAGAGCGCCGGCGCGAAAAGCCGATTGCTGAAAGATCATCCCGACCAGCGCTACCAGTATCCAGGGATAGAACTCGGGAGCTCGCAGCACGGCGGAAAGGCCATCCTCGGCGACCTCGACGACACCTTTGGTCAGGACGGCGAACAGCGCCAACGCTGAACCGGCTACCAGAGCCAGCAGCACCGCCGCTTGCGGACCGCCAGCCCACACCCGCGCCGCCGCCACCCACAACACCAATGCCGTGCCCATCACGGCGCCGACGATGATCCAGGTGTGCAGCGGCGCTCGTTGGTGGCCCGCCGTCGGGTCGCCGACGACAATGACAACCGCCAACGCACCGGCGAGTGCGACCGCCCAAATCCACTCCCAGCGGGTGATCC
This sequence comes from Mycobacterium riyadhense, assembly GCF_963853645.1. Lineage (NCBI taxonomy): Bacteria > Bacillati > Actinomycetota > Actinomycetes > Mycobacteriales > Mycobacteriaceae > Mycobacterium > Mycobacterium riyadhense. Next base: position 2,075,637 of record NZ_OY970456.1, on the reverse strand, counting down.
GGTGATGGGCGAACCGCGCGTAGATCGGCAAGGCGAACAGCAAAGCCGTCACTTGCAGCGAGGTCACCAGCATCACCGATGCCCACGCCAAGGCCAAGGCCTGCAGGCTGTAGTTGAGAACTGCCGCCATACCGCCCAACCACCACTGGGTGTCACGCAAAGACATGCCAAACAGCTCGAGGTGGCCCACCTGTTTGTCGGTGATCTCATGTGCGGAGCGTTGCCTGACCACATCGCCGATCGCGGATGCCAGCGCCGCACACAGGGCGATTATCGCGGCGATTTCAACCTTCGACATGAGCACCCCTCGATTCCCTGCGACCCACCAGCGTTGGCCCCGCGGCAGCCGACTATGCACCTGTTGTTCGCTAGCAGTTCAACAACGACCGTATGGCGCTGCACCGTCTCGATCCCGTTGACCCGTTCGCGAATCCCCTCGATAGTTCCCGATCAACCTATGCAGCGCCTGTAGCAAGCTATGCGATAGCTGTGAGCACGCCTAATGCCTAACCCCCCAGGCAGCAACCGTTCCAAGGTACCCGGCTACCGGCGGTCACCGCGCTTACCCGCCGGCACCGATCCCGATTCGTTACCCGAGCGCCACGGCGTGGCGTCCGCTATGGCACTGCAAGCTGGCCGGTGACTTCCACTGTGTCGGTACGGGTGGCCATCATGGCGGCCTCGTCGTGGACCAGGGCCACGGTAGCGACGGCTACCACTGCCACAGCAGCCAGCAACGTCAATACCTGTCCCTCGCCGGTGTGCACCACCTCGCCGAGCACGGTGATCCCGAGCACCGACGCGATCAACGGCCTGGCCACCGTTATCGTCGGCAACGACGCGGTCAGCGCGCCCGCGCGCAACGATGACTGCTGAAACATCAGCCCGATCGGCAGCACCACGATCCAGGCATACAACTCGGGGCTGCGGATCAGTGTCGGCAAACCCTTGCCGAGTTCGGCCACGACTGCCTTGGTCAACACCGTGAACACCGCCAGCGTTGCCGCCGATGCCACTGCCAGCAGCACCGCTGACAGCGGACCCGAAGTCATCCGTGCCCCCACCACGCAGACGAACAGAGCCGGAATCAGCACCACGGCGACGACGGCCCATGTCGACCATGGCGCCCGGGAATGGCCGGCCGAAGGGTCGCCGGCCATGACAATGACCGCCACCGCGCCGGCAAGCAGCACCGCCCACATCCACTCCCTGGCCGTACACCGGTGATGAGCCAGGCGGGCGTCGATCGGCAATGCGAACAGCAGGGCCGTGGCCTGCAGCGATTGGACCAACACCACGGACCCCATGGTCAGCGCGACGGCCTGCAGCGTGAAGCTCAGGAGTGCCGCGATACTGCCCAACCACCACTGGAGGTGCCGCAGTGAGAGGTGGAACAGCGTGAAGTGGCCGACCTCCTCGCTGGTGACCTGTTGCGCCGACCGCTGCAGGACCACATATCCGATGCCAGCGAGCAGCGCCGCCGCCAGTGCGAGCAGCGTCGCGACCCCAACGTTGGCCATGGCTGATCTTCCTCCGACATCCGGCCCGGGAGCAGTCGCGTAAACCTGAAGTTAGGCAGTTGTTCAATAATGACTCGTGTGCGCTGGTTAAGCCACACCGGGAATTTCTGCTCTATGAGCAACACCAACGAGGCCCAGCCGAAGACCCGCCTAGCTCATCGGCCGGTGAAAAGTACCCGCGATAGTAGCGGCGCACAAAGTTGCGAGCTGTTTGAATACTGTGGGAACCGGTTGGGAGAACCTGACGACGGCGTTGAGCCGCAGCAGACCTGCCGACCGTAGAGGTGCCGCTTCGCGCGGCAGATGCGCGGGATATCGACCGCGCGAAGGGTAGGTGACGAGCGCATGATGGCTGACGAAACCCGGATCAGCGAGCCATCCGGTCCGGTCCAGGGGGCGGTGTCGGGCCGCCCTTCCGGGGCGGCACCACGTCCGGGACCGCGTCCCGGGCCCCGGCCAATGCCACGACCCACGTCCCACCCGGTGGCCACACCGGTGTCCAGCGACCCACACCGGTTCGGGCGTGTCGACGACGACGGCACGGTATGGCTGATCAGCGCCGCCGGTGAGCGCGTCGTCGGCTCCTGGCAGGCTGGCGACCCCGAAGCCGCGTTTGCACATTTCGGGAGACGATTCGACGACCTGAGCACCGAGGTCACGCTGATGGAGGAGCGGTTGGCGTCGGGGACCGGCGATGCCCGCAAGATCAGAGCTAACGCCATAGCGCTGGCCGACACGCTGCCAACCGCATGCGTGCTGGGCGACGTCGACGCACTCGCAAACCGGTTGCGCACCCTGCGCGAGCACGCCGATGCCATTGCCGCCGCGGATCGCTCCAAACGAGAGGAGCACCGAGCCGCTCAGACCGCCCGCAAGGAGGCGTTGGCGGCCGAGGCCGAGGAGCTGGCCGCCAATTCGACGCAATGGAAGATCGCCGGTGACCGGCTGCGAGCGATTCTGGACGAGTGGAAAACGATCAGCGGTTTGGACCGCAAGGTCGACGACGCGCTGTGGAAGCGTTATTCCGCTGCCCGGGAAACGTTCAATCGGCGGCGTGGATCGCACTTTGCGGAACTGGACCGCGAGCGGTCGGGTGTCCGGCAGTCCAAGGAACGGCTCTGCAAGCGCGCCGAAGAGTTGTCCGAATCGACGGACTGGACCGCTACCAGCGCGGAATTTCGCAAGCTGCTTGCCGAATGGAAGGCGGCCGGACGAGCGAGCAGAGATGTGGACGATGCCCTGTGGCGCCGTTTCAAGGCCGCCCAGGACGTGTTCTTCACCGCCCGCAACGCGGCCACCGCGGAGAAGGACGCGGAGTTGCGGGCCAATGCCGCTGCCAAGGAGGCGCTGCTTGCCGAGGCGGAAAAACTCGACTCCAGCAATCACGACGCCGCCCGAGCGGCGCTGCGGTCTATCGCCGAGAAGTGGGACGCAATCGGCAAGGTGCCACGGGAGCGATCCGCCGAGTTGGAACGGCGATTGCGTGCGGTCGAGAAGAAGGTGCGCGACGCGGGCGAATCGGATTGGTCCGACCCGCAGGCGCAGGCCCGCGCCGAGCAATTCCGGGCCCGGGCCGAACAGTTCGAACACCAGGCCGAAAAGGCCGCCGCCGCCGGCAGGACCAAGGAAGCCGAAGAGGCAAAGGCGAACGCCGAACAGTGGCACCAGTGGGCTGAAGCGGCCGCTGACGCCCTGACTCGCAGGCCCTGACGCCCTGACCCGGCCCTGACGCCCTGACCCGCAGGCCCTGACGCCCCTGACCCGCAGGCCCTAGCGATCGTCGTCTTGGTCAGTGGCGGTACCGGCCTCCGGGCCGGTTTCCGGCGTATCAGGGGCATCCAGGCTATCCAGCAGCGTCTGGGACTGTCGCTCCGCGACGGCACGACGGCGCTGTTCCTCGGCCGCGAGCTGCACGATGGTGCGCGACCACACCACCCGGGCCCAGTGAAACGTCAACACCATCACGGTGATCCACGACACGACGAGCCCCGCACCCGGACCGGGATGACCGACGGCCACGGTCTGGCGCGACCACACGGCCAGCAGCCCGGTGCCACTGGCCAGCGCGGAACCCACCAGCGCCACCCAGGCCAGCGCCCACCGCCGCGTCATCAACGCCAACATCGAGAAGCCAACGCTGAACACCAGCGCCAGCCAAACAAAGACCCGCGACGGTAGCGCCACGGCGGCCGCGGCGGCGCCGTGAGTGCCAAACAGCACGTCCCATCCCCGAACGCTGCCGGTGTGCGGCAGGACAAACGAGCCCAGCAGCACAAACACCAGGATCGCGACAACGAGAGCCCTGGCACCGGGATCGATCTCACGAGCAACCCGGCGCTCTGCCGCCTCGATTTCATCCCGGAAGGCGTTGAAATCCCGGAAATCCGCCAAGTCCTGTTCTCCGTTCAATTTCCGCATCCGGCGGGTGCGACGGCGGGGACGGGTTGTCCGACGCTGGGCATACCCAGACCGACGCCGCGCGGGCGCTGCCCTGCCGCGTGCGCGTCGCCGGCACGGGTGCGGCGGTGGGTCAGGATGCCGGCGTCCGCGATCAGATGGTGTGGCGCGGCGTCGGTGACCGTCGTGGTGATGATGTCGCCTGGACGCACCTGCTGATCGCCTGGCGTGAAATGGACCAATCGACCGTCGCGCGCCCGTCCGGTCATGCGCGACGTGCGGGTGTCCTTGCGTCCTTCGCCGGTCGCGACGAGCAGTTCGACGGTCTGCCCGATAAGGGCATGGTTGGCCTGCAAGGAGATCTTCTCCTGCAGCTCGACCAGTCGTTCATAGCGTTCCTGCACAACGGCTTTCGGCAACTGCCCATCGAGTTCGGCGGCCGGGGTCCCAGGCCGCTTGGAGTACTGGAAGGTGAACGCGGCCGCGAACCGGGCCCGCGCCACCACGTCGAGGGTCGCCGCGAAGTCCTCCTCGATCTCGCCTGGAAAGCCCACGATCAGATCGGTGGTGATGGCGGCGTGTGGCATCGCCGCCCGCACCCGATCGATGATGCCCAGATAGCGCTCGGCGCGATAGGACCGCCGCATTACGCGCAGGATCCGGTCCGATCCGGACTGCAGCGGCATGTGCAGTGCGGGGCACACGTTCGGCGTGGCTGCCATCGCCTCGATGACATCGTCGGTGAACTCGGCCGGGTGTGGGGAGGTGAACCGGACCCGCTCCAGTCCGTCGATGTGGCCGCAGGCGCGCAGCAGCTCGGCGAAGGCCCCCCGATTGCGAGGCAGGGCCGGGTCGGCAAACGAGACCCCATAGGCATTGACATTTTGGCCCAGCAGAGTGACTTCGAGCACGCCTTCGTCCACCAAAGACCGCACCTCGGCCAGGATGTCGGCCGGACTGCGGTCAACCTCTTTGCCACGCAGCGACGGGACAATGCAAAAGGTGCAGCTGTTGTTGCAGCCGACCGAGATGGAAACCCAAGCGGCATAAGCGGATTCGCGGGCGCTGGGCAGGGACGACGGAAACTGCTGCAACGCCTCGGCGATCTCCACTTGGGCAACCTTATTGTGCCGAGCCCGGTCGAGCAGGGTCGGCAGCGACCCGATGTTGTGAGTGCCGAAGACGACGTCGACCCATGGCGCCTTGCGCAGCACGGCCTCTCGGTCCTTCTGGGCGAGGCAACCACCGACCGCGATCTGCATGTCCGGGTTGCTGCGCTTACGCGGGACCAGGTGGCTGAGGTTGCCGTACAGCTTGTTGTCGGCGTTTTCGCGGACGGCGCAGGTGTTGAAGACCACCACGTCGGCGTCGACGCCGTCGACCGCGCGCTGGTAGCCGGCCGCTTCCAGCAGGCCGGCCAGCCGCTCGGAATCGTGGACGTTCATCTGACAGCCGTAGGTACGGACCTGGTAGGTGCGCGCCGACTCCGCCTGTGCAGCAGGCGAAGCCTGGGCGTGTCGCGCCACCATCGAAGTCACGTCGGCCATGGTACGGCGACTGACCCCGTCGGGCCGAGTCAGCCTCGACAGCCTAGACCCGCCGGCGCTCCCGTTCGGCGGCCAGCTCGGCGACCACCACCTCACATGCAGTGGTCTGGCTGTACCCACGCCGGGCCAGCATCGCCACCAGCCGGCGACACATCCGCGCTTCGTCCGCTAGCGTCTCCCGGCGCAATCGGGCCCGTACCAGCTGCTCGGCCCGCGCCCGCTCGGCCCCGGCGTCGATCCCGCCCAGCACCGCGGTGATCACGTCGTCGTCGACACCTTTGGTATGCAGCTCAGCGGCCAGCGCGCGCTTGCTCTTTCCCGCATTCGCGCGCCGGGACTGCACCCACTGTTCGGCGAAGTCGGTGTCGTCTACTAACCCAACGGTGGTCAGCCGATCCAAGACCCGGTTACTGATATCGTCGGGGTACCCCCGCTTTGCCAACTGGCCTGCGAGCTCGGCCCTGGTCCGTGCTCGCGCGGTGAGCAGGCGCAGGCAGAATGCCCGCGCCAGCTCCTCGCGAGACGGCTCAGAAGTCGACGGGGGCGGGCAGGACGTCGTCATCGGTCACCACTGCACCAATGCCAAGCTTTTCCTTGATCTTCTTCTCGATCTCGTTAGCGATGTCGGCGTTCTCCGTCAAGAAGTTGCGGGCATTCTCCTTGCCCTGGCCGAGCTGCTCGCCCTCGTAGGTGAACCAGGCCCCGGACTTGCGGATAAAGCCCTGGTCCACACCCATGTCGATCAGCGAGCCTTCCCTGCTGATGCCCTTGCCGTAGAGGATGTCGAACTCGGCCTGCTTGAACGGCGGCGACACCTTGTTCTTGACGATCTTGACGCGGGTGCGGTTGCCGACCGCATTGGTACCGTCCTTGAGCGTCTCGATCCGCCGCACGTCCATGCGCACCGATGCGTAGAACTTCAAAGCCTTTCCGCCCGTTGTCGTTTCGGGTGAGTTATGCACCATCACACCGTCGGCGAAATAATTGTGCGAACCCTCAACCTCGATATCGAAGCGACTCATGATGGGGTAATCAGTCTTTGATTCGATCTCGGTTACACGTGCTGGCATCAGCTCCATAGTTGGTTCGATGAACTGTGGCGTCACTATGCTGTGCCCACGGAACCGCGGCAACAGCTTGTACTCCATGCATGGCGCCATGTAGGGCGCCACTAGTTCCTGAAACTTCGCGGTGGCTGCTGTAGAGAACACCAACACGGTCTTGGCGGCTACACCAGCTTTCCGAAGTCTTACATCGAGGCCGTGAGTGTCACGCAGGTAGTCACGGAGGCGCACTTGCGAACCCTCACTCATCGCCTCAACACAGATCTCGATTCGTCCGCTTCCGCCTTGTGTGCGCTGCTGCAGGCCTTTGGAGCGGAGGCTGAATGAACCGTCGTCCATGTACCAGATCGCTAAGGAGAGTGGGGTAAGCCCCTTGAGGTACTCCTCCGAGAGAAACTTTTTTCCACCACCCAAATACACTGCGCTTCGCAACTCATGGAGTTCCGCAAGCGGGGAGAAGTCGGCGAACACTGCACCCTTGCTGTTAACCGTGCGACTGTGCGGAATGTTCTCTAGCAGAGAGACTTTCCAATCAAGATATGCCGACTGCTGGGCTCCGTGCCCTATGCGGAGCCGCGCACTCTCGGAATCCTGTCGAACTGGCAGGGACAGACACCCATCACCCATCAACGAACCCAGAACGACTTCCCATTGCTGATCACTGAGCAGGCGTGGCTGTGCCAACATCACTCGGTCGCCGACACCTATGTCTTCAGCTTCACGCCACCCAGCCGGGGTTCGGATGAGATGGTTACGAGTCATCGCCAAGCTGGCGTGACCACGTCCCGTCCCGCTGCCTGCTCGATCGACTTTGAAGTGCAGGAACTCTTCCGTTTTTCCGTTGTTAAACCAATTGGTCACCCTGCGCGGCACGATTTGCCCGGATTCGAAGTCGTATGACAAGACCTCGACGTCCATCTTCTGGTTCACAATCTTGCCAAGCTTTTCAGTCGATCCGTCGGCCAGCGTGACATTCGTGTACCAGGAACCACATCCGAACATCACGCCGATCTTGTCGCGAAGCTGGTTGATGAAGATAGCCGTGGTCCCCGAATTGTTCAGCGCGCCAGTCATTTTCCGCAGCGCCTGGCTCATCAGCCGGGCTTGCAAGCCCACGTGGCTGTCCCCCATCTCGCCTTCGAGTTCCGCCCGCGGCACCAGCGCCGCCACGGAGTCGATGACCACGATGTCAAGAGCGCCGGAGCGGATCAGCATGTCGGCGATCTCGAGTGCCTGTTCACCGGTGTCCGGCTGGCTGACCAGCAGCGAATCGGTGTCGACACCGAGTTTCTTGGCGTACTCCGGATCCAGCGCGTGCTCGGCGTCGATGAACGCCGCGACACCGCCGGCGGCCTGGGCATTGGCCACCGCGTGCAGCGCCACGGTGGTCTTACCCGAGGACTCCGGGCCGTATATCTCCACGACCCGGCCACGGGGCAGGCCGCCGATGCCCAGGGCGACGTCCAGCGCGATGGACCCGGTCGGAATGACCGAGATCGGCTGACGTACCTCGTCGCCGAGGCGCATCACCGATCCTTTGCCGTAACTCTTCTCGATCTGGGCCATCGCCAGCTCGAGAGCCTTCTCACGGTCGGGGGCTTGCGTCATGGTGCCTCTCCTGTAGTCGGTGTTCGGTTGACCGGTTCGGTCGGTTAGCCGTGACACTAGAGATGGCCACCGACAAATCGGATCCCCGAATGATCACCACAGTAGCCGAACACCTGTTCGATTCAAGTCGGACACGCCGCATGTGGCAATATCGCTCGATATCAGCTGACAGAAAGCGCATGGACATCTCCGCGGTACTGACCGAAATTTCCTCCTATGGAGGGTTTTTCGCGCTCACCGTGGGTGGAGACGCGGCAGGATGGCATCCGGTCGTCCAGTCCTACGCCGACGGGTATGAGGATCTGATCGACGCCACGGTCAAGCGGTACCGCACTACGGAATTGCGGGTCGGCGCCTCCCTGGTGCACCTCGGCCATGCCGCCCGGCTCTGGTCACCCGTTCTGGCCTGCGTCCTGGGCCGCGGCGTCGTTCCCGACCTGTCTGACCTGCAGCGCGCCGATGACGGAGCGCGGCTCCGACTGCCCGAGCCCGTCGGCGAACCCGTCTCCCCTTCCCCCGAGCTGTTGTATCGCGTAGTCGTGCAGGACCATATGGAACCCTTTGCGGCCGGCCTGCGCATCGACCCGGCGCCCGGCCTGCTGTACGGCAACATCGCCTCCGCCCTCGTCGGAGCGTCACACGCCCTGCTTGCGGCGCGGCCGGACTTGCGTCGGCCGATCGTCGAGATCACCAACGACCTGCTGGGGACCGGCTGCCTTGCCGGGTCGGGTGTGCTCACCAGCGACGGGTTGGACTTCAAGCGCCGCAGCTGCTGCCTTTTCTACCGCATCCCTGGCGGCGGCAAATGCGGCGACTGCCCGCTCTGATCCACCGAGTCTGCGGTGAGTGCGCAACTTTGCCGCTCACCACTGGTCGCGAGGGACCTCGAAGTCGGCGCATAGCGCCCGCCAGACGTCGCGGGGCTCGACACCGTCCTCTATCGCTTGCGCGGCGGTACGACCGTCGAAGCCCGTCAACACGTGATCGACCAACACCGACGCGCCATAAGCCGCGCCAAATCGCAGGGTGACCCGCTCGTGGAACTCCGTCAGCCGCACGCCAGCCAACATACCCAGCAAGCTAACCCGCCAACGCCAACCCTTCGTGACACACCCGCACCGGATCGGCGACCCCGCCGACGCTGGAGGCGGCTGTTATCGCGGCCTCTCGGTATCGCGGCGACGACAGCACCTCGTTAACCGCAGCCACCAACGCGTCGGCAGTCACGGGCCGGATCAGCCGCGCACTGCCCTGACGTGCTACCCGATTGGCCATCTCCCACTGATCCCCGCCGCCGGGCACCACCACCAAGGGCACCCCCGCCAGCAGCGTCTTGGCAACCATCCCATGACCACCGCCGCAGATCACCAAATCGGCATGGGTCAGCAAGTCGTCTTGACGTCCCAGCCCCGCCGCCGCCCACGGCGGCAGCTCCAGGTCCGGCCCCTCCAGCCGCGAAACCACCAACCGCGATCCCGATGGCAGGGTCTCGCCCGGCCTCAGACATTGCAACGTGAGTTCGACCAAACCGACGGTCCCGGTCAGTGCGGTAGACGGCGCGACGACAACCACCGGTCCGGAGCCTGGCGGAATGTCCAGCACCTGATCCGTCGGCTCGAAGTGCAAGGGGCCCACCACAACGGCCTCGGCCGGCCAGTCCGGGCGCGGAACCTCCAACGCGGGCAACGTGGCGATGAGCCGTCGCAGCGGCCCCGGGTCGCGGGCCGGCAGTCCGATCTCGACCCGCACGGCCGCGCGCTGCCGCAGGCCCGCACGCCAGGACCGCGCCGTAAGCGCCCGCATCGCGGCATCCCTCACCCGACCACGGATACCGGTGCCCGGCGCCAACCCGCTGCCGATCGGCGGCAGCCCTTTCGACGGCAGGTACAGCGGATGCGGGTTGAGTTCAATCCAGGGAATCCCCAGCAATTCGGCGGCCATGCCGCCGCACGCGGTGATGACGTCGGACACCACGAGATCGGGGGCGAGGTCGCGCAGCGCCGGCACATTGAGCACGGCCATCCCTGCGGCCCGCCGATGGATCCTGGCCCCGGCGTCCACGTCGTCGTCGATGGCCGCCAGCCCGGCCAGTTCGACGGCGTCGATCCCGGCCGCGCGGGCGGCCCCCAACCATTTCACCCCGGTGAACAGGGTGGGCGTGTCGCCCGCCTCGCGGAAGCGTTGGCACAGCGCGATCGCGGGAAACGAATGCCCGGGATCCGGCCCGGCGACCACGGCGACGCGCATCCGCCTTACCCTGCCACAGCGCCCCGGCCGTAGGCTGGCAACCATGACCGAGCTGACCGAGACCAGCACTGACAACATCCGCACGGTCGAGGGTTTCCTGAACGCCCTGCAGGATGAGGATTTTGAAACCGTAGACGCGGCACTCGATGACAACCTCGTCTACGAGAACGTGGGACTGTCCAGGATCCGCGGCGGCCGCCGAACGGCGAGGCTGCTGCGACAGATGCAGGGCCGCATCGGGTTCGAGGTGAAGATCCACCGGGTGGCCGCCGACGGCGCCGCGGTACTCACCGAGCGCACCGACGCGCTGATCCTCGGACCGCTGCGGATTCAGTTCTGGGCGTGCGGCATCTTCGAGGTGCACAACGGGCGGATCACCCTGTGGCGGGACTACGTGGATGCCTACGACATGCTCAAGGGGTTGGTGCGCGGCCTCGTCGGGATTGTTATTCCGTCACTGCGGGCGACGCTGTAGATGAGCGAGGCACGCACGAAGCCGAACGCGCCGCAGTTCATCCGCTATTGCTGCGGCGGGCGGCTGCCCGACTCGATGCGGGACTGGGTGCGCAACGACCTGGCGGGCAAGGGTGCGACCTTCCGGATGATGAGGCGGGTCTTCGTTCCGGCCGTGCTGGTGGTCGCTCCGTTCTGGCTGATTCCGACCACGCTGGACGTCCACCTGAGCATGACGCTGCCGATTCTCATTCCATTCGTGTACTTCTCGCACGCGCTCAACAAGATCTGGCGCCGGCACATGCTGCGCGTGCACGGCCTCGACCCCGAGCTCGTCGACGAACGCACTCGGCAACGAGACGCCCATATCCACCAGGCGTACATCGATCGCTATGGCCCGCGACCCGACTCGACGCCGGTGCGGGGCAGTGACGTCTGACAGCTGACCTGTTGAGGTAAACCCGAGTACTTGGTGCCGGGATCGTCTTACGATGGTTTTGCCGCGTCTCGAAGCTGAGCTCACGGCCTCTGGACGTGCATGACCTAGTGGACATGGCGTACTCGGAGGTCTCTGATGTCAGTCGTAATCGTGACTCCGGAGTTGTTGGCTGCGGCGGCAACGGATTTGGCAAGACTCGGTTCGACAGTGAGCGCGGCCAATGCCGCCGCGTCAGCCCCCACCGTCACGCTCCTGGCCGCGGGTGCCGATGAGGTGTCGGCGGCCGTGGCGTCCTTGTTCGGGGCGCACGGCCAGGCATATCAGGTCCTCAGCACGCAGGCGGCGGCGTTTCACCAGCAGTTTGTGCAGGCCTTGACCGCAGGCACGAACTCGTATGCGGCCGCCGAGGCCGCCGCCGCGTCGCCGCTGCAGCCACTTTTCGACCTGATCAACGCGCCCTTCCTGGCGGCGTTGGGACGCCCGCTGATCGGCAACGGCGCCAACGGGGCTGCGGGGACCGGGGCGGACGGCGGGGCCGGCGGGATCCTGTGGGGCAATGGCGGCAACGGCGGATCCGGCGGCACCAACACCAGCGGCAGGGGCGGTAACGGCGGGGCGGCCGGGCTGTGGGGCAACGGCGGCACCGGCGGCGCTGGCGCGAACCGTGCGATCGCTCCCGGGGCCGGCGGAAACGGCGGGGCCGGCGGCCTGTTGTTCGGCGCCGCCGGCGCAGGCGGCGATGGCGGTTTCAGCTTCCTCGGCGCCAACAACATCACCGCCGCACCCGGCGGAGCCGGCGGAGCCGGCGGGCTGTTCGCCGCCGGAGGAGCCGGCGGCACCGGCGGCCGGGCCTTCAACGGCGGCACCGGTGGAGCCGGCGGAGCCGGCGGAGCCGGCGGGCTGTTCGCCGCCGGCGGCGCCGGTGGAGCCGGCGGCGACGGTGGCGGGCCTGGTTTCAATGGCACTGGCGGCGCAGGCGGGGCCGGCGGCGCCGGCGGGCTGTTCGGCCCCGGCGGCGGCCACGGTGGCGACGGCGGCGACGCCACCGCCGGCTCCGCGGTGGGCAAGGGCGGCGCCGGCGGCGCTGGCGGCGCCGGCGGGCAGTTCGGTGTCGGCGGGGCCGGCGGAGGCGGCGGCACCGGCGGCACCGGTGGTGTCGGCGGCACCGGTGGAATCGGCGGCAACGGGGGCACGCTCTTTGGCTCCGGCGGCGCCGGCGGCGCCGGCGGCGGCAACGACACGACCGGCGATGGCGGCGCCGGTGGCAACGGCGGCAACGCCGGCTTGTTCTACGGCGACGGGGGCGGCGGCGGTGCAGGAGGCACGTCCCGCAACGGCACCGCCGGTCAGGGCGGCGACGGGGGCACCGGCGGGCTGGCCGGCTCTGGCGGCGCCGGCGGCAACGGCGGGGGCGGTTCGAAAGGCGGGGCCGGCGGGGCCGGCGGGACCGCCGGACCGTTCTACGGTAACGGCGGTGCCGGCGGTGCCGGAGGGGGTGGCCTCGGGGAGGACGGCGGCGACGGCGGGGCCGGCGGCAAGGCCGGGCTCATCGGCGATGCCGGTAACGGCGGCAACGGCGGTCAAACGCTGGGCGGTGCCGGCGCTACCAGCGGTAGGGGCGGTAACGGCGGCAGCGCCTGGGTGATCGGCAGCGGCGGTAACGGCGGTAACGCCGGGACCGCCTTTAATGGTGGGACGCGTGGCGCCGTCGGCGCCGGTGGCGCCGGCGGGCTGCTGCTCGGCTCGAGCGGCCAGGACGGCCAGTAGCGCGGGACGTCGGGCGGCGCGTCACTATCGGGCCTTCCCTAGATGGCCCTCGGTAACCCGCCGAGGTCGTCGAACGCCTGCGCCCAACCCATCAACCGATCGGTCGCGCCGACCAGCTCCTCGCGGTAGCGCTGTTGCGCGGCGCCCGCCAAACCGTCGCCGTTGGCCGACGACACCAATTGCGCTGCGGCGGTAACCATTTCGTTGTACTGACGGACGCCTGCCCCCAATTGGGCGGTGTAGGCGTTGATAGTCGGCACCAGATACTCACGCGATGATTCGGTGTGGTGCGCGGCCCGTTCCATCGACACCACTTCGGTCGCGGTGGCCGCCATGGCCGCCGACGACCGCTTGGCCGCGTCCGTCAGGTCACGGATTTCGTCGGCGGGCAACATGGCGCTGCGCTCGATGACGCCCAGCAACGAGAAAAACCCTCGTTCGGAAGCGCCCAACGCGTACATCGCGGGTCGCGCGGCCGAACCCGGTGGTGGCAGCCGGCGGGTAGTGGTCGGCCGCTGCGCAGGCAGCGGTTCTGATTTCAGCCAGTAATAGCGGAAGAACAGCAAGGTCGCGGGAATCACCATGGCGACCGCGACGGCACCGGTGATCTGCAGCAGCAAGGCAAACCAGCCCCAGGCCGCCAGGCCCGCCGTCACCAACGCCCAGAACGCGACCCCCGCGGTGAATATCCATGCCCACCGCAGCGCGCGCCGGCGGCGACGGAGCTGTCGCGCCCGCGGATCGGTCGCGGCGCTGATCTTCTGGGCAACTAAGTCGGACAGGTCGGCGGCGCTGTCAAATCCACGCTGCAGTAGCGAACGCCACTGCCCGCGCTGATATGACTTCACCGCCATATGACCTACTGACCGAACGGCTTCTCGGCAGCCCCACCGGTCTCGGTGGCCGGCGCCGGCGTGGCCGGGCTGCCTCCGGGAGCGGCAGCGCCGCCGGCTGGCAGCGCTTCGCCGCGCATCGACGCCCGGATCTGCTCCAGCCGAGAATGCCCGGCCATCTGCACGCCGGCCTGCTGGACCTCGAGCATGCGGCCTTGGACCGAGCTTTGTGCGAGTTCGGCCTGTCCCAACGCGTTGGCGTAGCGACGTTCGATCTTGTCGCGCACCTCGTCGAGGGTTGGGGTATTGCCCGGCGCCGCAAGCTCACTCATCGACCGCAGCGAGGCGCTGACCTGCTCTTGCATCTTTGCCTGCTCGAGTTGGCTGAGCAGCTTGGTGCGCTCCGCGATCTTCTGCTGCAGCACCATGGCGTTCTGTTCGACGGCCTTCTTGGCCTGGGCCGCCGCCTGCAGGGCCTGGTCATGCAGCGCCTTGAGGTCTTCGACGCTCTGTTCGGCGGTCACTAGCTGGGCGGCGAACGCTTCGGCGGCGTTGTTGTACTCCGTCGCCTTGGCGGTGTCTCCGGCGGCGGTGGCTTGGTCGACCAACGTCAGCGCCTGACGGACGTTAACCTGTAGCTTTTCGATGTCAGCCAGCTGCCGATTGAGCCGCATCTCCAGCTGCCGCTGGTTGCCGATCACCTGCGCCGCCTGTTGGGTCAGCGCCTGATGGGTGCGCTGCGCTTCCTCAATGGCCTGCTGAATCTGCACTTTGGGGTCGGCGTGCTCGTCAATCTTGGAGCTGAACAGCGCCATGAGGTACTTCCACGCCTTAACGAACGGATTGGCCATCAGTTAGCTCCGCCTTCGCTTCTTTGTGCTGGATGGACACATGACCCTGTCGCTCAATTTAACGGTTCAGCGCGATTCTCCCCACCCATGGTGCTTATCTGGTCGAGACGGGACGCTCAGGCCACCGCCAGAGATGCGACCGGGGGGATGACGACCTTAGTGCTGGCATCAATAGTGGTACCGGCCACGCGCTCCGAACGCGCCATCCGTTCTGCTGCATCGGTGAGCATCTGTGACAACGGGACCTGTAATGCGTCGCAAATCGCATTGAGCAGCTCGCTGGAGGGCTCCTTGCGGCCACGCTCGACCTCCGACAGATAACCGAGGCTCACCCGCGCTGAATCCGACACCTCGCGCAGCGTCCGGCCCTGCGAAGTCCTGGCTCCGCGCAGCACGTCGCCGATGACCTCGCGCACCAATGACGCCATCGTGGTCTCCTTCGTCCGGTCATACCTGTTCGGCACCCCAACGTCTTAGATCAACGCCGGCACCGGTGGGTTGGTTCCCGCTCGATCAAGATCCTCGACTAGACCAGCGAACTTCCCTGACGGTCGATGCAACATAGTCGACCCCGGTGACCACGGTCAGCACGATCGCGGCAACCATCACTACCTCTGCCGACACGTGCAGCGGACCCGAAAGCGGCAACACGAACAACCCTATCGCCACCGCCTGGATCACGGTTTTGAGTTTGCCGCCCCAACTGGCGGGAATTACGCCCCGGCGGATAACGGCCAACCGCAACACGGTCACCCCGAGTTCGCGGCTCATGATCAGCACAGTGACCCACCAGGGCAAGTCACCCAGCATCGACAACCCGATCAATGCCGACCCGATCAGCGTCTTGTCCGCGATCGGATCGATAAACGCACCGAATTCGGTCGCCATTCCATAGTTGCGGGCCAGCAGGCCGTCGAATCGATCGGTAATGCAGGCAGCCGCAAATATCGCCCACGCCACAATGCGGGCCGTGGAGTGGTGACCGCCCCCGTAGAACAAGGCGAGCAGAAAAAGCGGAACCATCAGCAGCCGCAACAGCGTCAGGATATTGGCGAGGTTGGCGATACGGGCGCGGCTTGTCAATTGACCTGTTTCAGTCTGCCCCGACACGGCAACAGAATAACG
This sequence comes from Mycobacterium riyadhense, assembly GCF_963853645.1. Classification (NCBI taxonomy): domain Bacteria; kingdom Bacillati; phylum Actinomycetota; class Actinomycetes; order Mycobacteriales; family Mycobacteriaceae; genus Mycobacterium; species Mycobacterium riyadhense. The sequence continues at coordinate 2,059,786 of NZ_OY970456.1, read as the reverse complement.
GGTTGACCAGCTCATGCGACCCCTTGACGTCGATACTGTTCACACGTGAGCGAAAGTCCTCGGGATTACCGGCCGATGGTCCGGCGCGCGCGAACATCTGATGTGCCCGCGATCAAACAACTCGTCGACACCTATGCGGGAAAGATCCTGTTGGAAAAGAATCTCGTGACGCTCTATGAAGCCGTCCAGGAATTCTGGGTCGCCGAACACGACGGCAAAGTGGTCGGTTGTGGAGCACTGCACGTGTTGTGGTCCGACCTCGGCGAAATCCGCACCGTGGCGGTCGACCCCGCGATGACCGGCCACGGTATTGGCCACGCGATCGTCAGAAGGCTGCTCGACGTCGCCCGCGAGTTGCAGCTAGAGCGGCTGTTTGTGCTGACCTTCGAAACCGAATTCTTCAGTCGGCACGGGTTCACCGAGATCGAGGGCACCCCGGTCACCGCGGAGGTGTTCGAGGAGATGTGCCGCTCGTATGACATCGGAGTCGCCGAATTCCTGGATTTGAGCTACGTCAAGCCGAACATCCTGGGCAACTCCCGGATGCTGCTGGTGCTTTGACCCCGCGAGCAGACACAAAAGCCCCCATTTCGGCACGAAATTGGGGGCTTTTGTGTCTGCTCGGCGTTACTCGGGCTCGTCCCCCGAGCTGCCGGCACCGCCGCGGATCAACGCCAGCGTTCCTGCCAGCTCGTCGGGCTTGATCAAAACCTCGCGCGCCTTGGACCCCTCCGACGGCCCCACGATGCCGCGGGTCTCCATCAGATCCATCAGACGGCCCGCTTTGGCGAAACCCACCCGAAGCTTGCGCTGCAGCATCGAAGTGGAGCCGAACTGACTGGACACCACCAGTTCCACGGCCTGCAGGAAGACGTCCATGTCGTCGCCGATGTCCGGGTCGACGTCGGTGCGTTCCCCGGTGGGCTTGGCGGTGGTGACGCCCTCGGTGTACTCGGGTTCGGCCTGGTCCTTGCAGGCGGTGACGACGGCGTGAATCTCGTCGTCGGTGATGTAGGCGCCCTGCAGCCGGATCGGTTTGCTGGCACCCATCGGCAGGAACAGCCCGTCACCCATCCCGATCAGCTTTTCCGCGCCCGCCTGATCCAGGATGACCCGGCTATCGGTGAGCGACGACGTCGCAAACGCCAGCCGGGACGGCACGTTGGTCTTGATGAGCCCGGTCACCACGTCCACCGACGGGCGCTGGGTGGCCAGCACCAAATGGATGCCGGCGGCGCGAGCCTTTTGGGTGATCCGCACGATGGCGTCCTCGACGTCGCGCGGCGCGGTCATCATGAGATCGGCCAATTCGTCGACGATCGCGACGACGTACGGATAGGGCCGGTACTCGCGCTGGCTGCCCAATGGCGCGGTGATGGCACCGGATCGCACCTTCTCGTTGAAGTCGTCGATATGGCGCACCCGGGACGCCTGCATGTCCTGGTAGCGCTGCTCCATCTCGTCGACCAGCCAGGCCAGTGCGGCCGCCGCCTTCTTCGGCTGGGTGATGATCGGCGTGATCAGATGCGGAATGCCTTCGTACGGCGTCAGTTCCACCATCTTGGGGTCGATCAGAATCATCCTGACCTCTTCCGGGGTGGCCCGGGTCAACAGCGAAATCAGCATGGAGTTGACGAAGCTGGACTTGCCCGATCCGGTGGACCCGGCGACCAGCAGGTGCGGCATCTTGGCCAGGTTGGCCGAGATGAAGTCGCCTTCGATGTCCTTGCCCAGCCCGATCACCAGGGGATGGTGGTCGCGGCGGGTGCTCGGTGCGGTGAGCACGTCGGCCAACCGCACCATTTCCCGGTCGGTGTTGGGTACCTCGATGCCGACGGCCGACTTGCCGGGAATCGGGGCGAGCATGCGAACGCTCTCGGTTGCGACCGCGTAGGCGATGTTCTTCTGCAGCGCGGTGATCTTCTCCACCTTGACCCCGGGCCCCAGTTCGACCTCGTAGCGGGTGACGGTAGGCCCGCGGGTGCAGCCGGTGACGGCGGCGTCGACCTTGAACTGGGTGAGCACCTCCCCAATGGCGCCGGCCATGTGGTTATTGGCGGCGCTGCGCTTCTTGGGTGGGTCGCCGGCTATGAGCAGGTCCAGCGACGGCAGCGTGTAGGGACCTTCGACGACCCGATCCAGGACCTCGGTCTCCTTGCGAGAGCGGCGGCGAGCGCGCGCGACGGCGGGTTCGGGAATGGTCGGTGCATCGTCCACGCCCGGAGCGGACTGCGCCGACGGCCAGGCCGGTGGCGCATCATTGATGGCCTCGTCGTAGTAGCCGTCGGAAAAGTCTTCACGCGCCACTTCTACGGTGTCCGCGTCGTCACCCTCAAAGTCCTGGTACCCGTCGTACTCGTCGTCGTCGCGCTGGAATATCCGGGTGCCGAACATGCCGCGGAGGGCATCCGGCACCTCGCGGATGGTGATCCCGGTCAGCAGTAACAACCCGAACAGTGCGCCGATGAACAACAGTGGCGCGGCGATCCATGCGGTCAACCCGTCGGAGAGCGGCCCACCGATAGCGAAGCCAACGAAACCCGCTGCGCTGCGGCGCAACTCAGGGGCTTCGGGTGAGCCGGCCCACAAATGGCGCAGGCCGAGAACCGACAGGGTGATCAGGCTGGCGCCAAGGATCAGCCGTGGCCGCGCGTCAGGATTGGGCGGGGTTCGCATCAATGCGACAGCCACGCCGGCGGCAACCAGCGGGAGCAAGACGACAACCGAGCCGACGAACGTGCGCAGCACCATGTCAACCCACGCGCCGACGGGCCGGGCAGCATCGAGCCACGAACTCGCCGCGACAACGACGGCAACTCCCAGCAGCACCAGCGCGATTCCGTCGCGGCGGTGTCCGGGCTCGATGTCGCGGGCTCGCCCGATTGACCGCGCCGCGCTGCCGGTACCCTTGGCCGCCATCATCCAGGTCGCGCGCATGGCCCGGCCGCAGGTCAGTCCGGCGGCGACCAGCACGGATCGATTGCGGCGCCGAGCGGGCCTGCTGGGGCGTTTGACGGGCTGGCTCGCGCGCTTTCGGGGTGCACTTGATCGTCCACTTCGCGATGCACCCCGCGAACTGGCCTTTGACCTGCTCGTTCGGGTTCCAGAGCGCGCGACGGTCTTACTAGCCATGCCCGCAAGCCTAGTCGCAAGTACATCATCTGCACCACCCGCCACACTGGTAACGAAGGTACGCGCGTCTCGTCACCGCCGAAGCGTGAGTAGGGTGAAAAAATCACCCCGGCATACCCAGGAGGCCCTGCATGCCCGTCGTCGTTGTCGCCACCCTGACCGTCAAGCCGGAGTCGGTCGATACCGTCCGCGACATCCTGACCAGCGCGGTCGAAGAGGTGCACGGCGAACCTGGCTGCGAGCTGTACTCGCTGCACCAAAACGGCGAAACCTTCGTCTTCGTCGAGCAATGGGCCGATGAGGAAGCGCTGAAGGTGCATAGCACCGCCCCCGCGGTCGCCAAGATGTTTACCGCGGCCCGCGAGCACCTAGCCGGACAACCCGACATCAAGATGCTGCAGCCGATTCCCGCCGGCGACTCCAGCAAAGGACGGCTTCGCGTTTGATGGTTCGGCCACTGGAAGGCCGAGTTGCCTTCATTACCGGCGCCGCGCGCGGCCAGGGCCGCGCCCACGCGGTGCGGCTCGCAGCCGACGGCGCAAACGTGATCGCGGTCGACGTGTGCGAGCAGATCGCCAGCGTGCCCTATCCCTTGGGCACCGCTGACGATCTGGCGGAAACCGTGAAGCTGGTCGAGGATACCGGCGCCCGCATCGTGGCAAGACAGGCCGACGTCCGTGACCGCGCTTCGCTGTCGGCCGCTGTGCAGGCGGGGCTTGATGAGTTCGGCCGGCTCGACATTGTCGTGGCCAACGCGGGTATCGCGCCCATGCAGTCCGGCGACGACGGCTGGCGCGACGTCATCGACGTCAACCTCACCGGCGTGTACCACACCGTTGAGGTCGCCATATCGACGATGGTCGACCAGGGTACCGGCGGGTCGATTGTGCTGATCAGTTCGGCCGCGGGACTGGCCGGCATCGGCAGCGCCGATGCCGGCTCCATCGGCTACACCGCCGCCAAGCACGGGCTGGTCGGATTGATGCGCGTGTACGCCAATCTGCTTGCACAGCACAACATCCGGGTCAATTCGATACATCCGGCTGGTGTCGACACGCCGATGATCAACAACGAGTTCACCCGGCAATGGCTTGCCACCCTGGTCACAGAGTCCGGTTCGCCGCCGGACATGGGCAACGCGCTGCCGGTAGAGATTCTGCAACCCGACGACATCGCCAATGCGGTGGCATGGCTGGTATCCGACCAGGCCCGCTATATTACCGGCATCACCTTGCCGGTCGATGCGGGCTTCGTGAATAAGCGGTAGCTGATGGCCCGAAATCCCGTTGCTCAGACCGCCTTTGGCCCGATGGTGTTGGCGGCCGTCGAACAGAATGAGCCGCCGGACCGGCGGCTGGTGGATGACGATATGGCCGACCTGTTCTTGCCCAGGCCACTGCGCTGGCTCGTCAGCGCCACCCGGCCTGCGGCGCTCAGGCGCCTTTTCATCAGCTCGCTGGAGTGGTCCGGCCCCGGGCTGTGGGCGAATCTAGTCTGCCGCAAGCGCTTTATCGGTGACAAGCTCGCCGAAGCGCTCGACGACATCGACGCCGTCGTCATCCTCGGTGCCGGGTTGGACACCCGCGCCTACCGGCTGACTCGCCAGATCCGCGTCCCGGTCTTCGAGGTAGATCTGCCGGTCAACATCGCTCGCAAGGCCAAGACGGTGCGACGGGTACTGGGCGAGCTGCCGCTGTCGGTTCGACTGGTAGCGGTCGATTTCGAGCACGACGACCTGCTTACCGCACTGGCCGAGCACGGCTACCAAACCGAATACCGGGTCTTCTTCATCTGTGAGGGCGTGACGCAGTACCTCACCGAGCAGGCCGTCCGGCGAACCCTGGAGGGTCTGCGCGCGGCGGCGCCGGGCAGTCGCATCGTGTTCACCTACGTCCGCAAGGACTTCATCGACGGGACGAATCGGTATGGCACCCGGACGCTGTACCGCTCCGTCCGGCAGCGAAGGCAGCTGTGGCACTTCGGGTTAGCGCCCGAAGATGTTGCGGAGTTTGTCGCCGAGTACGGTTGGCGCCTGGTGGAACAGGCTGGGCCCGACGAGCTCGTCGAGCGCTATGTCGAGCCCACCGGGCGCAAACTCAAGGCTTCGCAGATTGAATGGTCCGCGTACGCGGAGAAACGCTAGACCTCGATGACCGTGGGCACGATCATCGGCTGACGCCGGAACGTCTCGCCCACCCACTTGCCGACGGTTCGGCGCACCCCTTGCGCGATCCGGATCGGATCGGTGACGTTGGCGGCCATCAGCTGTTCCATCTCGGCCTCGACCTTGCGGACGGCCGGCTCCAACGCCTTGGGATCCTCGGAGAAGCCACGCGAATGTAGGTGTGGCGCAGCCACCGGACGCCCGGTACCGCGCTTGACCACCACCGTCACCGCGACGAAACCCTCCGACAAGATAAGGCGCTCACCCAGGGTGATGTCGCCGACGTCGCCGGTGATCAAGCCGTCGACAAACATCTTGCCGACCGGCACCGCCCCGCTAATGCGGGCCTTGCCAGCCACCAGGTCGACGCTGACACCGTTCTCGGCCAACAGAATCGACTCCTCCGATACCCCGGTGCTGGCCGCCAGCTTGGCGTTGGCCCGTAGATGCCGCCACGTCCCGTGCACCGGCATGACATGGCGCGGCCGTACCCCGTTGTACAGGAACAGCAACTCTCCGGCGTACGCGTGGCCCGAAACATGCACCCGCGCTTGGGCATTGGTGACAACCCGGGCCCCGATCTTGGACAGCGAGTCGATGACTCCGTAGACCGCTTCCTCGTTGCCGGGAATCAGTGACGACGACAACACGATGAGATCACCCGCTGTCAGGGTGATGCTGCGATGCTCGCCGCGCGACATCCGTGACAACGCCGACATCGGCTCGCCCTGGGTGCCGGTGGTGACCAGCACGACCTTTTCGGGCGGCATCATCTCGGCCGCGGCGATGTCGATGAGGTCGGAATCGGCCACTCGCAGAAAACCTAGCTGGCGAGCAATTCCCATGTTGCGCACCATCGATCGGCCGACGAACGACACCCGACGGCCCAATGCGACTGCGGCATCGATGATCTGCTGTACCCGGTCCACATTGGAGGCGAAACACGCAATGATGACCCGCCCGTCGGCGCCCCGGATCAGCCGGTGCAACGTCGGGCCGACTTCGCTTTCCGATGGCCCGACACCGGGATGCTCGGCGTTGGTCGAGTCGCACAGGAACAAATCCACACCGGCGTCACCGAGCCTGGACATGCCGGGCAGATCGGTGGGGCGACCGTCCAGCGGTAGCTGATCGAGCTTGATATCGCCGGTGAACAAGACCGTGCCCGCGCCGGTGTAGACCGCGATGGCCAACGCATCCGGGACGGAGTGGTTGACGGCGAAATACTCGCACTCGAACACGCCGTGCCTGGTGCTTTGCCCCTCCGCGACTTGGACTAACACCGGTTTGATGCGATGTTCCCGGCATTTCGTGGCGACCAGCGCCAGGGTGAACTTCGAACCGACGATTGGGATGTCGGGCCGAAGCTTGAGCAGGTACGGGATGGCCCCGATGTGGTCCTCGTGCGCATGGGTCAGTACCAGCGCCTCGATGTCGTCGAGCCGGTCTTCGATATGGCGCATGTCCGGCAGGATCAGGTCGACGCCGGGCTCGTCGTGCGTGGGGAACATGACCCCGCAGTCGATGATCAACAGTCGACCCAGATGCTCGAAAACCGTCATGTTACGGCCGATTTCGCTGATACCACCCAGCGCGGTAACCCGCAACCCGCCCGCAGTCAGAGGACCCGGTGGCGCCAGCTCCTCGTTCACTTCTGGCTCACCGGAGCACCGAAGCGGCGCGCATGTCCTCGGCCAGCGCGTCCAGCTGCTTGGGTGTTGCGGCCACCTGAGGCAACCGGGGTACGCCGACGTCGAACCCCTGCAGCAGTAGGCCCGCCTTGGAAAGCGTGACTCCACCCAGCCGGCTCATCGCGTTGTAGAGCGGGCTGACCGCGACGCTGATCTTGCGTGCGGTGGCAATATCCCCAGATTGGAAGGCGGACAACAACTCTCGCAGCTGACCGGCCGCCACGTGAGAGATCACGCTGATGAAGCCGGTGGCGCCCATCGCCAGCCAGGGCAGGTTGAGCGCATCGTCGCCGGAGTAATAGGCCAGCCCGGTGTCGGCGATGATCTGTGCGCCACTTGGCAGGTCGGCTTTAGCGTCCTTGACGCCGACGATGTTGGGATGCGATGCCAGCTTGCGTAACGTGTCGGTCTCGATCGGCACGACTGACCGCCCCGGGATGTCGTAGAGCAGCACCGGCAGCTCGGTCGCGTCGGCGACCGCGGTGAAATGCGCCAACAGCCCGGACTGGGGCGGCCTCGAATAGTACGGGGTGACCACCAGGAGCCCGTGCGCGCCTTCGGCCGCGCAGGCCTTGGCCAGCCGGACGCTGTGGGCGGTGTCGTAGGTGCCGGCGCCGGCGATCACCCGTGCCCGGTCACCTACCGCCGCCAGGACGGCGCGTAACAGCTCCAGTTTCTCGTCATCGGTAGTAGTCGGTGACTCGCCCGTGGTGCCCGAGACGACCAGGCCGTCGCACCCCTGGTCCACCAGGTGATTCGCCAATCGTGCCGCGGCGGCGGTGTCGACGGACCCGTCGGCACCGAACGGGGTCACCATCGCGGTCAGCAGGGTTCCCAGGCGTGCCGGGGCGTCGAATCCGACGGTGCTCACGGTTCCCAAGGTTACCTGGCGCTTTATCCCCGTCGCGAGAGTGCGTGTTTGTCCAGCGACACGCCGCTCGGGCTGTACATCTGCGCACGGTCGCGGCGGGTCAGGCCTCGGTCGCCAAAGGGCTGGTCGCGACCTCGGTCCCGTCGGCGAGGGTGGAAACCTCGAAGTCGGCGAACACCGCGGGCGCGACGTCGACGAGCTGGCGCAGGCACTCGATGGCCAGCCGCCGGATTTCGACGTCGGCGTGTTCGCTGGCGCGCATGGCGATGAAGTGCCGCCAGGCTCGGTAATTGCCGGTCACGACGATGCGGGTTTCGGTGGCATTGGGTAGCACGGCACGAGCGGCCTGGCGGGCCTGCTTGCGGCGCAATACGGCGTTGGGCTGATCGGAGAATTTGGCTTCCAGCTTGGCCAGCAGGTCGGTGTAGGCGGCTCGGCTGGCGTCGGCGGCCTCGGTCAGGATTTGTCGCAGGTGGGGGTCGTCCTCCATACCGGGCGGTATCACGACCTGCGAGTCTTTCTCGGGTACGTACCGCTGCGACAGCTGCGAATACGAGAAATGCCGGTGCCGGATCAGCTCATGAGTGCACGATCGCGAGATGCCGGTGACGTAGAAGGAGACACTGGCATGTTCAAGCACCGAGAAGTGTCCAACGTCGATGATGTGCTTGATGTAGCCGGCGTTGGACGCGGTCTTCGGATTGGGTTTGGACCAGCTCTGATAGCAGGCCCGGCCGGCGAACTCGACAAGCGCTGCACCGCCGTCGGCGTCGGTGGTCCAAGGCACGTCCGGGGGCGCCAAGAAGTCGGTCTTGGCGATCAGTTGCACGCGCAGCGGCGCTGTCTTTGCCACGGCGCTCACCTTACGATGCACAGGGGTAAGCGCCGCGACGAGCTTGGGGAGCGCCCTTCCGGCAGACTCGCACAAAGTGCGCAATGTCTTTGAGCGAGAGTGCATAAGGAGGTGGACACGGTGAGTGAGGCAGGCCGTCTTGAGGCCGGTGCCACACCAGTGGAGGACCAACTGGTCTACGAGGGTGAGGTGTTCATCAACTTCCGGACCAGCCGGCAATGGGTGTCGATCAAGTTGTTCGCGTTGCCGGCCAACACCGACGACCACACGGTGTTGGCGTTGTTGACACACCATGTGCGCTACCGCGACAGCTATGCCGGCACCGGTGACAAGGACGTGGAAACCATTCACGGCCCATACCGGTTGAACGCCATCACCCCGGAGGTGTTTGACACGGTGTCAGCTGCCGACGCCGAAGCATTGATACGAACCTGGGCCGACTATGACGCGCCGATGACCGATGCCCGCCGGCAAGAAATGGAGCACGAGTTATATCCGCGGATCCGCAACGCAACCAGCCGCTACCAATTGGCCGACTTGCGCGACACCGCCGAACACGACTGGGGCTCGTCGGTAGGCTCAGACACCGGCTTTCATGAGTTCGTGTTGATCGACCGCCACACCGGCAGTGTGGCCTTGGTGGTGGCCAGCGACGACTAGCCAGCGCGGTGCTCGTTGCCGAGCGTGGTGACAAACACCAGATATACCGCGTCACTCATTCGGGCGATGTCTTCAGCCAGCCGAGTGAGGCATTGGGAGTCGACGAAGATGCTGTGCACATAGAGCCGGCCCGCGTGCCGCTGATAGGACCCAGCCAAGTAGTTGCTTTGCTGCACCCATACACGTCGGTCACCAATGACGGCGATGCCGCTGCTGCGCAGCGCCGCCGCGTGTTGCGTCGGCGGGATGGGCAACACCTTGGTTGTGATGTCGGTGGCGTCCAGAGCGCGTAGCGTGCCAGAGGCGTTACTGAACACGTCTCCGAACATGAGCCGTCCCGTGTAGCCGAATACACTGATGGTCTCGGTAGCTTCCCAGCCATCGTCATCCCGCGGCCCGCACACCGCTATGCGCGCCAATGGCACCCGTGAGTTGTCGGCAATCTCGACCAGCATCCAGCCCTGCGGGACGCCCAATCGCTGCAGCCATTCCGGCACGTGGACACCAGCAATTGCGCCCGCATCCTCGACGTATTCATCTTCGATGAGCAAATCCGCGAGTGACGACGCTGCCAAAGGATGCCCTTGCGACGGCGGAGGCGACGTGGTCATGGGGCCGGCGCCTGCCCGCCTTGCCCACCGATCCCAAAAGTCCGCCCACGAGAACTCCCCCGATCACCAACCATGCGAATGTCTTCTTGCCTGCCTCGCCGAGGTCGTGGCCGATCTCAGGCCACCATGAGGCGCCCGGTGGCGCGGGGAAACCCTCCCGAGGCGGGCAAATCTCCGACGGCGCCCTTGGTGAGCCATTTATAGAACTTTCGGATCTCATCAGGTGTGTCCAACTCCCGATGCGGGTCATTCTTGCCTCGCCGCAATTGCCGCAACGCATCTCGGACATCGTCAATTGTCCGTGGCGCCGGCCGGTTGTCCCACGGCGAATCGGTGCCCGAACCAGGTGGTGGTGGGTCTTGTTTCCAGTGGTGGTCGACGGCGCGCACCCGGCCGTCGTTGGGCGGGGTGTCGGGTGTGGGGCTTGGCGGGAAAGTGGTGCGGATTCCGGCCACCGCAACGGTGACCTTGCCGGCGACTTGCTGATCGAGCCCGACGAGTTGGGCGGCGCGCTGGCGGATATCACCGGCGAAGGCTTGTGCTTGGGCAGCCCGGGCGGCCCGCTGCGCGACTGACCCACCGCTGGAGCGGTCGGTGACCGAAAGGTCTTCACCCACATCGAATCCCGCCGCGCGGGCATCCTCGACCGCGTAGCGGACACGTGAGCGCGCCGCATACAAATCTGAAGCCCCACTCCGAGCAACTTTGGCCGCCTCGTGCAACTGATCGGCCACCGCGCTGGCTGTAAGCATGTCGGCGTGCGTCGCGCTGCGCAGCGCGTCGGCGGCCTCGCCTTGCCAATCCACCGATAGCGAGTCCCGCCAGACCTGGTTGGCCACCCCGTAGCTGCGCTCGCCGATGACCCTCCAAATAGTCGGCCGCCTCCGTCAAATGTTCAGTCGGCCAGGCCAACAGCTGCGAGAGGTTAGGAAACGCTGCGACCACTAACATCGCTATAAGCCAATCACCGGATGGGCAATAGCGGCCAGCACGTTCGCGGAGTGGGTCTCGTTGCCTATGTAGCGGGTGTCGGCTTCGGCGACGCGTGTGGCGCGGGCGCCCACCCGTGCCGTCAGCGCGGCTGTGAAAGCTGTGACGTCGGCGTGAGCGGCGTCGATTGCGGCTGCACTAGCCTGACACGACGAACCCAGCCCCGCAGGAGCCGCCGTTCCGCTCAATTCGCCCACCGAAGCGGCCCACCGGGCGACCATCGCCTGCAAACCGGCGGTGTCGACTCGCAGTGGCTGCTGCATCGGCGGAAGTGTAGTCAGGCTCGCCACTCGCCCGCCAGCCACCACGGCCGCCCCCGCATGCATCGTGTGATTCGTGTGCCATCAGCAGGTGGTTAGAGGGCCGCTTCCCGCTGTTTGTGCGGCGGGTACTTGTACTTGACCAGCAGGCGTTTGATCGACGAACGGAGCCTGGCTCGTACGTCGTCGCATACTGTCCTGTCCGTTTTCGTGTCTCGCTGCATAACTACGACGAGTTCACGCGCAATCTGAGCGAGCACGTCCTCGCCCTGTAGTTCAACGGCTGATTCGTGGGCGGCCACCGCATCGCAAAATGCCAATTCGTTCTGGGATAGCGGCGGCTGAAAAGCTTGCCCCGGTTTCCTTCAGCAGCAACCTCTTTCGCCATCTCGATCAGTTCGGCAATGACCTCGGCCGAGGCAAGTTGCGGGTCGGTGTAACGCCGCATCAGATCGCCGATCCGTTCGGAAAAGGCACGCTGGCGCACTAGGTTCAGTCGCACGCGCGGCGGCGCGGTCTCAGCCACGGCGCGCACCTTATCGGGCCGAGTCTGTATCGGTGGCGTCGAGACTGCACACAGCGCGAGTCCCGAGCCAGATCGAGCGCGCTCAACGCAGGCTGGCAGGACTGCTGCGAGTCTGCTGACTTCGTCATCATTTGGGGGCGGCGCGCCTCACGGCGCTCGTCGGCGCTGATGTTAAGTCAGACCCGGAGGTCGACAATGAGAGGTCGCCCCGCCGTAGTCAAGGTTGCCAGCCGAGCATCCTTAGCGGCAAGCCCTCGGTGTGTGGGTGCGGTGCGGGCGGCGACGCAAGGCCGCCGAGGTCATCCATCGAGCCGCTCGAGCTGCTCCCGCACAACCTTTTCGAGCCGAGCGGATTCGTCGAACGCCTTCAGCAGCTCCTCGGTCAGCCGCGAGATCTTCTCATCGATTGGCTCCCCGTCATCCTCAACCTCGGGTACCCGGACATAGCGCCCCGGCGTCAGCGCGTAGTCGGCAGCCCTGATCTCCGCAAGCACCGCCGATTTACAAAACCCCGGAATGTCGTTGTAAGTGATCCCTTTGGCAGCAGCCGACTTTGAGCCACGCCATGCATGATATGTATCGCCAATGCGGACAATCTCGTCGTTACTCAGCCCACGCTGAGCGCGGTCCACCATATAGCCAAGCTCACGGGCGTCGATGAAGAGCACCTGCCCCGACCGGTCGCTGGATCCCTGCTTTCCAGCCGCCTTGTCTTTGGCAATAAACCACAGGCACACCGGGATTCCGGTGCTGCGAAACAGCTGGGTGGGCAGCGCAACCATGCATGACACCAGATCAGCCTCGACGATCTGGGCGCGAATAGCGCCCTCGCCGTTCGACTTCGACGACATTGAACCATTCGCCATCACGACACCCGCCGCGCCTCCCGGCGCAAGCTTGGACAGAATGTGCTGAATCCATGCATAGTTCGCGTTGTTGGCGGGCGGCACACCAAAGCGCCACCGTGGGTCTTCCTCGTTACGGGCCCAGTCTTTGATGTTGAACGGCGGATTGGCCATCACGAAGTCCATCTGCACGTCCGGATGCTCGTCGCGTGCGAATGTGTCACCCCAGCGATCGCCCAGTCCCTTGTTGTCGATGCCGTGGATGGCCAGGTTCATCTTCGCCATCCGCCAGGTCTCCTCGATGCTCTCCTGGCCATAGATGGAGATGTCCTTCGGGTCCCCGTCGTGCTCGTGGATGAACTTCTCGGTCTGGACAAACATGCCGCCCGAGCCGCAGCACGGGTCATACACCCGGCCGCGTGACGGCTCCAAAACCTCCACGAGCACCTTGACCACACTGGGCGGTGTGAAGAACTCGCCGCCCCGCTTTCCTTCCGCGCGTGCGAAATTGCCGAGGAAGTACTCGTAGACCTCCCCCATCAGGTCCCGCGCGCTGTGCTCACCCTGCCGACTGAAGCGGGCGCTGTTGAACAGGTCGATCAGGTCACCGAGTCGGCGTTGGTCAATGTTGTCCTTGTTGTACAGCCGCGGCAACGTTCCGCCGAGTGTCGGATTGGACTTCATCACTGAGTCCATGGCCTCGTTGATGAGCTGACCGATGTTCTTCGCCAGCTCACCACCAGCCGCAGGTCTACCTTTTGCGTTGTCCGCCAAGAACTTCCAGCGCGCGTTTGGCGGCACCACGAATACCCCGTGCATCCCATCGGCCGCAGGCTCCGCACGAATCGCCTCGCGACGTTCGTCGTACGCATCGGAGACGTACTTGAGAAACACCAAGCCAAGGATCACGTCCTTGTATTGACTGGCCGACAGCGACCCGCGCAGCTTGTCGGCCGCCTTCCAGAGCGTGTCCTTGAGCTCCTTCATCGTCGACGGTGCCTGCGGCTGCTGCTTTTTCCTCGGAAGCATGCCCGGGGCCTTCCTATCGGTGCCCGGCGACAAAGACGGGCGTAGCGGGTTGTGCGTCGAGCGTTAGAGTGCCCGCAGCGACCCCGTCGATCAACGCCTTGGTCAATCGCGTGCCGCCTCGGCTGCCTCGTTTACGGACGTGGCATCCGATTCTCCGGACGGCCCGGCGGCCGGCGCTGTCGCTGGGGCGGGTCAGATGCAAGCCGGGCGAATATCGGTGTGGGAGAAATCGTCTCCCCGGAAAAGCAAGGGCTCCCCGGTGACATGAGCGAGAGCGTAGCTGTAGCTATCCCCAAGGTTGAGCCGTGCCGAGTGCCCGCTGCCGCGACCGTAGTCTCGAAAAGCCTGTGCCGCTGCGCGTGCTTGGTCAGCATCGAAGGCTTCGATGCGAATTCCGTAGTCGTCCAGCAAACGATCCACCATCCGACTGATCTCCGGTCGGCCCGGCCGTTGCAGGACGGCACATAATTCGACGTAGGTGGGCGCGGAGATTCGGGAGTTCGGCGAATTCACCAGCGCCTCTTTTAGCTCCGGCGCGTCCGTCTCACCGCGCACGATGGCAACGATGGCCGATGTGTCGACAATCACCGTGGCAAACCGTTGTCGTCGTAGAGGTCGACTTCGTTCTGCTGAATCGCGCGCTTGTCGTCGTCGGTGAGGAGTTTGTCGAGTTCCCGCAGAGTCTTTTCCGCCGCAGCGCGCCTGGACTCGGCACGCGCAGTCTCCTCGCGGTCCAATTCCGAGAGGCGGCGCACGACCGCGTCCTCGACCGCGGCGGTCTGGTTGGTGCCGGTACGCGCAGCCAGCTCGCGAATCAGCTCAACTGCCCGTTGATTCTTGATATTCAAGCTCATGGTAGAAGGGTACCCTTTGGTGGGTAGACGATCTGACCCTGCAGATACCGCCATCGCCGTGACGCCTTTCAGCCGGAGCCTGCCGGACGTCAAATCCGGCAGCAATGCGTCGCGAAACCTTGCCATACGTGCGGATTCCGTCCGTCGGCTCTGACACAGAGCCCCCAGGCTCGCCAAGGCCTGCGCCGGTCCGGTAGCCAAACGGCGTATATCGCGCACCGGCACGCCAAGTAGGTCGTCGGGTTGGATCCTTTGGCGGCTACCCGTCATGCCCGCGACCCGCTGCTGGAGTACCGCGAGAACATCGGGCTGTCGTACGGCAGACCAGACGGCCGAAGCGTCGACACCAACCGGCCGCAGTACAACGAACTCTGTACTTGCCAGTGCCATTTCGGATGGGAGGCTCGTGACATTCCAAACACGAGGGATCCTTGGATTCAGCTTGGGGAACAATACACACGGCTCCGATAGAACCAACTTGTTGCTCTTGATGGAGCTGCCCTCAACAAGTTTTGGCTGAGCACCGCCATCGAATGCCGGAAAGCTGAAATGCGCGACGGTATCGTCGAATTCCCGAGGGGGAAGATAAACGGTTGACCTTCTCGCAAAGCTGGACAAAGGAGTGCGATCAGCGACGCGCTCTACGACGGCGAGCATGAGCCTCTCCGCGGCCTCGATGACCCGGTTGTTAGCGGCTATCTTGTCGTCCAGTGCACCAAGAATCTCGCCGACACTTCGACGCTCGGACGCGGCGACAGCCCAGGTCGAGGCATTTCGAAGGACGCTGTGAGTAATCAGGGGCTGTCCCGATCCGCTGCGATATCGATTAAGCCCACAGGTCTGCAGCGCATAGTACCAATATCGCGATTCTTCAGGATTCTTTGCGCGGCAGACGAGCGCGTTATCCGTAACCCACGCATCGCTGCTGCAATAGCGGAGACTACCGCAATACGAACCAACGCGGCCGACTATTATTAGCGGACCGCGCGCATTGTGTTCGGTCGCATACCCGATAACGCCATTGGCGCCATAGACCGGAAAGCGGCCGTTGTGCCCTCGCAGTGGCGACGTACTTCCGTTGGAAAAATCGAGATGATCACTCAGCCTTACCTTCTCGGCACCGCTCATCAGCCGGCCCGCTTAGCTGCCGCATGCAACTCTCCGGCCAGATCACCCCGAGTGGATACGCTGACCCCACCCAATTCCAGCCAGGAAGCCATCGCCTCCAGCTCCCCGGTGAGCGCGTCGGCCACCCGGGCCCGCGGTGCATCGGGCTCGCCGAACGCGCCCAGCACGCGCAGCGTGTTCGCGGCGCGGTCGGCCTTGAGATCCACCCGCGCCACTAGTTGTCCGTCCAGCAGCAGCGGCCACACGTAGTAGCCGTACCGGCGTTTGGCCGCCGGGGTATAGATCTCGATGCGGTATTGAAAGCCGAACAGCCGCTCTACCCGGGGCCGGAAGAAAATCAACGGGTCAAACGGACACAACAACGCGGTGCCGCGATCCAGCCGTGGCACGGTCCGGCCGGCCCGCAGATACGCCGGCGCCGACCAGCCTTCGACGTTCACCCTCTCGATCTCGCCCTTAGCCAGGAGGTCGGCGATGGCCGGTTTGATCTGCTTGGCCGACAGCCGAAAGTAGTCACGGAGGTCGGCCTCGGTACCCACACCCAGCGCGGTGGCGGCGCGCAGTGCGAGCTCGCGGACGGCTTCGTTGTCGTCGACCTGCCGAGCCAGGACTTCGGCCGGCAGCACCCTTTCCACCAGGTCGTAGTGTCTCGCGAAGCCGACGCGGGTGGCGGTGGTGAGCACCCCGGAGGCAAACAGCGCCTCGGCGACCCACTTGGTGTCGCTGCGCCCCCACCAGGGACCCTTTGCGCCGCGTGGCTCGGCCTCGAGACGGGCCTCAATCTGCCCGGCGGTGCTTGGCCCGAGTTCGGCGACGGCGGCGACGATGTCGTCGGCCAGCTGCGGATTGGCCTTGACGATATGGGTGCCCCAGCGGCCGTGCCGGTACTCGCGCATCCGCCAGCGCAGCAGTGGCCAGTCGTCCACGGCCATCAACGCGGCCTCGTGCGCCCAGTACTCGACCAACAGCCGCGTCCTTGACGAGCCCCACGCGGCCCTGTCCAGCACCTCACGGTCATACGACCCGAGCCGACTGAACACCGGCGCGTAGTGGGCACGCACCGCCACCGACACCGAATCCAACTGCAGCACCTGGATGCGCGAGATCAGCCGCTTAAGGTGGGCACGGGTGACGGCGCCGGCCGGTTTGGACTCGGTGAAGCCCTGTGCCGCGACCGCGACCCGACGGGCCTGAGCTGCGGTCAAGGCGCTCATGATCGCCGGTAGCCGTGGAACCGGTAACGCAATCCAGACCGACTGACCAGCCACTCCCCCGTCTCGGCCACCCAGGTTTCGTCGAGCACCGGAGCCAGCGCGTCGTCGTCAACGCGCGGCAGGTCGATGTCGACTTCGGTGACCTCGCACCGGCTGGCCAACGGCAGCGCCAACCGATAGATCTGCGCTCCGCCGATCACCCACGTCTCGGGCCCGGTGAGGGCTTGTTCGAGTGCACCAACCACCTCTGCTCCGTCGGCCATGAAGTCAGTCTGGCGGGTCAGTACGACATTTCGGCGGCCCGGCAGCGGACGAACGCTAGCTGGCAAGGATTCCCAGGTCAGTCGGCCCATAACTACCGTGTGGCCCAATGTGAGCTGTTTGAAGCGGGCTTGGTCTTCGGGCAGTTGCCAGGGAATGCCGCCGGCGCGGCCAATGACACCGGACGTCGACTGAGCCCAGACCAGGCCCACGGTCGTCATACGGCTACAGGGGCTTTGATCGCCGGGTGTGGGTTGTACTTCTTGACCACGATATCGTCGTAGGTGTAGTCGAAGATCGAATCCCTATGCGCGAGAATGAGTTCTGGATACGGACGCGGTTCGCGGGCGAGCTGGAGCCCTACCTGCTCGACGTGGTTGTCGTAGATATGGCAATCCCCGCCGGTCCATACGAACTCGCCGACCGAGAGGCCGGCCTGGGCGGCCATCATGTGGGTGAGCAGCGCGTAGCTGGCGATGTTGAACGGCACACCGAGAAACAGGTCGGCGCTGCGCTGGTAGAGCTGGCAGCTGAGCCGGCCGTCGGCGACATAGAACTGGAAGAATGCGTGGCACGGCGGCAGGGCCATCTGCGGGATCTCTCCGACATTCCAGGCCGACACGATGATCCGCCGAGAATCGGGCTCGGTGCGCAGCAAATCCAGCGCCGCACTGATCTGGTCGATGTGCTCGCCCGACGGGGTCGGCCAGGATCGCCATTGCACACCGTAGATCGGGCCGAGATCTCCTGTGTCACTGGCCCATTCGTCCCAGATGGTGACTCCGTGTTCGTGTAGCCAGCCGACGTTGGAGTCGCCGCGCAGGAACCACAGCAACTCGTAGACGACTGACTTGAAATGTACCTTCTTGGTAGTGAGCAGTGGGAAGCCGGCCGACAGGTCGTAGCGCAGTTGCCGGCCGAACAGGCTGCGGGTTCCGGTACCGGTGCGGTCGGATTTGGCCGCCCCCGTCTCGAGCACCACGCGCAGCAGGTCCTCGTAGGGCGTGGCAATCGGCACGCGGCCAGCTTAGCGGCGATCGCCAGGAGTAGAACGGATGGCATGCCGACCATCGTCGATACCGTCAACACTCCCGACGGCAGCTGCCCTGTCCACCTTTCCACCCCCGACGGCACGGGCCCGTGGCCCGGCGTGGTGATGTTTCCCGACGCGGGCGGTGTGCGAGACACCTTCGACCAGATGGCGGCCAAGCTTGCCGGGTTCGGCTACGCGGTGCTGCTTCCCGACGTGTATTACCGCGAGGGTGACTGGACACCGTTCGACATGGCAACCGCGTTCGGCGACGCGAAAGAACGCGCGCGGATCATGTTCATGATCGGCACCGTCACGCCGGACCGGATCACCCGCGACGCCGCAGCCTTGTTCGACTACCTGGCCAGCCGGCCCGAGGTCACCGGCGAGCGCTTCGGCGTGTGCGGCTATTGCATGGGTGGACGGATATCGGTCCTGGTGGCCGGCCGCCTTCCGGATCGGGTCGCCGCCGCGGCGTCCTTCCACGGCGGCGGCCTGGTGACCGACAACCCGGACAGCCCGCACCTGCTGGCCGACCGGATCAGCGCCAAGGTGTACATCGGCGGCGCCCATCATGACCAGTCGTTTACCGCCGACCACGCCGAGCAGCTGGACAAGGCCCTGACGGCGGCGGGTGTAGACCACCGCATCGAGTGGTACCCGGCGGCCCATGGGTTCGCGGTCCCTGACAACCCGCCATACGACGAGGCAGCCGCGCAGCGCCATTGGGTCGCGCTGACGGAAACCTTCAGCGCGGGTCTCACCTAACGCCCGCGAGCAGACGCAAAAGCGCCCCATTTCGGCACGAAATGGGGCGCTTTTGCGTCTGCTCGCCGTTAAGAGACCGGCAGGTCGACCAAGTTGGCTAACTGGGTCCGATGCAGGTAGGCGGTACCGAGGGCCAACTGGTCACTCTTGGCCCGCTTGAGGTACAGGTGCGCGGGATACTCCCAGGTCATCCCGATGCCCCCATGCAGTTGTACGCATTCCTCCGCCGCGTGCACGGCCACACCGCTGCAGTAGGCCTGCGCCAGAGCCGCAGCGACCGCCGCGTCCCCATCACTCCGGGCACAGGCGTCGGCGGCATACCGGGCCGCCGCCGTCGCCGAATTTATTTTTATCCACAGGTCCGCGAGCCGGTGCTTGATCGCTTGATATGAACCGATGGCGCGACCGAACTGTTTGCGCTGCTTGGCGTAATCCAGCGTGGTATCGAAACACCACTGCGCCAGTCCGAGTTGCTCGGAGGCCAGCAGCGCCGCACCCGTCTGCAGTGCATCCGCCACTGCGACGTCGGCCGCGCCCACGCGCGTGGAGGAAGCACCCGAGAATCGCACGTCGGCAAGGGGTCTCGTCATATCCAATGCCAACAATGGCGACACCTCGACACCTGCCGCATCGCGCGGAATGGTATGCAGCTCAAGCCCATCCGCGCCGGCAACCGGGACGACCAACACGTCTGCCTCGGTAGCCCCGGCGACGCTGCTGACGAGGCCGGTCAGGCCGACGCCGCCATTGGCTACCCCGGATACCGCATCGCCTGGCGCCGTGGACAGCGGCACCACCAGCGCCGCCGTGACCGAACCAGCAGCCAACTGCGACAGGGTTTCGGTCTCGCCGGCACGCAACAGCGCAACCGTGGCGAGCACGGCGCTGGACAGGAAAGGCACCGGCGCGACGGCTCGACCGATCTCCTCCATGACGACGGCCGCCTCCCGGGCAGTAGCGCCGGCCCCGCCGAGCGCCTCGGGCACCAACAGCCCCGCCACCCCCAGTTCGGCCGCGAGAGTGCGCCAGACGCCTGAAAAGTCTTGCGGCACCGAATCATAGGCCTTAGCAACGGATTCCGGTGGGCACCGGTCCATGAACAACTGCCGAACGCTGTCCCGCAATGCGTCCTCGGTGTCGGAATACAGCAGGTCCCCGACGCTCACCGCGGCAAGTCTTTCCAGGCGACGGTCTTGTCGACGCGGTGTTCGCCGGGCAAACCCAAGATCCGCTCGGAGATGGTGTTGCGAAGGATCTCCGAGGTACCACCCTCGATCGAGTTGCCGCGCGCTCGCAGGTACCGATAGCCCGGCTCGCGGCCTACCAGGTCGACGGTTTCGGGTCGGCGCAGGGTCCAGTCGTCGTAGTGCAAACCGGTTTCGGGGTGCAATTCGATTTCGAAGCCCGAAATCTGTTGCGCGAGACGGGCAAAGGCCACCTTCATACCGGCGCCCTCGGGTCCTGGCTGACCGCTGGCCGCCCGCTGTCGTAACCGCTCACCGCTGAGCCGTAGCACCTCTGCCTCGACCCACAGCCGCATCATCTGGTCGTGCATCGCCGGGTTGCGCAGTGCCGGATCGGTCCGCCAGGCTTCGGTGACCTTGCCGATATGGCCGCCCTCGCGCGGGACGCCGCTACGTGAGCCGATGGCGACGCGCTCGTTGTTGAGCGTGGTGGTCGCAACCCGCCAACCGCCGCCCTCGTCGCCGAGCCGGTTGGCGTCGGGCACTCGGACGTCGGTGAGAAACACCTCGTTGAACTCCGCCTCACCGGTGATCTGGCGCAGCGGCCGGATGTCGATACCCGGTTGCCTCATGTCACACAGGAAGTACGTCAGGCCAGCGTGTTTGGGCACGTCGGGGTTGGTGCGCGCGACGAGGATCGCCATCTGCGCGTGCTGCGCCATCGAGGTCCACACCTTCTGGCCGTTGACAACCCAGTCGTCCCCGTCGCGTACGGCCCGGGTTGCCGCGGCGGCAAGGTCGGATCCGGCACCCGGTTCGCTGAACAACTGGCAGTACAGATGTTCGCCAGTAAACAACGGGCGCAGGAACTTTCGCTTCTGCTCGTCGGTTCCGAACGCCACGATCGTGGGCGCCGCCATGCCGATTCCGATGATGTTTCTGCCGCCGCCTGCCGGGGGCGCGCCCGCCGCAGCCAGCTGGGCATCGACCTGCGCCTGACACCTGGGCGGCAGATCGAGCCCGCCGTTACCCCGCGGAAAATGCACCCAGGCCAGGCCCGCGTCGAACCGCGCGCCCAGGAAGTCCTTCGGGTCGGTGGTGGCCGGGTCGTGCTCTTCGAGCAGCGTCCGCACCGTGGTCTGCAGGTCTGCTTCGGTGCTCATTGGGCCTGGAAGCCCTGCGCGGGGCCGAGCAACAGGCCCCCGTCGATGACCATCGTCTCCCCGGTAATCCAGCTCGCCGCATCGGAAACCAGGAAGGCGACGGCGCCGGCCACATCGGCCGGCTCACCGATCCTTCCGAGCGCAATCGAGCGCGCCAACGGATCCTCGTGGTCCTTCCACAGCGCCTCGGCGAGCCTGGTTCGCACCACGCCTGGGCAGATCGCATTCACCCGGATGCGTGGTGAAAGTTCCAGCGCGAGTTGCTTGGTGACGTGGATCAGGGCCGCCTTGGTGGCGTTGTACATACCCATGGCAGGCGATTGGTGCATGCCGCCGACGGAAGCGGTGTTGACGATCGCACCGCCGTGCTCACCCATCCATGACTTGACGACGAGCGACGTCCACAGCAACGGGGCCCACAGGTTGACGTCGAAGATCTTGGCGAAGCGGGCGTGGTCCTGGTCGATCAGCGGGCCGTATGCCGGGTTGGTACCCGCGTTGTTGATCAGGATGTCCACCCTGCCGAACCGCTCCAGCGTGAGGTCCACGCAGCGCCGGGCGGCCTCCTCGTCGACCGCGTGTGCGCCGACGCCCACGGCCCGTTCCCCGATCTGGGCCGCGGCCGCATCGGCCGCCTCCTGCTTACGGGCGGTAAGCACTACGTTCGCGCCCGCTTCGGCTAGGCGCTGCCCAATCGCCAACCCGATTCCCCTGGAGGCGCCGGTGACAATCGCGGCGCGGCCGGTCAGATCCAGTGAGGTCATGCCGTCCGATCTCTTGTGCCATGTTTGGCACATGTTTAGACGTGGTATGCGAAAAGAATGTTAGCGAAATTAAACCTCATGAAACCACTGGTGGTGGCCGGGGCTATCGCTACAGCGATCGCTGCGGCACCCACGGTCGCAGCTGATGTCATTCCAGCTGGCCCGGGGATCAACACCACGACGATTACTCACTTCTTCCCCGCAAATGAACCCGGCGGCGGCGGCTGCGACGCCAACGGCAACTGCGGCTCCGGAGGCGTCAACAGCGGCCCCAACGGCGGTCCTGGCGGGCAAGGCTGCATCCCCGGGGTCGGCTGCGGCAGCGGAGGCCAGTTCTGGGGCCCGAACGGTGAGCCGGGCGGCCAAGGCTGTATCCCGGGCGTCGGTTGCGGCGGCGGCCACGGCTAGTCTGCAGGACTCTCGGGCTCCCGACAGCCTGGTGATCCAGGCCCGGGACTGCGCGGGGTCGATCACATCGCCGAGCTCGAAGGTGGTGGCGGACCGCAGTGTCGATATGCACACCCGAGTCAGACCACTACCAGTTTGGGCATAACAACCGGTTTGAACCCGTAGCGCGGCCCGGCATACGCGCCGGCGCCCTTGGCCGCCGATGCGATCCCTGGCATCCCCGGCATCCCCGCGATCGCCCCGGCTTCCTCGGGGACCGCCCAGCCACTGCCGTCGGCTACCGAAGCGCCAGCGGTCAGCGCCGGAGCGGCGGTAGACCAACTGGCCGGCACGGACAAACCGCCTACCGAGGCCGCCTCTCCCATACCCGCGGCCAACGGTGTGACGCTGTGCGCCAAACCGGCGGTTCCCGCGGCCGCGGCCGGAACGGCACCGACGGCTGCGGTGGCGGCTTCGGCCGCCGGACCCAGCGCGCCGACGGTGTGGCCAAGGAACACCGAACTGGTGATGCCGGCCATGACAAACCAGGCCGCGGTGTTGACTGCGCCATTGATGGCGTTCTGCACAAACGGGATGCCCAACAGGTCCGTGATGTCCTGGATGATTCCACCCAGCCCCGCCGCGCCCGCAGCGGAGGTAAGGGGGGAGGCGAATCCCATTACCGCATTGGGCAAGTT
The DNA here is from genome assembly GCF_963853645.1 of Mycobacterium riyadhense. NCBI lineage: Bacteria > Bacillati > Actinomycetota > Actinomycetes > Mycobacteriales > Mycobacteriaceae > Mycobacterium > Mycobacterium riyadhense. The sequence goes on along the minus strand of NZ_OY970456.1, from coordinate 2,036,703 downwards.
GGTGATCAGATCTCCCAGGCCCACTTGTGCGACGGTGCTGGACGCGGCGGCTTGGCTGACCGCGGCGGCCTGGCTGGCCAGCCCCGCCGGGTTGGCGATTTGCGACGGCGTGGTCAAGGGGTTCAGCGTCCCGGCGGCCGCCGACGAAGCCGCGTAACCGTACATGGCCAGAGCGTCCTGGGCCCACATTTCGGTGTATTGGGCCTCGGTGGCCATGATCGCCGGTGTGTTTTGACCCAGGACATTCGTCGCCACCAGCGCGGCCAGCTGAGCACGGTTGGCCGCGACCTCCGCCGGAGGCACCGTCATCGCAAACGCTGTCTCAAAGGCGGCCGCCGAGGCCGTTGCCTGCGAGCCCGCATGCTGCGCGCACTCGGCGGTGTAGGTCAGCCAGGCGAGATAAGGCTGGGCCGCCGCCGCCATCGACAGCGAGGCGGGGCCCAGCCACTGCTCGGTGGTCAGCTGCGTGATGACCGACTCCACCGTGGTGGCTGTCGTGCCCAACTCGACGGCGAGGCTATGCCACGCTGCCGCGGCGGCCATCATTGGTGCCGAACCCGCACCCGCGTACATGCGTGCGGAGTTGATCTCAGGGGGTAAAGCGCCGAAATCCATTGTTATCCCATTCCTTGAGAACTACGCGACAGCTGGCTTTGCCATGACGATGGGTTTGACGCCGTAGCGCGGCGCACCGAAGCCGGCACTGCTGCGGGTGGCCGTACCCACCCCCGGCAGCCCAGGTATGGCGGTGACGGGCGCGGCTTGCGGCGCAGTGGCGGTCCAGCCCGCACCCGGCAAGGTTGCGCTTGAAACGAGGCTGGCTGGGCCCGCCCAACTGGGCGGCACCGCGACTGCGCCAATCGAGGATGCCGCCGCGAGCGGCGCCTCACCCAAGGCTGCCGCGGCGGCGGCAGCGGGTTCCAGGCCCGCGGCCGCCAATCCCCCGGCGGCAGCATCGGCGGCGGCGTCGGCGATTTCTGTCTGCTCGGCAGCCGGAAGAAGAGCGCCGCTTGCCAACCCGATCAGATCCGATGCTGCGGAACCCCAGTTGCCTACCCCGATGTTCAGTATGTTGGCGATATCTGACACCCAAGGTGGCACCGGGTTCGGCGCCGCACCGAGAATGCCCGAGATGCCCGACAAGGGCGATGCGGCCGCGGCCGAGTTGGCCGCCTCGGTCTCGGCATACGTTTTCGCGCTGCTTTCGAGGGTGTTCACAAACATCTCGTACATGGCTTGCGCTTCGGCGTTGACCTGCTGATAGAGGGTGCCGTACGCGGTGAACAGTGCCGCCTGCAGCGCCGATATCTCGTCGGCGGCGGCGGGGATGACGCCGGTGGTAATAGGCGGTGCTGCGGCTGCGTTCTGGGCAGCCATTGCTGAGCCAGCTGTGTCCAGCTTGGCCGCCGCAGCGGTTAACTCTTGCGGCTGTGTGGTCAGGAATGACATGTGTAGCTCCTCAGCTTGCTGTGTATTTGCTTCCTGTGTATTTGCTGGCTAGTTTCTGCATATTAGCTGGGCAGAACCTGTGTGTTGAGATTAGGCTATCGATCCCCACCCCCGCGGTCCTAATCAGAAGGCGCAAATGATGAGTTTTTACGGCATGTTTACGCTGGTGCCGACGGTCTTAACGCCGGCATGTTGAGCGTGTCATTTTGAGCTATCCGGCGTAGAGAAATAGGCCACAATTTTTCTGAGCGCAATGGCGGGCCCCATTAGATTTGTTCGCGGAGCTTGCCCTCGAGGAGTTTGCCGCCGGCGTTGCACGGCAGTGGGCTGCTGGTCACCACCGTGACGTGTTGCGAGCGTTGAAGGCTGTCAATGTTCCCGATCAGAAGAGACCGCGCGTGGGCATGACAATCGGCTTGACCCCGTACCGCGGCCCTGCAACGACATCGGAGCCGTCGGCGCTTACGACCATTCCAGGCGCAGGCAGCACCGCTGCGATCGATTCGTCCTCCTCGGGAACTGCCCAACCTGTGCCATCCACGGCCGTGCCGTTAGTCGGTGCCGGTGCTGCGCTCGACCAGCTTGCCGGCACAGACAGGCGACCGACGGCGGACGCATCGCCCATACCGGCCGACAAAGCTGGTCTGGCGATGACCTTCGGTGTAATCGGGTGTGCCGACGCAGCACCCGGAACGGCCTGGCTGATGGTGTTCGCGGCACCGGCAGAGTCAATGAAAACGCTATTGGAAACGCTGTTCATGGAAAAGTCCGCGATGCAGCCCGAGAGGCCGTGCCACGCGAATTCTACCGACCTGGAAAAATCGGCCTCGACGACTGCGTCCAGCCCCGCCGCATCGGTCGCCGCGGCGACCGGGGAGGCGAGGCTCTGGACGGCATTGGGCGCGTTGTTGATCACGTTATTAAGACCGACCTGCTTTGCGGCACCGGATGCGGCCTGGCCAACAGCGGCGGCTTGGTTGGCGATCCCGGTCGGATCGGTGATGTGCGACGGCCTGGTCAGCGGGTTCAGTCTGCCGGCTACCGCGGAGGATGCCGCATAGCCATACATGGCCGAAGCGTCTTGGGCCCACATTTCGCAGTAGCGCGCCTCGGCAGCCGCGATGGCCGTCACGTTTTGCCCAAAAATATTTGTCGCTACCAGTGCCGCCAACCGGGCCCTGTTCGCTGCAACCTCGGCCGGGGGCACCGTCATCGCTAACGCGGTCTCAAACGCGGCCGCAGACGCCATCGCCTGCGCCGCGGCGAGCGCCGAGGATTCAGCGGTGTAGGTCAGCCAGGCCACAAATGGCTGGGCCGCGGCCGCCATCGACAACGACGCCGAGCCCATCCACTGCTCGGTGCTCAGTCGTGTGATGACCGATTCGAACGAGGAGGCAACAGTGCTTAACTCGGTAGCTAAGCCGTTCCACGAGGCCGCGGCCGCCAGCATCGGTGCCGCGCCCGCGCCGGTGTACATCAGCGCGGAGTTGATCTCCGGAGGCAGCGCCCCAAAGTCCACGTCGGCGTTCCGTTTCTAGTCGAGGGCATTGGCCGCCGGTTCCCCGTCTGAGGCGTCCATTATTCCATCAGGGTCGGCGCCAGCAGGGCTTCCAGCTCATGGGCGCAATCGCGCGCCGTGGCGTCGATGGCGCCGACGACCTCGAACACGTGGGCAGCCTACCCAGCGACAACCCTGTCGCCAGCCTGGAAACCATGGCGCCGACCGCATCGTTGTTGCCGTGCACCCACAGACGGTAGGGGCGGCCCGCGGCGTGGTCCAGGACTAGACCGTGTCGACGTGGTGATTCATTTAGTCTTCATAATTTTCACCCAGCGATCACCCCCCCATCAGCTGAGCTGCGACCGTCGCACCGAGGTTCCAGCACGCCTCGACGTCGGCCTTGGTCGGCTTGCCCATGGCCACGACCGTCTCCGCAACCCTCACCCAGCCGAGCCCAGCGGTGATGCCGTCGATGGCGCGCTCGGCTCCCTCGGTGCCCTCGTTGCCGTGGAGGTAGACGCCGAACGGTCGACCACGGGTCGAGTCGAGCAGCTGATAGTAGGCGCAGTCGAACGCGTGCTTCATGGCACCGCTGATGTATCCGAGGTTCGCCGGGGTGCCCAACACATAGCCGTCGACCTCCAGCATCTCGACCGGCGAGACCGTCAGCGCCGCTCGCCGAACGACCTCCACGCCCTCGATCTCGGGGTCGGTCGCCCCGGCCACGACCGCCTCGAACATCTCCTGGCAGTGCGGCGACGGGGTGTGGTGGACAATGAGCAGCGTCTTACTCATTGGCGGGCCTGCAGCGCCCATATAGCTCGAGGGCGGTCTTCATAGCTTCCCGCGCGCGGCGCCGGTCCCCCGCGTAGTCGTATGCTCGCGCCAACCGGTACCAACGACGCCAGTTGGCGGGGTCACCTTCCAACTCGGTGCGCACCGTGTCGAACAGCGAGTCGGCAGCGTCTTGCTGAATTCGCCCCGACGGGCGTCGCGGCAGCGCGCTGGTATCGAGTTCCATCCCGTCTTCGGCGATGAGACGCGCCAGCCTCTGGTGCGCGAATCCGGCGCGCAGAGTCGCGATCATGGCCCACAACCCGATGAAGGGCATGATCAGCAGCGCCAACCCCAGCCCGACGGCGGCGACCCGGCCCGAGCCGATCATCGCGACGGCGAGGCGACCGAGCATCACAAAGTACGCCAGCAGCGCGACGCACATGAAGGCGATTAGCAACTGGATGCGCACGGTCGTCGTCATTGCAAGTTGAGCAATGCCTCGAGACCTACGGTCAGGCCGGGGCGTTCGCGGATGCGGCGGACGGCCAACAGCACACCTGGCACAAAGGAGGTTCGGTCCAGGCTGTCGTGGCGGATGGTCAGCGTCTCCCCCTCGGTCCCGAAGAGCACCTCCTGGTGGGCGACCAGCCCGGCCAGCCGCACGGCGTGCACCGGGATGCCGTCGACGTCGGCGCCGCGGGCCCCAGGCAGGCTGGTGCTGGTGGCATCGGGATTGGGTGGCAATCCTTTTCGCGCGTCAGCGATCAGTCTTGCGGTGCGCGCAGCCGTGCCCGAGGGGGCGTCTGCCTTGTATGGGTGATGTAGCTCGATGACCTCTGCCGAGTCGAAGAACGGAGCGGCCTGCTTGGCGAAATGCATGGACAGCACCGCGCCGATGGCGAAGTTCGGCGCGATCAGCACTGAGGTCTTTGGGTTGCCGGCGAGCCATGATTCCAGCTGGCCTAGACGTTCGGCGGTGAAGCCAGTGGTGCCGACCACGGCATGAATTCCGTTGACTATCAAAAACTCCAGATTGCCCATCACCACGTCCGGGTGGGTGAAGTCGATGACAACTTCAGTGCCTCCATCGGTGAGCAAGCTCAGCGGATCACCGGCATCCACCTCGGCGGACAGGGTCAGATCCGCGGCGGCCTGCACCGCCGCCACCATCGTTGATCCCACTTTGCCTTTGGCCCCCAGCACGCCTACCCGCATGGGGGAAGCCTAGCCCGGTCGCAGATATCCACAGTGGGCCGTTCATCCACAGCACGCGTCTTGCTCGTGGTTGATGTCGGATCCCACCGCAATACAATTCGAATATGAGTTCGATAGCGGCACTGCTGAGCAACGCACCAAGTGGATACCGCCCCCGCACTTGGACCGCGGAGTGCGCACCAACGACTACCACCACCCGGAACGCCTTTTCAACGACGAGGATCGGGCGGGCCCATAGGCTTGCCCATGTGAAGTCCCGCGACATCCGGATCCGTGAAGCCAAACCGATCGATTTCCCAAAGGTCGTCGCGATGCACTACCCGGTTTGGCGGCAGTCCTGGTCCGGAATCCTGGCGGCGCATCTACTCGACATGCTCGCTCAGCCGAATCGGTGGGCCACCGAGTTCTACCCGCAAACGCTGAGCCGCCGCGGCTGGAAGATGTGGATTGCCGAGTGCCGCGGCCACACATTGGGTATGACCATGTACGGACCGGACACCACAAATCCAAGTGACGTGCAAGTCGATGCCCTGTACATCGCAGAGGAAAGCCAACGGCACGGCATCGGAGGCCGATTGCTCAACAAAGCCCTGCACTCGAACCCGTCGGACGACGTGATCCTGTGGTGCGCGGAGAAGAACCACAAGGCGCGCAGCTTCTACGAGAAGAAACACTTCGAGCTCGACGGCAGAACCTACACCTGGAAGCCACTACCCGGTGTGAGCGTGCCCCACGTGGGTTACCGGCTTAAGCGTCGATGACCACCCGGCCGCTCTTCGCCCGCGACACACAGACCAGCATCTCGTCATCGCCCTCCACGGTGCGGCCACGGCGATCGACTTGCCCGGCAAGCACTTTGACCTTGCACGTCCCGCAGAACCCCTGCTGGCACGAGTAGGCGGTCGTTGGATCCCGGTCCAGCATGACGCCAAGCGCCGACCGGTTCGCCGGAATCCTGAGAACGTGCCCCGACCGCGCGAGTTCCAGCTCGAACGGAATGCCGTCGTTTACCGGCGGCGGACTGAACCGCTCGTAGTGCAGTGGCGCGCCGGCGTGTTTGTCGCGGGCCAACCGGACCGCCTCCAGCATGGCCGTCGGCCCGCACACATAAACGGCAGTCGCCGGCCCGGCACCGGCCAGCAGCTCGTCGATGCTGGCGAACCGGCCATGCTCGTCGTCGGCCCATATCGTGACCCGATCGGGCGCTACCGAAATCAGCTCGTCCAGCAACGGCATGTATTCGCGGCTGCGGCCGGCATAGATTGCGCGCCAATCGATTCCGCGCTGCGCAGCCACCTGGATCATCGGCAGCACCGGCGTGATCCCGATGCCGCCAATCACGAACAGCACATCCTGCTCGTCTCCCAGATAGAACGCATTGCGCGGTCCCTCGAACGCGAGAGTGTCCCCTACGTCGTAGGCCTCATGCATCTCTCTCGAGCCGCCGCCGCCGTCGTCAATGCGGCGGATGGCGATGCGGTAGTCGGTGCGCCGGCCCGGCGCACCGCACAGCGAGTACTGCCGGCGCCGGCCCGAGGGCAGCTGCACGTCAATGTGCCCGCCGGGCGTCCAGGAAGGGAGCAGTCCGCCGTCTGGATCGGCCAACCTCAGCGCCACCACGTCCGGCGCCACCAAGTTGCGTTCGATGACCGTGGCGCGGTGCGTCCGCCGCACCGGCGCCACCCGTGACGGCCTCCACCGCGAGGCAGAGGCGAAGCCTCCGAACAACACACGGATACCCCACAATGCGGTGGCGAAGCGGTCCCGCTCGCGGCGGCCATACAGGTCCGCGGGCCTACTCGTCCAAATGCTGTCCGGCACAGCGCAATCCATAGGTCAGTGCGAAGCGCGGGCGGCCGGTGAGACGGCAAGGTAGTCGACGGCCAATCCCAGCCCACCCAGCTGTGACGGGTGAAAGCCCGGCTTGTAGTAGTCGCCGACAACCCGCGCCAATCGCAGCGGCCCGGGGACGAGACCCCGACGTGCTGCGCGGAAGTAATCCCGCCAGCGCGGCTTGGCCCCCGGCGGCAGGTAGGGATCCACTGAGTACATGAACCGCACTCCGCGAATCCACAACAGCAACATCACCGGCGAGACCGCCAACTGAGTGCGTACTTGGCGCCAGTACCCGGCGCGCAGATGTTTCATGGTGTCGAAGGCCACCGCCTTGTGCTCGACTTCTTCTGCTCCATGCCACCGGAGCATGTCCAGCATCACCGGGTCGGCGCCAACCACATCGAGCTGCGGGGAATTAAGGATCCACTCGCCCAACACGGCGGTGTAGTGCTCGATGGCGGCGATGAACGAAACCTGCTCAAGCAACCAGCTGTGTTGCCGTCGCAGGCTCCACCGCGGCCTTTCCCCCAGCAGTTTGTCGAAGAGCCACTTTGCCTGGTCGGTGAACGGCGTCACGTCGATACCCTGGGCATCGAAATGGGCGAGCACTCCCGAGTGCGCCTGGGAATGCATTGCCTCCTGGCCGATGAATCCCTGCACGTCTAGGCGCAGTTGATCATCCTTGATCAACGGCAGCGTCTTCTTGAACACCTCGACAAAGAACTCCTCGCCCGCTGGCAGCAGCAGGTGCAAGACGTTGAGCACGTGGGTGGCCAACGGCTCGTTGGGCACATAGTGAAACGGCAGGTTCGCCCAGTCGAACTCGACATCACGGGCCTCGAGGACAAGACGCTCGTGGTCGGCGGCGCTGGATTCGTTCGAGTGCGGACCAACCGCTCGGTCGTCGACGGTGCTCATCGGGGCCCCCTTGCCTCCTGCGGGAATCGCTATCCGGTTTCGGCGCGTTGCTTGAGGCGCTGCAACGTCAGCCGAATGTGCTCGGCGTTGGCGGCGGCGCGATCGGGGACGCCGGTGGCGAGCTTGGCAACCTTGCGAAGCCAGCCGGGCCGCCGGTCCCACGTGCTTTCGGTGACCCGGCAACCGCCGTCGGCCGCGGTGATGTCGTATTGCCAGCGGGAGATCGGGACGACGGTGTGGCGCACATCGAACGCGAAGACGCGACCCGGCTCGGCGTCGGTGACGGTGCACCTGGTGGTCCAGCGCCGCTTGCCGCTCTCGTTATGGCCAACGAACACGGCCCCCGGAGCAACGGCGTCACCCTTGCGCAACTCCATCGCCACCGCCTCCTCGGCCAGCGTTGCCAGTGTCGGCAGGTCGGTGATCAACCCGTACACGAAATCGGGACTGGCGTCGATCTGCACCGTTGCCGTCACAGACGGCCCAGAAAGCTCGGTCATTGGCTGATCATAGCCAGCACTTAGATGGGTGCGGCCCCGCGCAGATGCTCGAAAATCAGCGATGTCTGAGTGCCTGCGACGTCGGCGTCAGCGTTGAGATTGTCGACCACAAACGAACGCAGGTCCTCGGTGTCGCGGGCCGCCACATGCAGGATGAAATCGTTTGCACCGGCGAGGAAATACACGTCCATCACCTGGCGCCTACGCCGGATCTGCTGAATGAAGCTGCGAATCTTGCCGCGAGCGCTGGACTGCAGATTGACCGCAATCATCGCCTGCAGCCGCAACCCCACCGCGACCGGGTCGATGTCGGTGTAGAACCCGCGAATCACACCGAGGTCGACCAACCGCTTGACCCGGCCATGACACGTTGACGGCGCGATCCCGACCGACTGCGCGAGCGCGTTGTTGGTGATCCGGGCATCGCCGTGCAGCACGCTCAAGATGGTGCGATCCACGTCATCAAGCTCAACCTGCCGAACATCCTTCGGCGAGCCGCTGGAGCGCCCCGTTGCTTCCGTTGAATTATCAGGCATACCCAACTATATCGAAATGATCATCACCTAGTTTGCAAGATTTTCGAATGTTCTTCACACTTGAGGTCATGCACATTGGCGTTCCTACCGAGACCAAAAACAACGAGTTCCGGGTGGCCATCACCCCGGCAGGCGTCGCCGCGTTGACCCATCGCGGCCATGAGGTGGTGATCCAGGCCGGCGCGGGAGAAGGCTCGGCGATCACCGATGCGAAGTTCAAGGCGGCGGGCGCCCAACTGGCCAGTACCGCCCAACAGGTGTGGTCCGAGGCCGACCTGGTGCTCAAGGTCAAGGAACCTATGCCGCCCGAGTACGGCTATTTGCACGCCGGGCAGACGCTATTCACCTACCTGCATCTGGCCGCTTCACGACCCTGCACCGATGCGCTATTGGCTTCCGGCGCAACGTCAATCGCCTACGAGACCGTCCAGACCGACGACGGCGCATTGCCATTGCTGGCCCCGATGAGCGAGGTTGCCGGTCGGCTCTCCGCTCAGGTCGGGGCCTACCACCTAATGCGGACCCACGGTGGGCGCGGTGTCCTCATGGGCGGGGTGCCCGGCGTCAAGCCCGCCGACGTCGTGGTGATCGGCGGCGGCACGGCGGGCTACAACGCTGCCCGGGTCGCCAGCGGCATGGGGTCCTCCGTCCGGGTTCTCGACGTCAACATCAACAAACTTCGGCTACTTGATGCGGAGTTCGGCGGCCGCATCAGCACCCGCTACTCGTCAGCGTACGAGCTCGAAGGTGCCGTCAAACGTGCCGACCTGGTGATCGGAGCCGTCCTGGTGCCCGGCGCCAAAGCTCCCAAGCTGATCCCGAATTCGCTTGTCGCACAAATGAAACCAGGTGCTGTACTGGTGGATATCTCGATCGACCAGGGCGGTTGCTTCGAGGATTCGCGGCCTACCACGCACGATGACCCAACATTCGCCGTGCACGACACCCTCTTCTACTGTGTGGCGAATATGCCCAGCGCAGTGCCCAAGACATCGACCTTTGCGCTGACCAACGCGACGATGCCGTACGTGCTCAAGCTCGCCGATCAAGGCTGGCAAGCGGCCTGCCGGTCCGATCCCGCGTTAGCTAGCGGCCTTTCAACGCATGCAGGCGCGGTGCTGTCCGAACGAGTGGCCGCCGACCTGGGCTTGCCGTTCACCGACCCGGCGTGCGTGCTGGCCTGACAACCACTTTCGACGGGAAACTGCAGGCGCTACAGCGCACGCGGGTCGGGAGTCAGTGACGCGACGATGTCGGCAGCCGGCCCGGGGCGGGCCTCGCGGTAGGCGGTTCCCGCCCAGAGGTTGGTTCCGTGCGGGTCCTCGGCCTGGATCGCCGCCGCCCGTATCGGCTTCGTCATCTGGTTGACCTCGGGATAGCCCAGCGGCGCCACATGGTCGAGCAGGCGAGTGAAGTTGTTGGCTAGACCGCGCGCATACCGGCCGGAGAAGGCACGGGTAACCAGGGTGGAGTCGAATTCGGGATTCTTCAAGGCTTGACGGTGGGGCAAGTTGGTGCCCGCTTCGTCGGCAAGCAGCAGTGCGGTACCAACCTGCGCGGCCACCGCACCCCTGCGCAGCACGGCGGCGACGGCCTCCGCGGTGCCCAGGCCGCCGGCCGCGATCAGCGGAACGTCGTGCGTGCTGCCGATGCGGTCGAGCAGCTGGTGCAGCGACTCCTCGCCGGGCTCCATGTCGGGCGCGAAGGTGCCGCGGTGCCCGCCCGCCGCCGGGCCTTGAACCACCAAGCTGTCGGCGCCGGCCGCAATGGCCACCCCGGCCTCGTAGGCCGATGTCACGGTGATCGACACCAACAGTCCCAGCGCGCTCAACCGGCGAATGACATCCGGCGGTGGTGCCCCGAAGGTGAAGGACACCACCTCCGGGCGCACATCGGCCACCACTTCGAGCTTGCGTTCCCACTCATCGTCGTCACCGTGGGTTGGATGGCCCACCTCGACACGGTAGAACTCGGCGACCTCTTCGAGTTCTTCCGCGTAGTACTCGAGCTGCACCCAATCGGCGACGCTGGGTTGAGGCACAAACAGATTGGCTCCGATGGGGCCCGTGGTCGCGGCGCGCGCGGCGGCGATATCTTTGGCGAACTGCTCCGCAGTTACGTAGCCGCCGGCGACGAAGCCCAGGCCGCCGGCGTTCGACACCGCCGCAGCCAGCGCGGGGGTGCTTGGGCCGCCAGCCATCGGGGCACCGACGATGGGCACCGCGATATCCCAGAAGCCCAGTACCATCGGCTTAACTTACCATCGCTCGAAGTTGTTGCGGCAGTGAACGTTTCGAGCTGTAGGGACCGAGGACAGCGGCACCGTACCGCTTGCTCAGCAGGCGGCTGGCCACCGCGTTGACCTCCTCGACGGTAACCCGCTCAATTTGCCGCAAGGTGTGCTCGATAGTGCGGTGCGCGCCATAGTTCAACTCGCTGCGGCCCAGCCGGCTCATCCGGGAGCTGGAATCCTCTAACCCGAGCACCAGCCCACCCCGTAGCGATCCCTTGGCAATCCGGCATTCCGCCTCGGTTATGCCGTCGCGTGCCACCGATTCCAACACCTCGCTGGTAACCCGCATGACATCAGCGAAACGTTCGGGCAGGCAAGCGGCATAAATCGAGAGTGCCCCGCTGTCAGCGAAGATGTCCAGCGCCGAGTAGACCGAGTAGGCCAGTCCGCGGGACTCGCGGACCTCTTGAAACAAGCGCGAGCTCAGGCCGCCACCCAGCGCGGTATGCAGCACCGACAGCGCCCAGCGATGCTCCCAGCCGCGCCCGGGCGTGCGGACACCCATCGATACATGGGTCTGCTCGGCGTCCCGATTACCTACCGTCAACCCGGGATAGCCGTTCACCCGTCCGGATCCCTTTCGCGGTGCCGCGGGCTTGCGCCCGCGGACCAAACGGGGCCCGAAATGCTCGCGCACCAACGCGACCACCTCGTCGTGGTCGACATTGCCGGCCACCGCCACGACCATCCGCTCCGGTGTGTAGCGCCGCATGTGAAACGAGTGCAATTGGGCTCGTGTCATCGCCGCCACCGATTGCGCGCTGCCGATCACCGGACGGCCCACCGGGTGATCACCAAACAACGCCGTCAAGAACATGTCCGCGAGCGCGTCCTCGGGGTCGTCGTCGCGCATCGCAATCTCTTCAAGGACAACGTCACGTTCCAGCTCGACATCGTCGACGGCGCAGCGACCGTTGAGCACCACGTCGGCAACCAGGTCGACAGCCAGCTCGAGGTCGCTGTCGAGCACATGGGCGTAGTAGCAGGTGTGTTCCTTGGCGGTGAATGCGTTCAGCTCCCCGCCTACGGCGTCCATCGCTTGCGCGATGTCCACGGCAGTGCGGGTTGGCGTGGACTTGAACAGCAAATGTTCGAGGAAATGCGCGGCCCCGGCTACCGTGGCGCCCTCGTCGCGCGATCCCACCCCAACCCAGACACCGACTGACGCCGAGCGCACCGCTGGGAGGTATTCGGTGACTACCCGCAGGCCGCCGGGCAGTGTGGTGCGACGCACTGCCGGAGCAGCCCCTGGGTCAGCTGCTGACCGTCGCGGCATCGGCTGGTGCTGCGGGAGCCGCGTTCTCTTCGTCATCCACGAGGACCAGCGAGATCTTGCCGCGCTTGTCGATGTCGGCGATCTCTACCCGGAGCTTGTCACCAACGTTGACGACGTCCTCGACCTTTGCGATGCGCTTGCCCTTGCCGAGCTTGGAGATATGCACCAGACCGTCGCGCCCGGGCAGCAATGACACGAACGCGCCGAAATCGGTTGTCTTGACTACCGTTCCGAGGAACCGCTCCCCTACCGTAGGCAGCTGCGGGTTGGCGATGGCGTTGATCCTGTCGATCGCGGCCTGCGCTGACGGCCCGTCGGTGGCGCCGACGAACACGGTGCCGTCGTCTTCGATCGAGATTTGCGCGCCGGTCTCTTCGGTGATCGCGTTGATGACCTTGCCCTTGGGTCCAATGACCTCACCGATCTTGTCCACCGGAACCTTGATGGTGGTCACCCGCGGCGCGTACGGGCTGATCTCGTCGGGTGAGTCGATGGCCTCGGCCATGACGTCCAGGATGGTCAGTCGAGCATCTCGGGCTTGTTCGAGAGCACCGGCTAGCACCTTTGAGGGGATCCCGTCGAGCTTGGTGTCCAGTTGCAACGCGGTGACGAAGTCCTTGGTGCCGGCGCACTTGAAGTCCATGTCGCCGAACGCGTCTTCGGCGCCCAGGATGTCGGTCAGGGTCACAAAGCGACGCTCGGTCCCACCGTCAGTTTCGACGTCGTCAGATACCAGGCCCATTGCGATGCCGGCCACCGGCGCCTTGATCGGCACGCCGGCGTTGAGCAGGGCCAACGTGGACGCGCACACCGATCCCATCGATGTCGAGCCGTTGGAGCCCAGGGCCTCCGATACCTGGCGGATCGCGTAGGGGAAGTCCTCGATGCTGGGCAGCACCGGCACCAGAGCCCGCTCGGCCAGCGCCCCGTGGCCGATCTCACGCCGCTTGGGCGAACCGACGCGGCCGGTTTCTCCGGTGGAGAAGGGCGGGAAGTTGTAGTGGTGCATGTACCGCTTCGACGTTTCCGGCCCGAGCGAGTCGATCTGCTGGGCCATCTTCACCATGTCGAGGGTGGTCACGCCGAGGATCTGGGTTTCGCCGCGCTCGAACAGCGCGCTGCCGTGGGCGCGTGGGACTACGGCGACCTCGGCCGACAATGCGCGGATGTCGGTGATGCCGCGGCCGTCGATGCGGAAATGGTCGGTGAGGATGCGCTGCCGAACCAGCTTCTTGGTCAACGAGCGGAACGCGGCGCCGATCTCCTTCTCACGACCCTCGTAGCTGTCGGCGAGCCTCTCGACAACCTGTGTCTTGATCTCGTCGGTGCGCTGTTCGCGTTCGGCCTTGCCGCCGATGGTCAGGGCGGCGCTTAGCTCGTCGGTGGCCACCGAGGCGACCGAGTAGTACACGTCTTCGCCGTAGTCGGGGAACGTCGGGTACTCACCGGCCGGCCTGGCGGCGGCGTCCGCGAGCTCCTGCTGCGCGGTGCAGAGCGCGGCGATGAACGGCTTGGCCGCTTCGAGGCCCTGGGCCACCACGGTTTCCGTCGGTGCCTGGGCACCGCCTTCGACGAGCTCGATGACGTTTTCGGTGGCCTCGGCCTCAACCATCATGATGGCGACGTCTTTTTTGTCGGCATCGCCGACAATCCGGCCCGCCACCACCATGTCGAACACGGCGCGCTCGATTTGCTCGACCGTGGGGAAAGCAACCCAGGTGCCGTCGATGAGCGCGACCCGCACACCCCCGATGGGGCCGGAGAACGGCAGCCCGCCCAGCTGGGTGGACGCCGACGCGGCATTGATCGCCAGCACGTCATAGAGGTCGTTGGGGTCCAGGCTCAGAATCGTCACCACGATCTGGATCTCGTTGCGCAGGCCGTCAACGAACGACGGGCGCAGCGGGCGGTCGATGAGCCGGCAGGTCAGGATCGCGTCCGTGGACGGCCGGCCTTCACGACGGAAGAACGACCCGGGGATGCGGCCGGCGGCGTACATCCGCTCCTCGACATCGACCGTCAGCGGGAAGAAGTCGAAGTGTTCCTTGGGGCTCTTGCTGGCGGTGGTTGCCGACAGCAGCATATTTTCTTCGTCGAGGTAGGCGACCACCGCACCGGCCGCCTGCAACGCCAACCGGCCGGTCTCGAAACGGACGACGCGGGTGCCGAAGCTCCCGTTGTCGATGGTGGCGGTCGATTCGAATACGCCTTCTTCAATTTCAGCTGCAGACATGGGTGTCCGTGCCGCCTCTCTGGGTTATTTGGCTGTTTCGCATCGTCACTCGAAAACCCAGAGCTTCCCTACGAGCGAACCTGAATGCGGCTACGGCCATCGATCGAAGCGGCCGACCTAACCCGGATCCGGGGAGCCCGGCAGCCACTACCGAGGACCGCCCGATACAGGCTGGGCTGCACCCTTGAACGTGCATAGTGACTCGCTGGAACGCCACGCGCGGATCTGCGCGCACCGCACCATTTGCTGGACCGATCCGGCCCAGGACGTCCCCACTCTACACGGGCTACGTCACCGTTTTGCGAGAACTAGCCGGAGACGTTCTCGACGCACACCACGAACCGCCGCTGGGTGTAGGTATAGCCCAGGCCGCTGGCGCACTGGTCGACGGTGACGGGAGGATCGAGGTCGGTCAGGATCTGGGTGGCCCGCTGTCGATGCGGCACCGATCCGTCGTTGCAGTCCACCCGGAACGGGTCGGTGGTGTGGTGCGGGTCGACGCTCATGCAACCGCCGATCACCCAATCGATGTCCAAGCAAACCGTGTTGTTGACACCGCTGACCGCGTTGTGCATCGAATAGGACGAGTCGACGTCGGTCGGGCATTGTGCGCGGTCGCCTGTTCCCTGGAACGCGGCGACGACCTTGAAGTTCGAGGCCCGGCTACCACACGTCGCCTTGGTGGCCTTCGGCCGGTCCGGCGTGCCACCCAGCTTGAGACATTCCCCCACCTTGAAATCGACGACATTGGTGCTGTTGGTCGCCGTCGAGCACCCGGTCAATCCCACGAAGGCCATAACCATGGCCAGCAGTAGGGCGCGCATCGCGCCGATGGTCAGCGACGCAGGCCCAGCCGCTCAATGAGCGAGCGGTACCGCTCCACATCTACCTGCGTGAGGTATTTGACCAACCGCTTGCGGCGCCCAACCAGCAGCAGCAACCCGCGCCGTGAGTGATGGTCGTGCTTGTGCACCTTGAGGTGCTCGGTTAGGTCGGCGATCCGCTTGGTCAGCAGCGCAATCTGCGCCTCCGGGGATCCGGTGTCGGTCTCATGCAGGCCGTAGGAGTTCAGAATCTCCTTTTTCTGCTCGGCAGTCAGCGCCACGAAACATCTCCATCAATTGGTCCGCGATCAGATTTCACGGCACGGCCACCGCGAACCGCAGCACGCGCCGATGTCGTCGGGCAGTCTAGCAGCGCATCGCTTTGTCAGACACATCACGCCAGCAGGGCGCGGGTCCGGTCGATGTCGGTGCCGATCGCTGTGACCAGATCGCGGACCGAGTCGAACTTTCTCTGCCCGCGGATACGCGCCACGAAATCCAGGGCCACATGCTGGCCGTATAGGTCGGCGTTGCTGTCCAGCACGAACGCCTCGACCGTGCGGGTGCGCCCGGAGAAGGTTGGATTGGTGCCGACGGACACCGCGGCCTGGTAGCGCTCACCCGGGACGATAGTGCCGGGCACCGGCGCGTGCCCCAGCACGGTGAACCAGGCCGCATACACGCCGTCGGCAGGAATGGCCGAGTACATCGGCGGCGCCACATTCGCGGTGGGATAACCCAACTCGGCTCCTCGCCCATAACCGCGGATCACAACGCCTTCGACGCGATGCGGGCGGCCCAGTGCTTCGGTGGCGGCCATCACGTCGCCCGCGTCCACGCACGACCGGATGTAGGTGGAAGAGAACGTCACGGTCTCGTTGCTGTGGTGCTCGGACACCAACGACATCCCCTCGACCGCGAACCCGAACCGTTCGCCGGCCTGGCGCAGGGTATCGACGTTGCCCGCCGCCTTCTTGCCGAAGGTGAAGTTCGCACCCACCACGACCTCCACCACGTGCAGGTGCTCCACCAGCAGCTCGTGGATGTAGCGCTCCGGCGTGAGCTTCATGAAATCGGTGGTGAACGGCATCACCAGAAACACGTCGATACCCAGCTCTTCGACCAGCTCGGCACGGCGGGTGAGCGTGGTCAACTGCGCCGGATGACTGCCGGGATAGACCACTTCCATTGGATGCGGGTCGAACGTCATCAGCACGGACGGCACGTCTCGCGCGCGGCTGGCTTTGACCGCGTGGGCGATCAGCTCCGCATGTCCGCGGTGCACGCCATCGAAGACCCCAACCGTGAGCACGCATCTGCCCCAGTCGGTAGGAATCTCGTCCTGACCACGCCACCGCTGCACGTCCGCAAGCCTACGGCGCGGTGCGGCGTGCCGGACCCGCGTTGCCTAAACTTTCTGTTTGTGAGGGCTGACGAAGAGCGGGGCGGTCTTACCCCGGTTGCCCAGGACTACCTCAAGGTCATTTGGACCGCACAGGAATGGTCGCGGGACAAAGTCAGCACCAAGATGCTGGCCGAGAAGATCGGGGTGTCCGCCAGTACCGCCTCGGAGTCCATCCGCAAACTCGCCGAGCAGGGCTTGGTTGACCACGAGAAGTATGGGGCGGTGACGTTGACCGACTCCGGACGGCAAGCGGCGCTGGCGATGGTGCGCCGGCATCGGCTGTTGGAGACCTTCCTGGTCAACGAACTCGGCTACGGCTGGGATGAGGTGCACGACGAGGCCGAGGTGCTCGAGCACGCGGTCTCCGATCGTCTGATCGCCCGGATCGACGCCAAGCTGGGGTTCCCGCAACGTGATCCGCACGGCGACCCGATCCCGGCCTCCGACGGGCAGGTGCCGACACCGCCGGCGCGTCAGCTGTGGGCCTGCACCGACGGCGACACCGGGACCGTGGCCCGCATTTCCGATGCCGACCCGGAAATGCTGCGGTATTTCGACACCGTCGGAATCAACCTGGACTCACGCTTCCGGGTCCTGGCGCGCCGCGAGTTCGCCGGCATGATCTCGGTTGCGATCGAATCCGACAACGGGGCCGCGGAGACCGTCGACTTGGGCAGCCCGGCGGCGCGGGCGATCTGGGTCGTCGCCTAACCCGGTTACGGTGCCGCGAGCGTAACGTGGCTGCGAAATCTCGCCACGTTTTTCGCAGTGGCGTTACGCTCGCGAAGCTGGATCGGCCAACAGCCCCTTAGCGATATGAGTGACCTGTACCTCGTTGCTGCCGGCGTAGATCATCAACGACTTTGCGTCGCGCGCGAGCTGCTCGACCCGGTACTCGGCCATATAGCCATTGCCGCCGAACAATTGAACGGCCTCCATTGCGACGTCGGTAGCGGCCTCCGAGGAGTACAGCTTGATCGCCGAAGCCTCGGCCAACGTCGGTTCCTTGCCGGCCTTGAGCCGCTCGATGGTCTGAAAGACCATGTTCTGCACGTTGATCCGGGCGATTTCCATTTTGGCCAGCTTGAGCTGGATCAGTTGGAACTGCCCGATATTGCGGCCCCACAACGTTCGCGACTTTGCGTAATCCACACATAGCCGGTGACATTCGTTGATGATGCCCAACGCCATCAAGGCCACCCCGAGACGTTCGACGGCGAAATTGCCGCGGGCGCTGTCGCGGCCGTCGCCCTCGGAGTGCCGTTCGTCCTCGCCCAGCAGGCGGTCCGGGGTCAGCCGCACGTTGTCGAAGAACAATTCACCGGTCGGCGACGACATCATGCCCATCTTCTTGAACGGCTTGCCCTGCGTCAAACCCGGCATGCCCGCATCGAGCACGAAGACGAGCACCGGCCGGTTGCGGCGGTCCACCGTTGGGTCTCCGTCATCGAGTTTGGCGTAGACCACCAGCAGGTCGGCGTAGGGCCCATTGGTGATGAAGGTCTTCTGCCCGTTGAGGATATAGTCCGCACCGTCTCGTCTGACATAGGTTTTCATGCCGCCGAACGCATCCGAGCCGGAGTCCGGCTCCGTGATCGCCCACGCCGCAATCTTTTCCAGCGTCACCAGCTGGGGCAGCCAGCGCTCCTTCTGGGCCAGCGTGCCGCGGCTCATGATGGTCGCCGCCCCCAGCCCGAGGCTGACGGCGACCGTGCTCAGCAACCCGATGCTGACTCCGGCGAGTTCGGACACCAGCACCGCGGCCATCGAAGCTTGGGAACCCATGCCGAAACCGCTTGCGTTTTCCAGCTTTTCGACCGATGTCTGCCCGGCTAGCTCGGCACGCTCGCGGTCCAGCATCGTCTTGACCTGTTCGCCGATCAGCACGTCCAGACCGAACTGGCTGAACAGCTTGCGCATGATCGGATATGGCGACAGTGCACCAGTTTCCAATTCGTCCAGATACGGCCGAATTTCTTTGTCGATGAACTGGCGCACGGTGTCGCGCACCATCAGGTCGGTTTCGGACCACTCGATCATCAGCGTTCGGCGCGCTGGTAGGCGGTGACGACGGCGGCCCCACCGAGTCCGATGTTGTGTTGCAGCGCCGCGGTGACGTTGTCGACCTGGCGCTTGTCGGCGGCACCGCGCAGCTGCCAGGTCAGTTCGGAGCATTGCGCCAAACCGGTGGCGCCCAGCGGGTGTCCCTTGGAGATCAGACCACCGGACGGGTTCACCACCCAGCGTCCGCCGTAGGTGGTCTGGTTCTCGTCGATCAGCTTGGGCGCCTCGCCCTCCCCGCACAGGCCCAGCGCCTCGTAAAGCAGCAACTCGTTGGCGGAGAAGCAATCATGCAGCTCGATCACTTGGAAGTCCTCGGGGCCGAGCCCGGACTGTTCGTAAACTCGTTGGGCGGCTTGCACATTCATGTCGTATCCGATGATGTTGCGGGCACTGCCGTCGAACGTGGAGGCGAAGTCGGTGGTCATCGCCTGCCCGACGATCTCCACCGCCTGCCCGGCCAGGTTGTGGTTGGCTACGTAGTCCTCACTGGCGAGCACCACCGCGGCCGAGCCGTCGGAGGTGGGCGAGCACTGCAGTTTGGTGAGGGGGTCGGAGATCATCTTCGCGGCCAGGATGTCGTCGAGGGTGTACTCGTCCTGGAACTGCGCGTACGGGTTGTTGACCGAGTGTTTGTGGTTCTTGAGCCCGATCTTCGCGAAATGCTCCGCGGTGGTGCCGTATTTCTTCATGTGCTCGCGACCGGCCGCCCCGAACATCCACGGCGCCACCGGAAAGGCAAATTCGTCGATCTCGGCCAACGCCTTGACGTGCTTGCCCATCGGAGACTCCCGGTCGGTGGCGCCACCCTGCAGGGCCCCAGGCTGCATCTTCTCGAAGCCCAGCGCCAGCACGCAATCGGCCAGTCCGCCGCGAATGGCCTGCGCACCCAGGAACAGCGCCGTGGAGCCTGTGGAGCAGTTGTTGTTGACGTTGACGATCGGGATGCCCGTCATGCCGAGTTCGTAAAGGGCCCGCTGCCCGGACGTGGAATCGCCCGCGACGTAGCCGACGTAACCCTGTTCGATCTCGGTGTAGTCGATCCCGGCGTCCGTGAGCGCTTTGCTGCCGGACTCCTTGGCCATCTGCGGGTAGTCCCAGCCTTCGCGGCGGCCCGGCTTCTCGAACTTCGTCATCCCAACGCCGACGACATAGACCTTATTAGGCATCATTGCCCCTTTCGAATGCCTTGCGAGCGACCCTCACCCAGTCTGCCTCACAGCGTGGCTGGGCGGATCACCACTACCGATTTGGTCCGCGGGCCCTCGTCTCGCAACAGTGCGATCACCCGGCTGTCCGCATCGGTAGCCGCGTAGACGCCGTCGATCCCGGCCGGCGGTAGGGACCGGCCGTTGGCGGCGGCGTCGGCTTCCTCGCTAGTCAGGTCGCGGCGCGGAAACATCAACAGGCAGGTTTCGTCGAGGCTCAGGCTCAGCCGCGGCAGCTCGGCCAGCTGGCCGAGGGACACCGCCTGGTCCAGATCGAAGCGGCCGACGCGAGTGCGCCGCAGCGACGTCAAGTGACCGCCCACCCCAAGCGCGTCGCCGAGATCGCGAGCCAGCGCGCGGATATAGGTTCCCGACGAGCAGTCGACTTCGACATCGAGATCTATGACGCCAGCTCCACGGCGCGCGGCCAGCACGTCGAACCGGTCGACATGTACCGGCCGGGATTCGAGTTCGACGGCGTGGCCCTGGCGGGCCAGCTGGTAGGCGCGGCGACCGCCGACCTTGATCGCGCTCACCGCCGACGGCACCTGTCGGATGTCGCCACGCAATCCGTCGACCGCAGCGGCGATCGCCTCATTTGTGACATGCTCAGCCGAGACCGATTGCAGCAGTTCACCTTCGGCGTCCTCGGTGGAGGTCGACTGGCCCAGGCGGATGGTGGCGACATACGACTTGGAGGCCGCCGTCAACAGGCCGAGGATCTTCGTGGCGCGGTCGATGCCGATCACGAGCACGCCGGTGGCCATCGGGTCCAGCGTGCCTGCGTGGCCTACCCTGCGGGTGGCAAAGATTCGGCGACACCGCCCCACCACGTCGTGACTGGTCATCCCGGAAGGCTTGTCGACAACGACGATGCCGGGGCCAGGAGCGCTCATAGCACGATGGCGGTTAGCACCAGTCCGCGCTCGACCGACCATCGCCCTGCCAACGCGCGTAGCGGCGGACCCGACACCGCGGACGGGTCGATCAGGATGCGGGACACAAAACGGCCGCTCGTCGAGCTGTCGGCTTCGAACATGATGTGCGCGTCTTCGAACCCAAGCCACCTGTTGGTCAGCGGGAACCACGCCTTGTACGTTGCCTCCTTGGCGCAGAACAAGATTCGGTCCCAATGCAGCCCCGCCGGCATCGTGCGAGGCATTTCAGTGCGCTCCACCGGCAGGCTGATCGCGTCCAGCACGCCGTCCGGCAACACATCGTGCGGTTCGGCGTCGATCCCCACGGAACGCACCGCGGCATTGCGCCCGACCACCGCGCCGCGGTACCCGGTGCAGTGCGTGAGACTGCCCACCACACCGTCGGGCCAGCACGGTTCTCCCTTGTCGCCCTTGAGGATCGGCACCGGCGGCACTCCCAGCTCTCGCAGCGCGATTCGGGCGCAGTGCCGGACGGTGATGAACTCGTTGCGCCGCTTGGCGACCGACTTGGCGATCAACGGCTCCTCTTCCGGCAGCGGCGCCAGACCTGGCGGATCGGAATACAACTCGGCATAGGCCAGATCGTCGACCACCGTGCCGGGCAACACCGATGGCACTAGCATGCCTGCTGTCATCGGGACTGCCGCTGCTGCAATCGTTCCCGAAACTTGGCGTGCTGCGCGCGCATCTCGGGAGTGATCACGAAATGACCGCCGAAGTCATTGAGATAGCCGGGCGCGTATTGCGGGTCCGGCAACACCTGGCGCAGCCAGGTGTAGGGCTTGCGGCGCCGCCACTCGCGGGGGTACCCGACCGACACCTCCTCGAAGCGCACGCCGTCATACCAGGTGGTCCGCGGAATGTGGAGGTGGCCGTATACCGAGCAGACGGCGTTGTAGCGGGTGTGCCAGTCGGCGGTCTTGGTGGTGCCGCACCACAGCGAAAATTCCGGGTAGTACAGGGCGTCGCAGGGTTCTCGCACGAGTGGAAAGTGGTTCACCAGTACGGTGGGTTGCATCCAGTCGAGCGCCTCGAGTCGGGCGCGGGTGGCCGCGACCCGCTCGCGGCACCAGGCATCGCGGGTGGGGTACGGCTCGGGTGACAGCAGGTATTCATCGGTGGCGATGACGCCGCGTTCCTTGGCGATGGCAACACCCTCGGCCTTGGTGGTCGCCCCCTGCGGCAGGAAGGTGTAGTCGTACAGCAAAAACATCGGCACGATGGTGGCCGGGCCGCCCCGCTCGGTCCACACCGGGAAGGGATGCTCGGGCGTGACAACGCCCATCTCGTCGCACATATTGACCAGGTACTCGTAGCGTGCGCGGCCGAAGATCTGCATCGGATCCCGGTTGGTGGTCCACAGCTCGTGGTTGCCGGGCACCCAGATCACCTTGGCGAACCGCCGTCGCAGCACGTCCAGGGCCCACCGGATCTCGTCGGTGCGTTCGGCGACATCCCCGGCAACGATCAGCCAGTCATCCGGCGAAGACGGGTACAGCGATTCGGTGACCGGCTTGTTGCCGAGGTGGCCAGTGTGCAGATCGGAGACCGCCCACAATGTCGGCTGCCCGCCGGTTCCGTCCTGCCTCGTCACGACTAACCACCCTAACGTCCTGGTTGCGCTGTGGCGGCGGGCACGCGACTTGTACACTCCCGGCAAGGGACCGCCAAAGCCAGGGGGTGTCGTGTTCGCCAAGGTGCGTCTGCTCGGAGCGCTTGGTGCGCTGATCACAGCGGTCTTAGTGGGCATTGCGGGCTGGCAGGGTGTCCCAGCAGCGCCAACCGACCGCGAGACTGTCGAGTTGCGGTCGACCGCCGAGCCGATGTCGACCACCATGAAGAGCCCAATCGTGGCGACCACGGACCCGAGCCCGTTCGACCCGTGCAGCGACATTCCCTTCGACGCGGTGCAGCGGCTCGGCCTAGCGTTCACCCCGCCCGAAGCCGAGGAGGGGCTGCGCTGCCACTACGACGCGGGCAACTACCAGCTGGCCGTGGAGCCCATCATTTGGCGCACCTACGCCCAGACTCTGCCCCCCGACGCGATTGAGACCACGATCGCCGGCCACCGAGCCGCCCAGTACTGGGTCTTGAAGCCGACGTATCACAACAGCTTCTGGTACGCCTCGTGCATGGTGGCCTTCAAGACCAGCTACGGGGTGATCCAGCAGGCGCTGTTCTATTCGACGGTCTATTCCGAGCCCGACGTGGACTGCCCGTCGACCAACCTGCAGCGGGCCAACGACCTCGTCCCCTACTACAAGTTCTAGGTGACCACCGCAGTCGGGACGGCATTGGGCCGCATGTTGGGTCTGCCGCGCCCGAGCAGCCGCTACACCGTTAGCCGCGTCCGAGTCCCGATGCGGGACGGGATCGCCCTAGTCGCCGACCACTACGCACCCACCACCGCTGAGCCCGTCGGCACCTTGCTGGTCCGGGGACCGTACGGGCGAAAACTTCCGTTCTCGCTGGTTTTCGCCAGGCTGTATGCCGCTCGCGGCTACCACGTGGTGCTGCAAAGTGTGCGCGGAACCTTCGGATCCGCCGGAGAGTTCGAGCCCATGGTCAACGAGGCCGCCGACGGCGCCGACACGGTCGAGTGGCTTCGGCAACAACCCTGGTTCACCGGCCGCTTCGGCACCGTCGGACTGTCGTACCTGGGCTTCACGCAGTGGGCGCTGCTGCAGGACCCGCCGCCCGAGTTGGCCGCGGCCGTTATCACCGTGGGCCCGCACGACTTCAGGGCCTCGGTGTGGGGCACCGGCTCGTTCACGATCAACGACTTCTTGGGGTGGAGCGATCTGGTTTCCCATCAGGAAGACCCCGGCCGCATCCGAGCCGGTATCCGCCAGCTCACCGCCCCGCGCAGGGTGAAACGTGCCTTGGGTCAACTGCCGATGGGTGAGTCGGCCCGTGCCCTACTTGGCGCGGGCGCGCCGTGGTTCGAATCGTGGGTGGAGCACGCCGAGGACGACGACCCGTTCTGGGACCGGCTGCGGTTTCCGGTCGCGTTGGATCGCATGCAGGTGCCGGTGCTGCTGATAGGCGGCTGGCAGGACATCTTTCTGGGTCAGACGCTGCAGCAGTACCGGCATTTGCGCAATCGAGGGGTGAACGTCGCGCTGACGATTGGGCCCTGGACTCACACCCAAATGCTCACCAAAGGGCTGGCTGTCAGCGCTCGGGAATCGTTGGACTGGCTTGACGCCCACTTGGGTGGCGCGCCGACCCTGCATCGACCCAGCACGGTGCGGATCTTCGTGACGGGCCAGGGCTGGCGCCATCTGTCGGATTGGCCGCCACAGACCGACCAACGCGCGCTATTTCTGCAACCCAACGGGCGCCTGGGCCATGCAGCGCCGACGGCCGCCCCGACTCGGCAACCACCGGCGACGTTCCGCTATGACCCGGCCGACCCGACGCCCACCACCGGCGGGCCGCTGCTCGCGCCGACCGGTGGATATCGCGACGACAGTCGATTGGCGTTGCGTGACGACGTACTCGCGTTCACCGGCCCGACCCTGACCCACGATTTGTACGTTTACGGAAACCCCGTCATTGAACTGACGCACAGTTCCGACAATCCGAATGTCGACCTGTTCGTCCGGGTCAGTGAGGTCGACGCCAGGGGACGGTCACGCAATGTCAGCGACGGTTACCGGCGACTGGGCGACGCGCCGGAGACCGTCAGCATCGAGCTCGACGCCATCGCGCACCGATTCCGCGCCGGCTCACGCATTCGCGTCCTGATCGCCGGCAGTTGGTTCCCCCGATACGCGCGCAATCTCGGGACCGAAGAACCGGTGTTGACCGGCCGGCAGGTGAAGCCGGCCACCCATGCGGTGCATTTCGGAGAGTCGCGGCTGTTGTTACCGGTCGGATCAGTCGACTGCCTCACGGACTCGAGTGGCGACGTCTGATAGCGCGGCGTCGTCACGCACCGGCGCGGCGAGCCGCGGCGTCACGGGCAGTTGCACCCAACTGGTGCAACCCGCGAATTCGGGGGTGCGGGGTAGCGTTACCGGATCCACCAGCGGAATCGCGGACACCACCAGCACGGCGAGTTTGTGTTTGGGCCGGAAGTCGAGCCGGTCGGCGCGCACCGACTCGGCTGTCCAGATATGCAGATCCTCGATTTCTTCCAGACCCTCTGCCCGGTTAACCTCCACCGCAGCAACAACTTTCGCCGCTGCCCGCAGCAGCACACACTCGTCGGTGCTGTCGGCCGCCGCGCAGACCAGCAGGTCGCGATGCTCGGGCCGAACCCGTTCCGCGTGACTGTGCGCGACCGTCGGAAACAACAGAAACTCCCGCGCGGCCACCTCGAACCGCTTCTCTCCGATGCCGCCCTTGCGCAACAGAATGGTCTGGCGGCCGTCGAGCAGCGCGTGCACCGCCGCGCTCCACTCCTTGAGAGCGGGCGTCACAGCGAACGTGCGCCGAGCCGGGCCAGCACCTCGGGCCGACGCAACGGCGGGACGGTCTTGGGCGGCTGGCGCCGTGGTGGCAACGCGGCCAGCAACCGCGTCGTCGTGGCGGTGACTTCGGCGACCGCGGCCTCAAACACCTCGGCGTTGGCCGCGGACGGGCGGGTGATACCGCTGACCTTGCGCACATACTGACGCGCGGCCGCCGCGATCTCCTCGGGTGTGGCTGCGGGCTGCAAACCGCGCAGTTCGGTGATGTTCCGGCACATGGCTTCCACGATAGGCGCGGGCCACGGCTACCAGACCGTGACTGGGCGCGGGTGCCGATGACCTCGCAGCCGCCGGTCCTTGGTGACCAGGCGCCAGCCGTGTTCGACAGCAGTGGCGTAGATCAACCGGTCGGCTGGATCGCCGGCGAAAGACGAGGGCAGCCCCACCGCGGTAGCGGCGATGGATGGAGTGATGCCGATCGTGCGAACATGCTCGGCGAGCCCCTGAAGCCAGGACAGCACGGGAATCGCGAGTTGGATGCGCTCATGTTCGGCAAGCCAAGCCAGTTCGAACCACGAAATCGCGGCGACGGCGAGCTCGTCGGCATGTTCGATGGCCTGGCTCGCGGTCTGGCTGAGACGTCCGGGCTCGGTCGACCACCAGTAGGCCACATGCGTGTCGAGCAGCACCGTCGTCATGAAACGTTCCACGGAACCCCGGTGGTGAAGAGTTCGTCTTCATCGACGGCCGTCATCGCCACACCCGAGAACCGACCCTTCAGCGCGTGCGGCCCCGTCGCTCCGACCAGCCGGGCCACGGTGCGGCCGTGCTTGGTGATTTCGATCTCCTCGCCTTGAGCCACTTCATCAAGCAAGGCGAGGATCTTCGCCTTCACCTCCGTAGCGGTCATTTTTCTAGTCATAAAGACAGGTTACTGGTCCTGTAGGCTAATCGCATGACGGACGACATCCTGTTGATCGACACCGACGAGCGGATCCGCACGCTCACCCTCAACCGGCCGCAGGCCCGCAATGCCCTGTCCGCGGCACTGCGCGATCAGTTCTTCGGGGCCCTGATCGACGCCGAGACCGACGACGACGTCGACGTCGTCATCGTCACCGGCGCCGATCCGGTGTTCTGCGCGGGACTGGATCTCAAAGAGCTGGGCGGGCAGTCGGCGCTGCCGGACATCTCACCGCGGTGGCCGGCGATGACCAAGCCGGTGATCGGCGCGATCAACGGCGCCGCGGTCACCGGTGGCCTCGAGCTCGCGCTGTACTGCGACATCCTGATCGCCTCGGAGCAGGCACGCTTCGCCGACACTCACGCCCGAGTGGGCCTGCTACCCACGTGGGGCCTCAGTGTGCGGCTGCCGCAGAAGGTGGGCGTGGGGTTGGCCCGACGGATGAGCATGACCGGGGACTACCTCTCCGCCGCCGACGCGCTGCGCGCCGGCCTGGTTACCGAGGTGGTGCCACACGACCAACTGCTGAACACCGCCCGCGGAGTCGCGGCGTCGATCGTCGGCAACAACCAGAACGCGGTTCGGGCATTGTTGGCCTCCTATCACCGAATCGACGAATCGCAGACCGCCGAGGGGTTATGGCTGGAAGCCATGGCGGCCAAGCAATTTCGGACCAGCGGCGATGACATCGCAGCCAACCGCGCGGCGGTGCTGGAACGCGGCCGCTCCCAGGTGCGTTAACGGATACGCTCCTCGGTCCGTGCGTCGAAGAAGCACACCTCGTGCGCGTGCGGCACGATAGCCAGGGATTCACCCACGGTGACCGCGGTGCGGCGGTCGGTGCGGAAAACGACGCGCTGCGTGCGCGATGACCACCCTTGCGGCCGGACCGGCGTTGCATAGACGAAGGATTCGAAGCCGAGTTCCTCGACCAATTCGACGGTCACGGTCAGGGCTCCCGGCGTGTCCGCGGGGGCCACGCCCCACGACTCCGGCCGTATCCCGATCAGCACCCGGTCGATCACACCGCGCGGAACCGGTATCGCCAAGTCGGGCGATTTCACCACGCCGTCGGTCACCGCCACGTCGATAAGGTTCATCGCCGGCGCCCCGATGAACGTGGCGACAAATGTGTTGACCGGGTTGTCGTAAAGTGCGCGCGGCGCGTCAACCTGTTGCAGCACACCGTCTTTAAGCACAGCGACCCGATCACCCATCGTCATCGCCTCGACCTGATCGTGGGTGACATAGACAGTGGTGGTGCCCAGCTGACGCTGCAAACCCGAAATCTGTGATCGAGTGCTCACCCGCAACTTGGCATCCAGGTTCGATAGCGGCTCATCCATGCAGAACACCTGGGGCCGCCGCACGATCGCCCGTCCCATCGCCACCCGTTGACGCTGGCCGCCGGATAGCTTGGATGGCTTACGGTCAAGCAGTTCAGTCAGTTCCAGCATGCTAGCGACTTCAAGTACCCGCTGACGGGTGTCGGCGCGCGACATGCCGGCGTTTCGCAGCGCGAATCCCATGTTGGCGGCCACGGTCATATTCGGGTACAGCGCGTAGTTCTGGAACACCATCGCGACGTCGCGCGCCCGCGGCGGAAGGTGTGTCACGTCCACGCCGCCAATGCTGATCTGACCGCTTTTGACGGTTTCCAGCCCGGCGAGCATTCGCAGCGTAGTGGACTTGCCGCAACCGGAAGGGCCAACCAACACCAGAAATTCGCCGTCGTCGATGTCGAGGTCCAGGTCATCGACCGCCGGCGCGTCGGCGCCGGGATAGCGATGGGTAACCGCGCAATATCGCACTCTAGCCATGCCGCACGCCCGGTAACTTCCGCGCGATCTGGCGGTCCAGAATGACCTTTAGCTGGCGCTCGATCTGGGCGAAGGTCTTGGTCACGTCGGCTCCCCTCAATCCGATGGATTCCAACCCGGCGGAGATGATGCGGTCACCGCCGGGCAAAAATACGCGCGCATAGTCCTGCGGGCGGGTGTGCGGGAGCTGGTCGAGCGCCACTCGCGCGCGCGGATTGTCGGCCAGGTAGCTCTGTTCGCTGGGGCAGCCAACAGCGGACTTTCGCACCGCCAGATAGCCGGTGCGCTGGCTGAAGTACGCGGTATTCGCCGAGTTGGTGACGAACTCAATGAACTTGAGTGCGTTTAACTTTCGCTCCTCGGATAGCTTGTTGGGTATCGCGAGCCCCGCCCCGCCGGTCGGACAGCCGGGTGCTCCACCGGGGCCGGTGGGCAGCGGTGCCGCCCCGACATCGAAACGGGCCGCGGCGGTGATGCCGGCCAGGGCACCGGTCGATGTCACGGTGGACGCCAGGATGCCGGTCGCGAACTCGTTGGCGACATCGTTGGCGATCGCAGCGTACCCCTTGCGATGGATTGAATCCCGGAAGAAGTTGCCCGCCGCGATGGTCTTTGGATCGGTGAACCGCAGGGTCCACTTGTCGGAGTAGGCGCCGCCGAACGTCCAGTTAGGTCCTTCGAATGTCCAGGAAATGATTTCGGCGTTAGCCCAGCCGTGCGCCCATTTTCCAGCGCCGACGACACGTTGCAACCGCGGACCCCAGTCGTCGAGTTCTTGCCAACTTTGCGGTCCGCGGTCGGGCAGGCCGGCCTGTTCCCATATCGCTTTGTTGTAGTAAAACAGCGGCGTCGAGCGCGCGTACGGCAGCGCATAGTGTTCTCCGTTGAACTCGTAATCGGCCAGTAGCGTGTCGACGTAATCGGTTGAGTTCACCCCGACTTGACGGCAAAGGTCATCGAGCGGAGCGATATGACCGCTGAGGGCAAAATGGAACCACCAGATGTCGTCCAACACAACGACATCGGGCACGTCTGTTCCGGTGAGCGCCGCATTGAACTTCTGCGCCACTTCGTCGTAGTCCTTACCCGCGTCGATCAGCTTGACCGGCAACTCGGGAAACTGGCTCTGGAATCGGCTGACCAGTTCCTTTTCCACCGCAGTGGATTGGCCAGGATGATTCGACCAGAACGCGATAGGTCCCGATCCCGACTTCACCGAGACACCGCCACCCATCCCGGCACACGCGGAAGTCGCGAGTCCGGCTAGCAGCAGAAAGTCTCGGCGGCCCAAGGTATTCATCGTGGGTCAGCCCTTGACCGCACCCGACGTGAGGCCTTTGATCATCTGCCGCTGCAAGACGATGAAGATGAGCAGGATGGGCAGCATCGCCAGCAGCGTCACCGCCATCACCGGACCCCAGTTCGTCACGCCCTCGGCCTGCTGCAGAAACGTCAGGCCCACCGGGAGCGGCGCCACCGATTCGTCGTCGGACATCAAGAAGGGCCAAAGGTACTCGTTCCATTCGTTGACCACGGTAATGATGCCGAAGGCCACCATGGTGGGCCCGGACATCGGTAGCACCACCCGCAGCAACAGCTGCCACCAACGCGCGCCGTCCATTTGGGCGGCCTCGATGATCTCCGGCGGCAGCGACAGAAAGTGGTTGCGCATCAAGAAAGTTCCGAACGCCACCCCCGCCAAGGGCAGGATGATGCCCGGAAAAGTGTTGCGCAGACCCAGTTGTGAGATCAGCGCATAGTTGGAAATCACCGTGATC
The DNA here is from genome assembly GCF_963853645.1 of Mycobacterium riyadhense. Lineage (NCBI taxonomy): Bacteria > Bacillati > Actinomycetota > Actinomycetes > Mycobacteriales > Mycobacteriaceae > Mycobacterium > Mycobacterium riyadhense. The sequence continues at coordinate 2,006,753 of NZ_OY970456.1, read as the reverse complement.
TGATTGGGCACCATCAGCGCTGCGATGATCAGCACGAACACCGCTGTCTTCCCTGGAAACCGCACGAACACCAAGCCAAACGCGCTCAGCACACCGAGCGTGAACTTCACCGCGGCCAACACCGAGGTGATGATCACCGAATTGCGCAGGAACGTCCAGAAGGGAATCTGCTCGGTGGCCGTCCGGTAGTTCTGCGAATGCCAGCGCGGCGGCCACCAACTGGTCGGCTGCGAATAGATGTCGGGCTGGTCCTTGAACGACGTGAAGAACACGAACAACAGCGGCCCGGCTACCAGCGTGACGACCAACAACATTGCCGCGTAACCCAACAGGCGTGCAGCGCGGATGCGATACGATGTCATTCGCGCTGCCCTCGATCCATCACCCGCACTTGGTAGTACGTGACGGCCAGCAGTACCAAGAACATGATTGTGGCCACGGTGGCGCCGTAGCCGGCCCGGAAGTTCCTGAAGGTCTCCAGATACACCTGGTACACCATGGTTGTGGTGCCGATGCCTTCCGGCCCCCCTCGGGTCATGACGTTGATGACGTCGAACACCTGCAGCGAGTTGATCAACACGGTGATCGACAAGAAGAAAGTGGTAGAGCGCAGCTGCGGCAACAGCACACGGCGAAACGTGGCCCACCGGCCGGCGCCGTCGATTTCGGCCGCCTCCAACAAGTCTCGACGGACCCCTTGTAGCGCAGCCAGATAGATGACGAAGGTGTACCCGAGGTTCTTCCAGATGTAGGTGATCGTCACCATGAACAGCGCCCAATGCGCATCCTGGTAAAAGTCGGGCACGCCGACCCCGGCGCGGCGTAGTACGTCTTGCACCAGACCGAAATGCGGATCGAAGACGAACTGGGCCGCCAGACCGACGGCGGCGCCAGAGATCACAAAGGGTGCGAATACGGTCGAGCGCACCAGGTTCCGACCCCGCAGCGATCGATCGAGCAACATCGCCAGAACCAACCCCAACACCATCGAGCCGATCACCGCGGCCAGGGTGAAGATCGCCGTGTTGACCACGATCTGGCGCGTATCGGAACGGGTGAACCACTCGGTGTAGTTGGACAATCCGACAAACTCTGCGCTGGGATCGGAGATATTCCAGTCGAAAAAGGACAGCCGGATGTTGTCGGCCAGCGGGCGGTAGATGAACAGCGTCAACAACGCCACATTGGGGCCCACCAGGACGACGAATAGCGCGTAATCCCGCCATGATCGATGCGACTGCTGCGCCGGGAGGCTCACCGGCGCAGTGTATCGGCAGAGGTCACACCGTTCCCGTCACCACCCAGCGGCCGCCCAGCGCCCGCCATCCCACGAAGAACAAACGCAGCGCAACAAATGTGCTCAGTCCAGACCAGATGCCCGCCAGCCCCCAGCCGAACACCAGTGCCAACCAGGTCAGCGGCAAAAAGCCCAGCACTGCACTCACCACGGTGGCGGTGCGCATGAACGCCGCGTCGCCGGCACCCAGCAACACCCCGTCCAATGCGAAAACGATTCCAGCAACCGGCAATTGGGCCACCATGAACCACCATGGCACGCCGATCGCGGCGAGCACCGATCGATCGTCGGTGAACAGCCCGGGCAGGACTCCGGCGCCAGCCGCGAAAATTCCGGCCAACAACGTGGCCGCCAGCGCCGAAAACACGGTCACCCGGTACGCCACCGACTTCGCGTGCTCGGCATCGCCGGCGCCCAGCGCCGCACCGACCAGCGATTGCGCCGCGATTGCCAGCGAATCAAGGACCAGCGCAAGGAAACCCCACAGTTGCAGCACGACTTGGTGGGCCGCCAGCGCCGCCGCGCCAAACCTTGCGGCCACCGCCGCGGCCGAGACGAAGCAAGCCTGGAAGGCCAGGCTCCGCACGATCAGGTCACGGGCCAGCACAAGCTGGGCGCGCAGCACACCCCGGTCGAGCCGCAGCTCCACCCGCTCGGCTAACAACGCGCCCACAAACAGCAGCGCCGCCAGCCACTGCCCCACCAGATTGGCCACCGCCGAGCCGGCCAACTCCATCCGGGGCAGGCCCAGCCAGCCGTAAACCAGCGGCGGGCACAACAGTGCTGAGACGCCGAAACCGGCGACCACATAGCGCAGCGGGCGCACCGTGTCCTGCACACCGCGCATCCAGCCGTTTCCGGCAATCGAGACCAGAATCGCGGGCACACCCAAAATCGCGATCCGCAACCACGGCAGGGCGGCGACGGTGATGTCATCCGCGGAAGCAATCACCGACACCAGCGGCACCGCTGCGGCTTGCACCGCGACGATGATCACCGCACCCAGCCCCAATGCCAACCAAGTCGCCTGGACGCCCTCGTTGACCGCCGCCGCGCGGTCCGCGGCCCCGAAGTAGCGCGCCGCGCGCGCCGTCGTGCCGTAGGACAGAAACGTCAGCTGGGAACCAACCAGGCCCAGCACGAGACTCCCGATAGCCAACCCCGCCAATGACAGCGCGCCAAGCCGGCCGACCACTGCGGTGTCAAACAACAAATACAGCGGCTCGGCCGCCAGCACACCCAGCGCGGGCAGCGCCAACTTCGCGATCTGCCGGCGACCGGCGGCGGTCCGGGCCCCGTCAGCCAAGGTCAGCCAAGGGCCGCGCGCAGTGCGGCCACGGCGTCGTCGATCGAGCCGGTGATCGTATATCCAGCTGCCAGGCGGTGGCCGCCGCCACCGAACTCGGCTGCGACCGACGCCAAATCGATGTCGGTCTTGGCCCGCATGGACACCGACCATTGCTGCGGCTCGACTTCCTTGAACACCGCCGCCACCTCGGCCTGCTGTGTGGTGCGGACGATGTCGACGATGCTTTCGACTTCCTCAGGGCGCGAACTGACCCAGTTCCGGTTGTCGACGACCGCGTATACCAATCCGCGACCGCCGACCGCCTCCGGGATCAATTGGGCAGAGCCCAGCACCCGCGACAGCATCGGCAGCCACACGAAGGGATGGGTATCCATCAGTGACCGGCTGATCGCGGCATTGTCCACGCCGACCTCAACCAGCCGCGCCGCCAACCGAAGAGCACGCGCGCTGGCCCAGCGGAACGACCCGGTGTCGGTGGTCAGCCCGGCGTAGATGCAATGCGCCACGCCCCGGTCGATTGGTTTCCCCCACGCGTCAAGGATTTCGGCAATCAGCATCGTGGTGGAATCGGCCGACTGGTCGACGAAGTTCGCGGTGCCGAACAAGTCGTTCGAGGCGTGATGGTCGATGACCAGGACGTCGCGATCCGGCGCCACCAGATCACTTAGGCCGCCGAGCCGGTTGACGCTGGGAACGTCAACAGTCACAACCAAATCGACGTCGCGCCGCATCACCTCGGGGCTTACCAGCAAGTGGCAGCCGGGCAACGTCTGCAACGACTCCGGAAGCAGCGCCGGCGCGGCAAAGCTCACCTCTACCTGCTTGCCGCACTGGTCGAGCACCAATCCCAATGCCAGCCCGGCCCCGATCGTGTCGGCGTCGGGATGGACGTGGCACACCACCCCGATCGTGGCCGAGGCGGACAACAGCTCGGCGGCACCGACGGCGTCAACGCGCCCCCCAGTGAGGCGCGGCAAAGCGGTCAGCTCAGTCTTCGAGTTGGTCGTCGTCACCGGTTTCCTTAGTGCCGCTCACCCGGTACGGATCGGCCTCCCCTGCCGGCTTTGCCCCTACCCGAACCCGCGCCAGATCCTCGTCGGCGGCACGGGCGCGGGCCAGCAACTCCTCCATTCGATGCACATTGTCCGACGTCGTGTCGCGACTGAACGTCAAGGTGGGAGTGAAGCGCACACCAGTGCCCGCGCCGACCTTGGAACGCAGTACACCTTTTGCCCGGTCCAGAGCGGCCGCGGCGGCGGCATAGTCGGGCTGGGCGTCCAGGGTGGGTCCCATCACCGTGTAGTACACCGTCGCATCGTGCAGGTCGGCCGTCACCTTGGCGTCGACGATCGTCACCCCGGACAACCCGGGATCCTTGATCTCGTACTCGATCGCCGAGGCGACGATAGTGCAGATCCGCTTGGCCAGGCGACGCGCCCGGGCGGGATCAGCCATTACGATTCACCGCCTCCTCCTCATCGTTTCGTCCCCGCTCGTCGCCGGCCGACGCCACGCGCCGCTCCTCCTCATCGCTACGCTCTGCATCGTCGCCGGCCGACGCCACGCGCCGCTCCTCCTCATCGCTACGCTCTGCATCGTCGCCGGCGCGGGTCAGGCGCGTTCCTTCTGGACCAATTCGTAGGACTCGATGACGTCGCCTTCCTTGATGTCGGAGTAGCCCAACGTCATACCGCACTCGAAGCCCTCGCGGACCTCGGTCACGTCGTCCTTTTCCCGGCGCAGCGAAGCGATCGAGAGGTTTTCGCTGACCACGATGTTGTCTCGCAACAGCCGTGCCTTCGCGTTGCGGCGCACCACTCCTGAGGTAATCAGGCAGCCCGCGATGACGCCGACCTTCGAAGACCGGAACAGCGCCCTGATCTCGGCGCGGCCCAACTGGTTTTCCTCGTAGATCGGCTTGAGCATGCCACGCAGGGCCTTCTCGATCTCGTCGATCGCCTGGTAGATGACCGAGTAGTAGCGGATGTCCACGCCTTCGCGGTTGGCCAGCTCGGTCGCCTTACCTTCGGCGCGCACGTTGAACCCGATGATCACCGCATCCGAGGCCGACGCCAGGTTGACGTTGGTCTCGGTGATGCCACCGACGCCGCGGTCGATGACACGCAGCACCACTTCGTCGTCGACCTGGATACCCATCAGGGCCTCTTCCAGCGCCTCGACGGTACCGGCGTTGTCGCCCTTGAGGATCAGGTTCAGCTGGCTGGTTTCCTTCAGCGCCGAGTCCAGGTCCTCCAGGCTGATCCGCTTGCGAGAGCGTGCCGCCAGCGCGTTGCGCTTGCGGGCACTGCGCCGGTCGGCGATTTGACGGGCGATGCGGTCCTCGTCGACAACCAGGAAGTTGTCCCCGGCGCCGGGAACCGACGTGAAGCCGATGACCTGTACCGGACGCGACGGCAGCGCCGCCTCGATGTCCTCGCCGTGTTCGTCGACCATGCGGCGGACGCGGCCGTAGGCGTCGCCGGCGACCACGGAGTCGCCGACCCGCAAGGTGCCGCGCTGGATCAACACGGTGGCTACTGGGCCGCGGCCGCGGTCCAGGTGCGCTTCGATGGCCACACCCTGGGCCTCCATGTCGGGGTTGGCCCGCAGGTCCAGGGCCGCGTCGGCGGTCAGCACCACCGCCTCCAGCAGCGCCTCGATGTTGGTGCCCTGCTTGGCGGAGATATCGACGAACATGGTGTCGCCACCGAAATCCTCTGCCACCAAACCGTATTCGGTGAGCTGGCCGCGGATCTTGGCCGGGTCGGCACCTTCCTTGTCGATCTTGTTCACCGCCACCACGATCGGCACGTCGGCGGCCTGCGCGTGGTTGATGGCCTCCACCGTCTGCGGCATGACGCCGTCGTCGGCCGCAACCACCAGGATGGCGATGTCGGTGGCCTTGGCACCGCGGGCACGCATGGCGGTGAACGCCTCATGACCCGGGGTGTCGATGAAGGTGATCAGCCGCTCGTCGCCGTCGAGGTCGACGCCTACCTGGTAGGCGCCGATGTGCTGAGTGATGCCGCCGGCCTCTTCCTCGCGGACGTTGGCCTTGCGGATGGTGTCCAGCAGGCGGGTCTTGCCGTGGTCGACGTGACCCATCACCGTCACCACCGGCGGACGGGTCTGCAGATCGGCCTCGTCTCCCGTGTCCTCCCCATAGGAGAGGTCGAACGATTCCAGCAGTTCGCGGTCTTCGTCCTCGGGGCTAACGACCTGAACGTTGTAGTTCATCTCGCTGCCCAGCAATTCCAGCGTCTCGTCGCCGACCGACTGCGTGGCCGTCACCATCTCGCCGAGGTTGAACAGCGCCTGCACCAACGCGGCCGGGTTGGCGTCGATCTTCTCGGCGAAGTCGCTCAGTGACGCACCGCGGGCCAGCCGAATCGTCTCACCGTTGCCGTGCGGCAACCGCACGCCGCCGACGACCGGCGCCTGCATCGAGTCGTATTCCTGGCGCTTCTGCCGCTTGGACTTGCGGCCGCGTCGGGGCGCACCGCCCGGACGGCCAAACGCACCGGCGGCACCGCCGCGCTGCCCGGGACGGCCACCGCCGCCACCCGGACCACCACCGCCGGGACGGCCACGGAAACCGGTTCCGGGTGCGGCCCCCACCCCGCCGCCGCCGCGGTAATTGCCGCCACCGGTATCGGCGCGACCACCGGGCCCCCCGGGCCGGCCACCGCCGGGTCGGGGTGCGCCGGTCCGCGGCGGACGTGGCCCACCCACCGCGCCACCGGGCCGCGGCGGCATGCTGCCCGGGGAAGCGCCGCCCGGACGGGGCGCACCCGGCCTGGCCGCTCCGGGACGCGGAGCCTGCGGCCGCGGGATGGGCCGGTCCACGGGTTGTGCGGACGAGAATGGGTTGTTGCCGACGCGCGGAGTACGAACGCCCGGCTTCGGCGCCGGACCTGGCCGGGGCCCCGGGGTCATTCCGGGGTGGGGCGCGGCCGGGCTGGGTGGCTGTCCGGGTGTCGGCGCTGCCGGTTGTCCGGGAGCCGGCGCTACTGGAGGCGCAGGCGTCGCGGCGACAGCGGCCGGCGAGGCTGGAGTCGCCGCGGTGGTCCGACCGGACTCGGCGGCCTTAGCGGGTGCATCAGCCCCTGCCCCGTTGCCGACCGCCTTGTCAATTGCGGTCTCCAGGGCTTGGTCGAGCTTGCCGGGGCCTTTACCGGGAGTGCCGCCGGGCACCATTTCGGCGGCCTTGGTGCCGCCTTTGTCGGTGGCCGGTTTGCCGCCACCGAACGACTCGCGAAGCCGGCGAGCGACCGGGGCCTCCACCGTCGACGATGCCGATTTGACGAATTCGCCCTGTTCATTCAGTCGGGCGAGAACTTCCTTGCTGGTAACACCGAGTTCCTTAGCCAACTCGTGTACGCGGGCCTTACCTGCCACTACATCTCCTGTCCATGAGGCGACAGTCGTGGGCCGCGCCTCGGGTGCTAGCTGTAACGCATAGAGGTGGGAGTCATCGGGACTTCACGGTGTGCTCATGTTCGTTGCTGCCTGTTCTGTTGCCTGGTGAATCGAGCTCCTCCAGATGAGCAAGGTGCTCGACTACCGCGGATGTATCCGGCGAACCGGTGATGCGCAGCGCTCTTGTGAAAGCCCGCCGCCGAATCGCTTGTTGTAGGCACTGCGGTACGGGATGCAGCCATGCACCCCGCCCCGGCAGTCTTCTGGCTGTGTCAACGATTACGACATAGTTGCCGTTCCCGGTTGACTCAGCTACCACTCGAAGCAGCTCGACAGCCAACTCTCGCTTCCGGCACCCGACACACGTCCGCACCGGTCCATCGGTGCAGCTGTGCGCCCAGCTGGTGAGGGTGGCCGAAGGCTCGCGCTGGATCACGGCTCAGTCTAGCGTCACCAGACAACCCGTCAGCACCCACCGGCGATGCGGATGTTAGCGCTCGTGTGCCATCCCACGGCTGGCCCCCGGTTCGGGTTGGGTCGCCGGCTGTCCCGGTGAATCCCCGCGGATGTCGATGCGCCAGCCGGTGAGCCGGGCGGCCAGCCTCGCGTTCTGGCCTTCCTTGCCGATTGCCAGCGACAACTGGAAGTCGGGAACCACCACGCGCGCGGCCCGGGCAGTCTGGTCGATTACCGACACCGAGACCACTTTTGCGGGCGACAACGCATTGGCGACGAAGCGGGCCGGGTCCTCGTCGTAGTCGATGATGTCGATCTTCTCGCCGGAGAGTTCGCTCATCACATTGCGGACCCGTTGCCCCATGGGACCGATGCAAGCGCCCTTGGCGTTGAGCCCCGCAACGTGCGACCGCACCGCGATCTTGGAGCGATGGCCCGCTTCCCGCGCCACCGCCACGATCTCTACCGACCCGTCGGCGATCTCCGGGACTTCCAGCGAGAACAGCTTGCGCACCAGGTTGGGGTGGGTCCGTGACAGCGTGATCAGCGGCTCGCGGGCACCGCGGCTCACACCGACCACGTAGCAGCGCAGCCGGTTGCCGTGTTCGTAACTCTCGCCGGGAACCTGTTCGGCCGCCGGGATCACACCCTCGGAGGCCTTGGTTTCGCTGCCCATCCGGACGACGACCAAACCGCGCGCGTTTGCCCTGCTATCTCGCTGGATCACGCCGGCGACGATCTCGCCCTCGCGGGTGGAAAACTCGCCGTAGGTGCGCTCATTCTCCGCGTCGCGGAATCGTTGCAGCATCACCTGCCGCGCGGTGGTGGCGGCGATCCGGCCGAAACCCTCGGGAGTGTCGTCCCATTCACTGATGAGATTGCCGTCGTCGTCCAGTTCGCGCGCGATCACTCGAACGACACCGGTTTTGCGGTCGATCTCGATACGCGCGTCGGTCTGGTGGCCTTGGGTATGCCGGTAGGCGGTGAGCAGCGCCGATTTGATCGTTTCCAGCAATTCGTTGACCGAGATGCCCCGGTCTACCTCGATCGCATGCAGCGCAGCCATGTCAATGTTCATCTGCGCCGCTCCTTCTCATCGCTACGCTCTGCATCGTCGCCGGCGCGGTTCATGCTCCGGCCTCCGTCTCCTGTGCCCGACCTACCTCAGCCGGTCGGGCCAGTTCCAGCTCTGCTGGGGCTGGTGGCGAAAACTCAACTTGGACAACAGCTTTCACAATTTCCGACAATGGGATTTCACGCACCGTCCATCCCCGGCCCTGCCGGACCACCAGCGAGACAGTGTCATCGCGCGTCTCGCCGACTCGGCCGGTCAGCTGTGATCCATCCGATAACGCCAGTTCAACCTTGCGGCCACGCACGCGGCGGAAGTGCTTCTCCCTGGTCAATGGGCGTTCCACGCCGGGGGAACTCACCTCGAGGACGTAATGGTCACGAATGCTGTCCATGCCGTCGAGCAAAGCCGAAGCTGACCGCGACAGCGCGGCTATCGTGTCGAGATCCAGGGCAGTATCGCCGTCGGCGATCACCGCAATTCGTGGTGGGCGGGTGTGAGCATCGATGACCACGTCTTCGATCTCGTATCCGGCGCGCGCGAACTCTTCACCGAGTAGCTCGATCACCTGCGTCTGCGAAGGTAGCCCGGTGGTCACGGCGAGCTCCTCATCTTGAATTGTCCGGTGACCGGCGGATGTCGCCGCCAGGGTGGCCCAGGTGTCCCGCGGGCGTGCAACAGCCAGCGTTCTACCAGAACCAGCTATCAACGATACGCCAGTAATCGCAAATGACGACGTAATCGTGGCGTCAAGATCTCTAATGGCAGGATGTTGCTGTGCATAGAGCAGTACCCCTTATCAACAGGCGGGGTGTGCTCGCCGGTGGTGTCGCTCTCGCTGCACTCGGGGTGGTCGCGACCGCCTGCGGCGAGTCGACGCCCAAGCCCCCTGCCGTCGAAGAGCTGCTGGGTCCACTGGAGCAGGCCCGACACGATAGCGCGCTCGCCTCGGCGGCTGCCGGGGCCGTCGGCAGCCCGCCGCAGATCGCTGCCGCGCTGACGGTGGTCGCCTCCCAGCGCGCCGCACATGCTCGAGCGCTGGCCACCGAGGTCGCCCGGGCCGCCGGCAAGCTGGTATCCGCGACCAGCGAGACAAGCAGCTCAAGCCCCAGTCCCACTGAGCCGGCGGGGCCGCCGCCACCGCCGCCGCCGGTATCCGATGTGGTCGATGCGCTGCGCGCCTCGGCCGAAAGCGCCAGTCGCCTGGTGGCCACGTCGTCGGGGTACCGGGCAGGACTGCTCGCATCCATCGCCGCTTCCTGCACCGCGTCCTACACGGTGGCGCTGGTGCCCGGGGGTCCATCGATATGACATCGTCCGAGCCCACCGCGGGCGCCACGCCCAAACGGTCCCCCGCCGGCAAGGATGCCGACATCGCGGCGCTGAGCGAAGCGCTTACCGTCGAGCACGCCACGATCTACGGCTATGGCATCGTGTCGGCGATGTCGCCCCCGAGCGTCAACGACTTGGTGGTGGAAGCGCTGACCCAGCATCGGCAACGTCGCGACGACGTCATCGCCATGCTGGCCGCGCGCAAAGCCACCGCACCGGTCGCCGCCCCCGGCTATCAGCTGCCCGCGCCTGTTGGCAGCCCGGCCGAGGCGGCCCGGCTCGCCGCGCGGATGGAAAACGACGGCGCCACGGCGTGGCGCGCCGTGATTGAGCATGCCGACACGGCCGATGACCGCGCGTTCGCGGCGACGGCCCTGACCCAGAGCGCGGTCATGGCCGCCCGCTGGAACAAGGTGTTGGGCGCCTGGCCCATTACCGCGTCATTCCCGGGCGGCAACGAATAGCCCGGCCGAGCAGACGTAAAAGCCCCCAAAACTGGGCCGTTTTGGGGGCTTTTGCGTCTGCTCGGCCAAACTAGGCCGAAGTTGCGTCGGGTGAGATGGCGAATTTGGCGGTTGAGCTGGGATCTGTGTGGGTTTGGGGCCTGGATATGTAGCCAGTGAATGTGGCGTGTTGATGACGCATATTGGTGAATTTGCCTGGTAGTATCCGGTTATGGTGAAGCCGATGCGAATGCATGTAGCCCGAACACCGAGCAGGTACGTGGACAAGGCCGGCAACGTGCACCGCTACGAGTCGGTGCTGGTGCGCCGCACCTACCGCGAGGGCAAGAAGGTCCGCCACGAGACCCTGGCCAATCTGTCCAAGCTGCCCGCGGAGGCGATCGCCGCGATCGAGGCAACGCTGAAGGGGCAGGCACTGGTACCCGCCGAGGCGGCGTGCACCATCACTCGCTCGCTGCCGCACGGGCATGTGGCCGCGGTCGCCGCGATGGCCCGCCGATTGGGGTTTCCGGGCCTGTTGGGCCCGGCCTGCCGATCTCGGGACCTGGTGCTGGGGTTGATTATCTCGCGGGTGATCCGCCCGGCCTCCAAACTGTCCACGCTGTCGCGATGGGCCGATTGCACCCTGGGGCCCGACCTGGCGGTGGCAGATGCGTCTACCGATGAGGTGTATGCCGCGATGGACTGGTTGGCCAATCGCCAGGACGCAATCGAGAAGAAGCTAGCCGCCAAACACCTTGGGCCAGAGGCGAACCCAAGCCGGATGGCGTTGTTTGATCTGACCAGCTCGTGGGTGACCGGGCGGTGCTGTGAGCTGGCCGCCTATGGCTATTCCCGCGACGGCAAGAAGGGCCTGCCGCAGATTGAATACGGGGTGCTCACCGACCCGGCCGGGCGCCCGGTGGCGGTACGGGTAGTGCCCGGGGACACCGCCGACCCGGTCGCGTTCAGCGACATCGTCGAGGTGATCCGCGACCGCTTCGGGTTGACCCGGCTGGTGCTGGTCGGCGATCGCGGCATGATCACCTCCGCGCGCATCGACGCGCTGCGCAAGCTCAACGACAGCCCCGACACCGCAACGGCTTTCGGGTGGATCACGGCGCTACGCGCCCCGGATATCGCCACACTGGCCGCCGAGCAGGGACCGCTGCAAATGAGCCTGTTCGACACCCAAGACCTCGCCGAGATCAGCCACCCCGACTACCCGGGGGAACGGTTGATCGCTTGCCGCAACCCCGCCCTGGCCACCGAGCGGGCCCGCAAACGCAACGAACTGCTGGCCGCCACCGACGCCGACCTGGCCGCCATCGCCGCCCGGGTGGCATCCGGGCGCCTGCGCGGAGCGGGCAAAATCGGCGAGGCCATCGGCCGGGTAATCGCCAAACGCAAAGTAGGCAAGCACTTTCGCCGCGAGATCACCGACACCACCTTCACCTACCACCGCGACCAGGCCGCCATCGATGCCGAAGCCGCCCTCGATGGCATCTACGTGCTACGCACACCGGTACCCGCCACCGAACTCGATCCGACCGCGGTCGTAGAAAGCTACAAGAACCTGGCCCACGTCGAACGCGACTTCCGCAACATCAAAACCGACGACCTGGATCTACGACCCATTCACCACCGCCTCGACGAGCGCGTCCGCGCCCACGTACTGATCTGCCTGCTAGCCTGCTACCTCATCTGGCACCTGCGCAAAGCCTGGGCGCCACTGACCTTCACCGACGAACACCCACCCACCCGCGACAACCCCGTCGCCCCCGCGCAACGCTCACCGCAGGCCCAAGCCAAGGCCTCCACCCAACACGACGCCAACGGCAACCCGCTACGCAGCTTCCGCGGCCTACTCGACCACCTAGCGACCCTGACCCGCAACGACATTCACTACCACGGCACCAACGCCACGGTGCCCACCTTGGCCGAACCCACCCCCGATCAACGCCGCGCCTTCGACCTCATCGGCACCCCGATCCCACTAACCGCAGCGTAGCCAGAACCACCACCCCAACAAGACCAGCAAAACCCCAGGTCAACTAGAAATCCACTCACCCATAACGCCGCAACTTCGGACTAGGCGGTGACGGCCGCCGCGATTTCGGTGGCCAGCGAGGCGCCGGCAGCCAACTCGCGCTTCTCGCCGCTGAAGCGGTTGCGTAGCTCGACCACCCCGTCTGCCCAACCGCGTCCCACCACGACGATCCACGGCATTCCCAGCAGTTCAGCGTCCTTGAACTTGACGCCGGGCGATGCCTGACGGTCGTCGAGCAGCACCTCGATACCCAACTTGTCGAGGTCGGTGGCCAGCGCGGTGGCCCCGGCGCCGGCCGCCGCGTCTTTGTTGGCGATCACCAGATGGACATCGAATGGCGCTATTGCCGATGGCCAACGCAGGCCTAGTTCGTCATGGTGCTGCTCGGCGACGACCGCAACCAGCCGCGACACCCCGATGCCGTAGGAGCCCATGATCAGCCGCACCGGTTTGCCGTCCTCGCCGAGCACGTCGGCGGTGAAGGCATCGGTGTATTTGCGGCCAAGTTGGAAGATGTGCCCGATCTCGATGCCGCGGGCCATGACCAGCGCACCGGCGCCGTCAGGAGACGGATCGCCTTCGCGCACCTCGGCGGCCTCGATGGTGCCGTCGGCGGTGAAGTCGCGGCCGGCAACCAGGCCGACGACGTGGCGACCGGGCTGGTCCGCGCCGGTGATCCAGCTGGTGCCGTCGACCACCCGCGGATCGACCAGATAACGAACATTGTTGTCACGCAAGGCTTTCGGCCCGATGTAACCCTTGACCAGAAAGGGGTACTTGGCGAAATCGTCGTCGTCGAGCAACGCGTAGTCGGCCGGTTCCAAGGCCGCGGCGAGCCGCTTGTCGTCGACCTCACGGTCACCGGGCACGCCGATGGCCAACAGTTCCCAGGCCCCGCCGGGCTGGCGGACCTTGACCAGAACGTTCTTCAGGGTGTCCGCGGCGGTGACCGTTCTACCCAGACCGGCTTCATTGGCCCAGGCCACCAGGGTCGCGATGGTCGGGGTATCGCCGGTGTCGTGAACCACCGCCTCGGGCAACCCAGCAACGGGCTGCGCCTCCGGGCGGGACGTGATGACCGCCTCGACGTTGGCCGCGTAGCCCGATTCCACGCACCGTACGAAGGTGTCCTCACCGATCGGGCTCTCGGCGAGGAACTCCTCCGAGGCGCTACCGCCCATTGCACCGGAAACCGCGGCAACGATGACGTAGCGCACCTGCAGCCGATCGAAGATGCGCTGATAGGCCTCCCGGTGTGCGTGGTAGGACGCCTTCAGCCCGGCGGCATCGATATCGAACGAGTAGGAGTCCTTCATGACGAACTCCCTGGCGCGCAAGATGCCGGCCCGCGGCCGCGCCTCGTCGCGGTACTTGATCTGGATTTGGTACAGCGTGAGCGGGAAGTCTTTGTACGAGCTGTACTCGCCCTTCACGGTCAAGGTGAACAGCTCTTCATGGGTGGGGCCCAGCAGGTAGTCGTTGCCGCGGCGGTCCTTTAGCCGAAATACGCTGTCGCCGTACTCGGTCCATCGGTTCGTCGTCTCGTAGGGCGCCCGCGGCAGCAGCGCCGGAAACAGGATCTCCTGGCCTCCGATCGCGTTCATCTCGTCACGGACCACACGCTCGATGTTGCGCAGCACCTTCAGTCCCAGTGGTAGCCAGCTGTATAGCCCCGGCGCGACGGGCCGGATGTATCCGGCCCGGATCAGTAGTTTGTGGCTGGCCACTTCGGCGTCGGCGGGATCGTCGCGCAGGGTGCGCAGGAACAGCTCGGACATCCGGGTAATCACAGCGGGCCAGCCTAGCCTGGCCGAGCAGACGCGAAAGCTCCCAGGTCGGCACGAAAATGGGGGCCTTTGTGTCTGTTCGGCGGGAAAAGTTACAGCTCGCCGGCGTCGATTGCTTCCTTGACCTCTTGGGCGTGGGCAACCTGCGCAGGGGTGTAGCCGATGAACAGCGCCGCACAGCCAACGATAACGGCCGCCCCGGCCACCCACAGCAGGCCATAGGTGTAGCCGTGGTCAAGGGCTTGCAACTGGACGTCGTTCATGAACTTCACCGGGCCGGTGGTACCACCCAGGTACAACGTGCGCGACGTTATCACCGCCTGGATGACGGCCAGCACCAGCGGACCGCCCAGACTCTGCGCCATCAGCGCCATCGCCGATACCGGGCCGATCTGGTCGAAACCAACGCCGGCGATCGCCGAAAGTGTCAACGGGACGACGACCATGCCGATACCGATGCCGCCGACGACGATCGGCATGACCAGGTTGGGGAAGTAAGGCACACCACGGTGCATGAAGAACGAGCCGTACAGCATCGCGACGAGCAGCAGCCACCCGCCGCCGATCGTCAACACCCGCGGCGAAAACCGGGACACCAGCTGCGAGGAGATGCCCAGCCCGATTCCCATCGCGATGACGAACGGGATGAAGCCGACGCCCGCGCGCAGCGCGCTGTAACCCAAGATGTCCTGCACATAAAGGCCGATGCACACCGTCAGGCTGAACATGACGCCGCCGGCCAGCAGGATCGAGCCGAACGTGACCAGCCGGTTGCGGTCGCGGAATAGGTGGAACGGCACCACGGGGTTTTCTGCGGTGCGCTCGACGATGGCGAACGCGATGGCCGCCGCCAGGGCCACCACGCCGGAACCGATGGTGGTGACCGAGACCCAGCCCTTTTCCGGGCCCATCGAGAAGGCGAAGACGGCCGCGGTGCACGCCAGCGTGGCCAGCATGGCCCCGGCGGCGTCGAGCTTCATCCGCTCCCGGTTGGTTTCCCGCAGCGCGGTGCGGGCCAGGTAGATCATCACCAGCCCGATCGGCACATTCACCAGGAACGCCAGCCGCCAGGAAACCTCGGTAAGCGCTCCGCCTACCACCAGGCCCATTACCGAACCGATTGCCGTCATCGCGGCGAACACGGCCGTGGCGGCGTTACGCGCCGGCCCCTTGGGGAAGGTCGTCGCTACCAGCGCCAGACCGGTCGGCGACGCGATCGCCGACCCGATGCCCTGGGAGAGCCTGGCGATGACCATCGTCGCTTCGTCCCAGGCAACCGCGCACAGCACCGAGGAGATGGTGAACAGTGCAACGCCGACGATAAAGGTCCGCTTGCGCCCGATGGTGTCGCCGAGGCGACCGCCAAGCAGCATGAGCCCACCGAACGTCAGCACATAGGCGGTGATCACCCAGCTACGGCCAGCGTCGGACAAGCTGAGCTCGTTCTGAATCTTAGGAAGCGCGACGATGGCGACGGTGCTGTCCATGGTCGCGAGCAGTTGCATCCCGCCGATGGCGATGACTGCGGCGATGTAGCGACGCGAGGGCAGCCAAGTCGGGTAATACCTGCTCATGCGTTCTGCGACGGTTTCGACCGGGCGCGACGGGCGCGCAGCGGCCGGATGTTCCTGGCGGCCGGGCGCCCAGTTGTGGACCGCCCGCTCGGTGTCATTGAGAGCCGTCATAGCGGGTTACCTTACAGTACTCTTAAGAATTGTTTAAACGCCGAACGCCGCGCAGACCTACTACGGGCCCGATCACGATGATCGCGGGAGGTCGAATCCCCTCTGCGCGGACTTTTTCCGGCGTGTCGGCGAGGGTCGCCCGCAACGTCTGCTGAGCGGCCGTCGTTCCGTGTTGAACCACCAGCACCGGAGTATCCGCAGGTCGGCCGCCCTTTAACAGCTCATCGACGAAAAGCTCGATCCGTTCGACCGCCATCAGCAAAACAATGGTGCCGGACAGTGCTGCCAATGCATTCCAATTCACTAACGATTCGGGGTGACCGGGCGCAAGATGGCCGCTGACCACCACAAATTCGTGATTTGTGGCCCGGTGAGTGACCGGAACACCGGCCAAAGCGGGCACGGCTATGGCACTCGTCACACCCGGCACCACAGTCACCGGAATTCCGGCGTCGGCGCACGCCAGCACTTCCTCATAACCCCGCGCGAACACGAAGGGGTCGCCTCCTTTGAGACGGACCACAAATTTCCCGTCCTTAGCCCGTTCGATCATGACGGCGTTGATGGCGTCCTGGGCCATGGCCCGCCCGTACGGGATCTTGGCCGCGTCGATGACTTCGACATGCGGCGGCAGCTCGGCCAGCAGTTCGGGCGGCGCCAGCCGGTCGGCAACCACCACATCGGCATGGGCAAGCAGACGGCGGCCGCGGACGGTGATCAGTTCCGGATCGCCAGGGCCACCACCAACCAGAGCTACCCCGCCGCGCACCACGTCGGAGCTCTCTGGGGTTTCCAAGGTGATCAGGCCCTGTTGTAAGGCCTCGCGGATGGCCGACCGGATCGCCGCCGATCGGCGATGCTCACCACCGGCCAGCACCCCCACCGACAGACCGGCGTAGCCGAACGTCGCCGGGGTGACCGCGGTTCCCTCGAGGGCGACGTCGGCCCGGACGCAGAAGATCTGGCGCCGATCGGCCTCGGCGACGACGGCTGCGTTCACCTGCGCATCATCGGTGGCCGCGATGGCATACCAGGCTCCGTCGAGATCACCATCGTGGTATTCACGCAGCGACAGGGTGATGCCGTCCATCGCCTCGACGGCGCGGGTGGCAGTGCGCGAGATGACGTGGACGTCCGCGCCGCTGGTGATAAGCAGGGGTAAGCGGCGCTGCGCGACCGAGCCCCCGCCGACCACGACGACCTTCTTACCGGTTAGCCGCAATCCGACCAGATAGGGGTTCTCGGTCACCCGCCAAGTTTAGAAGCAGGGTAAGCGGCGGCGTGTGCGACGAAACGCGACACCGCGCCGGGCGTCGCCGCTGGATGAGTGTGCAGATATGACGCGTGCACGCCGGCATGCACCACGCCGTCACGGGCGGCATCGACGTCGCGGCCCCGATACACCCACGCCGGCTGGTAGCTGTCGGTGAATGTGACTGCCGTTCGGTGGAATTCGTGTCCAACCACCCGCTGGCCAACCGAATACAGCGACGAGTCGGTTACCGCGACCGCATCGCGATAGGCCAACGTCAGATGCTGGGTGAACCGTGCCGAACCGTGTAGGACACCGCACATCGGGTATCCGTCAATCTCGGAAACCAGGTAGATCAGGCCACCGCACTCGGCGTGTACCGGAGCGCCTGCGGTTGCCAATTGATTGATCTGGCGGCGGACGACGTCGTTGGCGGACAACTCCGCGGTGAACTGCTCGGGGAACCCGCCGGGCAACACCACCGCGTCCGTACCGTCGGGCAGCGTTTCGCTGAGCGGGTCGAACTCGATCACGTCGGCCCCGGCGGCCCGCAATAGCTCGGCGTACTCGGTGTAGCCGAAGGTGAATGCCTTGCCAGCGGCCAGCGCCACGGTGACACCGCGGCCGGGGCGCTCCGCGATCGCAGCCGCCGGGTCCCACGGCTGATCGGCGGCGGGCCGGCTTCCGGCCTTGCACACCGCGGCGAGGTCGACGTGGCGGGCCACCAATGCCGTCATCGCCTCGACGGCGTGCCGCGCGCGCCGGCCGTACTCGGTGGCGGTGACAAGACCGAGATACCTTGACGGCAGCTCTAATTCGGTAGTCCGCGGAATGGCGCCCAGTACCGGGACACCGGCGTGTTCGCACGCCTGGCGCAGCACTTGCTCGTGTCGGGCCGACCCGACCCGATTGAGGATTACGCCGGCGATCGAGGTTGCCGTGTCGAACGTGGTAAAGCCGTGCAGCAGTGCGGCGATGCTGTGGCCTTGGCCGCGCGCGTCGACCACCAAGATGACGGGGACGCCCAGCAGTGCGGCGACGTGCGCGGTGGACCCGGCTGGCGGAGTGCTGGCGACGGGGTCGATGCGCCCGTCGAACATGCCCATCACTCCTTCGATCACCGCGATATCCGCGCCATGGGTGCCGTGTGCGTACAGCGGAGCGATGAGCTGCTCCCCCACCAGCACCGGGTCGAGGTTGCGGCCGGGCCGGCCCGCGGCCAGTGCGTGGTAGCCGGGGTCGATGAAGTCCGGACCCACCTTGAACGGTGCGACGGCATGGCCCGCCTGGCGCAGCGCGCCGATCAAACCCGTGGCAACGGTGGTCTTTCCGCTGCCCGATGCGGGGGCTGCGAGGACCACCGCGGGGACTCGAGTCACTTTGCGAACCGCTGCCGCGAGCGTGCACAGAATGACGCCCCATGCGGCGTGTCGGTGTACAGACACGCACCCTCGCAAGCGGATGGGTTCACCATTCGATGCCCTGCTGTCCCTTGCGACCTGCGTCCATCGGATGCTTCACCTTGGTCATTTCGGTAACCAGATCGGCGGCCTCGACCAGCCGAGGCGAAGCGTCGCGGCCAGTGATCACCACATGCTGGTAGCCGGGGCGGGATACCAGGGCCTCGACCACCTCCTCGACATCAATCCAGCCCCACTTCAACGGATAGGTGAACTCGTCGAGCACGTAGAAGTCGTGACGTTGCGCGGCCAGCCTGCGCGCGATCTCAGCCCAGCCGTCCGCCGCCGCCGCGGCGTGATCGGTAGCGCTGCCGGGCTTGCGTGACTTGCGCGTCCAGGACCAGCCTGCACCCATTTTGTGCCATTCGACCGCCCCGCCGACGCCGTGCTGGTCGTGCAACTGGCCCAGTTGACGGAATGCTGCCTCCTCGCCCACCTTCCACTTGGCGCTCTTGACGAACTGGAAGACCGCGACATTGAGGCCAACATTCCAGGCTCGCAACGCCATTCCAAACGCAGCCGTCGATTTTCCTTTACCGTCTCCGGTGTGGACCGCCAACACCGGTGTATTACGCCGGGCCCGGGTAGTTAGGCCATCGTCGGGGACTTGGAGTGGATTGCCCTGTGGCACCTGTTGATCCTCACGCCACGCTGCGCACGGCCTGGGTCAGATAATCGGCGTGCAATTGCTCCAGGCGCATGGCCGGCGCGCCCAGCTGCCGGGCCAGCTCTCCGGCCAACCCCAGCCGTGCGTACGACGTTTCGCAATCCACGACCACCGCGGCCGCACCTTCGGCGACGAGACGGGCCGCCGCTATCCGGCTGCGGCCCAACGGATCCGGTCCGGAAGTGGCCCGACCATCGGTGAGCACGACCACTAGCGGACGTCGCGCGCGGTCACGCGCCCTTTCCCTCATGACCAGCTCACGCGCGGCCAGCAGGCCCTCAGCAAGTGGAGTCTTGCCGCCGGTGTCGAAGCGCGCCAGTCGCCGGCCAGCGATGTGCGCCGACGATGTGGGCGGCAGCAACACCGTCGCTTGGTGCTGGCGGAAGGTGATCACCGCGACCTTGTCGCGCCGCTGATAGGCGTCGCGCAGCAGTGACATGGTGGCGCCGCTGACGGCCGCCATGCGGTCCCGTGCGGCCATCGACCCGGAAGCATCGACGACGAAGATCACCAGATTTCCTTCGCGCCCCTCGCGGATGGCGCGCCGGACATCATCCGGCCGCAGCCGCAGCGGCCCGGCTCCGCTCGAATTTTCGGCGGCCGACAACAGGGTGGCGAACAGGTGCAGTCCGTGAGCTGCAGGATCGCTGGTGTCGGCTGCTGCCACCACGCTGCCAGCAGCGTTGCGGGCCCGCGACCGTCGCCCGGGAGCGCCTTCGCCGACGCCTGGAACGGTCAACGCCCGGGTGCGGAAAACCTTCGACGGCGGCGCGCTGGGCTTCGGACGGCTTGATTTCGAATACTGCTGCGGTAGATCACGTTCGCCGTTGGCCGCCTGACCACCGCCGGAGGGGTCGGGATCGGGTTCTAAGTCGGCGCCGGATTGGGCGAGCGCCTCGTCCAGCCGCTCACGGTCGATGCCGTGATCGTCGAACGGGTCGCGGCGACGTCGATGCGGCAGCGCCAATTCGGCTGCCACTCGGATGTCTTCTTCCGCCACCGCGTGCGCGCCGCGCCAGGCGGCGTGGG
Organism: Mycobacterium riyadhense; assembly: GCF_963853645.1. Taxonomy (NCBI): domain Bacteria; kingdom Bacillati; phylum Actinomycetota; class Actinomycetes; order Mycobacteriales; family Mycobacteriaceae; genus Mycobacterium; species Mycobacterium riyadhense. The sequence continues at coordinate 1,986,495 of NZ_OY970456.1, read as the reverse complement.
CAACGGCGGTTCTGGCCACCACGAGGTCGGCCCGCATCCCGTCGACGTCAAACGCCGCGCACAACGCCGCGATTCGCCGTAACTCGTTGTCGCCCAACATCACATCGTCAACGATCGCCCGGGCCGCGGCGATCCGGCGGGCCAGCTCGGCGTCGGCGTCGGCGTAGCGTTGAGCGAACGCGTCCGGGTCCGCCTCGTAGGCCATCCGCTGGCGAATCACCTGCACCCGCACGTCAACATCACGCGACGCCTGCACGTCCACGGTGAGCCCGAACCGGTCCAGGAGCTGCGGACGCAGTTCGCCCTCTTCCGGATTCATGGTGCCGATCAGTACGAACCGAGACTCGTGCGAGTGGGAGATGCCGTCGCGTTCGACGTGCACCCGCCCCATGGCCGCGGCATCGAGCAGTATGTCGACCAGATGATCGTGCAGCAGGTTGACCTCGTCGACGTAGAGCACACCGCCATGGGCACGAGCCAGCAGTCCGGGTGCGAAGGCGTGCTCCCCGTCGCGCAGCACACGTTGCAGGTCGAGTGACCCGACAACGCGGTCTTCGGTTGCGCCCAGCGGCATCTCGACCAGGCCGGCCTCGGCACTTCCGGTCGCGGCCGACAGCAGCGCCGCCAGCCCGCGCACCGCTGTCGACTTCGCCGTGCCCTTCTCGCCACGGATCAGCGCTCCGCCGATCTCGGGTCGAACCGCACACAACAACAACGCGAGCCGCAGCTGATCGTGCCCGACGATGGCACTGAACGGATAGGGCTTCACCGCTGGGCCGCCAGAGGAGAACCGGACCGCAACATTGGCACATGCGGAATGCCGTCGTCGAGGAAATCATCACCGTCGCGGACAAACCCGTGCTTGGCATACATGGCGGCGAGGTAGGTCTGCGCGTTGATCCGGCACGGGTAGTCGCCCACCTCGGCCAACGCGGCGCGCAGCAGCCGGGTGGCATGACCCATGCCGCGCACGCTGCGTTTGGTGCACAGCCGCCCAAGCCGGAACGCCTTCTCACCGCCGGCATGCTCCTCCATCAGCCGCAGCGTGCAGATCACCTCGCCGTCGGGCGTTTCCAGCCAGAAGTGCCGGGTTTCGGCGAGCAGATCGCGCCCGTCCAATTCCGGATAGGGGCAAGCCTGTTCGACCACGAACACCTCGACCCGTAGCTTGAGCAACTCGTAAAGAATCTGGGCGTCAAGGTCTTTGGCCCACATGCGGCGCAATGCTTCTGTCATTTGCGCCGCTCTCCCCCGCAAGCGGGAGGTGCCCCCACCTCATCGCTTCGCTCTGCATCGTCACCGGCGCGGATCATGAGGCCTCCAGCTGCAGTGCCTTGGTGCTCCATGACCACACTTCCTCGAACAGCGCCGGCTCACGCGACAGTTCGACGCCCAATGATGGCACCATCTCCTTGAGCGTGGGCAGCCAGGACTGATACCGGCTGGCAAAGCACCGTTGCAACAGTTCCAGCATGGCGGGCACAGCAGTCGATGCTCCCGGTGAGCCTCCGAGCAGTCCGGCGATGCTGCCGTCGGCTGCGCTCACCATGGTCGTGACGAACTCGAGCACACCGCCTTTGCGCCTGTGCCTCCGGATCACCTGTACGCGTTGACCGGCCACCGTCAGCTCCCAATCGGAATCCATTGCGCTGGGCGCAAATTCGCGCAGGACCTGGACTCGGTCGGGTTGGGAGAGCCGCAGCTGGCCGATCAGGTAGTTGAGCAATGTCAGCTGGGTGATGCCCACGCCGAGCATGGACAGCACGTTGTGTGGCTTGATCGAGCGGGGCAGATCGCTGACGTGGCCGTATTTCAAGAACTTCGACGACCAGCCGGCGTAAGGCCCGAACACCAGCCACGATTTGCCGTTGACGAAGCGGAGATCCAGGTGCAGCGCCCCCAGCGGAGGGGCTCCCGGCGCCGGAACGCCGTATACCTTGGCCCGGTGCGCGGTAGTGAGAGCCGGATTATCGGACCGCAGGAACCGGCCGCCGATCGGAAAGCCGGCGAAGCCCTTGACTTCGTTGATGCCGGACTTCTGCAACAACGGCAACGCGTCGCCCCCGGCCCCGACAAAGACGAATTTGGCCTTCAGCTTGCGCTTTTCGCCGGTTCGGCGGTTGCTGGTGGATACCGTCCAACTGCCGTCGGACTCTCGGGACAGGTTGCGAACCTCGTGACCGAATAGTGCGTTGGCGCCCCTGCGCACGCAATAGCCGATGAGTTGGCGAGACAGCGCACCGAAATCGACATCGGTGCCATCCTGGGCCCAATTGAGCGCAACCGGTTCGGAGAAGTCACGTTTGGCAGCCATCAACGGCAGCCGTCGGGCGAACTCATCCGGGTCGTCGATCAGCTCGGTGCCGGCGAACAGCGGGTTGCCCGCAAGCGCGCGCTGTCGGCGCCGTAGGTAGTCGACGCGCTGCGCACCGTGAACGAAACTCACATGCGGAACGGGATTGAGGAAACTGCGGACGTCGGTCAGGATGCCGGTTTCCACGGCGTACGCCCAGAACTGGCGGGTGACCTGAAATTGCTCGTTGACGTATACCGCTTTGGTGATGTCGATCGAGCCGTCCGGTCTTTCGGGCGTGTAGTTCATTTCGCACAACGCGGAGTGTCCGGTGCCCGCATTGTTCCAGGGACTACTGCTTTCGGCGCCGACGGCATCGAGCCGTTCGATCAGCGTGATGGACCAGTCCGGTTGTAGCCGCCGCAGCAACGCACCCAGCGTGGCGCTCATGATGCCCGCGCCCACCAGTACGACGTCGGTTCTGGCTAGCTCTGACACCGGATCGTTGGTCCTTCCCTCGGCTGTGCCGGTTCCCAAGGTTATCGCGGTGGCGTCGGCGTCACCCGACAGCGATGGAACCTGGGATGGTCAAACCGGCGGCACCCATGCGGCCGCGTCTCACGCCGGTGGCACCGGTGCCGGACTAGTTCGAAAACACATCCAATGGGAAGTATTCACTGATCGTAATGACCGGTTGCCCGCCGATAAATTGGCGATAGCGACGGCCGACTGCTTCCAATCGCGAATTCGCATGTCCTGTGGGTAGGCCCCAACTGGGGTGCTCCCCCATCCAGACTTCAGGAAGCTCTTTCAGGGTCTCAAGGCTGGCACTCACCAATAGCTCGCCGATGGGGCGATCCGTTGTTACCAGGCTTGTCACGATCGTTGGCGGTAGGAAATCGATTGCAGCCAACGTCTCCGCTGCTATGTACGGCCGACCCGAACGCCGTCCTTTAAGCACCACATTGCGTTGCAGGATGCGACCGGACGGCAATTGCTCAGACTGCAGAATTTTCGGCGCACTGGGGTGAATCTGCTGCTCAATAACCTGCACCCCGATCTCCTCGTCGACAACGACGCCGAGGATTCTGGTAAGTGTTCCATTCGTTGCTATGAGCACCCGCAGGTCGCGACTAAGCATTCGGATTTGATCGCTCGACAAACGGCGCTGCCTGTTAGGTCGTGTGTGCTGTAAGACAGAACCTCGGCCGGTGTGATAACCGACAGGCGTCGGCTCGACATCGGCGGCGCTGGCGAGCTCGGTGGAGGCGGTTTCCATTGCCATGGGATTCTCCCTCGCGGGCCAATGAGCTCGGTTATTCGCTGTTGTCGTCGGCGGCGTCTCGCTGAGGATCATCTTTGGAGGGTCCGGTTACGCCCTCTATCCCCCGATTGGCTGATGACTGGAGGAAAATCGGACCCTCCATCGGTAGGACACGGGATGTCCCCCAATCAGGGGACAACAGGGTCGCAACAAGAGCCGTGACCACGTTCTAAGCTGACCCCGTGACTGACGCGGTGCCTGGCTGGGTAGCCGATGTGCTGCCCGACTACTGGCAGCAGACGATCCCGCTTGGGCCCGATCCCGACGGCGAGGGCGACGTAGTCGCAACCCTGATACGTCGCGGTGTTTGCGCCGGAGCGGATCATGCGGTCCTGGCGATACACGGCTATACCGATTACTTCTTCCACACCGAGTTGGCCGATCAGTTTGCCGGTCGCGGCTTCGCCTTCTACGCGCTGGACCTACGCAAGTGCGGCCGCTCTCGACAGCCCAGCCAGACGCCGCACTACACAACCGATCTGGCCCACTACGATGCCGAACTCGAACAAGCCCTTGCGGTCATCGGCGCACAGAACCCTTCGGCCAGGATCTTGGTATATGGCCATTCGGCGGGTGGATTGATCGTGTCGCTCTGGCTGGACCGGTTGCGCCGTCGCGGCGCGACCACACGTTTGGGCGTCACCGGCCTGGTGCTCAACAGCCCGTTCCTGGATCTGCAAGGCCCGGCGATTGTGCGTATGGGCGTGACCTCGGCCACGATCGCCGCGCTCTCGCGAGTGCGGTCCAAGGCGGTGGTCCGGGTGCCAGTCGAGGGCGGGTACGGCACCAGCCTGCATCGAGACTACGACGGCGAGTTCGACTACAACCTGCAGTGGAAACCGGTGGGGGGCTTTCCGATCACCGCCGGCTGGCTGCATGCCGTGCGCCGCGGCCAGGCCAGGCTGCATCGCGGACTCGACGTTGGTGTGCCCAACCTGATCCTGCGTTCGGATCACACGGTTCGCGAAAACGCCGGCCCGATAGCCCTGCAACGCGGCGACGCGGTCCTCGACGTCACTCATATCGCCCAATGGGCCGGCTGTATTGGCAACCGCAGCACCATCATTCCCGTGGCGGACGCCAAACACGATGTGTTCTTGTCGCTGCCAGGGCCGCGCCAAATAGCCTATCGCCAACTAAATCTCTGGCTCGACGAGTACTTCCGAATGCTGAACGAAACCGATACCGCGGCATCGTCAACGAAAGGGTAAGCGACCCAAAATGGAAACGTATGACCTCGCGATCATCGGAACAGGTTCGGGCAACAGCATTCTCGACGAGCGGTATGCCGGCAAGCGTACCGCGATCTGCGAGCAGGGCGCATTTGGCGGTACTTGCCTGAATGTCGGATGTATTCCCACGAAGATGTTCGTTTACGCCGCCGATGTCGCGAAGACGATCCAGGGCGCGGCCCGCTACGGCGTGGACGCCCACATCGACCGGGTGCGCTGGGACGACATCGTCTCGCGAGTATTCGGCCGGATCGATCCGATCGCGCTCAGCGGCGAGGACTATCGGCGCTCTTCGCCCAATATCGACGTGTACCGGCTGCACACCCGCTTCGGGCCGGTTCAGGCCGACGGGCGTTATCTGTTGCGCACCGCCGTGGGCGAAGAGTTCACCGCCGAACAGGTGGTGATCGCGGCGGGCTCGCGACCGGTGATTCCGCCGGCCATTCTGGCGTCCGGCGTCGAGTACCACACCAGCGACACCATCATGCGGATCGCCGAGCTGCCCGAACACCTGGTGATCGTCGGAAGCGGCTTTGTGGCAGCTGAATTCGCGCACGTGTTTTCCGCTCTGGGCGTGCGGGTCACCTTGGTGATCCGGGGCAGCACCATGTTGCGGCACTACGATGACTCCATCTGCGAGCGGTTCACCCGCATCGCGTCCCAGAAGTGGGAACTGCGCACCCAGCGCAACGTCGTGCGTGCCCAGAACCGCGGCTCCGGCGTCGCCCTGGAGCTCGACGACGGTTGCGTTGTGAATGCCGACCTGCTGCTGGTCGCGACCGGCCGGGTGTCTAATGCCGATCTGCTAGATGCCGAGCAGGCGGGTATCGATGTTGACGCCGGTCGAATTGTGGTCGATGAGTACCAACGGACCACGGCGCGTGGGGTTTTCGCGCTTGGTGACGTCTCGTCGCCGTATCTGCTGAAGCACGTCGCCAACCACGAAGCCCGTGTCGTCCAGCACAATCTGCTGTGCGACTGGGATGACACCGCGTCGATGGCCGTCACCGATCACCGTTTCGTGCCGTCGGCGGTGTTCACCGATCCCCCGCTGGCGACCGTCGGATTGACCGAAAATCAAGCTGTTGCAAAGGGTTTCGCCATCTCGGTCAAGATCCAAGAATACGGCGACGTCGCGTACGGCTGGGCGATGGAAGACACCACCGGCATGGTCAAACTCATCGCTGAACGCGGTAGCGGACGCCTGCTGGGGGCGCATCTCCTGGGCTACCAAGCCTCGTCGCTCATTCAACCGTTGATCCAGGCGATGAGCTTCGGCCTAACCGCCCGCGACATGGCCCGCGGCCAGTACTGGATCCATCCGGCGCTGCCTGAGGCTGTCGAAAACGCCCTATTGGATCTGCACTGAGTTGGCATATCGCGTCCCCGCACATCACTGCCTGCTCGGCTCCATACGACGGCGCATCATCGCTTGCTCCTCGCTTCGAACCATTGCGAATTTGTAATGAGAATCTTCGAAAGTGTCATGTATGTATTTGCACGAAACCCCAAATTGCTTAGTGCACCTCTCTAGTATGAGTGCCCTGGCCGATCTCGACTAATCCGACGGGAGTGGATGGCAGCCCGGGCAGGAGGCGCCTCATCTTGTTTGTGATCACAGCACCGGACGTGTTGACGGGAGCCTCCAGGGATTTGGCAGCGATTGGTTCGGCGATCAGCGCGGCTAACGCCGCCGCGGCGGCGCCGACCACGCGCCTGCTAGCAGCGGCCGAGGACGAGGTGTCGATAGCCGTCGCGGCCCTATTCGGCACGCACGGCCGCGCGTATCAGACGATGAGCTCCCAACTGACGGCGTTTCACGGTCAATTCGCCCAGGCCCTGGCCGAAGCTTCGCACTGCTATTCCGGCGCTGAGGCCACCAACGCGGCGCGTCTGCAGGCTGCACTGGATTCGGTCAACGCGCACACGCAGGCGTTGCTGGGGCGCCCACTGATCGGGAACGGCGCCGATGGAACCGCCCCGGGCGACGTGGGCCGGCCCGGTGGACTGCTGTTCGGCAATGGCGGCAACGGCGCCGCGGGCGGACCCAACCAGGCTGGTGGCGCCGGCGGCAATGCGGGGTTATTCGGCAACGGCGGGGCCGGCGGCGCCGGGGGAACGAGCTCGGCCGGCGGAAACGGCGGCATCGGAGGGCTGCTCTACGGTAACGGCGGCGCCGGCGGGGACGGCGGACTCGGCGTCGCCGGTGTCAATGGCGGCAGTGGCGGGCTCGGGGGTTACGGGGGCAATGCCGTTCTATTCGGAAGTGGCGGTGCCGGCGGGCATGGGGGCGCGGGTGCGACGGGCGTCGCGGGCACCAATCCCACCGTGATCCACTCAGCAGCCCCTGGCAGCGACGGGACATCGGTTGATGCTCCTGGGGAGCCGAATGCCACCGGCACCCCAGGGGGGGCTGGCAGCAGCGGCGGAGTGGCCCTGAACGGCGGCAACGGTGGCGCCGGCGGTAACGCGACAAACGCCTTTGACAGCAACACCGCCGGTGCTGGCGGCGACGGCGGAAACGGCGCCAATGGCGGCGCCGGTGGTGCGGGTGGGAACGCCGCGGACGACGGCATGTTCGCCGGCTTCACCTCCGTGGGTGGTGCTGGCGGTAATGGCGGTGACGCCGAGGCGCCCGGCGGCGCCGGCGGCAATGGTGGCAGCGGCGGGACGGCTTACGCGCCCTTCTGGTCCGACGGAGGCAATGGCGGTAGCGGCGGTAACGGCCATGACACCAATGTGTCCGGCGGCGTGGGCGGCGCCGGCGGCGCTGGCGGCGACGGCGGCCGTGGCGGGCTGTTCGCCGGCAATGGCGGCGCCGGCGGCGTTGGGGGCGCTGGCGGCACGGGCGGCGCCGGTGCCGCGGGTGGCGCTGGTGGCACCGGAGGCGGCGGCGGGGATGCCACCACCTACGACGCCCAACCTCTGGAAACTCTGGGAGGCAGTGGCGGCGCGGGTGGTAACGGCGGCAGCGCCCTGGGAACCGGCGGCACCGGGGGCACCGGGGGCCTCGGCGGTCGCGGAGGCGCGGGCGGGCTACTGGTCGGCACCGGCGGCGACGGCGGCGCAGGCGGCGCAGGCGGTTTGGGCGGCGCAGGTGGGGCCGGGGGCAGCGGTGGGGACGGCGCCAACGGCGGCGCCGCGAATGCACTTGCTAATGGTGTCGGTGGAGATGGTGGTGACAGCGGCGACGGCGGCAACGGCGGCGACGGCGGTACCGGCGGAGCGCCCGGATTTGGTGGCGCGGGCGGGCATGGGGGTTGGCTGATCGGGCAGATTGGCAACAGCGGTGCCGGTGGCGCCGGGGGTGTGGGAGGCAACGGCGGTCCTGGGGGCGCCGCGGGAACCGTTGGCGGGGGCGGCGCCGGCCAATCCACTGGCGACGACGGCTCCCCCGGCCAGGCCGGCGTCGACGGCATGCAGGGCGCTCACGGCTAACGCGCTCGCCCGGCGTTCGCACTCGAGCTCGACGGCGGTCGCACGGTCAACGCCCTACCTGCTGCTCGTGGTGGCCGGCAGGTGTCTAATGCCCAACCTGCTAGACACCGAGCAGGCCGGTATCGATGTCGGTCCGGCCGAACAGTCCTCGACGAATACCAACGGACCACGGCGGGTGGGGTTTTCGCACTCGGCGACGTCTCGTTGCCGTATCAGCTCGGGCGGGTCGCCAATCACGAAGCCCGCACCAAAACGCGAGACGCCAAGGCGTGTCATCGATAAGATCCGTCGTGTCGATCGTGCCTCGACAGAATGCCTGAACACCAGGTCTCTTCAGTGGAAGGTGCCCGCTGATGTCGTTTGTGATCGCAACACCGGACCTGCTCGCGGCGGCCTCTTCAGATTTGGCGGCCATCAGGTCATCGATCATTGCGGCTAGCACCGCCGCGTCGGTTCCCACAACTCAGTTGCTCGCCGCAGCCGAGGATGAGGTGTCAGCGGCGGTCGCGGCGCTATTCAGCACGCACGCCCGGGAATACCACGCCGTTAGCAGCCAAGCGGCGGCGTTTCATGGCCAGTTTGTGCAGGCTTTGACCACGGCTGGAGGCTCCTATGCCAGCGCTGAAGCCGGCAACGCGACGCCTTTGCAAGCCCTGCTGGACGCGGTCAATGCGCCCACGCAGGCGCTGCTAGGCCGCCCGCTGATCGGCAACGGCGTCGATGGGTCGGCACCCGGCGAGGCCGGCGGGCCGGGCGGGTTGCTGTACGGCAACGGCGGTAATGGCGCCGCCGGTGGGCCCACGCAAGCGGGCGGCGCCGGCGGTGACGCGGGGTTGATCGGCAATGGCGGGGCCGGCGGCGCCGGCGGGACAGGTGCGGCCGGTGGTAACGGCGGCATCGGGGGCCTGCTGTTCGGTAACGGCGGGGCCGGCGGACTCGGTGGGTCCGGCGCCGCGAATATCAACGGCGGTATAGGCGGGCATGGGGGCCACGGTGGCAGCGCCGTCCTGTTCGGAAGCGGCGGACTCGGCGGGCAGGGCGGCACCGGGGCTACCGGCATCACAGCCAGCAACCCCACCCCCGTCGGCACGGCCGCCCCGGGCACCGACGGCGCAAGTTCAACCGCCGCCAACGGGGTCGGCGGCGCCGGTGGGACCGGAGCCGACGGCGGCGTCGCAATGACTGGCGGGGGCGGCGGAGCCGGCGGCAACGTGACGACCTCGGTTGGCACCGCCACCGGCGGTTCCGGCGGCGACGGCGGAAACGGCGGCAACGGCGGCAACGGCGGTGCCGGCGGGACCGCCACCACTACCGGGGGTGTGACCGCCGTCGGTGGTGCCGGCGGTGACGGAGGCAACGCGCAGGCTCCCGGCGGTGCGGGCGGTAGCGGCGGGAAGGGCGGAAGCGCTGGTGCGGTCAGCAACAGCACTGGGGGTAATGGCGGTAGCGGCGGGAACGGCCATGATACTGACGTCTCCGGCGGCGCGGGCGGCGCCGGCGGCACCGGTGGTAACGGCGGTCGCGGCGGACTGCTGGCCGGCAACGGCGGCATCGGAGGCAGCGGCGGCACCGGCGGCGACGGCGGAGTGGGAGCCCCCGGCGGTGCCGGCGGCAGCGGCAACACCGGCGGCAATGCCAGCAACACCGCCGGCGCGGGCAACTCGGCCGTCGGTGGCGATGGCGGTGCAGGAGGTAACGGCGGCAGCGCCCTCGGCACGGGCGGCACGGGTGGCGCCGGGGGTCTGGGCGGTCACGGTGGTGCGGGCGGGCTGCTGGTTGGGGACGGCGGCGTAGGCGGCGCGGGCGGCAACGCCGGTGCGGGTGGCGCGGGCGGCGATGGCGGCACCGGCGGCGGCGGTGGCGCCGGTGGAAACGGTACCGGTGGCGGCCTGTCTTTGATGTTCCTAGGCGGCGACGGCGGCGACGGCGGTTACGGCGGCAACGGCGGTAATGGCGGTGCCGGCGGCGCCCCGGGCTTCGGTGGCACGGGTGGGTCCGGGGGGTGGCTGATCGGACACACCGGCGGCACCGGTGCGGGCGGCGCGGGTGGTGCGGGCGGCGCCGGCGGTGCGGGCGGGGCGGCCGGCGGCGGCGGTGCGGGAGGCTCCGGGTCAATCTCGCCGGGCAACCCCGGATCCGACGGTGTTGCGGGCGCAGACGGCGCGGTTGGCGCGCACGGTTGATCGAGTCGGCCGGATAGGCGGCAAGGCCTCGACCGCGGCTGTGAGCCGACCCCGAGACGCGCCCGCTCCTCTTACGCGATCCGCGAGACACCGCCTGCGTGTTAGCTATACGATCCGATTTGCCGATCGTGCTCTGACGGAGGGCCGGGTCGCCGGCCTCTTGAGTGGAAGGTCGCCCCTCATGTCGTTCGTCATCGCAAGACCGGACATGCTGGCGGCCGCCTCTTCGGATCTGGCGGCCATCGGGTCGGCGGTCGGTGCGGCTAACACCGCCGCGGCGGTTCCGACTACACGATTGCTGGCCGCGGCCGCCGACGAGGTGTCGACGCAGATCGCGACGCTGTTTGGGGCGCACGCGAAGAGCTACCAGACCCTCAGCACCCAGGCGGCGGCGTTTCATAACCAGTTTGTGCAGGCTTTGACCACGGCCGGGGCCTCCTATGCCAGCGCAGACGCCGCCAGCGCCTCGCCGCTTCAGACTGTGCTGGACGCGGTCAATGCGCCCGTCCGGGCACTGCTGGGACGTCCGCTGATCGGTAACGGCGCGGATGGGTCGGCACCGGGCCAGCCCGGCGGAGCCGGCGGGTTGCTGTACGGCAATGGCGGCAAGGGCGCCGCCGGTGGGGCCAACCAGGCGGGCGGTGCCGGCGGGAACGCGGGACTCATCGGCAATGGCGGGGCCGGCGGATCCGGGGGCATTGGCGCGGCCGGCGGGAACGGCGGCACCGGGGGGTTGCTGTTCGGGAACGGTGGGCCCGGCGGGCAAGGCGGGCCTGGCGTACCGGGTGTCAATGGCGGTAACGCCGGGCATGGGGGTCACGGTGGCAGCGCAATTCTGTTCGGCGACGGCGGACCGGGCGGGCACGGTGGCACCGGCGCCGACGGCCTTGCCGGCAGCAATCCCACCCCCATCGGCACCGCCGCGGCCGGCAGCGACGGCGCAAGTCACGACGTGAATAGCAATACCGACGTCACGGGCGGAGCCGGGACGGGCGGCGACGATGGCGGCGTCACCGTGAACGGCGGCAAGGGAGGCCACGGCGGCGAAGCAAGGAACACAGGTGGTGGCACCGGCAATTCCTTTGGAGGTGCGGGCGGCGACGGAGGGAACGGCGCCAACGGCGGCGACGGTGGTGCCGGTGGGGCAGCCGTAACCGAAGACGGTGCCACCGCCGTCAGTGGTGCTGGCGGTAACGGAGGTAACGCCGAGGCTTCCGGCGGCAACGGCGGCCACGGTGGCAACGGTGGGTTTGCTCAGGCCAGCACCACCGTGACCGGGGGGAACGGCGGCAACGGCGGTAACGGCCATGACAGTGACGTTTCGGGTGGCGCTGGCGGCGCGGGTGGCGTCGGCGGTGACGGCGGCCGCGGCGGTTTGCTGGCCGGCAACGGAGGCACCGGCGGTTCCGGCGGCATCGGCGGGACCGGCGGCGTTGGTGCCCACGGCGGGGCCGGCGGCAACGGTGGCAAAGCCGACGTTGCCAACAACCTCGACTTCGGTGCCACCGTCACCGGCGGCGATGGCGGAGACGGCGGTGACGGCGGCAGCGCCCTGGGTACCGGGGGCGCCGGGGGCGCCGGGGGTCTAGGCGGTCGCGGGGGCGCTGGCGGGGTGCTGATTGGCAACGGCGGCGCCGGTGGTGCCGGCGGCATCGGGGGTGCGGGCGGTGTCGGCGGCGCCGGCGGTGCGGGCGGCGCCGCCGGTGCCGGCGGCCACGCTAGTCCCGGCGCCGGTGGTACCAACTCCGTCGGCGGTGACGGCGGTGACGGCGGTGACGGCGGTAATGGCGGCAGCGGCGGTGGCGGCGGTGCCGCGGGCCTTGGCGGCGCCGGCGGCGCCGGGGGATGGCTGATCGGACAGCCTGGCAGCACCGGCGCCGGTGGCGCTGGCGGTGCGGGTGGCGCCGGAGGTGCCGGTGGCACGGCTGGCGGCGGCGGTGCCGGTGGCGGTGGGGACACCAAATCTGGTAGCGCCGGCTTGTCCGGTACGGCAGGCTTCGACGGCAACCCTGGCGCGCATGGCTGACCGTCCAGGGCTCTGAGGCTCTGACTGCGCTCTACGGCGTCGCCGCTGATGCCTGAGGTTGCCAACGGTTGGTGCCGTGGGAATCGGAAGGCCCTTCCTGCAACGAATTTGCGTCCACCTCGAGCGTGAACCTAGAGTCGTTGGGTCTGCCCAATGCTGGAAGGACCGATATGGCCAGCAGTGAGCGCGACCGGCACCGCCACCGTCGCGGGCCACGATGGTCTCGACTGCGCAGCTTCCTGTCGGCCTCGGAGTGGCGACGCCTGGGACTGATGCTGGCGGTGATCGTCGCGTTCCATCTGGTTGGTTGGCTCACCCTGCTCTGCGTCGTGGATCCGGCACGGCTTAGCCTGGGCGGCAAGGCGTTTGGCGTCGGCGTCGGGCTCACGGCCTACACCCTGGGGTTGCGTCACGCGTTCGATGCCGACCACATAGCCGCCATCGACAACACCACCCGCAAGTTGATGAGCGACGGGCAGCGCCCGTTGGCCGTCGGCTTCTTCTTCTCGCTGGGCCACTCCACAGTGGTCTTTGTGCTGGCGATGCTGCTGGCGACCGGGCTCAGGGTCATCGCCGGATCGGTCGAGAACGATTCCTCGACGCTGCACCGCTACACCGGTTTGATCGGCACCAGTGTCTCGGGCCTGTTCCTGTATTTGATCGCGATCCTCAACGTCATTGTGCTGGCCGGCATCCTGCGGGTGTTCGCACGGTTGCGCCGGGGCGGCTATAACGAGACCGAACTCGAACGGCAACTAGACAACCGCGGACTGATCAATCGCTTTCTCGGCCGGTTGACCAAGTCGATCACCAAGTCGTGGCACATGTATCCGGTGGGGTTGCTGTTCGGACTGGGATTCGACACCGCCACCGAAATCGCAATCTTGGTCCTCGCCGGCACCGGCGCGGCGGCCGGGCTGCCCTGGTACGCCATCCTGTGTCTGCCCGTGCTGTTCACCGCGGGCATGTGTCTCTTGGACACCATCGACGGCTCGTTCATGAACTTCGCCTACGGCTGGGCATTCTCCAACCCGGTGCGCAAGATCTACTACAACATCACCATCACTGCCCTTTCGGTGGCTGTCGCGTTGTTGATTGGCAGCGTCGAACTGGTTGGCCTGTTCGCCGAGCAGTTTGGCTGGCATGGCCCCTTCTGGGACTGGCTTGGTGGTCTGAATCTCAACGCCGTCGGCTTCGTTGTGGTGGGATTGTTCGTCGCTGCTTGGGCCCTTGCCTTGCTGATCTGGCGCTATGGCCGATTTGAAGAGAAGTGGGCCCTGGCGACCACCAGCACGACCTAACTCCTAACCTTCCCCGCAACCACACGTACTCACCAGTGACGCCGGGCTGACTTCATGGTGCCCGGAGCCGTAAAGTCCTCGTCGCTGAGTGCCAAAACAGCCGCGAGATCGACCTTTTGCAGACAAAGTGCGAGAGGCGACCTGCAAAACGTCGATCTCGGCACGGTTGCTCGCGGGCGCGGTACTGAGCGGCGGGGAATTGTTGTCGACGACCATCAGCGATGACGGCCTGAAGGGCGTCCTGTCGAGGCCCGTCGCGAAGTCGGTGACCAGAGCCGGCTTTTCGCGATATCGACCAGCGATGCGGCGAGCAGCTCGGCGTAAGTCTTCGTGCTGTCGTAGCGCACCCGCACACCCTGGACGTGCGTTTCAGACACAGCATTTCTCACTGCCCTCGACGGCGCTCGTCAAACGCGGCTCGCATACGCGCAGGTCCGTGCCAGACTGACGGTCGTGCCCGGTTCGATCTGCGATGTGCTGCCCGCCGCAGCCGCGCTGCTCGGGGTTCCAGGCGCGGTCGACAGGCTGCAATTGGCCGATTGGGTCGGTGACGCCGATCGAGTGGCCGTGCTCCTTGTCGACGGGATGGGTTGGCATCTGCTTCCACAGTTGGATGGCGATGCGCCGCTGTTGGCTTCCGTTCTGACCGGGCGCACCGGCCGGATGAACCGACTGGCCTGTACCTTTCCGTCCACCACACCAACGAATCTGGTGTCCCTGGGAACCGGCGCCGCACCCGGCGAGCACGGCATCCTCGGCTTCACGCTCAATATCCCCGGCACTAGCCGCGTGCTCAACCACATCAGGTGGCGCGATGACCCACCACACACCGAATGGCAGCCGCTACCAACGTGGTTCGAGCGCTTGGCACAGGCGGGTGTCAGTGCCCGCGCCGTACTGCCGGAGTGGTTTATCGGCAGCGGGTTGACGGCCGCGGCATATCGCGGCGCGGCGTTTCGACCGACGCGTGGCGACGAGGACTACGCCCAGCGCATGATCGACGAGCTGCGCGCTTCGCCCGGACTGGTCTACGGCTATATCGCCGACCTGGACACCGCGGCACATGTATTCGGCATCGGGTCGACCCAGTGGCACGAGGCGGCGGTCCGAATAGATGCGCTGCTGACCCGCGTGGTCGACGCGTTGCCGCCCAACGCGGCCCTGCTGGTGACCGCCGACCACGGCGGCCTCAACATCCCCGCGAACGCCCGCGTCGACGTCGATAGCGACCCGAGGCTGATGGCTGCGGTACGGGTGGTCGCCGGCGAACCCCGAGTGCGCTACCTGCACACGGAGCCGGGCGCCGCGACGGACGTGCTGGCCACATGGCGCGAGTTGCTTGGCCATTGCGCGGATGTGCGCAGCCGCGATGAGGCGGTTGCATCCGGAAGCTTCGGGCGTATGAATCCGCGACATTTGGCCCGCCTCGGCGATGTGGTGGTCACCTGCGTGGCCGAGGCGGCGATACTGGCAACCGCGCACGAACCTCCAGAAACGGTTCGTCTCATCGGTTTTCACGGCGGGGCCACCGCGGCCGAAATGGCGATACCGCTGATAGCTTTTCGCGGCTGAGACTTGTCGGCACTACAGCGGGGTGACGTAAGCCGAGCTAATGCCCCCGTCGACTAGGAACGTCGATGCGGTGATGAACGACGCGTCGTCGCTGGCCAAAAATGCAACCGCAGCTGCTATTTCCTCGGGCTCGGCGAATCGTCCCAACGGCACGTGCACCAGCCGGCGCGCGGCCCGTTCCGGATCCTTGGCGAAAAGCTCTTGCAGCAGTGGGGTGTTGACCGGCCCGGGGCATAGCGCGTTGACCCGGATACCCTGCCGCGCGAATTGCACGCCCAGTTCCCGTGACATGGCCAGGACACCGCCTTTCGAAGCGGTGTAGGAGATCTGTGATGTCGCCGACCCCAGCACCGCGACGAACGACGCGGTGTTGATGATCGAACCCTTCCCGGCGGGGACCATGTGCCGCAACGCGGCCCGGCAGCACAAATACACCGATTTCAGATTGACGTCTTGAACCCGTTGCCATGCCGGCAGTTCGGTGTTTTCGATCAGGTCGTCCTCGGGCGGCGAGATGCCGGCGTTGTTGAACGCGACGTCGACGGAGCCGTAGGTTTTCGCTGCGATGTCGAACAACGCATTGACCGCTGTTTCATCGCAAACATCAACTGGCGCAAACAAACCGGAAAGTTCGGCAGCGGCGGCGGCACCGGCCTCGACGTCGATATCGCCGACGACGATCGTCGCACCTTCGGCCCGCATCCGGCGTCCGGCGGCCAGGCCAATGCCGCTGCCACCGCCGGTGATGACCGCCACCCGGCCCGCCAGCCGTCGGGTCAGGTCCGTCACGGAACCTCCTGAGCGATTGCGATGAACACATTCTTGGTTTCGGTGAAATGCAGCGGCGCATCCGGCCCGAGCTCGCGCCCCAGTCCCGACTGCTTGAAGCCACCGAAGGGGGTATTGAAACGCACCGACGAGTGTGAATTCACCGACAGGTTGCCCGACTCGACTGCCCGCGACACCCGCAGCGCGCGCGATAGGTCGTTGGTCCAGATTGATCCGGACAGCCCGTATGCGGTGTCGTTGGCCAGCGCGATGGCGTCGGCCTCGTCGTCAAATCTCAGCACCGTCACCACGGGGCCGAAGATCTCCTCGGTGACGCTGCGATCGGTGCGCTTGGGAGTGAGAACCGTTGGTGGGAACCAAAATCCGCGCCCTTGGGGGACGGTGCCGCAGAACGCGACGGGGGCGTCGTCGGGCACATAGGAGGCCACCTTGTCACGATGCGCAGCCGATACCAGCGGCCCCATTTCGGTGTCGCGCGAGCTGGGATCCCCAACGACAACCTTGCGTACCGCCGGTTCCAGCAGCTCCATGAACCGGTCGTAGACGCTGCGCTGCACCAGGATTCGGCTGCGGGCGCAGCAGTCCTGGCCGGCGTTGTCGAAAACCCCGGCCGGTGCACTCGCCGCTGCGCGCTCTAGGTCGCAGTCGGCGAAGATGATGTTGGCGCTCTTGCCACCCAGTTCCAGCGTCACCCGCTTAACCTGAGCGGCGGCGCCGGTCATCACCTTCTTGCCGACTTCGGTGGACCCGGTGAACACGATCTTGCGCACGTCGGGATGGGTGACGAACCGCTCCCCGACCACCGCGCCCCGTCCCGGCAACACCTGCAGCAGATCTTCGTCCAGGCCCGCATCGACCGCCAGCTCACCCAGGCGCATCGTGGTCAACGGCGTCGGTTCGGCCGGCTTGACCAGCACCGCATTGCCGGCGGCCAGGGCCGGCGCGATACCCCAGGAGGCGATCACCATCGGGAAATTCCAGGGCGTGATCACCCCGACCACACCCAGTGGTTCGTTGAACGTAACATCGAGCCCACCCGCCACGGGAATCTGCTTGCCGGACAAGCGTTCCGGGCTGGCAGCATAAAACTGCAACACGTCACGGACGTTGCCGGCCTCCCACTCGGCCGACGCGATCGGGTGTCCGGAGTTGGCCACTTCCAGCGCGGCCAGTTCGTCGATGTGGTTGTCGACGGCGGCCGCGAACGCTCGTAGGCCGGAAGCCCGTTCGGCGGGGTCCAGGCGCGCCCAGCGCCGCTGCGCTGCCTGGGCGCGCCGCACCGCGTCGTCCACCGCGGCTGCGTCGGCGTGCTCGACCGACCGCAGCACTTCTTCGGTGGCGGGGTTGATCAGCTGCACTGTGCTCATGTCGGCTTTGATGCCGCGTACGACCGCGCCGCGTCGACCAGGGCCCGCAACAGCCGTAGATCGTCCAGGGACTTCTCCGGATGCCACTGCACCGCAAGCGCAAACCTATCGCCGGGCAACTCCAGCGCCTCGACCACGCCGTCGGCGTCCCACGCGCTGACCACCAGGCCGGCGCCGACTTTGTCGATGGCCTGATGGTGGTAGCACGGCACGTCGGCGGACTCACCGAGCAGTGCGGCGAGCCGCGTGCCCGCCACGGTGCGCACCGGCAGCCTAGTGAACACCCCGTTGCCGGCCCGATGCCCATCATGGCCGATGACCTCGGGCAGGTGCTGGTGCAGGGTGCCGCCGAAGGCGACGTTGAGCAGCTGAGCGCCCCGACAGATGCCCAGCACCGGCAGCCCGCGGTCCAGCGCACTAGCCAACAACGCCAGCTCCCAGGCGTCGCGGTCGGGCCGCGGCTGATCGGTGGTCGGGTGCGGTTGCTGACCGTATGCGGCGGGGTCGACGTCATAGCCGCCGGTGATTACCAAAGCGTGCAGGCTGTCCAGCACGCGGATGGCGGCGCCGGTGTCCACCGGCTGCGGCGGCAGCAGCACCGCGACGCCACCGGCCATGACGACGCCCTCGAAGTAGTCGGCGGGTAGATAACCCGCGGGAACGTCCCACGGCCCGGTCTTGATCTGCTCGAGGTACATGGTCATGCCCACAAGCGGCTGCTTCCCGTTACAGGCGTTCAAAACCACGTATCCTCTCCCAATCGGTGACCGCCGCGTCGAAGGCCGCCTGCTCCACGCGCGCGTTGTTCAGGTAGTGCGCCACGACGTCGTCGCCAAAGGCCTCCCGCGCGATCACCGATTTGCCGAACTCCGCGGCGGCTTCGGCCAGCGTGGCGGGCAGCCGCTCGATGTCGTGGGCTTGGTAGGCATTCCCGGCGCACGGCTGCGGAAGCTCCAGTTCCCGCTCGATACCGTACAGCCCTCCCGCGATCAGCGCCGCCACGGCGAGGTATTGGTTGACATCCCCGCCGGGAACCCGGCATTCGACCCGGATGTTGCGGTCATGCCCGACAACCCGCAGCGCGCAGGTGCGGTTGTCCAGTCCCCATGCCACCGCGGTGGGCGCGAAGCTTGCGTCGGCAAATCGCTTGTAGGAGTTGATGTTCGGCGCATAGAACAAGGTGAGTTCGCGCAGTGTGGCCAATTGACCGGCGACGAAGCTGCGAAAAGTGGCCGACATGCCGTGCGAGCCGCTGTCGTCGGCGAATACCGCCGAGCCGTCGGTGCCGCGCAGCGAGAGATGGACGTGGCAGCTGTTGCCTTCGTGCTCATCGTATTTCGCCATGAACGTCAGACTCTTGCCGTGCTGGTCCGCGATTTCCTTGGCGCCGTTCTTATAGATCGCGTGGTTGTCGCAGGTGACCAGCGCCTCGTCGTAACGGAACCCGATCTCTTGTTGACCCTGGTTGCACTCGCCCTTGAGGACCTCGAACCGCAAGCCCGCGCCCTGCATGCCCAGCCGGATGTCACGCAGCAGCGGCTCCATCCGCGACGACGCCAATATCGCGTAATCGATGTTGTAGTCGCTGGCCGGGATCAGCCCCCGGTAGCCGCTGGCCCATGCCCGGCGATACGACTGGTCGAACACGATGAACTCCAGCTCAGTGGCGACGTCGGCGACCAGTCCCCGTTCCTTGAGCCGCTCGAGCTGGCGGCGCAGGATGCCGCGCGGCGACGCGGTGACCGCGCTGCCGTCGGCCCAGACCAGGTCGGCTATCACCAGTGCCGTGCCGGGTAGCCAGGGAATGCGCCGAAGGGTGGTCAGGTCCGGCGTCATCACCATGTCGCCGTAGCCGGTCTCCCAACTCGACATGGCATAGCCGGAAACGGTGTTCAGGTCGACATCGACGGCCAACAGATAGCTACAACAGTCGGCGCCGTTACGGGCCACCTCGTCGACGAAAAACCGGCCCGAGACCCGCTTGCCGGCGAGTCTGCCCTGCATGTCGGTAAACGCCACGATGACGGTGTCGATGTCACCCGCGGCAACCAGTTGTTCCAGCTCGGCCCATGGCAACATGACCGCTAGTCAACCATCAGGAACTACCAACCGTTGGCGCGCAACACGATCTCGGTGGCCAGCTGAGCGGTCGACTCCTGTGCACTGCGCCGCCCGGCGAGGTCCACCACCCGATATTCGGCGTAGACGAACCGCTGGCTTTCGTCGGCAATTGCCCGCGCGGCAGGCGAACTGACCAGAACGGTCGTGCCAATCTCCACCGGCGGACAATTGGCGTCGCGAATCATGCCATCAGGGCCGGCCACCCGCGGGTGTCCGCGGTCGACCGCCACCAGCCCGACGAACCGACCCAACCTGGTCGCCGCCAGATCCCAGGCCAGCTCGGCACCGGCGCGGTCGCCAACCAGCACCGCCCATACGATCCCGAGGGCATCGAGGATGCCGATCACAGACTTGGGCGTCAGCCGCACGTCAGCGCCGATGACGACGGTCCGCAGCGACGCGGTGTGCAGACGCTCACAGACGGCTTCGTACGCGGCCAGCGCGCGCTGCTCGGCGGCGAGTAAGACAACAACGACGCCCTTCTCCGGACCGGCCACCGCGACTGGGACCGGGAATCCGTCGAGCGTGGTCATCATCGAGGGCACTCACGCAAGTTACCGCGACTCAGTTGGGTGCGCGGCGTTCCCCCAACCGAATGGACGCTGGTGCGCAGCTCGCTGACCAGGTATGGACGTCGCGGCAGCGGGCCGTCGAGCAGCCTGAGGATGGCGCCCATGTCGACATGGGAGGCCAACAGGTCAGCCATCAGGTCCAGTTGCGCGTCGCGGCGCGCGCCAACGTTCACGTCGTCAGCGACGACAAATCCGGTGCGACGGGCGGCTTGGGCTACGCGGGTGAGCCAGCCGCGGCGGAATTCGTCGTTGTCCAGCAAACCGTGCCAGTGGCTGCCGTACACGCTGCCGCTCATCACACCTTGCGTGCCGCCGCCGGCGTCGAACCAGCTCGCCTCGGTGCAGCGACCGATGCGGCCATGATGGATCTCGTAGCCGCTCAGCGGTGACTGCCAACGGCGCAGGACCTTGTCCGGGGAGAACGCGATGTCGGCGTCCAACAGGCCCAGCCCGGCGACTATCCCGGCGCCGGATTCAACCGTGTCCTCGATTCGCCGGCATAGCATCTGAAAACCCCCGCAGATGCCCAGCACCGGCTTGCCGCCGCGCGCGTGGTCAGCGATTGCGGCGGCCAGGCCCCGGTCGTGCAGCCAGGTCAGGTCGGCGACGGTGGCCTTGCTGCCGGGAAGCACGATCAGATCTGCGTCGGCCAAGTCGACGGGATCGGTGATCCAGCGCACCAGCACGCCGGGTTCACACGCCAGCGCCTCGACATCGGTGGAATTGGAAATCCGGGATAGCCGGATTGCGGCCACCCGCAACCACTCGTCACCGCGTGGTGGCGCCGGCGTGCCGACGACGCGGTGGGCAACCACCGAGAGCGAATCCTCGGCGTCGAGCCAGAGCTGGTCGGCGTGGGGCACCACCCCGTAGGTGGGGCGGCCGGTCAAGGTGCGGAGCTGCTCTAGCCCAGGTTCCAGCAATGCTGGGTCGCCGCGGAATTTGTTGACGATGAAGCCGGCGATCAACGCCTGGTCGTCGGGCTCGAGCACTGCGACCGTTCCGAACAGATGGGCGAGCAGGCCGCCGCGGTCGATATCCCCCACCAGAACTACCGGCAGCGACGCCGCCCTGGCCAATCCCATGTTTGCTAAATCCGTTGTCCGCAAGTTGATTTCAGCAGCAGAACCGGCCCCCTCGCAGAGAACAGCATCGAATTCGTCACGCAAGCAAGTCAATTCGCGCATGACGATGTCGGCGAGCAGGTCGCGGTGCTTCATATAGCCGGTCGCGGTGACGGATTCGGCGACCTGCCCCCGGATCACCAGCTGAGACGTTCGATCGCTGCCCGGCTTGAGCAGGATCGGGTTGAACCGCACGCTGGGGTCCAGTCCCGCCGCGCGGGCCTGGATTGCCTGTGCCCGGCCGATTTCGCCGCCCTCGATGGTGACCGCGGAATTGTTGGACATGTTTTGCGCCTTGAACGGCGCGACCCGGACTCCGTCGCGCGCGAGCAGTCGGCACAGGCCCGCGACCATCATGGACTTCCCGGCGTCAGAACTGGTGCCCGCGACCAGCAGCGCCCCGCTCACCGGTCTACGGCGAGCAGACGCAAAAGCCCCGTTTTCGGGACGAAAAGGGGGCTTTTGCGTCTGCTCGCGCTAGAGACATGTGAGGATCTCGACGCCGGTGTCGGTGACCAGCAGGGTGTGCTCGAACTGCGCCGTCCACATGCGGTCCTTGGTGACCACCGTCCAGCCGTCGTCCCAGATTTCGTAGTCCAGCGCGCCCAGGTTGATCATCGGCTCGATGGTGAACGTCATGCCCGGCTGCACGATAGTCCCGACGGCGGGCTGGTCGTAGTGCAGGACCACCAGGCCATTGTGGAACGTGGTGCCGATGCCGTGGCCGGTGAAATCACGAACCACGTTGTACCCAAACCGATTTGCATATGACTCGATAACTCGACCGATGACCGACAACGCCCGCCCGGGTTTCACCGCGTTGATAGCACGCATCGTCGCTTCCCGGGTTCGTTCCACGAGCAGACGGTGTTCCTCGGACACATCACCGGCCAGAAAGGTCGCATTGGTGTCGCCGTGCACCCCATCGATGTAGGCGGTGACGTCAATGTTGACGATGTCGCCGTCTTCAATCAGCGTCGAGTCCGGGATTCCGTGGCAGATGACTTCGTTGAGCGAGGTGCAACACGACTTCGGGAACCCCTTGTAGCCCAGCGTTGATGGATAGGCGCCGTTGTCGATCATGTACTCATGGGCGATCCGGTCGAGTTCGTCAGTGGTGACACCCGGTGCGACCGCCTTGCCGGCCTCGGCCAACGCACCCGCCGCGATGCGCCCGGCGACGCGCATCTTCTCGATGACCTCAGGTTCCTGCACCCACGGCTCGGTGCCCTCCTTGGCCGTCGACTTGCCGACGTACTCGGGCCGCGCGATCCATGAAGGCACCGGCAACGTCGGAGAGAGCACGCCGGGGGAAAGCGCGGTTCGAGCAGGCATGGCAGCTAGCTTAATCACGCGTTGCGCGCGCGGCGCAGCAATGCGCGGCGCGGTCCCCGGATGACCACGGAGCCGCACACCACCTGACCAGTCAGTACGACATGCGGCGTTCCTTCCGCCGGTGCGTCTTTGCGACGGTCGCTTGCGCTGCCCACGTAGACCTCGACGTCGTCGATCGAGGCGCTCGCGCCGTCAGGCAGCCGAAGATCCAGCGACCCGAACTTCATGTCGAGCTCGATCACCACCACCGGCCCCGCGAAACGGGCCTTGGTGAGGTCGAGGTCGATCGACCCCAGCCGGCGGACCAGCGCCAGCCGGGTGGGCACCATCCAGGCGCCGTGGCGCTTCAGCGAGCCGGCCCAGCCGCGCAGTTCCACCCGGTCGGCTGCGGACGTGACGATCGCGCCCGGCCCGGGCAGGTCACCGACCAGCCCGTCCAGTTCGTTTCGGGTCCGCGCGAAGGACACTCGTGACGAGCGCTGCTCGAACTCGTTGATATCGATCAGCCCGAGCGCGACGGCGTTGTGCAGGCGCCGCATCGTGCCGTTACGGTCGGCGTCCGAGACCCGCAACGCCACCATGTCCCCACCGGTCTCCGTCATGGCCTTTCCTGATGCTGTGCCGCGCTATCCAGCGAACCCCAGGTTACAGGCACCCGGGACGCTGAAAGGCAGCAACGATCCCGCGCAACGGCGATACGCTTATTGATCGCTGGACCGGGAATATCCGCGGCACGGCGTCGCGGTGATGATGTATCGCGAGGTGTCAGATGTCGTTCGTAATCGCGACGCCCGAGATGGTGGCGGCGACCGCCACCGATTTGGCGAAGATCGGCTCAACCATCAGCTCTGCCAACGCAGCTGCGACACTTCCGACCACGTCGGTACTGGCCGCGGGCGCCGATGAAGTGTCGGCGGGCATCGCGGCGCTTTTCAGCGCGCACGCCCAGGCGTATCAGGCACTGAGCACCCAAGCCGCGGCGTTTCACGCCCAGCTTGTCGCGGTCATGAACGGCAGCGCGGGCGCCTATGCGGCCGCCGAGGCAGCGAACGTCCAGCAGAGTCTGCTCAACGCGATCAACGCCCCGAGCCTGGCACTGGTGGGGCGCCCGTTGATTGGCGACGGCACGCCGGGGGCCCCGGGAACGGGCGCCAACGGCGGGGACGCCGGAATACTGATCGGCACTGGCGGGGCCGGCGGGTCCGGCGCCGACGGGACTACGGGACCCGCCCAGAATGGCGGTCGAGGCGGAGCCGCTGGGCTGCTTTTCGGCAACGGCGGTAACGGCGGCAACGGCGGCGGCTCGACCGCATTCCAGGCCGGCAACGGTGGGGCAGGCGGAGCAGGCGGGCTGTTCGGAGTAGGTGGAACCGGCGGCACTGGCGGATTCGGCTTCAATGGCGGCGCCGGCGGCGACGGCGGCAACGCCGGGCTGTTCGGCACCGCCGGAGCCGGTGGCGCCGGCGGCATTGGCAGCCAGGCATCCACCTTGGCGGCCGGTCCCGGCGGGGCCGGCGGTGCCGGTGGCCTGTTCGGTCCGGGCGGTAGAGGCGGCGTCGGCGGGGCCTCGTTGGCCCAAGCCGGCGGTACCGGCGGCGCCGGCGGACCAGGCGGGTGGTTCGGCTCGGGCGGCGCCGGCGGCGCGGGCGGGGCCGGTCACAACGCCGGGGGTACCGGCGGAGCTGGCGGCGTCGGCGGCCTGATCTTTGGCGACGGCGGCGCCGGCGGCGACGCCGGGCCCGCCGGGATCGGCCTCGCCAACGGCGGCAATGGGGGGGCCGGCGGCAACGCCATCGGGCTGTTCGGCAATGGCGGCGCCGGCGGTGCCGCCGGACCTGGCCAAAACAGCGGAGGTATCGGCGGAGCCGGCGGGAACGGCGCCTTGCTCTTCGGCAATGGCGGAGCCGGCGGCAGCGGCGGGACCGCCGGCATTGGCACAGCCATCGGCGGAGCCGGTGGCAACGGCGGCAAGGCCGGACTGATCGGCAACGGCGGAACGGGTGGCGCGGGTGGCGAGTCGATGGACGGCCTAGCTACTTCGACCTGAAAAAGTCGGCGCGTTGATCCGCGGGTTGATGGTGCTGAACAGGAAAGATGGCCTCAAGCCCTTGTTGCGGAAGGGATTGAGGCCATCGTGTTTCGTACTGTAGGCGATCAGGTGTCGCTTTGGGAGGCAGTGCTTCCCGCGGAGTTGTTGAAGTTGCCCGATGAGTTGGCGCGGGTCGATGGGCTGCTCGATGATCCGGTGTTCTTCGCCCCGTTCGAGCCGTTCTTCGATACACGGATCGGGCGTCCGTCCACGCCGATGGAGACCTATCTGCGGTTGATGTTCTTGAAGTTCCGTTACCGGCTGGGCTATGAGTCGCTGTGCCGAGAAGTCGCGGATTCGATCACTTGGCGCCGGTTCTGCCGGATCGGACTGGATGGGTCGGTGCCGCATCCGACCACGTTGATGAAGCTGACCACCCGGTGTGGCAGTGCGGCGGTCGACGGGCTCAATGAGGTGCTGTTGGCCAAGGCGGCTGAGGCGAAGTTGTTGCGTACTAATCGGATTCGGGTGGATACCACGGTGGTGCCGGCTAATGTGGCCTATCCGACCGATTCGAGTCTGCTGGCCAAGGCGACGCGCCGGATCGCCGGGATCGGCAAGCGGATCCAGGCCGCTGGGGGCGCGGTGCGCACCCAGCTGCGGGACCGCTCCCGCGCGGCGGGCAAGCGCGCGCACGCGATCGCGTCGAAACTGCGCTCTCGCGCCGCGCTGGGCCGCGACGAGGCCAAGGCCGCGGTGCTGACCAGCACCGGGGAGCTGGCTGTGCTGGCCAAAACCGCGGCGCGCGAGGCCGAGCGGCTACTGGTCAACGCCAAGCGGGCGGTGCGCCGGGCCCAGGTCAAAGCTGCCGACCTGCGCGCCCGCGGCGAGCATGATGCAGCAGCCGGCCGGCGACGTGGCCGGCTGGTGCGTGCGGTCAACGACCTGGCCAAACTGCTGGAAGCGACGCGGCAGATCGTGGCGCAGACCCAGCAGCGCGTCGCCGGGCACATCCCGGACGGGGCGAGTCGGCGGGTCAGCCTTCACGACGGCGATGCCCGCCCGATCGCCAAGGGCAGGCTGGGCCGGCCGGTCGAGTTCGGGCACAAGGCCCAGATCGTCGACAACGACGACGGCATCGTCCTGGACCACCGTGTGGAGCAAGGCAATCCACCCGACGCGCCGCAACTAGCGCCCGCGGTCAAACGGGTCACCAAACGCGCCCGGCGTACCCCGGGCACCGTCACCGCCGACCGCGGCTACGGCGAGGAACGCGTCGAAAACGACCTGCACGACCTCGGTGTACGTACGGTCGTGATACCGCGAAAAGGCAAACCCGGCAAGGCTCGGCAAGCCGAGGAACACCGGCCAGCCTTCCGACGAACAATCAAGTGGCGCACCGGCAGCGAAGGCCGCATCAGCACTCTCAAACGAAACTACGGTTGGAGCCGCTCCTCCATCGATGGCACCGAAGGAACCCGAATCTGGACCGGACACGGCGTCCTCGCCCACAACCTAGTCAAGATCAGCGGCCTCGCAGCATGACCCGACGCCCCAAAGCACGGATCTCTGCCTCCACAGTCACGCGGTATTCGCGCACCAACAGCAGACTCAGGGGCCGTCACTTTTTCAGGTCGAAGTAGCTAACGGCGGGGACGGCGGCAACGGCGGCGACGCGCAGCTCATCGGCAACGGCGGAGGCGGCGGCAACGCGGGTACCGGCAAATCTCCGGCCACTCCCGGCAGCGGCGGCAACGGCGGGCTGCTGTTCGGCCTGCCTGGGTTACCCGGGCTGGCAAGCTAGTCCTAGGCCAGGAAGCCCGGCGGCAGCGATTCCAACATCACCTTGGTCATCCGCACCGCATATTCCGAGCTGCCACCTCCGACGATCAGCGCTGCGAAGGCCAGATCGCCGCGGTAGCCGGCGAACCAGGAATGCGACCCGCCCGGGAATTCGGCTTCACCGGTCTTGCCGTACACCTCGCCGCAGCCAGCGATCTCCTTGGCGGTGCCGTTGGTGACCACCAGCCGCATCATCGGCCGCAATGCGTCGACCATTTTCGGTGTGATCGGCGCGCTGGCGCCGTCGACCTTCGTCTGCCGGCCGACGATCAGCTGCGGAACCGGAGTCTTGCCGGCGGCGACCGTGGCGGCCACCAACGCCATCCCGAACGGGCTGGCCAGCACCCTGCCCTGCCCGAAGCCGTCCTCGGTGCGCTCGGACAGGTCCACCGTCGGCGGCACCGAGCCGGTCACCGTGGTGATGCCCTCCACCTGATAGTCCAGCCCGATGCCATAGCGAGCGGCCGCCTGCGTCAGACCACGCGGCGGCATCCGGCTACTCAGCTCGGCGAATGTCGTGTTGCACGAACTGGCGAAGGCACGCGACAACGGCACCACGCCGAGATCGAAGCCGCCGTAATTGGGAATGGTGCGGTGTCCGATGTCGATCTGGCCAGGGCAACCCATCATCGTGTTGGGGGTCGCCATGTCGCGTTCGACGGCCGCGCCGGCGGTGATCATCTTGAACGTCGACCCGGGCGGGAACAGGCCGGTGGTGGCGAGCGGCCCGTCGGCATTGGCGCCCTCGTTCTGCGCGATGGCCAAGATCTCTCCGGTCGACGGCTTAATCACGACGATCATCGCTTTGCCGGCGCGAGTGTCCACGGCGTGCTGAGCCGCGTTCTGCACGGTCCGGTCCAAGGTGATCGACACCGACGGCGCCGGGGAGGGCTCAACCTCGTGCAGCACCGCGACGTCGACGCCGTTCTGGTTGACGCTGACCACGCGCCACCCCGCCTGACCGTCGAGTTCGTCGACGACGGCCTTCTTCACCTCGCTCATCACCGCCGGCGCGAAATGCGGGTCGGTGGGCAACAGCTCGGCCTGGGGTGTGATGACCACGCCGGGCAGCTTGCCGATCGCGGGGAAGACCTTGTTGCTGTCGTCGGGAAGCAGCGTGACCAGATCCAGCGGCTCAGTCGCCGAGCTGGCCATTTCGGCAAGCAGCTGCGGGTCGTTGAGTGTGTCGTTAAAGGGCCGCAGCGTATCCACTACCGCGTGTGCCGTCCCGATCAGGTCCGGCCCCGCACGGGTGGCGTCCAGCGAGTAGTGGTACAGGTAGCCCGGGGCCAGCACATCGGTGCCGCCGAGTTCGTTGACCGAGGCGCGCCGGGGCGCGTCGGCCCGCAGTGCGAACGTCTGATGCTCCCCGAGCTTGGGATGCAGCCCCGTGGTCGCCCAGCGAACCTCCCAGCCCTCCTCGTCGCGGGCCATTTTCAGCCGGCCGTCGTAGCTCCAGGTCCGGTTCTTGGGCAGATGCCACGTGAAGCGGTACGCGACCGTGCCCACGTCCTCGGCGTACTTCGCGCTGAGGACTTGGGCATCCAAATGCGTCGCCTGCAGCCCCGCCCAGGCCGCATTGAGCGCTTCGCGAGCTTCGTTGGGATTGTCACAGAGCTCGGCTGCCGTTGCAGTGTCGCCAACAGCGAGGGCGGCGAAGAACTTCTCGGCGGCCGGGCCCGGCCCCTCGGGTCGCGGTGTGCAGCCCGGCAGCACGCTCACCGCGAGCAATAGCACAGTTGCGACAGATGAGGCCAGTGTTGTTTTCGTTACCATCGTTGCTGATGTTAAGAGAGACGTTATGCGCCCGAGCGTAACGCCACGGCGAAAAACCACGCCGAGATTGGCAACCCGGTTACGCTCGCGAAGCCAGCCCTAGTCCAGTAGCACCGTCGCGAAGGTGCCGACTTCCTTGAAGCCGACGCGCGCGTATGCGGCACGGGCCACGGTGTTGAAGCTGTTCACATACAGGCTGGCGATGCGCCCGCTACCCACGATCACGGCAGCCAACGTCGCGGTGCCGGCGGTACCAATGCCCAGGCCTCGCCACTCAGGATGAACCCAAACGCCCTGGATTTGCCCGACAGCCGGGGATTGCGAACCCACCTCGGCCTTGAAGACGACCTGGCCGTGCTCGAAGCGGGCCCAGGCACGCCCGGCCGCGATGAGGCTGGCTACCCGACGGCGATAGCCCCGGCCCCCGTCGCCGAGCCGCGGGTCCACACCCACTTCGCCGATGAACATGTCGACGGCCGCCACCAGATAGGCGTCCAGTTCCTCCGGCTTAACCTGACGCACCGCGGTGTCGATCGGACAGCTGGGATGGGTGCTGATGGCCATCAGCGGTTGGTGGTCACGCACGTCACGGGCCGGGCCCCAGGTTGACTCGAGCCGACGCCACATCGGCAACACCAGATCGGCCCTGCCGACCAGTGACGAACACCGCCGCGATGTGCTCATCGCCTCATCCGCGAAAGCATTCAGATCGATTAGTCCACCGCGCAGCGGGATGAGATTGGCGCCGGCGAAACACAGCGACTCCTGCGCGCCGCGAAAGGTCCACAGTTCGCCGCCAATCGAATTCGGTTCGACGCCATAGTCTGCGACCCGGGCGGCGACCATGCACGATTCAATCGGGTCGTCGTCAAGTACTCGCCACACGGCCGCCGCGTCGCGCACCACGGATACCCGTCTCTCGCCAACCAGGCGCAAGATGGGCGGAGCCGACATCTGGAGAACTCTCTGAAGGGCAGTGAATTAGGCCACTATTAGCTTACGGTCACAATAGGCGAACCGCTCGCTGTCGTGCCCGGATCGTGCTCGCCCATTTCTTCGGCGATTCGCATCGCTTCCTCAATCAGCGTCTCGACGATCTGCGCCTCGGGCACGGTCTTTATGACCTCGCCCCGCACGAAGATCTGCCCCTTGCCGTTGCCGGAGGCCACACCCAGATCCGCCTCACGAGCTTCACCCGGACCGTTGACGACACACCCCATCACGGCCACCCGCAACGGCACGTCCAGGCCGTCCAGGCCAGCGGTCACCTCGTTGGCCAGGGTGTAGACGTCGACCTGCGCTCGACCGCACGAGGGGCAGGACACGATCTCGAGCGAACGCGGCCGCAGATTCAACGATTCGAGAATCTGATTGCCGACCTTGACCTCCTCGACCGGCGGGGCCGACAACGAGACCCGGATGGTGTCGCCGATGCCCTTGGACAGCAGCGCCCCGAAAGCCACCGCCGACTTGATGGTGCCCTGGAAAGCGGGTCCAGCCTCGGTGACCCCGAGGTGCAACGGGTAGTCACACCGCGCGGCCAGCTGCTCGTAAGCCGAGACCATCACCACCGGGTCGTTGTGCTTGACGCTGATCTTGATGTTGCCGAAGCCGTGTTCCTCGAACAGCGAGGCCTCCCATAGCGCCGACTCCACCAGCGCCTCGGGCGTGGCCTTGCCGTACTTGGCCATGAACCGCTTGTCCAGTGAGCCGGCGTTGACGCCAATGCGGATCGGGATGCCCGCGTCGCCGGCGGCCTTGGCGACCTCGCCGACCCGGCCGTCGAATTCCTTAATGTTGCCCGGGTTTACCCGCACCGCAGCGCATCCGGCGTCGATGGCGGCGAAGATGTACTTCGGCTGGAAGTGGATGTCGGCGATCACTGGGATCTGGCTGTGCCGCGCAATCTCGGCCAGGGCGTCGGCGTCCTCCTGACGCGGGCAGGCCACCCGGACGATGTCGCAGCCGGCCGCGGTCAATTCGGCGATCTGCTGCAAGGTCGAGTTGACGTCGTGGGTCTTGGTGGTGCACATCGACTGCACCGAGATCGGATAGTCGCTGCCGACCCCGACGTCACGGACCATCAGCTGACGCGTGGTGCGCCGCGGCGCCAGTATGGGTGCCGGTGGCTGGGGCATACCCAGGCCGACGGACCCGGTACTCACTGGAACAGCCTGATCGGGTTGACCAGATCGGCGGTGACGGTCAACAGCATGTATCCGACGACCAACACCAACACCACATAGGTCGCCGGCATGAGCTTGAGATAGTTCACCGGCGCGGCCGCCACCTTGCCGCGAGCCGTCCGGATCATATTGCGGATCTTCTCGAAGACCGCGACGGCGATATGGCCGCCATCAAAGGGCAGCAACGGCAGCAGGTTGACCGCACCCAGGATGAGATTCAGCTGGGCCAGGAAAAACCAGAATGCGACCCACAGGCCATGGTCGACGGTGTCGCCGCCGATGATGCTGGCACCGACCACGCTGATCGGCGTTTGCGGGTCACGCTGTCCGCCACCGATGGCATGCACCAGCGCGCCAACCTTGCTCGGGATGGCGATCAACGCCTTGCCCACCTCGACAGTGAGGTCGCCGGTGAACGTGAAGGTAGCCGGTATCGCGGAGAACACGCCGTACTGCGTGGGCCCGATGTGCGGGGCGCCGACGCCGATGGCGCCGACCGTGCTGGGCTCGAGTCGAGTGCCCTGGCCATTGGGCAACCAGCGCCGGGTGGATTCGATGGTGACGTTGGTGGTGATCATGGTGCCGTCACGCTCGACGACGATCGGAACGGTGCCGTGCAGTTTGCGCACCGCGGCGGCCATGTCGTCGAAGGTGGATACCGGGGTGTCACCGACCTTGACGACGACGTCGCCGGCGCGGATGCCGGCCAGCGCGGCCGGACCGGGGCCACTGCATTTTTCGAGCTTGCCCTGGGTCATTTCCGTTGCAACACAGCCAGTTTCGCCGATCACGGCCTGGGTGGGCGGGTGCAGGTTCGGCAACCCCCAGATCAGGGCGATGGCATAGATCAGCACCACACAGATCACGAAGTTCATCCCAGGCCCGGCAAACAGCACCGCGACGCGCTTCCAGGTCGCCTGTTTGTACATCGCGCGGTCACGCTCGTCGGGCGCAAGCTCCTCGACCGGGGTCATGCCGGCGATGTCGCAGAAGCCGCCCGCCGGAATGGCTTTGACTCCGTACTCGGTTTCACCACGCCGGGTCGACCACAACGTGGGGCCGAAGCCGACGAAGTAACGACGTACCTTCATGCCGGTAGCGCGCGCCGCCCACATGTGGCCACACTCGTGCAGCGCCACCGAGATCATGATGGCGAGTGCGAACAGCACAATGCCGATAACGAACATCATCAGCCAGTAAGGACCTTTCTCAAGCCATTCCCGTCTCAAGCCATTCCAGAAACGTTTGCCGGGCTCGCTGTGGCTACCGCCAGCCGCGCCCGTTCCCGCGCCCAGCGCTGCGCGTCGAGTACGTCATCCACGGTAGCTGGTACCTCGCCCCATTGCGGGGCCCATTGGTCGGCAGCGTGCAGCACGTCCGCGATTGTGCCGACAATGGCGGGGAACGGGATCCGCCGTTTGAGAAATGCTTCGGCCGCCTCCTCGTTAGCGGCGTTGTAAATCGCGGTCATGCAACCGCCGGCCTCGCCGGCGTGCCGGGCCAGTTCGACCGCGGGGAAAACGTCGGTGTCCAGCGGCTCGAACTCCCAGACCTGTCGGCTAGTGAAGTCACAGCAGGTGGCCGCACCGGGCACCCGGTGCGGCCAACCCAACGCCAACGAAATCGGCAGCTTCATGTCCGGTGGGCTGGCCTGGGCGATGGTCGAGCCGTCGATGAAGGTGACCATTGAATGAATGATCGACTGCGGGTGTACCACCACCTCGATCCGCTCATACGGGATGCCGAACAACAGATGGGTTTCGATGAGCTCCAAACCCTTGTTGACCAGTGACGCGGAGTTCAGCGTGTTCATCGGGCCCATCGTCCAGGTCGGATGGGCGCCGGCCTGGTTGGGGGTGACATGTTCCAGGTCCGCGGATGACCAGCCCCGAAACGGCCCGCCCGATGCGGTCAGCACCAGCTTGGCGACCTCGTCGGGAGCACCGCCGCGCAGGCACTGGGCCAGCGCGGAGTGTTCGGAGTCGACGGGCACGATCTGACCGGGCCGCGCTGCCCGCAACACCAGCGGACCGCCGGCGACCAGCGATTCCTTGTTGGCCAGGGCCAGCCGAGCACCCGACTCCAGCGCGGCCAGCGTAGGTCGCAGCCCCAACGCGCCGACCAGCGCGTTGAGGACGACGTCGGCCTCGGTGTCCTCGACCAGCCGGGTGACGGCATCCGCGCCGCGGTAGGGGATGTCGCCGGCCCGTTGCGCCGCGTGATCGTCGGCGACGGCAATGTTGGTCACACCGGTCTCGGCGCGTTGCCGCAGCAGCGTGTCGAGGTTTTTGCCGCCGGCAGCCAGCCCAACCACCTCGAAACGGTCCGGATTGGCGGCGATGACCTCCAACGCCTGGGTGCCGATCGAGCCGGTACTACCCAGCACCAGGACACGCAGGCGGCCCCCGCTCGGATTGGTCACCCCATCATTGTGCCCCTCGCGGCAACCCATCCGGGCCGCGAACGGCGCCGAATAGGAGGTGCAATCCCACGACACGACAGACAAGGGAGTCGGATCAACATGAAGGACTTTAAGCACAAGGCATGTGCCGCGGCCGGTATCGGCGCGATCGCGGTGGCGGTGTTGGCGGGCTGTTCGAGCAAGGGCGGGGTAGCCAGCTCCACCAGCTCCAAGCCGGCCGAGTCGATGGCCACCTCAATGGCCGCCATGCCACCGACGGCGAACCCGTCGGCCAACCTGATCGGCGCCGGTTGCGCGAGCTACGCCCAGCAGGTGCCCTCCGGACCCGGCTCGGTGGCCGGCATGGCACAGGATCTGGTCACGGTCGCGGCCTCGAACAACCCGCAGCTGACCACGCTCACCTCGGCACTGTCGGGCAAGCTCAACCCCCAGGTGAATCTGATCGACACCCTCAACGGCGGCCAGTTCACCGTGTTCGCCCCCACCGACCAGGCGTTTGGCAAACTCGACGCCGCGACGGTGGAGCGCCTCAAGACCGACGCGCCGCTATTGAACAGGATCCTGACCTATCACGTGGTCAGCGGTCAGCTCAGTCCGGCACGGGTGGGCGGTCAACATGCCACTGTGCAAGGCGGCACGGTGAATGTCGTCGGCGCGGGCAATGACCTCAAGGTCAACGACGCGGGCCTGGTCTGCGGCGGGGTTTCCACCGCCAACGCGCAGGTGTACATGATCGACACGGTGCTGATGCCGCCGGCGATGTAGCTCGCGGCAAACGCTATGGGCGGCCCGGCTCTGCCGGGCCGCCTTTCGTTGCGTGCCTGGCTTTCACCAATCCGCCGCGGCGTCAGCTTCGAATGGTGGGTATGTTCACGCTCGCACTCATCGGCCTTATCGGTGGCCTCATTACCGGCATATCCCCGTGCATCCTGCCGGTACTGCCGGTGATCTTCTTCTCCGGCGCCCGCACCGGCGCCGCACCCGATTCCTCCGGCAGCGTTGCCGTCGCGGTCAAGCCAAAACGCTCACGCGCCGAAGCCTTGCGCCCGTATCGAGTGATCGCCGGTCTGGTGCTCAGCTTCAGTGTGGTCACCCTGGCGGGCACCGCCTTGCTGTCGCTGCTGCACCTGCGGCAGGACGCAATCCGCTGGGTGGCGCTGGTCGCACTGGTCGCGATCGGTCTCGGGCTGATCTTCCCGCGGTTCGAGCAGCTGCTGGAGCGGCCGTTCGCTCGCATCCCGCAAAGACGAGTCGACACCGGCGGCGGCAACGGGTTCGGTCTTGGCCTGGCGTTGGGTGCGCTCTACGTTCCTTGCGCGGGTCCGGTACTCGCCGCGATCGTAGTGGCCGGGGCCACCTCCAACATCGGCGTCAACACCGTCGTGCTCACGTGCGCCTTCGCCGTCGGCGCCGCATTGCCGTTGCTGTTCTTCGCGCTGGCTGGCCAGCAGGTGGCCGCACGGGTAAGCGCGTTTCGCCGTCGGCAGCGTGAGATCCGAATCGCGGCGGGGGTCGTGACGATTCTGCTGGCGGTGGCACTGGTATTCAACGTGCCCGCGCTGCTACAGCGAGCGATTCCCGACTACACCAGCGCATTGCAGCAGAAAGTCGGTGGTGACAACCAGATTCGGGAAAAGCTGAATCTCAGCGGCCTCGTCAACGATCAGAATGCGCAGTTGTCGAACTGCAGCAATGGCGCCGCCGAACTCGAAAATTGCGGTCCCGCGCCAGACATCAAGGGCATCGAGTCCTGGCTGAACACCCCCGGCAACAAACCGGTCGATCTCAAGTCGTTGCGGGGCCGGGTGGTCCTCATCGACTTCTGGGCCTATTCCTGCATCAACTGCCAACGCGCCATCCCCCACGTCGTCGGCTGGTACCAGGCGTACCAGAACAACGGCTTCGAGGTCATCGGCGTGCACACCCCCGAGTACGCATTCGAAAGGGTCGCCAACAATGTGGCGACCGGCGCCGCCGACCTGGGCATCAAATACCCAGTGGCGCTGGATAACAACTACGCAACGTGGACGAACTACCGCAACCGTTACTGGCCCGCCGAATATCTGATCGACGCCAATGGCACAGTGCGCCATATCAAATTCGGCGAAGGCGACTACGACGGCACCGAAAGGCTGATCCGGCAGTTGCTGGTCGATGCCAATCCAGGCGTGAAGTTGCCGCCGCCGGTGGACACCACCGACACCACGCCCGCGGCCGGGCTCACTCCCGAGACCTACTTCGGGGTGGGCAAGATGGTCAACTTCGCGGGCAGCGAGCTCTACGATCAGGGTTCGGCGACGTTCACCTATCCGAAGGCACTGCGAGCCAACGCCTTCGCGCTGAGCGGTCGGTGGTCGCTGGATTACCAGGGTGCGACGGCCGACAGCGACGACTCCAGCATCAAACTCAACTACCACGCAAAGAACGTCTATCTGGTCGTCGGCGGCACCGGAACCGTCACCGTGATCCACGACGGAACCTCGACGACGCTTCCGATCAGCGGTCCGCCGACTGCTCACCAGATCGTCGCTGGCGATCGGGTGACCGACGGGACGCTCGAAGTGGTTCCCAGCCAAGGGTTGCAGGTGTATTCGTTCACCTATGGATGACCGACTCGATTGCGAGGCCATCCAAAACCCGTCCGGCTCCGAATCATTCATGTCACTACAAATCCAGGCGGCGTTACCGTCGCCGAGAACAATTGAGGAGCCCAGGCAATGAAGCGACAACAAAAAACCACTGCAGCACTAACTTTCGCGGCAGCCGCGGCCGCCGTCGGTCTCGCGGTTGCCGTCGCACCCACCGCGGCGGCCAGTCCGGCCACCAATCTGGTCGGCCCCGGTTGCCAGGCCTACGCACAACAGGTACCCACCGGCCCGGGATCGGTGGAAGGGATGGCGGCCGACCCGGTTGCGGTGGCGGCCTCGAACAACCCGATGCTCACCACGCTGACCTCGGCGGTTTCGGGCAAGCTCAACCCACAGGTGAACCTGGTGGACACACTCAACAGTGGCCAGTTCACGGTGTTCGCTCCCACCGATCAAGCGTTCGGCAAGCTGGACGCCGCGACCATCGACACGCTGAAAACCGATGCGCCGCTGCTGAATAAGATCCTCACGTACCACGTGGTCCCCGGACAGCTGAGCCCGGCTCAAGTCGTGGGCACGCACGCCACGGTGCAAGGCGGGTCGGTGACGGTGACCGGTTCGGGCAACAGCCTCAAGGCGAACAACGCTTCGGTGGTGTGTGGCGGCGTGCAGACCCTGAACGCGACGGTGTACATGATCGACACGGTGCTGATGCCGTCGGGGTAACGCCAAATCGGCGTGTGCCAGAATGTGCTGCAACCTGCAAGCCGATCGGAGAGGAATCGCCGTGGCCAGTACCGAGGTGGAGCACTTCACCGGCGTCGACACCGCTGAGGTGCCGTCCGCGGCGTGGGGCTGGAGCAGGATCAATCACCGCACCTGGCACATCGTCGGTCTGTGCATCTTCGGGTTTCTGCTGGCGATGCTGCGGGGCAACCACGTCGGCCACGTCGAGGACTGGTTCCTGATCGGGTTTGCCGCGGTGGTGCTGTTCGTGCTGGTGCGCGACCTGTGGGGCCGGCGGCGCGGCTGGATCAGGTAATGCTCACCCGTCCACGATTTGGTGGGCGGGTGTTGCCCGATGGATGTTGACGTCGCCGGAGCCGCTGCGCATCTGCAGGACGAGGGTTTGGTCGCCTCGTTCGGGGCCCTCCGACGGCTGCAACTGGTTGGTGACGACACCGGATCCCGTGGTGACGTGCAGCCGGGCCGCGGTGCCTTCCGGGACGCCGACCGCAACCTCGCCACTGCCGGTCTGCACCGAGACGGCACCGCGAATGGCCGCTGACACGGCCACCGATCCGGATGCGGTGCTCGACTCCACGCTGCCGCGCAACGTGTCGACGGTCGGTGAGCCGCTGGCGGCCTGACACAGGCCGAGCAGACGTGAAAGCCCCCGAACGCTCGGCGTGTCGGGGGCTTTCACGTCTGCTCGGCCCAAATTCAGCGACGCGCTCGCCGGTACCAGGCGCTGACCAGCCCGCCAGCCACCAGCAGGGCCAATGCTCCGGTCCACGGCCATACGCCGTACCGATGTACCCAACCGGCCAACGCCCCTTGGAGGCGCCCCGCCGCGGCGATCACGCCGTCCTGCGGATTTGCTGCCGCATGGAACAACCGCACTTCGTAAATCCCGTAGTAGCTCACGTACAGCCCGACCAGCACCAGCACCGCACCGCTAAGCCGATTGACGAACGGCAGGATGCGTCGCATGCGGTCGGCCAGCGCCGAACTGGCGGTTGCGGCCGCGATCGCAAGCACACCGACGACCAGGGTCAGTCCCCCGACGTAGGCGAGGTAGATGGCCACGCTCCCGATGATCGAACCGCCCCGAAGGCCCGCGCCGGTGACCGCCAAGAACGGCCCGATGGTGCAGGACAACGACGCAATCGCATAGCTGACGCCATATCCGTACATGGAACTCACCCGAACCGTGGGAGCCCATCGCTGGCTCCGCTGTCGCGGCGTCAGTGCGGTCAGCTCTCGACCCGACAGCAGCCAAACCCCCAGAGCGATGAGCAGCACGCCGATCACCACCGTCACATAGGGCAGGTAGCGCTGCACGGTGCTGGCCGCCGAGATGGTCAGCACGCCGAACAAGCCGAATACCGTCACAAAGCCGAGTGACATGCCCACGGTGGCTGCCAGGGCTCGACCGAACGCGCCGACGGGGTTGCGGCGCTCGGCAGACTCCCCGCGCACCACCAGCAGCAAGTAAGCGGGCAGCATGGCAAACCCGCAGGGGTTTAGCGCTGCCACCAAGCCGGCGGCGAAGGCCAAACCAATCAGAGCCTGGTCCACCGGTTTACGACGCCAGCGCGGCCACCCGGCCGGACAACTCCTCCTGGGACATCGCCGCGGTGGGGTTGTTGACGAACGTGGAGGAACCATCCGCGCGGTAGAACACCCATGCCGGCTGCCAAGGGACGTTGTAACGGGCCCAGATCGCGCCGTCGGCGTCATTGAGGTTGGTGAAGTTCAGGCCGTATTTCGAAACGAAGTTCTGCATCGCCCCGACGTCGGAATGGGCCGCAACACCCACGAAGGTGACGCCTGGATTGGCCGCCGTCACCTGGCTGAGACCGGGAGCTTCTGCGTTGCAAAACGGGCACCACGGCGTCCAGAACCACAACACCGCCGGCTTGCCTTGCAGGCTCGCGCCATTGAACGGAGCACCGGCCAAGGTGGTGGCCGTGAAGTTCAGGCGCTCGTCGGCGGCCGCCGCACGCGGCGCGGTGGCCAGACCGAACATCAGGACGAGCGCGGCTAAAAGGGGGGCACACGTCTTGATTGGGGACACAACGCGAAAACTCATGGTTGACCTCGCTTGCTGGGTGTTTTGTCTTGATTACGGATTACCCGCCGCTAGGGTTCATCGGCCGCCGTCGGCGGCCAGCTGTCCGCACGCGGCACTTATCTCCCTACCGCGGGTGTCTCGCACCGTGCAGGAAACCCCTTGCGCGCGAATATGTTTGACGAACTCGCGCTCCACCGGCTTGGGGCTGGCGTCCCAATCGCTGCCCGGGGTCGGGTTGAGCGGGATCAAATTCACATGCACCAGGGACCCAAGGGCACAGTGCAATCGGTTACCCAGCAGATCAGCCCGCCACGGTTGGTCGTTGACATCACGAATCAGCGCGTACTCGACGGACACCCGCCGGCCGGTGACGTCGGCGTAGTAGCGGGCGGCGTCCAGCGCCTCGCTGATCTTCCACCGGTTGTTGACCGGTACCAACGTGTCGCGCAACTCGTCGTCGGGCGCATGCAGCGACAGCGCCAGCGTCACGCCAAGCCGCTCATCGGCAAGTTTGCGGATACCAGGGACCAGACCGACCGTCGACACCGTCACCGATCGCGCGGAAATCCCGAAACCCGACGGCGGCGGCTCGGTGATGCGCCGCACTGCGGCCAGCACCCTGGTGTAGTTGGCCAGCGGCTCCCCCATGCCCATGAACACAACGTTGGACAACCGGTCGCCGAAGTCGTCACGCAGCGCCACAGCACCGACGCGTACCTGCTCCAGGATCTCGGCGGTCGACAGGTTGCGGGTCAAGCCGCCCTGGCCGGTGGCGCAGAACGGGCAGGCCATGCCGCAGCCGGCCTGCGACGAAATGCACACCGTATTGCGCTGTGGATAGCGCATCAGCACCGACTCGACAGTGACGCCATCGATGGCCCGCCACAACGTCTTTCGTGTCTGCCCAGCGTCGCAGGTCACTTCGCGGACGGCGCTGAGCAGGTTGGGGAACATGGTCTCGGCGATCTGGTCGCGAACCGCCGCCGGAAGGTCGGTCATCTGCCGCGGATCGGCGATCAGCCGGCCGTAGTACTGGTGGGCGAGCTGCTTGGCGCGAAACGCCGGCAGGCCCAATTCGACAACGGCCGACGCGCGTCCGGCGGCGTCGAGGTCGGCTAGGTGCCGCGGCGGCTTGCCGCGGCGCGGCGCCTCGAATATCAGCTCACCGACCATGATCTGTCCAGTATCGGCCCTAAGGCAGCAGCGTTAGTACTGTCCAGGCCGCCACCGCGGACGGCAGCACGCCGTCCAACCGGTCCATCAAACCACCGTGGCCCGGCAGCAGCCGACCCATGTCCTTGATGCCGAGATCACGCTTTACCTGGGACTCCACCAGGTCGCCCAGCGTGGTGGTGAGCACAAAAAGTAGACCAAGCAAAGCACCGACCCACGGAGTCCTGCCGGCCAAGAAGGTCCCGGTCAGGATCGTCGCGGTGATCCCGCAGACCAACGAACCGGCGAAGCCCTCCCAGGACTTCTTCGGGCTGATCCTGGGAACCATCGGATGCTTGCCAAACAGCACCCCCACGGTGTAGCCCCCCACATCGGACGAGATGACCGCAATCATCATGCAGAACACCCACCCCGGGCCGTGCTTTGGTTCGTAGATCAGCATCGCGGCGAAGGAGCCAAACAGCGGCACCCACGCGGCCAGGAAAATGGTGGCCGAGGCGTCGCGTAGGTAGTTGGTCGAAGACGGCTGACCATCGGAGCGTTCGCCTTGGCCGTCCGACCGTTTGTCCTGCATGAAAAGCCGCCAGATCATGCAAACCATCACCATGGCGGCGAATCCCACCAGCGCCCCGACGGCGCGATAAGGCCAGGTCAGCCAGACCGTTACCTGGCCACCGACCAACAAGGGGATTACCGGTATCAGGTAGCCGGCATCACGCAGCCGCCGCACCACCTCGTGGCTGGCAACCAAGATGGCCGCCGCACAAATCGCCACCCAGACATGTGGAACGAACACCAGCGTCGCGATGAGGACAAAGCCGATGCTCCAGCCCACCAGGTTCGCGGCGCGCAGGTCACGTCCGGCCCGGGAGGTCCCTTTGGCCGGCTGCGCCGGCTCATCTGGGCTGCCGGGGTCGGCATCAGTGGTTGCCACAGGCGTAAACGTACTTAGCTGCTGGGCGGCCGCTAGACCTCCAGCAGCTCGCCTTCTTTGTGTTTGACCAGCTCGTCGATTTGGGCGACGTACTGGTGGGTGGTCTTGTCGAGATCCTTTTCGGCCCGCCCGACCTCATCCTCGCCGGCTTCGCCATCCTTGCGGATGCGGTGCAGTTCCTCCATCGCTTTACGACGGATGTTGCGTACCGAGACTCGGGCTTCCTCCCCCTTGTGTTTGGCCTGCTTGACCAGTTCTCGCCGGCGTTCCTCGGTGAGCTGGGGTACGGCCACCCGGATCAGGGTGCCATCGTTGGTGGGGTTCACTCCAAGATCGGAGTTGCGGATGGCTGTCTCGATCGCGTGCAGCTGGTTGGCTTCGTAGGGCTTGATGACGACCAGCCGAGCCTCGGGAACATTGATGCTGGCCAGCTGTGTGATCGGGGTGGTCGCGCCGTAATAGTCGATGGCGATCCGGGAGAACATGCCCGGGTTGGCGCGGCCGGTACGAATGGTCGACAGGTCGTCCCGAGCCACTGCCACGGCCTTCTCCATCTTCTCTTCGGCGTCGAAGAGTGCCTCATCTATCATTGGCGCCGCTCCTTCTCATCGCTTCGCTCTGCATCGTCGCCGACGCGTATCATTGGCGCCGCTCCTTCTCAG
Source organism: Mycobacterium riyadhense (assembly GCF_963853645.1). NCBI lineage: Bacteria > Bacillati > Actinomycetota > Actinomycetes > Mycobacteriales > Mycobacteriaceae > Mycobacterium > Mycobacterium riyadhense. The sequence goes on along the minus strand of NZ_OY970456.1, from coordinate 1,945,409 downwards.
GTGGTGACCAGCGTTCCGATCTTCTCACCAGCGACCGCTCGGGCGATATTGCCATCGGTCAGCAGGTTGAACACCAGAATCGGCATGCCATTGTCCATGCAAAGACTGAACGCCGTGGCATCCGCCACTCGCAGCCCTCGGTCAATGACCTCGCGATGGCTGACCGCGGTGAGTAGTTCGGCGTTGGGATTTACCCGCGGATCCTCGGCAAACACACCGTCGACGGCCTTGGCCATCAACACCACGTCCGCGTCGATCTCCAGTGCCCGCTGCGCCGCGGTCGTGTCCGTGGAAAAGTACGGCAGCCCCATGCCGGCGCCGAAGATCACCACCCGGCCCTTCTCCAGGTGGCGGACGGCCCGCAACGGGAGGTAGGGCTCGGCCACCTGGCCCATCGTGATTGCGGTCTGGACTCGGGTGACAATGCCTTCCTTCTCCAGGAAGTCTTGCAGGGCAAGGCTGTTCATGACCGTTCCGAGCATGCCCATGTAGTCCGAGCGGGTGCGCTCCATGCCGAGCTGCTGAAGTTGTGCGCCACGGAAAAAGTTGCCACCGCCGATCACGACGGCAACCTGCACGCCGCCGCGGACCACGTCGGCGATCTGGCGGGCCACCTGCGACACGACATCGGGATCCAGCCCGACCTGGCCGCCACCGAACATTTCGCCGCCGAGCTTGAGCAATACTCGCGAATACTTCGACGGCGAGCCAGAAACTGGAGAAGCCGGCACACCGTTGGTGCTCGTCGGCTTGGGCTCCTTCATCAGACTCCTCGCATGAGAGTGCCATCCCGGCAACCACCCGGAACGGCATCTCTTATCCTGCCTCATCGCCTCGCTCCCGCGTGGGCGGGGTGGAGTATTTGCCCAGCTGGCAATCTGGGGAGCCGCCGGGGCCGCGCGATGCGGTTGTGTCGTGCAGCCGTCTCTTACCAACTATTTCTCCGCCCCGATGTTTGAGCAATCGGCACGTTGGGAATCCCCTCGCAACGCCACGGGAAGCGTCCCGTATCTGGGCCGATCAGCCCAGCTGGTGGGTGCTGGGCAGAACTCAATTGAACAAACTTGGAATAGATTTGCTCTGAACCGGGTATCCAGCGCTGCTGGTAGGTCGAGCACCCTGGTGAGGTTTGGAGACATCTGTTGGAAGTTGTTCTCATTTCCAATGATCCCGAATTTGAATCGGCTCTACCGACGCTGGAATCGTTCGCCCAGGTGTTACCGCGAGTCCCGTTGGACGATCCCGACGAGGGGGCGAATTCCACTGCCGACGTCGCGGTCATCGATGCGCGCACCGACCTGACGGCAGCGCGCAGGGTTTGTCGGCGGCTGACAGCCAACGCGCCAGCACTGGCGGTGATTGCCGTCGTCGCACCTGCCGACTTTGTGGAGGTCGACATCGATTGGCAATTCGACGACGTGCTGCTAGCCGCCGCCGGCGCGGCGGAACTGCAGGCCCGGTTACGGCTGGCGATTACGCGTCGACGCAGCGCACTCGAAGGCACACTCCAATTCGGCGACCTCGTCCTGCACCCGGGCAGCTTCACCGTGTCACTGGGTGGCAAGGATCTGGGCCTGACCCTGACCGAGTTCAAACTGTTGAATTTTCTTGTGCAGCATGCCGGTCGGGCATTCACCCGGACTCGGCTCATGCATGAGGTGTGGGGTTATGACTGCACGGGCCGCGTTCGTACTGTCGACGTACACGTACGACGACTGCGCGCAAAGCTGGGAACCGAGCACGAATCGATGATCGAGACGGTCCGCGGCGTGGGTTATATGGCGATCACGCCACCGCAGCCACGATGGGTAATCAGGGAGCCGATGCCAAGTCCCGTCTGGCCATCAACGGAAACAGCCGAGGACTCGATCGCCCAATAACAAGCGCGATCGTGGTCCAGGTCGACCGGAATATCGCACTAAGCGTTGTTGGTCCAGATGAGAACATCCTGGACGCCATCGTTGTAGACAACCCCGTTCGGGGGCGCACCGGTGACGTCGAAGAAGATCTTCCCGTTCGTCTGCTCACCCTGGGGAATCGGCGCCGGGTTGATTCCGGCCGGCGCGGGCACGTTGTTGACGACCCGGTAGTTCTGGCCGGTCGGCGTGCGCGCGTTGAAGGACGACACGAGCGGGGTCACCGTGCCGCTATTTGCCACGGCGGTAACCTCGGCCTGCCACAGCTGCCCCTGCGGTGTGTAGCCCGGGATGGTCATGTCGGTTGGCTCTAGGTTGTGAACCGTGTACGCGGTAACAAGCGGCCCGCTGACGATCGGCGCGCTCGTGCCAAATTGCTGGATGCTGGGGATGGCAATAGCGGGCGCCGCGGTGAAAGCGGCCGCAGCTGCTATTCCGGCGGCCCCGATCGCCGTTTTGACTGCGGTTTTCGTGAACTTCATGTGACTCCTCCCATATGAGTCGACCACGTTCCTCGCTGAAGCGCCGCGCTCCATTGGTATTACGAGGACCGCCCCCACGCATGTCCATAACCGCTTGACGCGGCACTCAAACATGCATGCTGGTGCACGGCCACCAGACCTGCGATAAGCCGTCATGAAGCGCTTCGGCCAGTTCAATCCTGAATCCGGGCCCACGGCCGGGCCTGCTCTAGTTCATAGGCCAGCTCCAGCAGTCGCGCCTCGTGACCCATGCCGGTCGCGAACATCAGGCCGACCGGAAGACCTTCCGAGGACTGAGCCAGCGGCAACGAAATCGCAGGCTCCCCCGTCACGTTCTGCAGCGGCGTGAACGCGACCCAATTGGATAGCCGATCGAGCACCTGCTGGTAGTCGTTGGGCGCCAGGTAACCAACCCGTGGCGTAACGTCGGCGAGCGTGGGAGTGAGCAACGCGTCGTAGCCAGCGAAGAACTGTGCGCTGCGTCGGCGCAGCCGGCGCAGCCGCGCGATCGCCAGCGGGAGCCGGTGGATGTTGCGCCTGGTATGGCGAGCCAGGCCCAACGTCAGGTTGTCCAGCCGGGTGCGGTCGAAGGTGTTGCCGAATGTGCGGCGACCGGTGCCGATTTGCGCCAGCGCCAGCAGTCCCCAATACAGCACGAAATCGTCGACGAAGCTGGCCGGCACCCAGGTGTTGTCGATGCACTCGACTCGGTGGCCGAGTTCTTCCAGCAGGGCCGCCGTCTTCAGCGTCAGTTCCCGCACTTCGGGGCTTGCGTCACGCTGGACCGAACTTGTCACCACGGCAATCTTGAGCCGCTGCTTGCCCGGTCGGGTGACATCACCGATCGGCGGCAGTTTGGGGTTGCGCCAGATGCGCTCGACCTCCCGGTAGCAGGCCGCGGTGTCACGAACGGAGCGGGTCAACACCCCGTTGGCCACGATGCCCACCGGCATCCGCCGGTACTCGGGATCCAGCGGCAACCGTCCACGCGTCGGCTTGAGCCCCACCAATCCATTGCAGGCGGCAGGTATTCGGATGGAACCACCGCCGTCGTTGGCGTGCGCGATCGGTACCACACCGGCGGCGACGAATGCCCCCGATCCCGACGATGAGGCACCCGCGGTGTAATCGGTATTCCACGGATTACGGACCGGTCCCAGTCGGGGGTGTTCAGCGGCGGCGCTGAACCCGAACTCCGACATCTGCGTTTTGCCCAGCGCCACCAGCCCGCTGTCCAGCAACACACGAGTTATCTCGCTGTCGGTGGCGGCCGGGTACGGTTGCCAGGCGTCGGTGCCCCGCATCGACGGCATTCCGGCCATGTTGACGTTGTCCTTGATGAACGTCGGCACGCCGCCGAAGAATCCCTTGACGTCGCCGGACGCTAGGGCTCGCGCTTGATCGAAGGCCGCGTACGCCAACCCATTGAGCGCCGGATCGACAGCTTCGGCGCGCGCGATCGCTGCGTCGACGAGTTCGGCCCGGCCCACCCGGCCGGATCGGATGGCATCGGCGAGGGCGACCGCGTCAAGGTCGCCAAGGGCATCGTCTCCGAAAGCTTGTACGCGAGGCATAGCACTGACGTTAGCCCGACGCAGGCCCGGCTGCGCTGGCTTGCTACGCCTGGCCTACCTCGAACCGAACGAACCGAGTCACCGTCACGCCGGCCTCGTCAAGCAGCGCCTTGACGGTCTTTTTGTTGTCGGACACCGATGGCTGCTCGAGCAGCACCGAGTCCTTGAAGAAGCCGTTGAGCCGCCCTTCGACGATCTTGGGTAGCGCCTGCTCCGGCTTGCCCTCGGCCTTCGCGGTCTCCTCTGCGATGCGGCGCTCGCTGGCCACGACGTCTGCGGGCACGTCGTCACGAGACAGGTAGCGGGCCTTGAGCGCGGCGATCTGCAGCGCCACCGCATGTGCCGCCTCGGCGTTGGAACCGGTGTATCCGACCAGCACCCCCACCGCCGGCGGTAGGTCGGCCGACCGCCGGTGCAGGTAGGTCTCGACCGTGCCGTCGACGATCGCGACGCGGCGCAGCTCCAGCTTCTCGCCGATCTTGGCCGACAGCGCAGCGATGGCCTCCTCGACTGTCTTGTCGCCGGCGCTGGCCCGTTTGAGTGCGTCGACGTCGGCGGCCTTGGACGCCACGGCCGCCGCGACAATTTCGTCGGCCAGCTTCTGGAACTCCGCATTCTTGGCGACGAAGTCCGTCTCGCAGTTCAGCTCTATAAGAGCCCCGGCGCGCGCCGCGACCAGACCCTCGGCAGTCGCCCGCTCGGCGCGCTTGCCGACGTCCTTGGCGCCCTTGATGCGCAGCGCCTCGACGGCCTTGTCGAAGTCGCCGTCGGTTTCGACCAGGGCGTTCCTACAGTCGAGCATTCCGGCACCGGTCAGCTCCCGAAGTCGCTTGACGTCGGCAGCGGTGTAGTTCGCCAATGCTCAGCCTTCCTATGAGGGGTCAGTGGTTGATTCGGTTGTGCTGGCGCCCTCGGCCCCGGGCGCTGCACTGGCACTGGCGCTGGCCAATAGCTCCTGCTCCCATTCCGGGAGCGGCTCGGCGGCTTCGGCCTCCGGCTTGCCGTCGCCGCGGCCCAGGCCGGCGCGGGCCTGCAGGCCCTCGGCGACCGCGGAGGCGATCACCTTGGTGAGCAGGGCCGCCGAGCGGATCGCGTCGTCGTTGCCCGGGATCGGGTAGTCGACCTCGTCGGGGTCGCAGTTGGTGTCGAGGATCGCAATGACCGGGATGCCCAGCTTGCGCGCCTCGCCGACGGCGATGTGCTCCTTGTTGGTGTCGACGACCCAGATCGCCGACGGCACCTTGGCCATGTCGCGAATGCCGCCGAGACTGCGCTCCAGCTTGTTCTTCTCCCGGGTCAGGCCCAGGATCTCCTTTTTGGTGCGGCCCTCGAAGCCACCGGTCTGCTCCATCGCCTCGAGCTCCTTGAGGCGCTGCAGGCGCTTGTGCACGGTGGAGAAGTTGGTGAGCATGCCGCCCAGCCAGCGCTGGTTCACATACGGCATGCCGACGCGGGTGGCTTCGGCCGCGACGGACTCCTGTGCTTGCTTCTTGGTGCCGACGAACAGCACCGAACCCCCGTGAGCGACGGTCTCCTTGACGAACTCGTACGCCTTGTCGATGAAGGTCAGCGTCTGCTGCAGGTCGATGATGTAGATGCCGTTGCGATCGGTGAAGATGAACCGCTTCATCTTTGGATTCCAGCGCCGGGTCTGATGCCCGAAGTGGGTGCCGCTGTCAAGCAGCTGTTTCATGGTGACTACGGCCATGCGTATGCCTTACTTATGTGTCGGTTGTTCGCCCGGCATCGGGTGAAGCCGGGCCCTGGCGTCTGCTGCGATGCCGAACCCGTTCACCGAATTCCGGCTCACGGGACCGCCCCGGCATGCTGTTGCGGATCCTGAAGCAACTGGGGCTTCAAAGACCACGTGCAGGCGCGCGAAGTCAGCCCGCTGGTACGAGCTGCGACGAGCAGTTTACACCGAGCGCCGTTTTCCACAGAACGCCCAGCGGTGAGTGGCCCCGCCGAGGCGGACGCCCTGAACTGATCGGGTGCGACGGATAGTGCTGGTGCTGTGCTGGGCGCTGATGGGCGCGCCGGCGGCGCATGCCGACGACGCGCGACTGGGCTGGCCATTGCGGCCACCCCCGGCGGTCGTCAGGGGATTCGACGCGCCCGTGCCCGATTGGCACCCCGGGCACCGAGGCGTGGACTTGGCCGGCGCCCCAGGTCAGTTGGTGTATGCGGCCGGCGACGCGACCGTGGTGTTCGCCGGGCTGCTGGCGGGACGGCCGGTGGTTTCGTTGGCACACCCAGGCGGCCTGCACACCAGCTACGAGCCCGTCCGCGCGACGGTGCGGCCCGGTCAGCTGGTGACGGCGCAAACCGCAATCGGCGAGCTGGTTGCCGGGCATCCGGGCTGTCCGGCCCAGGCATGCCTGCATTGGGGCGCGATGTGGGGTCCGGCTTCGGGCGCCAACTACGTCGATCCGCTCGGCCTGCTGCAGTCCACACCGATACGGCTCAAACCGTTGCGTGATGGCTGACGCCGCGCACTAACCGGCGAAGGGCGGGCGCTGCATCACGGCGTATCGGAATCCGTACTTGTGGGTAAAGCCGCCGCCACCACTGGCGGCGTGGCTGGTGCCGCCCATCGGGATCCCGCGAAGAATGGCGTTTTCCCCTGGCTGCTTGAGGATCTCGGTGATGTCCTGTTCGACCGGCCTACCCCAGGCAGTGGGATTTATCATGCGGGCGCGCGCCGCCCAGTCCGGCGTCACCGACAGCCCCCCGATCGACCCGCCTTTGCCCACTCCGGCCGTGACGCCAAGCGTTTCGCGAGTGTGTGCCCACCAGTTTGGCGAGGAAGGGGGGGCGACACCAACGCGAGCGCCTGCCCCGACCACCGGACCCGCCCGGGTACCGGCGAAGACCGAACCCCAGCTGTCAACCACCGAAGACCCGGAGTCACCGGCACCAGCGGACGGAGAGCCCGGGATCAGCGTTTGTGTCATCGCCACAAAAGATTGCAGGATCCCCTCGTCGAAATACGAGAGCCCCAGTAATCGAACAATCGTGGTCCGGTTCGCGGGCGAAAGAGCGGGCAAATGTGCGTTCATCCAATCGACGAACGCCCAGTACCACGCCGGCAACGCGATCGCTGGTGCGGCTGAGGGCACTGCGGCGGCGGTGCTTGACGATACGGTCAGCGCTGCGGCGCCAGCCGGTATCGCGGCTGTCCCGACAGTCGCGGCTTGCCCGGCAAATGCGGCCGGGTTGGTGGTTGTCGGTGCTGGCGTGAACGGGGTCAACTCCATGGCGGTCAGCGAGGCGCTGGCATAGCCGTACATGGCCGCGGCATCCTGGGCCCACATCTCGCCGTACAGCGCCTCGGTGGCGGCGATCGCCGGGGTGTTCTGGCCGAAAAAATTGGTCGCGATCAACGCCATCAGCAAAGCGCGGTTAGCCGCGACGACCGGCGGGGGAACCGTCATTAGGAAGGCAAGCTCGTAGGCTGCCGCCGCAGCCCGCGCCTGCATTCCTGCCTGCTCAGCCTGCCGGGCGGTGGCGCTGAGCCACTCAACATAGGGCGTGGCGGCGGCGACCATGGCCACCGATGCGGGCCCCATCCACTGTGAACTGGTCAGCTCCGAGACGACCGACCCGTAGACGGCGGCCGTCAAGTCCAACTCGGCCGCAAGCCCATCCCAGGCCGTGGCGGCGGCCATCATGGACGCCGATCCCGGGCCGGAATACATGCGGCCGGAGTTGATCTCGGGCGGTAACACCCCGAAGTCGAACACCCTGTGCCCTCATCGCTTAACCGATAACGCGATATTTGGCGTCGTTGCCGCAGCCGCTTGCTAGTGCGTATTAGACGGTCATCTAGCGCCAAGCGCCAGTCGTATGGCTTCCCAGCCGGCCGCCGTTCACTCAAAGTTTGATTTCCGGCCACAATTTCCCAGCGAAGCCCGATGGCCCGCCTCTCCCCCGCAAGCGGGAGGTGCCCCACCTCACGCCGCTCCGCGGCGGGCGTCGTCGCCGGGTTAGGCCCGCGGGTGGGCCTGATCATGCACGGCACGCAACCTGGCAACCGCGACATGGGTGTACAGCTGCGTGGTGGCCAGACTGGAATGGCCGAGCAGCTCCTGAACAACCCGCAGATCGGCCCCACCTTCGAGCAGATGAGTGGCCGCGCTGTGCCGCAACCCGTGCGGCCCCATGTCGGGCGCACCGTCGACCGCGGCGACGGTCTGGTGCACCACAGTGCGTGCCTGCCGCACATCGAGACGCCGGCCGCGGACGCCCAGCAGTAGTGCCGGGCCGGACCCCGCGGTGACCAGCTCGGGACGCCCGTCGGCCAGCCAGGCGCGCAAGGCGTCAGCGGCCGGGCGCCCGAACGGCACGGTGCGCTGCTTGTTTCCCTTGCCGAGTACCCGCAGCAGCCGATGCCCGGTGTCGACGTCGTCGACGTCCAGGCCGCACAGCTCGCTCACCCGGATCCCGGTGGCATACAACAGCTCGACGATCAGCCGGTCCCGCAAAGCCAGCGGATCGCCTTGCTCGGCACCGGACTTCGCGGCCGTCATTGCTGCAAGCGCCTGGTCCTGGCGCAACACCGCCGGCAGTGTACGACGGGCCTTAGGCACTTGCAGGCGGGCGGCGGGGTTGGCAGCCAGCAGTCCTCGACGCGCCGCCCACGCGGTGAATGCCTTGACCGCCGAGGTGCGCCGGGCCAGCGTCGTACGTGCGGCCCCGGCGCCGGCTGTGGCGGCCAGCCACGACCGCAACGCGGGCAGGCTCAGGTCGTCCAGGCCCGCGCCGCGGTCGGCGAGAAAGTCGAACAGCGACCGCAGGTCGCCCCGATACGCACGGCGGGTGTGGGCCGAGCGTCCGCAATGCAGTGCCAGGTATTCGTCGAACTCATCGAGGATCGCCTCGCTCTTAACCGGCACCCCCACACGGTCGCAGCGATGTGGGCGTTAACTCAGCCGACGCGCCGCAACGTGTCCGGGGTGAGATCTTTGCGTGTCGGATACCCATCGACGGCCATGATCAGGTCGATTTCGGCGAGCATCATGCGCAGCACGTGCACAATGCCGTCGACACCGCCGAGCGCCAGACCGTACGCGTAAGGACGGCCCACACCGACCGCGGTCGCTCCCAGGGCGAGCGCCTTGACGACATCGGCGCCGCTGCGGATCCCCGAGTCGAACAGCACCGGCAGCCCGTCGGCCGCCTCGACCACACCGGGCAGGCAATCCAGCGCGGGCAGGCCGCCGTTGGCTTGCCGGCCGCCGTGGGTGGAGCAGTAGATGCCGTCGACACCGCCGTCCTTCGCGCGCCGAACGTCGTCTGGATGGCAGATGCCCTTGAGGATCAGCGGCAGATCGGTCAGCGAACGTAGCCAGCCCAAGTCTTCCCAGGTGAGCGGGGCTCCGAAGATTTGCGCCCAGCGCAGCGTCGCGCCTTGCGGGTCTTCTTCCGGCGGGCGCTGCAGGCCCCCCCGGAATACGGGATCGCTGAAGTAGTTGGCGAGGCAGTGTCCCCGGAGTTGGGGGAAGTTCGCGGTGCTCAGGTCGCGCGGACGCCAGCCGGTGACCCAGGTGTCGAGCGTGACGACGATGCCCCGGTAGCCGGCCGCTTCCGCGCGCTGCACCAGGCTTGCGGCTACCTCGCGGTCGGTCGGCGTGTATAGCTGAAAAAACCCAGGGGTGTCGCCGAACCCGGCGGCGAGGTCTTCCATAGGATCAACCGTCAGGGTCGACGCCACCATCGGGACGCCGGTGCGACCGGCGGCCCGTGCGGTAGCCAGGTCGCCGTGGCCGTCTTGGGCGCACAACCCGATGACACCGATCGGCGCCATGAACAGCGGGGTCGGCAGGGTCAGGCCGAACATTTCGACAGACAGGTCGCGCTCGGTGGCGCCGACCAACATTCGCGGCACCAACCCCCATCGATGAAAGGCCTCGCAATTCGCCCGCTGGGTGCGTTCGTCACCGGCTCCCCCGGCGACGTAAGACCACACCGCCGCCGGCAAGGCCATCTCTGCCTTGGCTTCCAATTCCGCGAACGCCATCGGCAGCGATGGCACCACTCCGGCCAGACCCTGGAAGTAGATTTCTATCTGGTAGTCCCCAAATGCCATGCGATGAGAATGCCAGCGGGCAGTCAGCCCCTGATCAAGGCCCCGCCTCCGCCTCAGCCAGTTCTTTCTTCCATTGCCGGAACGACTCTTCGGTGCGTCCGCGCCGCCAGTAACCGGATATCGACGACGCCCACTTGCCTGCCACGCCGCGCTCGTTGCGGACGTAGGGACGCAGGTTGTGCATAACGGCTTGCGCTTCTCCATGAATGAAAACGTGAACCTGTCCGGGCAGCCACTGCGCGGTGGTGACCGCCTCGATCAGCGGCGCGTGATCGCCGGCACGGTCCTCAGGAACCAGATCGGCACGCCCGCCCCGATAGACCCAGTTCACTTCGACGGATTCCGGTGCGGCCAACGCGATCTCGTCATCAGGGCCGGCAACTTCGATGAATGCCTTACCGATTGCGTTGGCGGGCAACGCTTCTAGCGCAACGGCGATGGCCGGCAGCGCGGACTCGTCGCCGGCCAGCAGATGCCAGTCGGCGGCCGGGTCGGGCGTGTAGGCCCCGCCGGGTCCCATCAGGTAAACGCGCTGGCCCGGTTGGGCCGCCGCGGCCCACTGGCCAACCACCCCGTGGTCGCCGTGCGTCACGATGTCCAGGGCGATCCGGCGGTCCGCGGTGTCGACGCTACGAACGGTGATGGTGCGCACCGAAGGCCGCTTCTGTGGATGTAGGTCAGCGAAGCTGTCCAACGTCAACGGCTGCGGCAATCCGGCCACATCAATATCGTCGGCGACAAATACCAACTTGACGTAGGAGTCGGTGAAGTCGCTGGGAACGAAGGTTTCGAAGCCGTTGCCGCCCAGCAGCACCCGGACCATATGCGGCGCGAGCTGTCGAGAACCGACAACTTCAAAGCTGTGCAGGGGTCGACCCGCCAACCTGTCCTCCTCCTCCTGTCCAAACCCAACCCGTTGCAAGTGAGTGATCTTTAGTGGTCACGCGACTTGCACCCCGTCTCGGGGTTGTTCCCCGGCCGGGTGGCCGGTTCCCTTCCGCGCTTCACGGCCACCCGCCGGGCGAGGCCCGGTCTTACGGTCGGCTCCACGCTTGACGGCGGCCCCAACTGGGCCGACGACGCTAACGGTTCCTCGTAGCGTGCGAGGTTGATCGCGGCGTTGTCATCACGTTGGTGTGTGACCGAGCAGCTGCCGCATTGCCACTTTTGGTCCCAGCCGATGTCTTGCACATGCCCGCAGCCATGGCAGGTTCTCGACGACGCAAACCAGCGGTCAGCGACCACCAGTTGCGACCCATACCAGCCTGTCTTGTAGGACAAGTGCCGGCGCGGGGTGCCCAGAGCCGAATCTGACAGTCCGCGCCGTCTGGCGCGGGCGCCCGGAAGGCCCTTTTGCCGCATCATCCCTGCCGCGTCCAGACCTTCGACAACGATGCGGCCGTGGGTTTTAGCCCATCGTGTTGTCAGGACGTGCAGATGATGCGTTCGGACATCATTGACCCGGCAATACAGGCGGGACAGTTCAGTGGTGCGCTCACGATATTGGCGTGAGCCTGTCGTGCAGCGCGAGCGGGCACGCGAAACACGCCGCAACCCGCGCAGCGCCGCGGCCAGCGGCTGTGGGTTCTCCACCTGTTCGATCACCGTGCCGTCAGCATCGGCGACGGTGGCCAGACGCCGCACACCCACATCGACACCGACGTGGGAGTCGGGTAGCGAGACGTTAGGCTGGACAGGGCGTTGGACCAGCACTCGTAGGCTCGCATCCAGCCGAGTACCGTTGCGCCGCACGCTGATCGCCAACACCCGTGCTCGGCGTTTCGTGATGAGCCGTTCGATGCGGCGGGTGTTCTCGTGGGTACGAACGGTCCCAATGACCGGCAGCGTCAGGTGGCGGCGATCCGGCTCGACGCGCATCGCCCCAGTTGTAAACGTCACGCGGTCCGAGTCGCGGCCCTTCTTCTTGAACCGAGGGAAACCGACCCGTTTCCCAGCGCGCGTACCAGCACGGGAGGTCTGCCAGTTCCAGTACGCATCGACCGCACCATCGATACCGTCGGCGTAGGCCTCCTTCGAACACTCAGGCCACCACACCGCGCCGGTTTCAGCGTTGACACACACGTCGTTCTTGACGGTGTTCCAACGCTTCCGCAGCTCCCGCAGCGACGGTTTCGCTGTCTCGACGCCGGTCTCACGCCACGTCTGGATATCAGCTTTCAGCACGGCGACAGTCCAGTTGTAGGCCTTGCGGCGAGCTCCGAAATGCCGCGCCAACGCGCGGGCCTGGTCCTCGGTCGGATCCAGGGTGAACCGGAACGCCTGCACACACCATCCGTCGGGGATCTCGAAACGCGGCATCTCAGGCCGCCTCCACGTCGCCCGCAGCTGCGGCGGCAAGGGCACGCTTGGGCCGATTCTGTGCAGCGCGTATGCCGTAGAGCCGAACGCACATCGATGCCAGAATCTCGGTCATATCACGCACGAGGTCATCGTCGACCTCCGCCGAGTCGACCACCACCAGCGCGCGGCCCTGGGCGGCAAGTGCGGCTTCAACATACTCGGAGCCAAACCGACAGAACCGATCACTGTGCTCCACCACGATCGGATTTCCGGTCCGCTGAGGATACCCGCGCATACACCGCCGTCCGCCCACGCCGTGATGTCTCGGCTGCCGCATCGTTCACCAGAATGAGCCGACCTCCTCGTTGCGCCGGGACAAGCAACAGCCCGGCTCGAAACCAGCGATACGCAGTCACCCGCGCCACACCGCTGCGCTCGGCCCACACCGCCAGACTCATACGCCCGTTCCTACAGCACACCACCGACAACTACCGACCACTCAGAACGCAACAGCTCCCAACCCCCGTCGACTATACGAGTCGCGCCTCCGAAGAACTGGCCGAAGCCCGGGCGGGACCGGCTCGCACGATTCGCCAGCGGCCGTCGTAGCGCTCCGCCAATCCGGTCACCTCGAGCATCGCCAGCGGCCCCAGTACCCGTTCGGGCACCAGCCCGGAAGCGACGGCGATCTCGTCGACGGTGGCGGCGCCGCGGCCCGGCAATGCCTCGTACACCTGACGTTCGGCCTCGCTGAGCCCGTCGAACACGGCCTTGGGCCCGGTTTCGTCGGCCGCCAGCTCACCGATATGACCGACCAACTCGACGATGTCGTCGGCGCGGGTGACCAGCTCGGCGCCGTTGCGCAGCAGGGCATGACAACCCGCCGACGCCGACGACGTCACCGGACCCGGCACCGCGGCCACCACCCGGCCCAATGCCCGTGCCCAGCCGGCGGTGTTCGCGGCGCCGCTGCGCACGCCGGCTTCCACCACCACCGCCGCGCCTGCCATCGCAGCCACCAGACGGTTGCGGGTCAGAAACCGATATCGGGCCGGGCGGACACCCGGTGGGTATTCGGTGAACAGCAGCCCGTGTTGCGCGATGCGATGCAGCAGCGCCGAATGACCGGCCGGATAAGGGATGTCAAGTCCCCCGGCCAGTACCGCCACCGTGATGCCCTCGGAGTTGAGCGTGGCGCGATGAGCTGCGCCGTCGATGCCGTAGGCGCCGCCGGAAACGACCGCGACGTCGCGTTCGACCAGCCCGGCCGCGAGATCGGCCGCCACGTGCTCGCCGTAGGCGGTCGCGGCCCGAGTTCCGACCATGGCGGCGGCGCGCTGGGCCACCTCGTCCAGCCGCGCGGGGCCCAGAGCCCACAACACCATCGGCGGCTCGCCGCGCGGCCTGTCTCGCGCTGCGGAGCCCGCGAATGCGGCGAACGCGAGCACCGGCCACTCGTCATCATCGGGCGTGATCAATCGCCCCCCGCGGCGAGCGAGTAGTTCGAGATCTGCTGCCGCTTGGTCATTTTCGCGCCTGGCCTCGGTGTCGCGTGCCAAGTCGCCGGTGACCAGCCCGCGCCGGACCCGGTCGGCCGCCTCCACCGGACCAACACAGGTGACCAGTGCGGCGAGCTCCGCGCAGGGCGGCTCTACCACCCTGGAGAGATACGCCCAGGCCCGCAATCGGGGATCGCTAGTGCTCATCGCGACGCTCCCGCTTGCCGGAAACTCAGGGCGGCGGCCACTTCGTCGACCCCGGGCGAGGTTCGACCAGCCAAATCGGCCAGACTCCAGGCAACGCGCAGCGTGCGATCCAGGCCACGGATACTGAGCAGCCCACGGTCCAGCGCCGTGCGCAACGGGGTCATTGCGGCGTTGCTGAGACGGAACTTCCGCCGCAACAGTGGCCCGCTGACTTCGGCGTTAGTGCGGAATCCGTGTGGTCGCCAGCGCTGCGCGGCCGCGTCGCGCGCCAGCGCCACCCGCTGGCGCACCTCCAGCGTCGACTCCCCGTCGGCAGGCGAAAACGCCCCCGCGCGAACCGGATGCATCTGCACCCGCAGATCCACCCGGTCCAGTAATGGGCCGGACAGCTTGCCGAGGTAGCGCCGCTTGGCCGCGGCCGCACAGATGCAGTCCTGCGGATCAGCTGGCGCGCACGGGCATGGGTTAGCGGCCAGCACCAATTGAAACCGAGCGGGGTAGCATGCCACGCCGTCGCGACGCGCGAGGCGAATTTCCCCGTCTTCCAACGGCGTTCGCAGTGCTTCCAGCGCACTGAGGCGGATCTCGGCGCACTCGTCTAGGAACAGCACCCCGCGATGCGCCCGGCTTACCGCACCCGGACGGGCCATTCCGGAACCCCCGCCGACCAGTGCCGCGACGGTGGAACTGTGGTGCGGTGCCACGAACGGCGGCCTGGTGATCAACGGCGTGTCCCCCGACAGCAGGCCGGCCACTGAGTGGATCGCGGTGACCTCCAGCGACTCGCTCTCGGTCAACGGCGGCAGCAATCCCGGAAGGCGTTGCGCCAGCATCGTTTTGCCCACTCCCGGCGGGCCGGTCAACATAAGGTGATGCGCCCCGGCCGCGGCCACCTCGACGGCGAACCGGGCTTGCGATTGTCCCACGACGTCGGCCAGATCGGCCGTCGTCTCCTGGGTGGGAGCTGCCGAGGTGATCCTGTCGTGCAGGCCGGCCGACCCACTGAGCCAACTCTGCAATTGGCCCAGGGTGCGAACACCCCACACGTCGATGCCGTCGACCAAGCTGGCCTCGGCCAGGTTGTCCGCGGGGACAACGACGGCCGGCCACCCGTCGCGTTTGGCAGCCAGCACGGCGGGCAACACCCCGCGCACCGGACGGACCCGTCCGTCCAGCGACAATTCGCCCATCAGCACCGTCTTCTCCAGACGATCCCACGGCTTCTTTCGTTGCGCCGACAACACGGCCGCCGCCAAAGCGATGTCGTAGACCGATCCCATTTTGGGCAGCGTCGCCGGAGACAGTGCGAGCGTGAGCCGGGCCAGCGGCCAGGTGTTTCCGCAGTTGGTGACTGCCGCTCGAACCCGGTCACGAGACTCCTGCAACGCGGCGTCGGGCAACCCCACCAGGTGCACACCCGGCAGCCCCGAGGTGATGTCGGCTTCGATTTCCACTGTCTCTCCGTCCAATCCGCGTACGGCGACCGAGAATGCGCGTCCCAGCGCCATCAGCCGACTCCCCGCAGGTGGATGATCTCCGGGGTGCGGCGCCGCCCGATCCGCACGCCGATCACATCGATCCGGATCGCCGCCCAGCGCTCGTCCTGACCGGCCAACCACACGCCGGCCAGCCGGCGCAGCCGTCGGACCTTGCGCTCGGGCACCGCGTGCGCCAGCCCTCCGTAACCGTCGCCGGTGCGCGTTTTGACCTCGACGAACACCACCGTTCGCGCGGTCGTGTCGACGGCGATTACGTCCAGTTCGCCGTAGCGGCAGCGCCAGTTGCGGTCCAAGATCCGCAAGCCCAGCCGCATCAGATGGTCCACCGCGAGCGCCTCGCCCAGCGCTCCCAGCTGGACTCGTGTCATGGTCTTCTGGGTCGTCATGCGACCAAACTGCGCACCCGGCCCGACAATGTCGGCCGCGCCGAACACCTCATCGCGGGGCTAGCGACCGGCTATCCACAGTCGTGCACCCATCCACAGCGCGGGCCGGGGACTAGACGATTCGGTCCGCCCTGGTGTAGACGTTCATCGAGTCCTCACGCAGGAACGCCACCAACGTGATCCCGAACTCTTCGGCCAACGAGACGGCCAGCGACGACGGCGCGGATACCGCGGCCACCACGGGAAGCCCGGCCATCAGCGCCTTCTGCGTCAACTCGAACGACGCGCGCCCGCTCACCAGGAGCACGGTAGCGCCCATCGGTATCCGGTCGTGTTCCAGCGCCCAGCCGATGACCTTGTCCACGGCGTTGTGCCGGCCGATGTCCTCGCGCACCGCGAGCATCGCGCCGTCCACCCCGAACAAAGCCGCGGCATGCAACCCGCCGGTGCTGGCGAAAACCTTTTGGGCGCCGCGAAGTTGGTCCGGCATCCGCTGCAACGTGGCCGCGGCAACGGCGGCGGGATCGTCGCCAGGCGAGAACCGGCTGATCAGCCGCACCGCTTCCAGCGACGCCTTGCCGCAGACCCCGCACGACGACGTGGTGTAGAAGTTTCGGGTGACGTCGAGGGCCGGTGGCTTGACGCCGGGCGCCAGGGTGACGTCGAGAACGTTGTAGGTGTTGGCCCCGTCGTCATCACGCCCGCCGCAGTAGCGAACGGTCAGCACCTCCTCGCGATGCGCAATAACCCCTTCGGTCAGCAGAAAGCCTTGCGCGAGTTCAATATCCGAGCCGGGCGTGCGCATGGTTACCGTCACCGGGACCCCGTTGACGCGGATCTCCAGCGGCTCTTCTACGGCCAGGGTTTCCGGCCGGGTGATCGCCTGATCGGCGGCCAGATGCTTGACCCGCCGATGCGCCGTTACGTGCCCCACTAGGACGCCGACTCCAATCGGATGACGATCGCCTTGGACACCGGCGTGTTTGATTTGGCCGCCGTGTGATCAAGAGGAACCAGCGGATTGGTCTCCGGATAGTAGGCCGCGGCATTGCCGACCGGAGTCGAATACGCCACCACCAGAAAGTCTTTAACTCGGCGCTCTTGCAGGCGACCTTCGGCGTCGGTCCACTCCGATACCAAATCGACGCGGTCGCCTGCCGTCAAACCCAGCGTCTCGATGTCGGTGGGGTTGACGAACACCACTCGGCGGCCGCCCTTGACCCCGCGGTAGCGATCGTCGAGCCCGTAAATCGTGGTGTTGTATTGGTCGTGGCTGCGCAGTGTTTGCAGCACCAGCCGGCCGGGCGGCACCGGCACCCACTGCAGCGGGTTGATCGCAAAGTTGGCTTTGCCTGTGCTGGTATGGAATTCGCGCGCGTCGCGCGGCGGGTGCGGCAGCTGGAACCCGTCCGGGGCACGCACCTTGCGGTTGTAGTCGTTGCAGCCGGGGACCACCGCGGCGATCGCGTCGCGGATCGTGTCGTAGTCGGCGGCGAACCGTTCCCACGGCACCGGATGCCGCGGACCGAGCAGCGTGCGGGCCAGCCGGCAGACAATCTCGACCTCGCTGCGCGCCTGGTCGCTGGGCGGGTGCAGGCTGCCGCGCGACAGGTGCACCATCGACATCGAATCCTCCACCGACACCAATTGTTTGCGTCCACCCCGAATGTCGCGGTCGGTGCGGCCCAGTGTCGGCAGGATCAGCGCGGTTGCGCCGTGCACAAGGTGGCTGCGGTTGAGTTTGGTCGAGACCTGCACGGTCAGAGCACAACTGCGCAAGGCCGCCTCGGTGACGGCGGTGTCCGGGGTCGCCGACGCGAAGTTGCCGCCCATTCCCATGAAGAAGGTCGCCCGCCCGTCGCGCATGGCACGGATCGCGGCCACGGTGTCATAACCGTGCTTGCGTGGGCTGACAATGCCGAACTCACGATCAAGCGACGCCAAGAACGCCTCGGGCATCTTCTCCCAGATGCCCATCGTGCGGTCACCCTGCACGTTGGAATGCCCGCGCACCGGACACACCCCAGCGCCCGGCTTGCCGATCATGCCGCGCAGCAGCAGCAGGTTGGTGATCTCGCCGATGGTGGCGACCGCATGGGCGTGCTGGGTCAGGCCCATCGCCCAGCACACGACCGTGCGCTGGGATGCCACCAGCATCGCGGCGACGCGTTCAAGCTGCGATTGTTCGATGCCGGTGGCGGCCAGCACCGTGTCGATGTCGACCTCGAGCGCGCGACGCCGGTACTCGTCGAAGCCGGCGCAATCCCGCTCGACGAACGACCGGTCGACTACGCTGCCCGGCGCGCGCGCGTCGGCCTCCAGCAACAGCCTGCCCAGCCCGGCGAACAACGCCATATCCCCGCCGAGGCGGATCTGCACGAATTCGTCGGCGATCGGGATGCCATGTCCCACAACCCCGTTCACCTTCTGCGGATCCTTGAACCGGATCAATCCGGCCTCCGGCAGCGGATTTACCGCAATGATCTTGGCGCCGTTGGCCTTTGCCTTCTCCAAGACCGACAGCATGCGCGGGTGATTGGTGCCCGGGTTCTGCCCGGCGATGACGATCAGGTCGGCTTTCACGACGTCCTCGACGGTCACCGATCCCTTGCCGATCCCGATGGACTCGATGAGCGCCGAGCCCGACGACTCGTGGCACATGTTGGAACAGTCGGGCAGGTTGTTGGTGCCAAAGCTGCGCACCAGCAGCTGATAGCAGAACGCGGCCTCATTGCTGGTGCGTCCGGAGGTGTAGAACACGGCCTCATCGGGGCTACTCAGGGCCTTGAGGTATTCAGCGATCAGCCGATAGGCGGCATCCCAGCCGATCGGCCGGTAGTGGTCGTCTCCGGGGCGCAACACCATCGGGTGGGCAAGGCGGCCCTGCTGCGAAAGCCAGTACTCGGGTTTTGCCGACAACTCCGCGATGGAGTGCCGCGCGAAGAACTCCGGGGTCACGGTGCGCTTGGTGGCCTCCTCAGCGACGGCTTTGGCGCCGTTTTCGCAGAACTCGGCCAACTTGCGCCCGCCGCGCTCCTCGGGCCACGCGCAGCCGGGACAGTCAAACCCATGACGCTGATTCAGCCGGGCCAGCGCCGCCGCGGTGCGCAGCGCACCCATCTGCTCCAGCCCTCGCTGCACCGACACCAGCACAGCGCGCACCCCCGCCGCCTCGTGTTTACGCGGCGAAACCGCGACGGCATGCTCGTCGTAATCGGCGGGTATGTCGCGTGACGCGGCGAAGCGCTGGAACCTCACGGCCTCAACGTACCTCGATTGCCCGGCAGCCTCACACAGTCGAAGCCAGCGAGGCCAGGGTCTCCGCCGAAGAGTGCGTCGGGCACCAGCCGAGTTCCCGCTTTGCCTTGCTGGTGTCCATCACCACCGATGTCCTTGCGACATGCAGCCATTCAAGCAGGGAAGGAACCAACGGCAGCCGAGCAATCGCCACAGACGCCGCCGACGCGGCGGCCGCAGGAACCCGGACCGGACGCCCTCCGAGCGCCTTGGCCACGTCGCTAACCGTCACGATCCCGTCACCGGCAATGTTGTATGCCCCGGGCGGGGCCGGAGCTGTGGCGGCGAGTGCGATTGCGGCCGCGACATCGTCATGATGGACCAACTGCAGGGGAATGCCCGGGTCCGGCACGACCGGCTTCAATATCGGCACCGCCTTGCTCACCGCGCGCACCGGGGCCGGCAGCTGCTTCCACGGCATCGCCTCGGCTAGGGCGTGGGCATCCGGGCCGGCGACAATGCAAGGCCTCAGCACGAATACGTCGAGCGAGGAATCCTTGGTGATTTCCCCGAGCTCCGCCTCGCACACCGCCTTTTGTTCCGAGTAATAGTGCTCGGGGGACCCACGCGTCGGTACGTCCTCGGTGAGCGGCACCGGGTTGTCGGAGTGATAGCCGTAGGCGGCCACCGAAGAGGTGTAGACCAGCCGCCGTGGCCGCGGTGCAGCAACAGTCGCCTCGAACACGTTGCGGGTGCCCTGCAGGTTGACGCGTGCGCTCTCTTCGCGCGACCCCATGATGACGAACGCCAGGTGGATCACGACGTCGGCGTCCGCCACCAAGGCATCCACCGCACCACGATCCAGGATGTCGCCCTGCATGCAGGTGGTCTTCATCCACCCATGCACCGTGGGATCGAACGGCCGGCGCGCCATCCCGACGATCGACTGCACCGCGGGTTCGCGCTCTAATGCGGTGACCGCCGAGGTACCGATCTCTGCGGTTGGCCCGGTGACGGCCACAGTGAGTCCCACCCGGAATAACCTTCCCGCCGTCGTCCCCAGCCAAACACCCGGCGAATGTGTGCGACCCGGTGCTCGGCCACTTGGAGCCCTCGCTGACAGATGCGGAACGCGCGGCGTCGGTGTGTGCGCCTGACTCGGCTATTCGGGCAGCCGCAGTTCGGGTTTCTCGACCTCTTCGATGTTGACGTCCTTGAAGGTGACCACCCGTACCTGCTTGACGAACCGGGCCGGCCTATACATGTCCCACACCCAGGCGTCGGCCAGTCGCAGCTCGAAGTA
Source organism: Mycobacterium riyadhense (assembly GCF_963853645.1). Lineage (NCBI taxonomy): Bacteria > Bacillati > Actinomycetota > Actinomycetes > Mycobacteriales > Mycobacteriaceae > Mycobacterium > Mycobacterium riyadhense. Next base: position 1,924,917 of record NZ_OY970456.1, on the reverse strand, counting down.
CACCTCACCGTCGGCATTGCGCGGCATCAGTTCCACACTGTTTGCCAGATAGAAGCGGCGCTCGGTTTCCACGACGTAGCTGAACTGGCCGACGATGTCCTTGTATTCGCGGTACAGCGAGAGCTCCATCTCGGTTTCGTACTTTTCGAGATCCTCTGCACTCATCTGCCACTCATCCGCTCAGACGTCCTTCTCCCAGCCAATGTGCCCGGTGACCAGAACTCTTGTCTCATCATTCCTCATCAGTCTTTACCAGTCTTTACCAGTCTTTACCGGTCGTCGTCTCCTCGTCCGGAGGGTCCGGTTTGAATTCGGCCACCACCCTCCCGTTGGATCCGCTCGCCACCCGCCGCACATTGATAAACGAGTAGCGGTGCTCGGGGCAGGGGCCCAGCCTGGTCAGTGCCAGGCCGTGCGCGGGGGTGCTGTAGCCCTTGTGCTCGGCGAAGCCGTACCCGGGGTGCTTGGCGTCCATCGCGACCATCAACCGGTCCCGGCTGACTTTCGCCAGCACGCTGGCCGCGGCGATGCAGGCGGCCGCCGCGTCGCCACCGATCACCGGCAACGACGGCATCGGCAGTCCAGGCACCCGAAAGCCATCGGTGAGCACATAACCGGGCCGGACCGACAAGCCGGCCACCGCACGCCGCATGCCTTCGATATTTGCCACATGCACCCCGCGGCGGTCCACCTCGACCGAAGGGATGAACACCACGTGGTAGGCAAGCGCGTATCGGCGGATCAACGGAAACAGCTTTTCCCGCGCCTTCTCCGTGAGCTTCTTCGAATCATCAAGAGCAGCAAGGCTTTCCAAGCGATTTGGGCCAAGCACGCAGGCCGCGACCACCAGCGGGCCAGCGCAGGCACCGCGACCGACTTCGTCGACCCCGGCCACCGGGCCCAGGCCGCTGCGGTGCAGCGCGGACTCCAGGGTGCGCAAACCCCCAGATTTGCGGATCACCGTGCGCGGCGGCCAGGTCTTAGTCATATTCCAGCCATCGCTACTGGCCCTGCTGGGGGTTCACCGAACCCACGCCACCCCATCGCGACGGCGGCCACACGATGAATCTGGCCTTACCGATGACGTTGGACACCGGCACGGTTCCCGCCATCGGATCACCGGTGCACATCATCGGACAGTGGGCCCGCGAATCCGCCGAGTGGGTCCTGTTGTCGCCCATCACCCACAGACGTCCCGGTGGGACGGTGACCGGGCCGAACTCGCTGCCCAGGCACGGGTATATCGACGGGTCGGCCATCATGGTGCCCGGGTTCAGATACGGCTCCTTGAGCGGCTTGCCATTGACCGTCAAGCCGGTGTCGGCGCGGCACTGAACCGTCTGACCGCCGACCGCGATCACGCGCTTGACCAGGTCGTTTTCGTCGGGAGGCACAAAACCTATGAACGAAAGCGCGTTCTGCAACCAACGCACCGCGGTGTTGGAAGACCGGATCGATTTGTAACCGACATTCCACGACGGCGGTCCCTTGAACACGATGACGTCGCCGGGTTTGGGTGAGCTGAACCGGTAGGTGAGTTTGTCCACCAGGATGCGGTCGCCGGTACACGTCGCGCACCCGTGCAGCGTGGGTTCCATCGACTCGGATGGGATCAGGTACGGGCGCGCCACAAACGTCAACATGACGTAGTAGAGGACCACCGCGATCACCGCCAGTGTCGCGAACTCCCGCAGCGTGGACTTCTTGGGCTTCGATTCGGCTTCGGCTTCCTCAGCCTCCGTCGTTGAGTCGTCGGTAGCGGGCTTCGGCTCCGATTGACCAGCATCGGGCTGGCGCTCAGAAGGGGAGTCCGTTGTTTCGGTCACGAGATCAGCGTAGCCAGCACAGGGCGTGGCTTAGACAACCGCCGAGGCGACCGCCCAATGGGCACCACGGCGGTCCCGGTCAGCGCTTCTCCTTGATCTTGGCTTTCTTCCCGCGAAGTTCCCGCAGGTAGTACAGCTTGGCGCGACGGACATCGCCGCGGGTCGCCACCTCGATATGGTCGATGTTCGGCGAATGCACCGGAAAGGTCCGTTCCACGCCGACGCCGTAGCTCTCCTTGCGCACCGTGAACGTTTCGCGGATGCCGCCGCCCTGTCGGCGGATTACCACACCCTTGAACACCTGGATACGTTCCTTGGCGCCCTCGATCACCTTGACGTGCACGTTGATGGTGTCGCCCGGGCTGAAGGCCGGGATGTCGTCGCGCAGCGACGCCTGGTCGACGAAGTCCAGCCTGTTCATTGGAAAACACTTCCTCGAGGTCGCGGCTTCGTGAACCGCCCGCACGCGGGCGTGTGGCGGTCACCCAGCCGATGGGTTCGGGCTTCTGGGGTGTATCTCCTAGCAGGCGGGAGCACCGGGGCACCGACAACCGCTGGAGACAACTGGTCAATTGTGCCAGACGGTGCGCATGCAGTGAAAATCACAGGAAAACTCCGGTGTTCACGACGGCCCGAAAGCGCCGGCAAATGGTACATATGACTGGGGTCGAACCGCGCGAGTCAAACCCGAAGCTGTGCGTGACGCCCAGGGCAGATGGCAAAGCGGCCGCCCACCTGTACGTCTTGTGATGTCGACGGCTGTCAATGGCGTCACAAGGATGTCAGAAGGAGTGGAATGCGAGCACGGCCGCTAACGGTGCTTACCGCCGCCGCAGCGGTGACGTTGGTGGTGGTCGCTGGCTGCGAAGCCAAGGTACAGGCGAAGACGTATAGCGCTCCCGCTCCCGATTCCTCCCAAGCACAACCGCAACCTCAGCCACAACTGGTCGAACTGCTGCTGCGCGCCGTCACACCGCTCGGCGTGCCGGACACGTTGCCCGACGTGCTTCCCGACGCCGGGCTCAGCGCAGTGCAGGCCCGCATCCAGCAGGCCACCGAACAAGCCGCCGCCAAGGGCGCCACGTTGTCGGTGGCGATCCTCGATCGCGCCACCCACCAGTTGGTCTCCAACGGCAACACCCAGATCATCGCCACCGCATCGGTGGCCAAACTCTTTATCGCCGACGATCTGCTGCTTGCCGAATCCGAGGGCAAGACCGTGCTGTCCCCCGAGGACCACCAGACATTGGACGTCATGTTGCAGTCATCCGACGATGGCGCGGCAGAACGATTCTGGGAGCAGGACGGCGGAGACGCGATCATCACCGAGGTCGCGAGCCGATATGGACTGACATCGACCGCACCCCCCAGCGACGGGCGCTGGTGGAACACCATCAGTTCGGCCCAGGACCTGATCCGCTACTACGACAGACTGCTCGATGGCTCGGGCGGACTACCGATGGAGCGCGCCCGAATTATCGTCAACGACCTAGCTCGATCAACACCGACCGGGATCGACGGCTACCCACAGCGATTCGGAATCCCCGACGGTTTGTACGCCGAACCGGTCGCCGTCAAACAGGGCTGGATGTGCTGTATCGGCGCCGACTGGATGCACCTGTCCACCGGTGTGATCGGCGCGGACCACCGCTACATCATGGTGATCGAGTCGCTGCAGCCCTCCGATGACGCCACCGCGCGCGCGACGATAACCGAGGCCGTTAAGACGATTTTTCCCAACGGCCGGATCTGACCGCTTACCCGCACGAGCAGACGCATAATCGCCCTGGAACGCTCGTTCCAGGGCGATTATGCGTCTGCTCGGCCAGTTTTCAGTCCAGCAGCTCGGGGCGCCGGTCCCGAGTGCGCTGTAGCGAAACCTCCCGACGCCAGGCTGCGATTCGGGCGTGGTCACCGGAGAGCAGAACCTCCGGAACGTCGAGTCCACGCCAGCTCGGCGGCCGGGTGTAGCTTGGCCCCTCCAGCAGCCGGTCCAGGCCGGGCGAGTGCGAATCCTCTTGGAGGGAAGCGGGATTCCCGAGGACTCCAGCCACGAGTCGCAGCACGGCTTCGATCATCACCACGGCCGCCGATTCCCCGCCGGGCAACACGTAATCGCCGATCGAGACCTCTTCGACACGCATCCGACGCGCCGCATCGTCGACAACGCGCTGGTCGATGCCCTCGTAGCGGCCGCAGGCGAACACCAGGTGCGTCTGGGTGCTCCAGCGCGCGGCGGTGGCCTGGGTGAACAACGCACCTGCGGGGGTGGGAACGACCAATAGCGTCTCTCCGGAACAGATTTCGTCGAGCGCCTCGCCCCACACCGGCGCCTTCATCACCATCCCGGGACCACCACCATAGGGCGCGTCGTCTACCGAGTGGTGCACGTCGTGAGTCCACCGCCGCAGGTCGTGCACCTGCACGTCGACCAGGCCCGACGCAATCGCCTTGCCCGGCAACGATTGCCGCAACGGGTCCAGATAGCCCGGGAAAATCGTGATGACGTCTATGCGCACGGCTAAGTCAAATCCAGCAGGCCCTCGGGCGGGTCGACGACGAGGATGCCGTCGTCCAACGACACCGCCGTGACGATGGCGCTGACGAACGGCACCAATACCTCACCCGCATCGCGTTTGACCGCCAACAGCTCTCCGGCGGCCGTGTGCAACACCTCGGCGACGACGCCGACGTCGAGCCCAGCAGTCGTCCGGACCCGCAGTCCTTCGAGCTGATGGTCGTAAAAGGTGTCCGGCTCATCGATCGGAGGCAGCTCATCGGAGTCGATGACGAACAGGCTGCCGCGCAGCGCGTCCGCGGCGTCGCGGTCGGTCACTCCGACCAATCGCACCAGCAGCCGTGCGCCATGATCACGCGCACCGTCGACGACATAGCTGCGCTCTTCGTCGCCGGGTAGGCTGGCGCCGCGAGATCTCTTGGCACGCAATGTGGTACCCGGCGCAAACCGGCTATCTGGATCGTCGGTGCGAACCTCGACGACGATCTCGCCGTTGACGCCATGCGCCTTGACCACGCGCCCGACTACCAGCTCCATGGGAACTCCATGAGAGTGAGTTCCGCTACTGGTCGGTGTCCACCACGTCGACGCGGATGCCGCGGCCGCCGATGCCGGCGACCAGCGTGCGCAGCGCGGTCGCGGTACGTCCCCCGCGCCCGATCACTTTGCCCAGATCGTCCGGGTGGACATGAACTTCAACGGTGCGCCCGCGACGACTGGTCACCATGTCCACCCGGACATCATCGGGGTTGTCGACGATTCCGCGGACGAGGTGCTCGACGGCGTCGGCCACGACGGTGCTCATGACGCCGGTCAGCTTTCGGTAGCTGGCTGGGACGGCTGGCTGGGCTCGGATTGCTCGCCGCCTTCGGCCGGCGTCTCCGCCTTCTCGGCCTCGGCGCCCGGAGCGGCCTCTGCAGCCTTCGCGGCCTTCTTGGCCGGCGACTTCTTCTTCGGCTTCGCGGCCTCGGTGGTGGGACCGCCCTCGGCGGCCGCCAGCGCGGCGTTGAACAGATCGAGCTTGCTGGGCTTGGGCGGGGCGACCTTCAACCGGCCCTCAGCGCCGGGCAGGCCCTTGAACTTCTGCCAGTCGCCGGTGATCTTCAGCAGCTTGAGGACCGGTTCGGTGGGCTGGGCACCAACGGAGAGCCAGTACTGGGCGCGCTCGGAGTTGATCTCGATGAGGCTCGGCTCTTCCTTGGGGTGGTAGCGGCCGATGACTTCGATGGAACGGCCGTCGCGCCGCGTGCGCGCGTCGGCGACGGCGATTCGGTACTGGGGATTGCGGATCTTGCCAAGCCGGGTGAGCTTGATCTTCACAGCCATGGTTAAGCGAATTCTCCTGTGTGTGTCACGCTGCAATTCAGCGACCCGGGCGGGATGCCCGGATCCGGTTTTGCCTCGCGTGTGTCGCCGCCCGGCGGCCCCCGACCAAGGGCACGGCCCGCCTGGCGGACAGCGGCCAATTGTGCCAGAACGGGTGCTGCTCGCGGAAATCCCCTAAATCACTTTCTGGAAGGTCTTGGTTTCGACGCGGCGCGTCATCCGCCAACCTTCGGGGGTGCGTACGAACTCGTCGTCGTACCAGAGCCCGCAGAACAGCACCTGCTCTTTATCTCCGCCCAGCACCATGGGGTTGAAGCAGATCACCCGCGACGACGCGGTATCGCCGTCGATGATGACCGAAAAGTTGCCCAACATGTGCGCATACACCGGGAAGTTCGGCAGCACCTGTGACAGCCATTGCTTGACTTCGGGGTACTTGCCGTCGATGCCGCCCAGGGCTCGATAGTCGATATAGGCGTCGGGGGTGAACACCTTGTCGAGATCGTCGAATCGGCGCAAGTCAATAGCGGTGGAGTAGTCCACCAGCAGCTGCTGGATTTCCAAGCGGTCGGAAATTTCGGCCAGGCTCAACATGGCTCGATTGAACACGATCGCGGAGCCGAGGTTGGGTTCGGCACGCGTCAGATCGGCCCCGGATCCGCGGTGTTCGAGCGATGAGTTTGGTGTCTGCGGTCGGTCTCTACCGTCATGACACCATCCATGTCTGGGAGGAAGCGCGCATGACTGGAGTACGCCTGCTGGTGGGTACGCGCAAAGGCGCGTTCATCCTGACCGCAGACGGCACCCGAGCGGACTGGCAAATCCAAGGGCCGCACTTCGCGGGCTGGGAGATCTACCATGTCGCCGGCTCGCCGGCCGACCCCGACCGGCTGTACGCGTCGCAGTCCACGGCATGGTTCGGACAGTTGATCCAGCGTTCCGACGACGGCGGTGCGAGCTGGCGCCCGGTGGGCAACGAGTTCCACTACGACGGGGTGCCCGGCACTCACCAGTGGTACGACGGCACCCCGCATCCCTGGGAGTTTGCCCGCGTCTGGCACTTGGAGCCTTCACCCACCGATCCGGACGTGGTGTACGCGGGTGTCGAGGACGCCGGACTGTTCCGCACCACCGACGGCGCCCAGACCTGGCAGGAGCTGCCCGCGCTGCGACGCCACGCCTCCGCACCGTCCTGGCAGCCGGGTGCCGGCGGGATGTGCCTGCACACGATCATCCTGGACCCGAACGACCCGGACCGACTGTTCACCGCGATCTCGGCGGCGGGGGCATTCCGCAGCGACGACGCCGGCAAAACTTGGCGACCGATCAACCGGGGGCTGCGTTCGGAGGGAATCCCCGATCCCGACGCCGAGGTCGGGCACTGCGTGCACCGCATCGCGATGCATCCGGCCCGGCCGCAGGTCCTCTTCATGCAGAAGCACTGGGACGTGATGCGCAGCGACGACGCGGGCGAGTCATGGCGCGAAGTCAGTGGCAACCTGCCGACCGACTTCGGGTTTCCGGTCGCGGTGCATGCCCACGAGCCGGACACCGTGTATGTAGTGCCGATCACCAGCGACTCGCTGCACTACCCGCCGGACGGCAAGCTGCGCGTTTTCCGCAGCAGGACGGGCGGAGACGACTGGGAGGCACTAACCGACGGCCTGCCGCAGAGCCACTGCTACGTCAACGTGCTGCGCGATGCAATGGCGGTCGATTCGTTAGACCCGTGCGGCCTATACTTCGGCACCACCGCCGGTCAGGTATACGCCTCGGCGAACGCCGGGGAGAACTGGGCGCCGATCGCGCGTGACCTTCCGGCGGTGCTCTCCGTGGAGGTGCAGACCCTTGAGTGAACATCCCGTCGCAGTCAAGGTTGTGCTGCCCTACCACTTGCGGAACCTCGCCCACGTCGGTGGCGTCGTGACACTGCCGGTCGGCATGCCCGTCACCCAGCGCGCGGTCCTCGACACGCTGGAGCGCCACTATCCCGTGCTCTGCGGCACCATCCGCGATCGCTCGACGGGACAGCGCCGGGCGTTTGTCCGGTTGTTCGCCTGTGAACGGGATCTGTCGCACGACTCACCGGACGACCCGCTGCCCGAGGCGGTCGCCACGGGAGCCGAACCGTTGCTAGGACGCCGCTGATGTAATGGCCCCTGGTGGGTTGGCGTCGACGGCGTCCGAATTCTGACCCGTGACGGCATCTGAAAATTGACCCCTTGGATGGTCGGTCGGTGGTGGGGTCAGGCAATCGCCCAGCCCGCGGCTCCGTGGTGTAGGCCCAGGGCGGCCAGTCGGGCGAGGTTGATGGCGCCGGCTCGGGCCAGGATGTCGGTCAGGATGCGTTTGTGTCCGCGGCAGCGGGCTCTTCGGCCACCCCAGGGGCGGTGGGTGAAGTGGCTGATCTTGCGTTCCACCACCGGCCGATAGGTCCGGTAGTCCTGCTGCCAGGCCGGATCTCGTTGGCGCGCTTTGGCGTGCTGCAGCGCGGCTTCCCGCGGGTGAATGCTGATCACGCGCCCCCGACGGGACTTCGTGCACTCCGCCCGCAACGGACACGACTGACACAGCACACCGAAGCGCGCCACGGGGTGACGCACACCAGCGCGGATGCTCACGGTGTGATCAGCCGGGCAGGTGACGGTGCGGCCGGCCAGATCAATCCTGAACTGGTCTTTGGAATAGCCGTTGGCGTTGCGCACCGGAGGCACTTTGGCGCGCATGTCATGACCCCGCTGGGTCTGCTCATCCAGCGTAGCCCCGCCGGCGTAGGCCGAATCCCCATACACCTCAAACCCTTTGGACCCCGAACCATTCTGTGAGTCGCTACCGTCGTCATCGTCATCGTCCGATTCGGCATCGGCAGGTGCGCCCGCGACGGGTTCGTTCAGCAGCTCGTCGATGACCTCGCGATCGGCGGTGTTGGCCGCGGTGATGGCCACATTGGTGATCAGCTCCTCATCCGGATCCACACTGAGGTGACTTTTGTAACCGTCGAAGGTACGGGCCCGTGACTTGTGCCCGTGGCGGGCCTCGACATCGACGGTGGAGATCAGCCGATCCCGGGCCACCCGCCGGGCGATACGAAACACCCCATCCTCGCCGGCCTCGACGTCTTGGCCGGCCACCAACCCCAGCAGCTGGGCGGCTTCGGCGAGCGGCCCGTCCAACTCGCGGCCATCCAGCACCTCCAACGCCGCCTGGGCATCGCGGGCCAGCGCATCCACCAGCGACTCTCGGGCTTTCGGGTCGTCCCAGTCGCACGGCGGCTTACCCAGGCTGGCGTAGTCATCGTCGCGGGTCAGCACCTGCCGCACCGCACCCGCCAACGCAGGATCGGCCCGGTCAGCCACGGACAGTACTTTGCGGATCGCGGCCCGCAACTGGATCACCGTGTCCTGAGTGGCCACCGCATCAAACAACGGGGTGGAATCCAACACCCGCCGCCGTCCCCGTAACAACCCGGCCGCTTGGGCGGTGGTATTGACGTCATCGAACAACCGCCGCGGCCGATCGGACTTCCGCAGCCGGTTGCGCATCCCAACGAGCACCGTGGGGTGAAAAGCCTCCGCCCCCACTGTCAACCCGGCAGCGGCCTTCCAACGCAAGTCGAAAGCCAGCCGGTCACACGCTTCCCGATCCGACAAGCCCTCGTAGGCCTGCAACAGCATCACCGTGGCCACCACGCGCGCCGGCACAGTCGGGCGGCCCCGCGTCGAGGCCTTGAACAAGTCGGCGAAATAGTCATCGCCGAACAGCGCGCCGCCGTGCTCGGCCAACAGCCGATAGATGCTGCCCTCGGGCAACTGATCACCCACCAGAAGCATCGCGTCATCGAACCGGCCCTGCCGATTCTCACATCCCAACGCCACCCACCGATCCTCATGGCACACCCGCGCCAAACCCGGTCAGGCACGCCGAAACCCGGGCCACTAAATCAGCAGCGTCCTAGTGGTCGGGGCAATGTCGGGCGGCTGACGTTGCTGCCGGGAGCGCTAAACTGTGCGCCCATGCGAACGCTCCTGGCCGCAGCCACTGCGGTGCTCATCGCCGCTGCCGTCAGCGCGGGCACCGCATCAGCAGACACCGATGTACAACCCGCCGGCTCGGTGCCGATCCCCGACGGCCCGGCCCAGACCTGGATCGTGGCCGACCTCGACAGCGGTCAGGTGCTGGCCGGCCGCGACCAGAATGTGGCCCACCCGCCCGCGAGCACCATCAAGGTGCTGTTGGCGCTGGTGGCCCTGGACGAGTTGAACCTGGACGCCACTGTCGTCGCCGACGTCGCCGATACCCAGGTCGAGTGCAACTGCGTCGGCGTCAAGCCGGGCCGCACCTACACCGCACGTCAACTGCTCGACGGCTTACTGCTGGTTTCGGGCAACGACGCCGCGAACACTCTGGCGCACATGCTGGGCGGCCAGGACGTGGCCGTGGGCAAGATGAACGCCAAGGCCGCGGCCTTGGGCGCGTCGAACACCCACGCCGCGACCCCATCCGGGCTGGACGGCCCCGGCGGCTCTGGCGCGTCGACGGCACACGACCTAGCGGTCATTTTCCGGGCCGCCATGGCCAATCCGGAGTTCGCGCAGATCACCGCCGAGCCCTCGGCGATGTTCCCCGGCGATAACGGTGATCAGCCGATCGTCAACCAGGACGAGCTGCTGCAGCGGTATCCGGGCGCAATCGGCGGCAAAACGGGCTTCACCAACGCCGCGCGTAAGACGTTTGTCGGCGCCGCGGCCCACGGGGGCCGCCGATTGGTGATCGCGATGATGTACGGGCTGGTGAAAGAGGGCGGACCGACTTACTGGGATCAGGCCGCGAGCTTGTTTGACTGGGGCTTCGCGCTCAACCCGCAGGCCAGCATCGGCTCCCTTTAGTACCGCGAGCAGACGCAAAAGCCCCTATTTCCGCAGGAAATTGGGGGCTTTTGCGTCTGCTCGCGCTAAAAACGCTGCGGTGAGTAGCGCCGCCAGCACCGGAATTCGCCGCTGCTCGATTTCTGGTTGCGGCAGCACCCCGTCCACCACGGCAGCACCGTCGAACACGTTGGTCAGCAGCGCCACGATGACCGGAAATGTCTCCTCCGGGATGCTCTCGGCGCCGGGCAACGCCCGGGCGGCATCGCAAATCCTTGCGGAATACTGCCCAAGCTCGTGACGCAAAGTGTCTTTGAGCTTGTCGTCGGTGCGCGCGGCGATCATCAGCTCATACAGCACGGCGTTGGTGGGTCCGCGGGTGATGTCCCGCAGGATGGCCAGGGCCGCGTCCAGCGCCGGCCGGTCTGCCGGTATTTCGGCAACACGCTTGGTGAACGTGTCCAGCTGCCGACGCAACACCTCGGACGCCGTTGCCGCCATGAAATCGCCCATCGTCTCGAAGTGGCGGAACAGGGCCCCCACGGACACCCCTGCGCGCCTGGTGATCACGGCAGCCGATGCCCTGGCGTATCCCATCTCGATGATGGTGTCGATGCTGGCCTCGAGCAGCCGCCCGACCGTTTCCTCGCGCCGTTCCTGCTGGGTCCTGGCCATCTCAGGCTCCGACGCTCAGGGCCACCTGCTGCTGCCGCTCCCCTGCCCGCAGGTACCGGCCCGACTTCACCGTTTGACCGTAACCCTCGCGGAACTGGCCTCCGAACTCGCCTCCGCGGAAGACCACGGCGCCGCCCACGCCGGTGGCGACCACGGTCGCGTCGTTGCGATTGACCATGCGACGCAAGCCCCCGTAGAACGAAACCTCGTCCTCGTGGTAGCCGTCCAGCGAGTCATCCAGGAAGGCCGGATCGATCACCACGAAGTCCGCACGGTCGCCGACGCGCAAGGTGCCGGCGTTGATGCCAAACCATTCGGCCAATTCGCCGGTCAGGCGATACACCGCCCGCTCGACAGGCAAGAACGGCGCCCCGGCCCGGTGGGCGTCCCACGTGCGCTTGAGCAGACGCAACCCGAAGTTGTAGAACGCCATATTCCGCAGGTGCGCTCCGGCATCGGAGAAGCCCATGTGCACGCTCGGCTCGGCGGCGAGCTTGTTGAGCTGCTTGGGCCGGTGGTTGGCGACGGTGGTTGTCCACCGCACGTTGCGCTCCCCGTTTTCCACCAGCACATCCAGGAACGCGTCGAGCGGGTGCAATCCGCGCTCGTCGGCAATTTTCCCAAAGCTCTTGCCGATCAACGACTTATCGGGGCATTCGACGATCACCGCGTCATGGAAGTCGCGATGCCACAACGACGGTCCAAGTTTGATGCGGTCGAACTCACGTCGGAACTCCCGGCGGTAGCGCTCATCGGCCAATAACTCGTTGCGCTCCAATTGGTCTCGCAGATGAAGGGCCGCCGTTCCGGCGCCGAACTCTTCGAAGACCGGCAAATCGATTCCATCGGAGTACAACTCGAATGGCACGGGCAGGTGCTGGAAACGCACAGCAGAGCCCAGCAGCTTGTTGAGCACCCGAGTGCCGAGCCCGAAGACGTACACCGCAAGCGGCATCGCCTTGGCATCCGCAGAGACCAGCAGACTCATCCGAACACCCTTGCGGCGGTTGAGTATCCGGCTGCTGGTCAAGAAGAACATCAGCGCCGACATCGGACTGGCCACGTCGGGCGCGCTCTGCAGAATCCGGCCGCGCTTACGCAACACCTTGATCAGCCTGCGCCGCTCGCGCCAGGTCGCGAAGGTGGACGGCAGCGCACGGGACCGAAAGCGGTCGCCGTCGAGCTTGTCGATCGCCGAGTCCATCCCGGACATACCGAGCAGACCGGCATCGAGTGCCTCGTCGAGCAGTTTCGCCATCTTGTCCAGTTCGGCATCGGTGGGTCGGACGGCGTCGTCGGTGGCGCGGTCGAGTCCCAGCACCGCAGCGCGCAAGTCCGAATGACCAAGCAGCGAGCTCACATTCGGCCCAAGGGGCAAGGCATTGATCGCCTGGATGTACTCCGCGGCCGTCGACCACGTCTTGCGGCTTTCCAGGGCGCCGAAGACGAATTCGCGCGGCACCGCTTCCACCCGGCTGAACAGGTCGGCGGCGTCTTCGGACTTGGCGTAGACCGTCGACAGCGAGCAGTTGCCCAGCAGCACCGTGGTGACCCCGTGGCGCACCGACTCCCGCAGTCCGGGGTCGAGCAGGATCTCGGCGTCGTAGTGTGTGTGCGCGTCGATGAAGCCGGGAACGACCCACTTCCCCGCCGCATCGATCACCTCCGGGCAGCCCGTCTCGTCGAGCGGCGTCGCCGACACCGTGGCTACCACGCCGTCGCGAATACCCAGCGTGCGGGTGTGCGGCGCGCTGCCGGTGCCGTCGAACCACAGCCCGTCGCGAATGATCACGTCGTAAGTCACGGTTTCCTCCATGTGGCCAGGTTGCAACGAACCTAACATAGATAGTGATCGCTCGCAATCTTTTTATTCGGATGCGCTGCTTCTCGACTGAAAGTGCTGGTCAGGTTCTATCAGCGACCGGGGCCCGACGCCGTTGTGGACGGCGGTGTTGGATTGGCTGTGGAGGATTGCGATGGGTTAGCCGGGGACGTTGCGGGAACTTGCGCCGGGTCCGGCATGGCGACCGACGGCGGCACATCGCCGCTGCGGCTTGCCACCGCCGGGATCCGGATGACGGCGAACTGTTGATTGCACTCATTGGTTTCCACGGTGACGACCATCTCACCGACGAGATCGCCCTCCGGTTGCGGACGCAGCGACAGTACCTGCGTCGTGGTCTGAGTACTCGCCACACCGTTGCGCCCGACGCAGGCGAACTGCACCGTTTCGGGCCGGGTCCGCCACTGGCGGTCGCCGAACTCCATGACTAACGGACGAACGCCTGGTTTCGGCAGTGTGTGATCGTTGTCATCGAGCATTCTTGCCGCGGCGAGGCACCCCGTGGGCGTGCAGGACGACCGGATTGCCCACCAGGTGTTCACGTCCGGCGGTTGGGGGGTCGGGGTGTAGTCAAACGTCTGTTTGGAACGTTGGACCTCGATGCGGTACGTACCGTCGAGTGGTACCGGCGGGGCGCCCAGGGCGGTGGTCGTGGGGGCGCTGGGCACGGCCGCTGCGCTTGTCGCGGGACTGCTCGCCCGCGTGGAGGTCGTGCTCGTCTCTCGCCCGATGGTGATGCCGACGGCGAACAGGCCAACGAGCAGCAACGCCGCTGCGAGGCCGACGACGATCCGACGCGTGTTAAGCCGCCTCGGCGCCGCGGATTCCTTGGTCTCGGTGGAAAACTCGTCCAAGCGCCGAGCCAACGCCGCGGCTGCCGACTGCAGGATCGTGCCGCGCCGTTTCGGGGTCGCGGCCGGCGGTGGCGGGTCCGGGGCGCCTTGTTCTTTGATGTGCGCGATCTCCGGCCAGTCGTAAGCCGGGTAGTCCACCACGTACACGGGCGCCGCGTCCTCAATGGTCGCGATGGCGTCGGAACTGCGGTCACCGATCGCGATACCAGCTCGTTCGGCGAGCGTGGCGGCGAATTCGCGGCAGCTGCCGAAGCGGTCAGCGGGTTGGTTGGCAAGCGCTTTGGATAGCGCGCCGTCCAGGCGTGCCAGGTCCGGGCGCACAACGCTGAGCGGCGGCGGCGCGGCATCGGCACTATCGACCGGCGGCGCACCGGTGAGCAAGTGCATCGTCGTGGCCGCCAGCGCGTACTGGTCGGCGCGTCCGTCGCCCGGTGCGCCCATCAGTTGTTCCGGCGCGGGGTAGGCGGCCCCGCCGTCGGGGCCGCCGAGTCGGCGCGCCATCCCGAAGTCGGCCAAGAGAATCCGTGGTTCGCCTGCCCCGGGATTTGTCAGCACGATGTTTGCCGGCTTGACATCACGATGTAGCAGTCCCCGCTGGTGGGCGTAATCGAGAGCTTCGGCCACCGCTGTGACGATGGAGAGCACCTCGCCGACCGGCAAGACAGCGGGGAACCGATTGGCCATGAGCTGCACGGCGTCGATGCCGTCGACGTAGTCCATGGCGATCCAAAGCTGTCCGTCGAACTCGCCGCGGTCATGGACCTCCAAGATGTTGGGGTGATAGAGATTTGCGGCGATGGCCGTCTCCTGCTGGAATCGCCCACGGAATTCGTCGTCGGCCGACATCACCAGCGGAAGCACCTTCAGCGCCTGCCAGCCCGGTGATCCCGGATGCTGGACGAGGTAGACCTGGCCCGTCGCCGAGGAACCCAGCATCCGCACAACGGTGTAACCGGCAAAAATCGCGCCGTTGGCCAACGCCATTCCGCGATCGTAACCGCGTTGCCGGCACCCCGCGCGGCAGGCTAGATGCGCAGCGACCCGCTGCGCCCGGCTTCACCGCACTTGCCATCGCTGACGCGGCTAGAAACGCAGCGACCCGCTGCGCCCGGCTTCACCGCACTTGCCATCGCTGACGCGGCTAGAAACGCAGCGACCCGCTGCGCCCGGCTTCACCGCACTTGCCATCGCTGACGCGGCTAGAAACGCAGCGACCCGCTGCGCCCGGCTTCACCGCGCTTGCGATCGCTGACGCGGCTAGAAACGCAGCGACCCGCTGCGCCCGGCTTCACCGCGCTTGCGATCGCTGACGAGGCTAGGTGCGAAACACCTTGCCGCGCAGGATCACGAGATCGGGCTGGTTCAGCACACCGGGCCCGTGCCGCGGATCCTCGGTGTAGCACAAGAGATCAGCCGGGGCCCCGTCGTCCAGGCCGGGCCGGCCCAGCCAGCGCCGGGCATCCCAGCACGCCGCGCCCAGCGCCTCGGTGGGACTCATGCCGATGCTCTTGAGGGCCTCAACCTCGTCGGCGATCCGTCCGTGTTTGATCGTGCTGCCGGCGTCGGTGCCGGCGTAGACCGGCACGCCCGCCTCCCGCGCCGCGGCGATCCGCCGATAGCCGCGGGCATAGAGGTCGCGCATGTGGGCCGCGTAGGTCGGGTAGCGCCCCGCGGCGTCGGCGATGCCCGGAAAGTTCTCCAGGTTGATCAGCGTGGGGACCAACGCGGTGCCGTGGCCGAGCATCAGGGCGATGGTCTCGTCGGTGAGCCCGGTGCCGTGCTCGATGCAGTCGATACCGGCGGTGATCAGTCCGGGTAGCGCGTCCTCACTGAAGACGTGTGCGGTGACGCGTGCCCCATGGGAGTGTGCGGCATCGATCGCGGACTTGAGGACGTCGCCGGACCACAGAGGAGCGAGATCACCGATCTCGCGGTCGATCCAGTCGCCGACCAGTTTGACCCAGCCATCGCCGCGCCGCGCCTGCTCGGCCACGGCGGCCGGCAGCTGCGATTCGTCCTCGATCTCGACGGCAAAACCGGCGATATAGCGCTTGGGTTTGGCCAGATGCCTGCCAGCCCGGATGATGCGCGGCAGGTCTTCATGATCGTCGAGGCTGCGGGTATCCGTCGGAGAGCCGCAGTCGCGCAACAGCAGGGCGCCGACGTCGCGTTCGGTCCTGGCCTGAGCGATCGCCTCGTCGAGTTCGATGGCGCCATGCTGGCCCAACCCGACGTGACAGTGGGCGTCCACCAATCCGGGCAGAATCCAGCCGCCGTCAAAGACGGTGTCCGCGCCCGCCACCGGCCCCGTGCTGATGCGGCCGTCGACGACCCACAGTTCGATCGCCGTCTCGTCGGGAAGCCCCCGACCTCGCACGTGCAGGCGCACGGCACGGTTAATTCTTGCCCGGGAACTTCAGCTTGGACAGATCGAAGTCAGCCAACCCGGGCGGTAGCTCGTTGAGACCTTCCGGCATCTGCGACAGATCGGGAAACCCGCCAGGTAGGCCGGCCATGCCCGGGACGCCGGCCATACCCGGCCCCAATGGGTTCTTGACTTTGGGCGGCGTCGGGCCTCGTGCGCCCTTCTTGCCCTTCTTACCTTTGCCCCCCTTGGACTTTCGTGTCGCAGACTTGCGCCCCAGGCCTGGTATTCCCATGCCGCCGAGCATGGACGACATCATCTTGCGTGCTTCGAAAAAGCGGTCAACGAGCTGGTTGACCTCGGACACCGTCACGCCCGAGCCGTTGGCGATACGCAGCCGCCGCGACGCGTTGATGATCTTGGGGTCGGCCCGCTCTTCGGGCGTCATCCCGCGGATGATGGCTTGGATCCGGTCGAGTTGTTTGTCGTCGACCTCGGCCAGCGCCTCCTTCATCTGCCCGGCACCGGGCAGCATGCCCAGCAGGTTGCCGATCGGCCCCATCTTGCGCACCGCGAGCATCTGCTCCAGGAAATCTTCCAGCGTCAGCTCGCCGGCGCCGATCTTGGCGGCAGCTTCTTCGGCCCGCTGAGCGTCGAAGACCTGCTCGGCCTGTTCGATCAGGCTCAGCACATCGCCCATGCCCAGGATGCGGCTGGCCATCCGGTCCGGGTGGAAGACGTCGAAGTCCTCCAACTTCTCGCCGGTGGAGGCGAAGAGGATGGGAACACCGGTCACGTCACGGACCGACAAGGCGGCACCACCGCGGGCGTCACCGTCGAGCTTGGTCAGAACCACACCGGTGAATCCGACGCCGTCACCGAACGCCTGAGCGGTGGTGACGGCATCCTGGCCGATCATCGCGTCCAGGACGAACAGCACCTCATCGGGATTGACGGCATCGCGGATGGCCGCGGCCTGGGCCATCAGCTCTTCGTCGATACCCAGCCGTCCGGCGGTGTCGACGATGACGACGTCGAAGTGTTTGGCCCGGGCTTCGGCGAGCCCCGCCGCGGCGACGGCGACGGGGTCACCGGGTCCGGACTCGGGCGAGGCGCCGGGGTGCGGTGCGAACACTGGCACACCGGCACGCTCGCCAACTATCTGCAGCTGATTCACCGCGGCCGGCCGCTGCAGGTCGCAGGCCACCAGCAGCGGCGTATGCCCCTGGCCTTTGAGCCGTGCGGCCAATTTGCCAGCGAGCGTCGTCTTACCGGAGCCTTGCAGGCCGGCGAGCATCACCACCGTCGGCGGTGTCTTCGCGAACACCAGCTCGCGGGTCTGGCCGCCGAGGATGCCGATGAGCTCATCGTTGACGATCTTGACGACCTGTTGCGCCGGGTTGAGCGCACCCGACACCTCGGCACCACGGGCGCGTTCCTTGATCCGGTGCACGAACGCCCGAACCACCGGCAGCGAAACGTCGGCTTCCAGCAGCGCCAGCCTGATTTCGCGGGTGGTGGCATCGATATCGGCGTCGGTAAGTCGGCCCTTGCCGCGCAGCCCCTGAAGGGCGGCGGTCAACCGGTCGGACAGCGATTCAAACACGCCCGCCAGCCTAGTGGTGCTGCCGCGGACGCGGCAGGCGATGTCCCAGCCGGGCGAAGCGGGTCACCACCATCAGGCCTAGTGGTGCTGCCGCGGACGCGGCAGGCGATGTCCCAGCCGGGCGAAGCGGGTCACCACCATCAGGCCTAGTGGTGATCGCGAGCGCGGCGAAGCCGGGCGAAGCGGGTCACCACCATCAGGCCTAGTGGAACCGCAGAGTCGGACGAGTCGGTCCGCGACACTGACGCAGCGGCGAAGACACGCCGGCACACGTCGCCCCGGTTTGAGTTTCGGCGCATGTGTCGCAACTGTGCCGAAATGCGTTGCCATGCTACATTTCACAGCCGCACTGACGCCGGACAGCTATGGGGGGATCTGTTGTCGATGCAGCTCCGCGGCTGGCAGCGCCGGGCGTTAGTCAAGTACCTCGGCACCGAGCCGCGAGATTTCCTGGCCGTGGCGACCCCCGGATCCGGGAAAACAGCATTCGCCCTGCGCGTCGCGGCCGAACTGCTCGGCCACCGCGCCGTCGAGCAGGTCACGGTCGTCGTGCCGACCGAGCACCTGAAGATCCAGTGGGCCCAGGCGGCCGGACGGCACGGTCTGTCCCTTGACCCGAGGTTTTCCAATTCCAATCCTCAGACGTCGCCGGAGTACCACGGCGTCGTCGTCACTTATGCTCAGGTCGCTGCGCATCCGACGCTGCACCGGGTGCGCACCGAGCAACGCAAGACCTTGGTGGTCTTCGACGAGATCCACCACGGCGGTGACGCCAAGACGTGGGGCGACGCCATCCGCGAAGCATTCAGCGACGCCACCCGCCGGCTCGCGCTGACCGGCACGCCATTTCGCAGCGACGACAGCCCCATCCCATTCGTTACCTACCAGCCCGACTCCGACGGAGTGCAGCGTTCGCGGGCCGACCACACCTACGGCTACGCCGAAGCGCTCGCTGACGGCGTGGTCCGGCCGGTGGTGTTCCTCGCCTACTCCGGGCAGGCGCGCTGGCGGGACAGCGCCGGCGAAGAGCACGAGGCGCGCCTTGGCGAGCCACTGTCCGCCGAACAGACCGCACGAGCGTGGCGCACCGCGCTCGATCCCGCCGGCGAGTGGATGCCGGCGGTGATCACCGCCGCCGATCAGCGGCTACGCCAGCTGCGTACGCACGTGCCCGACGCCGGCGGCATGATCATCGCCTCCGACCGGACCGCGGCCCGCGCATATGCCGCCTTGCTGAAAAAGCTGACTTCCGAAGCACCAACGGTCGTGCTCTCCGACGACCCGGGATCATCGGCCCGCATCACCGAATTCGCCGCGAGTACCGGCCGGTGGCTGGTTGCGGTGCGCATGGTGTCGGAAGGCGTCGACGTGCCCCGACTTGCGGTCGGGATATACGCCACCAGCGCCTCGACGCCGCTGTTCTTCGCACAAGCCATCGGCCGGTTCGTCAGGTCGCGCCGGCCGGGCGAAACGGCGAGCATCTTCCTGCCGTCGGTGCCAAACCTGTTGCAGCTCGCCAGTGAGCTCGAGGCCCAACGCGACCATGTGCTCGGCAAACCGCATCGGGAACCGATGGATGACCCCCTCGACGGCGATCCGGCCAACAGAACCCAAACCGAGCCGAGCGACGCGGAGAAGGGCTTCACATCGCTGGGAGCCGACGCCGAACTGGACCAGGTCATCTTCGATGGATCGTCGTTCGGCACCGCCGCACCCGCTGGAAGCGAGGAAGAGGCCGACTACCTCGGCATCCCCGGGTTGCTCGATGCCGAGCAGATGCGCGCCCTGCTGCATCGACGCCAGGACGAGCAGCTGCAGAAGCGCGCAGCCGCCGGTCAGACGGCACCCCCGCCGCTAACCACCCACGGCCAACTCCGCGAGCTGCGCCGCGAACTCAACACGTTGGTGTCGATAGCTCACCACCGCACCGGCAAACCACACGGATGGATCCATAACGAACTACGTCGCCGTTGCGGGGGCCCTCCGATCGCCGCGGCGACCCGTGACCAGCTCAAAGCACGCATCGACGCCGTGCGGCGGCTCAACGCTGAACAGGACTAATCGCCGACGGGCTCGTCGACTAATACATCTGCGCGGGCGCCCAACACGGCCAAGAGGTGCTTCTCCACCGCGATTCGGGCGTCGCAATCGGCGGGCACCGTCACACAGAACACGTCCGCGGCGGTCGATCCAAAGGTGTTGACCTTAGCCCAAACGATGTCTGCTTGGGCACGCTCCATCGCCCGGGTCAGCAGTGCGAGCAGACCGGTGCGATCCATTGCACGCACTTCCAGGATCAGCTGGCCTGGTGTGTCGGTGTTGAGCCACAGGATGCGGGGTGGGGCGGTCGAGCGCGTGACGGGCACCCCCACCTGCACCTCTCCGGCGCGTGCGGACGCAGAGCTGGCGGCCTCGCTGTCCCGCTTCTCGAGCATGTCGAGGACGTCGATGTCGCCATGCAGGGCACCCACGAACTGCTGACGCAGCAGGTCGACCGCGGGCGGCGAACCAAATAGCGGCGACACCACAAACTCCGTGATCGCGACGCCGTGGTGGATATTGACCGTCGCCGAATGCACCCGCAACGAGTTCAGGGCCAGCACGGCGGCGGCCTTCGACACCAGTCCCCGTTCGTTGGGCGCCACCATCACCGCATGAATGCGTTCGCTCTGGTCCGGCTTGATCTCCACATGGACCCCGTGGTCGCCCGCCAACGAAAGATAGTGCGGCGCAGTGGGTTCGGCCTGCGGCAGCGGCTCCCCTGCCATCACCATCCGGCAGCGACGCACCAGCTCTTCCACCAGCGACGCCTTCCAGTCGCTCCACACCCCGGGTCCGGTGGCCTTCGAGTCGGCCTCGGTCAGTGCGTGCAGCAGTTCAAGCAATTGCGGGTCACCGCCTAGCGCCTCGGCGACGACCTCGATGGTCTTGGGGTCTTTCAGGTCGCTTCGGGTGGCGGTTGCCGGCAACAGCAGGTGATGGCGGACCATTTTGGCGAGCGTCTCGATGTCTGGCGGCGCCATGCCCAGCCGTTCGCCGATCTGCCGGACCAACTCGGCCCCCAACACGCTGTGATCGGTACCCCGACCCTTACCGATGTCGTGCAGCAGGGCGCCCAGGGCAAGCAAATCGGGACGCGCCACGCGGGTCGTCAGCGGCGCCGCATTGACCGCGGTTTCGATGACATGACGGTCCACGGTCCATTTGTGGGACACGTCGCGGGGTGGAAGATCGCGGATCGCCTCCCACTCCGGCAACAGCTGACCCCACAACCCGGTGCGGTCGAGCGCTTCAATGGTTGGCACCGCGGTCGGGCCGGCCAGCAGCACCACCAGCAGGTCGTCCAACGCCTCACGCGGCCAGGGAATGGGCAATGCCGGGGCGTCGTCGGCCAACCGACTCAGCGTCGCCGCGCCGATAGGGACACCGGTGTCGGCCGATGCGGCGGCCACGCGCAGCACCAGGCCGGGATCGTTTTCGGGCTGGGCGTCGCGGGCAAGCACGATTTCGCCCGCGTACTCGACGACACCCTCGTCCAGGGGCCGCCGCCTAGGCCGTCGCACCAAGGCCGAGATGCCGCGCCGCGGCAGTGCGTTGACGGCCGTCCGCAGGCCGGTCACGGCGTGGTAACTGATGGTGCGACCCGCGTCTGACAGCATGCGCGCCAGGTCGAATCGGTCACCGACCCCCAAGGCGGCGCTGATCTCGTCGGCGAACTGGGCCAGCAGCTGATCGCGGCCGCGACCCGACACCCAGTGCAATTCGGTGCGCACATCGAGCAAGGTGAGGTACGCACTGTCCAGCGAACCGGCCGGCAGGTCCGCGCTAGCCATGCCATGGCGGTCGATGAGCTGAGCCAGCGCCAGCGCGTTGAGCAACTGGACGTCACGCAGGCCGCCGCGACCCGATTTGAGGTCGGGCTCGGCGCGGTGCGCGATCCGGCCCAAGCGCAGCCAGCGGGCGTGCGTCATTTCGACGAGTTCGTCCATCCGG
Organism: Mycobacterium riyadhense; assembly: GCF_963853645.1. Taxonomy (NCBI): domain Bacteria; kingdom Bacillati; phylum Actinomycetota; class Actinomycetes; order Mycobacteriales; family Mycobacteriaceae; genus Mycobacterium; species Mycobacterium riyadhense. The sequence continues at coordinate 1,903,046 of NZ_OY970456.1, read as the reverse complement.
GAACGAATTCCGCTGCGCCACTGCCGTCGCACCCCGCCGATCAGTTCGGTCGACAGCCGCTCTTCACCGGCGATGTGGCGGGCTTCCAACATGCCTAGCGCGGCCGTCATATCGGAGTTGGCGGTACCTAACGCCTCGCTGACTGTGCGCACGCTGTGGTCAAGCCGAATGTTGGCGTCCCACAACGGATACCACAATTTGTCGGCAACCTCACCCAGCACGTTGGCAGACTTGCCGTCGTGCAATAGCACCAGATCCAGGTCCGAATGCGGCAGCAGCTCACGACGACCCAGCCCGCCGACACCGACGAGCGCGAAGCCGCTGTCCTCGGTGATCCCGATTTCGGCCGCCTTGGCGGTGAGCCAGGACTCGTGTAGATCCAGCATCGCCTGCCGCAGCTCGGCGGGCGGCACGTCTGAACCTTCAGCGGCCAACAGAGCGCGCCGCGCGGCAGCCAAATCGACTGCCGCGCGGGCGCTTTCGGTCGGATTAGGCCGATGCCGTGTCACACCGGGCTATTCTCGCGATTCTTCTCACAACGCGTCGGGTCCGCGTTCACCGGTGCGCACCCGCACGATGGTGTCCACCGGGCTGACCCACACCTTGCCGTCGCCGATCTTGCCGGTCCGCGCCGCCCGGACAATGCTGTCCACGACCTTGTCGACGATGGAATCGTCGACAACGACCTCGATGCGAACCTTCGGCACGAAATCGACGGAATATTCGGCACCCCGGTAGACCTCGGTGTGGCCCTTCTGCCGCCCGTAGCCCTGGATTTCGCTGACCGTCATCCCCAGGACTCCGGCGTCTTCGAGGCTGGTCTTGACGTCGTCGAGGGTGAACGGCTTTACGATCGCGGTGATCAGCTTCATTTCTATTCCGCCTCCACTTTCTCGCCCACACGCTCCGTCAGGCCGTTTATGCTGTCCGACAGGCTGGCACGGGGAAGAACGGCACCGCTGGCGACCGCGAAGTCGTAGCCGCTCTCGGCGTGCTCAGACTCGTCGATGCCCGCGGATTCCTGCTCCGCACCCAGACGCAGCCCAATCGTGTACTTCAGGATAAGCGCCAGGATAAGCGTGACAACGCCGGAGTAGATGAGCACGCTGAAGGCGCCGATGGCCTGCCGTTCCAGCTGAGCCCAACCACCACCGTAGAACAAACCCTTGGACACCCCAGCCACGCCGTTGATGGCCACGCTCTCGGGTGCGGCAAGCAGGCCCACCAGCAGCGTGCCCACCAGGCCACCGACCAGGTGCACGCCGACCACGTCGAGCGAGTCGTCAAAGCCAAACCTGAATTTCAGCCCGACCGCCAGCGCACACAGCACACCGGCCGACACGCCCACCGCCAACGCGCCCAGCACGTTGACCGACGAGCAGGACGGCGTGATGGCAACCAGTCCGGCGACGATGCCCGACGCGGCGCCCAGCGTCGTGGCCTTGCCGTCGCGAATGCGCTCGGTGAGCAGCCAGCCGAGCATGGCCGCGGCCGTAGCTACCGTGGTGGTGATGAAGGTCGACCCGGCAGCGCCGTTGGAGCTGGTCGCCGATCCGGCGTTGAATCCGTACCAGCCAAACCACAGCAGCCCGGCGCCGAGCATCACGAACGGCAGATTGTGCGGCCGGAACAGTGTCGTGGGCCAACCCCGGCGCTTGCCCAGCACGATCGCGAGCATCAAGCCAGCCACACCGGCGTTGATGTGGACCGCGGTACCGCCGGCGAAGTCAATCGCGTGCAGCTTGTTGGCGATCCAGCCGCCCTTCTCGGCGACGACACCGTCGAAGGAGAACACCCAGTGCGCCACGGGGAAGTAGACCACCGTCGCCCACAGCCCGGCGAAAATCAACCAAGCGCTGAACTTCAGCCGGTCGGCCACCGAACCCGAGATCAGGGCGACGGTGATGATGGCGAACATCAGCTGGAATGCCACGAACACGGTCGCCGGCAAGGTGCCCACGAGCGGGATGTGCGATGCCGCGGCCGTGGCGGTCGCGTCGGCGCCGTTGCCGCCGATCAGCCCCTTCAAGCCCCAGAACTGGGTTGGGTTGCCGACGACATTGCCGGTGTCACTACCGAAGGCCATCGAATAGCCGTAGAGCACCCACAGCACCGTTATGACGCCCATCGCGCTGACGCTCATCATGATCATGTTCAGCACACTCTTGGCACGCACCATGCCGCCGTAGAAAAACGCCAGGCCCGGCGTCATCAGCAGCACGAGCGCGGAACTTGCCAACATCCAGGCGGTGTCGCCCGTATTGGGCACACCCATAACCGGGAAGTCACTCACTCGCTATCACCTCCAGTCAGCGTTGGGCGGCCCCCAGATTCATGACTGGCGACCTGATCCAGAACCATGCGCATAAGTTGTTGCGCAAATGGGGCAGCAATGTTTCGTGGGGATTAACGTAAAACTCCCTGTGTAAGAGCTGGTGGGGTTCGCAAGACGGCCGTGGCGATCGCAAGCGCAACCAGCTGGGCGCAGCGGGTCGCCACCGTCCAGATCAGCCGAGCAGGGCGTCCACAAAGGCGGCGGGCTCGAACGGCGCCAGATCGTCGGGCCCTTCGCCGAGTCCGACCAGCTTCACCGGCACCCCGAGTTCTTGTTGGACGCGGAAAACGATGCCGCCCTTGGCCGTTCCGTCCAGCTTGGTGAGCACCGCGCCGGTGATGTCGACAACCTCGGCAAACACCCTGGCCTGCGCCAGTCCGTTCTGCCCAATAGTGGCATCGAGCACCAACAACACCTCATCAACAGAGGCGCGGCGGCTCACTATGCGCTTGACCTTGTCCAGCTCGTCCATCAGCCCGACTTTGGTGTGCAGCCGGCCCGCGGTGTCGATGACCACGACGTCGGCTCCCGCCGCGATGCCCTTGTCGACCGCGTCGAAGGCCACCGATGCCGGGTCGGCGCCTTCGGCCCCACGCACCACCTCTGCGCCCACCCGCGACGCCCAGGTTTGCAGTTGATCGGCGGCCGCGGCGCGGAAGGTGTCGGCGGCGCCGAGCACGACCCGGCGCCCATCGGCGACCAACACACGGGCCAGCTTGCCGGTCGTGGTGGTTTTTCCGGTGCCGTTGACGCCGACGATCAGTAGCACCGACGGATGGTCGGCATGCGGCAGGGCGCGGATCGAGCGGTCCATGCCGGGCTTCAGCTCCTTGATCAAGACGTCACGCAGCACCGCCCTAGCGTCGGCCTCGGTGCGGACATTGCCGCTGGCCAGCCGGCTGCGCAGCTGCGACACCACGGACTCGGTGACGACCGGGCCGAGGTCGGCGACCAGCAGGGTGTCTTCGACGTCCTGCCAGGAGTCCTCGTCTAGGTCGCCGCCGCCAATCAGTCCCAGCACGCTGCGCCCGAGTGCGGTCTGCGATCGGGCCAGACGTCCACGCAGCCGTTCCAATCGGCCTTCGGTCGGCGCGATGGCCGCTATCTCAGGGGCCTCGGGTATCTCAGGGGCCTCGGGTATCTCAGGGGCCTCGGGCTCCGGCTCAACCTCGGGCAGGTGGACGTCTGAGATGGTGCGCTTGGGCGCGTCGTGAGGAATGGTCGCATCGTCGCCGACGGCGGGCAGGCCCGGCTCGACCACTGGTGTCTGGCTGAACGTGATGCCGGATGAGGCGGTGTAACCACCGGAGCGATCGACCACATCGGTGTCGGGCCGGCCCGACAGGCTGATCCGGCGCCGGCGGTAGCGCACCAGGCCAAAGACCAGCGCGGCGATGACAACCAGGGCGGCAATGACCGCGATGGCAATCCACAGACCTTCCGACACGCTGACAATCCTTCCAAGTACATCGGGGGCTCGGGGCGCCGGGCACCTACGAGGAGCTAGCGACCAGCCGATCCACCTGCTGACCGCGGATCCGCTGCGAGATGACCGCGGTGATGCCGTCGTTCTGCATCGTCACGCCATAGAGCGCGTCGGCGACTTCCATCGTCGGCTTTTGGTGCGTGATGATGATCAGCTGCGACCGATCCCGTAGCTGTTCGAACAGTCCGATAAGCCGGCGCAGGTTCATGTCGTCGAGCGCGGCCTCCACCTCGTCCATGATGTAGAACGGCGACGGGCGGGCCCGGAATATCGCTACCAGCATCGCCACCGCCGTCAGTGCCTTCTCACCGCCGGAGAGCAACGACAACCGGGTGACCTTCTTGCCGGGCGGACGCGCCTCCACCTCGATACCGGTGGTGAGCATGTCGTCGGGCTCGGTCAGCCGCAGCCGGCCTTCCCCGCCGGGGAACAGCGACGCGAACACCTGCCGGAATTCGCGCTCGACATCGACGAACGCGTCACTGAACACTTGCAGGATGCGGGCGTCGACGTCGGCGATGACGTCCTGCAGGTCCTTGCGCGCGGCCTTGACATCTTCGAGCTGAGTGGCCAGGAAGTTGTAGCGCTCCTCCAACGCAGCAAACTCCTCCAGGGCCAACGGATTGACCCGGCCCAGCTCGGCCAGCTCACGCTCGGCGCGTTTGGCCCGGCGCTCCTGGGTGGGCCGGTCGAACGGCATCGGGGCCGGCGCGATCACCTGCTCGCCGCGCTCGCGGGCCTGCTCGAACTCGGCCATCTCAAGTTCGGTGGGCGCTAGTGCAACGTGAGGACCGTATTCGGCGACCAGGTCGGCCGGCGCCATGCCGAACTGCTCCAGCACCATCTGCTCGAGCTGCTCAATTCGCAACGCTGCCTGGGCGTTTGCCACCTCGTCGCGGTGCAGGGAATCGGTGAGGGCAGCCACTCGTGCGCTCAGCGTGTGCACCTCTTCGCGGACGGCCGCCATCGCCGTCGACCTAAGCTGGCGCTCGGCAGCCAGCTCGTCGCGCAGTCTGGACGCCGAATCCACTACCCGGTTCAACCGCCCGGCTAACAGGCGCCCGGCGTCGGCGACCGCCGCGGCCACCGCGGCCGCACGCACCCGAGCGGCTCGCGCCTGTTCGGCGCGCACCCGTGCCTCGCGTTCGGCCGCGGCCGCGCGGCGCAGCGAATCCGCCCGCCCGCGCACCGCGTTCGCGCGCTCCTCAGCGGTGCGCACCGCCAACCGGGCCTCCACTTCGACGCCGCGGGCGGTTTCGGCGGCGGCGGCGAGCGCCTGGCGAGCCTCTGCTGGACTGGGCTCGGCGTCTTGCACATGCTGGGTCTCCTGGGCGTTGCGCAGCCGCGCCTCGAGTTCGACGACCTCCTCGAGGGTCTGTGCACGTCCGGCTTCCAATTCCGCGCGCTGCTGCAGCAACCGCCTCCACTCTTCGTCGGCCACGCGCGCTTCTTGCCCGAGCCGGCCCAGCTGCTCGTACATCGCCGAAATGGCGGTGTCGGATTCGTTGAGCGCGGCCAGCGCCTGCTCGGCGGAGTCCTGACGGGCCGCCTGCTCGGTGAGTGCACCGGACAGCGCCGCGCTCAGTTGAGCGACCTGCGCCTCGGCGTTGGCCAGCTCGCTGCGCGCCTTTTCGATTTCCGACGTGATCTCAAGCGTGGACAGTTTGCGGTCCGAGCCACCGCTTACCCAGCCGGCGCCCAGTAGGTCACCGTCGCGCGTGACCGCGCGCAACCCGGGGCGCGCGGCCACCAGATTGAGCGCCTCGGAAAGGTCGTTGACCACCACGACATTCGAAAGCATGGCGATCATGGCGCCCCGCAGCCGGGGCGGCGCCTCGATCAGGTCCAGCGCCCACAAGGCACCGCCCGCTAGGGCGGCCGGCCTGGGTTCGGCTGGCGCCGGCCAGTCGCTCAGAACCAGCGCCGCTCGACCTCCGTCGGCCTGCTTGAGGGCGGCGACCGCGGCACTGGCCGCGCCAAAGCTGTCGGCGGCCAATGCGTCGGCCGCCAGGCCGAGCACCGCCGCCAGCGCCGCCTCATATCCTGAGCGCACCTTCACCAGCTGCGCGACCGATCCGAAAAGCCCTGTGCCACTGTGATTCCGGGCGAGCCACGCCGCGCCGTCCTTGCGTTCCATTCCCACCGACAGCGCATCGATGCGGGCGCGCAACGAAGCCACCTGGCGTTCGGCGTCGCGTTCGGCGGACTGCAGCTCGGCGACGCGGGCGTCGGCCGACCGCAGCGCGGCGACCGTCCGCTCGTGGTGTTCATCGAGGCTGACCTCGCCCTGATCCAGTTCACCGACCCGGCCCTGCACGCTTTCAAACTCCGCGCGAGTCTGCTCGGCGCGCGCAGCGGCTTGCTCGATCCGCTCGGACAGCCGGGCGACGCTGTCATCGATCGATTCGACCCGCGCCCGCATGGTCTCCACCTGGCCGGCCAGCCGAGCCAGGCCCTCGCGCCGGTCCGCCTCGGCGCGGACGGCGGCGAGGTGAGCCCTGTCGGCCTCGGCGGCCTGGCGCTCGCGGTCCGCCAATTCCGCGCGGGCAACGTCGAGGCGAGTGCGCGCCGCGGCCAGCTCCGCGAGCAGCTGCTGCTCGGCGCCGGCGACCTGCTCGGCTTCGGCTTCCAGCTCCTCGGGTTTTCTGGGGTTGGTGTCGCTGCTGGTCACTGGCTCGACGTCGAGGTGGTGGGCGCGTTCGGTGGCGATCCGCACCGTGGCACCGACCCGTTCGGCCAGGGCGGACAGGCCGAACCAGGTGTGCTGAACCGACTCGGCCCGCACCGACAGCTTGGCGAGCGCCTCCTCATGCGCCGCCAACTCGTCGGAAGCCACCGATAGCCGGTCGGCCGCCTCGTCGTGCTCGCGACGCATCGCGGCCTCAGCCTCGTAGATGGCCTCTCGCTCCGCACGCCGGCTCACCAGGTCGTCGGCGGCCAGCCGCAGCCGGGCATCGCGCAGATCGGCCTGGATGGTCGCCGCGCGTCGAGCCACCTCGGCTTGGCGACCCAACGGTTTGAGTTGACGCCGCAGTTCGGTGGTCAAGTCGGTGAGCCGGGCCAGGTTCGCCGCCATCGCGTCGAGTTTGCGGACGGCCTTTTCCTTGCGCTTGCGATGCTTGAGCACGCCCGCGGCCTCTTCGATGAAGGCACGGCGATCCTCGGGCCGCGACTGCAGGATTTCGTCGAGCTTGCCCTGCCCGACAATGACGTGCATCTCGCGGCCGATGCCGGAGTCGCTCAACAACTCCTGGACATCCATCAAACGGCAACTGCTGCCGTTGATTTCGTATTCGCTGGCCCCGTCGCGGAACATCCGCCGAGTGATCGACACCTCGGAGTACTCGATCGGCAGCGCGCTATCGGAGTTGTCGATCGTGACGGTGACTTCAGCGCGGCCCAGCGGCGCGCGCGACGAGGTGCCGGCGAAGATTACGTCTTCCATCTTGCCGCCGCGCAGCGTCTTTGCCCCCTGCTCGCCCATCACCCACGCCAGGGCATCGACCACGTTCGATTTGCCGGAACCGTTGGGTCCGACGACGGCGGTGATGCCCGGCTCAAAACGTAGAGTCGTCGACGCCGCGAAGGATTTGAAGCCCTTCAGCGTCAGACTCTTGAGGTACACGAGGGGCCAGATTACCGCTGGATCAGATGGCAGTGACCCGGCGCGCCCGGCTTCGCCGCGCTTCTGATCACCGCTCGTCGAATCCGCTGAATTGCTCCGAGGCCTGCGACCAGTCGGCGACGACCTTGTCCACGTGTCCGGGCGTGCCGCCGCCCCGCAACAGCTGCAGCAGCGTTTCGCCGGCATCCCGCGGCCCCTCGGCGACCACCAGCACCCGGCCGTCGGCGTGGTTGGCCGCATAACCGGTGAGACCCAACTCCAGCGCCCGGCAGCGGGTCCACCAGCGGAAACCGACTCCCTGGACGCGCCCCTGCACCCAGGCCGTCAGCCGCGTGTCAGGATCCGACATCGGCGATCTCGAATGCGACGTTGGTTCCCGATTTCAGGGTGCGCCCGACGGTGCACACCAAGTCGACGGCTCGGTTGACAACCACCAGCAGGCGCTCCTTGTCGTCCCGGCTCAAGCTCGACAGGTCGAGCTCGAGGATCTCCTCAAGCAGCGGATAGCGCTCCTGGTCGCGGTCGGCCGCACCCGATACCTTGACCACCGCTTGGTAGTCGGCGCCGAGGCGATGGGCCAGCGGCTGGTCGCTGGCCATCCCGCTGCACGCGGCGAGTGCGATCTTGAGCAGCTCGCCGGGCGTGAATACCCCGTCGACGTCCTCGGAACCGATGAGTACCTGCGCGCCGCGTGAGCTGTAGCCGGTGTAGCGGCGCGAGCCGGTGCGCTCGACCCAGAGTTCCGTCATGTCCCTATTCCCCTTCCCGCGAACGTGCGCACAATGCCGCGTCCAGCGGCGTGTCGCTACACCGACACGCACGCTCGCGGCAAGAGACTATCGGCGAGACGGCGGCTGGCATCTCGGGCAATAGAACGACGAGCGGTTCATGAATTTTTCGCGGCGCATCACGGCGCCGCACCGCCGGCAGTTTTCGCCTTCGCGACCGTAGGCGTCCAGCGATCGGTCGAAGTAACCCGATTCGCCGTTGACATTGACATAAAGCGAATCGAACGACGTCCCGCCCTTGGCCAGGGCTTCGGCCATCACCGCCGCGGCCGCATCCAGGACGGCGACCAGCTGTCGGCGGGTCAACGTGGCCGCCACCCGGGCTCCGTTCACCTTGGCCCGCCACAGCGCTTCATCGGCGTAGATGTTGCCGATCCCGGACACCACCTCTTGATTGAGGAGCTGACGCTTGATCTCGGAATGCTTGCGCCGCAAGACTTTCACCACAGCGTCGGCGTCAAACCGCGGATCGAGAGGATCACGTGCCAGGTGCGCGACGGGCGCGGGCACCACACTGCCGTCCACGGTCACCAGGTCGGCGAGGAGCCAGCCTCCGAAGGTCCGCTGGTCGGCGAAGCTCAGCACGGTCCCGTCGTCAAGCAGCGCGGAAATCCGGACGTGATCAGTGCGCGGGACGGCCCCTAGCAACATTTGCCCGCTCATGCCCAGATGTACGACGAGCGCCGTGTCGGGGTCAGCACCGGAGTCCAGCGTCAACCATAGGTATTTACCGCGGCGATCCGTTCCGGTGATCTGGGCGCCCAGCAGCCGCGCCGTCAAATCCGCCGGACCGGCCTCATGGCGGCGCACCGCTCGGGGATGGTGCACCCGAACCGCCGTGATCGTCTTGCCCACCACATGGGCCTGCAGGCCGCGCCTAACCACCTCGACTTCGGGCAGTTCGGGCATCCCTACACCGGCGTTTTGCCCGGGACGGCGGCGTCCAGCACAGTCCAGGCGGCCGCCGCGGCCTTTTGCTCGGCCTCCTTTTTGGAGCGGCCCACACCGGACCCGTATTCGGTCTCCATCACGACAACCACGGCGGTGAACTCCTTGTCGTGGTCCGGTCCGGTGGAGCTGACCAGGTACGACGGCGTGCCCAGGCCACGTGAAGCGGTCAGCTCCTGCAAGCTGGTTTTCCAGTCCAGTCCGGCGCCCAGCGTGGGCGCGGTGTCCAGCAACGGTCGGAACAGCCGCAGGATCACCTCACGCGCCGTCTCGATGCCGTGATGCAGGTAGATCGCGCCCAGCAACGATTCCATCCCGTCGGCCAGGATGCTGGCCTTGTCGGCCCCGCCGGTGTTCGCTTCCCCGCGCCCCAGCAGAACGTAACCGCCAAGTCCCCCGTCGGACAGGTTGCGTGCAACATCGGCCAGCGCCTGGGTGTTGACCACGCTGGCCCGCAGTTTGGCCAGGTCCCCTTCCGAACGTTCCGGATGGCGGTGAAAGAGCTCGTCGGTGATGGTCAGCCCGAGAACGGCGTCGCCGAGAAACTCCAACCGCTCGTTGGTCGGCAGCCCGCCGTTCTCGTAGGCATAGCTGCGATGGGTCAGCGCCAATGTGAGCAGCTCATCGGGCAGGGCGACACCGAGCGCATCGAGCAGCGGCTGTCGCGACGAGGTCACCGCGGCACCTCGGGGCTATCCGGCGTGCACATGTCAGCCAGCCTTGCCCACCTCGGATCCATCTGCTCGTGACGGTGGCCGGGCTCGGCTGCCAACGAAACGCCGCATTGTGGGCATAGTCCCGGGCAGTCCGGCCGGCACACGGGCGAAAACGGCAGTTCCAAGCCGACGGCGTCGATGATCGGCTGCTCGATGTCGATCTTCTCGTCGACGACGTGCCCGACCTCGTCTTCCTCGGTAGTTGCCTCGGTTGCACTGCCGGGATAGGCGAACAGTTCGGTCAGGACGACTTGTACACGACCCCGGACCTCACTCAGGCAACGGGAACACTCACCGGTGGTGGGTGCGGCCACCGTCCCGGTCACCAACACCCCCTCGGAGACGGACTCCACCTGCAGATCCAGGTCCAGCGGAGCACCCCGCTCGATCGCGATCAGCTCCACACCGATGCGCGACGGACTGCTGACGGTGTCCCGCACCGTGAACATTGCCCCCGGCCGGCGCCCCAGCCGTGCGATGTCAATCACCATGGGCGCGGTCAGAGGTCGCTGGGCTGTCTGACTGCGCTGCCTCGCCATAACAGAAATCCTACGGCTCGCGCCGCAAACGTCCATCGCTCATCGGTCCTGCACCCACGCGTGATCATCCCGTGCGGGCGAACCCGGTTAGCGCGTGGCGTAGTCGTGCGTGCCGGCGGCGGTGCGAAGTTGGTGACGTCCCCGGCCGACGGAACGAAGGGTGCCGTTGAGGAACTCTTCGAACTCGGCAAGCTTGTTGTCGACGTAGATGTCGCATTCCCCGCGCAACCGGTCGGCCTCGGCGTGGGCGGTGTCGATAAGCCGGGTGGACTCCGCATGGGCCGCCTGCACCACCTCGTTTTGCGACACCAGGCGCTGCTGTTCCTTGATGCCCTCTTGCACGGCCTTCTCGTAGGAGATATTGCCGTTTTCGATCAGCCGGTCGCATTCGGTCTTGGCCCGGCTGACGCTGGCCTCGTACTCGCGTTTCGCCGAGGCTGCGGTGCGCATCGCCTCCTCGCGAGCTTCGGCGACCATGCGCTCGCTGTGCTGGCGCGCCTCACTGACCATCCGGTCGGCCTGTGATTTGGCGTCGGAGAGGATCCGGTCCGCCTCCGCGCGGGCATGGTTGAGCATCGACTCGGACTCGGTGGTCGCCGAGGCCACCATGGAGTCCGCATGGGCCTTGGCGTCGTGCAGCATCGAATCACGCGCGTCGAGGACGTCCTGCGCGTCGTCGAGCTCCCCGGGAATCGCGTCTTTGATGTCGTCGATCAACTCCAGCACGTCGCCGCGGGGCACGACGCAGCCCGCGGTCATCGGCACGCCACGGGCTTCTTCCACAATGGCGCCCAATTCGTCCAGCGCCTCAAAGACTCGGTACACGGCCATACCCTCCTGGCATCGTTTTGTTGTTACCAGTGTGCCTGGTGTTACATGTGTGACGACGGTTGCGGCTCCGGTGTGTCGGGCCCTATTTCATATTTCGGTTCACGTTTCGCCGGGCCCCGCAGACGAAGCCCAGCCATGTCCTACCGGCTAGTCTGCTACAGACCACGGGCGCCCGGACCGCGACGGGCGCCAGTCCGGTGTCGATGCACCTGTTTTGACCCACGGTATGCTGGCGCGGTGAACGGCGTACAAGCAATGGCAAAAACGACGAAATGGTAGCCACGCCCACGCTATATATTTTCCCGCACGCCGGTGGAGACGCGAAATTCTATGTCCCATTTTCCCGGGAGTTTTCTGGTGACTTGAAGCGGATCGCGGTCCAGTACCCCGGACAGCGCGATGGGGCCGGTCTGCCGCCCCTGGCAAGTGTTCCCGCCCTGGCTGACGACATCTTTGCAATGATGAAGCCACCAAATCGGACAGAGGTTCCCTTCGCCTTCTTTGGTCACAGCATGGGCGGAATGTTGGCGTTCGAAGTGGCGTTGAGATTCCAGGCGGCAGGACATCGGATCGCCGCCTTCTTTGTGTCGGCATGTTCAGCGCCCGGCCATATCCGCTACAAGCAAATCCAGGGTATGTCAGATCGCGAAATGTTGAATTTGGTCGCGCAAATGACCAGAACGAACCCAGAGTTTTTCGACGACGAAGAGTTTCTCGTTGGCGTGCTGCCCACGTTGCGAGCCGCCCGTGCCATTGCCGGCTATGACTGTCCGCCCGAGACAAAGTTGTCATGCCCGATTTACGCTTTCATTGGGGACAGGGATTGGATTGCGACCCAAGAAGACATGAAACCGTGGCGCGATCGAACGACGGGCGAATTCGCTCTTCGTGTATTTCCTGGGGATCACTTCTACCTCAATAACAATTTGCCGGAGCTCGCCGGAGAAATACAAGACAGAACACTCCAATGGAGTGGTCTGGCTTAGCTGTGCCGCCGATCCGCCGGAACCGCTCCGCGGCAGTCAGCCCGCAAGCGGCCCACCGCCCCAACCTTCGCCCACGGTTGGGCACCAGAAGGGCCCGGGTAGGCCCCGCACCACGCAGGGCCGGGCGCCTGGGCGCGGCCCCTGCACGGCCCCGGTCCACGCCCTCACGCAGCATGCCTGGCGCCGCGGCGGAACGTGTTACTCTCGTCACAACGGGACGCTGGTCCCAAAAACGGTCGGCACGATCGTCCCAAAACCATGACTCAAGTCTCACTCAACTTAACATCAGCCACTGATGTATCAGAAGTCACACCAACCACATCGCGCTACACTGTTTGGGGCGGTCAGCGCAGGTGACACTGCCGTGCTGTCCGTCCATAACATGGGTAGTCGCCATAGGAAGCGTATGGATTTCCCAATACTGTCGGCGCCGGTCGCGAGAGATGCGTACCTTGCTTATAGGGACTAGGTGCTTGGGGAAACGGGGATAGTCTAGGGGCGACCATCTGACGCTAGACAGTCATGCTCGATGGCGAGCACCTGTGTAATCGTCGGAGCGGGCTGGTCAGCCCAGACCGCGCAGGATTGAGAGCGCTGGGAAGTGCGGCTGTGCAATCCAACCGACGGTTCACCAGGTACGAATCACAGATGAATGCAGGCAGTCGAATAGGAGTGTAACGCGATGCCGGTGACGGATCCTTCCCTCCCCGCTTTGCTGAAGGAGCGGGCCGAGCAGCAGGGCGACTCCACCGCATACACGTACATGGACTACGCATTAGATCCCAATGGATTTGCTGAGAGCTTGACTTGGTCGCAGGTCTACGTACGCGCTTGCACCATCGCCGAAGAACTCAAACTGTGCGGCTCGCCGGGCGATCGAGTAGCAATCTTAGCCCCGCAAGGACTGGAATATGTAATCGCTTTCCTTGGGGTGCTGCAAGCTGGATTTATCGCGGTTCCGCTGTCAACGCCACAGTATGGCATTCACGACGATCGGGTTTCTGCGGTGCTGCGTGATTCGCAACCGGTCGCCATTCTCACGACTTCATCTGTGGTGGGCGATGTTACGAAATACGCGTCCGCGCAAAACGGCCAACCGGCCCCATTCGTCATTGAAGTCGACCTGCTTGACTTGGACTCGCCTCGCGAGCTGCCGGTACTCCCACAGAATTCCACCGGGGCAGCTTATCTGCAATACACATCCGGATCGACACGCACGCCGGCCGGTGTCATCGTATCGCATAAGAACGTCGTCGCCAATGTGACACAAAGTCTTTACGGATATTTCGGGGATCCCGCAAAGACTCCGACTGGAACTGTGGTGTCGTGGTTGCCGTTGTTTCACGACATGGGCCTGATTCTCGGAATTTGCGCACCATTGGTGGCCGGACGCAGTGCGATATTGCTGAGCCCAATGTCGTTTTTGCGACGCCCGGCGTGCTGGATACAACTGCTTGCGACCAGCGGTCGGTGCTTTTCCGCGGCGCCGAATTTCGCTTTTGAATTGGCCGTGCGGCGGACGTCTGACGAGGACATGGCCGGACTCGACCTCACCGATGTGGTCGGAATCGTCAGCGGCAGTGAACGGATCCATGTCGCGACGGTGAAGCGTTTCACCGAGCGCTTCGCTCCATACGGTCTGAGCCCCACAGCGGTGCGGCCGTCGTACGGGCTCGCGGAAGCCACCCTGTACGTGGCGGCTCCCGAAGCTGGAACCGTCCCCAAGACGGTCCGCTTCGACTACGACAACTTGACGGCGGGAGAGGCCCGGGCCAGCGGAACCGAAGGTTCGGTCGCTACCGAACTCATCAGTTATGGGTCACCCGACCCGTCGGCGGTGCGGATTGCCAACCCCGAGACCATGGTCGAGAATCCGCCGGGAACCGTCGGTGAGATATGGGTGCACGGCGATCACGTGGCCATGGGATATTGGCGCAAGCCCGAGCAGACCGCGCGGACGTTCAACGCACAGCTTGTCAATCCGGCACCCGGAACACCCGAAGGTCCGTGGCTGCGCACCGGCGACCTCGGCGTCATGTCCAACGGCGAGTTGTTCATCATGGGCCGCATCAAAGACCTGCTCATCGTGGATGGCCGCAACCACTACCCCGACGACATCGAGGCCACGATCCAGGAGATCACCGGCGGCCGGGTCGCGGCCATCGCGGTGCCCGACGACATCACCGAACAGCTGGTGGCGATCATCGAGCTGAAACGCCGCGGAACCTCCGAGGAGGAGGCCATGCACAAACTCCACTCGGTGAAGCGTGAAGTCACCTCGGCGATATCGAAGTCGCACAGTCTGCGCGTGGCCGATCTGGTTCTGGTGTCACCGGGTTCCATTCCCATCACCACCAGCGGCAAGGTCCGGCGTTCGGCCTGCGTCGAGCGTTACCGAAGCGACGGATTCAAGCGGCTGGATGTGACCGTATGACGGCGAGCATTGGTGGCGAATCCGACCTTCGCCACTGGCTTGTCGACTACCTAGTCACGAATATCGGCTGTACACCCGACGAGGTCGATCCCAATCTGTCACTTGCCGACCTCGGCGTGAGCTCCCGCGACGCGGTGGTGCTGTCGGGTGAGTTGTCAGAGTTGTTGGGCAAGACCGTATCTCCGATCGACTTCTGGGAGCACCCGACGATCAACGCGCTGGCCGCGTACCTCACCGCACCCGAGCCCGACCCCGAATCCGAAGCGGCGCTTAGGCGCTCGGCGCGAAACTCGCTCGACGAGCCGATCGCCGTCATCGGGATGGGGTGCCGCTTTCCGGGTGGGATATCCGGACCGGAAGCGCTCTGGGAGTTTCTCTGCGAACGCCGTTCCTCGATCGGGCAGATCCCACCCGAGCGGTGGCGGCCGTTCGAAAGCGAGTCACCGGAGGTAGCTGCCGTGCTGGCCCGCACCACGCGGTGGGGCTCCTTCCTGCCCGACATCGACGCGTTCGATGCGGAATTCTTCGAGATCTCCCCCAGCGAAGCCGACAAGATGGACCCCCAGCAACGCTTGTTGCTAGAAGTGGCCTGGGAAGCGTTGGAGCACGCGGGAATTCCGCCCAGCTCGCTGCGCCGCTCGCAGACGGGAGTATTCGCCGGGTCTTGCCTGAGCGAATATGGCGCCATTGCTTCCACCGATCTGTCGCAGGTCGACGGCTGGAGCAACACCGGTGGCGCGATGAGCATCATCGCCAATCGCCTGTCGTATTTCCTTGACCTGCGCGGTCCCTCGGTGGCGGTGGACACCGCCTGCTCGTCATCGTTGGTCGCGATCCACCTCGCCTGCCAGAGCCTGCGGACCCAAGACTCCAACCTGGCAATCGCGGCCGGTGTGAACTTGTTGTTGTCCCCGGCGGTATTTCGCGGTTTCGACCAAGTCGGCGCGCTGTCACCGACGGGTCATTGCCGCGCGTTCGACGCGGCCGCCGACGGGTTCGTGCGCGGTGAGGGTGCCGGCGTAGTGGTGCTCAAGCGGTTGACCGACGCGCAGTGCGACGGAGATCGCGTGCTTGCCGTCATCTGCGGCTCCGCGGTCAATCAGGACGGCCGCTCCAATGGGCTGATGGCGCCAAACCCGGCCGCGCAGATGGCGGTGCTGCGTGCCGCCTACACCAATGCGGGGATGCAGCCCAATGAGGTCGATTATGTCGAGGCGCACGGGACCGGAACACTGCTGGGCGATCCGATCGAAGCCCGCGCTCTCGGAGCGGTGCTGGGTCGCGGACGTCCCGAGGACTCTCCCCTGCTGATCGGCGCCGTCAAGACCAATCTCGGTCACACCGAGGCTGCGGCCGGTATCGCAGGCTTTATCAAGACCGTGATGGCGGTGCAGCGCGGCCAGATTCCGCCGAACCAGCGCTTCGAGAGCCCAAACCCGCACATTCCGTTTGCCGACTTGCGCATGAAAGTCGTTGCTGAACAAACCGAATGGCCGGAGACGGGGCATCCACGCCGGGCCGGCGTGTCGTCGTTCGGATTCGGCGGCACCAACGCGCACGTGGTGATCGAGCAGGGCCAGGAAGTGTCTGCGGCAACCGAGCCGGCGGTGGGTCCGGCCGCCGATCCGGCGGTGTCAACGCTGGTGATTGCGGGCAAGACGCCGCAGCGGGTAGCCGCCACGGCGGGGGTGCTGGCCGATTGGATGGAGGACGCCGGCGCCGAGGTGGCGCTGGCCGATCTGGCCCACACGGTCAACCATCACCGCTCCCGGCAAGCCACGTTCGGCACCGTCGTGGCGCGCGAGCGTACCCAGGCGGTGGCCGGCTTGCGGGCGCTGGCCGCCGGCCAGCGGGCCCACGGCGTAGTCAACCCCCACGACAGTTCACCCGGGCCCGGCACGGTGTTCGTCTACTCCGGGCGCGGTTCGCAGTGGGTCGGCATGGGTCGCCAATTGCTCACTGAGGAGCCCGCTTTCGCCGCCGCGGTCGCCGAACTGGAACCGGTGTTTGTCGAAACCGCCGGCTTCTCGCTGCGGGACGTCATCGCCAGTGGCAAGGAATTGGTCGGCATCGAACAGATCCAGCTGGGCCTGATCGGCATGCAACTGGCATTAACCGGGCTGTGGCGCTCCTATGGCGTGCAACCCGACGTAGTGATCGGCCACTCCATGGGCGAGGTGGCCGCCGCGGTCGTCGCGGGTGCACTGTCGCCCGCAGAGGGCCTGCGGGTAACCGCTGCCCGCGCGCGGCTCATGGCCCCGCTGTCCGGACAGGGCGGCATGGCGCTCCTGGAACTGGATGCGGCGGCGACGGAGGCGTTGATCGCCGACTACCCACACGTCACTTTGGGTATCTACAACTCGCCGCGACAGACCGTGATCTCCGGGCCCACCGAGCAGATCGAAGAGCTGATCGCCCGGGTACGCGCCAAGGACCGGTTTGCCAGCCGGGTCAATATCGAAGTGGCCCCGCACAATCCGGCCATGGATGCGTTGCAGCCCGCGATGCGCTCCGAGCTGGCGGATCTGGCACCGCGCACCCCGACGATTCCGATCATCTCCACCACCTACGCGGACCTCGACGCAAGGCCGGTGTTCGACGCCGAGCACTGGGCCACCAACATGCGCAACCCGGTGCATTTCCAGCAGGCCATCACCGCCGCGGGGACCGACCACCATACCTTCATCGAAATCAGCGCCCATCCACTCTTGACTCAGGCGGTGCTCGAGACCCTGCACACCGCCCAACACGGGAGCAAGTACGTAAGCGTCGGAACCCTGCAGCGCGACACCGACGACACCATTACCTTCCGCACCAACGTCAACGCGGTCCGCACGACGCACCCGCCGCAGACGCCGCATCCACCCGAGCCACACCCTCAAATCCCCACCACGCCCTGGCACCACACCCGTCACTGGATCGACACCGCAGCCCTCACGCGTCAGCTCCCCCAGCGCCAGAACGGTTCTGCGCCAAACGCTGCCACGCCATCGGAGTATCGCAACGGTGTCCTCGACTCGTGGTGCTACCGGGTGGACTGGCCGGCCAGGCCGTTGCCGGCTCAGCCGGATGCTGGGGCCGTGGACGGCAGGTGGCTGGTGGTCGCGGATGCCGATCTCGGCGCCGAGCTGGGCCGGATCGCGGGCACGCGATCTCGTGTCGACGTCGTGGAGTCGTGCGTCCTCGCGGACGACACCGCGCTCCGCAGTGCGCTCGACGGCGTCGACCACGTGCTCTACGCACCGCCGGCCGGTCAGTCTCTCGACGTCGGGGTGGCCTACCAGCTGTTCCACCAGCTGCGCCGGCTTGCCGCAGCATTAGCCGAAATCCCGGCTTCACCGCGACTGTTCGTTGTTACCCGCAACGCCCAGCCCGTCTCCGAAGGCGATCGCGCCAACCCCGCGCACGGCGTGCTGTGGGGCCTGGGACGCACACTGGCCCTCGAACACCCCGAAATATGGGGCGGCATCATCGATCTGGATGACTCGGTGCCCGCCGAGCTGGCGGCGCCCCAGGTGTTGAGCGAAGTCACCGGCGGCGACGGCGAAGACCAGGTCGTCTACCGGTGCGGTGCGCGCCTCGTGCCCCGGCTGCAGCGGCGCGCCGCGGCCGCCGAGGCGCCGGTCGCACTCAATCCAGATGCCAGCCAACTGGTCATCGGCGCGACCGGCAACATCGGGCCACATTTGCTCCGCCAACTGGCGCAGATGGGCGCCAAGACGATCGTCGCGGTGTCCCGCAACCCCGGCAATCGGCTGCAGGAGCTGGCCGAAACCCTTGCCGCAACGGGCACAAATCTCGTCACGGTGGCCGCCGATGCCGCCGACACAGCCGAAATGGGTGTGCTGTTCGACCGCTTCGGCGCCGACTTGCCGCCGCTGGAGGGCATCTATCTGGCCGCCTTCGGCGGCGGGCCGGTCCTGCTCAGCGAGATGACCGACGACGATGTGCGTGCCATGTTCGCACCCAAGCTCGAAGCCGCGGCCGTGTTGAACCGGTTGTCGCTGAAGAAACCGGTGCGCCACTTTGTCTTGTTCTCCTCCATCTCCGGCCTTACCGGATCGCGCTGGCTGGCCCACTACACCGCCACCAGCGGCTACCTGGACGCACTGGCCTACGCGCGCCGCGCACTGGGGCTGGCAACGACAACGGTCAATTGGGGATTGTGGAAGTCGTTGGCCGACACCCAAGGCGATGCAAGTGTCAGCGTGGAATCCGGGTTGCGCCCCATGGACGACGCGGTCGCCATCGGCGCGCTGCCCGTCGTGATGAGCCCGGCCGCCGGCGTACATTCCGTTGTCGTCGACGCGGATTGGCCGCTGCTGGCGGCCGCATACCGGACGCGCGGATCGCTGCGCATCGTCGACGACCTGCTGCAGGGATCGTCGGAGGTCTCCCCCATCCCGGCGCGCGATTGGTCGCATCTGTCACCGGCGGCGCTGCGCGAGGAGTTCGAAACTGGACTGCGCAGTATCGTCGCCCGCGAACTGCGGATTCCGGAGTCGGACCTGGACACCGACCGGCCGCTGGCCGAACTGGGACTCAACTCCCTGATGGCGATGGCGATTCGACGCGAAGCCGAGATGTTCGTGGGCATCGAACTGTCGGCCACCATGCTGTTCAACCACCCAACGGTCGCATCACTGGCGAGCTATCTCGCCAAAATTGTTGCACCGCAAGACGACCCAGAGATCGATCAAATTGCGAAGCTGTCAGCTTCAGCGGGTAGCACGTTGGATAGCCTGTTCGACCGCATCGAGTCTTCCTAATGCGAACCGTTTTCAGCCGCATTTCCGACATGACCGCGCAGCAGCGCGCCGCCCTCACCGACGAATTCACCAAAGCCTCGCGCACCACGCTGGCAGAGCCGGTGGCCGTGGTCGGCATTGGCTGCCGCTTCCCCGGAAACGTGACCGGCCCGGAGAGTTTCTGGGAGTTGCTGGTCCAGGGCCGCAATGCGATCTCCGGCATTCCCCCCGAGCGATGGGACGCCGACGAATTTTACAGCCCGGATCCGTTGACTCCCGGGCACATGACCACGAAATGGGGCGGTTTCGTCCCCGACATCGCGGGATTCGACGCCGAGTTCTTCGGAATCACCCCGCGCGAGGCCGCCTCGATGGACCCGCAGCAACGGATGTTGCTCGAGGTCGCCTGGGAGGCGCTCGAACACGCCGGCATCCCAACGGATTCCCTCAGCGGCACCCGCACCGGCGTCATGATGGGCGTCTACTTCAACGAGTACCAGTCCATGCTGGCCAGCAGTCCCGACAACGTGGACGCCTACACCGGAACCGGCAACTCGCACAGCATCACCGCGGGACGGATCTCCTACCTGCTGGGGCTGCGCGGTCCGGCGGCTGCCGTCGACACCGCGTGCTCGTCGTCATTGACCGCGATCCACCTGGCCTGTCAGAGCCTTCGGCTACGGGAAAGCGACATGGCGCTGGCGGGCGGGGTCAGCGTGACGCTGCGCCCCGAGACCCAAATCGCCATCTCGGCATGGGGATTGCTGTCCCCGCAGGGCCGCTGCGCCACGTTCGACGCGGCGGCCGACGGGTTTGTGCGCGGCGAGGGCGCCGGAGTCGTGGTCCTGAAGCGGCTCACCGACGCGCTGCGCGACGGCGATCGGGTGCTGGCCGTGGTGCGCGGCTCGGCGGTGAACCAGGACGGGCGCTCCAACGGCATCACCGCGCCGAACACGGCGGCCCAGTGCGACGTGATCGCCGACGCGTTACGTTCCGCCGACGTCGCGCCGGAAAGCGTGCACTACGTGGAATCCCACGGAACCGGAACGCAGTTGGGTGACCCGATCGAATTCGAGGCGCTCGCCGCCACATACGGCCGCGGCGAAGGCTCGTGCGCGCTCGGGGCGGTGAAGACCAACATCGGCCATCTCGAAGCGGCGTCGGGCGTGGCGGGGTTCATCAAGGCGGTGCTGTCGGTGCAGCGCGGCCAGATTCCACCGAATCTACATTTTTCACAGTGGAATCCGGCGATCGACGCGTCGTCGACCCGTCTCTTCGTGCCCGTGGAAAACGTTGCGTGGCCGTCGGATTCGGGTCCGCGCCGGGCGGCGGTGTCCTCCTTCGGCCTCGGCGGGACCAACGCGCACGCGATCATCGAGCAGGGTCCAGAACTTGCGCCGGCGAGCGGAACCGGTTCCGGCGGCGAGGTATCGACCCTGGTCGTGACGGGCAAGACGCCGCAGCGGGTGGCCGCGACGGCCGCGGTGCTGGCCGATTGGATGGCGGGCGCCGGTGCCGACGTGGCCCTGGCCGATGCGGCTCACACGCTCAACCATCACCGCGCCCGGCACGCCAAATTCGGCACGGTGGTCGCACGCGAGCGCGCCCAGGCGATAGCCGGATTGCGAGCGCTGGCCGCCGGCCAGCACGCGCCCGGCGTGACGCGGCCCGGGGACGGCCCCCCCGGGCCGGGCACGGTGTTCGTCTACTCCGGACGCGGGTCGCAGTGGGCCGGCATGGGCCGCCAATTGCTCGCTGACGAGCCGGCTTTCGCGGCCGCCGTCGCCGAACTGGAACCGGTGTTCGTCGAGCGGGCCGGCTTCTCGCTGCACGACGTGCTCGCCAACGGCACGGAACTCGTCGGCATCGAGCACATCCAACTCGGACTGATCGGGATGCAGTTGGCGCTGACCGCCCTGTGGCGTTCCTACGGCGTGCAGCCCGATGTGGTCATCGGTCACTCGATGGGCGAGGTGGCCGCCGCTGTGGTGGCCGGCGCGTTGACTCCCGCCGAGGGGCTGCGGGTGACCGCAACCCGGTCCCGGCTGATGGCACCGTTGTCCGGACAGGGCGGTATGGCCCTGCTCGGCCTCGACGTGCCCGCCACCGAGGCGTTGATCGCCGACTACCCGCAGGTGACGCTGGGCATCTACAACTCGCCGCGCCAGACCGTGATCGCCGGGCCCACCGGGCAGATCGACGAGTTGATCGCGCGGGTGCGCGAGCAGAACCGCTTCGCCAGCCGGGTCAATATCGAAGTGGCCCCGCACAATCCGGCGATGGATGCGCTGCAGCCCGCGATGCGCTCGGAGCTGGCCGATCTGACCCCGCGCCGGCCCACGATTCCGATCATCTCCACCACCTACGAAAACCTCGACACCGAACCGGTTTTCGACGCCGAGCACTGGGCCACCAATATGCGCAACCCGGTGCGCTTCCAGCAGGCCATCAAGGCCGCCGGCGCCACCCAGCACACGTTCATCGAAATCAGCGCACACCCGCTGCTGACCCAAGCCATCACCGACACCCTGGAAGACGCCCAACCCGCAGCCAACTACCTGGCCGCCGGAACGCTGCAACGCGACAGCGACGACACCGTCACCTTCCGCACCAACCTAAACACGGTGCGCGCCACACCGCCGCGGACGCCGCATCCCGCCGAGCCACACCCACAGATCCCCACCACGCCGTGGCACCACACCCAGCACTGGCTGACCACTTCGGCGACCGGGTCGGCGCCGTCTGGTGGCCGCAATGGGTTCCCGGTAAGCACGCACGCGGCGCGGCACGGAACCGCCGGCCCGCTCGATGACTGGTCACATCAGGTGATCTGGCCGCCCAAACCGCTGCCCGCTGCCGAGATCGCAAGCGGCACCCGGTGGCTGGTGATGGGTGACCCCGACCTCGCGGCCGAACTGAATGCGGATGCGCTGGGCGCCGACGCCGATCCGACCCAACTGGCCCAGGCGCTCAGCGGTGCCGACCATGTGCTCTACGCGCCACCGGCGACGGGCGATCCCCTCAATGTCCCCGCTACCTACCAGCTTTTCCACCAGGCACGTCGGATTGTCGCGGTGATGGCCGCACAACCCATTCCGGCGAAGCTGTTCCTGGTGACCCGCAATGCGCAGCCCATCTCCGAGGGCGACCACGCCAACCCCACGCACGGCGCGCTGTGGGGCATGGGACGCACGCTCGCCCTGGAACACCCCGAAATCTGGGGTGGCATCATCGATTTCGATGCTTCGGTGCCCACCAGCGTCGTGGCCAAGCTGGTGTTGGCTGAGACCGCCGCCACCGATGCGGATGACCAGGTGGTCTACCGGGCCGGGGCACGCCACGTACCCCGCCTGCACCGGCGTGCCGTTCCCACTCAAGCACCGGTCAAGCTGGACGCCGATGCCAGCCAGCTCGTCATCGGCGCCACCGGAAACATCGGGCCGCACCTGATCCGCCAACTCGCACGAATGGGCGCGAACACCATCGTCGCGGTGTCGCGCAATCCCGGTTCTCGGCTGGCCGAACTCACCGAAAGCCTTGCCGCACACGATACAACGCTCGTGACGGTCGCCGTCGATGCCGCCGACGAAGCCTCGATGCGCGCGCTGTTCGACCGGTTCGGCGCGGATTTGCCGCCGCTGCAGGGCATCTACCTGGCCGCTTTCGCCGGCCAACCGGTCCTGCTCAGCGAGATGACCGACGACGACGTGCGCGCCATGTTCGCGCCCAAGCTGGACGCCGCGGTCGTGCTGCACCGGCTGTCGCTGCGCACGCCGGTGCGCCACTTCGTGTTGTTCTCCTCCATCTCCGGCCTCACCGGTTCGCGGTGGCTGGCCCACTACACCGCCACCAGCGGCTACCTCGATGCGCTGGCCTACCGGCGGCGTGTGATGGGGCTGCCGGCCACGACCGTCAACTGGGGACTATGGAAGTCCCTTGCCGACGCCGAACACGACGCCAGCCAGGTCAGCGTGGGATCGGGCCTGCTGCCGATGGACGACGAGGTCGCCATCGGCGCGCTGCCGTACGTGATGAGCCCGGACGCCGGCGTGCATTCCGTTGTGGTGGCAGCGGATTGGCCGCTCCTGGCGGCCGCATACCGCACCCGCGGCGCACTGCACATCGTCGACGACATGCTGCCGGCGCCGGGCGACACGAAACTGCCGGAAAGCGAGTTCCGCGTCGCGCTGGGCAAGTGCCAACCGGAACGCCGCCACGACATGTTGCTCGACCAGGTCGCACTGCTGGCCGCTACGGTGATGGGGCTGCCTGCAGGGGAATCACTGGATCCTTCGACCGGTTTCTTCCAACTCGGAATGGATTCGCTGATGAGCGTGACACTGCAGCGCGCGTTGTCCGACAGCCTCGGTGAATTCCTCCCGGCATCAGTGGTTTTCGACTATCCGACCGTCTACAGCCTCACCGACTATCTGGCCACCGTCCTGCCCGAACTCGTTGCGGCAGACAGCGAACCGGTCGAGGACGCTTATGACGATCTCACCGAGGATGAGTTGTTGCAACAGCTTTCGGAAAGGTTGAGCTAGGCGCGATGACGGCCGCGACACCAGATCGCCGGGCTATTATCGCCGAGGCGTTGCACAAGATCGACGATCTCACCGCACGGTTGGAGATCGCCGAAAAGACCGGCACCGAACCGGTCGCCGTGGTCGGGATGGGCTGCCGGTTGCCCGGCGGGGTGAATAACCCCGATGAGTACTGGGAGTTGTTGCGGGACGGCAGAAGCGGCATCATCCGGGTGCCGCCGCAGCGGTGGGATGCCGACGCGCTTTACACCGAGGACCACACCGTCCCGGGAACGATCTGCAACCGGGAAGGCGGCTTCCTCACCAGCTGGCAGCCCGATGAGTTCGATGCGGAATTCTTCTCGATCACCCCACGCGAGGCGGCGGCGATGGACCCGCAACAGCGGCTGTTCCTCGAAGTTGCCTTGGAAGCGCTGGAAAACGCGGGCATCCCGCCACACACCATCCGCGGCACCCAGACCTCCGTGTTCGTCGGTGTGACCGCCTACGACTACATGCTCACCATGTCCGGTGTGGTGCGACCCGAAGACCTCGACGCCTATGTGCTCACCGGAAACGCGGCCAACTTCGCCGCCGGGCGGATGGCGTATCTGCTCGGGGCCCGGGGCCCCGCTGTCGTTCTCGACACGGCCTGCTCGTCGTCGCTGGTGGCCATCCACCTGGCGTGTCAGAGCCTGCGCTGGCGCGAAAGCGACACGGCGCTGGTCGGTGGCACCAACTTGCTGCTGAGCCCGGGCACCAGCATCGCGTGCTCGCGGTGGGGAATGCTGTCACCCGAGGGGCAGTGCAAGACCTTCGACGCCTCCGCCGACGGGTATGTGCGTAGCGAGGGCTGCGGTGTCGTGGTGCTCAAGCGGTTGTCCGATGCGCAGCGCGACGGCAATCGCATCCTGGCGGTGGTCCGTGGTTCGGCGGTCAACCAGGACGGCGCCAGCAGCGGGGTTACCGTCCCCAACGGGCCGGCGCAGCAGGCGCTACTCCGGCAGGCCTTGAGTTCGGCCAAGTTGAAGCCTGCCGACATCGACTACATCGAGGCGCACGGCACCGGCACTCCGCTCGGCGACCCAATCGAACTCGACTCGCTGAGCAAGGTTTTCAGCGATCGAGAAGACGCCCAGCCGCTGGTGCTGGGGTCGGTGAAGACCAACCTCGGACATCTCGAGGCCGCGGCGGGCATCGCCGGATTCATGAAAACCGTGCTGGCCCTGCGCAACCGTCACATCCCCCGGCACCTGAACTTCCAGCAGTTGACGCCGCATGCCAGCGAGGGCGTCTCGCGGCTACGCATCGCGTCGGACGGCATGGAATGGCCGGCCACCGGCCGGCCCCGCCGAGCCGGAGTGTCCTCGTTCGGTGTCAGCGGGACCAATGCGCACGTGGTCATCGAGCAGGCGCCCGATCTTCCTGCCCCGCAACCGGCTTCGCCGCCTGCGGTGTCGACGCTGGTGGTCTCCGGCAAGACGGCGCAGCGGGTGGCGGCGACCGCGGCGGTATTGGCCGATTGGATGGACGGCCCCGGCGCCGAGATCCCGCTGGCCGATGTGGCGCACACACTCAACCACCACCGGGCCAGGCATCCCAAGTTCGCCACCGTGGTGGCCCGCGAGCGCGCCCAGGCGGTGGCCGGCTTACGGGCGCTGGCCGCCGGCCAGCCCGCGCCCGGCACGGTCGGCTGCAACGAAGGCCCCGGCGGGCCGGGCACGGTGTTCGTGTATTCGGGTCAGGGCTCGCAATGGGCCGGCATGGGTCGACGGCTACTGGCCGAGGAACCCGCATTCGCCGCGGCAATCGCCGAGCTGGACCCGGATTTCGTTGCCCAAGCTGGTTTTTCGCTGCAGCAGGCCCTTTCCGACGGTCAGGAGCTGGTCGGCATCGAGCGCATCCAGCCGGTGCTGGTCGCCATCCAGCTCGCGCTGACCGCGTTGTGGCGCCACTACGGGGTCACCCCCGACGCGGTGATCGGCCACTCGATGGGCGAAGTGTCGGCGGCCGTCGTGACCGGTGCGCTTACCCCGGCCGACGGACTCAAGGTGATCGCCACCCGCTCGCGGCTGATGGCCGAGCTGGCCGGTCAAGGCGCGATGGCGCTGCTCGAACTTGACGCCGATGCCGCCCAGGCGCTGATCGCCGAACATCCGCAGCTGACCCTGGCAGTACACGCCTCGCCGCGCCAATCGGTGATCGCGGGTCCACCAGAGCGGGTGGACACGGTCATCGGAGTCGTCGCGGAAAAGGGCCTGCTGGCGCGGCGTATCGAGGTCGACGTCGCCTCCCACCACCCGATCATCGACCCGGTACTTCCGCAATTGCGTTCCGCGCTAGCCGATTTGGCGCCGCAACCACCGAAGATCCCGATGATCACCACCGTCTACGACCAACCAGCACCCCTGCTGGACGCCGACTATTGGGCGGCCAACCTGCGCAACCCGGTGCGCTTCCACCAAGCGGTCAGCGAGGCGGCCCAAAGCAACCACACCTTCATCGAGATCAGCCCCCATCCCCTGCTCACCTACGCCCTCACCGACACCCTCGGCGACACCAGCGCACACGTCAGCGGCACGCTACAGCGCGACACCGACGACACCATCACCTTCCACACCAACGTCAACGCCACCCACACCACCCGCCCACCCGACACCCCGCATCCGCCCGAACCGCATCCGCTGCTGCCCAACACCCCGTGGCAGCACACCCGGCACTGGATCAGCGCCGGCTCGGGCGCGCCGCATGCGGCGCACGCCCATCCGCTGCTGGGCATCGGCGTCAACGACCCCACCAATGGCACCCGGGTGTGGGAATGCGAGGTCGGTCCGGACCTGCTGTGGCTCGGCGACCACTGCGTCGACGACACGTGTGTCTTACCCGGGGCGGCCTATGCGGACATCGCGCTGGCGGCCGCGACGGACACATTCGGGCCCGCGGCGTCGTGGATGATCCGCGACCTGAGCCTCGATCAGCTGATGCACGTCACCGACAACACGCTGATCGTCACCACACTCACCGGCGACGAGGGACTGTGCCGGGTCGAAATCCGCACCCGCAGCGCCACTTCCGGCTGGATCAAACACGCCACGGCTACGTTGGCCCCCGCGACGCCTTCGCGACGCGACTCACTCGACCGCGACGCGGGCGAGGGCGCGGCCGTACTTGACCCCGACGACCTGTATCAGCGGCTGCGTGCCGCCGGCCAGCAACACGGGCCGGCCTTCCGCGGCATCGCTGGCCTCGAGGTCTCACAGTCGGGCGCGGCCCACGCCGAGCTGCGGCTGCCGGCCGCGGCCAAAGCCGGTTCCCGCAAGTTCGTGCTGCACCCCGTCATGATGGACATCGCGTTGCAGACACTGGGCGCGACCCAGCTGGCAACGGATCTCGCAACCGGGGAGACGGGCCAGCAGGCAACGGTGCTTCCGGTTCGCTTCGCGGGTGTCCGCATGCATGCGGATGTGCTCGACGGCGCGCGTGCGATCGGCTCGCTGACCCCGACCGCAAACCCGGATCGGCTGCTCGGCCAGGTAGTGCTCACTGATGCCGATGGCCGGCTGCTGCTGGAAATCGACGAGGTCGAGATGGCGGTGCTGCAATCACGCAGCGGTGCCAGCGAACTCATCAATCGCCTGTTCACGCTGGAATGGGAGCCGGTGCCGCTGGACAACCAGACCGGTGATCTCGGCGCGCTGCTGCTGGTTGCCGACGATGCCGCCGGTGGCGCGCTGTTGACCGGGCTCCGGGAGCGGGTCGGGCAGTGCGAGTTGGTCTCCGGCGGCGACGAGCAAGCGATCCGCGAAGCGATCACCCGACGCGACACCCAATGGGACGGCATTGTTGTCGTCCACCCGTCGCGGGCGGTCGACGAGTCTCGGCCGATCGACGCACAGTTGGACCTGGCGCGCGAACGCACCCTGCGGATCGCCGACATCGTCAAGACGGTGTCGCGGGTGGGCGCCCGAAACAGTCCGCGCTTGTGGATAGTCACGCGCGGTGCCCAGCAGCTCAATCCCAGCGACCCAGTGACGTTGCCGCAGGCACAGCTTCGTGGCATCGCGCGGGTGCTGACATTTGAGCACCCCGAGCTCAAGACGACGCTCGTCGATGTCGACGCCGACGGCGCGCTGCCGGGTCTGGTGGACGAATTGCTGGCAGACGCCGACGACGAGGTGGCACTGCGCGATGGGCAACGGTACGTCAGAAGGCTGGTGGCCGCGCCGACCACCGCCGCCGGTGAGCTAGCCGCCGAAAGTCGGGACGTCACCGTCGATCTGGACGCCGGCGGGGCGTTCCAGCTGGAACGCGACGAAGCGGGCGGTCTCGACGGGCTGAAAATCCGCGCCGTCAAGCGCATCCCGCCCGCCGACGACCAGGTCGAGATCCGCGTCGTCACCGCGGCACTGAACGGCAGTGACGTTCTCGGCGTGGTGATCGCCGTCGGCGCCGATACCGCCCTCGACGTAGGACAGCGCGTCATCGCTTTCGGCGACGGGACCATTGGCTCGCACGTCACCATGCACGCCGATCTCGTCGTTCCCGTCCCGCAGACACTGCCGGATTCCCAGGCGGCGGCATTCGGGTCGGCCTACCTCACCGCGTGGCATTCGCTGTGCACGGTCGGGCGATTGACGCGCGGCGAACGCGTGTTGATCCATTCCACAAGCGACGGCGTGGATTTGGCGGCGGTGGGCATCGCCACGATGATCGGCGCCCGGATCTACGCGACCGCTAGATCGCGGGTCCAGCGCGACCGGCTGTCCGAGCTGGGCATCGAGTACGTCGGCGACTCGCGCAGCGCCGCCTTCGTCGAAGAAATTCTCGACCTCACCAACGGTGCGGGGATGGATGTCGTCGTCAATTCACTTCCGGGAGAGGCTATTCACGCGAGCATGAAGCTGCTGGCCCCCGGCGGCCGATTCATCCAACTGGGCAAGACGGACGTCCGCGCCGATACCTCGATCGGATTGGCGGCCCTGTCTCGCAGCGCGTCCTTGTCGGTCGTCGACATCGACTTGAACCTGCGGCTGCAGCCGAAACGGTATCGCGAATACCTCGAAGAGATCCTGCAGCGTGCCGCGCAGGGAGAATTGGCCCCGTTGCCGGTCACCGAGTTCGCGTTGGACAACGTCGTCGAGGCGTTGCGGTCGCTGGAATCGGGCGAGCACGCCGGCAGGATCGTCCTTTCGATACCGCAGACCGGCAGCTTTGCGGCGCTGGCGCCGCGACCGCCTCAGCTACTGGTCAGACCGGACGGCGGCTACCTCGTCGTCGGCGGCATGGGCGGCCTCGGTTTGGTGACGGCTCGCTGGCTGGCCGCCCACGGCGCGGGATTGGTTGTGGTGAACGGCCGTTCGGCGCCGAGCGCGGAGGTGCTCGCCGAGATCGGCGATATCAACGCCGCAGGGGGTCGCGTCGAGGTCGTTACCGGCGACCTGTCCGACCCCGATACCCCGCGGCGGCTGGTGGCCGCCGTCGAAGACGCCGGTTTCCGGCTGGCCGGTGTCGTGCATAGCGCGATGGTGCTCGCCGACGAAATCGTGCTGAACATCTCCGAGTCGGCCTCGGCGCGGGTGTTCGCGCCGAAGGTGGCCGGCGGTTGGTGGCTGCACGAGGCCACCAAGCACGCCGACGTGGATTGGTGGGTGTCGTTCTCATCGGTCGCGTCGCTGCTCGGCGCACCGGGCCAGGGGTCCTACGCGGCCGCGAACTCGTGGATCGACGGTCTGGTCGCCTACCGGCGATCGCTGGGATTGCCTGCGGCCGCGATCAACTGGGGCCCCTGGGCCGAGGTGGGACGCGCCCAGTTCTTCGCCGATCTCGGCGTCTCGATGACTACTCCCGCGCAAGGGCTCGCGGCCCTGCAGGTGGTGCTGTCGGCCGACCGGGCTCACACCGGCGTGTTCGCCCTCGATGCACGGCAGTGGTTCCAGTCCTTCCCCGCCGCAGCGGGGTCGTCGCTGTTTGCGAAGCTGCAGGATTCGATCAGAGTCGAGCAACGCGGGAGTGGCCGGATCCGGGCCGAGCTGGACGGCCTCGCCGACCACGAGCGCCCAGCCCGGCTGGCCGCGGCGATCGCGGACGAAATCCGCTCGGTGCTGCGGTCTACGGAACCGATCGACCACGACCGGCCGCTGGAGTCCCTCGGTCTGGACTCGTTGATGGCCCTCGAACTCCGCAACAGGCTGGAAGCAAACCTGGGCACCACGTTGCCCGTCGCCTTGGTCTGGGCATACCCAACCATTACCGATCTGGCCGGCGCGTTGTGTGAACGGCTCGGCTATGCACCCGCGACCGATGCGGAGCAGGTGCGCGATGCCGAACAAGCGCTCTCGGACGAGGAAATGGAATTGCTGTCCGACCTAGTCGCGGCAAGTGAGCTCGAGGCTGCAACGGAGGGCGCCGAGTCATGACCAGTCTGGCCGAACGCGCGGCGCAAATGTCGCCGAAGGCGCGCGAAGTTCTCGCGCGTGAGCTCGTGCGTGCGGGAACGGCTTTTCCCACCGATGTTGCCGAGCCGATCGCGGTGGTCGGCATCGGTTGCCGGATGCCCGGCAATGTGTTTGGACCGGAAAGCTTTTGGGATCTCTTGGTGGAGGGCCGCGACACCGTAGGCGAGGTGCCGGCCGATCGGTGGGACGCCGACGCGTACTACGACCCCGACCCGCAGGCACCGGGACGGATGACGACCAAGTGGGGGGCGTTTATCGACGACGTCGCCGGCTTCGACGCCGACTTCTTCGGCATCACCCCGCGCGAAGCCGCCGCGATGGACCCCCAGCACCGATTGCTGCTGGAGGTTGCCTGGGAAGCGCTCGAACATGCCGGCCTGCCGCCGGATTCGTTGAACGGCACCCAAACCGCCGCGATCATGGGGCTGTCGACGTTCGACTACACCATCGTCAACATCGAACGCCGCGCGGAGATCGACGCGTACCTGAGCACCGGCACCCCGCACTCGGCCGCGGTGGGGCGGATTTCGTATCTGCTCGGGCTGCGCGGCCCGGCGATGGCGGTGGACACCGCATGTTCGTCGTCGTTGGTGGCGGTGCACCTGGGATGCCAGAGTCTGCGGTTGCGGGAAAGCGACGTGGCCCTGGCGGGCGGGGTGCAGCTTTCGCTGTCTCCGTTCACCTCGATTGCGGTGTCCAAGTGGACGGCGCTGTCGCCGACGGGTAGGTCCAAGGCCTTCGACGCCACGGCCGATGGCTTCGCCCGCGGCGAGGGATGCGGCGTCGTGGTGCTCAAGCGGTTGTCCGACGCCACCCGGGACGGCGACCGGGTGCTGGCGGTGATCCGCGGTTCGGCGATCAACCAGGACGGCCGATCCAACGGCATGACCGCGCCCAATGCGTCGGCGCAGCGGGAGGTGATCAACGCCGCGCTAAGACAGGCCGACGTCACCGCCGACAGCGTGCGCTACGTCGAAACCCACGGCACCGGAACCATTTTGGGCGACCCGATCGAGTTCGAAGCGCTGGCCGCCAGCTACGGCCGCGGCGACGGTAGCTGCGCACTCGGCGCGGTCAAGACCAATATCGGTCATTTGGAGGCGGCCGCCGGGGTCGCTGGATTGATCAAGGCGATCTTGGCCGTGGGACACGGCTACATCCCACGGAATCTGCATTTCACCCGCTGGAACCCGGCAATTGACCCATCCGCGACGCGGCTGTTCGTGCCTATTGAAGGCACGCCGTGGCCGGCCCAAGCTGGTCCGCGCCGGGCGGCCGTGTCGTCGTTCGGCATGAGTGGCACCAACTCCCATGTGGTGATCGAGCAGGCCCCCGATCCCGCACCCGCACAGCGTGGACCCGAACCCGCCGTATCCACATTGGTGGTCTCCGGCAAGGCGCCACAACGGGTGGCCGCCGCGGCGACGGCGTTGGCGGACTGGCTGGACGGCCCCGGCGCCAAGGTGGCCCTGGCCGATGTGGCGCAGACGCTCAACCAACACCGCGCCCGGCACGCCAAGTTCGCCGCCGTGGTGGCCCGCGACCGTGCCCAAGCAGTGGCCGGGCTGCGGTCGGTTGCCGCGGGCAGGCCCGCGCCTGGCGTGGTCGGCTACCAGGACGGCGCGCCGGGGCGGGGCACGGTATTCGTCTACTCCGGGCGCGGATCGCAGTGGGCCGGCATGGGTCGGCGGCTGTTGGCCGACGAACCCGCCTTCGCCCAGGCCGTCGCCGAGCTCGAACCCGATTTCCTTGCCCAAGCCGGCTTTTCGTTCCATGACGTCATCGCCGGCGGCAAAGAATTGGTTGGCATCGAACAGATCCAGCTGGGCCTGATCGGCATGCAACTGGCGCTGACCGCGCTGTGGCGTTCCTACGGCGTGCAACCCGACCTGGTGATCGGCCACTCCATGGGCGAGGTGGCCGCCTCCGTGGTCGCCGGGGCGCTCACCCCCGCCGAAGGGTTGCGGGTGACCGCCACCCGCTCGCGGCTGATGGCCCCGCTGTCCGGACAAGGCGGCATGGCGCTGCTGGAACTCGACGCCGCGGCCACCGAGGCGCTGATCGCCGACTACCCGCAGGTGACCTTGGGGATCTACAACTCGCCCCGCCAGACGGTGATCGCCGGACCGACCGAGCAGATCGACGAACTGATCACTCACGTGCGCGCCCAGGACCGCTTCGCCAGCCGGGTCAATATCGAAGTGGCCCCGCACAACCCGGCGATGGACGCATTGCAACCCGCGATGCGTTCGGAGCTGGCCGATTTGAGGCCGCGAACGCCCACGATTCCGATCATCTCGACTACCTACGAAAACATCGACAGCACACCGGTTTTCGGCGCAGAGCACTGGGCCACCAACATGCGCAACCCGGTGCGATTCCAGCAGGCCGTCATCGCCGCCGGCGCCAACCAGCACACCTTCATCGAAATCAGCGCCCACCCGCTGCTGACCCACGCCATCACCGAAACACTGGAAGACGCGCATCGCGAACGCAGCTACCGGAGCATCGGCACCCTGGCGCGCGACGCCGACGACACCATCGCCTTCCACACCCAACTCGCATCGGTGCGCAAGAACCAGCCAACCATCCCCGGCACTCGCCTGGCCGACATCCCGACGACAACGTGGCAGCACGCCCAGTTCTGGGTCGAGGACCGGTCCACGATGTCGGACCTCTTGGGCGCCCACGCCCACCCGTTGTTGGGTGTGCACGTCGAAGTCCCGTCCAGCCAGGATCACGTGTGGCAAGCCGACGTCGGAACCGACGTGTGTCCGTGGCTGGCGGACCACCGGGTGTTCGGCCAGTCCATTATGCCGGCAGCGGGCTATGCCGAGATCGCCTTGGCGGCCGCCAGCGAGGCGCTCGGCCTGCCGGTCGCTGCCGTGTCGATCAACCAGCTCGAGGTCGAGCAGATGCTCACCCTGGACCGCCACACCCGGCTGACGACTCACCTGATTCGCAACGGGGACAGCAAGATTCGCATCGAGATCTACTCGCGCTCCGTCGCCGGCGACTGGACCCGGCACGCCGTCGCCAAAGCCGAAGCGGCACCGTCGGACACCACCCCCGATCGGCCCGCACCGGCGGCCGGTCAAACCAAAGTTGCCGTGTCGCCGGCCGATATGTACGCCGTGCTGCGGCAGGCCGGACAACATTACGGTCCGGCCTTCGCGGCCCTGACCCGCATCGACCGCCTTTCGGATGGTTCGGCTGAAACCGAAGTCACCCTTTCCGCCGAGGCTCCCCGGCATCCCGGTTATCGGATCCACCCGGCCCTGCTCGATGCCGCCCTGCAAAGTCTGGCCGCCGCGATGCCGGACGACGGGTCGGCCGGATCATCCGAGTCCAGTTACCTCCCAGTCTCTATCGCAAGCCTGCGGGTGTATCGCGACCCGGGCCGATATGCCCGCTGCCGGGCCAAGCTGACCAGCCTCGACGAAGGCGGGGCGGGAAAGGTCGGCAGGATCGTCATGACCGACGAGGCCGGGAACGTGACCGCCGAGCTCAACGACATCTACCTGCGCTCCGTCGAACGCCGCAGTGTCCCACTGCCGTTGACGCAAAAGATCTTCGAGTCGAGGTGGGTCGAGAAAACCCTCCCAGCCGCAACTGCTGCCCAAGCCGATCCCGGCAGTTGGCTCGTGCTCAGCGCGGGCGCTATGGACGCAGCGGATGCATTCACCGCCGGGTGGCGGAGCCAATCGCGCCGAGTGACCACCGCCAGCCTCGACGACGAACCCGCCATGCTCGCTGCATTCGCGGAAACCGCGGGCGATCCCGAACACCCGCCCGCCGGTGTAATCGCTTTCCTCCCTGACGGCCCGACCGGCCCGGACCAAGTCGCCCAAGCGCGCGATCTGGTGTGGTCGATCTCCACCGTGGTGCGGGCGGTCGTCGGCGGTTGGCATGGCCAATCCCCGCGGCTGTGGCTGGTCTCCGCGGGCGGTCTGGCCGTCGACGACGGCGAGGCGGGTCGACCGGCGATCGGCGCGTTGCAGGGACTGGTGCGGGTCCTGACCTACGAGCATCCGGAGCTGCGCGCCACCCTGGTCGACCTGGACGCCACCTGGGAAAAGCCCGCGGCCCTCGAGGTTTTGAACGCCGAGCTTTCCGCACCCGATCCCGAGCTGCTGAGCAGCGCGATCGCTTGGCGGGGTGAACACCGATACGTCGAACGGCTAATGCGCGCAGAACAAGGTGAGCCCGTGGGCGATCCGGTCGTTCGCTCGGGAGTGTCGTACATCATCACCGGCGGCCTCGGCGGACTCGGCCTGGTCGTCGCCCGGTGGCTGGTGGACAACGGCGCGGGCCGGGTGGTCCTCAACGGCCGCAGCGAACCCGCCGACGAGCAGCGCAGGATCCTCGCCGAGTTGGAAGACCGAGCCGAAATCGTCGTCGTCCGAGGCGATGTGGCCGCCCCTGGGATGGCGGAAGGCCTTGTCGCGGCCGCCGAGGACCACGGTCGCCAACTGCGCGGCATCCTGCACGCGGCAGCCGTGATCGACGATAGCCTGCTGTACTCCATGAAACGGGACAGCCTGGAACGGGTCTGGGCTCCCAAAGCCGTTGGCGCACTGCGGCTGCACCAAGCCAGCGCCACTCGCGAACTGGACTGGTGGGTTGGCTTCTCGTCCACGGCCGCACTGCTCGGCGCCCCCGGGCAGGGGGCCTACGCGTGCGCCAACGCGTGGCTCGACGCGCTGGTCGCGTGGCGTCGGGCCGCCGGTCTGCCGGCGGCGGTGATCAACTGGGGGCCGTGGTCGGACGTGGGCATGGCCCGTACGCTGGCCGTCAGCGTGCTCGACCCGATCACTCCCGCCGAGGGCATCGAGGCCATGGAAGCGCTGCTGGCCGGCAACAGGCGCCAGACCGGCGTTGCGCGGCTGCGACCCGACCGTGCCCTGATCGCCTTCCCGGAGATCCGCAACCACGACTTCTTCGCCGCCGTGGTCGAGGAGCTGGACGCCGCCGGCGGTGGCGACGACTGGGCTGGCCCCGACGCGTTGACCGACCTGGATCCGGTTGAAGCGCAACGCATCATGACGGATCAGCTGCGCGCACGGATCGCGGCGGTGATGGGCTACGCCGACAAATCCGCCGTCGATCCCACCATGCCGTTGCTTGATCTCGGGATGGACTCCCTGATGGCAGTGCGGATCCGCAACACCGCCCGCGCGGACTTCGGTGCCGAACCACCAGTGGCGTTGCTGTTGCAGGGCGCGTCGCTGCACGATGTGGCAGCCGACCTCATGCGCCAACTCGGGATCTCCGCGCCCGAACGAGGCGCGACAAACCTGAAAAATACGGACACCGTTCGCGACCGGGCGCAGCAGCGCGCGGCGGCGCGACAAGGAGCCGCGATGCGGCGACGACCCAGGCCTGGAGTGCAGGGAGGAACAAACCAGTGAGCATCCCCGACAACGCGATCGCGGTGGTCGGCATGGCCGGCAAGTTTCCGGGCGCCAACAATGTTTCGGCGTTCTGGGACAACCTTCGCCGCGGCAAGGAGTCGATCGTCACGCTCTCGGAGCAACAGCTCAGGGACGCTGGGATCAGCGACAAGGTCCTGGCGAATCCGAAGTATGTGCGGCGCGCGCCGATCGTCGACGGGATCGACGAGTTCGACGCAGACTTCTTCGGGTTTCCGCCGGTGCTCGCTCGATCGCTGGATCCACAACACCGGTTGTTCCTGCAGTGCGCGTGGCATACGCTGGAAGATGCAGGCTGTGATCCCGCGCGGTTCGACGGATCGATCGGCGTGTACGGAACCAGCTCGCCCAGCGGCTATCTCCTGCACAACCTGCTCTCGCATCGCGACCCGAACGAGGTCATGGCCGAGGGACTCGATTTCGACCAGGTCAGCATGTTCTTGCAGAACGACAAGGACTTTCTGGCAACCCGGGTCTCTCATCAGTTCAACCTGCGCGGCCCGAGCATCGCGGTCCAAACCGCGTGCTCGTCGTCGCTGGTTGCTGTGCACCTGGCCTGCATGAGCCTGCTCAGCGGTGAATGCGACCTGGCGCTCGCCGGAGGCGTATCGCTTGCCGTCCCACACCATGTCGGGTACTGGCACTCACCGGGACAAATGCTTTCGGCCGTCGGCCACTGCCGGCCGTTCGACGTACGCGCCGACGGAACCGTTTTCGGCAGTGGCGTCGGGATGGTGGCCCTCAAGCCGCTGCAGGCCGCCATCGACGCCGGGGACCGGATTCACGCCGTCATCCGCGGATCGGCGATAAACAACGACGGCTCCGTGAAAATGGGTTTCGCCGCACCGAGTGCATCCGCCCAGGCCGATTGCATCGCCGAGGCGCATGCGGTGTCCGGCATCGATGCGTCGACCGTGAGCTATGTCGAAACACACGGAACCGGCACACCATTGGGCGATCCCATCGAAATCTCCGCGCTGAAAACGGCTTTCGGGGTCTCTGAAGAACCCAGACCGAGCCCCTGCGTAATCGGGTCCGTCAAATCGAACATCGGGCACCTGGAGGTGGCCGCCGGAGTCGCGGCGCTGATCAAAACGATTCTGTGCCTGAAGCACAAAGCGATCCCCGCCACCCTGCACTTCACCAGTCCCAACCCGGAACTGCATCTCGACGAGACGCCGTTCACGGTGCAAAGCAAGTACGGCCCGTGGGAATGCGACGGCGTGCGCCGGGCCGGGGTCAGCTCGTTCGGGATCGGTGGCACCAACGCGCACGTGGTGATCGAGGAAGCGCCGGGCGTTCCCGCGCGCACCGAGCCGAGCGGCCCCCAGGTGCTGCTGGTATCAGCTAAAACCGCCGCCGCACTTGGGGAGTCGCGGACCGCCTTGGCCGCCGCGCTAGAAAAGCCCGACGCCCCGGAACTGTCCGAGGTCGCCCATACGCTCGCCGAGCGCCGCAAGCACCACATCACGATGGCAGCCGTCGTGCACGACCGGGAACAGGCGGTCACATTGCTGCGTGCGGCCGAGCACGACAATGTTTTCGTCGGCGAGTCCGCCTTGGATGGCGAAGCCGCCGCATCGGGCTGCGAACGAGTCGTTTTCCTGTTTCCCGGCCAGGGCGCTCAACACGTGGGAATGGCCAAGGGCCTCTACGACACCCAGCCCGTCTTCGCCGAACACTTCGACGCTTGCGCCGCGGGATTCCGCGACGAGATGGGTATCGATCTGCACACCGAGATATTCAGCGGTACCGCAACGGATCTAGAGCGCATTGACCGTTCGCAACCGGCGCTGTTCACCGTCGAGTACGCGCTAGCGAAGTTGGTCGACACCTTTGGCGTACGCGCGGGCGCGTACATCGGATACAGCACGGGCGAATACATCGCGGCCACCCTGGCCGGGGTATTCGACCTCGAGACAGCGATCAAGACCGTCTCGTTGCGGGCCCGCCTGATGAACGAGTCGGCGCCGGGCGCCATGATCGCGGTGGCGCTGAGCCCCGATGACGTCGCGGAGTACCTGCTGCCGGGGGTCGAGCTGTCCGCGGTGAACGATCCCGGAAACTGCGTTGTCGCCGGACCCAAAGACGCGATTCGGGCGTTCACCCAACGCCTCACCGAGCGCGGGGTCCCCGTTCGGCGGGTGCGCGCCACCCACGCCTTCCATTCCAGCGCAATGGATCCCATGCTGGGCGAGTTCGAATCCTTCCTGTCGCGTCAGGAACTGCGCGCTCCCCAGACGCCGTTGCTGAGTAACCTCACCGGAACCTGGATGTCGGCCGAGCAGGTGGCCGACCCGGCCAGCTGGGCGCGTCAAATCAGCTCCACGATCAGGTTCGCCGACGAGCTCGATGTGGTGCTGAGCGATCCGGGACGGATCCTGGTCGAGGTCGGTCCCGGCGGGAGCCTGACCGGCTCGGCGATGCGGCACCCCAAGTGGTCAACCGGGCACCGCGCCGTTCGGCTGATGCGCCACCCCATCCAGAACGTCGACGACCGCGACACCTTCCTGCGCGGTGTCGGTGAGTTGTGGTCGGCGGGAATCGACATTGACTGGGCGCCGCTACGCCCGGAGCGGCCACGCATCGTTTCGCTGCCCGGTTACCCCTTTGCCCGCCAACGGCATTGGATCGATCCCAGGCCCACGGTCTGGACGCCCGCCCCGACCAACGGCGCATCGGTCGCTGCCGGCGCCGCCACCGTCGAGGTGACGCCCAATGGGCAGTCCCAGACCGAAGCCACGTTGCAGCGCATCTGGCAACAGTCCATGGGGGTCAGTTCAATCGATCGTCACGCCAACTTCTTTGACCTGGGCGGCGATTCCCTGATGGCGATCAGCATCGCGATGACCGCCGCCAACGAAGGCCTGACCATCACGCCGCAGGATCTGTACGAACACCCGACCCTGGCTTCGCTGACCGCAGCCGTCGATGCCTCGTTTGCGGCCAGCGGATTGGCGAAACCGCCAGAGGCTGAGGCGAATCCGGCGGTTCCGCCAAACATCGCATACTTCCTGGACCGGGGATTGCGCGACACCGGCCGCTGGCGTGTCCCGCTGATCCTGCGTCTTGCTCCGACGGTGAGTCCCGAAGACATCGAGGCGGTGCTGACCGCGGTGACCAACCATCACGAGGCGTTGCGGCTACGCCTCGTCGACGACTCGGGAATCTGGGCTCAGCACATCGAGGCGCCCTCCGAATTCACCCGGCTCTCGACCCGGTCGCTTCCCGATGATGTGGCCGCCGGAAGCCCGGAGGAGCGGGCGGCGGTGACAACCATCCTGGCCGAACTGATTGCGGAACAAGGTTCTTCGAACGCGCCGCTGGCCGCCGTTCATATCACCGGCGCGCACGGCGGTCCGCACTACCTGGGTCTTGGCGTGCACGAGATGGTCGCCGACGATGCGGGTCGCCAGATTCTGGGCACCGACATCGTCACCGCATTCGGGCAACGGCTGGCAGGCCAAGAGATCACCCTGGAACCGGTCAGCACCGGGTGGCGGGACTGGTCGCTGCGCTGCGCGGCGCTCGCCACGCATCCGGCCGCCCTGGACACCCGCACCTACTGGCTCGAGAACTTCCGCAAGGTCACGTTGTGGCCGGCCGATGCCGACGTAACCCAACCGCCGCAGGCCGACGATCTGACCCGGCTGTCGTCAACACTGAACGGCGAGCAAACATCCGAGGTCGATGACGCTCGGCGCAGGTTCCGACGCTCGATTCAGGAGATCCTGCTTGCCGCGCTGGGCCGCACGGTCGCCCAGACGATCGGTGAGGGCGTCGTCGCCGTGGAACTCGCGGGCGATGGACGTTCGGTGCTGCGACCCGACGTCGACGTCCGCAGAACCGTTGGCTGGTTCACGACCTACTACCCGGTCGCGCTGGCATGCGCGAAGGGGCGCAGCGAGACGGCGATTCAACAGATCGACGCCGTACACAGCACCCTCAAAGCCGTGCCGCACTACGGCATCGGATACGGGCTGTTGCGGCATGTCTACGCACCTACCGGACGCGTCCTCGGTGCGCAACGCACACCCGACATCCACTTCCGGTATGCCGGTGTGATCCCAGACTTTTCCGCATTCGATGCAGGGGCGGCGCCGCCGGTGCAATTCGATTCCGACCTGTCGATGCCGCTGCGCGAGACGACCCCCGGGCTGGGCCACCCCATCGAACTTCGGGCGTATCGGTCCGGCGGCTCAATACATCTCGATTGGTGGTATGACACCCGTCGGATCCCGGCAGCAACGGCTGAAGCGCTGATGCGGAACTTCCCGCCCGCGCTCAGCGAGCTGATCCAGGAGGCCATCGCGGCCGAGCACGAGGAGAGTGAAATGGTCGGGGCAACCGAAGCCGGCGCTCTGGTGGATCTGTCGAGCCTTGACTGAGGAGAATCGGATGTCCAATAACGATGCGGCTGTGGTGGTTCGCGGAATTCGCAAGAAGTTCGGCAACGTCGTGGCCCTGGATGACGTCAGTTTCGACGTGGGCCGCGGAGAGGTGATTGGCCTGCTTGGCCCGAACGGCGCCGGCAAGACCACCATGGTGGACATCTTGTCGACGCTGACCCGGCCGGACCAGGGCACCGCGACCGTCGCCGGCTACGACGTGGTTTCCGAGCCGGCCGGGGTGCGCCGTTCGATCATGCTCACCGGACAGCAGGTGGCCGTCGATGACATGCTTTCCGGTGAGCAGAATCTGGTGGTGTTCGGCCGGTTATACGGCCTGAGCAAGGCAGCGGCGCGCGCGCGGGCGCAGGAACTGCTCGAGCAATTCGACCTCGTGCATGCCGCCAAGCGGCGGGTCAGCACCTACTCGGGAGGGATGCGCCGACGCATCGACATCGCCTGCGGTTTGGTGGTCCAGCCTCAGGTGGCGTTCTTGGACGAACCCACCACGGGGCTGGATCCCAGGAGCCGGCAAGCCATTTGGGACCTGGTCGGCAGCTTCAAGAAATTGGGCATCGCCACGCTGTTGACCACGCAGTATCTCGAAGAGGCGGACGCGCTCAGTGACCGGATCATCTTGATCGATCGCGGCACGATCATCGCGGAGGGCACTGCGGACGAGCTCAAGCATCGCGCCGGCGGCACTTTCTGCGAAATAGTGCCGCAGGATCTGACGGATCTGGGCGCCATCGTCGAAGCGCTCGGTCCGTTGTTACCCGATCAACAAAGAGAAATGCTGACCGCGGAATCCGACCGGATCACGATGCCGGCGCCGGACGGCACCGGCACGCTGATCGAGGCCGTAAAGCGGCTCAACGCAGCGAATATCGAGCTGGCCGACATTGCGCTACGCCGGCCGTCGCTCGACGATGTGTTCCTTTCGATGACGGCCGATCCCAGCGAGGCTCGCGCCTTGAGCCATCTGGCGGTAGAGGCCCTGCCATGAGCGCGCCGATCCTAGCAGCCCTAGAACCCGCGGGGGCGCCGGCGGTGCCGAGACGGCAACCGTCGCGGCTCCGGCAATGGTGGGTGCTCACCGTGCGCTTCATCGCACCATCCCTGCGCAACGGTGAGTTGATCACCGTGGTGGGGGCATCGATAGCCTTCACCGCGGCCTTCTACGTTCCGTTCTCCATACCCTGGAACCATTACGTGGGTGGCGGCAGCAAGGGCATCAGCAGCAGCCTGGGGCAATACATCACGCCGCTGATTGGACTGCAGGCCGTCGCGTTCGCCGCGATGTCGGCGGCCTTCCGGGCGGCAACCGATTCGCTCGAGGGTGTCAACCGCCGGTTCAGGTCCATGCCCATCGCACCGCTGACGCCGGTCCTTGCCCGCACGACAGCCAGCGTGTACCGCTGCTCGATTGGGTTGGCAGGGTCGCTGATCTGTGGCCATGTGATCGGATTCCGGTTCCATTACGGGCCGGCGCACATCGCCGGATATTGCGTCCTGGTGATCGCGATCGGCGCGGTGCTGTCGTTCGCCGCGGACCTGATCGGTACCGCCAGCAGAAACCCGGACGCGATGCTGCCGCTGCTCTCGTTGCCGATCATGATCTTCGGGCTGTTGTCGGTTGGCGTGCAACCGCTCAAGCTGTTCCCGCATTGGATTCAGCCCCTGGTCCGCAACCAGCCGATC
This sequence comes from Mycobacterium riyadhense, assembly GCF_963853645.1. Classification (NCBI taxonomy): domain Bacteria; kingdom Bacillati; phylum Actinomycetota; class Actinomycetes; order Mycobacteriales; family Mycobacteriaceae; genus Mycobacterium; species Mycobacterium riyadhense. Next base: position 1,861,111 of record NZ_OY970456.1, on the reverse strand, counting down.
TCGCAGTTCGTGATTGCGCTGCGCGCGCTGGCCGGGGATACCACCCGCAATGCCCTGTCGGTATCCTGGCCCCTCATGGCGCCGACGCTGGCGTGGTTGTTCGGTGTGATGGTGGTCCTGGTGCCATCATCGGTGATCGTTTTGTCAAGGCGGCCATGAGTTCCGCGACAGATCAGGCAGTCGGGTTTCGCCCGCTCCACTGGCGGCACCCGGAGAATTCCGTGGTGCTGCTGATTCCGCAAACCCTGGTGCAGACCAAGCGGATTCTGTCCCGGTGGGCACGTGACCTCGTGACCGTCGTCGAATCGCTGGTGCTGCCAATCCTTTTCCTGCTGACGCTGTACATCGTGCTTGGCGAACTGGTCTACGCGATGACCCACCGGAGCGCGCTGTACAGCATCGTGCCGCTGATCGCGCTCGGCGGCGCCATCACTGGCTCCACATTCGTCGCGATGGACCTGATGCGCGAACGCTCCTCGGGTCTGCTTTCGCGATTATGGGTGCTGCCGGTGCACCGAGCGTCGGGCGTGCTGGCTCGAATTCTGGCCGAGGCGATTCGGATTCTGTTCACCACCGTGGTGATGCTGGGCGCCGGTGTACTACTGGGGTTCCGGTTTCAGCAGGGCCTGCTCATGAGCCTGACCTGGCTCGCTGTGCCAGTGATACTCGGCACGGCATTCGCAGTCATCGTCACCACCGTGGCGCTGTACACGGTGAAAACACTCGTCGTTGAGGCGGTCGAGGTGGTGCAAGCGCTCGCCATCTTCTTCTCCACAGGACTGTTGCCGTTGAACCAATATCCACGCTGGGTCCAGCCGATCGTCGCGCATCAACCGGTGAGCTACGCCATCGAAACGATGCGCGGCTTGGCGTTGGGCGGGCCAATTCAGGCACCGATGATCGCCACGCTGCTGTGGGCCGCGGGCATTTCGGCGGCATGCGCGATACCGCTGGCGATCGGCTATCGACGGGCCTGCGTGCACTGACGAAAGGGCAGGAGTCTTAACGTGTTTGCCGGATCCGTGATCCGAAGGCTGGCGCCAAGCGAGGAAGTGTTCGCCAAGTTCGAGGCCTTCACCTCCATGACCGTGCGACTACGCGGTCGGGTCGATGTCGACGCGATGTCGGAGGCGTTGGACGCGCTGCTGGAGGCCCACCCGGTGCTTGGCACGCACCTCGAGCAAGGTTCCGATGGGAGTTACCACATCGTCGCCGACGACTTCCTCCACAACGGCATGTGGGTCGCCGACGGTAACAACGGGATGCGGGTTGGCGAGGCCGAGATGCCTCTCGATCAGAGCCTGTCCCTGGTGAACATGCGATTGACGCTCGGCGAGGCGGCCTCCGAACTAACGGTGTTTCTCCACCACGCCATCGCCGACGGACACCATGGGGCCGCGCTCCTCGACGAGCTGTTCTCCCGGTACACCGACGTCGTGACCAACGGTGACCCCGGTCCGGTAGTCCCGCAGCCGGTGCCTTATTCACCGGAGGCCATGCTGGAGCAGCGAGGCGTCAAGAAGCTGGGAATGTCGGGCATCGAGCGCTTCTTGCCGTTGTTGCATGCCTACGACCTCCCCGCGGCGCCGCGACCCACGGTTAGTGCGAAACCTGGTTCACCCCAACCCGTTCCGGTAACCAGAGTCCGTCTCACCGAGCAGGAGACAGCGGACCTCGTAGAGTTCGGCCGGGAAAACCGGGTCAGCGTCAGCACCGTGGTGGCGGGGGCCATCCTGATGACCGAGTGGAAGCTTCGCGAGACGCCGCATGTGCCCATCCCCTACTGCTACCCCGTCGACCTGCGGTATGTGCTCAACCCGCCGGTGAACCCGACGGACAGTACCAACCTCGTGGGAGTGGCGACGTATCTCGCCGAGATCGGGCCGGATACCGACATCGTGGATCTGGCCAGCGATATCGCCGAAACATTTCGAAATGACTTGTCCGATGGGCTGATTCAGCAGTCCGGCCTTTACAACACGGTGGCATTCCAGGAGAACCCTCCTGGGCTGCCGCCACTGGTGTTCTGCACCGACGTCAGCGCGCTGCCCGACATCCGCACCCCCGCGGGTATCGAACTGGATGACTTCCAGGGCCAGTTCCATTGCGCCATGCCCGTTCCCATCGACTTCTACGGCTGCGGCGTTTCGGCGGGGCAGCTGACGATCGAGCGTCACGGATACTCGCCGGGATCGGAAAAGCCTCTCGAGGAGATACGTTCGCTGCTGTGCACTATCCCTTCGGAGTACGGCTGGGTCATGGAGTGACGTTGCGTTGCGTTGCGCGAGCAGACGCAAAAGCCCCCATTTCCGTAGGGAAATGGGGGCTTTTGCGTCTGCTCGCGCTACGTAGCGGGCTCCTCGGCCAGCGTGTCGGCCAGGTGCTGAGCCAACGCGCGCGCGGTGTTGTGCGTGGCAATGACCTTGGGGCTTAGCCGTATCCCGGTTTCGGTTTCGAGGTGGGTACGCATCTCGAGCATGCCCAGCGAGTCCAGCCCATACTCGATGAAGGGGCGGTCGGCGTCGACCGTGCGACGCAAGATCACGCTGGCCTGCTCGACGATCAGCCGCCGCAGCCGGGCGGGCCATTCGTCCTGCGGCAGCGCGAGCAGCTCGGCACGGAACTTGCTTGGGCCCCTTGTGCTCTGCCCGGTGGATTCGAACATCTCGCCCCACGGGCTGCGCCGGACGAGATCGGCGAGCCAGGGCGCTCCCAGGATCGGAATGTAACCGGTATACGTGCGGTCATGGCGCAGCAACGTCTCGAAGGCGTACGCACCTTCGTCGGGGCTGATCATGATCTCGCCGCCCTCGGCCAAGAACGTGGCGCGGCCGACCTCTCCCCACGCACCCCACGCGATCGCACTGGCCGGCAGGTCCTGCGCGCGACGCCAGTGGGCGAAGGCGTCGACCCAGCTGTTGGCCGCGGCGTAGGCGCCCTGACCCGGCGAGCCCAGCAGGGCTGCACCCGAGGAGAACAAGCAGAACCAGTCCAACGGCTGTTCGCTGGTAGCGCGGTGCAGGTTCCAAGATCCGTAAACCTTTGGCGCCCAGTCCCGGTCGATCAGCTCGTCGGTGATGTTGGTCAGCGTGGCGTCCTCAACCACCGCCGCCGCGTGCAGCACGCCCCGCACCGGAAGCCCGGTGGCCGTTGCCGCGCTCACCAGACGCTCCGCGGTGTCGGATTCGGCGATGTTGCCGCACTCCACCACGATGTCCGCGCCGGCCTTGCGGAGGCGCTCAATGGCCTGCCGCGCCTTCGGATTCGGCTGCGAGCGGGCGGTCAGCACGATCCGGCCACAGCCCGCCCCTGCCAGCTTCGAGGCGAAGAACAGGCCCAGCCCGCCCAAGCCACCGGTGATGATGTAGGCGCCGTCGCCGCGGAACACCGGAACCTGCTCCGGCGGCATCACGACACTGCTGCGCCCGCCGCGCGGCATGTCGAGCAGCAGCTTGCCGGTGTGCTCGGCGTTGCTCATGGCCCGGATCGCATTGGCCGCGTCGGCCAGCGGGTAGTGGGTGCACTCAGGTGCAGCCAGGACACCGTCAGCGGTGAGCTGGAATACCGTGGTGAGCAACTCGCGGACCCGGTCGGGCTGCACGATGGACATCAGCGCCAGATCGACGTAGTAGAACGTGAGGCCGCGGCGGAACGGATACAGCCCCAGCCGGGTATTGCCATACACGTCGGCCTTGCCGATCTCGACGAACCGTCCACCGAAGGCCAGCAGCTCCAGTCCGGCGCGTTGGGCGGCACCGGTCAACGAGTTCAGCACGATGTCCACGCCGTACCCGTCGGTGTCGCGCCGGATCAGCTCGGCGAACTCGATACTGCGCGAGTCGTATACGTGCTCAATGCCCATGTTGCGCAACAGTTCCCGCTTCTGCGGGTTGCCCGCCGTCGCGAATATCTGCGCTCCGGCGTGGCGCGCAATCGCGATGGCCGCCTGCCCGACACCGCCGGTTGCGGAGTGAATCAGCACCTTGTCGCCGGCCTTGATGCCGGCCAGGTCGTGCAGGCCGTACCACGCGGTGGCGTGCGCGGTGGCGGCCGCGATCGCCCGGTCATCGGCCAGGCCGGGCGGCAGCGTGACGGCAAGGTTGGCGTCACAGGTGAGGTAGGTCCGCCAGCAGCCGGCTTCGGAAAATCCGCCAACCCGGTCGCCGACCCGATGGCCGGTGACGCCGTCCCCGACCCCGGTCACCACACCCACGAAGTCCATACCTAACTGCGGTTGGCGGTCGTCGATGACGGGGAACCGGCCGAACGCGATGAGAACATCGGCGAAATTGATCGTGGACACGGTGACCGCGACCTCGATCTGCCCCGGTCCGGGCGGAATGCGGTCACACGCAACGAGTTCCAGGGTTTGCAGGTCGCCCGGGGTGCGGATCTGCATCCGCATGCTGTCGCGGTTGTGGTCGGCGATGGCGGTGTGCCGCTCGTCGTGGCTCAGCGGGCTGGGGCTCAAGCGGGCCACGTACCACTCGCCGTTGCGCCAGGCGGTCTCGTCCTCCTCTGATCCGCCCAGCAGTTGCTGGGCCACCTGTTCGGCCTGCGTGCGCTCGTCCACGTCGACCTGGGTGGTGCGCAACAGCGGATGCTCACTGCCGATCACCCGCAGCAGGCCGCGCAGCCCGGCGTGCTCCAAGTTGAGCTCGTCTTCCGGCCGGACTAGCTGGGCTTGCCTGGTCACGACGAACAGCCGCGGAAGTTCGCCCTCCAGCTCGGCCAGCTCGCGGGTGATCCGAACCAGATGCCGCACCTGCTCACGGCCCTGAAGCAAAGTCTGCTCATCCGGATCGCCGACACCTGACCCACAGAGGATCACCACTCCGTCAGCGGGGCGGGTACGCAATTGACCGCGCAACCGTTCCACGTTGGTCGCGGGCTCGGCACCCCTCGACAACTGCAGGATGTTGCATTCGATGCCTTGGGGGCCTTGGGCTTTCAACGCATCCGTCAGCGTGGTCGCCAACATGTCCGTGGCCTCGGAGGTGTCGATCAGCAACCATGATCCGGCCTCGGCGTGCGCGGTGTCGGGCAGCGGTCGCTGCTGCCAGACCAGCGTCAGCAGCCGCTCTCGCAGCAACCGATCACGCTCGCCGCTTTCCGACGTTCCGGTGCCCATGCGCAGCCCACGCACGGTCAGCAGCACCGCCCCGTGCTGGTCCAGCAGGTCGATGTCGGCCTCGCCGCCCGTCGCGTCAGCTCTGATCACCCGCGTATAGCAGTAATGGGTATTGCGGGTAGGTCCGTAGGCGCGCAGCCGGCGAACGCCCAATGGCAACAACAGGCCGCCCCCGTTGGCTTGCACACCCGCGGCGACCGACTGGAAACAGGCGTCCAGCAGCGCCGGGTGCACGTGGTAGGCGCCCTGCTGGAAGCGGATCGAAGCGGGCAGCGCAACCTCGGCCAGCACGGTGCTGCCCGCAGTCTCCGCGGTGCGCGCGGTGGCCAAACCGCTGAACGCAGGGCCGTGCGCAACACCGCGCTCAACGAACGATTCCCGCAACTCGGACCCGTTCACAGAGCAAGGATGCGCCGCCAGCAGGGCGGCGATGTCGTAGCCGGGTGGCGGCGAATCATCCTCCGTCGCATGCAGCACCGCGGAGGCATGCCGGGTGATTTCCCCGTCCTGGTTCGACTCCACCACGAAGCTCACAACACCCGGCGCATCGACCGCCGCGACGGCGTCGATCGGGGTTTCTTCGTCGAGCAACAGCATCTGCTCGAAGGCGATGTCGCCGACCTCGCAGGCATCGCCGAAGACCGTCTCGGCGGCGGCCAGCGCCATCTCACAGTAGGCGGCCCCGGGTAGGGCAGCGACGTTGTGCACCTGATGATCACCGAGCCAGGACAATGTCGAGGTTCCGACGTCGGTCTGCCAAATGTGGCGCTTCGGTTCCTCGTTGAGCCGCACATGGGAACCCAGCAGCGGATGCACGGTGATGGTGCAGGCGCCCTGCGCCTTCTGTTCTTGACCGTCTCCTTCGAGGAACAGCCGACGGTGGCTCCACGCCGGCAGCGGCGCGTCCACCAGCCGGCCCGTGGGATAGAGGACCGAAAAGTCCACGGCGGCACCCGCGCTGTGCAGATCCGTCAGTAAGCCGCGCAGCCCGTGCGGCAGCGGCTGCTCACGCCGCATGCCGGCCACGGCGGCCACCGACATGTCGAGGCTGCGGGCGGTCTGCTCGACGGCGTGGGTAAGCAGGGGGTGTGGCGACAGCTCGGCGAAGACCCGGTAGCCGTCCTCCAGCGCCGCCTGCACAGCCGCGGCGAATTGCACGGTGTTGCGCAGATTGTCCACCCAGTAGCGGCCGTCGCACACTGGCCGCTCGCGCGGGTCGAACAGGGTGGCCGAGTAGTACGGCACCTTGGGTGCCGTTGGCGTTATGTCGGCCAGCGCCGCGGCCAACTCGTCGAGGATTGGGTCGACTTGAGGCGAGTGCGATGCCACGTCGACGGCCACCTCGCGCGCCATCACGTCACGCTGCTCCCACCGCGCGACAAGATCGCGCACCATCTCGGTGGTGCCACCGATCACCGTCGAGGACGGCGAGGCCACCACCGAGACCGCGACATCGTCGATACCGCGGGCCATGAGCTCCGAATTCACTTGCTTGGCAGGCAATTCCACCGAAGCCATGGCGCCGGCACCGGAGATGCGGGTCATCAACTTTGAGCGACGGCAGATGACGCGCGCCCCGTCTTCGAGCGAAAGCGCCCCCGCGACAACGGCCGCGGCCGATTCCCCGAGCGAGTGCCCGATGACCGCGCCCGGCCGTACGCCATAGGACCGCTCCATGGTTGCGGCCAGTGCAACCTGCATCGCGAACAGGGTCGGCTGCACCTTGTCGATCCCGGTCACGGTCTGTGGCGCCGTCATCGCCGCGGTCACCGAGAAGCCAGACTCTCCGGCGATCACCGGCTCCACCGCCGCGACGGTCGCGGCGAACACCGGTTCGGTTTCCAGCAGCTCAGCGCCCATCGCGGCCCACTGCGACCCCTGCCCGGAGAACACCCACACCGGTCCCCGATCGCCCTGACCCACCGCGGCGTCGTACGGGAGGTCACCGTCGGCGACCTCCTGCAAACCCTTGGTCAGTTCCGGCAGGCCGGCGGCCACCACTGTGGTGCGCACCGGTCGGTGCGCACGCCGGCGCGCGAGCGTGTAGGCCAGGTCGGGCAGCGGAATGTCGCGGGCCTGCACCCACTCGGCGAGCCGGCGCGCGGTCTGCCGCAGTCCGTCGGCGGAGGTGGACGACAATGCGAACACCAACGGGCCCACGGACTGTGCGGGCGCTTCCGCGGGCGGCGGTACAACAGCTTCCGAAGGCGCTTCCTCGAGGATGGCGTGCACGTTGGTCCCCGACATTCCGAACGAGGACACCGCGGCCCGTCTCGGTGCGCGCTCATCGGTGCTCGACCATTCGGTAACCGCTTGCGGCACAAAAAGTCCCGTTTCGATCTCGGCGAGTTCGTCGGGCAGCCGGTTGAAGTGCAGCATCGGTGGGACCACTCCGTGCCGCAACGACAGGATCGTCTTGATCAGCCCCACTGCCCCCGCCGCGGATTCGTTGTGGCCCATATTGCTCTTGAACGATCCGACCGCGCAGCGGTTGCCGGCGGTGCCGTATACCTGCGCCAGGCCACGGTACTCGATCGGGTCACCGACGGGGGTGCCGGTGCCGTGCGCCTCCACCGCACCGACCGTTTCGGGGTCTACGCCCGCCGCCGCCAGCGCCGCACGGTAGACGGCGACCTGCGCCTTCTCCGACGGCATCGTGATCGTCTCCGAGCGACCATCCTGATTGCTGGCGGTGCCGCGAATCACGGCGAGGATCCGGTTACCGTCGGCCAGCGCATCCGGCAGTCGCTTGAGCAACACCATCGCGCAGCCCTCGGAACGCACGAACCCGTCCGCCGCGACGTCAAAGGTGTGGCAGCGACCGGTCGGGGAAAGCATGCCCTGCGCGGACGCCGCCACACTGCCGTCGGGCTCCAACAGCACCGCACAACCGCCGGCCAACGCGAGGTCGCTCTCGCCGTCGTGCAGGCTGCGGCAGGCCAGGTGCACCGCCATCAGCCCTGACGAACACGCGGTGTCGAACGTCATCGCCGGACCGTGCAGGCCCAGGGTGTGGGCGATCCGGCCGGACGCCACGCTGTTGTTCAGGCCGGTGACCGCGTACGGACCCGCCAAACCACCCGCACCCTTGGTGAGCACGAGGTAGTCCTCGTGAGTCAACCCGGTAAACACGGCCGTGGCCGACCCGGCCAACGACGCGGGATCCAGACCGGCATGCTCGATCGCCTCCCACGAGGTCTCCAGCAGCAATCGGTGCTGCGGATCGATCGAGATCGCTTCGCGGTCACTGATCCCGAAAAATTCGGGATCGAAGCCCGCGACGTCGTCGAGAAACCCGCCCCATCTCGACACCGACCGTCCGGGAACCCCCGGCTCGGGGTCGTAGTAGCTGTCGGCGTCCCAGCGGTCCGGTGGAATCTCGGTCACCAGATCGTCGCCGCGCAGCAACGACTCCCACAACAAGTCGGGCGAGTCGATCCCCCCGGGAAGCCGACATCCCATTCCGATGACCGCAATAGGAGTCACACGTGTTTCCATCGCTTTACAACCTCGTCTCAGCTCAACCACCGTTACCCGACCACATCACCGAATTTTTGATACGGGCAACGGAATGGCGTAGGCCGCTCGCAGAACCCCCAACCCGAGCTGACTCGGGTCTCGATACCATAGGCAGGTCTCGGGAATTCAAGCTTAGACGTCGAACTGGGAAGCCGAGGACAAAGAAGCGAATTCCCAGGTCGTGGACAGGTTGGTTGCGGCCGAGCAGACACAGAATCGCCCGGTCAGGGGCTCGTGGGTGCGATTCTGTGTCTGCTCGCGCAACGACGCCGGTAACGTCGTGCCCATGAGTGTGCGTTCCATTCCCGCTGTGCTGCGCGATTGGGCCCGTCTGCAGCCCAACGACACAGCGATCACATTTGTCGATTACGAGCAGGACTGGGATGGTGCTGCGCTGCGGCTGACATGGTCGCAGCTGTATCGGCGCACGCTCAACGTCGCACGGGAGCTAAGTGGTTGCGGTTCCCAGGGTGATCGCGCGGTGATCTTGGCTCCGCAGGGACTCGACTACATCGTCGCCTTTCTGGGCGCGTTGCAGGCCGGTTTTATCGCCGTCCCGCTTTCGGTGCCGCAGGGTGGTGCTACCGACGAACGGGTGGATTCGGTGCTGCGCGATGCGTCGCCCGTTGCCGTTCTCACCACATCTTCTGTCGTAGGCGATGTCGCCCAGCGTGTTACGGCGCAGTCGGGGAATTCTGTTTCCTCGATCATCGAGGTTGATTCGCTAGACCTGGACTCCCCCAATGGATCTGGTGGCGGCGATGGAAATTACCCGCCCATCGCGTACTTGCAATACACGTCCGGATCCACCCGTACGCCCGCCGGCGTGATGATGTCGCATCAGAACTTGCGGGCCAATTTCGAACAGCTGATGTCGGGCTTCTTTGCGGAGTCCGACGGGATCCCCCCGCCGGATGTGACGCTCGTATCGTGGCTGCCGTTCTTCCACGACATGGGTTTGGTTCTGGGAGTTTGCGCACCGATTTTGGGCGGGTATCCCGCCGTGCTCACCAGCCCGATATCTTTCCTTCAGCGTTCGGCCCGGTGGATGCATATGTTGGCCAACAATTCTCAACCCTTCACGGCGGCACCGAACTTCGCCTTTGAGCTGGCGGCCAAGAAAGTATCGGACGCCGACATGGCCGGATTTGATCTGGGCGGTGTAAACACCATCCTTAGCGGTAGCGAGCGGGTACAGCCCGCAGCGATCAAGCGTTTCGCCGACCGCTTTGCGCGCTTCAATCTGCGCGACAACGTGATCCGGCCCTCGTATGGGCTCGCGGAGGCAACGGTGTACGTGGCGAACAGTAGGCCGGGCCACCCACCAAAATTCCTAGACTTCGAAACGGAGCAATTGGCCGACGGCCAAGCGAAGCGGTGCGCAACCGGTGCCGGTACACCGTTGGTCAGCTACCTGGTGCCGCAATCGCCGATCCTGCGCATCGTCGATCCCGACACCTCGATCGAGCGTCCCGAGGGAATGGTCGGAGAAATCTGGGTGCACGGCGACAACGTCGCCGCCGGCTATTGGCAGCGCCCCGAAGAAAGTGAGCGCACGTTCGGCGCGAAGATTGTCACCCCTTCCGACGGCACACCAGAAGGTCCGTGGCTGCGAACGGGAGACTCAGGTTTCGTCGCCGACGGCGAGTTGTTCATCATCGGCCGGATCAAGGATCTGCTGATCGTGTATGGGCGCAACCACTCTCCCGACGACATCGAAGCCACGATCCATGAGATCACCCGGGGCCGCTGCGCGGCGATATCGGTTCCCGGCGATCGCAGCACCGAAAAGCTGGTCGCCATCATCGAATTCAAGAAGCGCGCGGATTCCGACGACGAGGCGGCCGACCGGATGGGCGCCATCAAACGCGAAGTCACCTCGGCGTTATCCAGTTCGCACGGTCTGCGCGTCGCGGATCTGGTTCTGGTGCCGCCGGGCTCGATTCCCATCACCACCAGCGGCAAGGTCAGGCGGGGGGCGTGTGTCGAGCAGTATCGGCAGGATCAGTTCGCCCGCTTGGACGTGTAAGTATCACCGTGGGTACTGACGAGGCCGAACCCCGATCACGGCTCGCCAAACTCGTCGTCGTCGCCGCCTGGATTGCGGTGGCGGTGATTGCGAATGTGATTCTCTCGCTCACGCATACCAAAGCCGGCGATGCCGGCTCGACGCTGCTGCCGCAAGACGCCAAGACGGCCGCCGCCGCCAGCCGGATAGAGCAGGCTTTCCCGGGCACCGGCACCAACGCCATCGCCTACCTGATAGTTGACGGCCGGGACACGCTCGGGTCGGCGGACAAGCGCTACTACGACACCGTCGTCAGCGCCTTGCGCGCCGACAGCGCCCACGTGGGATCGGTCCTCGACTGGTGGTCAGATCCGCTCACCGCCCCGCTGGGAACTGGCCCCGACGGCCGGTCCGGCATCGCGATGGTGTGGCTGAAGGGCGAGGCGGGCAGCGCCCAAGCGCGGCAGTCGCTCGAGGCCGCCCGGTTGGCGATAAGCAAGCTCCCGCCGAGTGCGGGGCTTCGCGCCCGCATCACCGCCCCGGCTACCACCAGCGACATGCCCCTGCGTATGACCGCGTGGCAGGGCGCGGCGATCGTGACCGCCGCGACGTTGCTCGCCATCCTGCTCATGCTGCGGGCACGGCTGTCCAAGTCTTCGGTGGGCGTCATGCTGCTGACCGCCGGGCTGGCGCTGACGGTGGCGTGGCCGCTGACCGCGGTGTTGCGCGGAAACACGGTGTTCTCGGTGAGCCTGGCAGCCGTCCTGACGCTCGGCACCGTCACCGCATCCACCATGCTGGTTGCGCGCCGCGAACCTGACCGAACGGCCAAGCGCGCATACCGCGACGCCCTGCCGGCGTTAGCCCTGCCCGGGGGGTGCGTCGCCGTGCTCACCGGACCACTACTGCTTGCCCGAACCCCGGCGCTGCACAGCGTGGGCTTCGCCGCGGTGGGAGTTGTTGTGGCACTTGTGGCTTCGTTGACGCTATTGCCCGCGCTGATCGGGTTCGCCGGGCCGTCGGCCCCGCAAGGCGACGGCCGCGCCATGACACCGTCGCGATCCATGCCCGGCTTCCTTAACCCGGCAGTCGCTGTCGGCGTGGTATTAGTCATCTGCGCGCTGCCCGTTATCGGGATGCGGTGGAATTCCCTCGACGGCTCGGCCAAGGCAGGCGGCGGCCAGTTCGTTCCGGGGAGATCGCTGCCCGATGTGCTGGTAATCAAGTCCGACCATGACCTTCGCGACCCGGCGGGCCTCATCGCCATCGACGCGGTGAGCCGTCGGCTGATGGAAATTCCCGGCGTCCGCAAGGTGGAATCGGCTGCGTGGCCGGCCGGCGTGCCGTGGACCGAGGCCTCGCTGACCTCGGCCGCGGGACGGCTGGGCGATCAGCTGGATCGCCAGGCAGTGACGTTTGTGCCTCAGGTGAATGCGATCAAGTCACTGGCTTCCGCGGTCGATCAGGTGAACGCCGCGGTCAAGGAGCTGGAAACCAGCATGACCGCCGGCCTGTCCGGGCTGACCGAAATGCAGCAAGTCATCAACCGCGTGGTCGCCGGCACGCACAACATCAAGGACACCACCGTGCAGGTGTCGGGATACCTGGACCCGGTGCGTGACTGGGCGGGCGGCATCGCGGACTGTCCGGCGGACGTGCTGTGTTCGGCAGCGCGCAAGATCGTCGATCCCCTGGACAGGGTGGTCGCCGACGTGGCGGTGCTCTCCGATGGGGCAGACCGCATTGCCGCGATATCGGCCAGGACCGCGGGCGCCTTGACCGCCACGCCGCACGCGGTGGCGCAAATGCAGTCGGCGCTAGAGCAGCTGCGCAGCTTCGTGCCCACCCTGGAACGGACCGTCGAGCAGACCATCCCGCAAGTCGTACAGTTGTCGACGTTCCTGAAGAACCTCAGCAACGATTTCGCCGACACCGGCGAGGGCGGGTTCTACCTCTCCAGAAAGGCGCTGGCGGATCCGTCGTACCAGAACGTGCGCGCGACGATGTTCTCGTCGGACGGCGCGGCGACCCGGCTGTTCGTCTATTCCGCCGGGGACAAACCGGACCTGAATGCCGCGGCGCGTGCGCAGCAGCTCGAAACCGTCGCAGCCAACGCGACCAAGTACGGAAGCCTCGTCGACAGCCAGATCACCCTGAACGGGGCCGCGCACTTGGCCGCGACCGTCCGCAGCGCCGTCACCCACGATGCGGCGCTGCTGGCCATCACGCTGCTCGCGGTGCTGGCCCTGGTCGCCATGTGGCGCGGCGCCGTCATCGGCTTTGCGACCGGTCTCGGGGTGTTGGCCTCTTACCTTGCCGCGCTAGGGATCTCGGTTGCGGTGTGGCAGCATCTGCTGGGCCACGCCCTGCACCCCTCGGTGGCTCCGGTGTCATTCGCCATCCTCGCGGCGTGCGGCATTCCGTATCTTCTGGCCGCAGCGGTGTCGGTTCGGAGTGCCCTAGCGCCGCTCATGGCGCTCGGCGCCGTATTCGGCGGCGGGCTGGTGCTTGTGTCGAGCGGTTCCTTCAGCGCCCTCGGTCAAATCGGCAGCGTCATCGTTCTCGGGTTAGGGACGCTGACCGTGGTGCGCAGGTGCATCCCGGCAGCGGTGTTCGGGGATCGAACTCCCCCCCACGCTCCTTTCTTGAACTGAATCGTCTGCCTAAGCCGAAGTTGCGATGGTTTTGACTGAGTATTGGTGGTCTGAACTGACAATATGGGCGTTGTTGTGTGCTCATATGTAGTCACGAATAGATGCGTGTCGTTTCTATCAATGCAGCGGAATCCAGCTATGATTCTTGGTGTGCCACGCAATACCGGCAAAGCTCACGTAGTCAGAGTTAAGAAGACTCACGTGGATAAGCAAGGCCACGAGCGCGTCTATGAGTCTGTACTGTTGCGCCGCACCTACCGAGACGGGGCCAAGGTGCGCAACGAGACCGTGGCCAACCTGTCGATGCTGCCGCCGCAGGCCGTCGATGCGATCGAGGCGACGCTGAAGGGCCACACGCTGGTGCCGGCCGGCTCCGAGTTCAGCAAGTCCCGGTCGCTGCCACACGGGGACGTGGCGGCGGTGGCCGCGATGGCGCGCAAGCTCGAGCTGGCCGCAGTGCTGGGCCCGCCGTGCCGAGCCCGCGATATCGTGCTCGCGTTGATCATCTCGCGGGTGGTGCGGCCCAAGTCGAAGCTGTCCACCCTGTCGTGGTGGCCCAACACCACCCTCGGCGTCGATTTGGGGGTGGCCGAGGCCTCCACCGACGAGATCTACGCCGGGATGGACTGGCTGGCCGACCGACAGGATAGGATCGAAAAGAAGCTGGCGGCAAAGCATTTAAACGAGTCGGTGAACCCGGGCCGGATGGCGTTGTTCGACCTGACTTCCTCGTGGGTGACCGGCCGATGCTGCGAGCTGGCCGCGCGCGGCTACTCCCGCGACGGCAAGAAGGGCTGCGAGCAGATCGAATACGGGGTGCTCACCGACCCTGAGGGCCGCCCGGTCGCGGTGCGCGTGTTTTCCGGTGCCACCGCCGACCCGACCGCGTTCACCCAGATCGTGCAGGTGATCAAGGACAAGCTCGCCATCCAGCGGCTGGTGCTGGTCGGCGATCGCGGCATGATCACCACCGCCCGCATCGACGCGCTGCGCGAACTCAACGACAACCCCGACACCCCAACCGCCTTCGATTGGATCACCGCGCTACGCGCACCCGCGATCGCCAAACTCGCCCGCGACGACGGGCCGCTGCAGATGAGCCTGTTCGATACCCAGGACCTCGCCGAGATCACCCACCCCGACTACCCCGGTGAACGGCTGATCGCCTGCCGCAACCCCGCCCTGGCCGCCGAACGTGCCCGCAAACGCCACGACCTGCTGGCTGCCACCGAGAAGGAACTGGCCCACATCGCCCAACGCGTCACCAAAGCCACCCTGTCCGGCGCCGACAAGATCGGCATCGCAGTCGGCAAGGTCAGCGGAAAATTCAAGGTGGGCCAGCTCTTCCACCTCACGATCACCGACACCGAGTTCACCTACCACCGCGACCAGGCCGCCATCGACGCCCAAGCCGCCCTCGACGGCATCTACGTGCTGCGCACCAGCGTCAACACCAAGGTCCTCGACCCCGCCGCCGTGGTGGAGGGTTACAAAAACCTCGCCAACATCGAACGCGACTTTCGCATCATCAAGACCGACGACCTCGACCTACGCCCCATCCACCACCGCCTCGAGGACCGCGTCAAAGCCCACGTGCTGATCTGCATGCTGGCCTGCTACCTCATCTGGCACCTGCGCAAGGCCTGGGCGCCACTGACATTCACCGACGAAACACCGCCGCATCGGGACAACCCCGTCGCCCCCGCGCAGCGCTCCCCAGCTGCACACGCCAAAGCCTCCACCAAACACGACGCGGCTGGCAACCCGGTACGAAGCTTCCGCGACCTGCTCAATCACCTGGCCACCCTCACCCGCGACCGGATCCGCTACCACCAGACCAACATCGAAATCGACAAACTCACCGAGCCCACCCCCACCCAGCGCCGCGCCTTCGACCTCATTGACGCTCCGATCCCCCTCACCATCGCCGCGTAGCCAGAACCACCACCCACCCAAACCAGCCAATCCCCAGGTCAACCAGGGAATTCACCTAGTTCAACAACCTTAACTTCGGCCTAAGGCTCATAGTGCCGGTGTAGTGCTCGCCCTTGACAGGTGGTTATCAGCCGATAACATAGTCCTCATGTTATCAACTGATAACCGAGCCGAGCTCGGACGCATTCTCACAGACATCGGGTGTTACCTCGACGACAATCCACCGGCACTGAGCCTGCCGCCGAGTGCCTACACTTCCCCGGAGCTGTGGCAGCTTGAACGGGAGCGGATCTTCAACCGGTCCTGGATGCTGGTCGCGCATGTCGATCAACTCGCCGAAACCGGCGACTATGTTGCAGTTTCCATCGCCGGAGAGCGGGTCATGGTGGTGCGGGGCGGCGATGGTGAACTGCGTGCCATCTCGCCGATCTGCCGGCACCGGATGATGCCCCTGGTCGAAACCGGTGCTGGACGCACCGACACGTTGACTTGCCAATACCACATGTGGCGATACGGCCTCGACGGCCGCTTGCGCGGGGCACCCCACATGGCTGCCAACAAAGACTTCAACCCTCGGGATTGCCGGCTTCCGCAGTTCGCGGTGGCCACCTGGAACGGGCTGGTGTGGGTGAACCTCGATGCCGACGCCGAACCAATCGGTGCGCATCTTGATCTCGCTAACGACGAGTTCGCCAGCTATCGGCTCGCTGAGATGGTGCAGGTTGAGTCGTGGTCGCATGAGTGGCGGGCAAACTGGAAGCTGGCGTCGGAGAATGGTCACGAGAACTACCACGTGCTCGGCTTGCATCGGCAAACCCTGGAGCCGTTCGTGCCGGGCGGAGGCGACGTGGACGTTCGGCAGTATTCGCCGTGGGCGCTGCGCCTCAGGGTTCCCTTCACCTTTCCGCTGGACGTGAAATCGTTGCAGCTCAACGAGGTTCAAAAGAGCAACCTGTCAGTGCTATGGACGTTTCCCAACAGCGCGCTGGCCGCCGCGGGCGAGCGGGTCGTGTGGTTCGGCTTCATTCCGCTGAGCATCGACCGGGTGCAGGTGCTCGGCGGAGTGCTCACCACCCCCGAGCTGGCTGCCGACTCGGCAGCCACAGCCCAGACGGCGCAGTTCGTGACGGCGATGATCAATGACGAGGACCGGCTTGGCCTGGAGGGCGTGCAGGTTGGCGCGGGCTCCCGGTTCGCCGAACGCGGGCACCTCAGCCCGAAAGAACAACCCGGCATGCTCGCGTTCTACCGCAACCTGGCACAGGCACTAGGCGGCGACCAGACAGGTAGTGGCTAACCTTGCCGGCATGCCGATGGAGGCCGGGCGGTGGAGCCCAACAGCACTTCGCATCCTGGGGGCCGCCGCCGAGCTCATCGCCGTGCGGGGCTACGCCTCCACCTCGACGCGCGACATCGCCGCAGCGGTGGGGGTGGAGCAGCCGGCCATCTATAAACACTTCTCGGCCAAACGCGACATCCTCGCGGCCCTGGTCCGGCTCGCCGTGGAGTGGCCGCTCGAACTGTACGCCAACATCATCGCGATGTCCGTTCCCGCGGTCGTCAAGCTGCACCGCTGGCTGCAGGAATCGCTGAATCATCTCCAGGCTTCGCCCTATGTACTGGTTTCCATCCTTATCACGCCTGACCTGCAGCAGGACGCCTTCGTCACGGAACGAGAGCTGGTCGCTGAGATAGAGCGCGCGCTCGTCGGCCTGATCGAGACGGGGCAGGCCGAAAGCGATGTGCGCGCAATGAGTCCATTGTCGGCGGCCAGGCTGGTGCAGGCGTTGTTCGACGCCCTGGCCCTGCCTGAATTTGCGGTCAGCCCGGACGAGATTGTCGAGTTCGCGATGACGGCGCTGCTGTCGGATCCCACTCGGCTAGCCGAGATCCGCTCTGCCGCAAATGCTTTGGAAATCCAGATGGCACGACCCAGCACCGGGCGGCTTAACAACTAGTCGACGTTCACCGGCTCGTTCCATTTGGAAAGCGTGACCTGGACTGACTTCCCGGACCCAAGGTCCACGCTGGCCCGGACGAGTCGGTGCGAACCGTCAGAGGCGATCCACACCGTCGCGGGCGCCGAATTTCGAGCGTCCGGAACCAGGATTTTGACGGTGTCGGGCGGGAGGGTCCCGGTGATGCGGGTGGTGGGAACTCCGTCGATCACCTCCGGACCTTGCGATTGCAAGTTGGTGACACCCGACAGCATCTTCGCCACCCCATTGATGGGGTCAAGCAGGCGTGAGGCCGACAGATCGGAGACCGAACCGAGATTGGTCCAGTCGTCGAACAGCTTCACCGAGATGGTGTCGTCCTTGACCCGGAACGGGACGCCCGCCTCGTCGTGGTAGGTGCAGACTCCCTTCGCTGTGAGCGGGTTGGCCCGAACATCGACGTCGGCGCTGGTGATACCGAGCATGCTGTCGATTTGCCCCGTCGTTCGGACCGCCAGGTGCGCGCTGGTCAAGGCCTTGGTCGCGTCCACCGCCTGCCGGATATCGGCCATCAGCGGAGAGTCAACCGTCGAGGTGGCCGAGCTCGGCGCCTCCGAACTAGGCGGGGCAGTCGAGCAACCGGATAGCAAAAGCATCAGACAGGCCATTCCGATGACCGCAATGGAAGTGACGCGTGTTGCCATTGCCGTTAAACCTCGTCTCAACTTTGGGTGAATCGCCAAGCTTAGACGCCCGATATGAGCGGTTTCGCAAGGGCGCGAAACAGATCCTCCTACGATGAGTGGGCGCTGCCCGCGCGGTATGGATCACCTTGTGTGAGGTTCCCGATGTCATTTGTGATCACTGCGCCACAGCTGCTCTCGGCCACGGCCGGACAACTAGCCGGGATCGGATCAACGATCGGCGCGGCCAACGCGGCGGCCGCAGCCCCAACAACCACGGTGCTGGCCGCGGCCGAAGACGAAGTGTCGGTGGCCATCGCCGCGCTGTTCGGCTGCTACGCCCAGGGCTACCAGGCGCTGGGCGCCCAAGCGGCGTCGTTTCACGACCGGTTTGTCCAGACGCTCACGGCCAGCGCCGGGTGGTACGTCAGCGCTGAGGCCGCCAGCACCAACCCTTTGCAATGCGTGCTCGATGCGATCAACGCGCCCACCCAGATGCTGCTGGGACGCCCGCTGATCGGCAACGGCGCCGACGCGACCGCACCCGGCCAGAACGGTGGCGACGGCGGATTGTTGTACGGCAACGGGGGCGCCGGCTACAGCAGCACCACCGCCGGGGTGGGCGGCACCGCAGGCGGCAGTGCGGGGTTGATCGGCGCCGGAGGACGCGGTGGGGCCGGCGGGGTCGGCGCTGCCGGCGGCGCAGGCGGCAACGGCGGTTGGCTGTACGGCAGCGGCGGCGCGGGTGGTAACGGCGGGGCCGGCGCGATGGGTGGGTCCGGCGGCAATGCCGGGTTGTTCGGCAACGGCGGGGCAGGTGGGGCCGGCGGCGACGGGTTGGCAGGCGCAGCGGGGGTCAATCCGACGCAGCACGTGACCCAGCCCGATGCCAAGGCCGGTACCGCAGGGAGCCCCTTCACTGGAACCGGAGGCGGGGCAGGTTCGGACGGCGTTGCCGGGCAGACCGGGGGCGCCGGTGCAGCAGGAGCTATGGGCATCGGTGGTGGCGGTGGCGGTGGCGCCGGCGGCGCGGGCGGTAACGGAGCGCCCGGCGGGGCGGGCGGCGCAGGCGGCGACGGTAACGGCGGCGGCGGAGGAGGCGGCGGGGTCGGCGGTGCTGGCGGAGCCGGCGCGCCCGGTGGGACGGGCGGCGCGGGCGGCAGCGGTGGCAGCGACACCCCCGGCGGCGGCGGTGGCGGCGGCGGCGGGGTCGGCGGGAAGGGCGGCAACGGCAACACCGGCGACATGCCAGGCCAGACCGGTGGCGGTGTCGACGGCGGCTTCGGCGGCATCGGCAAGTTCCACGGCATCATCCAAGGCGGCAATGGAGGTGGAACGGGTGGCGGCTTCGGCGGAGTCGGCGAAGTAAGCAAGGGCGGAGTCGGAGGCGGAGGCGGCGGCGGAACGGGTGGCGTTGGCGGCACCGGAGCAGCCGGCGGCATCGGGGGCGTCGGCGGCAACAGCACCGGAAGTGCCAGCGCTGGCGATGGAGGCACCGGTGGTGTCGGCGGGGTCGGTGCGGCCGGTGATGGCGGCCTAGCCGGCGGCGCCGGTGGGGCCGGGGGTCGTGGCGGCCTGCTGATCGGCGACGGCGGCGCGGGCGGCGCCGGTGGCAGCGGCGGAGCCGGCGGCGCGGGAGCCGCCGGCGGTATGGGCGGAATGGGCGGAAAAGGCGGCGCCGGTATCTCGGGCGTCTCCGGCAGCGACGGCGGCGACGGTGGCGACGGCGGCGACGGCGGCAAGGGCGGTGCAGGCGGCAATGGAGGTAACGGCGGAAACGGCGGTGCCGGCGGCGCCCATGGGCTGCTGGGCCGCACCGGCAGCGCCGGGATCGGGGGGGCCGGCGGAGTGGGCGGCGCCGGCGGAGACGGCGGTATGCCCGGCGGGAGCGGCGCTGGTGGTACCGGCCACGTCAACGGGCTCGCAGGATCTGGCGGCAACTCAGGCGAGATAGGCACGGCCGGCAACTCCGGACTCCCGGGCGCCTAAGGCTTGTGCATATACCCCCGTGGGGTATATGGTGGGCGTCGACCGAAGGGAGAACCGCGTGACAGACAAAGTGCTGGGAGCGCTCGGGCACGCGTTGGCGCTGGCCGGATCCATGACGTGGGAAATCCTGTGGGCGCTGATCCTCGGCTTCGCCCTATCGGCGGTAGTCCAGGCCGTGGTGCGCCGGTCGACGATCGTGAGCTTGATGGGCGACGACAAGCCACGCACCCTGGCGGTCGCGACCGGACTGGGAGCGGCATCGTCGTCGTGCTCGTATGCCGCGGTGGCCTTGGCCCGATCACTATTCCGCAAAGGCGCCAATTTCACCGCCGCGATGGCGTTCGAGATCGGTTCCACCAACCTTGTGGTGGAGTTGGGCATCATCCTGGCTCTGCTGATGGGCTGGCAGTTCACCGCCGCGGAGTTTGTCGGCGGCCCCCTGATGATCATTGTGTTGGCGGTCTTGTTCCGGTTGTTCGTGCGCACCCGGCTCATCGACGCGGCTCGGGAACAGGCCGAGCGGGGAATCGCGGGGTCCATGGAAGGCCACGCCGCCATGGACATGTCCATCAAGGGAGAAGGCTCATTCTGGCGGCGGCTGGTTTCCGCGGAGGGCTTGACCTCGGTCTCGCATGTGTTCGTGATGGAGTGGTTGGCGATCTTGCGTGATCTGGTTCTTGGGCTGCTTATCGCCGGTGCAATCGCGGCTTGGGTGCCCGAAACATTCTGGAAGAACTTCTTTTTGGCCAATCACCCGGCGTTGTCGGCGCTATGGGGACCGATTGTTGGTCCGGTCGTGGCCATCGTTTCTTTCGTCTGCTCTATCGGCAATGTGCCCCTTGCCGCTGTGCTGTGGAACGGCGGCATTAGCTTCGGCGGGGTCATCGCGTTCATCTTCGCCGACCTGCTGATCCTGCCGATCTTGAATATCTACCGCAAGTACTACGGCACCAGGATGATGCTGACGCTGCTCGGCACCTTCTACGCCGCTATGGTCGCCGCCGGTTACCTCATCGAACTTCTTTTCGGTGCAGCGCATCTCATTCCGAGCCAGCGCAACGCCACGGTCATGACGGCGGGCGTTTCTTGGAACTACACTACCTGGCTCAACATTGCTTTTCTTGCTCTAGCGGCGGTGCTGGTCGTCCGCTTCGTCACCTCCGGGGGAATTCCGATGCTGCGCATGATGGGCGGTTCGCCGCCCGACGGGCAGCATGACCACGACGGTCACAGCCACCACTGCCACTAACGGCGCCGGCCATCAAATCACTTGGGCTACTTTAGTTTCAGTGGTTTCATTGGACCGATTGTTGTCGGTGGGTGCTCATAGTATGCGGGCATGGGTTCGAGCACGCGTGAGGACATCGTGGGGGTCTTCGATGCGCTCGATGCCGAGCTGGACCGGTTGTGCGGGTTGACGTTTGAGGTGTTGACCACCCCGGAGCGGTTAGCGTTTCTGGAGCGCTTGGAGCGGGCGGCGCGGCGGTTGCCGGTGCCCGGGCACGCGCTGATCAACCAGCTCGCCGAACAATCCAGCGAGCAAGAGCTGGGGGGAAGGTTGCCTGCGGCGTTGGCCGAGCGGCTGCGCATCACCCGCGCCGAGGCCGGCCGGCGGGTGGCCGAAGCGCAGGATCTGGGGCAGCGTCGGGCGTTGACCGGCGAGCCGTTGCCGGCGCGGCTAAGCGCCACCGCTAAAGCGCAGCGGGATGGGCTGCTCGGCGGGGAGCATGTGCACCAGATCCGCGGGTTCTTTAAGCGGCTGCCCGCCGCGGTGGACCTGTTCACCCGCGAGGCCGCCGAAGCCGACCTGGCCAGTAAAGCCACCCAGTACCGGCCCGACCAGGTGGCCACATACGCCCAGGTGCTCATGGATTGCCTTAACCCCGATGGCACCTACACCGACGACGAGCGGGCCCGCCGGCGCGGGATCAGCATCGGCAACCAGGGATTCGATGGCATGTCACGTCTTAGCGGGCTGCTCACCCCGGAGCTGCGGGCCACCCTGGAAGCGGTGTTGGCCAAGCTGGCCACCCCGGGCATGTGCAACCCGACCGACGAAAACCCTGTGGTCGACGGGGAAGCCCCGGAGGAGGCGGTGCGCCGCGACATCCGCAGCCAGGCCCAACGTCAGCATGACGGCCTGCTGGCCGGGCTGCGCGGGCTGCTGGCCTCAGGGGAGCTGGGTCAGCACAACGGGTTGCCGGTGTCGATCATTGTGACCACCACGCTGCAAGAGCTGGAAAAAGCCGCCGGCCGGGGCCTGACCGGCGGCGGCACCATACTGCCCATGTCGGATGTGATCCGCCTCGGCCGCCACGCAAACCACTTTCTGGCGATCTTCGACCAGGGCACAGCGGTCGCCTTGTATCACACCAAGCGCCTGGCCTCGCCGGGGCAGCGAATCGTGTTGTACGCCAAGGAACGCGGCTGCAGCGCACCGGGCTGCGACGTGTCGGGGTATTACTGCGAGGTCCATCACTGCACCCCCTACGCGACCTGTGGCACCACCGACGTCAACGACCTCACTTTCGCCTGCGGCGGGCATCACCCGCTGGCCGAAAAGGGCTGGACCACCCGCAAAAACACCACCGGCGACACCGAATGGATACCGCCGCCCCACCTCGACCACGGCCAACCGCGAACGAATTCCTTCCACCACCCGGAAAAGCACTTGGTGGAAGAAGACGACGACGAGCCGTAGCTGCTGCCACAGCCGCCGGCGGCGGTATCGTGGCCTGCGGAAACTTGACCAACCGCCAAAGGGGGCCGTGGGTGCCATCGGCGACCGAGCCTGACAAATATCCGCAGCGACCTGCCGGCCCCCCGCCCCCGGCCGATATCGGCCGGCTGCTGCTTCGTTGCCACGACCGACCGGGAATCATCGCCGCGGTGAGCACCTTCCTGACCCAAACCGGGGCCAACATCATCTCCTTGGACCAACACTCCACCGCGCCGGAGGACGGCACTTTCCTGCAGCGCGCGATCTTCCACTTGCCCGGACTGACAGCTGCCATCGAGCCGCTGGAACGCGAGTTCGCCACTGCCGTCGCCGACAAATTCGGCATCGACTACCGGTTTACCGAGGCCGCCAAGCCCAAACGGGTCGCCATCATGGCATCCAAAGAGGACCACTGTCTGTTGGATCTGCTCTGGCGCAATCGTCGTGGCGAACTCCAAATGTCCATCGTCATGGTGATCGCCAACCACCCCGACCTGGCCGAGCGGGTGCGCCCCTTCGGCGTGCCATTCATCCACATCCCCGCCACCCGTGACACCCGCGCCGAAGCCGAACAGCGTCAGCTTCAATTGCTTAGCGGCAATGTGGATTTGGTGATACTGGCCCGCTACATGCAGATACTCACACCGGAGTTCCTCGATGCAATCGGGTGCCCCCTGATCAACATTCATCATTCGTTCCTACCGGCCTTCATTGGCGCATCGCCGTATAAGCGCGCGCGGGAACGCGGCGTCAAACTGGTCGGTGCGACCGCCCACTACGTCACCGAAATGCTGGACGAGGGGCCGATCATCGAACAAGATGTCGTGCGCGTCAACCACACTCATACGGTTGATGACCTGGTGCGTGTTGGCGCCGACGTGGAACGCGCGGTGCTGTCGCGTGCCGTGCTCTGGCACTGCGAGGACCGCGTCATTGTGCACGATAAGCAGACGGTCGTCTTCTGAACCGAACCCAAGAATTTCAGAAGGTTTCGCCAAGCGTCAGCCCGCAATCTTTGGTCACGGCAACCGCCGCCCCACACAAGCGCAACGACGCGAAAGAGAGGTCCCCATGTTCAGCACCCGTATCCGTGCCCTCGCCGGAATGTCACTGCTGGCCTCCGCAATCGGCCTGGCGGCCTTCGGAACGTCCATCGGCACCGCCAACGCGGCCCCCAGCCACCAACCCGAGTACGGCACCTACACCTGCTACGACTACGCAACGCAGACGTTCTACACCTGCTTTGACCCCAGCTAGTCGTCGCGGACCGAAAGGACCTAGCCCCTGGGGCTAGGTCCTTTCGTTGTGTATCCGCTCGCGCAACCGCCGATTCACCGGTTCGGGCAGCAGCTCCGACACGTCGCCGCCCAGCATCGCGACCTCTTTGGCCAACGATGACGACACGAACGAATACCGCGGTGCGGTCGCGACGAAAAAGGTGTCGACACCGGCGACGTGTTTGTTCATCTGCGCCATCTGCAGCTCGTACTCGAAGTCGGTGCCCGTCCGCAGTCCTTTCACGATGGCGCTCATCCCGCGGGACCGCACGAAGTCAACCACCAAACCTTGTCCAGCCTCCACTCGCAAGTTGGGCAAATGTGTCGTCGACTCGTTGATCATCGCGATCCGCTCGTCGAGGTCGAACATGCCCTTCTTGGCGGGGTTGACCAGGATGGCGACCACCACCTCGTCGAACTGCGCCGCGGCACGCTCGAAAACGTCGATGTGGCCCAACGTCACCGGGTCGAAGGAGCCTGGGCATACCGCGCCGGTCATGACGCGCACCGGCGACGATGCAGTGGGCGCATGCCCCCACAAGTGGGTGGGGGCACCTCCCGCTTGCGCGGGACGAAGCGATGCGGAGGAGCGACGCCCATGACCGATGACGCTAGCAGGGCTGGCTAGCCGAATTCCGCTAGCTCTAGACGGGTGTCGCCGTAAACACGCTCGGGCCACACCGACCAGCCGGGCGGCCAGTTCAACGTGGTGCGGGCGGCAGCGCGCTCCAGGACAGCGACGGTTCCCTCCCGCACCCAACCGTGAGCACTCAGCGACGCCACAACCGCCTCGATCTCGTCGGCGCCAATGTCGTAGGGCGGATCGGCCAGCACCAAATCCACCGGCGACGACGTTCCAGCAGCCAGCACGGCTGCCACCGCGCCGCGGCGAACGGTCGCACCGGGCAGACCCAGCGTGTCGATATTGCGTGCGATGACGCCCGCGGTGCGCCGGTCGGACTCCACAAAGAGCACCGAATCCGCTCCGCGCGACAGCGCCTCCAGCCCGAGTGCGCCCGAACCCGCATACAGGTCCAGCACCGCCAGGCCCGTCAGATCCAGGTGCGCGGTCACGATGTTGAACAGCGCCTCGCGTACCCGATCAGTGGTCGGCCTGGTCCCCCGCGGCGGCACGGCGATGCGACGACCCCCGACGACGCCGCCGACGATACGGGTCAAGTGCGCCACTCCTCTCCCCCGCAAGCGGGAGGTACCCCCACATCGCTTTGTGCTCTGCATCGTCGCCGGCGCGTCAGCTCACCACCACCAGCAGGTCTCCGCCCTCCACCTGAGCGGTGCTCGACACCGCCACCCGCTCCACGGTGCCGTCGCTGGGAGCGGTGATCGGGGCTTCCATCTTCATTGCCTCGATGGTGGCGATGGTCTGCCCGGCGCTCACCTGGTCGCCGACGGACACGGCCACGGTGACAACCCCGGCGAACGGTGCCGCGATGTGTCCGGGATCGCCGCGGTCGGCTTTCTCCGCCGCCGGTACCGCGCGGGCAATGCTGCGATCGCGCACCAGCACCGGCCGCAGCTGGCCATTGATGATGCACATCACGGTTCGCATGCCTCGTTCATCGGGTTCGGAGATGGCCTCCAGCCCGATCAGCAGCTCCACGCCGCGCTCCAGCTTCACCCGGTGCTCTTCGCCTTGCCTCAGGCCGTAGAAGAACTGGTTGGCCGATAATTGCGATGTGTCGCCGTAGATTTCTCGATGCTCCTCGAATTCCTTTGTCGGGCTAGGGAATAGCAGCCGATTCAAGGTGGCCTGACGCTTGGGACCGGTCAGCGCTAGGGCGGCCTCGTCCTCCGCGGTCAGCTGCTGCACAGACCGCGCCGGGCCGCGACCGGCCAGTGCCGCAGTGCGCAGCGGTTCCGGCCATCCGCCGGCCGGGTCACCGAGCTCACCCCGCAGGAACCCCAGCACCGATTCCGGGATATCGAATCGTGCTGGCTCGGCGGCGAATTCGTCGGCGCTGATCCCGGCACCGACGAGCGCCAGGGCCAGATCGCCGACCACCTTCGACGACGGGGTGACCTTGATCAGCCGGCCCAGTACCCGGTCGGCGTCGGCATACGCCTCCTCTACGTCTTCGAAGCGATCCCCCAGCCCCAGCGCAATCGCCTGCTGACGCAGATTCGACAATTGCCCACCCGGAATCTCATGGCGATAGACCCGACCCGTAGGCCCGGGAAGGCCGGATTCAAAGGGCGCGTACACTTTTCGCAGCGCCTCCCAGTAGGGCTCCAGCGCGCATACCGCCGCAAGCGACAGGCCGGTGTCGTACTCGGTGTTCGCGGCCGCGGCCACGATCGAGCTGAGCGCGGGCTGGCTGGTGGTTCCCGCCAGCGGCGCGGCGGCACCGTCGACGGCGTCGGCTCCGGCGTGCCAGGCGGCCATATAGCTGGCCAGCTGGCCGCCCGGTGTGTCGTGGGTGTGCACGTGCACGGGCAGATCGAAGTGGCTACGCAGCGCGCCGACCAACCGGTGTGCTGCGGGCGCGCGCAACAGTCCCGCCATGTCCTTGATCGCGAGCACGTGTGCGCCGGCGTCGACAATCCGCTCGGCCAACTTCAGGTAGTAGTCCAGCGTGTACAACCGCTCACCCGGGTCGCACAAATCCCCCGTGTAGCACATCGCGACTTCGGCTACCGCAGAACCCGTTTCGCGCACCGCGTCGATGGCCGGGCGCATCGAATCCAGGTTGTTGAGCGCATCGAATATCCGGAAGATGTCGATACCGGTCGCCGTCGCCTCCGCGACGAACGCCGACGTAACCAATGCCGGGTATGGCGTGTACCCGACCGTGTTACGGCCCCGCAGCAGCATTTGCAGGCAGATGTTGGGCATCGCTTCGCGCAATGTCGCCAGGCGCTCCCAGGGATCTTCTTTGAGGAAACGCAGCGCCACATCGTATGTCGCACCACCCCAGCACTCCACCGACAGCAGCTGCGGCATCATCCGGGCGAGATAGGGTGCCACATAACTCAATCCGCTGGTGCGCACCCGAGTCGCGAGCAGCGACTGGTGCGCATCGCGAAACGTCGTGTCCGTCACGCACAGTGCCGGCGATCCGCGCAGCCAGTTCGCGAAACCCTCCGGCCCCAACTCGACCAACCGCTGCCTTGATCCGGCGGGCGGTAGCGCTTTCAGGTCGATATCGGGCAACTTGTCGTGCGGGTACACCTTTGACGGGCGGGTGCCGTGCGGCTTGTTGACTGTGACATCGGCCAGGTAGTTGAGGATCTTGGTGCCGCGGTCGGCGGAGGATCGCGAGGTCAGCAGCTGCGGCCGCTCGTCGATGAACGACGTGTTGATATGGCCGGCCTGGAAGTCGGGGTCATCCAGAACCGCTTGCAGGAAGGGAATATTCGTCGATACCCCGCGAATGCGGAACTCCGCCATCGCCCGGCGGGCGCGACTCACCGCGGTCGCAAAGTCACGGCCCCGGCAGGTCAGCTTGACCAGCATGGAATCGAAGTGCGCGCCAATCTCTGCGCCCAGGTTGGTGCTGCCGTCCAAGCGGATGCCGGCCCCGCCTGGCGTGCGTAACGCACTGATCCGGCCGGTGTCCGGCCGAAAACCGTTGGCCGGATCCTCAGTGGTGATCCTGCACTGCAGCGCGGCACCATGTGGCCGGACGGCTTCTTGCGCTAACCCCAGGTAGTCGAGCGACTCCCCGGCAGCGATCCGCAGCTGGCTGGAGACCAGGTCGACGTCGGTGATCTCCTCCGTCACGGTGTGCTCTACCTGTATCCGCGGATTCATCTCAATGAAGACGTAGTCGCCGCTGGCATCCAACAAAAACTCAACGGTGCCTGCGCTGCTATATCCGATATGGCGGGCGAACGCTACCGCGTCCGCGCAGATCTTGTCGCGCAGCTCGACTGACAGGTTCGGCGCCGGCGCAAGTTCGATGACCTTCTGATGGCGACGCTGCACGCTGCAGTCGCGCTCGTAGAGGTGGATGACATTGCCGCTAGCGTCCGCGAGGATCTGCACCTCGATGTGACGCGGGTTGCGCACCGCCTGTTCGAGGTAGACCATCGGGTCGCCGAACGACGACTCCGCTTCCCGGCTGGCGGCTTCGATCGCTTCGGGCAGCGCGGCCACATCGTTGACCCGGCGCATACCGCGGCCACCGCCGCCGGCAACCGCCTTGACGAACAACGGAAAGCGCATGCCGTCGGCCGCCATGACCAGGTCCTCGACCGAAGCCGATGGCGCCGAGGACGTCAGCACGGGCAGGCCAGCCTCGCGGGCGGCGGCGATCGCACGGGCCTTATTCCCGGTCAGCTCAAGCACTTCGGCACTGGGGCCGACGAAGGTGATTCCCGCGGCCGCACACGCCGCGGCCAAGTCGGGGTTCTCCGACAAGAAGCCGTAACCGGGGTAGATAGCATCAGCGCCGGCACGACAAGCCGTCTCGACGATCTCGTCGATGGACAGGTATGCGCGCACCGGGTGCCCGATTTCGCCGATTTGGTAAGACTCGTCGGCCTTGGTTCGATGCAGCGAATTGCGGTCCTCGTACGGATACACCGCTACGGTGCCCACACCAAGTTCGTAGGCGGCGCGGAACGCCCGGATCGCGATCTCTCCGCGGTTGGCCACCAAGACTTTGGAAATCACCGCTGGCCCCTCTCAAACGAGTGTCGACCAATAGTTCCAGAACCGGACCATGATCATCAGGAGCACCGCGGTGAACCAAAGCGTGACGATCGACCATCGCCATTGGAAGGTCAACCGCAATACGGTGCTCTCCCGGCGCTGCAGCACCGGCCGAAACGCGATGGAGGCCGCCACGGTCAGCAGGGTGATCGTGACCGCCCAGACCACCATGCAGTACGGACATAAAGCCCCGATACGGTACAGGCTCTGGAAAATCAGCCAATGCACAAACCCCGCGCCTGCCAGGAGCCCGAACGTTAACCCGGTCCAATACCATTGGGGTAGAGAAACTTTCGTCACAGCCAACACACCCGTTACCACCACGACGGCGAAACCCGCAATGCCGACCAGCGGATTGGGAAATCCCAGCAGCGACGCCTGCGGCGTCATCATCACCGAACCGCACGACACAACCGGGTTGATGTTGCACGGCGGCACGTAGTGCGGGTCGAGCAGAATCCTGACCTTTTCCACCGTCAGCGCCAGGGAGCCGAGCAGTCCGATCACACCGCCGACCAGCACCCACCATGCGCTGGGCGCGGGTACCTCGATGTCACCTACCGCGGCCGCTTCCAGGTCGCCGGATCGCTCGGCAGGTTCGGCTGACACCACAATCGTCAGGATGGCTCGCCGGCCACGATGGCGTCAATGCCTGGCACATTGCCCACGACATCTTTGACCTTGGCAACCAACGCTGCCGGCGTAGACCACTCGTAGTCGTTGCCATTCAGCTTGATAGTCGGGGTTGCGCGCACATTTGCAGCCGCCGCCAACCCGTCGACCATCTCGATGTACTTCCCGCTGTTGATGCAGTCCGGCACCTTGCCCACGACGCCGGATTCGCGGGCGATTTCAATCAGCTTCGCGTTGTCGGGGAAGGTCTTACCGACTTCGGAGGGTTGGATGTTCGGGTCGAACAACGCGCTGTGGAACCGGCGGAACGCCTCGAGGGATTCATCGGCTACGCAGTAGGCCGCGGCCGCCGCTCGCGACGAGTAGTTCTGGTTCCGCGGGCTGCTGAGGATGGCGACCATGGTGTAATCGGCGGCGATAGCGCCGATGTCGATCAGCTTGGACACGGTCGGCCCGAAGCCGCGTTCGAAATTGCCGCAGGCTGGGCACAGGAAGTCCTCGTAAAAGGCGATCACGACTTTGGGGTTGCTCGTCCCGGGTTGGGTGACCAGTTTGCTCGACGTCACCCGTACCGCATGGCCCGGCCCGGTGGCGCTGTCCGTCTTCTTGTGGTGCGACGTCACGATGTAGAAGACCAGGGCGACGGCAAAGAGCACGATGACCGCGGTTCCGCCGATTTGAAGCAGGCGGCCGAACTTGCCTTCGGGCGATTTCAGGTCGATCCGCGGGGGCTTCTTTTTATCGGCCACAGGTTCGCTAGTCCTCACGTGTGAGCTTGTCGGGCGACGGCGCCTCTAGCGTACCGGCGGCGTTAGCTGCATCGGCTCAGGTGCGCGCGCAGCGCCGAAATCAGCTCGTTGGTCCCGGTGGCGCAGCCGCCCCCGAGCTGAAACAGATTGGCGAAGCCGTGCGTCAACGAACCCATGCGACGCAGGTCCACCGCCGTCCCGGCAGCTCGCAGCGCCATCGCGTACTCCACGCCCTCATCGCGCAACGGGTCGAACCCCGCGACCGCGATGAGTGCCGGCGCCAGCCCAGACAACGAGTCGGCCAGCGCCGGGGAGACCCGGGGATCGGTTCGCGCGATGCCGGAACCCCTCAGGTATTGCGATTCGAACCAATTTATGTCCCGTCTGGTCAGCAAGAAGCCGCGGGCGAACAGGCTCAGGGATCGGGTTTGTGCGGTGAAGTCGGTTCGCGGGTAGATCAACCACTGCAGCACGGGGGCGGGACCGCCGCTATCGCGGGCCAGTTGCGCCACGACGGCCGCCAGGTTGCCGCCCGCGCTGTCGCCGCCGACGGCGACCCGTCCGGGGATCGCGCCGAGCCCACCAGCATGCTCGTACGCCCACTGGAAGGCCGCGTAAGCATCCTCGACGGCGGCTGGGGCGCGATGTTCGGGGGCCAGGCGGTAATCGACCGACAGCACGTGTACCCCGGCGTCGCGGCTAGTCAACCTGCACAGTGCGTCATGGGTGTCCAGATCGCCGAGCGCAAAGCCGCCACCGTGGTAGAAGACCAGCAACGGCGCGGCAACATCACTGACCGGCCGGTAGTGCCGAGCTCGAAGCTCACCGTCCGGCCCCGGCAGCACCATGTCGTTCACTTCGACGTGAATCTGCGGACCGGGCATATCCAGCATGCTCTGCAGCATCAACGATCGGGAGGTAGCCGCGTCGTCGTCGACGACCAGGCCGTCGATGCCGAACGTCCGCTGAGCCGACAGCATCAAGTGCAGCGTCGGATCCAGAGTGTTGCCATCGATGACCACCGAACGACCGCCCGTCAAAAGCCGCTTCGCCCGTTCTGGAATCCATGGAATGACTTTGATGCCAACGCTTGTGACGATGTTCTGCATGCGACTCGTCCACCGAATCGGTGCGTGCGTTGCACCGAGGTGGAGGTCCGGTGAGCCTGGCAAACTCTTGGTCATAGGCTGCTCCCTAGAAACCCCTCTGTGACGCTGAGCGACGGCAGTTCGATCCCCGCTGACGTGCCCCCGCGACCAACTGTACGTGGTGACCAAGTTGACGAATCCTGACCACTGCAGCCGGCGATCGCTCTTGGCTCATCCGACGGCTACCGCCGTCGCTGACGGTTGGGGCTGGACACCCGCCCAGGGGTTTGATTAGGTGGCATATCCAACTCGGTAATATCGTGGTCCCCAAGTCGGCTAACCCGGAACGGATCGCGAGCAACTTCGACGTGTTCGACTTCGCACTCATCGCGAACGAAATGGCGTCGATCTCCTCGCGCGATGATGGAATACGACTTGGTCCTAATCCGAGAACCTTCAATTTCACAGGCAGGTGAGATGACGTGACTGGCGTGTCGGGCGCCGCCGCCGTACCCTCGATAACCCTTAATGACGAGAACACCATGCCGGTACTTGGCATGGGCGTAGCGGGATTGTCGGTCGACGAGGCCGAACGTGCGGTGTCGGCGGCCCTGGAAATCGGCTGTCGGCTCATTGACACGGCCGCGGTCTACGGCAACGAAGCCGCCGTGGGCCGCGCGATTGCGGCATCCGGCATTCCACGCGCGGAATTGTTCGTCACCACCAAGCTGGCCACCGCTGACCACGGTTTCAACAGTGCCCAGGACGCCTGCACCGCCAGCCTGGAGCGACTCGGCCTCGACTATGTCGATCTCTACCTGATTCACTGGCCGGCCCCGCCGGTGGGCAAGTATGTGGACGCGTGGGGCGGCATGATCCAATCCCGCGGCAATGGACATGCCCGGACGATCGGCGTCTCCAATTTCACCGAGGACCATATTTCGACGACCATCGACCTCACATTCGTCACACCGGCGGTCAACCAGATCGAGTTGCACCCATTGCTCAACCAGGCCGAGTTGCGAAAAGCAAATGCCCAACACAACGTCGTCACGCAGTCCTACACTCCGCTGGTTCTCGGAAAGCTTATGGACAACCCAACCGTGACATCGACTGCCGCTGAGTACGGCAAAACACCCGCCCAGATCCTGCTTCGGTGGAACCTGCAACTGGGCAATGCGGTCGTGTTCCGCTCGTCGAAAGCCGAACGCATCGCCAGCAACCTCGACGTGTTCGATTTTGAATTGGCCGCAGAGCACATGGACGCCATCAACGGACTCAATGACGGCACCCGGGTAGGCGAGGACCCGTTGACCTACGCCGGCTAGCTAGCCCGTCGGGCAGGTGGCCGCGGCCTGACGCAGGACGTCGGACGATGGCTGATCGACCGGCAGTGAGTAGCCGCGCAGCACGGCGATGAACTGCATCGCGTACTGGCAGGCGAAGGCATTGTTGGGCGGCATCCACTGAGCCGGGGGCGAATCGCCCTTGTCCTGATTGGCCTGCCCTTGCACCGCGAGCAGGTTGGCCGGATCGTTGGCGAACCGCAACCGCTCGGGATCGGGCCAGCCATAGGCGCCCATGTCCCAGGCGTAGGCCAGCGGGACGATGTGGTCGATCTGCACCGACTCGCCGATCTTGGCGCCTCGCTGGAAGGCGATCACGGCGTTCGTGTACGGGTCATGCAGGGTGCCAGTGGCCACCGCAGCCGGACAGCGCTTGATCGAGACGTAGGTCTTGTCGACGAGATCACGGTTGAGGATGTCGTCGCGGGTGTCGCATCCGTTGTGCCCGCCCGGCGCATCGTTGTTGTCGTCCCAGGCGTCACCGAAAGCCGACCTGCGGTAGTCGTAGCGGTGGGCCCGCTGGGGCAGCACGGTAATGCCCGCGAGCACATCGGTGCCGGGTTGCACGGTCGGGATGTCGGCACGCGCGGCGAACTCGTCGGCATGCCTGGTCGCCGACGATCCCAGCGTTTGATAGGCCACAACCAACGCGAGCACCGTTGCCGCCGCCAACCACAGCAGCATTCGGCGGGTCATGACTTGTCCAGGTACTCGATGCGGTCGGTGCTGGTGAATCGCGCTGCCATCAGCGCCAATGCGGGGTTATCGGGGTTCTTGTAGGCCTCGATGCAGAAGTCCCGCGCGGCCACTATGTACTCCTCGTGTTCGGCCAGTGACAGCAACCGCAGCGTGATTGCCTTGCCGGATTGGTTGCGGCCCAGTACATCTCCCTCCTTGCGCTCCTTGAGGTCGAGATCGGCGAGCGCGAACCCGTCCATGGTCCCGGCGACCGCACGCAGCCGCTCACCTGCCGGCGAATCCGGCGGCACCCAACTGGCCAGCAGACACACGCTGGGATGCTCGCCGCGGCCGATGCGGCCACGCAGCTGATGCAACTGACTGATTCCAAACCTGTCGGCGTCCATCACCAGCATCACCGTGGCGTTGGGGACGTCAACGCCAACCTCGATAACCGTGGTGCACACCAGCACATCGACCTCACCGGCCCGGAAAGCCGCCATCGCCGCGTCCTTGTCGTCGGCCGACAGCCGTCCGTGCATCAGCGCCAATCGCAACTCTGCGAGCTCGCCGGAACGCAATCGGGCGAACAGGCCCTCGGCGGTCGCCGATGGTCGGACGCCTTCTTGAGCGTCCGCGTCGTCGGACTCGTCGATTCGCGGCGCCACCACATATGCCTGGCGGCCGGCGGCCGCCTCTTCGATGATGCGCCGCCAAGCACGGTCGAGCCAGGCGGGCTTGTCCTTGACAAAGATGACGTTGGTGGCGATCGGCTGGCGCCCCAGCGGAAGTTCGCGCAGCGTCGAGGTTTCCAGGTCACCATAGACGGTGAGCGCGACGGTGCGCGGTATCGGCGTCGCGGTCATCACCAACAAGTGCGGGGTAATGCCATCGGGAGCCTTGGCGCGCAATTGATCTCGCTGCTCGACACCAAACCGGTGCTGCTCGTCGACCACCACCATGCCCAGGTTGTGAAAGTCAACGGCCTCCTGCAGCAGCGCGTGCGTGCCGATGACGATGCCGACCTGACCGCTGGCGATCTCGGCGCGAACTTGCTTTTTCTGCCCCGCCGTCATCGAGCCGGTGAGCAGTGCCACCCGGGTGGCGTTTTCGGCCCCGCCCAGCTGGCCGCCCATGGCCAACGGCCCCAGAACATCGCGAATCGATCGTAAATGTTGCGCGGCAAGGACTTCCGTCGGCGCCAGCAGCGCGCACTGGTAACCCGCGTCCACCATCTGCAGCATCGCCAGCACCGCGACGATCGTCTTCCCCGAGCCCACTTCGCCTTGCAGCAGGCGATTCAGCGGGCGGGTCGCCGCGAGCCCGTCGGACAACACGTCGAGCACCTCGCGCTGTCCCGCCGTCAGCTCAAAGGGCAACCGCCGCAGTAGCTCAGCGGCAAGACCGTCGGATTGCCAGGGCGCCGGGGGTCCCGATTCCGACAGTTCACCATGCCGTCGGGCTACCAACGCCCACTGCAGACCCACGGCCTCGTCGAACGTCAGGCGTTCCCGGGCGCGCTCGCGTAACGACTGGCTCTCGGCAAGGTGAATGGCGCGCAGCGCCTCGTCCTCGGAGATCAGGCCGTGCTCGGCGCGCAGCGCGTCGGGTAGCGGATCAGACACCGGGTCAAGCACATCAAGCACCTGACGCACACAGGCAAAGATGTCCCAGCTCTGCACCTTGGCGCTGGCCGGATAGATCGGGAAGAAGCGACGCTCGAACGCCGACATCAAATCCTCGCTGCTGTTCGCCTGGGACACGTCGGCGATGGCCTTCATCGACTTCGTGCCGTGGTGTTTGCCGTCCGGCGAGTCGAGGATGAGGAACGCGGGGTGCGTGAGCTGCATCGCGCCCTTGTAGTAACTGACTTCCCCGGACAGCATGACTTTCGTGTCCTTGGTCAGCCCCTTGCTGATGAACCTCGGGTTGAAGAACGTGGCGGTCACCTTGTTGCGGGCAGAGCCCAGGGTGACGCGCAGAAACTTTTTCGACGGGTCCCTTTTCGCCGATTGCATCACCGCTGAGGTGATCGTGTCGATCAGGGTGATGTGCTCTCCGGGCTCCGGGCGCTCGCTGCCGAGGCGCGAAGCGCTCTCGGTATAGCTGCGCGGATAGTGCCGCAACAGATCGTCGACGGTCCGGATGCCGAACTCCTCGTCGAGGGGCACAGCAGCCTTGGCGCCCAAGACGTTATCCAGTCGATCGCCTAGTGACACCACGGCTACTCAACTCCGATCAGCAACGCGTCACCCCGATGTCCGGTGCGGTAGGTGACCAGCTCGGTGCCGGGGTGATGGTCGTGCACATGCCGTTCCAGGATGCCAGCAATGTCGGCGGCCGCAATTTCGTCCAGGCAGGCGCCTACCAGCACCGTCACCAAGTCGCCTCCCGACGCCAACAGCAGATCGAGCAGACCGATCGCCGCCGCGGGCAGATCGTCGGCGACGATCACCACCTCGTCGCCGGCGATGCCTAGGCCATCGCCCGGCTCGCAGGTGCCGGCCCAGGTCAACGCCCGTTGCGCGGCGATGCGTACCGATCCGTGTCGAGCGGCGCCGGCGGCGCGGGCCATGGCGTAGCCGTCGTCGACGGTCTGGCGGCCCGGGTCGTGCACGGCCAGCGCGGCCAACCCCTGCACCATCGACGCGGCCGGCACGGGCACCACGTCGACGCCCCAGCCGGTCGCCGCTGTGCAGCCCGCAACCAGCTCCTCAGCGGCCACATACCCGTTGGGCAGCACCATCACTTGCGCGGCGCCGGTGTCTACCACGGCCCGCACCAACTGGTGGGCGCTGATGTCGCCCTCGGGGCTCGGTCGCAGCACGCTGGCGCCCTCCCCCGAGAACAAATCGGCCGCACCATCGCCGTCGACGACGGCCAGCACGGCGCGTTCCCGCGTCCAGCTGCCCGCCGGCAGTCCGGAGACGCCCGAACTCAGCCCCGAGACCACGATGCGGCTGAGTCGTCCCGCTGCCAGTCCTGCCTCGATGGCGGCACCGGCGTCGTCGGTGTGGACGTGCACCGAGTAGCTGTCGGACAAAGCTGCCGCAATCGCCACCGATTCGCCCAAGTGCTCGAGGCGATTTCGCAGCGTGTCCGCCGCCCCGGCATCGCAGCCGGCCAGCAGGTACATCACCTCGAATTGCGGCACGCGACTTCGCAACGGAACGTGTGTTGTCGCGTCGTCCGGCTGCGGGCGCGGCGCCGGCTCATACACCGACCGGACGGGCGCGTGTCCGGTGATCGTCGCACGCAACGCGTCCAGCATGACCAGCAGGCCCCGCCCGCCGGCGTCGACCGCACCCGCCTCGGCAAGCACATCGAGCTGCTCGGGGGTTTTCTCCAGCGCGACGACCGCCGCGTCACCGGCGGCGGTGACCGCCCGGGCCAAGGCCTCGCCGCCGTTGGCGCAGCGTTCGACCGCGCACGCGGCGGCGCGCAGCACAGTGACGATGGTTCCGGGGACCTCCTCGCCGCCCATCGACGCGATGACCAAGTCGACGCCGCGCCACAGTGCGGCGCCGAGGACGGCAGCATCGACCGCGGTCAATACACCGCCGCAGTCCGCGGCCGCACACGCGGTCACGTCGGCGATGCCGCGCAGGATCTGGGACAGGATCACCCCGGAGTTGCCGCGTGCTCCACTCAGCGCCCCGGCGGACAGCGCGGCCGCTACCTGGGCAACATCCCCGCCGGTCCGCAAACCGCCGGCATCGGCCTCGGCCACCGCGGAACGCATGGTGAACAGCATGTTTGCGCCGGTGTCGGAATCGGCAACCGGGAACACGTTCAGGCGGTTGATCTCGTCAATGTGGGTAATCAGGTCGCTGACGCTCGCGTGCGCCCAGTCCCGCAGCGCCGAGGCGTCCAGCAGTCGATCCGCCGTGCCCAACCTGACCGCACCTCCCCTAGCCGGGCTCTAGCCGGCTCTAGCCGGCGCATTGAGCCTAGCCAGACGCGGTGACAGCACAGGCCATGAGCGCCGCCGGTGCATCGTTTTGGTGCTCGCCTGCGACAGCAGCTATCCTGGGCTGTCGTCCGGCAAGAGACTTGAGGAGCTTGAACAATGGCCGCTGTGTGCGATATCTGCGGGAAAGGCCCCGGCTTCGGCAAGTCGGTGTCGCACTCCCACCGCCGCACCAGCCGCCGGTGGGACCCTAACGTCCAGACCGTGCACGCCGCGGCACGTCCGGGCGGCAACAAGAAGCGCCTCAACGTCTGCACGTCCTGCATCAAGGCCGGCAAGGTCACCCGCGGCTAGCTTTAGCTGTACCGCGACACTGCAGCTACGTACAAGACACGCCGCTTTGGGTGTACGTAATTTCAGTTTCGGCGAACGCTGAGCGCCACCCTCGAATCGCTCGGCTCCGCTTTCGCCCGCGCCACTGGCCTCGTGGGCAGGCCAGCTGGCCACCAAAACCACCGGCCCAACAGCGCAACTATGGACGGCACGACGAGGGCACGAACGACGAGGGTGTCCACCAGCAATCCGACCGCGATGGTGGTGCCGACCTGGGCGATGCTGAGCACGCTGCTGCCCAGCAGCGCCAACATGGTGAGCCCGAAGACGATGCCCGCCGTCGTCACCACGCCCCCGGTGCCGCCAAACGCCCGGATGATGCCCGTTTTGAGACCAGTACGCGCCCCCGAAAAAGCCTCCTGCTTGATCCGCAGCGCCAACAGTAGGTTGTAGTCCGAGCCGACGGCGATCAGTGCCATGAACGCGATCGGTGCAACGGCCCAGTGCAGGTCCTGATGAAGCAGGTACTGCCAGATCAGCACACTGACGCCGAGCGCCGATGCGAAAGACGCGACGACGGTCCCAACCACCACCAGTCCAGCGATCGGGCTGCGCAACATCGCCGCGACAATCAGGAAGATCAGGACCAGCCCGGCAGCCACGAGCAATGCGGTGTCGCGGGTGACAGACCGTTGCAGGTCGGCCGTCGCGGGCCCGACACCGGCCAGATCGACCCCCGTTGGCATCAGGGCGCCCTCTTTCGTTGCTTCCCTGACCGCGACGCGCACCTGCTCGGCCCGTTGGGCGCCGGCGCTCCCCCACTCGTCATCGTCGCCATAGACCAGCAGATAGGTTGCGTGACCGTCCGCGGAAACCAGGTTGCGCAGAACGGCAAGGTACCGCGGATCGGACAACGCTCGCTGCGGCATGTAGAAACCCGCCGCGGCGCTGCCTCGGAATTGCGCATCGATCTCGGCGAGATAATCGGTCAGCTGACGCAGCGCAGGCCCAATCGTTTGGGCCAGCCCCTGCAACTCGTGGGTGGCCGAACGTGCTTGCGCCAGTGCGTCATTCATCGACGACACGGCCTGCGGTAGCCCCGCCATCGCGTGAGAGGCCGTTGCCGACCCGCCGCTGAGCTTCGCGGCGCCGTCACCGAGTTGCGTCGTGGTCCGCATTAGACCGTCAACGGGTTCCAGCAGTCGCTCGACCGGTGAGCAGAGCGGATTCGCGGCACAGTCCGGGGTTCGCGCAACGAAGTCCCGCAATGGGTCAAGGTAGCTCGAAACCGTTGTGACAGTGCGTTGTACACCATCCAGACCGGATCGCATGTCGGTCGCAGCCGCGGACATCTCGGCGATTCCCGCACTGCCGCCTTGTAGTCCGGAGCCGAGTCGGCGCACCGCCGATTGCGTCTGTGCCAACGCGGCGTCCAGTTCGGCGATCCGGCCGAGTCGCTGGGTCAGCGAATCGATCGCTTCGCCCAATTGACGGCCAACCACGCCGCCCTGATAGCTCAACGTCGCCTCATCGGGAACCCGGCCGTCGGGACGACTCGCGGACTGTACCGTCCGCACACCCGGTATTGCCATGACCTGGCTGGTGATTCGTTCGATGGCGATCAGTCCCGCTGGATTGCGCAGGTCGTGGTCGGCCTGGATGGTGACGACATCGGGTAGCAACCTATTGGCCGCAAAGTGCCGGTCGGCGGCGACGTAGCCGCGGCTGGAGTCGGTGTTCGACGGCGTGGCTGCGGGTTCGTTCCAGCCGACCCGCACGTCCGCCAGTGGCAACGCCGCAATTAGGGTGGTCGCGCCCGCGGTCACCAGAATCGGCCCAGGCCAGCGTGCCACCGTGGCGCCGACGCGACGCCAGGATCGCGCCGTCGTCGACGGTCGCGGTTCGAGAAATCCACGTCGCACCGAAAGACCCATCAGCGCAGGCGTCAGCGTCAGCGCCGCCGTCATTGTCACGAGAATCGCTATGGCGCAAGGTATCCCGGTACTACGGAACATGCTCACCTCGGCGAAGCCCAGGGATGCAAGCGCCACCGACACCGTCAATGCCGATCCGACCACCACCGGCGCTACGGCGCGGTAAGCCTCGCTCAGCGCCCGAGTCGGCGCCACGCCCCGGCGCCGGCCTTCGTGATAGCGGCCGATGAGAAAGATCCCATAGTCGGTGCCCGCGCCCAGCGTCATGGCCGCCATGAGCGCCACCGAGAACAGCGACACCTCAACAGCATCGAACTGTCCAAGCGCGGCAACGACGGACCGAGCCACGACCAGGCCGAGACCGACCGATGCCAGCGGGATCGCCGCAGCGATTGGTGACCGGTACACCACGAGCAACAAGAACAGAATGAGAACGACTGTGGCAGCAGTGATCCCGAGCATCTGCCGATCGATCGCGGCGAATTCGTCCACGATGGTGGCTCCCGGACCCGTGACGTGGACCGCCAGGCCGTCCGGTGGTGACAGTCCGGTGACGGTGTCGCGCACGGAGTTCACCGAATCGCGCGCCTGCGACGTGCCGAGCATTCCGGCGAGCCGGACCATCATGGTGACGGCGCACCCGTCGGAACTTTGCGCGCCTGCGGCGGTCGCGGGTTGTGACCACAGGTCCGTTAGCGAGTACACGTGGCGCCGATCGGCATGCAGCGCGGCCGTCAGCGCGTCGTAGAATTGGCGGTCGCGCGCCGTTAGCGGGGTGTTTCGTTCCAGCACAAGATAAACGAAATTGTTGCTCGGCGTCTGAGCAAACAATTGCGCGGCGTGGGTGGCGGCGATCAAGCTCGGCGCGTCGTGAGGCATGAAAGATCTGGAGTGCGAGTCGACGACCCGCTCCAGTTGCGGCACAACCAAGTTGCCCACGGCTGCCGCTACAACCCAGAGGCCGACGATCAGGATCGCGGATCGGCCTTCATGCAACGGTCTGGCGATCACTCGTCGATCCGTCAAACAGGTCCATCGCCTGCTGCTCGCCGCGAGACAGCGCTCGCACTCGCAGCGATCGCCGGGCCGCAATCTCCAGCAGCGCATGCAGGCCGGGCTGCGCGGTCTCCAAGTCGGCTCTGGCCTGTTCGGCGGTAGCGCCATCGTAGGCAGCCTGATCCAGCTTCGCGGCCAACATCGTCAGCCAGCGCTGCCGGAGCGAGAGCAATAATCCCTCCTCATCACCGAACAGCCGCGACACCTCGGAAGCTCTGGCTGCCCCGGAAGGCTCGGAAAGCTCTGCCAGCGCTGCCTCTGGGTCGGTCTCGGCGGCTCGGATCAATTGGGCCATAAATGCCATGCGGTCGTGCAGAAGTGTCCATGTCATGAGTCGAACGTTAGGAAGTCACACCACTTCCGCGCGTCGTGCCAGGGTTCGGTCTTCGTCTCCTACCACGGGCGGAGGCGGGTGCCGACCCCAGCAGGATGTGACCGGACGCCGTGCAGTCCTACGATTGAAAAG
The DNA here is from genome assembly GCF_963853645.1 of Mycobacterium riyadhense. Classification (NCBI taxonomy): domain Bacteria; kingdom Bacillati; phylum Actinomycetota; class Actinomycetes; order Mycobacteriales; family Mycobacteriaceae; genus Mycobacterium; species Mycobacterium riyadhense. The sequence goes on along the minus strand of NZ_OY970456.1, from coordinate 1,820,391 downwards.
TGTTCGATACCGCAGCGTGCTACCTGCGGGAACAGCTACGCCGACGGGGTGAACTGATCCCCGTCGGGATCACGTGGTCGTTCGTGATCATCACCGATGCCATGCTGCTATTCGGCGGATTGCTCGCGACACTGCAGCGACCCGCTGTCGACCTTCCGGTGACCCTGGTTGCGTTCGCGATGACCGTCTCGCCGGCGCTGGCGTTTTATTTCTTCAACATGAAGTTCGGCCCCGTGCTGCTGTGGGCGACCTGGTCCGCGGCCACCGCGGTGATGCTGTTCGCCACGTCAACGCACGTTCACGCCGATTTCGCCCCGGCATTGCTGGTGCTGATGGTCGGCGTTGTCGGGACGTTGACCTCTGGCGTCGGGGGGTTCCTGGCCGCCATGTCGGCGACCGCGTTGTTGCTCGCCGCCGCGGCGCTAGACCGCCTCGATCCGGTGGTGCTGTACCTGGGTTTCGTTGCGGGCGGCTGGCTGATCGGCTACCTCATGAACACCCAGCGCAGGCTGCTGGCCGAACAAATCCTGGCCCACGAGGCGCTGGCAGAGCACGCGGCGGCCGACGAGCGCCGGCGCATCGCGCGTGAAGTGCACGACGTCATCGCCCACTCGCTTACCGTCACGCTGCTGCATGTGACCGGAGCCCGGCGGGTGCTGCAGCAGGATCGCGACGTCGACGACGCCGTGGAGGCGCTCGAACAGGCAGAGCAACTCGGCCGGCAGGCGATGGCCGACATCCGTCGCACCGTGGGCCTCCTTGACAGTTCTCCAGCGAAGACCGCGCAATGGACGCCCGAACCCGGTATCGACGACATCAGTGTCCTCGTAGAGGATTTCGAGCGGGCCGGCCTGTCCGTCGCACTGCGTCTCCAAGGAAGCACCCAGCACGTCTCGGCAGCGGTCGGCCTAGCGCTGTACCGCATCACCCAGGAATCGCTGGCCAACGTCGCCAAACACGCTCCCGATTCCAAATCAACTGTGGTGCTTGATATTTCAATGCGCCTAGCAAGGCTGACCGTCAATAATCGATTACCGGCCGCGGTAGCCGCCGCCAAATCGCCGGAGGGTCGCGGTCTACGCGGCATGCGCCAACGGGTCGAGCTGCTCGGCGGAGCCATCGATGTCGGCCCGACACCCGACGGGTGGTCGGTGTGCGCCGAAATACCGCTGCATGACAGCGACACCGGCTGGCGCCCATGGCGGTGCACGCCATGATCCCTGTGACCGACAACGCACCCGAGATCGCCGTGCTGCTCGTGGACGACCAGGATCTGGTGCGCTCCGGGCTGCGCCGAATCCTGCGCCGCAAGGACGGTTTCAACATCGTCGCCGAATGCGCCGACGGTGACGAGGTCCCAGCGGCCGTGGCCCGGCACCGACCCGACGTCGTCGTGATGGACCTGCGAATGCGACGCGTCGACGGCATCGAGGCGACGCGGAGATTGGTTGGGGGGCAGGATGGAGCGCCGCCGGTGCTCGCACTGACCACCTTCAACGAGGACGAGTTATTGTCCGGGGTTCTGCGGGCGGGCGCGGCCGGCTTCGTGCTCAAGGACTCTCCGGCCGAGGAGCTGATTCGCGCAGTCCGGGCTGTCGCGAGAGGAGACAGCTATCTGGACACGGCGGTCACCTCACGCGTGCTCAGCACCTACCGAAAGGCAGGCCGAGGTCCTGATGGAAAACCGGGCGGTGACATCGCCGAGCTGACCACCCGAGAGCTCGACGTCCTCACGCTTATCGGAAAAGGCCTTTCCAACAAAGAGATCGCGGACGAACTCGGTATCTCAGGCGTCACGGTCAAGAGCCATATCGGCCGGATCTTCGGAAAGCTCGACCTGCGTGACCGCGCCGCGGCGATCGTCTACGCCTACGACAACGGCATCGTCGCACCGCGTTGATCCGGTCAAGCCGGCAGCCCGGCTGGCGTGGTCCGGCTGCTGCCGAGTTGTGCTGGCATATGCGTGAATCCGCGTAGATTGGCCAACGCCCGCCGCTGTGGGGGCGCGGTGAGCCGCAGTTCGGGAAAGGACTCGAACAGGGCCCGCAGCGCGGTGGTTCCTTCGATGCGGGCCAGCGCGGCACCGATGCAGGCATGGATGCCGGACGCAAACGCCAGATGCTCGCGCGCGTTGGCGCGGGTGATGTCAAAGCGGCTGGGGTCGGCGAACACGTGTGGGTCGCGATTGGCGCCGCCGAGCAGCAGCGCCACCATGTCGCCGGCGGCGACGCGTTGTCCCGCGAGCACAACATCGCAGTGTGCGGTTCGGGCGGTCATCTGCACCGGACTGTCGTAGCGCAGAATCTCCTCGACGGCGGTGGGCCACAAATCCGGGTCCTCGCGTAGCTGTGCCAGCTGCTCGGGGTGTTGCAGCAGCACGACGATGCCGTTGCCGATCAAGTTGACGGTGGTTTCGAACCCGGCACCTACCAGTAGCGCGGCGTTGGCGGTGAACTCGCGGTCGGTCAACGTGCCGTCGGCGGCCAGCCGGCTGAACGGGGTGTCGCCGGCCGTGCCGGCGCGCAGTTCATGGAAGCGATCCCGCAGCTCGCGATCGGCGCCGCGCAGGCTATCGATGGCGTGCCGGTAGGTCTTCCAGCCGATCCCCAGGTCTAACAGTGGAGCGCCGCTGTGCCCCCATTCCAGCATCCGCGGATGGGTATCGGCAGCGAGGTCGAGGATCTCGCCGATGATCGCGACCGGCAGCCGCGCAGCAAAGTCAGCGATGAGATCGGGATGTGTTGTGCGGGCGAGCTTCTCGACGAGGTCCTGGGTCACTTCGGCGACCCGAGAGTCGAGTTGGTCGATTGCGCGTGGGGTGAAGCTTCGTGCCACCAGTTGCCGATAGCGGGTGTGCTCGGGCGGGTCGACGATCACCATGGCCGGCGGTTCGACGGGGTTGGCAACGCCGGGGTCGGTCCGCGTGATCAGCGCCCGCAGTGGGCGCGGCAGGTCCATCATAGCCGGCGCTGTGACACCAAAGCGTTTGTCTCGCAATACTTGCCGACAAATCTGGTGATCGACGCTAACCCAGGTGAATGGTGTGCGCACCAACGGTCCGCGCGCGCGGATTTCCTCCATCAGTGGATACGGATCCTGGCGCCGCCCATCACCGACAATTAGCCGGGCCAAGGGATCGCCCCGTCGCGCTCGGATCTTCATGAACGCGCGGGGTATGCCATGCATGGCCAGCCATCTAGCCCACAGTCCGACGCCCATATCAACCCCCGTAAATCTTTTGAGGCATAAGAGACATATTTACGATAATTGTCTCGTATGATTCACGATACGGTGAGCAACCCAAGCAAGCAAGGAGCATCCACGTGACCGCGACCCGAACGGCAGCGTTCGTTCGACGCCTGACCACGCCCGATCCCGCTGTCCTTGCCCAGCTACAGAACCCCGACGAAATCACCACTCGCATCCTGGACGCCGCACTTGAGCAGGCCGAACTCGTCGGGATCCGCCGCACCACCATGGAAGACATCGCCCGCCGCAGCGGTCTGGGCCGCGCCACGGTCTATCGCCGCTTCCCGACCAAGGCCGCCCTCATCGACGCCCTCGTTCTCGCCGAGGCACACCGCTACCTCGACGGCAGCGCAGCGGCCCGGGCACAGGGCACCACCCTGGAAGACCGCCTGGTTTACGGCACCGTGTTCACCGTGACCTTCCTGCGGGAGCACGCCCTGCTGCGAAAGCTACTTCGCACCGAGCCCGAGACGATCCTGCCCAGCCTGACCATCGACGCCGGCGCCATCCTCGATTTCGCTACCGACCAGTCAGCGTCCCAATTGCGCACCGAGCTCTACGGCGCGAACCCCATTACACCCGAACAGGAGCGGCACCTGCGCACCGTCGCGGAGCTGCACGCTCGACTCACGCTTTCGTTCATCGTCACCCCACACACCAGCATCAACCTCGCCACCATCGACGACACCCGCGCATACGTGCGCACCTATCTGCTGCCGATGATCACCCGCTGATGTCCTACTCGTCGAGGAATACCACGTGCTTGTCCATGCTGTCGCGCCCAACACGCAGCGAGTTGGCGGGGAAGTCCGGGTCCGGGTAGCCGATCGCCAGACCACACAGGATGGTCATGTCGGCGGCTATGCCCAGCTGCTTGCGGACAATGTTGGGATAGCCGGCGATCGAAACCTGAACGCAGGTGCCAAGCCCGCGCGCGGTCAAAGCCAACAACAGAGTCTGCAAGAACATGCCGACACCCATGCTGTCGACCAGACCGAAATCCCGGTGCATCGACACGACCGCTCCCACCGGGGCACGGAAGAATTCCCAATTGCGCAGCACGGCAATGCGCCGGGCCTCGGCGTCGTCGCGGGCGATGCCCATCGAGCCATACACCTGGGCGCCCAACTCACGTCGTAGGTGAGCAAACGCGGCCGGCAATTCCGGAACGTTCGGGGGTTCGGACCTCGCCTTCTCCAGCATGGCCGCGACCAGTCGCTCCCGAGCGGCGCCAGAGGTCAAGACGAGGTGCCATGGCTGCGCGTTGGAGTTGGACGGCGCGCGCACTGCCAGCTCGAGTGACTCCTCGACCAGGTGTTGTGGAACCGGGTCGGGTAGGAACATCCGCGTCGAACACCGCAGCCGGATCGTTGCGTCGAGGTCGTACATGGCTAATCCCTCACCACCAGGACGGTCTTGCCGGCGCGCCGACCCGGGCGCCGGCCGCTTTCAAATGCTTCGCGGCCATGGTCGAGGGGAAAGGTCCGCGCGATTTCCACGTGCAGCCGGCCACCATCGACCAGCGCCGCGAGTTCGGTGAGTTGCCGTCGATCGGGCGCGACAATAAAAAATGTTGCCGTGACGCCATATTCGTCGGCTTTGCCATCCGGCGGGGGCGCCGACAAGGTGATTAACCGTCCGCCCGGGCGCAGAACGGCGAAGGATCGGTCAAGCGTCTGTCCGCCGACCGTGTCGATGACCACATCGAAGGTGGCGCCGACTTCATCGAACGCTTCGTTGCGCACATCGATTACCCGTTGCGCACCAAAGCCGCGGACCAGGTCACCGGCATCGCTGCGGATGGTCGCGGCGACGTGCGCGTTGAGGCGGGCGGCAAGTTGTACCGTCAGCGCACCGACTCCGCCAGCCCCACCAAGCACCAGCACCGACTCGCCCGGCTGGACCGCGGCGTGGTCGACCAGGGCCTGCCACGCGGTCAGCCCGGCCAACGGCAGGGCCGCGGCAACCGTGTGCGTAACCGTCGCCGGCTTGGCGGCCAGGTCGGCCGCTGGCACTGCGACGAAATCGGCTGCCGCACCGTCACGGTCGAATTGGATCAGTCCGTAGACCGCATCGCCGGCCTTGAAATCCGTTACATCCGGGGCGATATCGGCAACGACACCCGACACTTCGTGCGACACGATGGTCGGAGTCCGACTGGCACCGGCGCGGGTCCAGGTTTCCTCCCACGATAATTCGTCGAAGGTGATGGCAGCGGCATGTACCGCCACCAAGACTTCCCCGGCGGTAGGCACCGGCACCGGCGCGTGCTCGACTGTGAGCACCTCCGGGCCGCCCCGACGATGCGCGCGCAACGCCCTCATCTCGGTCACGGCAGCCGCCAGTCGACGGGATCGCCGCCCATCCCGGCGAGCAGCTCGTTGGCGCGGCTGAAGGGCCGCGAGCCGAAGAACCCGCGCGACGCCGACAGTGGTGAGGGGTGCGGCGACTCGATCGCGACACAATTGCCTGTGGCCAGCATCGGCTTGAGCGTCGACGCGTCGCGGCCCCACAAGATCGCCACCAACGGCTTTGAACGCGCGGCCAATGCACGGATCGCGCACTCGGTGACGGCTTCCCAGCCTTTGCCTCGATGCGACGCCGGGTTACTGGGGCGCACCGTGAGCACCCTGTTCAGCAACAGCACACCGCGCTGTGCCCACGGCGACAGATCTCCGCACGAGGGCTGGGGATGGCCCAGGTCGGCGGTGTACTCGTCGAAGATGTTGGCCAGGCTGCGTGGTAGCGGCCGGACGTCGGGTGCCACCGAGAAGCTCAGACCTACCGCATGTCCGGGCGTAGGGTACGGGTCCTGCCCCACGATCAGGACGCGTACCTCGTCGAACGGAAAAGTGAAGGCGCGCAACACATTCGAACCAGCGGGTAGATACCTGCGCCCGGCCGCAATCTCGGTGCGCAGGAACTGTCCCATCTGGGCCACCTGCTCAGTCACCGGCGCCAGCGCGGCCGCCCACCCTTGCTCGACGAGTTCACTCAACGGACGCGCGGTCATCCCAGTCCCTTCGCCAGCAGTACCACCGTGTCGGCTCCCGCACGGCGGTCCTTCGAAATCTCTTGGTATTCAGCAGATTGCGCCCAGCCGCGGAATGCGTCCTCATCGGGAAAAGACATCAGCACCACCTTGTCGCGGTCCCACTCCCCTTCCACCACCTCTGGCGACTCGTCGGCCGCGAGCAGTGTTCCCGCATGACGTCGGAAGACCTCGATGAACTTCGCCTGATAGCGGTCATAGGCCGTCCGGTCGGAGAATCTCAGCTGGGCGATCGCGTAGACGGTCACCGCGTCACCCTACTTTTTTGCCCGCGAGCGTGCGTGTTTGTGCAGCGACACGCCGCATGGACTGGCATTCTGCGCACGCTCGGGCGGTAACTCACGGGCGGAAAGATTCCCATCCCGCGTACCCGCCCCACTCCTCGCCGTCGACCAGCACCCGGGCCGGCCCGTCGAGTACGCGACCGATCACGCGCCATTCGGTCGGCGCCGGTCCGCTGAAGCAGGCCACCAGGGCGTGGTCTTCGCCCCCGCCCAGCACCCACGGCCACGGATCGGCGCCGACGGCGGCGGCAGCGGCGGTCAGCGCGCCGTGGTCGGCCGCCAAGGCCGCCGTGGACACATCGATACCCACACCGGATGCCGCTGCGACGTGCCGTAGGTCGGCGATCAGGCCGTCCGAGACGTCGATCATCGCCTGGGCCCCGGCGACCGCGGCGGCAACGCCCTGGCCATAGGGCGGCTCCGGCACCAGATGGCGCCGCCGCAACTCGTCGAATCCCTCAATCTCGTTGTGCCACAGCGCATATCCGGCAGCAGAACGACCCAGTTCGCCGGCGACGGCAAGCCTCGAGCCGGCTCTGGCACCCGAACGCAACACCGGCGCCCGTCCGCCAAGGTCACCTAGCGCGGTCACCGACACCACCCACTGCGGACAACTGACCAGATCGCCGCCGACGATACCGGCGCCGATTCGCTCTGCCTCGTCCCACATTCCGTCGACCAGTCCGGCCAGCTCAGCAGTCGGTGTATCGCCGGGTCCACCGAAACCCACCACGAACGCGATGGGCCGCGCGCCCATCGCCTCGATGTCGGCCGCGTTCTGGGTGATCGCCTTGCGGCCGACGTCGTGAGGTTTCGACCAGTCGAGCCGAAAATGCCGATCCTGCACCAACATGTCGGTCGATACCACGCTGCGACCATCGCTGACGGATACGACCGCCGCGTCGTCACCGGGGCCGATTGCAACGGCAGCGGGCTGTCGGCGGCCGCGCACCAACCGGTCGATAACCGCGAACTCACCGAACTGGGCCAGCGTCGGGGACTCACCCGATGCGTCGTCGCTCACGCCGCCTCCGTAAGTTGGACCGCGCGCCAGTCTATGAGATCGGAGGTGGCCGGTGCCCGAGTCCGACGGGCCGCCACGCGTCCTGATAATCGCCGCCGTCGCGCTGGCCGTGCTCGCGATCGGGATAATCCTGGTGATCGCGGCCACCCGCCACTCTGCGCAGCAACCGATCGCCGTGCCCGCGGTGTCCGCGCCGCAGGCCACGACTCCCGCATGCCAAGCGCTCATAACGGCGTTGCCCCAGCAACTCGGGGACTACCGGCGAGCATCCATCGCGGCGCCGGCCCCCGAAGGGACCAGCGCCTGGCGCACCGGACGCGACAGTGAACCCGTGGTCATGCGCTGCGGACTCGAGCGCCCCGCCGACTTCGTGGTGGGCTCTCCGATCCAGATGGTCGACCGGGTGCAGTGGTTCGAGATCTCCGGGAAATCCGGCGAGAACAGATCCACCTGGTACTGCGTGGACCGTCCGGTATACGTGGCACTGACGCTGCCGGCTGGATCCGGGCCCACCCCGATCCAGCAGCTGTCAGAGGTAATCGACCGCACCATCGCCGCGGTGCCGATCAATCCGGCGCCCGCGCCCTAGCGCCGGGCGCGGCGGGTCGGCACCATCTGGCTTAGCGCCGATCGCAAGCGCGGCGCTAGCGCCGGGCGCGGCGGGTCGGCACCATCTGGCTTAGTGCCGATCGCAAGCGCGGCGCTAGCGCCGGGCGCGGCGGGTCGGCACCATCTGGCTTAGCGCAAGCCCACGCCGCGGGCCAGTGCCGTGTCCACCATCGTCGCCAGCAGGGTGGGGTAGTCCACGCCGCTGGCCGCCCACATCCGCGGGTACATCGAGATGGTGGTGAATCCCGGCATGGTGTTTATCTCGTTGATCACCGGGCCGTCGTCGGTGAGGAAAAAGTCCACCCGGGCCAGGCCCTGGCAGTCGATGGCCGCGAACGCCCGCATCGCCAAGTGCCGCACCGCGTCGGCGACATCGTCGTCGACCTTGGCCGGCACGTCCAATTCGGCTGCGTCGTCGAGGTATTTCGTCGCGAAGTCGTAGAAGGCGTCCTCGCGGCCGCGCACACCGGCCACGCGGATCTCCCCCACCGTACTGGCTTCCACTGTGCCGTCGGGCTTTTCGAGCACACCGCACTCCAGCTCGCGACCGTTGATCGCCGCCTCGACGATCACCTTCGGATCGTGCCGACGGGCCAGCGCGACCGCGGCGGGCAGCTGATCCCAGCTCGTCACCCGGCTGACACCGATCGACGATCCACCCCGTGCGGGTTTGACGAAAACCGGCAAACCCAGGCGCTCGCACTCACCGGGGCCCAGCGTCGGTCGCGACGGACGCAACAACGCATGCGCGCCAACCGGAAGTCCGTCGGCCAGCAGCAGCTTCTTGGTGAATTCCTTGTCCATCCCCGTGGCACTGGCCAGCACGCCGGCGCCGACGTAGGGCACGCCGGCAAGTTCAAGCAGTCCCTGGATCGTTCCGTCCTCGCCATACGGACCGTGCAGCACTGGGAACACCACGTCGACCGAGCCCAGCACCTCACCGGCGCCGGGCGGTAGCGACACCAACTGGCCGCCGCGCACCGGGTCGGCCGGCAATGCCAACTCGGTGCCCGATTCGGAACTCACGGCCGGCAGTTGCCGGTTGGTGATTGCCAGTGCGTCGGGGTCACCGTCGGTGAGCACCCACGAACCTTCCGGGGTGATACCGATGGCGATTACCTCGAACCGCTGCGGATCCAGATTGCGCAGGATACTGCCCGCGGACACACACGAGATGGCATGCTCATTGCTGCGCCCGCCGAACACGACGGCAACTCGGATACGCTCGCCACGGCGGTCGCTGGCATTCACAGTTAAAAGAGGCTACCGGGTCGGGTACTCACGCCGTCGGTCACTCGGGCTTGGTGCTGCGCCCTAAGAGCAGGGCTATCGCCTCGTTCACCGACAGTCCCTTGTGGCAGACCCGATGCACGGCGTCGGTGAGTGGCATTTCCACGTCGTAGCTGGAGGCCAACGCGAGCACGGACTCGCACGACGTCACCCCCTCGACGACATGACCGTCCTGGCCATGTATTGCCGATTCCATGGGCTCGCCCCGGCCCAAGCGTTCGCCCAACGATCGGTTACGCGAATGCGGTGAGCTGCAGGTGGCTACCAGATCGCCCACCCCCGCCAGGCCGGCCAGCGTTGCACCCTTGGCGCCGAGCGCTAGCCCCAGCCGCATGATCTCGGCGAGGCCGCGGGTGATGATCGCCGCCGCGGTGTTTTCGCCCAAGCCCACACCGACCGCCATCCCGCAAGCGAGTGCGATGACGTTCTTACAGGCCCCGCCAATTTCAGTGCCGATGACATCGGCGTTGGTGTAGGGGCGGAAGTAGCCGCTGTTCAGGGCCCGCTGCAAGGAGACGGCCCGACCGGAGTCGCTGCATGCGACGACCGTCGCGGCGGGCTGGCACTCGGCGATCTCGCTAGCCAGGTTGGGCCCGGAAATCACCGCAACCTGCGTGGGGTCGCATCCCGTCACCGCCACGATCACCTGGCTCATCCGCATCAGCGTCCCGAGTTCGATGCCTTTGGCCAGGCTGACCAATGTCGCACCCTCTGGCAACAGTGGCGCCCACCGCTCGAGATTGCTACGCATCGTCTGCGCCGGCACTCCCAGCATCACCGTCGACGCGCCGTGCAGCGCCTCAGCCGCATCAGCGGTGGCACGGATACCGGGTGGCAACAACGCGCCGGGTAGATAGTCGGAGTTGTACCGGGTGGTGTTGATTTGGTTGGCCACGTCAGCCCGCCGCGCCCACATCGTGACCGCTGCCTCTGGGCCACCGGCCTCGGCGAGCACCTTGGCCAGGGCCGTACCCCATGCACCGGCGCCCATCACCGCCACGGTTCCCGTGCTGGCCATCTACCGCTCCTATCCGTCTCACATGTCGTCTGTCGCGGCATCTGCAGCCGCTACACCCTAGTTCAGCGACCGGCTATCGTCACGCTAGCTGGACGCTCGGTTGTCACCATCGCGCTAGTGTGACGCTCGTGAGCATGAGCGGCACCCAGGGCGATGTCGGCTTGATCATCGCCGTAAAGCGGTTGGCCGCCGCCAAGACCAGGTTGGCCCCGGTGTTCTCGGCACAGACCCGCGAAAACGTGGTGCTAGCCATGCTGGTGGACACCCTGACCGCTGCTGCACGCGTAGATTCATTGCGCTCAATCACCGTCATTACACCCGACGAGGCCGCGGCGGCTGCAGCGGCAGAGCTCGGAGCCGACGTACTAGCCGACCCGACGCCGGAGGGCGATCCCGACCCGCTGAACAACGCGATCGTCGCCGCCGAACGCGTCGTCGCCGATTCGTTCGCCAATATCGTTGTGTTACAAGGCGATTTGCCTGCGCTGCAGACACAGGAGCTTTCCGAGGCGATCTCGGCCGCGCGCCATCATCAACGCAGTTTTGTCGCGGACCGGCTGGGCACCGGAACGGCCGTGCTGTGCGCCTTCGGAACTGCGCTCGACCCGCGGTTCGGTCCGGATTCCTCCGCGCGGCACCGCCGTTCAGGCGCTATCGAGCTAACCGGCGCATGGCCTGGCCTGCGATGTGACGTCGACACACCCGCCGACCTGACGGCCGCTCGTCGGCTCGGGGTAGGCCCGGCAACCGCGCGAGCCGTTAGCGGGCGCGCCTGAGCGTCCGTACGATGAACGACAGACCAACAGCAAATGGATGTCCGCCGAGCGGTGGCAGCACTGCTGGGCAATAGGCAATGATCGCAGAGTGACCGATATCAAAGCTGAGGTGCGTACCGACGAGAACGCCTGGGACTCAGACGACTCTGCCCTGGCAGCACCTCCCGCCGCGACCGCCGACACGATCAGCGACCTGTTGCCAGACGATCGCTACCTCAACCGCGAACTGAGCTGGCTGGACTTCAATGCGCGGGTACTCGCACTGGCCGCCGATAACTCATTGCCATTGTTGGAGCGAGCCAAGTTCCTGGCGATTTTCGCTTCCAACCTCGATGAGTTTTACATGGTTCGGGTGGCCGGGCTCAAGCGCCGCGACGAGATGGGGTTGTCGGTCCGCTCGTCCGACGGTCTTACACCGCGCGAGCAGCTGCGGCTCATTGGCGAGAAGACCCAGCAGATCGCCGTCCATCATGCACGGGTGTTCCTTGATGCAGTCCTGCCAGCGCTCGGCGAGGAAGGCATCTACATCGTTACGTGGGCCGATCTGGACGAGGCCGAGCGCGAGCAGCTGTCGACCTATTTCAATGACCAGGTCTTCCCGGTGCTGACCCCGCTAGCCGTCGACCCCGCGCATCCCTTCCCATTTGTCAGCGGGTTGAGTCTGAACCTGGCGGTCACGGTGCGGCAACCCGAGGATGGCGCACAGCATTTCGCACGTGTCAAGGTGCCCGACAACGTCGATCGCTTCGTCGAACTGGAAAGTCGTACCGATAGAGAAGGGGCCGATGGGACCGACGGCCAGGCCGTCCTCCGATTCCTGCCCATGGAGGAGCTCATCGCGGCCTTCCTGCCGGTGCTTTTCCCCGGGATGGAAATCGTCGAACATCATGCATTCCGCATCACCCGCAACGCCGACTTCGAGGTTGAAGAGGATCGCGACGAGGACCTGTTGCAGGCGCTGGAACGGGAACTAGCCCGCCGCCGGTTCGGTTCGCCGGTGCGGCTTGAGGTCGCTGACGACATGACCGAGAGCATGTCGGAATTACTGCTGCGCGAACTCGACGTGCATCCCGGTGACGTCATCGAAGTGCCGGGGCTGCTCGACCTCTCGTCGCTGTGGCAGGTCTACGGCATCGACCGGCCGGCGCTCAAGGATCGGACATTCGTTCCGGCCACCCATCCCGCTTTCGCCGAGCGCGAGACACCCAAGAGCATCTTCGCCACACTGCGCGAAGGCGACGTGCTGGTGCACCATCCATACGACTCGTTCTCCACCAGCGTGCAGCGATTCATCGAGCAGGCCGCCGCCGACCCAAATGTGCTGGCGATCAAACAAACGCTGTACCGCACCTCCGGCGACTCGCCGATCGTCCGCGCCCTGATCGACGCCGCCGAGGCCGGAAAGCAAGTCGTGGCACTGGTCGAGATCAAGGCCCGCTTCGACGAACAGGCCAACATTCGGTGGGCACGTGCACTGGAACAGGCGGGTGTGCATGTGGCGTACGGGCTCGTCGGGCTCAAGACGCACTGCAAGACATCGTTGGTGGTGCGCCGGGAGGGTTCGGCGATCCGGCGGTACTGCCACATCGGGACGGGCAACTACAACAGCAAGACCGCGCGGCTGTATGAGGATGTCGGCCTGTTGACGGCGGCACCCGATATCGGAGCCGACCTGACGGACTTGTTCAATTCGCTCACCGGCTATTCGCGCAAGCTGTCCTATCGCAACCTTTTGGTGGCGCCGCATGGGATTCGCACCGGCATCATCGAGCGCGTTGAGCGGGAAGTTGCCGCCCACCGCGATAGCGGCAACGGTCATATCCGACTCAAGATGAATGCCCTTGTGGATGAACAGGTCATCGACGCGCTGTATCGCGCGTCGCGGGAAGGAGTGCGGGTCGAAGTGGTGGTGCGTGGCATTTGTTCACTGCGCCCAGGTGCGGAAGGCTTCTCCGAAAACATATTCGTGCGATCGATTCTCGGCCGCTTCCTGGAACACTCACGGATCCTGCACTTCCGCGCCATCGACGAATTCTGGATCGGCAGTGCCGACATGATGCACCGCAACCTCGACCGCCGCGTCGAGGTGATGGTTCAAGTCAAGGACGCCAGGTTGACCGCACAACTCGACGAGTTATTCGAGTCCGCGCTGGACCCGTCCACCCGCTGCTGGGAGCTCGGCCCCGACGGGCAGTGGACCGCTTCGCCCCAAGAAGGTCGCAGCGTGCGCGACCACCAAGTATCGCTGATGGAGCGACACACCAGCCCCTGACACTGTGTGGTGCCTCCGGGGTTTCCGGGCCACACCCACGACCGCGACCGGCCCTGGCCGAATTGACCTGCAGGAGTTGAGGTGTCGATCCAAAACTCGGCGGCCCGCCGACGTCCAGGGGCCCGGATCGTGCATGCCGCCGGCGCCGTGTTGTGGCGCCCCGGCAACGGCAAATCGGTCGAGATTGCGGTGATTCACCGCCCGCGTTACGACGACTGGTCGCTGCCGAAGGGCAAAGTCGACCCGGGCGAGACCGCGCCAGTGGGCGCGGTGCGAGAGGTGCTCGAGGAGACCGGTCACCACGCACACCTCGGCAGGCGACTCACCATGGTGGCTTACCCGATCGACTCAAACTCTCGCGGCCTCAAGAAGGTGCACTACTGGGCGGCGCGCAGCATCGGCGGCTCATTCGTCCCGGGAAGCGAGGTCGATGACCTGATCTGGTTGCCGGTTGCCGACGCGATGAGAAGGCTCGACTACGCCCAAGATCGAAAGGTCTTGCGCCGGTTTGCCAAACACCCGCCGGCCACGCACACGGTGCTGGTGGTGCGACATGGCACGGCGGGTAGCAAGGCACGCTACTCCGGGGACGACACCAAGCGACCGTTGGACAAAAAGGGACGTGCGCAAGCGGAGGCACTGGTTGGACAGCTGCTCGCGTTCGGCGCAACCGACGTCTATGCCGCCGACAGGGTGCGCTGCCATCAGACGGTGGAACCGCTCGCCGCGGAACTGGGTGTGCCGATTCGCAACGAGCCCACCCTCACCGAGGAGTCCTATGCCAAGAATCCCAAACGCAGCCGCCACCGAGTTCTGCGGATCGCCTCGCAAGAAGGAACACCGGTGATCTGCTCGCAGGGCAAAGTAATTCCGGATCTGATCGCATGGTGGTGTGAGCGCGACGGCGTGCGCCCCGACAAAGCCCGCAACCACAAGGGCAGTACGTGGGTGCTATCGCTGTCGGCCGGCCGGCTCATCGCCGCCGACCACATCGGTGGCGCATTGGCGGCCAACGTGCGGGCCTAACACGCAAATACCCTTCGGGGACATCGCTGCCGCCCGAAGGGTATTTGCGCTCACTGACTTACTTGCGACCCCGCCTGGCCGTAGCCTTCTTGGCCGGAGCCTTGCTCGCGGCCTTCTTGGCCGGAGCCTTTTTAGCCGGAGCCTTGGTTGCCGCCTTGCGCACCGGTGCCTTGGCGGCGGCCTTCTTCACCGCTTTGGTCGCGGCTTTCTTGGCCGGCGCTTTGGTCGCGGCTTTCTTGGCCGGCGCCTTGGTCGCGGCTTTCTTGGCCGGCGCCCTGGTCGCGGCCTTCTTGGCCGGCGCCTTGGTCGCGGCTTTCTTGGCCGGCGCCTTGGTCGCGGCCTTCTTGGCCGGCGCCTTCTTTGCCGCCTTCTTGGCGGCACTCGCCACTACACCACGCTTGACGGCGGGCCCTTCCGCCGGGAGACGCTGTGCGCCAGACACAACCGCTTTGAATTGGGCGCCTGGACGGAACGCCGGCACTGACGTCGGCTTTACCTTCACCGTTTCGCCGGTCCGGGGATTGCGGGCCACGCGAGCCGCGCGGCGGCGCTGTTCGAACACACCGAACCCGGTAATGGTGACGCTGTCACCCTTGTGTACCGCACGCACAATCGTGTCGACGACATTCTCGACGGCGGCGGTGGCCTGCCGACGGTCCGAGCCCAATTTCTGTGTGAGCACATCTATGAGCTCTGCTTTGTTCATCCAATCCCTCCGAAGCTAGTGGTCCTCGTTTTGGAACCGACTAGCGAACACGGTAAACCCTCACCTGGCAAATTGCCAAGAGCCACGCGCAATTTCAGGCCACGTCGATCCGAATTTTCGCAATCCGATTGCCGCCCTTGACCGGTGGCGCGACCTCAAAATCGGTCCGGCTTGCCCACGCCGGAGAGGGTTCCAAGCGACGAAAATTCCGCTCGCTCGACCCTTCAGGAGGTGGGCAATGTGCGCGGTTTCCAGTCCGGGTAAGCCACCTCAAAAGACTCGATATCGTCGAGTTTCCGCAGCGTAAGGGCTATATCGTCAAGACCTTCGAGCAGTCGCCACGCAGTGTGATCGTCAATCTTGAACGGCAGCACCACCGTTCCCGCGGTGATATTTCGATCTTGAAGATTGGCAGTGATTTCCAAACCTGGACTCTGCTCGATGAGCTTCCAAAGAAGTTCCACACCGTCTTGGTCGACTTCGGCCGCCAGCAGCCCGGCCTTGCCCGCGTTGCCGCGAAAAATGTCACCGAATCGAGACGAGATAACCGCCCGGAATCCGTAGTCCATGAGTGCCCACACCGCATGCTCACGCGAAGATCCGGTGCCGAAATCCGGTCCAGCGACCAAGACCGAACCCCGATCAAAGGGGCTGAGGTTTAGGACGAATGCCGGATCCGAGCGCCAGCTCGCAAACAAGCCGTCCTCGAAACCGGTTCGGGTGACGCGCTTCAAAAAGACCGCGGGAATGATCTGATCGGTGTCGACATTGGACCGCCGCAACGGCACACCAATGCCAGTGTGGGTATGAAAGGCTTCCATGCTCTCCCTGTTCTTCTGGGTTCGTGCGGGTCAGTTCAATTCAAATCGGCCGGAGCGGAAAGGGTGCCGCGCACCGCGGTAGCGGCGGCAACCGCCGGTGACATCAAATGTGTTCGGCCGCCCTTGCCCTGCCGCCCTTCAAAGTTGCGGTTTGACGTCGCCGCGCACCGCTGCCCGGGCGCGAGCTGATCGGGGTTCATCCCCAAGCACATAGAGCATCCGGCCAACCGCCATTCGGCACCCGCGGCGGTGAAGATCTCTCCCAGACCTTCGGCTTCGGCCTGCGCACGCACCCGCATCGATCCCGGAACAACCAACATCCGCACGCCCTGGGCCACTTGGCGCCCACGCAACACGTCGGCCACCACCCGCAAGTCCTCAATGCGGCCGTTTGTGCACGATCCCACGAATACGACGTCGACCGCGATATCGCGCATCGGAGTGCCGGGGCGAAGGTCCATGTATGCCAACGCTTTCTCGGCGGCCTGTCGCTCGGCGTCGTCGGTCATCAGTTCGGGATCGGGTACGGCGGCGTCCAGTGGCACGCCCTGGCCGGGGTTGGTTCCCCAGGTGACAAAGGGGCTCAATGACGCGGCATCGAGATATACCTCGGTGTCGAATACGGCGCCATCGTCGGTGCGCAGTTGTTGCCAATACGCGAGCGCGGCGTCCCATTGGGCGCCCGTCGGCGCGTGCGGCCGGCCATTTATGAATTCGTAAGTGGTGTCGTCGGGAGCCACCATGCCGGCTCGGGCGCCGGCTTCGATGCTCATGTTGCAAATCGTCATCCGACCTTCCATCGACAGCGATTCGATGGCGCTGCCGCGGTATTCGATGACATGACCCTGCCCGCCGCCGGTGCCGATCTTGGCGATCAACGCAAGAATGATGTCCTTGGCCGACACTCCTTCGGGCAATTGCCCATCGACATTGACCGCCATCGTCTTGAACGGCCGTAGCGGCAGCGTCTGGGTGGCAAGCACATGCTCGACCTCGGAGGTGCCAATGCCCATCGCCAGCGCGCCGAATGCGCCGTGGGTCGAGGTGTGGCTGTCGCCGCACACGATTGTCATCCCCGGTTGGGTGAGACCCAATTGCGGTCCGACGACATGCACGATGCCCTGCTCGATATCGCCCATCGGATGCAGCCGGACACCGAATTCGGCGCAGTTCCGACGCAACGTCTCCACCTGCGTGCGCGACACCAAGTCGGCGATCGGCTTGTCGATGTCAACGGTGGGCACGTTGTGATCCTCGGTGGCGATTGTTAGGTCGGGCCGTCGCACCTTCCGGCCGTTGAGACGCAGACCGTCGAAAGCCTGCGGACTGGTCACTTCGTGCACCAAGTGCAGGTCGATGTAAATCAAGTCGGGCGCACCGTCTTGGCCGCGTACCACGACGTGGTCGTCCCAAACCTTCTCGGCCAGCGTGCGCGGCTTGTCGGTTGCGTTTTCCATGTCGAAGTGGCCTCGATTCCGCGTCATCTCACAATGCGAGACGCTAATATCTCTTTATGAGACAGCATAGCGGTATTGGCGTACTCGACAAAGCCGTGGGCGTGCTGCACGCGGTCGCGGAATCCCCCTGCGGGCTGGCCGAACTGTGCGACCGAACCGGTCTGCCCAGGGCCACCGCGTATCGGCTGGCGGCCGCTTTGGAGGTTCATCGCCTGCTGGGCCGCGACGACGAGGGGCGTTGGCGACTTGGCCCTGCGGTCACCGAACTTGCGGCCCATGTCAACGATCCGCTGCTGGCCGCCAGTGCGTCCGTGCTACCCCAGCTGCGCGAGACCACCGGTGAAAGCGTGCAGCTTTATCGCCGCGAAGGTACGTTGCGCGTCTGTGTGGCCGCGCTGGAACCGACTGCAGGCCTTCGCGATACGGTCCCGGTCGGGGCCCGGTTGCCGATGACGGCGGGCTCCGGGGCCAAAGTTCTGCTGGCTCACAGCGACATTGCCACCCAGCAGGCCGTGCTACCTCATGCGAAGTTCACTGACCGAGCGCTGGCCGAAGTACGCCGCCGCGGCTGGGCGCAGAGCGTGGCCGAACGCGAGGCCGGGGTAGCAAGCGTGTCGGCCCCGGTGCGCGATAGCCGCGGTGTTGTAGTGGCCGCGATATCGGTGTCCGGTCCCGTCGATCGGATGGGCCGACGCCCTGGGGCGCGTTGGGCAGCAGACCTAGTGGCCGCTGCCGACACGCTTGCTCGCCGCCTCTAGCGATCACTGCGACGGCTACCAGAGTTTCGGCGTCATCGACGTGCAACGTCCGCCAATTCGACACACGCGCAACGGATTTGACGTGCGGCCTACTCAGTTGACGACTCAGTGTGCCGTGAGCGTCGAACGTGTTCCTCTTCATGCCTAAGATTTAATTAGGGCGGCGTCGAGGTGAGCTGACAAGTATTTGACGTATGATCGGTGACTTCCGGCACAGCTGAAGAGGAGCGAGATGGCCGAGCCCCGCCCAGCCGACGCAAGTCAGCGGCCCGGATCGCCGCCGACTGATCGGGTAGTCGCAGTCATCGAACTGCTGGCGACCCAGCATGAGCCGAATTCGGTCGCGTCGATCGCCTCCCGGCTGGAGCTCAATCGATCGACCGCGACATCGATCCTGCTAGCGCTTGAGCGTGCCGGGTGGGTGACTCGGCAATCGGATCGCAGATACGCCTTGGGTCCGGGGCTGATCGGCGTGGCCGACGCAGTGCACCGAGCCTTCCCGGTTTCAGCCGAGATCAGCCACGCGCTTGAGGAATTGGCGGAGCGCGCGGGTTGCGGGGCAACGCTGGCCTGGGTCGGTTCCACTGACATGACCTTCCTCGTCAGCGTCCCCGGCAGGGGCAAGATGCCGGCCGGGGTCGGTGCCGGCCTCCGCTTGCCGGTTGGCGCGCCTGCCTGCGCGGCGGTGATTGCGCACCGTGATCTGCCCGCGCGCCGCGAGTGGCTGGCCACGGCTAGCCCGGCTGATCGGCGCATCCTCAAGGATGTGCTGTCACAAATACATACGACCCGCGTGGCGGTTTACGGGTTGGGCGAGTCGGACCCAAAGGTGCTCGACTTGCTCGGCGAGGTAGCCGAACTGCTGGCGGAGAACCCGCAGCGTAGCTCGCTGCGACGGCAAATGTTCAAGCTGTTTGCCGAGCTCGCTCCAATCCCTTACACGAAAGAGCAACTCGCGTCTGCGCAGCCGCTGTCGATCGGCTATCTGGCGGCTCCGGTGTTCGCCGACGGCAAGGCGAGTTACGAACTACAGCTCGGGCCGTTGCGCGCGGAAGTCAGCAAATCGGAGCGCGAACGCTATATAGCTGAGATCCGCGCGACGGCAGGCACGCTCAGCTGCGGTGCAAAGACCTTGTACCGCAGCGGTTGACGATCCGCCCCTCGAGGTACCTTGGGGCGGCTGCCATTCGATTCCGGTCGAACGGTTGATCACAAGCGATGGGGTTGGTCATGTTGCGGGCTCCAATTCTTGCAGGCCGTCGGTGGCTGATGGGGCAGCGCGGCGTTGCCGACAACGTCTGCGCACCTGCGGATTTCGCGGTTTAGGCGTTCGTTGGGATTATTCGACCAGACTTGGCGCCACAGTCCCTTGTGGAAGGCGGCGCAGTCGGTTCTGGCCCGAGTGCGGGCGTTGGCTATGCCGGCGACAAGAAGGCTGGCCCGCATCGCCGTGGCGCACACGTAGCGAGGTATGCATGAAACCGGGGATTCCTCAAAGTGCAGGCGCGCCGAAACCCTTGTGGGCGTTTCCGTCCATCAGGTAGATTAAATATCTGCCATCAATATGACGAATAATCGTTATCTGATGGCGGTGGCGCAAGGCGAGAAGCGGTCGAGCAAGATTCCGGGTTTTCCATCTGCGCGGGAATGGCCTCGCCGCCCGAGCATTTGGTCTATGGCCACACGCAACGAGGTGTCCATGTAACCCCGGGGGGCTTCATCCCACCCCGCCTGCATGAACACAAGGAGTGGATCCACATGAGTTTCCAGGTGCTGCCGCCCGAGGTCACCTCGATGCAGATGTTCACTGGCGCGGGGTCGGGACCGCTGTTAGCGGCAGCGGGGGGCTGGGATGGGCTGGCCGCAGAGTTGAGCTCGGCGGCGGCTTCGTTCGAGTCGTTGACCTCAGGGCTGGCGGGCCACGCGTGGCAGGGCGCGGCCTCGGCGGCGATGACGGCCGCCGCCGCGCCGCACCTAGGGTGGCTCAGCGCGGCCAGCGCGCACGCCGAGACGGCGGCCAGCCTAGCTCGGGCGGCTGCGGCGGCGTTTGAAGCGGCGCAGGCGGCGACGGTGTATCCGGCGGCGATCGCGGCCAACCGCGACCAACTGGTCGCGCTGGTGAACTCGAACCTGCTGGGGCTCAACACGCCAGCCATCTTTGCCGCCGAAGCCGACTACGAGTTGATGTGGGCCCAGGACATAGCCGCGATGGTGGGCTACCACGGCGAGTCTTCGGCCATCACCGCGGCGTTGGCGCCTATCGTCCAACCGCTGGCGAACCTTGCAAACCTGCCGGCTCAGGCCGCCGCGGCCGCGTCCGCCCCCACGGTGACCGGCCCGCAGCCCGCCGTGGCCGTCGAGATACCCACGATAACCATTCCGCCCGTAAGCATCCCTAACCTTCAGCTACCCACGTTAAACCTTTTAGGTTTAGGCATCGGGAGCTTCTCTATTCCCGAACTCAACATCCCCCAAATATCGATAGGCAGTTTTAGCCTACCGCCCACAACCATATCTATATCGGCACAAATTCTGACCATACCGTCGTTTAGCTTTCCCGCCATTTCCATACCGGGCATAACTCTCGGCGGATTCAGCACACCGCAACTCGCCACGTCCCCGCTTGTCCTACCTTCAGTGCAAATACCGGCAAGCGGATTCTGGATCCCATTTGGTGGCTCCAACATCCCCGGTAATATGGGCCAGCTAACGAGCGCCAATCCTTCTTTGAATTATGTCAGCGTAGTGCTGAATGGCGTCCCGAATATAGAAGTTAATGGTCCGGGAGGTATCTTCATTAATTTGGACATCCCATCCACCATCTTCGTTAACTTCGCCATCGAAGTACAGGGGCCGACGGCCACGCCAGGAATATATATTGGCGACTTCGACCTCGGCACCGGACAGTTCACCGGAAACACCGGCTTCGTCCTCCCGCCCATCGAAATCACCGGGTTCACCATCCCGGATATATCCATTCCCTCTTGGCAAACCCCCGAGATCACCCTCACCAACCCCGGCGTGACGATCGACATCGGGTCGATCGGCGTGTCGGATATCACCTTTGGCCCAGTGATCGTTCCCCCCATCGACATTGGACAATTCCAGATACCCAACATCGCCGTCGGCGCCATCGACATCGCCGGATTCAACACTCCCGATCCCCTCGCCCTAACCGGCGGTTCGCTCGACCTCGACTTCTTCAAGCTGATCCCGAGGATCGGCATCGAGTGGACAAACCCGTTCTCCGGCCTCATTAACCCCGGACCCGATGGCCCCACCCTAGGGCCCATCACCACGCCGGCCGTCACTGCCACCATCGACGTTCCGCAAATAACCATTCCCCAAATCTCGTTCCCCCCGTTCAACCTGAACGCCATAAGTGTTCCACCGATTAATCTGGCGCCGTTCAGCCTGGGTCAAATTGACGTACCGAACATTCAAGTAAACGGAATCAACATCGGCGCAATTAACATACCAAGTATCGGCATAAGACCGCAATTGCCTAGTATTAGTGTGGACACATTCACGGTGCCCGCGATCTCCGTCAGCAACTTTAGCCTACCGACGATCAAAATCCCACGAATAGCCCTGCCTGAAATATCGCTATATAACCCCGCCAATCCAGTGAATACTTTCGGCTTAGACCTCGACACATTTGCATTCATCGGCATGCAAGGCGCCGACATTAATATCGAACCCAACCCGTTTCATACACAGGTACACTTTGGGGTTCCCGCAACTAAAATCCCGTCCTTGACATTAGTAAACGCTACCGACGTCGGCAGCCCATATAGCTTGGTGATCGACGGAACACTCGGGACGTTGACCCTGCCGACCTTCACGATTAACCCGATCAATCTCGAGTTGCCCACCGGCCTGCAGCTGAATCTATCGAATCTCGCCATCGGCAACATCGCGTTCAATACCTTCGACCTCCCCCAAATCACCGTTCCGCCCATCGCAATCGGACCACTCACCGGCACCACTTTGCCGCAGATCGAGCTCGGCGGCATTCAGGTTGGGGCCTTCACCAGCCCCTTAATTGTCGTTCCGCCGATCCACCTCACTCAGACCATCTTGCCGAGCTTCACCCTGCTGCCAGCGATACCGCTGTAGCACCTGCCTGGAATTGACCCGGCCGGCGAGGCGAGGGAATGTCGCGGTGACCTCGGCACGAGACGACATCGACAACCCACTCCCCATGCCTCACGATGGTCACCCGTTTCGCGGGCATACATACGTGATGCACCGAGGCGAGGGGCGTCTCGCGGAGACTTTTCGTGAAGATTGCCGAATCCGTGTACACGCCTTCCGCTCTCAGGTACACTTATTATTTGTCATCAAGATGACAAATAATTGTCATACCGCTACGAGTGATGACGCGCCGCGCAAGGCGAGAAGCGGTCGAGCAGGACTCTGGGTAGCCATTCGTGCGGAAGTGGTCTCGCTGCCCTGCATTGGGTTTTGTCGTCACACGTAAGAGGTGTGTATGAAACCCGGGATGCTTCGCACCCGTCACATTCGGAGAGTAGGCAACGCTAATGTCATTCGTGATCATCACTCCCGAGGTGTTGGCATCGGCTGCCGCTAACTTGAATTCCATCGGGTCGTCGCTGAGCACAGCCAACACCGCGGCGGCATCGGTGACCACCGGCCTAGTGGCGGCGGCCCGGGACGAGGTGTCGGTGGCCATCGCGGCGCTGTTCGGTCAACATGCCCAGGCCTACCAGGCGGCCGCCGCGCAGGCCGCACTGATCCATGACGAGCTTGTACAGAACTTGACCCGGACGGGCGGCGCATATGCGGCCGCGGAGGCGGCGAACGTATCTCCGCTGCAGACCCTTCAGCAAAGCGTGCTGGAGGTGATCAACGCGCCTGCCCAGGCGATGCTGGGGCGCCCGCTGATCGGCGACGGGGCCAACGCGACCACCCCGGGCGGCAATGGCGGTGCGGGCGGGATGTTGATCGGCAACGGTGGCAATGGCGCGGCAGGGGCGCCCGGCCAGGCCGGCGGCAACGGCGGGGCTGCCGGGTTGATCGGCAATGGCGGGGCCGGCGGGGCCGGTGGGGCCGGTGGCGCCGCGGGCGGCAATGGTGGGGCCGCCGGTTTGTTGATGGGGGTCGGCGGAGCGGGCGGCGCCGGCGGGATCGGCACCCACAACCCCACCGGCGTCGGTGGCGCCGGCGGCGTTGGCGGGGCCGGCGGGCCCGGCGGATGGTTCACCAACGGCGGCGCCGGCGGGGCCGGCGGCATGGGCGGCAACGGCGGCAACGGCGCCAACGGCCCCGCCAACACCCAAGGTGGCATCGGCTTCACCGGTGGCGCCGGCGGCGACGGCGGCCCAGGAGGCCAGGCCCCACTGATGTTCGGCAAAGGCGGGGCCGGCGGCGTCGGGGGATCCGGCGGCGCCGGTGGGATCGGCGGAAACGGTGGCGACGGCGTTACCCCCGGTACCGGCGGAACCGGGGGCACCGGAGGGGCCGCGGGCCACGGTGGCGCCGGAGGTGCCGGCGCCGGATTGTCCGCCGCCGGACAGGCGGGAGCCCCGGGCGCCGGTGGTACCGGGGGCCTGGGTGGAAACGGGGGCAACGCTGCCCCCGGCATCTCTGCTGCGCCAGGCACGGCCGGCACCGGCGGCTTGGGCATTACCGGTGGTGCGGGCGGCAAAGGCGGTGCCGGCGGGGCGGCACTGCCCGGCGGGATGGGCGGTAACGGCGGCAACGGCGGCAACGGCGGCACCGGCGGCACCGGTGGGGACGGGGGCTCGGGCCTGGTCAGCGGCAGCGCCGGCGGAAGCGGAGGAACCGGCGGCACCGGCGGCGCGCCCGGTGCAGGCGGGTTGTCCGGCGGTCTCGGCGGCAAAGGGGGCAACTCCGGACTCGGCGGCGACGGAGGAACGGGCGGGCGCGGCGGTGACGCCACGGGAACCAACGCCTATGCGGGCGGTAGCGGCGGGGCCGGCGGATCCGGCGGCGGCCCCGGCGGCGACGGCGGTAACGGCGGATCCGGCGGCACCGGTGGATTGGGCACGAGCGGGACCGATGCCACTGACAGCACCGGCCCCGGTGAGGGTGGTATCGGCGGAACCGGGGGCGCCGGGGGCCAAGCCGGACCCTCCGGTGGCGCGGGTGGCAAGAACGGCATCGGCGGGCAAGGCGGGCAAGGCGGACAAGGCGGACAAGGCGGACAAGGCAAGGCCGGCGTCACTGCAGACGACCCGACCGCCGGCGGCCTGGGCGGCTTGGGCGGCCAGGGCGGCCAGGGTGGCGCCGGCGGCAAGGGCATCGGCGGGATCGGCGGCGGCGCCGGCGGCACCGGCGGCATCGGCGGCCAGGGTGGCCAAGGCGGCACCGGCGGCGACAACATCGGCCTCGCTGGCCCCGGCTTCGGCGCCGGTGGCGACGGCGGCCAAGGCGGTACCGGCGGCAGCGCCGGGGTAGGCGGCAGCGGAACCGACGGCGGCGCGGCCGGTGCCGGCGGCACCGCCGGTACCGGCGGCACCGGCGGCACCGGCGGGCAGGGCGGGTTCGGCAAGGCCGGCGTCACTGCCGACGACCCCACCGCCGGCGGACAGGGCGGCCAGGGCGGCGCCGGCGGCCAAGGCGGCGTCGGCGGCGCCGGCATCGGCGGGGTAGGCGGCGGCGACGGTGGCACCGGCGGCATCGGCGGCAAAGGCGGTGTCGGCGGCGACGGCGGTGACAACATCGGCCTGGCTGGTCCCGGCTTCGGTGCCGGGGGGGCCGGCGGCAAGGGCGGCACCGGCGGCACCGCCGGGTTGGGCGGCGTAGGAACCGACGGCGGCACGCAAGGCGGGATCGGCGCCGGCGGCGACGGCGGCACCGGCGGCACCGGCGGGCAGGGCGGGTTCGGCAAGGCCGGCACCAATGCAGCCGACCCGACCGCCGGCGGCCAGGGCGGCGACGGCGGCAAAGGCGGCGCCGGCGGCGACGGCGGTGCCGGCATTGGCGGGGTAGGCGGCGGCGACGGCGGCACGGGCGGCGCCGGCGGCCTGGGCGGTGTCGGCGGCAACGGTGGCGACGACACTTCTGTCGTCAACGGCACCGGCGGCAACGGCGGTCAGGGCGGCACCGGCGGCGCCGCCGGGGCGGCCGGCGTAGGAACCGACGGCGGCACGGGCGGCAGCATCGGCACCGGCGGCGACGGCGGCACCGGCGGCAACGGCGGGAAAGGCGCCAACGGCGCCAACGGCGTCACCGGCGGCTCCCCCACTCAGGGTGGGGGTGCCGGCCGGGGTGGCACTGGCGGCACGGGTGGCACCGGCGGCGCCGGTGACGGCAACGGCGCTCATGGCGGCAACGGCGGCAACGGCGGCATCGGCGGCGACGGCGGCACCGGCGGCACCGGCGGCTCCAGCACTGCTAGTGGCGGCGACGGCAAGAACGGCGGGGCAGGCGGCCCCGGCGGTATCGCTGGGGCGGCCGGCAAAGGAACCGACGGCGGCACTGACGGCGGGATCGGCAGAGGCGGCACCGGCGGCACCGGCGGCCTCGGCGGCAACGGCGGCGCCGGCGACACGGGCGGCGACGGCGAGCCGGGCGACGCGGGCGGTAACGGCGGTAACGGCGGCAACGGCGGCCTGGGCGGCCAGGGCATCGACGGCGTCGGCGGCGGAGACGGCGGAAACGGCGGCAGGGGCGGCGTCGGCGGGGTCGGCGGCAACGGCGGAACAGCCAAGCTTCTCAGCCAGGGGGAACAAGGAGGCGCCGGCGGCAACGGAGGCAACGGCGGCAACGGCGGCAACGGCGCAGCCGGCGGGGGCTCCGGCGGCGACGGCGGCGCTGCCGGTAGCGGCGCCAGGGGCGGCAACGGCAGCGACGCCCGGGGCACCGGCCACACGGGCGGTGCCGGTGGCACCGGTGGCGCCGGCGGCACCGGTGGCGCCGGCGGCATTGGCAACGGCACCGGTAACGGCGGAAACGGCGGTCGCGGCGGCAACAGCGGACCCGGTGGCATCGGCGGCGACAGCGTCGGTAGCGACGACGGCGGCAGGGGCGGTCACGGCGTGCAGGGCGGCACTGGCGGCGCCGGCGGCGAGGCCACCGGCAGCGGCACCGCCGGCGACGGCGGCAACGGCGGCACCGGCGGTTTCGCCGGCCACGGCGGCCGCGGCGGCAACGCCATCGAAGGCGACGGGGGCAGGGGCGGCAATTCCGGTGCCGGCGGCACCGGCGGCGCCGGGGGCAACAACTCCGGCTCAGGCGACGCCGGCAACGGCGGCAACGGCGGCAACGGCGCCATCGGCGGTGGTGGCGGCTCTGGCGGCGCCGACGAGGAAGGGGGCATCGGCGGCCTCGGCGGCAACGGCGGCACCGGCGGTGCCGGCGGTGATGCTACCGGCTCCAGCGGCAACGGCGGCAACGGCGGCGCCGGAGGCAACGCCGGCGAAGGCGGCCCCGGAGGCAGGGGCGGCGAATCCCTCGGCGACGGCGGCAACGCCGGCAACGGCGGCAGAGGCGGCGACGGCGGCGACGGCGGCGATGGCGCGGGCAGCGACCACGGCGGCGGCGGTGGGGTCGGCGGCACCGGCGGCAACGGCGGATTCGGCGGCCCTGGCGCCGGCCCAGATCAACCCCGCGGCGACGGCGGCACGGGCGGCGGCGGCGGCACCGGCGGCGACGGCGGCAAAGGCGGCGACGGCACGCTAGGTGGCCTGGGCCTGCCCGGCCAACCCGGCGGCCAACGCGTTGGTGAAGAAGGCGGCGGCGGCGGCAGCGGCGGCGGGGGCGGCGGCGGCGGCTGATCACGGCGAAAGGCTCGCAGGCATGCCGCAGCCCCGCGGGTGCTCGCCCGGGTGATCGCCTGACACACTGACGCGATGGGAATCAATCAGCGCGCGCGCATCGTCATGTCCGAGGCTGAGATCGCCGACTTCGTCACCCACAGCCGCACCGGAACGCTGGCCACCATCGGCGCGGACGGCCAGCCGCACCTGACTGCGATGTGGTACGCGGTGCTCGACGGCGAAATCTGGCTGGAAACCAAAGCCAAGTCGCAGAAGGCGGTCAACCTCGCTCGCGATCCACGGGTCAGCTTCCTGATCGAGGGTGGCCATACCTATGACACGCTGCGCGGGGTATCCTTCGAGGGCGTCGCCGAGATCGTCGACGATCCCGACGCCCTGCACCGAGTCGGAGTCAGCGTCTGGGAGCGCTACACCGGCCCCTACACCGACGATTGCCGGCCCATGGTCGACCAGATGATGCACAAGCGCGTCGGCGTGCGCATCGTCAGCCGCCGTATCCGGTCGTGGGATCACCGCAAGCTGGGGATGCCGCACATGCCCGTGGGCGGGTCGACCGCAGCGGCCGCGCAATAGTGCCCGGCGAGCAGACGCAAAATCACCAATTTCGGCACGAAATTGGGTGATTTTGCGTCTGCTCGCCAGTAAAAAGTAGCCCCGATGGGATTCGAACCCACGCTACCGCCGTGAGAGGGCGGCGTCCTAGGCCGCTAGACGACGGGGCCGTAACCGATCCGAGCTGTCAGCATAGCTCACCCCGGTAAGGGCACCTAATCGCTTTGCCGCGGTGAGACTTTGCTGGGGTACCAGGACTCGAACCTAGAATGGCTGAACCAGAATCAGCTGTGTTGCCAATTACACCATACCCCATCGGCTACCTAAAACCGCTGGTCAGAGCCCCGTTTTGCAAACCGCAACACGACCCAGCCAGCCGTTTGTTGGCCTTTGTAAGCCGCTGTGCAGACTACCAAAGATTCGCCGTCGCATCGTCGCGCGCTGCCCGCAGCCGCCGCATGCTGCGGTCGCGACCGAGCAGCTCCAGCGATTCGAACAGCGGCGGACTGACCGTGGTCCCGGTGGCGGCGACGCGGATCGGGCCGAACGCCTTACGGGGTTTGAGACCGAGGCCTTCGATCAGTGCGACCTTGAGGGCGGCCTCAATGCGCGCCGTGGTCCAGTCCGTCACGCCCTCCAGCGCGGCAAGCGCGGCATCGAGCACCGGACCCGCGTCGGGACCCAATTCCTTGGCGGCGGCCTTGGGGTCGATGGCGTACTGGTCGTCGTTGAGAAACTTCAGCAGATCCCACGCGTCACCGAGCACGACGATGCGGGTCTGCACCAGTTCAGCAGCCGCGGCGAATTCTGGGTCGCTCAGCTCGATGTGATGGCCATGTGTGTCCAAGTAGCTGCGCAGCCGGCCGGTGAAGTCGGCTAGGTCGAGCATCCGGATGTGCTCGGCGTTGAGCGCGTCGGCCTTCTTCTGGTCGAAACGGGCGGGGTTGGAGTTGACGTCTACGACGTCGAACGCCGCCACCATCTCGTCGAGGCTGAACAGGTCGCGATCGTCGGCGATCGCCCAGCCAAGCAAAGCAAGGTAATTCAGCAGCCCCTCGGGGATGAAGCCCCGGTCGCGATGGGCGAATAGATTCGACTGCGGGTCGCGCTTGGAGAGTTTCTTGGTCCCCTCCCCCAATACCGTTGGCAGGTGGGCGAATTCCGGAACCCGATCGGCGACCCCGATGCGGATCAGCGCCTGATACAAAGCCAGCTGGCGCGGAGTCGACGGCAGCAGGTCCTCGCCACGCAGCACATGGGTGATCTTCATCAACGCGTCGTCACACGGGTTTACCAAGGTGTACAACGGATCTCCGCTGGCCCGGGTCAACGCGAAATCGGGCACCGAGCCCGCCGCGAACATGGTGGGCCCACGCACCAGATCGTTCCAGCTGAGATCGTCATCGGGCATCCGCAGCCGCACCACCGGCTTACGCCCCTCCGCCAGATACGCGGCTCGCTGCGAATCGGTCAGCTGTCGGTCGAAATTGTCGTAGCCCAGCTTGGGATTGCGGCCGGCGGCGACGTGGCGGGCCTCGACCTCCTCGGGTGTTGAAAAGGCGTAGTAGGCCTCCTCTGCCGCGAGCAGCCGGTCTACAACGTCGCGGTAGAGATCGCCGCGCTGCGATTGCCGGTACGGGCCGTAGGGCCCGCCCACCTCGGGGCCCTCATCCCAGTTCAGGCCGAGCCAGCGCAGCGCGTCGAGCAGTGCCAAATAGCTTTCCTCGCTGTCGCGCTCGGCGTCGGTGTCCTCAATGCGAAAGACGAAGGTGCCACCCGTGTGTCGGGCATAAGCCCAGTTGAACAACGCGGTGCGAACCATCCCGACATGGGGAATGCCGGTGGGCGACGGGCAGAATCGTACCCGGACCGGGGCGGCTGCTGTCACGACTTTCCTTTGCGGACTACGGGATTGGTTAGTGTGCCGATTCCTTCGACCGTAACGGAGACGGTGTCACCATCCTCAATGGGACCGACTCCTGCGGGTGTTCCGGTGAGGATGAGATCACCGGGCAGCAATGTCATTACGGCCGAGATCCATTCCACGATCGCGCCGACGTCGTGGATCATCAGCGAGGTGCGGCTGTGCTGTTTGACTTCGCCATTGACTTCGGTGCGCAGTTCGAGATCGGCCGGGTCCAGGTCGGTGATGATCCAAGGCCCGACCGGGCAGAAGGTGTCGTGTCCTTTGGCCCGCGTCCACTGCCCGTCGGATTTCTGCTGATCGCGAGCCGACACGTCATTGCCGATGGTGTAGCCAAGGATGTTGTCGGCGGCTTGTGCCGCTGGGACGTCCTTGCACGGCCGGCCAATCACAATCGCCAGCTCACCCTCGAAGTGCACCGGTGATGCGTTGGCGGGCAACCGAATCGGCACATTAGGTCCGATAATTGCGGTGTTGGGCTTGAGGAATATCACCGGGTCCGCCGGTGCCGGGCCAGTGAGGCCGCCCATCTCGGCGATGTGATCGGCATAGTTTTTGCCGACACAGACCACCTTGCTGGCCAATATCGGGGCCAGCAACCGGACGTCGGCCAGCGGCCACGAGCGGCCGGTGAAGGTCGGTGTGCCAAACGGGTGCTCGGCGATCTCGCGAGCGGTCATCGCGCCTGGGTCGTCCAACTCGCCGTCGATGCTGGCGAAAGCGACCCCGTCAGGGCTGGCAATTCGACCAAGGCGCATTCGGATGAGCCTAGCCGGGTGACGATGCGGGCCCGCAGGACCCGAGGTGGGGGCACCTCCCGCTTGCGGGGGAGAGGCCGGCAATCCAGCACTGCGGCGGTCGCGAGCCCGGCTTAGCCGGGTGAGACGGCTCGACCTCAAACTCGATAGCACATGCGCTATCAACGTCGAGGCTGCAAAATGGCTGACCGCACCCCCAGCAGCGGTGCGCAAACTGCGCATGCCATCAGGTCTCACCCGCCTGTGCGAGCATGGGTGGATGTCGAACGTCCCGGCCAGCGCCGGCGCACGTTGGTCGATCGTCATCATCTCGCTGGGAGTGACGGCGAGCTCTTTCGTGTTCATCAACGGCGTCGCATTCCTGATCCCCGCGCTCAAAGCCACGCGCGATGCCTCGCTGACCGAAGCCGGTCTGTTGTCGTCGATGCCGAGCTGGGGCATGGTGATCACGCTGGTCGGCTGGGGCTACGTACTGGACCGTGTGGGCGAGCGGATTGTGATGACTGTGGGCTCGGCGCTCACCGCGATTGCGGCCTATGCCGCGGCTTCGGTCGATTCGTTGGTGCTGATGGGGTTCTTTTTGTTCCTCGGCGGCATGGCCGCCGCCAGTTGTAACAGCGCCGGTGGCCGGCTGGTTTCCGGCTGGTTCCCGCCACAGCAGCGCGGACTGGCCATGGGTATCCGACAGACCGCACAGCCGCTGGGAATCGCTGTGGGTGCGTTGGTTATTCCCGAACTGGCCGAACGAAGTCCACACACGGGCTTGATGTTTCCCGCAGCGGCATGCACGGTGGCGGCGGTGGCCAGCCTCATCGGCGTCGTCGATCCGCCGCGGAAATCCCGCAAGACGGCCACCCAAGCGGAATTGGCCAATCCGTATCGCGGGTCGTCGGTGTTGTGGCGAATTCACGTGGTATCGGCGCTGCTGATGATGCCGCAGACGGTGACCGTCACATTCATGCTGGTCTGGCTGATGAATCACCATGGCTGGTCGACCGCGGCGGCCGGCGGCTTGGTGACCATCTCGCAGCTGCTCGGAGCGGTGGGCCGCATCGCCGTCGGCCGCTGGTCAGATCGCGTCGGCTCCCGGATGCGCCCGGTCCGCGTCATCGCCATTGCCGCCGCGTTGGCGCTGTTCTCGTTGGCCCTCACCGACAACATCGGTTCGCGTTACGACGTATTGCTCATGATCACGATCTCTGTGCTCGCCGTGTTGGACAACGGACTGGAGGCCACCGCGATCACCGAGTACGCCGGACAATTCTGGAGCGGTCGCGCGCTGGGCGCCCAAAACACCACGCAGCGGCTGGCGGCCGCTGCCGGGCCACCCCTCTTCGGTGCGCTGATCAGCGCGTCCGCCTATCCGCTGGCATGGGCGCTGTGCGGTTTGTTCCCGCTGGCAGCGGTGCCGCTGGTGCCGACCCGATTGCTGCCGCCGGGGCTGGAGACTACAGCTGACGGCCCGGCACCCCCGCAGACGGCTCCGCCGTCTGCATCGTCGCCGGGCTAAAGCGCGGCGGCAATCCGTTCGCCGACATCGCTGGTGGCAAGCCGTTCGTTCCCGCGACTTGCCAGGTAGGTCTCGACCGCTCGGTCCACCCGGGCAGCGGCGTCGTCCTCGCCGAGGTGGGCAAGCAGCAGCGCCACCGACATGATCGCCGCGGTCGGATCGGCGATGCCCTGACCGGCGATATCTGGCGCGCTTCCATGCACCGGCTCGAACATCGACGGATTGGTCCGGGTGGCGTCGATATTTCCACTGGCGGCCAAGCCGATACCACCGCACACCGCCGCGGCCAGGTCGGTGATGATGTCGCCGAACAGGTTGTCGGTGACAATCACGTCAAAGCGACCGGGGTCGGTGATCATGTGGATGGTGGCCGCGTCCACGTGTTGATACGCGATCTCGACGTCGGGGTACTTCTCGCCGACCTCCTGCACGGTTCGCCACCACAGCGCCCCGGCGAACGTCAGCACATTGTTCTTGTGCACCAGTGTCAGGTGCTTACGACGCTGCTGAGCCCGCTCGAACGCGTCTTGTACCACGCGACGCACGCCGAACGCGGTGTTGACGCTGACCTCGGTGGCCACTTCGTTGGCCGTGCCGACCCGAATCGCGCCCCCGGTACCCGTGTACGGCCCCTCGGTCCCCTCACGCACCACGACGAAGTCGATGCTGGGGTCGCCCGCCAGGGGGCTGCGCACCCCGGGGTACAGCCGGGCGGGTCGCAGATTGATGTGGTGATCCAGCTCGAAGCGCAGCCGCAGCAACAGCCCGCGCTCCAGCACGCCGCTGGGAACCGACGGGTCGCCGATCGCCCCGAGCAGAATGGCGTCGTGTTCGCGCAGTTCCGGTACCACCGAGTCCGGTAGCACCTCGCCGGTGGCGTGGAAGCGTCGCGCACCGAGGTCGTAGCTGGTTTTCTCCACGCCGGGCAGGACGGCGTCGAGAACCTTGACGGCTTCGGCGACTACCTCCGGACCGATGCCGTCGCCGGCGATGACGGCCAGCTTCAGCTTCACGAAAGATCAACCACCTCAAGCCGGTTAGCGCCCACGGCCTCGCTGATCGCCGACCGCACATCGTCGGGCACGTCCTGATCCAGCCGCAGCAGAATCGTCGCGCCGGGGCCCTCGGCGTCCTCGGACAGCTGCGCGGCTTGGATGTTCACCCCGGCCATGCCGAGCAAGGTGCCGATCTTGCCAAGTGCGCCAGGCTGATCGATGTAGTTGATCACCAGGTTCGTCCCCTGGGCGCGCAGGTCGAAGTTGCGGCCGTTGATTTGCACGATCTTTTCCGTCAGTTGCGGCCCCGACAGCGTGCCTGCGACATTGACGACCGAGCCGTCGGCGGCGACGCCGCGAACATCGACCATGCTGCGGTGGTTGGGGCTTTCCGTGGCCTTGGTGATATCGGCGGTTACGCCACGTTCGGCCGCCAGGGCCGGCGCGTTGACGAACGTCACCGGATCTTCGATGACAGCCGAGAACAGGCCGCGCAGCGCCGAAAGCTTGAGTACCTCCACCTCTTCAGCGGCCAGCTCACCGCGCACCTGCACCGACAACGACACCGGCAGTTCGTCGGACAACGCGGCAACCAGCACCCCGAGTTTGCGCGCCAGATCTAGCCACGGCGCAACCTCCTCGTTGACCACTCCGCCGCCGACGTTGACCGCGTCCGGAACGAACTCTCCGGCCAGGGCCAGTCGCACGCTCTCGGCGACATCGGTGCCGGCGCGGTCCTGGGCCTCAGCGGTGGAGGCCCCGAGGTGCGGCGTGACTACCACCTGCGGCAGCTCGAACAGCGGACTGTCGGTGCAAGGTTCGGTGGCGAAGACATCGAGGCCGGCCGCCCGCACATGTCCGCTGATGATCGCGTCGGCCAGTGCAGCCTCGTCTACCAAACCGCCGCGCGCGGCGTTGACGATGATGACACCCGGCTTGGTTTTGGCAAGGGCCTCCTTGTCGATCAGGCCTGCGGTCTCGGGCGTCTTGGGCAGGTGCACCGAGATGAAGTCGGCTTGGGTGAGTAGCTCGTCCAACGACATCAGCTCGATGCCCAGCTGGGCCGCCCGTGCGGGCGACACATACGGGTCGTAGGCGACGATGTGCGCGCCGAAGGCTGCGATCCGCTGAGCGACTAGCTGCCCGATCCGGCCCAGACCCACCACGCCGACGGTCTTGCCGAAGATCTCGGTCCCCGAAAACGACGACCGCTTCCAGGCGCGCTCACGCAGCGAAGCGTCCGCCGCCGCGATCTGGCGGGATGCGGCCAGCAGCAGCGCAATAGCGTGCTCCGCGGCGCTGTGAATGTTCGATGTCGGGGCATTGACCACCAGCACGCCGCGGGCCGTGGCCGCGTCCACATCGACGTTGTCCAGCCCGACGCCGGCGCGGGCGACGATCTTCAGTTTCGGCGCCGCGGCGAGCACCTCGGCGTCCACGGTGGTAGCCGAACGCACCAGCAGCGCGTCGGCCTCGGGCACTGCGGCCAGCAGCTTTTCCCGGTCGGGACCGTCTACCCAGCGCACCTCAACCTGGTCTCCCAGGGCAGCGACCGTTGATTGGGCGAGTTTGTCGGCGATTAACACAACAGGCAGGTTCACGCGGCCAGCGTAGTAGGGGATGCCGCCGTCGGCAGAGTCGGCTGTAATCGGAGGGTGGACGTCACCGTCGTCGGTAGCGGCCCCAACGGGCTCGCAGTGGCCGTAATCTGCGCCCGCGCGGGACTGAAGGTGCAGGTCGTCGAGGCTCAGCCGAGCTTTGGCGGCGGCGCTCGCAGCGCGGCCGACCCCGAATTTCCCGGAGTCGTACACGACGTGTGCTCGGCGGTGCATCCACTTGCTTTGGCGTCCCCGTTCTTCGCCGAGTTCGACCTGGCGGCTCGCGGCGTGGCGCTGACGGTACCGGAGGTCTCCTACGCCAACCCGCTGCCGGGACGGCCCGCGGCGGTGGCCTATCGGGATCTGGAGCGCACCTGTGCCGAGTTGGACGACGGCGCGTCGTGGCGGCGCCTGCTCGGTCCGTTGGTAGCGAACTCCGATGCGGTAGCAGCATTCCTGCTCGGCGACAAGCGTTCGGTGCCTCGTTCGTTGCCGGCGGTCGCGCGCCTCGGGTTGCGGATGCTGGCCCAGGGCACTCCAGCGTGGCAGTCGCTTGTCGGTGAGGATGCTCGCGCTTTGTTCACCGGCGTTGCCGCGCATGTGATTTCGCGCCTGCCGTCATTGGCGTCCGCTGGCGCCGGTTTGATGCTGGCGACGCTGGGCCATGCGGTCGGATGGCCGATTCCGGTCGGTGGGACCCAGGGGATCACCAACGCGCTGATCGATGATCTGCGGGCGCACGGTGGCGAGCTGACGGCTGACCTGGAAATCACGGAAATCACTGCCCCGCCGGGCGGTGTCGTAGCCTTCGACACGGCACCGACCGCACTGCTGCGGATCTACGGTGACGCTCTGCCTCCTAGGTATGCGAAGGCGTTGCGCCGCTACCGCTTCGGACCCGGCGTCGCCAAGGTGGACTTCGTGCTCAACGATGACATCCCGTGGTCAGACCCCCGCCTTCGGCAGGCGCCGACGCTTCACCTCGGTGGCAGCCGAGAACAGATGGCGCGCGCCGAGGCGGCCATAGCAGCCGGACGTCACGCACACTGGCCGATGGTGCTTGCCTCCTTGCCGCATATCGCCGATCCCGGCCGTATCGACGCGGGCGGCAACCGCCCGCTGTGGACCTATGCCCACGTACCGGCGGGATCGACCCTCGATGCGACCGAGGCCGTCACGGCCGTCGTCGAGCGCTTCGCCCCAGGATTCCGCGACATCGTCGTGGCGGCGCGCAGCGTGCCCGCGGCACTGATGTCTGACCACAACGCCAACTACGTCGGCGGCGACATCGGCGTGGGCAGCAATTCGACCGTGCGCGCGATCGCCGGCCCAGTACCTCGGCTAAATCCTTGGCGCACACCGATTCCCAGGGTGTACCTGTGTTCGGCGGCCACCCCGCCCGGCGCCGGCGTGCATGGAATGGCCGGGTATTACGCCGCTCGTACCCTGCTGCGCCGCGAGTTCGGCATCGATGCGTTGCCATTTTTGGGGCCAGCTTAGGGCTTCCTGGGGCCGGAATCCGTTGGCACGTAGCCATTTGTCGGGGTCGCGGGTCGGCAACATTGTGCAGAATTTATTTGGAAGTGTCCAAAATGCCGCACTCTCGTGACACTATCCTCCTTAGCTGCCGATTCCTCGGTGGTGGTAGTCATGGCGTAGTGGGAGGTGCGCAAAATGCCGTTTCTAATTGCGGTACCCGAGGCGGTGGTGGCGGCGGCCTCGGATTTGGCCAGTCTCGGTTCCACACTCGGCGCGGCCACTTCGGCCGCGGAGGCCTCGACGACGGGTGTGCTGGCCGCCGCCGAGGACGAGGTGTCAGCGGCCATCGCGGCGCTGTTTTCCGCCCACGGCCAGAGCTATCAGGCGCTCAGCGCGCAGGCGGCGACGTTTCATGCCCAGTTCGTGCAGGCGTTGAGCGCCGGTGCGGGATCGTATGCTGCCGCTGAGGCCGCCGCCGCCTCGCCGCTGCAGAGCCTGCTCGACGCGGTCAACGCGCCAGTGCAGGCGGCTACCGGGCGGCCGCTGATCGGCAACGGCGCCAACGGCGCCGCGGGTACCGGAGCCGCCGGCGGCGACGGCGGATGGTTGATCGGCAACGGCGGGGCCGGCGGGTCGGGCGCGGCCGGCACCGGCGGCGCCGGTGGGGCCGGCGGGGCGGCCGGGCTGATCGGGTCCGGCGGGGCGGGTGGGGCCGGCGGGTCGTCCACGATCGGGTCCGGCGGGGCCGGTGGCGCCGGTGGGGCCGCCTGGCTGTGGGGCTCCGGCGGCGCCGGCGGGGCCGGCGGATTCTCCTCGGCCGGTGCTGGCGGGGTCGGCGGTGCCGGCGGAGCCGCCGGCTTGCTGGCCGGTGCGGCCGGTGCCGGCGCGGTCGGCGGATTCTCCACTGCCGCCGTTGGCGGCGCCGGCGGGGCCGGAGGGACCGGCGGGCTGTTCAGCAATGGCGGTACCGGCGGATCCGGTGGGGTCGGGGCTGGCGTCGGTGTCCAAGCTGGCGGGGACGGCGGGGCCGGAGGCGCCGGCGGGCTGTTTGGCGCCGGCGGGGACGGCGGGACGGGCGGTAGAGGCACCGGCTCCGGGCTCGGCGGGGCCGGCGGCGTTGGCGGGATCGGCGGGTTGTTCGGCGCCGGCGGCAACGGCGGCACCGGCGGGCAAGGCGCGCTATCCGGCGGGGTCGGCGGGGTCGGCGGCGACGCCGGCATGCTTAGCCTCGGTGCGGCCGGCGGAGCCGGCGGCACCGGCGGGGAAGGCCTCAGCACCGTCGGCGGGACCGGAGGTGGCGGCGGTAACGGCGGCTTGCTGTTCGGCTCGGGCGGCGCCGGCGGCGCCGGCGGCGCCGGCGGGTTCGGCAACGCCGCCGGCGGGCTTGGGGGGGTGGGTGGTAATGCCGGCCTGCTCACCGGCTCGGGCGGCGCCGGGGGTGCCGGCGGCGCAAGTTACCTCACCGGGCTGGGTACCGGCGGTGACGGCGGAGCGGGCGGCACAGCCGGGCTGATTGGCAACGGCGGTAGCGGCGGCGCCGGCGGGGCCGGCATCGGCAACACCGGCGGGGCGGGCGGGACCGGCGGCAACGCCGCGCTGATCGGCAACGGCGGCAACGGCGGCAACGGCGGGACCGGGGCACCTGCGGGTAGCACCGGCGCCGGCGGCATTGGTGGGCAGCTGTTAGGTCTCGACGGCTCCAACGCTCCGGCCAGCACCAACCCACTACACAACCTGCAGCAACAGGCGCTCGCCGCGGTCAATGCGCCCGTCCAGACGCTGACCGGGCGCCCCCTGATCGGCAACGGCGCCAACGGGGCGCCGGGGAGCGGGGCGCCGGGCGGGCCCGGCGGGTGGTTATTCGGCGACGGCGGGTCCGGCGGGTCCGGGGCGGCCGGTGCCAACGGCGGGGCCGGCGGGGAAGGCGGGATCTTGTTCGGCAGCGGCGGCGCCGGCGGGGAGGGCGGGGCCAGCAACAGCGGCGACGGTGGGGCCGGCGGGGCCGGCGGGGCAGCCTTGCTGTTCGGTGCCGGCGGCGCCGGTGGGGCCGGCGGGTCCTCCAATGGCATCGGTAAGGCCGGCGGCGCCGGCGGCGCCGGCGGGATGGGCGGACTGTTCGACCGCGGCGGGACCGGCGGAATCGGTGGGCTCAACCAGTTTGGCGACGGCGGGGCCGGCGGCGCCGGCGGGGACGGCAGGCTGTTTGGCGACGGCGGGCCCGGCGGGACCGGCGGAAGGGGCACCAACGCCGGGGCGGGGGCGGCCGGCGGAGCTGGCGGCACCGGGGGGCTGTTCGGCAGCGGCGGGACCGGCGGGGCCGGCGGTTCGACGGGCAACGCCAACCCCGGCGGACCCGGCGGGGCCGGCGGCGCCGGCGGACTGTTCGGCGCCGGCGGCAACGGCGGCACCGGCGGGGACAGCGACCTCGGTATCGCCGGGCAGGGGGGCGTCGGCGGCAACGCCGGCATGCTCGCGTTCGGTGCCGCCGGCGGCGCGGGCGGCGCTGGTGGCCTCGGGGGGTTCAACACCGGCGGGGCCGGCGGGGCCGGCGGCAACGGCGCCACGCTCTTTGGCTTCGGCGGCGCCGGCGGGGCCGGCGGATTCGGCCGCGTTCTCGGCGGGCACGGCGGTGCCGGCGGCGACGCTGGGATACTCGCCGGCTCCGGCGGCGCGGGCGGCGCCGGCGGCGCCGGCGGCAGCGTCGTGCTTGGCACCGGTGGCACCGGCGGCGCCGGCGGCAAGTCCGGACTCATCGGCAACGGCGGTGACGGCGGTAACGGCGGCGCCAGCAACGGCAAGGCCGGCGGTGCCGGCGGGAGCGGCGGCGATGCCGCGCTGATCGGCAACGGCGGCAACGGCGGCAACGGCGGGACCGGCGCGCCCGCGGGCACCGCCGGCGCCGGCGGCACCGGCGGGCTGCTACTCGGCCAGAACGGGCTGACCGGGTTGCCGTAATCGTCCGCCGCGAGTTCGGCGTCGTTGAACTGCTTAGGCTGACGCCATGACGAAACTCGCGATCATCTACTACTCCGCCACCGGTCACGGAACGACGATGGCGCGGCGTGTCGCCGCGGCGGCCGAGGCCGCCGGCGCCGAAGTCCGAGTGCGCCACATCGCCGAAACCCGGGACCCGGAGTCGTTCGCGCAGAACCCGGCCTGGACAGCAAACTACGAAGCCACCAAGGATCTGCCCGCGGCCACCGGCGAGGACATCGTCTGGGCGGACGCGGTGATTTTCGGATCGCCGACCCGGTTCGGTTCCACCACATCGCAATTCCAGACATTCATGGACTCGCTCGGGGGTCTGTGGGCGCAGGGCAAGCTGGCCGACAAGGTCTACGCGGCGTGGACCTCGACAGAATCGCCGCACGGCGGCCAGGAGACCACCCTCATGGGCCTCTATGTATCGCTGATGCATTTCGGCGGCATCATCGTGCCGCCGGGCTACACCGATCCGCTGAAGTTCGTCGACGGCAACCCCTACGGGGTGAGCCTCGTCGCCACCCGGGAGAACATCCACGACCTCGACGAAGCTACGGCCAACGCACTGGACCACCTGGCGCGCCGGGTGGTGTCCGTCGCCGACCGGCTATCGCGACACTAAACCTGCGCACACGACACGCCGAAAAGTGTGTGCGTGGTTTGAGTCTCGGCGAACCGACGCGGCCCGCTACGCCGTTTCGGTGATTGGCCGGTCCACCCAGCTCATCAAATCGCGCAGCTTCTTACCGGTGACCTCGATAGGGTGCTCGGCGTTTTCCTTGCGCAGCTGCTCGAGTTGCTTGTTGCCGCCCTCGACATTGGCGACCAGCTTCTTGACGAACGTGCCGTCCTGGATCTCGCGAAGAATGCCGCGCATCCGCTCCTTGGTGCCGGCATCGATGACGCGCGGACCCGACACGTACCCGCCGAATTCGGCAGTGTCGGAGACGGAGTAGTTCATCCGCGCGATGCCGCCTTCGTACATCAGGTCGACGATCAGCTTGAGCTCGTGCAACACCTCAAAGTAGGCCATCTCTGGCGGGTAGCCAGCCTCAACCATGACGTCGAACCCGGCCTTCACCAATTCCTCTGTGCCACCGCACAACACGGCCTGCTCGCCGAACAGGTCGGTTTCGGTCTCGTCTTTGAAGGTGGTCTTGATGACACCGGCGCGAGTCCCGCCGATGGCCTTTGCGTAGGACAGCGCCAGCGCCTCGCCCGTGCCGGTCGGGTCTTGGTCGACGGCGATCAGGCACGGCACGCCCTTGCCGTCGACGAACTGGCGGCGCACCAGGTGGCCGGGCCCCTTCGGGGCGACCATCGCCACGGTGACGTCGGCGGGCGGCTTGATCAGGTCGAAGTGGATGTTGAGGCCGTGACCGAAGAACAGGGCATCACCGGAATTGAGATGGGGCTCAATGTCATTGGCGAAGATCTCGGCCTGCGCGGTGTCGGGAGCCAGCACCATGATCACGTCGGCCCACTTCGCGACCTCGGCGGGGGTGTCGACATCCAAGCCCTGTTCGGAGACCTTGGCCCGGGACTTCGAGCCCTCCTTGAGGCCGACGCGCACTTGGACACCGGAATCGCGCAAGCTCAGCGAGTGCGCGTGCCCCTGGCTGCCGTACCCGATCACACCGACCTTGCGCCCCTGGATGATCGACAGGTCAGCATCGTCGTCGTAGAACATCTCTAATGCCACAGTTGAATATCTCCTTGTTTGCTACTTGGTCGTGCCGAAACCACGGGGACCGCGGGACAACGACACCATTCCGGATTGCGCGATTTCGCGGATACCGAACGGCTCCAGTACTCGCAGCAGGGCCTCAAGCTTGCCGTGGTTACCGGTGGCCTCAACGGTCAGCGACTCCGGGGATACGTCAATCACCTTGGCACGGAACAGGTTCACCGCTTCGATCACCTGGCTACGGGTGCCCGCGTCGGCTCGGACCTTGATCAGGGCCAATTCCCGGGCCACCGAGTTGTCAGCATCTTGCTCGACGATCTTGATGACGTTGATCAGCTTATTGAGCTGCTTGGTGACCTGCTCGAGCGGAGTGTCCTCGCAGGAGACCACGATGGTCATCCGGGACATGTCCTTCTGCTCGGTCGCACCGACCGCCAACGACTCGATGTTGAACCCGCGTCGCGAAAACAGCGCCGCAACGCGCGCCAGCACACCCGGCTTGTCCTCGACCAACACCGACAACGTGTGCGACTTCGGTGCCGAACCCGTGGCCATCACGCGTGCCCTTCAGTCTCGTCGTCAAACAGCGGCCGGATTCCGCGCGCCGCCTGGATTTCGTCATTGCTGGTGCCGGCCGCCACCATCGGCCACACTTGCGCATCGGCGCCAACGATGAAGTCGATCACCACCGGCTGGTCGTTGATCGCGCGCGCCTGGTTGATGACGTCGATGACGTCTTCTTCACGCTCGCAACGCAATCCGACACAACCGAGAGCCTCGGCAAGCTTGACGAAGTCCGGGATGCGGTGCGAGTGCGTGGCCAGGTCGGTCTGCGAATACCGCTCCTCATAGAACAGGCTCTGCCACTGCCGCACCATGCCCAGGTTGCCGTTGTTGATCAGCGCCACCTTGATCGGTATGCCCT
This sequence comes from Mycobacterium riyadhense, assembly GCF_963853645.1. NCBI lineage: Bacteria > Bacillati > Actinomycetota > Actinomycetes > Mycobacteriales > Mycobacteriaceae > Mycobacterium > Mycobacterium riyadhense. Next base: position 1,778,871 of record NZ_OY970456.1, on the reverse strand, counting down.
CGATCGCGCAAGTGGCCAGTTCCTGGTTGGTCATCTGGAAGCAGCCGTCGCCGTCGATTGCCCAGACCTCGGTGTCGGGCAGGGCGATCTTGGCGCCCATGGCCGCCGGGATCGCGAACCCCATCGTGCCCAGCCCGCCGGAGTTCAGCCAGGTGCGTGGCTTCTCGTAGGAGATGAACTGCGCCGCCCACATCTGGTGCTGGCCAACGCCCGCGACGTAGATCGCGTCCGGGCCCGCGATCTTGCCCAGCTGCTCGATCACATACTCGGGGCCCAGGCTGCCGTCGCTCTGCGGTCCGTAGCTCAGCGGATACGTCGCCCGAACGCCGTCCAAATACTCCCACCAGTCGGTCATCTCGAGGCTGCCGGGAATCTCGTAGTGGCGCAGCATCGCGATGAGCTCGGTGATGACGGCCTTCACGTCGCCGACGATCGGCACGTCGGCGTGCCGGTTCTTGCCGATCTCCGCCGGATCGATGTCGGCGTGGATGACCTTCGCCTCGGGCGCGAAGGAGTCGAGCTTGCCGGTGACTCGGTCGTCAAATCGGGTTCCCAGCGCAATCAGCAAGTCGCTGCGCTGCAGCGCGGCCACCGCGGCCACCGTGCCGTGCATGCCGGGCATGCCCAGGTTCTGGCGGTGACTGTCCGGAAACGCGCCGCGCGCCATCAACGTGGTGACCACCGGAATTCCGGTCAGTTCGGCTAGTTCGCGCAGCTGCTCGGTTGCCTCGCCGCGGATGACGCCGCCGCCGACATACAGCACCGGCTTGCGCGCGGCTTCGATCAGCTTGGCGGCCTCGCGAACCTGTCGGTTGTGCGGCTTGGTATTCGGCTTGTAGCCCGGCAGATCCATTCGCGGCGGCCAGCTGAAGGTGCATTGGCCCTGCAGTACGTCCTTGGGGATGTCGACAAGCACCGCGCCCGGCCGTCCGGAGGCCGCGATGTGGAAGGCCTCGGCCAGCACGCGGGGAATCTCGTCACCGGAGCGGACCAGGAAGTTGTGCTTGGTGATCGGCATGGTGATGCCCGAGATGTCGGCCTCCTGGAAGGCGTCGGTCCCGATCAGCCCACGCCCGACCTGACCGGTGATGGCAACGACCGGGATCGAGTCCATCTGCGCATCGGCCAGCGGCGTCACCAGGTTGGTCGCCCCGGGACCGGACGTCGCCATGCACACGCCGACCTTGCCGGTGGCATGCGCGTAACCACTGGCCGCGTGACCGGCGCCCTGTTCGTGGCGGACCAGCACGTGGCGCAGCTTTTGCGAGTCGAACAGCGGGTCATACACCGGCAGCACGGCACCGCCGGGGATCCCGAAGATGACGTCGACGTCGAGTTCCTCGAGCGACCGGATGACTGACTGCGCACCGGTAAGTTGCTGCGGTGCAACACGTTTCGGCTGAACCGCGCGAGTGGCGGCGGGTTTCACCGCACTCGGCGCGCCATTGGCCGCAGGCTCGGTGGGTGGCTTTGTAGGTGCGCTCACTGTTCTTTCAGTCCTCTTAGTCCTGTTGGGCAAGAAAAAACCCCCGCCAGCTCAGCTGCTGCACGAGGGTTGCGCGTTGGTACTCGACCGGCTAGTCACGCACCAACGCGCCGACCAAGTACTACGATTCCGGGGTTTCCGGCGGTATTCATAGCGTCCGACGGTAGCCTTCGCACAGCTCAGCCGTCAAATCCGCGGGCGGGCGCCATGAGGTCATGCTCAACACGGCGACGGCCGGATCGTCTTGCGGTGCAATGATGCGTGAGTGGTTACCGAGTCGCCGGTAGTGATCAAGGTGTCGCCGATCGCGCACTTCGCTGTCGGATTCCTGACCCTGGGCCTGCTGGTGCCGGTGCTCACCTGGCCGGCGAGCGCGCCGCTGTTGGTCATTCCGCTGGTCTTGTCGGCGTTAATCGTCCGGCTACGCACAGTTGCGGACGAGCACGGCGTGACGGCACGGACGCTGCTGGGTAGCCAAACGGTGCGGTGGGATGACATCGATGGGCTGCGGTTCCACCGGGGTTCCTGGGCGCGCGCCCAGCTCAAGAGCGGTGCGGAGCTGCGATTGCCTGCTGTGACGTTCTCAACCCTGCCGCAGCTGACCGAAGCCAGTTCCGGGCGGGTTCCCAACCCTTACCGCTAGCGCAGCGGGTCGCCGCCAGCTGGTCAGCCGAGCGGATTCACGCCGTTCAGAAAGACCCACACGGCGATGCCGGCGGCAATGCCGGTTAGCAGCGCTACAAATGAGCCGATGAACGGCCGGTGTGCCCAGCCCCGGCGGCCATCGAAGCCGTAGCGGCCGGGACCGGTCAGGATGACGGCGACGGCCATCACGACGAGGGTGATCTGGTACTCGTGCCCGTTCGGCAGGAAGTAGGTGAAGGGGTGCGAATGCTGTGCCGACATGCTGGCGAGTAGGCCGTTGATGAAGAAGGCCAACGCCCCCGCGGCGGCCAGCGGGGTGAACAGCCCCAGCACCAGCAGCACTCCCGCTACGATCTCGCCGCCGGCGCTCACATAGGCCAGGATGTCGGCGTGCTGGTAGCCCACGTCGGACAACGAGTTTTTGAATCCGGTCAACCCCTGACCGTCCCACCAGCCGAATAGCTTCTGCAACCCGTGGGCGATCAGCACCGCGCCCAGCCCGAGCCGCAGGATCAGCAGACCGAGATTCTGGGTGCCGCGCCGAGAGGCCGCTCGAACCCGATCGTCCTCCTCATCGATGTCGATGGCGGCAGGTGCCGCCTGAATCTGCCGACCGGCCGCCGATGGCTGGACGTATGGCAACGGCTCCTGAGCGTCGAGCAGGTTGTATGTCGAGCTGGCGGCGGTGGAGTTAACCGGGTCATACGGCGGGATGACGGTGGTGGTTCCGGTTCCGCTGGTTCCAAAGTCGCTGGAATACCTGACGGGGGTTAAGTCGTCTTCGGGGTCGACCAGGCTTGCCGAGACGGGGCGGCCCGGTGCTGGCTCGGGTGAATCGCCGGGCCGCTGCCAATGTGAGTCATGCGAACTGGTCACGCGTGTCAGGGTAAGGGCATTTAGACCTGAATTGGGGATTTGAGCCGCGCTTTCACCCGACAAATCCGCACTTTATCCGTGAAAAGCACACCACGAGGCCCAAAATGGCCCCGGATGAGCATGCATCGGCCCCAAAAGGCTCCGCGCTCGTGCCGATGGGGCGTGTGGCGGCGATGCCCGCAATGTCCGTAGCCTGTCGATCATGCGGATAACGCGGTCGGTTCGATGCGGGATCGCTGCCCTGTGTGCGGCGATGCTGGTGTCGAGCGGCTGCGCACGGTTCAACGACTCCCAGTCGCAGCCGTTCACAACCAATCCGGAACTGCGGCCCCCGCCCAGTTCGTCGCCGCCACCGCCGCCGCCGCTGCCGCCGACACCCTTCCCCAAGGAATGTCCGGCGCCCGGGGTCATGCAGGGCTGCCTGGAGAGCACCAGCGGGCTGATCATGGGTGTCGACAGCAAGACCGCACTGGTTGCCGAGCGCACCACCGGAGCGGTCAAGGAGATTTCCATCAGCGCCGAGCCGAAGGTGAAGATGGTCATCCCGGTCGACCCGTCCGGTGATGGCGGCCTAATGGACATCGTGTTGTCGCCCACGTACTCGCAAGACCGGCTGATGTACGCCTATGTCAGCACCCCCACGGACAACCGGGTCATCCGGATCGCCGACGGCGATATCCCGAAGGACATCCTGACCGGAATTCCTAAGGGCGCTTCCGGAAACACCGGGGCACTGATCTTCACCAGCCCCACCACGCTGGTCGTGATGACCGGAGATGCGGGCGACCCGGCGATGGCTGCCGACCCCAAGTCGTTGGCCGGCAAGGTGTTGCGGATCGAACAGCCCACCACCATTGGCCAGGCGCCGCCGACGACGGCGCTGTCGGGCATCGGCTCGGGCGGCGGCCTATGCATCGACCCCATCGACGGCTCGCTGTATGTCGCCGATCGCACCCCCACCGCGGACCGATTGCAGCGCATCACCAAGAAGTCCGAGGTCTCCACTGTGTGGACCTGGCCGGACAAGCCCGGCGTGGCCGGGTGTGCGGCCATGGACGGCACCGTGCTGGTCAACCTGATCAACACCAAGCTGACGGTGGCGGTCCGGCTAGCGCCGTCGACCGGCGCGGTCACCGGTGAACCGGACGTCGTTCGCAAGGACACTCACGCCCACGCGTGGGCGTTGCGAATGTCACCGGACGGCAACGTCTGGGGGGCGACCATCAACAAGACCGCCGGTGACGCCGAGAAGCTCGACGACGTGGTGTTCCCGCTGTTCCCGCAGGGTGGCGGCTTCCCGCGGAACAACGACGACAAGACCTAACGCGCCCGGTCAGGGTACGTCGAGGGTGAACCTCACGCCGCCGTATCGGCGTGTCGCTTCGCCCCTTTCGCGGTTGTAGAACCGCTGCTGTGCGGCCTCCTGGCCGGGGTCGTCGTTGTCATCGATATCAAAGTCGAGGTCGGAGAGGTAGAGCAGATCCTCCTCTGACTCGGGAGCCCACACGCTGACCGGTTCCAACAGGTAGGCCACATAATCGCCAACTTCACTGCGACTGGCGATCCGACCGACGAACCAGGCGACCGCGTCGTCGAGAATCGGCGTCCCATAGGGGCCGGCGCGCCACTTGCAACGCACGAATTGATCGATCTGGTCGTCGGTTTGATTGGCGAACAGTTCGGCCAGCACATGCTGGCGCTGCGCAAGCACATGCACCGCCAGGTGCTCGGATCGGCTCGCCACGTCTGAGATGCCGCTGCTCCTGGGCAGACCGACCATGAAACTCGGGGGCTGCACGCTCGTTTGAGTGGCAAAGCCGACCAGACAACCCGAAGGGTGGCCGTCTGCCTGGGTGGTCACGACGAACACCGGGCCGTCCAGCATCGCCATCAAGTCATCGAACGCTTCACCGACCATACGACCATCATGAACCGCCACGACGTCTTCGCCTACTCCTTTGCAGCGATCACTGGGCGAGCTCTTAGGTACTCAGCCCTGACCGCAGGCCGCCAGGACGAGTTCGCGAACCCGGGCCGCATCGGCCTGTCCCCGGGTGGCCTTCATCACCGCACCGACGATCGCTCCCGCAGCGGCCACCTTGCCGCCGCGAATCTTTTCCGCCACATCAGGATTGGCTGCCAGGGCCTCGTCGACGGCGGCCTGGGTGAGTGAATCGTCGCGAACCAGCGCCAAGCCGCGAGCGGTCATCACCTCCTCGGGTTCGCCTTCGCCGGCTAGCACACCCTCCACGACTTCGCGGGCCAGCTTGTTGGACAGCTTGCCTTCGTCGACCAGTGCGATCACCGCGGCGACCTGGGCTGCAGTGATGGCCAGTTCGTCGAGTTGCACGCCGGCCTCGTTGGCCTTCTGCACCAGGAAGTTCCCCCACCAGGAGCGGGCTTCCTTGCTGGGCGCGCCGTGTTCGATGGTGGCGGTGACCAACTCGACCGCACCGGCGTTGACGAGATCGCGCATTACCTCGTCGGAAATACCCCACTCCTGCTGAATCCGCTTGCGACTCAACCACGGCAACTCGGGGATGGTCTGGCGCAGTCGCTCGACCAGTTCGCGGCTGGGCGCGACGGGCTCGAGGTCCGGCTCCGGGAAATACCGATAGTCCTGCGCGGTCTCCTTTGCGCGGCCCGGGCTGGTGTACCCGGCCTCGTGAAAGTGCCTGGTCTCCTGAGTGATCCGACCGCCGGCAACCAAGACGGCGCCTTGGCGTTGCATTTCGTAACGCACCGCGACTTCGACACTCTTCAGCGAGTTGACGTTTTTCGTCTCGGTACGGATGCCGAACTCGGTTGCCCCCGTAGGCTTTAGCGACACATTGGCGTCACACCGCATCGAGCCCTGGTCCATCCGCACATCGGATACATCCAACGCGCGCAACAGGTCTCGCAGCGCCGTCACATAGGCGCGGGCGATCTGCGGCGCTCGGGCTCCGGCTCCCACGATAGGTTTGGTGACGATTTCGATCAGTGGCACGCCGGCGCGGTTGTAGTCGATCAGCGAGCCAGTCGCACCTTCGATGCGGCCCGTCTCACTGCCGATGTGGGTGAGCTTGCCGGTGTCTTCCTCCATGTGCGCACGCTCGATCTCCACCCGCCAGGTGGTGCCGTCATCCAGAGGCGCATCAAGGTAGCCATTGACGGCGATCGGCTCGTCGTATTGCGATATCTGGTAGTTCTTCGGCATGTCTGGGTAGAAGTAGTTCTTGCGCGCGAAGCGGCACCAGGGCACGATCTCGCAGTTCAGCGCCAGCCCGATCCGGATCGCGGACTCCACCGCCGCCTGGTTGAGCACCGGCAGCGAGCCGGGCAGACCCAGACACACCGGGCACACCTGGGTGTTGGGTTCGGCACCGAAGGCGGTGGCGCAGCCGCAGAACATCTTGGTCACGGTGGAGAGCTCGACATGGACCTCTAGGCCGAGCACCGGATCGAAGCGCGCGACGACGTCGTCGTAATCCAGCAGGTCAGCGCCCGTAGCAACACTCATGCGCTCGATCCTAACGACTTGGCCGGTGGCTCGAAGCGGGGCGGAGCCGGCCGAGGCGGGTCGCCGCACCTGGTCGGTCAGCGGGAGGGTGAATGCGCGCCGACTGGTTGGCGGCGCTCTCTACCGCCGCTGGGGAACATCTCGGCCAGGGCGGCCGCCATCTCTAAGTAACAGCGGCGACTTTTCCTGCTCAGCCGGTCCAGGCCGATCTCTTTGCCCTCGTGTACATGCCGATCGAACGGCAGCACCACCGTGGCGGCCACCAGAGCGGACAGTCGCTCAAGTTCCTTACCCGACAAGACGCTCAGTTGGGCAGGTTCGGTGTGGTTTATGGCTAGTACCGTTGACCCAACTAATTTCTGATATCCATTGTTACGCAACCACTCCAGCGTGGTTCTCGTCTTCCGAACAGCGTCGATCGAGGTGCTGCTGACCACCACAAGCGCCTGCGCCTCCGGCAAGACGGCCTCCATCACGCTGGACTTGAGCGCCTTCACGCAGTCCACCAGGACTACCGAGTAATGCTTGCGCAGAATGGAAAACACTTTGACGACGTCGGGACGCTCCAACCGCCAATGAGTGTTCGCATATTCGGGCAGACCGAGCACTTCCAGCCCCGAGCTGTTCATGAACGTATGCGCCCGCACGTCCACGTACCGAGTGACCGAACAGTCCCTGACGAGATCGACCATGCTCAGACGGCTGCGCCGGCCGTGCCGATCGGACAAATCCCCGCCGTCGATATCAACGGCGATCACTCGGTCGTCGCGGACATCGGCGAACGTTGAGCCCAGCACCTCAACCACCACAGTCTTGCCAACCCCACCCTTGAGGTTGAGCACGGCGATGGGAAATGCGCCGCCAACCGGTGTACGGATTTGGTCGCGCAACCCGAGTTCATAGGCCGAGCCTTTAATCCGACCGAGATCGATCCGGGTAATCCGATAAATCACGTCGCGCCAGCTTGCCCTGGCCGCTTCCCGGGTGTCCCGCGGGTCGAGGCCGTCGAGCGCCGTCCCACCCGGAATCCGTTCGCGCGGAACCGGTTCGGGCGCCCGCATTGCTGACGGGCTCGTTGCCAACGGCCGCGACGACTCGGGTGGCAACCGGTACCCTGCCCCATCCGCGCGATAGAACTGCGGCACCGTTGTCGACGTCCAATTGACGCGAACACGCCAACTGGACGACGGCCGCCTCGTGGGACGGTCTCCATGAAAACGACCGCGGTCGCTCATACCCGACGGAATAGCCAGTCTGCGTCGGTCGGAAACCGACAATAGTCAGACTGACAGCGGATTGGCGCCGATTTCTGCCGGGTGATCTCGCTGCAGGGCCGCTCCGGAAGACATGTCGCCCAGCACGGCGGCCAGTTCGAGGTAGCGGAGCCTGCTCTTCCGGCTCATCTGCTCGAGGGTAACCTGGGTGCCGTCACGCAAGTGCCGATCAAAAGGCAACATCACAACGCACGCCACCCGGCCAACCAGCTGGCCAAGTTCCGTGCTCACCGACGCGTTGGTCCTACGTCTGTCGGTATGGTTTACCACCAGCACAGTCGATTCAAGCAGTCGCTGATATCCGTTGTCGCGCAACCAATTCAGCGTGACTCTCGTCTTTTTCAGGGCGTCGACTGAGGCGTCACTGACGATCACCAGGGCTCGGGACTCCAAAAGGACCGCCTTCATGACAGTGGACTTCATCGACTTGACGCAGTCCACCAACACGACCGAGTAATGCTTCTTGAGCGCCGAGAACGCTTTGACGAAGTCGTCATGCTCGATCCGCCACTCACTGGGTGCATAGTCGGGCAAACCCAACACGTCGAGGCCTGAACCGTTCTTGTACGCGTGCGCCCGCTCATCGAGATACCGGGTAATCGATCCGTCAGCGAGGATGTCGATCATATTCACTCGGTGTCGGCGACCGTGCCGCTCAGCAAGATCCCCGGAATCGAGGTCCACGGCGATGACCCCGCCGTTACGGACGTCGGCGAAGGTCGACCCGAGCGCTTCCACGATCGTGGTCTTGCCCACGCCGCCCTTGAGGTTGAGGACAGCGACGGGAAAGGCGCACCCCACTGGTCTCCCGGCCCGATCCCGCAGCCAGCGCAGATATATCTCGCCTCTTCCGGGGCGCACAGCGACCCGGAAGAAGCGATGTAGCAAACCGCGCCAATTGAACCTGCCGCTGTCACTGGTTTCCCGCGCGTCGAGGTCGAGTGCCCAGCGATCCTCGCGTGCAACCGGCGACCGCGATCGCGCACGTCTGACCGGAGGCCGTTGAGCCGGAGCCGTGGGCGCCGGCGCGCGCCCCGATTCAAGCGGCCGTTGGTAGCCGGGATTACCCGGCTGCTGGACGCGCCGAGGCACGGTTGCGACGTCCATTCGCGGGCCATCACGCCGCGCGGGCGGGCCTGGGCGCGGTGTTGGTGGGCCCTGGGGCTCCGGCGCCGGAAGGCGCTGCGGTGCTTCACCGCGATATCGACCGCGGTTATTCATGCATCGTGCGTTACCCGGTTTGTCTTCTCGGAAACCTCGTCGTGTTTCCTCATTGGAAACCCTAAGGTTCGACCGCTGTGGCCGATTTGTTGTAAGCCGTACAGATCGGGCACAACCCAGTAAGGGTATTGAGCATGAACGACCCGGCTCGTAATATGCGAACAGTAATTCGCATTCTTGTTAAGAGGTGGTGGCGGTGCACCAAAACACTTTTCGTGATGCATTCGCAAAAGGATCCGGCCTTGTGACCCCCAGCCATGTCGGCACCGCCAGTCACTGACCGGTCGGCTCCATCCGGATTCCATCCGCCCCAGCAGGCACGCAGCCGCGCAGCGCTGCAACGGTTACTCGCCTCCGCCGAACACGTCTTGATCAATGACGGGCTCGACGAGCTCACGATCGCCCGCGTCGCCAACCACGCCGGGGTATCCGTTGGTGGCGTCTACCGACGATTCGCGAGCAAGGAGCAGTTGATCGAGGCGGTAAAACAGGCGCTCGCCGAGCGACTCGAAGAGGCCGTCGCCGCGGCATTTGACACGGCCGAGCCGTCACTGGGTGGTGTCATCGACGCCTTTGCCACGGCGCTGGCCGAGACCCTGAATCAAAACGGCCGGCTCATTCCCGCCCTGCTGGCCAGTGCACGCAGCGCTGATCCGCCGGAGCAAGGGCTGCGCGCTGTCACCGGATTGCAGCAGCGGTTCGTCGATGCTGCGACGGCTCATCAGGAGCAGATCCGCCACCCGGATCCCGTGGTCGCGCTCAACATTGCGTTTCGCACCGTGCTTGCGGCCGGCACCCACCGCGCCGCGATATCACCCTGGTTGCCGGACGGCCTGACGTGGCAACAGTGGGCCCGCGAAATGGCCGACATGGTCACGGCGCATCTGACCGCCAATCGTCAAGGGCTCTCATGATGCAGAGGGTGCGGCGGTATTGGCTCCCGCTGTTGGTCTTGGTGGTGCTCGCGCTAGGGGGTTTCGTGATTCACCGAATGCACGGGGTTTTTGGGTCAAACAACGAGATCACCCGCGAAGGCTCCGGGATCGCGAAAGACGCGGTGCCATTTGACCCGAAGCAGGTGACCTACGAAGTCTTCGGACCACCGGGCACCCTCGCCACCATCAATTACCTTGACCTGTCGGCCAATCCACGAAGCCTCAAACAGGTCCCGCTGCCATGGACGCTCACGCTGACAACGACGGCCCCGGCGACCAGTCCGATCCTGCTGGCCCAGGGAAACACCCACACGATCGGCTGCCGGATCACCGTTGACGGCAAGGTCAAAGACGAGAAGTCCACTCACGGCGTCGACGCTTTCACCTTCTGCCAGGTGAAGTCGGCATGAGCATTCCCCGGTTCATCCACGCGTTCGCGGTGCCCCTCCTGTTAGGTTGGGTGGCGCTGGCCGTGCTGCTCAACGTCGCCGTGCCGTCCCTGGAGGATGTGGGCCAGGAGCACTCGGTGTCACTAAGTCCGGCGGATGCTCCGTCGATGCAAGCCATGAAGCACATCGGACGTGTCTTCAAGGAGTCCGACTCCGACGCCTCGGCGATGATTGTGCTCGAGGGCGACCAGCCGCTTGGCGATGAAGCGCACCGCTACTACGCCGATCTGGTCAAAAAGCTCAAGGCCGAGAAAGCCCACGTCCAGCACGTTCAGGATTTCTGGGGAGACCCGCTGACCGCCGCCGGAGCCCAAAGCAGCGACGGCAAAGCCACGTATGTCCAGCTCAACCTCGCTGGCAACCAAGGTGAATCGCTGGCCAACGAGTCGATCGCCGCGGTCCGCCAAATCGTCGACAGCACACCGCTACCGGCCGGCCTCCACGTCTATGTCACCGGCGGGGCCGCGCTCATCGCCGATCAGCACCACATCGGGGATACCAGCCTGCGGCTGGTCACCGCGATCACGGTGGTGGTCATTTTGGTCAGCCTGTTCATCGTGTATCGCTCGGTTACCACGGTGGTGCTGGTCCTGGTGATGGTGTTCCTGGAAATCGCGGCGGCCCGCGGTGTTGTGGCCGCGCTTGGGCACTACGACCTCATCGGGTTGTCGACGTTCTCGGTGAACCTCCTGACCATGTTGGGCATCGCGGCGGGCACCGACTACGCGATCTTCGTGTTGGGCCGCTACCACGAGGCCCGCAACGCCGGTGAGGATCGCGAAACCGCCTTCTACACCATGTATCGCGGTACCGCGCCCGTAATCCTGGGTTCGGGCCTAACGATCGCGGGTGCGACGTACTGCCTGCACTTCACCCGGCTGCCCTATTTCCAGACGCTGGGTGTTCCGCTCGCGATCGGCATCATGGTGGCGGTGCTGGCGTCGCTGACCATGGCACCGGCAATGTTGGTGGTCGGCAGCCGGTTCAGACTCTTCGAGCCGAAACGTGCTGCGCGCACCCGTGGTTGGCGACGAGTGGGGACGGCAGTGGTCCGTTGGCCGGGGCCGATCCTGGCCGCGGCGTGTGCCCTTGCACTGGTCGGGCTGATCGCGCTCCCCGGCTACAAGACCAGTTTCAACGACCGGAAGTTCATGCCGAAAAACATGAGCGCGATGGAGGGATTCGACGCCGCCGACCGGCATTTCTCCCAGGCCCGGATGAATCCGGAAGTCCTGATGGTGCAAGCCGACCAGGATCTGCGCAACTCGGCGAACATGCTGATCATCGAACGCATTGCCCGCAACGTTTTTCACACTCCGGGCATCGCGCGGGTGCAGGGCATCACCCGGCCGTTGGGCACCCCGATCGACCACACGTCGATTCCCTATCAGATGGGCATGCAGGCCGTCGGGCAGGAGTTGACGCGGGATTACATGCAGCGCCAAATGGACAGCATGCTGGTCATGGCCGACCAGATGGAGACCATGGTCACCACGATGGAAACCATGATCGGGATCATGAAGGAGCTCACCGGCATTACCCATAACCTCGTTGAGCAGACGAAATCCATGGTGGCCGAGGTCAACGACCTGCGGGACCGCATATCAGATTTCGATGATTTCTTCCGGCCCATCCGCAGCTATTTCTATTGGGAGAAGCACTGTTTCGACATCCCGGTGTGCTGGGCACTGCGTTCGGTGTTCGACACCTTAGATGGCATCGACACGATCAGCGACTCCATCGGAGAACTGGTAGCGCAGATGGACAAACTCGACGCGATTATGCCGCAGATGCTGAAACTGCTGACCCCGATGGTCTCGATGATGAAATCGATGCACAACATGATGCTGTCGATGCACAGCACGATGGCCGGAATTCAGGACCAGGGCGCCGCGATGCAGGGCAAGGGCAACGCGATGGGTCAGGCCTTCGATACCTCCAAGAACGACGACTCGTTCTACCTGCCTCCGGAGGTGTTCGACAATCCCGACTTCAAACGGGGCATGGACATGTTCATCTCGCCGGACGGAAAAGCGGTGCGGTTCATCATTTCTCACCTCGGAGACCCGGCCACCCCCGAAGGCATTGCCCACGTCAACTCGATCCGCAACGCGGCCTTCGAGGCCATCAAGGGCACGCCGGTGGAGAACGCACGCATCTATATCGCCGGCACCGCGGCCACCGCCAAAGACATGAAAGAGGGATCCACCTACGACCTGCTGATCGCCGGCGTGGGAGCCCTAGTCCTGATCTTCATCGTGATGCTGATCTTGACCCGCGCCGTGATCGCCGCGGCGGTCATCGTCGGGACGGTGGTGCTCTCCCTCGGCACGTCGTTCGGGCTGTCGGTGCTCATCTGGCAGTACATCCTGGGCTTCGATCTGCACTGGATGATCCTTGCGATGTCGGTGATCATCCTGTTGGCGGTGGGATCCGATTACAACCTGCTGCTGGTATCGCGGTTCAAGGAGGAAATCCACGCCGGCATCAAAACCGGCATCATCCGATCCATGGCGGGCACCGGCGCCGTCGTCACCTCGGCAGGCCTGGTATTCGCGTTCACGATGATCTCCATGGGCGCCAGCGCGCTGCTCATCCTCGCCCAGGTGGGCAGCACCATCGGGATGGGCCTGCTGTTCGACACGCTGGTCGTGCGTTCGTTCATGACACCGTCGATCGCGGCGCTGTTGGGTCGCTGGTTCTGGTGGCCGCAGCACGTACGCACCAGGCCATTGCCGGTCCCGACTCCGGCGCAACCTCGACACATCGCAGCACTGGTGGGCTCGTAGGCTCCAGCGTGCGTTATCCGAAGAAGGCGGCCGCGTCGTCGTACCGGCTTTCCGGCACCAGCTTGAGCCGACGCACCGCATCCGCCAGCGGCACCCGACCAATGTCCTGCCCGCGCAACGACACCATCTGGCCGTACTCACCGGCATGCGCCGCGTCGGCGGCGTTGACCCCGAACCGCGTGGCCAGCACCCGGTCGTAGGCCGTCGGAGTGCCGCCGCGCTGGACGTGGCCCAGCACGGTCACCCGGACGTCCTTGTTGATGCGTTTCTCCACCTCGGCGCCCAGCTGGGCGGCTACGCCGGTGAATCGCTCATGGCCGAACTCGTCAATTCCGCCCTCGCGCAACTGCATCGACCCCGCGATGGGCTTCGCCCCTTCGGCCACCACGCAGATGAAGTGGGAGTCGCCACGCTGGAAACGCCGTTTGACCAGCCGGCACACCTCTTCGACGTCGAAGGGCTGTTCGGGGATCAGCGTCATGTGAGCGCCGGACGCCAGCCCGGCGTTCAATGCGATCCAGCCGGCGTGCCTGCCCATCACCTCCACCAGCATCACCCGCTGGTGGGATTCGGCGGTGCTGTGCAACCGGTCTATGGCCTCGGTGGCCACCGTCAACGCGGTGTCGTGGCCGAAAGTCACGTCGGTGCAGTCGATGTCGTTGTCGATGGTCTTCGGGACACCGACCACGGGAACGTTCTCCTCCGATAGCCAGTGCGCGGCGGTCAGGGTGCCTTCACCGCCGATCGGAATGAGTACGTCGATGCCGTTGTCGTCGAGGGTCTGCTTGATCTGGTCCAGCCCGGCGCGCAGCTTGTCGGGGTGCACGCGCGCGGTGCCCAGCATCGTTCCGCCCTTGGCCAGCAGCCGGTCGTTGCGGTCGTCGTTGCGCAGCTGCATGCGCCGGTTCTCCAGCAACCCGCGCCACCCGTCCTGGAATCCGACCACCGACGAGCCGTAGCGAGCGTCGCAGGTGCGCACCACCGCCCGGATGACGGCATTGAGGCCGGGACAGTCTCCGCCCCCCGTGAGAACTCCGATCCGCATGCCTTCATCTTGCCTCGCGGCCGGCTTAGGTGGCGCGAGCAGACGCAAAAGCACCCCAAAACGGCTCGTTTTGGGTGCTTTTGCGTCTGCTCGCCCTAGATAGCCGAGGGCAACGGGCCGCGGGCGGCCTCGTAAGCGGCGCCGACCCGATATAGCCGGTCGTCGGCCAATGCGGGTGCCATGATCTGCAAGCCCACTGGCAGTCCGTCGTCCGGAGACAACCCTGACGGCACCGACATACCGCAGTGGCCAGCGAGGTTGAGCGGCAAGGTGCACAGGTCGAACAGATACATGGCCAGCGGATCGTCGACCTTTTCGCCCAGGCCGAACGCGGTGGTCGGAGTCGCCGGCGACACCAACACATCCACGGACCGGTAGGCCTCGTCGAGATCGCGGGCGATCAGCGTGCGCACCTTCTGCGCCTGGTTGTAGTAGGCGTCGTAGTAGCCGGCCGACAATGCGTAGGCGCCGATCATAATGCGTCGCTTGACCTCTGGACCGAAGCCCGCGGCCCGGGTCAGCGCCATCACTTCCTCGGCGCTGCGGGTGCCGTCGTCGCCGACCCGCAGCCCATAGCGCATGGCGTCGAAGCGCGCCAGGTTGCTCGACACCTCCGACGGCAAGATCAGGTAGTAAGCGGCCAGCGCGTATTCGAAGTGCGGGCAGTCGACTTCGCTCACCTCCGCGCCCAGTGCGGTCAGTTGCTCAACCGCGGCCTCGAAGGACTCGTGCACGCCGGGCTGGTAGCCCTCACCGCGCAGTTGTTTCACCACGCCGATCCGCACACCGCTCAGGTCACCGGCCGCGCCAGCCTTCGCGGCGCCCACGACGTCGGGGATCTCGGCGTTGATAGACGTCGAGTCGCGGGGATCGTGGCCGGCGATCACCTGATGCAGCAGCGCGGTGTCCAGCACGGTACGCGCGCAGGGACCGCCCTGGTCCAGCGACGACGCACACGCCACCAGCCCGTAGCGCGAAACCGTTCCATAGGTGGGTTTGACGCCGACGGTCGCGGTCAACGCGGCCGGCTGCCGGATGGAGCCGCCGGTGTCGGAGCCGATGGCCAGCGGCGCCTGGAACGCAGCCAGCGCCGCCGCACTGCCACCACCGGAGCCACCGGGCACCCGGTCGACATTCCACGGGTTGCGGGTTGGGCCGTAGGCGGAGTTTTCCGTCGACGAGCCCATCGCGAATTCGTCCATGTTGGTCTTGCCCAGGATCGGGATCCCGGCCTCACGCAGCCGCGCGGTCAGCGTGGCGTCATACGGCGACCGCCAGCCCTCAAGGATCTTGGACCCACAGGTGGTGGGCATGTCGACGGTGGTGAACACGTCCTTGAGCGCCAGCGGCACCCCGGCCAGCGGTGACGGCAGCCGCTCCCCTGCGCCCAATGCCCTGTCGACGGCGGCCGCGGCGCTCAATGCCTCGTCGACCGCCACATGCAGGAAGGCGTGATACCGGTCATCGGTCGCCTGGATCTGGTCCAGGCAGGCCTGGGTGAGCTCTGTGGAGGACAGCTCCTTGGTGGCGATCTTGGCGGCCAGCGTGGCGGCGTCCGATCTGATCATGTCCGTCACTCGACTTCGCCCAGGATCTGCGGGACGGCGAAGCGGCCGTCGACGGCTACCGGCGCCTGGTCGAGCGCCTGCTGCTGCGTCAGGCACGGCGCGGTCTGGTCCGGGCGCGTGACGTTGACGTCCTTGAGTGGGTTGTCGGTGGCTTCGATGCCGGTGACGTCGACCGCCTGGATCTGGCTGACGTGGGTCAGGATGGCGTCGAGCTGGCCGGCGAAGCTGTTCAGCTCGGCATCGGTCAACGCCAGCCGAGCGAGTCGGGCTAGGTGAGCAACCTCGTCGCGAGAGATTTGTGACACGAGCGAAAAGCCTAACCGTTCGCGAGCGTGGGGCTGGCTTCACGTTCGCCCGCCCGGCCCGGCCGAAATGCCACGGATACATGCCTGTGCAACAGTGTTGGCCGTGCCGTCGTATCTGTTGCGCATCGAGCTACTCGACCGACCGGGCAGCCTGGGGTCGCTGGCGGTCGCACTCGGGTCGGTGGGGGCCGACATTCTGTCGCTGGACGTCGTCGAGCGCAGCTCGGGATATGCCATCGACGATCTGGTGGTCGAATTGCCCCCGGGAGCGATGCCCGACACGCTGATTACCGCCGCCGAGTCACTGACCGGCGTCCGCGTGGACAGCGTCCGCCCCCATTCGGGTCTCCTGGAAGCACACCGCGAGCTGGAGCTCCTCGACCATGTCGCAGCCGCCCACGACAATGCGTCCAGGCTGCAGGTTCTGGTCGACGAGGCGCCCAGGGTGCTGCGGGTGAGCTGGTGCACGGTGTTGCGCAGCTCCGACGCAGAGCTGCTGCGCCTCGCGGGCAGCCCGGGCGCGCCGGAGACCCGGGCGGATTCCGCGCCGTGGCTGCCCATTGAGCGGGCCGCGCCGCTGGACGGGGGCGCCGAGTGGGTGCCGCAGGCCTGGCGCGATATGGACACCACCATGGTCGCGGCGCCGCTGGGCGATCCCCACACCGCGGTGGTCCTGGGCCGTCCAGGCCCGGAATTCCGGCCTTCGGAGGTGGCCCGGTTGGGCTATCTGGCCGGCATCGTGGCGACGATGCTGCGCTAGCTACCGCGGGCAGCGTCGGTGACCGCCGGGTCGTCGTCTTCCCACAGCAGTAGCTGGCGAACGGCCGGACGCGGCCCGTACGGGCGGAGCATTGTGCTGGCCGGACGTGGACGTACGCGCTGGGGCCACCAGAACCAGCGACCGAGCACCGTCGCGATTGACGGCGTCATAAAGGACCGCACGATCAGCGTGTCGAACAACAGCCCGAGGCCGATAGTGGTGCCTATCTGACCGAGAACCTGAAAGCCGCTGAACACGAACGCACACATCGTGACGGCAAAAACCAGGCCGGCGGACGTGACGACCGAGCCGGAACCGGCCATCGCACGGATAATGCCGGTCTTGAGTCCGGCACCGATTTCCTCTTTGAACCGGGATATCAACAACAGGTTGTAATCGGATCCGACGGCCAGCAGCAGGATCACGGCAAGCGCAAGAACGACCCAGTACAGCTGGATGCCGAAAATGTATTGCCAGACCAATAGAGAGAGCCCAAACGAGGCGCCGAGCGAAAGGGCCACCGTGCCCACGATGACCAGCGCGGCCACCAAACTTCGGGTGATCATCATCATGATCAGCAGAATCAGAGCGAGTGCGGCGATTCCGGCGATCATCAGGTCATATTTGGCGCCGTCCTGGATGTCCTTGTAGGTGGCCGCGGTGCCACCCAGATAGACCTGGGCGCCGGCCATCGGGGTGCCCTTGACGGCTTCGTGCGCCGCCTTTCTGATCGGCTCGATATGCGAGATGCCCTCGGGCGTCGCGGGATCACCGTCATGGGTGACGATCATGCGCGCGGCCTTGCCGTCGGGCGAGAGGAACAATTTCAGGCCGCGTTTGAAATCGGGGTTGGTGAAAACCTCGGGCGGCAGGTAGAAGGTGTCGTCGTTTTTCGCCACGTCGAAAGCGCGACCGAGCGCCGTCGCGTTTTCGATCGCCGCCGCCGTCTGGGCATAGATGCCCGAAAGTGTGGCGTAGTTCGCCATGGTCAACTCGTGATTGGTCTGCTGGCTGGCGATCTGGGGCGGGATCAACTCCACAAGTTTGGGCTGCAGCGCATCGAGTCTGTCCAAGGTAGCCGTGAGGTCTTCAAATTTTTCCGCGAGCTGATCGATCCCGTCGAGCGCGTCTAGCACCGACCTGATCGCAAAGCAGACCGGGATGTCGTAGCAATGCTTTTCCCAATAGAAGTAGCTGCGAATCGGCCGGAAGAAGTCGTCGAAATTCGCGATCTTGTCTCGCAGGTCATTAATGGTGGCGATCGTGTCGTGGAAGCTTTCGGCCTCGCTGTGGGTGGTGGTCGCCAGCTCCTGCTGCAGGGCGTATTGCTGTTTGAGAATGTCGATCGTTTTCGACAGCTCCGCGGCCTGCCGCAGCACGTCGTTGGCGCGATCTCGTTGGTACCCAAGATTTTCGATCTGGTTGGCGCTTTGCGCGCTGATTTGAAACGCGAGCGAACTGTGGTCGAGTGGAGTTCCCAACGGCCTGGTAATCGACTGCACCTGGGCGATACCGGGTACGTGGAACACCGCCTTGGCGACCTTGTCCAGGATGAGCATGTCGGCTGGGTTCCGCATGTCGTGATCCGTCTCGATCATCATTAATTCGGGCTCCAATCGGGCCCGGGAAAAGTGCCGCTCGGCGGCCGCATATCCGACATTGGCCGGGGCGCTGGCCGGCATGTAGGGACGCGTGTCATAACTCGTCTGGTATCCCGGCAGGGCGAGCAGACCCACGAATGCCAACGCAAGGGCCACCGCCAGAACGGGTCCGGGCCAGCGGACAATGGCCGTGCCGATCCGGCGCCATTCGCGTGTTCTCATCATGCGTTTGGGTTCGAAGATGCCCACCAGAGCGCCGAGCGTTATGACGGCAGGGGCCAAGGTGAGCGCGGCGGCAAGCGCAACGAGAATGCCCAGTGCGGCAGGAACTCCCAGGCTTTGGAAATAGGGCAGCCGGGTAAAGCTCAGACAAAATACGGCACCGGCGACGGTCAGGCCCGAACCCAAGACGATGTGGGCCGTTCCACGAAACATGGTGTGGTAAGCGGTTTCTCGATCCTCGCCGGCACCACGGGCTTCCTGGTAGCGGCCGACGAGGAATATCGCATAGTCCGTTCCGGCGGCAATCACCAGCAACGTGAGCAGATTCGTCGAGTACGTCGACAGCCCGATGATCCCGGCGTGCCCAAGAACCGCGACGAGTCCCCGGGCGGCGGCCATCTCGATGAGGACCGTGGCGAGCACCAGAAGCGTGGTGAGGAAGGAGCGGTAAACGAAGAACAGCATCACTGCGATCACCCCGACGGTTATCGCGGTGACCTTTGCGGTCCCCTTGCTGCCCACGTCAAACTGATCCGAGATGAGCGGGGCGGCGCCGGTGACGTAGACCTTGACACCCGGTGGCGGTTGCGTGTGCTCGATAATGTCGCGGACAGCTCCGACGGACTCGTTGGCCAACGCCGACCCTTGATTACCCGCGAGATTCAGCTGCACGTACGCCGCCTTGCCGTCGGCGCTCTGTGATCCCGCCGCGGTCAGGGTGTCGCCCCAAAAGTCCTGAACGTGCTGGACATGCTTGCGGTCCCGTTCGAGCTGGCGGACCAACCCGTCGTAGTAACGGTGCGCGTCCGCGCCGAGGGGGTTGTCACCTTCCAGGACGACCATGGCCGAGCTGTCGGTGTCAAACTCGTGAAACACCTGGCCGATGCGTTTGGTCGCCTGCAGCGAGGGTGCATCGGACATGATCAACGCGACGTTGTGGGTCTTGCCGATCTCCTCCAGTTGGGGCACCACGGAGTTGGTGACGGCGGCCAACGCAATCCAGAACAACAGGATCGGCACCGAGAGCCGGCGGATGGTGTGCGGTATGCGAGGCCGCGTGGGTTGTGAGTCGGTCATCCGGATTTGTCCAGGCAGAAGGTGTAGGCGGTCGGTGTGTTGACGGTGCGTTCGTCTTTGACTTCACCGTTGACGGTGATGCGGCAGCCGATGGTGTCGCCGTTGCCCTGTGCTACAACGTTGCCGACCACCGCGGGCTCGGTCGTGGTGATGGTGAACGACCAGGGCAGGGGCGCGTCCCGGACTTGCTGCGGCTGCGCGTTGACATCCAAGTAGTTGATGGTTGCGACGGCGCCCGGTGCGCCAAAGACCTCGAGAACCACGTGCTTGGGGTTGAACGGAATGATCTCGTTGGAGATGCCACTGTTGGCCGACACGTTGTTGTGAGAGCCGAAGATTCCGTGCAGGCGGTAGATCGCAAATCCCGCGATCGCCACGACGACCACCGCGACCACCGCCATCCACCCTCGTTTAACGAGCGCCGTAATCGAAATCCCCTTCACCCGTAGCCCTTTCGATGATCGGGTGATACGCCTACGTCTCGGACGGCGACGCTTCGAGCATGATCGACGCCTATGACAGTACGGTACTGAACCGTACTGCACAAGAGACGTGAGCGTACACTTTGACGGCTCAACGCCCGGTGGATCGGGTGAGCCCGGGGATGATGAAGTCGTCGACGAGCGCTTGCACGGTGCGACAGGTGGGCGGACGACCCGAGACGATGGCCCGGAAAATGAGGTACCCGGGCAACAGATCCCACAGATCGTCGGTAATGGCGGCTTCGACGATCTCTCCGCGGTCGACGGCATCTTGAAGCACGTTCTTGATCAAGGCTTCGCGCTGATCGATGAATTGATGCTGCATGGCCTCGTTGAGCGCGGGGTGGCGAGATACCTCGAAAAGCACCGCACGCATGGTGCTGGCCTGTTGGTGTGCTTGCTGGCAGCAGATCTCGCCAAGTTTGAGCAAATCACCGCGCAGCGTGCCGGTATTCGGGGGAACCGCGACTTGACGGACGCCTTCGATGAATGCGGCCAACACCAATTCGGCTTTCGACGGCCAACGTCGATACACGGTGGCCTTGCTGGCACGCGCGGTGTTGGCCACGGCATCAACCGTCAAGCGGTCGTAGCCGTGCTCCTGCAGCAGCTGCAAAGTCACCGCGAGCAACTCGGCCTCGCGGGGCGACCACGGCGATAGGTCCGCGGACCGGTCGGCAGCCTGGGTCATGATGCCCACGATAGAACCACCCCGGTAATCGCTATTGGCTGGCGAGGAGCTCGCCAAGCACTTCCTGGTTTTGTTCCAGCCATTGCGCCTCTTCGCCGGGGGCGGGCATGATCAGCCCGGCCTCCATGATCGAGGTGGGGTCTACGTCGTTCAAGCCGATCAACAGGGAGCGGGCATCCTGCCCGGTGATCGCCACCCACGCCTCCGACAGCTCGGTGAGCAGTCGCGCCCGCGTCTCGCGATCTCTGCCGGCGCGAATGTTGCCGTTGATCACCGAACAGGTGTTGAGTCTACCGGCGGTGAAGTAGCAGGTGGGGTCGTACTCGGCGAACATGACGTTGACGAATCCGCGCGGTGCACCCGTTACGTCGCAATGGATTTCGGTGATGGCTTTCGCCAGTTGTGCGCGGGTATCGGCGCTGAGCGATCCCGCTGGGACCAGACATTGATAGAACGGCATCAACCACTATGGCACTTCTGCCGCGTCGGTGTCAGGGGGTCCTTCCGCCAAGAGTTTCCGGAACCCGTCCTCGTCGAGAATGGGCACGCCGAGCTCAACGGCCTTGTCGTACTTGGATCCCGGCGAGTCCCCGGCGACGACGAAGGAGGTTTTCTTCGACACCGAACCCGCGGCCTTGCCGCCGCGCGCCACGATCGCCTCCTTGGCGTCGTCGCGCGAGAAGCCGGTCAGCGAGCCGGTGACCACCACGGTCAACCCGGCCAGCGTGCGCGGCACACTCTCGTCGCGCTCGTCGGCCATACGCACCCCGGCCGCCCGCCACTTGTCGACGATCTCGCGGTGCCAGTCGACGGTGAACCATTCGGTGACCGCCGCGGCGATGGTCGCGCCCACACCCTCGACCGCCGCCAGCTGCTCGGTGGACGCATCAACGATCGCTTCGAGGGAGCCGAACTCGGTGGCCAGCGCGCGCGCAGCCGTCGGCCCGACGTGGCGGATCGACAGCGCCACCAGCACCCGCCACAACGGGGCGGCCTTTGCCTTGTCGAGGTTGGCCAACAGCCGTTTACCGTTGGCGGACAGCGCACCAGCCTTGGTCCGAAACAGCTCGGTGCGCAACAGGTCATCCTCGGTAAGTGCGAACAGGTCTCCCTCGCTGGTGATCACCTGCGCTTGCAGTAGCGCCACGCCGGCCTCATAACCCAGTGCTTCGATGTCGAATGCCGCGCGGCTGGCGACGTGAAATACCCGCTCGCGCAGCTGCGCCGGGCAGCGCCGCGCGTTGGGGCAGCGAATGTCGGCGTCACCCTCCTTCTCGAACGCCAGGGTGGTTCCGCATTCGGGACACGTTGTGGGCATGACGAATTCGCGTTCGGACCCGTCGCGCAGGTCGACCACAGGTCCCAGCACCTCGGGAATCACGTCGCCGGCCTTGCGGATAACCACCGTGTCACCGATCAGCACGCCCTTGCGCTTGACCTCCGAGGCGTTGTGCAAGGTGGCTTGTGCCACCGTCGATCCCGCAACCTTCACCGGTGTCATGAACGCGAACGGCGTGACCCGCCCGGTGCGCCCGACGTTCACCCGGATGTCGAGCAGCTTGGTCTGCGCTTCCTCGGGCGGGTACTTGTAGGCGATGGCCCAGCGGGGGGCCCGCGAGGTGGAACCCAACCGGCGCTGCAGTACCACCTCGTCGATTTTGACGACGACACCGTCGATTTCGTGGGCCACTTCGTGGCGATGCTCGCCCCAGTACTCGATGCGCTCCTGCACACCGGCCATGTCGTTGACGACTTTCGTGTGCTCGGAAACCGGGAGCCCCCAGTCCTTTAGCGCCAGGTATGCGTCATGCTGGGTGACCGGGCGAAAGCCTTCGGTGTGGCCGAGCCCGTGACAGATCATCCGCAGCTTGCGCCGGGCTGTGACCGCCGGGTCTTTCTGGCGTAGCGATCCCGCCGCGCTGTTGCGTGGGTTGGCGAACGGCGCCTTCCCCGCCTCGACGAGACTCGCGTTGAGCGCCTGGAAGTCTTCGAGCTGAAAGAAGACCTCGCCGCGGACCTCGAGAACTTCGGGCACCGGGTAGTCGTCGCTGGCGGTGAGGCGCTCGGGGATGTTATCGATGGTGCGAGCGTTCAGCGTGACGTCCTCGCCGGTGCGGCCGTCGCCTCGAGTCGCCGCCCGGGTCAAGCGCCCGCCGCGATAGACCAATGACAGTGCGACGCCGTCGATCTTGAGCTCACACAGGTAGTGCGCGGCATCACCGACCTCGGCGTGGATGCGGGTGGCCCAGGCGCCAAGTTCCTCGGCGCTGAATGCGTTGTCGAGGCTGAGCATCCGTTCGAGGTGCTCGACCGACTCGAAGTCGGTTGCGAAGCCGGCCCCGCCGACCAGCTGGGTGGGTGAATCGGGCGTGCGTAGCTCAGGATGCTTTTTCTCGAGCGCTTCCAGCTTGCGCAGTAGCTTGTCGAACTCCGCGTCGCTGATAATGGGCGCGTCGCGCACGTAGTAACGGAATTGGTGTTCGCGGACCTCTTCGGCTAACTCCTGCCACTGCCGCAGCACTTCTGGGCGCAGCATGTCGGGTGAGCTCACCTTGGCAGGCTATCGAAGCGAGCTGACACGTCAGTCCTCGACGTACGCCCGCAGCCGATCCACCGCGGCGTCCCACCGACGCGACAACTGGGTGAGGTAGTCGCTCGCCCGGGCCAGCGGTTCGGTTTGTACCGTCCAAACACGTTCGCGACCGCGTCGCCTGCTGGTGACCAATCCCGCAGCCTCGAGTAGCTGCAGGTGCTTGCTGGCCGCCTGCCGAGTGGCCGGAATCGCCTGGGTGACTTGCGAAGTCGAGCACGGTCCGACCTCGCACAAGCGGACGATGATTCGTAGTCGATTCGGGTCCCCGAGCGCGTCGAAGACCTGCGCACCGATGGCGCTCACACCCGCATTTCTTCCAGGTACCTGCGGACGAGATCGGTTTGCATCGCCCAGCCTTCGGCGTTGGCCTCATAGGAGGCGGTGCGGCGTGCCTCAGGGATGGCGTCGAATCCGGATTCGACGATGGTGAGCAGTACCCCGTCCGGTGTCTCCGACAACATGAACTCGACCAACGTGGTCGGCTCCAGGTCGTAGTCGACGTCGGGGTCGATGGCGAACGGATGCCAGCGGTAGGCAAACCGCCGCTGCGGTTCAACGGCCACGATGTGCCAGGTGCTTTTCACCCCGCTGTGCGCCTCCTGACGCTTGCCGATCTCGTCGTCGACGACGGTTGGGGTGATGACCCCGGTGATCGACGTTCCCGCGACAAACGGCTGGTCGAAGCGGACGCGGAACCAGCGCCCGAATTCCTGTGAGTCGGTGATGGCCCGCCATACCCGGTCCAGCGGCGCACGCAACACGACGCGCTTCTCGATTCGATCGGTACTCATATGCAGCCTCCTGGTTGCCTATTAGTCCACCACAACTCGGCCAGTTACGCAACCATTTGATTGCGTATTGGTCTCAGATGAGCGCGCACAATCGCGGGATACCGCGCCCCACAACGCGATACGATCGGCGTCACCAAATTCGGGGGCGTGGAGGTGAGGTATGTCGTTTGCGACCGTGGTGCCTGAGGTGTTAGCGGCGGCGGCCGGAGAGTTGAGCGGGATCGGTTCGACGATCAGCGCGGCCAATGGCGCCGCGGCGGCCCCGACCGCAGGTGCGGTGGCGGCCGCCGCTGATGAGGTATCGGTGGCCATCGCCGCCCTGTTCCGCGCGCACGCCCAGGCGTATCAGACAGTCGCGGGGCAGGCGGCGGCATTTCACGACCAGTTTGTGCGCACCCTGGCCGCCGGCGTGGATCAGTATGTGTCCGCCGAGGCCGTCAACGCCACGCTGGAGCAGCAGCTACTCAACGCGATCAACGCGCCCACCCAACTGCTGCTGGGACGTCCGCTGATCGGCAACGGCGCCGACGGGGCGCCGGGGCAGCCGGGCGGACCCGGCGGGCTGTTGTACGGCAACGGCGGTAACGGCGGGGTCGGCTTGTCGGGTCAGGCCGGCGGCGCCGGCGGCAACGCCGGGCTGATCGGCAACGGCGGGATGGGCGGGACCGGCGGTGCGGGCGCGGCCGGCGGCGCGGGCGGCAATGGTGGGTGGTTGTACGGCAACGGCGGAAACGGGGGCGCTGGCGGCATCGCCAGCGCCGCCGGCCAGTCGGGCGGTGACGGCGGCGCGGGCGGCAACGCCGGGTTGTTCGGCACGGGCGGGGCCGGCGGGGCCGGTGGGTCCGGGGCCACCGGCGCCGCGGGGGTAAACCCCACCGCACAGCCGCCGTTCACCCAGGCGGCCAAAGGGAACGATGGCGCCGACAACGCCAATGGCAACGGCGGGAACGGCTCGCCCGGCCACGACGGCACCACCACCAGCGAGCAAGGCGGCAACGGCGGCGCAGGTGGCGATGGCAACAGAGGCTCTGGAAACGCCGTCGGCGGCATCGGGGGCGCCGGGGGCGCGGGCGGCACCGGGGCGCCCGGCGGCACGGGCGGTCAAGGCGGTCAGGCCACTACCACCGAGGACCTCAGCACCTCGTACGGCGGCACCGGCGGTGTCGGTGGCGCCGGCGGCGCCGGAGCCCCGGGAGGCGACGGCGGTGATGGCGGGTTCGCCCAAGCCAATAACGCGACCAGCATCGCCGTTGGAGGTGCCGGCGGGGCCGGCGGGGCCGGCGGCCTCGGCGCCGCCGGGGGTGCCGGTGGCAACGGTGGATCGGCAGACAACAAGGCGATTGGCGACGTTACGGTTGGGGGCGTCGGCGGCGCCGGAGGAGTCGGGGGTGCCGGTGCCCAGGGCGGCATCGGCGGCGTCGGCGGCACCGGTGGCGCCGGTGGGCGTGGCGGCCTGCTATTCGGCGATGGCGGCGCGGGCGGTGCTGGTGGCGTCGGCGGCCAGGGTGGCGGCGGCGATTCCGGCGGCATGGGAGGCCATGGCGGCAACGGCGGCGGTCCTTCCGACCACCGCAACGTGGGTGGGGCCGGCGGCGACGGCGGCGTCGGCGGCGCGGGCGGTGACGGTGGAGTTGGCGGCAACGGGGGCAGCGGCGGTGCGGGTGGACTGTTGGGCGGTCACGCGGGCAGTTCAGGCCCGGGTGGGGCTGGTGGTCAGGGCGGCGTCGGCGGGGCCGGCGGCGGGGGCGGTGCCGGCGGAACCGGGTCCGTCAACGGCATCGCCGGCAGCGCCGGCGATCAAGGCGCCACCGGAGCGGTCGGCGCTTCTGGACATCCGGGCTGACAGGTCCATCAAAGCCGAGGCTACCGCGCTCGGTTCGGGCAAACGCCGCATGCCGTGCCCCGGGGGGCGATACCATCCACGGATACCGCGGCTTGGGTGCCAACGCGACCGTCGCGGTGCCGATTCGTGTTGGGAGGACAGCGATGTCGTTTGTGTTCGTTACGCCGGAGTCGCTCGCGGCAACGGCCGGAGATGTGGCCGGGATCGGATCGGCAATCACTACGGCGAATGCCGCGGCGGCGGCCTCGACCACCTCGGTGCTGGCGGCCGCCGCCGATGAAGTGTCGGCGGGGATTGCGGCACTGTTTTCCGGGCACGCCCAGGCCTATCAGGCGCTGGCCGCCCAGACGGCGGCGGTTCACGACCGGTTTGTGCAGGCCCTGGCCGCCGGTGCGGCCCAGTATGGGCTGGCCGAGGCCGCTAACGCAGCGCCGGGGCAGCTGTTGTTGGACGCGATCAACGCGCCCACCCAGACGCTGCTGGGCCGCCCGCTGATCGGCAACGGCGCCAACGGCGGGCCGGGGCAGCCCGGCGGGGCCGGCGGGCTGCTGTACGGCAACGGCGGCCGCGGCGGTGACGGGGTGGCCGGCCAAGCCGGCGGGGCCGGCGGTGACGCCGGGCTGATCGGCGCCGGCGGCCAGGGCGGCAATGGCGGGCCCGGGCAGGCCGGCGGGCGCGGCGGTTCCGGCGGGTGGTGGTACGGCAACGGCGGTGCCGGCGGCGCCGGCGGCGCCGCGACCCTAGCGGGCCAGGCCGGTGGTGACGGCGGCGCCGGCGGCAATGCCGGGCTGTTCGGTACCGGCGGCGCCGGCGGGGCCGGCGGGGCCGGTGCCACCGGGGCAGCCGGTGTCAACCCCGGCCCCGCTCCGCCCAATGGCCAGGCCGGCCCCGGCGCCGAAGGCTTATCCAGCACCAATGGCAGCGGGGGGAACGGCGGGCCCGGCAATCCCGGCACCGCCATCGGGGAGCAAGGCGGCAACGGCGGGGCCGGCGGCAACGGTGGGTCGACGACTTCTACCGTCAACGGGGGCACCGGCGGGGCCGGCGGCACCGGTGGGGATGGCGCGCCCGGCGGCGACGGCGGCGACGGCGGCAACGCCGTCGCCCTCAACGCCTTTGCCGCCGGCGGCAAGGGTGGTCCCGGGGGTGCCGGCGGTGCCGGCGGTGCCGGCGGTGAGGGCGGCACCGGCGGCTCCGCGGCGGGCGCCAACGGTTCCGGCGGCGAGGGCGGGACCGGTGGCGTCGGCGGCACCGGTGCCAGCGGCGGCCGCGGCGGCGACGGCGGCAACGGCAGCAACGGCAATATCGGCGGCCGCGGCGGCGACGGCGGCACCGGCGGTGTCGGCGCCGCTGGCGGGGCCGGCGGTGGCGGCGGGAACGGAGGCGCCGGCGGGCGTGGTGGGCTGCTGGTCGGTGATGGCGGCAGCGGCGGCCTCGGCGGCACCGCCGGCGGCGGCGGTACCGGTGCTACCGGAGGGACGGGCGGCGCCGGCGGGACCGGCGGCCTCAGCCCGCTCCAGCAGGGCAACGGTGGTGACGGCGGCACCGGCGGCGACGGCGGCACCGGCGGCGCCGGCGGAAACGGCGGCAACGGCGGCGCAGGCGGCCAGGGCGGACTGTTCAGCGGCAACACGGGCAGCGCCGGTGGCGCCGGGGCCGGCGGCAGCGGTGGCACCGGCGGCAGCGGCGGGTCGGGCGGCGACCCCGGAACCGGATTCAATACCGGAAAGGCCGGCGGCG
This sequence comes from Mycobacterium riyadhense, assembly GCF_963853645.1. Classification (NCBI taxonomy): domain Bacteria; kingdom Bacillati; phylum Actinomycetota; class Actinomycetes; order Mycobacteriales; family Mycobacteriaceae; genus Mycobacterium; species Mycobacterium riyadhense. The sequence goes on along the minus strand of NZ_OY970456.1, from coordinate 1,750,976 downwards.
TCGGGGATCAAGGCGCTACCGGCGCGCACGGCTCCCCTGGACATCCGGGCTGACGCAGGTCAGATCGCGTCCGGGGTTTCGGCGAACGCCTCGGCGGCTTTGCGGGCGAGTTCGATCGCGGTGCGGGCCCACTCCTGGGTTGCACCGGCCAGGCCGCATGCCGGGGCGACGCCGACGCGATCGCGCAGTACCGAGCGGCCGAAGCCGAGACGATCGGTGACCGCGACCACCGCGGCGGCAACCTCTTCCACCGACGGTCGCCGCTGCGGCGCGCTCGCCGGGATCACGCCCAGCACCATGGTGCGGCCCGACTCGACGAATGCCGCGATGTCGTCCAAATCCGCCGCACGCAGTGTGCCCGCATCCACCGATACAGCACTAATACCGCTGCGCTGCAACAGGTTCCATGGCAACTCGGCGGCGCAGCTATGCAGCAGTACGTCCGGGCCCACTGCGCCGACGCAGGTATCGAGCAGTGCGCCGGCCACCGCTTCGTCCAGCGGGGCGACCGGGCTCAGCGCCGTCACCCCCGTCAGCCGTCCGCCCAATGCCGCCGGCAGCGACGGCTCGTCGAACTGCACCACGACCGTTGCATCGAGGCGACGGGCGAGCGCCGCGCGGTGCGCGGCTACGCCTTCGGCCAACGACGCCGCCAGGTCACGCACGGCACCCGCGTCGGTGATCGCCCGGTGGCCGTTGGCCAGCTCCAATCCCGCGGCCAGCGACACCGGTCCGGGAGCCTGCACCTTGACCACCCGGCCGCCGCCGCGCAGACCTGCCGTCTCCCACGCCTCTTCCAGGGCGTCCATGTCCTCGTCGAGCATGCTGACGGCCCGCCGCGTCACGGCCCCGGGCCGGGCGACGATACGGTACCCGCGTGGCACCGTGTCGACGGCCACGTCGACGAGCAGGGCGCCGGCTCGCCCCAGCATGTCGGCCCCCACTCCCCTGGCGGGTAGCTCGACGAGATGAGCCAAAGTGCCCGCCAACTCGCCGACGACAACCTCGGCGGCCTGCCGCGCGTCGGTGCCCGGCCACGAACCGATGCCGGTGGCGGTTGCGAAATGGCTCACCCGGCAACCGTATTCGACATCGGGTAGGTTCGAGCGAGAAGGGTGGCAAATGGCGAGGTGGATGCGTCCGCTGCTGTTATTTTCCGCAGAGTTACTGACAGCGGCGTGCACACGGGTGGTGGGTGGCACCGCGCTGCCAGCGTTCGGTGTTCAGCCCTTGGGCGTGCTCGACGTCGGCGCGCTGCTCTTGGACCAATCGCGAATGCAGGCGATCACCGGCGCCGGTGACCACCTGACGATCATCCCCTCGATGGACGGCACGCAACCGGTGGACATCGACTCCCTCGCCGAGACCGCGCCGCGGGACTGCCGGTTTATATTCGCCGAGACCGCCACCTTCGGGCCCGACATTGCGGCGTTTCACAAGACCACCTTCCAGGACCCGCCGGACGGCCGTCTGATCTCCGAAGGCGCTGCCGCCTACCGCGACGCCAGCACCGCCCGGCACGCCTTCGACGCCCTGGTCAACACTGTCGCGAATTGTGCGGACAGTTCGAGCGGCTGGCTGTTGGTCAGCAGGTGGAGGGCCGACGGTGACTCACTGCACCTGCGGCCGGGCGGCTGCGGCCGCGACTACCGCGTCCTGTCGGTGGCCCTGCTGGAAGTCACCTTTTGCGGCTTCCCGGAATCGGTGTCCGACATCGTGATGACGAACATCGTCGCCAATATGCCGGGTTAGCCGCCTATCCGCCAACGACTTTGGGATCGGCCGACCGCGCGGTCATGACGCGGCGAAAGCCCTGGATCGACGAACGTCGAAATCTGGTCACGTAGTGGGCGTCGCCCGTGGCGACAGCCGACGACGATCTCGACGTGACCGCTCGGGCTGCCGAACACTGATTCCACCACCGGTCGGGCCAATGCCGGGATACCCTGGTATTCAATGACTTCCGTGAGCGAGGCCCCGCCCCGAAGCCACTCACCAGCCCGCGCCCCGACCTGTACCGGCATGGTGAACTCCTCGAACGCGGGCCGCCGCCGATTACGCGCTGCGCATCGCGACCACAGTCTTGTCTCCGAAATCGCCACGCGGTACGACGATTCCGCGCAACAGTGCCCGGGCACCGTGGCCCCGAAGCCCGCATAACGTAGGTCGACCCACCGGTCCGAAACGGTCAATTCCCCAGTTTGACCAGCCGTCCAGGCATCGCGTTCTGGGCATCCCGATACGGTGTGGTGATGGCCAGGACCCACGGATTCGACGGTGAGTTCAACGGCGTTGGGTTCAGCTAGGCTCCCCACTTGGCGGCTTCGGCGGTGTCGCGGGCCAACATAGCCATGGTGTTGGACTCGTGTGTGCTGGCCATCGATTGATATGACCGCGTCAATTCCTCCATGGCCTGGTTCCACTGCGTCTGCCAACCCTGATAGGTCATCCCGGTGTCGCCCTGCCAGGCATTCGACAGCGCGGCCTGCTCACTGGCGATATCCGCACCCAGGCTGTGCAGGGTGCCCGCGTAACCCGACATCGTGCTGGCATGCCACATCATGGCGGGGTAGTTGTACATAATCTGCGACATAACAAGTCCTTTCGGTTGGTGTAGCGGTGAGCCGGCGACTCAGAACCCGGTGTAGGTGGACGCGGCGGCGGCGTCGGCGGCCACATAGGCACCCGCGGCGTCGCCCAAGTTGGCCTGCGCAATGTCCAACAAGGTGTTGATCTTGGTGGCCGCGGCCACAAACCGGGCATGGCTAGCCTGAAACGCCGCCGCCGATTCGCCGACGTGAAACGCCTGCGCTGACATCGCCGACTGCTCAGCCTCACCGATCGTGTGCCGCATCAACCCCGCCTTAGCAGCAAACGCCGACTGCGACGCGACCAACTGCGGAATATGGGCATCCAACAAACTCATAATGATCCTCTCGATTTAGGTTTCTGTTGCTAGGCCATATCGCTAAGTTCGGCTACCCCCTCTAAATCACCGCCCCCACCAGATCTGCCTCCCAGCTGCTGGGCAGCATCGGCATCCGCGGACCGCCGCCAAGCTGATCACCCCGCAACACCGTCAACCCGCAAGGCTGCCCGACAGTTTGCTTGCCGGCGGTGCCGGCGAACCCCAACGTGCCAGTACCCCGATCAGAAGCCACCACTGACCCCGACACGCCCCCAGAGCCGGGGTGCGCCGCCGAAACCAACCTTGTTTGCGGCGCCACCGTCGGAGCATCACTCGACGGCGTCACGCTGTTTACGGCAACGGCCGACACGGGCGCTGCCCCTACCCCACCGGCTACGCCCCCAACGGAAGCAACGGCCGGTATCGCGGCCGCCGCACCCACCGGGGCAACGGCCGCGGCGGTCAACGGGCTGACCAGAGCGGGCAGGACCGCCGACGACAAGCCAATTGCGACAATTAGGTGTCCGATAATCCATTGAATGATGAATTCGATCGCCGCAATGGCAAGGTAGACAGCCGCCCAGCCAAGCAGCACAACCATGTTGAACAGAAGTACCGGAATGAGAACAATTACCAAGAGCGCGGCGATCGCGATGACCGCGATGGCCACAAAGGCCAATAGCGCCGAAATGGCCAGTATCAACCCGATGACTGCGACATCTTCAAGCGCCGCGACTATGTAAGTAATAGCCAAATCGACCCAGTACCAGGGGTCGAGTCCGATTTGACCGGACAGGGTCAGGATCTCCCCAGCCTCACCCACACCGGGTTTGACGATGACCGGTGCTGGGCTGGTGCGCGGTGTCGAGACCAACGCCGCAGTCGAGACGGCGTCATAGACGCTCATCGTGGTAGCGGCCTGGATCCACATCCGTACATAGTCAGCCTCATTGACCGCGATCGGAATCGTGTTGATCCCAAAGAAATTCGTCGCTAACAACACCGCGTGCGTGACGTGATTAGCGGCCAGTTCCGCCAACGTCGGCATCGCCGCCAACGCACCGACGTAGGCCGCCGCTGCCGCCTCATGCCCAGCGGCCGTTGCCGCACTGTCTGCGCTGGCCTGCATCAGCCACGCCAGATACGGCGCGTGCGCGGCCACATACATCTCGGCGCTGGGTCCCTCCCAGGCACCGGCTTGCACCGCAGCCAGGATCACCGTGAGTTCTTGTGCCGTCGACGCGTATTCGGTGCCCAACGACGTCCAGCCCGCGGCGGCCGCCTGCAGCGAAGCAGGCCCCGGACCAGCGCTTAACAACGCCGAATGCACCTCCGGCGGGCAAGCAATCCAGACCGGCGCGCTCATGCCCATCCACCCGAGCCCAAATACAACGCCGCCGCCGCGGCGTCACCAGCAGCGTAACTAATGCCGGACACACCCACAGCGGCCCCCGAGCGGCCGAGCTCTTCGACCCCTTCTTCCGCGACCGCCGCATGCTCAACACCTACGGCGCTAAACCCGACCGCGGTCTTCAGCGACACCGGATCAGCCGCCGGCGGCACCACCGCCGTAACCACAGGCGCCACCGCAGCATGCATAGCCGCCAACCGGGCCGTCAACGCTTCCACCGCTGCACTGGCCGCCGCCAAACCTTCCGGAACCACCCGCAACGTCATACCCGATACTCCTTCCGAACATGGCTCGCCTGCCGGTACGGCCAAAACTCGTGCCATACCGGCGAATTGACCGACCTGCACACGTCAGGGTTGTCGATCTCGCACAGTCATAAAACCCAACATTCATAGCCATTGTCAACTGTTTCATATAGTTACGGTTACGTAGGCAAAAGCGACGGCTCCGTACGTTTTTGGCGCCACTTGACCGCCAAGGCAGAGCACGATTCCGAGCAGCGGGCGGCGGGCGACAAGTCGCCATCACCGCTCATCGCAACCAGGACAATCGCTTTGGGCCTCGTCAGCGCCAACGTTCTAGCGCCCCAGGGAAAGTCGCACACCAGCTTCTGTTGGTGCCCAACAGCATCAGTCGCGCATCATCTTGGCGACCGCGAAATATAAAGTAAGCGTGGCCCAGAAGCGAAAACGGGTCGGCTGCATCATTGAGACGAACGTCGTCAATCTAGGGCCAGCACACTCTCGACGGCGCGGCCCCGCCGGTCGCACTCCTTCCCGGTATTTCAACCGAGGTGACTGAGTGAGGATGTCGCGTTGGTGACCAAATATTTCCGGCGACGAAGCCTAGCCGTCACATCGTCAAACTCAGGTAACCCTGTTGAGTCACCGCGCCGACGAAACCCGGATCCCATGTGCTCGACAGCCTGACTGGCTCAAAATTGGTGCGCACCATAAATCGGGCAGATCGCACGGTCACAACAGTCACATGTGTCGCTGCGCCCGGTGACACACCCGATGTGCCCGGCTCCTAGCGACAATCGCCTGAGCTGCGGTGTTGTGCCCACGTTGGTGGTGGCCGCGCGGGTTTCGGGGTGGCGTTGACCTGCACAAACCGCGTTGTCGCGGATAGACATCCCAGCGTTGGAAGAGTCAAGCGGCGGTGGGTTGTCGGTTTGGGCCGCAACCCGGCAAACCGGGCACTGAAGAGCGTCAACGACCAATATCGTCAACCCCAAAAGCCGAAAGCAGCACAAGCGATCTCGATCTCCCTTGCCCTGAACAGCATGCGCCGAACGGCGCCGCCGTCAAGGCCCTACGGCCGCTACGCGGTCGGGCTGCGCCCGAACCTTGACCCCGACGCCGACTTCGACGCCCGCCCAGCCAGGACCAGGAAGCTTCAAAACAAGCAAAAACAAACGCAGCCGTGGGGTCTTGACCGCGCGGCCCTCTGCTTCGGGAATGACCTGCAGAAACCCCAGTTGTCGCGGGTACGTTGGAAGAGTCAAGCGGCGGTGAGTTGTCGGTGGGCCCAGGCGGTGTCTTCGTTGTAGAGGGTTTGGTGACGTAGACAACCATGCAGGATGCCCACGAGGCGGTTACCCAAGGCCCGTAGGGCTTGGTGGTGGGTGTCGCCGGCGGCGCGGTGTTGGTCGTAGTAGGCGCGCACACCGGGACTGCATTGCAGGGCGGCGAACGCCCAGCGGTCGATGGCGTCGTAGAGGCGGTCGTTGCGGACGTAGCGGGCCCGCACCAGTTTTTGTCTTCCCGACGCGACGGTCAACGGTGATGTGCCGGCGTAGTTTTTGCGAGACTTGGCGGTGGTGTAGCGGTTCGGGGCGTCCCCGAACTCACCGAGCACCCGGGCGCTGAGGATGACACCAAGTCCTGGCAGGGAGCGGTAGATGTCGGCGTCCGGGTGCTTTTCACAATGCTCAGCCAGCGTGGTTTCCAACTGGCTGATCTGATCGGTGAGTTCGATCAGCACGTTGACCGTGGCGCTGGTGATGGCGCCGCAGGCCTGTGTGACGGCCTCGGGGGCGGCCAGTTGCTCGGTGCGCAGGGCCGCTTGGATCTGGCGAGCGCGTTCGTCGATGTTGCGTTGGCGCCCACCGGCTTTAAGCGCCGATCCGATTTTGCTAAGACTCAACCGGGCACCTTGTGTGGGGGTGGGAGCTCGGCCCAGCACTGCCAGCGCGTCGCGGTCGCGATCCCGGTCGCCCAGACTGGGCAACGCTTCTAGGGCCGCCGGATAGTACTGCAACAAGTTGGCGCGCAGTGTGGCCGACTGGCGCGCCCGCGTCCAGATCAGGCCCTGATGGGCACGGGCCAGCACCTGGATCGCGTCGCCCTGCGAACTATCGGCGCTGAGTGGGCGGTGGTTGTGGCGGTCGGTGCGGACCAGATCGGCCAGTAACTTCGCATCAGCGGCGTCGGATTTCGCGCCCGAAACCCCATGGCGGTCCCGGTACCGGGCCACCGACCTCGGATTGACCGCGTACACCTGATAACCGGCCGCGACCAGCGCACCCACCCACACGCCGCGGTCGGTCTCGATCCCGATGATCACCTCGCCGGGATCGTCGGCATGCTCGGCGAGCAACTCGTGGAACTGCCCGATCCCGGTCAACCCCTCAGGTAATCGCGTTGCGGCCAAACGTGCGCCAGCCTCGTCCATCAGATACACGTCGTGGTGGGGTCGACATGAAGCGCGGTTTCGGGATTACTCCCGGCCCGTTTCTTCATGCCGCCCTCCCGAACCGGACGTGCGAGTTGGCCCCGCATCCGGCTCTCCACAAGCCCCGTCGAGCAGTTGATCTGATCAGCTTGCCAACGGCCACGGTGAAGGGATCGTTGAGCCCCTGGGACGGTAACGCGTGGTGACTACCGAATCGGGATTAAACAACACGACCTCTCCGTCACGTGGCCACCAGCCACCGTCGCAGTAGCGGCGGCGCAGGTTCTTCCACCCCGAATTCGGGTGCTTGCGCCGGAGCCAGCCAAACACCTGACGCCACACGATCATGCGCAGGTACTGAAAGGCCCGGGCCGACACCCCGGCGCGGAAGTAGGCGGTCCAGCCCCGCAACACCGAATTGAGCCGGTGCAGGAGGACCGCCAGTGGCAGGCTGACATTCATCCGGCAGATCGTCTTGCACTTGGCCTTGATCGACCGCAGGGCCTTCTTGGCCGGATAGTTGTAGACGAAATACCGGTTGGTGCCCCGTTTCTGGTGACGCTGGATGCGCCAACCGAGAAAGTCGAAGCCCTCGTCGATGTGGGTGATCAACGTCTTGTCCACCGACAACCGCAGGCCGACAGTGGACAAGACAGCCGCTACTTCGGGAAGCAGCGCCTCAGTCTGCGACCGTGTCCCGGCCACCAGAATCACGAAGTCGTCCGCGTACCGGTAAAGCCGATAGTTGGGCAGACCTTTCTGGCGGCGAGTCCACCGCTGCTTGGTGGTCGATCGTGGTCCGCCGGGTGACTCGGCGAAATGCTCGTCGAGGACCGACAGCGCCACATTGGCCAGCAGCGGCGAAAGGATCCCACCTTGTGGGGTGCCGGTGACGCTCTCATGAACGGTGCCAATCTCGGTGAGAATGCCCGCCTTCAGGAACGCCTTCACCAGCGCGAGCACACGCTTATCTCCGACTCGTGACCGCACCCGATCCATTAAGGCCGAATGCGAAATTTCGTCGAAACAGGCCGCGATATCGCCCTCCAACACCCACTCGTAGCTCTTGGATGCCAGAAAACGTGTTTCAGCCACGGCGTCGTGCGCACGCCGGTTGGGCCTGAAACCGTATGAGCACGGCTGAAAATCCGCCTCAAAGATCGGCTCCAGCACCAGCTTCAAGGACGCCTGCACCACCCGGTCGGCCACGGTCGGAATACCCAACCGACGCCGCTTACGCGACCCCGGTTTGGGGATCATCCGTTCCCTGACCGGCCGCGGGCGAAAACTGCGGGACCGCAACTGATCCCGCAGCTCGACGAGGAGTCTCTCCACGCCGATGCATTCCCGAACGGAGTCGGCGGTCTTGCCGTCGACTCCGGCCGAGCGCGCGCCCTTGTTGCCCTCCACCCGCTCCCATGCCATCAACAGAAAGCTGGGATCGGCGACGAGGTTAAACAAATCATCGAAGCGACGATCAGGATCGTCGTTCGCCCAACGGTGCAGCTTGGTCTGGATCTCCAGTACCCGCTGCCGAGCGTGCAATAAGCCCAGCAGTGGTTCACTCGTATTCACCAGCGTTCTCCCGGTATTCCAGCACTTCGGCTACTGACTTGCTGGCTCCCTTCGCCATGTGACCGGCTTTCCCGGCCTCGGACTACTACGAAGCCTCCGCCCCGGCCGGTGCCATCAGCCGACGATGGACCTGCCCTTCCCCCGCGCTGGCTGCACGGGCAGTGAAGGGCGACACCGGACGGTTCCCACGTTCATCTCAAAGTCGATCGACGAGCGAGGCGTCCAGCTCTACCCCTGCGGCATCGCCACGGTTACACCGCAGGTCTTCACCGTGGCCTCCTGGCCGGTTGTCACATCGCGACCAGGAGTTCCCCGACTCCACACAACGGAGTCGGGTACGCACCGCGACCAGCCCATATCCGCCAGATTTGAGCTGGTGGGCCGTTAAGGGGCGTCAGACACTGATTTCTCGCGTACACCTTCTCGTCTTGCTGACCGGACCCGCACCGTCTGGCAGTGCCGACGCGTCCCGGCGTTGTCAGGGCTGCTCCCACCCTCACCAGCATCTCCTGGATCAGGCTGCCCCCAGCTTCACCCAGCCGCTGCGACGACAGGGCGACGAAGGTCTCTCACCTCCATTCGACTTCAGACGCCTCGTGGCGCACATGGTCTTCGGCCCAGTCATCGCCAACAAACAACATCACCTCACCACCTTCTCCTCACTGGATCGAACTACTCTTTGTTCGAGCCTGAAGCCACCCGGCTGCGGCCTAATGGTCCAGTGCTCGCATGGCACAACATCCCAGTAGCGCTACAACTGACCCACGACCGGACCGGGGCAACGGTCTCCCCAGAAGGAATCAATCGTTCCTGGTGGGCAATAGTGCTCACCGGCCGGCGGCTCACCAAATCAGCCTCGCCGATGACCATCCATAAAGCACGGTCAACGACTACAGCCGATCCATTCCCATTAGGTGGGCAGCGAGACCATAGCCTCCGGCGCAGGCCAGAGTTGCAGATGTGACTACAGAGCAATACAGACAGCCAGAGCACAACCTCGCGCCAAATTTTGAGTCCTGGTGCGCGCCACCGCAGTTCGGAGTAGCCCCGGCTCGCTATCGTCGCGTCCAGGTGCGCTTGAGTGACCGGCCCACCAGGAAGACTCCAGCGGCGCGCCGCAGGTCTGGGTTTAGTGCGCAACTCTGGACGCGTCCCGAACCATACTCACAGGTAAGCGGGCTCCAGCGATGCCGAGCTCCGAATCGTGAGCCAAGCCGACATTCGAACCGAGGTGACCGAGTAGGGATGTCGCGTTGGGGACCAAATATTTTCGGCGTGAACAACCGTAGCCGTCACATCGTCAAACTCACGTAACCCCGTTAGGTCACCGCGCCGACCAAACCAGGATCCCAGGTGCTCGGCAACATCGGAACCCGCGGACCGCCAGTAAGCTCATCACCCCGCAGCAGCGTCAAACCGGAAGGCTGCGCGCCCATCTCGTTACCGGCCGTCCCGGCAAACCCCAATGTCCCAGCTCCGCGACCGGAAGCCAGCACCGATCCCGACGTGCCCACCGAACTCGGCTCCACCGCGGAAGCCAACCGCGCGTGCGAAACCACTCCAGAAGCACCCAGCCCCGATGGCGCCACGCTGCTTACTGCAACGGCGACGACAGGCGCCACACCAACCCCGGCCACGTTAGCCATACCAGCCACGGCCGCTGCATCGGCTATCGCGCCCACTCCCGGGGTGAGCACGCCACCCGTCACAGCCATCGCCCCAACTAAGGCCGGAACAACACCGGAGAAATTCCCAAGAATCCAGTGCACAATAATCTGCGTAACACCGGCGACAGCATAAAACAATCCGCCCAAGACGACAGCGACATTGTAACCGAAGTCGATCAATAGTTGTGCGTTGGCCATCAAAGTGATCATGAATCCAATGGGATTCAAACTCAGTAAATCCAAAAGAAGCTGTAGCCCAACAAGAGAGACGGCAGGGAGCTCGGAAATCAACGCGTACAGATATTGCTGGTATAGCAAGAAAACTCCTTCTAAGAATAGCTCTATTTGTAGCCACGGAAATGGTGTGAGCGTTTGCGCGACGGTGGCCGCGATATTGCCGACGGCACCGGCACCGGGTTTGACCAGCACCGGCGCCGGGGTGGCGTGTGGCGCTGACGCTACCGCCGTACCCGAGACCACCTCATAGACGCTCATCGTGGCAGCCGCTTGGATCCACATCCGCACATAGTCGGCCTCATTGACCGCGATCGGAATCGCGTTAATCCCAAAGAAATTCGTAGCCACCAACACCCCATGCGTGACATGGTTAGCGGCCAACTCCGCCAACGTCGGCATAGCCGCAAGCGCGCTGACGTGCGCTGCCGCCACAGCCTCATGCTGGGCGGCAAGTGCCGCGGTGTCGGCGCTGGCCTGGATCAACCAGGCCACATATGGCACATGCGCGGCCTCATAGCATTCAGCACTCGGACCCTGCCATGCTCCAGCCTGCACGGCGGCTAGCACTGCAGTCAGCTCTTCTGCTACAGAAGCGTATTCGATGCTCGCCGACGCCCATGCTGCCCCGGCTGCCAGCAACGAGCCAGTGCCCGGACCCGAACTCAGCAGCGCGGAATGCACCTCCGGCGGCGATGCGATCCAGACCGGCGCCGTCATAGCGAGCCACCCGAGATCAAAGCCGTCGACGCGGCTGCTACGGCACCGGCGACATACCCGATACCGGCATCACCGACAGCGACCCCGGAGCGGGAAAGCTTCCGCTGTCTCGCTTGCCTGTACGGCCAAAAACTCATGCCAACCGACGAAATAAGCAACTGCACCCGTTCTGGATACCGCAGATTATTGCTATTGGCAATAGTTGCATATTACTACTATTACGTAGGGGGAAGTGACGTTTCCGTAGGTTGCGGACCCGGACAACCGGCGCGACAAACCCTGTCAGTGAGTTGTCGACAACCGCGAGGTGTTGGCGATGGTGGCGCTGCCCAGCACCTCGTCACCGTCGGGATCCGGACGGTACAGCACCAGCGTCTGGCCTCGGGCCACACCGCGCAGCGGGGTATGTAACTGCACGACAAGCTCGTCGCCGACCAATTCCGCTACCGCACTGGCCATTTCACCGTGCGCGCGCACCTGAACCGCACACTCGATCCGACCCGCCGGCGCGGCTCCCCCGGTGAAAACCGGTGCCCGCCCGATCAGCGCATGCACCTCGAGGTCGGCCGCTTCGCCCACGTGCACGGTGCCAGTGTCGGCGTCGATCGCCGTCACGTAACGCGGGCGACCGTCTGGCCCCGGCCCGGCGATGCCCAGACCTTTGCGCTGGCCGATGGTGAATCCGTGCACCCCGTCATGTTCGGCCAGCACTGCGCCGTCGGAATTGACCACGATTCCGCGGCGAATACCGATCCGCTCACCGAGAAACGCCTTGGTTTTCCCGGACGGAATGAAGCAGATATCGTGACTGTCCGGCTTGTCGGCCACCGCCAGGCCGCGACGGGCCGCCTCGGCGCGGATCTGCGGCTTAGGGGTGTCCCCAATCGGGAACGCGGCGTGGCGCAGTTGCTCGGCGGTCAAAACGGCCAGCACGTAGGACTGATCCTTGTTCCGGTCGACGGCGCGGCGCAGCCGCCCATCGGACAGCCGGGCATAGTGGCCGGTGGCTACGGTGTCGAATCCCAACGCCAACGCTCTCGCCGACAGCGCCGAGAACTTGATTTGCTGATTGCACCGCACACAGGGATTGGGGGTCTCGCCGCGGGCATAGGACGACACGAAATCGTCGATCACGTCTTGCTTGAACTTCTCCGCGAAATCCCAAACATAGAATGGGATTCCCAGCACATCGGCGACGCGACGGGCATCTGATGCGTCTTCTTTGGAGCAGCAGCCGCGCGAGCCGGTGCGCAGCGCGCCGGGCGCCGATGACAATGCCAGGTGCACGCCAACCACGTCGTGGCCGGCATCGACCATGCGGGCGGCGGCAACCGACGAGTCGACGCCCCCGCTCATTGCGGCGAGAACCTTCACTTAGGAAGCCCCCGCAGCGGCCAGGGCGGCACGCCGTGCACGCGCTACCGCCCCGGGTAACACCCGCAGAGCAGCGTCGATGTCAGCGTCAACACTGGTGTGGCCCAGCGAAAGCCGCAGCGATCCGCGAGCGCTCGCAGCGTCGGCGCCCATCGCGATCAGCACGTGCGACGGCTGCGTCACACCCGCGGTGCAGGCCGATCCCGTGGAGCATTCGATTCCGTTGGCGTCCAACAGCATCAACAGCGCGTCGCCTTCGCAGCCGCGGAAGGTGAAGTGCGCGTTGCCCGGCAGCCGCAGCGGGTCGAGGGCGCCGTTGAGGCGAACATCGTCGATATCGGCGAGCACACCATCGACCAGGCGGTCCCTTAACGCGCGCAGCCGAACGCCGTTGGCTTCCAACCCGTCCACCGCGATCTGCGCAGCCACCGCCATTCCGACAGCACTGGCGACATCCGGTGTGCCAGAGCGGATATCGCGCTCCTGACCGCCGCCGTGCAACAGCGGTACACACGACACATCGCGCCGCAACAGCAACGCACCAACCCCCGGGGGGCCCCCGAACTTGTGCGCCGCCACGCTCATCGCAGAAAGCCCGCTGGCACCGAAGTCGACCGGAAGCTGTCCGACCGCCTGAACGGCATCACTATGCATGGGGACGTCGAATTCAGCTGCGACAGATGCTAATTCGGCGGTCGGCATGATAGTGCCCACCTCGTTGTTGGCCCACATGACCGACACCAGTGCGACGTCGTCGTGGCTCTGCAGCGCCTCGCGCAGCCCGGCGGCCGACACCGAGCCGTCGGCGCCCGTGGGCAGCCAAGTCACCTGGGCGCCTGCGTGTTTGACGAGCCAGTTCACCGAGTCCAATACGGCATGGTGTTCCACCTCGGTGGTGACGATGCGCCGACGGCTTGGCTCCGCGTCACGGCGCGCCCAGTAGATACCCTTGACCGCCAGATTGTCGCTCTCGGTGCCCCCTGCGGTGAAGATCACCTCGGACGGACGAGCCCCCAACTTGTCTGCGATCAGTTCACGCGATTCCTCGATCCGCCGACGGGCCGAACGTCCGGTGGTGTGCAGCGACGACGCGTTGCCGACGGTGCCAAGCGCAGCTGTCATCGCCTCGATGGCGGCGGGGTGCATCGGGGTGGTAGCGGCGTGATCCAGGTAGACCATGACGCGCCCCAGGATACCGGTCCTGCCGAGGGCTCAGGCCACCAGCGCGTGCCCGTGACCTGGGTGCCGCGGCTTCCCGACGTCCACCGCGGACTGACAACGGCCAGCCAGGGCTCGCCGATCGGTACCCGGTAGTTGCAGGGATTCGACGCACACCCAGGCCACCGTGCGGCGCACGCGCAGCATTCGGCCGACGGACCGCAACAACTTGTCGTCGCCAACGTAAGCCGGTGCGGTCGACACGGTGCCATCCACATGGTGATATGCCAGCCGAAGTGGCTGCACCGGGCGGGCCGCATCGATCGCGGCCTGGAACATTGCCGGGTAAAAGGCCCCGGACGCCAGACCGCACCAGGTCGTGCCCTCCGGAAAGGCCACGACCGTGTGGCCGGCACGGAGCCGGCGGGCCACCGTGTCCACCACACCGGGCAGCCGTCGCAGACTGGCCCGCTCGATCGGGATGATCTTCAGGATCCGGGCCACCATCCCGGTGGCCCGCCCCGTGAACATATCTGCGCGGGCGACAAACGAACCCGGCAACACCGAACCGATGACGAAGGCGTCCAGCCAGGATATGTGGCTGCTGACCACAAGGACGCCGCGCAGATTGCGAATTGGACTGCCCGACACCGTGATCCGGACACCGAAACAGCGCAGCACCAACCGGCAATAGGCACGCTGCACGTGGTTGCGGCCGGGCAGCGGAACGCCAAGCAATGGCACGCCCGGTGCGAGCAGCAACGCCAGCGTGACTCGAAGCGCCACCCGCAACACCACCAGCGGCCGCCGCATGTGCGCGGCGTCGCCGATGGTCACGCAACTGGCGTCACACGATGCTTGCGGCAGCCAGGGGTGCCCGGCCAGCCTGTCCATCAGGCCGCTCCGTCCACAATCCCTGAGGCCGCGGAAACCGACCGCAGTCGCTTGAGATAGCGGGTATCTGCGTGCTGCTTGGCCAGCAGCACGCAGAAGTCACCCACCCCGAAGTCCGGATCGTGGGCCGGCTCTCCACATGCCCGCGCGCCGAGTCTCAGGTAGCCACGCATCAGCGGCGGGATCGCCGGTCGTTTCGGCGGTGCGATGTCGTCCAGGCCCTTGCCGTCGATGCTCACCGGCCGATAGGGGCGCACCCGGTATTCGGCAGGGTGACGGCTTAGCACGAAGTCGCGCACGCCGCGGATCTGGCTCCCCGGCGGACCGTCGCCGCTACCGATCGGTACCGACACGCAGCCGGTCACGTGGTCGTAGTCGCATCGGTCCAGGTACGCGAGGATGCCCGCCCACATCAGCAGCACCACCCCACCGTTGCGGTGACCTTCGCGTACCACCGCTCGGCCCATCTCCACCAGCGACGGCCGCAGCGGGTCGAGTGCTCGCACGTCGAATTCCGTGGCCGTATAGAGGCCTCCGGCGGCGATGGCTCCCGCCGGCGGCAACATCCGGTAGCAACCCACCAACTCACCGGTGTCGTCGTCGCGGACCAGCAGGTGGTCGCAGTACTCGTCGAAACGGTCGACATCTCGGCCGTTGCTGGCCGCGGGAAGAGAAAAGCCGGGTGTGCTGCTAAAGACGTCGTAGCGGAGCCGCTGCGCGGCTTCGATGAGCGAAGGGTCGGTGGACAGCAACAGGGAATAGTGCGGCCCGGACGACGACCGTGTCGCCAGGCCTCGCGGCTTATCGCTGGGTATTAGTACTGAAGCAACGGTCATGCCAACAACGTGGCGCAGCCGGTCAGCTAATCGGCATCGGGGCGCTGACATGTCGGTGCACGCCAGGTGACAAATGGGCCGAGCAGACGTAAAAGCTCCCAAAACCGCCCGGTTTTGGGAGCTTTTACGTCTGCTCGGCCAGAGAACTTAGCCCTTGCGGGCCTTGATCCCCTCGGTCAATTGCGGTGCAACCTTGAACAGGTCACCAACCACCCCGTAATCGGCGATCTCGAAGATCGGCGCCTCCTCGTCCTTGTTGACCGCAACGATGGTCTTGGACGTCTGCATCCCGGCGCGGTGCTGAATCGCCCCGGAAATCCCCAGCGCGATGTAGAGCTGCGGCGACACCGTCTTGCCGGTCTGGCCCACCTGGAACTGGCCCGGGTAGTAGCCGGAGTCCACCGCGGCACGCGACGCCCCGACAGCGGCGCCCAGTGAGTCGGCCAGCTCCTCGACCACCTTGAAGTTCTCCGCGCTCCCGACGCCACGACCACCGGACACCACCACGGTGGCCTCGGTGAGTTCCGGCCGGTCACCGGCAACCGCGGGCTCGCGAGAGGTGATCTTGGTCGCGTTCTCGGCCGCAGCCGGCACTTCCACGCTGACTTGCTCACCCGCGCCATCGGCCGGCGCGGCCTCGATGGCCCCGGCCCGCACCGTGATCACCGGGGTGTCGCCGTTGGCGCGCGCCTCGACGGTGAACGCCCCACCGAAGATGCTGTGGACGCCCACCGCACCTTCTCGCACCTCGATCACGTCGACCAGCAGACCCGAACCGATCCGGGCCGCGAGCCGGCCGGCGATCTCCTTGCCGTCGGCGGTTGCAGCCAGCAACACGGCGGCCGGAGTGTTCGATTCGGCCAGCGCGGCCAGCACGTCGACGACGGGCGTGATCAGGTAATTGTCGACGGCGTCGGACTCGGCGACATAGATCTTGGCGGCACCGGCCGCCTTCAGCCCGTCAACCAGCGGCGCGGCCGTCCCCGGCGCCCCGACCACGACGGCAGCCGGCTCGCCCAGCGCGCGCGCGGCGGTGATCAATTCGGCGCTGACCTTCTTCAACGCACCTTCAGCGTGCTCGACGAGCACCAATACTTCAGCCATGGGTTATCGCTCTTCTCGTCTCAGGGGATTAGCGCTCGTTAGATGATCTTCTGGCTAACCAGGTACTGGACAATCTGGTTACCGCCCTCGCCCTCGTCGGTCACCTTCTCGCCAGCGGTCTTGGGCGGCTTCGGCGTTGACGACAGCACCGTCGACCCGGCATTGGCCAGCCCGACCTCGTCGCTCTCGACGCCGATCTCGGCGAGGGTGAGCACCGTCACTTCCTTCTTCTTGGCGGCCATGATGCCTTTGAACGATGGGAAGCGCGGCTCGTTGATCTTCTCGTTGACGCTAACCACCGCGGGCAAGGTGGCCTCCAGGGTGAACACGCCCTCGTCGGTCTCCCGCTCGCCGGTGACCTTGCCGCCCTCGACGGCCAGTTTGCGCAGGTGAGTGAGCTGCGGCAGGCCGAGGTATTCGGCGATGATGGCGGGCACCGCGCCGCCGACGCCATCGGTGGCTTCGTTGCCGGCGATGACCAGTTCGGTGCCTTCGATGGTGCCCAGCGCACGCGCGAGAGCCCATCCGGTCTGGATGACGTCGGACCCGTGCATGCCGTCGTCCTTGAGGTGGACGGCCTTGTCGGCGCCCATAGAAAGTGCCTTGCGAATAGCCTCGGTGGCTCGCTCGGGGCCTGCGGTCAGCACGGTCACCGACCCTTCGATGCCGTCGGCGGCCTCTCGCTCCCGGATCTGCAGTGCCTCTTCCACGGCGCGCTCGTTGATCTCGTCCAGCACCGCGTCGGCGGCCTCGCGGTCCAGCGTGAAATCGCCGTCGGTGAGCTTGCGCTCCGACCAGGTGTCTGGGACCTGCTTGATCAGGACCACGATGTTCGTCATGAGTGTGGCTCGTCCTCCTCAAAGGCGTCCCACAGCGGTGGACTGCAGGACTTCGGTCACGCGATTCGCAACCGCACCGGTATGTTACTAGACGGTAACTTCGTGCGGTCTGCCCTCACACCATAGCGGGTCGTAGTGCAGGTTCTGCTTCCCGCATCCGGTGCCCGGTTCGCGAATCGGAGCCTAGGGGTTAGCCTGCCTTAGCAATGAGCGCATTCGTCCCCGACGTACCCGCCGCCGACAAACCCCCGGCGGTCGATGCGGTGTTGACGCTGACGGGCGAGCGCACCATTCCCGATCTGGACATCGAGAACTACTGGTTTCGCCGCCACGAAGTGGTATACGAGCGGCTGGCTACCCGCTGCGCGGGCCGCGACGTGCTGGAAGCCGGCTGCGGAGAGGGCTACGGCGCCAACCTGATCGCCGGCGTCGCACGCCGGGTGATCGCGGTGGACTACGACGAGGCCGCGGTTGCGCATGTCCGCCACCGCTACCCCCGGGTCGAGGTGATGCGGGCGAACCTGGCGGAGTTGCCGCTGCCCGACGCTTCGGTGGACGTCGTGGTCAACTTCCAGGTCATCGAGCATCTGTGGGACCAGGGCCAGTTCGTTCGCGAGTGCGCCCGGGTGTTGCGCCCCTCGGGGCTGCTGATGGTGTCCACCCCCAACCGGATCACCTTCTCGCCCGGCCGCGACACCCCGATCAACCCGTTTCACACCCGCGAGCTGAATGCCGACGAGCTCACCGAATTGCTGGTCGACGGGGGCTTTTGCGAGGTGGACATGTGCGGGTTGTTTCATGGCCCACGCCTGCAGGAGATGGACGCTCGCCACGGCGGCTCGATCATCGACGCCCAGATCGCGCAAGCGCTGGCCAGCGACGACGGAGCACCCTGGCCGCCCCAGCTGGCCGCCGACGTCGCGGCGGTGACCACCGCCGACTTCGACATAGTGCCCCGCGGCATGGGTGACATAGAAGCCAGTTTGGACCTCATTGCAATCGCGGTGCGCTCTTGATGTCGTCCGCAACGCCAGTGCCCGGCCTGTTCACACTGGTGCTGCACACGCACCTGCCGTGGCTGGCGCATCACGGCCGCTGGCCGGTCGGCGAGGAATGGCTCTACCAGTCATGGGCGGCGGCCTACCTGCCGTTGCTGCGGGTGTTGCAGACGCTGGCCGACGAAGATCGCCACGGCCTGATCACGCTCGGCATGACACCGGTGGTCAACGCCCAGCTCGACGACCCGTACTGCCTCGACGGTATGCACCACTGGCTGGCCAACTGGCGGCTGCGTGCGGAGGAGGCTGCCAGTGTGCGCTCTGCTCCGCGCTCGGAATCGGCAAGTTATCTGTCGTGCACACCGAAGGCGTTGCGGGCCTTCGGCATTCGCGAGTGCGCCGAAGCGGATGTAGCGCTTGACGACTTCGCCACGCTGTGGCGCCACGGCGGCAGCCCGTTGCTGCGCGGCCTGATCGACGCCGGCACCGTCGAGCTGCTGGGCGGCCCGTTGGCCCACCCATTCCAGCCGCTGCTGGCGGCGCGGCTGCGCGAGTTCGCGCTGCGCGAAGGCCTGGCCGACGCAGGGCACCGGCTGGCCCACACCCCAACCGGGATTTGGGCACCCGAATGCGCCTACGCACCGGGTATGGAGCACGACTACGCCGCCGCGGGGGTCAGCCACTTTATGGTCGACGGCCCGTCCCTGCACGGCGACACCGCTTTAGGCAGGCCGGTTGGCGACAGCGACGTGGTCGCGTTCGGGCGTGACCTGCAGGTCAGCTACCGGGTGTGGTCGCCGAAATCCGGCTACCCCGGACACGCCGCCTATCGCGATTTCCACACCTACGACCACCTCACCGGTCTCAAGCCGGCCCGGGTAACCGGCCGCAATGTTTCGTCGGACGCCAAGGCGCCCTACGAACCCGAACGCGCCGATCGCGCGGTTGACGTCCACGTCGCCGACTTTGTCGACGTGGTACGCAACCGGCTGCTGTCGGAGTCCCAGCGCATCGGCCGACCCGCCCATGTGGTCGCGGCCTTCGACACCGAGTTGTTCGGCCATTGGTGGTACGAGGGACCGACGTGGCTGCAGCGGGTGCTACGGGCGTTGCCGGCCGCCGGCGTGCGGGTGGGCACCCTACGCGACGCACTCCACGACGGATTCGTCGGCGATGCCGTCGAATTACCGCCCAGCTCTTGGGGTTCCGGCAAGGACTGGCAGGTGTGGAACGGCGAGAAGGTGGCCGATTTGGTCCAGCTCAACGCCGAAGTTGTCGACACCGCGCTGTCCACCGTCGACAAGGCTCTGGGGACGCAAACGGCATCGCTGGACGGACCACTCCCCCGCGATCACGTGGCCGACCAGATCCTGCGCGAGACGCTGCTGACCGTGTCCAGCGACTGGCCGTTCATGGTGAGCAAGGATTCCGCGGCCGACTACGCCCGCTACCGCGCGCACTTGCATGCACATGCCACCCGGGAGATCGCCGGCGCGCTGGCCTCCGGCCGGCGCGACAGCGCACAAAAGCTGGCCGACGGATGGAATCGCGCCGACGGCCTCTTCGGCGCTTTGGATGCCCGTAGGCTGCCGCGGTGAGCGCCCCCTTGTCCGGCGAGCGCGCGTGTTTGTACGGCGACACGCCGCCGCACGCGGCATTTTGCGCACCCTCGCAGCGGAATAGGACACGCGCATGAAGATCCTGATGGTGTCGTGGGAGTACCCGCCGGTCGTGATCGGCGGGCTGGGCCGGCACGTGCATCACCTGTCGACCGCGCTGGCCGAGGCCGGACACGACGTCGTGGTGCTGTCTCGCCGCCCCACCGGCACCGACCCCAGCACACACCCGTCCTCTGATGAGGTCAGCGAGGGCGTCCGGGTGATCGCGGCGGCACAGGACCCGCACGAGTTCACCTTCGGCGACGACATGATGGCGTGGACTCTGGCGATGGGCCACGCGATGATCCGCACGGGTCTGTCCCTAAAGCGATACGGGTCCGACCGGCCGTGGCGCCCCGATGTGGTCCACGCACACGACTGGCTGGTTGCCCATCCGGCCATTGCACTGGCCCAATTCTACGACGTACCAATGGTTTCCACGATTCACGCGACGGAGGCCGGGCGGCACTCCGGCTGGGTCTCGGGGGCGCTGAGCCGTCAGGTCCACGCGGTCGAGTCGTGGCTGGTGCGTGAATCCGATTCGCTCATAACATGTTCAGCGTCGATGCGTGACGAGATCACCGAACTGTTCGGACCCGGCCTTGCCGAAATCACGGTGATCCGCAACGGCATTGACGCGGCACGCTGGCCATTCGCGGCCCGCCCCCACTCTCGCAGCGGGCCGCCAGAGCTGCTCTACGTCGGACGGCTGGAGTACGAGAAGGGCGTGCACGATGCCATCGCAGCGCTGCCCCGGATCAGGCGCCACCACCCCCGTACCACGCTGACCATCGCCGGCGACGGTACCCAACAGGAATGGCTCATCGAACAAGCCCGTAAACACAAGGTGCTCAAGGCAACCCGGTTCGTCGGTCACCTCCACCACGACGAACTGCTCGCCGCGCTGCACCGCGCCGACGCCGCGGTGCTGCCCAGCCATTACGAACCGTTCGGGCTGGTGGCATTGGAAGCCGCCGCGGCCGGTACCCCACTGGTGACATCGAACATCGGTGGCCTGGGCGAAGCGGTGATCAACGGGCACACCGGGGTGTCGTGTCCACCGCGCGACGTGTTGAGGTTGGCTGCCGCGGTGCGGACCGTGCTCGACGATCCGGCCGCCGCGCAGCGACGCGCCCACGCGGCCCGAGAACGCCTCACTTCCGACTTCGCGTGGCAGACGGTCGCCGAGGAGACCGCGCAGGTATACCTGGCCGCCAAGCGCGGCGAACGCCAACCGCAGCCACGGCTGCCCATCGTCGAACACGCGTTACCGGACCGTTGATCCGGGCCGACCTGCCACCAGTAGCCTCGTCGTGTGACGAATCGCCACTTTCCCTATCGGTACGATCCTCGGCTTGCCCCACTCTGGCTGCCGTTTCGATGGCCGGGTAGCCAAGGCGTGACGCTGACCGACGACGGCCGGTTCGTCGCCCGCTACGGGCCCTTTCGCGCCGAAGCCCCGCTATCTCACGTGCGCGACGCGCACATCACCGGCCCGTACCGATGGTGGACGGCGGTCGGCCCCCGACTGTCGTTCGTCGATGACGGGCTCACCTTCGGAACCAACGCAGATGCCGGGGTTTGCGTCCACTTCGACCCCCGTATCCACCGGGTGATCGGCCTGAAGGATCACTCAGCACTGACGGTGACGGTCGCAGATACCGAGGGACTGGTCGCCGCGCTCACGGGTGCGACGTAGGCGTCCCGGTCCTCGCTGAGCGCATCGACATCCAGCGGCATGTTGCACAATCGGTGCGCGTCGTCGGCGGACAGCCCGAACATCCTCAACAAATCCTCCGTGACTTGGTCTGTGGCCCGTGCCGCGTCGCGGTCGGGTTCGTCTTGCAGCAATTGACCGAGACCGAGCAGCGCGCCTGCGGCGACCGCCATCGCCAGTTGCGGGTCGGCCTCCCGAAATCGCCCGGCCGCGGCTGCGGCCGCGATGTCGCGCTTGGCGCGTGGCGCCAACCCACGGTCGGCGGTAATCATGCGCAGTCCGTGGTTGAGAACGATGCGGCTGTCCGGCCGACGAAACATGCGCCCCGTCAGCCGAAAACTAATAGCGAAGGCTTCGGCGGGATCGTCGATCGATGCCGTTAACGCATCGAGCAAAGCCCCGTGGGCGTCGAGTACTTCATTAATGGCGGCTTCGAAGAGCTCTTCCTTGCTCTCGAAGTGGTTGTAGAACGAGCCGACGCCGACATCGGCGGCCTGACTGATGTCCTGGATCGGCACATTGAGCTTGCCGGTGGCGATGAATCCCTGCGCTGCGCTGATCAGAGCTTCGCGGGTGCGTTGTTTGCGCCTTTGCAGGCGGTTGGGTGACGCGTTGGCGTTTGCCACAGACGACAGCTTACCTCACTTGTGAATATTTCTTCACAAATCTTGACTGACGGACGGTTCGTGAATGAAGATATCTTCAACTAGCAGAGGTTGGAGACGCTTCATGACGCAGGACGTCGCAGCACACAGTGGCTTACACAGCGAGAACGGCGCCCATAGAGGCGAGCATCCCGGCCGCTCGCGTAATCCCGTGATCAAGGTTCACGACATCGCGTGGCTGGAGTTCGAAAAGCCCGATCTCGATCGCACCGAGACCTTCGGCAAGGCATTCGGGTTCGCCATCGCCGCCCGCACGCCGAACGTGCTGCACCTGCGCGGCGCTGACGCGGGGGTACCGTGCATGCTGATCCGTCGCGGGCGCCGGTCTCGCTTCACTGCGGCCGCCTTCACCGCCCAAGACGACAGCGATCTGCTGCGGCTGGTGGGCGCGACGGGACGTCAGGCGCGCGGTCTGCCACCGATGCTTGGCGGCCGAGCCGTCGACCTCATGGATCCAAACGGGTTCACCGTTCGCGTGGTGGCGGGCACCCATCAGCTCGAGCCGTTGCCGGCACAGGCGCCGCGCACCCTCAACGTCGCGCATGATCTCAAGCGCGTCAACGCAACCCAGCGCCCGCCACGTAGACCCGCCAAGGTGCAACGGCTCGGGCACCTGGTTCTGCAGACCCCCGCATATCTACAGACGCTCAATTGGTACCTCGACACCCTGGGAATGATCGTCAGCGACTTCCTGTTCATTTCCGGCCAGCGCGACCGGGGACCGACCATGAGCTTCATCCGCTGCGATCGCGGCACGACGCCCGCCGACCACCACACGCTGGCGCTGTCATTGGGAGCGGCCAACCGTTATGTGCATTCGGCATATCAGGTTTGCGATCTCGACAGCCTGGCGGCGGGCGGCGAATACCTCGCCGAGTGCGGTTATCACCGGTCTTGGGGAATCGGCCGCCACATTGAGGGCAGCCAGATATTCGACTACTGGCGCGACCCAGACGGGTTCATGGTCGAGCACTTCAGCGACGGAGACATGTTCGACTGCTCCGTGGAGCCGGGCTGGGCACCGTTCGCCGCCTCGCGACTAGCTCAGTGGGGGCCTGCGCCGACCAAAGATTTCCTCGGCACTAGTCCCAAATCCTTACCGCGCGAGGCGCTGTCAGCCGTCAGCGCACTGCGCGCCGACAACGAGCTCGATTGCCGCCGCCTGATCGGCCTGATGAAAGCAGCCAACTCATGACCGTCTCAGTGCTGCGCACCAGTGACGACTGGTGGGTGCAAGTATCCAGTGGGGCAGTCCAAGTCGCTACCGACGCGGTCAGCACCGCGCAGTTGCTCGCCGACCGCGAGGCCATCAACGCGGCAGCGCAAGGCGATGACGTTGTGCCCGTGGAGAGCCTGCAGCTCGTCTCACCAGTGACGGCGCCATGCCGGGTGGTGGCTCAGATGACAAACTTTGCCTCACACGTCAACGACTCCGGCATGGACCCGAAGACGACCCCATTGACGTTCTTCCGCAAAGCCTCGGGCTCGATCAGCGGGCCGTTCGACGACATCGTCAAACCCGATCATGTCCAGTTTCTGGACTACGAGGTCGAAATCGGGTTAGTCATCGGCCGAGAGCTGCCTGTCGGCGCCACCATCACCGCGGCCAATCTGTCCGATTTCGTTGCCGGTCTGGTGGTCGCCAACGATGTATCGGCTCGTGACATCCAGCTTCCCAAAACCCAGTTCTACGAGGCTAAGTCGTATCCGACGTTCACTCCCGTCGGCCCGGCGATGGTGTTGCTGGACGCCGACGAACTCAATCGTTTCGGCGACCTGCGGCTCCGATTGCAGGTCAACGGCGAAACCAGGCAAGACATGGTGGTCGGTGGCGACATCATCTACTCACCCCTGCAAGCACTGCAGGCACTCACCCGGTTTCAACACCTCCAACCTGGCGATTTGCTGCTGACGGGTACACCGGTGGGTACCGCGTTCAGCGCTCCCCCAAAAACGGTGCAGATCATCAGTTCCCTGCTGCCGCCCCCGGTCAAGTGGACGGCCTTCTTCAAGCAGCAGGCCAAGAATCCCAGGTATCTGCATGACGGCGACATCGTCGAGGCCAGCGTGGCCACCGACGACGGCACGATCGACCTGGGCAGCCAACGCACGGTAGTGCGGTACAAGTGAACCCATCACCGCGCTCAGCGCCGGTCGTCATCGTCGGCGCCGGCCCGACCGGCGTCACGGCGGCAACCTTGCTTGCCCAATACGGCATTTCGTGCCTGCTTCTTGACCGGTGGGAAACCGTGTACCCGCAACCGCGGGCGGTGCACCTCGACGACGAGATCCGACGGATCATGGGTCGGCTTGGCATCGGCGACGAGTTTGCTGCGATAACGCGCGCGGCGCTGGGTCTGCGCCTTGTCGACAAGGAATTGCGAACGCTGGCCCAGTTTGACCGCGATCCGGCGCGTAGCATCCACGGTTTCCCTCAGGCCAACATGTTCGACCAACCCGAGCTGGAAGGAATCCTGCGGGCAAACCTAAAGGAGCACAACTGCGTTCGTTTCCAAGGAAACGCTGAAGTCACCCACGTCAGCCAACACGAGCCTGCCCCGGTGCGAGTCGAGTTCACAGATCGGATCAGCGGCGAGGAACACGTCGTCGACGCCAGCTACGTCTTGGGTTGCGACGGCGCCAACAGCGTCGTCCGTGCCTCGATCGGTGCGGTGATGGGCAATTTGCGTTTCGCCCAACGCTGGCTCGTCGTCGATGTGACCACCGACGCCGCAATCGACCTGTGGGACGGCGTATATCAAGTCTGCAATCCAGACCGGGCCGCCACCTACATGCGGGTCGGCGACAACCGCTACCGCTGGGAATTTCGGCTTCGGGAGGGTGAAACGGTTGACGACTTCGCCTCACCGCAGACCCTCTACCGGTTGATTTCCGCTTGGGTGACTGACATCTCGCCCGACAGGTTGTCCCTGGTCCGCGTCGCGGAATACACGTTTGGTGCCGGCGTAGCAAGCTCATGGCGCCAGGGCAATGTCTTCCTTCTCGGCGACGCCGCTCATCTCACGCCGCCGTTCATCGGCCAAGGCATGAGCGCTGGAATACGCGACGCAGCGAACCTGACCTGGAAGCTAGCCGGCGTGCTGAGTGAAATCCTTCCCCCCAGTGTTCTCGATACCTACCAACGGGAGCGCAAACCCCACGCACGGGCCATGATTGGGCTTGCGCTGACCATGGGCTGGTCGATGACGGCCGGCGGGCGGACCGGCAACGCCGTCCGCCGCGCCCTGATTCCGCGGCTGCACCACATCCCGGGTGCGCGGCAACTCATCACGAGCAGCAGGACCCCAGCACTCCGGTCAAGTGCCCTGGTGCACAAGACGTTCCGTGGCCGACGCCTCGCGGGAAGGTTGTGTCCGAATCCCGAACTGTCTGACGGCACCCGGCTGGACACGGTGCTCGGGAACGGTTTCGCGCTCATCACCACCGAATCGCCCACCGCGGCGCAGCTCGGCCAACTTCGTCATCGAGGGGCCGTCATTGTCGACGCGCCGCCAGGAAGCGAACTGGCTCGGTGGCTACGGCGCGGCGGCGTCACGACGGCCGTCATCCGGCCCGATCGCACCGTCATGCAAGCCGGCCGCCAGCTCGACGACCTGTGTGACTCGGTTCCCCGATTTATGTTGTGCAGCAACGGAGTTAGCGAGCGAAAGGAATCACAATGACAACGTCGACAAATCTGTCCTACACCGAACCGCCACAACGGGTGACCGAAGAACTCGGCACCGCGCTGACGCACGCCGTCAAGTCCGTCGAGACGATGCTCGCCGAGCTTGGCGACACCACACCTGCCCGACGCAATCAGGACGGTGACATCGAGCACCTTGGCGACGTAACCGCCGTCCATCGGTTCGTCCACGCGCCGGGCGACAGCGAAACCGTCAGATGGCATTTCGTGGAATCCGGCACCCCATCAGACCACACGCTGGTGTTCCTGCATGGGGTGCCGGACTCATGGTGGCAATGGCACTACGCGCTGGAGGGCCTGAGCCAGCGGTACCACTGCGTGGCCGTCGACCTCAAAGGTTACGGTCAATCCGACAAACGCAGCGGCGACTACCGTCAGGCCGGCGTCGCAGAGCAGCTCGGTGCCCTGCTCGACGAACTGGGGATTGGCGAATTCACGCTGATTACCCATGATCGAGGCAGCCCTGTCGGTGACTACCTGGTCGCGGCGATGGGTGAGCGGGTATGCGGATACGCCCGAGGACAGCAACATCTTTGGCATCTGCACCCCCGCCTGCACCCGCAGGAACAGCTGATGCAGGCGGCCGAGGCGCCGGCCATGCTCGGCGACACGCGGCGCTTTGTCGCGACCGCCTACGCGTGGCTCACCGAACGGCCGGTAGCCCGGCACGACCTGCTGCGCACCATTGAAGAGTTCAGCCACCCGGGGATTGCCACCGCGGTGCCGCGCTACTTTCACTCCTCATCGTTTCGTCAGGAGTGGATAGACCGTCGGACCCGGCTCATTCGGTCCTGGAAGGGTCCGGTGCTTCTGCTGCAGGGAGCCCACGATCCCCTACAGCCACGCGAGTTTTACCAGGATACTGGGCTTTTGGCGATGCTCCCACCGGGCAGCGGCGTGCATCTGTTCGACACCGGTCACTTCTGGCCATTCGAGGCGCCGCAGGCGACAGTCGGCGTCCTCGCCAACTTCTGCGACCACGTCACCTCGAAATCGTCGCGGCTAGACAGCGGCGCGCCAGCGTACTGATCGGCCGTCCGCGAGCTGAACGCAACCACCCTAGGACCAGCGGGACAACACCCGAAAGCCGGTTAATCACCAGCTTTGGTCGATCATCGCGATACTCCGATACCCATGGTCGCCCCGTAACGGCACATTTGGTAGCGCCTGCAGCCGCCTGCCACGCGATCGGCTACCCTAGCGTACGGTTTGCGGCCGGATCTGGTCCCCCGGATGTTGACCCCGGTCACTGTTGCAGTTTGACGACCCGGTTGTTGTGGAAGTCGGCGACGTAGACGGCATGCGTGTTGTCGACGGCGATACCGGTAGGGTTGTAGAGCCCGGTGAACGGCAACACGGTCTGCTGGCTGGACCTGATGTCGAACTTCACGATCCGATTGTTGTCGGTGTCGGCGGCGTAGACGGCACCCGTGCTGTCGACCGCGACACCTTCAGGAGTGTTGAGACCGGTGAACGGCAGCACGGTCTGCTGGGTGGATCCGGCGTCGAGCTTCACGATCCGATTGTTGTCGGTGTCGGCGGCGTAGACGGCACCCGTGCTGTCGACCGCGACACCTTCAGGAGTGTTGAGACCGGTGAACGGCAACACCGTCTGCTCACTGGATCCAGCAGCCAGCCTAACCACCCGAGACTTCCTCTCCAGGACGTCGGCGACGTAGGCGTCTCCCAGATCGTCGACCGCGACACCCCCAGGGGCGTTCAGGCCGGAGAACGGCAACACCGTCTGTTCACCGGAGCCGGCAGCCAGCTTAAGTATCCGAGACTTGCCGATGCTGCCGATGGTGGCGTAGTCGGAGACATAGACGGCACCTTGACCATCGACCGCGACATCCCCGGGACCGTTTAAGCCGGAGAACGGCAACACCGTCTGGTGGGTGGATCCGGGCCTCAGCATGACCACCCGATCATTGCCGGAGTCCGCGACATAGACGGCACCCGTCCCGTCGACCGCGACACCCTCGGGAATGCTGAGGCCAACAAATGGCAGCACCGTCTGCAACACGGAAGCCGATGGCTGCGACACCGGCCCGGACGCTGACGGTTGCTGGCGGCGGGCGCTCAGGACGACGGTGACCATGGCGATCACCACAAACAATGTCACGGCCAGAGCGGTCAGGACCACGGCAGTGCGGTGCCGGCGGTGTGCAGACCGCACCCAGGCGGCCCCGCCGCCCGGCGGGTGCTGACTCCGGGCGGGCACCAGGCTGCGGGAGCGGGCCGGGATGCCATCTGAAGGCGTCAACGTGGGCTGCGGCTCAAGAGCCGTAGCGGTAGCCCCCGCCAGTGTCGGTGATGGGGCCGCTGGCGGCACGGTGGTGAGGGCGGCGCGCGCTGCGGCGGCGAGGTCGATGGTGCTGTGGTAGCGCATGGAGGGATCTTTTGCCATCCCCATGGCGATGACCTCGTCCATCGCAGCGGGCATACCTGCCGGATCGTGCGTGGAAGGTTTCGGGGGTGCGTCCACCATGTGGGCCAGAGCGACCTGTTCGAGAGTTTCACCGGGGAAAGGCGGCTGGCCGGTGAGGCATTGATACAGCACGCAGGTCAGCGCGTAGATATCCGAGCTGGGTTCGATTTGGCCATCGCGGAATCGTTCGGGGGCCATGTAGGCCCAGGTGCCGACGGTGACGCCGGTGGACGTCAGACCCGTCTCCCCGGCAGCCCGCGCGATACCGAAGTCGATCAGGTAGGTGAAGTCGTCCTCAGTGAGCAAGATGTTGGATGGTTTGACGTCGCGGTGCACCAATCCTTCCGCGTGGGCGGCAGCCAGCGCTTCGGCGACCTGCTCGACGATCCCGACCGCCCGCTGCGGCTGGAGCGGCCCGGCGCCCAGCACAGTCTGCAGGTCCCGTCCCTTGATCACCGGCATGGTCACGAACAACCGCCCGTCGACTTCGCCAATCTCGAATATCGCCACCACGTGGCGTTGGTTGAGGCTCGCAGCCTTGTGCGCTTCACGCCGGAACCGCTCCCGGTATTCTGGATCGTCCGCATAGTTGGCAGGCAGGACCTTCAGCGCCACGGTCCGTCCGATCAATGTGTCATAGGCCCGCCAGACCTCGCCCATGCCGCCACGGCCCAACAATTCGACCAGGCGGTAACGCCCGAACGGTGTTCCCTCGCCGTCACTATCCATTTCGCCCCTCCGCTCGGTCGAGTGAGGACATTGCCCGGAATTCGAACCCTAGAAGCTTAGGTCGGCCCACAGGACGGCAAGCCCAGTAGCTGCCAAGCAGCGACGATAGTAGGAGGATCCGGCGCGTGCGGTGTGTGTCTCGCCGTGGCTCGGCGGCCGATGGCTGCCGTCTGGCAGCGCGGGTGACAGTTGCTGCGGGATGTGGCACTGACGCTGGACCGTACTTCCGGGTGCCCAGCCGGCGAAGCAGGCGAGAAGTCCGACCAAATTCAGAACAGCAATGGCCGCCACTTCCCGTATCGATGCGATCCTTGGCTGGCACCACCCTGGCTGCCGTTTCGGTGACCAGGCAGCCAAGGCGTGACGCTGACCGACGACGGCCGTTTCGTCGCCCGTTATTGGCCCTTTCGCGCCGAGGCCCGACTGTCTCATGTGCGCGACGCACATATCACTGGCCCGTTCCGATGGTGGACGGCGGTAGGCCCTCGACTGTCGATGGTCGATGGCCGCCGCTCACGGGTGCGACCCAGCTGCGACCTAGCTCCGGCATGCCGGTCGAATCTTGTCGACGCGATTCCGACCCGCCAACCCGCCAGAGTTTCGCGGGTTCGCTTCCGCCAGAGCCGTGTGGCATGTAATTATCAGCCGATTCACAGCTGTCGGCAGCCGGGGAGGCGATATGGCGCACTCGATCGTTCGGACATTATTCGTCGCAGGTGCGGCCGTCGGCCTGATGGCCAGCGCCGGAGCTTGCTCGTGTTCGATCGGAACCTCGTCGTCACACTCGGTGAGCAAGAGCAAGGTCATCAGCCAGATCACCGCCAAGATGACCGACGCCGCGGGCAACAAGCCGGATTCGGTGACGTGTCCGGGCGACCTGCCGGCCAAGGTCGGGGCGCAGCTGAACTGCGAGATGAAAGTCAAAGACTCGACGTACAACGTCAACGTCACGGTGACCAGCGTCAACGGCAACGACGTGAAGTTCGACATGGTCGAGACCGTCGACAAGAACCAGGTCGCCAACATCATCAGTGACAAGCTCACCCAGCAGGTGGGTCAACGGCCCGATTCGGTGACCTGTCCCGACAACTTGAAAGGCGTCGAGGGTGCGACGCTGCGGTGCCAGCTCACCGACGGCCGCAAGAAGTACGGCATCAGTGTCACCGTCACCAGTGTCGACGCCGGCGATGTCAACTTCGATTTCAAGGTCGATGACCACCCCGAGTAGGGGCATTTGGCAGGCCGCTCATGCGGCGGATGATTCGGTCGAATTGCCGATCCGATAACACGCGGCGCAGCAACAGCATTCGCTTCGCACCGGCCCCAGCCGGGTACCGGGTGCGGGGTTTCTTGCTCGTGAGCGCGTGCACTACAACGTCGGCGATCACATCGGGCGTGGACCCTTGCGCCGCGTGGGTGCTGATCGCCTCGGCAGTCGCGGCGAGCTGGCGAGCGTAACGGGATCGGCCCTCTTCGGGCAGTGAGCGGATGACGTCGTCGGTGTCCCTTTCGAGCTTGCCGCGCATATCGGTCGCGACGAAGCCGGGTTCGATCACCGAGACCCCGACGCCGAGCTGGCCGAGCTCGAGGCGCAGCACATCGCTCAGGCCTTCCAGCCCATGCTTGGCCGCGACATACGGGGCCATCAGCGGTACCCCGGCCTTGCCTGCCCCAGATGTGACGTTGACTATCCTGCCCCCGCCACGGACCAACAGCGGCAGGAATGCCTTCGTAACAGCCAGCGGTCCAACAAGATTCACTTCGAGCTGATGGCGGAACGCGTCGAGCGCGAGGTACTCCACCGGACCGGGCAGCGTGGTTCCAGCGTTGTTGACAAGTCCAGCAAGTCCGGCCTCGCCGGCCCTGCCAACCGCGTCGGCCACCAGCCGCGCCGCCGCACCGATCGAGCGCTCTGCTGTCACATCGAGGAACACCGGTGTCAACCTCTCGGACGCCGCGACTCGCAGCGCTTCGCCGTCGGCTTGCTTACGTATCCCGGCGAAGACCCGAAACCCGTTGCGGTCAAGCGCAAGTGCGCTGGCACGCCCGATTCCCGTCGACGCGCCGGTAATGACGACTACCTTCATTGTTCACTCCGTCGAAACGCGCGTGGCATTGCAGAACGCCAAGGTCATCGCGTCTATCACCGTCTGCCTCGCCGGCACCGGAACTCCCGCTGCGGCAAGCCGGTGCCGCGCCAACAGGTGGACGCTGATCGGCGCGATCAGCAGCGGCACCAACAGCGACAGGGGCAGATCGACACAGTGGCCGGCCTTGATCTGGTCTTGTAGCCAACCGCCCACTGCCGCGGTGATCCGCGGCAAGACGCGGTCACGGAAGAACTGACTGCCAACGCCGTTGGGCTTCGCCAGGATTTCGGAGAACAGCGCCTCAAGGACGGCGGTGTCGTCGGCGACGGTGTCGAAGATCGCGGCATAGATCGCGCGCACTCCGGTGTCCAAGTCGGCGAACCGCTGCGGCTCAGTCGACAGCAGCCGCTCGACGACGGGCAGGGGCGCGTGCCGCTGGAACACCGCTTCGAGCAATCCCTCGCGCCCGCCGAATGCGGCGTACACCGACGTCACCGCGCAGCCCACCCGGCGTGCGATGCCCTCGACGGTGAGGGCTCCAACGCCTTCGGCGACGATCACCTCCGTCGCGGCGGCGATTGCCCGCTCGCGGACGCCGACGCGACTACCCGGATCACCACCGGCGGCTCGCACCGCATCGTTCAGCGCGTCACGGCTGCGCACACGGCGATAGATCGTCGAGCGCGAGACGCCGGCGCGGCGAGCGATCCGATCCAGCGAAAGCTCGGCGACCGGTGTCCCGGTCTGTTCGGCCTCGGCCATTGCTGCATGGACGATCACGCTGTCCATACTGCTGACACTAGGAACTATGTTTGCTTGCGTCAAGTGTCATCATCCTCGATCTAACGATGAATTCCGGCAGCGCAACCGGTCATACCGTTGAAATCGGAAACTCGATGGCTTCTAGAAAAGGGGTGGAGCCCATGTCCGTGAAAAGCACGGCCCTGCCGCCAATCGTCGACAACCAGACCTGGCGCGCCGCGCTCGAAGACCTGCGCAAGCGGGAAAAGTCCGCAACCCGCGAACTGGACGCGATCGCCGCCCAGCGCCGCCGGCTGCCGATGGTCGAGTTGCCCGACTACACCCTGATCGGAGCCGACGGGCCCGTCCGCCTGGTCGATGTGTTCGGCGGCCGCTCGCAACTCATCACCTACCACCACATGTGGTCGGACGGCGCGGAGTGGCAATGCGGCGGGTGCACGGGCTTCACGTCGCAGTTCACCAGGCTGGAGTTCCTCGACAATTACGACGCCCGCTTCGTCATCGTCACCAACGGGCCGATCGACGAGGCACTCGCCTATAAGCGCAAAGTCGGCAACCGGATGGAGTGGTACTCGTCGTCGGACAGCTCGTTCGGCGCCGACATGGACGCTCCGCCCGGCGGGGGTTTCGCGGTCAACGTGTTCCTGCGCGACGGTGACACGGTGTACCGGACGTGGCACACGAACGGGCGAGGCACCGAGCAGCTCAGCCACATCTTCGGGTTGATCGACATATTGCCGTGGGGTCGCCAGGAGGAATGGCTCGATTCGCCGGCCGGTTGGCCCTCACGACCGACCTACTCCGGTTGGCTGGACTCTCCCGATATCGCCCGCGCCTACGGACCCAGGGACAACGCATGACGACGAGCGTCGAACGTTACGTCGTCACCCGCGCCATCGCGGCTACCCCGGACGAGATTTTCGCGGTCCTGGCCGACCCGTCCCGCCACCAAAACACCGAGCCGGGCGACTGGGTCCGCGAGGCTGTTGACACCGCACCGATCACCGGCGCTGGGCAAATGTTCGCCATGAACATGTATCTCACCGAGGCCGGTGGCGACTACGTCACGTACAACCTCGTCAACGTGTTTGACAAACCCCGCGCCATCGGATGGATGCCGGGCGTGCTCGACGACGCAGGCAACCACGCTCCGGGCGGTTGGTCGTGGCGCTACGACCTGGCTCCGAGCGGGGACCACACAGACGTCACCCTCACCTATGACTGGAGCGCCACGCCGCAGGATTTCCGTGACCGGGTCGGCGGGATGCCCATGTTCGGTGCGGACTACCTCGCCGCGTCGCTGGTGACCTTGGAACGATCCGTCAGCGGCGCTTAGCGGGAGGCCTTCTTTCGTTCGATGTCGGCCAGGGCAGCCGCCAGTTCGGCGCGCTGTGCGGCCGAGGTTTCCCAGGACAACTGCCGATTCTTGATCACCTTGGCCGGCGCGCCAACCGCGATCGAATAATCCGGGATTACGCCGCGGACCACGGCGTGCGAGCCCAGGACACAGCCCCGTCCGATCGACGTGCCGCGCAGCACCGTCACCTTCACGCCAACCCAGGTGTCGGGTCCGATCCGCACCGGGCTCTTGACGATCCCCTGATCCTTGATTGGCAGCGTGATGTCGTCCATCCGGTGGTCGAAATCGCAGACATAGCACCAGTCGGCCATCAGCGCCGAGTCCCCGAGCTCAATGTCGAGATAGCAGTTGATGACGTTGTCGCGCCCCAGGACCACCTTGTCGCCGAACCGCAGCGAGCCCTCGTGCGCCCGGATCGTGTTCTTGTCCCCGATGTGCACCCAACGGCCGATCTCCAATTGCGCCAGTTCGGGTGTGCAGTGGATCTCGACACCCTTACCGAGGAACACCATGCCGCGGGTGATGATGTGCGGATTGGCGAGCTTGAACTTCAGCAGCCGCCAATAGCGCACCAGATACCAAGGCGTGTAGGCGCGATTGGCCAGTACCCACTTCAGGGACGCCAGCGTGAGGAACCTGGCCTGGCGTGGGTCCCGTAGCCGCGATCCACGCCAGCGGCGATGCAGCGGCGCACCCCACATGGACGTCATGGCCCGAAAGCCTAACCTGGCGACGATGCGCGCCGGGACGGCGGGCGGACAGCCTGGGCGAAGAGCCACGCGTTACCCTCACCTGTACTCGATCGCTGCTCATCGACGAACCCGCGACTGCAAAGGATCTAAAAACCCTGCGAAAGAATCAGGTGCTTGCCCGACGCCTGCTGGCGGCCGTTTTCGCAGCTGTGCTCGCGGTGACTCTCTGCGGTTGCGGCAACACCGACTCATGGGTTGACGCGGCACCCGCTCCGGGCTGGCCCGCACAATACGGTGATGCCGCCAACAGCAGCTACACCACGACCACCGGCGCCACCAAGCTCAAGCTGCAATGGACACGCTCGGTCAAGGGAACCCTGGCGGCCGGGCCGGCTCTGACTCCACGCGGTTATCTCGCACTCAACGCGCAGACCCCGGCCGGATGCTCGCTGATGGAGTGGGAGAACAACGACAGCGGCCGGCAGCGCTGGTGTGTCCGGCTGGTTCAGGGTGGGGGCTTCGCCGGTCCGCTGTTCGATGGCTTCGACAACCTCTACATCGGACAGCCGGGCGCGATCGTCGCATTCCCGGTCACCCAGTGGACCCGTTGGCGGCAGCCGGTCATCGGGATGCCCACCACGCCGCGGTTCCTGGGACACGGCCAACTGCTGGTAACCACCCACCTGGGACAGGTGCTGGTTTTCGACGCACACCGCGGCATGTCGGTCGGCACCGCGCTTGATCTGGTGGAGGGCGTCGATCCCAGAGATGCGACGCGCGGTTTGGCCGATTGCGCGCCGGCCCGACCGGGCTGCCCGGTCGCGGCGGCCCCCGCCTTTTCGGCGGCCAGCGAGACGGCGGTGATCGGGGTCTGGCAGCCCGGCGCTGCCGCCGCCGGGTTGGTGGGGTTGAAGTACCACCCGGGTCAGAGCCCGCTGCTGGTCCGCGAGTGGACCAGCGATGCCGTCACCGGCGGTGTCCTTGCCAGCCCGGTGCTGTCCGCCGACGGAAAGACCGTCTACGTCAATGGCCGCGACCAACGGCTGTGGGCGCTCAATGCCGCCGACGGGAAGGCGAAATGGTCTGTGCCACTTGACTTTCTGGCGCAGACGCCACCCACGGTCACCCATGCGGGCCTGATCGTCTCCGGCGGCGGACCCGACACCAGACTGACGGCGTTTCGCGACGCCGGTGACCACGCTGAACCGGCCTGGCGACGCGATGACGTCACTTCCCTGTCCACGTCGAGCCTGGCCGGCAATAACGTGGGCTACACGGTGATCAGCGGACCGCCCCACGAGGGCGGGCCCGGCTTGTCGCTGCTGGTCTTCGATCCGACCAACGGCCATACGCTGAACAGCTATCCACTACCGGCGGCCACCGGATATCCCGTCGGCGTGGCGGTAGGCACCGACCGCCGCGTGGTGGCCGCCACCAGCGACGGCCAGGTCTACAGCTTCGCGCCGGCCTAACAGCTAGATGGCAAGAGGCGGGATGGCGCTTCGCGGCACCTGAGCCTGGGTAGCTCCGACAAACGACGGCAACAACTCACCCTGAGCAAAATAGAAAATCAGCTGGTCGTTAGTGATGGCAAAGTTCTGGTAATTGGACGGGTCTCGACCGGCGCCAGGCGAAATCGCCGCCGCCAGCCCGGTCTGACGTCCCAGCTCGCGCTGCACGATCGGAAAGATGCTGTCTAGCGGGGCGGTGCCGGGCGCAAACAGGTTGTCGAAGGTGATCGGCTGCTTGGCGGCGAGGTTGTAATTGAAGGCCTTGTACCAGGTGGACGGATGTGCCCCACCGAGGTCCTGGAAGAACTTGAGCACCACGCTGCGGGTGTTGTGCGGTGGCTGCCCAGCGCTGTGTTGTTCCGTCGTTGCTTCCATCTGATAGGGCTGGTCGCGCCGCCCGGACCCCTGCGCGACGTTGACGAACCCGTCGCGGTTTTGCGTGATGTAGTCGGTCAGTGCCTGTTGGTCGGGGTAGTCGACGGGAAATCTCATGTTCAGCATGTACGTGGCACCGGAGGCGTGCAGGTAGCACATTTGCGATGCCTCGATGGTGCCGCCCAGGCTGGCGCACGACGGCGGCGCGGCGGCTGCCGGACAACCCACCAGGACCGCAGGAGCCAGCACTGCGGCCGCTATGAAATAACGCATATGTCGAATTGTCCTCGCAAACCAAGAAGGCGGGTGACACCGAGTCAGTTGCATTGGTAATCGCCGTCAGCGTACCTGGGCGTTACTGCGAGGGATCTGCAAAGGAATGCCGTCGCCCGACTGGTTGCACCTGAGCCGATGCGGGCAATGACCACCGACAGCGGTCGGCTACCTCGCAACCGCAGCCTCCGGCGCAATACATCGGGATCAACTCCGACGCCGCGGACCAGGATCTCCAGCGCACCGCAGTCCAGACGTATCAGGGCCTGCCGCAGCCGCCGCTCGTCGAACGCCAGCTGCTCGAGCACTTCAAAGCCGCGCTCCCCCTGCGGTAGTCGGTCACCCGATAGAAAGGCGATATCGGGATCCAGTTGCCACAGCCCGTGCCGGGCACCGTAGTGGCGTACCAGGCCGGCCCGGACGATGGCGCCGTCGGGATCGACGATCCATCGCCCGGCGGGCCGCACCGGGCAGTCGTCGGGCTCCGCTGAGGTGATCTGAGTGACCTGGCCCCTGTGATCGAGAACGCTGGCACGTCGGCGCACACCCGGTCCGGCCAATCCCGCCGACCATAAACACGCCTCCCGGACCGCACCGCGGTATGACGTCACCTCGATCTCGCCGTCGAAGCCGAGACGGCCTACCTGATCGAAATCTATTCCGGGAGAACACTTTACAACCAGATCACGGCGACGGTAGGTGTCCAGCAGCGGGCCCAGGCCGGGCTGGTAGTCGGCCGGATTGAAGCGTCGCCGCCCACTGCTGCGACGCGCCGGATCGACGACAACGGCGGCGTCACGGGTGACCGGATGCAGGGCGTCGGCACGGCACAGGTCGACTCGTCCATCGGGGAGGCCCAGGTTGTGCCGCGCCATCTGCAGCCGCACGGGATCGATGTCACTGCCCACAACCCGAGAAGCCGTCGAGCGCAGCGCCGCCAATTCGGTGCCGATAGAACAGGTCACGTCATGGACGACAAGACCGGCGAGTCGCCTCGCCCGGTGCAGGGCCACCGACGCCACGGTGGCTTGCTGCAGCGCCTCGTCGGTGAACAGCCAATCCGAGATGTCGTCCAGACCGGCCAGCTTGTCTGCGGCGCGGCGCCGCAGCAGCGTCGTCTCCACCAGGACCGCCGCCCGCGCGCCGAATCGGGCGCGCACCGCGGCCGTATCGGCGACCCGGGTGGCGTCGGTCAGCGGTAGCTCAGCGACCTCCCGAAGCGCCGCGGCGCCCGATTCCGACCGCAGATAATCGACGTCGTCGAGGCTGAAGGTGAGGCCGACGCTCAGGAGGGTTTGACCCCGGTGACCATCACGTTGTAGAACCAGCCCTTCGGGGCTAAGTGACGCCAGACGTTGGCGTCCACCCAGCTCAGCGCCTTCCAGCCGGTGAAGGCGAACCGCGCCCAGCCCCAGCCCAGTCGTCCAGGCGGCACCGCACATTCAAACGTGCGCATCGGCCAGCCGAACATGGCGGCGGTGAACTCCTCGGTGACGGTCTCGACCTGCGCCGCGCCCGCGTTGGTCGCCATCCGCTCCAGATCCTCAGGTGTGAACGTATGCAGGTCGACGAGTGCCTCCAGCGCCGCGGCGCGCGAGGACTCGTCGAGCTCGGCCTGCGGGCGCCGCCAACCGCCCAAGCCGGGCAGTTTGGTGACGTTGGTGACGACCCGCCAGGTCAGCGTGGACAACGTGCGGGCGTATCCGTCGCCGACGTTGGTCGGCTCGCCCGCGAACACGAACCGGCCGCCCGGCTTGAGCACCCGGATCACCTCCCGCAGCGACAGCTCCACGTCGGGAATGTGATGCAGCACCGCATGCCCTACCACCAGGTCGAAGGTGTCGTCGTCATACGGGATGCCTTCGGCGTCGGCCACCCGGCCGTCGATGTCGAGCCCCAGCGACGTTCCGTTCCGGGTAGCCACCCTGACCATGCCGGGCGAGAGGTCGGTGACCGAGCCACGGCGCGCCACCCCGGCCTGGATCAGGTTGAGCAGGAAGAAGCCGGTGCCGCAGCCCAGTTCCAGGGCGCGGTCGTAGGGCAGTTCCCGGATGACCTCGTCGGGCACTACCGCATCGAAACGGCCGCGGGCATAGTCGACACAGCGCTGGTCATACGAGATCGACCACTTCTCGTCGTAGCTCTCGGCTTCCCAGTCGTGGTAGAGCACCTGGGCGAGTTTGCTGTCGTGTCGCGCGGCTGCCACCTGCTCCGCGGTGGCATGCGGGTTGGGAACCGCGTCAGCGGGGATTTCGGTACTCCTCGTCATTGGTAGTCGGGGGCGCAGTGCTCGGTGAGCCTGTTTCCCCTTCCCCCTTTCAATCCGTGCGTGCGGTTTTCCCGCACACGGCTTTCCGATGATCGTCTTGGCATGGTTACGCAGCCTTCGGGTAGCGGATGGTGCCACGCAGGCGATGCAGGCCATGATCGTTGAACCACTGTTCCGTCCACTGATCGGCCTGGCCGGGGCGCAGGTTGCGTCCCCGCTTCTTGATCAGAAGCCGTTTCAGACGCCATGCGACATGCCGGTCGATCTGGCGGAACTTCTTGGCGGCATTTCCGGTGCGAAAGTAGTTGCCCCAGCCGCGCAGGATCGGATTCAATTCCTCGATGAGGACGCCGATATCTGTCCCGGCGCGGTTGCGGCCGGTGCGGTGCCGCACCTTGTCCCGCAGCCGGGCCATGGCCCGCTGGGACGGCCAGCGGTGCAGGTAGTAGCGCACGATGCGCTTCTGTTCCCACAACCGCCCCGACATGCGGGCTCGGAAGTGACAGCCCAGAAAATCCAGGCCCTCACGACCCTCCCGCAGGTCGACCACCTTCGTCTTGTCCGGATGCAGCCGCAACCCCAATGACGCCAGGATTTCTCCCACCGCCACCAGAGCGTGCTCGGCTTGCGCCTTGGAGCGGCACAGCACCACACCGTCATCGGCGTAGCGCACCAACTCACCCACATTCCTGCGGGCAAGTTCGGTGTCGAGCACGTGCAGGTAAATGTTGGCCAACAGCGGCGAGATCACCCCGCCCTGCGGAGTGCCCGCGACCGTCCGCTCATGCACCCCTTCGACCATCACCCCTGCCTGCAGCCACAGCCGCAGCAGTTTGAGCACCCGCCGATCCGAGACCCGCCTACCCACCAGCTCCAATAGGCGTTCGTGGTCGATCTCGCCGAAGAAGTTCGCGATATCGAACTCGACCACGAACTGGTAGCCCTCGATGAACCCACGGCGCAGCCGCTCTTTGGCCATCACCGCCGACCGCTTCGGCCGAAACCCATACGAGCACGACACAAAGTCCGCCTCGAAAATCGGTTCCAGCACGATCTTGACCGCAGCCTGAACTACCCGGTCTCGCACCGTGGGAATCCCCAACGGCCGCTTACCACCCTGTGGTTTCGGAATCTCCACACGCCGCGCCGGCGCGGGACGATACCGACCTGTGCGGAGGTCGTGGCGCAACTCACGCAACATGCGGTCCACGCCGTAATCCTCCACCTCGGCCACGGTGATCCGATCCACCCCGGCCGCGCCCTTGTTCTTGCACACGCGAAACCACGCCTCCCACAGGACGTCACCCCTGTAGACACGGTCGAACAGGGCGTGGAAACGCCGACCCGAAGACTGCTTGGCTGCAGCCCATAGCGCGTGTTGCAGTTGTCGTACTTTCACCCCCGACGGGCACAACGGCTCGTCATCGGCTACGGCAAGCCGAGGCTTGCCGGGGGAATTGGACCGAGCAGGCCCGGTCATGCCCTCGTACTTACCCACTTCGCGCGCATGATCAAAGTCGGGGCCCTTCCCTCCTGGCGTGTCTCTCACGCCCATCAGCGGTACTACGACCCCGTCGGACTCCCGCTGCGCTCCAAGGGCTTTCACCATCGGCTTATACCCTTGGTCTCTTGCCCGACGTAGGCGTGCCAGACGGGTCTCTCCTGTTCCGAACCAGACTGTGTGCACGTGCCGCTCCCCATACCCCGGAAGGACCCGCCGAGCGCACCCCGGAACCGACTCGGACGGACATGGCCTTCGCCGTGACATGAGCGGCTCGGCTCCTCCGTTGTGACTGTGACGAGGCTGCAGGACTCGCACCTGATGGCACTACGGCCCGCGCACTTGCTCCCTCCAAAGAGGCTCTTGACACCCCGCTTAGCCCGCCAGATCTCTCCGACGAACCGGGGCCTGCTACCCGGCGCTCCGGCACCTACCGGGACGGGACTTCCACCCGCAAGCCTGATCCAGCTTCCAGGACACACCATGCAGGGCAGCCTAACCGTCGTTCGCAGCTGTCCTGTCGCCAGCTCGGAACACTTCGACGTACCGGCGCCGCTCGGCCGCGAGCCGCTCGTCCGGCGCGAGGTCGGACACCTCGTTGATCCCGGCCTTGGCGGCGGCCAGCGCGTGCGACGGGCCGTCCAGAAAACGCCGCGCCCACTCCGCGGCGGCGTCGTAGACGTCGTCGGGGGCCACCATCTCGTCGATCAGACCCAGCGCCAAGGCCTCCTCGGCGTCGAAAAAGCGCCCGCTGAAGACCAGTTCCTTGGCCTTGCTCGCTCCCGCCGCACGGGTCAGCCGGGCCATTCCCCCACCACCCGGGATGAGGCCGGCCAGGATCTCGGTCGCGCCGAATTTCACGTTGTCGCCGCTGATTCGCCAGTCGGCCGCCAACGCCAGGGTGAGGCCGGCCCCCAGCGCGTATCCGGTGATGGCGGCCACGGTCGGTTTCGGGATCGCCGCAACTGCGTCGACGGCCTCCTGCCGTACCCGGGCCGCGATCTCTGCCTCCGCGGCATTCAGCATCCGCAGCTCGGGCATATCGTCGCCGGTGGAAAAGATCTCGTGACCGCCGAACAAGATCACCGCGGCGACGTCGTCGCGACGCCCCAATTCGGCGGCCGCGACCACGATTTCGCGGTAGACCTGACGGGTCATCGCGTTGGTGGGCGGTCGCGACAACAGCAACATCGCCAGGCCGGCGTCCTGCGTGCCGTCGCTGACCACGACGCTGACAAACTCGCTCACCGAGCCCGTCATAGCGGCCAACCGGTGGATCCGCCCGATATCCGAGCCTGGTTGTAGCGGTCGGAGTCGAAGAACTCGATTTCCCAGTTCTCGCCCTTTTGCGCCAGATGTGGCTGGACCGGGACGATTTGGCGCTCCACGGCCAGCACCTCGGCGACGGTGTGGCCGGCCAGCGCGTCCAGCTGCGTCCAGGTTGGGGGCAGCAGGAAGTTGCGCCCGGCCGCGAAGTCGTCGATGGCGTGCTGCGGCAATATCCAGTCGGCACGGTCGGATTCGGTGTTCTCGCCGTCGGCCCGCTGACCTTGCGGCAGCGCTCCCACAAAGAAGTAGGTGTCGTAGCGGCGGGTCAGCTCGGCTTCCGGGGTAACCCAGTTGGCCCACGGCCGTAGCAGATCGGATCGCAGCACCAGACTTTCGTGTCGCAAGAAGTCGGCGAAGGACAGTGAACGGTCCGCGAGCGCAGCGCGGGCGTCGCCGTATACCGAGGCGTCGCGGATAATACTGTTCGGATCGTTCGCCGGGCCGGCAAACAGCACCCCCGACTCCTCGAAGGTCTCACGGGCCGCGGCGCAGACCAACGCCTCGGCCAGGTCGGGTTCGATGCCGAAACGCTGCGCCCACCACAGCGGCGACGGGCCGGCCCAGGCCCCCAGCCGCGCTAAGTCGGCATTGCGGTCGCGCTCGTCGACACCGCCACCGGGAAACACCATCACCCCAGCGGCGAAGTCCATTGCCGAGTGTCGGCGCATCAAAAAAACCGACAGGCCATCCGGAGTGTCGCGGACCAGCATGACGGTCGCGGCCGGCCGGGGCGTCAGGGGCTCGCGGGGAGCACTCATACCTGCCTCCGATGGGCCGCGCGGGTGCGCACCCGCCGGGCGAAATACCGCCCGTCGACGACATCCAGCGCGATCGACTGGCCGAACGCGGCGGACAGATTTTCGGCGGTCAGCACATCGGGCAGCAAACCCGCCGCAACCACCCGCGCCTCCGACAACAGCATGCAGTGGCTAAAGCCCGGCGGAACCTCCTCGACGTGGTGGGTAACCAGCACCAGCGCGGGTGCGTCGGGATCGGCGGCAAGATCGCCCAGCCGCGCCACCAATTCCTCTCGTCCACCCAGATCCAGGCCCGCGGCGGGTTCGTCGAGCAGCAGCAGCTCTGGATCGGTCATCAAGGCACGCGCGATCAGCACCCGTTTGCGCTCACCTTCGGACAACGTCCCGTAGGTGCGATCGGCCAGGTGCTCGGCGCCAAGGCTTTCCAGCATGTCGATCGCCCGGCGGTAGTCGACGTCCTCGTAGCGCTCCCGCCATCGGCCCAGCACCGCATAGCCGGCCGAGACGACGAGGTCGCGGACCACTTCATCGCTGGGCACGCGTTGCGCCAAGGCTGAGGAACTCAACCCGATGCGGGCCCGCAGCTCGGAGACGTCCACCCGGCCCAGCCGTTCACCGAGCACGAAGGCGACGCCCGACGACGGGTGCTCGGTCGCCGCCGCGATACGCAGCAGCGTGGTCTTGCCGGCCCCGTTGGGGCCGATGATGACCCACCGTTCGTCGAGTTCGACGGCCCAATCCAGCGGGCCTACCAGAACCTGCCCGTTGCGGCGCAGCGACACGTTTCTGAAGTCGATCAACAGGTCGGGTTCGGCTTCGGTGGGGCCGGTTTCGAGCACCCGACCATCGTGCCGTATGCCCCGCGAGCAGACGCAAAAGCCCCCATTTTCGGCACGAAAATGGGGCTTTTGCGTCTGCTCGCGCAACCTACTCAGCCGACTAGTCGGCCGGGATTTCGACCCGGCGCAGCGTGCCGTCGGCCGCGTCGGCGGCCTCGATCTCCCCGCGCGTCACACCCAACAGGAACAGCACGGTGTCCAGGTACGGATGACTCAACGACGCGTCGGCGACCTCACGCAGTGCCGGCTTGGCGTTGAACGCAATTCCCAGTCCGG
The DNA here is from genome assembly GCF_963853645.1 of Mycobacterium riyadhense. NCBI lineage: Bacteria > Bacillati > Actinomycetota > Actinomycetes > Mycobacteriales > Mycobacteriaceae > Mycobacterium > Mycobacterium riyadhense. The sequence continues at coordinate 1,707,644 of NZ_OY970456.1, read as the reverse complement.
CGGCGGTCAGCATGTCGATGTCGTTGGCGCCGTCGCCCACGGCGACGGTCTGCTCCATCGGCACCCCGTACTGGTCGGCGAAAGCGCGTAGCGCCTTGGCTTTGCCCGGCCGGTCAACGATCGTTCCGACGACCCGGCCGGTCAATATGCCATCAACAATCTCGAGCTCGTTGGAAGCGACGAAGTCCAGCATCAGCTCCCGCGCGAGCGGTTCGATGATCCGCCGGAAGCCGCCGGAGACCACACCGCAGCGAAAACCCAAGCGCCGCAACGTGCGTATCGTGGTCCGGGCGCCGGGCATCAGCTCGAGCTGGGCGGCGACGTCGTCGATTACCGTCGCGGGCAGCCCCGCCAGGGTGGCAACACGGCGCTCCAGCGACTCCGCGAAATCCAGCTCACCGCGCATCGCGGCCTCGGTGATCGCCGCAACTGCTCCCTGGGCACCCGCCCGGGCCGCGAGCATCTCGATGACCTCGCCCTGGACCAGAGTGGAATCGACGTCGAACACGATGAGCCGCTTGGTGCGCCAGGCCAAGCTGTAGTCCTCGACGGCAACATCGACGTGCTCGTCGACGGCCACCTTGGTCAGAGCGGTCTGCAATAACCCGTCGACTCCGGGCGGCACCGAGACCCGTAACTCGAGACCGGTGACCGGATAGTCGGAGATCCCGCGGATGAAGTCGATGTTGACGCCCAGCTCGGCGACCTCCCGCGCCACCGCCCCGAAGGCGCGGGCGGTAATCGGTCGCCCCAGCACGAAAATGGTGTGCGTTGACGGGTCCCGGATGATCGGCAGATCGCTGCTCCGCTCGATCGTGACGTCGAGCCCCTTACCGTGGATCGCGGCCTCCACGTCGCCGCGTAATGCGGTGCTGTCGGCGACCTCCAGCGCGCAAGACACCAGCACACCGAGTGTGAGCCGGCCCCGGATCACCACCTGCTCGACGTTGAGAAGCTCGACTCCGTGCCGTGACAGCACCTCAAACAGCGCCGACGTGACGCCTGGCTGGTCTATGCCGGTGACCGTGATGAGCACCGATACCTTGGGCGACGTGTTCACCCGGGACTACCGCCCGTGAAAACCATCAGGCGTGAACGCTGACGTCGTCGTCCTTCGGGGCGTGGGCCCGCCCGACATGGGCTTCGGCGCGAAGCCGTTCGACCATATGCGGATAGTGCAGCTCGAACGCCGGACGCTCCGAGCGGATGCGCGGCAACTCGGTGAAGTTGTGCCGCGGCGGTGGGCAGCTGGTCGCCCACTCGAGCGAATTGCCGTAGCCCCAGGGGTCGTCGACGGTAACCACCTCGCCGTAGCGCCAACTCTTGAAGACGTTCCACACGAATGGGAACATCGACGCGCCCAGGATGAACGCCCCGATCGTGGATACGACGTTGAGCGCCTGGAAGCCGTCGGTCGGCAGGTAGTCGGCGTAGCGACGCGGCATGCCTTCGTCGCCCAACCAGTGCTGCACCAAGAACGTGGTGTGAAAACCGATGAACGTCAACCAGAAGTGCAGCTTGCCCAGCCGCTCGTCGAGCAGCCGGCCGGTCATCTTCGGGAACCAGAAGTAAATGCCCGCGAAGGTGGAGAACACAATGGTGCCGAACAGCACGTAGTGGAAATGGGCGACGACGAAGTAGCTGTCGGTGACGTGGAAGTCCAGCGGCGGGCTGGCCAGCAGCACACCGGTCAGACCGCCCAACAGGAAGGTGACCGCGAAGCCGACCGAGAACAGCATCGGCGTCTCAAAAGTCAACTGGCCCTTCCACATAGTGCCGACCCAGTTGAAGAACTTGATCCCGGTCGGCACCGCGATCAGATACGTCATAAACGAAAAGAACGGCAGCAGCACGGCACCCGTGGCGAACATGTGGTGCGCCCACACCGCTACCGACAACGCGGCGATCGACAGCGTCGCGTAGACCAGCGTGGTGTAGCCGAAGATCGGCTTGCGGGAGAACACCGGGAAAATCTCCGAGACGATCCCGAAGAACGGCAGGGCGATGATGTAGACCTCGGGGTGTCCGAAGAACCAGAACAGGTGCTGCCACAACAGCACTCCGCCGTTGGCGGAGTCGTAGATGTGGGCACCGAGGTGGCGATCGGCGGCCAGTCCGAACAGCGCGGCGGTCAGCAGCGGGAACGCGATCAGCACCAGAATGGACGTCACCAGGATGTTCCAGGTGAAAATGGGCATCCGGAACATCGTCATCCCGGGTGCGCGCATGCAGACCACGGTGGTGATCATGTTGACCGCGCCGAGGATGGTCCCCAAACCCGCGACGATCAGGCCCATGATCCACAGGTCGCCGCCGGCGCCCGGGGAGTGGATGGCGTCGGTCAACGGGGTGTAGGCGGTCCAGCCGAAGTCGGCGGCCCCGCCCGGGGTGATGAAACCGGCAATCCCCATCGTGGCGCCGAATACGAACAGCCAGAACGAGAATGCGTTCAGTCGCGGGAACGCCACGTCGGGAGCGCCGATCTGCAGTGGCAGCACCAGGTTGGCGAAGCCGAACACGATCGGCGTGGCGTAGAACAGCAGCATGATCGTGCCGTGCATGGTGAACAGCTGGTTGAACTGCTCATTGGACAAGAACTGCAGGCCAGGCGCGGCCAGCTCGGTGCGCATCAGCAGCGCCAGCAGCCCGCCAATGAAGAAGAAAATGAAGCAGGCGACGCAGTACATGATGCCGATCAGCTTGTGATCGGTGGTCGTGATCAGCTTGTAGACGAGGTTGCCTTTGGGACCGGTCCGAGCCGGGTACGGACGAACGGCCTCGAGTTCTCCCAACGGGGGCGCTTCGGCTGTCAACGCACTCCTCCAAACATCCATCCCGGACCGGGCGGCACTGCCCATTAATGATGAGGATCTTAGCCCGCGATTGGGTTGGCGGCAGGGCTGGTCCTACAAACCGTCGTAATTGGCTTGACGCCCTGATGGCGTCGAGATGTGCTCACTGGGCGTTGACTGTGTTGCCAGGGCGGGCCAAGCGCGATATTGCCACCCTGGCGGCACACTCAAAGCCGTCTGAGCACACTCGATGCGCCGCGCGGGGCCGATCCCGCGTCGCCGGGCGTGAACTGGCCGGATGCTACCGTCGGACGCGTGCAACTCGGCGGGATGCGACCCATCGTTACGGCCGTCTCGCTAGTGGCGACGATCGCGATGTGCAGCGGTTGCGGCGCCGATCACCGGTCCGGCAAAGCGTCGCTTTCGGTGATCACCCCCACCACCCAGATCGCGGGCGCAGGCGTGCTGGGCAACGACCGCAAGCCGGATCAGTCGTGTGCGCAAGGCCCGGCCGCCGCCGATCCCGGACCGCCCACCCGTCCGGCGCGAAACGCGGGAATCAGCCCGGATGTCGCCCAAGTGCCTGCCGACCCGCAGCGCATCGTGGTGCTCTCCGGTGATCAGCTCGACGCGTTGTGCGCACTTGGACTGCAATCTCGGGTTGTCGCCGCCGCGATGCCGGACGGTTCCTCGAGCCAACCCTCCTACCTGGGCAAAACCCTGCACGACGTGCCCGGCGTCGGCGCCCGCAGCAGTCCCGACCTGAAGGCCATCGCGGCGGCGCACCCGGATCTGATCCTGGGCTCGGTGGCGTTGACGCCGAAGCTGTACCCGCAGCTGGCGGCGATCGCCCCCACGGTGTTCACGGCGGCGCCGGGTGCGGCGTGGCAGGACAACCTGCGTGGTGTCGGGGCCGCAACAGCCCGTGGCGGCGCGGTGGAGGCGTTGCTCAAGGGATTCGCGCAACGGGCCACCGAGGTCGGGACCAAGCATGACGCGGCGCACTTCCAGGCGTCGATCGTGCGGTTAACCGCCAACACCCTGCGGGTCTACGGCGCCAACAACTTTCCAGCCAGCGTGGTCTCGGCGGTCGGAGTAGACCGGCCCGCGTCGCAACGATTCACCGACAAGCCCTACATCGAGTTCGGCACCACCGACGCCGATCTCGCGAACGCGGCCGACTTCTCGGCGGCCGACGCCGACATCGTCTACGTGTCGTGCGCGTCGGCCGCGGCCGCCGAGCGCGCGGCCGCCGTCCTCGATAGCGGCCCCTGGCGCAAGTTGTCCGCCAACCGCGACAACCGGGTCTTCGTCGTCAACGACGAAATCTGGCAGACCGGCGAGGGTTTGATCGCGGCCCGCGGCATCGTCGACGACCTGCGCTGGATCAACGCCCCCATCAACTGACTCGGTCGGCGAGCTAGGCTCTTGCCATGAGCACGGTTTCCGCATACGCCGCCACCTCAGCGACCGAACCGTTAACCAAGACCACGGTCACCCGTCGCGACCCAGGACCGCACGACGTCGCGATCGACATCAAGTTCGCCGGGATCTGCCACTCCGACATCCACACCGTGAAAGCCGAGTGGGGCCAACCGATTTACCCTGTGGTGCCTGGGCATGAGATCGCCGGCGTGGTGAGCGCCGTGGGTTCCGAGGTGACCAAGTACAAGGTCGGCGACCACGTCGGCGTCGGCTGTTTCGTGGACTCCTGCCGCGAATGCAGCAGCTGTGAGCGCGGCATCGAGCAGTACTGCAAACCGGGCGCGAACTTTACCTACAACTCGATCGGCAAAGACGGTCAGCCAACCCAGGGGGGCTACAGCGAGGCGATCGTGGTTGACGAGAACTACGTGCTGCGCATCCCCGAGTCGCTGCCGCTGGACGTCGCGGCGCCGCTGTTGTGCGCGGGCATCACGCTGTATTCGCCGCTGCGCCACTGGAACGCCGGGCAGAACACCCGCCTGGCCATCATCGGCTTGGGCGGACTCGGGCACATGGGCGTCAAGCTCGGCGCGGCGCTGGGCGCCGACGTGACGGTGCTGTCACAGTCGCTGAAGAAGATGGAAGACGGCCTGCGCCTGGGGGCCAGCAAGTACTACGCGACCGCCGACCCGGAGACCTTCCGCAAGCTGCGCGGCAGCTTCGACCTGATCCTCAACACCGTCTCGGCGAATCTCGATCTGGGCCAATACCTGAACCTGCTCGATGTCGACGGCACACTGGTCGAACTGGGCATTCCGGAGCATCCCATGGAAGTGCCGGCGTTCGCGCTAGCGCTGATGCGCCGCAGCCTGTCGGGCTCCAACATCGGCGGGATCGCCGAGACGCAGGAGATGCTGAATTTCTGCGCCGAACACGGTGTGACGCCCGAAATCGAGCTCATCGCAGCGGATTACATCAACGAAGCCTACGAGCGGGTGCTGGCCAGCGACGTGCGCTACCGCTTCGTGATCGACATCTCAAGCTTGTGAGGCAGCGGCCTCGGCGGCTTCCCCGTGCTCGTCGCCGGGTTCCACCTCGCTGACATCGACACCCGCCAGCGGCCAGCCGGCGGCCGCCAAGGTGCTGGCCACTCGCGTGATGTTCTCCGGCCCGGCGTTGTAATGCGTCACCTCGGAGATGAATTCGGCAATCTCGTCTCGATCGATCACACCATCGGCGGTGGCCGGTGATCCGTTCGCGGTGATGTTCTGCACGACCTCCCTGATCTGGTCGTCGGTCAACGGGGTGCTGCGCAGCAGCGCCAGCAGCGCGACCCGGTCCGGCCCGGGAACGCCTTCGGGGTAGCCGATCTGCAGCCAGCGCACCACTGCACGCAGAAATGCGGCCGGAGAGAACGTGGGTTTCGGTTTCGCCAGTTTCGCCACGCCACCAGTGTCAGTGCAGTCGCGTCACCCGCGCCAGCGCGGCAGCACGCAAAACCGACAATTCACGAGCCGTTCATGGCCCGAACACGTGCGGGGCAGGCCCTTAGAAGTCCCAGTCCTCGTCCTCGGTGACGACGGCCTTGCCGATGACATATGACGACCCCGAGCCGGAGAAGAAGTCGTGGTTCTCGTCGGCGTTGGGTGACAGCGCCGAAAGGATCGCCGGGTTCACGTCGGTCTCGTCCCGGGGGAACAGCGCCTCGTAGCCCAGATTCATTAGCGCCTTGTTGGCGTTGTACCGCAAGAACTTCTTGACGTCCTCGGTCAGCCCAACCTCGTCGTAGAGGTCCTGGGTGTACTCGACCTCGTTGTCGTACAGCTCAAAAAGCAGCTCGTAGGTGTAGTCCTTGAGCTCGGCGCGCTTGACCTCGTCGACCAACGCCAGACCGCGCTGGAACTTGTAGCCGATGTAGTAGCCGTGGACCGCCTCGTCGCGGATGATCAGCCGGATCATGTCGGCGGTGTTGGTCAGCTTGGCCCGGCTCGACCAATACATCGGCAGATAAAAGCCCGAGTAGAACAGGAAGCTCTCCAACAATGTGGATGCCACCTTGCGCTTGAGCGGTTCGTCGCCCCGGTAGTACTCGAGCACGATCTCGGCCTTGCGCTGCAGGTTGGGGTTCTCCTCCGACCAGCGGAACGCGTCGTCGATCTCGGCGGTCGAGCACAGCGTCGAGAAGATCTGGCTGTAGCTCTTGGCGTGCACCGACTCCATGAACGCGATGTTGGTGTACACCGCCTCCTCGTGCGGGGTCAGCGCATCGGGGATCAGGCTGACCGCGCCGACGGTGCCCTGGATGGTGTCCAGCATGGTCAGGCCGGTGAAGACCCGCATCGTCAGCTGCTTCTCGCCGGCCGTGAGCGTGCCCCAGGACGGAATGTCGTTGGACACCGGCACCTTCTCCGGCAGCCAGAAATTTCCGGTCAACCGGTCCCATACTTCAGCGTCTTTCTCGTCTTGCAGCCGGTTCCAGTTGATCGCTGAGACTCGGTCGATCAGCTTCGCGTTTCCAGTCACCAGGGCCCCACTTCACCAGGACGATAAGTTGCCGTATTAGGCCTCAAACACTACTCCTGGGGGCCGACACGCCTACGTAACACAAGAGGTTGTGTTTAGCGTGTCGTGACCTTACATGCCGAAGTGCGTCCGACGCACCGCCGCGACGGCCTCCGGTGCTCCGCTCACGTCGACCCGCGCCGCCGCCTGGCGCCCGAAGAGGTATAGCAGGAGCTCGCCCGGCGAGCCGCCGAGTCGCGCCGTCGGCTCGCCCGGTTGAGCCGTTACCCGCTCACCTGTTCCGGTCCACTCGATCTCGAGCCCAGCGTGCAGCCGCCTACTCAGGAAGTGGCTGCCGCGGCGAACGTTTCGCCACAATGCGGCATCCATTGCGGGCGTCAGGCTGCGGGGTTCTCGTCCGTTGGCCCTGCGAACGTCCTCGTGGTGAACAAAGAACTCGTTGAGATTCGCCAGCGCGCGCACCCATCCGATGCGGAACAACCCGATCGGTGGGCCGGACCGGATCCGCGCGACGAGCCACGCAAAGTCCTTGCTCTGCACCAATGCGGCCCTGCGCCGCTCGGCGAACCGTCGGAAGGGGCCGGGTAGGACGATGCACGGGCCGGCAACGAGATCGCGTTCGCGCAGCACGAGGTGGGCGGCCAGATCGTGAGCGGTCCAGCCCTCGATCAGGGTAGGAGCTGACGGGCCGAGTTCGTCGAAGAGGTCGCAAAGCTCACGGCGCTCTTGTGTGTCCAGCGAAACCTCAGCCATGCCGCGGTCTTACGCACCCAAAGCCTGGTCAGTTGGGGGCACTCACCACCACGCGGTTAGCCGACGAGCCCCGACCCACGCCAAGGAACTCATACTCCTCCGGCTTGACCGAGCGGGTACCCATCCAGTATTGCCAGGTGTAGCCACCCCACAGCACGGTGTTCTTGCCGTGCTCGTCGAGATACCAGCTACTGCAGCCGCCGCTGTTCCACACCGAGCGTGCCAGCTTGTGTTGCAGCTCCTCGTTGAAGCGATCCTGCGCGGCGCGAGTGGGCGCCAGTGCCTGCGCGCCGAGCTTGTCGCACTTGGCGATCGCGTCGGCGACGTAGCGAATCTGGGATTCGATCATGAACACCACGGAGTTGTGGCCCAGCCCGGTATTGGGCCCCAGCAGGAAGAACAGGTTGGGCATGTTGGCCACGGTGATCCCGCGATGCGCACCGATGCCCTCGCGGTTCCACCGGTCCACCAGGTCCTCGCCGTGCTGGCCCTTGATCTGGACGTAGGTGTAGGAGTCGGTGACGTGGAAACCGGTGGCGTACACGATCACGTCGACGTGGCGCTGCGTGCCGTCGGCGGCGACGATCCCGTCGCGCGTGATTCGGGTGATGCCGTCGGTGATCAGTTCGGTCTTCGGATCGGCGACGGCGCCGTAGTAGGTGGAAGAGTTCAGGATCCGCTTGCAACCAATGCGGTACTTCGGGGTCAGTTTGCGACGCAACTCGCGATCCTTGACCGATCGGCGAATGTTGTACTTCGCGTAGGCCTCGATGAACCGCAACGCGTTCGGCCGCTTAGTCATGCCAAACGCCAATGCCTCGTGGGCCCAGTAAATGCCGAGGCGCACCAGGGCACGTAGCCCGGGAACGATCTCCATGGCCCGCCGCAACAGCGGCGGGAAATCGGGATTGGCGCGCGGCACCACCCACGGCGGGGTGCGTTGGTAGAGCTGAAGTTCGGCGACCTTCCCGACGATCTCGGGCACAATCTGGATCGCGCTGGCGCCGGTACCGATGATCGCCACGCGCTTGCCGGTAAGGTCGACGCTGTGGTCCCATTCGGCGGAATGGAAAGCGGGACCGGCGAATTCGTCGCGACCCTCGATTTCTGGGAAGGACGGGATATGCAACGCGCCAGCACCCGAGACCAGGAACTGAGCGACGTATTCGCGCCCGTCCCTGGTGAATACGTGCCAGCGGTATTCGTCATCGTCCCAGTAGGCGCGATCGACCAGGGAATTGAACTCGATGTAGCGGCGCAGCCCGTATTTCTCGGTGACCCCTTTGAGGTAGTCCCAGATCTCGGGTTGGTAGGAGAACGGATTCTTCCAGTCGGGCTTGGGCTCGAACGAGAACGAGTACAGATGCGACGGGATGTCGCAGGCGCAGCCGGGGTAGCTGTTGTCGCGCCAGGTGCCGCCGACGTCGTCGGCCTTCTCCAGGATCACGAAGTCTTGGCCGGAGAAGCCCTGCTGCTGTAGCGAGATGGCCATGCCGAGACCGGAGAAGCCGGTCCCGATGATGACGACGCGGGTATGCACCGGTGGTTGGCTTGCTTGAGGTTCCTCGGCTGCTTCGGTAGCCGGGGTCACGACATTTGTCATGGTAGATAGGTCTTTCCTATTGAGGTCTGTATGAGTCGGCGCCGCTGAGGAGGTAGGCGGCTAGGCATATACCCAGTAAATACCCAGTACCCAGGGTATCGGATATGAGTGAGTGTTATCGATAGCCGCGGCGATGTCAACGGCGCCGGGTGTTAACTCACCGCGGGATTGCTGGGGACCACGTTATGTATCGGCTGGTCAGGGTCCATCGCGATACCCAACGCCTCGGCGGTGCCGACGATCACTCCCAGCATGATGGTCGTCAAGTGTGCGACAAACTGCTCACGTGACATGCGTCGCGGGCTGTCGGGTTCGGGGCCCAACCACCACTCGGTGGCCGACGCCGCCGATCCGAAGGCGGCGTGTGCGGCGAGTTCGAAGGCCGTATGGTCCAGTTCCATCTCCCGCAGCTCGTTGTCGAACATGTCGGCCATGGCCAGGGTGATCTCGCGGCCTTCGTTGAGGATCCGGGCGGTCGCCTGCGGGGTGGCCCCGGTGCGGCCCTGAATGAAGACCCTCAGCACGTTGGGGTGCATGTCGACCAGGGTGACGTACTCGTCGACGCTGCGCCGGATGACCTCACGCGCGGAGTCGGTCTTGAGGTCGATGGACGGGAAGATCGCCGCCCACAACATGTCGCGCAAGCGTTCGCCGATGGCCTGGAACAGATCGGACTTGTCGGCGAAATGCCGGTAGATCTTCGGCTTGGCGGTGCCGGCTTCTTCGGCGATTTCGCGCACGCTCAGCTCGGGCCCCAGGCGGTCGATGGCCCGGAAAGCCGCATCGACGATGTCGTTGCGCACCTTCTTGCGGTGTTCGCGCCAACGCTCGCTGCGGGCATCGACCTTCACGCCGGGCTTCACGCTCGGATGGGGTCGAGGGGGTCGAGGCATTCTCACCACGTCAAGCACCTTACCGCGTGCCGCCGCTGACCTGGGCAGACTGGCTATCCCATGCCGTGCCGAGTGTGCATCTCACGACGCGACACGCCGGTGCGGCGTCGGCATATTCACAGTCGGCGAGGGGGGCTCACAACATGCAGGACACGCAGCCCTCGACCTCGGTCCCTTCCAGCGCCATCTGGCGCAGCCGGATGTAGTACAGCGTCTTGATCCCCTTGCGCCAGGCGTAGATCTGCGCCTGGTTTACCTCACGAGTGGTGGCGGTGTCCTTGAAGAACAACGTCAGCGAAAGCCCTTGATCCACATGCTGAGTGGCCGCCGCGTAGGTGTCGATGATCTTCTCGTAACCGATCTCGTAGGCGTCCTGGTAGTACTCCAGGTTGTCGTTGGTCATGTAGGGCGCCGGGTAATAGACCCGCCCGATCTTGCCTTCCTTGCGGATCTCAACCTTCGACACGATCGGGTGGATCGACGACGTCGAGTGGTTGATGTAGGAGATTGATCCGGTCGGCGGCACCGCCTGCAGGTTCTGGTTGTAGATGCCGTGCGTGGCCACCGACTCCTTCAGCCGCTGCCAATCCTCCTGTGTCGGGATCCGGATCCCGGCATCGGCGAAAAGCTGACGCACCTTCTCGGTTTTCGGCTCCCAAACCTGCTCGGTGTACTTGTCGAAGAACTCCCCCGACGCGTACTTGGACCTCTCGAAACCCTTGAAGTGCGTGCCGCGTTCGATCGCGATGCGGTTGGATGCCCGTAGCGCGTGGTAGAGCACGGTGTAGAAGTAGATGTTGGTGAAGTCGATGCCCTCTTCGGAGCCGTAGAAGATGCGCTCGCGGGCCAGATAGCCGTGCAGATTCATCTGCCCCAGCCCGATCGCGTGGGAGTCGTTGTTGCCCTGCTCAATTGAAGGCACCGACCTGATATGCGTCTGGTCGCTGACCGCGGTCAGCGCGCGAATCGCCACGTCGATGGTCTGGGCGAAATCCGGGGAGTCCATCGTCTTGGCGATGTTCAGCGATCCGAGGTTGCACGAAATGTCCTTGCCCACTTTGGCATACGACAAGTCCTCGTTGAACAACGACGGCGTGGACACCTGCAGGATCTCCGAGCACAGGTTCGAGTGCGTGATCTTGCCCTCAATGGGATTGGCTCGGTTCACCGTGTCTTCGAACATGATGTACGGGTAGCCGGACTCGAACTGCAGCTCGGCCAGCGTCTGGAAGAACTCCCGCGCCTTGATCTTGGTCTTGCGGATCCGCGCGTCGTCGACCATCTCGTAGTACTTCTCGGTCACCGAAATGTCGGCGAACGCCACACCATACACCCGTTCGACGTCATACGGCGAGAAGAGGTACATGTCGTCGTTGCGCTTGGCCAACTCGAAGGTGATGTCGGGGATCACCACCCCCAGGCTCAGCGTCTTGATCCGAATCTTCTCGTCGGCGTTCTCCCGCTTGGTGTCCAGGAACCGATAGATGTCGGGGTGATGGGCATGCAGGTACACCGCACCCGCACCCTGGCGCGCGCCCAGCTGGTTGGCGTAGGAGAACGAGTCCTCGAGCAGCTTCATGATCGGAATGACACCCGAGGACTGGTTCTCGATGTTCTTGATCGGTGCGCCGTGCTCACGAATGTTGGTCAGCAGCAACGCAACTCCCCCGCCACGCTTGGACAGCTGCAGCGCAGAATTGATCGATCGACCGATCGACTCCATGTTGTCCTCGATGCGCAAAAGAAAACAACTCACTGGCTCGCCGCGCTGCTTCTTGCCGGAGTTCAAAAACGTCGGGGTGGCCGGCTGAAACCGGCCGTCGATGATCTCGTCGACCAGTTTCTCGGCCAACGCCGTGTCGCCGGCCGCCAGCGTCAGCGCCACCATGACGACGCGATCCTCGAAGCGCTCCAGGTAGCGCTTCCCGTCGAAGGTCTTCAGCGTGTAGGACGTGTAGTACTTGAAGGCGCCCAGGAACGTCGGGAAGCGGAACTTCTTGGCGTAGGCGCGATCCAGCAGCGTCTTGACGAAGTTGCGCGAGTACTGGTCGAGAACCTCACGCTCGTAATAGTTCTCACGGATCAGGTAGTCGAGCTTCTCGTCCTGATTGTGGAAGAAGACCGTGTTCTGGTTGACGTGCTGCAGGAAGTACTGATGCGCGGCTTCACGGTCCTTGTCGAACTGAATCTTGCCGTCGGCGTCGTACAGATTCAGCATCGCGTTCAGCGCGTGATAGTCCGTTTCCCCCGGCAGCGCATGCGCGCCGGCGGTTACAGGCTCTGCAGCTGTGGCGGTTGGTGGCACGTCTGTTCCTTCCAGAAGTCGGCAAGTCCCGCGCGGACGGCGACGACGTCGTCCTCGGTACCCATCAGTTCGAAGCGGTAGAGATAGGGAACGCCGCACTTGCGCGAGACCACGTCACCCGCATAAGCGAATTCGGCGCCAAAGTTGTTGTTGCCCGCGGCGATGACGCCGCGGATCAACGACCGGTTGTGCTCGTTATTCAAAAAGGCGATGACCTGTTTGGGGACATAGCCGCCGGCGTTGAGGTCCGGTGTGGCCCGGCCGCCGCCGTACGTGGGCAGCACCAGCACGTACGGTTCGTCGACCGCGATGCGCCCATGCAGCGGTATCCGCGTGGCGGGAACGCCGAGCTTCTCCACGAAGCGGTGGGTGTTCTCCGACACCGAGGAGAAATAGACCAGTGGCGATGCCGCGGACGCGGCAGCGATATCCCGAGCCGGGCGCCGCGGGTCGCCACTCATCCAACCTAGGTTGCGCCCCGTGATATCCATGGCACCGCAACCTCCTTACCCTGTCCTCGCCGCGCTAGGCGGTCAGCGCTGCCCCGGCCAGCGCCTTGATGCGATCGGGCCGGAAGCCCGACCAGTGGTCGTTTCCCGCCACCACGACGGGCGCCTGCAGGTAGCCCAGCGCCATCACATAGTCGCGCGCCTCGGAATCCAGGCTGATGTCGACTTTCTGGTAGGTGATGCCCTGCTTGTCCAGCGCCTTGTAGGTCGCGACGCACTGCACGCATGCGGGCTTGCTGTAAACGGTGATGCTCATGGGCGTACCGCTCCTTTGCGGAAGTGAGGGGAACAAGACTGGCAACTACTCGTGTGGTACATCTGCGCTACTTTCAGCGGCCCATCAGGCTCCAAGATTCCCGTCCTGCGGCTGCCAGGACACGCGATCTGGCGGTACCGATTCCGGGAAAGTTCACCCGACCCTTGGACCTGGTGGGACCTTGGTGGGACTCGCTTAACTTGGGATCTGCCGGTGCCCGAAACACTACACCTAGGGGGTGACAAGAAGAAGAGATACAAGATGTTCTGAATAACATTTCTGAAATTCCCTGGTCGTAAGGCCTGTCCTCGGGGCCCCTCGGCGTGTCGCAGATCACAACATCCGCCGGAAGTGCCCGTGCGCCTGGTCTATCACCGACCACCGACAACGCGGGCGCGGGATCCACGGTTTACCGGCCGCCAGCAAACCGACCAGCGGCCGCTGGGTTGATGTAGCGTGCGCATCATGAAACTGCGCGTGCCGGAAGTCGTGATCCTGTTCGTGCTGGGAATGCTGGCGTCACTGATCGGCGATCACGCTCATGTCGTCACCGGGACCACCGAGTACCTCACCAACGCGGTTCCGTATGTGTGGAGCAGCCCCGTCTGGTTCCCCCTGCTCGTCGGAACCGCGACCGTCACGCTGGCCGAACTGCGGTTGCACCTGCCGGCGCCGCGTACCACGGTCAGCGCACGCCAGGGACTCGCCGGCGTGGCCGCCGTGATCGGCATTTACGTCATCACCGCCTTAGTGCACTCGGCGCCCGCGGTCCCGACGAACGTGCTCATCTATGCACTCGCGATACTCACCTGGTGCGCCCTAGGTGACAGTCCCGGCGCGGTGTGCGGTCTGCTTGCCGCTGTAGGCGGTCCAGTCTTCGAAGCCGTCCTCGTCGAGTTCGGCATATTCAGGTACGCCGCCGACTCGAACGCATTGTTTAAGGTCGCGCCGTGGCTGCCAGCCCTGTACTTCGCATTCGGTGTTGCAACGTCACTCGTGGCCGAGATCGCCGCCAAACAGCGACAAGTCAGCTGACCTCGGCGACGAGCTTGCCGACAATGTCACGCACATTCGCCGAAAGCTCGGCGTGATCTGCGGGCGCCTTGCCCTCGAGGGTTTGCAACGGCACCGAGAGTTTGACGTCGATCACGCGTGCCCCGGCAATGCCGAACGACTTGCGCGCCTCGTCGTGTGCCCACACGCCACCGAAGCGGCCCAAGGAGCCACCGATCACGGCCAACGGCTTGTCCTTCAACGCGCCGTTGCCGAACGGCCGGGACAGCCAGTCGATCGCGTTCTTGATGACGGCGGGAATGCTGCCGTTGTATTCCGGCGTCACCACCAACGCGGCATCGGCATCGGCGGCCGCGGCACGTAACGCAACCACCGGGTCCGGGGCATGATCAACCGCGGTGTTGACCGCGTCGTCAACGTCCTCGTTGTAGAACGGCAAGTCCCCCAGCCCTTCGAACACGGTGACGACTACCCCGTCGGGGGTGACGTCGCCCGCAAGTTTGGCGATGCGGCGGTTGATGGACTCCGCGCGCAGGCTTCCTACCAACGCCAAAACTTTGATATCCGACATTTCTCCGGTCCCTTCCGCTCTTGGTCTACATCTTCGCATGACCAAACCGGACCACGGTCCGATTTATTCCGGCCCGCGCTACAGTGCAAGGGTGAGCGACGCGGAGCAATTCGGCGAATTGCCAGTCTCCGCCCCGCAGCGGCATCCGCCCGAACGGGGTGACGCGGCGCGCAATCGCGCCCTCATAGTGGCGGCGGCGCGCCGCCTAGTCGCCAACCGCGGCGCCGACGCGATCACCATGGACGACGTCGCCGCAGCCGCCGGCGTCGGCAAGGGCACCGTGTTCCGCCGGTTTGGCAGCCGAGCCGGTCTAATGATGGTGCTTCTCGATGAGGACGAGCGGGCCAGTCAGCAGGCTTTTCTGTTCGGCCCACCGCCGCTGGGCCCGGATGCCCCACCGCTCGATCGCCTCATCGCGTTTGGCCGGGAGCGGATCTGCTTCGTACATACCCAGCGCGAATTGCTGTCGGAGGCCAACCGCGACCCGCAGACCCGCTACGGGCCGGCGGCGGCGGTAAACCGCACGCACGTGCGGGTGCTGCTGCGGTTGGCTCGGACCACCGGTGATCTGGATGCTCAGACCGATGCCTTACTAGCACTGCTCGACGTCGACTATGTCGGGCATCAGCTCAACGACCGCGGCCACACACTGCAATCGTTGGGCGACGCATGGGAAAGCCTGGCGCGCAAGCTATGCGGCCGGTGACCGATCACGATGCGGTAGGAACACAGCGGTGGATCCTGCATGTGGACCTCGACCAGTTTCTGGCGGCGGTCGAACTGCGCCGCCGCCCCGAACTCATCGGCCTGCCGGTCATCGTCGGTGGCAACGGTGATCCGGCGGAACCGCGCAAGGTCGTCACCTGCGCCTCGTATGAGGCCCGCAAGTTCGGGGTACGGGCGGGGATGCCGCTGCGCACAGCCGCCCGCGCTTGCCCCCACGCCACCTTCTTGCCGTCGGATCCGGCCGCCTATGACGCGGCGTCCGACGAGGTGATGGGGTTATTGCGCGACCTGGGCCACCCGGTGGAGGTGTGGGGCTGGGACGAGGCGTATGTCGAGGTGAGCACCCAGGACGCC
The DNA here is from genome assembly GCF_963853645.1 of Mycobacterium riyadhense. Lineage (NCBI taxonomy): Bacteria > Bacillati > Actinomycetota > Actinomycetes > Mycobacteriales > Mycobacteriaceae > Mycobacterium > Mycobacterium riyadhense. Next base: position 1,691,920 of record NZ_OY970456.1, on the reverse strand, counting down.
GATAACCCCGTCGACCCCGCCGAAGTCGCCGAACAGATCCGCGCCGTCGTCATGGCAGAAACCGGGCTGTCCTGCTCGGTCGGCATCAGCGACAACAAACAACGCGCCAAGGTCGCCACTGGCTTCGCAAAACCAGGCGGGATATTTGCGCTCACCGATGCGAACTGGATGGATTTGATGGCCGTGCGCAGGGTCGACGCACTATGGGGCGTGGGTCCCAAGACAATGAAAAAGCTTGCAGCCCTAGGGATAACGACAGTCTGGCAGCTTGCGCACGGCGACGCCGAACTGCTGGCATCCACATTCGGCCCGCGAACCGGACTCTGGCTGCTGCTGCTCGCCAAGGGTGGCGGCGACACCGAAGTCAGCACCGAGCCGTGGGTCCCGCGCTCGCGAAGCCACGTCGTTACCTTTCCCCGCGATCTCACTGACCGCGCCGACATGGACGCGGCGATAACGGAACTCGCGCAGCGGGCGCTGAACGACGTCGTGGCGTCGGCGCGAATAGTCACCCGGGTCGCCGTCACCGTGCGCACCGCGACGTTTTACACCCGCACCAAGATCCGCAAGCTGCAGGCGCCCACCACCGATGCTGACGTCATCACCGCCGCCGCGCTGCGCATTCTGGACTTGTTCGAACTAGATCGGCCGGTCCGATTACTCGGGGTGCGCCTGGAACTTGAGATGCCGACGGGTTGGTGACGTCCGGACTGGCGGGCGGGTCCTGGCAGGGTGCGGCAGAACGCCGGCGGCAGGATCGCCGGGTTCTTCCTAGCCGGAATGGGGCCGCAAGGGGGCGGGCCGCAGCGCACGGGTGAAGAACACATTCACCCGCCGCATCACCAAGCTGTAGGGCCACCAAGCCACCCGCTTGAACGCATACAACGCCCGGATATCGCCCGACGTGTAGATCAGGTATCTGTTCTTGGCCACGCCAGCCAAGATCTTCTCGGCGGCTTTCTCCGGTGACACGGCATGACCGCTGAAGCGGTCGACCCACCGACCCACCCTGGGATCATCGCGGTCGACGCCGGCGATCTCGACAGTGTTGACCAGTGGGGTCCTCACCGCACCCGGCACTACGACAGAGACCCCGATGCGGTGCCGGGCCAGGTCGAAGCGCAGCACTTCAGATAGCCCGCGCAGGCCGAACTTGCTGGCGCTATAGGCCGCATGCCAGGGCAGCGCAACCAGACCGGCCGCCGAGGACACATTGACCAGATGCCCGCCCCGACCGGCCGCGACCATCGGCGGGACAAATGTCTCGATCACGTGGATCGGACCCATCAGGTTGATCGCGACCATCCTGCTCCACTGATCGTGGGTGAGCTGGTCAACGGTCCCCCAGGCCGACACTCCGGCGATGTTCAACAGGACGTCCATGCTGGCATGACTGGCGTGGATGTCGGCCGCGAACGTCGCCACCTCGTCGTAGTCGGAGATGTCGAGCACCCGATGGGCGGGCACTTGGGCGCCCAGCGCGCGGGCGTCGGACACGGTTTGCGCCAAACCGTCGAAGTCGCGGTCGGTCAAATACAACTCGGCGCCCTGTGCGGCAAGCCGCAACGCGGTGGCGCGCCCGATGCCGCTGGCTGCACCGGTGACAAAACACCGCTTGCCCGCGAAATACCGCCCGGATGCCGTCTGCGTCATGGCCGTGACGATACCGGCGGTAACGGCGTGGCCCGCCATGCCCCGCCACGGCTCCTACCGCGAGCGACCAAGTGCTGGTACAGATCGATCGATGAGCCCAGCGGCGACGGCTGCAGCGATTTAGCCGCTACAGCCTTTACCACCCCACAGCGCGTTGAGCCACATCTGCTCAAGCACCTTGACGCGACGATCCAGGTCATCGGTGCGGCCCACAAAAAACGGGTCACCGGTAAGCATTTGTGCGGTAGTGGCCGCCAGGGTGCGGATCAGCGTGGGGAGATCCTCGCTGATCGGGTACGCCGTCCCGGCCTTCACCTCGGCTTTGACAATGCCGACAAGTGCGCGCAGCACACCCTCAAACTGCTGCTCGAGGATCTCGCTTATCTCGGCATCGCTGTGGCGGGCGGTATTGCATGCCGTCATCACCGGCTTGGCGTGCGCATATACCGCCACCGCACTCGCGACCATGCGCTTGGCGAACTGCTCCGGCGACTCGCCCGGTTGCCGAGCGCCGAAGTTCTGGGTGCGCTCGTCGAGGTCGCTCGCGACCTCGGCCAGGATTTGGGCAAGCACCGAATATTTGGACTCGAAATAGAAGTAGAAACCCGACCGGGCCACACCGGCTCGGTTGCTGATCATGCTGACCGACAACTCCGCAAACGGCATCTCCTGGAGGAGTTCGCGCACCGCCTGCATGATCGCTTGGCGATGCTTGTCGCCACGCCGTCGGAACGCCGGAAAGCCCCGCTCTCCGTACTCGGCACCGGTAATCACACCCTGACCTTGCACTATGTCGCGCAAAAATGGAACTTGACATGCGTCGATGCCGTCCGGCTCATAATTGGTAACGGCGGCTGTCGCAACCGGTAAGGAGCGTCAATGGCGACAATTAGCACCCCAACATACCTTGTTGACCAAGCCAAACGTCGGTTGACCCCGTCGATAAACAACTTTCCCGGCATGGGTCTTGTCGAACGCACGCTGCGGAACACTCAATTCCCGGCGAAGACACTGGCCGCCCCGCCGCCGGGCAGCGACCTCAAACCGATCCTCGGTGACGCGGGGTTGCCGATTATTGGGCATCTCATTGAGATCTTGCGCGGCGGACCTGACTACCTGATGTTCATGTACCAAACCAAGGGCCCGGTCATATTCGCGGATTCCCCGATCCTGCCTGCCGTCGCGGCGCTCGGTCCGGACGCCGCGCAGACCATCTACTCCAACCGCAACAAGGACTACTCGCAGCAGGGCTGGGTCCCGGTAATCGGGCCGTTCTTTCGCCGCGGACTGATGCTGCTCGACTTTGACGAGCACATGTTTCACCGACGGATCCTGCAGGAAGCGTTCGTCCGGTCGCGACTAGCCGGCTACGTCGAGCACATGGACCAAGTGGTCTCGCACGTCATTGTCGACGACTGGGTGACCAACGATCCACGCTTCCTTCTCTATCCGGCGATGAAGGAGCTCACGCTCGACATCGCCTCGATGGTGTTTATGGGCCACGAACCGGGAACCGACCGCGAGCTGGTGACGAAGGTGAACAAGGCCTTCACCACGACGACCCGCGCCGGGAACGCGATCATCCGCACCAGCGTGCCGCCGTTCACCTGGTGGCGTGGCATCAAGGCGCGTGAGCTGCTGGAGAACTACTTCGAAGAACGAGTCAAGGAGCGCCGCGGCAAAGAGGGCAACGACCTGCTGACGGTGCTGTGTCAAACCGAGGACGAGGACGGCAATCGGTTCTCCGACGAGGACATCGTCAACCACATGATCTTCCTGATGATGGCCGCGCACGACACGTCGACGTCCACGGCAACCACAATGGTCTACCACCTGGCCGCGCACCCGGAATGGCAGGACCGTTGCCGCGACGAATCGGATCGCCTCGGCGACGGACCGCTCGACATCGAATCGCTGGAGAAGCTGGAATCGCTTGATCTGGTGATGAACGAGTCGATCCGCCTGGTGACGCCCGTGCAATGGGCGATGCGCCAGGCGGTGCGCGACACGGACCTGCTCGGCTACTACCTACCGAAGGGCACAAACGTCGTCGCCTATCCCGGGATGAATCATCGCCTGCCGGAATTGTGGACGGACCCAATGAAGTTCGACCCGGAGCGATTCACCGAGCCGCGCAATGAGCACAAGCGGCATCGTTATGCGTTCACGCCGTTCGGCGGCGGTGCGCACAAGTGCATCGGGATGGTGTTTGGCCAGTTGGAGATCAAGACGATTCTGCACCGGCTGCTCCGCCGCTATCGCCTTGAGCTGCCCCGGCCCGAATATCACGCGCATTGGGATTACGGCGGCATGCCGGTGCCGATGGACGGGATGCCTATCGTCCTGCGCCGGCTGTAGCCGCGTTCTCCTCGCGAGCAGACGCAAAATCGCCCTGGAGCATTGGCTCCAGGGCGATTTTGCGTCTGCTCGGCGGATTAGCGGACGGTGCGTTCCGGGCCGGAGTTCAAGATGCGAAAAACGGCTCGGCGCCCAGGCTCACGGCGATAGCATCTGATGGCGGTGGAATCGCCGACGGGTGCGGTCTAGCAACGAAAGGCGCGGTCGATGAGCGCAAAGAACACCAGGCAGAGGGTTGGGACGGTGGTCGCGGTTCTGGGCACGGTATTCGCACTGCTGGCGGCGGGCTGCGCGGCACAACGGACACCCAACGTCGAGGTGCCCGGCAACCCGGTGCCCGCGGCGGCTGTCGGCTAGCTGGCACACCGGCGTTTCCCTCACTACGTCGGGGGATCCGCCGGGGACCACTGCGACTGCCGCCGATACCGCGGCAAGCGCATCGGGTGGCCGAGTAATCGGTTGGTCCCCGGCGGCTCGACGTATTCCACATCCTTGACATGAGGTATGCCCACGATCGGTGAAAGTTCGCGAACGAGAACCAAATTCGTTGGGCAATGCGGCGAAACGACACGCAGGGCGCGCAGACCGGGGATAGCATCGCAGACGGTGTTCATAGCAAACCAACCACGCTGATGCATGAACAAAGAAAGGCGCCAACCATGAGCTCCAAAAGCAAGGTCTCCCGGGTGGTAGCGGCGGTGTTATTCGCTGCGTTTGCGGTGTTCGCGGCGAGCTGCTCCGAGCAGGTAACCGCGCCTCCCGTGCCCGAACTGCCGTCGTAGGCGCTAGGTCCGCATCTCGCCCTAGGGGGGCGGATTCTAGTCGGTGCAGCGCCAAAAATGCGTGATTTCACGGAATTCGCGGAACGATAAATAATCTGCCGACGAATCGCGTGTTGCCTCGGATCGGGGTGCGGATTTTTCCTCAGCTACCCAAACCTACGGCAACGTAGCTTTGACCTGGGCGCTTTGGTTCTGCGTCACCATCTTGCCCCTCCCACCATTCGGAGCAAATGCTCCACCGCGCCTTTGCTCGCCCACAACCAACGCTCAAACAGCCGCTCGTCGACGAAAAGAAGCTGTTCACTGTCCCCCCATGTCGCCGTTAGCATCCGAATGCCGCGGTTGTACAGCGCGGTTCCGATCCGGCAAACGAGAGGCAGAAAAATGAGCGCTAGGAAGAACAGCATACGGATGCTCGGCGCGGTGCTCGCCGCGATGGCGGCGATGCTATTGGCCGGTTGCGCCAGCGGTGGCCACCCCCTAGCGCAGGGCGACCCCGCGGTCGTGGCGCCAGCGTAAGCCGCCGTCTGGAAACAACGCTGCGCCAACGGAATCGCCCGATCACCCACGGCTTACCTCCCTTCTCAAGCCGTCGGTCGGTCCGGCTGCAGCCAATTTGGCCCGTTCCGCTGGCACAGCATCCACTCGCCTCGGGGTGACCGCCATCAGTCACCCCGAGGCGAGTCAAACCCCGACTCTGACCGGTGGCGCCAGCGTCGCGCCGCGGCCGGTTATCCCGTCGATCCCCGTGACGGGTTAAGCCGAAGGTATGCCTGGATAGTCGTCCCATTTGCAGAGGTGTGGGTACGCACCAGATCCGCCACGGCGTTGACGAGGAATAGACCGCGACTGGCGGTGCCGCCGGTGCCGGGGTGGTGGCGTCCCACCAGCGGGTCATCGAGTCGTCCCCCATCGCGCGCCTCGCAAACGAGATGCTCATTCTGTCGCCAGAAAGCCAGCTGGCACGCTCCTCCGGCGTACTGCAAGCTGTTGGTGGCCAACTCGGTGGCGATCATTTGCAGATCCTTGATGCCGTCCTGCGATAGGCCAACCCAACCGGCATAGTCGACCGCAAACGACCGTGCGGGACGCAGGTCCGCGCCCTTCCGCACGGTGTAGGTGACAGCACCCGGATTGGAGGGTAGCGGCTGGTTACAGCGCGCCAGGGCGTCATCCGGCGCGTACTCGGTGCTGCGATAGGCCGATCCGCATTTCCAGAACAATGGGTGTGTGCTGCGGGCGTCAGCCAGAACATCTTCCTCTAGCCGCTCTGCGTCGTAGAGGCACAATCCCATCACGTTCAGGCTTGCCAATGCCCCGTTGCTCAAGGCCTCGTGCTGCGCACAGGCGAGGCATTCATCGGCCGTGCGACCCGGCCAGACAAGTTGACTGACAATCCGCACGCGTTGCTTGAAGTGCTTAGCGGTGAAGGCACTCTCGATCGCCAAAAATCGGCTCGGATTGCGGGCCACCTCGGCGATATCGACCATCCGCAACTCGGCGGTCGATCCCGCGCGGGCGGCGTTCAACTCCGGACGCAAGAGTGCCAGCAGGTCACCCGGCACCGCGACCAGGACGGGCTCATCGACCGCGAACCCGTTGGCGACGAAGCGAACCACAAAATCCAGATATTCCCTTTGGGAGTGGTAGAAGAGCGCGGAATGGACGAAGCCTCGTTGCTTCGTCTCGGGGATCGAAGCCATCTAGCGCTCCCGCTTGCGTCAGTATGCCGGCCCCCTCTTGGACCGGCCATCAATCTGTTTATCGACATACCCCAGACATGCGTTAGCCATGCGCACCGCCGGATTCTCCGGCGGGTCGGACTACAACCACCAGGACGCGGCGGCGTCCAAATGGCGACGGATGCGGTAGCGGGCCAGGCTGTCGTCGCCAATGCTGATCGCCTCGAGAATCCGCTCATGGGCGTGTTCCACGGCGACCACGTCGCTCCAAGTCGGCAGTGCTTGGCCGGTGCTGGACCAGTGACGGCGGAACAATTCGACGATTATCCGGAGGAATAATTCGAGCAAAGCATTTCCGGCCAGTTGGGATAGCCCGACGTGGAAGCGAAACTCCTCGACGGCGGCCTTGCGCACATCGTCTGTTGGCATTTCGAGGACGGGTCGATTCGTGTGGAGGAAGGCCGCGACCTCAGGTTCGGCGCGTCGCCTGAGCACTCTGGCCACATTGTCGATCTCGATGGCATCGCGGACGCAGCGCAGGTCTTCGCGGCCCGGTTTGCGGTACTGCAGGTAGAGCGCGATGGTGTCGATGCTCGCCTGCGCCTGGGGTTGTGTGACGATCAGTCCGCCGCCCGGTCCGCGGCGCATCCGCGCGATCGCGTGATATTCGAGTAGTCGCACGGCTTCGCGCAGCGCCGACCGGCTCACTCGATAGCGGTCCAGCAGCGCGGTCTCAGTCCCGAAAACCGAACCGACCCGCCAGCCGCTGGCGGCGATATCGTCGCCAATCGTGGCCGCCAACACCTCGGCGAGCTTGCCTCGGGGGGCATCGATTTCGAATCCTGCTCGGCGCGGCCCGCGTACCCGAGCCGTGGCATCCGCCCCGTTCTGGTGCTCGCGCAACCAGGCGGTCACCGCTTGCACGTGTCGCTCGGTGAGCGTCCTGGCGCGTGCTGAATCGCCCGCGGTGACCGCTGCGACGATGCCGGCATGCGCATGGTGCATCTGGTCGACCGCTTCGAGGGCCTCATTTTCCGACGCGGTCCGCGATTCAAGTGCGTATCGCTTGGTCAGCCTCATCAGGACATCGATAAATAGCTGTAAGACAGGGTTTTTGGAGCGTTCTGCGAGTGCGACGTGGAACTCCTCACGTGGTGCGGGCATACCCGGCCGCCACTGTTCCTCCGCGCGTAGGACTGCGCGCAACGCCTCGATGCCGGTCTCGTCGATGTGCTCTGCGGCAAGAGCGGCCGCCAACGGCTCGAGCACCAGCCGAGCGTTGAGCAGGTCGCCGAGCGTGGTGCCCAGATATTCGAGATAGATGACGACGGCGCGGGTCGCCGGGCCGGCATCGGGCTCGCAAACGAGCAGCCCACCGTTGGGTCCGCGACGCATCCGGGCAACCTGATGGTGCTCGACGAGGCGAACGGCTTCGCGCAGGACCGATCGGCTCACGCAAAAGCGTTGTTGCAGAGCTTGTTCGGAACCAAGCGATTCTCCGACGGGCCAACCACGGCGCACGATGTCCGCCTCGATGCGGCGGGCAATCTTCGAGGCTCGGTTGTCCGGCCGCGCGATGTCTGCGTCGAAACTCATCGACGGCTCAACAGGTGAGCAACATGCATCCGGCGACGGGTCCGCCGCCTACCGAAACCACGCCGACCTCCGGTCGTTGCGAGACTTGCCGTTCCCCCGCTTCGCCGCGCAGCTGCAAGCATCCTTCGTGCAGCGCCCAGTAACCGTGCATGCGCCCGGCCGACAGTTGGCCACCATAGGTGTTAAGGGGTAGTCCGCCGTCGCGGGCGATTCGCGCGCCGCCCTCGACGAATGGGCCGGCCTCGCCGTCGGCACAAATGCCAAGGGCTTCCAACCATGCGATGGCGAGAAACGTGAAACCGTCGTATAACTGGGCGACGTCAAGGTCGGCGGGCCTCAATTCGGTCCGTGACCACATCTGCGCCGCGGCATCGGACATGGCCATCTTGGGGTAATCACGGCGGTGGAACCAGCCGCCGGCACCGTCGGACCCACCGATCGCCTCGACCCTAACGACTCGGTGTGGGCAGTCGCGGGCGTACTCCGCCCCAGACACCACCACCGCGATGGAGCCGTCAACGGGCACATCGCAATCCAGCAACCCGAACGGCGTCGACACCAATCGGGCGCCCAGATAGTCGGCCATCGTCATCGGGTCGCGATACACCGCACGGGGATTCAGAGCCGCGTTGCGCCGGCCGTTGAGAGCCAGCCAGCCCAATTGCTCCTTGGTGGTTCCATACAGTTCCATATGGCGTCGGCAGTTCAGGGCCAGCCAGTTCGCAGCGGAGTAAGCGTGGGCCGCAACCAGATCGGTGATGTCGTCCATCGGACCCACAGCCGGCCGCGGAGCGCCTTCGGGCACATCGAACATGCGCGCAAGCGGCGGCGGGGGCGCGTCTTCTTGCGGCTTGACCGGCACGCTACCGCCGAGCATTTGAATGGTCCGGTACACCACCACATGGCGCGCGCGGCGTTCCGAGACCGCGCGGCACGCCGACATGACCGGACTCAGCAGGCCGCCGGTGCCGAATCCCGTTCCGCAGTCCGCGGCCTCGATCCGCAGTTCGGCGTTAACCTCGCCAGCCGGAGTGTCACCCAACGTCGCAATTCCGTCGATATCGGCGGCGGTCAGGCCGGCGTCATCGATGGCGGCCCGCACCGCCTCCATGGTCAGCTCCAGCCCGGGGATGCCAGTACGACGGCCGATTCGCGAAATGCCAATGCCGGACAAGATCGCGTCTTTCTCGAAGTAGCTCATCTGCACCGTCCGTAGGCGTGCGGCGGACACCGGACCAATAGAGTGTACTGTATTGGTCGTGCCAGCCGAGCCGACTTCCCAGCTGCTCATCAAGCACTGCGACGGTTGCGCCAGCTGGGTGCATCCTGCCGCGGGCCAATGCCCGGACTGTGGCGGCCCTTTGGTCGCGCGGCCGGTGTCCGGGCATGGCACGGTCTTCACCTACACCGTCAACTACCACCGGTATAACCCGGATGTCCCGACGCCCTATGTGATTGCCATCGTGGAACTCAGCGAACAGCCCGGCCTTCGCGTGGCCGCCAATATCGTTGGCTGCGAACCAGATTCGGTGGTATGCGGGATGCCCGTCGAGATGCGGCCGGAGAAGGGTCCCGGCGGCGCGCTGTTGTTCGCCCCGGCCTAGTGGCGCGAGCAGACGCAAAAGCCCCATTTCGCCGCGCGAAATGGGGGCTTTTGCGTCTGCTCGCCAGCGAAATCAGTTGACCAGCGGGTCGCGGGGCATGCCGAGGATCCGCTCGGCGATCTGGTTGCGGGCGACCTCCGATGTGCCGCCGGCGATCGCGATGCCCCGGGCACCCATGACCATCCGGCCGCCCAGCGCACCCGGCCCGTCGAGCAGCGCGATGTCGGGACCCAGCAGCGCCGCCGAGATCGCCGCGCCCTCGATCATGTGCTCGGCCAGCATGAGCTTGGTGACGTTGCCTTCGGGCCCCGGGCCCGCACCTTCGACGCTGCGGGCGGCACGGCGCAGGTTCAACAGCCGCAGCGCGTGATCATCGGCGAGGAACGAGCCGACCCGTATTCGCCCGCCCGCCAAGGCATCTGGCCGCTGTTGCACCCGCTTCACCAGTTTCGCCCCTAGACCCTCGTAGTAGCCCCCACTGCCGCCGATGCTGACCCGCTCGTTGCCCAGCGTGGCCCGCGCGACCGTCCACCCGGAGTTGGGTGCGCCGACGACGTCCTCGTCGGGAACAAAAAGGTCGTTGAAGAACACTTCGTTGAATTCCGAGCCGCCGGTGATCTGCCGCAGCGGTCGCACCTCGACTTCCGGCGCATTCATGTCGACGATTACCGTCGTGATGCCGGCGTGCTTAGGCGCATCGGGGTCGGTGCGCACGGTAGCCAAGCCACGTGCGCAGTACTGCGCCCCACTGGTCCACACCTTCTGCCCGTTGATCTTCCAGCCGCCGTCCACCCGAGTGGCGCGGGTCTTGACCGAGGCGGCATCCGATCCGGCTTCGGGTTCGGAGAACAGTTGGCACCAGACCTCGTCCTGGCGCAGCGCCTTCTCAACGAATCGCTCGATTTGCCAAGGGGTTCCGTGCTGGATCAGGGTCAGGATCACCCATCCGGTGATCGAGTAGTCCGGCCGCTTGATGCCCGCCGCGCGAAACTCTTCCTCAATCACCAACTGCTTGACGGCATCGGCCGCCAACCCCCACGGCTTGGGCCAGTGTGGCATCACGTAGCCCGTCTCGATCAACTTGTCCAGCTGCGCCTGCTTGTCCAGGGCCGCAATCTCGGCCGCATCGGCACGGATCTGGGTACGCAGTTCTTCGGCCTCGGGCGGCAGGTCCAGGCTGTTGGCGCGGGTGACTCCGGCCGCGGTGCGGTCGAAAACATCTGCGGCGGGCGCGTCTCCGCCGAACAATGCAGCGATCACCAACGCGCGTCGCAGGTGCAGATGCGCATCGTGCTCCCAGGTGAAGCCGATGCCGCCGTGCACCTGAATGTTGAGTTCGGCATTACGCGCGTAGGCAGGGAACGCCAGCGCCGCCGCCACCGCCGCGATCAGGCGGAACTGCGCTTCGTCCTCCGAGGAGTCCGCAGCTGCCGCTCGCGCGGCGTCCCACACCGCCGCGATCGCCGACTCGGCCGCCACCAACATATTCGCGCAATGATGTTTCACCGCTTGGAAAGTGGCGATGGTGCGGCCAAATTGCTGACGCACCTTGGCATAGGCAACGGCGGCGTCGACGCAGTCGGCCGCGCCCCCAACCGCCTCGGCGGCGAGCAATGTCCGCGCGCGGGCCAGAGCCGACTCCCGCGCGCCCGGCAGGATGTCATCGGCGGCCACGCTCACGTTGTGCAGCCGGACACGTCCGGAACGCCGGGTCGGATCGAAGTTCTGCGGCACCTCAACGGAGACGCCGTCGCGGCCGCGCTCCAGCACCAGCACATCGTCACCGGCGGCAACCAGCAACAGCTCGGCCAGCCCCGCACCCAGCACCACCCCGGCCTCGCCGTCGGCAACTCCGTCATTGAGCTGCACCCCGCCGCCCAGGCCGACGCCCGCGGTGACGGTTCCGTCGATCAGTCCTGGCAGCAGCCGGGCTTTTTGCTCGGCCGTCGCCTCTTTGGCGATCACGGCCGAGGCGATCACCGTCGGCACGAACGGCCCGGGCGCTATCGCGCGGCCGAGTTCTTCGATCACTACCACGAGTTCGGGAAGTCCGTAGCCTGAGCCGCCGTGCTCCTCGTCGATGTGCAGACCAAGCCAGCCAAGCTCGACAAGGTTCGGCCAAAACGGCGGTCGGGCCTCGTCGGTCGCATCCAGCAGTGAGCGCGCCGCCCAGCGCGCCTTCTGCGAGGTCAAGAACGCGCGGGCTACCTCGGCGAGTTCGCGATGATCGTCGGTCAGTGCGATACCCATGAGGGCCCTCCTCGCGCGGCTAGCCGACCCACGTCATTGAAGAGCCGGTTCGCCTAAAGAGTGTACTTAATCCGCGCGCCACACCTACGCGACGGCTACTTGGGCGCGAACCGCTGGCCCGCGTCCAGTCGCAGGCATTGACCGTTGAGCATCGGGTTGTCCACGATGGCCGCCACCAACTTGGCGTACTCCTCGGGCCGGCCCATCCGCTTCGGAAACGCCGCATCGCGAACCAGGGCGGCCGCCATGTCCTCCGGAACCATCGCGGTCAGACCCGTCAAGAACAAGCTCGGCGCGATGGCCAGCACGCGGATGCCCAATGACCCCAAGTCTCGTGCCATCGTGAGGCACATACCGGCAATGCCCGCCTTGGCGGCGGTGTAGGCGACCTGCCCGATCTGGCCTTCAAAGGCCGCGATCGACGCGGTGTTGATGATGACGCCCCGCTCTTCGTCTTCGGGTTCGTTCTTGCTCATGTGCGCGGCGGCCAGCCGGCTGATGTTGAAGGTGGCGATGAGGTTGAGATCCACCACGGCGCGGAAGGATTCGAGATCGTGGGGGCCGGACTTGGTCATGGTGCGCTTGGCTATGCCGCCGCCCGCGGTGGTCACCGTGACGTGCAGACCGCCGAGGTCGTCGACCGCGTTGTGCAGCGTCGTCTCGGTGCCGGTGAAGTCGGTGACGTCGACCGGATAGAACTTGCCACCGAGCCCTTCGGCAACGGCCTTGCCGTCGGATCCCTCGCGATCGAGCACGGCAACCTGCGCGCCACGCTGGGCCAGCAACTCGGCGCTGGCACGTCCCATCCCCGACGCGCCGCCGATGACGACGACCTTCTTCCCGTTGATCTCCATCCGGACCTCTCCTTCTGCAGCTTGTCAGAATCCATGCAATCTGTAACGCTAGCGTGTCCGCTCTGCGGGTTTGTCGGCGAGCCATGCCAAGCTTGCAAAGTGCTCCTTGTCGATGTAGCAAGCACATCGCTGAACGTCGGCGGCACCTCGTCGCGGCTGACCAAGGTTGCGCGCATCGCAGAGCTGCTGCGGCGCGCCGCAACCAATGCCGAGGTGGTCGCGATCATCGTATCGTGGCTTTCCGGGGAGCTACGGCAACGCCAGATCGGTGTTGGCTGGGCGGCGTTGCGGTCGCTACCCCCACCGGCGGCGGATCCGGTGCTGACCGTTGCGGCCGTCGACGCCACCTTCTCCGAAATCGGCGCGGTATCCGGCAAGGGGTCACAGGCACGACGGGCGGAGCTGATCGCGCAATTGTTTTCCGCTGCAACCGAATCCGAGCAGACCTTTCTGCTCCGCCTGCTAGGCGGCGAGCTGCGCCAGGGTGCGCTGGCCGGAATCATGGCCGACGCGGTCGCCAAGGCCGCCGGCATCCCGGCCACCGCGGTGCAGCGTGCGGCGATGCTGGGCGGGGATCTGCCGGCGGTGGCTGCGGCAGGTCTATCCGGTGGCGCCGCGGCCCTGGACGCCTTCACGCTGCGTGTGGGCCGGCCCGTGGGTCCCATGCTGGCCCAGACTTCAACCGGCGTGGCCGATGCACTCGAACATCACGGCGGCACAACAATTTTCGAAGCAAAGCTGGACGGAGCCCGAGTGCAGATCCATCGGGCCGGCGACGAGGTCACGGTCTACACCCGAAGCCTCGACGACGTCACCGCGCGGCTTCCCGAGGTGGTGGAGGCGACGCGGGCGCTGCCGGTGCGCGACCTCATTGTCGACGGTGAGGCGATCGCGTTGCGCCCGGACAACCGGCCACATCGGTTCCAGGTCACCGCGTCGCGGTTCGGCCGGTCCGTCGACGTAGCGACCGCCCTTGCCGCACAGCCGCTTTCGGTCTTTTTCTTTGACATCCTGCATCGCGACGGCGTCGACCTGCTCGACGCGCCAACCACCGATCGGCTGGCCGAACTGGACGCTTTGGTGCCCGCCCAGCATCGCGTCGACCGGCTGGTTACTTCGGACCAGGCGGCGGCCGCCGACTTTCTGCAAGCGACACTGGACGCCGGCCACGAAGGGGTCATGGCCAAGTCTCCGACTGCGCCCTACCTTGCGGGCCGTCGCGGAGCGGGCTGGCTGAAGGTCAAACCGGTGCACACCCTCGACCTGGTGGTGCTCGCCGTGGAGTGGGGTTCGGGACGCCGTCGCGGCAAGCTCTCCAATATTCACCTGGGCGCGCGCGACCCGGCCACCGGCGGATTTGTGATGCTGGGCAAGACATTCAAGGGCATGACCGACGCCATGCTGGACTGGCAGACCGCAAGGTTCACCGAACTGGCCGTCGGCACCACCGACGGGTACGTCGTGCAGCTAAGGCCCGAGCAGGTCGTCGAGATCGCGTTCGACGGTGTCCAAGGGTCCTCGCGCTACCCCGGCGGACTGGCGCTGCGATTTGCCCGGGTGGTGCGCTACCGAGACGACAAGGGTCCGGCCGAAGCCGACACCATCGACACCGTGCGCGCGCTGTACTGAGTGTCCTACTCGCGTAGGGTTTTCGCCGTGGCAGAGCGCTTCCAAGAGCAGCAGCGGCACGTCACCTACATCCGCACCGACGCCGACCTGCCACCCGTCGCCATCGTCGACCGCTCCCCCATTACCGTCAGGCACCGAATCGTGTTCGGCGCGATCGCCGGCCTCGGGGCCATCGCCTGGGCGGTTATCGCGTTCGTGCGCGGCGAACCGGTGAATGCGGTTTGGCTGGTGGTCGCCGCGAGCTGCACCTACATCGTCGCGTTTCGGTTCTATGCGCGGTTGATCGAAATGAAGATCGTGCGCCCCCGCGACGATCACGCCACGCCGGCCGAAGTCTTTGATAACGGCACCGATTACGTGCCGACCGATCGGCGCGTGGTGTTCGGCCACCACTTCGCCGCCATCGCCGGAGCCGGGCCACTGGTCGGTCCGGTGCTGGCCACCCAGATGGGCTATTTGCCCAGCGCCATTTGGATCGTCATCGGCGCGGTACTCGGCGGGTGCGTGCAGGACTACCTCGTGTTGTGGATCTCCACCCGGCGGCGCGGTCGGTCGCTGGGCCAGATGGTTCGCGACGAACTCGGCGGCAGCGCCGGGGTGGCGGCACTGATCGGAATCCCGGTCATCATCACCATCGTGATCGCGGTCCTGGCGCTGGTGGTGGTGCGAGCACTCGCAAAGAGCCCGTGGGGCGTGTTCTCGATCGCCATGACCATCCCGATCGCCCTATTCATGGGGTACTACCTGCGGTTCCTGCGGCCCGGGCGGGTGACCGAAGTATCGCTGATCGGCGTCGGGCTGCTGCTACTCGCCGTCGTCTCGGGCAACTGGGTCGCCAATACGTCTTGGGGCGCAACGTGGTTCGGCCTGTCGCCGGTCACACTGTCCTGGCTGCTCATCGGTTACGGCTTCGCCGCGTCGGTGCTGCCGGTGTGGCTGCTGCTCGCGCCGCGCGACTACCTGTCGACCTTCATGAAGGTCGGCACCATCACGCTGCTCGCCGTGGGCGTGTGTCTGGCCCACCCGACGCTCGCGGCGCCGGCGATCTCGCACTTCGCAGTCAAAGGCAACGGGCCCGCGTTCGCCGGCTCCCTGTTTCCGTTTCTGTTCATCACCGTCGCGTGCGGCGCCCTTTCGGGCTTCCATGCGCTGATCTCGTCGGGGACCACGCCGAAAATGCTGGAGAAGGAGGGCCAGATGCGGCTGATCGGCTATGGCGGCATGATCACCGAGTCGTTCGTTGCGATCATGGCGCTGATAACCGCGTCGATCCTCGACCAGCACCTGTATTTCACCCTGAACGCACCCGCAGCCCAGACCCATGACACCGCAGCCGGCGCAGCGCGCTATGTCAACGGGCTGGGCTTGCCGGGTAACCCGGTGACTGCTGACCAGCTCAACCGGGCCGCCGCCAGTGTGGGCGAAAAGTCAATCGTGTCGCGTACCGGCGGCGCACCGACGCTGGCGTTCGGCATGTCGGAGATGTTGCACAAAGTGTTCGGCGGTGCGGCACTCAAGGCGTTTTGGTACCACTTCGCGATCATGTTCGAGGCGCTGTTCATCTTGACCACCGTCGACGCCGGCACCAGGGCAGCGCGGTTCATGATCTCTGACGCGCTGGGCAACCTGGGCGGCCCGATGCGCAAGCTACGAAACCCGAGCTGGCGTCCCGGCGTGTGGCTCTGCAGCATGGTGGTGGTCGCGGCGTGGGGCAGCATCCTGTTACTCGGTGTCACCGATCCGCTGGGCGGTATCAACACGCTGTTTCCGCTGTTCGGCATCGCCAACCAACTGCTGGCGGCGATCGCGCTGACGATCATCACCGTCATCGTCGTCAAGCTGGGTCGCCTCAAATGGGCTTGGATACCCGGGATTCCGCTGCTGTGGGATCTGGCCGTCACGCTGAGCGCATCGTGGCAGAAGATCTTCTCCGCCGATCCCGCCGTCGGCTACTGGACTCAGCATTCCCAGTACGCGACGGCCAAGCAAGCGGGCAAGACTGCATTCGGGTCGGCGACGAACCTTGATGAGCTCAACAACGTCATCCGAAACACGTTCATTCAGGGCACCTTGTCAATCGTCTTCGCGATGGTCGTCGTCATTGTGTTCGTTGCCGGAGTCATCTTGGCGCTCAAGGCAATTCGGGGCAACGGCCGACCGCTGACCGAGGACGACCCGATGCCGTCGAAGAAGTTCGCGCCGTCGAGCCTCATTCCCACAGCCGCGGAGCGACAGTTGCAAAGACAGTGGACTCGGCACGCCGAGCAGCGCGGGCCGTAGCATCGCGAGCCAACCGAGATCAGAGGGCCTTGGTAGTGCCGACGTAGGACAGCACCACGTCGGATTCATCGGTAATGCGAGTCAGGGTCGAATAAGAGCGGATAAACGACTGGCCGACACATCCGTCGATCTTGACGTGGAAGTCATGGATCATGATCCAGGGATTTGCACTATGGAACTCTTTCCTGACCACCGGCACGATGACGACGAACCCGGGCTTGAGCCCCACGCTGATCACGTTGTTGTACGACCCAGTGATCAGCGGTATGAGAATCGGTGGCTGACCGGGTCCTAGCGGTAGCTCCGAGCCAAGAGAGGGAGCGACACCGCTACCGTTTGCCATGACGAAGCCGTTGGACGTGCTCATGTCGATCCCGCAACCGATCTCGTAACCCGCCTCGAGGTAGCCGCGAGGCGATTCCGGGCCGGTTAGCGAAGCGCCGAATATACCGCTGGAGAGGTATTCGCGAGACGACGTCGCTGTGGTCAGCGGCGGCACGGCAACGTGTCTCTCGTCCTTCGCGCCGAGGGCCAGGGTCCACCCGTCAGGTGTGTTCAACCTCACCGGTGCGCCAGGGGGTACGGCCCCGTCGGCTGGTGGCACCGCACCGGGAGGGGGTTCGGCGTCGGGTTGCGCACCTGCAGAAGGCGCGGTCATCGATACGACCAGCCAGACGGCGAGAACCGCAGCACGGCGAAGCACCGCGGAAATCGGCATCACGGCCTACACGCTAGGCGCGGCCCGATTCGCTCACAGCTTTGCTGGTTGACGAAATCGGAGTTGTTGCGCGTTTGTAGCAGGTTTGCGATGCAGACCAGGCAGGCTGGCAAGACCGGTGCCGCTCGCCAGCGAGGGTGTGCGCAATTCCTGCACGTTCTTTGTTCGCCGGACCACTCACATGTTCGCTCGGCGAGTAAGCTTTCGACTTAGCCAGGGATTCGTGGCAGACGGCAGAAAGGGCGATCAATGACCCTTCAATGGTTCGCACGCGCCGCGTTGGCCGTCCTGATCGGGGTGGCGGCCCTCGTGGGCGGCAGCGGCGTCGCTCGCGCAGACCCAAGCGACGATGCATTTCCTGAGATAATCGACGATTTGCTCATCATTATCCCGGGACTGACCCAGGATCCGCGCGCGCTAAATCCGGGCGTCAAAGGCGGCCCACAACGCGACTGGGGTGGTATCGGAATGTACTGCCAGAACCGAAATGTCACATGCAAGAAGATGGGATTTTAAAGTCGCGTCTGCGCAGCCGTCGAGGAGGGCGATGACGCCGACGTCCGCACCTTGATGGAGACCCACTACTTTGGCGCCGTCGGATGATCACGCGAGCCAACCTGACGAGCTTCCGGGCCTCGCGGCACGCAGTACGTCAATCGAGTAGCTGCCCGCGCCCGTGAAGACCAGCAGGAAGAAACCAAAGCAGAACAGTATCGCCAGAATTCCACCGTTGCCATCAGGCGGATCACCGATCGGCCAGAGCGAACGGGGTTGATGCATCCAAAAATAGGCGACCGCCATTTCACCCGAAGCAACGAACGCAGCGGCGCGGGTAAACAATCCGGCGGCAATCAAGAGCCCCGCAACCAGTTCGATCAGCCCGGCGTACCAGCCGGGCCACGATCCGAACTCGACGTGCTGCGCCAAACGAATGGGCCAACCGAAGAGGATCATCGAGCCGTACCCGGCAAACATCAGACCGTAGACCAACCGGAACAAGCTCAGCACGGCCGGCGAATACCCAGCGAGGCGGCGATTGAGATTCGTTGTCATACCCAACATGTTTAGTCGACGTCAGCGGTCAGAGAGGTCTCAGAGATCGCGGCCCAGTTCTGCCGATGCTCGATCTCGGTGTGCCGCCGAGCCTTTCGCCCAGTGACGAGAATGGCGATGGCCCCCAGCACCCACACCGGGTACTGCACTGTCCAGGCCAGGCGGAACGAGCCAAAGGAGTAGTCGTCGGTTGCCTCCAGAATGAATCCCATGACCTGCATGGCCGTCAGCGCCGCAAGGAAGCCGCCCATGTTGACGATGCCCTTGGCGATGCCAAGCGTTTTGCTTGGGTTATAGGTCCGAGCGAAGTCCAAACCGACCATCGAGGCGGGCGCACCGGCAGACAGCGCGACAACCAGGGCGACCAGCAGCCACAATGGGGCGCGGTGGGGCAGCGCTAGCACCGCCGTCCAGGTCAGGGCATTGCTGGCAATAATGGCTAGCACCATGAGCAGACGCCGGCGTGGATGCCGACTTGTCCAGATGCCCACCGCGACGCCAATAGCGGACGCGGACACCACCGACACGGTGAGCAGGGAGCCAGCTACCTCCGTCGAGACGCCTTGCGCCGCCGTCAGATACGGAACACCCCACATGTAGTTGAAGATCATGATCGGGAACGTGCTGCTCATGTGGGTGAAAAATCCCAGCCGGGTGCCAGGGTTCGACCAAACCGTCCTGATGCTCGCGAGAAGTTCGCCAAGGGTTGGAGTTTCGATGCCGGCGTGGTGCCCGTGAGGGGTGTCGCGTATCAACGCCACGCCGATAGCGGCGCAGATGACGCCCAGCGCGGCGGCAGATATATAGGCGGTGGTCCAGCCCGAGCCAGTGAGCACGGCCAGAAACGGCACGGCCGAGAGCACCTGGCCCAGCTGACCGCCGGCGAGTGTCAACTGGGTAATCAGAGGGACGCGGTTGGGCGGAAACCAGTACGAGGCCAGTTTGACGACGGAGATAAACGTTACGGCGTCGCCCAACCCCACGACGGCGCGCGCGGCGACGGCCGCGGGCATCGACACGGCAAACGCCAGGATGATCTGACCGGCGGCCAGCACCACCGCGCCGACGCCGATGAGCGCCTTGGAGCCGAACCGGTCGAGTAGCACCCCTGCAGGAATCTGCGCAACGGAATAGATGACCACCTGAATCACGACGAAAGTCGAGAGCACGCCGGGGGTGACGGCGAAGCGCTGCGCGGCCTCTAGGCCGGAGACCCCCATCGTCGTGCGGTCCAACACGGCGACAATGTAGGCCAGAAGTCCGGCGCCCCAGATGATCCAAGGACGCATAGGGCGGCTCCTCGACTAGCCACAACTTTCGTCATTGTTGCGTAATTGACGGCTGTCTGCGGCCATTTGAGTGTGCACATGGCACGAAGTCGACGCAGGAGTCGTGTACATTTGTACATGTACATTCGTACACAAGGAGGCGTGTTGAGTTATCTGTTCCTGTTGTGCGCGATATTCGCAGAGGTGGTGGCGACCAGCTTGCTCAAGGGCACCGAAGGCTTCACGCGACTGTGGCCCACCCTGGGGTGCCTTGTCGGCTACGCCGTCGCCTTCGCGCTGCTGGCGCTGTCGATTTCCCGTGGGATGCAGACGGACGTCGCCTACGCACTCTGGTCGGCCATCGGCACTGCCGCCATCGTGCTGATCGCGGTGCTGTTTCTCGGGTCGCCGGCTTCGCTGGCCAAGATCGTCGGCGTCGGGCTGATCATCGTCGGCGTGGTCACGCTGAACCTGGCCGGTGCCCATTGACCACTGCCTCCGACCGCCGTCCGCGCGACCCCGCCGGCCGCCGGCAGGCGATTGTCGAGGCGGCCGGACGGGTGATCGCGCGCCGGGGCCTCGGCGAGCTGACCCATCGCCGGGTCGCCGCGGAGGCGGATGTGCCCGTTGGGTCGACGACGTATTACTTCAGGGATCTCGGCGCGATGCGGGACGCCGCGCTCGCGCACGCCGCGACCACGTCGGCCGAGGTGCTCGGTCAGTGGCGCCGCGAGCTCGACGACAACGCCGAGCTTCCCGCCACCCTGGCCCGGCTTACCGCCGACTACCTGACCGACCGGGACCGGCACCGCACGCTGAATGAGTTGTACATCGCGGCAACGCATCGACCGGAATTGCAGCGCCTAGCCCGGCTGTGGCCAGACGGATTGGTCGCGTTGCTCGAACCACGGATCGGGCGACGAGCCGCCGAGGCAGTCGCCGTGTTTCTCGACGGCGCCACGCTGCATGCGTTGATTACCGGCAGGCCGCTGAGCCTCGATGTGCTGGCGGATGGGATCGCCCGGCTGGTTGGGGCATCCGCCGGTTGAACCTCTAAAGATTCGCAGGGTATTCCCCAGGAATCGGTGAGCGTGGTGAGTGTGGCGCGGGATCGGTTGCGGACGTCGAGGCCGACGTAGTTCCGCAGACAGCGCGCGGCGATAAACGTCGACCCGAGCCCATGCAGCAAATGCGAACTTGCGATGGCGAGCGGGTCGGCCAACGGCTTCTCAACATCGATAGGCCGGCGACTGGTGGTCGCGTTGTTCTGCTTCGATCGAATCGACAGTCGTTCGACGAATCACGCGATGTCCGTGCTCCATCGGGCTACGACATGCCCGATCCAGCGCGGATGTCCGCCGATGTCTGCGCACAATTTGCCTGGACACCGCGGGCTACCAGGCGCGATGACGATGTTTCGGAGTCGTGACCGTTGCGGTTGAGAGAGCGACTGTCGTCGGGGTTGTCGCCGAAATTGTCGTCAGCGAAAATAGCGTCGACCACACAAATTGCCGACCGTTCGTACAGTTTACACAATCGCCGGCCAGCGCTTTCGTGCAAATTGCACTATCAAAATGTATTTGCATAGCTGGCTCTCAGCAACACCTAGCAAATGCTTAAGTCAATTTGCGTCCAAACGGATACATCCATCGTTGGGGTCTCGTTAAGGTCGGGGATCGCCGAGCGGCAACGAGGCCGGACCGGCAGTAGATACGAATGCAATTGCCAGGAGGTTGTGATGTCGTTCCTATTCGCGGTGCCAGAGTCTGTGCAAACGGCGGCATCAGACTTGACGGCTATCGGTTCGACGATCAGCTCGGCCAACACGGCGGCGGCGGCGCCGACGACGTTGTTGCTGGCGGCCGGGGCCGACGAGGTATCGGCGGCGGTGGCGTCGCTGTTTTCCGGGCACGCGGAGGCTTATCAAGAGCTCAGCGCGCAGGCTGCCAAGTTTCACACCCAGTTCGTGCAGGCGTTGACGGGCGCCGGCAATGCTTATGCCGCGGCCGAGGCCGCTAACGTTTCGCCATTGCAGAGCCTGGAGCAAGCCGCGCTCGCTGCGATCAACGGACCTGTTGCCGGCGTAAGTGGCGCCTCCGCGGCAGCCGCCGCCCTACCCAACTTCGGCTACGGCAACGTCGGCCAGGGCAACATCGGCTTGTTCAACACCGGCACCCTCAACTTCGGCATCAACAACGTCAGCCCCAACTTCACCCCCACCGACCCCATCACCACCTTCGGCGGCTTCGGCCTGTCCAACAACGGCATCGACAACGTCGGCGCCTTCAACATCGGCCAGCAAAACGTCGGCCTGGCCAACACCGGCACCCTCAACATCGGCATCGCCAACACCGGCACCGGCAACAGCGGCCTGCCACTGAGCATCCTGCAAACCCTCGGCGTGGGCAACCACGGCAACTTCAACCAGGGCCTGTTCAACACCGGCAACTACAACCTCGGCATCGGCCTCACCGGCGACCACCTAATCGGTATCGGCCCGCTACACATCAGCAGCGGCGGCGCCCCGGCAGCGGCGGCACCTTTGTTCGCGCCCGCACAGGCGGTCCAGGACATCGCCAACTTTGGTTACGGCAATATCGGCGGCGGCAACATCGGCTTCTACAACAACGGCCTGTTCAACACCGGCATCAACAACACCGGCAGCCTCAACGTCGGCATCGCCAACCTCAGCCCGCACTGGGACATCGGCTTTGATGACCCCATCACCACCTTTGGCGGCTTCGGCGCCTTCAATTCCGGCGTGGAAAACCTCGGCATCGGCAACGTCAGCCCCTTCGATGTCGACCCCACCACGATCGGGTTTGGCGGCGCTGGCCTGTTCAACACCGGCATCGAAAACGTAGGCGCCTTCAACACCGGCACGCAAAACGTAGGCGCCTACAACATTGGCACTTTGAATCTAGGCATCGGCAACACCGGCACCGGCAACAGCGGATTGCCGCTGAGCTTCCTGACCATTCTTGGCGTGGGCAACCACGGCAACTTCAACCAAGGGTTGTTCAACACCGGCAACTACAACATCGGCATCGGGCTCACCGGCGACAACCTGATCGGTATCGGCCCGCTGCACATCACCAGGTAGAAGCGACTCGGTTCACCGGTCGAGTCCGCGTCCGGCTGTTCAGCCCTCCTGGTAACTCCAACTGCGCAGTTGTCCTGCGATCTTGTCGAGGTCGCCCATTGCACCGCTGGCCACCCCGATCACAAAGTCGAAGCGCTCGTCCTCCGCCGCACGAATCCACTGATCGTTGATGGCCAGAAACGTCCGGCAGGCTGTCCACGCGAGGCGCTTGTTGCCGTCCACCAGCGCATGATTACGTGCCAGCGAATGCAGCAGGGCGGCCGCCTTAAGGTGCAGATCTAGGTAGGCATCCTGGCCAAACACCGAGGCGCGAGGCCGCGCCACAGCTGATTCGAGCAAACCGTAGTCCCTGACCACGACATCGCTGCCAACGGCCTCTCGGGCGATTTCCAGCAGATCTTCGAGGTCCAGGTAATCCGTCATGCGTCCTTAAGACGCTCCAACACGCCCGCCTCCTCGCGGACCACGCGTTGCAGCGCCGCGGCGACCTTGGCCTGGTGCGCCCGCCGCGCGATGTACTCGTCGATGGCCGATAGCGCGACGGCTTGCATCGACCGGCCTTCGGCGGCAGCCTGCCGGCGCAACGCTTGTGCCTGCTGCTCGCTGGGGCGCAGGGTCATTCCCATGCAGGGATGATACCTGATTGATACCACAGTGCAGCTGCGTGACGGCATCACAGGATTGACGTTGTGGACTGGCCACCCGATCATGAGCGGAAATGCCAAAATGGCCAGTTCCGGGTTCCATTGGTCAACACTGTCGTCGGACGGCTCACATTAGCCCGCCACGAGGCCGTGCCCGACCCTATGGAGTTAATGGGTGGAGGTAAGGGACTCGAACCCCTCCCCTGAACTGCGCAAATGCTGATTTCCTGCGGTTTCGATCCATTTCAATCCGATTGGATACCGCTCGTTACTTGCAGTTTGTTTTCGAATCTTGACGGCGTCAATGGCAGTCTCCAATGCCAGGTCGTTTGCTGGCCGCCGCCTGTATTCGCGGCAAGCAGACCAGCCCGTCGAAGGTGTTCCGGAACTGCATCAAACGGGTCTGCAAGTTAGCCCACTGACGCTGTCCGGTGAACGACACGGACCCGATTTGGTATCAGCTCAAACACACCATCTTTTCACAGCAGTCACATTGTTAACATCACGCGATGGACATGTCGGTGTGTCTAAACCTCCGGCGACCACGCCCAATTTGCCGGCGTGACGTGTTGCGCTACACCATCGCTATGTCCGCAATGCCAGCGTTGTCTGCGGCATCGGCCATGGCGTCTGTTGCCGCCCCAGTAGCGGCTGCTGCGACTCCCAAACTGATCGACTTCGCCCAGAGCCAAATCCCAGCGGAGCACATTCGAGCTGCTGGCTATTCCGGCGTCATCAACTACGTCTCGCTGTCGCGGCCCGGCGCGTCCTTTGGCGCCAAACCGATCACCCGGCGCTACGCCGACCAACTGAAAGCAGCCGGGCTGATGATCGTCAGCAACTACCAATACGGCAAGCCCGGCGGGACAGCATCATCGGACTTCAAGCGCGGGTTCAACGGCGGCGTCGCCGACGCTCGCACCGCCTGGAAGCTGCATACCGCGGCTGGTGGCGGTCAAAGTGCCCCAATCTTCTTTACCATCGACGAGGACATAAACCACCACACCTGGAACACTCTGGCGCTGAAGTGGTTTCGCGGAATCAATTCGGTGTTAGGAGTGCAGCGCACCGGCGTCTACGGTGGTATCGATGTGTGCCAGTGGGCGGCTGCCGACGGCGTTATCGGAAGTTCGCGCACCCCCGGCCACCGGTGGGCCTGGCAAACCAAGGCCTGGTCACACGGTCAGATCGACCCCGCCGCAGTTCTCTACCAACGCGTGGTGAGTACGGCGTCGAACCCAGGTCCAGTCGTCGGGGGACACGAAGTCGACGTCAACGACGTCCTTGCCCCGGATTACGGTCAGTGGAGCCTGCATCCATGAGCCGTGATTCATGCCGTGAAATGCAGTCATACGAGTGGAGCTAAGGGGACTCGAACCCCTGACCCCCACACTCCTCGTGTTGCATGCAACAGTCGTTTCATGAAACATGTAGAGCATGGACACCTCGACGCGGAGAGCTCGCCAATACCGCGAGCGCATGCGCCTGCGAGGGTATCGCCCCGTCCAGGTGTGGGTGCCGGATGTCCGCTCGGCTGCGTTCGCCGCTGAAGCACACCGTGAGGCGCTGGCCCTCGCAGAGGCTGATCGACACAGCGACGACATGGAGTTCGTTGAGGCGATCTCCGCTCTTGGTTCGCTGGACGACGACGCGTGAACCGTGGCGAGCTGTGGACCGTCTCCGGCGGTGTCTACGCAGCCAAGCCGCGCCCAGCGATCATCATCCAAGACGACCTGTTCGCGGAGACAGATTCGGTCGTCGTCATCCCGCTGACCACGACGGTCACCGACACGCCGTTATCCCGGGTTGCCGTGCCGAACGACGAGACGACGAAGATCACCGAGCCCAGCTTCGCGATGATCGACAAGATCACGACTGTGCGCCGGTCGAACCTTGGCGCGCGTATCGGTCGGGCGCCGACAGCACTCTTGGCGGACATCGAACGGTCTTTGATGGTGTTCCTCGGACTGGCTCGCTAGTTTGCACAGCCACGCGGGAAGCCCGGCCCCGCCGCCATGGTCGAGTCTGTCCAGCGACGATTCCGCCCGCCAGTTGTCGCCGCGGCTGTGGTTAATCGCTCGCAAGTCTGGACCCTGAAATCAGCATTTGGGCCGGTGGAGTGAAGGAACTCGAACCCCTGGATTCGGTGTCCGTCAGCGTCTCCACCAGTCATTTTGATCTACTTCGATCGATTTCAGTGCAGTTCGTCACCTGCGAGTTTCGGTTCGGCGTGTTGACGTCGTCAACGCGCCGGACCGCCCCCATGGACGGCATGTTCTCCGCACGCGGCCCGGTTTGTGAACTGTCATTTACATCCTTAGTTTGTTGTCACTGACCTAAGAAAGGTAGTGAATGACAGTGGCGCGAGTAATCCCGCGCTCCGTCGCCGACGTCGTCGAGCAGCTCGAACTCGACGGCGACTTGGTCGTGACGTCAGATCGGCTGGCCACCGTCATGCGCCAAGTCGGGCTTGACGGCCATAAAGCGGCAACACGACGCCTCGCGTACGAACTCCAGCGTGACGGGTGGCTGGGACAACTGCGGACCCGACACGCCTGGGAATTCCTCCCCGCAGCCCGCGGCGGCACCTACGGCTCCGGGGACCGCCTCATCGAGTTCCGCGCGCAGCGCGCCGTGGACCCCGATTGGCGCGGCGTGCTGGCAATGGAAACGGCGGCATCCCTCCTCGGGCTGGCCCAGCGGCTACCCGAGCAGGAGCTGGTTGCCCTGCCTGCCGAGCAAGCTTTTCCTAAAGCGCTCTCCGGTGACTGGCGCTACGTCCGCATCGAGTTGCCCGAGGCCGGGCTGACGACGGTCAACGGATTGCCATCATGGAACCTCGAAGGACTGACCGTCGGTATTGCGGTACGGCCGTCGGCCTACAAGGACGTGGCTGGCCTGGGCCAGTGGCTGCCGGATGCCGTCACACGCGTGGACGTCGACACCATCATCCACTTGCTAGAGACCAAGCCTCGCGCAGCGGCGCAGCGCGCCGCATACGTTCTCGGGTCAGTAGGCAACCGCGATGCACGAGCCGCAATCGTCGCGGCCTACCCAGCAACAGAAACTGTCTGGCTCGGACCGCGTGTCGCCGGAACAGGTGTTTTCGATGCCGAGACCAAGGTCAACGACACTCTGCTCCACCGATACCTCACCGTGGGCACCGGATCGTGACCCGGATTACCGAGGGACATCTCGCGCGCCACATCAAGGCGTCAGGGGTGGCCGCGATGCTGCTCTTCTCGACATTGCCCAGGATCACGCGTTGCACTTGCTTCACAACGCCGGGCTTTTCGCACGCGGCCTGGTTTTCAAGGGGGGCACCGCGTTGCGAAAGTTCAGGGCGGGCAACGCTGGCCGTTTCTCGACCGACCTCGACTTCACCGCGCCCGATGAGGAGGTGGCGCTCGCCGCTCTGCAGGCTCTCGACGCCGTCGAGGTCGACGGCTTCACTTTCGCAATCGAAAATCTCGGCGACGACGGTCGACGCGATGATCTATTGGTAGACACGCCGTTTGGCCGACCGCAGCTGGGCGCCAAGATAGAGCTGGCGCGACACGCGCTCAGCCTGGTACCCGAGATGCTCGATCCGGTGCGACTACCGATCCACGACAGGTACGATTTCGTCCTGCCGACGACTCCCGTAGTGCGCGTCGAAGAGGCCGTCGCAGAGAAGCTCGCGCGCTACCGCCGAGTGTCCCTGTCACGAGACCTCTACGATCTGCAGTGGTTCGCAACTTCCGGAGCGCTCGATGAAGCCCTCATCCGCCGGCCCTGGGTGCTGGCGAGCAGACGCAAAAGCCCCCATTTCGCCGCGCGAAATGGGGGCTTTTGCGTCTGCTCGCCTCAACGTCTATCGCGACGTAGTTGTCGACGGACGCGGCACCAAGCCGGTCGATCCGCAGGAGGTCCTCAGGCCGCGGCATGAACGCGAGTTCCGTCGAGAGGATATCGGCTACCTCACCAGGCCTGTGCGTCTGAAGGACTGGATCGCGACCATTCGCAGCCGCTGTAGTTTCCTTGCTCACCTCGACGCCGACGAGCAGCGTTGGACCCTATGCAGCGAACGGGACCTTCACGAGGTGGAAACGGCACTCGCGTCTTTTCGGGCGCACACGTGAACCACGAATCACGAAGCGGGAAACCGATCCCCGACGGAATGACCCCCTTGGATGAGTTAGCACTGGAGCGAAGTATCGAGCCGCCTTCCGCCCAGCACCCTTGGGTTGTCACGGTTGTCGTCAAAATTGCCGTCGGAGCGCAACTGCCGCGATAGACCAGCAAAAACCCATCGCGTGTGTCCGTATGCATTACGTATCAACTCATCGCAAACGACGGCGGCCGTTCGAGTTTCGACCCATTACTGACCCAGCAGCGCCAGCGGGACCACGCCGATGCCGTCGGGGCGACGGTAGGCGTTGGGCCCCGTGTTGATGATGATCGCGTCGAGCAGGTCCCCGCGGAGGTGGTCGGCCAGCCAGCGCAAGTGCGCGGTGTCTCGATCTTCGACTGTTGCGGCGAGTTTCACCTCGACGGCGAGCACTTTGCCGTCGTCGCGCACCACCACCAGATCTATTTCGTGGTCTCCGTTGCGTGTTCGGAGGTGACCGACAGTGGCCTCGGCAGCCTGCGCAGCAACCCGTACGCAAAGTGTGACCAACGATTCGAAGAGATGCCCGAGCATGCCACCAGCCTGAGGCCCGATCGGCCTGCCTTTACCGCCGAGGAGCGTATCCACGGACAAGCCAAGTAGACGCGCCGCCAACGCAGGATCGGCCAAGTGATGCTTCGGCGATTGGGCCAAGCGCGCCAACGGGTTTGCCGCGGGACCCCAAGCGGGCACCGGGTCAAGCAGCCATAGCTGAGAGAGCACATCGCGGTACGCGATGGTCGTTGAACGCGCCGGCTTGTCACTGACACCGGCTGTGGCCGCGTCGAGCACTGCGGTATAGCTCGCCGTCGTGGATGTGGCTGCCGCGTATGCACGCAACCACCCCAACATGGCATCAGGCTTACGAACGGCGAGCCCCTGCTCGGGCACGTCTCGATCAACGGCATTACGCAGGTACGAATCAAGCTGAAACTTCAATGCCCGCGCACCGAGAGACCGCATACCCGGAAAACCAGATGCCACGATCTCATGTGTGTAATCGGCCAACCGGACCTCCGCCACCCCGTCGAGCGGGAGCCTTCTCCCACCGAGCAATTCGCCAAGGCTGACCGTCGGTGACGCGATCCCCCGCTCCGACAAGGTCATAGGACGCATCCGCAGCCGCCCAATACGCCCCGCACCGGAGTGGACCGTCGCCCCGTGGCGGGGTGAAGCACTCCCGGCGAGCAGAAACTGGCCACCAGTCGGATCGTCGTCGACAGCACGCCGCACGACATCCCACACCTCGGGAACCTTCTGCCACTCGTCGATGAGCAGTGGCCGCGGCCGAGTCAACAGAAGACCCGGATCGGCGTACACCGCCTCACGGTTGGGCTTTGCATCGAGCCTCAGCAAGCCGACGACTCGCTGCTCGGCGGTGGTCGTCTTCCCCACTGCCTTCGGGCCGTCGATGGCGATCGCCGGTATCTGTCCGAACAGCTCGTCCAGTTCGTCGTCGACAATACGTCTGACGTACCGCATGGAGTAATCATACAATTAGCAGGGTTTGAATCAGCCAAATAGCATTGGCTGAATCAGTCAATCAGCATTTCCACCGCTCAACTGCACCCGAAACCGCTGGCCCACCAGGTCGACCCAGCGCCCCCAACCGCGACGAGACCGTCTCGCCACACGCCAGTCTGCTCAACTCCTCGCAGTGCACCATGATCGCTCCCGTATACCGCGAAGCACTCCCAGCGATCCGGCTGCGGCGATATAGCGGTTTAGTTACTTCGACCTGAAAAAGTGACGGCCCCTGAGTCTGCTGTTGGTGCGCGAATACCGCGTGACTGTGGAGGCAGAGATCCGTGCTTTGGGGCGTCGGGTCATGCTGCGAGGCCGCTGATCTTGACTAGGTTGTGGGCGAGGACGCCGTGTCCGGTCCAGATTCGGGTTCCTTCGGTGCCATCGATGGAGGAGCGGCTCCAACCGTAGTTTCGTTTGAGAGTGCTGATGCGGCCTTCGCTGCCGGTGCGCCACTTGATTGTTCGTCGGAAGGCTGGCCGGTGTTCCTCGGCTTGCCGAGCCTTGCCGGGTTTGCCTTTTCGCGGTATCACGACCGTACGTACACCGAGGTCGTGCAGGTCGTTTTCGACGCGTTCCTCGCCGTAGCCGCGGTCGGCGGTGACGGTGCCCGGGGTACGCCGGGCGCGTTTGGTGACCCGTTTGACCGCGGGCGCTAGTTGCGGCGCGTCGGGTGGATTGCCTTGCTCCACACGGTGGTCCAGGACGATGCCGTCGTCGTTGTCGACGATCTGGGCCTTGTGCCCGAACTCGACCGGCCGGCCCAGCCTGCCCTTGGCGATCGGGCGGGCATCGCCGTCGTGAAGGCTGACCCGCCGACTCGCCCCGTCCGGGATGTGCCCGGCGACGCGCTGCTGGGTCTGCGCCACGATCTGCCGCGTCGCTTCCAGCAGTTTGGCCAGGTCGTTGACCGCACGCACCAGCCGGCCACGTCGCCGGCCGGCTGCTGCATCATGCTCGCCGCGGGCGCGCAGGTCGGCAGCTTTGACCTGGGCCCGGCGCACCGCCCGCTTGGCGTTGACCAGTAGCCGCTCGGCCTCGCGCGCCGCGGTTTTGGCCAGCACAGCCAGCTCCCCGGTGCTGGTCAGCACCGCGGCCTTGGCCTCGTCGCGGCCCAGCGCGGCGCGAGAGCGCAGTTTCGACGCGATCGCGTGCGCGCGCTTGCCCGCCGCGCGGGAGCGGTCCCGCAGCTGGGTGCGCACCGCGCCCCCAGCGGCCTGGATCCGCTTGCCGATCCCGGCGATCCGGCGCGTCGCCTTGGCCAGCAGACTCGAATCGGTCGGATAGGCCACATTAGCCGGCACCACCGTGGTATCCACCCGAATCCGATTAGTACGCAACAACTTCGCCTCAGCCGCCTTGGCCAACAGCACCTCATTGAGCCCGTCGACCGCCGCACTGCCACACCGGGTGGTCAGCTTCATCAACGTGGTCGGATGCGGCACCGACCCATCCAGTCCGATCCGGCAGAACCGGCGCCAAGTGATCGAATCCGCGACTTCTCGGCACAGCGACTCATAGCCCAGCCGGTAACGGAACTTCAAGAACATCAACCGCAGATAGGTCTCCATCGGCGTGGACGGACGCCCGATCCGTGTATCGAAGAACGGCTCGAACGGGGCGAAGAACACCGGATCATCGAGCAGCCCATCGACCCGCGCCAACTCATCGGGCAACTTCAACAACTCCGCGGGAAGCACTGCCTCCCAAAGCGACACCTGATCGCCTACAGTACGAAACACGATGGCCTCAATCCCTTCCGCAACAAGGGCTTGAGGCCATCTTTCCTGTTCAGCACCATCAACCCGCGGATCAACGCGCCGACTTTTTCAGGTCGAAGTAGTTAGCTGAACCGATCTGGTCTTCA
This sequence comes from Mycobacterium riyadhense, assembly GCF_963853645.1. Lineage (NCBI taxonomy): Bacteria > Bacillati > Actinomycetota > Actinomycetes > Mycobacteriales > Mycobacteriaceae > Mycobacterium > Mycobacterium riyadhense. Next base: position 1,660,905 of record NZ_OY970456.1, on the reverse strand, counting down.
GCCTCCAGCATGAAGACAACGCTGGGTGTCACGCGTTTCCGGCCGGCCGTACAGCACCATGTCCCAAAATCTGAATGTGGGTACACCCCGAATCAGCTGATTTCGCAAATGAGGCCACGGTTGTCGTCAAAATTCGACCCGTCCGACTCTGTTTGTGGAGCTAAGGGGACTCGAACCCCTGACCCCCACACTGCCAGTGTGGTGCGCTACCAGCTGCGCCATAGCCCCGAGAAGTTGTGCCCATCGAAGCTACACCACTGTCAACACGGGTTCAAAGTCCCAGGTCAGACGGCTCTACCCGACGACGCGATTGACCACCTCGCGGGCCGTTTTCTGCACCTCGGCCAGATGCTCCGGCCCACGGAAGGACTCGGCGTAGATCTTGTAGACGTCCTCGGTGCCCGACGGCCGGGCGGCAAACCACGCATTTGCCGTCGTCACCTTGAGCCCGCCCAGCGGAGCGCCGTTGCCTGGCGCCGAGGTCAGCTTCGCGGTAATGGGCTCCCCCGCCAATTCGGTTGCGCTGACCTGATCGGCCGAGAGCCTAGACAGCCGCGCCTTCTGCTCACGGTCGGCGGGCGCGTCGACCCGCGCATACGTCGGCGCGCCATACGCGGAAGCCAGCTCGGCGTAGCGCTGCGACGGCGTCTTGCCCGTGACTGCCAAAATCTCCGAGGCCAACAACGCCAGGATGATGCCGTCTTTGTCGGTAGTCCACACCGACCCGTCCCGCCGCAGAAACGACGCCCCCGCCGACTCCTCACCGCCGAAACCAATGCTGCCGCCGATCAGACCGTCGACGAACCATTTGAACCCGACCGGTACCTCCATGAGGCGACGCCCGATGCCGGCGACCACCCGATCGATGATCGACGAGCTCACCGCGGTCTTGCCGACGGCGACGCCGGCCGGCCACGACGGCCGGTGGGTATAGAGATAGTCGATCGCCACGGCCAGGTAGTGGTTCGGGTTCAGCAGGCCCGCATCGGGGGTGACGATGCCGTGGCGGTCGGCGTCGGCATCGTTGCCGGTGGCGATTTGGTAGCGATTCCGGTTGCCGAACATCGTTCGGATCAGCCCAGCCATCGCGTCCGGCGAGCTGCAGTCCATCCGGATCTTGCCGTCGGTGTCCAGCGTCATGAACCGCCACGTCGCATCGACCAGCGGATTGACCACGGTCAGATCCAGACGATACCGGTCGGCGATCGCTGCCCAGTAGTCCACGCTGGCCCCACCCAGCGGGTCGGCGCCGATCCGTACCCCCGCCGAACGGATCGCGTCAACGTCGACCACGTTGGGCAGGTCATCAACATAGTTGCCCAGATAATCGTGACGCTGGGCGGACCGCGACGCGCGCGCGAAAGGCACCCGCCGCACCCCCGACCCAGCACGAAGAATCTCGTTGGCGCGCTTGGCGATTGCGTTGGTGGCGTCACTACCCGCCGGGCCGCCGCTGGGCGGGTTGTACTTGAAGCCGCCGTCGGCCGGCGGGTTGTGCGACGGGGTCACGACGATTCCGTCAGCGAGCCCTTCGGTGCGGCCGCGGTTGTAGGTCAGGATGGCGTGGCTGATCGCCGGCGTCGGCGTGTAGCGGTCGCGAGAGTCGACGACGGCCACCACCTGATTAGCGGCCAGCACCTCCAGCGCAGACACCCACGCCGGTTCCGAAAGACCATGCGGGTCGCGACCGATGAACAACGGGCCGGTGGTGCCCTGGCTCGCGCGGTACTCGACGATGGCCTGGGTGATGGCCAGGATGTGGACCTCATTGAACGCCCCTGCCAGGGCCGAGCCGCGGTGACCCGAGGTGCCGAACGACACCTGCTGCGCGACGTCGTCGGGATCGGGCGCAACGGTGTAATACGCAGTCACTAGGTGGGGCAGATCGACAAGATCCGCGGGTTGTGCCGGCTGTCCGGCTCGCGGGTTGACCATGGCTACTCATTCTGCCCAAATCCCGCGTCCCGGCTTAGGCTGCGTAAGCGCACACTAGGCACACCGAAGGGAAACATCCAGTGGCAAGCCACGATTACCGGGAGTTGGCCGCGATCTTCGTCGGCGGAGCCTTGGGCGCGCTCGCCCGAGCGGTGCTGGGCACCCTCGCCGTCCCCGACCCGGCACGGTGGCCCTGGCCAACGTTTACCGTCAACATCGTCGGCGCCTTCCTGGTGGGTTACTTCACGACGCGGCTGCTGGAACGGCTGCCGTTGTCGAGTTACCGACGGCCGTTGCTGGGCACCGGATTGTGCGGCGGGCTCACCACTTTTTCGACGATGCAGGTAGAGACGATCCGGATGATCGAGCGCGGCCACTGGATCTTGGCCATCGGCTATACGCTCGTGAGTATCGTGCTCGGCTTGCTGGCCGTGCACCTCGCCACGATCTCGGTGCGCCGGGTGCGGGTGCACGGATGACCTCGATTGCACTCTGGCTAGGAGTAATGCTCATCGGCGGTGCCGGGTCGGTGGCGCGTTTTGTCGTGGATCGCGCGGTAGCCCGTCGGATGGCCCGGACGTTTCCGTACGGCACGCTGACCGTGAACATCACTGGCGCGGCGCTGCTCGGATTCCTCGCGGGGCTGGCGTTGCCCAAGGACGTGGCTCTGCTGGCCGACACCGCGCTTGTCGGCTCCTACACCACGTTTTCCACCTGGATGTTGGAAACCCAGCGGCTCAGCGAGGATCGCCAGCTGCGCGCAGCGTTCACCAACATCGGTGCAAGCGTCGTGCTCGGCCTGGCCGCCGCGGCATTGGGACAATGGTTCGCGGGGCTGCCATGAGCGAGCAATCGTTGAAGTTGACCGCGTACTTCGGCGAACGGCAACGCGTCGTCGGGGAACCACGGCGGTTCTTAGCCGATGCCATGTTGGATCTATTCGGCGCCCGTCGTGTCGCCACCAGCGTGATGATGCGCGGGACAACCGGCTTCGGCCCTAAGCATGAGCTGCGCTGTGACCAAACGTTGAGTCTGTCCGAGGACCCGCCGGTAACCATCGCCGCCGTCGATGTTGAGTCAAAGATCCGCACGCTGGTCGACGATGTGACGGCGATGACCGGCCTCGGGTTGGTGACGCTGGAGCGCGCACGGCTGGTCACCCGGCACAGCGGCGCGGACGCCCTGAGCGATATCGACAGCCGAACGGGAGACGCCACCAAGCTCACCGTCTACGTCGGCCGACAGGTGCAGGTCGCCGGTGCGGCGGCTTACTACGCCGTGTGCGAACTTCTTCATCGACATGGATTCGCTGGTGCCACAGTGCTTCTCGGCGTCGACGGCACTGCATACGGACACCGCTACCGGGCCCGCTTCTTCGGCCGCAACGTCAATGTTCCGCTGATGATCATCGCCATCGGGTCGGCCCCGCAGGTTACGGCCGCCGCGGCGGAAGTCACCAGGCTACTTCCCAATTCATTGCTGAGCATCGAACGGGTTCGGTTGTGCAAGCGCGACGGCGAGCTGTTCGCCCACCCCCAACAGCTGCCACCGACCGACGACCAAGGACGCACCCTATGGCAGAAGCTGATGGTGCACACCGCCGAAGCAACCCGGCACGAGGGCCAGTCGATCCACCGCGCCCTGGTCCACCGCCTGATGCAGTCTGAGACGGCGCGCGGCGCAACAGCCCTGCGCGGCATCTGGGGTTTTTACGGCGACCATAAACCGCACGGGGACAGGCTATTTCAGATTGTTCGCCGGGTACCGGTGACCACCATCATCGTCGACACCCCCGACGCCATCGCGCGCAGTTTCGACATCGTCGACGAGCTGACAACTCGCCACGGCCTGGTCACCAGCGAAATGGTCCCGGCCGCGGTGTCACTCACCGGGTCCCCCAATGGGCCCCAGCCCACCGATGAAACGCCGCTGGCACAGTACGATTACTGAATCCATTGCTCGGCCAACGCCGAAATCCACCTCAAGCGCGTCGAACTCACCTGGTTGTGCTCGGGCAGCAGCAGCACACCGGTGGCGACGGCGATCCGAGATGATGCGGCGGCGCAAGCCCTGCGCGATCGTCGGATCAAGCCAATCCGCTTGTGCTGGAACAGCAATGACGCCGTCGTCGGAGTAGTGGTAACGCGAGGCCGGTCGGTCTACCATCACGACGTGTTCGCCGGCCCATAGGGTATAGCCGCTCCGCTGGGCGCCGGACCCGATTCCCAGCGCATGCAATCCCAGCCGCATCGGTCAGCGGCTCTTGAGGAGCTTTGCCAGGACGGCCGCGTGACTGCCGTCGAGATCGCGCACTGCGGTCACTAACGTGACAACACCACCCTTGGCCAGCTTGCGTAGCTCGTCCAACGCCGCGCTGTCGACCAGTTCCGCCTGGTAGCGCGCCGCGAATTCGTCGAAGAGCTCAGGTTGATGGCGATACCACTGGCGCAGTTCGTTAGACGGCGCAACGTCTTTGCACCAGATGCCTACCCGTGGGTCGTCCTTGCGGATGCCTCGCGGCCAGATGCGGTCGATGAGCATCCGCTGGCCGTCGTCGGGATCGATGTCGTCGTAGATGCGCGCTATCCGAATCCGACTCACGAGAAAGCCAGATTGATGTGGTCATGGCAGTAGCTCTGGATGGCGGAATACACCGTCGACTTGGCTTCCTGCTGGGTGAAGTTTCCGGGTTCGCCGACGAGCCTGCTGACCGTAGTCTGGTACGTCGTGGGGGTGGGAGTCTGATCGAGCATCGCGCACGTGGTGTGCGCTTGGGCGATTATCCACTCCGTCGTGACATTACCCTGATAGTTCACGCCTGACTCCGAGAGCCACTTCGTGTAGTGGGAGCCCTCCATGCTCAACGGATCGGCTTGTGCCACTGTGCAGCTCAGCAGAGCCAACCCGCTCAAGGATGCCGCTACCGTTGCCATCCGCCTCATCATCCGCCTCTTCGATGACCCCATTGTCAACGCGTTGGAGAAGACGTTACGCCGGTAATCCTCAGTAGTGATAGGTGTCCGTCGGAGCGGGCATGTGCACCGGTTCGTCCTCGAAGTCGGATACTTCGATGCCGTAGGAGCGGGCCAGATCGAGGATTTTGGTAGCCCGCGCGATACGCGGCAGATCGGACCCATTGCGGATCTCACCGCCGTCGCGCTCGAACTCCGCGAAAAACTCTTTCGCCCAACCAATTTCATCCTGCGATGGAGATAGCCCCTCGTTCACCACGGCGCACTGATCCGGTGATAGACAGATCTTGCCAGTCATTCCGAACTCAACAGAGACCGCCGTGGCCTCGATGAGCTTCAGCGGATTGGAACCGATGGTGGGCCCGTCGATCGCGCTCGGCAGGCCGGCCGCCTTGGCCGCGATGGTAAAGCGTGACCGCGCATAGGCCAAGGTGCTGGGGTCCTCCCCGAAACCGGTGTCTCGCCGGAAGTCGCCGATGCCGAAAGCGAGCCGGAAAGTGCCCTTGGCCGCGGCGATCTCGGTGATCCGCTCCAGTCCCCGTGCCGTTTCGACCAACGCCACGATCGGGACGTTGGGTAACCTCTTCGAAGTCTCGGTGATGTGGTCGACCGATTCGACCATCGCCAGCATCACCCCGCCGACCGAGCTGCCGGCAAGCGTGGCTAAGTCATCGGCCCACCAGGGCGTGCCAAATCCGTTGATGCGAACCCAGTCGTTGTTGCCGTTAGTAAGCCAGCGCACGACGTTGTCGCGCGCGCCGCCCTTGTCCTTAGGCGCGACCGCATCCTCGATGTCGAAGACAACAATGTCGGCACGAGAGTGCGCCGCTGCCTGGAACCGGTCGGCGTGCGCGCCATTGACCAATAACCAACTACGCGCCAGGACCGGATCGATGCGTGAGCCTACGTCGGCGGGATCCACCAGGTGGCTGTTGACCTGTTCATACATTGACTGATCTATCGTCTCTTCGATTTGTCGGTGTTCCATCAACCGTAACGACCTTCACCACCGGATTTCTCCGATGCCCCGAAATTGGACCGTGTAACCACCGCGAAGGACCATAAGACTATGTCGAACGAGATGATCGTGGTAGGGCTAACGGTCGCCCCCGAGGACGAAGCGGAGTTTACCGAGTTCTATCACCACCGCCACATTCCGAAGCTGCTGGCCTGCTTCCCGGAGATTGTCTCGGCGCGACGCTACGTGGAGCACAATGTCGACGGCACGCTGCGCTACTACGCCAAGCAACAGCTGACGTTCTACGAGCTGGCACACGGCGTTGATGGAACACGATGCCTGGCCGACCTGAAGACGCGGGGAGGGCGCGACGCCGAACGCCTCGAATGGGCGTCGTGGGCGCAGGGCCGCTTGCGCGGCCTCGAACCCGCGCGGCTGTACCGCCAGCGCTACGAGCATCTGCGCAAGCCGCCGGGCGGCGTCTTCCGCGGACCCTTTTTCATGGTTAGCGTCGAGACTCGACCGGAGCGCAAGGATCGCTTTGACCGCTGGTACGAGGAAACCTACCTGCCCCGTAATGTCGCCGACGTTCCGCTCTGGTCCGGGTGTCGCCGATACGAGAGCGTCGGACGTTCGCCCGAAAAGCAACTCACCGTGTATGAGGCCACCGACACCGCGAAACTCGCCGAAGCGCTCGAGCAGATGCGTGCGCCGTATCGACTGGCCGAGAATGCGTCGTGGAGTGACTGGGATTCGGGCGCCGATCCGGCGATCGTCAACGAGGATGCGACCAGTTTCCGGCCGGTGTTCCGATACCCGGACTAACACCTACCAGGGCTGGAATCGGGCTGGAATCGGGCTGGAATCGCGCCGTTCGCGGCCTGTCACCGCCATGGTGTTTGATGGCGGGGTGGCAGACATCAGCCGCAGCCGGACGATAACGGCGCCCCCGCAGGCAATCTGGGACGTACTGGCCGACCTCGATGCACTGAGTTCGTGGGCCGACAACATCGACCACTCGTGCGTGCTCAACCACGGCCCCGGCGGTGCCACGTTGGGGACCACGCGGCGCATCCAGGTGGGCCGCAACGCGCTGGTGGATCGCATCACCGAGTTCGATCCACCGGTGGCACTGGGCTACGACATCGAGGGTCTACCTCACCGATTGCGCAAGGTCGCCAACCGCTGGGCGCTGCGTCCGGCGGGGAACCTTACGGTGGTGACGTTGACCAGCACGGTCGAGGTCGGGTCCGGTCCCCCCGCTCGCCTGGCCGAACAGGTGGCGCTTCGCGTGCTGGCCAAACAGTCCGACACGTTACTCGCCGGGCTGGCACACCGAATGGAGAACACACATGTCTAAGCGCCCCGACATCGTCATCGTGATGACCGACGAGGAGCGTGCGGTGCCCCCATACGAGCCGGCCGACGTACTCGCCTGGCGCCAACGAACTCTGGCAGGCCGCCGCTGGTTCGACGAACACGGGGTGAGTTTCACACGGCATTACACCGGTTCGCTGGCCTGTGTGCCCAGCCGCCCAACGATTTTCACCGGTCAGTACCCGGACCTGCACGGGGTCACCCAGACCGACGGCATCGGTAAGCGATTCGACGACTCCCGGCTGCGCTGGCTGCGCGCCGGCGAGGTACCGACATTGGGCAACTGGTTCCGCGCGGCCGGCTATGACACCCATTACGACGGGAAGTGGCACATCTCGCACGCCGACCTGCACGACCCAACGACCGGCGGATCGCTCGCCACCAACGACGACGACGGCGTCATCGACCCGATCGCGGTGCGGCGCTATCTCGACGCCGACCCACTTGGCCCCTACGGCTTCTCGGGATGGGTGGGCCCCGAACCCCATGGGGCATTAATGGCGAACAGCGGTTGTCGCCGCGACCCGCTGATCGCCGATCGTGTTGTCGCGTGGCTGAAGGACCGCTACGCACGGCGACGCGCCGGTGACGCCGCGGCGATGCGCCCGTTCTTGCTGGTAGCCAGCTTCGTCAACCCGCACGACATCGTGCTGTTCCCGGCGTGGGTGCGCCGCAGCCCGGTACCGCCTGCCCAGCTGGATCCGCCACGCGTGCCGCCGGCGCCCACCGCCAGCGAAGACCTGTCCACAAAACCGGCCGCGCAGATCGCGTTCCGCGAGGCCTACTACACCGGGTACGGAGTGGCACCCGCGGTCAGGCGCACCTACGAGCGCAACGCGCAGCGCTACCGCGACCTCTACTACCGCCTGCACGCCGAGGTCGATGCGCCGATCGACCGGGTACGCCGCGCGGTCACCGAAGGCGGATCCGAGAATGCCGTATTGGTGCGCACTTCCGATCACGGCGAGCTTCTCGGCGCGCACGGTGGACTGCACCAGAAGTGGTTCAACCTGTACGACGAGGCCACCAGGGTTCCGTTCGTGATCGTGCGCATCGGCGAGAACGCGACGCGGGCGCGCACCGTCTCCGCGCCGACGTCACACGTCGACCTGGTGCCGACGCTGCTCGGCGCGGCCGGCGTGGACGTGGACGCGACGGCCGACGCGCTCGCGGAATCGTTCTCCGAGGTGCATCCGCTGCCCGGCCGGGACCTGATGCCCGTGGTGGACGGCGCGGCGGCACACGAGGGCCGGGCCGTCTACCTGATGACGCGCGACAACGTGCTCGAAGGCGACACGGGCGCGTCGGCGTTCGCACGGCAACTGGGTCAGACCGTGAATCCGCCTGCGCCGCTACGCATCAAGGTGCCCGCGCATGTGGCCGCCAACTTCGAGGGCCTGGTGGTACGCGTGGACGACACGGATGCGATCGGCGGCGCGGGGCATCTATGGAAGCTGGTCCGCTCTTTCGACGACCCGGCTACCTGGACCGAGCCCGGAGTGCGTCACCTGGCTACCAACGGCGTTGGCGGCGAGGCGTATCGCACCGATCCGCTCGACGATCAATGGGAACTTTACGATCTGACCGCCGACCCCATCGAGGCGAACAACCGGTGGACCGACCCCGAGCTGCACGAGCTGCGCCAGCACCTGAGGATGCAGCTCAAACAGCAACGGGCATCGTCAGTGCCGGAGCGCAACCGGCCGTGGCCGTATGCCCACCGGCAACCGCCCACCGGCGGGTCGGGTGTGCTGCGGCGCGTGTTGGGGCGATTCCTGCGCTGATCCTCCCAGCGTCATCGCGATTGCCGCCCCGTGGCCGGAGCGAGACGCGCGAACCCGCGCAAGATCCAGGGGGTGCGCTTGGCCATTACCGCCACCGCGCGATCCGAGCGGCGCATCGCGGTTCGAGGGCCGGGGGTGGGCGTGGACGCCAGCCTTGCCTCGGGCGATTGCGCGTCGTGCCGATCGACGGCCAGCAGCTGCCAGGTGCCGGGCACGCCCCGCAGTTCGACGGTGCCGCGGTCCGCGAAGCCGGTGCCCGATCCGACGACGAGGTCACGGACGGTGCGGGACACCACGATTTCACCCGCACCGGCCTGGCCGAGTATGCGCGCCGCGATGTGCACGGCGATCCCCCCGATGTCGTCGCCCAGCAGCTCGCACTCGCCGGTGTGAACGCCAGCGCGGATCTGGATGCCCAGCGTCTCGGCCTCAGCGCACAGGGCTCCGGCGCAACGGATGGCCTGTGTCGGGCCGTCGAACGTCATGAGGTGGCCGTCGCCGGTGCTCTTGACTACAGTGCCGCCGGATCGTTCGGCCAGTTCCGTGGTCATCTCACCAAGGCGCTGCAGCACCGCGCGCCACCGCTCGTCGCCGGTCGCCGCAGCACGTTCGGTGGACGCGACGATGTCGGTGAACAGCACGGTGCGCAGCGCGCGGTGTGACTGCGCGGGCGCGGAGTGGCTGCCGGTAAGCAGTTCTTCGATCTCGGCCACGATCCTGTCGGGCTCGGTAAACCAGGGCGCATGATCGGTACCGTCGATCTCGAGCATTCGCGCACCACGAATGTGGGCGGCGAGATACCGGCCCGACTGCACCGGAACGCCGGGGTCATGGGCGGCATGGACGACAAGGGTTGGCGCGGTGATCGTCGGCAGGATCGGTCTGACATCGATCCGAAACGCCGCTTCAAGAGTCGCGCGCGCCATCCCGGGGCTCGCACTCATCCGCTCCAGCATGCCGAGCTGGCGCACCGATTGAACCGATGGCAGCATGCACTTGAGCGCCGCACCACTGCCCCAGGCAAAACGGATGGCACGGCCGAATTCCTGTGCGTAAGCGATCTGCTCGGTCGATGGCGCGTATTCCTCACCCAGTTCAGGGACGACACGCGCCCGCAGCTCGGCCGGGTCGCTGTCGAGGTCGTCCCATCCGTGAAAGCCGGGCACGTACGACGACGTACCGGTGAGGATCAAGGCCCGGGTTCGTTCCGGTCGCGTTGCTGCGAACACGATGGAGGCCGGTCCGCCCTCGCTGACGCCGAGGAGGGCGGCCTTTTCAAAGCCGACGGCATCCATGACTGCCTCGATCTCGGCCGCCCGATCATCCAGCGTGCGAACTTGCGGGACCGGATCCGACAATCCGACGCCGGCCTTGTCGAACAGCACGACCCGACAGAACGTGGACAGCTTCTCCATGAAGGCCCTGAATTCGGGCATGGTCCAAAACAACTCGACGTGGCTGACGAACGACCCGGCGAAGACGAGCTCGACCGGTCCCTCGCCAAACACCTGGTAGGCAAGACTCAGATCGCCGCAGGGTGCATATGACGTGTCCGGCACAGGCTGAGCGTACCGATCCCGGAGTGCGATGGTTCCAACGTGACAGCATGGTCAGGCGCGCAACGCCTTCGCGACTTGCTCCTTGCCAGCATCGCGAGGGAGGGTCGATGACATGCAAGCCATCGGAGAAACTCTTGCAGTATTGATCGCCGGTCCCATGGTCGGCGTCGAGATCGCCGTCGCCGCTTTCACCAACCCGATTTTCGACCGGCTGGACGACGACGCCTTCAGCCGGGCTCGCAGCGACGGCAGCCGCGTGCTGGGCCGAGTGATGCCGTTCTGGTATATGGCGACGCTTGTCGTGCTGATCGCCGCGGCGGTTGTCATGTCAGGCAATTGGCTGATCACGACGTCGGCGGTCCTGATGGCCCTGGTCGTGTTGCTGACAGTGACGATGATGGTGCCGATCAACAATCGGATCGGCCGGTGGTCGGATGGCGATGAAGCTCCGCGTGACCTCGCGCGCCGGTGGGATCGATTGCACTGGCTGCGCGTGGCGGTTCTTATTGCGATGTTCGTGCTGCTGGCGTTCGCGGTGGCCCGCTAACCACGGGGTGCGCAGCTGCGGCGTCGAACCAAGCACACGGCCGTCGTGCACCAGATCCACAGCAGCCCAATGATTTTCGATCGATACGTAGCGCGCTATGCCGCTACTGATCGCTCGTGTCGAGCGCCCGCCGACCATGCACGCCGCGTCGGCGCGCTGCACCCCAAAGCCCAACGCCAATGCCGATCACGGCGCCGCCGACACCGATGATTCGCTGCGTGGGCTTCAGCTCGCGATGAACGCTCAGCCCGCCAAGCAAGTCGGCCGCGTCGGCGCCGCCGGAGGCAAGAAACCAACCGCGGGTGCTTTTGCCGCGCAGCGCTGCCGTCGCGAGCAGGCCACCGATCAATGCGTCGCGGTATCCCATTGACCGCAACAGCAGTCGCGCGGTCGCCGTCTGGTCGTCCGGATCGCCCCAAAGCTTGTTTGCACGAATGGGGTCGACGAGAAACGAGATGCCCGAGGCTAGCCGGATGCTGCCCGCAATCACTGCGGCACGATCGATCGACATGGCCTGCAGCCTAGGCTGCCTCTACCACCTGCAGAAGGAGTCTAAGGATGACGTGGCAGATTGTGCTGTTGATCGGTTGCTTGATCGTCGCCGGCGTTGCGGGCTTGTTCTGGCTGCTCAAACGGACGGGACAAAGCTCCCGCGCCAAAGCAGTCACGATAGGCGCACTGGCAGCGGCGGTGCTGTTTTTCTTGTGGGGCTGCTTCACAATCGTCGGGACCCGGCAGATCGCGATCGTCACCACCTTCGGCCGCCCGACGGGGGTAAGCCTGAACAACGGCTTCCACGCCAAGTGGCCCTGGCAGATGACTCACCAGATGGACGGCGCGATTCAGATCGACAAGTACGTCAAAGTCGGTAACCACGACGAGCGCATCATGGTGCGGCTGGGCAATCAATCCACCGCCCTGGCCGACGTCAGCATCCGCTGGCAGCTCAAGCAGCACGCCGCCCCAGAACTGTTCCAACAGTACAAGACCTTCGACAACGTGCGCGTCAACCTGATTGAACGGAATCTGTCGGTCGCGCTCAACGAGGTGTTCGCCGCGTTCAATCCCCTGGACCCGCAGAATCTCGACGTCTCCCCGCTGCCTTCGCTGGCCAAGCGCGCGGCCGACATCATGCGCCAGGACGTCGGCGGCCAGGTCGACATCTTCGACGTCAACGTGCCCACCATCCAGTACGACCAGGGCACCGAGGACAAGATCAATCAGCTCAACCAGCAGCGTGCCCAGACCTCGATCGCGGTGGAGGCCCAAAGGACCGCCGAGGCGCAGGCGAAGGCAAACGAAATCCTGTCCCGCTCGATCAGCAACGACCCCAATGTTGTTGTGCAGAACTGTATTACGGCTGCCATCAACAAAGGGATCAGCCCGTTGGGGTGCTGGCCGGGTAGCTCAGCTCTGCCCACCATTCCCGTGCCGGGACGCTGATGCTCATGCAGTTCCCGTTGGTCAACGCGGTGCGCAGCCGCTTGGGTCGTCGCGGCAACGCGCTCGACCTGGTCCATGAAATCGAGGCGATCGACGACGAGACCCGTGACACCGATGCGTCCCTCGATACGGTCGACCTCCCTTCGACCGAGCCGAATCTGCTGCTGCAAAAGATGGAGAACCGGCTCGTCCGGCAGCACCTTGCCAACCCCGACGTGCTGAGCGGTGAGGACGTGCGCCAGCTGCGCTACATCCTCAACTTCGCCAGACTCACCGATTTCGAGCCGGGGGCCGCGGGTCCGGGCGGAACCCGCGGGCGCGGGGACATCTCGGTGGGCGCCGAGGTCGCGCCGTGGCGGTCCAGGGTGACCGACGCCCTGTACGGACCGCTGCGCGAGGAGCCAGATCCGGTCACCGCCTTGAAGGCGGCCCGCGACGTGCTGGGCGGACTCGCGGCCGACCAGGACGATCAGCGGCGAGTCCTCATCGAGCGCCACGGCAACGACTTCTCCCCCGACGAACTGGATGCCGAGGTGGGCTACAAGAAGCTCGTCACGATTCTCGGCGGCGGTGGCGGTGCGGGTTTCGTCTACATCGGCGGCATACAGCGGCTGCTGGAGGTCGGCCAGTTGCCCGACTACATGATCGGCGCGTCGTTCGGGTCGATCATCGGCAGCCTGGTGGCCCGCGAGCTGCCGGTGCCGATCGAGGAGTACGTGCAGTGGGCGAAGACGGTGTCCTATCGGGCCATCCTCGGACCCGAGCGGCTGCGCCGCCGTCATGGCCTGGCCGGCCTCTTCGCGCTGCGCTTCGACCAGTTCGCGCTCGCCATGCTCAGCCGTGCCGACGGCGAACGGATGCGCATGTCGGACCTGGCGATACCGTTCGACGTCGTCGTCGCCGGCGTGCGCCGGCAGCCCTATGCGGCATTGCCGTCGCGGTTCCGCCGCCCTGAACTGGCGGCGCTGCAGTTGCGATCGCTGCCGTTCCGGCCGATCGGCATCGGCCCGGTGGTGGGGGCCCGCATGTGGCAAGTGGCGGCGTTCATCGACTTGCGGGTGGTGAAGCCGATCATCGTTACCGGTGACGACCCGGACTTCGACTTCGACGTGGTCGACGCGGCATCGTTCTCATCGGCCATCCCGGGCGTGCTGCACCACGAAACCGGCGACCCGCGCATGGTCGGAATCCTCGACGACCTGTGTGCAGACCACGAGATCGCGGCGATCGTCGACGGCGGCGCAGCCAGTAACGTCCCGATCGAACTGGCGTGGAAGCGAGTACGTGACGGCAAGCTCGGCAGTCGCAACGCGTGTTATCTGGCCTTCGACTGCTTCCATCCGCAATGGGACTCCCGGCACATGTGGCTGGCCCCGATCACCCAGGCGATCCAGTTGCAGATGGTGCGCAACCTGCCCTACGTCGATCACCTGGTTCGCTTCGAACCAACATTGTCCGCCATCAACCTGGCGCCGTCGGTCGCCGCGATCGATCGAGCGTGCGAGTGGGGGCGCAACAGCGTTGACACCGCGATTCCGGTGACGACGGCCTTGTTACAGCCGACCTGGTGGGAAGGCAGTTGCCCCCCAGCCGGCGAACCCAGGGCCCACGCCAAGTCCGTGGCCTCGTCGATGAGTTCGGTGATGGGCGCAATTCAAATGCCGACGGGCCGGATCCGACGGTGGCGCAACCGCCGCCTGACCTAGACCTGCGGTCGGTGCCGGGACATCGAAACGTGGCTACCATGGCCGTCATGGTCGAGCCGGGTTCGGCTGGCAACGAAACAGATGCGGCAACCGCCGCAGTAGACAGCGGCGAGACCGTTGCGGTGCCCAACCCCGCGCCCACGGACGCCGTGGAAGTCGCGTGGTCGCGCGGAGAAGATGTCGTTGCGGACGTCTACGAGAACGTCGAGAACGACGAGATTCCGAGCGAACCCCCGGCCGCCCGAGAGACCTGGCGCTCAACGTGGGGCAGAGCCACCGCGATGCTGATGGTCGGTGTCGGCCTCGCCGGGGCAATCGTATTGGGACATTGGGCTTTAACGAGGTCGCCGACCCCAGCCAAGCCCACGCAGGCACCGGCAGCACCAACCGCATCGGCGACAACTACGGCGCCGGACCCTGCCTCCATCACATCCACGCCGGATCAGGACAACAAGTACATCCAGGACCTGGGCGACCGGGGCATCTCGTTCGCCAACCCCGATGCCGCCGTCTACAACGGCAAGATGGTTTGCCTGAACATCCGCCAGGGGATGACGGTGCAACAGATCGTCGCGGAGTTTCGGACGAACAGTCCGGCGTTCAGCGACGTCGCCAATGACTACGTAGCCATTTCCGTTCGCACCTATTGCCCCCAAAGCAACAATCTCGTTGCAGGCTTCTGACCAACCGAATACGGTTGGGCGTTTTAGCGCACGCCTGCCCGGGTATGCGGCGCTCAGCGGTGCGAAGCCCCCCGCCCGCGGTCCTTAACTCTCCTCCGTAGGAGGTGTTTCGGCGTGGCCGAAATGATGGTTCAAACGCCCGAAGAAGTCATCGGGTTTCTCAAAGCACAGCACGACCTCATCGAGGACATGTTCGACGAGGTGCTGCATGCGTCGGATCCACAGGCACGCGAAAAGCCGTTCATTGAGTTACGCCAATTGCTTGCGGTACACGAAACGGCCGAGGAGATGGTGGTGCATCCGCGCCTGCGCCGCGAGGTCGACGATGGCGACGCGATTGTTGATGGCCTATTGCATGAAGAGCATGACGCCAAGGAGCAGCTATCCAAGATCGAAAGCCTCGACATCACCTCGCCGGAATTCATTCGCGAACTATCCAAGCTGCGTAAAGCGATACTGGCCCACGCCGAGCACGAGGAGACCCGGGAGTTCGCGCAGTTGCAGCGGGAAGTCGGCGTCGACGACCTCAAGCGAATGGGAACCGTCGTGAAGGTCGCTGAGGCTATCGCGCCGACCCGGCCGCACGCCGGTGTGGAATCGGCGAAGTTGAATTTCGCCGTTGGACCGTTCGCCTCGATGCTCGACCGTGCCCGCGATTTGATCCAGCAAGCCATCGGCGTACATATGTAGCGGTTTGGGTCGTCTCCGTAGTGTGGGCGGAGTGAGTCCCGAACTTCATACGGCACCGGACGTGACGGTCCCGCTGCAGGACCGCTTCGCCCGTGAGTTGCCGGAGCTGGCCATCCGCTGGCAAGCCGAGGTGCCACCCGACCCGCAGTTGCTCGTGCTCAACGAGCCGCTGGCGGCCCAGCTCGGTCTCGACGCCGCCTGGCTGCGCAGTCCCGAGGGGCTGCGGTTCTTGGCAGGCAACCTGGTACCCGAGGGCGCGGTTCCGGTAGCCCAGGCCTACTCGGGGCATCAATTCGGCGGTTACGTCCCGCGGTTGGGCGACGGGCGCGCGCTGCTTTTGGGCGAGCTCACCGACACCGAGGGGCGGCTTCGCGACATCCACCTCAAGGGTTCCGGCCACACACCATTCGCGCGCGGTGGTGACGGCCTCGCGGTGGTGGGACCGATGCTGCGCGAATACATCGTCAGCGAGGCGATGCACGCGATGGGTATCCCGACGACGCGATCCTTGGCCGTCGTAAGGACGGGGCGACTGGTCGAGCGTGAGGAGCGACAACTGCCGGGCGCCTTGCTCGTCCGCGTCGCGAGCAGTCACTTGCGGGTGGGCAGCTTCCAATATGCCGCAGCCAGCCGTGATGTCGATCTGTTGCGGCGCCTCGCCGACCATGCGATCACCCGTCACCATCCAAGTGCTGCGCAGGCCAAGCGCCCCTATCTCGCGCTGTTCGAAGCGGTGGTCGCGGTGCAGGCGTCCCTGGTGGCCCAGTGGATGCTGATCGGTTTCGTCCACGGGGTCATGAACACCGACAACGTGACGATCTCCGGCGAAACCATCGATTATGGCCCCTGCGCGTTCATGGAGGCCTACGACCCCGAAACCGTTTTCAGTTCAATCGACTTCTGGGGACGCTACGCCTACGGCAATCAGCCGGTTGTCGCCGAGTGGAACCTTGCCCGGTTCGCAGAGACGTTGCTGCCCTTGATTTCCGACGATGTCGAGGAAGCAATCGCACTCGCGCAGAACGCATTTGGCGAAACCTATCAATACCGCGACACCTGGTCATCGGGCATGCGGGCCAAGCTTGGCTTACCGGCGGACGGCGCGGCCGAGGTCGCGACGCCGCTGATCGACGAGTTGCTTGTCCAGCTGCGGGACAGCCGCGTCGATTACACCTCGTTCTTCCGTCACCTCAGCCACGCGGCCCGCGGCGACACCGAACCGGCACGCGGGCTGTTCCCCGATCTCGCGCGGTTCGACGGTTGGTTGTCGCGCTGGCGCGCCCTGGGTCCGGATGCCGTATTGATGGACCGGGTCAACCCGATCTACATTCCGCGCAACCATTTGGTCGAGGAAGCGCTGACGGCGGCGACGGCGGGCGATATCGAACCGCTCGAACGGCTCCTTGCCGCAGTGTCCGCCCCGTATGACGAGTGCGCCGGCCTGGAGCGCTATGCGACTCCGGCCCCGGAGGATTTCGGCGCCTACCGCACCTTCTGCGGCACGTAAAGCCGTCGCCCGCCGGCCCGAACCAAGTGCACGAGGGCAACGACCACGGCTCCGACGATCAAGCCAAGCACCGCAGACACGCCGGTATTAACCAACCAGGCCAGCACGGCACCGACGGAATGGGCGGCATGACGTAGCTGCTCCGCGGCGTGGTGCAGCACGCCGTACGGGGCGTGCCAGCCGAGATGATCGCTGCCCACCAGGAGGATGTGGCCGCCCACCCAGAGCATTGCCACCGTCCCGACCGCGGAGAGCGTTGCGAGCAGTCTCGGCATCGCGACAACGAGGCCCCGCCCGACCCGCTGCGCGAATCGGGATGCCGTCTGGGTGAGACGCAGGCCGACGTCGTCCATCTTGACGATGACGCCGACCACGCCATACACCGCGGCGGTGATGATCAGGGCAACGACGACCAGGGCGACGAGCCGCGGCAGGAACGGCAGGTCGGCTACCTCGTTGAGGGCGATCACCATGATTTCGGCGGACAGGATGAAGTCGGTCCGGATCGCGGCGGTCACCATGTGGCGCTCGGTTTCCACTTGCGGGGCGTGGCCGTCAGTGTCGCGGATGGTGGCCCAAACTTTCTCGGCGCCTTCGTAACACAGGTAGGTGGCGCCGAGCATCAGGATCGGGAACAGCAGCCACGGCAGGAACTGACTGAGCAGCAATGCGCCGGGCAGGATGAACAAAAGCTTGTTGCGCAGCGATCCGATCGCGATGCGCTTGATCATCGGCAGCTCGCGCTCGGCGCTGATCCCGTGTACGTACTGCGGCGTCACCGCGGTGTCGTCAATCACCACTCCGGCGGCTTTTGCGGCGGCACGGCCGGCCGCGGGGCCGACGCCGTTAACGGAGGCGGCGGTTAGCCGGGCCAGCGCCGCGACGTCGTCCAGGAGTCCGAAGAGACCCGCACTCATCGCGGCTTCCCCATGGCGCTGGAGGGTACTCGCGTGTCCTGGCTGTCGTCGGATCGAGGATGATGACCTAGCCTTATGCCTGGCCCGCCACCGCGGGGTGAGGAGAGAGTCGGCGATGGGTGACACCGCGGGTTCGCGGGAGGGCTCGCAGTTCGGGCCGTATCGGCTGCGGCGCCTGGTGGGGCGCGGCGCCATGGGCGACGTTTACGAGGCCGAGGACACGGTCCGTGAGCGAGTGGTGGCGCTGAAACTGATGTCGGAGACGCTCTCTCGCGATCCCGTTTTCCGCACTCGCATGCAGCGCGAGGCTCGCACCGCGGGCCGGCTGCAGGAACCGCACGTGGTGCCGATTCACGACTATGGCGAGATCGACGGGCAGCTCTACGTGGATATGCGCCTGATCGACGGCAAGGACCTGGCCGCCATGTTGAAACGCTACGGGCCGCTGACCCCGCCGCGTGCCGTGGCAGTTATCCGCCAGATCGGCTCGGCACTCGACGCCGCGCACGCCGCCGGGGTGACGCATCGCGACGTAAAGCCGGAGAACATTCTGGTCAGCGCCGACGACTTCGCCTATCTGGTGGATTTCGGGATTGCCAGCGCCACGTCCGACGAGAAGCTCACGCAGCTGGGCAGCACGGTGGGCACGCTCTACTACATGGCCCCGGAGCGATTCGGTGAGTCCGAAGTAACGTATCGGGCCGATATCTACGCCCTGGCCTGTGTGTTGTTTGAATGTTTGACCGGGTCCCCGCCGTACCGTGGCGACCAGCTCAGTGTGATGGGCGCGCATCTCAGCCAGGCCATCCCGCGGCCCAGCGCCGTCCGGCCAGGCGTTCCGGTCGCCTTCGACGGCGTGATCGCCCGCGGCATGGCAAAAGATCCCGCGGACCGCTACGCCACGTGTGGCGACCTGTCAGCGGCCGCCTATGCGGCGCTGGCCACACCAGATCAGGATCGTGCGACCGACATATTGCAGCGCAGCCAGGTAGCTCAGTTGCCGCCCGGGTTTGCCACCCCTGCGCCGAGTGGTTTTGCCGCGGCCCCGCATGCGCCGCCTACCCAGGGTCCGTGGCACGCGCCGTCGGCTCCGGGGTCGCCGTATGCGTCGGGACCAATGCCGCAGCCGACGTCCTGGGCCGGGCCCCCCGCTTGGGGCGGCAGCGCGGGTAGCGGCGGGGCGCCGCTATGGGGTCAGCCAGCGCCTGCGCCAAGCAATCGCAAGCCGTGGATCTGGGTAGGCGCGGCGGTTGCCGTTGTAGTGGCCGTCACCGGTGGGCTGGTCATCGCCCTTACCCATCCGTGGCAGGCATCCACGCCGCGTCGGACGACATCGTCGCCGGCGCCGCCGGCAGACGCGGTTGCGTTGCGCGTTCTCGATGACGGTGTGTTGGTCGGCAGCCCCGTGGCATCCGCAACGATCGACGTGTTCAACGAACCGATCTGCCCACCCTGCGGCGCCTTCATCAGGTCGTACGCAAGCGAGATCGACGCCGCCGTGGACAACAAGAAACTCGCGGTGCGCTATCACCTGCTCAACTTCCTCGACGACCAGTCGCACAGCAAGAACTACTCGACCCGCGCGGTGGCGGCCACATACTGCGTCGCAGGACAAAACGACCCGAAGATCTACGCCAACTTCTACTCAGGCCTATTCGCCAGCGACTTTCAGCCTCAGGAGGGCGCCGCAGCCGATCGCACCGATGCCGAACTGGCCCATCTGGCTCAAACCGTCGGCGCCACTGCCTCGGTGATCAGCTGCATCAAGGCAGGAAACGACCTCGGCACCGCCCAGACGAAGACCGCAAACGCCGACGCGACGCTGGCGGGCCTGAATGCTCAGGGCACGCCGTTTGTGTGGGATGGCAAGAAGTCGGTGAACCTGCAGGATCCAAGCTGGCTCACGCAGCTCATTGGCTGATATTTGCCACGCTAGGAGCGGCCGTCGAGCGCGAGCACCAGTTTGCCGGTGTTATCACCGCGAAACAACGCCAACAGGACGTCGGGAAAGTCGCCGACGTCGCCGTGGACCACCTGCTCACGCGAACGCAACTCACCACCGCGCAGCCAATTCGCCAGCTGCGCAACGGCTTCGGCGTATCGGTCGGCGTAGTCGAAGACGACGAAGCCGGTCATGGATGCCCGCGCGACCAGCAGCTGCATGTAGTTGGCCGGTCCCCGTAACTCGCCGGCGGCGTTGTATTGCGAGATGGCGCCGCAGATCACGACGCGCGCGCCACGAGCCAGCCGCGACAGCACAGCCTCCAGGACCGCTCCCCCGACGTTGTCAAAGAAGACGTCAATTCCATTGGGTGCATGCGTCTTTAGCTGTGCGCGCAGATTGCTCGCGTGGTAGTCGATGGCGGCGTCGAATCCGAGCTCGTCGACCAGCCAGCGACACTTGTCCTCGCCGCCGGCGATGCCGACCGCGCGGCAGCCGTTGATCCGGGCAATCTGGCCGGCGATGCTGCCCACCGAACCGGCGGCCGCGGAGACGACGACGGTCTGACCCGGCCGCGGCCGGCCAATATCGAGCAGTCCGAAATAGGCCGTCAGGCCACTGATCCCGAGAGCGCCCAGATGTACCGGCGCGGGTGCGACGGTGGTGTCCACCGCAGTCACGCCACTCCCGTCGGAAACCGC
Source organism: Mycobacterium riyadhense (assembly GCF_963853645.1). Taxonomy (NCBI): domain Bacteria; kingdom Bacillati; phylum Actinomycetota; class Actinomycetes; order Mycobacteriales; family Mycobacteriaceae; genus Mycobacterium; species Mycobacterium riyadhense. The sequence continues at coordinate 1,640,184 of NZ_OY970456.1, read as the reverse complement.
ATAGCGCTGCACCCCGAACATGCCATATACCTCGTCGCCGGCCGCGAAATCCGGGTGACGCGAGTCGATGACGCGCCCAATTCCGCCGGCGCGCATTACCTCGCCGATCTCGACGGGCGGCACGTACGAGCGACCCGCATTCATCCACGTCCGCATCGCCGGATCGACCGACAGGTACTCCACCCGCACCAGGAACTCGCCCTCGGCCGGATGCCCGGCGGGCTCATCGATGACCTCGAAGTTCGAGGGTGTGGGCAGGCCAATCGGACGGGCGGCCAGACGGCACACGGTGTTGCTAATGGTCACGACTCAGATCTCCTGGACTAACGCGTGGAGAGTTGCCCGGCCTCCCGGGTCTTTGGCCATTTCGCCAATCCACACCGTGTCGAAGCCGGCGTCGGACGCGGCCTGCGCGCCGTCGATTGCCTCGAGGTCGGGCCGGTCGAGCCAGAACGGTAGGACGACTTCGATACCGCTCACAGCATCGACACGTCGGCGGGCTGGTCCAGCAGGACGCGGCCGGGCAGCTCGCGCGACGCCTCGTTGACCTGGAAATGGGCGGTGGCCGTGAACGCGTCTCGGAACCGACGTTGCAGCGGTGCTGCGTCGTAGATGGCGGTGCCGCCGGCGATGTCGTACATGGTGCGCACCACGTCGGCCGAGGTCCGTACCGCGTGCGTGGCCGCCAGCCGGAGCCGGTTGCGCATCGCCACCGGTACCGGTTCCGGTTGCTGGCTGGCCCGCCAGGCTTCGTCGATCGCCTCGTAGTACAGCGCGCGGGCGGCGCCCAGGGCCGACTCGGCCGTGGCCACCGCCGCTTGGGTCGCCGGACGCTGCGCCAAGGTGCGCGTCGCACCGAGTCCCTTCTTGCCGCCGGCCAGCTCGACCAGCTCGTCGATGGCGGCGCGCGCATTGCCCAAGGCGGCGGCGCCGATCGACAGCGCGAAGAAGCCGAACACCGGAAAGCGGTACAGCGGCCGATCGATGGTAGGTCCGTCAAACACCGAGAACACGCGATCGGCGGGCACGAAGACCTCGTCGGCAACGCTGTCGTGGCTGCCGGTGCCGCGCAGGCCCAGTGTGTGCCAGGTGTCCAGGACCTGCAGGTCGTCTTTGTGCAGTGCCACGACCGATGGCACGCGTTTTTCATCGACGAAGCAGCCGGCGAACATCATGTCGGCGTGGTTGATCCCACTGCAGAACGGCCAACGCCCGGACACCACGACACCGCCGTCGACCGACCGCGCCGTGCCGCGCGGCGCCCATACCCCCGCAGCGACACCCCGCCCGTCGCCGAACATCTCGTCACGGCTCGACGCCGGCAGATAGGCGACCAGCAGGGCGCTGGTAATCGCGATTGACACGCACCATCCTGCCGAGGCGTCGCCGCGCGCTACAACTTCGGCGCACCGCAGCGCCGGCCCGGGCGACAGCTCCAGCGCCCGCACCTCACGCGGCATGGTGGCACGCAGTAACCCGGCCTCAGCTAGATGCGCCACCAGCCCGTCGGGAAGTCGGCGGTCGCGGTCGATCTCTGCGGACATCTCCCAAGCCGACAGCGCAATTTTCTCGGCGATGGCCTCGATCTCGGTGTCGCTCTGATTCATCGAAGCTAAGATACCACCGATGGTTCAGCAATTGAACCAGGTACAGTTACTGAACTATGGCCGCCGCCGATCTGTCGCACCGCTTCGAAGGCGAGTCGGTCGGCCGCGCACTCGAGCTGGTCGGCGAGCGCTGGACACTGCTTATCCTGCGCGAGGCGTTCTTCGGGGTGCAGCGTTTCGGTCAGCTTGTGCGCAACCTCAACATTCCGCGGCCCACGCTGTCGTCGCGACTGCGGATGCTCGTTGATGTGGGCCTGCTGGACCGGGTGCCGTACTCGCGGGATCCCGAGCGTCATGAGTACCGGCTCACCGAGGCAGGCCACGACCTATTCGGAGCAATCGTCGTCCTTATGCGGTGGGGGGACGAGCATTTGCCGCACCCAGGCGGCCCACCAATTGTGCTGCGCCACCACAGTTGCGGGGAGTTCGTCGATCCCCGCTTGGTGTGCGCCCGCTGCGGCGAAGAGATCACCGCGCGCAATGTGACGCCGGAGGCCGGGCCGGGTTTCCACGATCGGCTGGCGTCGCCATAGACGCTGTGGCACAACGAAATCATTGCGAATGGATAAGCAAGACGAAACACGTTGCCGAGCAAGGCCGGAGACGGTGGCCGGCGACTTTATCGTCTGTTCGTGCAGCGCCGAACCGCCCTGAAGCTACCGCTGGCGCTGGCACTCGGCACGGCAGTTGCCCGAGCGCCGCGTGCCTCGGCCGAAGCGGGCCGGTGGCCCGCCGAGCGTGCCCATAGCTGGTATCAGGCGCAAGGCTGGCTCGTCGGCGCGAACTACATCACCTCCAACGCCATCAATCAGCTCGAGATGTTTCAGCCCGGCACCTATGACCCCCGGCGCATCGATGCCGAGCTGGGGGTCGCGCGGTCGCACGGGTTCAACACTGTGCGGGTCTTCCTCCACGATCAGCTGTGGGCCCAGGATCGCCAAGGTTTCCAAGGCCGTCTGGCGCAGTTCGTCGCCATCGCCGCCAACCGCGGCATCAAACCATTGTTTGTCTTGTTTGACTCCTGTTGGGACCCGTTCCCCAGGCTGGGTCCGCAGCGTGCGCCACGACCTGGAGTGCACAACTCCGGTTGGGTGCAGAGCCCGGGTGCTGAACACCTCGGCGATCGCCGGTACAGCGGCGTTCTACACGACTACGTCACGGGAGTGTTGAGCCAATTCCGTAGTGACAACCGCGTTTTGGGTTGGGACCTGTGGAATGAGCCCGACAATCCCGCGCGCGTGTACCGGAAGGTGGAGAGGAAAGACAAGCTCGAGCTTGTCGCGGAATTGCTCCCGCAAGTGTTTCGGTGGGCGCGCGCGGTTGATCCTGCTCAGCCATTGACGAGTGGCGTCTGGCAAGGAAGCTGGGGAGATCCGGGGCGCCGCAGCACAATCAGTGGCATTCAACTCGACAACGCGGACGTGATCACATTCCACAGCTATGCCGCCCCAGCCGACTTCGAGAACCGGATCGCCGAACTTTCTCCGCTGGGGCGGCCGATCCTTTGCACCGAGTATCTGGCTCGGTCTAAGGGCAGCACGGTCGAGGGAATCCTGCCAATTGCGAAGCGGCACAACGTTGGTGCGTTCAATTGGGGTTTGGTTGCCGGAAAGACTCAAACCTACCTGCCGTGGGATTCGTGGGATCACCCGTACCCCAAGCCGCCGAGAGTATGGTTCAGCGACCTCCTACTCCCCGATGGACGGCCCTTTCAGGACAGTGAAATTCAAACAATTCGGAAGCTTGCCAGCTTGCAAAGCCGGGATTAGACGTCGCTTCGTGGGATTCACCACGTGGGCGCGGGGTCCAACATCGCGACATGGTCGCGTTGCCACTGATACCTCACGGTGGTGACCGGACCGGTGCATGCGGTACAGACGTTCCGGTCGTCTTTGTAGTTGAGGGCGACGGTGTCGTCAGTTGTCTGAGCCCCGTTGATCGTGGTGAAAGGGTATGCCTTGAGCGTCCCTACCCCGGCGAAAGTGCCGTTGTGGAAGAGCAATGCCAGATCCGGCGAACCGCCGGTCGCTCCTTCGACGGTGATGATGACCGCCGAGAGGGTTGTGCACGGGTTGTAATTGCTGCTCGGATCGAAGCTTTTTGGGTTGGTGTTCCATGGGTAACTTTGCGGCAGCGCCGGCAGCGAGCTGATCGCGCTTTGGATCTCTGGGGCACTCAGGTTGACCCCGCACGTCGGTGCGGCATGCGCGGGAGCTGCCAGCAGTGGATTCGGTACGCAAAGAACGGCGACAAGCGCGGCCCAGCCAAGCATTCGCACCATTCGCATCGAAACACTGCCTCCTGTTTCATTAACGCGCAGTCGCAGTGTGGCATCCCAGTGCTCGAAACTGCTGCGACACTTTGAAGATGATGAGGAATCGATAACTGGTCTTTACCTGGCCTTGACGGGCGGCCGCGCCCGGTATCGGCCCTACCGGGGTTGGTTCGGTACGCCGGGGAACAGCTGCTCGGCTGGTCCCGAGGTCACCCAACCGCCCAGCTTCGTAGCCAGGTGGGGCGCAAAGACCGCCCCGTAGAGCAGGTTTCCGATGACGATGACCGCAGCGATGGATAGGACTGACGACTGCAGACGGCCCGTCGATTTCTTGCGCGCCCACATCTCGATGACATTTCGCCCCTTGGAATCCGTGCGGCCCAGCAGATACGTGAACACCATGATCTGCGCACCCAACGCCAGGGAGTCATAGATCGGGTACTGGTGCTTGGTCCCCTCGAAGATTGCAAGCCCGGGAATCACGTAGCCGTAATGGAATACGCCGAGCCGGGCGCCAATTAACGCGTTGAAAACGAAGGCCCAGCAGAAGCCAACGGCGAGGCCGACGGTCAGCAGGGTGATTGGCCTACGCCAGCCGAACCGCGCACTCAACCATCGCCCGAGCGGGGCGCCGACAACTGCGGGCATCACGAAATAGCCGATATAGCCGACGGGCACGGACGAAGGCAGCCCACCCCACGTCATGTTCAGCGGCCACCACGACGGCATGCGAGGCAAAGCGGGAGGGAACTGCGCGTACATCGCCCAGTCGTACGGAGCCTCGATCCACGAGAACGAGATCGCCGAGATGCAGAGCAGTAGCAGTGGGTGGATGCGACGGCCGCGGATGCTCAGATACACACCAATTGCGGTGAACAGGATGCCGCTGCCCCAGCCGAAGACAACCGCCGCCGTCAGCAAGGGCGTCAACTCGGCGCTCATTGCTCGTCACGCGCGCCACCACGCGCTTCCGGGTCGAAGTAAACGACCAAGCCAACGATGAGAGCGATCAGCCCAAACAGTGTGCCAAGCATGATGACTGCGCCCACGTTAATAGTGGACACTATTCTATAAGGACGGTCAAGGCCGACTATCGTGAACGCCGTGGCACACAGGTCGGGTCCGGCGATCCGACGGCCCCGCGGCGAGCCGCGCAGACTCCTGCTCGATGCCGCCCGCGAGCTGTTCGCCCGCCAGGACTACCGCACCACCACGACGCGTGAAATCGCCGAGGCCGCCGGAGTCAGCGAATACCTGCTGTTCCGGCACTTCGGATCGAAGGCTGGACTGTTTCGGCAGGCCCTCGTCGTTCCTTTCACGAGCTTCGTCGACGAATTCGGCCGGACGTGGCAGGCGGTCGTGCCCGAGGAGACCGACGAAGAGGAACTGGCCCGGCATTTTGTCGAGCGGCTCTACGACGTGATTGTGGAACATCGCGGCCTGCTCCTGACGCTCGCAGCGTCAGAATCGTTCAGCGAGGAGGAAATTGCCGGCGCGGGCATCGCCGACATCCGGCGGGCCATTGCGGCGCTCGGTCAGATCAGCGCCGAGGGAATGCGCTTACGCGGGATGCGATCGAGACAGCCGGACCTGCCAGCTGACTCAACGGTGGCGATGATCGTCGGCATGGTTGCGCTGCGTTCCACTTTCTTCGGAGAAAGGCCGCCCCCGAAAGAGGCGATTGTCGACGAACTCGTCCAGGCGATCCTGCACGGCTTCCTGCATCGACGCACCTGAGTAGCCGCGCACCACCGGAGGGAGAAACTCTTGGCGAAATACCTTGTGCTCTATTCGTCCACGCACCGAACCGGCCAGGAACTTCGATGGCGGCTTGCTGCTGATGTCGATCTCGACGAGATTCAGCGTCGGCTTGATCGAGCACAGCCCGGAGAGTTCGTGAAAGTTCCGGTGGTCCTAGAAGACGAACTCGAAACGCTTCAATTGCGGGTGCAACCGTATCAGTTTGGGGCGTGGCTTGTTCTTGACCTGCCGGAGGTGCAGGGCGCCCCGGCACCGTTGCTCGCTGCTCGGGGCCGGATGCCTGACTGGGGCCGGCTGTTCCGCCAAGTACACCAAGCCGCCGACGTAGCTCGTGAATCCAAGCGGCAACAGTCTGAGTGAATTCGTGCCTGAACGAATTCAGTTCTGCCGTGACAAAGGATGGCGCAAGCCGGAGGACGCCATTGTCGTTACCCGGCCGACCATGTGGGGCAGCGCATTTGCTGTCGGTCACGACATCACGCAAGGCAGCGAGTTCAGCGATGCAGATCGATCATGCCGCGATACCGAGTTCCCGGTTGATCTGAGGCCAGTACTGGGGACCGTCCAGGGTGAGCAGAATCCAGTCGTGAATTTGCCCATTGGCCAGTACGAAGTTGATCGGGGCACCCAGGGCCGCGGCATTTTGTTGGAGAACAAACACGTCCGGAGCGAGTATGTCCAGGTTGCCCGCGTAGACGTACGTCGGCGGGAGCCCGGCAAGTGACCCATACAGCGGACTCACCCGAGGGTCATTCACGGGAAGATTGCCTGCCCACACCCTGCCGATCTGTTGCGCAGGCCCAACCGGGAGCAGGGGATCCTGGACAAACGCAATATTTGGATTGGTCATCCCTACGTCCAGCCACGGGGACAGCAGAACCATTGACGCGGGTACGGGGTCACCCTGGTTCACCATATATTGGACGGCCGCTAGTGCGAGGTTGCCGCCCGCGGAGTCGCCGATCACGCTGACGTTCGAGGCCCCGTGTTGAGCGACTTGAGTGGAGATGAGGCCAGCCATTGCGGGGACAACGACGCCGGCGGTACCCCCTTGCTGCAGCAACGGGTAGATGGGAACTTGAACGGTCGCGCCGGTCTGGTAAGCCATCACCGAGTAGTTGATCCAGTGGAGAAATGACGGCGGAAAAATAAACCCGCCACCGTGAATGGCAACCACGTATTCGCCGGTTGGTTGAGCCGGCGTGATCTGCACGACGCTCATCCCGTTAGATGTGGTGTATTGGACCGTTTGTCCCAGCAGCAAGTTCAACAACGGTGGTGGGGAGTTGCCGATAAACCACGATATCGGCGGGACGTCGCTGGCAATCAGCTGCAAAAGTGGATTACTTGGCACGGCAAGTTGAGTTTCGAGTCCGGACAAATTCAGGAGGGGTTTTACCGGATACAGCGCGGCGGTTTCAAATCTCGTTAGCAGTGACGGCGTGCCGGTGAAGGTCCCTGCCTCCGTTGCCGGGAAGGGAGGAGCGGCCGGCGCCCCGAAGATCTCGGTCAGGATGGTGTTGGACACCTGGGTGAATCCAGTGGCCAACGCCGTAGGGGTCTGCTGGATAACTCTGGCGAATTCGCCTGGCAGATCTTCTAGCGCTTGCGCCCACGGGGTCAACCGCGCGACCGTTGCCGACGCGCTGGCGTGATACCCGCTCATCGCGGCGACATCCTGAGCCCACATCTGCTCATACGCAGCCTCGGCGGCCGCGATCGCTGGGGCGTTTTGGCCGAACAAGTTCGAGATCACCAGCGAAATCAGCTGGCCGCGATTGGCGGCGATCAGTCCGGGGTCCACGATCGTTGCCAGCGCCGCCTCATATGCGATGGCCGCCGCCCGGGCTTGGGCAGCTGACCGTTCGGCTTGAGCGGCTGCCCCACCCAGCCAGTCCACATATCGGGCGGCTGCGGTCGTCATGGACACCGAAGCCGCGCCTTGCCATGCCTGGTCCGCCAGGTCTGCGATTGCCGACCTAAACGACGTCACCGCTGAGCTCAGCTCGCTGCCGATCCCGTCCCAGGCGGCCGCCGCCTCCAACATCGGCACCGGACCCGGTCCATCAAGCAGCAGCACCGAGTTGACCTCAGGCGGCAGCACCGCAAAGCTCACAACCGCTCCCCTCGATCAGCCCTTGAGCAGCCCCATTTCAGCAACGTACATCCTTGAGGCCGTAGAGGAAGCGTTTCCTGTGCAAACGTTTTCGCGTCGAAACCTAGAGGCTCGCACGGCAGAATCTCACCGGAGCTGGCGGAGATTCAACCCTCAGACAGCGTTCGACAAGCGATCGGTCGCATTTGACTCTTTCCTGAGGATCGAATTCGAGCGCGGCACCGCGAAAGCACGTCGCCGATATTGCCTAATCACACATCGTACATTTCGAGAATACTATCGTGCGCCGCGTCATAATACTTGATCTTTCAGGAAGTTGATTTCTAGTTCTCCATTTGACTAAGGAGCAACCACTGAAATCTCTTGGGCCATGCAATCAGCTTTCACCGTCCGCAATTATCGCCGCATGTGCGGAGTCAAAATACCGGGCTATGCGCTCTCTCTTTAGCCATTCGAGCCGTTTCGGGGTGGTGTCGAAATTGGTCCGTTCCTCGCGGAGCTTTCGGACGAGCTCTTCGAGGGGCAGGTCGGGCATCTCAGTGAAATCGTTGAAGTAGTACCACTTTCCAGATCGGTCGTAGAGGCCATACTCGTTCGGAGCATCCAGCGGGGCGATCATCGCATTGATTTCGCCTTCTCGCGACGAGTGGTAGATCTGAATTTTGCAGTCTTGGCCTCGGTAGTAGACAACCGAACCCTTCGGCCCGTCCTCGTCAACATCGCTATCGACCTTCTCGACGGCGAAACCCAGATCCGACAAGAAAGGTTCAACTATCGTGTGCACTTGTTGCAAGAAGTCGTCAACCATCAATCCCTCACCCATGCGTTGCCGACACGCCGATATCCGTATTTTGGCGCGTTCTCGACGAGAAACTCGATCTCTTTCGCAGAAAATGAGTCTGGAAACTTTAGCACGACTGCCTCCAGCGAGGGATATTGGTCATTCAACACATATTCAATGCGCGAAACGCCGTTCTCCATTTGGCCGCGGAGGAACTGTTCGTTGACTTGCCATCCTAGTGCGTCGGCATCCGCGGAGCCGAGCCCGTGACCGATGGCATCCCACGCATCCCGCCCAGTGTCGTAGTAGATTCCGCCGTGGCCTCTGGCTTCGCCGATGTAGCCGCCGTCCTGGCCGTCGAACCTACCCAGGACGACGCGGTCTGGGTTGTCACCGACGTAGTGGGTCGACATGTCAGCGAGTTGCCGGCTAAGGCCTGGAGTGGGTCCGCCGTGTGTGTGCGCGTAGTTGAGATCAAACGCCGCCTGGTCTGCCCACGGATTGTAGGTGGGCGGGTGATCGAAGCCGATCGGTGCATGCGGTGACACCACTGGACCGGTATCGAGCACACCGGGCCCAATATCAGAAAGTCCTGCTCGAATAGCGGCTCCCTCGCCGCCGAAGAACAGCCCGGGCAGCGTGGTGGCGGCATCGGAGACTTTGGCGCCCAGAAAGTAGGCCGGGCTGGGTGAGTCCAACGCGTCCTTGACTTCCCCGATCGCCGACCCGATCGGGTTTTGCACCGTCTCGACGGTGCCCTCGAGCATCCGCTGCCACGACTCGAGCACCCCAGGCGCCCCAGGCCCGCCCTGCCCGAAAAGGTTTTTGATCCCCTGCTCGGTCGCACGCCAGCGATCACCAAACCCCTCACCGAACCCCGGCGCCGGCGGCCGCGGCGGCTCGGGCGCAACATAGTTGGGCATACCCTCGTCGATCCAACGCTGGGCGCGCGCCACAATCTCGTTCAGCCGCGCCTCGACCTGACCCGGCGCCACACCATCGGCGATCATGGTGGGGCGCACCAGCGCCTTGAACCTCTCCACCTCTGCAGCACTCGGCCGAGGCGGCCGCACCCCCGAGACAACGGGTTGGTGAACCCGGCTCAACAGATCCGGCACACTGCCCGGCGCCGGCTCCTGCCCACCAGCGCCGGTTGGCTGAGTCCTCTCGGTCGGCAGCAACAGGTCGCGCAGCGACGGCGGCTCACCCCCGCCACCCGCGGAAACCAGCGGGCCCTCAGCCGGGACCCCACCTGGCCCGGCCTCGGCGGGCCCGCCGGGCAACAGCATCTCTTGCCACGTCCGCGGCCTACCCCCAGACACATCGGGCACGCCTTGCCGCGGTACGACACCGCCCGGCGAGACGCCCACACCATCCAAAGAGACTTCACCGACCGCCGCCCCAATCGCGGTGGCCAACTCGTGATCGGCAGCGTGCGCATGCACCTTGCACGCGGTCAATTCGTCCTGCAACACCTGCTGCTCGGCGGCCAACCCGATCGGATCGCGCCCAATCCAGGTATCACCCACCTCGATGCGCCAATCCGACGTAATCGTCCAGCCGTTCACAGCAGCGGCCCGCTCAACATCCTCCAACTCACGCTTGCACGCACTCACATCCGCCTCGGCACGCGACACCGCCGCCGCCACCCGCTGCGACTCCACACCGTCGGCCTCAATGTCGCGGCGAATCCTGCCCACATCGGCGCGAAAAGCCTCCCCCGCCTCCCCCTGCCACTCAGCCAAAACACGGTGCGCCTGATCCAAGCCATCCCCCAGGCGCTGCAACGTAGCAGCACGCCCGCTGGCCGTCTCAAACACCATCTGGATCGCACCCAGATCCCAGCGCTTGACATCACCAGGAGTCAACACCCCCACCCGCTACCCCGACCCCCGCACCGACCCCAACACCCCGGCCGAACCGTCCTCATTCGCGGCGTAACTGACCAACGCCTCAGCCACACACGACCCCAACCCGCCCACCCGCAGCTTGTGCTGAGCGTGCCGGGCCTCCCACCGCACCGCCAGATCGCCCAACGCCAGTCGCGAGGACCCAACCCAACCCGACACCGCCTCGGCCAACCCATCCTCATGGCCAACGAAATCCACAGCGGCCTCACCCACCGCATCGAGCACCTGGTTGCTCCCAACATGCAGCGCGACAAGATCGACATTCAACTCCCCCGCCACAACAACCCCCTTAATCGGTCGGTGGCAGTGCGCGGTGAAGCCTAGCCCGCCTGATCGCGCCACACCCCTCACCCCAACCGGTCATACAGCTGGCCGACGAACACGGCGACCGGTGTCGCGGTAGCGTTGGCACCGGACTTGTCCAGCGAAACCGCTTATCGCGGCGGCCTTGCAGGGATGGAAGCAAGCGGTGAGGACTCATCCCAATTGACGCGGCGGAACGCCTTGCTGGCGGAACTGCTCTCAGCGGTTGTCGTGCTGGCGGGGTGCGCCGCCGCTCCGCCCCCTCATTCGGCCAAACCATCAACGTCGATTGCACCGTCACCGTCAGCCCCTGCATCGTCGTCGGCCAGCGCCCAGCCAGCTGCCGATGGAACCGTGGCGCCAGTCACCGCCGCCGAACTCGGCGCAACCTGGCGGCCCGATTGCCCCGTCGAACCGAGGCAGCTGCGACGGGTCGACGTCGACCACATCGGCTTCGACGGCCAGACCCACCGCGGCCAGCTGATCGTGCACGAAGATCTGGTGCCGGAAGTCATCGAGATCTTCGACCAGCTTTATCGATTGGGCTATCCCGTCGACAAGATCCGCACGGTCGAGCACTACCCGGCCGGCGACGATGAGTTATCGATGGAGGACAACAACACCTCGGCGTTCAATTGCCGAACCATCCCAGGAAGCAACCAATGGTCACCACACGCCTACGGTCGGGCTATCGACCTCAATCCGCTTCTCAACCCATGCCTCTACGCCAGCGGCGCCTTCGAACCGCACAACGCGGCGGACTACCTGGACCGCAGCCGCACCGACCCTGGACTCCTACACACCGGGGACCCAGCCGAGCACGCTTTCACGGATCGTGGCTGGCGCTGGGGTGGCAACTGGACGACTCCCGACTACCAACACTTCGAGCGGCCCTAAAGACCCAGGGCCTGTGCCGTCGCCGTAGCAACCTCACCTCGCAGATTCGACATCGGAGGACTGCCTCGCGTATGGATCGAGTTCGACAGCAGAACTATGTAGGTATCTGAGCCTGGGTCCATCCAAACCGAGGTTCCGGTGAAGCCGGTGTGGCCAAAGCTACCGATGGGGAAGACCATGCCGCGCGTCGTGGACTGGGCCGTATCGATATCCCAGCCAAAGCCACGCAGGTTTTGTCCCGCGATCGCCGGATAACGCGGAGCGAGCAGCGGATCTGTTCTATTTGGTCTCTTTGCGACGGCTTCTCGGGCCGCATCGTTGGCTGCATTGAGTTGTTGGGGTGTATGTCCGGGCTGCTGTGGAGCCGTCATCGACTCCAAAGTTGGTTGCGCCAAAGGAAACTCGCTCGGTCGGCCGGCGAGCCGGTCAAGCAATGCCTGGGCATAGATGCTGACGTCGTGGGCCGTCGCGAACACCCCGGCATGCCCGGCCACTCCACCCATCCGCCGCGTCGTCGTGTCATGGACGGTGCCCCGAAGTAGGTGATCAAGATCCGGATTTTTGCTCGGATCGGCTCGGCTCTCTTCGTCGCGTGCTGTCGGCGCGATGCGTGACAACAGACCGGTGCTCCAGGTACCTGCAGGACAAGCGGCCTGCGCGCGCTCTGTTGGCCCGGGAGCCCACGCAATCGCAGCGCCTCTCATCGTGTGCGGACCGCATGCTTTGGCCGGAGGGAGATAGCGGGTGTCTTCCATACCAAGTGGCGCAAACACGTGTTCTTGAACGTAAACGTCTTCCGCCTCGCCGGTAATCTGCTCGATCAGCGCGCCAAGCAGAATGAAGTTGATATCGGAGTAGCGGAAAACCTCGCCAGGACCCGACTGCAGCGGCGTAGTGAGCGCACGATGAATGCCTTCTGCTTTATCGGCTCCTGTTAATCCCCACGGATCTGCGAGGTTTACATCTCCGGGTTCGCCTGAAGTGTGCGTAAGCAACATGCGAACCGTCACCTTTGCGCGCCCTGGATCGTTCGTCGTGTTGAGGTCCGGCAAATAGTTCTGCACGGGATCGTCGATTTGAACCTTGCCTTGTTCGTAAAGCTGCATGACGGCGGTCGCCGTTGCGAGACTCTTCGTCAACGACGCCAAGTCAAAGATGGTGTCCTCGGTCATCGGCTCCGCGGGTGCGGGCGATCCATCTAGCCCAGGCTCGCCGGCAAGCTTGCGCAAGCCATACGCCTGATGGAAGACGACGTTGCCACCGTGCCCGATCACAACCACGGCGCCTGGCAGCCGATTTGCCGCAATCGCATCGTTGATCAGCTTGGAAACCGTTGCGAATTCAGGTCCGGTGGCCGCATCGGGCAGCTTGGACGCCGTTGTGAAGTCAGGCGTGGGGACCGCGGGTGACAGCTGCGTTGCCTGCCCGGTGTCGGTTGCCGCTGTGTGTGCCGGATTGCCAGGCCCGCAAGCCGCAACGAATGCAAGCAAGACAGCTCCAGCGGCTGTGGCTTTTCGTAAGGCCTTTAGCACCGGCTTACCCAGGGCAAAGCTGCCAAGTGTCTTCACATAATTCCCCGCCGCCGAGTTCACGGAAGGTCGTCCCGCCATGATGCTGGATCCGGCCCAGCGGCTTGTCAAGTATTCGTCAAGGCACATCGAAGCTGTCGCACCGCGGCGCTGGCCCAGCAATTGGCTTGATGCGCCCGGCGCGCACACCGTTGGCGATGACGACGACTTCGGCGAGTTCATGGACCAACACGACCGCGGCCAGGCCGAGGATCCCGAACGCGGCCAGCGGCACCAGCACGGTGATGATGCTCAGCGACAGTCCGACGTTTTGCAGCATGATCTGTCGAGTTCTGCGGGCGTGGTCTAGCGCCTGAGGCAGGTGACGCAGGTCTTGGCCCATCAACGCGACGTCGGCGGTTTCGATGGCAACGTCAGTTCCCATGGCGCCCATAGCAATTCCCAAGTCGGCCGCGGCTAACGCCGGAGCGTCGTTGACGCCATCGCCGACCATAGCCGTGGCCCGCTGGGAACGCAGTTGAGCGATCAGGTTGGCCTTGTCTTCGGGGCGCAGTTCGGCATAGACGCGCTCGATTCCGGCTTGGGCTGCCAATGCGGTCGCGGTGGCGCGGTTGTCACCGGTGAGCATCGACACCTGGTAGCGCCCGGCGCGCAACCCGGCGATGACCTCGGCGGCTTCAGGACGTAGTTCGTCACGCACCGCGATGGCGCCGAGCAACTGTTCGTCGCGCTCGACGAGAACCGCTGTCGCCCCGGCTTGTTGCATACGCGCCACGTCATCGGCCACGTCGCCCGGGTCGAGCCAGCCTGGACGCCCCAGTCGCACGACATGCCCATCCAGGACACCGGTCAGCCCGGCCCCGGGAACGGCCTGCACGTCAGTGGCGGCGGCGACGGGCTCTTGGACCGCTGCGAGGATGGCCGCCGCAAGGGGATGTTCACTGCGAGCTTCCAGTGCGGCCGCCACCGCCAGCACCTCTTCACGGGCTGCGCCGTTCGTGGTAGCGACGTCGATGACCGCCGGCCGGTTAGCCGTTAACGTTCCCGTCTTGTCCAGAGCAATCCCGCCGATGGTGCCCAAGGCTTCCAGCGCGGCACCACCTTTGATGAGTACGCCGAGTCTCGAGGCGGCGCCAATGGACGCGACGACTGACACCGGCACGGCAATGGCCAGCGCGCAAGGCGCCGCCGCGACCAGAACCACGAGTGCGCGTTCGATCCAGACCGCCGGGCTCCCGAAGACGCTGCCGATCCCGGCGATCAGCACCCCAGCGACCATGATGCCGGGCACCAGCGGTCGCGCGATGCGGTCGGCCAGCCGCTGGCTGGCACCTTTGCGAGCCTGTTCGGCTTCCACGATGTGGACGATGCGCGCGAGCGAGTTGTCCGCAGCGGTCGCGGTGACCTCGAGCTGCAAAACTCCGGACCCGTTGATCGACCCAGCGAACACTTCGTCGCCAGGTCCGGCTGCTACCGGCACCGATTCGCCGGTGATCGCCGAGACGTCCAGCGCAGTGCGCCCCGCACGAATGACGCCATCAGTGGCCAGACGTTCCCCGGGTTTGACGATCATCTGATCCCCAACGCGAAGTTCGGCAGCGGCCACCACGGTCTCGGTCCCCGCTCGCAGTACTGTGGCCTGTTCGGGCACCAGCGAGAGCAGGGCGCGCAGGCCGCGGCGGGTACGCGCCATCGCATATTCCTCTAGTCCCTCGCTGATGGAGAACAGGAACGCCAGCGTGGCTGCCTCGCCGACCTGGCCGAGTGCCACAGCGCCGGCCGCGGCGATGGTCATCAGGGTGCCGACGCCGATGCGACCCTGCGCCAGCCGCTTCAGCGTGGAGGGCACGAACGTCGATGCCCCAACGGCGAGCCCGAGGACTTTGAGTCCCAGCGCGAGCGGCCCGAACGGAGTGAGCCACGCGGTAACCGTTGCTGCAGTGAGCAGCGCTCCGGACACCGCTGCTCGCCGCAGCTTGGCAACTTGCCAGAGCCGCTCCGGCTCGGGCTCGTCGTCATCGTGGTCGCAGCAGCCATCGCTGAACCCTTGCGGCCGCTGCTGATTCATCGAAGGTCGCACCGGCACGCCAGCGCGGGGACCCGACCGCACCCGCATGCTCCAGTCAATGATTCGCTGCGTGATGCCGGCTTTACGGCCATCCGTGGAGTGCAGGGAGCGCGCCGGCACGGATTCTGCCGGGATGTGCTCAGCTTCGGCTATCGCCGACAAGATTTCAGTGGTGTCGCAGCGCTCAGGCGAATACCAGATCACCACGGATGCCGTGCGCGGATAGGCGTGCACGGCCTGCACACCGGCAACCTTGCCCACCGTGTCCTCGATCGCGACCGCTCGGACCATATCGAACTGAAACCCCCTGGCGCGCACCCGCATTCGTCCTGATGCTGCGGATACGATGGTCAGCTCCACCCCAGCATCGGTTGAATCCCGAACGGTGAGCATCATCAGCCTTCCTGGTTGTGCCCGGCGCTCAGCAGTCGTCGTCGACCGCTTTAGGACCTACCGGCTGAGGCGCCTCGTCACCGATCCGGTCGCGTGCTTCGGCAACCACATCGGCAACCCTGAGCCGAGCCGCCTCGGCGGCGACCTCCGCACGCCGAGTCCCACGAAGGCCCCACTCCGTCGCCGTCACCGCGACACGGTGTACCGGAGCCTTCCCTACCGCCTTGCGCAGCACCTCATAGGCGCTCACCCCAACCAGCCCGGTGAATACCGCCCCGACCGCCCGTGCCGCCAGCCCGTGTGCAACCACTGCTACTCCTCCTGTTTCGTTCTGCCACTACACAATTCGTTGCTTATCGACTGCCGCTCAGCTCGACGCCACGTCGAATGCCGTTTGCTCGCCCGCACACGGCTGGTCGGTGTCCACTGCGAGGACGACCTGAACCAATTCGCTCAACGCACGGGCTAGGTGACTATCGGCCAGCGCATACCGCACCTGCCGGCCTTCATAGGTTGCGATGACCAGCCCGCAGCCCCGCAAACACGACAGGTGATTGGACACATTCGATCGCGTCAACCCGAGGTGCGAAGCCAGCTGTCCCGGGTAGCAAACTCCGTCCAGCAGCGCCACCAGAATCCGGCATCGCGTCGGGTCGGCCAGCGCCTTGCCCAATCGAGAAAGGGCCGATTCCCGAGACGAACATGTCAGCATGCACTCAACAGTACAGCGAATACTGATCTAACAGCAATAGCTGAATTATTGAAGCACCGGGAATCGCAGCCGTCCCCTCTGACCTGCGGTTTCGGTTCGCGAATCGACGGCTTCACAAGCTCGACGCGGGGGTTCGACTACCCGTCGGCGGAATTCGCTCCCCGGCCGTGCCGGTTTGTAGGCTTTCGGACATGCCGTTCAACAACGGTGAGGTCTTCGCTGGCTACGTAATTCAGCGCTTGCTCGGCACCGGTGGTATGGGTGAGGTTTACCTCGCCCAGCATCCTCGTCTGCCCCGATACGACGCACTGAAGATCTTGTCGTTGGCCGCAACGGCCGACGAGGAATTCCGGGCGAGATTCGAGCGCGAAGCAGAATTGGCAGCCACGCTGTGGCATCCGCACATCGTCGGCGTTCTTGATCGTGGTGAGTTCAACGGCCGGCTCTGGATCTCGATGGAGTACGTAGACGGCGCTGACGCAGGTCGATTGGTTCGGGAGCGACACCAGTGCGGCATGCCGGAAGAAGACGTGGCAGAAATCGTGACAGCGGTCGCTGACGCGCTCGACTTCGGTCACGATCGTCGTCTGCTCCATCGTGACGTCAAGCCCGAGAACATCCTGGTGACCGAGGCCGATGGCCACCGCCGCAGGGTGTTGTTAACCGACTTCGGCATCGCTCGCAGAATCGATGACGTCAGCAACCTCACCGAAGCCAACGTCGCCATAGGAACGATCAGTTACGTGGCCCCCGAGCAACTTTTGGGCAAGCCGCTTGACGGTCGAGCGGATCAATATGCGTTGGCAGCCACGACCTTCCACCTACTAACTGGCGCACCACCTTTTCAAGACCCGAATCGCGCTGTCGTCGTCAGCCACCATCTCGGTACACCACCACCGCGGATATCGCAGCGCCGACCCGATCTCGCGCACCTGGACGCCGTGCTGATAAGGGCGCTGGCCAAAGACCCGCGCCAGCGATACCCGAATTGCATCGACTTTGCCCGAGCGCTCACGCAGCAGGGCCCCGAAGACCGCGGTTCAGGCGATCGTCCATCCACGCAGCGTCTCGAGCGTGTCGTCGTTCATGGGACAGCACGCGGCGTGCAGCAAACCGCGGCCGGTGCTCAAAATCAGGTCGGGATCTTGTCTTTCCAGCTGATCCCATATGACCCGCTCGACGACCGGCGTGCCTACGTTCCCGTCGAGATACAAACTGATCTCGTAGCGGGTCAGCTCGCAGACGGGGATGAGGTCGAGGTCAACGGCGTCTGGGACGGCCACACCCTCGATGCCGACAAAATCGTCAACCTTTCAGCCGTCGCTCGTCCCAAGCGCCACCGGTCCCAGGTCAGGGCCAAATCGCCGCAAGACAGGGCACCGAAAGGCAGAAAGGTCCGGATCGCTGCAGTCGTCGCCGCCGTCGGTGTGATCCTGTTGACCGCGGCGGCGGTGCTGTGGTTCACCGACGGATCCGGTCACTGGACTCGCCCCGGACCGATCGTCAAGCCGGTGAGCGCAACGGTGTTCTCCCCCGACGGTGCCCCCGACAATCCGCAGGACGCCAAGTTGGCGATCGACGGCAACCCGAACACGGCGTGGTCCACCGTTACCTATAAGGACGCCGTCCCATTCCCGAAATTCATCCAAGGAATGGGCCTGTTGCTGCACCTGTCCGAACCGACCGCGCTGAGCGCAGTGACGATCGACGTGTCCAGCACAGGAACCCAGGTGCAGATCCGCTCGTCGCCCACCGACGCGCCCACCAGATTGGCCGACACCAGCGAGCTGACCCCAACCACTTCACTGCAGCCGGGGCATAATCGCGTCGCGGTGCATAACCGGACCAAGACCTCCAATGTGCTGGTGTGGATCTCCACCTTGGGCACCACCGATGGCGCGAGCCGGACGGAAATATCCGAGATCACCCTGCAGGCGGCTGCGTAATCGTCTTCCTGCTAGGCGCCGGATCGCCGATCGCGCCATGACTTGCCGTCGTCGATTGGCGCTCAATGCCCCGGGACGCTAATTTTCTGGGGTGATTTTTTCAGCTGCTGGTGCTTTCGCGCGATGGATCGCCCCTTTCCTCACGGTTGCGGCCGTCGCCGGCCTGGGTTGTCTTGCCGACCCGGCGCGGGTCGGTCCCGCCCCGTCGGTGCGTTTGGCCAGTGACGCCAACCCGTTAGCCGGTATGCCGTTCTACGTCAATCCCAACTCAGCGGCGATGCGGGCCGCGCAGCGCGCCGATCCGCCGAGTCCGGAGTTGACCGCCATCGCCAACACGCCGCAGGCGTACTGGATAGTCCCAGGCTCGTCGGCAACCACGGTCGCGAAGTACGCCGGCGACGCGGCGGCTGCCGGCGCCTTGCCGGTGTTCACGCTCTACGGAATCCCGCACCGCGACTGTGGCAGCTTCGCCGCGGGCGGTTTCGGGTCGGCCCCGGAATACCGAAGCTGGATCGACGGCATCGCCGCCGACCTGGGCTCTTCGCCAGCGGCCGTCATCGTCGAACCCGATGCACTCGCGATGGCCGACTGCCTCTCGGCTGACCAGCGCCAGGAGCGGTACGACTTGATTCGCTATGCCGTCGAGACGCTGACCCACGATCCGGCCGCGGCCGTGTACGTCGACGGCGGTCACTTACGCTGGCACAGCGCCGAGGACATGGCCGCCCGGCTCAATCAGGCCGGTGTCGCCCGCGCACGGGGTTTCAGCCTCAACATCGCGAACTTCTTCACCACCGAGGACGAAATCGGTTACGGCGAGGCGATTTCGGCGCTCACGAATGGTTCGCACTACGTGATCGACACGTCGCGCAACGGCGTCGGACCAGCGCCCGACTCCGCGCTCAACTGGTGCAACCCCAGTGGCCGAGCACTGGGCACCCCGCCTACCGCGGCTACCGCAGGCGCGCACGCCGACGCCTACTTGTGGATCAAACGTCCCGGTGAATCCGACGGAACATGCGACAAAGGTGATCCGCCGGCGGGCACCTTCGTGAGTCAGTACGCCATCGATCTGGCCCGCAAGGCTGGCCAGTAGGTTCAGGCCGCGATACCCAGCTGCTGGTTGATCTGCGGCCAGTAGAGCAAACCGCCCGGGGTAAGCAGAATCCAATCGTGAATTTGCCAGTTGGCCAGTACGAAGCTCATTGGGGCCCCTTGGGCTACGGCTGCTTGCTCGAGGACCAATGCGTCGACTGCGAGCGGATCCAGCGAGCCCGAGTAGACATACGTCGGCGGAAGTCCGCTCAGTGACCCATACAGCGGACTCACCCGATAGTCGTTTACCGCAAGATTGCCTGCCCAGACCTTGCCGATCCCCCCAGTCCCCACATCTAGCCACGGAGACAGCAACACCATGGACGCCGGTACCGGGTCACCCTGGCTCACCATGAGTTGAACGGCCGCTAAGGCGAGATTGCCGCCCGCGGAGTCACCGATCACGCTCACGTTGGAAGCCCCGTGTTGAGCGATTTGCGAAGAGATGAGGCCAGCCATTGTCGGTACCACCGTCCCGGCGGTACCTCCCTCCTGTACCAACGGGTAAATCGGCACCTGTACCGTCGCGCCGGTCTGGTAGGCCGTCACCGAGTAATTGATCCAGTGGAAGAACGACGGCGGAAAGATAAACGCGCCACCATGAATGGCAACCACGTATTCGCCGGTCGGATGGGCCGGCGTGATCTGCACGACGCTCATCCCCTCATACGTGGTGTATTGGACGGTTTGTCCCAGCAGCGAATTCAACAACGGTGGCGGGGAGTTGCCGATAAACCACGATAGCGGCGGGATGTCGCTGGCGATCAGCCGCAAAAGCGGATTGTTCGGCAGCGCAAATTGGGTTTCGAGCGCGGACAAATCCAGGAGGGATTTTACCGGCCACGCCGCAGTTACGATCGTGTTGGCCGTCCCGGTGAATCCGGTGGTCAGTGCCGTGGCGGCCTGCTGCATTTCCTGCTGAACGCCTAGGAACGCCTGCCCTAAGGCCGCCAACGGCTCGGCGTTGGCCGCCTCGGCGGCGGCATACGCCCCGCCCGCGCCGGTCAATGCCTGCACAAACCGCTCATGAAACCCCGCCGCCTGTGCGCTGAGAGCCTGATAGCCCTGGCCGTGCGCGGAAAACAAAGCCGCGATCGCCGCTGACACCTCGTCCTCGGCGGCAGCTAACACCGCCGTGGTCGCATTTACGGCGCCCTGGTTTGCGGTCGCGACAGCCGATGCAATCGAAGCCACATCCGTGGCCGCGGCGGACACCACCTCGGGCAACGCAACAAGATACGACACCGGGCCACTCCCACCACCTCAGGGCAACCTCCGAAGTTGCCCAGCTGCTATCGATCGTCGGGTAGCCGGAGCCTATGCCGACGCCGAGGGGTCGGGTGGGCAGTTTGCAAGGATTGCGTGTCGACCGGTGTAGCGCTCAGGCCGTCGCCATCGCCGCTGTCTTCGATCGTGGCTTCCAAACTGGTGTGGTCGTATACGCAGTTATCCCAGCCAAGGCCCCAAGCCCACCGCTCTCGGGAGCCAATGTCATAGCGCTTCACCAATGTCGGGCAGTAAGGCAACGTCCTCTGGCTGACCATTACGGAAAATGGTGGCGAGTTCACGCACCCGCCTCTTCGCCCAATCAATATCGAATTGACTCAATACCTGATATTCGTACTTGAAGCGTTCTGCGCGATCGCCCACCAGTTTGGCTGCTTCACGAGTGACAACGCCTTCGCAGTACCAATAAAGCAGGTCATCGAGGCTGCCCACCCGGTCGAAGCCGAGTTTTCCTCGCCCGTAGAAAGCGAAATGGTATGAGTCGTCGTCGCCGACATAGATATTCAGGCCATCTCTTGTTAGGAAGCCGACGGACATGGGAGAACCCCGAGCTTTTCCGACAACCGATTTATCTCAGTTTGAAGTTGCGCAGATTTATCTTCCAAGACGCGGTCCGTATTCATCCAGGATTCCCCTGTCTACCAGCTCTTTTACGCTTACTTTCACGCCATCTGGACCTACTATCATGTATTGAACCGTGCCGGGCGACGGCGTCTGTCCATAATACGGTTGTACGGGTCCTTTTACGATTTGCCAGCCCGGAGGCAGTGGCATTCCAGTCACCATGTATCGGTTGTAAGCCGCGCCAACCGATTCCGGCGCCAAGGCACGATCCGCGAAAGGGGCGCCGTCGCGTATGGCACGACTCAACACGGGCGCAGCAAAGAGATTGAGCCGCAATCGAACTCATAACTGAGGAGTCGGGGTTAACACCGCCGTGGTGGCACTTGCGGCGCCCTGATTTGCCGACGCGACCGCCGCACCAATCGACGCCACGTCCGTGGCCGCGGTGGACATCACCTCGGGCAACGCAACGAGATACGACACCGGGCCACTCCCGCCACCTCAGGGCAACCGCTGAAGTTGCCCAGCCGATACCGATCGCCGAGCAGCTCCGATGAGTTTGCGACAATCGCTTCGGCGCAAGGGTTTTCAGCCTCCAGACCAGCGTCGTAGCGTGCCCGCACAACCGCGTGAGCCGGTGTCATAGCGCTTCACCGATGTCGGGAAGTAACGCAATGTCCTCTGGCTGGCCGCATCGGCGAAATAATGCCGCTGTCTCCCGAACATTTCGCTTAGCCCAATCACCGTTGAAACTACTTAACACCTCGTACTCGTATTTAAAGCGTTCTGATCGGTCTCCCACTCGTTTGGCCGCTTGGCTTGTCACCACCGCTTGGGTGTACCAGAAGAGAAGATCATCGAGACTCCCCGACCGGTCAAAACCGAGTTCCCCTCGCTCCCAGAAAGTGAAATGATATAAGCCGTCGTCGGCGATGTAAATATTAAGGTCATCTTTTGTTCGGAACCCGACACGCATGGAACGAACCCCGAGCCTTTCCGACAACCGATTTATCTCAGTTTGAAGCTCCGCAGATTTATCTTCCAAGACGCGGTCCGTATTCATCCAATATGCCTAACCTGACTAGCTCCCATACGGTCGGTTTCACGCCATCTGGACCCACGATCATGTATTGAAGGGTGCGGGGCGACGGCGTCTGCCCATAATACGGTTGCACGGGTCCTTCTACGATTTGCCAGCCCGGAGGCAGGGGCTTTCCAGTCACCATGTATCGGTTGTAAGCCCCGCCAACCGATTCCGGCGCCAAGGCGCGATCTGCGAAAGGGGTGCCATCAGGTGCCAGATAGCGCCCATACTCGGATCCGAACCGGTCGATGATGGCACCCTCGGGCAGCTGTGCAGGCTGCGGAACAAAGCCCGGCGGAAAACCATCATCCAAAGGGTAGTTGCGCGCTTGTGGGGTGCCGAATTGGGACGCAAAGTCGTCCCATGCCATTCCGCCTGTGGGCTCCCAGCCCCGCACAATGGCCAAGGGCGCACCGCCTTCGGTGACGGTTTCTGCGGGAAGTCCTGTTCGAATGGCGGCTCCCTCGCCGCCGAAGAACAGCCCGGGCAGCGTGGTGGCGGCATCGGAGACTTTGGCGCCCAGAAAGTAGGCCGGGCTGGGTGAGTCCAACGCGTCCTTGACTTCCCCGATCGCCGACCCGATCGGGTTTTGCACCGTCTCGACGGTGCCCTCGAGCATCCGCTGCCACGACTCGAGCACCCCAGGCGCCCCAGGCCCGCCCTGCCCGAAAAGGTTTTTGATCCCCTGCTCGGTCGCACGCCAACGATCACCAAACCCCTCACCGAACCCCGGCGCCGGCGGCCGCGGCGGCTCGGGCACAACATAGTTAGGCATACCCTCGTCGATCCAACGCTGGGCGCGCGCCACAATCTCGTTCAGCCGCGCCTCGACCTGACCCGGCGCCACACCATCGGCGATCATGGTGGGGCGCACCAGCGCCTTGAACCTCTCCACCTCTGCAGCACTCGGCCGAGGCGGCCGCACCCCCGAGACAACGGGTTGGTGAACCCGGCTCAACAGATCCGGCACACTGCCCGGCGCCGGCTCCTGGCCACCAGCGCCGGTTGGCTGAGTCCTCTCGGTCGGCAGCAACAGGTCGCGCAGCGACGGCGGCTCACCCCCGCCACCCGCGGAAACCAGCGGGCCCTCAGCCGGGACCCCACCTGGCCCGGCCTCGGCGGGCCCGCCGGGCAACAGCATCTCTTGCCACGTCCGCGGCCTACCCCCAGACACATCGGGCACGCCTTGCCGCGGTACGACACCGCCCGGCCGGACGCCCACACCATCCAAAGAGACTTCACCGACCGCCGCCCCAATCGCGGTGGCCAACTCGTGATCGGCAGCGTGCGCATGCACCTTGCACGCGGTCAATTCGTCCTGCAACACCTGCTGCTCGGCGGCCAACCCGATCGGATCGCGCCCAATCCAGGCATCACCCACCTCGATGCGCCAATCCGACGTAATCGTCCAGCCGTTCACAGCAGCGGCCCGCTCAACATCCTCCAACTCACGCTTGCACGCACTCACATCCGCCTCGGCACGCGACACCGCCGCCGCCACCCGCTGCGACTCCACACCGTCGGCCTCAATGTCGCGGCGAATCCTGCCCACATCGGCGCGAAAAGCCTCCCCCGCCTCCCCCTGCCACTCAGCCAAAACACGGTGCGCCTGATCCAAGCCATCCCCCAGGCGCTGCAACGTAGCAGCACGCCCGCTGGCCGTCTCAAACACCATCTGGATCGCACCCAGATCCCAGCGCTTGACATCACCAGGAGTCAACACCCCCACCCGCTACCCCGACCCCCGCACCGACCCCAACACCCCGGCCGAACCGTCCTCATTCGCGGCGTAACTGACCAACGCCTCAGCCACACACGACCCCAACCCGCCCACCCGCAGCTTGTGCTGAGCGTGCCGGGCCTCCCACCGCACCGCCAGATCGCCCAACGCCAGTCGCGAGGACCCAACCCAACCCGACACCGCCTCGGCCAACCCATCCTCATGGCCAACGAAATCCACAGCGGCCTCACCCACCGCATCGAGCACCTGGTTGCTCCCAACATGCAGCGCGACAAGATCGACATTCAACTCCCCCGCCACAACAACCCCCTTAATCGGTCGGTGGCAGTGCGCGGTGAAGCCTAGCCCGCCTGATCGCGCCACACCCCTCACCCCAACCTGCCTCTTTGCTTCAGACCCCTGCCGGACCTGCTATTACTCAGAGCTACCGAGAATCGAATACGCGAAGGGCGTAGACGGCGTCAAAGGAATGAGGCGGCGAACACAGCCATTGAGGTCCCGACCGCATGTCGAACAATTGCTCGACGATTGTGCAACACCGGCGTATCGTCGTACTCATGGCGGCGACCATCGGCTTCCGACCTACCGAAACGGATGAACAGATCATCAGGGCCGCGATGCGCAGCGGCGAGCGCAAGAGCGACGTCATCCGGCGGGCACTGCAGCTGCTCGAACGGGAAGTGTGGATCAAACAGGCTCGCACCGACGCTGAGCGACTTCGAGACGAGGACGTCTCCACCGAACCGGACGCGTGGTGATCCGGGGAGCGGTGTACAGGGTTGACTTCGGCGATGCAAAGCGAGGGCATGAGCAACGCGGGCGGCGCTACGCCGTGGTCATCAGTCCCGGCTCGATGCCGTGGAGTGTCGTAACTGTAGTACCGACGTCGACAAGTGCCCAACCTGCGGTCTTCCGCCCAGAGCTGGAAATCATGGGAACAAAGACGCGGTTCCTGGTCGACCAGATCCGGACGATCGACATCGTCTATGTGCACGGCGATCCCGTCGACTATCTGGACCGTGACGAAATGGCCAAAGTGGAACACGCAGTGGCGCGATACCTCGGTCTGTGACGGCCGTCGCAGCCCGAAAAGGGGCCACTGACCTGACCCGTCGAAAGTGGAGTTGCCGGGAATCGAATCTGTCGCAAAATCGCGCTGAACTGCGGAAATGTCGAATCTGACGACGCGAAAGTACACAAAGCGACGCGAAATGACATGGGAACGCGGGAAGGGTGTTGATGGCATCAACCACGGATCGCAACGGCCACTGACGGTCCATCGGCCCGCAGCTCGGGAATGATGCCACCGACCTCCATCGGGAACGGAACGGTAACTGGCGCCAGGTCCGCGAAGTCGCCACCAAATGTCACCGTCAGGCAATCAGGCCGCAATACCGAGTTGCTGGTTGATCTGCGGCCAGTAGAGCAAACCGCCCGGGGTGAACAGCACCCAGTCGTGTATCTGGAAGTCGGCCAGTGTGAAGCTGAACGGGGCCCCTTGGGCGATGGCTGCTTCCTGGAGGACAGACGCCTGGGCTTCGAGTGGATCCCATGAACCCGAGTAGACATACGTCGGCGGAAGTCCGCTAAGTGACCCATACAGCGGACTCACCAGATAGTTGTTCAATGGCAGATTGCCTGCCCACATGTTGGCGATCCCCAGAGTGAACGCGTCACGCCACGGAGACCCTACGTCTAGCCACGGGGACAGCAACACCATGCGCGACGGTACGGGGTCACCCTGGCCCACCATGTATTGGACGGACGCTAGCGCGAGGTTGCCGCCCGCGGAGTCGCCGATCACGCTGACGTTGGAGGCCCCATGTTGAGCGATTTGCGAGGAGATGAGGCCCGCCATTTTGGGCACAACCACGCCGGCGGTACCTCCTTGCCACACCAACGGGTAAATCGGCACTTGCACGGTCGCGCCGGTCATGTTGGCCGTCACTGAGTAATTGATCCAGTGGAAGATTGAGGGCGGAAGGATAAACCCGCCACCATGAATCGCAACTACGTATTCGCCACTTGGATGAGCCGGCGTGATCTGCACGACGCTCATTCCGTCATACATGGCGTACTGGACCGTTTGGCCCATTAGCCAAGTCAAATACGGTGACGGGGCGTTGCCGATGTACCACGCTAACGGCGGGACTTCGAGCAGCCGCCAAAGCGGATTATCTGCCGCTGCAAGTGGAGTTTCGAGTCCGGACAAACTCAGAAGGGGTTTTACCGGCCACAGCGCAGCGGATTGAAGTCTGTTTGCCAGCGACGGCAGGTCGGTGAAGGTCGCTACCTGCGTTGCCGCGAAAGGTGGTCCAGCCGGTGCACCGAAGATTGCGGTGACCACCGTGCCGGCAACTCGGGCGAACCCGGTGGCCAGGTTCGTGGGTGCCTGCAGGATTTCCTGCTCAACCAGTTCAAAGGCCTCCAAAAGGGACGCGTTTGCCGCCTCGGCGGCGGCATATGCCCCAGTCGCGCCGGTCAACGCCTGCACAAACTGCGCATGAAATGACACCGCCTGTGCGCTAAAAGCTTGATAGCCCTGGCCGTGGGCGGAAAACAAAGCCGCGATCGCCGCTGATATCTCGTCCGCGGCGGCGGCGAATACCCCGGTGGTGGCAGCGGCCACACCCTGGCTTGCTGTTGCGACCACCGAACCAATCGATGCCACGTCCGCGGCCGCGGCGGACATCATCGCGGGCAACGCAGTGACATACGACACCGTGCCGCTCCCACTACCTCAGGGCTGCCTGGCTGCCCGGCGAATACCGATCGCCGAGTAGCCGCAGCTTATGCCTACGCCGAGGAGCGACGGAGCAGTTTGCCAAAAGATGGACACAAGAACGTCAGGCTTACGACACCGAGCTGTCAACCGGCGCTGCGCCCAGACCGCCGCGGTCATAGCAGAAGGCGGTCAAGGTCCGAGCGACCGAAGTCGGTGTCGATGCTGTCCCTGAGCAGTGCTGCGAGTTTCGCGTTCTGTTTCCATGTCAGGTAGGTGAGATCCCAAGGCAATACGCTATGGGGCGGCAAGGACAAGGCCCTGTGGAAATGATCACCCTCGTCGAAGTGGTCGACCCCCTCAGCTGACCAGAGAGGATCACCGGCATGAACACGTCACCGACGGCGATCGACCCGGAAGCGCCGGTCCTCGTCACGGGTGCCAGCGGCTACATCGGCAGCTGGATCGTCCGATTGCTCCTCGAAGCGGGACGCACTGTCCACGGCACGGTGCGTAACCCGCAGAAGACTTCCGGTTTGGCGCATCTGCACAAGCTCTCAGACGATCATCCCGGTCGGCTCCGACTGTTCAAGGCAGACCTGCTCGAACGCGCCAGCTTTGACGAGGCGATGGACGGATGCGAACTCGTCATGCACACCGCATCGCCATTTCTGCTCTCTGGGTTCAAGGATCCGCAGGAAGCGCTCGTGCGCCCGGCGCTGGAAGGCACCCGCAACGTGCTGGACTCGGTCAACCGCACGCAATCCGTCAAGCGCGTGGTGCTGACCAGCAGCGTGGTCGCGATCTACGGCGATGTCTGTGAGTCTCGTGATGTTCCCGGCGGCGTCTTCACCGACGAACACTGGAACACCACCAGCAGCGTTGACCACCAACCGTATCCGTATTCCAAGACAGTGGCCGAGCGGGAGGCGTGGCGCTACGTTAAGGCGCAGCTGCGCTGGGACATGGTCACCATTCACCCCGGCCTGGTCCTAGGGCCTGCCCTGACCACCGCCAGCGACTCCGCGAGCCTGAGCACAATGAAGCAGTTCACCGACGGCACCCTGCTCACCGGAGCTCCCGCGTTGACCATGGGTGTGGTGGACGTGCGTGATGTGGCCGATGCTCATCTGCGTGCCGGCTTCACCCCCGAGGCCCACGGCCGTTACATCGTCAACGCGGATTCGCTGACTCTGCTGCAGGTCGGCAAGATGCTGCGCCGCCGGTACGGCCCGCTCTATCCGTTCCCGAGGACGACAACGCCCAAAGTGGTGGTGAAGGCCGTCGCACCCATTGTGGGGCTGACGCGAAAGTTCGTCGACCGCAACGTGGGTTATCCGCTGGCATTCGATAACAGCCGCAGCCTAGACGAGCTGGGACTGACCTATCGGCCCGTCGAGCAGACGGTCACCGAGCACTTCCAACAGATGCTCGATGACGGTCTGGTCCGCCGCAGGCCCGGTAGCCGACCGAGCGGATCGCACAGCTCAGCACCCACTCGACGGTAGGACCGAAATATCCAGCGAGATCGTCGTTTTCGATGCAACCGGCTACTCCCTCGCGACTTGCGGGCTGCACGCTGTAACGAAAGTCAGCACTTCGCCGCCGGTGGCTCGCCCATCGACGGCAATCGCATGCCCGCGCAGGGCGACATTGCGGGAAAGGATGCCTTTCGAACTGCGGTCATGTGGTGGAGCTGCCGGGAATCGAACCCGGGTCCTACG
Organism: Mycobacterium riyadhense; assembly: GCF_963853645.1. Classification (NCBI taxonomy): domain Bacteria; kingdom Bacillati; phylum Actinomycetota; class Actinomycetes; order Mycobacteriales; family Mycobacteriaceae; genus Mycobacterium; species Mycobacterium riyadhense. The sequence continues at coordinate 1,611,669 of NZ_OY970456.1, read as the reverse complement.
GCATTCCCTCAAGGCTTCTCCGTGCGCAGTTCGCTATGTCTCTGCTCGGATCTCCCGGTCACGCGAACTAGCCGAGATGACGATCCCAGTCGCTGTTGGTGTCCCGATGAGTCCCGCGACCGAACTCATCGGTGGATCCCTCTAGATGACGCCAGGATCCGGGTCGAGGGCTTTCCCGGTCTGACGGACTTGCTGTCGCTTAGGCAGCGAGAGCGAAGTCGCGCTGAGTGTTCTCGGCGCTTAATTGGTTGCAACGACGCTTACGGTGGTCTCTTGCCTGCACCGGCACGCTTCCCTTGATTCGATGCGCGAAGTCGAAACCGTTCAGCCCCTCGCATCCCCGCCGACTTTCGGCAGGACAACCCATGGTACGCCAACCCGATCAGGGCGAGCGTCGACTTGTTGGGTGGAAAACCCCGGTTCCAGCCCAACAACTCGACGGTCGAGCGCGCAGGGCCACGGTCAGATCACGAAGTTCAGCCGCTCGACAATCCGCCCAGCAACATCCCGGTCGCCATCGAGCTCGACATCCGGAGAGCGCCCAGGGCACAGAGGGCGCCCGCCAGCAAGCCTGGTGAACTGCAGCCCGTCCAGCCGGATCGTCGCCGTCGGCTCCTGCCCGCCGAAGTCGTCGACCACCTGGGCGCGCCCGTCGACGGAGACGCGGATGCTGCGGGCCAGCGGACCGGTCAGCTCGAACAGGACGCGCGAGCCGTTGGGCGCCTTCCCGAGCTTGCCGACGACGAACCCCATCGTGGACGAGATCTCGTCGAGCGCCAGTTGGAACGCCGGCCCATCGAGCTCGGCATCGGAAGATGGCCGCCCTAACCCCACACGAATGTCTTGCTCATGCATCCAGCAGTCGAAGACCCGCACCCGCATGAACCGCCCGTAGCTGTCCGGTCCCCCCGGCGTCACGGTCACGGCGTTCCAGTCCTCGTCGGACATGCTCTCCAGCGCCTTGCGCCGGTCGTTGGTCACCGCACGAAACCGCGCAACCAGCTCGGCGCTCGACTCCCCGCTGAGATGGCGCACCCAGCACTCATTCATCGCTCCGATGTCGTTGCGCACATGCTCAAGCGTCTTGACGTCGATGTCCGGTTGGGGTGCGGCGATTCCGGCCAGGAACGACTCGGTACCGATGATGTGCGATACCACGGCTTTCACATCCCAGCCGGGCAGCGCCGACGGCGCCTGCCAGTCCGTTTCGGCCAGCCCGTCCAGCAGAACGCCGATGTCGTCCCATACGGCGAAAAGGCCAGCTAGTACATCGGATTTGTCGACTTTGGTGACGGGACGATCGGCCATGGTCGAATAGTAGGCCCGACTCACATGCCCTTGGCTCGGCGCCCCAACTCGCGCAGCACTTCGCGCTGGGCGTCGCGGCGGGCCATGTCCTGACGCTTGTCGTGGGCTTGCTTACCGCGCGCCAACGCGAGTTCGACCTTGACCTTGCCCTCAAAGAAGTACAGCGACAACGGCACCAACGCGAAGTTGCCTTCGCGGATCTTGCCGATCAGGGTGTCGATCTGGCGGCGGTGCAACAGCAGCTTGCGGTTGCGTCGCGGGTCGTGGTTGGTCCAGCTGCCGTGCTGGTACTCGGGAATGTGCAGGTTGCGCAGCCAGATTTCACCGTCGTCGACGGTGGCGAACGCGTCGACCAGGGACGCGTGCCCCTCCCGCAGGCTCTTCACCTCAGTCCCCTGCAGTGAGACGCCGGCTTCATACACCTCGATGATCGAGTAGTTGTGACGGGCTTTGCGGTTGCTGGCGATGATCTGTTTGCCAGTCCCCCTAGTCCCCTTAGCCGCGCCAGGCTTCTTGGACACCGCTACCGCCGTACGTATATGCGCAACGTTATGTATGCCGTCACGCCGGCCATCGCCACGCCCAGCAAGAGCAGGAATGGGGAGATATAGAGAATGTCGGCATAGTCGACTCGGGCTATCAGATTTGCTTGATAGAACTGGTTGAGCGCATTGTCCAGGAACAACGCCCGCACCAACATCAAGCCGGCGATCGCGATGGCGACACCAAAAGTCGCGGCCAGCGTCGCCTCCACCAGAAAGGGCAACTGGGTATACCAGCGGCTCGCGCCGACCAGGCGCATGATGCCGATCTCGGTGCGCCGCGTATAGGCGGCCACTTGGACCATGTTGGCGATCAACAGAATCGCACCGATGGCCTGAACCAACGCAACGGCGAACGCCGCCTTACTCAAACCGTCTAGCACCGCGAACAATCGGTCGATCAAATCCTTCTGATTGAGCACCGACAGCACCCCAGGCTGACCCTGCATCGCGGTGTCGAAGTCTTTGTGCTGCTCGGGGTTGTTCAGCTTGACGATGAACGATGCCGGGAAGGAATCCTTGCCGGCGACGTCCTTGTACTGCGGAAACTTCCGGATGGCATCGTCGTAGGCCTGCTGACGGTTGAGAAACCGCACGGATTTGACGTCTTGCCGTCCTTCGATCCGCTCTCGCAGCGCCTTGCACGGGTTGGCGTCGCAGGACGGGTCGTTGGAGGAGACGTCGTCGGTGAGGAACACCTGTGTCTCGACCCGGTCGAGGTAAATGGCCCGAGAGTGGTCGGCCAGCAGAACCACCAACAGACCGCCACCGAACAGGCCGATCGAGATCGCTGTCGTCAGGATCATCGCGATCGTCATGGTGACATTGCGACGAAAGCCGGTCAGGACCTCGTTGAGCAGGAAGCCGAATCGCACCTAGCGATCCATCCCGTAGACACCACGCTGTTCGTCGCGAACCAGCCTGCCCAGCGACAACTCGACCACCCGCTGCCGCATCGAGTCGACGATGTGGTGGTCGTGTGTCGCCATCAGCACCGTCGTTCCGGTGCGGTTGATCCGCTCCAACAAATCCATGATGTCCTTACTGGTATCTGGGTCGAGGTTGCCAGTGGGCTCGTCGGCCAGTAACACCAGCGGCCGGTTGACAAATGCGCGGGCGATTGCGACGCGCTGCTGCTCGCCGCCGGACAACTCGTTGGGCAGCCGGTTGGCCTTGCCCGACAAACCGACCGTTTCGAGCACTTCGGGCACTACCCGGTTGATGGCGTCGGTGCGTTTGCCGATCACCTCCAGCGCGAAGGCGACGTTGTCGTACACAGTCTTTTGCTGCAGCAACCGGAAGTCCTGGAAGACGCAGCCGATCACCTGACGCAGTTTCGGCACCTGGCGGCCGCGGAGCTTGTTGACATGAAACTTCGAGACTCGGATGTCGCCGGTTGTCGGCGTGTCCGCGGCCAGCAGCAGCCGCATGAATGTCGACTTACCCGAACCCGACGGGCCGATCAGGAAGACGAACTCACCCTTGTCGATTTTGACGTTGACGTCATCCAGCGCCGGACGTGCCGACGATTTGTACTGCTTGGTGACATGGTCCAGGGTGATCATCACGGCACGCCAGTGTAGCGGTGCGATTCGCTGGCACGCGAAATTCAGCTAGCCGGGGGCGTCGGGCTGGGCGCCGGGCCCGGCCTGGGCTCCGGCGGCGGGGTGGTGTTCGGGGGACAGAAGGGCGGCGGCAGCACGCACGGCGGCGACGGCAGGGTGAACGGCGGCGGGGTGGTCGTGGTGGTCGAGGGCGGCACGGTGGTGGGAGGGGGCGGCGTGGTGGTGGTCGGGATCCTCGTCACGGGGGGTGCCGGCTGCTCCACTCGGGTGCGGGGCACCCAGGTGTAGTTGGGGTCCGGCACGAAACCCGGCGGCACCACCTGCGCGGGCGGCGTGGTGCTACGGGGCGGCTCTTGCGGGCGGTAGGTCTCGTAGACCCACCAGACCGCGAGGAATGCAACGATCAACGCCAAGGTCGAGGTGCGTACCCGGCCCCCAAACAAATGGGTCGGCCAGCGTCGTTTCTCGTCTTCGCGACGCTTCGCAAAGACGTTCAGCGTGACCTTCACCGCTGTGGCATCGCTGGATCGTCAACAACACCCACCGTCGCATCGGCCGCGGTGACGATGCCGGCGCGGGCCAGCGCCCGGATGACCAGCACTCGCAACTGCCGGCCAGCCTCAAACTGCTTGCCGGGCAGCGTACGGGCCACCAACCGCAATGTGACGGTGTCGATTTCGATGCGTTCCACCCCCATCACCGTGGGTGCGTCCAGCAGCAACTCCCCCAGCGCCGCATTGTCACGGGCGTGTTCGCACTCCTGGTGCAAGACCTCGTTGACCCGGTTGAGGTCGGCACTGGTGGAGACCGGGATGTCCACCACCGCGCGTGCCCAGTCCTTGCTGAGATTGACCGACTTGACGATCTGGCCGTTCGGAACGGTGAACACCTCGCCGTCGGGCGAACGCAACTTGGTGACCCGCAACGTCACGTTCTCGACGGTGCCGGTCGCATCCGTCGTCGACCCCTGAATGGTGAGCTTGACGAGGTCTCCGAAGCCGTATTGCCGCTCGACGATGATGAAGAAGCCGGCGAGCAGATCCTTGACCAGTTGTTGGGCACCAAAACCCAGTGCCGCACCGAGCACGGTCGCCGGCGCGATCAGCCCACCCACCGACAATTGCAGGACGTCGGCGATCTGCATGACGACCACGATCGCGATGATGACGATCGACACCCAGGAGATCACCGACGCAACGGCCTGGCGGTGTTTGGTTGCCTCGGAGCGCACCAACGCATCGCTTTCAGCAAAGCCGATGTCGAGCTGCTTGGTCACTCGTTGCGCCACCCAATTGACGAATCGGGCCGCAAGCACCGCCGCAATGAGCAACATGACGATGCGCAGACCCCTGGTGATGATCCATTCGCCGATCTGGCCGCGCCAGAAGTCATGCCACCGCTGCGGCCAGGAAGCCCCCCAGAAGGCCCTAGCTACTTCGACCTGAAAAAGTCGGCGCGTTGATCCGCGGGTTGATGGTGCTGAACAGGAAAGATGGCCTCAAGCCCTTGTTGCGGAAGGGATTGAGGCCATCGTGTTTCGTACTGTAGGCGATCAGGTGTCGCTTTGGGAGGCAGTGCTTCCCGCGGAGTTGTTGAAGTTGCCCGATGAGTTGGCGCGGGTCGATGGGCTGCTCGATGATCCGGTGTTCTTCGCCCCGTTCGAGCCGTTCTTCGATACACGGATCGGGCGTCCGTCCACGCCGATGGAGACCTATCTGCGGTTGATGTTCTTGAAGTTCCGTTACCGGCTGGGCTATGAGTCGCTGTGCCGAGAAGTCGCGGATTCGATCACTTGGCGCCGGTTCTGCCGGATCGGACTGGATGGGTCGGTGCCGCATCCGACCACGTTGATGAAGCTGACCACCCGGTGTGGCAGTGCGGCGGTCGACGGGCTCAATGAGGTGCTGTTGGCCAAGGCGGCTGAGGCGAAGTTGTTGCGTACTAATCGGATTCGGGTGGATACCACGGTGGTGCCGGCTAATGTGGCCTATCCGACCGATTCGAGTCTGCTGGCCAAGGCGACGCGCCGGATCGCCGGGATCGGCAAGCGGATCCAGGCCGCTGGGGGCGCGGTGCGCACCCAGCTGCGGGACCGCTCCCGCGCGGCGGGCAAGCGCGCGCACGCGATCGCGTCGAAACTGCGCTCTCGCGCCGCGCTGGGCCGCGACGAGGCCAAGGCCGCGGTGCTGACCAGCACCGGGGAGCTGGCTGTGCTGGCCAAAACCGCGGCGCGCGAGGCCGAGCGGCTACTGGTCAACGCCAAGCGGGCGGTGCGCCGGGCCCAGGTCAAAGCTGCCGACCTGCGCGCCCGCGGCGAGCATGATGCAGCAGCCGGCCGGCGACGTGGCCGGCTGGTGCGTGCGGTCAACGACCTGGCCAAACTGCTGGAAGCGACGCGGCAGATCGTGGCGCAGACCCAGCAGCGCGTCGCCGGGCACATCCCGGACGGGGCGAGTCGGCGGGTCAGCCTTCACGACGGCGATGCCCGCCCGATCGCCAAGGGCAGGCTGGGCCGGCCGGTCGAGTTCGGGCACAAGGCCCAGATCGTCGACAACGACGACGGCATCGTCCTGGACCACCGTGTGGAGCAAGGCAATCCACCCGACGCGCCGCAACTAGCGCCCGCGGTCAAACGGGTCACCAAACGCGCCCGGCGTACCCCGGGCACCGTCACCGCCGACCGCGGCTACGGCGAGGAACGCGTCGAAAACGACCTGCACGACCTCGGTGTACGTACGGTCGTGATACCGCGAAAAGGCAAACCCGGCAAGGCTCGGCAAGCCGAGGAACACCGGCCAGCCTTCCGACGAACAATCAAGTGGCGCACCGGCAGCGAAGGCCGCATCAGCACTCTCAAACGAAACTACGGTTGGAGCCGCTCCTCCATCGATGGCACCGAAGGAACCCGAATCTGGACCGGACACGGCGTCCTCGCCCACAACCTAGTCAAGATCAGCGGCCTCGCAGCATGACCCGACGCCCCAAAGCACGGATCTCTGCCTCCACAGTCACGCGGTATTCGCGCACCAACAGCAGACTCAGGGGCCGTCACTTTTTCAGGTCGAAGTAGCTACGGCAAGAACGCCTGCGTTAATCGTCATCTTTTCGGTTGCGCCACCGGATGCCCGCTTCCAGGAACCCGTCGAGGTCTCCGTCCAGAACGGCCGCCGGATTGCCCACCTCGTACTCGGTGCGCAGATCCTTGACCATCTGGTAGGGGTGCAGCACGTAGGACCGCATCTGGTTGCCCCAGGAGCTGCCGCCCTCGCCCTTCAAGGCATCTAACTCGGCGCGCTCTTCTAAACGCTTGCGCTCCAACAACTTTGCTTGAAGCACCCGCATCGCCGCCACCTTGTTTTGTAGCTGCGACTTCTCGTTCTGACAAGTCACGACAATACCCGTCGGGATGTGGGTCAAACGAACCGCGGAGTCGGTGGTGTTCACCGATTGACCGCCGGGCCCGCTGGAACGGTAGACGTCGACCCGGATGTCGCCCTCCGGGATATCGATGTGGTCGGTGGTCTCCACCACCGGCAGTACCTCCACTTCAGCGAACGAGGTCTGCCGTCGGCTCTGATTGTCGAATGGGCTGATTCGCACCAGCCGATGGGTGCCTTGCTCCACGGACAGCGTGCCGTAGGCAAACGGCGCGTGCACGGCGAAGGTGGCGCTTTTGATCCCGGCCTCTTCCGCGTAGGAGGTGTCGAACACTTCCACGCCGTACTTGTGTTGTTCCGCCCAGCGGATATACATCCGCATCAGCATCTCGGCCCAGTCGGCGGCATCGACCCCGCCCGCGCCGGAACGGATCGTGACTAGCGCCTCGCGCTCGTCGTATTCGCCCGACAGCAGCGTGCGCACCTCGGTGGCCTCGATGTCGGCGCGCAGCGCCTTGAGTTCGGCGTCGGCCTCGGCGAGCGCTTCGTCGGCTGCTGCGCCTTCTTCCTCTGCAGCGAGCTCGTAGAGCACGGGCAGGTCGTCCAGGCGGCGGCGCAATTCCTCGATGCGCCGCAGCTCACCCTGAGTGTGGGACAACTCGCTGGTCACCCGCTGCGCACGAGCCTGGTCATCCCACAATTTCGGATCGGACGCCTCATGCTCGAGCTTTTCGATGCGGCTCTTGAGACCGTCGACGTCGAGCACCCGCTCCACTGTGGTAAGGGTGGAGTCAAGGGCGGCGATGTCGGCTTGACGGTCAGGTTCCACAGCCGCCCACGTTACCGTTATCAGCGATTAGCATCAGACCACCATCATGTGCACCCCGCGACTGCGATGCTCAGCCTCCCGCGCGCAGCCGGGCACGAACAGAAGGCTCGCCCATGCGTCCATTTCACGTTGCGATCGTCGGCTCCGGGCCGTCCGGGTTCTTCGCCGCGGCGTCTTTGCTAAAAGCCGCTGACAGTTCCGACGAGATCGACGTGGCCGTCGACATGTTGGAGATGCTGCCGACGCCCTGGGGCCTGGTGCGCTCCGGCGTCGCACCCGATCATCCCAAGATCAAGTCGATCAGCAAGCAATTCGAAAAGACCGCCGAAGATCCGCGCTTCCGCTTCTACGGCAACGTGGTCGTGGGCGACCACGTCGAGGCCGCTGAACTCGCCGAACACTACGACGCCGTGATCTACGCCGTCGGCGCGCAGTCGGATCGCGCGCTGAACATTCCGGGTGAGCATCTGCCGGGCAGCATCGCCGCCGTCGATTTCGTCGGCTGGTACAACGCCCATCCACACTTTGAGCAGATGTCACCCAATTTGTCTGGCGCTCGCGCAGTTGTCGTCGGCAACGGCAACGTCGCACTGGACGTCGCACGCATTCTGGTCACCGACCCCGATGTGCTGTCACGGACCGATATCGCCGATCACGCGTTGGAATCGTTACGCCCGCGCGGCGTGGAGGAAGTGGTGATCATCGGCCGGCGCGGCCCGCTGCAGACGGCGTTCACCACGCTGGAGTTGCGCGAGCTGGCCGACCTGGACGGGGTTGACGTGGTGATCGACCCGGCCGAGCTCGACGGGATCACCGACGAGGATGCGGCGGCGGTGGGCAAGGTCTGCAAGCAGAACATCAAGGTGCTGCGCGACTATGCGGGCCGCGAGCCGCGCCCCGGACACCGTCGAATGGTGTTCCGGTTCTTGACATCTCCCATCGAGATCAAGGGCGACGGCAAAGTAGAGCGGATCGTGTTGGGCCGCAACGAACTGGTTACCGACGACGCCGGGTGGGTGTCGGCCAAGGACACCGGCGAGCGCGAGGAGTTGCCGGCCCAGTTGATCGTGCGGTCCGTCGGATACCGCGGTGTGCCAACTCCCGGGCTACCGTTCGACGACAAACGCGGAACCATCCCGAACACCGACGGCCGAGTGGATGGCCGGCGCAACGAATACGTCGTGGGATGGATCAAGCGGGGACCGACGGGTGTGATCGGCACCAACAAGAAGGACTCCCAAGACACCGTCGACACCCTGCTCGGCGATCTTGCCAACGCCGAGCTCGCGGACTTCCCAGGCGACCATGCCGACAAGCTTGCCGACTGGTTGACCTCACGTCAGCCGAAGCTGGTCACGTCGGCGCACTGGCAGAACATTGACAAGTTTGAGCGCGCGGCCGGGGAACCGCACGGGCGTCCGCGGGTGAAGCTGCCGAACCTGGCCGAGCTGCTGCGCATCGGGCACGGCTGATCCGTGGCGATCGCAAGCGCGGCCGTGGCGATCGCAAGCGCGGCCGTGGCGATCGCAAGCGCGGCCGTGGCGATCGCAAGCGCGGCGGTGGCGATCGCAAGCGCGGCGTAGCCGGGCGCAGCGGGCCGCGACCATCTAGTCGAGCAGCACCCCGGGGTTGAGGATCCCGGCCGGGTCCAGCGCGGACTTCGCGGCCCGCAGGGCGGCAGCGAATGGGTCGGGACGCTGCCGGTCGTACCAGGGACGGTGGTCACGGCCGACGGCGTGGTGGTGCGTGATGGTGCCGCCGGTCGCGCTGATCGCTTCGGACACGGCGGCCTTGATCTCGTCCCACTGCGCGTCGAGGGAACCCCAGCGCCCCCCGGCGTAGACGCCGTAGTACGGGGCCGGACCGTCGGGGTAAACGTGGGTGAACCGGCACGTCACCACGCCGGTCCCGCAGACCCGCTGGATCGCTGCCCGCGCAGCTTCCGTCACCGCGGCGTGCAGGGTGTCGAATCCGTCCCAGGTGCAAGCGGTTTCGAATGTTTCTGCGATGATTGCGCGGCGCGCCAGCGCATCTCGTTGGTAGGGCATCCGCAAGAACGCCGACCGCCAGGTTTTGGACGCGTCGGGAGCGTCGTCTTCTGTTGCGTCGCTTTCGGTTTCGCGGCTACGGCGCGCGGTGACTGTACCGCCATGTTCGGCGGCGATCTCCACCGCGCGGTTGAGCCAGGGGTCTATCGGGTGGTCGGCCGATTCGAAGGCCAGCACCAGCAACCCGCCGGCGACCGGAGTGCCGGCGTTGAGGAGGGCTTCGGCCGGGTCCAGCAGCCGGCAGTTCGCGGGGTAGAGGCCGGCCTGCGCGATGATGCGGGTTGCCGCAACTGCGGCGGCCCAATCCTCGAACGCCACCGACGCTGTGACCTGCCACCGCGGCCGGTCCTGCAACCGCATCCACGCCTCGGTGATGATGCCAAGGGCGCCCTCGGAGCCGAGAAACAACCGGTCCGACGACGGTCCGGCGCCGGAGCCCGGCAGCCGCCGAGACTCGCTGACCCCGGCCGGGGTAACGACTCGCAACGATTCGGTGAGGTCGTCGATGTGCGTGTAGAGCGTGGCAAAGTGTCCGCCGGCGCGGGTGGCCAACCACCCGCCCAGGCTGGAGAATGCAAACGACTGCGGGAAATGGCGCAGGGTCAGTTCGTGCGGGCGCAATTGTTGCTCGATCCATGGCCCAAGCGCCCCCGCCTGGATGCGCGCGGCGCGGCTGACCTGGTCGATCTCGAGGACCGCGCTCATGACGGAGACGTCCACCGTGACCGCCGGCCCGTCGAAGCGCGGCTCGACGCCGCCGACCACTGAGCTGCCACCGCCGTAGGGGATCGCCGGAATCCCCTCACGCGTGCACCAATCGAGCGCGTCGATAACGTCTTGTTCGCGGCGCGGCCTCAGGATCAGGTCCGGCAGGTGGTCGAGGTGGCCCTGCAGGTTGCGAGCAACGTCGCGAAAGGCCTTGCCGCGCGCGTGTGCCGCCCGATCGACCGGGTCGGCGGAACAGATCGCGGCAAGCGACGCCGGCGGCGCAATGCGCGGCGCGGCCAAGCCCAGCTCGTTCGGATTAGGGGGCCGATGGTCGGTCAGGTCATGACCGGGCAACAGCGTGGCTACCCGTGACTCCAGATCTCGCGTCTCCTGCTCGGAAAGCGCGTCCTCGACGGTGCCCCAACCCCACCAGGAACGCATGGCGGCGTGTCAGCGTTTGAGGACGACGAGGGCTCCGCCAGCGACCAGCAGGACGAGCGCCGCCACGATAGCCCAGCCGGCGCCGGCGAGCCACCAGATGACACCCAACAGTGCGATCGCGGGCGACAGCGCGAAGAGCACCAATATCGGGTGCTGCTTGATCACCTCGAGCGCGCTTTTCGCCCGGATCCGATCGATTTCCTTGCCTGCCATCTGTTCAGAATGCCAGACGCTGTAGCTCTTGTATGCTTTCCGCAAATCTGGTCGGAGGCCTGCACGGATCCGCCGGGAGCTCACTGTCGGACATCGAGTCGAGGACGGGTGGGGGTGCGGGTCGCAATCGCTTGCCTCGGTTCACGAGGGGATGCCCTTCCGCTCGTCGAGATCGCCCGGTGTCTTCGGGAAGCGGGCCATGATGTGGCCTTCGGGTGTAACCCCGACGTGGCATCGATCTTGGAACGCCTCGGATTCGCCCCGTTTGTCTATACGTCGCTCGACATCAGGGTGTTTCTCACGTCGCAAGAGGGGCGCAGATCGTTCTTCGAAGGGGGAACCGTCGCTCAGTTGCGGACCTTCGCCCGGCTGTATGAGCGATATAGCGCAGACGTCGATACCGGCTTGATTGAACTCTGTGGCGGTGCCGACTGCGTGATTGCGGGGCGAGTGCTGCAGGAGAAGGTGGCCATCGTCACCACCGCCGCCGGCACGCCGATCGTTTCGATTCGCACCTTCCCCTGCTCGCCGTCGGCACCGGTGGCAAACCCACTTCTGGGCCCCGGTCCCCAACGGCTTCGGTATCAGCTATCCAAGCTCACGTATTACTCGCTTGATCTGGGCGTGGACTTCAGCACCCTGCGGAGCACACGGAGCTTGGCACGACGCGTCGGATACCCGCATAGGATGCTGCGGCCGTCGACTGCGTTCCGGCGAAGCGACCACCTCATCGTCGAGGCGTTCGGCACCGCGATCGTGCCTCGCAACAAACGTGATCGAAACAACTGCCGGCGGATCGGTTTCATTCGCCCCACCGGCCAGCACGCACCCCCTCTTCCACCGGATCTGGCCCGCTGGATCGATGCGAGCGACATACCGTTGGTCTATCTCGGATTCGGCAGCATGCCAGTGCCGGAACTCGGCCGACTGATCACCGAATTCGATTCGATCTGCGCCTCACGCGGCTACCGCGCGGTGGTCGCGGGCGACCGGTCGCAGACAACCGCGATTGCAGCGCAATCGAATCGGATGTGGCTCGAGCCTGAGGTCGATCACGCCGCTTTGTTCCCGCATTGCGTAGCGCTGGTGCACCACGGTGGCGCGGGAACTGTCGCTACCGCAGTAGCCAGCGGCACACCATCGGTGGTGTGCAGCCATGGATTTGACCAATACTTCTGGGGACGGGCACTTCGTCACCTGGGCGTCGGCGAGCTGATCCCGCGACCAGCGTTGACAGCAGCCGCCATCGCCGACGCCATCGAGCGGGTCAGGAGCGTCCGCGTCCAGAGTGCCGCCACCCGCCTCGCTGAGCGGATCCGAGACGACCTCAATGGCGCCGATGAATTCACGACGGTCCTCGACGAGATGATCGCCAACCGCAATCGCCAACCGACGGGCGCCGAATCATGCTAATCACTCCCCAGCCAACCTCACCAGACGAGCGGGTGGTGCTCGTCGACGAGTGGGGTGGCGCGGTGGGCGTCGCCGACAAGGCCACTGTGCATACTTCTGACACCCCACTGCATCTCGCCTTTTCCAGCTATGTGTTCGACGCCGCGGACCGGGTGCTAATCACCCGGCGGGCCACCACAAAACGGACCTGGCCTGGAGTGTGGACCAATAGTTGTTGCGGGCACCCGCTGCCCGGCGAATCGTTGCCAGACGCAATCCGCCGACGGCTAGCCGACGAACTCGAACTGCCCACGGATTCAGTTGATTTGATCCTGCCCGGGTTCCGCTACCGAGCGACCATGGCCGACGGCACCATGGAAAACGAGATATGCCCGGTCTACCGAGTCCAGGTTGACCAACAGCCTCGACCGAACTCGTTCGAGGTCGACGAGATCCGCTGGATACCCTGGGAACAGTTCGTTGACGACGTCACTGCCGGCATCATCGCTCCGGTATCTCCCTGGTGCCGTTCACAATTGGGACTTCTGATCAAACTGGGACCGTACCCGGCACAGTGGCCCGTGGCCGACGACTGCCAGCTACCCACGGCCGCCCGTTGCGCGGGCAAGCGCAGCCACGGCGATGCGGGCCTTCGCCGGACCGGAGAGCGACAGTCGCCGGTCGTAGACCAGGGCCGGTGAGGAAGGGATGCGGGCCAGCAGCTGCCGGTAGATGCCTGTCATGGCGAGACAGCAGGCACGGCTGCGCGAGTCTAGGTGGGGAATGAGCCGCAGCCCCAGTGAGTACCAGTCCTCGGCCCGGGCCGCACATAAACGCAGCAGCGCTGCAAGATTCGCCTGCGGGTCGTCGAGTTCGCCGCGGCCGTCGACCGCCAGACGCGCCCCGAACCGCTCTAGCTCATCGCGCGGCAGATAGATCCGCCCGTCCAACAAGTATTCGCGCACATCACGCAGAATGTTGGTCTGCTGCAAGGAGATCCCGAGCTGGTCGGCGTATCGCGAAGCGCGGGGCTGGCGCGCGCAGCATCCAGGTCGGTTTCGCGCACCCCGAATGCGGTGAGGTCTTCGGCCGGCAGGTATACCCGTCCCGCGCGGCGGTCTGCGCCGACATCCTGCCAGAGATCAAGAAGCCCCAGCGCCGCCGACACCCGATCAGAGAATTCGGTCGCGGCCGTCGAGTTCTGACCGAAGATGTCAAGAACAAGCCGGCCTACCGGCTCAGCCGAGAGTCGGCAGTAGCCGAGCAGCTAATCGAATGTCTCATAACGGGTGACCCGTTGATCGGTCAGACCGGCCTCGATAAGCCGATCGAACGGTTCCGGGCTCAGGCCGTGGGCCCGGACGATCGGCGCCAGCGCCCGCAGAGCCGGTCGCTGGGGGGCGTCCCCATCCCAGATGCGGTGCAGATCGGTGTGAAAATCGCGCAGGGCCGTCGTGCGGTTGCCAGCTGACCGGTCACTTAGGTCGTCGATGGTGCGGGCCACGGCGTACACGGCATGCAGGTCACTGCGCAGCTACGCCGGCAGCACGCGCAGGGCGACCGGAAAGTTCTCTCCGCGCCCGAGTTTGGCTACGTCGTCAGCGCGCATCAAACCCGTAGGCCGAGACTGTAGTCGACGATATAGCGCCAATCCCAGAATCAGCCCCGTTCGCCATCGTCTTCTTCCACCAAGTGCTTTTCCGGGTGGTGGAAGGAATTCGTTCGCGGTTGGCCGTGGTCGAGGTGCGGTGGCGGAATCCATTCGGTGTCGCCGGTGGTGTTTTTGCGGGTGGTCCAGCCCTTTTCGGCCAGCGGGTGATGCCCGCCGCAGGCGAAAGTGAGGTCGTTGACGTCGGTGGTGCCACAGGTCGCGTAGGGGGTGCAGTGATGGACCTCGCAGTAATACCCCGACACATCACAACCCGGTGCGCTGCAGCCGCGTTCCTTGGCGTACAACACGATTCGCTGCCCCGGCGACGCCAGGCGCTTGGTGTGATACAACGCGACCGCTGTGCCCTGGTCGAAGACCGCCAGGTATTGGTTTGCGTGGCGGGCCAAACGTATGACATCAGACATCGGCAAGATGGTGCCCCCACCGGTCAGGCCCCGGCCCGCGGCGGCCTGCAACTCTTGCAGCGTGGTGGTCGCGATAATGCTGGCCGGTAACCCGTTGTGCTGACCCAACTCCCCTGAGGCCAGCAGCCCGCGCAGCCCGGCCAGCAACCCGTCATGGTTGCGCTGGGCCTGGCTGCGGATGTCGCGGCGCACCGCCTCCTCCGGGGCTTCCCCGTCGACCACAGGGTTTTCGTCGGTCGGGTTGCACATGCCCGGGGCGGCCAGCTTGGCCAACACCGCTTCCAGGGTGGCCCGCAGCTCCGGAGTGAGCAGCCCGCTAAGACGTGACATGCCATCGAATCCCTGGTTGCCGATGCTGATCCCGCGCCGGCGGGCCCGCTCGTCGTCGGTGTAGGTGCCATCGGGGTTAAGGCAATCCATGAGCACGCGGGCGTACTTGGCGACCTGGTCGGGCCGGTACTGGCTGGCTTTACTGGCCAGGTCGGCTTCGGCGGCCTCGCGGGTGAACAGGTCCACCGCGTCGGGCAGCCGCTTAAAGAACCCGCGGATCTGGTGCACATGGTCCCCGCCGAGCAGCCCATCCCGCTGCGCTTTAGCGGTGGCGCTTAGCCGCGCCGGCAACGGCTCACCGGTCAACGCCCGACGCTGCCCCAGATCCTGCGCTTCGGCCACCCGCCGGCCGGCCTCGGCGCGGGTGATGCGCAGCCGATCGGCCAGCACCGCAGACAACCTCCCGCCCAGCTCTTGCTCGCTGGATTGTTCGGCGAGTTGATTGATCAACGCGTGCCCGGGCACCGGCAACCGCCGCGCCGCCCGCTCCAAGCGCTCCAGAAACGCTAACCGCTCCGGGGTGGTCAACACCTCAAACGTCAACCCGCACAACCGGTCCAGCTCGGCATCGAGCGCATCGAAGACCCCCACGATCTGCTCACGCGTGCTCGAACCCATGCCCGCATACTATGAGCACCCACCGACAACAATCGGTCCAATGAAACCACTGAAACTAAAGTGACACACGGGGTTTGACCGTGAGGACCAACGACCCTATTAACCTAGGTCAAGCCGCCATACGGTTAGCGCGTGGACATTATGGTTCTCAAGAACGCAGTCCAGCTGGCCTGTCGGGCGCCGTCCGTGCACAACAGCCAACCCTGGCGATGGGTGGCCGAAAAGGGAGGTGTCCACCTTTTCGTCGACCGTCGCCGAACCGTTCCCGCCACAGATCATTCCGGCCGGGAAGCGATCCTCAGTTGTGGTGCGGTACTCGATCACCTCCGCGTCGCCATGTTGGCTGCACGCTGGCGGGCCGGTATCACGCGCTTCCCCAACCCGAACAACCCGGACCATCTGGCAACAATCCAATTCAGCCCCGTCGATCACATCACGGCTGCGCAGCGAAACCGTGCTCGGGCGATCCTGCAGCGCCGAACCGATCGACTTCCCTTTGACCGTCCCACGTTCTGGGATCAGTTTGAGCCGGTCCTGCGCAGCACGGTCGATGGCAGCGTTGCCTTGCTGGCGGTCCTCTCCGATGATCAACGGCCGCAATTAGCGGAGGCGTCGCGACTCAGTGAAGCCCTGCGGCGTGACGATTCGTCCTATCACGCCGAACTCGAGTGGTGGACTTCACCATTCGCATTGGCCCAAGGTGTGCCGCCGGGGGCTCTGCCTTCGGACGCAGAACGCCGCCGCGTTGACGTGGGTCGGGATTTTCCAGTCCGCAGCCACCAGGATCGACGCAAGGAAGTCACGTCCGACTACTCGAAACTTCTTGTGCTATCGACTCCTGACGACACCAGGACCGACGTATTACGTTGCGGGGAAACGCTGTCCACCGTCTTACTCGAGTGCACGATGTCCGGCATGGCGACCTGTACCTTGACCCACCTGATCGAATCAAGCCAGAGCCGCGACATCGTGCGCGACCTCATCGGCCAGCGCGGCGAGCCCCAGGTCTTGATCCGCGTTGGAATTTCCCCACCACTAGACCGAAGTTGCGTCGGGTGAGATGGCGAATTTGGCGGTTGAGCTGGGATCTGTGTGGGTTTGGGGCCTGGATATGTAGCCAGTGAATATGGCGTGTTGATGACGTATATTGGTGAATTTGCCTGGTAGTATCCGGTTATGGTGAAGCCGATGCGAATGCATGTAGCCCGAACACCGAGCAGGTACGTGGACAAGGCCGGCAACGTGCACCGCTACGAGTCGGTGCTGGTGCGCCGCACCTACCGCGAGGGCAAGAAGGTCCGCCACGAGACCCTGGCCAATCTGTCCAAGCTGCCCGCGGAGGCGATCGCCGCGATCGAGGCAACGCTGAAGGGGCAGGCACTGGTACCCGCCGAGGCGGCGTGCACCATCACTCGCTCGCTGCCGCACGGGCATGTGGCCGCGGTCGCCGCGATGGCCCGCCGATTGGGGTTTCCGGGCCTGTTGGGCCCGGCCTGCCGATCTCGGGACCTGGTGCTGGGGTTGATTATCTCGCGGGTGATCCGCCCGGCCTCCAAACTGTCCACGCTGTCGCGATGGGCCGATTGCACCCTGGGGCCCGACCTGGCGGTGGCAGATGCGTCTACCGATGAGGTGTATGCCGCGATGGACTGGTTGGCCAATCGCCAGGACGCAATCGAGAAGAAGCTAGCCGCCAAACACCTTGGGCCAGAGGCGAACCCAAGCCGGATGGCGTTGTTTGATCTGACCAGCTCGTGGGTGACCGGGCGGTGCTGTGAGCTGGCCGCCTATGGCTATTCCCGCGACGGCAAGAAGGGCCTGCCGCAGATTGAATACGGGGTGCTCACCGACCCGGCCGGGCGCCCGGTGGCGGTACGGGTAGTGCCCGGGGACACCGCCGACCCGGTCGCGTTCAGCGACATCGTCGAGGTGATCCGCGACCGCTTCGGGTTGACCCGGCTGGTGCTGGTCGGCGATCGCGGCATGATCACCTCCGCGCGCATCGACGCGCTGCGCAAGCTCAACGACAGCCCCGACACCGCAACGGCTTTCGGGTGGATCACGGCGCTACGCGCCCCGGATATCGCCACACTGGCCGCCGAGCAGGGACCGCTGCAAATGAGCCTGTTCGACACCCAAGACCTCGCCGAGATCAGCCACCCCGACTACCCGGGGGAACGGTTGATCGCTTGCCGCAACCCCGCCCTGGCCACCGAGCGGGCCCGCAAACGCAACGAACTGCTGGCCGCCACCGACGCCGACCTGGCCGCCATCGCCGCCCGGGTGGCATCCGGGCGCCTGCGCGGAGCGGGCAAAATCGGCGAGGCCATCGGCCGGGTAATCGCCAAACGCAAAGTAGGCAAGCACTTTCGCCGCGAGATCACCGACACCACCTTCACCTACCACCGCGACCAGGCCGCCATCGATGCCGAAGCCGCCCTCGATGGCATCTACGTGCTACGCACACCGGTACCCGCCACCGAACTCGATCCGACCGCGGTCGTAGAAAGCTACAAGAACCTGGCCCACGTCGAACGCGACTTCCGCAACATCAAAACCGACGACCTGGATCTACGACCCATTCACCACCGCCTCGACGAGCGCGTCCGCGCCCACGTACTGATCTGCCTGCTAGCCTGCTACCTCATCTGGCACCTGCGCAAAGCCTGGGCGCCACTGACCTTCACCGACGAACACCCACCCACCCGCGACAACCCCGTCGCCCCCGCGCAACGCTCACCGCAGGCCCAAGCCAAGGCCTCCACCCAACACGACGCCAACGGCAACCCGCTACGCAGCTTCCGCGGCCTACTCGACCACCTAGCGACCCTGACCCGCAACGACATTCACTACCACGGCACCAACGCCACGGTGCCCACCTTGGCCGAACCCACCCCCGATCAACGCCGCGCCTTCGACCTCATCGGCACCCCGATCCCACTAACCGCAGCGTAGCCAGAACCACCACCCCAACAAGACCAGCAAAACCCCAGGTCAACTAGAAATCCACTCACCCATAACGCCGCAACTTCGGACTAGAAGAACTTCCCGCCCGGACACCACGGCGGCCACTCAACACTGTCCTCGAGATTCGCTAACGCGAACCGTTGGTCCTGGCAGGGCCAGATGGGGTCACACCGTCACACAACCAGTGACAGGGGTCCGCGAGTACGAGACGCCTTGCGCCGCTTGCTGATCGCTACCAGCCGCGCTACCGCTGCTTCGATTCCTCTGGCCAGGTCGTCGACGTCGGCCACCACGTCGTAGTCGGCGAGAATCCCGAAGAACATGTCGTCGGCGTAACTGAGCATCGCAATACCGGTCCGCAACTGCATCGCGATCGGCGGAACCGGGTACACGCCAAGTACCTGCCTGCCCATGACCCGCAGCGCCCGGCGCGGTCCCGGCACATTCGTCGCCACGGTCACGACGCCACGCTGCGGAATCCGCGTCAGCAATCCGATCGCCCACGCGGTCAACACAAACGGAATGCGATTCGCAATGGATACGAACGCATTTCCAGCCTCGCGCTGACCCCCTGCCTTAGCCTGGCACAATCGCGCGTGCACCGTGCGTAATCGCCGCACTGCGTTCTCTTCGTCAACCGGCAAGTCCGGCAGCATAACCGACACCCGATTGTCGGTCTTGTCAAACGCGTCGACGGAACGCATGGACACCGGCACCAAGGTACGCAACGAATCGGGCCGCTGGCCATGCTCAACCATGACGTTGCGGAAGCTCTCCGTAATCGCGGCAAGCGCAACGTCATTGACGGTGACGCCGAACGTCTGGCGTACCAATTCGATGTCGGCCAGTGGGACTCGCGCGCCGCAGTAACGACGCAGATCGCCGATCGGCCCGTTCAGCGGCGACGCGGCCGAGCG
This sequence comes from Mycobacterium riyadhense, assembly GCF_963853645.1. Taxonomy (NCBI): domain Bacteria; kingdom Bacillati; phylum Actinomycetota; class Actinomycetes; order Mycobacteriales; family Mycobacteriaceae; genus Mycobacterium; species Mycobacterium riyadhense. The sequence continues at coordinate 1,592,338 of NZ_OY970456.1, read as the reverse complement.
CATCAGACCGATCGCGATCTCGGCCGCACCCGCCACGACCGCCGTCGAGGCATTCCACAGACCACCTAGCACGCTCTTCGGACTAGGTTGGGGCGTCACCGCCTCGCGACCACGGATGTGGTGCACCGAGCTGTCGCCGACCCCGTCATCGGACAACCCGGCGAGCATGTGGGTGACCGCAATTCCGTCGGCCATGCAATGGTGAACCTTGATCAGCATCGCCCAGCGGTCGTCGCTGAGGCCTTCGATGACCCAGATTTCCCACAGCGGACGGTTCCGGTCCAGACGCCGCGCCATCACATCGGCGATCAACCGGAACAGCTCTCGTTCATCGCCGGGATGCGGCAGCGCTGCGCGGCGCACATGCCGCTCAATGCCGAACCCGGGATCGTCCACCCATTCGGGCGCACCGAGGTCGAACGGGCGCAGCCGCAGCCGCTGCCCAAACCGGGGACAGGCGCGAATTCGTTGATCGAACGCCGACACCAGCGCGTCTTGGTCCGGCACCGGCCCTTCGATGACCGCGAGCCCGCCGATCGCCATACTTACCCGCCTGTCGGCGTCCTCCACTTTGAGGAACCCGGCGTCCAGTGCCGTCAGGTGGTTCATTCGCGACCCTCCAAGTTATCTGCTACTTGCAGTACCACTATCCGCCGGCACAACCGGGCGCGGCAGGGCCAAAGGTCCTTTGCTGCCGGGGGCTTCGTGCTCTGCCGCCGCGGGCGTTGGCGGACGATCCTGGGGTATGGCCGCAATCATCGATAGGAGGGCTTGCCCGACCAGAAAGGCAGAGATGACCGCCGAATTCCCGGATGCCGGCACCCTCCGCACGGTCCTCAACCTGGCCGCCCGAGCGCCCTCCATTCACAACACGCAACCGTGGCGGTGGCGGGTGAACGCTACGAGCCTGGATCTGTTCTGCGAACCGGACATGCAACTGCAGAAGACCGATCCGGACGGGCGCGACTTGATCATCAGCTGCGGTATCGCGTTGCATCATTGCGTCGTCGCATTGGCGTCGATGGGGTGGCAGGCCATGGCGAGTCGCCTTCCGGATCCCGACAACCCGTGGCACCTGGCCACCATCGAGGTCCGGCGCCACACGCCCGATCAGGCCGACATCGCGCTGGCGGCGGCCATACCGCGGCGACGTACCGACCGGCGTGCCTACAGTTCCTGGCCGGTGGCCGGCGGCGACATCGCCCAGCTGGTTGCCCGGGCGGCCCGCAGTGGGGTCATGCTACGCCAGGTCGATGCCGTGGATAAAATGAAAGACATTGCGGCGCAAGCTGTTCGGTACCACGCAACAAATGCGGAATACCTTCGCGAGCTGACCACGTGGAGCGGGCGCTACGGTTCGATGGCCGGGGTGCCGGCCCGCAGCACTCCGCGGTCTGACCCGCACGCCCCGATTCCCGGACGACTCTTCGCCGGACCCAAGCTGGATCAACCGTCCGGCGTCTTACCAGAAGATGACGGTGCGGCGATCCTGGCACTGGGCACCGAGACCGACGACCGGTTGGCGCGGTTGCGTGCCGGCGAGGCCACCAGCGTCGTCTTGCTGACCGCGACGGCGATAGGTTTGGCATGCTGCCCCATCACCGAACCCCTCGAGATCGCCGAAACACGTGAGGCGGTCCGTCGCGACGTCTTCGGCGCCAGCGGTTATCCCCAGATGCTGCTCCGTGTGGGCTGGGCCCCGATCAATGCCGACCCGTTGACCGCGACTCCCCGGCGCGCCCTATCCGATGTCGTTGAATGGCCCGCGCTACGGCAACAGCGGCGCTGACCAACGCAACAGTGTGCCACCAGCGTCGGGTATGCCCTCGATCGTGAAAACACCACCCGCCTGCTCTGCCCGACGGCGCAGATTTGCCAAGCCACTCCCGGTGAACTCCTCGGGCATGCCACGACCGTTGTCGCTCACCTCGATGTTCAAGTTGTCGTCGACGGTGACGCGCACCGTCAATGTGGTGGCCCGCGCGTGCCGTACGGCGTTGCTGACCGCTTCCCGCACCACAGCCTCGGCGTGGTCGGCCAGCGTGCCGCCAACCACCGACAACGGCCCGACAAATTGGACGGTGGTGCGCAACCCCGAGTCCGCGAATTGGGCGACGGCCGCGTCGATTCGCTGCCGCAGGCGAGTGATGCCCTGTGACGTTCCGTGCAGGTCGAAAATGGTGGTCCGGATTTCCTGGATCACACCCTGCAACTCATCGACGGCTTCCGAAAGTCGCTGCTGCACTTGGCTATCGCGCGCCCGCGGAACCGTGCCCTGCAGCGACAGGCCGACGGCGAAGAGCCGCTGGATCACGTGGTCATGGAGGTCGCGCGCAATACGGTCGCGGTCGGTCAGCACGTCGAGTTCACGCATCCGGCGCTGCGAGGTGGCCAACTGCCAGGCCAGCGCGGCCTGGTCGGCGAACGCGGCCATCATCTCAAGTTGTTCGTCGGTGAACGATCCGGGACTGCTCTGGCGCAGCAGAACAACGACACCGGCGACGGCGTCGGTAGCCTGCAATGGCAGCAGCAAAGCCGCGCCCGTGTCGGCCAGCCCGTCCAGCTCCAGCCGGTCGACCTGTCGCGGCGCGCTATTGACGAAGACGTCTCCAAGCGCAGTGCCTGCCACCGGGACGGTCCGCCCAGCGATGGAAGCCACAGCGCTACCTAATGTTTCAATTACCAGCAGCTCCGCCACCTCATCGGCCGGCATGCTTTCGCCGATGGGGATGGCCACCAGGGCCGCGTCGGCCGCTGTCAGTTTCAGCGCTTCCTCGGCGACAAGCCGGAACACCGAGGCGGGATCGGTTCCGGACAGCAGTTCGGTGGCGATGTCTCGAGTGGCCTCGATCCACGACTGACGCGCCTTGGCCTGCTGGTAGAGCCGCGCATTCGCGATGGCGATACCCGCAGCAGCGGCCAGCGCCTGCACCAGCACCTCGTCGTCGTCGCTGAACGGCTGCCCGTTGGTCTTGTCGGTCAGGTACAGAGTGCCGAACGATTCGCCACGCACCCGAACCGGTACCCCAAGGAAAGTCCGCATCGGCGGATGGTGTGGCGGAAAACCGACCGACGCCGGATGCCTCGAAAGGTCGTCCAGCCGTAGCGGTTTGGGTTCGTCGATGAGCAGACCGATCACGCCAAGACCCTCCGGTAGGTGGCCGATACGACGGACGGTCTCCTCGTCGATACCCTCATAGACGAAGTGCAGCACGCGTTTGTCCCTGTCGTGCACTTCCAGGGCGCCGTACCGGGCGTCGACCAGATTGGTCGCGGAATGCACGATCGAGCGCAGGGTAGCGTCCAGCTCTAGGCCCGAGGTAACCACCAGCATGGCGTCCAGCAGCCCATCGAGGCGGTCGCGGCCCTCGACGATCTGCTCGACGCGGTCCTGAACCTCGACGAGAAGCTCCCGCAGGCGTAGTTGTGAGAGCGTTTGGCGCAGCGGACCCATGCCGACGTCCGATGCCCCATCGTCTCCCGTCATGGTCCATCACCCGGCGGCCGGGAACGTTTCAATTCCGTTGCGAATACCGCGGCTTGCGTCCGGCGCTCCATGCCCAGTTTGGCCAGCAGCCGCGACACGTAATTCTTTACCGTCTTTTCGGCCAAGAACATCCGGTCGGCGATCTGCTTGTTGGTCAGGCCCTCGCTGAGCAAGCCCAGCAGCGTCCGTTCCTGATCGGTAAGACCTGAAAGCGGATCCCGCTCAGTGGTTGCGCCCCGCAGTTTCGCCATCAGCGCGGCCGCGGCCCGGTTGTCCAGCAGCGAACGGCCGGCGCCCACCTCTTTGACGGCGCGTGCTAATTCCATGCCCTTGATGTCTTTGACGACGTATCCGCTGGCGCCGGCGAGGATCGCATCCAGCATCGCCTCATCGGAGGTATACGACGTCAGGATCAGGCAACGCAGATCAGGCATGCGGGACAACAGATCACGGCACAGTTCGATGCCGTTGCCGTCGGGCAACCGGACATCGAGTACCGCCACATCCGGGCTCGCCGCCGGAATCCGGGCCATTGCTTCAGCGACCGAGCCAGCCTCACCGACAACATCGAGTTCGGGGTCCGCACCGAGCAAGTCGATCAGGCCGCGCCGCACTACCTCGTGATCGTCGACCAAGAAGACTGTTACCACCGCTTCTCTCCGGCCCCTTTCCCCGTAGTTGGCTCCTTACAGGTTGCCGCAACGTACCGTCAGTACCGAGGATCCCGCGCCGTACGCACCGCAGAGGTTCTCAGCGGTGCGCGAGTCGGTGACGAACAGCTGGCCTTCCTTGCTGGCGGCCAGATAGCGGCCAAGACTGCCGCGGACCACCGCCGACTCGACCCGCACGTCGGGGTACAGCCTCGTCCAACGGGCCAGCCGACGGCTCAGTTGCGCTTGCGCCAAACGCTTTGCGTCACCGACATCATCGGGTGTCTCGGCAACGTGTGCGCGGATTGCTCGCAGCGGGACTCCTCGCAGCCTGGCCTCCTCGAACGCGTGTCGCAGCACAGAACCATTGTCCACTTCCGCAACAACCGCACTGACCTCGGGTGTTGCCGATCCACCCGGTGGCCTATGGATCACCGCCACCGGGCACATGGCCGACCCGGCCAGGGTCGCCGCGACGGAACCCCCGCCGCGGCGGGCATGGTTGAGCCCAATAGACCCGACACAGACCATCACCGCATACCTCGACTCCTGCATCAGCTTGGTGAGCGGCCTTCCCCACAGAATCTCGGTTTCGATCTTGACCGGTTTGCCCGTGTCCTCGACGGCTCGGTAGGCATCGAACAGCGCCGCGCGGGCAGCTGCATGCGGGCCTTCATCAACTGCTGCGCCAGCAGAGTCCAGTGAGTCGATGACATATACGAGGCGCAGCGGGATGTCCCGGCTGACCGCCTCATCGATCGCCCACAGGGCCGCATGCGTTGCCGCCCTAGATCCGTCGACACCGACGACGATTGACGGAGCCGGATTGATGTCGCTCATTTGCGGTGTTCCTTCCCAAGTGCTCAACTCGCACGTTATCGGTTCGGAACCCCGATCTCCCAGGGACATTGGTCCCCAACTGAGTGCCATTGGTCCTTAAAGCGTGTCGAACAACCCTTACGGCTCCGGCGGCTGCTCAGGCGGCTCCTCGGGCGCGAACTTCCAGTTGTCCGGATTGTTCGGCGAATATACGACCGGAAGCAGTTGGCCCACCGTCGGCCAGCGGTCGATGCTGACGACCATCCGCTGATACACAGCGTGCTCACTCACCGTGGGTCCGTTGATGACACCGGCGATGGTGACGTACTGCTCGCCGGTACCGTCGGGCGGCGAGCTGACTCCGGTCACCAATAACGTGCCGCTCGCCAAGTCACCGCGCGGCCCCCGCGGAATGAATCGCGGGGCCAGAAACACCAACAGAACCGCCACCAGCAGGATCAGTACAGCAAGTTCCCACACGCGACCCATGGTAGGACTGCGGGTATGAGCCGCCGTACCGACGACGATTTGACGTTTGCGCTGGCGTTGGCCGACCGCGCAGACGTCGCCACTTGCGCCCGGTTCGGTGCGCTGGACCTTCGTGTCGAGACCAAACCGGATCTGACACCGGTAACCGATGCCGATCGCACGGTCGAAGCGGACCTGCGCCAGGTGATCGCCCGCGACCGGCCCGGCGAAAGCGTCCTGGGCGAGGAGTTCGGCGGAACGGCCACCTTCGGCGGACGGCAGTGGATCGTCGACCCGATCGACGGCACCAAGAACTTCGTACGCGGGGTGCCGGTGTGGGCCAGTTTGATCGCTTTGCTTGAAGACGGTGTGCCATCGGTCGGCGTTGTGACGGCGCCGGCACTACAGCGACGTTGGTGGGCAGCGCGCGGCCAAGGCGCGTTCGTATCGGTCGGTGGTGGACGTCCGCGCCAGTTGGCGGTTTCCTCTGTGGCACAACTGGATTCGGCGAGCTTGTCATTCTCCAGTCTCTCGGGATGGGCGCAGCGTGGCTTACGCGAACGCTTCATAGAATTGACCGACGCCGTATGGCGAGTACGCGCCTACGGCGACTTCCTGTCGTACTGCCTGGTGGCCGAGGGAGCCGTGGATATCGCTGCCGAACCGGAAGTGTCGGTGTGGGATCTTGCTGCCCTAGACATCTTGGTGCGCGAGGCGGGCGGGCGGTTCACCAGCCTGGACGGCACCGCCGGTCCGCACGGCGGTGACGCGGTGGCCACCAACGGCCTACTGCACGAACGCGTGCTGAACGGCCTTCGAGCGGATGTGAATTAGTTAACACGTCGCTACTTATCTTACTCCGGAGTAAGATACGGTTATTCGCATCGCCCCAACGACCGAGGCCGCTGATATGACCGACACCACATCTGCAAAACCCACCACCCGCTCACGCACCCGACGTTCCAAACGGCCCGGCCGCCAGACCGGAATCGGGATGCAGCCACACAAACGCACCGGGACCGACATCGCAATAGCGCTCCTGACTCCGCTGGTCGGCCAGGAGTTCCTGGACAAGTACAACCTGCGCGATCCGCTGAACCGGGCGCTGCGCTACGGCGTGAAGACGACGTTCTCCACCGCCGGCGCCGTCACCCGACAGTTCAAGCGGGTGCAGAGCCTGCGCGGTGGGCCGACCCGGCTGAAGTCCAGCGGCAAGGACTACTTCGACCTGACACCCGACGACGACCAGAAGCTCATCGTCGAGACCGTCGATGAATTCGCCAAAGAGGTGCTGCGACCAGCCGCGCACGACGCCGACGAAGCCGCGGCCTACCCGCCCGATCTGATTGCCAAAGCCGCCGAATTGGGCATCACCGCAATCAACATTCCCGAAGATTTCGACGGTATCGCCGAGCACCGCTCCAGCGTCACCAACGTGTTGGTGGCCGAGGCCCTGGCGTACGGCGACATGGGCCTGGCGCTGCCGATCCTCGCACCCGGTGGCGTGGCGTCGGCGCTAACGCATTGGGGCAGTGCGGAACAGCAGGCCACCTATCTCAAAGAGTTCGCCGGTGAGAATGTCCCCCAGGCCTGTGTGGCGATCGCCGAACCGCAACCGTTGTTCGACCCGACCCGGCTCAAGACCACCGCGACGCGCACACCGTCCGGTTACCGGCTCGATGGGGTGAAGTCGTTGGTTCCGGCGGCGGCCAACGCCGAGTTGTTCATCATCGGCGCCCAACTGAACGGCAAGCCCGCGCTGTTCATCGTCGAATCCTCCGCCACAGGCCTGACCGTCAAGGCGGACCCGAGCATGGGCGTTCGCGCGGCAGCCCTCGGCCTCGTTGAACTGTCCGGTGTTTCGGTACCGCTGTCCGCCCGGCTGGGCGAGGACGAAGCCACCGATGACGACTACTCCGAGGCGCTTGCGCTGGCTCGGCTGGGCTGGGCGGCGCTGGCGGTCGGTACCTCGCACGCCGTGCTCGATTACGTCGTCCCGTATGTGAAAGAACGCCACGCGTTCGGCGAGCCCATCGCCCGCCGTCAAGCGGTTGCCTTCATGTGCGCCAATATCGCCATCGAGTTGGACGGGCTGCGGCTGATCACCTGGCGCGGCGCGTCCCGCGCCGAGCAGGGCCTGCCGTTTGCCCGGGAAGCCGCGCTGGCCAAACGGCTCGGCTCCGACAAGGGCATGCAAATCGGCCTGGACGGCGTCCAGCTGCTGGGCGGACACGGCTACACCAAAGAACACCCGGTCGAACGCTGGTACCGCGACCTGCGGGCCATCGGTGTCGCCGAGGGCGTTGTCGTTATCTGATTACGAGCTGAAAGTTTAGTCATGGCAATCAATCTGGAATTACCGCGCAAACTGCAAGCGGTCATGCACAAAACGCATCAGGGCGTCGCAGAACTGGTGCGGCCGATCGCCCGCAAGTACGACCTGAAAGAACACGCCTACCCGGTCGAACTCGACACGCTGATCAATCTGTTCGAGGGAGCCTCGGAATCGTTCGCGTTCGCCGGCGCCGATGCGCTTGGCGACGACGAGGAAGATAGAGACAAGAACCACAACGGCGCCAACATGGCCGCGCTGCTGCAGACGTTGGAGGCCAGCTGGGGCGACGTCGCGATGATGCTGTCCATCCCCTATCAGGGACTGGGTAATGCGGCCATCTCGGCAGTCGCCACCGATGAGCAGCTAGAACGGTTGGGCAAGGTCTGGGCGGCAATGGCCATCACCGAGCCGGGATTCGGCTCGGACTCGGCCGCGGTATCGACGACGGCCACTCTGGACGGCGACGAGTACGTGATCAATGGCGAGAAGATCTTTGTCACCGCCGGTTCGCGCGCCACTCACATCGTGGTGTGGGCCACGCTGGATAAGTCCTTGGGCCGCCCGGCAATCAAGTCGTTCATCGTGCCGCGCGAGCATCCCGGTGTCACGGTCGAACGTCTCGAGCACAAGCTCGGCATCAAGGGATCCGACACTGCTGTGATCCGGTTCGACAACGCCCGCATCCCCAAGGACAACCTGCTGGGCAACCCGGAAATCGAAGTCGGCAAGGGTTTTGCCGGGGTGATGGAAACCTTCGACAACACCCGGCCGATCGTTGCCGCCATGGCCGTCGGGATCGGCCGTGCCGCGCTGGAGGAGATCCGCAAGATCCTCACCAACGCCGGGGTGGAGATCGACTACGACAAGCCCGCAAACGTCCAAAGCGCGGCTGCGGCAGAGTTTTTGCGGATGGAGGCCGACTGGGAGGCCAGCTACCTGTTGTCGCTGCGTGCGGCCTGGCAGGCCGACAACAACATCCCCAACTCCAAAGAAGCGTCGATGAGCAAGGCCAAAGCCGGCCGAATGGCCAGCGACGTCACCCTCAAAACCGTCGAATTGGCCGGCACCACTGGCTATTCGGAGCAGACGCTGTTGGAGAAGTGGGGTCGCGACTCCAAGATCCTGGACATCTTCGAGGGGACGCAGCAGATCCAGCAGCTGGTGGTTGCCCGCCGACTGCTGGGCCTGTCGTCGTCCGAACTCAAATAGCGGCCGGGTTTCTCAGTCGTCGAACTCCCCGAAGATCTGGGAGTACGCAAAGGTGCTTTGCGAGACGCCACTGCTGGTGTTTGACAGGGTGCCCACTGGACCCGGGTAGTCGCGGTTGATCGACCACATGTGCAGTCCGCCCAAGCCCTTTTCCTCGGCGAACGTGGTGAGCTTCTGCGCGTCGGCAAGGGTGAACACTTCGACCGTATGGTCGTTGACGCCGATCATGGGCGTCACATCGACCATCGCCCAGATCTCCGCATCGGTCTTCGACGGATACAACGGCACCAACTGATCGTGCACAGCCGTTGCCGCCTGAATCGCATAGTCACCCATCTTGCCCTCGTACGGCAGACTCGGGTCAAAATAGTCCATCGCCATGATGTTGACGTGCGCGATGTCCACGCCATTGGCGATAGCGTTGGTAACCACCCGCATCCCGTCGGCGGTCAAACCCGTCGGCAGCACCGGAAGAGTGAACGAAACCTCCACCGGGGTACCGCTCGCATTCCCCGCCGTCTGCAGCATGGTGATCGCCTGCGCGCGACGTGTCAGCGATGCGACGTCACCCTGGGCCGCGCCCTCGATGTCGAAATCGAGCTTGTGGAAGCCGTAGGCATCCATCACCGACTGGTACTTCGCGGCCAGAGCGTTCACGTCCGGGGTGACCAGAGCCAGTTCCTGATTCGCCGCACCACCAAAGGAGATGGTGGCGTCGATACCTGCGCTATGCATCGCGGTGATCTGGTCATTGATTTGATACAGCAGGCTGCCGCCGTTGACCGCGTAGGCGTCAAAGCCGCCCCAGGCCGCCTGCCCCTGCGAATCGGCGGTGATGAAGCCGAGCACGACATGGTCGACGTCACCGAGGCCGCCGGCACCCGCGAAATCGAACTGCGGCCACAGCGTCATGTCGACATACGGAGAGAATTCCGGAGCGCCCCAGGATCCCGTGGTAGTGCCGCCGGTGCTACCTCCGCCGGTGGTGCCACCGCCACTGGTGCCGCCTCCGGTCGTGCCGCCGCCCGTCGTGCCGCCGCCGCTGGTGCCGCCACCGGCGGTTACCCCACCCGTGGTGCCGCCGCCGGTCGTGCCGCCACCCGTCGTGCCGCCACCGGTAGTGCCGCCGCTGGCGGGTTGTCCGTTGACCACCAAATTCGTCGGTGCCGAGTAAGCGCCGGTCTGCGAGGCCTGGAACCCAAAGGTGACCGAATCACCCGGTGCAATCGTCTGCGTCCACGACTCAGGAGTCACGACGTAGTGCGTGCCCGACGCAGTGGCGGACTGGGAAACCTGTCCGCTCCACAGACCCGTGATGGATTCATTTGCGGGAAGGTCGAATTCGACCTGCCAGCCGGTCAGCGGAGTCGTGCCCGAATTGGTGATCGTGTAACTGGCCACAAAGCCGCCGTCCCACTGCGACCCCACCGCATAGGTCGCCCCCACCCCGGTAGCGCCGCCGGTGGTCCCGCCACCCGTGCTACCACCACCGGTACTGCCGCCACCGGTGTCACCGCCACCTGTGCTGCCACCACCGGTACTGCCGCCACCGGTGTCGCCACCGCCAGTGCTGCCGCCACCGGTGCTGCCGCCACCGGTCGTGCCGCCTCCGGTCGTGCCGCCGCCCGTCGTGCCGCCGCCGCTGGTGCCGCCACCGGCGGTTCCCCCACCCGTGGTGCCGCCGCCGGTCGTGCCGCCACCCGTCGTGCCGCCACCGGTAGTGCCGCCGCCGGCGGGTTGTCCGTTGACCACCAAATTCGTCGGTGCCGAGTAAGCGCCGGTCTGCGAGGCCTGGAACCCAAAGGTGACCGAATCACCCGGTGCAATCGTCTGCGTCCACGACTCAGGAGTCACGACGTAGTGCGTGCCCGACGCAGTGGCGGACTGGGAAACCTGTCCGCTCCACAGACCCGTGATGGATTCATTTGCGGGAAGGTCGAATTCGACCTGCCAGCCGGTCAGTGGAGTCGTGCCCGAATTGGTGATCGTGTAACTGGCCACAAAGCCGCCGTCCCACTGCGACCCCACCGCATAGGTCGCCCCCACCCCGGTAGCGCCGCCGGTGGTCCCGCCACCCGTGGTGCCGCCGCCGGTGTCACCGCCGCCCGTGCTACCTCCACCGGTGCTGCCGCCACCGGTGTCACCACCGCCAGTGCTGCCACCACCGGTACTGCCGCCACCGGTGTCACCGCCACCCGTGCTACCACCACCGGTGCTGCCGCCACCAGTGTCACCGCCACCCGTGCTACCACCACCGGTACTGCCGCCACCGGTGCTGCCGCCGTCGCTGGTACCGTCGAACTGCGAGAAGGCCTGAGAGAACTCATAGGGGGTTTGCGCCACCCCGCTGCCATTGGGCCCGACGACACCCAACTGGCCGGTGGTGTCCCGCGCGACTGACCACATGCCGATTTCGCCGATATCGTGCTGGTCAGCGAAGGCAACCAGCTGGTGGGCATCCTCGACCGTGAAGACCTCGCTCATCACGTCGTTGATTCCGATCATCGGCGTCACCCCGATCATCGACCACGCTTGTTCGCTGGTCAGCGACGGATCCATCGTCATCAACTGACCATGAACCGACTGTGCCGCCGAGATCGCCAGGTCGCCCATGTCCGGACTTCCGCCGCCGTGGAAAGCCTCGCCGTAATCCATGGCCATGATGTTCACGCGGGTGATGTTGACGCCGTTGGCCTTAGCGATCTGCAGCACCCCCAGCCCGTCATTGGTCAGACCGGTCGGCAACACCGGAAGGGTGTAGGAAACCTCAACCGGAGTGCCCAAAGCCGCCTGCTCGGCCTGCAGCATCGCGATCGCCTGCGCCTGCCTGGTCAGCACGGGAATGTTGGCCTGCATCCCACCTTCGACATCGAAGTCCAGTTTGTGAATTCCGAAGGTGTTCACCACCGTTTCGTATTGCTCGGCCAGCACGGTGGCGTTCGGTGCGCTATAGGCGATATCCACGCCATTGGCACCGCCGAAAGAGATGGTGGTGTTGATGCCCGCATTGTGCAGGGCCGCGATCTGGGAGGTAATGACCGGGTCGGTGAGCGAGTACACCCCGCCCCAAGCCGGTTGGTTCCCCGCGCCGCTGATTATGAAGGCCAGCGTGGCATCGTCGACTCCCGCATTGGCCAGGCTCGCGGCGTTCGCGTCGTTCAACGGAGGCCACAGCGTCATATCGATATACGGAGAGAACTCCCCCGCCGTCCCCCCACCTGTGCCACCACCGCTAGTGCCGCCACCGGTGGCCCCGCCACCTGTCGTGCCGCCGGTCGTGCCGCCGGTCGTGCCGCCACCGGTCGTGCCGCCGGTAGCTCCCCCGCCTGTGGTGCCCCCGCCGCTGGTGCCGCCACCGCTGACCGGTTCTCCGTTGACCACCAAATTCGTTGGTGGCGAGTAAGCGCCAGTCTGCGCGGCTTCAAAGCCAACGGTGACCGAACCGCCCGGTGCAATCGTCTGCGTCCACGACTCAGGGGTCACAACGTAGTGCGTGCCAGATTGGGCAACCTGCCCGCTCCACACACTCGTGATGGATTCATTTGCGGGCAAATCGAATTCGACCTGCCAGTTGCTCAGCGGAGTCACACTCGAATTTTTGATCGTGTAACTGGCCACAAACCCGCTATCCCACTGCGACGCGACCGCGTAGGTCACGCCTATTCCGGTGCTGCCGCTGCTGGCGCTCCCGCCGGTCGCGGCACTGGTTACGGTGCCGCCGCCAGCGGTGCCGCCACTAGCAGTTCCGCCAGTGGTGCCGCCGCTGGTGGTAACACCTCCAGCGGTAACGGCGCTGGTCGTTGCGCCGCCGCCACTGCTGGCGGCGGTGGTGTTGCCACCGCTGGTTACGCCGCTGCTGCCGGTGGGAGCACTTGCATCGCTGAGCGCGTCCTGCCCAACGGCCTGCAAAGGCGACGCGTTGGTCGCCTCGGCGGTCGCATACGACTGCGAATTCCCGGTCAAGGTCTGCACAATCCGGGCCTGAAACGCCGCCACTTGGGCGCTCAGGGATTGATATTCCTGACCAAACGTCCGGAACAACGCCGCGATTGACGCCGACACCTCGTCGGCGGCGGCCGGCGCCAACCCGGTAGCCGACACCACCGTCGCCGCATTGGCAGCGCCAAGCGCCCTGCCAATGCCCTCCAAATCTGCCGCCGCCGAAGCCAATATCTCCGGTACCGCCACCACATACGCCATAGCCGACTCCTTATCAACGATCACGACCATCGGCGGCAGGTGGAGTATCGCAACCATAAGCCGACAGTCGCATCATGTCTAGGGTGTTGTGCGAAAGTGTCGAAAGGTGGTGTACGAACTGTCCTGTGATTCTTCCAATTATCCGTTGTGACAATTCGACTTATTGCTTCAGGCGGTCAGTAACGCGGTCGATGCGCACCAGGCGGTCGCCCGAGCTCACATAGCGGGAAACTAGAGTGCCGTTCGAAAACTGTGCACGCAGTAGCCATCTCGCACACTCTTGAGAATGGTCCTGAACAACAGTCCAGGCACCCAGAGCACACCGAAGTCGCGTGCGCGGCCCACGATCGAGATCGGATCGCCGTTGTGCTGATAGCCGTTGCCAAGAAACAAGTATTCAGGCTGAGGCTCACGCAATTTGAATTCACTGCCGAGGGCGGTGATGGCTTCGTAAGCCTTGCCCATGTGCTTTTCAAAGAACGTTCTGTTCATCAGGTCGCAGATCAGGGTGTGCGTCGGCAGCGCTTCGCGCAGCGCTTGCAGCAATTCGATTACTTGCACGCGTTTTAGATACATAAACACCCCTTCCATCACTATCAAGGTGTTCGCGCCAGGATCGCAGACACGCAACGCGGTGACCAGTTCGTCGTTGTCGAACTCCACAGCGATGCGCTGCAAGGGATTGGGGCAGTCCCGCTCCGGCAGCCGAGCATTTTTGTGCTCGATGATCGCTGGTTCATCGATCTCAAACCAGCGGCCGCCAGCGATCCGAAATGCGCGGCTGTCGAAGCCGGCACCAATGTTGACGATCTGCAGATCCGGATCTGCCTTCAGATGCGCAGCGATCTCATCCTGAAAGATCCGCGACCGCACCACGGTGCTGACGTTTTGTCGGGCCGAACCGTGGAACATCGCAAAGATTGCCCGACCTTCGTCAGTCAAGAGATCGTCGGCGTAGATGTCGGCGCATATCGATCGCGCCGACCGCGCGTCTACGGCGCGCATGCCACAGCAGTAGAAGGCGGTCCTCGATACGGGGGTCAAGCCTGGTCTGTTTGCGGTTTCAATGCTCACCTGGTTGCACCTTTCACGAGCCCGGAGACTGCCGAAGCCACAGAAATGTCAGGAACTTCCGCAGATCCTGGGACGATGCATCGCGGCCACCAAAACCAGCGGCCAAGCAAAGCAATCAGCGACGGCAGGATGAAGCTGCGAACGACGAGGGTGTCCAACACCAGCCCGACGCCGATCGTGGTGCCGATTTGCGCGACGCTCAGTACGCTGCTCGACGCGAGCGCGAACATCGTTATCCCGAACACAAGTCCGGCGGTTGTCACCACACCACCCGTGGCGGCGAACGCTCGGACGATACTGATACGTAGCCCCGCGCAACGTTCTTCGCGGATGCGTAACGCCAAGAGCAGGTTGTAGTCGGAGCCGACAGCTACCAGCGCGCCGAACGCGATCGGCGGTACCGCCCAATGCAATTCATGACCAAGCAGCTGCTGCCAGATCAACGCGCTCGCGCCAAGCGCCGCGGCGTAAGAAATCACGACGGTGCCGACCACCACGAAGCCGGCGACCGGGCTCCTGAGCAGTAGCGCAACGATCGCGAAGACAACGATCAGCACTGCGGCCGCAAGCAGTGTGACGTCGCCGCGCTCCAGGACCTGAAGGTCGTGGGTGGCCGGCCCGACGCCCGCCAGCTCGACGTCGGTCGGCTTGAAGGTGCCCTCCTTGGTCGACTCCCGGATTGCGGACTTGATCTCACGAACACGTTGGGCGCCTTCGCTTCCCCACTCGTGACCCTCGCCGTAGACCAGTAGGACGGTGGCACGTCCGTTTGGGGAGATGAAATCGTCCAACACTTCGCGCAAGAGCGGGTCCGTCATGGCTTTGCTGGAGACGTAGTAGCCGGTACCGGGGCTGCCCTGGAAAGCGTCGGCCAGGTCGTGCAGGTATCCGGACAGTTGTCGTATCGGCGAGCTGACGCCGTCGACAAGTTGCTTCAAGCTTGCCGTCGCCGTTCGGGCCCGCTGCAGTTCAACGGCGAGGCTGTTCAATACGTTTGGTAGCTCAGCCAACCCGGCTTCGGAGGTAGCAGACCCGGTGGCGAGCTGTCCTGCGCTGTTGGTCAGCTGCGTGGAGCTCTCGACGACGATGTCCGCCCACTGCACCATTCCTTGGACATCCGCACACAATGGGTTCGTCGAGCAGTTCGGTATTTGGGTGGTGAAACTTCGCAAGGGATCCAAGTTCTGCGAGACATCGTCGATGGTGCCCGCAAGCCTGGTCATCGCGTCGTGCATCCGCGCGGCGGCCGACGTCACCTCGCCAAGTCCGGCGGCACCGCGGTGCAGTCCGCTCCGAAACCCATCCAGCGCCGTTGACATTTGACCGAGTGAGGCGTCCAGGTCATTGAACGTCGCCTGCCGCGAGTTGAGCTGTTGGAGGGCATCGTCCAGCCGATCGCCAATGGTTCCCGCTTGGGCGGTCAGGGTAGCTTCCTGCGGAACCGTCCCGTCGGGACGACTCGCTGACTGCACCATGCGTACACCCGGAATTGCCATAATCGCGCTGGTGATTCGTTCGACAGCAACCAGGCCCGCGGGGTTGCGGATGTCGTGATCCGTTGCGATGGTGACGACGTCGGGCAGCAGTTGATTGGGGGCGAAGTGACGATCGACCGCCTGGTACCCGCGGTTGGATTCAGCGTCGGCAGGGGTTGACGCGGTTTCGTCCCAACCAATATGTAGCCCGCACAGCGGAATCGCCAGCGCAAGTATCAATGCGCCGCTGGTTACCAGTATCGGCCCCGGCCACCGTGCCACCGCCACCCCGATGCGTCGCCATCGGCGCGCTATCGCAGGACGTTGCGGCTTGAGCAGACCCCGGCGTTCCGCGACCGCGATCAGTGCCGGTGTCAGCGTCAGCGCTGCCAGCATGGCAGTGAGAACACCTACGGCACACGCGATTCCGTTGGTGCGAAAAATGCTGATACGCGCAAATGCCAGGCACCCGAATGCTGTGGCCACGGTCAGCGCCGATCCCACAATTACTGGCGCCACGCCCCGGTGGGCGTCTGCTAGCGCTTCCGCCGGGGCGACATGTTGCCGGCGCCGTTCGTGGTAACGCCCGAGCAGGAAGATCCCGAAGTCGGTGCCGGCGCCGAGAATCACACCGGCACCCAACGCAATCGACAACGGTGAGACCTCAATGAGGTTGTGATCGCCGAGGATGGCGAGGATCGGCCGGGCCACCGCCAACGCCAAGCCGACCGACACCAGCGGCACCATCGCGGTGACAAGGGATCGATAGACGATCAGCAAGAGAACCAGGAGCGCCACGGCCGTTGCCGTCGTGATGGTAAGCGTCTGCCTGTCGATAGCCCCGAACTCGTCCACGACGGTAGCGCCAGGACCCGTGACATAGATGTGCAGTCCGTCAGGTGGATTCAGCCGTGCCACGATGCCGCGCATGGCGGTTATCGACTGTCTGGCTTGCGACGTGCCGATCATTCCCGATGGACGTACCACGGCTATCGCCACGTTGTGGTCGTTGCTCACCGCAGATTCCGAAGTAGCCGGGGTGCCCCACCAGTCCATGACCTCGCTCACATGGCGCGAATCGCTGCGCAACGCTGCGATCAGCTGATCGTAGAATTTACGGTCACGACCATTGAGGGGCGCGCCGCGTTGCAGGACCACGTATCCGATGTTGTCGGTGGCCTTTTGAGAGAGTGCCACTGCGGATCGTTGCACTGCAAGCGAACTCGCAGCATCGGCAGGCAGCAGTGGCCGCTCGCGGGCGGCGACCACCCGTTCCAGTTGCGGGACAAAGGTGTTCGCCACCCCGGCAACCAGAACCCAGGCGACGATGACCCATAGCGCGTAGCGATGGCTATATCGTGCGAGCGCGGTGAAGGCATTGGCCATGCTCGCGGCTCACATCGTGAGAGCGGCACCGACGTCGGTGGCTAATGCAACCACCTCCGCGACCAGGTCGGCTGTTGTTACCAATTGCTCCTGGCTGTGCTCGCTTGTGACGAAGAAGCGCAGCCGTTCCTGCCCCGGGCCGACGCCCGGAGCTGCCACCGGGCCGACGTAGACGCCGCGTTGCAGCAGCAGCGAAGACGCGTACAGCACTTGAATCTCGCCCGGCACCAACACCGGTACGATCGGTGTGCCCTCTGAGAACCCCAGGTTGAGATTGCGCTCGCGGAGTGCGGCTGTGAATAGCTTGGCGTTGTGCCACAGCTGCGAAACCCGCTGAGGCTCGCTGTCGAGCACCTCGAGTGCCGCAAGTGCGGCTGCTGCGGCACTCGGTGGCGGTCCGACGGTAAGGGTGGCCACAGGCGAGGTGTGCAGGGCTTGAATGATCTCGGCACTACCGGCAATGAACCCGCCGCAACTGCCCAACGCCTTGGACAGGCAGCCCATCCAGATGTCCACGGCGTCGCCGGGCAGTCCAAAGTGTTCACGTACGCCGTGCCCGTGGGCGCCAAATACCCCTATCGAGTGCGCCTCATCCACCATTACCGCACAGTCGAATTCACGTGCAACTGCTGTGATCTCGGGAAGCCTCCCGACGTCACCGTCCATGCTGTAGTGGCCCTCGATGACGACGAGTACCCGGTCGAAACGCTCGCGCGACATGCGCAGCACACCCCGTAAGGACTCCGGGTCGTTGTGGCGGAACGTCATGCTGCGCGCACCAGCCCACCGCGCACCGGTGACCACACTCGAGTGGATGAGCGCATCCGCCACGACGGCGTCGCGTTCGCCGAGGAGGAATCCGATAACTCCGGAATTCGTGAGGTATCCACTCGTGGCGATGATGGCCGATTCCACGTTATAGATTTCAGCCAGCCTGCGTTCCAGTCGAGGGTAGATCTCGATCTCCCCGGACGTGATGCGGCTGGCCGAAGCCGAGGCGCCGTACTGGCCTACCGCATCCTGAACTGCCTTAATGACTTTCGGGTGGTGCGCCATGCCAAGGTAGTTGTAGTTGGAGAAATTGGTCGTGGCCCCGTAGGGACCTTCGATGACGGAGGTGTTGGGCCCTTGCCTCGGGATGAACAACGGATTCGGCATCCCGGTCAGCTCGCCCATCGCCAGCGCGCGCGCCGCCCGCTCGCGGGCGCCGACGACACCCGGCTGATCGCCGAACGGTCGGCCCGTGTCGCGCCGCGGCGTGCCAACTTCTGGCGGCGCCTTGACGACTGGGGTCACCTCTGCCGCCGACGCCGCCGTGTCGGTGCCGTCTGAATTGGCGAGCAAACTGCGGGCGATGTCGCGCGCGGAATTGCTTGTCAGACCTGCGGTCATGCTGCTGCGGCTCCAGTTCCCGTGGTGATGACTTCGGCGATGTGCGATCCCGCCTGCCGAAGGTCGAAGGTGCGTCCCATTTGCAACGTGGCCAGATGCACACCAAGCGCTTGACTGGCGCGGGCACCGAACTCCACGGCCATGAGTGAGTCCAGGCCGAGTTCGGTTACCGGGATGTCGATCTCGATCGACTCGGCCGATACACCCATGACGGCGGCCAACTGTTCCGCGAGCATGTACGCCACCACCTCGCCGCGCTTGCCCTCGTCGAGCGCGGCCAGGTTGGCGCGCAGGCGTTCCCCGGTCGAATTCGCGTCGGCCGCGGCGGAAACGAGCGCGGCGGTGCGTAGCAGGTTCCGTAAGTGACCTACCGTGGCGTTCACCTTGGACCAGTTGATCGGGATGATCGCCGCTTGCGTGATGCCCAATCGCATGGCCGCTTCCAAATAGATTGGGCCGTCATCCATGTCGATCGGATCAAAGCCGGCGGCATTGAGATACCGCGCGGCGGTTTCGTCGGAGGCCATACCGCCCGCCAAACCGGACATGTGGCCCCAGCCGATGCAGATCGCGGACTGCCCTTGGCGGACGATCTCCTCGGTAAGACACTGCAACGCGAGATTGGCCGCGGTGTAACTGAATTGCCCCATGGTGCCCAACATCGAACCGCCAGAGGAGTAGAACGCGAACTGGTCAAGTGTGATACCAGCCTCGGCGACGGCCGCCCACAGCGCGCGAGCCCCCTCGACCTTGGCGTCGTAGACACGCTTGAGGCTTTCCAGTTCCAGATCAGCGACCCGCTGATCGGCAACGGCACCCGCGGTATGGAAAATGCCACGCAACGGGCGCTCGGCGCGGTGGCTGCGGCGCACCAGCGCGTTCACCGCGTCGGCGTCGGTCACGTCGAGCAATTCCTCGGTGACCTCGATCCCCACTGTCCGCCACTGCGCCAGTTGCTTTTTCGCTATCTCTGTTGTCGCGCCGCTCCTGCCGACCAGGATTAGGTGTCGGGCGCCGCGCCGGACCAGCCAGCGTCCGGTTGCCAGTCCGAATCCGCCGTATCCGCCGGTGATCATGTAGGCGGCTTCGGGGTCGGTGACGACCTCCTGCCAGCTGGGCCGCACCGGTGGCGCAACGTCGTTGAGCCGCACCGCAACGCGTCCGGTCCGGTCGGAGCGGAATACCTCCTCGCATGCCCGGGCTAGGTCCGCGGTGCCGAAAACCTCCACCGGCAGCGGCTGGTAGGTGCCGTTGCTGAACTTTTCGCAGATGCTGGTGATCAGATCCACGAAGCCCGCCGAGTCGTGAGCCAGCATTCGGTCCATGTCGATCGAGAAGTAGCCGACGTTCTTGTCGAACGCCGCCAAATCCAAAGTGCCACCTTGGTAGATGTCGGCCTTGCCGACCTCCACGATGCGGCCGAACTCGGCGACCGCATCGAAGTTGTGGCGCAGGATCTCCCCTGGCGCGCTGCTGATGATCACGTCGGCGCCGCGGCCGTTGGTGATCTCGTACACGTCCTCGACGAAATTCAGCGAACGTGAATCGATCACATGGTCAGCGCCGGCGGCCAGCGCATAGGCACGGCGTTCATCGGTGCGGGCGGTACCGATAACCGCTGCGCCGCGGGCCTTGGCGACCTGAATCGCAGCCGATCCCACGCCGCCGGCAGCACCATGAATCAGCACCGTCTCACCCGGCTGCAATCGCGCCAAGGTCAGCAGCGAACGCTCGGCAGTGAGAAACGCGGTGATGCTGGTGCAGTGCTCGGGACGGATGCCGCCGTGCCCGGAGGCCGGCAATAGCTTCCCGCACAACGCCGCCTCGGCGAGGTGATACCGGGTCAGCATGCCCTTGGCTGCGGTGATGACAACGTCTCCAACCTGCGGCTCGCTGACGTCGGGTCCGACGCGGGTCACCACCCCGACGCCTTCCATGCCCAGCTCAGTGCCGAAATGTGTTGGCGCCAACTCTCGTTCACCTAGAAGGCCGAGCACCTTGATGGCGTCCTTATAGTTCAAGCCGACGACCTGCATGTGCAGCTCCACTTGACCGCGGCCCGGGGACCGCCGAGGGCAGCGCCGCCAACCGAGTTCGGACATGATTCGCGACTTTGGAACCTCGACAGTGAAGTTTGCTTCCGGGTCGTGGAGCGGCTCGATCTTGGCCATCTCGCCGAGCCGCTGCGGCAGCGTACGCATAATGACGGGGGTGAACCGTAAACCGCTGCGCAACAGCACTTCATCGGCCATGTCGTTGCTGAATGCGCCGGGCACCAGCAATTCCGAAACAAGGTCGGCCATGTTGGTGTCCGGGTCGACGTCAATCAGACGCCAACGCAACCGTGGCTGCTCGCCGACCATGACGCGCCGTGCTCCGGCCAGGCCGGCATGACTGGGGTTGGGCACCGAAACATCGGTATGGTGGGCAAACGCTCGTTCGGTGACCAGGCTGACATAGAAGGAGTCGTCGCCAACCGAACCGTCGCCGAACACCGACTTCTCCTCGGATCCCGCGCCCGCCTGCTCGTCGAGAAACCTCTCGGTGGTGATGGCGATCCGTTGCAGCGCCCACAGCGCGCCGGTGTCGTCGGTGATATGCCCCGCAACGACACAGACATGAAGTCGCGGACGATGCCGTGATACGTCCCAGAGCTGTTGCATGAGTTGGGCTTCGGCATCTGCCTCAAGGCCCACAACGGCAGTCCACTCGTGGTAGGTGGCGTGCGGCAGGTTGTCGCACAGTTCCTGGGCCCGCGGGTGCGGCCCGTCCCCAACTGCCACCACCAACGTCGCCGTTTGCTCAGCGGGCACCAGCGCATCGAGGCTGAGCGGATCACGTAGATCCCAAACCTCTTCGTAGAAGAGCGGATCCATGTGGTCCAGCACCCCACGTCCGGGAGTGATGGAGCCGAATCGAACGCCGACAATCTGCATGCATGCGCGTTGTTCGGTGTCGAGGATCACGATGTCGGCGCACATCGGATCGGTGACGTGCCGGCGGGCGATCACGGTCACGTCATCGGTGAATGGAGCGAAGGCACGGATCGCGTCGACCGCGATCGGCACCACGGTTCCGTAAGTGCGACCAACGGCTTGGTCAATGAGTGGAGCCACGGTTTGCAACGCAGCATCAATGACGCAAGGATGAGCCAAGTGCCTTGTCACGTCGGACTCTGGCCGTGCGTCCACGGTGGCGACCGCCTCGATGGCGCTGGCGTGTAGCGACCGGATGCGCTGAAAGTTCGGGCCGGTGGTCAGTCCTCGAGTACCCAGAACCGCGTAGAGCGCCGCCGGCGCGATCTCCGTCATGTCGCGGGTGTCGGGGACGGAATGTTTGGTGACCAGGTAAGTTCCGTCAACCAGGCGGCCGGTGGCGTGGACCGTCCACGCCGTGTTGGCGGCGGCGCGAGAGCGAATGGTGAACCGGCGACTCGGTTCATCGAACTCGGTGCGCAGTATGGTGCCGTCTGCAGGGTCGACAATTAACGGCGCGACGAACCGCACATCTTCGGCCGTCACGGTGTTGGCTCCGGTGCGCGCTGCGGCGGCGCTCAGCGCGGCATCCAGATACGCTGCGCCAGGAATCAAGCAGGCGCCATTGACAACGTGATCCGCGAGCCACGGCAGCGATTGCCCACTTACTCGCAGTTCCCAGGCGAGCCGGTCATAGAGGTCTGGGTCGCCGAGCATCGAGTAACCGTCGGGGGTGCCGTACTTGGCTTGCACGTGTTCGGGTAGCTCTTGGTGCAAGAGTTGTCGCTGCCAGGGGTAGTGCGGAAGATGGTAATGCGCAGCGGGTTTCGTGAACAGGTCGGCTGGGTCCAGATGCCCGGCCACGTACAGTCCGGCGATCGTTTGCCGGATGCTTTCAGCGTCCGCGCGGTTACGATCCAGGGTTGAAACCGTGGTGCCCGATTCGCCTTCTGCCAGCAAGATTTCGCGAATGTTCGCTGACAGGACGGGGTGTGGGCCGACCTCAACAAAGATGCGGTGTCCGGCACGGATCAGTGTCTTGACCGCATCGGCGAATCGCACGGGTTGGCGTACGTTGTCGCACCAGTAGTCGGCATCCCAGTTGGTGGCGGCTTCGCCGGTGACCGTGGAGTACAGGGGGACGCTTGGTTGTTGCGGTGCGATGTCGGCCAGCATGGCCCGCAGTTCGTCGAGGATTGGGTCCATTCGCCGGCTGTGATACGGCACTTCTACCCGCAGTATCCGAGTGAAAACGCCACGCTCACTTAAGCTCTCGGAGAGGCTTTCCAAGCTACGCGGATCGCCGGCCACGGTCACCGACGACGGGCTGTTGATTGCCGCAATGTCGACTTCGGTGTATTCGTGCAGCAGCGGTCGTATCTCGTCGACGGGCAACCCTATTGCGAGCATGCCGCCGGTACCCGCCGTCGTCGCCTGCAGCCTCCCGCGGTGGTGGGAAACCCGCAGCGCGTCGTCCAATGACAGCATCCCGGCGACATACGCCGCGGAGACCTCACCGACGCTGTGCCCGACCACAACGCTCGGCGTGATTCCGAACGTGGCGAGTTCATGCGTGAGTGCCACCTGGACAAGGAAATTCGCCGGCTGCGCGATTGCCGTTGAAGCAATCTGTGACTCGTCCTCCGGGCGCAGCAGTTCTTCGATGATGGACCAGCCGGCGATAGCTTTGAACACGTTGTCAATGCGAGCCGCTTCCGAGGCGAACGCGCCACCGGCGTTAAGCAGGTCACGGCCCATCGCCCACCATTGCGGGCCCATACCGGAGAACACGAACACCGAACCGGCAGAGCGGCCCACCACCGATCCGACGGGGGCAGCGCCGGACGAGATCTTGCGCAGCCCCTCGGCGAGATCCGCGGGATCAGCGAACGCAAGTCCGGCACGATAGCGGTGGTGCGCCCGGCGCGTCCATGCCGCCTCGAGGAAGTGGTCAAGATCCGTCGTAGATTCCAGCAACTCGGCGTACGTACCGGCCAGCGCACGTGCTGCGGCCTCGCTACGCGCCGAAAGCGGAAACACGTTTGTGTTGGGGCGGCTCGACGCCTGGGGAAGCGGCGTCCGCGAGGCTGATGAGCTCTGCGGTTCGGTGAGAATTGCATGTGCATTGGTGCCGCCGTACCCAAACCCATTGATTGCGACCGTCATCCGCTCGACGTCGGCACCAACCTTCTCGGCCTCGAGCTGGACCGCAATCCGCAGATCGTCGAACGGAATGTCGGGATTGGGATCCTCGAACCAGCCTTGTGGCGGCAGTGTCCGGTGGTAGACGGCTAGCGCGCCTTTGATCACGCTGGCGACGCCGGCGGCCGCCTCGGTGTGCCCCAAGGTCGATTTCACCGACCCCACCGGAAGCGGTTCGTTGCGCCCTTCAACGGCGCCGTATACCCGTCCGAGCGCGCGCAACTCCACCGGATCACCGACCGGTGTTCCGGTGCCATGCGCCTCCACGTAGGTGACCCGATGGGGGGCGATGCCGGACCGTTCGCACACCGAACGCGCCAGTGCCTCTTGGGAATCCAAGCTGGGAACGGTGATCGCGGTCGTTCGGCCGTCCTGATTGGAACCGGTGGCTTCCACGACCGCGTAGATCCGGTCCCCATCGCGCACGGCGTCGTCGAGCTTGCGGAGCAGGACCATCCCGGCTCCTTCGCCCCGGCCATAGCCGTCGGCGGAGGCCGAGAACGACTTGCAACGTCCGTCAGTGGCCAGGAATCCGCCCTTGCACATCGTGACGAACGTTTCCGGCTGCAGCATCATGTTGACCCCGCCAACCAGTGCCATTTCGCAATCACCGATGGAAATCCCCTGGCACGCAAGGTGGAACGCCACCAGTGACGACGAGCACGCGGTGTCGACGGTGAGCGCGGGCCCCTTCAGGTTAAGCGCATACGCCAGTCGATTCGACAGCATGGTGAACGACGCGCTGGCAGCCGAGTGCATGTTGACGTGGGCCAGGGCCGAGCCGGAAACCGCGTTGATCACGTGATCGGTGGTAAACGCGCCAACGTAAACACCGACCGGCCGGCCCGATACCCGGCCGGCCACGCCGGCGTCGTCGAGCGCTTCCCACGCGACCTCCATGATCAGTCGCTGCTGTGGATCCAGGGTCGTTCCTTCGCGCGGCGAGATGCCGAAGAAGTCTGAATCGAACTGCCACGGATCGCATTCCAAGAATGCGGCTCGCTTGGTGTACATCCGTTCGGCGGCGCGCTTGTCCGGGTCGTAGTAACGCCGATAGTCCCAACGCTCGGCCGGTATGTCCACCACACCGTCGCCCTTACGCACCACAAAGTCCCAGAACGACTCCGCGGAATCGATCCCGCCGGCGTACCGGCACCCGATCCCCACAATTGCGATACGACTCACTACCGACACTCCTACGATAATTGTTTTGGCATAAGGCTTTTGACGCTGAGCGCCACCCGGCCACCGGGGGACTGACTACTTGCACCGCGGGATCTCAACCACCGGGTACGCCAATGACGTGAGGCTGCATTGCACACGTTGTCATATGCATTCGTTGCGATACGCAACTGTTGCCTATGTAATCACTCGATTGGTTATATTAGGACGCGGCTAGCCAGAACGCAAGAGGCTTGTTAGCCCAGCAACAAGTTGTTTGCGGTCCGCCAGGTCAGAAGGTCTGGCGATAGCGCGCTACACGGCGACCGCCACCGCTACTGTGGCCCGGTAACCCAGTGCGCTGCGACATAATTCAACATCTGCCGTCATTGGCCGAATGTGGTCGGCCAAGCCTGTCGACGCGGCGCTTCTCGAATGCACCGTGCCTAGCAATCACGCAGCTGATCAAACCGAGCGGTCAGGCCGTCGCTTCCCTGAGGGCCGTCACGTCCACCGGCTCGAAGACAAACACGTAACGTGCACCCCCGCGCTTGAGGTAGGTGTCATGCGCGGGCCACATTGTGATAAGGCTCGGCATGTTGCGGTCCATCTCTTCCCGCGTGGCAGGCCTAGCCAGGTAGCTTGCGGCGGTGCCCTCGATCTCGATGCGTGCCCTTGGATCAGAACGCAGGTTCTTGGGCCAGCCGCTGGCGGCTTCTAGGCCGAGGTTCTCGCAAGCCGCGACCACGTTCTTGCCGTCGAGTACGTAGAACACCGGAACCGTCCGCTGTTTGCCGGTCCTGTTGCCAGTCGTGGTGAGCAGCATCGTGGGCAGTGCGCGCCCCATCACCGATAGCCGGCCCCGAGTCACTCGCAGCAGCGCCAGGTCGAATTTCGAACCAATGTGCTTCACATACAGCGAGAACCAACGATAGTGGCCCAGCCACCGCATCATGCGGACATAAAGGCCATAGAGCCCGTTCACCGTCGCACCGGCGTGCGATCCGCGCTCAATATCATTCATCCTGAACTCACTTCGTTCCAAAAGGGGTTAGCAACTCCGCCAGTGTTGCTATATGCAACTATTGCTGTATGCAGGCGTAGGTTGCGCTATCGTAGGTTGCGATTTGCTAAAGAGCAAGCGTCCCCCGCCGACGTAGCGATCTCGGGCGGCGGGTCGACCTCGTCGTCGGAGCCAACCAGGTCGAGCTGCCACCACGCAACGTCGTGATCCCCGCAGCGCTGGCGATCCTGCGCCATGTAGACGCTCGTCTCTGCCGACCATCGGTATGCGGCGCGCGAATTGAACTGGTGTGCATAAGCGTAACCGACGACGGCTCCTTCCACCTCGAGGACGAGCCATTCGTGCAGTACCCGGGGCAGCGACGATGCGCGCCGTCATTTCCTCGACCGTCGGCACCTCGGTCTCGAAGGTGATCACGGTATCCAGCACATACGGGCGATAGATCCCAAGGCAGCCAGCGGCATCATCCGTGGTCGCCGAGCGGACACGCATCAGCCAGCAACGGCGTTCAGTTGCTCGCGGGTGTCGTCGTCGAGCTCGATTTCCGCGACGGCGAGGTTCTCCTCCAGGTGCTGTACCGACGAGGTACCCGGGATCAGCAACACATTGGGTGCCACACTCAGCGTCCACGCCAACGCGATCTGAGCCGGCGTACGGCCCAATTGTGCGGCCGCCCGCCGAATCACGTCGTTCCCCAACACCGGGTTCGATTGCACGAATGCCGATCCCAGTGGGAAGAACGGCACGAAGGCAATGCCACGCGCCGTGCATTCGTTCAGCACCGGAGTCGATGCTCGGTGGACTAGGTTGAAAGCATTTTGCACGCAGGCGATTTCGGTACGCTGCAACGCGTGCAGCAGCTGCTCACGGGTGATTTCACTGAGCCCGATACCGTCGATCAGCCCTTCATCGCGGGCCGCGATCATCGTCGAAAGCTGGTCGTCGAACAGCTGATCCGGCCCCTCGCCACCCATCAGTCGTAGATTGACCACCGCCAACCGGTCGACGCCGAGGGTGCGGAGGTTGGCTTCCAGATCCCGGCGCAGGTCGGCGGGTTCGGTGACCGGCAGCCAGGCGCCGGCCTCATCGCGGCGCGCGCCGACCTTGCTCACCAGCGCCAGGTTCTCCGGATAGGGATACAGCGCCTCCCGGATCAGTTGATTCGCGACATCCGGCCCGTAGAACTGTGCGGTGTCGATGTGGTTGACGCCGAGCTCGACGGCCCGTCGCAGCACGGCCAGCGCAGCGTCGCGATCCCGCGGCGGTCCCATCACACCGGGACCGGGCAGTTGCATCGCGCCGAAACCGATGCGGGCCACCGAAAAGCGCCCAAGTGGACCAAACGTAAAGGAATCCATACACGGAGACTAGCGTCGAATCATGAACACGTTTCAAGCGTTGGTGGCGCGCCAAGAGCGCGACCGGATAACGGCATCGGTCGAGACACTCACCGAGTCCGACCTGCCGCCCGGAGAGGTGACGATCCAGGTGCTGTATTCCAGCGTCAACTTCAAGGACGCGCTGGCGCTGACCCCGGGCGGCGGCGTGGTGCGCAACTACCCCCCAACAGGGCTGGTGCCGGGCATCGACCTGACCGGCCAAGTCGTCGAGTCTCGGTCATCGGACTTCGCGGTCGGAGACAGCGTGCTTGCCCACGGTTACCAGATCGGCACCGGCCACCACGGCGGCTACGCCGAATACGCGCGGCTGCCGGCCGATCAGGTGGTGCCGCTGGGCGCGCTCAGTCCGCGTGACGGCGCGGCGATCGGGACCGCCGGCTTCACCGCCGCGATGAGCGCGCAGGCGCTCGTCGACTGGGGCATCAAGGCCGACGCTGGCCCCGTTGTCGTCACCGGCGCCTCCGGCGGCGTCGGCTCGGTCAGCGTGGATCTACTGGCCGGCGCCGGCTACCAGGTGGTGGCATCGACCGGCAAGGAGAGCGCAGCTGAACTACTGAAAGCCCTTGGCGCCGCGGAGGTCATCGGGCGGCTGCCCGCCGATCCCGACGCCAAACCGCGGCCACTGGCCAAGGCGCGCTGGGCGGCCGCGGTGGACTGCGTAGGCGGTGCGACGCTGGCGGATGTGCTTAGCGCCGTCGACTACCGCGGTGCGGTGGCCGCCAGCGGGCTCACCGGTGGCGCGAGCCTGCACACCACGGTGATGCCGTTCATCCTGCGCGGCGTTGCATTGCTGGGCATCGATTCCGTGCAGCTAGCCATCGGTCCGCGACGGGAACTGTGGGCACGGCTCGGCGATTCGTTGCGGCCGCGTCATCTGGACGAGATCACCTCCGAGGTCGACGTCAAGGACGTTGTCGGTGTGCTTGACCGGGTGCGTGCCGGGGCGTTCACTGGCCGGGCTGTGGTGCGGGTCGCCGGCGGATTCTGAACCGGAAGTACGCTGTTGCGCATGCGCGCGGCACGGGTGACTCGACTGGATGGTCCGGACACGGTTGAGGTGGCCGAGGTCGATGAACCCACCGGCGAGGGCGTCGTCGTCGAGGTACACGCCGCCGGGGTGGCTTTCCCCGATGCGCTGCTCACCCGCGGCCTGTACCAGTACCGACCGGAACCGCCGTTCGTGCTCGGGGCCGAGATCGCCGGCGTGGTTCGCACTGCGCCGTCTGGCGCCCATGTGCAAACCGGTGACCGAGTCGTCGGCCTGACCATGCTCACCGGTGGCATGGCTGAGGTTGCGGTGCTGCCACCCGATCGGGTGTTCAAGCTGCCCGACAACGTCAGCTTCGAATCGGGCGCTGGCGTGCTATTCAACGACCTGACCGTCTATTTCGCGCTGACCGTGCGCGGCCGATTGCAACCGGGCGAGACGGTGCTGGTGCACGGCGCCGCCGGAGGGATCGGCACTTCCGCGCTGCGATTGGCGTCGGTGCTCGGGGCGTCCCGCGTCATTGCGGTGGTCAGCTCCGAGGAAAAAGCCCAAATCGCAACCGCCGCCGGGGCAACCGATGTGGTGCTGGCCGAGGGTTTCAAGGACGCGGCCAAGGAGCTAACCGGCGGCCGCGGCGTCGACATCGTGGTCGACCCGGTCGGCGGTGACCGGTTCACCGACTCGCTCCGCTCGCTCGCGCCGGGGGGACGCTTGCTCGTCATCGGTTTCACCGGCGGTGAAATACCGACCGTGAAGGTAAACCGGCTGTTGCTCAACAACATTGACGTGGTTGGTGTCGGCTGGGGCGCCTGGGCCGGGACCCACCCCGGCGCGCTGACCGAGCAGTGGGCCGCACTCGAGCAGCTGCTCGCCGCGGGCAAGCTGTCCCCGCCCGAGCCGGTGGTCTACCCGCTCGAGGAGGCCGCCACCGCGATCGCATCGCTGGAGAATCGCAGCGCCAAAGGGAAAGTCGTGCTGCGCGTTCGCGATTAGCCCCGGAGGCGTCCGCGACACTAACACCACACACAAGACACGCCGCGGAGCGTGTGCGTGGCTTGAGTCTGAGCGAACAGCTCAGCTCTTGTGCCTGGTCGATTGGACAGTAATGTCACTTTTGATTTGGCAGAGACCCCCGGGAGCCAGCCATGGAATCCTTTGTCCACCCTGGGCCGCGGCGGCCTCACCGAGCGGATGGTCGAATGACACCTATCGGGCCGCTGGACGGCATCCGGGTGCTCGAACTCGGCACCTTGATCGCCGGTCCGTTCGCCGGCCGACTGCTCGGCGATATGGGCGCCGACGTCATCAAGATCGAACCGCCTGGCGCTCCGGACCCGCTGCGCACCTGGGGCCAGGCCGAAGTCGACGGACACCACTTCTTCTGGACGGTGCACGCCCGCAACAAGCGCGCCGTCACGCTCGACCTGCGCCGGCCACGCGGCCGGGAGCTGTTCCTTGAACTCGTCGACGAATCCGACATCATCGTGGAGAACTTCCGCCCGGGCACGCTGGAGAAATGGAACCTCGGCTACGACGTGCTCAGCGAACGCAACCCGGGCATCGTCCTGGTTCGGGTGTCCGGCTACGGGCAAACCGGACCCGAATCCCACAAGGCCGGTTACGCCTCCATGGCCGAGGCCGCCAGCGGCCTGCGCCACCTCAACGGATTCCCGGGCGGGCCGCCGCCCCGCCTCTCGGTGTCGCTGGGCGACAGCCTCGCGGGCATGTTCGCCGCCCAGGGCGCTCTGGCCGCGCTGTACCGCCGCGGGATCACCGGGCAAGGCCAGGTGGTTGACGTGGCGCTCACTGAAGCCTGCTTGGCGGTCCAGGACTCCACGATCCCGGACTACGACATCGCCGGCGTGGTGCGCGGCCCGTCCGGCACCCGGTTGGAGGGCATCGCGCCCTCCAACATCTACCGCAGTGCCGACGGCCACTGGGTGGTGATCGCAGCCAACCAGGACAGCGTCTTTGCCCGCCTGTGTCAAGCGATGGGCCGCCCAGAGCTGGCCACCGACGAGCGGTTCGCCAACCACCGCGCACGCGGCCGCAACCAGGACGAACTCGACGAGATCATCGGTGATTGGGCCGCGCAACGCAAACCCGGCGAGATCATTGAAACCCTGTCCGCCGCTGGGGTGATCGCCGGGCCAATCAACACGGTTGCCGACGTCGTCATGGATCCTCAGCTGCGGGCCCGCGGGATGTTGGTCGATCACTACGACGAACGCATCGAGCGCAACGTGTTGGGTCCGGGAGTGGTGCCGGTGCTGTCCGAATCACCAGGCGCCGTACGAAATTCCGGGCCCGCGCGGCCGGGACAACACAATGACGACGTCTATATCGGGCTGCTGGGCAAGACGGCCGTGGAACTTGCCGAGCTACGCGCCGAGGGGGTCCTATGAGCGAGCACGTCGACATCCGCGAGGTTTCACTACGCGACGGACTACAGATCGAGAAGCCAATTCCATTGTCGGCCAAGCTGGAACTGCTCGGCGCAGTTGCGGCCACCGGTGTGCGCGAGGTGGAGGCGACGGCATTCGTGTCGCCGTCGAAGGTGCCGTCGATGGCCGACGCCGCTGAACTCGCCGCCGAGTTGTACAACTACCCCGACATCGAATTCTCCGCGCTGGTAGCCAGTCCCAATGGCGCCAAGCGGGCCATCGCCGCCGGACTGCGCGCTATCGAATACGTGGTGGCGGCCGACGACTCATTCAGCACCGCCAACGTCGGGCGCACCAGCGCCGAGGCCATCGCCCTGATCGGCGACATTGTTACCATCGCGCACGATAGCGACGTCACCGTCGAGGTCATCGTCGCCACCGCATGGGACTCCCCGTTCCAAGGGCCTACCCCGCCGCAGCGGGTCCTCGACATCGCCGCGGCCGCCCGCGACCAGGGTGTCGATCGCTTCTCGATCGCCGACACCATCGGCACCGCAACCCCCGGACGGGTGACTTCATTGATCGCACGACTACGTCCGGTGATTGGCGACCTTCCGCTGGGCGGACACTTCCACAACACCCGCGGCGCCGGACTGGCCAGCGCCTACGCGGCCGTCAACTCCGGCGTCACCCGGTTGGACGCCTCGGTCGGCGGGCTCGGTGGCTGTCCATTCGCACCGGGCGCCACCGGCAATATCGCTACCGAGGACCTGGTGTACCTGTTGACCGACAGCGGCTTCAATGTCGACGTCGACCTGCAGGCCGCCATCGCCGCTGCTGGCGTCGCGAAATCGGTTGTCGGACACGACTTGCCGAGCGCCATGTTACGCGCGGGAGATCGGATCAGAAACGGCGCATAAGGAGATCATCATGGACTTCTCTCTCCCACAACACCTTCCGGGCCTGCTAGCGGAGATGGACGAGTTCATTGAGGCCGAGATCAAACCGCTCGAGCGCGAACACATCCAGTACTTCGACCATCGCCGAGAACATGCCCGCACCGACTGGGACAACGGCGGCATACCACGGCGCGAGTGGGAGGATCTGCTCGACGAAATGCGCAGGCGCGCCGATAAGGCGGGCTGGCTGCGTTACGGTCTGCCGGCACAGTTCGGCGGCCGGAGCGGCACCAATATCGACATGGCCGTCATCCGGGAGCACCTGGCGCACAAAGGACTCGGCCTACACAACGACCTTCAGAACGAGTCATCGATCGTCGGCAACTTCCCTCAGGTCATCATGATGGACCGGTTCGGCACCGACGCACAGAAGCGGGAATGGACCGAGGCGCTCATCACCGGCGAGCGGTCCATGGCGTTCGGGCTGACCGAGCCCAACCACGGATCGGATGCCACTTGGCTGCAGACCCGCGCCGAGAAAGACGGCGACGGCTGGGTCATCAACGGCGCCAAGCGGTTCAACACCGGCGTGCATCGCGCCACGCATGACCTGGTGTTCGCCCGCACCTCGGGTGAGCCAGGCCAGGCGCAGGGCATCACCGCGTTCCTGGTCCCGACCGACACCCCCGGCTTCAACGTGCCGTACTACTGGTGGACGTTCAACATGCCGACCGACCACGGCGAGGTCGAACTCAACAACGTTCGAGTACCCGACGACGCGGTGCTCGGCGAGGTTGACCGTGGTCTCGAGGTCGGCCAGACCTTCCTGCACGAGAACAGGATTCGCCAGGCCGCCAGCAGCTTGGGCGCCGCGCAGTACTGCATTGACCGTGCCGTCGCCTACGCCAGCGAACGCACAGTCTTCGGCAAGCCGCTGTCGGTGAACCAGGCCGTACAGTGGCCGCTGGTCGAGCTGCAGACCGAGGCGCAGATGGTGCGGCTCCTGGTGTACTACGCCGCGGAGCACCTGGACCGCAACCACCACATGGAAGTGTCCGACAAGGTGTCGATGGCGAACTATCGAGCCAATAGGCTGGTGTGCGAGGCGGCCGACCGCGCCATGCAAGTGTTCGGCGGCGTCGGCTACAGCCGTCACGAACCGTTCGAGCACATCTACCGCCATCACCGCCGTTACCGAATCACCGAGGGCGCCGAGGAAATTCAGATCCGCCGAGTGGCGCAGCGGCTGTTTAAGTTTGGCAAACGGTGACCCTGCAGGAGAGCTTGCCGGCGGTACTGCGGCCGGTACTCGGCGAGGTGGCCGTCGAGAACCTGCGCGCGCTCACCGGCGGAGCCAGCCGCAGCACGTGGGCGTTCGACGCCGTAACAAGCGCCGGACCCAGACCTCTGGTCCTGCGCATCGGGCCCCCCGATGACGTGCACGCCGGGATGGAACTGGAAGCCCGGATCCAGACCGCAGCCGCGTCGGCCGGGGCACCCGTCCCTTACGTCCTGACCGCCACCGATTCCCCTGCGGCGCTGGGTAATCCGTTTCTGATATGCGAAGAGGTCAAGGGCCAGACCATTGTCCGGCGCATACAGCGTCAACTCGACGAACCGGGCCGGGCACGGCTGCTTCGGCAATGCGCTCAGGCGATTGCGGCCATTCACCGGGCCGATTCGAGTGACCCTAGCCTGGCTCGCGAAGACCCGGTGGTGCAGTCACGCGAGCGGCTCGATGCTATGGGCGACACCACCGCCACCTTCGAATGGGCGTTCCGCTGGCTCGCGGCCCACCGGCCGGCGTCGTCACCCCTAGTTCTGGTGCACGGGGATTACCGGATGGGAAACCTGATCGTCGACGGATCCGACCTTGCCGCAGTTCTGGATTGGGAGCTGGTACATGTCGGCGAGGCATACGAGGACCTGGCCTGGTTCTGCGTGCGCGCCTGGCGGTTCGGTGCGCCCGCCAGCCGCGGCGCCGGCGGCCTAGGCAGCATCGACAGCTTTCTGCGGGCCTACGAGGAGGCCAGCGGGGTGGGCGTCGATCGCGAGGCGTTTCGCTGGTGGCGGGTGCTGGCCACGCTGCGCTGGGGAATCATCTGCCGGTACCAGGCCGAGCGTCACCTCACCGGACAGGTGCGTTCGGTGGAGTTGGCGACGATCGGGCGCCGGGTTTGCGAGAACGAGTGGGATCTGCTCAAGCTGCTCGAGGACATGCCATGACCAATCGCTACGGCCGCCCGACGACAGCCGAACTGGTGGCCGCGGTGGCCGAATTTCTGGAAAGCGATGTCCGGCAGGCCACCAGCGGGCAGGTCAACTTCCACGCGCGGGTCGCGGCCAACGCCTTGCGCATCGTCGAACGCGAGCTGCTCGCCCCTGACCACACCACCGCACTCCTGGGGTTTCCCGACGAAGCCGCACTCGCCGTCGCGATCCGGGCCGGCGAGTTGGATGGGCGCGCCGACGAGGTCATCGCCTGTCTGCGCACACTGGTACGGCATCGGTTGGCGGTTGCCCACCCCGGATACGACAACGAATAGGAGCCAGTCACATGCCCGCTACCACTGCCGAGACCATCGCCGAGGTGGCGGATCGGCTGTTCACGGCCATCGAGAACGGCGACGTGGCGGCGGTGGATCGACTGTGGAGCGACGACATCGCCGTGTGGCGGGTCGGCGCCCGCCGGGACAACGACAAGGCCCGGGCGCTCCGGGTGATCGATTGGTTCATCTCGGCCACCACCGAGCGTCGCTACGAGGTTCTGGACCGACAGATCTTCGGCGACGCAGAAACCGGGTTCGTCCAGCAGCACGTGCTGCGTGCGACCGGCCGGGACGCCCAGTCGATCTCGCTGCGGGTGTGCATCGTGATCAAGCTGGACGAAGATGGACTGATCAACCGGATTGACGAATACTTCGACCCGGCCGGGCTCGCTCCCCTGCTCGAACCCCGATGAGGCGACGATGACGACACTGGAAACCCTGCTCACCGATCCCGACGCCGCCGGCGCATGGAATCTCGTCCCAGATCGCTCGGCGATCACATTCAGGATCAAGAACATGTGGGGCCTGCTGAACGTCAACGGCAGGTTCACCGATTTCAGCGGCTCCGGCCAGCTCACCGAGAAAGGCGAGGTAACCGGGCGAATCGACATCAACGTTGCGTCGTTGCGCACCGGCATCGGCCGTCGCGACAAGCACCTGCTCTCCGCCGACTTCTTCGACGCCGAGCGATTCCCGCAGATCGTCGTCGTCGTCACCGCCCTGCGCCCCACCACCGGCGGAGCCGCTGACCTGCGGGCCAGCTTCACCATCAAAGGCAAGACGGTACCCGTGCCACTGCCCGTGACGGTCACCGAGCTCGATGACAACTCGGTGCAGATCTCGGGAGAAGCCAAGGTCGTTCGATCCCCGTTTGGGGTCGACTGGAACCGATTCGGCATGATCGCCGAAACCGCGGCGGTCGCTGCGGACGCGATCTTTGTTCGGGCGCCGAGGTAGCTGTCGCTCGCTCACTCGTCGCCGGCGACGTCGTGCCGCACCACGCGCAGCGTGCCGTGCGGCATGCACGCAGCGTATCCGTGGTACTTGCCGTACAGCTCCCACGCGGTGACGTGCTCGTCTGAGCGCACGTCGATCCGGTGACCGTCGGAGAATTCTAGGTGGAGGTCTCCGGTGTCGTTCCATCGAACACCTGTGCACATCGCCCCGGCGAAATCGAACAGGGGACGCTCTTGGTCGGCCGGATTGTTCGGGTCGATAGCAACCACCTCCGCGGGCGCGCTTTCGATTACCGGCAGGGTCAGCAGTATCGGTACCGAGATGACGAGTTCGTTGTAATCCTCGAAATTGAGCACCAGACCGTCGCGGAACATGATCCGCTGTACCGCACAGCCCTCGAGCCACTGCTCGATCGTTTTCTGTTCGGTCATATATTCCACTCTGGCCTCCTGGCCCCTATATGTCACGTGCACAACCGCCGCGCGCCTGGCCGCAGGTCGATACCAGTACCATCTGCACCGTGCCCGACTCCAATGACGACCTTCGGATCCTCGTCTACAGCGACAACGTACAAACCCGCGAACAGGTGATACGGGCATTGGGCAAGCGGCTACACCCGGATCTGCCGGAGCTGAGCTACGTCGAAGTGGCGACCGGTCCGATGGTGATACGGCAGATGGACAACGGCGGTATCGACTTGGCGATCCTCGACGGGGAGGCCACGCCGACCGGAGGCATGGGAATCGCCAAACAGCTCAAGGATGAACTCGAGGCGTGCCCACCGATCCTGGTACTCACGGGGCGTCCCGACGACGCCTGGCTGGCCAGTTGGTCACGAGCCGAGGCCGCGGTGCCACATCCGGTCGACCCCATCGTGCTGGGCCGCACGGTCCTGGGGCTGCTGCGCGCGCCCACCCACTAGCGACTAGTTCAGCCGCCTCGCACTTGCAGGCGCGGGGCATCTTCCGTGACCCGAGGCCGCAACTCCCCTTTGGCCGCTTCCGGCCTTAACGGCGCCACCGTTTCCGCTGCCTCCGTCGAATTCTCCGGAGCTTCCGCATCCTGCGGTGTGGCCGCCCGCAGTGTCGACTCCGGAATTCCAGAAACGGTTGCCTGTGTTGCGCGCGTTACCGAGGACGGAGCTGCCTTCGCGGCGGCGTCCGGCATCGCAGTTGGCAATACACCGATTTGCGGCAGCGATGTTTCGGCTTCTGGAGTTTCAGCAGCCGGTGCTTCCGGTGCCGGTGCGGCGGGGCCGGCATTTTCAGTTCCCGGCTTCGGGTCACCAGCCACCGCCGGTTTATCGCTGATCAACCCGGCACTGGCACTATTGCTGCCGGCCATCATCGCGCTGCCGGCTATCATCGCGGCCGGAACGAAGCCGACCCCGGGATTAACCGACCCCGCATAGGACCCGGTAGCGGCGCCCATAGTCGGGCTAGTGGTGCTGGTAGCGTTCGCAGTACCAACGGTTGGATCGCCAATGCTGGCGCCGTCGACGCCGTATGTCCCCGCTGCACTGCCGACGTTGCCGGCAACGTAGCCGCCGCTGACGTTAGCGGTGCCCACACCACCAGACCCGGAGCTACCATCACCAACGCCCGCGCTGCCGCTGCCTGCGCTGCCGGCGCCTGCGTTGCCGGTGCCCACGCCGGCGATGCCCGTGTTACCACCGCCAACGCCGCCGCCGGCAACACCAGCGCCCAGACCGGGAAGGCCCTTGAGCACACCCGCCCACGGCATCATCTGCTGGGCCACCGCCGACGCCCCGGAGTAGTACCCGGCCATGGCGGCCACGTCCGCGGCCCACATCTCCTCGTACATGCTCTCGGCAGCCGCGATCAACCCCGCGTTCTGGCCGAACAAATTCGTCATCACCAGTTGCACGAATGCGTTGCGGTTGGCCTCTATCGCACCCGGATGGATGGTGGCCGCCTGGGCTGCCTCGAAAATGCTGGCCACGGTGCGCGCCTGTCCCGCCGCTCCGGCAGACTGAGCCGCCGCTGCGGCAAGCCACCCGGCGTACGGAGCCGCCGCAGCGGCCATCGCCGCCGCCGCTGCACCCTGCCACGCCTGTCCGGCCAACCCTGCCGTCACTGAGGCAAACGAATTCGCCGCAGCCCCCAATTCTTCGGCAAGCCCCTCCCAAGCCGCCGCCGCCTGCAACATGGGCGCAGTGCCTGCGCCGATGAACATTCGCAACGAATTGATCTCCGGTGGCAGCGTAAAAAAACTCACAGCTCAGTCCTTCCAGATCAGCTGCCGCACCCCACTGACCTCGCGATTACGATGCGATTACCCGATGAGACCTGAGAGTAACAACGATCGCTCCGTCCGTCGGCCGGTTCGCCCGACATCCATATAATCCCGCCGCTAGTCCTCCCGCAATGCCAAAATGTGCATCTTTAACTCGCCTCATAAGTATCGCTGCTTTTCGCCAAGGTGAGTTAACCGCTCCGCACCTGGACCCCGGCCATGTGCTCCGGCCGTCGCGCGACTATGTTGAAGGTCACTGTGACGGCCCCCAAGCCCGGTCCGTCACGGCAGCCCAGCCACCGCCTGGCCGCCGTGCTGGCGGCCCGTACGACGGATCATGGAGCGAGTTGAACGTCTACATACCCATCTTGGTGCTGGCGGCACTCGCCGCAGCCTTTGCCGTGGTCTCGGTCGTGATCGCCAGCCTGGTCGGCCCATCCCGCTTCAACCGGTCAAAGTTGGCGGCCTACGAGTGCGGGATCGAACCCACCGACACTGGGGCCAGAACCGGGGCCGCAGTCCCCGGCGCCGCCGCCGGTCAACGCTTCCCGATCAAGTACTACCTGACCGCGATGTTGTTCATCGTCTTCGACATCGAGATCGTGTTCCTCTACCCCTGGGCGGTCAGCTACGACTCGCTGGGGACCTTCGCGCTTGTCGAGATGCTGGTGTTCATGCTCACGGTGTTCGTGGCCTACGCCTATGTGTGGCGCCGCGGGGGCCTGACGTGGGATTGAGGCCTGAGATGGGATTGAGGTAGCGGCGTGGGACTCGAAGAACAGCTGCCCGGCGGGATCCTGCTATCGACAGTCGAGAAGGTGGCGGGCTACGTCCGCAAGAACTCGCTGTGGCCGGCGACGTTCGGGTTAGCCTGCTGCGCAATCGAGATGATGGCGACCGCCGGGCCGAGGTTCGACATAGCCCGGTTCGGAATGGAGCGGTTCTCGGCGACGCCGCGGCAGGCCGATCTGATGATCGTGGCGGGGCGGGTCAGCCAGAAGATGGCGCCGGTGCTGCGCCAGATCTACGACCAGATGGCCGAGCCGAAATGGGTTCTGGCCATGGGCGTGTGCGCGTCCTCGGGCGGGATGTTCAACAACTACGCGATCGTGCAGGGCGTGGACCACGTCGTTCCGGTCGATATTTACCTGCCGGGCTGCCCGCCGCGGCCGGAGATGTTGTTGTACGCAATCCTCAAGCTGCACGAGAAGATTCAGGAAATGCCGTTGGGAGTCAACCGGGAGCGCGCCATCGCCGAGGCCGAGGAGGCGGCGTTGTTGGCCCGGCCCACGATCGAGATGCGTGGATTACTGCGATGAGCTCGCCAGACCAGGACCCGCAGGAAGCAATGGCGCGCCCCGGTGAGGAAGTCGTCGACGTGCGCCGCGGCATGTTCGGGGTAACGGGCACCGGCGACACCTCCGGGTATGGGCGGCTGGTGCGCGAGATCACGCTCCCGGGTAGCAGCCCGCGACCCTACGGCGGCTACTTCGACGACGTCGCCGACCGGTTGGCCGAGGCTTTGCAGCGCGAGGGCGTCGAATTCGACGACGCGATCGAGAAAGTCGTGGTTGACCGCGACGAACTCACCCTGTACGTCAAGCGGGACCTGCTGCCGCAGGTTGCTCAGCGTCTTCGCGACGAGCCCGAATTGCGCTTCGAACTCTGCCTTGGTGTCAACGGCGTGCATTACCCGCACGAGACCGGCCGGGAATTGCACGCCGTGTACCCGCTGCAGTCGATCACCCATAATCGCCGGCTGCGGCTGGAAGTGGCTGCGCCGGACAGTGATCCGCATATCCCGTCGCTGTTCGGGGTCTATCCGACCAACGACTGGCATGAGCGCGAGACCTACGACTTCTTCGGGATCATCTTCGACGGCCATCCGTCATTGACCCGGATCGAGATGCCCGATGACTGGCACGGGCATCCGCAGCGCAAGGACTATCCTCTCGGCGGCATCCCAGTCGAATACAAGGGCGCGCAGATACCTCCGCCCGACGAGCGGAGGGGCTACAACTGATGACAGACGTCGAAACTGTCCTGGTCGCCGGCGGGCAGGACTGGGACAAGATCGTCGACGCCGCGCGAGCCGCGGACCCCGGTGAACGCATCGTGGTAAACATGGGACCGCAGCACCCATCCACCCACGGAGTGTTGCGTCTGATCCTCGAGATCGAAGGCGAAACGGTGGTCGAGGTGCGCTGCGGAATCGGCTACCTGCACACTGGGATCGAGAAGAACCTCGAGTACCGTTACTGGACCCAGGGCGTCACTTTCGTGACCCGAATGGATTACCTGTCACCGTTTTTCAACGAGACCGCGTTCTGCCTGGGTGTGGAAAAGCTGCTGGGCATCACCGATCAGATTCCGGAGCGGGTCAACGTCATACGGGTGATGATGATGGAGCTCAACCGGATCTCCTCGCATCTGGTCGCATTGGCGACGGGCGGCATGGAGCTGGGCGCCATGACTCCGATGTTCGTCGGCTTCCGGGCGCGTGAAATTGTCCTCACCTTGTTCGAAAAGATCACCGGGCTCCGGATGAACAGCGCCTACATTCGGCCGGGTGGCGTGGCTCAGGACCTACCACCCAACGCGACCGACGACATCGCCGACGCGCTCAAGCAGTTGCGGCAACCACTGCGCGAGATGGGCGACCTGCTCAACGAAAACGCCATTTGGAAGGCTCGCACCGAGGGCATCGGCTACCTGGACCTCACCGGCTGCATGGCGCTGGGCATCACCGGCCCGATACTGCGCGCCACCGGGTTACCGCATGACCTGCGCAAGAGCGAACCCTACTGCGGATACGAGAACTACGAATTCGACGTGATCACCGACGACCGTTGTGATGCCTACGGGCGCTACATCATTCGCGTCCAAGAGATGTGGGAATCATTGAAGATCGTGGAGCAATGTCTGGACAAGTTGCGGCCGGGCCCAACCATGATTGAGGATCGCAAGCTCGCCTGGCCGGCCGATCTGTACGTGGGGCCCGACGGGATGGGCAACTCACCGGAACACATCGCCAAAATCATGGGCAGCTCGATGGAGGCGTTGATTCACCACTTCAAGCTGGTGACCGAGGGCATTCGCGTTCCGGCGGGCCAGGTTTACGTCGCTGTGGAGTCACCGCGCGGCGAGCTCGGCGTGCATATGGTCAGCGACGGCGGTACCCGCCCCTACCGGGTGCACTACCGCGATCCGTCGTTCACCAACCTGCAGTCGGTCGCGGCGATGTGCGAGGGCGGGATGGTCGCCGACCTCATCACCGCCGTCGCCAGCATCGACCCCGTGATGGGCGGAGTCGATCGATGACGGGGCCTCAAGGCGAACCGGTGTTCCTCCGGCTGGGACCGCCGCCCGAAGAGCCCAATCAGTTTGTGGTTGAAGGCGCCCCGCAGTCCTACCCACCGGAGGTACGGGCGCGCCTGGAGGTCGACGCCAAGGAGATCATCGGCCGCTACCCCAACAAGCGTTCGGCGCTGTTGCCGCTGCTGCACCTGGTGCAAGGCGAGGACTCCTACCTGACGCCGGCGGGTTTGGAGTTCTGCTCAGAGCAGCTGGAATTGACCGGGGCAGAGGTGTCGGCGGTGGCAAGCTTCTACACCATGTATCGCCGCGGGCCCACCGGGGACTATCTGGTGGGCGTCTGCACCAACACGCTGTGCGCCGTCATGGGCGGC
The DNA here is from genome assembly GCF_963853645.1 of Mycobacterium riyadhense. NCBI lineage: Bacteria > Bacillati > Actinomycetota > Actinomycetes > Mycobacteriales > Mycobacteriaceae > Mycobacterium > Mycobacterium riyadhense. The sequence goes on along the minus strand of NZ_OY970456.1, from coordinate 1,551,359 downwards.
GACGCCATATTCGACGCCCTCAAAGACCATCTCGGCGTCGGCAACGACGAGACCACCTCCGACGGCAAGGTCACCCTGCAACACATCGAATGCAACGCCGCCTGCGATTACGCACCGGTGGTGATGGTCAACTGGGAATTCTTCGACAACCAGACGGTCGAATCGGCACGCGAACTCGTCGACTCGCTACGGTCGGGCACGCCGAAGGCGCCCACCCGCGGCGCGCCGCTGTGCGCCTTCCGAGAGACGTCGCGCATCCTGGCGGGCATGCCCGACCAGCGACCCGATGACGGACAGGGCGGCGCCGGCGCGGCCACATTGGCCGGACTTCGGGTGGCACAGGAGAACGGCATGCAAGCGCCGTCAGGACCGGAAGGTCAGTGATGACTGCCCAGGCAACACCATTGACGCCAGTGATCAGCCGCTACTGGGACGACCCCGAGTCCTGGTCGCTGGCAACCTACCAACGACATGACGGCTATCAGGCCTTGCAAAAGGCCCTAGCAATGGAGCCCGACGACGTTATCGGCATGGTCAAGGACTCTGGACTGCGCGGGCGCGGGGGTGCGGGCTTCGCGACCGGCACGAAATGGTCGTTCATCCCGCAGGGCGACTCCGGACCAGCAGCCAAGCCGCACTACCTCGTTGTCAACGCCGACGAGTCCGAACCCGGTACGTGCAAAGACATTCCGCTGATGCTGGCGACACCGCACGTACTGGTTGAGGGCGTGATCATCGCCGCCTACGCGATCCGGGCCAATCACGCGTTCATCTACGTGCGCGGTGAAGTGCTCCCGGTATTGCGCCGGCTGCAGAACGCGGTGGCCGAGGCGTACGCCGCTGGCTACCTGGGCCGCAATATCAACGGCTCAGGCTTCGATCTGGATCTGGTGGTGCATGCCGGGGCCGGCGCCTATATCTGCGGCGAGGAGACCGCGCTACTGGATTCGCTGGAAGGCCGGCGTGGCCAGCCGCGGCTACGACCGCCCTTCCCCGCCGTCGCCGGGCTGTACGGCTGCCCCACCGTGATCAACAACGTCGAAACCATCGCCAGCGTCCCTTCGATCATTCTCAACGGCGTCGACTGGTTCCGGTCGATGGGCAGTGAGAAGTCGCCTGGCTTCACGCTGTACTCGTTGTCCGGGCATGTCACCCGCCCAGGCCAGTACGAGGCCCCGCTGGGCATTACGTTGCGAGAGTTGCTTGAGTACGCCGGCGGAGTGCGAGCCGGGCACCAGCTCAAGTTCTGGACGCCCGGCGGTTCGTCCACACCGCTTCTCACCGACGAGCATCTCGACGTCCCGTTGGATTACGAAGGCGTCGGCGCAGCCGGCTCGATGCTGGGGACCAAGGCGCTGGAAATCTTCGACGAGACAACCTGTGTGGTGCGCGCGGTGCGCCGCTGGACCGAGTTCTATAAGCACGAATCGTGCGGGAAATGCACGCCGTGCCGGGAGGGCACGTTCTGGCTGGACAAGATCTACGAGCGCCTGGAGACCGGTCGGGGCACCCACGAAGACATCGACAAACTGTCGGACATTTCCGACTCCATCTTGGGAAAGTCGTTCTGCGCCTTGGGCGATGGCGCTGCCAGCCCGGTGATGTCGTCGATCCAGCACTTCCGTGACGAGTACCTGGCTCACGTCGAGACCGGCGGGTGCCCATTCGACCCTAAAGACTCCATGCTGACGCCGAACGGAGTGAATGCGTGACCCAAACTGCCGACGCCGAAAACCGGGTGGCCCAACCCGAAATGGTGACGCTGACCATCGACGGTGTCGAAATCAGCGTTCCCAAGGGCACTTTGGTAATTCGCGCGGCCGAGCTGATGGGCATCCAGATTCCCAGGTTCTGTGACCACCCGCTGCTCGACCCGGTTGGCGCCTGCCGGCAATGCCTCGTCGAGGTTGAGGGCCAACGCAAGCCGCTGGCGTCATGCACCACCGTGGCCACCGACGACATGGTGGTGCGCACCCAACTCACCTCCGAGGCCGCGAACAAGGCCCAGCACGGCGTGATGGAGCTGCTGCTGATCAACCACCCGCTGGACTGCCCGATGTGCGACAAGGGCGGTGAATGCCCGTTGCAAAACCAGGCAATGTCCAACGGACGCGCCGATTCTCGCTTCACCGACGTCAAGCGCACCTTCGCCAAGCCGATCAACATCTCCTCGCAGGTCCTGTTGGATCGCGAGCGCTGCATCCTATGTGCGCGCTGCACGCGGTTCTCCGACCAGATCGCCGGGGATCCGTTCATCGACATGCAGGAGCGCGGCGCGCTGCAGCAGGTCGGCATATACGCCAACCAGCCGTTCGAGTCCTATTTCTCTGGCAATACAGTGCAGATCTGTCCGGTAGGAGCGCTGACCGGAACCGCCTACCGGTTCCGCGCCCGCCCGTTCGACCTGGTTTCCAGCCCAAGCGTATGTGAGCATTGCGCGGGCGGTTGCGCCGAGCGCACCGACCACCGCCGCGGCAAGGTGCTGCGCAGGCTTGCCGGTGACGACCCGGAAGTCAACGAGGAATGGAACTGCGACAAGGGCCGGTGGGCGTTTACCTACGCGACCCTGCCGGACGTAATCACCACTCCCCTGATCCGGGACGCCTCGGGCGAGCTGGTGCCCGCATCCTGGTCGCACGCGATGGTGGCGGCGGCGCAGGGACTCGAGGCCGCCCGCGGAAGCACGGGTGTGCTGGTCGGGGGCCGGGTGACCTGGGAGGACGCCTACGCCTACGCCAAGTTCGCCCGAATCGTTCTGGATACCAACGACATTGACTTCCGCGCTCGTCCGCACTCGGCCGAAGAGACCGACTTCCTGGCGGCCCGCATCGCCGGTCGCCCGGTCACTGTTAGCTATTCCGACCTGGAATCGGCCCCGGTGGTGCTGCTAATCGCCTTCGAACCCGAAGACGAGGCGCCGGTCGTTTTCCTGCGATTGCGCAAGGCGGCCCGCAAGCATGGTGTGCCCATCTACGCCGTCGCGCCGTTCGCGACTCGCTCGTTGCGGAAGATGTTCGGCCGGCTGCTGAAAACCGTTCCCGGACAAGAGCCTTCGACGCTCGATGGGCTGGCTACCGGTGAACTAGGCGACCTGCTGAGCACACCGGGGGCGGTCATCATGGTCGGGGAACGCCTGGCTACCGTGCCCGGCGGATTGTCCGCCGCGGCGCGGCTGGCCGACGCCACCGGGGCGCGGTTGGCCTGGGTGCCGCGGCGGGCCGGAGAACGCGGCGCGTTGGAAGCCGGCGCACTGCCCACGCTGCTGCCCGGTGGCCGTCCACTGACCGACGAGTCCGCGCGGTCGCAGGTCAGCGCCGCGTGGCATGTCAGCGAATTGCCCACCGCGCCTGGACGCGACGCCGACGGCATCCTGGCCGCCGCCACCGATGGGACGCTGGGCGCGCTGCTGGTCGGCGGTATCGAACCCGCCGACTTCGCAGACCCGGACGCGGTACTCGCCGCGCTGGACGCCGCCGGCTTCGTGGTCAGCCTCGAACTGCGGCACAGCGAGGTCACCGAACGCGCCGACGTGGTGTTCCCGGTCGCCCCGACGACCCAGAAGGCCGGCGCCTTCGTCAACTGGGAGGGCCGCTACCGCGGCTTCCAACCCGCCCTGCCTGCCAGCGCCCAGCCTGATCACCGGGTGCTTGACGCGCTGGCCGACGAGATGGGCGTGTATCTCGGTTTGTCTACCGTCGAGGCGGCCCGCAACGAGTTATCCGCCCTAGGCCCCTGGGACGGCAAGCACGCCCACACCCCGAATGTCGCGCCCATCAAGCCCGCGCAGCCAGGGGCGGGTGAGGCCATATTGACCGGCTGGCGGATGCTGCTCGACCGCGGCAGGCTGCAGGACGGCGAACCACATCTGGCCGGAACGGCACGTAAACCCGTGGTTCGACTGTCGCCGGATACGGCCGCAGAGATCGGCGCCGCAGAGGGTGAGCCGGTCACCGTCAGCACGCCGCGCGGCTCAATCACCTTGCCGCTCACCGTCACCGACCTGCCCGACCGGGTGGTGTGGCTCCCGCTGAACTCGGAAGGTTCCGCGGTGCACCGGGAACTGGGCGTCACCATCGGCGCCACTGTAAAGATCGGGGTGACCAAATGATCCGTTGCGGCGAGCGTGCGTGTCTGTACGCCGACACGCCGGCACTGACGTACATATGCGCACCCTCGCGCGATGGGGCGGCGGCATGACAGGCTTCGGACACGACGTCTGGTGGCTCGTGGGGGCCAAGGCGATCGCCATCTTTGTATTCCTGATGCTGACGGTGCTGGTGGCGATCCTGGCCGAACGCAAGCTGCTGGGCCGCATGCAGCTGCGGCCCGGCCCCAACCGGGTAGGTCCGAAAGGCGCTCTGCAGAGCCTGGCCGACGGGATCAAACTGGCGCTCAAAGAAAGCATCACTCCCGGCGGCATCGATCGCTTCGTTTACTTTGTGGCGCCGATCATTTCGGTGATTCCCGCGTTTACGGCGTTCGCGTTCATCCCGTTTGGTCCGGAGGTGTCGGTATTCGGCCACCGGACACCGTTGCAGCTGACCGACCTGCCGGTCGCGGTGCTGTTCATCCTGGGGCTGTCGGCGGTCGGGGTGTACGGGATCGTGCTGGGCGGGTGGGCGTCCGGTTCCACCTACCCGCTGCTGGGCGGCGTGCGCTCGACCGCGCAGGTTATCTCCTACGAGGTTGCGATGGGGTTGTCATTCGCGACCGTGTTCCTCTACGCCGGCAGCATGTCGACGTCGCAGATCGTGACCGCACAGGACCGCGTCTGGTACATCTTCCTGTTGCTGCCGTCGTTCGTGACCTACCTCATCTCCATGGTGGGCGAAACCAACCGCGCGCCCTTCGACTTGCCCGAAGCCGAGGGTGAACTGGTCGCGGGTTTCCACACCGAGTACTCGTCGCTGAAGTTCGCGATGTTCATGCTCGCCGAGTACGTCAACATGACAACGGTTTCGGCGCTGGCCGCGACCATGTTCCTCGGCGGTTGGCACGCCCCGTGGCCGCTGAACATGTGGCCGGCCGCCAACACCGGCTGGTGGCCGCTGATCTGGTTCACCGCCAAGGTATGGGGCTTCCTGTTCATCTATTTCTGGCTGCGGGCCTCGCTGCCCCGGCTGCGCTACGACCAGTTCATGGCGCTGGGCTGGAAGTTGCTGATCCCGGTTTCGCTGATCTGGATCATGATCGCGGCCGTCATCCGCTCCATGCGCAACCAGGGCTACCCCTATTGGACCCCGGTGTTGGTGATCAGCAGCCTTGTCGTCGCGGCGGTCCTGGTGCTGTCGCTGCGGAAACCGTTCAGCGTTCCCGGCGCTCGCGCGCTGGCCCGGCAGCGCCGTAAGCATCCCGAGGCCAGCCTTGAATTTCCGGAACCGGCATTTCCGACACCGCCGCTGCCGACACAACCAGTCGCTGCGAGCAAGGAGAAAGCACGTGCCTAAATTCCTAGACGCCGTAGCAGGATTCGGCGTGACCTTCGGCTCGATGTTCAAAAAGACAGTCACCGAGGAGTATCCGGAGAAGCCGGGTCCGGTGGCGCCGCGCTACCACGGCCGGCATCAACTCAACCGGTATCCCGACGGGCTGGAGAAATGCATCGGCTGCGAATTGTGCGCTTGGGCCTGCCCGGCCGACGCGATCTATGTCGAGGGCGCGGATAACACCGAAGAGCAACGGTTTTCGCCCGGGGAACGATACGGCCGGGTGTACCAGATCAACTATCTGCGGTGCATCGGTTGCGGTCTGTGCATCGAGGCCTGCCCCACCCGTGCGCTGACCATGACCAACGACTACGAGATGGCCGACGACAACCGCGCCGACCTGATCTACGAGAAGGACCGGCTGCTGGCCCCGCTGCTGCCCGAGATGACCCCGCCGCCGCATCCGAGGGCGCCGGGCGCCACCGATAAGGACTACTACCAGGGCAACGTGACCGCAGATGGCTTGCGCGAGAGCCAAACAGCCGGAGGCCCTCGGTGATAGCGGTACTGGCCTCGGACACCCTCGTTCGCACCTCCACCGGAGAAGCGGTGACATTCTGGGTGCTGGGTGCGCTGGCCGTCATCGGCGCACTGGGCGTGGTGTTGGCCGTCAATGCCGTGTACTCGGCGATGTTTCTGGCCATGACGATGATCATCCTGGCGGTGTTCTACATGGTCCAGGACGCACTGTTTCTGGGAGTGGTTCAAGTCGTCGTGTACACCGGCGCGGTGATGATGTTGTTCCTGTTCGTGCTGATGCTCATCGGTGTGGACTCGGCGGAATCGCTGAAGGAGACGTTGCGCGGCCAGCGGATCGCCGGGGTGGTGACCGGTGTCGGGTTCGGCGTGTTGCTGATCGCCGCCATAGGCAACGTGGCGACCGGAAGTTTCGCGGGATTGACCGCTGCCAATGCCAACGGCAACGTCGAAGGGTTGGCGGCGCTGATCTTCTCCCGCTATCTGTGGGCGTTCGAGTTGACCAGCGCGCTGCTGATCACCGCCGCCGTCGGAGCGATGGTGCTGGCACACCGGGAGCGTTTCGAGCGCCGCAAGACCCAGCGGGAGCTCTCCCAGGAACGTTTCCGTCCCGGCGGTCACCCCACCCCGCTGCCCGGCCCGGGTGTCTATGCGCGTCACAACGCGGTCGACGTGGCCGCGCTGCTCCCCGACGGCTCCTATTCGGAACGATCGGTCTCCCGGATACTGCGGACCCGCGGTGCGGACGGCCTCGAGACGCCCTCCCCCGAAGCCGTGAAGGGCGGTGCCCCATCATGAATCCTGCGAACTACCTTTACCTTTCGGTGCTGCTGTTCACCATCGGGGCCGCGGGTGTGCTGTTGCGGCGCAACGCGATCGTGATGTTCATGTGTGTCGAGCTGATGCTCAATGCCGTCAACTTGGCATTCGTCACCTTCGCACGAATGCACGGCCATCTCGACGGACAGATGATCGCGTTCTTCACGATGGTGGTTGCCGCCTGCGAAGTGGTCGTCGGCCTGGCCATCATCATGACGATTTTCCGTGCCCGCAAATCGGCGTCGGTGGACGACGCGAATCTACTCAAAGGCTAAGAACGCCAAGATGACTCACTACACCTGGCTGCTGGTGGCGCTGCCATTAGCGGGTGCCGCAATCTTGCTATTCGGCGGCAGACGCACCAACGCGTGGGGGCATTGGCTGGGCTGTGCGGCAGCCTTGGCGCCGTTCGGGGTGGGCGCGACGCTGCTCGCAGACCTGCTCAACCGGGGCACGGACGACCGGGTGATCCATCAGACGGTGTTCACCTGGATTCCCGTCGGCGGCCTGCAGATCGACTTCGGGTTGCAGATCGACCAGCTGTCCATGTGCTTTGTGCTGCTGATCACCGGGGTCGGGTCGCTGATACACATTTATTCGGTCTCCTACATGGCCGAAGACCCGGACCGCCGAAGATTTTTCGGCTATCTCAATCTGTTTCTGGCCTCGATGCTGCTGCTGGTTGTCGCCGACAACTACCTGCTGCTCTATGTCGGTTGGGAAGGCGTCGGCCTGGCGTCCTACCTGCTGATCGGTTTCTGGTACCACAAGCCGTCGGCGGCCACGGCGGCCAAGAAGGCATTCGTGATGAACCGGGTCGGGGACGCCGGACTGGCGCTGGGCACGTTTTTGATGTTCAGCACCTTCGGCACGCTCTCATTCGCCGGAGTGTTCGCCGGCGCCCCGGCGGCCAGCCGGGGGGCGTTGACCGCGATGGGGTTGCTGCTGCTGCTGGGCGCCTGCGCCAAGTCCGCCCAGGTTCCGCTGCAGGCCTGGCTGGGTGACGCGATGGAGGGCCCCACCCCGGTGTCCGCATTGATTCATGCCGCCACCATGGTGACCGCGGGCGTGTATCTGATCGTGCGGTCCAACCCGCTGTACAACCTGGCCCCCGACGCGCAACTGGGCGTGGTCGTCGTCGGTGCCGTCACATTGTTGCTCGGGGCCTTCATCGGCTGCGCGAAAGACGACATCAAACGCGCTCTGGCAGCCTCGACAATGAGCCAGATCGGCTATATGGTGCTCGCCGCCGGCTTGGGCCCCGCCGGCTATGCGTTTGCGATCATGCACCTGCTCACCCACGGTTTCTTCAAGGCCGGCCTGTTCCTCGGGTCCGGGGCGGTGATCCACGCAATGCATGGCGAGCAGGACATGCGCCGCTACGGCGGCCTGCGCGCCGCCGTGCCCGTCACCTTCGTCACCTTTGGGCTGGGATATCTGGCGATCATTGGTGTGCCGCCGTTCGCGGGCTTCTTCTCCAAGGACGCCATCATCGAGGCTGCACTGGGGGCCGGCGGCGGCCGGGGCTACGTCCTTGGCGGCGCCGCGCTGCTCGGTGCGGGCATCACCGCTTTCTACATGACGCGGGTGATGCTGATGACCTTCTTCGGCCAGAAGCGTTGGGCGCCGGACGCCCATCCGCATGAGGCGCCGGCGCTGATGACGTGGCCGATGATTCTGCTGGCTATCGGCTCGGTCTTCTCCGGCGGCCTGTTCGCGATCGGTGGGACTCTACAGCACTGGCTCGAGCCGGTTGTCGGAGCTCATGAAGAAACCGCCCATGCCCTGCCGGCCTGGGCCAGCACCACCCTGGCGCTATCCGTCGTCGCGATCGGCATCGCGGTCGCCTACCGGATGTATGGCACGGCACCCGTCCCGAGAGTGGCGCCCGTCCAGGTGTCGGTGTTGACCACCGCCGCACGTGCCGACGCCTATGGCGATGCCTTCAACGAGGAGGTGTTCATGCGCCCTGGCGCGGAACTGACCAAGGCCGTGGTCGCGGTCGACGACGCGGGTGTGGACGGCTCGGTCAACGCGCTGGCGGCGCTGGTGGGTCGGACGTCAAATCGACTGCGGCGAATGCAAACTGGCTTCGCCCGCAACTACGCGTTGTCAATGCTGGCCGGCGCCGTGCTGGTGGCCGCGGTGCTCCTGGCGGTGAACCTGTGGTGAACCACCTCGGATGGCTGACCGTCCTGTGGCTGGTGCCGTTGGCGGGTTCCGTGCTCATCATCCTGTTGCCCCCTGGACTGCGTCAGCTCGCCAAGTGGACCGGCCTGCTGGTCAGCGTGCTGACCCTGGCGGTGGCAATCAAAATCACCGTCGGCTTCAAACCCGGCGGCGATACTTACCAATTCCTCGAAAATCATTCGTGGATACCGGCTTTCGGTGCCCGCTACACGCTCGGTGTGGACGGCATCGCGGTGGTGCTGGTGATACTGACCGCGCTGCTAGTTCCGCTGCTGCTGGTCGCCGGCTGGAATGATGGTGGCGAACGCACCCGCGGCGTGCACGCGTACGTCGCCTTGACGCTGGCCATCGAATCGATGGTGTTGATCTCGGTGATCGCGCTGGACGTGCTGCTGTTCTATGTGTTCTTCGAAGCAATGCTCATCCCGATGTACTTCCTCATCGGCGGCTTCGGCCAGGGTCCGGGGCGCTCGCGCGCCGCGGTGAAGTTCTTGCTGTACAACCTGTTCGGTGGGCTCATCATGTTGGCGGCGGTCATCGGGCTGTACGTGGTCACCGCTCAGCACGGTTCTGGCACCTTCGACTTTCGTGAAATCGTCGCCGGCGTGACCTCCGGCCGCTACGCCGGTGTGGATCCCGCGGTGTTCAAGGCGCTGTTCGGCGGCTTCATGTTCGCGTTCGCCATCAAGGCACCGCTGTGGCCGTTCCACCGCTGGCTGCCGGACGCCGCGGTCGAGTCCACACCCGCGAGCGCGGTGCTGATGATGGCGATCATGGACAAGGTCGGTACCTTCGGCATGCTGCGCTACTGCCTGCAGCTATTTCCCGACGCCTCAACATATTTCCGTCCGCTGATCGTGACATTGGCGATCGTCGGCGTGATCTACGGCGCGGTCGTGGCGATCGGCCAGACCGACATGATGCGCCTGATCGCCTATACCTCGATCTCACACTTCGGCTTCATCATCGCGGGCATCTTCGTGATGACCAGCCAGGGGCAGAGCGGCTCGACTCTGTACATGCTCAACCACGGCCTGTCCACGGCGGCGGTGTTCCTGATTGCGGGCTTCTTGATCGCTCGCCGCGGTAGCCGCTCGATCGCTGACTACGGCGGCGTGCAGAAGGTGGCGCCAATTATGGCGGGCACATTCATGGTGTCGGCCATGGCCACCCTATCGTTGCCAGGCCTGGCTCCGTTCATCAGCGAATTCCTGGTTCTGCTGGGCACTTTCAACCGCTACTGGTTGGCTGCGGCCTTCGGCGTCAGTGCGCTGGTCCTCTCGGCCATCTACATGCTGTGGCTCTACCAGCGCGTGATGACGGGGCCGGTGGCCACCGGCAACGAAAAAATCGGCGACCTCAGGCCGCGTGAAATGGTCGTCGTGGCACCTCTGATCGCATTGCTGCTGGTGCTCGGGATCTATCCCAAGCCGGTGCTCGATGTCATCAACCCGGCGGTCGAGAACACTATGACCACCATCGGCCAGCATGATCCCGCGCCCAATGTGCCAATGACGGGCGGCGCACCCCGCACAGCCGAAGGACCGCACCAATGACCCTGCCCAGTCCCAGCATCGAGTACTTCCTGCTGTGCCCGATGCTCATCGTCTTTGCCGTCGCGGTGGCCGGTGTGCTGGTCGAGGCGTTCCTGCCGCGCCGGTTCCGCTACGGCGCGCAGGTGATATTGGCCCTCGGCGGGTTGGTCGCAGCCCTGGTCGCGGTCATCGTGGTGGCCAGGTCGATTCCGGCGTCCGGTCGTCGCACCGTGCTCGGCGCAGTGGCGGTCGATCAACCCACGCTGTTCCTGCAAGGCACCGTGGTGCTGGTCGCGGTCTTGGCGGTGATCTTCATCGCCGAGCGCCGCCAGGTTGCTTCGACGAGCAAGATCGCCGTGGGGGCTGGGCGGCTCAGGGGGCTGGATTCCTTTACGCCGCAAGCCTCGGCGGTTCCCGACAGCGACGCCGAGCGCGAGGCGGAACGCGCGGGTGCCGCCCAGACGGAGCTCTTCCCGCTGGCGCTGCTCTCCGTGGGCGGCATGATGGTGTTCCCCGCGTCCAACGACCTGCTGACGATGTTCGTCGCCCTGGAAGTTCTGTCGCTGCCGCTGTACCTGATGTGCGGGCTGGCCCGGCACCGCCGTCTGCTGTCGCAGGAAGCCGCGATGAAGTACTTCCTGCTGGGTGCGTTCTCGTCGGCCTTCTTCCTCTACGGTGTCGCCTTGCTCTACGGCGCGACCGGCACGCTGACCCTGTCCGGAATCCGGAATTCACTCGCGGCACACACCGACACCTCAATGGCGTTGGCCGGCGTCGCGCTGCTGTCGGTCGGCCTGCTGTTCAAGGTCGGTGCGGTGCCGTTCCATTCTTGGATTCCCGACGTGTATCAGGGCGCGCCGACCCCGATCACCGGCTTCATGGCGGCGGCCACCAAAGTCGCGGCATTCGGCGCGCTGCTTCGCGTCGTCTATGTCGCGCTACCGCCGCTTCATGAGCAATGGCGCCCGGTGCTGTGGGGGATTTCGATCCTGACCATGGCGGTTGGCACCATCACCGCCGTGAACCAGACCGACGTCAAACGGATGCTGGCGTATTCGTCGGTCGCTCACGTCGGCTTCATACTCACCGGCGTGATCGCCGACAGCCCCGCGGGCCTCTCCGCGACCTTGTTCTACTTGGTCGCCTACAGCTTCAGTACGGTAGGCGCCTTCGCCATCGTGAGTTTGATTCGTAAACCCGACGGCTCAGACGGTTCAGAAGACGCAAACCTGTCGCACTGGGCAGGGCTTGGTCAGCGCTCACCGATTGTGGGCGTGATGTTTTCGATGTTTTTGCTGGCTTTCGCCGGCATCCCGCTGACGAGTGGATTCGTCAGCAAGTTCGCGGTGTTCAAGGCCGCCGCGCAGGGCGGCGCGGTGCCGCTGGTGATCATTGGAGTGATCTCCAGTGGAGTGGCCGCGTACTTCTACGTCCGGGTGATCGTGCTGATGTTCTTCACCGAGGGATCTGACGACACACCACAAGTAGTGGCGCCCGGCGTGCTCAGTAAGGCCGCCATCGCGCTATGCGCGGCGGTCACCCTGATCCTGGGAATCGTGCCGCAACCAGTGCTCGATCTGGCCGAGCACGCCGCCCAGCTGGTGCACTGAATCGGCCGCGGCACTCGCCGGCGCCTGCCAGCGACCGGGCACCCGAACCTAGGCAGCGAACGGGTCAGAAGTGGAAGAATCCCGACTGGCTGTCGCTGGTGTTGAACCCACCCGTGCTGTTGACGCCGGAGTTGAAGAGGCCCGACGTGCTGGTCAGCTGGACGGTACCAGGGGGGATAAACACAAAGCCGTTGTCGCCGGAATTTCCGATGCCAGTGTTGGAGAAGCCCATATTGAACATGCCTACGTTGAAGCCGTCGCCGATGTTGTAGACGCCCGCGCTGCCTTGGCTCGAGTTGAGGAAACCGGAGTTGCCCTCATCAAAATCGACTACAATGTCAGGAGGGAACGGCGGCGAGGGTAGTGGTTTGCTAGTCCCAAACTGCGTATTCTGGAAGCCGGAGTTACCATCACCCGTGTTGTTAAATCCGGAATTACCGGTGCCATTATTGCCGAAGCCCGAATTCGGACCACTCTGCGTCTCCGCGCTGCCGACGGATGTATTCAGGTTGCCCGAATTCAGCACGCCAGTGTTGGTGTCGCCCGAGTTGCCCCATCCCGTGTTGGTGGAACCCGCGTTAAAACCGCCGGTGTTAGTGTTGGCAGAGTTGAAGCTGCCGGTGTTGAAACTCCCCGAATTCCCCCAGCCCATGTTCAAGTCACCCGAATTCCCGGCGCCCATATTATTCGAGCCCGAGTTTCCGAAACCGAAGTTGGTGCCACCCCCATTTCCGAAGCCGGTGTTGCGGTTACCCTCGTTCCAGAAGCCCGTATTGGTGTCACCGGAATTCGCGAAGCCAAAGCTACCATCGCCCGAGTTGAAGAAGCCCACATTGTTGTTTCCCGAGTTGAAGAATCCGATATTGTTGTTGCCCGAGTTCCCGAAACCGGTGTTTCCGGCCCCCGAGTTCAACGCACCAATACCCACCAGATTATCGCCGGTGAGCCCGAAGCCAATGTTGTTGTTGCCGTTGTTCCCAAACCCGAAGTTAAAATTACCAATGTTGCCGAACCCAATATTTGAAGAACCGATGTTGGCGCTTCCTACATTGAAGGCACCCTGATTCGCGCTGCCGAAATTGGTCCCGCTACTGAAATCCATGGAGTTGAATGTGTTACCGCCCCCGAAGTTTCTGTCACCAATATTCCCCCAGCCGAAGTTTCCATTACCCTCGTTTCCGCCGCCAAAGTTGAGGCGACCGAAGTTCCCGCTGCCGAAGTTGGTGTGACCTGTGTTGCCGCTGCCCAAATTGTAAGAGCCGAAGTTGCCACTGCCGAGGTTTAAGTTGCCGATGTTTCCGCCACCCAGGTTCAGATTGCCGAAGTTTCCGCTGCCCAAGTTGAACGAGCCGTTGTTGCCACCGCCCGCATTCCAGTTGCCGATGTTCCCCAAACCCGTATTGATGGGCGGGATAATGCTCGCCGCAGGCGCCGCAGCCGCGCTGGCCACCTGACCCAACCCCGGCAGGCCTCCCAGCACCTGCTGCCAGGACGGCAACGCCGCCGCAGCCGCGGCCGCGCCACTGTGATAGCCCACCATCGCGGCCACATCGGCGGCCCACATCTCCTCGTAAATGCCCTCCGCAGCCGCAATCAACGGCGCGTTCTGACCTAGAATGTTCGCCCGCACCAGTTCCACGAACGCATTGCGGTTAGCCGCCACCGCCAGCGGAGGAATCGTGGCCGCCCGCGCCGCGTCAAACGCCGCCGCTACCGCCTTGGCCTGAGCCGATGCCCCCGCGGCGCGAGCAGCGGCCGCACCCAACCAGCTCGCGTACGGCGCCGCCGCTGCCGCCATAGCCGCCGCCGCCGCACCCTGCCACGCCTGACCCACCAACCCCGATGTCACCGTGCCAAACGAATCCGCGGCCACCCCTAATTCCGTAGCCAACCCACCCCAGGCGGCCGCAGCATCCAACATCGGCCCCGACCCCGCCCCAGCGAACATCCGCAACGAATTGATCTCCGGCGGCAACACCGAGTAGTTCATCAGCCTGTCCTTTCCGTGGGTCGCTACAGAACCTCACTCGAGGACAAAGCTAGGAAATTCGCGGCGAAATATCCGGGATTCACCGAATAATTCCGGCTACCCGAAGAAATGTTTCAGGCCGCCGTTGCGGTGTCTGCCACGGTCACCCTGATTTGGGCATCGCCTCCAGCCCATGCTCGATCCGGCCGGGCATGCCGCCCAGCTGGTGCACTGAGTCCTGGCAGACTATGCCGGACCGAAAATACCCGCCTGAAAATCGCCGCGGTTGAATGCGCCTGCGTCATTGTTGCCCGAGTTCCCGATTCCGCTGCTCTCATCGCCCGTATTCGAGATGCCGGAGCTGAACTCACCCGTGTTGAAGAAGCCCACGTTTCGCAAGCCCTCATTGCCCCAACCTGTGTTTCGGCTGCCTGAATTATTGATGCCGAATTGAAAGTCGCCTGAGTTATTGAAACCTGAACTCACTCCGGAGCCCGTATTCGTGTTCTGGAAGCCGGAAGTGTCAGTACCGGAATTGAAGAACCCGGAGAGACCGGTGCCGGTGTTGCCGAAGCCCGACGACGTCACACCAGCTGGGTTGATCGAGCTGCCGAATCCGGTGTTGAGATCCCCGGAGTTGAACAGTCCGGTGTTCGTTCCGCCTGAGTTCCCGAAGCCGGTGTTTACGCTGCCGGAGTTGAACCAGCCCGTATTTGCCCCTAGCCCGGTGCTCAAGCCGGGGGCGCCACCCGCATTGAAACTGCCGGTATTGCCCACACCCGCGTTAGCCGAACCCATGTTGAAGTCGCCGGAGTTCCCATTGCCGACGTTTGAGTCGCCCGAGTTGCCGAAACCGAAGTTCGTGAAGCCGGCGTTCCCGAAGCCAGTGTTGACGTTGCCCGAGTTCCAGAAGCCGGTGTTGGTTTCACCCGAGTTCCCGAAGCCGAAGTTGCCATTCCCCGAGTTGAAGAAGCCGAAGTTTCCATCGCCGGAGTTAAAGAACCCGATGTTGTTGTTACCCGAGTTCCCGAAACCCATGTTCCCGGTGCCCGAGTTCAGCGCACCAATACCCACCTGATTATCGCCGGTAAGCCCGAAACCAATGTTGTTGTTGCCGTTATTCCCAAACCCAAAGTTCAAATTACCCTTGTTCCCGAACCCGACATTCGAAGAACCAATGTTCCCGCTACCCACATTGAACCCACCCTGGTTCCCACTACCGAAGTTGGTCCCACTGGTGAAATCCATCGGGCTGAAGCTATTTCCGCCGCCGAAGTTTCCATTATCGATATTCCCCCAACCGAAGTTCCCACTACCGCTGTTGCCGCCACCAAAGTTGAGGCGGCCAAAGTTTCCGTTACCGAAATTGGTGTGGCCTATGTTTCCACTGCCCAAGTTGAAGGAGCCGAAGTTCCCGCTGCCGAAGTTCAGGTTGCCGATGTTCCCGCTGCCCAGGTTGACGTTGCCGAAGTTCCCACTGCCCAAATTGAACGAGCCCTTGTTCCCGCCGCCCACGTTCCAATTACCGATGTTCCCCAGACCCGTGTTGATGGCCGGAAGAACACTTGCCGCCGGCGCGGCAGCCGCGGCGGCCGTCTGACCCAGACCCGGCAAACCCGCCAACGCCTGCTGCCACGACGGCAACGCCCCGGCCGCCGCCACGGCCCCACCGTGATAACCCACCATCGCGGCCACATCGGCGGCCCACATCTCCTCGTAAATGCCCTCGGCAGCCGCGATCGCCGGCGCGTTCTGGCCAAAAATGTTCGACAACACCAACTGCACGAACGCATTCCGATTAGCCGCCACCGCCAACGGATGAATCATCGCCGCCCGCGCCGCCTCAAACGCACTCACCACCGCCTTGGCCTGAGCCGACGCCCCCGCGGCCCGCGCCGCCGCCGCACTCAACCAGCTCGCATACGGCGCCGCCACAGCCGCCATCGCCGCCGCCGCCGCACCCTGCCACGCCTGACCCACCAACCCCGACGTCACCGACCCAAACATCTCCGCCGCCGACCCCAGCTCCGCCGACAGCCCATCCCAGGCCACCGCCGCCTCCAACATCGGCGCCGACCCTGCTCCCGAGAACATTCGCAACGAATTGATCTCCGGCGGCAACACCGAGTAGTTCATGAGCCAATCCCCTTCCACTGAGTCATTGCAGAGTCGACCTATACGACGAGACTCTAGAAAAATCTCGGTCGAATATTTGCGGATTGGCGGATTTGGAGCCGTAGCATGCCTTTAGCCCAAATACGGGCGGGTGGCCAAGACGTAGATCGCCAACACCGCAAGCGGCGCTACCAACGGCAACCACGGCAACTGCAACGGGAACGACGTCGCGACCAACCCGACGAAGGTAAACCCCGCCGCAGCAATGATTGTCGGCGAGCTGCCCATGACCAAACCGGCCGTGGCGCCGGCTCCATGCCGGCACACCAGGTAGGCGGCGGCGCAGAGTCCCGAGAGTGCGGCGAGCACGTGCGGCCGATCGGACAGCGCTATCGCGGACACCGAGAGCAGCACGGCCAGCGTTGCCGCCGCGCGAACCACCGTCCCCACCGCCACGGCGATCACGGCTGCAACAGCAGCGATAATCGCCGGTCCGTGCGATCCGACCGCGGCTGACCCCACCATCAGCAGGCCGAACACCGGCGCGACAGCGTGGCTGCCAGACTGCGCGATGGACGCCATCTCAGCGCCTTCCCGCGAGCCGTCCCCGAAGCCGACGGCGGCGGATCGGCAGCGCACTCATCGACTGGTTCAGCGACCGTTCCCCCGGCCAGGACAGCACGTCGACACCGATGGTGGCCATGTCGCGATACATTGCGGAGCGCTGCAGCCCCCACATCCGGACCACCAGCGGGTCCTGCTCGGCCTCGAACGGAGATGTGTCGAGAACGTCGACAGCAACCACCACATGGCCGCGTTTGCGCAAGTCGATCAACGCCAGCGCGAACTCGGTGTCGAGCAGCGTGGAGAAGGCGATGACGATCCCTCCCGCGGGGACGGCGGCGCGCGGCGCCAGTGTCCCGGTGGTGTTTTCGAACCGGTCACCGGCTCCGAGCACGGTATCGAGCACCCGATAGAACTGGCGTTGGCCGATGTCGGCGCCCAGCCATCGTGGGCGGTTGCCCCCGAGCGCGACGATCCCGGCGCGATCGCCGTTTCGCAGCGCAGTCTGCACGACCTGAGCCGCACCGCGCACGACGCGTTCGGTGGCTTGGGTCGCCGGACCAGCGGGCTGCTGATAGGTGTCGATCAGAACCACCACGTCGGCGGCACGATCGGTCAACCGCTGCGTTACGTGTAGTCGGCCGCGGCGCGCGCTCACCGCCCAGTTCACGGCGCGCAGTTGGTCACCTGGGACATAGGGGCGTATATCGGCGTATTCGACACCTGGGCCGATGTGCCGGGTGAGGTGAGCGCCCAGCCGGTCGAGCAACTCGGTCTGTGGGATCGACGTCGACTGCGGCGGCGTCAGCGGAAAGACGATGACGTCGGCGGCGTCGACCGTCCCCGTCCCGCTCAACAGCCCGCCGCGCGCGACGACGTCGACGCGCGCCCGGATCGGATAGCGTCCCCAACGTTCGGCTTGGACCGCAACGGTTTTCGCTTGGCGAGAGTCAGATTCGAGAAGTTCGAGTTGCATTCCGTCGATGGCCGAGACCCTGAGCTCGACCACACCAGCTGCGGAATCCGTTGTTGCCCAGACCTTCACCCGTGCCTGCTCGTTCTCGAAGCAGCGCTGTGAATCCGGCTCCCCGCGCACATGAATCGTCGGGACGGGGCGCTGCCAACTAATCGAGCACAGCACACCGAGTAGCGGTGCCGCGAAAGCGATCAGCTGCCAGCGATCACCGATGACGGCAGTGGCCAGTGCAACTCCGGCGCAGGTGGCGATCGCCAGCGTCAGTTGCGATGCACGCCAGCGTAACTCGACTTCACGAATCTCGATCACACCGATCCGGTCACCCCATCGGCTCCCTTAGCTCGAGGCACCGGCAAGCGCTGCAACAGTTCTGCGACCACATCGGCGCCCTGAATTTTTCGCACCCACATCTCTGGACGCAACGTGATGCGGTGCGCGACCGTGGCAATCGCAAGCGCCTTGACGTCTTCTGGGATCACGTAGTCCCGGCCGAGCAGCAGCGCCCGGGCACGCGCAAGCTGCACCAGGTCGAGTTCGGCACGCGGACTCGCGCCTACGGCCACCTGCGGATGATTGCGGGTCGCCGTGGCCAGCGACACCACATAGTGCAAGACGTCTTCGTGCACTGTCACCTGCTCGACCGATTCCCGCATAGCCAGCAAATCGTGCGCGTCCACGACCTGGTTCACCGTCGGCTCTGCTGAACCGCGTTCGAGGCGACGGCGCAGCATCGAGGTTTCGTCTCGCTCCGAGAGATATCGCAGTTCTAGCCGGATCGCGAACCGGTCCAGTTGCGCCTCGGGCAAGGGATAGGTGCCTTCGTACTCGATCGGGTTGTCCGTGGCCAGGACGATGAAAGGCATTGGCAGGCGGTGGGTTTGGCCGTCGATACTCACCTGGCCCTCAGCCATCGCCTCCAGCAGCGCCGCCTGGGTTTTGGGTGGCGTGCGGTTAATCTCGTCGGCCAGCAGCAGGTTGGTGAAGATGGGCCCGCGCCGAAACTCAAAGCGTCCCGACTGCATGTCATAGATGGTCGAGCCGAGCAGGTCGGCCGGCAGCAGATCGGGCGTGAACTGGACCCGCGTGAATTCGAGTCCCAGCGCCGCGGCGAAGGATCGCGCGATCAGCGTCTTGCCCAGGCCGGGAAGATCTTCGATCAGTACGTGCCCACGCGCCAGCACTGCGGTGAGGATCAGCGTCAGCGCCGAGCGCTTCCCCACAACGACCCGTTCGATCTCGTCGAGCACCGCCTCGCAGTGGGCGGTAGTCGTAGCCGCCGGCATGCTCATAGTTCAGTCATGGTTGAGTCATATCTGTTCTAACCTTTGCAGGATTTCTTCTAGTGCACCGCGACCGGGACCGGGCTGGCGGTCGCTGGTATGCGTGACGTTGTTCGGGTTGACCCATTCCCATAGTGCGGCGCCGAACAACATTTGGCCGGTGGCAGCAAAGGCCGCCGGATCTCTTGCCTGCCGTTGCCCGGTGGCGATTTCGAACCGCCGGGCAAGCATCGGGCGCAGGTGCCGGTCCCAGTCCGCGCGGGTAGACTCCGACCACCGGATTGTCGTTTCGGTGTTGGACAGCCAGCGGCGCAACCCCTCTCCCATATCGTCGGAGTACGGCTCGGCCACGGGTTCGTTCGGATGTCCCAGAACTCGGCGAATGTTGAGCAACACCAATGCCAAGGCGACTCCCGCCGCGGCCAGCACATACCGGCGATCTTGCAGTATCAGCGCCAGTAGCTCTGTTCCGGCCATGAGGCAAACACCCAGTGTTATAAGCTTTTTCATATCGAACTCCGGGCGTCCAGCTCGTCGAGAACCAGCCGTAGTATCCGCACCGCAACCTCGCGGTGCCCCTCGTTCATCACATGCGGACTAAATCGCGCCTCGGCGAACAGGTCCACCAGCACGACGGCGTTATCGGCGTGCAACGCATGGTGTTCCACGGCTCGGGCGAGGACTTCGGTTGGGGTGTCGAAGTCCTGGGGTGCAGCTCCGGGAACATTGGCGAGTTCACGTTCCATCGCGGCATAGCACGCAATGATCGCTTGGCGTGGTTCGCGACTAAGGTCGGCGATCTCGGCCAGTCCGACTTCAGCTGCCCGAACCAGTGATTCCGAACTTCTTGGCGGCGGCGGGATTACGACGTCATCTTCGGCGACGAGGCCCGGTGTCGGTGTGCGCCGGCGTCGCCGGGTAGCGATAGCCGCCCCCGCGACGAGCATCAGGAGCAGCGGTACCGTGCTCGCAATCAGGATATCGAGCGTGTCCCTGGTGTTCGTGTGGCGTGACTGGGGTTGCTCTGGCGGTGCGCCGCCGTTGACCGATGGCGGCGCACTCGAATCCTGGGTGGGGGCTTCGAGAACGACCTCGGGTGGCGCGAATAGTCGGGAAAGCAGTAGCACGATAAGTAGCCAGGCCAGGATCACCCCGAATCCGATCAATAGCGCGCGCCAACTTGGGCGCCCTTTGCCGGTGCCAAGCATGTCGGACAGATCGCCCACGCTGGGAGCCACCGTGCGGGGATCCCGGAGCCGCGTGACGATGGCGAACGCCAGAATGGCGAGCGTCGCCGCGATGGCCGTGACAATGAACATCAACGCCGCCCGATTGCCGCCTGCCTCCGCAAGTCGTGACCCGTGGCGAGCCGGAAGATAGCCGCGGAGCGCGGCCGCCACCACAATCAGCAGAGCGATCAGGACGATAATCCGCCCCGTGGGCTTGTCGGACATCAACGCGTCCGCCTCATAGCCGAAGGCTAGCGGCGTTGAGTCGTGCGGGTCTAGTGCTGTCGTACCCCTCGCCGACGCAACCGGCACCAATCGCTGTCAATGTGGTGCTCTCCGATCAAACCTTGTTCGGGGACGACTCCGCCCCGGCGGTGGTCGACGGCTATGGGCCAATACCCGCCGGGGTGGCGCGCAACCTGGTCAGTCAGGCAGTGACCGATCGACGTTCCCGGACAACCCTGAGACGCCGCTATGCCCACCCCAAGACCGGCGCGTTGGTGGCCTTGGAATCACGCTCACGGCGGTTCCCGCGCGGACTCGCCGAGTTCATCGGGCTGCGAGATCAGCGATGCCGCACCCCATATTGCGACGCCCCCATCCGACAGCGTGATCACGCTCAGCCACGCAGTCGCGGTGGACCCACCACTGCGGACAACGGCCTCGGATTGCGCGAGCGCTGCGACCACGTCAAGGAAGCACCGGGTTGGCAAGTCGCAGCCGGCGTCGAAAACGGCAGGCACACTGCCTAATACGTCACACCGACTGGGGCATCCTACCGTTCCACCGCGCCACCGCTACCCGGTTACCCAATGGTCGACGTCAGCGAAATGAGAGTCGCATTGCTGTCGCGCTGATCGACCTGCACGCCGCCTGACGATGACCGATCGCGCGTCCGGTCAGATCGGCGCGGACCGCCACTGCCCGTACGGCAAGCCTCATCGGGTAACCCCGTGTACGAGGATGGCGGTGGTCTGATCCACCCAGGTGTCACCAAGTTTGTCGTCCGGCGAGAGCAGCATCCGCAGCATCGTGGCTCCCCCGATCAACTCGATCAACCGCTCCGGATCAACATCGGGGTGCGCCTCGCCACGATCGACCGCCTCACGCAGCCGCACCCGCACCGCGGTGAACAGGTCGGCGAAGCGGGCAAGCACGCGGGCGTTGAGCTCGGCGTCGGCGGTCATGTCGGCCACCAGACCGGGCAGCGCGGCCCGGACCACCGGGGTAGTGAACACGTCGCGGGTGGCCTCGATCATCATCCTGATGTCTGCGGCGAAATCACCGGCGGGAGCCTCTAAAGCGGTGGGCGCGACCGGGAATGCCGCCTCGTGCACCAGTTCGGCCTTGCTCGACCAACGTCGGTACAGCGCGGATTTCGTGGTCCCCGCGCGTTCGGCGACGGCGGCCAAACTGAGGTTCGAATAACCAATTTGCACAAGCAATTCCGCGGTCGCCGACAAGATGGCGGAGTCGATGCGTGGATCGCGGGGCCGTCCGGCGCCGGGGGGCTTGTCAAGGAAGGACGGGTCTGCTTTCATAACGCTACCTACCGTATCGTAATTACTTCGCGAAGGAAGCCCCGTGGCCAATGAACCGGCCCTCGATAATGTAGACCGCCTGCAGCGGTCGAGCCGTGATGTCACCACACTGCCGGCGGTGATGTCGCGATGGTTGTCCACGGTGTTACCCGGCGGCGCGACACCCGAGGTGACCGTGGAAAGCGGCGTGGACGCCACGGGCATGTCGTCGGAGACCATCATCTTGACCGCTCGTTGGGAACAGGACGGCCAACCGACAGAGCAGAAGCTGGTGGCCCGGGTGGCACCGTCCGCCGACGATGTGCCGGTGTTCCCGACCTATCGACTGGACCATCAATTCGAAGTCGTCCGTCAGGTCGGCGAACTCACCGATGTCCCCGTCCCCCGGGTGCGCTGGATCGAGACCACCGGCGACGTTTTGGGAACGCCATTCTTCCTGATGGACTACGTCGAGGGCGTGGTGCCGCCCGATGTCATGCCCTACACCTTCGGCCACAACTGGTTCGCCGACGCACCCGCCGAACGCCAGCGCCAATTGCAGGACGCCACCGTCGGGGTGCTGGCGAAGCTACATTCGATTCCCAACGCAGAGAACGTATTTGGCTTTTTAACCGAGGGCCTCGTCGGCGATACCGCGCTGCGGCGGCACTTCAGCTGGGTGCAGTCCTGGTACGACTTCGCGGTCCCGGATATCGGTCGCTCGCCGCTACTGGAACGGACCTTCGAGTGGCTGTTGAACAACTGGCCAAACGGTGCCGCGGCGCGCGAGCCGGTATTGCTGTGGGGCGACGCCCGAGTGGGCAACGTCTTGTATCGCGACTTCAAACCGGTGGCCGTGCTGGACTGGGAGATGGTGACGCTAGGCCCGCGCGAGCTCGATGTTGCATGGATGATTTACGCACACAAGGTCTTTGAGGAACTGGCCGGTTTAGCGACGTTGCCCGGTTTGCCGGAGGTGATGCGCGAGGACCACGTGCGCGCCACCTATGAACGGCTCACCGGCGTGGAACTCGGCGATCTGCACTGGTTTTACGCGTATTCGGGCGTCATGTGGGCAATTGTGTTCATGCGCACCAGTGCGCGGCGGGTGCACTTCGGCGAGATCGAGAAACCCGGTGATGTGGAGTCGCTGTTCTATCACGCCGGATTGATGAAGCGTCTTATCGGAGAGGATCGCTAATGCTCGGACCGCTCGACGAGTACCCGGTACATCAGGTACCCCAGCCGATCGCGTGGCCGGGCTCTTCGGACCGCAACTTCTACGACCGCTCCTACTTCAACGCCCACGACCGCACCGGGAACATCTTCGTGATCAGCGGCATCGGCTACTACCCCAACCTCGGCGTCAAAGACGCGTTCCTGCTCATCAGGCGCGGCGATACCCAGACTGCGGTGCACCTTTCGGACGCTATCGACCAGGACCGGCTGCACCAACACGTCAACGGCTACCGGATCGAGGTCACCGAGCCGCTACGCAAATTGCGGCTGGTTCTCGACGAAACCGAAGGCATCGCAGCCGATCTCACCTGGGAGGGGCTGTTCCGCGTGGTCCAGGAACAGCCACATCTGTTGCGGTCGGGCAACCGGGTCACGCTGGATGCACAACGATTCGCCCAGCTCGGTACCTGGCGCGGACGGATCGTCGTCGACGGCGAGGAAATCGCGGTCGACCCCGCCACGTGGATCGGCAGCCGCGACCGGTCCTGGGGGATTCGGCCGGTGGGCGAACCCGAACCGGCCGGCCGGCCCGCCGACCCCCCGTTCGAGGGCATGTGGTGGCTATATGTGCCAATGGCGTTCGACGACTTCGCCATCGTGCTGATCATCCAGGAAGAGCCCAGCGGCTTCCGGTCACTCAACGACTGCACTCGGGTGTGGCGCGACGGTCGTGTCGAGCAGCTGGGCTGGCCGCGGGTCAAGATCCACTACCGCTCCGGCACCCGGATCCCAACCGGAGCCACCATCGACGCGACCGCCCCCGACGGCATGCCAGTCCACTTCGACGTGGAATCTAAGCTGCCGGTGCCGATTCACGTCGGCGGCGGCTATGGCGGCGATTCGGACTGGTTGCACGGTATGTGGAAGGGCGAAAAGTTCACCGAGAGGTTGACGTACGACATGACCGATCCGGCGATCATCGCGCGGTCGGGCTTCGGCGTCATCGACCACGTGGGCCGCGCGGTCTGCCGGGATGGGGACGCGGTTCCGGTGGAGGGCTGGGGTCTCTACGAGCACGGAGCGTTGGGACGCCACGACCCGTCGGGATTCAAGGACTGGTTGACGGTCGCGCCGTAACTTTCTCGCCGCGGTGAGTGTGCCTCCATAACACAGCCGGGCGTCAGGGCATTGTGCATTGTGCATCGTCTGTTCGCGCAACGTCAGCGAATTTGCCCTTGTGTCGCCGCGACCGCGGCCGGGATCGTTTTGCCATGCCGATACCATTACCGCCGTTCAATAACGACACCACGACCTATTCGTGGCTGCATGGGTGGTATTACGAGAATGTCGTGGCGCCGGCCGTCCTTTACACCAGCTATGTCATAGACGAGCACTTTCTGGAATACCTACCGTCTGGAGCCCACATTCTGGATGTCGGGTCCGGCGGCGCGCAATTCACAAAGCACATCGCCGATCGGCGACCCGATGTCACCATCATCGGCATCGATTTGTCACAGCCGCAGATTCGTCGGGCCGGCAAACGCATGCGCGACTACGGCGATCGGGTGCAGTTCCAACTCGGTGACGCAACCCATCTCCAATTCGAGGACTGCAGCTTTGACGGCGTTATCAGTTACGGCTCCATCAAACACTGGACATCGCGGGACACTGGCCTCGCCGAATGTATTCGGGTGCTCAAACCGTCGGGGCCGTTGCTGATCGTCGAGGTTGATCGCAGCATGACATTCGAAAATGCCTACGCATTCGTCTCTCGATACCGAGCACCACGATTCCTGCGTGGCCCAATGCTCGCCATGTTTCGAACCTGGGTCGCGGGTCGCTCGATCGACATGGAAGACGCGCGGGCCATCGCAAGCGGCCTCGATCTCATCGACAACGATTCCCGTCGCATCCCCAATTCACCGCTGCTCAGGATCTCCGGCCGCCGGGCCCCTGCGAAGGCCGGCAGTCCCGCTATCAGCTCCTCCGCCTAGGGATTCGGAAAATCATGGACCTGTCAATGCGGGGCGCCGTGAAGACGATGCCGTATCACCTGCCCGCGGCATTCAACTGGCTGGATCGGGATAGTGGCTGCACGATTGTGTTGTCGCAACCAGAGTGCGAACCGAAATTGTGGGAGCAATACCTATCCGGGGCACTCCGCAGCTACAGCAAATACGGCGTCGAAAGTGCGCTCGATTTTGAGCAGATACGCGACGGGCGGGACACAACGCTCTTCTATAGCGCCATAGACGATGGCGGTCGGGTAGTGGGCGGCGTACGGGTAAGGGGTCCGCTACGCAGTGCCGAGGAGGCGCACGCAATTGTGGAGTGGGCTGGCCAACCCAGCCAGGGTGTGGTTCGCACGATGATCACCGAACGGCTGCCATTCGGGCTAGTAGAGATGAGGGCGGCGTGGGCGATCGACCACCCGAACTGCAGGAAGCTGATAACCAGAGCGTTGGCCCGCATGGCGTTTCCGACGGCGGCATTGCTGGACGTTAATTTCATTCTCGCCACCGCGGCCGCTCATGTGTTGGAGCGCTGGCGTACCGCGGGCGGCGTTGTGCCCGCTGAGATTCCCGCCGCACCGTATCCCAGCGACCGATACCGCACGAAAATCATGTGGTGGGACCGCAGGACGTTCGCCCAACTCGCCGAGCCCACCCAGCTTACGAAGATGCTGCAAGAAATGCGCGACCTGGCGACGCAGACGGCTGAGGTCAGCAACGTTTTCTGCGACAAAGGGGCACCGTGCGAGTGTTGACCCCCCGGCCATCGCGCGCACCTGCGCCAGAGAAAATAACGTTGTTGCCGCTGGCCCCAAAGAATCCCCTGCCGTACCGGCAGCGGGCGCGCGCGGTCAGGTCATTTCACACCGGCGTCGATCAACTGCGGGACGCCGGTGGACCGGTTTCTCGGGTCACTTTGGGACCGAAATGGTTGATACCACCAATCGTTGTGGCCACGTCGCCCGAAGCCATTCACGACATCCTCACGAATAGGGACGGGTCCCTCGACAAGACCAGCCGGGTCCTGTCGGAGTTTCGCCGGGTGATGGGCGACAACCTCTTTGATTTGCCACATGCACAGTGGTTGCCGCGCCGGCGCACGCTGCAACCTGTGTTTACCAAACAACAGGTCCAGCGGTTTGGGGGACATATGGCCGACGCCGCCGAGTCGGTGTCGTCATCCTGGCAAGACGGGCACACGATCAATCTGGATGCGGAATGCCGCAAGTTGACAATGCGGGCTCTGGGGCGGGCGGTGCTGGGGATGGACTTGACCGAGCACGTCGCTGAGGTCACCGAGCCCCTGCGAACGGCGCTGACCTATGTGGTGAGCCGGGCGTTACATCCGCTGCGGGCCCCTGCCTGGTTACCGACCCCTGCGCGCCGCCGAGCCCGCGCCGCTGCCGCCACGCTCCACAGTCTGGCCGGGACGATCCTGCGGGAATGTCGGGCACGCCCCGATACGGACGCACCCCTGGTGCAAGCGTTGATAGAAGCCAAAGACCCACTCACCAATAAGCGCCTTTCTGACAGGGACATTGCCGCGGAGCTGATCCTTTTCTTGTTCGCCGGCCATGACACCACGGCGACAACACTGGCCTATGCGATGTGGCAGCTCGGCCGTCATCCTGAGATTCAGAGTCGCGTCGCCGCCGAGGTCACCAATCTGCCGGATCGGCAATTGACGCCGCAGGACGTCCCGCGGCTGCCCTACACCGGGCAAGTGCTCATGGAAGCCCTGCGAATGTGTCCACCGGGCGCCACCGGCACGCGCATGGCCACGCGTGACGTCGAAATCGCCGGCTATCGAGTGGAAGCCGGAACGCTGGTTGCATTCGGGCGCATGGCAGTGCATCGGGATCCGACATTGTGGGACCGGCCGTCGACATTCGACCCGGACCGGTTCAGTCCGCAGCACATGAAAGGCCATGGTCGTTGGCAATACCTACCTTTCGGCGCCGGCCCGCGGTCGTGTATCGGTGACCATTTCGCCACGCTGGAGGCCACGCTTGGTCTCGCGACATTCATCCGGCGCGCCACCGTGCACTCGTTGCACACAGATTTCCCATTGACCGCACCGTTCACCGTCATCGCCGACGGCCCGATCTGGGCTCGCGTCCAGCTCCGCCATTGACTTGCGCGCATCGCAGGACGAAAGGATCAACAAAATGTTTCAGGACGCAGAATTCGCCATCACCAGGACGCTGCAGGCAAGCGCGGAATGGTCGTACGAAGAAGCCTTTTCACGCAACCTCGGGTTGATTAGCCCAAGCGAACAACAGCGCCTCCGACACAGCCGTGTGGCCATCGCTGGACTCGGCGGGGTGGGCGGTGTGAATTTGGTTGCGCTGGCGAGATTGGGGGTAGGAAAGTTCACCATCGCCGACCCCGATGTGTTTGAACTGCACAACATGAATCGGCAGTATGGTGCGACACGCTCGACGGAAGGCCACCTCAAGGCCGAAGTCATGCGCGATGTCGTCCTCAACATCAACCCCGAGGCGGAAATTCGCCTCTCGTGCGAACCCGTCGGGCCGGAGAACGCGACGAGCTTTATCGACGGAGCCGACGTTTTCGTGGACGCCATCGACGCCTTCGAAATCGACCTGCGCCGCCTGCTGTATCGCGAAGCGCAACAAAAGGGGATCTATGCCCTGGGCGCCGGCCCGTTCGGGTTCAGCACAGCCTGGTCGGTTTTCGATCCCACGGGTATGACGTTCGATCGGTACTACGATCTCTGCGACCAGATGAGCGCGGTGGAGAAGTTCGTCGCATTTGTCGCCGGAGCGGCGCCGTCGTCGACACATCGGCCCTACATGGATTTGTCCTACATCGATCTCAAGAATCACACCGCACCGTCGGCAGGCCTTGCATGTCATCTGGCGTCGGCTGTGGTCGCGGTCGAAGTGCTGAAGATCCTGCTCGGGCGTGGACGCATTTACTCGGCTCCCTACTTTCATCAGTTCGACGCCTATCGCGGCATGTATGTCCGGAAGCGCCTGCGGGGCGGCAATCGGCACCCTTTGCAGAGATTGAAGCGTCGTCGGCTACTCAACTTCATCAATCAATCGAACAGCGCGATCCAAACGGGATGACAGGGATATGACCGAATTGGATTCGAGTGAATTTATGTCGTTGGTGGAGGCGGCGATGCTTGCGCCTTCCGCGGACAACAGGCAGACCTTCCAGCTCGAACATTCGGGAAGTGTGGTGCGGATCTGGGGCGACGAAACCTATGTGTCAGGACCGAAACAACGCCGCATACTGGGGCTGATATCGCTCGGCGCCGCCGCCGAAAATATGCGGCTGCGCGCCACACGTCTTGGTTTCAACATGGACGTGCGATGGTGCCCAAACAAAGACTCGGCCGGGCTGATTGCGGAAATCGACTTTCACCGCGTTCCGTCGACCACAACGGATCCGCTAGAAGCAGCTATCGCGCAACGGCACACGAATCGCCGTGTCATGTTCCACGGACCAGCGCTGCCGCAGAGCGAAATCCACAGTCTGTCGGCTGAAGTCGACGCCATCGACGGCATCAAGTTGCACTGGTTTGACACCACCGAGAAACGGGCACAGATCCTGCGGTTGGTACGAATTGCCGAAACCGATCGTTTCCGGTGCCGTGAGCTCCACGAAGAGCTCTTCTCGGCCGTGCGCTTCGACGTTGGTTGGAAAGTCACTTCCGATGACGGGCTGCCGCCCGGCTCGCTGGAGATTGAGCGCTGGATGCGGCCGATGTTTCGTTCGCTGAGACATTGGCAGGTCATACGCCTGTTGCAGACAGTGGGAATGCACCATGTGCTCGGATTGCGCGCCGGCTACCTACCCTGCCGATTTGCGCCTCACGTTGGCGCTTTGACGACATCGCTTGACACCGAAGCCGGTCCGATTGCCGCCGGAGCCGCTTTCGAGCGCATCTGGTTGCGAACGACACTGTTGGGAATGGCGCTGCAGCCGTTGGCGGGTTCCGCCTTGCTTGCTCTGCCGGGCTGCGAATGGGTATCACCCAACGTTCGCACGGCACTCACCGCGGGCTGGAAAGGATTGGCACCGGGGCGCCTGCCAATGATGGTTTTCCGCGTGGGACATGCGCGCGCGCCGTCAGTTCGTACTACGCGACCATCGCCGGAGGCCTACCGCTGCGCGCGTTCGGCGCCAACCGTCGGCTGACTTACGCACCAACTGGGCTGCGGCCCTGGGGTTTTCGATATGGCTCGTTATTCGAGCGTGCTTCGAGATCGATTGTGAGCCCCCGGCTTTCAGTGTGCATACAGGGCAGGATCCCAGCCGGTTTTCGCGCCCAGAATTCACCCTTAAATGCCAAGATTCACACCGGATCGACTCGTCGCGAATTGCCTGCCTGATGACCGGAACCAGCCGGCGATCAAAAGTTTTCCTACGGAGAGCCGACGAAATGCGGTTGACTGTACGGCGTGACAAACCCAGCGCGGAGTGTCGACATTGTCGTGGTGGGCGCCGGCTTCGCCGGGCTAGCCGCAGCCCGCGAGCTGACACGACTGGGTCACGACGTGCTGGTATTCGAAGGCCGCGATCGGGTGGGCGGCCGTTCGTTCACCGGCAGCGTCGCAGGTTTACCTGCGGACATGGGGGGCACGTTCGTCGGCCCCACCCAGGACGCGGTCCTGGCGCTGGCTGCCGAACTCCAAGTCTTGACCACCCCGACCCACAACGACGGCAAGAACGTGATCCAGTGGCGCGGTGTAGCACGCGTTTACCGTGGCACCGTCCCCAGGCTTTCGCTGGCCACGCTGCTCGACATCGGGCGGTTGCGTTGGCAATTCGAAAGAATTTCCCGCAACATCCCAATCTCCGCGCCGTGGGACGCGCGGCGAGCCCGGCAGCTCGACGATGTGTCGCTCGGTCAGTGGTTACGTTTGGTGCACGCGACGGCCTCCTCGCGCGACCTGATGGCCATGATGGCCAGGGTGACATGGGGGTGTGAACCCGACGACGTGTCGATGCTGCACGCCGCCCGCTATGTCCGCGCCGCCGGCGGCCTGGACCGGCTGCTCGACGTCGAGAACGGTGCCCAGCAGGACCGCTTCCCGGCGGGCACACAAACGATCGCCGAGCTGGCGGCGGCTGAACTCGGCACCCGAGTTGTGCTCAACGCGCCGGTCCGTCGCATCGAGCGGCACGGCGCCGGTGTCACCGTCACCTCCGATCGAGGCGAGGCCGAGGCCGGGTTCGTCATCGTGGCGGTCCCGCCGGCCCATCGCGCGGTCATCGAGTTCACTCCACCGCTGCCCCGGGAGTATGAGGAACTCGCCAGGAACTGGCCACAGGGGCGCCTGAGCAAGGCGTATGCGGCCTATTCGACGCCGTTCTGGCGAGCCAATGGGTTTTCCGGACAGGCCCTGTCCGACAAAGGACCAGTGTTCATCACCTTCGATGTCAGCCCCCATGCCGACGGGCCCGGCGTCCTGTTGGGGTTTGTCGATGCCCGAGCATTCGACTCGCTGCCCGCAGAGCAGCGCCGCCGCGATGCGCTGCGGTGCTTCGCGTCGCTGTTCGGCGACGACGCGCTCAAACCCCTCGATTATGCCGATTATCGTTGGGGCACAGATGGATTCGCGCCAGGTGGTCCGACGGCCGCGGTGCCCCCGGGGTCGTGGACGAAGTACGGGAGGTGGTTACGGGAGCCGGTAGGACCGATTCATTGGGCCGGCACCGAGACCGCGGACGAATGGACCGGTTTTTTCGAGGGTGCCGTGAGGTCCGGCCAGCGGGCCGCCGCGGAGATCGCAGCCTTGCTATGAGCTGATGCGACGGACCCGAACGTCCCGGGTCACCGACTCGGCGAGCGCGCGTAGCTGGCTGTTCACCGCCTGCGGCTGTTCCAGCATCGAGCAATGGCCGCCGGGCAATTCCACGAGCCCGACGACATTGGGTGCGGTGGCCGCGATCTTGCGGGACTGGCTGATTGGTGTTAGTCGATCACGTTCACTGCCGATGACCAGGGTCGGCACCGTCAGACCGTCCAGGTTGAGGTACCGCGATCCCAATTCCTCGACGAGCATCCGCGCACACCCACCGCGACCCGCCGGTGATGTCTGCACGAAGAGCTCGTAGACCAGATTCGCCGCGCTCGGGTCGGCGTCGGCCGCGACCGCCAACACCGCGACCAGGTAGTGAGTCGGAATACGCATCACATCCGGCAGGGGAACCCCGCCAAAGGCGTTAATCAAACTCCGGGCCGCCAAGACCCGAGCCGGCGACAACCCGCGCGGCACCGGCAGCAACTGCACCTTGCGCACCAGGTCCCCGGTCGTGGTGTTGATTAGCGCGACGGCGTCCGCGCGGCTGGCTACCTTGCGGCGATACTGTTCGGACCACGCGGCAATGGTGATGCCGCCCATCGAGTGTCCGACGATCACCGCACGCTCGCGCGGGCGCAGTGTCGCGTCCAGTACCGAATCGAGGTCGGACGCAAGGTGTTTGAGGCTGTAGCCGCCCCGTCCCGGGATGCCGCTCTGTCCGTGGCCGCGATGGTCGAATGCGATCACCCGGTAGTCGGTGGCCAGGTCGGCGATCTGGTAGGCCCACGCCCGGACGGCGCACACGATGCCGTGCGTCAGCACAATCGGGTAGCCATCGGGCGGGCCGAACACTTGAGTGTGCAGTGGGGTGCCGTCGGTAGCACGGACGGTCAGGGTTCGGCTCGGCGGCAGAGCCTCGGGCACCTGGCCGCCCCCACCACCACGAGTGGACTTTCGAGCACTCATTGCCGCTCCCCCCTCGACCGCGGCTCCATTGCCGCCCTCCGGTTGTCGCGAGTTTACCTGACCGTAACGGCGAACTCGGTCAAATTCGCCAAAGTTCGACGTGCCAAAACACTGGACAAAGCCCAGGTTGGCGCTGTGGGGCATGTGAGAAGCTGATACGCGTGTCCCAGATATCCCGTCGGGAGTTCTTGGCCGCAACAGCGAACCTAACCAGCACCGGACTGGCGGCCGCCTGCACATCGGTGCGTCGGCGGCCACTCCCCGCACCATCACCACAGCCGGCCCCACCCGACACCAAGTCCGTCCTCGTCGTCGGCGCCGGCATGGCGGGCTTGTCCGCCGCCCGCAGCCTTGCCGACGCCGGGTGGCCCGTGCGATTGATCGAAGCCCGCAATCGAATCGGTGGCCGGGTGAACACCAATCGCGACTGGGGTCTGCCGCTGGAAATGGGCGCGTCCTGGATTCACGGCGCGACCAACAATCCGCTCGTGGAGTTGGCCCAAAAAGTGCAGGCACAGACCAGTCCCACCGACTACAACAAGTGGACGAAACTGGCGGTAGACCCCCGGCTGCCGTCCATCAAATACGACGAGGCCAGGTGGCGGCGTTTCGTGGCGGAGGCCTGCTACCAGGTCGACGGCGGCTCCCTGGCTGCCGCCGTCGATGCAGCGGCCAATCGCGCAGGCCTCTCCGATACCGAGCGGGCCGAGTTGGCCTTCTATGTCAACACCGTGATCGAGGAGGAGTACGCCGCCGATGCGAACGAGCTCTCCGTCACGACGTTTGACATGGGTAACTACACCAGTGGCCCACAGCTCGTTGTCACCAGTGGCTACGACGCGATACCACGGTTACTCGCCGGCGGGCTCCCAGTCGTTTTCAACACATCCGTCAATGCCATTGTGCAGCACGGCAATTCCGTTACCGTTCGGGCCGGAAACCAGTCGTTCGAAGGACCCGCAGCGATCGTCACTGTTCCGCTGGGCGTGCTGAAGTCCGGTGCGATCACCTTCGACCCACCCCTACC
Source organism: Mycobacterium riyadhense (assembly GCF_963853645.1). Taxonomy (NCBI): domain Bacteria; kingdom Bacillati; phylum Actinomycetota; class Actinomycetes; order Mycobacteriales; family Mycobacteriaceae; genus Mycobacterium; species Mycobacterium riyadhense. Next base: position 1,518,622 of record NZ_OY970456.1, on the reverse strand, counting down.
CGACGGACACGCACACGCCGTGAGTACGTTGGGATTTGGCGCCTTGGCCAAGACCTACTTCCGCTTCGACCGGCGAACCTGGGACGTGGCCAACGCCTTCTACCAGTTCCTGGACTCCGACGACGGCATGTGGGCACAGTGGTTCAGCTTGCCAACCGCTGCGGGACCGATTGTGTTGGCTTTCAACGCAGGTCATCGCGGCCGGTACGTGGAGTCCACCGCCCCCAGCGAGTTGATAGCCAGCGCGCTGCCCATCGCACGACAACTGTTCGGCAACAACATCGCGCCGATCGAGATCAAATCGTCGAGTTGGACCGTGGACCCCTTTGCGCTCGGCTCGTACTCGTTCCATGCGCCCGGGTCCGGCCTTGACGACCGGCGCCGACTGCAGGAACCCGTCGGCGATCGGCTTTATCTGGCCGGTGAGGCCATCGGGGTGGATAATCCCGCAACGGTGCATGGTGCGCTGCTCAGTGGGCGATACGCGGCCGCCCAGCTGATGCGCCGATTGCGTTGATATTCAGTAACTTTCGAATGCAGCTACATCACGCCAACTCGGCCAGGTGGTTTCCCAGATCCGATGGATTCGCCCATTGCGATAGGCCGCGATGAGTACCACTTCGATTCGGTTCGGCTCCTCGCCGGGGCGCGACGTCGTAATCCAAAGCCGGCCGGCAACCTTGTCCGCGGCCTGCACCCACGCCTGCTCGTCGTACTCGATCGCGTAGCCGATGGCCGTCGCGTAGATCTCGCGGTGGCTGTCGCGGAACTCGGCGAAGGTCTGACGCAGCCCGTCGGAGTACATCACGAAGTCGGGGTCGTAATAGTGCTCGATGAGCGCAGCATTCTTGGACACGACCATCTGGTCGAACATTTCGCGAAGTAATGCAACGCTCATGCCGGCAGCTCTTCCCTTGGGGCGCGACCCAGGTTGCGGAAACCCGCCGCGGGCTTCTTGAAGCCCAACACAAACGGCAACGACTTCATCTCGAGGTTCAGCTTCGCCGTCAACCGGCCGAGGGCACCGAGGGCTGGCTCCGCTTCCGACACCTCGTACGTCGAAAGATCGAGGTAGAAAGTCGAGGTTTCGCCGATGCCCTCGAAGTTGTGGATCAGCGGCTTTGACAGCTGGCGCATCGAATCGTCGAGACACTCGGCAACGACGTCGGTCATCAGCACGTACTCCGGTATGGGCACTGAGTTTTTCAGCATGCGATGGACCAAGATGACGTCGACACCGGCGAGCTCGATACGACGCTTCACCCTTTGCTCGGCTACCTCGCCGACGTGTGTGACGAATTTCAGGGACAGCTTGCCCAATTGTTCGCAGCTTCGGCAGTCACAGATGGCGTCTTTTTTATACCGCTCCCGCCGCGCCACAAACGACTGCCGCATGGCCGGCAGCAATTCGCACACTAGTCGGGCATCTCCGTTAGGCGCCCAGAAGAAGGCGGCGTCGCCCTCAAGCTTCGCCAGCTTGAGGCCTTTACCGGTGTCGATGACCGCCTCCAGCAGTCCGGCCACCGCTTGCTGCGCATGGGCCAGGTGCATCCGGTTCCAACTCATGTACTGCGTGTATCCACCGATGTCGGCAATGAGCAGAACGGCGCGCCGGATGGCCATGATTTCGGAAGTCTAGTGGCCCCCGACGGCGGCGCATAGACTGGGCGACCTGCGAGCCAGCATCACGGCACCTAAGACACACCAGCCGTCGGCCTCCCGGACGCTGAAAGACGGTGTAGACTACCCGCTTTCGATCCCGTGCGATCACCACACGTGCGGCACCAGCCGGTAGTGCACCTGCTGCGTGTATTCGACGTATCCGGGCAATTCCTGCTTGAGCGCTTTCTCCTCATCGAAGATTCGGAAGGTAAGAACGATCACGCCCGGGATGAGGAGGACGAGCCCCCAGTAGGAGCCCAGCCCAAGGGAAATGCCGATTGCCATGATCAGCGCTCCGGAATACATGGGATGGCGCACCCGCCCGTACAGTCCCGTGGACACCAGTGGTTGCTCCGCCTCGACTCTGATGTTGGCGGCCGCAAAACTGTTCTGTTCCACCACAAGCAGGGAGATGCCTAGGCCAATCACTACCAGCACATCGCCGAGCACGACGACCGGTACGGGCACACTCGACCAACCAAAGCGGTGGTCGAGCGCACTGACCACCAGCAATCCCGCGAACCACAGTTGTATGCCGAGGACGATGATCTTCTGCGCGGGCCGGGTTTCCGCCATGGGGCCGGAACTCATCCGTCGCTGCAGGACCTCGGGCTTGCGCTTGGCCCAATAGATGCTGGGCCAGGCCGTCGTGAGCGAGAACACGGCGATGAAAACCCAAGCCTGCCAGTAATTAAATGTGCCCGCAGGCAAGAACAGCAGCACGCCGAAGACGACCAGCCCCAACACACTGAGTGCGATTGTCTTGACACCGATGCTCATATTCTCCAACGTATCCGACCGAACCGAATGGCGGCCAGCTACGCGGTGTCGACTCGGATCGCTCATGCCGGCGGTCCAGCAGCGCCGGCATCTGCGGTGAGGTGGAGCCCGCAGCCCTCAAGCGTCGGTCTCCGACGAGTAGCGGTCGCGCAACTCGATCATCCGCCGCCGAGTGGTCGAGGTCAGATAGTCGGGCGAACCAAGGTGCATGTCGTAGGTTCTGCACTCGAATCCGCCAGCGCGTAACAGCGTTTCGGCACGTTGCGAGGGGCTGCCCTTGACCCCGAAGTAGCTCATGAGGTCCTTGACCTGCAGCCCAGGCCCCCAATAGAGGGAGAGCAGATCGTTGACCTTTCCGATGATCCACACGATCGCCGCGGCCGCGGTCTCCGATCTCCCCTTGCGCCGGAACACCTCCGCGTTACCGGCGGCGACGCGTGAAAGGAGGCGTCGGCAGGCCGTGCGGGCCTCGACGTCGAAAAGGTCGTTGCAGCAGCGGTCGGTCAGTTCCAGAACCGCCCGCACACGTTCGACGACGTCATCTGCGATGCCCTGCCAGCTGAACGGCTCGTCCGGCAACGCGTGGTCGTCGAGCCGGTCGAGCACCACGCGACTGCCGACGTCGAGCTCCAGCTCGCCAAGTATCAATTCTCCGACGTCGGCGTCGGGGTCCTCATCGAGCCAGTTGTCCTCGTCATAGACGCCCATTGCCGCCAGCAACGCCGCCGGACCCTGTGGTCGTGGCGACCGGATGATCCGCTGATACTCCGGCTCCAAGGCATCGATCTCAGCCAGCGCGTCGGCGGTCAGATCGGGCCGTATCCCCACCTCGGCGTGGGCGAACCGAACGAACGCCCGAAGCAGATCGGGCGCCGAAGCTAGCCGCTCCGCGGTGTCAACGATCTTGCGGGGAAGCCAATCAGCAAGTAGCAGTTCGACTTTCACCGGGCTCCAGCGCATCGGATCACCGGTCCCGTAGTCGGTGCCGTACCACAGCAACGAGTCAAGGAGGTCGCGATGATCCCGGTCATCGAACTGGACGCCCTCGTCGGACGTGAGGAAGCGCTTGGCCAAGTTGGCGGTGGCCTTCGAATCCCACTCCGGTCGTTGAAAGTTCATTCCACCGTCGGGCAGTCCCCGGATCATCCACTCGACCAGAGCCCGGCAGGCCGGCCACGTGTCTGACTCGTACGGTGGAACGGTGATCGCGGCCCTTTGGATCGCTGCGGTGATGCACGCTTTGGCGTCAGCCAGGTTGAGATCCTCCCAGCGCGTGTCGGGGTCTTCCGTTACCTCCTGGTATTTGGCGACCAATTCCTCGATCGGTTCGGGCACGACGAAGGCATCTTTGACCAGCGTCCCCAGGTTGTGGTCGATGTATACCGGGCAGGCGAGTTCATGTCCGCCGGGTATCCGTGCTCCGAGAATGACGTTGTCACCGTCGCCGAGAACATGAGTCATCAGCACCGCTCGATAGACTTCGATCCTGGAAAGCTCGGCAAGCCACGGCAATTGAATTTTCGGACGCAGCAACAGCTCTCGGCGGACCCGTGCCCGCAGCACTTCGTCGTCACCGATCATCTCAGCGAATACCGTGAGCAGCGCGGAGGTTTCGTCGCACGGAACGTCAATAAACATGCCGACGAGTTCTTCGCGGCGCGGCGGCTCCGGCTCATTGGGAGCCATGAACGGGTTCTTGCCGCGCGGGTCAGTGAGGGACATAAGCATGCTCACGTACGTCAGCAAAGCCAGTGGATCCGGGTTGGCGAGCGCGCGCCTCACGTCGCCGAGCAGCGGCGGTTCGTCCGAGGTGTGCCGCTGACGCCGGGCCTTCCGTGCCTCTCTGCGCATTCGCTTCGCGTCGCGACGGCGACGGCTGTCCGACATGTGCGCCACGATACCGTCCGCTGCGATCGCCAGTGTTCAGCCGGGCCACGACCGCACGGCGGCCCGAGCGAAGGCGACCGCCCCGGGCGTCACGCGTTCGCGCCGATCCACCGCGCGACGGCCGCGGTCCAACATGCGCAGTCGCCGCGGCACATCCTTGGTGTCCCAGGCGGCGCGCGATGCAGTCGACCGCGGCAACGGCGTGCCGTCGTCGTTCATCCAGCCGATCACGTCGAGCAGGCCGACGACAACACCGTCCGGGTCGGCGTCCTCGGCGGCGACAGCGATGGCTCCGAGATCGTCGGCGCCGTCAGGAATCGGGTCGAGCCCGACAGGAAGAACTCCGGGCAGGCGGTCGCGATCGGTGGCCGTCTTGATCGCCAGGATCAACGCAGGATCGGCTCGCGCGGATGCGCGCTCGACCTCAACATCCAGAACATCCAGCGAAACGCAGCCACCCACCGAGTTCGGCGTGGAACTGTTGGAGCAGCGTGGTCTCGCCAGCCTGATGGCGGCTAGTCCTGATCGAGATTGCGCAGCAGTTCTGGAAGGTCACGACGCTGATGCAAGACACGTAAGACGTCGATGTGGTCGGCGCGCTCCAGGTACAGGACCGGATACGAGAAGTGCCCCAGCGCCCGTCCGCGCAGCCCGGGAATATCGAGCTCGTAGCCGTAACGGGGCGAACCGATCCCAGGGTGCTGTCCGATCAGGCGATAGGCGGCCTGCAGCGCATCGATCAGATCCGACGCGGCTTGCGCCGCTCCCTCGTCAAGGTAGTAGTCAATCGCGTGTTCGACATCACGGACAGCCTGATCGCGCTGGATGACCGGCTTGATCGTCATCCAGTGCGACGTTGCCGGACGCGGGCACGCAGACCATCGAAGTAAGCATCGTCGGCGGGCTCGGCCGGCGGCGAAGCGGCACCTTCGAGGACCAGCCGCCGCAGCGCCGCGCGGTCCTGGTCCTTGCGGATCAACTCGCGTACATACTCACTGCTGGTGCCATACCCACCCTCGGCAACCTGCTCTTCCACAAACGCCTTAAGCGAATCGGGGAGCGAGATGTTCATCGTGCCCATAAAGCAAGGCTAGAGAGCAATGGCAAAAATTGCCAAAGACGCACGGATACGGTTCATGGCCTTCGGAGGAAGCGGCGTCGGCGATGTAGCGATACAGCTCGACAAGCTGGTCTTGCGCCTCGGGGGTGAAGACGACGGTGAAGCTCACACGCCTCAGGCCTGCTCGGCTGCCAGCCGAGCCCGCACGGTCTGCGCACTCACGGCACGCGACGGATCAGCGGCAACAGCGTCATAGGCCGCGGCCACCTCGTCACGCAGCCAGGCTTCCACGGCGTGATCGCGAGCAAACAAAGCGCGCAGACCCTCGCGGACCACTTCGCTCTCGCTGGCGTACTCCCCAGAGCGCACCCGCTCACGCAGCGCATCGGCCATATCGATCGGCAACGTAATGCTCAATTGCCTCGTTGTCCGCATGACACCCTCCCAGGACCAGTAGGACTCAATCCTGCTCCGGCGACCGCACGCACCACGCGACCCGCTCAAGCCCACCTTTCCAGCGCTTGCTAAGCGCTCGCGGCGTGCCGTGCCAGCTGGGCTTAGGACATAAATTCTGTCGTGAAATAGCTATATCATTGATGGGTGTCCAGACGTACAACTATCGACATCGACGATGTATTGCTGGCCAGAGCCCAAGCCGCGCTCGGGACCTCCGGGCTGAAGGACACGGTCGATGCCGCGTTGCGGGCCGCGGTGCGGCAGTCCGCACGCACCCGGCTCGCCGAGCGAATCGCATCCGGCGCGGGTATCGATCGGTCCGAAGCACTGCTTGCGCAGACTCGTCCCACCCGGTGATGTTGTTCTGCGTCGACACCAGCGCGTGGCATCACGCGGCCAACCCGCAAGTCGCGAACCGGTGGTTGGCGGCCTTGTCCGCGAATCAGGTGGGCATCTGCGACCAAGTGCGTTTAGAGATTCTTTACTCGGCGAGGTCGGCCACCGACTACGACGCGCTCGCCGATGAACTCGATGGCCTGGCACGCATCCCGATCGACACCGAAACGTTCGCTCGCGCATACCACGTCCAGCGAGAGCTCGCCCACGTCGCCGGTCTCCATCACCGCAGCGTCAAGATCGCCGACCTGATCATCGCAGCGGCCGCCGAACTCTCGGGCACCGTCGTGTGGCATTACGACGAGGACTACGACCGCATCGCTGCGATCACCGGCCAGCGCACAGAGTGGATCGCGCCGCACGGAACCCTGTAGCAAGCGGACTCTGCTCCTTGTCAGGCGCAGCTATTTTGGCAAGCTCTCTTCGACCATCTGCCGTCGGCGTCGATTGCGCGTTGAACGCAGGCGATGGCGACCGACGAGGCGACGAGCCAGCCGAGTCTGCCGCCCTTGGCCTCGGGCGTGACCGCGACGGCATCGGTGGCCACCAAATCGGCGGTGTAGTCCGCGGCGCGGAAGGCAATGTCAGCCGGCGTGAACGAGCCGAAACCGAAGGCCGGTACGGCGAACTCGAGGGCCTCGACCGCAGGCTGTCATCCCGGAGCGTGAAGCGACAAAAGCCAACCGGCTCGAAGCCCAAAACCGTCGATCTCTCGGGCTTCCCGTCTCGGTCGCGAAGGATGCTCAATAACCGCTATCCAGCACGACCGGACTGAGTCGCATCGTCGTCGCGACCGTTCGACGCATCCTGATCGACGCCCTTTTCGTGCTCAGCAATTCGTCGCGCGACCCAGGCGCGGTACCGAGCGACCTCTTCGTCGAACTCCATCCTGCGTTCCTTGAGCGGACTCGCAGGACCAGGCAATCCCGCAAGCTCACGCAACATCGGCTGATAGTCCGGGACGAGTCCCTTGTGGCAGGTGCCGCACAGGGTAACGAGGTTTTCCTCAGCCGTCGGACCGTCCATCCGCCACGGAATGAGGTGGTGGACGTGCAGCTCGACATCGACGTGATCCGTCGCCCGGCGACCACAGATCACGCACCGGTACTTATCTCGCTTGAGCACCTGCATGCGGAGGGTTCGGTTGGGGGCACGACGCTCTATCGCGTCGTCGGCGAAGTGCCGAGTCCCGAGGAAGCCGAACCCGCCAACCTCCACTGCGCCATCGTGCATGCACTCGCAGGGACAGATCACGTTGGGTAGGCGGTCTTCGGCCAACTCCTTTTCGACCAGTGCGTGGCCACCCCGCCTAACGAAAACGGCAAGCGCCGGATCGTCGTGCACGACCAGCCAGCTCTGATTGATTTGCTTCCACAACCACATCATCCGGTCTGCATCTACGAGGCTGGCTTCCCGTATCTCCCATCGGGGGTTTCGTTCAGACCAGCCAACAAAGTGCGTCTGGCTTCCCCAGAAGGGCCGTCCCCGCCTATTCGCACCCAGAGTGAGAGCAAAGTACTTCTTGCCAGGGCGAGCAGTTTTCAGGTCACGAAGCCACGGAACATCATCCGCTTCATCAAGCATCTCGTTCCCCATACAAGCGAATATCCCACCGCACACCGACACCATCGATCAACACAGCGTCCCAAGACAGCATGGGGACTGCCCCGGTTCAGTTGACTGACGGGTTGCTCATCCGGGACGTGCTCCGGATGGAAAGGATGCCCGCGGCCGAGTGCAGTGGTCGGTGGTAATCAGCAGTCCTCGCGTTCACAAATCCGTTCACAAACAGCATGAAACGGCCGCCAGCTGATGCTGGCGACCGTTCCATTTAGTAGCGGGGACAGGATTCGAACCTGCGACCTCTGGGTTATGAGCCCAGCGAGCTACCGAGCTGCTCCACCCCGCGTCGGTAAACGCAAGGTTACCCAACGCGTGCGAACCTCACCAAATCGCGCGTTCGGGACCACCGTCGCCCCGGAAACTACACTTCCGGCAGCCGCTTGCTCAGTTGCTCCATTGTCAGCAGTTCCCGCCGCTCGTCATCGAGGTAGGGAATGCCGATCCCGTACTCCTCCCAGCGAGCAGCGACCCGCGATTCCAGTTCGGGAGCGATCGTGTTGATCGCCTGGTAGTGGCGACCACCCCACTCCGGCCGCGGTTCGAACTCCCAGCTTCGGGTGGCGTCGATGAGCACCCGGGTCCATTCGCCGCTGCCGTACTTGGCCATATTCGCCTTCTCGGGCGGGGGTCGACAGATCCAATGGCGAGCCAAGTGTAGGCCCATAGAACGCGATATCGCCCAGGCCGGCGTTCACCCGGTAGGCCATAGCCCAGTCCAACGCTTCCGGGTCGTGGATGTCGATGTCCTCCTCGACGACCATCACGTGCTTGTAGAACCACCCGGACCCACTGGTCCCCCACAGCGCCGCGGCCACCTGCTGCGCGTGACCGCGGTAGGCCTTGCGGATCTGCACCACGTCGCTGCTGCATGCCGGTCACCAGCCCGATCATGAACAAGAACACGCCGTGCCACATCAGCGAGCGGTTGGGTGCGCGCGACATGTGGAACTCCTCACGGTCGGGTGGCCGTCACATAGTGGATAGCGCCCTGGCCATTGGGACCGATATCCATGTCGACGGCGGACATGTCGGCGGCGCTGAGTAGATCGGTGAGGCTTTGAGTAGTGGTGCACCATCCCAGCGCTCGAAGGTACGCTTCGGCATCGTTGCGTTCGTGCGGATAGCTGAGGTCGCCGAACCCGACATGAAAGCCGTGCCGTCTCCAGATCTCCGCGGTTTCGAGGATCATTGATCCGACGGCCTTCGAGCCGGCCGGCAGGTGGTCGGCCGCCAGGCGACTCCCGGGCACACTGAGTTCGGTGATGAGATCCAACAACCGGTTTTGCGCATCGCCCGGTAGGTATCCGATCATCAGTCCTTCGGCCAGCCATGCGGTGGGTTGCTTGGGGTCAAAACCCTCTTGCCGCAGGGCTGTTGGCCAGTCGTGGCGCAGATCAACTCCCACGCTGTGCAATCGGGCGGCTGGTGTGGCCCCGAGACGGGCCAGTGTCGTGTCCTTGAACGCGACAACCTCGGGTTGGTCGATCTCGTAGACGACGGCCCCTGTCGGCCATGCAAGCCGGTAGGCGCGTGAATCCAGTCCGGAGCCGACGATCACCGCCTGCCGGATTCCCGCGGAACCGGCGCTGGGGAAGAACGCGTCGAAGAATCGAGCGCGGACGCCGAAAAAATCTGACATCCAACGACTTCCGATGTCGGCAAATTCGAGTTGGCCACAAGCGAGCCGAGCAAACAGGTCCACTCCGGCCGCACGCACCAGCGGTTCGGCGAACGGGTCGTTGATAATTGGGTTCGTCTGCCTGCTAGCCACCGCCCTGGCACAGGCGACCATTGTCGCCGTAGCGCCCACACTCGTCGCCAGATCCCAGGTGTCGTTGTCACTGCGTTTCATCGACGCGCTCGCTATTCGGGCCAGGGGCTGTTACGGATGATGGCCACGAAGTCCTCGCGGACAAATGTGGGATCGAAGTGCTGCAGCACATCGGCGTTCATGGTTCCGTAGGTGCTCTTCGGGCGGTGCTTCATACCGTCGTTGAAGGCAGTCAGGATGCGGTTCTTGAAATCCGGACGCGGATGGGCGGCGGTGACCGCGGCAACAGCCTCGGCAGCGAGGTCGTCAAGACCGACACCCACCACGTCGGTCTTGACACCTGCTGCGACCAACGCGATTTCGGGTTGGAGGCAATCCGGCACCTCGGGCGTGGTGTGCAACGCAATGCCCAGCCATACCTTCTCGGCGTCGGCCTCGTCGAACCCACGTTCCAGGAGGAATTCCCGGGCAGCGTCGGCACCGTCGACCTCGAAGCGTCGGGTGGAAGTTCGGTAGCGCGGGGTCAGGCCGAGGTCGTGAAACATCGCCCCCACATAGAGCAGCTCACGGTCTGGCTCCAGGCCGAGGCGGCGGCCGTGCAACATCCCGAAGAGGAACACCCGCCGGGAATGGTTGAAGAGCAGGTCGTCTTCGGCGTCCCGAATAAACTCGGTGACCGCGCGAACCAGCGGGGTGTCAGGTATCACGATGCCGGCAATGGTTTCGATCGACTGAATGGCCATGATCAGACCTCCTTGGTTGGGATGTGCCCAGTGTGCGGGTTGGACGGCCATCCCACCGGGGTCGTTCGAGCCGTCGTTCCCACAAAATGCGACACAATGGGCAGATGGGCGATGCCAATTCGACCCGCGTGGTGGTGCTCGTCGTCTTCGACGGCGTGAAGCTGTTGGACGCGGCCGGACCCGCCGAGGTGTTCGCCGAAGCCAACCGGTTCGGTGCGAACTATTCACTCGAGATCGCATCCGTAGACGGACACGACGTAACCACGTCAATAGGAACGTATTTCGCCGTTACCACCGACATTGCGTCGATCGACGCCGCCGATACCGTCCTGGTTGCCGGTGGAGATCAACTGGTCGGCCGGCCAATTGATCCCGCGCTGATCGACGCCCTCAAGACCGTGCCGGCAAGGACCCGGCGGCTGGCGTCGGTGTGTACGGGTTCGTTCATCTTGGCTCAGGCGGGGCTACTCAGTGGTCGGCGTGCCACGACGCACTGGCGGCATACCCGACGGCTGGCCCGCGCCTTCCCCGACGTGGGGGTCGAACCCGACGCGATCTTTGTCCGTGACGGCGACGTGTTCACATCGGCGGGCGTGTCTTCGGGCATCGACCTCGCATTGGCGTTGGTCGAGCTGGACTATGGTCCCGAGTTGGTCCGAAATGTCGCTCGGTCGCTGGTTGTGTATCTCAAACGCGCTGGCGGACAATCGCAATTCTCGGTCTTGATGGAGGCCGATCCGCCGCCGGACTCACCGCTGAGGGCGGTCGCCGATGCAATCGCCGCCGATCCTGGCGCCGACCACAGCGTGAAAAAGCTCGCGGCCCGGGCATCGCTGAGCACCCGTCAGCTGACCCGGCTGTTTCAGTCCGAACTGGCGATGACTCCCGCGCGCTACGTCGAGTTGGTTCGAATCGATTTCGCGCGTGCCGGACTCGAAGCCGGCCGGTCCGTGGCCGAAACCGCACGACTGGCGGGCTTCGGCAGTCCAGAAACACTTAGGCGGGTGTTTCTCAACCACATCGGTATCAGTCCAAAGGCCTACCGCGACAGGTTTCGTACCGCATCTCGCAGCTGAAAATGCTTGTGCTGCACGGCTTGTGTGTGTCAGGTGGTCAGGATTGCCCTGGCCACGTCGTCGGGGTGGGTCAGCATTCCGTTGTGCGTTCCCGGAACGGCGATGGGCTCAACCCGGAGCCGGGCGGCGGATTCGGCTGCGGGTCGCGGCATCGCGCAATCGTCGTCAGCGGCGATGTAGACCACGGGAATACCGAGATCGACCGGCTCGAAGTCCACCGAGGAAGTAGCCACCTGGCTGCGGCGTCATCAAATCGGCCACCAAGCGCTGCAGCTCTGGGGCAACGCCTTGCATTAGTTCCTGCTCAACGTATTCCAGGCGCGGTGCAATGGCGCCGGCAGGCGACTCCACAATCAAGCGGAGCATCAATTCCCGCTTGTTGGGCGGGTTTTCGTCGACCAACGATCTACCGCGAACCGGCACGTGCGCGTTGTAGTAGACGATCTTGCCGACCCGGCCCGCGAGCAGCTGAGCGGCGCCGGTGGCAGGAAAACCACCCCAGCTGTGTGCGACCAACACGACATTGTCGAGTTCCAGCCGGTGGGCCGCATCGACGATGTAGTCGATCGCATCCTGCAGTTGATAACCTGACGGGTCAGCTGCATCCGCCAAACCGGGCAGCGTCACGGTGATCGCCCGATAGCCCGCCGCACGAAGCCGCTCGGCGACCGGTCGCCAGGACCACGCGCCGAGCCAAGCACCCGGAACCAGAACATATGTCGACGTCTCTACCACGGTGTCCGAGTCTGGTGTTATAGCGACGGTTACGTCACCGGTGACCGGGGACATCTTTCCCAGAATCAGCGACATCCAGGGGCCGGCGCTTCGGGCATACTGTTCCGCAATGCACACCGATGTGATGACGATCCCGCAACCGCTGGGTCAGATCGGCGACCTGGCGCGCCGAACCCAGAGCGCGGGGTTCTCGGGTCTGCTGTTCACCGAGACCGGCCGCACCGCCTATCTCAACGCTGCCGTCGCCTCCCAGGCCGCACCGGGCCTCGAGCTGTCCACCGGGGTCGCGGTGGCATTTCCGCGTAGTCCCTTCGTCACCGCGGCCACGGCATGGGAGCTCCAGGAAGCGACCGGCGGGAAGTTCCGGCTCGGTCTCGGCACGCAGGTACGCACCCACGTCATGCGGCGATACGGTATGACCTTCGACCGTCCCGGGCCGCGGATGCGCGACTACGTGCTCGCCGTGAAGGCTTGCTTCGCGGCTTTCCGCACCGGAACGCTTGATCACCACGGTGAGTTCTACGAGCTGGACTTCATCACTCCGCAATGGAGTGCGGGCCCCATTGCCGCACCCGATCCCAAAGTCGATGTCGCAGCGGTGAATCCGTGGATGCTGCGGATGGCCGGCGAAGTGGCCGACGGGGTTCATGTCCATCCGATCGGCGAGCCCGGCTATCTCACCCGTCACCTCCTGCCGAACGTCGCGGCGGGGGCGGCGAAAGCCGGGCGCTCGCCGTCGGACATCGCGGTGATCGTGCCGGTGATGACGATCGTCGGTGACAGTGACGAAGAGCGCGCTAACGACCGAGAGTCGGTGCGGGCCAGCATCGCCTTCTACGCAAGCACACCCAACTATGCGTTCCTGTTGGACGAGGCCGGCTTTGAGGGGACGACCGCGCGGATCCGCGAGAAGCAGAAGGCCGGCGACTTCGCCGGCATGGCGGCCCAGATCACCGACGAACACATCGCCGTCTTTGCCACCGAGTCGACCTGGGACGGCTTGGCCGACGCGCTGACCCAGAAGTACGCCGGGATCGCAACGCGCCTGGTGCTGTATAACGCGTTAAGCGATCCCGAACGCCTCGAGCGCTACGGCGAGGTCGCCCGCCGGTTGCAGTGATGCGTGGCGAGGGTGCGCAAAATGTCTGGGGCTAAGCGGCGTGTTGCCGTACAAACACGCACACTCGCGGCCCGGGCCGCTCGCGGCCTGGGCCGCGCGCCGGATGCAGGCTACTTGGCGTTGTTGAACTTGGTGATGGCCTCGTCGAGCCGCTGCAGCGCGGCCCCGTACGCGGCGAAATCACCCTTCTTCTGCGCTTCCCGCGCCGAACCGATCGCGGCCTGAATCTCCTGCATTGCAGCGGCTTTGGCCGGTGACAAGGCGACCGAACCATCAGGGGGTGGCGGCACCACCGCGGTCGGCGGCGAGGCCGGTCCATTGGCCTGCGGCGGTGGGCTGGCAGGCGGTGCCGCCGGTACACCGGCGTCGGTGGGTTGTATTCCGGTCGCCGTGGCGCCGGCGCCAGGTCCGAATAGCCCGGTGAGCGCGTCACCCACCGTCGGCCCGTATCCGACCTTGTCGTTGTACATCATCGCCACCCGAATCAGCCGCGGATACGACGAGGCAGCGTCGCTGGCTCCCGGCGACGCATAAACGGGCTCAACGTACAGCAACCCGCCCACGCCCACCGGAAGCGTCAGCAAGTTGCCCCACTTGATCCGGTTTTGGTTGTCGCGCCCGATCACACCGAGGTCCTGGGACACCGCCGGATCGGTGGTGATCGCATTATTGGCTAGCTTCGGACCGTTGACCTGGCCCGGGATGGTCAACACGGTGATCTTGCCGTACGTCGCAGGATCGGAACTGGCGCTGATGTAGGCGGCAAGATAGTCGCGCTTGAACCTGTTCATCGCGCTGATCAGCTGATAAGAGGCCGTATTGTCGTTCTTAGCAATGTTTTTCGCGACGATGTAATACGGCGGCTGATAGCTGCTCGCGGTCGGATTCGGGTCCAGCGGCACGTCCCAGAAGTCCGAGGTGGAGAAGAACGTCACCGGGTCGTTCACATGGTATTTGGCCAGCAGCATGCGCTGCACCTTGAACAGGTCTTCGGGATAGCGCAGGTGCTCGGCAAGCTCAGGAGTGATATCGCTCTTGGGCTTGACCGTGCCCGGAAAGACCTGCATCCACGCTTTCAGCACCGGATCCTGCTCATCCTGCTGGTACAGCGTGACCGTGCCATCGTAGGCGTCAACCGTCGCCTTCACCGAGTTGCGAATGTAGGAGACCTTCTTGTCGGGGGCCAGTCGGTTGAACGCCACCTCGGTGGAATCCGCCGTCGCCGACGACAACGATGTGAGTTCGGAGTACGGGTAGTTGTCCAGGGTGGTGTAGCCGTCGATGATCCACACCAGCCGCTTGTTCACGATCGCCGGGTAAACCGAGCTGTCGGTCGTTAGCCAGGGCGCCACCGCCTCCACCCGCTGCGCCGGATCGCGGTTGAACAAGATCTTGCTGTTGGATCCAATCACGTTGGAGAACAAAAAATTTCGCTCGGCGAATTTCGCGGCGAACACGCTGCGCGAGATCCAGCTGCCGATCGAGACCCCACCGCTGCCGGTGTAGGTGTAGTTCTTAGTTTCGGTGCTGGTCTCGTAGTCGTATTCGCGGTCGGCGCCGGTCTTTCCGACGATGGCGTAGTCCGCTGAGGTATTGGAGATGACCGGTCCGAAATAGATCCGCGGCTGGTCCAGCGGCGCCGGCCCGTCGGACACTATGCTGCCGTTGGCGCCGACCACGTTGACCAGGAACTCGGGGTAACCGCCGTTTTGATTCGGGTCGTTCGCGATTCCCCGCACGGTGTTGGCCGGTGACGCGATAAATCCGTTGCCGTGCGTGTACACGGTGTGCCGGTTGATCCAGTCACGCTGGTTGTCGATCAGTCGGTCGGGGTTGAGCTCACGCGCCGCGACGACGTAATCGCGCAGGCTGCCGTTGCGGTCGAGGTAGCGGTCGATCGACAGCTGGTCGGGGAAGTAGTAGAAGTTCTTGCCCTGCTGGAATTGGGTGAATGCTGGGCTGACGATTGTAGGGTCCAGCAGCCGGATGTTCGATGTGGTGGCGCGGTCGGCGGCAACCTGCTGCGCGGTCGCCTGGCCGTCGCCGGTGTAGTTGCGATAGGTCACCACCTCGGACGTCAGGCCGTACGCTTGTCGCGTCGCGGTGATGCTTCGGTTGATGTATTCGCTTTCTTTTTGCGCGGCATTGGGTTTGACGCTGATCTGCTCGACGATCAGCGGCCAGCCGGCCCCGACGATCAACGACGACAGCAGCAACAACACCAGACCGATAGCCGGAATGCGCAAGTCCCGCAAGGTAATCGCGGAGAACACCGCGGCCGCGCAAATCACCGCGATGGCCAGCAGGATCAGCTTGGCCGGCAGCACCGCGTTGATATCGGTGTACCCCGCGCCGGTGAACGGCTTACCGCCACGGGTATGCGACAGTAGCTCATACCGATCCAACCAATAGGCAACGGCTTTCAGTAGCACCAGGACGCCGACCAGGCTGACCAACTGGATACGCGCCGAACGACTCAGCGCGCCGGTGCGCCCGGACAGCCGAATGCCGCCGAAGAGGTAGTGCGCCACCAGGTTCGCTATGAATGCCAGAAAGATTGCGACGAACAGATAGGTGAGCACCAGCCGGTAGAACGGCAATTCGAATGCGTAGAAGCCGAGGTCCTTGCCGAACTGCGGATCCGTGATCCCAAAGTCGCCGCCATGGATGAACAGCTGGATCCGAACCCAGTAACTCTGCGCCACCACGCCGGCCAACACGCCGATCGCCGCCGGGATTCCAATGCCCACCAGCCGCAGCCGGCTCAGCACCACGGCGCGATACCGCGCCACCGGGTCGTTGTCGTTATTGGGAACGAAAACCGGGCGGGTGCGGTAGGCCAGCGCGAGCCCACCGAACACGATGCCGCCAACCAGCAACCCGGCCACCAGGAAGACCACGATGCGGGTAACCAGCACGGTGGTGAACACCGAGCGGTAGCCCAGCTCGCCGAACCACAGCCAGTCGACGTAGGCGTCGATCAGGCGCGGACCAGCGAGCAGCAACACGATCACACCAAGTGCGATCAAGATCAGAATCCGGCTGCGCCGAGTCAACTTCGGCATCCGTGCGGCGGGACGCATTCCCACTAGCTACGCTCCCTGCTCTGTTTTCCAGATGGTCACAACTGTACGCATCCTCAGCACTCGCGTCGCTCGGCTAGCAACTCGGCGTCGGAGCCCCGGACCGCAATGCGTGCAACGCGTCCACCGCTTGGCTGAGGGTCTCGACCTTCACCAACCGCAAGCCCGGCGGGTCGTCGGAGCTCGCCTCGTAACAGTTCTTGGCGGGCACCAGAAACACCGTGGCACCGGCCGCGCGGGCGGCCGCCATCTTGTGCGTGATCCCGCCGATGGGCCCCACCTTGCCGTCGACGGAGATAGTGCCGGTGCCTGCGACAAACGTCGACCCGACCAGCTCGCCGGTGGTGAGCTTGTCGACAACGGCCAGACTGAACATCAATCCGGCCGAGGGTCCGCCTATGTTGGCGAGGTTGAAGTTGACGACGAAGGGCGCCCATGGCGCGTCAAGCACCGCGACGCCCATAAAACCGTAGTCACGATCTTTGTTGGTGCCCAACGTAATCTCCGCGATGCCGGCCGGCTCGTTCTTGCGCCGGAAGTCGATCGTCACCACCTGGCCGGGCTTGGTCTTTTTCAGCAACCCCGTGAACTGCTCGACGTTGGCCACCGGAGTGCCATTGACGGCATCGATGGCATCACCGGCCTTCAGCTTGCCCGCCGAGGGACCGGGGTCGGTTACCGTGGCTACGGTGACCGCTTCCGGATATTTCAGATATCCCAGTGCCGCATACTCCGCGCTGTCCTCGGACCGCTTGAAGTCCGCGTTATTTTCCTTATCGACTTCGTCGCGCGACTTGCCGGGCGGGTAGACGAGGTCGCGCGGCACCAGCTGCTCTTGACCCGAGAGCCACAGGGTCAAGGCTTCACCCAGCGACAAATCGTCGCGCTGGGACACCGTCGTCATGTTGAGATGACCCGATGTCGGGTGGGTTTGGGTTCCCTCAATCTGGACTACCTGCTTGCCATCGACCTCGCCGAGGGTGTCAAACGTTGGTCCGGGGCCCAGTGACACAAACGGCACCGTCACCGCCGCAAGCAACACACCGAAGGCCACGATCGGCACCAGCGCGACCATCAAGGTCAAAATCCGCCTGTTCACGCCGCATACACTAGACGGACCCGTCCCGGACTCATTCAGCTGCGAGCGTGACGGCGCCCCGCGCTTTCTGTTGGCCCGGTGGGTACCGTTGGGGTTATGGGTGACCTGCCGTTCGGCTTCTCCTCCGGAGAGGACCCCGACCGCGACAAGCGCGGCAAGAACGACCCTGGCTCGGGCTCAGGCGCTAACCCGTTCGGTCAAGGTGGGGAATTTGACATGGCCGACCTGGGACAGCTGTTCACCCGCCTAGGGGAGATGTTCGGCGGTGTAGGTACCGCGATGGCCGCGGGCAAAGCTTCGGGCCCGGTCAACTACGACTTGGCCCGGCAAGTCGCGTCGAGCTCGATCGGGTTCATCGCGCCCATCCCGGCCACAACCAACTCCGCGATAGCCGACGCAGTGCACCTTGCCGAGACCTGGCTCGATGGGGTGTCCGCGATACCTGCCGGCACCACCAAAGCGGTGGGCTGGAGCCCCACCGACTGGGTCGACAACACGTTGGAGACCTGGAAGCGGCTGTGCGACCCGATGGCCCAGCAGATCTCGACGGTGTGGGCGTCGTCGCTGCCGGAACAGGCCAAGAGCATGGCCGGCCCACTGCTGTCGATGATGTCGCAGATGGGCGGCATTGCATTCGGATCGCAGCTGGGCCAGGCCCTCGGCCGATTGTCTCGCGAAGTGCTGACCTCCACCGACATCGGTCTTCCGCTGGGACCCAAGGGGATAGGCGCACTCCTGCCGGATGCCGTCGAATCGTTCGCCTCGGGACTCGAGCAGCCGCGCAGCGAGATCTTGACATTCCTGGCCGCCCGCGAAGCCGCGCATCACCGGCTGTTCAGCCACGTTCCCTGGCTGTCCAGCCAGCTGCTGGGCGCCGTCGAGGCCTACGCCATGGGTATGAAAATTGACATGACCGGGATCGAGGAGCTGGCCCGCGATTTCAACCCGGCCTCGCTGGCCGATCCTGCCGCCATGGAACAGCTGCTGAGCCAAGGCGTGTTCGAGCCGAAAGCGACGCCGGCGCAAACACAGGCCCTCGAGCGGCTCGAGACGCTGCTCGCCCTGATCGAGGGCTGGGTTCAGACGGTGGTGACCGACGCGTTGGGTGAGCGGATTCCCGGCACCGCCGCACTGGCCGAGACGCTTCGCCGGCGCCGGGCCAGCGGCGGCCCCGCGGAGCAAACGTTCGCGACCCTGGTGGGTTTGGAGCTACGGCCGCGCAAGCTGCGCGAGGCCGGCTCACTGTGGGAACGGCTGACACAGGCGGCCGGTATGGATGCCCGCGACGGTGTCTGGCAGCACCCGGACCTGCTGCCCGACGCCGATGATCTCGATGACCCGGCCGGGTTCATCGACCGGGTCGTCGGCGGCGACACCAGCGGTATCGACGAGGCGATCGCCCTACTTGAGCAAGACCGCGACGACGACGGCGACGAAGACGGCCCTGTGGATAACTGATCCGGGCG
Source organism: Mycobacterium riyadhense (assembly GCF_963853645.1). NCBI lineage: Bacteria > Bacillati > Actinomycetota > Actinomycetes > Mycobacteriales > Mycobacteriaceae > Mycobacterium > Mycobacterium riyadhense. Next base: position 1,499,665 of record NZ_OY970456.1, on the reverse strand, counting down.
GCTGTGCGGGGCGTGGCACAGTGTCAGGTCATGCCCGGGGTGACGTATTCGCTGGATCCGGCGATGCCCGTGCTGCTGCGGCCGGACGGTGCGGTACAGGTGGGCTGGGATCCCCGCCGCGCCGTGCTGGTCCGTCCACCACGTGGTCTGACCGCGGCGGGTTTGGCCGCGCTGCTGCGGTCCATGCGATCGCCGATTCCGCTAGCTGAGCTGCAGCGCCAAGCCGCCGACGGCGGATTGGTGGATGGTGACGACGTGGCGAATCTCGTCGCGCAACTGGTTGGTGCCGGTGTAGCCAACGGCCGACACCGGGACTCCGATGCCCGGTCGGCGTCGATCCGGGTGCATGGTCGTGGGCCGTTGTCGGACCTGCTCATACAGGCGCTGCGCTGCTCGGGGGCGCGCATTGGGCACAGCAGCCAGCCTCATGCTGCGGTGACTCACACCACCGTGGACCTGGTGGTGTTGTCGGACTACCTTGTTGCCGATCCGCGCCTGGTTCGGGATCTGCACAATGACGGCGTGCCGCATCTTCCCGTTCGGGTTCGTGACGGTACCGGGCTGGTCGGACCGCTGGTCATTCCCGGCGCGACCAGCTGCCTGAGCTGCGCGGACCTGCACCGCAGCGACCGTGACGCCGCGTGGCCGGCGATCGCCGCCCAATTGCGAGACACCGTCGGAGTGGCAGACCGGGCCACCCTCCTAGCGACTGCGGCGTTGGCACTCAGCCAGGTGAACCGGGTGATCGCAGCGGTACGCGGGCAGGAGACGGCGACCGATCCACCGTCTGCGTTGAACGCGACTCTCGAGTTCGACCTCAACGCCGGCTCCATCGTGGCGCGGCGGTGGACCAAGCACCCGTTGTGCTCGTGTTGACGCCCGTCCTTGATGCCCGCTAGCCCAGTCGACCTTGCTCCGGCACATTCGTGGAGACGGACGCATAAGCCCGGGCCAAATCGTCCAGCACTCCCGGGGTCAACGTGCGGTCATTGCGGTGCTTGTCCAGCGTTTCGATGAGCGCCCTAAAGAGGGCTTCGGCGGCGTCGTGCTGCGCTGATTTCGCTGACATGGTTTTTGGGCTCCACCCTCCGGATGTGGGTTTCGATGCGTGCCCGCAAGACACTACTTGTTGTCAGATCAACCCGCGTTGCACCGGCCGTCATGGATGATGGGTGTGTGACAGACATCAAGCGTGGCCGTGCGGCCCGCAACGCGAAGCTGGCCAGCCTGCCGGTCGGCATGGCCGGCCGGGCAGCACTCGGCTTCGGTAAACGGCTCACCGGAAAGTCGAAAGACGAGGTCAACGCCGAGCTGATGGAGAAGGCCGCCAACCAGCTCTTCACCGTCCTGGGCGAGCTCAAGGGCGGGGCAATGAAGGTCGGACAGGCGCTGTCCGTAATGGAAGCCGCCATTCCCGAGCAATTCGGCGAGCCCTACCGCGAGGCACTGACCAAGCTGCAGAAAGACGCCCCGCCGCTGTCCGCAAGCAAGGTGCACCGAGTGCTCGACGCTCAGCTGGGCACGAAGTGGCGCGCGCGGTTCAGTTCCTTCGACGACACCCCGGTGGCCTCGGCCAGCATCGGCCAGGTGCACAAAGCGGTGTGGTCCGACGGCCGCGAGGTGGCCGTCAAGATCCAGTACCCCGGCGCCGACGAGGCACTTCGTGCCGACCTCAAGACCATGCAACGCATGGTCGGCGTGCTCAAGCAACTCTCACCGGGCGCCGACGTCCAGGGCGTGGTTGACGAGCTGATCGAACGCACCGAGATGGAACTCGACTACCGGCTGGAAGCCGACAACCAGCGCGCCTTCGCCAAGGCGTATCAAGGCCACCCACGCTTCTTGGTGCCGCACATCGTGGCCAGCGCCCCCAAAGTCGTGATCCAGGAGTGGATCGACGGCGTACCGATGTCGCAAATCATTCGCGACGGGACACCCGAACAGCGTGACCTGATGGGCACACTGCTGCTGGAGCTCACCTTCGACGCGCCGCGCCGATTGGGGATGTTGCATGGCGATGCCCACCCGGGAAATTTCATGCTGCTGCCCGAAGGCCGGATGGGCGTCATCGACTTCGGCGCGGTCGCGCCCTTGCCCGGGGGCTATCCCATCGAGCTAGGAATGACCATTCGCTTGGCCCGGGACAAAAACTACGACCTACTGTTGCCGACCATGGAAAAGGCCGGGTTCATCCAGCGAGGACAACAGGTCTCCGTCCGCGAGATCGACGAGATGCTGCGCCAATACGTCGAACCCATCGAGGTCGAGGTCTTCCACTACACCCGCAAGTGGTTGCAGCGGATGACCGTCAGCCAGATCGACCGCTCGATGGCCCAGATCCGGACGGCGCGCCAAATGGACCTACCGCCCAAGCTGGCACTTCCGATGCGGGTGATCGCGTCGGTGGCCGCGATGCTGTGCCAGCTGGACGCGCATGTGCCGATCAAGGCCCTGTCCGAGGAGCTGATCCCGGGGTTCGCCGAACCCGATACGGCGGTCGTCTAAATCTATGCAGCGAACTTGCGTGGTCGTCCGCGCGGACGTTTGCGGCTGACGATTGAGCCCCGCTCGAATATTTCGCCGCCCCACACACCCCAGGGTTCGCCCCGCTCGAGGGCCGCGGCCAGGCACTGACGCCGGACGGGACAGTTGACGCACAGCGTCTTGGCCCGCTCCAGGTCCGCGGGGGTGTCGGCGAACCACAGGTCGGGGTCACCGACGTGACATGGCAGGGCCGGCTGCCTTCGTTTGGGGACTGTCGGGGCCGACATGTCCTGTTCACCTGCTTCCTGGTCTGGTTGCTGTCGTTGCAGTGATCCGGACCAGGTTGGGAGGTGATCTACCCGAAAACTGTGGCCACGGATCCTTGTGACTTCCGGTCCGTGGCCATCTAGCGGGCTCGCTACGTAGCTAAGTTGAGCCCCGATCCACGGACGCTTCGGTCGCGGCGGCGACGCGGTGCTTGACCGCTGCCGCCGGCACGGCGGCATGGGCGGCATGAGCAGCCACGCCTACACCGAACGCATTGCTGTCGATCATCGTGGCCACCCTCCTCTCGTTGTTGCCTGCCCGGATACCAGCATCCAGCTACAGCTGACGCCATGTCGGTAACGAGGGTAAACGGTCGCAGCCACCTGTGACAACCGATTTTCTGGCCTGCAGCTATGCCGCTCAGCGCGATTGTCGAACCAGCTCCAACACGTCGGGCCCGTACTGCTCGAGCTTGCGGGCGCCGATCCCTGGAATCGCGATCAGGGCCGCGTCGTCGGTGGGCCGCATCTCGGCGATCGCGATCAGGGTGTTGTCACTAAAGATGATGTAGGGCGGCATCTTCTGTTCTTTGGCCATGTCCAACCGCCAGGCCTTGAGCTGCAACAGCAACTCCTCGTCGACGTCGCCGGCACATGATTCGCAGCGCCGCAGCATGACGGCCGCCGGCGTGGTCAGCGCGTTGTTACAGATCCGGCACCGGGTCGCCGCCGCGCCTCGGTTGCGCCGGGATTTGCTTGCCGGCTCGACCCGCGTCTGCGGCGCAATGCCGTTGAGGAATCGCGACGGCTTGCGGCTCTGACGCCCGCCCGAAGCCCGCGCTAGCGCCCAGCTGAGCGCCAAATACACTCGGGCTCGGGTGATTCCGACATAAAGCAGTCGACGCTCTTCTTCGACACGCTCGCTGTCGGGGCCATGCGCCAGCGCGTGCGAGATGGGCAATGTGCCGTCGACCAATCCGACCAGGAACACCGCATCCCACTCGAGTCCCTTGGCCGCGTGCAGCGAAGCCAGCGTGACCCCCTGGACCACCGGTGGGTGCCGCGCATCGGCGCGCGCCCGAAGCTCGGCCAGCAACCCGGGAAGGCGCAGCTGCGGACGCTGCGCGACCTCGTCGTCGACCAGTTCGGCGAGCGCGTTGAGCGCCTCCCAACGCTCCCTGGCGCGGGTGCCGACGGGTTCCTGAGCAGTCAGGCCCAACGGCTCCAGGATGCCGCGCACGACCTCGGGCAAGGAGCCCTCGACGTCACGTTCCGAAGCGCGCTGCAGTGCCAGCAGGGCCTGCTTGATTTCCTGACGGTTGAAAAACCCCTCGCCGCCGCGGACCTGATAGGCGATGCCGGCCTCGGTCAACGCGTCCTCGTAGACTTCGGACTGCGCGTTGACCCGATACAGGATGGCGATTTCGGCTGGCGCAGTGCCGGATTCGATCAGCCGGTTGATCGACGCCGCCACCGCGGCGGCTTCCGATGCCTCGTCGGGGTGCTCGTGGAACGACGGGGCCGGACCGGGCTCACGTTGGCCGACGAGCTTCAGCTTGCTACCCGCGACGCGACCGCGAGCGGCCGCGATCACGTGGTTGGCCAGCGATACCACCTGCGGTGTGGACCGGTAGTCGCGCTCTAGGCGCACGACCGTGGCGTCCGGGAACCGCCGCGAGAAGTCGAGCAGGAAGCGCGGCGAGGCCCCGGTGAACGAATAGATTGTCTGGTTGGCGTCGCCGACGACGGTCAGGTCGTCTCGATCGCCCAACCACGCCGCAAGCACCCGCTGCTGCAGCGGGGTGACGTCCTGGTATTCGTCGACGACGAAACAGCGGTAGCGGTCCCGGAACTCCTCGGCCACCGCTGCGTCGTTTTCGATCGCCGCCGCGGCGTGCAGCAGCAGGTCATCGAAGTCGAGCAGGGTCAGGTTCTCGTCGCGGACCTTGAGCGCTTCATATGCGGCGTAGACGTCGGCGATTTTGGCGGCGTCCAATGGGGTGTCCCGGCCGGCGGCCGCGACTGCGCTCGGGTATTCCTCGGGCCCGATCAGCGACGCCTTAGCCCACTCGATCTCGCCGGCGAGGTCCCGCACGTCATCGGTGCTGACATTCAGCCGGGATCGACTGGCGGCTCGGGCGACGATGGCGAACTTGGTGTCCAGCAGCTGCCAGCGGGTGTCACCGACCACCCGCGGCCAGAAATACCGCAGCTGACGGTGTGCGGCCGCGTGAAAGGTCAACGCCTGTACGGCGCCGACGCTGGCACCGGTCCGAGAGGCGGCACCGAGCGCCCGTAACCGGTTGCGCATCTCCCCCGCCGCACGCTGGGTGAATGTCACCGCGAGCACCTGCCCCGCCGCGACATGTCCGCTGGCGACGAGCTGTGCGATGCGGTGCGTGATGGTGCGGGTCTTGCCTGTTCCGGCGCCCGCGAGCACACATACCGGCCCGCGCGGAGCCAGCACAGCTTCGCGTTGCTCGTCGTCCAGCCCTGCGGTCAACGGGTCTGCGACCATTGGCATGGCGTCCATCTTGGCAGCGGTCGCCGACAAACCGGGCGTGTCGCCACGCCGTTGGGTGTGCGACAGATTTATAGGTAATCGAAGTTGATCTTGAGTTGAACCGTTGGCCTGCTGGTCATGCGGTGGCGTGGGCGGCGATCTGGTTGTGCGGCTGGGTCCAGATGCGGTCGAAGCGACCGCTGGCCTGTTGGCAGCGCAGGGTGAGGATGCCGGTGGCGCCGGGGATGTTCCAGCGCATGCCGGACAGTTTCAGTCGCTGGCCGACGAGGGATTTGCAGCCGGCCTCGACGACTCCGGAGCCGACGAACATGCCGTGTGCGCGGAAGTAGGCGTAGCGCATCCGGTGGGCGTTGGTCTTGAAGTACGGCAGTGCTCTTGCCGTCTGGTGGGCGGTGTCGTCTGGTAGTTGCGGCAGGAGCCGCTCGGTTTGGGTGACCAGGGTTTCGATGTCGCCGGCGTCGAGGTCGGCCAGGCGGGCGGCCAACCAGTCCAGGTGCTCATCGCCGAGGACGCCGGTGAGGTGCGCGGCGAGGGCGTGCAGGTGTTCGCGGGCGTGGTAGAGGTCCACGATCGGGGTGGCCGCGGGCAGGATCGCGGTGGCCAGGTTCCAGATCCAGGGCGCGCCGTCGCCGAGGACGACCAGTTGGCGGATGGCATCGGCGCCGCGGCGGCGGGCCTCGGCCGCCACCAGGGTGGTGAATTCGGCCACGGGGGCGAAGCTGGCCAGGTAGCTGGTGGAGTCCGGGTCGCGCACTGGCCGGCCGTCGGTGTCGACGGTGGTCTGGGTGAACAGGGCGGCGAGTTTGACCTCGCGGGTGCGGGCCCGCCCGTCGGGGGCCTTGCCGGCACGCCCGGTGGTGGCGGCGGGCACCATCGGCACGCCGGTGCCGTCGATGGCGAGGTAGAGCTTGTCGGGCAGCACCGCCGGTGGCAGCACGCGCACCCGGCGGGCCGCGATGGCGGCCGACTCGGCGGCGATGCGCGCCGCGACGGCGGCACCGTCGTTTTCGGCGCTGCGTTCGATCCGCTTGGGGTTCAACCGGATTCCGGCCAGCTCAGCGAGCAGGTCGGACGCGGTGGCGAACGGTTGCGCGGCCCCGGCGCGGGCCACCATCCGGCGCAGTCCCGGCGACAGCGACGCCCCGGTAACACCGAGCACGTCGTCACGCGGAACGAGGCCGCGCCCGCACCCGCCGCAGTGGTAGTAGGCGCGGCGCAGTTCGACCGGCCCCAGCACGGTCTGGATCGTCTTGGTCCGGTAGCCGACGAACTCGGCCGCATGACCTGCACTGCAGTCGATCCGGGGTCCGCGGTGGCCGGTGTCGGCGGCCAGCAATCGGCCTAGCAGCGAGGCACCGAGCCGGGTCATCGCGGTGCGGATCGCCAGCTCCACGGCCTCCAAATCCTCCCCTGAGGTACCCAGCGACCGCACGGCCAGCGCGGCCAGCCGGTCTACCTCGGCCGCGAACTCCGCTTCGAGCGCCTCTCGGAGCCCCCTTTTTCGGCCTGCGTGTCGACCGTGGACGAAACCGTGCCGGCCGCACCGGGCGGGCGCGCCTCACAGATGGCTTCGTTGACCGCCACGATCTGCTCGCTCACCGCCGCGAAGCGGTGGTAATTGGCCAGCTCGGCGCGCACCTTGTCCACCTCCTCGGCCGACAACTGCCGCCCCTTGGTACCGCGCCCGGCCACGGTGCGCGTCCACAGATACCGCGGCCCGTGCCCGGGGTGATCCGGTTGCGCGCACGCGCAGTTGGGTTTCCCGCAGCGACGGTAGTTCTCGCTGATCGAGCCGCGCCGGAAATCGCCCGTCGCGGCCAGCTGCTCGTAGAGCCTGGTCCGCTGCCCCTCCAGATCGTCCAACGACGGATCCACCATCCACGCTCCTAGTCTGGTTGTTTATACCACAACCAGACTATCGCGCCACCAGCCGCAATCCCGAGCACCTACATTCGTGTCGCACACCCCACGCCGTTTCGCACCGGTGCCTGGAATGGTTCGCCGCCAGGTTAGGTTAACTGGCTATGACCAACGCTGCGCTCACGATCTACACGACGTCATGGTGTGGCTACTGCCATCGGCTCAAGACGGCGCTCCAGGCCACCGGGATCCCATACCACGAGATCGACATTGAACACGACGCCGTGGCAGCGGAGTTCGTTGGCTCGGTCAATGGAGGTAACAGGACGGTTCCGACGGTGAAGTTCGCCGACGGGTCGACGCTGACCAATCCGAGCGCGGGTGAGGTCAAAGCAAAACTGGCCGGGTAGGAATCTCGGAACCTCGACCTAGCCGGTTGCACACATTTCGGAGAAATCCGTCGGTACGATAACGCCAAATCAACCGCGGACGGCCGTCCGCAGAAAATGGCAATCAATGATCGGTACCGCTGTTGCCCGGGTTTGCCGGTCGGCTTTGATCGCCTGCTGTGTTGCGGTCGCGATCACGGCGTGCTCACATAACAGCCCGGCGGCCAAGCAGACCGCCCCCGCGCCTGCCTCTGGTGCCGACGCGCTAATCGTCAGCATCGAAGATGTGCGGCGCATCGCCGACAACGAGGAACTCACGGCACATTCTCATGCGGACTTGCGTCATCCGCCACAGGGAGACTTGAACGCGCCGGGCCCCTGCCGGGCAGCAGGGACCAGCGACCTCACCTTCGCCAGCGGCTGGTCAGAGTTTCGTAGCGCGGGTTACAGCGGGGTAACCGACAACATAGAGCCGAGCGGGGTCGCCATAATCGACTCAGTCAGCCAGGCCGTTGCGATTTACCCGGATGCGAATGCGGCGCGCCAAGCCCTCGATCAGCTGGAGTCGTCGCTGCAAGCATGTATTGCCTTGCACGACCCTAACTACGATTTCACCCTGGACAAGCCGGATTCGTCCACCCTGAGGATCACCGACCAGGGTTGGAGCCACCTGTATCGCGCCAAAAACGCGGTATTGATTTCCGTCGGCGTGTTGGGCATCGAACCAGCAGAGCGGATCGCGACCGACGTCCTGCAGGTCATCACCGATCGAATTAAGTAACGGCTCAGTCGCGCGCCGCCCAGGATTCGATGATCACGCGCGCGATCGAAATCGACCCCGGCAGTAGCAGTTTCGACTCCTTTAACCCTGAAGCGCTGGTCCAATCGCCGGCTTCCAGCGCGGCGCGTACTTCATCGCGGGTGAACCAGGCGGCCTCGGCGATCTCACCGTCATTGAACGAAAACTCCTGATTCGGGTCAGCCAGCGCATGGAAACCAACCATGAGCGAGCGCGGGAAGGGCCAGGGCTGGCTGCCCAGATAACGCACATCGCGAACGGTCAGGCCGATTTCCTCACGGATCTCCCGGGCGACACATACTTCGAACGACTCGCCGGCCTCGACGAATCCGGCCAGCAGGGAGAACATCCGTTGCGGCCACCCCGCCTGGCGCGCCAGCACCGCGCGATCACCGCCGTCGTGCACCAGGCAGATCACCGCCGGGTCGATACGCGGGAACTCTTCTCGGCCGGTGATCGGGTTGACGCGTGACCAGCCGGCCCTGGCCGGTTTCGTCGGCGTCCCGTCCATCGCGCTAAATCGGGAGCTGTCATGCCAATTCAGCAACGCCGTTGCCGACGACACCAACTGGCTGCTGGTGTCATCGATGATCCGGCCGAGCCTGCGCAGGTCCACTACCTCGGCTGCCAGTTTGGGATCCGCGGGCGGTTCCAGCGCGCTCCGGATTGCCCACACGTGGCGCCCGCCCTCGATGCGGCCCAAAAATACCGCTTCCGGCGGCGGCTTATCGCCCAGCGCGGCGGCCTGGCCGAGCACCACCCGACCATCAGCGGCCAACACCTGATTGCGGGAATCCACGCGCAGCAGCGCCGCCTCCGCCCATCCGGCGGCGGCCGCCTCGACATCGGTCCGCAGCTGATCGGCTCGGTCGGCGCCGACGCGCGATAGCAGCGGAACGCTTCGCAACTGGAATTCCACGCTAAGCCCGCATCGTTGCGATCGCCATGGCTACGGCCCCACGTTGCGGATGTAGAGCAGCCGGTCGCTGGCCTCGATGGCGTCCACCTCGGGTGCACCGATCCGCAGCAGCTGGCCGTCGCGCACCACACCGAGCACGATGTCGCTCAGGTGCCGCGGCGACCCCCCAACCTCGTTCTGCTCCACCTCGCGTTCGGCGATGGCCAGCCCGGCGTCCGGAGTAAGCAGATCCTCGATCATCTCCACCACACTGGGCGTGGTGGTGGCGATGCCCAGCAGCCGACCAGCGGTCTCTGAAGAGACCACCACCGAGTTCGCACCCGATTGCTGCAGCAGGTGCTGATTCTCGGCTTCGCGGATGGACGCGACAATCTTGGCCTTGGGCGCGATTTCCCGAGCCGTCAATGTGACCAGCACGGCGGTGTCGTCGCGGCTGGCGGCCACAATGATCGAGGCGGCATGTTGGGCACCGGCGAGCCGCAGCACATCGGATTTGGTGGCGTCACCGTGCACGGTAACCAGGCCAGCCGCAGCCGCGCGCTCGAGAGCCGCCCGATCGGTGTCGACGACGACGATTTCACCCGGGACTGCCTCGTCACCGAGCATGGCAGCGACGGCGGTTTTGCCCTTGGTCCCGTAGCCGATGACGATGGTGTGATTACGCACCCTGCTCCTCCAACGCTGGATCTTCAGTGCCTGACGAGACGTTTCGGTAACAACCTCAAGCGTCGTACCGACCAGCAAGATCAGGAACGCGATGCGCAGTGGCGTGATGACCAAGACGTTGATCGCGCGCGCGAATTCAGAGATGGGCGTGACGTCGCCGTAGCCGGTCGTCGACAGCGTTACCGCCGCGTAGTACAGGCAATCCAGAAATGTCAGTTGATCGCCTTGGGCGTCTCGGTACCCGTCGCGATCGACGTAAACGGCCACGGCAGCGATGAGCAACGCCACCAGGGCGATGGCCACTCGCCGCGAGATAATGCGAGCCGGACCGGCACGCCCCTGCGGAATGCGCAGCACGCCGACAAGCGCATAACTGGGCTGGGCGGTCAACCTTTGATCCAGACCGCTCAGGCGCCGCGACTTAGTGTTGCCCACAACGATCCGTCATCGGCCTGCTCCCAGCGCATACCCTACGCACCATACAAATGTAACCACGCTCAGACGGCGGCAGGACGGCCGGAGTCAGCCAGCAGCGCGGCCAACTCCTGGGGGTCGGGCAGTCCCCCGCAAGCCGGCGGTACCCCCACCTCGGGGAAGACGGTGATTCCGGTGCGCACGTAGTGAAACGCGGTACGCACCGACGATTCCGGGCAGCCGCGCAGGGCGGCCCAGGCCAACCGGTAGACAGCGAGCTGGACGGCGGCCTGTCGCATGGCAAGCGGCCCGCGCGGTGGCTCACCGGTTTTCCAGTCCACCACGGTGGTCCCGCCATCGGGGTCGGCGTACACCGCGTCGATGCGCCCGCGCACGACGGTATCGCCGATCGGCATTTCGAACGGCACCTCGACCGCGACCGGTGTGCGCGCCGCCCACTGCGACCGTGTGAATGCCGCCTGCAACGCGGCCAACTCCTGGGTGTCGCCAAGGTCGGAGTCCGCGGCACCAGGAAGGTCGCCTAGATCGAACAGCAACTCGACACCATAGAACTGCTGGACCCAGGCGTGAAAAGCATTGCCCAACAACGCATGCGGGTCCGGACGTGTCGGCAGCCGATGCCGCAGGCGCTGTGCGGCGCCGGCGGGGTCGCGGGCCAGCTCAACCAGGCCGCTGACCGACAACTGGCTTGGCAAAGTATGGTTGAGCGGTCGCGTCGCACGCGCACGCTCCGCCAGCAACGCATCGACGTCGCCGACCCAACCGTCTACGTCTGCACCGGCGACAGTCGCGTCTGCCGACATTGCCTCGGCCACCAGCGCTGCCCCGCGCTCGACGTCGCGGCGGCGTGCAGCCAATGGATCGGCCGGCCAAACCGCTTCGACAACATTGTCACGCAATGGGTTTCGGTCGCCGTCAGCCGGGGCCGGCGCCCACTGTTCGATGACCCCGCAGGGATCGCCGGCCGCGGCCGATCGATCGATGACGTCCTTGAGCTCGCACAGAAAATCCGACGGCCCGCGCGGCTTGATCCCCGTGGCACCCCAATGATGACCGGACACCAGCAACGTGTCCTCGGCCCGCGTGACGGCCACATACAGCAGCCGGCGCTCCTCATCGACGCGTCGCTGATCAAGTTGGCGGCGATGATCAGAGATGGTGTCCGACAACTGTTTTCGATTGACGACGGTCGAGGTGTCCAGAACCGGGATACCCAGCGCGCCTGACGAGGCGCGATCACCCCGCAGCAGTGGCGGCAACTCGCCGGGGTCGGTGAGCCAGCTGCTTCTCGACGCGGTCGACGGAAATGCCCCGGCGGACAGATGTGCCACCGCCACCACCTGCCACTCCAAACCCTTCGCGGCATGCACGGTGAGCACCTGGACCCAGTCCCGGGCGACAGCTACTTGGGCCGGCGCCAATCCGTTCTCCACCACCGCGGCCACGTCCAAGTAGGCGAGCAGGCCGGCTACCGAGGATTCGCGGGACACCGCACCAGCCCGCTCGGCATAGCCCGCTACGACGTCGGCGAAAGCATCCAGATGCTCGGCGCCGGCCCACTCCCCCGCCGCCCCCACCCGAGCGCGCACCTCGCAGTCGATGCCTAACACCCGCCGCACCTCGGCAACCAGGTCAGGCAGACAATGGCCGAGATGGCCGCGCAGGGCGCTCAGTTCGCCGGCCAGCGCACCGATGCGCTCGTATCCGGCCGCCGAATACTGGTCGGACGGACCCGGGTCGCAAATCGCGTCGGCCAGACACGGCGCGTCGGCGTCGGCGCCAGCCGCAATCGCGACCGACTCGGGCGACGGCGATGCGCTTTGCGCAGTTGTCCAGGATCCCCCAGCCAACACTTGCGCACGGCGCCACAGCGCGACGAGGTCCCGGCCACCGAGTCGCCACCGTGGACCGGTAAGCACCCGCACCGCCGCCGCGCCGGCCATCGGGTCGGCGACGAGTCGCAACATCGCAACCACGTCGGCGACCTCGGGGACCGACAACAGACCGGCCAACCCGACGACTTCAACCGGGATTCCGCGGGCGCGCAGGGCCTCGGCGATGGGCGCGGCGTCCGCGTTGCGACGCACCAACACGGCCGCGGTAGGTGGGCTGACGCCGTCAGCCTGGGCCCGCCGGAAATGCCCCTGCAGATGATCGGCGATCCATTCACGTTCGGCCTGAACGTCGGCCAGTAGGGCACACCGGACGGTTCCCGGTGGGGCGTCCGGTCGTGAGCGCAGGGCGCGCACCGCGACCGATCGCCGTCGCGCCTCGGCCGAGATCGCGTTGGCCACTTGCAGCGTTCGCGGCGGGTTGCGCCAGCTGGTGCGCAACTCCAGGACCGGCGCTGGGGTGCCATCGGACAACGGGAAGTCGGTGGTGAACCGTGGCAGGTTGGTGGCCGAGGCACCGCGCCAGCCGTAGATCGACTGAATCGGGTCGCCGACCGCGGTAAGCGCCAATCCGTCGTCGACTCCACCGCCGAACAGTGCCGACAGAGCGACCCGCTGGGCATGCCCGGTGTCCTGATACTCGTCGAGCAACACCACCCGGTAGCGGTTCCGCAGGTCTTGTCCGACCTGTGGGAATGCTGCGGCTAATCGTGCGGCCGACGCCATCTGCATGCCGAAGTCCATCACCTTCTGCGCACACATGCGCTCGGCCAGGACGTCAAGCAACGGCACCAGCTCGGCACGCTCGGTCTGGGTGGCCAGCATCCGCAGCAGCCACTGGCTGGGGCCGCACTCCCGCTGGTAGGGGCCTGCCGGCAGGGTGTGGACCAACCGTTCCAGCTCAATGTGGGTATCGCGGAGCTGCCGAGTGTCCACCAGGTGCTCGGCGAGCTGACTCCACAACCGCAGCACCATCGAGGTGACCGCCGCCGGGGTTTTATCGGTACGCAGCTCCGCGCCATACCCGTTCACCACATCGAAGGCCAGCTGCCACAGCTCGGACTCGCTGAGCAGCCGCGTGTCGGGCTCTACGGGCAGCAGCAGGCCGTAGTCGCGAAGTAGTGAACCGGCGAAGGCGTGATAGGTGCTGACCGTCGGCGAACCGGCCGTCGGGCCGGCCGACACCGAGCCGATGCCGGCCAACCTGGCCAGCCGGGACCGGACGCGGCGCAGCAGCTGGCCAGCGGCCTTGCGGGTGAACGTCAATCCCAGCACTTGTTCGGGTTCGGCGTAGCCGTTGGCGATCAGCCACACCACCCGGGCGGCCATCGTCTCGGTCTTTCCGGCTCCGGCTCCGGCGATGACGACCAGCGGCCCCGGCGGCGCGGCGATAACGGCGGCCTGCTCATCCGTGGGCGGGAAAAGACCTAGCGCACAAGCTAATTCGGACGGGCTATACCGCACGGCTACCCGCGATGATCGCAATAGCGGCGCGCCACCATCGGACCCAGCCGGTCGCAGCGGGTCGCCACCAGCAGGCCCGCTCATCGTGCTGACCCGTCGGCGTGGGCCGGACAGTACGGCCGGATTGGACAGTGCGAGCAACCGTCGTTGCGCCGAGCGACGAACTGCGGCCCGGCCATCGCGCCGGCCGCCTGCCTGATGAGGTTGCGCCATTCGTCACGAGCGGCCGGGGTCAGCGGATCCTGTTCCCGTTCGGTGGCGCCGGCCGCACCGGTCTTGCCCAGATAAACCAGACGGGCGCCGCCGGGCTCACGAACGTCGGGGCCAGCCGCCACCAGACCCTCGGCCACCGCCAGCTGATACATCGCCAGCTGGGCGTGCTGTTGGGCGTCGTCCTTGCTGACCGGTGTCTTGCCGGTCTTGATGTCGACGATGACCAGCCGACCGGCGCCATCGCGTTCGAGCCGGTCAACCCGGCCGTGCAATTGAATGTCGCCGACGTCCGTGCCCTGTCCTTCGAAGACTCCGTCGACGTCGACCTCGACGCCGACCTCGGTCAGCTCGCCACGTGACCCGGCCCGCCACTCGACGAATGCCTGGATCATGGCGCGGTGCCGGGACAGCTCGTTGTCCGAATACCACTGGGCGCCGAAGGGCAAGTGCTCCCACACCCGGTCGAGCTCGGCCAGCAGCTGCGATTCGCTCTTGGTCGGGTCGGCGATCAGCGCGTGCAGCACCGAACCGACCGCGGACCGAAGCTCGCGGGCGTTGGTTCCCCCGTGCCGCTCGGCCAGCCAGCGCAGCGGGCAGTCGGTGAGAGTCTGCAAGGTCGATGGTGTCAACGTCACGAGATCATCGCTGGCCCGCAGCGGATCCGTGGTGCTGACCGGGATCAGGCCGTGCCAGCCGACTGGATCGGCGCCTGGGACACCAGCCTTGGCCAACCGGGCCAATTGCTTTGCTGCACAACCGCGAGCCGCGTCGGTTACGGCGCCGTCGGGCGCGCACACCACAGCGCGCAACCGTCCCACCACCGCCGCCGCCGACAACACGCGGGGCGCCGAAACTGGCCGCGCGGCAACAAGTTCATCGCCGGCCAACTGCGCGATCTCGAAGAAGAACGCCGACGGCAACGATGCCTCCTTCGAGCTCTCTCCGGTTTCACTATCGACCGCCGTCACCAACAACCGGCGCCGAGCCCGGCCCATTGCTGCCACCAGTAGACGACGCTCTTCGGCCAGCAGCGGCGCACGCGCCGAGGCATCCGCGGTGACGCCGTCGAGCTCGTCGAGCAACCGCTGGGTGCCCAGCACACCGCCACGCGGAATCGTGTTGGGCCACAATCCATCTTGCAGTCCGGCGATGACCACAAAATCCCACTCGTGCCCGAGCGCAGCGTGCGCGCTGAGCACCTTGACCTGTTCGGTCTCCGATACCGGCTCGCGCCTGACACTTGGCAACTGCAATGCCGCGACGTGCTCGATGAGTCCGCGTAGCGACGCACCGGACGTGCGTGACACGTAGTGATCGGTGGTATCGAACAATGCGGTGACCGCTTCCAGGTCCCGCGTTGCCTGCGCGCCGGCCGGGCCGCCACGCTCGCTGGCCGCCAACCAACGACGCTGTAGACCTGACCGTTGCCACGCCGCCCATAGCGTGTACCGCGGATCCAGTCCTTCCCGATGGCAGCGAGCCGCCGCGGCCAGCACGGCACGCACCCGGCGCAGCGGGCGCGCCTGGGGGCCGGACACCGGCGCGTCGTCGGTAAGCGCGGCCACCAGCAGATCGCCGAATTTCCCTCGGGCGCAGCCGTCCCGGGCGCGCTGCAGGGTGCGGCGCAGTTGACGAAGCGAGACCGGGTCGACGCGCCCGATGGGCCCGGTCAGCAGGGTCAGCGCCTGGTCGCCATCGAGCCCGTCCGCCGTCGCCGCCAGGACCGTGAGCAGCGCACGCGCCGCCGGCTCCTCGGGCAGCGACCCGCCAATCGCGGGCAGCGCCACTGGAACCCCGGCGGCAGCCAACGCGCGCGGCAGCCGCGCGCCGGCTCGCGGCACCGACCGCACAATCACGGCCATCTGCGACCACGGCACGTCATCGACGAGATGCGCACGCCGCAGCGCATCGGCGATCAACGCCGCCTCCGCGTGGGTGGAGGAAGCCAGCCGCACCGCAACCGATCCATCCTCGGCTCCGGTGCCCTCGATCCGTCTACCGACGCTGCGGCCGGGCAACCGGCAGCCTATGCCGCTGATGGCGTGCGCCACCGCGGGAGCACAGCGGTGCGACACCGTCAACGTCACCGACCGACTGTCATCGGCCAACAACCCGGCAGGCTCGCCGCCGCGGAAACCGAACACGGCCTGGTTCGGATCGCCGGCGACCAGTGCCAGTTCGGCGCCCGCTGCCAACGCCCGGACCAGACGGGCCGCCTGCGGATCGAGCTGCTGGGCGTCGTCGATCAGCAGGACCCGGACGCGAGCGCGTTCGGCGGCCAACAACTCGGGGTCGACCGCGAAGGCCTCCAATGCCGCCCCGACCAGTTCGGCGGCACCCAGGGCCGGCGCGCTCGCCTGCGGTGCCGCTGTCCCCACCGCCGCCCGCAACAACATCACCCGCTCGTACTGTCGGGCGAATTGGCCGGCGGCGCTCCATTCCGGGCGCCCACAGCGGCGGCCCATCCTGTCCAGCTCCAGCGGGTCCACGCCGCGTTCAGCGCAGCGCGCCAATAGATTTCGCAGTTCGGTGGCGAAGGCTGCGGTACTCAGGGCGGGCATCAGCTGCGCGGGCCACGCGGCCGCGGCGGCCGGTCCGTCTTCGATGTCGCCGGCCAGCAATTCCCGGATGATTGCGTCTTGCTCGGCGCTGGTGACCAGTCGCGGCGGTGCGTCACCGGCGCGCTCGGCGGCCCGTCGCAGCACCGCGTACGCATAGCTGTGCACGGTCCGTACCAGTGGCTCGCGGACCGCGGTACGGCAGGGGCCGGCGCCACGTGACCGCAGCAACGCCGTCGTCAGCGTGCTGCGCGCCCGCATGCCGAGCCGTCCCGAACCGGTAAGCAGCAGAACCGATTCCGGATCGACACCGGCGGCGATGCGGGCGATTGCGGCGTCCACCAGCAGGCTGCTCTTGCCCGTTCCGGGGCCGCCCAGGACCCGCAGCACGCCGCATAGGTCCGGCGCGAGAACAGTCCGCGCCGAAGCGTCCCAGGTGTATGACATAGCGGCATGACATCACGAGGGTCTGACAAGTCCGCTAGCGCAGGCACCGCCTACTTTTGCCGAAGCGCCACTATTTGGCTATTGCGGCTGCCAACGTAGACCGTTCCCAGGTTGTCGACCGCCAAACCCCACGGATAGTCGAGGCCGGTGAACGGCAGCTCGACTTGCGTCCTGGAGCCTGCTGGGAGCTTGAGCGTCCGATTGTTGCCGGTGTCGGTGACATACACCGCACCCTTGTTGTCGACCGTGACACCGCCGGGTTGGTTGAGGCCCGTAAAGGGCAGCGGCGCTTGCATCTTCGAGCCCGCAGGCAACGCCAGAACCCGATTGTTGCCGCCGTCGGCAACATAAACCGTTCCGTTGCCGTCCACCACTAGGCCGGTCGGATCGCTAAGACCGGTGAACGGTAGTTCGATCTGCGTGTTCGAACCGGCGAAAAGCGCTACCACGCGATTCTTCGCTGTGTCGGTGACGTAGACGGTGCGGCTGCTGTCAACCGACAAGCCGGTCGGATTGCTGAGATCGGTAAAGGGCAGCGTGATTTGGGTTTTCGACCCGGCAGGAAGTACCACCACCCGCTTGTTGCCGGCGTCGTTGACGTACACCGTGCCGGTGTTGTCCGCTGTCACACCGGTCGGATAGTGCAGGCCCACGAAGGGCAGTTCGGCTGGGGTGGTAGAGCCCGCGGGCAAGGCCAACACCCGATTGTGCTCGGTGTCACCGACGTAGACCGTGCCGCCATTGTCCACCGACAAACCTTGCGGATCCCGCAGCCCGCTGAAGGGCAGCGTCACCTGATGGAATTCTTCGCGTTCTGGACGCAACTTGCTCACCGTGACCATGGCCGCAACAGTCGCAGACACGGCGAGTAGGGCAGCGGCCGCGATGACGACGGCCCTGCGGCGCCACCATGGCGGCGGCACCGACCGAGTCGGCTCGGCAGGCCGTCCAGCAGAGGGTTGTCGCCCTGGGAGCGGGAACGCGGGTGGCAGCGGTCGCGGCATAGTCGGTGGGTTGGCGACATTCTGCTGTGGTTTCAGCGGAGGCGTGGCGAGGGCGTCGTGGGCGGCTCGCGCCAACTCCGTTGCGGTGTCGTAGCGATCGCCGGGATTTTTGGCCATGCCTTTGGCGATGACCATGTCGAAACCCAATGGCACCCCAGGATTGGCCCGCGACGGCCGTGGCGGCGGAGTCGAGAGGTGGTTGCCGATCTCTTGGTCCAGACTGTCGCTGGGAAATGGGTATTGCGCGGTCAGGCACTCATAGAGAACGCAGGTCAACGAGTAGATATCCGAGCGAGCGTCGATCTGTGTGGTGCTGAACCGTTCCGGCGCCATGTAATGAGCGGTTCCCATCACGTCGCCGGTCGCCGTCAGGCCCAGTTCTCCTGGCGCACGCGCGATCCCGAAATCGATCAGGTACGCGAAGTCGTCGTCGTCGAGCAAAATGTTGGACGGCTTGACATCCCGGTGCAACAGCCCGTCCCGGTGCGCGGCGTGCAGCGCTTTGGCAACTTGCTCGACGATGCCCACCGCGCGGACCGGCGGCAGCGGCCCACGGCTGAGCACCGACTGTAGGTCGCGGCCCTCGATCAACCGCATGTCCACGAACAGCCGTCCGTTGATTTCCCCGAAGGTGTGGATCGGGATCAGATGCGGACTGCTCAATCGCGCGGCCGCATGGGCTTCACGACGGAACCGCTGCTGGAACACCTCGTCGTGGGAAATCTCGGTAGGCAGAATCTTGAGAGCGACGACCCGGTCGGTGACCGTGTCATAGGCGCGCCACACCTCGCCCATGCCGCCACGCCCCAGTACCTCGATCAGCTGGTACCGTCCGAACGAAGTCCTCTCCAACGAGACCTCCCACAGCAACCGGCCGGCAACCGCCAGACCATAACGCGGCGCCGATACCAGTCGCAGGCGTTTCGATGCGTCTTAGCTATTAAGAAAACTAGCCAACGCCGTGCTCCCCTGTCGTCCCGGTCCGCCTACGCAAGTGCTGGCATTATCGACGGGTGACCACCACCGACCTTCATGTGCACCGCTACGGTCCGCCCGGCCCAGTGCAGATGTTGACGATCCACGGAGTGACCGAGCACGGGCAGGCCTGGGAACTGCTAGCCAGCCATTTGCCCGAAATCACCATTGCCGCACCGGATTTGCTGGGCCACGGCAGATCGTCGTGGGCAGCGCCGTGGACTATCGACGCCAACGTTTCGGCACTGGCCTCGCTAATCGACGACCAGGCCGACGGTCCGGTTGTGGTCGTTGGGCACTCGTTCGGCGGCGCTGTCGCGTTGCAGCTGGCCGCAGCTCGTCCGGACCAGGTGGCCGCCCTGGTCCTGCTCGATCCGGCGGTTGCTGTGGACGGCACCCGAGTGCGCGAAGTCGTCGACGCGATGGTGGCCTTCCCCGACTACACAGACCCGGCCGAGGCCCGTGCGGAGAAGTCGTTCGGAGCCTGGGCGGACGTGGATCCCGCCGTGCTCGACACTGAAATCGACGAACACCTCATCGCACTGGCGAACGGACGGTACAGCTGGCGGATAAACCTGGCGGCGATGGTGTGCTACTGGAGCGAACTGGCCCGCGACATCGTGCTGCCACCAGCCGGTACACCGACCACACTGGTGCGGGCGGTGTGCGCCGATCCGCAATATGTCAGCGAAGGGCTGATAACAGCGCTGCGGGACCACCTGGGTGCCGATTTCGAGCTGCTGGAGTTCGAGTGCGGACACATGGTTCCCCAGGCCAAGCCCAAGGAGGTCGCCGCGGTCGTCCGCGATCGGCTGAAAGGGCGCTGACGGTGGCGCGGGTTACCGACGAGCAGGTGGAGCTGGTGCGCTCGCTGGTCGCGTCCATCCCTCCCGGCAGGGTCGCCACCTACGGCGACATCGCCGCTGTCGCAGGGCTTTCCAGTCCGCGCATCGTGGGCTGGATCATGCGGGTCGACTCCTCCGACCTGCCCTGGCACCGGGTGATCACGGCCTCGGGGCGCCCGGCCCGGCATCTGACGACCCGGCAGTTGGAGCTGCTGCGCGCAGAAGGTGTTCTGGCCGTAGACGGCAAGGTTGCGTTGCGCGAGGTCCGCTACGAGTTCGGCAGCGAGAGCTAAAGTACCAGGCGAACTAGCGCCGCAGTGTGAGCCAGACCCGGGAACGCCTCGGCCGTGGACCGCGGGTGCAAAGCGTGCACTGCCAAACGAAACATTAACGCGCGCAACAACATCTGCGGCCATTCCGGTAACGCGCTCCACCGCTCGATGAGTCCGTCGTCGGCCTCGCCCCAGGACAGGGCGTCGACCACGACAACGCCGGCCGCCCACGACGCGGGCCGCCAGTATGGCGTGATGTCCGTGATCCCAGGTGCCGCAGTGCCGATGAAAAGCACGGTCCCGTAAAGATCTCCGTGCACCAGCTGGTTGGGACTCCGGGTCGGCTTGCGTAGGGTGGCCAGCTGATTGATCAAATCAATCGATCGCTCGCCATCCGCCGTCACCGGTACCGTTCGCGCTCCCGGCGGAATCGACTGCAGCGGCCGCTCCTCCCACGCGGCGCGGTCGGCGGCGATGAACACATCGATGTCCGCCCACGGTGTGGTGGGTCCCTGCGTCAGAAATCGAGGACGCTCCAATTTGCCGGTGGCTTCGTGCAGTCGCACAGCAGCTGACACGACTTCGTCGTGGCGGGCCTCGGGCGTACCGGCGACGAATGTGTCTGCCCGCCACCCGGAAACCACGTACCGGCCGTCCGTCGAGCGGACCGGTCGGGCCAGGCGTACGCCGTCGACGAACAACGTCTCGCGCACGCGGGCCGACCAGGCCGCGCGAGCATGGTCGGCCACCATCGATAACACGACCTCGCCGCAGCGCCAGCCGCCGTCCCAACCGGGACCCAACGGATTGGGCGGCACACCGGTCAAACCGAACGCCGCCAACACATGCTCTGGCGGCGGCTCGACAGTCACACGCGTCAGCCTAATCGAGCCTGATCGGGGTATCGGCTAGTACATCACCATGTCGGGCTGCATCTGCTTGGCCCAGGCCACGATCCCGCCCTGCAAGTGGACCGCGTCGGAGAAGCCGGCCTTCTTCACCGCGGCCAACGCCTCGGCGGAGCGCACGCCGGTCTTGCAGTACAGCACCGTGGTGCGGTCCTGGGGCAGCTTGGCCAGACCCTCACCCGAACTGATCAACGATTTCGGGATGAGCTGAGCGCCGTCGATGTGCACGATGTCCCACTCAACCTGCTCGCGAACGTCGATCAGGGCCAGCTTTTTGCCGGAGTCCATCATCTCGCGCAGTTCCTGCGGGGTGATGGTCGAGCCGCTGGCGGCATGGACGGCATCGTCGGACACCACACCGCAGAACTGCTCGTAATCGACCAGTTCGGTGATCTTGGGCGTGGCCGGGTCCTTGCGGATCCTGATCGTGCGGTAGGTCATCTCCAGCGCGTCGTAGATCATCAACCGGCCGAGCAGGGTCTCACCCAACCCGGTGATCAGCTTGATCGCCTCGGTGCCCATCACCGACGCAATCGAGGCGCAGATGATGCCCAGCACACCGCCCTCGGCGCAGGATGGCACCATCCCGGGCGGCGGCGGCTCCGGATATAGGTCGCGGTAGTTGAGGCCGCGCTCATTGCCGGCCTCATCGGCCGGAGCGTCCTCCCAAAACACCGACACTTGGCCTTCGAAGCGGTAGATCGATCCCCACACATATGGCTTTCCGGCCAGCACCGCGGCGTCGTTGACCAGATAGCGGGTGGCGAAGTTGTCGGTGCCGTCCAGTATCAGGTCGTACTGCTTGAACAGGTTGACCGCGTTCTTGGGCTCGAGCCTGACCTCGTGTAAGCGCACGTCGACCAGGGGGTTGATCGCGACAATCGAGTCACGTGCCGACTGGGCCTTGGAGCGGCCGACGTCAGCCACGCCATGGATGATCTGACGCTGCAGATTGGACTCGTCCACGACGTCGAAGTCGACGATGCCGATGGTGCCGACGCCGGCGGCCGCCAGGTACAGCAACGCCGGTGATCCGAGCCCGCCCGCCCCAATCACCAGCACGCGCGCGCTCTTGAGTCTCTTCTGCCCGTCGACCCCTAGGTCGGGAATGATGAGATGACGGCTGTACCGGGCCACCTCGTCACGGCTCAGCTCGGCTGCGGGCTCAACTAGTGGCGGCAGTGATGTCTGGGATGTCGACACCTAAACATCTCCTCGGCTTCGCTTCGATCAGCTCTAACCATCACATCAGTTGCCCGGAGCAACGGCAAACATGCCGGGAAGCTTCCCGGACTCATCGCCGAGCTAGGCGATCGGGTACGGCCACGGATTGAACCGGCACGTCTTGCCGTCCGCCTTGACCCATTCGGGGTCAAACTTGGCGCCGTCGTCGTTGGACGTGGAGAACGTCTGCTGCATCATCACCGGCGCCAGGGCGCCCTGCTTGTCGCACGGTTCGTGGCGCAGGTACCCGATGCCGTGCCCGACTTCATGGTTGATTACGTACTGCCGGTAGGACCCGACGTCGCCTTCGAACGGAACCGCGCCACGCACCCAGCGCGCCTCATTGAGGAACACCCGTGACTGCCGGTCCGCCCCGAACGAAGGGTTGTAGCAGGAAGTCTCCAGCCGGAATTCATAGCCGCATCCCTCACGCACCGTCATCGGTGACACCAGCGAAATGCGGAAGTCGGGCTTGCCCGCACTGGCTCCGTCGACGCGAACAAACGCGAATTGCGGGTTGTGGGTCCAGCCCTTCGGATTGGCCAGCGTCTGGTCAACCATTTGGGCAAACGCGCTGTCACCGCCGTACATGGTGGGGTCGAGACCGTTCTCGATCTCGACGGTGTACCTGAACACCTTGGCCGTGCCCTGACCGACCTGTGCCGTCGCGCCCGGAACCAGGCGGTAGGTCTTCTCGCCCGCTTCGGTGAAGGGGCCGCCCTCGGGCAATGTCCCGGCCGGCAGGTTGGCGTCGAACGCCGCCAAGCCCCGAGGCGGTGTGTCGAGGATCGCGGTACCCACCACGCCGATAGCCGGTGGGTCGTGGATGGCCTGGGCCACCGCCCGCTTGGGCGCACTCGTTCCGGTCACCGTCTGGTAGATCACCACCGCGGTGACCA
This sequence comes from Mycobacterium riyadhense, assembly GCF_963853645.1. Classification (NCBI taxonomy): domain Bacteria; kingdom Bacillati; phylum Actinomycetota; class Actinomycetes; order Mycobacteriales; family Mycobacteriaceae; genus Mycobacterium; species Mycobacterium riyadhense. Next base: position 1,476,622 of record NZ_OY970456.1, on the reverse strand, counting down.
CGACCAGAACCGGCAATGCATAGGCACGCCAGCCGTAGGTGGACACGAACCGTCCTAACCAGGTTTGTTTGCGCCAGCGACGCGGCCGGTCGCGGTCGGCCCGAGCCCTTCCGGCGGCCGGGGCGAGCGGGTCGCGCTGTGCACGCAGTGGCTCGCGCCACTGCTCATGCAGCACGGGAACTCGACCGGTGCTGCTCACAGGCCGCGGGAACGTCATTTCCCCAGGATCGCACAGCCGGCTCCGCCTGCGAGCCCTGGCGCGCCCGAATGCACCGCCCAAGTCGGCTCGCTGTCACGATCGATAACGCCCATTTGGGCCGGTGGGACGCCTGGGGTAGTAATGTCGTTGCGACACACGTGCGGCCGCGGGGATGGGAAAGTGGCCCGGAAAATCAGCGCGAATCAGATTGAGGACCGATGAGCGATCTCGCCAAGGCCGCGCAACGGCGCGCCGTCAGATCGGCCGAACGCGGTCGGCCGGCCGACGCCGCGGTGACCTCGAGCCGGCGCGGAAACCGGCTACCCCGCGATGAGCGCCGTGGCCAATTGTTGGTCGTAGCCAGCGACGTGTTTGTCGACCATGGCTACCACGCGGCCGGCATGGACGAGATCGCCGACCGCGCGGGTGTGAGTAAACCCGTTCTGTATCAACACTTTTCGAGCAAGCTAGAACTGTATCTGGCGGTGCTTCATCGGCACGTGGACAACCTGGTTTACGGTGTGCAGCAGGCGCTACGCACCACCACCGACAACCGACAGCGGTTGCATGCCGCGGTTCAGGCGTTCTTTGACTTCATCGAGCACGACAGCCAGGGCTACCGCCTGATCTTCGAAAACGACTACGTCACCGAACCCGAGGTCGCCGCACAGGTGCGGGTAGCCACCGAATCCTGCATCGACGCGGTATTCGCCCTAATCGCCGAGGATTCCGGGCTAGAGCCGCATCGTGCCCGGATGATCGCCGTGGGCCTGGTCGGCATGAGCGTCGACGCCGCAAGGTACTGGCTGGATGCCGATCGTCCGATTTCTAAATCGGATGCGGTCGAGGGCACCGTCCAGTTCGCCTGGGGTGGGCTCTCCCACGTGCCGCTTACTCGCTCGTAGCCGCTCTCGCGACGGCCTCAGCACCGATTCCGAAGCCGACCCGGCGGGCGTCGGCGACCCCGATCTCGACGTAGGCAATCTTTGCAGTGTTGACCATGAAGCGACGGCCACGCTCGTCGGTGAGATTCAACACACCGGAACCCTCGCGCAGCGCGCTGCTCACCAGCTCTTCAACCTCATCAGGCGTCTGCGTACTGGAGAACACCAGCTCGCGCGGACTTTCCGTGATACCAATCTTGACCTCCACGGTCGCCCCTTCCGTTGGCATTTCGTCGCAGGCGTGTCAGCAGCAGGCTAGTGGACACGCCGCGGGCGCATTGCGCCACGGGCCCTTACGGGCGGTTCGCGGCTAGCGAAACGGCTTAATTACGGTTCGGTCCCAGCCGGGTTTACCCGCCCCCGCGATGCCCGACCGCCCGCCCCCGCGTCGATAACATTGGCACCATCAGTAACACAGTTAACACCCTCTATGACGACGTCCGGGACTACCCGGACGACGAGAGCTATGACACCACCGGAGCCGGCTCCTATGGTGAAGAAGGCTACGGAGAGCTGGCATGGCCGGCCGATAGTCGATGGCGCCCAGTCGCCGCGATCGTCGGCGGTGTGGTGGCGCTGGGCGCTCTCGCGACCGCGGTCATCATCAACAGCGGAGACAGCGCTACCACCAAGGCCACCGTCGGAGCGCCCGCGCCGCGGCCGGTTCTGTCAACCACCCCGCGATCGACGGCCCCGCCCAGCATGGCACCCCGTGTCGCGCCCACATCTCCGCCAAGCACCTTGCGGCCCCAGCTACCTCCGGAGACGGTTACTACCCTGACGCCGAGCAGTCCCTGGCCCAGTACCGCGCCGCGAACACCCACCGCCGTACCGCCGCAAACCGCCGCACCGCCGGGCGCCGCGCTGAGTCCGCGCACCGTCGTCTACAGCGTGACCGGAACAAAGCAGCTCCTCGACCTGGTGAACGTGGTCTACACAGATGAGCGGGGCTTCCTCAAGACGGACGTCAACGTGGCGCTGCCGTGGACGAAGGTGGTGGTGTTGAACCCGGGCGTGCAGACCGAGTCGGTCATCGCGACCAGCCTCCGCGGTCGTCTCAATTGCGCGATCGTCAACGCCCAGGGTCAGCTGGTCGTGGCGTCGACCAGCTACGGGATCATCGCGACCTGCACACGTTAGCTAAGGCCGAGTTCCCGCATCCGTTGATCGTGGGTGTGTTGGAGGCGGTCGAAGAATGCCCCGAGCTGGCTAAGGCCGCCGGTACCAGCTACCACCAGATCGACCAGCTCATCGTGATCGGCCAGCAGGAACTGGGCCTGGGTGATCGCTTCGCCGAGTAGCCGGCGAGACCACAGCGCCAGCCGGCTGCGCTGTTTGCCGCTGGCGGTCACCGCGGCACGTACCTCGGCAACGACAAATTGGGAGTGCCCAGTCTCCGACAACGCCGCTCGCACGACGTGGGCAACCTCGTCCGGCAGCCCGTCGGCGATCTCCAGATACAAATCGGCGGCCAGGGCGTCACCGACGTAGGTCTTCACCAGGGCTTCCAACCACGTGCTCGGCGTCGTAAGCCGGTGGTAATTTTCCAGCGCCGACACGTACTTCGACATTGCCGGTACCACATCGACACCACGACGTTCCAGCGCATCGCGCAGCAGCTCATAGTGCCCCATCTCGGCGGCGGCAATGCTCGCCATCGAGATCCGCCCCTGCAGATTCGGCGCCATCCGCGCCTCATCGGTAAGCCGGTAGAACGCCGCCACCTCGCCGTAGGCCAGCAAAGCGAACAACTCGTTGACGCCGGGATGATCCGCCGGTAGCCGTGGCCTCGGCGAATTGGCCACCTGGTCGGCGGATGAGGGCGAGGGCATGGCCACACTCTAGTCGGCAGGCACGAAAGGAAATGGAGCGTGCTGGCGACCAGTTATCATTCCTATAGGTGGTGGCTGCATCTGGTGTGCTGTCACTATCGGCGAAATGTGCGTGCACGTAGCTGGCCCGCCCGGATGGTGTATTGGAGCCGGCGCCTCGGCGACGTATCGGAGTCGGAACTCGTGCGCGCGTGAACCGCGACAGAGAAACACCGACACACGACCGATACCGTCACCGAAAGGTTCTGCAACCACGTATGACCGCGCTCAAAAGCACAACTGAACCGTCGTTTGCCAAACTTGGAGTCCGCGACGAAATTGTCCGCGCACTAGCCGAAAAGGGCATCCAGACACCCTTTGCTATTCAAGAACTCACCCTGCCGCTCGCGCTCAACGGCGAAGACGTCATTGGCCAGGCCCGCACCGGAATGGGCAAGACCTTCGCGTTCGGCGTTCCGCTGCTGCAGCGCATCTCCTCCGGTACCGGAGTACGGCCACTCACCGGAGCTCCGCGGGCGCTGGTGGTGGTGCCCACCCGCGAGCTGTGTCTGCAGGTGACCGATGACCTCGCCACCGCCGCAAAATACCTCGTCGCCGACGACGAGCGACAGCTCACCGTGGTATCCATCTACGGGGGGCGGGCCTACGAGCCGCAAATCGAGGCACTGCACAAGGGCGCCGATGTGGTGGTGGGCACTCCCGGCCGCCTGCTCGACCTGTGCCAGCAGGGCCACCTGCAGCTCGGCGGCTTGTCGGTGCTGGTCCTCGACGAGGCCGACGAGATGCTGGACCTGGGCTTCCTGCCCGACATCGAGCGCATCTTGCGTCAGATCCCCGCCGACCGGCAGTCGATGTTGTTCTCGGCGACCATGCCGGATCCGATCATCACGCTGGCGCGCACCTTCATGGACCAGCCCACCCACATCCGGGCGGAGGCACCGCACTCTCTGGCCGTGCACGACACCACCGAGCAGTTCGTTTACCGCGCCCACGCGTTGGACAAGGTCGAGCTGGTCAGCCGGGTGCTGCAGGCACGTGACCGGGGCGCGACGATGATCTTCACCCGCACCAAGCGCACCGCGCAGAAGGTGGCCGATGAGTTGAACGAGCGCGGCTTCGCGGTGGGCGCGGTACACGGTGACCTCGGACAGATAGCGCGCGAGAAGGCGCTCAAAGCGTTCCGGGGCGGGGACATCGACGTGCTGGTGGCCACCGACGTGGCTGCGCGTGGCATCGACATCGACGACGTGACTCACGTCATCAACTACCAGTGCCCCGAGGACGAGAAGATGTACGTCCACCGCATCGGGCGCACCGGCCGCGCCGGCCGCACTGGAGTCGCCATCACCCTGGTGGACTGGGACGAGCTGGAGCGATGGGCGATGATCGATAAGGCGCTGGGTCTGGGCTCCCCCGATCCGGCGGAGACGTACTCCAACTCGCCGCACCTGTACTCCGAGTTAGACATCCCGGCCGAGGCCGGAGGCACTGTCGGCCCGGCGCGCAAATCGCAGGTCAAACGCCGCTCAGACGGCCAAGCCGACGCGGGAGACAGAGACGGCCAAAAGGCTCAACGCACGCGCAGCAGCTCACGCCGACGGCGCACCCGTGGCGGCAAGCCGATCACCGGGCACCCCGGCACCAACACCCCCGCCAGTGGTGATGCCGCTCCAGAAACGGGTCCTTGCACTGGGTCCGACTCTTCGTCAGCCGCCTCCGGGACCGCCCGGCGCCGCCGTCGCCGCCGCAAGCCCGCGGACGCCACCACGCCGGCCAACTAAGCCGGCCCACCTCTCCGGCATGGCCAAACCCGAACGCCGCACCAAGGCCGACATCGTGGCGGCCGTGACGATCGCGGTCGTCGTCGCCGTGGTGGCGGTGCTGATCTGGTGGACCAGCGATGCCCGGGCCACCGTCAGCCGACCGGCCGCCGTTCCGGCGCCGAATCCGGCCCCAGCCCGGGAAGTCCCGGCCACGCTGCAGCAGTTGTGGACCGCTTCCAGCCCCGCTACCCGGGCACCCGTGGCGGTGGGCGGGACGGTGGTCACGGCGAATGGCCGCCAGGTGGAAGGGCGCGACCCGGCCACCGGAGCGTCACTGTGGAGCTACGCCCGTGACACCGACCTGTGCGGGGTGACCTGGATCTACCGCTACGCCGTCGCGGTCTATCACGATGATCGGGGATGCGGTCAGGTCAGCACGATCGATGGGTCCACCGGCCGTCGCGGCCCCGCCCGCAGCAGCTACGCCGATCCGCGCGTCCGGCTCTCCACAGATGGCACGACGGTGTTGTCTGCCGGCAATACCCGCCTAGAACTGTGGCGTTCGGACATGGTCCGGATGTTGTCCTACGGCGAGACCGACGCGCGGGTGAAACCCTCAAACCGGGGCCTGCATTCCGGATGCACGCTGGAGTCGGCGAGCGCCAGCTCGTCGGCGGTATCGGTGCTCGAGGTCTGCGGGAACCAGGCTGACCTGCGGCTCGTCCTGCTGCGCCCGGGTAAGGAAGAAGACGAACCCCAGCAGCAGTTTGTGGCCGAACCCGGCATCCGGCCGGGTTCGGGGGCGCGGGTGCTGGTCGTGTCGCAAAACCGGACCGCGGTGTACCTGCCAACCCCACAGCCTCGAGTCGACGTGATCGACGAGACCGGCACCACGGTGTCGAGCACACTGCTGGCCAAGCCGCCGTCGCCATCGGCGGTGATGTCACAAACCGGCAACCTGGTGACCTGGTGGACCGGCGATACATTGATGGTTTTTGACGCGGCCAACCTGACCCAGCGCTACACCATCGTCGCGGGCGAGACGGCTGCCCCCTTGGGACCGGGCGTGATGATGGCCGGTCAGCTGCTCGTGCCAGTGACTGGCGCGATCGGCGTCTATGACCCGATCACCGGGGCGAACAATCGCTACATCCCGGTGAATCGGCCGACGAATGCCTCGGCGGTTATCCCGACCGTTTCGGGTTCAAAGGTGATCGAACAACGCGGCGACACCGTGGTGACCCTGGGCTAGCCCGCGCGAGCAGACGCAAAAGCCCCTATTTCCGCAGGAAATAGGGGCTTTTGCGTCTGCTCGCGCTGTTACAGCTCCACTGTGAACGTGGGCAGCGGCTTGCCGGACTTCCAGTGTTTGAGCAACGCCTGCGCCAGCTCGCGATAGGCCACCGCGCCCTTGTTCTTGCGGCCTGCCAGCACCGACGAACCCGAGGCACTGGCCTCAGCGAAGCGCACCGTGCGTGGGATCGGCGGCGCCAGCACCGGCAGCTCGTAACGGTCGGCAACGTCGAGCAGCACGTCGCGAGTATGCGTGGTTCGCGAGTCGTACAGCGTCGGCAACGCACCCAACATCCGCAGCTTCGGGTTGGTGATCTGCTGGACATCGGCGACCGTGCGCAGGAATTGGCCAACGCCGCGGTGGGCCAGCGTCTCGCACTGCAACGGCACGATCACCTCGTCGGCGGCTGTCAGGCCGTTAAGGGTGAGCACACCCAGCGACGGCGGGCAGTCGATGATGACTACGTCGAACTCGTCGTCAAGCTTGGTCAGCGCGCGTCTGAGGGCATACTCGCGACCGGCGCGCATCAGTAGCATCGCCTCAGCGCCGGCCAGGTCAATGTTGGCTGGCAACAGCGTCATTCCCTCTGCCGTCGTGACCAACGCGGCGTTCGGTTCGACCTCACCGAGGAGCACCTCGTGGACGGACACCGGAAGTTTGTCGGGATCTTGACCAAGGGAGAACGTCAAGCAACCCTGCGGGTCCAGATCGACGAGCAGCACTCGCCGTCCCTTATCCACCATCGCCGCACCCAGCGAGGCAACCGTCGTCGTCTTGGCCACCCCACCCTTCTGGTTGGCCACCGCCAGCACCCTCGTGTTCGTCACAAGCCCCATCCTGGCATGCTCGCCGCGGCTCGCTTCGAGCAGCGGCGGCGTGGGTCCGGCGTGTCTCAGGCAGAATCTGTCGGCATGGGCTTGCACAATCCTTGGTCGGGGCACCGACTGCTGCTACTGCGCCACGGCGAGACCGAATGGTCGAAATCGGGACAGCACACCGGCCGTAGCGACATCGAGCTGACCGAAGCTGGCCGCGCGCAGGCCAAGCTGGCCGGGCAGACACTGGCTCAACTCGAGCTTGATGACCCGGTGGTGATCAGCAGCCCACGTCAACGATGCTTGGTCACCGCCGAGTTAGCCGGGCTGACCGTTGACGAGGTATCTCCGCTGCTCGCTGAGTGGGATTACGGTTCCTACGAAGGCTTGACGACGCGGGAGATACAGCAATCCGTACCCGATTGGCTGGTGTGGACACACGGATGCCCGGATGGTGAAAGTGTTACGCAGGTCAGCGATCGCGCCGATCGCGCCGTTGCGATGGCGCTCGAGCATATGACGTCGCGTGATGTGTTGTTCGTCAGCCACGGCCACTTCTCGCGCGCGGTGATCACGCGTTGGGTCGAGTTGCCGCTGACCGAAGGCAGTCGGTTCGGCATGGTGACCGCCTCGATTGCTGTCTGTGGGTTCGAGCATGGGGTGCGCCAGCTCTGTGTGCTCGGGTTGACCGGTCATCCGGTCAATTGATAGCCAGCGAACCGCCGTTCGTCCTGTGCGGCTCAGGGGGCGCACTGGTTGCCGACGGGGTAAGGACGCGTTATCGCGACCTGCCCGCGGCACAGGCGGCTCTGCGCTCCGGAGAGGCGCCAATGTTGTTGGGCGGGCTGCCTTTTGATGTAAGCAGGCCAGCAGCGCTGATGGTACCGGGTGCGGTGCGGCGCCTCGAGGGACTGCCCCGGTGGCCAACCGACGCACTGCCGGCCGTCCGCGTTGGCGCCGCCATCCCGTCGCTGGCTGACTACCGCGACCAGATCAGCCGCGCACGGGATCAGCTTGCCGCGCCGGACAACTCGCTGTGCAAGGTGGTACTGGCCCGATCGTTGCAGCTGACCGCCGACGCACCGCTGGACGCCCGCGTCGTCCTGCGCCGGCTGGTAGCAGCCGACCCAACGGCCTATGGCTATCTCGTCGACCTGACCTCCGCTGGTGACGACTACACTGGGGCGGCTCTGGTGGGCGCTACCCCAGAACTCCTGGTCGCACGGTTCGCCGATCGCGTCGTGTGTCAGCCGCTCGCCGGCACGGCACCGCGTGCCGAAGAGCCCGACGTCGACGCCGCCAACGGCGCCGCGCTGGCCGCTTCGGCCAAGAACCGCCACGAGCACCAATTGGTCATCGACAGCATGCGCGCAGCCCTCGAGCCACTGTGCGAGGACCTCACCATCGCATCTGAGCCACAGCTGAGCCGCACCGCTGCCGTTTGGCACCTGTGCACACCAATCACTGGCCGACTACGCGACACCTTAACTACCGCAATCGATCTGGCGTTGGCGCTGCACCCCACCCCCGCGGTCGGAGGAGTTCCGACCAGCGCGGCCACCGAGCTCATCGCCGAGCTTGAAGGCGACCGCGGCTTCTACGCAGGTGCCGTGGGATGGTGTGATGCGCGGGGCGACGGCCGCTGGGTGGTATCGATCCGTTGCGCACAATTATCGGCCGATCGGCGCACCGCGCTCGCGCGTGCGGGCGGCGGCATTGTCGCCGAATCCGATCCCGACGACGAAGTCGAGGAAACCACAACGAAATTCGCCACCATATTGACCGCGCTGGGAGTCGAGCCATGACCCGCAATGTCCGCCGCGCCGTACCGGAAGACAGCGCCGAAATTGCAGCCATGATCCACGAACTCGCCGAATTCGAGCATGCCGCCGACCAATGCACGGTCACCGAAACTCAAATATCGGCAGCACTTTTCGGCAATTCACCGACGGTGCAAGGACACGTCGCCGAGATTAACGGCGAGATCGCCGCGATGGCGCTGTGGTTTCTCAACTTTTCCACTTGGGATGGCGTCGCGGGCATCTACCTGGAAGACATTTACGTGCGCCCGAGATTTCGCCGCCGCGGCCTAGCCCGTGGTTTACTGGCCACGCTGGCCAAAGAATGCGTCGACAACGGCTACACGCGGCTGGTATGGGCGGTGCTGAACTGGAATTCGGATGCCATCGCGCTCTACGACCAGATCGGCGGGCAGCCGCAACGCGAGTGGACTACCTATCGGCTGTCCGGCCCGCGATTGGCGGCGCTGGCCGAACCACGCTGATCACCGCGGGCGGCCCAGCGCAGGGAAGGCGGACTGAAGAGCAATCCGAGCGCGGCGAGCGCCACGATCCCCACCGGGATCCCAATCGCCAGCTGATGCGAACCCACAGCCAGATACCACGCCACCGGCAGCAGCAACAGCTGGGCGAACACCGCCAGCCCGCGGCCCCACCGCTTGCCGGCTATCAGGGCGCAGCCACCGGCCAACACCCCACCACCGACCAGCGCGAACCAGCCTGCGGTTCCCAGCCCGTTTACTATGTGCTGGTCGGCGCCCGCGAGTCCGCGCACCACCAGCACCGCGGCCATTACCAGCGCCGCCGCACCCTGAACGACGACGATCAGGCCGGCTCCACGCACGGTCGTCGGGGCGCGAACAGTCACAGGGTCAGCGTAGTCATGCGGGCCCTTCGCGATCGACGGCGTCGAGTGTGAGCTGAGGGCTTTGAGTGTGCCGCTAGGGCGACCAAATCGCGAAACCCCCACCCTACAAACACACTCAGGGCCGCCAGTACACACTCGATGCCCGGCCCGATCGCGCGCTCCTCGCGCCGCTACGCGGCAAGCATCGTCGCCACGCTCAAGCCGGATCGCGCGGCTCCTCCTCGCGCCGCTACGCGGCGCGCATCGTCGCCACGCTCAAGCCCGATCGCGCGCTCCTCGCGCCGCTACGCGGCAAGCATCGTCGCCACGCTCAAGCCCGATCGCGCGCTCCTCGCGCCGCTACGCGGCGCGCATCGTCGCCACGCTCAAGCCGGATCGCGCGGCTCCTCCTCGCGCCGCTACGCGGCAAGCATCGTCGCCACGCTCAAGCCCGATCGCGCGCTCCTCGCGCCGCTACGCGGCGCGCATCGTCGCCACGCCTAAGCTCATGGCTCATGCGAGCCGTGCTGATCGTCAACCCCACCGCGACTACCATCACGCCGGCCGCTCGGGACCTAGTCGCACACGCGCTCAAGAGTCGCCTTCAACTCACCGTCGAACACACCAAACACCGCGGTCACGCCGCTGAACTCGGCCAGGCAGCTGTTGCGGACGGTGTTGACCTGGTTGTCGTGCATGGTGGCGACGGCACGGTGAGCGGGGTGGTCAACGGCATGCTGGGCAGCCCCGCCACGACGCAGGCCGGACCTGTGCCGGCAGTCGCGATCGTCCCAGGAGGCTCGGCGAATGTGCTGGCCAGGGTTCTGGGAATATCGCCCGACCCGCTCGCCGCCACTAACCAGCTCATCCAGTTGCTCGACGACTACCACCGCCACCAGCAATGGCGTCGAATCGGGCTGATCGACTGCGGTGAGCGCTGGGCCGTGTTCAACACCGGAATGGGTGTCGACGCCGAAGTGGTGGCCGCGGTGGAGGCCGAACGCGATAAGGGTGGCAAAGTTACGGCCTGGCGGTATATCCGGGCGGCGGTGCCCGCTGTGTGGGGCTACACGCGCCGCGAACCCACCCTCAAGCTGGAACTTCCCAATCGTGAACCGATTACGGGTGTGAGCTTCATCTTCGTGTCCAACGCCAGTCCATGGACCTACGCAAACAACCGGCCGGTTTGGACCAATCCCGCCTGCACGTTCGAGTCCGGTTTGGGCGTCTTCGCCCCCACGACCATGAAGACGATCCCCACCCTGCGGATTGTCCGGCAGATGTTCGCAAAACGGCCGAAGTTCAACTTCAAGCAACTGATCACCGAGGACGATGTCCCCTACCTGACGATCACCAGCACTGGGGAACCCGCGGCCTGTCAGTTCGACGGGGATTACCTCGGCGTGCGCGAAACCATGACCTTCCGCGCAGTTCCGGAGGTATTGTCGGTGGTCGCACCCCCCGCAAAAAATAGGCCTGACCTGCGACAATCAAAGATGTGACAAGGTTGCGACGCAAATGTTCGGCACAAAGGACGGTTAGTGTAGTACAACAGAGTGAGGGGTTTGGTGACAGAACGTCTGACAGAACGTCAAAGTGAGATAGCCCACGCGCTTACGTAACACTATTGACATCTGTTGGGCCTGTGAAACGATCAAAAGGTTGCATGCAGAGAGATGTAGAGGTACGGAAACCTTTCTTGTGCACGCGTTAACCGCCAAGAAAAATCGCCCGTGCGCACTGCTGCGCACATAGTGAGGAGTAACTACTAATGGATTGGCGCCACAAGGCGGTCTGCCGTGACGAGGATCCCGAGCTGTTCTTCCCGGTTGGGAACAGCGGCCCGGCGCTTGCGCAGATCGCTGACGCGAAACTGGTCTGCAATCGGTGTCCGGTGACCACAGAGTGTCTCAGCTGGGCTCTGAATACCGGCCAGGACTCGGGTGTCTGGGGCGGCATGAGCGAAGATGAGCGGCGCGCGCTAAAGCGCCGCAACGCCCGGACGAAGGCCCGAAGCGGAGTCTGAAAGACCCGGTCTCCGAACAGTGCGGCCCCGACCATCGTCGGGGCCGCACTGTTGTGTGAACCGCTACAACACCAACCGCCCCCGGCGACCAATCGGAACCCGCAGCACCACATCTGTGCCGCGATTGGGGGCTTCGCGCATCCCCAGCGAGCCATCCAGCTCGGCAGATACCAAGGTTCGAACGATCTGCAGTCCCAGGCTGTCGGATTTCTCCAGGCTGAATCCATCTGGTAACCCACGCCCGTCGTCGTGCACCACGACATCGAGCCAGCGTGCCGATCGCTCAGCACGAATCGTCACCGATCCCTCTTCGGCTGTCGGGTCGAACGCATGCTCGATCGCATTCTGCACCAGTTCGGTGATCACCATGATCAGGGCCGTCGCCCGATCGGAGTCCAGCACCCCGAGGTCGCCCACCCGGTTGATCCGGATCGGCGTGCCCACGGACGCCACATCGTTCATGATCGGCAGGATTCGGTCTATGACCTCGTCGAGGTTGACTTGCTCGTCAACCGACATCGATAACGCGTCGTGGACCAACGCAATCGACGACACCCGGCGAACGGACTCGATCAGTGCCTCCCGACCTTCGGCGTTGGCCGTGCGTCGAGCCTGCAGCCGCAGCAGTGCGGCCACGGTTTGCAGATTGTTCTTCACCCGGTGATGGATTTCGCGAATGGTGGCGTCCTTGGAAATCAGGGCGCGGTCCCGGCGCTTCACCTCGGTGACATCGCGGATCAATATCGCGGCACCGGCGTTGCGACCATGCACCACCAGCGGCAGCGTCCGCAGCAGCACGGTGGCGTCGCCGGCATCGACCTCCATCCGCATGCTCGCCCCGCCGGCAAGCAAGTCCAGCACATGCTCGGCCACCTCCTGCGCCTCGAACGGGTCCGAGATCAGCGGCCGGGTGACTCTGATGAGGTTGTGGCCTTCCAGCTCGCTGGTCAGGCCCATCCTGTGGTAGGCCGACAGCGCGTTAGGGCTGGCGTATGCGACAACACCATCGACATCGAGGCGCATGAAGCCATCGCCTGCCCGTGGGGTGGATCGCGACATGGCCACATCCCCGACGTCGGGGAAAGTGCCCTCCGCCAGCATGTGCAGCAGGTCTGTGGCGGTATCCCGGTAGGCCGTCTCCAGGCCGCCCGAACTGCGACGGGCCGTCAGTTCGGTCTGGTGCTGCGTCAGCACCGCCACCACCCGGTCGCGAAATCGCACCGGAGAGGAATCAACATTCGGACCGGGAAGTTGCCGCGAATGGTCCTGGCCCCCATTACTTTCCCGCCGCGCAGCGCCGGATGCGAAGGTCTCGGCCACCAGCGGCAGCCTGTCGGCGGCGACCACCCTGCCCACCGCATCGGTCTGCAGCGCCGTCGGCGCGGTGTTCGGACGGCATTGCGCAACGCAGACCAGGACGCCGTCGTCTCGGCGAACCCACATCAAGTAATCGGCGAACGATAGATCGGCAAGCAGCTGCCACTCTCCGACCACGGCATGCAAATGGTCGACCGCGTTTCCCGGCAGGACCGTATGTTCGGCCAGCAGGTTACCGAGAGTGGACATGCAGGTATGAAAGATCCAACGGCTAGCTGATCACGGCGATAAGGTCGCCGGCCTGAATGACATCGCCCACCGACACGCTCACCTTACTAACGGTCCCGGCGACTTCGGCCAGGACGGGAATCTCCATCTTCATCGACTCCAGCAGGACCACGGTGTCACCCTTGGCGATTTGGTCGCCTTCGCTGACAACGACTTCGAGCACGCTGGCCACGATCTCGGCTCGAACATCCTCGGACATCTTCACCCCACTCGTTTCGGCCATTACGCACGCTGACGGCTGCTTCATCGGGCGTCAATCAGTCATGTATATCGAACCATAAGATCGCTCGGGACCGCGGCATGCGGGCTAACGGTGGCCTACCACGCGTCGCGTGAGACACTGGACAACAACCGGGCGCACGTTAGCAGCCCTGCATTTGACGAACTACGGAGGTTCCCGAGATGGCCAAGCGTGGCCGCAAGAAGCGCGACCGCAAGTACAGCAAAGCCAACCACGGCAAGCGGCCCAACGCGTAGCGCGGGAAGCCTACTGCCCACGTCGAATAATTGTGGTCCGGCGGATTTCCATCCGGAGGCGTTCCCTTAGGCCCTCGGGAGCCTTTTCGCCTTGGCACTTGGTGGCGATCAACGCCTTGATGCGCTCCTCGAGCCCGTAATGCTTGAGACAGCCGGGACACGCCTCCAGATGGCGGCGCAGCTTCGCGCGAGTCTCCGGGGTGCATTCACCGTCGAGCAGGGTCCAGACCTCGGCGATGACCTGCTCACACCCGTAGTAGTCGAGTGACTCACCGCCGTCCGGGCAAGTGTCGGATGGGCCGGGAAACTCGCTCATGACGACACCTCCTCGTGCGTCTGCTCGCCACGGACAAAGCCTCGCTCTTTGGCCACATCAGCCAACAGACCACGCAGCTGGCGCCGGCCACGGTGAAGCCTCGACATCACGGTCCCGATCGGGGTGTCCATGATCTCGGCAATCTCTTTATAGGGGAAACCTTCGACGTCGGCGTAGTAAACCGCCATCCGGAACTCTTCCGGCAGCGCCTGCAGCGCTTCTTTAATCTCGGTGTCCGGCAACGCCTCAAGGGCTTCGACCTCGGCCGAGCGCAGCCCGCTCGAGGAATGCTCGGCGTTGGACGCCAGTTGCCAGTCGGTGATCTCCTCGGTCGGATACTCCGCCGGCTGCCGCTGCTTCTTGCGATAGCCGTTGATGTAGGTGTTGGTGAGGATCCGGTACAGCCACGCCTTGAGGTTCGTGCCTTCCCGGAATGAACGGAATCCCGCATAGGCCTTGACCATCGTTTCCTGGACCAGATCCTCGGCATCGGCGGGATTGCGTGTCATGCGCAGCGCGCCGCCGTACAGCTGGTCCAACAGCGGAATGGCGTCGCGTTCGAAACGCGCCGTCAGTTCCTCGTCCGTCTCCTCAAGCGGCGCAGGCTCGGAAATCTCCGACCCCGTCGCATCATCGATGTCGGCCATCTTGATTAGCCCGGTCCCTTCGGTTGCGGTGTCACTGGACGCCAAGACGCTCATCACCGTTGACACCTGACCCTCCTCCCAATCTAGAGGCTGGTACCGACACAAGAAACCGCCCCAATCAACGCCCATTAACCGGCGTGCTATTTCCAGGGCCTACTGCGTTACTGTGACGCCATGTCCCTCAACGGCAAAACCATGTTCATCTCTGGCGCTAGTCGCGGGATCGGCCTTGCGATCGCCAAACGCGCCGCACAAGACGGCGCCAACATCGCCCTGATCGCCAAGACCGCGGAACCGCACCCGAAGCTGCCGGGAACCGTGTACACCGCCGCCAAGGAACTAGAAGAAGCCGGCGGTCAGGCCCTGCCGATCGTCGGCGACGTCCGCGACCCGGATTCCGTCGCGTCCGCGGTGGCCCAGACCGTCGAGCAATTCGGCGGCATTGACATCTGCGTCAACAACGCGTCGGCGATCAACCTCGGGTCCATCACCGACGTGCCGATGAAGCGCTTCGATCTGATGAACGGCATCCAGGTGCGCGGCACGTACGCGGTGTCGCAGGCCTGTATACCGCACATGAAGGGACGGGAGAACCCGCACATCCTGACGCTCTCGCCGCCGGTGTTGCTGGACAAGAAGTGGCTAAAGCCAACGGCTTACATGATGGCCAAGTTCGGTATGACGTTGTGTGCGCTGGGGATCGCCGAGGAGATGCGCGCCGAGGGCATCGCGTCCAACACCTTGTGGCCGCGCACCCTGGTGGCCACCGCCGCGGTGCAGAACCTGCTCGGCGGTGACGAGGCGATGGCGCGGGCCCGCAAGCCGGAGGTCTATGCCGACGCGGCCTACGTCATCCTCAACAAGAACTCGCGCGAGTACACCGGTAACTCCGTGCTTTGCGAGGACGTGCTGGTGGAATCCGGTGTTGCCGACTTGTCGGTCTATGACTGCGTGCCGGGGTCGAACCTTGGCGTCGACCTGTGGGTGGAAGAAGTCAACCCGCCGGGGTATGTGCAGCCGTAGCACTGCCCGCCGCCGGTAACCGCTACTGCTGTGTCACCCTGGACAGCTCGAACCGGCGGATCTCCAGGCGACCAGTCCGCAGCCCGACCTTGATGGGATACGCGATATGGGTGTGACGCTGCAGGTCGCCGACCGGTACCGGGGCGCCGGTACGCAGTTGCCAGGAGGGAAAGCGGCGCAGTAGATCCGCTTCGCAGATGCCGGCGACAATGCCTGGGTCCTCGTGAATCCGGCCATGATCACCAAGGCTTCGGGCCCGCGACGCGGGTAACACCGTCGGCATAGCCGCCCCCCTGGTCGCCGGACAGACCGCAATAGCAACCGCTGCTGAAGCCCTTGATTCGTCCACGACCTACAGGAGCGTGATCTGTTCAGGCTGCGGTTCGGCCGGCTCCAGGAGCTCGGGCCCGTTGTTGCCCACGCTGTTGACCAATGTCGACACCTGACGTAGCTCAATGTCACGCACGTCCGGCGGGCGGACGAGCAGCTCCGGATCCAGCGGGGCGTCGGGATTCAGCCAGGCATCCCAATCCTTTTCGGCCAGCATCAGCGGCATCCGATCGTGGATCTTGGCAAGCTCGCCAACCGCGTCGGTGGTGATGATCGTGCAGCTCAGCAGCGGCTTCGCGTCTTTGGCGGGCTTCCAGACAGTCCAGAGGCCGGCCAGGCACACCAGGCGGCCGTCGTCGCGGTGGATGAAGAACGGCGTCTTGGCGGCCTTCGTGCCCGAATCGGCGTTGGCTCGCCATTCGTACCAGCCATCCATCGGCACCAGGCAGCGCTTGCGCTGCGCCGAATTCCGGAATGCCGGCGAGGTTTCGACCTTGTCGGCGCGGGCGTTGATCAGCAGCGGGCCTTTGGTGTCTGGCGCGCCGGCGGGACCGGCCTTGGTCCACGGCGGAATCAACCCCCAGCGCATGAGTCGTACCCGGCGGGTGGGCTCGTCGTCGGGCTCGCTGTGACGAGTCACCACGGTCGCTACCGTGTCGGTGGGAGCCACGTTGTAATTGGGCGCCGATGCACCGGATTCGGTTGTCTCGTCAATCGCACTTATCTTCTCGGCCAGCAAGGCGGGATCGGTGGTGACCGCAAAGCGTCCGCACATTCCTCCATGGTGCCTGGTGCACATGACACCCGCCGACACGGCAGGATGAAGCGGTGAGCAGCACGTGGCCGGCCCCCTTCGCGTCCATGCCCGTGGACGCGACCGTGACCGTTCCTGGCTCGAAATCCCAGACCAACCGCGCGCTGGTGCTGGCTGCGCTGGCGGCTGCACAGGGCCAAGGCTCCGCAACCATTGCCGGTGCGCTGCGCAGCCGGGACACCGACCTGATGATCGGAGCGCTGCGAACCCTGGGGTTGCGCATCGACGGCGACGGGCGCGAACTGATGGTCAGCGGGCGCATCGCACCCGGCCCCGACGCCCGAGTGGACTGCGGCCTGGCCGGGACCGTGTTGCGTTTCGTTCCGCCGCTGGCCGCGCTGAGCGCCGAGCCCGTCACCTTCGACGGCGACGAACAAGCTCGCGGCCGCCCGATCGCACCGCTGCTGGACGCGCTGCGCGGTCTCGGCGTCCCAGTCGACGGAACCGGTCTACCATTCCGGGTACAGGGCAGCGGATCCGTCACCGGGGGCACCGTGGCCATCGACGCGTCGGCGTCGTCGCAATTCGTGTCCGGCTTGCTGTTGTCCGGGGCATCGTTCACCGAAGGCCTGATCGTGCACCACACCGGTCCGACCCTGCCGTCAGCGCCGCACATCGCGATGACGGTGGCCATGCTGCGTCAAGCCGGCGTCGACGTCGACGATTCGGTGCCCAACCGTTGGCAGGTGCGCGCCGGCCCGGTCGCCGCCCGCCATTGGGAAGTCGAACCCGACCTGACCAACGCGGTGGCATTCCTGGCGGCCGCGGTGGTCACTGGTGGAAAGGTACGCATCGCCGGCTGGCCGGGGGTCAGCGTGCAGCCAGCCGAGCACATCATTGACATCCTGCAAAGGCTGAATACCGTTGTCACCCACAATGATTCGTTCCTCCAAGGATGCGGGCCGGCCGGCTACGGCGGATTCGAGGTCGACCTGCGCGCCGTCGGCGAGCTCACACCCTCGGTCACGGCGCTGGCGGCGCTGGCCACACCCGGATCGGTATCACGGCTGAGCGGCATCGCCCATCTGCGGGGCCACGAAACCGACCGGCTCGCCGCGCTGAGCGCCGAGATCAACCGGCTCGGCGGCGACTGCCGGCAGACCTCCGACGGTCTGCTCATCACCGCCACACCCCTGCGGCCCGGCATTTGGCGGGCGTATGCCGATCACCGGATGGCGATGGCCGGTGCGATCATCGGGCTACGGGTCGCCGGAGTCCAGGTCGACGACATCGCCGCCACCACCAAGACTCTGCCTGAGTTCCCGCAACTATGGGCCGATATGGTCCGGGGGTCGGGTTGAGACCGGGCGACTACGACGAGTCCGATGTCAAGGTCCGCTCTGGTCGCGGTTCGCGACCACGGACCAAAACCCGTCCCGAGCACGCCGACGCCGAGGCCGCCATGGTGGTGAGCGTCGACCGCGGCCGGTGGGGCTGCGTGCTGGGCGGAGACCCGGCTCGTCGGGTCACCGCGATGCGGGCACGCGAGCTCGGCCGCACCCCGATCGTCGTCGGCGACGACGTCGACATCGTCGGCGATCTGTCCGGACGCCCGGACACGCTGGCCCGCATCGTGCGGCGGGGCGAGCGACGAACGGTGTTGCGGCGCACCGCCGATGACACCGACCCCACTGAACGCGTGGTGGTCGCCAACGCAGACCAACTGCTGATCGTGGTGGCGCTCGCGGACCCGCCACCGCGCACCGGCCTAGTCGATCGCGCGTTGATCGCCGCCTACGCCGGTGGCCTGACACCCATTCTGTGCCTGACGAAGACCGACCTGGCCCCACCCGGACCGTTCGCCGAGCAGTTCGTGGACCTGGACCTGACGGTGATCGCCGCGGGTGTGGACGATCCCTTGCTCGCGGTGGCGGACCTGCTCGATCGCAACATCACCGTGCTGCTTGGACATTCTGGGGTCGGCAAGTCGACATTGGTGAATCGTCTTGTGCCCGAAGCCGATCGGGCGGTCGGCGAAGTCACGGAGATCGGCCGCGGACGACATACTTCCACGCAGTCGGTGGCGCTGCCACTCGAAGGTTCGGGTTGGGTGGTCGACACTCCGGGGATCCGATCGTTCGGGTTGGCCCATATCCGGCCCGACGACGTGCTGTTGGCGTTCTCCGACCTCGCAGAGGCGACTCAGGACTGTCCGCGCGGCTGCGGACACATGGGACCGCCGGCCGACCCCGAATGTGCGCTGGACGGCTTGTCCGGAACGGCTGTGCGCCGCGTGGCCGCGACCCGGCGGCTACTCGCGACGCTCAGGGAGACTTGACGGCCCGCGAGGGTGCGTGTCTGTACACCGACACGCCGCTAAACGCGTACGTTTACGCACCCTCGCGACGGCCAGACCGGGACACCAACCGCATGCCGAGCTCGTCGGGTGGCACCAGGTGCCCGTCGGCGCAGCGCATTTGGACCTCCGCGTCGGCGCCGCAGCCCAGATGAGTCAACCGAAGCCGGTCGCGGCCCGGCAGGTGCCGCTGCCCCCATTGGAACATCGCCCAGACCACCGGCATAAACGCGATGCCGGTGTCGGTGAGCACGTACTCGTCACGGCCACGCTGCCCGGGCTCTCGGTAGGGCTGGCGCCGCAGCAGGCCGATGCCGACCAGTTCGGCCAGCCGGGCGGAGGTGGCGGCCTTGGTGATGCCCACCCGGCGCGCGAAGTCGTCGAAACGGGTTGTGCCGTAGTAGGCCTCGCGCATGATGAGCATTGCGGATTTGGTGCCGACGACCGCCATGGTCCTCTCGATCGCGCATTCCCCGATCGCCGACCAAGCGTCCCGGTCAGCGAGTGGGCCCTGCAGCAGTGTCACGTAAATCACCTCCCCCTCTGGGTTGCGTTTAGTATACCCAGATGTTATAGCTGGGTATAGCGATCGATACTTAGCTTCGAGGAGGAGCCATGTCCCGTGACGCCGTCATCGTCGGCGCTGTCCGCACCCCCATTGGCAAGGGCAAGGCCGGCGGCGCGCTGCACGACGTGCTGCCGGCCGACCTGCTGGCCCACAGCCTGCGCGAACTTGTCAACCGGACCGGCGTGGACCCGGTCCAGATCGACGACGTGATCGCCGGCGCCGTCACCCAGGTCGGTGACCAGGCTGTCAACATCGCCCGTAACGCCTTGCTCGGAGCCGGTTTCCCCGAGTCGGTCCCCGGAACCACTGTGGACCGCCAGTGCGGCAGCAGCCAACAGGCCATCAGTTTCGCCGCACAGGGCGTGCTCTCCGGGGCCTACGACATCGTGGTGGCCGCGGGTGTGGAGTCGATGGGCCGCGTTCCGATGGGCTCGTCGGTGCTGCCGGGCAGCAACCCGTTCGGCGAGGACATGGCGCGGCGCTATCCCGATGGCTTGGTGCCGCAAGGAATCAGCGCCGAGCTGATTGCCGCGCGGTGGGGCTTGTCGCGCACCCAGCTCGACGAGTTCTCCGCGGCAAGCCATGACAAGGCCGCCCGAGCCACCAAGGACGGACTCTTCGACAACGAACTCGTCCCGATAGCCGGGCTTACCACCGACGAGATCATCCGGCCCGGCACGACGGTCGAGACACTGGCCCCACTGCCACCCGCGTTTTACAACGAGACGATGAAAGCCCGCTTCCCACAGATCAATTGGGAGATCACGGCGGGTAACTCCTCGCCCCTGTCTGACGGCAGCGCCGCGGTCATGATCACCAGCAGCGAGGTCGCCAAGAACCTGGGCCTGCGGCCACTGGCGCGCATCCACACCACAACGGTGGTGGGCTCCGACCCGCTGTACATGCTGACCGGAGTCATCCCGGCCACCGCAAAAGCTCTACAACGTGCCGGCCTGACGCTCGCCGATATCGACCTGTTCGAGGTCAATG
Source organism: Mycobacterium riyadhense (assembly GCF_963853645.1). NCBI lineage: Bacteria > Bacillati > Actinomycetota > Actinomycetes > Mycobacteriales > Mycobacteriaceae > Mycobacterium > Mycobacterium riyadhense. Next base: position 1,456,037 of record NZ_OY970456.1, on the reverse strand, counting down.
AGGCGTTTGCACCCGTCGTGCTCGCCTGGGCGCACGACACCGGCGCCGATCTGGCCAGGACCAACGTCAACGGCGGCGCCATCGCGATCGGCCACCCGCTGGGCGCCAGCGGCGCCCGCATCATGACCACGCTGGTCAACGCGCTGCAGCAACGCGGTGGGCGCTACGGGCTGCAGACGATGTGCGAAGGCGGCGGCATGGCCAACGCCACCATCATCGAGCGGCTCGACTAGGGCACGGTATCTGAAACGCAGTTCCAGGGTGTACGGGTGCGCTACGACAGCACGAAGCCGTACGCCGAGCTGCTCGCCGCGTTGCTGGCCGCCATCGGCGAAAGGCCGGTTCTGATCAACGGCTTCGCGACAGGGCTCGACAGCTGGAAGGTCTATCAGGCCGAGGCCGAATCTCATGTCGGCCCGACATACGTCAGGCCGTCATCGCTGATGGTCGTCGAGAGCAATCCCGAGCTGCTCAGCACCGCACGCCAGCAACCGTAGCGAGATCGACGTTTTGCAGGTCGCCTCTCGCACTTTGTCTGCAAAATGTCGATCTCGCGGCTGTTTGCCAGTCAGCGATCTAGACCGAAGTTGCGTCGGGTGAGATGGCGAATTTGGCGGTTGAGCTGGGATCTGTGTGGGTTTGGGGCCTGGATATGTAGCCAGTGAATGTGGCGTGTTGATGACGCATATTGGTGAATTTGCCTGGTAGTATCCGGTTATGGTGAAGCCGATGCGAATGCATGTAGCCCGAACACCGAGCAGGTACGTGGACAAGGCCGGCAACGTGCACCGCTACGAGTCGGTGCTGGTGCGCCGCACCTACCGCGAGGGCAAGAAGGTCCGCCACGAGACCCTGGCCAATCTGTCCAAGCTGCCCGCGGAGGCGATCGCCGCGATCGAGGCAACGCTGAAGGGGCAGGCACTGGTACCCGCCGAGGCGGCGTGCACCATCACTCGCTCGCTGCCGCACGGGCATGTGGCCGCGGTCGCCGCGATGGCCCGCCGATTGGGGTTTCCGGGCCTGTTGGGCCCGGCCTGCCGATCTCGGGACCTGGTGCTGGGGTTGATTATCTCGCGGGTGATCCGCCCGGCCTCCAAACTGTCCACGCTGTCGCGATGGGCCGATTGCACCCTGGGGCCCGACCTGGCGGTGGCAGATGCGTCTACCGATGAGGTGTATGCCGCGATGGACTGGTTGGCCAATCGCCAGGACGCAATCGAGAAGAAGCTAGCCGCCAAACACCTTGGGCCAGAGGCGAACCCAAGCCGGATGGCGTTGTTTGATCTGACCAGCTCGTGGGTGACCGGGCGGTGCTGTGAGCTGGCCGCCTATGGCTATTCCCGCGACGGCAAGAAGGGCCTGCCGCAGATTGAATACGGGGTGCTCACCGACCCGGCCGGGCGCCCGGTGGCGGTACGGGTAGTGCCCGGGGACACCGCCGACCCGGTCGCGTTCAGCGACATCGTCGAGGTGATCCGCGACCGCTTCGGGTTGACCCGGCTGGTGCTGGTCGGCGATCGCGGCATGATCACCTCCGCGCGCATCGACGCGCTGCGCAAGCTCAACGACAGCCCCGACACCGCAACGGCTTTCGGGTGGATCACGGCGCTACGCGCCCCGGATATCGCCACACTGGCCGCCGAGCAGGGACCGCTGCAAATGAGCCTGTTCGACACCCAAGACCTCGCCGAGATCAGCCACCCCGACTACCCGGGGGAACGGTTGATCGCTTGCCGCAACCCCGCCCTGGCCACCGAGCGGGCCCGCAAACGCAACGAACTGCTGGCCGCCACCGACGCCGACCTGGCCGCCATCGCCGCCCGGGTGGCATCCGGGCGCCTGCGCGGAGCGGGCAAAATCGGCGAGGCCATCGGCCGGGTAATCGCCAAACGCAAAGTAGGCAAGCACTTTCGCCGCGAGATCACCGACACCACCTTCACCTACCACCGCGACCAGGCCGCCATCGATGCCGAAGCCGCCCTCGATGGCATCTACGTGCTACGCACACCGGTACCCGCCACCGAACTCGATCCGACCGCGGTCGTAGAAAGCTACAAGAACCTGGCCCACGTCGAACGCGACTTCCGCAACATCAAAACCGACGACCTGGATCTACGACCCATTCACCACCGCCTCGACGAGCGCGTCCGCGCCCACGTACTGATCTGCCTGCTAGCCTGCTACCTCATCTGGCACCTGCGCAAAGCCTGGGCGCCACTGACCTTCACCGACGAACACCCACCCACCCGCGACAACCCCGTCGCCCCCGCGCAACGCTCACCGCAGGCCCAAGCCAAGGCCTCCACCCAACACGACGCCAACGGCAACCCGCTACGCAGCTTCCGCGGCCTACTCGACCACCTAGCGACCCTGACCCGCAACGACATTCACTACCACGGCACCAACGCCACGGTGCCCACCTTGGCCGAACCCACCCCCGATCAACGCCGCGCCTTCGACCTCATCGGCACCCCGATCCCACTAACCGCAGCGTAGCCAGAACCACCACCCCAACAAGACCAGCAAAACCCCAGGTCAACTAGAAATCCACTCACCCATAACGCCGCAACTTCGGTCTAGACGACCAAGCCCTTTCCAGCAGCGCCGCGCTTGTCGCGTAGCCAACCCCGCACGGTGGCGATCGCGTTCTTGAGCCCGCGCCGACGTCCCATCGCCGGATCAGTGCCCGCGAAACCCGGCTCCAACTCAGCGAACATCCGCTCACTGCGGGTCTCCGGCGCGTCGTCGGCGTCGTCGCGCAAATACTTATTCGGCAGCGACAGCTTCGCCAACTCCGCCAGGTCTTGCCGTACTGGACCAAGAAAGACCCAGTGGTGTACGGCAGGTTGTACTTGTCGCACACCTCGACACAGTCAGTGGCTCTTCCTTTGATGCGGCCGCTCGGGGTCACCGGTTTGGTGATCGACACTCCGGGGATGCGCTCGTTCGGGTTGGCCCACATCCAGCCCGATGACGTGCTGCTGACGTTCGCCGACCTCGCTGAGGCGAGCAAGGACTGTCCACGCGGCTGCGGACACATGGGACCACCGGCCGACCCCGAATGGCCGCGCTGGACTCCTTGTCCGGAACAGCTGTGCGCCTTGTCCGGAACAGCTGTGCTCCGCGTCGCCGCCACCCGGAGGCTACTGGCGACGCTCGGGGAGCACCAACCAGCTACATTCCGAGTTCGCCGGACTCCGGCGGGGAGCCTTGCCATCACTCTTATTATGAGAGTAAGTTCTCATCATAAGAGGTATTGTGTCGAACGGACCTGCCGCACCTACCTGCGGCAGTCGGGCGCCGGCATCCTCCGGCAGTGGGAGGAGGGCAATGAGTTGTGTGGACATGATGGCGTTGCGGCCGCCGTCCTGAAAGCGATCGGGAATGCCCAAGGGGCCTTGGCGCGGCTACGCACGATTCTGTCCGCTGGCTCGCGCGCTTGATGTGGTCGGTGAGCGGTGGACCCTGGTGATCGTTCAGGAACTGCTTGCACGGCCGCACCGCTACGGCGAGTTGCTCGGCCGGCTTCCGGGCATCGGCACCAGCGTGCTCGCCGACCGGCTGCGGCGGCTCGAGCTGGCCGGCCTGGTCGCGCGCCAGCCCGGTGCGGTGGGCGGGGGCGTCGTCTACGCCCTGACCGAGCGGGGACACGCGCTCGATGACGCCCTGTGCGCGCTGCGGCGATGGGGTGTCGGTTACCTCGCCGATCCCACAGCCGATGGCGCGACTGAGCAGTGTTTCGACGTCACCTACGTCGATGGCATTGCGACGGTGGCCGACGGGCAGTTCCAGCTCGTTGTGGATGACCGGCCCACCACCCTGCGTTTCGCCGCCGGCCGGCTCAGCCAGGAACCAGGCGCTGCCCCCGGCGCCGAACTGATCGTCCGGACCACAGCGGGCTTTCTCGACCGTTGGGCCGCAGGCGAACTCGGCTGGGACGACGGCCGCGCAAGCGGTGATGTGATCGTCGACGGCCCCCCGGAGGCCTGGCCGCGCTGGCTCGCGGCCACCGGCTACTTGCTCCACGTCGAATCGGAGACCACCAATGCCTGACCACCCCACCGACTTGTTCCACGACGTCGCCACCACCGCCCTGACCCAACCCGGAGTGGCGACCGGCACCATGATGGGCTTCCCGTGCCTACGTGTCGGCGGAGCGTTCTTCGCTTCTTGCGACCACCGCACCGGTGACCTCATCGTCAAGCTCCCCCGCCACCGCGTCGAGCAACTCATCGACGCCGGCCGGGGCAAACCGTTTGCCCCGGCCGGGCGCACCTTCCGAGAGTGGGTCCTCATCGACGATCGCGACGAGGCCAGATGGGTCGGACTCATTGACGAGGCCCGCCGCTTTGTGAGCGGGCAGTCATGACGTTCAACGGTTTTCCGCCTGACGGGCTGGCGCTGCTGGCGCGTCTGCCGACCCTCGACTCGACGAGCTTTGCCGCCCAGCGCAGATGCTGGGAGCAGAACCTGCTCGACCCGGCCCGCAACCTCGTCGACGACCTCGGTGCGTGGCTAGCGGAGCACGTTTCGCCTGGCCTGGTGGCCATCTCGAAGGTCAACGGGTCCATTGCCCCGATCCACCGCGACGTGCGCTTCGACCCGCACGGCCCGCGCTACAAGGACCATTTGCTGTTTCGCTGGTGGGAGGGGACACCGAAAAAGACGGCGCCCACCCTGTTTCTCATGCTGGACCCGGACCGGATCGGGTTCGCCTCGGGCGTGACGTTCGCGTCGACGGACCGCTGGCGCACCGTGGTCGGTAACACCCGCACCGCTGCCGAGTTATGCCGGCTGATCAATGACATTCGGTGCGGCACCCGCGACGTCGACGTCGCTGGTGCCGACCTCAAACGCGTACCAGCGCCATATTCGAGCGAGCACCCCGGTGCAAACCTGTTGCGCCACAAAGCGATGTTTCAACTCCGCTGGGCCGAAGAGCTGCCGGCCGACGTCTCCACACATCGCCTGGTCGCCTTCAGCGCCGCGCGGTTGGCCCGACTGGCCGACCTGCACCGCTGGTTGGTTGCGAATATTGGAGCGTGACGGGCGCTACCCAAGCCCTGGCGCCGCTTACCTTTCCGGCCGCGCCGCGCTTGCCGCGCCGCCAACCGCGCACGGTGGCGATCGCGGTCTTGAGCCCGCGCCGACGCCCCGTCGCCGGGTCAGTGCCCGCGAACCCCGGCTCCAGCCCAGCGAACATCCGCTCACTGCGGGTCTCCGGCGCATCGTCAGCGTCGTCACGCAAATACCTATTCGGCAGCGACAGCTTCGCCAACGTCCGCCACGTCTTGCCGTACTGCACCAAAAACGACCCGGTGGTATACGGCAGGTCGTACTTGTCACACACCTCGCGTACCCGCACCGAGATCTCAGCAAGCCGATTACTCGGCAGATCCGGATACAGATGATGCTCGATCTGATGACACAGGTTGCCGCTCATAAACCGCAACGCAGGCCCGGCATTGAAATTGGCACTACCCAACATCTGCCGCAGGTACCACTGCCCCTTCGTCTCCCCGACCATGTCGGTCTTGGTGAACTTCTCGGCACCATCAGGAAAATGACCGCAAAAGATCACCGCATTCGACCACACATTGCGAATCACATTGGCCAACGCATTGGCCTTGAGCGTCGAGGTGTAACTAGCACCAGGTGACAGGGAAGTCAGCGCCGGGAAGGCGACATAGTCCTTGAACAGCTGACGACCGGCCTTGCCGGAAAACTCGCGCAGCCGAGCCCGAGCCGCTTCGCGCTCGGCCCCGCGTTTGACCACTACTTCGTGGACCTCCAAGTGCCGCAACGCAATTCCCAACTCAAATGTGATAGCCAGCAATGTGTTAATCAGCAGATTGAAGGCGTTGCGCCGCTTCCAGGGCTGGTCTCGGGTCACTCGCACCATGTCGTAGCCGACGTCGTGGTCCATGTCGAGGATGTTGGTGTACTTGTGGTGCACAAAATTGTGGGTGTAGCGCCAGTGCCTGGACGTGGAAAGCATGTCCCACTCCCAGGTCGAGGAGTGGATCTCCGGGTCGTTCATCCAGTCCCACTGACCGTGCATGACGTTGTGGCCGATCTCCATGTTCTCGATGATCTTGGCCACGCCCAGAGTCACCGCGCCCGCCCACCACGCCGAACGCCTTGAGCCGACGGCCAGCAGCAGCCGGCCACTGACCTCCAGCGCGCGTTGCGCGACGATGGTGTGACGGATGTGGCGGGCGTCCCGTTCGCCGAGCGAGTCTTCAACATCCTGGCGGATGGCATCCAGCTCAACGGCCAGGTTTTCGATGTCGGCGGCGGTCAAATGCGCGAACACGTCGACGTCGGTGATTGCCATCGTCTTCCCTTCGTGTAGCTACGAGGATTCTGGCACACGTGTGCTCGACGATGGCGATCTCCTCGAACAACCGCAGATGCCCGGGCTAGGCCGCGAGACCGTTGGCGCCGCTTACGTTTCCGGTCGCGCCGCGCTTGCCGCGCCGCCAACCGCGCACGGTGGCGATCGCGGTCTTGAGCCCGCGCCGACGCCCCGTCGCCGGGTCAGTGCCCGCGAACCCCGGCTCCAGCCCAGCGAACATCCGCTCACTGCGGGTCTCCGGCGCATCGTCAGCATCGTCACGCAAATACCTATTCGGCAGTGACAGCTTCGCCAACGTCCGCCACGTCTTGCCGTACTGCACCAAAAACGACCCGGTGGTATACGGCAGGTCGTACTTGTCACACACCTCGCGCACCCGCACCGAGATCTCAGCAAGCCGATTACTCGGCAGATCCGGATACAGATGATGCTCGATCTGATGACACAGGTTGCCGCTCATAAACCGCAACGCAGGCCCGGCATTGAAATTGGCACTACCCAACATCTGCCGCAGGTACCACTGACCCTTCGTCTCACCCACCATGTCGGTCTTGGTGAACTTCTCGGCACCATCAGGAAAATGCCCGCAGAAGATCACCGCGTTGGACCACACATTGCGAATCACATTGGCCAACGCATTGGCCGTCAAGGTGGACCGGTAGCTCGCACCGGGTGACAACGAGGTCAGCGCGGGGAAGGCGACATAGTCCTTGAACAGCTGGCGACCGGCCTTGCCGGAAAACTCCCGCAGCCGGCCCCTGGCCACGTCGCGGTCGAGCCGGCCCTTGACGATCTTGCCAATCTCCAAGTGCTGCATAGCAACTCCCCACTCGAAACCGAGCGCGAGCAGGGTGTTCCACACCAAATTTAAGATGTTGTAGCGCTTCCAGCGCTGGTCTCGGGTGACGCGCAGCATGCCGTAGCCGACGTCGTCGTCCATCCCCAAGATGTTGGTGTACTTGTGGTGCACGAAGTTGTGGGTGTAGCGCCAGTGCTTGGCCGCCCCGCTCATGTCCCACTCCCAGGTCGAGGAGTGGATCTCCGGGTCGTTCATCCAGTCCCACTGGCCGTGCATGACGTTGTGGCCGATCTCCATGTTCTCGATGATCTTGGCCACGCCGAGGGTCACGGCGCCCGCCCACCACGCCGAACGCTTTGAGCTGGCGGCCAACAGCAGCCGGCCACTCACCTCCAGCGCGCGCTGCGCGGCGATGGTGCGGCGGATGTAGCGGGCGTCGCGTTCGCCGCGCGAGTCTTCAACATCCTGGCGGATGGCATCCAGCTCAATGGCCAGGTTCTCGATGTCTGCGTCCGTCAGGTGTGCGAATACGTCGACGTCTGTGATCGCCATCGTCTTCTCCCCTGCGTCGTAGCGGTTATGACCTACGCTATCGTAACCTACGAATCCGTAGGTTACCTATGAGTAACTTATATGTCGAGGGCGCAATCGCCGGATGCGGCCGACACACAGGTCTGGATCCGGGTCCCGGGGTCATGTTCGCGGCCCGTTCGTAAGTCACGGACATGGCCCTCGACCAGGCTGACCACACACGACTGACAGATCCCCATCCGGCAACCGAAGGGCATCTGCACACCGGCACCCTCGCCCGCGTCCATCAACGATGTCGCGGCATCCGCGGCGACGGACTTGCCGCTACGGACGAACGTCACCGTTCCACCCGCACCGGCCGGTGCCGCCTTGGACACCGCAAACCGCTCTAGGTGCAGCCGGTCACCGACGCCGGCCGACGACCAGACTTTCTCGGCCTGGTTGAGCATGCCTTCCGGCCCGCAAGCCCACGTCTGCCGTTCGCACCAGTCCGGCACCGCCCAATCCAGCCGGGACAGGTCAAGGCGGCCCTCGACCCGCGTCTGGCGTACCGACAGCCGATAACCGGGGTGGTCCTCGGCCAGCGCGGCCAGTTCGGCACGAAACATCACGTCGGATTCGGTGGGAGCCGAATGCAGGTGCGCGATGTCATGGATTTGGTTGCGGCGCGCCAATGTTCGCAGCATCGACATCACGGGCGTGATCCCCGACCCTGCGGTGAGGAACAGAATCGACTGCGGCGCCGGGTCGGGCAGCACGAAATTGCCCTGAGGCGCGGCCAGCCGCACGATGGTCCCCGGCTCGACGCCGGCAACGAGGTGGGTGGACAGGAAGCCCTCGGGCATGGCCTTGACGGTGATGGTCACGGTGCGGGCACGACCCGAGCCGGACGCCGAAGCCGGACTCGATGTCAACGAATACGACCGCCAGCGCCAGCGCCCGTCGACCAACAGTCCGATCCCGATGTATTGGCCCGGCTGGTAGTCGAAACTGAAGCCCCAGCCCGGTTTGATGACCAGGGTGGCGGAGTCTTCCGTCTCGCGGCGGACCTGGACAACACGGCCCCGCAATTCCCGCGCGGACCACAGCGGATTGGCCAGGCGCAGATAGTCGTCGGGCAACAACGGCGTGGTGATGCGCGCGGCCACCTGCCGCAGCGCGTGCCAGCCGGGATGCCTATCCGCGCCAACAACGCTCGGCCGCTTGGTGTCGACGACCTTGGCAGTAAGCGCGTTCTTCTTGCTCATTTGTAAAGCTACGGTACCGTAACTTACGATTCCGTATCTAGCCCCGGATGCAGAAGAATGCGTCACATTCGGCGAACTCTAAGGCGAGCTAGAGCAGCTCAAGCAAAAATGGCAGCTCCTGGTTCGCGTACCAGGCCAGGTCGTGGTCCTGGGCGTCACCGACGACCAGCTCGGCGTCCTCGTCACCAAGGTCGGCGGCATCAATGACCGCGATCGCCGCCGTCACGGCCGGCTCCGCGCCGACGTTGTCGACATACGCAGCGATGACCTGATCCATTGCAACAGGCCCGCCCAATCGGACGACGGCGTCGTCAAGGTCGGGGCGGTACTTGACGTCGTCGACCTCGGCGGCTAGCACCGCGCGTCGCGGCAGTGCCATCTCACCCGTGTCGGCCGCGAGCAGACGCAGCGACGCCAGCGCCGCCTCATAGAGCGCCACCTCGGCGAGCTCGTCGTTGTCTCCCTCGGCGTAGGCCTCGCGCAATGTGGGTGTCACCGCGAATGCGGTGCCGTTGACCGGCCACAGCGAACCGTCCGCAACGAGCTGCTGCAACATGGCCAGGGTGGCCGGGATGTAGACCTGCGTCATGTGATCAACGTGGCCGCATAGTCGTCGACGTAGGTCGACAACTCACGGGGCGGCCGTTGGTAGTTACCGCTCACGACCGGCCTTTCGGGCAACTTGACCTCCGGCTTCTCGACGTCGCGATAGTCGATCGTGGATAGCAGGTGGGCCATCATGTTCAACCGCGCGTGCTTCTTGATATCGGATTCGACGACGTACCACGGGCTATTGGGAGTATCGGTGTGCACCATCATCTCGTCCTTGGCCCGCGAATAGTCCTCCCATCGATACACCGATTCCAGGTCCATCGGGCTGAGTTTTCATTGCCGGACCGGGTCGTTGAGCCTGGCCTTGAACCGGCGCAGCTGTTCGGTGTCGGAGACCGAAAACCAGTATTTGCGCAACAGGATCCCGTCGTCGATCAGCATCTGTTCGAAGATCGGAGTCTGCCGCAAAAACAGCACATACTCTTGCGGCGTACAAAATCCCATGACTTTCTCGATCCCGGCGCGGTTGTACCACGACCGGTCGAACAACACGATCTCACCCTTGGCGGGTAGGTGTGCGATATACCGCTGGTAGTACCACTGCCCGCGCTCTCGATCGGTGGGTACCGGCAATGCGGCGATATGGGCGATGCGGGGGCTGAGGTATTCGGTGATGCGCTTGATGGCGCCACCCTTGCCCGCCGCGTCGCGACCCTCGAAGATGACGACGACGCGCGCACCGGAAGCCCGCACCCACTCCTGGAGCTTGACGAATTCTGTTTGCAGCCGGAACAATTCGGCTTCATAGACATCGTCGGGGATCTTACGCACGGCTGGCGCACTGGATTTCTTTTTCTTCGCCGTGGTCACTCAACGGATGTTATCGCCACGCGGCGGTTTTGACCCCGCACTACCGAGAACCTTCGAGAAGCTCTTCCAATGATTGCGTCAGTAGGCTCGGCAACAGGTCGACGTCACTCATCGCGTCTCGGTCGGCGTTGATTCCGAAATACAGCATGCCGTTATAGGACGTCACGCTGATGGCCAGCGCTTGATTGTGCAGCAGCGGTGGCACCGCGTAGGTCTCTAGTAATTTGGTGCCGGCGATGAACATCTGCGACTGAGCACCCGGGGCGTTGGTGATCAATAGGTTGAATTGCCGCGCCGAGAAGCTAGTGGCGACCTTGACACCCATGGCATGCAAGGTGGCTGGCGCAAAACCTGACAACGTGACGATGGTCCGGGCGTCGACCAGGCTGGCGGCCGTCGGGTTCGATTCGGTGGCGTGCGCGATCTGGGAGAGCCGCACTACGGCGTTTCCCTCCCCGACCGGTAGGTCGACCAGGAACGGCGTCACCTGGCTCATCGCTTGACCGGGGCCGACCGAGTCGAGTTGGTCATCGGTGTAGACCGACAGCGGCGCCATCGCCCGCACCGTCGCCGTCGGCGCCACGGCTTCACCGCGCGACAGCAGCCAATTGCGCAACGCGCCGGTAACCACTGCCAGCACCACGTCATTGACGTCGCAGTCATAACGCGCCCGCACCGTCCGGTAATCCTCGAGCCGTCCGCTGGCAACCGTGAACCGCCGATTACGCGAAACCGGGGCATTGAGCGGGCTATTGGGCGCGGTGCCGCGCGCCACCGTGCGGGCAACGTCGACAAACCGGCGGCCGGCTTCGACGAGTTGGCCGTAGTTCGTTGCCAGCCCGGCCATTGTGGCGCCGAGCGCCTGCAGCTGGGCACCGGGCCCCATCGCCCAGTCGCCGATGGCGCCCAGTACCAACCGAGTGTTGCCGGGGTCGCGTTCCGGTATCCAGATGTCTTCGGGAAACACCGGTGGACGTTGGGTGCGATCGGCAATGACGTGGCCGATCGCCAGCGCCGTCACACCGTTGATCAACGCCTGATGCGACTTGGTGTAGAGGGCGATGCGATTCTTTGCCAGGCCTTCGACGAGGTACATCTCCCACAGCGGCCGTGATTTGTCCAGCGGCCGTGCGGCCAGCCGGGCGATCAGCTCGTGGAGTTGCTCGTCACTGCCCGGCGAGGGCAGTGCCGACCGCCTGACGTGATAGGTGATGTCGAAGTCGGGATCGTCGATCCACACCGGCCTGGCCAGGCCGATCTTCACCTCGCGCACCTTCTGTCGGTAGCGAGGTATCTGTGGTAGCCGCTGTTCGACCGTGGCCAGCAGCGTCTCGTAACTCAAGCCGGCGCGTGGTCGACGCAGGATCGACAGCGCTCCCACATACATTGGGGTGGCGGTGTTCTCCAGTCGATAGAAGGACGCGTCCGCCGGGGACAACCGGGTCACCATTACGGCCTTGTCCTCCTTGTCAATTCATGCCTTTACTGGGGCGAAAACACGCCAGCCTCAGTTGTGCGATGATGTCCCGCAGTCAGAAAACACTGAACAACAATCGTCTGCCACTCTCCAGCAGCCTTCCCGTCTCACGTTGTCGATTTGGTTCCATCGTTCGAAGTTGGAGAGTGCCCGTTGACCACTGGTCCCATAGTGGGCTCACCCCGCCGCGACACCTTCACCGTCATACCCGTCGCCGACTATGAGCCCCCGACGCGAAACGTCCCGCGATGTCGGCAATCATCCCACGCGTCGTCGCGGCCGCATACGCCGAGTGCGCCAACGAGACTTTCCGGCAGGCCGCCCGCGGCCTCGACAGCGGCGGTCATGTCCGTGCCGATGCGCCAGGCGGCGATGTTCGCTGACGCCGCGTTGCGCCGAGTCCTGGAAGTCATCGACCGTCGCCGCCCGGCAACTCAGCTGCGCTCGCTGCTGGCGCCCAGCCTGGTCGACTCCGTGCTCTCGGTCAGCCGGGCGGTGTCCCCACCCCAAGGCGTGGCGACACTGCGTCGCATGCGGCTTCAGCCGGTCGGACGCGATGCGCCCGACACCGCCGCCGAAGTTTTCGGCACCTACAGCCGCGGGGACCGGATCCACGCGATCGCCTGCCGGGTGGAACGGGTGCCCGCTGGCGACCGAACGCGATGGCTGGTGGTCGCGCTGCACATCGGTTGACGGTGTTGAAGGTTAGACCGAAGTTGCGGCGTTATGGGTGAGTGGATTTCTAGTTGACCTGGGGTTTTGCTGGTCTTGTTGGGGTGGTGGTTCTGGCTACGCTGCGGTTAGTGGGATCGGGGTGCCGATGAGGTCGAAGGCGCGGCGTTGATCGGGGGTGGGTTCGGCCAAGGTGGGCACCGTGGCGTTGGTGCCGTGGTAGTGAATGTCGTTGCGGGTCAGGGTCGCTAGGTGGTCGAGTAGGCCGCGGAAGCTGCGTAGCGGGTTGCCGTTGGCGTCGTGTTGGGTGGAGGCCTTGGCTTGGGCCTGCGGTGAGCGTTGCGCGGGGGCGACGGGGTTGTCGCGGGTGGGTGGGTGTTCGTCGGTGAAGGTCAGTGGCGCCCAGGCTTTGCGCAGGTGCCAGATGAGGTAGCAGGCTAGCAGGCAGATCAGTACGTGGGCGCGGACGCGCTCGTCGAGGCGGTGGTGAATGGGTCGTAGATCCAGGTCGTCGGTTTTGATGTTGCGGAAGTCGCGTTCGACGTGGGCCAGGTTCTTGTAGCTTTCTACGACCGCGGTCGGATCGAGTTCGGTGGCGGGTACCGGTGTGCGTAGCACGTAGATGCCATCGAGGGCGGCTTCGGCATCGATGGCGGCCTGGTCGCGGTGGTAGGTGAAGGTGGTGTCGGTGATCTCGCGGCGAAAGTGCTTGCCTACTTTGCGTTTGGCGATTACCCGGCCGATGGCCTCGCCGATTTTGCCCGCTCCGCGCAGGCGCCCGGATGCCACCCGGGCGGCGATGGCGGCCAGGTCGGCGTCGGTGGCGGCCAGCAGTTCGTTGCGTTTGCGGGCCCGCTCGGTGGCCAGGGCGGGGTTGCGGCAAGCGATCAACCGTTCCCCCGGGTAGTCGGGGTGGCTGATCTCGGCGAGGTCTTGGGTGTCGAACAGGCTCATTTGCAGCGGTCCCTGCTCGGCGGCCAGTGTGGCGATATCCGGGGCGCGTAGCGCCGTGATCCACCCGAAAGCCGTTGCGGTGTCGGGGCTGTCGTTGAGCTTGCGCAGCGCGTCGATGCGCGCGGAGGTGATCATGCCGCGATCGCCGACCAGCACCAGCCGGGTCAACCCGAAGCGGTCGCGGATCACCTCGACGATGTCGCTGAACGCGACCGGGTCGGCGGTGTCCCCGGGCACTACCCGTACCGCCACCGGGCGCCCGGCCGGGTCGGTGAGCACCCCGTATTCAATCTGCGGCAGGCCCTTCTTGCCGTCGCGGGAATAGCCATAGGCGGCCAGCTCACAGCACCGCCCGGTCACCCACGAGCTGGTCAGATCAAACAACGCCATCCGGCTTGGGTTCGCCTCTGGCCCAAGGTGTTTGGCGGCTAGCTTCTTCTCGATTGCGTCCTGGCGATTGGCCAACCAGTCCATCGCGGCATACACCTCATCGGTAGACGCATCTGCCACCGCCAGGTCGGGCCCCAGGGTGCAATCGGCCCATCGCGACAGCGTGGACAGTTTGGAGGCCGGGCGGATCACCCGCGAGATAATCAACCCCAGCACCAGGTCCCGAGATCGGCAGGCCGGGCCCAACAGGCCCGGAAACCCCAATCGGCGGGCCATCGCGGCGACCGCGGCCACATGCCCGTGCGGCAGCGAGCGAGTGATGGTGCACGCCGCCTCGGCGGGTACCAGTGCCTGCCCCTTCAGCGTTGCCTCGATCGCGGCGATCGCCTCCGCGGGCAGCTTGGACAGATTGGCCAGGGTCTCGTGGCGGACCTTCTTGCCCTCGCGGTAGGTGCGGCGCACCAGCACCGACTCGTAGCGGTGCACGTTGCCGGCCTTGTCCACGTACCTGCTCGGTGTTCGGGCTACATGCATTCGCATCGGCTTCACCATAACCGGATACTACCAGGCAAATTCACCAATATGCGTCATCAACACGCCACATTCACTGGCTACATATCCAGGCCCCAAACCCACACAGATCCCAGCTCAACCGCCAAATTCGCCATCTCACCCGACGCAACTTCGGGTTAGAGCTGGCCAACTGTTTCGGTCGAGTGCCGGCGTGGCAGCGGAACCAGCATCGGCACCTCGCGGCGGTAGTCGCGGTATTGGTTGCCCAGCGCGGCGACGAGGTCGTGTTCTTCCAGCTGTAGAGCGATCAGGATGTAGGCCGTGGTAGCGATCGCGAACAGCAGATGTCCCGCGGTCATCGTCGGCGCCGCCCAGAAGGCGACGATGAATCCGAGCATGATCGGGTGACGGACCAGCCGGTAGAGCAGGGTGGGGTTTTCAGGATCGCCTTGGCGGCGTCGTAGGGGGTGCGCGATGTCGTCATACCTGGATGATTCACGCATCCGATGCCCCGACGCATGGGGCTTATGCCTCAAATACCGCGAAGTCACGTTTGCCCACACGGGCCACACAGGTCTCGGGGGAGAGGACACTACAGTGGGCAAGAACAGCATCGCCCACGGCAGAGGCCAATGCGGCGGATGTGACTAAAAGCCGCGGGTAGTTGTCGCCGTGCGGTTCTAGCGCTTCTTCACCGATTTCGGCGGCTTGGTGCCGCGGCCTTGCCGCCGCGCGGCCTCGCGCCGTTCGCGCCGGCTGGCGCCGGCCGGCACCCCTGCCGGCGGCTTTGCAGCGCCGCCGTTGCGTTGCACCTGCGCCGAGCCGTCCTCGGACGGCCCGGAATAGGTCAGGGCGGGCGCTTCACTCTCAATGCCCTTGGCGCGCAACGTACTCGGCGCCTCTTGCCGCGCGGGCCCAGGGCCGGCTTGCTGCGCAGCAGCCGCCGCGGCGGCTGCGAATTCGGCCAAATCTTCGGGCTCCGCGACGGGGGCAACCTCGACCTGCGGCGGCGGAACCGCCTCGACCGTGACGTTGAACAGGAAGCCGACCGATTCCTCCTTCATGCCGTCGAGCATGGCCATGAACATGTCGTACCCCTCGCGTTGGTACTCGACCAACGGATCGCGCTGCGCCATCGCACGCAGCCCGATGCCCTCCTTGAGGTAGTCCATCTCATAGAGATGCTCGCGCCACTTGCGGTCGATGACGTTGAGCAATACGTTGCGTTCCAGCTGGCGCATCGCGCCCTCGCCACCGATTTCATCGAGCTCGGCTTCCCTTGCGACATAGGCACGTTCGGCGTCTTTGAGCAGCGCGTCGAGTAGCTCGTCGCGGGTGAGCTCGTCCCGCTCGGAGTCGACGTCCTGACGCGTCAAGTCCTCGTGCTGGATCTCAACCGGATACAGCGTCTTGAGCGCCGTCCACAATGCCTCCAGGTCCCAGTCCTCGGCATAACCTTCGCGGGTGGCACCGTCGACGTACGCGGTGACGACGTCGCGGACCATGTCCATGGCCTGATCCTTGAGGTTCTCGCCTTCGAGAATGCGGCGCCGTTCGGCGTAGATCACCTTGCGCTGCTGATTCATCACCTCGTCGTACTTGAGGACGTTCTTGCGGACCTCGAAGTTCTGCTGCTCCACCTGGGTCTGGGCACTCTTGATCGCCCGGGTGACCATCTTGGCTTCGATCGGCACGTCGTCGGGCAGGTTCAGCCTCGTCAACAAAGTCTCTAGGGCCGCGCCATTGAACCGGCGCATCAGCTCGTCGCCCAGCGACAGATAAAAGCGCGACTCCCCCGGGTCACCTTGGCGTCCCGACCGGCCACGCAGCTGGTTGTCGATGCGCCGCGACTCGTGCCGTTCGGTGCCCAGCACGTACAGGCCGCCGGCCTCGATGACTTCCGCGGCCTCTTTACTGGCCTCCCCCTTCACGATCGGCAATTCCTCGTGCCAGGCCTGCTCGTACTCCTCGGGCGTCTCCACCGGGTCCAGGCCGCGCTCGCGAAGCCGCTTGTCGGTGAGGAAGTCGACGTTGCCGCCCAACACTATGTCGGTGCCGCGGCCGGCCATGTTGGTGGCGACCGTGATGCCGCCCCGGCGGCCCGCCACCGCGATGATGGTCGCCTCTTGCTCGTGGTACTTGGCGTTGAGCACGTTGTGCGGGATG
This sequence comes from Mycobacterium riyadhense, assembly GCF_963853645.1. NCBI lineage: Bacteria > Bacillati > Actinomycetota > Actinomycetes > Mycobacteriales > Mycobacteriaceae > Mycobacterium > Mycobacterium riyadhense. Next base: position 1,439,508 of record NZ_OY970456.1, on the reverse strand, counting down.
CGCCGCTTGGTGAACTGCCGCGACAGGTACTCCGAGCGCTCCACGCTGGTGGTGCCGATCAGCACCGGTTGACCCTTCTCGAAGCGCTCGGCGACATCGTCGACCACCGCGATGTACTTGGCTTCCTCGGTCTTGTAGATGAGGTCGGACTGGTCTTCGCGGATCATCGGCATGTTGGTCGGGATGCTGACCACACCCAGCTTGTAGATCTCGTGCAGCTCGGCGGCCTCGGTCTGGGCGGTGCCGGTCATGCCGGCGAGCTTGTCGTAGAGCCGGAAGTAGTTCTGCAGCGTGATGGTGGCCAGCGTCTGGTTTTCGGCTTTGATCTCGACGTGCTCCTTGGCCTCGATGGCCTGGTGCATGCCCTCGTTGTAGCGGCGGCCGATCAGCACGCGGCCGGTGAACTCGTCGACGATGAGCACCTCGCCGTCACGGACGATGTAGTCCTTGTCGCGGTTGAACAGCTCCTTGGCTTTCAGCGCGTTGTTGAGGTAGCTGACCAGCGGGGAGTTGGTGGCCTCATAGAGGTTGTCGATGCCGAGCTGGTCCTCGACGAACTCCACGCCCTTCTCGTGCACGCCGACGGTGCGCTTGCGCAGGTCGACCTCGTAGTGCGTGTCCTTTTCCATCAGCGGTGCCAGCCGAGCGAACTCGGTGTACCAGTTGGAGGCGCCGTCGGCCGGACCGGAAATGATCAGCGGGGTGCGGGCCTCGTCGATCAGAATCGAGTCGACCTCGTCGACGATCGCGTAGTTGTGTCCGCGCTGCACCAACTCTTCGAGCGAGTGCGCCATGTTGTCGCGCAGGTAGTCGAAGCCGAACTCATTGTTGGTGCCATAGGTGATGTCGGCGTTGTAGGCGAGACGACGCTGGTCGGGTGTCATCTGCGCAAGGATGACGCCCACGTCCAGTCCGAGGAAGCGGTGCACGCGACCCATCCACTCACTGTCGCGTTTGGCCAGGTAGTCGTTGACGGTGACGACGTGCACACCCTTGCCGGCCAGCGCGTTGAGGTAGGCGGGCAGCACGCAGGTCAGGGTCTTCCCCTCACCGGTCTTCATCTCGGCGACGTTGCCCAGGTGCAACGCGGCCGCGCCCATCACCTGGACATCGAAGGGCCGCTGGTCGAGCACCCGCCACGCGGCCTCGCGGGCCACCGCGAACGCTTCGGGCAGCAGGTCATCGAGGTCTTCGCCGTCCTCGAGGCGCTTTTTGAACTCGTCGGTCTTGGCTCTCAGCTCGGCGTCGGTGAGTTTCTCGACGTCATCAGACAGCGTGTTGACATAGTCGGCCACCTTTTTGAGGCGCTTGACCATGCGACCTTCACCAAGGCGCAGCAACTTCGACAGCACAGCTATGTCCCCGTCTGTGTAGGCGTCTTCTTCTATCAGGCGACCCCCATCTTAGGAGCGACCGCCAGCGCGGCGGAGCCGGGCGCAGCGGGTCGCGACCAAGTGGCTAGGTCGCGACCGCCAGCGCGGCGGAGCCGGGCGCAGCGGGTCGCGACCATCGGACGAGGTGATGCCCCGATTTGGGCCTTTTATCAAGCCGAGCTCAAGCCAGCCTGATCAAGCCATAGTCATAGGCATGCCGACGGTAGACCACGGACGGCCGGTCGGTGTCCTTGTCGTGGAACAGGAAGAAATCGTGTCCGACAAGCTCCATCTCGTACAGCGCATCGTCGACCGACATCGGCTTTGCCGGGTGTTCCTTGGTTCGAACGATCCGACCGGGCTCGTGGTCTTTCTGATGGTTGAGTCCGACTTCGACGCTCTTTACGGAGGGGTGGTCGTGTGGCTCGGCCTCGTGGGTGTTAAAGGCCTTTTCCGGCGGCGGCACCACCGCCGTGGCCTCGGCCAGCGAGACGGGAGTCTTGTCGCCATAGTGCACTTTGCGCCGATCCTTGCCGCGGCGCAGGCGGCTTTCCAGTTTGACGACCGCGGACTCAAGGGCGGCGTAGAAGCTGTCGGCGCACGCCTCTCCGCGGACAACCGGCCCGCGCCCGCGAGCGGTGATCTCGACGCGTTGACAGGACTTGCGTTGGCGACGGTTGCGTTCATGGTCGAGCTCGACGTCGAACAGGTAGATCGTTCGGTCGAACCGCTCGCAACGGGCGAGTTTTTGCGAAACGTAAGTGCGGAAGTGGTCAGGAATCTCGACGTTACGGCCCTTGAACACGATCTCAGCGTGCGCAGTCGGTTCGCCCTGTTCGCCGGTTCCAGCCGACGCTGGGTCCAGAATCTGATCGGAATCCACGGTAAGCCTTGACATACGTGACAACTCGTTTCTCTTTCCACGTCACACGCGTCCTGCGTGTCCGGCAATCAGATAGGCGCCGACGGGGTTAGCGCGGTTTTGAAGGTGTCACCGCCGCACGCTGCCCGCCGGAGCAAGATATCGATTACTCACCCCCTACCTGCGGGTGCTGCATGAAGGTTGGTTCCGACGTTAGCTCGTGTTCGCCTTGCCGTGCCACCAATTTGGCACACCTGTTTCGAGTTCTTCACGTTCTCTTGGCAACTTCTTTGATTCACGCAGATTCTTCTCATGCCGCGGCGATCGCAAGGACGGCGGCGACCCGCATGCCGGCGTCTTGCAGGACCCGAACCGATTCGCGTGCCGTGGCCCCGGTAGTGACGATGTCGTCGACGATCAGCACTTCGCCGATATCCCTGCCCGGCCGCCGCACGCGCAGCAGTACCCGGCCTGCGATGTTTCGCTCGCGATCCGATGTGTTAAGCCCGGCCGAATCGCGGGCCAGCGCTCGCATTCGCAGTGCCCGCACAACGGTGATCTGCGGATGGATTGCGACTGCCGTCGTTGCGATGCGGGTGATCGGGTCGCCGCCGCGCCGTCGCGCTGCCGAGCGTCGGGTCGGTGCGGGCACGATCGTCAGTGGGGTCTCGACCATGCCCCAGCACAGCAGCCGATGTACACCGACTGCTAAGGCGCGCGCCAGCGGCACGACGAGGTCGCGGCGGCCGCGCTCCTTCATCGCCAGGATCGCCTGGCGGCGAGCGCCGACATAGCGGCCGAGCGCGAACACCGGCACCTGCGGGTCGATGCGGGGAGTCACCACGCGCGGCTCACCGGTGTCCACCGACAGTTCCTCGGCGCAGGTGTGGCACCAGCGCGTCGACGGCGCTCCGCAGCCGCCGCATGCCAAGGGGAGGATGAGGTCGAGCACGTCTGCAGTGTTGCCGCCGAGGGTGACAACGCGGCGCCTCAGTCTGATCCGCCCAGCAGCGATGGCCAGCTGAAACTGAGTGCACCCTGGCTCAGCCGGGTGATGAGGTCTTCGAGATGCCGCAGCGGCAAGTCCATACGCCACTCCGGCAGCAGCGCCGACAGGCGAAGGGAATCCGAGCCGAGCTCGACGCCGGTGATCAGTAGCCCGCGCGGTAGCTCAGGCAGCGGCACCTGATATGCGGGGGTCCGCGACGGCAGCCGCCACCGCCGTTGCCCGGTGATCACGGCACGGGGTCGCAGCCATAACGTCGTCCCGACCACATCGGCGTCCACTTCGAGACCGGCCCAATCGGGTCGGCGCGCCCAGCTGAGTCTTGCCGTGCCGTCCTCCCGCAATTCGCTGCGCAGCTGCGGCGCCGCCTGTCGCAGCACGTCGTCGAACACCGCTGCCGGCAACGCCGACGACAGCTCCACCGGAGCCGCCACCACCAGCGGCGGTACGCCGGGGCGGATGTGCACGTTGCGCAGCACGGCGACGGCGCTTTGCAGGCGGTGTTGATCCCACCTGATGTCGCGAGCGGCCACCCGGACGTCACCCAGCTGGCCCACCGGCAATCCTTGGGGGTCCAGCGCGGAGTCCAGCTCGGTGACGGTGAGCAGCACATCGTGGGCGCCGATGCGTACCGTGACCTCCTTGCCGACGAGCAGTTGCTGCAGGGTGATGAACAAGGTCCGGTACGGCATCGAAACCGCCTGGGCCGCACCGGCACTGACCGACGGCATTCCGGTGGACTGCCACAACGAGCCCAGGACGTCCAACGCACGGAAGGCGTCGTCCCAACGCAACCGGGGAAGTTTGGGAAACATCCGAGGCGCCTCCTCAGTGCGAGGGTAGCCGGATTACCCCGGCAACACCGGCGCCGCCCCGGCGATCATCAGCCCCGCCACCTCCGACCAGCTCTGCTGGTTTTCGGCGGCCGACGCCGAGTACATCACGATCCCTTGGGGGCCGGAGACATACACCGTCGACGGGTTGGCCGCTATGGCGAAAAGCGGGATCTGCAAACCGCGAGACGGCGCGTCGGAGTTCACCCCGTCGAGGTTGACGTACGACACCGGATGGGTGGCGTCATTGCGGGTCACCACGATGTCGTCCCCGGTTCGCCAGTACAGCGACACCACCGAGGTGCCCAGCCCGAAACCCAGCCGCCGCGGGTAGGTCAGGGCGAACTGGCCGGCCTGGGTCTGCTCGACACTGGCCAGGATCACCTGGCCAGCGATCACCATCGCGGCACGTGTCCCATCCCGGGACAGCTGCAGGTCGGTGATGGGCCCGGGGAAGCGGCTGGAGACCGCGGTGGAATCCACGGGGATCCGCGCAGGTTGTCCGGACGCCGTTTCTTGAATCGCTCGCAGCACGTTGTTGGCATCGACCACCACCCAGACCGCATCGTCCAGCGACCAACTCGGCCGCGACAGGTTGTGCCCGTCTGCGGACTGGACCGCCTCGCCGCCGAGATCGCCGATCCACAGGGACGCCGCCATATCCGGGGCGCCGCGCCGCAACGTCACCACCGAAGCCACCTGGCGCCCGTTGCGCGAGAGCGCGGCGCCCGTCTGGTCCCCCATCCGCCCGAAGGCTCCGGGCACAGTGGTGATGCGCTGTCCGTCCAGCGCTACCAGAGACCCGTTTACCAGGGCATGCAGCCCCGCACCGGCACCGTCGGCGACACCGGGGTCGGTGGCGGCGACGTCGGAGGTGGTCCACCCTTCGGCGAACCTGTCCTCCAGCGGGGCGCCGTCGGCGTTGATCACGTACGGCCCTCTGATGTCGGCGCGGGCCAGTGTCCAAATGATCTGCGCGGCAAGCAATTGCCTACTGTGTGGGTCGGTGGTGGACAGCTTCTCCAGATCGATGCGCGCGCCGCCGTAGCCTTTGCCGATTCCGCTCTTGCCGCCGTCGGCCCGGGTCACCGGACCGCGTAACCGCAACGGCGGAGCCAGCAGATTACGCACCGTGTGCGCCATCTCCGGACGTGGACCGGCCAGCAGCTTGGAGACCAGCTCCGTGGCCAGCTGATCGTGGTCGGACACCGCCACATAGCGCGGATCGGGGACGACGGTCTTGCCGGTCGGGTCGGCGAAGTACAGGGTGTTGCGCTTGTAGGTCGCCTGAAACTGCTGCCAGTCCAGGAAAACCCCGTTAGGAAGCCGGTCAATGCGCCAGCCGCCGGATGTCTTGACCAGCTCGATCGGGCCCGGGTCTGGCAGCTGGCCTTCGGCGGTCTCGAACACCCCCACGTCGGACAGCGAGCCCAGGATGTCGGCCCGCATGGTCGCCGAAACCCGGTCGGCGCCACGGGTTTCGACGAACACCACGTGGTCGATCAGCAGTGCGCTGCCGGCGTCGTCCCAGGCGTTCGATGCCGATTGGGTGAGGAACTGGCGCGCGGCCAGATGCCGGTTCGCGGGATCGGCTGTGGCCTTGAGGAATTCCCGCAACAGTACGTCAGGGTCCATGCCGGGGGTCGGCTTGGGCAGGTTCGACGGTGCCGGTCGCTCCACGGTACCGATGGCTTGGGGCGCCGACGAGCTAGGCACGCTGGCGCAGCCACCGAGCAACAGGGCCGCGCAGATCAGAGCCAGGAGCCGCCTCATCACCCGCTCCACTCGGCATGCTCACGTGGGCGCTGACGCTCATCGTGGTCCGGCGCAGTCGGCTGTGTCGGCTGCGGTATTGGTTTCATGGGCAGCGGGCTGGTAGTCACCTTGTGGCCGCGGACCAGGGGAAGCGTCAACCGGAAGCACGCACCTTCGCCGGGCTCTCCCCATGCCTCCAGTCGGCCCTGGTGCAGTCGCGCGTCCTCGATGCTGATCGCCAGACCCAGCCCGGTGCCGCCGGAGCGCCGCACCCGTGACGGATCCGAACGCCAGAACCGGCTGAACACCAGCTTCTCCTCACCGGGCCGCAGCCCGACCCCGTAGTCGCGGACCGTCACGGCGACCGTGTCTTCGTCAGCGGCCATCCGGATCCGCACCGGTTTGTGCTCGGCGTGGTCGATGGCGTTCGCGATCAGATTGCGCAGGATCCGTTCCACCCGGCGCGCATCGACCTCGGCGATCACCTCCCCCGGCGGCATGTCAACCAGCAACTCGATACCCGCCTCCTCGGCCAGGTGGCCCACGTTGCCCAGAGCGTTATTGACGGTCGCGCGCAGGTCGACCGCCTCGACGGACAACTCGGCCACGCCGGCGTCGTGGCGCGAGATCTCCAGCAGGTCGTTGAGCAGCGTCTCGAACCGATCCAGCTCGCTGACCATCAGCTCGGTGGAGCGCCGCAGCGTCGGGTCGAGGTCGGCGCTGTGGTCGTAGATCAAGTCGGCGGCCATCCGCACCGTGGTCAGCGGCGTGCGCAGTTCGTGGCTGACGTCGGAAGTGAAGCGGCGCTGCAGGTTGCCAAACTCTTCGAGCTGAGTGATTTGCCGGGACAGGCTTTCGGCCATGTCGTTGAACGAGACCGCCAGCCGGGCCATGTCATCTTCACCGCGCACCGGCATGCGCTCGGAAAGGTGGCCCTCGGCGAACCGTTCGGCGATACGGGATGCCGACCGCACTGGCACCACGACTTGGCGCGATACCAGCAGGGCGATACCAGCGAGCAGGACAAGCAGCACCAGACCGCCGGTGGCCATGGTGCCGCGCACCAGTGCGATCGTGGCCTGCTCGTTGACCAGAGGAAAAATGAGGTACAGCTCCAGATTGGTCACCCGGGACGACGTCGGGGTACCGACGATCAGCGCCGGCCCCGAGAAACCGTCGGTGTGCACCGTGGCGTACTGGTAAGCCGCCTGCCCGGCCTTGACGAAGCCCCGCAATGCATTGGGCACCTGGTCGACGGGTCCGGCACTAGACGCGGCGCGCGGCCCGTCCCCGGGCACCATCAGTACCGCGTCGAACACACCGGCCAGGCCGGCGCCGGAGGCCGGGTCGGATTTCGACGTCAGGGTGTTGCGTGCGAGCTGGAGGCTACTGTCGAGCGAGCGCGTCTCCTCGCCGTTGACGATCCCACTGACGGTGGTGCGCGCCCGCTCGATCTGGTCGATTGCGGCCTTGACCTTGATGTCGAGCACCCGGTTGGTGACCTGGCTGGTCAGCACAAAGCCGAGCGCCAGGATCACGGCCAGCGAGAGTCCGAGCGTCAATGCCACTACCCGCAATTGCAAGGACCGACGCCAGGCAATCGCTACGGCTCGACTCAATGCACTCAAGCCGCGCGTCATGGGGCCCGAGCGCCCCCAACGACCCCGGCTACGTCGCCGCGAGCCCCAAATCAATGGACCTCCCGGATCACGGAGGTCCGGCCTTGTATCCCACTCCTCGAACGGTCAACACTACGGTCGGGTTCTCCGGGTCTTTCTCGACCTTGGCCCGCAGACGCTGGACATGTACGTTCACCAGGCGGGTGTCCGCCGGGTGCCGGTATCCCCACACCTGTTCGAGCAGCACATCACGAGTAAACACCTGGCGGGGTTTGCGCGCCAATGCCACTAACAGGTCGAACTCCAGCGGTGTCAATGGGATCTGCTCGCCATTGCGGGTGACCTTGTGCGCTGGCACATCGATGTCGACGTCGGCGATGGACAGCATCTCGGCGGGCTCGTCGTCGTTGCGGCGCAGCCGCGCGCGCACCCGCGCGACCAGCTCCTTGGGCTTGAACGGCTTCATGATGTAGTCGTCGGCGCCCGACTCCAGTCCCAGCACCACGTCCACGGTGTCGGTCTTGGCCGTCAGCATCACGATCGGAACGCCGGAATCGGCGCGCAGCACCCGGCACACGTCGATGCCGTTCATACCGGGCAACATCAAATCCAACAGCACCAGGTCGGGGCGCAGCTCGCGCACTGCGGTCAGGGCTTGAGTACCGTCGCCGATAACCGCGGTGTCGAAACCCTCCCCACGCAACACGATGGTGAGCATCTCGGCCAGCGAAGCGTCGTCGTCGACGACTAAAATCCTTTGCCTCATGCTGTCCATGGTGTCACCAGTTCGGGATAAAACTGGGGCGCCACACGGGCGTTTCTTGGTCAAGAAGGGCAAATACTCTCAAATTCGCCCATTTGGGGCCATCAAAGTCGCGGCCAGGCCGCCCGGATCGACGTCGGCGTCGACGACCAACCATCGTCCGCCCCAGCCGGCCGCGGCCAATCCGAGGTACGCCGCCCCGGTGCGCCGCTGCAGTTCGTCGTCGCGTTCGTAGCTGTCGCGCGCCCGGCCGGGATCACTTTCCGCCCGGTTGCGGGCCCGCTGCTCGGCGAGTTCGGCGGGCACCGCGAGCAGCACTTGCCAGTCGGGTGCGGGCAGACCCAACCTCCGGTATTCGAGCTGCTGCACCCAGGCCACCACCTCGCCGTCAGCATCCTGGTGCAGACGCGCCGCGCTGTAGGCGGCGTTGGAGGCCACGTAGCGATCCAGGATCACCACGTCGTGATCGCCTTGTAAGCGTTCGATCTCGGTGATCGCGCCGGCCCGGTCGAGCGCGAACAGCATCGCCATCGCATACACCGACGAAGCGAGGTCACCGTGTTTACCATGCAGCGCCTCGGCCGCGACGTCGGCGGTTACCGATTGCCCGTATCGCGGGAAAGCTAGCGTGGCCACCGACTTGCCCACGTCCTCGAACGCCTTGCGCAGGCCTTCGGTCAACGTTCGCTTGCCGGAGCCGTCGACGCCTTCGATTGCGATCAGCACCGCGCGAGCCTAGCGGGCAAGCGCCAACCCTCAGTAGCGGTAGTGATCCGGCTTGTAAGGGCCCTCGACGTCGACACCGAGGTATTCGGCCTGCTCCTTGGTCAGCTTGGTCAGATGACCGCCGAGGGCCTCGACGTGGATGCGGGCCACCTTCTCGTCAAGGTGCTTGGGCAGCCGGTATACCTCGTTGTCGTACTCGTCGTTCTTGGTCCACAGCTCGATCTGGGCGATCGTCTGGTTGGCGAAGCTGTTGCTCATCACGAACGACGGGTGCCCGGTGGCGTTGCCCAGGTTCAGCAGCCGGCCTTCGGACAGCACGATGATCGAGCGACCGGTCTCCTTGAAGGTCCACAGGTCCACCTGCGGCTTGACGTTGGTCCGGGTCGCCCCCGAGCGCTCCAGGCCGGCCATGTCGATCTCATTGTCGAAGTGGCCGATATTGCCCAGGATCGAGTGATCCTTCATCTGCTTGATGTGCTCAAGCATGATGATGTCTTTGTTGCCGGTCGCGGTCACCACGATGTCGGCGTCGCCGATGGCCTCCTCGACGGTGACCACGTCGAAGCCCTCCATCATCGCCTGCAGCGCGTTGATCGGGTCGATCTCGGTCACGGCGACGCGCGCGCCCTGACCCTTCATCGCCTCCGCACAGCCCTTGCCGACGTCGCCGTAGCCACAGATGAGGACCTTCTTGCCACCGATCAGCGCGTCGGTGCCGCGGTTGATGCCGTCGATCAGCGAGTGCCGGGTGCCGTACTTGTTGTCGAACTTGGACTTGGTCACCGAGTCGTTGACGTTGATCGCCGGGAAGGCCAGATCTCCGGCGGCGGCGAATTGGTAGAGCCGCAGCACGCCGGTTGTGGTCTCCTCGGTGACGCCCTGGACGGACTCGGCGATCTTGGTCCACTTGCCCTTGTCGGTCTCGAAGCGGGTCCGCAGCAGGTTGAGGAACACCTTCCACTCCGCGGAGTCGTCCTCTTCGGCGGGCGGCACCACACCGGCCTTCTCGTACTGCATGCCGCGCAGCACCAGCATGGTGGCGTCACCGCCGTCGTCGAGGATCATGTTGGCCGGCTTGTCCGGGTCGGGCCAGGTGAGCATCTGCTCGGCGGCCCACCAGTACTCCTCCAGCGTCTCGCCCTTCCAGGCGAAGACCGGGACACCCTTGGGCTCCTCGGGAGTGCCGTACGGGCCGACGACGACGGCCGCCGCCGCATGGTCCTGGGTCGAGAAGATGTTGCACGACGCCCAGCGGACTTCGGCGCCCAGCGCCGTGAGGGTTTCGATCAACACGGCGGTCTGGACGGTCATGTGCAGCGAACCCGAGATCCGGGCCCCCTTGAGGGGTTGCACCTCGGCGTACTCGCGGCGTAGCGACATCAGGCCGGGCATCTCGTGCTCGGCGATCCGGAGTTCTTTGCGGCCGAATTCCGCTAGTGACAGGTCGGCGATCTTGAAGTCGATGCCGTTACGAACGTCTGGGGCTAGCGAGATTTCGGTTGTCGTCATTACGTGTTTCATCCTTACTACGGGGCTCACTGGGGCTCAAAGGTCCGAGCGGGCTACTTCGCCTCGATACGCTCGAGCGCCACTTTAGTCGCCTCGCTGTAAGCCCCGCAGGTCAGGACCGTTCAGCGAACCTCTCAGGGGACAATATTGACGCCGTGCCGCTCCGCGAACGGCGTCATCAATCGGGCCAAGTCCGCCGCCACGTCGTGGTCGGCCTCCGGTGGCATCGACACGTAGCTCAAGCACAGCCGCACGATCGCCCGCGACAGCACATTGGCGTCGTCGTCGCTGGTGGCAACCCACGTTTGGGTGAATGCCGTTGCCAGCCGGGCCGACGCGCGGGTGATGATCGGCGCGCTGTCGGTGGTGATGAGTTGCAGCAGATCGGGCTTGGCGACCCCGGTCAGCAGCGAGATCACCAGTGGGTCGGCCGCCGTCTCTGTGAAGAACGTGCGAAAACCCTGTAGGAACGATTCGTAGACGTTGCCCACGTTGGCGTCCAGGGCGGCGTGCACGGCGTCGACCAAGCGATCGGCCAGGCGCAGCGCGTAGCCCTGGGCGAGCCCCTGGCGGGAACCGAATTCGTTGTAGATGGTCTGCCGGCTGATGCCCGCGGCGCGAGCGACATCGGACAGCGTGATCGCCGACCAGTCCCGGGTCAGCAGCAGATCCCGCATCGCGTCGAGTACCGAGTCACGCAGCAGGGCACGCGACGCTTCGGCATAAGGAACCCGCTTCATAGGCGCGACTGTAGTGTTCGGGGCGGTCATGAGCGAGCAACCTCCACCATCACGAAGTCCGACTTGGCCGCGCCGCAGTCCGGGCAGCTCCAGTCCTCGGGAATGTCGGCCCAGCGGGTGCCGGGCGCGATGCCGTCCTCCGGCCAGCCCAGCGCCTCGTCATACTCGAAGCCGCACTGGACGCATTGGTACAGCTTGTAATCAGGGTCAGTCATCGGTTCGCTCCAATCTTCTCGAAATCGACCTTCTCGCGGACAGCGCAGTCCGGACAGCACCAGTCATCGGGAATCTGATCCCAGCCGGTTCCGGCTGGAAAGCCTTCCCTGGGATCACCTTTGGCCTCGTCGTAGACGTAGTCACAGATCGGGCACTGGTAGGAGGCAGTCATGCGGCTTGCCCGTACTTGGCCAGGATCTTCCCGCGCAGCCGCGGCTGCACGTTGACCCTGGTGATGTCGCCGTCGTAGTGCTCGAGCACCCGGTGGTCCATCACCTTGCGCCACAGCGGAGGGAAGTAGGTCAGGCCGATCATCGACGCGTACCCGCTGGGCAGATTGGGCGAGCCGTCCATGCTGCGCAGCGTCTGGTAGCGGCGAGTCGGGTTGGCGTGATGGTCGCTGTGCCGCTGCAGGTGGTACAGGAACAGGTTGGTGACGATGTGGTCGGAGTTCCAGCTGTGTACCGGGGCGCAGCGCTCGTAGCGGCCGTTTGCGTTCTTCTGCCGCAGCAGTCCGTAGTGCTCGAGGTAGTTGACGGCTTCAAGCAGGCAGAAGCCGAAGACCGCCTGGACGATCACGAACGGGATCAGACTCGGGCCGAACGCCGCGATCAGCACGCCCCACAGCACCACCGACATCGCCCAGGCGTTGAGCACGTCGTTGCGCGGATATGTCTTCGGATTCCAGGGGCTGACGCCTGCTCGGCGCAGCCGCTGGGCCTCCAGCCGAACCGACGAGCGCAGGCTGCCAAACACGCTGCGAGGCAGGAACTCCCAGAAGGTCTCGCCGAACCGGGCCGACGCCGGGTCCTCGGGGGTGGACACCCGAACGTGGTGACCGCGGTTGTGCTCGATGTAGAAGTGCCCGTACCAGGTCTGCGCCAAGGTGATCTTGGACAGCCAGCGCTCCAGCGACTCCTTCTTGTGCCCCATCTCGTGCGCGGTGTTGATGCCGACGCCGCCGAGCACGCCGATCGATAGCGCCACACCGAGTTTCCCTGCCCAGCTCAACCCGCCGTCAAAGCCGAGCCAGCTGAGATTGGATGCGGTGAACAGATAGGCACCCAGGACCACGCTGAGGTATTGGAACGGGATGTAGACGTAGGTGCAGTACCGGTAGTACTTGTCGTTCTCCAGCCGCGCCATCACCTCGTCGGGCGGGTTCTGCCCGTCGGGTCCGAAGCGCAGGTCGAGCAGCGGCAACAGGATGTAAAGCAGGATCGGCCCGATCCACAACGGCACCTGCGCGGCGGCATGCCAGCCGAGTTGGTTGAGCCCCCAAGTGATCGGCAGCATCACGAACAACGCCGTCGGCGGGATCAGTCCCATGAGCCACAGGTAGCGCTTCTTGTCGCGCCATTCGGGTTCGGGGGCGGGTACCTGATCTTCTTGGACCGTTTCGGACCGGATCTGTGTGGTCATAGGCCAAACCTCCTTGTGAGTCACACCACGTCGAGGTTGGACAATACCGCCATCTCCGTCTCCTGTCTAGACAATAGATGGCAATTTGTATACCTATTGGCCAAACATGAGTTATTTGTCTTGTACGAGCTCCTGAGTCTCCCGCCGGCCCTGCACCGAGTGCCGGCGCCCGTAGCCGACATAGATCGCGGTTCCGAGCAACAGCCAGACGCCGAACCGGATCCAGGTCAACGCCGTCAGATTCAGCATCAGCCAGAGGCACGCAACCACCGAGGCGATCGGAAGCAGCGGCACCCAGGGAGCCCGGAACCCGCGCTGCAGGTCCGGCCGCATCCTGCGCAGGACGATCACGCCGGCGGACACCAGAACGAATGCAAACAGGGTGCCGACATTGACCATCTCTTCGAGCTTGGTTATCGGGAACACCGACGCGGTCGCGGCCACCACTACCGCGACCAACACGGTGATCCGGACGGGGGTGCCGCGCGAACCGGTCCTGGCCAGTTGCTGGGGCAACAGCCCGTCTCGGGCCATCGCGAACAAGACCCGGCACTGCCCGAGGATCAGCACCATCACCACGGTGGTCAGACCCGCCAGCGCCCCGACGGAGATGATGCCGCTGGCCCAGTACAACCCGTTTGCCTTGAACGCGGTCGCCAGGTTTGTCGAGCCACCACCCGGGACGGTACGCAACTGGGTGTAGGAGACCATGCCGGACAACACGACCGAAACCGCGACGTAGAGCAGGGTGACGACCCCCAGCGACGCCAAAATTCCCTTCGGGACGTTGCGCTGCGGGTCCTTGGTCTCCTCGGCCATGGTGGCCACGATGTCGAACCCGATGAACGCGAAGAACACGATCGATGCCCCGGCCAACACGCCGTACCAGCCGTAATGGCTGCCCGGCGCGCCGGTCAGCAGCGACAAGACGGACTGGTCGAGCCCTCCATCGTGGTGTCCGGCTTCGGGTTTGGGAATGAAGGGCGAGTAGTTTTCGGCCTTGATGTAGAAGGCGCCGACGATCACCACTAACACCACCACCGACACCTTGATCCCCGTCACCACCGCGGAAAACCTCGATGACAGCTTGGTGCCCAGCGCGCACAGGGTCGCCACCAGCGCGACGATCAGCAATGCACCCCAGTCAAGGCTGAACGACCCGAGATGGGCTGTGCCACCGGCAAATCCGAACACCGTGCCCAAGTAGCTGGACCAGCCTTTGGCCACCACCGCGGCGCCAATTGCCAATTCCAGCACCAAATTCCAGCCGATCACCCAGGCGAGGAACTCGCCAAAGGTGGCATAGGAGAACGTATACGCGCTACCGGCCACCGGCAGCGTCGAAGCGAATTCGGCGTAGCACAGCGCCGCCAGCGCGCAGGTGCCCGCGGCGATCAGAAACGACACCCAAATGGCCGGGCCGGTGATGTCACCCGTTGTCGACGCGGTAACCGTGAAGATGCCGGCCCCGATCACCACCGAGACACCGAAAACCACCAGGTCCCACCAGGTGAGGTCCTTGCGTAGCCGGGTGGTCGGTTCATCGGTGTCGGCGATCGATTGCTCTACCGATTTCGTGCGCCATCGACCGGCCATCACCCGTCCTCCCACTCGTTGTGACCGCACAGTACCGAGTAACCTCCCGAGGATGCGCGGCCGACGCGACGACACCAGGGACCACGCGGTCGTCATCGGAGCCAGCATCGCAGGGCTCTGCGCCGCGCGGGTGCTGTCGGACTGCTATTCGCGGGTGACGGTTTTTGAGCGCGACCAGCTGCCGAGCGGACCGGCCAGCCGCGCCACGGTCCCCCAGGACCGGCACCTGCATATGTTGATGACGCGCGGGGCCAACGAGTTCGAGAGCCTTTTTCCCGGCTTGCTGAACGACATGGTGGCCGCGGGCGTGCCGATGCTGCGGACGGAGCCGCAACGCGTCTATTTGGGCGCTGCCGGCCATGTCCTGGGCACTGGGCGCACCCTGCGCAAGGAATTCAATGCGTATGTGCCCAGCCGGCCACATCTGGAATGGCAGCTGCGACGACGGGTGCTCGAGATCGGCAATGTCGAGATCGTGCGGCGCTCCGTCGCCGAACCGAGGTTCGAGCGGGGGCAGCGACGGGTGACGGGCGTGCTGCTGGATTCGGTCGGCGGCGACCAGGAATTCCCGGAATTCATCGCTGCCGATCTGGTCGTCGACGCCGCGGGACGAGGCACTCGCTTGCCGGTGTGGTTGGCGCAGTGGGGATACCGGCGCCCAACCGAACAGACGGTGGACGTCGGCATCACCTACGCCACCCAGAAGTTCCGCCTACCCGAAGGCTCGCTCGACGAGAACATCGTCATCGCGGGCGCTTCGCATGACCGGTCGTATGGGATCGGCATCCTGCGCAACGAGGACGACACCTGGGTTTTGACCGCATTCGGGGTTGCCAATGCCAAGCCGCCGCCGACGTTCGATGACATGCGCGCCCTTGCCGCCGAGTTGCTGCCGGCGCGTTTCGGCGTTGCCCTGAAACAGGCCGAGCCCGTCGGAAACCCGGCACGCCACGCCTATCCGGTGAGTAGGTGGCGCCGCTATGACAGGGTGCGCCGCTTTCCGGCCGGGATCGTTGCCGTCGGTGATGCGGTGGCCAGCTTCAACCCCACCTACGGGCAGGGCATGACCATGACCTCGCTGCAGGCCGGTCATCTGCGACGGGCACTGGAGTTTCCGGACCGCAAACTGGCCGGCAAGCTCAATCGGGCGACCGCTAGAACCACATACCCGGTGTGGATGAGCAACGGCATTGGCGACGTCAGCTTCCACAATGCGACGGCCAGTCCGGCACCCATTTGGTGGCGACCTTTCGGCGCGTTGTTCGACCAGTTCCTCGAGGAAGCCGAAACCGAGCCGGCGCTGGCCGAGTGGTTCCTGCGCCGGTTCTCCCTACTCGACAGCCTTTACATGGTGCCGTCGCCGCTGCTGGTCGGCCGTGCCATCGCGAACTATGTGCGCCGCGCCGTCATGAGGCGGCGCTCGGGCTGAACCCCGCAAGCACTGGGTAGTCTGCGGGCATGCGGGGGAAAGATCACGCGGTGGTTATCGGTGCCAGCATCGCCGGTTTGTGCGCCGCGCGGGTGCTCTCGGAGTTCTTCGACCAAGTGACGGTTTTCGAGCGCGACGAGCTGCCGAGCACACCGGCCAACCGCGCGACCGTACCCCAGGACAGGCATTTGCACATGCTGATGGCCCGCGGCGCCAACGAGTTCGAGCGCCTGTTCCCGGGCCTGCTCAAAGACATGGTGGCCGCGGGCGTGCCCATGCTGGAGAACCGGCCGGACTGCATTTACCTGGGCGCCGCGGGCCATGTCCTGGGAACCGGACACACGCTACGCGATGAGTTCACCGCCTACGTGCCGAGCCGCCCGCACCTCGAGTGGCAGGTGCGGCAACGCGTCGCAGACATCGACAATGTCGAGATCGTGCGGCGCGCCGTCGCCGAGCCGAAATTTGAGCGCGCGCGACAGCGGGTGACCGGTGTGCTGCTCGACCCCGCCGTACCTGGTCAAGACCCGGAACTAATGCCAGCAGACCTGGTGATCGACGCGGCGGGTCGCGGCACGCGGTTACCGGTGTGGTTGGCCCAGTGGGGATACCAGCGCCCCGAGGAAGACACGGTGGATATCGGCGTCAAGTACGCCTCACAGCAGTTCCGCATCCCGGAGGGTCTGATCCCGGAGAAGGTCGTGGTCAACGGCGCCTCACACGACCAGTCGCTGGGACTGGGCATGCTGTGTTATGAAGACGGCACCTGGGTCCTGACCACCTTCGGGGTGGCCAATGTCAAACCGCCACAGACTTTTCCGGAGATGCTCGCGCTGGCCGACAAGCTGCTGCCCGAACATTTCACCTCCGCGCTGGCCCAGGCCGAACCCATCGGCGAGCCGTCGTATCACGCCTTTCCGGCTAGCCGATGGCGCCGGTACCACAAGCTGCAACGCTTCCCGTCCGGGATCCTTCCGTTCGGGGATGCGGTCGCCAGCTTTAATCCCACCTTCGGGCAGGGCATGACAATGACGTCGCTGCAGGCCGGTCACCTGCGACGCGCGCTGCAAACAGCCGATGGCGACCTTGCCCGCGAATTCAATCGGGCCACCGCCAAGACCACCTATCCGGTGTGGATGATGAACGCCATCGGTGACATCACTTTTCACCACGCCAAGGCTGACTCCATACCCCGCTGGTGGCGGCCGGCAGGCAACTTGTTCGATCAGTTCCTGGGCGCCGCGGAAACCGAACCCGTTCTCGCCGAATGGTTTTTGCGTCGGTTCAGTCTTCTCGACAGCCTCTACATGGTGCCGCCACCGCGGATAATCGGCCGGACGATGGCGCACAATATGCGACTGTGGCTGTCAGAGAAGCGTGACCGCAGGCGGGCCGCCCCCGCTTAAAGCCCGAGAGTCGCCCTGAACAACTTGGTGGGTTCGCGCGCGACCAGCCGGATCGGACCGTCGTCGGCGCCCACCCAGGCCGCCATACCGCGGTCCAGCGTGAGCGAACCGGATTTCCCGTGGACGGTCGTCGAACCCTCAGCGCACAACAAGATCTGGGGCCCGTCATGGCGCGACGACGCGTCGACCTCATGGCCGAGATGCTCGCCGTCGATTACCAGCAGCGCGACCGCGAACTCTTCCGTCGGGGTCTCATAGATCAGCCCCATCCCCTCGCGGCGGATCGGCGGCCGCAGCTGGGCCTCGGGGGTGGGGGTGAAGTCCAGCACTCGCAACAACTCGGGCACATCGACGTGCTTGGGCGTGAGACCGCCGCGTAACACGTTGTCGGAGTTGGCCATAACCTCCACGCCGACACCCCGCAGATAGGCATGCAAGTTGCCCGCCGGCAAGAAGATTGCCTCGCTGGGGGCCAGGCTGATCCGGTTGAGCAACAATGCCGCCAGCACGCCGGCGTCGCCCGGATAGCGTTCGCCGAGTTCCAGCACCGTCTTGGCTTCGGCCGCGAATTCCGTAGCGCCCGAGCTGATGTACTGGATGGCACCCTCGAGGACGGCGGGCACCAGCACGTCGATGTCGGGCTGAGGTGCGGTGATCCAGGTGGTGAACAGGGCACGCAGACCATCGGCGTCGGACTGGTCGCTCAGCAGATCGATGAACGGATCGAGATCGGACACGGCGAGCGCCTGCAGCAGCTTGGCGGTACGAGCCGCCTGACGAAAGCCCGCCAGCGCCTCGAAGGGCTGCAGCGCGACCAACAGCTCAGGCTTGTGACTGGTGTCGCGATAGTTGCGGACGGGTGCGGAGATCGGAATGCCCAGTCGCTCTTCGCGCAGGTAGCCCTCCACGGCCTGCTCTGCGCTGGGATGGGCCTGCAGCGACAGCGGTTCGTCGGCCGCCAGCACCTTGACCAAGAACGGGAGCACATCACCGAACCGGGCGCGCGACCCCGCGCCGAGCTGTCCCTCCGGATCGTCAGTCAGCGCTTGCAGCAGGGAGATTTCGCCATGGTCGGTTTCCAGCCACGCCGGGTCGCCTGGGTGTGCGCCGAACCAGAGTTCGGCCTCAGGGTGAGCGGCCGGGACCGGCCGCCGAGTGAATTCGGCGATGGCGGTGCGCGATCCCCAAGCGTACGTCCGTAACGCTCCGCGTAGCAGTTCCACCGTCTCTATCTATCCCCGCACCAGTCGCAAGTAAACCGCGGCCATTTCCAGCCGAACGGCCAGTACCGCGAGTTGCTGCTCGGCGCGCCCGACGCCCCGCGGCACGGGAGACGAAGCCGGGCCGTCGGCCACCTCCGGCACATCTTCCGCCTCGATCAGGTAGGCGTCGTTGAGCCCGGCCACCCGAGCGGCGACTACCGTCCGCTCGTGAGCAAGGGTCAGCACCAGCACCCGAAGTCGCTGGAGCAGCGGCCCGTCGATGTCGTCGTCGTGAAACAGGGCCTCTCCCGCATACCCGGCATCGAGCGCGGGGGTCCGCAGCGCCACCACAGCATCCGCCAGTCCGGTGGCGGCCGCGACCTGGTCTCCCACCCGAAGCAGAATCGAACTGCCATGGCGCGCCAGCGCCAGCGTCGCGGCGCTGTCGCCGGCCAGGGCCACCCGGCACCCGGACACCCGCGCGGCAATTGTCTTGGCCGGATTGGTGAACACTTCCCGGCTGGCACTGTTGCGCAGCACCTCGGCATCCACCTCATCGGCTAGCGATGCCAGGTCGATGCGCAGCCTGGGCTCCAGGGTTTTCAAAACGGCCAGCCCCGCAGCCAGGTAGCGGCACAACCCAAACTCATCGGGGACCCACACCCGCGGTTCCAGCACCGCGACGCGGCCGGCCGTGGAATCGCGCAGCGGGCCCTCATACGGTGCCACCACGACCACCCGAGCGCCCCGGCGCACTCCCGTCGCGGCCGCGGTGACCAGGGCAGGATCACCAGGATCGTCCCCGGCAACGATCAGCACATCCAGCGCCCCGATCCACGGCGGCGCCTCGGCGGCGAGCACGATCGGTGTGGCGGCCGCCGCACCGAACGTCGCGGCCAGCACCGCCCCAGCGGTCTCGGCGGGGCCTCGTCCGGCGACCCAGATCACCGTGTGTGCACGGTCGTCGCCACGAAGCGAGTCAAGTTCGCCTTCGTCGGCCGCGGCGGCGATGGCACGCACCTGCGCGCCGGCCGTCGAAGCGGCCCGCAACATGGCCTCCCGGTCGGCACCGATCAAGCCCTTGGCGTCCTCGAGATCAATGGCCTGGGTGGCGTTCACGGTCCCGCCTCGTTGGCAACTGCGTGGGCAGCAATTTCGGCGCTGACGTGCTGGACCACCGCCTCGACATCCTCGACACTGCGTCCCTCCACATTAAGCCGCAGCAACGGCTCGGTGTTGGAGCTGCGCAGATTGAACCAGCTGTCATGACCCAGGTCCACCGTCACCCCGTCCAGATGATCGATCGCCTGAATCCGACTGCCGAATGATTTCAGCACGGCGTCCACACAGGTCGCCGCGTCAGCCACCTTGAAGTTGATCTCGCCCGACGATTCGTAGCGTTGATAATCGGCGGTCAGCTCCGACAGTGGCCTTGGGGGTCCATCCTGTTCGCCAAGGGCGGCCAACACATACAGTGCGGCCAGCATTCCGGAATCGGCGCCCCAGAAATCACGGAAGTAGTAGTGCGCCGAGTGCTCACCGCCAAAAATCGCGCCGGTGTCAGCCATCAGTGCCTTGATGTAGGAGTGTCCGACCCGCGAACGCAATGGTGTGCCGCCGTGCTCGATGACCAGCTCCGGCACCGCGCGCGACGTGATCACGTTGTGGATCACGGTAGCGCCGATCTCCCGCTGCAGCTCACGCGCTGCCACCAAGCCGGTGACCGTCGATGGCGAGACCGGCTGGCCGCGTTCGTCGACCACGAAGCACCGGTCGGCATCCCCGTCGAACGCCAACCCGATATCGGCACCGGTGGCGCGCACATAGGCTTGCAGATCCAGCAGGTTCGCCGGGTCCAGCGGGTTGGCCTCGTGATTGGGAAACGATCCATCCAACTCAAAGTACAAGGGCAACAACGTAATCGAGTCGATCGCGCCCAATACGGCCGGCGCGGTGTGGCCGGCCATGCCGTTGCCGGCGTCCACAGCCACCCGCAACGGGCGCAACCCGGAGGTGTTGACCAGCGAGCGCAGGAACGCCCCGTAGTCGGCAAGCACGTCTTGGTCGGTGACCGTTCCCGGTGGCACGTCGCCCGCGGGAACACCGGCGATCAGGTCGTCGCTGATCGCGGTCAGGCCGGTATCCTTGCCGACCGGTTTGGCCCCGGCCCGGCACAACTTGATGCCGTTGTAGGCCGCTGGGTTGTGGCTGGCGGTGAACATCGCGCCGGGGCAATCCAGCAGCCCCGAGGCGAAATAAAGCTGATCGGTGGACGCCAATCCGATTCGCACCACGTCGAGACCCTGGGCGGTCACCCCGGCCGCGAATGCCGCGGACAGCGACGGTGAACTGTCGCGCATGTCGTGCCCGACGACCACCTGCTGCGCACCTTCAGCACGCATCAGCCGCGCGAACACGGCGCCCACATCGGTGACCAGTGACTCGTCGATCTCTTCGCCGACCAACCCGCGCACGTCGTAGGCCTTGATAACACGTTGGACAGCCGCGGCGGGCCAAGACATGCGGGGGCTCCTGACGACCTGGATTGTGATTGTCTGTTGGTCGCCAGCCTAATGGCCCGCGAGCCGCCGTCGAGCGCTAGCGCACTTAATCCGAAGGATCGGGCAACACCCGCAGATGTCCGCGCCGGCGGCCAGAGCGCTCGGGCGGGGCGAGCAGGCTACCGGTTGGCGCGGTGGCATGCAGCTGCGCTTCGGTCGGAGCGGCCCCCGCTTGCGGCGCAAAGCCGTTGAGCGGCACGCCCGTCGCAGCCGCGCGGGTTCCCGAGTAGGACAGCTCCCCAGCGCCCGGGCCACCTTCCCGCACCGCGTCGGCCAGCGCGACCAGGTCGTCCTCGTCGGGATGCGTAGGCAGTGGCCCGGCATGGCGCACGAGTTCCCACCCGCGTGGTGCGGTGATACGGCCGGCATGGCCGACGCAGAGATCCCAGGAGTGCGGTTCCCGCGCGGTAGCGAGCGGACCGACCACCGCGGTGGAGTCCGAGTAGACGAACGTCAACGTTGCCACTGCGTAGTGCGGACACCCGGGCCGGCAGCAGCGACGGGGTACGTTCACGAGCGCAAGGCTATCGTGCGGAAACGTCGCCGAAGCGCCGGACACGCGCATCCGTTCTTCCCACGATGTGTAACCGTTACCATCGGTCGGTGAGCGATTCCCGAAGCTCCCCACGCAGCGGTCGCTCGGGAGGTAGATCGGCGACGCAACGAGCGCGGCGACGGGGTCGCGATCTGCGAGGTCCGTTGCTGCCGCCGACAGTGCCGGGATGGCGCAGCCGGGCCGAGCGGTTCGACATGGCGGTGCTGGAGGCTTACGAGCCCATCGAGCGGCGCTGGCACGAGCGGGTGTCGGAACTCGACGTCGCGGTCGACGAGATCCCCCGGATTGCGGCCAAGGATCCCGACAGCGTGCAGTGGCCCCCCGAGGTCATCGCCGACGGACCGATCGCGCTGGCCCGCTTGATCCCCGCCGGTGTGGATGTCCGGGGCAACGCCACGCGAGCGCGAATTGTCTTGTTCCGCAAGCCAATCGAACGACGAGCAAAGGACACCGTCGAACTCGGCGAATTGCTGCACGAAATACTGGTGGCTCAGGTGGCCATCTACTTGGACGTCGATCCTGCCGTCATCGACCCGACGATCGACGACTGACTGCCCGACGCCGCTTTAGATAATGCCGCGCTTGAGGCGGCGACGCTCGCGCTCGGAGAGACCGCCCCAGATGCCGAAGCGCTCGTCATGGGCCAGGGCGTATTCCAGGCATTCGTGACGGACCTCGCACCCCAGGCAGATCTTCTTGGCCTCGCGGGTAGATCCACCCTTTTCCGGGAAGAACGCTTCGGGATCCGTTTGCGCGCATAGCGCACGGTCCTGCCATTGGTCGCTGGGCACCGGTTCGGGCTCGGGCTCGAATGCCTCGAATGCGGTGGGTACCTCTGGAACCAAGCTCAGATGCGGTCGGGGCGTTGCCATGTTAGTGGTGTGCGGTGCGCCTCCCATTACGCCCCGAAGGTGCTCATAGGACATGCCTCCGCCTCCTCACTGATAGATAGTGAAATGGTTTCCCACTGTTTTGATGTACAGTTAACCCAATTCGAACAAGTGATCGAATCTCGGTCTGCGACACCGGAACCGGCCGGCCAACCGGGAAATGACACTGATGTGATTAGACACGGCTTCACCTGCTGGGTCAAGCATTCCGCGGCATTTCCATATCATCTCGTGATCAAATTTCGGCGATTCCGTTGTTGTTGGTCTTCGGCGTGTCTTGCGACGCCTCACACGGGCCGGTCGACCCCGCATCGCGGGCAGGTACTGTCCTGCGATGTGAAGGTCACTGTTCTGGTGGGTGGAGTCGGCGGTGCCCGCTTCCTCCTGGGAGTGCAGCAGCTGCTGGGCCTTGGCCAGTTTGCCACACCCGACGGTGCCCTCCAGGACGCGGGCCACGAGCTAACCGCCGTCGTCAACATCGGCGACGACGCCTGGATCCACGGACTGCGCGTCTGCCCGGATCTGGACACGTGCATGTACACACTGGGCGGCGGCGTCGACCCGGAGCGCGGTTGGGGCCATCGTGACGAAACATGGCACGCCAAAGAGGAACTCGCGCGCTACGGCATGCAGCCCGATTGGTTTGGACTCGGCGACCGCGATCTGGCCACCCATCTGGTGCGCACCCAGATGCTGCGGGCAGGCTATCCGCTGTCGCAAGTCACCGCGGCCTTGTGCGACCGTTGGCAACCGGGTGCACGGTTGCTGCCCGCGAGCGACGACCGGTGCGAAACCCACGTGGTGGTAACCGATCCAGTGGACGACGCCCCCCGGGCGATCCATTTCCAGGAGTGGTGGGTGCGCTACCGCGCCCAGTTACCGACCCACAGCTTCGCCTTCGTCGGGGCCGAAAAGGCCAGCGCCGCAACGGAAGCGGTGGCAGCCATCGGCGAAGCGGACATCATCATGCTGGCACCGTCGAATCCCGTGGTCAGCATCGGCGCGATCCTGGCGGTCCCCGGTATCCGCGGGGCGTTGCGGTCGGCCACCGCTCCGATCGTGGGCTACTCGCCGATCATCGGCGGAAAGCCGTTGCGCGGCATGGCTGATGCATGCCTGGCAGTCATCGGGGTGGATTCCACCGCGGAAGCGGTAGGCCGGCATTACGGCGGGCGCCGCACCACCGGGATACTGGATTTCTGGTTGGTACACGACGGCGATCACGCCGAAATCGACGACGTCATGGTGGCATCGGCACCGCTGCTGATGAACGACCCGAAGGCGACGGCGGAGATGGTCCGGGCTGGCTTGGACCTTGCGGGCGTGACCCCCGTCGGCGACGATGCAGAGCGTAGCGATGCTGAGGAGCGGCGCCAATGACCCCCGTCGGCGACGATGCAGAGCGCAGCGATGCGGTGGAGGCACCTCCCGCTTGCGGGGGAGAGCGGCGCCAATGAGCCGCGTGACCGACCACGGTACCGCGACGAGGATCGAGATGCTGCCCATCACCGGGCTTCCCGAATTCCGTCCGGGCGACGACCTGGGCGGCGCGGTCGCCGCCGCGGCGCCGTGGCTGCGTAACGGCGACGTGGTGGTCGTCACCAGCAAGGTGGTGTCCAAGTGCGAGGGCCGGCTGGTCCCGGCTCCCGAGAATGACGAGGCGCGAGACGGACTGCGCCGCAAGCTGGTCGAGCAAGAGTCGGTGCGGGTGCTGGCGCGCAAGGGGCGGACGCTGATCACCGAGAACCGGCTCGGGCTGGTTCAGGCCGCCGCCGGTGTTGACGGATCCAACGTCGACCGCTCCGAACTGGCGCTGCTGCCAGTCGATCCCGACGCCAGTGCCGCGGCCCTGCGGGCCGGGCTACAGGAGCGACTCGGCGTCACCGTCGCCGTAATCATCACCGACACCATGGGCCGCGCGTGGCGCAACGGCCAGATCGACGCCGCTGTCGGTGCCGCCGGTCTGGCTGTGCTGCACAACTATTCGGGTGCCGTCGACCGATACGGCAACGAGTTGGTGGTGACCGAGATCGCGGTCGCCGACGAGATCGCGGCCGCGGCCGACCTGGTCAAGGGCAAACTGAACGGCATGCCAGTGGCCGTGGTGCGCGGTCTATCCGTGCCCGATGACGGTTCGACGGCCCGGCAACTGCTGCGACCGGGCGCTGAAGACCTGTTCTGGCTCGGCGCCGACGAGGCCATCGAGCTGGGGCGTCAGCAGGCTCAATTGTTGCGCAGGTCGGTGCGCTGGTTCAGCGCCCAACCGGTGCCACCGGACCTGGTGGAGGCCGCCGTCGCCGAAGCCCTCACCGCGCCGGCTCCGCACCACACCCGGCCGGTGCGGTTCGTGTGGCTGCACAGTCGCGCCACCCGCGACCGGCTGCTCGACCGGATGAAAGACAAGTGGCGGCACGACCTTGCCGGCGACGGCAGACCCGCCGACTCCATCGAACGCCGGGTGGCGCGCGGCCAGATCCTCTACGACGCACCCGAAGTCGTCATCCCGCTGATGGTCCCGGACGGCGCACACACCTACCCCGACACCGCTCGCACCGACGCCGAGCACACCATGTTCACCGTCGCGGCCGGCGCCGCCGTGCAAGCCCTGCTGGTCGCGCTGGCGGTGCGCGGGCTGGGCAGTTGCTGGATCGGGTCGACGATCTTTGCCGCCGACCTGGTACGCGAAGAGCTGGACCTGCCTGTCGACTGGGAGCCGTTGGGCGCCATCGCGATCGGCTATGCGCAGGAGCCAGCCGGGTTACGCGACCCGGTCCCGCTCACCGACTTGCTGATCCTGAAGTGACATGGGCTCCAGCGACGATAGGCTACCCAGACGTGGCCGTCTTGCAGCCGATGCCATCTATCAACCTTCCGACCCGACTTGGCTCACGATTCAGAGCTCGGCATCGCTGGAGCCCGCTGACCTGTGAGTCTGCTTCGGGACGCGTCGAAAATCGCGCACTAACCCAGACCTGCAGCGCGGCCGCTGGAGCCTTCCTGGCGGGCCGGTCGTTCCGGAGCACCTGGACGCGAAGAAGATAGCGAGCCGGGGCTACTCCGAACTGCGGTGGCGCGCACCATGACTCAAATTTGGCGCGAGGTTCTGCTCTGGCTGTCTGTATTGCTCTGTAGTCACATCTGCAACTCTGGCCTGCGCCGGAGGCTATGGTCTCGCTGCCCACCTAATGGGAATGGATCGGCTGTAGTCGTTGACCGTGCTTTATGGATGGTCATCGGCGAGGCTGATTGGTGAGCCGCCGGCCGGTGAGCACTATTGCCCACCAGGAACGATTGATTCCTTCGGCGTAGACCGTTGCCCCGGTCCGGTCGTGGGTCACTTGTAGCGCTACTGGGATGTTGTGCCATGCGAGCACTGGACCATTAGGCCGCAGCCGGGTGGCTTCAGGCTCGAACAAAGAGTAGTTCGATCCAGTGAGGAGAAGGTGGTGAGGTGATGTTGTTTGTTGGCGATGACTGGGCCCAAGACCATCACGACGTGTATCTGATGGACGAGGCTGGCGCACGTTTGGCCGCAACGCGATTACCTGAGGGGTTGACCGGGATCGGGCAGTTCCACGAGTTGCTCGCCGAGCATGCCGACGATCCCGGCGAGGTGATCATCGGGATCGAGACCGACCGCGGCATGTGGGTGGGTGCGCTGGTCGCGGCCGGTTATCAGGTGTACGCGGTCAATCCGAGGTCGGTGGCCCGGTACCGGGACCGCCATGGGGTTTCGGGCGCGAAATCCGACGCCGCTGATGCGAAGTTACTGGCCGATCTGGTCCGCACCGACCGCCACAACCACCGCCCACTCAGCGCCAATAGTTCGCAGGCCGACGCGATCCAGGTGCTGGCCCGTGCCCATCAGGGCCTGATCTGGACGCGGGCGCGCCAGTCGGCCACACTGCGCGCCAACTTGTTGCAGTACTATCCGGCGGCCCTAGAAGCGTTGCCCAGTCTGGGCGACCGGGATCGCGACCGCGACGCGCTGGCAGTGCTGGGCCGAGCTCCCACCCCCACACAAGGTGCCCGGTTGAGTCTTAGCAAAATCGGATCGGCGCTTAAAGCCGGTGGGCGCCAACGCAACATCGACGAACGCGCTCGCCAGATCCAAGCGGCCCTGCGCACCGAGCAACTGGCCGCCCCCGAGGCCGTCACACAGGCCTGCGGCGCCATCACCAGCGCCACCGTCAACGTGCTGATCGAACTCACCGATCAGATCAGCCAGTTGGAAACCACGCTGGCTGAGCATTGTGAAAAGCACCCGGACGCCGACATCTACCGCTCCCTGCCAGGACTTGGTGTCATCCTCAGCGCCCGGGTGCTCGGTGAGTTCGGGGACGCCCCGAACCGCTACACCACCGCCAAGTCTCGCAAAAACTACGCCGGCACATCACCGTTGACCGTCGCGTCGGGAAGACAAAAACTCGTGCGGGCCCGCTACGTCCGCAACGACCGCCTCTACGACGCCATCGACCGCTGGGCGTTCGCCGCCCTGCAATGCAGTCCCGGTGTGCGCGCCTACTACGACCAACACCGCGCCGCCGGCGACACCCACCACCAAGCCCTACGGGCCTTGGGTAACCGCCTCGTGGGCATCCTGCACGGTTGTCTACGTCACCAAACCCTCTACAACGAAGACACCGCCTGGGCCCACCGACAACTCACCGCCGCTTGACTCTTCCAACGTACCCGCGACAACTGGGGTTTCTGCAGGTCATTCCCGAAGCAGAGGGCCGCGCGGTCAAGACCCCACGGCTGCGTTTGTTTTTGCTTGTTTTGAAGCTTCCTGGTCCTGGCTGGGCGGCGTCGAAGTCGGCGTCGGGGTCAAAGGTTCGGGCGCAGCCCGACCGCGTAGCGGCCGTAGGGCCTTGACGGCGGCGCCGTTCGGCGCATGCTGTTCAGGGCAAGGGAGATCGAGATCGCTTGTGCTGCTTTCGGCTTGGGGTTGACGATATTGGTCGTTGACGCTCTTCAGTGCCCGGTTTGCCGGGTTGCGGCCCAAACCGACAACCCACCGCCGCTTGACTCTTCCAACGCTGGGATGTCTACCCGCGACAACGCGGTTTGTGCAGGTCAACGCCACCGCGAAACCCGCACGGCCACCACCAACGTGGGCACAACACCGCAGCTCAGGCGATTGTCGCTCACAGCCGGGCACATCGGGTGTGTCACCGGGCGCAGCGACACATGTGACTGTTGTGACGGTGCGATGCGCCCGATCTATGGTGCGCACCAATTTGAGCCAAGACAGGACGATAGCTACCCAGACGTGGCCGTCTTGCAGCCGATGCCAACCATTAACTTTCCGACGGATCAGTTCACCGCGTTCGGTCAAAGTGGCTCCTCGGCTCGAAGTTCTCCAAGAAGGACGGCATGGACTTCGGCACCTTGATAGATGCGGCTGTGGGCGGCGCGCTGTCCGTAATGCTCGGCAATACCCCGCTAGTGGTACCGAACGCCAACCAGCTGCAACCTTCCCAACCCGACTGCGTAGAAGTTGGGCCAGTGCGTATCGTCGGCAGCGTTCGGCCGCAAAACTTCGACGTCGGTTACCGGCCGGATGGTGTGCGAATCGCGTTCGACAGCAAGACATTGACTGACCACGAAAGCGTCGGCAAGAACCGGCAAAACATGATCAACGACCTGGCGACCGAAGCAACCACAGTCCACAGCAGGTTTCCAAGCGCCGTCGTGGGCTCTGTAGTCGCCATAACGGTGCCGTGTTTGACGCCCGGTGCACGAACGAACGCCATCGTAGGCACCTTGGCTCGGCTAGGTGGTCGCGGCCTAGTTGACGGGCCAAACCATCGAGCAGAAGCAGTGAGCCTGGTCTCGTGGGACACGGCAACCGGTCATGTCGACCCCAACCTGCCCGAACCGCAAAGCCCCCTACGGATAGAACGATTCAGCGCCGACGTGTACCGCTGCCAGCATGCCCGATTCCAGGGCCTTCCGCCCCATGCAACCTAGGCATCCGACGCGCCCTGCGTGCGGTCACCAAGGATGTCGGTGGCTCCCCTGATACTTGTCCCATGACGACGTTCGCCGGCAAGACGGCCGCGTCCGCTGACAAGGTTCGCGGGGGCTACTACACGCCGCCCGCGGTGGCCCGATTTCTGGCCCGCTGGGTCCGCAAGGCGGGTCCGCGAATCCTTGAGCCGTCATGCGGCGATGGGCGAATTCTCCGCGAACTCGCCGCCGTCACCAACCACGCGCACGGTGTCGAACTCGTCGCGCGCGAGGCGAGAAAGTCGCGACGATTCGCTCCCGTCGACGCGGCGAACCTCTTCACCTGGGTGCGCGGGAGTCAAACCGGCGGCTGGGACGGTGTTGCCGGCAATCCGCCGTACATCCGCTTCGGAAACTGGGCATCGGCACAGCGGGATCCGGCACTCGAACTGATGAGGCGTGTGGGCCTGCGTCCAACCAAACTGACCAACGCTTGGGTCCCGTTTGTTGTGGCGAGCACGACGCTGACGCGTGACGGCGGACGAGTGGGCCTTGTGGTTCCGGCGGAATTGCTTCAAGTCACCTACGCGGCGCAGCTGCGCGAATTTCTGCTGAGCCGCTACAGCGACATCACCCTGGTTACCTTCACGCGCTTGGTGTTCGACGGAATCTTGCAAGAGGTCGTCTTGTTTTGCGGCGTCGTCGGTGCCGGCCCAGCGCAGATACGCACCGTCAGTCTTGGCGATGCAGACGATCTGAGCACCCTGGCGGGCAAGGACTTCGACAACGAGTCGGAACCGGCCCTTCTCCACGAAAATGAGAAGTGGACTAAGTACTTCCTCGACCCGGGTCAAATCCAGCTGCTCCGAAAACTCAAGCAGTCCGACTCGCTGACCCGGCTCGGCTCCATGGCTGACGTGGATGTGGGCATCGTCACCGGTCGTAACAGCTTCTTCACTTTTGCCGATGTCGAGGCGAAATCATTAGGGCTGAGGAAGCACTGCGTCCCGCTCGTTTCTCGCAGCGCTCAACTGAGTGGCCTGGTGTACGACGACGATTGTCGGGCAAGCGATGTCGCGGCCAGGCACCGCACGTGGCTACTCGACGCCGATGACGATCCGACCGATCCCGCGCTGGTCGCGCACATCGAGGCGGGTGAAGCCGCCGGCGTCCACCTCGGCTACAAGTGCTCGATCCGCAAGCCGTGGTGGGCCACACCGTCGTTGTGGATTCCCGACCTCTTTATGCTGCGCCAGATCCACTTCGCCCCGCGCCTGACCGTCAACGCTGCCGCGGCTACCAGCACCGACACCGTGCATCGGGTCCGGCTCGACCCCAACTTGGACCCCGCAATATTTGCTGCGGTCTTCCACAACAGCGCAACATTCGCGTTCGCCGAAATCATGGGCCGCAGTTATGGCGGGGGCATATTGGAGTTGGAACCTCGGGAAGCCGAGCAGCTACCCATTCCACCGCCGGAGTGTGGGAGCGCCGAACTTGCCGAGGATGTTGATCTGCTATTAAAAGCGAATGAGATCGAAAAGGCGCTCGATGTAGTGGATCGTCAAGTCTTGGTCGACGGACTCGGGTTGTCGCCGCGCCTGGTCGCCGACTGCCGAGCGGCCTGGTTCACGCTGCGGGATCGGCGGACCAAGCGAGGGTCCCGGCGACCGCAAGCGCACACGTGAGCCTGCGTGAGTCGGTGATCGCGATCCTCACCGACTGGCAAGCGCCCGACGCGGCGCAGGACTCGGTACGGCATGCCGTGCTGGCCTTCGTGCACGGCCGCGCCGATGCCTGCCGCCGCGAGTGCGAACCGGGTCATGTCACCGCGTCGACGCTGGTGCTCGACGACAGCGGCCGACAGGTGCTGTTGACCCTGCACCCGCGCCTTGGTCGTTGGGTGCAACTGGGTGGGCACTGCGAGGAGGACGACAACGACATCGTCGCCGCGGCACGGCGCGAAGCGACCGAGGAATCCGGGGTCGCGGACCTGCGGATGACGCCGCAATTGGTCGCGGTGCACGTTCATCCGGTCACCTGCTCCTTGGGTGCGCCGACGCGGCATCTGGATTTGCAGTTCGTGGCGCAAGCGCCTGCCGCGGCGCAGATCGCGGTCAGCGACGAGTCCGTGGACCTGCAATGGTGGCCGGCCGACGCGTTGCCGCCCGGCACCGATGACGCCTTGTCGTACTTGGTAGCCCAGGCGACGTGCCGCGCGACCTAGGTTTGATGATGGTGACCCGCTTCACCCGGACTTGCCGGTCTCGCGATCACCATCAAACGTCGGACGAGTAGCGGATCCCGCCGTCGGGAAGCGAGACACCCGGCCACACCCGTGCGCCCCGCAGCAGCTCGCAGCGGGCCCCGACGTCGGCGCCGTCGCCGATCACGCCGTCGCGGATCAGCGCCCGCGGACCGATGCGGGCCCCGAAGCCAATGATCGAGCGCTCGATCACGCTGCCCGCTTCGATCTTGACGCCGTCGAAAATGACCGCGCCGTCCAGCCGGACGCCGGGGCCGATCTCGGCGCCGCGCCCCACAACCGTGCCGCCGATCAGCACTGCCCCGGGAGACACCGCGGCGCCGTCGTGCACCAACTGCTCGCCACGGTGGCCTCGCAGGGCCGGCGACGGGGCGATCCCGCGCACCAAGTCCGCCGAGCCGCGAACGAAGTCCTCCGGGGTGCCCATGTCGCGCCAGTAGGTGGCATCGACATAGCCACACACCTTGACGTCGGTGGCCGACAGTAGGTTCGGGAACACCTCGCGCTCCACCGATACCTCGCGGTCGCGTGGAATCCGGTCGATGATGTCGCGTTTGAACACATAGCAGCCGGCGTTGATCTGGTCGGTGGGCGGATCCTGCGTCTTCTCCAGAAAGGCGACGACGCGGTCCCCGTCGTCGGTGGGTACGCAGCCGTAGGCGCGCGGGTCGCCAACCCGCACCAGGTGCAGCGTGACGTCGGACTGGCGGGACTGATGGAAATCCAGGAGCTGGCCCAGGTCGGCACCCGAGAGCACGTCACCGTTGAACACCATCACCGTGTCGTGGCGCAGCTTTCCGGAGACATTGGCGATCCCGCCGCCGGTCCCCAACGGGTTCTCCTCGGTCACATAGTCGAGCTGCAGGCCCAGCTTGGACCCGTCGCCGAACTCGGCTTCGAACACATCGGCCCGGTATGACGTGCCAAGGACGACGTGCTCGATGCCGGCGGCGGCGATCCGGGACAGCAGGTGGGTGAGAAAGGGCAGCCCGGCCGTCGGCAGCATGGGCTTGGGCGCCGACAGTGTCAGCGGGCGCAGCCGGGTGCCCTTGCCGCCGACGAGGACCACCGCATCGACTTGGTTGGTTGCCAACTCAGTGCCGCCCTTCTGCCAGTTTCAGGTTCTGACGCTCAGATCGTCTAGAACGGCGCAGTGAGCTGCGCACCATCAGGCGGGAACGTAGCGCCAACGATGCTCGAAACGACCAACGCAACGGGGCCCGCCGCCAGCCAGCATGCCGATCCGCCAGGAAGATATAGGTGCTCTTGTGATGCGCGGCCAGATGGCTTGCCGGGTCGCGGCCGGTTGAATGGCCCTTGTGATGCAGGACTTCGGCTGACGGCACATAGACGGACAGCCAACCGGCTTTGCCGAGGCGGTCGCCGAGGTCGACGTCCTCCATATACATGAAGTACCGCTCGTCGAATCCACCGACCTGATTAAAGGCCGACCGGCGCACCAGCAGGCAGGAACCCGACAGCCACCCCACCGACCGTTCACTGGGCTCGAACCGCTCCTGCCGGTAGGCCGCCGTCCATGGATTGCGCGGCCAGAATGGCCCGAGGACCGCGTGCATGCTGCCGCGGACCAGGCTGGGCAGGTGGCGCGCCGACGGGTACACCGATCCGTCGGGATCCCGGATCAGCGGGCCCAGCGCGCCCGCGCGGGGCCAACGTGCCGCGGCGTCCAGCAGGGCGTCGATGCTGCCCGGACCCCACTGCACGTCCGGGTTGGCCACGATCACCCAGTCGTCAACCCAAGCTTCATCGCCGACGGGCCCTTCCTTGCCGAGCTGGGCCACCGTGCGATTCACAGCGGTTCCGTACCCGAGATTGCCGCCGGTCGGCAGCAACCTGACATTGGGGTAACGCTCAACGGCGGCCTCGGGTGTTCCATCCGTCGAGCCGTTATCGGCCAACAAAACACCGACCGGCCGCTCGGTGGCCAGCGACAACGACGCCAGGAACCGCTCCAGGTGGGGGCCAGGCGAGTAGGTCACCGCTACGACCGGCAGGATGTCAGTCACGCGTAGAGGGTATCGGTCCATCGGCTCCGGCCGGCGACGATGCTCGCCGCGAAGCGGCGTGCGGAGGAGCCGGTCCATCGGCTCCGGCCGGCGACGATGCTCGCCGCGAAGCGGCGTGCGGAGGAGCCGGTCCATCGGCCGAAGTTGTGCCGGAAGCAGCCGTCAATGCCGCGACAAGTGCACTGCGCCATGGCCTTAGCGGCGTCAAGCCCGCCGCGGCCCACGCCTTTCCCGATAGCGCCGAGTAACTAGGCCGGGGCGCTGGCCGGGGAAATTGTGCGCTGCTGACCGGCCGGACTCGTTGCGGGTCGGCACCGCTCTCTTCGAACACCGCACGGGCTTGATCGAACCGAGTGACCACGCCCTCGTTGGCGGCGTGCAGTACGCAGCCGCGCACGCGAGAGTCGGCCAGCTCGAACAGTCCGGCCGCCAGGTCGGCGACGTAGGTTGGCGAGCCGGTTTGATCGTCGACCACGTTGATCGGGCCATCTGCGGCGGCCAGCCGACGCATGACGGCCACGAAATCGTTGCCCGTCGCACCCGTATAAACCCACGCGGTGCGCACCACGACGGCATCGGGCGACGTCGCCAACACTGCTTGTTCGCCGGCGAGTTTGCTCCTGGCGTAGACGCCCTGTGGCGCCGTCTCGTCGGTGGGCTCGTAGGGCCGGGGCTTGCCGTCGGCAAATTCACCATTGAATACATAGTCCGTGGAGACGTGGATCAGCTGAGCTCCGACGCGGGCGCAGGCGCGGGCGAGGTTTTCCGGGCCGGTGGCATTTACCGCGTAAGCACCCGCTTCGTCGCTCTCGGCGCCGTCGACATCGGTGTAGGCCGCGCAGTTGACCACGATGTCACCACGTTGGATGGTGCGCTCGGCCGCGCCGGGATCGGTGATGTCCCACTCCGCAGACGTCTTGGCCAGCATCTCGCGGCCCGCCCGAGCGGCCAGCGCCGTCAGATGGCTGCCCAGCTGTCCGCCAGCACCGGTGATCACGAGTCTTGCTGGCCTGCCCGACATGCATCGAGTCTGGCACGCCGAGCTTGGCTACCCGAAAAGCAGCTGCGACACACGTAATCTACAGTGATGCCTGAGCAACGTGTGGCTCGTGTGGTTCGCGCGTTTCGCCCCCTTTCCGCGGCGCTGGCGATCGCGATCGTCCTCGGCACCGGCGTGGCTTGGAGTAACGTCCGGTCATTCGAAGATGGCATCTTCCATATGTCCTCGCCGTCCCTGGGCCGCGGCGGCGACGACGGCGCGATCGACATCCTGCTGGTCGGCCTGGATAGCCGCACCGATGCGCACGGCAACCCGCTGACTCCCGAGGAACTGGCGACACTGCGGGCCGGCGACGAGGAAGCGACCAACACCGACACAATCATCCTGGTCCGGATACCCAACAACGGGAAGTCGGCGACCGCGATCTCCATCCCGCGCGACTCCTACGTCGCCGCCCCCGGATTGGGCAAGACCAAGATCAACGGCGTCTACGGTCAAACCAGAGAGGCCAAGCGAACCAGCCTCGTCCAGGCCGGCGCCTCCGCCGGCGAAGCCGCCGCGGCGGGCACCGAAGCCGGGCGCGAAGCACTGATCAAGACCGTCGCCGACCTCACTGGCGTCACCGTCGACCACTACGCCGAGATCGGACTGCTCGGCTTCGCGTTGATCGCCGACGCGCTCGGCGGCGTCGACGTGTGCCTCAAAGAGGCGGTATACGAACCACTTTCCGGCGCAGACTTTCCGGCCGGCCGTCAAAAACTCAACGGTCCGCAGGCGCTGAGCTTCGTCCGGCAACGCCATGAGTTGCCGCGTGGCGACCTGGATCGGGTGGTGCGCCAGCAGGTGGTGATGGCCTCGCTGGCGCACCGGGTCATCTCCGGCAAGACGCTGTCCAGCCCCGCCACGCTGAAGCACCTAGAGCAGGCCGTGCAGCGCTCGGTGGTGCTGTCCTCGGGTTGGGACATCATGGATTTCGTCAAGCAGCTGCAAAAGCTCTCCGGCGGCAGCGTCGCGTTCGCCACCATCCCGGTGCTCGACGGGGCCGGCTGGAGCGACGACGGCATGCAAAGCGTGGTGCGGGTGGATCCGCGCCAGGTCGCCGAATGGGTCGCAAGCCTGCTGCACGAGCAGGATCAAGGCAAGACCGAGGAGCTGGCCTACACACCCGGCAAGACCACGGTCAACGTGGCCAATGACACCGACATCAACGGGCTGGCCGCGGCGGTATCAAACGTGCTCAGCGCCAAGGGGTTTACCGCCGGCGACATCGGCAACAACGACGGCGGCCACGTCAAGGGCAGTCAGGTGCGGGCCGCCAAAACCGACGACCTGGGCGCGCAGGAGGTGGCCAAGCAACTCGGCGGGTTGCCGGTCGTCGCCGACGCGTCGTTACCGGCGGGATCGGTGCGGGTGGTGCTGGCCAACGATTACACCGGTCCGGGCTCCGGCCTCGACGGCGGCGGCCCCAACGGCCAATTGGCACCTGCCCGAGCATCGAACGCCGGGTCCGATAACGACACCACTCCCCCGCCATCCCCGATCCTGACCGCAGGCTCCGACAAACCCGAGTGCATCAACTGACCACGCTGTCCGGGGCGATCCTGGATCCGATGTTGCGGGCCGACCCGGTCGGCCCGCGCATCACCTACTACGACGATGCTGGTGGCGAGCGCATCGAACTGTCGGCAGCCACACTTGCCAACTGGGCCGCCAAGACCGGCAATCTATTGCGCGACGAGCTGGGCGCCGGGCCGGCAAGCCGGGTAGCGGTCCTGCTGCCGGCCCACTGGCAGACGGCGGCGGTGTTGTTCGGGGTGTGGTGGATCGGCGCTGAGGTCGTTCTGGACGGACGCGCAGATGTCGCCGTATGCACCGTCGACAGGCTGGACGAGGCCGACACTTCCGTTAGCGCCGGCGGCCTCAACGGAGAGGTGGCGGTGCTGTCGCTGGATCCGTTCGGCCGGCCCGCACCCGACCTGCCGATCGGCGTCACCGACTACGCGACCGCGGTTCGGGTGCACGGCGACCAGATCATCGCCGAACGCCGGCCCGGACCGGCGCTGGCCGGCCGGTCGGTCGAGCAAATCCTGGCCGATTGTGAAAGGGCCGCGGCTGCAAGGGGTTTGACATCGACGGACCGGGTACTGTCCACCGCCTCATGGACAACGCCCGACGAAGTGGTGGACGGTCTACTGGCGGTACTGGCCGTCGGCGCGTCGTTGGTCCAGGTCGCCAACCCCGATCCGATGGCTCTGCAGCGCCGGATCGAGACCGAAAAAGTCACCCGCGTCCTTTGACGAGGAGACGCAAAATCCCCCGCAGCGGGCCCGATCGGGGCACCTTTGTGTCTGCTCGGCCAATTCATGTTGATATCGCGATATTTAGATGTTAACGTCGACGGAAAGCGCAACCGACAACCAGTAAAGGAAGGCTCAGACAATGGCAGTGCAGGCGTTTTTGGTGAAGGCAGCATCGACGGTAGTCACCGGTGTGGTTGGTGTGACAGCCTACGAGATCCTGAAAAAGGCCGCAGTCAAGGCGCCGCTGCGTGAAACCGCTGTCTCAGCCGCGGAGCTGGGCCTGCGCGGCACCCGCAAGGCCGAGACCGCCGCGGAGTCGGCCCGACTCAAGATCGCCGACGTGATGGCCGAAGCCCGCGAGCGCGTTGGCGAGGAAGCGCCAACCCCAGCCGTCAGCAGTGTCCACGACCACGACCACTGATCGCCTCGACATGACGCTCGCGATTGTTCGAGAAGACCTCGCACCCGCCGATGACCCCACACTCGTCGTGGTTTCGGACGCGGCTGGGCGGATGCGGGTCCTGGTGGATTGGGTCCGTTCCGATTCCCGGCGCGCCGTGGCGGTGGAAGAGGCCGTCGCCAAGCAGAACGGGGTGCGGGTCGTGCACGCCTACCCGCGCACCGGGTCGGTCGTCGTGTGGTATTCACCCCGCCGATGCGACCGCGCCCAGGTGTTGGAGGCGATCAGCGGCGCCAAACACATTGCCGCCGAACTGATCCCGGCACGCGCCCCGCACTCGTCGGAGATCCGCAACACCGACGTGTTGCGCATGGTAATCGGCGGTGTGGCGCTGGCCTTGCTCGGGGTGCGTCGCTACGTGTTCGCTCGACCACCGCTGCTCGGGCCGAGCGGCCGGATGGTGGCCACCGGCGTCACGATCTTCACCGGCTATCCGTTCCTGCGCGGCGCGCTGCGTTCGCTGCGCTCCGGCAAGGCCGGCACGGACGCGCTGGTCTCAGCGGCGACCGTCGCCAGTCTCATCTTGCGCGAGAACGTGGTCGCGCT
This sequence comes from Mycobacterium riyadhense, assembly GCF_963853645.1. NCBI lineage: Bacteria > Bacillati > Actinomycetota > Actinomycetes > Mycobacteriales > Mycobacteriaceae > Mycobacterium > Mycobacterium riyadhense. Next base: position 1,402,493 of record NZ_OY970456.1, on the reverse strand, counting down.
CACCGTGCTGTGGCTGCTCAATATCGGTGAGTACCTACAGGATCTGACGCTACGGCGAACCCGCCGAGCGATCTCCGATCTGTTGCGCGGCAATCAGGACACCGCCTGGGTCAGGCTTACCGACGGCACCGAGGTCCAGGTGCCCATCGACACCGTGCAGATCGGCGACGAGGTGGTGGTCCATGACCACGTCGCAATACCGGTCGACGGCGAGGTGGTCGACGGCGAGGCGGTGGTCAACCAGTCCGCGATCACCGGGGAGAACCTGCCGGTCAGCGTCACCATCGGGACCCACGTGCACGCCGGTTCGGTGGTGGTGCGTGGTCGCCTAGTGGTGCGCGCCCAGGCCGTCGGCAACCAAACGACGATCGGCCGCATTATCACCAGAGTCGAAGAGGCCCAGCACGACCGGGCACCTATCCAGACCGTCGGCGAGAACTTCTCCCGCCGCTTCGTGCCCACCTCGTTCATCGTCTCGGCCATCACCCTGTTGATCACCGGAGATGTGCGCCGCGCGATGACCATGTTGCTGATCGCCTGCCCCTGCGCGGTCGGCCTGTCCACCCCGACCGCGATCAGCGCGGCTATCGGCAACGGGGCACGGCGCGGCATTCTGATCAAGGGCGGCTCCCATCTGGAGCAGGCGGGCCGGGTCGACGCGATCGTGTTCGACAAGACCGGAACGTTGACCGTGGGACGTCCCGTGGTCACCAATATCGTTGCGATGCATAAGGATTGGGAGCCCGAGCAGGTTCTTGCCTATGCGGCCAGCTCGGAAATTCACTCCCGACACCCGCTGGCCGAAGCGGTGATCCGGTCGACCGAGGAACGCCACATCAGCATTCCCCCGCACGAGGAGTGCGAGGTGCTCGTCGGCCTGGGCATGCGGACCTGGGCCGACGGCCGGACGCTGCTGTTGGGCAGCCCGTCGCTGCTGCGGTCGGAAAAGGTCAAGGTGTCCAAGAAGGCCTCGGAGTGGGTCGATAAACTGCGCGCCCAGGCGGAGACCCCACTGTTGCTCGCCGTGGACGGCACGCTTGTCGGTCTGATCAGCCTGCGTGACGAAGTGCGGCCCGAGGCGGCTGAAGTCCTGAACAAGCTGCGCGCCAACGGGATTCGCCGGATTGTCATGCTCACCGGGGACCATCCCGATATCGCCAAGGTGGTTGCCGAGGAGTTGGGCATCGACGAGTGGCGCGCCGAAGTGATGCCGGAGGACAAGCTCGAGGTGGTGCGCGAGCTACAGGACGACGGTTACGTGGTGGGAATGGTCGGCGACGGCATCAACGACGCCCCGGCACTGGCGGCCGCCGACATCGGCATCGCCATGGGTTTGGCCGGAACCGACGTCGCGGTCGAAACCGCCGATGTGGCCCTGGCCAACGACGATCTGAACCGCCTGCTCGACGTGCGCGACCTAGGTGCCCGGGCGGTGGACGTGATCCGGGAGAACTACGGCATGTCCATTGCCGTCAACGCCGCCGGGCTGCTTATCGGCGCGGGGGGCGCGCTCTCGCCCGTGCTGGCGGCGATCCTGCACAACGCATCGTCGGTGGCAGTGGTGGCCAATAGCTCCCGGCTGATCCGCTATCGCCTGGACTGAAGCTGCTGGGCGACCAACTCGCTGAGATGCGGGGCGACTTGCTCGAGCGGCTTCGTCGACTTCGCGGCACGCGCGAGCATGACGGCCCCTTCCAGCGCCGCGATGATCGTCGTTGATAACGATTGGGCCGCAGCGTGATTGATGCCATCATCGCTGAGCTTGCCGGCTAGCAGCTGGCCCCACTGTGCGAACACCTCCGCTGCGATGCTGGCCGCTTCGGGGGCTTCGTCGCGACTGAATGCCGCGGCCGCAATCGGGCAGCCGCCGGCGAAGTCGCTGCTGACCAGCAGTTCGCTCCACATGCGGGTGAAGGCCTCGATCGGGTTCGGTTGCTCAATGCAGTGCGCCAACATCGCTGCCATGGCATCGCCCGCCGACCGAGTCGCCGCGGCCACGAGCTCGGATTTGCCGCCCGGGAAATTCAGGTAGATCGACCGCCGCGTCACGCCGCTCGTCGACAAGATCTCCGCAATACCGGTACCCGCAACTCCGTGTCGTTGCATCAGGGTGGCCGTCGCGGACGTCAGCCGCTCGCGCACTCGCATGAATTGCAATATACCATTCGGTCTACTAACGTCTCCGACTAAGCGAGTAAACCGAACGGTATACCAAGGCGGAGGACCACCGGCATGACCTCATTGCACGAACCGCTGGAACTGCCATGCGGACAGGTGCTTCCCAACCGGATCATGAAAGCCGCGATGAGCGAGGCGCTCGGCGGCAAGCGCAATGCTCCCAACGACCGCTTGGAGCGGCTCTACGCGAGCTGGAGCCAAGGTGGGTACGGCTTGATCATCACCGGCAACGTGATGATCGACCGCACTCAACTCGGCGAGCCGGGCAACGTGGTGATCGAGGACGAGCGCGATCTCGAAGCGCTGTCGCGGTGGGCTAAGACCACGAAGGACGCTGGTGTTCCGATTTGGGTTCAGCTCAATCATCCAGGGCGCCAGTCCAACCCGCTGGCGCTCGGGCACAGACCAGTTGCGCCAAGCCCGGTGCCGCTTAGCTTCCCGGGTGCGGCCGCGCCTCGTGAGCTGACCTCCGACGAGATCGACGACATCATTGAGCGTTTCGCGACCGCCGCCGCGGTATGCGAGACCGCGGGTTTTGACGGAGTGGAAATACATGGCGCTCATGGATATCTGATCGCGCAGTTCCTGTCGCCGTTATGCAATCAGCGCAAAGATGAGTGGGGCGGTAACCCCGAGCGTCGGATGCGCTTTGTACTCGAAGTCGTACGTCGCGTCCGCGCGCGGGTGTCACCGGGTTTTGCCGTGGGTATCAAGCTCAACTCGGCCGATTTTCAGCGGGGCGGACTCACCGAAGGCGAATCCCGCCGGGTAATGGCGGCACTGGCGCACGAGGGTCTCGACCTTATCGAGGTCAGCGGCGGCAGCTACGAAAAGCCCGCAATGATGGGCCGGGGTGCCGACAGCACCCGAGCGCGGGAAGCCTATTTCTTGCAGTACGCCCGGACCGTCCGCAGTCTCGCCGGCGGCATCCCGTTGGCGGTCACGGGCGGCTTCCGTTCCCGCGCCGCGATGCAAGAAGCCGTGGATTCCGGCGAGTGCGACGTCATCGGCCTGGCCCGGCCCGCCGCAACAACCATGGACGCCGCCGATGTGATCCTTGCCGGGCGCGCCGAAACCCTTGCCGCACACCAACTACGCCTCGGATTGGGCCGCATCCTTGGCAGCTTCGCCAGCCTGAAATCACTCGACGGGATTCTCGAACTATCCTGGCACACCGACCAATTGCACCGCGTGGGGGCAGGTCTACAACCCGACCTCAATCGCGGACGCATCGCCACCACGCTCGCGATGCTTCGTCGCAACGGCACCACGTCATTCGGGCGCAGGCGCGGTCTGTGACGCGAGGAAGCGATTCGGCAATCAGCAGCCACAGTCGAGGCCGCGCCAGGCTCGCACGCCCTGCCACACGGCGACACCCGCGATACCCAGCCCGATCACCGGGTCCACCCACCAACCGCCGGACCACAACGCCGTGACAGCGAGACCGAGCAGAACCGCGGCGGCCTGAGCGGCGCACAAATAGTTCTGCGTGCCTTCACCCTTGGTTGCGGCCGAGCCCAGCCGCACGGCCAGCTGGTGTTTCGCCCAGCCCAGAATCGGCATCAGCACCAATGCGCCGGCCGTCAGCGCAATGCCGATCACCGAAGTCTCGGCGTGGTGTCGGGCAGCCACGTACCGAATGGATTCGGCCGCGATGTAAGGGGCCGTGAGCCAGAACGACACCGCAACGCCGCGTTGCGCACGCCGTTCGGCGGTCTCGGAAAAAGTGCGTGCGCCGCTGAATCGCCAGACCACCATCGCACTGGCCAACGCCTCGGCCCCACCGCCGAGCGCCCACCCCGTCAATGCGACGGATCCGACCGCAACGCCCTGCCAGAACCCGACCACTCCCTCGGAGAGCATCACGACCAGGCTCACCCAGGCCAGCCATAGCGCCCACCGGGCATGCCGCCGCCAGCCGGCCTCCCGGACAGCCGCCACGGGCGAACTACGGGTGGATCCATCGCAGCAGACGTCCGCTACCAACTCGCCGGGGGTCGTCATCTCCATCCCGACGATGGTAAGGGCAAGACGCGCCCGGCGCCGGGAGTGCTCGTGGTTAATCTGTCTAACGAGTGGCCCCTGATCCAGAAAGGCCCCGCCGATGCCGAACAACCACGCCGCCAAACCGCTGGACGGGTTTCGGGTACTCGACTTCACCCAGAACGTGGCCGGCCCGCTGGCCGGCCAGGTGCTGGCCGATCTGGGTGCCGAAGTGATCAAGGTCGAGGCGCCCGAGGGTGACGCGGCCCGCCGGATTACCTCGGTGCTTCCCGGACGGCCGCCGTTGGCCACGTACTTTCTGCCCAACAACCGCGGCAAGAAGTCGGTGTCGCTGGATCTGACCACCGAAGAGGCCAGACTGCAGATCCTGCGGCTGGCCGACACCGCCGACGTGGTCCTGGAAGCGTTTCGCCCCGGGACCATGGAACGGATGGGCCTGGGCCCCGACGACTTGCGATCACGCAACCCCAAACTGATCTACGCCCGACTGACGGCCTACGGCGGCAACGGCCCACACGGCAGCCGTCCCGGCATCGACCTCATGGTTGCCGCCGAGGCCGGCATGACCACCGGGATGGCCACCCCGGATGGCAAACCGCAGATCATCCCGTTCCAGCTGGTCGATAACGCCAGCGGTCATGTGCTGGCTCAGGCGGTCCTGGCCGCGCTGCTGAACCGCGAGCGCCATGGGGTCGCCGACATCGTCCGGGTCGCCATGTACGACGTCGCGGTTGGCCTGCAAGCCAACCAGCTGACGATGCACCTCAACCGCCCCGCCGATCAGCCCAAGCCAGATCCGGCACCCAAAACCAAGCGGCGCAAGGGCGTCGGCTTCGCAACGCAGCCGTCGGACGCGTTCCGCGCCGCCGACGGGTACGTCGTCATCAGCGCGTATGTGCCCAAACACTGGGAAAGGCTGTGTCACCTCATCGGCCGACCCGACCTCCTGGACGACGAGCGGTTCGCCGATCAGCGCGCGCGGTCGATCAATTACCCCGAGTTGACCGACGAACTGGAATCGGCATTGGCCAGTAAGACCGCTGCCGAATGGGTCGAGCTGTTGCAGGACAACGGCCTGATGGCTTGCCTAGCCCATACCTGGAAACAGGTTGTCGAGACCCCGCTCTTTGCCGAGAACGACCTCGCGCTGCAAGTCGGCAGCGGCGCCAACGCCATCACGGTGATCCGCACCCCAGCGCGTTACTCGACCTTTGACGCCGTGGTCACCGATCCCCCGCCCGCCGCAGGTGAACACAACATTCTCTTTCTGGGCAAACCCTGATGGCCAGGGATGGCTTTCCTTTGAATTGCCCATGAATGCCTACTCGGATTCATCGAACCAATGCGGAGAGCGAGGAGGATTTCCCTAGGTGGGTCTTGCGGGCTGCATTTGTTTGCTGTCCCGCAATTTTGTTCGATGTCGCTTGAAACACCACAGTCACGCCGGTCATGAACGGTCGTCAGCTCATAGCGGATCGCCGCCGACGACCTTCTGACCGGTTCCAAGGAGTCAATGTATGAGCACCGTTGCCAAGACCTACCCCGATGCGCCCCAGTCTGGAGCTCGGTGGATCCTGGCGAATCTGCGACACGACTTTCCCGCATCGCTTGTCGTGTTCCTTGTCGCACTGCCGCTTTCGCTAGGTATCGCGATCGCCTCCGGGGCTCCGCTGGTCGCCGGTTTGATCGCCGCGGTGGTAGGCGGCATTGTCGCCGGAGCATTCGGCGGGTCATCGGTTCAGGTCAGTGGCCCGGCCGCGGGCCTCACGGTGGTCGTCGCCGATCTGATCGAGCAGCTCGGTTGGCAAATGGTGTGCCTGATGACCATTGCGGCAGGCGTATTGCAGATCCTGTTCGGCGTGAGTCGGATGGCTCGCGCCGCGCTGGCGATTGCTCCCGTCGTGGTGCACGCCATGCTGGCAGGCATCGGTATCACCATCGCGCTGCAGCAAATTCATGTCCTGGTCGGTGGTACGTCGCGAAGCTCGGCCTGGCAGAACATCGTGGCGTTGCCCAACGGCCTGCTCAATCACGAACTGCACGAAGTGATCGTCGGCGGGACGGTCATTGTCATTCTGTTGCTGTGGACGAAGCTGCCGCCCAAGGTGCGCATGATTCCCGGCCCGCTCGTGGCGATCGCGGCGGCGACCGCGCTGTCGTTGGTGGTGGACCTGCACGTCGAGCGGATCGACCTCTCAGGCAACTTCTTCGAGGCGATCGGCTTGCCCCATCTTCCCCACGCTGCCCCCGGAGGGCAGCCCTGGACGCATGAAACTAGCGCCATCGTCATCGGTGTCTTCACGATCGCGCTGATCGCCAGCGTCGAATCACTGCTGTGTGCGGTCGGTGTCGACAAGCTGCACAGCGGCCCGCGCACCAATTTCAACAAGGAGATGATCGGACAGGGCAGCGCGAACATGCTGTCCGGACTCCTCGGCGGGCTGCCGATCACCGGCGTCATCGTGCGCAGCTCGGCCAACGTAGCCGCCGGCGCACGCACCCGGATGTCGGCGATACTGCACGGCGTATGGGTGCTGCTGTTCGCGTCCATGTTCACCAACTTGGTGGAACTCATTCCCAAAGCGGCGCTGGCTGGCCTGCTCATCGTGATCGGTATCCAGCTCGTCACACTGGCCCACATCCAACTCGCTTGGCGCACCGGCAATTTTGCGATCTACGTCGTCACCATCGTGTGCGTCGTGTTCCTCAACCTGTTGGAAGGCGTGGCTATCGGACTTGCTGTCGCGGTAGCCATCCTGTTGGTCCGAGTTGTGCGCGCGCCCATTGAGGCCAAGCCATTGAGCGAGGAAGCAAAGCATTGGCGGGTCGACATAGACGGCACGCTCAGCTTCCTGCTCCTGCCCCGCCTTACCCACGTGCTTTCGACGCTTCCGCGAGGCACGGACGTGACGCTAAGCCTCAACGCGGACTACATCGATCACTCCATTTCCGAAGCAATTTCGGACTGGAAAGCTGGCCACGAGGCGACCGGCGGCTCGGTAGCCATCGTTGAAACGTCGCCCGCGAACCTGCATAGCGCGCACAGTGGTCCGCCGAAGCGCCACTACACGCCCCGGTCGCTGCGCGCGGTGCCCTGGCCATCCCGGCGTGACCATGCTCGCGACAACACCGAATCCCCGATTCGCCACGGCATTGCCGAATACCACCGCAACGGTGTCGACGCGCTGCACCGCCACGTCTCCGGCCTGGCCGATTCGCCCAATCCGGACACGTTGTTCCTGACGTGTGCCGACTCGCGAATTCTGCCCGATGTCATCACCGCCAGTCGACCGGGTGACCTCTACATCGTCCGCAACGTTGGCAACCTGGTACCGATCGATCCGACCGAACGTTCGGTGGACGCCGCGCTCGACTTCGCGGTCAACAAGCTCGGCGTGAGTTCGGTGGTCGTCTGCGGCCATTCGTCGTGCGACGCCATGAGGGCGTTGCTGGAGAAGTCGACGGACCAAGCGGCGACTCCGATGGACCGCTGGCTTGAGCATGCGAACGACAGTCTGGCCGCCTACCACGATGACCATCCGGCGCGCGCGAGCGCCACCAGCAACGGCTTCAGCGAAGTGGACCGGCTGGCGATCGTGAACGTGGCCGTACAGGTGGAAAGGCTCACCCACCACGAGATCCTGGCCCCCGCAGTGGCGTCCGGCGCGCTATACGTCGTCGGTATGTTCTTCGATCTCGCGACGGCTCATGTGCTAGAGGTGACCCAGGACGGCCTCATTCCCCCTGTTGACGCGGAGGCCCATTAGCGTCAAACCGGCCCCGACGCCACTTGACACCCGTTAACATCGCCGGCATGCCGATTGCGCCTTTCAACGACATCACCGCGACCTACACGCGGCTACATGCGTGGATGTACGAGACATTCGTGGCACCGGCCGTCTTCCCATCACACCCCGTCATCGACGAACGCTTTCTAGCGCACTTGCCGACGGGCGCCCATGTCCTGGACGTGGGATCGGGCGGTGGTCTTTTCACGAATTACATCGCTGATCAGCGGCCCGATTTGCACATCGTCGGCCTTGATCTCTCGCAGCCACAGATTGAACGTGCCACGAAGCGCATGCGTAACTACGCCGATCGCGTCCGCTTCCAACTGGGTGACGCAACCCGGCTCCCGTTCGGCGACCACGCTTTCGACGGCGTGATCAGCTATGGCTCCATCAAGCACTGGACGTCGCGCGAAACCGGGCTCGCCGAGTGCTTTCGGGTGCTCAAACCGGGTGGGCCGCTGCTGGTCACCGACGCGGATCGCAGCGCGATCTTCGAAGACGCGCAGGAGTTTGTAGGAAGGTATGCGATGCCGCGATTCTTGCGAGGTGTCAACCTGGCAATCTTCCGTACCTGGATCGCCGGCCGCTCCATCGATCTCGCCGACGCGCGCGACCTCGTCGACTGCGTTGATCTCATCGACAAGGACGCCAGTCGCATCGTCAATTCGCCGCTGATCATGATTTCCGGTCGCCGAGCGCCCGAGCCGGTTGGGTAGTCGACTCAGCGCAGCAGCGCTCGCGACATCACCACGCGCTGGATCTGATTGGTGCCCTCGTAGATCTGGGTGATCTTGGCGTCGCGCATCATCCGCTCGACCGGGAAGTCGACGGTATAGCCGGCTCCCCCAAACAGCTGCACCGCGTCGGTGGTGACCTCCATGGCCACGTCGGAGGCCAGGCACTTCGACGCTGCGGAGATGAACCCGAGGTTGGGTTCGCCGCGCTCGGCGCGCGCGGCGGCGGAGTAGACCATCAACCGCGCGGCCTCCACCTTCATCGCCATATCGGCGAGCATGAATTGCACGGCCTGAAAATCACTGATCGCTTGAGCGAACTGCTTGCGGTCCTTGGTGTAGGCGATCGCGGCATCCAATGCCCCCTGGGCGATGCCGACCGCCTGCGCGCCAATGGTCGGGCGGGTGTGATCCAGGGTGGCCAGCGCCGTCTTGAACCCGGTGCCCGGCTCGCCGATGATCCGATCGCCGGGAATCCGGCAGTTTTCGAAGTACAGCTCGGTGGTGGGCGAGCCCTTGATACCCAGCTTGCGTTCCTTGGGGCCGACGACGAAGCCCTCGTCGTCCTTGTGCACCATGAACGCCGAAATTCCATTGGCGCCCCGGTCGGGATCGGTCACCGCCATTACGGTGTACCAGGATGACTTGCCGCCGTTGGTGATCCAGCATTTGGCGCCGTTGATAATCCAGTCGTCACCGTCGGCCTTGGCCCGGGTCCGCATCGACGCCGCGTCCGAGCCGGCCTCCCGCTCGCTGAGGGCGTACGAGGCCATCGCGGTGCCGTCGGCGAGCTGCGGCAGCACCTGCTTCTTCAACTCCTCGGACCCGCGCAGGATCAGGCCCATGGTGCCCAGCTTGTTCACCGCGGGGATCAACGAGGCCGACGCATCGACGCGGGCCACCTCCTCGATGACGATGCACGCCGCCACCGAGTCCGCACCCTGGCCGCCGTATTCCTCGGGAACGTGCACGGCGTTGAAACCCGAGGCGTTCAGCGCGTCCAGGGCCTCCTGCGGGAACCGGGAGTTCTCGTCGACATCGGCGGCGTGTGGAGCGATCTCCTTTTCCGCCAACGCCCGAATCGCCGCCCGCAGCTCTTGGTGCTCCTCGGGCAGTTGGAACAAATCGAATGACGGGTTTCCGGCCCATCCAGCCATGTTGGCCTCCTTGCTGACTCTAATGTCGCCGACCCGCTTCGCCCGGCTGCGCCGCGCTCGCGATCGACGACTCGCCGGTCAATTTACCGTGCAGCTGCTGTAGCGCCGCATCCTTGGCGCGGACCGTCTCGGCCAGCTGGTCCTGAAACGCCACGATTCGGGCACGCAGTTCCGGGTCCGACGATCCCAACATCCGCACGGCCAGCAGGCCGGCGTTGCGGGCGCCGCCGATGGACACCGTGGCCACCGGAACACCGGCCGGCATCTGCACGATCGACAACAGCGAATCGAGGCCGTCGAGGCGCGCCAGCGGCACCGGCACGCCGATCACCGGCAGCGGCGTGGCCGAGGCGACCATGCCGGGCAGGTGTGCGGCACCGCCGGCCCCGGCGATGATCACCTCGAGGCCGCGATCGGCCGCGCCGCGGGCGTAGTCGAACATGACCGCGGGCGTGCGATGCGCCGAAACCACCCGAACCTCCATCGGGATATCGAACTCGGCCAATGCGGCGGCCGCGTCCTGCATCACCGACCAGTCGCTGTCGCTGCCCATGATCACGCCGACCCGAGCGGCCTGTTTAGTCATGTGGATCCCATCCGTCAGGCATTTAGCGCCGCTCCTCTCCCCCGCAAGCGGGAGGTGCCCCCACATCGCTCTTTTGCTCTGCATCGTCGCCGGCGCGCCACTGCGCATGCGACAACCAGTGCGCCGCCAGCTCGGCGCGTTCTCGCAACTTGCCAACATCGTCGCCGAGAAAGTTGATGTGCCCCACCTTGCGGCCGGGACGCTCGGCCTTGCCATAGAGATGAACACGAGCGTCGGGCATCCGCGCGAAGAGATGGTGCAACCGCTCATCGAGAGACATCGCCGGCGGTTGCGCGGCGCCCAGCACATTGGCCATGACCGTGACCGGCGCGATGGCGTCGGTATCGCCGAGCGGGTAGTCCAGCACCGCGCGCAGATGCTGCTCGAACTGGCTGGTCCGGGCCCCGTCCATGGTCCAGTGCCCCGAGTTGTGCGGGCGCATCGCGAGTTCGTTGACCAGCAATGCGCCGTCGGCGGTCTCGAACAGCTCAACGGCAAGCACACCGATGACCCCGAGTTCGGCCGCCACGCGCAACGCCAGCTGCTGCGCCGCCGACGCCGTCTCGTCGGGCAGCTCCGGCGCCGGCGCGATCACCAGCACACAGATGCCGTCGCGCTGCACCGTCTCCACTACCGGCCAGACGGCACCCTGGCCGAACGGCGAGCGCGCCACCAGCGCCGACAATTCGCGGCGCAGGTTCACCTGTTCCTCGGCCATCACCGGCACCCCATCGGCCAGGAAGGTGGCCGCGATTTCGCGGGCGTGCAAAGGATCGCGGGCCATCCTCACCCCGCGCCCGTCGTAACCGCCGCGGACAGCTTTCACGACAACGGGTCCGGCTATGCGCTGCGCGAAGGCATCAAGTTCGTCGATGCTTTGGATCTCGGCGTAGCGGGGTACCGCCGCACCCAGGGCCTCCAGCCGTCGGCGCATGTGGAGCTTGTCCTGAGCGTGCATCAGGGCCTGCGGCGGCGGCGCCACGTTGACGCCCTCGGCGACCAGCTTCTCCAGCAGCTCGGTTGGGACATGCTCATGGTCGAAGGTCAGCGCGTCGGCTCCGGCCGCAACTCGACGCAAGTCCTCGAGGTCGGCATGCGAGCCGATCACGACGTTGGGAGTGACCTGTGCGGCGGCGTCATCGGGTGCATTAGCCAACACGCGCAGGTTCTGCCCGAGCGCGATCGCGGCTTGATGAGTCATCCGGGCAAGTTGACCGCCGCCAACCATGGCGACCAGCGGGGTGCGAGAGCTCGGCACGCCCTCATGTTGTCATGGCGCTTGACCGGCGTGTTTAGCGGCTAGGCGACCCGTTTGTTATCGACCATTTTGCGTCGATTTTGCGTACGTCCGTACACTGAGTGGTTGTGTCCTTTGCCGATGCCACGATTGCGCGTCTTCCCGGGGTGGTCCAACCCTTTGCACTGCGCCATCACGAACTGATCAAGTTTGCCATTGTCGGCGGCACCACATTCATCATCGACTCGGCAATTTTCTACACGCTGAAGCTCACAATTCTCGAGCCCAAACCGGTGACCGCCAAGGTGATCGCCGGCATCGTCGCGGTCATCGCGTCCTACGTGCTGAACCGGGAGTGGAGCTTCCGGGATCGTGGCGGCCGCGAGCGCCATCACGAGGCGCTGCTGTTCTTCGCGTTCAGCGGCGTCGGAGTGCTGCTGAGCATGGCGCCGCTGTGGTTCTCCAGCTACGTCCTGCAGCTGCGGGTGCCGACGGTGTCACTGACCGTGGAGAACCTCGCCGACTTCCTTTCGGCCTACATCATCGGCAACCTGCTGCAGATGGCGTTCCGCTTCTGGGCGTTTCGGCGCTGGGTGTTCCCCGACCAGTTCGCTCGCAACCCCGACAAGGCGCTGGAATCGGCCCTCACCGCCGGCGGTATCGCCGAAGTCTTCGAGGACGTCTTGGAGGGCGGCTTGGAAGATGGCAACGTCACGCTGTTGCGGGCGTGGCGCAGCCGGGCTAGCCGATACGCTCAGCTGGGTGACTCCTCCGAGCCCAGCGTGTCGAAGACTTCGTGATACAGCAGCGCGTGCACTTCGCGCAGACGCGGAATGTTGTAGAACTCCAACGGATCTTGTGACGCGGACTCGATAATCAGCGTTCCGGTGCGAAACATCCGTTCGAGAATCTTGTCCCGAAACTCCACGCTGTTGATCCGCGCCAGCGGGATGTCGATCCCGCTTCGGGTCAGCACCCCGTGCCGATACATCACGCGCCGGTTGGTCACCACGAAATGCGTGGTCAGCCAGCTCAAGAACGGCCACAGGGTAAGCCAGCCGACGATCACCAACCAGATGCCCCAGATCACGCCGTAGATGATGTTCTTGGCGAGCTGCTGCCAGTGCGTCGAGTTGACGAACCCAGAGCCCAATGCGGCCAGCCCGGTTACCAGGATCAGCGCGACCACCGGCCAGATCAGGCGCTTCCAGTGCGGATGACGATGCAGGACCACCTGCTCGCCGGCGGCCAGGGCATTGTCGGGATAGCTCATGTTCGCGACCTTAGCCCCGCAAATGCACCACGTCACCGGCCGAAACGATCACGGTTCGCGCCTGGTCGCCCTCCCAGGTCTCTAGGCACAGCCGGCCTTGCTCGTCGATGTCACGCGCGATCCCGACGACATCCTGTCCGCCGGGAAGCTGGGCACAGACCCGTGACCCGATGGTCAGGCTGCGGGCCCGATAGTCGGCTGCCAGCTGGGCGTCGGCTCCGCGCGCGGCCCGCCAGTCGGTGATCCGCTCCCCGAGCTCGCGCAGCAGCCTGCGGACCAGGACGTCCCGATCGGGTGCCGTCACGCCTTGGTCCAGAAGTGAGGTTGCCCCGGGATCGCCAACCTCCTCCGGGGACTGCGTGACGTTGAGCCCGATGCCGACGACCGCGAACGGTTGCGCGACCTCGGTCAGGATTCCCGCCAGCTTGCCGCCACCGGCCAGCACATCGTTGGGCCACTTCAGGCCCGCTTCGACCGTGGTCACCGCGGCCACCGAGTCGACCACCGCCAGACCCGCGGCCAGCGACAACCAGCCCCATGCGGCCGTGGGAACATCATCCACACGCACCCCGGCCGACAGGGTGATCTGCGCCCGTGCAGCGGCCGACCAGCTGCGGCCATGACGGCCACGCCCAGCGGTCTGGTGCTCGGCAATCAGCACCGCCCCATCGATGTCGGCGCCCGATGCCGCTCGTGCCAGCAGATCGGCGTTGGTGGAGCCGGTCTCGGTTACGACGTCGAGTTGCCGCCAACGCGCACCCGTGCCGATCAGCTCGTCGCGCAGTGAGCGCTCGTCCAGTGGCAGCCGGAGCTGATTGCGGTCCATCGCACCAGCCTAAAGACGGCGGTATGGCGGCTGGCCGATAACATCGACTCCCATGACAAGCGTTAGCGACCGCTCGGCTCATTCCGCAGAGCGGTCCACCGAGCACATCGTCGATATTCACACCACCGCCGGCAAGCTGGCGGAACTGCACAAGCGCAGGGAAGAGTCGCTGCATCCGATGGGTGAGGCCGCCGTCGACAAGGTCCACGCCAAGGGCAAGCTCACGGCGCGCGAGCGCATCTACGCGCTGCTCGACGAGGATTCGTTCGTCGAACTCGACGCGTTGGCCAAGCACCGCAGCACCAACTTCGGGCTGGAAAACAACCGCCCGCTCGGCGATGGCGTGGTCACCGGCTACGGCACCATCGACGGCCGCGACGTGTGCATCTTCAGCCAGGACGCCACGGTATTCGGCGGCAGCCTGGGTGAGGTTTACGGCGAGAAGATCGTCAAGGTTCAAGAACTTGCGATCAAGACCGGCCGACCTCTCATCGGCATCAACGACGGCGCGGGCGCGCGGATCCAGGAGGGCGTCGTCTCGCTGGGCCTCTACAGCCGGATCTTTCGCAACAACATCCTGGCCTCGGGCGTCGTCCCGCAGATCTCGTTGATCATGGGTGCCGCCGCCGGCGGTCACGTCTACTCTCCCGCGCTGACCGATTTCGTGATCATGGTCGACCAGACCAGTCAGATGTTCATCACCGGACCCGACGTCATCAAGACCGTCACCGGCGAGGACGTCACCATGGAGGAACTCGGCGGCGCCCACACCCACATGGCCAAGTCGGGGACGGCCCACTACGTCGCATCCGGTGAGCAGGACGCTTTTGACTATGTTCGCGAGCTGCTGAGCTACCTGCCGCCCAACAATGCCACCGACCCACCGCGGTACCAAGTCGCGCTGCCTACTGGGCCCATTGAGGAAAACCTGACCGAGGAAGACCTCGAGCTGGACACGCTGATCCCGGACTCGCCGAATCAGCCCTACGACATGCACGAGGTGATCACCCGCATCCTCGACGAGGACGAATTCCTGGAAATACAAGCGGGTTACGCCCAGAACGTCGTGGTGGGATTCGGCCGCGTCGAGGGTCGGCCGGTGGGCATCGTCGCCAACCAGCCGACGCACTTCGCCGGCTGCCTGGACATCGACGCCTCGGAGAAGGCGGCGCGGTTCGTGCGGACCTGCGACTGCTTCAACATCCCGATCGTGATGCTGGTGGACGTTCCGGGGTTTTTGCCGGGCACTGGCCAGGAGTACAACGGCATCATCCGGCGCGGCGCCAAGCTGCTCTACGCCTACGGCGAGGCCACCGTCCCCAAGATCACCGTCATCACCCGCAAGGCCTACGGCGGCGCGTACTGCGTGATGGGTTCCAAAGACATGGGCTGCGACGTCAACCTGGCCTGGCCGACCGCGCAGATCGCGGTGATGGGCGCCTCCGGCGCCGTCGGCTTCGTCTACCGCCAACAACTGGCCGAGGCCGCCCGCAACGGCGAGGACGTTGATGCGCTGCGGCTGCAGCTGCAGCAGGAATACGAGGACACGCTGGTCAATCCGTACGTCGCCGCCGAACGCGGATACGTCGACGCGGTGATCCCGCCGTCGTACACCCGCGGCTACATCGGTACGGCGCTGCGCCTGCTCGAACGCAAGATCGCCCAGACCCCGCCCAAGAAACACGGGAACATCCCCCTATGACCGACCAGCTGCAATACCCGCACGAGCCGCACATCGAGATCCTCAAGGGACACCCGAGCGATCAGGAGTTGGCCGCGCTGATCGCGGTGTTGGGCAGCATCAGCGGCCCGCCCCCGCCCCCCGCGCCCGAGCCCGCGCGGTGGGGGTTGCCGGTCGACAAGTTGCGGTACCCCGTCTTCAGCTGGCAGCGCATCACCCTGCAGGAATTGACGCATATGCGCCGATGACCCGGCTGGTGCTCGGGTCCGCCTCCCTCGGTCGGCTCAAGGTTCTTCGCCAGGCAGGCATCGACCCGCTGGTGATCGTCTCCGGCGTCGACGAGCATATCGTCACCGCCGACCTAGGACCGGATGCTTCGCCAGCCGAGGTGGTGTCGGCTCTGGCCCTGGCCAAGGCCGCGCAGGTGACGGGAACGTTAGGTGGTCCGCAGAGCATTGTCGCCGCGGATTGCGTTGTTGTTGGCTGTGATTCGTTGCTCTACATCGATGGCCGATTGTGCGGAAAGCCGCAGTCGGTCGATGACGCACGCCACCAATGGCGTTCGATGGCCGGCCGCGCCGGACAGCTCTATACCGGGCATTGCGTTATCCGGTTGCTGGACAATAGAACCGTCAACCATGAGGCTGAAACCTCAATTACCACAGTCCATTTCGGGTCACCTTCGGCCGCAGACCTGGAGGCATACTTGGCCAGCGGGGAACCCCTGCGCATGGCCGGAGGGTTCACCCTGGACGGCCTCGGCGGCTGGTTCATCGACGGTGTTGAGGGCGATCCGTCGAACGTGATCGGCCTGAGCCTGCCGCTGCTGCGCTCCCTGCTGCACCGGGCGGGGCTGTCGCTCGCCGCGCTCTGGGCAGCGAACGGCGTTAAGTAATCCAGGCTCCTCCCGTCAAAATGCTCGAAACTCAAGCCACGGCGACCTCGCCCTGCATGTCGTGTACGTGGGTTGAGTGTCGCGTCGCCCAGGGGAACCGACATCACGGGATCTTCAACGGTCGAAGTCCACGACGACCACCTGGACATCACGTATGGAATCCGGGCGAGCCATAGACAGTGGTGCGCAAGCACTGACCCGAGCCACGCCTACTAGCTCACACACTATTGCATATTGCAAATTATGTATGCAGCATTATTGTGCTACGGCAACTGTGAGCGTTTTGCGCGGGCGGTTGTGCGACTTTGGTGTGCCGCGGTATGCCACGTTGGTTGATTCTTCACGCGGCGACTTGGGGAGCTCAGGTGTTGATGGTTTTGTCGACGATGGAAGCGGCATAGCCGTGGCAGGCGCTCGCCTGGAGGCGACTTCGCCGCCTGAAGAGCATAAGCAGACCCTTCTGGACGGTTGGGGTAACCGCGCCGCATTGACATGCACCACAGCTCCGTCATCGTCGGTCCCAAACTTGTTTGCCGCGCAGGTGGCTCGCACTCCGGGTGCGCCGGCGTTGACGTTCAACGGCGTGACGTTGAACTATCGCGAGCTTGACGGGGCCGCTGATCGGCTTGCGCAGGTGTTGGTTGGGCGCGGCATAGGTCGTGGTGATGTGGTGGCGTTGTTGTTTGAGCGGTCGGCTGATGCGGTGATCGCGATTTTGGCGGTACTCAAGTCGGGGGCGGCGTATCTGGCGATCGATCCGGCACTTCCGGATGTCCGCATCGGGTTCATGCTCGCCGATGCCGCCCCGAGGGTGGCGCTGAGCACCGCTGGCCTACGCGAGCGGTTGGCTGGGCACGACGTGGTGGTCATCGACGTCGCCGAGACGCCCACCGATACACACAGCGTGGCCGCGCAGGCTGAACCACCTAGCGCCGAAGACATCGCCTACCTCGTCTACACCTCCGGCACTACGGGGACCCCGAAGGGCGTGGCCATCAGCCACCACAACATCGCCCAGTTGCTCGCCACACCGGCCCTGTTCACCCCAACAGCGGGCCAGGCATGGAGCCAGTGCCATTCCTACGGTTTCGATTTCTCGGTGTGGGAGATCTGGGGCGCGCTGCTGCACGGCGGGCGGCTGGTCGTGGTGCCCGAAACGCTGACCCGCTCACCAGCAGAGTTACACAGATTACTGGTCTGCGAGCGCATTGACGTGGTCAGCCAAACCCCCTCAGCGGCAGCGGTGTTGCCAACGCAGGGTTTGGAGTCGGTGACGCTGGTCGTCGGTGGTGAAGCGTGCCCGCCCGAGGTGGTGGATCGGTGGGCCCCGGGGCGGGTGATGATCAATCAATACGGCCCGTCGGAGACGACGATGTATGTGGCCACGACGCGGTTGGTGGCGGGTTCGGGTGTGGTGCCGATCGGGTCACCGGTGCCGGGAGCGGCGTTGTTCGTGTTGGATACGGGGTTGCATCCGGTGCCCGTGGGTGTGGCCGGTGAGTTGTATGTGGCCGGGGCCGGGGTGGGCTATGGGTATGTGGGCCGGGCCGGGTTGACCGCATCCCGGTTCGTGGCATGCCCGTTCGGCGGTTACGGAACACGGATGTATCGCACCGGAGACCTGGTGCGCTGGACCGCCGACGGACAGCTGCAGTTCGTCGGACGCGCCGACGAACAGGTCAAGATCCGCGGCTACCGCATCGAACCCGCCGAGATCGAGTCGGTGCTGGCCACCCATCCCCACATCGCCCAAGCAGCCGTCGTCGCCCACCACGCCCGCGACGCCAGCGACCAACAGTTGGTGGCCTACGTGGTACGCGACCGCCACGCCGCCTTGGCCCGCGAACCCGACCGCGAAACCCCCCTGATCCAACAGTGGCAAGGCATCTACGACGACCTGTACTCCGGCGCGCTGCAACCCACCGCCTCAACCGAACTGGGCGACGACTTCACGGGCTGGAACAGCAGCTACACCGGCCAGCCCATCCCACTCGAGCACATGCAGCAATGGCGCGCGGCCGCCGTGGACCGCATCGGCGGATTGGCCCCACAGCGGGTGCTCGAAATCGGGGTGGGCTCCGGGCTGCTGTTGAGCCAGCTGGCCCCCCGCTGCGCCGAATACTGGGCCACCGACTTCTCGGCCCCCACCATCGACACCCTGCGCCACGCACTGGCCACCCAACCCTGGGGCCAGCGCGTGCAGCTACGAGTCCAACCCGCCGACGCCACCGACGGCCTACCCCACAACCACTTCGACGTCGTCATCCTCAACTCCGTCGTCCAATACTTCCCCAGCGCCGCCTACCTGCTCGACGTCCTCACCGCAGCACTGCAGCTGCTGACCCCCGGCGGGGCACTCTTCCTCGGCGACATCCGCAACCTGACCCTGCAGCCTGCCCTCAGCACCGCCATCGCCCGCGCCGACACCCCCCAAGCGCCCACCGCGACGATCCGCCAACGGCTCCGCCGCGACCTGCTCACCCAACACGAACTGCTGCTCGCACCCGACTTCTTCACCGCAGCAACCCGCCACATCCCCGACATCGCCGCCATCGATATCCAGCTCAAACCGATGCACGCGGTCAACGAACTCAGCAACTACCGCTACGACGTCATCCTGCGCAAAGCCCCCACCACCGCCCAGTCCCTGGCGCAGCTACCCACCCACCCCTGGCAACGCTGGCACGACCTCACCGCACTCGGCCAGCACCTGCAATCCCACCAACCCAACGCACTACGCATCACCGGAATCCCCCACGCCGGCATATGGACCGACGTGACCACCGCACACGCCCTCCATCACGCCGCCGATCACACCCCCCTGCACCAACTAGCCACCCCACCACCCCCCGACGCCGTGCTGCCCCACCAATGCCGTCAGCTGGGCCAGCAACTGGGCTACACCACCACCATCACCTACTCACCCACCCCCGGACTGATCGACCTCATCTACACCCGCACCACCACCACCGCACTCACCGACGTCTACCTGCCCGCGCACCCCGTCGGACCCATCACCGACTACGTCAACGACCCCGCCACCGCCCAGCTCAGCACCCAACTGCGCCAATTCGCCGCCACCCAACTACCCCCCTACATGGTCCCCGCAACGATCATGGTCCTCGACTCGCTACCACTCACCGTCAACGGCAAACTCGACCGACACGCCCTCCCAGCCCCCGAATTCCTCACCACCACCACCTACCAAGCCCCCCGCAACCCCCACGAACACACCCTGACCACACTCTTTAGCGAAACCCTCAACATCACACCCATCGGCATCAACGACAACTTCTTCGACCTCGGCGGACACTCCCTATCAGCAACCCGACTCATCGCACGCATCCGAACCGAACTCGCCACCGAAGTCCCCATCCGCGTCATCTTCGAATCACCCACCGTCGCCCAACTAGCCCACTGGATCACCACCCAACCCACACACCAACCACAAACCCCCCTCACCCCCCGGCCCCGACCACAACACATCCCACTTTCCTACGCACAGCAACGGATGTGGGATATGCACCATCTGGCGCCCGATGCCCCGATCTACCACATACCCTTGGCGCTGCGGCTGCGCGGCGAGCTCGATGTTGGCGCGTTAGGCCACGCACTGGCCGACGTGGTGAACCGCCACGAGACGTTGCGCACCGTCGTCGCCGCCGTCGACGGCGCGTTGCACCAAGTCGTTTTGCCCGCCGAACGCGCGGACATGGGCTGGCGAATCATCGACGCCGCCGGATGGTCCGGCGAGCGGCTCCACCAATCCCTGACCGCACATGCCAGCGCCATCTTCGATTTGTCCACCCAGATCCCACTGCGCGCCCAGCTTTATCGCGTCGCCCGCGACGAACACGTATTGGCCATCACCTTGCATCACATTGCCGCCGATGGCGGGTCGCTGGCCCCACTGGCATCCGATCTGGACGCTGCTTACCGCAGTCGTCGCGCCGGGCGTGCCCCAACCTGGGTCCCACTACCCGTCCAATACGCCGATTACGCCCTGTGGCAACGCGACTACCTGGGTGATCCCGCCGACCCCGAAAGCGTCGTCGGGACGCAACTGCAGTATTGGGAGAATGCGCTCGCCGGTATCCCGGAGCGACTCGAATTGCCCACCGACCGTCCCTACCCGCCAGTCGCCGACTACCGCGGCGATACGGTCGCAGTGCACTTGCCCACGACACTGCACGTCCAGATAGCCCGGCTGGCGCGCGACCATCGCGCGACCAGCTTCATGGTTGTCCATGCGGCACTGGCCGCACTGCTGTCCGAACTCAGCGGCAGCAACGATATTCCCATCGGAATCAACGTTGCCGGGCGTAACCACCCGATGCTGGACGACTTGGTCGGTGCCTTCTCCAACAGCATGGTGCTGCGCACGGAAATAGGCGATAACCCTACCTTTGCGCAACTGCTGGACCAGGTGCGGAGGCGCACCTTGGCGGCGTTCGATCGCCAGGACGTGCCGTTCGGTGTTCTAGTCGAGTTGCTCAATCCCACCCCGTCGCCGAGCCATACGCCGCTGCGTCAAGTGATCTTGGTCTGGCACAACACCCAGTCCGCCAAGTGGGTGTTGGACGATCTGAAAATCACCGCTGTCCCGCTGCACACCCGTGTGGCGCGGATGGACTTGGTGTTGTCTCTCACTGAAAAATTCACTGACGCCGGTCTCCCCGCAGGAATCAGTGGCGTGGCGGAATATCGCACCGACGTCTACGACGCTGCCACCATCCGCGCCTGGATCAGCGGGTTGGAGAAGCTTCTGTCCGTAATGACGGTCGCTGCACCGTCTCCACTACCG
Source organism: Mycobacterium riyadhense (assembly GCF_963853645.1). Classification (NCBI taxonomy): domain Bacteria; kingdom Bacillati; phylum Actinomycetota; class Actinomycetes; order Mycobacteriales; family Mycobacteriaceae; genus Mycobacterium; species Mycobacterium riyadhense. The sequence goes on along the minus strand of NZ_OY970456.1, from coordinate 1,381,327 downwards.
GCCAGACGGCACCCTGGCCGAACGGCGAGCGCGCCACCAGCGCCGACAATTCGCGGCGCAGGTTCACCTGTTCCTCGGCCATCACCGGCACCCCATCGGCCAGGAAGGTGGCCGCGATTTCGCGGGCGTGCAAAGGATCGCGGGCCATCCTCACCCCGCGCCCGTCGTAACCGCCGCGGACAGCTTTCACGACAACGGGTCCGGCTATGCGCTGCGCGAAGGCATCAAGTTCGTCGATGCTTTGGATCTCGGCGTAGCGGGGTACCGCCGCACCCAGGGCCTCCAGCCGTCGGCGCATGTGGAGCTTGTCCTGAGCGTGCATCAGGGCCTGCGGCGGCGGCGCCACGTTGACGCCCTCGGCGACCAGCTTCTCCAGCAGCTCGGTTGGGACATGCTCATGGTCGAAGGTCAGCGCGTCGGCTCCGGCCGCAACTCGACGCAAGTCCTCGAGGTCGGCATGCGAGCCGATCACGACGTTGGGAGTGACCTGTGCGGCGGCGTCATCGGGTGCATTAGCCAACACGCGCAGGTTCTGCCCGAGCGCGATCGCGGCTTGATGAGTCATCCGGGCAAGTTGACCGCCGCCAACCATGGCGACCAGCGGGGTGCGAGAGCTCGGCACGCCCTCATGTTGTCATGGCGCTTGACCGGCGTGTTTAGCGGCTAGGCGACCCGTTTGTTATCGACCATTTTGCGTCGATTTTGCGTACGTCCGTACACTGAGTGGTTGTGTCCTTTGCCGATGCCACGATTGCGCGTCTTCCCGGGGTGGTCCAACCCTTTGCACTGCGCCATCACGAACTGATCAAGTTTGCCATTGTCGGCGGCACCACATTCATCATCGACTCGGCAATTTTCTACACGCTGAAGCTCACAATTCTCGAGCCCAAACCGGTGACCGCCAAGGTGATCGCCGGCATCGTCGCGGTCATCGCGTCCTACGTGCTGAACCGGGAGTGGAGCTTCCGGGATCGTGGCGGCCGCGAGCGCCATCACGAGGCGCTGCTGTTCTTCGCGTTCAGCGGCGTCGGAGTGCTGCTGAGCATGGCGCCGCTGTGGTTCTCCAGCTACGTCCTGCAGCTGCGGGTGCCGACGGTGTCACTGACCGTGGAGAACCTCGCCGACTTCCTTTCGGCCTACATCATCGGCAACCTGCTGCAGATGGCGTTCCGCTTCTGGGCGTTTCGGCGCTGGGTGTTCCCCGACCAGTTCGCTCGCAACCCCGACAAGGCGCTGGAATCGGCCCTCACCGCCGGCGGTATCGCCGAAGTCTTCGAGGACGTCTTGGAGGGCGGCTTGGAAGATGGCAACGTCACGCTGTTGCGGGCGTGGCGCAGCCGGGCTAGCCGATACGCTCAGCTGGGTGACTCCTCCGAGCCCAGCGTGTCGAAGACTTCGTGATACAGCAGCGCGTGCACTTCGCGCAGACGCGGAATGTTGTAGAACTCCAACGGATCTTGTGACGCGGACTCGATAATCAGCGTTCCGGTGCGAAACATCCGTTCGAGAATCTTGTCCCGAAACTCCACGCTGTTGATCCGCGCCAGCGGGATGTCGATCCCGCTTCGGGTCAGCACCCCGTGCCGATACATCACGCGCCGGTTGGTCACCACGAAATGCGTGGTCAGCCAGCTCAAGAACGGCCACAGGGTAAGCCAGCCGACGATCACCAACCAGATGCCCCAGATCACGCCGTAGATGATGTTCTTGGCGAGCTGCTGCCAGTGCGTCGAGTTGACGAACCCAGAGCCCAATGCGGCCAGCCCGGTTACCAGGATCAGCGCGACCACCGGCCAGATCAGGCGCTTCCAGTGCGGATGACGATGCAGGACCACCTGCTCGCCGGCGGCCAGGGCATTGTCGGGATAGCTCATGTTCGCGACCTTAGCCCCGCAAATGCACCACGTCACCGGCCGAAACGATCACGGTTCGCGCCTGGTCGCCCTCCCAGGTCTCTAGGCACAGCCGGCCTTGCTCGTCGATGTCACGCGCGATCCCGACGACATCCTGTCCGCCGGGAAGCTGGGCACAGACCCGTGACCCGATGGTCAGGCTGCGGGCCCGATAGTCGGCTGCCAGCTGGGCGTCGGCTCCGCGCGCGGCCCGCCAGTCGGTGATCCGCTCCCCGAGCTCGCGCAGCAGCCTGCGGACCAGGACGTCCCGATCGGGTGCCGTCACGCCTTGGTCCAGAAGTGAGGTTGCCCCGGGATCGCCAACCTCCTCCGGGGACTGCGTGACGTTGAGCCCGATGCCGACGACCGCGAACGGTTGCGCGACCTCGGTCAGGATTCCCGCCAGCTTGCCGCCACCGGCCAGCACATCGTTGGGCCACTTCAGGCCCGCTTCGACCGTGGTCACCGCGGCCACCGAGTCGACCACCGCCAGACCCGCGGCCAGCGACAACCAGCCCCATGCGGCCGTGGGAACATCATCCACACGCACCCCGGCCGACAGGGTGATCTGCGCCCGTGCAGCGGCCGACCAGCTGCGGCCATGACGGCCACGCCCAGCGGTCTGGTGCTCGGCAATCAGCACCGCCCCATCGATGTCGGCGCCCGATGCCGCTCGTGCCAGCAGATCGGCGTTGGTGGAGCCGGTCTCGGTTACGACGTCGAGTTGCCGCCAACGCGCACCCGTGCCGATCAGCTCGTCGCGCAGTGAGCGCTCGTCCAGTGGCAGCCGGAGCTGATTGCGGTCCATCGCACCAGCCTAAAGACGGCGGTATGGCGGCTGGCCGATAACATCGACTCCCATGACAAGCGTTAGCGACCGCTCGGCTCATTCCGCAGAGCGGTCCACCGAGCACATCGTCGATATTCACACCACCGCCGGCAAGCTGGCGGAACTGCACAAGCGCAGGGAAGAGTCGCTGCATCCGATGGGTGAGGCCGCCGTCGACAAGGTCCACGCCAAGGGCAAGCTCACGGCGCGCGAGCGCATCTACGCGCTGCTCGACGAGGATTCGTTCGTCGAACTCGACGCGTTGGCCAAGCACCGCAGCACCAACTTCGGGCTGGAAAACAACCGCCCGCTCGGCGATGGCGTGGTCACCGGCTACGGCACCATCGACGGCCGCGACGTGTGCATCTTCAGCCAGGACGCCACGGTATTCGGCGGCAGCCTGGGTGAGGTTTACGGCGAGAAGATCGTCAAGGTTCAAGAACTTGCGATCAAGACCGGCCGACCTCTCATCGGCATCAACGACGGCGCGGGCGCGCGGATCCAGGAGGGCGTCGTCTCGCTGGGCCTCTACAGCCGGATCTTTCGCAACAACATCCTGGCCTCGGGCGTCGTCCCGCAGATCTCGTTGATCATGGGTGCCGCCGCCGGCGGTCACGTCTACTCTCCCGCGCTGACCGATTTCGTGATCATGGTCGACCAGACCAGTCAGATGTTCATCACCGGACCCGACGTCATCAAGACCGTCACCGGCGAGGACGTCACCATGGAGGAACTCGGCGGCGCCCACACCCACATGGCCAAGTCGGGGACGGCCCACTACGTCGCATCCGGTGAGCAGGACGCTTTTGACTATGTTCGCGAGCTGCTGAGCTACCTGCCGCCCAACAATGCCACCGACCCACCGCGGTACCAAGTCGCGCTGCCTACTGGGCCCATTGAGGAAAACCTGACCGAGGAAGACCTCGAGCTGGACACGCTGATCCCGGACTCGCCGAATCAGCCCTACGACATGCACGAGGTGATCACCCGCATCCTCGACGAGGACGAATTCCTGGAAATACAAGCGGGTTACGCCCAGAACGTCGTGGTGGGATTCGGCCGCGTCGAGGGTCGGCCGGTGGGCATCGTCGCCAACCAGCCGACGCACTTCGCCGGCTGCCTGGACATCGACGCCTCGGAGAAGGCGGCGCGGTTCGTGCGGACCTGCGACTGCTTCAACATCCCGATCGTGATGCTGGTGGACGTTCCGGGGTTTTTGCCGGGCACTGGCCAGGAGTACAACGGCATCATCCGGCGCGGCGCCAAGCTGCTCTACGCCTACGGCGAGGCCACCGTCCCCAAGATCACCGTCATCACCCGCAAGGCCTACGGCGGCGCGTACTGCGTGATGGGTTCCAAAGACATGGGCTGCGACGTCAACCTGGCCTGGCCGACCGCGCAGATCGCGGTGATGGGCGCCTCCGGCGCCGTCGGCTTCGTCTACCGCCAACAACTGGCCGAGGCCGCCCGCAACGGCGAGGACGTTGATGCGCTGCGGCTGCAGCTGCAGCAGGAATACGAGGACACGCTGGTCAATCCGTACGTCGCCGCCGAACGCGGATACGTCGACGCGGTGATCCCGCCGTCGTACACCCGCGGCTACATCGGTACGGCGCTGCGCCTGCTCGAACGCAAGATCGCCCAGACCCCGCCCAAGAAACACGGGAACATCCCCCTATGACCGACCAGCTGCAATACCCGCACGAGCCGCACATCGAGATCCTCAAGGGACACCCGAGCGATCAGGAGTTGGCCGCGCTGATCGCGGTGTTGGGCAGCATCAGCGGCCCGCCCCCGCCCCCCGCGCCCGAGCCCGCGCGGTGGGGGTTGCCGGTCGACAAGTTGCGGTACCCCGTCTTCAGCTGGCAGCGCATCACCCTGCAGGAATTGACGCATATGCGCCGATGACCCGGCTGGTGCTCGGGTCCGCCTCCCTCGGTCGGCTCAAGGTTCTTCGCCAGGCAGGCATCGACCCGCTGGTGATCGTCTCCGGCGTCGACGAGCATATCGTCACCGCCGACCTAGGACCGGATGCTTCGCCAGCCGAGGTGGTGTCGGCTCTGGCCCTGGCCAAGGCCGCGCAGGTGACGGGAACGTTAGGTGGTCCGCAGAGCATTGTCGCCGCGGATTGCGTTGTTGTTGGCTGTGATTCGTTGCTCTACATCGATGGCCGATTGTGCGGAAAGCCGCAGTCGGTCGATGACGCACGCCACCAATGGCGTTCGATGGCCGGCCGCGCCGGACAGCTCTATACCGGGCATTGCGTTATCCGGTTGCTGGACAATAGAACCGTCAACCATGAGGCTGAAACCTCAATTACCACAGTCCATTTCGGGTCACCTTCGGCCGCAGACCTGGAGGCATACTTGGCCAGCGGGGAACCCCTGCGCATGGCCGGAGGGTTCACCCTGGACGGCCTCGGCGGCTGGTTCATCGACGGTGTTGAGGGCGATCCGTCGAACGTGATCGGCCTGAGCCTGCCGCTGCTGCGCTCCCTGCTGCACCGGGCGGGGCTGTCGCTCGCCGCGCTCTGGGCAGCGAACGGCGTTAAGTAATCCAGGCTCCTCCCGTCAAAATGCTCGAAACTCAAGCCACGGCGACCTCGCCCTGCATGTCGTGTACGTGGGTTGAGTGTCGCGTCGCCCAGGGGAACCGACATCACGGGATCTTCAACGGTCGAAGTCCACGACGACCACCTGGACATCACGTATGGAATCCGGGCGAGCCATAGACAGTGGTGCGCAAGCACTGACCCGAGCCACGCCTACTAGCTCACACACTATTGCATATTGCAAATTATGTATGCAGCATTATTGTGCTACGGCAACTGTGAGCGTTTTGCGCGGGCGGTTGTGCGACTTTGGTGTGCCGCGGTATGCCACGTTGGTTGATTCTTCACGCGGCGACTTGGGGAGCTCAGGTGTTGATGGTTTTGTCGACGATGGAAGCGGCATAGCCGTGGCAGGCGCTCGCCTGGAGGCGACTTCGCCGCCTGAAGAGCATAAGCAGACCCTTCTGGACGGTTGGGGTAACCGCGCCGCATTGACATGCACCACAGCTCCGTCATCGTCGGTCCCAAACTTGTTTGCCGCGCAGGTGGCTCGCACTCCGGGTGCGCCGGCGTTGACGTTCAACGGCGTGACGTTGAACTATCGCGAGCTTGACGGGGCCGCTGATCGGCTTGCGCAGGTGTTGGTTGGGCGCGGCATAGGTCGTGGTGATGTGGTGGCGTTGTTGTTTGAGCGGTCGGCTGATGCGGTGATCGCGATTTTGGCGGTACTCAAGTCGGGGGCGGCGTATCTGGCGATCGATCCGGCACTTCCGGATGTCCGCATCGGGTTCATGCTCGCCGATGCCGCCCCGAGGGTGGCGCTGAGCACCGCTGGCCTACGCGAGCGGTTGGCTGGGCACGACGTGGTGGTCATCGACGTCGCCGAGACGCCCACCGATACACACAGCGTGGCCGCGCAGGCTGAACCACCTAGCGCCGAAGACATCGCCTACCTCGTCTACACCTCCGGCACTACGGGGACCCCGAAGGGCGTGGCCATCAGCCACCACAACATCGCCCAGTTGCTCGCCACACCGGCCCTGTTCACCCCAACAGCGGGCCAGGCATGGAGCCAGTGCCATTCCTACGGTTTCGATTTCTCGGTGTGGGAGATCTGGGGCGCGCTGCTGCACGGCGGGCGGCTGGTCGTGGTGCCCGAAACGCTGACCCGCTCACCAGCAGAGTTACACAGATTACTGGTCTGCGAGCGCATTGACGTGGTCAGCCAAACCCCCTCAGCGGCAGCGGTGTTGCCAACGCAGGGTTTGGAGTCGGTGACGCTGGTCGTCGGTGGTGAAGCGTGCCCGCCCGAGGTGGTGGATCGGTGGGCCCCGGGGCGGGTGATGATCAATCAATACGGCCCGTCGGAGACGACGATGTATGTGGCCACGACGCGGTTGGTGGCGGGTTCGGGTGTGGTGCCGATCGGGTCACCGGTGCCGGGAGCGGCGTTGTTCGTGTTGGATACGGGGTTGCATCCGGTGCCCGTGGGTGTGGCCGGTGAGTTGTATGTGGCCGGGGCCGGGGTGGGCTATGGGTATGTGGGCCGGGCCGGGTTGACCGCATCCCGGTTCGTGGCATGCCCGTTCGGCGGTTACGGAACACGGATGTATCGCACCGGAGACCTGGTGCGCTGGACCGCCGACGGACAGCTGCAGTTCGTCGGACGCGCCGACGAACAGGTCAAGATCCGCGGCTACCGCATCGAACCCGCCGAGATCGAGTCGGTGCTGGCCACCCATCCCCACATCGCCCAAGCAGCCGTCGTCGCCCACCACGCCCGCGACGCCAGCGACCAACAGTTGGTGGCCTACGTGGTACGCGACCGCCACGCCGCCTTGGCCCGCGAACCCGACCGCGAAACCCCCCTGATCCAACAGTGGCAAGGCATCTACGACGACCTGTACTCCGGCGCGCTGCAACCCACCGCCTCAACCGAACTGGGCGACGACTTCACGGGCTGGAACAGCAGCTACACCGGCCAGCCCATCCCACTCGAGCACATGCAGCAATGGCGCGCGGCCGCCGTGGACCGCATCGGCGGATTGGCCCCACAGCGGGTGCTCGAAATCGGGGTGGGCTCCGGGCTGCTGTTGAGCCAGCTGGCCCCCCGCTGCGCCGAATACTGGGCCACCGACTTCTCGGCCCCCACCATCGACACCCTGCGCCACGCACTGGCCACCCAACCCTGGGGCCAGCGCGTGCAGCTACGAGTCCAACCCGCCGACGCCACCGACGGCCTACCCCACAACCACTTCGACGTCGTCATCCTCAACTCCGTCGTCCAATACTTCCCCAGCGCCGCCTACCTGCTCGACGTCCTCACCGCAGCACTGCAGCTGCTGACCCCCGGCGGGGCACTCTTCCTCGGCGACATCCGCAACCTGACCCTGCAGCCTGCCCTCAGCACCGCCATCGCCCGCGCCGACACCCCCCAAGCGCCCACCGCGACGATCCGCCAACGGCTCCGCCGCGACCTGCTCACCCAACACGAACTGCTGCTCGCACCCGACTTCTTCACCGCAGCAACCCGCCACATCCCCGACATCGCCGCCATCGATATCCAGCTCAAACCGATGCACGCGGTCAACGAACTCAGCAACTACCGCTACGACGTCATCCTGCGCAAAGCCCCCACCACCGCCCAGTCCCTGGCGCAGCTACCCACCCACCCCTGGCAACGCTGGCACGACCTCACCGCACTCGGCCAGCACCTGCAATCCCACCAACCCAACGCACTACGCATCACCGGAATCCCCCACGCCGGCATACGGACCGACGTGACCACCGCACACGCCCTCCATCACGCCGCCGATCACACCCCCCTGCACCAACTAGCCACCCCACCACCCCCCGACGCCGTGCTGCCCCACCAATGCCGTCAGCTGGGCCAGCAACTGGGCTACACCACCACCATCACCTACTCACCCACCCCCGGACTGATCGACCTCATCTACACCCGCACCACCACCACCGCACTCACCGACGTCTACCTGCCCGCGCACCCCGTCGGACCCATCACCGACTACGTCAACGACCCCGCCACCGCCCAGCTCAGCACCCAACTACGCCAATTCGCCGCCACCCAACTACCCCCCTACATGGTCCCCGCAACGATCATGGTCCTCGACTCGCTACCACTCACCGTCAACGGCAAACTCGACCGACACGCCCTCCCAGCCCCCGAATTCCTCACCACCACCACCTACCAAGCCCCCCGCAACCCCCACGAACACACCCTGACCACACTCTTTAGCGAAACCCTCAACATCACACCCATCGGCATCAACGACAACTTCTTCGACCTCGGCGGACACTCCCTATCAGCAACCCGACTCATCGCACGCATCCGAACCGAACTCGCCACCGAAGTCCCCATCCGCGTCATCTTCGAATCACCCACCGTCGCCCAACTAGCCCACTGGATCACCACCCAACCCACACACCAACCACAAACCCCCCTCACCCCCCGCCCCCGACCACAACACATCCCACTTTCCTACGCACAGTCGCGGTTGTGGTTCATATACAAGTACGAGGGCCCATCAGCGACCTATAACGTACCGCTGGCGGCGCGTTTGGCGGGACGGCTGGACTCAGCAGCGCTAGTCGCGGCCATCGGTGATGTGGTGGCTCGTCATGAGAGTCTGCGCACGGTCTTCGCCGAGACCGACGGGGTTGCGTGGCAGCAGATCTTGCCGGCGCACGCGGTCGAAGTGCCGGTCGCGATGACCGAGGTCTGCGACGGGCCGGAGTTGACGACTGCGGTCGCCCAAACCGCGCAGTACCGATTCGACCTGGCCACTCAGATCCCGATCCGGGCCGATCTGTTCAAGGTGTCAGCCACCGAACACGTGTTGGTGTTGGTGGTGCATCACATCGCTGCTGATGGAGCGTCGTTTGTGCCGTTGGCGCGGGATTTGGCCGCCGCCTACACCGCCCGTTGCCAGGGGCAGCAGCCGAACTGGTCGCCGCTGCCGGTCCAGTACGCCGATTACACCCTGTGGCAGCGCGAGATCCTGGGCAGCGAGGACGATCCCGACAGTGTGATGTCTGCGCAGGTCGCCTACTGGCGTGCGGAGCTGGCCGGGGCGCCCGAGTTAACCGTGTTGGCATCCGACCGACCCCGCCCGGCCCAGCAGTCATTCCGTGGTGAGGTTGTGACGTTCACGATCGACCCTGCATTGCGGGAAAGGATCGAGCAGCTGGCCCGCCGCGGCGGTGCCACCCTGTCGATGGTGCTACAGGCCGCGTTAGCAGTGCTGTTGCGCAAACTTGGCGCCGGCGATGATGTCATGATCGGTGGGCCCATCGCCGGACGTACCGACCATGCCCTGACCGACCTGATCGGGTTTTTCGTCAATTCCTGGGTGTTGCGTTTCAACGTCTCGGGCAACCGGGACTTCGTTGAGCTGATCGAGCAGGTGCGCACTAAAGCGTTGGCCGCCTACGAAAACCAAGATGCCCCGTTCGAACGGCTCGTCGAACTGATCAACCCGAGACGATCGACCGCCTATCACCCGTTGTTCCAAGTGGCGTTCGCGCTGCAGAACAATCCCCTTCCCAAAATCGACCTGCCCGGGTTGGGCATTGAGTTCTTACCCGCGCCCACCGGCACGGCCAAGTTCGACCTGTTCATCAACCTGATGGATCTGCCCTCAACTTCCGGACAACCGCAGCCGCTGCCGGGCAGCATCGAATACGCCACCGATCTTTTCAACCGCGACACCGTCGAAACGTTCGCCGTCTACTACCTGCGTATCCTGCACGCGATCACCATCGACCCGCACCGGCGTATCGACATGATCGACATCCTCGACACCGCCGAACACGACCGGATCTTGATCCGGTCGAACGCCGCTGTCATTGCGGCCCCGGCCGCACTTCTGAAGGTGACCGTGCCGGAGATGTTTGCCGCGCAGGTGGCTCGCACCCCGGGTGCGCCGGCGTTGACGTTCAACGGCGTGACGTTGAACTATCGCGAGCTTGACGGGGCCGCTGATCGGCTTGCGCAGGTGTTGGTTGGGCGCGGCATAGGTCGTGGTGATGTGGTGGCGTTGTTGTTTGAGCGGTCGGCTGATGCGGTGATCGCGATTTTGGCGGTACTCAAGTCGGGGGCGGCGTATCTGGCGATCGATCCGGCACTTCCGGATGTCCGCATCGGGTTCATGCTCGCCGATGCCGCCCCGAGGGTGGCGCTGAGCACCGCTAGCCTGCGCGAGCGGTTGGCTGGGCACGACGTGGTGGTCATCGACGTCGCCGAGACGCCCACCGATACACACAGCGTGGCCGCGCAGGCTGAACCACCTAGCGCCGAAGACATCGCCTACCTCGTCTACACCTCCGGCACTACGGGGACCCCGAAGGGCGTGGCCATCAGCCACCACAACATCGCCCAGTTGCTCGCCACACCGGCCCTGTTCACCCCAACAGCGGGCCAGGCATGGAGCCAGTGCCATTCCTACGGTTTCGATTTCTCGGTGTGGGAGATCTGGGGCGCGCTGCTGCACGGCGGGCGGCTGGTCGTGGTGCCCGAAACGCTGACCCGCTCACCAGCAGAGTTACACAGATTACTGGTCTGCGAGCGCATTGACGTGGTCAGCCAAACCCCCTCAGCGGCAGCGGTGTTGCCAACGCAGGGTTTGGAGTCGGTGACGCTGGTCGTCGGTGGTGAAGCGTGCCCGCCCGAGGTGGTGGATCGGTGGGCCCCGGGGCGGGTGATGATCAATCAATACGGCCCGTCGGAGACGACGATGTATGTGGCCACGACGCGGTTGGTGGCGGGTTCGGGTGTGGTGCCGATCGGGTCACCGGTGCCGGGAGCGGCGTTGTTCGTGTTGGATACGGGGTTGCATCCGGTGCCCGTGGGTGTGGCCGGTGAGTTGTATGTGGCCGGGGCCGGGGTGGGCTATGGGTATGTGGGCCGGGCCGGGTTGACCGCATCCCGGTTCGTGGCATGCCCGTTCGGCGGTTACGGAACACGGATGTATCGCACCGGAGACCTGGTGCGCTGGACCGCCGACGGACAGCTGCAGTTCGTCGGACGCGCCGACGAACAGGTCAAGATCCGCGGCTACCGCATCGAACCCGCCGAGATCGAGTCGGTGCTGGCCACCCATCCCCACATCGCCCAAGCAGCCGTCGTCGCCCACCACGCCCGCGACGCCAGCGACCAACAGTTGGTGGCCTACGTGGTACGCGACCGCCACGCCGCCTTGGCCCGCGAACCCGACCGCGAAACCCCCTGATCCAACAGTGGCAAGGCATCTACGACGACCTGTACTCCGGGGCGCTGCAACCCACCGCCTCAACCGAACTGGGCGACGACTTCACGGGCTGGAACAGCAGCTACACCGGCCAGCCCATCCCACTCGAGCACATGCAGCAATGGCGCGCGGCCGCCGTGGACCGCATCGGCGGATTGGCCCCACAGCGGGTGCTCGAAATCGGGGTGGGCTCCGGGCTGCTGTTGAGCCAGCTGGCCCCCCGCTGCGCCGAATACTGGGCCACCGACTTCTCGGCCCCCACCATCGACACCCTGCGCCACGCACTGGCCACCCAACCCTGGGGCCAGCGCGTGCAGCTACGAGTCCAACCCGCCGACGCCACCGACGGCCTACCCCACAACCACTTCGACGTCGTCATCCTCAACTCCGTCGTCCAATACTTCCCCAGCGCCGCCTACCTGCTCGACGTCCTCACCGCAGCACTGCAGCTGCTGACCCCCGGCGGGGCACTCTTCCTCGGCGACATCCGCAACCTGACCCTGCAGCCTGCCCTCAGCACCGCCATCGCCCGCGCCGACACCCCCCAAGCGCCCACCGCGACGATCCGCCAACGGCTCCGCCGCGACCTGCTCACCCAACACGAACTGCTGCTCGCACCCGACTTCTTCACCGCAGCAACCCGCCACATCCCCGACATCGCCGCCATCGATATCCAGCTCAAACCGATGCACGCGGTCAACGAACTCAGCAACTACCGCTACGACGTCATCCTGCGCAAAGCCCCCACCACCGCCCAGTCCCTGGCGCAGCTACCCACCCACCCCTGGCAACGCTGGCACGACCTCACCGCACTCGGCCAGCACCTGCAATCCCACCAACCCAACGCACTACGCATCACCGGAATCCCCCACGCCGGCATATGGACCGACGTGACCACCGCACACGCCCTCCATCACGCCGCCGATCACACCCCCCTGCACCAACTAGCCACCCCACCACCCCCCGACGCCGTGCTGCCCCACCAATGCCGTCAGCTGGGCCAGCAACTGGGCTACACCACCACCATCACCTACTCACCCACCCCCGGACTGATCGACCTCATCTACACCCGCACCACCACCACCGCACTCACCGACGTCTACCTGCCCGCGCACCCCGTCGGACCCATCACCGACTACGTCAACGACCCCGCCACCGCCCAGCTCAGCACCCAACTGCGCCAATTCGCCGCCACCCAACTACCCCCCTACATGGTCCCCGCAACGATCATGGTCCTCGACTCGCTACCACTCACCGTCAACGGCAAACTCGACCGACACGCCCTCCCAGCCCCCGAATTCCTCACCACCACCACCTACCAAGCCCCCCGCAACCCCCACGAACACACCCTGACCACACTCTTTAGCGAAACCCTCAACATCACACCCATCGGCATCAACGACAACTTCTTCGACCTCGGCGGACACTCCCTATCAGCAACCCGACTCATCGCACGCATCCGAACCGAACTCGCCACCGAAGTCCCCATCCGCGTCATCTTCGAATCACCCACCGTCGCCCAACTAGCCCACTGGATCACCACCCAACCCACACACCAACCACAAACCCCCCTCACCCCCCGGCCCCGACCACAACACATCCCACTTTCCTACGCACAGCAACGGATGTGGGATATGCACCATCTGGCGCCCGATGCCCCGATCTACCACATACCCTTGGCGCTGCGGCTGCGCGGCGAGCTCGATGTTGGCGCGTTAGGCCACGCACTGGCCGACGTGGTGAACCGCCACGAGACGTTGCGCACCGTCGTCGCCGCCGTCGACGGCGCGTTGCACCAAGTCGTTTTGCCCGCCGAACGCGCGGACATGGGCTGGCGAATCATCGACGCCGCCGGATGGTCCGGCGAGCGGCTCCACCAATCCCTGACCGCACATGCCAGCGCCATCTTCGATTTGTCCACCCAGATCCCACTGCGCGCCCAGCTTTATCGCGTCGCCCGCGACGAACACGTATTGGCCATCACCTTGCATCACATTGCCGCCGATGGCGGGTCGCTGGCCCCACTGGCATCCGATCTGGACGCTGCTTACCGCAGTCGTCGCGCCGGGCGTGCCCCAACCTGGGTCCCACTACCCGTCCAATACGCCGATTACGCCCTGTGGCAACGCGACTACCTGGGTGATCCCGCCGACCCCGAAAGCGTCGTCGGGACGCAACTGCAGTATTGGGAGAATGCGCTCGCCGGTATCCCGGAGCGACTCGAATTGCCCACCGACCGTCCCTACCCGCCAGTCGCCGACTACCGCGGCGATACGGTCGCAGTGCACTTGCCCACGACACTGCACGTCCAGATAGCCCGGCTGGCGCGCGACCATCGCGCGACCAGCTTCATGGTTGTCCATGCGGCACTGGCCGCACTGCTGTCCGAACTCAGCGGCAGCAACGATATTCCCATCGGAATCAACGTTGCCGGGCGTAACCACCCGATGCTGGACGACTTGGTCGGTGCCTTCTCCAACAGCATGGTGCTGCGCACGGAAATAGGCGATAACCCTACCTTTGCGCAACTGCTGGACCAGGTGCGGAGGCGCACCTTGGCGGCGTTCGATCGCCAGGACGTGCCGTTCGGTGTTCTAGTCGAGTTGCTCAATCCCACCCCGTCGCCGAGCCATACGCCGCTGCGTCAAGTGATCTTGGTCTGGCACAACACCCAGTCCGCCAAGTGGGTGTTGGACGATCTGAAAATCACCGCTGTCCCGCTGCACACCCGTGTGGCGCGGATGGACTTGGTGTTGTCTCTCACTGAAAAATTCACTGACGCCGGTCTCCCCGCAGGAATCAGTGGCGTGGCGGAATATCGCACCGACGTCTACGACGCTGCCACCATCCGCGCCTGGATCAGCGGGTTGGAGAAGCTTCTGTCCGTAATGACGGTCGACCCCCAGCGACGGTTGCCATTTAGCGCACCGTGACGTGCCGGGCGAGGATCGCGCACCTGCGGATAAGCGCGACCCCCGCCTCACGGACACGCTTGGCGCGTCATGCGTCGATGTTCTCGACAGACAGAGCAACCTGTGCAACGCAGAATTCTTGCTCGCTGAACAGCAGTTCGTGTGACATGGATTCACCCCCTTTCGCCGGTCCGTGCGTTCCGTGCGGAGTTAGTCGCCACTATTGCGCGGCGACCTAGCCGGATGTATCCGCCGAACAGCCGCTTTGAGGATGACTAGCCGGGTCCCCCAATCGGGGGACATTTGTGCTGACCTGTCGCCGGTCGGCCGGCGTAGGCTCGTTGACGTGCCATTACCTCCAGATCCAAGTCCCACTCTGTCGGCCTACGCCCATCCCGAAAGGCTGGTGACGGCCGACTGGCTATCGGCCAACCTGGGCGCACCCGGGCTGGTGATCGTCGAATCCGACGAGGACGTCTTGCTCTACGACGTGGGCCATATTCCTGGCGCGGTCAAGGTCGACTGGCATACCGACCTCAACGACCCGAGGGTGCGTGACTACATCGATGGCGAGCAGTTCGCCGATTTGATGGACAGTAAGGGCATCGCCCGCGAGGACACCGTGGTGATCTACGGCGACAAGAGCAATTGGTGGGCGGCCTACGCGCTCTGGGTCTTCACGTTGTTCGGCCACCCCGATGTGCGGCTGCTCAACGGGGGCCGCGACCTTTGGCTCGCCGAACGTCGAGACACCACGCTGGATGTGCCGACCAAGACGTCGACCGGCTATCCCGTCGTGCAGCGCAACGACGCGCCGATCCGTGCGTTCAAAGACGACGTGCTGGGCATCTTGGGCACCGAGCCGCTGATCGACGTGCGTTCCCCCGAGGAGTACACCGGCAAACGGACCCACATGCCCGACTATCCGGAGGAGGGGGCGTTGCGCGCGGGCCACATCCCCACCGCGCGCTCGATCCCGTGGGGGAAGGCGGCCGCGGAGAACGGCCGGTTCCGCAGTCGCGAGGAGCTGGAAGAGCTGTACGGCTTCTTAGAGCCCGAAGACAACACCATCGTCTACTGCCGTATCGGCGAGCGGTCCAGCCACACCTGGTTCGTGCTGACGCATCTGTTGGGCAAGCCGGATGTGCGCAATTACGACGGCTCATGGACCGAGTGGGGAAACACCGTGCGGGTGCCCATCGTCGCCGGCGAAGAACCAGGAGCTGTACCAGCCTTATGAGCCTGCCCGCGCCACTGGCCGAGGTGGTGTCCGATTTCGCCGAAGTTCAGGGCCAGGACAAACTGAGGCTGCTGCTGGAATTCGCCGACGACCTGCCAGCGCTGCCCGCCGACCTCGTCGAGGCAGCGATGGAACCGGTGCCCGAGTGCCAGTCGCCGCTGTTTCTGCACGTCGACGTGCACGACCCGAATCGAGTGCGGCTGTACTTCAGCGCGCCGGCCGAAGCGCCAACCACTCGCGGATTCGCCTCGATTCTGGCCGCCGGCCTGGACGAACAACCCGCAGCCGACATCCTTGCGGTGCCCGAGGATTTCTACACCGATCTTGGTCTGGCAGCTCTGATCAGCCCGCTGCGGCTGCGCGGAATGTCGGCGATGCTGGCCCGGATCAAGCGACGCGTTCGCGAGAGCCCCCAAGAGCACTGAATTGAGGAACCGCGTGACCGAGCCCACGGCGCTGCGCCTAAACTTCCCCCGACGAGACTTGTAAGAAATTCTCTTAAAGACCGATTTTTTTCAGAGACGAAGACGTCCTACAAGGAGGCGCAGTGGGTAGTCACGCCAGCTCGAGGATCGCTAAGGTTTTGGTCGCCAATCGCGGCGAGATCGCGGTCCGCGTGATCCGAGCCGCCCGCGACGCCGGTCTGCCCAGTGTGGCGGTGTATGCCGAACCCGATGCCGAGGCCCCGCACGTCACCCTGGCCGACGAAGCCTTTGCGCTGGGCGGTCAAACCTCGGCCGAGTCCTACCTGGACTTCGCAAAGATCCTCGACGCGGCGGCGAAGTCCGGCGCCAACGCCATCCACCCCGGCTATGGCTTCCTGGCTGAGAACGCGGACTTCGCCCAGGCCGTCATCGACGCCGGCTTGATCTGGATAGGCCCCAGCCCGCAGTCGATCCGCGACCTCGGTGACAAGGTGACCGCACGCCATATCGCCGCACGTGCGCAGGCCCCGCTGGTCCCCGGCACACCCGACCCGGTCAAAGACGCCGACGAGGTGGTGGCGTTCGCCAAGGAGTACGGCGTGCCGATCGCGATCAAGGCCGCATTCGGCGGCGGCGGCAAGGGCATGAAGGTGGCCCGCACCATCGAAGAGATTCCCGAGCTGTATGAGTCAGCGGTACGGGAAGCGACGGCCGCGTTCGGGCGCGGCGAATGCTTCGTCGAGCGCTACCTGGACAAGCCCCGCCACGTCGAGGCACAAGTGATCGCCGACCAGCACGGCAACGTCGTCGTCGCCGGCACCCGGGACTGCTCACTGCAGCGCCGGTTCCAGAAACTGGTCGAAGAGGCGCCGGCACCGTACCTGACGGACGCGCAGCGCAAGGAGATTCACGAATCCGCCAAGCGGATCTGCAAAGAGGCGCACTACCACGGCGCCGGAACCGTTGAATACCTGGTCGGCCAGGACGGCCTGATCTCCTTCCTGGAAGTCAACACCCGCCTGCAGGTGGAACACCCGGTCACCGAGGAAACCGCGGGCATCGACCTGGTCCTGCAGCAGTTCAAGATCGCCAACGGCGAGAAGCTGGATCTGACCGAGGATCCCACGCCCCGCGGACATGCCATCGAGTTCCGGATCAACGGCGAGGACGCCGGCCGCGGCTTCCTGCCTGCGCCGGGGCCGGTGACGAAGTTCCACCCGCCCAGCGGCCCGGGTGTGCGGGTGGACTCCGGTGTCGAAACGGGCTCGGTGATCGGTGGCCAGTTCGACTCGATGCTGGCCAAGCTCATCGTGCACGGCGCCGACCGCGCCGAGGCGCTGGCCCGGGCCCGTCGCGCGCTGGACGAGTTCCAGGTCGAAGGCCTGGCCACCGTTATCCCATTCCACCGCGCGGTGGTGTCCGATCCGGCCTTCATCGGCGACGACGACGGCTTCTCGGTGCACACCCGCTGGATCGAGACCGAGTGGAACAACACCGTCGAACCGTTCGCCGGCGGCGAACCAATCGACGAAGAGGACGCCCGGCCCCGGCAGAAGGTGGTCGTCGAAATCGATGGTCGCCGGGTCGAGGTCTCGCTGCCCGCCGATCTGGCGCTGTCGAACGGCTCCGGCGCCGAGTCGGCCGGTGTTATTCGGCGCAAGCCCAAGCCCCGCAAGCGTGGTGCGCACACCGGCGCTGCAGCCTCCGGCGACGCTGTTACCGCGCCCATGCAGGGCACCGTGGTCAAAGTCGCGGTCGAAGAGGGACAGGAGGTCGTGGCCGGCGACCTGGTCGTGGTCCTTGAGGCGATGAAGATGGAGAACCCGGTCACCGCGCACAAGGACGGCACGATCACCGGACTGGCGGTCGAGGCCGGCGCAGCGATCACCCAGGGCACGGTGCTCGCCGAGATCAAATAGCACGGCCTGGCCGCGGCTACTCCAACTGGTCGCGTAGTCGAGCTAGCGACTTAGCCAGCAGCCTAGAGACGTGCATCTGTGAGATGCCGACCCGCTCGGCGATCTGGGTTTGTGTCATGGCCTCAAAAAACCTGAGGATCAACACCGTTCGTTCCCGCTCGGGCAACGCCTCGAGCAGCGGACGCAGCGCCTCACGATTCTCGATCCGCTCCAGACCGGCGTCGACGTCGCCGAGCGTGTCGGCGATGGCGCGGGCATCGTCCTCGTCGCTGCCGCCCCCGCTGTCGATGGACAGGGTGTTGTAGGAGCTCCCCGCAACCAGGCCCTCGACAACCTCATCCCGGTCCATACCGAGTTCCATGGCAAGTTCGGTTGCCGTGGGCGCGCGGCCCAGCCGTTGCGACAGATCCGCGGTAGCGGTGCCAAGCCGCAGGTGCAGTTCCTTGAGACGCCGGGGAACCTTGACCGACCAGCTGTTGTCGCGAAAGTGCCGACGGACCTCACCCATGATGGTGGGAACGGCAAAGGAGACAAAGTCCGAGCCGGCCTCGACGTCGTAGCGGACCACGGCGTTGACCAACCCGACCCGCGCGACCTGAATCAGGTCGTCACGCGGTTCGCCGCGGCCCTCGAACCGCCGCGCGATGTGTTCGGCAAGCGGCAGGCACCTCGCGACGATCTTGTCCCGGTGACGCTGGACTTCCGGCGAATCGGCAGGGAAGTTCGCCATCTCGCGGAACATCTCCGGAACGTCGGCGTATTCGTTAGGTCGCGAAGTAGATCCGCCGGCAGCATTAGCTGTCACGTGGAAGTCACCTGCTAGAGGCCGCCCGCCGGGCTGTCAGGGTGATGCCGAAGACACTTCCGCTGGCATCGGGTTCGCGACCGTCGTGGAACGTCTGGACATCGTCGGCAAGCGATGTCAGGACATGCCAGCTGAAGCTTCCCGGAGCAACCACGTCGTGAGTGTCACACGCCGCGGAGGCCTCCACCACGAGTTCGTCGTCGCGCGGATCGACCACCAGGCTGAGCATGGCATCCGGCGTCGCGGACCGGATCAACCGAGTGCACACCTCGTCGACCGCCAGCCTCAGGTCCGCGACGGCGTCGAAATCCAAGTCCTCGAAGGTGCCGATGGCACCGACCAGAGTGCGCAACATCGCCAGGTTTTCCAGGCGTGCAGCAACGGTGAGCTCGACGGCGCGGTGCCCTCGCTGGCGCCCGCTGGTGCGCCGATCCCCATCGATCATCTGGCCTCCCGGCAGTATTCGACCGACACTACTACCCCCCTGGGGCCCACCTTGGACCTTGCCTTCGAGCCGGTTGGTCATGGTCGCCACCGGGTATTCAACCAGCTATGAACGGGGTAGACGCGACCGACACCGTCCGGACGCGCCGACTTAAGCGCATCGCGGTGATCGCCGGAATCACGCTGATGGTGTTGATCTTGATAGCAGTAGGGATCTATGTCGGTGCTTTCGTGATTTTGTCCCCCATGATGGGGTGACAACGCTGAGGCAATACGACTGCCGGTACTCGTCATGGTCTAGACCTGATACCCCCTTACCATCGCAGGCAAAACCCCAATATTCGCGTCAGCTGGCCAGGCGCTGCCTTCGGACTTCGGGATGCTCGGCGTACCACCGGTCGGCGAGCCTGCGTACCCGCCAGTGCTCGACCGCCAGCCACACGAGGCCGACGACGGCGAGCGAGATCGCCACAACGCCAGCCGTCATGCCTTCGGTGTGATGTCCGCTGCCGAAGGCCGCAAGGGATCCGACGCCGCCGATCACACCCGCGACGATCAAGAGATACCCAGGCCAGTGCAGCACGTCGATCAGCGATTCGCCCGCGAGTGGCCGCGTCGTCCGCAAGTGGTCGACGGGGTCACGATACGTGTCCCCCATGGCTTCCTCCTATTACGGTCCTATTCCGCGATTTCTGCCAACATCAGGCATCACAACCAACGGTAGAACTCGTGGAACCGGTTGTGGAGAGTTCAGAGGCAAGTATTTGCCAGCGGGCCTACCGGGGCGGCTGCGGCGTCACAGGGTCGGGCTGGCGATCGGGGCGACGCCCATGGCCGTCGTCAGCATCATCAGCGTCAACAAGAACCAGCCGGCACCGTGCCATCCCCACCAAGTGCCGCCATCGCGCCACACGCGGTAGGTCCGCAGAAACGCCCAGAGCCCGGCAATCAACAGGATCAGCGGCCCGCCCAACGCCAGCACGGTCCGCTGGGGTGGACCACAAGCCACCGTGTCGACGCTGGCTCCGGGACAAGTACTGACCCACAACGCGGCCAGGATCACGAAGCCAACACCGGCGATCATGGCAAGGACTGCAAACCGGATGGCGGCGCGGACCTCGCTGTCTTCCTGCCCCAGACGATCATCACCGCGTAATCGCTCATCCGCCTTCTGCATCGGAGCACCTCTATCCTGCGTCACTCACCAATCTCCGAGGCCATTTCGGTGCAATACCCGGCGTCACACCAAGGCAAACACCTGCGGCCTAGCTCACAGCCATCAGCGCACCCCGCACCCCGGCCATTGCCGCGTCGATCTCGGCGCGCGAAACGGTCAGCGCGGGACGGAATCGCACACCGTCCTTTCCGGTGGGCAGCACTATGACCCCCCGCTGCCATACCTGACGGATCAACTCATCACGGTCGGCGGTGGTGGGCAGGCTGAATGCACACATCAGGCCGCGCCCGCGCGGGTCGAGAACCACTCCGGGGAACTCGTCGGCGAGTTCGTCGAGCCGGGCGCGCATGTAGGCACCTTGTTCGGCCGCGCGCTCGAACAGCCCCTCTGCTTCGATCACCTCCAGGGTGCGACGGGCGCGCACCATGTCGGCGAGATTGCCGCCCCACGTCGAGTTGAGACGCGAGGCGACCGCGAACACGTTGTCGGCGACCTCGTCAACCCGGCGACCCGCCATCACTCCGCACACCTGTGTCTTTTTGCCGAACGCCACCGCGTCGGGTTCGATCCCCAATTGCTGGTAGGCCCAGGGAGTTCCGGTCGAACCGCAGCCCGTTTGCACCTCGTCGAAGATCAGCAGGGCATCGTATTCGTCGCAGAGTCGGCGCATGGTGGCGAAGAACTGCGGCCGGAAGTGCCGGTCGCCGCCTTCCCCCTGGATGGGTTCGGCGATAAAGCACGCGATGTCGTGCGGGTACGCCTCGAACGCCGCGCGGGCCTGCCCAACCGACTCGGCTTCCAGCGCGTCCATGTTGACACCGGGCCGCGAGTACGGCGCGTCGATGCGCGGCCAGTCGAATTTCGGGAAGCGCGACACGGCGACCGGATTGGTGTTGGTCAGCGACAGGGTGTAGCCGCTGCGGCCGTGAAATGCGCCGCGCAGATGCAGCACCCGAGTGCCCAGCGCGGGATCAATGCCGTGGGCCTCGTTGTGGCGACTCTTCCAGTCGAAGGCAACCTTGAGTGCGTTCTCCACGGCCAGTGCGCCGCCGTCGACGAAGAACAGGTGCGGCAGCGCCGGGTCGCCCAGGACACGGGCAAAGGTTTCCACGAAGCGGGCCATCGCCACCGAGTACACGTCGGAGTTGCTGGGCTTGTTCAGGGCGGCCTCGGTGAGTTCGGCACGGAACTCGTCGTCGTCGGCAATCGCCGGATGGTTCATGCCCAGCGCCGACGAGGCGAAGAACGTGAACATGTCGAGGTAGCGCCGGCCCGTTCGGGCATCGACCAGATAGGAGCCGGCTGAGCGGTTCAGATCGAGCACGAAGTCAAAACCGTCGACCAGCATGCTGCGCGCCAGCACCTCATGGACCTGATCGGGTCCCGTGTCCAGGGCTACCGTCATGCCGCCATGATAGCTGTATCTTTACGAAATACTGGCTCAGCGACAGGAAATATTATGGTATATGCTGCCGATCACTGTAAAAAGTGTTCAAGATGATCGTGCTGCGTGTTTGCACGTTCGCGGTTGTCCGGATCCGCTGCAACAGATCTTCGAGCGCCCGCGCGGACTCGACGCGCACCAGCAGGATGTAGCTCTCTTCGCCGGCCACCGACTGGCACGACTCAATCTCCTGGATGTGTTCCAGGCGGGCGGGAGCATCATCGGGTTGAGACGGATCAAGAGGAGTGATGGCCACGAACGCCGACAGCAAGTGCCCGACCGCCTCCGGGTTGATCCGCGCCGAATACCCCGCCACCACCCCGCGGGACTCCAGTCTGCGCACCCGCGATTGGACCGCCGAGACGGACAGCCCAGCACTGGCAGCCAGTTCCGACAGCGTGGCACGCCCGTCGGCGACCAGCTCGCGCAACAGGATCCGGTCGATATCGTCGAGCGTCTCACCCATGGCCGGAGACTATCGCAGCGACGGCGCAACATGAGGCTCACGAATTGGCAGTCACGTGCCCCGAGATCCACGACCCGTACGCGCTATACGAGGAGGCAGCAGGATGACCGATCAGTTGCGCGCCCAGGTGCTCAAGGCCTTCGAAGCGATCGGCGTTGCCGCTGACTTAGGCGAGCCGGGCTCGGAGGGGCTGCCCGCGAGCACGCCGATCACCGGGGAGGTGCTGTGCACCGTCGCACCCACCACGCCGGAGCAGGCCGACCACACGATCGCCGCTGCCGCCCAGGCGTTTTCGCAATGGCGCAGCACGCCGGCCCCGGTGCGCGGGGCTCTGGTGGCCCGGCTCGGCGAGCTGCTCACCGCACACAGGGACGACCTCGCGACGTTGGTGACGGTCGAGGTCGGCAAGATCACGTCCGAGGCGCTGGGCGAAGTTCAGGAAATGATCGACGTCTGTCAGTTCGCCGTCGGCCTGTCGCGCCAGCTCTACGGACGCACCATCGCTTCGGAGCGGCCCGGCCATCAGCTCTTGGAGACCTGGCATCCGCTCGGTGTCGTCGGGGTGATCACCGCGTTCAACTTCCCGGTGGCGGTCTGGGCCTGGAACGCCGCGATCGCGCTGGTATGCGGCGACGCGGTGGTGTGGAAACCCTCGGAGCTGACACCGCTGACCGCCCTGGCCTGCCAGGCGCTGTTGGCCCGCGCCGCCGCTGATGTCGGTGCTCCGCCCGCGGTGAGCGGTCTGCTCCTGGGTGAGCGCGACCTGGGCGAACGGCTCGTCGACGACCCGCGGATCGGGTTGGTGTCGGCGACCGGTTCGGTGCGGATGGGTGCGCAGGTCGGTCCCCGCGTGGCCCGGCGCTTCGGGCGGGTGCTGCTGGAGCTGGGCGGCAACAACGCGGCCATTGTGACGCCGTCGGCGGACCTGGAGCTGGCGGCGCGCGCCATCGTGTTCGCCGCCGCCGGCACCGCCGGTCAGCGCTGCACCAGCCTGCGCCGGCTGATCGTGCACCGCTCGGTGGCCGACGATGTGACCGACCGCGTCGTCTCCGCGTATCGGCAACTGCCGATCGGCGACCCGTCGGCGCCGGCCACACTGGTCGGGCCACTCATCCACGAAACCGCCTATCGCGACATGGTGGGCGCCCTGGAACAGGCGCGCGCCGACGGCGGCGAGGTCTTCGGCGGCCAACGCCACCAGGACGGCTTCTCCAGCGCATACCCGAGCGCGTATTACGTCGCGCCTGCGGTGGTCCGCATGCCGTCGCAAACGGACATCGTGGCGACCGAGACCTTCGCACCGATCCTCTACGTGCTGACCTACGACGATCTCGATACCGCTATAGCGCTCAACAACGCTGTGCCACAAGGGCTTTCATCGTCGATGTTCACCACAGACCTGCGCGAGGCGCAACGCTTTCTGGACGGATCGGACTGCGGTATCGCCAACGTCAACATCGGCACGTCGGGCGCGGAGATCGGTGGCGCGTTCGGCGGCGAGAAGCAAACCGGCGGCGGCCGCGAGTCCGGTTCGGACGCGTGGAAGGCCTACATGCGCCGCGCCACCAACACCATCAACTACTCCAACGAGCTGCCGCTGGCCCAAGGCGTGAAGTTCGGGTGAGCATCGGCCTCGTGGTGATCGCCAGCGCCGCGAAGCGGGGCGACAGCGGGTCACCACCATCGGCCTCGTGGTGATCGCCAGCGCCGCGAAGCGGGGCGACAGCGGGTCACCACCATCGGCCTCGTGGTGATCGCCAGCGCCGCGAAGCGGGGCGACAGCGGGTCACCACCATCGGCCTCGTGGTGATCGCCAGCGCCGCGAAGCGGGGCGACAGCGGGTCACCACCATCGGCCTCGTGGTGATCGCCAGCGCCGCGAAGCGGGGCGACAGCGGGTCACCACCATCGGCTCTAGCGGGGCGCATATTTTGCGTGAGTAGTATCACTGCTTATGGCGACAGCCAGGAGGCGGTTATCCCCTGAGGACCGACGCGCCGAACTGCTCGCCCTGGGGGCAGAGGTCTTCGGTAAGCGACCTTACGACGAGGTCCGCATCGATGAGATCGCGGAGCGGGCCGGGGTGTCGCGCGCCCTGATGTACCACTACTTCCCGGACAAGCGGGCGTTCTTTGCGGCCGTCGTCAAGGACGAGGCCGACCGGCTGTACGCGGCCACCAACACCGAGCCTCCGGCGGGCATGACGATGTTCGAAGAGATTCGGATGGGCGTGCTCGCCTACATGGCGTATCACCAGCAGAATCCGGAGGCGGCATGGGCCGCATACGTCGGACTAGGCCGGTCGGACCCGGTTCTGCTGGGCATCGATGACGAAGCCAAAAACCGGCAGATGGAACACATCATGACCCGCATCGGCGAGGTCGTCAGCGGGATTCCCGGCAGCAATACCCTGGCACCCGAAGTCGAGCGCGACCTGCGAGTGATCATTCATGGCTGGATCGCGTTCACCTTCGAGATATGCCGGCAGCGCATCATGGACCCCACGACCGATGCCGACCGGCTCGCCGACGCGTGCGCGCACACGCTGCTGGACTCGATTGCCCGGGTACCTGAGATTCCGGCCCAACTGGCCGAGGCGATGGCGACCGCGAGAACACGCCCGCAATAGTTTTTTGTCGGTGCCCGTTGGCACGATGGCTATGTGATCGTCGATCCGTTGGCCAGGTTTAGCGCGGCTACCCGCGACTGGTTCACCAGCACCTTCGTCGGGCCCACCCCGGCGCAGGCCAGCGCCTGGGCGGCCATCGCCGACGGCGACAACACCCTGGTCATCGCGCCCACCGGGTCGGGCAAGACCTTGGCCGCGTTCCTGTGGGCGATCGATGCGCTGGCCCGCGAAGCCGACCGCCCGGCGGGTACCCGGGTGCTCTACGTGTCCCCGCTCAAGGCGCTGGCGGTCGACGTCGAGCGCAACCTGCGCACTCCGCTGGCGGGGCTGACGCGGCTCGCCGAGCGCCGCGGTCTGCCCCCGCCGAGCATCAGCGTCGGGGTCCGCTCCGGCGACACCCCGGCCGCGCAGCGCCGCCAGCTCATCGCCCGGCCACCCGACGTGTTGATCACCACCCCGGAGTCGCTGTTTCTCATGCTGACTTCGGCCGCCCGGGAAACCCTGGCCGGTGTGCAGACCGTCATCGTCGACGAGATTCACGCCATCGCCGCCACCAAACGCGGCGCGCATCTGGCGCTGTCGCTGGAGCGGCTCGATGACCTGTCGGGTGGGCGGCGCGCGCAGCGCATCGGGCTGTCGGCGACCGTGCGTCCGCCCGAGGAGCTGGCGCGATTCTTATCCGGTCAGTGTCCGACGACCATTGTGGTGCCGCCCTCGGCCAAGACCGTCGAGCTGTCGGTGCAGGTGCCGGTGCCCGATATGGCCAATCTGGCCAACGACAGCATTTGGCCCGATGTCGAAGCGCGGCTCGTCGACCTAATCGAATCGCACAATTCGACCATCGTGTTCGCCAACTCGCGACGGCTGGCCGAGCGACTTACCGCCCGGCTCAACGAAATTCACGCAGAGCGCTGCGGTGTCGCGCTCCCGTCCGACGCCAACCCACAGGTTGCCGGCGGCGCCCCGGCCTACATCATGGCCAGCGGCCAGACCTTCGGTGCGCCAACGGTGTTGGCGCGCGCCCATCACGGCTCGGTCAGCAAGGAACAGCGCGCCATCGTCGAGGAGGACCTCAAACGCGGACAGCTCAAGGCGGTGGTCGCGACGTCCAGCCTGGAGCTCGGCATCGACATGGGCGCGGTCGATCTGGTCATCCAGGTGGAGGCGCCGCCGTCGGTGGCCAGCGGCTTGCAGCGCATCGGGCGGGCCGGCCATCAGGTCGGCGAGATTTCTCGGGGTGTGCTGTTTCCCAAACACCGCACCGATCTGCTGGGCTGCGCGGTCAGCGTGCAGCGCATGCTTTCCGGTCAGATCGAGACCATGCGGGTGCCGGCCAACCCGCTCGACATCCTGGCGCAACACACCGTGGCCGCTGCCGCGCTGGAGCCGCTGGACGCCGACCGGTGGTTCGACACCGTGCGCCGCAGCGCCCCGTTCGCGACGCTGTCGCGCAGCGTGTTCGAGGCCACCTTGGACCTGCTGTCCGGCAAATACCCGTCGACCGAGTTCGCCGAGCTGCGACCGCGGCTGGTCTATGACCGCGACAACGGCACGCTGATCGCCCGGCCCGGAGCCCAGCGCCTTGCCGTCACCTCCGGCGGCGCCATCCCGGACCGCGGGCTGTTCACCGTCTACCTGGCTTCCGATTCCGAAAAGCCTTCGCGGGTAGGCGAACTCGACGAAGAGATGGTCTACGAGTCCCGCCCCGGAGACGTGATCTCGCTGGGCGCCACCAGCTGGCGGATCACCGAGATCACCCACGACCGGGTGCTGGTGATTCCCGCGCCGGGCCAGCCGGCCCGATTGCCGTTTTGGCGCGGTGACGACGTCGGGCGGCCCGCCGAGCTCGGCCGAGCACTCGGCGCCTTCACCGGCGAACTGGCCAACCTGGACCGCAAGGCATTCGGCAAACGGTGTGCGACTTTGGGCTTCGACGACTACGCCACCGACAACCTGTGGACCCTGCTGGACGACCAACGCACCGCCGCCGGGGTAGTGCCCACCGACACCACCCTGTTGGTCGAACGGTTCCGCGACGAGCTGGGCGATTGGCGGGTGATCCTGCACTCGCCGTACGGGCTTCCGGTGCACGGGCCGCTGGCGCTCGCGGTGAGCCGGCGGCTGCACGAACGTTACGGCATCGACGAGAAACCGACCGCCTCCGACGACGGCATCGTGGTGCGGTTGCCCGACATCGGCTTGTCTCCTGGGGGTGAGGCCCCGCCCGGAGCCGAGTTGTTCGTCTTCGACGCCGAGGAGATAGACCCGATCGTCACCGCCGAGGTGGGCGGCTCCGCTTTGTTCGCTGCGCGATTCCGGGAAGCGGCGGCCCGCGCGCTGCTGCTGCCGCGCCGGCATCCGGGCCGCCGCTCACCGTTGTGGCACCAGCGACAGCGGGCCGCCCAGCTGCTGGAAGTGGCGCACAAATATCCCGACTTCCCCATCGTGCTGGAGACCGTCCGCGAATGCCTGCAGGACGTCTACGACGTCCCGACCCTGGTGCGGTTGATGAGCGAGATCGCCCAGCGCAAGGTGCGGGTGCTCGAGGCAGAAACGGCGAGACCGTCCCCGTTCGCGGCATCACTGTTGTTCGGGTATGTCGGCGCATTTATGTACGAGGGCGATGCCCCCTTGGCGGAGCGTCGCGCCGCGGCGCTCTCGCTGGACAGCACCCTGCTGGCCGAGCTCCTGGGCCGGGTCGAGCTACGCGAGCTGCTCGATCCCGAGGTCATCGCCGCGACCGGCCGTCAGTTGCAGCATTTGTCGACCGACCGACTCGCCCGCGATGCCGAAGGGGTGGCGGATCTGCTGCGGCTGTTGGGTCCGCTCACCGAGGAAGAAGTCGCCGCCCGAGCGACCGCTCCCGCAGTCGGCGGATGGCTGGAAGGCCTGCGCGCGGGTCGGCGCGCGCTGACGGTGTCGTTCGCCGGCCACAGCTGGTGGGTGGCCATTGAGGACATCGCCCGGCTGCGTGACGGCGTGGGCGCGGCGGTTCCGGTTGGCGTGCCGGCCAGCTTCACCGAGGCGGTCACCGACCCGCTCGGCGAGCTCCTCGGTCGTTACGCACGCACCCACACCCCGTTCACCACAGCCGAGGCCGCCCGCCGGTTCGGCCTGGGCCTGCGGGTCACCGCGGATGTGTTGGGCCGGTTGGCAAGTGACGGTCGCCTGGTACGCGGCGACTTCGTCGCCACCGTGGAGACGGTCGGCGGCGAGCAATGGTGCGACGCCGAGGTGTTGCGCATCCTGCGGCGCCGGTCGCTGGCCGCGCTGCGGGCCCAGGTCGAGCCCGTGAGCACCGCCGCTTACGGCCGATTTCTGCCGGCCTGGCACCAGGTGGGCACCTCTGGTTCGTCGGCGCTCTCGGGGGTTGACGGGTTGGTCGCCGTGATCGATCAGCTCGCCGGGGTGCGGCTGCCCGCATCGTCGCTGGAACCGCTCGTGTTGGCGCCGCGCATCCGCGACTACACCCCCGCGATGCTCGACGAGCTGCTGGCCGCCGGCGAGGTCACCTGGTCGGGTGCCGGGCCAATCTCGGGTAGTGACGGCTGGATCGCGCTGCACCCTGCCGAGTCGGCGCCCTTGACGCTTACCGCGCCGGTCGAGATCGATTTCACCGACGCCCATCGGGCGATCCTGGACGCGCTAGCCGGCGGCGGCGCGTACTTCTTCCGGCAGCTCTGCCAGACCGGGCCGCCGGAGGCGGAGCTGAAAGCCGCCCTGTGGGAATTGATTTGGGCCGGCTGGGTCACCGGCGACACCTTCGCGCCGGTACGGGCGATACTCGGCGGCGGTCCGGGCAGTCGCAAGCGTGGCCGACCCTCCCTGCCGGCGCACCGGACACACCGCCCACCGCGTCTGAGCCGCTACAGCGTCGCGCACGCCGCGGCACGCACCGCCGACCCGACGGTGGCCGGTCGGTGGTCGGCGCTGCCGCCTCCCGAGCCGGACTCCACGCTGCGGGCCCACTACCAGGCCGAGCTGCTGCTCAACCGATACGGCGTGCTGACCAAGGGCGCCGTAGCCGCCGAGGGTGTGCCGGGCGGGTTCGCCACCCTCTACAAGGTGCTGAGTGGGTTCGAGGACGCCGGCAGGTGCCAGCGTGGTTACTTCGTCGAGTCGTTGGGGGGCGCGCAGTTCGCCGTCACGTCGACCGTCGACCGGCTGCGCGGCTTCCTCGACAGTGTCGACCCCGAACGGCCGGAGTACCGGACCGTGGTGCTGGCCGCCGCCGACCCGGCCAACCCCTACGGCGCTGCCCTGCCCTGGCCCAATTCCGAAGACGACGATTCCAGGGGGGCCGCCCGGCCGGGGCGCAAGGCCGGGGCGCTGGTGGTGCTGGTAGACGGCGAGCTGGCCTGGTTCTTAGAACGCGGCGGGCGGTCACTGCTGACGTTCACCGACGACGCCGGGGCCAATCACGCGGCGGCCAGCGAACTGGCCGACTTGGTCGCGGCTCGGCGCGTCGCGTCCATCCTGATCGAGCGCGTCAACGGGGTACCGGTTCTACAACCAGGCGGATCGACCCCGGTGACGGAGGCGCTGACGGACGCCGGCTTCGCCCGAACGCCACGTGGGTTGCGGCTGCGGTAGGCATGCCCGAGGGTGACACCGTCTGGCACACCGCGGCGACCCTGCGGCAGCACTTGGCCGGCCGTACCCTGACGCGCTGCGACATCCGCGTGCCACGGTTTGCCACCGTCGACCTCACCGGGGCTGTGGTCGACGAGGTGCTCAGTCGGGGTAAGCATCTGTTCATCAGGATCGGTGCGGCCAGCATTCATTCCCATCTGAAGATGGACGGCAGTTGGCGCGTCGGCGACCGGCCGGTGCGGGTGGATCACCGCGTGCGAATCATCCTGGAAGCGGGCACCATCCGCGCCGTCGGTGTCGACCTAAGCGTGTTGGAGATCCTCGAACGGGACCATGACGGTGACGTCGTCGCGCATCTGGGGCCCGATCTACTCGGCGAGGATTGGGATCCCAAGCTTGCCGCCACCAACCTGATGGCCGATCCGGATCGGCCGATCGCCGAGGCGTTGCTCGACCAGCGTGTGATGGCCGGGATCGGCAACGTCTATTGCAACGAACTCTGTTTCGTCAGCGGGCAGCTGCCGACCGCGCCGGTCAGCGCGATAACCGATCCGAGGCGTATGGTTTCGCGCGCCCGGGATATGTTGTGGGCCAACCGCTTCCGCTGGAGCCGCTGCACCACCGGCGACACCCGCCCAGGCCGGCAGCTGTGGGTCTACGGGCGCGCCGGGCAACGCTGCCGACGCTGCGGTACGCGGATCGAACACCGAAACCCCGGAGGCACCGGCGAACGGGTCGCCTATTGGTGTCCCACCTGCCAGCGCTGAGCTTGGCAACGATGCTCTCCGCGAAGCGGAGTGAGGTGGGGGCACCCCCAGCCGCGTAGCGGCGAGGAGGAGCCGAGCAATCAGGGCTAAGCCCCCGCTATTCCCGGCCGTGTGCCAGGAAGAACTGCGCAATGACTAGGGAGCCATCCAACGCGCGGGTGGTGGACCCGATGATCGCCTTCGGCAGATACGGCTTGCTGCCGGGCCAGGTGTGTCCGCCGTTGTCGAT
Source organism: Mycobacterium riyadhense (assembly GCF_963853645.1). Classification (NCBI taxonomy): domain Bacteria; kingdom Bacillati; phylum Actinomycetota; class Actinomycetes; order Mycobacteriales; family Mycobacteriaceae; genus Mycobacterium; species Mycobacterium riyadhense. The sequence continues at coordinate 1,350,740 of NZ_OY970456.1, read as the reverse complement.
CTGGTAGAAGGCAACCTCGGTGCCGGCCGTACACGCCGCGGAGTCAAACCTGCGCACGAGGGTTCCGTCGCCCGCGCTTGGTAGGTCCACTGCCGACGGGTCGCCCTGGCAGCCATCGATAGCCCGCCATCGATCGACCACGCTGGTAGCCGAGATGGCCTGGCTGACCCCGCCCCTGCCACGAACCTTCCCGCCATTGAACGGCACGATCGGATCGGCGGTACCGTGCGCGTCCAGAACCGACACCGGCCGTGTTGGATTGCACGCCACACCCACGCCCAGTGTGCCGGACACTGGCGCGATGGCGGCGAACACATCGGCTCGGTCGCAAGCCAGGCGGTTGGACATGAAGCCGCCGTTGGACATGCCGGTCGCGAAGACATGCCCGGCGGGAACGCCAAATTCGTTCCGTACCTTGCCAACCAGGGCCACCAGAAACCCAACGTCGTCGAGATGACGGCGGTCCGCCGGTGACGCCCCTCTGCCGTCGGCCCAGCTCTTGTCGTAGCCGTCGGGATAGACCACGACCAGGTTGGTGCTGTCGGCGACGGCGTTGAAGTTTGTCAGCGCCTGCTGTCCGGTGCCGGTGCCACCACCACCGTGCAGGTTGAGCACCAGCCCGACGGGCGGGCCCGGCGGCACGTGCACCGTATAGGTCCGGTTCAAGCCGCCGAACTGAAATGTTCCGGGCTGGTCCCGAGCGCGGGCCGCCGCCGCGACGTGCCGCTCGCCACACCCGACCAGGCACGCCACGAGAACGGCAACCGACAGCAATCGCGCCCATGGCATGACGGCCAAGTTACCGCTGCCACATCAGGCTCATCCCGCCGATGGCGGTTTCGGCATGAACGTCCCCTTGAGCTCCAAGCCCATCGCGAGATCTTCGTACTTCTGCTGCTTGCGTTTGCGCCACCCACTGCCCGCCGCGATCGGCGGCGGCATTAGCGGCGGAAGCATGGGAAACCCGGATTCCCCCGCGGGCAGTGGTGACGCCGCCGACGCAAGTTGCACCGGCGTTTGCGCAGTGGTCAACAACCCCACCGCGGCGGGCGGCGCGGTGAGGTTGCCCATCGGAACTCCGACGCCCACCGCCGCGGCGGGCGCTTCTGCCGCGCCAAGGGCGCTGGCCGCGTTGGACAAACTGGCCGCCGACTCTCCTAGCGCCGCCTCGCCCTCCGATAGGCCCGCGGCGATATCGGGGGCCACCGACGTCAGCGCCTGGGCCGACGTGTTTTGCGCCATGTAGCTGAGCAGGTTAATCGGAAATCCAGACGATACGAACTGGTTGGCGTAGGTGTTCGCCAGCCCAAACCAGCCTTGGTTGGGGTCGAAGGTGACGCCAATCGCCTGCAATATCGAATCCACCGGAGACACCGGCGGAGCGACAGCGTCAGCGGGCGCTACCGCAGCGGCAGACACCGCACTGGCTTGAGCCGCCGACCCCGCCGGATCGACAATCGAAGGCGGGGGCGAGAACTCAGGAAGCGCAAGCGCTTGTGCCGTGGCCGCCTCATAGCGATACATCGCCGCCGAATTGTTCACCCACATGCCCTCGTACTGCGCCTCGGTTTCGGCGATGGCCGCAAGGTTTTTGCCAAATCCGTTGGTGGCCAGCAGTTGTGCCAATTGGACTCGGTTGGCGCTGACCTGTGCAGGATGAACCACCGCCGCGAGTGTGGAGCCGTATGCCGCGGCGGCGGCCTGCGCCGAGGAGCCCAGCTGGTGGCACTGCTGCCCGGTAGTGCGCATCCACCTGAGATAAGGTTCCGCGGCCTGCAGCATCGCCAACGTGGACGGACCGTGCCAGTCCGCGGCCAGTGTTGACAGCACCGCTACATAGCCGCCAACAGTTTCTTCCAAGTCGGTGCCGAGCCGCTGCCACACGCCGGAGGCCTCGATCAAAGATTGCGCACCGGGTCCCGAGTGGATCAGCGCCGAGGTCACCTCGGGAGGCAATGTTGTGAACTCCACAACGTAGTTAATTGACTATGAAAGAAAATTTTCTGGAACATTGGGTTGACTACGGCGGTAAAAGCCCTGGAACATTGCGCGTCGCTACGAAATGGCGTTGACCGCGGTCGACAACCGCGACTTGAACCGGTCCGGAACGGGGACATACCCGTTGTCAGCCAGACCATTTTGGCCCGCGCCGATCGTGCTTTGCAGGAATGCCTTTACGGCCGTACCGACCTGCGCATCGGGATACTTCGAGCACACGATTTCATACGTCGCTAGCACGATCGGATAGGAGCCGGGCTCGTTCGGCCGGTAGAACGAGATCGTGTCGAGCGCTAGGTCGTTACCCTCCCTGGTGAACCAAGCGGCCGAAATCGTCCTTCCCACCGACTCCGTGCTGATCGCAACGGGCTCCGGACCCGCCGACGTGATGACCTTAGCCGTGTTCAACTGTTTCGTCTGCGCGAATGACCATTCGACGTAGGTGATCGACCCTTCGGTGTCTTTAACGGCCACCGCGGCGCCACCGTTTCCCCTGGCACCCTCACCGACGCCACCCTTGAATTGCTTTCCTGCACCCTTGCCCCACGCGCCGCCCGAAGCGGTATCGAGATATCGCTGGAAGTTATCCGTGGTCCCGGATTCGTCGCTGCGGAACACGACACGAATGGGCTCGGCGGGCAAGGTAGTAGTCGAGTTCAATGCTTGGATCGCAGGATCGTTCCAGGCGGTAATGCCGCCGTTGAAGATCTTGGCGGCAGTCGGACCGTCGAGGTTCAACGAAGTCAGACCGTTGACGTTGTAAGCGATGGCGATCGGGCCGAACACCATAGGCAAGTTCCACGCCGGCGAGCCGCACCGCTGCCCAGCGCCGTTGTACTCGTCTTTGCTCAGCGGCGAGTCCGAGCCAGCGAAATCGGTTTCACTGCTTATAAATTCGCTGACCCCGGCGCCGGAACCGTTGGCCGTGTAGTTCAAAGATTGCCCAGGGCAGGCTTGTTCGAAAGCCTTGGCAAATCGGGTCATTGCGTTTTCCTGCGCGGTGGAACCACTGGCCTTCAGCGTCGTCTTGCCGCCGCAGGCCACCGTCACCGACGACGTGGGAGTCGGTGCGCGTCCTCCGCTGGCGTTGTTGTCACTGCCACATGCCGACAGCATCACCGCACCAGCGGTCAGAATACTCAGCGCAGCGCCAAATCGATTGGGTTTCAATTCAATTCCTTGGAATGACGCCGTCTTGATCGCAGTCATGAGGCATAGTAGCAAGGGCATTGACGAGTTCAGCCATTGTTTCCGACGGGTTCACCTCCCGTTATAGCCCAGCGGCTTGGCTTGCCGTCAGCGCAGAAGGGAGGTTCCATCCGTGCGATCACTCTTGACCGGCCTTGCCCTGGTGGTCGCGCTGCTTGGCCTCGTGGGCATAGCGATCCCAACCGCACACGCCGACGGCGTCGATGACGCATTCCTGAAGGCCGTGAACTCCAAGGGAATCAATTTCGGGTCACCGAAAGCCGCGATAGTTGCCGGCCACGAAGTGTGCGACGAACTCGATCAAGGTCGGCAGAAAGCCGACGTGGCGACCGACATGACGAATGGCGGCAACCTGGACGGCTATCACGCCGGGTTCTTTGTCGGCCTCAGCATCGCCGCGTACTGCCCCAGGCACCACCACACATAGTCGTTGGCCGTTTGACCTGCCGGCTAACCCGCCGCGCCCTGTCCCACCGCCTGCACCGATGCATGCTCGTGCAGCGCCCGCTCCGCGTCCAGAGGCAGGGGCTTGAGGTCGAAAACGACCTCCTTGACCGTTCCGGTGAACACATACGGCGCCTTGTCCTCATAATCGCGATCGACGACCAGGCCGTTGTCGCGGCCGACATCCAACCCGGCATAGGACGTAAACGCCAGGCTCACCGTTTGCGGCAGCTCACCCTCGCCAATCAACCGATCGTCGGCCCACAGTGTCACCCGGCCGCCGGAACCGACGACCGGCTGCTCGGACTCGAAGAGCATCCGCACGGTGATATCGCCAGTGGGGATCGGCTCGGTGGATACCTGCCGATAGGTCTCGATGCCGAGGAACGAATAGGTGTGATGTAGCAGGCGCCCCTCGTCCACCCACAGGGCAAACCCACCCATGAAGTCGGCGTTGGCGACGATGACGCCTTCGGCGCCGTCGTCGGGCACCTGCAGCCGCGCCTCGATCGCATAGGAGCGGCCGAAGATACGTGGGATCATGCCCCGCTGAATGTTCTGCACACCTCCGGGGAAGCTGAACCGTGCGGTGGTGGGAAGTGGCGGCAGGTCGCCGAACATCACCGCGAGCCCACCGAACAATGGCAGCACCCGGTTTTTCTCGGCTTCCTGCCACCACAGCTCTTTGAGCTCTGCGACCTTGTCCGGATGTTCGGCTGCCAGGTTCTTGGCCTGTGAGAAGTCGTCGGGAAGGTAATACAGCTCCCACACGTCGTCGTCGGGGTCGTAATTCCCGGGCGCGAACCGCTGCATCGTCTCCGGAGACAAGTCCCACGGCGCCTTGTCCAGGCGAGCACACGCCCACCAGCCGTCCTTGTACATGGCGCGGCTGCCGAAATTTTCGAAGTACTGCACCGTGTGGCGGTCTTCGGCCGCCGCTGCCACGCTCGGGTCGAAGGTGTGCACGAAACTGGTGCCGTCCATCGGTTCCTGCTCGAAGCCGTCCACACTGGTCGGCTCTGGTAAACCGATGGCCTCCAACACCGTTGGGGCGATGTCGATGCAGTGGGTGAACTGGCTCCGGACTCCAAGCACGCCGTCCGGCCGGATCCGTGCCGGCCAGGCGACCACCATCGGATCACGGGTGCCGCCCAGGTGGCTGGCCATCTGCTTGCCCCATTGGAACGGGGTGTTATTGGCATGTGCCCACGCGCTCGCGAAATGCGGCGCGGTGAACTCGTTGCCGAGCGCTTCGATCCCCCCGTACTGTTCGATGAGCGCAAGCTGCTTGTCGGCGTCGAGATCCAGGCCGTTGAGGAACGTCATCTCGTTGAACGAACCGGTGTTGGTGCCCTCCATGCTGGCGCCGTTGTCGCCCCAGATGTAGAAGACCAGCGTGTTGTCCGACTCGCCAAGTTCCTCGATCGCGTCGAGCAGGCGGCCGACGTTCCAGTCGGCGTTTTCGGAGAATCCCGCGAACACCTCCATCTGCCGCGCAAAGAGCTTCTTCTGGGTCTCCGACAGGCTGTCCCACGCCGGGAACAGGTCGGGCCGCTCGGTCAGTTCGGCGTCCGGCGGAATGATCCCCAGCTGCTTCTGCCGTTCAAAAGTCTTGCGCCGGTAGACATCCCAGCCCTCGTCGAACTGTCCCTGGTACTTGTCGGCCCATTCCTTGAACACGTGGTGCGGCGCATGGGTGGCGCCGGTCGAGTAGTACATCATCCACGGCTTCGTGGCGTTCTGGGCACGCACGGTGTGCAGCCACTCGATGGCCTTGTCGGTGAGGTCGTCGGGGAAGAAATAGGGCTTGCCGTCTCGTCCTTCGGGTATGCCAAGCACGGAGTTGTCCTGGCTGATGATCGGGTCGTACTGACCGGCGGCGCCCGACGGGAACCCCCAGTAGTGGTCGAAGCCCCAGCCCAGCGGCCAGTTGTCGAACGGCCCGGCTGCCCCCTGAACGTTGTCCGGTGTCAGGTGCCACTTGCCGAAAGCGCCTGTCACATAACCGTTGTCGCGCAGGATGCGCGGCAGTGCGGCACAACTGCGCGGCTTGACCGTCGAATAGCCCGGGTAAGGCCCGGGGAACTCGCACACCGATCCAAAACCCACCCGGTGATGGTTGCGTCCGGTCAGCAACGCCGCACGGGTCGGTGAGCACACGGCGGTGACGTGGAAGCGGTTGTACGCCAGCCCATTCTGCGCCACGCGAGACAGCGTCGGGGTCCGGATGCCGCCACCGAAGGTATCCGGGCCACCGAACCCGGCGTCGTCGATCAGCACGATCAGCACATTGGGTGCACCGTCGGGCGCGTTGGCGCCGGGGACAATCGTCCAGTCCCCCACCGAGTCCGCCGTGGTGCGACCGATCGTGCCGCCGAAGTTGCGCTGCGGTATCGGCAGCTTGGTGCGGTCCGGGTTGAACTTATCCATCGCCTCCCGCAGCGCGCCGCCGAAGCTGCGCAGCGTCGAATGGCTCATTTCGGCAACCGATTTCATCGGTGAGCCGGCCAAGGTCTGCTCCACCGCCAGGCGGCCCGAGGCCGGTGTGACCGCGATGATCACCGCACTGCCCGCCGCCATCGCTTCGCCGATCTTGTCAGCCACCCCGCCTTTGACCCGCTTGTTGACGACACTGCCGGCCAACGCTCCGGTCGCGGCGCCGAATGCGGCCGTGGCCAACGACACCGGTGAAAACAAACCCAGCGCCAGACCCGCGCCAGCGCCCCACACCGCGCCCTTGCGGGCGAGCCGATTCCCGCTGTCGAGCACCACCCGCTCGCCCTTTGCGTCCTTGCCGACCAGCATCGCATCCTGCAGCGGAACGGTCTTGGCGGTGGCCCCACCGGTGAGGTTTTCGAAGTCGTGACGAGCCGCCTCGAGGTCCTGATAGCCGGCGACAATGACTAGCGCGTTTTCCTCACCCATGAGCTGACTCCTAGATTTCTCGGCGACTGACGAATTCCCGGGGCGAACCGGTCACAGGATCCTTGAACTCGATGCGCTGCGCCAGCAGTCGCAGCGGCGTGCTGAAGTCGTTGTCGGCTATGTCAAGCACCTTCGGGTACAACGGGTCTCCGACGATCGGCAGGCCCAGCGATGCCATGTGAACCCTTAACTGGTGGGTGCGTCCGGTGCGCGGCGTCAGCCGATACAGACCGTCTGGTGATAACAGCTCCACGAACGTCTCCGCGTTAGGCGCGCCGGGCTCACAGACAGCCTGCAGATTGCCCCGCCGCTTGACGATGCGGTCTCGAACCACGCGCGGCAGCTCCAGGGCCGGGTCAACGGCCGCCCGGGCCAGGTAGGTCTTGCGTACCGCGCCCCGCGCGAACAGCGTCTGGTACCGCCCGCGCACCTCGCGCCGAGTGGTGAACAGCAGCACGCCGGCGGTCAGCCGGTCCAGCCGGTGGGCCGGGCTCAGCTCGGGCAAATCCAGTTCCCGGCGCAGCCGCACCAGCGCGGTCTGCGCGACGTGACGGCCCCTGGGCATGGTGGCCAGGAAGTGCGGCTTGTCGACGACCACGATGTCCGCGTCCCGATGGAGCACCGGAATGTCAAAGGGCACCGGCACTTCGGCGGGCAGCTCACGGTAGAGATACACGTGCGAGCCGCTGGCCAGCACGGTGGTTTCATCAACCACGCGGCCGCGGGCGTCGACGACTTCTCCGGCAAGGACTTTCGCGCGGGCTGCCGCGCCGAATCGCGCGTTCAGCTCGTCCAGCACTCCTCCGCCACGCAGCCGCACCCGCGCGGGCCCCAATCCGTCGCGAACCGGCAGCGGCGCGGGTCTCAACTCAGGGGTACCGGCTCGAGAATTTCGGCGCGCGCCTCGGGCGCGCTGGCCCGCAACTCATCCGCCGACACGTCGTCGGGCTGCGCCTGTGACAGTATCTCCGCCTCCACCCGCGCCTTGTAGTTCGCGACTTCCCGGTCGGTGTCCGCGGCGCTCCACCCCAGCACCGGCGCGACCAGCTCGGCGACCTCCCGGGCGCAGTCGACACCGCGGTGCGGATACTCGATCGAGATGCGCATTCGTCGGGCCAGGATGTCCTCGAGATGCAGCGCACCCTCGGCCGTGACGGCGTAGAGGGCTTCCACCTTCAGGTAGCCCGGCGCCTCCTTGATCGGGCCCAGCAGGCTGGGGTCTTTGGCCGCCAATGCCAGGACCTCGTCGATCAGCGAGCCGTAGCGGTCCAGCAGGTGGCGTACCCGGTAGGGGTGCAGACCTCGCGTAGCGCCAACGTTCTCGGTTTGGTTGATCAGGGCGAAGTAGCCGTCCGCGCCCACCAGCGGCACCTTTTGGGTGATCGACGTCGCGACCCTGGCCGGGATGAACTCAGCCGCGGCGTCCACGGCATCGGCCGCCATCACCCGATAAGTGGTGTACTTGCCACCCGCGATGGCGACCAGGCCGGCCGCCGGCACCGCCACGGCGTGTTCCCGGGACAACTTGGAAGTGTCATCGCTTTCCCCGGCCAGCAGCGGCCGCAGGCCCGCGTAGACGCCGTCGATATCCGCGTGGGTGAGCGGGGTGGCCAGCACGGTGTTGACCGTCTGCAGGATGTAGTCGATATCGGCCTTGGTGGCCGCGGGGTGCGCCAGGTCGAGGTTCCAGTCGGTGTCGGTGGTCCCGATGATCCAGTGACTGCCCCAGGGGATGACGAACATCACCGACTTCTCGGTGCGCAGGATGATTGCGACGTCGCTGACGATGCGGTCCCGCGGCACCACGACGTGCACGCCCTTGGACGCGCGCACCTGGAACCGGCCGCGCTGCTTGGACAATGCCTGAATCTCGTCGGTCCACACCCCGGTCGCGTTGATTACCACGTGGCCGCGGACCTCGGTGACCGAGCCATCCTCGGAATCGCGGACCCGCACGCCGATCACCCGGTCGCCTTCGCGCAGCAATGCGACCACCTGGGTGGAGCACCGGACGACCGCGCCGTAGTGCGCAGCGGTGCGGGCGACCGTCATGGTGTGGCGGGCGTCGTCGACGACGGTGTCGTAGTAGCGAATACCACCGATCAGCGAACTGCGTTTGAGGCCGGGGCTTAACCGCAACGCACCGGCGCGAGTCATATGCTTTTGCGCCGGAACCGATTTCGCGCCGCCGAGGGTGTCGTAGAGGAAAATGCCCGCGGCCATGTAGGGGCGTTCCCACCAGCGCTTGGTCAGCGGAAACAGGAACGGCAACGGCTTGACCAGATGCGGCGCCAGCGTGGTCAGCGACAGCTCGCGCTCGTAGAGCGCCTCACGCACCAGCCCGAATTCCAGTTGCTCGAGATAGCGCAGGCCGCCGTGGAACATCTTCGACGACCTGCTCGACGTGCCGGAGGCCAAGTCGCGCGCCTCGACCAGCGCCACTTTGAGTCCGCGGGTGGCGGCATCCAGCGCGCAGCCGGAACCCACCACACCGCCGCCGATCACCACCACGTCGAACTGCTCGGTGCCGAGTCGCTCCCAGGCCAACGCGCGCTGCTCAGGGCCCAGCGACGCGGCGGGCCAGACCTGGTCGCTCTCCGGTCCGGGGATCGGGTTGCTCACGACTAAGGACTCCTGTCGGTTACCGGTGGGTAGGCGTTGCTTAGCCAAGGCTAGTTGCTTATGCCGCCGTGAGTTGGCCTTCAGTCCAGATCGTCGTGTGCCATGAGGCGGCGAGCGGCCTCAGTGATCGAACCGGATAACGACGGGTAAACGGCGAGTGTCTGGGCCAGCTCGTTGACGGTTATGCGGTTTTGCACGGCGACCGCGATCGGCAGGATCAGCTCGGATGCGATCGGCGCCACCACCACGCCGCCGATCACCACGCCCGTGGACTTCCGGCAGAAGATCTTGACGAACCCTTGCCGCACCCCGGACATCTTGGCCCGCGCGTTGGTGTGCAGCGGCAGCATGATGGTCCGGGCGCTGAACGTCCCGTCGTCGATCGCCGATTGCGGGATGCCGACGGCGGCGATCTCGGGGCGGGTGAACACCGTCGCGGCCACCGTGCGCAACCGGATCGGGCTGACCCCCTCGCCCAGCGCGTGATACATCGCGATCCGGCCCTGCATCGCGGCAACCGACGCCAACAGCAGTAGACCGGTGCAGTCGCCGGCGGCATAGATGCCCGGCACCGAGGTGCGCGACACCCGGTCCACGGTCAGGTAGTCGCCGGGGCCGAGCTCGATGCCGACGCGTTCCAGGCCAAGGCCGCTGGTGTTGGGGACCGACCCGATGGTCATCAGGGCGTGACTGCCCTCCACGGTGCGGCCGTCGGTCATGGTCACCAGCACCCCGGCTTCGGTACGGGTGACCGACGCGGCGCGCGCGTTCTTGAACAGCCGCACGCCGCGTTCGGCGAACGACTCTTCCAAGACCAGCGCGGCGTCGGCGTCCTCGTACGGCAGCACCCGGTCCCGGCTGGCGGCAACCGACACCTGCACGCCCAACTCGGTGTAGGCGTGCACGAACTCGGCACCGGTGACCCCCGAGCCGACCACCACCAGGTGCTCGGGCAGCGCGTCGAGGTCGTAGAGCTGCCGCCAGGTCAGGATGCGCTCGCCGTCGGGCCGGGCCGACGGCAGGATGCGGGGGCTGGCGCCGGTGGCGATCAGCACCACGTCGGCGTCGTGCTCGCTGGTGATGGGGCCGTCGGGCCCCCCATCGGAATGGGTCGCCTTGATGCGGTGCCGCGCCAGCCCGGGGGTGGGATCGACCAGCTCACCCCGACCGGCGATCACCTCCACTCCCATGCTCTTCAGCGAAGCGGTGATATCGGCCGACTGTGCCGCGGCCAGGGACTTGACCCTGGCATGGATTTGCGGCAACGAGATTTTGGCGTCCTCGATGTCGATGTCAAAGCCCAATTGCGGCGCTTTGCGCAGTTCGGTGCGCAGGCCGGTGGAGGCGATGAAGGTCTTGGACGGCACGCAGTCGTCGAGCACGGCCGCCCCGCCGATGCCATCGGAGTCGATGACGGTGACACGGGTTGATTCGGGGTGAGAGGTTGCCGCTACCAATGCGGCCTCGTAACCGGCCGGTCCCCCGCCGAGGATCACTATGCGTGTCACCACAGGCCTAACCTAGCGCGCCGGTGCGTTGTTTAAGCTTTCCCCGTGCCGCTCTACGCAGCCTATGGGTCGAACATGCATCCCGAGCAGATGCTCAAGCGGGCGCCCCACTCGCCGATGGCCGGAACCGGGTGGCTGCACGGGTGGCGGCTGACGTTCGGCGGCGAAGACATCGGCTGGGAAGGGGCTCTGGCCACCGTCGTCGAGGATCCCGATTCCAAGGTGTTCGTCGTGCTCTACGACATGACGCCGTCGGACGAGCGCAACCTTGATCAGTGGGAGGGCTCCGAGTTCGGCGTCCACAAGAAGATCCGCTGTCGCGTGGAGCGTTTATCCAGTGACACCACAACCGATCCCGTGCTGGCCTGGCTGTACGTACTGGATGCCTGGGAGGGTGGGCTGCCGTCAGCGCGCTATCTGGGTGTCATGGCCGATGCCGCCGAAATCGCCGGCGCCCCAGCCGATTACGTTCACGACCTGCGCACCCGTCCGGCCCGCAATATCGGCCCGGGGACCACGGCTTAGCCTCTCTCTCGCGAGCGTGCGTGTCTGTACAGCGACACGCCGTCGCGGCTGGCACTTTACGCACTCTCACGCGGCGCGTCGTAGCGATGTCTCGAGTCGGCGGATAAGTTCGACGGGTCGGTACCTGACGTCCTCGGCGATGATGGGATGTACCAGCCAGCCCAGCTCTTGGAGCGCAGACGTACGCCGGCGGTCCCGGAGAAATGCGTCCGGCCCGCTGTGCCAGTCCACGCCGTCGTACTCGGCCGCGACGCGGTGTTCGGGCCAGGCGAAGTCGAGCCGCCAGATCCGCCCGTGCAGGTCGACGATCTGGTACTGCAGCAGCGGCGGGGGCAACCCGCCGTCATGCATGACCAACCGGGCCTCGCTCTCCATCGGCGACTCGGCCAGTGGGGAGGCTAGAGGCAGCAACTCGCGCACGATGACGATGCCGCGCCGGCCGGACTGCCGTTTGACGGCCTGCTCGAGTTCGACACGGCCACACGTGCCACTGCGCAGGGCGGCGTCCAGCGTCGCCAGCGCCCTCGGCCGCCGCAGGCTGCGGGCCACCTCGATCGCGGTCCATGCGGGCGTAGTGATCGGCCGGCCCGAAAGCTCGGTCAACGGCGCGCCCTCGCGACGATGCACCACTAGCCCGCGGGTCGGTCGCAATTGCTGCCCGGCGGGATTGAGCACGTGCAGGTACTTATCCCCTTCGGTGTCGAATCCGTGTACGGCCGCTGCCGTGCCCAGGCACACCGCGACCCTCGTCCCGGTCGCCAAATCCAGGCCACGCAGACGTAGTGCGTCGGTGATTTCGCCCCGACCGTAGATGCCATGCCAAACCTTTTGCAGCACACCGCATTTCAGCTGTGACTCCAGGCCGCGTCGGGTGAGGAATGTCAAGGCCTGGGCGGAAGTAACGACCCCGCCCTGCGAGTCCAATAGCTGACCCAGCTCTGGCTGCACGCACGCTATCGTCCGGGCGAGCCTCCCATCCCCACAATTCACCCCCGCCGAAGGTGCGCAGAATGCCACCGCGGGGCGGCGTGTCCTTGCACAGACACGCACGCTCGCGGTCAGAAGGCGGCGGCCTGCTCGATGATGTTCACCAGCACTCGCAGCCCGATCCCCAGGGCCCGCTCGTCAAGGTCGAACGTTGGCTGATGTAGGTCCAACTGGGGTCCCTCGCCCGACCAAACCCCCAGGCGCGCCATCGCGCCGGGCACTTCCTCGAGGTACCAGGAGAAGTCCTCACCGCCGCCGGATTGCCGGGTGTCGGCGAGCACGTCGGGTCCGACGGCCTCGATGGCGTGGGTGAGGATGCGTGTCGACACGTCCTCGTTGACCACGGGTGGCACGCCGCGTCGGTACTGCAGGGTGTGCTCAATGGCCAACGGCGACAGCAGCGCAGCCACCGCTTCGCGGATGATGTCCTCGAGGTCGACCCAGGTCTGCCGGCTCGCGGTGCGAACGGTGCCGTACAGGACGCCGGTTTGGGGAATGGCGTTGGCGGCCACGCCGGCATTGACCGCCCCCCACACCAGCACCGTGCCGTTGCGCGGGTCGATGCGACGCGACAGCACCCCGGGCAGCCCGGTGATCAGCGTGCCGAGGCCGTAAACCAAGTCGGCGGTCAAGTGTGGACGCGACGTGTGTCCGCCAGGCGAATACAGCGTGATCTCGATGGAGTCGGCCGCCGAAGTGATGGGGCCATGTCTGACCGCGATCTTGCCGACCTCGAGCCGAGGATCGCAGTGCAGAGCGAAGATTCGTGACACCCCGATCAACGCTCCGGCGGCGATCGCGTCGATGGCGCCGCCGGGCATCAGCTCTTCGGCAGCCTGGAAGATCAGTCGCACCCCGACCGGCAGCTCGGGTACCGACGCCAACGCCAGCGCGGTGCCCAACAGGATCGCGGTGTGGGCGTCATGACCACAGGCGTGCGCGACATTGGGCATCGTCGAGGCGTACGGTGCGCCGGTCCGCTCAGCCATCGGCAACGCATCCATGTCGGCGCGCAGCGCAATCTTCGGCTGATGCTCGGGGCCGAAGTCGCAGGTCAGTCCGGTTCCCCCGGGTAGCACCTTGGGGTTGAGCCCCGCATCGGCCAACCGCTCGGCAACGAACTGCGTGGTGGCATACTCCTGGCGGCCCAACTCTGGATAGCGGTGGATGTGCCGGCGCCATTCGATCAGCTGGTCGTAGTGCGCGGCGAGCCACGATTCGGCGGTGTCCACGAGGCTCATATGCACCGCTCCTCCTCATCGCTACGCTCTGCATCGTCGCCGGCGCGGCTCATATGCACCGCTCCTCCTCATCGCTACGCTCTGCATCGTCGCCGGCGCGGCTCATATGCACCGCTCCTCCTCATCGCTACGCTCTGCATCGTCGCCGGCGCGGCTCATATGCACCGCTCCTCCTCATCGCTACGCTCTGCATCGTCGCCGGCGCGGCTCATGAGGCCACCCGTTTATCGCGAGCCGCCAGTACCCGGTCACGCTCGTCGCGAGTCTGGGCGAGATGAACGATGGTGCGCGCCAACATGATCGCGCCGTCCACTACCGCGCGATCGGCGCTGGGACCGACGGCCGCCGCGGCGAAGGCGCGCTGGTGGACCGTGGCCCCGCCGGCGTCTAGGCCGATCACCGGATGAATCCCCGGTATCACCTGCGTCACGTTACCCATGTCGGTGCTGCCCAACGGGAGCGCCGCCTCCATGGCGGGCGGCACCGGCTGGCGCCCGAGCCGGCGCATCTCCTCCCGGCATACCTCGGCCAGCCATCGGTCGGGTTTGAGCTCCGCGTATGCCGGTGCGGCGTTGTCGATTCCGTATTCACAGCCAGCGGCCAGCGCACCCGCGGCAAAGCAAGCGAACATTCTGCCCTCTAGCTCGCGCAGCGAATCCGATTCCACCGCCCGCATCGCATACTGCAACGACGCATGCCCGGGGATGACGTTGACCGCCTGCCCGCCCTCGGTGACGATGCCGTGCACCAGCTGCCCCGGCGCCAGCTGCTGTCGCAGCAATCCCACGGCCACTTGGGCAACGGTCACGGCATCGGCGGCATTGACCCCGAGGTGCGGGGCGACGGCGGCGTGCGATTCCTTACCTCGGTACTTAACGGTGACCTCAGACAACGCCAACGATCGGGTCCCGGCAATGTCGGTCGGCCCGGGATGCACCATCACCGCAACCGCGACATCATCGAATGTCCCGGCCTGCAGCATCAGCGCCTTACCGCCGCCGGACTCCTCGGCCGGCGTGCCCAGCAACGCCACCGTCAGGCCCAAGTCATCGGCTACCTCGGCCAATGCCAGCGCGGTGCCCACCGCCGATGCGGCAATGATGTTATGACCGCAGGCGTGGCCAATACCGGGAAGCGCGTCATATTCTGCGCAGATCCCGACTACCAGCGGTCCACTGCCGTAGTCGGCGCGAAACGCCGTGTCCAAACCGGCGACCGCCGCGGCCATCTCGAAACCGCGTTCGGCAACCAGCGCCTGGGTCTTGGCGCAGCTGCGGTGTTCGGCGAACGCCAACTCCGGTTCGGCGTGGATCGCGTGGGACAGCTCGACCAGTTCGCTGCCACGGCGTCGCACCACTTCCTCGACGTTATCCAGTGCGCTGGCAGCAAGCATGCTCGCAGTATCTCATCGAGCGAGTTACGCTCCCCCACTGTGACTGATCCCGCCGAACTCGCGCAGCGGGCGGCCCAGGTCATCGCGGAGCGCACCGGGATCGGCGAGCACGACGTCGCGGTCGTTCTTGGGTCGGGCTGGGCACCGGCCGTTGCGGCACTGGGTTCCCCTACCGCCGCACTGCCTTACGCCGAAGTGCCGGGGTTTACGCCCCCACAGGCGGCCGGCCATGCCGGGGAGCTGTCGTCGGTGCCGATCGGTAGGCACCGGGTGCTGGTGCTGGCCGGTCGCATCCACGCCTACGAGGGACACGAGCTGCGGCACGTCGTGCACCCGGTACGGTCAGCCTGTGCCGCGGGAGCGCGGATCGTCGTGCTCACCAACGCGGCCGGCGGACTGCGTCGGGAGCTGCAGGTGGGCCAGCCGATGCTGATCAGCGACCACCTGAACCTGACCGCGCGTTCGCCGCTGGTCGGGGCGCAGTTCGTTGACCTGACCCACGCGTATTCACCACGGCTGCGGGCGCTGGCTCACGCCGCGGACCCGGAGCTGCCCGAGGGCGTCTACGCCGCCCTGCCGGGTCCGCATTATGAGACGCCCGCGGAGATTCGGATGCTGCAAACGTTGGGCGCCGACCTGGTGGGCATGTCGACCGTGCACGAGACCATCGCCGCACGGGCGGCGGGTGCCGAGGTGCTCGGGGTGTCCCTGGTGACGAACCTGGCGGCCGGGATCACGGGCAAGCCAGTGAGCCACGCCGAGGTGCTCGCCGCCGGGGCCGCGTCGGCGGCTCGGATGGGATCGCTGCTGGCCGACGTCATCGCTCGGTTTTAGAAAGTGACTGTGACACCACAGGATTGGATCGCTCACGACCCGGACCCGCGGACGGCCGCCGAGCTCGCCGCGTGCGACCCCGCCGAGCTGGCGGCGCGATTCGCTCGTCCACTGGCATTCGGGACCGCGGGGCTGCGCGGTCCGGTGCGCGGCGGCCCGGACGCGATGAATGTTGCCGTGGTGCTGCGCGCAACGTGGGCGGTGGCACAGGTGCTCAGTCAGCGCGGCTGTGGCGGTGGGCTGGCCATCGTGGGGCGCGACGCTCGGCACGGCTCGGCGGCATTTGCCAGGATGACGGCTGAAGTGCTTGCTGCCGAAGGCTTTTCGGTGCTGCTGCTGCCGGGGCCGGTGCCCACACCGGTGGTCGCGTTCGCGGTGCGCCACACCGGCGCCGCCGCCGGGATTCAGATCACCGCGTCGCATAACCCCGCGACCGACAACGGGTACAAGGTGTATCTCGACGACGGTATCCAGATCGTTTCTCCTACCGACCACCAAATTGAAGCCGCGATGTCGTCGGCTCCCCCAGCCGATCAGATCATCAGGAAACCGGTGCAACCCGCAGGCACCGACCTCATTGACCGCTACATCAAGCGCGCGGCCGGAGTCCGCCGCGGCACCGGATCCGTCCGGGTGGCCCTGACACCCATGCACGGGGTCGGCGGTGCCGTCGCGGTCGAGACGCTGCGCCGGGCCGGCTTCGACGATGTGCAAACCGTCGCAGCACAATTCGCGCCGGATCCCGACTTCCCCACCGTGAGATTCCCAAATCCGGAGGAGCCCGGCGCCACCGACGCACTGCTCGCCCTGGCCGCCGAAGTCAGGGCCGACGTTGCGATCGCGCTGGATCCGGATGCTGACCGGTGTGCGGTGGGCATCCCGTTGGGAAATTCACGGGCGTCGGGCTGGCGAATGCTGTCCGGCGACGAAACCGGTTGGTTGCTAGGCGATTACATCTTGTCGCGGGCCTCGAATCCGGAGAGCCTGGTGGTTGCCAGCACCGTGGTGTCGTCGCGGATGCTGGCGGCGATCGCCGCGCACTACGGCGCGGTCCACGTGGAGACTCGCACCGGTTTCAAATGGTTGGCGCGCGCCGACGCGCGCGCCGGGGGAACGCTCGGGTACGCCTACGAGGAGGCGATCGGGCACTGCGTCGATCCCGTCGCGGTGCGCGACAAGGACGGCATCAGTGCCGCGGTTTTGGTGTGCGATCTGGTCGCCATGGCGAAGCAGCAGGGTCGGTCGGTGTCTGATGTGCTCGACGACCTTGCCCGGCGCCACGGAGTGCACGATGTTGCCGCGGTATCACGTCGCGTCGCCAACCCCGAAGAGGCTGCCGGGTGGATGCAGCGGCTGCGTGCGGCGCCGCCGGATCGGCTGGCTGGATTAGCCGTGACCGTAACCGATATCGCCGACGCGCTGATCTTCACCGGCGGCGACGGTGGCACCTCGATCAGGGTGGTGGCGCGCCTTTCCGGAACCGAGCCGAAGGTGAAGTGTTATCTGGAGGTTCGCTGCGCGGGGGCCGGTGACCTACGACATGCCCGGGAACGGGCCGCCGCGGTGCGTGCGGGGCTGGTCTCTTCGGTTGCGGGTTGGTGAAGGGGCTGGGCCCGAACTGCCGGTCGCCGGCATCTCCGAGACCCGGCACGATATATGCCGCCTGATTGAGCCCTTCGTCGACCGCCACGGTGAACACCCGGGCGGTGGGCGCCGCTTTTTCAAGCGCCGCAAGTCCTTCCGGTGCGGCCACCACACAGAGCACGATGAATTCCGTTGCGCCGCGGCGTTTCAGCAGTTCGATGGTTTGGATCATCGACCCACCAGTTGCCAGCATGGGATCGAGGACCATTACCGGCCAGCCTCTGAGATCGTCGGGCAACTTCTCCATGTACGTGACCGGCTCGTGGGTTTCCTCGTCGCGCGCCATACCGACGAACCCGACCTGGGCCTCCGGTATCGCAGCCTGTGCCTCGTCGATCATCCCCAGGCCGGCCCGCAACACGGGAACCAGTAGTGGCGGGTTGATGAGTCGCGTCCCAACCGTTTCGGCAACTGGGGTCCGGATCTTGACCGGCTCCCGGGGTGCGTCTCTGCTGGCCTCGTAGACCAGCACCAGCGTCAGTTCGCGCAACGCTGCCCGAAAGGTAGCCGGATCGGTACGTTCGTCGCGCAGCACGGTAAGTCGGGCAGCGGCCAGCGGGTGGTCTACCACGCACACGTCCATGGCTTCGAGCGTACGTAACAATCGGGAGTCGTACCGCTGACACGCTTCCCGCCAGGGTCCCAACCGGCTCAACCCGCCCATATACTCCCCGGCATGCGGCCCCTCGCCCTAGCGACGTTGATGTTGCTAACGATCATCGCCAGCGTGGCCCCCACGCGAGCACACGCCGCTGCAGCCCTGCCGACCTTCGCGCACGTGGTAATCGTGGTGGAGGAAAACCGTTCTCAGGCCAACATCATCGGTAACAAGTCGGCGCCGTTTATCAACGCCCTGGCCGCCAACGGCGCAATGATGGCCCAGTCGTTCGCCGAAACACACCCAAGCGAACCGAACTACCTGGCGCTGTTCGCCGGCGACACGTTCGGTTTGAAGAAGAACATCTGTCCGGTTGACGGTGGCAACCTGCCCAATCTGGGTTCTGAATTGCTAGCCGCTGGTTACACATTCGTGGGTTATTCAGAAGACCTACCCGCGGTCGGCTCAACGGTCTGCAGTGCGGGCAAGTACGGACGCAAGCACGTGCCCTGGGTCAACTTCAGCAACGTGCCGCCAACGAATTCCGTGCCGTTTTCCGCATTTCCCGCCCCGGACAACTACGCCAGCCTGCCCACCGTCGCGTTCGTCATTCCCAATGCCGCCAACAACATGCACGACGGCTCGATCGCCGCCGGCGACGCCTGGCTGAACCGCCAGCTGTCTGCGTATGCCAACTGGGCCAAGGCCAACAACAGCCTGCTGATCGTGACCTGGGACGAGGACGATGGATCCAGCCGGAACCAAATTCCGACGGTGTTCTACGGCGCGCACGTGCAGCCCGGAACGTACAACGAGCAGATCAACCACTACAACGTGCTTTCCACACTGGAGCAGATGTATGGCTTGCCCAAGACCGGCAATGCGGTGAATGCCGCCCCCATCGCAAGTATTTGGGGCGGGTAAGCACAATCGGGCGGGGTCGCTATTCTGTGCCGCATGGCTGCTGACCTCGTGCCCATCCGCCTGAGCCTGTCCGAAGGTGACCGCTACACGCTGTGGGCGCCTCGGTGGCGTGATGCCGGCGACGAGTGGGAAGCGTTTCTGGGCAAAGACGACGACCTGTACGGCTTCGAAAACGTTGCTGACCTGGTCGCATTCGTGCGTTCCAACACCGACAACGACGTGGTCGACCACCCCGCGTGGCAGGGTCTGACCGAGGCTCACGCGCATCACTTCGAGCCGTCCGAAGACAGGCAGTTCGATCTGATGGTCGTCGAGGAGCTGGTGGCCGAGAAGCCGACGGAGGACTCGGTATCCACGCTGGCGGCCACACTGGCGGTGGTCTCGTCCATCGGATCGGTGTGCGAGCTGGCGGCGGTCTCGAAGTTCTTCAACGGCAATCCCATGCTGGGCACGGTGTCTGGCGGCATCGAACACTTCACCGGGAAGGCCGGCCAGAAACGCTGGAACATGATCGCCGAGATCATCGGGCGAAGCTGGGATGACGTGCTCAACGCCGTCGAGGGCATCATCAGCATTCCCGAGGTCGACGCGGAGCTGTCGGAGAAGGCCGCCGAAGAACTGGAAGAGGAGATCGAAGAACCCGAGACAGCTGACGAGTCCGACGCCGAGGCCGCGGAGGACGCAGTTGACGAAGCCGAGGAGGGCGAGGAGGCCGACGAGGGCGAGGAAGAGGAGCATGAACGCGCGCCCGGCGACACCGTCGTGCTGGGCAGCCAGGAGGATTTCTGGCTGCAAGTAGGTATCGACCCGATCCAGATCATGACGGGTTCGGGTACCTTCTATACGCTGCGCTGCTACCTGGATGATCGCCCGATCTTCCTGGGCCGCAACGGCCGGATCAGCGTATTCAGCTCCGAGCGCGCCCTGGCGCGCTACCTCGCCGACGAACACGACCATGACTTGTCGGATCTGAGTACCTACGACGACATCCGCACCGCCGCCACCGACGGGTCACTGGCGGTGGACGTCACCGACGACAACGTTTACGTGCTGAGCGGGCTCGCCGACGATTTCGCCGACGGGCCCGACGCGGTGGACCGCGACCAGCTCGACCTCGCCGTCGAGCTGCTCCGCGATATCGGCGACTACTCCGAGGAGAGCACCGTCGACAAGGCGCTCGACTCCGGCAAGCCACTGGGCAAGCTGGTGGCCTACGTGCTGGACCCCGAGGCCGTCGGCAAGCCCGCACCGCCGTACGCGTCGGCCGTACGGGAGTGGGAAAAGTTGGAGTCCTTCGTGGAGGGTCGGCTCAGACGCGAATAGCGCCGCTTACCTACGGGTGCCGATGTCTCCGGCGCATGCGGCGAAGATGGCGTCCCAGTCTTCGATGTTGAAATGGCCTTTGCCTTCGACCCAGTGAAAATCGACATTCGGAATCGCGCCCTCGAGATACTCGCCCATCGCGCGCGGCACGAATGAGTCGCGGTCACCCAGCCAGATGTGCACGGGCACAGCGACCTCGGCGAGGTCGAAGTCCCAGGGCCGATACTCGAGAAACGCCTCGTACGCTCCACCTCTGCTGCCCTGCCGGAACGCTTCGAGTTGCATGGCTTGGAAGTGCTTGAGGAAGAGTGGGTCGAGCATGCGGCGCTTGTCTACTGTTGGGACCGATGCGGTAACCAACGTCGCAAACAACCCGGGCGAGTACTTCGCGCACCAGCCGAGGGGCGCAAATGATGCGCCGAACATCCATGGCGCTCGTCGCGCTATGAGTGCATAGCAGCGGTCCGCGGCGTTGAGGCCACGCATGATTTCCGGGGTGACTAACGGACCCCATGGTCCGAGCGCGCCGACGAACGCAAGCCGTGCCGGCGAAATGAGAGCGCCGCAGGCGAAGAGATGGGGACCTGCTCCCGAATGCCCGACCACGCCAAAATCGTCCAGCTCGAGCGCATCGGCCAGGACGCATACGTCTGCGGGCCAATCACGCAACCGGCGCCGTTCCTGAAATGTCGAGCGCCCAAATCCGGGACGATCGACCGCGATCAATCGAAAGCCGGTCCGCTTTGCGGCCTGATCGGCAAAGGCACCTTCGAGCCGCGAGCTAGGCGTGCCGTGAAAGTAGAACGTGGGATACCCGGCGCCGTCGCCCCACTCCTGGTAGGCGAGCGCGCGCCCGTCGGACAGCATTAGCGTGCTCGCCTCGTCGGTGCTGATGTGCTCCGGCAGCAACTGCATCAGCCGGTGGCTTCCAGAAAAGCCCGGCCCCGCGGCGACAGGCGGTAGCCGACATTGAGGCTGATCGTCAGGCCCAGTTCCTTGAGCCGACGCACCCGCCGCTTGAAGCGGGGCACATCCAGTCCTTCCCCGGCCGCCAGGTTCGGGGCGCGAACCGCCTCGTTGTCGGCGATCAATCGCAGGTAGCGCCTGGTCCACGGGCCGGACTGACTGACGGCGTCGAGGCGGTCGAGGCGGGCCACGATCGATTGGGTGTCATCGGCGGTCAGGGCGTCGGCTTTCGCCAACGAGGGGCGCTCGTCGGGGCCGACGAACGCCACGGTGATGAGGTAGGTGTGTTTCGCGTGCCGCCGATCCAGCTCCGCCTGGGCGGTCGCGGCATCCCGATAGCCGGCAGCACGCGCCTGCTGTTCGGTGACCCGATGGTCGTGGGGCAGCTCCTCGACATCGTCGATGCGGATCGTGCCGGCCATCGTGCGTTGGGTGCCACCGGGCTTTGCCCGTGCGACGTCCCAGCGCCGCAGCACCAGGCTGATGCTGCCGTCCGCGATGCCCTCGGCAGTGACACGGTTAAGCAGCACACGAACGATGGTATGACGGTGTCGGTGGGCTCGGTTATGCTCGAACACATGTTCGATCTCGCGGAGTATTGGGAGCCTTCCGACACCGAGCCGTCACGCACCCTGATCGATCGGATGCGCGCGGCCGGGCGCGCCGAAGCTCGGGCCGCCGCGGCCCGCTTGGCGGCGATCGCAGAGCTGTTCGAGCTGCGCCGCCGGGAACGCGGCGAATGCGCCGACTGGGCCGTGGACACCTGGGCCGCGGTGGGCGCTGAGGTGGCCGCGGCCTTTCGCACCAGCCTGGCCATGGCCGGCAGCTACCTGCGCTACGCGCTGGCCATGCGCGAACGACTCCCCGAGGTGGCGGCGGTGTTCGTAGCCGGCGACATCGATTACCGCATGTTTCAGACGCTGGTCTATCGCAGCGACTTGATCACCGACCCGCAGGTGCTGGCCCGGGTGGACGCCGAGCTTGCCCTGCGGGTGCGGCGCTGGCCGTCGATGACCCAGGGCAAGCTGGCCGCCGCCATCGATCGCATCGTGGCCGGCGCCGACCCCGACGCGGTGCGCCGCACCCGCGAACACACCCGGGACCGGGCAGTGGCGATCTGGGACGTGCAGTCGGGGATGAGTGAGATCTCGGGGCGGTTGTATGCCACCGACGCCCACACCCTCGACCAACGCCTGGACGCGTTGGCGGCCACCGTGTGCCCCGCCGATCCGCGAACCCGCGATCAGCGCCGCGCCGACGCCCTGGGCGCGCTGGCCGCCGGCGCCCAGCGGCTGGACTGCCGCTGCGCTGACCCCGGTTGCCCCGCCGCCACCCGCCCGGTGTCCCCGGTAGTCGTTCATGTGATCGCCGAACAAGCCACCCTGGAAGGCCGCAGTGCCACCCCGGGCACCCTGCTTGGCGCCGACGGCCTCATCCCCGCCGAGCTGGTCGCCGAGCTGGCCCGCACCGCGCGCCTGCAACCCCTCGACCCACCCGGGGGCGAACCCCGCTACACCCCCTCACCGCAACTGGCGGCCTACGTGCGGGCCCGAGACCTGACCTGCCGAGCCCCAGGCTGCGACCGCCCCGCCACCGATACCGACCTCGACCACACCATCGCCTACTCCGACGGCGGCGCCACCCACCCCTCCAACATCAAATGTCTGTGCCGCACCCACCACCTTTTGAAAACCTTCTGGGGCTGGCGCGACAAACAACTGCCCGACGGCACCGTGATCTGGACCCTGCCCGACAACCAAACCCACGTCACCACCCCCGGCAGCGCGCTGCTGTTCCCCAGCCTGTGCACCCCTACCGGCGACCCACCCCCACCCGATCCGGCCCGCGCCGACCGTTGTGGGGACCGTACCGCGATGATGCCGCTACGAGCCAGCACCCGCGCGCAAAACCGGGCCCACTACATCGCCACCGAACGCCACCACAACCACCAACGCCGCCAAACCACCGCAACCGCCAGCGCCACCACAACCCCCACCGAAACCCACAGCCCACCAACCGATCCCGACGACGAACCACCGCCCTTTTGATGGGCCACCCTGGGTGGAACTCGAAGAACACTGCCTGCTCCTGCTGCTCAGTCACGTTTCCTTGTATCGTCGAGTTTGTCGTTCGGCGCTGCCATTACAGGAAGGCGTGGATCATGGACCTACGGAGGTTCGTCGGCTTGGCGATCATGACGGCGGTCACTCCGATCGCGGTCCTCATCGGAAGCAGCCCGGCGCATGCCGATACCGATATCGGTAAACCATGCTCGCCGGAAGGCGCGAAACTATGGGGGAACCCCGGTCCGATCTATTGCGAGCGCCAGGCGGATGGGCAACTGCAGTGGGTGTCCATTCCCGCTTCAGCATTGTGTGTGGCGTTCTGCGACCGGCCTGGCGGGCCTTAGGCTGGATGAACGGCACGCCGGTGCTCGGCGATCTCGACGCGGCTGGCTAGCCATACCCGATCACGCGATTGCGGTCAGCTCGTCGAGACCGTCCACTCCGATAGGCATCGGCACCGGCACCTGCGCTACCCGATCAGCACTGCGTACCGCGGCTTGATCACCTCGTCGATGATCGCCAGCCGCTCATCGAACGGAATGAACGCCGACTTCATCGCGTTGATGGTGAACCGCTCGAGATCGCTCCAGCCATATCCGAAAGCCTCTACCAGACGATGCATTTCGAGCGTCATCGTGGTGTCACTGATCAGCCGGTTGTCGGTGTTGACGGTCACCCGAAAGCGCGTCCGGGCTAACAGATCGAACGGGTGGTCGGCGATGCTTGCGACGGCGCCCGTCTGGACGTTCGAGCTGGGGCACAACTCCAGCGGAATTCGCTTGTCCCGCAGGATGGATGCCAGCCTGCCCAACGTGACACCACCGTCGGGGCCGACGTCGATGTCGTCGGTAATTCGCACCCCGTGACCCAGCCGATCGGCACCGCAAAACGCGATCGCCTCATGGATGGACGGCAACCCGAACGCCTCGCCAGCATGAATTGTGAAGCGCGCGTTGTTATCCCACATGTACTCAAAAGCGTCCAGGTGCCGGGTCGGCGGGTGTCCGGCTTCGGCACCGGCGATGTCGAATCCGACCACCCCCTTGTCCCGAAATCGGATCGCCAGCTCGGCGATCTCGCGAGACACCGCGGCGTGCCTCATCGCGGTGACCAAGCAACGCACCTTGATCGGCCTGCCTTCGGCGCCACAAGCCTTCTCGCCGGCGGCGAATCCGGTCAACACGGCGTCGACGACCTCGTCGAACGACAGCCCGCGGTCGATATGCAACTCTGGGGCGAATCGCACCTCGGCATACACCACCGAATCGGCGGCCAGGTCTTCCACGCACTCGTAGGCGACGCGGTGCAACGCCTCCGGAGTCTGCATCACGGCCACCGTGTGCGAGAAGGGTTCGAGATAGCGCTCCAGTGAGCCACTGTGCGACCGGGTTCGAAACCAGTTCGCCAGCGCGTCGACGTCGGTCGCCGGCAGCCCGTCATAGCCGACTTGGCCGGCGATGTCGAGCACCGTTGCCGGGCGCAGCCCGCCGTCGAGGTGATCGTGCAGCAGGGCCTTGGGCGCTTGCTTGATCGTCGCCAAGTTCAGTGGGTTAGTCATCAAGCAATCCGATCGATGATCAGTGGCCCGGGCTCCGGTGGTGTGTCCTCGACACTCCAGGCGCCCTCCAGCTCGGCCAACGCGGCGCCGAAGCGTTCCGGGGTATCGGTGTACAGCGTGAACAACGGCTCACCGGCCGCGACCGGCTCCCCGGGTCGCCGGTGGATCCTGACGCCGGCACCGGCTTGGATCTGTTCGCCCGGGCGCGATCTGCCCGCACCCAGCCGCCAGGCTGTCAACCCCACTGCCATCGCGTCGATGGTGCCCATTGTGCCGCTCCGGTAGGCGATGACGCTCTCCGAATGCGCCGCGACGGGCAACGGTACCGACAAGTCACCTCCCTGGGCGGCGACCAGCTGGCGGAATCGGTCCATCGCGGTCCCGTCCCGCAGCGTCTGTGCGGGATCGACATCGTCGATCCCTGCCAACGCGAGCATCTCCTCGGCCAACCGCAACGTCAGCTCCACCAGGTCGGGCGGACCGCCACCGGCCAGCACCTCCATGGACTCGGCAACCTCGAGCGCATTGCCGACGGTGGCGCCCAGCGGGCAGTTCATGTCCGTCAGCAGCGCATGGGTGGGCACCCCATGGGCCGCGCCCAGCTCGACCATGGTGTGCGCCAGTTCGCGGCACTGTGCCTCCGACTCCATCAGCGCCCCGGCACCGACCTTCACGTCGAGCACCAACCCGCCGACCCCTTCGGCCAGCTTCTTGCTCATCACCGAACTGGCGATCAACGGCAAGGATTCGACCGTCGCGGTGATATCGCGCAACGCATACAGCTTCTTGTCGGCCGTTGCCAGCTGTCCGGCGCCGAAGATCGCCGCACCGATGTCACACAATTGTTCGCGGACCCGCTGATTGGGCAAATCCGTGGTGCAGCCCGCGATGGATTCCAGCTTGTCCAAGGTGCCGCCGGTATGGCCCAGTCCACGACCGGATGCCTTTGGCACGGCCCCGCCACAGGCGGCGACGATCGGCACCAAGGCCAGCGTGGTTTTGTCCCCGACCCCGCCGGTGGAGTGCTTGTCCACCGTCGCCAACGGCTTACCGCCCGAGCGCAGATCGGTGAAGTCCAGCAGCTCACCGGAAGTGAGCATCGCCTCGGTCCACCTCGCGACCTCGCCGCGGTCCATGCCGCGCCACACGATCGCCATCAACAGGGCCGCCATCTGTGCATCGGCAACCTTGCCGTCGGTGTAGGACCCGATGATCCAGTCGATGGCGGCGTCGGAGAGCCGGCCCCCGTCGCGCTTGGTCCGAATCACCGTCGGCGCGTCGAATGCGAAGTCGCTCAAGAAAGTTCCTTAGCCAGATCGCCGGGGCCGAAGGCATCCGGAAGTAGATCCCCGAGCGGGCGGGGCCCAGCCGGATGGTCAATCAGCAGCTCGGGGCCGCCGTGCTCGAGCAGCACCTGACGACATCGGCCGCACGGCATCAGCAGCGACCCGGTCCCGGTGACACAGGCGAGCGCCACCAGCCGGCCGCCACCGCTCGAATGCAGGGCGCACACGACACTGCACTCCGCGCATAGACCCAGGCCATATGAGACATTCTCCACATTGCATCCGCTGACGACGCGGCCGTCATCGACCAATCCGGCCGCGCCCACCGGAAACCGCGAATACGGCGCGTAGGCTCCCGCTGCCGCCTGGATTGCCTTGTCCCGCAGCATATTCCAATCAACATCAGGCATTCAACAACCCCTGCTCACCGGTGCGTCGACTAAAGAAAGCCCACCCTAACTCCGCAATTGTCGTTACAAGACACACGCCTTTCGATCCGACTGTTCGGTACCACCCGCAACCTGGTCAAGTTAAGCTCGATTGCCCGGCCAAAGCTGGTTATTTTGGCGTTTTGACGGTGGTTTTGAAGGGGTGAGGACAACGACGACAACCGCGGATCCGGCCACTGCCGCTGGATCACGACGCAAGCGGCGACCACCTCGTACCCTCTATCGGGGCGATCCCGGTATGTGGTCATGGGTGCTACACCGCATCAGCGGCGCGACAATTTTCTTCTTCCTGTTTGTCCATGTCCTGGACGCCGCGATGCTGCGGGTGAGCCCCCAGACATACAACGCGGTGCTTGCGACATATAAAACCCCGATCGTCGGGCTAATGGAATACGGCCTGGTGGCTGCGGTGCTTTTCCACGGGCTGAACGGGATTCGGGTCATTCTGATCGACTTCTGGTCGGAGGGCCCCCGCCACCAGCGGCTGATGCTGTGGATTATCGGCGTCGTGTTCCTACTCCTGCTGGTTATGGCAGGAGTGGTCATTGGCGTTCACATGTGGGAGCACTTCCGATGAGCACACCCGACCTTCAGCTCGGCCGCGGCCAGATCGCGCCGGTACGGCAGCGCAGCTACGATCGCCCGGCCAGCCTGGACAACCCCAGGTCACCGCGACGTCGGGCCGGCATCCCCAACTTCGAGAAATTCGCCTGGCTGTTCATGCGGTTCTCCGGAATCGTGCTGGTGTTCCTGGCAATCGGCCACCTGTTCATCATGCTGATGTGGGACAACGGCGTATACCGCCTCGACTTCAACTTCGTGGCGCAACGCTGGGCATCGCCGTTCTGGCAGACCTGGGACCTGCTGCTGTTGTGGCTGGCGCAACTGCACGGCGGCAATGGCATCCGTACCATCATCGACGACTACAGCCGCAAGAACATCACCCGATTCTGGCTGAACGCGCTGCTGGCGGTGTCGATGACGTTCACGCTGATGCTGGGCACCTACATCTTGGTCACGTTCAACCCGAACATCTCTTGAGAGGCCTCCATTGATTTCGCCACCTCTCCCCCGCAAGCGGGAGGCACCCCCACCTCATCGCTGCGTCCCCCTCGCCGCCTCGCGGCTGGGGGTGCCCCCACTGCATCGTCGGCGGCGGCCGTGATCCAGCAACACCGATACGACGTGGTGATCGTCGGGGCGGGCGGTGCCGGAATGCGCGCGGCGGTCGAGGCGGGTCCGCGCGTTCGCACCGCGGTGCTGACCAAGCTGTATCCCACCCGCAGCCACACCGGGGCCGCCCAGGGCGGCATGTGCGCCGCGCTGGCCAACGTCGAAGACGACAACTGGGAATGGCACACGTTCGACACCGTCAAGGGCGGCGACTACCTCGCCGACCAGGACGCCGTGGAGATCATGTGCAAGGAAGCCATCGACGCGGTGCTCGACCTGGAAAAGATGGGGATGCCGTTCAACCGCACCCCCGAGGGCCGCATCGACCAACGCCGGTTCGGCGGGCACACCCGCGATCACGGCAAGGCCCCGGTACGGCGGGCCTGCTACGCGGCCGACCGTACCGGCCACATGATCCTGCAGACGCTCTACCAGAACTGCGTCAAGCACGACGTGGAGTTCTTCAACGAGTTCTACGCACTCGACCTGGCTTTGACGCAGACCCCCACCGGCCCGGTGGCCACCGGGGTGGTGGCCTATGAACTGGCCACCGGCGAGATCCACGTCTTCCACGCCAAGGCCATCGTGCTCGCCACCGGCGGCTCCGGCCGGATGTACAAGACCACCTCCAACGCGCACACGCTCACCGGCGACGGCATCGGCATCGTCTTCCGCAAGGGACTTCCGTTGGAAGACATGGAGTTTCACCAATTCCATCCGACCGGCCTGGCCGGCCTGGGCATCTTGATCTCCGAAGCGGTTCGCGGCGAGGGCGGCCGACTGCTCAACGGCGAGGGCGAGCGCTTCATGGAGCGCTACGCCCCGACGATCGTCGACCTGGCGCCCCGCGACATCGTCGCCCGCTCGATGGTGCTGGAAGTTCTGGGGGGCCGCGGCGCCGGACCGCTCAAGGACTACGTCTACATCGACGTCCGCCATCTCGGTGAGGAGGTGCTGGAAGCCAAGCTGCCCGACATCACCGAGTTCGCCCGCACCTACCTCGGCGTGGACCCGGTGCACGAACTGGTCCCGGTTTACCCGACGTGTCACTACGTGATGGGCGGCATCCCGACCACGGTCACCGGGCAGGTATTGCGCGACAACACCAATACCGTCCCCGGCCTATACGCGGCCGGCGAGTGCGCCTGCGTGTCGGTGCACGGCGCCAACCGGCTGGGTACCAACTCGCTGCTGGACATCAACGTCTTCGGTCGTCGGGCCGGCATCGCCGCAGCCAACTTCGCGCGGGGCCACGACTTCACCGACATGCCTCCCGACCCGGCGGCGATGGTCGTCGGCTGGGTGAGCGACATCCTGTCCGAGCATGGCAACGAGCGCGTGGCCGACATCCGCGGCGCCCTGCAGCAGACGATGGACAACAACGCCGCGGTGTTTCGCACCGAGGAAACCCTGAAGCAGGCTTTGACGGATATCCACGCTCTGAAGGAGCGGTATTCCCGAATCACCGTGCACGACAAGGGAAAACGCTTCAACAGCGACTTGCTGGAGGCCATCGAGCTGGGTTTCCTGCTGGAGTTGGCCGAAGTGACGGTGGTAGGTGCGTTGAACCGCAAGGAATCCCGTGGCGGGCATGCCCGGGAGGACTATCCCAACCGCGACGACGTCAACTACATGCGCCACACCATGGCATACAAGGAAATTGGGGCCGATAAGGAAGGCACCGACCTGCTCAGCGACATCCGGCTGGACTTCAAGCCCGTCGTGCAGACCCGCTACGAACCGAAGGAACGGAAGTACTGATGACTGCCGAGGTCGAGACTCTGGAGCCACCCCTGCCGCCGATTCCCGAAGGCGCGGTTATGGTGACGGTCAAGATCGCCCGGTTCAATCCCGACGACCCCGACGCGTTCGCAGACACCGGCGGCTGGCAAAGCTTTCGGGTGCCCTGCCTGCCCAGCGACCGGTTGCTCAACCTGCTGATCTACATCAAGGGCTACCTGGACGGCACGTTGACCTTCCGGCGATCCTGCGCCCACGGGGTGTGCGGCTCGGATGCCATGCGGATCAACGGGGTTAACCGGCTGGCCTGCAAGGTGTTGATGCGCGACCTGCTGCCAAAAAAGCCGGGAAAGCCGCTAACCATTACGGTCGAGCCGATCCGCGGACTGCCTGTCGAGAAGGACCTGGTGGTCGACATGGAGCCGTTCTTCGACGCCTACCGCGCGGTGAAGCCCTATCTGATCACCACGGGTAACCCGCCCACTCGGGAGCGGATCCAAAGTCCCACCGACCGCGCTCGCTACGACGACACCACCAAGTGCATCCTGTGTGCGTGCTGCACCACCAGCTGCCCGGTCTTTTGGTACGAGGGCAGTTATTTCGGCCCGGCGGCGATCGTCAACGCGCACCGCTTCATTTTCGACAGCCGCGACGAGGCCGCCGCCGAGCGTCTCGACATCCTCAACGAGGTCGACGGGGTGTGGCGCTGCCGAACCACGTTCAACTGCACCGAAAGCTGCCCCCGCGGCATCGAAGTGACCAAGGCGATCCAAGAGGTCAAGCGCGCAATCATGTTCTCGCGCTGAGTTTTTGGCGCGAGCAGACGCAAAGGCCCCTGATTCGTGCCGAATCTGGGGGCCTTTGCGTCTGCTCGGCGTCCTTTCACGGGGTGTCGCTGAAGCAGACCACGCTACGCGCTCCGCGCCCCGCGGCCATATCGGTGAACGCCGCCTCGACGTCGTCGATCCCGATCCGCCGCGTCACGAGCGCCTCGAGATCCAGCCGACCGCGCACGGCGAGTTCGGCGAGCACCGGGATGTCGCGTGCGGGGTCGCTGGCGCCATAGACGCTGCCCCGAATCTGCTTGCCGTCGGCCATCAACGACAACGCCGGGAGGGTTACCGTCTCGGAGATACCGGCAGCACCAACCAACGTGACGGTGCCGCCGCGGCGGGTGGCGTCGTACGTCGCCCGGATCGTGTCGGGCTTGCCGACGACCTCGATCCCGTGATCGACCCCGGCGCCGCCGGTGAGGTCGCGGACAGCAGTGGCGAGGTCGACGTCGCCGACGTCGATCGTGTCGGTCGCGCCGTTGGCCGCCGCCGCCGGAAGCTGCCCCGCCACCCGGTCGGCGGCGATGATCGGCGCCGCGCCGGCCAGCCGGGCGCCTTGGATCGCCGCTAGACCCACACCGCCGCAGCCGACCACCAGAACGCTCTCGCCCGGACGGACGGCGGCGGTGCGCACGACCGCGCCGACCCCGGTGGTGACCCCGCAGGCCAGCAGCGCCGCGTGGTCGAGCGGCAGCGTCGGATTGACCGGGACTACCGCCGCGGCCGGTAGCAGTGTCTGCTCGGCCAGTGTGCCGGCGCCCATCTCGGGCCACACTGGGCCGGTGGCGCTCTGGGCATAGGGCTCGCCGAAGGCGTGCTTGAGGCCGTGCGGGCACAGTTCGGCTTCGCCGCGCAGGCAGTGCGGGCAGCGCCGGCACGGCACGTTCCACGTCAGCACGACGTGGTCGCCCGGGGCGACGGTGGTGACGGCGTCGCCCGCCTCGGTGACGATCCCGGCGCCCTCGTGACCGAGCGCGCACGGCAGCAAGGTCGGTATCAGACCGTCGCGTATCGACAGGTCGGTGTGGCACACGCCGCTGGCCACCAGCCGCACCCGGACCTCGTGGCGGGCGAGCGGCCGCAGCGTCAGTTCCTCCGCCGCAGGGGGCTTCCCGGCCTCGCGCAGCACGACGGCCTTCATATCGACCTACCATGGCCGCAGGACCGCAACAGGTCAAGGAGCTCGACGATGACGGATGCGTTGCTCACGATCGGCGGCGAATCGCAGCCCGGCGCCGCGGGCAGCTACCCCGTCCACAATCCGGCTCGACCGGCCGAGATCGTCGGCCACGCGCCGGCCGCCGATCGCGGCCAGGTCGACGCCGCGGTGCGCGCTGCGCGGCACGCATTGCCAGGGTGGCGCGCGCTCCCCGTCGCCGAGCGAGTCGCGGCCGTCGCGACCGCGGCTACCGCGGCCG
The DNA here is from genome assembly GCF_963853645.1 of Mycobacterium riyadhense. Classification (NCBI taxonomy): domain Bacteria; kingdom Bacillati; phylum Actinomycetota; class Actinomycetes; order Mycobacteriales; family Mycobacteriaceae; genus Mycobacterium; species Mycobacterium riyadhense. Next base: position 1,319,076 of record NZ_OY970456.1, on the reverse strand, counting down.
CCCAGGAACTCGCGGGCGGCGACGGCGCGCGGCTGTACACCCGCGAGCACGGAAAGGTGCTCGCCGAGGCGGACTTCGAGATCAACACCGGGCCGGCCTTGGCGGCACTGATCGGTTCGATGGCGGAGGCGGCGCTAGCGCCTGAACGGATCGACCCGCAGTCGCCCTACCCACGGCTGCACCGCGAGCCGTTCGGGGTGGCCGCGGTCGTGCTCCCGTTCAACTGGCCACTGTCGCTAACGGCGACGAAGCTGACCTCGGCGCTGGTCGCCGGCAACACCACGGTCGTCAAGGTGCCGCCGACCTGTCCGCTGGCCGCGTTGCAGCTCGGCGCGGCGCTCGCCGCCGCACTGCCGCCGGGGGTGGTCAACATGCTCGCCAGCCCGGGCAGCGAACTCGGTCAAGCATTGGTCGCCCATCCGGGCATCGACGTCATCTCGCTGACCGGCGGCGTCGCCACCGGGCGTGCGGTCATGGCCGCGGCCGCCCCCCGGCTCACCCCGGTGTTGCTTGAGCTGGGCGGCAACGACGCCGCGATCATCGGGCCCGACATCACCGTCAGCGACGAGCTGGTCGAGCGGCTGGCGACGGCGACGTACACGACAAGCGGCCAGGTGTGCATGGCGATCAAGCGGCTGTATGCCCCCAGGGATCGGGTCGACGAGCTGGCCGAGGCGCTGCTCGCCCGCTGCGAGCGCGAGGTGGTCGGCGACGGCCTCGCCGAGGAGACCACCCTCGGCCCGTTGCACACCGCCGCGGGGCGCGACCGAGTAGCCGCACTGGTCGCCGACGCGGCGGCGCGCGGGGCGTCGGTGCGCACAGCCGGGCGGGTCCGCGAGGCGGACGCTGACAGCGGCGGGTACTTCGCGCTGCCGACCGTCGTCACGGATCTGGCGCCCGACTCGCCGCTGGCTACCGAGGAGCAGTTCGGCCCGGTGCTGCCGATTTTCGGCTACGACGCTGTCGAGGACGCCGTCACGGCGGCCAACGCCACCGAGTTCGGCCTGACCGCCTCGATCTGGACCGGCGACGACGCGCTCGCCGACCGAGTCGCCGCCCAGCTCGTCGCCGGCACCGTCAGCGTCAACTGCCATGGCATGGCGGCCCAGGACCCACGGCTGCCGTTCGGCGGCGTCGGCCAGTCCGGTATCGGCCGCGAACTCGGCGCCGAGGGCATCCGGGCGTTCACCCAACCTCGCGGGTTCGTTCGACAGAGCGTCCCGTGCTAGCGGGTCTGATCGCTAGGATGAGTAAGCGTCTACAGGTACTCCTCGACGCGGACGAATGGGACGAGGTTCAACAGATCGCACGCCGGCATCGAATGACCGTCTCCGACTGGGTTCGCCGTATGCTGCGCCAAGCGCGGGAGCGCGAACCAGGCGGCGACCTCGACGCCAAGCTGCGCGCCGTCCGCGCCGCGGCGCGTTATGAGTTCCCGGCCCCCGACATTGAGCAGATGCTCGAAGAGGTCGAGCGTGGATACTCCGAGCCACCCGAAGCTGCCCGGTGATCCTCGTCGACTCGTCCACACAAGCTGGATGCGCAGCGGCTGCTGGAATCCGCGCTCTTCGCCGGCGAACGGCCGGTCACCGACGCCGAAGTATTGCAAGAAATGTGTCACCGCTATGTGGTGATTAACCGACGTGAGGCGGTCCAGACCGCGCACTCGGGCTTATCGGCCCGGGATGCGCTACAGGTCGCTGTCATGGCCCGCCACAACATCTCTCGATTGATGAACGCAGCCTTCACCGCGGGGATCCCTGTCGCCCGGCGCAAATCGCACCGCCAGCCCCACAGGGCATACCGTCATCTCGGCCCGCGTCTTGTTGCCGCCGACGACCGTGCGGTACCCCGTGACACACCTGTCACAATTGCATCACCGAGTTCGTCGCTACCTGACCATAGAGTGACGGTGACATGGACCGGGAACGGCTGAGGAGGCCACGATGGCGGATCGATCGGCGATCGAGTGGACCGAGGCCACCTGGAACCCTGTCACCGGCTGCGACCGCGTCTCCGCTGGCTGCGACCATTGCTATGCGATGACTCTGGCCAAGCGGCTCAAGGCGATGGGCTCGGCCAAGTACCAGGCTGACGGTGACTCTCGCACCTCCGGCCCCGGCTTCGGAGTCACGGTCCATCCGCAGGCCCTCGACGAGCCGAGGCGCTGGCGGAGTCCACGGGTGGTGTTCGTGAACTCGATGTCGGACATGTTCCACGCCAGGGTGCCGCTGGACTTCGTCCGCGACGTGTTCGAAGTGTGTCGGCAGACCCCCCAGCACACCTACCAGGTGGTCACGAAGCGCAGTCTGCGTCTGCGCCGCGTCGCCGAGAAGCTGGACTGGCCGGACAACCTGTGGATGGGTGTGTCGGTGGAGAATGCCGACGCCCTGCCACGGGTGGACCACTTGCGCGAGGTTCCAGCAGCAGTCCGGTTCCTTTCCTGCGAGCCGCTGCTCGGGCCGCTCGACGGGATCGACCTGACCGGCATCGGTTGGGTGATCGCCGGTGGCGAGTCGGGCCCGCGGTACCGGCCGATGGAACTGTCCTGGGCACGCGGCATCCGCGACGCCTGCAGCGACGCCGAGGTGCCCTTCTTCTTCAAACAGTGGGGCGGCCGCACCCCGAAGGCGTTCGGACGTGAGCTTGACGGCCAACTGTGGGACGAGATGCCCGCGTCGGCTACGGGTTAAGCATCGTCGTCTTCCCACCAGTCGCGGACCGCCGGATCCCAGGTCGGCTGCGGTGTCCAGAGCACCTGGCCGAGGGTGTTGCTCGGTTTGACCTCCAAGTCCCCGGCTGGGAAGAGGCCGATCAACCCGGCCTTCTCGGCTTCGGTCTCGGCCTTGGCCGCCTGCGCTCGCCGCATCATCTCCGGCTCACGTTGCGCCGCAAGGTTATAGAGGTGGCGCATGATGCGATCGCCGGTGTCGTGGTCGGTCGCGAACACCATGTCGAAGATGGTCATCTTGTTCGTCGACATCTTCATCGGGATGCGGTGAGTATGGCGGTAACCGAGGATGGTTTCTAGCTGGAAGCGCAGCAGGTTGACCATCTCCTGCCGGTACTCGTCGGCAGTGATCGTCCGGGCACGTAGCGCACGCACGATGCGCAACCAGTCCTCGCCGCCGTAGAGCTTCGACACCTGCTGCTCGAACTCTTCGGCGTTGGTGCCGCGCACCCCACGCGCAATCATCGTCGGCGACATCAGGATCCACAGCTCGGTCTTCCAGCCGTTCTTGTTCTCGCGGAACCGTGCGAGCCTTTCGATGGTTCTCCAGTGGATCTCGGCGCCTTGCTGATCGAGGAACGCGAACGTCGGCGCCCATCGGATCGGTTGCAGCTCTTGCAGCACCCCGTCGATCGTCTGGTTGCAGTCACCCTTGATGACCCTGTACCGATTGTCGTTTGGGAAGCGTTCGGCCAGTGCACATGGTGGACACAACCGGTCAACGTGGCCGGTCGATGGGTGAACCGCGCGCGAGCGTGCAACATCGAGGCGTCGGTGGATCGTCGACAGGGTTCCCAGCACGTCGAGGGCGTCCTGCTCCAACCAGACGCCCACCATCGCAAGCGCCTGGCCTGAAAGCAACTTTGCATAGATAGCATTAATAGCCCTAAAAGGATTGACACCCGCCGAAATCGGACGATAGTCGACAGGTATGGCATTGCTGCCTGATCCTGCGCCGCGGGAACGACAGCACATCCTGATCTCGGTCGACGACCACGTCATCGAGCCACCCAACATGTTCACCGGCCGGCTGCCGGCGGCATTGGCCGAACGGGCGCCGCGGATCGTGGAAACCGATGACGGACGCCAGGTTTGGCGTTACGAGGGCCGCGAATACCCCAACGTTGGGCTCAACGCCGTGGTCGGGCGGCCACTCGAGGAATGGAGCATGGAGGCCGCGCGGTTCGACGAGATGAGGCGCGGCTGCTGGGACATCAACGCCCGGATCGCCGACATGGATCTCGCCGGCATCTGGGCTTCGCTGAACTTCCCCTCACTGATTGCCGGGTTCGCCGGGACCGTGTTCTGGAAGAGCGACGACCCGGAGCTGGGGCTGGCGGTGCTGCGAGCCTGGAATGACTGGCATTTCGAGGTGTGGGCCGGCAGTTTTCCCGAGCGGATCATTCCGTTGCAGCTGCCGTGGCTGGCCGACCCGCGGCTCGCGGCCGAAGAGGTGCGCCGCAACGCAGCCCGCGGCTTCAAAGCGGTGAGCTTCCCTGAGCTGCCGGCCCAATGCGGCCTGCCCAGCCTGCACACCGGGGTGTGGGACCCGTTCTTCGCGGCCTGCGAGGAGACCGACACCGTGGTGTGCCTGCACACCGGCTCCGCCCAGTGGGCGCCAATTCCCGCCCCGGACACCCCCTTTGAGACGATCACCACGTTGTTTCCGGTGAACGGCCTGGTCGCCTGCGCGGACATGCTGTGGTCCGGCATTCCGGTGCGGTTCCCCCGGCTGAACATCACCTTGGCCGAAGGCGGGCTCGGCTGGGCGGCGATGCTCGGCGATCGGGCCAATTACGTTCTCGCACACTCCGCTTCGGGCCGCGAGGGTGGGTCCTGGAAGGGCGACCTGCTGCCCAGCGAGGTGCTGCGACGCAACTTCTGGTTCTGCTCGATCGACGACCCGCACGCATTCGGTGCGCTGGACGCGATCGGCGCCGAGCGCATCCTCGTCGAAAGCGACTACCCGCATGCCGACTCCAGCTGGCCCGACACCCAGCAGGTGGTCGCGCGCAACGTCGCGGGCCTTTCGGCGGAGGACGCGGCTCGGATTACCCACCGCAACGCCGCGAAGCTGTTTCGTCACCAGCTGCCGGACAACGGATGGCTGGCTAAGACGTAGGGGGCTGCCATGCTGGACCTACTCATCCGTGATGCCGACATTGTCGACGGCACCGGTGCGCCCGCCCGCCGTGGCGACGTCGGTGTCAGTGCGGGGCGGATCGTCGCGGTCGGTCACGTCGATGACCCGGCGACGCAGACGGTCGACGCACACGGGCTGACGCTGGCGCCGGGCTTCGTCGACCTGCACACGCACTACGACGCCCAGCTGTTCTGGGATCCGACCGCGAGTCCGTCGCTGCAGCACGGTGTCACCACCGTGTTCGGCGGCAACTGCGGGTTCACGCTGGCACCGGCGGTCGACCAACAGGACTACCTCACCCGGATGCTGGCGCGGGTCGAAGGCATGCCGCTGAACGCGCTGCGGGCCGGTCTGGACTGGCAGTGGTCGTCGTTCGGCGACTGGCTGAACCGGTTCGAAGGCCGCATCGCCGTCAACGCCGGCTTCCTGGTGGGCCATTCGGCGGTCCGGCTGGCGGCGATGGGCAGCGACGCGGTCGGTGGCGAGGCCACGCCCGAGCAGATCGAGCGGATGCTCGCGGTGCTGCACGAGGCCTTGGACGCGGGCGCGCTGGGGCTGTCGACGTCGCAGTCACCGACTCACAACGACGGCGCCGGCCAGCCGGTACCGTCGCGCAGCGCGTCACGGGAGGAATTGGTGGCGCTGGCGGCCGCCGTCGGCGACCATCCGGGCACGACGCTCGAGGCGATCATCCCCGGTTGTCTGGCGGGTTTCACCGACGACGAGGTCGCGCTGCTCACCGACCTGTCGCTGGCCGCCGACCGGCCGCTCAACTGGAACCTGCTGGGTGTGTCGGCCGCGAATCCGGCCGGCCACCAAAGGCAGCTGCGCGCCTCGGAAGTCGCCGCGCAGCGCGGCGCCCGCGTCGTCGCGCTCACGCTTCCGCACGCGATGAAGATCCGGCTCTCGTTCCTGTCCGGCTTCGTGCTCGACGGGCTGCCGGGTTGGCGCGACACCATGCACCTGCCGGTGCCCGAACGGCTCAAGGCGTTGGCCGACCCCGAGGTACGACGACGCCTCACCGAGGGTGCTGCCTCGAAGGAGGCGGGCATGCTGCGCGGTCTGGCGCAGTGGGAGCGGCTGAGCGTCGTCGAGACCTTCGCCCCCGAGAACGCCGACGCGGCCGGCCGCACCGTCGGTGACGTCGCCGCCGCGCGCGGCGGTGAGCCGTTCGACACGCTGCTCGACATCGTCATCGCCGACGAGCTGCGGACCGGACTCAGCCCGCCGCTGGCCGGCGATGAAGCCGCGGACTGGCGGCTGCGGGCCGACGTGTGGCACCACCCGCATGCCGTGATCGGCGGCTCGGACGCCGGCGCCCACCTCGACATGATGTGCGGCGCGATCTACACCACGTCGCTGCTCGGCCGCGGTGTCCGCAAGCACAAAGTGGTGACGCTGGAAGAGGCCGTGCGGCTGATCACCGACGTGCCGGCCCGCCTCTACGGGCTGACGGACCGCGGCCGGATCGCGCCCGGCTGGCACGCCGACTTGGTGCTGTTCGACCCGGCGACCGTCGACCACGGGCCCGAGCGCACCCGCTACGACCTGCCCGCCGGCGCCCCACGATTGGTCGCCGACGCCCACGGGATCACCTGCGTGTGGGTCGGCGGCGTCGAGGTCTGCCGCGACGGCGTGGCCACCGGGGCAACGCCGGGCACCGTGCTTCGATCCGGACGGGACACACAGACGATCCGGGCCGGCGCACCTTGACCCGCCCCGAGATCGGTCTGCTCATGCAGGTCGAGAACGTGCACGACCGGCTGCGCGACGCACGCGCGCGGCACCCGGTGATGCTGGGCAACCCATTCGCAGAAACCGCCGGACAGACGCTCGGTGTGGCGGGGGTGACGGTACTCGGATACGACGAATGCCAGACGGTGCTCACGCATCCGGACACGTTTTCCTCGTCGATATACGCCCAGGTGATGGGCCCCGTCATGGGCCGCACCCTGCTCGAACTCGAGGGGGCCGAGCACCGGGCCAGCCGGGCCCTGGTGTCGCCGTCGTTCCGGGCCGCGCTGCTGGAGCGATGGCGCAGCGAGCTGGTGGAAGTCGTGGTGCACGAGCTCATCGACAGGTTCACGGCGCGCGGTCGCGCCGAGCTGGTTCGCGAGTTCACCTTCGCGTTCCCGGTGCAGGTGATCGCCCGCATGATGGGACTGCCGCGGGCGGACTACCTTCGCTTCCAACGACTTTCGATCGAGCTGCTCAATGTGGTTTACGACTGGGATCGTGGGATCGCCGCCTCCGCGTCGTTGAAGGAGTACTTCGGGGAGGTTCTTGCCAGCCGGCGACGCAACCCACAAGACGACCTGGTCAGCACGCTGGCGGAGTCCGAGATCGACGGCGTACGGCTGACCGACGACGAGATCTTCGCGTTCCTGCTGCTCATCCTGCCTGCCGGGGTGGAGACGACATACCGGTCCTCGGGCAACCTGCTGGTCGCCCTGCTGTCCGAGCCGGCGCTACTCGACACGGTGCGAACCAATCGCGGCATGGTCCGCGGTGCCATCGAGGAAGGTTTGCGCTGGGAGCCGCCGATCACCTCGGTGGTACGCAGAGCCGTCGTCGACTGCGAGCTCGGGGGCGTCGCGATTCCGTCGGGAACAACCGTCAACGTCAGTGTCGCGGCGGCCAACCGGGACCCCAAGCGCTACCCGGACCCGGACCGCTTCGATCCCACCCGGAAAAACGTCGCGCACCTGACGTTCGGTGGCGGCCCGCACCTGTGCCTGGGCATGCACCTGGCGCGGATGGAAACAACGGTCGCGATCAACGCGCTGCTCGACCGGTTGCCGGACTTGCGGCTCGACCCAAACGCAGCCACCCCGAGCATCGTCGGCATGGCGTTCCGATCGCCGGCCGCAATACCGGTCGTGTTCACGCCGGGCTAGGTTCTGCAGACATGCAACGACTACCTGAGCTGGCCCGGCAGTTCTACGATCGCTTCGAGCCGATCCACGCGGTGACGTACTTTGCGCCGGAGGCGCGCGCGGCGCTCGACAACCTCGGTTACCGCGGGTTCTGGATGGGTTACTTCGCCGCTCGGTCGGCTCCCCTGGGCCCGGTGCCGCCGGAGGTCGTGGCGGCCGTGTTCTACAACTTCGCACGGGCGCGGGTAGCCAAGGCCCTTCCGGCGGCCTGGGAGATCGCCGGGCCGCAGCGTGCGCTGCGAGCCCGCGAAGAATCGGCGGCCGCGGCGCTGCGGCGCTACGGGCTCACCGACGATGATGAAAATGTATGCACGGCAGCACAATTGGCTGCCCGCGCGGCACAGCGGGCACCCCTGGACGGCCGGCCATTGTTCGCGGCCAATCTCGCGCTGCCCTGGCCGTCGGATCCGGTTGCGACGTTGTGGCATGCCGCGACTTTGCTGCGTGAGCATCGCGGCGACGGTCACACGGCGGTGCTTGTTGCCGCGGGTATCTCGGGGCGGGAGTCGAACGTGTTGCACGCCGCGGCCGGGGCGGTGCCGCAAGACTACATGCAGCGGATCCGCCACTACGACGATGCCGAGTGGCGGGCCTGCGAACAGAGTCTTGCGGACCGCGGTCTGCTCGGTGACGACGGATCACTGACACCCGCCGGACGTGACTTCAAGGACCGCATCGAGGCCACCACCGACATGCTGGCACTCCATTCGTTCGACGGTCTGGACGACGGCGAACTGGAGGCGCTGTTGCACGCGTTGACGGCGGTCGCCCGCACGGTGCTCGCCGGCGGTGATCTGCCCGCCACCACACCGATGAGCATTCGGCGTGATTTCTAGGCGTGGTACGCGGCTTCAGGCGCCAATGCACCCTCGTCGTACTCCGTAATCAAGTCCTCCACCACGGTCTGCCACGACTGCCCGTCCACGCAGAGGTGGCTGGCGGTAAGCACCAGCCGTTCCGGCGCTCCGGGGAGCAACGACACCGCGAACAGCCTGCCGGTGCGCATGTCGAAAGAGGCGCGTTGCCGCGCGATCACCTCCGCGACGGCGACCCCCGGGGGTTCCACCGCCCACGTCCATGAGCCGCCCGGACGAGCCATCCAGCGGTCACAGCGCGGTTCGAACACGGCGCCAAGGGCGGGGTTGGCTTCGAAGACCGCATCGACTGCGGCGCGGATGCCCCCTTGGTCCAATCGCGAGTCGGCAACCAGCACTTCTGCGTGTGCCCAATCCTGGATGTCCTGCGGCCGCGGAATCTGCGTGAAAGACCAGTACGACGACGTTTCATCTGCCACTACCCGAGCCTGCGACGTGGGCCTTGGTGGATTCTTGGTCGATTCTTGAGACCCGTCACGGTTTGGCGGGCCGTCTCGTCTGACTGGTATGACACAGAAAACCCGAATTGAGCCCCTACCCCCAAAGCGCGCCGGCGTGCTGACCCGCATCATGTACCGGATCGCCAAGCGTCGTTTCGGCGAGGTACCCGAGCCGTTCACCGTCGCGGCGCATCATTCCCGTCTGCTAGTCGCCAACGCGGTGCACGAGACGCTGCTGCAACGCGCGTCGCGAACGCTGCCCATCAGCGTGCGTGAGCTCGCCGTGTTGTGGACGGCACGCAAGATCGGCTGCTCCTGGTGCGTGGACTTCGGATCCATGCTGCAACGCCTGGACGGCCTCGACATCGAGCGCTTGAAGGAGATCGACAACTACGCGACATCGCCTCGCTTCACCGAGGACGAGCGCGCCGCCATTTCCTACGCCGACGCGATGACCACCGACCCACACACCGTCACCGATGAGCAGGTCGCCGATCTGCGAGCCCGCTTCGGCGACCCCGGCGTCATCGAGCTGACCTACCAGATCGGCGTGGAGAACATGCGCGCCCGGATGTACTCGGCCCTGGGCATCACCGAGCAGGGCTTCAACTCCGGTGACGCGTGCCGCGTGCCATGGCTCGAAGCGGAGAGCCGGTGAACTTGTCGGGGTTCGCGATATCCCATAGGGCGCAAACCTTTCCGTCGCGCACCGTCATCGCGGTGATCCGCGGTGCCATCTCCCGAAACCCGTCGGCGCCGGGGCAGCCTTCGGTGTAGGCGCCCAGCTCGCCGTTGACCAGTGCCAGCTGATTGACGGTAAAGAACGACGGACCGTAGCGGCGGGCCAGGCCAAACATGAATCGGGCCACTTTGTCCGCGCCATGGATGACCTGAACCGCCGTGGGCGCCTTGCCATTTGAATCGCCGGTGAAGGTCACGTCGGGATGCAACAGCGACACCACGGCATCCAGGTCACCGGCGGCCATGGCGGCCATCAGCTTGCCGACCACCTCGTTGTGGCTGGGATCCGAATTGGGCGGTGGCTTCGCGCCTCCCTCCTTCAACGCCTTGCGGGCCCGCGAGGCCAGCTGCCGCGCGGCGGCCTCGTTGGTTCCCAACACCTCGGCGACTTCGGCAAACGGCATCGCGAACCCGTCGTGCAGCACGAACGCCACGCGCTGATCGGGGCTGAGTCGCTCTAGCACCACCATCGCCGCGAACCGGGCGTCCTCGGCAGCCACCACGGCGGAAAGCGGATCGGCACTGTCAAAACCGGTGACCACGGGTTCGGGCAGCCAGGTGCCGGTATAGGTCTCGCGCCGATGCGCCGCCGACCGCAACCGGTCCAGGCCGAGCCGGCTCACCACGGTGGTCAGCCAGGCCCGCAGGTCCTCGATCACCGTGTCCGCGCGGTCCCAGCGCAGCCAGGCTTCCTGGACGATGTCTTCGGCGTCGGCGACGGTTCCGGTCAGCCGGTAGGCAACCGACATGAGATGTGGCCGCAACTCCTCGAACTCGGCGACCTGCGTCGAGGTCATCCCCCAACACTAGCGCTACGCTCGCGGGCAGCATGACCGACAATCTTTGGTTGCATTTCGCCCGGCACGGCGCCGGTATCAAGCCGCCGATCATCACTCGCGGTGAGGGTGTGACCATCTTCGACGACCGCGGCAAGAGCTACCTCGACGCGCTGTCCGGGCTGTTCGTGGTGCAGGTCGGTCACGGCCGGACCGAACTCGCCGAGGCCGCCGCCCGCCAAGCCGGCACGCTCGGGTTCTTTCCGTTGTGGGGATATGCCACCCCGCCGGCGATCGAGCTCGCCGAACGCCTGGCCCGATATGCGCCCGGCGACCTGAACCGGGTGTTCTTCACCACCGGCGGCACCGAGGCCGTCGAAACCGCCTGGAAAGTGGCCAAGCAGTACTTCAAGCTCACCGGCAAACCGGGCAAGTACAAGGTCATTTCGCGCGCGACCGCCTACCACGGCACCACCCAGGGCGCGCTCGCGATCACCGGGCTGCCGGTGTTCAAGCAACCGTTCGAGCCGGTGACCCCGGGCGGCTTCCGGGTGCCCAACACGAACTTCTACCGCGCGCCCGCACCGTTTGATACCGACATCAAGGCCTTTGGGCAGTGGGCCGCCGACCGGATTGCCGAGGCGATCGAGTTCGAAGGGCCCGATACCGTCGCCGCGGTGTTTTTAGAGCCGGTGCAAAACGCCGGCGGCTCGTATCCGCCGCCGCCAGGGTATTTCGAGCGGGTCCGCGAGATCTGCGACGAGTACGACGTGCTGCTGGTTTCCGACGAGGTGATCTGTGCGTTCGGCCGGATCGGTTCCATGTTCGCCTGCACCGATTTTGGCTATGTGCCCGACATGATCACTTGCGCCAAAGGGCTGACGTCGGGCTACTCCCCGCTGGGCGCCATGATCGCCAGCGACCGCGTGTTCGAACCGTTCAACGACGGCAAAACGATGTTCCGCCATGGCTACACGTTCGGCGGTCATCCGGTGTCGGCGGCCGTCGGGCTGGCCAATCTCGACATCTTCGAACGCGAGGGCCTCAACGAGCGCGTCAAACAACTGTCGCCGGCGCTGCGCGCCACCTTGGAGAAGTTGTACGACCTGCCCATCGTCGGCGATGTCCGCGGCGAGGGGTTTTTCTTCGGCATCGAACTGGTCAAGGACCAGGCGACCAAACAGACCTTCACCGACGACGAACGCGCCAAGCTGCTCGGCCACGTGTCCTCGGCGCTGTTTGAGGCCGGGCTGTACTGCCGCACCGACGATCGCGGCGATTCGGTCATCCAGCTGGCCCCGCCGTTGATCAGCGGTCAGGCCGAGTTCAACAACATCGAAGCCATCCTGCGCAGCGTGCTCAGCGAAGTTAGCCAGCCTTTGTAACCGCACCCAGGCCCCAGCTGAGGTCAACAAGTTTCACCAATACTTGCGTGACACCCGTCAGCCTGGCTGGAGCCCGCTGACCTGTGAGTATGCATCGTGGCGCGTCGAAAATTGTGCACGAAACCCAGACCTGCGACGCGCCGCTGGAGTCTTCCTGGTGGGCCGGTCAGTCAGGAGCACCTGGACGCGACGGTAACGAGCCGGGCTACTCCGAACTGTGTTGGCGCGCACCATGACTGCACTCGACGCGACTTTCTGCTCTGGCTGTCCGTATTGCTCTCTCGTCACATCCGCAACACTGGCCTCTGCCGGCGGCTATGGTCTCCCTGCCCATCTACGCGCGACAACGCGGTTTCTGCAGGTCAACGCCACCGCGAAACCCGCACCGCCACCACCAACTTGGGCACAACACCGCAGGTCAGGTAATTGTCGCTCAAAGCCGGGCAGATCGGGTGTCTCCCGGTGCAGCGACACATGTGACTGTTATGACCATGCGATGTGGCGGATTGTATTGCCGCACAGACGATCGCGGCGATTCGGTCATCCAGCTCACCCCGCCGCCAATCAGCGGTCAGGCCGAGTTCGACACCGTCGAAGCCATCCCGCGCCGCGTGCTCAGCGAGGCTCCACCTGGTCTTGTTAGCGAGTTCTTTAGCAGTGTGTTTGCCCGCTTCGGTGAGTTTGAGCCAGACAGCGAATGCCCAAGTTCCGAGATCGTCGTAACGGGCTACGAAGAGGTCATATACGCGTGCCATCAGTCCGTCGTCCATAAGCGACCGCAGCACAGCCAGGGCCAACTCTTGTCGCTCCACGGTGGTTGCAGCCAGGGTGTCGCGGGTGATCACCGATTCGACCTGCCCAATACTGGCGGTCCGTGGTGATCGTATCCATCCCGCGCAGCGTGCTCAGCGAAGTTTAGGCCCAGAAACGCAGCTTGCTGGTGCGCCGAGTGCGCTTGGCGCTGGCCAGGATTCGCTTGACGTCCGCCACCCCCGCCAGCACTTCCTGCGCTCCCAGCTCGGTCGGGTTGCACAGGTACCGGGTCAGCGCGTCGCACAGTTGCGTGACCGCCGCGCTCAACGCGGGATCCGACGCCGCGTCGCGGTGGACGGCCAGCTCCGCGCAGACCGCCGCGAGCCCTGACTCGTCAGCGCCGATCCCCTTCTGCACCAGCTTGAGCAGTTCCTTGAGGGGTCGCGTGACCACAGGTTGAGCGCCGGCCGGGCGCACGGCGGCGCCAGCCCTGCCGCCCACCGCCAGCGGCGCGGCCGCGGCGAAGCGCACCGCCGGGCTCCACCCCGAGGGGATCTCGACGGGCTGGATGACCTCGGTGAGCGGCCCAGCCTCGGTCCGTTCGGGGTCAATGGCGACGAACGCGGTGAACCGGGACAGCACGCCGAATCGGATGGAATGGTCGACCAGTCGGGCGGCCAACTCCTCGTCGGGATAACCGGACGCGTATTCGTCCTCTAGGTCACGGACCACCGAACGTGCCCAAATCGTTTGCACGGCAAGTGCTTCCGGCGACGAGCGGGCTGCGAGTGCGGCGGTGAATGGCCCGTCGGCCGCGACGCGGAATGTCACCGAATCCGCCCGGCCCCGATAGCGCCCGGAGATCACGCAGGGCACGCCGGCAAAGGCATCCGGCGACCGGCTGGGCGTGACGGTGCCCTCGATAAGGTCGGCTCCCTCGGCGCTCACCCGAATATCCGTCAGCGCCGGGCGCCCGATGGTTCGCGCCAGCCTGGCCATTACCTCGTCGAGGCGCTCCTCCGATTCCACCAACTCGCATCGTCCGGCGCCCAGGCGCGCCAGCCGGTCCAGGAAGCCCGCGTTGACGGCGCGGTCGATGCCCACGCAGTAGACCCGGGTTCGCCCGACCAGAGGTGCCAGCGTGGTCAACAGGTGGTCCTCGCCGGTGATCTGGCCGTCGGTCACCAGAACCACGCTGGCCAGCCGGTCTTCACCGGGGCCGGCTAGCATCTGGACGGCCTTACGCAGCGGTTCGGCCATCGCGGTCCCGCCGCGGCTTTCCAGCGAACCCAGCCACGACGACGCGGCGAACCGATTTCGGTCGTTGGCCTCGACGAGTCCGACGGGCAGGGTCGCGGCCGTGTCGATCCGGTCGTCGAAGGCAAGGACGCTGAATCGGTCGACGGTGTCGAGCATGTCCACGATCCGCCCCGCCGCTCGTCGCGCGGCGATCATCTTCCAGCCGTGCATCGACCCGGACCGGTCCAGCACCACTACAACATCGCGCGGCGTGGTTGACGTCTCGATGGGCGGCACCAACGTGACCGACCAGGTGCCCTCATCACCCTCGGCGTCGGAGACGAGTAGCGCTGCCGACGAAAGTTGTTGGCGGTCAACGCGAAAGCGCAGCACGAAGTCACGGTCGGCTCGGACGCCCGGCTCGACCCGCAACCGGGTCAATCCATCGTTGTCAGCAACAGCGGTGGGCAATGACGCCCGCAGGTTTGACACCGGCAGCCCACCGCCGTCGAGAGTCAGCGCGATCTCGACATCAGGACGCTCGTCACCGTCCTCAAGCCGGGGCGGGGTCACCCGTGACGCGTCGGGCACCGCGTCAGTGTCGACGGCCAAACCGGAGCCGGTCTGATCCCCGGGCACCGGGCTTCCGGTGGTGTACCGCGGGGCGACCACGAGCGGGAACCGGAAGGTGGCCTCGCCATCCTCGAACGACAGCGGACCCGTCAGGCGCATCTCGATGGTGGCTTCCTCGCCGGGCCCGAGGTTGCCCACGCGCACCGAGAACACGTCGGAGCGGTCCTCCTCCATGATCGCGGCGCGCTGCCCTTGCACCAATGCCTGCTCGTAGTCGGCTCGGGCCTGGCCGCGCTCCTTCAGCACGCCAACCACCCGTCGCCCCGCCAGGTCGGCGACGAAATCGGTGACACCCGCACGCGCCGGCAGTGGGAACACATAAGTGGCCTCGATGGTGGTGTCCCCGGTGTTGGCGAAACGCTGACGGACGGTGGACGTCGCGGTCATGCCGACGATGGCGGTGTCGACGCTCAGGGCCTTCAGCGGCAGCCGGACCCCGTCGGCCGTACTCAGCTCTCCGCAGGTCGGCCGGCCGGCGGACTGGGCGGGTTCGGTGACGATGAGGGGAAGTAACTGAGTACTCATGGGGCGTCCTTCCGGGAATTGGCGAGCAGGTCCAGTAGCGGCGCGGCGGCGCGGCGCAGGCTGTCTAGCGCCGGGAGCGAGTCGCCGTCGATCAGCAACGTGACAGTGTCGGAAAGCCGAACCGCCTGAAGGTTGGTAACGGCGGGTGCGGGGACGTTGGAGGCCGGTGGATCGCGCCAGAACCGGCCCGCGGCACGAGATGGAGCGGGCGTGTCGGGGTCGCCCAGGTCGGGCGGCATGGCGCTGTGCGGGATAGCGGCCAGCGACTCCACCTCGGCCGGCGCCATCCCGTCCAGGCGTTCGGCGATCTCGTCCAGCGACAGGCCTTGTCCTTGGAGCCGTTTGATGGCGACCAGGCACAGCAGGTGCGTCCGCCCAAAGGTGAGGGCGCGTCCACGAGTGCCTGGTCTGGGCAGCAGGCCCCGCGCCGTGTAGTAGCGAACCATTCGTTCGGCCGGGATCGGTTTGGCTTGACGGTTTTCGGGCGCGGCGCCCGACACCTGGACCGCCTTGGCGGCGACGGCGGCGAATTCCGAAAGCGTCAGCAGCGTTTGCATGGGCTATTTGACAGTGTCATACAAATACCAGACACTGTCAAATTAACTTGTGTCCCATCAGTCACAGCGCGCCGACCTGCGAACCCGCAGCCTATCCCCTACTCTGCACAGACGATGCTCTGTTCAAGGCCCCTCTCCCGCGCGGCATCCTGCCTGGCCGCGGCAGTTTTCGTGGTTGCCGGGCCGGTCGCCCTGGGTACGCCGCTAGTCGTCGCCGAGCCCAACGCGGAGGCGAATGGCGCCGCCGAAAACTGCCGGTACAAGATCACCACCCCACCCGCCGTGGACTCGTCGGAGGTTCCCGCAGCAGGTGCACCGCCGCTGCCGCTGGCGGTGCCCCCTACCCCGGTCGGCGGCAACGCGTTGGGCGGCTGCGGCATCATCGCCGCCCCTGACACCCCGTCGGTGCCCAACGACATCTCCGCCGAGGCTTGGCTGGTGGCAGATCTAGACAGCGGCGCGGTCATCGCCGCCCGCGACCCGCACGGCCGTCACCGCCCGGCCAGCATCATCAAGGTTCTGGTCGCGATGGCGTCCATCAACGCGTTCAACCTCAACAAGTCCGTCGCCGGAACCGACGACGACGCGGCCGCCGAGGGCACCAAGGTCGGGGTGAACGCCGGCGGCACCTACACCATCAATCAGTTGCTGCACGGTCTGCTGATGCACTCCGGCAATGACGCCGCGCACGCGCTGGCCGTTCAACTCGGCGGTATGCAGACCGCGTTGGAGAAGCTCAATGTGCTGGCCGCCAAGCTGGGTGGCCGGGATACCCGGGTGGCGACGCCGTCGGGCCTGGACGGGCCCGGGATGTGCACGTCGGCCTACGACATCGGCCTGTTCTACCGCTATGCGTGGCAGAACCCGGTCTTCGCCGACATCGTCGCCACCCGCACGTTCGACTTCCCGGGGCACGGCGATCATCCGGGCTACGAGCTGGAGAACGACAACCAACTGCTCTACCACTACCCGGGCGCGATGGGCGGCAAGACCGGTTATACCGACGACGCCGGGCAGACGTTCGTGGGCGCGGCCAACCACAACGGCCGGCGGCTGATGGCGGTGCTGTTGCACGGGACCCGCCAGCCGATCGCGCCGTGGGAACAGGCCGCGCACCTATTGGACTACGGGTTCAGCACCGCCCAAGGCACCCAGATCGGTTCGCTGATCGAACCCGACCCGTCGTTGCAGCCGGCCAAGCCCAACCCCACCGATCGGCAGGCCAACGCCAGCCAGGCCGCCGGCCTGATCTCGTCGGCCGACGCGCTGCCGATACGGGTGGGCGTGGCCGTGATCGGAACCGTCATCGTTTTCGGATTGATCATGGTCGCGCGCTCGATGAATCGCAGGCCCACGCTTTAGACTCTGCGGGATGACTGAAGCTGAAGCCCGGGTACCGGTCAGCTGACCGGATCGTCACGGCGGGGACTACTGGTCGGGCTCACCGCCGCCAGCGTCGGCGTCATCTACGGCTACGACCTGTCCAGCATCGCGGGCGCGCTGCTGTTCATCACCGAGGAATTCCGCCTGTCCACGCGCCAACAAGAGCTGCTGACCACGATGGTGGTGTTCGGCCAGATCCTCGGGGCGCTTGGCGGCGGCGTGCTGGCCAACGCGGTCGGGCGCAAGAAGTCGATGGTGTTGATCACCGCCGGCTACGCGGTTTTCGCGGTGCTGGGCGCGAGCTCGGTCTCGGTGCCGATGCTGTTGGTGGCGCGGCTGCTGCTCGGTATCACCATCGGGGTGTCGGTGGTGGTGGCCCCGGTGTACGTCGCCGAGTCGGCACCGGCCGCCGTGCGCGGATCGTTGGTGGCCGCCTATCAGGTGGCGACGGTCAGCGGCATCATCCTCGGCTATCTAACCGGCTACCTGCTGGCCGGTTGGCAGCAGTGGCGGTGGATGCTGGGCCTGGCCGCGGTTCCCGCGGTGCTGCTGCTGCCGTTGTTGCTACGCATGCCCGACACCGCGCGCTGGTACCTGCTCAAGGGCCGGGTCGCCGATGCCCGCCGGGCGCTGATGCTCATAGAGCGCGAGACCGCCGTCGACGCCGAGCTGGCCGAAATCGCCGGCGCGATAACCGAAGAAGGTGGCGGCGGCTTGTCGGAGATGCTGCGGCGGCCCTACTTGCGGGCCAGTATGTTTGTGATCGCGCTCGGCTTTCTGGTCCAGATCACCGGCATCAACGCGATCATCTACTACAGCCCACGGCTATTCGCGGCCATGGGCTTCCAAGGCAATTTCGCGCTGCTGGCGCTGCCGGCGATGGTGCAGGTCGCGGGTTTGGCGGCGGTGTGTGTCTCACTGCTGCTGGTCGACCGGCTGGGGCGGCGTCCAATCCTGTTGTCCGGCATCGCGTTGATGATCGTCGCCGATGCCGTGCTGATCTTTGTGTTCGCCCGGGACTTCGGTCACGGCGTGGCGCTGCTGTTCGGATTCGGCGGCGTGCTGCTGTTCATCATCGGGTTCGGCTTCGGGTTCGGCGCGCTGGTCTGGGTGTACGCCGCCGAAAGCTTTCCGCTGCGGCTGCGGTCGATGGGGTCGAGCGTGATGCTCACCGCGAACCTGACGGCCAACGCTCTCATTGCCGGCTTCTTCCTCACGATGTTGCATTTCCTTGGCGGCGCAGGCGTTTTCGCGCTGTTCGGGACGTTCGCCGTGACCGCCTTCATGGTGGTATACCGGTATGCGCCCGAGACCAAAGGCCGCCAGCTCGAAGACATCCGCCACTTTTGGGAGAACGGCGGCCGTTGGCCGGCCGAGGCGAAAGCCTGATGATCATCCATGCCGGCACCGTGATCATCAACGGGCAGCTTTGCAGACCCGGATGGGTGCAGATCGCCGGTCGTCAGGTTCTGGCCTGCGGTGCCGGCGCGCCGCCCGTGCCGGCCGATCTGGACGTGCCAGATTGCGTTGTGGTGCCTGGGTTTATCGACATGCACGTGCACGGGGGCGGCGGCGGGTCCTTCACCGACGGCAACGCTTCCGGCGTCGGCGCGGCCGTCGCGTTTCACCTGCGGCACGGCAGCACCACCACGCTGGCCAGTGTGGTCACCGCCGCACCCGCAGAGTTGCTCTCGGCCGTGGGTGGCCTTGCCGACGCGACTCGGCGCGGCGTCATCGCGGGCATTCACCTGGAGGGGCCGTGGCTGAGCCCGGCGCGCTGCGGCGCACACGACCACACCCGGATGCGTGCGCCGGATTGTGCGGAGATCGACGCCGTTCTTACCGCCGCCGGCGGCGCCGTCCGGATGGTCACGCTGGCTCCCGAACTGCCCGGCAGCGACGAGGCGATCCGGCGCTTCCTCGACGCGGGTGTGGTTGTGGCCGTTGGACATACGGACGCGACATATGAGCAGACCCGACGAGCCATCGCCCTGGGCGCCAGCGTCGGTACCCATTTGTTCAACGCGATGCCGCCGCTGGACCACCGCGAGCCGGGACCCGCGCTGGCCCTGCTAGCCGACCCACGGGTGACCGTCGAACTGATCGCCGACGGCGTGCACGTCCACCCCGATGTGGTGCACGCCGTGATCCAATTCGCGGGTCCGCACCGGGTCGCCGTGGTCACCGACGCCACCGCCGCGGCGGGCTGCGGCGACGGCGCGTTCCGGCTTGGCACGTTGCCAGTGGATGTCGCGTCGGGCGTGGCTCGGGTGCGCGGAACGTCGAGCATCGCGGGCAGCACGGCGACCATGGATCAGCTGTTTCGGTTGGTGGCGGGATTGGGCGTGGACCGCGATGCGGCGCTGCTGGCCGCTGTTCAGATGACTTCGACGACGCCCGCGCGGGCTCTCGGGCTGGATCGGGTGGGCGAACTGCGAGCCGGCTATGACGCCAATCTTGTCGTGCTGGACCGTGATTGGCAGGTGACCGCGGTCATGGCCAACGGCGAGTGGCAGGTGCCGGTACCAGCCTAGTGGTGGTGCCGATGCGGGTTGATCAACCTCGAAAACGTCAACGCCCCAACGGCTCCCACGGCCACCGCGGTCAACGTCTGGCGCGTACTGAGGCCCTCGTTCACCTGTATCCGCGGGCTGATCACCGCGGGGCCGGGCGGTTCTACGTGTTTAGCGCGGGGGTCTTCGCCGGAGGCCGTCGCGGCCCAGGCGGCGGCGAACAGGATCAGGTAGGCGGTAATGAACCCAAACACCATCAAGCCCAGCGCCGGCCCGAACGTGGCGCTGGCCGGGCTGCGCAGGACGACCTGTAGGTAGATCGACCCCAACTGCTTGAACAACTCGAACCCGACGGCCGCGATGAGTCCGGCCCGCACCGAGGTGACGAAGCTGGCCGGCTCCCTGGGCAGCCGGGCAATCATCCACGTGAACAGCAGCCATGACACCAGTAGCGAAATCAGCAGTGAGACACCGCGAAAGATTTCGTCGAAGAACGAGAACTCGGGTATTTGAAGCCATCTCAGCACCGCGCCCATCGGTTTCGCATGGCCGAGCGCGGTCAGCGCAAGCGTCACCACAATAACCACGAACGTCCCCACCATCGCGACCGCATCGGACAATTTGGCGCGCACGTAGCCCAACTGGTTCCGCGACTGGTCCCACATCTGGCTCAGTGCTTCTCGCAAATGCGACATCCAGCTCAGACCCGCCCAGGCCGCGGTGGCCAGCCCGATGGTGCCGACGGACGCCCGCGCGTCGATCGCGGAATTCATCAAGTCAACCAGCTGCTGTCCGAGCTCGCTGGTGACCGAGGAGCGGATTCGGTCGTCGATTGTCTGCAGCAGCTCCGGTCGACGCGACAACGCGAATCCGCCCACCGCGAAACTGACCATCAGCAGCGGAAATAGGGCGAAGATCGTGTAGTAGGTGAGCCCGGCCGCAAAGAAGCCGCCATTGCACTGGCTGAAGCGTGCATGGGCGCGGACCACATGGTCCAACCAGGGAAACCGGGCCCGCATCCGATCCAAGATCCCTGGCTTGGCCGGTTCGGTCATGGACGCCCTATCCCCGCTGCGGAAGGAACCCGAGCCGATCGTAGACCCGCTGCAGAGTTTTGCTGGCGACATCGTTGGCGCGCCGCGCGCCGGTGGCAAGCACCGCCTCCAATTCGGTGGGATCGGCCGTCAACTCGTCGACCCGGGCCTTGATGGGCCTAACGTACTCGACGACGGCTTCGGCGGTGTCCTTCTTCAGGTCGCCGTAGCCGCGTCCGGCGTAGCCGTCGACGAGGGTGTCGATGCCGACTCCGGTGACCGCCGACTGGATGCTCAACAGGTTCGACACGCCCGGCTTGGCGTCAAGGTCATAGCGGATCTCTCGCTCGCTGTCGGTGACCGCCGAGCGAATCTTCTTGGCGGACAACGCTGGATCGTCGAGCAGGCTGATCAGCCCGGCGTCGGTGCTGGCCGACTTGCTCATCTTCGATGTCGGGTCTTGCAAGTCGTAGATCTTCGCGGTGGCCTTGGGAATGAGCACGTCGGGCACCACGAAAGTGTCGGGGAACCGACTGTTGAACCGCTGCGCGACGTCGCGCGCCAGCTCCAGGTGCTGCCGCTGATCCTCACCCACCGGCACCAGCTCGGCGTCGTAGGCCAGCACGTCGGCGGCCTGCAGCACCGGGTAGGTGAACAAGCCGACGGTGGTGGATTCGCTGCCCTGACGCGTCGACTTGTCTTTGAACTGCGTCATCCGCGACGCCTGGCCGAAGCCGGTGAAGCAGCCCAGCACCCAGGCCAACTGGGTGTGGGCCGGCACGTGGCTTTGCACGAAAATGGTGGCGCGGGTCGGATCGATACCCAGCGCCAGGTATTGCGCGGCGGTAACCAGGGTGCGGCGGCGCAGCGCCTCGGGATCCTGCGTGACGGTGATCGCGTGCAGGTCGACCACGCAGAAGAACGCGTCGTGGTCCTCCTGCAGCCCAACCCAGTGGGAGACCGCGCCCAACGCGTTACCGAGATGAAGCGAGTCGGAAGTTGGCTGCACGCCGGAGAAGACCCGGCGCAATCCGGTAGGGGTGCTCATGATGCCCTGATCATTTCACGCTGGCGCTGGCATCAATGACCTTCGTCGAAACCTCAGTGTTCTCGGCCGTCTCGGCGTAGCGTTCGTTGTCTGTAGGCGACCCTGTTGCGGTGGGAGGACTACGGTGTCGTTCGTTTTGGCATCGCCACCGACGCTGGCGGCGGCGGCGACGGAATTGGCAGGAATTGGCTCGGCGATCAGCGCGGCCAATGCAGCCTGGGCGGCGCCGACCACCGCAGTGCTGCCCGCGGCCGCCGATGAGGTGTCGGCGGCCATCGCCGCCCTGTTTTCCGGGCACGCCCAGGGCTATCAGGCGCTCGGCGTGCGGGCGGCGACGTTTCATGCGCAGTTTGTGCGGGCGCTGAACGCGGCCGCGGGATCCTATGCCAGCGCCGAGGCCGCCAACGCCGGGCCACTGCAGGCCGTGCAGCAGGAACTGCTGAACGCGGTCAATGCGCCCACCCTGGCCCTGCTGGGCCGCCCGCTGATCGGCAACGGCGCCAACGGGCTGCCCGGGACCGGGCAAAACGGCGGCGACGGCGGGCTGTTGATCGGCAATGGGGGCAACGGCGGATCGGGCGGACCCAACCAGGCCGGCGGCAACGGCGGCAGCGCCGGGTTGTTCGGTAGTGGCGGCGCCGGCGGGACAGGCGGGTTCAACTCCAGCACCGGTGCCGGCGAGCCGGGCGGTCGCGGCGGCAATGGCGGGCTGCTGGTGGGCACCGGTGGCGCCGGTGGGGCCGGGGGCACCGCTGGCATCGCGGGCGCTGCGGGCGGCAACGGTGGCGCCGGTGGCAGCGCCGTCGGACTGTTCGGCGCTGGTGGGAACGGCGGAACCGGTGGATCCGGCGGGGCCGGATTAGGTGGCGTTGACGGCGGCGCCGGCGGTACCGGCGGCACCGGCGGCACCGGCGGACTGATGTTCGGCAACGCTGGCGGCGGTGGGACCGGCGGGAACGGCGGGTCCGGTTTCGGCGGCGGGCCCGGTGGGACGGGCGGGGACGGCGGTGCTGCGCGGCTGATCGGCAGCGGCGGGCTCGGTGGGGCCGGCGGGGCGGGCGGGATCGCCAATGTGATCGCAAGCACCGATACCGCTACCGGTGGTGCCGGCGGGAACGGAGGTCACGGCGGCACCGGCGGGCTGGTGTTCGGCAACGCTGGCGGCGGTGGGACCGGCGGGGCCGGCGGGTCCGGCTCCAGCGCTTCCGCCGGCGTCGGCGGAGCCGGCGGGGTCGGTGGGGATGGCGGGGAGGCCGTCGGCCTGATCGGCAGCGGCGGGCGCGGTGGGGCCGGTGGCGCCGGCGGGTCTGGGACGTCTGACGGAGGCGCGGGCAGTGGTGTCGGTGGCGGCGGCGGGAACGGCGGTCACGGCGGCACCGGCGGGCGGGTGTTTGGCAACGCCGGGACCGGCGGGACCGGCGGGACCGGCGGGACCGCATTGGCGACTGCCAGCGCGGACGGCGGGGCCGGCGGAGCCGGTGGGGCCGGCGGCAACGCCGTCGGACTGATCGGCAGCGGCGGACTCGGAGGGTCAGGTGGGGCCGGCGGGGCCGGCGGGGCCGGAGGCGCCGGGGGGAACGGTGGGATCGGTGGCATCAGCGGGCTGATCGGCAACGCCGGCGCCGGCGGGACCGGTGGGAACGGTGGGACCGGTGGACTTATCGGTGGGACCGGTGGTGCCGGCGGGGGCGGTGGTACTGCCAGGCTGATCGGCGCCGGTGGAAATGGCGGGACCGGCGGGTTCGGTGGCGGCGCCTCTTTGTCAGCGGGCGGCACGGGGGGTCACGGTGGTCACGGTGGCGCCGGCGGGCTGCTATACGGCGATGCTGGGGCCGGCGGAGACGGCGGGAACGGCGGGAACCTCCTCGGCCTCGCCACTCCTACGGCAGTGGCTGGCAACGGCGGGGTCGGTGGCGACGGTGGTGATGCCCAGCTGGTCGGTAACGGCGGGAACGGGGGTGCCGGTGGGGCCGGCGGGTCCGTCACTACGCCCTTTGTGGCCGTCGGGACCGGTGGTCAAGGCGGTAACGGCGGCAACAGCGGCCAGCTGTTGGGCCTCGCCGGCGCGACCGGCCCAACTGGCCCGAATGGCCAGCAGGTTTGACATCCGTTCGGCCACGGGCGGCACCGACCATCCTTGCGATACCGGCGGTACCGCATTTAGTGTCGGCAGCATGACTACACGCCCGCCGATTCACTTGGGCTCTGGAGAACCGGTCCTGTTGCTGCACCCGTTCCTGCTGTCGCAGACGGTATGGGAAAAGGTTGCCCAACAGCTGGCCGACACCGGCCGCTATGAGGTGTTCGCCCCGACGATGGCCGGCCACAACGGGGGCCCGGGTGCCGGCACCTGGTTTTTGTCCTCTGCGGTGCTGGCCGATCACGTCGAGCGGCAACTCGACGAACTGGGCTGGGACACCGCCCACATCGTCGGCAACTCGCTGGGCGGCTGGGTCGCTTTCGAACTGGAGCGACGTGGGCGGGCGCGCACCGTCACCGGCATCGCCCCGGCTGGCGGATGGACACGATGGAGCCCGGCGAAGTTCGAGGTGATCGGCAAATTCATCCTGGGTATGCCGCTATTTGTGCTCGCTTGGTTGTTCGGGCCGCGGGTGTTGCAGCTGCCGTTCAGCCGCCGGCTAGCCACCTACGCGATCAGCGCGTCACCGGATGGGGTCAGCGAGCGCGAGCTCAGCACGATCGTCGACGACGTCGCTCGGTGCCCCGCCTACTTCCAGCTCCTGGTCAAGGCGGCGCTGCTGCACGGCCTGCGAGAGCTCGCGGAAACCGCCGCCCCGGCGCATCTGGTGATCTGCGGAAAGGATCGGGTCGTTCCCGCACCCAGATTCATCCGGCATTTCACCACCCACCTTCCGAAGGACCACAAGGTCACCACGCTCGAGGACGTCGGGCACGTCCCCATGTTCGAGGCGCCGAAGCGGGTCACAGAGGTGATCGTCGAGTTCCTCGACCAGTTCGCGCCGCCGAAGGCGATCGAACCACCGGCCAGTTAGCCGCGCGAGCAGACGCAAAAGCCCCCGAAAATGCGCATTTTCGGGGGCTTTTGCGTCTGCTCGGCTAGTTGGCCAGCGCCTTTTCCAGGTTGTCGGAGATCGCTTCGAGGAATTCCTCGCTGTTCAGCCACTCCTGTCCGGGACCGATCAGCAGCGCGAGGTCCTTGGTCATCTTGCCGCTCTCGACGGTGCCGATGACGACCTCTTCCAGCTGTTGGGCGAATTCGGTGACCTCCGGTGTGCCGTCCAGCTTGCCACGGTGCTGCAGGCCACGCGTCCAGGCGAAGATCGACGCGATCGGGTTGGTGGAGGTCGGCTTGCCGGCCTGGTACTGCCGAAAGTGCCGGGTGACGGTGCCGTGCGCGGCCTCGGCCTCGACCGTCCTACCGTCGGCCGTCATCAGCACCGACGTCATCAACCCCAGCGAGCCGTATCCCTGCGCGACGGTGTCCGACTGCACGTCGCCGTCGTAGTTCTTACACGCCCACACATAGCCACCCTCCCACTTCAGGCAGGCGGCGACCATGTCGTCGATCAGCCGGTGCTCGTAGGTCAACCCTTCGGCTTCGAACTTGTCCTTGAACTCGGTTTCGTAGATGCGCTGGAACTCGTCTTTGAACATGCCGTCGTAGGCCTTGAGGATGGTGTTCTTGGTCGACAGGTACACCGGCCATTTTGCGTTCAGCCCGTAGGCGAACGACGCGCGCGCGAAATCCCGGATGGATTCCCTGAAGTTGTACATCCCCATCACCACGCCACCGTCTTCGGGGATGGACACCATCTCGTGCACGATCGGCTCGCTGCCGTCGGAAGGAGTGAAAGTCAATGTGACGGTGCCTGGTTGGTCGACCTTGAAGTTCGTCGCGCGGTATTGGTCGCCGAAAGCGTGGCGGCCGATGACAATTGGCTTGGTCCAGCCCGGAACCAGCCGCGGCACATTAGAAATCACGATCGGCTCACGGAAAATGGTGCCGCCCAGGATGTTTCGGATCGTCCCGTTGGGCGACAGCCACATTTTCTTGAGGTTGAATTCCTGGACCCGGGCTTCGTCGGGGGTGATCGTCGCGCACTTGACGCCCACGCCGTGCTTCTTGATCGCATAGGCCGCATCGATTGTCACCTGGTCGTCGGTGGCATCACGGTGCTCGATACCCAGGTCGTAGTAGTCCAGGTTGATGTCAAGATGCGGCAGGATGAGCATGTCCTTGATGAGCTTCCAGATGACGCGGGTCATCTCGTCACCGTCGAGCTCAACCACCGGACCTTTGACTTTGATCTTGGACATCGTTGAGCGGATCCTCCAGTCCATTGCTCGCCAGATCAGACTACGCAATTGGCATCGACTAGCCGCCATACGCTAAGCTGCATTGCGGTCATGAGCGCCAGCGTTAAGCCCCGGCTTGCTGGCCGGCAACCCTCCAACCGCGGTGGGGTGCCCCGGGTGATGACCAGGTTGAGTAGCCAGACCCGGCTACACGGCAAGCGCGGGTCCGCCATGACGGGCCCCTGGCCAGACAGGGATACGTGATGGGCACCTCAGAAACCGGCAGTACCGACACCGATCCGACCGCGCATTGGTCGTTTGAGACCAAGCAGATTCATGCGGGTCAGTACCCGGACCCGACCACCAACGCCCGGGCGCTGCCGATCTATGCGACCACCTCGTACACCTTCGACGACACCGCGCATGCCGCCGCCCTGTTCGGGCTGGAAGTTCCGGGCAACATCTACACCCGGATCGGCAACCCGACCACCGAGGTGGTCGAGCAGCGCATCGCCGCACTCGAGGGCGGGGTGGCCGCGTTGTTCCTGTCCTCCGGGCAGGCCGCGGAGACTTTCGCCATCCTGAACCTGGCCGGTGCCGGCGATCACATCGTGTCCAGCCCGCGGCTGTATGGCGGGACTTATAACCTGTTCCACTATTCGCTGGCGAAGCTCGGCATCGAGGTCAGCTTCGTCGCCGATCCCGACGATCCGGAGTCCTGGCAGGCGGAGGTCCGGCCGAATACCAAGGCGTTCTTCGGCGAGACCATCTCCAACCCGCAGATCGACGTGCTGGACACCCCGGCGGTCGCCGAGGTCGCCCACCGCAACGGGGTGCCGCTGATCGTCGACAACACCATCGCCACCCCCTACCTGATCCAGCCGCTGGCACAGGGCGCCGACATCGTGGTGCACTCGGCCACCAAGTACCTGGGCGGGCACGGCGCCGCCATCGCCGGAGTGATCGTCGACGGCGGCACCTTCGACTGGACGCAGGGCCGCTTCCCCGGATTCACCACACCCGACCCCAGCTACCACGGCGTGGTGTATGCCGAGCTGGGGCCGCCGGCGTATGCGCTCAAGGCTCGGGTGCAACTGCTGCGCGACTACGGGTCGGCGGCTTCGCCGTTCAACGCGTTCCTGATCGCCCAAGGCCTGGAAACGCTGAGTCTGCGGGTGGAGCGGCACGTCGCCAACGCGCAGCGAGTCGCCGAGTTTTTGGCAGCCCGCGACGACGTGCTGTCGGTCAACTATGCGGGGCTGCCCAGCTCGCCATGGCACGAGAGGGCAAAGAGGCTGGCGCCCAAGGGAACTGGAGCGGTCCTTGCCTTCGAGCTGGCCGGTGGCATAGCGGCCGGCAAGGCGTTCGTGGATGCGTTGCAGCTGCACAGTCATGTCGCCAACATCGGTGACGTGCGCTCGCTGGTGATCCACCCGGCGTCAACCACCCACGCCCAGCTGAGCCCCGCGGAGCAGCTCTCCACCGGCGTCAGCCCGGGACTGGTGCGGTTAGCGGTGGGCATCGAAGGTATCGACGATATCCTGGCCGACCTGGAGCTTGGTTTCGCGGCGGCCCGGGCATCCGGCGCCTCCGCAAAGAGCAGCGACCCGCAGGCCGTGGCGGCATTCTGAGGGTTCTGACATGACGATCTCCGAGGTGCCAACCCAGACACTGCCCGCTGAAGGCGAGGTGGGCCTGGTCGACATCGGCTCGCTGACCACCGAAAGCGGCGCGGTGATCGACGATGTCTGTATCGCCGTCCAGCGCTGGGGCAAGTTGTCGCCCAGCGGTGACAACGTCGTCGTGGTTCTGCACGCGCTCACCGGTGATTCGCATATCACCGGGCCCGCCGGACCCGGCCATCCCACACCGGGCTGGTGGGACGGGGTGGCCGGACCGGGCGCGCCGATCGACACCGACCGCTGGTGCGCCGTGGCCACCAACGTGCTCGGCGGTTGCCGCGGCTCGACCGGGCCCAGTTCGCTTGCCCGCGACGGAAAACCTTGGGGCTCAAGGTTTCCGCAAATAACGGTGCGCGATCAGGTAGCGGCCGACATCGCCGCGCTGGCCGCGATGGGAATAACCGACGTGGCAGCCGTCGTTGGCGGGTCTATGGGCGGTGCTCGGGCTCTGGAATGGGTTGTCGGCCATCCGGATCGGGTTCGGGCCGGATTGCTGCTGGCCGTCGGCGCGCGTGCCACCGGCGATCAGATCGGCACCCAAACCACCCAGATCGCGGCCATCAAGGCCGACCCGGACTGGCAGGACGGCGACTACTACGAGACCGGGAGGTCACCGGATACCGGGCTGAAGATCGCCCGCCGCTTTGCGCACCTGACCTACCGCGGCGAGATCGAGCTCGACACCCGATTCGCCAACGACAGCCAAGGCACCGAGGACCCTACGCGCGGCGGCCGCTACGCCGTGCAGAGCTATCTGGAACACCAGGGCGACAAGCTGTTGGCCCGGTTCGACGCCGGGAGCTATGTGACGTTAACGGAGACACTCAACAGCCACGATGTCGGCCGTGGGCGCGGCGGGGTCGCGGCGGCGCTTCGCGGGTGCCCGGTTCCGGTCGTGGTCGGCGGCATCACTTCTGACCGGCTCTACCCGCTGCGCTTGCAGGAGGAGCTGGCCGAGCTGTTGCCCGGCTGCGACGGCCTAAACGTCGTCGACTCCATCTGCGGGCACGACGGCTTTCTGGTGGAATCCGACGCTGTGGGCGAACTGATCCGAAAGACGTTGAAACTGGCCGAGATCGAAGGCTCGTGCCTTAGGTGTCCAAGGTGATCCGCTCTAAGCGCGACCGCTCCCTGTCATTCGGTTCGGCGGCTGCCGCCTATGAGCGTGGGCGCCCGTCGTATCCGCCCGAGGCGATCGACTGGCTGCTGCCGGCGGGTGTGCGCGACGTGCTGGACCTTGGTGCGGGTACCGGCAAGCTGACCACCCGGCTGGTCGAGCGCGGCCTGGATGTGGTTGCCGTCGACCCGATTGCGGAGATGCTGGAAGTGCTGCGCGCTTCGCTGACGGAGACCGTCGCACTGTTGGGTACCGCGGAAGAAATTCCGTTGGCGGACAACAGTGTTGACGCGGTGCTGGTCGCCCAGGCGTGGCATTGGTTCGATCCAGCGCGGGCGATTCCCGAGGTGGCACGCGTCCTGCGCCCGGGCGGGCGGCTGGGTCTGGTGTGGAACACCCGCGATGAACGGCTGGGCTGGGTGCGTGAGCTGGGTGAAATCATCGGCCGCGACGACGATCCGGTCCGCAACAAGGTGTCGCTGCCCGAGCCGTTCACCGGAGTCGAACGGCATCAGCTCGAGTGGACGAATTACCTTACCCCGCAAGCACTTATCGATTTGGTTGCGTCCCGCACCTACTGCATTAACTCGCCCACGGAAGTTCGCACCAAAACCCTTGGGCAGGTGCGCGAACTGCTGGCCACGCATCCGGCGCTGGCGAACGCCAACGGCCTTGCGCTGCCGTACGTCACGGTGTGCGTGCGGGCCACACTGGCCAAGTAGAGCCGAACCAGGCCTGGAGGTTCACGCTGGCTTGGCCGCCGGCAACGCCGGATTCCCCAGCAGCGCCGGCCCCACCGTTGCCATACAACAAACCGCCGGGCGCGCCGTTGCCGCCGGGCACGGTCGCATCGGCACCGTCGCCGATGAGTGGGCGACCCAACAACGCCATGGTCTGTGCATTCACCGCAGTCAGCAGACTGTGCCCCACGTTCACGGCCTCGGTGGCCGCATACGATCCGCTGGCAGCGGTCAAGGCGTTCACAAACTGGTCGTGAAACGTCGCCACTTGGGCGCCGATCGTTTGATAGTGCTGAGCGTACGTTTCGAACAGCGCCGCGAGGGCAGCCGACACCTCATCGGCAGCGGCCGCCGCCATCCGGGTCGTCTGGGCGGCCGCGACGGCATTCGCAGCGCTGATCGTCGAGCCGATACCCGCCAAATCCGAAGCCGCCACCGCCAGCAGCTGCGGCACTACGGTCACGTACGGCGTCACTGACCTCCCAACCACGCCTTCTCGCCAACCGTGGCGGGGCAGCCTTGAATAAACGTTGGCTAACGGTTGAATCCAGCCGCACTAATGCCGGGGACCGGTTAGGGCCCGGTGCCTTGGAACAGGAAGCCGGAGAGCTGCCGGCCGAAGTTCACGACGCCCGAAGTGAAGGCCGACGTTAAGTGGTTGAGGTCGAGGATGCTGGTGTTGTATAGGCCCGACAGACCGGCACCGCTGTTCAGCAGGCCCGACTGCAGGGCACCAAAGTTCAAGTAGCCCGAGACTGACCCCAACAACGGAGTCGCAGCCTGGTTCAGCAAACCCGAGATGTCCGCGCCGAAGTTGGTGATACCCGAAACCCCACCACCGCCGGCGTTGAAGAATCCCGACGACGGGACCGTGGTCGCGTTGCCGAAGCCCGGAACCGCCGGGATGACGATCGGGGCGTTGATGGGACCGAGGAGGGCGTTGACATCGAGAACCACCGGGATTCGGTCGATGGTGATCTCCGGGGGGAAGGCGAAAGCCGGTGTGGCGCCGGACCACCCTAAGCCCACTGGGATCTGCGGAATCGTGATTTCCGGGCTCACGAAGGGCCCGATGGTGACGGACAGCGGCACCTCCATGTGGATTGGATCGACGGGAATGCGGAATCCCGGGATGGTGAATTCCGGTGTCGGGGTGGTCAGGCCAAGAGAACTCAACGTCACGGTGAACGGCAAAATCTCGCTGCCCGTCGTTTGGATGGCAGCGATATTAATGTCGACAAACCCAAGCTGAATAGTGAATGGATCAATGATGGAGCCCGAGCTGAAAATCGGGCCGACAGTGACACTACTGTCGGGGTCGAGGCCCAGGGCGGGAATCGTGATGTCCTGTACGACGATGGGGCCGAGGTCGAAGACTGGGTCGATGCGTAGCGTGATCGGGGGAATAGCGATGGACGGGATGGTGAAGCCGCCGATGTGGCCGGTTGCGCTGAAATCCAGCGGAATTGCGGGAATATGGAACGACGGAACGGTGATGGGCCCGGCGCCGCCGGACGCGTGAACGCTCGCGACAGTGAATTCGGGAACGATGGTGTTGATGGTGGAGAAGCTCACCAGGCCCTGATAGTTGCCCCGCCACCAGAAGCCGTTGCTGTCGTTGCCGCCGATGAAGGCGCCGGTGTTGACGTTGCCGGAGTTGGCCAGCCCGGTGTTGGTGTCACCGGTGTTCAACCAGCCGGTGTTGATGCTGCCCGGGTTGAAACCGCCGGTATTGGCGTCACCCGCGTTGAAGCTGCCGGTGTTGTAATCACCCGCATTGACCAGACCGGTGTTGAAACCACCCGCGTTGAACCACCCCGTGCTGGCGATCCCCGAATTACCGATACCGGTGTTGTAGCTCCCCGAATTGAACAAGCCCCAGTTCCCGGTGCCGGAGTTGAAGAACCCGACATTGCCGGTCCCCGAATTGAACAACCCGACATTGCCGCTGCCCGAATTGAAGCCACCGATCCCGGTCAGGTTGTCACCGGTGAGCCCGATACCGATATTGTTGCTCCCGGTATTGGCGAACCCGATATTGCCCACGCCCATATTCGCCAAACCGAAATTGGTGCTGCCGACATTGGCGAACCCGAAGTTGTTGCTGCCGATGTTGCCGTCACCCAGGTTGAAGTCGCCGATGTTGCCGCTGCCGAGGTTGAAGTCGCCGATGTTGCCCCCCGGAAACAGCCCCCCGGCAACACCCCCGGCAACACCCCCGATGACACCCCCGACAACACTCCCGGCAGCACCTCCGACGACGCCCCCGATGCCACCCCCGACAACACCCCCGGCAACACTTCCGACAACACCGCCGGCAACACTTCCGATGACACCCCCGGCAGCGCTCCCGGAAATACCACCGACAACAACACCCCCGACAACACCCCCGACATTGGGCACCCCGATGTTGAAGTCGCCGATGTTGCCGCTGCCCAGGTTGAAGTCGCCAACATTGCCGAACCCGATATTGCCGCCACCTACGTTGCTCAACCCCAGGCTGGCACCCGACAACACCCCCGACAAGTGAGCGCCGAAATTGCCGACACCCGACATCAACGCCGAGGTCCCCACATCCAGCGCGCTGGTGTTGAACAGCCCCGACACACCCGACCCGAGGTTGAGCACACCCGATCCCAGCGCACCGGCATTGAAGTAACCCGACGCCAGCCCCAGCAACGACTGGGGGGCCTGGTTAAACCAGCCCGACATGTTCGAACCGAAGTTCCCGAACCCCGACACCCCACCGGCACCGCTGTTGAAGAAACCCGACGACGGGGCGCTCGTCGAATTCCCGAACCCCGGGACCGCCGGAACGTCGATGAGCTTGATGTGAATGGGGCCGAGGGTGCTGTGGGCCTCGAGAGTGAAGGGGATTTCGGGGATGGTGATTGCCGGGATGGTGAACGCGCCGGTGCCGCCGGACAGGTTGATGCTCAGCGGGTTCATCGCGGGGATCGTGAGGCCGCCTGGGAAGATGTCGATGGGCTCGGTATGGGCGGTAACGCTCGCAAGCAGCGGGATCTCGTCGATGGTGACTACCGGGGTGCTGAAAGGCAGGTTGGCCAGGAAAGCAGTTATGGTCCCTTGCGACGAGCTGGCGCCTATCACTATCTGGCTGATTTCGACAAAGGTAGGGACGTTGAACACCGAAAAGATGCCCGTAATCGGACCGATTTTCAGCGGGCCGCCGGGTTGTGAGCCAAAGGAGTAGTTCAGTGTGACGGGCACCTTTGGAATTTCGAGGTGCGGGACGCTGATGGGGCCGACGCCGACGCTTACCGTGGTGACGTCCAGGTCGATCCGGGGAATCGGGATGGTCGGGAGGGTGAAGCTGCCGATGGCGACGTTGGCGCTGAACTCGGGGCGGATCGCGGGAACGTCGATGGCAGGGATAACGACGGGGCCCAGTCCGCCGGTGAAGGTGAGGTCCAGGAACGGGGTTTGGGGAAGCACAGCAGGGATGTAGGAGAAGCTCACCAGGCCCTGATAGTTGCCCCGCCACCAGAAGCCGTTGCTGTCGTTGCCGCCGATGAAGGCGCCGGTGTTGACGTTGCCGGAGTTGGCCACCCCGGTGTTGGTGTCACCGGTGTTCAACCAGCCGGTGTTGATGCTGCCCGGGTTGAAACCGCCGGTATTGGCGTCACCCGCGTTGAAGCTGCCGGTGTTGTAATCACCCGCATTGACCAGACCGGTGTTGAAACCACCCGCGTTGAACCACCCCGTGCTGGCGATCCCCGAATTACCGATACCGCTGTTGTAGCTCCCCGAATTGAACAAGCCCCAGTTCCCGGTGCCGGAGTTGAAGAACCCGACATTGCCGGTCCCCGAATTGAACAACCCGACATTGCCGCTGCCCGAATTGAAGCCACCGATCCCGGTCAGGTTGTCACCGGTGAGCCCGATACCGATATTGTTGCTCCCGGTATTGGCGAACCCGATATTGCCCACGCCCATATTCGCCAAACCGAAATTGTTGCTGCCGGCATTGCCGAACCCGATATTGGCAACACCCATCAGACCCACCGGGTCACCCGAGTTCGCGAACCCGACGTTGCCCCACCCGACATTGCCCCACCCGACGTTGTTGCCGCCGATGTTGCCGGCCCCCAGATTGAAGTCGCCGACGTTGCCGCTGCCCAGGTTGACGGCGCCGATGTTGCCGAACCCGACATTGCCCGCGCCCACATTGGCCAACCCCAGGCTGGCTCCCGACCACTGCCCCGACACGAAAGCGCCGACATTGGCGAAACCCGACACCAACGCCGAGGCCCCCGCATCCAGCGCGCTGGTGTTGAACAGCCCCGACACACCCGACCCGAGGTTGAGCACACCCGATCCCAGCGCACCGGCATTGAAGTAACCCGACGCCAGCCCTACCAACGACTGGGGGGCCTGGTTAAACCAGCCCGACATGTTCGAACCGAAGTTCCCGAACCCCGACACCCCACCGGCACCGCTGTTGAAGAAACCCGACGACGGGGCGCTCGTCGAATTCCCGAACCCCGGGACCGCCGGATTGTGGATGGGATTGAGGTTGATCGGGCCGAGGGTGAGGTCGAGGTTGAGCTGGAGGGGAATCGGGTCGATCGTGTAGCCGTTGGGGAAGATCGTGAAGTCCGGGATGCCGGCGAAGGCATCGACATGCACCGGGATTTTCGGGAAAGTGAGGCCATCCGGGAAGAGGGTGAAACCCGCGATACCACTGTCCACATCGATGCGCACGGGCAGGGATGGAATGGTCAGTCCCGGAATATGGATGGGCGGAATGCTCAGGTTGAACGCGGAGAATGACGGGCCAGAAGCGCCCAGCTGAATGGTGACGTCGTTGAGGGCACCCGGAAATGGCCCCAATACGATGTTGCCGTTCGCGAAGTCGACGCTGGAGAGCCACACATTTCCAGTTGACGGAATGACAAAGGGCGGTGGTGCGGGGTCACCGGCGGATGTGGAGTACGAGTTTATGACCGTGGCGGGGATGTTCATGGGCGGGAAGATGACGAGGGGGCCCAGCTCGAAGGTGTCGTGGTAATCCAGGGGGATTGCCTCAACGGTAATGGGATCCACGGTGAATGGGCCGATGTCGAAGGTTTGGTCAATGTCCAGCAGCGGGGGTATGTGAACGGGTATCGGATCAATGTGGATGGGGCCCAGGTTCACGGTTTCGCGGAGGTAGACGAGGTAGGTTTTGGGAATCAGGGGGCCGACGGGGAAGGTGAAGTCGAGCAGGCCCTGGTAATCGCCGGTCCACAAGACACCGTTGCTGTAACTTCCCGAGATGAAGGCGCCGGTGTTGACGTTGCCGGAGTTGGCCACCCCGGTGTTGGTGTCACCGGTGTTCAACCAGCCGGTGTTGATGCTGCCCGGGTTGAAACCGCCGGTATTGGCGTCACCCGCGTTGAAGCTGCCGGTGTTGTAATCACCCGCATTGACCAGACCGGTGTTGAAACCACCCGCGTTGAACCACCCCGTGCTGGCGATCCCCGAATTACCGATACCGGTGTTGTAGCTCCCCGAATTGAACAAGCCCCAGTTCCCGGTGCCGGAGTTGAAGAACCCGACATTGCCGGTCCCCGAATTGAACAACCCGACATTGCCGCTGCCCGAATTGAAGCCACCGATCCCGGTCAGGTTGTCACCGGTGAGCCCGATACCGATATTGTTGCTCCCGGTATTGGCGAACCCGATATTGCCCACACCCATATTCGCCAAACCGAAATTGTTGCTGCCGGCATTGCCGAACCCGATATTGGCAACACCCATCAGACCCACCGGGTCACCCGAGTTCGCGAACCCGACGTTGCCCCACCCGACATTGCCCCACCCGACGTTGTTGCCGCCGATGTTGCCGGCCCCCAGATTGAAGTCGCCGACGTTGCCGCTGCCTACGTTGAAGTCCCCGACATTGGCGAGCCCGATATTGCCGCCACCTAGGTCGCTCAACCCCACATTGGGGCCCACGATCCCAACGGCCGAGCTGAAGCCCGCTATCAGGTGGGACCCGAAGCTCCCGTCGAACAGGCTCAATACACCCAAACCCAGGCCCGGCACACCCAAACCGTTGAAGAGACCCGACACGGGGTCTGACGAGGTGTTGGTGGTGGTCGAGTTCCCTGAACCCGGGTCGGTGATGATCGGGATGTTGATGGGGCCCACGGGGAGGGTGGCGTCCACGTCCAGGTTAATTGCGGGCAGAACGGTGGCCGGGATGGAGACGGCCTCGATGGCAACGGACTCGTTGATGGACTCAGTAACGTGGAGAACCATCGACTTAATGGTGGATGCCGGGGAGTCGACGATCGTCAGATTGATAGGTATGGATTCAGTGAAAGTGCCCGGGAAGGTGAGTTCCAGCGCGTCCACGTCGAGAGGTATAGAAATTCCCGGAATTACTATGGGATTTAGCGTGATGCCGTCTCTGAAGTCAAATAGGAAAAGAGTGCCAATGTTACCGACCGCCATGTACAATTTGGCGGGCTCGGTGCCGATATCCGCGATTTGGATTTGAGGGATATCGAGGCCTCCCGTGATGCCCAGGCCGGAAAGAACAGTGGTTGCCGGGGCGCTGAAGCTCAGGTTGACAGCTCCGTCGAGGCCCAGACGGATTGCAGGGATGGGGATGTCCGGGACGGTAAAAGGGCCAACCTCGACGTTTCCCGTGACCGTCAGGAGCGGATTTATGGCGTCCAAAACGGTGGTGGTTGGGATGCTGATGGGGCCGATGTCGCCGGTGAGGGTGAAATGCAGCGGGAACAGCCCACTGGTGAGGCCGAAGCCGCCTGGGATTGCCGGAATGGGGCCGTTCGGTGGGGCCGGGGGAATGTAGCCCCAGTGGAAGGGGAAGGGGCCGATAGAAAGTGTGCTGTGCAGGTTCACCGGGATGCGGTCAACGGTGAAGCCCTGCGGGAAAACCGTGAACGCCCTTGTACCGGCGGAGAAGTTGGTGAGGCTGACCACGGGGTTTTCCGGGAACTCCAGGCCACCCGGGAACAACGTGATGCTGTCGAGGCCGCCAGACAGGTTGATTGTCACCGGGGTTTGGTCGGGAACAGTGATGCCGTGCGGGAACAAGGTCAGGGGCGTTGTGGACAGATCGAAAGACGCGAAGATCGGGGTGACGACCCCTTGGTCCCCACTGCCGATGAGGGGTCCATTGATCTTGAGGTCGGTGATGCTGAGGTAGAACGGTCCAGAGGGGAATTTGTTGCCGGGCCCACCTAAGGGCGGGCCGTAGTGATCGATCGTGATGAACGGGCTCGGCAAATCGAAAGGGTTTGCGAAGACAGATGCCGTGGCGCCGAGCCCTGGAACGAGAACAGTGGGAGACACGTGGAAACCCTCGAGGCCGACGGTTGCCGCCACGTGGATTGGGATCGCCGGAATGGTGATCTCCGGGAGGACGAATTCGCGGAGCCCGACGAATCCGCCGGTGATTTGCACGTTGAATGCAGGAACTGGAATGGGCTCGACGTAGATGGGTCCTATCCCGCCGACCACTTGAAGGTCAATGGGTATTTCGGAAATAGTGAAAAGGGGACCCGGGGTGAAGGGGGCCAGGCCGTTGCTGTGGTTGCCCGTGAAGAAAACGCCGGTGTTGGCGATCCCCGAATTACCGATTCCGCTGTTCTGGCTCCCCGAATTGAACAAGCCAGAGTTCCCGGTGCCGGAATTGAAGAACCCGACATTGCCGGTCCCCGAATTGAACAACCCCACATTGCCGCTGCCCGAATTGAAGCCACCGAACCCGGTCAGGTTGTCACCGGTCAACCCGATACCGATATTCCCATTGCCGGTGTTGCCGAACCCGATGTTGCCCAAGCCCATATTCGCAAAGCCGAGGTTATCACTGCCGGAATTGCCGAACCCAATGTTGTTCATGCCCATCAGGCCAGCCGCCAAACCCGAGTTCCCGAACCCGACGTTGCCCGACCCGATATTGCCCAACCCCAGGTTGTTGCTGCCGATATTGCCGGCCCCTAGCGCGCTCCCCGACAACACCCCCGACAACTGAGCGCCGACATTGCCGATACCGGACACCAACGTGCCGGCGTTGAAGTAACCCGAACCCGGCCCCGGCAACGACTGCGTGATCTGGTTAAACCAGCCCGACGTGTGTGCGCCAGCGTTCCCGAATCCCGACACGCCACCGGCACCGGTATTGAAGAAACCTGATGACGGGGCGGTGGTCGAATTCCCGAAGCCCGGCGACGCCGGAACATTCACGCCTGCGATGCCGACGGGGCCGGCGCTGCCGGTGGCGTGCAGGTTCAACGGGATGTTGTGAATAGTGATTCCCGGGGTGCTCAGGGCGTCGATGTGGCCAATCACGTTGATCGCCAGCGGAAGTGGTTGCTCGGGAATCGAAAATCCCGGAATGGTGAAGGCGTCGGTGCCGGCCGTCACACCAAGAGTCAGGGAGAGCGGTGTGTCGGGAATACTGACGCCATTCGGGAAAATGGTAAGGGCCGGGGTGGAATAGCTGAACGTGACTGGGATTGAAAAGCCGGTGTTGATATGTATTGGGCCGATCAAAGTATCGGGAACGGAAGGGCTAAGGGAGACCTGTCGGATTTGAGGAATTGTTATGGACGAGACGGGCCAGCTCAAAGTTATAGCCTGCTCGAAGTTTTGAGCGGGCCAAAGCGTGATGGGATTGATTTTGATTGGGCCGATCGAAAGATTCGGTATGCCGATGCCCAGCGAGATTGCCGGGATGTTGATCGGTGGGACGACCAAGGGTCCAAGATAGAGGGTTTCGTTGATGTTGATCGGGATTTCGGGAAGAATGTGGATGGGCTCGATCGTGATGGCGCCGACACCACCGTTTATATCGAGGCTGAGGGGAATTTTGGGGAGAATGTCCCATCCGGTTGAGAAGGATCCGAGCAGCCCCTCGTAGTTGCCCCGCCACAAGACGCCGTTGCTGTAACTGCCCGAGATGAAGGCCCCGGTGTTGACGTTGCCGGAGTTGGCCAGCCCGGTGTTGGTGTCACCGGTGTTCAACCAGCCGGTATTGATGCTGCCCGGGTTGAAACCGCCGGTATTGGCGTCACCCGCATTGAACCACCCCGTGCTGGCGATCCCCGAATTACCGATACCGGTGTTGTAGCTCCCCGAATTGAACACGCCCCAGTTCCCGGTGCCGGAGTTGAAGAACCCGACATTGCCGGTCCCCGAATTGAACAACCCGACATTGCCGCTGCCCGAATTGAAGCCACCGATCCCGGTCAGGTTGTCACCGGTGAGCCCGATACCGATATTGTTGCTCCCGGTATTGGCGAACCCGATATTGCCCACACCCATATTCGCCAAACCGAAATTGTTGCTGCCGGCATTGCCGAACCCGATATTGGCAACACCCATCAGACCCACCGGGTCACCCGAGTTCGCGAACCCAACGTTGCCCCACCCGACATTGCCCCACCCGACGTTGTTGCCGCCGATATTTCCGGACCCCAGGTTGTAGCTGCCGATATTGGCGTTGCCCGCGTTGAAGGCGCCGACGTTGGCCAGGCCCAGATTGACGGCGAGCGACCTGCCCGGCTCCGCGGCGGCCGCCAGGCTCGCCAACGGCGGGGCAAACGGCGCCAACGCCGACGCGACCGCCGATGCGCCGGCGTGGTACCCCAGCATCGCGGCCACGTCCTGGGCCCACATCAGCTCATAGTCGAACTCCGCGGCCGCAATCGCCGGCGTGTTCTGCCCGAACAAATTCGATAGCGCCAGCGCCACCAACTCCGACCGATTAGTCGCAATGACGAGCGGGTCCACCGTCGCGGCCAACGCCGCCTCGAACACACCCACCACCGCCCTGGCCTGCCCGGCCGCCGACTCGGCCGAGGCAGCCGCCGCGCTCAACCACCCCACGTATGGGGCGGCCGCCGCCGCCATCGCGACCGACGACGGTCCCTGCCACATCCCACCGGCCAACCCCGAGGTCACCGACCCGAAAGACATCGCCGCCGAGCCCAGCTCGGCGGCAAGCTCATCCCAGGCCGCAGCCGCGGCCAACAGGGGCCCCGAACCCGCCCCGGCGTAGATCAGCGCCGAGTTGATCTCTGGCGGCATTACGACGAAATTCATGCCGCCATCCCTTCTCCGTGCGTTTCCAACATCGCTGTCGACCGGTGATCAGGGCGTTGCGCCGTCGCCGCCATCGCCGCCGTCGCCGCCGGCCCCGGGGGTTGTGCCCACGTTGGCCTCGCCGGCCTTACCGGCGTCGCCGGGATCGCCGGCAATGACGTTGCTGGCGCCGCCATCACCCCCGCTGCCGCCGCTGCCGCCGTCGCCACCGAGGCCGGTGCCGCTCTGGGTGGCGCCGCCGTCGCCGCCACGACCGCCGTTGCCGCCATCACCGC
Organism: Mycobacterium riyadhense; assembly: GCF_963853645.1. Lineage (NCBI taxonomy): Bacteria > Bacillati > Actinomycetota > Actinomycetes > Mycobacteriales > Mycobacteriaceae > Mycobacterium > Mycobacterium riyadhense. Next base: position 1,279,189 of record NZ_OY970456.1, on the reverse strand, counting down.
CGAAGCCGCCGGGAGCAACGGCGGTACCTCCGTCACCGCCCGCGCCGCCGGTGCCGCCGTTACCGCCGGTGGAGCCGCCGCCGTTGCCGCCGGTACCGCCGTTGCCGGCGTTGCCTCCGGTACCGCCGACGGTGACGCCGTCGCCGCCGTCGCCGCCGTTGCCGCCGTTGCCGCCAACACCAGACACGGTGCCGATGGTGAGCGCGCCGTTGGAGCCGCCGGAGCTGCCGTCACCACCCCTACCGCCGTCACCGCCCACGTAGCCGGTGCCGCCGGCACCACCTTTGCCGCCGTTGCCGCCGTTGCCGCCTTGGGAGCCGCCGGCGGTGCCGCCGACGCCGCCGCCGCCGTTGCCGCCGGCACCACCCTTGCCGCCCATGTCACCGACGTTAAGGCCGCCGTGGCCGCCGGCCCCGCCGGCACCACCGGAGGCCCCAGAGCCGCCGTTGCCGCCACCGCCGTTGCCGCCGGCGCCGCCGATGCCGCCGTTGCCGCCGTCACCACCGGAGCCGTTGAGATTGTTACCGCCCTTGCCCCCGGCGCCGCCGGCGCCGCCGGACGCGCCCGTGAGGCCGGTGGCCACGCCGCCGCTGGTGTCGCCGAAGCTGCCGTTGCCGCCGTTACCGCCGGCGCCGCCCTTGCCGCCCACGCCGGTGGAGTTGCCGCCGTCGCCGCCGCTGCCGCCGGCACCACCATTGCCGCCGATGCTGCCGCTACCTCCGTTGGTGGCGGCGCCGCCGTGGTCGCCGTGGCCTCCGGCGCCACCTGCTCCGCCGAGGACGACACCGGTGCCGCCCTTGCCTCCGTTACCGCCGTTACCGCCGGCACCACCGCCGGTACCGGTGCCGGTGCCCCCGGCGCCGCCGAAGCCGCCCTGGCCGCCGGCACCACCGGCGCCGCCCGTGTGGCCGCTGCCGCCGGCACCACCATTGCCGCCGCCACCTGCGTTGCCACCGCGAGCGTTACCGCTAGTAGAGCCGCCGTCGCCGCCGTCGCCGCCCTTGCCGCCACTGCCGCCGAAGTGGCCGGCGGGGCCGGTGCTGTCGCCGCCCTTGCCGCCAGCGCCGCCCGAGCCGGCGTGGCCGCCGTTGCCGCCGCCACCGTTGCCGCCGTTACCGCCGCCGCCGCCAGCACCGCCGCTACCGGCGTTGCCGGTGGAGCCGTCGCCACCAGCGCCGCCGGCACCACCATTGCCGCCGTTGCCACCGGAGTCGCCAAGGCTAAGAGAGCCGCCGCCGGCACCAGCACCGCCGGCACCACCGGCGCCGCCGTCACCGCCGCTGGTGCCGTCGCCGCCGTTGCCGCCGGCGCCACCGGCACCCGCGTCGCCGCCGAATCCGCCGCCGGCGCTGGTGCCGCCGCCGTTGCCGCCGGCACCACCGGCACCACCAGCGAGGCCCGCGACGCCAGTGCTGTTACCGGAGTTGCCGCCGTTGCCGCCGTTGCCGGCGTTACCACCATGGCCGCCGCCGCCGTGACCGCCGTTGGCGCCGGCGCCGCCGTTACCGCCCTGGCCACCGGCGCCGGCGGAGCCGTTGCCGCCGTTGCCGCCGTTACCGCCGGAGCCGCCGCTACCGGCACCGAGGCCGGCGGCAAGGGAGCCGTTGCCGGCGGCCGTGCCGCCGGCGGCGCCGTTGGCGCCGGCGCCGCCCGTGGTGCCGCTGCCGCCGTTGCCACCGCTGCCGCCCTTGCCGCCGCTGCCACCCTGGCCGGTGTTGCTGGAGGTGCCGCCGCCGTTGCCTGCGGCACCGGCGGCACCACCGGCAAGGCCCGCGACGCCGGTGCTGTTGCCGGAGTTGCCGCCGTTGCCGCCGTTGCCGCCGTTGCCGCCGCCCGCGCCGCCGCCGGCGCCGCCGTCGCCGGCGTTGCCACCGGCGCCGCCCTGGCCGCCGGCGCCCGCGGAGCCGTTGCCGCCGTTGCCGCCGTTGCCGCCGTTGCCGCCGTGGCCGGCGGTGAAGTTGATGGCAGCTGGGCCGTTGGCGGCGCCGTCGGTGCCGTTGCCGCCCGCGCCGCCGGCCCCGCCCGTCGTGCCGTTGCCGCCGTGGCCGCCGTTGCCGCCGTTGGCGCCGTTGCCGCCCGCGAGGTCGCCCAAGGCCTTGCCAGCGGCGCCTGCGTTGCCGCCGTTACCACCGGCACCGCCCGCAGCGTCCGTGCCGTCGCCGCCGTCGCCACCGGCGCCGCCGTTACCGCCGTTACCGCCGACCGTCGTGCTGGTGTTTTGACCGCCGGCACCACCGGCACCGCCGGCGCCGCCGGCACCACCCGCGCCGGCCGTGCCATTGCCGCCATCGCCGCCGGCGCCGCCTGCACCGCCGGTGCCGCCCGTTTGATTCCCACCCAGGGAGTTGCCGCCGTTGCCGCCGGCCCCGCCGGCGCCGCCGACACCGCCAATTTCGTCATTTCCGCCCTGGCCGCCGGCGCCCCCGTTGGCGCCGTCGCCGCCGGCGCCGCCGTTGGGGCCGCTGCTACCGCCGTACCCGCCGGTACCGCCGGCGCCGCCGAATCCCTTGGTGGCGTCGCCGCCGGCGCCGCCGACGGCGCCGTTGCCGCCGCTGCCGGCGAATTGGCCCGGGCCGCCGAAGCCGCCGCCACCGCCTTGGCCGCCGCCCAAGGCGCCGCCGCCACCGGCGCCGCCGGCGCCGCCGTTGCCGCCGGTGTTCCCGGTTCCGCCCGTGCCCCCCTGGCCGCCGAAGCCGCCAACCCCGCTGGTGCTGCTACCGCCGTTGCCGCCGTTGCCGCCGGTGCCGCCGCTTTTGCTGGTGTTAGCAAAATCTCCTATGCCGCCGGTGCCGCCGGCGCCGCCCGGGCCACCAAACCCGGTGCCGGCGGCGCCGCCGGCGCCGCCATGTCCGCCGTTCCCGCCCTGTCCCGCAGCGATGTCAACGGTGCCACCGCCGCCGGCGCCGCCGAAGCCGCCGAGGCCGCCGTTGATCATGCCGGTACCGCCGGTGCCGCCGTTGCCGCCCGTGCCACCCGTGCCTACGAAGCCGAGCTGGTTCAGCGCTCCCCCGCCGTTGCCGCCGTTGCCGGCGTCACCGCCGTTGAGGCCGGAGCCGCCGTTGCCGCCGTTGCCGCCACCCCCGCCGTCTTTGGCGGTCCCGCCGGCCTTTGACTGGGCGCTCCCGCCGGCGCCACCGTCGCCGCCCTTGCCGCCGTTGTGGGTTATGCCGTCGGCGCCGTCCAAACCCGTCGAAGAGCCGGTGCCGGCCTTGCCTCCGGTCCCGCCAACCCCGGCGTCACCGCCGTTACCGCCGTTACCGCCCTTACCGACAGAATCGCTGTCTGAGCTGCTGGTGCCGGCCTGGCCGGCTCCGCCGTCACCCGGAGTGCCGCCGTTACCGCCCGCGCCGCCGTCACCGCCAGCGCCTGTGGCGCCGTCGACGTACCCGACCGCCTGCGCCGTGCCGCCCGCGCCGCCGTCGCCTCCGGCGCCGCCGTTACCACCGTCACCGCCGTTACCACCGTTCTGGCCGTTGCCACCGTCACCGGGGAAGGGGTTAGAGCCCTGTGTGCCGTCTAGGCCGTTGCCGCCGTTGCCGCCAGCGCCGCCGGCGCCGCCGGCGCCCCCGTCGCCGCCATTGCCGGCATCGGTTCCGCCATTGCCGCCGAACCCGCCCTTCCCACCAGCCCCACCGTCGCCGGCATCCGTGCCGAATCCACCGGAGCTGATGGCCGACTTGCCGCCGGCGCCAGCTGCGCCGTTGCCGCCGTTGCCACCGTTGCCGCCGTCGCCGACCGACCCGCCATGGCCGCCATTGCCGCCGGCCCCGCCGGCGCCGCCTGCGAGGGAGATGCCGAGGCTGAACTCGCCGGCGCCGCCGTTGCCACCGTCACCGCCGTTACCACCGTTGCCGACCGACGACCCGCCATTGCCGCCATCGCCGCCGGTGCCACCGAGACCACCTGGGACGATTAAGCCGGGAAAGAGCTCACCGGCCTTGCCTCCGTTGCCGCCGTCGCCGCCGGCGCCGCCGTTGCCGTAAGACCCGCCATTGCCACCGTTGCCGCCGGCGCCCCCGATGGCACCCAACGTGGTCGCGGTGGCGCCGTTACCGCCGTTGCCGCCGTTGCCGCCGCTGGTGGGCGCGGTGCCGTCGGCACCGGCCGCACCCTTCATAGCCGGAATAGCGCCCTTGCCGCCGGCCCCACCCGTGCCGCCAACACCCACCTCACCGCCGGCGCCGCCGTCGCCGCCGGCACCGCTGTTGATCGCCAACGTCACGTCGCCGGCGGCACCGCCGCCGCCATCACCGGCGGCACCGCCGTTACCGCCGGCGCCGCCGCTGCCGGCCTTAGCGAGCGTGGCCGAGGCGTTACCACCCTTGCCGCCGTCGCCGCCGCTGCCGCCACTACCGCCGTTGCCGCCGTCCTGGCCGAGGGAAGAATTGGAGAAGTCTTGCCCGTCGGTTCCGGCGGCGCCGTTACCGCCGTCGCCACCCGCACCGCCGGTGCCGGCCAACGACCCGCCGTCGCCGCCGTTGCCGCCATCGCCGCCGTTGCCGCCGTTGGCGCCAAAGCCGGCGCCAGCGACGCCGCTACCCCCGTCGCCACCCGCACCGCCGTTGCCGTAGGACCCGCCATTGCCGCCGTTGCCGCCGTCACCGCCGCTCGCCCCCGCGGCGGTGGGGGTCGCGCCGACGCCGCCGTTGCCGCCGTTACCACCGCTGGTGGGCGCGGTGCCGTTCGCACCGGCCGAACCGTTCAGAGCCGGGTTGGCGCTAATTCCGCCGGCCCCACCCTTGCCGGCAACACCCACTTCACCGCCGTTACCGCCGTCGCCGCCGGCACCCTGGTTGACCGTCAACGTCACATCACCGGCGGCGCCGCCACCGCCATTACCGGCGCCACCGCCATCACCGCCCCTACCGCCGTCCCCCGCCTTGCCGTTGGAACCGGCGACCGCGGTGCCGCCGGCGCCGCCACTACCGCCGTCGCCCCCCTTGCCACCGTTGCCGCCCATGCCGCCGTCAGAACCGGGCGAACCCACGGTGGCGGCGTCGAACCCGTTACCACCGGTGCCACCGCTACCGCCGGCGCCGCCCTTGCCGCCGGCGCCGCCATTGCCGTGCTGTGCGCCGCCATCACCGCCGTTACCACCGTGGCCCCCAGCGGTGCCATTACCGCCGTTACCGCCCCCAGTTTGTAAGGCGGTACCTATAGCACCGGCAGAACCCGCATAACCGGTACCGCCGGCACCGCCGTTACCGCCGTTACCGACCGACCCGCCATTACCGCCATTACCACCTGCTCCACCGGCCTGAAGGGGCGAGTTGCCGGTGGCGCCAGTGCCGCCGTCGCCGCCGTTACCGCCGCTGGTGGGGGTAACGCCGGTAGCACCTTGCGCACCCCCAAGGATGCCGCCGGCCCCACCGGCCCCGCCCCCGCCGGGGTCGCCGCCGTTACCGCCGTTACCGCCGGCACCACTGTTGAATGCGAAACTCGGATCGCCGGCGCCGCCGATACCGCCATCGCCACCGACACCACCGGCCCCGCCGGCCCCACCGTTACCGACCAATAACCCGCCGCGCCCACCGTTGCCGCCCGTTCCGCCGTTGCCGCCGTCGCCGCCGCTATTGCCGTTAAGGCCGGCGGCACCCGGCAGGCCAGCCCCGCCAGCCCCACCGACGCCACCGTTGCCGAACAGCAACCCGGCGTTGCCACCGTTGCCACCCGTACCGCCGGCCCCGCCGACCCCTCCGGCCCCGCCGTTGCCGTACACCCACCCGCCGGTCCCGCCGACACCACCAGTGGCACCGGCGCCGCCGACCCCGCCAGCTCCGCCGGCCCCAAACAGCCAGGCGTTGCCGCCCGCACCGCCGGCACCTGCGGTCCCGCCGGACCCGCCGGCGCCGCCGTTGCCGTTCAACCAGCCGCCGGTCCCGCCGACACCACCCGTAGCGCCAGCGCCGCCAGCGCCGCCGGCCCCGCCGTTGCCGAACAGCCCCGCCGCACCGCCCGGGCCGCCGGTTTGCCCGACCGCCCCCGAACCGCCGTTACCGCCATTGCCCCACAACAACCCCCCGGCAGCACCGGCCTGCCCAGTTCCCGACGCCCCATTAACGCCATCACCGATCAGCGGACGCCCCAACAACAGCTGTGTGGGCGCATTGATCGCATCCAACACGGCCTGCTCGAACGCCTGCAACGGCGACGCATTCGCCGCCTCAGCACTCGCATACGCGCCGCCAGCCCCCGTCAGCGACTGCACAAACCGCTCATGAAACGCCGCCGCCTGAGCACTCACCGCCCGATACTCCTGCGCGTGCGCACCAAACAACGCTGCGATCGCCGCCGACACCTCATCACCGGCGGCCGCCAACACCTCAGTGGTCGGGCCCGCTGCCGCCGCATTCGCCGCGCTGATCGCCGACCGAATCCCGGCCAAGTCAGCTGCCGCCGCCGCGACCATCTCCGGCGCCACCACCAGCAACACGACTATTCCTCCAACACCAGCGGCGGGTACGCCGCTCGGGCACGAGCGTTGAGCTGCGGTGGCAACGCCGACAAATCCATTGCCCTATCCTGTTCGCGGGTAACGCCCCTACCACCGGTCGATTCACCCACTACTTGTGTTTCTGCGGCGTCTCATTGACACCTCTGAGCAAGCCGGTGGCATCAGCTCGCACCGATGATTCTGCGCGTGGCCAGGACAAGGAAGGGCAAAGTTCCCAAAGATTTCAGAATGTCAGTGCACAGTGCACACATGTTTAACAAAGACCTGGGCAGAACGCCCTATCGAAGACCGGGGGCATGCAAACCCGTCAGAAGTTAAGCCCTGAGTACATAATCCGGTCGGGGTCGTATCGCTGCCGCACGGTGGTCAGCCGCGACAGGTTTGCGCCGAAGTAGCGTGACGCCGCGGTGTCGGTCTCCAGATAGTTGACGTAGCCGCCGACCGAAACGTGTTGCACCGCTTGATGCGCATCGCTCAGCCATTTGTTGGCCGTCGCCGCCTGGCCGCTGCTGGGGGTGTTGGCGTACCACTGCACAACGGCGGACTGACGGCGCCACGGGAATGCCGAGCCTGCCGGGTCCACGTCGGCGACCGCGCCACCGAGCGAATCGATGAGAGCCGACGCGCGACCCACGGCGGGCGGCCACTTTCCGATCCCGGCCACGATGGCTTGCGCCGCAGCCAAATTCATCGTGCCGATCACATCGGATCCGGCCACGAAGCCCTCCGGCGGATAGGTCGTGTGGCCGCCGGCCAGATACAGCACCAGGTCCATGTGGCTCAGGGTCTTGTGCTCAATTCCGCTGGGCTGCACTCCAACTGCGGACCTAATCGCGTCCGCGACCGCCGGACCGCGCCCGGCCGGGCAGGTCGCCAGCACATGGCAATTGCCCCCCGACGGGCCCTGCGCCGAACCGACGGCGAGGTCGACCAGACCCCAGGTGTCGCGGTCGGCCGAGCCCAGCCACACCTGCCAGCCGACGAGCACCTGCGCGGCCGCCGACGGCGGGAAATCGACACGGACGACATCGGAGTCGGCAGTGGGGAACGTCGCAAAGGTCATCGACGTCGTCACCCCGAAGTTGCCGCCCCCGCCACCGCGCAGCGCCCAGAACAGGTCGGCGTGGTCGTCCGCGGACGCGGTCACCGCATCACCGCTGGGCAGCACCACCGTCGCCGACTTGAGCGCATCGCAGGTCAGCCCCGCGTGGCGGGAGTCGGCGCCGATGCCGCCGCCTAGGGTCAACCCCGCCACACCCACGGTCGGGCAGCTGCCGGTGGGAATCGCCCGGCCCGCGCCGGCCATTGCCTGATGGACCGCATAGAGATCGGCCGCGGCCGGCACCGTCACGGTTCCCGTGGCACTGTCGAAAGTCACCCCGCCCGGCAGCCCGCGCAGATCGAGCACCATCGTCCCGGGCGCGGTGGACGCGCCGATGTAGGAATGCCCGCCGCCGCGCGGGGCGATCTTGAGCTTGTTCGTCGCCGCGAACGCGACCGCCTTCTGCACATCTGCCTGCGAGGTGACCGTTACCACCGCCGCGGGGTTGGAGCCGTTGTAGTTCGAGTTGAAGATCTGCTTTCCGCTGGTGAACGAGCCGCCGTTGGCCGGCAGCAGCACCTGCCCGGCTATCGACGACGCCAGGTTGGCCCACCCCGGTTCCGCGCGCGCTCGTGCCGTCGGGAAAACCGCCGAGGTCGCCAACGCTGCGACAGCGCCGCGCAGAAATATCTGGCGAGAGATCATGGGCCGCATTGTTAAACGCGGCGTTCCGAGCGCGGCCGGTTACGAACCGCGACAGAACGCAAACCTTAACGTCAACGTGCCCCAAATGTGACTGACGTGTAGCAGGGTTGCGGAGATGAACCTATGGCGCCATCAGCCCCTGACACTTCGACTGCTGGCGGCATCCGCGGGCATCCTCGCCGCAGCGGCGGCATTCGCGGCACCCGCCGAGGCAAACCCCGTCGACGACGCGTTCATCACCGCGCTGAACAACGCCGGTGTCAACTACGGCGACCCGATAAACGCGGAGGCGTTGGGTCAGTCGGTGTGCCCGATCCTTGCCCAGCCGGGAGGGTCCTTCAACAGCGCGGCGGCGAGCGTCATCGCAGGCAGTCAAGGCATGTCCCAGGAGATGGCGGAAACCTTCACCAGCATTGCGATTTCGATGTACTGCCCGTCGGTGATGGCAGACGTCGCGAGCGGCAACCTGTCGGGTTTGCAGCAAATACCGGGCATGCCGGACCTGCCCGGCTTCTAGCCCACTTCTAGCCCGTGCCCAACGGGTCAATCGTCCACGCGATGTAGACCATCGCGGCCCCGACCGCCGCCGTTGTCAGGAAGTCGGTCCCCCTGCTGCGTACCACCAGCAGGCCGGCCCGCTCGTCGGGCAATGCCAGCCGCAACGCCGCGGCGACCCCGACACCGATACCGATCAGCAGCGCCCCGCGGCGCCAGAAGTTCGCCGCCGCCAGCACGAACGCCACCACAAAGATCAGCCCAACCAGCAGGATCGGCCATTGGGCGCGGACGGCGCGCCCCAGGATGGTCCGAACCGTCATCGCTGCTCGGCCAGCTCGACAACGTTGGTCAACAAGAACGCCCGGGTCAGCGGCCCTACACCACCGGGGTTTGGCGACACATGCCCGGCAACGTCCCATACGTCGGGATGCACGTCGCCGACTAGTCCGTTATCGGTGCGGCTGACGCCGACGTCGACGACGGCGGCGCCGGGACGCACCATGCCGGCCGTCAGCAGATGCGGCACCCCGACGGCGGCCACAATGATGTCGGCTTGCCTGGTCAGCGACGGCAGATCGCGCGTTGCGGTGTGGCATAACGTCACCGTGGCGTTCTCGGAGCGCCGGGTGAGCAACAACCCCAACGGCCGGCCCACCGTCACACCGCGACCGATGACGACCACGTGCGCCCCCGCGATTTCAACGTCGTAGCGGCGCAGCAGGTGCACGATGCCGCGCGCGGTACAGGGCAGCGGCGCCGGCATGCTCAGCACCAGCCGGCCCAGGTTGGTCGGGTGCAGGCCGTCGGCGTCCTTATCCGGGTCGACGCGCTGCAATGCGGCGTTTTCGTCCAGATGCTTCGGCAGGGGTAACTGCACGATGTATCCGGTGCACTCGGGGTTGGCGTTCAGTTCGTCGATGGTCTCGTCGAGGGTGGCCTGGGAGATGTCGGCGGGTAGATCGCGGCGGATCGACGTGATGCCCACCTTGGCGCAGTCGGAGTGCTTGCCCCGCACGTAGGCGTGCGACCCGGGGTCGTCGCCGACCAGGATGGTGCCCAGTCCGGGCGTGCGGCCCGATTTGGTTAATGCCGCGACCCGCTGCTTGAGGTCCACAAAGATCTCGTCGCGGGTGACCTTGCCGTCCAGCGTGATAGCGCCCACGCCAGACAGTCTGGCATGGGTGCCGCGTAGCTCAATGATGGCGACCCGCCGCGCCCGGCTTCGCCGCGCTTGCGATCGCCGGGTGCCCAATAATGGCGACCCGCCGCGCCCGGCTTCGCCGCGCTTGCGATCGCCGGGTGCCCAATAATGGCGACCCGCTGCGCCCGGCTTCGCCGCGCTTGCGATCGCCATTACGCTCCCGATATGGCCCCGGATGTGCTCAGCCCGGCCACGCTCGGTCCGTTGAAGCTGCGCAACCGGATCATCAAGGCTGCGACCTTCGAAGCGCGCACGCCAAACGCGCTGGTGACCGATGATCTGATCGACTATCACCGCCAGCCCGCCGCCGGCGGGGTCGGCATGACCACTGTCGCCTATTGCGCGGTCTCCCCCGGCGGGCGCACCGGCGGCGACCAGATCTGGATGCGCCCGGAGGCGGTACCGGGGCTGCGCCGGCTCACCGAGGCCGTCCACGCCGAGGGCGCGGCGGTGAGCGCACAGATCGGCCACGCCGGCCCGGTGGCCGATGCCCGCTCCAACAAGGCCACGGCCCTGGCGCCGGTGCGGTTCTTCAATCCGATCGCGATGCGGTTCGCCAAGAAGGCCACCCCCGATGACATCGACGAGGTGTTGGCCGCCCACGCCAACGCCGCCCGGCTGGCGGTCGATGCCGGCTTCGACGCCGTCGAAATCCATTTGGGCCACAACTATTTGGCGAGCGCGTTTCTGTCCCCACTGATCAACCGCCGCGACGACGAGTTCGGCGGCTCGCTGGAGAACCGAGCCAAGGTCGCTCGCGGATTGGTGCTGGCCGTGCGCCGAGCTGTCGAAGGCCAGATCGCGGTGACAGCCAAGCTGAACATGGCCGACGGCATCCGCGGCGGCATCACCACCGACGAGGCGCTGACCACCGCCAAATGGCTGGAGGAAGACGGCGGGCTGGACGCGATCGAGCTCACCGCGGGCAGCTCGCTGGTCAACCCGATGTATTTGTTCCGCGGCGACGCGCCGGTCAAGGAGTTCGCCGGCGTTTTCAAACCGCCGCTGCGCTGGGGCATGCGCCTGACGGGCAAGAAGTTTCTCCGCGAATACCCCTACCGCGATGCCTATCTGTTGCGTGAGGCGAAGCTATTTCGCGCCGAGCTGAAGATGCCGCTGATTCTGCTTGGCGGCATCACCAACCGGGAAACGATGGACTTGGCCATGTCGGAGGGATTCCAGTTCGTCGCGATGGCCCGGGCGCTGCTGGCCGAACCGGACCTGATCAATCGAATAGCCGCCGACGGCGAGCAGGTGCGATCGGCCTGCACGCACTGCAACCGGTGCATGCCCACCATCTACAGCCGGACCCGCTGCGTCGTTACCGGCGCGCCGGACCGAGGACGCCCACTTCAATAGACGGCAGACGGTCGTCGGCCGCCGCGACTGCGAACGGGCTGGCGGCGGTGTAGAAGGCATCGTCGCTCATCAGGCCGCGTCGGGCGAGCTCGATGCAGTCCACCTCGGTGTGCCATCTCTTCGCGAAAAGACTCTTCAGTTGCGTGGCGTCGGGTCGGTGCAGGTTCAAATGGGGCTTTTGGCAGGCTAATTCGTCGCGCCTGGCCAGCGCTTGGGCCGCAGCGGTCCGCCACTGCGGCAGCCGCGGGTCCGCACGCAGCAGGTCGAGAAAGTGCTCGATCGCCGGCAGCGCCCGGGTGATAAACAACGTGCGCGTGATCAGCCGCGCCGAGACGGCAATCGGGTCATCGCAAAGGGTTTCGTTCTCGTCGGCGGTCAACCACTGCACCCTGACGGGCTCGGGGAAGCCGGACTCGTCGGCAAGTCCAACGGCCACGGCGTAGCGGTGGGCGACGATCTCCAACGCGCGTTGGCGGCTCTCGGCAGCGACCTGCCCAATGGCGAGAGACGCCTGTTGGCGAACGTCGCCGTCATCGTCGGGGTGGGTCAGTCGCCAGTGCCAAGCGGCGACCTGTTCCAGGGCGGGTAGGTAGGCCCATCGGTCGGTGGCGCACACGCTCAGCAGGGCGAGGACATCGGTGTCGCGGACCTCGACGGTGGTTTGGGTATGGCTTTGGTTGGTGCTAGCAACCGGAATGGTTGGCGCCCAGCGTTGTTGCCAGCGTTGCGACCAGATGGTTCGCGGCGGACGAGGGCGGCTCGCCGCGCCGCCACGGTGGCCTTCGACGATGTTGTGCAATGCGACCAGGGCATCGGCGTGTTTGATGTCGACGCGCAGCTCCTGCAGTTGCTTTGCCAGACAACTGATCTCAGGTACACCGACAGCGGCCAGCAGGCGGTGCCAGGTGCGCGCTGTGAACGGCATGCGGCGGGCCGTTTCGATGAGGTCAGCCGCTAATTGAGCCGATAACAAACCGATCTCGACGGCGCGGCCCAGCGTGTGGCGAATGTTGACCAGCGCGTCGACGAACACCGGGTAGCCGTCTTCGGGCTCTCCATGGACCATGGCGACTTCGTCGTCGGCGTCCAAATTTCCGTCGCGGTAGCCTTCGAATACCCAACCGTAGCCTTCCATTCCGAAGGGATGGAGCTCGGCGGCGCGCAGCGCGCCCATGCTGGACGAGCCGACGACGCGAATGCCGCCGTCCAGCAACGTCAATAGCTCTTTGTGTCGCACCGGCGCGTGTTGGAAGAAAAGCCCGTCGACAATCAGCAGCGTATCGCCCGGCTCCAGCCCGTAGCGCAGAGCGTCGGCGAACGAAATAGGGGGCACGACTTCGGCATTGGGCACCACGGTGTGGATATCGTCGATGCTGATGGTGGGCCCGGCGGTCACCACGATCCGGCCGGCGGCCGTCATGCCGACTCCTGTAAGGGGGTGCGCATCGGGGAGTGTGCTGTCGTCAGGCCCGGCGCAAGTACCTTCACTACCGGGACGCAGCTGCCGGCGAGATCGCACACGACTGCCAGCGGCTCGGTTCCTGACACGGCGGCCACCGCCGTTGCCGCCGTAGCCAACAGGTCACTCAGCGAGCCGGTGTCGGAAACGTGCCATGGTGTGGGTTCGGCGGCAGGCACGTGCCGCTTGGTTGGCCGCAGCTGGCCGTAAGCGTGTACTCGGGCGAAACGGTGGTACAACGCCGGCGACAGATCCTCGCGGGCTCCGCTGATCACCGTCAGCCTCGATTGCGCGGCTTCGGTGATCGCCCGGGATAACGCCACGTTGGGATCGTGGTGCAAGCCGAAGCCGCTGAACGGCACCCCGTGCATGCGCGAACACAATTCGGCGGTATAACAATAGAAACCGTCCCACGTATCGATGCGCGCGATCTTCAGTTCGCTTCCGGCCCGGTGAATCACATCGACCAGCTCGGCGCACTGGGAGTCGGCGACGTCGTCGAGAGGTACCTCGAATAGCGTGGTACCGGGTTCGCCCGCGGCCATGGCGTGGCGTTCCATGACTTCGTACAACCCATGCAGACTGGCCTCCCAGTAGCTGTTGCCGGAGGCCAACCCCGTGGTGTCCATCGAGAACATCGGTGGGTCCCAACGGTTCTCGACCGACGCGTTGACCATAACCGCCTGCCACGGCACCCAGGTTTGGCAGCCGGTCAACAGCGTCGTCGCGGTCATCCAGTCCAGCTTGGCGCCCGGATGGTAGAAGCTGCGCGCCGGCCGGAGCAGCTGCGCGGGATCGTAGGTCAGTGCGGCTGCGATCTCGGTTGTGCTCATGGAAACCAGGTCGGGCGTGACGTTTTCGGCGTGCCAGATCTCCAGCGATTCCATGACCGCAGAAACTTGGGCGGCACGGTGGGTAGGGGCCTTGCCTTGACTGACCGAAAGCGTCAGCGAATCGGGCCGCACCGCCTGTACGGTGGGAATCCCGAGATCATCGAGCCAGGTGAGATCGGCGACGCGGGTGATCCCCGCGGGCTCCAGCATCGGCTGCACGGCCTGCCAGGTCTGCTCGGGAGAGATGATGCGGTAGGTCCCCGCCCGGTGGGCGATGGTGGTGGGATCGGCGTGGCCCAGTACCCGCATCGGCCATTGCGACCAATCCGGGCCTACGGTGGCTACTGCACACGATTCAGACATGGGCGCAAGGTCCTCGAGGTGCGGACGATTGGGGTCGGGCTGACGCGACGTGGACTCCATCGTTACTTGCCGCGCGAAAACCGCTATGCGGGAACAACATTGGCGGGCATAGCGGGGGTTCGTTGCTCGACAACGAGCCCCCACTAGCGCCATCCTGGCGGACTGCATCGCAGCTTTAGTCGATGCAGTCTCCGTTGAAATAGAAGCAGACGAAGTGGAGCCGGTACGTTGCCTCGTCTTCGACGAACAGAAGTTCGTGGGCCATGGGATCACCTCCTTCCGCACCGATGAGCGGTTACCGCATATCGCACCGCAGTCAATCGACCACAGTGTCTGCCGTTAAGGCTGTTACGCGGACTGCCAACGCATACGATGATTCGTTCTCGCGGGCAAGATCCCCTGGTGACAGATCCCGTGCATCCCAAAGGATGCCTGCGGGCAGCGCCAGGCGTCTAACATTTTTTGGCTTAGGTGCCATAACCAGAAATTATCGAGGCAGGTCACGGGGAGGTCCCGGTCCATAACCGGCCGATATACCTAAGGGACCGGTGCGAATCACCAATTGTCGCGCCGGCGGACACAACATCCCGGCGTAACCCCAGCCTTAGATACAGTTAACTCGATGCCCCCACCAGCACCACCAGCGCTGACCGTTCGCTACGACGGGTCGGAACGCACCTTCGCGGCGGGCCACGACGTGGTGGTTGGACGCGATCTGCGCGCCGATATGCGCGTCACGCATCCACTGATCTCGCGTGCCCATCTTTTGCTGCGCTTCGATCAGGGCCGGTGGCTGGCGATCGACAACAATTCACTGAACGGGACGTATGCCAACGGTCGCCGCGTCCCGGTGGTCGAGATCTACGACGGCCAGAGCATCAACATCGGAAATCCCGACGGGCCGCTGCTGAGATTTGAGGTCGGGCGGCACGTGGGGATGGCCGGGCGCCCACCGCAAACCAACTCGATGCCCATCGTCGCGACCCAGGCGGGCTGGCACCCGGCGCAGCCGGCACCGCCGCCATCGGGACACCACCCAACCTGGGCCCCGCCAGCCCCGGCACGGACGTCTCCGCCGCCACCCCCGCTGGGTGCACCCGGCCAACCCATATATCCGAGCAGCTCGGCGCCCTGGCAACCCGGGCATCCGCCCGGCCCGGCGGCCCCGCCGTCGAATGTCGCCGCGCCACCCGGGCCGCCCGGCCAGATGCGGCCCCACATCACCAAGCCGCCCGAGGTCGCGAACCTGGCGACGAAGGTGTTCCAGGCCCTGCGGCCGCGGGCCGGGGCGCCCGAAAGGCCCGTCGACTCCATCACGATCGGCCGCGCCACCGACAACGACATCGTCATCCAGGACGTCCTGGCATCACGTCACCACGCGTTCTTGACCCAGACACCGCTGGGCCCGGAGATCCGCGACGCCCACAGCGTGAACGGGACCTTCGTCAATGGGGTCCGGGTCGGGTCCGCGATCTTGAGCGACGGCGACGTGGTCACCATCGGCAACGTCGACCTGGTCTTCACCCGCGACACCCTGATACGCCGCACCGAGGCCGCGACGCGCACCGGCGGCCTCGAGGTCAAAGGTGTCTGCTTCAGCGTCGACGGAAAGCAACTGCTCGACCACATCTCGCTCACCGCCAGGCCCGGCACGCTGACCGCCATCATTGGCGGATCCGGCGCGGGTAAGACAACGCTGTCCAGGTTGGTCGCCGGATATACCAGCCCCACGTCCGGCATGGTGACCTTCGAGGGCCACAACATCCACGCCGAGTACGCGTCCATGCGCAGCAGGATCGGCATGGTCCCTCAGGACGACGTCGTGCACCGCCAGCTGACCGTCAACCAGGCGCTCGGCTACGCCGCCGAGTTGCGGCTTCCGCCGGACACCAGCAAAGGCGACCGGGCCCAGGCGGTTGCCCAGGTGCTCGAGGAACTCGAGCTGACCAAGCACGCCGACACCCGCGTCGACAAGCTGTCCGGTGGACAGCGCAAGCGCGCCTCGGTGGCGCTCGAACTGCTTACCGGGCCGTCACTGTTGATCCTCGACGAGCCGACCACGGGGCTGGATCCAGCGCTGGACCGTCAGGTGATGATGATGTTGCGTCAACTGGCTGACGCCGGCCGCGTGGTGCTGGTCGTCACGCACTCGGTGTCCTACCTCGATGTGTGCGATCAGCTGCTGTTGATCGCACCCGGCGGCAAGACCGCGTTCCTAGGCCCACCCAGCCAGATCGGTGCCGCGATGGGCACCACCAACTGGGCCGACATCTTCGCCAACGTGGGAGCCGATCCCGACGAGGCCAACCGGCGCTTCCTTGCCGAAAACAAGCCGCCGCTCGCTCCGGCCGAAACCAGCCCAGCTGACCTGGGCGAACCGGTGCACACCAGTGTTTTCCGCCAGTTCTCCACCATCGCCCGTCGCCAGGTTCGGCTGGTGGTGTCCGACCGCGGGTACACGGTATTCCTGGCGGTTTTGCCGTTCTTGATCGGTGTCCTCGCCATGACGGTTCGCGGCGAGACCGGGTTTGGCGTTGCCGAGGCCATAAGTAGCAACCCGGACCAGCCGGGGCAGATCCTGGTGATGCTCAACGTCGGCGGCGTTTTCATGGGCTGCGCGCTCACGATTCGTGACCTGGTCGGCGAGCGTGCCATTTTCCGGCGCGAACAGGCCGTCGGCCTAGCGACGGGGGCCTATCTGGGCGCCAAGATCGTTGTATTCAGCGGGTTTGCGATCATCCAGGCCGCGATCGCGACGATCATCACGATCATTGGCTGGGGCTACCCTCCCACCGACGCTGTGATGTTGGGCAGTGTCGGCTTCGAACTGTTCGTGACGATCGCCGCGACGTGTGTGGCGTCGGCAATTCTCGGCTTGGCCCTGTCGGCGCTGGCCCACTCGCAAGACCAGATCATGCCGATGCTGGTGTTGGCGATCATGTCGCAGCTGGTGTTCTCGGGCGGGATGATCTGGGTGACCGACCGGTTCTTGCTCGACCAGCTGTCGTGGGCAACGCCGGCGCGCTGGGGCTACGCGGCATCGTGTTCGACGGTCGACATCGAGAAGCTGGTACCGGGTCCGGTCAAGCCGAAGGACCAGCATTGGGTGCACAAGCCGAGCGCTTGGCTGTTCGACATGGCAATGCTCGGGGTGTTGTGCGTCGTCTACAGCGGCATCGTTTGGTGGAAGATCCGGCTGAGGCGGCGCTAGTGCACACGCGACTAATGTGGGGTGATGACCCCAGCTCGGCGGCCCGTGCTGACAGTTCGGTCTGAGCGGTCACAGGGCAGCTTCGCGGCGGGCTCGGATGTGACGGTCGGGAGTGATCTTCACGCCGACCTGCGCGTCGCGCACCCCTTGATTGACCGCGTGCACCTGCTGCTGCGGTTCGAGCAGGCGGGCTGGATCGCAATCGACAACGGTTCTTCGAACGGGATCTTCGTCGACGGCCGCCGGGTGCCGCGGGTTGACATCCACGACGGGCTGGTCATCAACCTCGGACGGCCTGACGGGCCGCACGTCACCTTCGAGGTGGCACATCACCAGGGCATCGTCGGCCTGCTACCGCGCTGACCGGGTGGGGCGAGCAGACGCAAAAGCCCCCATTTTCCCTGGAAAATGGGGGCTTTTGCGTCTGCTCGGCCCAGCGCTACGCGTCCAGACGAAGCCCGTGCGCCAGCGCAAAGGCCAGGGCTTGCGGCACGTCGACGCGCGCGCCCGTCAGCGACGCGGTTGTCCACAACGACGGGTCCATGGTCGCGCCCCGCAGGTCGGCTTGGTCCAACCGGGCGCCGGTGGTCCGCGCACCGCGCAGGTCGGCGCCGCGCAGCACGCACGTGCGCAGGTCGGTCTCTACCAGGCTGGTTTCACGCAGCCGGCAGCCGCTCAGGTCGACACCGCGCAGGTCGTTGCCGCCGAGCACGGCCAGCGTGAAATCCACCTCGTCGAACGTCACCGGCCGCAGCCGGCACCGCTCGAACACCGAGCCCAGCATGCTGCATTGGGCAAATGTGCTGTGCCACAGCGTCGTTCGCTGGAAGGTGCAGTTTCTAAACGCCGATCCGCGGTGCTGCGACTCGGCCAGGTTGACGCCGCTGAAATCGCATTCGCTGAACACCACTCGCTGCGTGCAGAGCCGGCTCAGGTCCTCGTCGCGAAAATCCCGGCCGGTGAACTCGCGATCAGTCCATTCGTGCAACGCGGTCAGTTGGGACTCAGGCTGGCCAGCGCGTATTCACTCACCGCGATCAGCGCGTCGGTGGCCGACCTGCGATTGCGGGCATCGATGCTGAGCACCGGAACGTCGGCGGGCAGCGTCAGCGCCTTGCGCACTTCCTCAGCGGGATACCTTGGCGCGCCGTCGAATTCGTTAACCGCGATCAGGAACGGCAGGTTGCGGTGTTCGAAGAAGTCGACTGCGGCGAAGCTGTCCTGCAGGCGCCGGCAGTCGACGAGGATGATCGCCCCGATTGCACCGCGTACCAGGTCGTCCCACATGAACCAGAACCGGCGCTGGCCCGGGGTGCCGAACAGGTAGAGCACCAGATCGTCGGCCAGGGTGATGCGGCCGAAGTCCATCGCGACCGTGGTGGTCCGCTTGTCCGGGGTGGCCTCGAGCATGTCGACGCCCGTCGAGGCATCGGTGACCATCGCCTCGGTGCGTAGTGGCATGATTTCCGAGACGGCGCCGACGAAGGTGGTCTTGCCGACACCGAACCCGCCCGCGATGACGATTTTGGTGGAGGCATGGGCCGCGGTGGCGCGCGCCTCAGAATGCGGCTCGGAGTGCGGCTCAGAGTGCTTGGAGGCCACGCAGGGTCCTTCCTATGAGTTCGCGGCGCTCGTCGCGGCTGGAACGGTCGGTCAAGGTCCTGTGCACCCGAAGGTAGCCGGAGCTGACCAGATCGCCGACCAGGACGCGCGCAACGCCCACCGGCAAATCCAGCTGGGCCGCGATTTCGGCGACCGAGGGGCTGTTCACGCACCGCTGGATGATGCTGTCCCGCACATCGTTTGGCGGCCACTGGTTAGCCGGCCCCGACTGCAGTGCCTGGACCGGCGCTTCCAGCGGCAGGTCGACGTGGGTGTCGGTCCGTCCCGCGGTCAGCGTGTACGGGCGGACCAAGTTCGCCGGCTGGTCGCTAGCGCCGGGAAGACTGGACAACGCCGCCCACCCGTTCGACAAGAAGGGCCATCTCGTAACCGATCTGGCCGATATCGCAGCCGCTCACCGCCAACGTCGCCAGATTCGACCCGTCACCGACGCGCATCAGCAGCAAAAAGCCGTTCTGCATCTCGACCACCGACTGCAGCACCGGCCCACCCTCGAACAGCTGCGCGGCGCCGGAGGCCAGGCTGGCCAACCCGGAAGCCACCGCCGCCAACTGATCGGCGCGTTCGCGTGGAAGATGCTCGCTGGCCGCGACCGGCAGCCCGTCGACCGACACCAACAAGGCGTGCGCCACACCGGGCACCTCACGGGCGAACTTCGATACCAGCCAGTCCAGTGGGCTGTCCGACGACCGTGCGTTCATTGCCGATCGGGTTCCCCGGTTGTGGGCTGGGGGGCGCCGGGCACTAGTCGGGCGCCGGGTGTGCGCACCGGCAGGCCATGGTCGGTGCGGGCGTCCACGGGCTTGTCCTCGGCCTCGGCGGCCGCCGTCCACCCGCGGTCCCACACCGATTTCCAATCCAGATCGGCGATTTGGGCCAGCTCGTGCGGATCGCCCATCATCTCCGACAGCATGCGCTGGTAGATCACGTCGTCATCGGCGGGCCCCGACGGTTTGGGCGCGGGCTTGGCAGCCGGCGCGGACCGGGCAGGCGGCGCGGGCTTGGCAGCCGGCGCGGACCGGGCATGCGACGCGGGCTTGGCAGCCGGTGCGGACCGGGCATGCGACGCGGGCTTGGCAGACGGCGCGGGCTTGGCAGGGGCCGACGGGCGCCGCGCAAAAAACGCCGAGGTGTCCGTTGCCGCTTTGGCTGGCTTGTGCTCTTGCTGAAACCCGTCCTCCCACCACGGCGTTTTCAGCTCTCGCTTGGGTCGCTGCTGCGGCTCGACCGGCTGGTCGGGAACGTCGGTGATGCCGCTGGACCCCGGATTGCGGCGCGGCAACAACGTGACGGGTGGTCCAGAGGTTTGCGAGCCATTCTGGTCTGATGCGCGAGCGTGAGCGGCCGGTGCGCCCGCCGGCTGCGCGGGCTTGGCTTTGGGCGGCGAGATGATGAATACCCCGCCGCGGGGCTTGGGCGGCTGGCCTGCCTGGCCCGCCTGGCCTTCCTGGCCCGCCTGGCCTTCCTGGCCTTCGACGAGCACCGACAGCGGCAGGTAGACCTCGGCGGTGGTGCCGGTCCCCGATTCGCCGGCGGCCGGGCCGCGCAATCCCACCCGGAGGCCGTGGCGCGCGGCCAGCCGGCCGACCACGAAAAGACCCATGTGCCGGGCATTCTCCGGGCTGACCTCACCTCCGGACTGCAACCGCATATTGGCGATGCGTCGGTCGGCGTCGGTCATGCCCAACCCGGCGTCGGCGATCCGCAACAAAACACCACCTTCGCTGCCGCGGACAGCCGAAACCCGAACCGATGTGTCGGGCGGCGAGTAGCTCAGCGCGTTGTCGACCAATTCGGCAAGGAGATGGATGACCCCGCCGGCGGCGGCACCGATCACCGTGCAGTCGGCCACCCCACCGATCTGGACACGGCGATAGTCCTCGACCTCGGACACGGCGGCGCTGATCACGGTCGACAGCGGCACCGGCTCGCGCTGGTCGCGCGAAATCTGGGCACCCGCAAGCACCAGCAGGTTGGCACTATTGCGACGCAACCGGGCGGCCAGGTGGTCCAGCCGGAACAGGCTGTCGAGCCGCTCGGGATCCTCCTCGTTGCGTTCCAGCTGGTCGATGAGCTTGAGCTGCTGGTCGACCAGGGAACGGCTGCGCCGCGACATGGTTTCGAACATGTCGTTGATCAGGAGCCGCAACCGCGCCTCGTCACCAGCGAGCAGCAGGGCCTGGGTGTGCAACTCGTCGACCGCATGGGCGACCTGGCCGATTTCCTCGGTGGTGTAGACCGCCAACGGCTCGGGGACCGGCTCGGCGCCGGCCCTTACCTGGGCGATCTCACCGTCGAGATCGGTGTGGGCGACTTTCAGCGCGCCGTCGCGCAATACCCGCAGCGGCCCGACGAGCGCGCGCGCCACCAACAGCACGATGACCAGCGCGACCGCGATGGCGGTCAAAGCCAGCACGGCGTCGCGGATGGCGGCGTCGCGCCGCGCGGTGGCCTGGCTCTGCACCGACTTCGTCACCGACGTGGTGGCGTCGTTGATGATCTGTTCGGCGATGTCTTTAGTGATCCCGATCGAGCGCAGCAGCTCGGGGTTGTCGACGAGCGAGCTGGCCGGGTCCGACATGATCGCCATCCGCGCAACCATTTGCTGCTGCAGGTTCTTGGCATCCGGCGAGCCGACACCGAGCACCTCGCTCATTCCGAACAGCGTCGACGGTTCGGTGCCGGCCAGGGTGATCATCGAGGTACGCAACTGCGGCTCGGGAAGATCGGCGCCGCGCGTTACCAGAATCTCCTGCAACGTCATCTGCCCGCGGGCACCGACGGCCCGGCTCAGGCCCTGGACCTGGGCCCGGATCTGCTCGCTGTCGACGCGCACCGACGCGTTGATCGCCTCCTCGGCCGTCAACAACAGCGGCGCGTAGGTAGTCACCCGATCGCGCAGCCCGATGCTGTTGGCCAGCACCTTGTCCAGTAGCGCCTGCCCGCCATTGAGTAACGTGTTGACGCCCGACCGCACATCGGGGATCACGTCGGTGTTGGCCAGCCGCGTCTGTAGCTCATACTTGCGGGCCGCGAAGTTCTTCTTTGCCCCCTCTACGTCGTGTCCGGTGGAGCTGGCCAGCAACGCGACGTCCAGCGCCGACATGTATTTGGTGATCGCCGGTATCACGTCGGCACGGGCCGCGACCAGCCGCAGCTCACCGGAGCTGGCCCACGCGCCCTCGACACGCAGCGTTCCGAAAGCCGTCGCCAGGATCAGCGGCACCAGCGCAATCGCAAAGACCTTCCACCGCACCGGCCAATTGCGCAGCGACCAGGCCGGCGGCCGTTTCTGACGTTTTGGCGCCGGTTGGGGTGCTTGGACAGCCGGCATGCCGGGGGGAACCGCCGCGACCGGGCTGGTCGGGCGGGCGAACATGGTCATGGCATTGCGGCCGTACTACCGGCCGCACCCATTTGCAGCGCTCGAACAAACGAGAGGCTCATGAAACTTCCTGCAATATTCCGCCAAATCCAGGGGCGCACGAACGGTAAACGCCTGGCAATCCGACGAGTATGACAGGCCCCCCTGAGGTTAAGCCAAGGTCTCCACAATTGTTACCGAGCAGAGCGGACCCGCCAAGGCCGGACGGACGCCGACAACCAAGTCGGGCAAACTTTGTCATGATCAGCAGGTGTTCCGGCTGCTGTTCTACTCCCCCCGCATCGCCCCCAACACGGGCAACGCCATCCGGACCGCGGCCGCGACCGGCTGCGAACTGCATCTGGTGGAGCCGCTGGGTTTCGATTTGTCCGAACCCAAGCTGCGGCGGGCCGGCCTGGACTATCACGACCTGGCCTCGGTCACCGTTCACGCGTCGCTCGATGACGCATGGAATGCGCTGCTGCCGGCGCGGGTGTTCGCGTTCAGCACGCATGCGACCACCATGTTCACCGACATCGGCTACCGGGCCGGCGACGTGTTGATGTTCGGACCGGAACCCACGGGGCTGGACGCGGCGACCCTGGCCGACGATCACATCACGGGTCAGGTGCGCATTCCGATGCTGGCGGGTCGGCGCTCACTGAATCTAGCCAATGCCGCCGCCGTGGCCGTCTACGAGGCCTGGCGGCAGCATGGCTATTCGGGCGCGGTTTAGGCCAGGTTCCGGCCTCGTGGAGCGGTGCCGGAAGCAGGCTCAGCGTCAAAGCCGTCGGCGAGCCTGCTTCCGCAGCACCGCAATTCAATTGCTAAATGATGGTGTCAACCTCATAGACGGGGTAGGTATACACGGTTTCCACCTCTTGGAACAAGACCTCGTGGTTCACGGGAATCTCCTCTTCGACAACTGGGCATCTGCACCAGAACACTGGTCGTACGTCAGGTTGCCTGACACGACGCGGCAACGCTGTCCACCAACTGGGCAACCCCGGAGGACATTTCGGTAGTACGAATGGGGGACAGAGGCCCCGCTTTTTTGCCCCGGCGTCGAGTGCCGGCGATGACGACGCCCAGACCACGTAACCATCCGGCCGTACCAGCACTGCGGTAGCCGGCAGGTCACTGAGCGGGCGTCCTACCGCGACGGTGACGCGGTCTGCGATATCGGTTGCCGCGGCGGCCAACACCCCTGCTCGGTGAGCTCGATAAGTAATGGTCTGCCATCGCGAGCAAGCTCCGCGATGCGTCTGGTACCGCTCGCGTTCGCCACCGCAGGATCTGTTACCCAGCGCCGACGAGAGAATGCTCATCGGGGCTGCGTGCGGCGCCTCGCCGCAGCTGCGCGGCGAAGGGGTTGCCGTCAATGAATCTGCCGCAAACCCCAGATCTGTTGGCCCACATTGCGATAGCGTCCGAGTGTTGGGTCTCGCGAGGCATGTGCTGACAGGTGAGTTGTGATGTCGTTTGTGGTGGCAGTCCCGGAGGCGCTGGCGGCGGCCGCGTCGGACCTGTTGAACATCGGTTCTGTGCTAAGTGCCGCGAATGCGGCGGCGGCCTCCCGCACCACGGGGCTAGCTGGCCGCCGGTGCCGATGAGGTCTCGGCTGCCTTGGCGTCGCTGTTTTCCGGTCACGCGGTGAGCTATCAGCAGGTGGCCGCGCAGGCGACGGCGTTCCACGATCAGTTTGTTCAGGCGTTGACCGGCGCTGGCGGCTCGTATGCCCTCGCCGAGGCCGCCAACGTCCAGCAGAATCTGCTGAATGCGATCAACGCGCCCACCCAGACGCTGCTCGGTCGCCCGCTGATCGGCGACGGTGCGGCGGGCACCGCAACCAACCCCAACGGGCAAGATGGCGGTCTGCTGTTCGGCAATGGGGGCGCCGGCTACAACAGCAGCGCCACCCCCGCAATGGCCGGCGGCAACGGCGGCAACGCCGGATTGATCGGCAACGGCGGAGCTGGTGGAGCCGGCGGAGCCGTTGCCGCCGGTGGTGCCGGCGGCAACGGCGGCTGGTTGTACGGCAGCGGCGGAAACGGCGGCATCGGCGGGAACGCCATCATCGCGGGCGGTGCCGGCGGCAACGGGGGCGCTGGCGGCGCCGCCGGGTTGTGGGGCAACGGGGGCAGCGGCGGCCAAGGCGGCAACGGCCTGACCGGCAGCGACGGCGTCAACCCCACCCCCGTCACAAACCCCGCGCTCAACGGCGCCGCCGGCGACAGCAACATACTTTCCCAGAACGGAACCAGTGTCACAGGAGAGAACGGCGGCGACGGCACGGCAGGGGGGATCGGTGTCAATGGCGGCACAGGCGGCCCTGGCGGCGACGCCAATCTCAACGCGAACAACACGTCGATTGCCCAGGCAGGTAACGGCGGACACGGCGCCACCGGCGGTGATGGCGCTGCCAACGGCGGCGCGGGCGGCACCGGCGGGCGGGCCGCATCCTCCGGCGCCTCCTTCGGCGGTGACGGCGGTACCGGCGGTGCTGGCGGTACCGGCGCGAACGGCCAGGCCGGCGGTGCTGGCGGCGCCGGCGGTGCCGGCGGTCGCGGCGGGTGGCTGGTCGGCAGCGGCGGCAACGGCGGCAACGGCGGCAACGGCGCCGCCGGCGGAAACGGCGACATCGGCGGTAACGGGGGTGCCGGTGGCTTCACCACCGCCAACCAGAATGGTAACAACGCCGCAGGCACCCAGGCATTCGGAGGCGATGGCGGCAACGCCGGCAACGGTGGTAGCGGCGGTACCGGCGGGCACGGAGGCGCGGGCGGCTCCGGCGGTGCGGGCGGCGCCGGCGGTTGGCTGATCGGTACAGGCGGCAACGGCGGCAACGGTGGCATCGGAGGCGTGGGTGGTGTGGGCGGCGGAGGTGGCGTGGGCGACGACGGCGCCGTCGGCGGCAACGCATTTAGCCCGATTCTCGGGGCCCACGGCGGTGACGGCGGCGCTGGTGGTGACGCTGGTTATGGGGGAACTGGCGGCGACGGGGGTGACGGGGGGCAGGCCGGCACCGGCGGACGCGGCGGGTTGCTGGCCGGTCTGCAGGGCAACTCCGGCAATGGCGGCGGGGGCGGCACCGGCGGCGCCGGCGGCGCCCATGGCACCCCCGGCAGCGGACAAGCGGGCGGCATCGGCACCGGTGACTTTACCAGTACAAACGGCGAGCCCGGCGCCGACGGCCTCGGCGGCGACGCCTTCAATGGCACCCGCGGCAATGACGGCAACCCGGGCTAATTACCAGCTGTTCCAGTGCGTCAGGCTCTCGGCGGGCAGCCGCTTGGCTGGCCGGAAGTCGGTGCCTTTGGTATAGGCGATCGGAAACAGCCCGCCCTGGCTGTATTCGTCGTAGGGAATGCCGAGCACCTCGGCAACCTTGCGCTCGCCGTTGTCGAGCAGATGCAGCGTCGTCCAGCACGAGCCCAAGCCGCGGGACCGCAGCGCCAGGCAGAAGCTCCAGGCCGCCGGGAACAGCGACGCCCAGAACGACACACCACCCAACGGTGAGTTGTTTTCGCGGCCTCGCAGGCACGGGACCATCAGGACCGGCGCTTCGTGCATGTGCTCGGCGAGATAGGTGGCCGAGTCACGGATACGACCCATCCGCTCACCGCGGGTGTCGCCATCGGTGTATTTGGGTGCGGGCGAGCTGAGGTAGCCCCGGGCGTTGGCGAGATAGACGTCGCCGATCGCCTTCTTTTTGGCGGCATCCTCGACGAAAACCCATTGCCAGCCTTGCGCGTTGGACCCGGTGGGCGCCTGCAGCGCCAGATCGAGGCATTCCATCAGCACCTCGCGCGGCACCGGCTTGTCGAAGTCCAGGCGTTTGCGAACCGAGCGGGTGGTGCGCAGGACTTCGTCGACGGACAGATTGAGGGTCATGTCGGGGAGGTTACCTTCGGCCGCTACCCCCTGCGCCGAGCGTGCGTGTCTGTACACGCCACGCCGTGGATAGCCGGCATTCTGCGCACGCTCGGCAACGGATCTGGTTAGGTGAGCGTGCGTGTTTGTACCCGGCACGCCGCTTGGTTTCAGGCGGTTGCTGGCATTTTGCGCACCTTCGTGCGGGGTGTTCAACGGAAGTCGCGCGACTTGGACCCCACCGTCAGGCTGATGCGTCCCATCCGCTCAGCCACGACGGTGACAGCGCCACTGGCGTTTTGGACCTGGCCGCGGATCAACAGCGCCGCCGCCGTGTTCGCCAGCTTGCGGTGCCGCGCCCACACCCCCGGCGTACACAGCACGTTGACCATCCCGGTCTCGTCCTCGAGGTTGATGAACGTCACCCCTTGCGCGGTCCCGGGTCGCTGCCGATGGGTCACCGCCCCGGCGATCAGCACCCGGTCGCCGTCGGGCACGCTAAGCAGCGCATCGGCGGGCAGCACCCCCATCGCATCCAGGTCCGCCCGCAGGAACTGCGTCGGATAACTGTCCGGGGAAATGCCGGTGGCCCACACGTCTGCGGCGGCCAACTCCAGTTCGCTCATGCCTGGCAACGCCGGGATGTGCGACGACGAGCCAACCCCGGGTAACCGGTCCGGGCGTTGGGTGGCCGCGGCCCCGGCCGCCCACAGCGCCTCCCGCCGCGACATGCCAAAGCAGCCCAGCGCTCCGGCCGTCGCCAGCGCTTCGGTCTGCGGCACGCTCAACTGCACCCGGGACGTCAGGTCCAGCAGAGAGGTAAACGGGCCGTTGGTCTTTCGTTCGTCGGCCAGCTTCTCGGCGAGATCCTGACCGATATGGCGGACGGCGGCCAGACCGAGGCGGACCTCCGTTCCGCTGTTCTCCAAAGTGGCGTGCGCCAGGCTGGCGTTGACGTCGGGTCCGCGCACCACCACGCCGTGCCGGCGCGCGTCGGCCACCAGCGACTGTGGCGAATAGAAACCCATCGGCTGGGCGCGCAGCAGCGCCGCGCAGAACGCCGCCGGGTGGTGCAGCTTGAACCACGACGAGTAGAACACCAACGAGGCGAAGGACAGCGCATGGCTCTCCGGGAAGCCGAAATTGGCGAACGCCTCCAGCTTTTCGTAGATCCGGTCGATCAGCTCGTCGTCGGCGCCGTGCAGCCTACGCATGCCGTCGTAGAACCGGCCGCGCAGCCGTCGCATCCGTTCGGCGGAGCGCTTGGACCCCATGGCGCGCCGCAGTTGGTCGGCCTCGGCGGCGGAGAAGCCCGCGCAGTCGACCGCCAGCTGCATCAGCTGTTCCTGAAACAGCGGCACTCCCAAGGTCTTTCGCAATGCCGGCGCCATAGAAGGGTGTTCGTAGACGACCGGGTCGAGGCCGTTGCGGCGCCGGATGTACGGGTGCACCGATCCGCCCTGGATGGGTCCGGGGCGGATCAGCGCGACCTCCACCACCAGGTCGTAGAACTCCCGCGGCTTAAGCCTGGGCAAGGTGGCCATCTGCGCTCGCGACTCCACCTGGAACACACCGACGGAATCGGCACGGGCCAGCATCTCGTACACCGCCGGCTCGGAGAGGTCGATGCGGGCCAAATCCACCTCGATGCCCTCGTGCTCGGCCACCAGGTCTATCGCATAGTGCAGCGCCGAGAGCATGCCCAGCCCCAGCAGGTCGAACTTCACCAAACCGATTGCCGCACAGTCGTCTTTGTCCCACTGCAGGACGCTGCGATTCTCCATGCGGGCCCACTCCACCGGGCACACGTCGGCAATCGGGCGGTCACAGATCACCATGCCGCCGGAATGAATACCCATATGCCGCGGCAGATTCCGGATCTGGGTGGCCAGGTCGATCACCTGTGGCGGAATGTCCTCTATGTCAGGAGAATCGGCGAGCCCGTCCCAGTGGCTGATCTGCTTGCTCCACGCATCCTGCTGACCCTGCGAGAAACCCAGGGCGCGGGCCATGTCGCGCACAGCGCTGCGCCCCCGATAGGTGATGACGTTGGCGACCTGGGCGGCGTAGTCGCGGCCGTATTTGTCGTAGACGTACTGGATAACCTTTTCCCGCTGATCCGACTCGATGTCGATGTCGATGTCGGGTGGCCCGTCGCGGGCCGGCGAGAGGAAGCGCTCGAACAACAGCTCGTTGGCCACCGGATCGACGGCGGTGACGCCGAGGGCATAACAAACCGCGGAGTTGGCCGCCGATCCCCTGCCCTGACACAGGATGTAGTTCTGGCGGCAAAATCGGGCGATGTCGTGCACCACTAGGAAATAGCCCGGAAACCTCAGTTTCGCAATGACTTTCAGCTCATGTTCGATTTGCGAGTACGCTTTCGATGCCCGCTCGGGCGGCCCGTAGCGGTCACCGGCGCCCGCCAGGACCAACTGGCGCAGCCAACTGTCCTCGGTGTGCCCGTCGGGTACGTCGAACGGCGGCAGCTGTGGCGCTATGAGCGCCAGCCCGAACGCGCACTGCTCGCCGAGCTCGGCGGCGGCGGTCACCGCCTCGGGTGACCAAGCGAACAGCCGGGCCATCTCCTCGCCCGAGCGCAGGTGTGAGCCGCCCAGCGGAGCCAGCCACCCGGCGGCAGAGTCCAGGGACTGCCGGGCCCGGATGGCACCCATCGCCATGGCCAGCCGGCGGCGTGCCGGATGGGCGAAATGCGCTCCGGTGGTGGCGACGACCCCGACACCAAAGCGCGGCGCCAGCTCGGCCAGCGCCCCGTTGTGTTCGTCGTCGAGCGGTTGACCATGATGGGTCAACTCGATGCTGACCCGGCCGGCGCCGAACCGGTCCACCAGATCGGCCAGCGCCCGCTGCGCCGCACCCGGACCTCCTTCGGAAAACGCCTGG
Organism: Mycobacterium riyadhense; assembly: GCF_963853645.1. Lineage (NCBI taxonomy): Bacteria > Bacillati > Actinomycetota > Actinomycetes > Mycobacteriales > Mycobacteriaceae > Mycobacterium > Mycobacterium riyadhense. The sequence goes on along the minus strand of NZ_OY970456.1, from coordinate 1,250,300 downwards.
CGCACATGGCCTTTCCGGCATCCCGTCAGAATGTGCCAGTGCCCACCGGCCGCCTCGGTCAGCGCGTCGAAGTCGTAACGCAGCTTGCCCTTCTCACCCCCGGCAAGATGCGCCGCGGCCAGTTGCCGCGACAACCGTCGGTAGCCTTCCGGACCCCGGGCCAGCACCAACAGGTGCGGGCCAGGTGGGTCCGGCTGCTCGGTGCGGGCCTCGGATTCCAGCGACAGCTCGGCGCCGAATACCGTGCGCACGTCAAGCTCCGCGGCCGCTTCGGCGAACCGCACTGCCCCGTACAGGCCGTTGTGGTCGGTCAGCGCTAGCGCTCGCAGATCCAGCCGGGCGGCCTCTTCGACCAGCTCCTCCGGCGTGCTGGCCCCGTCGAGAAAGCTGTATGCCGAATGCGCGTGCAGCTCGGCGTACGCGACGGACGAGTGGACCCGGCCCTCGTGCTCGGGAGGCTGATACGTCCCGCGCTTGCGCGACCATGGGCCCTCGTCTGGCACCGGCTCGGCTGCAACCGGTGCACCGGCATGGCGCGGCTTGCCGTCGAGAAGCCGCTCCATCTCCGCCCAGCTCGGCGGTCCGTTACCCCAGCCCATACCGCGCAGTCTATCGAAACTTTGTTCGATTGCCCGCTGCGCCCCTCGCGAGCACGGCCAGACGACCCCCACAGCGCTGTTAAACACATCTTCAAGTACTAAACACATTGTTTACTTTGCAGGTGTACCGTTTTCCCGGGCTGGGACGGATACTGGTACGCATTCAAAAAATTGACGGTGGGGACTTGTCATGGGACAACTGACGACTTTGGATGCTGGCCTCCTCGGCGCTCATGATCCGGATCGACACGCAAGCATGGCCATCAGCGCGGTCGCCATCATCAACGGCGCAGCCCCCGATATTGAAGATTTTGAAAGCCTTCTGGCGGAACGGATTAAATCCGTACCACGATATGCACAGACACTGCGGTTCGATCCAGCCCAACACATACAACGGGCGGCACTCCCCCGGCCAGGCGACGAAACCGAACTGTTCCGGGCTATCGCTCATGCACTGGAACGTCCGATCGACGTGGACCGCCCGCTGTGGGAGTGCTGGATCATCGAGGGCCTCAACGACAATCGATGGGCGATCTTGATGAAGATCCACCACAGTATGGCCAGCAGCATTTCGGCGGCCCAGCTCCTCACCCTGCTCTGCGACGATGTCGACACCGAAGCCCTCGCCAAACACCCCGCAGCTCAACATGTTCCACCGTCAAGCGGTGATACGGCCAGCTGGACCGAAGCTCTGTGGCGCACTCCCACAACCGTCTTCAAGGCGGCGGCGCAAGCCGTCACCTGGCCTTTGACATGGATATCGCCGACGAGTCCGGCCGTAACCAGGCGGCGATACCGCACTGTGCGAATTCCCCGCGCCGCCGTCGACGCGGTGAGTCGCAAGTTCGGTGTGACCGCCAATGATGTTGCGCTCGCTGCCATCACCGAGGGTTTCCGTACCGTTCTGCTGCGGCGCGGCGAACAACCACGCTCGGACTCACTGCGCACCATCTCGACAATGCTTCCCTATCTTCCCGTCGAACACGGCGATCCCGTCATGCAACTGCGGACGGTCCACAACCGGCTGAATCGCAATGACCAGCGCCAATTCGGTAATCTCTCGGAGTATCTTCCGTTTGCCTTGTGCGCCAAGGTGTTTCAGACACTGACTCGACTTCCGCAGCGCAGCGGGGTGGCGCTGGCGACCAACACTGCGGGGCCACGCCAGCGGTTGCGACTCATGGGCCAGCGGATGGACCAGTTGCTGCCGATCCCGCCGACCGCGTTGCAGCTGAGCACCGGGGTGGCGGTACTGAGCTACGGCGACGAACTGGTGTTCGGCCTCACCGCCGACTACAACGCCGCACTCGACCTAGAGCAGCTTGCTGCCGGGATCGAGCTGGGCATGGCGCGTCTGGTGGCACATGCCCAAGACTCCGTCCTGCTGTTTGCCAAGAATCGCCGCAGGCGTTCATCCCGTGCCGCGACCGGGGGCACGCAACGGCGGACGGTTGCACCGCCAGCGGGAGTTCGGCGCTGACCCCACACTCCCCGCGTCGACCACCATGAGAAGGTGGGGTGGTGCGCAAGTTGGGGCCGGTCACCATCGACCCGCGCCGCCACGACGCGGTGCTGTTGGACGCCGTGTTGGACGCGACGGCGCTAGCCACGCAACTGCGCGACGTCGGTGTCGGCATCGGAGTCTTTTCGTCGGGCGGTGACCTAATCGAGGCGACCGATCGGCTGTCCGCCCGGCCGAGCCGATCCGTGGTCATCGCAACTGACCCGGTCGGCGTAACTGCCGCGCGCGACGCCGGATTTGCACTGGTAATCGGTATAGACCCAACCGGACACCGCGACGCCCTCCGCGGCGCCGACACGCTCGTCGCCGACCTCGGTGAAATCAGCGTCCGAACCGGGGACCGGCGAATGTCTGAGCTTCCGGATGCGTTGCAGGCCCTCGAGCTATCCGACGGCCTCACCGCCCGGCGGCCAGCGGTGTTCTTCGACTTCGACGGCACGCTGTCGGACATCGTCAACGATCCCGACTTGGCCAGGCCCGCGCCCGGGGTGGCCGAGGCGCTGCAGAGGTTAGCCACCCATTGCCCGGTGGCGGTGCTGTCTGGCCGCGACCTCGCCGATGTGTCCCAGCGGGTGGGCCTGCCCGGCATTTGGTACGCCGGCAGCCACGGATTCGAGCTGACCGCACCAGATGGCACGCACCATCAAAACGACGCAGCGGCGGCCGCCATACCGGTGCTGGAACGGGCGGCTGGAGAGCTGCGCGACGAGCTCGGGTCAATTCCTGGTGTTATGGTGGAGCACAAGCGCTTTGGTGTCGCCGTGCACTATCGCAATGCCGCGCGCGAACGTGTCGGAGAAGCGGGCGCGGCCGTCCGCGCCGCGGGACAACGCCACGGGCTGCGGGTGACGACGGGCCGTGAAGTCATCGAGCTGCGTCCGGATATCGATTGGGACAAAGGCAAAACGCTGCGCTGGGTGATCGATCACCTGCGCGCTGCCCCCCGGGCAGGCGGTGCTCCGCTGGTGCCGATCTATCTGGGCGACGACATCACCGACGAGGATGCTTTTGACGCCGTCGGCGCCGATGGTGTCCCAATTGTGGTGCGGCACACCGATGATGGTGACCGTGCCACCGCCGCCCTGTTCGCGCTTGACAGTCCCGCACGGGCCGTCGAGTTCACCGACCGGCTGGCTCGTCAGCTCGGCGGCGCTCGGGTTAATTAGCAGAGGGCGCGTGGATACCCGGAAATCCAGACGCGCTGCCGCGGTCGGCGATACGCTCGCACCGTCGACGGGAGAGGGTCATGTCATTTGTAATCGCGAACTCGGAGACGCTGGCCGCGGCTGCAACTGACTTGGCCGGCATTAGGTCGGCGATTAGTGGTGCGAGTGCGGCTGCGGCGGCTCCCACAGTGCAGTTGGCAGCAGCGGCTTCCGATGAGGTGTCATTGGCTGTTTCGGCGCTGTTCGGCCAGCACGCTCGGGCCATTCAGGCCGCCAGCGCGCAGGCGACGGCGTTTCACGACCAGTTCGTCCAGCTCCTGAGCGGCGCGGGCGGCTCCTATGCCAGCGCCGAGGCCACCAGCGTCGAGCAGATGTTGCTGGACGCAATCAATGCGCCCACCCAGACGCTGCTGGGCCGCCCGCTAATCGGCAACGGCGCCGACGGGACGGCGGCCAGCCCCAATGGCGGGGCCGGTGGGCTGTTGTACGGCAACGGCGGCAACGGCTTTTCCCAAACGACTGCCGGAGCGGCCGGCGGCGCTGGCGGATCGGCCGGGTTGATCGGCAATGGCGGTGCCGGTGGCGCCGGTGGGGCCGGCGCGAACGGCGGCGCAGGAGGCAACGGCGGCTGGCTCTACGGCAGCGGCGGGGCAGGCGGCAACGGCGGTGCGGCCATAGTGGCCGGCGGCAACGGCGGCGCCGGCGGGGCCGGCGGCGGCGCGTGGCTGTGGGGCAACGGTGGGGCCGGGGGGACCGGCGCGGCCGGCATGGCCGGCACGGCGGGCGTCAACACCGGCGACCCCGGGATCGCCGGTGGCGCCGGGGGCAGCGGCGGCAGCGGGGGCAACGCCGGTCTCCTGTTCGGCGACGGCGGTCACGGCGGCGACGGCGGCGCCGGCACCAAGGGCGGTAACGGCCATGAGGGCAGCACCGGCGGCAGTGGCAGCATCGGCGGTGGCGATGGCGGCGACGGCGGCGCCGCCGGAGCCGGTGGGACAGGCGGGCGCGGCGGATTGCTGACCGGCACCGGCGGCGACGGCGGCGACGGCGGTACCGGCGGTGGCGGCGGCACCGGCGGCAACTTCAAAGGCAGCACGGGCAGCGCCTCTGGCGGCAACGGGGGTCTTGGCGGCGCGGCCGGGGCCGCCGGCAGTGGCGGCGACAGCGGGTGGCTGGACGGCAACGGCGGCGCGGGCGGCAACGGCGGCAACGGCGGCGCCGGCGGCGCCGGCGGCGGCGACTTTTCCGGGGGAGGCAACAACGGCACCAGTCAGGTCGGCGCCAATGGCGGGGCGGCTGGGTTCGGCGGGAACGCCGGATGGCTATACGGGGCGGCCGGGGCCGGCGGCGCCGGCGGGTCCGGTGGGGGCGGCGCCAACAGCTCCATCACGGCACTCGGTGCTCCTGGCGGGGCGGGCGGGCGCGCCGGGCTCTTTGGCACCGGCGGGGCTGGTGGAACCGGCGGTGCCGGTGGAGTCAACAACAACGTAGGTCCTGGCGGCGGCACGGGCGGGGCCGGCGGGGCCGGCGGAGCCGGCGGGTTGTTGTCCGGTAATGGCGGAGCCGGCGGGGCCGGCGGCGCGGGTGGATTGAACAGCAGTGGCGGAGGGGCCGGCGGCGCTGGCGGCGGCGGGGGGGCCGGCGGGTCCGCCGGGTGGCTCTACGGCTCCGGAGGCGCCGGCGGGACCGGCGGGGCCGGCGGCGCACAGGACGCAAACGGCCCTGGCGGCGCGGGCGGCCTCGGCGGGGCCGGCGGCGCGGGTGCCTGGCTGGCCGGCAACGGCGGGGCCGGCGGGGCCGGCGGGGCCGGCGGGGCCGACCCCGACAGTGGTGGTGCTGGCGGCAATGGTGGCGCCGCCGGGAACGCCGGGCTGATCGGCGACGGCGGCGCCGGCGGCGCAGGCGGCGTTGGCGGGAAATCCTCGGGCGGTACCTCCCCGGGCGGGGCCGGCGGCAATGGCAGCGGGGGCGGGGCTGGGGGCTTGCTTTACGGCAACGGCGGCGCCGGCGGGGCCGGAGGGGCCGGCGGCAGTAGCACCGTCGGCGGCACCACGAACGTGCCGGTTGGTGGGGCCGGCGGTGACGGTGGGGCCGGCGGGGCCGCCAGGGGCATCGGTAATGGCGGGGCCGGTGGCGCCGGCGGTGACGGCGGGGCCATCGGCGCCGCTAATAGGGGCACCGGAGGCGCTGGCGGTGACGGCGGGGCCGGCGGCAGCGCCGGGTGGTGGGGTGACGGCGGCGCCGGCGGTGATGGCGGCCTCGGGCAAGCGGCGGGCACCAAGGCCGGTACCACGAATGGCAGCGTTGGCAGGAACGGCGGCAACGGCGGCAACGGTGGCAATGGCGGCAATGCTGGGCTGCTATTCGGCAACGGCGGCAACGGCGGCGACGGCAACGTCGGTGGCAACGCCAACGCCGGCAGCACCGGCAGCACTGACGGGGCGGGCGGGACCGGCGGCAACGGCGGTGCCGGCGGCACCGGTGGCTCGGGCGGCCGCAGCGGGATGCTGATCGGCAACGGCGGCAGCGGCGGCAACGGCGCAGTCGGTGGCAATGGCGGTGCCGGCGGCAACGGCGGCGCAGTCGCCGGTGGTGGCGGCGGTGCCGGCGGCAACGCCGGCGCCGGTGGCACCGGCGGTAGCGGTGGGACCGGCGCTAACGGCGGGCTGCTGTTCGGCAACGGCGGGACCGGCGGCAGCGGCGCGGCCGGCGGTGGTGGCGGCACCGGCGGCACTGGCACCAACGGCATCCACGGCACCAGCGCCAACGGTGCCAACGGAGGTGCGGGTGCTCTCGGCGGAAATGCCCAGTACATCGGCAACGGCGGCAACGGCGGCGGCGGCGGCAACGGCGGGACTGGTGGCACCGGCGCCATCAACGGCACCGGTGGACTTGGCGCCGCCGGGGGCACCGGCGGGGCGCTGTTCGGCACTCGCGGAACCAATGGGGCCGATGGGACCTAAACGCTAGGCCGCGACGCGTATTTCCACCGTGCCGTCGTCAGCACCCCCCGGTACGAACGACACCACAAGTGAAGGGCGGGTCGCCGCGCCCCAACACCTCAACCACCGACGCCAGGGGACCCAACTTCGCGACCAGCTCGGGTCGATCCCGTGTTGTGGTGGATCATCGATCACCCGCACGGTACCCGTGGAAAGACGGTGCTCCGCTGGTGCCCAGCTATCCGGGCGACGACATCACCGACGAGGACGCGTTTGACGCGCCTTGGATCGTCCGGCACAGGTGAGCGATGCACCGACCGGCCGGCTCGTCAGCTCGGCGGCGGTGACGACACGGATCTTGGCCGCTAGTCGAGCAGTAACCGTCCGCCACGGCCCGCGGCCGCAGTTTGGTCAAAATGCCACATCATGCGACCTCGTTGTGATACCCATGACCAAGGTTGTTGACATACGTCAAGACACCAGTCAAACCGTGCCCGGGAGGCAAATGATGTCGTACGTACTGGCAGATCTGGAGATGTTGGCCGCCGCCGCCGGCGATATGGCCGATATCGGCTCGTCACTTGGCGCGGCCAACGCCGCGGCCGCCGCCTCGACCACCGCGGTGCTGGCGGCTGGCGGTGATGAGGTGTCGGCGGCCATCGCGGCACTGTTCTCCAGCCACGGCCAGGCATATCAAGCCCTCAGCGCCCAGGCCAGCGCGTTTCACGCGCAATTCGTGCGGGCCTTGAGTGGCGCGGGCGGGGCGTACGCCGGCGCCGAGGCCGCCAACGTCCAGCAGACCCTGCTGGAGGCGATCAATGCGCCCACCCAGACGCTGCTGGACCGCCCGCTGATCGGCAACGGCGCCAACGGGACGGCGGCCAGCCCGAACGGCGGCGACGGTGGGCTGTTGTACGGCAACGGCGGCAACGGCTACTCCCCAACGACTACCGGAGCGGCCGGGGGCACTGGCGGTTCGGCTGGGTTGATCGGCAACGGCGGGGCCGGCGGCAACGGCGGGTGGGGTACGGCCGGCGGCGCCGGCGGCACCGGCGGATTGCTGTACGGCAACGGCGGTGCCGGCGGCAGCGGTGGTGTAGGCGCCGGCCTAGGCAGCACCGGCGGGGCCGGCGGGGCCGGCGGCAGGGCTTGGCTGTGGGGCTCGGGCGGAAACGGTGGAGCCGGCGCGCTCGGCGCGGTGGGCGACGCGACTCATCCCGGCGCAGCGGGCGGGGCCGGCGGGGCCGGCGGGGACGCCGGGTTGCTGGCCGGCACTGCCGGGGCCGGCGGCAACGGCGGTGACGGCGGGAGCGGCTTTAACAATGCGACCGCTTCGGCCGGCGGAGCAGGCGGCAAGGGCGGCCACGCCGGACTGTTCGGCACCGGTGGAACCGGTGGGGCCGGTGGCGTTGGCGGGACAAATTCCGATACCGGCCCGTCCGCGGGCGCCGGCGGCGCTGGCGGTGCCGGCGGAGGCGGAGGGTACTTGCTCGGCGATGGCGGCGCCGGCGGAGCCGGCGGAACCGGCGGGCTGAACACCGTCGGAGGCGGCAAGGCAGGCATCGGTGGGACCGGCGGGACCGGCGGCGAGGCCGGGCTGATCGGCGCCGGCGGCCACGGCGGCGTCGGCGGGAACGGTGGGAACCAACCTGCTGGAGTAGGCAACGGTGGGGCCGCCGGGAGCGGAGGCGCCGGTGGGGCCGGCGGGTGGCTGTCCGGCAATGGCGGCACCGGTGGAGACGGCGGGGCCGGCGGGAGCAATACCTTCGGCGGCAGTAACACCACTGGGGGCACCGCCGGCCACGGTGGGGCCGGCGGCAGCGCGCGGCTGATCGGCACGGGCGGCCGCGGCGGCACAGGCGGAACCGGCGGGGACACCGCCGGCAGGTTTGCCGGTGCAGTCGGTGGTGCCGGCGGTAACGGCGGCGCCGGCGGAAACGGCGGGTGGCTGTACGGCGATGCCGGGGCCGGTGGGGGAGGCGGCACCGGTGGGAACAACACCGGGAACACCCCCGACGCGGCGGGCGGCAATGGCGGGAGTGGTGGCAACGGCGGGACTGGCGGCACGGCCGGACTGCTTGGCGGCAACGGCGGCGCCGGCGGAGTCGGGGGAACCGGCGGTAACGGCGGGATGACCAGCAGGACCGCCACGGCCGGTAACGGCGGTACTGGCGGCCTTGGCGGCGCAGGCGGCCACGCCGGCCAGCTTGGCAACGGCGGCTCGGGCGGGGCCGGCGGGTCTGGAGGGATCGGCGGCACCGGCGTGCTCGGTGCCGCCGCCGGGACCGGCGGTGCCGGCGGCGGCGGTGCGGCCGGCGGGAACGCCCAGTTCATCGGCAACGGCGGCAATGGCGGTAATGGCGGGGCCGGCGGGACTGGAGGGACACCTGGCACCGGCGGACATGGCGCAGCCGGCGGCACCCGCGGGTGGCTGTTCGGCGCTCCCGGAGCGCACGGCACCGACGGAACCTAGACTCGCGCTTAACACCCCCTGCCGGCGACGGCGAGCAGACGCGAAAGCCCCCAAAATCGGCCGATTTTGGGGGCTTTCGCGTCTGCTCGCCGGAGCTACGTGACCACGTACTCCACCGCGCCGTCGTCAAGAACCACGCGAGCGTCGGCGCCGTCGGAACCGGCGACCTCGGTGCGAAACACCGCCTTGCCCGGCTCGGTGCGCCAGATCACGGTCGACAGCGTCTCCCCGGGAAACACCGGCGAGGTGAACCGGGCCGCGATCGAGGTGATGTTGGCCGCCACACCGCCGCCGAGCTGGGCGACCAGCGCGCGGCCCGCCACCCCATAGCTGCACAGCCCGTGCAGGATCGGCTTGGGGAAACCGGCCAGCTCCTTGGCGAACCACGGGTCGCTGTGCAGCGGGTTGCGGTCACCGGACAGGCGATAGATCAGCGCCTGATCCTCACGGGTGGGCAGGTCGATCCGGGCATCCGGCGCACGATCGGGTATTTCCGGTGCCACCGGCCGCTGGCCCGGCACTCCCCCGAAACCGCCCGCACCCCGAATGACCAGCGTGGTCAGCGTCTCGGCGATCAGCTTCCCCGATTCGGGGTCGGTGCCGCGGCCGCGCAGCACGATGATCGCGTTCTTGCCCTCACCCTTGTCCTGGATGTCGGCGACCTCGCTGACCACCGACAGCTTGCCCGCCGGCGGCAGCGGTGCATGCAGCCGGATGCCTTGCGAACCGTGTAAGAGCAGGGCCCAGTTGAACGTTCCGATCTTCGCCGCCGCCCCGAATGCCGGGCAGCAGATCACCGCATAGGTCGGCAGCACCTGCTGGGCGATGTCGTGGCTGTTCTCGGTGGTGAAGGACAGATCCTCGGTGCCGGCGCCGACACCGAGCGCATATAGCAGCGTGTCCCGGTCGGTCCACTCGAACAGCATCGGTTCGGTGACCGCGCCGATGGCACTCGGGTCAATCGCCATACGAGTCTCCTCTCGATTGGAAAATCGAAGCCTTTTCTGCACCTAACCTTCCCAAACCCTTCCCACCGACACGGTCGGCAGGGCAGGCTATCGCCATGTCGAAGCGCAGCATGATCTGGAAGGCCCACAAAGTCCTCGCCGTGCTCGCCACGGCAGTGTTCGTCGGCGCTTGCGGCGGCGGCAGCCCCCAAGCACGGACCATCACCCTGACCTTCATTCGCAATGCACAGTCCCAGGCCAATGCCGACGGGATCATCGACACCGCCGTACCCGGCCCCAGCCTCAGCGCCGACGGCAAAGGCCAGGCCCAACAGCTCGCCCACCAAGGGTCACGCAACCAGTTCGACAGCATCTACGCCTCTGCCATGGCGGCAGACCAACAGACCGCCGCGCCACTCGCCAGCGAAATCGGTAACCAGGTCGAGATCCTTCCCGGCCTGCAATCCCTCAATGCCGGTTGGTATAACGGCAAACCAGACTCGATGGCCAACTCGACCTACATGCTGGCGCCGGTGGACTGGATTCGCGGCGATGTCGACAACAGCATCCCGGGCTCGATCAGCGGCAGTGAGTTCAACTCACAATTCACCGCGGCCGTCCGGAAGATCTACGACAGCGGTCACAACAAGCCGGTCGTGTTCTCCCAGGGCACGGCGATCATGGTGTGGACGCTGATGAACGTCAAAAACCCCAAGGAAAGCCTGCTCACCAGCCATCCACTGCCGAACATCGGCCGCGTGGTGATCAGCGGCAACCCGATAACCGGCTGGACGCTGGTGGAATGGGACGGCATTCGCAGCTTCACCTGACGGTTGACGCGCGCCGCCGCATGCCGCCACCATGGCTGAATGCGGTATGTCGTTACCGGCGGTACCGGGTTTATTGGGCGCCACGTCGTATCCCGTCTGCTACAGAGCCGACCCGATGCGCGGGTGTGGGTGCTGGTCCGCCGCGGTTCGCTGGGCCGGTTCGAGCGCCTCGCCAGCCAGTGGGGTGACCAAGTACGGCCGCTGGTCGGCGACCTGACGGAACTCGGATTGACCGAGGAGACCATCGCCGAGCTGGGCGAGGTCGACCATCTGGTGCACTGCGCGGCGGTCACCGTCGACGGCACCCGCGCCACGGTCGCGCTTGCACAACGGCTGAACGCCACCTTGCACCACATGTCGTCGATCGCCGTTGCCGGCGACTTCGCCGGCCAGTACACCGAGGCCGACTTCGACGTCGGCCAGCGATTGCCGACCCCGTATCACCGGACGACGTTCGACGCCGAATCCCTGGTCCGCTTCACCCCGGGGCTGCGCTACCGTATCTACCGCCCTGGGGTGGTGGTCGGTGATTCGCGCACCGGTGAGATGGACAAGATCGGCGGGCCGTACCACTTCTTCGGCGTGTTGGCGAAGCTGGCGGTATTGCCGTCGTTCACTCCGCTGCTGCTGCCCGATATCGGACGCACCAACATTGTCCCGGTGGACTACGTGGCCGATGCGCTGGTGGCACTCATGCACAATGAGGCCTTCAATGGGCAAACGTACCACCTGACTGCGCCGAAAACCGTTGGGCTGCGCGGCATTTACCGCGCAATTGGCACCACGGCCGGCCTGCCCCCGGTGCGCGGCTCGCTGCCTCGCTCCGTCGCCACGCCGATATTGAAGGCGAGTGGCCGCGCCAAGGTGCTACGCAATATGGCCGCTGCCCAGCTGGGAATTCCCGCCGAGATTTTCGACGTCGTCGAATGCACGCCCACCTTCGTCTCCGACGAAACACGACACGCGTTGCGCAGCAACGGGATTGAAGTACCGGAGTTTAGCACCTACATGCCCAAGCTGTGGCAGTACTGGGCTGAATATCTTGACCCTGATCGCGCCCGGCGCGCCGATTCGTTGAACGGCCGGCACGTCATCATCACCGGCGCGTCCAGCGGTATCGGCCGGGCGTCGGCGATCGCGGTCGCCGGGCGCGGTGCCACGGTGTTCGCGCTGGCCCGCAACGCTGACGCGCTAGACAAGCTGGTCGCCGAGATCCGCGCCAACGGAGGCCAGGCGCACGCCTTTACCTGTGACGTCACCGATTCCACGTCGGTGGAGCACACCATCAAAGACATCCTGGGCCGCTTCGATCACGTCGACTATTTGGTGAACAACGCCGGTCGCTCGATCCGCCGCTCGGTGGTCAATTCCACCGACCGGCTGCACGACTACGAACGGGTGATGGCCGTCAATTACTTCGGCGCGGTGCGGATGGTACTGGCGCTGCTGCCGCACTGGCGCGAACGCCGGTTCGGCCACGTCGTCAACGTTTCCAGCGCCGGCGTGCAGGCCCGAAACCCCAAGTACAGCTCATATCTGCCCAGCAAGGCGGCGCTGGACGCGTTCGCCGACGTGGTCGCCTCCGAGACACTGTCGGACCACATCACGTTCACCAACATCCATATGCCGCTGGTCAGGACACCGATGATCGTGCCGTCACACCGGCTCAACCCGGTGCCGGCGATCAGCGCCGAGCACGCCGCAGCAATGGTGGTGCGGGGGCTCGTCGAGAAACCCGCGCGTATCGACACCCCGCTGGGCACGCTCGCCGAAGTCGGCAACTACTTCGCGCCCAAGCTGTCGCGGCGCATTCTGCATCAGCTCTATCTGGGCTACCCCGATTCGGCTGCGTCACAGGGCATTTCGACCCCAGAGCTGCACCGCACCGCCCGGCGGCGGAAGCGGCCAGCGCGCGTGGGCGTCCCGCGACCGGTCAGACGCTTAGGGAGGCTAGTGCCCGGCGCGCATTGGTAGTCGCTTCGCACAGGTGAACTGGTTGACGTCGATGTATCCGATGCGGAACATCTCGGCGCAGCCGGTCAGGTACTTCATGTAGCGCTCGTAGACTTCCTCGGATTGCAGCGCGATCGCTTGATCTTTGTGGGCTTCCAGCGCCGCGGACCAGATGTCGAGAGTCTTCGCGTAGTGGGGTTGCAACGACTGTACGCGGGTCACGGTGAACCCGTTTGCGCTGGCGCGATCGGCCACCATCGGTATCGACGGCAGCCGCCCACCCGGAAAGATCTCGGTCACAATGAATTTGAGGAATCGGGCAAAGGTGAACGACATGGGCAAGCCGCGTTCGTGAATCTCCTTCGGGTGCAACCCGGTGATGGTGTGCAGCAGCATGACCCCGTCCTCGGGTAACAACCGGTGGGCCCGGGTGAAGAACGCGTCGTAGCGCTCATGCCCGAAATGCTCGAACGCGCCGATGCTGACGATCCGGTCGACCGGCTCGTCAAACTGCTCCCAGCCCTGCAGCAGAATCCGCTTGCAGCGAGGGCTTTCCGATTTGTCGATCAGCCGCTCGACGTGCTGGGCCTGGTTCTTGCTCAGCGTCAGGCCGACGACGTTGACGTCGTATTTTTCCACCGCGCGCATCATGGTGGCACCCCAGCCGCAGCCGACGTCGAGCAGTGTCATGCCCGGTTGTAGGCCGAGTTTGCCCAGCGCCAGGTCGATCTTGGCGATCTGAGCCTCTTCCAGTGTCATGTCGTCGCGCTCGAAATAAGCGCAGCTATACGTTTGGGTGGGATCGAGGAACAGTCGGAAGAAGTCGTCGGACAGGTCGTAGTGCGCCTGTACGTCCTCGAAATGCGGTGTTAAGTCGTCGGACATTGGGACAGCGTAATCGGCGTATCGTGGCGGCGGTGAGTGCGGTTTTCGTCGACGTCGATACCGGCATCGACGACGCGATCGCGCTGATTTATCTGCTGGCCAGTGACGACGCCGAGCTGGTCGGCATCGCCTCGACCGGCGGGAACATTTCGGTCGACCAGGTGTGCGCGAACAACCTCGGTGTGCTCGAATTGTGCGGGGCCGCAGACATTCCCGTGTCCATGGGTGCCCGCGAGCCACTCAGCGGCCGGTGGCCCGACCAGGCAAAGTTCCACGGCCCCAAGGGTTTAGGCCATGCCGAGCTGCCGCCCACCGATCGCGGCCGCACCAGCTACGACGCCGCCGCAGCTTGGGTCCGTGCCGCACACACGTTTCCCGGCGGGCTGATCGGGTTGGTCACCGGCCCACTGACCAACCTGGCGCTGGCGCTGCGCGCCGAACCCACGCTTCCGACACTGCTGCGCAGGTTGGTGATCATGGGCGGTGCGTTCGGCGGCGACGTGATGGCCGAATGGAACATCCGCTGCGACCCCGAGGCGGCCGGCGAGGTGTTCGCGGCATGGACTGGGCAACGACAACTTCCCATCGTGTGCGGTTTGGACCTCACCCGGCGGGTCGCGATGACACCGGACATCCTGGCCCGGCTGCCGGCTTCGTCCCCGCTGATCCGGTTCATCGAGGACGCACTGCGGTTCTATTTCGAGTCCCACCAGGCTCGCGGACATGGGTACCTGGCTTACCTACACGACCCGCTGGCCGCCGCGGTGGCGCTGGACCCGGAACTCATAGCGACCCGGGTGGCGACGGTGCATATCGAGCCGACGGGTGCGACGGTCGCCGATTGGTCGGGGAACCAACCATCCAACGCGCGGATCGGCATTGCTGTCGACCCGACGGCGTTCTTCGATCGCTTCATCGAACGGGTCGCATCGTTCACGCGCCGACGATGAAGGCCAGCGAGACGGCACAGGGATCCAAGTCGCAGAAGCGAAACGATTAGGTCGCGATTCGATAACGAATGCCGGAGTCAGGTTTAGTTCGGATGGCTCAGACCATCCGCGGACATGACGAGCGCAATCGGAGACGGGCTCGCCTGGTCCCACACGTGAGCAACAACCCGAGCCGCAACTACAAAGTGAAGGAAAACAATGGTCAAGGATTGCTGGACGCGTCGTCTGATGGTCACCGGAATTGCGGTGGCCACACTGCCCGGGCTGGTTGGTGTGTTTGGGGGCGCCGCGCCCGCGCGAGCCGCTGCACCCGAATTCTTGCAAGTGCCGTCGGCGTCGATGGGCCGCAACATCACCGTGGAATTTCAGAGCGGAGGTGCCCCGGCAATCTACTTGCTCGACGGCTTGCGCGCCCGCGACGACCGCAGCGGCTGGGATATCGAAACTCCCGCGTTCGACGAGTATGCCGGTTCGGGGCTTTCGGTGGTGGCGCCGGTGGGCGGCCGCTCCAGTTTTTACTCCGACTGGTACGGCTCGGCGAATGGCCAAACCTACAAGTGGGAAACCTTTTTGACCAGCGAACTGCCGGGCTACCTTTCGAGTCGGGGGGTGCGCTCGACCCGCAATGCCGTCGTGGGCGTCTCGATGTCGGGGTCGTCGGCGACGATCTTGGCTGCCTATCACCCGCAACAATTCGCCTATGCCGGCTCACTGTCGGCTTACATGACCCCCTCCAGCGGCAACGGACCCATGCTGATCGGGCTTGCGATGAATAACGAGGGCGGCTTCAATCCCGTGGACATGTGGGGACCCGACGGCGGCGCTGGGTGGCAGCGCAACGACCCAACCGTGCAAGCCGGAAGACTGGCCGCCAACAACACCAGGCTGTGGATCTCCAGCGGTAACGGCACACCGTCGGAGATCGGAGAGGGCAGCGTACCGGGGCAGGTGATCGAGCAGATCATCTTGCAAAGCAACGTCGCCTTCAAAGACGCCTACACCGCGGCCGGCGGCCACAATGCGACCTTCAATATCGATAGCAACGGCGTGCATAGTTGGGGCTATTGGAATGCCCAGCTGGTGGCGATGAAGCGGGACGTCCAGGCGACACTTGGCGCGGGCGGAAGCGGCGCCTGAAGTTACGCCCGGCTATTCATAGGCCCCCTCCAGGTACCACCGCCGCTGGCGATAGCACAGCAGCAGCGCGCGCTCGCTCTCCAGCAAGACCTGGGCTCGAGCGGTGCGGCTACCCCCTTGACCGGCCCCAGGCCGGTCGTCCCACCACCGCTCGTCGACCGGCCACGGTCCGGCCCACCAGCGCAGCTGGTCGTCCCGACCGCGGAGGGTCAGTCGCGCCGGATCGGTGGAGAACATCCCCCGGCTGGTCACTCGTACCGGATTCCCTTGGGCGTCAAGCAATTCCACCGGATCGTCGAGCAGCACCGCCGGCGCCGGATTTGGCAGTTGGCCGGGCCACGGCTGATCCGGGTCGGCCTGCGGCACCGGCTCGTCGCCCAGTGGCGTCAACGTTATGCGTTCGGCCGGTCCGCGACCGCCGGACAGCACCGGGACCTGCACCGCCTCCGGGCCGAGTAAACCCTGGACCCGCACCAACGCCCGGCGGGCCCGAAGTCTGTCCTCCTCGCCGAGACCACCCCATAGCGGCAACTGCAGCGCCCCGGCGGACACCACCTCTATCGCCTGCAGCCGTAACAGCGTCACCGGCCCGGTGGGCCGCTCCTGGGTGGTCCGGTTGCTCAACCATCCGTCCAGTTGCCAGCGCACCCGGTCGGCGGTGGCGTCCTCGGTCAACGGCTCGGCGCACCGCCACACCCTGCTGAGCTCTTCGTCATTGGCGGTGACGGCGTGAATGGCCAGCCGGGTACATCCCACGCCGGCGGCCATCAGCGCCCGATGCAGCGTGGCGGCCAGCGAGCGTCCGGCGAATGCCGCGGCGTCAACCCGGTCGATCGGCGGATCACAGTGCAGCACGGCGTCGAGTTCCGGCGGCGCCTGGCGCCCAGCGGGTGCTCGTTCCGGCTCGCCGTGGGCGAACCGGTGTGCGGCCACCGCGTCGGCGCCGAACCTGGAAGCCACGTCGGTGCGAGACAGCGCGGCGAACTGCCCAATGGTGCGAATCCCCATGCGCCACAACAGATCCGTCAGCTCATCGCGCCCTGGACCGCACAGGCTCGGTTCGGTAGCAAGCTGCCGGATCGACAACAACGACAGAAACCGCGCGTCGTGCCCCGGCTCGATGACGCGGCCGGCGCGCGCGGCGAAAACCGCGGTGGGCAACTGGTCGGCGATCCCGACCTGACACTCGGCGCCGGCCGCGGCCACCGCGTCGATCAGCCGCTCGGCCGCGCGCTCCTCGGACCCGAAGAAGCGGGCCGCCCCACGCACCGGCAATACCAAGAGCCCGGGCCGCAGCACCTCGGCGTGGGGCACCAAATCGTCCACCGCCGCGATCACCCCTTCGAAGAACCGGGCGTCGCGGTCGGCGTCGGCGGTCGCGACGTGCAGTTGCGGACAACGCGCCGCGGCCTCCCGGCGGCGAAGCCCACGCCGCACTCCGGCCGCCCGCGCGGACGCCGAGCAGGCGATCACCCGGTTTGCCAACGTGACCGCGACCGTAGCCGTCGCGGGCTGGCCCGCGGCCGCGGCCGCCGCGACCGCGGGCCAGTCCATGCACCAGATCGCCAGCACTCGCGAAGAGACCATCCGACTTACCCCGTACGCGCTCGGCCGATCGTCCGTTCACACCCGCCGATCTGTAACTGCACCCCACTGATCCGGCCGAACCCTGGACGGCCGCCCCCCGTGATCTCATAGCCGCAAACCCGGGCCTGAAGCCGCGTCGGCGCCCCTTCCCAATCGCCGTCGGTCACCAGCAGGGTGCAACCCTTATGGCGGGCACGGGCCACCACTGCCCGTGCCCGCGTCCGCGTCACCCGACGCCCACCCAGACCGAGCACCACCAGATCCATGCCGTCGATGAGCACCGCGGCCACCTCAACCGGATCGGTTCCGGGATCCGGTATCACCGCGAGACGGCTCAGATCCGCACCCATTTCCACAGCGGCCAGCAGCCCGATATCCGGTTGGCCGACGATAGCGGCATTACCCCCGGCCGCCGTCACCTCGGCCACCATGCGTAGCAACAGCGACCGAGCTCCGGACAGCACCGCCACCGTTCCCCGGGGCAACAGTGCCGGCCCGGCCGGCAACGGGTCGTCCCAGCGGGCGGAACCCTCGGATAACTCGGCCATTCGCCGCCGCAGCGATTCGAGCTGGTCAGAGGCGACAGCAGCAGTCATGACCAGCCTCCTTGAGGACATTATTCGAATATATGTTCGAGTAAACACCCGCCTTCCGACAATCGTCAAGCAACGTGAGAGGCTGCTTTATGCGTTCGGTGCTGGTGTGGCTGATGGTGTGTTTTGGCAGCATTTTGACGGCCACTCCGGCCCGCGGTGACGAGCCCACCTGCCGGCCAGCAGAGCTATTCGTTGCCGACGACGAGCCGCCGCTGTTCGAGCTGCAAGCCGATGTGACGATCGCCTTGACCGGCGCGGTGGTGACGGGGTCAACCCCGGTCGACGGCGTGTTCTGGTCGGAGGGCCTGTGGCGAATCACCGACGAGAGCGCGCGCGAATTTCATCTGTGCGTCATCGACGAGCCCACCTTGCATACCGTCGCCGAGGCGCTACGACACCAACTCAACGAAGAGGCGGTGCTGACCTTCGACTACCTGCCCGAGGCGAACGCAGTCATGATCACCGTGCCCGACATTGACATCGCACACTTCCGTGAGGCCTTCGTGGCCGATTCGGCCGCGCACCAACGGCTGCGGGGCGGCTCCGTCACCACCGACCACACCCTGATCTTGATTGCCGACAGCGGTGATCTAGGTATCGCCCGACGGCTCGTCGAGGAGGCCGGCGGCCGCTGGACCGCCGCGACTATTGCCTACGGCAAGCGCGAATTCGTCAACTCAGTCTGAGTCGCACTGGTCGCAATTGTCACAGCAGTCTCTGGACCGGTAGACACCCTCTTTGCCCACCTCAGAGCGACAACTCGGGGCGGCCCACAAGTTGTCGCTCTGAGGTGGGCGAGAAGGGACATCCTCCCGACAGATACCAATGTGGCAGGTGTGACAGAGCGTCGCCGAGCTACCGCAGTCAGCTGCCCGGTCTAGCGGGCCCGCGAGGCCGGCTGATGGCCAACACCTGTTACAGACAACGCCAGTGCCGCGGCCGCCAACCGGGCCTTCTTGAGTCCCGATAGGGAGATCCGCCGGTCGTAGACGATCGCCGGCGACGCTCTGATAAGGGCCAGCTGATGCCGATAGATGGCGGACATGGTCGCGCAGCAGGCGGCGCTGCGGCGGTCTAGGTGTGGAATCAGCCGCAGTCCCAGCGAATACCAGTCCGCGGCACGGTCGGCACTGAACCGTAGCAGTGCCGCCAGTCGGCCGTCGGGGTCGTCCAGTGCCCCCGCGTCATCCAGGCGAAGGCCCACACCGAACCGCTCCAGTTCCCCGCTCGGCAGATAGATCCGCCCGTTCAGAAAGTCCTCACGGACGTCGCGCAGAATATTGGTCTGCTACAACGCGATTCCCAACTGGTCGGCGTATTGCGACGTCGTCGGGCTGACGGGTCCGAAGATGGAAAGACACAACCTTCCGGTCGCCCCGGCGCCGGTGCGGCAGTAGGCGACCAGCTCGTCGAAGTCGCGGTATTCGGCGCCGTCGACATCCATGTGGGCGCCGTCGATCAGCTCGCCGAACGTCGCAATCGGGATAGGAAAGCGGCGAGCGGCGTCGGCCAGCGCGACCAGCACCGGATCCGATGAATCATCCATACTCTCAAGCGATTTCCTGATCGATGTCAGCTCGGCGACCTTGGTCGCGGGCGCCAGTTCGCCGTCGGCGACATCGTCGATCCGCCGGCCGAGCGCATAGACCGCGCACATCGCCGTCCGCTTTTCCCGCGGCAGGAGTCGGATGCCGTAATAGAAATTCCTGGCTTCCGCGCGGGTGATGCCCTCGGCGATCCGGTATGCCTGTTCGACCGTTGTCATCGGCTCGCCGATTCGTCGTCAATCCAGACCACGCGCGGGAATCTAGCGCTGCCGCAGGGGCGGCCCAAGGGCAAATCGACCAACAAGCGCGCACGGTCTATGCACATTGCCCTGGCCACGCCGCGACCGGTCGATAAGCCTGGCTACCTAGCCAAAGTGCCTTCACAGTGAAGCAGGACTGCCCTGACAGGGAAAAGAACAGATGACACGCATCGACAACGACACCTGGGATCTGGCCTCGAGCGTTGGCGCGACCGCCACCATGATCGCCGTGGCCCGGGCGATGGCCACCAACGCCAAGAGTCCGTTGATCAACGATCCGTTCGCCGAGCCCCTGGTGCGCGCAGTCGGAATCGATCTGCTCGTTCAGCTGGCCAGTGGTGAGTTGCGGCTGGAGGATCTGGGCGAACACGCAACCGGTGGTAAGTGGATGATCGACAATATCGTGGTCCGGACCAAGTTCTACGACGACTTTTTCGGTGACGCTATGACGGCCGGTATTCGGCAGGCGGTGATTCTGGCGTCCGGCCTTGACACCCGCGCTTACCGATTGCCCTGGCCCGCGGGCACAGTGGTCTACGAGATCGATCAGCCCGGGGTCATCGAGTTCAAGACACAGGCCCTGGCCGACCTGGACGCGGAACCTACCGCAGAACGGCGCGCCGTGGCCATCGACCTGCGCCACGACTGGCCGACCGCCTTGAAGGATGCCGGCTTCGACCCGACCAGGCCGACGGCCTGGAGCGCCGAGGGGTTGCTCAGTTATCTGTCACCGCAAGCGCAGGACCGCTTGCTCGACACGATCACCGCGCTGAGTGCCCCAGGCGGCCGCCTGGCCACTCAAAGCGCGCTCGTGCTCGACCCGATTGAAGAGCAAAGGAAGAAGAAGCGTATGCAAAGCGCCGCCGAAACGTGGCGTACGCGCGGCTTCGATCTCGACCTGACCGAGCTGATCTACTTCGATGAACGCAACGACGCCCACAGCTACCTAGCCGGCCACGGCTGGCAGGTCGCGGGCAGCACCACAAAGGAACTCTTTGCGGCCCACGGGCTGCCGCCTTTCGACGACGACGACACCAGCCGGTTCGCCGGCCGCCATTACATCAGCGCCACGCTGCATTAGGGCACCCTGCCCGTCCCACAGCTAGCAATGTGGCAGCCGACGAAGCGTCGCCGAGCTACTCCCACTCGATGGTGCCGGGAGGCTTGCTGGTGATGTCCAGCACCACGCGGTTGACCTCGGCGACCTCGTTGGTGATGCGAGTCGAGATGCGTTCCAGCACTTCGAAGGGCACCCGAGTCCAGTCGGCCGTCATGGCGTCTTCACTGGACACCGGACGCAGCACGATCGGGTGCCCGTAGGTGCGGTTGTCGCCCTGCACCCCGACCGAGCGGACGTCGGCCAGCAGCACAATCGGACACTGCCAGATCTGGTTGTCCAGGCCGGCCGCGGTGAGCTCTTCGCGCGCGATCGAGTCGGCGCGCCGCAACGTGTCCAGCCGCTTAGCGGTGACTTCACCGACGATCCGGATACCCAGACCCGGGCCCGGAAACGGCTGGCGCGCAACGATTTCCTCTGGCAAGCCCAACTCCCGTCCCACCGCGCGCACCTCGTCTTTGAACAGCAGCCGCAGCGGCTCGACGAGTTTGAACTTCAAGTCGCCCGGCAGACCGCCGACATTGTGATGGCTCTTGATGTTCGCGGTGCCGCTACCCCCACCGGATTCCACCACGTCCGGATACAGCGTGCCCTGCACCAGAAACTCAATGTCTTCTCCGGGGCTAGGCCGGCTAGGCCCCCCTAAAACATCCCGCACCGCTCCTTCGAACGCCCGGATGAATTGGCGGCCGATGATCTTGCGCTTGCCCTCGGGGTTGCTCACACCCGACAGCGCCTCGAGGAAGGTCTGCGCGGCGTCCACGGTAACCAGCCGCGCCCCCGTGGCCGCCACAAAATCGCGCTGCACCTGCTCGCGCTCGCCCGCCCGTAATAGCCCGTGGTCGACGAAGACACACGTCAACCGATCGCCGATGGCGCGCTGCACCAGGGCGGCGGCGACCGCCGAATCCACCCCGCCGGACAGCCCGCAGATCGCGCGGCCATCGCCGATCTGTCGCCGCACCCGCTCGATCAACCCGTTGGCGATGTTGGCCGGTGTCCACTCCGCCCCGATCCCAGCGAAGTCGTGCAGGAACCGGCTGAGCACCTGTTGGCCGTGCGGTGTGTGCATCACCTCCGGGTGGTATTGCACCCCGGCCAGTCGCCGGGCCCGAGCTTCGAAAGCGGCCACCGGGGCACCGGGGCTGCTGGCCACCACGTCGAATCCGTCCGGTGCGGCGGTGACGGCGTCACCGTGGCTCATCCACACCGGCTGGACCCCGGGTAGATTCGAATGCAGTTCGCCGCCAAGGACTTTCAGTTCAGTCCGGCCGTATTCGCTGGCGCCGGTGTGGGCGACGGTCCCCCCGAGCGCCTGGGCCATAGCCTGAAACCCGTAGCAAATGCCGAACACCGGGACGCCCAAGTCGAACAGCGCCGGATCGAGCTGTGGAGCACCCTCGGCGTAGACACTGGCCGGTCCGCCGGAAAGCACCAGCGCCAGCGGATCACGGGCCCTGATCTCCTCGATCGAGGCAGAGTGCGGGATGACCTCCGAAAAAACCCGCGCTTCTCGGACCCGGCGGGCGATCAATTGCGCATACTGGGCACCGAAGTCGACCACCAACACGGGCCGCGGCGACGCTGAATCCACGGGCAGCAAGTCTAGTGGTGCCAACCCCGCACGCCCGCGTAGACCGGTCCGGTACGATCGCCGTTTGTTGGGTTAAGGGCTGAAGGGGTTCAGGGTGCGGGTAACAGGGAAAATTGTTCGTTTCGACGAGGTGCGCGGTTATGGCTTCATTACGCCAGATATTGGCGGCGACGATGTCTTTCTGCACGTCAACGACCTGGAAATGGAAAAGCGCCTAGCGACTCGGGGCGCTAGGGTCTCCTTTGAAGTCGAGGAGGGTGATCGGGGCAAGTTTGCGACGGAGGTCCGCTTGTCGGCGGACGCTGCGCCGGCACGCCCCCCGGTCGCCGATGTCGATGACCTGAACGCGGCGAACGACGATTACTTCGACGTACTTTCGTCCGAAGAGTTTCTCCACGTGGTAACCGAAAAGCTGTTGCAAATAACTCCGCCACTGACTGCCCAGCAGATTCTGGCCGTGCGCAGTAGCTTTGAACAGTTTGCCCGCCAACAAGGTCTGATCGATTCGTAGTGTGAGGGTCCCCGTGCTGGGTTGGATTGCCCGACTCCTCAACGGTCCGCAAGCGGACCGCATCGTCGTCGAGCTAGGTCTGCCCGAGAACGTGCGCGCCTGCCTGTTCGACCTTGATGGTGTGCTCACCGATACCGCGAGCGTGCACACCAAGGCTTGGAAGGCCATGTTCGACGCGTACCTGTCCCAACGGGCGCAACGCACTGGCGATGCGTTCGTTCCGTTCGATCCGGCCACTGACTATCGGCAGTACGTGGACGGCAAGAAACGCGAAGACGGGGTCCGGTCATTTCTTAGTAGCCGGAAAATCAAACTGCCCGAAGGCAATCCCGACGACCCCGGCGACGCCGAGACGGTACACGGGCTGGGCAATCGCAAGAATGAGATGTTCCAGAAGGTCTTGCAGCAAGACGGCGTCAAAGTGTTCGACGGGTCGCGGCGTTATCTAGAGGCGGCCTCCGACGCGGGTCTGGGTATCGCCGTGGTGTCCTCCAGCGCCAACACCCGCGACGTGCTGAAAATCACCGGCCTGGACCGGTTCGTCCAGCAGCGGGTGGACGGCGTCACGCTGCGCGAAGAACACATCGCCGGCAAGCCCGCCCCCGACTCGTTCCTGCGCGGAGCACAATTGCTCGACGTCGCGCCCAACGCCGCGGCCGTTTTCGAGGACGCTCTGTCAGGCGTGGCCGCCGGCCGCGCCGGCAGCTTCGGCTTCGTAGTGGGCGTCGACAGAGTGGGCCAGGCCGAGGAATTGCGCCGCAGTGGCGCCGACATAGTGGTTACCGATCTCGGCGAACTGCTGCAGTCATGATCACCGAAGAAGCATTTCCGGTAGAGCCGTGGCAGGTCCGGGAGACCCGGCTGAACCTGAACCTGTTGGCCCAGTCCGAGTCGCTATTCGCGTTGTCCAACGGGCACATCGGGTTGCGCGGCAACCTCGACGAAGGCGAACCCTACGGCCTGCCGGGCACCTATTTGAACTCCTTTTACGAAATCCGGCCGCTGCCATACGCAGAGGCCGGATATGGCTATCCGGAGGCCGGCCAAACCGTCGTCGACGTCACCAACGGCAAGATCATTCGCCTGATGGTCGACGACGAGCCATTCGACGTGCGCTACGGCGAATTGATCGACCACGAGCGGATTCTCGACCTGCGCGCGGGAACGATGACCCGCCGCGCGCACTGGTGCTCCCCCACCGGCAAGCAGGTCAAAGTGGTGTCAACCAGGATGGTGTCGCTGGTCCAGCGCAGCGTCGCGGCCATCGAGTACGTGGTGGAAGCCGTCGGCGAATTCGCCCGAGTAACCGTGCAATCCGAATTGGTCACCAACGAAGACCAACCAGAGACCTCCGACGACCCACGGGTTTCGGCCATTCTGGAACACCCGCTGGAGGCCGTCGAACACGAAAGCAGCGGCAGCGGAGCGCTTCTCATGCACCGGACCCGGGCCAGCGCCTTGATGATGGCCGCCACGATGGATCATGAGGTAGAAGTCCCGGGGCGGGTCGAGATCTCCACCGACGCACGGGCCGACTTGGCCCGCACCACCGTGATCTGCGGGCTGCGCCCGGGACAGAAGTTGCGCATCGTCAAATACCTGGCATATGGGTGGTCCAGCCTGCGCTCCCGTCCCGCGCTACGTGACCAGGCCGCCGCCGCGCTGCACAGCGCCCGCTACAGCGGATGGCAGGGACTGGTCGACGCGCAGCGGGCCTACCTCGACGACTTCTGGGACTCCGCGGACGTGGAGGTCGAGGGTGACCCGGAATCCCAGCAAGCGGTGCGATTCGGGCTCTTCCACCTGTTGCAGGCCAGCGCACGTGCCGAACGCCGTGCCATCCCCAGCAAGGGGCTCACCGGCACCGGCTATGACGGCCACGCATTTTGGGACACCGAGGGTTTCGTGCTGCCGGTGCTGACCTACACATTGCCGCACGCGGTCGCAGATGCCCTGCGCTGGCGGGCATCAACCTTGAACCTGGCTCGGGAAAGAGCGGCCGAACTCGGCCTCAACGGCGCCGCTTTCCCCTGGCGAACGATTCGCGGCCAGGAGTGCTCGGCCTACTGGCCGGCCGGCACCGCGGCCTGGCACATCAACGCCGACATCGCGATGGCCTTCGAGCGCTACCGCACCGTCACCGGTGACCACTCGCTGGAAGCCGAGTGTGGCCTTGAGGTGCTCATCGAGACCGCCCGATTGTGGATGTCGCTGGGCCACCATGACCGGCACGGCGTCTGGCACCTCGACGGCGTCACCGGTCCCGACGAGTACACGGCGATCGTCCGCGACAACGTGTTCACCAACCTGATGGCCGCCCACAACTTGCTCACCGCCGCCGACGCCAGCACCCGTCACCCCGACAAGGCAGCTGAATTCGGCGTCACCACAGAGGAAATGGCCGCCTGGCGGGACGCAGCCGCAGCCACCCACATCCCCTACGACGAGGAACTGGGTGTGCATCAGCAATGCGAGGGATTCACCACCTTCGCGGAGTGGGACTTCGAAGCCAACACCACCTACCCGTTGCTGTTGCACGAAGCCTACGTGCGGCTGTACCCCACGCAGGTGATCAAGCAGGCCGATCTGGTGCTGGCGATGCAGTGGCAGAGCCACGCCTTCACCCCCGAACAGAAGGCGCGCAACGTCGACTACTACGAGCGGCGCATGGTGCGCGACTCCTCGCTATCGGCCTGCACCCAAGCGGTGATGTGCGCGGACGTCGGCCACCTGGAGCTGGCCCATGACTACGCCTACGAGGCCGCGCTGATCGACCTGCGCGATCTGCACCAGAACACCCGCGACGGCTTGCACATGGCTTCGCTGGCCGGTGCCTGGACAGCGCTGGTTGCCGGCTTCGGTGGCCTGCGTGACGACGAGGGCATCCTGTCGATCGATCCCCACCTCCCCGACGGGATCTCATGCCTGCGGTTCCGGCTGCGCTGGCAAGGGTACCGGCTGACCGTCGACGTCAAACACGCCGACGTGACCTACACCCTGCGCGACGGTCCAGGCGGCAAGTTGACCATCCGGCATGCCGGCAAAGATCTCGCGCTGGATACCGATTCGCCGACAACGCTGACCGTACGGCACCGGGAACCGCTGCTGCCGGCACCGCCACAGCCGCCCGGCCGGGAGCCATTCCACCGGCGGGCCATGGCCAAGTCCGCCGTGACGGCATCGCCTGCGCACCAGAAGTAGCGACCCGCGCCAAAGTGACAATTTCGGAAGGCCAGGCTAACCTAAGGTCTTCGACTCAAGATCTCAGGCCACCCTTTCTCATATATGGACATTCGAACGTTCGACAGCCCGGTGCTGGCGCCGCTGTCCGTGTCGCGCGCGGCACCCGCCGACTTCGGATCAATGTCCGAGACGGCTGGCGCGACGATCTCAAAGATCCCGTTCATCCGCCCGACCTTTCCCGGGGCAGACCAGCTCGCTGAAGACTTCGCCCATATCGCCGATACCAACTGGTACACAAACTTCGGCCCCAAGGAGCGGCAATTCGCTCGCGCCCTAGGCGACTACCTCGGACCTGATCTGCACGTTGCCACCCTCGCGAACGGCACCATTGCACTCATCGCGGCACTCCACGTCACCTTCGGTGCGGGCACGCGGGACCGTTACGTGCTCATGCCGTCGTTCACGTTCGTCGGCGTAGCCCAGGCTGCGCTATGGACTGGGTACCGGCCGTGGTTCATCGACATCGACGCCGACACCTGGCAGCCATGCGTCCACTCGGCGCGTGCCGTCCTCGAACGCCACCGAGACCGAATCGCGGGGATCGTGCTCGTCAACGTGTTCGGGGTCGGCAACCCCCAGGTCGATTCCTGGGAGGCCCTCGCCGCCGAATGGGAGCTCCCGATGGTCGTCGACTCCGCGGCCGGCTTCGGCTCGGCGTACGCCGACGGCGCGCGCGTCGGTGCACGTGGTGCGTGCGAGATCTTTTCGCTCCATGCGACGAAGCCATTCGCGGTCGGCGAGGGCGGCGCACTGGCTTCTCGCGATCCACGGCTCGTCGACCAGGCATACAAGTTCCAGAACTTCGGCTTCGTGAAAACGCGCGAGTCGATCCAGATTGGGATGAACGGGAAGCTGCCGGAAATCAGCGCCGCCATTGGCCTGCGCCAGCTAGTCGGGCTTGATGACCGGCTCGCGAGTCGCCGCCAGGTCTTCGAGTCCTATCGCGCCGGTCTGGCCGACGTGGGTGTGCGCTTCCAGAACAATGCCGAGGCTTCGTCGCTCTGCTTCGCGAGCGCTTGCTGCACGTCAGTTCAGCACAAGACCGCGGTCATGGCTAACCTGCACCGACACGCGATCGAAGCGCGCGACTACTACAACCCACCACAACACCTGCATCGGTATTTCGTGACCAACCCCGAGTTAGTAGCGTCGACCGACCTGGCCGTCACAACTAGCATTTGCTCGCGCATCGTGTCGCTGCCCGTCCATGACCACATGGCCTCCGATGACGTGGCCCGGGTCGTTGCCGCGGTGCGGGAAGGGCAGGTTCGCGTTGGCTGAGACGCTTACCGGCCCCGCACCCAAGGTGAGCGTGGTGTCGATCACCTACAACCACGAGGCCTTCATCCGCGAGGCGCTGGACGGCTTCGTCGCCCAAAATACCGATTTCCCGGTGGAGATGATCGTCGCCGACGATGCCTCCACGGACCGTACGCCGGCGATCATCCAGGAGTACGCCGATCGCCATCCCCACCTGTTTCGGCCGATCCTGCGGCCCAAGAACATTGGCGTTCACGCGAATTTCGTGAATACCCTGTCGGCGGCTCGAGGTGAGTACGTAGCGCTATGCGAGGGAGACGACTACTGGACCGATCCGCGCAAGCTGGCCAAGCAGGTGGAACTCTTGGACGAGCACCCCGAGATCGCCGTGTGCTTCCATCCCGTACGAGTGATTCACGACGACGGGACGCCTCCCGCAGAGTTCCCGCCGACCAAGTGGCGCCGCGACCTGAGCTTGGATGCCCTCATTGCACGGAACTTCATCCAGACCAACTCGGTCGTTTACCGCCGCCAACAAAGCTACGACGACATCCCGCCCGACATCATGCCGATCGATTGGTACCTGCATGTTCGGCATGCGGTAAACGGCGGAATCGCCATGCTGCCCGAGACGATGGCGGTCTACCGCCGCCACCCGCAGGGCATTTGGTATGACTGCGATCGCGACCACCAGAAGTTCTGGGAGGTGCACGGCCATGGGATGACGGCGATGCTCGAGGCGATGCTGGACCTGTTCCCCGGCGACCATGCGCGCGAGAAGATCATCGGTCGGGTGTCCGACATGTTCCTCGGCGAGATGGCTAAGGTGCCGGGCCCCAGAGGTCGCGCCGCTCTGCAGGAGTCCATCGCGGACCATCCGCGGATGGCAATGCTGTCCCTGCAGCACCGGTGGACGCAAACGCGGTGGCGCCGGCTGGAACACCGAGTCGCTACCAAACTAAAGACTTGGCGCAACAACGCGCGTACTTACTCCGCCCGCGTCAAGCGCCGCTTGTGCACGACGTAAAGAACCGAACCGGGTGCAATAGCGTGCCGAGAAAACGCCTCTTGGCTGAAGGTGAGCTGGTCAACCGCGAAAAGCTCAAACCCGTGCCGGCGGATTCGCGAGCACAGAGTGGAGCGATCGTAGAGTCGCAGATGGTCGCCCTGGGCAAAACGGCGCCACCGCTCCCCCTCATCGGTCACTGAGGGATCCTCGTCGAAGCTACCGTTCGGCGTCACCGGGGTCATGATGATGCCGCGCCCGCCAGGCGCCAGTATCCGGTAGAGCTCGCTCAGCGCGCGGCCGTCATCGCAGACGTGCTCGAGAACGTGGGAGCAGATGAAGAAGTCGAACGAATCGTCGGCATAGTTCGGCATGTCCGTGATGTCAACGACGTCATCCACGCCGGGCATCATCAGGTCGGCGGATCGGTATTGGAGGTCGCCGCGGCTGCGCAAAAACGCCGAAAGGGGTGCCGCGGGGGCAAATTCGACAACCCGTCGCAGCCCATCGGGCTCCAGGAAGCGGTCTATATAGAGCTTGTAGAGCCGGTCCCGGTCGGTGGAACCGCACACCGGGCACAGGTACCGGCGATGGTTCAAGGTCTCGAAGTCGTCGAGGGAGTATGGAAAGTTGTGCTTGGCCAGGGTGCGGCCCAGCATGCGACTGACGCTTCTGAAGCGGACCCGACTCCCGCATAGGTTGCATTGACCTGGTCCCAGGTGGCCCAGGCGTCGGATGAAGCGACCAGCGTCCACGAGCTGCATCCGGCTCAGCAACAGACCGCGGTAGCGGGCTTCAGCGATGCGAGCAGGCTGGCCGCCAGCGATTTCGCCAGCGAGCGGATCCGGGGCGCGCTCTCCACGTGCCAAAAGCGGATCTTGGGATTGAAATTCCCGCCGACGAGGGGCCCGATGACGCAAAAGTCCGGGCTGGCTTCGAAGTCGTCGTTCACCAGGAGGCCACGGTTGGTGCGGTTGGGTCGGCAAAGCCCGTTCCGCATCGCGCCGACAAGGAACGGCGAGGAACACCCATCCAGCTCTTCGAAACCGCCACAATTCACCACCGCCGCGAAGGGGACGGGGTGGCTGTGCTCGGCTCCCGCGGCTCGGTAGGTCATGGTGGCGAACGGCTGGCCGGAAGCGCATGCATCCACGCGCACCACTTCGCCGGCGAGCAGGCTCAGCGTGCCGTCGGCGGCCAACTCCTCCGATGCCTGGCGGCAATCGCGTCCCGCGCGCCGCACCAACTTGGTGAAGTTCATGCCGTGCGTACAGAAGAACTCTTCCTGCTGCGCGAGATCCATCTTGTGCAATGCCTGCCGCAGCAGGGCGCCAACGGAGTCGTACAAATCGGCGATGTTCAACGAGCGTTCTGCGGCCGTGCCGAGATCCTCGCGGATCGCAGACATGAGATCCGCCGCAGCTACCGCTTCCGCGGAGAGCAACGTGCTAAGCCGCGGGAATTCGAATTCCGTTGGCTCGTCGCAGATCTGGTAGGGCAGCGCGCCGGAGCGTGAGATGACGGTGATGGAATGGACTCGTTCGCGGATGCGCGGGTCGTGACGCATCAGGTAGAGCGCTTCGAGCGAGGTGGCGTTGGAGCCCACGACCAGCACGTTGCGCTTCTCGAGCGGCTCGACCCGGTCGAGCGACTGGCGTAGCCGCTCCAGGTTGCTCTCCCCGCCGGGGGAGTAGAAATCGTTGATATAGGTGAACGCGGGCTCAGACTCGCCCGCAAAGATCGCTTTAGTCGGCGGGCTGCCGATGGAAACGACCACCTTGTCTGCGGCAATTGCCGTCGGACCGTCTCCCGACGGGTTCAGTCCGATCACGTAGCGGCCGGCTGCGCAATCGGCGGTCATGGCATCGGCGCGGATGGTCACGATTTCGGCCAGATCGCGCACGCCGAGCGTGACGATGGCGGCATTCACCTGCTCGGAGATAAAAGCACCGAACGCAAAGCGCGGCAGATAGAGCTCGCCCCACCGGTTGCCGTCCAGCGCTTCGCGATTGTCGCAGATCCAGCGCGCCGCGGCTTCGCCCCCGGCCTGCTGGAAGAAACCCAGCCAGCGCTGCTTGTTGCGCTCCAGCCAGGCGCTGTAGGCGGACTTTTCGGGCTCGTCGGCGAAATCGTCGAGCTTCTGAATGGCAAGCGAACCGATGCTGGAGCGTCGGCCATAGGCGATTCCGCACCAGAACTGCTCGTCCCGCTCCACAACCGCGATGCGCAGCTTGGGCGGCGCCGTTGGGCTGCTCAGCAAAGCATCGGCCATTTCCAGCAGGGTCATGGAGCACGCGACCCCGCTGCCGATGAAGACGATGTCGAAGGCGGGTACAGCAACGCCGGGCAGCATGCACTCACCTTTCCGCAGACGCACAAATTAGCGAAGGCTAACATAACCTAGCGGTCGGGGCGGAGTTCCGGTTCGAGCACGACGCGGACAAACACCTTGCGGCCTGACGCATCGACGAACCAGGCATTGCGGAAATCATCGTGCGTCAACGCGCGTAGGCGATTCAAGAACTGCCCAAACGTTCCGCGCTCGTTGAGGTCCAGCTGGCGGAGTCGTTCGAAATCCCTTTTCAGGTTGAGGTTGCCCTCGATTGCCGGCGGTATAGCCATGTAGCTGCCGTCCCGGATGGCGTCGAAATGTTCGAGCACCAACTCTCGCTCGACATCCATCAACTTGGCATACACACTTCCCGAGGAATCCCAGGACTCGATCGCACATTCCCGCTGAGCGATGATCGGGCCGTGGTCCAATTGGTCGTCGATCTCATGGATCGTCACCCCGACTTTTTGCCCGTCGATGATCGAGAAGACCTGTGGAAACCAGCCGCGGTTGTACGGATTGAAACCCGGATGGACATTCACACATCGGACCCCATCGATTAAAGCGGCCGGGAACTTTTGCTTGCAGTGCAGGGAAAAGACGAGGTCATATCGCTCTACGATTTCCGCGACGCGGTCGCTGACATCAACTCGCGGGACGTTCGGCAGGCCGCCAATGGGGGACTGATAGATGTCGATATCGCCATACCTGGCTTGCAGTTCGACCGCGAGGGCATGGGCGTGGACGTTGTCGGTCAGGATCAGGATTTTTATGTCACGTCCCCTAACATCAATGCGGTTCGACGATTCGGGCCAGCTCCGCCGCCACGGCCGCTCGCAGTTCGTCGTCCGCCACCTCGTCAAGACCGGTCGCCGAGCGCAGGATAGGCGCAAACAACCGCCAACCGAATTGCAGCGCAAGGGCATTGGCGACCGCAAGCCGAGCGCTGGAGTCACTGTCGTGGCGTGGGCGCACCTCGTCGAGCATCTCCGCAACATTGGGAAAGCGCGTTTGCAGCCGACCCGCCGGATAGCCGTCGAGCAGTGACCGGGCCATAACCCGCATGTGCCGGTCCAGGGATCGTTCGATGACTTCAGCGGACGCCTCTGAGTGCAGCAGATCGGCCAACTTCTCGCCCAGGTAGTCGAGTACGGCGCCAACGAGCTGGTCTTTGGTGCCGAAGTGGCGAAACACCAGTCCGTGGTTGACCTTCGATCGCGCGCCGATGTCGCGGATCGACGTCGCCGCCGGACCGCGTTCGGCGAACATGTCGGCAGCGGCCTCCAATACCGCCGCCGCCACCTCTTCGCGGCCGGTGGGCATCCCCCGGTGCGCCGTTGACGTGTGTGTAGTCACATGACTACATTAGGCGATGTAGTCAATTGACTACATCACTTTCTCCAAAAGGACGACAGCAATGCCGCATTTGATAGCAGTCAAGAAGCTGGGTAGCCGTATCGGGGCCGAAATCAAGGGGGTGCGCCTCGGGGGGGATCTTGCCCCAGCCGCGGTCGACGAGATCCGTGCGGCATTACTGGCGCACAAGGTGATCTTCTTCCGCCGCCAACACCACCTCGACAACGACAAACAGCTTGCGTTCGCCGGGTTGCTGGGTACCCCGATCGGCCACCCCGCCGCGATCGCGGCCGTGCCGGACACGCCGATCATTACGCCGATCAATTCCGAACACGCCAAGGCGAACCGCTGGCACGCCGACGTCACGTTTGCCGCCAACTACCCCGCGGCATCGGTACTGCGCGCAGTCGCGCTGCCCAGCTATGGCGGGTCGACGCTGTGGGCCAACACCGCTGCGGCCTATGCGGAGCTGCCGGAACCGCTCAAGTGCCTAACCCAAAATCTGTGGGCGGTGCATACCAGCCGTTTCGACTACGTGCCCACCGAATCTCTGACCGACACACAACAGACATATCGCCGCGCGATTGAGGATCTCGCCTACCAGACCGAGCACCCCGTGGTGCGAGTACACCCTGAGACCGGTGAGCGCGCGCTGCTGGCGGGGGCCTTCGTGCAAGACTTCGTCGGCCTGGACCGCCACGAATCAAGCCTGCTGCTTGAGTTGCTACAACGGCGAATCACTATGCCCGAGAACACCGTCCGCTGGAACTGGGAACCCGGTGACGTCGCCGTCTGGGACAACCGGGCGACCCAGCACCGGGCGGTCGACGACTACGACAACCAGTACCGGCTGATGCACCGGGTCACCCTGATGGGCGACGTGCCCGTCAATGTGCACGGACAGCGCAGCCGCGTGGTCAGCGGCGCACCGCTGGCAATCGCAAGCTGACTAACCCGCGCTGCTGACCGGATCGACCGGCAGCCAGCGCAGCGCACCCGGGGCGTCGGCGGGCACCACCGGGTGCTCGGGTTCGATCGGGTCCATCCGGCGGTATGCATCGCCCTGCAGCGGTCGCCGATCGTTTTCATCCTTGTTCGGCCACAACGAGGCGGCCCGCTCGGCTTGCGCGGCGATGGACAGTGACGGGTTGACACCCAGGTTCGCCGAGATCGCGGCGCCATCCACCACGAACAGCGTCGGATAGCCGTAGACGCGGTGATACGGGTCGATGACCCCATGCTCGGGGCTGTCGCCGATCACCGCGCCGCCGAGGAAGTGCGCGGTCAGCGGGATGTTGAACAGCTCGCCCCAGGTACCGCCGGCCACGCCGTCGATCTTCTCGGCGATGCGGCGGGTGACCTCGTTGCCGATCGGGATCCACGTCGGGTTCGGCTCACCGTGGCCCTGCTTGCTGGAGTACCAGCGGATGCCCAGCTTGCCGCGCTTGGTGAACGTGGTAATCGAGTTGTCCAGATGCTGCATGACCAGCGCGATCATGGTGCGCTCGCTCCACTGGCGAGGATTGAGCAGCCGCAGCATGTGACGCGGATCTTCGCCGGCTTGGTGTAAAAGCTGTTTCCACCGCGGCACGTAGGTCTCATCGGGCCCCTCGGGCCCTGGGCCGTCGGTCATCAAGGTCTGCAGCAGCCCCATCGCGTTGGAGCCCTTGCCGTACCGGACGGGTTCGATGTGGGTGTCCGACGTCGGGTGAATTGACGACGTGATCGCAACGCCATGGGTCAAGTCCAGGTCCGGTGAGACCGTGAGTCGGGCCGCGCCGACGATCGACTCGGAGTTGGTCCGGGTCAACACGCCCAGTCGTTTGGACAGTCTCGGCAGCTTTCCCTTGTCTCGCATCCTGAACAACAGGTGCTGGGTTCCCCAGGTGCCCGCGGCCAGGATCAGGTGCGTGGCGGTGAGCGTACGCCGGCCGCGGCGCACCCAGCTGCCGGTACGCACGGTGCGAACCTCCCACAACCCGTCGGGACGCTGCTCGAACCCTTTCACCGTCGTCATCGGAATCACTTGTGCGCCAGCTGATTCCGCGAGGCCAAGGTAGTTTTTCAGCAGGGTGTTCTTGGCGCCGTGGCGGCAGCCCGTCATGCAGCAGCCGCATTCCAGGCAGCCGGTGCGCGCCGGCCCGGCGCCGCCGAAATACGGGTCGGGGACGGTCTCACCCGGCGTCTTGGTGCCGTCGGGACCGAAGAACACCCCGACCGGGGTCGGCACGAAGGTGTCGCCGAACCCCATCTCGTCGGCGACCTCTTTGACGATCCGGTCGGCGTCGGTGAAGGTCGGGTTGTACACCACGCCCAGCATTCGTTGCGCCTGCTCGTAATGCGGCATCAGTTCCGCCCGCCAGTCGGTGATGTGGCGCCACTGCTGGTCGGCAAAGAACGGGTCCGGCGGTACGTACAGGGTGTTGGCGTAGTTCAGCGAGCCGCCGCCGACTCCGGCACCGGCCAGGATCATCACATTGCGCAGCGGGTGGATCCGCTGGATGCCGTAGCAGCCCAGCTTCGGCGCCCACAAGAACTTGCGCAGATTCCAGGATGTCTTGGCGAAATCCTCGTCGGCGTAGCGGCGGCCGGCCTCCAGCACCCCCACCCGATAGCCCTTTTCCGTCAGCCGCAGCGCGCTGACGCTGCCCCCAAAACCTGACCCGATAATCAGGACGTCGTAATCCGGCTTCATCGCAGCAGTATGAACTTCTTTACATCCGGCCCGTTAATCAGCTACCCCTAAGTCGCCTCCGTGGGTCAGAAGTGGAAGAAACCCGACTGGTTGTCAACGGTGTTGAACGCACCCGAGGTAAAGGCGCCCGAGTTGCCGAAGCCCGACGTGGTGCTGATAGTCAGGGGCGGGAGGAACACAAAGCCATTGTTGCCCGAGTTGGCGATGCCGGTGTTGGCGAAGCCCATGTTGAAGAAGCCCACGTTGAAGCCGTCGCCCGAGTTAAAGAAACCCGTGGTGCCCTGGCCCGAGTTCAGGAAACCCGAGTTCCCGAGATCAAACGGGACGGGAAATGGCGGTAATGGCGGCGGCAGGGTTCTGGTGGTCGGAACCTGCGTGTTCTGGAAGCCCGAGCTGCCATCGCCCGAGTTATTGAAGCCCGAGTTGCCGGTGCCCGTGTTACCGAAGCCCGAGTTCGGACCACTTTGGGTGACCGAGCTGCCGATGAATGTGTTCAAGTCGCCCGAATTGAACATGCCGGTGTTGGTATCGCCCGAGTTCCCCCACCCCGTGTTGACGGAACCCGCATTGAAGTCGCCGGTGTTCAAGTCGCCCGAGTTGAGGGTTCCGGTATTGCGGAGCCCGGAGTTTCCGAAACCCGTGTTGCCCGCACCCGAGTTCCCCACGCCCATGTTGATGCCGCCGCCATTGCCGAAGCCAACGTTGCCATTTCCTGCGTCCCCGAAGCCCGTATTGGTGTCGCCCGAGTTCCAGAAGCCCGTGTTGGTGTTTCCCGAGCTGGCAAAGCCGAAGTTGCCATCTCCGGAGTTGAAGAAGCCCACGTTGTTATTGCCCGAATTAAAGAAGCCGATGTTGTTGTTCCCAGTGTTGCCGAAACCCAGGTTGCCGATGCCGGTGTTCAACCCGCCGATGCCCATCAGGCCATCGCCGGTCAGCCCTATGCCAATGTTGTTGTTGCCTTGATTGCCGAAGCCGAGATTATTGCTGCCCAGGTTCCCAAACCCGACGTTATTGTCGCCGATGTTGCCAGATCCCCTGTTGCCGTCACCTATATTTCCGCCACCCATGTTGTGGCTACCCGTGTTTCCGCTGCCGATGTTGTGGTCACCGGTGTTGCCGGCGCCGACGTTTTGACTGCCGACGTTTCCAAGACCGATGTTTTGGTCGCTGGGAGTGGCAGACCCCAGGACCCCGTTTCCGATGCCCAGGTTGGAATTGCCGTTGTTTCCGCTGCCCAGGTTTGCGTTGCCAGTATTTCCACCGCCGACGTTGGAGTCACCGGTGTTGCCGCCGCCTAGGTTGAGGTTGCCGATGTTGCCGCTGCCGAGGTTGGAGTCGCCGGTATTGCCGCTGCCCAGGTTGTAGTCGCCGATGTTGCCGATCCCCAGGTTGAAGGGCGGAACGCCGATCGTGGCCAGGCTGGCCGCCGCCGCGGGACCCGCAAGACCCGCGCCACGGAAGAATCCTGACTGCATATCACCGGTGTTGAAGAACCCCGAGCTGTTGTTGCCCGAGTTCGAGATACCCGAGCTGGACGTGCCGGAGTTGGCGATGCCGATGCTGGCGGTGCCGGTGTTGGCGACGCCCCCGTTGCCGAAGCCGGAGTTGGAGAAGCCGGTGTGGAAGTCGCCCGAGTTGTTGAAACCCGAGGTAAGGCCCGCTCCGGTGTTCGTGTTCAGGAAACCGGAGGTCGCGGTGCCGGAGTTGTTGAAGCCCGAGACGCCGGTGCCCGTGTTGCCGAAGCCCGAGATGGAACCCGGTTGCGTGAGCGAGCTGCCGATGCCCGTGTTCACGCTGCCCGAGTTGAACAGGCCCGTGTTGGTGGAACCCGAGTTGAAGAAGCCGGTGTTGACGTCTCCGGAGTTGAAGCTGCCCGTGTTTCCGCCGTTGAGGCCGTTGTCGCCGCCCGAATTGAAGCTGCCGGTGTTTTCGGTGCCGGAGTTTGCGAAGCCCACGTTGCCAACGCCGGAGTTGCCGCCGCCAACGTTGCCGGGGCCTCCGTTCCCGAAACCGAAGTTTTGGTTGCTCCCGTTGCCGAAGCCGGTGTTGACAGAACCCCCGTTCCAGAAGCCGGTGTTGGTGTTACCCGAGTTCCCGAAGCCGAAGTTGCCATTCCCGGAGTTAAAGAAACCGACGTTGTTGTCGCCCGAGTTGAAGAAGCCCATGTTGTTATTGCCGGAGTTCCCGAAGCCTAGGTTTCCAATACCCGAGTTCAGCGGGCCGATTCCCACCAGGCCGTCGCCGGTGAGCCCGACACCGATGTTGTTGTTGCCGTTGTTGCCGAAGCCCAGGTTGTTGTCGCCGAGGTTCCCAAACCCCATATTGGAATTGCCGGTGTTGCCGCTACCAAAGTTGAACGAGCCGAGATTTCCGCTACCGAAGTTGGTGCTGCCAAGGTTTCCGCTGCCCAGGTTGCCGTCGCCGAACCGGTTTCCGAAGCCGAAGTTGGTATTGCCGACTACGTTTCCTAAGCCGAAGTTGCCGTTTCCGCGGTTTCCGCTGCCCAGGTTGAGATTGCCGAGGTTCCCGCTGCCGAGATTGGTGTTGCCGGTGTTTCCGCTGCCCAGGTTGAAGAAGCCGGTATTCCCGCCGCCCAGGTTGGCGTTGCCGATGTTCCCGCTGCCCAGGTTGCCGGAGCCGGTGTTGCCGCTGCCCAGGTTGAAGCCGCCAATATTGCCAATGCTCAAGTTCCCGACGCCGGTATTGCTGATGGCCAACGCCGCAGCCGTCGCCGCCGCGGGGCTGGGCGGCGCGGCCAACGCCTGCTGCCAGGACCCGAGCCCGGCGGCCACCGCCGAGGCCCCGCCGTGATAGCCGACCATCGCGGCCACGTCCTGTGCCCACAACTGTTCGTAGGCGGCCTCGGTGGCCGCGATCGCCGGAGCGTTCTGGCCAAACAAATTCGACAACACCAGCGACACCAACTGACCACGGTTGGCCGCCACCAACCCCAGCGGCACCGTGGCCGCTCGTGCGGCCTCAAACACCCCCGCGAGCGCCTTGGCCTGCGCGGCCGCAACCCCAGCGCGGGTCGCCGCCGCGTCCAGCCAGCCGGCATAGGGGGCTGCCGCGGCGGCCATCGCCAGCGCCGCCGGACCCTGCCAGGATTCGGCGGCCAGCCCCGAGGTAACCGAGGAAAACGAGGCCGCCGCATCAGCCAACTCGGCGGCCAGCCCGTCCCAGGCCGCCGCGGCCGTCAGCGTTGGACCCGATCCGGCTCCGGCAAACATCAGAGCGGAATTGACCTCCGGAGGCAATGCCAAAAAACTCATCACGCGATCCGTTCTCACCTGGCCGCACGGCGAGCCAACACAACGGCACCACTACTCATGCACCGCGCAACAAAACACTATGGCAATCGCGAGAACGGCATCAGCGGTTTCGCCAAACGGGTGACCTTAACTCCCGACGGCCAGGCCGACCTTCTGGAACTCCTTGAGATCGCAGTAACCCGCCTTGGCCATCGAGCGGCGCAGACCACCGACCAGATTCAGGGCACCAAATGGGTCGTCGGACGGCCCGTTGAGGACCCGTTCCAGCGGCGGCCGCTCGCCAACGGCGATCTGCAGCAGCGCCCCGCGCGGCAGCGACGGGTGCGCTGCTGCGGCCGGCCAGAACCACCCGTCGCCGAGCGCCTCGGCGGCCTCGGCCAGCGGCGTGCCCAGCACCACCGCGTCGGCGCCGCAGGCGATGGCCTTGGCCAGCTCGCCGGAGGTGTGGATGTCACCGTCGGCCAGCACATGCACGTAGCGCCCGCCGGTCTCGTCGAGGTATTCGCGTCGCGCGGCGGCGGCGTCGGCGATCGCGGTGGCCATCGGCACGCTGATGCCCAGCACTTCGTCGGTGGTGGTCACTCCGCGGGTGGAGCCATAGCCGACGATGACCCCGGCGGCGCCGGTGCGCATCAGATGCAGCGCGGTGCGATGGTCGAGCACCCCGCCGGCAACCACGGGAACGTCGAGCTCGGCGATGAAGGTTTTCAGGTTCAGCGGTTCACCGTCGCTGGCCACTCGTTCGGCGGAAACGATCGTGCCGTGGATCACCAGCAGGTCGATGCCCGCCTGTAGCAGCACCGGTGTCAACGCCTGGGCATTTTGCGGGCTGACCCGCACCGCGGTGGTCACGCCGGCCTCGCGGATCCGCGCGACCGCCGCGCCCAGCAGATCGGGGTCCAGCGGCGCCGCATGCAACTCCTGCAGCAGCCGGATCGCCGCCGAGGGCTCGGGCTCCTTCTCGGCGGCCTCGACCAATTGGGCGATCTTGGCCTGCACGTCGGCGTGCCGGCCGATCAGGCCTTCACCGTTGAGCACCGCCAGCCCGCCGAGCCGGCCGAGCTCGATCGCGAACTCCGGGGATACCAGTGCATCGGTCGGGTGCGCCAGCACCGGGATCTCAAACCGGTAGGCGTCGAGCTGCCACGCGGTGGATACGTCCTTCGAGGACCGGGTGCGGCGCGACGGCACGATGTTGATTTCGCTGAGTTCGTAGGTGCGACGGGCGCTGCGGCCCATGCCGATCTCGACCATGGTCATCGTCAGCGGGCGTAGTAGTTGGGCGCTTCGACCGTCATCGCGACGTCGTGCGGGTGACTCTCTTTGAGGCCCGCCGGCGTGATCCGGACAAACTGCGCCTGCTGCAGCACCTCAATGGTGGGCGAGCCGGTGTAACCCATCGCAGCACGCAGGCCACCGGTCAATTGGTGGATCACCGACGAGAGCGGACCACGGAACGGCACCCGGCCCTCGATGCCCTCGGGGACCAACTTGTCTTCGGAAAGCGCGTCATCGGCAAAGTAGCGGTCCTTGGAGAACGACTTCACCCCGCCTCTGCCCTGCATCGCGCCCAGCGACCCCATGCCGCGATAGCTCTTGTACTGCTTGCCGTTGACGAAGATCAGCTCGCCGGGCGCCTCTGCGGTGCCGGCCAGCAACGAGCCCAGCATGGCCGTCGACGCGCCGGCAGCCAACGCCTTGGCGATGTCCCCGGAGTACTGCAATCCACCGTCGGCGATCACCGGCACGCCATGCGGACGACAGGCCGCTACTGCTTCCAAGATCGCGGTAATCTGCGGCGCGCCGACGCCAGCCACCACTCGCGTGGTGCAGATCGATCCCGGCCCCACGCCGACCTTCACGGCGTCGGCCCCGGCATCCACCAGGGCGGCGGCCGCGGACCTGGTGGCGACGTTGCCGCCGACCACCTCGACCCGGTCGCCGACTTCGAGCTTGAGCTTGTTGACCATGTCGAGCACCAGCCGGTTGTGGGCGTGTGCGGTGTCGACGACCAAGACGTCAGCCCCGGCGTCGACCAGCATCATCGCGCGAACCCAGGCGTCGCCGCCGACGCCGACGGCCGCGCCCACCAGCAGCCGGCCGTCGCTGTCCTTGGTGGCCAGCGGGTGTTGTTCGGTCTTGACGAAGTCCTTGACGGTGATCAGTCCGGTCAGCTTGCCGCGGCCGTCGACGACGGGCAGCTTCTCGATCTTGTTGCGGCGCAACAGGCCCAGCGCCGCCGACGCGCTGACCCCCTCCTGGGCGGTGATCAGCGGGGCTTTGGTCATCACCTCGGAGACTTGCTTGGACTGGTCGACCTCGAATCGCATGTCGCGGTTGGTGATGATGCCCACCAGCGCGCCGTCGTCGTCGACGACGGGCAGGCCGGAGATCCGGAACCGAGCACACAGCGCGTCGACCTGGGCCAAGGTGTTGTCCGGACGGCAGGTGACCGGATCGGTGACCATGCCGGCCTCGGATCGCTTCACCATCTCGACCTGGCCGGCTTGTTCGGCGACGGGCAGGTTGCGGTGCAGCACCCCCATGCCGCCGGCGCGGGCCATCGCGATGGCCATCCGCGATTCGGTGACGGTGTCCATCGCCGAGCTGACCAACGGCACCTTGAGCCGGATCCTCTTGGTGAGCTGACTGGAGGTGTCGGCACTGGCCGGCACCACGTCGGAAGCCGCGGGCAACAACAAAACGTCGTCGAACGTCAGCCCCAGCATCGCTATCTTGTGTGGATCGTCGCCGCCGGTCGGCACCGGGTCACCCGTGAGGCCGGAAATAGGAGAGTCATGCACGTACGGGCTGCCGACCAGGTCGGAGCTGTCTTCCAGGCGGGACATGCCACGGGACATCGGTGAAGCCCTCCATACGCATGCGTCAGTGAGAAACCCATCCTATCGGCTCACCCACGGCGGGCATGAAACTCGGCACGGGGACGGATCTCAATTTCTGGCATTATCCATGCCCGCTTGCGTAGTGTAGAGGCGTGCGCGACCACCTCCCGCCGGGTTTGCCGCCCGATCCGTTCGCCGACGACCCCTGTGACCCGTCGGCGGCGTTGGAGGCCGTCGAGCCGGGCCAACCCCTGGATCAGCAAGAGCGGATGGCCGTCGAGGCCGATCTAGCCGATCTAGCCGTGTACGAGTCCCTATTGGCGCACAAGGGAATACGCGGACTCGTGGTGTGCTGTGACGAGTGCCAGCAAGACCACTATCACGACTGGGACATGTTGCGTGCCAACCTGCTGCAACTGCTTATCGACGGCACCGTCCGCCCCCATGAGCCGGCCTACGACCCGGAGCCGGACTCCTACGTCACGTGGGATTACTGCCGCGGATACGCCGACGCGTCGCTGAACGAAGCGGCATCAGACGCGGACGGATTCCGCCGCCACCTCTGATGCGTTTAAGGGGTAGGACTCGTCGTTGCCGGCGACGTCGCATCCGCCGATTCTCCCGTTGAGGGACCAGGTGCCCGCCCCGGCTTCGGTTTCGGTGATCGTGTGGTTGGTGCCGGCGAGGTCGCGCTCGGACTGACCGTCGGCGATGTCGATTCCGGCGCACCCGATGAGGTAGGCGACTCAGATACCGACGGAGACGACGCCGTCGGCGACTCGATATCGGGAGCCAGCGGGCTAACCGAGTTCGCCGGTGGCAGAGTCGCGTTGGGATCGCGTTTCTCCACCTTCGTGTTCAGCTGATTCACCTCTTGTAGCAGGTCCTGCCGGCGGCTGCCGTCGGGCACGGCCTGAAGGGTGCTGCTGACCTCGGCCAACTGCGTCTGGGCCTGGACCCACTGGCCTTGGGCGATCATCTGCTCGACCTTCGCCAGATCGGCCTTGGCGGACAACAGGATCTGATCGTCATTGACCCGCGGTTCGTTGAAGATCATCGCGTGCAGGCCATACAACGCGTCCCCCGGGCGGGCATCGGCCACCAGGGCGCCAAACCCGCTCAGCGCCAAGAGCGTCGCAGCCACCGACCCGACCGCGGCCAGTGCGCGACGAGCACGTCGGCGCTCGTCGACACCGGCGATCAGTGCCTCGACTGCCTCGTCCTGCGATACCAGCGCGCTGGCTGGCGGCCACCGCAAGTCGTCGCGCCACTCCCCTAGCAGGGCGGCCAGCGCATCGTCGTGTGCATCGTCGAGGTCAAAGTCGTCACGCTCCGCGAGCGCGTCGAGGAGCAGATCAGTACGGGCCACATCGTCCAAACCCGGCCGATCGCCGAAGGCATATCCAAATTCACGCATAGTCACCTGCCGCAACGATTTCGTCTTTGAGTCGCTGAAGTGCGCGGTGTTGCGCCACCCGGACCGCCCCCGTGGTGCTGCCGACGGCGGCCGCGGTCTCCTCGGCGGAGAGGCCGACGACGACGCGCAGGATAAGGATCTCGCGCTGCTTGGCGGGCAAGATCTCGAGCAATTCGTTCATCCTGGTGACCGAGTCGGCCTCGATGGCCCGCTGTTCCGGGCCAGCGTCGGCGCAGCGGCGCTCGGGAACCGACTCGGCGGGATAGGCACGGTCACGACCAGCGGCCCGATGGGCGTCGGCGACCTTGTGTGCGGCAATGCCATACAGGAAGGCCAGGAAGGGGCGTCCTCGGTCCCGGTAGCGCGGCAGCGCCGTTATGGTGGCCAAGCACACCTCCTGTGCCACGTCATCTGCTGACAGGCCACTCCGCTCGACCGTACCGACTCGGGCTCGGCAGTATCGCACAACAATTGGGCGGATGGTCTCCAGCACCTCCCGAAGCGCGTTCCGGTCCCCAGCCACGGCTTCCGCAACCACAGCGTCGAGACGTTCCCCTTCAATTGTCATCGACGGCGGTCTCTCCAACGTTACGGTCCGGACACATCCCGGGCTAAGACACAGCTAGACAATAACGGCCACACCGGGTTTCAAGCGGTACGCCAGCTTCCACCGGCGCGCCGCACCTGGCCTGCGCAAATATCCCGAATTTTGGTGAGTTCGCGCACCTGTTTTGGCCCAACCGTGACGCTTCCGGTATCGATCAGCAAGCAAGCCACCGCCCAACGAAGCGGTATCAGCCCGAACCGACCGGTGGCATCCAGCGCTTCGAGACCCACGTGGCGGGCCCGCGCGACGACTCCGGCGCTGCACAGCGCGGCGGCCAGCACGACGTCACTCTTGACCTGGTGTCGCACCGACGCGAAGGTCATGGCGCGTGCCTGTGCGACGGCTTCCTCGGCGCGGCGGACGGCGGTTGCCCCGTCGCCGGCGGCCATCGCCAGCTCCGCGGCGACCCAGAGCCTGCGCACCGCCAACCGCTCGGACACCTCTAGCGACTCGGCGCGAGTCAGCAATGTCTGTGCTGCGGCGAGGCGGCCGACACCAAGCGCGTCGGCCGCCAGTCCGATGAGGGCATCGGCACGGGCCTCGGGATCGGCGCCGGCCAGCGCCAGGGCACGACCGTCCCAGCCCCGCGCCAACGTGTGCCAGCCGAGCTGGCGCAACAACGATCCTTGGGTGCTGTGCGCCAGCGAGGCCACCGGGCCGGCCGCAACGCGACGTCGCAGCATCTCCAGATCGCTGTAGGCGCAGCCATAGCGCCCCTGCCCGCCGGCGGCCACGGCCCGCAGCCACAGCTGGTGTGACGTGGTGGCAGCCGGCAGCGGCCAGATGCCTGGTTGGTTGCCAAAGGCGGCATCC
The DNA here is from genome assembly GCF_963853645.1 of Mycobacterium riyadhense. Taxonomy (NCBI): domain Bacteria; kingdom Bacillati; phylum Actinomycetota; class Actinomycetes; order Mycobacteriales; family Mycobacteriaceae; genus Mycobacterium; species Mycobacterium riyadhense. The sequence goes on along the minus strand of NZ_OY970456.1, from coordinate 1,206,840 downwards.
GCTAACCGCGTCGCAGCGGCCCCGGTGTTGCGAGTTTTACCCACCGGGATAGCCGCGTTCTGGCCTGATTCCACTGGTGCAGTTGCCGCGTGCGTCGTAGCAACAGAGGCGCCCTTTTACCACGGAATTGCCGGTGTCGCTGATGTTTCGACAATTCCCGAGGAAAGGGCACCCGTTAAGCCACCGCGGGCTGATCCCTAGGATCACGGTGACCATCATGCATGCTCGATCGCGACCTGGCCTTTCGCCCCCGGTAGTCGGGGTGGCGGGTATCGGGAATTTGCCGGCATGGATTGTGAAAACGACCACCATTTGGTCGCGAATAGCCATAAAGTTCTCTATCGTCACGGTTCTTGAGTGACCGGTCGATCGCCCAGCGCTTCGACGGAAAGGGCGTGGTGTGTGGTGGTGACAACGCGAGCACTAATGGCGGTGGCCGTTGCTGCGCGCTGCGATCCTGCTAAGGATTCCGCGCCGATAGAAGCGAAGGCTACCGATGAATTGTCGGCACCGTGTGACGCGCCCACTTGGGTGAAATTCGTGCGGCGGATCGGCGTGAACGGGGGTTTGTGTAAGTAATCCTCGAGACCGCCATTGTTGCGGCGGTCACGCCGGGAAGCCGGCAGGAAGGTGGCGGTGATGAGTTTCTTGGTGTCGGCGCCGGAGATCGTTTCGGCACAGATGTACGCCGGTGCGGGCTCGGCGCCAATGTTGGCGGCCGCGGCGGCTTGGGAGGGGTTGGCCGACGAATTGGGGACGGCGGCGAACTCGTTTTCATCGATGATCTCCGGCTTGGCAACTTCCTCGTGGCAAGGTCCGGCGTCGGCGGCGATGGTGGCCGTGGCGGCCCCATACGCACAGTGGCTCGACGCGGCGGCGACCCAGGCAGGGGGCGCGGCGGTAGGGGCCAAAGCGGTGGCAGCCGTCTTTGAGGCGGCGCGGGGCGCAGTGGTGCATCCGTTGGCAATCGCGTCCAACCGGACTCGGCTGGTGTCGCTGGTGGTCTCAAACCTGTTCGGGTTTAACGCCCCGGCGATCGCGGTCAATGAGGCCGAATACGAGGAGATGTGGGCCCAAGATGTGGCAGCGATGCTGAGCTATCACGGCGGGGCTTCCGCGGTGGCCCAGCAGCTGATGCCGTGGGGCCAGGCGCTGCGCGCCCTGCCCGGCCAGGTTGCCGCCGCGGTCGGGGCCAGCCCGGCGGGAGCCGTACCGGCGCCGGCCGCGGCTATGCCCAACCCGGCGGCCACGGCAATTGAGTACGGCCTGATCGCGGCCCTGCTGCCGGTGGGCGTCATGGCTACCGTTGGGCCGATGGCCACCGAGATGGGCGCGACGTTTACCGGCGTGCCCGCCGTCCTTGTGCCCGTGGCTCAGGCGATTGCACGCGCGGCGGCCGCCGTCGAGCCTGTGGTCAAGGCCATTGCGGACACCCCAATCGTGGCCGCCGCGACAGCGGCCATCGCACCCGTGGTCAATCAGGTTGCAGTCGCGGTGAACGGAGCGGCCGATAGCGCGACCGCAGCCGTTCAGCAGGTGGCCACGGCTGCGACCGCCCAGGTGGGCGCCACCCTGGATGCGGTTCAGAGTGCGGCGCTGGCCCAACAGGTCGCGGCGGTCGCGGGCAATCCGGCGTTGTTGGACGGCGCGGTCACCGCGGCTTTGAACAATCCGGCGCTGTTGACCAGCGTCGTGCCGGTGTTGGCGAGCAATCCGGCCTTGGCGACCAGTTTGTTTGGGTTGTTGGCCAGCAATCCGCAGTTGGTGACCAGCCTGGTAGCGCAGGTGCAGAACAATCCCGCGCTGGCCGCCCAGTTGATGGCGGTGTTCACCCAGCTGCAGGCCAGCAACCCGGCGTTGGCGGCCCAGTTGGTAGATATGGCAACGCAATTGGCCAACGAGCTTGGGATCGTCCCGGCGGCCTAGGACGCTGCTGATTTAGTGGCCCGGGTTTCGGCGTGCCTGACCGGGTTTGGCGCGGGTGTGCCATGAGGATCGGTGGGTGGCGTTGGGATGTGAGAATCGGCAGGGCCGGTTCGATGACGCGATGCTTCTGGTGGGTGATCAGTTGCCCGAGGGCAGCATCTATCGGCTGTTGGCCGAGCACGGCGGCGCGCTGTTCGGCGATGACTATTTCGCCGACTTGTTCAAGGCCTCGACGCGGGGCCGCCCGACTGTGCCGGCGCGCGTGGTGGCCACGGTGATGCTGTTGCAGGCCTACGAGGGCTTGTCGGATCGGGAAGCGTGTGACCGGCTGGCTTTCGACTTGCGTTGGAAGGCCGCTGCCGGGTTGACAGTGGGGGCGGAGGCTTTTCACCCCACGGTGCTCGTTGGGATGCGCAACCGGCTGCGGAAGTCCGATCGGCCGCGGCGGTTGTTCGATGACGTCAATACCACCGCCCAAGCGGCCGGGTTGTTACGGGGACGGCGGCGGGTGTTGGATTCCACCCCGTTGTTTGATGCGGTGGCCACTCAGGACACGGTGATCCAGTTGCGGGCCGCGATCCGCAAAGTACTGTCCGTGGCTGACCGGGCCGATCCTGCGTTGGCGGGTGCGGTGCGGCAGGTGCTGACCCGCGACGATGACTACGCCAGCCTGGGTAAGCCGCCGTGCGACTGGGACGACCCGAAAGCCCGAGAGTCGCTGGTGGATGCGCTGGCCCGCGATGCCCAGGCGGCGTTGGAGGTGCTGGATGGCCGCGAGTTGGACGGGCCGCTCGCCGAAGCCGCCCAGCTGCTGGGGTTGGTGGCCGGCCAAGACGTCGAGGCCGGCGAGGATGGGGTGTTTCGTATCGCCCGGCGGGTGGCCCGGGATCGGCTGATCTCCACCGTCGATGTCGAGGCCCGCCACGGGCACAAGTCACGGGCCCGTACCTTCGACGGTTACAAAAGTCACCTCAGTGTGGATCCGGATGAGGAGCTGATCACCAATGTGGCCATCACCGCGGCCAACACCGCCGATCGCGAGGTCATCGACGAGCTGCTGAACGAACCCGTCGCGGGCGCACCTGCCGATGCCGAATCGGACGATGACGATGACGACGGTAGCGACTCACAGAATGGTTCGGGGTCCAAAGGGTTTGAGGTGTATGGGGATTCGGCCTACGCCGGCGGGGCTACGCTGGATGAGCAGACCCAGCGGGGTCATGACATGCGCGCCAAAGTGCCTCCGGTGCGCAACGCCAACGGCTATTCCAAAGACCAGTTCAGGATTGATCTGGCCGGCCGCACCGTCACCTGCCCGGCTGATCACACCGTGAGCATCCGCGCTGGTGTGCGTCACCCCGTGGCGCGCTTCGGTGTGCTGTGTCAGTCGTGTCCGTTGCGGGCGGAGTGCACGAAGTCCCGTCGGGGGCGCGTGATCAGCATTCACCCGCGGGAAGCCGCGCTGCAGCACGCCAAAGCGCGCCAACGAGATCCGGCCTGGCAGCAGGACTACCGGACCTATCGGCCGGTGGTGGAACGCAAGATCAGCCACTTCACCCACCGCCCCTGGGGTGGCCGAAGAGCCCGCTGCCGCGGACACAAACGCATCCTGACCGACATCCTGGCCCGAGCCGGCGCCATCAACCTCGCCCGACTGGCCGCCCTGGGCCTACACCACGGAGCCGCGGGCTGGGCGATTGCCTGACCCCACCACCGACCGACCATCCAAGGGGTCAATTTTCAGATGCCGTCACGGGTCAGAATTCGGACGCCGTCGACGCCAACCCACCAGGGGCCATTACATCAGCGGCGTCCTAGCGCCCGGTAGTCCCCCTGCCGGGAACTTCAAACCGCCAGATACCGCGGGATCGGCCGAAGTGTGACGAGTTTCAATCACCGTGATAGCTGCACCCGAGGTAGTAAAAACTTTGTGGTTTCTGGGTTACCGGAACATTACTCACAGCCATCTATGCGCTAATTACAGGTTCTTCACAGTACCGATGTGAGCTGGGAAAACCCGATTTGGAACCCCTGCCTCTAGCACGTCTTGCGTTCGTCAAATGCGCGACAGATGAACGCAAAGTTAATTCTCCAACAACGGTCCTGTATTTTGCTCGATCTGACGCCTATTGACGGAAATTCGGCGTCGCCCCTAGCGTCTACCGTTGACGGGTAGTCATCGGTGACGCCACTTGAATTTCAGTAGCACAACTCGCGCGTTCGCGAGCTTGACCTCCACTTTGGGTGTGCCGCGTAGAGAGGGAATCAGCAATGCCACAGCCGGAGCAGCTACCTGGCCCCAACGCCGATATCTGGAACTGGCAATTGCAGGGCCTGTGCCGCGGCGTCGACTCATCGATGTTCTTCCATCCCGACGGTGAACGTGGCCGTGCCCGTATGCAACGCGAACAGCGCGCTAAGGAAATGTGCCGCCGCTGTCCGGTGATCGAAGAGTGCCGTTCTCACGCGCTGGAGGTCGCCGAGCCATACGGCGTGTGGGGCGGCCTTTCGGAATCCGAGCGGGATCTACTCCTGAAGGGCAGCATCGGCCGCACCCGGGGTATTCCTCGCTCGGCTTAGGTTGCGCGAGCAGACGCTAAAGCCCCCGAAAACAGTTGTTTTCGGGGGCTTTAGCGTCTCTCTCGAAAATGAAGGTGACCCGAAGCGGGTGAGTGGCTGCCCCCGGGCGTTATGCGGCTTCGGTGAGTGGTTCGAGAGTCACTTTGTATCCCAGGCGTTCTAGTTGCTTGATGGCTTTGGTCTTGGTTCGCGCGGGCTGGTGTCGGGTGTAGTAGTCAGCACCGGGGTCACGGTAGAAAGCACCGTTTACCAGCATGTTCCATGCATCGGTGAGCATCTTGTGTTCGAGGCTGACCAGGGCGATCAGGGCGGGCAAGGAGTTGCGTCGTGGTTTCTTCCTGCGCGTTTGAACGGGCCGCCTGCCGGCGATGCGTCGATAGCGGACGCTGTAGTAGGTGTCTTTACTACGCGCGGCCGATAGGGCAGCTATGCCCAGGGCGGCCTTGAGGTGATGGTTGCCGGGGCGGGTGGCGGCTGATTTGACCCGGCCCGCTGATTCGTTGCAGCCGGGCACCACCCCGGCCCACGACGCCAGGTGTGCGGCGGTGGGGAACACGCTCATATCGGCGCCGGTTTCGGCGATGAACACATCGGCGACGATTCGCGACCAGCCCGGGATGCTCATCAGCAGTTCCCGGACGGCCTGAAAGGGTTTGATCGCCTCCTCAATGCGCGCATCGAGGCGAGCGATGTCGGCAGCATGGGCATCGATGCGATCCAGGTAGAGCCGCGCCATAAACGCGTGATGGTCGTTAAACCGTCCGCGCAACGCCTCGGTGAGCGCGGGAATCTTCTGGCGCATCTGCCCTTTGGCCAGATCGGCGATCACCGCCGGGTCGCGCTGCCCGGCGATGAGTGCTTCAAGCATCGCCCGCCCCGACACCCCGACGATGTCGGAGATCACCGCCGAGAGTTTGATCCCGGTGTCTTCGAGCAGCTTTTCCAGCCGCTGGATCTCTTTAGTGCGCGCTCGAGTGATGGTGGTGCGCGCCCTAGTCAGATCCCGCAACACCCGAATCGGCTCCGGTGGCACAAACGAGGCCCGCAGCAGCCCATGTGCGCCCAGATCGGCCAGCCACGCCGCATCGGAGACATCGGTCTTACGACCGGGCACATTGCGCGCCGCTTTAGCGTTGACCAGCATCACGTTCAGCTGGCCTTCGAGCAGGTAATAAAACGGTTTCCAGTAATCCGACGTGGATTCGATCACCACACAACTGACCCGTTCGGCGATCAGGTGCTCCCGCAACGCCAGGATCTCGCCGGTGGTCGACCCCCACGTGCTCACCGTCGTCGACGTGCCCCGCCGACCCTGACCCTGCACCCGGACACATACCTTGGCGTCCTTCTTGGAGACATCAATGCCCGAACACCGCGGATGAACCACCTCCATGACCATCACCTTCCATCCAGAACTATTGTCGTGGAGCGTGTTTCGGGGAGAGCCAAACAAAGACAGGAGTCTCTCTCGCGTGCTCACAGGCAACAATCCACGGCCCCCGCACAACCACAGGGGTGCTCTCCGCCACCAAGCTGCTCGCCGTACTCACCGGCAACACAGACGCAACGGGGTCCACCGAAACACCCCACAAGCGTCGACCCAACCCGCTCCGAGAAGCAACCCGCCACCACGGCTACCAAGCCGAACGCCCCGGACTAATTTTCATCCCCCACGCCGGGGTGCAGCCCCCTTGGCAGCTGCTCGCGTCACCCAGCTAGTGAGCGTGACCGTGGTGGTGGTCGTCTTCTTCCTTGGCAGGCTTGTCGACCACGGCCGTCTCGGTGGTGAGCACCATCCGCGCCACCGACGAGGCGTTGAGCACCGCTGACCTGGTCACCTTGACCGGGTCGACGATGCCGTCGGCCGCCAGATCGCCGTAGCTCAAGGTGCTCGCGTTCAGCCCGTGCCCGGCGGGTAGCTCGCCGACCTTGTTGACCACGACCGAGCCGTCCAGCCCGGCGTTGACGGCGATCCAGTACAACGGCGCGGCCAGGGCGTCAACGAAGACGTCGACCCCGAGCGCCTCGTCACCCGTCAGCGACCCACGCAGGTCGTTCAGCACCTTGCGGGCCTGAATCAGCGCGGATCCGCCGCCGGCGACGATGCCCTCCTCGACCGCAGCCTTGGCGGCAGCCACGGCATCCTCGACGCTTTCCTTACGCTCCTTGAGCGCGGTCTCGGTGGCCGCACCCACCTTGATGACGGCTACCCCGCCGGCCAGCTTGGCCAGCCGCTCACCGAGCTTCTCGCGATCCCATTCCGAGTCGCTGGCCTCGATCTCCGCCCGCAGGTGCTTGATGCGGTTGGCGACGGCATCGGCGGCGCCGCCGCCGTCGACGATGATGGTGTCGTCCTTGGTGACCACTACGCGCCGGGCCGAACCCATAACCTCGAGGCCGACCTCGCGCAGTACCAGGCCGGCGTCGGGATTGACCACCTCGCCGCCGGTGACCACCGCCAGGTCCTGCAGGAATGCCTTGCGCCGGTCGCCGAAGTACGGTGACTTGACCGCGACCGCCTTCAGCGTCTTGCGGATGGAGTTGACGACCAGGGTCGCCAGCGCCTCGCCCTCGACGTCTTCGGCGATGATCAGCAGCGGCTTGCCCGCTTCGGCGACCTTCTCGAGCAACGGCAGCAGGTCCGGCAACGAGCTGATCTTGTCTTGGTGCAACAGGATCAGCGGATCTTCGAGGACGGCTTCCTGGGAGTCGAAGTCGGTCACGAAATACGCCGACAGGAACCCCTTGTCGAAGCCGACGCCCTCGGTGAACTCCAGCTCCGTGCCCAGCGTCGAGGACTCTTCCACGCTGACCACGCCATCGTGTCCGACCTTGCTCATCGCCTCGCCGACCAGCTCACCGATCTGCTCGTCGCGCGAAGAGACCGTGGCCACCTGCGCGATGGCCTGCTTGCCGGACACCGGTGTGGCCGAAGCCAGCAGCGCCTCGGACACCGCGTCGGCGGCCTTACCGATTCCCGAGCCGAGGGCGATGGGGTTGACGCCGGCAGCCAACAGCCGCAGGCCGCCCTTGACCAGCGCTTGCGCCAGTACGGTCGCGGTGGTGGTGCCGTCGCCGGCGACGTCGTTGGTCTTGGTGGCCACCGACTTCACCAGCTGGGCACCCAGGTTCTCGAACGGGTCTTCCAGGTCAATCTCCCGGGCGACGGTGACGCCGTCGTTGGTCACCGTGGGCCCGCCGAACGACTTGGCCAGCACCACGTGCCGACCGCGCGGCCCCAGCGTCACGCGTACCGTGTCGGCGAGCTTGTCCATGCCCGCCTCCATGGCGCGACGCGCGATTTCGTCGTACTCAATAAGCTTGCTCATAGCTTTTTCAAGGCTCCTTTACCTGGCTGCTAACGCGTGCCGCCCCGGAAATCACCCGCGCTGCAACGCGGGGATCGCCGGGGCGGAACACGGGTTACTTGGAAACGACAGCCAGCACGTCGCGTGCCGACAAGATCAGGTATTCCTCACCGCCGTACTTGATCTCGGTGCCGCCGTACTTGCTGTAGATGACGGTGTCTCCCTCTGACACGTCCAGCGGGATCCGCTTCTCGCCGTCCTCGTCCCACCGGCCGGGGCCGACTGCGACGACGGTGCCCTCCTGGGGCTTCTCCTTGGCGGTGTCAGGAATGACCAGACCGGACGCGGTCGTGGTCTCGGCCTCGTTGGCCTGCACGAGAATCTTGTCCTCGAGTGGCTTGATGTTCACCTTCGCCACGATTGGAGCCCTCCACTAGTTGGTTCGGGTCCGGGGCCTTCGCCCCGGACCAGAGTTGGCGGTCGGTCCGGGGCTTACCCCGAACCGTCCGAATTACCAGGTGATTCGGCATTCTTCCGGGCCCTCGCGCCGTCGTCGCGGGTGCCGACACAGGGGTCGTCCGATTGCCACCTAGCACTCTATACATGAGAGTGCTAGCACTCAAGGGCACCCCGCTGCTTCCCGGTAACGTGTCCGCACTCCTTGCGCGAACGTGCACGATCGCACGCATTCCTGCGGCGTGTCGTGTACAGACGCGCACGCTCGCCGGCCGGTCGGTGGGCCTAAGTAACCTGCCCCCGTACCACCGGCAGGCCCGGGTCGCTGGGCACATCCAACGGGGACGGCGGGGCTGCCGCGGCCACCAGATGTGCGGCGAAGGCCGAGATCATCGCGCCGTTGTCGGTGCAGAGCCGGAGCCGGGGAACCCGCAGCGTCAGGCCGGCCGCGGCGCACCGTTGCGTCGCCAGTTCGCGCACCCGCGAGTTGGCGGCCACTCCCCCCGCGATCAGCAGCGTCGAAACCCCTAAAGCACTGGCGGCGCGCACCGCCTTCATGGTCAGCACGTCGGCGACGGCCTCCTGGAACCCGGCCGCGACGTCGGCGGGCCGGAAGTCGGGATGGCTTTCCACGTACCGCGCGACGGCGGTCTTCAGGCCCGAGAAGCTGAAGGCGTATGGGTCATCGGCCGGACCGGTCATGCCGCGCGGGAACACTGGGATCTCTGCGGCCTCCCGGCCGCAGGTGTGGGCGAGCTCGTCGAGCACCTTGCCGCCCGGGTAGCCCAGGCCCAGCAGCCGTGCCACCTTGTCGTAGGCCTCGCCGGCGGCGTCGTCGACCGTGCTGCCCAGCTCGACGATCGGCTCGCCGAGCGAACGCACGTGCAGCAGATGGGTGTGCCCGCCGGACACCAGTAGCGCCACACACTCGGGCAGCGGTCCGTGTTGGTACACGTCGGCGGCCAGATGCCCGCCCAGGTGATTGACGGCGTAGAACGGCACCCCCCAGGCCGCCGAATACGCCTTGGCCGCAGCCACTCCCACCAGCAGGGCGCCGGCAAGCCCAGGGCCGATAGTGGCCGCGACGATGTCGGGCTTGGTCAGGCCGGCCGTCGCTAACGCGCGACGCATCGCGGGGCCCAGGGCCTCCAGGTGCGCCCGGGAGGCTATCTCGGGCACCACGCCGCCGAAGCGCACATGCTCGTCGACGCTGGACGCCACCTCGTCGGCCAGCAGCGTCACCGTCCCGTCGGCGTCCAGGCGCGCGATGCCGACTCCTGTTTCGTCGCAAGAGGTTTCGATGGCCAGGATGTTGGTCCCCGACATTTAGCGGGCCTCCCGTCGCATGGTGTAGGCGTCGGCGCCGCTGATCCGGTAATAGCGCTTGCGCAGGCCGATCTGCTCGAATCCCACACTGCGGTACAGCGCGATCGCGGCTTCGTTGTCGGTGCGGACCTCCAGAAAGACGGCACCGCCGTCGGCGAACTCGAGCAGTTCGGTGAGCAGCCGGCGCCCGATGCCCTGCCCCTGGTATTCCGGGTCCACGCCGATGGTGTGCACCTCGTACTCGAACGGCGGCGTGCGGCCCAATCGCGAGATGCCGGCATAGCCGACGAGCAGGCCGGCGCTGCGCGCGCCCACGTAGTGGTTGCGGGCAGTGGCCAGCTCGCGTTTGAACGCCACCGCGGGCCACGGGTCGTCACCGTCGAACAGCTGGGCCTCCAGCTGGGCGCATCGGTCGGCGTCCTGGCGCGTCAGCGCGCCGATGGTGACCGGCTCGACGTGGGCGGTCATGACCGTGCGGCCAATGGCTTGGCGTCCGGCCGACGCAGATACAGCGCCACCAGCGGCGCCGGGTCCTCGGACCAGTCGGAAACCGCGGCTACCAGGCCGACCGGTGTCGGGTAGACCGGCCCGATGCGCGGCAGGTCGAACAGCGCCGCATGCTCCGGCGACCCGGCGACCGCTCGCGCCGGCCCGGGGTCGACGTCGGCAGGGGCATCGACCGAGGGCCCAAAGGTGCGGACCCCGTCGCGGTAGCGCGCCCAGTACACCTCACGCCGGCGGGCGTCGGTGACCACCAGGACGTCGCCGCTGCACAGCCCGCCGATGGCGTCCAGGCTGCACACGCCGTACACCGGGATGTTCAACGCATGCCCGTACGCAGCCGCGGTAGCCATGCCGACCCGCAGACCGGTGAACGGGCCGGGGCCGCAGCCCACCACGACCGCGTCGAGGTCGGCCATCGTCAGCCCGGCGTCGGCGAGGGCGGCCAGCACGTTCGGCGTCAGCCGTTCGGCGTGTGCCCGCGCGTCGATGGTGACGCGCTGCGCAAATACGGCGAGATCATGACCAACGATGCCGGCCGTCACCGACGGAGTCGAGGTGTCGAGGGCCAGGATCATGAGCCCCACTCCCAGGTGGCAATCCTGGTGTCGGAGTGGCTGATTCGCTCCAGCCGGATGTCGAGATGCCGTTCGGATAGGCGTTCGGCGAGTCCCTCGCCCCACTCCACCACGACGACGGCGTCTTGCAGATCGGTGTCGAGGTCCAGTGAATCCAGCTCGCCCAGCAGATCGGCTCGTTGATGGTCCAGGAGTCGGTAGACGTCGACGTGAATCATCGCCGGGGTCCCCGGCCGGCGCGGCGGATGCACCCGCGCCAGCACGTACGTCGGCGATGTGACCGGGCCGTCGACATCCATCGCCGCGGCAATTCCCTTGGCCAGCACGGTTTTTCCGGCGCCCAGCGGACCGGACAGGACCACCACGTCGCCCGCGCGCAACTGCTCACCCAGCCGCGAACCCAGCGCAACGGTGTCCTCGACACGCTCCAGAGTGGCGGTACGTTGCTCACCCACGGCGCCGGAACCTTTCCCGCAACCGCCAGTACCGCAGCGTCATCTGGCCCGGAAGCGCGCGCTCGACGAGACGGATCAGCCCATCGTTGATGGCCTCGGGCTTGTCCAGCAGCGCCAGGTGACTGGCGCCGGTGACGATCACCAATTCGGACTGTGGCAGCGACGCGGCCATCTTCCGCGAGTATTCGTCGGGGGTGAGCAGGTCGTGGTCGCCGCAGGCGATCAGGGTCGGGATCCGCAGCAGTGTCCATAGCCCGGCGGTTTCGTCGTGGTCTTCCAGGGCGCCGAGGAACCCCAGCAGGGTCGCGATCGGCGTGCCGTTCATCATCCGCTGCGAGAACGCGTCCAAGCTCCGGCTGACCTGCAGGTCGCTGTAAGACGCGGCCCGCAGGATCGGGCCGATCAGTGACCGGGATACGTTTCGGCCGCGGTGCACCAGCTTGGGCGCGGACCTGGCAGCAAACCGGACGGCGTCTAGTGCCGGGTTTTTCAGGAACTCACCCAGCGGTGAGCGCGTCACTCCTTCGGCGGCTGAGGAAATCAGCGCGGCGCCAATGATTCTGCGGCCGTACTGCTTGGGGAACTGCCGGGCGTGCGACAGCACCGTCATGCCGCCCATCGAGTGGCCGACCAACACGATCGGCCCCCGCGGCGCGGTCGCTCGCAAAACGGTCTCCAGGTCCTGACCCAGTTGGGTCAGCGTGTAGGACTCGTGCGCGCCTTCACTGGACTGGCCGTGCCCGCGCTGGTCGTAGAAGACCATCCGCACGCTCGGGCCCCAGTGCTGGCCGAGGCGTATCCGCTGAAAGTGGAAGGCGCCCATGCGTAGACAGAATCCGTGAGCGAAGACGACGGTCAGCGGGGCGTCGACCCGCCCGGCCTCGCGCACCGCCAACAAGACGCCGTCCGGCGTGGTCACCACCCGGCTGCGGTCGCTGTCCAGGCGCTCGAAATCCTCGTCGGCCCAAGGGTCTTCGAGCATGACGGCGCGTTCGGCCATGGACCGCCGGGCCGAGGCTCCGACCATCGTGGCGACCGCGGTCAGTCCCGCGCCGCCCGCCAGCCAGGCCCTCTGCCGCTTGCGGATACCGTTGTAGTTCAACGGTTTTCAGCCTCACGATAGGTTCTGGTGACGCGTCCTCGCGGGCTGGTGACCACTTCGTAGTGGATGGTGCCGACCAGATCGGCCCAGTCCTGCGCGGTGGGCTCACCGCGGGTACCAGGTCCGAACAGGATCGCCTCGTCACCTTCGGCCACGTCGACGGGCCCGGGCCCCAGATCGACGACGAACTGGTCCATGCAGATGCGGCCGACGCCGGGCCGCCGTCGGCCGTTGATCAGCACGTCCAGGCGACCCCCGAGGGCGCGGAACACGCCGTCGGCGTAGCCGATCGGCATGAGCGCCAGGTTGGTGTCACGCGGCGCGGTCCACGTGTGGCCATACGACACGCTTTCCCCCGCGCGAATCGACTTCACTAGCGCCACAGCGCATTTGACGGTCATTGCCGGCACCAGACCCATGTCACCCAGCCTGGGGACCGGGCTCAGCCCGTACACCGCGATGCCGGGGCGCACCAGGTCAAGGGTGAGGTCGGGGCGAGCCATGGTTGCCGACGAGTTCGACAGGTGCGCCACCTCGAACCGCACCCCTTGGTCGCGGGCCTGGGCCAGCAACGCGGCGAAGCGCTGGGCCTGGACGTCGTTGATGGGCTGGTCAGGTGCATCGGCGTAGACCATATGCGACATCAGGCCCCGCAGCCGGATCGTTTCCTCGGCGACGGCCCGGCGCAACGCGGTCAGCATCGCCGGATACTGTGCCGGGCTCACTCCGTTGCGGTTGAGCCCGGTGTCGACCTTGACGGTCACGGTGGCCGTGCGGCCGGTGCGCCGCACGGCATCCAGCAGCTCGTCGAGCTGGCGCACCGAGGACACGGCAAGCTCCACATCGCCCAGCAGCGCGGGGCCGAAGTCCATACCAGGCGGATGCAGCCAGGCCAGCACCGGCGCGGTGATGCCGTCGGCGCGCAACGCGAGCGCCTCGTCGACTGTGGCGACACCGAGTTCGGCCGCACCCGCGGCCAGGGCTGCGCGGGCGACCCGGACCGCACCATGGCCATAACCGTCGGCCTTGACCACGGCCATGACCTGTGCGTTGCCGGCGTGCTCCCGCAGCACCCGCACGTTGTGCTCGATGGCGCCCAGGTCAACCACGGCCTCGGCAAGCAGCCCTGGCGTCAGCGATGTCGGCGTAACGGTCACGGCCGCCATTGTCCCAGAACCGCTCAGAGACGAACGTGCCTCGGTCTCAGGCACCCGCCCGACAGGAGACTCACTACAGTGGCCCGGCCGTGCCGTCCGACCCGGAGGCACCGGTGGAAGCGCCGGGCCCGCCGGCCCCGCCAGCCCCGCCGGCCCCGCCCTCGGCATTGGCCGGATAGATATGTGCCTTGGCGTTGCCACCGTTGCCGCCGCTGCCGCCGTTGACACCGGTTTCCACGCTGTTGCCGCCGGTGCCGCCCGCGCCGCCCTTGGCGAATCCGCCTTGGTGGCTGTGGGCGTCGCCTCCTTGGCCACCGCTCCCGCCGTGGCCGCCTCCGCCGCCAGCCCCGGCGTTGCCTCCGGTGGCATTTCCATGGCCAATGTTGAACGCCGCCCCACCGACCCCGCCGTTGCCGGCAAAGGTGGTGGCGTTGCCGCCGGCACCACCGTCGCCGCCGAAGGCATTGACCGTGGCAGCCGCCCGATTGACCACCGCGTTACCGCCGTGACCGCCGTTCCCGTGACCGAAATTGTTGTGGCCGGCGCCGCCCGCCCCGCCCTTACCGCCGACAATGTCATGCGTATAGGAAGCGTTGTCGATTTGCACGACCCCGCCATTGCCGCCGTTGCCGCCACCGGCGCCGATGCCGTCGCCGCCTGCTCCGCCGTCGCCGGCGGTGACGATTCCGGTCCCGGTGGTGAACGCAGAACCGCCGTCCCCGCCGGACCCGCCGGAGTCACCGGAGGCGCCGGCCCCACCATTGCCTGCAGTGGCGGCAGCCGTAGAGGCGCCGTTGAAGATAACCGCGCTGCCGCCGCCCCCGCCGGACCCGCCTGCCAGCGACATCTCCGGTGACGGCGGCCAACATGTCCAGATCTGCCAGTACATACGACATCGCTGCCTCCCGACTCGGCCAGCGTGGGCGTCAGGGTGTGAATGGTGACAAGTATCACCATTAGGGCGCGCGGTGTTGCGGCTTTGCGTGAACTCGGGCTGCGGCGTTAGTGAGCGAAGTGCTGGGCTTCGTAATGCCCACCCGGCTTGACCTTGTCCAGCGCGGCCAGCGCGGTGACGGCGTCGTCGTGCAATGCCCGGGCCAGGTCGGCGGACAGGCCTTCGCGCACGACGATGCGTAGCACCGAGACGTGGGTGGCGTTGTCGGGCATGGTGTACGCCGGCACTTGCCAACCGAAGGTCCGCAGTTCGTGGGACACGTCGAACTCGGTGTAGCCGCGGTCTTTGGCGAGCCGGAAGCTGACCACCGGGATCGCCGAACCGTCCGAAATCAGATCGCAATGCTCACCGGTGCGCAGCTGTTCACCCAACCAGCGCGCTGTTTGCGAAAGTGCCTGCATCACTTTGGTGTAACCGTCGCGGCCCAGGCGCAGGAAGTTGTAGTACTGGCCCACGACCTGATTGCCCGGCCGCGAAAAGTTCAACGTGAAGGTCGGCATATCGCCGCCCAGGTAGTTGACCCGGAAGACCAGCTCCTCAGGCAAATGCTCGGCGCTGCGCCATACGACGAACCCGACGCCCGGGTAGGTCAGCCCGTACTTGTGGCCGCTGACGTTGATCGACACCACCCGAGGCAGCCGGAAATCCCAGACCAGCTCGGGGTGCAAGAACGGCACCACGAACCCCCCGCTGGCGGCATCGACATGCACGGGAACGTCCACACCCCCACCGGCCGCCAGCTTGTCCAGCGCCGCGCAAATCTCGGCGATGGGTTCGAGTTCGCCGGTGTACGTGGTGCCAAGGATCGCCACCACGCCGATGGTGTTCTCGTCGACGGCATCCACCACCTGCTCGGGAGTAATGACGTAGCGGCCCTCTTCCATTGGTAGGTAACGGGGTTCGACGTCGAAGTAGCGGCAGAACTTCTCCCACACAACCTGCACATTGGAGCCCATCACCAGGTTAGGGGTGCGCTTCTCCCAGTCCTTACCAACCCTCTGGCGCCACAACCATTTGAGCGCCAGCCCACCCAGCATGACCGCCTCGCTGGAGCCGATGGTGGACACGCCGACGGCGCTGGCGGGATCGTCGTCGCGCAGATTTTCGGCGTGGAACAGGTCGGCCACCATGCACACGCAGCGTTGCTCGATGGCCGCGGTCGCTGGGTATTCGTCCTTGTCGATCATGTTCTTGTCGAAGGTCTCGGCCATCAACCGCCCGGCCTCGGGATCCATCCAGGTGGTGACGAACGTGGCCAGGTTCAGCCGTGAACTGCCGTCGAGCATCAACTCGTCGTGGATGAAGCGATAGGCGGCCTCCGGATCCATCGATTCCTCGGGCAGCCGCAGCGCCGGCACCGGCGCGGTGAACATCCGACCGGTGTAGGCAGGAGCGATCGAATGCGCGGGCACAGACGGATGGTGTTGTGGCACAACGGATCCTCTCAGCTAGATGGCGGCCAGCGCGGCCCGGATGTGGTGCAGGATTCGCGACGCCGACGTCGGCGCCTCACCGGGTCCGGGATCGGCGGCCGACAGCGCCGCGGCGCGCGCATGCACGAAAGCCGCCGTCGCCGCGGCCTCGCCGGCCGGCAACCCGGACGCTAGGAGCGCGCCGATCATCCCGGAGAGAACGTCACCGGAGCCGGCGGTCGCCGCCCACGATTGGCCGGCGGGATTCAGGTAGACCGGGCCACCGGGATCGGCGATGATCGTGACGTTGCCCTTGAGCAGCACGGTGGCGCCGAACGCGTCGGCGAGCTTGCAGGCGGCGCCGACGCGGTCGGCGCCGGGTGGCTCCCCGGCCAGCCGGGCGAACTCGCCGGCGTGCGGCGTCAGCACCGTCGGGGCGTCGCGGTTGGCGACCAGACCGGGGTGGGCCGCGAGCATGGTCAGCCCATCGGCGTCGACCAGCACCGGTAGGTCGGTTTCCAACGCGAACCACAGTGCGGCGGCTCCGGTTTGGTCGGTACCCAGGCCGGGCCCGACGACCCAGGACTGCACCCGTCCGGCCGCTGCCGGGGTCGGCGACGCGATGACCTCGGGCCAGTGCGCGAGCACCTCGTGATTCGCAGTCCCGGCGTAACGGACCATGCCCGAGGTCGCCGCGACGGCGGCGCCTGTGCACAGCACGGCCGCACCCGGGTACGTCGCCGAGCCGGCCAGGATGCCGGTCACGCCCTGGGTGTACTTGTCGTCGCGCACACCGGGCACCGGCCAGCGCGCGGCCACGTCGGCGGCCTCCAAACCCAGCACGTCGGTGCCCGGTAGGTCGAGCCCGATATCGACCAACCGGACCCGCCCGCAGTCGGCCAGCGCGTGCACCGGCTTGAACCCGCCGAAGGTGACGGTCACCGCGGCGCGCACCGCGGGGCCCGTGATCGCCCCGGTCGCCACGTCGATGCCGCTGGGGATGTCCACGGCGGCCACCGGAATCCCCGCGTCGTCAACGCTCGCGAATAGCTCGGCCGCCGCCGGTCGCAACGGCCCGGAGCCGGAGATGCCCACCACCCCGTCGATGACGAGATCGGTTGTTGCAGAGACTCTTTCGACAATGCGGCCACCGGCCTTCCGGAAGGCGGCCAGCCCCTTGGCATGGGTCCGCTCCGGTTTGAGGAGGATCGCGTCGGCGGCCGCGCCGCGGCGGCGCAGGAAGGTGGCCGCCCACAGCGCGTCACCGCCGTTATCCCCTGAGCCGACGACCGCGCACACCCGGCGGCCGGTCACGCCGCCCGTGCGAGCCCTCAGCTCACCAATGAGCTCGGTCGCCAGTCCAAAGGCTGCTCGCCTCATCAATGCACCGTCGGGCAGGCTGGCCAGCAGCGGAGCCTCGGCATCGCGGATCAGTTCAGCCGAGTAGTAGTGGCGCATGAGCCCGCGTACTCCTTCGCTCGCAGTCGATCCTGCCCGCGTTCACCAACATTACGTGTCCCGATCCGGGGGTACAGTCGGCGGCAATGGCACGGATCGACAACGACACCTGGGACCTCGCGACCAGCGTCGGCGCCACCGCCACCGGCGTCGCGGTGGGACGCGCGCTGGCAAGCCGGGAACCCGCACCGCTGATCAACGACCCGTTCGCCGAGCCGCTGGTTCGCGCGGTGGGCGTGGACTTCTTCACCCGACTCGCCAGCGGCGAGTTGGATCCCGCCGACGTCGACGACGACGCCGAATTCGGCATGGCGCGGATGCGCGACATGATGGGCGTGCGCACCCGTTTCTTCGACGACTTCTTCGTCGAAGCGGCGAACGCGGGAATCCGGCAGGCGGTGATACTGGCGTCCGGCCTCGATGCCCGCGCATACCGGTTGCCGTGGCCGGACGGGACCACCGTCTACGAGATCGACCAACCCCAGGTCATCGAATTCAAGACCGCGACGCTGGCCGGGCTGGGCGCTACCCCCGCGGCCGAACACAAGACAGTGGGCGTCGATCTACGCCATGACTGGGCGGGCGCGCTGCGCGCGGCCGGTCTGGACCCCGGTCAACCCACCGCCTGGAGCGCGGAAGGTCTGTTGCCTTTCCTGCCGCCGAACGCCCAGGATGCACTGTTAGACAACGTCACCGAACTCAGTGCAGTGGGCAGTCGGTTGGCCACCGAGAACCTGCCTGACGCAAGCCGGTCGGTCCCGATGATGGCCGAGCGGATACGCGAGGCCACCGACCGCTGGCGCAAACACGGGTTCGATGTGGAGATGACCGACCTGTGGTACGCGGGGGACCGCAACGACGTAGTCGATTATCTGACCACCCACGGCTGGCTCGCGACGTCCACTGATGTTACGGAATTGCTTGCTGCTCACGGCATTTCGATCCAGACATCTGACGATACCGAGGCGACGTTCGCCCCGCTGGGCTACGTCGCCGCTACCCGGAGCTAGGTGCCGGCGCGCGTGACGAAGCGGGCATATCCAGCTGGACACACCTGTCCAGCAAGGGTTTTCAATAGACAGACAATTTGTGCTATGTGCAGACGGTGCCCTACCGCCCCGTTCTGGATATCGCGAGTGCACCGGTCACCGATCGTCGATCACGCTGCCCCAATGCTTCTTACCCGGATTCCATCTCTGACCGGTAGTTTCACCGAACAGCGCCGGCTGGGCGAAGTCGATCACTTCGCCGAGGACGGTTTGAAATAGCTCGGGCAGGTGGTCGTAGCCGTTGCGGCGGCGCCATGCGGCCCATTTCGGCTGTGCGACGTCGGCGAAGCCGTCGAGCAGGTCTTGCAGAGGTAGGAGTTGTGCGTGTCGGTGCAGCGCCACTTCATGAACTGCCTTCTGCAGATCTGATCCATTCACAGGATGACGGTTCGCCAGCGTCCACACGTCAGCGAAGTCGCGCCAGCGCGTGTTCGCCGGACCCCGTTGCACAGCAGTGGCGATTTTCTCGGCGTGAACCATGTGCAACGGGTAGCCAGCAATCTTGATGGGCGCTCCACCCTGAGCCGTGGAAGCCCCACGACGACGGGCTTAGGCCAGATTGGATCACCGACATTGACGTCAACATGAAACCGCGCCACTGCGCGCGCCAGTCGGGCATCGAGTCCAACGCGCACCCCCCGAGTACTCGTCGTCCTCGCGAACGATTTCCGCTGTGGCCGAGGCAGGTTGGAACTCGATACCGTCATCGACGGACAGCTGTGTGGCGACGACAGAGCTCACCGCGTCCAATACGGCAAGTACGTCGTTACTCAAATCCCGTGCGGCAAGATCGACGTCGCGCGTCGGGCGCCGATCTCCAAATGCCGCCAGAAGCATTCCTCCTTTTAGAACGAACACCTCGCGCAGTGGGCTAACGACCAAACGGGCAAGGAAACCTTCCAAGATATACAGCTGGATCAGCTCGTCGGTGGGCCTGCCTGATGCCCTGGCCGCCTTCTGGAGATCCAGGTAAGCGGCACCGGCGGCAGTGCCTCGCAATATCCGGCTCACAGCAGGATCTCAAGCGACCGCCGTAACGGTCCGACCGTCCGCGGGAACGCTCGGGCCAACTGCAAGAGCCGCGAAGGCTGCCCGCCCCGCCGAAGCCAGCGTTTCAGCGCTTCGTTCGCGAGATCGGCACCCTCCCGGTGCCGCACCCTGAAAACGTCAATGATGCTGCGCTCCGCCGAGTAGATCCCTATGCTGCGATCCGCCGCGATGTCGAGCAGCTGCCGGCCGATCTCGAAAGTCGCCGTGTCGAAATGGTGCCAGTGAACGGCGACGGTAGTTTGTGGCATCCACGAACCACGGGGTATTGCGATATCAATCGCGGCCGGAATCTCGTCGATAAGGTCGTGGCGTGCAAGTGCCGAACGCAGCGCGATCGTGGCACGTGTGGACTTGGATGCGATCTCAACAAGGTCCTCTTCACCGTGCCAATCAGCTTTGCGGTACAGGCCGCGCGCAACTGCGATGATGCGGCCCTCGGCGATCAGGTGGCGGAGCTGGCGTTCACTGATCCGATCCAACGCCTCGGTAAAGCGGAATGTGTTCGGCAGCACGGCGAGGACATCGGCAGGACGCGCAGCCACACCGATCACCTCCCGGAGGAAAACCTCAACATCAAGACTTCTAGTGTAGAGGATTTCCGCCGCATGATCTGGTGGAACATCGATCGACCTGGGAAGATCGCTGGCATGTCAGCCACACCTGGTTTGCCGTGGCATGAGGACCCGTCCAATGCTGCTTTGTTGCACCGCCTCCGGAGTGTGATCTCGGATGGTCGGCTGTTGGTCTTCCTCGGAGCTGGCCTTTCCTTCGGCGCCGCCAGGCTCGATAGCCGAGCCCAATTCGACTATCACATGTACGACCGCTGGTGGCCGCATGAGTTTCCATTCGGCGGCCTCGATCCGGAAGACGATGGGTTGCCGTTGCCATCGTGGCGCCAGTTGATCAATCGTATGTGCCACGAGATTGCAATTCAGTCACCCGAAGGGGAACGCGATTCGCTGCGAGCCTTCTTCACTGAGGAAGGGCCGCTCGACTGCGCGCAGCTGTTCCGCCAGGCTGTCGGCGACGCCAGTTACCGAGAATTTCTGCTCAGGCAGTTCGACTCGTCCCGGAATCCGTTGGTTGCACGACTCCCAGTCACGCCGCGCTGGTGCGCCTCGACCTGCCATTGCTGTTCACTACAAACTACGACGAGCTGATCGAAACCGCCTATCTCGAAGCGGGTCTTCAGCTTCGGGTAAGCATCTCGGAACAACAATTCAAAGCCCGGCGCATCGAGAGGCCGCCACGACACCTAGTCCGAAGTTGCGTCGGGTGAGATGGCGAATTTGGCGGTTGAGCTGGGATCTGTGTGGGTTTGGGGCCTGGATATGTAGCCAGTGAATGTGGCGTGTTGATGACGCATATTGGTGAATTTGCCTGGTAGTATCCGGTTATGGTGAAGCCGATGCGAATGCATGTAGCCCGAACACCGAGCAGGTACGTGGACAAGGCCGGCAACGTGCACCGCTACGAGTCGGTGCTGGTGCGCCGCACCTACCGCGAGGGCAAGAAGGTCCGCCACGAGACCCTGGCCAGTCTGTCCAAGCTGCCCGCGGAGGCGATCGCCGCGATCGAGGCAACGCTGAAGGGGCAGGCACTGGTACCCGCCGAGGCGGCGTGCACCATCACTCGCTCGCTGCCGCACGGGCATGTGGCCGCGGTCGCCGCGATGGCCCGCCGATTGGGGTTTCCGGGCCTGTTGGGCCCGGCCTGCCGATCTCGGGACCTGGTGCTGGGGTTGATTATCTCGCGGGTGATCCGCCCGGCCTCCAAACTGTCCACGCTGTCGCGATGGGCCGATTGCACCCTGGGGCCCGACCTGGCGGTGGCAGATGCGTCTACCGATGAGGTGTATGCCGCGATGGACTGGTTGGCCAATCGCCAGGACGCAATCGAGAAGAAGCTAGCCGCCAAACACCTTGGGCCAGAGGCGAACCCAAGCCGGATGGCGTTGTTTGATCTGACCAGCTCGTGGGTGACCGGGCGGTGCTGTGAGCTGGCCGCCTATGGCTATTCCCGCGACGGCAAGAAGGGCCTGCCGCAGATTGAATACGGGGTGCTCACCGACCCGGCCGGGCGCCCGGTGGCGGTACGGGTAGTGCCCGGGGACACCGCCGACCCGGTCGCGTTCAGCGACATCGTCGAGGTGATCCGCGACCGCTTCGGGTTGACCCGGCTGGTGCTGGTCGGCGATCGCGGCATGATCACCTCCGCGCGCATCGACGCGCTGCGCAAGCTCAACGACAGCCCCGACACCGCAACGGCTTTCGGGTGGATCACGGCGCTACGCGCCCCGGATATCGCCACACTGGCCGCCGAGCAGGGACCGCTGCAAATGAGCCTGTTCGACACCCAAGACCTCGCCGAGATCAGCCACCCCGACTACCCGGGGGAACGGTTGATCGCTTGCCGCAACCCCGCCCTGGCCACCGAGCGGGCCCGCAAACGCAACGAACTGCTGGCCGCCACCGACGCCGACCTGGCCGCCATCGCCGCCCGGGTGGCATCCGGGCGCCTGCGCGGAGCGGGCAAAATCGGCGAGGCCATCGGCCGGGTAATCGCCAAACGCAAAGTAGGCAAGCACTTTCGCCGCGAGATCACCGACACCACCTTCACCTACCACCGCGACCAGGCCGCCATCGATGCCGAAGCCGCCCTCGATGGCATCTACGTGCTACGCACACCGGTACCCGCCACCGAACTCGATCCGACCGCGGTCGTAGAAAGCTACAAGAACCTGGCCCACGTCGAACGCGACTTCCGCAACATCAAAACCGACGACCTGGATCTACGACCCATTCACCACCGCCTCGACGAGCGCGTCCGCGCCCACGTACTGATCTGCCTGCTAGCCTGCTACCTCATCTGGCACCTGCGCAAAGCCTGGGCGCCACTGACCTTCACCGACGAACACCCACCCACCCGCGACAACCCCGTCGCCCCCGCGCAACGCTCACCGCAGGCCCAAGCCAAGGCCTCCACCCAACACGACGCCAACGGCAACCCGCTACGCAGCTTCCGCGGCCTACTCGACCACCTAGCGACCCTGACCCGCAACGACATTCACTACCACGGCACCAACGCCACGGTGCCCACCTTGGCCGAACCCACCCCCGATCAACGCCGCGCCTTCGACCTCATCGGCACCCCGATCCCACTAACCGCAGCGTAGCCAGAACCACCACCCCAACAAGACCAGCAAAACCCCAGGTCAACTAGAAATCCACTCACCCATAACGCCGCAACTTCGGCCTAGTCAAACTGCATGGGTCGATCGATCAACCGGACACGATCGTGCTCACCCGCAGCGACTACGCCGCGGCCAGAGCCGAACGCGCAGAGATGTTGAGCTTTCTGCGCAGCGAGATGGCCGAGACGGCGTTACTGTTCCTGGGCTTCAGCTTGAGTGATCCCTGCACGACGCCTATCTCAAACTGTCGCTAGTCTGCTCGATTCGCACGATTGGTCCTGATGATGCGCTGCCAATGATCCAGGCACTCAAAGACATTCAGCTTCTCGGCAGCCCAGATCAGGTTGCACTCGCCGATCACGTTGCCACCGCTTTCGCCGCAAACCAGGGCGCCGATCTCGACCCTTTGCTCGACAGCCTGTATGACGACTGCCGTCGTCTCCTTGGAATTGAACCAGCGAAGCGGTCGAGAATCGTGCTGTCCGTCCAGGCAACGGATGAGGCGACTCAAAACGTGCGTTGACGCGCCGCGGTTGTTTGACGAGCACCCCATTTCGCAACCGGGCGGCAAGCTCCACTACCGTCGAGGACCGGGACTTAGCTTAGGCGAGGCCACCTCTGGTGGGCAGAGCCCACCGAGGGTTCACCGCTCGCATCTGCGGAGACCCAAGCTTAACCGCCACGCGGGTCAGCGACCGACCTTGCTAGTCATGAAGCGGTATTGGGCGCCGGTGCGACGCATGTGCGCGTTCAGCTTCGCCGGATTCACCAGTGGCTGGCCGGCGATCTCGGGTCATCGGGTAGAAGCACAGCCCAATGAATATCGCCGAGAAGTGGCCGATTCCAGTGAAGTTCAGGTTGCCAATCAACGGAACGGCAAAGATGGTGATCAGTACGGCGAGGTAGCCCCACCGCCACGGCGGCGCGATGCGGTACGCGAGCACAGCCGTCACGCCGACGAGGAAGTAGCTGACACCGATATCGCGGGCATAGACCAGCCCTTGCGGTTGCAGATGATGCTGGATCGCCACAAACAGCAGGCCTTCGCTGATGTATGTAGCAGCGATATGGGCAGTCAATCCCACTGTGAGCCAACGCGCTTGGCCCAGCCACTGCTCAGCCGGCGCAAGAAACAGGGTGAACAGCACAAGATACGGTGTCCAATAACGGCCGTCGATCCAGAGCAGGCTGTAGAACAGCACGTCGAGCGGATCGGTGCTCAATTCGTAGATGTTGGTAGAACCGTCGACGACCACGGTGTGGTATTGCCGCCTGGTCATGTGGTTGGCAATGATCGTGGTGATCAGTAAGACGGTCACCCACAAGTATGTCAACGGGGCACGCGCGACGAATCGCCACACCGCATTCAGCCAAACTTTCGCAGGCGCTTGGCCGGATGAATTTCCCATGGGCGTCAGGCCGAAGCCGCGGATGAACGGAATCGCCGGAAGGCGGCTTTAACTTTCGCGGGACTCAGCGACGGGGCCTTGCGCTCTCGGGCCATCGGGTAGAAAGCGAGACCGATCAGGACCGCGACGAAATGGCCGATCGCGGTGAAGCTCAGCTCAATACGGTCCATCGCGGCCACCGGAAAACCAAAGATGAGGAACAGCACCGCAAGATAGCCCCACCGCCACGGCCGCGCGATGTGATAGGCGAGGACAGCCATCACGCCGACAAGAAAGTAACTCACCCCGATATCGTGAGCTCGCACATACCTTTCCGACGCATCATGCAGTTCGATCGCCAGGTAAAGCAGACCCTCACTGACATATGTGGCGACGATATGGGAGGTCAAACCCACAGTGAGCCAACGCAGCTGGCCCAGCCATTGCTCGGCCGGCGCGAGAAACAGGGTGAACAACAACAGGTAGGGTTCCAGGCTGTTGCCGTCGATCCACAGCAGGCTGGAGAACAGCACGCCAAGTGGGTCGGTCGCCAGTGCGTGGATATTGGTAAACCGGTGCAGCAGCACCGCGTGCAACTGTCTCCCGGTCAGCACGTTCTGAACAATCGTTGTGACCACCAGCGCAAACAGCCAGGCGTACGTCAACGGCGCACTGCTGACAAAATGCCACACCGCGAGCGCCCAGGTTCGCAGCCGCGCCCGCACCGATACCTTCGCCACGGCCTCAACTCTCGCACGGCCGCGGTTGCGCCGAACAGCTTTTGCGACGGCCTCAGCTACCCGGCGGCGGTGACTGGGCCGGTTGCACCGGCTCACCTGACGTATCCGGCTTGTCCGGCTTTTCGGGTGCCAGGTGCCGCCACCAGCAGGTGATGTACATCAACATCGACAACACCAATACGACGATCACCCAGAGCACGATCCTGACATCGATCCAGGACCCGAACGGCGGCGCGTTGGGCAGCGCATTTCGCAGCGGTACCACCGCAAACAGCATCGCCGCATACCAAGTCGTCATCGGCGGTTGGAACTTGCGCTTGTCACGTGCCGTCTGAACCGCAACGAAGAGGCCTATGCCGGCAAGGACGACCAATACCCCGATAATGACGACGGCGAAGGCCACCGTGCCCGCCGACCGCCGTAACTTCACGCGGTACGGTGCAAGCTCACCGTCTTTGGCGGGGGCGGGAATGTTGATCTGCCAGCCGGCAAGACGGTCCACAAATGTCACCGCCGCCCGTTCCCGCACCTGCTCGGGGCCACGGAAAAGTTCCACCGTGATCGGCCCCGAAATGTAGTGGTCGAGGGGCCAGTCGGTCACGTTACCGCTAAGGGTGAGCGGCACCGGAAAGGTGCCGGGCAGCATGTCCTTCGACCAGGTGCGCTTGGTAGGCGTGGCGGTGGATGTGACCACGACACTGAGGTCTTCGGTCAGACCGTGGGTTCGCGGATCCAGCAGCGCAGGTCCAGGAGTAATGGAAAGGTTGGTGACCAGCACGGTGTTGCTCTGCGCAACGTCTTGCAGGTCGATGGACACGGTGGTCCCCTCCGCCGTCGGCTGCCCTTGAGTGAGGTCATGGGGACCCTTGCCTGCGCTGCCGTACAGCGAGGTGGAGGCGATGTAGGCCATGATGAAGATCAGCAGACCAGCGATGCCGAGCTTCATAAGCGCCGACCCGCCGTGCAGAAATCATCTGCGGACATGTCTCCCCTACTAGCTCGCATCGAATGCGTGTTCGCCAACAGATCCTAAGGCCGCGAGAAGTCGCCGGAGAGACCGTTCGGTCGAACCATCTCAGCCGTCGGGTCTCAGATGCCGCCACCAGCAGGTGATATAGAGCAGCATCGAGATCACCAAAACGACGAGTACCCAGACAACGATCGTGATGTCGATCCAGCCTCCGAATGGCGGCGAACCGGGAAGTGCGTTTCTCAGCGGTACCACCGCAAAAAGCATCGCCGCGTACCAAGTCGTCATCGGGGGCTGAAACTTTCGTCGATCACGCACCGTCTGGATCGCGACAAACAGACCTAGCCCAGCGATCGCAATGAGAACGCCGAGGATGACAATGCCGAAAGCCGCGGAGCTTAGCGAGCGCCGTAAATGCACTTGATGCCGGCCAGACGGATCGGCTTTACCGACGCCGACCTCCCATCCGAAGAGATGATTGGCGAACGTCACAGGCACGCGTTCGGGTACGGTCTGGCCACCGTGGAAGAGCTGGACCTCAATGGGCCCGGAATGGTAGAGATCGAGCGGCCAACGGTTGATGTGGCCGGAGAGGGTGAGCGGAACAGGGAAAACGCCGGGAAGCATGCCCTTGGTCCAGGTGCGCAGGGTAGGTGTTGTTGTGGATGTAACTCTAAGACGGAGGTCTTCCTTGAGATGGTGGTTGAGCGGGTCCAGCAAATGGGACCCGGGGGTAACGGTTAGGTTGACGACGAGGACGGTGTAATTCGTTTGAATTTCTTCGGCAGTCATCGTCACCCTAGTTGCGTCAGTTACCTCGTCCGCAACGGGACTTCCAGCCTGAGGACTGCCCGCACCGCTCCTGGCATACAGCACAACCACCGCGGCGTATGCCGCTAGAAAGGCCGCGATGAGGCCGACGACGCCGAACCTTTTTACTGACGTTCGCATGTTTTCTCCCCCGCCATTCGACATGGCGATCCCGGCCACCTATGCCAGGAAATGTTGTCCCCGGGGAAATGTAGTTGAACGACTGCGTGGCCGCGGCCATTTGGCGCGGCCATGCCTACTCAACGGTGACGGACTTGGCAAGATTTCGCGGCTTGTCGACGTCATAGCCGCGGGCTCGAGCCACCGAAGCGGCGAACACCTGCAGCGGGATTGTCGACAGCAGCGGCTGCAAAAGCGTTGATACCGCAGGAATTTCGATCAGGTGATCGGCGTAGGGGCGCACCGTTTCGTCGCCCTCCTCGGCGATCACGATGGTCACCGCGCCGCGGGTCTGGATCTCGCGGATGTTCGACAGCAGCTTGGCGTGCAGCGTGGCCGAGCCCTTGGGGGAAGGCATCACGACGATGACCGGCAGGTCGTCTTCGATCAGTGCGATCGGACCGTGCTTGAGCTCGCCAGCCGCGAACCCCTCGGCGTGCATGTAGGCCAATTCCTTGAGTTTGAGCGCACCTTCGAGCGCCACCGGGTAACCGACGTGACGACCGAGGAACAGCACCGTCGAGGATTGAGCGAACCGGTAGGCAAGGTCGGCCACCGGCTGGATCCCCGCGATGACCCGCGCCACCAGGCTTGGCATCGCGGCCAGCTCGCGGTACTCGCGCTCGACCTCGTCGGGGTACTTGGTGCCGCGGGCCTGCGCCAATGCCAGGCCGAGGAGGTAGTTGGCGGCGATCTGCGCGAGAAAGGTTTTCGTCGAGGCCACGCCGATCTCCGGGCCGGCGCGAGTGTAGAGCACCGCGTCGCACTCGCGCGGGATCTGGGAGCCGTTGGTATTGCAGATCGCCAGCACCTTGGCCTTCTGCTCTTTGGCGTGCCGGACCGCCTCCAGGGTGTCGGCGGTTTCGCCGGACTGTGAGATGGCCACCACCAACGTGCTGCGATCCAATACCGGGTCCCGGTACCGGAATTCGCTGGCGAGCTCCACCTCGACGGGCAGCCGAGTCCAGTGCTCGATCGCGTACTTGGCTAGCAGCCCGGAGTGGTACGCGGTACCGCAGGCCACCACGAAGACCTTGTCGATCTCGCGCAGTTCCTGATCGGATAGCCGCTGTTCGTCGAGCACGATCCGGTTGCCCACGAAATGCCCGAGCAGTGTGTCAGCGACCGCGGTCGGCTGTTCGGCAATCTCCTTGAGCATGAAGAACTCGTAGCCGCCCTTTTCGGCGGCGGCCAGATCCCAGTCAATGTGAAATTCGCGGGCAGTTGCCGCGTCAGCATTGCCGTGGAAGTCGGTGATCCGGTAACCGTCAGCGGTGATCACCACCGCCTGGTCTTGACCCAGTTCGACCGCATCGCGGGTGTATTCAATGAAGGCGGCCACGTCGGAGCCGACGAACATCTCGCCGTCGCCGATACCCACCACCAGCGGTGTCGACCGGCGGGCGGCGACGATGGTGCCGGGCTCGTCGGCGTTGGCGAACACCAGGGTGAAATGGCCCTCGAGCCGGCGCAGCACGGATAGCACCGAGGCCACGAAATCACCCGCGCTCGCGCCGTCTCGGTATTCTCGGGCAACCAGATGCACCGCGACCTCGGTGTCGGTGTCGCTGGCAAACTCCACGCCGTCCATCTCCAGCTCTTGGCGCAGCGTGGCGAAGTTCTCGATGATGCCGTTGTGGACGACGGCGATCTTGCCGGCGGCGTCGCGGTGCGGGTGCGCGTTGCGATCGGTAGGGCGGCCATGGGTGGCCCAGCGGGTATGGCCCAGCCCGGTGCCGCCCGCCAGCTCTGACGGCGTCATGTCGGCCACCGCCGCTTCCAGATTGGATAGCCGGCCGGCCCGGCGCCGCACCGTGAGATTGCGGGCGCCGTCGACCAATGCGATGCCCGATGAGTCGTAGCCGCGGTACTCCATGCGGCGCAGCGCGTCCATGACGACGTCGCAGGCAGGGCGCTGCCCGACGTAGGCGACAATTCCGCACATTCTGACCAGGGTAGTGCAGTCGCGCGGTGGCGCAGCTCTCACCGTCTGCGCGGTCACTCAGAACTCGAACGCCCCCCGTTAGCTAAACACGCCACACCGGTACGACGGTAGGGATTTTATTCAATTCATACCAACCTCCAATTAACTCGAAATGATTTACCTACTGTATTTGTGACGTTACCAAGTACTTAATAGTAGAAACCTGAGTGTGCGCTTAGAATCACAAATGTCGGCTAGAGCTGGCAACCACCAAAGAGTGACATTAACTGCAGTATCGGCGCACCGACCAACGCCGCAATAAGCAGACCCACCAGCGGGAAGACGGCACCGGGGCCAGCGGAGAGGACAACGGTGTAGACGCTCGCCTTATCATGACTGCGCTAGGTCTTGGAGCCACAGCTACAGGCGAAGAATGCTGCACTTCAAATGGTTTCGCCGTAGCAACTGATCGCTGCATAACCGCGCAACTGCGCTTCCATCATCAGCTGTCCGACACTCATCCATAGCGACGGTACAGCTGCCCGATAACCGGGTCAGGCGCTGTGTCGAAGCTCCTGATGGCGTAGAAATTCGGAACACATAGCAAACATAACTAACCAGTTAATGTGCGGCTGAAGCTCGCGAAACTCAGCGCGCCTATGGCCCGATCGATGAATGTCAATGTCAATAAATATCAAATTTCAGACGCCGGCGGCGGGTCGGTAGGTATCGGACGACTTTTACACCGACCGCGCCAGCTCAATCTTCAAGGAGAAAAGCATGACTGCTGTTCTGCACGACGACCTGGTGACGGCCCAGCCCGCGTCGAGACCGACATTGGTGCGGCCGGCGAAACAGGCATCGAGTCGGCGCCGTCAGATACCGGACGACCCCCCGAGCGACCCAGTGGTGGACGCGACCGCTCGGGTGTTGGCCATTCCGCTGCGACATATGTATGCCGTGCTCTGGCGTGTGGGGGCGCTAGAGGTCACGGCCTAAAGCGTGTCGGCAGTGCTGCCTGCCGGGTGATGGCGGGCAGCTCCGACGGCATATTCAGCCAGGGAGTCGGACGAAATACCAGCGCGAGAGCGGCCTGATGATGGTCGCACCGATGGCACATAGGCACTGGACCCATCCGCCGGCTCACCGCTAACGTCGACGGGTGGCCCGCATCCGTAAGCTCGTCGCCGCTCTCAGCCGCCGTGGCCCACATCGCGTTTTGCGCGGTGACCTGGCCTTCGCCGGCCTACGCGGGGTGGTGTATTCCCCGGAAGCCGGGCTGAACCTGCCCGGCGTCGCCTTTGGCCACGACTGGCTCACCGGCACGGCGCGCTATTCGGGCCTGCTGGAGCACCTGGCGTCATGGGGCATCGTGGCCGGAGCTCCCGACACCCAACGCGGACTGACGCCATCGGTGCTGAACCTCGCCTTCGATCTCGGCGTGGCCCTCGACATCGTGGCCGGTGTGCGCCTCGGACCCGGCAATATCAGCGTGCATCCCGCCAAACTCGGGGTGGCGGGTCACGGCTTCGGCGGCTCGGCCGCGGTGTTCGCTGCTGCCGGCATGCCCTCCAAGCCGTCGGCGGTGGCAGCGATCTTCCCGACGGTGACCACGCCCCCGGCGGAACATCCCGCCGCGACCCTAAACGTGCCCGGTCTGATCCTGAGCGCGCCGGGGGATCCGAAGACGCTGACGTCCAATGCCCTCGGGCTCTCGCACGCTTGGGGCACGGCCACGCTGCGCATCGTAAGCAAAGCCGAAGCCGGTGGGCTGGTGGAGGGCCGACGACTGACACAGGCGGTGGGGCTGCCGGGACCGCACCGCAAGACGCAGCGTGCGGTACGGGCGCTGCTGACCGGCTACCTGCTCTACACCCTCGGCGGCGACAAAACCTATCGCGACTTCGCGGATCCGGAGGTGCAGCTTCCCAAGACGGACGCGATAGACCCTGAGGCGCCGCCGGTCACGCATGAAGAAAAGATCGTCGCGCTGCTGAAGTAACCGGCAACTACGGGGCTGCGGCAGCGCCCTGGTATGTGTCGTGGATGCGAATAGGGATCGCGCTTGACTATTCGGGCGGCTTTCACGAAGCGGTCGGCCGCGTCGTCGAACTCGAAAGATCCGGCATCGACATCGTAGTAGTGGCCGAAGCCTATTCCTACGACGCCATCAGCCAACTGGGCTATCTCGCCGCTAAGACAACCTCCGTCGAATTGGCCTCGGGGGTGCTTCCGATTTATATCCGCACGCCGTCGCTGCTGGCG
Organism: Mycobacterium riyadhense; assembly: GCF_963853645.1. Classification (NCBI taxonomy): domain Bacteria; kingdom Bacillati; phylum Actinomycetota; class Actinomycetes; order Mycobacteriales; family Mycobacteriaceae; genus Mycobacterium; species Mycobacterium riyadhense. Next base: position 1,176,057 of record NZ_OY970456.1, on the reverse strand, counting down.
ATGACCGCCGCGGGACTGGATTTCGTCTCGGGCGGAAGATTCAACCTCGGAATCGGAACATCCGGCCCGCAGGTGATGGAGGGATTCCACGGCGTAGCGTTCGACGCCCCGCTGGGCCGGACCCGCGAAGTCGTGGAGATCTGCCGACAGGTGTGGCGCCGCGAACGTGTTAACTACGCCGGCAAGCACTACCAGGTCCCCCTGCCCCCGGACCGCGGGACGGGCTTGGGTAAGGCGTTACAGCTCATCAATCACCCGGTGCGCGAACGTATTCCGATATCGATTGCCGCGCTGGGGCCGAAGAATGTCGAGCTGACCGCCGAGATCGCCGAGGGCTGGCAGCCGGCCTTCTTCTATCCCGACAAGGCCGGGTTGGTCTGGGGTGAGGCGCTGGCAGCCGGGACAGCAAAACGGGATCTCGCGCTCGGCCCGCTGGACATCATGGTCGGAACGTCGCTAGCCATCGGCGACGATGTCGATGACCGGCTGGCGTGGACCAAACCGCAACTGGCCCTGTACATCGGCGGAATGGGCGCCAAGGGCCGCAACTTTTACCACAACCTGGCGACCCGGTACGGGTTCGGCGAGGTCGCAGACCGGATTCAGGAGCTGTACCTGGCCGGGCGCAAGACTGAGGCCATCGGCGCGGTACCCGACGAATTGGTACGCGGGATATCGCTGGTCGGCCCGCGTGGGTTCATTGCCGAAAGGTTGAGCGCCTACACCGAGGCCGGTGTGACAACGCTATTGGTAAGGCCGCTGACTGCGGACTCTCGCGAGGCAGTGCGCTATGTGGAGGAATTGCTGGATCTGCGGCCATTTGGCGTTGGCCGATGAACTCAGCACCCGGGTGACTCGGTCCTATCACAACCGCTACGTCTACCTCTGGCAGGGCGGACGACACCCGTCGGGGGAATCCATTGGGCGGGTGTCGAATCCGCTCGACGTTGGGCCAGTTGGATGAACGGCGCGGTGGAAGCGGGTGAGCGGGCCGCGGCTGAGATTCTCGACGCGATGAGGTCGCGTTGAGGCTTGACCGTCACTGCCCTGCCTTAGGAAGCTCGTCCGCGGCGATCTCACAGGGTGTCGATCCCGCGGGCGCCGGTCGGGGCGGTGGCCCGGCGGCCGGCGGGGGTGTGGCGGCGGGTGGCGGTTCGGCGGCCGGTGGCGCCACCGGTGGGGCGACCAACGGTGTCGCGGTCTTCTCCGCAACGCCGTGGATCTGCTCGCCGGGTGGTGGTTCCTCGCGCTCATCTTGCTCTTCGGCTTGCTCGTGATCGTGGCTCTCGTCGGTCTCCTCCGCCGTTTCCGGCCTTTCCACTTCGGCGTCACCCACGTCGTCGGGGTCGTCGTCGGGCATGCCTTCGCCGAAGGAGGTGCCGGCGAGCTGATCGGCGGCCGAGCCCAGCAGGCCATCCATCGCCTGTACGATCCGACCGGCAAGCCCGCCAAGCCCCCCGAAATCGGCCAAACCACCGCTACCTGTGGGAATTGCCGGGCCATCGCCCATCGCAGCTGCCAGGTCCGAGGGCACGGGGCCGACGGGCGCGACCCCGGTCACCGGGGCTATGGCCGGTGCGGCATCCGGCGGGAGGGCGGGCGACGCAACGGCGGGTGCAATCGCCGCAGGCACAGCCGCCCGCGGTGCCGGCGTGGTGGCATGGTGCACCGGCCCGAAATCGCCAGGAATCTCGAAGCACGCTCGCGGCGCGGCGGCCAACCGGTCGGTGACCATGTCATAAGCGGTCGCAACCCCGGCCCGAGTCGACTGCATCGCGGTCAGCCAGTCGTTACGAATGTCGTTGTCCACGTATGGCGCTATCTGTTGGCGAACCAGTTGCTCACCCGTGGTCCGATCCCCCACTCCGGTTGTCACCGCACCGGCAGCGGCCAACCACACCGGCCGTTGCGCCAGCGTGCGATCGTCGATCGCGATGGCCGTCGCGACTTTCGCGTCGACCAGCTGCCACAAGTTGTCCCGCAGCGACTCGCACCGCTGGGCCGCGGCACGGATTTCGGTGACGACGTCGCTTGCGGCGTCGCAATGACGCAGCAGAAAGCGGACCGCGGCGTCGGCGCCCGGGCCCGTCCATGCCGCCGCCAGCTCGGTGACCTGGGCACGTTGCATCCGCAACGCTTCGGTGACCGCGGCAGCGGCTGCCCGTAGCTGCGCGCAGTCGCCGTCGAGGGCGTGCAGATCGAGTCCGTCTTCGCTGTCATACCAGTCGCGGACGTCCAGGTCAGGGCTTGCGCACCCGACCCGCCGGCAAGCCAGCACGTAACTCTGCGTGTGCTCGACGGCCACCCGGCCCTCAGCGAGCCGGCCGGCGACATCCAATCGATCCGCCACGATCAAGCGATCCGTGCCGCCGCGTACCGGTCAGCCTCGGCGTAGCGCTCGGCGCTCATCCGCAGCGCGATCGCGACCTCGTCAGCAGCCCGTGACCACTGCGCCGAATCAACCGCCAACCGATCCAGCGCGGCCCGCAGCGCGTCGCCGCGCGCGGTGTGCGCCCGCCCGGCGCGGGCTCCGTAGAAAGCCAACCTGGCGAGGTGATCGGTTACGGCGTTGTCAATGAGTCCGGCGGCAGCGCTGAACCGCTCGGCAACGGCGCGCACCACCTCGACATCGATACTGGCACTAACGAATCCCATGCATAATTCGACTTCCGACACCGCGTCGGGGTTCCAGCATTTCTGGGGTCAGCCCGCAGCGCTCACCACGTCCGCAACGCTGGCGGCCAACCGCTGGGCGACGTCTTCGTCGGCCGCCTCCACCATCACCCGAATCATCGGCTCAGTTCCGGAGGGACGCAACAGGATTCGACCGGTGTCCCCCAGCTCGGCCTGGGCCTCGTCGACCGCCGTCTGGACCGCGGGCGCGACGGCGGCGGCGGCCTTGTCGGCAACCTCAACGTTGATCAGCACCTGCGGCAACGTCCGCATTGCCGACGCCAAGCTTCCCAGCGACAAATTGGTTTGCACCATGCGCGTCATCAATCGCAGCCCGGTGACGATCCCGTCGCCGGTGGAGCCCAGCATCGGCATCACGACATGGCCGGATTGCTCGCCGCCCAGGCTGTAGTCGCCGGCCCGCAGCTCTTCCAGGACGTAGCGATCGCCGACGTCGGTGGTGCGCACCGTGATGCCAGCAGAGCGCATGGCCAGGTGCAGCCCAAGGTTGCTCATCACGGTGGTCACCAACGTGTTGGAGGCCAGTTCCCCGGCTTCCTGCATGGCAAGCGCCAGCACCACCATGATGGCGTCGCCGTCGACGAGTTCACCGTTGGCGTCCACGGCCAGGCACCGGTCGGCATCTCCGTCGTGGGCCAGACCCAGGTCGGCGCCGTGGGCGAGGACCGCCGCCCGGAGCGGGTCCAGGTGGGTCGATCCGCAGCCGTCGTTGATGTTGAGCCCATTGGGTTCGGCGTTGATCGCGATGACCCGGGCACCGGCCGCGCGGTAGGCGCGCGGTGCTACGGATGAGGCTGCCCCATGCGCGCAGTCGACGACCACGGTCAGGCCCTCAAGCTGATTGGTGCTCGCCTTGCCCACATGGCGCAGATAGCGTTCCGCCGCATCCTCGGCGTCGACGACGCGGCCGATACCCGCGCCGACCGGGCGCAGGCCGGGTCCGGCCGCGACCAGATCCTCGATTTGGTCTTCGGTGTCGTCGTCCAGCTTGTGGCCGCCGGGACCAAAGATCTTGATGCCGTTGTCGGGCATCGGGTTATGCGAAGCCGAGATCATCACGCCGAAGTCGGCGTCGTAGGCACCGGTCAGGTAGGCAACCGCGGGTGTCGGAAGCACCCCGACCCGTAGCGCGTCGACGCCTTCGCTCGTCAGGCCGGCGATCACAGCGGCCTCCAGCAGTTCGCCGCTGGCCCGCGGGTCACGACCGATCACGGCGACTCGCCGCCCCGGTCCGCCCGAACCCGCCAGGCACCGCGCGGATGCGGCGCCCAGCGCCAGGGCCAGCTCCGCGGTCAGCTCGCGATTGGCGACCCCGCGAACGCCGTCGGTGCCGAATAGTCGACCCATACGGACAAACCTTTCACAGTTGACGGCCGTGGACATACCCACCTTTGGCCCACTCTGAGCCGCGAGCGTGCATGTCTGTTCGCCGACACGCCGATGAACGCGTACAAATATGCACGCTCGCGGCCCAAAAGTGACCGTTGATCAGCGCTTGCTGTACTGCGGCGCCTTGCGGGCCTTCTTCAGGCCGTACTTCTTGCGCTCGGTGGCGCGCGGATCACGGGTGAGGAAGCCGGCCTTCTTCAGCGCGGGCCGGTCCTCGGGCTGGGCCAGAATCAAGGCCCGGGCGATGCCTAGGCGCAACGCGCCGGCCTGCCCCGACGGTCCGCCACCATTCAGGTGAGCGAAGATGTCGAAGCTTTCCGTCCGCTCGACGGTCACCAGCGGAGCCTTGATCAGCTGCTGGTGCACCTTGTTGGGGAAGTAGTCCTCCAGGCTGCGGCCGTTGAGGTCGAACTTGCCGGTGCCCGGCACCAACCGCACCCGCACCACGGCCTCCTTGCGGCGGCCGACGGTCTGGATGGGCCGCTCCAACACGAACGAGTCGCTGTGGGTGGCAGCCGGGGCGGCCGGGGTTTCTACGGCCTCTTGGATCTCGGTCATTCGGCGCCGCTCCTCCTCATCGCTTCGCTCTGCATCGTCGCCGGCGCGGTCATTGCGCCACCTGCTTGATCTCGAAGGGCACCGGCTGCTGCGCGGTGTGTGGATGCTCCGGACCGGCGTAGACGCGAAGCTTGCGCTGGATCTGGCGGCTGAGCTTGTTCTTGGGCAGCATGCCGACGATCGCCTTCTCCACCACGCGGTCGGGGTGCTTTTGCATCAGCTCGCCGATCGTGCGCTTGTGCAGGCCGCCGGGATAACCCGAGTGGCTGTAAGCCATCTTGCTTCGCAGTTTGTCGCCGCTGATGGCGACCTTGTCGGCGTTGATGACGATGACGAAGTCACCGCCATCGACATTGGGCGCGAACGTCGGCTTGTGCTTGCCGCGCAGCAGATTGGCCGCTGCGACGGCAAGGCGGCCAAGCACCACGTCCGTGGCGTCGATGACGTACCACGACCTCGTGGTGTCACCCGCCTTGGGCGCATATGTAGGCACAGCGCTTACCTTCTTCTCTCGGGGTGGATCCCGGCGTGGACCGGGTGCCAGTCAGGCGCAAGCGGTGGGGCTGGTCTCGGCGACCGACATTGACCCGAGGCCCCGGCGTACCGCACGCCAACCGAGCAGCTTACCGACGAGCATCCCCGCAGGTCAAAACGTTGCATCGATGGGACTGGCGTTCGAGGTCGCCACCTTCATGAGCGAGACCTCCCATGACGGTGGGACCCACCGCTCCCACAACTGACTGGCCGAGATTCGTCCAGTACAGGGACTGATTGGCGGAGAGGTATCCGCGAGCAATTGCCGGATACTCGGTGTCGAACCACCGGCGGTTGCGGGCCCTGCCGGATCGGCCATCGAGCATTTCGGCTTCTTCACCAAACTTGCGTAGAAACCGAGCATGAAAGATCTGGATCAGGATGTGCGGAATAGTCGCCATATGGAGTAGAGAGCGCGACAGCGCCGGCTACGCCATGAAAGCAGCGCTGAGTGAGTTGAGTCATCGCGGTCCCGACGCCTCAAACATGAGATGGACCGAATCAGGTGTGCTCCTGGGCCATACTCGGCTGGCCATCCAGGATCCCGAGCACGGGTCGCAGCCGGCGGCGCTTGACGATGGCTACCTGGCATTCAACGGCGAGATCTACAACTACCCGGAACTCAGACAAGAACTGCGGGCGTGCGGCGCTCGGTTTCACGAACATGGGGACACCGAGGTGTTGGCACGCGCTCTCGACCAGTGGGGTCACGACGCGTTCACGCGTCTCAATGGCGACTTCGCGTTCGTCTACGAAGCAGCTGGGATGCTGCGCCTGGTACGAGACCGATTTGGCGTCAAGCCGCTCTACTACTGGTCGGACGCGTCAGACCTCGTGGTCGCCTCCGAGCCGAAGGCGATTTTGGCGGCGCTCAAGCACCTGCGCCCGACGTTCACACCGAGATTGGACAAAGACGGCCTGGTCGACTGCACGCTTTATGGCGCCACGGTCGCTCCGAACTCGCTCTTTCAGGACATAAGCTCGGTGCGGCCCGGCACGTATCTACAGATTCGCCGCGGTGGCTCAGCGTTGACATTCTCGGAGTCGCGGTATTGGGAGCTGACGCACGATTCAACGGACGTCTGTGCCGAGACGCTCGCGGAGGACGTGCGCCGAACGTTAATTGATGCCGTTCGTATCCGGCTGCGTAGCGATGTCGGTTCTGCATCGATGCTAAGCGGAGGATTGGATTCCTCGATCATCACATATATCGCAGGGGAAGAAGCGGCGACGAATCAGACGAATCATCGGCGGGCCTACTCAATCGGCGATCCCGCGAAAGCCAGTGATTCAGCGGGAACGTTCATTACCGGTTCGGACCTAGAATTTGCGCGAATAGTCGCAGCCGAATCGGGGCATGAGCTCATCATCAACACAGAGCTTGCTGACGATCCGGTTGGATGGGTGAGACGACTTGCCGGTGTCCGCGACTCGGTTGTGACCATTGGCTGTGAGATTGGCCAGTGCAAATTGCTATCTCAGATCGGCGAACGAGAGCGCGTAATATTGTCGGGCGAAGGAGCGGATGAGGTCTTCCTTGGCTACTTCATGCAGACTGAAACATCACGTCCGGTCGACCAATACTATTCGGCAAAGGCGTCACGGCTGCTGCAGTTGTTGTTCCGGCGCGATTTCATGCGCAGCGCCGAGGCGCGCCGTAGGGGCGCGGACGCGTTCCGATCGCGAACGCGGCACGTCGCCGACAGCATTCGCAACGATCGGCACAACTTCATTCATTACTTGCAACTGCGGTTCACCCTTCCATATATGCTCGACCGCCTGGACACGATGGCCATGGCCTACTCGGTGGAAGCCCGCGTACCATACCTGGATCATCGACTCGTTGAGCTGGTATTCAATGCTCCGGTCAACCTGAGGTTCACGGCCAGCGAAAAGCAGCTTCTGCGGCAAGCCTTCGCAGGTCGATACAACGATGCGGTTATCAATCGCAAGAAATCGGTGTTCCCATACGGAGAATCGAACGAGTACCTCGAGCAGCTGCGCGTCGAGGTCAACAAAGTGCTCAGCGACGAAAGTTCAATTGTCCGCCATGTCTACAATACGACGATTCTCCGCAGCATCTTTGCTGGATCTCGGAGATTCCGAGCGGTCATGCGGATCGCCGGGCGTTTCTACTTGCTCGCATTCATGTGCCAACTCATTTCACTGGACGAACTGGGTAGAATTCATGGACTGCGCGCCTAAAATACACGAGCCCTCGGCCCTCATGATCGTCGACGAGTCGGCGTTGCCGCAGGAATCCCGAATAGCCAAGCCCCACTACCATAAGATCCTGACGTGGGCGATTGGGTTGGGAATCGTCGCCGCTTGCGTTCTCGGAAGCATCAATTTGGTCAGCGGGAAGTCGACATTGTCTACGGGCGGATTTTTACCCGATTACGGGTATGCCCAGCTCGCGTCGCAGGACCTGCAATCAACATTCAAGGTGGGTCCGCCAAACGTCTTGATCGATCTTCGTGTAGACAGCGGCGCCGATTCGGAAGCAGCTAAACGAATAGCGCGGAACGTGACCGATGCGATCGGCAAGTTCGTGCTGAAACCATCAATCCTGTCGTACTGGTCGACAACGCCCTCGTTGCCGACCTTGCGGAGCGGCGATGGTCGCGGTGGGCTCATCACCGCCTTGATTCCCGGTGGTCCGAACGAGGTGGCTCGGGTCGTGCCGCGACTGAGGGCAGCGGTCGATTCGGTGGTCCCACCAACAGCCAAAGTGAACATGGGCGGTCAGGCGATCGTTGTTGACGCGATTAGCGCGCGGGCACAAGAGGATTTGCTGCACGCAGAGGCCATCGTGATTCCGGTTACCTTTGTCACTCTGTTGTGGGTGTTCGGTTCGGTCTCGCTCGCCCTAATTCCAGTGCTCTCCGCCGCGGCGACCGGTTTTGTCGCCTTCGGGATCGTGGGCCTGCTGGCATCGCAAATGGAAGTGTCGGTATACGCGCTTAACATCGTCTCGGCGCTCGCCCTTGGTCTGTCGATAGATTACTCGCTGCTCCTGGTATCCAGATACCACGCGGCGTCCCGTTCCGGAATGTCGGGGCCGGAGGCAGTCGCAACGGCGATGTCGTCCGCGCGCCACATCATATTCACGGCCGCATCGCTGATGTCATTGTGCATGGCATGCCTGCTCATCGTGAATCTCCAATTTCAGCGGTCCATCGCACTAGCGGGAATATGTGTCGTGGTCGCCGCAGCGATCGTATCTCTGGTCATCGCACCGATCCTGCTGCGCTGGTGTGGCGCCCTGGAAGCCCGAACCAAAGTGCGGAGGGTCAATCTATCAGAGCCAGGCTTCGTTTCGAGTTTCCTTGTCCGGACTGCCCTGGCGAGGCCAATCGTCGCCACGGCATTATCAACTGGCCTCCTCGTCATTCTGATAACCCCGTTCTTCTCCGTTAACTTTGCGCCCCTGGACGACCGAGCACTCACCACTTCGTCGGGCGCCTATAAGGAGTCAACGAAAATTCGTAAAGATTACCCTGACTTTTCGAACGAACCACTGTATCTTCTGGCGAAAAATTCTGCGGACCTGTCCGCGGCGATATCGGATATCAGAAATGGCGCATTCGGTTCGGACCTCGATACTATCACCGCTAATTCCATCTCGATAGGTGGGCGAGACTTCCCCTCGACCTTCGGCGCGCTGAAGTCCGTAACGGGGCAGCAAGCCGGGATTCTTCTGCCCGGCAGCTCCTTTACGCCAGCGAGGTTGATGGACCTGGGACGAAGTGTTAAGCGCGCCGCGTCGGATCACAACACCGTAGTGTCGGGCACCTATATCGACCAACTCGATGAACAGCACGCGATATTCAGCAGATTTCCTGCTGTTATCTGCCTCCTTACGATCGCTGTTTTCCTCGCCGTATTTGCCCTCACACGAGGAGCAGTCGTCGCAATCAAAACCGTCGTTCTCGGGTATGCGAGCCTAGCTGCTGCGTTTGGTGCGGTGGTGTGGATATTTCAGGAGGGCCATCTCGCCAGCCTACTTGGATTCAAGGCAACGGGAAGCGTCGATGCGATAGGCCCCGTCCTTTTGCTTATTCTGGCGCTGGGGTTATCCCTCGACTACCAAATAATCCTCCTCGGTCGCGTAGCGGAGGAGTACCGCAAGTCCGGAGACACCGCGTCGGCGATACGGATCAGTGTCGACCGCACGGCCAGAATCCTTGCGCCGGCCGCACTGTTGGTGTCGGTGGTGTTCGTGGCGATTGGAATGTCAGGCGTAACTTTGGTCAAAATCATTGGCGTCGGCTTGGCCTTGGCTCTCATTGTCGACTCCATTGTGATCCGTATGGTCTTGGTTCCCGCGCTGATGACCCTGCTGGGCAGGTACAACTGGTGGCCGAACATCGACGCACCGCGAAAGACGCTGAGCCGGTGAACTAGACAGGGCATCTTGTCGCGGCAATGGGCTTTCGTGTCACCGGACGACTCGGCCATAACAGTCACATGTGTCGCTGCGCCCGGTGGACCACCCGATGCGCCCGGCTGTGAGCGACAACAGCCTGAGCTGCGGTGTTGTGCCCAAGTTGGTGGTGGCCGCGCGGGTCTCGAGGTGGCGTTGACCTGCACAAACCGCGTTGTCGCGTTTAGGTGGGCAGCGAGACCATAGCCTCCGACAGAGGCCAGAGTTGCGGATGTGACTAGAGAGCAATACTGACAGCTTGAGCAACCGGGGCCCGCCACGAAGACTCCAGCGCAGCGCTGCAGGCCTGGGTTTACTGCACAATTTTCGACGCACCCGAAGCAAACTCACAGGTCAGCAGGCTCCAGCGCTGCCGAGCTGCGAATCTCGTAAGCCAAGTCGGGTCGGCTGGCTACCGTCACGGCCAAACACGTCACCCGTGAAATGAGCTCCAAATACAAATACTGTGTGGTCCCGACGGCTCTCCCCCGTCGGGACCACACAGAGTCTGTTGGCGGGGCTACCGCAGCCAGGCCCCAGCCGCGCGGCGGTCGGCGTCAGCCACGTCGGCGGCGCCGTCGCGAACCGCATTTCCCAGGTCGAGCAGGATTTCGTTGAGGGCGGCGGCCGCCTGGTGCCACTTGAGCTGCTCGACCTGGTAGGCGGCGGCCGCATCGCGGGTCCACAGCTGCTGCAACGGCGCGATTTGTGACCTCAGCTCGTCGAGTGCGGCGTTGAGCCGGGCCGACGTGCTGTGGATCTCCTGGCGAACGGAGTATTCGATTGCGTCAAAGTTGTACGACAACACCCGATCCACGCTGGTCCCCTCCGATTACAGGTGCCCGCCGGCGGCGGCGATGTGGTGTGCATGGTCCTGACCGGCCTCCCGCAGCGCGGCCTCGTTATGCCGGATGGTGTCGGCGATCGCGTGCAGGACGTGATATAGCCGCGTCGACTCGGCATTCCAGCGATCCACCACATCCTTGAACCGCGCAGCGGCAAGCCCACCCCAGACCGATGCCGGCACACTGCTCATCCGGCCGATGAACGACTGCAACATCGTCCGGATTTCCTCGTTGCGGCTGTCGGTGGTGCTCGCAACCGAGCGCATCAGATCAAAGTCGGTGTTCAATGTGCTCATACCGAATACGACGGCAGATCGGTGCCGTTAGGTTCCACCCAATTTCTGGCTCACTCAAGGGCGTGCGCGGACCGCACCGCCTGCTCGCACGCATCATGAACGGCATCGGGCGCAGCTGGCCTGCTCTGACATCCGATGCTGATCCGGATCGCGCCGTCGAGCAGTACCGTCCACCGCACGTCATGTCCGGCGCGCACCTCGCGGTAGGTCACCGCGGGCCGGCCGGCACTGATGCCGGCGGGGTTGAAGTCGACGAACACTCCGGCGGGCTCCGCGTCAATGGCCCGCTGCAACCGCTGCGCCGTGCCGGTCAGCGTCTCACCGGCCACCGGCGATTGCGTCACATGCAACGCCACCTCGGGATCTGACGGCGACGTGACCTGCACACGCGCCGAGCCCGGCCCGGCGACCACCCGCTGCGTGGACCAGCTCGCGGGAATTGTCAGCACCACCCGGCCCTCGACCAGAGATGTGGTCGCCGCTACCGGCATGGCGGCGCGATGGCCCGCCTGTGACGCCGTTGCCACCGCCGGAACCGCAAGGACGGCGCCGGCGACCGCAAGCCAGGCAACCGGTCCGACCCGGGATCGGCCAACCATGGCGTCCGGCCTCCGCGGGGACGGCTCAGGTGGCGCGTCCCTGGCCAGCCGCGCCAGCCGCGCATCACCGATTTCCACCGCCGCCCACCCCGCATCGCGCAATGCACCGGCGATCAGCGTCCCAAGCTGCGGCGCCCCCGCGACCGAATTCGGTGCGTCGACCAGCACCGCCACCGTCGCGTCGGCGGCCATGTCTGCGACAACGCCTGCGACCTCCTCAACAACCGGCCGAGGATCGCCACCCCGCGCCACGCCAACCACCTCGTCGGCGGCGACCATGACCAACCGCTCGGCGATCTCTACCACCACCGCCGGTTCCGCCGACGCCGGGGCCAGCAGCCAGGACCGCGGCCGCACCACCGCGTCATCGGCCACCGTCTGCGCGGCCGCGGCCACCACGCTCACCCGCGTGGCCGACCACCACGATGGATGCACGACGGTCACGCCGTGGTGACTACACATCACTGAGCGCAGTGCACCGGACCAGACTGATGAGACGTCGACCGGGCGATCGTCCACCAGCACCACCGAATCGTCTATCGCGCCCAGCGCGGCCGCAACCAACTTCATGTCAGCGATACTGCTTCCGGCGCAACACAATCGGCGAATCGTGCCGGGGCCGGCCTCGATGACCGCCCGGTGTGGACTCACGGCGCCGCCGGGCTCCAGGCCACTTGCACCACCTGCTCGTCACCGGGGCGGGTGATCAGGGTGCCGCGGCCCGCCGGCAGCGGCACCGGAACGCATGACCCGAACAACGTTCCCTCATCCGGTCGTCCGCTCATTACCAGTGCCATGCAACCGAAGTCGCGCAGGCCCGCCAGCATTGGCTCGAACATGGCCCGCGACGCGCCTCCGCTACGCCTCGCCACGATGACGTGCAAGCCGAGATCCCGCGCGTGCGGCAAGTATTCGAGTAGGCCCAGCAGCGGATTGCCCCCGCACGTGGCGACCAGGTCATAATCGTCTACCACAACATAGATGTCCGGCCCGGACCACCAGGACCTGGTTCGTAACTGTGCCGGAGTCACCTCGGGCGGAAGCATCCGCGCCCGCAACCGGTCCGCCAGCGGAGGCAGCAGTTCACCCAGCGCCGCAAGCGACATGGCATAGCCGTCAACATGTTCCGAGTCGACGACGCCGAGCAGCCCGCGCCGGAAGTCGACGATCAGCAGGTGGGCTCCGCGAGAGGTGTTGGCCCGGATGATCTCACGGCACAGGGTTCGTAGCGTGGCGGTCTTACCGCAGTCGTTGTCGCCAAGCACCAACAGATGCGGGTAACGCTCGAAATCGACGGCGACCGGGCGCAGCCGGCGCTCCTCAAGTCCGAGCAGAATCCGGCCATGCACGTCGTTGCTCGCTTGCTGGACAACGGTTTCGTAGTCCACGCGCGCCGGCAGCAGCGGTATCGGCGGCGCCGCTGCACCATCGGAGCCGCGTTGCACCGCCCGCCCGGGCAGCGCGATAGCCATGTGCAGCCCGTTGTGGCACACGCCCCGGCCCGGCTTGTCGCGCGGTACCTGCTGCGCCTGCCTGCGGTCCACTTCGGAATCCGCGGGATCACCCAGCCGCAACTCGATGCGGGTGCCGATCTGGTCTTTCAGCGCAGGTCTGATCTCCGCCCAGCGCGATGCCGACACGACTACATGGACCGCGAACGAAAGCCCTTGGACCGCAATCGCGGTGATCGACTCCGCAAGCGCCTCGAACTCATGGCGCAGGCTCGCCCAGCCATCAATGACGAGAAACACATGCGCAATCGAGCCGAGGCCGCGGCCCCGAAAAGTGGCCTCCCGAAATCGCACGATCGACTCCAACTCGGCGACCATGCGTCGGACCAGCTCAGGCTCGGCCCTGCCGGCGACGTCGCCCACGTGTGGCAGTTCGCGCAGCGAAGCCAGCGCTCCGCCGCCGAAATCCAGGCAGTAAAACTGCACCTGGGCCGGCCTGTGGGTAGCGGCCAAGGCCGTGATCAGAGTCCGCAGTGCGGTCGACTTGCCCGATCGCGGTGCCCCGACAATCGCGACATTGCCTGCGGTTCCGGACAAGTCGACCGTCAGCTGCGTTCTCAACTGCTCAAACGGTCGGTCGACGACGCCGATCGGCACCACCAGCTCACCCCGAGTCGCTCCGTCCAGCAGCGTGTCCACTGTCGGTGCGGCCCCTAGCGGAGGCAGCCAGACTTGGTGCGCGGGCGGTCCAAGCCCGGTCAGCCGCTCCAAGACCGCGCGCAACACGGTACGCCCGGCCGCATCGCCCGCCCGGGTCACCGGACCATTGGGCTGACTACTAAACAGCCGCGCCACGGTAGCCGCGGGCCGCTGCTCGGGAAGTGGTCCCGAAACGAACGCGGCCTGAAATCGGAACAGGTCCCCGGCTGCGGTGCGCAGGAACCCCACGCCGGGCGTGTTCGGCAGCTCATAGGCGTCGAGGGCGCCTAGCGCTGCTCGTGAGTCGCTGGGAGACAGCGTCTTTAAGCACACACGATAGGAGAGATGAGCTTCCAGTCCACGCAGCCGGCCCTCGTCGAGGCGCTGGCTAGCCAGTAACAGGTGCATACCCAGCGAGCGGCCGAGCCGGCCGATTGCCACGAACGTATCCGCGAAATCGGGATGCTGACAAAGCAGTTCGGCAAATTCGTCGACAATGACGAACAACGTTGGCAGGGCGGTCAATTGTGCGCCGTCGCGGCGCGCCTGCTCGTAGGCCGCGACGCTGACGAAGTTTCCGGCCGCGCGCAGCAGCTGCTGCCGACGGTTCATTTCACCGGCCAGTGCGTCGCGCATCCGGGCAACCAGCGGCGCTTCATCGGCGAGGTTGGTGATGACGGCGGCCACGTGCGGTGCTCGCCCGAGGTCGAGAAACGTTGCCCCGCCCTTGAAGTCGACCAACAGCAGGTTGAGCGCTTCGGGAGAGTTTCGCGCCATCATGCCCAATGCGACGGTGCGGAGCAGCTCCGACTTGCCCGACCCGGTGGCACCGACACAAAGGCCATGCGGACCCATACCCCCCTCCGCGGGCTCCTTGATGTCCAACTCCACTGGTGCGCCATCGACAGTGACTCCAATCGGCACACAGAGCCGGTCATCGTGGCTTTGGTTGCGCCACAGCGTGATCGGGTCGAAGCCAGCGATGTCGCCGATGCCGAGTAGGCGGGGCCAGTCCGGATCACCGTCACATCGTGCAATCCGGCAGGAGGCCAGGCGGCGGGCGCAGACCACCGCATCAACGGGATCCATCTGGTCCGGGCACTCCAATATTGTCTTCGCACCGGCATACCTGACGACCAGCGACCCGTCGGCGGGGTCACTGCCCACCTGCAGCGTGATCACATCGGGCATGTCACTGCCCACGGCTGTCTCGGTGTCGACGATCACCACCACGCGAGCGGCTTTGGCGAAGGCGAGCGCACCACTGTCCGCCGCCAGTGTCTGGTAGTGCGGCAACCATTTCAGCCAATCCCAGTGGGCGCGGTTGCGATCACTGACCACGCCGGCGATCGACACGTGGTCGGGAGCGTGCAGCACCGCCAGCTGGCAGGTCATCGCGCGCAGCAACGCACGCACCCGCGTCACATCGCCGTCGATCGTGATGGCCCCGCGCAGTGGGATCGTGACGGGCACATCCGCAACCGTCGAATGCACGCTCAGAAAGCGGCGCAGCGCTGTGACGGTTACCGGATCCGACCGATGTGAGGAGGAGATCTGTGGGGCCAGCAAACGCCGGGCGAGCGGCTGGACGCCACGGCCAACACGGACGCGGCAGAATTCGGGATCGGCCCGCCGGCGTTCCCACATCCGCGGGCCGCCCACCAAGGTCCATAAGGCATCGGGCGCAGGATGCGCCCGGTTCAGTGACGCACGTTGTGCCGCAGCGATTTCAGTGACGGAGCTGCGCAACTCGCTCAGGTAGGCGAGGTAGTCGACGCGAGCAGTGCCGATCTCGGCGCCCCGACGACGGCCCGGCCCGGTTACCGCGGTCACCGCCAACGAGACCAGCATCATGATCGGGAAGGCCAGGAATGTGGGGTTGCGCGTCGGCGCCGCCCCCGATAACGAGGCCGCAGCCACGACGCCCAACGTCGCGACGGAGATGGCCACCGGCAGCAGCCTGATCAACAGGCCGGGCGATGCAGTTCGCGGCACCTCGGGCGGCGCGGCAACCTCGATGTCGGCGGTCACGGTTGGGCGACGTTAGGCAGCTCCGTAATCGAGCGCAAGTCGCCTGTGCACAACCGAATACCGGATCACCCGGAACTGGCTAGCGTCCCGCGATATGTCTGCATCCGATCCCGGCCTGCGCCGCGTCGCCGTGCACGCCGGCACCACCACCGTCGACCTGTCACTGCCTGCCGCGGTGCCGATTGCCACGCTCATTCCATCGATCATCGACCTGGTGGGCACCCGAACCGCGGATTCGGCGGCGGTGCGTTATCAGCTGTCCCGCCTCGGCGCGTCGCCGCTGCCGGGCTCGACGACGTTGGCGCAAAACGATATCCGAGACGGCACGGTACTGGTCCTGAACCAATCCACTGCCGAGCCGCCCGTCACACGTTGTGACGATGTTGCTGAGTCGGTTTCGGTGACGCTCGATGCCACGACCCGACCACGGTCTCGGAAAGCGACCCGGCTCACTGGAGCCGCCACGGCGATCTGCCTGACCGCTACCGGTGCTTTCGTTCTAGCGCGAAACGCACTCAACGGCACCGCTACTCGGCATGTCGGCACAACGGCGGCCGTTGCTGCGGCAGCCGCCGTGATCGCCCTGCTCTGTGGCGCGATTGCACACCGGACGTATCGCGATACGATTGCGGGTCTCGCGCTCGGCCTTATCGCCATCGTGTTCGCCGCGGTTGCCGGCCTGCTGGTGGTGCCCGGTGTTCCCGGTGCCGCAAGCGCACTGCTGGCCGCGATGGTGGCGACGGTCGCCGCGGTGTTGGCGATGCGCGTAACGGGCTGCGGTGTAGTCACATTGACCGCCGTGGCGTGCACTGCAATAGTCACCGCCATCGCTGCGCTGGCGGGTGTCCTCGTCGCGGCCCCGCCGTACACAATCGGTTCGGCAGTCGCACTGGCGTCTCTGGGGCTACTGGAGCTATCCCCGCGGATAGCGATCCAGCTAGCCGGGTTGTCGCCAACAGACAATTCCTTACCGACAGCAGACCTACTGGCCGCCAAGGCTATCCGCGCCGACGCCTGGTTGACCAGCCTGCTTGCGGCCTTCGCATCGTCGGCCGGCGTGGGTGCCATCGTCGCCGCGATCAGCGCCCGCAAAGCCATCCCGTTGGCCGCCAGCATTGCCGCTCTGATGCTGCTACGGGCACGTACAGTCGAATGGAAAAGGACATTGGTGTTGGCCGTCAGTGGAATTGCCACCGCAACAACAACCTTCGCTGTCGCCGCGGTCCACACTCCGCAGTACGGGCCATGGATAGCCGCGCTGACAGCGATCCTGGCTGCGGTGGCGATATACCTCGGCTTTATTGCTCCCACGACACCGCTCTCGCCAGTCGCACGTCGACGCGTCGAAGTGCTGGAGTGCTTGACGCTGGTCACGGTGGTGCCTCTGACATGTTGGATTTGCGGTGTGTTCGGGGCGGTTCGCGGCCTCGACCTGATATGAAGAT
Source organism: Mycobacterium riyadhense (assembly GCF_963853645.1). Lineage (NCBI taxonomy): Bacteria > Bacillati > Actinomycetota > Actinomycetes > Mycobacteriales > Mycobacteriaceae > Mycobacterium > Mycobacterium riyadhense. The sequence goes on along the minus strand of NZ_OY970456.1, from coordinate 1,159,090 downwards.
GAAGACGTCACAGCTCATGCGGCTGCTGGTGATCGCGGCACTGACGGTACTTTCCCAGTGCACCGCACCGTCGGCGCGCGCGGTTTCGCCGCCGCCGATCGACGAAAGGCGGCTGCCCGTACCGGCATTGCCAGCGCCGCAGCAGCCTACCGTGCAACGCGAAATCTGTACGGTGGCGAAGGAAGCATCGGACAGAGCTGACCTCCCTGCTCAGCTCGCCGATCTCGACCTAGCGCAGATCTGGCAACTCACCCGCGGTGCAGGCCAGCGGGTGGCGGTCATCGACACCGGCGTGTCGCGGCACCGACGGCTGTCCGATCTGGTGGCCGGCGGCGACTATGTCGCCAACGGCGACGGCACCCAGGATTGCGATGCGCACGGCACCTTGGTGGCCGGAATCATCGCCGCTGCACCCAGTTCCACGACCGACCGGTTCAGCGGCATGGCGCCTGACGTCACCTTGATCAGCATCCGCCAGTCGAGCGCCAAGTTCGCTCCGGTCGGCGACCGGTCCGGCTCGGGGGTGGGTGACGTCGACACCTTGGCGAAAGCCGTCCGGACGGCCGCCGATCTCGGCGCGTCAGTGATCAACATTTCGTCCGTTGCGTGCGTTCCCGCGGCGGACGCGCTCGACGACCGCGCGCTCGGCGCCGCACTGGCCTATGCGGTCGACGTCAAGAACACCGTCGTCGTGGCCGCGGCCGGTAACTCCGGCGGCGGGGCGCAATGCCCAGCTCAGCGCCCCGATATGACCCGGGACACCGTTACTGTCGCGGTCAGTCCGGCCTGGTACGACGACTACGTGCTGACCGTCGGTTCGGTGAACGTCAAAGGCGAACCATCGGCATTCACCCTGGCCGGACCGTGGGTGGATGTCGCCGCCACCGGTGAAGGCGTGACCTCGCTCAGCCCAGTCGGTGATGGCCTTGTGAATGGCATTGACGGACAACATGGTTCGGAACCATTATCCGGCACCAGCTATGCCGCGCCGGTGGTCAGCGGGCTGGCCGCCCTGATCCGGGCGCGGTTCCCGTCATTGAGTGCACGGCAGGTGATGGCGCGCATCGAGGCGACCGCGCACCACCCGCCCTCCGGATGGGACCCGCTCGTCGGCAACGGCACCGTCGATGCTCTGGCCGCGGTCAGCACCGGTACAACCCCACCATCCCCCAGTCGCGCTGAGGTAGCGACCCCGGTTGCCATGCCGATCGGGAAGCCGCCGACGCCCAAGCCATTGAACAACCGGGCCCGAGACACTGCGTTTGGTGGCGCGGCGATCTGCCTGGTTGCGCTGGTGGCCACGCTGGGCCTCGGTGCCGTGTCAGGCCGGAAACCCCGGCTAAGGCAGCACGGCGTCGCGGGCAACTGACGCCCGCTGTCTGCTCAGCTCCGGACCCGACGGCAGTGTGGCCAACACCGGCCACGGGGCCGGAACCGCGGCCGGCGGCAATCCGAGGTCATGTGCCGCGTCGTCGTCGTGGACCGCGAACCGCACCCCGCTGTCGGTGACGAGATAGCGCGCGCCAGCCCGCGTGCCGTCCGCCACGTAGGCGCTGCGGCCCGGCGGGAGGTACACCGCGTCCAGCGCGGGGCCGCGGCCATCGGCTTGCGCCAACCGTACTGGCACCTGCCCGGCCGGCACCGGCACGCCGCTGCCAGCGGAGAACGCAATCTCGGGACGACCGGGTTGTGCCGGCGACCAGCTCGCGCACACCGTGGCACCGTCGGATTGCGCCGGCGCCCGGTCGGGAAAGGTGGACACCGGCAGGGTGTTGACGATCGGCACGGCTCCGATCAGGTCGGGCGCCACCGCGATGGCGGTGGCGGTGCCCTGCGAGTTGCTGAACCGCAACAGATCGGCGGCGACCTGGCCGATTCGTTGCACCCCGTCGCCCAGCACCACGTAATATTCGTCACCGTCGGCGCGTGTGATCCGCAGCACACTGCCGACCGCAAATCCGGGTGGGCCGGCCGGTGCCCGCACCCCGGCGCCCCCGATCCGGGGGGCCGTGATCGACGGCGCCTCCGGTACGGCGTTGAGCAAAGACGGCGAGACGACCCGCGGCACCCGCGCCTCGAGCTTGAGCGCGCGCCGCACCGCAGGGTCAGTCAGATCCACCATCGCCCGCTGTCCGCGGTAGAGCAGGTAGGCCGGCGAACCGGGGCCAGGCGAAACCAGGATGGTCTGGTCGGCAGCCAGCGGGCGGACCGACGAACTCGCAGCGGTTCCGACGATGACCGTCGTTGCCCCACCCATGTCGGAATCACAGATCGTCCACATCGATTCGGCGACGGACAGCGGCGGCGCAAGGAAGTGCGGCGCACCCGGAATGCCCAGCAGGGCACCGCGCTTGGTGCGGTGCAGTTCGGACTCGCGCACCGGCCGCGGGCTGGCGTCCGTCGCCGCGATCAACCGTGCCGACGCCAGGTTCAAAACCGGATGCCAGGTATCGCCCACTCGTACGTAAAGCGCTCCGGACTCCCGACCCATCACGATTCGCGCATCACCGAGACCGGCCTGCGGACTCAGCAAAGCGATGAACGCGCATCCCGCCACCGCGATCGCTGTCAGTAGGCACCCCACCATCAAGGACGCCGGGTGCCGCCGCAGGGGTTGGTTGGCCGTGCGGATATCACAGCGCAGCAATGCGCACTCGATACGCCGCACCAGAAATCGATGGCCACTGACGTGTAGCCAGGTAGTCATCTTCACCCCCCGAACGTCCCCCAACAGCCCGATCGTTCAGGCTTAAGGTAGGCCGCCGGCCGACCGTTTCGCGTCGTTCATCCACAGGCTGCGAGGTTTCACCGCAGCCGCCCGCGGGTAAAATTTCCGGGTGAATAATCGCCTATTGCGCCCCGGCGCCTTCGCCATTGCCGCCGCGGGCGCTTTGTTGATCGCGCCGAACCTCGGTAGCGCCACGACCCCGATCGCTTCCGCCGACAACTGCCCGGACGCCGAAGTCACCTTCGCCCGCGGCACCAGTGAGCCGCCCGGCATCGGCCGCGTCGGCGAGGCCTTCGTCGACTCGCTGCGCCAGCAGACCGGCAAGAACATCGGGGTTTACGCGGTGAACTATGCCGCCAGCCGCCTCCAGCTGCACGGCGGTGACGGCGCCAACGACACCATCGCACACATCAAGTCGATGGCCTCGTCCTGCCCCAACACCAAGCTGGTTTTGGGGGGCTACTCGCAAGGCGCGGACGTGATCGACATCGTGGCCGGAGTTCCGTTGGGCGGCATCACTTTCGGCAGCCCGCTACCGGCCGAATACGCGGACAACATCGCAGCGGTAGCGGTATTCGGCAACGTGGCCAATCGCAGCGGCGGGTCGCTGACCACGCAGAGCGCATTGTTGGGATCGAAGGCGATTGACCTGTGCAACCCCAGCGACCCGATCTGTCACGCCGGACCCGGCAATGAGTGGAGCGGGCACACCGACGGTTACGTCCCCGTCTACACCACCCAGGCGGCGAGCTTCGTTGCGACCAAGCTGATGTCGTCGCCGGTCATGCAAATACCCGGTTCGGTCCCGCAGGCGCCCGGGCCCCAACCTGTACCCGGGCCCGGCTCCCAGGTGCCCGGCCCCGGCCCCGCGTCCATTCACTGACGCGGCGTCAACAAGCCCGTAACATTGCCGCATGAGGCTGATCGGGCTAATGACGGCCGCCGCAAACGCGGCGGCCGCATTGCTTGCACTTCCCGTGGCACCCAAGGCGTCGGCAGCCTGCCCGGACGTCCAGGTGGTCTTCGCACGGGGAACCGGTGAGCCGCCAGGCGTCGGTCGGGTAGGCCAGGCCCTGGTCAACTCGCTGCACCAACAAACCGGCAGAGCCATTGCGGAATACGGGGTGAACTACCCGGCGAACGACGACTTCCTGGCCGCCACGGCCGGCGCGAACGACGCCAGCGACCATGTCCAACAAATGGCCAGCACATGCCCCAACACCAAGCTGGTGCTCGGCGGGTACTCGCAGGGTGCCGCCGTGATCGACATCGTCACTGCCGCACCATTGCCCGGTCTGGGCTTCAGTCAGCCGTTACCGGCCGAAGCCGCCGAACACGTCGCTGCGGTCACTCTTTTCGGCAATCCGTCCGGCCGGGCGGGTGGGCTGATGACCGCCTTGAGTCCGCATTTCGCGGGCAAGATTCTCAACCTGTGCAACGAGGGCGACCCGATCTGCTCGGGCGGCAACCAGTGGAAGGCACATATGGGCTACGTGCCCGGCTTGACCAACGAGGCCGCGAGTTTCGTCGCGAGCAAACTCTAAGACCTAACGCAAGTGGCGTCCCACGCAATACGCGGTTAGGATCACCGCACCTCACCAACGACGCTGACCCGCACTTTCAAGGTTTCACAAGGATATTGGCAATCTTTTGACAGGTTTGCGTCTAGGAGGATTGATGCACGCCGTTGAGACGGACATCGAGAGCACTCCCCCAGCGAACCTCGACAAGGCCACGGCCAGCGGACAGACACTCGAGGACTACACGCTGCGCTTCGCACCACGCAGCTACCGAAAATGGTCACCGGCGGTGGTGGGCATCTCGGCTCTCGGTGGCATCGCCTATCTTGCCGACTTCGCGATTGGGGCCAACGTCGGCATCACCTGGGGTACCGCGAATGCCCTGTGGGGCATCGGGATATTCGCATTGGTGGTTTTCACCACGGGGCTGCCGCTGGCCTACTACGCGGCGCGCTACAACATCGACCTGGATCTGATTACCCGCGGAAGTGGCTTCGGCTACTACGGGTCGGTGGTGACCAACGTGATCTTTGCGACGTTCACGTTCATCTTCTTCGCCCTTGAGGGCTCGATCATGGCTCAGGGCCTCAACCTCGGCCTGCATGTGCCGCTGTGGCTGGGCTACGCCTGCTCGACCTTGTTGATCTTTCCGTTGGTGATGTACGGCATGAAAGTCCTGTCACAGCTTCAACTTTGGACTACCCCGCTATGGCTGTGCTTGATGGTCGCCCCCTTTTGCTACTTGCTGATCAGCCATCCCGATTCGGTTGGGCAGTTCTTCGCCTATGCCGGCAAAGCCGGTCACGGCGGCGTCACCGCAGGCTCCGTCCTATTGGCCGCGGGCGTCTGCCTATCCCTGATCGCTCAGATCGCCGAACAGATCGACTACTTGCGCTTCATGCCGCCGCGTACGCCGGAGAACTCACGCAAGTGGTGGACGTGGATGCTGCTAGCCGGGCCCGGCTGGGTGGTGTTCGGCGCGATCAAGCAGATTATCGGGCTGTTCCTGGCGGTCTATCTGATTTCCAACATCGCTGGGTCCACGGCAATCGCCAACTTGCCGGTACACCAATTCACGCAGATCTACCGCAATTTCATGCCCGACTGGTTGGCGCTCACCCTCGCGGTCGTCTTGGTGGTCCTCAGCCAGATCAAAATCAATGTCACGAATGCGTATTCGGGCTCGCTGGCGTGGACCAATTCGTTCACGCGGGTCACCAAGCATTACCCCGGGCGCGTTGTGTTCCTCGGGGTAAACCTTGGCATCGCGCTAATCCTGATGGAAGCCAACATGTTTGACTTTCTCAACACCATTCTTGGGTTCTACGCCAACTGTGGCATGGCGTGGGTGGTGACCGTGGCGTCCGACATCGTCTTCAACAAATACCTACTTGGGCTCTCCCCACGCACCCCCGAGTTTCGCCGCGGGATGCTGTACGCCATCAACCCGGTCGGTTTCGGGTCGATGTTGTTGGCCGCCGGGATCTCCATCGTCGCGTTCTTCGGCGGCCTGGGCGCGGTACTGCGGCCCTATTCGCCGTTGGTGGCGATCGTCATCGCGTTGGTGATGCCGCCGATCCTGGCAATTCTCACCAAAGGCAAGTACTACCTTCGGCGCACCCACGACGGCATCGAGCTGCCGATGTACGACGAGCACGGCAACCCCTCAGGCGAGCACTTGAACTGCCATGTTTGCGCCCAGGACTTCGAGCGGCCCGACATGTTGACCTGCGAGGCCCACCGCGCCCATATCTGTTCACTCTGCTTGTCCACCGATAAACACGGCGAGCACGTGCTTCCGGCGCACGCCTAGCGCCAGTCAGTTACATTTCCCCGCTCAAGAAAGCTTCGATCACTATTGACGCGCCGATCGACCCGTACATCTTCGGGGCCTTGCCGCCCGAGATCAACTCCGGTCGCATGTATGCCGGTGTCGGTTCGGGGCCCCTGATGGCCGCCGCGGCGGCGTGGGACGAGCTGGCGGCAGAACTCACGTCGGCGGTAACTGGCTACAGCTCGGTGCTTTCCGAGCTGACGAGCCTGCCGTGGCGGGGACCCGCGTCGGTGTCCATGCTCCGCGCGGTCACACCCTATGTGGCCTGGATGCAAACCACGGCCGCGCAGGCCGAGCAGACACGCATGCAGGCTAGGGCCGCCGCCGCAGCCTACGAGGCCGCGTTCGCGATGACGGTGCCGCCGCCGCTCATCGCGGCAAACCGGGCTTTGCTGATGGCGCTGATCGCAACGAACTTTTTCGGGCAGAACACACCAGCGATCGCGGCCACCGAAGCCGAATACGCCGAGTTCTGGGCGCGGGACGCCGCGGCCATGTACGACTACGCCCGCGCCTCGTCAGCCGCCTCCGCATTGACCCCGTTTGCATCGCCGCCGACCACCACCGACCCCGACATCGCCCCGCGGCTGATCCCCAAGCTGCAACCGGTGAAACCGCCCTGGCTTCCGATACTTCCGACCAACGACTGGAACGCGTTGGTTAACACGTGGGGATTGGCCTATTTCGGAATGGGGATCATCCAGCTCGGTACCCTGTTGGCCCAACAACTGATCTCCGAACCGGTGAGCGCAGCGGCCGGAGCCCCCGCCGCCGGCGCGGTGGCGTCCGGCGTAGCGCGCGTGGTCTCCGCGCCGGTGGCGGCGGGTTTGGGACAGGCGGACCAGGTCGGGTTGCTATCGGTGCCACCGAGTTGGACGACCTCGCCTCCCGTGTTAAACGGTGACGCCGCCGGGATTTCGGGCATCAGAGGCGCTGCCGCACCGACCAATTCATCCGGGCCGTCAATTCCGGGTGCACCGCCGGCCAACGCCGAACGGCCCGCGAATTTTGCTCGACGTCGGTACGGGCGACGCTTCAGGGTGATGTCACGTCCGCCGGCCGCGGGCTAACACTTCAGGAAGGAAGCGACATGTTGCCAACGGTGGACTTTGGGGCATTGCCGCCCGAGATCAACTCCACGCGTATGTATTCCGGTCCGGGGTCGGCGCCGATGTTGACCGCCGCGTCGTCGTGGAGCGGGTTGGCCGCCGAGTTGACCTCGACCGCAACCGATTACGAGAAGGTGATCAACACGCTGCGCTGCGAAGAGTGGGTGGGCCCCTCGTCGGCGGCGATGGTCGAGTCGGTCGCACCCTACGTGGCGTGGCTGCGTGCCACCGCCTCTCGGGCCGAGGAGTCGGCCAGCAAGGCGCGCCTGGCGGCTGCGGCGTACGAGACCGCTTTCGCGGCGACGGTGCCTCCGCCGCAGATCGCGGCAAACCGTGCCCGGCTGGCCTCGCTGGTCTCCGCCAATGTCCTGGGTATCAATGCCGCCGCGATTGCGGCCGCCGAAGCCGAATACGGCGAAATGTGGGCCCAGGACGCCGCGGCCATGTACAGCTACGCCGGCACCGCGGCGACCGCCGCGATGGTGACGCCCCACAGTCCGCCCCCGCAGACCACCTGCCCGAGCGGTGCGGCCACGCAGGCCGGCGCCGTGACCCGTGCCGCGGCCACCTCGGTAGGTGCCACACAGTCCACGCTGTCCCGGCTGATGTCGGAGATACCGGGCGTGTTGCGTGGCCTCACAACCCCGTTGACCGACCCCTTTGGACCAATCGAAAAGTTCCTAGAGTGGTATGCGCCCTTCGCAAACTTCTTCTACGACACCCTCGGGCTGCCATTTTTCGGCGCCGGCATTGCCAGCTTCTTTGCCTCGACCGCCAAAACCATGGGCCTCATAGGTCCGGCGGCCGCCGCCGCACCCGACGCCGCCGCGGCCGCGACAGGCGCGGCACATATGGTGAGCGGCGGGCCCGTAGCCGCGGCGGCGGGCAATGCGGGGGTGATCGGCAAGCTGTCCGTACCCCCCACTTGGGCGGGAGCCAACCCGGCGCCAACCCTCACCCCCGCCACCGAATACGTCAGCGATGTCGTCGAACCCGCCGACTTCGCACCGTCCGGAAATGTGGTGGGCGGCATGCCGGTCGCCAGTTCGGGCAAGGGAGGCGCGGGCGCGGGCCCCCGATACGGGGTCCGTGTCACCGTCATGACCCGGCCACCTTCAGCGGGCTAACGCGATCGGATATCGCGGGTGATCAACACTCTCGACCCAAGCTCGTCATCGGGTGGATAGTCGACACCGATCAGCGTCAGGCCGTGCGCCGGTGCGGCCGCGAAGTCGCTGGAACGACTTGTCGCGGTGAGCAATTCCCGACACCAGGCCGCGCTACGCCGGTGCTCACCGACGGCCAGCAAGGCTCCCACCAGCGATCGCACCATCGACCAGCAGAATGCGTCGGCGGTCGCGTTCGCAGTGATCAGATCACCGTCGCGCGACCAATCCAGCCGCTGCAGGTCTCGGATGGTGGTCGCACCATCGCGATGTCGGCAGAACGCCGCGAAATCGTGCAAACCCACCAGTTCTCGCGACGCCGTATTCATCGCATCGATGTCTAGGGCGCGCGGCCAGGCGGTGACGTAGCGCGCCTGCTGCGGCTCCACCCCGTATGGCGCCGTCGACAATCGGTAGCTGTAATGCCGTCGCAGCGCCGAAAACCGAGCGTCGAAATCGCTTGGTGCGCGCGCGATGTCGACGATACGGACATCGGTGGGCAGGAATCTGCCCAATCGACGCAACAACGGCGCAAACTCCGCATCACCGGTGCGCGACGAGCGCGCATAGGCGTTCGGCAATGCATCTACTGGAACGTCAGCATGGGCCACCTGGCCGGTGGCATGCACTCCCGCGTCGGTGCGCCCCGCCGCACGCAGCCGCACGGGCGTGCGGAAGACGGTCGTCAGCGCCTCATTGAGGACACCGGCGACCGTGCGCTGTCCAGCTTGCGCCGCCCAGCCCGCGAAATCGGTTCCATCGTAGGCGATATCAAGCCGCAGACGGACGGTCCCACTAATTCTGGGGGGCCTCTTCGGGCTCGTCGGCGGAGGCCTCTTCGGGCTCGTCGGCGGGGGCCTCTTCGGGCTCGTCGGCGGGGGCCTCTTCGTGCTCGTCTGCGGGGGCCTCCTGGGCCGACTCGGCCTCGGCAGGTGCCGCCGCCACCGCGGGTGCAGCCTTCTTCGAGGCCTTCACGCGTCGTGCCCGGTCGGCCTCCGACGTAACCGTCTTCTCTCGTACCAGTTCGATCACCGCCATCGGAGCGTTGTCACCCTTGCGCGCCTCGACCTTGATGATGCGGGTGTAGCCGCCCTCGCGGTCGGCGAAGAAGGGCCCGATCTCGGCGAACAGGGCGTGCACCACATCCTTGTCACGGAGCTTCTTGAGGACCTCACGCCGATTGTGCAACGTGCCCTTCTTGGCGTGGGTGATCAGCTTCTCCGCGTACGGCCGCAGCGCCCTGGCCTTCGGCTCGGTGGTCTTGATCCGGCCGTGCTCGAACAGGGACGTTGCCAGGTTGGCCAGAATCGCCTTCTGGTGCGACGACGACCCGCCGAGGCGAGGGCCCTTGGTGGGCTTGGGCATTGCTGACGCTCCTGTCTAGATTCTGCTGAGTCCAGCCCCGTTAGAGCTGTTCAGTTTCGGCATAGTCCTGGTCGTCGTAGGCACCCTCGGTGGACCAGGTACCGGTAGCGACGTCGTAACCCGCAACCTCCGAAGGGTCGAAGCTCGGCGGACTGTCCTTGAGCGACAGGCCCAGCTGGTGCAGCTTGACCTTCACCTCGTCGATGGACTTCTGACCGAAGTTGCGGATGTCGAGCAGGTCGGACTCGGTGCGCGACACCAGCTCGCCGACCGTGTGCACACCCTCGCGCTTCAGGCAGTTGTAGGACCGCACCGTCAGATCCAGGTCGTCGATCGGCAACGCGAACGACGCGATGTGGTCGGCCTCCGCCGGCGACGGCCCGATCTCGATGCCTTCGGCTTCGACGTTGAGTTCGCGTGCCAGGCCGAACAATTCGACCAGCGTCTTGCCCGCCGACGCTAGCGCGTCGCGTGGGGTGATGGAACTCTTGGTCTCCACGTCGAGGATCAGCTTGTCGAAGTCGGTGCGCTGCTCGACACGGGTGGCGTCCACCTTGTAAGTGACCTTGAGCACTGGCGAGTAGATGGAATCGACTGGGATACGGCCGATTTCGGCGCCCGAAGCCCGGTTCTGCACCGCCGGGACGTAACCGCGGCCGCGCTCGACGACGAGTTCGATCTCGAGCTTGCCCTTGTCGTTCAGCGTGGCGATGTGCATTCCCGGATTGTGCACGGTGACGCCGGCAGGCGGAACGATGTCGCCGGCGGTAACTTCCCCCGGGCCTTGCTTGCGCAGGTACATGGTCACCGGCTCGTCCTCCTCGGACGACACGACCAGACCCTTGAGGTTCAAGATGATGTCGGTGACATCTTCTTTCACCCCGGGCACCGTCGTGAACTCGTGCAGCACACCGTCGATGCGGATACTGGTGACCGCCGCGCCGGGAATCGACGACAGCAGGGTCCGACGAAGCGAATTGCCAAGGGTGTAACCAAATCCCGGCTCCAGCGGTTCGATGACGAACTGGGACCGGTTGTCGGTGAGGATGTCCTCGGACAATGTGGGTCGCTGTGAGATCAGCATGGTGTTTCTTTTCTCCTTCTCGGCACCCGCTATTTGATGCCGTTAGGTGTCCTGCACCGGCGGTGCGGGGAACTTACTTCGAGTAGTACTCGACGATTAGCTGTTCGGTGAGCGGGACGTCGATCTGTGCCCGCTCGGGCAACTGGTGGATCAAGATGCGTTGGCGCTCGCCGACGACCTGCAGCCAGCTCGGAATCGGACGGTCACCCGCGGTCTCCCGGGCGATTTGGAACGGCACCGTGTTGAGCGACTTGTCCCGCACGTCGATGATGTCGTACTGCGAAACCCGGTAGCTGGGGACGTTGACATGTACGCCGTTGACGCTGAAGTGTCCGTGGCTGACGAGCTGGCGGGCCATCCGGCGGGTGCGCGCCAGGCCGGCGCGGTACACGACGTTGTCCAGCCGGCTCTCCAAAATCCTCAGCAGTTCCTCACCGGTCTTGCCAGGTTGCCGCACGGCCTCTTCGTAGTAGCGGCGGAATTGCTTTTCCATCACGCCGTAGGTGAAGCGGGCCTTCTGCTTCTCCTGCAGCTGCAGCAGGTATTCGCTCTCCTTGATCCGCGCGCGGCCGTGCTGGCCGGGCGGGTAGGGACGCTTTTCGAAGGCCTGGTCGCCACCGACGAGGTCGGTGCGCAACCGTCGCGATTTGCGGGTGACGGGTCCGGTGTAACGAGCCATTGAGTTCTGATCTCCTAGACGCGCCGGCGCTTGGGTGGGCGAACGCCGTTGTGAGGCTGGGGGGTGACATCGGAGATCGCGCCCACCTCCAGGCCCGCGGCCTGCAGCGACCGGATCGCGGTCTCGCGGCCCGAGCCCGGGCCCTTCACGAATACGTCGACCTTGCGCACCCCGTGCTCCTGGGCCTTGCGCGCGGCGTTCTCCGCGGCCAGCTGAGCGGCGAACGGAGTCGACTTGCGGGATCCCTTGAAGCCGACGTGACCCGACGACGCCCAAGCGATGACGTTGCCTTGCGGGTCGGTGATCGTCACGATCGTGTTGTTGAACGTGCTCTTGATGTGGGCAGCGCCGTGCGGGACGTTCTTCTTTTCCCGCCTCCGCACTTTCGGAGACTTCTGCCCCTTCTTAGCGGACGTTGCCTGCCCTTTTTTTGCTGGTGGCATCGGGTTACCTGGCCTTCTTCTTGCCTGCGATGGTGCGCTTGGGGCCTTTGCGGGTCCGCGCGTTGGTTTTGGTCCGCTGCCCGCGCACCGGCAGGCCGCGGCGATGCCGCAGGCCCTGGTAGCAGCCGATCTCGATCTTGCGGCGGATGTCGGCCTGCACCTCGCGGCGCAGGTCACCCTCGACCTTCAGGTTGGCTTCGATGTAGTCACGCAGATGGGTCAGCTGGTCATCGGTGAGGTCCTTGGTGCGCAGGTCCTTGTCGATGCCGGTGGCCGCCAGAATTTCGTTCGAACGGGTGCGGCCAATGCCATAGATGTAGGTCAGCGCGATCTCCATGCGCTTATCGCGTGGTAGATCGACGCCTACTAGTCGAGCCATAGGTGGCGTTTCCTCTTCCTTAGCGGAGGTCTTGTCCCAGTCCGTTCCCTGGCCCCAAAAATGGATTGGGGCTCCGGGGCCCGGCCTCCGTCCGGGCGTGGATGAGCTGGCCCATCTCTATAGATGCCAGCCGCTCATTGGTGCTGGGAGGTCTGCATTCAGTTGTCTGGCGACGCGCGTCAGTCCTCGGGACTCAGCCCTGCCGCTGCTTGTGGCGCGGGTCGGAGCAGATCACCATGACCCGCCCATGCCGACGGATCACCCTGCACTTGTCACAGATCGGCTTGACGCTCGGGTTCACCTTCACGGCGGTCTCGGTCCTGTTCTCTGGGGTTTCTCTCTAGACGTTGTCGTCGTTGCTACTTGTACCGGTACACGATGCGGCCCCGGGACAGGTCGTAGGGCGACAACTCCACGACCACCCGGTCCTCGGGCAAGATGCGGATGTAGTGCTGCCGCATCTTGCCGCTAATGTGGGCGAGCACCTTGTGGCCGTTTTCCAGCTCAATGCGAAACATGGCATTGGGCAGGGGCTCGACCACACGACCCTCGACCTCTATGGCACCGTCCTTCTTGGCCATTAGCTTTCTGGCGATCCTTACTCTTCCTCGTCAGTGCACCGGTTCGGCGCAGCACGTACTACGACTACTAAACGTGGGCCGGTGGTGGAAATTCCAAGACTGGGCACGCCAACAGCCGGCACGGACGCCGCACCGTGAGTCCACATTACCCGCACCGCTGCATTCGGCGCAAAACGCCGCATCGGAATCTACCGGTAAGTCAAACGCCCTTCACGAGCCGTATCAAAAAGGCGGTGGGTCGTCGTCGGTGTCGGGTGGGGCCGATCCGGTGTGGCTTACCGGATCGGCGCGCGGGGTCGTGCGGGCAACTGTGCGGGCGGCGTGGTTTTGGCGGCGTTCGGTGGCGACGCGGTAGGCGCGGTCTTGGGCGCGGGGGCGGCGGCGTTTGGGCATCATCGCGGTGCGCTCACCGCAGTAGTCGTGCGGCAGGTCGACTTCGGGTGCGGCGATGGCGCCGGTGGCGCGACACAGGCTGGGAAACAGCAGCGCGCTGCCCGGCGTGGTGACATACGTGTGTCCCGACGGAGAGGTCAAAATCAGTGTGCCGTCGGGCAATTGCTGTTCGCCCCAGCCCCAGAAGGTTTTCACCAGGTGGTGGGTGGCGCACAGACATTTCAGGTTGGACGCGTGGGTGGGCCCGCCCTGGGCGTAGGGAATCGTATGGTCCACATCGCAGTTGGTGGCGGGCTGGTCGCAGCCTGGCCAACGGCACGTCAGATCCCGGCACCGCACAAAATCGGCCAACGCCCGCGAGGGTCGATAGTGCGGTTCGGGGGCGGCATCGCCAGGGTGGATCAGCGGGACCAGCTTGGCGGTGTTGGCCAGTTCGGCCACCAGCTCGGCGGTGATGAGCCCGTCGGCGCCGATCAGGGAGGCCGGCGCGGTCCCGGTGCCGCTAAGCGTGGCCTGCTCGGCGATCACATGAACGACCACCGCCGTGGCCCCCGGCCGCGCCGCGGCCGCACAATCGGGCCGCCCGCACTGACAGCCCAGCCGATCAGCACCGGCGGCCAACGGCCCAAACGCATCGGCGCGACGCTGCGCGCGGGTGCGCGGATCATGGGCACACACCGTGGCCGCCAAAGCCGTCAACCGCCGATCCAACGCCTGGGCCGCCAAGGCGAACAGGCTGCCACCGACCTCGCACAGACCGTCGTGGCCCGGCCCAATCCAGAACTCGCGATCGACCTGGCGCTCTGTGCGTCGCCGCACCGCATCGGCATCGACTTTGGCCACAATCTTGTCCACCTGCGCGCCCAACCGGGCCTTGGTCAGCGAGGGCCAGCGCCCCACCTGGGCCGCCAACCGCCCATCCACAGCGGCGAGCACCTCGGGGTCGGTGATCAGATCGGTGCGATACACGATCGTCTGAAACATCCGATAGTCGATATCACCCGCCTTAAACACCTCAGCGGTCTGCGGCAGCCGCTCACGCATCGCCCGGGCATACCCCAACCGGCTCGCCGCCAGACCCTGGCTGATCCGCAGCGCCGCGGCCACCTCAGCAGCCACCGCCGCCATCGTGTCGATCGCCCACGCCTCGGTGTCCGAACACCGCGACAGCCGATAGACAAACAACTCCCCGATCGCGACCAATTGCGCGGCCGCCGCCCGGTTCTCCGCGCGCGTGGCCGCGCAGATCCGATCCAGCATCGCCGCCGACTCCGTCGTGGTCGAAGGATGGTGGCGTTCGAAATACTCATCGAACCACGCGTGAATCTCTTCGAACATACATTCGATTATGCCACGCCCGTCCGACATTGTTTTTTGAGGCGCTCTGGAGTGGTGGGGCCGCTAGGCCGTTTCTAGGAATAGGCCCAGGTTGGTTGCAAGTTAGAGCAACCATGACCGATTCTGCTGTTAGTAAACCTGACCTTGGCCGCTTCGGATCCTTCGGAGTGGGCGTCACTCCCCAGCAGGCGAAAGAAATCGAGGCGCTGGGCTACGGGGCCGTCTGGGTCGGGGGTTCACCGCCCGCCGAGTTGGCCTGGGTGGAACCCATTCTCGAAGCGACGACCACCTTGCGGGTGGCCACCGGCATCGTCAACATCTGGTCGGCGGCCGCCAAGCCGGTCGCCGAGTCGTTCCACCGGATCGACAAGGCCTACCCGGGCCGCTTTCTGCTGGGTATCGGTGTCGGCCACCCCGAGGCGACGGCCGCATACCGCAAGCCTTACGACGCGCTGACGGAGTACCTGGACCGGCTCGACGACTACGGTGTGCCCGCCAACCGCCGGGTGGTGGCGGCCCTGGGCCCGCGGGTGCTGAAACTGTCCGCGCAGCGCAGCGCCGGGGCGCACCCCTACCTGACCACCCCGGAGCACACCGCGCACGCCCGGGAACTGATGGGTCCGTCGGCGTTTCTGGCGCCCGAGCACAAGGTGGTGCTCACCACCGACGCTGACAAAGCCCGCGCGGTGGGACGCACGGCCCTGGACATCTACCTCAACCTCGCCAACTACCTGAACAGCTGGAAGCGGCTGGGCTTCACCGACGACGACGTCGCCAAACCGGGCAGCGACCGCCTGGTCGACGCGGTGGTCGCCTACGGCAGCACCGAGGCTATCGCGGCTCGGCTGACGGAGCACCTCGATGCGGGTGCCGACCATGTCCCCGTCCAGATCCTCACCAAGAGCGAAAACCTGGTCCCGGCGCTGGCCGAATTAGCCGGGCCGCTCGGACTAAATCGCTCTTGAGCGAGGTAACCAGCCCTAGTGCCAATAGCCCTCATGCGGTTGTGCTGCTTCGTCTTCGAGCAATGGGCCGATGATCGTGATCGCACGCTGTCCGTGCGCAAGGGCCTCGCGACAACGGAGCGCAAAGGTCGGGTTGTCCGGATTACTGCCGGTTAATTGGAGCAGTCGATGTTCGGGCAGGCCGTAGACGATCTTCCCGATACCCGTCCAGTACGCCGCGCCCGCGCACATCAGGCAAGGCTCGGCGCTGGCGTACAAGGTGGCTTGATTCATCCCGTCGGGACCCAACATACGCACGCAGCCGCAGTGGCGACCACCTCTGCGTGTCGCGTCGGATCACCGTCGGGAGGCCCCGATTGGTTGCCTCGTTCCACGATCACATTGCCCCCGGCATCGGCGACAGGGCAGCGAACGGGGTGTTACCACCCTCCTTGGCCTCGTTGGCCAACGCGAAGGTACGCCGCAGCAGTGCAAGGTCGGGTGTCTCCGATGCGAGCGGTTCGGCGCCGGCCGGGGTTGCACTCATGAAGGGCGCACCAGCCATGCCCGCCAGAACCCAGGCACCGATCAATACCGCCCGTCGTCGCAAGTCGTGCACGGCCGACGATGCTAGTCCTCGGCAGTGAGCGAGCCGGCGGGTCGGCCGCTCGGTTAGGGTTTGACGCATGCGGTTGCTAGTTACGGGGGGCGCCGGCTTCATCGGCGCGAATTTTGTGCACAGCACCCTACGCGAATATCCCGACGACACAGTGACGGTGCTCGACGCCTTCACCTACGCCGGCAGACGCGAGTCGCTGGCCGACGTTGCAGATGCCATCAAGATGGTGGAAGGCGACATCACCAACGCCGACCTGGTTTCCCGGCTGGTGGCTGAGTCCGACGCGGTGGTGCACTTCGCCGCCGAATCCCACGTCGACAACGCGCTGGACAACCCGCAGCCGTTCCTGCACACCAACGTGATCGGGACCTTCACGATCCTGGAAGCGGTACGACACCACGGCGTGCGGCTGCACCACATCTCCACCGACGAGGTCTACGGCGACTTGGAGCTCGACGAGCCGCAGCGCTTCACCGAGTCCACGCCCTATAACCCGTCAAGCCCGTATTCGGCGACCAAGGCAGGCGCCGACATGCTGGTGCGGGCCTGGGTGCGCTCCTACGGCGTGCGCGCGACGATCTCCAACTGCTCCAACAACTACGGTCCGTATCAGCACGTCGAGAAGTTCATCCCGCGCCAAATCACCAACGTGCTCACCGGACGGCGGCCCAAGCTATACGGCAGCGGCCACAACGTCCGCGACTGGATCCACGTCGAGGACCACAACAGCGCCGTCCGCCGGATTCTGGAAAAGGGGCAGATCGGCCGGACCTATCTGATCAGCTCCGAGGGCGAGCGCGACAACCTGACGGTGTTGCGCACCCTGCTGCGCTTGATGGGGCGCGAGCCCGACGATTTCGACCACGTGACCGACCGCGTCGGCCACGACCTTCGCTACGCTATCGACCCGTCCACGCTGTACAGCGAATTGGGTTGGGCACCAATGCACACCGACTTCGAGGAAGGGTTGCGCACCACCATCGACTGGTACCGTGACAACGAATCGTGGTGGCGTCCGCTGAAAGACGCCGTCGAGGCACGCTACGAACATCGCGGTCAGTGACATGAAGGTACGCGAACTCGACGTCCCCGGCGCCTGGGAGATCACCCCCACCATCCACGGCGATTCCCGCGGAATCTTCTTCGAATGGCTTACTGACCATGGATTTAGCGCATTCGCCGGTCACCGGTTGGATGTCCGGCAAGCCAATTGCTCGGTGTCGTCGGCCGGTGTCTTGCGTGGCCTGCACTTCGCCCAGGTGCCACCGAGTCAGGCCAAATATGTCACCTGTGTGTCCGGCTCGGTGTTCGATGTCGTTGTCGACATCCGCTTAGGCTCACCGACATTCGGCCGGTGGGCCTCGACGCTGCTCGACGATCAAGACCGCAGGACGATCTACATCTCCGAAGGACTGGCACACGGTTTCCTTGCCCTGCAAGACAATTCGACCGTGATGTACCTGTGTTCGGCGGAGTACAACCCGCAGCGCGAGCACACCATATGTGCCACCGACCCGACGCTGGCGATCGACTGGCCACTGGTCGACGGCGCCGCCGCCAGCCTGTCCGACCGGGATGCCGCGGCCCCCAGCTTCGACGAGGTACGCGCGTCCGGCCTGCTACCCACCTGGGAGGAAACCCAGCGGTATATCGAAAATCTGCGCGGCAGCGGCAGCGGCAGTGGCAGCGGCAGTTAAAGCCGATCTGCACCACGGCAACCTAGGCGTGGCGCCATCGGGAAGCCTCCGCATAGGGATTCGAAGGCATTCGCGATCTTGAGCACCGTCGCGTCATCGAATCGCTTGCCCACGATCATCATTCCGGCGGGCAGGCCGTCGACCAGGCCGACGGGCACCGAGATCGCCGGATGGCCGGTGATGTTCAGCGGCGCGGTGTTAACCACCTTGCCCATCACCGGCCCAAGCTCCGTAACGTTAGCGGGAAGCGGTTGGGCAGTAACGGGACTCGTCGGCATGACCAGCACGTCGTACTGGTCCAGAGCATCGTCGTAAGCGGCCCGCACGAACGGCACCAGATTCCGCGCCTTGGCATAGGTCACGCCACCCAGCGCGCGCAGTCCGTAGTGGCCGCTCAATGCCATCGCCTTGACGACGACGGAGAGTTGATCGGCATTGGCCAACCGTTGAGTTGCGAAGTGCGCCATGAGCTCTGGGTCATACAGTCCATCCGCACCGAGCCCGCAACCATTACCGTCCAGCATCTGATAGGTGCCACCGTCGATGATGATGACCGTGGCAACGTGAAATGCGTGGCAGTGCCATGGAATGCTGACTTCGCCTACCGCACAGCCGATCTCGGCCAAGCGCTGCGCGGCCGAGCGGACCAGCTCGTCAACTTCCGGCATCGAGTGTCGATGGCCGAAGCCCTCGGCGACAATGCCCACTCGCAGACCGGCGACATCGCCGGTAAGCGCCGCCCGGTAGTCAACTGTCGCAATACCGTTTGGCTGGCGGGGATCCAGGCCGTCGGGCCCGGCGAGCACGGTGAGCAACAGCGCGGCATCGGCGACGGTGCGTGTCATGGGGCCCAGGTGATCGATGGTGCGCTCCAACGGAATCGCTCCGGTGTAGGGCACCAGCCCGTGGGTCGGCTTGAGCCCGACGATGCCGCACAACGATGCCGGTATCCGAATGGACCCGGCCTGGTCGCCGCCAATGGCCAACTCGACGGCACCGGAGGCGACAAGTGCGGCGCTGCCACTGGACGAGCCACCCGTTTCGCGGGTGCTGTCCCACGGATTGCGCACCGGCCCGGAGGCCGCGGTGAAGCTGGACGACGAGCAGCACAGGTCCTCGCAGACGGCCTTGCCGGTGATTGTGGCCCCAGCGGCAAGCAACCGCTCGACCACGGTCGCATCCCGGCTGGGGATGAAGCCCTCAACCGCGCGAGATCCGGTCATCATCGGGATCCCGGCCACGGCAACGTTGTCCTTGATCGCCGCCGCCCGGCCGGCCAACGGCCCGTCGGCGCCGGAAGCGATCTCGGCGGTGACATACCAAGCGCCCAACGGGTTGTCGCTGGGCGACGGGAATTGATAGGCGCGTTCGGGAGTCTGGGGGCGCGCGATCTGGTTATACAGCTCGTCGACTAAGTCGTAAGAACCCAGTGTGCGGGTGACGAAGGCCCGGAAGCCGTGTTGCGTGTCGGGGTCGAAGTGAAAACCGTAGTGCCTGGCCGCGGCGTCAATGTCCGCGGCCGACGGCCTCGAAACCGCCATATCGACCTCCGCCGTGTGCTCGAGCTGGCGCACAGCAGTTTAAGACGCGCGGTGGGGATCTCTAACCGGGGTGACGAGATCCCCACCCGCGTCGTCCAATGTGACCTGGTCACTCGACGATGTCGTCGGCCCGAGTTATACAACTGGCGGAGTACGCAGTCTCAATCTCGCCGAACAGAAGTTCGTGGGTCATGGGTCACCTCCTCCCTTCATCGGCTCGCGCCTAGTGGTGCGCGCCGGAAAGGTTATTCACGGTAGTCCGAGGGGACCATGGACATGTTCGTCAAATGCGGGCTTCCGTTAACGGACAATCTGCACAGGCCCACGGCACGACAGTTTCGGTAGGCGACCTTGCCAACGCCAAACGGCATTACTAGGATATGCAAGTATATCGCCGTTACTCCCCTACTTCTATGGGACGAAACATGACCACACAGATTTCGCATTTCATCGACGGACAGCGCACCACCGGCCAGTCCACCCGCACCGCCGACGTCTTCGACCCCAACACCGGCCAGGTCCAGGCGAAAGTACCGATGGCCGGCAAGGCCGACATCGACGCCGCGATGGCCTCGGCCGTCGAGGCGCAAAAGGGCTGGGCCGCATGGAATCCACAACGCCGGGCCCGAGTGCTGATGCGCTTCATTGAGCTGGTCAACGACAACACCGACGAGCTGGCCGAGCTGCTGTCCCGCGAGCACGGCAAGACGCTGGCCGACGCCCGGGGAGACGTCCAGCGCGGCATCGAGGTGATCGAGTTCTGCATCGGCATCCCCCACCTGCTCAAAGGGGAATACACCGAGGGCGCCGGCCCCGGCATCGACGTCTATTCACTGCGGCAGCCCCTCGGCGTGGTCGCCGGCATCACCCCGTTCAACTTCCCGGCGATGATCCCGCTGTGGAAGGCCGGACCGGCCCTCGCCTGCGGAAATGCGTTCGTTCTCAAGCCAAGTGAGCGCGACCCGTCGGTTCCGGTGCGGCTGGCCGAGCTGTTCACAGAGGCGGGCTTGCCCCCGGGCGTATTCCAGGTCGTGCACGGCGACAAGGAAGCCGTCGACGCCATCCTGAACCACCCCGACGTCAAGGCCGTCGGCTTCGTCGGCAGCTCCGACATCGCGCAGTACATCTACTCCCACGCCGCGGCCACCGGCAAGCGCTCGCAATGCTTCGGCGGCGCCAAGAACCACATGATCGTGATGCCCGACGCGGACCTCGACCAGGCGGTCGATGCCCTGATCGGCGCCGGCTATGGCAGCGCCGGTGAACGCTGCATGGCGATCAGCGTCGCCGTTCCCGTCGGCGAGCAGACCGCGGAACGGTTGCGCGCCAGGCTGATTGAGCGGATCAACCACCTACGGGTCGGGCACAGCCTGGATCCTAAGGCCGACTACGGCCCACTGGTCACCGAGGCGGCACTGACCCGGGTGCGCGACTACATCAACCAGGGCGTGGCAGCCGGCGCCGAAATAGTCATCGATGGCCGCGAGCGCGCCAGCGACGACCTGACTTTCGGTGACTCCAACCTAGAAGGTGGCTTTTTCATCGGGCCCACCCTGTTCGACCACGTCACCCCCGATATGTCGATCTACACCGACGAAATCTTCGGGCCGGTGCTGTGCATCGTGCGGGCGCACGATTACGAAGAGGCGCTGCGGCTGCCGTCGGAGCACGAGTACGGCAATGGCGTGGCGGTCTTCACCCGGGACGGCGACGCCGCGCGCGACTTCGTCTCCCGGGTGCAGGTGGGCATGGTCGGCGTCAATGTGCCGATCCCGGTTCCGGTGGCCTACCACACCTTCGGGGGCTGGAAGCGGTCCGGCTTCGGCGACCTCAACCAGCACGGCCCGACGTCGATCCAGTTCTACACCAAGGTCAAGACCGTCACGTCCCGCTGGCCGTCCGGCATCAAAGACGGTGCCGAATTCGTCATCCCGACAATGAATTAGCGACATGTTTACCCTCAACGACGAAGAACGGGTGATCACCGAGACCGCGGCCGCCTTCGCCGCCAAACGCCTTGCGCCCCACGCCCTAGAATGGGATGCCACCAAGCACTTTCCGACCGACGTGTTGCGCGAGGCCGCCGAACTCGGGATGGCGGCGATCTACTGCCGTGACGACGTGGGTGGCAGTGGGCTACGCCGGCTCGACGGGGTGCGCATCTTCGAGCAGTTGGCCATCGCAGACCCGGTCACCGCTGCCTTTCTTTCCATCCACAACATGTGCGCGTGGATGATCGACTCCTTCGGCACCGACGAACAACGCAAGGACTGGATTCCGCGGCTGGCCACGATGGATGTCATCGCCAGCTACTGCCTGACTGAGCCCGGCGCCGGGTCCGACGCCAGCGCGTTGTGTACCCGCGCCGTCAAACAAGGCGGCGACTATGTGCTCGACGGCGTCAAGCAGTTCATTTCCGGTGCGGGCGCATCCGACGTCTACGTGGTGATGGCCCGCACGGGCGCCGACGGCCCGCGCGGCATTTCGGCCTTCATCATCGAAAAGGGCACTCCGGGGCTAAGTTTCGGTGTCCACGAAGAGAAGATGGGTTGGCACGCACAACCCACCGCGCAAGTGGTGCTGGAGGGGGTACGCATACCCGCCGATGCGATGTTGGGCGGCATCGACGGCGACGGCGCCGGGTTCGGCATCGCGATGAACGGACTCAACGGCGGCCGCCTCAACATCGCGGCGTGCTCGCTGGGCGGCGCACAGGCCGCCTTCGACAAGGCCGGCGCCTATGTGCGCGAGCGTCAAGCGTTCGGCGCCACCTTGCTCGACGAGCCCACCATCCGGTTCGCCCTGGCCGACATGGCGACCGGTCTCGAGACGTCGCGACTGTTGTTGTGGCGGGCCGCGACTGCACTGGACGAGGACGCCACCGACAAGGTCGAATTGTGCGCGATGGCCAAACGCTATGTGACCGACACCTGCTTCGACGTCGCCGACAAGGCGCTGCAGCTGCACGGTGGCTACGGTTATCTGCGCGAGTATGGTCTGGAGAAAATCGTCCGCGACTTGCGGGTGCATCGAATTCTGGAAGGCACCAACGAAATCATGCGGGTGGTCATCGGTCGAGCCGAGGCCGCGCGATTCCGCGCCACCGCTTAGGAAGCTAGAAAGGCCGACATGAGCACCATCGCGTTCCTGGGCCTGGGCAACATGGGCGCGCCGATGTCGGCGAATCTGGTTGCCGCCGAACACATCGTCCGTGGGTATGACCCGGTCCCGGCCGCGGCGTCCGCTGCGGCGGCCAAGGGTGCGACGATGTTCGACAGCGCCGCCGAAGCGGTATCCGAGTCAGACGTGGTCATCACCATGTTGCCCAGCGGCGACATCGTTAAGCGCTGCTACGCCGATGTGCTGCCCGCCGCACGAGCAGGTTCGCTGTTCATCGACAGCTCCACGATCTCGGTCGACGACGCCCGCGAGGTGCATGCCCTGGCCGAATCGCGCGGCATGCTCCAACTCGACGCACCGGTTTCCGGTGGGGTGAAGGGCGCGGCGGCGGGGACGCTGGCGTTCATGGTCGGCGGCCCCGAAGCCGCGTTACAAGCGGCCCGGCCGGTGCTGGAACCCATGGCGG
Organism: Mycobacterium riyadhense; assembly: GCF_963853645.1. Taxonomy (NCBI): domain Bacteria; kingdom Bacillati; phylum Actinomycetota; class Actinomycetes; order Mycobacteriales; family Mycobacteriaceae; genus Mycobacterium; species Mycobacterium riyadhense. Next base: position 1,136,084 of record NZ_OY970456.1, on the reverse strand, counting down.
GCAAGATCATCCACTGCGGCTCAGCGGGCGCGGGACAGGCCGCCAAGCTGTGCAACAACATGGTGCTCGCGGTGCAGCAGATCGCGATCGGCGAGGCGTTCGTGCTGGCCGAGAAGCTCGGGCTGTCGGCGCAGTCGTTGTTCGACGTCATCACCGGAGCCACCGGCAATTGTTGGGCGGTGCACACCAACTGCCCGGTGCCGGGCCCGGTGCCCACATCGCCGGCCAACAACGACTTCAAGCCGGGTTTCGCGACCGCCTTGATGAACAAGGACTTGGGCCTGGCTATGGACGCGGTGGCTGCAACGGGTGCGATAGCCCCGCTGGGCAGCCATGCCGCCGACATCTACGCTGAGTTCATCGCGTCCGACGCCGACCACGGCGCCCTGGATTTCAGCGCGGTGATCCACACGCTGCGGTAGATCCCGCGAGCAGACGCAAAAGCCCCCATTTCCGCCGGAAATTGGGGGCTTTTGCGTCTGCTCGCGGTCAAAAGTCACCCGCGTTGCGTCGCAACGTTTCAACAGACGACACCAGCGCCCGTGATTCGTCAGCAGACATCCCGATGTCGGCGAACACCTGCTCGTTGAGCGTGACGGTGGCATCCTCGACCGTGGACCGGCCGAGTTCGGTGATCTGCACCAACGTGGTCCGCCCGTCGGTAGGGTGCGGCACGCGCTCCACCAGGCCGTCGGCTTCCAGTCGGCGAATCGCGTGCGTGACGCTAGTGACGTGGACCTGCAGCCGATCAGACGCTTTGGTGATCGGCAACGCTCCGGTGCGGCTAAACGCCAATAGCCGCAGCAGCTCGAACCGGGAGAAACTCAAATCGTACGGACGCAGCGCCGTCTCGACGCGCGCCAGCAAGATCTGATGCGCACGCATCACCGACGTCACCGCGACCATGCCCTCCGACACATCGCCCCACCCGGCGCGCTCCCAATTGGCGCGGGCAACAGCGATAGGGTCACGCTTCTGTGAGGCAGCCACGCCCCTTCTTACCGCACTTGCCCCACCGCGGACAGCACCGCCATGGTCGATTCGCGGCCGCCGACGGTGATCCGCGCGCTGCCGTCGTCGTACAACCGCACATGCAACCCGGTGTCGGCGAACACTTCACGCCACGACCGCCCCCTTGACGGCAGGTACATGAAATTGGCGTGCGCATCACAGGTGTAAACCCTCATCGCACTCAAGCGCATCCTAAGATAGCGACGCTCGGCGGTAATCAGCCGGATCCTTTGCAGTAGTTGATCTTCGGCCTCGTACGAGGCCGCTACGGCAAGCAAACTGGTGCTCGCCATGCCGTACGGCGGCTGATGCTCCCACAGGGTCCGGGCCAGCGCGGCCGACGCCAGCCCATAGCCGATCCGCAGTCCGGCCAGACCGTAGGCCTTGGAAAACGTCCGCACCACCAGCAGATTGGGGAAGCGCGCGACCAACGCCGAAACGTCGAGCCGCAGCTCCGGGGCAACGAATTCGATATACGCCTCGTCGAGCAGCACCACGGTGTCACGCGGCACCCGGGACAGGAATCGCACTATTTCTGAGGACGGCTCCAAGGTGCCCGTCGGGTTGTGCGGCCGGCACACCACCACCACGCGGGCGTGCGCAGCAACTTCGGCCAGCCCGTCGAGATTGTTGTGGCCGTACTCATCCAGCGGGACCGTCGCCACGTTCAACCGAGCCATCTGCGCGACGATCGGATGCCCGTCGAAGGTGGGCGAAGCCATGGCGATGCCGTCGCCCGGCGCGGTGAATGCCTGCAATGCCTCCATCACCACACCGGTCGCTCCAGCGCCCAACACCACCTGGTCGGCCGGCATGCCTATGTGGCCGGCGATCAGGCGTCGCAGGCGCTCGGGCTGGAACTCCGGATAGCGGTTGGCCGCATCGATCGAGCGAATCAACGCCGCTCGCACTGCCGGCACCGGAGGAAACGGATTCTCATTGAGAGACAACGCAAACGGGTCGATTGCGTTCGGCACACCGTCGTCGATCTCGCCGTTGGCGTGGCTGTCGACGGACCCCCCGAACGACGACATCAGGCTCGCCCACCCCAGCGCACCGCGGCCGCACCGGCGAAATCGCCGGCGTGCGCAAACGCCGCCATCATGACCACGGCACCGGATTTGACCTGACCGTCGGATATGGCCCGATCCAGGTTAATTGGGATACCGGCACCGAACAGGTTGCCACACTCATCAAAGGTGTCGCGATGACGTTCCGGGGGTAACTCGAGCGCCTCGCGCCAATTGCGCAGGAACACCCGGTTGGGCTGGTTGGTGACCAAAAGGTCGATATCCTTGGCATGCAAGCCGATTCGATCACAGACCGACAGCGCCACTTCGGGAACCTGCCGGTTGCCGCGGGCCAACACCTTGGTGATCTTGCTTTCGGTGAAGCCGATGGAGCCCTCCCCGGGCCCGGCTTGCCACCACTTGCGGGGCGGGTCGAAGGCGAGCGTCATCTCACCGGCGTACTCGCCATAGGTGCGGCACTCAATATCAAGAACGGGTGACTGGTCCGACACCGTGACCAGCCCCACCGCGGCGCCGTCACCCGGGACTGCGGACTGCGCCTTGCGGCGGACACCGGGCTGATCGAAAAACTGACCGGCGGCGTTTTGCGCAATGGCGATCAAGGCCGTGTGCCCCTGAGCCGACACCATCAGTTGGCGAGCCACGTTGAGCGCCAACACAAATGCCGCGCAACCGCCGTTGTGCAGGTCGAGCACCCAGGAGGGGCGCATGCCGAGGCGGTGCGCGATGCCGGCCCCCTGCCCGTAGAACGCCATGTCCGGTACCTGGGTGTGGCTGATCAATATGTCGGCGCCTTCGATGACATCGGGCCCGTGCCGCTCGATCAGGCCCTGCGCCGCACGCTCGATCATGTCGATCGAACTCTCGTCCGGTGCGACGTGATGGCGGAATTTCGGGGCCCGGAACATGACACTTTCGCGAAGGTCGTCGGACTCGGCGAACTGCGCGTAGTAGTCCGCACCGATCGGCTCGCCGGGTAGGTAGCTGGAAACGTCCGTCAGGCTGACGGTTGGTTGGCTCACGACGAGTCACCTCATCCAGTCCGGTGTGACCGGCAGGCCGTGGTGGTGGCGGTATTCGGCAATGGCTTTGAGCGTCTTCAGTTCCAGCAGGTGGCCGGCGCCGAACATGTCCCAGAAGTCGCCCACCCAGACCGGGCGCTGCGGTGGCGCGGCCTCCGGATATGGGTTCTTGTCGTAGAACGGGTGATGGCAATTGGTCCACAGCACAACCGAACCCGGCTTGTCGAAGACCACCTGGGCGTCGATGACGCGCATTAGGTACACCATCCACAGATGCTTGCCCTGATCCCACGCGCAGTGGTAGTCGACGGTCCGGGCCTGCTCGTTGACGACGGTGCGGGTATAGATCTTGGTCTCCGAGCCGAGCCGGTCGAAGGCCAGCCACAGTCCCGGTTCGTCGGTGGGTGTGAACCCGCGCAGACTGTAGGTCCACTCTTCAAGGCTGCGGGTGTCGGCCATGTACTCGAACAGTTCGTCGGGCGGGCAGTCGATGAAGTCGTTGACGGTGCAGTACTCACCGAATACCTCGTGGTGCGGGTACACCGACCGCATCATCTCCATGATGATCGGGGTGGCCTTCTCGCGCGGGCTGGTTTCGATGCGGGTCACCCCCTCGATGGGAGTAGGGATATCTTCAAGCGCGGGCAGCGACATAGGTTCGCTCCTCCTTTAGTGCCGCGAGAAACGGTGCAAACGGCGGAATTTCGTCAGCGGCGCATTCGACGCTGACCACCGCCGGGCCGTCGACGTCCGACGCCGCGCGCAACGCCGCGGCAAGCTGGTCGAGGTCGGTGACATCAACGGACGTCAGTCCCGGGAACATGGCAGCCAGGCCAGCGCCCAGCTGGCTGGCCCGGAACCGGTTGTAGCTGTACAGGTCGTCGTAGAACAGCTGTTCGCGGGTCACGCACATGGCGTGGGCATTGTTGTTGAACAAGATGAAGGTCACCGGAAGCCGGTACTGCACCGCGGTGTGCACCTCCATGCCGTGCATGAAAAATGCACCGTCACCGGCAATTACGACCGTTCGTCCACCGGGCCGTCCACTGCTCGCGCGCCCAAACGCCATCCCGATGCCGGCGCCAAAGCTGTAGCCCATGCCGCCCATCCCGAGCGCGACGGCGAATCTGCCGCCCCGGCGTGCCGGCAGATAGTGGATCGCGGCCGCACCGGTATTGCCGGCATCGACCACGATGTCGGTCCCGTCGGGCAGCACACCGTCCAGCACCGCCATGGCATCGCGGTAGCGCACACCGGTACCGCACCAAGGTGGTGGCATCAGCTCGGTGCGCCGCGACACGTCTGGCACCCGCACGCCCGTTGGTCGCCTGGATCCCGACAGCATCTGGGTAAGCATGCGCAGCGCGCCGCGCAGATCGTCGGTGTGCACGTGAGTGCACGGAACATACGGCGGCGCAGACCCGATCGAGATCGTTCGCACCGATGCCAGCACGTCGTCGAGGCCGGTGCGTGCGGTGACCGACAGTCGGGTGCCGACCACAAGACAAACCGAGCTGCCGGCCACCGCTTCGGCCACGCCGGGGTGACCCATGACGCCGGTGACCCCCAGCGCCGACGACGAGCCGAAACCCGGTGTGCCCGCGGCATCTTTGGCGTCAGGAACAGTCGCCACCCGCGCACGCAACACCGCGCGCAGCATTTCGAGCTCCGCCCGGGCGTTATCCCGCGCGACTTGCTCGCCCGCGATGATCGTCACCGGGCCATTCACCTGGCGCAGGACCGCGACGATCGGATGCGGGTTGCCGATGGGTCGCAGATCCTGCGTGCCTTTCAGGCGCCTTCCGGCCTCAACATCTCCTTGCTGAATGTTCTTGGGCAGCAACAACACTGCCGGGCCACCGGTGCGGGCCGCGGCGATGGCCCGAGGTAGCGCCGAAACGATGTCAGCCGGCGTGAGCACCCGCTCGCACGACACCGATACCGCCGAAAACACCGCCTCGGCGTCCAGCGATCCATTGCTGCCGCTGGTGTCCTGAAAGCTGCCCCGCCCGTCCATCGACGTGGGGGCCTGGCCGACCAGCGCCAATACCGGGACACGGCTTGCCAGCGACTCCCCCAGGCCTGGGACCAGATTCAGCGCGCCCCCACCGGAGGTCGCTGCCACAACACCCAACCCGGTGCCCGGCCCGCCCCCGCTGCGGCTGTATCCGTCGGCCATCGTGGCGGCGGAGAACTCGTGCTTGGCCAGCACCGCGGTGATCGACGACTGGAAATGGGCCGAGTCGTACAGATCCTCGATATTGGCGCCGTCGACACCGAAGATGTGGTCGACGCCCATTGCCGCGAGGTGCTCGACGATGTAATCGACCACCCGGTACTTCCTGGGCATGCCTGTAACACGACGGGCGGCGAACTTCAGTTCACCGCCCGCCGCGAGCCCCCGTCTACCCGCTAAAGCGAACGCTGCAGCAAAACCTGGCCCGTATCGGCGGCGACAACCTGTACGGCGGCGATCTGATCAACCGGCGTCGAAATGCTGCCCGCGGGCGTCGCGGTGTGACCGGGTTCGGCCACCCAGGTCGCCAGCCGGGTCTGGCTGCCGTCGCGACCCACCACGACCATGGCCAACGTGTCATGGTGAGCATCCGGTGGCGCCAGGCAGACACACCGCAGGTTGATGAACGTCCCCCAGTTCTGGCTGCTCAGCGAAACCGTCGAGGTCAGCAGGCTTGTCCCGACCTGCGCCATCGGCTGCGCCGACACGGTCGCCTGCTGGTCAGAGACGGAATGGCCTTGGATACCTACCAGCACACCGATCCCCAGCACCACGGCCGCGGCGGCCGAGGCCACCCAGGTCGTCAAGCGTGCGCGGCGGCGGCGCCAACGAACCGTTGCCAGCAGTGACGGCAGCAACTCCGGCGACATCTGCGGCGTCGGTGGGCCCCCAACGGTACGAGCCGATTCGTTGATGGCCGCGACGTCGTCCGGGCTGAGCTGCGAAAGCAAGGCCGGCACGCCGCAAAGTTCGGAGACCGCCTCCCGGCATCGCGGGCAATCGGCCAGGTGCGCCTCGAATTCGCGGCGGTCGGCCGCCGACAGGGACCCCAGCACGTAAGCGGCGTCCCACGTCGCGTAACGGTGGTTGTCATCCGTCGTCAATTCACGCACCCCGTTGTTGCCGGGCGGGCCACCGGGCGGGCCGAGGCCTCGTAGCGGCGTTCTCATGTCATCCATCTCCTGTCACCCTCAAGTATTCGGAGCCGACAGCCATGCGGATGGCTCTCATCGGGTAACTCCAAGTTCCTGCAGAGTGAGCCGCAGTGCCCGCACCGCATAGTGTAGGCGCGACTTCACAGTTCCTTCAGCGATTGCGAGGTCGCTTGCAATCTGCGTCGTGGTCCATCCGCGGTAGTAGGACCGCTCGATCACCGCGCGATGCTCGCCCGACAATTGAGCCATCGCGTCGGCAATCAGCAGCCGGTCCAGTGCCGCATTCACCTCGTCCGGCGTGGACTGCTCCGGCGCGCCTTCCACGTCGGTCGAAGCGACGACATTGCGGGCCCGTGCGCTGCGTCGCTCGTCGATGATCATGTTGCGAGCCACGGTGAACAACCACGCTCGTGCTGACCGCTCGGTGTCGCCAACGACTTCCGGATGCTGCCAGGCCCGCAACAGCGTCTCTTGGACGACGTCCTCGGCCTGCGCTGCGTCTCCCGTTAATCGGAGCGCGTAGCGCCACAGCACCGCGGCGTGCTCGTCGTAGAGCGCCTTCATTAGAGCGGCTTCTGCAGTGCCGGCCAGGCGAGCCACTCGATCACCTCCGCTACTGACACGAGTCGAGTAGACGTTTAGTTCAACGCCAATTCAGACCCCGAGGGTCAGAATGCGGGGCCCGGTTTCGGTTGCCGCGACGGTGTGCTCCCAGTGTGCCGCTCGTGATCCGTCGGCGGTGGTGACCGTCCATTTATCGTCGAGCACCACGGTTTTGGTAGTTCCCAGGGTCAGCATGGGTTCGATGGCCAGGACCGAGCCCACCGCCAGCAGTGGTCCGCGCCCCGGCGCGCCCACATTGGGCAGGAACGGATCCATATGCATCTCCCGGCCGATGCCGTGGCCCCCATATCCGTCGACGATCCCGAACGAACGCCCGTACCGAAGTTCGGCGCGATGCGTGCCCGTTTCGATGGCATGGGCCACGTCGGTCAACCGATTGCCGACAACCATCGCCGCGATTCCGGCCTCCAGCGATTCCCGGGTCGCCTCCGACAGCGCTTCGTCGGCCGGAGCCAAAGTTCCGACCCCGAAGGTGATTGCCGCGTCGCCATGCCAGCCGTCCAGCACCGCCCCACAGTCGATGGACACCAGGTCACCGGGCGCCAATATCTCTGCGGCGGACGGGATTCCGTGAACAACCCGGTCGTTGACCGAAGCGCAGATCGACGCCGGGTAGCCGTGATAGCCCAGGAACGACGGGGTTGCGCCGGCTTCGCGAATCACCGACTCGGCGATCTGGTCGAGACTCAGGCTGGACACACCGGCGATCGCGGCCGCACGGACTGCGTGCAGCGCCGAGGCTACGACAGCCCCGGCGGCGGCCATTGCGTCGAGTTCGCCGGGAGTGCGCTGCGGCACGACTCCGCGACCCCGCAGCCGTGCCAGAGCGCGCATAATTACTTGCCCAGCGCGTGCAAGGCGCGGGCAAAAACTTCATCCATGGTGCCGACGGCGTCGACCGTCTTCAGCTCACTGCGGTAGTACTCGAGCAGTGGCGCGGTCTCGTCGCGATACACCTTCATCCGATTCAGGATGACCTCGTCGGTGTCATCGGCGCGGCCGCGGCCTTTGAGCCGCTGCAGCAACACCTCCTGCGACACGCGGAATTCCAGGACCGCGTCGATGTCGGTCCCCCGGCGTTGCAGCATCTCGTGCAGCGCCTTGGCCTGTTCCACCGAGCGCGGATATCCGTCGAGGATGAAACCCTTGGCCGCGTCCGGATGGTTCAGCCGGTCGTCGACCAGTTCGTTGGTCAGATCGGAGGGGACCAGGTCACCCGCGTCCAGATAGCGTTTGGCCTCCACACCGAGTTTGGTGCCGTCTTCGATGTTGCGCCGGAACAATTCGCCCGTGGAGATCTGCGGGATCCCTAGTTTCTCGGCCAGCTTCTCGGCCTGCGTCCCCTTGCCCGCCCCCGGCGGTCCCAGCAAAACAACTCTCACTTGAGGAACCCTTCATAGTTGCGCTGCATGAGCTGACTCTCGATCTGTTTGACCGTATCCAAACCGACGCCGATCATGATCAGAACCGCGGTACCCCCGAAGGGTAAGTTCTGCACCGCTCCGCCGTTGCCGATCTCCAGGAACAGATTGGGCAGCACCGCGATCACGCCCAGGTAGATCGACCCCGGCAGGGTAATCCGGCTCAGCACAAAACGCAGATAGTCGGCGGTCGGGCGCCCCGGCCGAATGCCCGGAATAAAGCCGCCATATTTCTTCATCTCATCGGCTCGTTCGTCGGGGTTGAAAGTGATCGACACGTAGAAGTACGTGAAGAAGACGATCAGCCCGAAATAGATGCCGATGTAAGCCGGGTTGCTCGGGTCCGACAGATACGTATTGACGACTTTGTCCCACCAGCCGTGGCCCACGCCGCCGGTACCGCTGCGGACCAGCTGGGTGATCAGATGCGGTATGTAGATCAGCGAGGACGCGAAAATCACCGGAATAACGCCGGCCTGGTTGACCTTCAGCGGCAGATACGTCGAGGTTCCGCCGTACATCCGCCGGCCCACCATGCGCTTGGCGTATTGCACCGGGATCCGGCGCTGTCCCTGTTCGACGAACACCACGCCGACGATGATGATCAGCGCGGCCGCACAAACCGCCGCGAAGATCGCCCCGCCGCGGCTTTCCAGGATGCTGTGCCCCTCGGCAGGAATGCGAGCGGCGATGCCGACGAAGATCAGCAGCGACATGCCGTTGCCGATCCCGCGTTCGGTGATCAATTCGCCCATCCACATCACCAGCGCCGCACCCGCGGTCATCACCAGCACGATGACAACCGACGCGAAGATGCTCTGGTCGGAGATGATGTCCAGCTGGCAGCCCTGCAGCAGCCCACCGTTGGCCGCCAGCGCCACGATGCTGGTGGCTTGCAGGATCGCGAGCGCGATCGCCAGGTAGCGGGTGTACTGCGTCATTTTCGCCTGACCAGCCTGGCCTTCTTTGCGCAGTTCTTCGAACCTGGGGATGACCACGGTGAGCAGCTGCACGATGATGCTGGCGGTGATGTAGGGCATCACGCCCACCGCGAACACCGTCAGCTTCAATAGCGCGCCGCCGGAGAAAAGGTTGATCAGCGAATAGATCTGTCCCGCAGCGCCACCGCTGGCCTCTTTGATGCACTGCTGGACGTTCGGGATATTGACACCAGGGGATGGCACTGAGGCACCGACACGGTAGAGGATGACGATGCCCAGCGTGAAGAGAATCTTCCTTCTCAGGTCCACTGTTCGCAGTGATGAGATGAAAGCCGAAAGCACTCTTCCTCCTGCGCAGCCGAACTCTGGTCGCGGTATGCCAACCGGGCTTGGCCGACTGGGTCATCCTGGGGTCATCCCGCGTCACGCGCCCAACCCGCAGGCAAGGACGTATGGCGTCGCGCGTCAAACCGTGTACGAGATTAACAGCTAGTCTGGGCTGGGCCTTTCTCGGCCGCCGTGGCGCGGCGCCCAACACGGACTGCCGCCGGCCGACGGCGACGACGCCCGCGTTCGGCAACGTGGTCTGCATCAGCGCGGAGCCGGGTTGAACTCCAGGTGCAATTCGGACAGCGCGCGCAGGGTATATGTCGGTTCGTAGTGGAAGCGGCGAGCGCGGGCCGGGCCGTGTTTGGCCGCCGACAATCTGATCCCGGTCGTCCTGTCCAGGATGCGCTCGATGGAAACGCGGCCCTGGGCGCGGGCCAAGTGTGCACCAGGACAGAAATGAGCTCCCCGACCGAATGCCACGTGGTCGCGCACATTGGGCCGATTCAACCGGAACTCGTGCGGATCCTCGAACTTGCGGGGATCGCGGTTGACGGCCCCCGGGCACACCATCACCGTGGTGCCCGCGGGAAGCGCCACGCCGCCCAGCGTGGTCGTCTTGCGTACCAACCGGAAGTCGCTTTTCACCGGACTTTCCATCCGGAGGAGCTCCTCGATGAAATTCGGGAGCCGGCTGCGGTCGTCGCGAAGCTGCTGCACCAGATCGGGGCGCTCGGCCAGCACTCGAAGCGCCCAGGTCAGCAATATGGCGGTGACGCCCCGCGCCGCCGTAAACACAAGGGTGGCGCTGCGGGCGACGTCAGCGATCTCGGGTACATCCCCATCGGGATAGCGTGCGTTAGCCAGCCGCGTCAGCACGTCCGCGCGAGGCTCGCGCCGCCGGTCCAGCAGATAGTGGCCGAACTTGTCATCGAGCCACTCGAGCGAATCGTGCCGTATCGACGCGTGATCCAATGCGCCGGCCGGGACATGGGGGCGCGGCGCCTCGAACGTCTCGCGGTCTTCTACCGGGATGCCGAGCAGTTCCGCAATCACCCCGGACGAGAACGGCTTGGCGTATCCGGACACAAACTCGCACTTCCCGGCGTCGATGAAGCTGTCGATCTGCTCATCGGCGAGGCGCCGCAGCAACTCCTCGTTCGCCTGAATGCGCTTGGGGGTAAGCAGACGACTCAGCAAGAACCGCATCCGGGAATGCTCGGGTGGGTCCATCGTGGTCAGGTACTGACTCATCGGCATCTGGTCGCGGTACCGCTCGATCTGCTCATCGATGTCGTCACCCCGGGGTTCGAACGGCAGTGGTGGAAACGGTCCGCCAACCGCGACAATCGACGAGAAGGTCCCGGAGTCCTTGTAGACCACCGCGGCCTCCTCGTGGCCGGTGACAGCCACCACGTCGTGATGCGGCAGGTTCACCACCGGGTTCTGCGCCCTGAGGCGGTCGAAGTAGGGGTACGGGTTAGGTAGCAGGGACTCGTCGCCGAAGAAGTCGATCGCGTCCAGGGCACCAGCCAACACCCGCACAGGGCAACAGTTCATAGAAGTAATCATACGCTTGATTTATTGTTGCACATGTGCAAGAGTTGCCTGGTCGCGCGCTGGCGCGGCCGTTCGGAATCAAGAAAGGGTTGATCAATGTCCGTTGCTATCACTCGCAACGAATCGCTCGCGGCCGCTGGCGTCTCATCGGCAGACCTCGAGACACTGCGGGCCGTCAATGAAAAAATCGCCATCGCTCGCAGCGTCCCAACGAAAATGTCGGACGACGCCTGGCTCTGCATCAGCGCGATCTACTGAGTAAGCAGTTCGTGCGACCAATGAACAACAAGGAAAGACATGCCGAGCCATCTGTAATTGAGGGCATGGACAGACTCTGCACCAGCTATCTCGAATTGAGGCCCGATGACCGGGTACTCATGCTTTATTCGAACGAACTCCAGGGTGACGATGACCAAAGCTTGCTCGACACTCTACGTGAACGGATTGGTGCGCATTCGGTTGGCGTTTGGATAAAGCCCGCCGACGCTTTCGACGAATGTGACCTTGCAGACTGCGATGTCTTGCTACTCGTCAGCATGGTATCCAGCAGCCATCGCGCAAAGATACTGGAGTATCTCGAATTGGCAGGTGGACAACGTCGAACCCGAATCTTCCGGCTATTCAACTTCTCCCCACAGCTATTCAAACTGACTCTCGCCGTCGATCGTTCATCCCTGGACAGTTTGAATAATTCCGTCATCGGAGCCGCTCGGTCAACCCAAGACATCCACATTACTAATGGGGCCGGAACCGATCTGCACGTCCGTCCATTAGCGGACGGCGGGTGGACAAACAGCAGCGGGTATTTCTGTGGACGTTTTCCCGCTATCTTACCGCCCGGAGAAGTAAATACCTATACTCCTCATGTGACAGGAACAGTGGTGGCTGATGGGGCGATAAACTCAAGCTTTGGATTTCCCGGCGATCCTCGATTGGCCACTAGTCCCATTACCCTTGAAATTACCGAATCAGTGGTCAAGAAGGCAACCTGCGCTGATCCGGTGGTGTCATATGTTCTGAGTAACTTCTTTAAGGTCGAAAACGCCGACCGCGTCGGCGAAGTTGGCTTCGGCACGAATGAAGGTATTACGGAATGGGTCAATTTCCTGTCCCATATAAATGAGCGCCACCCGGGCCTGCACCTTGGGCTGGGAACTCCCTCACAACCGCAATCGAAAGTAGGCTGGGGCTCGCCCCTGCATCTCGACATGATTTTGGATGGGTGTCGGATCTGGTTTGACGATGCACTGGTCTTCTCGAACGGATTCTGGCCTGAGTTTGGACACCTCCGATGATTTTGACGCTGCGTAGTTCCCTGACCTGGCATTTTGGCCGCGAGGGTGGGTGTTTCGGGGTACTAACCGGGTAGGTTCGTGCGGTGGCGTACGTGCGGAAGGTGCGCACTGCCTCGGGTGCGGTGGCGGTGCAGGTGGCGCACAAGGACCTTGGCCGGGTAGTGATCCTGGCGCATCTGGGTTCAGCGCATACCGATGCTGAGCTGGGCATTCTGCTCGATGCGGCCCAGCAGATGGTCCTCGATGGCCAGGCCGCCCTGGATTTCGAAGTCTCCGCCCGCGCCCAATCGGTGGCCGATGTGGCCGACTTCCGGGCGCAGTCGCTGATCGCAGAACAGCCCAAGCCCACAGCCCCCGCACCCGTGGTGCCGCCAGGTCGCACGCTGGGCACGAACTCGCGGCTGCTTTATGACGTGCTCGCCCATGTGTATGACTGGCTGGGTTTCGACGCAGTCGGCGATGTGGTGTTCCGGGATCTGGTGATCGCCCGGATCGTGGAGCCGACCAGCAAGATCGACGCGTTGCGGGTGCTGGCCGATCTCGGGGCAGCGCTGGTGTCATATAAGACGATCGACCGCCACGTCCGCAGCATCCATGCCGGTCCCGCTCGGGATGTGGTCGCCGCGAAATGCTTTGAGCACTCCCGTGATTGCGGTGGCCTGTCGCTGTTGCTCTATGACACGACCACGCTTCATTTTCAGGCCGAGCACGAAGATGAGCTGCGACGGGTCGGATATAGCAAGGACCGCCGCGTCGACCCGCAAATTGTCGTCGGACTGCTGGTGGACCGCATGGGGATGCCTTTGGAGATCGGCTGTTTCGAGGGCAACACCGCTGAGACGACCACCATCGTTCCGATCATCGGCAGCTTCGTCGAACGCCACCGCCTGGCCGGCATTCCGATGGTGGTGGCTGCTGACGCCGGGATGCTCTCTGCGACAAACCTCAAGGCCCTCGACGATTTGGAGTTGTCGTTCATCGTCGGGTCCCGGATGACCAAAGCCCCTGGAGATCTGGAGTCCTATTTCCATTGGAACGGCGATGTTTTCACCGACGGGCAGATCATCGACACCGTCACACCACGGCACGGCAACAACACTGTCAACGACTGCAACAAGCGCGCTGAACCAGTCTGGGACCCCGAAGCTCATCCGGGCGCCTGGCGGGCAGTCTGGGCGTATTCGGCCAAGCGAGCCCGCCGCGACCAGAAAACCCTGGCCGCCCAGGAAGCCCGCGCCCGGGCCATCGTCGACGGCACGAGGCAGGCCAAGGCCGCCCGATTTGTGACGGTCCGCGGCGATGACCGCACCATCGACGAGGCCAGCCTCGCCCGGGCTCAATCCCTCGTAGGTCTGAAAGGGTATGTGACAAATGTGCCGGTCACAGTGATGCCAGCCACCGAAGTCATCGCGAAGTACCACGAGCTGTGGCACGTGGAGAAGTCCTTTCGGATGTCAAAGAGCGACCTCGAAGCGCGGCCCATGTTCAACCGGATGCGCGATGCCATCGAAGCTCACCTGACCCTCGTCTTTGCCGCCCTTGCCGTCTCTCACGTCATCCAATCGCGCACCGGGGTATCCATCGCCAAAGTCGTCAAACAACTACGCCCGCTACGCAGCGCCACCATCACCATCAACGGCGCCACTCAGACCTTCCCACCAGCGATCCCCGAGGCCGAGCGCAAAATCCTCACCGACCTCGGCTTCAAACCCGGGTACTAAGCCAAATGTCCAAACTCAGGTGGGAACTCCCTCACAACCGCAATCGAAAGTAGGCTGGGGCTCGCCCCTGCATCTCGACATGATTTTGGATGGGTGTCGGATCTGGTTTGACGATGCACTGGTCTTCTCGAACGGATTCTGGGATCGTGCCACGCTCAACACGCTGCGTCAGGGCGCGACTGTGCATGACGTCCTGCACGTCGACGCGGTTTGATGCCGGCAACGCGCCCTGGCTGACTTGCTACCTCGCGGGTAGCGACAGGGTGGCGATGGTGCGCCACGCCTTGGCGACCTGGGTCAGGAAGGGTCCGCTGGTGTAGGGCAGGTGGTATTTGTCGCAGATTTGGCGCACGCGCGTCGCGATCTGGGCGAGCCGGTTGCTGGGCAGGTCGGGGTAGAGGTGATGCTCGATCTGATACGACAGGTTGCCGGTCATAAACGCCAGCAGCGGCCCGGCATCGATATTGGCGCTGCCCAGGATCTGTCGCAGGTACCAGCGCCCCGTGGTCTCGTTGTCCAGGTCGTGATGGGAGAACGTTTCGGCGCCGTCGGGAAAATGACCGCACAACACCACCGTGCCGATCCAGATGTTGCGGATGACGTTGGCCAGCATGGTCGCGGTGGCGGTGGCGGTGAAGCTCGCCCACGGCGACAGCGAGGTCAGCGCCGGGGCCGCCAGGTAGTCCTTGACCAGCTGGCGGCCGGCCTTGGACACACGTTCACCCAACTCCTTTTTGGCCGCGCGATCGGCACGCCCGTGAACCAGGTCGCGCAGCTGCACGCCCAAATGCTGCAACGCGACTCCCCACTCGAAGCCCACCACCAGCAGGGCGCCCAACAGCAGGTTGGCCAGGTGGTGGGTGCGCCAGGGCTGATCGCGGGTGACGCGCAGAAACCCGTAACCGACGTCGGTGTCCATACCCAGCACGTTGGTGTACTTGTGGTGCTGAAAGTTGTGGGTGAACCGCCACCGTTTGGCGGTGCCCGCCATGTCCCATTCCCACGACGACGAGTGGATCTCGGGATCGTTCATCCAATCCCACTGCCCGTGCATGACGTTATGACCGATCTCCATGTTCTCGACGATCTTGGCCACCCCGAGGGTCACCGCCCCGGCCCACCACGCCCAGCGCCGGCAACTGGCCGCCAGGACCACACGCCCGGCGACCTCAAGGCCACGCTGGACGGCGATGGTGCGGTAGATGTAGCGCGCATCGCGCTCACCACGGCAGTCCTCAATCTCGATGCGGATCGCGTCCAATTCGACTGCCAGCGCCGCGACGTCCGTGTCGGTCAGATGGGCGAACGCCGACACATCTGAGATCGCCATCGCCGGCCCACCGCTACACCAGCGCCATGATCTGCGGCAAGGCCTCACGCGCGGCGACCCGACCCGCCTCACGTGCGCGGTCGATCTGGTGGAACTCGAGGAATCCAATGGCGCTGGTGTCGGGCGTAATCGCCAGGTCCGCCTGCGCAAGCACGGACGCCGACGCCATGCCGCTGCCGATCGTGATGGTGCGGATGAGGGTGTCGCTGATGGCGGGCACCCGTGGTGAGCGCGCGTGTTTGGCCGTCGGGTTAGAGTGTGCCTCCCTTCCAGCGCCGACTTGCACCGCGATCACCGGGCCGTCGCGGCGATCCAGCGTGGTCACGGGCAGGTTGTCGAGCACGCCCCCGTCGACGTGCAGCGACTGGTCATAGAGTTTCGGCGGGTACAGACCCGGCAGCGATACGGAACAGGCGAGAACCTCGGCGAGCGGGCCGCGGCGGTGCACGACAGCCCGCCGCTCCAGCAGATCGACGCTGACGCAGCGGAATTCCTTCGGCAGCTCCTCCACCAGGCGTGCGCCATACGCGTCGTAGAGAGCGGCCAGGGTACGGCGCCCCCGAATCAGGCCCTTGCTGGGCAGCGTGTAGTCGGTGACGGGATTGTTGCGGACGAAGTACTCGTAGATGTGGGCATCAACGGCGGCTGCGTCCAGGCCCATCGCCGCGAGTGCGGCGATGACCGCCCCCATGCTGGTCCCGGCGATCCGCCCGATTCCGACACCGGCCGCCTCCAGCTCCTCAATCACGCCGAGATGGGCGAAGGCGCGCGCGGCCCCACCGCTGAGGACCAGCCCGACTGATTGGCCCGCGATGCGTGCCGCGAGCGGGCGCAAGTCGGAAGCCGCATGTCCGGGGCGAACCTCATGGACCGACCGCGGGGTGATCAATTCCTCCCACGCGCGCCGGTGATCCCGGGTTGCTGGCGGTCCCGCCAGCACCAGATCGGCGCCTGCGGCTCGAGCACGTAACCGTTCGGGTGCCGGTGCCGGATCGGCGGCGACCAGCACGACGCGGTCGGCGACACGCAGGCAGAAGTCCCACCAATCCACGTCACGCACCGCGGCGTGCAGCAACACCTTGTCTGCGGCCCGCTCGGCGCGCTCCAACCCGTCGCGGTCGATGCGCCCGAATTTCTCCACGCGTAGCCTGCTCGACAGTGCGGTGGACAGTTCGGCGGCCACCATTTCGACGGGCGCCGTGGTGTCGACACCAACGACAGCGACGACCACCTCGGGCGTCGGGTGGGAAACGTTGGGTGGCGGCGTCTGGTACAGACGGGTGGCCAAGGCTCGGACCAGTGCCCTGAGCACGCCCGAGTCGGCAACATTGTCGAATTGGGCTTTGGTCAGTCGCACCAGCGTGGAGTCCCGCACGGCTCGCACCGAAGCGGATCTGGGCGCATCGATCATCAGTCCGAGCTCGCCGACGACCTCGCCGCGGCCCAACTCCGTGACCACGACGTCGTCGCGCAGCACCTGCAGCCGCCCGTTGCGGATCACATAGAGAGAGTCGGAGGCGTCGCCGGCCCGGAATAGGTACGAGCCAGCCGCCAGCTCAACATGCTGGGCACAGTCCCGCAGGCCCGCCAGGGCGACGGCGTCCAGTCCCGCAAACAACGGCAGAGACCCGAGCGGGTCCTCGCTGGAAGCGGCCGACGGGGGTTTCGCGGCTGCGTAGTGCCGGGGCGCGGGCCTCGATGTCAACGGCTCGATCTCCGGTGTCGGCTCGGACTCGACCGCGTCGATCGTGACGTGGCGGGTGCGGCCCAGCAATACCGCTCCGATCGCGACCGCGGCAAAGCAGATCGCGGCCAGCACCCATCCTTTTCGCAGCGCAGCTTCGGCCGCCTCGCGACCCGGTGTCCCGACCACCACCACCAGGAGCGCGATGCCGATCACCGCACCGAGCTGGCGGGTGCTGCTCACGACCGCGGCCGCGGTGGCGTAGCTACCGCCTGCGGCCAGCCCGGCCAGTGCGGCGCTGCCAAGCATCGGCAATGTCGCGCCGACTCCGATGCCCTGCAAGAGCTGGCCGGGCAGCCACGCACCGAGGAAATCTGGCTTCGAGCCGACGCGTTCGATGTACCACAGCAGGCTGCCGGTCCAGACCAGCGCGCCGGCGACGATGATGATGCGATACCCATGCCGGTCAGCGACGCGCCCGAGCACCGCAGCGACAACTGCTGCGACGAACGCGGCGGGAGCGACCGCCAGGCCCGCGCGCAACAAGTTGTAACCCCACACGTAGTTCAAGAACAGGACATGGGTCAGCAGATAGGCGTAGAACCCGGCGCTTGCGACCAGGGTCAGCGTGTTGCCCGTTACGAACGACCGGACACGCAGAAACGCCGGCTCGATCAGCGGGGTCGCGTGGTTCCGCGAGCTCATGACGAATCCGGCCATCGCCACAGCCGCGGCCACGCACGACCCGATCACCGCGGCGCTGGTCCAGCCCCAGTCGGGGCCCTTGATCAGACCGAGCGTCAAGAACGCCAGCGCGGCAGCGAGCAGCGCGGCACCCCGCAGATCGGGAACGCGTCGCCGCCCCGAGGCGCGGCTTTCGACCAGCCCCCGCCGGGCCACCATCAAAGCCACGACGCCCAGCGGAAGATTCACCAGGAACACCCACCGCCAGCTTGACGCCTCCACGAGGGCACCGCCGATCGGCGGGCCGAGGCCCGATGCGATCGCGGCCGCCGCACCCCACAGACCTACCCCGTGCGCCCGGCGCGTGGCATCGAAGCTTTCGACGACAAGCCCAAGCGATGCCGGCACGAGAATCGCTGCGCCAATACCCTGCAGCACACGGAACGCAACCAACTGCCCGACGCTGTCGGCGGCGGCACATAACCCGGAAGCGGCCGTGAATAGCGCGACCCCGTAGATGAACATCCGCTTACGACCGAGAAGGTCGGCGAGCCGACCCCCTGCCACCAGGATCGCCGCGAACGCAATGTTGTAGGCGTTCAGCACCCACGACAGGCTGCCGATGTCGCTGTTGTGGAAATGTCTCTGGATTGCCGGGAATGCGATGTTGACGATCGTCGAATCGAGAAAAGCGAGAAAGGCGCCGAAAGCCGCTACCAGCAGCACCGCGGTGGGTGACGGCTGGCGGCGTTGGGTGAGCGGTGGGCGTGGCTGGTCGGATCGCCGACCAGGTCCGTACGCCGAGACCGTGTTTCGGTCCGCCGTGGCGGCGATCCCTGCGTTGCCTTCGCGTGCGTGTCTGCGTGCAGTTCGTCGCGCTACTGCGATTCTGTTGGTCATGCCGCTCCCGTCCGTCGCAGTTCGGTGGCATCGATGAGATGTGTTGTGTGCCTGACGATTACCGCCCCTCCCAGGTCCCGAGCGGTGTCGCGGGCGCGACGCAGCATCGCCAATGCACGTGGCTCGTCCGCGTCGGCGTTTCGCGACAGCAGCATCTCCGCCCAGTACTGCAGGTTCCGCGCCTCAAACAGCGGCGCGCCGATGCGGTCGTGCAGTGTGGTTGCGGCGGCGAAATGCTGTTCGGCGTCGTCGAATCGGCCAAGCGCGCCCGCCAGGCGTCCGAGGATCGTGTGGGCCGACGACAATGCGATCGGGACCGGGTAGATCAGGTGGGTCCGATAGGGGTACAGCAGGTCATAGATCTCCGCGATGGCATCGCGGTCGCCGAGTCGCACTGCGGTCAAGCCCCAATGCGCCAGGGCATACAGCCGCAGGTAGTCCTGGTTCAGCGACCCGAAACCGGCTTGGAGCACCTCGTCGAGCAGGTCGCCTGCCTCGTCGAAGCGGCCGTGTTCGGTGAGGTAGAACGACAGCCTGGCCGGTATCGAAGAGAGGCCAGGCGCGACGTTCCTCAGCTCGAAGTTCGCGTCGATGATTTCCTCGTCGAGCCGATCCTGTTCGTATCGCACGTAGTTGAGCTGGGGGCTGTAGAAAACGGCTGCGTCTGGAAAGCCGAGGGCCATACCGACCGCCAGCCCGTCGCGGGAATGCCTGTCGGCGAGCTCCAGATCGCCGTCGACCGATGCCATCACTGTCGCGCAAAACAGTGCCACCCAACGTATCCGGGGCTGACCGGTGCGCTCGGAGAGCAGCCACGCTCGGCGTGCGCACTCGCGCGCTTCGTCGATGTCGGCGACTTCGACCGTCGCGATAAATCTCATGGCCGCGGCCATGCAGCCGAGGAACGGGTCGTCCAGTCCATCGGCCAGAGCCAGCAGCTCGTGGGTGAGCCCCAGCCGCTCGACCATGAGATCGGGTCGCATCGCCAATGCCGAGGTGACCAATTCCAGCACCTTCGCCAGTGCGTGCTTGTCGGCGTCGCGGCGCGCCAACCCCAGCGCTTCGTCGATGAGCGGGCGTATCCGCGTGGCGAAATCCCAGTCGACGCACGCTTCGGCGGCCAGCTGCGCCAGCAAAAGGGGCCGATGAGGGGAACCGGCGGGCGCCACATCGATGGCCGCTTGCAACCCCGCGATCCGCTCGGCGTCGACATCGCCACAGTTGCTCAGCCAGCCGCGGGTGTTGGTGATCGCGGCTCTGGCCATGCGCTCCCGGTCGCCGATGCGCGACGCGATCTCACCGGCGGCCAGCAACGTATCGCGGTAGGCCGGCTCCCCAATCTGCCATTGCGCTTCGCCCATGAAGATCATCAGGTCGCAGCGATCGGCCTCGCTTACACTGCGCGCTTTCCCGAGCTGCTCGAGAGCTTGGGCGAACCAGCGCAGCGCCTCATCCGGGGCCAACTGCGCAAGGGCGCGCTCGCCCGCCCGACGCGCATAGGCGATCGCCTTGCCGGAGCTGGCCGCGGGCCCCGCGGCCGCCCAGTGGTAAGCCAGCTCGCCAAGCCTCTCATCGATGTCCCCCCGGGCGGTGTCTTCGATGGCTTGAGCGATGTGCAGGTGCAGCCGTGCACGTCGGGTTCGGCTAAGGGCTTCACACAGCGTGTGGTTGATCAGCGCGTGCGCGAACACGAAGCGCCCCAACGCTTCTGGGCTCTCCCGCAACACTGACCCGGCTACCGCCGATTCCAGCGCAGCGAGCAGGTCGTCCTCGCAGCGTTCGCTGACCACCGACAGCAGCTCAAGATCGAATTCACGCCCGATCACCGCGGCAGCGCTCAAAACGCTGACCACGTCGGGGCCGAGCCGATGGATCCGCTGAGCGACCACATCGCGGACGCTGCGCGGGATACGCAATTTGCCGATCTCGGCGGTAACGACATACTGGCCACCGTCGCCCTGCACAATCCCCCCGGACTCGACGAGATCGCGCAAGATTTCGGTGACAAAAAACGGGTTGCCGTCGCTTTCTCGACACACCGCCGCGGCCAGCCTGCGACCTTTGGCGGTGAGCTCATGACCCGCGGCGGCGGCTATCAGCGACTCCACCTCCTGCTGCGCCAATCCCTGCAGTGCCACCCACTCCACACCGGCTTCACGACGCAGATCGGCCAGCAACGCACTAAGCGGATGGTTCGCATCGATCTCGCTATCGCGGTAGGTGCACAAAAACAATAGGCGCGCTTGCACCACATGCGCCACGACGTGTTTCAAAAGTGCTAGCGACGGTTTGTCGGACCAGTGCAGATCATCGAGCAACACCACTACCAGGAGCCCCTGGGCGGCCGCGCACTGCAATAGTCCGACGACCGCCCCGAACAACAGGCAGCGCTCCGCCGCCGGGTCACTGACCCGCGGCGCGGGCACGTTGGGCAGCCGGCGCGCCAGCTCGGGCACTAGCCGGCACAGTTCGCCGCCGTGCTCGCCGACATGTTGGGCCAACACCTCTATGGGGGCATGCTCGACCAGGTCGCGCAACGCCTGCACCCAAGGCTGATACGACGCCGCCAACTCCTCATCACAGTGCCCGAAAAGCACGGTGGCGCCCTCGGCGTGCGCCTCCGACACCAACTGCGTGGCTAACCGCGTCTTGCCGATGCCGGGCTCGCCGGCGATCAGCACCACCTGGCGAGCCCCCTCGATAGCGAGCTGGCGCACCTGAGATAACCGATCGCGGATGCCTTCGCGGCCCACATAGGCCGTCAACGGCAACACCTGCAACCGCGGCGGTAACGGGATAGTTGCACCGGCCAGCGACGCCCACAAAAGCTCCCACGCCGCCACCGGCTCGGGCAGACCCTTCAGTTCGAGGTCGCCGACCGAACGAAACGTGTGCTCACCGCGACGACCGACCATCACCCGAGTCACATCCGACAGCAACACCTGACCCGGATTCGCCTTGGCACACAGCCGCGCGGCCACCACCACCGGAGGTCCGAACACATCCCCATCCGAGCGCGTCGCGTCGCCCATGCTGATCCCCACGCGCACCAACAGCCGTTCAGTGGCGTGGCGGTTGCGCAGTTCGTGGCGCTGCTGGATCGCTTGGGCGCATTCGACGGCGGCGGCCGCCGACGGCAGCACCACCATCACCCCGTCGCCGGTGTTCTTTACCTCGAACCCGTCGGCGCCAGCGATTGCTCCGCGCAGCAGCCTAAAGTGTTCGACGCGCAGCTCCTCGGCGCGCTCCGGACCCACTCGCGACGCCAGAGCGGTCGAATCGACCAGATCGGTGAACAACACCGTAACCGTCTCGACCTGAGCCGCCATCACGCGTCACCACCGTCATCTGCGAGCAGATTTGGCCGCCGTAAGGTCCGGACAGTCGGGGCCATGTTGTCAAACAACATCGTCCTTCCTCCCACCACAATGTGGCCGAAAGGGCGCCGGCTCCGCAGTGCGAGGTAGGCTTCGCCGGCGTATACAACATGCTGCTCGGGGCTAACTGATCAGGGCTTCTGTGCGCAAGGTCACGCTATGCAGACCACCCATCAGCGTCCAGTACAAAATTGCGAAGAAACTCTTGCGCTATTCGCAACTGTGCCTTACCGCGACGGCCGTTGATACGAACCCGCCCCGCAGGCCGGGCCAACCCGCGCAAAGACACAACCTACAACACTGAGACGTTTAACTAACGATGCAGAAATCCCGAGACGAAATCAATAGCATTGAAGCCGCCGGAGTTTTGTATACCGGAATTCGCAATACCCGATGTGGCGTTGGTACTGGTCGGATCGAAATCAAAATTGCCAAAGCCGGACTGCTCCTCGCCTGTGTTCCCAAAGCCCGAAATGAAGCCTATGTTGAAGTCGCCGGTGGCGCTGTTATTGAAACCCGAAGCTATATTGCCCAAGTTGCCGTAACCCGAGAGCGACTCGCCCACGTTGCCGATTCCCGAGTTCTGCAAAGTACCTGAGTTTCGCATACCCGAGTTTCCGGTGCCAGAGTTGCGGAAGCCCGAGTTTCCGGTGCCGGTGTTCCCGAATCCCGAGTTCGCGCCGGTACCGTCGCTGGAGCTGCCGAAACCGGTGTTCAGATTGCCAGAGTTATAGCCTCCCGTATTGATGTCACCCGAGTTACCCAGGCCGGTGTTCGTCGTTCCGGAATTATAGAAACCCGAGTTGGATAGGCCACCGTTGAAACTACCCGAGTTGAACGCCCCGGAGTTGAAGTCACCGGTGTTGAGGTAGCCACCGTTAAAGCTTCCGGTATTGAGGTCACCCGCGTTTGCAAAGCCGGTATTGCTGCCGCCAGAATTGCCAAAGCCGGTATTGACATACTGCGCGTTCCCGACGCCGGTATTGAGTAAACCCGAGTTCCCTAAGCCGGTGTTTATGTAGCCCGAGTTCCCTAAGCCGGTGTTGACGAAACCCGAGTTCCCCACGCCGACGTTTCCGTTGCCCGAGTTGAAGAAGCCGATGTTGTTGGTGCCCGAATTCCCGAATCCAATGTTCCCGCTGCCCGAATTCAGGCCGCCCGCAAGATTCAAGCCCACCTGATTATTGCCAGTGAGTCCGATGCCTATGTTGTTGCTGCCGGTGTTCCCGAAGCCAAAGTTGTTGCTGCCGGTGTTCCCGAAGCCAAAGTTGTTGCTGCCGGTGTTCCCGAAGCCGATGTTTGCGTTACCGACGTTTCCGCCGCCGAAGTTTCCGTTGCCCGAGTTACCTATACCCGCGTTACCGTCGCCCGGAAAGGATCCAAAAGGAGAGGTCATGCTTGGCCCACCGTTTCCGATACCAATGTTCCCATTGCCGTAGTTCCCGAAGCCAAAGTTTTGGTTGCCGAAGTTCCCGCCGCCCACGTTGGAGTTGCCGACGTTGCCGCTACCCACGTTGAAGCTTGCCGGGATACCCCTAATGACGCTTCCGTTCCCGCTACCCAGGTTGGAGTTGCCGAAGTTTCCGCTGCCCACATTGAAGCTCGACATTTGGCCGAGGAAGCCGCTTCCATTTCCGCCACCCAGGTTGGAGTTGCCGAAGTTTCCGTTGCCGAAGTTTCGGTCGCCGGTGTTGCCATTCCCGAGATTGAGGCTGCCGCGGTTGGCGATGCCCAAATTGGGCAGGCCCCGCAGCAGATCCTGCAGAGTGCTCTGCGCCGGCGCCAACTGGGCAATCGCCGCCGACGCCCCGCCGTGATAGCCCACCATTGCCGAGACATCCGCAGCCCACATCACTTCGTACTGGGCCTCGGCGGCCGCAATCGCCGGCGCATTTTGACCGAATAGATTCGAGACCACCAACGACACCAGTTGGGAGCGATTGGCCGCGACCACGGCCGGATGCACTATCGCGGCACGCGCCGTATCAAACACGGCTGCCACGTTTGCGGCTTGATTCGACACTTGCTCGGCGTGAGCAGCCGCCCCGCGCAACCACGCGGCATACCCCTCCGCCACGCTCGTCATCGCCTGCGCCGCTGCACCCTGCCATGCCTGACCACCCAGCCCCGAGGTCACCGAAGAAAAGCCGGCTGCCGCCAACTGCAGGTCGCGGGCCAGACCGCCCCAAGCTTCCGCAGCTGCCAGCATCGGTTCCGAGCCCGCACCCGCGAACATCAGCGCCGAATTGATCTCCGGCGGCAACACCGAAAAATTCACGACACTCACCAACTTTCAGCGGTACACGCCAAGTGGTGGGATCCGCGTCAGCGACGTGGACACCACGTCGCGTGGAGTCGACCTGTCCTGGTTGTGAGCTCACGGTAGAAAGCGCGTGGTGCAGGCGTCCAATAGAAGATTGGGAACAGACCGATGCGAAATCCGCATACTGGTGCGAACAGCTCCGCCACCGCGAGAACCGATCCACAGGAGTCATCGAATTTTCGTGAGATACAAGAGCTTTAGGCCCTGACCACGGCTTGCTGGTCCAGCAGATCTGTATCCGGGTTGACGGCCGTTTCGAAGAGAATTACGAGCCGCATTTTGCGCCAACAGTTTTGACGAAGATACCCCTGCGCCGCCCCGAAGCTAGCTGGCGATCAACCCGCGTTCATGATTGGTCACGACTCATCCCAAGCGTTGGCATCGCGTTCAGGCAGTCCGCGTGAAGCGATCGCAGTGTCGCGGAACGCGGCGGCCGACGGCGGCAGGTACCTATTCGCCATCCAGCCGACCGCTATCGGTCTGGCCAGTTGCTGATCGTCGATTGGGATCTCGACGATGTCGGGCTGTGGTGTGGTTGACGGGGGCAAGACACTTACACCCAAGCGTGCACCTACGAGGCCTCGCAGTGTGGGAACGCCGGTTCCCTCGAAGGCGATCGTGGGCGTAACCCCGTGGCGATCGCAGGCTTCATCAAAGATCCTCCGCATGGCGATATCGCAGTTGAGGACTACGAAGGGTTGGCTGGCAAGTTCTTCGAAACCGATCAGCTTCCGGTTGGCGAGTGGGTGCTCGCGGTGGACGACGGCGTACAGCTGCTGATTGAACAGGTGTCGCCATTTCACCCCAGGCCATTCCTCGACTGAGATTGGGTAACTCAGGCAGAGGTCGATGTCACCTGTGGCCAGATCAGCTAGCAGCGAACTTCCCGCAGCCTGGCGCAGCTCGAATCGTGCTGCGGGAAAGCGGTCGTGATGGCGGCGGATCAGCCTGGGTACCACTGCCACGCCGAGTGTGTTGAGGAATCCCAGGCTTACCGTCCCGGCGTCGACTGCCGCGAGTTCGCGGACGCCAGCGACCGCCGCCTCGAGGCTCCGTTGAGTCACGAGGCTATCCCGCAAGAACGCTTTCCCGAACCGGTTGAGTTCGTTGGCGCGACCACGCCGGGTGAACAGTTGGACCCCGATCTCGGACTCGAGCATCGTGATGGCCCGGCTGACCGCTGATTGGGACACCGCCAGTTTATCGGCAGCTTCGCGCATCGTGCCGCACTCGGCGACCATTTGGAAATAGCGCAGTTGATAAAGCTCCACAATGATTCGCATCTCGAGCGACACAAAGCTGGCTCGTTAATAATGCCCGCGGTTGCCTCGGTTGACAACGCATGGCCGCGACGACGACACCGACATCCGCCGAACGTTTGCCGCTCAACGAGATAGGCGGCACGCCGCGGTGGCGAGCGTCTGCTAGCTGGGGTGAGCAGCAGGCGCACGGGCGACCATCGGTACTGCCGGGAAGGCCCATGCCATCTCCGACCGCGACTTGCGCAGCGCCGCAGTGCCATAACCCTTTTTGCGATGGTCGGGGTGGATCCAGATCCGGACGTCCACCTCGCCATGGACCAGTTCGCCGAAAACCAGGCCAACCTTCTCGCCGGAATCGACGGCCACGAACCACGCAGCCTCTTCGTCCCGCACGCGTCGCATCGCCGCGCGGATCTCGTCGTCGACGCTACCTGCCGGTCCACCGGATCCGTCGCCGGCGGCGCCGATTTCCGCGGTGCGCGTGGCGAAGATGTCACGATCCTCCGCGGCGGAGAAAGGTCGCAGCTCGAGGGTTTCACCCGAACTCGCCGGGCGCTCTTTGAGGGTGAAGCTGAGCTGTTTGTTCAGGTCTTCAAGTTCGGCGAGGATCTTCTTGCGAACGTCCTGGGTGAGTTGGTCCAGCGACATGCTCATCACGGCTTCAGCGCCGAGGTGTGACGTGCCGAGCAGTGCGACGATCGCCTCGACCGCGGCGGCTTTGTTCTCGGCCTCCACGATGGCGTCGGTTACCTCATGCCGGCGTTCGAGTGCGGCGAGCAAGGCATCTGCGATCTCGCGACGGGCTGCGGTCTGGTCGTGGTCTGTCATTGCATAAGGGTAGAACGACATACCGGGTATCGCGCCACCGTTAAGCCAGCCTTGATCCGCTGAGTTCGAGGAACCGGCGATAGCGGTCTTTGGTCGGCCCCGTCCAGGCCGGCCGAGGCTCAACGACGCGCTCGATCCGGGCCCACCGGGCCGCGTCGGCGATGGTCGTTTCCAAACCTACGGCCATGCGCGCGAGGAAAGCCGCACCCAGCGCCGCCCCCTCGGCCACCCGGGACACCCGCACCGGACGACCGGTCGCGTCGGCGATGGCCTGCATCCAGGGCTGCACCCGAGTGCCGCCGCCCGAAGCGACGATGCGCGAGACCGGCGCGCCACTCAGCTCGATGAGTTGGCGGACGACGAACGCGGATGCCTCATATGCCGCCCGCCGCACCGCCGCCGCATCCTGAGTGAGATCTAAACCGTCGAGCACAGCGCGGCGATCTGGATCGTGCAGAGGAGTGCGCTCGCCGCGTATGTACGGCAACCACACCGGCACCCGCCGCGGATCGACCTGCTCCGGATCGCCCGGCCCGATGACGCGATCCACCCAACCGAGGAACAACCCGCCGGCATTGCTTGCGCCGCCGATCTGGCTCTTACCTGCGGTGGTATGCGGGATGGTCCAGAGGCCGGGCATCTGCCGAGCCTCCGAGATGGTCGTCCACACGATCAATGTGGCACCGCACAGCACCAGCACGTCGCCGTCGTTGTCGGCGCCGGCGACAAGCTGTTCACACAAGGCGTCGATGGTGCCGACCGCCAGCACCGAGCCGGTACCGTGCACTTGCCCGGCAGCCACGCCGAAGGTTTCTACCCGGGGCATGCGGTCGACCGTCACACCGCAGTCGGCGCACACCGCCGGGCTCCATCCAGTCCCATCGAACAGCGGAAGGCTCGTGATCGCGGTGGCGTAATCGATCACCGCCTCTCCCGCCAACGCATGGTTAGCCACCGCCGGTGCCGGCCAGTACCCGGCCGCGTCCGGCGCCTGGGCCGCTGTCCAGCGCAGAAACTCGACCGCCTCACCCACCGCGGGCACCGGCTGCGCCGGTCTTTGTGACGCACCGGGCACCCGTCCCCTGACGTCGCCGTAGAGCAAGCCGGGTGTAACGGGTCGGCCGGCAGCATCCACGGCGGTCAGCGAGGGCACCATCGCCGAAACGGCCACCGCCCGAGCACCCGGCTGAGCCAACCGTTCTAGTGCCGTCAATGGCCCACGCCGCCACGCCTCTTCGGCGTCATGCTCTAGCTGGTCGGGGGCCGGCACCCGCAGCTGATACGGAATCCGCACCCGCGCCTTGACGTGGCCGCTCTCGTCGGCGGCTATCGCTTTGACCGCGGTGGTGCCGACGTCAATGCCGATCGTGACGTCTTCACGTGACACGGGCGCTACGGTACGCCAGCATTGGCATACGTGACGTCTCGACCGCGCGCCCTGGTGACCGCCCCGCTGCGTGGCCCGGGGTTCGACAAGCTGAAGCGGCTGGCCGATGTGGTCTACGACCCGTGGATCGATCAGACTCCGTTGCGGATCTACAGCGCCGAGCAGCTGGCCCAACGGATTGCCAGCGAAGCTGCCGATGTCGTTGTGGTGGAAAGTGATTCGGTCAGCGGCCCGGTGTTCGAGCAGGGGTCGCGTGCCCTGATTGCCATAGCGTCCACCCGCGGGGATCCCAACAACGTCGACGTCGCCGGCGCCACCGCGGCCGGCATCCCGGTGCTGCATACCCCGGCCCGCAATGCCGACGCGGTCGCCGAGATGACGGTGGCGCTGCTGCTGGCCGCCACCCGTCACCTAGTGACCGCAGACTCAGATGTGCGGTCCGGCAATATGTTTCGCGACGGCACGATCCCTTATCAGCGGTTCCGCGGTTGGGAGGTCGCCGGGCGCACCGCGGGGCTGGTCGGCCTGGGCGCCGTCGGCCGCGCTACGCAGTGGCGGCTGTCCGGGCTAGGCCTGCGGGTCATCGCCTGCGACCCGTACAACGACGACGCCCGGCACAGCCTGGATGAACTGCTGACCGAATCCGACGTCGTCTCCCTGCACGCACCGGTCACCGACGAGACCGCCGGCATGATCGGTGCCGAGCAGTTCGCGGCGATGCGCGATGGGGTCGTGTTCCTCAACACCGCCCGGGCCCAACTGCATGACACCGACGCACTCGTGCACGCCCTGCGCACCGGCAAGGTCGCCGCCGCCGGTTTGGACCATTTCGCCGGCGAATGGCTGCCGACCGACCACCCGCTGGCGGCCATGCCCAACGTGGTGCTCACCCCACATATCGGAGGGGCCACGTGGAACACTGAGGTCCGGCAGGCGCAAATGGTCGCCGACGGCCTGGAGGCGCTGCTATCCGGCAACACGCCCGCCCATATCGTCAACCCGGAGGTGCTCGGCTCGTGACATCCGTGAAATCGGTGGTCAATCCGGAAGAAGCGGTACTGGCGGCTGCCAAGGACATGCTGCGCAGGGGCCTGGTCGAGGGAACGGCGGGCAACATCTCAGCCCGGCGTTCCGACGGCAACGTGGTCGTTACCCCGTCGTCGGTCGACTACGCCGACATGGCCCTCGACGACCTGGTGCTGGTCGACCCGAAAGGTGCTGTGCTGCAAGCCAAAGACGGCCGCCTGCCGTCGACCGAGATGAAGCTGCACCTGGCGTGTTACGAGGCGTTCGACGACATCGGCAGCGTCATCCACAGCCATCCCGTGTGGGCGACCATGTTCGCCATCGCACATGAGCCGATTCCGGCGTGCATTGACGAATTCGCGGTCTATTGCGGCGGGGACGTCCGTTGCACGCAGTACGCCGCCTCCGGCACACCCGAAGTGGGCATCAACGCGGTCAAGGCGCTGGAAGGCCGCGGCGCTGCGCTGATCGCCAACCACGGTTTGGTGGCCATCGGGCCCCGACCCGACAAGGTGCTGCACATCACCGCGCTGGTCGAGCGTACCGCCCAAATCGTTTGGGGTGCACGCGCTCTCGGCGGTCCAGTAGCCATTCCCGAGGATGTGAACCGCAACTTCGCCGGCGTCTACAGTTACCTGCGCGCGAACTCCCGATAGGCAGTTGACGAATGTGAACACCACGCCGCCCGGACCTAACCGGCGGCGACGTCGAGCAGCCGCAACCCTTCCACCCGGTTGAAATGCTTGCGGTTACGCGTAGCGAAGGGCAAGTCGTGGTTCAAGCAGATGCCCGCCTGCATACAGTCGGCTAGCCCGATGTCTTGGCCGGCTCCTCGCAAACTCGCGGCAACTGCGCCCGCACGAAGCGCGCTTGCCGCGTCGAGCGGGAAGGTGCGCAAGCGCGTCAGTCGAAGGATGACATCGCGGCGCGCCAGGAAGTCGGTGCCGACGCGCAGTTCGAAGGCGGTCACGGCGGTGATACGGAGGCGATGGCTAACGATCAACTCGCGGACCAGCCGCGCTCCCGGACCTACGCCGCGGAGAAAGTCGATCACCAGATCGGTGTCGACGACTACGAGATCCGCCATGTGGTTCTTGCGTCATCGATACGCGTGGACACCTCTTGGGCCTCAGACTCGGTGAGCGTGCCTTCGAGCCCCAGCAGCAGGTCCACTTCGTCGGTATTCAAGTTCGCGAGATACCCATCCAGCGCTTCCTGGACGAGCGTTGAGAAGCCGCGGACGCCCCTGCGCTGGGCAATCGCACTCAACGCGCGATGCTGCTCGTCGGTAATCTCCACGGTTGTCCGCATGCATGCATGTTAACACATGCCGGATCTCGACCTACCCGCGCCACTTTCGTGGCGAGGTGCCGTGCATCCGGGCGAATAGCCTGCTGAAATAGCCGGGATCTGACACGCCGACCCGCCTCGCGACTTCGCTGACCGCAAGATCGGTATTGGCCAGCAAGTCGCGAGCATCTGCCAT
Source organism: Mycobacterium riyadhense (assembly GCF_963853645.1). Classification (NCBI taxonomy): domain Bacteria; kingdom Bacillati; phylum Actinomycetota; class Actinomycetes; order Mycobacteriales; family Mycobacteriaceae; genus Mycobacterium; species Mycobacterium riyadhense. The sequence continues at coordinate 1,105,673 of NZ_OY970456.1, read as the reverse complement.
GCGGCGTTCGATGATCCACTCCTGCACGGTGCGCCCGGTGCGGCGGCGCACGACGGTGGTCAGGTGGCCGGGCGTCATGCCGAGTTCGCGAGCCACGTCGCGCAGCGACAGTGGCTGGGTGTGACGCCGGTCGATTACCGCGAACACTTCGGCCAGCAGCGGTTCACCACTGCGCCTCAGATCGGCCACCACGTCACGGGCCAGGCGCGCAAGCTCGATCAGCAGCACCGTCAGGTGCGCCAGCGCCGCCTGCCGATAGCCCTCCTGCCGCGCGGCCAGCTCCGATTCGATCGAACGGATCGCGTCCTCCCACGCTGGCCGCCGGGCTCTGGGCACCTCCAGGCGCAGCATGCCTCCGGAACGTCCGTGCAGGAACGGGAAGAGCAGCGGGTGCGCCCGCCACGACGGCCAGGGCGAGCGCGCGTCCTCACCAAGAGCAGCGGGATCGAAGAACACCGCGACCCCGGCTTCGAGGTGGTCCAGCTGTCCGGGGTCGAGCACCTCACCTGCGGCCGCCACGTACACCAGGCCCGCACCGGCGGCATACCAGAGCGCCGGGAAATCATGAATGTGACGACCCCGTTCGCCCAGGTCGGCGCGGCTGCCTCGGACCACCGATACCGGAGGCGTGTCCGGATCGGATCGATACTCATAGATGGGCACGCCGCCACGATGGCGGGTCAGCCGAGTGGCGTGCGTCATGGTGTCAAAGATAGTCCAACTTTTGGTGATGATCACCCAATTATTCAGCGAACCAATCATTCACTATAGACATTGTGACCAAATATCATCCACATAACTACCTCCCAGCCGCCGGCCACGACGCGCTGCTTCCCGGTTACGACTTGCTCACCCGCTTAATGGGCTTCAACAAGGTCTATGAGACACTCATCGCCCAGGCCGAAATCGCTGCCGACCAGCGTGTCTTGGAAATTGGCTGCGGCACTGGCAATCTCACGACCCGGGTAAAGCACGCTCATCCCTCGGCCGAAGTGATCGGATCCGATCCCGACCCGCGGGCCCTACGCCGGGCTCAGCAAAAGGCCAACCGGCTGACCGGGATTCGCTTCGAACGCGGCTACGCTCAGCGGTTGCCCTACACCGACGGCGAATTCGACAGGGTGTTGTCGTCGATGATGCTGCACCATCTCGACGACGAAGCGAAACCCGCAGCGGCGGCGGAGATTTTCCGGGTCCTGCGTCCCGGAGGCAGGCTGCACCTAGTCGACATCGGCGGCGACCTGACCACCCGCGATGGCCTCGGGGCGAGGCTCCTCAAGCGCAGCCACCACGCCGCAGGCAACCTCGGCGACGCCATCCCTCGACTGCTGCGCGCCGCGGGGCTCGAATGCACCGAGGTCGCCTCGCATCGGCACCGCTTCGTCGGACGGCTCACCTACTATCGCGCCACCCGCCCGGACTAGCGCTGATCTATGGCCACCTTGACGGCGCCGCTGTCGCCCTGGCTGGCAATCGCCAGGAATGCGTCGCGCCACCGCTCCAGTGGGAAAGTATGAGTGAGCATGGGACGCAGGTCGATTCGGCCGCGTGCGACCAGATCAAGATAGTGGGCGATGGCGTGCTTGCGCTGCCCGCCGACCTCCTCGATGCCGAAAGCGTTGGAACCGACCCAGCTGATCTCTTTGAAGTACAGCGGACTCCACTCCCACCGCCCGGGGCCATGGACACCGGCCTTCACCAGCATCCCCCGGGCAGTAAGCACTCGCACCCCGACCTCGAACGTCTCCGGCTTGCCAACGGTGTCGTAGACCACATCAACCGCACCGGGGTGTGCCATTGGCAGACCCAGGAACGGCCGCCGCAGCCGGCCGCCGCCCCAGGCGACCAGATCCTCGATGATTGCCAGACGCGGCTCGTGCGCAAGGACTTTCGCGGCCCCGAACCAGCGGGCCAGCTCCGCTTGGGCCGCGAACCGCGCCACGACGGCCACCGCAACATCCGGATACAGCGCCCGCAGGATCGCGACCGCGCACAACCCGAGTGAGCCGGCGCCGTACACCAGAGCTCGGCCGGAGCGGGGCGGCGGATGGCGGGTGATCGCATGCAGGGACACCGAGAACGGGTCGGCGAATACGGCGGCTTCATCGGGCACGGAATCGGGAACCGCAAACAGCATGCTGTCGTGGGCGGGCATCAACTCGGCGTATCCGCCGGTCACGTCGGCCGAGACGCCGGTGTGGATGCCGGGCTTGATGTCACCGTCGGCAAAGCTCCAGCACAGGCTGTAATCGCCGCTTTCGCAGGCCGGGCACGGTGGCTCGATACCACGCGGCCCGCATGACAGCCAGGGGTTGAGCACCACCCGCTGCCCCACCCGCAGCCCGCGGGCCTTGGGGCCTAGTTCAACCACGTCGGCGACCACCTCGTGGCCCATGACTTGCGGGAAGGAACAGAATGCCGCCATCGCGTTGTCGGCGTCACCCTCACCGAAATCCAGCAGAATCTGCTTGGAGTCCGACCCACAGATTCCGGTAAGCCTGGGCCGGGTGATCACCCAATCCTGGTGCAGCAGTTGCGGATCCGGAACTTCACGTAATGCCGTCGGAGTGCGGGCCAAGTTCTCGACTAGCGGGTTGGCAGTTCCGGGAACCTGGTAAGGCTCCGGCGGAACGCCGTAAACGAGTGCTCTCATCGCGCGATGTTGGCCGCGCCCGCGATGAAGGCGTCCAGGTCCGCGTTCTTGACATCGACAACCGGTTTCAGGTCCGGGAGATAATGCTCAAAGCGGTCACTGCCCAAGGCCGCGATAATGCCGTCGGCCACCTCGTCGGGTGTGACCTTGGGCCCACGATAGCTGGGTTCGTCATTGTCGGGCCGATCCCAAATCTCGGTATCTACCGGGCCCGGCTCGATCAACTTCACTGAGACCCCGGTGCCCGCCAAGTCGATCGCCAGCGCCTCGCTCCACCCACAGAGCGCGAATTTGCTTGCACAGTAAGCAGATTCGTGGACCACGGCGAGCCGGCCAGCCACGCTCGACACGTTGACGATGATGCCCGATCTGCGCGCCAGCATCCGCGGTAGCAGGGCCAGCGTCAGCCGCATCGGCGCGATGAAGTTGACCCGCATGACGGCCTCCACCTCATCCGGCTTGAGCGAGGTGACGGCCCGACGCTTCGGAATGGCGGCGTTGTTCACCAGCACGTCGATGCCGCCTAGCTCATGCCAGGCCTGCAGCGCCAGCGAGCCGGGCGCGCCAAACGACGTGTCGGCCAGGTCGGCCACCCACATTGCGGAGGCCGGAGATGTCGTCCGGCAGTCGGCCAGCACCTCAGCCAGCCGATCGCGCCGACGCGCGATCAGGCCCACCACCGCACCGGCGGCGGCCAGCCGCCTCGCCAACGCCGCCCCCACCCCCGAAGAAGCTCCCGTAACCAGCACTCGCTTCCCGGCCGCCTGGAAACACGTCATCGCTCAAGGTTGCCGTGAACCGGACCACCTTGGGAACCGTTTGCGCCGAAAGCTTGTTATATTGGCTAAGTATCAATCTGGGCTGTCTTCGAATGAGGTATTGCATGACGTCTACCGGCTCCACCAGATACGAAGGCGACACGTGGGACTTGGCATCCAGCGTCGGGGTCACCGCAACCATGGTCGCGGCCGCCCGTGCCATGGCGACCCGCGCCGACAATCCACTGATCGACGATCCGTTCGCCGAACCACTGGTGCGAGCCGTCGGCGTGGACCTGCTCACCAGGCTGGCGACCGGGGAAATGAGCCCCAGCGACCTCGACGACGACCCAGAACGCCCGATCAGGTCGATAGCCGACGTCGCAGACAACATGGCGGTTCGCACCCGGTTTTTCGACGAGTTCTTCCTGGATGCGACGCGGGCGGGCATCGAGCAGGCCGTGATCCTGGCGTCGGGACTGGACGCCCGCGCATACCGGCTGCCGTGGCCCGCCGGGACCGTCGTCTACGAAATCGACCAGCCACAAGTCATCGAATTCAAGTCCCGAACCCTCGCCGAGCTTGGTGCCGCTCCCACCGCCGACCGGCGCGCGGTGGCGGTCGACCTACGTGAGGACTGGCCGGCCGCACTGCGAGCGGCGGGATTCGACCCGGACCAGCCCACCGCCTGGAGCGCCGAGGGCTTGCTGGGCTACCTACCGCCAGACGCTCAGGATCGCCTGCTGGACACCATCACCGAGCTCAGTGCACCGGGCAGCCGCGTCGCGACCGAAAGCTTCCACAACGTCAGCCCCGCCGACGAGGACCGGATGCGGGAGCGCATGCAGAACATGACCGAACGTTGGCGTCGACACGGCTTCGATATCGACATGACCGGGCTCGTCTACTTCGGTGACCGCAACGAGGCTGGGCCGTACCTCTGCGATCACGGCTGGCTGACGACGAGCATCTCGCTGCAGGATCTGCGCGCCGCCAACGAACTTCCACCACTTCGCGACGACGAAGCGCACGCTGCTGAGATGCTGTACATCAGCGGCACGCTGTACACGACCCCGAGATAGGATCCCGCATGGCACGCGCTCACGACGACAACTGGGATCTCGCGTCCAGCGTCGGCGCGACGGCCACCCTGGTCGCGGCCGGGCGCGCGATGGCAACCAAGGATCCCCAGGGTTTGATCAACGATCCGTTTGCCGAACCACTGGTGCGCGCCGTCCGGTGGATTTCTTCATCAAGATGATGGACGGCGAGCTCGACCTCTCGACGATCGAGGACGCTTCGCCGGCACGCGCGCAGGCGATGGTAGACGGAATGGCGGTGCGCACCAAGTACTTCGACGACTACTTCGTCAACGCCACGGCTGGCGGCATCGGGCAGGCGGTGATCCTGGCCTCCGGGCTGGACGCGCGCGCGTACCGACTGCCATGGCCACCCGGGACGGTGGTCTACGAACTCGACCAACCCCAGGTGATCGAATTCAAGACAGCCACCTTGGCCGGTATCGGTGCGCAACCCACCGCGACTCGGCGCACCATTCCCATCGACCTGCGTGCTGATTGGCCGGCGGCACTACAAGCGGCCGGCCTGGACACCGGCACACCAACGGCCTGGTTGGCCGAAGGCCTGCTGATCTATTTGCCACCGGAGGCCCAGGACCGGTTGTTCGACAACATCACCGCGCTCAGCGCTCCGGGCAGCGCGGTTGCCACCGAATTTGTGCCGGGCATTGTGGATTTCGATGTCGACCGGGCGCGGGAGATGTCGGGTTCGTTTCGCGCCCATGGCTTGGATATCGACATGGGTTCGCTGGTGTACACCGGCGAACGCAACCACGTCGTCGACTACCTGCACGCCAAGGGGTGGGACGTCGAGGGTGTCGCCCGAACCGAGCTGTTCAAGCGCAACGGCATCGATGTTCCGGCCCCGGAAGATGATGACCCGCTGGGCGAAATCATCTTCATCAGCGGAGGCTTGACCGGCTAAAAGCGCGACTCCCCCAGCCACAGCACGCTTACGTCGCTCAGCGTCTGCTCCACGTGGTCGATGAGTCCGACGACCGATCGGGCGAGCAGCGCTCCCACCGCATCAGGCAGCGATGCCGCAGCCGGTTGCGACGACGTTCGCGGTCGGACCAGATCGCGCAGCGACGAGCCCGGATAGCTGACGATGCGGACCTCGGTGTCCTCGTCCAGCCCGGCCAGCACCTTGGCGCGGCGCACCGCGGTACGAAAGCCGCCGAGTTCATCGACCAAGCCGCGTTCGAGGGCGTCGACCCCGGTCCAGACCCTGCCCCGCGCAACAACATCCACGGCTTCGGTACTTAGGTTTCGGCCCTGCGCAACGCGCTCCACGAAGTCGGTGTAGAACAGATCCGCCTCCGCCTCCCGGCGGGCCTGCTGCTGCGGCGTGAAGGGCGCGTCTATCGACCAGGCGTCGGCATTGGCGTTGGTGCGCACCGTATCTGACCTGACGCCCAGCCGATCCTTCAGATCACGGACCACAAGCTTCCCGGTGATCACGCCGATCGAACCGGTGATCGTGCCCGGGTTGGCCACGATCGCGTCGGCGCCCATCGAGACGTAATAGCCACCGGAGGCAGCGATCGCACCCATCGACGCCACCACCGGCTTGCCGCGGTCGCGGGCGCGCTGTACCTCACGCCAGATGGTCTCCGATGCGGTGACCGAACCCCCCGGACTGTCCACCCGCAGCACGATCGCCGACACTGAATCGTCGGCAGCAACTTCCCGCAGCGCCGCCGCGATGGTGTCGCCACCGGCACTGGACGGACCGATCGGCAGAAACTGCGGCCCCCCACGTCCGTTGATAATCGGACCTTCGAGGGTGACCACCGCGATCGTCGGCTTGGCCTTGCGGCCGGGAATCGACGGCACGGGTGGCGCCAACCGCGACCGCGCCGAACCGGCATAGCGCGCCAAGTACATTCGGGGCGGCTTTTCGTCTGAATTATCCTCCGCACCAATCAATTCCGCGATACGCGAATAGGCTTCGTCCCGGAATCCAATCCGGTCGATCAGGCCCGAGTTCACCGCGTCATCACGCAACAGCGGAGCCCGGTTGGCCAGCTCGTCGAGCGCGCCCACGTCAAGGTTGCGCGACTCGGCAACCGCTTGCCACACCTGGTCTTGGATGCTTTCCAGCATCCGGGTGACAGCTTCGCGGTGAGCGTCGGTGTAGCCGTCTTCGGTGAAAAGGTTTGCCGCCGACTTGTATTCGCCCCGGGCAACAAACTGGGCTTCAATGCCCGCCTTGTGCAGCGCATCGCGAAGAAACATGGCGTTGCTGGCGAAGCCGATCAGCCCGACGCCGCCGGAGGGCTGCATCCAGACTTCGCCGAACGCCGAAGCCAGGTAGTAGGACAACGTTCCCGGATAGGTCTCGGCCCAAGCCAGCGACGGCTTGGCCGCGCTGAAGGCCGCGATGGCTGCCCGCAGCTCCTGAACCGCTCCGATCGGCGAAGGCGGGAGTTGTACGCGGGCGATCAACCCGGCGACCCGGGGATCGTCGGCGGCACGGTGGATCGCGGCGACGGCATCGCGCAGAGCCATCGGCCGCCCGGCCCCGGTGATGATCGCGACGGGGTCGAAGCCTGTCGTCTCCGGCGGCATGGACCGCAGGTTGAATTCGAGCACGCAGCCGTTGGGTACGCCATGATGGCGGGCGGTATCGACCCGGCTGACCAGTGCGCGCACGTCGTCGGCACCGGGGAGGGACGGCAGAAAGGCGACCATATCTGAAGCGTACCGACCGGCAACCGTACGGTGGTGCAGTGAGGTTCTCGATCGCGATCCCCCAACTCGACTCCGGTGGCTTCGACGACGCCGGGCTGCGCTCCTATCTCGCGCGCGCTGAAGACCTCGGGTTCGAAGGAGGCTGGGTACTCGAGCAGATCATCGGCGAAGCGCCGTTGCTGGCCCCGCTGGAGCTGCTGGCGTATTCGGCGGCCTGCACGCAGCGGCTGCGCCTGGGCGTTGCCGTGCTGGTGACGTCGCTTCATGACCCGCTGCAGCTGGCCTCGGCCGCTACCGCTGTGGATCGGCTCAGTCACGGTCGGCTCGACCTCGGCGTCGCACCCGGCGGCGGCCGTCGCCGGTTCGCCGCCTTCGGCGTCGAGAAAGCCACGCATATCCGGTATTTCACGCAGGGCCTGGAATTGATGAAAGCGGCCTGGTCCGACGAACCCAGGGTGACGTTCCATGGCCAGTTCCGCGACGTCGACGATCTGCCGGTCCAACCCAAGCCGGTGCAGCGCCCACACCCACCGATCTGGTTCGGGGGTCACGCCCCCAAGGCCCTGGCGCGCGCGGTCCGCCACGGTGATGCATTCCTCGGAGCGGGATCGTCGACGACCGCGGCCTTCGCCGAAGCCGTCGCCATACTGCGCCAGGAACTCGCTCAACAGCACAAAGACCCCGCGCGCTTCACCATCGGCAAACGCGTCTATCTGATGATTGACGACGATGCCGACCGGGCCCGCGAACGTGTGCTCGCGGGGCTGCGGCGGATCTACGGCGAGATGCCCGGCATCGACACGGTGCCGGTGTCGGGAACGCCCGCCGACGTCGCCCGCGGCCTGGCCGAGGTGATCGACGCCGGTGCCCAGATGCTGCTGCTCAACCCCGTCGGCCCCGACGTCGCACAGAACCGCGAACAGCTGGAACGCCTTGCCGCCGAAGTGATTCCGCGGCTCACCTAGTTGGCCCTAGTTGGCGCGAGCAGACGCAAAAGCCCCCGGAATCTGGCGATTTCGGGGGCTTTTGCGTCTGCTCGCGGTACTAAAGCTCGGTGGCTGAGCCGCCGGCGGCGGTGATCTTCTCGCGCGCGCTGCCGCTGAACTTGTGCGCGGACACCTCGACCTTCACGGTCAGCTTGCCGTCGCCCAAGACCTTGACCAATGCGTTCTTCCGAACGGCTCCCTTGGCCACTAGCTCGTCCACGCCAATGGCGCCGCCGTCGGGAAACAGTCGGTTGATGTCACCAACGTTGACGATCTCGTACTCGGTGCGGAACCGGTTACGGAAGCCCTTGAGCTTGGGCAGCCGCATGTGAATGGGCATCTGCCCACCCTCGAAGGTCACCGGCACGTTCTTGCGCGCCTTGGTGCCCTTCGTGCCACGGCCGGCCGTCTTACCCTTGGAACCCTCACCGCGACCAACACGGGTACGCGCTTTCTTCGAACCGGGCGCGGGCTTCAGGTCGTGCAACTTGATGGTCACTTGGCCTCCTCCACCTCGACGAGGTGCCGCACCACCGCGATCAGCCCGCGGGTTGCTGCGTTGTCCTCACGGATCACCGAGTGGCGGATTTTCCGCAAACCCAAAGTGCGTAGGCTCTCGCGCTGCTTCCACCGCGCACCGATGGTGCTGCGCACCTGGGTGATCTTCAACTGACTCATGGTTGTGCCCCCGACGCTTGGGCCTCTCGTGCCGCGACCGCACTGGCGAGTGCGTCGCTTTCGCGGCGCGCTTTCAGCATCCCCGCAGGAGCGACGTCCTCGATCGGCAGGCCACGCCGTGCCGCCACCTCCTCGGGACGCTGCAGCATCTTGAGGGCGGCGACGGTCGCATGCACCACGTTGATGGCGTTGTCGCTGCCCAGAGACTTGGCCAGAATGTCGTGCACCCCGGCGCATTCCAGCACCGCACGGGCGGCGCCACCGGCGATCACCCCGGTACCCGGGCTGGCCGGGCGCAATAGCACCACGCCGGCAGCCGCTTCGCCCTGCACCGGGTGGGTGATGGTGCCGCCGATCAGCGGCACCCGGAAGAAGCCCTTGCGGGCCTCCTCGACACCCTTGGCGATCGCGGCCGGAACCTCCTTGGCCTTGCCGTAGCCGACACCGACCATCCCGTTGCCGTCGCCCACGATGACCAGAGCGGTGAAGCTGAAACGCCGACCACCCTTGACCACCTTGGAGACGCGGTTGATGGCGACCACGCGCTCCAGATAGTTGCCCTTGTCGCCGTCCCGATCACGACTGCTGCGGCCACCGCCGTCGCGGCGTCCCCGCCCGTCGCGGGACTCGCGGCTGTCGCCACCGCCTGCCGGCTGCTCCGCCATTATGCGGTCCTCTCGTTCATCAGAAACTCAATCCGTTCTCGCGTGCGGCATCGGCCAGGGCCGCGATCCGTCCGCCGTAGGTGTATCCGCCGCGGTCGAATACCACGGTGTCGATGCCGGCCGCCTTGGCGCGCTCGGCGATCAGCTGTCCGACCCGCACGCTGCGGGCCTTCTTGTCGCCCTGCAGGCCGCGCACGTCGGCCTCGATCGATGAGGCGGCAGCGACGGTGGTGCCGTTGAGGTCGTTGACGAGCTGCACGTGAATGTGCCGTGCGGACCGGTGCACCACCAACCGAGGGCGCGCGCCGGTGCCGGAGATCTTCTTACGCAGCCGCGCGTGGCGGCGCAGCCGAGCGACTCGTCGGGCCTCGGAGACTGATTGCGCCATGACTACTTACCTGTCTTTCCGACCTTGCGGCGAATCTGCTCGCCCTCGTAGCGCACGCCCTTGCCCTTGTAAGGGTCGGGACGACGCAGACGGCGGATATTCGCCGAAATCTGGCCGACCTTCTGCTTGTCGATCCCAGACACCGTGAACTTCGTCGGGGCCTGGACCGCGAACGTGATGCCCTCGGGGGCTTCGATCACGACCGGGTGGCTGTACCCCAGCGCGAACTCCAGATTGGAGCCCTTGAGCTGCACGCGGTAGCCGACCCCGAAGATCTCCATCTTGGTGGTGTAACCCTGCGTCACACCGGTGACCAGGTTGGACAACAAGGTGCGCGACAGCCCGTGCAGTGAACGGTTGCGCCGCTCGTCGTCGGGACGGGTGACGATGATGGCACCGTCGTCGTTGCGCGACACCGTGATTGGCTCGGCGACCGTCAAATCCAGGGTGCCCTTGGGGCCCTTCACCGAGACGTTCTGACCGTCGATCGTTACGTCGACCCCGGCCGGTACCGGGATCGGCTGCTTACCAATGCGCGACATGGCTATCCCCTCACCACACGTATGCGAGGACTTCGCCGCCCACGCCCTGTCTGGCTGCCTGACGGTCGGTGAGCAGGCCCGACGAGGTCGAAATGATCGCCACGCCCAGGCCGCCGAGAACCCGTGGCAGGTTGGTGGATTTCGCGTACACCCGTAGCCCGGGCTTGGATACTCGCCGCAAACCCGCGATGCTGCGCTCCCGGCTGGGTCCGTATTTGAGCTGCACGACCAGCGATTTGCCGACGCGAGCGTCTTCGGTACGGAAGTCGCTGATGTATCCCTCGTTCTTGAGGATCTGGGCGATGTTGGCCTTGAGCTTCGAGTGCGGCAGGCTCACCTCGTCGTGGTAGGCCGAATTGGCATTGCGCAGACGGGTCAAGAAGTCTGCGATCGGGTCCGTCATGGTCATTGTGTTCTAGTCCCCGTGTCCCGTCACCAGCTGCTCTTCTGCACGCCGGGCAACTCGCCCGCATGCGCCATCTCGCGCAGGCAGATCCTGCACAGCCCGAACTTGCGGAACACCGCGCGTGGGCGACCGCATTTGCTGCAGCGCGTGTAACCGCGCACCGCGAATTTGGGCTTGCGTGCGGCCTTGTTGACCAATGCCTTCTTTGCCATCTACTCAGTTCTCCTTGAAGGGAAACCCGAGGGCCCGCAATAACGCTCGCCCTTCGTCGTCGTTCGTCGCCGAGGTGACGACGTTGATGTCCATGCCGCGGACCCGGTCGATCTTGTCCACATCGATCTCGTGGAACACCGACTGCTCGGCCAGCCCGAAGGTGTAGTTGCCAATACCGTCGAACTGCTTGGGCGATAACCCGCGGAAGTCACGGATACGCGGCAGCGCGATCGAGGTGAGCCGGTCGAGGAACTCCCACATCCGGTCGCCGCGAAGCGTGACCCGGGCGCCGATGGGCATGCCCTCCCGCAACTTGAACTGCGCGATCGACTTGCGGGCCCGGCGGATCTCGGGTTTCTGCCCGGTGATCAGAGCCAGATCGCTTACCGCGCCATTAATCAGCTTGGCATCGCGGGCGGCCTCGCCAACCCCCATGTTGACCACGACCTTCGTCACCGTCGGGATCTGCATGACGTTGCCGTAGCCGAATTGCTTGTGCAGCGCATCGCGAATCTCGTTGCGGTAGCGCTCTTTTAAACGCGGCTGCGTCTTCACGGGACTTTCCGAAGTGGTCATGCCTAGATGTCCTTGCCGTTGCGCTTGGAGATGCGGACCCGCTTGCCGGTCTCCTCATCCACTCGATATCCGATCCGAGTGGGCTTGCCGTCGGAGTCGACCACCATCACGTTGGAGACGTGAATGGGCGCTTCCTGGGTCACGATTCCGCCCGAGCGGGCGCCGCGCTGGTTGGTCGAAATCGCGGTGTGCTTCTTGATCCGGTTGACGCCTTCGACCAGTACCCGGTTGCGGTCCGGGTAGGCCTGCAGCACCTTGCCCTTGGCGCCCTTGTCCTTGCCGGAGATCACCAGCACGGTGTCGCCCTTGTGGACCTTCATCTACAACACCTCCGGGGCCAGCGAAATGATCTTCATGAACCGCTTCTCCCGCAGTTCGCGGCCGACGGGCCCGAAGATCCGGGTCCCACGAGGGTCGTTGTCCGGCTTGATGATCACTGCCGCGTTCTCGTCGAACTTGATGTAGCTGCCGTCGGGACGCCTGCGTTCCTTGACGGTGCGCACCACCACGGCCTTGACGACATCGCCCCGCTTGACGTTGCCGCCGGGGATGGCGTCCTTGACGGTGGCGACGATGACATCACCGATGCCGGCATAGCGTCGCGACGAACCGCCGAGCACCCGGATGCACAAGATCTCCTTGGCGCCGGTGTTGTCGGCGACCTTCAGCCGCGATTCCTGCTGAATCACTAGATCTCCTGACCTGGTTTGGGCACGACTGACCACAGCCTGACGTGCGCGGTCCTGTCACCGAAGGGCACGCGGGGCCAGTATCGCTTGCACGCCACCAGCCGAGGTCTGCCCAAGGCAACCCCTAGAGTCTAGGGGACGGCCAGCTCAGCGCCAAATTCCCGCTTTGGGCCGAATCAGTTGACCAACTGCGAGACACGGCCAGGTGTGACGTCAAGAGCTCCGGCCACATCGCGAACCAACCAGCCGGCATCGACGAGCTCGCGCGCGGCGCAGCCGAGTGAGGGTGCGCGCGTAGGCGCGTGCCCCGGCTAGTCCACGGCTAGTCCGGGGACTTCACCGAGCCAGTTGTTTCCCTCGCGGGAAATGGTTGCGGTGACGTTCATTTCAACAACCATGCTTCTCCGAAGGCTGGAGCCATGTCGCGCTGGGTCGCTACCCATTTCGCAGCGTCAGCGTTCTAGTACGGCGACGCCGAGTCGAACGACGTCTCCAACGTTCCGGGTCACCAAAGGGACACCGAGACTCAAGGCGGTCGCCGCGATCATGAGATCGAGCGCCCGCCCACGCGGACTGCGGCCGAACTGGCGCAGCCTCGCACACAGCAGGCCGTAATGGTGAGCGGCGTCGTCGCTAAACGCCAACCCGTGCCCGTACGTTGCTTGAATCAACGTCAGACGGTGCTGTCGCGCCAGGCGCACCGCCTCGCTAGTGGCGGCCTGCACCCCGAAGTGCAGCTCCGCATAACTGACGGCACTGACCTGGCAGACCAGGCCGGACAGGTTCACATCGTCGGCGACAAGCACGCTGGTGTCCAGCAGCGCCCTCTTATTTCCAGGGGTCGGCAAGCGTCTCGTCCTCGCGGGCTAATTCCAGATCGGCCTCCCACTGAGTGTCCACTTCGGCGGCGTAGATGTGCGCGGCGCGATCACCGTCAACCCACGCCGGCGCTTCGATGGGCACTATCCGCGCCACCGGGCGCCCGTTCACCGACACGATTACTTCTGCGCCCGCCTCCACGGCCCGCAGTACCGGAGCGGGGTTCTGCCTAAGCTCTCGCATCCCGATGCTATGCACGAACACCAGCATAAGCGCCAATGTCGATCATGATCTACCCAACGGCCGGACCGACGGCATCGTCCACGATCGTCGAGATCGCGGTTTGCAGCATCGGATAGCTGATCCGCTCCTGCTCCAATCGCACGGCTGGGAGCGATTTTCTGAAGCGAATGAGGACCAGGCAGAATCCGGAAAGCGCGCCCCTACCGCGAGTGTCGGTACCACGCGGCGATGTACACCACCATGGCAGTGGCCAGCGCTATCAGCACCCATATCACCACGGCTTGGTCGATCCACGAACCCGCCGGAGGCGAACCGGGGAGGATGGTGCGCAAGGGCACGACCGCGAACAGCATCGCGGCGTACCAGGTCCCAAACGGCGGCAAGAATTCTCTGCGGCCAGTGAGCATCTGAATGGCCACGAACAATGCCAGCGTCGGCAAGGTAAACAGGACCAGGCAGATTCCGAGGTCGAACACCAACGGACCCTTGGCCCGCTTTAGCGTGATGATGACGTTGTCCGGGCGATCGGAAGTCTGGCTGCTGTCTCCCACCCGAGTGGCGCTGATGTCCCACCCCTCCAACGATCCGGTCACTTCGACTCTGGCGGGTTTGTATTGACGGTTTTCACCAGCTCCCACCAGCACATCGGCCTGGATGATGTCGGTGGTGTAAGTGTCGAACGGCCAGTTACCTGGGTCGCCGTGCGCCTCGATGGTGGTCGCAACCTGCGCCGGCGACTTGCCTACCGGGTACTGCAGATCGCCCAGGTCATTCTCGGGATACAAACGCACCGAAGTGTCGACAGTCAACACGTCAAGACGCTTGTCGATCATCGAATCATCGGGCATCACAAGGACTTTCACGTCAAGGCGATTTGAAACGGTGTGTAGCTGCTCGAAGCGCAGCAAGACCACGGTGTCGTCGTTGGTTCCGACATCCGGCTTAGGCAGCGGTCCCGGCGTGCTGGCTAGCCAGTGATAACCGAGCAGCGAAAAGACGTAAACAACGACAACGCCCACGATGATGCCGACATCGAGCACGAGGTGCTTTCTTCGCGACGTGTGCTTGGGTTCGGGAGGCGACTCGGCCTGAGGGACGTCATCGGCCACGGATAGTCACCACCAAGGCTCGCCGTCGTGCGACACGGAGTCAGATCGTAGCAACCGGCATCCCCGCCAACGGCAGCCGCTTTTTCAGTCCGATTGCCGGACCCAGGCGAAGATATACAAGCTCATCGCCACCGTCAGCGCGATCAGCACCCATTGCACGATGGCTTGGTCGATCCACGCACCGGGTGGTGGCGCGCCGGGAAGGATGTTGCGCAGCGGAACGATCGCGAACAGGTTCGCCGCATACCACGTTGCGAACGGCGGCAAGAACTTCCTCCTACCCAATGCCATCGGGACGGCCACCAACAGCGCCAGGGTAGGCAGGCTGACGAGGACAACGCAGATGCCCAGGTCGAAGATCAGCGGGCCCTTCGCCCTGCGCAACTCGACGATCACGTCCGGATTGTCACGAATCCGAGGGGACGGGGGGCCGCTGGCCTCGCGAACGCGGGTGACGGTCGCGTCCCACCCGTCCAGTGATCCGGTCACTTCCACACGGGCGGGAATCTTTTTTCGGTTATCGCCAGACCCGACCAAGACATCGGCCGAAAGTTCCTCGGTTTTGTACGAGTCGAACGGCCAGTTGCCGGGATCGCCATGGGCCTCGATCGTGGTCGACACTTGAGCGGGTGTTTGCCCCGCCGGGAATCGCAAGTCCCCCAGCTCGCTTCGCGGATACAAGCGCACCGCGATGTCGGTGGTCAGCACGTCAAAGCGCTTGTCGTACAGTTCATCCCCGGGATAGACGAGCACGTTGACCGTGAGGCGATTTGCCACGGTCTTTAGCTCTTCGAGGCGCATCTGCACGATGGTTTCCGTCGCCCCGGCCGCACCCAGGTCGAGCGGAGGTAGCGGGCCCTCTGATTTCTCCAGCAAATGAACGCCGACCAGCGAAAGCACGTAGGCGACGACAATCGCCACCAGAACGCCCACACCGATCACGATGCGCGGCTTTCGCGACTTGTTTGGAGCCACTGCGTGCCGGGTCGTCGGCGGCGATATTGGCGAAGCGTCGGTGGTCATTCGTCGGCGCCTCGGGGCAACACGGGGTCAGATATTAGCGAGCCCGTAGCCACTGCGCCCGGCCACAGGAAATCGGTCACCCGCAGGCATTCCGGCGGTAACCAGCCGGTCACTTTGCGTTAGGCGGACGCCGAATTCGCCACACAGCGAAACCCGATGTGGGTAGTCGCGGTGTCCTGCGACTGCGGTGAACGCGCGGCCGGCCGGTAGCGGTGACAGTACTCCGGCGCGCACAAGTGCGAGCCGCCCTTCAAAGTCTGGTTGACGTTTGGATCTGCGGGGCCCGAGGGCCCGCAACAGGACTTCGGCGGCTGATCAAGCCGGTGGTGTGCGGAAAACTCCGTGGCGGTCCACTCCCACACGTTTCCGATCATGTCGACCAGGCCGAATCCGTTGGGTGGGAACGTCCCTATCGGCGACGTTCCCACCCAACCGAGCGCGCCGTTATTGCGGTACGGGAACCTGCCCTGCCAGGTGTTGGCCATCAGTCGACCGTCGGGGTTGGGTTCGTCGCCCCACGAGTAGGTCGTCGTGGTTCCGGCGCGAGCCGCATACTCCCATTCGGCCTCGGTCGGCAGTCGCCGCCCCGCCCACCGCGCGTAGGCAGCGGCGTCGGGATACGCCACCTGCACAACCGGGTGGTCGGCCTTGTCCGCGATATCGCTGTCCGGCCCGAACGGGTGGCGCCAATTCGCCCCCGCGACCCATTCCCACCATTGCCGCCAGTCACGCAGGTCGACCGGGCCCGTTGTGGGACGGAAAACCATGGCACCCGGACGTATGTCAGCGGGATCCATCCCCGGATAAAGCGCCGGGTCGATCTGTTGCTCGGCCACCGTCACATAGCCTGTCGCACAGACGAATTCCTCGAATTGCGCGTTGGTCACCGGGTGCCGTTCCACCGCAAAAGGACCCACCGTCACGGTGTGGATCGGCGCCTCTTCCGGGTAGAAGCTCGTAGAGCCCATGCGGAAGGATCCGCCGGGTAGGTCAACCAGCTCTGTGAACACCTATGTAACGCGCGCTAATCGGATTGTCATACCACGTGACCATGTACATGGCCATCGCCGCGACCAACGCTATCAACACCCAGGGCACATGCGCTTGGTCGACCCACGGTCGCCGCGTGCGTCGGCGGCGCCGTTTGTTCCGGCGGGGCCACAGCGGTCATTGGTCACCCCCTTCTGCAAGGCCAGCTTGTCGACTGGTCAGATGGTAACGAACCCGCGCCGCCAGCGCGGCTACCGCCGAGCATTCACCTGAAGTTTGTTGGCGTGTCAAGTCGATAGTCGTAAATGTCGATATGCGTGGAGATCGGGGTAAGGCGGCACGCCGAGCCGCCTTTGGTTTGCTGACTGCCGTTGCGTTGGTGCTGTCGGGGTGCGCCACCCACCACACGACCCTGGTCTACGCCAGCGGAGCCAAGGTGCAGTGCGGCGGCAGGCAGAACATATCGGCAAGCGGCTCGACGGCGCAGGCCCCCGCGATGACCCGGTTCATCGCCGCTTACGGCAAGATTTGCCCAGGGCAGACGATGGCTTACAGCGCGATCGGCTCAGGCGCCGGAATTAATGAGTTCCTCGCCGGCAAGGCCGATTTCGCCGGCTCGGACTCGCCACTGACCGCTGACCAACACGCCGCCGCCAAGCAGCGCTGCGGCGGCGCTGATGCCTGGAACCTGCCTGTGGTATTCGGCCCCATAGCCATCACCTACAACCTGCACGCCGTCGATTTCTTGGTGCTCGACGCGCCCACGATTGCCAAGATCTTCAACGGCAGCATCAAACGCTGGGACGACCCCGCCATCACCGCGCTCAACGCATCCATGCCACCAGAAGACATCCGCGTCGTCTACCGCAGCGACGAATCCGGCACCACCGACAACTTTCAGTCCTACCTGCAGGCCGCCTCCGGCGGAGCCTGGAACAAGGGCGCGGGCAAGACGTTCAACGGCGGCGTCGGCACCGGCGCCGCAGGCAACGAGGGCACCTCCGCGACGGTGAAGAACACCGAGGGCGCGATCTCCTATACCCTGTTGCCGTTCGCGATGGAGCATGGGCTTTTCGCCGCCGAGATCAAGACCCTGGCAACCCGCAAGTCGTTGCGCCCGGTACGCATAGGCACCGACTCGGTCGGCAAGACCATCACCGGCGCGAAATTCGTCGGGAAAGGCAACGACCTGGTGCTCGACACCTCGGCCTTCTACAACCCCACCCAACCCGACGTCTACCCGATCGTCTTAGTCACCTACGAGATCGTCTGCTCCAGCTATCCCAGCCATGACGTGGGCGTGGCGGTCGAGGCGTTCCTCCAGGCGACGATTGGCCCCGGGCAACCCGACCTGGACCAACACGGCTACATCCCGTTGCCGCCGGACTTCCAATCCAGAGTCTCAAGCGCGGTCGACGCCATTAGCTGAGCTAGGCCTTTTCTAGGTCTTTTGCGTTGGCTTTCGATCTCGTTGCCGGGACCAGGCGACGACAAACAAGAACATCGCGACGACCAGCGCAATCAACACCCAAAGCACAAACGCTTGGTCGATCCACGAGCCCGGCGGCGGTGAACCGGGGAAGATAGTGCGCAGCGGGACGATGGCGAACAGCATCGCGGCGTACCAGGTTGCGAACGGCGGCAAGAACGACGTCCTGCCCAACGCCATCGGAATGGCCACCCACAATGCCAACGCGGGCAGGGCGAGAAGGACCAGGCAGATACCCACGTCGAAGATCAGCGAACTCTTGGACCTGTGCAACGTGATGATCACGTCGTCCTGGACGGTTGGGTCTGGTTCATCCGGGTCGTGAACGCGCGTGACGGTAGCGTCCCAGCCGTCCAACGATCCGGTTACTTCGACACGGGCGGCTACCTTTTCGCGATATTGGCCAGGCCCGGTGAATACGTCGGCCGCGATTACCTCCGTCTTGTACGAGTCGAACGGCCAATTGCTCGGATCGCCGTGCGCCTCGATCGTGGTGGCAACTTGCGCCGGCGCCTTTCCTATGGGGTATTGCAGATCCCCCAGGTCGTTTTCCGGATACAGGCGCACGGCGGCATTGGTGGTCAGCACGCCGAAATCTTTGTCATACAGCGAATCTTGTGGATACACAAGCACATTCACCTTAAGGCGATTTGCCACGGTCTTCAGCTCGTCCAGGCGCACCTGCACAATGCTGTCGTCGGCCGAGTACTTGCTGAAATCCACTGGTGGGAGCGGAGGCGCCGACTTGGCAAGCAAGTGAACACCAAGCAGCGATAGGGCGTAGACGGCGACGACGGCCACAAGAAGGCCTAGACCGATTGCGACGCGGCGTCGGCTTGGCCCTGGTGGCTCCGGCGGCGCCGGGGGTGGCGAAGGCTCGGGTGGCTCCGGCGGCGCCGGGGGTGGCGAAGGCTCGGTAGTCATAGTCGTTCAGGGTATAACGACCGCGAAGTCCTAGTGGTCAGGCAGCGCCGGCGCAATGCCGGGCCCCGGCTCTGCCGGCTCAGAATCTCGCCGTCTTTCCGGCCGACCCACTGGTAACGCGCCCACGGCCGGCCGCCGACGGGCAGACCGGGCCTACCACGCCAAGGACCGCGAGCTGCAGTCTGGCTCGAGCGCTAGTCACGCGAGAAGGCAAGCGCCAGTTCCTTTTCCACATCTACGTATAGTCGACCGGACACGTCGACGGTGACCTGGGCGATGGTGCCGCCGGTGAAGATGAACGGGGCTTTGTAGCGGCTCGACACTGCCGAACCCCCATTGCGCCCAACGGTGATGCCCGCGCCGGCCAACCCGAACGTTCCGGGATGCGTTGTTACGTCCGACAATGTGCCGACCGCATGTTCGTCGAAGAACAGCGTTGCCTCGCCGAGCGGA
Source organism: Mycobacterium riyadhense (assembly GCF_963853645.1). Lineage (NCBI taxonomy): Bacteria > Bacillati > Actinomycetota > Actinomycetes > Mycobacteriales > Mycobacteriaceae > Mycobacterium > Mycobacterium riyadhense. The sequence continues at coordinate 1,086,296 of NZ_OY970456.1, read as the reverse complement.
GTGTGGCTGTTGGCCACGGTCCCCGTCCGGGTGTAGCAGACCCCGAGCAGATGCCTGCCCAACGGGATCGGACCGTTCGAAGAGATCAGCTGTTGGCGTTCGCCGAGGAAGTTGTAGACGTAGTGCAAACGCCCGTCCTGGAGGAACAGCACGTGTCCGCCGTGCGCACCGCCTTGCTTGAACAGCACACCTTCGGCACCGGTGGTATCCACAGTCACCTCGGCCACCACGGCGAATGATCGGCCGCGAATCTCGGCGGCCGCGCCGATGCCGACGTCGGCGCAATTGGGATAGTAGATGTAGCTCGATCGATCGCTGACCAAATAGGGCCGCGACCGCGTCATCGTTTCCACGATGTTCAAATCCGACAGCGGCAGCCCGTTGTACTTGGCGGCCTCCGAGTACCACAGCGCCGTGAGTTCCTCGAGCTTCTCGGGGTGCTCGGCGGCCAGGTCGTGGCATTGGCTGCGGTCTTTTTCGATGTGGAACAGTTCCCACCGATCGGTGTCGAAATGCGACCAACCGGCTGGTGTGGCGGCGTGAACGGTGTTGGCGAACCAACCCTTGTGCCAGATTCCGCGAGTGCCCAGCATGGTGTAAAACTGGGTTTCTTTGTCCGTGAGGGCGGTCGGATCATCAAGGGCCGCTTTGAAACTCACGCCATCCAGCGGCTTCTGGCCGATGCCCTTGACCGTCGCCGGCGGCGTCATACCCAACAGGTCGTAAACCGTCGGAGTGATGTCGCAGACGTTGACGTAGTGGTCGCGGACCTCGCCGCGCGCCGCAACACCGTTGGGCCAGGAGATGATTGCCGGGTCGGCGATGCCGCCTTCATGCGATGCGTAGCGCTTGAACAGCTTGTAGGGTGCGTTGAACGCCATCGCCCACCCGATGGGGTAGTGGTTGTAGGTCTGTGGCCCACCAAGGTGATGGAAGAGCTTCATGCTCTCCTCGACGGTATCGATGTAGCCGTTGAAGAACTTGCCCTCGTTGACCGATCCGTTGGGGCCGCCTTCACCGCTGGCACCGTTGTCCGAGATCACCACGATGATGGTGTTGTCCAGCTGACCGGATTCCTCGAGGTAGTCCAGAATTCGGCCGATCTGGGCATCGGTGTAGCTCAGGAAGCCGGCGAATACCTCGGCCATCCGGGTGAACAGCTTCTTCTCCTCATCGCCGAGCGAGTCCCAGGGGCGCACCGTGTCCTGTAGTGGCCACGACTCGCCTTGTGGCCCCTTCACATCGAGATACGGGTTGATGGGCGACAATTCGGTTTCGGGCGGGACGATCCCCATCGACTTCTGCTTTTCCAGCACAATCTCGCGGTATTTCTCGTAGCCCATGTCGAATCGGCCGGCGTACTTATCGGCCCATTCCTTGAAAACGTGATGCGGGGCGTGCCCGGCACCCGGGCACACATAGCTGAACCACGGCTTGTCGGGTGCAATCACCTTGGCGTCGCGAATGAACTCGATCGTCTTGTCGGCGATGTCCTTGGACAAGTGGTAACCGTCCTCGGGCGTGCCGGGCGGGTTCACCGGGTGGTTGTCGTACACCAGGTCGGGGTACCACTGGTCGGTCTCGCCGCCCATGAAGCCGTAGAATCGCTCGAACCCGCGCGAGGTCGGCCAGTGCCGCTTGGTCGCCGCCATACTGGATTCCTCGAGTGGCGTCAGATGCCACTTGCCCACGCAGTAGGTGTTGTAGCCCCGTTCGGCGAGCACCTCGGACAGCAGCGCGGTGTCGGCTGGGATGCGGCCGTTGCAGTTGGGGAAACCGTCGGTGAATTCTTCGATGGTGGCCATGCCGACGGTGGTCGCGTTGCGACCGGTCAACAGCGCCGCCCTCGTCGGGGAGCACAGTGCGGTGGTGTGAAATTGCGACAATCGCACGCCGCGCTCGGCGATCCGGGTCATGGCGGGCATCTCAACCAGGCCGCCAAAGCAGTCCCAGGTCGCGATTCCGGTGTCGTCCCAGACCAGGTAGAGGATGTTTGGTGAGTTCTCCGGTGCCGTCGGCGCAGCGTAGGGACCCCAGTCCGGTTCCGAGTCGCGAATATCCAGCTCAATCTTGCCGTTGAATTCGGTCACCTTCGCTGGCCTCACTCCCGCAGTGGACTTGCCCAGATATCGCGTGCAGATTACACCTGCCGACAGGCTAGTCCGCCCAACCAACAAACGCCCGAGGGCGAGAGAGACGTAAAACCCCCGACACGCTCGGCGTGTCGGGGGTTTTTGCGTCTGCTCGCGGCCGTTACTTGGCCTTCTCGAGGATCTCGACGAGACGCCAGCGTTTGGTCGCCGACAGCGGACGCGTCTCCATCAGCGAGACACGGTCACCGATGCCCGCGATGCTGTCCTCGTCGTGAGCCTTAACCTTCTTGGTGGTGCGGATGATCTTGCCGTACAGCGGGTGCCGCATGCGATCTTCCAACTCGACCACAATGGTTTTTTGCATCTTGTCGCTCACCACATAGCCGATGCGGGTCTTGCGACGGCCGCGCGGCTTCGGAGTGCGCGGGGTGTGCTTGGGGCCCTTGTCCTTCGGCGTGGCGTCCTTCGGTGCTGCCACCTTCGGCGCAGCCTTCTTGGCCGCCGTCTTCTTCGCTGCGGGGGCCGCTTTCGCGCCGGTCTTAGCCTCTGCCATCACGATTCCTTCACGCTTCGTTCTCGGGGGCACCATCGGGCCCAGCAGCCAGACCCAGTTCTCGTTCACGCAGCACGGTGTAAATCCGCGCGATTTCCTGACGCACCGTGCGGAGCCGGCGGTTGTTCGTAAGCTGCCCAGTCGCCATCTGGAAGCGCAGATTGAACAGCTCTTCCTTGGATTCGCGCAAGCGCTCGGTCAGCTCTTCGTCGGTAAGCTCGCGCAGTTCGCCAGGGGAAACTCCCACTGCCATCAGAACTGCTCCTCTCGGGTCACGATGCGTGCCTTGATCGGCAACTTGTGGATGGCACGGGTCAGCGCGGCGCGTGCCGTCTGCTCATTGGGATAGCTGAGCTCGAAAAGCACGCGGCCAGGCTTGACGTTGACCACCCACCACTCCGGCGAGCCCTTACCCGAACCCATCCGGGTCTCGGCGGGCTTCTTGGTCAACGGGCGGTCCGGGAAGATGTTGATCCACACCTTGCCGCCACGCTTGATGTGCCGGTTGATGGCGATACGAGCGGACTCGATCTGCCGGTTGGTGACGTAAGCGTGCTCCAGGGCCTGGATGCCGTAGTCGCCGAAGTTCACCGTGGTGCCGCCACTGGCGATGCCACGCTGGCGGGGATGGTGTTGCTTGCGGTGTTTAACTTTGCGGGGAATCAACATGATTCAGCTCTCCGTGCTCTGCGTGTCGACGGCCGTGGCCACATCTTCCGACGACCCAGCGGCGGCTTCCTCACTGCCTACGGCGCGGCCCGCGTCGGTGCCGGTCGCCGTGGTGCCGGACGCACCGCTGCGACGCGGACGGGTGCTCGACGGCCGCTCGCGACGTGGGCGCTCGGCGCCCGCCGGCGCGGCCGCAGCCAATTCGCGCTTGCCGCCGACGATGTCACCCTTGTAAATCCACACCTTCACGCCGATCCGGCCGAAGGTGGTCTTGGCTTCGTACAGGCCGTAGTCGATGTCTGCCCGCAAGGTGTGCAGCGGCACGCGGCCCTCGCGGTAGAACTCCGAGCGGCTCATCTCCGCGCCGCCGAGCCGGCCCGAGCACTGCACCCGGATGCCCTTGACGTTGGGCTGACGCATCGCCGACTGGATCGCCTTGCGCATCGCCCGGCGGAACGCGACCCGGTTGCTCAGCTGCTCGGCGACCCCCTGGGCCACCAATTGCGCTTGGGACTCCGGGTTTTTGACTTCGAGGATGTTGAGCTGCACCTGCTTGCCGGTCAACTTCTCCAGGTCTGCACGGATCCGGTCGGCCTCGGTACCGCGGCGGCCGATCACGATGCCGGGACGGGCGGTGTGGATGTCCACCCGGACCCGGTCGCGGGTCCGCTCGATCTCCACGTCGGCAATCCCGGCGCGCTCCAGACCGCTGGACAGCAGCCGGCGGATCGCTACGTCTTCTTTGACGTAGTCCGCGTACTGCTTGTCGGCGTACCAGCGCGACTTCCAATCGGTGGTAATACCTAGCCGGAAGCCGTGCGGATTGATCTTCTGGCCCACTAGTCTGAGCCTCCCTTCGCTTCAGAAGTCTCAGAAGTCTTGGCGGGTGCTTTCTTTGCGGGCGCCTTTTTGGCGGCCGTTTTCTCGGCCGGCGCCTTGGTGGCCGCCGCTTTGGTGGCCGGGGCCTTCTTGGCGGGTGCCTTAGCGGCAGCCTTGCTGCCTTCGGCCCGGCGCGCCCGCGACGACTTCGCGGAACGCTGGTCCTTGGTCGGCCGGCTTTCCACCACCACCGTGATGTGGCTGGTTCGCCTGCGAATTCGGAACGCACGGCCCTGGGCACGCGGACGGATGCGCTTGGCAGTGGGGCCCTCGTCGGCGTAGACCGTGGCAACGACCAGGGTGGCCGGGTCCAGCCCGTTGTTGTTCTGCGCGTTGGCCGCCGCGCTGGCGATCACCTTGGCCACCGGCTCGCTGGCGGCCTGCGGCGCCCAGCGCAGAATGTCGAGCGCATCGGACACCGACCGGCCACGCACCAGGTCGATCACCCGGCGCGCCTTCCTCGGCGACACCCGCACGAAGCGTGCCTTGGCCGTCGCCGACGGAAACTCAGTCGTGGTGGTGCTCATCGCCGTTTGGCCTTCCGGTCGTCCTTGATGTGCCCCTTGAAGGTGCGCGTCGGCGCGAACTCACCGAGCTTGTGGCCAACCATCGACTCGGTGACGAACACCGGGACATGCTTGCGGCCGTCGTGCACGGCAAACGTGTGCCCGATGAAGTCCGGAATGATGGTCGAGCGCCGCGACCAGGTCTTGATGACCTGCTTGGTGTTCTTCTCGTTCTGCACGTCGACCTTCTTGAGCAGATGATCGTCGACGAACGGACCCTTCTTCAGGCTGCGTGGCATAGTTGGCTACTCCCTGAGACTTCGTTCACGCTAACGCCCGTGCTTCTTGCCGGTGCGCCGGCGCCGGACGATGAGCTTGTTGCTCGCTTTGTTCGGGTTACGGGTGCGGCCCTCGGGCTTGCCCCACGGGCTGACCGGATGCCGGCCGCCGGAGGTCTTCCCCTCACCACCGCCGTGCGGGTGGTCGACCGGGTTCATCACCACACCACGCACCGACGGGCGCTTGCCCTTCCAGCGCATCCGACCGGCCTTGCCCCAGTTGATGTTTGCCTGCTCGGCATTGCCCACCTCGCCGACGGTCGCGCGGCAGCGGACATCGACCCGGCGGATCTCGCCGCTGGGCATGCGCAACGACGCGTAACTGCCTTCCTTGCCGAGCAACTGGATGCTCGACCCGGCCGACCGGGCGAGCTTGGCGCCACCGCCGGGCCGCAGCTCGACGGCGTGCACCAACGTACCGGCCGGAATGTTGCGCAACGGCAGGTTGTTTCCCGGCTTGATGTCGGCGTTGGCGCCGGACTCCACCACGTCACCCTGCGAAAGTCCGTTCGGGGCAATGATGTACCGCTTCTCCCCATCTAGAAAGTGGAGCAGCGCGATGCGCGCGGTGCGGTTCGGGTCGTACTCGATGTGAGCGACCTTGGCGTTGACACCGTCCTTGTCGTTGCGGCGGAAGTCGATCACCCGGTAGGCACGCTTGTGGCCACCGCCCTTGTGGCGCGTGGTAATCCGTCCATGGGCGTTGCGGCCGCCGTGACCGTGCAGCGGGCGCACCAACGACTTCTCCGGCGTTGACCGGGTGATCTCGGCGAAATCGGAAACGCTGGCGCCGCGACGACCGGGTGTCGTCGGCTTGTACTTGCGAATTGCCATGTCTAATCAGGTCTTTCTCTCGCGCGCGGCGGGCTAGGCCGGTGCTCCGAACAGGTCGATCGGCTTGCTGCCCGGCGCCAGCGTGACGATGGCGCGCTTGGTGCTCTTGCGCTTGCCGTATCCGGTCCTGGTGCGCTTGCGCTTGCCCTGCCGGTTCGCGGTGTTCACCGATGCGACCTTGACGGAAAAGATCTTCTCAACCGCGATCTTGATCTGCGTCTTGTTCGAATCGGGGTGCACCACAAACGTGTACACATTGTCGTCGAGCAACCCGTAGGACTTCTCCGAGATGACCGGGGCCAGGATGATGTCGCGGGGATCAGCGATGGTCGCCATCTACGCCGTTACCTCCTCGGGCGTATCCGTGTTGGCTGTGTTTGCTGCGATGTAGGCGTTAAGCGCCTCCACGCTGAACACCACGTCGTCGGCGCGCAGCACGTCATAGGTGTTGAGCTGGTCGGGCGCCAGGACGTGCACGCCGGGCAGGTTGCGCACGCTTTTCGCACCCGCCTCGTCGCTGCGTCCGATGACCACCAGCACCTGCTTGCGGTCCGTCAGCGTGCCCAGGAATGCCTTGGCGCTCTTAGTGGAAGGGGTCTGACCTTCCACCAGCTCGGTGACCGCGTGGATGCGTCCGTTGCGTGCCCGGTCGGACAGCGCCCCGCGCAATGCCGCGGCGATCATCTTCTTGGGTGTGCGCTGGCTGTAGTCGCGCGGCTGGGGACCGTGCACAACGCCGCCACCGGTGAACTGGGGGGCCCGCGTCGAACCCTGCCGGGCGCGGCCGGTTCCCTTCTGCCGGTACGGCTTACGGCCACCGCCGCTGACGTCGCCACGTGTCTTGGTCGAATGCGTACCCTGACGGGCCGCCGCACGCTGTGCGGTGACCACCTGGTGCATCAGCGCGATGTTCGCCGGGACATCAAACAGTTCGGCCGGCAGCTCGATGGAGCCGTCGACCTTGCCGGCCGGCGTCTTTACATCAATTTTCAGGGTCTTGGCAGCCATTACTTCTCACCTCGCTTGATCGCGCTGCGGACCACCACCAGTCCACCGGTACGCCCGGGGACCGCACCCTTGATCAACAGCACGCCGTTCTCGGCATCGACCTTGTGCACCAACAGGTTCTGCACAGTCACCCGGTCGTTGCCCATGCGGCCAGACATCCGGGTGCCCTTGAACACCCGCGCGGGAGTGGAACAGCCACCGATCGAGCCCGGCCGGCGGTGCACTGCTTGAGCGCCGTGGCTGGCGCCCTGGCCGCGAAAACCGTGCCGTTTCATGGTGCCGGCGTAGCCCTTGCCCTTGGAAGTGCCCGTCACATCGACGTAGCTGCCGTCGGCAAAGATCTCCGCCGTCAGTTCCTGACCCACCTCGTATTCGGCGACCGCGTCCGCGTCGTCCAGGCGCAACTCGGCCAGGTGACGCCGTGGGTTGACGCCCGCGGCGGTGTACTGGCCGCTCAACGGCTTGTTGACCTTGCGAGGACTGATCTCGCCATAGGCCAGCTGCACGGCGCAGTACCCGTCACGCTCCGGGGTGCGGATGCGGGTCACCACGTTCGGCCCCGCCTTGACCACCGTCACCGGCACAACCCTGTTGTTTTCGTCGAATACCTGCGTCATGCCCAGCTTGGTACCCAGAATGCCCCGCCGCGCGGCGGAATTTCCCTGTCTCGCCATTGCTCGCCGAATCTCCTACTGGATGTTGACGTCGACACTGGCCGGCAGATCGATACGCATGAGGGCGTCAACGGTCTTCGGCGTCGGATCGAGGATGTCGATCAACCGCTTGTGGGTGCGCATCTCAAAGTGCTCGCGCGAGTCCTTGTACTTGTGCGGAGAGCGGATGACGCAATACACGTTCTTCTCGGTCGGCAATGGCACCGGGCCCACGACGCTAGCGCCCGTGCGGACGACGGTCTCGACGATCTTTCGCGCCGAAGCATCAATAGCCTCATGGTCGTAGGCCTTGAGCCTGATGCGGATCTTCTGTCCCGCCACGCTTTCCTACCTCATCTCCCAATGCCAGGCCCGGTACCTGGACCTGGTGCCCCCAGCGCGCCGGTCGACCCAGGCCCATCCCTGGCCGAGTTAGCGTCGCGCCGGATACTGCGCCGCTGTTTACTAGTCGTGGTCCACCGGCCCCCGCGCTCGGGCGTGTCACCCGCACGCAGCCTCGGAACCGGCCGAAATTCGTCGCTCTCCAAGGTTGGGACCGGACGCGCCCGTTTGGGCGCTGGTCGTATGCCCGGCCAGGCGCAAACCCGGCGCAAGACAACCTGAACAGTATGCCTTAGATCACCGCTTCGGCCAAATCCCACCCACCGCCGACACCGACGACCCGCCAGACCTGATGCCGCAGGCCACCGAGGCGACGATCCCCCGGTTGACGCCCGTCAAGCAGGGGATGCGCACCGCCACCGAGGACACCGTCATACGTGGCGTGCCCATCCCTAACGGCGCGTCGGGGTATCTGTCGTAGTCTCCGCCAACCGGGACGACGAGGTGTTCGACGAACCGTTTCGCTTCGATGTCGTGCGAAACCCCAATAAACACTTGGCTTTCGGCTTCGGCGTGCACTTGTGGCTGGGCGCCGCGCTGGCCCACATGGAAGTGAGCAGTTCCTTCGCTGATACCCGCCGGACTAAAGGTTTAAGCGGACCGCACGCCGGGCATAACGATCTCTGTCTAGCTGGAGGGGGCGAAATGTCATTTGTCAGTGCGGTGCCTGACTATGTTGCTGCGGCAGCAACTGATTTGGCGAGCATAGGTTCGACGATCAGCAATGCCAGCGCACTGGCGGCTGTCCCTACATCGGGGGCGGTGTTCCCCGCGGGTGCCGACGAGATATCGGCGTGGCTAGCGGCACTGTTCGCCGCGCGCGCACAGACATATCAGCTTCTCAGCGCTCAGGCGGAGGCCTTCCACAGTCAATTTGTGCAGCTTATGAGTTCCGGCGCGGAGCAGTACGCGCTCAGCGAGGCCACGAACAATTCGACTTTGCAGACCGCCGGGCAGGGTGCCTCTGCGATCGGCGCCCCCAGCCAGGCGCTATTGGGTGGTCTACTGACCGGCGCCGCCTACCACGGGGCTCCGGCCACCGGCGCAACGACGCCAACGGCGGCATTCCGTGCGGCAACGGCGATACCTACGCAGCCGGCCAGCGCCGTGGTAACGCCGGGTTCGGCCGGTCCGTCGGCGGTGCCGGTGGGACGGGCGGTGCCGATGGGATCAACGGTGCCTGCGGGGTCGGTCGGGCCGACGGTGCGTCCGCCATTCCAGCCTCTCGTAGCGGCCGAGTCGGCGGGGCCGGTGGCCGCGGAGGTCGGCTCGCCAGCGGCGCTAACGCCGTTGCCCGCCGGGCCGGCGGCGCGGGCCGCGCCGGCGGGGACAACGTCCCCGGCGGGTCGAGCGGAGGCGATCCAGCTGAGGGCGGCAACGCCCAGCTTCTGAGCGATCATGTCCGCTCAACGAACTCCGCCGCGCGGTGCGCCAGCATCACGATGGTTGCGTGCGGACCACGGCTGGTGATCACCGGCAGGATGGAACCATCAATTACCCACAGGTTCTCGACTCCGCGAACGCGGCACCGTTGGTCCACAACGGCTTTCGGATCACCGTCGACGCCCATCGGCGCGCTGCCACACAGATGCTGACACGTCGACCACGCTGGCTCACCGATTCCTGTTGTCAAACCCGCTATTTCGCGCGCCAATTCCATGCCGCGACGTAGCGCTGCTACATCCTCCGGCTCGCTGTCGTAATGGTGCTCAATACGGGGTGCGACCCAGGGATCGGGTGAAACCACGCTGATTCGCCCCCGGGCACGGGGCTGCATGAGTGCTACCCCGATATGCGGCCAGTCGGGATGTCCGGGGGTGCCGTTGCCGGTCATTGCTACGAAACCGCCTGTATACGGCCTAATCTCGAGATCATCATCGGTGCTGAGCACCACCTCTACAGCCGGACGTTGGGCGGCGACGGTCCACGTGGTCGGCAGTACCCATTCGGGGTGATCGCTACAACTTATGCCGACCGGCAGCGCCGCCACCACTGGCAATCCAGCGGCCCGCAGCATTGCCGGGTCGCCGATACCGGAAAGCATCAGCAGATGTGCAGATTCAATCGCACCGGCGCACAACACGATTCGGTCGGCGGTAAAGATGCTCGAACCTGTCGGGCCAGTCGCGTCAACACCCACGGCTGTGTGTCGCCGGGGCCCGCCCGAAAAGCGCAGGCGAAGTGCCCGCGTCTGCTCGATCAGTGTCAGGTTGGCCCGGCCCAGCGCGGGTATCAGATATCCCGCCCCCGAGCCGGTCCGCACCCCATCGACGATGTTGAGCGGGACCGCACCAATCCCCGAAACGACCTCGGGTCCCACATCATTGAGATCAGCGATCCAGGAAAAACCGGCGCGTTCGGCGGCAGCTATGAAAATCTCCGTGGTGCCCGTCATGTCGTGCGTCCGACGAACCGGGATGGGACCGGCGCGGCCATGGGCGGGACCATCGAAATCCATGTCGGTTTCGATTGCCCGAAAGTGTTCGAGGACGTCGGACCACGCCCAGCCGGAGATCGAATAGCCATCGAAGTCGCGCGGCAATCCACGGCAGAAGTAGCCGCCGTTGATGGCGCCGGAACCGCCCAGCGTTGCTCCCCGCACGATCGCCAGCCGGCGAACCGGTCGATCTGTCAGCTGGGTCTGATACCGCTCGACCAGGGGGCTGCCGGCGCCGATGGGCAGTTGCAGGCCGTTGGCGGTCTGAGCCAGCACTCCGGGATCGGCGAGTCCGGGGCCGGCCTCGAGCACCGTCACCATACAAGCGGGATCGGCGGAAAGGCGCTCAGCAACAACCGATCCGGCGCTTCCAGCACCGACGATCAAGACATCGCTATGCCGGACGTCTGCAGTCAAGGCGGCGGTTACGTCCGAATCTGCGGCTTGAGCGCACCGATGTTGCGTTCCCGCAGCACCCCGTACCACAGGCCGATGCCGTAGGCCAGGTCGTCGACGCGCTTGAGCAACAGGAAGGTCAGTAACCCGATCGGTTCCGCAGCGCCATCGGTGGCCTCCCTGCGGCGCAGCCAGTCAACCACGCCATCCACCACAGCCGCTATCACAACGACCCGCCTACAGTGGCGCGACAGAATCGCGGCGAGCAAGGCCACCGGCCAGTAGTGCCGGCACAGCGCCGATGCCAGTTGCAGCGCCGCCGCCCACAACCCGCGGGTGGCAACCGCGAGGACATCCCAGAACGACGTCTCGGCGCCGCGCATGGCCTTCGCGATCCGACGGCCCGTCACCAGGGCCATGATCAGCGAAGCCAGCTGAGCAATGCCGGTACCCAGCGACATGAGGACCCAAGCAATCAGTGCCCAGCCGGAGATCACCACCGGCGCGGTCTTGTCAGGATGCCGTACCGAGAGCGGAGCCGCCGAGCCGCCGTAAAACGCCTTGCGCGCGAGCCAGTCCCGCAATTCCGTGCGATGGTCGTGCGCGACCAGCGCAATAGGCTCATAGCGCAGCCGAGCGCCGGCCTCGATGAGCCGCCAGCACAGGTCGACGTCTTCGCCGGACTGCATCGTCTCGTCGAACCCGCCAACCTCCCGGATTGCCGAGCTGCGGCAGACGATCGCCGCACTGGGCACGTAGGACACCGTGCTGTGCGGGAGCACCGGCGCTTCGCGCTGACCAAGATCGAGTGACGAGTGCACCGCCTCGTAGCGAGCTACCACATTCTCGCTTTGTGACAGGCCGACGATGCGTGGTGCGACCAGCGCGACCGTGGGATCGCAAAAGTGGCCGAGCAGTGCCTCCAGCCATCCACGTCGCGGCGCCACATCGGAATCCAGGAAGGCTACGAAGTCGGTGGTGCACGCCGCCAGCCCGGTGTTGCGCGCGGCCGCCGGTCCCTTGCTGCGGGGGTGGTGTAGCACTTCGATGTCGCAGTGCGCGCCAGCCAAGTCGTCCAGCTCAACCGGGTATGCCGACCCGTCGTCCACCACGATGACACGCAGTCCGCGTAGCGAAGTCACCAACCGCCGCAGACCAGATGCGTTGTCGCGGACCGGTATAACGACGGTGACATCACGATGCGACGGGCCACCCGCCGGACGTGGATGCGCGACGGTGGCGTCCAGCAGGGTGCGGGCCAACTGCGCACTGACCTCGTCGCAAACCTTGAGGCGGCCATCGGAGATCATGTCTTGTGCGGCGGGAGCCAACCGCAGCAACCGCGTCGGTGAGCCTCCGAGCAGGGCTGCACCGTGGCCAAGCACCCGCACGCGACGGTCAACCTGCACCGCGAACCCGTCGGGCAGTCGCGTTGCCGTCATGTCAGCATCCCGTTGGGCCCCGGCACCCACCGGGCGATTCGGCCCGCACAATCGTCGACCATCTCGGCAAAAATCCGTTTCCCGTCGTCGGCGGTCGCGGTCGTCGGGTCCCCGAGCACTCCTATCGGGCTGACCGCCGCAACGCCGCCGCGTCTCATCGACGGCAGCAGATCGGACAACGAAGCGCCATTGCCCGCGCGCCACCGGTCGGTGAGCACATCGGCCGGTGAAAGATGCAGCAACAGGGATGTTTCGGTATGGCCGGCGTGGGCGTCAGCGCCAGCTGAGGCACAGGGGCACCATCCCGCGTCGCGACCTTCTGATCGCAGCAAGCCTATAGCCCGCTGCAACGCACCGACATTGCCGCCGTGGCCATTGACGAAGACTAGCCGCCCGGCCCAGCAGGCGGCCGAGCGGCCATACTCAACCAGCAGCATCGTCAGGGCTTCGGTGCCGATAGAGATCGTTCCAGCGAAACTTTGATGCTCGCCGCTGGCACCGTAGGCGATGGCCGGCGCCAGCAGCCAATCGAGGCGTTCGGTGACGGCCCGGGCGACGGCTGTCGCAATCCGGGTGTCGGTATCGAGCGGCAGGTGTGGACCGTGCTGTTCGGTGGATCCCAGCGGGATCAATATTGACGGCGAGGTGGATATCTGTAACTGCCTCGACGTCGCACTCCCCAGTTCGCCGAGTACGGGCACTTGCCGATGGTAAGACGAATTCACCTGGCGTGCACCAATTGTTATCTGATTTACTGAATTTTTTTCCCGCCTAGCCACTTAGACCGACGAAATTAAACTCGTCCGCCACGGCTGTCCCGCCAGTACCAGAATTTCCTTCCGCGCGATTACACGGCCTTCCGGGGTCGCTAACTCTGTGATAGTAGGGTGCCGCCGAAACCGCCCACGCGTTTCACGACGGCATGCCTAGCTCGCGCACGAACCCCGCGGGAACCAGGATGTCGTCCGGTCCGAGGTCGTGAACCGAGGCACGTCCGAGGCCCATCAGGGCCGAGTCAATCCCGCCGCGCAAGATGTCGAGAACGTTCTCCACACCCGACTGGCCGGCCGCGGCGAGGCCCCACAGGTAGGCACGGCCAATCATCACCGCACGAGCTCCCAACGCCACCGCCTTGACGACGTCGCTCCCCCGCCGGATGCCGCCGTCAAGCAGAACCTCGACCTGGTCGCCGACGGCTGCCGCCACGGCGGGCAGCGCACGAATCGACGCGGGCGTGCCATCCAGGTTGTTGCCGCCGTGATTGGACACCGAGATCGCCGAAACACCGGCATCTACAGCCCTTTTGGCATCGTCGACCCGCATCACGCCCTTGAGCATGAACGGTCCGCCCCACGATTCCCGCAGCCAGGCAATGTCTGCCCAGGTCGGCGGGGGGGTGCCCATCCATTCCCCGTAAGCGGCGAAGAACGGCGGGCCAGGCTCGTCGCGCCGGCCCTGATTGGGCACCCGCAGGTCCGGCGGTCGCATCGTCTTTGCGAACTTCCACAGCCACCGGGGCTTGGTGATCGCCTCCGGCGACAACCGCAGGATGGTTCGCAGGTTCATCTCTTCGGGGATCTTGGGGCTGCCCCAGTCACGCCCGTGCGAGAACGTCCAATCGGTGGTGACGATCAGGCCGACCGCGCCGGCCTGCCGCGCCCGTTCGATACGCTCGGCGATCGCATCGCGGCCACCCAGCCAGTAGACCTGGAAGAAGATCTTGGGGTTGGCGGCGATGACTTCCTCGATCGGCTTGCTGGCGAACGACGACAGTCCCATCGCCGTGCCCCGGGCCGCCGCGGCCCGCGCGACGGCAACCTCCCCGTCGGGATCGACCGCCTGTACGCCGGTCGGCGAGATGATTACTGGTAGCGAAATATCTTGCCCCATAACAGTCGTCGACACGTCGCGCTTTTCTGTTGCGCCAACAACATGCGGCGCGAAGCCGAGTTCGCTAAATGCTGCGACATTGTCGGCGACCGTGATTCCCTTTTCACTTGCCGAAATCAGGGACGAATAAACGGATTTCGGCAACCGACGTTTCGCGCGTTGCTGCGCGATCGCTACCGTTTCAAACCACTCGTCGGCCATAGCTATACGGGGCTTTCATTGCAAAGCCGGTCTGGCGGTCGCATCGACAAGGTGAGGGGCACTGGCGCGCTGATCCGCCGGCCTCGGGAGTGGTCGACGCGCGGTCGCGGCGTGTCCCGCTCGCCCGCCAATGCCGGTGCGCCGTGACCCTGGACGCATTCAGGATCCGGTCCGTCCAGCGGCAGACCGGTGAAGAACTTTGCCGCCATGCAGCCACCCCGGCAGCTGTCGTAGTGCCCGCAGCTACCGCAGGCTCCCGCGGATTGGGGCTCACGCAGCTCACGAAACAGCGGGGCGTTCTTCCAGACGTTGGCGAAGCCAGTCCCAAAGCCGGAGTCGGACAGAATATTTCCCGCGAGGAAGCGATCATGGATCGCGAACGGACACGCGTACACGTCACCCACCGGATCGATCAGACAAACCACGCGGCCGGCCCCGCACATATTCAGCCCAGCCAGCGCACCGGACCGGCCGAGCGGTGCCAGGTGAAAGAAGGAGTCACCGGTGAGCACTCGCTCACCCTTGGCGACCAGCCAGTCATAAAGCTGGATCTGCTGGGCGGCGGTAGGATGCAGCTCGTCCCAAACATCCGCGCCCCGTCCCGACGGGCGCAGTCGGGTAATTCGCAGAGTGGCACCGTAACGGCTTGCCAGGGCTGCGAATTCGTCGAGCTGGTCGACATTGTGGCGGGTGGCGACAACCGAGATCTTCGCATTGGAGAAGCCCGCCTCGGCCAGGTTTTCCAGCGCCTGCAACGCCATGTCGAATGATCCGGGGCCGCGAACGGCGTCATTCACTTCAGCGGTCGCACCGTCGAGCGAAATCTGGACATCCACGTAGTCGTTTGCCGCCAACCGCGCGGCCACCTCGGGAGTGATTCGCACGCCATTGGTGGAGAATTTCACGCCGACGTGGTGTGCGGTGGCGTAGTCCACCAGCTCCCAAAAGTCCGGGCGCACAGTGGGTTCGCCACCGCCAATGTTTACGTAAAACACCTGCATGCGCTCCAGCTCGTCGATGATGTCCTTGCATTGGCGGGTGGACAACTCCCGCGGATCGCGTTTGCCCGAAGACGACAGGCAATGCACACACGCCAGGTTGCACGCATAGGTCAGTTCCCACGTCAGGCAGATGGGCGCATCCAGTCCACGCTCGAATTGCTCGACGAGCCGGGGCATCGCCGCTTTCACTCGACCTCCTTGGCCACCAGCATGTTGGAACCAGCCAGCACGCCCAGCGCACGCAGATATGGATCCTGATCGCAGTCGTCGACCCCGGCGGCGCGGCACGCGGACCGGACGTCGCGATGGTCGGCCAGCGACTGCACCACGGTGAGGATGGTGCGATTTTTCAGGAACGACAGCTTGCGAGTGCCGAAGTGATAGAGCAGTGCCCCAAACGGCTCCGGTCGTACGGCCACCTGAGGGTGCAGCTGCCAGCCGCGATCGGGGTCGAACACGCCGTCAGTAGACCCCGCACATGCCGTCGATGGAAACCTCTTCAACCAGGGTTTCGGTGACGAGCTCGGCGTCAGTCTCGGTCTCACGGTCCACGTGAATAGCCTTTCGTCAAAGGGACTCGACATCGATCGGTCGATCTGGCCACAATATGGCATCGAGTGCCGAAAAGGAAGGGCGGGTCTGATGCGCCACGACTCGCGAGTGGGCCGGCGCCGCTCGACGACACCGAATCACATCAGCAACGTTGCCATCGACCTGTTTGCCGCGCGGGGGTTCGCCGAGGTCAGCGTCGAGGACGTCGCACAGGCGGCCGGCATCGCGCGCCGCACCCTATTTCGCTACTACGCCTCCAAGAACGCCATTCCGTGGGGCGATTTCGACACCCACCTGGCATACCTTCGGGACCTGCTCGACAATGTCGATCCGCGAGTACCGCTGCGCGAGGCGCTACGCGCCGCGCTGTTGGCGTTCAACACCTTCGACGAGTGCGAGACCATCCGGCACCGCCAGCGCATGCGAGTCATCCTGCAAACGCCTGAGCTGCAGGCGTACTCGATGACCATGTATGGCGGTTGGCGAGAAGTGATCGCCGAATTCGTCGCGCGCAGGACGCGCGCCCAAGCAACCGATCT
The DNA here is from genome assembly GCF_963853645.1 of Mycobacterium riyadhense. NCBI lineage: Bacteria > Bacillati > Actinomycetota > Actinomycetes > Mycobacteriales > Mycobacteriaceae > Mycobacterium > Mycobacterium riyadhense. The sequence goes on along the minus strand of NZ_OY970456.1, from coordinate 1,069,903 downwards.
AGCGCCCCGAACCGTCGCGTGGACCATGCTCGGGGTCGCGTTGAGCGCCTACGAGCACTGGCTGAGCGACGGGTCCGTCCCGCTGCCCGAGGCACTCGGCAACGCGTTCGACGTCGTCGGCGCCGGACTGGACCGGCTTAGCCCATGAACGCCGAGCACCTGCTGCACACACTGCGTTCGCAAGGGCGGTTCTGTGCCTCCTCGGGTTCGCCGATGTACGGCGAGCTGTTCGAGCTGGTGGCCACCGACGTCGAAGCGGGCGGGATCTTCGCGACGATTCTGTCCGGTCACGAGGCTGCGCCTGCAGAACAAGCGGTGCCGCTTCGGCTGCTTGGCGGCCTGCACCGGTTGGTGCTTGACGGCCGGGCAGCGCGATTGCGCCACTGGTATCCCAGCACCGGTGGTACCTGGGAGGCCCAGGCCGCCTGGCCGCAAATCCTTTGTGTTGCAGCCAACTACGCCGACCCGCTGCGTGCGGCCCTTGATCAACCACCGCAGACCAATGAAGTGGGCCGAGCTGCCGCGCTTATTGGCGGCCTGCTGCGAATAAACCGTGGATTCGATTTGCCGATAAGGCTTTTCGAGATCGGGTCTAGCGCCGGACTCAACCTGCGGGCGGACCAGTACCACTACCGCTACGTCGGCGGCCAGTGGGGGCCACCCGATTCGCCGGTCACCATCGATGACGCGTGGCTGGGTGTGCTGCCACCGCATGGTGCGGTGCGGATCGTCGAGCGGCACGGTTATGACATCGCGCCGATCGACGTCACCGGCGCCGACGGGGAGATGACGGCGTTGAGCTACGTCTGGCCCGACCAGGACGCTCGCATGCGCCGGTTGCGTGGTGCCATCGCGGTTGCCCGAAGTGTCCCGGCACGGCTCGAGCGGCGGACGGCGGCCGACGCGCTCGCCGCGCTTGCCTTGGCCGGCGGCGCGTTGACCGTGTTATGGCATTCGATCACCTGGCAGTACCTTTCCTCCGAGGAACAGGCCGCGGTCGCCGGGGCGATCGATGCACTGGCCACCCAAGCCGACGTCCGATCGCCGTTTGCGCACCTCACCCTTGAGCCCGCTCGGGACGCTCCCGGTGCTCCGATCACATTCCTGGTGCGCTCGCGTAGCTGGCCGGGCGGCCAGTCGCGGGTTCTCGGCGAATGCCATCCGCACGGCCCACCGGTGCACTGGCGGTAGATTTTTTGCTCTCCCGCGTCGGAGTTTGGGTCGCAACCGCGACGATAAGATTGTGAGCGCCCAAGCGGACCGCTATCGCGACGCTGCCTGCGCGCTGTTGGCGCTGTACGACGAGGCTCTTCCGGTGGTGTACGGGTACTTCGTCCGGCGCTGTAGTGATCGCGGGACGGCCGAGGACTTGACGTCAGAGACGTTTCTGGCGGCTTGCGAGACAGTGCGCGCTGCGGCACCCACGAGCGATCCGCCGCCGATGGAGATTCCATGGCTGATCGGCGTGGCCCGCCACAAGCTGGCTGACCACTATCGGCGCCGCCGTGACCCCGTGCCGGTCGCCGAGCCGCCGGAGCCGGTTGACGGCTTGGACAACTGGGACGACTGGGACGCCGAGCTGGACCGCATGGTCGCCGAGAGCGTGCTGGCCCGGCTGACCGAACCACACCGCACGGTGCTGGTGCTGCGCTACATGGACGACTGCACCGTCGGCGAGTGCGCCGAGCTGATTGGGCGAACCGTGCACGCCACCGAAGCGCTGTTGGTGCGGGCCCGAAGGGCGTTCCGAAAGCAGTATCCGGAGGGAGGCACGTCATGAGTGACCCAATGCGCGTGCTGCACACCGACGACCTTCCGGTGCAACCCGATCCGGCGTTCGCCGCGCAACTACGGCGGCGCCTGGAATCGGCACTTTCCCTACCGCAAGGAGTTGTCATGACCGAAGTTTCCGAGGCACCGCCACGCCCGGCCGCGCTGCCCTACCTCTGCGTCGCCAACGCACGTGCGGCCATCGCCTGGTACACCGACGCCCTCGGCGGGGCCGTAGTTGGAGATCCAATCGTTATGGACGACGGGCGAATTGGGCACGCCGAGATCGAGATAGCCGGCGGAGTACTGTACCTGGCCGACGAATATCCAGAACTCGGGCTGAAAGCTCCTGAACCGCAGGCGGTCTCGGTCAGCCTAATGCTGCATGTGCTCGACACCGACGCGGCATTGCAGCGAACCCGCGAACACGGCGCCACCGTCGTGCGCGAGATCGAGGAGAACTACGGCACCCGCAACGCGACCATCATCGATCCGTTCGGTCACCGTTGGATGCTCAGTGGACCCATCAGGGCGCCGATCCGGCACGGCGACATCGGATACGTCTCGGTGCGAGTTCCCGACGCCGAGCGCGCGGCCGCGTTCTACGGACACGTCTTGGGCTGGACCTACGATCCGGCGACACATCGGGTGATCAATACCGACCTTCCGACGGGAATCTACGCCAGCCCCGGTACCCCAACCCTGTTCTGCTGCTACGCCGTGACCAATCTGGAAGCCGCCCGCCGGGCGATCGCCGAAGCAGGCGGCGTGGCGGGCGAAACCCGTCAAACCGAGCACGGCAGCATCCTGGACGCCACCGATTCCCAAGGGGCGGCGTTCGCGGTCTTTGAGCCCGCTGCGGACCGGAAACGTCTGGCGCTCAACGGATCCGGGCCTGGTGAGCTGTCATATGTCACCTACGAGGTATCCGATTCGACGGCGTTTCGCGACTTCTACGGCCGGGTGCTGGGCTGGAACTTTGAGCCCGGCCGCATCGCGGACGGCTGGCAGGTGCAGGCCACCCATCCGATGGCTGGTGTGGCGGGCGGCAGCACCCGTCCGGCCACCGTGCCGATGTGGACGGTCGCCGACATCGACGCCGCGGTCGCGCGGGTTCGGGAGGCCGGTGGCGCCGTGCTGGCCGAGCCTGCGCGTCAGCCATACGGGATAACCGCCGAGTGCAGCGACGATCAGGGCGCGCGCTTCTACTTGGGTGAGCTCTAGGCCAGTTCTAGCCCACGAACGTCGACTTATCGTGGGAAATACCGGTCTTCCGGCGCGACAAGTCGACGCTGGGCGGAGTGGTCAGTCCAGCACTTCCGAGATCGGCGTTCCGGCGGCGATCTTGGCGCGGACCTTCATCACCTTGCCGGGTAACCCGCCGCCGACCACACCGACCAGCACACCGTCGCGCTCGTAGTAAGCCAGGAACTTGCGGCCGTCGTCCTCGACCAGGTGGACGGTGTCGGTGGCCTCCGGCTCGCCCAGGCACTGGATCTTGACGTCATACTGGTCGCTCCAGAAATACGGCACGACCACGTTGGACGGCACGTCGTTGCCCAACATCGCCGGCACCACCACACGAGCCTGGTCGGCGACGTTGCTCCAATGTTCCACGCGCACTTGGTGTCCCGTCGCGTCACGCCACGAGGCGACATCGCCGAGCGCCCACACGTTCGGCGCGCTGGTGCGCCCGGCTTCATCGCAGATCACGCCGTTGTCGATCTCGATGCCACTGCCTTGCAGCCAATCGGTCGCCGGGTGTGACCCGATGCCGACAACCACCAGATCGGCGGGCACCTCCGTGCCATCGGTGAGCACCACGGTGTCGACGTGTCGCTCTCCCCGCACTTCTGCCACCCCGAGGCCGGTGCGCACATCGACCCCCTCGTCCCGGTGCAGTCGCGTCACCAGCGCGCCGATCCGCTCGCCCAGAACCGAGGCCAGCGGCGTCGGCTGCGGCTCGACCAGCACCACGTCCACACCGAGGCCGCGCAGACTGGCCGCGACTTCACAGCCGATGAAGCCGGCACCAACGACAACGGCGTGCTTGGCCGACGACGCGTGCTCACGCAGCGCCATGCATTCGTCGTACGACCGCAACACCCGAATGCCCTCGAGATCGGAAAATGACGGAATGCGGCGCGGCACCAAACCGGTCGCGATCACGAGTTCGTCGTACCCCAGCACGGTTCCATCTGCAAGGGTGACCGTCTGGGCGGCGGTGTCCAGGCTGGATGCCGCCGCACCCAGGCGCAGCGTGATGTCCTTCTCGTCGTAAAACTCGCGCGGTTTGAGCGCCACATCGTCGACCTCGCTGCGCAACACCTCCTTGGACAGCGGCGGCCGATCGTAGGGTAAGTGCACCTCGTCGCTGACAATGGTGAGGCGGCCCGCATAACCCGCTCGACGCAGTTGCTCGGCGGTTCTGGCCGCGCCCAGTCCGCCGCCGACGATCACGATCCCATTTTCGGCCACGTGGAGTTCATAGCACGATGGACAATCAGTACTTCAAGGCGCCCTTGTCCACTGGAATCTGGGTGCCCGACAATGTGCCCGAGCCGTCACCCGCGAGCCACACAACGACATCGGATACCTCGTCGGAAGTCATGAAGCCCTTGTACTGCAACGGCATTGGCGGGAAGCTGTGCACGAAGCGGGGATGCTTGGCGAACACCTGCATCATCGCCTCCGGCTCGATCATCGGGGTGTCGACCGAGTAGGGATGGATGGAGTTGACCCGGATCCCGTATTCGCCAAGCTCGATCGCCAGCGTGTTGGTCAGCGCGACCAGGCCGTGCTTGCTGGCGGCGTAATGGCCATTGCCCGGCGTCGCCTTCAGACCCGCCGAAGAGCTGACGACCACGATGGAACCTCCGTTGCCGGCCTCGATCATCGCGGGCACCGTGGCCCGAAGGGTGCGCCAGGTGCCGGTCAGGTTGACGCCGATGACCGTGTCCCACTGTTCATCGGTGAGTTCCCAGACCCGGCCCCAGCCCAGCACTCCTGCGTTGGCCACCAGAATGTCGAGGCGGCCGAATTGCTCGACACCGTCGGCGACCAGTTGCCGCAGCGCCGCGTCGTCGCGGATGTCAGCCTCTCGGGCCAGCACCTTGCGGCCCTCGGCTTCCACCGCGCGCACGGTCTCGTTGAGGTCCTCCGGGGTCGCTGGCGGATAGGTCAGGCTGGCAGACACCGGCGCGCAGATATCTAGGGCGATGATGTCGGCACCTTCTCGGGCCAACCGAACCGCGTGTGACCGGCCTTGGGCACGGGCGGCGCCGGTGACGAACGCCACCCGCCCTTGCAGTGATCCCATTTGGTCAGGCTAGCAGCGAAACTGAAACGTGTTCTAGTTGGTTCCGTCTTTGGCCGAGCAGACGCAAAAGCTCCGCGACACGCCGGGTGAAGGGGGCTTTCGTGTCTGCTCGCCACTCACGCTCAGATTTCGGAGATGATCTGAGCCCGCCTGCTAGCGTATTCGTCGTCGTTCACCACGCCGCTGGCACGCAACGATTCCAACTCTTGCAGCCGTTCGGCGATCGACGCTTGCTGGATTCCGGCGGCGGGTGGCCCGCCCGCGGCCGCCGGTGTCTGCTGGGCCGCGCGGCGTACCACGGCTTGGATCTGCTGACGTAGCGCGAGATTCGACCGGATGTCGACCATCCGATTGAGCGGTATGCCGTTGGCCTTGAGGATCTGCAGAATCTCCATCAACGGACCGGCCTGTCCACTGAGGTCGTAGGTCCGGTTGTCTTCGGCGACGGTGAACTGCGCGGGCACCAGCCCGTTGACCAAAGCGCTTCGCTCCCAGTCGATGAGGTATTGCTGAGTTGTCGGATTGACCAGCACGACCAGTTTGCGGGCCGTCAGATTCCCAAGTCGGGTTACGCTGGCGATGACTCGGTCTTCGCTGTCGAACGGCATGATTCCGGGCCCGGAAATGTGCAGGTGCACTTTGACGACGGGTTGCTCGTTGATCCGGGTCCCGGTCTCGGTGAGCCCGGTGATTTGCGCGAGCGCCAACACCCCGCTTCGCTCCAGCTCCGCAGTCTTAGCTGCGGTCTTTGCTCCCCAGTTGGTCAGCGCGAGCGCAACAAGCACGTCGGCCACGGTGATGATCAGACCGACATAGAACATCCACGACACCAGGCTGCCCAGCCCGAGGGTGAAGTAGACGATCAAGAAGATCGGCCCGACTAGGCCGCCGCACAACAGCACCAACAACTGCATCTTGATATAGCGCGCCAACACGGGCCTGCTCCTCACTTTTCAGGTTTGGGGCTGGATTGCTCGTGTCAGACTAGCGCTCACAATGGTGTTACCGGTCACAAGTTCGGAGCAGTGCGGGCATTAGCGCGAGCAGACGTAAAAGCCCCCGAAAACCGGAGGTTTCGGGGGCTTTTACGTCTGCTCGCGCAGGAAACTTACTTGATGATCTTGGTGACCCGGCCGGCGCCGACGGTGCGGCCACCCTCACGGATCGCGAACCGCAGACCCTCATCCATGGCGACGGGCTGGATCAGCTTCACCGAAATGTTGGTGTTGTCACCGGGCATCACCATCTCGGTGCCCTCCGGCAGCGTCACCACACCCGTCACGTCGGTGGTGCGGAAGTAGAACTGCGGACGGTAGTTGTTGAAGAACGGCGTGTGCCGGCCACCCTCGTCCTTGGACAGGATGTAGACCTGACCTTCGAACTCGGTGTGCGGCGTGGTGGTGCCGGGCTTGGTCACGACCTGGCCGCGCTCGACGTCCTCACGCTTCACACCGCGCAGCAACAGCCCGACGTTATCGCCGGCCTGGCCCTGGTCGAGCAGCTTGCGGAACATCTCCACACCGGTGACGGTGGTCTTGGTGGTGGACGGGCGGATGCCGACGATCTCGACTTCCTCGTTCACGTTGATCACGCCGCGCTCCACACGACCGGTGACCACCGTGCCGCGGCCGGTGATGGTGAAGACGTCCTCGACGGGCATCAGGAACGGCTTGTCGGTTTCGCGGACCGGGTCCGGGATCGACTCGTCGACCGCGTTCATCAGCTCCTCGACGGACGCGACCCACTTCGCGTCGCCCTCGAGCGCCTTCAGCGCCGACACCCGCACCACCGGGGCGTCCTCGTCGAATTCCTGGGCGGCCAGCAGTTCGCGCACCTCCATCTCGACGAGCTCCAGCAGCTCCTCGTCGTCGACCGCGTCGGCCTTGTTCAGCGCGACCAGGATGTAGGGCACGCCGACCTGACGGGCGAGCAGCACGTGCTCGCGGGTCTGCGGCATCGGGCCGTCGGTGGCAGCGACCACCAGGATCGCGCCGTCCATCTGGGCGGCGCCGGTGATCATGTTCTTGATGTAGTCGGCGTGGCCCGGGGCGTCGACGTGCGCGTAGTGGCGCTTGTCGGTCTGGTACTCCACGTGCGCGATGTTGATCGTGATACCGCGCTGACGCTCCTCGGGGGCGTTGTCGATCTGATCGAACGCCTTGGACTCGTTCAAGTCCGGGAACTTGTCGTGCAGGACCTTGGTGATAGCCGCGGTCAGGGTGGTCTTGCCGTGGTCAACGTGACCGATGGTCCCGATGTTGACGTGGGGCTTGGTCCGCTGGAACTTCGCCTTCGCCACTTCTGTGTCCTCCTGGACTTGTTGGTGCTTAAAAAAGCAGTGTTGATGTTTTCAGTTATGCCGCGGTAGTAACCGAGCAAGCTTACTCGTAAGCGTCCGCCTACTCGCCAGTCGCCTTAGCGATGATTTCCTTCGACACGTTCGCCGGCACTTCGGAGTACGAGTCGAACACCATGGAGTAGTTCGCCCGGCCTTGAGTCTTGGACCGAAGGTCGCCGACATAGCCGAACATCTCCGACAGCGGCACGTGCGCCCGAACGACGCGCGCACCAGCCCGCTCCTCCATGGCCTGGATCTGGCCACGGCGGGAGTTCAGGTCGCCGATCACGTCACCCATGTAGTCCTCGGGTGTGGTCACCTCGACCGCCATGATCGGTTCCAGGATCACCGGCTGCGCCTGCGCCGCAGCCTTTTTGAGCACTTGTGACCCCGCGATCTTGAACGCCATTTCCGAGGAGTCAACCTCGTGGTAGGAGCCGTCGAGCAAGGTGACCTTCAGGTTCACCAGTGGGTAGCCGGCCAACACGCCGTACTGCATGGCGTCCTGCGCACCGGCATCCACCGACGGGATGTACTCACGCGGGATGCGCCCACCAGTGACCTTGCTCTCGAACTCGTAGGTCGCACCCTCTTCGCCGGTGAACGGCTCGAGGTTGATGATGACCTTGGCGAACTGGCCCGAGCCACCCGTCTGCTTCTTGTGGGTGTACTCGACGTTCTGCACCAGCCGCTTGATGGTCTCCTTGTAGGCCACTTGCGGCTTGCCGACGTTGGCCTCGACCTTGAACTCGCGGCGCATCCGGTCCACCAGGATGTCCAGGTGCAGCTCGCCCATGCCGCCGATCACGGTCTGGCCGGTCTCCTGATCCAGGTGCACCTTGAAGGTCGGGTCCTCCTCGGCGAGCTTCTGAATCGACAGGCTCAGCTTCTCCTGGTCGCTCTTGGTCTTCGGCTCGATGGCCACCTCGATCACCGGAGCCGGGAAGGTCATCGACTCCAGTACAACCTGGTTGCTGGGGTCGCTCAGGGTGTCCCCGGTGGTGGTGTCCTTGAGCCCGATTACCGCGTAGATGTGACCCGCCGACGCGGTCTCCACCGGGTTTTCCTTGTTGGAGTGCATCTGGAACAGCTTGCCCAGACGCTCCTTCTTGCCCTTGGTGGCGTTGATGACCTGGGCACCGGAGTCGACCTTGCCGGAGTACACCCGGATATAGGTGAGCTTGCCGAAGAACGGGTGCGTCGCGATCTTGAACGCCAGCGCCGCGAACGGTTCGTCGGTTGTCGCGTTCCGGACAACCTCCTCTTCTTCCTTGCCCGGCGCATGCCCGATCGCGGGAGGCACGTCCAGCGGCGACGGCAGGTAGTCGACAACGGCGTCGAGCATCGGCTGCACGCCCTTGTTCTTGAACGCACTGCCGCACAGCACCGGGTAGATCTCGCTAGCGATCGTCAGCTTGCGGATCGCACCCTTGATCTCGTCGACGCTGAGTTCTTCGCCGCCCAGGTACTTCTCCAGCAGCTCCTCGTCGGTCTCCGCGACCACCTCGAGCAGCTTGGTGCGATACTCCTCGGCCCGCTCGGCCAGGTCGGCGGGGATCTCGATGGTGTCGTAGGTCTCGCCGAGCTTCGTCTCGCCGCGCCACACCTTGGCGTTCATCTCGACCAGGTCGACGATGCCCTCGAAGTCGGCCTCGGAGCCGATGGGCAGCTGGATCGGCACCGCGTTGGCCCCGAGGCGCTCCTCCATGGTGCGCACCGAGAAGTAGAAGTCGGCGCCGATCTTGTCCATCTTGTTGACGAAGCAGATGCGCGGGACGTCGTATTTGTCGGCCTGCCGCCAGACCTGCTCGGACTGGGGTTCGACGCCCTCCTTGCCATCAAAGACTGCCACCGCGCCGTCAAGCACGCGCAGGTTGCGCTCCACCTCGACGGTGAAGTCCACGTGCCCAGGCGTGTCAATGATGTTGAGCTGGTTGTCTTTCCAGAACGTCGTGGTCGCGGCGGAGGTGATGGTGATGCCGCGCTCCTGCTCCTGCTCCATCCAGTCCATGGTGGCGGCGCCGTCGTGGACCTCACCGATCTTGTAGTTGATGCCGGTGTAGTACAGGATGCGTTCGGTCGTCGTGGTCTTGCCGGCATCGATGTGCGCCATGATGCCGAAGTTTCGGACCCTGCTCAGGTCGGTCAGCACGTCCTTCTGTGCCACAGAAGTCTTCCCACTCTTTCGTTGCTTAGTTAGTTCGCTGTCAGGTGCGCCGCGTGCCAGCTGGCGGCAATCACCAGCGATAGTGCGCGAACGCGCGGTTTGCCTCGGCCATCTTGTGCGTGTCCTCACGCCGCTTGACGGAGGCCCCGAGTCCGTTGCTGGCATCCAGGATCTCGTTTGCTAGGCGCTCGATCATCGTCTTCTCCCGGCGTTGCCGCGAGAAGCTGACGAGCCAGCGCAGCGCCAGCGTGGTCGACCGGTCGGGACGCACCTCGACCGGCACCTGGTAGGTCGCACCGCCGACGCGGCGGCTACGCACCTCCAGGGCCGGCTTGACGTTGTCGAGAGCGCGCTTGAGGGTGATCACGGGATCGGTTCCGGTCTTTTCGCGAGCGTGCTCGAGCGCACCATAAACAATGCGCTCAGCCAGCGATTTCTTCCCCTTCAGCAGGACTTTGTTCACCAATTGGGTGACCAGCTGCGACCCGTAGACCGGGTCGTTGACCAACGGACGCTTGGGCGCGGGCCCCTTGCGCGGCATTAGCTCTTCTCCTTCTTGGCGCCGTAACGGCTGCGAGCCTGCTTGCGGTTCTTCACGCCCTGGGTGTCCAGAGATCCGCGGATGATCTTGTACCGCACACCGGGCAGGTCCTTCACCCGGCCGCCACGCACCAGCACCATCGAGTGCTCCTGGAGGTTGTGGCCCTCACCGGGGATGTATGCCGTGACCTCAACCTGACTTGTCAGCTTCACACGTGCGACCTTCCGAAGCGCCGAGTTTGGCTTCTTCGGAGTGGTGGTGTACACGCGGGTGCATACGCCACGGCGTTGCGGGCTGCCCTTGAGAGCCGCGGTCTTGACCTTGCCGATCTTGTCCCGACGACCCTTGCGGACCAGCTGCTGAATGGTTGGCATCTACCGGCTTTCTGTGTTGGGCGTTCTATGTCACATCTGTACTGCGGTTTTCCCCGAACGCACTACCCCGCGGCCGGGTGTGTCGCACGCACCGAACACCGGAGGCGCTCCGATGCATCATGGACATGCGAATTAGCCCGGCATCCGTTCCCTTACGTCAGGCGCCGTAAGCCGCCAGGCACGAGCTACCACAATACCCGCCGCCGGTCTGGCAGGTCAAAGCGGTGCTTGTGACATCTCAGCTCGGCCTGGTGCCGCCCGGCGCGGTGCGCCGCTCCATGCCGGCCGCGAGCCGCAACACCATGTCGGTGAACACCGCGTCAGTATCGATGTCGTCCATGACGCCAGTCATTTCCAGCAACACGAACCCGTGCAATGCCGACCAGAACTCGAGCGCGGCGTAGAAGGCCTCGTCGCCGTCTAACCCGTAGGACGACAACACCGCGATGACCGGGGCGGCCGCGCCCCTGGTTGCCGCGGTGTATTCGGGGTCGTCGCCGCCCAGCGGCATGCGGGTGAACGCCGAATACCGGCCCGGGTGGTGGTGGGCATAGCTGCGGTAGGCACCGGCCATGACCAACACCGCGTCATCGCGCGCACGGCCCTCGCCGACGCGGTTCAGCATTGTGATGATGTCGTCGATCACCCGAATCCGCACCGCGCGACGCAAATCCTCCAGGCTGTTCACGTGGTTATACAGCGACGGCCCCTTGGTCCCGAGCTGCGTCGCCAGCGCATTGATGGTCAGCGAGTCCCAGCCCTCGCGGTCCAGGAAGGTCAGGGCGCCGTCGACGATGCACTCGCGGCTCAACTTGGCCGGGCGGGCCGGGGATTTGCCGCCACGTGGGCGGCTACCCACTGACGGTGATTCCGGCTGTGCTGGCATGACGGCTTGCCCTTCGGTTGGGATGGCGGGCGACGGTGGGGTCAACTAATGACTCTAGTTGACTCAGTCGTGAAAGCAGCTGAAGCGGCGGCGCAGCGACAAATGCGCTTAGGTCTGTCGCCGCGCACGCGAATACACGTAATCTCAACCCAGGTCGCAATCCAGCAGACCACCCGCCAACGAAGGGGGGCCCGCGGTGAACTGGACAACCGTCGCAGGGGCGCTGGCCACCTGCGTCGTCACCATCGCTGTAACCCCCGCCGCCCCACCACCGGCCGCGCACGCCAAGAACGGCGACACGCATGTCACCGGGCAGGGTCTCGAGCAGACCCTGGACTGCAACGAATCCACCCTGATTGTCAATGGCACCTCAAACATCGTCACCGCGAAGGGCACCTGCTGGGCGGTGACGGTCATGGGCTCGTCCAATACCGTCGTCGCCGACACCGTCGTCAACGACATCACCGTCTACGGTTGGGACGCGACGGTGTTCTACAAAAACGGTGACCCATTCATCTGGGACCGCGGCCGCGAACTGGGCATGGTCAACCGGATCCAGCGGGTAGGTCCGTGAGGCATCCTGACTTGAATCGAGAAACCATGCGCTCCCACCACACCGCGCTCGCTTTCGGGTTGGCCGCAGCCCTGACAACGTTCGGGCTGGCCGGCTGCAGTTCGACCGCCAACCCACCGGGAGGAACCACCAGTCCCGCGAAGCCCACGACCGCAACGACGACGACCGCCAGCGGAACCGCCGCGCCCACAACCACAACCGGCGCGACGACAACGGCTTCGATCGAGATCGGCAACACGCTCACCTACGGCTCGCTCGGGACGACCGCGACCCTCGACTGCGCCGACGGGAAATCACTGAACGTGGCCGGCTCGGACAACACCCTGACCGTGACCGGTACCTGCCAGACGGTGACCATCGGCGGCGCGAACAACAAGATCACCTTCGACAAGATCGAACAGCGCCTCAGCGTGGTCGGGCTTGACAACACCATCACTTACAAAAACGGTGACCCGACAATCGACAATCTCGGTTCGGGCAACAGCATTAAGAAGGAGTGATGCGCTAGTCGGCGGGGATCGCGGGTGCGCCGTGTCGGCCGGCACCCGCCGCGAATCGTCCGGCACCCTCCGTCGCTTCGCCGGCGACGCGGAAGATGCTGGCGAACTCCACGTCGAGCGCTGCCGACTCGGGCAGGCCCCACTGGTGCAGCGCCGATAGCCGATCCGATCGCAGGCACTGTTGTGGCAACGCGGCAAGCTCGGCTGCCAACTGCTCGGCCGCCTGCCGGGCTTGGCCTTTGGGAACGACGCGATTCGCCAACCCCATCGCCAGCGCTTCGTCGGCTTGTACCGCGCGACCCGTGAGGATCATGTCCATGGCGCGACTGTGTCCGATCAATCGCGGCAGCCGCACGGTGCCCCCGTCGATCAGCGGAACCCCCCAGCGGCGACAGAACACGCCAAAGACGGCGTCCTCCTCAGCCACCCGCAGATCGCACCACAACGCCAATTCCAATCCCCCGGCCACGGCGTAGCCGCTGACCGCGGCGATCACCGGTTTTGACAGCATCATTCGCGACGGGCCCATCGGACCCGGGCCGGTTCGGTGCACAGCATTGGCTTCCGGTGTACCGAAAGCCTTCAAATCAGCGCCCGCGCAAAAGGTTCCGCCCTCACCACACAGGACGGCCACCGAAGCGGTGTCGTCGCGATCGAATTGCGCGAACGCGGTGTGCAACGCGGCCGCCGTCGGACCGTTGACCGCGTTGCGTGCCGCTGGCCGGTTGATGATCACGGTGATCACCGGACCATTGCGCTCCACGCGCACCAAATCACTCATATCACCACCCACACCCGAGAAATCGACGAACGAAATCGGTGGCACCCCTTGGGTGGGCCGGAGCATCGGTGTGCATCCGGGTGTACCGCTGGTAGATCGGGCTGCTTGGGTGATCGCTCACGACACACGCCACATACGGATCGTAGTGCAAAACCACTACCGCTGAAGCTGCGGCCTGCGCGACGGGATCAGGAAATCGGGGGATTCGCGGGGAGGGTCTGGGGTTCGGCGGGGATCCAGGTGCAGGATCTACCGGATCCCTACCGATATCTGCCCATGAGGTTCTAACTACGCGGTGATGCTGTCGACGCAGAATCTGGGCGCCGAGTACTCGGTCTCGGTTTCACAGAAGAGCAGTTCGTGGGACATCGGGTCACCTCCTACTTACCTCGCGACGTTGCGTGCCGGTCCATGATCCACTGGCTCGAACCAAATCCGTACCCCCGACCGTAGGATTCCGATGTCCCCCGATTGGCGGACATTGGACCCAGGCGCTGGTTGGGCTGCCGGCAGCTTCGCCGACCCGCAGCTGTGGTTGTCGGTTCGACGCACGTAATCCCCTGTGGTGCAGGGCTAGAGTCGCTACGGCACCGGCGTCATCCGGGTCGGCCCTACGCCTCCCAGGAGTTGGGTTGTGTCACGGCGTTGCGCCAGCTCAGCGGCGAATTCTTGGTACGCCGCGCGCAACCGCGCGCCCGGCCAGTCATCGGGCAGCAGTTCAGCCGGCAGCATTGGATCGGCGAGCAAGTGCCGCACCATCGCCGCCGCCACCATGAATCTCCCTGGAATGTCGGAGAACTGGGCCATGTCGTCGAGCAGCCGGTGTCCGGCGCCGGCCCATCCGGGCAGATCCCAGAGTTGCCCGGCTAGTTCGGCGGGCTCGTCGTCGCACGCGTTGAGCACCCGCACCCGGGCCAAGACTTCGGGCTTCAGCTCCAAATCGAGATTGTCCGGTCGCATCCACACACCTTCGCGCAATTCACCGAATCGCTTGTCGTGCATGGCAGTTCGCAATGCGGCGCGGGTGCGGGCATCGGTGCCGACGCTGGTGACGATGACGACGTGCCAATATCCGCCCCAGGGCCGGGCCCGAGGGCGCATGGCCTCGTCCTGCCGCCGCTGACGGGCCAGCAACCGATTCGACAGCCCATACCCGTCGGCGGACCGAATCAGGTCGCCGGCGCTCACCATGCGGGTCAACGCGACCCGCAACGCGGTCTCCTTGATACCGAAATCGGCCGTCAGCCTGATTAATTCGCTTGCGGAGGCACACGCGGGATGAGCGCCGAGCAGTACGCTCAACACTACCGAGCGCGCTGTCATATTCGGCATGGTTATACCTGGGAAGCCTGACGCCCGTAGTCGCCGAACGGCTCATCGCGGTGCTTGACCGCATCCCGGAAGCCATGCGCCACCGCGTCGGCGACGAATGCGTGCCCCTCGGGAGTGTGCCGGGCGACACCGTCGAACACCGTGCTGATCATCCGGCTGGTGGCGACACCCTGTTGCAGCAAAGCGGAATTGAGCGCGAGCTTGATCATGATCAGCTGGTTGACCGGTAGCGCGGCGATCCTTTGGACTAGGCGTTCGGTGCGCTCGTCGAGGTCGTTGGGATCCGGCGCCTCCACCGCCAGGCCCCATTCGGCGGCTTGTGCTCCGGTGATGCAATCGCCGGTGAACAACAGTCTTTTGGCGCGCTGATCGCCGAGCCGGTGCGCCCACAGGCCGGCGGCCGGGACGCCCCACACGCGCGTCGGCGGGTAGCCGATTTTGGCGTCGGCGGCGGCGATCACCTGGTCGGCGTGTAGTGCGATGTCGGTGCCTCCGGCCACGCAGTAACCGTGGATCTTGACCACCGTCGGCTTGTCGGCGTGCATCAGACTGGAGAAGCCGCGCACGAAGCGGCTCATCATCTGGTAGTCGATCATCGGGTCCCACGGCTGATTCGGCAAGTGGTTGACGGCCTGGGTCTTGCCGTCCAGCACCGTGCCGCCATATCCAGCATCGCCGCCCGCCGAGCCGGTGCCGTCGGCGTAAGCGGACAAGTCGAAGCCGGCGCAGAAACCTTCACCGCGCCCGGACACGAGAATGACGTGCACGTTGGGGTCCATGTCGGCACGTTCCACTAATGCCGAGAGCTCAAGCGGAGTGTCTGCGACGATCGCGTTACCTTTTTCCGGTCGATTGAAGGTGATCCGGGCGATGCGGTCGGTGACCTCGTAGGTCATCGTTTTCAGGTTGTCGAAGTCAACCTGCCGGATGGCGTGTGTCATGGGTACCGCCGTTGCGTCATCCCTTTACTAGAGCACGCTCGAGGATCGGCGCGAGATCCAGCCCGGTGGGCAAGGTGCCGAACGCTCCGCCCCAGTGGCCGCCGAGCCGGGTGGCCAAAAACGCCTCGGCGACGGCGGGATGCCCGTGACGCACCAGCAGTGACCCCTGCAGCGCCAGGCAGATGTCCTCGGCGACCTTGCGGGCGCGGTACTGGATGGTGTCCAGGTCAGTCAGTTGCTGCCGCAGCCGCTGCACGTGGTCACCCAGGCGAGCATCCTGGCCGGCGCTGTCGGCCAGTTCTTGGAACAACACCTCGACGCACTCGGGTCGAGTTGCCATGGCACGCAGCGTGTCCAGCGCGCTGACATTGCCCGAGCCCTCCCAGATGCCCATCAGCGGCGCCTCGCGGTACAGCCGCGGCATGCCGGAGTCTTCGACATAGCCGTTGCCGCCGAGGCATTCCAGCGCTTCGGCGGCGTGCGGGGTGGAACGCTTGCACACCCAGTACTTGCTGGCCGCCAAGCCGATGCGGCGCAAAAGCGCCTCGGTCTTGTCGCCCCGCACCGCCTTATCGGTTGCGCCGGCCATCCGCATGGCCACGATCGTGGCGGCCTCGGCTTCCACCGCCAAATCGGCCAGCACATTGCGCATCAGCGGCTGGTCAATCAGGTAGGAACCAAACGCCTTTCGGTGCTGGGCGTGGTGGATGGCCCGTGTCAAACCGGTGCGCATGCTGGTCGCACTGCCCAGGGTGCAATCCAGCCGCGTGAGGTTGACCATCTCGATGATGGTCGGGACGCCACGCCCTTCCTCACCGACCAACCACGCTGTGGCACTGTCATATTCGACCTCGCTGGAGGCGTTGGCGTGGTTGCCGAGCTTGTCTTTGAGCCGCTGCAAGAACATCCGGTTGCGGGTGCCGTCGGGAAGGATTCGCGGCAACATGAAGCAAGACAGCCCATTTGGGGCCTGCGCAAGCACCAGGAAGATGTCGCACATCGGTGCCGAGGTGAACCACTTGTGGCCGGTCAGGCTGTAGGTGCCGTCCGCGTTGGGGGTCGCCGCGGTGGTGCCGGCGCGCACGTCGGAGCCACCCTGCTTCTCGGTCATCGACATGCCCGCGGTGATGCCGGCTTTCGTCGTCGCCAGCCTCAGCTCTGGGTCGTACTCACGACTGGTCAGCCGCGGCTCATAGACGGCCGCAAGCTCGGGGTTGTAACGCAGCGCGGGGACCACGGCGTACGTCATCGAGATCGGGCACACGTGGCCCGGCTCGCAGTTCCACGCCGACATCTTCGCGGCCCGCACCACATGGCTACCTGGCCGGTCATCGGCCCACGGCGCGGCGTGCAGGCCGTGCGCGATCGCCGCCCGCATCAGCTCGTGGTACGCCGGGTCGTATTCCACCTCGTCGACACGGTGTCCGTATCGGTTATGCGTGTGCAGGATCGGCCTGTTGCGGTCCGCGAGTTCACCCCAGCGGATGCCTTCGATGGACCCGGACAACACCCCAACCTCGTTTACCTCTTCCAGCCCCCACTGCCCGCCCTCGCGAATCAGGGCCTCGGTGAGCACGGGGAATGACGCCGGGTTGTAGTTCTCCAGGGGCGGTACCTGGTTGGTCACGACATGAGTGTCTGGCATGGCAACAATGTTACATTTTTACGACAGCCGCACAAGAGTTGTAATGCTAGCGGGGGTGGGCGGCGAAGAACGCCCACAGCGTCTCGGTAGCCACTGAGGGCCACTCATGGCCGCCTTCATCCACGGTGACCAGCACAACGCTGCGGTTGTGCGCGCATCCGGCGGTCGAAGTCGTGACCTGGCCGCGGGTCGTTGCGGTCGGGGCGCCGCACTGGTCGACATTGCGCCAGAACGCATTCAGCTGCTCTACCGGTGGACCGTCGATGCGGGCGATGCCGGCACCGGGCCCGCCGTAGTAGCGGACCAGCGGATCGCCGGTGCCATGAATGTGCATCACCGACGTTGGATGCGGGGACCGGCAGGGGTCCAGTTGCGTCCCCGAAACGGGGCCGATCGCGGCGAAAATTTGCGTGTTGCACGCCAGCGTGTAGGACATGATGGCGCCGTTGCTCATGCCAGTGGCGTAGACCCTGGCGGGGTCTATCCGGACGTTACTGGCAATGTCAGCGACGGCCGCGCTGATGAACGCGACATCGTCGACGCCTTGCCGCGCGGACCGTCCGCAGCAGCCCCCACCATTGGCGTTCCACGCCCTGCTGAGGCCGTCCGGATAGGCGACGACGAACTTCTCGGAATCGGCCAATTCGTCCCAGTCGTAAGACCTTTCGGCCTGCTTGGCACTGCCGAATCCGCCGTGCAACATGACGACCAATGGGGCCGCCGCAGGTAATCCCGCGGGCTTGTAGAGCCGGTAGGTGCGGTCGACTCCGCCGACATTGATGATGTGGGAGCTAGTGCCCTCACCGAAGCCCAACGGCGGCGTTCCTACCCGGTGCGCACATCCCGCGAGGACGAGCACAACGCCTAGCAGCGCAGCACCTCGATGAACCATAGGTTAACCGTAGGCGCCGCGAGCCGTGAAGTCAGCCGCCGGTTCTCTCCCGTAGAAACGCAATGTCATCCTTGCGCCCCTCGTCGGCGGTTTCACAGATCACCGGCGCGTCGGCGGCGTTGACGACGGCAGCGAGCAACTCAGGGTCGATTTGACCGGTGCCGAAGTTGGCGTGCCGG
This sequence comes from Mycobacterium riyadhense, assembly GCF_963853645.1. Lineage (NCBI taxonomy): Bacteria > Bacillati > Actinomycetota > Actinomycetes > Mycobacteriales > Mycobacteriaceae > Mycobacterium > Mycobacterium riyadhense. Next base: position 1,051,664 of record NZ_OY970456.1, on the reverse strand, counting down.
TCGGCACCGGAGCCCGCCGCGTCCCTCGAGTCGTTGCAGTGCACTAGGTCAATGCGGCCAGTCAAGGCCTTGATGCGGTCGACGGCGTCGATCAGGTGCTCCCCGGCTGCCCACGCGTGGCAGGTATCCAGGCAGAAGCCTATGCCGCTGTCGCCGATGTGGTCCCAGAGCCTACCTATGGTGTCGAAGTAGCGGGCCATTGCGTGATCCCCGCCCGCGGTGTTCTCGAGGTAGAGCTGCACGTCGGTTTCCAGGTACTTGAGCGCCTTGACCCACCGCTCGAAGCCGGCCTCCATGTCGTTGTCGTCGGCGTGGCCACCATGCACGATCACCGCCGTCGCGTCAATTTCCGACGCCGCGTCGCAGGTGTCCTGCAGGATCTTGCGCGACGGGATGCGGATGCGGTTGTTGGCCGATGCCACGTTGATGAGGTACGGCGCGTGCACGTACAGCGGTATGGGCGACGCCTTCAGCATCTCGGCGTCGTGGCGCGGCTTGGGCTTCTTCCAACTCTGCGGATTGCCGAGGAAGAATTGCACCACGTCGGCGCCGTCGGCTTGGGCGGCGGCCAGGGGATCGTCGTTGTGGACGTGCGAACCAATGAGCACGCCAGCCAGTTTAGTGGGTCACCTAGTTGTGCCGAGCAGACGCAAAAGCCCCCAATTCTGGCCCGATTTGGGGGCTTTTGCGTCTGCTCGGCGGGCTCAGCAGGCTGTTGATACGGTCTACCAGTCCGACGGGATCGCCTCGGATGTCCTCGACGGTCATGGGAATGCTCGTCCAGCCGCATTCCTGTAGGCGGGCGGTTTTCAGCCGATCATGGAGTAGGGCATTCCGGCCCACATGCCATTCGACGCTGTCGTACTCGGCGACGATCATCGCGTCCGGCCATGCGAAGTCGACGCGCCAGAGTTTGCCGTAGGCGTCCACGATGTCGTACTGCAACTCCGGCATGGGTAACCGGTGGTCGATGAACACCAGCCGCGCCTCGCTCTCCATCGGCGATTCGGCACGACCGTCGGCATAACCGATCAACTCGCGGACCATGACGATGCCGCGGCGGCCCTTATGCTCGCGGATCACTGCTTCCAGTTCCCCCCTCGTACACGCACCAACATGCAGCGCAGCATCGAGCGTCGCCAAGGCGCGTGGCCGCCGTACGCTCCGCGCCACCTCGATCGCCGTCCATGCCGGAGCCGTCACGAGCCGACCCTCTACCCGCCGCAGCGGCGCGCCAATTCGCTGATGCACCATGAGGCCTGTGGCGGGCCGCATCCGCACGCCTGGATCAAGAATGTGCACCCGCGACGTGTTTTCGATATCGAAGCCGTACAAGGCCGCGGCCGTACCCATGCAGGCCACGATCGGTTGCCCGGCCAACAGATCCAGCGCACCCAGTTTGCTGAACACATCCGGCTGGCTCAACGCGTAGACGCCGTGGCACACGCGAATGAGCCTGCCCGCCTTGACAAGTCCGGCCAAGCGCTTGCGGCTGGTGACCCCGAGCAGCTGTTGCGTGGTCGCCAAGCCACCGTTGGCCGCGATGACTTCATCGACGAGCATCCGCCGATGCTGTCGCGGGCCGGCGCGAACCGAAAGTCAGCGTTGTGGATAGCCCGCCCAGCAGACGCAAAGGCCCCCGAAAACCATGGTTTTCGGGGGCCTTTGCGTCTGCTCGCCAGAGAAACTAGCGATAGTCGCTGTAGCCGTAGTCGTCCAGCGGAACGGCGGCACCCGTGGCCTGACCGAAGTCCGGGCTGTAGTACTGATCCTCGTACGACGGGATCGTGTACGCCGCGGCGCGGGCCTCCTCGGTGGGCTGGACCTGGATGTTGCGGTAGCGGTTGATGCCGGTACCGGCCGGGATCAGCTTGCCGATGATCACGTTCTCCTTCAGACCGTTGAGCTTGTCGCTGCGGCAGTTGATCGCCGCATCGGTCAGCACCCGCGTGGTCTCCTGGAACGACGCCGCGGAAAGCCACGAGTCGGTGGCCAGCGACGCCTTGGTGATACCCATCAGCACCGGACGACCGGCGGCGGGCTCGCCGCCCTCGGCCACCACCCGGCGGTTCTCCGCCTCGAACTCCGCACGGTCGATCAACGAACCGGGCAGGAACTCCGTCGAGCCCGAGTCGATGATGGTGACCCGGCGCAGCATCTGGCGCACGATCACCTCGATGTGCTTGTCGTGGATCGACACACCCTGCGCTCGGTAGACCTCCTGAACCTCACGGACCAGGTGGATCTGCACCTCGCGCGGGCCCTGCACACGCAGTACCTCGTGCGGGTCGGCCGAGCCCTCCATCAGCTGCTGCCCGACCTCGACGTGGTCGCCGTCGGACAGCACCCGCTCGGAACCGTCCTCGTGCTTGAACACCCGCAGCCGCTGCCGCTTGGAGAGCTTGTCGTAGACGACTTCCTCGCCGCCGTCGTCGGGAACGATGGTGATCTTGTAGAAGCGCTCGCCGTCCTCGAGCCGAACCCGACCGGTGACGTCGGCGATCGGCGCCTTGCCACGCGGCACCCGGGCCTCGAACAGCTCCTGGACACGCGGCAGACCGCCGGTGATGTCCTCACCCACACCACCCTGGTGGAAGGTACGCATGGTCAGCTGCGTGCCGGGCTCACCAATCGATTGCGCCGCAACGATACCCACGGCCTCGCCGATGTCGACCAGCTTGCCGGTGGCCATGGACCGCCCGTAGCAGGTCGCACACACGCCCGTGCCGGTGGTGCAGGTCAGCACCGAACGCACCTTCACAGACGTGATGCCCGCGGCCAGCAAGGCGTCGATCTCCGGGTCGCCCAGATCCTCGCCACGCGCGACGATGACGTTGCCGGCCTCGTCGACCGCGTCGGTGCCCAAAGTCCGCGCGTACGCCGACGTTTCGATGTACGGGTCGCGGATCAGCGTACCGTCGGGTTGGCGCTCGGCCAGCTCCACGACGATGCCGCGCTCGGTCTGGCAATCATGCTCGCGGACGATGACGTCCTGCGAGACGTCCACCAGACGACGGGTCAGATAGCCCGAGTCGGCGGTACGTAAGGCCGTGTCCGCCAATCCCTTTCGAGCGCCGTGGGTGTTGATGAAGTACTCCAGCACGGTCAGGCCCTCACGGAACGACGACTTGACGGGGCGCGGGATGAACTCACCCTTGGGGTTGGTCACCAGACCCTTCATGCCGGCCAGTGTCCGGGTCTGGGTGAAGTTACCCGTGGCACCGGAGTCGACGATGGTGATGATCGGGTTGTCACTGGGGTAGTGCTCCCGCAGCGCCTGACCGACCTCGTCGGTGGCTTCCTTCCAGATCTCCACCAGTGCCTCGTTGCGCTCGTCGTGGTTCAAAGCGCCACGCTGGAACTGCTTTTCGACCTTGTCGGCGCGCTCCTCGTAGTGGTCGAGGATCTCCTTCTTGCGCGGCGGAACCAACACGTCGGCCATCGAGACCGTGACGCCGCTTCGGGTCGCCCAGTAGAAACCGGCGTCCTTGAGCTTGTCGACGGTCTGCGCGACCACGATCATTGGGTAGCGCTCGGCGAGGTCGTTGATGATCGAAGCCTGCACCTTCTTGTGCATCTGCTTGTTCACGAACGGATACCCAAGCGGCAGTAGCTCGTTGAACATCACCCGACCCAAGGTGGTCTCGGCCATCCATGGATCGCCCGGCTGCCAGCCGTTATGGCCGAACAACTCGGTCTCGAGCTCGGCGGGCGGACGCAGCTGAGTCAGCCGCACCTTGATCTTGGCGCGCACCGACAGCACACCGCGGTCGGCGGCCATGATCGCCTCGGCCGGCGAGGAGTACACGCCCGTCTCCGGGCTGTCCTTGGCGGCTGGCACGTATTCGCCGGTGTCGCCCTCGACCTCGGTGGTCAGGTAGTACAGCCCGGTCACCATGTCCAGTCGCGGCATGGCCAGCGGACGGCCGGATGCGGGCGACAGGATGTTGTTCGACGACAGCATCAGAATGCGTGCCTCGGCCTGCGCTTCGGCGCTCAGCGGCAGGTGCACGGCCATCTGATCGCCATCGAAGTCGGCGTTGAACGCCTCACACACCAGCGGGTGCAGCTGAATTGCCTTGCCTTCCACCAGCATTGGCTCGAAGGCTTGAATACCCAGGCGGTGCAGGGTAGGCGCACGGTTCAGCAGCACCGGGTGCTCGGCGATTACCTCTTCGAGCACGTCCCACACCTGCGGACGCTGCCGCTCCACCATTCGCTTGGCGCTCTTGATGTTTTGCGCGTGGTTGAGGTCGACCAGCCGCTTCATCACGAACGGCTTGAACAGCTCCAGCGCCATCAGCTTGGGCAAACCGCACTGGTGCAGCTTGAGCTGCGGGCCGACCACGATGACGCTGCGGCCCGAGTAGTCGACACGCTTGCCGAGCAGGTTCTGCCGGAACCGGCCCTGCTTGCCCTTGAGCAGATCGGAAAGCGATTTCAGCGGACGGTTGCCGGGCCCGGTGACGGGCCGGCCGCGGCGGCCATTGTCGAACAGCGCGTCCACGGACTCCTGCAACATCCGCTTCTCGTTGTTGACGATGATCTCCGGCGCGCCGAGGTCAATCAGCCTCTTGAGTCGGTTATTGCGGTTGATCACGCGGCGATACAGGTCATTCAGATCGGAAGTGGCGAACCTGCCACCATCGAGCTGCACCATCGGACGCAGCTCCGGCGGGATGACCGGCACCGCGTCGAGCACCATGCCCATCGGGGAGTTGCCGGACTGCTGGAACGCCGCGACCACCTTGAGCCGCTTCAAAGCGCGAAGTTTCTTCTGCCCCTTGCCATTCCGGATGACGTCGCGCAGCGACTCAGCCTCGGCGTCGATGTCGAAGTTCTCGATCAGCTTCTGGATCGACTCCGCGCCCATAGCGCCGGTGAAGTACTCACCGTAGCGGTCGACGAGCTCGCGGTAGAGGTTCTCGTCGACGATCAGCTGCTTGGGAGCCAGCTTGGTGAAGGTGTTCCAGATGTCCTCCAGCCGGTCCAGCTCGCGCTGCGCGCGGTCGCGGATCTGGCGCATCTCGCGCTCGCCGCCGTCGCGAACCTTCCGCTTGGCGTCCGCTTTGGCGCCCTCGGCCTCCAGCTCGGCCAGGTCGGCCTCCAACTTCTGCGCACGAGCCTCCAGGTCGGCGTCGCGCTGATCCTCAACACCCTTGCGCTCCACCGCCATTTCGGCCTCGAGTGTCGACAGCTCGTTGTGACGCATCTCCTCGTCGACCGCGGTGATCACATACGCGGCGAAGTAGATGATTTTCTCCAGGTCCTTGGGCGCCAGGTCCAGCAGGTACCCCAGGCGCGAGGGCACGCCTTTGAAGTACCAGATGTGCGTGACCGGCGCGGCCAGCTCGATGTGGCCCATCCGCTCACGACGCACCTTGGCACGGGTCACCTCGACGCCGCAGCGCTCACAGATGATGCCCTTGAAGCGCACCCGCTTGTACTTGCCGCAGTAGCATTCCCAGTCGCGAGTCGGTCCGAAGATCTTCTCGCAGAACAGGCCGTCCTTCTCCGGCTTCAACGTGCGGTAGTTGATCGTCTCCGGCTTCTTGACCTCGCCGTAGGACCACTGCCGGATGTCCTCCGCGGTCGCCAGACCAATGCGGAGTTCATCGAAGAAGTTGACGTCTAGCACGTAACTCCCTTTCCCCTAACGGGTTTAGTAACTAATCGAAAAAGGTCACGCGAGATCTTCGACTGATGCAGATTCGTTGCGCGACAAATTGATTCCCAGGTTGGCCGCGGCCCGCTCGAGGTCTTCGTCCTCGCCTTCACGCAGCTCAATCGCCGCGCCGTCACTCGACAGCACTTCGACGTTGAGGCACAGCGACTGCAACTCCTTGAGCAGAACCTTGAACGACTCGGGAATTCCCGGCTCCGGGATGTTCTCGCCCTTGACGATCGCCTCGTAGACCTTCACGCGCCCGACGGTGTCGTCGGACTTGATGGTCAAGAGCTCCTGCAGCGTGTAGGCGGCGCCGTAGGCCTGCATGGCCCAGCACTCCATCTCGCCGAACCGCTGGCCACCGAACTGCGCCTTACCGCCCAACGGCTGCTGGGTGATCATCGAGTACGGGCCAGTCGAGCGGGCGTGGATCTTGTCGTCCACCAGGTGGTGCAGCTTCATGATGTACATGTAGCCAACCGTCACCGGATACGGGAACGGCTCGCCGCTGCGCCCGTCGAGCAGCACCGCCTTGCCGTCGCCGTCCACCAGCACTTCGCCGTCGCGGTTGGGCAGCGTGGCCGATAGCAGCCCCTGGAGCTCGGCCTCCTGCGCACCGTCGAACACCGGTGTCGACACGATGGCGTTCGGCTCCGCGTGCAGCAGGTCGTCGGGCAGCCTGGCCGCCCAGTCCGGAACCCCGTTGCCGGTATCGACTTTCCACCCGGACTTGGCCACCCAACCAAGGTGAGTTTCCAGGATCTGGCCGATGTTCATCCGTCGCGGCACCCCGTGGGTGTTCAGGATGATGTCCACCGGGGTGCCGTCCGGCAGGAACGGCATGTCCTCGACCGGCAGGATCTTGCCGATGACGCCCTTGTTGCCGTGCCGGCCCGCGAGCTTGTCACCGTCGGAGATCTTGCGCTTCTGGGCCACGTAGACCCGGACCAGCTCGTTGACGCCGGCGGGCAGTTCGTCGTCGTCCTCGCGGGAGAACACCCGAATGCCGATCACCTTGCCGGACTCACCGTGCGGCACCTTCAGCGAGGTGTCACGGACCTCGCGGGCCTTCTCGCCGAAAATCGCCCGCAGCAAGCGCTCCTCCGGGGTCAGCTCGGTCTCACCCTTCGGGGTGACCTTGCCGACCAGGATGTCGCCGTCGCGAACCTCGGCACCGATGCGCACGATGCCGCGCTCGTCGAGGTCGGCCAGCACCTCGTCGGAGACGTTCGGGATGTCCCGGGTGATCTCCTCGGCGCCCAGCTTGGTGTCGCGAGCGTCGATCTCGTGCTCCTCGATGTGGATCGAGGTGAGCACGTCCTCTTCGACGAGGCGATTGGACAGGATGATCGCGTCCTCGTAGTTGTGGCCTTCCCACGGCATGATCGCGACCAGCAGGTTCTTGCCCAGCGCCATCTCACCGTTGTCGGTGCACGGACCGTCGGCGATCACCTGGCCGGCCTCCACCCGGTCGCCGGCATCCACGATCGGCGACTGGTTGGCGCAGGTGCCGTGGTTAGAGCGGGCGAACTTGCGCATCCGGTAGGTCCGCCGAGTTCCGGTGTCGTGCATCACGGTGATGTAGTCGGCCGACACCTCCTCGATGACGCCAGCCTCCTCGGCGACGACGACATCGCCGGCGTCGATCGCCGCGCGCAACTCCATGCCGGTGCCCACCAGCGGTGCCTCGCTGCGCACCAGCGGGACCGCCTGGCGCTGCATGTTGGCACCCATCAGGGCGCGGTTGGCGTCGTCGTGCTCGAGGAACGGAATCATCGCGGTCGCAACCGACACCATCTGGCGCGGCGAGACGTCCATGTAGTCCACCTCGGAGGAGGGAACGTACTCGACCTCGCCCGCCTTGCGGCGGACCAGGACCCGCGGCTCGAGGAACCGGCCGTCTTCGGCGATCGGCGAGTTGGCCTGCGCCACAACGTGACGGTCCTCCTCGTCGGCGGTCAGGTATTCGATCTCGTCAGAGACGACCCCGTCCACAACCTTCCGATACGGCGTCTCGATGAACCCGAACGGGTTTACCCGCGCGTACACCGACAACGAGCCGATCAGGCCGATGTTCGGACCCTCCGGAGTCTCGATCGGGCACATCCGGCCGTAGTGCGAGGGGTGCACGTCGCGGACCTCCAGGCCGGCGCGCTCCCGCGACAGACCCCCCGGCCCCAGCGCAGAGAGGCGGCGCTTGTGGGTCAGACCCGACAACGGGTTGTTCTGGTCCATGAACTGCGACAGCTGGCTGGTGCCGAAGAACTCCTTGATCGCGGCCACCACCGGCCGGATGTTGATCAGCGTCTGCGGCGTGATGGCCTCGACGTCCTGTGTGGTCATCCGCTCCCGGACAACGCGCTCCATACGCGACATGCCGACCCGGATCTGGTTCTGGATCAGCTCACCGACGGTGCGCAGCCGGCGGTTGCCGAAGTGGTCGATGTCGTCCGTTTCCACCGGCACCTCGACGCCGCCGGGGACAGTCATCGTGGTCTGGCCCTCGTGCAGCCGGACCAGGTACTCGATCGTGGCGACGACGTCCTCTTCGGTCAGCGTCGAGCTCGTGATCGGCTCGCCGGCATGCAGTCCGAGCTTCTTGTTGACCTTGTAACGACCGACGCGGGCCAAGTCGTAGCGCTTCTCCTTGAAGAACAGGTTCTCCAGCAGGGTCTGCGCGGACTCCTTGGTGGGCGGCTCGCCCGGACGCAGCTTGCGGTAGATGTCCAGCAGCGCCTCGTCGGTGCCGGCGGTGTTGTCCTTCTCCAGCGTCGACATCATGATCTCGGAGAACCCGAACCGCTCGTGGATCTGCTCGCTGGTCCAGCCCAGCGCCTTGAGCAGCACCGTGACCGGCTGGCGGCGCTTGCGGTCGATGCGCACGCCGACGGTGTCGCGCTTATCGACATCGAACTCCAGCCAGGCGCCGCGGCTGGGGATCACCTTGACGCTGTGCAGCGTCTTCTCGGTGGACTTGTCGATGGTCTCGTCGAAGTACACGCCGGGCGAGCGCACCAGCTGGCTGACGACCACGCGCTCGGTCCCGTTGATGATGAAGGTGCCCTTCTCGGTCATCATCGGGAAGTCGCCCATGAACACCGTCTGGCTCTTGATCTCGCCGGTGTTGTTGTTGATGAACTCGGCCGTGACGAACAGCGGCGCCGCGTACGTCATGTCCTTGTCTTTGCATTCGTCGACCGGCGCCTTGACCTCGTCAAAACGGGGGTCGGAGAACGACAGTGACATCGACCCAGAGAAGTCCTCGATCGGCGACAGCTCGTAGAGCACCTCTTCGAGGCCGCCGACCGGCTTGACGTCCCCGCGCGCGGTGGCGGAGTCGCGCCAGCCTTGCGAACCGATCAGCCACTCGAACGAATCGGTCTGCACGTCGAGCAGCCCCGGAACCTCGAGCGGTTCGCGGAGCTTGGCGAAGGAAACTCGGTTGGGGGCTCCCGGTACGGAGTTGTTTGAAGAACTCGGGTGACCCTGATGGGGACTGGCGTCTGTCTTGCTCTGGCGGAAATCAGCCAAGATGCGTCCTTCCAGCACCTCGTGCGACTAACGAGAGCCCTAAAGGCCAGTGCCCACCGGGCCTGTTCGCCGCAGATAGTTGTGTCGGTTCGGCCGGCGAACAATCTGTCCGGATCTCACGCACGCAACTGCTTAGCTGAGCCACGGAAACGGCTCAGGCTAAGACCACAGTGTCAAGTGGCGGGTGAGGTGGGCAGGAAGTAGCCAGCGCAACGTCCAACAATAGCGCAGACGCGCGCATTCCTCAAATACCTACCCACGGGAATATCGGCGCTGGCTGGCGATCTCGACTCTCCCCGAACAGGTCTGATACATGCTGTCCAACAGATTGACCCGTTTAGGCCTCGCCGTCAAGAGGGCGGGCGGCGAGTTACGCCGAGTTATGCCGAAATTCTGCGCTCACCGCACGTTCTTCTATAACTCGTGGACGTGGTACTTATGCGTGCCCTCGAGGTCATCGAGGATGGCGGCCTGGGCATTCTTGGGCAATGTGTGCAACATCGCACGCACCCGGGCCTGACGGCGCGCGACCGCCTTGCGCTCCGGCATACCCGGCGTGGCAGTGATCTGCGGCGGCACGCCCTCGATCTCCTCGACACCACCGGCGTGGTGACCGGCATCGAGCAGGGCCTGCTCTTCGGCCATGGTGGCCTCGTCCTTCTCCTCTGACATGCCGATCGGCCCGATGCGGCGGCCGTTGAGGAACTGCCGCACCACCGGCTCGTCACTGGTCAGCAAGACTTCGCGCGGCCCGAACATCACCAGATGCTTGCGGAACAACATGCCCATGTTGTCCGGCACCGTGCGGGCGATGTTGATGTTGTGCGTCACGATCAGGATGGTCGCATCGATCTGGGCGTTGATGTCCATGATCAGCTGGCTCAGATAGGCGGTACGAACCGGGTCCAGACCCGAGTCGGGCTCGTCGCAGAGAATGATCTGCGGGTCGAGAACCAGGGCACGAGCCAGGCCGGCTCGCTTGCGCATACCGCCGGAGATCTCGCCAGGGAACTTCTTCTCGTCCCCACCGAGGCCGACCATCTGCAGCTTCTCCATGACGATGTCACGGATTTCGCTTTCCTTTTTCTTGGTGTGCTCACGCAGCGGGAATGCGGTGTTGTCGTAAAGATTCATCGAACCGAACAGCGCGCCATCCTGGAACAGCACGCCGAACAAGGTGCGGATCTCGTAGAGCTCCTTGGCCGAGCATTCGATGATGTCGGTGCCATCGATGATGATCGAGCCGCGTTCCGGCCGCAGCAGACCGATGAGTGATTTCAAGAAGACCGATTTGCCGGTACCAGACGGCCCCAGCAACACGCTGACCTCCCCGGCGGGAATTTCTAGCGTGACGTCTTCCCAGATCCTCGAGGATCCGAAGGACTTCGTGAGTCCATTGACCTCGATGCTTACGCCCATGGGAAATCCTTCCGTCAACGCGCGTATACGCCACCCGCCCCTTTTTTGTGGCTTGAGTCACTGTAGCGCACGGTTAGGGTGCGACATCAGGTTGCACCGATAACGATCCTGGTCGGGGGTCGTTAGCGGAGGTTACGCAGTCGGCGCCCAGTTTCCGTGGAAGCCCATCGGTACCCGTTGCGGCAGGTGGACGGTCGCTATCGACTCTAGGGTCTGGGCATCCAATAGCAACAGTTGGCCTTCGTCGCGGCCGCGGTGATAGCCGTAGCCCATGAGGATTCCGTCGTCTTCGGCTCTGCTTTCGGGGTTCGGCACGAAGCACATCTCGCCGAGTAGAAGGTCGGGATCGAGCGGGGCGACTTCGCTGGATCCGGTCGCATAGTCGTGCTTGTACAGCGACGTCGACATCGGCGACGCCCCGCCGGAGAGGAAGCCGCCTTCGAGACCCAGCGTGTAGCCGTAGCGGTGTTCGCCGCCCAACAGGGTCTCGTTGATCCGCGGGAACTCCTGTGACCGATCGTCGTGGCATTCGGTGGTGACGGCACCGGTGTCCAGGTTGACGGTCCAGCGGTCCAGCGACGGCCGAGTGTCGCCGGGCCCGCGCCGGTCGCGGTCGAACATCCGCGAGTAACGCACCACGTCGAGCACCAACACCTCGGCCCCAGAGTCACTGCGCGTCTGCGAATACGCGTTGAGCGGGTGGTAGACGTAGCAGGGTTCGATATCGAACCAGCGAATGTCCCGATTGGTGCCCTCACGGGGCATGACGCCGATTCGCGCCGGATAGTTGGGGTTCCAGGCGTACGGCAGGCGGTCAGATGGCTTCGGGTTGCGGTTGACCATCGCCGCGATCGGGCTCGGCACTCTGACCCGTCCGATCAGCGACTGCATTACCAGCCGCGCCGGCAATCCCAGCCAGCGCGGCATCTTCACCGGCAGCACCTGCACCGGGTCGAACGTCACCGGCAAGTCGTAGATCACCACGTATTTGTCGGTCAGCGAAAAGTCGTGCATCGCCGGCGACCCGGACACCTCGATGTCAACGGTGCGACGGGCGTGTCCCTGAGTGTCGATTACCGAATACTGCACGGTGCGCCCGCGGGCGAATGAATAGGAAACGGCGTGCAATTCGCCGGTCCGCGGGTCCCGGTGCGGATGGGCCGTATAACCCCCGGCCAGGGTCCCGTCGAAGTCGCACGTCCCCATGGTGTCGAGTTCCTCGGTGAGCTCGTAGTTGGCGACGCCGCCCTCGACGAGAGCCAGGGTCCGTCCGGCGTGGGTAAGCACATTGGTGTTGGCGCCGAGAAAAAGCAGGCCCGCCCGTGGGTCCAGACGGCTGGGTGCCCGCTCGCCGAGAGCGGCGCATACCGGCCGGCTGCGCACCCAGCGGTTGCGGTACCAGCGAGCCTGCCCACCGCGCAGCGCGACCCCGTGAACCATCCCGTCGCCACTGAACCAGTGGTAGATGGCGGGGTCGACCTCCGCGGCCGGGTTGGGGCCGTTGCGCAGATAACGTCCATCAAGGTGGTCCGGGATGCGCCCGGTGACCGTTAGGTCGGTTGCGGTTACTTCGACGGCCACCGGCGCCAGAAAGCCGTCGAGGTACGGGTTCTGCTGTTTGGCGGTTCGCATGGCTGTCACGGCCGAGCTCCTATAACATTGTTATTACGCTGTTATTGGCACGCTACGCCCCCGATGAGACGATGGCAAGGATGACTTCCCAGCCGCAAAGCGGTGTTCGCAGTGTTCGTGAGGAGATGCTCCATGCCGCCGTGGGCCTATTGGGCGCCCACGGGCCCGACTCGCTGCAAACCCGCAAAGTGGCCCGCGCCGCGGGCACCTCGACGATGGCGGTCTATACGCATTTCGGAGGCATGCGGGAACTCATCGCCGAGGTCGCCAATGAGGGGTTACGTCAATTCGACGTGGCGCTCACCGTTCCGCAAACCGCCGACCCGGTCGCCGACTTGTTGGCCATCGGCACCGCCTACCGGCGGTTTGCCATCGAGCGGCCACACATGTACCGGCTGATGTTCGGAAGCACCAGCGCGCACGGCATCAACGCCCCAGCGCACAACGTTTTGACGTTGACGTTCGCCGAGATCGAGGAGCAGCACCCCAGTTTTGCGCACGTGGTGCGGGGCGTACACCGGTGCATGCTGGCCGGTCGGTTGGCGGCCGCGGGCTCCGACAATGCATCCGACCAAGTAGTAGTCGCCACAGCCGCGCAGTTCTGGTCGTCGATCCACGGCTTCGTGATGCTGGAGCTGGCCGGTTACTACGGCGACCAGGGCGCGGCCATCGAACCGGTGCTCGCCTCGATGACAACGAATTTGCTTGTCGCCCTGGGAGATTCACCCGAACAGGTGGAACAGTCGCGACGGTCGCTGCCGGCCGAGCAGACACAAAAGCCCCCAAGACGTTGATGAAAAGGGGGCTTTTGCGTCTGCTCGGCGGAGTTACTTGACGGTGACGGTGGCGCCGGCGGCCTCGAGCTTGGCCTTGGCCTCGTCGGCCGCTTCCTTGGCGACCTTCTCCAGCAACGGCTTCGGAGCGCCGTCGACCAGGTCCTTGGCCTCCTTGAGGCCCAGGCCGGAGACGATCTCGCGGACAACCTTGATGACACCGATCTTCTTGTCGCCGGCGGCCTCGAGGATCACGTCGAACTCGGACTGCTCCTCGGCGGCCTCGGCGGCAGCGCCGGCAGGCGCGGCTCCTGCGGCGGCGACAGCGACCGGAGCGGCCGCGGTGACCTCGAAGGTCTCCTCGAACTTCTTGACGAAGTCGGAGAGCTCCAAGAGGGTCATTTCCTTGAACGCGTCAAGCAGCTCGTCGGTTGAGAGCTTTGGCATGGTGTGGGTCCTTCCTCGGTTTCTGGGGTTATTGAGGTTTCTCGGGTGCTGTTGTTATTCGGAGGCTTTCTTTTCCTGCAGCGCGGCAGCCAGCCGGGCCATCTGCGACGCCGGCGCACTGAACAGCCCGGCCGCCTTGGCGAGGTTGCCCTTCATCGCGCCAGCCAGCTTGGCCAGCAACACCTCGCGGGACTCCAGGTCGGCAATGCGCTCGACCTCGGCGACGGTCAGCGGATGGCCGTCCATGTAGCCGCCCTTGATGACCAGCGCCTTGTGCTCCTTGGCGAAGGTCTTGAGGGCCTTGGCCGCGTCGACCGGTTCGCCGGTGACGAACGCGATCGCCGTGGGGCCAGCGAACAGTTCGTCGAGCCCCTCGATGCCGGCTTCCAACGCCGCCCTCTTGATCAGCGTGTTCTTGGCCACGGCGTAGGTGGCCGACGCTCCCAGCGAGCGCCGCAACTCCGCCATGTTGGCGACCGTCAGACCACGGTATTCGGTGATGACGGTCGCGGTGGAAGCCTTGAAGTGCTCTGCGATGTCTGCGACGGCGGTGGCCTTGTCAGCCCTGGCCATGCGTGCCTCCTCGGTGCAAGTCCGACGTGTCGTCTGTGAACCACCTAGAAACGACGAACGCCCCGGCACAGGAAGCGGCCGGGGCGTAATACATGGGCCGACGCGCGCGTCGACAGGTAACGCCTCGTCCTCCTGCGTGGGCCGCCGGGATGCTCCCGGACCTTCAACCGATTGCTCGGTGACCGACGGTCTTCGGTGGATCGGCAACCACAATAGCGTGGGCGCTTCGAACAGCCAAAACGGTTCGACTTAGCCCACGAGCTTGGCGGCGCCGACCATACCCGCATCGCCGCCCAGCTGGGCCGGCACCACGCGCAGGCCGGCCAGGAAGTCCAGCCGGGCGTAGTCGGCCAGCGCGGCACGCAGCGGATCGAAGAGCAGGGGGCCGGACTTAGCCACTCCCCCACCGATGACGACCAGGTCGAAGTCGCATACCGCGGCCACCGATGCGATCATCGCCGCCAGCGCGGTGGCGCCGCGGCGAAACGCGGCCAGCGCCAACGCATCCCCGCGCGCCGCCGCAGCGGCCAACTCTTTGGCACCCGCACCCGGCGGCGCGGCCCAACCGTTGGCCCGCGCCCAACGCACCATCGACGGGCCGGCCGCGACGGTCTCGACGCAGCCGCGGCCACCGCACGAGCAGCGGGCACCATCGGCGTCTACGACCACGTGACCTACATGGCCAGCGTTGCCGGTTCGGCCGTCATATGGGCTACCGTCGAGCACCAGTCCGCCGCCCACGCCCGTAGACACCACCATGCCCAGCAGGAAACGCTCACCCCGGCCGGCCCCAGTCCAATGCTCGCCGAGCGCCATGCACACGCCGTCACCGCCCAGGCGCACCGGCACACCGGGCACCGCGGCAGCGATCCTGTCACGCAGCGGAAAACCGCGCCAGCATCCGATGTTGATCGGGCTGACGGTGCCGCTATCCACATCGACGGGCCCGGCCGATGCGATACCCACCGCACGCACCACGCCGCCTGCCGCCCGCAACGCGTCGGCAATCGTTGCGGCGACGGCAGCCCAGACCTGTTCGGCTCCGCTGTTTGTCGGGGTGGGATGGGTGGCGGTGTAGACCAGCGCACCGTCGCGATCGATCAGTCCGGCGGCGATCTTGGTCCCGCCGATGTCGATGCCGAGGGTCAGCATCAGTGCCGGTGGGTGTTGTCGGGTTGCCGCGGGTCGCCGGGGTGCTCGTAGCCGGGAGCCAGTTGCACCAGCTCGGCCCGCCGCGCATCCAGCCACGTCCGAAACGTACGCCGGCACGCGGCGCCGCGCAGATGCTCGATGATCGCGAACCGCACCTGGTCCAGTGACGGCCCGGCGTCGGCGGGTGCCCGCCAGCCGTGGCCGCCGGGGCGCGGCGCGGCGAATCGCAGCGGGTTGCGGGCGTGGTACTCGGTCACCTCGTCATCGGAGACCTGAACCGCGGCCGTGACGTCGGCGAACAGCGCCCGCGCGCACGGATTGGCCAGCGCCGCCGCCGCGATGCTGCCGATCTCCAACCGGGCCGTCACGTCGGGCAACAGCTCGGCCTCGGTCGGGGCGTCCGCGACGTTGAGGCCGCGCGCGGCCGCCTCGGCGACGACCACCCGCTCGGTCACGATCAGTTGCGTGAGCCAGCGTCGCAGTTGCCGGCCCGCACTGGTGTCGCTTGCCGGCAGGGCGGCCGCTCCCCGACCGCTGCGCAACCGCGCTTCGGCCGCGTCGACCTCCTCGACGGCAATCGGCGTGCCGGCGACCGTCGCAACGACGTGGACGTGACTCATATGCGCCGCTCTCCCCCGCAAGCGGGAGGTACCCCCACCTCATCGCTTCGCCGTGCATCGTCGTCGGCGTGACTCATATCACGGTCACCTTCACCGCCGGCGAGTAGACCAGCCGACCGGCGCAGCCGATCCGTACCGAGGCCCACCACTGGCCAGCTTCCAACCACGCCGGGGGCGACACGTCGAAGACGAGTTCGGCGGTGCCACGCGCGGGCAGGACAGCGCCGAGCGCGGCCGGGCCGATCCACTCCCAGGTACCCCATGGGCTGATCAGGTGCGCCTCCAGCGCAAGGTCGGACCGGGCGCGGCTGCCTATGGTCGCGGTCAGGCGGGCCGAGTCGCCCGGGCCCACCTCGATATCGGCGGGCCCGTCGACGAGGTAGACGAGCTCGGTGGGTTCGGTCCCGACCGCGACCACGCACACGTCCTCGACGACTTGTCGCCAGGCGGCCGGCACCGACCCGTCGGTGATCCGCAACTGGGCACGGACCGGATACAGCCCAGCTGCCACGTCGGCCGGAATTGCCAGTACCACGTCGGTTTCCAGGTATTCGCCCGTGCACAACGAGAACGGCAACTCGGCGATAGCCACCGTCCAGCCGTCGGGACACACCAGGTCGACCGATCCTTCCACTGCGGAGTCGGTGCAGTCGCTTGCCACGGTCAGGCGCAATCTCACCTCGGCACCCGGCTCGGCACGCACCTGCTGGGGGTGCAGGTGAGCGACGGTCGGCAGCCCACCAAGCGGCGCAGGGCCGCGGTTGTGCAACCAGTACCGCGCGTACAGCGGCTGAGCGATCTCGGCGTCCGGGCCCAGCGCGGTGCCGTCCGCGGCCAACACCTTGGGCATCTCGAGCCGGGTCAACACCGTGGCGACCTGGTAACCGTGCAGGTCGACCCTTCGTTTGCGCCGTTCCGGCTTTTCCAGCAGGTCGGCGAGCTGGATTTCGCGCAGCTTGCCCAGCTCGGAGCCGACGTTGACGCGGACGTTGTTCCCGGCGGTTTCCACCAACCGCAGGGCCACCGCGCCGGGATCCACCGGCTGTGCGCTGCCTGCCGTCAGCGGGTTGCCAGCCGCCTTGAGGGCGCCCAGCTGCACGTCGGCAGGGTCGAGATGCAACAGTGAGCCGATCGGCGGCAGCATGCGCTCTGACGGTTCCGGAGTCACCGCGACGAGCGGGTGGGAGAACTGGGCGCTGCGCGACGAGATCTCGGCATCCCGCCAGTCGCCGTCACCGCAGACCAACGCGTAGTCGAAAACGTGTGTCCAGTGCTGAAGTTGGAAGTTCGAACCATCGGGCGCGGTGCGCCGCGGCTCGTCGATCCAGACCCCGGATGGCCAGCCGGTACAGGACCGCATCAGCGCGGTGTGCAGGGTGCCTTCGACGTCGACAGCGAAGCTGGGCACCCCGCGGTTGAGCAGCGCGACCGTGCGGGCTACGAAAGGTTCCATTTCCGGCGGCGCCTGCTGGTCGACCGGGATCTCGGCATCGCCCAGGTCCTTGGCCACCGACGCGATGGCGGCGCGCAGGCTCTTGTTGTCCCGGCCGTCGATCACCAGGACCGGCAGTGCCCGCAGCGGGCGCAGGTCCGCGCTGGGCACCCATACCTGCGCCAATGGCTTCGCCGCGGGCACCCACACCCTGGCCGCGCCGGTCTTGGCAAGCTGGCGCTCGAGTTCGTTCGTGTACGCCGGGTCCGCGTCGGCCAGCACTGCCTTGGTGAAGGCGTTGCGGGTCGGCCCGCCCAGCGCGATCCGGACATCCGGCAGATTGGAGTCGACGTCGAGGTTGCCGTAGCGGGGCTTGTCGGCACCGCTGCAGGTGGCCGTGACGCCGGCGCGGACTAGAGCGACCATCAGGTCGCGCGCCAGCGGGCCGGACATCGCCTCGGCCGGCGACACCACCTCCGCGACAGACACAGCTCGCACGCTCGTGCCGCCAACCCGCACCCGTGCGGCCGAGGACAGCCCGAACCAGCCGTAGGCGGGGTTATCCAAGGTCCACAGATGCTGCGCGGTATCCACCGATTCGGGTCCGTCATGCAGCAGCGCAAAGCCGCGTCCGATGACGGCGTCGCCGACCTGACTTACCGGCATGGCTCCGGGCACCGGACACGGCCAGCGCAGTCGCACTAGGCGGTCTTCCCCGGTGAACTCGTCGATGGTGGTGCGGCAGTCCAGCCGCGCGATACCCCGCCATAGGGTGAGGGTCTGGGTGTAGCAAAGCAACGTGCCGATCCGGCCCTGCACCACCAGCCGCTGACCGAGCGGGCCGTGATAGGCCCGCACCTGCGCCGGCGATTCCGATGAGCAGACCACCGGCCCCTTGGGCAGTAGGTGCCACGGGCCTTCACCCTGCGACGGGTGCGCGGGATATTCCTCGTATACGGCGAGCTCGTTGCCCACCCGGCCGTCGGCGATCAGCTCGCGACCGTCCCGAATCAACGACGCCACCGCTCCCCCGCGCGCCGGATCGACGGTCAGCCGGTAGTGGTCGTTGGCGATCCGCGACCCAGGCATCGGCTCCCAGCAGGCCGATTCGCCACCCGGGACCAACCGGTAAGCACGCCAGCCCAGCGACGGCACGTCGCGCGCCAGCCAAGTGACCGACCGCCCGTCGTGTTCGACGAGGGCCGGCATCTCGGTGCCATCGTGGTCCAGCACCCGGACGCCGGCTGTTAGCGGCGGGTCAAGCCGTGCGGTGACGACATCGCTGCGCTGGTGTGTCAGCGGATTCCACACCACCAAGTCGCCACCGATCGCGCTGGACAGCAACGCCAGGGAGTTGTCGCGGACCGCGCCGCCCAGCTCCCACGCGTCACGCCAACCGGTCAGCAGATCGAGGTAGACCTGGTCGGATTCCGACCCGGTGATGGCGTCATGGTGCGCGCCGTAGGCCAGCTGCACCCACGCCTTGGCCAGCGCCGCCTGCGGATAGTCGGCGCCGGTCATCAGCGCGGCGAACACGGCGAAGCGCTCCGCGTCCAGGACGGTGTTCTCGGCCGCCCGGTTGGCTTGCTTGGTGTCGATGTAGGACACGTCCTTGCCGGTGTAGATCGGGTTCATGTCGCGCGTCTGCGGCGACGGCGCTTGGCCCCGCTGCGCCAATTCGGCACGCACCGCGGCGAAGAATTCCCGAGGCAGCCCGCAGACGAATCTCGGCCAGGTGTAACGCGCGCCCCAGTCCCGGTGGATCGCGGTGACCCACTTGTTCGGCGGCGTGTAGTCGGTGCCGACCGGTAGCAGCACATTGCGGGTCAACGCGACCTTCTTGAGCTGATCGAACAGCGCGTAGGTGGCGTCCTCCGCCTCCTGCAGCGAGGTCGACGAGTCCATCCACCAGCCCGCCGAATAATGCGCCGGCATGTAGTGGGTGAGCAGGCCGCGGCCCGACGGCGCAATCCACTCGAACTCGCTGCAGAACTGCATGCGGTCGAGATCACCACCTTGGCCCGGGCCCCATTGGTGGTGCGGTCCGCGTGCCCAGGAACTCGACGTCAGGCCGGCGTCGGCGGCCATCCCGGGAAACTGCGGGTCGTGACCGAACACGTCGAGCTGCCATGCGGTGGCCGGATCGGCGCCCACCACATGACGCTGAAATCCTATGCCGTGCACCAGATTTCGGATAGTCGTCTCCGGGCCTGTGAGGTTCGTGTTGGGTTCGTTATAAGTGCCACCCATCACCTCGACGCGGCCCTCGGCGAGAAACCGGCGCAGGTCGGCGCGGTCCTGCGGGTGGGTGTCCCAGTACGGCTTGAGGTAATCCACCTCGGCCACCACGAACTTGTACTCGGGTTCGCGACGAGCCATTTCCAGATGGGCGTGCACCAACTCGAAGCCGTTGGCCTGCCGGGCTCGACCCGGCGGATCTTCGGTCCACAGGCTGGTGTAGCCGCCTTGGGTGTTCCACCACACCGGGTCGTAGTGGAAGTGGCTGACCATGAACATCGTCCACCCGGGTTCGGCAACGGTGAACTCGAACGACACGCTGTCGCCGCCGGCGTGCACCCGCGCAGCTCGTCGCTCGCCGACCACCGGGTGGTCGACCCTGACCGGAACCTCGACGATCTCGTCGCCGGCCTGTTCCCCCAAGGCCATGGCCTCGCCGCGCAGGCCGTCACCGGCTATCCGGATTGCCGCGGGCTCGGTGCACGCGGCGACTGTGACACGCGCCAGCTGCACTGGCGCCTCCGGCGGACCAACAAACAGTTGGGTCGACTCGGCCGAAGCCACTTGCATGCCAGAACCCTACGCTCGGAATTATGGCGGACTTCACAACCCAACTTGCCGACCAGCTCGACTGGCACTGGCGCGAATATCTGCGCCCTCGCCTGAACGGCCTCACCGACGACGAGTACTTCTGGCAACCAGTGCCGAACTGCTGGACCGTACATTTGGACGGCTCGGTGGACTTCGCATTCCCAGAGCCCAGCCCGGCGCCGTTCACCACCATCGCCTGGCGCATGGCCCACGTCATCGTCGGGGTATTCGCGATGCGCAACCACCACCACTTCGGCGGACCACCCGCCGATTACCTCAATTGGCACTACGCCACCGACGCGGCCACCGCGCTTAGCCAACTCGACGAGACGTACGCGGCGTGGATCACCGGCGTGCGGTCGCTGTCCGTCGACGACCTGAACCGCCCCTGCGGCCCGGCCGAAGGGCCGTACGCCGAGCACCCGCTGAGTGAGCTGGTACTGCACATCAATCGAGAAGCGATCCACCACGGCGCCGAAATCGCTTGCCTGCGCGACCTTTACCTGCATAGCCGGGAGGCTTGAAGAAGTAATTCGGCCGCGACACCGAACGTGTGGTCAGTGCGAAATTCTGGCCGGAATTTCGCAATGGTTGCACGCTCGCGGTGAGGAAGCCAGAAAGGGAGTGGCTCACGCGAATTGGGAATTGCCTGCCCCAATTTGGCACACTGCTCAGATGAGTTCCACCAAACACCGCGACGTGGCCAGGCTGGACCGGGTGCCATTGCCGGTCGAAGCGGCCCGGGTAGTGGCCACCGGTTGGCAGGCCACCCGCGCCGCCGGTCGCGTCGTCACTAAGCTGCCGTCGAAGGGTCCGTGGCAGCAGAAAGTGATCAAGGAAATCCCGCAGGCCTTTGCCGACCTGGGGCCGACATACGTCAAGTTCGGGCAGATCATCGCATCCAGCCCCGGCGCATTCGGCGAGGCGCTGTCCCGCGAATTCCGTGGCCTGCTCGACCGGGTACCGCCCGCCAACACCAACGAGGTACACAAGCTTTTCGTCGAGGAACTCGGCGACGAGCCGTCCAAATTGTTCGCCTCGTTCGAGGAGGAGCCGTTCGCGTCGGCGTCCATAGCCCAGGTGCACTACGCGACCCTGCACAGCGGCGAGGATGTTGTGGTCAAGATCCAGCGGCCCGGCATCCGTCGTCGGGTTGCCGCCGACCTGCAGATCCTGAAGCGATTCGCCCAAGCCGTCGAGCTGGCCAAGTTGGGTCGCCGGCTCTCTGCACAAGACGTGGTTGCCGACTTCTCCGACAACCTCGCCGAGGAACTGGACTTCCGGCTCGAGGCGCAGTCGATGGAGGCCTGGGTGTCCCACCTGCACGCCTCGCCGCTGGGCCGCAACATCCGGGTTCCGGACGTGCACTGGGAATTCACCAACGAACGGGTGCTGACGATGGAACGGGTGCACGGCATCCGTATCGACAATGCCGCCGCGATCCGCAAGGCCGGCTTCGACGGGGTCGAGCTGGTGAAGGCGCTGCTGTTCTCGGTGTTCGAGGGCGGTCTGCGGCACGGGCTGTTCCATGGCGACCTACACGCAGGCAACCTCTACGTCGACGAGGCGGGCCGCATCGTGTTCTTCGACTTCGGGATTATGGGCCGCATCGATCCCCGCACCCGCTGGCTGCTGCGCGAGCTGGTCTATGCGCTGCTGGTGAAGAAGGACCACGCCGCGGCCGGTAAGATCGTCGTGCTGATGGGCGCCGTCGGGACCATGAAGCCCGAGGCTCAGGCCGCCAAGGACCTGGAGAAGTTCGCCACGCCGCTGACTATGCAGACGCTGGGTGATATGTCCTACGCCGACATCGGTCGTCAGCTCTCGGCGCTGGCCGACGCCTACGACGTCAAGCTGCCCCGCGAGCTGGTGCTGATCGGCAAGCAATTCCTTTACGTCGAGCGGTATATGAAGCTGCTGGCACCGAAGTGGCAGATGATGTCCGACCCCCAGCTGACGGGGTACTTTGCCAACTTTATGGTCGAAGTCAGCCGCGAGCATCAAGAAGACATCGAAGTCTAAAGAGGATTTGATGGAAATTCGGAGCGGCCTGGCGGCATCAGGCCCATCTGGGCAGGTGAAGCTGTACTACGAGGACATGGGCGATCTCGACGCCCCGCCCGTGCTGTTGATCATGGGTCTGGGCGCCCAGATGCTGCTGTGGCGGACCGAGTTCTGCGAGAAACTGGTCGACGAGGGCCTGCGCGTCATCCGCTACGACAACCGCGATGTCGGCCTATCCACGAAGACCGAGCATCGGGGCCCCGGACAGCCGCTGATCACACGGCTAGTCCGCTCCTGGCTCGGTCTGCCCAATAAGGCGGCATACACCCTGGAAGACATGGCCAACGACGCCGCGGCTCTGCTGGATCACCTAGAAATCAAACGAGCCCATATCGTCGGGGCATCGATGGGCGGCATGATCGCCCAAATCTTCGCCGCACGGTTCGCGGAGCGCACCAAGACGTTGGCGGTCATCTTCTCCAGCAACAATCACAGGTTCCTGCCGCCGCCGGCTCCCCGTGCCCTGCTGGCGCTCATCAAAGGCCCGGCGCCGGATTCACCACGTGACGTCATCGTCGACCACGCCGTCCGGGTCAGCAAGATCATCGGCAGTCCGCGGTATCCGATAGCCGACGAACAGGTCCGCGCCGACGCCGCCGAGTGCTACGACCGCAATTTCCACCCCTGGGGTATCGCCCGGCAGTTCAGCGCGATTTTGGGTAGCGGCAGCCTGCTGCACTACGATCGGCGCATCGTCGCCCCGACTGTCGTGATCCACGGACGGGCCGACAAGCTGATGCGTCCGTTCGGGGGCCGCGCCGTCGCCCGCGCCATCAACAACGCACGATTGGTTCTGGTCGACGGCATGGGTCATGATCTGCCCAGCCAGGTTTGGGATCGGGTGATCGGCGAGCTGAATAGCAATTTCGCCGAAGCGGGCTGAGTCTGTGGCCGGGCAAGCCTAGGACTTATATTCAGGTACTACGCGGGAGGTTGTCGCAAGTGGCCGAACTGAGACCGTATTACGAAGAGTCGCAATCGGCATACGACATTTCGGACGACTTCTTCGGCTTATTCCTAGACCCCACTTGGGTTTACACGTGCGCCTACTTCGAGCGTGACGACATGACCCTCGAGGAGGCGCAACTCGCCAAGTTGGATTTGGCGTTGGACAAGCTGAACCTAGAGCCGGGGCTGACACTGCTCGACGTCGGCTGCGGATGGGGCGGGGCGGTGGTCCGGGCCGTTGAGAAGTACGACGTCAACGTCATCGGCATCACCCTGAGTAAAAATCATTACCAGCGCAGCAAAGACCGGTTGGCGGCGATCCCGACGCAGCGGCGCGCCGAGGCACGCCTACAGGGCTGGGAAGAGTTCGACGAGAAGGTGGACCGGATCGTCAGCTTCGAGGCGTTCGACGCGTTCAAGAAGGAGCGGTACCCCGCATTCTTCGAGCGCTCGTACGACATCCTCCCCGATGACGGCCGGATGCTGTTGCACAGCTTGTTCACCTATGACCGCCGGTGGTTGCACGACCAGGGCATAGCGCTGACGATGAGCGACATCCGGTTCCTCAAGTTCCTCCGGGAGTCGATTTTCCCGGGCGGCGAGTTGCCTTCCGAACCCGACATTGTCGACAACGCTCAGGCCGCCGGCTTCTCGTTGCAGCAGACCCAGATACTGCAGCAGCATTACGCCCGGACGCTGGACATGTGGGCCGCCAACTTGAAGGCCGCGCGGGAACGCGCCATCGCGCTGCAGTCCGAAGAGATCTACAACAACTTCATGCACTACCTGACCGGGTGTGCCGACCGCTTCCGCAGGGGCCTCATCAATGTTGCTCAGTTCACCCTGACGAAGTAGCACCGCACCGGCGCACCGCACCGGCGCACTTTGAAGTTCGGAAGGACATCACAACTCATGGCTGAACGATTAACACCGCACTTCGATGATGTGCAGGCGCACTACGACCTGTCCGACGACTTCTTCCGGCTGTTTCTGGACCCGACCCAGACCTACAGTTGCGCGTACTTCGAGCGCGACGACATGACCCTGGAAGAGGCCCAAATCGCCAAGATCGACCTGGCGCTGGGCAAGCTGGGCCTGCAGCCCGGTATGACGCTGCTCGACGTGGGCTGCGGCTGGGGGGCCACCATGCGCCGGGCGATCGACAAGTATGACGTCAACGTCATCGGCCTGACGTTGTCCAAAAACCAGGCCGCCCACGTGCAACAGACGTTCGACGAGATGGACAGCCCACGGACCAGACGGGTGGAGCTCAAAGGCTGGGAACAGTTCGACGAGCCCGTCGACCGCATCGTGTCAATCGGCGCGTTCGAGCACTTCGGCCACGATCGCTACGACGACTTCTTCGCGCTCGCCCACAAGATCCTGCCCGTTGACGGGGTGATGCTGCTGCACACGATCACCGGCTTGACCGGACCGCAGATCGTCGAGCGCGGCATGCCGATGACCTTCGAGATGGCCCGCTTCATCAAGTTCATCGTTACCGAAATCTTCCCGGGCGGGCGGTTGCCGTCGATCGAGAAGGTCGAGGAGCACTCCGCGAAGGCCGGTTTCACCCTGACCCGCCGACAGTCGCTGCAGCCGCACTACGCGCGGACCCTCGACCTGTGGGCCGAGGCCCTGGAGGCCAGCAAGGACGAGGCCATCGCGATTCAGTCCGAAGAGGTCTACGAGCGTTACATGAAGTACCTGACGGGCTGTGCCAACGCATTCCGCATCGGCTACATCGACGTCAACCAGTTCACCCTCGAGAAGTAGTCGTGATCACGCCGAGAAATGCCGGGCTAAGCGGGCGCAAATGCGGAGGATGCGTCCTACCCCGTGTAGGGTGCCGGGGATGGTCACCCCGCGCGGGTGGCCGTCGGATCGGGAGGACACATGGCTGATACCTCAACTCGCGCCGGGCGCTTGAGGTCAAATTCGGACGACGTCCAGGCCCATTACGACCTTTCCGACGAGTTCTTCGGGCTGTTCGTAGATCCGACACGCACCTACAGCTGTGCGTACTTCGAGCGCGCCGACATGACCCTGGAAGAGGCGCAAATCGCCAAGCTGGATTTGACGCTCGGCAAGCTGGGCCTCGAGCCGGGGATGACGCTGCTCGACGTCGGCTGTGGCTGGGGTTCGATCATGAAGCGCGCAATCGAGAAATACGACGTCAATGTCGTCGGCCTGACACTGTCGAAGAACCAGCACGCTTACTGCCAGCAACTGCTCGACCAGGTCGACACCAACCGCTCGGCCCGGGTCCTGCTATCTGACTGGGCAGACTTCACCGAACCGGTCGACCGGATCGTCACTATCGAAGCGTTGGAGCACTTCGGCTTCCACCGCTACGACGATTTCTTCAACTTCGTCTACCAGGCCATGCCCGCCGACGGGGTGATGCTGCTGCACGCGATCACCGGGTTGCACGTAAAGCAGGTCATGGAACGCGGCATACCGTTGACGATGGAGATGGCGAAGTTCATCAAGTTTATTGTGACGGAGATTTTCCCTGGCGGCCGGCTGCCGATGATCGAGACCGTCGAAGAGCACTGCGCGAAGGTGGGTTTCGAAGTGACCCGCATCCAGTCGCTGCAGCTCGATTTCGCCAGGACCCTTGATTTTTGGGCCGAGGCCCTGGAGGCGCACCGGGACCAGGCCATCGCGATTCAGTCTCAAGAGATCTACGACCGGTACATGAAGTATCTGACCGGCTGCGCGAAGGCATTCCGCGCGGGCTACATCGACTGCAACCAGTTCACCCTGGCGAAGCGTCCAAGCGGTGAGCACCATCCAGGAGAACAAGACAACCATGGCTGAGAAACCGAATACCCATACCGCGACGCGGACGCGCTCGGAAGATATCCAGGCGCATTACGACGTCTCCGACGATTTCTTCGCCCTGTTCCAGGACCCAACGCGGACCTACAGCTGCGCCTACTTCGAGCCGCCGGAACTCACGCTCGAAGAAGCCCAGTACGCCAAGATCGACCTCAACCTGGACAAGCTGGATCTCAAGCCCGGCATGACACTGCTCGACATCGGCTGCGGTTGGGGCACCACCATGAGGCGCGCCGTAGAACGGTTCGACGTCAACGTCATCGGCCTTACTTTGTCCAAGAACCAACACGCCCGCTGCGAGCAGGTGTTGGCCTCGATCGACAGCAACCGCTCGCGCGAGGTGCTGCTGCAAGGCTGGGAAGATTTCTCCGACCCGGTCGACCGGATCGTGTCCATCGAGGCCTTCGAGCATTTCGGACACGAGAATTACGACGACTACTTCAAGCGGTGCTTCAACATCATGCCTGAGGACGGTCGGATGACCGTGCAAAGCAGCGTCGGCTACCACCCCTTCGACATGGCCGCGCGCGGCAAGAAGCTGAGCTTCGAGACGGCGCGCTTCATCAAGTTCATCATCACCGAGATCTTTCCCGGTGGCCGCCTACCCTCCACCGAGATGATGGTCGAGCATGGCGAAAAGGCGGGTTTCATCGTCCCCGAACCACTTTCGCTGCGCCCGCACTACATCAAGACGCTGCACATCTGGGGCGATGCGCTGGAGTCCAACAAGGACAAGGCGATCGAGATCACCTCTGAAGAGGTCTTCAACCGCTACATGAAGTATCTGCGCGGCTGCGAACACTACTTCACCGACGAAATGCTCGACTGCAGCTTGGTGACCTACCTCAAGCCGGGCGCTGCGGCGGCATAGCCTGTCGGATCGGGGCTGCGCCGTTCGTCGAACAGGTAGAGAGTGGAGCACAGGGCTTCGCTCACTACGGGAGGTGACGATAAATGCAGTACTTCGCGTTGTTGATCAGCAAGGAACAAGACCGCACGCCCGAGGATGGGGCCGAAGCGATGGCGGCGTTCGAGAGCTTCCACGCCAAAGCCGGCTCGGCGATTCGAGCCGGCGACGCCCTGACACCGGTGGCGACCGGGGTACGCATCACCGGTGGCCCGGATGAGCCAGTTGTCACCGACGGTCCGTTCGCCGAGTCCGCCGAGGTGGCCTGCGGCTACTACGTGTTCGAAGCGGAAAACCTTGACGAGGCGCTGGCATTGGCGCGCGATGTCCCGGTCGCCGCGTTCGGGGCCGTGGAAATTTGGCCGATGGTCCCGCCACGGTTGGCGAACCAGCCGCTCGAAAGCACCAACTGGATCGCGCTGCTGCTCGAGCCGGCCGATGGGACAGCGGAGCCCGGTTCCGCTGAGTGGGCGGCGGCGGTTGCCGAGCACAAGCGATTCGAAGCAGTTGCCGGCGGTCACATCAAATCCGGCGCGGCCCTGCATCCGACGTCCACAGCGACTACGGTTCGGGTACGCGACGACGAGGTCTTGATCACCGACGGGCCATATGCCGAGGGCGCCGAAGTCGCCAATGGCTTCTATGTGCTGAGTGCCGACGGCCGCGATGAGGCCGTCAAGCTGGCCTCGATGATTCCCGCATCTGCCGTGGAATTGCGGCAGCTGGCTGGCATTTCGGGACTTTAAGCTCGCGAATGTCCACCCTGGACGGCGTCTTCCGCAGGGAATGGGGACCCGCCGTCGCCGCGCTCGCGCGGTGGTCCGGCGACCTCACCGTCGCGGAGGACGCCGTTCAGGAAGCCTGCGCCGAGGCGCTTCGCGCTTGGCCCCGCGACGGGCTGCCCGATAGTCCCGGCGGGTGGCTGGTGGCGGTCGCGCGTAACCGCGCTCGCGATCGGCTGCGTCGCGAATCCATCCGCCCTGGAAAGGAATTGGCCGCTGTGGTCGACGATATCCGGGCACGTACCGATCACCGCGACCCGCATCCGGTCCGCGACGACGAGCTGCGAATGATGTTCACCTGCGCGCACCCGGCGTTGGACCGGCAGTCGCAACTGGCGCTCACGTTACGGTTGGTGTCCGGGCTGACCGTCGCCGAGATCGCCCGGGCGCTGCTGCAAACCGATGGCACCGTCGGTCAGCGAATCACCCGGGCCAAGAACAAGATCCGGCACGCGAATATCCCGCTGCGAGTCCCACCCGCCGAGCTGCTCCCGGAGCGCACTCCCCACGTGCTCGGCTGCATCTACTCGGTGTTCACCGAAGGCTATTGGTCGACGGCGGGCCCGTCGGCGATCCGCGACGAACTGTGCGATGAAGGGGTCCGCCTGGCCGGGGAGCTGTGCCTGCTGATGCCGAGCGAGCGCGAGGCGCACGCCTTGTCCGCCCTTGTGCTGCTGCATGATTCACGACGGGCAACCCGGGTCGACGACACCGGCGCCCTGGTGCCGCTCGACGAACAGGACCGGCGCCGGTGGGACCGCGGCCGCATCGCGCGAGGCCTGGACCGACTGCGGCAGGCCGAGGGATCGACCGGTCCCTATCTGCCGCAGGCGGTGATCGCCGCGGTGCACGCGACAGCGCCGTCCTGGGAGCAGACCGACTGGACGACCATCTGCGCGGCATATGACCGGCTGCTGCGGCTGAGTGACTCGCCGATGGTGCGGGCCAATCGCGCGTTGGCGCTTGGTTTCCGCGACGGCTACGACGCCGGCCTGGCCGCGCTGGAGAAAGTGGCCAACGATCCCCGGCTGGCCCGCTCGAGTCTGGTTGCGTCGGTGCGCGCCGATCTGCTGCGCCGCGCGGGACGCCGCACCGAAGCCGTCATCTGGTACCGAACAGCGTTGGAACACAACGGCTCCGAACCCGGCCGGGACTTCCTGCGGCGCCGCATCGCCGAGTGCGGCGGGTAGCGGATGCATGGCGAGCAGACGTAAAAGCACCCTTTTCCTGATGGAAAAGGGTGCTTTTACGTCTGCTCGCGCCGGGAAATTACGCCTCGGCGAAGTTGCGGGTAATGGACGGGTCGACCGGAATGCCCGGGCCCGTCGTCGTCGACACGGTGACCTTCTTCAGGTAGCGGCCCTTCGATGACGACGGCTTAAGCCGCAGCACCTCATCGATCGCCGCGCCGTAGTTCTCCGCCAGCTTCTTCTCGTCGAACGACGCCTTACCGATCACGAAGTGCAGGTTGGCCTGCTTGTCCACGCGAAAGTTAATCTTGCCGCCCTTGATGTCGGCGACGGCCTTGGCGACATCGGCGGTGACCGTGCCGGTCTTGGGGTTGGGCATCAGACCACGCGGACCGAGCACCCGAGCGATACGACCTACCTTGGCCATCTGATCGGGGGTCGCGATCGCGGCGTCGAATTCCAGCCAGCCGCCCTGGATTTTCTCGATGAGATCGTCGCTGCCGACAACATCAGCCCCCGCGGCAACGGCAGCGTCGGCCTTTTCCCCCACCGCGAACACCGCGACCCGGGCGGTCTTACCCGTACCATGCGGCAAGTTGACTGTGCCGCGGACCATCTGGTCTGCCTTACGCGGGTCGACGCCGAGCCGGATCGCCACCTCGACGGTCGCGTCCTGCTTGGTCGACGACGTCTCCTTGGCGAGCTTGGCCGCCTGCAACGGGGTGTAGAGGTTGCTGCGGTCCACCTTCTCGGCGGCGGCGCGATATACCTTGCTGGTCTTGCTCATTTGATATCCAATCTGGTGTTGGGTTGTGGTTAGTAAGCGGGCCGAAGCTGGCCCTCCCACGGTTCAGCTATTACTCGACAGTGATGCCCATTGACCGGGCAGTGCCGGCGATGATCTTGGCGGCGGCGTCGATGTCGTTGGCGTTGAGGTCGGTCTTCTTGGTCTCGGCGATCTCGCGAACCTGATCCCAGCTGACCTTGGCGACCTTGGTCTTGTGCGGCTCTGAAGAACCCTTGGCCACGCCGGCGGCCTTGAGCAGCAGCTTGGCCGCGGGCGGCGTCTTCAGCGTGAACGTGAAGCTGCGGTCCTCATAGACCGTGATCTCCACCGGGATCACATTGCCGCGCTGGTTCTCCGTCGCGGCGTTGTACGCCTTGCAGAACTCCATGATGTTGACGCCGTGCTGGCCGAGCGCGGGGCCAACCGGCGGCGCAGGGTTTGCCTGCCCCGCCACGATCTGCAGTTTGATCAGCCCGGCGACTTTCTTCTTTTTCGGGGCCATGAGGGGTCGATGTCCTTCCTGGTTACTACGTGTTAGATCTTGGAGACCTGGCTAAAGGTCAGTTCCACCGGTGTTTCGCGGCCAAAGATGGACACCAGCACCTTGAGCTTCTGCTGTTCGGCGTTGACCTCGCTTATCGTGGCCGGCAACGTCGCAAAAGGCCCGTCCATGACCGTTACCGACTCGCCCACCTCGTAGTCGACCTCGACAACCGGACGTTCCAGGCCACCAACTTCTGCGGCAGCCGCGGTGCTGGCCGCGCCCTTGGCAGCCTTCTTGGTCGACCCCGGGGGCAGCAGGAACTTCACCACGTCGTCGAGCGCGAGCGCCGACGGGCGCGAAGTGGCGCCGACGAACCCGGTAACCCCAGGCGTATTGCGCACCGCGGCCCACGAGTCGTCGGTCAGATCCATGCGCACCAGGATGTAGCCGGGCAGTACTTTGCGGTTGACCTGCTTGCGCTGGCCGTTCTTGATCTCGGTGACCTCTTCGGTGGGTACCTCGACCTGGAAGATGTAGTCGCCGACATCAAGGTTCTGCACACGAGTTTCGAGGTTGGCTTTCACCTTGTTCTCGTAACCCGCATAGGAGTGCACGACGTACCAGTCGCCGGGCTTGCTGCGCAATTCCGCCTTCAGCGCGGCGGCCGGGTCGAGTTCTTCAGCCGGGGCCGCCGCGTCCTGAGGTGTGCTGGCCTCTTTTAAGTCGACCGCCTCACCCGCGGACGTGTCACCGTCGAAGGTAGTCACGGTTCTCAGTCCTCTCTGTCACTCTCGAAGCTCAGCCGAACACCAACAGCACAAGCTTGCTCAGGCCCAAATCGGCACCGCCGACCAGCGCCACCATGAAGGCCAGAAATACCAGCACAACCGATGTGTAGGTGAACATCTGTTTGCGGTTGGGCCAGATCACCTTGCGCATCTCGGCCACGACCTGCTTGAGGTAGTTGTAGACGAATGCGATCGGGTTGACGGCACGGGTACCCGGTTTGCCGACCTTCTTCGCCGCCTTGAGTTTCCGAGCCGCCTTCGCCTTGGCGTCTTTCTCGGAGACCTCAGCCGTTGCCGACGACTCTTTGCCGTCG
Organism: Mycobacterium riyadhense; assembly: GCF_963853645.1. Taxonomy (NCBI): domain Bacteria; kingdom Bacillati; phylum Actinomycetota; class Actinomycetes; order Mycobacteriales; family Mycobacteriaceae; genus Mycobacterium; species Mycobacterium riyadhense. The sequence goes on along the minus strand of NZ_OY970456.1, from coordinate 1,020,480 downwards.
AACTCTTCGTCGGCCTCCGCGTCCACTGCATGTTGTCGGGACCGCTTGCCGGTGGGACGCTGCGGACGCACCGCCGGCTTGGTCACCAGGGCCGTCCGACCGCCGCTTCGGCGGCTGTCCTCGGTGTCACCGCCGTCGCGTGCGGCGTCGACGTCTTCGTCGGCCTCGTCGCTCACCGCGTGCTCCTTTGTTCGCTAGCTGTTCCGCGGGCCGTCCCGCCGTGATGGGAACACTCCCAGTGTCCACCATTGCACAGTGGCCCTATGGTCCGCCTCCTCCTCGGGCCGTCCCGGCCCGCATCGTCGCCGGGCGTCCGTCTTCAGCAGGGGCGACAGGACTTGAACCTGCAACCTGCGGTTTTGGAGACCGCTGCTCTGCCAGTTGAGCTACGCCCCTTCGCGGGTTGGCAGACCACACCCAGACTGGCCCGAGTCAACCTGCATGTGCCGGGGCTTACATAACACACGCGCCCTCCGCTCGTTCGACTCACGGAAAGCGCGTAGACGCTGGGAAAACCCCGAAGCCCGAGTGTACATGGACGCAGGTGCCAGATACTAATTACGCGGTCCTGATGACCTGCCCGGATTCTTTATCCCATTTGAGTTTGGCGGAGCCGTCGCCCTGCTGGCCCATCAGGGTGGTGTACGCCTCCAGAACCAGCTCGCCGTCATCGTTGGTGCAGATGTTCTTGGTAACGACGATGTCGGCGCCGAAACGCTCGTCCACCGAGTGGATGTCCATACGGGCCCACAATTTGTCGCCGGCCAGCACCGGCTTGTAGAAGACAAACCTCTGGTCGACCTGGACAATCTGCATGGTTTCCATGCCCACGTCGACATTCCGAAAGAAATCCGACTGGACGAGCTTGGCAAGGATTGTCACGAACGTCATCGGTGCGACGATGTTGTGGTAGCCCAGCTGCGCGGCCGCGTCCTCGTCGTAGCAGGCAGCATCCTCGCACTGGATCGATCGTGCGAATCCACGGACCTGCTCGCGGCCGACGACGAAGCAGTCCGGGTATTTCCAGCTCATCCCGCGGATGTCGGTTTTCAAAGCCATGAGCTACGCCAGCTTCGCCGAGGCGACTGCCCGCCCAAAGATCTTCTTGCCACCAGTGGTGGCGGTGAGCGCGATGGTCACCGACTTGCTGTCGGGATCCACCGACTTCACCCGGCCATTGAACACGAGTTCGGCACCCTTGCCGTCGTTGGGCACCGGCACCACCGCAGTGAACCGGACGTTGTACTCGGTGACCGCACCCGGGTCGCCGACCCACGACGTGACGTAGCCGCCCCCGATGCCCATGGTCAGCATGCCGTGGGCGATCGCGGTGTCCAGCCCGACGACCTTGGCGATCTCGTCGTCCCAGTGGATCGGGTTCAAGTCACCCGAAACACCCGCATAGTTCACCAGATCCTGGCGGGTCAGCGGATAAGTCCTCTCCGGAAGCTGGTCCCCGACCTTCACCGAGCTGAACTCACGCAGAGCCATCACTAAATCCCTCTTCTCCGTCCTCACCGGCACGGCCCGCCAGGGTCGTGTAGGTCTCCTGCACAATGTCACCGGCTTCGTTTGTGATGATGTTCTTGGTCACGATGATCTCGGTGCCGTGTGCTCTGCGCACCGAATCCACGTACACATCGCAGTAAAGCTTGTCGCCCGCAACGATCGGCTGTTCGAATTTGAGCACCTGGTCGACCTGGACGATCTGAGCATCCTGGACCGCGATGTTGGCGTCCTTGAAGAATGCCGATTGCGCCTTATAGCCGAATACGCAGATAAAGGTCAACGGCGCCAAGAGCCCCTTGTAGCCGAGTTCGGCGGCTGCGTCTTCCTCGAAATAACAGGTGTCGTCGTTTTGCACGGCTACTGCGTACTCGCGGATCTTCTCGCGTTCCACCAGGTAGTGATCGGGATACCGATAATGCTTCCCGACGATGTCTGCGCTTAAGGCCACGGCTGTAGAACCTACCTAGTCAGTCTGTGTAACTGCTCACGGCCGCGAGCTAACGCGTCTCGCGGTGCGCCTGGTGCTTTCCGCAATTGCGGCAGAATTTCTTCAGTTCCAGCCGGTCCGGGTCGTTGCGGCGGTTCTTCTTGGTGATGTAGTTACGGTGCTTGCACACCTCACATGCCAAAGTGATCTTTGGCCGCACATCGGTACTGGAAGCCATGACGGTTCTCTCTCAAATCAGATGTCAAACGTCTCGTTGTTGTGTTGTAGCGATGGCCGGACTCGAACCGGCGACCTAACGATTATGAGTCGTTCGCTCTAACCGACTGAGCTACATCGCCTCTGGACCCACCCTGTTTAAGGGGCGGGGCCGTCCGCCTGCTCGGCGTCCGCCCGAGCCCCCTAACGGAATCGAACCGTTGACCTTTTCCTTACCATGGAAACGCTCTACCGACTGAGCTAAGGGGGCCGCTCACCCGTAGCGACCAGTCGTGCCAGCGGGCCTAAAAGAGGGTACAGCCTGCCTCACAACGTCACCAAACCACATGCGCCATCAGATGTGCGCTACTTGCTCAGCCGGTGTCGCTGCTCCGGCGCAGCTGCCAGGCACTCGGATCGCTGAACTCGTCATACTCGTCATCGTGAGGGTCATGCTCGCCGTCGTCCGCCTCGCCCAAGAGCGTTCGCAGCGCGAGATGGATGGCCTCTCGCGCGTCAGCCAAGTGATACCGACGTATAACCTCTTGGACCAGGTCGTCGTCGACGAGGATCTCGACCCTCTTCAGCATGGGCCAACAATACCCACTGGGTTGCAAAAACGTGCGCCGAGGATACGCGATGTTATGTCCCCCAGTTGTGCGGCGTCCGAGGCAGGTTGGACGGTCCCTGGCCGAGCAATAGTCTGGTGACGTGTCAGATTCGGACCGGCTGTACTTCCGGCAACTGCTTTCCGGTCGCGATTTCGCCATCGGCGACATGATCGCGGCGCAAATGCGCAATTTCGCCTACCTCATGGGCGACCGCAAAACCGGGGACTGCGTGATCGTCGATCCGGCGTACGCAGCCGGGGATTTGGTCGACACACTCGAGGCCGACGGCATGCACCTGTCCGGGGTACTGGTAACCCACCACCATCCCGACCATGTCGGCGGCTCGATGATGGGTTTCGAGCTCAAGGGGCTGGCCGAGTTGCTGGAGCGGGAAACTGTGCCGGTACACGTGAATATCCATGAGGCCCTGTGGGTTTCGCGCGTTACCGGCATCCCCGTCGGCGACCTGACCACTCATGAGCACCGCGACAAGGTCGCCGTCGGCGATATCGAAATCGAGCTGCTCCACACGCCGGGTCACACGCCTGGCAGTCAGTGCTTTCTGCTCGATGGCCGGCTGGTCGCTGGTGACACGCTGTTCTTGGAAGGGTGCGGACGAACCGACTTTCCAGGTGGCGATTCCGACGAGATCTACCGCAGCCTGCAGCAGCTCGCTGCGCTTCCGGGTGACCCGACGGTATTTCCGGGGCACTGGTATTCGGCCGAACCAAGCGCCTCGCTCGCCGAGGTCAAGCGTTCCAACTATGTGTATCGAGCCGCCAACCTCGATCAGTGGCGAATGTTGATGGGCGGTTAACGGGTCAGCGAGCGCTGGTAATTTGCCGGTCAGCAATATGCCGAGTAACCCCTCGACGACCATCTCAGCTAAATTTTGATGCAAGATCACCGAGAGTGGTATGAGCGGAGGGTGGATGCCATGGGGTGGGTCCAAGGGGGGTGGCACGGAGTCACCGACGTCGAGTCCAGCACTTGGTTGGCGTGGGCGGCATGGGCAGCGCTTGCGCTCGGTGTCGTCGCATTCGTCGTCACCAATCGCCAGATCCAGCGCAACCGTCGGCTGGCCACCGAGGAAACCAGGCCCTATGTGGCCATGCTGATGGAACCCCACGTCGCGGACTGGCATGTGATCGAGCTTGTCGTCCGAAATTTCGGTCGCACCGCGGCCTACGACGTCCGGTTCTCATTCCCGAATCCCCCGACCGTCGCCGAATACGAGAATGCCTCCGACGGCTACGCCGATGTCGTCGAACTGCAGCTCCCCCGTGAGTTGCCGACATTGGCGCCCGGTCAGGAGTGGCGGATGGTGTGGGATTCGGCAATCGATCGCGCCGAGATCGGTTCCGGCGTCGAGTCCCGCTTCGAGGGGACGGTGACCTACTACGACCGCCCTGAGCAGCCGCGCGGGTGGCGGTTCTGGCAGCGGGGTCGTCGTCCCCTGGAGACCAAAGTGGTACTGGACTGGGACGCTCTGCCACCGATTCAGCGCATCGAGCTAATGACGACCCATGACCTGGCAAAAAGGGAAAAGCAGAAGCTGGAGCTGCTGCGCAGCCTGCTGACCTACTTCCACTACGCCAGCAAGGAAACCCGTCCCGAAGTTTTCCGCAGCGAGATCGAACGAATCAACCGCGCCGTGGCCGAAACACAGGACAGGTGGCGCACCCGACAGCTCGATCAGCCCACCGACGTCAGCTTGCGCTGGGACGAAGCCGAATCCGAACTCGGCAAGCATCACAGTCAGCCCGTCTGATTCAATCGACTCCGCTGTCGGAATCGAAGGGGAGTAACCATGAGCGGTCCGGTCATCTACAGCCACAAGGATTCCATCGCGGTCATCAGGATGGACGACGGCAAGGTCAACGCGCTGGGCCCGACCATGCAGCAGGCCCTCAACGCTGCGATCGACAACGCCGACCGCGACAATGTCGGCGCGCTGGTGATAACCGGGAACGAGCGGGTGTTCAGCGGCGGCTTCGACTTGAAGATCCTGACCTCCGGCGAGGTGCAGCCCGCGATCGACATGCTGCGAGGCGGCTTTGAGCTGGCATATCGACTGCTGTCCTACCCCAAGCCGGTGGTGATGGCCTGCACCGGCCATGCCATCGCGATGGGTGCGTTCCTGCTGTCGTCCGGCGACCACCGCATCGCCGCCCACGCGTACAACATTCAGGCCAACGAAGTCGCGATCGGCATGACCATTCCGTATGCGGCACTGGAGATCATGAAGCTGCGGCTGACGCGTTCGGCGTACCAGCAAGCCACCGGGCTGGCCAAGACGTTCTTCGGCGAAACCGCCATCACCGCGGGCTTTATCGACGAGATCGCGCTGCCCGAGGTAGTGGTCAGCCGTGCCGAGGAAGCGGCCCACGAATTCGTAGGTCTGAACCAGCACGCCCATGCGGCCACCAAATTGCGCGCTCGGGAAGAGGCGCTCAAAGCCATTCGCGCCGGAATCGACGGGATAGAAGCCGAGTTCGGCCTGTAAGGACCCGCTACTGGTATTGCCGGAACCGTTCCAGGTATTTGACCCAGTTCCAGGTCGATAAGAAGGCCCCTCCCGCCTCGTAACCCTTGTCATACAGCGCTTCGGCGTCCTTTCGGGAGATACCGAAGTCGAGGAAGTTAACGGCGGTTGAATCGACGCGGATCGCGCGGGCACTGACCCACGGCTGGTTCAGATAGGTCTGGTCACGGCCGACGAACATGGTGGTGATCAGCTGTTCGAGCAGCACCGACGGCGGGCCCAACAGACGCAGCGCGCCCACCCCGGGAATGACCTGGTCATTGCCTTCGGGCAGGTTCGGCAGCACGGTGACACCGAAAGTCGGCCAGCGCGGCGGTTTCCCGTCGAACCGGTCGAACGAGTCGATCGGGAAATTCGACAACACGCCACCGTCCACCAGGGTCGAGGTGAGCCCGTCGGCGCTGGTCAAGGTGACCGGCCGGAAGTAGAACGGGATCGACATCGAGGCGCGCACCGCGTCGGCGACCAATTGCTCGTCGGGATCGAGTCCGTAGACCCGCCGGTAATCCCAGGGCAGCCGCACCAGCTGCCCGGTCGTTACGTCCGTGACGGTGACCGCCAGTCGGTAGCGGCGCTCTTCGCGAATTTGCCTGTCGCTGAGGGCCAGATCGCCGAAGGTGGTCACGCCCAGGTTTTTCAGCTCGCTGCGGACCCATTCGTGAGCGAAGTCGCCGCGGTAGATTCCGTTGTCGCGCAACAATCCCCAGGCCTGACCGACGACCGGCACGTGACCGATGGGGCCGGCATCGCGGAATTTTTCATATGGCAACGTGAGTGCGAGTTCTTTGATCTCGGCGGTGGTCAGTTGGTTGCCGTTGGATGCCGCCGCCAGGATCGACCCGACCAATGATCCGGCCGAGACGCCGGACACCCGTTTGACCGAGTAGCCGGCATCCATCACGGCGACCACGGCGCCCACCAGCCCCACACCCTTGACGCCCCCACCCGAGAGAACCAGGTCGACCGGCTTGGGCCGCGTACTGGAACGCTGGTCTGCCATGTCGACCCTTCAGTTGTCCGCCGAAACCCATTGATAAGGAAGAAATTTGCCGTCGAACGTCACCACGACGCGATCGCCGGACGGGTGCGCTTTCTTCTGCATGTCGACGCTGAAGTTGATCGCGCTCATGATGCCGTCGCCGAACTGCTCGTGGATCAATTCCTTGATGGCACCGCCGTAGACCTGAAGCGCTTCGTAGAAGCGATAGATGGTGGGGTCGGTCGGGACCCCCCCGTTTGAGAAGGTGGGCGGGCCTCCGCGCATCGGCGGCGCCGCCAGCACCGGCACCGCCGATTCGTCAAGACCCAGCATCTCGACGACGACCTTGCCGAGCTCGGCGGGAATGGGGTGCTGGCCAAGCAACGCGGACGTGGTCCACACGACCGGCCTGCCGATGGCGTCGGCCAGCTGCTGCCAACTCAGGCCTCGCGTCAGACGGGCGACGACGATCTGTTCGGTGATCTCGTTTCGGTTCATGGTCCCTCCCTCGTCTCGACCATCGTGCCACCGCCGTCGGTGCGGCGGTCTATGGTGGCGGCCGATGGCGCTTCATCTGCACCGTGCCGAGCGCACCGACCTACTCGCCGATGGGCTCGGCGCCCTGCTTGCCGTCCCGCTGGCCGACCCATTCGCCGAGGAACTGGTTCTGGTGCCGGCCCGCGGCGTGGAACGCTGGTTGAGTCAGCGGTTATCCCACCTTCTGGGGTGTGGGCCTGCCGGTGGCGACGGCGTGTGCGCAGGCATCTCGTTCCGCAGCCCGGGGTCGCTGATCGCCGAGATCACCGGCACCATCGACGACGACCCGTGGTCGCCCGAGGCCATGACCTGGCCGCTGCTGGAGGTGATCGACGCCAGCCTCGACGAGCCGTGGTGCCAGACGCTGGCAAAACACTTGGGCCACTTCGACATCGGCGCTGAGGCGCAGTTGCGCAGCGGTCGCCGGTACGCGGTCGCCCGCCGGCTTGCGGGATTGTTCGCCTCCTACGCCAGACAGCGGCCCCGGTTGCTCGCCGGGTGGCTGGACGGCAACGTCGGCGACCTCGATGGCGACTTAGCCTGGCAACCACCGCTGTGGCGGCTGCTGGTCGCGCGGGAGCCCGCCGAACCGCCGCATGTCCGGCATGAAAAGGCCGTCGCCAGGCTTCGTAAGTCGCCCACCGACCTGCCTCCTCGGCTGTCGCTGTTTGGCCACACCCGGCTGCCGATCACCGATATCGAGCTGCTCGACGCGCTTGCCACCCACCACGACCTGCACCTGTGGTTGCCACATCCCAGCGACGATCTGTGGCGGGCCCTTGCCGGCCTGACCGGCACCGCCCCGCGCCGCGCGGACACCAGCCGGCACGCCGCCAAGCATCCGCTGTTAGAAACGCTGGGCCGCGACCTGCGCGAGCTGCAGCGGGCGCTGCCGGATGACCGAGCAACCGACGAATTCATCAGTGGCACAACCAAACCCAACACCCTACTCGGCTGGCTACAGGCGGACATCGCCGCCAATGCCGTGCAGCCCGCCGGCCGGGCGCTCGCCGTGGGCGACCGGTCGATCCAGGTCCACGCCTGTCACGGCCCGGCCCGGCAGATCGACGTGCTCCGCGAGGTTCTGCTCGGGTTGTTGGAAGACGACCCGACGCTGGAACCGCGCGACATCATCGTGATGTGCCCCGACGTCGAGACTTACGCGCCGTTGATCGTCGCCGGCTTCGGGCTTGGCGAGGTAGCCGGTGACACTCACCCCGCCCACCGATTGCGGGTCAAGCTTGCCGACCGCGCGCTGAACCAGACCAACCCGCTGCTCGGGGTCGCAGCGGAACTGCTCACCATCGCGGGAACTCGCGCCACCGCCAGCCAGGTGCTCAACCTCGCGCAGGCCGCGCCGGTGCGCGCCCGTTTCGGTTTCACCAACGACGACCTCGACGCCATCACCGACTGGGTGCGCCAGTCCAACATCCGCTGGGGTTTCGATCCACAGCATCGCCAGCCGTACGGGCTCGATCATTTCCTGCACAACACCTGGCGATTTGGCCTCGACCGCATCCTGACCGGAGTGGCGATGTCCGACGATTCGCAGGCGTGGCTGGACACCGCACTGCCACTCGACGATGTCGGCAGCAACAGGGTGGAGCTGGCAGGGCGCCTCGCCGAATACGTCGAGCGGTTGCATTACGTGACCGAAAGGCTCAGCGGCGCAAAGCCATTGACCGACTGGCTCGATGACGTTGCTGCAGGAGTGTGCCTGCTCACCCGGTCGGACGAAGCTTGGCAGGAAGCGCAGCTGCAGCGCGAGTTCGCCGACATCCTCGGCCAGGCCGGTTCGCGCGCGTCCACGCCGTTGCGTCTTTCGGATGTGTCTTGCCTGCTTGACGGGTGCCTCGCCGGGCGCCCGACGCGGGCCAACTTCCGCACCGGAACGCTGACGGTCGCCACGTTAGTGCCGATGCGATCGGTCCCCCACCGGGTGGTCTGCCTGGTCGGACTGGACGACGGATCGTTCCCACGGCACAGCGTCCCCGACGGTGACGACGCGCTGGCGCGCGAACCGATGACCGGCGAGCGTGACATCCGCGCCGAGGACCGCCAGTTGCTGCTCGACGCAATCGGCGCTGCCACCGAGACGCTGGTGATCACCTACACCGGCGCGGACGAGCACACCGGTCACCCGCGTCCGCCGGCCGTGCCGCTTGCCGAGTTGCTCGACGCCCTTGATCAGACGACCCCGGTGCCGATTCGCGAGCACATCGTCACCCGACATCCGCTGCAGCCGTTCGACCGCAGGAACGTCACACCCGGTGAGCTGGTGCCCGGAAAGCCATTCACGTTCGACCCCGCAGCGCTTGCCGCCGCCGAATCTGCCAGTGGGAAACGCCGCACACCAAAGGCTTTCATTACCGATCGGCTGCCCGCGGTACCCGCCGCCGACGTGCCCCTGGCGGATCTGCTCGACTTCTTCAAAGACCCTGTCAAAGGATTCTTTCGCGCGATCGACTACACGCTGCCTTGGGAGGTCGACACCGTTGAGGACGCGATGCCGGTCGAGATCGATGCCTTGCAGGCCTGGACCGTCGGAGACCGCATGCTGCGCGACATGTTGCGCGGCATGCATCCAGACATGGCCGCCAACGCCGAGTGGCGTCGCGGCACGCTCCCGCCCGGGCGCCTTGGCATGCGCAAGGCCACGGAGATCCGTGACCTCGCACGCGAACTTGCGATCGCAGCGCTGCGACACCAAAGGGTTGCTGCCGACGCACACGACATCGACGTCGATCTTGGTGACGGGCGCCGTGTTACCGGCACCGTATCGCCGGTGTTCGGCGAGCACCTGGTGTCTGTGACGTACTCGAAGCTGGCTCCCAAACATGTACTGGCATCGTGGGTCGAGTTGGTTGCTTTGGCGGCGCAACCGCCGGACCGTGATTGGACGGCAGTGTGCATCGGCCGCGGCAAGAGCCGAAACCGGGTCGCGCAGCGGCTATTCGCGCCGCCGCCCGACCCTGCGGCCGTCCTGCGCGACCTGGTGTTGCTGTATGACGCGGGTCGACGGGAGCCGCTGCCGCTTCCGCTGAAGACGTCCTACGCGTGGGCCGAAGCCCGGCGCGACGACGAGAACCCATACGAAGCCGCGCGGGATAGGTGGGAGTCCAACAGCTTTCGCGACGGCGACGATCGCGAGCCCGCACATCTGCGGGTTTGGGGCGAAAAGCCGGCATTCGATGTGCTGCTGGGTCCGCCGCGTGTGGGCGAAGAAACGCCGCGTGAAAACACGCGGCTGGGCGCGCTGGCTCGGCGGTTGTGGCTGCCGTTACTGGCCTCTGAACGCACCGCGAACGGTGCCGTGGGCTGATGCAGCGTTTCGACCTTCTGGGCCCATTGCCCGCTGACGGCTCCACCACGGTGCTGGAAGCCAGTGCTGGTACTGGCAAGACCTTCGCACTCGCCGGGCTGGTGACCCGCTATCTCGCCGAGACCGGCGTCGGCCTCGATGAAATGCTGTTGATCACCTTCAACCGCGCAGCCAGCCGCGAGCTTCGGGAACGCGTCCGCGACCAGATCGTCGAGGCGGTCGCGGCCCTGGATGGTCGAGTGCCGCCCGGCAGCGATCTCGTCGAGCATCTGGTGCGCGGCGACGAAGCCGACGTCACCGAAAGGCGAGCCCGGCTGCGCGACGCCCTGGCCAACTTCGATGCGGCCACCATCGCCACCACGCATGAATTCTGCGGGTCGGTGCTCAAATCCCTTGGTGTGGCCGGTGATACCGACAGCGGTCGGACCCTGCAGGAGAACCTGGACGACCTGGTCGCCGAGATCGTGGACGACCTGTATCTCGCGCACTTCGGGCGTCAACCAGACGATCCGGTGCTCACGCATGCACAGGCACTCACCCTGGCACGTGAGGTCGTGGGCGACCCGTGTGCACAGCTGCGGCCGCTTGATCCGGAACCGCACAGCGAAGCCGCGGTCCGGTTGCGCTTTGCCGGCGAGCTTCTCGACGAGCTCGAACGCCGCAAGCGGCGGCTGCGCATCCTCGGCTATGACGACCTGCTCACCCGACTGGCGAAAGCCCTTGGAAGCCACGACTCGCCGGCTCGCGAGCGGATGCGCAAGCGCTGGCGGATCGTATTGGTCGACGAATTCCAGGACACGGATCCGATCCAGTGGCGAGTGCTCCAGTGCGCGTTTCACCGCCGTTCGACGCTGATCCTGATCGGCGATCCGAAGCAGGCCATCTACGGTTTCCGCGGCGGCGACATCCACACCTACCTGCAGGCGGCCCGCTCCGCCGACGCCCGCTACACGTTGGGTGTCAACTGGCGTAGCGACCGGGTGCTCGTCGAGAGCTTGCAGACCGTGCTGCGCGGGGCCACGCTGGGCCACCCCGAGATCGTTGTGCACGAGATCGACGCCCACCACGAGGGACACCGGCTCGTGTCGGCACCGCGGCCGGCGCCGTTTCGACTGCGCGTCGTGTCGCGGCCAACCGTCGGCTATAGCGGGACCAGCAACGTGCCGATCGATGTACTGCGCCGCCACATCCCGCTCGACCTGGCCGCCGATATCGCGGCGCTCTTGGCCAGCGGCGCCACATTTGACGGTGCGCCCATCGCAGCGGGGCACATCGCGGTGATCGTCGAGCATCATCGAGATGCGCGAGCGTGCCGCGACGCCCTGGCGGCGGCGGGCATCCCAGCGATCTACACCGGCGACACCGATGTGTTCGCTTCGGCGGCAGCCAAGGACTGGCTGTGTCTATTGGAAGCATTCGACGCGCCGCAGCGCAGCGGGCTGGTGCGCGCGGCCGCGTGCACCATGTTCTTCGGTGAGACGGCGGAAACCCTTGCTGCCGAAGGAGATGCGCTCACTGACCGAGTGGCCGGCCGGTTGCGGCAATGGGCCGACCAGGCTCGGCAGCGCGGGGTGGCGGCGGTGTTCGAGGCCGCGCAGCTCGCCGGGATGGCACGTCGAGTCTTGGGCCAGCGGGGCGGCGAGCGACATATGACCGACCTGGCGCACATCGCGCAGCTGTTGCACGAGACGGCGCATCGGGAACGCTACGGGCTTCCGGCGCTGCGTGATTGGCTGCGCGGGCAGTGCGACAACCGCAATGGCACCACGGAGCACAATCGCCGCCTGGACAGCGACGCTGCAGCGGTGCAGATCATGACGGTGTTCGTGGCTAAAGGCCTGCAGTTTCCGATTGTGTACTTGCCGTTCATGTTCAACCGCCACGTCCGCAGCGACGACATCCTGCTGTATCACGACGAGGACGGCACTCGCTGCTTATATATCGGCGGCGAGCGGCGCAGTCCGACCCGCCAATCAGTTGAGGAGCTGAACCGCATCGAGGTGGCCCGCGACAACATCCGGCTCACCTATGTCGCGCTCACCCGGGCGCAGTCGCAGGTGGTCACGTGGTGGGCGCCGACCAAGGACGAAGTCAATGGCGGGTTGTCGCGACTGCTGCGGGGCCGCGGCATTGGCGACCCGCAGGTTCCGGACCGGTGTGCGCCGCGGGTCACCGATGAAGAGGCCTGGGCGGTGTTCGCGCGGTGGGAGGCCGCGGGCGGGCCGTCGGTGGAAAAATCGGAGATAGCTCCTGCCGCCGCTCCCGAGCCGGTGTCACCGTCAAAAAGGCTGGCGGTGCGGCACTTTCATCGCCGGATTGATACGGCGTGGCGGCGGACATCGTATTCGGCGCTGGTGCACGACGCGCCAAGCGAGGGGGTTGCCAGCGAACCGGAAGTTGGATTGCGTGACGACGAGGTCGAGGCAACCGTGGTCGCATCGTCAAGCGCGGCAGCCGACGTTGAGTCGCCGCTGGCGGCCATGCCCTCGGGTGCGACGTTCGGGTCGCTGGTACACGCGGTGCTGGAGACCACCGACCCGCATGCCCCCAACCTGGTCACCGAACTCGAGGCACAGGTACGGCGGCACCTGCCATGGTGGCCAATTGATGTCAGTGCCCGCGAGCTGGCCTCCGGACTGGTGCCGATGCACGACACCCCGCTGGGACCATTGGCAGGAGGATCGACGTTGCGGGAGATCGGTCTGCGGGATCGCCTGCGGGAGTTGGATTTCGAGATTCCGTTGACCGGGGGCGACTTGCGTGGCTCGGCCCGTTCGGCGTCGCTGTCCGACGTGGGTGAGCTGTTGCGGTTGCATCTGACCGCCGGCGACCCGCTGTCTTGCTACGCCGATCGGCTCACGTCTCCCGGCTTGGGTGGACAGTCGCTGCGGGGGTATCTGTCGGGATCGATCGACGTGGTACTGCGACTGCCGGAGCAGCGTTATCTGGTGGTGGACTACAAGACCAACCATTTGGGCGGCACCGCGGCCGACTACAACTTGCCGCGCTTGACCGAGTCGATGCTGCATTCCGACTATCCCCTACAGGCATTGTTGTATAGCGTTGTGTTGCACCGATTTCTGCGGTGGCGGCAGCCCGGCTACGATCCGCAGCGGCATCTCGGCGGGGTGCTGTATTTGTTCGTTCGGGGCATGTGCGGCGTCGACACCCCGGTCTGGGGCGGCAATCCGGCCGGCGTGTTCAGTTGGGGCCCGCCGTCGGGACTGGTGATGGCGGTGTCGGAGCTGCTCGATACGGGGGTCGAATGACGGTAGACGTTGAGGTCGCCATCGTCGCGACCGGCCTGTTACGGCTCTTCAACGAGGCCGGAGTGCTGGATGTCTCGGATGTGCATGTAGCACGACGACTCTGCGCATTGGCCAAGGAGACCGATGAGCGCGTCGCGCTGGCGGCAGCGCTGGCGGTGCGCGCGCTTCGGGCCGGGTCGGTCTGTGTAGATCTGCCCACGGTTGCCGAGGTCGACCCCGGCCTGCCGTGGCCCGATCCCGAGCTGTGGCTGGCGGCCGTGCGCGCAAGCCCGCTGTGCGGCGCTCCGCCGGTGTTGCATCTGTATGACGAACGCCTGCTCTACCTCGATCGGTACTGGCGCGAAGAAAAGCAGGTGTGCGACGACTTGCTGGCCCTGCTGTCGCCCAGACCGGCAGTCGAAGTGCCCGCGTTCGAGCGACTATTCCCGCCCGGCTTTGAAGAACAGCGAGAAGCGGCGGAAATCGCTCTCTCGCAAGGCGTCACGGTTCTGACGGGCGGGCCCGGGACCGGCAAGACGACAACGGTCGCGCGGCTGTTGGCATTGCTTGCCGAGCAGGCGGAGCTCTCCGGGAAGGCGCAGCCCCGCATTGCGCTGGCAGCGCCGACCGGTAAGGCCGCGGCACGGCTGGCCGAGGCGGTGCAGCACGAAGTGGCCGCACTCGATGCCGTCGATCGCGTGCGGCTAGGACCGCTGCAGGCGCTGACGCTGCATCGTCTACTCGGCCGTAGGCCGGACACCTCGGCCCGGTTTCGGCACGATCGCGCAAACCGGTTGCCGCACGACGTGATCGTGGTCGACGAGACGTCGATGGTGTCGCTGACACTGATGGCCCGACTGCTGGAAGCGGTCCGTCCGGGCGCACGGCTGATTCTGGTCGGCGACGCCGACCAGCTCGCGTCGGTGGAAGCCGGTGCGGTGTTGGCCGATCTGGTGGACGGCTTGGCGGACCGTAGCGACGTGCGCGTGGCGGCGCTGCGCACCTCGCACCGGTTCGGGGCGGCGATCGGAGGACTGGCCGAGGCGATCCGGGTGGGCGACGGCGACCAAGCGCTCGCACTGTTGCGGTCTGGCGACGACCATATCGAGTACCTCGAGTTCGGGGAGGGTGCCGACCCGGCGGCTCTGATACGCGCGATCCTGGTGCCACACGCGTTGCGGCTGCGCCAGGCGGCGCTGTTGGGAGCCGTGGACATCGCGTTGGGAATACTTGACGAACACCGGTTGCTGTGCGCGCACCGGCGCGGGCCTTTCGGTGTCCAACATTGGAACCGACAGGTGGAGTCCTGGCTCGCCGAGGAGACGGGCCAGCCGCCGTGGTCGCCGTGGTATGCCGGTCGGCCGTTGCTGGTGACGGCCAACGATTACGGCCTGCAGGTGTACAACGGCGACACCGGTGTTGCGGTGGCCGGCCCGGACGGTCTGCGCGCCGTCATCGCCGGGGCAACCGGACTCCTTGATTTCGCGACGGGCCGGCTGGCCGACGTCGAGACGATGCACGCAATGACGATTCACAAAAGCCAGGGCAGCCAGGCCGACGAGGTGACAGTGCTTGTGCCGCCGGAGGATTCGCGGTTGCTGACGCGGGAGCTGTTCTACACCGCCGTCACCCGAGCGAAGGACAGGGTGCGGGTGGTCGGCTCTGAAGCCGAGGTTCGTGCTGCGGTCGAGCGACGCGCGGTGCGGGCGACGGGGTTGCGAATGAGGCTTGCGCAGTGACAGCTGATCGCAAATCGCATTCTCGGCACCGGTCACGTGCCGAACTCATCACGCGCTTCGTCAAGTGCAGCCAGCGCAGCGTCGTGGTCGACGGGCCGGCCGACGGTTGGCAAACCGTCCAGCCAAGCCGACACCGATGTCCGCTTTAGCTCGTCGGCAATGGCGGCTTGAGTCAACCCGGAAATATTCAGTCCCCGCGAGCGAGCCTGTTCGGCCAGCTGATCTGGGACATAGGCCGCTCTTCGGCACTTTGCGATGCAGTGGTCAGGCTGATTCAGCGTGGATTTCGCGCACCAGTTTGCATCCCCCGACGAAGCGTGACCACTCCGCCCTGCGTGGATGAACCGCGCTGTCGGCCACAGCACCGTCACTTACCACGAGACCGGGCCCGACGGGATCCAACAGCTCAACGAGTTTGCGAACCTGCCCCGCTGGACTGTCCGAGTAACTCTGAAACACCCTGTCGTGGATCCACGCCTGAGCGCTATCGATACCGGCGACCGTGTCCACTGCGGGTACCCGCAATGCTCCGCTGCATCGAATCACTTGCTCCGCGAAGCGATCCTCCCAGCCCTCTGCCTGCCACCCGCTCCATACGCCGGGAAGGGCTTGGAAAATACCCATGGTGTCGGCGGTGTGCCACGCCCCCACCGTCTGTTGGCGCACATCAATATGAACGCCGCCCTCAGGGATCTTGCCGAGTGTCAACCTCCTGACACCACGACCGGGCAACATGTCCAGCAGAGCAGGCCCAAGCCATGCTTGACTGAGGTCCCACCACAGGGGCCACAGCCGAAGTCGTCCGTCGGCGTCTAGCCCTGTTTCCCATATCCTCCACCTGGACACGTATTGACGCGGTCTGGAGATCGCGCGTCGCTTGGCCACAGTCTCCGTCGAGGGTCCGACATTGATCCGTCCATTAGCTGGTGCAGCCACCCGCGGTGGCATGGACGCCCACCGGTTGCCCGCCGCCCTGGGCTTGCGGTAGCCGGCTGGGCGGTGCGGCCGCGGCACCGCGTTGGCGGACGTAACCTACGGGGACAACCGCAGTCTCAGTGAGGAGCCCGGGATGGACAAACACGAGCTGCGAATTTCGAACGTCAATGTCTTCGACAGCATCGACGGCCGGGTGAGCGGCCCGATGGACGTCACCACTAGGGACCGGCTGATCGCGTCGGTCGCGCCGGCCGGAACGACGAACGGATCGATCGACTTCTCGGGCGTCACGATCGACGGAACCGGCAAGACATTGATACCGGGGTTGATCGACGCGCACTGGCACGCCATGTTCACCACCACCCCCGCCCCGGTAGCACACACCAGCGACCTCGGCTATGTATTCGCCCGCGCGATGGTCGGCGCCGAGGAGACGTTGTTGCGGGGCTTCACCACGGTCCGCGACCTCGGCGGACCAGTGTTTGGCATGAAGCAAGCTATCGACGAGGGCGTGATCCCGGGACCGCGCATCTACCCGGCAGGTGGCTTCATTTCCCAGACCGGCGGCCACGGCGACTTCCGGCTGCCCCACGAGGTGCCGCGCGGCATCTGCGGACACCTGAGCTACACCGAGATCATCGGTACCGCTGTGATCGCAGACGGCGAAGCCGAGGTGCTACGCGGCGCGCGCGAGATGCTGCGCCGGGGCGCCTCGCAACTCAAGCTGATGGCCGGCGGAGGTGTGACCTCGAACTACGACCCGCTCGACGTTTCCCAATTCACGCAGGCCGAAATGCGCGCGGCGGTGCAGGCCGCCGAGAACTGGGGCACCTACGTCACGGTGCACGCCTATACGCCGCGCGCGATCCGAACCGCTGTCGCCGCCGGCGTCCGTTGCATCGAGCATGGCCAACTCATCGACGAAGACACCGCGGCGTTGCTCGCCGAAAAGGATATCTGGTGGTGTCTGCAACCGTTTCTCGGCGACGAGGACACGATTCCGCTGCCTCCAGAAAACCAAGCAAAGCTGCGAGAGATGACGGTCGGCACCGACACCGCGTATCGGCTCGCCATTAAGCATCGGGTCAAGATCGCGTTCGGCACGGACATTTTGTTCGCCCCCGAGCTCGCCGGCCGCCAAGGCGCCATGCTCGCCAAGCTCACCCGCTGGTTCACACCCGCTGAGGTGCTGCAGCAGGCGACGATCCGCAACGCCGAACTGCTGGCGATGTCCGGCTCCCGCAACCCGTACCCGGGACGCTTGGGCGTCGTGGCCAACGGGGCGTTGGCCGACCTAGTCCTCGTAGACGGCGATCCCCTCGCCGACATATCGCTGATAGCACGTCCCGACGAAGCGTTCACCGCGATCATCAAGGACGGCCGCCTGGTCAAGAACGGCGCCCAGAGTCCGACCTGACCTGTCGGCGAGCCTCGGCTGGGCGCGTAGCCGTGATGGTTCGCGACGCTCGTTGCACCTGACGCGATGCCGCCATTGGCTGCCGGCTACCGAGGTGATCAGCGAACTCGTTCACCTCAGCGGGGGCTAACAGCTAGTACCAATAATTGGAATCGTGCGTTCGTGGGTAAGAACACGTCCTTCGTCCTCGACGAGCATTACAGCGCCTTCATCGACGGCGAGATCGCCGCGGGCCGCTACCGGTCGGCCAGTGAAGTCATCCGCTCCGCGTTGCGACTGCTCGAGGACCGTGAAACCCAGCTGCGCGCACTTCGCGAGGCTTTCGAGGCCGGCGAACGCAGCGGCAGCTCGACACCGTTCGACTTCGACGCGTTCCTCGGCCGCAAGCGCGCCGAGGCGTCGCATGGCAGGTGAGTAGCCGATACCTTCTCTCGCCTGCCGCGCAGGCAGATCTGGAACAGATCTGGGACTACTCCTATGACCGTTGGGGCGTCGATCAGGCCGAGGAGTACCTGCGCGAACTTCAACACGCTGTCGACCGTGCTGCGGCAAACCCGCGGATCGGACGAGCGTGCGACGAGATCCGCCCCGGCTATGGCAAGCTCTCGGCCGGGTCACACACGCTGTTCTATCGGGTGACCGGCGAAGACATCATCGACGTTGTGCGAGTCCTGCACCAACGCATGGACGTCGATCGGCACCTCTGACTTCCTATGCCGCCGCCCGTCGTTCCGATGCGCCGAGGCGATGGGCCCGAGTTCGCGCGATGGTTCGACCTGCGATGAGTCGCCGCCCCTCACCCCGGCGGTTAACTTCCCGAGGATGGAGCCCTGGAGCGGCGCATCATGGAAGTGTGCGGATCGGAGTCGGGGTTTCCACCGCGCCCGACGCGCGGCAGGCCGCGGTGGAGGCTGCAGCGCACGCGCGTGACAAGCTCGCGGGTGAGGCGCCGTCGCTGGCCGTGCTACTCGGATCGCGATCGCACACCGACCACGCTGTGGAGGTCCTCAACGCCGTGCAGGAGACGGTAGAGCCGCCGGCGCTGATCGGTTGCGTCGCCCAGGGGATCGTCGCCGGCCGCCATGAAATGGAGAACGGGCCCGCGGTGGCGGTATGGCTGGCGTCCGGCATGGCCGCCGAGACGTTCCAGCTGGACTTCGTCCGCACCGAATCGGGCGCCCTGCTCACCGGTTACCGGTTCGACCGGACCGCGCACGATCTGCACCTGCTGCTGCCCGACCCGTACACATTCCCGGCGAACCTGCTCATCGAGCACCTCAATACCGACCTGCCGGGCACGACTGTCGTGGGCGGCGTGGTGAGCGGTGGGCGCGGACCGGGATACACCCGGCTGTTCCGCGACCGCGACGTGCTCGCCTCCGGGGTGGTGGGCGTGCGCCTGCCCGGCGCGCACGGTGTCCCGATCGTGTCGCAGGGCTGTCGGCCGATCGGCCACCCTTACATCGTCACCGGCGCGGACGGCGCACTCATCACCGAGCTCGGCGGCCGGTCGCCGTTGCAGCGCCTCCGTGAGATCGTCGTGGGACTGCCGCCCGAAGAGCGGGAACTGGTCAGCCGCGGCCTGCAGATCGGGATCGTCGTCGACGAGCGTCTGGCGGCTCCGGGTCAGGGCGACTTCATGATCCGCGGGCTGCTCGGTGCCGATCCTTCGACCGGGGCGATCGAGATCGGCGACGTTGTCGAGGTCGGCACGACAGCGCAGTTCCAGATCCGTGACGCGGTGGGCGCCGACAAGGATCTGCGCCTAGCCGTAGAACGGGCGGAAGCGGAGCTACCCGGGCGTCCGGTTGGCGCGCTGTTGTTCACCTGCAATGGACGCGGGCGGCGGATGTTCGGGGTCGCCGACCACGACGCGTCGACCATCGAGGACCTGCTTGGCGGGATTCCGCTCGCCGGTTTCTTCGCCGCCGGGGAGATCGGCCCGATCGCTGGCCGCAACGCGTTGCACGGATTTACCGCGTCGATGGCGCTGTTCGTCGAGGATTCGTAAAGAAGCAAATCGGGACGGTTCCCAGCACCACGCCGGGCGTCCACATCCTTGGTCCTCGATGCTGGACGGATCCGCAACAGCTAAGTGGACAAATCCGTAGCGCTATATACGACGAATCAGCAGCACATATGTGGACAAATCAGCAATGTATTCTGTCTAGATGGCCGTCGTCGAACGCGCGATCAGACCCGTCGTGCTGGCCGCTCTGGCCGACACCCCCGTCGTCGTCGTCAACGGCGCGCGTCAGGTCGGAAAAACGACACTCGTTGCGCGACTTGACTATCCGAGGTCCAGTGAAGTCGTCTCCCTCGACGACGCCGCCAACCGTGATGCTGCTCGCGATGATCCCCGCGCATTCGTATCCCGGCCGGTGGACACGCTGGTGATCGACGAGGCGCAGCTCGAACCCGGACTGTTCCGGGCGATCAAAGCCGAAGTTGACCGGGATCGCCGGCCCGGCCGCTTCCTGCTCACCGGTTCGGCGCGGCTGCTCTCCGCCCCTGACATGGCCAGCGCGCTGGTGGGCCGAGTCGAGATCATCGAGCTCTGGCCGTTCTCGCAAGGCGAGCGCGCGGGTTTCGCGGACCACTTCGTCGATCTGCTGTTCACCGCCCCACGCGAGCTGATCCAGGGCTCGGATATGCGGCGTGCCGACCTGGTCGAACGGATCGCCACCGGTGGCTTTCCCGACATCGTCGCGCGGTCACCGTCGAGGCGCCGTCCATGGTTTGACAACTATCTCACCACCGCGACGCAGTCGGTCATCCGCGAGCTTTCGGCGATCGAGCGGCTCGCCGAAATCCCGCGACTGCTCCGGCTGTGCGCCGCGCGGACCGGTGCCGAACTCAACGTGAGCACGCTGGCCAGCGAGCTGTCAATTCCGGCCCGCACCACCGACGGCTATCTGGCCTTGCTGGAAGCGGCCTTCCTGATCTACCGGGTGCCGGCCTGGTCGACCAACCTGAGCCGCAAGGTAATTCGCAGGCCCAAGCTGGTCGTGTCCGACAGCGGCCTGGCTTGTCATTTGCTCGGGGTTACGGGCACGACGCTGGATCGTCGAGGTGGCCCGCTGGGCCCGCTCCTGGAGACGTTCGTAGCCAACGAGATCCGCAAGCAACTCACCTGGTCAGCCGAGCGGGCGAGCCTCTGGCACTTTCGCGATCGAGGCGGAGCCGCAGTCGATCTCGTACTCGAACACCCCGACGGGCGGGTCTGCGGCATCGAAGTCAAGGCGACCAGCACGCCGCGAGCCGAGGACCTGCGCGGTCTGCGCTATCTCGCCGACAGGCTCGGTGACCGGTTTCAATTCGGCGTCCTGCTCACCGCGGCGCCGGAGGCCACGCCGTTCGGTCCGAGGCTTGCGGCCTTACCGGTCAGCGCGCTGTGGACCGGTTGAATTCGCAGACGCGGCGCCGGTGAGGAAACCCGGTGCCACGAATACATCGAGGCCGCCGCACCGCCGGTCAAGGGCTGCCCTACACGCACAGTGCCCCGATCGTGTCGCAGGGTTGCCGGCTGATCGGCAAGCCAGTTGAATTGCGGCTCGCGTGTTCGATATGCCTTACTACAAGCGATAAATCCCTTGCGCGCCCTGGCTTGTCGCTCGAAGGTGGGCAAGTAATGTGTCCCTCTCAGCAGAGACGTGTGTGGCGGATGTGATTGCCGCAGCCCAGGGCGCCGTCAATAACGCAACCAAAGCAGCCACCCATCAAGCAACCAAGTCGCCAACGAATCCCGCTATGCCCGCTCTGCGGACACGAACAGGGTGCGCGGCGATGTGTCCTCAACTCCTTCGGGCGCGCCGCGGCCGTACCCCGCCATGAGCTCGTGGGACGGCGTCACCGTCACGTCCCAACCGTGACCACGCAACCACTCTCCCACGTCTTCGCGCTCCTCGAAGTACCACAACTCGTCGGTGCGGGGCAGCTCACGTTGCGGGTCCGCTTTGACCATCGCCGCGCGGATCCGGTCCATTCGTTCGCGCCGCTGCGCACGCACGTCGGCGTCGAGGAAGTCCGGTCCGGGCGCCTCGACGGCGATCCGGCTGCCGGCGGCACTGAGGCTTTGGACCCGGTCGAACAACAATTCCTGGGCGACCGCAGGGAGGTAGGGCAGCAGACCCTCGACGGACCAGGCGCTCGGCGCCGAGGGATCGAAACCGGCCCGCAGCAACGCCGCCGGCCAGTCCTGACGCAGATCCACCGGCACACCGACCCGGTTGCACGTGGGCTCGGCCTCTCGTTCGGCCCCATACTCCTGCAAAGTCGACACCTTGAACTCCAGCACCCTGGGCTGATCGAGCTCATAGACCGTCGTGCCATCGGGCCAGGGCAACCGCCACGCGCGCGCGTCCAAGCCGGCCGCCAGGATCACCGCCTGACTCACCCCGGCGCGGGCGGCATCCAGAAAGAAGCCGTCGAAATACGCCGTCCGCGACGCCATGTATCCGACCATCGACTGCATCTGCATCGGCAGGTCGGGCTCAGCCTGGAGAACCTCGTCGGGAAGCTGGGGAGCGGCGAACCAGCTCCATATCCCGTCGCCGGCGGCGTCGAGGAAGACGCGTGCGAACGGGTCACTGATCAGTGGATTCTCACTCTCGGTTTCCGTGGCGCGAGCGGCGGCCACGCCCAGGGCCGTAGCCCCCACACCCTCGGTGATCTCCCAGCTGTCGTTATCGGTTCGTGCCATAGTGGCGACCCTACGTGAGTTAGATGTGCGGAATCCGCCGCAAGCCGCGGGTTAAGTTTGCGACATGCGAGTTGACGGGCGCGACATAGCCGTGTCCGGCAGCTTGCTGCAACCGTTGACCCGGCGGACCAACGACATCATCCGGCTCGTGCTGGCGGCGATTTTCCTCGCGGTTGTGATCACGAGTTCGCTAATCACCCGGCCGCGCTGGGTGGCGCTCGAGAAATCCATCTCGCAGATCGTCGGGGTCCTGACCCCCACGCAATCCGATCTGGTCTACCTGGCGTACGGCATCGCCATCCTGGCGTTGCCGTTCGTGATTTTGATCGGCCTGATCGTGTCGCGGCAATGGAAGCTGTTGGGAGCCTACGCGGCCGCCGGGCTCATGGCCGTCCTGCCCTTGTCGATCAGCAGCAATCGCATCGCAGCGCCTCGGTGGCATTTCGACCTCTCCGACAAGCTCTCCACCCTGCCGGCCCAGTTCCTCGACGACCCGCGGTGGATCGCGATGCTCGCGGCGGTGCTCACGGTGTCGGGTCCGTGGCTGCCGGCGCGTTGGCGACGTTGGTGGTGGGCGCTGCTGCTGGCCTTCGTGCCAATCCACCTCGTCGTCAGCGCCATTGTGCCGGCCCGTTCCTTGGTGGGGCTGGCGGTGGGATGGTTTGTCGGCGCGTTCGTGGTCCTGGTCGTCGGCACGCCCGCTCTCGAGGTGCCGCTCGATGGTGCGGTTCGTGCGTTGACCAAACGCGGATTCGTCGCGTCAATGCTCACCGTGGTCCGGCCCGGCGGGCCCGGACCGCTCGTATTGTCGGCTATGTCAACTGATCCCGAGTCCCGGGCGGCCGTCGAGTTGTACGGCCCGCATCAACGCAGCGGCGGTGCACTGCGACAGCTCTGGTGGAAGCTGCGGTTGCGCGGCTCCGAGACCGCACCCCTGCAGGCGTCGATGCGCCGCGCCGTTGAGCATCGCGCACTGATGGCCATCGCCATCGGTGAAGTGGGCGTAGCCAATACGTCGTCAATCGCCGTCGCCACGCTCGAGCGGGGCTGGACGTTGTACGCGCACAAGCCCGTTCGGGGCATTCCGCTCGACGAATGTGCAATCCAGACACCGGTTGCCCGGGTGTGGGAATCGCTGCGAATCCTCAACGGCCATCAGATCTCGCACGGGGACCTGCGCTGCCATGAGATCACAGTCGACGACGGGACCGTACTCTTCGGCGGCTTTGGTAGCGCCGAATACGGCGCCACCGACGCCCAACTCCAATCCGATATCGCCCAACTGCTGGTGACCACGTCAGCGCTGTATGACGCGGAGTCCGCGGTGGGTGCAGCGATCGACGCGTTTGGCGAGGACGCCATCCTGATCGCCTCTCGCCGGCTCACCAAATCGGCTGTGCCAAAGCGGATCCGCTCATCGGTGGCCAACGCGTCGGACATCATCTCGCACGCTCGCGCGGAGGTGATGCGCCAGACGGGCGCGGATCAGATTGAGACCGAAACGATCACCCGGTTCAGCCGCAGCCAGGTCATCCAACTGGTGCTCATCGGCGCGCTGGTCTATGTCGCATACCCCTTCATCAGCGCGGTACCGACGTTCTTCTCCGAGCTGCGGACCGCCAACTGGTGGTGGGCACTGGTGGGCCTGACGGTATCGGCGCTGACGTATTTCGGTGCGGCAGCGGCGTTGTGGGCCTGCGCCGACGGGATGGTGAGCTTTGGGAAGTTGTCGCTCATGCAGGTGGCCAACACTTTTGCCGCAACGACAACCCCGGCCGGTGTCGGGGGGCTCGCCCTGAGCACGCGGTTCCTGCAGAAATCAGGTCTGAGCGCGCTGCGGGCCACCGCGGCCGTGGCGCTGCTGGAAGCCGTGCAGGTAATCGTCCACGTCGCGCTGCTGATCTTGTTCAGCGCTATTGCGGGGACGTCGACCGACCTTTCCCATTTCGTCCCGAATGCCACCGTGCTGTACCTGATCGCCGGGGTGGCGCTGGGCATCGTCGGCACCTTTGTCATGGTGCCCAACCTGCGGCGCTGGCTGGCGACGGCGGTGCGCCCCAGGCTCAAGGAGGTATGGAGCGACCTCATCGATCTCGCCCGCGAACCGAAACGATTGGCGCTGATCCTGCTCGGTTGTGCCGGAACGACTCTCGGTGCGGCCCTGGCATTGTGGGCTAGTGTCGAGGCTTTCGGCGGGGGCACGACCTTCGTCACTGTCACCGTGGTGACGATGGTGGGCGGAACCCTCGCCTCCGCGGCGCCGACACCCGGTGGCGTCGGCGCCGTCGAGGCGGCGCTGATCGGTGGGCTCGCCGCCTTCGGTGTGCCTGCGGCCGTCGGCGTGCCGTCGGTGCTGCTTTACCGGGTCCTCACTTGCTGGCTTCCGGTATTCCTCGGCTGGCTGGTGATGCGCTGGTTCACCGCAAACGAGATGATCTGACGAGACGTCATGTTTCGAACTCGGTGACCACGACGAGGACGATCGACCTTCTGCTGCTGTTGCCGACCGTGGCGGTCAGATAGACCAGGTAGTACTCTTCGGGCACCGACTGCGCCACCGTGATCGGTACGGTCACCTCGGCCGAACCCTTGTCCGAGAACCGTCCAGACTGCGGTGCGGCGGTGATCCCACTGTGAGAAGCCGTGCCGGTAATGGTGTAATCCCCGGCCCCGTCGATCATCCGCTGCGCATCGACGGTCGCAGCCCCGCTGCTTCCCGGGGCGATTGTGACGATTGGCTGCGAAACATTAACCGTCACAGCCGAACTACCGGCACCGAACGACGGTGGCGCCGAGGACTCGTCCGTGCCCCAGTCCTTATTCGGACGGCCGGAAAGCGAGTACCTGATGTCGCCACCGGTATGGATGATCGACTCCGGAAGAAACGTTTGATTGGTGGCTCGGGCATCGACGCTAAGGCCCTTGATGTACTTCATGCGGTTGGGCGCCGACGCCCCTGGCGCGGATATCCGGATGGATTGGCCATCCGAAAGCGCGATCACGGCACGCTCGAAAATCGGTGTGTTGACGGTCAGGATCGGCGTACCCGGAGTGCTCGGGTACATGCCGAGGGCGGCCCAGACATACCAGCTAGACATCGCGCCGAGGTCGTCGTTGCCCGGCTCGCCGTCGGGGTGTGGGCCGAATAACCCTCGCACTCGATCGACCGTCCGCTGAGTTTTCCACGGCTGGCCGAGGTAGTTGTATAGCCACGGCACTGAAAAGCCAGGCTCGTTACCCGCCCAAAGATAGGGCTCATTGGGCCCCACGTTCAGCTTTTTGGTGAAGCGGTCGAGCCGGTCGGCCGCTGCGGCGCGGCCGCCGAGAGCGGTCACCAGGCCCGCGATGTTATGGGGTACCCACCACAGGTATTGCTCGGCGTTGCCTTCGTCATATCCGTCCTGACCGAATCCGAACGGCGACTCTATGAGCCCTGGGCCGTTGCGGAAAAACCCGGTCGGGCTGCGGGGTGAGATGTAACCCGTCGTGGGATTGAACAGGTTCTGCCAGTACTGCGCGCGGTGCTGGAATTCGTCGGCGGTCGCGGTGTCGCCGAGCGATTCGGCGAATCGCGAGATGCTGAAGTCGTCAACCGACCATTCCAGCGTGATCGAGGCGCCGGCGATGCGGCCGTCAGTACGAAAATCGGCCTGCTGCGGCGCGTATCCGAGCTGCAGATAGGTGGCGATTCCCGGCCGTTCTACGTAGCCGTTGAGGCCGACACCGCCCTGGGTCGCGGCGTTGATCATGTAGCGCAGCGCCGACTTGACGTTAAAGTTCTTGGCCCCAAAGGTATATAAGTTCACGATCAACGGCACCACGTTGTCACCACTCATCATGCCGGTCGCGGAATTCGCAAGGGCCCAACGCGGAAGCGCTCCGCTCTGCTCGGCATCGTTCACCAGAGATTGGGCCATGTCGCTGGCTCGCTCCGGGAAGAGCAGGCCCTGTAGGGCGGCCAAGCTCCGGTAGGTGTCCCAGTCGGAAAAATTGGCGTACTGGGTATGTCCTTTGACCACACTGTGGATGGCGCTATCGAATCCGAGATAGCGGCCGTCGGCGTCGTTGAAAGTGTTGGGGTGCAATAGCGATCGGTATAGGCAGCTGTAAAAGGTCTCCATATGGTCAGCGTCGCGCCCGGCCACCATGATCCGCGACAGCACAGCATTCCACTCCCTCGTGGCGGCCGCGCGAACGTCGTCAAAGCTCGCTGTCCCCTCGGCGGCCAGGTTCGCCCGGGCTCCGTCGATACCCACGTAGGAGATGGCGGTCCGCACCTCGAGCATCGAGCCGGACGGGAACTCCACGTACCCCCCGCTGTAAGGTGAATGTGCGCTGCGGACACCGGCGTACACCGCGTACCCGTCCCAAGTGCCGTAAGAGCTGAACGGCTGACTGAACTTCATGGCGAAGTACACGGTGTAGGTGTTGCTCTTACCGCAGAGCCCACCACTGGTCGCCCATCCGGTAATGGTGGTGTTGTCCTTACCGATCTGGATGGTCGACCGGGAGTTGCCAGCCAGTGACGCGCTGGAGCGCACCCGGAACAGGGCTGGCCGGCCGTCGCGCGGGTAACTGAACCGGCCAAAGCCGGTGCGCGTGGTGGCGGTGAGTTCCGCGACCACTCCGGTGTCGGGCAACCGCACGGTGTAATACCCGGGCACCCCCACCTCCGTATCGTCGTGGGCAATCCGTTCCCAGGCGCGCCAAGGTTGCGCGGCGATCGAGGTGGTGGTCGGCAACATCGAAATGTCACCGAACGCAGCGCAGCCCACCGAGGCGTGGGTCATGCTGAATCCGGTCGAGTGGGGATTGTGATAGTCGTATCCGGCGTAGTTGTCGATGGTGTCCGGCGAGTACTGCACCATCCCGAACGGCACCGAGGCGCCGGGGAAATTGTTGACTTCCCCTACCGTCTCACCACCGGAACCCGTGCCGTCGAGGGTGTCGACATATTCCACCGGGTTCGCAACCAAGCCGGGCTCACCGTCGTACGCAATGGGCGAAACCGCCGCAATGAACGCCACGAAAAGCGCCACCGCCGCGATTAGTGCGATGAGGGCCCGTCGTGACCACATACCTGTCTCTTACTGCAAGCCGCCGCTAGCCGTGGGTGTTTTCGAGGGATGGCAATCGCCGACACTGGCGCCGCCGCGTGTCATTTCGGCTAGTCTCAGTCCGACGTCGCCGGCGCTGGCACCGGGGCCACTAGTTTCGGGAGTACAACAGATGAAGGACCTGACCGCGGTTGTCGCGACTGTGGCGCTGAGCTTGACGCTGGTTGGTTGCGGCGCTGACAACAAGAGCGAGACCAAGACAACCACGAGCACGTCGACCACGACATCGACGACCGCATCGCCGACGACCAGCACCACGGCGGGCGCGCTGGCCAACTACACCATCGCCGACTACATCAGGGACAACCACATTCAGGAGACCCCGGTCCATCACGGCGATCCCGGCTCCCCGACCATCAACCTGCCGGTGCCCAACGGGTGGAAGTTACTCCCCGAAAGTTCCAACGCACCCTACGGCGGCATCGTCTTCACCCAGCCCAGCGATCCCAACGATCCACCCACGATCGTGGCGCTCGTCTCTAAGCTCACCGGTGACGTCGACCCGGCAAAGATCATCCAATTCGCTCCGGGTGAACTGAAGAATCTGCCCGGATACGAGGGCTCCGGCGATGGTAACGCGTCCACGCTCGGCGGGTTTCAGGCATGGCAGCTTGGTGGTTCCTACACCAAGAACGGCAAGAAGCGGACCGTCGCACAGAAGACGGTGGTGATTACCGGCCCGAATGGCCTGTACGTGCTGCAGCTCGACGCCGACGCCCTCGACGCCGAGACGGGCGAATTGGTGGACGCCACCGGCGTCATCGACGAACAGACGACCATCACGCCCTGACGCTCATTCCCGCGATTCCATGCCGAACGGATCCGAGGTTCTTTTAGAGCAGCTCGAAGCCCAAGGTGTGGACTGCGTGTTCGCCTCTCCGATCGCGGTGATGGCGCCGATCTGGGAAGTGCTGGCCCGCCGGGCCGACGACCGGAAGCCGCGTTACTTTCGGTGCCGGCATGAACTGCTGGCGGTGAGTCTGGCCTCCGGCTACTACAAGGCCACCGGCCGCAGCCAGATCGTGTTTCTGCCGTCGTCACTCGGAGTTCAAAACGGATCCCTGGGTCTGCACACCGCGCTGCAGGAACGCACCCCGATGACGGTGCTGTCGCCGGACACACTCAGCTACGGCGAGGATCCCACCGCCGACCCCGGTCCCGAATGGCCCTCCCTGCTTGTCGATCTGGTCGGTCCGGCGCGCAACGCCGAAGCCGTTGTCAAATGGGCGAAACGGGCACGAACCGCCTCCGAACTTGTGCACGAACTGCGTCGCGCCTGCTTCATCGCCGAGTCGGTACCGCGCGGACCAACGCTGCTGGAGATCCCTTTCGACCTCTTGGTTGGCACGGGTCACGACAGGATTCCGGACTGGGTCACGCCGGCCCTGGTCGTCGCCAGCGAAGAACAGATCGATCAGGCCGCTGCGATTCTGGCCGGTGCGCAGTGCCCACTCGTCATCACCGAACACGGCGGTCGCACCGACGAATCACGAGACGCCCTGGTCAGGATCGCCGAAGCACTGTCGGCACCGGTCTTTGAGTTCATGAGTCCCGCATATCACAACTTCCCGCGCTGTCATCGGCTCTACGGCGCGGGACCGGTCGAGGCGGTGCTGGGTGAGGCCGACGCGATTCTGCTGGCCGGCTGCAACGCGCCGTGGCATCCGCCGCACCCGCCGCTGCGTTCGGGGTGCGCCGTCATCCACGCCGAGGAGGACCCGCTGCGCCCGCGGGCCGCGTACTGGGGCTATCCGACCACCCACACCATCCCCGGAGACCTCGCCCGCAACCTTGGCGCGCTGGCCGCTAATCTGGGCAAGCGGTCGACCCCCCGGCCCGATGCCGTGCAACGCTGGTCGCGCCACTCCCAGGCCGTTCGCGCCAAGGGCCTCGATGACTTGCGTCAATCTCGCTCGCAGCCAACGGGTTTCGTACCGGCGGCCGAGCTTTTCCGGCAACTGCACGACGCCTTGCCAGATGATGCGATCTGCGTCGACGAGATCATCGCCCAGGTGCCGCACATGATTCAGTTTTTGTTCGAGCACAAGCCCATTCAGCAGTACCGCGGCTGGGCCGGAGCGCTGGGGACCAGCCTGGGTACCGCATTGGGAATCAGACTCGCACGGCCCCAACAACTCGTCGTGTCGGTGTTGGGCGACGGGGCCTGGCATTACAACCCAGTCCCGGCGGCACTCGGGTTCAGCCAGGAGTACTCGGTGCCGCTATTGATCGTGCTGTGCAACAACCGGGGTCTGGCCTCGCAGACGTGGAACGTCCTGCGCTACTTCCCCGACGGCGAAGCCGTTCGCGACCGCAACTTCGTGGGCGACGTCATCAGCCCCACACCCGACTACGTCAAGGTCGCGCAAGCCTACGGCGGCGATGGCGAGCGTGTGGAGGAAACCGCCAAGCTGCGACCGGCCCTGCAGCGCGCGCTTGAAGTCGTGGCCGCTGGCAAGACGTTTCTGCTCGACGTCTTTGTCAACCCGTAGCCGGACAACCCCGATTGGTCTTACGGTGTTGGCATGACAGAACAGTCGTATGCCGTCGACGTCGGACATCCACCCGAGGCCCTACTTCGCGTTATCAATCCAGCTCTGGGCTTCTTACTGGGCACACCGCTCGCGGGTTCCTTGCGCAAGCAGCTGATGGTGTTGAAATTCACCGGGCGAAAATCGGGGCGGCAGTTCGCAATTCCGTTGAGCGCCCACGTGATCGACGGCGATCTCTATACGCTCACCGATGCGGGGTGGAAGGCGAACTTCCGCGACGGCAGGGACGCCCAGGTCGTGTACGACGGTAAGACAACCGCGATGCGCGGCGAACTCATCCGGGACTCCGCGATCGTTCCCGATCTTTACCAGCGCTGCGCCCAGTCCTACGGCGTCAAGCGCGCACAACGCATGATGGGGCTGAAATTCCGCGACGACCGCATACCAACGCGGGAGGAGTTCGCCGAGGCGATTGACCGGCTGAAACTGGTAGCCATCCGATTGACGGCGGCAACATAACTCCTCGCCGACATCGCGAATCACTTGAGTTGGTCACAGAGTCTATCGACGAGACTGACCATCCGCGCGTGATGTGAACCGGCCCAGTAGATCTGCCCACATTCCACACAGCGGCTGAATTCCCGGTAGTACCTGCGGGTCAACGGCTGAAGCTGGGAGAACACCTCGTCTTTGGTTACCACCGCCAACCCGCCATTGCACCGCAAGCACCGGGTGAACGGCGCCAGCCGTTGCCCCAGGTCCAGACGCCGTATCACCTCGAGCGTCTGCTCCTCGGGGTCTTGTGAGCGGACGAACAGCCCGTGCGTGATGGACCGGCGCTTCAACAGGCCGCGGTCTCGGGTCAGCAGGATCCGCTGCTGATCGAGGCTGACGTCAACAAGCGTAGGGTCGTCGGCGTCACTCGACCACCACACGTCGAAGCCCAGCAATCGCAGCAGCCGCGCCAGCCGCCCGAGGTTGACATCGACGGCAAACCGCGGATTACGCAGGGGCACCGGCCTCAGCTTCGCCGTCGCGCCGATGTCGACCGCCTCGAACATCGGGTAGGCGGCGATACGGTCCCCCGCAGTCGGCCGGTGCGAGAAGTCCACCGGATCGCCGTTGACCAGGATGAGGTCAACCTCGGTATGCGGAATGCCCATGGCCTCTAGAACATCCTTCACCGTCTGGTGACTGCGGAACGGACGGCGCACGGTCAGACCGCGTGACCCGGGCTCTAGGAAATCGTTGAGCTCGGCGTATGCGCGGACATCTACATGGCCGACATTGCCGGTCATGTGCCCATGGTCACCGACGGAGTCTCCCGGGGGCAAGATATAGAGAAATCACCACCAGAGAGGCGGTCGCGGATGTCCAATCGACTTCCCGACTCTGCCTTAGCCACAACATTTTTCACCCGTATAGCGGCGCTCTACCAGCGCGCGCGAATCTGGACGATCGGCTCCGACCCCGGGCTGCTGCGGCTTCGGATGGCCATCCGGACGACGGCCGCACTGGCCTGCTCACTGCTGGCGCTATACGTGTTGACCAAGGCAACCGGGCAGCCCTTGACGGTCGCTCTGCTCGGCGTCGTTATCACGATGATCGCGGCGCGATCTGTCACCGAACCGGATCCACGCCAGCAGCGGATCACCATGGCGCTGCTGCCGGTGCCGGCCGCACTTGGCATCACCGCGGCCGCGCTGCTCACGCCCCACCAGCTCGCCGCCGACATCGTGTTCGTACTCATCGTCTTTATCGCGGTCTATATCCGCCGATTCGATGCCCGGGGTCGGGCACTGGGCATGGTCGCGTTCATGGCGTACTTCTTCACCTTGTACCTGCGGGCAAACCTGGCCGAGCTGCCGTGGCTGATCGGCGCGGTTCTGGTCGGCACGCTGTGCACGTTCGTGATGAGCACTTATGTCATGCCGGATCGACCAGAACGCGTGCTGCGAGCCACGATTCGCTCGCTGCGTGCGCGCATGGCCATCGTCGTCGACACCACCGCCGACGTGATCCGGACGGGCCGACTCGACGAACGTCGACGGCGCCGCATACGCGCCCGGATTACCCGGCTCAATGCCACCGCACTGATGGTGCAAAGCCAGATCGAGGACAAATACCACCCGGCCACGCTGCGGCCCGGGGTCAGCGCCGAACACCTCGCCCCGTGGTTGTTCGACGCCGAACTTGCCGTCGAATGGGTCGCGGTCGCGGGGCAGCGTACCGCGGCCAACGCGACGGAACTACCCGCGGCCACCCGCGCCGAGCTCGCCGGGGCGCTCACCCAACTCGCTTGGGCCATCAGGATTCCGCAACCCCACGGGCTGCAACAAGCCGCGAGCCTGGCGCAAGCTGTTCTCGACAAGGAACCCCAACCCACCGACAGTGAACCCGCGGTGCGCCGGCTTGCCTTAGCGATAATCGCCGCGGCGAACGCCACTGCGGAAGTCCGGGCACTGGTCGAGCAGGCCGCACATGCCGGACACGGCGAGGGCGCACCGGCACCGGCACCGGCACCGGCACCGGCACCGGCACCGGCACCGGAAGACGATGGTGCGAACATCGGCGCCGTGAGCGAACCAGCCAGCGGCCTGTTGCCGACGACGCGTCAAGCAATCCAGGTCTCCATCGCGGCATCGCTTGCCATCATCACTGGCGAGTTGGTATCGCCGGAGCGCTGGTATTGGGCGGTGATCGCAGCGTTCGTGATCTTCGCCGGCACCAACTCCTGGGGCGAAACCCTGACCAAGGGTTGGCAGCGCCTGCTCGGTACCGCACTCGGCGTGCCCAGCGGCATGCTGATTGCCACGCTGGTCGCCGGGGACAAGGTCGCTTCGCTCGTCATGATCTTCGTATGCCTGTTCTGCGCCTTCTATTTCATGAAGGTCACCTACAGCCTGATGACGTTCTGGATCACCACGATGTTGGCGCTGTTGTATGGACTGGTCGGAAACTTCAGCTTCGGGGTGCTGCTGGTGCGGATCGAGGAGACCGCAGTCGGCGCCGTCATCGGCGTCACCGTCGCGATCCTGGTGTTGCCGACCAACATCAGAACGACCATCCGCAACGACACCCGCGCCTTCCTGACGTCGTTATCCGCCCTGATCGAGACATCGATTGCGAGCATGTTCGATGACGACGACGCCGCGAGCCCAACTGAGCAGGCCCGCCAACTCGACCGATACCTGCAACAGTTCCGGGAAACGGCCAAGCCGCTTCTGGCGGGGGTTGCCGGGTTCGCCGGCCGACGCAGCATTCAAAGAAGTCTGCGCCTGTTCACCGCCTGCGACCGCTATGCGCGCAATCTGGCCCGCAGCAGCGAGCAGTATCACGACCCGCACTGCCCTCAGGCGTTGTCGGATGCCGTGTCCACCGCAGCTACTCAGACCCAACGCAACATCGACGCGTTGGTCGCCGCACTCGACGGAGCCCACGCCGTGACGGTCAGCCCGGCGGCCGATCTGCTCGACACCGCCGAAACCCTGGCCAGGCAGCAGGACGGCGCGTCCAATCAGGCAGAGCCACCGCACAATACGCGACGACTCCTCACCGCGTTGCATTCGCTGCGCAGGATCGAACGGGCCGTCATCACGGCCGCTACCCACTTGGGTGCGGACGCCGGCCTTACTGCTGTGGCACGGGCTTCAGCAAGCTGAATGCCCCGCCCTGCGGGTCGGACAGGACGGCACACCGTCCTACCGACGGAATATCGAACGGTTCCGCGAGGACCTGGCCACCCTCCGCGGCCGCCTTTGCCGCCGTCGCATCGACGTCGTCGACCGCGAAATAGACATGCCAGTGGTTCGGCACGCCGGGCATCGGCGGTTCCATACAGCCGCCGACATCCGCTCCGCCGGCCTTGAGCACCCGGTAGCTCTGGCCGGGAGCCATCTCCATCGTGGTGTAGGTCAGACCCAGCACCGCTTCGTAGAATGCCAACGCTAAATCCGGCTTGTCCGTGAGCAATTCGTTCCATATCACGGTGCCTGCCTCGTTAACCAGTGTTGCGCCGATGTGCTGGTTGGCCTGCCACAGTCCCACCGCCGCGCCGGTTGGATCGGTGACAAAGGTCATCCGACCGGCGTCGCCGATGTCGAACGCCGGCATCAACACTTGGCCTCCTGCTGTCGACACCTCAGCAACGACTGCGTCGACGTTGTCCACAGCGATGTAGGTGTTCCATGCCGGCGGCCGGTCCTCGGGCGCACCCGGCGGCATCGGCGCGATGGCGGCGACGGTTTCTCCGTTCAACGTGGCCATCGCGTACACACCGCCACCGCCAGGCATCTCGTTGTCGTCGTAACTCCAGCCCAACAGCGACGAGTAGAACTGTTTGGCAGCCGACTGATCAGTGGTCTGCAGGTCGACCCAGTTCGGTGTGCCCTGTGCGTATTCGGTTCTCTTGGGCATGATTGACCTTCCTGTTAGTTGGTGGCCGCGGAGATGCCGGTCGGCCGGCGGCCGGTGCAGGCGATCAGTCGATCCAGGACCGGGGCAAGGGACCCGACTGCCACCGGTTCGGCGAAGCCCACGCAGTTACGCGCCGGGCCGATGACCTTGCGGGCCACCCCCAGAACGTACTCCGAAACAGGCTCGGACACAACCACGTGACGACCAGTGGCGATCGCGAAATCCCAAGCGTGGACCAAGAATTCGAAGAACAACATGTCGACAGGCAGACGGCGCACACCTCGTTCGAGTGGCATCTGCAGCGAGGCGGTCCAGATCATCGGTAGCCGGAAACTGTCAAGCGATGGGCCACCGACACATGCCTAAGGGCACAATTGCAGTGTGAAGGTAGCAATCAGCGGTGCCGGTGTGGCAGGAGCGGCGGTCGCCCACTGGCTTTACCGCATCGGCCATACCCCGACACTGATCGAGCGGGCACCGAAATTCCGCACCGGCGGCTACATGATCGACTTTTGGGGCGTCGGCTACCAGGTGGCCAAACGCATGGGCATCGAGGATCCGATCCGCGCCGCCGGTTACCAGATCGAGCGCCTGCGCTCCGTCGGCTCGAACGGCGAGGTCAAGGCCGACGTGGACGTCAATGTCTTGCGCCGCATTATCGGCGACGACTTCACCAGCCTGCCTCGCGGCGATCTGGCCGCGGCGATCTACGGCAGCATCGAAGACAAGGTCGAGACGATCTTTGGCGACAGCATCGCCACCATCGACCAGGACAGCGACGGCGTCCGTCTGACCTTCGAGCGGTGCCCGCCGCGCGACTTCGACCTGGTCGTCGGCGCGGACGGACTGCACTCGAACGTGCGGCGCCTCATCTTCGGGCCGGACCGCAATTTCGAGCATTACCTTGGCTGCAAGGTCGCAGCCTGCGTGGTCGACGGCTACCGCCCCCGCGACGACCTGAGCTATGTCCTTTACAACACTCCCGGCAAACAGGTGGGGCGGTTCGCGCTGCGCGGCCACCGCACCATGTTTTTGTTCGTCTTTCGTGCCGAGCATGGCGACACCGGCGAATCACCAAAAGTTCAGTTGCGCAACGAGTTCAGCGACGCCGGCTGGGAATGCCGCGATATCCTGGCGACGCTGGACGACGTCGACGACCTGTATTTCGACGTGGTCAGCCAGATCCGCATGGACGGCTGGTCGCGCGGCCGGGTCGCACTGATCGGCGACGCTGCTGGGTGCATCTCGTTACTCGGCGGCGAGGGCACCGGCCTGGCGCTCACCGAGGCGTACGTGCTGGCCGGCGAACTGCAGAACGCCGATGGTGACCACCGCCGCGCCTTCGATGCCTACCAGGCGCGTCTGCATCCCTTCATCCAGAGCAAGCAAGCCGGTGCGGCGCGATTCGTCGGATTCTTTGCGACGCGGACCAGATTCGGCCTCTGGTTCCGCAACCTGGCGCTGCGCACGATGAACTTTGGACCGCTGGCAACGCTTTTTGCCGGCAACGTGCGCGATGACTTCGAGCTACCCGACTACGGGATCTAGCCCGTGCTTGATCGCGCGAACACTGATGCGAGCGCCGCGGCCCGGAACCTGGACGACGTGCTTCAGTTTCGGCCGTTCGCCGGCAGCAGTCGTGGTGTTCAATTCGGCCCGGCGCAGGATTTCACGCAGCACGACCCTCATTTCGGTCATAGCAAAGGTAGCGCCGAGGCAGCGTCGGTTGCCGCCACCGAACGGCAACCAGGTGGTAGGGCTCAGGGTGGCGCCCAGCATCCGGTCCGGGTCGAACCGATCCGGATCCGGGTAGATCGCGGCGTTCGCGTGCACCAGCGATATCGACGGCATCACCATCGTGCCGGCGGGCAGCCGATAGCCGGCCACATCGACCGGCTCGGTCAACACCCGGCCCAGCTCGTAGACCACCGGGCGGATCCGCAACGTCTCCTTCGCCAGCGCGTCGAGATACTCGTCGCCGGCCGGATCACCAGCCGCGCTGGCCTCGGCCGCCCGTATCGCCTTCTGCAGGGCGTCCGGGTGACGAGTAAGGCGCTCCAGCACCCAGGACAGCGCGGTCGCAGTGGTTTCATAACCGGCCACCAGCAATGTGATCAGCTGGTCACGCAGTTCGCGGTCACTCATCGCCGGTTGGGCGCGCACCAGCATGGCCAAAGTGTCGGCGCGTGAATCCAGATTCGGATCGGCGCGTCGGTCGGCAATCTCCGCGTAGAGCAGAACGTCGGCCTCCGCGATTCGCCGTCGCAATCCTCGCCACGGGCGGCGGCGCAGCAGATCCTGGTTGGCAATTGCCAGCATCTGCCACGGCCCCAAATCGAGCAGCTTTGGCATCCCCTTGCGTAGCGCGGCCAATCGGGCAGGGTCGGTCGCGCCGATCACCATCCGCAAGGTCACCTCGAGTGTGATCTCAGACATCTTGGGCGCCGCGGGGAACGGCTTGGCTACCGGCCACTCGGCGATGTTGGCCGCAGCGATCTCGGCCATCAACCCGGTTTGGCGCGCAACGGCGTCGCGGTGGAACGGCGGCAGCATCAGGCGGCGTCGCTCTCGATGCACCTCGTCGTCGACCACCAACAGGGAAGTGTCCCCAAGCAAGCCGCGCAACATGCTGTTGGCTTCGCCGGCATGAAAGACGCCGGGATCGCCGGCAAACACCGTCTTGATATCGGCCGGATCAGCCAAATACACCAATGTGCCCATCCATGGGACGCGCAACGCGAAGACGTCGCCGTAGCGCCGATGACAGGCATCGACAAATTGCGTCCAGGGGGCCAGCGTGAGCGCCACCTGCATCCAGCGGGAAAGGCGACGTCCGGGCGGCAGTCGGGACGACGTGGTCACGGTCGACCTGGTGTTCGTCATGGACGTCATTCTACGAACGGCGTCGAGACGGTCCCGGTTCACCAATATGAAGCCCTAAATGCTCACTGCAGCAATGTCTTTCGAAAGGCGCCTGGTCACATGCGAACGAGATTCAGCTGGGCCGGGTGATGTACTGCGCCTCGTAGCCGCTGGTCAGCCAGAACACATTGCGCTCGAGGATAGGCAGGATATCGGTCACCGCGATCTCGCCGGCGACAAAGCGGCCCAGCAGGCCATAGACGAGGCTGGAGATGATGGTGTCGAGGTCGGCAATGAAACGGTCGTCGACGTCACCGAGGACTTCCAGAACGGCGGGCACGACGACATCGAGGCCGCGGCTGACCAGCTGCTGCCCGCCGGGTGCGACCCGGGCGCGAAAGTAGGCCGTAAGCATGCGGGGGTGCTGCTCCCACGGTTCGAAGACCGTCCGAAGCACCCGCATCATGCCGGCGTAGAGCGACTCATCGGGCTGATGCGATTGCCGGGCGAGCGTTGAGTAGGGGTTCTCCTCCATCCAGGCCTGTAGCGCCGCGCGAATCAGTTCGTCGCGGTTCGCATAGCGCTTATAGATGGTGGCCAGCGACGTTCGCGAGCGGCGAGCAACTTCCCGCAATTGCACCGCGTCGTAGCCCTCGGTTTCGAGAATGTCCACCACGATGCGCAGGATCCGATCGTCTTGAGCCATTAGCAGACCACCCTTGCCGCCGCAGAGTAACACGGTTACTGTACTCGGTGTAACGCGGTTACACGAAGGGACCACGGCCGCATGACGATTGCGCACGACACCGAGGTCTACTACGACCCCTACGACGTCAACATCACCGCCAACCCCTATCCGACCTATGCCCGGCTTCGTGACGAAGCGCCGATCTACTACAACGAGCGCTACGGCTTCTGGGCGATCTCGCGCCATGCGGATGTCGAAAAGGCACTTGCGGATTGGCAGACCTTCTCCAACAGCCGAAGCGACATTCTTGAACTGGTGAAGTCCGAGTTCGACATGCCCCCCGGCGTGATGATGTTTGAGGATCCGCCGATGCACACCATGTTGCGCGGGGTGATGTCACGCGTCTTCACGCCACGGCGGATGGCCGAAATCGAAGACCAGATCCGACGGTACTGCGTCCGTTGCCTGGATCCGTTGGTTGGATTGGACAGCTTCGACATCATCGCCGAACTGGCCTCGATGATGCCGATGCGCGTCATCGGCATGCTGCTC
Source organism: Mycobacterium riyadhense (assembly GCF_963853645.1). NCBI lineage: Bacteria > Bacillati > Actinomycetota > Actinomycetes > Mycobacteriales > Mycobacteriaceae > Mycobacterium > Mycobacterium riyadhense. The sequence goes on along the minus strand of NZ_OY970456.1, from coordinate 982,165 downwards.
GGCATCCCCGAGGATGACCAGGTCGGCGTCCGAGACGCCAACGACGCCAACCTTCGGACCAAGCCCGGCACACCGATGAAGGTGGCGGATCCCGATGCGATCGCCGACGGACGCATCTACGCCGATTACGTTGACTGGCGCGCCAAGAATCCTTCCGACGACCTGATGACCGCGTTGCTCAATGTCGAGTTCGAGGACGAGAACTGCGTCACCAGAAAGCTGACGCGCACAGAGGTGCTGCACTACACCCAGGTCGTCGCCGGTGCCGGGAACGAAACCACCGGCCGGCTGATCGGTTGGCTGGCCAAAGTATTGGCCGAACACCCCGACCAGCGCCACGAAATCGCTGAGGACAGAACACTTTTGACGCGCGCAGTCGACGAGACGCTGCGCTTCGAGCCGACGGGTCCGCATGTCGCTCGCTACACTATCCGCGATATCGAGTGCTACGACACCACCGTGCCCGCCGGCAGCGCCATGCTGCTGCTGTTCGGTGCCGCCAACCGCGATCCGCGACGGTACACCGACCCCGACACCTTCAACATCCACCGCGACAACATTTCTCACCTGACCTTCGGCAAGGGCGTGCACTATTGCCTGGGGGCCAACCTGGCTCGCCTAGAGGGGCGGGTGGCGCTGGACGAGTTGCTCAACCGGTGGCCCGAATGGGACATCGACTACGACAGCCTCAAGCTTGCGCCAACATCAACCGTTCGCGGCTGGGAGCGACTGCGAATGGTCGTGTCATAAGTGGAGGCGGGCTGAGGCTGCGCCCAGAGTGCCGGCCTCGATGGCCGGCAGCGTGTCATCGGCGGCCGCCACGGCGAACATGGTCGCGGCGGCGGTCAAACTGTGTTGACAGCAAGAGACGTCACGCGAGACTACGGGTCGAGAGCGCCGGCCGCCGAAACTCTCCGAAGTTGCGCTAGGTACTGGCAACATACTGGGACTAGAGGCCTGTGCAGGGCCAGCAAATCCCGAGGTCGAGCCCACACCGCGCTGCACCGCCCGGGCGGGGACAGATACCGGCGATCAATGAGCATCAGGCGATCTTGAGCCGCAAGATGCGAGGACCGCTACCGGCAACCCCTCAAGCGAGTTGTGGCACACCACCCGTGCGTCACTGTCGTGCTCATCGCTTCCATCCATGCCAACAGGCCACACCGTTCGTCCACAGCATAATCCTGCCGTAAATGGCAAAAATTGCAGAAAAGTTGCAATAATCGCTGTTATGGTCGACAACCAGGTCCCGAAGGCACATACTATGCTGCTGGCGTTTCAGGCAGAGAACGCTCGATCGTTCCGGGACCGCCTCGACTTCTCGCTAGAAGCGACTGCGATCGCAGAGCCAGATGTCGTGCGACAGGTTCCCTGGCGCCGAGACGGCCGAACCCTACTTTCGATCCTGCCGGCGGCGGGCGTCTTCGGTGCGAATGCCTCGGGCAAGACCAATCTTCTGCGCGCGATGGCCGACATGCGCCGCTTCGTGCAGTTGTCATACAAGGCGACCGGCGGCCGACGTGGCGAGCGTCCGCTACGTCGGCTGCGTCGACCGTTCCGACTCGACCCGAGGTGTGAACGACTGCCTTCCACTTACGAAATCGACTTGATACTCGGAGGTATTCGGTACGAGTACGGCTTCGTGGTGGACGACGTCCGTGTGATTTCGGAATGGGCTCGGCGCTATCCACGAGGCAAACCCCAGACAATCTTCGAGAGGAAGCCCGGCTTCATCCACGTCATGGAGGGACGATCCGGGAAAGCGCGCGCTGTCCAGGAGCTTCTTCGAGACGATGCACTCTTCCTATCCATCGCGGCTGCCGCAGAATACGAGGAACTGGAGCCGCTCTACCGCTGGTTCGACAAAAACTTCTGGATGTGCGACGCCTCCAGCCGCGATTCGCGGTCAAGGTACACAGCTCATCTGATGAAGCACGAACACCGGCGTCTGCAAGTGCTCGAGCTTCTCCAACTGGCCGACCTCGGTATCACGGATGCAAGCCAGCGTAAGCCGGACCCGGAGCAGCTCGAACTTATCAAGCGGATCGCTCAGGTAATCCGGGAGCAGGTCGACATCCCTGGCGACGACGACGATTCCGACGAGGCTGGCGAGGTCGCAGAACCAGATATTGGTGGAATCGTCTTGAGTCATCGCGGCCGGCACGGAAGTGTTGAGTTTCAGACTGGCGATGAATCTCTCGGGACACTCGTTTGGTTGGGTCTGATTGGACCGCTGCTCGATGCACTGATTCACGGCTCAGTTTTGCTCGTCGATGAACTTGAGGCCAGTCTTCATCCGCTACTCGTCGAACGGTTTGTCAAGCTGTTTCAGTCCCCAGAGTCGAACCCGCACGGAGCGCAGCTCATCTTTAACTCACACGAAGCGAGGTTGCTGGGCAACTCCACCGATACCCGGGTCCTGGGGCGGGACCAGGCGTGGTTCACGGTGAAGCTAGAGGACGGCAGTACCCGGATATATCCGCTGTCTGATCTCAACCCGCGAAAGTCGGAGGCTGTAGCGCGCCGATACATGGAGGGGCGCTACGGGGCGACACCGATTGTGAATGCCAAGGAGTTCACCGCGCTAGCAGCCATGCTCGCGAAAGAAACCGTCGACTTGTGAGCGGCAATCGGTCACGGAGGACGCGACGAACTGCCAATAGCCAAGCACCGTCGCTTCGAATCCGAATTCACGCTGAAGGCCAAAACACCGAAGTAGCATATGTCAACTACTGGCGTAAGAAGTTTCGATTCAGGACGATCGTCACGATCGCGGAGCACCAATACTCGTCACCGATGGACTTAGTGCGCCTCGCAGCAAGTGACCGGCGGACAGACATGCGGGCAGCCAAGCGATTTGGAGATCCGTACGACGAGTATTGGTGTGTCTTCGATGTTGACGAACACGCGAACTTGAGCGACGCGCTGGAAATGGCCAGGGCCAATGAGGTCAAGATCGCGCTTTCGAACCCCTGCCTCGAACAATGGTTTCTGCTCCATTTCCGGGAGCAGACGGCGCATTTGGATCGTCGTCAAGCGCAGAAGCTCGCCTATGAGTATCTCAGCTGCGGCAAGAGCATGACCGACGCAGCGCAGGCTTTGCTCGATGCCCGATACGAAGACGCGAAGAACCGGGCTCGACACCTCATTACTCGCCACTTACAGAACGGCACACCCTTTCCCGCCAACCCGAGTTCGAATATGTTCGAGCTGATGGAGACGATCGCTAAAGGCGGTTCGGTGCCTGGATCTGGCCTACCGAAGATCCCACCGATGACCAGCTCAGTGCTCACTGACCACATGCCTTCTCCGCGGCTCGCGAAATAACAAGTTCGCAGGCTGGTAGAACGCGCCGTCGGTCAGCAAGCCGCACCTGCCGGCGCTTTCCGGCTTCAGTCAGACGACGCCGACGAGTCGAAGTCCAGTCCGTGCGTGCGGTTGCCCTGAGTGCGCTTGGCTACCGCCCGGGCGGCCCCGATGTCCGAGGGTGCCTTGACGTCGCCCGTTGATTTCGTGAGCGCGAGTGCGATCTGTATGTCGGCGTAGGTAATGAACAGCCCGGCCCAATACGCCCACTTCATGGTTGGATCCGATTGCGACACGAAGAACATGGCCAGAAATATCGGGCCGACGATGCCGAACACGAACATCATCAGCTGGAATCCGAGATACCGCTTGAAGGTGGACAATCTGCAATCTCCCCTCGCTTGTCACTGTGGGCCCGTCGCGCCCGGGCACGTCGCTTTCCTTCGTGCATGGCGGCCACTCGGGCAATGGGAATGGTGCGTCCGTGTTCGATGAGATCGCTTGGTAGGCGCTGCGGGTCGGGCATCGACTCGGCCCACGGGTCGCGCCCGGACAGGGCTTCGATCGCGGTATGCACCGTGAAGTCACCGGGATTGACGCGGTCCAGATCCGACCAATCCAATGGAAATGACACCGGTGCGCCCGGGCGCAAGCGCGGACTGTAGGCGGCTGCGACCGTCGCACCCCCGGCGCGGGTAGAGTCGACGAACACCTTGCCCGCGCGGTCCTCCACAATGAAAGCCGTTGTCGCCAAGGCGGGATCGAGTTCTTCAGCGCGAGCGGCCAGCGCGCGTGTGGCTGCCGCGACATCGTCGACCGGCGCATTGTCGTCGATAGGCACAAACACGTGAAGGCCCTTCGAGCCGCTGGTCTTTACCGCGCCGGCAAGGCCGCAATTCGCAAGCGCCTGCCGCACCAGGTAGGCAACGTTGACCACGGCGGTGAAGTTGTCGGCGGTGGGCGGATCGAGATCGAGCACCAGATGCGTTGGCCGGTAGAAGTCGTCGGCCAAGCCCAACGTCGGGTGGTACTCCACGGCACGCTGATTGGCGAGCCAGAGCAGCGTGCGCCTGTCGTCGCAGACCGGGTAATGAACCATTCGCTGCGAGCTTTCCGCCCAAATCGGAACCGTTCGTACCCAGTCCGGGGCGTATTTGGAGACGTTCTTTTGCATGAACGGCGCTTGTCCCCGCAGGACCCTCAGCACGGTCAGCGGCCGCCCGGCCAGTCCGGGCAACATCCGCTCGGCGACCGCATCGAGGTAATCCACCAGGTCACGCTTGGTGGCCCCGGCATCGGGGCTCAGCGGCTGGTCGAGGTTGGTCAGGTCGATGCCCGCGCGCTGTTCGGCGGCGCTCATCATCATCTGGCTAGCCTATGCGTCCGTTGCAGGTTGAGTTGTTCGAGTCGCGCGCCACACCGAACGGCTCTAGGCTCAGTCGGGAGGAGGACTTAGCGGGGGGAATTCGCTAATGAGTCTGGTCACGCAGATAGCTGCGTCCCAGCGCCGAATGGCGGCATGCGCGGCGGCCGTCTGTCTGGGCATTTCCGCGTGTTCAACGACCGCATCCCCACCTGCGGCCCAGCCCGCTACTTCGACGTCGAAACCCGTCGCCAATGCGGTTGTCCCGCCACCCACTCAAGCGAGTGTGTTGGCGAAAGATTGGAAGAGTTACGGCGGAACGGTCTATTACGGCTGTCCCGAGGAATTCACACTCGGCAAGTCGGCGCTGGAGCGGGTCCGTCCCAAGGTGTTCGACACGAAGACGGGCCAATTGATAACGCCGGCTGTCCCCACGGTTGCTGCGGGGGTGGAGATCACAGGCGCTGCATGCGCGCTGTCGGGCACCGCGGACGATCCGAAGGTCGCCTACTTGGTAGCGAGCGTCAGGTCGGCGACCGCATATGTGTTTGATCTCAGATCGAGCCAGCCGTTGGCAACAAGGCAACTGCAACCCCCGGTCCCAGACCTGCAATTGTCAGCATCCAAGAACTGGAGGCTCGTCGGCGCCGCATCCGGCGTGGCCTGGATGAATGCCTTCGCCGATGGCCACAGCCTGAAACCGCCACGGACCGTTGTACTTTCGAATGCCGACCTGTCGGTTATGTGGGACGACCCACAGCCCGGGCGGGCCTGGCAAGACGTTCTGGCCTTCCAGCGGAACACCGATGTTGGCCGGGCATCGGGTGCAGAACTGCGACTGCCGTCGGGCGAGCCAATATTTCAGGACAACGATATTTCGAGTGTCGACGGTGAACTGGCCGACGGGCCCGACCGGCTGGTAAAGCTCACGCGCTCGGATGGCCCTGGAATCATGTCGACAATATTCTTCGACCTCAACTCCCGATCGATCGTCAAAATCGGTGATTCCGAACGTCTTTCCGGCGATGGATTGGGCGCGACGTTGGCGGACGGGCAGCTGTTCATCGATGGTCACGCGTCCGCCACCTCGCAGTTCGGGGTCGGTGTCTGGAATCTGCGGACGCAGCGTTGGGACTTTCTGAAGAATCGAGATGAAGTCAACAAGTCATCGATTTCCAAAGTGGCTTACTTTGGCGGCCATCTCTATATCACGAACGCCGCCGGCAAGTTTTCGGCGATCGCGTTGCCTGCCGGCGAGCTGGTTACGTCGAGCTGGGCCGTGCGGCCCTTCGGGCGGATATCCGGTTGGACGCTGGTATGCCGCGGCGAGACTTCTGCGTCCGCGGGCGGAGAATGCCGGGAGATCCTTTTGGTGCGAGATCAGGACGGTCACTATCCCGGACCCTGGTTCTGACGCTGGCCGGCGCTTAACGCAAACAAGGTCCGCCGCAATTCATTTCGCAAGGCTGTTAACGTAACCGCTCATGGGTGCCTTGGATGGACGTGTCGCCTTGATCACCGGAGGGGCTCGAGGGCAAGGGCGCGCGCATGCCTTGGCTTTAGCGGCCGAAGGGGCGGACATCGTCGCCGCCGATGCGCCCGGTCCGATGAGTGACTTGACCTACCCGCTCGCCACCGAGGACGACCTACGAGAGACGGCCAAGCTCGTTGACGAGCTTGGCCGACGCTGTCTGCCGATAGCCATCGACGTGCGAGACTCAGCCCAGGTTGATGCCGCGATCGCACAGACGGTAACCGACCTGGGCAGCCTCGACATCGTGGTGGCCAATGCTGGCATCGTCAGCACCGGACCCGTGGAGCAGGTGAGCGATCAGGTTTGGCAGCAGCTCGTGGACACCAACCTGTCAGGCGTATTTCACACCCTGCGGGCGGCCATACCGGTCATGCGACGGCAGCATTTCGGCAGGATCGTGGTGACATCCTCCATGGGTGGTCGAATGGGCATCCCGGAGCTGGCCGCGTACAACGCCACCAAATGGGGGATCATCGGGCTCGCCAAATCCGTCGCCTTGGAGGTCGCCAAAGTGGGCATCACGGTCAATGTCATCTGTCCGACCACTACGCAGACTCCGATGGTGCAGCCCGCGGGCGCCGACGACGTTCCCGACGACTTGGTGCGCCGCATGATGAAAGCCAACCCGATACCTCGACCGTGGCTACAACCCGAGGACGTCAGCCGCGGCGTGGTCTACCTGGTCACCGACCCCGGCGTTATCACCGGCAGTGTCCTGGAGATTGGCCTCGGAGGCAGCGCGCGCACTCACTGACGCCGGCACGTCCGAGCCCCTCCCCGACGGTCACCAGACGAGGATGAACGCCTCGATCTGGCGGTCGCCGGCCCAAGCTCGCTCCTTGATGAGACCCGGGAAGATTTCGACGCCTTTCGCCCAAATCTCCTCGCGCTCAACGGGTGTGGCGAGGCGGGCGGTGGCATCCCAGGTACCGCCATCCATCGTCACCTTGACCGCAGGACTGGCCTTGAGGTTGTGATACCAGCCCGGGTGTTTGGCATTGCCGTAGTTCGTCGCGACCACGGCCACACCATCGGGACGCGGAATGCCCATCAGCGCGACGGTGCGGGGCTTCCCGGACTTGGCGCCGGTGGTGGTGAGGATAACCGCTGGCAGGCCGGCCGCGATCCTGGCGAAGCTACGCTTGCCCCCGGTGAGCCTACTGACCAGCCGGTCCAGGCGATGTGCCGTCGGCCGGAAGACGATGCGACCAGTCTTCGTAGCGGCGGCAGCGCGCATCGCGCGATGAAACACGTTGGCATCGTCGAAAGAGCGGACTGACATAGCGGCATTCTCACCGAAATCGAACTGTATGAAGCGGTATTCCGATTTTCCGGACCGCCTTCAACAGCCCCTTGGAGGGCTTTTCATTTCGTCGCCGGCGGTGCTAGACCCGAAGTCATGAGTGAACTTGCCGAGCAGACACGATGGATGGACGCCACGGATCAGGCACGCTTGGTCGCCATGGGTGAGGTCACTGCCAGCGAGCTGTTGGAGGCCGCGATCGAACGGATCGAGCAGTCCAACCCCGCGCTGAACGCCGTGGTCATCGAGTGGTTCGATCACGCGCGGTCAGCCGCCGCGGACCCGGATCTGCCCGGCGGCCCGTTTCGCGGGGTGCCCTTTCTACTCAAGGACCTTTACACCAGCTTCGCCGGTCAGACGCTGTCCAACGGCAATGTGGCGTTGAAAGAGGCGGGCAAGATCGACGTCGCCGACACCACGCTGGTCGCCCGCTTCAAGGCGGCCGGGTTGGTGATTGCCGGACGGACGAACAGTTCCGAGATGGGCAGCCTGCCGACCGCACAGCCGCTGGCCTGGGGACCGACCCGCAACCCGTGGGCGCTCGACCGCACGTCGGGCGGATCCAGCGGCGGAGCCGCGGCGGCGGTCGCAGCTGGAATGGTCCCGTTCGCCAACGCCTCGGACGGCGGTGGCAGCATCCGCATTCCCGCGTCGTGCTGCGGACTGGTCGGGCTCAAGCCGAGCCAGGGCCGGACCACCATGGGCCCGATACGCGCCGAGGCGGGACTGGGGGTGGAACTGTGCGTGAGCCGCACCGTGCGCGACACGGCGGGACTGCTCGACGCGGTACGCGGTCCCGGTGTCGGCGACACCGTAATCGCACCCGCGCCGCAGCGACGGTACGTCGAAGAGGTGGGCGCCGATCCCGGCCGGTTGCGCATCGGGATGCTCGACGTGCACCCGCGCGGCGAGTTCCTGCATCAAGACTGCATCTTTGCGGTGCGGGCCGCGGCATCGCTACTGGAAGGGCTCGGTCACCTCGTCGAGCCGGCGTGGCCGGCCGTTCTCGCCGATACTATGTTGACCGAGAAGTTCATGACGCTGTGGTCGACGCAGCTAGCACTGGCGGCACGCAGGTTCAGCGAGACCCTGGGGCGCGAAGTGACCGCTGACGACATCGAGCCGGTGAACTGGGCGCTCATTGAGCGTGCGCAGCTGTTGAGCGCCGTCGAATACGCCGCGGCGCAGGACACGGTGTGGGCGTTTCGGCGTGCACTGCAACGGTGGTGGGCCCACGGTTGGGACGTGCTACTCACACCGACGGTGGCCGAACCACCGCTGCCACTGAGCGAGTTCGAGAACAACCCCGAGCATCCAACGGCACCGATGCGCCGCGGCGGGCAATTCGCCGCGTTCACACCGCCGTTCAACATGAGCGGGCAGCCCGCAATCAGCCTGCCCTTGCACCGCAACGCCGACGGCCTGCCCATCGGCATACAGCTGGTCAGCGCCTACGGACGCGAAGACATCCTCATCCGCGTTGCCACGCAATTGGAATCGGCCCAGCCCTGGTCGTCGGATCACCCGACGATCCGTTGCTGAACCGAGACCCGGGATGCAGCAGTGACGTCTGCAAAAAGCTCGTCGCCATAGTCGCTCGGGTGGCCTGAGGGTTGCGGTTTTGAGAAACTCCGCAACGCTCCAAATGTTTTTGGATCGTCACCGCCCGGCGTTCATCGTCGGCGTAGGTTCCACGGTAAGACGAGACGATCAACAGGAGTTCACCGTGCCGATATTCATGATCGAGCGCAACTATGCGGCGGCCCTGGAGCCCAGCCTCGACACTGTGGATGGGATCAACCGCATCAATTCGCAGGAGGGCGTTCGCTGGCTGTACTCGTTTCTGTCCGCGGACAAGCGAAAGACGTATTGCCTCTACGAGGCGCCCTCGCCGGAGGCCATCAGAACCGCAGCCGCACGTGCCGGTCTTCCCGCCGATGTCATTGTCGAGGTAACCGATCGCATCATGCCCGACGGCGCCTTGTCCGACATCTGATCCTCACCCGAGCAGTTCGTGGTCGGCGGCGTACATCGCCGCTTGCGTGCGATTCGCGGCACCGGTCTTGAGCAGGATGCTGCGAACGTGGTTGGCGGCGGTGTTGGTGCTGATGTAGAGGCGCTCGCCGATCGCGCGATTGCTCAGCCCCTCGGCCAGTAGCCGCAGCACTTCAATCTCCCGGTCGGTCAGTCCATCCGGGCCCTGCGGGCCCTCGAGACCCAAGGTAAGCAACGGTTCCACCAGGTCAAGGACCCGAGACTGGCCGATCGGCGCCGCGATGTCGCGTGCCCGTTCGGCCAGGCGCCGGGCCTCCTCGGTGCGATCGACGGACGCAGCAAACAGCGCGTGTCGGGCCAGCGTCTCCGCAACATGAACCACCGCGCCCATCCGCTGGTCCATCGCAAGCGCTGCAGCGAAATGACGCTCGGCGGCATCGGTGTCACCGCCAAGGGCCGCAATCCGGGCGAGATATCGGTCGGCACTGCCGAACAGCGCGACGAACTGTCCGGCCGCCAGGTTCTTGCCGGCATAGCGGGCGACGAACGGCCGCAGCGCGTGCACCGCTTCGCGGCTGCCCAGCTCTAGGGCCGCCTCGACCATGAATACCAGCTCCATCGGCCACTGCGCCTCGTCGGTGTGATCGCCAAGATTGCGGTTGAGCAGGTGATTCAGTGCGCGGGTCATGCCACGTTCGCAGCCCAGTTCGGTATACAACGCAAGCAACCCGGGCACCCACCGGCCGGCGAACGTCTCGCTGCCGTCCACGAATCCGGCGAATCTCTTCAGGTCCCCGGATTCGCGGCGAATCATGAACATCTGAACCCCGTGCGAGCCCTCTGTCTCGTCTCCGGTGAAAAGCTGACCGGTGCGCAACGCGATGTCCGCCCACCGTTCGGCGCCGGCGAAATCGCCGCGCAGATACGTCAGCGCCTGATTGACGCACCCGCTGATGAAGCGGAAGAAGGGCTGTCCGCAGGCTTGGACCGCTCGCCGCAGCTCGGCCGCCGAGGCGGCCAGGTCGTCGGGCCGGCCAACGACATAGCTGACCAAGGCGCGGAAATGCGACACCGAGCCCAGCGCGTCGTAGTCGCGGGATGATTGCGCCCCGCGCACCAGCTCGGCAGACCGCTCCAGTTGGATGTCAGACATCTCCGGGGTAACGCCCTGCCACAGGCTGGCGTGCAGCGCGTGCAGCATGACCGCCGGATCGCCGACGACCCGCGCGCGTTCGATGGCGCGGATACCGACTTCTCGAGCGCGTGCCGCCTCCCCGGAAAAGGTCAGCGCGCGTCCGAAACTGGCGAGCGCCTGCACGTAGCGGGGGTCGTCGGCACTAAGGCCGCACCCTTCCAGCGCCGAATCCAACAGATCGGCCGCTTTCGGGTCGGCCAGCCCTGGACGCCAACTCGCGTCCTCGTAGCCAACGGCCGCCTCCAGCCGGACCAGCGGATCGTCCATCGCGCTGATGCGTTCGTAGATGGCCCGGCCCCGGGCAAAATCGCCGGCCCGCACGTGATTTGCGGCCGCCCCGAAATTCAGTCGTGCCCGATCTTCGGGGCTCAGTTCGGGCAGCGACGCCGCCCGCTCGAACCACTTCGCCGCGTCCTCATAGGCCAGGCTCTGCTCGGCTACTTGGGCCGCTTTCCGCGCGTAATGCAACGCCTGCTCGTGGTAGCCCAGTACGTGCGCGAGCAGGTAGTGGTTGGCCAGGCGAGGAACAACCGATGGGTCGGCGCGCCCCTGAAGTGCTTCAGCGGCCCGAGCGTGCATGATCCGTTGCCGCGACGCGGCCATCCCGTCGAGCACGGCCTCACGGGTCAGCGAATGAACGAACGCGAACTCTCCGTCGGAGCCGGGAACCGCTCGGATCAGCCCGACGGCTTCGGCCGAATCGATCGCCGCCAGCGTCGACGCGAGATCGGCCTCGCTGGTGGCGATCAGCGCCGCCACATCGAACGCTTCGCCCAACACCGCCGCCTGCTCGATCAGGCCGCGGACGCTGGCCCCCAGCCCGCCGAGCCGGCGGGCGATCACATCCCCGATCGAGGCCGGAACGGTCTGGCGTGAGCTCAGCGTGCCTAACCCATCCCACCCGCCCCGGATTTCCAGATGGTTGCACAGTTCGGTCAGAAAGAACGGATTCCCGCCGGTCTTGTCCCGCAGCAACGCCGCCGCCGTGCGCGCCGACGGCGGGCGCAACCGCTGGGTTTGGCCGACGAACTCGGCGATCGCCTCGGTGTCCAAGCCCCCGAGATCAAGACGCCGAACACCGTCGAATCGGTGCAGTTCGGCCAGCCGGGTGACGAGCTCCTCGGAGCGGTCCGGTTCGGTGGTGCGGAACGTGGCCACCACCAGCATGCGCACATCCACGCAGCCCATAAGCACGTGCTCGAGCATCGCCAGCGTGGGAATCTGCGCCCAATGCATGTCCTCGAGGACCAACGCGATCGGGCGATCGATCGCCAGCCGCCGCAGAAAGCCCGTCACCGCGTCAAAGAGGGCACGCCGGACCGCGTCGACGTCGTCGGCCGGGCCGGTGCCGGGCAGATGCCGATCCACCTGGGTTGTCAACCGCCGCAGTTGTGGTCCCGCGTCCGCCAGCGCGTCCGCCAGCGAACCCGGCGGTGTCGCGATCAGCAGACGATCCAGCGCCTCGGCGAACGGTGCGTACGGGACGTTCGCATCGGCCGTGGAGCTCCCGACGAGCACCGCGACACCGTGATCGGCCAGTTTCCCGGCCACCTCGGCGGCCAGGCGTGTCTTACCGGCTCCGGGCTCACCGCCGACGAACACCGCTTGCCGGTTGCCGCCTTCGACCCGTTCCCAGGCCTGCTCGAAAGCCGCGAGCTCGGCGGCGCGACCCACCAGTGGACCGCCGCGACGGGCGGTCAGTTCTGCGGGAAGCGGCGGCGGCACCCACTGCGCCATGATGTCAACGTAGCCGCGGCGCCGCTGGCTGGTCGATAGTCAGATCTGACTATCGGCGGGCGTTGGCAAATGCCTCGTTGTGGTCATGACGGGCCCCTACCTCGCCGCATAGCTTCAGAGCATGATGACTCGCATGGTGACCGCAACCGACGAACTGCGTACTCGGCTGGGTGGGCAGGTAATCCTGCCCGACGACCCGGGATACGACGAAGCCAGAGCGCTGCACAACGCGATGATCGACAAGCGGCCGGCGGTGATAGCGCGGTGCGGATCCGCCGCCGACATCGCGGGTGCGCTGGAATTCGGGCAAACGTCGAACCTAGCGATCGCCGTCCGCGGGGGCGGCCACAACGGTCCCGGCTTCGGCACCGTCGAGGGCGGCATCGTCATCGACCTGTCGCCAATGAACCGGATCGACGTGGACCCCGACCGGCGCACCGTTCGGGTCCAAGGCGGCGCGACGTGGGGTCAGGTGGACGCCGCGACCCACGCACACGGTCTGGCGACACCGGCCGGCATCATCTCCACCACCGGCGTCGGGGGTCTCACTTTGGGTGGTGGACACGGATATCTGTCCCGCAAGCATGGCCTGACCGTCGACAACCTACTGGAGGCCGAGGTGGTGCTGGCCGACGGCCGCGTGGTGACGGCGTCTGAATCCGAACACTCAGACCTGTTCTGGGCGCTGCGCGGCGGCGGTGGCAACTTCGGCGTGGTCACCTCGTTTACGTTCCGCTTGCATCCCGTGCACACAGTGATCTGCGGCCCCACGGCGTGGCCGGTGTCGGCCACTGCCGACATTCTCGGCTGGTTCCGGGATTTCATCCCGGCTCAAGACGAGGATCTGTACGGGTTCTTCGCGACGATGACGGTCCCACCGGCGCCACCCTTCCCGGAGGCCTTCCACCTGCACAAGGCGTGCGCGGTGGTCTGGTGCTACATCGGCGATCCGGCAGGTGCCAAAGAGGCATTCGCGCCGGTGCGGCAGATGGAGCCGGCCTTCGACGGCCTCGGTGTGGCCCCTTACCCGGCGCTGCAGTCCACGTTTGATGCCCTGTATCCGAAGGGATTGCAATGGTATTGGCGCGGCGACTTCTTCCGGACCGTCGCCGACGGCGCCGTCGAGGCCCATGCCCGCTTCAGCGAAGAACTGCCGAGCATGCACTCCACGATGCATCTGTATCCGATCGACGGCGCGGTCCATCGGGTGGGGCAAACCGACACCGCGTGGGCCTACCGAGACGTCAACTTTTCACAGGTCATCGCGGGGGTTGATCCGGACCCGGACAACGCGGAGGCGTTGAAGCGGTGGACGGTGGGCTACTGGGACGCCACCCACCCATACTCTGCGGGCGGCGCCTATGTGAACTTCATGATGGACGAGGGGCAGGAGCGGGTCCGCGCCACCTACGGTCCGAACTACCGCCGGCTCAGCGAGATCAAAGCTGAATACGATCCGCACAACGTATTTCGCATCAACCAGAACATCCCGCCTGCGCCGTCGGTACCACAGCGCTGACGACAGCACGCGACAAAGCCGGCTGAGCCGACCGGTCGAAGGCCATTGCGGCAGTCCACTTTTCAGGTCAGCAAGAACGCCGATTTTCTCCAAAACTCACAGACCAGCGGCGGTCTGGTGTGAAGCCAACTGTCATGACGGTCAGGCCATGACTCGTAGAGAGGTCCCGAATGTCGTTCGTTATCGCGGTGCCGGACACACTGGTCGCGGCCGCTTCGGATTTGACCGGTATCGCCTCGGCACTCAGCGTTGCCAACGCGACCGCGGCGGCCCAGACCACAGAACTGCTGGCCGCCGCGCAGGATGAGGTGTCGGCGGCCATCGCCGCGCTCTTTTCCGCCCACGGCCAGGGATATCAGACCGTCAGCACCCAGGCGGCGGCGTTTCATGCCCAGTTCGTGCAGACCTTGACCGCTGGTGCGGGCTCGTATGCCACCGCCGAGGCCGCGAGCCAGCAGCTGCTCAACGAGATCAACGCACCCACCCAGGCCCTGCTGGGGCGCCCGCTGATCGGCAACGGCGCCAACGGCGCCCCCGGCACCGGGGCAAACGGCGGGGACGGCGGGCTGTTGTTCGGCAACGGCGGGGCCGGCGGCTCGGGAGCGCCCGGCCAGCGGGGTGGCAACGGCGGGGCCGCCGGACTGTTCGGCAATGGCGGGGCCGGCGGCACCGGCGGAACGGGCGGCGGCGGGAACGGGCTCGACGGCGGCGCTGGCGGGGCTGGTGGGCTGTTCGGGACCGGCGGTGCTGGCGGCGCCGGTGGGGCCGGCATCGCCGGCGGCGCCGGCGGCATTGGTGGCACCGGGCTGTTCGCTCCCGGCGGCGCGGGCGGTACCGGCGGAGGCGGCGCAGGTTCCGGCGGAACCGGCGGGGCCGGCGGCACCGGGCTATTCGCTCCCGGCGGCCCCGGCGGCATCGGCGGCGCGGGAGGAAGCGAGGGCGGCGGAGGCGGCGTTGGCGGCACCGGGCTGTTCGCTCCCGGCGGTGCCGGCGGGGCCGGCGGCCACGGGGGCAGCGGCTCACTCGGCCTGGGCGGACCGGGTGGGGCGGGCGGCACCGGAATTTTTGCTGCCGGCGGCGGCGGTGGCACCGGGGGGACGGGCGGTAGTTCCGGCGGATCTGGAGGGATTGGCGGCACCGGGATGTTCGCCGACGGCGGGACCGGCGGCAGCGGCGGGACGGGCACCAGCACTACTGGCAACGGCGGCAGCGGTGGGGCTGGTGGCACCGGGATGTTCGGCGCCGGTGGCGCCGGCGGCGCCGGCGGATCCGGCGCCAACAACGGCGGAACCGGCGGTGCCGGCGGCAATGCCGGCATGTTCTACGGCGCGGGCGGGACCGGCGGTGCCGGCGGATTCGGCGGCAAGGTCGGTGGGAACGGCGGGATCGGCGGCACCGGGCTCTTCGCTGCCGCAGGGGCCGGCGGCACCGGCGGCGCCACCGATCCCGTCTTTGGCCTATCCGGCGGGGCCGGCGGGAACGGCGGCAACGCCGGCGCGTTCATCGGCGCCGGAGGTGCCGGGGGCGTCGGCGCGGCTGGTGCGAACGCGGCCGGAGGTGCCGGTGGTAACGGCGGCAACGGCGGACTGATCGGTAACGGCGGTAACGGCGGCGCCGGCGGCATCGGTAACACCGCCGGTGGAGCCGGCGGCAAGGGCGGCAACGCCGACTTGATCGGCAACGGCGGCAACGGCGGCAACGGTGGGTTCGGCGCCATGCCGGGCACCCCCGGCTCCGGCGGCACCGGCGGGTTGTTACTCGGGCTGGACGGGATAGCCGGGTTGGCATAGTCGAGAACTCGTAACTCGCCGACTGACGGTCGGGACGAGGCGCAGGAAACAAGTAGCCAAATACTCATGCCTGGCGGTGATCGGCGGTCATCGTGTGGCCGCACCAACAGCCGAGTCGCCCGGTCTCTATGCCGCAAACGAGGCGAATGAAATGTCTTAGCAACCGGCGGCATCGCCACCACGGTCGCGCCACCGACGAAACCAGGCCGGCGGTCACGAGAGACGTCGTCGTCACTGTCGATGATTTGACGCCTGGGGTGTGAGCCAATTCGACCGACCGAACGGGCGCTTTCCCCGTTCGAGTCGATACCCGCGCTCGTGCTCGGAGCCGCCGGAAACGGTGGACCGCACGTTGTTCCGGCGCTCTAGACGTTGAGCTTGATTCTGCGGACGACCGCATAGCTCAAAGCTGTTGCGGTAGTCAAAAACACCCGCTGACCTCGTGGTGGCAGGTACAGGATTCGAACCTGTGTAGCTTTCGCGACGGATTTACAGTCCGCTCCCATTGGCCGCTCGGGCAACCTGCCGCCTAGCAGGTTACAACGAACGGGTAGACAGAGCACAAACGGCTAGCACCAACGAGGAAGGGCTATCGCATGGCGGACTCATCGTTCGACATCGTCAGCAAGGTCGACCACCAGGAAGTCGATAACGCGCTCAATCAGGCCGCCAAGGAGCTGGCCACGCGGTTCGATTTCCGCGGCACCGACACCAAAATCGCCTGGAAGGGCGACGAGGCCGTCGAGCTGACCTCGTCCACCGAGGAGCGCGTCAAGGCCGCGGTCGATGTATTCAAGGAAAAGCTGATCCGGCGCGACATCTCGATGAAGGCCTTCGACGCCGGCGATCCGCAGGCCTCCGGCAAGACCTACAAGGTCACTGGCACCATCAAGCAAGGCATCAGCAGCGAGAACGCCAAGAAGATCACCAAGCTCATCCGCGACGAGGGACCCAAGACCGTCAAGACACAGATCCAGGGCGACGAGATCCGCGTCACCAGCAAGAAGCGCGACGACCTACAGGCCGTCATCTCGATGCTGAAGAAGGCCGACCTCGATGTCGCGTTGCAGTTCGTGAACTACCGGTAGCGTTCGGTTCATGCATTAAACTGGACTGCACGAACCGAATGGAGGATTACCCGTGAAGACAACGGTCGCCGAGCTGGACGCGGCGAACCGGCGCCTGCGGGAAAGCGCGCACGCCGTCGGCATCGCGCTGTCGTCGGTCACGGTGTACACCGAACCCGCCGTCGCGCGAGCGGTACAAGCCGCGCAGAACCTCTACGCGCGCATCGAGACCGAGTTCGGCATGCTGACCAGCACCGAAGCGGGCAAACGGATGGGGTCGCGATCGAGCGCACCCCGCAACCTGGCCACCACCGCCCACCGCAACAACGCGCTGGTCGCCGTCCGCCAGGGCAACTACCTCGCCTACCCGGGGTTCCAGTTCGGGCCCGACGGAAAGCCGCTGGCCGTCATCGCCCGGCTGCGTGAGGTTGCCGATTCCAGCGGCTGGTCAGAGGCGGGCCTGGTGCAATGGCTCTGCTCGCCCACTACCTACTTCGATGGCGAACGCCCCGTGGACCACCTGGCCACCGACCCGGACCGGGTTGTCGCGGTGGCGGCGGAGGCGATGGCCGTCTCTTGGTAAGAGGGCCAGTGCGGCGGCCTCCAGACCCGTTCGACCCGGCCACCGCTACCCTGCCGCCCGGCCATTTGCTCTACCGCGTGCTGTCGGCGACCCGCACCGCCACCGATTTCAATCCCGGCTTCGGCGCCCCGACCCGCTTCGGCTTCTTCGGCGACCCCGTGGTGCCCATCCTGTATGCCGCCGAAACCGAAGACGCCGCCATCGCCGAAACACTGCTGCACGACATTCCCGTCGAGGGCGGCGCCCTGCCCTACGACCAGTACGCGAGCAAGGTGCTGGTCCGGCTGAAGGTGACACGCACGCTGCGCGTCGGGATCCTGCACGGCACGGGCCTGCGCCGCCTCAAGGTCACCGCCGGTGAGCTGACGGCCGGCCCGGCGTCGAGCTATCGCGCGACCGTGCGGTGGGCCGAGGCTGCCCACAGTGTCGGGTTGGACGGGCTGGTCTGGATGTCCCGGATGTGCAATGACGCGAAAGCATACGTCTTCTTCGGTGACAGATGCGCCGGCGAAAGAAGCCCAGCGTTCATCCAAGACCCGACCCACGCGCGCATCTTCGCCAGCCCGGCAGACCAGATCTGGCTCATCGACCGGTGCGCGCCCCTGCACGTCGACGTGTTGATTGAGCCTGCCTAGTCTGGTGACGTGACTCCACAAGATGCCGACTACGTCGACGTCGTGATCGTCGGCGCCGGCATCTCCGGCCTCGGCGCGGCCTATCGGCTGACCGAGCGCAACCCGCGGATGACCTACACAATCCTGGAGCGTCGCGAACGAATCGGCGGCACCTGGGATCTGTTTCGCTATCCGGGTGTGCGGTCCGACAGCAGCATCTTCACGCTGTCCTTTCCCTACGAGCCGTGGACCCGCGAGGAAGGCGTCGCCGACGGCGACCACATTCGCCAGTACCTGACCACCACCGCCCACAAGTACGGCATCGACCGCCATATTCGCTTCAACAGCTATGTCCGTGCGGCTGACTGGGATTCGTCCACCGACACCTGGACCGTCACCTTCGAACAAGGCGGCGCCCTGAAGCACTGCCGCAGCCGGTTCGTGTTCTTCGCCAGCGGCTACTACAACTACGACGAGGGCTACACCCCCGACTTCCCCGGCATCGAGCAGTTCGGCGGCACCGTCCTCCACCCGCAGCACTGGCCTGAGGAACTGGACTACGCCGGCAAGAAAATCGTCGTGATCGGCAGCGGAGCCACGGCGGTCACGCTGATCCCAGCACTGACCGACCGGGCCGAAAAGGTGACGATGCTACAGCGCTCGCCCACCTACATGATGTCGGCGTCCAAGTACAGCAGGGTCGCCGCAGTTGCTCGTACTCTGTTGCCCCGCAGGGCTTCTCACAAAGTCATCCGGATGTACAACGCGTTGATGGAAGCGGTCTTCTGGTTCTTGTCCCGCAAGATACCGGCGTTCGTGAAGTGGCTGCTGCGGCGCGTGGCGATCAACAATCTGCCCGCTGGATACGACATCGACACGCACTTCAGGCCGCGCTACAACCCGTGGGACCAGCGGATGTGCCTGATCCCCGACGCCGACTTGTACTCCGCCATCGCCGAAGGCCGCGCCGAGGTGGTCACCGACCACATCGACCATTTCGACGCCACCGGCATCGCGCTGCAATGCGGTGGACACCTCGACGCCGACATCATCGTCACCGCCACCGGCCTGCAGCTGCAGGCTCTCGGCGGTGCCACGATCAGCCTCGACGGTATAGAGATCAATCCACGGGACCGCTTCGTCTACAAGGCGCACATGCTCGAAGACGTGCCCAACCTGTTCTGGTGCGTGGGCTATACCAATGCGTCCTGGACGCTGCGGGCCGACATAACGGCCCGAGCGACCGCAAAGTTGCTGGCGCACATGGCATCTCGTGGCTACACGCATGCCTATCCGCACCTGGGCAACCAACCGATGAACGAAAAGCCGTCCTGGGACATTGCGGCCAACTATGTGAAACGGTCGCTGCACGCGCTGCCCAAGTCAGGTACCAAGCGGCCATGGAACGTGCGGCAGAATTACTTCGCCGATGCCATCGATTACCGCTTCGACCGCATCGAGGAGGCGATGGTGTTCGGCCGAGTTCACCAATACGCTGATCTGCATGGCAGTTGAGAAGCGCGAACCCAAAGTTGTTGTCCTCGGTGGTGGTTCCTGGGGAACCACGGTTGCGTCAATCTGCGCACGCCGGGGACCGACGTTGCAGTGGGTGCGCTCCAAAGCGACCGCCGACGACATCAACGACCGTCACCGCAACACCCGTTACCTCGGCAACGACGTCGTGTTGAGCGATACTCTGCGCGCCACCACCGACTTTGCGGAGGCCGCCAACTGCGCCGACGTCGTCGTCATGGGGGTGCCCTCACACGGTTTCCGGGGTGTGCTCACCGAGCTGGCCAAGGAATTGCGCCCCTGGGTGCCGGTGGTGTCCTTGGTCAAGGGGCTCGAGCAGGGCACCAATATGCGGATGTCGCAGATCATCGAGGAGCTACTGCCCGGTCACCCGGCGGGCATCCTGGCCGGGCCGAACATCGCCCGCGAGGTGGCCGAGGGTTACGCGGCCGCCGCCGTGCTGGCAATGCCCGACCAACACCTGGCGACCCGGCTGGCGGCCTTGTTGCGCACCCGACGCTTCCGCGTCTATACCACCGACGACGTCATCGGTGTCGAGACCGCGGGCGCGCTCAAGAACGTTTTTGCCATCGCGGTTGGGATGGGCTACTCGCTCGGTATCGGTGAAAACACTCGCGCGCTGGTAATCGCCCGCGCGCTGCGCGAGATGACCAAGCTGGGGGTGGCGTTGGGCGGGAATCCCGAAACCTTCCCCGGGCTGGCCGGGCTGGGCGACCTGATCGTCACGTGCACCAGCCAGCGCAGCCGAAACCGGCACGTCGGCGAGCAGCTCGGCGCGGGCAAGCCGATCGACGAGATCATCGCCTCGATGAATCAGGTCGCCGAGGGCGTCAAGGCCGCCAGCGTGGTCATGGAGTTTGCGAACGAATTCGGGCTGAACATGCCGATCGCCCGCGAGGTCGACGCGGTCATCAACCACGGGTCCACCGTGGAGCAGGCTTACCGCGGCCTGATCGCCGAGGTTCCGGGACACGAGGTCCACGGCTCCGGGTTCTAACTAGTTGCGCGAGCAGACGCGAAAGCCCCAGTTTCCGGCGGAAATTGGGGGCTTTCGCGTCTGCTCGCGCATCCAGCGTCACGTCCATGCTGGCGCCGTCAAAGCTGCAAATTCGCGTTCGCTATGGCTCGGTCATCAAGCACGACTTGCCATCATCGCTCGTGGTTTTCGTCGATGGGGATTGTCTGCGGAGCCTAAGGTGGATCGCCACCGCAGGTTGGTGATCCCCCGGGCGGGCGCACCGTGGCCGTCGCTGATCTCGACCCGGCCAGGCCGGCCGTTGACCCCGGCTACCCGCTTGAGGATCGACTTCTGAACCGTCCCAGGTTTATACGCACCTTCCTTTGGCTTTATGCGGCACCTTCCGCTGGAAGGAAGGTTGGTGCGACGGCGATCAGGTACGACGAGAACACCAAGGCCAAGGCGGTGAACCCGCTTTGCGCTGCTCGGCCAGGTCGAGCCCGAAGCACAAACACGCGGAATAGATCCAGCGTTGGCAAACCTAGCCCGGCGGCCCGCCCTAGTGCTGCATCCTGCGACGAGGCATCTGCGATCCGAGCCAGGCGCGCTGGGTCCGCGACCGCGGTGAAACAATTGCCGGCCTTGCGAAATGCTATCCCCGCCGCAGCGCCTAGCGGGCCACGTACTCATACCCGTTGAGGATGACCTGCGCGCCGGACGGCGGATGTCCCGACATCGTGATCGTGACATGGCCCCACTCGGGGTCGATGATGTGCAACGAATAGTGGTTGACGTATTCGCGCCTCCTCTCGACGTTGAGGTCCGCGCCGTTCTTGGCCGAACGGGTCACCTGCCACACCTGCGCTGGCGCTTGGCCACCAGGACCAAAACACCCCAACGACCGCCCACCACCTGCGGCGAGCCGAAAGCTGCCGGCAGCGCAACCACTTCCGGGCGCAGTACCGGAATTGGTGGAGCTGATCTTGTTCTGGCGAGGCCTGAAATTTAGGTCAAATATGACATGCTGGGAGGGGTGTTTTGGGTCGGGCAGCGAGTCCTGTTGTGCGGGCGAAGTTTTGGAGACAATCGTGTACGCAGGTGAGGAAGCCTGCGATATGTAGACCGTGACCGGTGACGGATGTTGTCACGGATGACCCGCTCGAAGAAAACGTAAACGACGTAGCCCCACTATCGCCATGCCGGTCAGCAACCTTTCTTAGGTTGCGAATTCCGGTCACGGTTGGCCAAAAGCAGAGATGGACACCTCATCGAGTGGGCCAGGATCGCCAGTCACTTTCGCAGCCGCGTGTCGATAGGGTCGGGGCAAAGCTGATGCAGATGGTTGGCAGCGTTTGGGTCCTCGACTGCGGCGAACCCATTGCCGAGCGCCTCAAACATGAGTCGGCCTTGGCCTGCGCTGGCCCACTCATGGCCGTTGAGGCATGTGCACTCTGCATCTAATCGCCGCATGATATTGGGCACTTGCCTCTTGTACGGGTAGTGGTGGGGCAAGCAGCATCGGCAGCAACATTGCGGGCCTACGCGGCTTTGGCGCATTCGAGGGCAGCGTGGCACGCGTCATAGCGGTGTTGGTGGTGTTGCCGCCAACTGGGTTGCTGGAGATTCGCGATGTCCTTTGTCAACGTGGTTCCAGAACTGGTGGCCGCCGCGGCCGCGGATTTGGCCGCCATCGGCTCGAAGCTCACCGCGGTCAATGCCGCCGCGGAGGGCCCCACCACGGCGCTGACGGCCGCCGCCAGTGATGAGGTGTCGGCGGCGGTGGCCGCGCTGTTCGCCAACTACGCCCAGCAGTATCAGTCGGTCGGTGCCCAGGCGGAGGTGTTTCGCGACCGGTTGGTCCAAGCCCTGACCACCGGCGCGGGCGCCTACGCAGGGACCGAGGTCGCCAACGCCCAGCAGGCCCTGCTGGATGCGATTAATGCGCCGACCCTGGCGTTGTTGGGGCGTCCATTGATTGGTAACGGTGCCGACGGCGGCACCGTGGATGGGACCGGGCAGCCCGGTGGGGCCGGGGGGTTGTTGTACGGCAACGGCGGCGCCGGCGGGGCCAGCACCGCTCCCGGGGTGGCCGGGGGGGCCGGCGGCGCCGCCGGGCTGATCGGCAACGGCGGGCAAGGTGGAGCCGGCGGGCCTGGTGCCCAAGGCGGCATCGCCGGTGCCGGTGGGACCGGCGGGGCCGGCGGCTGGCTGTACGGCAACGGCGGGGTCGGCGGGATCGGCGGCATTGGCTTCAACAGCTCCGTCAACAATGTTTCTGGTGGTTCTGGTGGTGCCGGAGGTGCGGGTGGGGCTGCCGGGCTCATCGGTACCGGCGGAGCCGGCGGTATTGGCGGTGCCGGCGGTAACGCCCCCGCTGGCGACCTTTTCGGCGGGGCTGGCGGGGCAGGCGGAGCCGGCGGTGACGGTGGAACCGGCGGGTGGCTCTACGGGAACGGGGGCGCTGGCGGGGCCGGCGGCACCGGCCTTACCGCCATCGCTGGTGGGCCCGGTGGTGCCGGAGGTGCTGGCGGGGTCGCCAGGCTGATAGGCCACGGCGGGGCCGGCGGTATCGGCGGTGACGGCGGCAACGGAGGCTTCGCCGGTAGCGGCAGTGTCGGCGGTGACGGTGGGGCCGGAGGCCAGGGCGGGTGGCTCTACGGCAACGGCGGTGACGGAGGCAACGGTGGAACCGGCGGCAACGGCGGTGTGTTCTTAGGCGGGTTCGGCGCCGACGCCGGTGCCGGTGGTGCCGGTGGTGCCGCTGGGCTGATCGGCCACGGTGGGACCGGGGGCATCGGCGGTGCCGGAGGCCACGGGACGGGCAGCAACATCGGCGGTAGCGGTGGCCGCGGCGGCAACGGTGGGGCCGGCGGGTCGCTGTATGGCATCGCCGGCAATGGCGGCAACGGCGGCGATGGTGGCACGGCCGACTTCGGCAAAGCCACCGCCACTACCGGCGGTGCTGGTGGGGCCGGGGGCGCTGGTGGGTCCGCCGGCCTGATTGGCCAGGGCGGGGCCGGTGGCAACGCCGGGAATGGCGGGAGCGGCGGGACGGGCGTGGGCGACCAAGGCGGAGCTGGTGGGGTTGGCGGTGCTGGTGGTGCTGGTGGTTCTGGTGGGGCTGGCGGAACGTTATTTGGCAACGGCGGGGTCGGCGGCAACGGCGGGAACGGCGGCAACGGCGGCCAGGGCGTTGACACCGCATTCAGCTTGACCGCCGGCTCTGGCGGCAATGGCGGGGCCGGCGGGGCGGGCGGGGCGGGCGGTTCCGCTCGACTGATCGGCGTCGGCGGAACCGGCGGCACCGCCGGAACGGGCGGCCCCGGCGGAACCGGCGGTCGTGGCGGCTTCGGCGGAATCGGTGGCGCCGGGGGGGCCGGAGGTTCCGGCGGCGATGCCGGGGCCGGTGGAAACGGCGGGTGGCTATACGGCAGCGGCGGGGCCGGCGGGACCGGCGGCCACGGCGGCGGGGGCGGCACCGGCGGCGACGGCGACTTCGAGGGCACAGCTGTCCCCGGTGACGGCGGCATCGCCGGTGTCGCCGGCGACGGCGGCACCGGCGGAGCCGGCGGAAACGGCGGGTGGCTATACGGCAGCGGCGGGGCCGGCGGGACCGGCGGCCACGGCGGGATCGGCGGCGACGGCGGCGACGGCGGCCACGGCGCCGGCCCCGCCATCGCCGCCAACGGCGGTGACGGCGGCAATGCTGGGGCCGGCGGCAAAGGAGGGACCGGCGGCCACGGCGGCAGCGGCGCGACGCTGCTCGGCAACGGCGGTGTCGGCGGCGATGCCGGGGCGGGCGGCAACGGGGGCAAAGGCGGTAAAGGCGGCGATACCTTCAGTAGCAGCGGCACACCCGGGGCCGGCGGAGATGCTGGGGCGGCCGGCGATGCCGGGGACGGCGGAAACGGCGGCCGCGCCGTCTACTTCGGCGGCGGCGGCGCCGGCGGTCACGGCGGCAACGGCGGCAACGGCGGCGACGCCGGCGCCGGCGGGAAGAACAACAGCTTTGGCGGCGGCCCCGACGGCGCCGCCGGGGCCGGCGGCGACGGCGGCAACGGCGGCGCCGGCGGCTCCGGCGGCTCCGGCGGGACGCAGTATGGCAACGGCGGTGACGGCAGTCACGGCGGTAAGGCCGGCGTCGGCAAGGACGGAGGAAGCGACGGCGCCGGCGGGCCTGGCGGCAAGGGCGGCGACGCCGTTTTGATCGGCGACGGCGGGGCCGGCGGCGCCGGTTCTGGTGACGCGGCCGGCGGGGCCGGCGGAGCCGGTGGGTCCCTGTACGGCAAACCCGGAGCGACAGGCCCGTCGTAGCCGACCGGCCGCCCGTCGGAGGTGTCTCCGCCAGCAATGCAACACTGAGCGATCGCGGTGCCGGTCCCTCGCCCACCCCAGCGTCGGATCCACCTGCACCGTGGTGACACAAGTGCCGAAAAATCGCAGCGCCGACAGTCCGCTGCGCCCAGCGCTGGATTCACCACCTCATCTCAGCTGTGGCGTGGGAGCTAATTCTCCGCAGCGATACGCATGGTTCAGCGTTAAGCCAGCGTCAGCCCCGCGCCATCGCTTCCAGCCGGCGGATGCGGTCCTCGATCGGCGGGTGAGTGGAAAACATCGACCCGATCCGCTCACCCGCACGGAACGGGTTGGCGATCATCAGATGCGCTTGACTGGCGAGTTGCGGTTCAGGCGGCAGCGGCGCCAGCTGCACACCACCGGAGATCTTGCGCAGCGCAGACGCCAGTGCCAGCGGGTCTCCGGTCAGCACGGCACCGGACTCGTCGGCCTGATATTCCCGGGACCGCGATACGGCCAGCCGCACCACCGTCGCGGCGATCGGACCCAACAACGAAACCAGCAGCAGCGCAAAAGGATTGGCGCCTTGGTCGCGGTCACCGCCAAAGACGCCGAACCACATGGCCATGTTGGCCAGCGCGGTGATCACCGACGCTAGCGCGCCCGCCACGCACGAGATCAGGATGTCGCGGTTGTAGACGTGGGACAGCTCATGACCCAGCACGGCGCGCAGCTCGCGCTCGTTGAGGATCTGCAGAATTCCCGTGGTGCAACACACCGCGGCGTTGCGCGGGTTGCGGCCGGTGGCAAACGCGTTGGGCGCGCTGGTGTCGCTGATGTACAGCCGGGGCATTGGCTGGTGCGCAGCGGTCGCCAGCTCACGCACGATCCGGTACATCACCGGCGCCTGCAGCTCGGAAACCGGCTGGGCGTGCATCGCGCGCAAGGCCAGCTTGTCGCTGTTGTAGTACGTGTAGACGTTGATCCCGACGGCGAACAGGGTGGCGATGAGTAACGCCGTCCTGCCGAACAACGCGCCGACGAACACGATCATCGCCGACATACCGACCAACAGCACGAAGGTCTTCAGCCTGTTGGCATGCGGATGCCAGGTCATCAGTGTGTCCTCCTACGCACACCCGGTCTTGCAGCTTCTAGCTACCCAACGCCCATCATGGCCCCCTGGGTTCCACTAAGCGCGATCAGCCGTGCCGGCTGACGGTGTAGTCGACTAGCGCGGCTAGAGCTCGCCGGCCCGGGACGTCCGGCAGCAAGTCCAGCTCATGGCGGGCCTGTGCCGCATATCGCGCCAAGACGTCTTTGGCCGTGGCCATCCCCGGCGACGCGCGTAGCAGGGTCAGCGCCTCGAGCACCTCCGCGTCGTCGTGGACGGGTCCGGCCAGCAGTTCCCGCAGCCGCGCGGCTTCGGGTCCGGTTTCGCGCAATGCGTACAACATCGGGAGCGTGTGCACCCCTTCGCGGATGTCCGTGCCGGGCAGCTTGCCCGACTTGTCGGACGCACTGTCGATGTCGATGATGTCGTCGGCGATCTGAAACGCGGTGCCCACGAGATTGCCGAGGCGACTCAGCAGTTCGACCTGGCCGTCGTCGGCGCCGGCGAACATCCCGCCGAACCGGCCCGCCGCGGCGATCAGGCTGCCCGTCTTCTCGTGGACCACTTTGAGGTACTGCTCAATCGTGTCCGCGCCGTCAGGGGCACCGCGGGTCTCGCGCATCTGGCCCGTGACGAGCTCAGCGAACGTGTCGGCGACAATCCGAACCGCCGTCGGCCCCAGCCGGGACACCAACCGCGACGCCGTCGCCAACAGGTAGTCGCCGGCCAGGATCGCCACGTTGTTGCCCCAGCGCGCGTTGGCGCTGGGTGCACCGCGGCGGACCTGCGCCTCATCCATCACGTCGTCGTGGTACAGCGTCGCCAGGTGGATCAGCTCGACGACCGCGCCGGCGATGGTCACCTCCGCGGCGTCCGGCTTGGGCCCGATCTGCGCGGACAACACGGTAAACAGCGGGCGGAACCGTTTGCCGCCAGCCTTGAAAAGGTGCAGCAGCGAATCGGTCATCACCTCGTCGGTGCTGCGCAACTCGGCGTCCATGAGCTGCTCAATCTGGGCGACACCGTCACGCACAGTCGCGGCGAAAACGGCGTCGCCGAAGTCAACGCCCGCCACCACCGTCGCCGGAGTCCTCACCCGACCAACATACTGGTGAGTGTGCAGACCAGAGCTGACGTGGTAGTCGTAGGCGCCGGGCCGGCCGGCTCAGCGGCGGCAGCCTGGGCCGCCCGCGCCGGCCGAGACGTGCTGGTCATCGACTCCGCCAGCTTCCCGCGCGACAAGGCCTGCGGAGACGGGCTGACACCGCGCGCGGTCGCCGAGATGGAGCGCCTGGGACTCGGCGAGTGGCTGGGCGGGCGCATCCGGCATCGGGGCTTAAGGATGAGCGGGTTCGGCGGCGAAGTGGAAGTGGAGTGGCCCGGCCGGTCATTCCCGACCTACAGCAGCGCGGTGGCCCGCCTCGAACTCGACGACCGGATCCGCAAAGTCGCCGAGGATTCCGGCGCACGCATGCTGCTGGGGACCAAAGCCGTTGCCGTTCACCATGACTCGTCGAGGCGGGTGGTATCGCTGACGTTGGCCGACCACACCCAGGTGAGCTGCCGCCAGCTGATCGTTGCCGACGGCGCGCGCTCCCCGCTAGGCCGAAAACTGGGCCGGCGATGGCACCAGGAGACGGTGTACGGCGTTGCCGCACGCGGCTACCTGACCACGACCCGCAGCGACGACCCCTGGCTGACGTCGCACCTGGAACTGCGCTCCCCCGACGGCGCGGTGCTGCCCGGCTACGGTTGGATTTTCCCGCTGGGCAACGGCGAGGTGAATATCGGCGTCGGGGCTCTATCGACGACCAAGCGACCGGCCGACCTGGCGCTGCGGCCACTGATCTCGTATTACACCGACCTGCGCCGCGAGGAGTGGGGCTTTACCGGCGACCCGCGGGCGGTGTCGTCGGCGTTGTTGCCGATGGGGGGCGCGGTTTCGGGGGTGTCCGGGCCGAACTGGATGCTGATCGGCGACGCCGCGGCTTGCGTCAACCCACTCAACGGCGAGGGCATCGACTACGGACTGGAGACCGGGAGGCTGGCCGCCGAGCTGCTGGACGCACGGGATCTGTCGCGGCTGTGGCCGTCGCTGTTGCGCGATCACTACAGCCGCGGATTCTCGGTCGCGCGCAGGCTGGCGTCGCTGCTGACCTTTCCACGATTCTTGCCCGCGACCGGACCCATTGCCATGCGATCGACGACGTTGATGAATATCGCGGTGCGGGTGATGGCCAACCTGGTCACCGACGACGACGCCGACTGGATAGCGCGGGTGTGGCGAAGCGCCGGGCGCGCGTCACGGCTGATCGATCCCCGACCGCCGTTCAGCTGAGCGATGAAAGCCGGCCGATTTTTCAGGGCAACATGTCCAACACGTCGCGGCATGCCCAGGCGTATAGTCCACCTAATGAACGGCAAGAAGCTGGCTACGATCGCCGGTACCGCAGCGGCGGCAATCACGCTCGCCGCGCCCGCGCAGGCCGACGACTACGACGCCCCCTTCAACAACACCCTCCACGGCTTCGGCATCTATGGACCGCAGGATTACAACGCCTGGCTGGCCAAGATCAGCTGTCAGCGACTGG
Organism: Mycobacterium riyadhense; assembly: GCF_963853645.1. Classification (NCBI taxonomy): domain Bacteria; kingdom Bacillati; phylum Actinomycetota; class Actinomycetes; order Mycobacteriales; family Mycobacteriaceae; genus Mycobacterium; species Mycobacterium riyadhense. Next base: position 953,667 of record NZ_OY970456.1, on the reverse strand, counting down.
GCCGGGGCGTGGACGGCGATGCGTACAAGTCGGCCAATTTCATCCAGCACAATCTGCCGCGAGGCACCACCGACGGGCAAGCGTTCCAGTTCCTTGGCGCCGCGATCGACCACTACTGCCCGGAGCAAATAGGCGTGCTGCAGCGGGCGGGAACCCGCTAAGTTCTCACCTCACTCGGTTGAGCGGTTTGTATGCGGCGTGCAAGGCAACGATGCCGCCGGTCAGGTTTCGCCACCGCACCGCCGCCCACCCCGCTTGGGAGATCTGATGCGCCAGCGTGGCCTGGCCGGGCCAAGCCCTGATCGACTCCGCGAGGTAGACGTAGGCCTCAGGGTTGCTCGACACCGCTCGGGCCAATCGGGGCAATGCCCGCATCAGGTATTCCTTGTAGACGGTGGCGAACAACTTGCTGGTCGGTGTGGAGAACTCACAGACCACCAAGCGGCCGCCGGGCCGAGTGACGCGGGCCATCTCGCGCAATGCGGCCTGCTGGTCGACGACGTTGCGCAGGCCGAAACTAATTGTGACCGCATCGAATGCGCAGTCGTCGAACGGCAGCCGGGTGGCGTCACCGGCCACCTTCGGCACCTTCCGCGCACCGCCGGCCGCCAGCATCCCGACCGAGAAATCGGCCGCCACACACCACGCCCCGGACTTGGTCAGCTCCACCGTTGACACCGCGGTACCCGCGGCCAGGTCCAGCACCTTCTGGCCGGGCTTGAGGCGCAATGCCGAGCGGGTGGCCCGCCGCCAGTGCCGGTCCTGCCCGAACGACAGGACGGTGTTGGTGAGGTCATAGCGGCGCGCGACGCCGTCGAACATCGACGCCACGTCTCGGGGGTTCTTGTCCAGCGCCGCGCGGCTCACGGGGCGAGGCTACCTCACGCTCGTTGAGCTCTAGGCAGCCTGAACCCGTCGCATCCCCTGCACCGCCTCGTAGTGGCCGACCAGCTCGTCACAGATCACCGACCAGCTACGGCCGAGCACACTGCGCCGAGCTTCGGGCGCGTAGCGGTCGCGTTCGCGGATCAGGTGAGCTACGGCTGCGGGGAGCCGGGCCTCGAATTCGTCGACGGGTAGCAGCAGCCCGGTGCGTCGCGGAGTGATCAAATCTCGCGGACCGCCGGCGTCGGGGGCAATCACCGGCAGCCCCGACGCCAGCGCCTCCTGTACGACCTGACAGAACGTCTCATGCTCGCCGGGATGCACGAATACGTCCATACTGGCGTACGCCGCGGCGAGCTTGTCGCCATACAGCGCGCCAGTGAAAAGCGCTGTCGGCATTGCCGATTGCAGCTTGAGTCGGTCGACTCCATCGCCGATGATCACGAGCCGCACCGCGCCGCCGGCCGCCAGAGCCGCGAGACGATCGACATGCTTCTCGGGTGCGAGCCGGCCCACGAAGCCAACGATCGGCTTTCCGTCCGGCGACCAGTGGCGCCGCAACGCCTCATCTCGCGCCGACGGTGCAAACCGGAGCAGATCCACCCCGCGCGCCCACCGATGGAGCCGCGGGATGCCTTGGGCAGCAAGGACTTCCATCGTTGCCGTGGAAGGCGCTAGGGTGCGGTCAGCGAGACCGTGCAGGTGCCGGAACCATGCCCACGCGGCCCGCGCGGTCATCGGGATTCCGTAGCTCGCCGCGAAACCCGGTACGTCGGTTTGGAATACCGCGACCGTGGGCGCTCCGAGACGGCGCGCAGCCCGCAGCCCGCCGTAGCCGAGCAGTGCCGGCGACGCCAAATGCACCACGTCGGGATCGAAACCGCGCAGCACACGCAGAATTCGGGGGGTGGGTACCCCCAGCGGCAGCGTGGTCACCTTGGGGAACATTCGCGACGGCGCCCGGTGTACCCGGACGCCGTCGTGCAGGCGGTCGGCACCGGGTTCACCCGGGGGTGCATCCGGGGCGATGACGAGGGCTTCGTGACCGGTCCGACGCAGGTGCTCGAGCACCCGAATCACCGAGTTGCTGACACCGTTGACGTTCGGGAGGAACGACTCGGCGACGATCGCAACGCGCACGCCACCACCGTGTCAGCGACGGCTGTCGGAAAGGTTGCCGACGGGAATACGGGACGCGAAATCTACCGATTCAGGCGCTTGTCCAGGAGTGCCAGGAAGACCAGCGCAACGATTGCGGCCAGCCAGGCCACCACCGCGATAGACCCCGCCGGGATGATCGCCAGTGCGGCGTTACGGTGCTGCACCCGGACCAGGTTGGGATCGTTCTTGTTGTATTCGACGTAAATCCGCATACCGGTGGCCAGCTCGGACGGATACAGCACACCGAGTTCGGGCCGATAAGTGACGCGCTCCGGCGTCACGAACTCGATGGTTGAGCGCCGCGGCCCGGCGCTGAGCACCTCGGCCCGCGCGACGCCCATGTTGCGGTCGATGGCCAGATCGTTGCGCCAGGCCCCGGCCACCAACAGCACCGACTGCAGCGTGACCAGAACCGCAATGATCAGGATGGCAATTCGCGCCCACCGCACCACAATCCGCGCGCGGGTGTCCGGCAGTTCTTCGCTGGTGCCGTGAACGAGAATGCGCAGCATCAATTTTGGCGAAATCACGCGATCCTCACAGGGCCGCCTTGATCGCGGCGTGCAGCTGCCGCAGCGAGGACCGGTCCGCCTTGACCTCCAACACGCGCATGCCGGGGCCGGCCTCGTCGAGCGCCGACCGCAACTCGTCGACCTCGATCTGCCGGCTCTCCACGTGGTAAGCCCGACACAGCGCTCCCACGTCGACGTCATGGGGGGTACCGAAGATCCGCGATGACACGTCCGCGAACCGCGGGTCGCCCTGCTCGAGCAGTTCGAAGATGCCACCGCCGTTGTCGTTCGACACCACGATCGTCAGCTTTCGCGGCGTCGGTTCGGTGGGACCGATTAACAGCCCGGAGCTGTCGTGGACGAACGTCAGGTCGCCGATCAGCGCGATCGTCCGGCCGGTACGGGCCCTCTCGTAAGCCAGTGCCGCCCCGATGGCGGTGGACACAGTGCCATCGATGCCGGCGACGCCCCGATTGGACCGCACGTGGATGTCGTGGGTGTCCAGGCCCACCAGCGCCGCGTCGCGCACCGGGTTGGACGCCCCCAGTACCAGCTGGTCACCGGGCCTGAGCGCATCCGCCACGGCGGCGGCGACGTGCAGTCCTGTGGTAAGCGGGTGCGCCCTAAGTTGACCGCGCACTGCCTGGTTCGCGTGCCGGTCAAGGTCCGCACAGCGGTGCAGCCAGGCCGGGTTGGGCGACCCGGTGGTGACCGCCCGGGTGCCGGTGGCCTGCGAGTTGCCCGAGACATCCGGCCAGCGCGGCCCGGTGGTTAGCGCGTACACCGGCACCTTGGGGTCGGCCAGCAGCGCCGACACCGGGCGGTGCAGTGTTGGGCGGCCCAGCATGATCACCTGCTGGGGGTGCAGCAGCGGCAGCGCCAGCGGATGGAGTGGGTTGGCTGGCCCCGGCGCCGTCGGCTCGGCTACGGTCGGCAACTCCGTCAGGTTGGGATGCACGCCCGCGCCGTGACCGGCGACGACGACGGTGTCCGCCGACAGGTCGACCTCCAGCGGCTGGTCGAAGGTGACCGGCGGTGTGTAGGTCCACGGCTTGCCGTCGGGCCGGCCTGGCGGTGTGACGGCACCGTGCGGTTCCGGGTCTGGCACCAGCGGTTCCCGCAGCGGGATGTCGAAATGCACCGGGCCCGCGTTGGCGGTCCGAGCACCGGTGGCAGCCACCAACACCCGGCAGGTGGCCGACCGCCACGTCGCGTTGAGGGCGGCCATTCGTTCGGGCGCGTCCTCGGCCAATCCCAGGCTGATGGTGGCGCGCACTTGGGTGCCAAAGTAGCCCAGCTGCTCCATGGTCTGGTTGGCCCCGGTGCCCAGCAATTCGTAGGGCCGGTTGGCCGATAGCACGATCAGCGGCACGCGAGCGTAGTTGGCTTCCACCACCGCTGGACCGAGATTGGCCACGGCGGTGCCAGAGGTCATGGCGACACACACCGGGGCGCCGGCCGCGATGGCCAGCCCGATGGCGAGGTAGCCGGCGGTGCGTTCGTCAATGCGAACATGCAACCGGATTCGGCCGGACCGGTCGGCGTCCTGTAACGCAAAGGCCAGCGGAGCGTTGCGCGAGCCCGGGCACAACACCACGTCGCGGACGCCGCCACGGATCAGCTCGTCGACGACGACGCGCGCCTGTGTCGTCGAGGGGTTCATCAGTACAGGGTGTCATAGCCACCGCGGCCAATCCCGCCGGCGCAAGTTTGCGCCACGCCGCTGAGCAGCTTTGATGAGGTGGCGGCGCGTTGGGCCGTTAGCCGCTCACACCCGCAAAGAACTTCAACATCGCGGCGTTGACCGGCTCCGGCCGCTCGAAGAAACCGAGATGACCGGCATCGGGTATCTGCAGATACCGGCCGTTGGGCAGGGCATCGGCGACTTCGCGTCCTAGGTAGGGCGGAGTCACCACGTCGTCGGCAAAACCGATCACCAGCACCGGTGCGGCGATGTTGCGGTACGCGGGCAGCCGGTTCGTCGTCGGCGAGACCTCCAGTTGGGCATAGAAGCCCGGGGTGTATTTGGTCGGCCACATGGTGAACATCGCGATCCAGTCACTGGCCGCGTTGTCATCGTTGAGGGTCTTGGGTGAAAAGCTTTCCAGCATACGGATTTTCGCGTCGTACGCCGGCGGGAGTGTGACGCCGGCGTTACAAAGCTCGTACTCGGCCGTGCGGAAGAACTCGCGGCTGCGGTCCAGCCGGCCGCGGGTGGCCATCAGCACAGCCGAGTGGACCAACTCCGGCCGCACCACCATGAGTTCTTGGGCGATGAACGAGCCCATCGACACGCCGACGATGCGCGCCGGCGCGATGTCCAGCGACTCGATTAGCTCCGCGGTGTCGGCGACCATGGTTTGGGTGGTAAATCCTTCGGCGTTTTCGGTGGCGCCGATCCCGCGATTGTCGAAGGTGATAACGCGATACCCGGCGGCGAGAAAGGCCGGCAGTTGATGGGGGTGCCAGGTGCGTCCGGGGCCGCCATGGCCGGCGATGAAGACAACGGGTTCTCCGCTGCCACGGTCTTCGTAAGCCAGGTTGATCACGCGAGAGACGCTACAGCAGCGGATAACACGCCTTGACCCGATCAATCCACCACTGTCGGCGGTCCTGCGGCGCGGCCAGCGCGGCCAGCCGCCCGGGGTCGGGCGTCACCGGGCCGACCGTCAGCTTGCCATCGACGGGCACGGTGACCTCGCAGGCCGCGACGACGTCTTCGACGAACAACCCCCCGGTGCCCAGCCCGCAGGCGTGGCGGAGTTCGGGTAAGGCTGCGGCGGCGGTCAGCCCGGCGGCGATGCCGACGGCTGAGTCGAGCGCGCTGGATACCACGACCGGGATGTCGATCTGCGCCGCGATGTCGATAAGCGCCGAAACCCCACCCATCGGAGCCACTTTCAGCACCGCGATGTCGGCGGCTCCGGCGCGCACCACGGCCAGGGGGTCGTCGGCCTTGCGGATGCTTTCATCGGCGGCGATCGGGACGTCGACCCGCCGACGAAGTTCGGCTAGCTCGTCGACGGTGGCGCAGGGTTGTTCGAGGTACTCCAGGTTGCCGTCGGCGGTCAGGGCGGCGGCTGCCTGCACCGCATGTTCGACACTCCAGCCGCCGTTGGCGTCGACCCGCACGGTTTCGACCAGTTCGCGTACCGCGTTGACGCGATCGACGTCGTCGGCCAGGCTCTGCCCCGGCTCGGCAACCTTCACCTTGGCGGTGCGCGCTCCAGGAAACCGGGCCAGCACCTCGGCTACCTGCGCGGCGGCGACGGCGGGCACGGTGGCGTTGATCGCGACATGGTCGCGCCACACCGGCGGCGGCCGCCCGTAAGCGGCCTCAATGCCGGAGGCGAGCCAGTGCGCGGCCTCGTGGGGGCCGTATTCCACGAACGCTCCGAACTCGCCCCAACCGGCTGGGCCGTCGATCAATGCCACTTCGCGGGTGGTGATGCCGCGAAACCGCACCCGCATCGGCAGCGCCACGACATGCAGGCGCTCCAGCAGTTCGGGCAGCGTCGGTGTCATCGCCGGTAGACCTGGCGGCCCGCCAGAAACGTCGCGCGCACGTCGAGATCGGCGATCTCTTGCAGCGGCACCGTCCGCGGATCGGCGGACAGCACCACCATGTCCGCGTACTTGCCGACCTCCAGCGAGCCGATCACGTCGTCCGCGAACAGCTGCCACGCCGCATCGATGGTCTGGGCGCGGATCGCCTGCTCGACCGTCAATCGCTCTTCGGGAGCCAGCACGCGGCCGCTCGGCGCAATCCGGGTTGCGGCCACGCTGATGTTGCGCAGCGGTTCCTCGGGTGTGACCGGCGGATCGTTGTGCAGCGAAATGCGCATACCGGCGGCCACCGCGGACCCGGCCGGCATCCACCGCGACCCGCGCTCTTCGCCGAACAGACCGTCGACGATGACGTCGCCCCAGTAGTGAATCTGATCGACGAACAGGCTGCAGGTGACGCCCAGCTCGACGGCTCGCCGAAGTTGGTCGGGCCGGATGGCGCCAACGTGTTCGAGTCGCAGTCGGTGATCGTCGCGTGGATGCTGGCGCAGCGCCTGCTCATAGACGTCCAGGATGGTGTCGACGCCGGCGTCGCCTTGCACGTGACAGGCGATCTGCCAGGCATGCGGGAAGTAGGCGCCGACGATTTCGGTGAGCTGTTCGCGGGTGTAGTTGGCGCATCCGCAGGATCCCGGCGCGATACCGGCGGCGCGGGTGGCGGCGGTGTCCAGGTACGGAAACGACAGCGCGATATTGCCGATCCACGGCGAGCCGTCGACCCAGATCTTGATGCCGACCTGGCGCAGCATGTCGTCGCCGTCGCCCGGTGTTGCGTCGGTGGACATTCGTGGATTGGAGACCTCGTAGGTGCGCAGCCGGACTGTCAGCTCGCCGCGCAGCTGCTCCACCATCGGCCGAAATGCCGGATCAAACGCCATCTCCGAGCAGGTGGTCAGACCCGCCCGGTTGAGCCGAGCGCATTCGGCACGCAGCATGTCCGGATAGTCGCTGGGCTGGATCGCACCGGCCAGCAGCGGGAACACCGCGCCTATTTCCTCGGCAGTGCCGTCGAGTTCCCCGTTCGCGTCACGGCCGTAGCTGGCGCCCTTGGGATCCGGAGTATCCCGGGTCAGCCCGTTGAGCCGCGCGGCGTGGGTGTTGAAGTAGGCCTTGTGCCCGGAGTTGTGAATGATCACCAGCGGCGCGTCCGGCGCGATCTCGTCGAGCCAGGCCAGCGTCGGCTCCGGAAGACCGGACTGCAGCAGGGCGTCCCAACCGATGAGGTAGGCGCCGGCCGACCCCCTTTGTGCGGCCTCGCGACGGATCACGTCGACGACCTGGCCCGCGTCGCGGACGGTAACCGGGCGGATATCGACAATCCGGTCCGACAGCGCGACGGCCTCCATCAGCGGATGACCATGTGCCTCAACGAATCCCGGCATGACGCAGCCGTCGCCGACATCGATGGTTCGGGTGTTCGCACCGATGAACCCGCCTACGTCGGCTCTACTGCCTATCGCGACGATCCGGCCGTCGGCGACCGCAAGCGCTTCGGCCGTCGGCCGGGCGTCGTCGACGGTGAGCAGGCTTCCGGTAATGACGAGGTCAGCGTCAGCCATGGGCAGTCAGGGGTGCGGTGTCCATGTTTCTGGGCCCCGTTCCCCGTCCCCTTTCAATCCGTGCGTGCGGCTGGCCTTTCGGGGCCGCGGATGGTGTTGCCAAGCCAATGTAAACCGTTACACCATCATGGTGATGCCGAACGGCCGCAACCGTTTCGGGGTCGGTAGATTCCCGGACGCATGGCAGGCTTCGCCTATGTATTGGCTGCACTGGACGCGGCCAAGCGACCGTCACGCTCTGCGGCGGGACACTCGGCAAGCCGAGGCCGCAGCCGACCCAAATTGGAACACGTTCTAGTCTTGCCCACATGGGTGACGAACTGTTGCGCAATCCGACTCATAACGGCCATCTGCTGGTGGGCGCGCTCAAGCGGCATAAGAACAAGCCGGTGTTGTTCCTCGGCGACACCACCCAAGCCGATTCAACACTGACCGGTGGTCAGCTGGCCGACCGGATCAGCCAGTACATCCAGGCGTTCGAGGCACTGGGCGCGGGCACCGGCGTCGCGGTCGGCCTGCTGTCGCTCAACCGGCCCGAGGTGCTGATGATCATCGGCGCCGGCCAGGCCCGCGGGTACCGGCGCGCCGCGCTGCACCCGCTCGGTTCGCTGGACGACCACGCTTACGTGCTAAACGACGCCGGGATCAGCTCGCTGATCATCGACCCCAATCCGATGTTCGTCGAGCGCGCGCTGGGGCTGCTGGAGAAGGTGGAGTCGCTTACGCAGATCCTCACCATCGGTCCGGTACCCGAGGCATTGCGGCATGTGGCCGTGGACCTGGCGGCCGAGGCCGCCAAGTACGAGCCGCAGCCGCTGGTGGCGGCCGACCTGCCGCCCGATCAGGTCATCGGCCTGACCTACACCGGCGGCACCACCGGAAAGCCGAAGGGCGTGATGGGTACCGCGCAGTCGATCTCCACCATGACGTCGATCCAGCTTGCCGAATGGGAATGGCCCGAGCACCCACGGTTTTTGATGTGTACGCCGCTATCGCATGCGGGCGCGGCGTTTTTCACGCCCACAGTGATCAAGGGCGGGGAAATGATCGTGCTGGCCAAGTTCGACCCTGCAGAAGTGTTGAGAATCATTGAAGAGCAACGCATTACGGCCACCATGCTGGTGCCGTCGATGCTATACGCGTTGCTGGACCACCCCGACTCGCACACGCGCGATCTGTCGTCGCTGGAGACGGTTTACTACGGAGCCTCGGCGATCAATCCGGTGCGCCTAGCCGAGGCGATCCGGCGGTTCGGCCCAATCTTCGCCCAGTACTACGGGCAATCCGAGGCACCGATGGTGATCACCTATCTGGCCAAGGGCGATCACGACGAGAAGCGGCTGACCTCGTGCGGGCGTCCGACGCTGTTCGCCCGCGTCGCGCTGCTGGGCGAGGACGGCAACCCGGTGCCCCAGGGCGAGCCGGGCGAAATCTGCGTCAGCGGACCGTTATTGGCCGGCGGTTACTGGAATCTGCCGGAAGCAACGGCCGAGACGTTTCGGGACGGCTGGCTGCACACTGGGGATATGGCCCGCGAGGACGAGGACGGCTTCCTCTACATCGTCGACCGGGTCAAGGACATGATCGTCACCGGCGGCTTCAACGTGTTCCCCCGCGAGGTCGAAGATGTCGTCGCCGAGCACGTGGCGGTCGCCCAGGTGTGTGTGGTCGGGGCACCGGACGACAAGTGGGGCGAGGCCGTCACCGCGGTGGTGGTCTTGCGTGCCGACGCTGCCCGCGACGAGGCCTCGATCGCGACCATGACCGCCGAGATCCAGGCCGCGGTCAAGGAGCGCAAGGGTTCGGTGCAGTCGCCCAAGCGGGTGGTGGTCGTCGAGTCGCTGCCGTTGACCGGGCTGGGCAAGCCGGACAAGAAGGCGGTGCGCGCCCAGTTCTGGGCGGGCACCGAGCGCGCGGTCGGTTAGGCTGCGCGAGCAGACGCAAAAGCCCCCATTTCGGCACGAAAATGGGGGCTTTTGCGTCTGCTCGGCATGGATAGGCGCGCTGACTACTGTGGCAAGCATGGCTGAACGGATCAGACCACCATGGTGGCTCAAGCCGCTGAACAAGGTTTTCATTCAGATGTCGCGGCTCGGGATGAGCTTCGGCGGTGAAAGCCCCGTCGTGTTGACGGTCCCGGGCCGCAAGTCCGGTACTCCGCGGTCGACGCCGATCACACCGATGACGGTGGACGGCAAGCGTTACGTCGTCGGCGGCTTCCCGGGCGCGGATTGGGTGCAAAACGTCAGAGCGGCAGGCGAAGTCACGCTGACCCGCGGCCGCACCAAGGAGCGCGTTCGAATGGTGGAACTCTCCGCCGCGGATGCCAAGCCGCTGCTGCGCGCATACCCCACCGAAGTGCCCACCGGCGTCGGCTTCATGAAGCGCGCCGGACTGGTCCACGACGGTCGCCCCGAGGAATTCGAGGCATTGGCTGGACGGTGCGCCGTCTTCCGATTCGACCCGGTGTGATGCTGCGCCTCGCAATGGTTGTGCCGTTGTTGGCAGCGAGCCTTGTGCTCGCTGCGCCGCACGCGTTGGCCGCACCGGGTTGCGCACCGGGCGGCACGCCTCCCCCGCCCGGCAGCGTCCAACGGCAAGTTGGTGACCTCGATGGCGACGGACTACCGGATGCGTTATGGATCGGAAAGCTCCAGACGGCCAACGGCTCGATCGCGCGCGTCGTCGGCGTCAGCACCGCAAGCGGCGCCCACAGTGACGTCGAAATTACATCGGCGAGCCCAATACCACTGCGCGCCTTAGCGATTGACGCACAAGCCAATGGTGGTCATCAGGTCATCGTCAGCGACGGGCGCAGCGCACGCCTTTACGTGTTCGCCGACTGCCGACTGCAAACGGTCGTCGACGGTCACTACGGTCGGCCGTATGTCTTCGACCTGGAAAACCTGGCGGGCAACGGCACCGGGATCGGTTGCAGTGATCTCGGCGACGGTCGCCACCTGGTCGGCCTGCAGGCCTTGCCTGACCCCGCGGGCACGAGCCAATGGACGGTACGCCGCACCGAGATCGACCTCAGCGGCACCCGGGCCACCACCGGGCGCTCCGACACCCTGACCGCGACGTCCGCGCAGGACCCGGCGGTGACCTCCGCGCAGACGATCAGCTGCGGCAACCTCACCATCAACCAGGACGGAGTTCAAGAGCCTTGAGCGACAACCCATTTGACGCGACAAAATGGCGACTCGTCGACGGGTTCGACGATCTGACCGACATCACGTACCACCGGCACGTCACCGACGCCACCGTGCGGGTGGCATTCGACCGCCCCGAGGTGCGCAACGCGTTTCGGCCACACACCGTCGACGAACTGTACCGAGTGCTCGACCATGCCCGGATGTCCCCCGATGTAGGCGTGGTGCTATTGACCGGCAACGGGCCGTCGCCGAAGGACGGCGGCTGGGCATTCTGCTCCGGCGGTGACCAACGCATCCGCGGGCGCAGCGGATACCAATACGCCTCCGGCGAGACCGCCGACACCGTAGACGTCGCGCGCGCCGGTCGGCTGCACATTCTCGAGGTACAGCGGCTGATCCGGTTCATGCCCAAGGTGGTGATCTGCCTGGTCAACGGGTGGGCCGCGGGCGGCGGGCACAGCCTGCACGTGGTGTGCGACCTCACGCTGGCCAGCCGCGAGCACGCCCGCTTCAAACAGACCGACGCCGACGTCGGCAGCTTCGACGGTGGCTACGGCAGCGCGTATCTGGCTCGTCAGGTGGGCCAGAAGTTCGCCCGTGAGATCTTCTTCCTGGGCCGCCCCTATACCGCCGAGCAGATGCACCGCATGGGCGCGGTCAACGAGGTCGTCGAGCACGCCGAGCTGGAAATGGTGGGCCAGCAATGGGCGACGGAGATCAACGCCAAATCGCCTCAGGCGCAACGGATGCTGAAATTCGCGTTCAATCTGCTCGACGACGGCCTGGTGGGTCAGCAGCTGTTCGCGGGTGAGGCCACCCGGCTGGCCTACATGACCGACGAGGCCGTCGAGGGTCGTGACGCGTTTCTGCAGAAGCGGGCACCGGACTTCAGGCCGTTCCCGAGGTACTTCTAAAACCGCCGAGCGTCACGCCAGCGTGACGCTCGGCGAGAGCGCCGCGCTTAGACTCCCCACGTGAGCAGGAGTCCGCTGCGCCGGTTGGCCGATCAGATCACGCTGGCCAGCATGCGGCCCCCGGCTTCGCCGCAACTGCTGATCAATCGCCCCGCGATCAAACCGGTTGAACTCGCCGGCAAGCGCGTCCTGCTCACCGGCGCATCGTCGGGCATCGGCGAAGCCGCGGCCGAGAAGTTCGCGCAACGTGGTGCCACCGTGGTCGTGGTTGCTCGTCGACAGGATCTGCTGGACGAGGTGGCCGACCGGATCACCACTTCAGGCGGCACGGCGATGTCGGTTCCCTGCGACCTCTCCGACATGGACGCTGTCGACGCGCTCGTCGCCGACGTCGAAAAGCGCATCGGCGGAGTCGACATCCTGATCAACAACGCCGCCCGCTCGATCCGGCGGCCGCTGGCCGAGTCGCTGGAACGCTGGCACGACGTCGAGCGGACCATGGTGCTCAACTACTACGCCCCGCTGCGGCTGATCCGCGGATTTGCGCCAGGAATGCTCGAGCGCGCCGACGGCCACATCATCAACGTCGCGACCTGGGGCGTGCTGTCGGAATCTTCGCCGCTGTTCTCCGTCTACAACGCATCAAAGGCCGCGCTGTGCTCGGTGAGCCGGATCGTCGAAACCGAGTGGGGCCGAAAGGGCGTGCATTCCACGACCCTGTACTACCCGCTGGTGGCGACTCCCATGATCGCGCCGACGAAGGCCTACGAAGGCCTGCCCGCGCTGACGCCACAAGAAGCCGCGGAGTGGATGATCACCGCCGCGCGTACCCGGCCGGTGCGGATCGCGCCGCGGATCGCGCTTGCGGCCAAGGCGATGAACACCGTGGGTCCGCGGTGGGTCGACGCGCTGCTGGGGCGGCGTGGCAAGCAGGCCGGATAGGTGCGCCGACTCTTCGTGGTCGCTGCAGTCCGACGTGATAGACACGAGGACATGGAGATTCTGGCCAGCCGGATGCTGCTTCGGCCGGCGAACTATGAACAATCGCTGAGTTTCTACCGCGACCAGATCGGGCTGGCAATTGCCCGTGAATATGGTGCTGGCACAGTATTTTTCGCCGGCCAGTCGCTACTCGAACTGGCCGGATACGGCAAGCCGGACCACTCCCGGGGACCCTTTCCCGGCGCGCTGTGGCTGCAGGTGCGCGACCTGGAGGCGACCCAGGCGGAACTGCAGCGCCGCGGGGTAGCGATCGCTCGCGAGGCGCGCCGCGAACCGTGGGGACTGCACGAGATGCACGTGATCGATCCGGACGGCGTCACGCTGATTTTTATCGAGGTTCCCAAGGGGCACCCGCTGCGGGTAGACACCCGACAGTGAACGCTAGCGAACCCAAGATGAACGGCTAGGTAACATCTGGCGACGAGTCGCGATACACCTGCATTTCGTCTACCTCTTTGTTCGACAACGGAATACCCCTACCACCAGAATCAGGGCCTGTGAGCATAGACTTGTTCCTCTTGGTCATTGTCGTGATCACGGCATTGGCATTCGACTTCACCAACGGGTTCCACGACACGGGCAATGCCATGGCGACCTCCATCGCCAGCGGTGCGCTCGCGCCCAAGGCAGCCGTGGCGCTCTCGGCGGTCCTGAACCTGGTCGGCGCGTTCTTGTCCACAGCCGTTGCGGCAACCATTGCCAAGGGTCTGATCGACGCCAACCTGGTAACCCTGGAACTGGTCTTCGCCGGTCTGGTCGGGGGCATCGTCTGGAACCTGCTCACCTGGCTCCTGGGTATCCCTTCGAGTTCCTCGCACGCGCTGATTGGCGGCATCGTCGGCGCCACGATCGCCGCCGTCGGCGCGCGGGGCGTGATCTGGCACGGCGTGGTGTCCAAGGTGATCATCCCGGCCATCATCGCCGCTTTCCTGGCCGTGGTGGTCGGGGCGACGGCCACCTGGCTGGTCTACTGGATTACCCGCGGTGTCCCGGAGCCGCGCACCGCGACCGGGTTCCGACGGGGCCAGATCGGCTCGGCGTCGCTGGTGTCGCTGGCGCACGGGACCAACGACGCTCAAAAGACGATGGGAGTCATCTTTCTGGCGCTGATGTCGTACGGCGCAGTCAGCAGGACCGCTTCAATGCCGCCACTGTGGGTCATCGTGAGTTGCGCGATAGCGATGGCGCTGGGCACCTACCTGGGCGGCTGGCGGATCATCCGCACCCTTGGCAAGGGATTGGTGGAGATTCATCCGCCGCAGGGCATGTCCGCCGAATCATCCTCTGCCGCGGTCATTCTGCTATCCGCCCACTTCGGTTACGCGTTGTCGACGACGCAGGTCTGCACCGGCTCGGTGCTGGGCAGCGGGCTGGGCAAGCCCGGCGGCGAGGTGCGCTGGGGCGTGGCCGGCCGGATGGCGACCGCCTGGCTGGTCACGCTTCCGTTGGCCGGGCTCGTCGGGGCGATCACTTATTGGATCGTCCACATCATCGGCGGCTATCCGGGCGCAATCATCGGCTTCTCGCTGTTGGTCGCGGTCTCTGCCGCCATCTACATCCGGTCGCGCCGGGTCAAGGTCGACCACAACAACGTCAACGCCGACTGGGAAGGCAACCTGACGGCCGGGCTCGAAGGTTCAGAGGATTACAAGCCACCCTCGACCCCGGGCCCTAAGTTCGGGGGCCGAACGCCGCAGTTCGGCTCCGACGACGACACGGTTACCGCGGGGAACCCTTCATGAGCGACTGGTTCAACTACGAGGCCACCCTGAAAATCCTGCTGTTCAGCCTGCTGGCCGGTGCCGCACTGCCGGGGCTGTTCGCGATCGGGGTCCGACTGCAAGCCGACGGCGCCGGTGATATCAGCACCGACGGCGCCGGACCGCACCGCAACCCAGTGCTGGTTGCGATCGCCTGGGCGATCTACGCGCTGGTTCTTGCGGTGATCATCGTCGGGGTGCTGTACATCGCCCGCGACTTCATTGCGCATCACACCGGTTGGGCCTTCCTCGGAGCGAAACCAAAGTAACGTCGTCCTCGTGACATAAAGGTTTGCCGAGGGCTTCGAGGGGAAGTTGTACCAGCGTGAACCATTTTCTCGCTTCGATCGTGTCGTGGCTGCGCGCGGGATATCCGGAAGGCATTCCGCCTACGGATTCCTTTGCGGTGCTTGCCCTACTGGCGCGCCGGTTGACGACCGATGAGGTCAAAGCCGTCGCCACCGAGCTGATGCAACGCGGCGAGTTCGACCAGATCGATATCGGTGTGGCGATCACTCACATCACCGACGAATTGCCGTCGCCGGAAGATATCGAGCGAGTGCGCGCCCGGTTAGCCGCCAAGGGCTGGCCCCTCGATAACGCGCGCGATAGCGAGGACTACACATAGCCGTCCTGCGTGCGCTCAGCGTCCCTCCGGGTTCGGCCGTACCGCTGCTGCTGCCGGCCCTAGAGCGGGTCCTCGACGGCCGTGATCCCGCACTGGTCGCGGCGCCGCCCCAACCTGACGCAGCGCTGCGCGCCTTACGGGTGGGCGAAGAGATCGATGACGATGTCGCCCTGGTGGTGACGACGTCCGGCACCACCGGTGCTCCCAAGGGCGCGTTGCTGACGGCTGCCGCGTTGACCGCGAGCGCGTCGGCCACCCACGACCGTCTCGGCGGGCCGGGCCGCTGGCTGCTGGCCGTGCCGCCGTTTCACATCGCCGGTCTGCAGGTGCTGGTGCGCAGCGTGCTCGCCGGCACCGCGCCGGTCGAACTGAATGTGTCCAACGGGTTCGACGTCACCGAGTTACCCAGCGCTGTAAGAAGATTGGGTCCTGGTAGGCGTTACACGTCGCTGGTCGCGGCCCAGTTGGCCAAGGCGCTCACCGACCCGGCTGCGACGGACGCGCTGGCCGTGTTGGACGCGGTGCTAATCGGTGGCGGACCGGCTTCCCGGCGGGTTCTGGATGCTGCCGCGGCCGCGGGTATCACGGTGGTTCGTACGTACGGGATGAGTGAAACGGCGGGAGGCTGCGTTTACGACGGGGTGGCGCTGGACGGGGTTCGGCTGCGGGTGGCGGCCGATGGCCGCA
Source organism: Mycobacterium riyadhense (assembly GCF_963853645.1). Lineage (NCBI taxonomy): Bacteria > Bacillati > Actinomycetota > Actinomycetes > Mycobacteriales > Mycobacteriaceae > Mycobacterium > Mycobacterium riyadhense. The sequence continues at coordinate 937,837 of NZ_OY970456.1, read as the reverse complement.
TCGTGCTGGGCGGCGCGACGCTGGCCAAGGGCTATCGCAACCCCGTCGATCCCGATCCGTTCGCCGAACCGGGCTGGTTTCTCACCAACGACCTTGGCGCCGTGGATGATTCGGGTGCGCTGACCGTGCTGGGCCGCGCCGACGACGCGATCAGCACGGGTGGCTTGACCGTGCTGCCCCAGCCTGTCGAGGCCGCCCTGGCTACGCATCCCGCGATCCGCGATTGCGCGGTTTTCGGGCTTGCCGACGACCGGCTCGGCCAGCGGGTGGTGGCCGCGATTGTGATCAGCGACGGGTGCGCGGCGCCGACGCTGGACGCACTGCGGGCGCATGTGTCGGCCAGCCTGGATGCCACCGCCGCACCCCGCGAACTGCATATCGTCGACGCGCTGCCGCGACGCGGCATCGGCAAGCTCGACCGCATGGCGTTGGTGCGCCGGTTTGCCGGACGCGATCAATAGGCTGCTCAGTCGTGAGGATCGCTCGGCGGGAGACATTCGCTGTGACCGTCGGCTTGGTCCTGGTGGCCGCCGCGTTCCTCCTGCCCCGGTTGCACCTGGGCATCAACCCGCGACGCGATACCGGCTTGGAACGCTTCGCCTCACACGCGGGCGCGGCACCGATCTTCGGCTACTGGGACCTGCACGCCGGCTGGGGCACCGTGCCCGCCATCGTCCTTGCGGTGGTTGTCGTCGTGTGGGGACCAGCTGTGGCACAACGGCTTTCGTGGCAGGCGCTGACGGTCGGCACCTGGGCTACCGCCTGCGCGTGGGCGTTCTCGCTGGCGATGATCGACGGCTGGCAGCGTGGCTTCGCCGGCCGGCTAACCACCCGGGACGAGTATCTGTGGCAGGTGCCCGGCGTCACCGACATCCCCACCACGTTGCGTACGTTCTCGAGCCGGATTCTCGACTTTCAGCCCAACTCCTGGGTGACTCATGTCTCCGGGCATCCGCCGGGTGCGCTGCTGACGTTCGTCTGGCTGGATCGGATCGGTCTGCATGGCGGCACGTGGGCCGGGCTGCTGTGCCTGCTGATCGGTTCCAGTGCGGCGATGGCCGTGACGATCGCCGTGCGGGCGCTGGCCGGCGAGCAGACCGCGCGACGGGCCGCGCCGTTCGTGGCGGTGGCGCCGACGGCGATCTGGATCGCGGTATCGGCCGACGGCTATTTCGCCGGGGTGGCGGCGTGGGGCATCGCGCTGTTGACGGTGGCGGTGCACGGTTGGTCTCGGTTCCCGGCGCTGGTGGCCGCGGGGTCCGGGCTGCTGCTGGGCTGGGCGGTGTTTCTCAATTACGGCCTGATGCTCATGGGGTTGCCGGCTTTGGCGGTGTTGATATCGGCGGCGGACTGGCGGGCGGCAACGCGGGCATTGGGGCCGGCCGTACTCGCCGCCGTGGCGGTCGCGGTGGTCTTCGCTGCCGCCGGATTCTATTGGTTTGACGGCTATACCCTTGTGCAGCAACGCTATTGGCAGGGAATCGCCTCGGACCGCCCGTTCCAGTACTGGGGCTGGGCCAACCTCGCGTGTGCGATCTGCGCTATCGGGCTGGGCAGTGTCGCCGGTATCAGCCGGGTATTCGACACCGCCGCCATCCGTCGCCGGTCCGGTTTCCACCTGCTGCTGCTGGCCGTTATTGCCGCCATTGTTTGCGCGGACTTGAGCATGCTGAGCAAGGCCGAGACGGAACGGATCTGGCTGCCCTTCACCGTCTGGCTGACCGCGGCGCCCGCACTGCTGCAGCCCCGGACGCATCGCGGGTGGCTGGCGGTGAACGCCATCGGGGCCCTGTTGCTGAACAGCATCATCTTCACGAACTGGTAGGTGCAGATGGAAGAACCGGTATTAGCGCGCCGGCTCGGCACGGCCGACGCGGTGACGATCGGCCTGGGATCGATGATCGGCGCCGGGGTGTTCGCTGCGTTCGGTCCGGCCGCCCGGGCGGCCGGCGCCGGCCTGCTGATCGGGCTGGCGCTCGCCGCGGCGATCGCGTACTACAACGCCAGCGCCTCGGCGCAGCTCGCCGCCGTGTATCCGACGTCGGGCGGTACGTACATCTACGGCCGGGAGCGTCTCGGCGCGTGGTGGGGCTTCCTCGCCGGCTGGGGATTTGTGATCGGCAAGACGGCGTCGTGCGCGGCGATGGCGTTGACCGTAGCTTCTTACACCCTTCCCGGCCCTTGGTGGGCGCAGCGAGCCGTCGCCGTTGCTGCCGTAGTGGTGCTCGCCGCGCTGAACTACCGTGGGATCACCAAGACCGCACTGCTGGCCCGAATATTGGTGGCGTGCACGCTGATTACGCTTGCGGTGGTGGTGATCGGCATCGCCATCAACCAGGTGAGCGGAACCCCGTCACGCCTGACTACCTGGTCCGGCGTCACCGTCTACGGGGTGCTGCAGTCGGCCGGTCTGCTGTTTTTCGCCTTCGCCGGCTACGCGCGGATCGCGACGATGGGTGAAGAGGTTCGTGACCCCGCGCGCACCATTCCCAAGGCGATAACGCTCGCGCTGGCGATCGCGGTGGCGACCTATCTGGTCGTCGGCGTGGCCGTGTTGCTGGCAGCAGGTCCGGACCGGTTGAGCCGCGCCGCCGCGCCACTGGCCGAGGCGCTACGCGCCGCCGGTGCCGCTTCGCTGGTGCCCGTGGTAGCGATCGGCGGCGCGCTGGCCAGCCTTGGTGCGCTGCTGGCGCTGATCGCCGGGCTTGGCCGCACGATGCTGGCGATGGCCCGTCACGGCGACCTGCCCGCCTGGTTGGCCGCCGTCCACCCGCGCTACCAGGTACCGCACCATGCCGAAGTCGCGCTGGCCGCAGTGGTTTGCGTCCTGGCCGCCACCGTCGACCTGCGCGGCGTGATCGGCTTCTCGTCGTTCGGAGTGTTGATCTACTACGCGATCGCCAATGCGTCCGCCTACACGTTGCCCTCCCAGCGTCGGTGGCGCCGGGTGGGCAACGTGTGCGGATTGGTCGGTTGTCTCGTGTTGGTCGCCACACTGCCGTGGGAATCGGTCGTCGTCGGGCTGGGCGTGTTCGCTGTCGGGATCGCCGGGCGCGCTTTCGTGGCGCGTTCATCGAGTGAGCGTTAAGGGACGTTAGAGCCCGGCCGCGCGGGTGATCCGCGCGAATCGGCTCCCCGGACCGCAGGCATCCCGCACCGCCGCGATGTCCTCGATGAGGTCGACGTCGACAAGTGGCGACAACATAGTTGGGTCAATTCCGTTGTTACGCAAAGACTTCAGCGTGAGCCGACCGGTGTCTGGCGTGGACATCGGTATACCGCGCAGGAACTGCGCCGCGGCCGGGGTGCGCAGGCCGAGCACCCACCACCCGCCGTCGAACGCCATGCCCAGCACCGCCGGCGTCTCGAGTAGCCGCCGCGCGCAATCGGCCAACAGCTCGGCGGTCACCTGCGGGGTGTCCATCCCGATTTGCAGCACCGGGTAGCCGTTTGCGGCGTCGACGTGTGCGTTGGCGAGCCGGTCGGCGAAGTCGTCGCCGCGCTGCGGGATCACCGTGAACGACTCGAGGCGGCGACGGATGTCGTGGGCCCTGGCGGCGGCGTCCAAGTCGCCGGTGAGCGCGACCACCCGCGCGGCCACGGGCGCGGCGGCCACCGCGTCCAGGGTGTCGAGCAGTGCCGCAGCGGCGATGTTGGCAGCAAGGTGTTCGCCGATCGTCGCGGCGAGCCGGGTCTTGGCCCGACCGGGCTCCGGGGCCTTAGCGAGCACCAGCACGGTAACGGGGAGGTCGCTCACGAGATCACCTTCCAGAAGTCCAAAACCGCGGTGACGCTGCCCCGCAGCGATCCGCTGACTTTGGACTTTCCGCCGGTACGTGGTCCGTACCGAACGTCCAGTTCGACCACGCGCCACCCCGCCGCCGCCGCGCGAACCAGCAGTTCCAGCGGATACCCCGAGCGTCGATCGGCCACACCCAGCTTCAGCAGAGCGTCACGTCGAGCGACCCGCATGGGCGCGACGTCGTGCACCGGCAAGCCGTGACGGGTGCGCAGCCGCCAACTCATCACCACCGTGCCCACCCGGGCTACCCACGGCCAATGCAGGCCAGGCACCGGCCGCCGCCGACCGGTCACCAGATCCGCACCCCGTTCGAGCTCGGCGACCAGCCTGGGCAGGTCACCGGCATCCATCGAGCCGTCGGCATCGATGACCGCCACGATGGTCGTGGTCGCGGCGACCACGCCGGCGTGTACCGCCGCGCCGTATCCGGGCCGCGGCTCGGCGACCACCTGCGCGCCGTGCTGGGCGGCGACGGCCGCCGTGTTATCGCTGCTGTTGTTGTCGACCACCAGCGCCCGATAGCCGGCCGGAATGGCCGCCAGCACCGCCGGTAGGGACTCCTCCTCGTTGAGGCAGGGCAGCACCACCGTCACCACATCGCCGGCCATGGCACCTGACCTTAAGCGAAGCCGGCGAACTAGTGGCCGGAGCCGGAGTGGCCGCCACTGCTGCCGCCGCCGCTGCTACCTCCGCTGCTGCCGCCGCTGCTACCTCCGCTGCTGCCGCCGCTGCTGCCACCGCTACCACCACCGGAGCCACCACCGGTGCCGCCGCTACCACCACCGGAGCCACCACCGGTACCGCCACCACCCCCACCGGAGCCACCACCGGTGCCGCCACCGCCAACCGGCGGCTGCGGAGCCGGGGCCACCGTCTGCGGCGCCTGCGGGGCCACGGTCTGTTGCTGCTGGGTCGGTACCTGCTGGGTTGGAACCTGTTGGGTCGGCACCTGCTGGGTCGGTACTTGCGTCGGCTCCTGTGTCGGCTGCTGCGTCGGCTTCGGTGCCACGGTGGTCGGAGCGACCGTGGTCGGCGCGACGGTCGTGGTCGGCGGGGCCACCGTGGTGGGCGGCGTCGTAACCGCGGTCGTCGGCGGCGTCGTCGGCGGAGTCGTCGGCGGAGTCGTAGGCGGCGTGGTCGGCGGAGTCGTAGGCGGCGTGGTCGGCGGAGTAGTCGGCGGAGTCGTCGGTGGTGTCGTCGGCGGCGTCGTCGGCGGCGTGGTCCGTGGTGTCGTCGGCGCCCAGGTCGGGATGGTCGGCATCCCCGGCTGCCAACCCGGGTACGGAATGATGATCGGCACCGGCACCGGGACCGGCACCGGGGCGGGCACGACACCCGGCGCCGGCGCCGGGACTGGAGCAGCCGGTGCTGGGGCCTGCCGCGGAACCATGCCCTCGACCGCGGGAATGGTTCCGCCCTGGAACCCTGCGGTCGGCTCGTTGGCCGGAGGCGGCGGCACCGGCGCTTGCTGCTGCGTCGGCAACAGCGGCATGAACTTACCGGGCTGGGCGTTCTGGTGTCCCTCAACCGGCTGTGAAGCCGCGGTCGGCCGGACGGCGACCGCCACAGCGACAGCCAGCGAAGCGAATCCAATGACGGCGAACGCGACAACGGCGTTGCCGATCAGCAAAGACCGTGAACTAAGCCGCGCCGGAACATCAACCTCTTCGTCGTCAAAGCCGTCGTCATATTCGTCGTAGCCGTCCATTTCAACCGGAAGCGGCTCGTAGTCGCCGGCCTGCGAGTACGCCAGCTGCTCATCCTCGGGATTCGGTTGCCCGGCAGCAGCGGGGGGCACATAGGCGGTGGCATCTCCGGCCGCGGGGGCGGCCATCGTCGCATCGGCGGCCAGGGCCGGCGCCGCCATCGTGGCGCTTGCCGCGCCGGCCGCCGCCGCACCCTGGGCCAGCGCGAAAGCGGGATCGCCGGGAGTCGTTACCCTCATCGTCGAGGCGGCTCGAAGCTGATCGGCAATAGCGGTGGTGTGCTCCGAAGACGTGCCCACCACCAGGACATCCCCCGGGGCGGCGGCCTGATCGCCCAGCCGGGCCATCATGGTGTAGAACATGCCGGTGGCGTCGGCGTCGTCAACCGGCGCGGCGGCCAGCAGCGTCGGCGGCGCGTTCTCGGAGTCCACCACCGACAAACTCGCCGTCTCATCGCCAACCAGCAGCACGGCGGCGCCCAAGCGTCCGGCCCCAAGCAGCGCAGTGGCCGCCTCAGACTCCGATAGCACCTCGACGCTCGCGACACCGGAGTCGTCCAAGGTCTGCCGCAGCCGGTTGGCTTGGTCGTGATCCGCCCAACACAGTCTGGTGGCGGCCAGCCGATGGCCCTCGTCAGCGAGCAACCGATCGGTGCCAACCACGGTTTCGGTCAATACCCCAACCGGGTTCTCCCCCAAATCGACCGTGTATTGGTCGATCGCGTCACCATTCCGGGCGGCCGGGTCGACCAGCGCCAAGCGCGCGACTCGACCCGTGACCGCCACCCCCAAGACGACTTCCATGTACGGCTCTCCTTCAGCTGGCTACCCCACAGCCAGCAATGTCCCGGCGTCACTACACTGCGATACCGTCGGCAGTAATCGTCGTTCGGGCGACAGGGTTCCGCTATGAGCGCAGCGTAACCGGATTCCCAACCTGCGGAAACAGTCACCGCGCGTTCATAACCTGCTCACAGCCAGTGACGCGTCGTCCGAACGGAGAATATGTTCGCAACCGCACAACGCAGCGGCTCCGGCAGGGGGTTCCCTTGCCGCACGACCGAACCTGCGCCCGCATTAGCCGACCTTGATCCTTGGGGGGCATCGTGAGCCTGAACAGCGACGACATGCCTACCGGCCCCATCGCGGGCGGGTGGGCGCAGCAGGCACCTCCCACTGCGGCCAGGGAACCGATGCCGGATTCGATCCGAAGGCAGAACATCATCCGCGACGTGACCGCCGGCGTCCTGCTCGTGATTGCGCCGTTGTTCCCGTGGAACCTCTACTTCGGTTTCCGAATCCCGGGCAGCAACAGATGGATCTGGCTGACCCTATTGCTGGTGACGCTGCTGGCGCTGGCATCGCTGGTGGTGTCCCGCGTGCGTTTCAACCGTGTCATGGCCGGCCGGCTTCGAATCGCGCTCAACATCCCCTATCTGCTGCTGGTGTTGGCGTTCGTCGGCTACGACGCGTTTCAGACGATCCGATCCGGCGGCACCGTCCACGTGCCGGGCGGCGTGGGGCCCGGCGGCTGGCTGGGGATCGCCGGCTCGTTGTTGAGCGCACAACCGGTGATCACCGGCCCAGCCGCCGACGATGACAGGTACTACCGCAGGTGGCTAAGAACGGCCCGGATCCTCGGCTACTCGTCGATGTTCGGGGCAGCGCTCAGCTCCGGTTTCAACCTGTGCTGGCGGGTGCGGTTCGCATTGCAGGGCTCCGACGGCGGCCCGGTTGAGTTCGGTCGGCAGAACATCACCGTCCTGCTCGCCGCCGTCGTCTACGGCGCCGTGGCACTGACGGCGGTCCTCGTCGCGTCACGCTGGATTCTTCGGGGGGACAAGCCTTCCCGGCTCGCCGCCGCCGCGCTCGGGGTGTCGACCCTGGTGTCCGGGATCATCGTGTGGAGCCTTCCCATCGGCCGCGAGATCGACGCGTTCCACGGCATTGCGCAGAACACGTCGACCGCGGGCGTCGGGTACGAGGGTTATCTGGCGTGGGCGGCGGCCGCGGCCCTGTTCGCCCCGCTGACGGTGTTCAGCTCCTCGAACGCACGCACCGATAAGGACGTCTGGCACACGGCGATGCGAAAAGGCCTGCTGCTCATCACCGTATGGGCGTTCAGCTCGGTGCTGATGCGGATCACCGATCTCGTGGTCGCGGTGATTTTGAACTACCCGTACTCGCGTTACGACACCATGACGTTGGCTGCGTTCGATCTGGCCACCGCGGTTCTTGCGCTGTGGCTGCTGTTCAATGTGGCCAACGCGGCGCTGCGCGCGCGGCTGGTCTGGTCATTGTGCGGGTTTCTGTTCAGCCTCACCGTCTGTCGGGTCATCCTCGGCATCGCGTTGGCTCCGCGATTCGAGAAGTCTCCGAAGGTGCTTTCGAACCCGGTGTACGGGAACAATCTGGCCCAGCAGATCACCAGCACCTTCGACGTCGTGCTGTGTGGGTTGGCCCTGTGCATCCTGGCCGCCGCCGTCATCACCGGACGCGTGCGCCGACCCCGACGAGCACCGCGACACCCGCGCCGGCCGCGCGCCGCCGCCGGCGTGCCGTCGGAGGCCAAGACAACCCGATTCGGCGTGGCCACCGCGGTCGACGACGATGCGCCCACCGCCGACCTGTCCCGGCCGGCCCCGTCGCCCCGGATCTTCCGATCATCCGAGACGACGCAGCGATTGCGCCCGAAGATCTTCCGGCCGCCCGGCGCGTCGTAGTTACCGAAGCGGGGCGAACGCGAATTCGCGCAGGCCCTCGGTCGGATCGATGGCCGCGCGGAACCCCAGCACGTCGGCCGCGCGAGCCGGATCGGCGACGATATGGCGCACGTCGCCGCTGCGGTACTGGCCCGTGACGACCGGAGACACCGAGTCGCCTGTTGAGCCAGCACGCGCATCGCACAGTGCGGTCGCCACCTGAAGAATCGAGATGGGCTGTCCGGAGCAGACATTCGCCGCGGTGAAGCCGCCCCGATCGGCTTCGACCAGATGTGTCGCGGCCAGGTTGGCCGCGGCCACATCGTCGACGTGGACAAAGTCGCGCATCTGACCGCCGTCTTCGAAGACCCGTGGCGGCTCACCTCTTTCCAGTGACGACCGGAAGATCGCCGCCACCCCGGAATACGGTGTGTCGCGCGGCATGCCGGGGCCGTAGACGTTGTGGTAGCGCAACGCCACCACCGAACCGCCCGTCGCCTCCGACCACGCCAGCGCGTAATGCTCCTGGGCCGTCTTGCTGGCCGCGTACAGGCTTCGCGGCCGCAGCGCGGCATCCTCGTCGACCAATTGCCACCTGACCGGTTCCCCGCAGACCGGGCAGCGGTGCTCGAACACCCCGGCGTCCAGGTCGGCGCGACGTCGCGGCAGCGGGTCCACCGGCCCGTGCTCGAGACAGCGGTAGCGGCCCTGCCCGTAGACCACCATCGACGACGCCAGGACCAGACGTCGAACCCCGGCGGCGAACATCTGCGCCAACAGCACCGTCGTCGCGAAATCGTTGTGGCCGCCATACTCGGGCGCGTCCGCGGCATCCACACCGGCACCCACCATCGCGGCCTGATGACACACCACGTCGACTCCGGCCAACAACGGGGCCAGCGCGTCGGCGTCGCGCACATCGACCCGGTGACATCCGTTCGGTAACACCAGGTTTGGGCCGTGCGCGGCGGGCAGCATCGCGTCGATGCCGACCACGTCATGACCGGCGGCCCGCAGCGCCGCAGCCACCCGGGACCCGATGAAACCGGCCGCACCGGTCAGCAGCACCCTCATGGCAGTTCGAACGGCAGCGGGACACCGGCGTGGTGCCGGCACTGTGTGCAGGTGCGTTCATCGACGACCCGGTCGATCGCCGCCCGCACCAACTCCTTCAACAACTCGATGTTCTCCCCGAAACCGGCGTACACATCCGCGGCTTTCACACCGTCGCCGACAGTGACACCGGCATCCAGGTCGGTCACCAAAGCGATTGCGGCATAGCATAGTTCGAGCTCGCGGGCGAGTATCGCTTCCGGATAGCCGGTCATGTTGACCAGGCTGAAGCCGGCGGCGGCGAACCACCGGCTTTCCGCGCGGGTGGAAAACCGCGGACCCTGGATCACCACAATGGTGCCGCCGTCGACGACGTCGGGCAGACCGATGACCGCGCCGCGCAGCGTCGGGCAGTACGGATCGGCGAAGCTGGCGTGGACACCGCCGGTGTCGAAGTAGGTATCGGCTCTGCCTGTGGTGCGGTCGACCAACTGGTCGGGCACCACGATCGTGCCCGGGCCGAGTTCGGGGTCCAGGCTGCCGACCGCGCACGGGGCGAACACCCGCCGGACGCCGAGCGCGCGCAATGCCCACATGTTGGCCCGGTACGGCACGGTGTGGCCGGAGTATTGGTGGTGTGCACCGTGGCGGGGCAGGAACGCGACTTGATGCGCGCCGACAGTGCCGATCGTGATCGGGGCGCTGGGCTTGCCGTAGGGGGTGTCCGGATTGACGGTGCGAATTTCCGAGCCGAAGAACGTGTAGAAGCCGCTGCCGCCGATGACTCCGAGCATCCGCCCATTGTGGGGCATAGGGCAGGATGCCCTGGTGGCCAGTTTGACCCAGTGGCTCTCCGGCGCCCGCCCGCGGACGCTGCCGAACGCGGTGGCGCCGGTCGTCGCCGGCACCGGCGCTGCGGCATGGCTGCACGCGGCCGTGTGGTGGAAAGCGCTGCTAGCGCTGGTCGTCGCGGTCGCGTTGATCATCGGGGTCAATTACGCCAATGACTACTCCGACGGCATCCGGGGCACCGACGACAACCGGGCCGGCCCGATAAGGCTGGTCGGCTCGCGGCTGGCGACCCCGCGGGCGGTGCTGATAGCGGCACTAGCGGGCCTGACGGTCGGTTCGCTGGCCGGCTTTGCCCTGGCGCTGGTCACCGCGCCGTGGCTGATCGCGGTCGGCGTACTCTGCGTCGCCGGAGCCTGGCTGTATACCGGCGGGTCGAAACCGTACGGCTATGCGGGTTTCGGCGAGGTTGCGGTGTTCGTCTTCTTCGGCTTGATCGCGGTGCTCGGCACCCAGTACACCCAGGCCTTGCGGGTCGACTGGGTGGGGCTGGTGCTCGCCGTGGCCACGGGCGCGTTGTCGTCATCGGTGTTGGTGGCAAACAACCTGCGGGACATCCCCACCGATGCGCAAACCGGCAAGATCACGCTGGCGGTGCGCTTGGGCGACTCCCGCACCCGGGTGCTCTACCACGCACTACTAGCCACCGCCGGAATTCTGACTATCGTGCTGATGACGGCAACACCGTGGTGCGCCGTAGGATTGCTGGCCACGCCGCTGGCCCTGCGGGCCGCGGGTCCGGTGCGAACCGGCCGCGGCGGTCCGGAGTTGATCCCAGTGCTGCGCGACACCGGGCTGGCGATGGTGGTGTGGTCTATCGCGGTGGCGACAGCGTTGGCCCTGGCTGGGTGACGTGTCGTCGCCGTGGGTGCACACTCGACGTGAACAGATAGGACGGTTATGACGGAGATCGCCACCACCCGTGGGGCTAAGAGCGTCGGACTGCTCAGCGTCGGGGCGTATCGCCCAGCGCGTGTGGTGACCAACGACGAGCTATGTCAGAACATCGATTCGTCGGACGAATGGATCTACACGCGCACCGGAATCAAGACGCGCCGGTTCGCCGCTGAGGACGAATCCGCGGCCTCCATGGCGATCGAGGCCAGTCGCGAGGCAATCTCAAGGGCGGCAGTCGACGCGTCCGACATTGACGGCGTCATCGTCGCCACCAGCACCCACTTCCTGCAGACCCCGGCCTGTGCCCCGATCGTCGCGGCGGGATTGGGCACCCAAGGTGTGCCCGCTTTTGATATCTCAGCGGGATGCGCCGGCTTCGGATACGCGCTGGGAATCACGGCCGACATGATCCGCGGTGGAAGTGCCCGAACCATACTGGTGATCGGCTCGGAGAAATTGTCCCCCACGGTCGACATGCACGACCGCAGCAACTGCTTCATCTTCGCCGACGGCGCCGCCGCGGTCGTGGTGGGCGAGACGCCCGTTCAAGGCATCGGACCGGCCGTCTGGGGCAGTGACGGCGAACAGGCCACCGCTATCCGTCAGGACATCGACTGGATCACTCACGCGGAGAACCCAGCCGGCCCGCGCCCGTTCCTGCGACTGGAAGGCACGGCGGTTTTCCGCTGGGCGGCATTCGAGATGGGCAAAGTCGGTCGACAGGCAATGGACGCCGCCGGCGTCCGGCCCGATGAGGTCGACGTGTTCATCCCGCATCAAGCCAATAGCCGAATCAACGAGATCCTGGCCAAGAACCTGCAGCTGCGGCCGGACGCGATAATTGCCAACGATATCGAGCACACCGGAAACACGTCGGCAGCTTCCATCCCGTTGGCGATGGCCGAACTTCTTGCGACCGGCGCCGCCAAGCCCGGCGATCTGGCGCTGCTGATCGGCTACGGCGCAGGCCTGAGCTACGCCGCACAGGTCGTGCGGATGCCGCCAGGCTAAACGTCGGGAGGCTCGTCACCGCGCAGCCGGGCCCGCAGCTGTTCCCGTTCGCGGCGTCGGCGCTCGCCGGCTGCCGCCAGCGCCGCGGTCGCGCGCCGGCGCAACGGACCGAACAACCAAATGCCCAATGGCATCGCGATGATCAGAGCGAACAGCACTGCGACCACAACCGGGAATTCGGTCAGACCAACCAGGCGCGCCACCCCATAAATCGCGCCGCTGACCACGACGACCAGCAGCAGCCGGGCCAATGTGTACACCAATACGTCGATAACGCCACGGGTCGCGGTGGCCTTGTCGCTAGGGGCTTCTGACACAGGCTGAGCCTACGACGCGGGTATATTCGGTCGAAGGAGGTGTCGAGTGCTTTACCTGCTCATCGTCCTGGTTCTGGTGACGCTGATCTACATTGGCTGGCGCGCGGCGCGATTGCAGGCGAGCCGACCCAAGACTCGCGTCATCGGACCCGACGACGATCCAGAGTTCCTGCGTCGACTGGGCCACGGCGACGGGCCTCGCTAGACCCTTCTATACGAAGTTCGGATTTGACCGCCGTTGGTCGCTGGGAAACCCATCGGCAATCACCGCCGCCAATTCGGTCAGCGCTTCACGAGTCTCCCGCTTCAACCGGTCCAGGAAAATCTCGGCGCCTTCCTCGAGATGCGGGTCGAACGGCACCGTTTGGACCGCACGGCAACGCCGCGCGAAGTGCTCGATCACCCTTCCCATATCAACCTTGCCCGTCCGTGGCCGCACCGCGTTGATCACCGCGATCGAATTGCGCACCAGGTCTTCGTGGCCGTGCGCCTCCAGCCAGTCCAACGTCGCCGAGGCGCTGCGGGCGCCATCGATGGATCCCGAGCTGACCACGATCAGAACATCGGACTTGGCCAGCACCGCCGACATCGCCGAATGGAGCAGCCCGGTGCCGCAGTCGGTGAGCACCAGGCCGTAAAACTTCTCCAGAATTTCCAGGGTGCGGGTGTAGTCGTCGGCGCTGAACTCCTCCGATGCGGCCGGATCGGTGTCCGACGCCAGCACTTCCAGCCCGCTCATGCCCTGCGATGTGTAGCCGCGGACATCGCTGTAGCGCTGGATGCTTTCGGCGTCACGCAACAGGTGCCGGACGGTTGCCGGTGTCTCGAGCGGGACCTTCTGGCTCAGCGTGCCGCGGTCGGGGTTGGCGTCCACGGCGACCACGCGGTCGCCGCGCACCGAGGCGAAGGTGGCACCCAGCGTCGCGGTGATGGTGGTCTTGCCGACACCACCCTTCAGCGACAGCAGCGCAATGCGGTAACAGCCGCGCAGCGGCCGGTTGACCTGCGCTACCAGGTTGTTGTAGCGGGCCGCCCGCGGGCCCTCGCCCACGTTGATCAGCTGACCCGACATCACGTACAGCAACCGGCGCCAACCTTCGGACGGCGGCGGCTTGACCGGCCGCAGCAGCACGCTGGTGGATAGCTCAGGATACGGGGTTTGTGGTAACGGTTCCGGGCGGTATTGGGGCTCTACCCGCGATTCGGCAGGGCCCCCGTAGTACGCGCCGTATGCCGTCGGGTCGACCCGCGGAATGCCGGTCAGCGGTCCGGTATCTGGTGCGGAGTCCCACTGCGGCACCTCGCCGGGTGCCGCCGTCGGCCCGGCGGCGGTATCGGGCCCCGGCTTGCGCCGCTCGGTGCGGAACCCTGCGAAGCTACGGGTCGGCGCCTCGCCGCCGGAGTCCGCGGGTGCTTCGCTGGGGTGCGGTTGGGGCGGCAACTCCATAGTCGGATGGTCGGTGTCCCCTTTTTCCGCATAGCCTTGGGGCGCCCCCACGCCCGTCGTTGGATGCTCTGACACGTGCGCTCCCCCTTGTTGCGTTGCTCGGGTCGGCTGACGAACGGTCAGCCCACACCCGCATAGGAATGCAGGCCGACAGTCACCAGGTTAACGAAGAACAAATTGAAGACCATGGCCACAAATCCGGCGACGTTGATCCAGGCTGCCTTTCTGTCCCGCCAACCCGCGGTTGACCTTGCGTGTAGGTAGGCCGCGTATACCACCCACGCGACAAACGAAACCGTCTCCTTGGGATCCCAGCCCCAGTACCGGCCCCAGGCTTCCTCGGCCCAGACAGCGCCGAAGATCACCCCGAAACCGAACACCGGGAAGGCGAAGATCGTGGTTCGGTAGGCGATCCGGTCCAGGGTCTGCGCGTCGGGGAACCGCTGCACCATCCGCGCCAGCCCGCCGTCAGCCTGGGGGGCGCCGAACCGGGACGTCCGCAGCAGGAACAGGATGCTGGCAATGCCGGCGACCAGGAACACTCCCGAACCGAGGCTGACCACCGACACGTGAATGGGCAGCCAGTAGGACTGCAGCGCGGGCATCACCGGCGCGGCGTTGGCGTAGAGCCAGCGTCCGGACACCGTGAGCAAAATCAGCACCGGAACCAGCAGGAAAACCCACAGCGGGCGGTATTGCGGGCGACGCAACACGATCGCACCGGCGACCAACCCGGACAAGCAGGTCAGGTTGATGAATTCGTACATGTTGCCCCACGGCACCCGCAGGGTGGCCAGACCGCGCAGCACAATGCACGCCAGCAGCAGCCCGATGCCGAGGTAGGCCACCGCCAGACCGGCTCGTCCGACGCGTTCGTCGAACGGTCGCGCTGCATCACCCACCACGATCCCGGGGGTGGTGCTGTCGGTCGCAACCGATCCGGCCAACACCAGCTCGCGGTCGACCACTTTGCGGCCACGCACGTAAGCCAGCTCGAAGGCCAGCAGCAACAGCGCGACCACCAGCGCCACCACCGCCGAGGTGAACGCCCAGTCGGAGTATCTGGCCAGGCCGATATTGATGTGTGCGGTGTTCATGTGACGTCCACCTGGGGGCTCCTTCTGGGCTCTGGCGCCGCTTCGGCGAGCCCAGCCAACAATCGCTCGGTCAGCCGCTCGAACTCGTCACCCCACCCGGAGTTATCGGTGCGCGCCAAGCCGCCCAGCTCGACGTTCACCGTACCTGGCGCCTCGGTGTCCGCTGCGGTTGCCGGATTGAGGCGGACCCACACCCGGCGTCGGCGCACCAGCAGCGACACCAGCAGTCCGGCCATCATCGTGATCGCGAAAACCAGCACCCAGGATTGGCCGGGGTCGTGGGAGACCTGCAGGTTGACGAACGGCACGGCGCCGTCGAAGCGGACGACCGTGCCGTCTTGATCAAGGCGGACGTCTTCGCCCGCGCGCAGGTTGACCCGCTTCGCCTTGGTCAGCCGGCCCTGCTCGATCAGCCGGGGATCCAGGGTGAACAACGACTGCGGCCGCCCGCTGTCCAGCCCGGTGTCGCCGCGGTAGATGTCGATGGCCACCGCGGGGGCGTTGAGGGCCGGGAAGCGCGACGACAACAGGGTGCCGTCGAGCTGCTCGGTCGGTGCCAACAGGCCCTGGATCGCGATCTCGTGTTTACGACGCTCGCCGGCGTTGGGATAGCTGCCGGCCGGCGGATCGATCCTTGCCACGCCCGACGACAGCAGGGTCTGCGGGTTGTCGGGTCGCCATTGCACGGTTGAGGTGCGGGTCTGTCCGTCGGGAAAGGTCACCGTGAAGGTGGGCGCGTAGCCGTGGCCCTGCAGGTACACCCGGTCGCCGCCGACCCGCAACGGGTGGTTGACTTCCAGCCGGTAAGGCCGCCAGCTGTTGGCCGCCAGATCGTTGCCGGCCTGATAGTCGATATCTGCGGCGAACGACGTGGCCTGTCCCGACGGTAGGTAGTGCGCCTGAAAGTTGTTGACCCGGACGCAAATTGGGTTCAGGGAGGTGCCGTCGACGGTGTTGCCGGCGCGGAACGAGTCGAACGCGGCCGGCGATGCCGAGCAGAAGCCGGGGCCGCCGTCGGCGATGACGATCACGTTGCCCTCGTAGCCGAACAGCTTACCGACGGCCACCGCGACCAGCAGGCCCAGCAGCGAGAAGTGGAACACCAGGTTGCCGAATTCGCGCAGGTAACCCTTCTCGGCGGACACCTGGTATGTGCCGTTGTGCTCGCGGACGGCTGTGCGCCAGCCACCCAGCCGGCCGCGGATCGTGGTCGCCAAGTCGTCGGGATCGCCGACGACGCGGCGGCCGGCGTGCTTGGACAGCCGGGCGAGATTGCGCGGCGCGGCCACCGGCGTGGCACGCAGGCTGCGGGCATGCTCGATCAACCGTGGGGTCAGACAGCCGACGAGGGAGACGAACAGCAACACGTAGATGGCGGTGAACCAGAAGCTGGAGAACACGTCGAAGGCCTGCAACTCGTTGAGCCACGGGCCGATCAGCGGATGGGCCTTCAGGTATTCGTCGACCTTGCCGGCGTTGAGGCTGCGCTGCGGCAGCAGCGCCCCGGGGATCGCGGCGAGCGCGAGCAGAAACAGCAGCACCAGCGCGGTGCCCATCGACGTCAGCGAGCGCCAGGTGTTGCGCGCTTTTGCCGCGAGCAGACGCAAAAGCCCCCAAAATGGCCCATTTTGGGGTGCTTTTGCGTCTGCTCGCGCCACCTCTCGCGCCGTCAAATCGGGAGCCTCACGTCGGAAACGAACGCGTCGCGAAGCCAGGAGACGAAGTCGTTCCACACCCCGGCGACTAGGGCCGCACCGACAACGATCAGCAGCGCGCCCCCGAACACCTGAATGGCCCTGGTATGCCGACGCAGCCAGCCCAGACCCGCCACCGCCCCGGCTGAACCGAACGCCAGCAGGATGAACGGAATCCCCAATCCTAGGCAGTAGGCGATCACCAACAGGATTCCGCGCGCCACGTTGGCGCCGTCGGTGGCCGAGGCCACCGTGATCACCCCGGTCAGCGTCGGCCCCAGGCACGGCGTCCAGCCGAGCGCGAATACCGCGCCGAGCAGCGGCGCCCCCGCGACCGTGGTCAACTGCCGCGGGCTGAACCGCACCTGACGTTGCAGGGCCGGAATGAACCCGACGAAAACCAACCCCATGACGATGGTCAGCACCCCCCCGACCCGCTGCAACACCAGCTGGTTGGTGATCAACGTGGACGTCATACCAAGGACCACGACCGTGCCCAGCACGAACACCGTGGTAAACCCGGCCACGAATAGCGCCGCGGATCCGGCCACCCGCCAGCGGGCCGGGGCCTTGACGGCGCCGTCAGCCTCGTCGACCCCAACCGCGGCCGCCAGATACGACAGGTAGCCCGGCACCAGCGGCACCACGCACGGCGAGGCGAACGACACCAGCCCCGCCAGCAAGCACACCCCCACAGCAACCAACAGCGGCCCCGCGGCGGCGATCTCGGTGAAACCTGTCATTGGCGTCCCGGCGCAGGGGTCAAGGGTTCCTCGGCCGCCACCCGCTGGACCACCGGCTGCAAATCCTCGGCCAGCAGTTCCCGCAGAAATACCGCGGCGACCCGGTGCTGGCGGTCCAGCACCAGCGTGGACGGAATGACCGTGGTGGGGTACTTGCCGCCGAACGCGATCAGAGTGCGCATCGGCGGATCGTAGATCGACGGGAACGTCACGTGGCGGTCGTTGACAAAGTCCAACGCGGCCTGACGGCTGGTGTCGCGGACGTCGATCCCGAGAAAGGACACTCCAGACCCGCGCGTCGCCTCGTAGACCCGCTGCAGTTGGGTGACTTCGGCCCTACAGGGCCCACACCACTGACCCCAAACATTGATCACGACGACCTGACCAACGAAGTTGTCCAGCGCCACCGTGCGCGCCGGATCCGTCAGGTCCGGCCCGGATAGTGGCCCGGGGTGGCCGCGGCTGGCCGGCGGATCGTAGAAGATGTCGGTTTTCCCGCCGGGCGAGACGAATTCGAAGGTGCCGCCCTGCGCGACGGCGTCGCGCCCGGAACAGCCGGCGACTACGGCCATCAGCAGGGCCAGGGCCGCCACGGTCAAAGCCCGCCATCGCCACATCGTCAGTGCGCCGCTGCTCTCCCCCGCACGCGGGAGGTGCCCCCTCATCGCTTCGCTCTGCATCGTCGCCGGCGCGGTCAAGCGTCCGCCGGCTGGGAGTACACCACGTCGACCAGCCGGTCGCCGTCGTAAATCAGCGAGGTCACCGACGCCAGACCGCACTGCCGGCGCCGCGGGTCGTGCCAGAGCCGTTTACCGGTCAGATGCCGCCGCAGCGTCCATACCGGCAGTTGGTGGCTGACACACACCACCTCGTGGCCGGCGGCGCGGGCGCGTGCCTTGTCCACCGCGGTCGTCATCCGCTCCGCGATCTGGACGTAGGGCTCGCCCCACGACGGGGTGAACGGATTACGCAGCCGCCACCACACTCGCGGATCGCGCCAGGCGCCGTCGCCCGGGCTGATCCGCCGGCCCTCGAAAAAGTTGGCCGATTCGACCAGGTCGGGGTCGGTGTCCACCGGCAGGTCGTGCTTCGCGGCGATCGGCGCGGCGGTCTCCTGGGCCCGCTGCAGCGGGGAGGCGATCACGGCGACAATGTCACGATCGGCCAGGAAGTCCGCGACCGCGGCCGCCTGCGTCGCGCCGGTCTGCGAGAGGTGGTAGCCGGGCAGCCGTCCGTAGAGGATGCCGGTGGGGTTGTACACCTCGCCGTGGCGCACCACGTGGACCCGGGTTTCGTCAGCCATCAGCGCGCGACCTCCCGGGCGGCGCGGGCTGCGACAGGCAGCGCTTGAGCGATCCGGTCGAACGCCGCTTCGTCCAAAGCGGCCGAGACAAACCACGCCTCGAAGGCACTGCACGGTGGGTAGACACCGGCGTCCAGCAGGGCATGAAAGAACGCTGGATAGCGCCACGTTTCGCTGGCCCGCGCCGACGCGAAGTCGGTCACCGGCTGGTCGGCGAAGAACACGCTGAACATGTTGCCGGCCCGTGGAATCTGGTGTGGCACGCCGGCATCCGTCAGCGCTTCGGCTAGCAGCGCGGCCAACCGGTCGGCGTTGCGATTCAATGCGGTGTAGACCGCGTCGTCGGCGGCCCGCAGCGTTGCCAGCCCCGCTGCCATCGCCACCGGGTTACCCGACAGCGTGCCGGCCTGATACACCGGCCCCAGTGGCGCCAGGCGCCCCATCACCTCGGCCCGCCCGCCGAACGCGGCGGCCGGCAACCCACCGCTCATCACCTTGCCGAAGGTGAACAGGTCGGCGGCCACCGGATCGATTCCGTACCAACCACTTCGGCTGACCCGAAAGCCCGTCATCACTTCGTCGATGATGAACAGTGCGCCGTGTTCGGCGGTGATGGCGCGCAGCGCCGCGTTGTAGCCGGGCGCCGGCGGGACCACTCCCATGTTGCCCGGGCTGGCCTCGGTGATCACCGCGGCGATCTGTTCACCGTAACTGGCGAAGGTCTGCCGTACCGCCTCAATGTCGTTGTAGGGCAACACGATTGTGTCGGCCGCAGCGGCGCCGGTAACCCCGGGCGAGGACGGCAGCCCCCGTGACGATCGCAAGCGCGGCGCGGCCGGGCGCTGGGGGTACTCCCCCGCACGCGGGAGGTGCCCCCACCCGCTTGGGGGGGACGGGTCGTCACATAAGCCCAGCGTGGCCACCCCCGAACCCGCGTCGGCGAGCAGCGCATCCACATGTCCGTGGTAGCAGCCGGAGAACTTGACGATTTTGGCCCGCTCGGTGAACCCTCGGGCCAGCCGCACGGCGCTCATGGTGGCCTCGGTACCGGAGTTCACCATCCGCACCCGCTCGACCGGCGCCACCCGCCCGATGATCTCGGCGGCCAGCTCGGTCTCGGACGGGGTTGGCGCCCCGAACGACAGGCCGTTGGCGGCGGCGTTGGCGACGGCTTCAACGACAGCGGGGTGCGCATGGCCGAGGATCATCGGGCCCCATGAGCAGACCAGGTCTACGTAGCGGTTGCCGTCGGCGTCGGTGAGCCAGCAGCCGTGTGCTGCGGTGATGAAGCGCGGGGTGCCGCCGACCGCCGAAAAGGCCCGAACCGGGGAGTTCACCCCGCCGGGTATGACCGTGCAGGCGTCCTCGAATAGCTTCGCCGAGGCGCGCGCGCTCGCGATCGCTTGGTCGGTGCTACCCATGCCGACCAGTGTCCCAGCCTCCGCGACTCGCTCAACTACAGGGTGTAAGAGTTGACGGTATGGGCGGGTGCCGAGTGCACAACCGGGCGAAATTGGTCGGTGCCGCCTGACGGTGATCATGCCAGCAGAAATCGCGAAAATGTCCCAACGGCAAGCACGCCGGATTGTCGTGCACGGGGTTGCTTGACCCGATGAGAGAGGCAGGACCGGTGGCCTCGACGGCGCCAATGGCGATAGAGGTGCGGGCCGTTCGGCTAGCCCGCCGCGGTCTTGAGATGAACCATCAGGTACTAGTTGGATGGTTGCATGCAACTTCCTGAAGGGCTAGCGCGGTTCAATCGCCACGTCACCAACCCCATTCAGCGGCTGTGGGCCGGCCGGCTTCCCGCGTTCGCGATCATCGAGCACGTGGGACGACGCTCCGGAAAGCAGTACCGCACACCGGTGAATGCGTTCCCCACCACCGTCGACGGCAAGCCCGGTGTGGCGGTCCTATTGACTTACGGACCCGACCGAGACTGGCTGAAGAACCTGACCGCCGCCGGCGGCGGACAGATGCGCCGCAGGGGTAAAACGTTCGGGATCACCGACCCGCACGTCGTCAGCAAGGCGGAAGCCGCGGCGCAGGTCACCCCGGGATGGCGGCGAATCTTTGCGCGGCTGCCGTTCGAGCAAGCGGTTCTGTTCACCGAGACCGGGTGACGCGACTCAACGAGATCCGGGAGCGGTCGGTCCGGCTGCGCGGCGGGGCCGCAACGCGATGGTCAAGTTCACCGGCAACACCGTCTCAGTCACCGTCCCGGCAGCAACCAGATCGCCTACCCGGACATGCTGGCAACAGCACAGTCCTACTTGCTGCGGGCCTTCCGGATGGTGCCGTCGCCCGGCGTCTCGTACATGTCAAAGTTGCGCTCAGCCGTCAGTGCGATCAGATCATCGAACACAGCTCCAAGCGCGACCGGCGCCTCCGGGCTGTTTGCTTCATGGCAGATGACCGACGGGGCAAGCTGATTGGAGTCGACCAGCAAGACGTACAGCCGTTCGAACTGCTCATCGCGGTCAGCCGGGTCGGCACGCCCGGTGAACAACCGAAATCGGGGGAAGACATTCTCGAAGGTGCTGTTGCGGCGCGGTGTGTCGTCACTGGCCGCCCCGATATCGAAGAACAAGAACCCGGCCACGACCGCGAACGGGAACCGGCGGTGCAACGTGGTCGACTCGAATAGCAGGTCGCCGCGCCGGTTGGTCAGATTCTTCTGAAAGTGCCCGCCAACGCCATCGCGGAACATAATCGTCTTTACCGAGCAGGCCAGCATCAGGCCGGATTCCTCAGTCGCCCAAGTGACGTCGACCTTCTTGGCTCCGAGACCGCCTGCGAGCCGCCGCTCCGCGCCCGATAGACCCACTTCGCCGGGTTCACCCGGACGGGCACCATCCATGCCGCGCGCCCGCAACTCTTGCGCAATCGCCAGCGCCAGCGCGTTGCTGATCTTGTTCCCCCATGGATTCTTGTGGGCCTGTGGGGCGTCATCAGGTGGCTTCGGTCCTGCCGCCCTGATCGCGCCGACGAGGAGGTCGTCAATCCGCGCCACGGCGGCCTCTTGCGACCCGTCGCGCGGTGAGTTCGGAGTGCGCGTCTCGCAGCACCCGAACCTCGGCGCGAGACATGCCCAACTCCCTGACGAGCAAGACGTCGTCGACGAGTTTCGAGGCCTCGATGAGCTTGCCGCCGCGTAGCAGCCCGGCTACCTGGGGGCGTATGTTCGTCAAGCGCTCGGCCGCGGCTTCCACCAGCGCCGCCGTGGGAACCGGCAACCGATCCGCTTCGCGTGGCTCAAGTTTGAGCATCCCACCGCCGTAAGCGCGGCCAACGGTCTCCGCACCAACCAGCGTCATCGACGTTAGTGAGGCAAGTGGCAACAGCGCCTTCCCCAGTCGGCGGAGCTTCGGGGCGAGATAGACGCCGTGCACCGAGTTGAGGTGTGCGGCCTTTGCGGTGTTGGTCGACAGCCGAGGCGTATCGGCGTTCATGTAGGTGAGGAGCAGATCAGCCGGCGCTAGATGTGGCACGCGCCACCAGGGCTTGCGCACCCGGCACTTGTAGGCCGTGTCCACACCAGCGGCCTCTCCAGCGGCGATGTAGGCCCACGCCGCCGGGGACGGCTCGCCCGCCGGCCGGAACAGCCAGGTGGCCGATCCATTGCGCCCTAGCTCATTGAGGGCGGCGGTGCCGAGTGCGAGGCCGCGGAGGTGGCGGCTGCCAGGCGGGGACAGCCGCAAGACGTCGGTCGATTCGAGGCCAAGATCGGCCACTCGGGCTGGCGAGAGCGCGAAGTATTTGTTGTTGCCAGTCACCATGCCCAGCGTCGTGTCGCCCCAGCTTTCGAGCACGGTGAAGCCGCCGCTCGACAGCAAACTCGTGTACGCGTCCAGCGCGTCGGCCGACAGGAGCGAGGGAGTCCACTTCTCCTCCGGTCGCGGCGGTTTCCAGGTCCGTCCAGCTGCGATCGTCGCCAACTCAGAGGCGTTACGGGCCTGGTAAATCGAGGCGTAATTGGTCGGACCCTCTAGATAGCCGTCGGCGAGGAGCAGCAGCACCTCTTCCTGGGCGTCCGGAAATACCCGCTCGGTGAACAGCACCAAGTCGACATGCGCGAACGACTGCAACAGGAAACGGCGTACCTCGGCGGCGTAGTTCACGCTCAGCAATTCGGCCGGCAAGACCAGCCCCATTCGTCCGCCGGGGCGCAGGAACAGCGCCGAATGCACCGCGAACGCCGCCCAACTCGACGCGAGGTTGGTCAGACCGACGCCTGCCCGCAGCGCCGCCTCGCGTGATCGCGCGCGTGCAGCACCCGAGAACTCCTGATATCGGATATAGGGCGGGTTGCCGATAACGACGTCATAGCAGGCGGAGGGTTCGACACAGAAGAAGTCGGCCGACCTCACCCGGGCATCGACCCCAACGCTTCGCAGTAGGGCGCGGGCCGCCCGGGCGGAGTCGTGATGGAGCTCAATGCCATCGAGGGCGGCGTACTGGTCGCTACCGTCGGGGGTGCGCAGCGCGGCGAGCCGGTCGACCGCAGCCAGCAGAAACGAAGCCTCACCGCACGAGGGTTCAAGAATGCGGTCCGACGTGGTGCGGACGGCCCACTCAGTGATGTAGCGCGCGACGGCCTCGGGAGTGAAGAACGCGCCGCGAGCCTTGCGGAGGGCGGCAGTGTCACCCTGATTTGCCCCCAGCACCATGGTCGGCATTGTGCCTTGCCCGGCCGACAATCAGTGGGAGCCACACCAGGATTCGACGCCGCCGCGGTCACCTAAATCGCCGCCATGCCCGACGCCAAGCCGTGGCCCTGTTCGACCACAAGGCGCGCAGTACTTATGCGCACGGGAACAAGGCGGCCGCTTCGGCGGCCCGCGCCCACTGCTCGGCAAACAGCCGGTTCACCTTGTCCAGCGCGGGGGCGAGGGGTTCGATCGCGCGCGACACCAGGGCCCGCTCGTCGATGGCTGCCACCGGGTGCCAGTACACGCCGTCGGCGGTGACCGTCACCTCCGGAACCAACGATTCGCGGCTGAGCGCTAGCCCCTCGGACGCGACGCCCTCCAAGGCGATCGGCCGGACCAGCTGATCGGCGCGGGCTATCCCGAGCTCGTCCAGGAAATCGTGAAACGCCGCCAGCTCGCCGGGTGCCGGCGCCGCAATCGTCGCGGCCACGCGCACCCGGAAGCCAAGTGACAACGCCAAACCGATCCCGGTGACGGCCTTGGCCCATGTCCCGACACCTCGGTGCGAATCGTGTAGATCCGGAGTCGCCGAGTCCAGGCTGATCTGCAAGGCGAGCCCAGTCCTGGGCAGCGACTCCAGCGCGCGCAGCGCCCGCCCCTTAAAGACCATGCCGTTGGTGAGGACAGTCGTGGGCAACGTGTCGACACAGCTCTCGATGATCGTGTCGATGTCGGTCAGTAGAAACGGCTCACCACCCGTGAGAAACAATTCGCGCACTCCCCAGTCCGCGGCTTCGCGGACTATCCGGGCAATTCGCTCGGCGCCGAGTTCGCGGTGCGGGGCCTGCGGCGACGAGGCGACGCAACAGTAATCACAGGACAGGTTGCAGTGGAAGTTGGTGTACAGCCACAGCCGCACGCCGGGTAACCGATCGGCGCCGAGGACGCTCGCCGGGTCGGGCGGGCGGCCGCGTCGGACGACCAGGGTGCCGACTCCCGCCTGGTCCACTTCGGCACGCACAACAGTGTTTCCGGTTTGCGCACACCACCGCTCGGCGAGCTCACGGTCCCGGTCGCCAGAGACGGCGACCTCGGCGGTGGCTCCCTGCGCAAGGCCACCCACCCGGCGCATCAGATCCAGAATCACCATCGTGGGTCGATACCCTGCTCCTCGACGGCCTCGAACAGTGGCTGGTATCCGTCCAGGTGAGGAGGCACCCAGCGCCGTAGACCCTCGAGTTCGAGGATCTTTCGATGCTCAGGGTCGTCCCAGCTCATCGCCAGCAACCGATCGAGCCACGGCTGGTACCGGGCGGCGGGCAGCGTGTCCAGTGCGGTGAACATGCAGTGGCAATAGCCGTCGGTGCGCCACACCTCGGCCAGCGAATCCCCCATCAGCTCCTCGGCGCCCATCGCCGCCCACGTGGAGCTGCCGATCGCCGCCACGTCGGCCTCACCGGCCATCACGGCGTCCACCGCGTCGAGTTCACTGCGGCCGGTATCGCCGTGCTTGCCGATGTCGGTGTTGAAGCGGATGACGTGCAGGTCCGACTCGGCTATCCCCGCTCGGCGCAAGTAATAGAGCGGCAAGATCGCGGCGTGTGCGGAGTCGGCGGACCCGAGCGCGAGGCGCTTCCCGGCAATGTCCTCGGGTGCCCGCATCCCGCTGCCCGGACGTGCCACGAACACGGTGGTGTAGTCCACGTCGGTATCACGCTGGGCCAGTGCGGTGCAGTGCCCACCCGTTTGCAGCATGGCCCGCACATAGGCCAGGTTGGTGTTCCAGGCAATGTCGATGTGGCCTGCGATCAGCGAATCGACCAGCCTCCCGTAGTTGGAGTAGAGCACGAAATCCATTTGTGTGTCCGGACTTTCGGAGCTCTGAAAGTAGCTTCGAATTCCTTCCCAGATACCGACGACGTTGGGTGTGTATGCCACCGCCCCGACGACCAGGGGTTCGCCTGACACGATCACCTCCTAGAACAGCGGCAGCCCGGTAAGGGCTCTTCCGTAGAAGTCGTACAACGCATCGGCGGTTGGCGCCATGACCGATCCGGCGCGAGCGTCACGGAACGCGCGTTCGATGGGCAGTTGCTTGGAGAACGCCGCACCGCCGCACACTCGCATCGCCGACTCGGTGATGGTCAGTGCGGCGTCGTTGGCCGACGCCTTCACACCGAGCACATTTGCCAAGGTGGTGTCGTCGGGCGAACTCACGCTGTTGGCGGCCAACGTCAGATAAGCCTTCTGCGCGGCCAGGGCGGTGCCCATTCGGGCGATCTGAGCACGGATCGTCGGTAGCTCGGCCAGGCTCCCACCGAGATGTTCCAACCGGGCAGTCGCGACGTGCTTTACCGCGGCACCGGTGGCGGCGGTAGCCAGACCCAATGAGACAGCAGCGTTTCCGAGGTTGAACCACGGCAGCACCGTTTCCATCATCGCGGCGAACCCGCCGCCTATCGCGCCGAGGCGATACGACGCCGGAACCCGGATATCGACAGACATTGGCGCGGAGGCATTCCCACGCAGACCCATCCCGGTAAAGGTGCCCGACACTCGCAGACCCGTTGTGTGGGCCGGAACCGCGTAAAGGTCGACGTCTCCCGCGGCACCGTTTGCCGAACCGGCAGACACGACATAGACGTCGGCGAACCCCGCCGAGGTCACCCAGCTCTTGTCAGCTTGCACGACGACCTCGTCACCGTCGACCGACGAGGTGGACACCGGCGCCCAGAAGTGCGAACGGGAGCCCCGCTCGCTGAAGGCCAGTGTGCCGAGTTGCTTTCCGGAAGCCATGTCCGCCAACAGATCCGGTAGTCCGCCTGGGGGCGCCGCCGCGGCGGTGACAGCGGCTGCCACGTGCATCAGGTAGATCATTGCGGTCGATCCGCAGGCCGCCGAAAGCTGGGCGACCACTTCGGTGAATTCAACAGGGCCCGCGCCCATTCCGCCGATATCGGAGGGCAGCACCAGACCCAGAAGACCACTCCTGCGGAGTGCATCGACAGCCTCGGCCGGGAATGCGCCGTCGGTGTCCACCCGCTCGGCGTGTTCTGCAGCGATGGCGAGAACTTCCTGCAAAGCCTCGGGTGCGGCCATTACGCCCCTTTCGTGCGTCCGATACTGAATCCTGTTGTCACGCTTACCACCGCGGCGCAAACGAAAATAACTGCAGTGGTGTTCGTCCCACCGAGCCACACCCCAGTCCTGCCGACTTGCAGATAGATGGAGACGGCGGCGACCGCCGCTACCACCGCCGCGACGATCGCCAGTACGCGCAAGCCGACTTTCGCCGCCGCCAGCATTACCAGTGCGATTGCGACCAATAGCAGGGCGCCGCGGAGGTTGTAGTCACCGAGCGAAAACTCCAACGGCCTTACACCGACGTTCGCCGACTGCTCGCCGCCGGGACTGCGCCATACGCCGATAAGGCCGATCAGCCCAAGCGCGATCCCCCACCCACCGAGCAGTCGTCGCGCTGTAGACCGGGCGGCCGATGGACCGGTCGCCGCGCGCAGGGCATCGACGGCCGCGTACCGGGTAGACGGTACAAACAGCAAGACGACGTGGATGCCGAGCAACATTGCGTACGACCAAGGCCATTCCCCGGGCGACTCCGCCACCGACAGGCCTATCGCGATTGACTGCCCAATTCCGACCAATGCAGCCAGCCGCACTGCCGTCCCCGTTAGCAGCAGCACCGCCAGCGCTGACTCGGCGAACAACACCGCCCAACCGAATGCGGTGAAGTTCGGGAGCACGAGGTGCTCGACCGCCCAGCTGAACGGTTTGAACACCGGATGTTCGATCGCAAGATGAGTGAAGTGGTACAGCCCACCGCGACTTCGCTCCCCGAAGTCCGGCGGCAGCTTCCAGACCACGTTGTAGAGCCAGATCAGCCCGGCCAGCAACCGAAGACCGACCAACGCGATCAGCGCGCCGGTGGCTGGCGGCCTCATTGCATTGGCGGGAGAGAACAACAACTCCGAGCCGCGACGAAACCGAGCCATCGTCATTCGGGCAGTATCACACGCGAGGCAACAACTTGCGCGCAGCCACCAGTCCACGCCCAGCGCGAAGGCGGAGAGCCGCGGCGTCAATCATTGGTTGGCTAACGCCGTGACCCGCCGGGCCAGCTCGGCCTCAGACATCCGGCCCGCTACGACGTCGATGCTGCCGTCCGGGCCGATGAACGCGAACGCGGGTTGCTGGGTGACGCCGATTCTCACCCAGACCGACCCGTCGGCGTCGGCCAGGTGGGTGAACTTTTTCACCGGGTATCTATCGACGAACTCCTGCATTGCCGGTACCTGGTCCAGTCCAGCCACCCCGACGAAGGTAACCTCCGGGTGCGACGCGGCGACCTGGCCGACCATCGGCGCTTCGGCTTGGCACGTCAGACACCAGGGCGCCCAGAACCATAGCACTGCCGGCTTACCCAGCAGGCTTTCCCCGTTGAAGTCCTGCCCATCAACGGTTTTGGCGGTGAACTGCAGCCGGGCGGGAACGGTTCGACCTGCCGGCACCGGGCTCGCGGCCGCTGGGCCTCCGAGGGGCGCCACTGTGGGTAGGGATTTCGGCTGCGAACCACACGAGGCGGCGATAACCGCCACAACGGTAAGTGCGCCTATCAGGCGGTACTGAGTCACCGCGCGCGTCCCAACGAGCGGTTGATGTCTATTAGTTGATCCACCGACCATTGGTCATCGGCGTGACGTCCATAGTGCAGAGCGGCAACGGTTCCGTCGGGATCGATGAGAAAGTCGGCGGGCAATCCCAGATGCGTTGTGCCGTCACCGAGTCCGACGCCCGCCCGATCAGGATCGTTGCGATGCAACATCGCTGCCGCCCCGCGCAAGGCAGCCCACCACGCCCGCGGATGGGTGATTGCGCCCAAGCTTGTCTCTACCCCGAACTCGCGGTACTGCACCCTGTTCGGGTCGGCGATCACGGTGAACGGTAGCAACGACTGGTAACCGCGCAGCGCTTCGACCGCCGAGTGAAAGAACACCACCTCGGTGATGCCACTGTCTGCAACCTCCTCATGGCGATTGGCGAAGCTGCGCAGATGCAGGTGGCAGATCGGGCAGCTCGCGAACCGCCGAAACTGCAGGTGTGTCCTTCCGGTCCCCGCCGGCACGTCCACAGCCTGGCCACTAATGTCCTGCAGGCGGCGGCCCGGCACGGTCGCGCCGGGCGACAATCGAGTAGGCATACCAGCACCATACAGCTGGCGAAGCCTCGCCAAGAATCAGTTTGTCAGCGCGCACACAGTTCCCATCCCGTCGGCAGGATCCCGCGAAGCAACGGCCGCAACCGTCCTGGGAAAAGGCAGGCGCACCAACGAACTTCCAGATCTGATGTCCACGTCGTCGGCACCGCGCGTGCGACCTCGTCACTGCTCTTGGCCGACGTCGCCCGTACCACCCCCGGTACCTAGATTGACTGCACGGTCGGTGTGTTCGTCAACGTTGCTGCGGTGGGCTGATAGGTAGCCGAGGCTGGCTACCACGAACGGCACCGCGTAGTTGAAGGCCACCCGCAACCAAGTGCTGGTGTCGGCCTGGCCCCCGGCGATGACGGCGCCCTGGTTGACCGCTGAAAGGATCGTGCCGACGACGAGTGCGATCGGCGACGAGGCGCGAATGGTGTAGCCGCGCAGGAATATCGCCGCTGCCTGGCTGGGGCGCGACCACGTTGCGTGCGGGTTTCGAGGCATCTCTGGTCACCACCCGTCGACCGCGATCAGCGCCGCGTAAAACGGGCTTGCACCAGCACGCCCAGCGTGGCGCCGAAAATCAGGTGTTCGATAACGAACGTAGGATAGCCGACCAATGCAGCCATATTCCGGATCGGATAGCCGGCGCCGAGTACTGCTGCGGCGATGGGCAATCCAATACACGAGCTGACGGCGAGGACGATCACGCCCCACACCAGTCCGGCTATCGGCACTATCAACCCGTGGGCGCGGGCAAGCCGAATGAGAACGCCGAACACCGCGCCGTATATCGCGCCGACCATCATGTGGATGAGCGCTCCGAGCGCGGCTGGCCCCGAGGCGAACGTGAACGAATGACCAGCCGTCGCCTGCAGCATGGACGTCATCATGGTGTCGGGTTCGATGACTGTCGACGCAATGTGGTACAGGGGCGTGAAGAACCCGGTGTGTTGGTAGGTGGCCGCCGCGAACATCGCATACATCGCCATGACGACCGAGGCGACCAATCCTGCGCCGGCACCCCATCCGGCCGCCCTGCCGAGGTCTCGGGCGGTGACCTTCGCCGCTGCTTGCGGACCGCGTGCGGTGATCATTGCTTGTTCCTTCCGATCGGCCTAATTGCCCATTCAGAGCAAGCCAACGCGCACGCGATCCACGCTGAAGCACAATTGTCAGCACGATGACAGCATCGACTTGCTGTCGAGGAGGGACGATGTCAGACCAGTCGGTGGGCCCGCTTCGGCATTTCGTGCAGTCGCTAACCGGCGGTGAGTCGGCTTCCGAAGCCCAGGTCCGACAGGCAGCCTGGATTGCGCGATGCGTCGGGCGTGGCGCCTCAGCACCATTGCACCGCGACGACCTGGCGGCGCTGGCGGGGACCTTGCAGGCGAAGGAGTTTGCCCCAGGCGCAGTGGTTTTCCACGCCGGTCACGCCGCGGACGGGGTGTGGATTGTGCGGCAGGGCCAGATCGAGCTCGGTCTGGGCACCGGACGCCGCCGTGCTGTGGTGAATATCCTTCATCCCGGCGACGTGGACGGAGACATCTCGCTGCTGCTGGAGATGCCAATGGCCTACACGGCGCGCGCTTTGACCCACGCGACGTGCCTGTTCCTGGACCGGCAGGCATTCGAGCGGCTGCTGGCGACCCACCCGGCCATTGCGCGGCGGTGGCTGTCGAGCGTGGCACAACGGGTGTCGGCAAGCCAGATCAGGTTGATGGGCTTGCTTGGACGGTCGCTACCCGAGCAGGTGGCGCAACTCTTGCTCGACGAGGCCGTCGATGCCCGTGTCGAACTCGCCCAGCGCACCCTGGCGGCCATGCTCGGAGCCCAGCGCCCCTCGATCAACAAGATCCTCAAGGAGTTTGAGCACGCTCGGCTGATCACCATTGGGTACGCAGTCATCGAGATAACCGACCTAGACGGGCTGCGCGTCAGGGCGCAGTGATGGAGGTGGTCGGTAATGTAGAGGCAAACCACATCGCCTGGTCAACCGGCCGCGACATCCTGCTGGCCCCGCCGCAGCGCGCCGGCCGCAGCCTGTTCTTCGCTGGCCCCTACGCCGAGATTGACGGCAAAACCCACCCGGTGCAACGCCAAATCCGTTTCACCGCACTGCCGTAACCGGTCGGGCGGCTGAATTTGATCGACTGACTGTGATTGGTAGACATCGACCGACAGGCCGAAGGAAGGAGCCGCAAGTGGCGACAATTGCGGCAAGCCCCACGCACAATGCCCTAGGCAAGGCCGCGCGACGGCTGCTGCCCCTGCTGTTCGTGCTGTATGTGATCAACTTCGTCGATCGTGCCAATATCTCCGTCGCCGCCCTGGCGATGAACGCCGACCTGCGCCTGAGCGCCACCGCGTACGGTACCGCCGCCGGCGTCTTCTTTCTCGGCTACGTCCTATTCCAGGTTCCCGCCAACGCGGCGCTGGCGCGTTTCGGCGCCGGGCGCACACTCACAGCGGTTGTCCTGGCCTGGGGTGTGTGCTCGGCGGCCACGGCCTTTGTCACCAGCGCGCACACCTTGTATATGGCGCGCTTCGCCCTCGGGGTCGCCGAGGCCGGCTTCTTCCCCGGCGTCATCGCGTATCTGACCGTGTGGTTTCCCTGCGCGCAGCGAGCCCGCGCCGTAGCTACGTTCCTGCTCGCGATTCCGGTCGCCAATACGGTTGGTTTGCCGCTGTCTGGCCTGATCGTCGGCCACGTCCATCTGGCCGAGCTACCCGGCTGGCGGGCGATGTTTTTGATCGAGGCGCTGCCCGCGCTGGTGCTGGCGCCGCTGCTTCGACGGCTGTTGCCGGACAGCCCTCGACAGGCGCGCTGGCTCACCGCCGAGGAACGCGCAGAACTGTCGGCCCAGCTCGCCGAGGACACCCCTGCTGCGACCGATCGCTCGGGCGGACCCGGTTGGCGGCTCGTCCTATTCGCCGTCGTCTACGGGGGACTGTATTTCGCCCTTTACGCGCTGCAATTCTTCCTACCCCAACTGGTCGCCTCGCTCGCACACGGCACCGCCGCCCTTACGGCCGCCACCCTGTCGGCCCTGCCCTATGGTGTCGCCGCGGTGGCCATGCTGGCTTGGAGCCGCCGCAGCGTCGACCGCTCTGGCGCCCGAATCGGGCATATCACGATACCGACGGTGGCCGCGGGCGCCGCCGCGCTCGGTGCGGCGTTGAGTCCGATGTCACCGATGGTGACGCTGGGCTGGCTGACGATCGCCGTCGCCGGAATCCTTGCGGCCATGCCCGCTTTCTGGAGCCGTTGCACCGCAGCACTGGCCGGTCCCCGGGTCGCCGTGGCCATCGCGGCGGTCAACGCCGCAGCCAGCCTGGCAAGCTTTGCCGGTCCCTACGCCACCGGCCACCTCAAGGACGCCACCGGCACCTACCATGTCGCTTTGCTCACCGTCGCCGCCGTGCTGGCTGCCGCGGCGGCGTGCAGCCTGCTACTGCGCAACGCTGGCCGGATGGCATGCGCCGGCGAGCCCGAAGTCATGTCACACAGATCGCCTGCAACCCCGTTCGTCTAACATCGAACCCGTTCGCGCCAGGGAGTCGAGAACCGGAGGTCCCATGTCGAGAATTGGAAAGGCTTACAACTACCAACGATTTCACTCATCCGATTACGACTTCGAGCACTTCACCGGGCTCAGTGTCGGCGACAAATACGTCGACTGTGAGCTGACCACCGTGGACGGCAGGCGGGTACACCTGTCCGACTACCTGGACAAGCCGATCGTCCTGGAAACCGGAAGCGTGACGTGTCCCATGTACGCTCAGGCGGTACCGCCGATGCAGGCGTACGCCGCAAAGTATCCGGGCATGAATTTTCTCCTCCTGTACGTGCGGGAGGCGCATCCGGGAAACCGAACCCGCGCACACGAATCGTCTGACGACAAGCGTTTCGATGCCCTGCGGCTGCCCAGTGTCTACGATGAGCAGCGCACGGTGCTGATCGACTCAATGGACGGGCACGCACACCATATCTACGGCGCAATGCCAAACTCGATCTACATCATCGACGTTGACGGAAAGATTGTGTTTCGAAGTGCTTGGAACAACACAGACAAACTCGGCGCGGTCCTTGCCGCGCTCCAAGCTAAGCAGACCTTCGACACGTCGGATTTCAAGCTCAAGACCCCGAACCCGATCGGTGCACTGAAGCCGCTGTGGATCGGTGGACCGCTCGCGTTGTGGGACTTCGTCATTGGGCTTCCGCGCCTCCTGATCATGCACCGACGGGCCGGTGATCACTGAAGACCAATACCCGGCTGGGTGCGAACGCGACCAAGGCCTGCGAGTCGAGACAGATCACTTCGTCAGCGTTGAGAGCTAAGACCTCGCCGGCTGGGACGTCTGGGGGTTTAGCGTAGTAGCGGACTCGGACTCGTCGAGTGGGATCTATTGGTGAGGCATCGAGCAGGCGCCCGAATTGCTCGACCAGCAGATCTTTAGCGGCGGATGGTGGTCCGCCCTGCGGTCGCGGCTGCGGCGCTGATCGGCACCGATCGCGTCCGCCCGCTGACAGGGCACGAGCCAACACGTTTCACGCGGATCTTTTGCCTCATTAGCACGCTAGTACGGTGCTGTGTTCACGCGAACTATCGTCCTGGTGACACAACCAGCGGATTGTTCGGCTCCTGACAGTTACTCACCGCGCACGGGTTACCCCGTGCTGAGCTAGCCCAAGTGCATGGGTCGACGGAATGTGGGGCATCGGTGGCGACGACGAAGCAAGATCGCAATGAGGTATTCATCGAGTACACCAAGAGCATCTGCCCGGTCTGCAAGGTCGTGGTGGACGCACAAGTCAACATCCGCGACGGCAAAGTGTACCTACGTAAGCGGTGCCGCGACCATGGCGAGTTCGAAGCCCTGGTGTACGGGGATGCCCAGATGTACATGGAATCAACACGATTCAACAAGCCGGGCACCATTCCGCTGCGATTCCAGACCGAGATCCGTGATGGCTGCCCCAGCGACTGCGGCCTGTGCCCCGACCACAAGCAGCACGCCTGCCTGGGGTTAATCGAAGTCAACACGCACTGCAACCTGGACTGCCCAATCTGTTTCGCCGACTCGGGTCACCAGCATGACGGGTACGCCATCACCTTGGCGCAATGCGAACAGATGCTCGACGCGTTCGTCGCCGCCGAGGGAGAACCCGAAGTCGTGATGTTCTCCGGCGGCGAACCGACCATCCACAAACAGATCCTCGAGTTCGTCGACGCCGCCCAGGCCCGCCCGGTCAAGACCGTCATCATCAACACCAACGGCATCCGGCTGGCATCAGATCGTCGGTTCGTCGCCAACCTGGCCGAACGCAACCAGCCCGGCCGCCCCGTCCACATCTACCTGCAGTTCGACGGCCTCGAGGAAGCAACCCACCGCCAGATCCGGGGCCGCGATCTACGGGACATCAAGGCCCGCGCGCTGGACAATTGCGCAGAGGCGGGCCTGACCGTCAGTCTGGTCGCTGCCGTGGAACGTGGTCTCAACGATCACGAACTTGGTGCCATCATCCGCCACGGCATGGCGCGGCCCGGGGTGCAATCGGTGGTGTTCCAGCCGGTCACCCACGCCGGTCGGCACGTCCAGTTCGACCCCCTCACCCGGCTGACCAACTCCGATATCGTCCACGGCATAGCCGCGCAATTGCCGGACTGGTTTAAGGCCGACGATTTCTTCCCGGTTCCGTGTTGCTTCCCGAGTTGTCGATCGATCACCTATTTGCTCACCGACGGTGAGCATGTAGTCCCGATTCCGCGGCTGCTCGACATTGAGGACTACCTCGACTACGTCTCCAACCGGGTAATCCCCGATCTGGCGATCCGGGAAGCGTTGGAGAAGCTGTGGTCCGCATCGGCGGTGATGGGCACCGACACCACGATCGAGCAGCTGCAGCGGGCCGCCGCCGCCCTGGATTGCGCCGACGCTTGCGGGATCAACCTGCCCGAGGCGCTCGCGCAGCTCACCGATCGGGTGTTCGCGATCGTGATCCAGGATTTCCAGGACCCGTTTACCCTCAACGTCAAACAGCTGATGAAATGCTGCGTGCAGCAACTGACCCCGGACGGGCGGCTGATCCCGTTTTGCGCCTACAACTCGGTTGGCTACCGAGAGCAGATCCGCGAACAGCTCACCGGCGTGCCGGTGCCCGACATCGTGCCCAACGCCGCCCCGCTCGCCGGGCTGCTGGCCGACTCCCCGCACGGCTCCAAACAGGTGCTCCGATGACCCTCCCGCCGCAGCAGATCAAGGCCTGTTGCGCCGATGCCTATTCCCAAGACATCGTCGCCCTGCTGTTGGGCGACTCGTATCACCCTGGCGGCGCGGTGTTGACCCGCAGACTGGCCGATCAGCTCGGGCTCCAGTCAGGCCAGCGGGTGGCCGATGTCGCCTCCGGACCCGGCGCCACCGCCCGCCTGCTCGCCGGCGAATACCACGTCACCGTCGACGGCGTCGACCTCAGCGAGATCAACGTCAACCGTGCCCAGGCCGCCGCGACGCAGGCCGGGCTGGGCCAGCGGGTGCGATTCCACCACGGCGACGCCGAAGAACTTCCGTTGCCGGACAACGCATTCGATGCGCTGGTGTGTGAATGCGCGCTGTGCACTTTCCCGGGCAAGAGCGCCGCCGCTCATCAGTTCGCGCGGATCCTGCGTCCGGGCGGCCTGGCCGGCATCACCGACGTCACCATCACCGGGGCCGGCCTACCGGCGGAGCTGAGCTCACTCACCGCCTGGGTCGCCTGCGTTGCCGACGCCCGCACAGTCACCGACTACACCGGCATCCTCGCCAGCGCCGGACTTCAGGTGCGGCACATCGAATCCCACGACGAGAGCCTGCTGGAAATGATCGACCGCGTCGACGCGCGGATCACCGCCCTGGGCATCGCAGTCCCAAAGCTCCTCGCCGACAACGGCGTTGCACCCGACGCTGTGCTGGCATACACGAGGCTGGTGACCGACGCGGTCAAGGCCGGACGCATCGGATACACCCTCATCATCGCGGAAAAAACATGACACTCAAGGAAGCATTGCCGATGAGAACCAGCCGACCGGGCACCACCACGCTCAATGCGATCGCCTAGCTGGACATGGCGGTCGGCGGTCGGCCGCCGAGCACAACGACCGAACCAACCGTCGAGACCCCGGCGAAGTTCGTTCACCTGACGATCCCGGGCACCGGTGACATCCTGGTCGGCCGACTCTCGAGCCTTGGCGCGCTCACCGGCTACGCCGCCGGTACCGGCATCCGACCAATCCGGGGACTGGCTTACGCGCTGGGCTGGCGGCCTGGGCTACTAGGACGCTGCTGATTTAGTGGCCCGGGTTTCGGCGTGCCTGACCGGGTTTGGCGCGGGTGTGCCATGAGGATCGGTGGGTGGCGTTGGGATGTGAGAATCGGCAGGGCCGGTTCGATGACGCGATGCTTCTGGTGGGTGATCAGTTGCCCGAGGGCAGCATCTATCGGCTGTTGGCCGAGCACGGCGGCGCGCTGTTCGGCGATGACTATTTCGCCGACTTGTTCAAGGCCTCGACGCGGGGCCGCCCGACTGTGCCGGCGCGCGTGGTGGCCACGGTGATGCTGTTGCAGGCCTACGAGGGCTTGTCGGATCGGGAAGCGTGTGACCGGCTGGCTTTCGACTTGCGTTGGAAGGCCGCTGCCGGGTTGACAGTGGGGGCGGAGGCTTTTCACCCCACGGTGCTCGTTGGGATGCGCAACCGGCTGCGGAAGTCCGATCGGCCGCGGCGGTTGTTCGATGACGTCAATACCACCGCCCAAGCGGCCGGGTTGTTACGGGGACGGCGGCGGGTGTTGGATTCCACCCCGTTGTTTGATGCGGTGGCCACTCAGGACACGGTGATCCAGTTGCGGGCCGCGATCCGCAAAGTACTGTCCGTGGCTGACCGGGCCGATCCTGCGTTGGCGGGTGCGGTGCGGCAGGTGCTGACCCGCGACGATGACTACGCCAGCCTGGGTAAGCCGCCGTGCGACTGGGACGACCCGAAAGCCCGAGAGTCGCTGGTGGATGCGCTGGCCCGCGATGCCCAGGCGGCGTTGGAGGTGCTGGATGGCCGCGAGTTGGACGGGCCGCTCGCCGAAGCCGCCCAGCTGCTGGGGTTGGTGGCCGGCCAAGACGTCGAGGCCGGCGAGGATGGGGTGTTTCGTATCGCCCGGCGGGTGGCCCGGGATCGGCTGATCTCCACCGTCGATGTCGAGGCCCGCCACGGGCACAAGTCACGGGCCCGTACCTTCGACGGTTACAAAAGTCACCTCAGTGTGGATCCGGATGAGGAGCTGATCACCAATGTGGCCATCACCGCGGCCAACACCGCCGATCGCGAGGTCATCGACGAGCTGCTGAACGAACCCGTCGCGGGCGCACCTGCCGATGCCGAATCGGACGATGACGATGACGACGGTAGCGACTCACAGAATGGTTCGGGGTCCAAAGGGTTTGAGGTGTATGGGGATTCGGCCTACGCCGGCGGGGCTACGCTGGATGAGCAGACCCAGCGGGGTCATGACATGCGCGCCAAAGTGCCTCCGGTGCGCAACGCCAACGGCTATTCCAAAGACCAGTTCAGGATTGATCTGGCCGGCCGCACCGTCACCTGCCCGGCTGATCACACCGTGAGCATCCGCGCTGGTGTGCGTCACCCCGTGGCGCGCTTCGGTGTGCTGTGTCAGTCGTGTCCGTTGCGGGCGGAGTGCACGAAGTCCCGTCGGGGGCGCGTGATCAGCATTCACCCGCGGGAAGCCGCGCTGCAGCACGCCAAAGCGCGCCAACGAGATCCGGCCTGGCAGCAGGACTACCGGACCTATCGGCCGGTGGTGGAACGCAAGATCAGCCACTTCACCCACCGCCCCTGGGGTGGCCGAAGAGCCCGCTGCCGCGGACACAAACGCATCCTGACCGACATCCTGGCCCGAGCCGGCGCCATCAACCTCGCCCGACTGGCCGCCCTGGGCCTACACCACGGAGCCGCGGGCTGGGCGATTGCCTGACCCCACCACCGACCGACCATCCAAGGGGTCAATTTTCAGATGCCGTCACGGGTCAGAATTCGGACGCCGTCGACGCCAACCCACCAGGGGCCATTACATCAGCGGCGTCCTAGGCGCGGCGCGGGTCGGGAACCGGAGGGCGGTAGTCGAATTGAGCGTCATCAGATCAGGAAATGCTTGGGTTCCCAAGGCGCGGCAGGGGCCAGGTTCGTCACCGCGGCCGTCGTGGCGGAGGAAATACCTGCTGAGTACCGACCCGAGTTGCCTTCGCCGATGCCGCAAGCGTTGGCCAGCCATGTCGCCGCGGTGGTCCTGTTCGGGAGCGGTCGATTCAGTTCCTGCGCGATGTCGGTGCGCCGCCTATCGCAATCGGGCCCGCGTATGACAAGACCATCGAGTTGTGTGTTCCCGACGACACGGCCTGCAATGGTGGCCCGGCCGGGATGCCCAGTTTCAGGCACGGTCTGTATCCCGTGAACGGCATGGCGAACGAGGGCGCGGCTTTTCGCTACGAGTCGACTCTAGGCAATGAGTGAATCCTTCTGCGCATCAAGCAGTATGGGCAATCATTTCGCAGGTCATTCCGCGAGTGCTTCGAGCCAGTTGTCGATGGTCGCGGCGGAGTCGGCGCCCAGGAGGCTCAAGACGTCACGCTGGGCCGCAGCCCAGGCGGTCCTCGCCTGTGCGAGGGTCTCGATTCCTTGGCGGGTAAGGGTGGCCGACGTCGACCGGCCGGAGGGTGAGTATTCGAGCTCGACCCATCCCCGCTGCGCCATGAGGGACAGATTGCGGCTGATCGTCGAACGCTCGACCGCCAGCGCGTCGGCGACGGCACTCGGCTTCAGCGGCCCCCTCAGCATCAGGACGCCGAGGACCTCCAGCTGCGGGAGCGACAATCCCTGGGGGCGGAGGGCGTGATCGAACCGGCGGGCCACGAGACGGTGCAGTCGGCCGATCCGCACCCCCAGGCAACCCTCCCGCATGTCGAGGGCGAGGTTTCGGGCTTTTTGTTGCATCTACAACCTTCTGTATGTTGTAGGTACATCATATGCGTCGGTTCCACGACCTCCTCGCTGCGGAACAGGGACAGGTGCTCGTGCGCAAATCGGCCCAGCGTCTGTGAAACGATTCCGGTCAAGCGCTCCACTTCGTCGGTTTGCAGCTCGAACAGTCGTCGATATCGGCCATTCGGACACCGTTGATCTCGGCCAATTTGTTCTCGGCAAAGGGCCGGGCGCTTATCACATGGGTTCCCTCTCTAGCCGGTGCGATGCGGTGCGCAGGGTGTCCGTGGGCGGGGCGGTTTCGGGCAGCAGGAACAGCTGGCGGCGGCGGGCAGCGGCCACCCAGTCCGGGTTGTCATGGGCCAGTGCACCATTCGCGATGAGTGGATAGTCGCGGGCACGTTCCCAGCGATCGAGGTCGGGAGCGCGCGCCGCCATCATGCGCACGGCGAAGGCGATCGCTGCTGCGCGGCTTCCCAATCGGAGTCCGGGCATGACGCGCTCGGGCTCGTTGAGGTAGCGGCGTGCGATCTCGGTGAAGCCCTCCGGCGGGCGCCCGCACACCTCCTCTACGTGGTTCGTGACGTCGGCAAAGGCGCCCGCCCGCAGTTCGGCAGCGTAGTGGCGGACCTGCGCGATCTGAAATGTCGGGAATCCCTGCGCCACAGCGGCTTTGGCGAACATCCGGATCGACACGTCTCGGTAACGGATCCGGCGCCCCAACAACTCGCCCATTGAGGCCGCGACATCCTGTGGCGACAGGAGTCGAGGGCCCGTCGGGCGCAGGCACCGTCCGACGTAGGGGGCGGGGTTTTCGAGTACGCGGGCCGCCACCGTGCCGATGTCCTCGTTCGACGGTGGTGCATTCAATCCGTCGCCGAACGGCAACGCCAGCAGGCCCATGTGCACTATCGCGGGAAGGCCCAGGAAGTATGTGAACGCGAACATACCCGGGTTGACGTGAATGACGTCGAACGGCAGCCGCCGGTAGAGGTTGTTCGTCAGCCAGTGTTCGCGCTGCACGATGGACGGATGGGTGGGGTGGGGATTCCAGGCGCTCATGAGTGCGACGACCTCGAGCCCGGCCTCCTGCGCGGCCATTGCGAGCATCGCGGAGCCGTGAAGCAGGCGTGAGTCGAAGGGCGGACAGTGATAGGCCCGCTGCACATCGTGCAGTGCGGCATGGAGATCGCGCCAGTCATACAGGCTGCCCACGGCGACCTCGATGCCGGCTTTTCGCAGCCGGGCCGCACGTTGGTCGTCGCGATGGACGAGACAGCGGACGGGAAATCCCTTGCGGGCCAGTTCGAGAGCGGCGACCGATCCGGTGCGTCCGGCGCCGGTGGTGACAAGGATGCGCGGCTTCATCGAATCCCCTCCGTCAGCGCGTGCTGGGGACGACGGTCCGTATGAGGCCAGTGTCGACGTCGTACACGTGTCCCGACACGATGACCCGGCCCGGCCGGAGAGGCGACCGGCGCAGCAGCTCGACGTCGGCCCGCACGGTGGCTTCGGGGTCGGTGACCGCCCGCTCGGCGAGTGTTGCGTCGTCCGCACCGATGCGTTCGGCGAAACCTCGACGGAAATCGGGGTCGGCGAGAGCGCCGGTTCCGCAGCTGGTGTGGTGGATCACGCTCACTTCGAAGGCCGCCGCCTCGGCGCCGAACCTGGATTCTGCGGCGTGTCCGATGAACGCGATCTGCTCGATCACCTCGTTGGTGACCCGGCCTCCGGTGTTCCGGATGACCAGGGCGTCGCCGAGTTCGAGACCGAGCAACTGGGCCGGGTCCAGCCGAGGCTCCAGGCAGGTGACCACAAGTACCTGGTGGCGAGGCAGCGGCTTCAGGCCCTGGTGGGCGCCGGTCGCGGCGAACGCACGGTTGCGTTCCAGGAGCGGGTCGATCTGAGACATGGCGGCACCTTTCGGAAGCAAACTGTGTTGTAGATACAACACGGACCATAGCGAAAGCTGAGTTGTAGATGCAACAAACAGAGGATCTTGCGGTCGGATGGGCGGCGAGCCCGTGCCGTGGTTGTTAGAGCCTCAGCGGCCGGCCTCGGCAACCTCGAACCATCGCCGCGTGGGCTCATCGGCCGGGAACAGCAGCTCGATCCACAACTCGGCGAGCGTGATGTCGGAGGCGTGCTCGAACCGGACGATAGTGGCGAGCATCGACAACGTCATGTCGTCGCCGACCCGAAGCTGGATCGTCAGCGTCGGGTTGCTCGCTTCGCGGCTGGGCCGCGGAATGTCGGTGACATGCCGGCGGGCGCGGTCGGCCAGCGCGCGCAACCGCGGGTCGGTAGACGCCCTGGCTCGCCGTTCCAGCCGCTCGACATAGCCGTGTGCGACCTCCGCGAAGTTGACGATCGCTGTGCGCACCGGACCCGGCCCGACGGCGGCATCCACCAGCTCTTCCGGTGACAGCGCGTCGATTCCCGGATTGAGCAGGGCGCACGGGCGGTTGAGCGCGAGGACCCGCCCGTAGGCATCCATCGCGCAGGCGGGGAAGGGCTTGTGCGTCGAGAGCAGCCGTTCGATCGCGATGCGATGTGCGTCGAGCTCGGCGTCGGTGAGGTGGTGCTCGGAGACCGAGGCGGCGAGTCCGGCCGCGCGGAGCAGCTCCGCACGGTCGCGGGCCGAGACATCGAGCGCGTCGGCGATGCGCTCCACCAGTTCGCGGCCGGGCCGGGATCGCCCGGTCTCGATGAACGAGATGTATCTCGGTGTCGATCCGGCCTGGTCGGCGAGCTCCAGCTGGCTGACGCGGTGCCGGTGGCGCAGTGAGCGCAAGACCGCGCCGAACGGGCTCGACGCCTCCGGTGCCGCCTGGCCGTTGAACTCGGCTAGCTTCATCGCTTCATCGTCTCACTGCCCGCGCGCGGCGACCTCGGGGCGAGGCACCCCGTGTTCGAGGCGGTGCTGCAAGTCGCGGAAGAACTTTCGGATGACGAAGCCCAGAGCCAGCGAGACGATCGGGCCGAGTGGCACGAGCCACCACGGCAGCACGATGAACCCGTTGGCGTGGATACGGCACCGGTTACCAACCAGCGGTGTCACTGACAAAGTGTTGCGCGCCGATGTCAGAAAGCTCGGCAGGCCGCGAACGGCTTCATAGCTGTAGGTCATCTTGCCGGGGTCGAACGCGATAACACGTTCGACCACCTCGTCGCCACTGAACGGGCCGGATGAAACCTGGCAGTGGCGCTGGGCGCCCACCTCGACCTGGCGACCGACGAGGTGGGAACGATCGACAGTTGTTGTCCACGTGCCGATGTCGCCGAAGCCATCGGCGAGTAGCACCCAGGCGTCGGCAGCCGATGCGTTGACGTCGATTGATCGTTGAATCCTCATGGAATAGACGATGCACGCACCAGGTGCCTTCTCACCATTCCCGTTTCGGGAAGCGACGGTCTCCGGTTCGTCGAACTTGTGATGCTTCCCAGATCTGGTTTGTCGTCGTACTGACTGTCTGTGATTATCAGTGCTGGTTTGCGGTTGTACTGACTAACTGTGATCACTCATAGTCGTTGGGCAGATCGGCCAAGGCCACCCGCCCGGGATTCACGGCGGGTCTTGCCGGCCCGGATCCTTTGGCGGCGACCTGCAATGGGCACACTCGCGTCCACCTTTGTGCGCAGGAGCGCAGCGCACGAGTTTCGCGTGACGATCGCGCCCAGGGCGAAAGGTATTGAGAGCCACTGTTGTTGGGTTGAGCTTAGTCGCTACGCGGACCGCCAACCTCTTCGCGTTGATCAGAACCAATGGACCGATGACTGTTCTCGGGGTACCCTCCCCGGAGCCTGGGGCATCATCGGCTGGATCAGCGATCTGATCCCGCACTTCGCATGCGGCGTGGTCACCGCCCTCGTGGTGCACCACCTCTACCCACCACCGCGCTGATGGCGCCGAAAGTCCTCAAATTGCAGTGAATGACAGCTGACCAGGATCGGTCGGTCGGCTACCGCGGCGGCAACTGTTGGCGCGCGGAAGCCATTGCCGGCCTCGACGATGCCGCCCGTACGCCAGCGCAGTGCCATCTTTCCGTCCCGGCGCCGGTGGTGTGGCGCAGCTGGTGAGTTCGGTTTCCGGCGCATGGGATCCGGTGACGTGAAAGTCGCGCACACAGCAAGGGTCGGGGTTGACATTCCAGTCGAGTGGAACCCGTAGCGTTGGGGCTGGAGGTGATGATGATGGCAAAGCGCCAGGTTGAAGTGTTCGTCGCTGGATGCCCGGTGTGCGAGCCGACCGTTCGTCTGGTGCAGGAACTAGCCTGCCCGGATTGCGAGGTGACCGTCCAGGATCTGCGAGCGGGTGGTGCCGACGCTGCAGCCGGGTACGGAATCGCGTCGGTGCCCGCGGTGGTCGTGGACGGCACCCTGGCTGCGTGCTGCCAGGGCCGGGGGCCCGACCGGCAGACTCTCGCGGCAGCCGGCATCGGGCAGCGGCTCTAGCCAAGCTAGCGCGGGACCCCGGGGCAGCCTGACCGGTCCCAGCCGCGGTGTGGGCTCGGAGGCCAACACCGTGGGTTCGACTGCTCCGGGCTTACTTCGGGCTTACTCGCTACGCCTTCGCCGGCGTTGGTGTGCTGATCCCGCAATACTCCGGCGACCAGTACAACGCCGGACGGCATATTCCACGCTCACAGGCCAAGCGCGGCGACCTGATCTTCTATGGACCCGGCGGCAGCCGCCACGTGGCGATCTTCCTCGGCAGTGGTCGGATGCTCGAGGCCCAACAAACTGGGGTGCCGCGAAAGATCTCGCGGGTGCCTAACGGGCACAAGCCCAGACGATGCCATAGCCCGGAGGGCACGATCACCCGGTCCAATGTCGTCGCCGCTGCGGGACCAAGGCTGTCGCCGACGGCGCGGTCAAGGCGTCACGGCCGAGTCTGTCATGGCACTGACATTGGAGGAGTGACAGCCTCCCGGCACCCGTTGCAGCGATTAGCACGACAAAAGTGATCCGACAAGGAGTGGACATGACAATCGCAATAGCCTCAGTTATGACATTGGCTGGGATCTGGTTATTCGGGATCTGGCTGGGCCATCAAGAGGACCTGAAACACCGGTCGAGGTACGAAGGATTCCAGAAGTTCCCCCGATGTGTCGGAGAGTTTGCGGCCTTGGATGGGCACAGCACCAGCAACGCCAGGCTAAGCCATCCACACCGGTACCTGTGCATCAGGTGACTCTCCGCCGGTGCCCGACCCTAGCCGATTTGCGGGCGTACGTGGGTTGCGACGATGGTCGCCGCGTTACGGTCAGCGGACCAAACGACGGACACCGGCCACACTCGAATTTGCTCTGCGAGCGGCGGTTACGTTTGTCGACCATCCACGCCGACGGCTGTCGTGGGCAGGATCTACCGCGCCGAACCCTGATCCCTTGGACTTTGTAGCCCTGGACGCCAGCGACTAGGACTAGGGCGAACGCCCAGGAATGTAGCGCGACCCGTTGGGGCTTACCGAGCTGTACCGGCTCACGGCTGCTGCCCAACAGGCGGCGGCGATCCCGCGCCCAGCGTGTTGCGCTTCGGCCACAACGCATTTAGAGTTCTGTGGGTTTAACTGGGGGTCGATCGAGGTGTGTATCACTGTTCCCGATTAGGGGTTGCGGTGTGATTCGGCCTAACGGGCAACAGGCTGATAGTTA
Organism: Mycobacterium riyadhense; assembly: GCF_963853645.1. NCBI lineage: Bacteria > Bacillati > Actinomycetota > Actinomycetes > Mycobacteriales > Mycobacteriaceae > Mycobacterium > Mycobacterium riyadhense. The sequence continues at coordinate 893,668 of NZ_OY970456.1, read as the reverse complement.
TTCGTTCCCGATTACGGCTGGAGTATCGCAAGCCGGCGGTGGTGTTGGGCGTGGCCAGGCGTATCCGTTGACGGCGGAGCCGGTTTCCGTTGTGGGCGAACCGCGGAGTGGGCGCTTGGCGTCGAAATCATCATGGATGCTGTGGAACGTGCGGTGCTTGTTGATAAGGGGTTGAACCCAGACGACCCCGCCGTAGTCACGGCGCTCGATCTGGTCCGTTGGGAGTTGTCGTTGCTGGCTGAGTAGACCGGGCGGGTGGTTCATTCCTGGCCGCCAGCGGAATGGTTTGAGGGTTGCGTTCGGTATCCACGCAACCGACATCGCAGGCGGTGGGCTGCTGCGGAAAGGAGGTGCGGGCGTCAATTGCTGATGCGCGGATACCGATCGTCGGGTAGTGGCTGACCTGGCTGGTATGGCAGCGGATCGTGGCCTGGTCTGGGGTTGTATGTCGCGTCTGCGTCGGTGTAGGTGATCACCATCGACACACGGTCTTGCGATGTTTGGTTGGCGCCGGCCGCGTGTGCGGTGCGACGGTGGTGGAAGGTGACGTCGCCGGCGCGCAGCGGCACGGTAATCCGTGGCGTCCAGCGTAGTTCGGGCCAGTGGTCGAACAAGTAGGAGTGGGCGTCGTCGTCGCGCAGCAGGTCGTCGAACTTGATGTCGGTCATATCGATGCGGTCGGGGCCGCCGCGGCGGTGTGACCCGGGCAGAAACGTCAGGCAGCCCCTCTCGACCGGGACGTCGACTAGCGCCACCCAGGCGTTCAGGCTGATGCGGCTGTCCACGATTTCGCAGGGTTTGTCGTCGTGCAGGCCGGTGGGCCTGTCGTTGGGGGTCTTGAGGAGTACTTCGCCGCCGAAGACCCGCAGCGGGATACCGGCAAGGTGCCCGGCGATCGCTGCGAGTCGGGGATGTAATGCCAGCCGACGCAGGGTGTCGTTGTCTTCCCAGGCATCAACTGTGGCCACGATGCCGGAGTTGTCGTTGCGTTTGGTGACATGTTCGGCCGTCAACACCGTGTAGGCCGCGGCCCGCAGTTCGGTGACTTCCTCCTCGGCGACGATGTGTGCGACGTGCACGAATCCCTGAGTGTGAAAGTCGTTGACAAGGCGCTGGATTTCGCGTGGTGCCGCGTCAGGCGCGGCGGATCTGGTCGTGGTCATCGTGTTCGCATTCCGGTGATCTGGTGTGGGACGGGGTTTGACAGTTAGCAGCACACGTCGGGATCGTCGTCGCCGAGCATGGCGTCGGCGAGGGGCCGCATGATCAGCGTGTAAGCCTCGGCGACGGGCAGCACCCTCATGCCGGGGTAGCGGGATTGCCAGTCACGGGCGGCCTCGGCGGTGGCGAAGAAGTGTTGCGGGTTGCAGAGGGTGGTCCGCACCGCGCTGGTGTCTATCTGGTTCGGGTCGACGATCGACACCACTGCCGTCGATGGTTCGAGGTCGGTCACCCCGGTGTCCGGGTCGACGCGGAGTCGGATGGTGGTTCCGGTTGTCGGGCACGGTGATTCGATGACGGCGGGGCGCCCGATCACGGTGGGGAAGATCAGGGTGTCGGGGGCGCACCAGGTGTAGAGCTGCTTGCCGTCAACGGTGAACTTGTGCGGGGTGGGCTTGTTGGTCAGGCCCCAGCCGATGATGCAGCCCCGGTCGTCGTATTCGATGTCGCCACCGGCGGTGGCCTGTTCGAGGTCGGTTTCGGCGACGCCGGCGGCTGCGGCCAACTGGGCGGGGGTGATCGGTTCGCCGTCGGCTAGCAGGCGCAACGCGGCGCGCAGCAGACGCGACTTGTCGCCGGTGCCGGCCGTCTCGGGGGCACCGAACAGTTTGTCGCTGAGATCGGCGGCCACGGTGTGGTCGGTCACGGGATCGGCTCCTTCGCAATGGTTGTCGGGCTGATGTGTGCGACGGTAGGGCCTTCCCCCGGGGTGAGAGTCAAGTGCTTGTCAGCCGCGCCGCCGCGCTTCGGTGCCCCACAGCGGTTTGTGCCCGGCCAGCTCGGCGTGATGGTCGCGCTCGTAGGCGTCGATGCCGGCCAACGTGGCCTGCAGGGCCGCGATCCGCTCGTTGATGCGTTCCCTGGACGTCGCCAACAGCCTCGCGAGGCGCGGTCCGGGTGGTTGCGGCTGTGGGCGGGTCAGGCCGCGGATCTCGGCGAGGGTGAGCCCCAGACCGCGCAGGATGGTGATCAGCCGCAGGCACCACAGCGCCTCACTGGTGTAGGTGCGGTAGCCGGCGCGGCTTCGACCCAGGGTGTTGACCAGACCGTGGTCGGTGTAGTCGCGGATGGCTTTGATCGGGATGCCGGTGCGGCGGGAGAGCTGTCCGACGGTCCACAGTTCATCGGTTCTCAATGGTGCGGTGTGCGTCATAGGTTTCCTCGGTGCTTGTCAGGCGCAGCAGGACAGTTTGGTGACATCGCGGGTGAAGGTTTGCGCGGCCAGTTTGAGCCCTTCGGCCATGGTCAGATACGGGCACCACTGCTCGGCCAGCTGGGCCACGGTAGCCTTGGCGCTCAGTGCACCCACCGCGGTGGCGACGACCTCGCCGGCACCGTCGGCGATCACGTGCGCCCCCAGCAGGCGGCCCGAATCTCGTTGGGCGACAAGTTTGATCAGGCCGCGGGTGTCGCGGTTGACGATCGCTCGGGGCACGTAGTTCAGTGGCAGCACCCGGCAGTCGCAGTCGTATCCGGCGTCGATGGCCTCGAGCTCGGTCATCCCGACCGCGGCGATCGCGGGGCTGGTGAACGTCACCCGCGGTAGCGCCGCGTAGTCGATACTGCGCTGGGCATTGTCGAATGCGTTGTCGGCCACCAGGTTTCCGTGCGCGGCGGCGACGTAGACGAACTGCGGGGCGCCGGTGACGTCGCCGGCCGCCCAGATCCGCGGGTTGCTGGTGCGTAGGTAGTCATCGACGACGACTTCACCCCGGTTTCCGGTTTTCACCCCGACGGCTGCCAGGTTCAGTGACGCGGTGACCGGTCGGCGGCCCGTGGCGACCAAAAGTTGTTGGCCGCGCAGTTCGCCGTCTTGCCCATCGGTTCTGTGGTAGCCCAGCCGGTACCCGGTGTGGTCATGCTCGACCCGATCGACGGTCGTGGCGGTGAAAGCCCCGATGCCTTCCCGGGTGAACACCTGCGCGACGACCGCAGAGACGTCGGGTTCCTCGAACGGCGCCAACCGCGGCAGCAACTCGACCACGGTGACCTCGACCCCGAGCCGTGCCCATAGTTGGGCCTGCTCGAGGCCCACCGCGTTGCCGCCGAGCACGATCATCGACTCCGGCAGCGCATCGAGGTCCATCGCGGTGGTCGAGGTCAAGAACCCGGCCTCGGCCAGCCCATCGATCGGCGGGGCCCACGGCGCCGACCCGGTCGCGATGAGATAGTGCTCGGCCTGCACCCGGGCCGACCCGCCGGCGGTCAGGCCGACATCGAGGACAGGCCCGTGGGCGAAGCGGGCGGTGCCGGCCAGGATGTCCCAGCCGTAGTCGGCTGCCAGACCGGTGTACTTATCGTCCCGCATCGCCGACACCAGGGCGTCCTTGGCGCCGATCAGCCGCGGCATGTCGACGCCGAACGGGGTCACGACGATGCCCGGGAACCGCCCATCAACACTGTCGTGGCGGGCCGCCGCGGCGGCCAAGAGCGCCTTCGACGGCACACATCCGGTGTTCACGCATGTCCCGCCGACCGTGCGACGCTCGATCATCACCACACGCTTGCCCTTACCGCGGGCGGCGATCGCCGCGGCGAACCCGGCGCCCCCTGACCCGATGATCGCCAGGTCATACCGCATCGCAGCCTCCTCGCCAGCACGCATTCGCCTTGCCAAATATATCGATACAATCGTAATATTCGTTTATCCGAATACTACAGAATATGACCGATGTGAGGACGGCAAACCGTGGCCGACGCGTCCCAGCCCAGCACCACCGCACTGCTGCCCACCACGCCCAACGGGGTGGAGATGGTGGCGAAATTCTTCCGCGCCCTCGGCGACCCGGCCCGGCTGCGGCTGCTGGAGTTCCTGCTCGACGAGGAGCACACCGTCAGCGAGTGCATCGCGCATATCGGCCTGTCGCAGGGCCGGGTCTCCAGCCACCTGGCCTGCCTGTCCGACTGCGGCTACGTGGCGCTGCGCCGCCAAGGCCGCTTCGCCCACTACCGGGTGGCCGACCCGCGGGTGGCCGAACTGGTGTTGTTGGCCCGCTCGCTGGCCGCCGACAACGCCGCCGCGCTGGCCGCCTGCATGCGTATCACCGGCCCGGACGCCTAACCAGCGCACGAGGATCACCATGTCCACCGGCCCCGGCCCAAACCGCACCCGCACCGCACTGGCTGCCGCCGGTCTGGCGCTGCTGCCGGTGCTGTGTTGCGCCCTTCCGCTGTTGATCGCCGCCGGTGCCCTCGGCGCACTGGCTGCGGCGCTGGCCAACCCCTGGATGATCGGGGCCGGTGCCGTCCTCGTACTTCTTGTCGCGGTGGCATGGACCGCTAGGCGCCCTGGCGGTTTCACCCGCGATGACTCGGGCCGCCCGCCGATCCCATCCGCCCGCCACCACTCCGATCGGACCCGTTAGCCCTCCATCCGAACAAGGGGCACCGAGCCATGCCTGACCAGCCCGCCACCACCACTCGTCGCGCCGCGCCGCGTTCCCGCCGCCGCCTGGTGTGGATCGCGGTAGCGGCGGCCGCGGTTCTCGCGATCGCGGTCGTGCTCTATTCGGCGCTGTCGCGGTCCAACAACCAGACAGCCCCGGAGCCGGCCGCGGGCCCCGGCGAAACCGCGGCTCCCGTGGCCTCGGCAACGTTCACCGCCCAGACGCTGCAGGGCCAGCAGATCACGGTGCCCGACGGGTCGCGGCCCAGTGTGCTGTTGTTCTTTTCCGTCGCCTGTGGCGGCTGCGGCCCCACCGCTCACGCCCTCGGCCAGGCCCAACAGGCCACCGGGGCCAAGGCGACCTTCGTCGCGGTCAACATCGACCCCGCCGACAGCGAGCAGGACATCAAAGACTTCCTCACCGCCAACCAGGCCACCGGTCTGGCCTACACCCGCGACACCAACGCCACCCTGATGAGCACCTACCAGGCCACCCAGGTGTCCACCGTCGTCGTCTTGGACACCTCCGGTAGGACGGCGTTTCGCGCGGTGGAACCCGGCGCCGACACCATCCGCGCCGAACTGGGCAAGGTGGGCGCGTGATCGGCCCGCTGCTGGCACTGGCCTTCGGCGCGGGAATGCTCGCCCCGGTCAACCCGTGCGGGTTCGCCGTGCTGCCCGCCTACCTGGCCTACGCCGTCGACACCACAGACGACCCCTCGGGCCGCCGGGTAGGTGCACTGGCGCGGGTGGCCGGCGGGCTGCGAGCCGGATCGGCCCTCACCGCCGGGTTCGCCGGCACCCTCACCGTCATTGGGGTGCTGCTCGCGCTCGGGCTGCGCTCCCTGGTCGGTGTCTTCCCGTGGCTGGCCGCCGGTATCGGCGCGCTGCTCGCCGTCGCTGGCCTGGTCATGCTCGCCGGCTGGCATCTGCCCCTGCGGCTGCCCACCCGCCGCTCCAGCGCCGCGCGGCACGGGCCGATGGGCATGCTGGCCTTCGGCATTGGCTATGCGCTGGCCTCGGCCTCCTGCTCGATCACGGTGCTGCTCGCGGTGGTCACCAAGCGCTGGCCAGCACCAACCTGTCAGGGGTGCTGCTGGTGTTCGGCGCTTACGCCGCCGGCTCGGCCACCCTGCTGCTGTCGCTGGCGGTATTCGCAGCCTTCACCAGCGGCCTGATCAACCGCTTCCTGCGCCAACTGCTGCCCCACGTGAACCGCATCGCCGGCGCCGTGCTGGTGCTGTCCGGCGGCTACCTGCTGCTGTTCTGGCTGCCCCAGCAGCTCGGCGGCCGGCCCGGCACCGGCGGGCTCACCGGCGTGGCCGCCACCCTGTCTACCTGGATCAGCGAACACCAACTCGCAATCACCGTCACCGCGCTCGGCATCATCCTCATCACGGCGGGTGCCGCCCTCACTGCCCGCGCCACCAACCACACCACCGACACCGCCGAGAACTGCTGTGCACCCACCGCAGCGCCCGCCGACGGCGTCGACAACGTTGAGGCCCCGAAGAACTGAACGGGCTTCATCCCAGCAACAGGAAAGGGCACGCAGATGAAGCGCTCAACAATGGCCACAGTCGCCGCCATCGGCCTCACCGCAGCGTCCCTGGGACTTGCCTCACCAGCAGTGGCGGCGCCGACACCCTCGACGCCCGGGTCAGCCGACGACGCGGTCAATCAGCTTGAAGCAGAAGGCTACAAGGTGATCCTGAACAAAGTGGGCGATGGGCCGCTGCGCGAATGCACCGTGACCGCCATCCGGCCCGGCCGAGATGTCACCCATCGCGTCACCGTCCCCGGCAGCGACGGCACCATCGAACAACTGCTCTACACCACGGTCTACGTCGACGCCAAGTGCTGACCACCGGTGGACAGTCAGCCACGTGACGGTGACGAATCATCATCGCCACGTTGACTTTCCCGCGCCCAGACGTGCCCGCGTGATCGAGTCGAAATCCGCTTGACCCTCACCCTGGCGTCCCGTACGCCCACCAATGAACGCTGTGCGGCCCCCGGAACCTGGAACAGCGTGCTTACCAACACCTTTCGCCACTCACGACCCGGGCGGACCGCAACTGCCCGCGACGCTGGCACGCAGCGCGGTGTCGGCGTCAACGACCTTCGATCACCCGGATTGACGAGAGCAACACCCTGAGACGGCGGCGTGTCGGGTTGACATTATCAAACAATCTATTGAACATACGAATGTCTGAACCTGGGGAATGGAGCGGCGCGTGCAGGGTGCGAAGAAGCTGATCTTCGAGCAGTTCGCGCTGGTCGGGCAGGCGTTGTCCAGCGGTCACCGGTTAGAGCTGCTGGATCTGCTGGTGCAGGGTGAACGCAGCGTGGACGCGCTGGCTCGGTCGGCGGGGCTGACGCTGGCCAATGCCTCCCAGCACCTGCTGCAGCTGCGGCGCGCCGGTCTGGTGACCAGCCGCCGGGACGGCAAACGTGTGATCTATAAATTGTCGGACCCCCAAGTGTGGGATGTGGTGCGGGCGGTGCGCGGGGTGGCCGAACGCAATCTCGCCGAGGTCGACTCCCTGGTGCGGGAGTACTACACCGACAGAGACGGCCTGGAACCCGTCGGCCGAGACGAGTTGCGGGCCCGGGCGGCCGCCGGGACAGTGCTGGTCCTCGATGTGCGCCCGGCCGCGGAATACGCCGCTGGGCACCTGCCCGGGGCAGTGAGCATTCCCCTCGACGAACTCGCCGAGCGGCTCGACGAACTCCCGTCCGGCATGGACATCGTCGCCTGCTGCCGGGGACCGTACTGCGTGTATTCCTATGACGCGTTGGAACTGCTGCGCCCCAACGGATTTGCCGCCCGCCGCCTCGACGGCGGGTTCTCCGAATGGCTCGCCGCCGATCTGCCGGTCGTTCGATCGTAGACAAGCAAAACACCAAATCGATTCCCACCGGAAAGGATCCATCCGATGACCATCACCGACCCCGCGGTATCCGCACAGGAAGAGGCCGCGACGAGCTTGTTCGAAATCACCGATCACATCACGATCGATTCCACGGAAGGCGCCCGGACCGTCGACCTGTGGTGCCCCGTCATCGGCGACGGCGCCTTTCAGCGCGTCCTGGACGCCGAGGTGACCAGCGAGGATCCCTATGACCTCACGCGTGAGCCGGAGTTCGGAAACCTGATGTTGTACAGCCGACAGCGCTCGGCGAAAGCGCCAAGTTTGTCCATCCGCTATGTCGTGGAACGGCGGCCGATTGGGCATGCACCGGACCCGGCACGGGCCCGCCCCTTGGCCACCGCGCAATTGTTCACCCGCGCCTTGACCCCAGAGGCACACGTCGATGTGGACGAGCGCACCCGCACACTGGCTCAAGACGTCGTCGGCACCGAAACCAACCCGCTCTTGCAAGCCCGTCGCATCTACGACTACGTCACCGGCGCCATGGACTACGACGCGACAAAGCAGTCTTTTCTGGGCAGCACCGAGCATGCGCTGACCTGCTCGGTGGGCAACTGCAACGACATCCACGCGCTGTTCGTCTCACTGTGTAGGTCGATCGACATCCCGGCTCGGTTCGTGCTCGGTCAGGCCCTGGAGCAACCGCAGCCCGGTGCCCAGGATTGCGAGGTGTGCGGCTACCACTGCTGGGCGGAGTTCTTCGTCGCCGGCCACGGCTGGCTACCCGCGGACGCCTCCTGCGCAACGAAGTACGGCACCCACGGCCTGTTCGCGAATCTGGAAGCAAACCACATCGCCTGGTCAACCGGCCGCGACATCCTGCTGGCCCCGCCGCAGCGCGCCGGCCGCAGCCTGTTCTTCGCTGGCCCCTACGCCGAGGTTGACGGCAAAACCCGTCCGGTGCAACGCCAAATCCGTTTCACCGCACTGCCGTAACCGGTCGGGCGGCTGAATTTGATCGACTGACTGTGATTGGTAGACATCGACCGACAGGCCGAAGGAAGGAGCCGCAAGTGGCGACAATTGCGGCAAGCCCCACGCACAATGCCCTAGGCAAGGCCGCGCGACGGCTGCTGCCCCTGCTGTTCGTGCTGTATGTGATCAACTTCGTCGATCGTGCGAACATCTCCGTCGCCGCCCTGGCGATGAACGCCGACCTGCGCCTGAGCGCCACCGCGTACGGTACCGCCGCCGGCGTCTTCTTTCTCGGCTACGTCCTATTCCAGGTTCCCGCCAACGCGGCGCTGGCGCGTTTCGGCGCCGGTCGCACGCTCACGACGGTTGTCCTGGCCTGGGGTGTGTGCTCGGCGGCCACGGCCTTTGTCACCAGCGCGCACACCTTGTATATGGCGCGCTTCGCCCTCGGGATCGCCGAGGCCGGCTTCTTCCCCGGCGTCATCGCGTATCTGACCGTGTGGTTTCCGTGCGCGCAGCGAGCCCGCGCCGTAGCTACCTTCCTGCTCGCGATTCCGGTCGCCAATACGGTTGGTTTGCCGCTGTCCGGACTTATCGTCGACCACGTCCATCTGGCCGAGCTACCCGGCTGGCGGGCGATGTTTTTGATCGAGGCGCTGCCCACACTGGTGCTGGCACCGCTTCTTCGGCGGCTGTTGCCGGACAGCCCTCGACGGGCAAGCTGGCTCACCGCGCAGGAGCGCGCAGAGTTGTCGGCCCGGCTGGCCGAGGATACCCCTACCCCGGCCGGTCGGTCTGGCGGAGCCGGTTGGCGTCTTGTCGTATTCGCCGTCGTCTATGGGGGACTGTATTTCGCGCTGTATGCGTTGCAGTTCTTCCTGCCCCAGCTGGTTGCCTCGCTCGCACACGGCACATCCACCCTGACGGCCGCCACTCTGTCGGCCCTGCCCTATGGTGTCGCTGCGGTGGCCATGCTGGTCTGGAGTCGCCGCAGCATCGACCGCGCAGGCGCCCGAATCGGCCATATCACGATACCGACTGTGGCCGCGGGCGCCGCCGCGCTCGGTGCGGCTTTGAGCCCGATGTCACCGATGGTGACGCTGGGCTGGCTGACAATCGCCGTCGCCGGAATCCTTGCAGCCACGCCCGCCTTCTGGAGCCGTTGCACCGCAGCGCTGGCCGGTCCCCGGGTCGCCGTGGCCATCGCGGCGGTCAATGCCGCAGCCAGCCTGGCAAGCTTTGCCGGTCCTTACGCCACCGGCTACCTCAAAGACGCCACCGGCACCTATCAGCTCGCTCTGCTTACCGTCGCCGCGGTGCTAGCCACCGCAGCGGCCTGCAGCCTGTCACTACGCCACACTGGCCGGACGGCATCCGCCGACAACGCCGAAATCATGTCGGACACGTCGCCGGCAACCCCGTTCGTCTGACCGCAGCTATGCAAAGGTGCCCAACCACGTCGTCACGGTGTACAAGACGCCGTAGGTACCAACCGCTATTATCAGCAGCGTTATCAGACGCCACCGCAATCGCCGGATTGCGTTGAGGCTGCACTGGTTTCGTTGCCGTAGCGCCATCCACACCAGAACGGCGAGCACCGCGAGACCCCCAACGCGGAACCACCACGCGTAGTTGTCATAGAGGTCGTCCGCCCACGCGAAAGCCGTTGCCGCACTCACGATCCCAAGTAGCGCCAGGATCGTGGGGCCGACACAACACAGCATGCCGACCAGCCCGCCAGCGATACCGATCCGCCATATCGGCAGCCGATCCGCGGTCGCCACGCGGCGGCCCGGGGTACGCGCGAGATGCTCAGTCATCGCCAAACTATTTGCCCAGCCACGCCGCGACCCGGCGGGCCAGGCCTTGCCGGTCGCCCTCGGATTCGCCTTCGACGGTCACACCGTTCCAGAACGCGACATGGTTCTTGATCCGACGCGCCAGTGGGCTGGGCCGCCGGTAGTACCAGGCGGCGTCCGGGTTGACATCGCCGTCCACGATGACGTTGTAGTAATGGGCCAAACCTTTCCACGGGCATATCGACGTGGTTGGGCTTTCGATCAGATGCTCGCGGTGCAGCGACTCGGGCGGAAAGTAGTGATTGCCCTCCACCCGCACGGTGCGCGGTGCCTCCGCTAGCACTGTCCCGTTCCACACAGCGCGGATCATTGACTCGCCTCCTCAAATCCGCCGGACGTGTCACTGTCGATGGTGCACTCGCTGAGGGTCCGATGCGCAGGCGAACTGTCATCGTGGTGACACGATCGGTCGGATCACGGCATTCGTGAAACGTGATCGTGATGAGGTGTTCATCACGGAATCGTCAAAACCCGTGGATCGGTGGGAGCCAGACCTTTCCACGGGCATATCGACGTGGTTGGGCTTTCGACCACATGGTTGTTCCGAACGGTCGTGCGCGACGGCGCGCGCGCCAGCTAGCTACGGCAACCCGGCGATTCCGGTTGTCCCCAACAGCAGCCCGCCGGTGCCGCCGGCGCCGGCGCCGCCCGGCGTGACGCCGCCTGTTCCGCCGTTGCCGCCGTTGCCCCCGGTGCCGATCAGCACGGCGCTACCCCCGACCCCGCCGGCACCGCCGTCGGCGGCGAGGCCGTGCCCACCCGCTCCGCCGGCGCCACCGTTGCCGATTAGCTGCCCAGCCTTGCCGCCGGACCCTCCGGCACCACCAGTAAATGTGCCAACCCCGCCGGCCCCGCCGGCGCCGCCACCACCGAACAACGGCCCGGCGTTGCCGCCGGATCCGCCGGCTCCACCATCGAAATCGCCGAAACCGCCGTTTCCGCCGGCGCCACCGGCGTCCCACAGCGGGCCTGCGTTGCCGCCCGCCCCGCCAGTTCCGCCAGTGTTGCCAGCCCCGCCGGTCCCCCCGGCCCCTCCGGCGCCCAACAGCAGCCCGCCCGCACCGCCGGTCCCGCCGACGCCGCCAATGCCATCTGGGCCGAATCCGCCGGTGCCGCCGGCCCCGCCGACACCCCACAGCCCGCCGACGCCGCCGGCCCCGCCCACCCCGCCGACGCTACCGCCACCAAAGCTGCTCCCGCCCGTGCCGCCGCCCCCACCAACACCCCAGAGCCCGCCGGCGCCGCCGGCCCCGCCGGCCCCGCCAACACCGTTGAGCCCAAAGTTGGTCCCGCCGGTGCCGCCGGCCCCGCCGGTGCCGAACAACCACCCGCCGGCCCCGCCAGCCCCCCCAGCTCCGGCGGTGCCGCTACCCACGGCACCGCCGGAGCCGCCGGCCCCACCCGTGCCCCATAGCCCGGCGGCGCCGCCGGCACCGCCGCTTTCACCTGGCCCGCCCGAGCCGCCGGCCCCGCCGTTGCCGAGCAGCCACCCGCCGAGTGCGCCGCTTTGTCCGGTCCCCGGGGCACCGTTGGCGCCGTTGCCGATCAGCGGGCGCCCGGTCAGCGCCTGGGTGGGGGCATTCACCGCATCGAACATCCCCTGGAGCGGTCCGGTTGCACCTTGAGCGCCGGCGTTGCCACCGGGGGTGCCCGGTCCGCCGTTGCCGCCGTTGCCGGCGGTGCCGATCAGCGCGGCGTTGCCGCCAGCCCCGCCGTCGCCACCGACCGTGGCACCCAGCGCGCCGGCCCCGCCGGCACCGCCATTACCCAGCAGCAGACCGGCTCCGCCGCCGATCCCGCCGGAACCCCCGGCGCCAGATCTGCCGACGCCACCTGTTCCGCCGGCCCCGCCGTCGCCGAACAGCAGGCCGGCCTCGCCGCCGGCCCCACCGACACCACCATTAGAAAAGCCGACCCCGCCCGTTCCGCCGGCCCCGCCGGCGCCGAACAGCGGCCCGCCGTTGCCGCCGGCCCCGCCGACCCCGCCATCGCTTTGGCTGCTCGCGCCACCGGCACCGCCCTCCCCGCCGGCAGCGCCCACCAGTCCGCCCAGTAGCCCGGCGTTGCCGCCTGCCCCGCCGGGCCCGCCGGCGCCACCGCCGGAAATTCCTTGCCCGCCGGCTCCGCCGGCCCCGCCGCCGCCAAACAGCCCGCTGGCCCCGCCGAACCCGCCGGCACCACCGCCGGAATTGCCGTCCCCGCCGATACCGCCGGCCCCGCCGGCGCCCCACAGCCCGCCGGTTCCGCCTGTTCCGCCGGTTCCGCCGGTTCCGCCGGTTCCAAAGCCGGCCCCGCCGGCGCCACCGGCCCCGCCGGCGCCGAACAGCCACCCGCCGGCCCCGCCGGCCCCGCCTGCCCCGCCCACGCCGCTGGTGATAGCCCCGCCCGCGCCACCGGCCCCGCCGGTGCCGAGCAACCCTGCCGCCCCGCCGTTCCCGCCTTGTTGGCCGGGCGCGCCCGACCCGCCAGCTCCGCCACTACCGAGCAACCAGCCGCCCGGTGCGCCGTCTTGCCCGGTTCCCGGGGCCCCGGGCGCGCCGTTGCCGATCAGCGGACGCCCGGTCAGCGCCACCGACGGCGCGTTAACGGTGTCCTGCAGCTGATGCAAGGGCGAGGCGTTGGCCGCTTCGGCGACCGCATAGGCCCCCGCACTGGCGGTCAGCGCCCGCACGAACCGGGCATGAAATTCCACCGCCTGCGCACCGGCGGACTGGTAGGCCTGACCATGAGCAGCAAACAGCGCCGCGATCGCGGCCGACACCTCGTCTTCGGCCGCGGCCAGCACCGTCGTCGTCTGGGTCGCCGCGGCCGCATTCGCCGCACTTAGCATCGAACCCAGACCGGCCAACTCATTGGCCACCGCGCCCAGCAGCACCGGCACCGCGATCACAAATGACATCAGTGACCTCCTCGACAGCCACAAGACCCGACTCGTCGTGCACCCGATCGCCAGCCGGTACACCACCTTGCGCGCCCGCACGTACGCGAAATCCGACTGCTGGTCATCGAAACCAATTGCGGTGGCGGGGTTTCGTGTTGCAGGCCGCGGTGTTGAACGAGATGCGGTTCAGCTGTCATCGACGAAATGGTGTCGGATTCCAAGGGCACAACGGCCCCGGAAGCATTCGCCCGGCCAGGGGTTAAGTGCTCCCGGTGCAGCAACTCGGGTGGAAAGTAGTGATTGCCCTCAAGCCGGACGGCTCGCGGCGGCTCGACGAGCATTGTCCCGTTCCACACAACGCCGATCATCGCGTTGGCCTCCTCAAGTCCTGCTGAACGTGCCACCGTCGGTAGTGCACTCGGTTAGGGTGCGGTGCGCCGGCGAACTGTCATCGTGGTGACACTGTCCATCGAGTCAACGCCGGATTGTTCGGCTGCGGGTGCACATCTATCTGCAGCAGTTCGCACGGATTCTGCGAGCCGGCGGGCTGGCCGGCATCACCGATGTCGCCGTCACCGACGCCGGTCTACGGGCGGAGTTGACCACAGTCACGGCGTGGGTAGCCTGCATCGCGGACGCCCGCTCGGTCATCGACTACACGGCCAGCCTCGCCGGCGCCGGACTGCGCACACGGACTATCGAGTCTCACGACGACTGCCTGCTGCGCATGATCAGCCGCATCGAAGCCCGGATCGCCGCCCTACGTATTGGGCGCCCACCATCCTCACCGACAACGGCGTTGACCCCGATGCCGTGCTGGCATACACCCGGCTGGCCGCCGGCGCGGCCAAAGAGCGACGCATCGGGTACGCCCTGATGGTCGTGGAGAAGACATGAGAACCAGACACGGGAGCACGACTATGCGGCTTGGTGTTCCCGTGTCGGTATGCGTTGCGCATCGAATGGCTTAGCCTTCGAAAGGTTTTCGCTTGCGAGCAGCGATGCACTTGGTCTTTCCGCCCGGCAGGGTATCGGCTTTGGGTTCGCCGTGCCCACCCCACCAGGTGGCGACGAAGTACACCACAACCACCACCACCCATGACAACAGGCTGAGCCATAGCTGGGTACGCGCGGCGCGGTCGAACGCCATTTGCACCAGCACGGCGGTGATTCCGGCGACGGTCAGGATTGACAGCACCGGGAAGAACCACATCTTCACCCGCAGCTTGTCCGCAGACATCCGGCGGCGCAGCACAATCTGCGACAGTGCGATCAGCAAGTAGACGAACAAGATGACGGCGCCCGACGAATTGAGCAGAAACAGAAACACCGTACCCGGCGCGAGCCAGGCCATGAGGACACAACCAAAGCCCACCGCCGACGAGCACAAGATCGCGATTGAGGGAACCCCGCGCCGGCTGACCCTGACCAGCTGGGCAGGCGCCTCGCGTCTGCCGGCGAGCACGAAGAGCATCCGCGAGGCGGTGTATAGGCCCGAGTTCAGACAGGACAGCACTGCCGTGAGCACCACCGCGTTCATGATCTGATCCGCACCGCGAAGACCCATGTGCTTGAGTGCCGCGACATACGGCGAAGCACCGAGTTCCAACGAATTCCACGGCAGCACAACGACAAGCAGAAAGACCGAACCGACGAAGAAGATCACGATCCGCGCGACCACCGAGTTCGTCGCTCGCTGGATGGCATGCTCCGGGTTCCGGCTCTCGGCAGCCGCGATCGTGACGACCTCGGCACCGACCATGGAAAAGATCGCCACCACGATCGCGGCGAACACCGCCCCGACGCCGTTGGGAAAGAATCCGCCGTGCGAGTGCAGGTTGGAAAGGTCCATGTCGTGGCCCGGCAGGAACCCGAGGATGAAAGCCGCACCGACGCCGAGAAAGATCATGATGGTCGCGACTTTGATTCCAGCGAACCAGAATTCGAACTCGCCGAAGGAGGTGACGGAGAACAAATTCGTCCCCGTCATCAACACCATCAGACACAGCGCCAGCAACCACAGCGGCGCAGCGAACCAGTAACTAAGAACCTTCGCGCCGGCCACCGCCTCGAAACCGACCACGATGACCCAGAAGTACCAATACAGCCAGCCAACCGAAAACCCGGCCCAACCACCCAGTGCCTGGGCCGCATAGTCGGCGAACGATCCGGTCGACGGATTCGCGGTGGCCATCTCGCCCAGCATCCGCATGACCAGAACGATCAGCAGGCCGCAAACGGCGTAGGTCAGGAATGCGGCGGGCCCGGTCTCATGGATCACCACGCCAGAACCGACGAACAATCCCGCGCCGATGACACCGCCGATGGCGATCATGTTCAGCTGCCGCAGCGACAGTCCTTGGTGCAGCTGCGAAATGTAACTTGGCCCGGGGCGCTCTGGACCAATTGGGATGTGTTCCCCAGGTCGGGGATGAGCTCGGCTTTGCCTGCGCCGCATGACCGGACGCTAGCAGCTTCTGCCGCTCGCCGGCGCGTCGGCGATGAAAGTGCGGCCTGGATGCCTGCCAGCCCAGTTGCTGTTTCGCCGGAAAACACCGGTTCTTACCCGGGAAATGTTCTAGCGTCTGTGTTGCCGGACAGGCTCACCCCAGGATCCCCGGGATAGGTATGGGAAACGACGGCTGAGAAAGAATTGACGTGATGGACTTTCCGGTGTTACCGCCCGAGATCAATTCGGCGCGTATGTATCTCGGCGCCGGCCCGGAGCCGATGCTGGCCGCGGCGGCGGCGTGGGATGGGTTGGCCGCCGAGTTGAGCACTGCGGCCACATCATTCGGCTCGGCGGCCGCTGCGCTGACCGAGGCGGCGTGGCAGGGACCAGCATCGACGGCAATGGCGGCCGCGGCGGCTCCTTATGCGAAGTGGCTGGCTGCCGTGGCCGCCCAGGCCCAGGCGGCGGGCGGGCAGGCACGGGCTACGGCCACCGCGTTTGAGGCAGCGCGGGCGGCCACGGTGCATCCGGCTCTGGTGGCGGTCAATCGTGCGCAGCTGGTGTCGTTGGTGAGGTTGAATGTGTTGGGGCTCAACGCCCCCGCGATCGCGGCCGCCGAGGCCAGCTACGAACAGATGTGGGCCGCGGATGTGGCCGCGATGGTGGGCTATCACAGCGGGGCTTTGGCGGCAGCGACACAATTGACGCCGTGGCAGGTGCTGGCAAGCGTGCCGGGCCCCAATTTCGGCATTGGCAACATCGGCAACTTCAATGTCGGCAACGGCAACAACGGCCTCGAAAACTTTGGCAACGGAAACATCGGCAACTACAACTTCGGCAGCGGTAACCGCGGCAATTCCAACGTTGGCGGCGGCAACACTGGCAACCAGAACCTCGGCGGCGGAAACAACGGCAGCCAAAATCTCGGCATCGGGAACCGGGGCAGCGCAAACGTCGGCGCTGGAAACTTCGGTGGCGAAAACGTCGGCAACGGTAACCGCGGCAGCACAAACATCGGCTCCGCGAATTTTGGCAGCCATAACATCGGCTGGGGCAACGATGGCAGCGCCAACAGGGGCTTGGCCAACACCGGTAACGGCAACTGGGGCCTTTGGAACACCGGCAACGGAAACATCGGCATCGGACTCACCGGCGACAACCAAGTGGGCATCGGCGGCCTGAGCTCGGGGACCGGTAACGCCGGCCTGTTCAATTCGGGCACCGGGAACACCGGCTTCTTCAACGCCGGCGTCACAAACACCGGCCTGTTCAACTCCGGCTCCATGAACTGGGGGCTGGGCAACTCGGGCGAGGTTAATACCGGTTTTTACAACTCGGGAGCCTCCAGCACAGGCTGGATGAATTCGGCCACGGCCGACACCGGCTTCGCGAACTCGGACAACGGCAACACCGGCAGCTTCAACTCGGGCGTCTTTAATACAGGCAGCTTCAACGCGGGCAACTCAAACTCGGGCAGCTACAACGCGGGCAGCGTCAACACGGGCTTCGGAAACTCGGGCCACACGAACACGGGCGGCTACAACGCGGGAAACCTCAACACCGGCTTCGGATATACAGCAAACGGCATCGGCCCCAACTCAGGCTTCTTCAACAGTGGCACCGGCAGCTCCGGCTTCTTCAACTTGGGCAATGGCAGCTCGGGCTTCCAAAACGCAGACTCCAACGCTTCGGGCATCAGGAACTCGACCCCTGCCTCGGGATACCTCAATTCGAGCGGGAACACCTCGGGTTTCTTCAACTCGGGCTTCCTCTTCAATTCCGGCTTCATCAACTCGGGCTTCGGAAATTCGGGCGTCTACAACATAGGCACTTTCTTGGCAGGCTTCGGACGCCGTTAGCCCCGGTTGTCAGTCCAGACGGGTAGCTACCACGGCCCACACCGGCAGGTGCACCCTGTGGTCTTCCAACAGCGGCTCAAGAGTGCGCAACTGTTGGAACATCGGCTGCATCCGTTCCGATATCTCATTCTGGTTTTCGGAGACAACTTTGCTCATGGCTTCGAAGGTCTCCGGCAGGAAGCGAGCTAGGTAGGTCGTGGTGCCTAGGTAGTCCACGCGCCAGCCGCCTGCCCCGAGCACACGCTCGAAGTTGTCGGCCGGGATGCCGGCCCATTGGATCCCGTTGACGTTGTGCTGGCCGAACTCGAACATGTACAACCGGGCGCCGGGCTTGGTGGCCCGGTGCAGCGCTTGCGCATACCGGGTCTGGATGCCCTCGTCATCCAGGAACACGTGGTAGAACGCGCTGTCCACGACGGTGTCGAACCGGCCCTCGAACCCGTCCAGCTTGGTGGCGTCGGCCACCCGAAAGTCGACCTGCACCCCGGCCCGCTCCGCGTTGCGCTTGGCCCGCTCGATCGCCGACGGCGAACCATCGATACCGGTGGCCGAATACCCATGCGCGGCATAGTGAATCGCATGGTAGCCCGGACCGGTACCTGGGTCGAGTACCTCGCCGCGTATCGCGCCGTAGGCCACCAGTTGCTGCACGACGGGCTGCGGCCCGCCGATATCCCACGGGATCAGCCCGTCGGCCGCCGTCGCGTCACCGTACAACGGCTCGAAACCAGCCACGCTCGTGTCAATAGTCATATGCGTCTCGCTTCCTTGCGATGGTAGTAGACGTAATTGTTCACTAATAACGCGAGCCTAGCCGACTCCATCAAGGAACGCAATCGTCTATTAGAGAGCAGACGGATTCCCGGCTCAGGCCGTTGCGTATCACGCCGTCATTACGAGTGCCTTGCGATACGGCGTGGCAGGGGCGTCAAACCCCCATCGGCGCGGCATGATTGACGCTCGTGGCTGACGTGCTGACCCGCCGCGCCGTGCTCCGGATGGGCGCCGGCGCCAGCGTTGGTGCGGCCGGCGTGTGGGCGTTGAGCGCGCTGCTGGACCCGGTCAAGCCACAGGCCACGCCGGCGCCGCAAAGTCCCGCCCCGTTTGAACCGCCGACCGCGGGCAAAACCCTGCCCACCAAGCTGACCGGTTCATTCATCTCGTCGGCACGCGGCGGCATCAAGACCAACTGGGTGATCGCCATGCCGCCAGGCCAAACCAAGATGCTGCGTCCGGTGATCGCGTTGCACGGCAAGGACGGCGACGCCAACATGATGCTCGACCTCGGTGTCGAGGACGCGCTGGCCCAACTGGCCCACGAGGGCAAACCGCCGTTCGCCGTCGTGGGCGTCGACGGCGGCCCCAGCAGCTACTGGCACCGGCGCTCAAACGGCGAAGACTCCGGCGCCATGGTGCTCGAAGAGCTGCTGCCGATGCTGACCTCGATGGGCATGGACACCTCCCGGGTCGGATTCATGGGCTGGTCGATGGGCGGATACGGCGCCCTGCTGCTGGGCGCCCGGCTGGGACCGGCCCGCACCGCAGGGATCTGCGCGATCAGTCCGGCGCTGTACATGACCTACATCGGCGCCGCGCCCGGCGCGTTCGACAGTGTCGACGACTGGAACCGCAACACCGTGTTCGGATTGCCGGTGCTGAACTCAATCCCCATCCGGGTCGACTGCGGCCTGGCCGACCGGTTCTTCTTCTCCACGAGCCAATTCGTCAGCCAGCTGAAAAAGCGGCCGGCGGGCGGCTTCTCCCCCGGCGGGCACGACGTGGACTACTGGCGCCAGCAACTACCGGGCGAACTGGCCTGGATGGCGTCTTGACGGTGGACGCGTCCAGCCCGCCCCGCCCAGCGGAGCGGCGCATAGCGCGGACCGCGTTTCGCCCGGACATCGAGGGCTTGCGCGCCGTCGCGGTCGTCGCCGTCGTCCTATATCACGCGGGCATACCCGGCGTCGGCGGCGGCTACATCGGTGTCGACGTCTTTTTCGTCATCTCCGGCTTCCTCATCACCGGACTGCTCTGGCGTGAGGTGACAACCACCAACACCGTTGCGCTGGGCCGCTTTTACGGTGCCCGGGCCCGCCGGCTGCTGCCGGCCGCGGCCACGGTCGGCGTCGTGACCGCGATCGCCGCGGCGGTTGTGTTGCCGCCATTGCAGGCGCGTCGCGTCTTCGTCGACGGCATCGCCAGCGCCCTGTATGTCGGCAACTACCGGTTCGCCGCGCAGGGCACCGACTATCTGGTCTCCGACCTGCCGCCATCGCCGTTTCAGCACTACTGGTCGCTCGGCGTGGAGGAACAGTTCTACCTGGTGTGGCCGGCATTGATCCTGGGTACGGCGTGGCTGGTCCGACGCTTCGGACGCGACATCCGAGCCGCCGCCCCGTACGCGGTGGTCCTGACGCTCGTTACGGCCGCGTCGCTGGCCGCGGCCATGGTGTGGACCCGCACGTCGCCGACGTGGGCGTTCTTCTCGTTGCCCACCCGCGCCTGGGAGCTGGCCACCGGTGGTCTGGTTGCGTTGTCGATCGGCCAATGGCGCCGACTGCCGCTGCTGCCCGCGGCGGTCGCCGGCTGGGGTGGTCTGGCACTGATCCTGCTGACCTGCACCCAACTGGGCCCGCATACTCCTTACCCCGGGACCTCGGCGCTGTTGCCGGTGCTGGGCACCGCACTGGTGATCGGCGGCGGTTGTGTCACCGGCGGCATGGGCGTCGGCCGCGTGCTGTGCCCGCCGGCGATGCGCGCGATCGGCCGGGTGTCGTACTCCTGGTACCTCTGGCACTGGCCGGTGCTGTTGCTGATGCCGCCGCTGTTGGGTGATCCCGCGGGCCTGCCGAGCCGGCTGGCCGCGACGACGGTCTCCGCCGGGCTCGCGGTGATCACGATGCACTTGGTCGAGAATCCCGGTCGGTTCGCCGCGGCCCTGCGCCGCTCGGCGAAGGCCAGTCTGGTTGTGGCGGGCGCGGCCAGCGCCGTCGCCGCGTGCGCGTGCGCGCTGCTGCTGACGGCGATACCGGTGCCGGTGGGCCATGGGGCTGCCGTCCCGGAGGCCAGGATCGTTGCAATACCCTCCACGACCGTCAGTCCGCAAGAAGCCGCGGTGCAAAACGCGTTCTCGCAGGCGCGTGCCGCGGTGGCCGCCTCCGCCGGCTTGCACGCGGTCCCGTCGAACCTCAACCCACCGCTGGGCGTGGCGGCGGGCGACAAGGCGCCGGTATTCGTCAACGGCTGCATGCGTTCCTGGCGTGACGTCGGGCAAGGCGAATGCGCCTCAGGCGATACCGCCTCGCCGACAACCGTGGCCCTGATTGGCGACTCGCACGCAGCCATGTGGGACCCGGCCTTGCAACAGGTGGCCGAGCAGCGGCACTGGCGGCTGGAAACGATGGCCAAGGTGACCTGCCCGCTGCAGGATCTGCCGATCGTCAGCCCGTATTTGGGCCGCAGGTACACCGAGTGCGAACAGTGGCGCAGCCAGATCATGAGCCGCCTGCAGGCCGCGCCGCCGCGGCTGGTCGTGCTGAGCATGAGCCGTCGCTATCACGCTGACTTCAGCTTCGCGTCATACGACCCGGCGTGGATCGACACCGTAACGAAGACGGTGGCGCAGCTACGCAGCTTCGGTGCGAGGGTTCTGATCCTGGGGCCGGTCGCCGATCCGCAATCATCGGTACCCGCCTGCCTGTCGGCCCACCTCGACGATGCCACCGCCTGCGCGCCAAGCCGGTTGGTTGCGGTCAACGGCGACGGCATCGCCGCAGAGCAGGGCGCGACCGCCGCGGGCGGCGGGCGTTACGCGGACCTAACCGATTTGTTCTGCGGCCCGGACCGCTGTCCGGTGATCGTCGGCAACACCCTGGTATTCCGCGACGACAATCACGTGACGACCGAGTACGCACAGCTGCTGGCACCTGTTATCGGCGCGCTGGCCGATCGCGCCCTGTCGGACGGATGACGTCGGATGAGCCGAGATATTACGAAATTACAAGGTGAATTTATTCGCGAATGAACCTCGCGACGACGACGAACGTGTTAGGAATGAAAGAGCTTTGGAGGTTTGAGATGAGTCCGATGCTGTTGGCCTTCCTCTCGGTGGCCGCGCCACTCGCCGGACTTGGTCTCATGCAATTGCAAGCGCGCCTTGAACGTTGGGACTACGAGCGGCACGCAGAAGACTGAAGCTATCCGCTAAACACCTTGCGCGGCTGGCTCTTTAACCTCACCGAGACACTCACCCAGACAACTGTGTGCGAATGAGCGGTGCGATCTGGTCCGCCAGATATGCGTGTCCTTCGTCGTTGGGGTGCACCCCATCCGCGCCGATCAGGTCGGGCCTGTCGACGAACCAGCGGTCCTCGATCGGATCGACGAACGCCGCTCGTGCGGCGCGGGCCGCGGCGCTGAGGGCGTCGCGAATCTGCAGCATCGAGCCAGGCACGTCAGCGGTTGGCCATGGCGGACCGATCACCAGGAACTTCGCGGAAGGCGCCAAACGGTGAGCCAAATCGAAAGTCGCGCTGGCTCTTTCGGCCACCAGTCCGGGATCGACGCCCTGGTCGTTGCGGGAGCCGAAAAACACCACCAGCACGTCGTCGGGGTGGACCGCCCGGGCCGTCAGGTCCTCGAAGACGCTGCCGTGATCACCGGGCACGGCGTAGCCGGCTCTGCCCTCGGCTGCCACGTCGGCCGCGATCCGCAGGCCGCGGGCATCAAGCCGCCGCCAAGCGCGAGCGGTCCACGATTGCGGGCCCAGGCCGCCCTCATCGGT
The DNA here is from genome assembly GCF_963853645.1 of Mycobacterium riyadhense. Taxonomy (NCBI): domain Bacteria; kingdom Bacillati; phylum Actinomycetota; class Actinomycetes; order Mycobacteriales; family Mycobacteriaceae; genus Mycobacterium; species Mycobacterium riyadhense. The sequence goes on along the minus strand of NZ_OY970456.1, from coordinate 871,377 downwards.
GCCGGTGGTGTAGGAGTCGCCGATCACCGCGACGTGGTTTAGCCGGTAATCCAGGGTTAGTGCGTCGTAGGCACGCACGCGCCCCGGGTGCGGCGGATACTGCATGACCACGCCGGCCAGCAGAGTGAGACCAATGACGAACGTCGCCAGTCGACTCACTACCACCTCCACGGTGAACGTCAACGGCATCGTACGAGGAAACTGATACGAACCTGACGTCAACTCGCTGCGAGGGTGGTCACACCGCGCGAGCCGAAACCCCTTCCAGCCCACCATCGATTTGATGCAGCTTGGTATTGCCCGACTCGGCAGGCCCGCCCCTGGAGTCCACGGCGTGGACGTCAACCATCCGGCGCATCCACCGACGAGCGGGTTCTTCGACGAATTGATACAGCAAGATCGCGGCACCGACGGCGATCGCGAGCAGGCCGATGACATTCCATTTCCACGGGTTGTCATGCGGTGTGAGCTCGAATTGCAATACGGCCCATCCCCAGGCGGTATGCACCAGTTCATGCACCATGTAAAGGCAGAACGAGATCTCCCCGCCATAGACCATGAGCCGTGTCGACAGCAGCCCGGGCAGGCTGCCCACCCCGACCGCCAGCGTTATCACCAACGGAACGAACAGGACGTCAACCACGCCACCGCTGTCCACGACTCCGGTGATCGGGTATGCGTCAAACAGGTAGAGGATTCCCACAATCGCGACGATCAGGAGTGCGGAACAGTACCCGGCGATGCGCCGAGCGCGACCGCTCAGCCGCAACCTCCGCACGGCGGCCGCGGCCAGCGCGCCCGCAATGAACTGCGTCACAATCCGCGGCAGCCAGCTCCACGGTGTGTAGAACTGGCCGCTGGCTAACAACAGCACAACCGGCGGCAACGACGCCGCGATGGCCAGCCAGATCAGGCTCCGCGCCCGCGTGGCGTGCATCATCCGGAAAATCACCAGCACGATCAGACCGAACAGCAGGTAGGCCAGCCATTCGGCGCTGATCGACCAGGCCGGCCCATCCCAGCTGGACCCGTCGAAATACGGCTGAAACCACAACTGCACCAGCAGGACCTGGCGCACATAGTTGGTCGCGGTGAGCTGACTGGCCTCAGGCAGCGGTACATGACCGATGTGGAGGGTGAGGATCACCAACACCGCCGCAAGGTGCAGTGTTACCAGGTACACCGGCCACACCCTGGCCAGCCGCAGCCACAGGAAGTGCAAGGTGGCGCGCGCCGACCACGACCGGCCCATTCGGTCGAGGTAGTTCCAGGTCAGCACGAACCCGCTGAGAATGAAGAACAAGTCGACGCCCTGCGCGCCGCAGTTCAGCACCGGCGCGAGGGCCTCGCGGAAATCAGGCGAGGCATCGTCCAACATCGGCCGGAAGTGAAATAGCACCACCCACACCGCGGCGACGATGCGTAGTCCGGTCAGGGCCTTGATCTCTGGGCTGCGCACAATGCTCTTTCCGGGCTCTTTCCGGGCTCTGCTGTTTCGTCCGTCATCAATTCGGCTGGCCGGGCGATCTGGCCCTCACAAGGCCCCCCGACATGGCAACCGGCAGCCATCGCAGCCTAACAGCTGCGCCGCCCGAAGTGCCGCACGCGCGCGAGGACCCCGAAAGCCGCTTCTTAGCGAAGAGTTAGACACGGTTTCCGGTCTCCTTAGATTTTGCGGGCACCGTTGAGGACAAGTTTGGTCGGCGTTACGCCAAGGGGAACGGGGCTGCTCATGAGTATCGCGATTACCACGTCGAGCGCCATGGCTCGGCAGGGAAACGGCATATACGAGTGCAGTGGCGCCCAGATTCGGGCGCACTGCCGTCACCTAGCAACCGTGGTGACCGTCCGAGGAATTGTCGACGCCGTCAACGTCGAGCGGGTCAGTGAGTACATCCGGCGTTTCGTCCTCGAAAGTAACCCCGTGGTACTCGATCTCAGTGACGTGAGCCACTTCGGTGCCGCCGGTATCTCGCTGCTGTACATGCTCGATGAGGAGTGCGCCGCCGCTGGGGTGGAGTGGACGTTGGTGGCGAGCCCGCCGGTCGTGGAGCAGCTGGGTGAACAGGACGACGCCATATTTCCGATAGCGCGCTCGGTACACGAGGCGCTCCGCAACCTGGCCGACGCCATCGCTCGCCGTCGTCAGCTGGTGTTGCCGCTGATCAGGAAGACGGCCTAGAGCGGCGCAGCCTGGCGATTCCCACCACCGCAAACACCCCGGCGACCGTTGCCAGCAGCAGCGTCAGCACCAGCTGCTGCGGGTGGTAGACGACCGATGTGGTGGCCGGCTGCCCGTCGACGACTGGCCCGACCGCCACAGTGCCGCGCGTGTGCAACCAACTGATCGCGGTGGCCACCGCGGCGACACCGGCGCAGCCAAGCTCAACTAGGCCCCGGTAGCGGGCGATCACTGCGGCGACTCCTCTTCGTCATCGGCGACGTTATCGTCGACATCGAATGCGGGGCCGACCCGCTCCTCGACCAACGGAGTCAGCGCCGCCCGAAGGTGACGATGACGACGCGCCCAGGCCTGCGCGGTGCGCCCGCCGGTGAGCTTCAGGCCGATGCCCACCCGGCCGCGCGGTACGCCGACCAGTTCGCCCAGCGCCCGCGCCGACTGCCACCTCGCCAGCGGCTTCCCCGACGCCAGCGAATTCTCGGGCTCCGGAAACACTTTGACGATTTCGGACACCAGGATGGTCTCGGTGCCCTGGCGCAGCGCCCGCTCGGTCAGCTCCACCGAGGTATGGATGCGCGCGGCCTTCACCTGCACGCCCACGAACGCCGACACCAGCACCAGAAAAATCAGCGGAACCACCAGCGACACCGGAGCGCCGCTGGACTTCTGGATGAAGATCAGCGACACCGCCGACAGCGGCCCGGCCAGCACCCAATACCAGCTGGCGCCGCGTTCGTAGAACAACGGCTTGGTCTTGATGTCCCCCGCTGGCGTCTCCCCTGGCCTCATCGCAGCCTCCGTCATGACAGCCAGCTTGCCGCATCGGCGGCCCAATAGGTGAGCACGACGTCGGCCCCGGCACGCCTGATGCTGGTCAGCGACTCCAGCGCCGCGGCCCTTTCGTCGATCCAGTTGTTGGCCGCAGCCGCACAAATCATCGCGTACTCCCCCGAGACCTGATAGGCGGCCACCGGCACCGACGAGACCGCCGCGGCGGCCGCCACAACGTCGAGGTACCCCAAGGCGGGTTTGACCATGATGATGTCGGCGCCCTCGTCGAGGTCCAGCTCGATCTCACGCACTGCGTCCCTGGCGTTGCCTGGCTCCTGCTGGTACGTGCGCCGATCGCCCGCGAGGCTGGAGCTCACCGCTTCGCGGAACGGTCCGTAGAACGCCGAGGCGAACTTCGCGGCATAAGCCAGGATCACGACGTCGGAGTGGCCCGCAGCGTCTAGTCCGTCGCGTATCGCGCCCACCTGGCCGTCCATCATGCCGCTGGGCCCGACCACGTGCGCGCCCGATTCCGCTTGCGCCACAGCCAGTTCCACGTACCGCTGCACGGTGGCATCATTGTCGACACGGCCCCGGGCGTCGAGTACGCCGCAGTGCCCGTGGTCGGTGAACTCGTCGAGGCAGGTGTCCGCCATCAACACCGTGGCGTCGCCGAGGTCCTTGGACACCTCGCGCAGGGCGACGTTGAGGATGCCGTCGGGATCGGTGCCGGCCGAGCCCGACGCGTCCTTGTCTTCCTCGCGCGGCACACCGAAGAGCATCAGCCCGCCGACACCGGCGGCGACGGCGTCTGTGGCGGCGCTGCGTAACGAATCCACGGTGTGCTGCGCCACGCCTGGCATAGAAGGGATGGGTCGCGATTCCGATATCCCGTCGGCGACGAACATCGGCAGCACCAAATGCCTAGGCTCCAAAGACGTTTGCGCCACCAAGCGCCTTAAAGCCGGGGTGGAGCGGAGCCGTCGCGGCCGCTGCCGGGGGTAGGCACCCATGCTCAGTCGCCGCAGCGAGCGTGCGCAGAATGCCAGCCCCGACGGCGTGTCGGAGTACAAACACGCACGCTCGCCGCACAAGGGCAGGCCACTAGCGCCTGCGGCTCTTCTTGCGCGGCGGGGGCAGCGCGCCCTCGGCGCGCAGCCGGGCCGCATGTTCGGCCAGCGCGTCAACCAGCGGGCCCACGGCGGCAGTCTCGGGCTGGACATCCACCCGAAGCCCGAACTCGGCGGCGGTCTCGGCAGTCTTGGGGCCGATGCACGCGATGATGGTGCGCGCGTGCGGCTTGCCGGCAATGCCGACCAGGTTTCGCACCGTCGAACTCGACGTGAAGCACACCGCGTCGAAGCCGCCCGTCTTGATCATTTCCCGGGTGGTTGCCGGCGGCGGAGCGGCCCGCACGGTCCGGTAGGCGGTGACGTCCTCGATCTCCCAGCCTCGTTCGCGCAATCCCTCGGCCAGCGTCTCAGTTGCGATGTCGGCCCGCGGCAGCAAAACCCGGTTTACCGGGTCGAAAACACTGTCGTAGGGCGGGAAGTCGTCCAGCAGGCCCAGCGAGGACTGTTCCCCGGCGGGTACCAGCTCGGGGCTGATCCCGAACGCCCGGACCCGGTCGGCGGTCGACTCGCCCACACAGGCGATCTTGACCCCGGAGAATGCGCGGGCATCCAAGCCGAACTCGCCGAACTTCTCCCACACCGCACGCACCGCGTTGGTGGAGGTGAACACCACCCACTGGAATCGACCGTCGACCAGGCCCTTGACGGCACGTTCCATCTGCGCCGGGCTGCGCGGCGGCTCCACGGCGATGGTCGGCACCTCAATGGGCAGCGCGCCGTACGACGTCAGCCGCTCGCTCATCTCGCCGGCCTGGTCCTTGGTGCGTGGCACCAGTACGGTCCAGCCGTACAGCGCCCGGCTCTCCCACCAGTTGAGCTTTGCCCGGCTGGCCACCGTTTTGCCGATGGTCACCACGAGCGGCCCGGTTTGCGGGTCGGATCCGTGTGCGGCGGCCACGGGGTCGGTGCCGCTGAGCACGGCCGGGTCGGTAAGCCCTTGCAGGGTGGTTTCGACCGAGCGCTGCTGGCAGGTGGTGCCCTGCGCGGTGACCACACACGGGGTGTTCTCGGCCAGCTCGTGGTCGATCAGGGCGCGGGCGGCCTCGGCCAGGTGCGATGCGGTCGCCTGCAGGATCAGCGGCCCGGGGGCCGCTGCCAGCGCCTCCCAGTCGGTGTCTTTGGGGTCGTTGCGCACATCGGCAACCGTGTGCGACGAGCCCAGCGGAAGTCCCGCATAGGTCGGCACCGCGCTGGTGGCGGCCAGGCCCGGCACGATCTCGATGTGCAGGTGGCTGCGTGCGACGGCGTTCACCTCGCTGACCACCGCGTCCACCGATAGCGGATCACCGGCCACCAGTCGCACGACGTCGACGCCGGAGCGGGCCTCGGCGGTCAGTGTCTTGGCGACTTCGGCGGGGTCACCCGGCGCCGGGCGGATGTCGGGGCCACCCGACACCACCACGCTTGCGACATCTCGGTCGGAGGATGCCCCCGACGCCGCGTCGCCGCTTCCGCCCGCTGCAGCGGCGGGCGCCGGACCCGAGACCGGGGGCAGGTCCTTGCCGATCAACGCCAGCACCGGCTCGGGTACATCAAGGTCGGTGAACACTAACGCGGCGTTCGCCAGGACCGTGGCGGCCCGGGTGGTCAATAGACCGGGGTCGCCAGGACCAGAGCCCACGAACGTGATATGGCCCGGCCTCGGCTTACGCCCTCGCGTCATCATTGTCGCTCCCACGTCTCACTCAGGTACTTCCTCGCGCGGGGTCTTGTCGCACTCCCCGCATCAGCTCTCCTGCGCCCAGTTCGAACAGCTCCGCGGCGACCGCGAGCCCCAGCTCCCGTGCCCGACCGGAAGTGCCGACACCGGACGCACGGATCACGTCGGATCCGTCCAGCGCCGCCACGCAGCCGCGCAGCGACAGCTCTTCGAAGACCCGCCCTTCCTCATCGATGGATTCGACCACTTCCGCGATCGCACCCACCGGTGCGGAGCAACCGGCCTCCAATTCGGCCAGCAAGGCTCGCTCCGCGGTGACGGCCGCTCGCGTGTCGGCGTCGTCCAACTCCGCCAGCACTGCCGCCAACCGGCCGTCACCGGCCCGGCATTCGACCGCGAGCGCGCCTTGAGCCGGTGCTGGCAACATCTGCACCGGCTCCAACGTCTCGGTGACGTCCTCGAGGCGGCCCAACCGGGCTAGACCTGCCCGGGCCACCACGATGGCGTCGAGATCACCACTGCTTACCCTGTTCAACCTGGTATCTAGGTTGCCTCGTAGGGGGCGGATTTCCAAACCGAGACCCAATGCCCTAAGCTGTGCAGCCCGCCGCGGCGAGGACGTCCCCACCAGGGAGCCGGGCGGCAGTTCGGCGAGGACTAGCCCGTCGCGGGCAACCACGGCATCCCGAGGGTCGTTCCGCGGGGGAATCGCCGCCACCGTGAACCTCGGGTCGGCCGCGGTTGGCAAGTCCTTGTGCGAGTGCACCGCGGCATCGACGCGGCCATCCTCGATGGCCTCACGCAGCGCGGTGGTGAACACGCCCACACCGAGATCGGCGATCGGCGCCGACGATCGGTCGCCCGCGGTGCTGATGGTCACTAACTCCGCGAGATGGCCGTTGGCGATGAGCGCGTCTCTAACGGTCGCGGCCTGGGTCGTGGCCAGCAGGCTGCCCCGAGTGCCTATCCGGATCACGTGGGCCAATCAGTTACTCAGCAGACGTCTTCGGGCTGTCGAATCCGGTTGATACAACTGGTAATTCACCGGCAGTCGCAACGGCATCGACGGCGGTCTGGTCTAGTTCGAAAAGCTCGCGCAGCGCCTCGGCATAGCTGTCGCCGCCGGGGGCACTGGCAAGTTGCTTGATCCGTACAGTGGGCGCGTGCAGCAACTTGTCCACCACCCGGCGAACGGTGCGGGCCACCTCTTCGCGCTCGGCACTCTCCAAGCCAGGCAGCCGGTTGTCCAGGCGCAGCAACTCCGCTTCGACCACATCGGCGGCCCGCTGGCGCAGCGCGGTAACCGTCGGGGTGACCTCGGCCATCCGCTGTCCTACCAGGTACGCGGCGACTTCGGCCGCGACGATGTGGCGCGCCGCGTCGACGTCTGCGGCCGCGGCGTGCGCGGACGGCTCGTATTGCACACGGTCCACATCGATCACCCAGACACCGGGCAGTCCGGCCACGGCCGGATCGACGTCACGCGGCATGCCCAGGTCACATATCACCAGCGGGTGAGTTGCCTCGTCGCGTTGTGCAGCGGCCAGCGCATGGTGCACATCGGCCAGCGACACCACCGGGCTAACGGCTCCGGTACAGCTGACCACCACGTCGGCACTGGCCAACGCGTCGGGCAAGCGATCCAGCGTCAGCGCTTCGGCCGACACACCCGATTCGCGGATCTTGCGCGCTAACCGCGCGGCACGGGACGACGATCGATTGAGCACCTGGATTCCCGCGATGCCGGCGCGGGTCAGATGTGCTGCCGACAGGGCGCCCATCGCCCCCGCGCCGACGACCACAGCGGACTTACCCGCCAAACCGCCCAATTTGCGATCGGCCATTCCGAGGGCGACCGACACCACCGAGGCACCGGCGGCGTCGATGGCGGTTTCGGAGTGCACTCGCTTGCCGACCGACAGTGCCCGTTGGGCCAACTCGTGCAGCGCCCGGCCGACGGTGTGGTTGGCCTCAGCGCTGGCATATGCGCGTCGCACCTGACCCAGCACCTGTTGCTCGCCGACAACCGCCGAATCCAGGCCGCTGGCCACCGCGAACAGGTGCTCGACGGCGGCCTCGCTGTAGCGGACGTAGGCGTACTTGGTCAGGTCACCCATCGACATGCCGGAGTATTCCGACAGCACCTGCCCAATCACCGTCAGCCCGCCGTGGAACGCCTCGACCACGGCGTAGACCTCAACCCGATTGCACGTCGACAGCACCATGGCCTCGGTTACCAGCGGCGACTGCAGCACCCGGTCGACGATCTTTCCTTGATCGGACTCTTCGATGCTGAGCTGTTCTAGTACGGAGACCGGCGCGCTACGGTGCGAAACTCCGAAGAGCAGGATGCTCACGGCAGCATCACCCGGCCGGCTCCCTTGCTTTCCCAGTAAGTGAACTGGTGTCTACGGTAGACGTTTGTCAGCTGGGCTACCAAATATCGGCGCCGGCAAGATCCGCGCGCAGCCGGGCCTCGTCGACCTCCCAATAGCTGTGCTCACGGCCGTTAAGCAGGATCACCGGCAGCCGGTCGCCAAACTCGGCCCGCAGCCCAGGATTGCCCGCCAACGCCGCGCCGTCGACATCGGTTGTCGATAGGTCAAAGCCCAGCTCAGCGGCCAGTTCAGCGAGCTGGGCGTGGGCCCGCCCGCAGATGGCGCACCCATCACGGGTCAGCAATTCCACCTGCGGCCGGCCTTCGGACTGGCTCATGGGTACCAGTGTGGCATTTTCATGGCTGCTGAATTGCGGGCAGCGTCGGGTCACCGTTACGTTGCCGCTGTGGCTGCTGAGAACACATTGCGGATGGATCCGCAGGTGATGGATGGCTTTTCCCAAGCGCTGCGCGGTGCCGCCGAGGACCTGCGGAATCGGTTGACTGAACTCGACGGCGAGGTTGGCGCGATGCTGGAGGGCTGGCGCGGCGCATCGGGCAACGCCTACACCGCGGCCTGGGAGCTGTGGCATCGCGGGGCCGGCGAGGTGCAACTCGGTCTGTCGATATTGGGCGGGGCGCTGGCTCGGGCCGGTGTTGGCTACCAGCAGAACGAGGCGGCTGCTCAGCAAACGGTGCGAGCGGTTGGCGATGCCTGAGGAGTTTCGGGTAGATCCCGAGGCATTGGCCGACGCGGTCGCGCAGATGGCCGAGTTTGGGCGCTACGCCGAAAGCCTGCTCACCGAAATCGACTCTCTAGTAAGCAATTTGCACACTACATGGTCCGGCGAAGCTGCCGCGGCACATGCCGAAGCGCACCGGCATTGGACCGCCGGCGAGGCGATGATGCGCGAGGCATTGGCTCGGTTGCGGGCCGCCGGTGCGACCGCGCATGCCAACTACACCGGCGCGATGTCAACGAATTTGAGCATGTGGTCATGACCTGATCTCAGGACCCTGCAGGCTCGAGATTGTCGTGGCGCCGGCAGTCCCACGACCTGACTTGGCTCACGTTTGAGTGAGCGTGCAGGGCGGGATCCGGCCGGGTTTCACACTCCCGACTTGGCTCATGGTTCGCAGCTCGGCATCGCTGGAGCCCGCTGACTTGTGAGTTTTCTTCGGGACGCGTCGAAATTGTGCAGTAAACCCAGAGCTGCGGCGCGCCGCTGGAGTCTTCCTGGTGGGCCGGTCACTCAAGCGCACCTGGACGCGACGATAGCGAGCCAGGGCTACTCCGAACTGCGGTGGCGCGCACCATGACTCAAAATTTGGCGCGAGGTTCTGCTCTGGCTGTCTGTATTGCTCTGTAGTCACATCTGCAACTCTGGCCCGCGCCGGAGGCCATGGTCTTCCTGCCCACCTAATGGGAATGGATCGGCTGTAGTCGTTGACCGTGCTTTATGGATGGTCATCGGCGAGGCTGATTGGTGAGCCGCCGGCCGGTGAGCACTATTGCCCACCAGGAACGATTGATTCCTTCGGCGTAGACCGTTGCCCCGGTCCGGTCGTGGGTCACTTGTAGCGCTACTGGGATGTTGTGCCATGCGAGCACTGGACCATTAGGCCGCAGCCGGGTGGCTTCAGGCTCGAACAAAGAGTAGTTCGATCCAGTGAGGAGAAGGTGGTGAGGTGATGTTGTTTGTTGGCGATGAGTGGGCCCAAGACCATCACGACGTGTATCTGATGGACGAGGCTGGCGCACGTTTGGCCGCAACGCGATTACCTGAGGGGTTGACCGGGATCGGGCAGTTCCACGAGTTGCTCGCCGAGCATGCCGACGATCCCGGCGAGGTGATCATCGGGATCGAGACCGACCGCGGCATGTGGGTGGGTGCGCTGGTCGCGGCCGGTTATCAGGTGTACGCGGTCAATCCGAGGTCGGTGGCCCGGTACCGAGACCGCCATGGGGTTTCGGGCGCGAAATCCGACGCCGCTGATGCGAAGTTACTGGCCGATCTGGTCCGCACCGACCGCCACAACCACCGCCCACTCAGCGCCGATAGTTCGCAGGGCGACGCGATCCAGGTGCTGGCCCGTGCCCATCAGGGCCTGATCTGGACGCGGGCGCGCCAGTCGGCCACACTGCGCGCCAACTTGTTGCAGTACTACCCGGCGGCCCTAGAAGCGTTGCCCAGTCTGGGCGACCGGGATCGCGACCGCGACGCGCTGGCAGTGCTGGGCCGAGCTCCCACCCCCACACAAGGTGCCCGATTGAGTCTTAGCAAAATCGGATCGGCGCTTAAAGCCGGTGGGCGCCAACGCAACATCGACGAACGCGCTCGCCAGATCCAAGCGGCCCTGCGCACCGAGCAACTGGCCGCCCCCGAGGCCGTCACACAGGCCTACGGCGCCATCACCAGCGCCACCGTCAACGTGCTGATCGAACTCACCGATCAGATCAGCCAGTTGGAAACCACGCTGGCTGAGCATTTTGAAAAGCACCCGGACGCCGACATCTACCGCTCCCTGCCAGGACTTGGTGTCATCCTCAGCGCCCGGGTGCTCGGTGAGTTCGGGGACGCCCCGAACCGCTACACCACCGCCAAGTCTCGCAAAAACTACGCCGGCACATCACCGTTGACCGTCGCGTCGGGAAGACAAAAACTCGTGCGGGCCCGCTACGTCCGCAACGACCGCCTCTACGACGCCATCGACCGCTGGGCGTTCGCCGCCCTGCAATGCAGTCCCGGTGTGCGCGCCTACTACGACCAACACCGCGCCGCCGGCGACACCCACCACCAAGCCCTACGGGCCTTGGGTAACCGCCTCGTGGGCATCCTGCACGGTTGTCTACGTCACCAAACCCTCTACAACGAAGACACCGCCTGGGCCCACCGACAACTCACCGCCGCTTGACTCTTCCAACGTACCCGCGACAACTGGGGTTTCTGCAGGTCATTCCCGAAGCAGAGGGCCGCGCGGTCAAGACCCCACGGCTGCGTTTGTTTTTGCTTGTTTTGAAGCTTCCTGGTCCTGGCTGGGCGGGCGTCGAAGTCGGCGTCGGGGTCAAGGTTCGGGCGCAGCCCGACCGCGTAGCGGCCGTAGGGCCTTGACGGCGGCGCCGTTCGGCGCATGCTGTTCAGGGCAAGGGAGATCGAGATCGCTTGTGCTGCTTTCGGCTTTTGGGGTTGACGATATTGGTCGTTGACGCTCTTCAGTGCCCGGTTTGCCGGGTTGCGGCCCAAACCGACAACCCACCGCCGCTTGACTCTTCCAACGCTGGGATGTCTATCCGCGACAACGCGGTTTGTGCAGGTCAACGCCACCGCGAAACCCGCACGGCCACCACCAACGTGGGCACAACACCGCAGCTCAGGCCTGAGTTTGGACACCTCCGATGATTTTGACGCTGCGTAGTTCCCTGACCTGGCATTTTGGCCGCGAGGGTGGGTGTTTCGGGGTACTAACCGGGTAGGTTCGTGCGGTGGCGTACGTGCGGAAGGTGCGCACTGCCTCGGGTGCGGTGGCGGTGCAGGTGGCGCACAAGGACCTTGGCCGGGTAGTGATCCTGGCGCATCTGGGTTCAGCGCATACCGATGCTGAGCTGGGCATTCTGCTCGATGCGGCCCAGCAGATGGTCCTCGATGGCCAGGCCGCCCTGGATTTCGAAGTCTCCGCCCGCGCCCAATCGGTGGCCGATGTGGCCGACTTCCGGGCGCAGTCGCTGATCGCAGAACAGCCCAAGCCCACAGCCCCCGCACCCGTGGTGCCGCCAGGTCGCACGCTGGGCACGAACTCGCGGCTGCTTTATGACGTGCTCGCCCATGTGTATGACTGGCTGGGTTTCGACGCAGTCGGCGATGTGGTGTTCCGGGATCTGGTGATCGCCCGGATCGTGGAGCCGACCAGCAAGATCGACGCGTTGCGGGTGCTGGCCGATCTCGGGGCAGCGCTGGTGTCATATAAGACGATCGACCGCCACGTCCGCAGCATCCATGCCGGTCCCGCTCGGGATGTGGTCGCCGCGAAATGCTTTGAGCACTCCCGTGATTGCGGTGGCCTGTCGCTGTTGCTCTATGACACGACCACGCTTCATTTTCAGGCCGAGCACGAAGATGAGCTGCGACGGGTCGGATATAGCAAGGACCGCCGCGTCGACCCGCAAATTGTCGTCGGACTGCTGGTGGACCGCATGGGGATGCCTTTGGAGATCGGCTGTTTCGAGGGCAACACCGCTGAGACGACCACCATCGTTCCGATCATCGGCAGCTTCGTCGAACGCCACCGCCTGGCCGGCATTCCGATGGTGGTGGCTGCTGACGCCGGGATGCTCTCTGCGACAAACCTCAAGGCCCTCGACGATTTGGAGTTGTCGTTCATCGTCGGGTCCCGGATGACCAAAGCCCCTGGAGATCTGGAGTCCTATTTCCATTGGAACGGCGATGTTTTCACCGACGGGCAGATCATCGACACCGTCACACCACGGCACGGCAACAACACTGTCAACGACTGCAACAAGCGCGCTGAACCAGTCTGGGACCCCGAAGCTCATCCGGGCGCCTGGCGGGCAGTCTGGGCGTATTCGGCCAAGCGAGCCCGCCGCGACCAGAAAACCCTGGCCGCCCAGGAAGCCCGCGCCCGGGCCATCGTCGACGGCACGAGGCAGGCCAAGGCCGCCCGATTTGTGACGGTCCGCGGCGATGACCGCACCATCGACGAGGCCAGCCTCGCCCGGGCTCAATCCCTCGTAGGTCTGAAAGGGTATGTGACAAATGTGCCGGTCACAGTGATGCCAGCCACCGAAGTCATCGCGAAGTACCACGAGCTGTGGCACGTGGAGAAGTCCTTTCGGATGTCAAAGAGCGACCTCGAAGCGCGGCCCATGTTCAACCGGATGCGCGATGCCATCGAAGCTCACCTGACCCTCGTCTTTGCCGCCCTTGCCGTCTCTCACGTCATCCAATCGCGCACCGGGGTATCCATCGCCAAAGTCGTCAAACAACTACGCCCGCTACGCAGCGCCACCATCACCATCAACGGCGCCACTCAGACCTTCCCACCAGCGATCCCCGAGGCCGAGCGCAAAATCCTCACCGACCTCGGCTTCAAACCCGGGTACTAAGCCAAATGTCCAAACTCAGGTGAAGCTTCCTGGTCCTGGCTGGGCGGGCGTCGAAGTCGGCGTCGGGGTCAAGGTTCGGGCGCAGCCCGACCGCGTAGCGGCCGTAGGGCCTTGACGGCGGCGCCGTTCGGCGCATGCTGTTCAGGGCAAGGGAGATCGAGATCGCTTGTGCTGCTTTCGGCTTTTGGGGTTGACGATATTGGTCGTTGACGCTCTTCAGTGCCCGGTTTGCCGGGTTGCGGCCCAAACCGACAACCCACCGCCGCTTGACTCTTCCAACGCTGGGATGTCTATCCGCGACAACGCGGTTTGTGCAGGTCAACGCCACCGCGAAACCCGCACGGCCACCACCAACGTGGGCACAACACCGCAGCTCAGGCGGTTGTCGCTGCAAGCCGGGCGCATCGGGTGGTCCACCGGGCGCAGCGACACATGTGACTGTTGTGACCGTGCGATGTGCCCGATCTATGTGCGCACCAACTTGACCCGAGTCACGTTTGAGTGAGCGTGCAGGGCCGGATCCGGCCGGGTTTCACAGTCGGAATTCACAATCAAAGGTCGGGATTCACACCAGATCGATTCGCCGATGCCGGCGACTTACCGTTGGGCGGCGGCAGCAACAGGGCACGAACCAAACGACGCGGCCCCGCGGAGCGGAGCATCCGGCTGGCCGGGCGCGGACGCACCCGTTGCGGCCACCAGAACCAGCGGCCGAGCAACGCGGCGATGGACGGCGTCATAAACGACCGCACGATCAGCGTGTCGAACAACAAGCCCAGGCCGATGGTGGTACCGATCTGGCCAATAATGCGCAGATCACTGAACACAAAGAGGGACATCGTGACGGCGAACACCATGCCGGCGGCTGTCACTACTCCCCCGGTGCCCGCCATGGCACGGATGATTCCCGTATTCAAACCGGCGCCAATTTCCTCTTTGAGCCGGGAGACCAGCAACAAGTTGTAGTCGGATCCCACCGCCAAGAGCAGGATCACCGACATCGCCAACACCATCCAGTACAACTCGATGCCGAGAATGTCCTCCCAGACCAGCACCGAAAGCCCGAAAGAAGCGCCCATGGAAAGCAGCACGGTCCCCACAATGACCACCGCGGCGACGATACTTCGGGTGATGATCATCATGATGATCAAAATCAAACTGATCGCGGCGATGCCGGCAATCAGGAGGTCGTATAGGGCACCCTGTTGAATATCCTTGAATGTCGCGGCGGTGCCACCCATATAGATGGCGGCCCCCTGCAAGGGAGTTCCTTTAATCGCCTCTTCTGCCGCTTCCTTGATCGGGCCGACACGAGAGATGCCCTTTTGCGACGCCGGATCTCCGTCCAGCGCGATGATAAAGCGGGCAGCCTTGCCGTCCGGAGACAAGAACATCTTAAGGCCGCGCTTGAAATCTGGATTCTCAAAAGCCGACTGCGGCAGATAGAACGAATCATCGACTTGTGCGGCGTCAAATACCCGGCCCATCGCACCGGGATCCTTGGCGTTACTCGTGTCCGACTGCTTATACAGCGAGTGCAGCGTGCCGTGCCAAACAATCAGCTGGTCACGCATGATCGTCATCGTATTTATCATTATTGGGATCTGCGCGCGTACTTGCGGCAACAGCGTAATGAGAATATCCAGATTTTTGACGAGATATTCGAGCTTTTCACTCAACTGGTCGACGCTATCGAACATGTCGAATATCTGTCTTATCGACCAGCAGAGCGGGACGTCGAAACAATGCTTTTCCCAGTAGAAATAATTGCGGATTGGCCGGAAGAAGTCCTCGAAGTCCGCGAGGTGATCTCTTAAGGAGTCCGTAATGTCTGCCATGTCGTGCGTCAGGTGATCCATATTCACCGTGGTATCAATAATCTCGCCCATGAGCCTATACATGGTATGCATCGTGTCGATGGTTACATTCATGCCATCGATCTCCACCAACATATCGTCCAATCGATTTCTCATGAACTGCATGTTCTCGCTATTCGACACACTTTGCATGCTGATCACGAACGGTATCGAAGTGTGCTTCATGGAAGTGCCCAATGGCCGCGTGATTGCCTTGACTTGTGCGATACCCGGGGTGTGGAAAATACCTTTGGCCACCTTGTCCAGCACCAGCATGTCGACGGGATTACGCATATCGTGATCGGTCTCGATCAGCAGCACCTCGGGGTTAAGCCGAGCCTGTGAGAAGTGTCGACCCGCAGCCGTATCTCCGACATTGGAAGGCATACTGGCCGGCATGAATTTGCGCAGATCGTACGTCGTCTTGTAGCTAGGCAAGGCCAGCAGGCCAATCAGAGCAATCAAGACCGACATGGCGAAAATCGGCCCGGGCCAACGAACAATTGCCGTTCCCACCCGGCGCCACCGCCGCGTGTTCATCCTTCGCTTGGGATCGAAGAGCTTGAAAAAACTGCCGACCGCCAACACGGCCGGGCCCAGCGTGAGCGCCGCCAAGACCGCAACCAGCATGCCTATCGCAGTTGGAGCGCCGAGCGTTTGAAAATAGGGCAGCCGGGCGAAACTCAGGCAATACATGGCGCCGGCAATGGTCAACCCCGAGCCCAAGATTACGTGGGCGGTCCCGTGAAACATCGTGTAGAAGGCGGTTTCCCGATCTTCACCGGCGTAGCGCGCCTCGTGGTAGCGGCCGAGCATGAATACCGCATAGTCAGTGCTGGCCGCAATGGCCAAGAGTACAAGCAGGTTGGTTGCGAAGGTGGAAAGGTTGAAAACATTGTGATATGAGAGAAAGGCTATGACCCCACGAATTGCACCCAAGTCAATTCCGACAATGATCAAGACAAGAATCATGGTCACCACGGAACGGTATATAAAGAGCAGCATTAGAGCGATCACCAAGCTGGTTATCAAGGTGACCTTGGCGATGCTTTTATCGCCGGCCTCGGATTGGTCCGCATTCAGCGCGGTCGGACCGGTAACATAGGCCTTGACCCCGCGCGGTGCCGGTGTGGTGTCCACAATATGCCGCACCGCGGCTACCGACTGATAAGCTGCGGTTTCATTGTCGCCAACGAGATAGATCACGACATAGGCGGCTTTATCGTCGCTGCTTTGCGATCCCGCCGCCGTCAACGGGTCACCCCAGAAGTCCTGGATATGCGCAACATGCCGAGTATCGGCGGACAGCCTCTTCATCAGCTCGCTATAAAAGCGATGAGCCTCGTCACCGAGTGGCTTGTCGCCTTCCAGCACAATCGTCACCGCGTTATCGGAGTCAAACTCACCGAAAACTTGGCCGACATGCCTGACCGCCTGAATCGACGCGGCGTCCCTGGGACTCATCGATACCGAGTGCGCTTTTCCCACCTGTTCCAATTGCGGCACGGTGAGATTAACGATGGCGGTGAGCGCCAGCCACAGCAGGACGATCACTGCCGCAAACCGGTGGATCATCCGTGGCAAAAAAGGCCGTTGCGAAGTTGGGTCGGCGTCTCTTCCGGTCATGCCGCCGACACCTGGCAGACGGTCAGAGCTTTGAGGCCGGTCTCCGACTGTTCGTCCTTAACGGTGCCGTTAACGAGGATCCGGCAGCCGATCATGTCGCTGTTGCTCTGCGCGAAGAGGTTGACGCTGACCGAGGGCAGCGTTGTCGAGACAGTTTCGGACCACGGCAGCGGGATGTTTTCCAGTTTTTGCACCTTGGCATCAGGGTCCAGATAGGTGATTCTTGCGGTCCGGGCGGGGCCAAAGACCTCGTAGGTCACGCGCTTGGGGTTGAACTGCGGGGCATCGTCGTCAGCCTTGACCTTGACAACGGGTTGCTCATGAACGCCGAAGATCCGGTGCAGCCGATAGATAGTGGATCCCGCGACGACGGTAACCGCGACGACGGCCAGCAGCAGCCATGTTCGTTTTACGACGCCAGTAACCCGAATCATCCTCACCTTCGTGCTCCGCCACCGGTAATTGCCTGCTCGATCGAGCGTCCGGCCACTGCTCGGACTCTCGCCGAGTTGGAGCTGGAAGCGCCGATCGCTCGACCCTGTACCTCCCGAAAATGTCCAATGTGCGTATTAGCGTGATGTCTTATTGCGCTAGCACGTAGACGCTACCGCTGACGCGGTAAGCATCGCTAAGCATTTCGAAATTCGAATAGATCTCGTTACGGGCTCGCGCACGATCGGCACCGCAGGTGATCCCCCGCTCCGGTGCTGCTCTGGCGCGGATCGCACCATCACTCGCATGACCGTCCGACCCCGATCCAGCGCAAACCGGCCTCGGTGAGGATATCGGGATCTAGCAGATTGCGGCTGTCGACCACAGCACGCCGTGTCACCCCGGCGGCCACCCGTGACCACTCCAATTTCCGGAATTCCGGCCACTCGGTAAGTACAACCAACACCGCCGCGTCCTCGCAGGCGTCGTAGGCCGACTTGACTATGGTCAGAGCGTTCGTCCAGCCCGGCGCCGGCGTTGCCACGGTGGGATCGTAGGCCCGCACCACCGCTCCTTCGGCGACCAAGCCGTCGACAACAGCGAGTGCGGGTGAATCTCGCAAGTCGTCGGTACCCGCCTTAAAGGTCAGCCCAAGAACTCCGATCGCGGATCCCGTCAGGACGCCGCCGGCTGCCTCGCGTATTTTGTCCACCACCAACCGGGATTGCCGGGCATTCGTCTCGATCGCCGCATCCAGCAGCGAGAACGGCATCGCGACCGACCGCGCCATGTGACGCAGGGCGGCGGTGTCCTTGGGTAGACATGAACCGCCCCAGCCGGGCCCCGGATTGAAGTATCCGACACCAATCCGCGCGTCGCGCCCGACTGCATCGAGAACCACCACGCCGTCGGCGTCTAGGACCTCGGCCAGTTCGGCCATCGCATTCGCGTAGGACAGCTTCAAGGCCAGGAAACAATTGGCCGCGTATTTGGTCAGCTCCGCGGTGGGCGGGTCAGTGACTACGACGTCACTACTGATCCCGTCGTAGAGGCCGAGCACCCGCTCCGCCGCTCGCGAATCGTCGGCACCTATGACGATCCGGGACGGGTGGAAGAAATCGAAGACCGCGGTGCCTTCGCTCAAGAATTCCGGATTGCTCACCACTGCGATATCCGGGCGGCCGATCAGCGCCGCGATGCGCCGTGTGGTGCCGACCGGCACCGTCGACTTGGCCACAACGGCACATCCGCTGGGCAACAACGAACCCAGTAGGCGCACCACAGCCCACACCGCGGAGAGGTCCGCGGCGCCGTCCGCCCCGAGCGGCGTTGGCAGGCACAGGATGACGTATCCAGCGTCGGCGATTGTCACTGCCAGATCGCTCCGGAATCGCAGATCACCCGACAGGACGCCCTGCTGAACCAGTTCCGGCAGGCCCTGTTCGACAATCGGCACCAACCCGGTTGTTAGCGCGGCGATCTTCGCCTCGTCGATGTCGACGCAGTCGACGGTATGACCCAACGATGCCAGGCAGGCCGCAGTTGTGAGACCCACATAGCCGGCACCGACAACCACAACCTTGTCGCTGACGTTAGGCATGATGCTGATCTATGCAGGATTGCTGATATGGGCAGTGCACGAAGCCAGCCTCTGAATCGTTACCAACCATCGTCGGATTACTTCGCAATTCGCACTGACGATTGAAACCAGTCAAGAGTGCGGCTCAAGCCCTCGCGGAGTCCAATTTCCGGACTCCAGTTCAAGAGTTCGCGCGCCCGGGAAAGTTCGGGGCAACGCTGTGTCGGATCATCGATCGGCAACGGCCGGTGCACGACTGAGGCTCCAATGCCGGTGATGTCGCAGACCAGCGTTGCAAGTTCGGCGATGGTGGTCTCTTCCTGATTGCCGAGATTGACGGGACCCAGTTCGCCAGAAAGACGCGCGAAATCCAGAATCCCCTGGGTCATGTCATCGACATAGCAGAAAGACCGGGTCTGCTCGCCGTCGCCGTAGATAGTCAACGAGGCACTCGACAGCGCCTGCCATACAAAATTCGACACGACCCGTCCGTCGCCAGGCCGCAGCCTGGGGCCGTAGGTGTTGAAGATTCGCACTATGCCGCCGTCCAGCCCGTAAGCCCGGACGTAGGCGGCGATCAGCGCCTCCGCGTATCTTTTGGACTCGTCATAGACACTGCGCGGGCCGATCGGGTTCACATTGCCCCAATAGTCCTCCGACTGTGGATGCATGAGCGGGTCTCCGTACACCTCGCTCGTGGAGGCGTGCACCAGCCTGGCACCCTTCTCGAGCGCCAAATCGATCACATTCTGGGTACCGACCGATCCGGCATGCAGCGTCTCGATCGGCCGCTTCAGGTACTGCGGAGGCGACGCCGCACACGCGAAGTTCAGGATGAGATCCACAGGACCTTCCACCGTCCAGTCACAGCAGACGTTGGTCACCATCATCTCGAGATAGGGACGACCCAGATGTTTCGTGAGATTCTGCGGCGAACCCGTCGATAAATCGTCAATCACTACCACTTGCCAGGAGTCCAGAACAAGCGCATCCACAAGATGGGAACCCAGGAATCCTGCCCCACCGGTCACTACGGCACGCCGATTGGTCGATTCAGCTTTCGACATTCGACTTCCTTCGTCAGCTATATCGGGTCGCAGAGCCGTTTCCCTCGGGCTGGGCCGGTCCCTGCTTATAGCGCAGCCTCGTCAATCGCGTCGAGTCCGCCCGTTACCCCGATCGGCGACGACTTTATGACGAAAAGCCTGCGAGTTCGCGCGCTGATTTCCACGCCGAAAGCGCCCGAGTTCCCAGATACCTCGCCCCGAATTGCGGCGCCGCAGTGTCCGCGTGCGGGTATCTACGGATGCATAAGTTATACACTCTCCCGGGGTACTCCCGTCAAGAGCGGTCAGCGGCCTCCACCAGGCCCGAAGTGCGCATCACGATCGAATACCAGCCATACAGCAAAATCCAAGCAAAGTCACACCCTGGGCGAGGGTTGATCTCCTAGTATTGTTCCGCAGAAGTTAGTTAACTTCCGAACCTAAAATGGCGTTGGACGACCTAACTTTTGGCTTTCTTGAGTTCTTGTCGGCATCAGTAGATGTCGATCAACCCAGAGTGCGTCGTTGACCTTATATATGTTCGCGCGCCGCATGGGTGATTCGCACACAAAGCTGAGATAAGTTTCGCGGAAGGTCCATTAATTGTACGCCATGCTTGAAACTGATACCGAAATTGCGGCCGGGCTGCCGCCGAACGACAGCAGGACATCCTCGGCATCTTGCTGTACCGGACCGTTGCGGCACGGGCGGTGATTCTTCTCTTGGCCACAGTATCCGACTACAACCTGTTGCTGATCTCGCGGCTCACACAAAAAGCTGGAGCCGGTCTAGCTACCGGAATTCGATGGACACGCACCGCCAAAGTGGTTAGCCCAACCGAAGCGGCCTGCTGATGGGGCTATTCGCTCAGTTCCGTAGTTTCAACTATCCGAGTCGTCTTCTGATGATCAACCAGCTCGGCATCAACATGGGGTTCTTCATGTTGATGCCCTATCTGGCGGACTACCTAAGCGGGCCACTTGGGCTGGCTGCGTGGGCGGTGGGTCTGGTGATAGGCGTGCGCCACTTTTCCCACCAGGGCATGTTCTTCGTTGGCGGCACGCTTGCCGATCGATTTGGTTACAAACCACCGATCGTGGCCGGGTGCTTGATGCAAACTGGCGGTTTTGCGTTGCTGGTAGTCGGGCGGTCGCTACCCAGCTTGTTAATCGCTGCGGCTGCAACGGGTTTCGCCTCAGCGCTGTTCAGTCCTGCGGTGCGCGCCTATCTCACTGCTGAGTCAGGTGACCGCAAGGTCGAGGCATTTGCGTTGTTCAACGTCTTCTATCAGGCGGGAATCTTGCTCGGACCGCTAGTTGGATCGGCACTATTGGCACTGGATTTCAGAATAGCCATCCTGGGTGCCGCGGGTGCCTTCGCAGCACTGACTGTCGCTCAGCTGACGGCACTACCCCAGCACGCAGCCGATCCGAATCCGGTAAGCGCGGAAAAGCGCTCGATCCTGCGGGACTGGCGGACGATAGTTGGCAACCGGCATTTTCTGTGGTTCGCCGCCGCAATGACTGGGCGTTACGTGTTGTCATCACAATTCTATTTGGCACTTCCGATCCAGGCGTCCGCCTTGGCGCCACATAACCAATCTTTCTTGGTAGCAGGGATGTTCGCGCTATCGAGCCTGATCACGATCACCATCCAGCTGCGCATCACCAGCTGGTTCGCCTCGCGGTACGAAGCCGGACGCAGCCTGGTTGTCGGGGCGACGGTCATGACAGTGGCGTTGGTGCCCCTCGCGCTTGTCCCGAACGGCCACAGGTTCGGCACCGCGGCCGCAGTAACAGCCTTGTTAGTCACCGCGGTTTTGCTTGCCGCTGCTTCGGCGGTGATGTTTCCGTTCGAGATGCGTACCGTCGCCTTACTATCGGATGATCGGCTGTTGGCGACCCACCAGGGGTTTTACGGCACCATCATCGGAGTCGGAGTCCTTGTCGGCAATTTTGGGGTCGGGTCGCTAATGGGCGCCGCGCACCGCTTCAATACCAACGAAATCATTTGGTGCACACTGGTTCTCGTGGGCTTGGCGGCTGTGGCAGGGTTGCATCGGTTGGAGAGCTGCGTCAGCGGCACTGATCGTGTTCGAAGACAACAGCGGGCATGATCTCGGGTGGTTTCTGCGCGTTGGTGAACTAAATAACCTCGATACCTTTGCCGGATAGGGTTGAGATTGGCCACAGCATCGGCCAGGGCCGGGCATAGCGATATCGGAGGTATGTGATGGCTTCGTATCCGTCTGGTCGCTCTAGCCCCGAGGGCACCGGCGATTGCGCCGGTCGCGTAGACCTGGAGTCGCTGGCTGGCAGCGCCAGCGCCGAACGTGCGCTGGACGATATCCGCCCCGCCGCCGACGATAGTGGTCACCAGCCGCCGATCGACTTGACCGCCGCCGCGTTCTTCGATGTGGACAACACGCTGGTGCAGGGCTCCTCGGCGGTGCATTTCGGCCGCGGGCTGGCCGCTCGCGACTACTTCACCTACCGCGATGTCCTCGGATTCATCTACGCCCAGGCGAAGTTCCAGCTGCTGGGCAAGGAGAACAGTGACGACGTCGCCGCAGGCCGCCGCAAAGCGCTCGCGTTCATTGAGGGCCGGTCGGTTGAGCAGCTGATCGCCCTGGGCGAGGAGATCTACGACGAAATCATCGCCGACAAGATCTGGTCAGGTACCCGCGAGCTCACCCAGATGCACCTCGATGCCGGTCAGCAGGTGTGGCTGATAACCGCCACGCCATATGAGCTTGCAGCGACCATCGCGCGCCGACTCGGCCTGACCGGCGCCCTGGGCACGGTCGCCGAGTCGGTCGACGGGGTATTCACCGGCAGGCTCGTCGGGGAGATCCTGCACGGAACCGGCAAGGCCCACGCGGTGCGGTCGCTGGCAATCCGCGAGGGACTCAACCTCAAGCGCTGCACCGCGTACTCAGACAGCTTCAACGATGTACCCATGCTGTCGCTGGTAGGTACTGCGGTCGCCATCAACCCCGACGCCCGCCTGCGCAGTTTGGCCCGCGAACGCGGATGGGAGATCCGCGACTTCCGAACTGCTCGCAAGGCCGCGCGGATCGGGGTGCCGTCGGCCCTGGCTCTGGGCGCCGCCGGGGGCGCGCTGGCGGCTCTGGCATCCCGGCGGCAATCCCGCTGATAAGCTGCGCCGTTAGCCCGACGACAATGCGGCCCGCGCAGCGGGGCGAGGAGGAGCCGGGCAATGGGGCCTAGCAACCATTAGAGCGGAGAGCGGCAGCGGCATGACACTTCCCGAAGGTGCCCAAGGAATCATCGGCAGCCATTACCGGGCACCGGACCATTTCGAGGTCGGACGGGAAAAGATTCGCGAGTTCGCGGGCGCCGTCCACGACGACCACCCAACCCACTTCGATGAGGCCGCCGCCGCCGAGGCCGGTTACGACGAGCTGGTGGCGCCGCTGACCTTCCTGGCGGTAGCCGGCCGGCGCGTGCAGCTGGAGATTTTCACCAAGTTCAACATCCCGATCAACATCGCCCGGGTCTTCCATCGCGACCAGAAGTTCCGGTTTCACCGGCCAATCTTGGCCCAAGACAAGCTGCACTTCGACACCTATCTAGACTCGGTGATCGAATCCCATGGCACCGTGCTCGCCGAAATCCGCAGCGAAGTCACAGATGCCGACGGGAAGCCGGTGGTCACCAGCGTCGTCACAATGCTGGGAGAGGCCGCCCACCAAGATGCCGGCGCTGAAGAAACCGTCGCCGCAATTGCATCCATATCAGCCGGAAAGTAGGGTCGATTTAATGACGTCACAGGGCGAAACGGGTGGCACGCAGCTCAAGCCACCGGTCGAAGCAGTCCAATCCCACTACGACCGATCGAACGAGTTCTTCAAGCTGTTCCTCGATCCCTCGATGACCTACAGCTGTGCGTACTTCGAAGAACGTCCCGGCATGACGCTGGAAGAAGCCCAGTACGCAAAGCGCAAGCTAGCGCTGGACAAGCTCAACCTCGAGCCCGGCATGACGCTGCTCGACATCGGTTGCGGCTGGGGCTCAACCATGCGGCACGCCGTCGCGGAATACGACGTCAACGTCATCGGCTTGACGCTGAGCGAGAACCAGTTCGCCCATGACAAGGCGAAGTTCGCCGAGATGGACAGCCCTCGTCGCAAAGAGGTGCGGCTGCAAGGCTGGGAGCAGTTCGACGAGCCGGTGGACCGCATCGTGTCCCTCGGCGCGTTCGAGCACTTCGCGGACGGCGCCGGCGACGCCGGATTCGAACGCTACGACACCTTCTTCAAGAAGTACTACAACTTGTTGCCCGACGACGGCAGGATGCTGCTGCACACGATCACGATCCCCGACAAGGAGGAAGCTGAAGCGCTCGGCTTGACGTCGCCGATGAGCCTGCTGCGCTTCATCAAGTTCATCTTGACCGAGATCTTTCCCGGCGGCCGGCTGCCCAGGATCTCGCAGATCGACCACTATTCCTCCAACGCCGGATTCAAGATCGAGCGCTACCACCGGATCGGCTCCAATTACGTGCCGACGTTGAACGCCTGGGCCGACGCGCTCGAAGCGCATAAGGAGAAGGCCATCGAGCTGCAGGGCCAAGAGGTCTACGACATCTACATGCACTACCTGAGAGGCTGCTCGGACCTGTTCCGCGACAAGTACACCGACGTCTGCCAGTTCACCCTGGTGAAGTAGGCCGCGAATTAACCCAAGAAGATGTTGCGACGCCCAGCCAGTAGCCGGTATAGCGTCTGCTGGATCGTCTCGCGCACTTGGTCGGTCAACTCGAAGGTGACCATCGGGTCCTCGGCGTCGCTGGTTGCGTAGTCCGCGGTGTAGATCGGCTCACCAAACGCGATGCGCCATTTCGACGGCAGCGGGACCAGGCCGGCGGGACCGGCGAGCGGGAACAGCGGCGTGACCGGAAAGTAGGGCAAGCCGAACAGCCGCGCCAGCAGCTTGACGTCGGTCAACATGGGATAGATCTCTTCGGAGCCGATGATCGAACACGGCACAATCGGCGCCTTCGTGCGCAGCGCCGCCGAAACGAAACCGCCGCGACCAAACCGCTGCAACCGGTAGCGGTCCTCAAATCGCTTGCCCAGGCCCTTGTAGCCCTCCGGAAACACCGCGGTCAGTTCACCCAAGGCGAGCAACCGGTGCGCGTCCGTCGTGCAGGCCATGGTGTGGCCCGCCTTCCGGGCCGCTTCGCCGATCACGGGCAGGTCGAACACCATGTCCGCGGCTAGCAGCCGCAGATCCCGCTCCGCCGGATGCTCGTCGTGAACCGCGATCGACAACATCAACCCGTCGAACGGCAATACGCCGGCGTGATTGGCGACCACTAGCGCTGCGCCATCGCTAGGGATGTTCTCGATACCGCTGACTTCGACCCGGAACCACGATTTGAAGAAGAACCTCAGCAAAGGCCGAACGATCGCGTTATTGAAGTGTGGGTCGAACCCGAATTCGTCGACGGCGTAATCACCGGTCAATCGTTGCCGCAGAAATCCGGCGACCGCGGCGACACGCTGCGCAAGGTCGTTGAGCGGCGCCTCGGGTGTCGGAGTCGCACCGGCGATGCGGCGGTGCTCATCGATTTCACGAACGACAGCAGCAATCTGTTCGGCCGATGCCCGCCCGTTCGGATCAGACAGCAACGAGGGATGCTGACGAGACGCCTCGGCCCGTTGACCGGCACGCCGCCGCGCGGCTACCCGACCCCGATTGGTGTGCAGTGGAATGACATTCGCTCTGGACTCACCCGCCACGATATCTACCTGACCCCACCCCATGGAATTGGCTTTCGACTACCCCAGCGCTGCGCCAAGGCTATTGCGCGACCCTCCAAGGAGCGTACCCGATGTGGGTCGATAATGGGAGTCAAGCCTCGGCCGCGGACGTAGTTGTCGAACGCCTCGGCCGTCGTCCACTTGGGGTGGAAGCCGAGTTCAGAACGCATTCTGGTGGTGTCCATAACGCGGCCGTAACTCAAGTAATCAAATTGTTCCCGATTGATTTCGGTGTAACGATTAGCTCGCCTCAGCGAATCCAGGGCCCACACCCCAAACCCGGGTACCGGTATCGGGATTCGCCCGGCGCGACGGATCGCCTGCGACAGCATGATGATGCCGTCGGCACCGATGTTGAACGTGCCGGCCTTGCCGGCCATGGCTGCACGCTCCAGCGCGCCCAGTGCATCCTGCTCGTGCAGCAACTGCAGTCGCGCATCGCGGCCGAGCATCGTCGGCACCAAAGGCCCAGCTAAATACCGTGACAGCGTGGTATCCATCGCCGGTCCGATCATGTTGGCTAACCGCAAGATAGTCACCGCGATGTCGGGCCGACGCCGGCCCAGCCCACGCACGTAACCCTCGATATCGAGGCTGTCCTTCGCGAAGCCCTCCCGGAAGGGACGACGGCTGACGCTGTCCTCGGTGAATACCACCGGATCATGGGGACTCGAACCGTAAACCTCAGAGGTCGATTTCAGCACGACGCGGCGCACCGATGGCGCCTTCTGACAGGCTGCGAACAATTGCATCGCGCCCATCACGTTGAGCTCCTTCAACGCCGCGCTGCCCCCGGATCGCGGCGCATACGACGCCGCCGCGGCGTGCACCACCGTGTCGACGTCGCCGTTTCGAATCACCTTGGCAATAAACGGATTACGGATGTCGGCACGAACAAACTCGGCCCGGCCCATGCGGCGCAGCATGTCCTTGCTCGGCGCGATCGCGTCGACCGCAATGACACCGTTGATCAGCGGATTCTGCGCAAGCCGGGCGGTCAGGTAGCCACCGAGAAACCGGCACGCACCAGTAACCAGCACGACCTTCGGGTAATGCACATTGTCGGCGCCGCCGGTTGCGCCGCCACTCCGGCTGTCGGACGAATCCACCCCGATAGCCTAGCCGCGGGGAGAAACGGGCGCGTTACGGCAGGATGACGGTCCGCGCGCGGCTAACCCGCTTTCGGGCCGGGTCGGCGCGCTACTTGCCAAGTTTTCTGCGCTGCACCCGGGTGCGGCGCAGTAGCTTGCGGTGCTTCTTCTTCGACATGCGCTTGCGCCGCTTCTTGATTACTGAACCCATGGACTCCGCTATCTGACCCGTGTCTGCTTCGTGAAATGACCCGGTCACCTTACCCGGCCCGGCGTACGGAACGCCAAACCGGCCACGGGCTCAGCAGGCTGGTTGCCCCTCTAGCCAGCGTCGAAGTACGAAGTCTCCAGCATGTCGTGAACCGCCTTGGCATGCACCCGGAAGGACCGCCCCACCCGGACCGCGGGCAGCTCGCCGTTGTGCACCAGCCGGTAGACCGTCATCTTGGACACCCGCATCAGTGCCGCCACCTCGGCGACGGTGAGGAATTGTGTCCGACCCTGCTGTGCCTCGACAGGACCGGTGTCCCGCCCCTTGCCTGCAGTATCCCGTGCCGATGGCCCGTTCGTAGACGTCATCGCA
Organism: Mycobacterium riyadhense; assembly: GCF_963853645.1. Lineage (NCBI taxonomy): Bacteria > Bacillati > Actinomycetota > Actinomycetes > Mycobacteriales > Mycobacteriaceae > Mycobacterium > Mycobacterium riyadhense. The sequence continues at coordinate 844,131 of NZ_OY970456.1, read as the reverse complement.
ACCCAATCGTGTCAGGCACGCGCAAACCCAGCGGCTTCCCCTCCGCTGGCCCCACACATGCATACACAGAGGAGAATAGCGGGACTAGTGGGGTTACTGGTACTGGTGGGGGACAATCAGTTTGAAAATCTTGAATTATTCCGATGTAATTCTTAGCTGCTCAGAGCGGCTTTTGGCGGCCTGTACCGCCGCGTCGACAGCCACCCGAAACCCGCCGCGTTCAAGTTCGCGCAGCGCAGCGGCGGTGGTACCGCCGGGCGAGGTCACCGAGGCACGCAGCTCCGATGGCGAGGAATCCACGCGCAACCCGAGCGGCTCACCGTCGGCCGTTCGCCGTTGTTCATCCATTCGCTCCAGCAGCATTGCCGCGGACCCGGCCATGGTCTGCGCGGACAGGTCGGTGGCCACCTGACGGCTCAATCCCGCCGCGACACCGGCATCCACCAACGCCTCCACAAGCAGGAAGAAATACGCCGGCCCCGAGCCGGACACCGCCGTGACCGCGTCCATTTGCGACTCCGGAACGGTCAGCACCCCGCCGACCGCGTCGAACAGTGCGGAGACCTCATCGAGCTGCTGCGGGGTGACGAAACGACCCCTGGCCAGCGCGGTTACCCCCGCGCCCACCAACGCCGCCGCATTGGGCATGGCCCGTATCACCGGCGTTCCGGCCGGCAGCTTGGATTCGAAGTACGTGATGGTGATGCCTGCCGCGACAGTCACGAACACCTGCTCAGCGCTGGTGTTGTCGGCCGCGGCCGCCGCATTAGCGAGATCGCCGATCACGGCCTCGACATCGGCGGGCTTTACGGCGACGACAACAAACGTCGCGTTTTCTACCGCGTCCGCTACCGACGTCACCAACACGGAATAGGTTTCCGAGAGGTACTTGGCCCGATCCGGCATCCGTTCGGCCACCACCAAATCTTTAACCCGCCGCCCCGCCCGCAGCAGACCCGACAGCAACGCCTCACCGATGCTGCCGCCGCCGATGATCGCGATTCTTGCCATGCCCGACAGCATCGCAGACGGCTTTCGCCACGAGCCCTACCGGGCAGCCGGTCGGGGAGGTACTAGCGCCAGTTGTCGTGACTGCGCCACGATGCGACCCATCTGGTCGACGACGATGTGGTCTTCGTCGAACCAGTCGTGCCCGATCTCCACGCAGGTGCAAATCACTCGCAACCAGCCGTCGACGGGCATGGCCCGGAGGAAGGCGGTGAGCTGAACGGTGGGCGCCCAGCCGGTGCGATCCACCGCGACGGTCACGGGCGCCGACAAGTCCCCGCACATGAGAGCAAACAGCGCATCGGGCGCGACGCCGCGCGGGCGGGCCCACATCTGTAGTACCGGAGGCCGTCCGCTGGCACTGGGTTCCAGCGTGGACAGCAACGGTCGGACATCGCAGCCTTCACCCAGGTTCACCAGCCCGGCCAGGCGGTGACCAGGCCCGATCGGTGCGACGTCGGCGGGCGGTTCGGGTGCCATCAGGTCCACGACCGGGTTGGCCGATAACAACGGCGCCGTTGCGCCGGGTAGGTGGTGCTCCGGCTCGCCCAGCGTGACCACGGCGTGCACCGCGGTGCGCTCGCCCTGGATGAGTTCGACGTCCACCACACTGATCCGGCGGCCGCGCTTGCGGATCGCGGTCACCAGCCGCATTTCCCCCGGATCGGGCGCCCACAGAAAGTTCGCCGAAACCACGACAGGCTGCAGCCGGTCGTCGCCGTAAGCTCTGCGGGCGGCGTTGGCGCACAGGGCCACCATCGCGCCGCCATGCACCTTGGGGCCGATGGTCCAGTGCGTACCCAGCTCGCCCGCAAACGCCCGACCATTGCGACCGGAGTCGATCTCCCGCAGCGCCATCGCGGTGGTGAACAACGCCGTCATGTCAGCGCAGCAGGTGCGTACGCGCGAACTGCAGGGACTCGGCCAGCATGGACTCGCGCTCGTTGGCCGAACGTGCGCTCGAAGTCGACACCTCCAAAATGACGTGGCCGGCGAAGCCGCCGCTGGCCAGCATTTGGCACACCTCGGCGGTGGGTTGCGTCCCGCGCCCGGGCACCATGTGTTCATCGGCGGGCAGCCCGCTGCCGTCGCACAGGTGCAGGTGCACCAACCCCGAGGCCATCCGCCGGGCCATGGCTAGCGCGTCGGTACCCGCTGTGGCGGTGTGCGAGAGGTCCAGCGTGTAGTGCTCGTGGTTGCCGTCCAGCGGGTCGTAGGACGGGGCAAACGCCGAAATCGCCGGACCCGGGCCGCCGCCGCGCCTGCGCATGCGTTCGCGGGACTGATCGGCCCCGAAGAATCGATCGGCCCGAAAGGGAAACATGTTTTCCACCGCCACCACCACGTCGCTGGATGCCTCTAGGGCGGCAACCTGTTCGCTGAATCCCTCGGCGTAACGCCGTTGCCACCGAAACGGTGGGTGCACGACGACCGTTTGGGCGTCCAGCTGTTCGGCGGCCCGCACACTGCGGTCTAACTTGAGGATCGGATTGGCACCCCACACCCGCTGCGAGATCAGCAGGCAGGGCGCGTGCACGGACAACACCGGCATGCGGTAGCGGCGCGACAGCTTCTTGACGGCATGGATGTCCTGGCTGACCGACTCGCCCCACACCATCAGCTCGACGCCGTCATAGCCGAGCCTGGCCGCATACTCAAATGCGGCCTCCGCCCGCAACGGGTACACCGAGGCCGTCGATAAACCGACTTTGATGGCTGGGCGCAAGGCTGCCGGCGCCTAGCCCGATTGCAACAGTGCCAGCGGTCCTAGGGTGATCAACGCCCCTACCGCAACCGCGATCAACGTACTGGCGATGTCCTCGGTCTTGCGGACGACGCGCACGCCGACCACTAGGCCCAGGATGACCAATACCGAAAGCACCAGTGCCACGATGCTGTTCCAACGCCACAGCTGATCGAAGGCGATGAACAGCCCGGCGCCGAACACAACGGCCAGGATCGATTGAAACACGATCACCGTTGCGTGCCACAATGCCGTGATCGTCCGCGGCGCGCGGCGAGCGACCTGAGCTTCGTCTGCGAGATCCTCTTCGAGCAGCGCCTGGGTCTGCTCCTGGCCGCGCCGGCGAGCCATCTCATCGGCGATCGACTGCCCGCCGAACAGTGTTCCTTCGTCGGCCTGCAGGTAGGAACGCACGTACGCAGAATCCTCGGCCGCCGATTCCACGTCGCGAACCTCGGTGTCCATGACGTCCACGGAGGTATCGCCGTAGTGCTCCACCGGATCGGGGTTCATGTGCTCGGCACCGGATTGCTGCCCGGCAAGCTCGGCTTCGCTCGACCCGGTGTGGCGCAGCGGCCTTGGATATTCACTCCGCTCCGGCCCGGACGCGCGTCGAGGGACCGGCTCGGACCTAGGCCAGCGAGGTTCGGGTTCAGACCAGTACACCGTCTTGGTCGGTTCTGAGACCGGCTCAGGGGCAGGTTGCGGGGCCGGCTCGACGACAACCTCGGCTCGTGGCTTGGCCTTCTGGTCATGCTCGTCACGGATGATCGGGATTTCGCCGGTTAGCTCCGCGACCGTGATTGCGTCGCTGTCGCCCCGCCGGCGGCGCCGCCGCCGGGAGACGGCCGGAGCACCGACGTTTCCATTCCTGGCCAGCAATTCGGCCACCGAGATCTGCCGGCTAGAGTCCTCGGAGTTCGCTGTCTCGGAGTGTGGTTCGGTCATGGTTTATTGCCTCTCGATCGGTTGGCCGCGTTCCGATCAACTACCTGACCTTTAGCATCGCGCACCGAAGTCTCGACGAGAGCAGTTCCGTCGGCTTCACTGTCGAGTTTGCGCAAGATGAGACCTTCCCGTAGCGCCCACGGGCAGATATCCACCGTTTCTATCGACAGCGCTCGCATGCTCGCCTCGGCCACCAGAGCGCCCGCCACGATCTGCGGTGCGCGCTCGGCGCTGACTCCTTCCAGTTCTGCACGGTCAACCGCCGTCATCCTAGAGATAAATGCAATTAGTTGCCGCAGACCGTTGGCCGTCAAGGTTCTCTTTACCCGCGGCCCGTCGGCCGACGGGGCGGCGCCGGTGAGGCGCGCCAACGACCGGAACGTCTTCGACGTCGCCACCGCGAGATCGGGCTCGCCGGCTTCCAGGACGGTCGCGCTGGCCTCCGCAACCTCGGCGTCCAGCCAATCACGCAGCATCGCCACCCGGCGGCGCCCGGGCGGATCGTCAGGCAGCCATTCGCGCGTCAACCGCCCGGCACCCAGCGGCAGCGACAACGCGACCTCGGGCTCCTCGTCCACGCCGCTGGACAACTCCAGCGATCCACCACCGATGTCGAGGTTGATGATGCGTCCCGCGCTCCACCCGAACCACCGGCGCACCGCCAGGAAGGTCAGTCGCGACTCGTCGACACCGCGCAGCACCTGCAGCTCGACACCGGTCTCTTTGCGCACCCGGGCGAGCACGTCATCGGAATTCTCGGCATCTCGGACCGCGGATGTGGCGAAGGCCATCAACTCGGCACAACCGGAGCTGACCGCGATCTTGGCGAATTCGTCGATCGTGGAAACCAGCTTGTCGGCGCCACGCTTGGTGATCTTGCCCGAGCTGTCGGTGGCCTCGGACAGCCGCAGCGTGGCCTTCGTCGAACTCATCGGTGTCGGATGCCCACCACGATGAGCGTCGACCACCAGCAGGTGGACCGTATTGCTCCCCACGTCCAGCACGCCCAATCGCACGAAACACAAACTAGCCGGGCGAAGATTCCGGCGTGTCGCGACCCGTGCACCCGACCCGCAATCGAGGCGCAAATCTTGGTCTAACGTTGACACCGTGGCAAATTCGCGCCCGCGACAAGAGGTCGAATTGGACTTCGCCCGCGAATGGGTGGAGTTCTACGACCCCGACAATCCTGAGCATCTGATCGCAGCCGACCTCACCTGGTTGCTGTCGCACTGGACGTGCGTCTTCGGCACGCCGGCCTGCCAGGGCACCGTCGCGGGCCGGCCGCACGACGGATGTTGCTCGCACGGCGCGTTCCTCTCCGACGATGACGATCGCGCCCGGTTGGACGACGCGGTCAAAAAGCTCACCACCGACGATTGGCAATTTCGCGAGAAAGGCTTGGGCCGCAAGGGGTACCTGGAGCTCGACGAGCATGATGGCCAGTCCCAGTTTCGCACCCGCAAACACAAGGACGCCTGCATCTTTTTGAACCGGCCAGGGTTCAAAGGCGGCGCCGGCTGCGCGCTGCACAGCAAGGCCCTCAAGCTGGGCGTGGCGCCGCTGACGATGAAACCCGACGTCTGCTGGCAATTGCCGATCCGGCGTAGCCAGGAGTGGGTGACCCGGCCGGACGGCACGGAGATCCTCAAGACCACCCTCACCGAATACGATCGCCGCGGCTGGGGCGCCGGGGGCGCGGACCTGCATTGGTATTGCACCGGCGATCCCGCCGCCCACGTCGGCGCCAAGCAGGTGTGGGAAAGCCTGGCCGACGAACTCACCGAACTGCTGGGCGAGAAGGCTTACGGTGAATTGGCGGCAATGTGCAAACGCCGCAGCAAATTGGGGCTGGTTGCCGTGCATCCCGCAACGCGAGCGGCCAGGTAGCTAGGCCGAGCAGACGCAAAAGCCCCCAAAACTGGCCTGTTTTGGGGGCTTTTGCGTCTGCTCGGCCAAACTAGCCGCCGTTCGTGTAGGCCGCCACCATGCGCAACGCGCTGGCGTTCAGATACGCCTCGACGGTCCCGGCGGCATTTTCGCCGTCGCCCGAAACGACCGCCTCGGTGATCGCCCGCAGATCGGCCACCACTGGCGCGGCGTCGTTGTAGGCTCCGGTGAGTTCGTGCTCGCGGCCGCCGAAGGCTTGCTCGACCCAGCGATACAGCAACCCCAATGCGCGGTTGCGGGTGCTGTGAATGAGCACCCGGAAGTAGGCGAGATCGGCCGCCTGCCGCTCTGCGGGGGTGTTCGCCTCTTGCACCACCGCGAGCGCCACACGCAACGCGTCGGAATCCTCGGGCGTGTTCCGGTCGGCCGCTAACCGGCCGATCAACGGGCCCAACGCGGCGCGGATCTCAAGCAACTCGACGAGGAAGTCCGGGCCCAGTTTGCGGACCAACGCCTCAACCACCGCGGGATGAGTGAGGCTCTGGGGGTCACAGACCACGCTGCCACTGCCGTGGCGGACCTCGATAAGACCCATCTGCTGCAGCCGGGCCAGGCCCTGGCGCAACGATGTGCGGTTGACACCCAACTGCTCTGCGAGCTCGCGCTCGGGCGGCAACGCCGAGCCGGGCGGGAAAACTCCATCGAGGATCGCGTCGGCGATCGACGTGGCGATCTGCTCGTCCACACGCTGACGATTCGGCGGCTGAATCTTGAGTGATTGGTTCATTGGCTCAACCAATATAGTAGGCTGGCCGGGTGGACGATGAACTGCGCTCGGCCAGCGCGCCGCGTTGGCGGGGTAAGGCCGGCCGGTTGGAGGTTTGGTACGCCACCCTCTCGAATCCGCTGACCCGTGCCGGCCTCTGGGTTCACTGCGAGACCGTCGCCCCGACCTCCGGTGTTCCGTATGCCCACGGCTGGACAACCTGGTTTCCACCCGACGGCACGCCGCGCACCGAGCGCTTCGGACCGGAGCCCGCTCAGCCCGCGACCGGGGCAGCCTGGTTCGACAACGCGGGGGCACGAGTGGGGCCGCACGAGCTGACCGGGCGGGCGGGATCCCTGGCATGGGAGCTGTCCTGGAAGGACCCGACGGCGCCACTGTGGACATTTCCATGTGTGGCGTGGGAACGCGAGCTGCTGCCGGGCGCCCAGGTGGTGCTGGCCCCCACCGCCGACTTCACGGGCTCACTGACCGTCGACGACACAATCCATTCCGTCGGCGGCTGGCGCGGCGGCGTTGCCCACATCTACGGGCACGGCAACGCCAAGCGCTGGGGATGGATCCATGCCGACCTCGGTGACGGCGACGTGGTGGAAGCAGTAACCGCCGTCTCGCACAAACCCGGTCTACGCCGGCTTGCGCCGATGGCGTTCGTTCGCTTCCGCATCGACGGAAAAGACTGGCCCGCAAGCACTTTGCCGTCGCTACGGATGCGGACCACGCTCGGCTTGCAGCATTGGCAGCTGGAGGGGCGCATCGGCGGCCGCGAGGTGCTGATCCGCGTCGACCAACCGCCCGAGCGGTGTGTGAGCCTGCAATACACCGATCCCGATGGGGGAAAAGCGGTGTGCACCAACACCGAGCAGGCCGACATCCATATCGATATCGACGACCGGCACTGGTCGGTGCTGGGCACCGGGCACGCCGAAGTCGGCCTGCGCGGCGCCCACGCGCCGGCCGTCAACGAAAGGACGCCGTCGTGAGTTTCGCCCTCGACCCACCGCTGCTGGTCATCGCTGGACTGCTCATCGAGCGCCGGCTGCCCGAAGAGCGGCGCGACGTCGCCGAAGCGGCCACCCTCGGCGTCTTCTTCGCCGGATCGTTTGGGCTCTACAACAACGTGCCCGGGCTAGGACTGCTCTGGCGGCCGTTCCGCTCGCAGAACGGCCGCGACTTCATGTGGAACAGCGGCGTTTTCAGCGTGGAGACCGAGCAAGCCGAGTGGCCGCTGCACGCGACGGCCGGCGCCATTTTCGCCACCTACCCGTTTTTCCTCAAACTCGGGCGGCGGCTCGGACGCCGCAAATGAGCCGTCTCGCCGATCGGGCTACCGCTTCGTTCGGCACCGCGTTACTACCCGAGGAGCGCGGCGGTCCGTCGGCGGCCGAGTTGGTCGAGCGCGTCGACCGCTACGTCATGCGAATGCCTACCTCCTCGCGGCTGGCGGTGCGTGTCGGTCTGCTGTCACTGGCCGCGGCGAGCTACCTGACCACCGGCCGATCGCTGTCGCGGCTCGGGCCCGCCGAGCGGGAACTGGTGCTGCGTCGGGTCGCCGTGCTGAGCCCGGATGCCGGCGCGGCCGTGGACGGCTTGAAGGCCATCGTGCTGCTGGCCAACGGCGCAGACACCTATGCGCAGGAATTGCTCTCCCGCGCGCAGCAACACGACGTTGCGCGCCCCGACGCGGCCTTGAACGTCACCTCGTCGAGCGAGAGCCCGTCCGTCGTTACCACCGATGCCGTGGTCGTCGGCTCCGGCGCCGGCGGCGCGATGGTGGCGCGCACCCTGACACGGGCAGGCATGAACACCGTTGTGCTCGAAGAGGGGCGGCGCTGGACGGTCGAGGAATTCCGTACCACCCACCCAATCGACCGCTTTTCCGGCCTGTACCGCGGCGCCGGGGCAACCGTCGCACTGGGGCGTCCGGCGGTGATGCTACCGATGGGGCGGGCGGTCGGCGGCACCACCGTCATCAACTCCGGCACCTGCTACCGGCCGCCACTTGCCGTGCAGCGACGTTGGCGCGACGAATTCGGCCTCGGGCTAGCCGACCCGGACCGGTTGGCCGGCCAACTTGACGAGGTGGAGCGCACTCTGCGCGTCGCGCCCGTGCCGCTGGACGTCATGGGCCGCAACGGGAACCTGCTGCTGGACGCCGCCAAGTCGCTGGGCTGGCAAGCGGCTCCCATTCCGCGCAATGCGCCCGGTTGTGAAGGCTGCTGCCAGTGCGCGATCGGCTGCCCGCGCAACGCCAAATTCGGCGTACACCTCAACGCCCTGCCTCAGGCCTGCGCGGCCGGCGCGCGGATCGTTTCGCAGGCGCGGGTCGAACGGGTGCTGCACGAATATGGACGGGCTCGCGGGGTGCGTGCCCGCCGGCCTGATGGGACCGCGATCGACGTGCTCGCCGAGGCCGTCGTGGTGGCCGCCGGTGCTACCGAGACGCCAGGTCTGTTGCGGCGCAGCGGCCTTGGTGGACATCCGCGGCTCGGCCGGAACCTCGCGGTGCATCCAGCGACGATGCTCGCCGGGCGCTTCGACGACGATGTTTACGCGTGGCGCGGCGTGCTCCAAAGCGCTGCGGTGCACGAGTTTCACGAGTCCGACGGCGTGCTGATCGAAGCGACCTCAACGCCGCCCGGCATGGGGTCGATGATCTTCCCCGGCTACGGAGCCGAGCTGCTGCGCTGGCTCGACCGGGCACCCCAGGTCGCGACCTTCGGTGCGCTGGTGGCCGATCAGGGCGTCGGCTCGGTGCTGGCGGTGCGCGGCGAAACGCTGGTGCGGTACCACATCGCCCAGGCCGACCTCGCCAAGTTGCGGGTGGCGCAGGAGGCTATCGGTCGGCTGCTCTTCGCCGCCGGCGCCGTCGAGGTGCTCACCGGCCTGCCCGGCGCGATGACCGCAACCTCGTTCCCCGCGCTGCAGGACGTGTTGCGGCAAACTCACCCCCGCAGCCTGCACCTGGCTGCCTTCCATCCCACGGGCACGGCGGCCGCCGGCGCCGACGAGCAGTTCTGTCCGGTCGACGAGACCGGCCGGCTGCGCGGCGTCAACGGTGTGTGGGTTGCCGACGCGTCAATCCTGCCCAGCTGCCCGGAGGTGAACCCGCAGGTGTCGATCATGGCGATGGCGTTAGCGGTCGCCGACCAGATCGTCGGCGCCCGCTAGCCCTCGAGCTTGTAACCCAAGCCCCGCACCGTCACCAGGTGCACCGGATTGGCCGGATCGGCCTCGATCTTGGACCGCAACCGCTTGACGTGGACGTCGAGCGTCTTGGTGTCGCCGACGTAGTCCGCACCCCAGACCCGATCGATCAGCTGTCCGCGGGTCAGCACCCGCCCACTGTTGCGCATCAGGTATTCCAGTAGGTCGAATTCCTTCAGCGGCAACGTAATGGTGTCACCGTTCACCGAGACGACATGGCGTTCGACGTCCATCCGGACCGGCCCGGATTCCAGGACGCCATCGCCGATTTCGGAGTCGTCGTCGCCACCACGGCGCAGCACCGCCCGGATCCGTGCGATCAACTCGCGTGCCGAATAGGGCTTGGTCACGTAATCGTCGGCACCGAGTTCCAGGCCGACCACCTTGTCAATCTCGCTGTCCCGAGCGGTCACCATGATCACCGGCACGCTGCAACGGGCACGCAGCTGCTTGCACACATCAGTTCCCGACATCCCTGGCAGCATCAAGTCGAGCAACACGATGTCGGCGCCAGCCCGGTCGAACTCGGCGAGCGCCGCGGGACCATCGGTCACCACCGTGGCCTCAAAGCCCTCCTTGCGCAGCAGAAACGCCAACGGATCGGCCAACGACTCCTCGTCCTCTACGATCAGCACACTCGTCATCTGCGCAACGCCTCCTCATCGCTTCGCTCTGCATCGTCGTTAGCGCGGGTCATCAGCCCCACTCCTCCTCATTAGCGCGGGTCATCGACTTAGCTCTTCCTCTCGTTGTGACCGGTTGGGCCGCACGTCGCGCCGTTGCGATTGTTCGGGTTGTTCGTCGTCGCCCTCGGGCTCCACGTGGTCCGGCGCCGTGGCCGCGCTTGATGCCGGGATGGACAACGTGAATGTCGATCCGGTTCCCGGCTTGCTCCACACGCCGATGGTGCCGTTGTGGTTGGCGGCGACGTGTTTGACGATGGCCAGCCCCAGTCCGCTGCCGCCGGTCGCCCGCGACCGGGCCTTGTCTCCGCGGAAGAACCGCTCGAAGACCCGCTCCTGGTCTTCGAGAGCGATGCCGATGCCCCGGTCGGTGACGGCGATCTCGATGTTGTCGCCTCTCCTGCGGCGGCTGATCGACACCGGCGACCCTGGGGGCGAATATGCGATCGCATTGGACACCAGGTTGGCCAGCGCCGTCACCAGCAATGTTTGGTCGCCCAGCACCCGCAACCCGCTCGGCGCGTCGGTACGAACATCGATGCGGGCGTTGTCGGCGGCCACCTTGTGACGCGAAATCGCTTCGGACACAATGGTATCGACGTCAACATCGGTCACGTTGGACAACCGTTCGGCGCCCTGCAGTCGGGACAGCTCGATCAGCTCGGCAACCATGTCGCCCAGTCGATTGGCCTCAATGAGCACTTTTTCGGCGAACCGGCGAACGGTGTCGGAGTCATCCGCCGATGCCAGCAGCGCCTCGGCGAGCAGGGCCATCGCACCAACCGGGGTCTTGAGCTCGTGGCTGACGTTGGCCACAAAGTCACGCCGCGTCGCCTCCATGCGGGCATAGTCAGAGTGGTCATTGGCGAAGACCACCGCGAATCGGCGGTCCTCCTCACTAAGCAATCGGGCTTGCCCATGCACCGCCAGCCCGGATCGCCCAGAGGGACGCTTGCCTGGTGGCAGATCGAACTCAACCTCGTCGCCGCTCAGCGCCTGCTTTGCGGCCTGCCAAGCCTGGTCGTCGAGCTGACGGTCGCGCACCAGGCCTAACTCCCTGGCGCGATCGTTGAGATAAACGACGTCGCGATGGCTATCCACAACCGCCACGCCCACCGGCATCAGCGCGACGATTCGTTGCAGCATCTGTGCGACGGTGATTCCCGTCGACTCGGTGGCCACTCGTTGCCGGCGTTGAACAATCCGCGACGACAGCCTGGTTCCAGCCGCGACGCCTACGGCCAGTGCCGCCGCGGACAGGACCGCGGCCAGCAACAGTGCCGAGAACACAGTCACAAGCAAAATCCTACAAATCGGGTGAACGCCGCCCTAGCTGAGCGAGGCCAAATTCGGACAAGTCACATACTTCGCTACAGGTATTCGACTGCTGTTCACGTGATGTTTAGCCAACCGCTCTATCGGCGCCACGAATCACGCTTTGCCGGCTCCCTGACTGGCCACCGCGGCGGCACCGGCGGCCGCTGCCTCAGGGTCGAGATAGCTGCCCCCACCTACCACCGGCCGCAACTGAGCATCCAGGTCATAACGCAATGGAATGCCGGTGGGGATGTTCAGCCCGACGATCTCGTCGTCCGACATCTGATCCAGGTGCTTGACGAGCGCACGCAACGAATTTCCGTGGGCGACGATGAGCACCGTCTTGCCGGCCCGCAGGTCACCAACGATGACGTCGGTGAAGTACGGCAGAAACCGGGATACCACGTCGGCCAGGCATTCGGTCAGCGGGCCGCCGCCGATGTCGGCGTAGCGGGGGTCGGCATCCTGGCTGAACTTGCTGCCCTTCTCGATCGGCGGCGGCGGGGTGTCGTAGCTGCGGCGCCACGCCATGAACTGCTCGTCGCCGTAGCGGGCCTTGGTCTCCGCCTTGTCCAGACCCTGCAGCGCGCCGTAGTGGCGCTCGTTGAGCCGCCAGCTGCGCCGCACCGGAACCCACAGCCGGTCGGCGCGGTCCAGCGCCAGATGCGCGGTGGTGATGGCGCGCCGCAACAGCGACGTGTAGAGCACATCGGGCAGCAAGTCGTGTTCGGCCAACAGCTCGCCGCTGCGCACCGCCTCCGCCTGGCCCTTCTCGGTCAGGCCTACGTCGACCCAGCCGGTGAACAGGTTGAGGGCATTCCAGTCGCTTTCGCCGTGGCGCAGCAGAACCAGCGTGGCAGTGTCACCCATGCCGGCAAGTCTCTCACGCAGGCTCGTCGTCTTCGGTGTCGATTGCTCGACTCCTTCTCATCGCGCTTCGCGCTCTGCATCGTCGTCTTCGGTGTCGATTGCTCGACTCCTTCTCATCGCGCTTCGCGCTCTGCATCGTCGTCTTCGGTGTCGATTGCTCGACTCCTTCTCATCGCGCTTCGCGCTCTGCATCGTCGTCTTCGGTGTCGATCAGGTGCGCGAAGGCCTCCAGGTTCTTCAGCGACTCCCCACGGGATATCCGCCACTCCCATTCCTTTTGGATCGACGAGCGAAAACCCAACTCCAGCAACGTATTAAAGTCCGAATCCACCGCTTCGAGCACCTGCCCGAGCACCCGGTCGATCTCGTCGGCGTCGACCGAGGCCAGTGACATCCGGCCCACCAGATAGATGTCGCCGACGTTGTCCAGCGTGTAGGCCACTCCGTAGAGCCGTCGGTTGCGCTTGAGCAGGAACCGATAGACACCCTCGTGGTTCTCGTCGGGCTTGCGACATACGAACGCCTCAACGCGCACCGAATGCTCGCCGATGCTCAAGATGGTGTTGGTCTTCAGTTTGCGCTCTCCGGGCAACTCCACGATCAGCCCCGACGGCCCTCCATGGGCGCCCGGGTGTTTGGCGTACTGCAGCCGGCTGGCCTGCAGCGCAGCCTCGATCACCCGCTGCACAGTGGAACTCATGCGCCTACCCCACGTCGCGGGGTCCAACGCCGCGGCTTGCGCGCTGCCGCCAGATCCGAAATCACCTCACCGCCTGCTGCCCGGCGCTCGGCATTGAAGTCGCCGATCGCGCGGCGGTAGCTGCTCAGCAGCGCATCGGTGGTGTGCTCCCAGGAGAAGTTGGCCGCGTGCTTGGCCGCTGCGTGGCTCATTGCCCATCCCTGTGGGCCCGCGCCGAGCCGCAGCAGATGATCGATCGCATCCGCCCACCGATCGACGTCATGCCCCGACACCAAGGTGCCGGTGATCCCGTCGCGCACCGCCACCGGCAGTCCCCCCACCGCGGCCGCCACCACCGGCGTGCCACACGCCTGCGCTTCGACGGCGACCAGGCCAAACGACTCCGAATAGCTCGGCACCGCAACCAGATCGGCGGCCTGGAACAGTGTCGTCAGATCGGCGCGCGACTGCGGCGGCAGGAACGCCACCCGCGTCGTGATGCCGAGTTCGTCGGCGAGCCCAACCAGTCCGTCCGGCGAGGACAGACCGCTGCCCGACGGTCCGCCAGCCACGATGATGCGCACGCCCGGCAATTTCGCCGCGGCGCGTAGCACAATGTCGGGCGCCTTCAGGGGCTGGATCCGTCCAACGAAGGCGACCACCTGTTCGTCCAACCCGAGCCCCAACGCCTCCCGGGCCGCCCGCCGATTGCCCGGACGGAACACGTCCAGGTCAACGCCGGGATGGACCACGTCGATGCGCGTCGGATCGGCGTGATGGATCGAAATCAATTGTTGTGCTTCATCTTCGGTGTTGACGATGAGCCGATCCGCCTCGTCGACAACCTGCTGTTCGCCGACGGTACGCAGTGGCGGCTCGGGGGTGTCGCCGTGGGCCAACGCCGCGTTCTTCACGGCGGCGAGCGTGTGCGCGGTATGTACCAACGGCACCGCCCAGCGATCACGGGCCAGCCAGCCGACCTGACCGGACAGCCAGTAGTGCGAGTGCACGATGTCGTAGTAGCCGGGTTCGTGGGCGGCTTCGGCACGCAGCACCCCGGCGGCGAACGCACACAGCTGGGTCGGTAGGTCGTATTTGTCCAGACCCTCAAATGGCCCCGCAACCACATTGCGCACCAGCACGCCGGGCGCGACCTGCACGAGCGGCGGATCCGCGGACGCCGTGGCCCGGGTGAAGATCTCCACATCAATGCCCCGGCGGGCCAGGTGCAGCGCGCTCTGCAACACGTAGACGTTCATGCCGCCGGCGTCACCGATGCCCGGCTGGGCGAGCGGCGACGTGTGCACCGCCAGCAGCGCCACCCGGCGCGGGTCCGTCACAATCGGGTCGGGGCGCACACTCCCATGTTTACAGGACACTGCACGAGAGCCGGTCGCTACTCGGCAACAGCCTCGGTATCCGGTAGCCGAGTCTCGAGGGCCCCCGAGCGCCGCATCGCACCCAACGGATCGGCATACAACCCGCCCAGCGACACCACGCCCGCCCCGGCTTCCTGCACCCGGTTGCCGAAAGCGGTGACGCGAATATCGCGCGGCGGCAGCACCGAGCGCGCGGCGAAAGCCGCCTCCACCTGCTCCATGCCCTCCGGATACTCGGTGAACGCCTGGCCACCGACCACCAGCTCGTCGGGGTTGAGCAGGTCGCGCAGCAACGCGACGGCCTCGCCAAGCACCCGGGCCCGCTCCGCCAGCAGATCCTTGGCCTGCCGGTTGCCGGCACGAGCCACCCGCAGCAGGTCGGTGATGGCGGTAGCCGACCCGCCGGTGCGGGTGGCTGGGCCGACGCCCGGCATGATCCGGAGTCGACGGGCAGCGGCCAACACCGCTTCGTCGCTGACGGTGGATTCCAGCTGCCCGGTCCCGCCGAGCAGCTCCGAGTGGGCCGGCAGGGCCGCGATGGTGCCTGGGCCGCTGGCCGGGCAGTGCACCCGTCCACCGATCACCAGCGCATAGCCCACGGTTTCGCGGGCGTAGACGTACAGGCTGGTCGGCGAGGTGGGCGAGAAACGCCGCATGCCGAGCAGCAGTTCAGCTCCTGCCATCGCGTCGACGTGGGACGCCACCGACACCGGCAGACCCAGCACATCGGCCAGCACGGGTCCGACCGGCGCTTGTCGCCAGCCCAGTCGCGGATGATCGACATGACCGGTAGCGCTGTCGACAACACCACCGATCGACACACCAACCCACAGCGGCCGGCGCCGATGCCAGCGCCTCAGGTACCGGCAGGCACTATCGGCCAGCGCGGCCAGCGCGGTGCCGGCCGGATTGAGCGGCGTCGGCGTTTCGACGGTGTCGAGGGTGCGACCGAACAGGTCGGTGGCCACGATGCTCGTGGTCCGCGCACCGATGTGAATACCGAGCGTCACAAACGGTTCGTGGTTGACCTCCACGGGCACCCGCGGCCGCCCGATGGCTCCGGAAATCGCCAAATCGGCGCGCTCCCGTAGCAGGCCGGCCTCCAGTAGCGCGATCACTTGACGGTTAACCGTAGCGATGCTCAGCGACGTGACCTTGGCGATGACGTCGCGTCCGACCGGGCCACGTAACCGCACGGCCCGAAAGACTGCCGCCGCCGCGGATTCAGCCAGGTGCAAGGACGGCGGCACAACGTGGCGATGGGGCCGCGCCTGGAGCTTGCGACGGATTGCGGATTGCGGGGTGAGGGTAGGTGAGTGCACGGGTGTCCTTAGGTCCTAGTTCACTGGCCGGTTCCTTGGCCGCACCTGACGTTGTTGGGTCAGGCGCGGCAAGTTGCGCGGCAACAACACGCACCCGCCGCGAAAAGACACGCGGTCGTGGTGTTGAACAAGGCGCTGTGGTGCACACCGAGAAATTTAGCACGGTTATTAGAGTTATTCCGATGACGACAGCCGACGCGCCCCACCGGGTTGCGGTAATCACCGGTGCCAGTTCCGGAATCGGCGAGGCAACCGCCAGAACCCTTGCCGCCCAAGGGTTTCACGTGGTTGCGGTGGCACGCCGGGCAGACCGTATCAGCGCCCTGGCCGACGAGATCGGCGGCACAGCCGCTGTGACCGACGTCACCGACGACGCGGCGGTCGAGGCCCTGGCACGCAGCTTGAGTCGGGTTGACGTGCTGGTCAACAACGCCGGTGGCGCAAAGGGGCTGGAATTCGTCGCCGACGCCGACTTGGAGCACTGGCGCTGGATGTGGGAGACCAACGTGCTCGGCACCCTGCGGGTAACCCGCGCGCTGTTGCCCAAGCTGATCGAGTCCGGTGACGGCCTGGTTGTCACCGTCACCTCGATCGCCGCGCTGGAGACCTACGACGGCGGCGCCGGCTACACCGCGGCAAAGCATGCGCAGGGGGCGTTGCACCGCACGCTGCGCGGCGAGCTGCTGGGAAAGCCGGTGCGGCTCACCGAGATCGCCCCGGGCGCGGTCGAGACCGAGTTCTCCCTGGTCCGTTTCGACGGCGACCAACAACGCGCGGACGCGGTGTATCAGGGCATGACACCGCTGGTGGCCGCCGACATCGCCGAGGTGATCGGGTTCGTAGCGTCGCGGCCTTCGCACGTCAACCTGGACCAGATCATCGTCCGGCCGCGCGACCAGGCGTCAGCGACCCGTCGGGCTAACCACCCGGACCTGAGGTAGTGGTGGGCGTGCCCGACAAGGTGGGCGCCGTCGATGGTGTGGCCGGCGCGGTGACGGGGATCTGGGTCCCCGGAGTGCGGGTGGGCCGCGGCAGCGCCGACATCGACACCCAGGTGTCCCAGTCCACGGCCCAGTCCCAGATGTCGCCGTCGGAGTAGGACAGCTGGATCGAGCTGCCCGTCACCTCGACGGGGTCTCCGTAGATGGCGGTTTGGAAGTACTCCGCGGCGTTCTCCGTCGACAGGTTGATGCAGCCGTTGGTGACGTTGCTATTGCCCTGAGCGCCGGCGCTCATCGGGTTGGCGTGGATGAACTCGCCGTTGTTGGAGATCCGCACCGCCCATCGTTCGTGCACGTTGCTGTAGCCGGCGGCCGGGTTGGACATGTAGAAGTCGGCGTACTTCTCGGTGACCACGTGGATGCCGTTGCGGGTGACATTGCGCGCCTTGTCGGCCTCGCCGTAGCTGCACGGGAAGTCCATGATGACGCCGGCGTCGGTGACGACCTGGATCCGGTGCGACGAGACCTCGGCCTTGACCACCTGCCGTCGACCGATCTGGATGCTCAACGACATGTCCTGCAGGCCGTACGCGCCGTCGCCGAACGGCAGCCCGTACAACTTGGCGTCGACGTTGACGGTGGTACCCGCCGGGTAATACTCGCGGGGACGGTAATGGACGCGCGCGCCCTTAGCCTCGTCGGGCAGCCAGGCCCAGCTGCCCTCGACAGGCGGGTTGGTGGTGACGGTGAGCGCCCGCTCGACGGCGGCCTTGTCGCTAATTGGTGAATCGAATTGGATGATGATCGGCGCCGCGATCCCCACGGTCTGACCGTCGGCCAGCTGGAAACCGCCATCGATCTTCTTCGTGGGCGTCACGGTGGTGAACTTGCCCGCCACCGGAATGGCCTTACCGTCGTGGCCGACGGCCGAACCGGCCCAGTTGTACGTCGTGTCATAGCCCAGCGGCTCGGTGATCGTGTAGACGGTCCGATCCTGGTTGTATGCGCCGGCGACGACCTTGCCCGCCGAGTTCGTCAGCGCAACCCGCTGAAACCACCCGTCGCCCACTTCGACGCTGATCGGCGCGACCGGCACCACATCCTCGGCGGCATCGTTGGGCTGGAACGTCAGGCGGGGCGACGGGGGCGCCTTTTTCTCGGACTGTTTGATGACCTTGCCGGCGCAAGCGGCCAGCACGTTGGGTGCAAGCACGCCGACCCCAAGGGCCGTCAAAGCCAGGCGCCGGCTGATCGGCCCCTGGTTTTGGGGGGTGCTGGATGTGCTCACGAGACTCAAAGATACCGGGCGAAACGCCCACTCCCCCGCCACCGAGAACCGCGCCGGGGGTACGCCAGAACGAAAATTGCAGCTACAAACTGCAGCCGACCAGGATAGGTTCGGGTCTCAGTGTGATACCAAACACATCACGAACCCCGTCGCGGACGGTGCGCGCCAGTACCATGACGTCCTCGGCGGTGGCGGTGCCCCGGTTTGTCAACGCCAGCGCGTGCTTGGTGGACAGTCGGCACGGCGCATTTTCGTCATGCGGATACCCTTTGCCGAAGCCGGCCCGCTCCACCAGCCAGCCGGCCGCCAGCTTGACTCCATTGGGTGCCGGATAGTTCGGTACCGGCCCATCCATGTCGGTGGCCAGCCGTTGGTAGACGTCCGGGCCCACCACCGGGTTGGTGAAGAACGAACCCACGCTCCAGGTGTCGTGGTCGGCCGCGTCGAGCACCATGCCCTTGCCCGCCCGCAACGCCAGCACCGCCGCCCGCACCGCTTGCGGGTCGGCGCGCTCGCCGCTGGACACGCCCAGCGCGACCGTCAACTCGCCGTAGCGCAATGGCGCGCTGCGGCCCGACGAATCCAGCGCGAACTCCACTTCCAGGACGACAGCGGGCAGCGAAAGCCCGTCAGCTTGCTTCAATACACTGGTGCGGTAACCAAAGCGCAGTCTGTCGGCAGGTATCCAGCTCACCGCACCGCTGCTGCGATCCAGCAGCCGCACCCGGGTGATGGTGTCGGACACCTCTGCGCCGTAAGCCCCCACGTTCTGCACCGGGGTGGCCCCGGCCGATCCGGGGATTCCGGACATACATTCCAACCCGCCCAGGCCGTGCTCGATGGCCCGGACCACCACGTCGTCCCAAACCGCGCCCGCCTCGGCGCGGACCAGGTTGCCGTCGACAGTGATGCCGTCGTTCAGCAACCGGACCACGGTCAGATCGCCAATATCGCCGATCACCAGATTGGAACCGCCAGCAAACACGAGCGGGCGGCGACTGCCCTCGGCACGGGCATCGGCGTCGAGCTGCCGCAACACCGCGACCACCTGATCGGTACTGGCGCACGTGATTACACGCCGTGCGACGGGCCCGACGCGCAGCGTCGTCAACGGCGCCAGGGGCACCGACTCGGCGACATGAGCACCGGCAAACAGCGAACCGACCACGGCCCGTAACGGTAGCCTCACCTGCTATGCCGCGTTCATTCGACATGTCGGCCGACTTCGAGGGCAGCGTCGAAGAAATCCACCGGGCTTTCCACGAGACGGACTACTGGACGGCCAGGCTGGCCGAAGTCCCGGCCGACGTCGCGTCCGTTGAGTTGCTGCGCATCGGTGGCGAGTCCGGAACCGACGGCACCATCGAGGTAGTCACCGTCCAGACGGTGCATAGCCATAACCTGCCCGGCCTGGTCACCCAGTTGCATCGCGGCGACCTGTGCATACGGCGGGAGGAGGCCTGGGGCCCGGTCAACGATGGGTTCACTACGTTGTCGGTTCGGGCATCGGTCGAACGAACTCCGGTGAACGTGTGGGGAACTGGCGTGCTGTCTCCCGTCGGCGAATCGGGAGGCTCCCGGCTGTCGGGGCAGCTCACCGTCCAGGCGCGGATCCCCCTTATCGGGGGCAAGGTGGAAAAGCTCATCGGCGCCCAATTGCGCGAGCTGGTGGCGCTCGAACAACGCTTCACCACGAAGTGGATCGCCAACAACGTCTGAGCGACTTCTAGGCTGGCGCACATGCGGATCGCACTGGCGCAAATCCTCAGCGGCACCGACCCTGCCGAGAATCTGCGGTTGGTGCGCGAGTACGCCGAGCGGGCCGCCGACGCGGGCGCGGCGTTGGTGGTGTTCCCGGAGGCAACCATGTGTCGGTTCGGGGTTCCGCTACTACCGATCGCCGAACCCGTCGACGGGCCCTGGGCAGACGGTGTCCGCCGGATCGCAACCGACGCGGAAATCACCGTGATCGCCGGCATGTTCGCTCCTGCCGGCGACGGACGGGTGACAAACACTCTGATCGCGGCCGGACCGGGCACACCCAATCAACCGGACGCCCACTATCACAAGATTCACCTCTACGACGCGTTCGGGTTCACCGAGTCGCGCACCGTGGCGCCGGGGCACGATCCGGTGGTGGTGTCGGTCGATGACGTCGCAGTGGGGTTGACCGTCTGCTACGACATTCGGTTTCCAGCGCTCTATACGGAGTTGGCCGATCGGGGCGCCCAGTTGATCGTCATCTGCGCGTCCTGGGGCTCGGGTCCCGGCAAGCTCGAGCAATGGAGGTTGCTGGCTCGGGCGCGGGCACTGGACTCGATGAGCTACGTCGCCGCAGTCGGCCAAGCGGACCCCGGTGCGGCGTTGTCCACTGCCGGGGCACCAACCGGAGTCGGCGGCAGCCTGTTGGCCTCGCCGCTCGGCGAGGTGGTCGCGTCGGCCGGAGCCCACCCACAACTGGTGGTCGGCGAGATCGACGTCGACAGCGTCACTGCGGCCCGTGACAAGATCGCCGTGCTGCGCAACCGCTCAAGCTTTGCTCAGCTTGATAGGGCAGAATCGCGGGGGTGACGAATCCACAAGGACCACCGAGCGATCCGTCGGCGTGGGCGCGTCCGGGCAGTCAAGGCCCTCTCGGTCGACCTCCGGCGCCGGGCACTCCCACCGGCGGAAGGCTGCATCAGGGCGCGCCCGAAGCTAGCCGTGGCCAGGAAGCTGCGACCGCGGCTAGCCAGGTGCCGCAAGAAACCCAGCCCTTGACCGCAGCCAATGCCGACGCTCAGCGACCCGGAAACCCAGCCGCAGCCAGCCGATCCGCGAACCGAACGACACCGCTCGCCGCACCGACGCAAGAACCGGAACCCGGAAAAACCAAACGACGCCGGCGTCGCGACCCACTGTCGGTCGTTCTGGTTCTCATCATCGTGTTCTCGCTTGTTCTCGCCGGGCTGATCGGCGCCGAGCTCTACGTTCGCAACCAAGCCAACAGCAAGGTCGCCGCAGCGGTGGCATGCGAGGTCAAGGACCAAGCCACCGCGTCGTTCGGGGTGGCGCCGCTGGTGCTGTGGCAGGTTGCCACGCGCCACTACACCAACATCTCGGTGGAGACGGCGGGTAACCAGATCCGCGACGCCAAAGGCATGAAGCTGCGACTGACCATCCAAAACGTTCAGCTCAAAGACGCCGCCGACTCCAAGGGCACGCTCGGCGCGCTGGACGCCACCATCACTTGGTCATCCGACGGCATCAAGCAGTCGGTGCAAAACGCGATTCCAATTCTGGGCGAGTTCGTCACCAACAGCGTGACCACTCACCCCAGCGACGGCACGATCGAGTTGAAGGGCATGCTCAACGACATCGTCGCCAAGCCGGTGGTCTCCGGCAAGGGCATCGAGCTGCAGATCGTCACTTTCAACACGTTGGGCTTCTCGTTGCCGAAGGAGTCAGTGCAGTCGACGCTCAACGAGTTCACGGGCAACCTGACCAAGAACTATCCGATGGGGATCCACGCCGACAGCGTGCAGGTCACCTCGACCGGCGTGGTGAGCCACTTCTCCACCCGTAACGCCACCATCCCCAGCGGCGGCCAGAACCCCTGCTTCGCCAACCTCTAAAGACGCGGTCAGGCCGGCCCGAGTCCGTCGAGGACAACTCGAGTGCCGGACAGGCCCAGCCTGGTGGCGCCAGCGTCCAGCATCGCGATCGCATCGGCGGCCGTGCGGATGCCACCGCTGGCCTTGACCCCCAGCCGCCCACCAACCGTCTCGGTCATCAACGCGACGGCACGCAGCGTTGCCCCGCCGGCGGGATGAAACCCGGTCGAGGTCTTCACGAAGTCCGCGCCGGCGTCCTCGGCGGCGCGACACACGTCGGTCAGCGTCTGCGCGTTTGCCTGGGCAAGCAGCACCGCCGACTCCACGATCACCTTGAGCACGGCGCCGGCCGCAGCCGCCCGCACCGCCTCAATGTCGGAGCGCACGGCATCGAAGGCTCCGGCCAGCGCGGCACCCACGTCGATGACCATGTCGATCTCAGCCGCACCGGACGCCACCGCCTCGGCCGCCTCTAGAGCCTTGACGGCGGACAGATGCTTGCCCGACGGGAACCCCGCGACCGCCGCGACCCGTACCTTGCCGCTTGGGTGGCCGGCTTGGACCGCGGCCGGCACCATCGACGGCGACACGCACACCGCATAGACCCCCAGCTCGACGGCCTCGCCAACCAGGGCAGCCACGTCGGCGTGGGTTGCCTCGGGTTTGAGCAGGGTGTGGTCGACCAATGCCGCCAGCTGCTCGCGCGTAGGTGGACTGGGCACTAAAACGGTTCTTCTGGGCTACCTGGGTTGCAGCTGGACGCGAACATCTCGGCGTCGTCAACGACCGGCCGCCACGGCTCGAGGTTCCAGCTGGTCTTGCCGGGTTCTGCGATTTCGGCGAGCCGCCAATGGCAGACGAACTGTGCGCGCATGCCGGCGGTGTCGGCGTTCGGTGAGCGGGCGAGCACCTCGGCCCAGGCCTCGTCGACGGCCGCAGTTATTGCGGGCCGTCGTGAGGCCACGCGCCCCGATGGCGTCGGAAAGACCCGCAGGCTGGTCAGATTCTGACCACCCCACTGCGTCCATTCGGTGTGGTCGATAAACGGCGGAGACGGTGTCGAACTCGACACGCCGGCATCGGGATCGCCGACGGCGGGTGCCGCCGCTAGGAGCGCGACAACCACGGCCGCCGGCGCGGCCACCACCGCTTTCATCCGTTAGCGCGACTTACCTTGAATTTCAAGAAGCTTAGGCCGCACATCGACCAGATACACGCCGGCCGCGCAGGCGGCAATAACCATCCCGAGCACGCCGAAAACGAAGCCCAGGATGGAGGTCAGCGCGACCGCTACGCCAAGGATCACCAACCACACCGGCTTGGTCAGCTTGTCGGCGGCGGTATAGGCGTCGGGCCGCTGCAGCGCCGCGTGCACAAACGCGTACACGGCCGTCACCAAGACGGCGATCTGCAAGACCAACATGACGGTACCCACGAGGTGGTTCACGCATTAAGACTATGCGGGTTTCGTCCAACACGTCGACTCCGAGTCGCCCTGAGGGCGACTCGGAGTCGATTAGTGCAGGTCCGAACTACTTCTGGGTGACCTTCTTGGCCGCTGCCTTCTTCGCGGGAGCCTTCTTGGCCGGGGCCGCCTTCTTTGCCGGTGCAGCCTTCTTGGCCGGGGCCTTCTTGGCTTGGGCCTTCTTGGGCAGCTCGATGCCGACCAGCTTGGCGGCACGCTCACCCACGGCGCGGGTTTGCGAGGCGACCGTCCCCAGGGCCTCCTGGGTCAGCTCGACAGCCTGGTCCACATAGCCCTCGGCGCGCGCCGACGCGTCCTCGAAGCCCGGCTGGCTGCGCAGCCGCTCCAGAGCGGCCTCGCCGCGCTCGACCAGCTCGTTGTACCGGGTGGTGGCGGCCTCAAGGTAACCCTCCGCGGCCTTGCGCAGCTCGTCGGCGGTGAAGCGCTCGCGCAACTCGGTGATCTGCTCGGGCAGGTCCTCACGCAGCGTGGTCAGGCGAGCACGGCTCTCCTCAACGCGGGTACGGGTGTCCGAGCGGGTCTCCTCGGCGCGCTCACGCAGGTTGGCGATCAGGTCGTTGACGGTGGCCAGGGCCAAATCGGCGGCGCCCAGCGCAGCAAGCAACGGAGCCTTCAGGTCCTCTATGTTCGAATTTTCGGCCATGGTGTTTCCTTTCATTGTTTCTTCGTTATCGGCGTTATTCGATCTGTGGTCTGGAAGTAGGGGCAAGCGTCGGCTCCTGCGAACAGGACTCGTCAAGACCCGCGGATTGACAGTGCACGCGACTTGCGGGAAACCTCCTGGTTCGTCGGGTCGGGTTGCTGGTTCGAGCTCGTGGTGGGTTGTGTCTCTGGGCGCCGCCGAGCGAAGTCCTTACACTGCCGGCCCGACTTCCCTTCCTCTTGGATAACCCGACAGCCGGTGATCTAGACGCAATCGCGGTGACTCATGCGACATGTAAAGCCCCGCAACCGATTGCGCCACTGCAGTCGGCAAACGGCCTATTCAATCGTTCGATGCCGGATCGCTCGGACACTCCTCGCGGTTCGCTTCGTTCCGTTGGGTCTCGTTCTGTTGGGTTTCGTTTTGTTGGGTTTCGTTTTGTTGGCTAAATGACGCATAAATGTCCAGCAGAACCTGCTTCTGACGCTCGGTGATCGCCGTATCGGTGATGATCGCGTCGCGCACCTGACTGGACTCGCTGGGCTCGAGAATCCCGGCCCGCACATAGAGGACCTCGGCGGAAACTCGCAGCGCCTTGGCGATCTGGGCTAGGACGTCGGCGGACGGCTTGCGCAGTCCCCGCTCGACCTGGCTTAGGTACGGGTTGCTGACCCCGGACCGCTCGGCGAGTTGGCGCATCGAAACCTGGGCCGTCTCGCGCTGCGACCTGATGAAGCTGCCGATGTCGGAGGCTTTGTGGGACACCTTGGCGCCCAGCTTCTCCTCCGGTGGCATTTGGAGCACTCCTTGCGTCAGCGTGGTCGGTTACGGACACCAGGTTACGTACAGGTGCTTGCTTTTGCAAGCGCTTTGTTAGCACCCTTTCAGAACAACAGCTGCGCGACGGCGTAGATCACCAGACCTGCCAGCGCCCCTACCACGGTCCCGTTGATCCGAATGAACTGCAAGTCACGACCGACGTGCAGTTCGATGCGCCGACTGGCTTCCTGGGCGTCCCAACGCTCGATCGTCTCGGTGATGATCGCGGTGATCTCCACCCCATATTGCGAGACCAGCTGCTGCGCGGCGCGCACCATCCAGTTCTCCACCTTGTCCCGTAGTTCGGCATCATCGCGCAGCGATTCCCCGATTCGGATCACCGCGTCGGCAATCCGGGTGCGCAGCGCGCTGGACGGATCGTCGACGCCCTCGAGCACCAACCGTTTGAGCGTCTTCCACGCCGTCGCGGCGGCGTTGGCGATCTCGTCGCGCGCCATCAGTTGCTCTTTGATCGCGTCGGCGCGCGCAATCGTCGCCGGGTCGTGCTGCAGGTCGTCGGCGAATTCGAACAGGAACCGGGTCGCCGAACGGCGCAATTCGTGGTTGGGGTTGCGGCGCACCTTGTCGGTGAAGTCCATCAATTCGCGGTGGATGCGGTCGCCGACCAGGTGGTCGATGAATCGCGGCGACCATGTCGGCGAATCGCGCTCGACCACACGTTGGATGACCACGCCCGCGTTCAGCGACCACTGAAACGCCCGGTCGGCCAGCAGCTGGATCAGAGCCTCCTGCCTGTTCTCGGCCAGCAGCGTCTGCAGCAGCCGGCCCGCCGGCGGACCCCATTGCGGTTCGGCGACGCGGCGCACGATCATCCGGTCGATCACGTGCTGGACGTCCTCATCGCGCAGTAGCTCGACCAGCACCCGCAACACCGTGGCCGTCTCGCTCGCCACTCGCTGGGCATGCACGGGTTCGGACAACCACTTGCCCAGGCGGCTCGGCACCTGCGCATTACGCAGCTTGGTCTCCACAACCTCCGCGGATAGGAAGTTCTCTCGCACAAAGCTGCCCAAGCCCTCGCCGAGCTGGTCTTTCTTGCGTTTGATGATGGCGGTGTGCGGGATCGGGATGCCCAGCGGATGCTTGAACAGAGCTGTGACGGCGAACCAGTCCGCCAGGGCGCCCACCATGCCGGCCTCCGCGGCGGCGCCGAGGTAGCCGACCCACAGTGGCGCGGCGCCGTGCGCCTGCGCCCAACGGCAGGCGAGGAACACCACCGTGGCGCCGACCAGGAAGCTCAGGGCGACCACTTTCATCCGGCGCAGCGCAGTCCGCCGCTGCGCGTCGGCCTCCGGATCGGCCCCGGCGAATGACTCCGCGAAGGACACGCGTGTCCTCGGGGGCGGTGGGCCCGGCGATCCGCCGGCGGGGAAGGCTCTATGTGCCACCACACCATCATCCGCTATCGGAATGCTCAGTTAATGTGACTCCACCTGTTGCCGGAGCACTTCTGCACACACCGCCGCTACGCCAAAAGCGCCGCCACACGCCGTAGTATCAAGTCGTCTAGTGAATGGGAATCGGCGAGAGTGGCGGAGCGTATCCCGGCCGTGACAGTGAAGACGGATGGGCGCAAACGGCGCTGGCATCAGCACAAAGTCGAGCGGCGCAATGAGTTAGTGGATGGCACGATCGTGGCCATTCGCCGGCACGGCCGCTTCCTGAGCATGGACGAGATAGCCGCTGAGATCGGGGTCTCCAAGACGGTGCTCTACCGGTATTTCGTCGACAAGAACGACCTGACGACCGCTGTGATGATGCGCTTCACCCAGACCACGCTGATTCCCAATATGGCCGCGGCGCTGATGTCCGACCTGGACGGTTTCGACCTGGCCCGCGAAATAATCCGGGTGTATGTCGACACTGTGGCGGACGAACCCGAGCCGTATCGGTTCGTGATGGCCAACAGTTCGGCCAGCAAAAGCAAGGTGATCGCGGACTCCGAGCGGATCATCGCCCGCATGCTCGCGGTAATGATGCGCCGGCGCATGCAGCAGGCCGGGATGGACACCGGAGGGGCCGAGCCGTGGGCCTACCTGATTGTCGGCGGAGTGCAGCTGGCGACCCACTCGTGGATGTCGGACCCGCGGATGAGCCGCGACGAGCTGATCGACTACCTGACCATGCTCAGTTGGAATGCACTGTGCGGGATCGTCGAGGTCGGCGGATCGCTGGAGAAGTTCCGGGAGCAACCGCATCCCTCGCCGATCGTGCCGCCGCGGGATCTTGCCGGACCGGTCTAGGCTGGTGGGATGCCTGAGCTGAGCGTGGGCTCACGGCTGAAGTCGTGGTCATACGCACTGGGCACCACCAACCCGCCACCCGACGGGCCGATCGATGCGGTGACGCGCTGGCTCGTCGTAACCCGCGCGGCCGTGCTGCCGATGACCTTGGTCTCCGGCCTGGTCGCGGCGCTACTGGCGATAGGTCAGCCTGGGTTCGACTGGCGCTGGCTGGTCCTGGCGGTCGTCGGGATCACGCTGGCGCACATCTCCAACAACCTGATGAACGACCTGTACGACACCGAGGTCGGTTCCGACAGCGCCAGCTACCCCCGCGCTCGCTACGCCCCGCACCCGGTGTTGTCCGGCTTGATCAGCCGTCGCACGCTGGGCCTGGCGATACTCGTGGTGAACCTCGCCGATTTGGCGATCCTCGTCGTGCTGACTTGGGCTCGCGGCTGGCCCGTGGCGGCGTTTGCGCTCAGCGGATTCGCTTTGAGCGTTGCTTACACCGCACCACCGTTGCGACTTAAGAAACGCGGTCTGGGCGAACCCGACGTATTCGTCGTGTGGGGCCCGCTGATGGTATGCGGCACGTACTACTCCGCGGTGGGCGAGGTTGGCTGGACGGTGGTGCTCGCCTCGCTTCCCTACGGGCTGTTGTGCACGACGGTGCTAATGGGCAAGCACATCGACAAGATCCCCTACGACCAACCACTCGGCATCCGCACGTTGCCGGTGCTGTTGGGCGCTGCGCGGGCCCGCATTGTGACGTTGGCCATGATGCTCGGCTTCTATGTACTGGTCGTTGTTGCCGTCGCGATGGGGGCGATGGCGTGGCCCGCGCTGCTAGTCGGCCTGGCGCTGCCCCGGCTGGCCAAAGTGTGGCCGTACTTCCGTCGAGAGCCGCCTGACCAGCCACCACCGAAGTTTCCGGTGTGGCCGCTGTGGTATGCCGCACTGGCGTGGCTGCACGTGCGCCGGGCCGGTGCGCTGCTGGTTGCGGGTCTCACGATCGGCATTGTGCTGCGCATGTGGTGAATTTTGGCCACCCGATATTGCCGCGCGGAATGCGGCTAGAACTATTTCCAGCAGATAGCATGCTTGAGATGCATCGGGGGCAGAACAGGGTGCGTCATTGCCAAGCGCTGTGCTCGCCTCCGGAAACAGAAAGGCTCGAAGCGTAATGTCCGTGCAGCTCACGCCGCATTTTGAGAACGTGCAAGCCCATTATGATCTCTCCGACGATTTCTTCCGGTTGTTTCTCGACCCCAGCCAGACCTACAGCTGCGCCTACTTCGAGCGCGACGACATGACACTGGAAGAGGCGCAAGTCGCTAAGGTCGACCTGTCGCTGGGAAAGCTGAAGCTCGAGCCCGGGATGACGCTACTGGACATCGGCTGCGGCTGGGGCGCCACCATGCGACGCGCCCTCGAGAAATATGACGTCAACGTCGTGGGCCTGACGCTGTCGGAAAATCAGGCCGCCCATGTCCAGAAGATGTTCGACGAGATGGACACCCCCCGGAGCCGGCGGGTCCTGCTGGAGGGCTGGGAGAAGTTCCACGAGCCCGTCGACCGTATCGTCTCCATCGGTGCCTTTGAGCACTTCGGACGCCAGCGCTACCCGCGCTTCTTCAGGATGGCCTACAACGTCTTGCCGAGCGACGGCATCATGCTGCTGCACACCATCGCCCGTCCCACGTTTAAAGAGGCCCGGGCGAAGGGCCTGCCGCTGACCCACGAAATCGTTCACTTCACCCAGTTCATCTTGGCGGAGATCTTCCCGGGTGGCTGGCTACCGACCATCCCGTCGGTCGAAGAGCATGCCGGGGCGGCGGGCTTCAAGGTGACTCGGATCCAGTCCTTGCAACTGCACTACGCGCGAACCCTGGACCTGTGGGCGGCGGCGCTCGAATCCAAGCGGGACCAGGCGATTGCGATCCAGTCGGAGAAGGTTTACGACCGGTATATGAAGTACCTGACGGGCTGCGCGAAACTATTCCGCGAGGGTTACACCGACATTGATCAGTTCACAATGGAAAAGTAACTGGATTCAGTACGTGTAGAAGCCCTGCCCGGACTTCTTGCCCAATAGACCGGCCTCGACCATCCGCAGCAATAGCGGTGGCGGCCCATAGTGTGGTTCCTTGAATTCTTCGTACAACTTGTCCGCGATCAATTTGAGGGTGTCCAGACCGACTAGATCGGAAAGCCGCAACGGGCCCATCGGATGCGATAACCCGGCGACAACGGCCTTGTCGACGTCTTCGACGGTGGCGAACCCGGCCTCAACCATCCGGATCGCCGACAGCAGATAGGGCACCAGCAGCGCGTTGACCACAAAGCCGGACCGATCCGAACAACGGACCACCTGTTTGCCTAGCACCGTGCTGGCAAACTCCTCGGTGCGAGCGGCGGCGGCTTCATCGGTCACCAGCGTGCTGACCAGTTCGACCAGCGGCAGCACCGGGACCGGGTTGAAGAAGTGCAGACCCAGCACCCGCCGCGGATTCTTGGTGGCCGCCGCGATCTTCATGATCGGGATGCTGGAGGTGTTCGACGCCAGCACTGCGTCGGGATCGGTGACGACCTGATCGAGCTTTGCGAAGATTTCGGCCTTGACGGCCTCGTCCTCGATGACGGCCTCGATGACCAGCTGCCGGTCGGCCAGGTCGTCGAGGTCGGTGGTGAAGGTCAGTTGGCCCAGGGCGCGGTCGCGCTCACGCTCGGTGACCTTGCCGGCGCTCACGCCACGCTCCAGCGACTTCACGATTCGGTTGCGCCCGGCGGTGATCAGCGCCTCGGTGGTCTCGAACACGGTCACGTCGACGCCGGCGCGCACGGACACCTCGGCGATACCGGATCCCATCTGTCCGGCCCCAATAACCCCTACTCGCTGGATCGCCACCCTCACCGCTCCTCTCAACTGCGCGAGCAGACGCAAAAACACCACTTTTGCGCCGCAAAAGGGTGTTTTTGCGTCTGCTCGGCAGACTAACTCAGTGGAATTGGCCCTCTTCGGTGGAGCCGGTCAGCGCGGTGGTCGACGAAGTCGGGTCCACTGTGGTGGCGATGCGGTCGAAGTAACCGGCACCCACCTCGCGCTGATGCTTGGTCGCGGTGTAGCCGCGCTCCTCGGCGTCGAACTCGCGCTCCTGCAGCTCGACGTACGCGGTCATCTGGTTGCGGGCGTAACCGTAGGCCAGATCGAACATCGAGTAGTTCAGCGCGTGGAAGCCGGCCAGGGTGATGAACTGGAACTTGAAGCCCATCGCCCCGAGCTCCTTCTGGAACTTGGCGATCGTGGCGTCGTCAAGGTGCTTCTTCCAGTTGAACGACGGCGAGCAGTTGTAGGCCAGCATCTGGTCCGGGAACTCGGCCTTGACGCCCTCGGCGAACTTGGCGGCCAGGTCGAGGTCCGGGGTGCCCGTCTCCATCCAGATCAGGTCGGAGTACGGCGCGTAGGCCTTGGCGCGGGCGATGCACGGTTCCAGGCCGTTGCGGACCCGGTAGAACCCTTCCTTGGTCCGCTCGCCGGTGATGAACGGCTGGTCGCGCTCGTCGACGTCGGAGGTGATCAACGTGGCCGCCTCGGCATCGGTGCGCGCGATCACGACGGTCGGGACGTCGGCGACGTCGGCCGCCAGACGAGCCGAGGTCAGCGTGCGAATGTGCTGCTGGGTCGGGATGAGCACCTTGCCACCGAGGTGACCACACTTCTTCTCCGACGCGAGCTGGTCTTCCCAGTGCGACCCGGCAACGCCCGCGGCGATCATGGCCTTTTGCAGCTCGTAGACATTCAGCGCACCGCCGAAGCCGGCCTCGCCGTCGGCGACGATCGGCGCCAGCCAGTTCTCGACGGACGTGTCGCCCTCGACCTTGGCGATCTCGTCGGCGCGCAGCAGCGCGTTGTTGATGCGACGGACGACCTGGGGCACCGAGTTGGCAGGGTACAGGCTCTGGTCGGGGTAGGTGTGGCCGGAAAGGTTGGCGTCGCCGGCGACCTGCCAGCCCGACAGGTAGATGG
The DNA here is from genome assembly GCF_963853645.1 of Mycobacterium riyadhense. Classification (NCBI taxonomy): domain Bacteria; kingdom Bacillati; phylum Actinomycetota; class Actinomycetes; order Mycobacteriales; family Mycobacteriaceae; genus Mycobacterium; species Mycobacterium riyadhense. The sequence continues at coordinate 813,257 of NZ_OY970456.1, read as the reverse complement.
CCTTCAGGCCGGCACGCACCTGCTGGACGGCCATGTTGCCGGTCAGCGCGCCCAGCGCGTTGACGAACTCCAGGTCATGCAGCTGGCTCCACAGGACCTCGGCACCGCGGCGGGCCAGGGTGTGCTCCTCGACCACGCTGCCCTGCAGCGCGACCACCTCGGCGGGCGTATAGGTACGGGTGATGCCCTTCCAGCGCGGGTTGGTGTCCCAGTCCTTCTGGATCTGCTCGGCGCTCTTAGGCGTGCCAACGACAGACATCGAATGCTCCTTAACATGCTTGCTGAATCGCTGATGCCGCACCAACCAGCGGTGCTAGAGGCTCAACTTCACTGGTGTGCTGCCACGACCATGGCACAGCCCGTCTATGCAGGTCCACCCATTTCCGTTGCCAATTTGAGCAACGACTTTCCATGATTTTGCTAACTTTGCAAAGGCACGGTTAACTGAACCGTTTCAGTAGCTACCCACCGGTAATCGAATACTCGCAGGTCACCACGGATTTGGCCGGGCCGTAGCTGCGGCTAAAGGGAGAACAGCGATGCGACGGCTTTCGTCTCGTCGCCGACCGCATATGTGAGCGTTGTAACAGTCTTGTCGGCCAGGCCGGGACCGAATTGATCGGTGGAGCCAGCCGGATGGATGTGCGAGATGATTTCCAGCTTGTCGCCAAGCGCAACCGGAGCCTCGTGCTCGATGGTCACCCGCAACGGTCCGGCTAGCAGCTCGGGGTGAGAAGCCAGATAGTCCTCGATCACACCCCAATACACCGAGTTGTTCATGTGGTCGAACAGGTCGATGTCGGTGACCCGGACCGGGAACTCGTGAATCTCCGTCGCGTCATCGCGGCAGCCGGCTTTCAAATAGCCCTTCCACCGCAGCCGATCAACCGAAGTGGTCTTGTGTAGACCCGCCAGGAAGTCGTCGGCGATGCGGGCCGGCATCTCGGTCTCCCGGTTGACGTGGATCCAGAAGGCCTCGGATTCGATCAGGCCCCCCTTGCGTCCATCGACGCGGACCCGCATCTCGCACCACCGATTGGAGGTGCCCGAGCACCAGCGTCGGCACCGCAACATGTCCTGAAACTCGATCGGCCGGATCAGGTCGACCATGGTGCGCCGGACGATCCACAGCGGATGGGTCTCCTCGAAGCCCATCTCGCGCAGCTGGTCCTGGCCGATGTCCTGGATGTGCCGGCAGGCGGCATCCAAGCGCAGCCGGCCCGTGCGATCGATGTCCCCTACGCGCAGCGGCCATTCGCGGTCGAATACGTCGGGGTGACCGTCCGGTACCGGCATTAACTCTTTGTCCAGGCTCACGGCTTAGTTCCCCGTTTCCTCCTCGTCCGCGCCCTAGGTTGACCCAGGCTTTCCGTGCGAATCATGCCAATGACGTCCTCGAAATACCAATCGCCGGGCCGTGCCAACTCTGCAAATCGTGCCTTCACAGCCGCGCGTACGCTCGGTTGAGTGTCCAAGACGTTCGTTGGCTCCCGGGTTCGCCAGTTGCGCAACGAGCGCGGGTTCAGCCAGGCCGCACTGGCGCAGATGCTGGAGATCTCACCGAGCTATCTCAATCAGATCGAGCATGACGTCCGTCCGCTGACGGTGGCGGTGCTGTTGCGGATCACCGAGGTGTTCGGGGTGGACGCGACATTTTTCGCCTCTCAGGACGACACCCGGCTGGTCGCCGAGCTCCGCGAGGTAACCATGGACCGCGATCTGGATATCGACATCGACCCAACCCAGGTGGCCGAATTGGTTGGGGCTCATCCAGCCTTCGCGCGGGCGGTGGTCAATCTGCACCGGCGGTACCGAATCACCACAGCACAGCTGGCCGCCGCCACCGAGGAGCGGTATTCCGACGGCAGCGGCAGCGGGTCGATCACCATGCCCCATGAAGAAGTGCGCGACTATTTCTATCAACGGCAGAATTACCTGCACGAGCTGGACACCGCCGCCGAAGACCTGACGATTCAGATGCGGATGCATCACGGCGACCTGGCCCGCGAGTTGACCCGGCGGCTCACCGAGGTACACGGAGTCCGCATCACCAGAAGGATCGACCTCGGCGACACGGTGTTACACCGCTTCGACCCCAACACCAAGACGCTGGAAATCAGCAATCACCTGTCCTTGGGTCAGCAGGTATTCAAGATGGCCGCCGAATTGGCGTATCTCGAGTTCGGCGACCTGATCGACGGCATGGTCGAGGAGGGCAAGTTCACCAGCCAGGAGTCGCACACCCTGGCCCGGCTCGGGCTGGCCAATTACTTCGCCGCGGCCACCGTGCTGCCCTACGGGCAGTTTCACGACGTCGCCGAGAATTTTCGCTACGACGTCGAGCGTCTGTCGGCGTTCTATTCGGTGAGCTACGAGACGATCGCGCACCGGCTCTCGACTCTGCAGCGGCCCTCGATGCGGGGCGTGCCGTTCTCGTTCGTACGGGTCGACCGCGCCGGAAACATGTCAAAACGCCAGTCGGCCACCGGGTTTCACTTCTCCTCCAGCGGCGGCACCTGCCCGTTGTGGAATGTCTATGAGACGTTCGCCAACCCCGGCAAGATCCTGGTGCAGATCGCCCAGATGCCCGACGGCCGCAACTACATGTGGGTGGCCCGCACCGTCGAGCGCCGCGCTGCCCGGTATGGTCAGCCCGGTAAAACCTTCGCGATCGGGCTCGGCTGCGAACTACGGCACGCGCACCGGCTCGTCCACTCGGAAGGACTCGACTTGTCGGGGGATATCGCGACACCGATCGGCGCCGGTTGCCGCGTCTGCGAGCGCGACAACTGCCCGCAACGGGCATTCCCCGCGCTCGGGCGCGCACTCGATCTCGACGAACATCGCAGCACGGTGTCCCCCTACCTGGTGAAGCAGCCGTGACCGCCCCGCACGGCGGCCAGCTCGCGCGCATCCCGTCGGGCAGGTTCCGCCAGCTGGGTCCCGTCAACTGGGTGCTGGCCAAGCTGGGCGCGCGCACGGTGCGGGCGCCGGAGATGCACCTGTTCACCACGCTGGGCCACCGCCAATCCCTGTTCTGGGCCTGGCTGCTCTATGGCGGCCGGGTGTTGCGGGGACGGCTGCCCCGCATCGATACCGAGTTGGTGATTTTGCGCGTCGCGCATTTGCGCTCTTGCGAATACGAGTTGCAGCACCATCGCCGCATGGCACGCGGGGCAGGACTGGATCCACAGACGCAAGCCACCATTTTCGCCTGGCCTCACTCTCCGGAAACCGACGGTCCCCGCAGGGTTTTGAGCGCCCGACAGCAGGCGCTGTTAAAGGCGACGGACGAATTGATCAAGGACCGGTCGATCACCGCGGACACCTGGCAACAGTTGGCGGCGCACCTCAACCGCCCGCGGTTGATCGAATTCTGCATGCTGGCAACTCATTACGACGGGCTGGCCGCCACGATCACGGCACTCGAAATCCCGCTGGACAACCCGCGCTGACTGTTAGAAATAGATCTCGGCCAGTACGGCCAACGTCAGCACCACGGGCAAGATCGGCAATCCGAACGCAAACGCCGACCACGCAAACTTGCGGCGCCAGCGCAGGCCCCAGCCCCCCACCACGGCGCAGACCGCGAGCACACCCGACAGCAGCAACACCGCCAGGCTCCATTTGCTGACCGTGGTGAGATCGTCGCCGATCGAAATGGCCACCAACCACAGGATGTAGCCGGCGGCCAAACCACCGATGCCACCCACAATGGTCTGGGGGGTCTGGGGAGTCCGGGAAGTCTGGGTGCTCATCATTGCTCAGAAGTTGATCATGTGGCCGGTCAGGCCATGGAAGCACTCCTGCAGCGCCTCGGACATCGTCGGGTGGGTGTGCACGTTGCGCGCCAATTCAGTGGCCGTGAGGTCCCACTTCTGCGCCAGCGTGAGTTCGGGCAGCAGTTCGGAGACGTCGTGGCCAACCAAATGCCCGCCCAGCAGCTCGCCGTGCTTGGCGTCGGCTACCAGCTTGACGAAGCCGCTGGGGTCACCCAGGCCATGCGCCTTGCCGTTGGCGGTGAACGGGAACTTGGCGACCACGACGTCGTAACCCTCGTCGCGGGCCTGCTGTTCGGTGAGCCCGAAGCTGGCGACCTGTGGTTGGCAGAAGGTCGCGCGCGGCAGCATGCGGTAGTCACCCAGAGCCAAAGTCTCTGCGCCGGCAATGGTTTCGGCCGCGACCACGCCTTGCGCCTCGGCAACGTGCGCCAGCATCAGCAGCCCGGTGACATCGCCGATGGCGTAGATATGGGGGACGCTGGTGCGCATGTAGTCGTTGATGCCGATGGCCTTGCGGTCGGTCAGCGCGACGCCGGCCTTGTCCAGTCCGTAGCCCTCGACGTTGGGCGCAAACCCGATGGCCTGCAATACCTTGTCGGCCGTACGCTCCTCGGATTTACCGTCCTTGCTAACGACCACGGTGACCTGCGAACCATCGTCAGAAATGGACTCCACCTTGGTTCCGGTCAGGATCTTGACGCCGAGCTTTTTGAACTGCTTCTCGATCTCCCTGGAGACCTCGGCGTCCTCATTGGGCAGTGCACGCGGCAGGAACTCCACGATGGTCACGTCGACGCCGTAGTTCTTCAGCACATAGCCGAACTCCATGCCGATCGCGCCGGCTCCGGCGATGATGATCGACTTCGGCAACTCCCGCGACAGGATCTGTTCCTCATAGGTCACGACGTTGGCCGACAGCGACGTCCCGGGCACCAGCCGGGTGCTGCTGCCGGTGGCGATGATCGCATTGTCGAACGTGACGGTTTCGGTTCCGCCGTCGTTGAGCTCAACCGACAGCGTGTTGGCGTCGGAAAACCGGCCGTAGCCGTGGATCTCGGTGATCTTGTTCTTCTTCATCAGGAAGTGCACACCGGCCACGCGACCGTCGGCCACCTTGCGGCTGCGGTCAAAGGCGACCCCGTAGTCGAACTTGGCTTCGCCGTTGATGCCGAAAGTCTTGGCGTCCTTGGTGAAGATGTGGACAAGTTCGGCGTTGCGCAACAGCGCCTTGGACGGGATGCAGCCGACGTTGAGGCAGACTCCGCCCCAATATTTGGGTTCGACGATTGCGGTGTTGAGGCCTAGCTGTGCGGCGCGAATCGCCGCGACATATCCGCCGGGACCGGCTCCGAGAACGACGACGTCATAGTGAGTCACGGCCCCCACCCTAATGGCTCCAACCGCCTAGATCGCGGGCAGGACTGGCGACTCGTTAGGTGCGGGCACGCAGGCCATCCACCACCACGTCGACGGCCAGTCGCGCCAGGTGTTGACGGGAATGGTCGGATTCGCAGGTTCCGCGCAGCTCGTCGGAAGCACTGGCCAGCCCGCCGATTCCCCATGTGGTCAAGAAGAAGTAGACCGTCTCAACCGCGCCCTCCCGGACTGCGCCGGAGGCTTGCAGCTGCGCCAGAAGTGCGGCAGAGGCCTCGCGGGTCGGACCGATGTAATGCGTGAGCATGTATTCAAACCGTGGACCAGATATTGCGGCTTCGTGCTGGATGATCCGGGCCAGCGCCGGTCGACGCAGCGTCGCTTCGGAGAATTTGACCATCAGCACGCGTAGAACCTCGAAAAGGTCCGACGGCACCTCGGCCGGCGGCACCTGTAGCGCCGCATACAGATCGGCGAAACCATGATCGACCGCGGCGTGCCAGGCCGCGTCCTTGGATTGGTAACGCCGATGGATGAGATTGTGGCTCATCCCGAGGTGTCGGCATAGCTCACGCAGACTCGTGCCCTCATAACCGAGATCGGCGAATGCGTCGAGTAGCCGGTCTAGGAGCTCTTCCTCCTCGATGAGCTTCGGGCGTGCCACTTGTCTAGGTTATTCGCGCCGTGCCCAAGCGTACGCAGCGGCCGTATCGGCATCCATGGACACAGTTGACAGCTGCCACTAATTCAATATGATGACACTTGCCAACTAACGCGTCGAGGCTGGGCCGCCGGCATCCGCCGCAGGACGCGACTGGCCGCAGCACACAGAAGGGCAGATCATGGCCGCTCCGATTACCCACTATTCCGAGCCATCGATCGATACCAACGAATTGACGATTCGGAGGCTGCTCGATGAATCACTGATGTCCGGCGCCCGCGTTGTGAGCGGCGCTGACCAGCTCGATCGCGAGTTGACATGGATTCTGCCGCTGACTGAAGTACCACCGTTGCCGAATCGACTCGAGGCGGTGGCGGTATATGCCCGCGCCGAGGCCGTGGCCGGCGGCGGCATCCTGCTTGCCTCGCTAGCCTCCCGGGGTGCGGCGGTTCTGGTGGTGGACGGGCCGATATCAGCAGAGGTTCGGCACTCGGGCCTCCCCACTGGACTGGTCGTCATCGAGATGGCCTCGCGTGTCGGCTTTGCCGCCCTTAGCCGCCTTTTCGCGACCCTGACGCTGAATCAGGAAGTGCCGGTGATGCGGTACTCGATGCACGTCCATGCGTTGCTGGCGAGGCTGTTCCATCGCGGGGCCGGCCTGGAGATTCTCATCCGTGAGGTTTGCAATCTGGCCCGCAACCCTGCGATGGTCCTCGATGCTCGCGGTCAGGTGGTTGCCCAGGCTGGACTTAACGCAAACGACAGTGAAGCGCTCACCGCCTCGGTTCGCCGCGTGCTAGCAACCGGTGTGCCCGCTGCACGCCGTTTGACCGCACAGCGCTGCCGGATTGAGCGCGTCGTTGGTGCCGGCCGCGGAGCCTGGACCTCGATCGCCCACGAAGTCAAGGTCGGCAAGGCATTCGAGGGCTGGGTAATCGTCCTCGTCCCGTATGCCATCTTGGACCCCCAGGATCTGGCCCGTCACCGTGTCCTTACCGAGCAGGCGGCTGCCGTCGTTGGCGTGGAGCTACTGCGCCAGCGCAGCGTCGTGGAAGCCGAAGAGCGGGCGCGCGATGACTTCATCCGAGCGCTGGTCCATGGCGCCTTTTTCAGTGACCACGAACTGCGGGCCCGTGCCGAGCACCACGAGATCGACCCCGATTCGACGTTCGGCGTGTTCGTTGCCCGCGGCTTGTTACCGAAAACGGTACGAAATCGGGCGGCCAGAATGCTGCGATTGGTCCGCTATGCCGCCAATATCTTCGCCGACCAGTCGGTGCGCGCCGATGCGACCGCGGTCGGCGATGTCTTGGTAGTAGTGCGTACCCTGCGCGATGCTGACGAGCCAGTGCTGAGCCACGAGATGGCGGCTTTTGCTCAATCAATGTGCAGTGCACTAGAGCTGCGCTGCGGGAAGGCCGTGGCCGTCGCCTACGGACAACCGGCGCACGGCGCCAGGGAAGTCTCCGACAGCTACCGCGACGCCCAAATCGCTTCGGACATCGCGCATCGGCTCGGCCGTACCGGCGCCACCTCCCATCAGGACCTGCGCAGCTTCACGATGCTCGCCGAAATCGCCGACTCCGAAGAAAGCCGGCAACTGATTGAGCGCTTCGTCGAGCCGTTGCGGTCGGGGCCGAATCTGCTGGAGACGTTGACCGGATACCTCGCCCGGGGCGGGAACATCACTGACGCCGCGCGCACACTCAACGTCCATCGCAACACGCTGCTGAACAAGCTCGACCGAATCTCACGCGCGATCGGTCTGGACATCCGAGAACCGGAGAACCAATTCACCGCCTGTCTTGCGATCAGGCTCGACACGCTGGCCGAGGCCAGAGCGGCAACCGACCGACAGCTCTGCTTGCCGGGCCGCTAATACGGAAGGATGCCGATCAGGCAGCGGCTCATCCGCTCGCAGAAAAAGTAGCCGTAGAGCGGCGCGGCCGCGGCGACGGAGGCGAATGGTCCCGACATCACAGCGATCGACAATGCCGTGATCAGCGGCCTGCCCTGCACCATCGAGAGCATCAAGCCACCCACGGCGCAAGCGACGACATAGACCAGGACGACGAACACCGGCGGTGTCTTGTCGATCGTGTGGTACCACCAGTAGTACAAACTGAGCCCCACCTCGGCGGCAGCGAACCAAACGCCGAGGATCACCAGGACTAACTTCCACCATTTCAGGTAGAGGTACCGGCCCGGAACGACAACCGGTGCGGCCGGCTCTGCCGCTGCCGCTTCCCCGATGTCCGAATCCTCCGCCGGAGTCGCGGCCGTCGACGACCTGTGCGGCTTCTCGGCATTTTCGAGGTCGGCCAACGAAGCCAGCGGTTGCGAACCCGTGTCATCGAAATCCGGTACGAACGGCTCCGTCCCCGGGCTTGATTCACGGTCTTTGTCAGCGTCTCCGTCAGCCACCCGACACCACCTGGATCGCGACGAGCACACCCAACCAACCCGGCGCCAACGCAAGAATGAACGCACCCACCGTCGTCACCCAGCGACGCCCGGACAACAGGATCACCAACAGCCCAATCACGCTGGGAATCCCGACCACCAGCGCGATGACCACGTCCGGGCGGACCCGGGCATGAACCAGCACGGTGGCCGCCACTCCCGCGAGCGCGCCTACTGCGTTACCCACCAGCATGGCGCTGGTCAACAGCCATGATCGTGGAAGCGGGATCACGGTGTACGACCTTACTGCGGTTATGGCCCGGTCGCCCCGCACACTCCCGGCGCCGGCGTTTTATCGTCGAGATCGACGACAAAACCCCGAGTCGACGGCCGTTCGCCACGCTCGAAAGCCGCGCCGGTAATCACCGGTACGGCCCGTAGCAGCTCTTGCTCGGCCTCGGTGAACACCCGACCGCGACTGAGGAACCGCACGCCCTCGGGGGCTTCCAGACTGAACCCACCGCCGCGGCCCGGCACCACGTCGATAATCAGCTGAGTGTGCTGCGCTCCCCGATAGTGGGCCTGGTACTGCGGACCGGAGATCCACACCGGAACCCCCTCTCCCACGTCGAGAACGCCGAGCAAGACGTCGCGGTCACCGACGACGAAGTCCGCACGCGGGTAGCACATCGGCGACGAACCGTCGCAGCAGCCGCCGGACTGGTGGAACATCACCGGCCCATGGCGGTCCTGCAGTCGGGTCAGCAATTTGGCGGCGGCAGCAGTCATCACCACGCCCGCAGGAGCGCTCGGCGTCGCGCTCATTAGAACAACCCGACCGCCCTATCGGCGTAGGACACCATCAGGTTCTTGGTCTGCTGGTAGTGGTCAAGTGCCATCTTGTGGGTCTCGCGGCCGAAACCGGATTGCTTGTAGCCGCCGAACGCCGCGTGCGGCGGATAGACGTGGTAACAGTTGACCCACACCCGACCGGCCTTGATGTCACGACCCGCCCGGTAGGCGGTGTTGCCGTCCCGGCTCCACACACCCGCACCCAGACCGTAGAGCGTGTCGTTGGCAATGCCCATCGCGTCGTCGTAGTTGGCGAAGGGCGTCACCGCGACGACCGGACCGAAGATCTCCTCCTGGAAGATCCGCATCTTGTTGTTCCCGGTGAAGATCGTCGGCTGCACGTAGTAGCCGCCGGACAGGTCGCCGCCGAGTTCGGCGCGCTCGCCGCCGGTAATGATCTTGGCGCCCTCGTCCTTGCCGATCTCGATGTAGGACAAGATCTTTTCCAGCTGGTCGTTGGAAGCCTGGGAACCCAGCATGGTCTGTGTGTCCAGCGGATCACCCTGCCGGACGGCCTTGGTTCGGATCGTAGCCAGCTCCAGGAACTCGTCATGGATATCCGCTTGGATCAGGCTGCGCGACGGGCAGGTGCAGACCTCGCCCTGGTTGAGGGCGAACATCGTGAACCCTTCCAGCGCCTTGTCCTGGAAGTCGTCATTGGCCGCCATCACGTCGGAGAAGAAGATGTTGGGGCTCTTGCCGCCGAGTTCCAGGGTGACCGGGATCAGGTTCTGCGAGGCGTACTGCATGATCAGTCGCCCGGTGGTGGTCTCCCCGGTGAACGCGACCTTGGCGATCCGGTCGCTGGATGCCAGCGGCTTGCCGGCCTCGACCCCGAATCCATTGACGACGTTGACCACGCCGGGCGGAATCACATCGCCGATCAGCGACATCAGGTACAGCACCGACGCCGGGGTCTGCTCGGCGGGCTTAAGCACCACGGTGTTGCCGGCGGCCAATGCCGGCGCCAGTTTCCAGGCGCCCATCAGGATGGGGAAGTTCCACGGAATGATCTGCCCCACTACCCCGAGCGGCTCGTGGAAGTGATAGGCAACGGTGTTCTCGTCGATCTGCGACAACGAACCCTCCTGGGCCCGGATCGCCGCGGCGAAATATCGGAAATTGTCGGCCGCCAGTGGGATGTCGGCGGCCAGCGCCTCGCGGATCGGTTTGCCGTTGTCCCAGACTTCGGCGACTGCGAGCGCGTCCCTGTTGGCCTCGATGCGGTCGGCGATCTTGTTCAGGATCGCGGCGCGCTCGGCCGGTGCGGTCTTCCCCCACCCGGGCGCGGCCGCGTGTGCGGCGTCCAGCGCCTTGTCGACGTCGGCTTCGTCGGAGCGTGGTATCTCGCAGAACGGTTGGCCGGTGACCGGCGTCTGGTTCTCGAAGTAGCGGCCGTGAGCGGGAGCGACCCACTCGCCGCCGATGAAATTCTCGTACCGGGATTCATAGGACATCAGCGCCCCGTCGGAACCGGGACGTGTAAAGACAGGCATCTTTTCGGCTCCTCGCTCGATCATGTAATACAACTCACACTACCGCCGGGGCCAGAATGGCTTCCATGACATCTGAGGCTGTGTCCGCCGTCACGACCGACCCGTACTTATGGCTCGAGGACGTCACCGGTGCGGAGGCACTGGATTGGGTACGCGCGCGCAACGAGCCGACACTAGCGGAGTTTTGCAGCGGTAAGTTCGAGGCGGAGTTCGAGCGGATGCGCGCTCAGGCGCTCGAAGTGCTCGACACCGATGCCCGCATCCCGTATGTGGTCCGTCGCGGCGAGTACCTCTACAACTTTTGGCGCGATGCTGCCAACCCTCGCGGCCTGTGGCGGCGCACCACGCTGGAGAGCTACCGCACCGATTCTCCCGAGTGGGACGTACTGATCGACGTCGATGAATTGGGTCGCGCCGACGATCAGAAGTGGGTGTGGGCCGGCGCCGGAGTCATCGAGCCCGATCACACCCGCGCCCTGGTCGCGCTATCCCCGGGCGGCTCGGATGCGTGCGTCGTGCGCGAATTCGACATGCTGACTCGCCAATTCGTCGACGGCGGGTTCCAGTTGCCCGAAGCCAAATCGCAGGTCAGCTGGGAAGATGCCGACACGGTGCTGGTGGGCACCGATTTCGGGCCCGACTCGCTCACCGAGTCCGGTTACCCGCGGATCATCAAACGCTGGCACCGGGGCACGCCGCTGGCGGACGCGCAGACGATTTTCGAAGGCACACCCGCCGACGTCCGCGTCGGCGCGTCCGTGGATCGGACGCCCGGCTACGAACGCACCCTGTTGGTGCGAGCTCTGGACTTCTGGAACGACGAGGTCTACGAACTGCGCGGCTCGGAACTGATCCGTATCGATGCGCCCACCGACGCGAATGTGTCGATTCACCGCGACTGGCTATTGATCGAGCCGCGCACCGACTGGACCCGCGGCACCACCACATACACCGCCGGATCGTTGCTGGCCGCCAACTATGACGAATTCCTCGCTGGCACAGCGGAATTGCAGGTGGTGTTCGCCCCCGACGAGCGCACCTCGCTCAACCACTACGCGTGGACCCGAGATCGCCTGCTGATCGTCACGCTGGCCGACGTCGCCAGCCGCGTCGAGATCGTCACGCCGGGTTGTTTGGGCGACGACCCGCTGCGCCCGGCTTCGCCGCGCTTGCGACCGTCACCGGGTCGTTTGGGCGACGACCCGCTGCACCCGGCTTCGCCGCGCTTGCGATCGTCACCGGGTCGTTTGGGCGACGACCCGCTGCGCCCGGCTTCGCCGCGCTTGCGATCGTCGCCGGGTTGTCTGGGCGACGACCCGCTGCACCCGGCTTCGCCGCGCTTGCGATCGTCACCGGGTTGTTTGGGCGACGACCCGCTGCACCCGGCTTCGCCGCGCTTGCGATCGTCACCGGGCAGCTGGCGGCGCGAACCGCTCGCCGGCATCCCGCCCGCAACCAACACCGTGATCGTCGCCGCCGATGACAAGAGCGACGAATTCTTCCTTGACTCAAGCGGATTCACCTCACCCTCCCGGTTAATGCGCGGTACCGGCCCCGCCGAACCAGTGCAGATCAAGTCCGCACCTGCCTTTTTCGATGCCGAAAACGTGGCGGTGGCACAGCATTTCGTGACGTCGTCGGACGGCACGTCAATCCCGTATTTCGTGGTGCGGCCCGAGGGGGCCCATAGCCCTGGCGAGCCGAGGCCCACCCTGCTGTATGGCTACGGCGGATTCGAGACGTCCAACACGCCGAGTTACAGCGGTGTGTTGGGCAGGCTATGGCTGGCCCGCGGCGGCACCTATGTGCTGGCCAACATCCGCGGTGGCGGCGAGTACGGACCCGGCTGGCACACCCAGGCGATGCGTGAAGGCCGGCACAAGGTGGCCGAGGACTTCGTCGCGGTGGCCGACGACCTGGTGGACCGGGGCATCACCAGCGTCGCACAGCTCGGCGCGCAGGGCGGCAGCAACGGCGGGCTGTTGATGGGGATCATGCTGACCAAATACCCGGAGAAATTCGGAGCACTGGTCTGCAGTGTCCCGCTGCTGGACATGAAGCGCTACCACCTCCTCCTGGCCGGTGCCTCCTGGATGGCCGAATATGGTGACCCCGACAATCCGGACGACTGGGCATTTATCTCCGAATACTCGCCATACCAAAACATTTCGGCCGATCGGAGGTATCCGCCAATACTCATAACAACCTCCACCCGCGACGATCGGGTGCATCCGGGCCACGCCCGCAAGATGACGGCGGCGCTACAAGCCGCGGGCCATCGCGTCTGGTACTACGAGAACATTGAAGGCGGGCACGGCGGCGCGGCCGACAACGAACAACTCGCGTTCAAATCGGCGCTGACCTACTCGTTCCTGCACCGGATGTTGGCGCCGCAGCGATGAACCGGCGCGATCACCTGAAGCTTGCGATTGCCCTCGCCGCGATTGCGCTGGTCGGTTGCGGCCATCAGAACGGCGACAAGGGCGCAAGAGCATTGCCCCCGGCGGCCGAACCGCAGTTCGCGTCGCCGCCGACCATCACCCCGTCCGGGCGCATGGTTGGGGTCGGCACCTACCCGGAAGGCATTGCCGTCGACCCAGTAACCCGCACCGCCGCGATCGCCACGCGCTACCCCAACGAAGTGGTACTGATCAATATCGACTCGGCAGCCATAACCGCCCGAGTTCCGCTACCCGGGACCGCTCGCCACCTCAAGCTGGCCGCGCCGGGCGGCCCGATCCTGGTTCCGGTGGAAACCGCCAACGCCCTGGTGCGGGTGGAATTGACGCGGGGACCAGACGGAAAAGCCTTGCCGCCCATTCCAACTGGCAACTCCCCACACGACGCCGCGGCGGCGTCCAACGGAACCGTCTTCGTCACCAACGAACACGACGGCACGGTGAGCGTGCTGCGCGGCGACCAGACGGTGAAGGTCTTCAAAGACAGCGTCCAACCTGCCGGGGTGGCAGCGTTCGGCAACACCGTGGGCGTGGTCGATGCGCGCAACAACACCTTGACGGTGTACGACGCCGAGAAGCTGACCGTCGTCGGCTCGACCCCGGCCGGCGCCGGCCCCACCCACGTGGTCGCCGACCGGCAAGGCCGAATGATCGTCAGCGACACCCGCGGCGACACCGTCAGGGTGTTCAATCCGCTACCGACGCCACGCGAGATCGGCAGCGCAGCACAGCCGGGCGGTCCGTATGGAATGGCCTACGACCCAACTCGCGAGCGCTTGTGGGTCGCCTCCTCGGGGACCAACGACGTAATCGGCTACAGCCTCGCCGAGCAGACCCCTCAACAAGTCGCCCGGATTCCCAGCGTGCAAAACGCCTACTCGCTGGGTGTGGATTCGGTGACCGGGCGGCTCTTCATCGCCGGCGTCACCGGTGGCGTTGTCCAAGTCATCGACCCCGGCGCAACGGGTGAATAGGCGCGGATATCGTCGCTGAACATGCTGACATCCGACTTCGAGACGCTGCTGTACACGACCGCCGGTCCGGTCGCCACGATCACGCTCAACCGCCCCGAACACCTCAATACGATCGTGCCGCCCATGCCCGACGAGATCGAGGCCGCAGTTGGGCTTGCCGAGCGGGACCAACACATCAAGGTCATCGTGCTACGTGGCGCCGGCCGCGCCTTCTCCGGCGGCTACGACTTCGGCGGCGGCTTTCAGCACTGGGGTGAATCCATGCTGACCGACGGAAAGTGGGATCCGGGCAAGGATTTCGCCATGGTGTCTGCCCGCGAGACCGGGCCGACACAAAAGTTTATGGCCATCTGGCGGGCATCGAAACCGGTGATCGCACAAGTACACGGCTGGTGTGTCGGCGGAGCCAGCGACTACGCGCTGTGCGCCGACATCGTGATCGCCAGCAACGACGCCGTGATCGGAACCCCGTATAGCCGCATGTGGGGTGCCTACCTGACCGGGATGTGGCTCTACCGACTGAGCCTTGCCAAGGTCAAATGGCACTCACTGACGGGCCGCCCGCTGACCGGGGTTCAGGCCGCCGAGGTCGAGCTGATCAACGAGGCGGTCCCGTTCGAGCGACTCGAGGCTCGCGTCGCCGAGATCGCCGCCGAACTGGCGCAGATCCCGTTGTCGCAACTGCAGGCACAGAAGCTGATCGTGAACCAGGCCTACGAGAATATGGGCCTGGCATCCACTCAGGTCCTGGGCGGCATTCTTGACGGCCTGATGCGGAATACGCCAGACGCACTCGAGTTCATCCAGACCGCACAAACCCAGGGTGTGCGGGCTGCCGTTGAGCGCCGCGACGGCCCGTTTGGCGACTACAGCCAGGCTCCGCCAGAACTTCGACCTGACCCCGCACACGTGATTGTTCCTGGTGAAGACGGCTAGTAAGGTGGGCTAGGAATCTCGCTCCGGAGATCGTCGCCCCAGTGTTGAAAGTGTTACGGTACTGAATATGTCTCGGCCGAACCTCCGCCTGCGCGCAGGCGCCGCCTTCCTCGCATTTTTTGCCGCCTTCGCGGTCGCCGCGGCGACCTTCCCGAAGACGGCCGCCGCCGATTCCACCGAGGACTTCCCGATTCCCCGTAGGATGATCTCAACCACCTGCGACGCCGAACAGATCCTGGCGGCAACCAGGGACACCAGCCCGGTCTACTACCAGCGCTACATGATCGACTACAACAACCACCCCAACGTTCAAGTGGCAACCCAAGACAAGGCCCACTGGTTCTTCTCGCTATCACCCGCCGACCGCCGGGACTACTCCGAACACTTCTACAACGGTGATCCGCTGTGGTTCGCATGGCCCAACCACATGAAGATCTTTTTCAATAACAAGGGCGTCGTCGCCAAGTCCACCGAGGTCTGCAACAACTACCCCGCCGGCAACATGTCGGTGTGGGACTGGGCGTAAGTCACTTATTGAAGTAGTCACGATTTGTCCGCCGATCGGGGAACAAATCGTTTCCATCCAATCGTTGGCTACCCAGCAGCATTGATTCCGCTACGCCGCCGCGGAATAGTGACACTTATCAATACACAGCGTTTCTCTTGACTCGCTGCTAGGACCGGGACGCAGGCTATGCACAACACAGCAGTTGGTTCCCAAACAACCGCAAGCTGCGCGCTGGGAATCCTTGCCACGGCCGGGCACGGGTAACCATAATGAATCCCCGACTAGCTGAGCATCGAGTGGGCGCGAGCGTGTCGGGTACGACTGTGGTCGGGAAGTCGGAGGTTCTGGCATGAGCCAAACAACTGGCAACGAGATCCCGGACATGCTGGCGGCCCTCGACTGGCGCGAGATCACTTGCCAGTCCGAAGCCGGCTGCACTAACCGAGCCAATTTCGTCGTTCACCTGCACGCTGTGGACGCATGCAACCATCCACAGCTCGACCCATTCGGGAACACCATCGAGATACTGTGCATTGCCTGCCTGTGGCGCGCCGAGGCCGAGGCCCTGCTACAGGTGGGCCGCCTCAGGCGCCACTCCAACGCAACCTGTCTGACGTGCGGTGCGCCATTGACTGAGCTCAGCGACATCATGCGCGAAGTCGTGGCCTTGTAGGTCGCCCGCTAAGGCCGTCTGGCCCTCGAACCATTAGTAGTGCGGAGTCGCGACCGGAACCCGGTCGGCGTTCGCCGCCTCCCCTGCGCCGTCGTCCTTGGGAAGCAACAGGGCACGAACCAACGGGCGCGGTCCGAACGGCCGTAGTAGCTGACTGGCGGGGCGCGTGCGTACTTGCTGCGGCCACCAGAACCACCGCCCCATCAGCGCGGCGATAGACGGCATCATGAACGAGCGCACGATCAGCGTGTCGAACAACAGACCCAAGCCGATCGTGGTGCCGACCTGCCCGATGACCTTCAAGTCGCTGAAGATGAACGAGGCCATGGTGGCGGCGAAGACCAAGCCAGCGTTCGTCACCACGGCGCCGGTGCCGGCCATCGACCGGATTATCCCGGTCTTCAATCCGGCATGAATTTCCTCTTTGAATCGGGAAACCAGCAGCAGGTTGTAGTCAGATCCCACCGCCAAAAGCAGAATGACGGACATCGCCAGCACCATCCAGTGCAATTCGAAGCCCAAAATATGCTGCCAGACCAACACAGAAAGCCCGAACGATGCACCGAGCGAAAGCAATACCGTGCCCACAATGGTGATAGCGGCAACCAGGCTTCGGGTGATGATCAGCATGATGATCAGAATCAAGCTGGCCGCGGCTATTCCCGCGATCATCAGGTCATATTTGGAACCATCGCGCATATCCTTATACACCGCAGCGGTGCCGCCAAGCCAGATATGAGCGCCCTCCACCGGGGTTCCCTTGATGGCTTCCTTCGCGGCCCTCATTATCGGATCGACGTGCGAAATCCCTTCGGGGGTCGCCGGATCGCCCTCGTGGGAGATGATAAAGCGAGCGGCATGCCCGTCCGGCGACACGAACATTTTCAGGCCCCGCTTGAAATCAGGATTGTCGAATACTTCCGGCGGAATATAGAAAGAATCGTCGTTCTTGGCGGCGTCGAATGCCTGACCCATGGCGGTCGAGTTTTGGCTCATCACGTCCATCTGGTCATACAGCGAGGACATGGAGCTGTGCATGGACAACATCATCGTCTTCATCGTCTTCATCGTGTCGATCTGCGGCGGGAGCTGGGCCAGCATCTGCGGCATCAGCACATCCAGCTTGTCCAATTGGCCGGAGAGTTGCGTGATCTTTTCGGTGAGCTGGTCCAAGCCGTCAAGTGCGTCGAATATGGACCGCAGCGACCAGCAGATGGGGATGTCGAAACAGTGCCTCTCCCAGTAGAAGTAGCTGCGAATCGGGCGCCAGAAGTCGTCGAAATCGGCGATGTGATCGCGTAGTTCACTCGTAATTCCCACCATCTCGCGCGTCAACAGGTCCATGTTGTGTGTGACCGCGACGGTTTGCGACATGATGTCGTACATCCGCTGCATGGTGTCGATCGACTGCTGCATGGCGTCGGCCTGTTTAAGCATGTCGTCCATGCGTTGGTGCATATACTGCTGGTTCTCCACCTGCGTGGTGTTTTGCATGCTGATCTGGAACGGTATGGAGGTGTGCTCGATCGGCGTTCCCAACGGCCTCGTTATTGCCTGCACCCGCGCCACACCCGGGATGTGAAAAACGCCCCTGGCAATCCTGTCCAATACCAGCATGCCGGCCGGATTACGTAGATCATGATCGGTCTCCACCAATAACAATTCCGGGTTCATCCGGGCTTGTGAAAAGTGGCGATCGGCGGCCGCATACCCGATATTCGCCGGCGTGCTGGGTGGCAGATACTTGCGGCTGTCGTAATTGGTCCGGTAACCCGGCAGCGCGAGCAGCCCGATCAGGGCGATCGCAATCGAGACGGCCAGAATCGGCCCGGGCCAGCGGACGATCGCGGTGCCCACCCGTCGCCATCCCCGCGTCCGCATCTTCCGTTTAGGGTCGAACAGCTTGAAGCGACTGCCGATGGTCAACACGGCCGGGCCCAGGGTGATCGCCGCCGCCACGGCGACCAGCATTCCTACGGCGCACGGCACACCGAGCGTCTGAAAGTAGGGCAGCCGCGTGAAGCTGAGGCAGTACATGGCGCCGGCAATGGTCAGACCCGAACCGATCACTACGTGCGCGGTCCCGTGGAACATGGTGTAGAA
Organism: Mycobacterium riyadhense; assembly: GCF_963853645.1. Lineage (NCBI taxonomy): Bacteria > Bacillati > Actinomycetota > Actinomycetes > Mycobacteriales > Mycobacteriaceae > Mycobacterium > Mycobacterium riyadhense. Next base: position 795,036 of record NZ_OY970456.1, on the reverse strand, counting down.
CGCTTTTTCCCGGTCCTCACCGAGCCCGCGGGCCTCTTGATATCGCCCGAGGACAAAGATCGCATAGTCCGTCCCGGCAGCGATGGCCATCAATACCAGCAGATTAACCGCGAAGGTTGATAATCCGATGATGTTGTTATGGCCCAGGAAAGCGACAACCCCCCGGGCCGCCATTAACTCAAGTGCGACCATCAGCAGGGTGAGAATCACCGTAACCATGGAGCGATAGACAAACAGCAACATCACGATGATCACCAGGAAGGTGATCGCGGTGACCTTCTGAACACCCTTCTCACCGGCTGTCGACTGGTCGGCATTGAGCGCGGCCGCGCCGGTGACATACGCCTTAACACCGGGCGGCGCCGGTGTCCCGTCCACGATCTTGCGCACCGACTGGACGGACTCGTTGGCCAACGTCTCGCCCTGGTTACCGGCGAGGTAGACCTGGACATAGGCGGCCTTGCCGTCGGAGCTTTGCGATCCGGCCGCCGTGAGTGGATCCCCCCAGAAGTCCTGGATGTGCTGCACGTGCTTGGCGTCCCGGGAGAGCTTCCTGATCAGCTCGTCATAAAAGTGATGCGCGTCGTCGCCCAGCGGTTGATCGCCTTCCAGCACGATCATGATCGCGCTGTCGGTACTGAATTCGTTGAACACCTTGCCGACGCGCTTCATCGCCTGCATCGACTCCGCGTCGTTGGGACTCATCGACACGGTGTGGTCTCTTCCGACCTGGTCCAGCGACGGGACGAACACGGTGAGGACGACGACAAGTCCCACCCAGAACAACACGATCGGCACCGCGAACGTGTGCACAAACCGCGCGAATTTCGGGCTCGTCGGAAGCTGTGCGGTCGAGTTGACTGTCATCCGGACTTCACTATGCAGAAGGTTTGAGCTTTCACTCCGCTCGCCGACCTTTCGTCTTTGACTACGTCGTTCACGATGATCCGGCAGCCGACCTGGTCGGCGTCGACCTGCGCTATCACGTTGACGCTCACCGAGGGCAGTGTCGTGGTGACCGACAGCGTCCACGGCAGGGGCGCATTGCTCACTCGCTGAGGCTGGGCGTTGATGTCCAGGTAGTTGATGTTGGCTATCGCCCCGGCGGGGCCGTATACCTCATAAACCACGTGCTTGGGGTTGAAGGGCTTGATGTCATCGGCAATGCCGCTGGTGATCTGGCCCCTGTCGTGCACACCGAAGAAGGTGCGCAGCCGAGACACGCAGAACCCGGCCACCGCCACGACGATTGCGATGACCAGCACGATCCACACCCGCCTCAGGGCGCTGGCAACCGACAACTTCGCCACTCAATCACCTTCCGCTTGCCCAAGGCATGTCGAGCCGTTCGAGCGCCGCCGCCGCGATGCGATCCGGCGTCCGATCCGAAACGTTTCGAAAAGGCTGGTCTCCCAAGCGATCCCAGCAACCATCGCAGCCGATGCTTTGTTGCACTAAGTATCCTAGACCCATAGGCAAGATCTATCTCCTTGGTTCACGACGACTCGGCGACCAGCCCGATACAGGTAGCGGTGAGCAGGCGGGTCAGTGCGGACGCAAAGTCGAGGTTCCACTCCGGCGGGAGAACCTCCGGCTCCTCGGCATAGGCGTCGTTGAGCTGCTCCGGGGGATTTGCGATTTGCCACAGCGTGGCGGCCAGAGAGTATGCAGCCAGCAGGATGTCGAAAGCCCCCGAACGACCGAGCTCGGGCAACGCATTCTCGATCGCGTCCGCGAGTGCGATGACCGCAGCGGTACTCGTCCGCTTGACCTCGACAACCCGATCGACATGCACCTCGTGTTCGAGGTGGAGATGAAGGTTGGCAAGCAGATCACAAAACAAGGGGTCGCCCGCCAAACCGTTGGCCAACGCCTCGGCCACCCGCGATTGCGACATCGGTCCTGGCTCGTTCAGGCTCTCGCACACCGTGTTCGACCACCGCACCCAACCTTCGGCGGCCAAGTGCAACAGGACCTCTTTATGCGAGGAGAAGTAGCGGCGCACCGCCGAGTAATGGATTCCGGCGCGTCCGGCGACAGCGGTCAACGTCACAGACGCGACACCGGTCTCCAGCGCCAACGAGCGAGCGGCTTCGACGAGCGCCGCCGCACGCCGACGCTTGTTCTCCTCGGTGCGGGCGCGCCGGAAACTGACTTGCGCCACCGCCAGAGGATAACGCACATCATGTGACTTGTAAGACTTTGCCGTTTACGCACGTGATATGCGTTACACTCGTGGCCCGACTGAAAGGAGGGGCAGCTACCGCTCACCCCACCGGGAGGCCGTGCTTTACTTAGGCAAGGCTTAGTTCTGCTATCGGCCGAAGCCGCTGGCCGGGTGCGACGCTGGTTGAACATGTTCCAACAGGCCCAGACGGGCGGTATTGTCCGCCCGTAACAACATCGAACGGTAAAGGGGACTTGAGATTTTCAGGGTGCTTTCGCGGACTTGGATTCCACTGGTCATCCTGGTGGTTGTGGTCATCGGTGGGTTCACCGTGTACCGGGTCCGCGGTTTCTTCGCCTCTGAAAGACGTGAGTCGTATGCCGACAGCAACCTGGAAAGCACCAAGCCTTTCAACCCCAAGCGGCTAACTTACGAAGTCTTCGGACCACCCGGAACGGTCGCGGACATCAGCTATTTCGACGTCAATTCTGACCCGCAACGGGTCGATGACGCGGTGTTACCCTGGTCGTTACACATCACAACAAATTTGGCGGCGGTGATGGGAAACCTTGTTGCGCAGGGCAATACCAACAGCATCGGTTGCCGGATCCTCGTAGACGACGTCGTAAAGGCTGAAAGAATTTCCAACGAGGTCAATGCCTACACCTACTGCCTGGTGAAATCCGCGTGACTACCAAATATGCGAACGACCCCGAAACCAGAACCGAGGCCGAAAAGCCCCTCATCGCGCGGATAATCCACGCCTTTGCGGTACCCATAATCCTGGGTTGGTTGGCAGTTTGCGTCGCCGTCAGCATCTTCGTCCCAAGCCTGGAAAAGGTAGGGCAAGAGCGTTCGGTTTCACTGAGTCCCAAGGAAGCTCCATCGTTCGCAGCGATGAAGCGCATCGGCGAGGTGTTTAAGGAAGGCAACACCGACAGCATCGCGATGATCGTCATCGAGGGTAACCAGCCCCTCGGCGATGAAGCCCACAAGTACTACGACAACCTGATCCGCAGACTGCGCGCCGATACCAAGCACGTGCAAAGCGTGCAGGACTTCTGGGGGGATCCGCTGACGGCGCCGGGGGCGCAAAGCAACGACGGCAAGGCCGCCTATGTCCAAATGAGTCTCGGCGGTAATCAAGGCGAGCCGCTGGCCAACGAATCCATCGAGGCCGTCCGCAATATCGTCGCCAGTACGCCGGCGCCGCCCGGAATTACCACATATGTCACCGGCCCGGCCGCGCTGGCCGCGGATATGCATAACTCCGGCGACCGATCGATGCTCCGGATCACCGCGGTGACGGTCGGGGTGATTTTCGTTATGTTGTTACTGGTTTATCGGTCGCCGATCACCGTGATTCTGTTGTTGTTCACGGTCGGGGTCGAATTGACGGCGGCCCGGGGAGTCGTAGCGTTACTGGGGCATTCGGGGATGATCGGACTGTCCACATTTGCGGTCAGCCTGCTCACGTCGCTGGCGATTGCCGCGGGAACGGACTACGGCATATTCATCATTGGGCGTTATCAAGAAGCCCGCCAGGCCGGCGAGGACAGAGAAGCGGCCTATTACACCATGTACCGTGGGACCGCCCATGTGATCCTTGGCTCGGGTTTGACGATCGCCGGTGCCACCTTCTGTCTCAAGTTCACCCGCATGCCCTATTTCGAGACCCTCGGCATTCCGTGCGCGGTCGGGATGCTGGTCGCAGTCGCGGTGGCAATGACTTTGGCGCCGGCGGTTCTGCACGTCGGCAGCCGCTTTGGCCTGTTCGACCCCAAGCGGCTGCTCAAGACTCGCGGCTGGCGCCGGGTTGGCACCGTGGTGGTTCGCTGGCCGCTACCGGTTCTGGTCGCCACGTGCGCCATTGCCCTCGTCGGCCTGCTCGCGCTGCCCGGATACCACACCAACTACAACGACAGGGCCTACCTGCCCGGCTTCATACCCGCCAACGAAGGATATGCGGCTGCGGACCGCCATTTTTCTCAAGCCCGCATGAAGCCGGAAATCCTGATGATCGAGTCGGATCATGACATGCGCAATCCGGCGGATTTCTTGGTGCTGGATAGACTAGCTAAAGCTATCTTCCGGGTTCCGGGAATCTCCCGGGTACAGGCAATAACCCGACCGGACGGAACGACAATGGACCACACGTCGATACCGTTCCAAATAAGCATGCAAAATGCCGGGCAGCTGCAGACCATGAAATACCAGCGCGACCGCATGGACGACATGCTGAAGCAGGCCGACTTGATGGCCCAGACGATCGCGATTCTGACGCACATGCAAGACCTGATGCAGCAGATGGCCGATACTACCCACCGTATGGTCGGCGACACCGAACAGATGAAGGAAATCACCGACGAATTACGCGATCACATCGCAGATTTTGAGGATTTCTGGCGCCCAATTCGCAGCTATTTCTACTGGGAAAAGCACTGCTACGACATTCCGATCTGCTGGTCGTTGCGATCGATATTCGATGCGCTGGACGGTGTCGATAAGCTCAGCGAGCAAATAGGTGTCCTGTTGGTCGACCTCCGCGAAATGGATCGCCTTGTACCGCAGATGGTCGCCACAATCCCGCCGCAGATCGAAGTCATGGAGAGCATGCGGATCCAGATGCTGACCATGCACAGCACCATGATGGGCATCTACAACCAAATGGACGAGATGAGCGAAAACGCGACCGCCATGGGACACGCGTTCGACGCCGCCAAGAATGACGACTCGTTCTACCTGCCGCCCGAAGTATTCAAGAACAAGGACTTCCAGCGCGCCATGAAATCGTTCCTGTCATCGGACGGTCACGCGGCACGGTTCATTATTCTGCACCGAGCAGATCCCCAATCAGAAGAAGGCATCAAGAGCGTCAACCAAATACGTACGGCCGCCGAGGAGGCGCTCAAGGGCACTCCATTGGAAGACTCCAAGATCTATCTGGCCGGCACGGCGGCCGTATTCCACGACATCTCTGAAGGCGCCCAATGGGACCTTCTCATCGCGGGCATTTCATCCCTCTGCCTCATTTTCATCATCATGCTGATCATCACCCGAGCGTTTGTTGCCGCCGCTGTCATCGTAGGTACGGTCGCGCTTTCGCTGGGTGCTTCCTTTGGACTTTCGGTGCTGCTTTGGCAACACATTCTAGAAATCAAGTTGCACTGGCTGGTACTCGCGATGTCGGTCATCGTCCTCTTGGCTGTGGGGTCTGACTACAACCTGCTGCTGGTCTCCCGGTTCAAACAGGAAATAAGCGCAGGCCTGAAGACCGGCATCATCCGTTCGATGGGCGGTACCGGCAAGGTGGTGACCAATGCGGGCCTGGTATTCGCGGTCACCATGGCTTCGATGGTCGTCAGCGATCTTCGGGTTATCGGGCAGGTGGGCACCACCATCGGTCTGGGCTTGCTGTTCGACACGTTGATCGTGCGCTCGTTCATGACGCCATCCATCGCCGCGCTGCTGGGCCGCTGGTTCTGGTGGCCCATGAGGGTGCGTAGCCGGCCTGCCCGGACTCCGGTTGCGCCGGTCGAACAGCCGACGGACCGAGCCTTTGCGATGAGCGGGGAACGCTAGCCTCTGCAAGCGCGGGTTGGGCCAACCGAGGCGACGGCGACTCCGAATAGCTGGTGTGCAACATTCACACCTTTCTGCTCCTTCGGGGCGCTCGGTAGCGGTCATCGGCAGCGGCGTCTCCGGACTCACCGCCGCCTATCTGCTGTCCGGTCGGGACCGCGTCACCCTGTACGAGGCCGACGATCGACTCGGCGGTCACGCCCACACCCACTATGTGGCGAGCGGTGACGGCGGCGTTACCGCCGTGGACTCGGCGTTCTTAGTCCACAACGACCGGACCTATCCCACCCTGTGCCGACTGTTCGCCGAACTCGGTGTGGCCACCCAAGAGTCCGATATGTCGATGTCGGTGCGAGCCGACGACATCGGACTCGAGTACGCCGGCGCCCTGGGAGCGCGGGGACTGTTCGCCTGCCGACAATCGCTGCGGCCCCGTTACCTGCTGATGCTCATCGAGATCCTCCGGTTTCACCGTGTCGCGTCGGCGATGCTGCGTGACACGGCCTCCAATGCGGAGGACGACCTAGTGACACTGGAAGACTTCCTGAACCGGCACCGCTTCTCGTCGTACTTCGTCGATTACTTCATCACGCCGCTGGTGGCGGCGGTCTGGTCGTGCGCTGCCGCGGACGCGTTGCGTTATCCGGCCCGGTACCTGTTCGTCTTTCTTGAGCATCACGGCATGCTGACGGTCTTCGGCTCACCCACGTGGCGCACGGTCGCCGGAGGCTCGGCCAGCTACGTGCGGGCCATCGCATCTCGGCTCGGTGAGGTGTTGACCCGGACACCGGTGCGCTCGCTGCGGCGAGTTCCCAACGGGGTGCTGGTGCAAGCCGGCAACAACGCACCGCGGCTCTTCGATGCCGCCGTCGTGGCCGTTCACCCCGACCAGGCGCTGCTGTTGCTCGACCAGCCGACCCCGCGGGAGCGTGCCGTCCTGGGGGCGATTCCCTACTCGACCAACGTCGCCCGGCTGCACACCGACGAATCGGTGCTGCCCCGACACCGTCGGGCGCGGGCATCCTGGAACTACCTGGTGTCACCCGGGAACGACCACGTGGTGGTCAGTTATGACATCAGCCGGCTGATGCGTATCGGCGGCAACCGCCGGTTTCTGGTGACCCTCGGGGTCCATGACCGCGTTGACCCGGAGTCGGTGCTTGCCGAGATGACCTACAGCCATCCGCTGTACACACCGGAATCGGTTGCAGCTCAACGCTTATTGCCGACACTCGACGATGATCGGGTGGCTTTCGCGGGCGCCTATCACGGCTGGGGATTCCACGAGGACGGCGCCGCCTCCGGGCTGCGCGCGGCCCGGCGGCTCGGCGCCGACTGGCCGGCAGTCGCTGCGCGGGAGGCGGTGGCCGCATGCTGACTCCGGCGATCTACCGCACCACCATCACCCACTTTCGGCAGGTTCCGGTGCAGCACGCGTTCGAATACCAAAGCTATAGCTGGTATGTCGACATCGACGACCTGCCCCGGCTGCCCCGGTGGCTGCGACCGTTCGCGCGATTCCACGCCGACGACCACTTCGCGCAGCACTCACGCGGCTCGCTACGGGACCGGTTGGAAGCCTTTTTTGCCGACCATGACGTGACCGTCCCCGACGGACGCATCACCGCGCTGCTGCAGGCACGCGTCTTCGGGTACGTCTTCAACCCGATAAGCATCTTTTGGTGCCATGACCGTGACGGCAGCCTGCGCCACGTGATAGCCGAGGTGCACAACACGTACGGAGGGCGCCACGCCTACCTGCTACCACCGGCCGATGCGCCGGTGTTGGTCAGTAAGAAGTTCTATGTCTCGCCGTTCAATCCGGTGGACGGCCACTACCTGGTGCTGGCGCCACGACCCGCCCGCTATGTGGACATCACGGTGTCACTACACCGCGAGAATCGGCTGGCATTCACCGCGACGCTACGCGGGACGCGCGAACCGGCGACATTGAAACACGTCGTGATGATCCAGATTACGTCACCGCTGGCGCCGCTGATGGTGGCCACGCGAATCCGAATACAGGGCATCAAACTGTGGTTACATCGAGTTCCAGTCGTGCCGCGATGAGCGTCCAAACGCGCACGGCCGCAATCGATTACCGGCGCTGGCCGGCGATAGCCACGGCGCCGTCCGGCCCCGTCGCCGCGGTATCGGCCGCCGTCGTCGACCGTCTGCTGCGGCGCGCGGCGGCCCGGCTACCGTTGCGACTGGCCTACCCGGACGGATCAGTGGTGGGCGCCGCCGATCCGACCCAGCCCACGCTGTTCCTCCATCATCCGGACGCGCTGTGCCGCCGGGTCGGACGCCACGGCCTCATCGGGTTCGGGGAGTCGTACATGGCCGGTGAATGGTCATCGACGGATCTCACCGGGGCGCTCACGGTACTCGCCAAGTCGGTGACCGACCTGGTGCCCCGCTCGCTGCACTGGCTGCGACCGCTTGCGCCGGGCTTTGCGCCGACCTGGCGAGACCCCAGCCGAGATCAGGCCCGCCGCAACGTCGCTGAGCATTATGACCTCTCGAATGAGCTGTTTGGCGAGTTTCTCGACGAAACCATGACGTACTCGTCGGCGCTGTTCACCCGCCTGCCGGCCTCGTGGTCGGATTTGGCGACAGCCCAACGCCGCAAGATCGACCGGCTGCTGGATATGGCCGGGGTCCAACGGGGCAGCCGGGTTCTTGAGATCGGCACCGGATGGGGCGAGCTGTGCATCCGTGCGGCTGCCCGCGGGGCGCAGGTGCGCTCAGTCACCCTGTCGGTCGAGCAGCAGCGGTTGGCGCAGCGGCGGGTGGCCGCGGCCGGTATGTCCGACCGGGTGGAAATCGACCTTTGTGACTACCGCGATGTGCAGGGATGCTATGACTGCGTCATATCGGTCGAGATGATCGAGGCGGTGGGATTTCGTTCGTGGCCAAGGTATTTCGCCGCGCTCGAACGGCTGGTGCGGCCGGGCGGCCGGGCCGCGATCCAGGCGATCACGATGCCGCACGACCGGATGCTGGCCACCCGCAACACGCACACCTGGATCCAGAAGTACATTTTCCCCGGCGGGCTATTGCCGTCCACCGAGGCCATTGCGGGGATCACCGAGCGTCACACGCGATTGCGCACCGTCGACACGACCTCGCTGCAACCGCACTATGCCGAGACGCTGCGGCTGTGGCGGGAGCGCTTCCTGCAGCGGCGAGACAAGTTGGCGCACTTGGGCTTCGACGAAGTGTTCGGACGGATGTGGGAGCTGTACCTGGCGTACTCGGAGGCCGGATTCCGGTCCGGCTATCTCGACGTCAACCAGTGGATACTTGAGCGCAGGAGTGTCCCATGAACGAGACCGGCATCTTGGTGGTATCGGCCGCTTCGGCGTTGGCGCTGGCCGTGGTGCATTCGGTCGCGTTCGTGATCGGTCGCCGGCTCGGCCGCTACAACGTCGTCGACGTCGCATGGGGCATCGGTTTCGTGGCCGTGGCCGCCGTCGCCGCCGTCCTTGGCCAAGGCGATCCGACTCGCCGGTGGCTGCTGCTGGCGCTGGTGTCGATCTGGGCTGTGCGGCTGAGCTGGCACATGTACCGCAAGACGGCCGGCAAGGGTGAGGATCCCCGCTATGCAGACCTGCTGCGTGGAGCGGGGCTGGGTCAGGTGGTGCGGAAGGTCTTCGGGCTGCAGGGCTTCTTGACGCTGTTCATCTCTTTCCCGCTGCAACTATCCGCGGTAACTGGGCCGACGCCGAGGCCATTGCTGGCCGTGACGGGCGTGGGCTTAGCGGTGTGGCTGGCAGGTGTCATCTTCGAGGCGGTGGGTGATCGGCAGTTGCGGGTATTCAAATCCGACCCGGCCAATCGCGGGGTCGTCATGGACCGCGGGCTCTGGGCCTGGACGCGGCACCCCAACTATTTCGGCGACGCCTGTGTCTGGTGGGGGCTATGGCTGATCACCATCAACGGCTGGGTTCCGTTGATCACGGTGGTCTCGCCGCTGCTGATGACGTACTTCCTGGTGGACGTCAGCGGGGCCCGGCTGACCGAGAGCTACATGAAGGGCCGTCCCGGCTTCGCCGAATACCAAGAGCGGACAGCATATTTCGTGCCCCGCCCACCCAGATCGGCACGTCGATGAGGACCGACTTCTCGGTTTTGATGCCGGCGGGCGTTAGGCTACCGATCGATGACCGGTCCGCCGCGCCTGAGCAGCGACCTGGACGCCTTGCTGCGCCGGGTCGCGCGTGGCGACAATGCCGCGTTCGCCACGTTCTACGACCACACCAAGAGCCGGGTGTACGGGCTGGTGACCAGGGTGTTGCGTGATCCCGGCTACAGCGAAGAAACCACCCAGGAGATTTATCTCGAGGTGTGGCGCAACGCATCAGAGTTCGACTCCGTCAAGGGATCCGCGCTGGCCTGGCTGTTGACCATCGCGCACCGGCGCGCCGTCGACCGGGTCCGCAGTGAGCAAGCCGGCAGTCAGCGGGAATCGCGCTACGGTGCGGCCAATGTCGATACGGCGACGGATGTCGTCGCCGAGTCGGCGATCGCCGGTGACGAGCGGCGCCGGGTGGCCGAGTGTCTGGACGGCTTGACCGATGCGCAGCGGCAATGCATCGAACTGGCTTACTATGGCGGCCTCACCTATGTCGAAGTGTCGCAGCGGTTGGTCACCAATTTGTCGACGATCAAGTCACGCATGCGCGACGCGCTGCGCGGCCTGCGCAACTGCCTGGACGTGGCATGACCGCGCCGGCGACGATGCAGAGCGAAGCGATGAGGAGGAGCGGCGCTGATGACACAGCCGACGGACTTCGAACTGCTTGAGCTGGCAACCCCGTATGCCCTGCATGCGATGTCTGACGACGAGCGAGCCGAGATAAGCCAGCGGGTGGCAGCGGCGCCCCCGCCGGTCGCTGCGGCGTTCAACGACGAAGTTCGCGCCGTCCGCGAGACGATGGCTGTGGCCTCGGCCGCGACCGCCGCCGAACCTCCGGCCCACCTGCGGGCCGCGATCTTGGCCACGACCGAACCCGCAAAACCTGACTTTAAGCGCCAGTCACGTTGGCGTACAACTGTTTTCGCATCTGCGGCGGCCATCGCGGTGGGGCTGGCAGCCTTTGGTGTCGGGGTGCTGACGCGGCCGACCCCAACGCCCACGATGGCCGAGCAAGTTCTCGCGGCACCGGATGTGCAGACGGTCTCCCGCCCGCTCGGCACGGGCACGGCCACGGTGATGTTCTCCCGCGACCGCAATGCGGGTGTGCTGGTGATGAACAACGTGCCGCCGCCGTCGCCGGGCACCGTCTATCAGATGTGGTTGATCGGCGCCAACGGTCCGACATCGGCGGGGACGATGGGCGCCGCCGCGGTCACGCCCTCGACAAAAGCCATGCTCCCCGACCTCGGAAGCTCGACCGCCCTGGCGTTCACCGTCGAACCCGGCTCCGGATCGCCGCAGCCGACCAGTCCGATACTGTCCGAGCTGCCCCTGCGTTAAGTCCGCTTAACCAGGCTTCCCAGCACCGCGACGAGCACTCCGAACGCGACCAGCGCGACGCCGGCCAGCAGCGTCAGATTCAGCCATAGGTGCAAGCTGTCCTCGGCGTTGCTGACCATCACATCGGCTATCCGGCGGATGTCGCCAGTGGTCCGATTGAGCGCGTCGTTGACATAGCGACGGCCGACCTCAATCGCGGCCCAACCGGTCGCACCGACCAGCAGCGCCGAGACGCCGAGGCCGGTCAGCGCCTTGCCACGGCGGCGCGCGGCGACCAACGTAACCAGCGCGCAGGCACCGCTGAGTGCGATCACGGCGATAGTCACCCAGGGACCCCAAACGGCGATCCGGTGCAGCTGTCCCGGACGCACCGGCTGCGCCGCCGAAACCGTCAACGCGACCTTCAGCGTTTCGGGCGCCTTCACGTTGTATGTGCTCAAAACCCGTTGAATTGCAGGGTCTTTGAGCATTGGGGCCACATCGATCACCCACCGGTCACCGCCGGCGACCGGATCGCTGAACAACCACCGGTGCGCCGCCCGGTTCACCTGCGCGAACAGTGGCGGAAACGAAGCGCTCGCGGTGAAGGCGGTAGCGGCGTCGTGCACCACCGAGCTGTCGACGGGGTAGCGCCGTCCGCCGTGATCGTTGATGAGCGCCATAGCTCGGGTGGTGAGTTCGGCCGCCATGGCCGACTGCAGCGCCGGATCGCCGGCTGCCTTCTGGGCCAGTGCGGCGTAGCCGCCTTCGTCGACGATGTTCGTCTGTACCCATGCCGCCGGGATCGCCGCCGCCAGGGTAACCGTGGCGAAGAGCCAGAACAGCATGGTCGCCACGAATCGCACGCCTAGAACTTACTGAATACCCCGCAGATAGGCGGCCTGGCCGAGGTGCTGCGCGCAGTCGTCGATGATGCTGACCAAACGTGCGCTGGCGGTCACCGGGGGATCCCAGTTGGTGTCCACGATGCGCGACAGCTCGTCGGCGGTGACACCGGCGACGTAATCCAAGGTGAGCTGGTGCACCGCGTGGTAATAGCCGGACAGCAGGTCGGCAGGGGCACGGACCTTGGCCACATCCTCGGCATTGTGCCCATAGCCGGTGTCGTTGCGCGACAAGTCCAGGCCGAACCGGTCGACCCAGCCGTCGCGGGTCCACACCTGCTCGACGCCGGCCACATCGGCCAGCTGAATGTCTTGCACCCGGGCGCTGTGCCAGATCAGCCACGCGATGCTGTTGGCACTCTCGGTCGGCCGGTAATTCGCGATTTCGTCGGTCAGGCCCTCGGCGAGTTCGTCGACGTGTTCGATCAGCCGCGTGAACGCGTCGCGCAGCAGCTCCCGAGCGGCCGCGTCGGTGCTGGCCATACCAGCGACATTACGGGAGTGCCCCGTGCCAGACCGCTTCGACGTTGTTGCCATCGGGGTCGCGCACGAAAGCGCCGAAATAGCCTGGGTGATACTCCGGCCAGAGCCGCGGCGCGTGCAACGACTCCGCACCCAGGCCCATAGCGGCGTCGTAGAACGCGCGCACCGCAGTTTCGTCGGCGGCCTGGAACGCGATGTGGACTTCTCGATTCGGGCCCATGCCTGAGCCGTCGGCGATCCAGAAATCCGGCTTGCCGTTACGGCCGTATCCAATTGCCACGCCGAAATCCATTTGGCGGGTATAGCCCAGCACGCCCAACACTGTGTCGTAGAACTCCTGGGATTTCGGGTAGTCGCCGCAGTTGATTCCTAGGTGATCGATCACGGTCGTAGATTAGTTGGATGAGCTACGACCTTCTCATCCGCAATGGCACCATCGTCGACGGGTTGGGAGGCGAGCCCTACATCGGCGACGTCGCGGTACAAGACGGGGTCATCACAGCGGTGGGCCCCAGCAACGGCGAGACCGCCAAGCGAGAGATCGACGCGACCGGGCTGCTGGTCACGCCCGGCTTTATCGACCTGCACACCCACTACGACGGCCAGGCCATCTGGTCGGACCGGCTGACTCCGTCGTCGGCGCACGGGGTGACCACGGTGGTGATGGGCAACTGCGGCGTCGGCTTCGCGCCGTGCCGCCAGGAAGACCACGACGTGCTCGTCGACGTAATGGCCGGCGTGGAGGACATTCCCGGCGTCGTGATGACCGACGGACTGCCGTGGACCTGGGAAACCTTCCCCGAATTCATGGACGCGCTGGACGCGGGCAAACGGGATATCGATGTGGCCGCCTATCTGCCGCACTCCCCGTTGCGGGTCTACGTAATGGGTCAGCGCGGCGCCGACCGTGAGCCCGCCACCCCTGAAGACCTGGCGAAAATGCGGTCGCTGGCCAAGGAGGCAATCGAAATCGGGGCGCTGGGTTTCGCGTCTTCGAGGCTGACGATCCACAAGACCGAGAGCGGTTCACCGATTCCCAGCTACGACGCGGCACGCGAAGAGATCGAGGAGATCGCCAGAGGCGTCGTCGACGGTGGCGGCGGCCTGTTGCAATTCGTGCCCGACATTCCCGCTGGCGGCTACCAGCCCGTGCTGCAGACCGTTTTCGACGTTGCCGAGGATGTCGGGCTGCCGGTGACCTTCACCCTGGTGGTCGCCAACGCCGGCGACCCCACCTGGCCGGACGCCATCACCATGGTCGAAAAGGCCAACGCTTCTGGTGGCGATATCACCGCGCAATTGCTGCCGCGCCCGATCGGGCTGATCATCGGGCTGCAACTGTCCGCCAACCCCTTCGTGCTCTACCCGAGCTATCGCGAGATCGCGCATCTCCCCCTGGCCGAGCGGGTGGCCGAGATGCGCAAGCCCGAGGTTCGCGCGCACATCCTTGGCGACAGACCCGGCGCCGGACACCCCATCCTGTACGTGGCCCAGATGTGGGATTGGATCTTCCCGCTCGGTGACAACCCCAATTACGAGCCCGACCCGGCGGACAGCGTCGGGGCCCGTGCCCGTGCTCGTGGGGTGGCACCGATGGAGGAGGCCTATGACCGACTGCTCGACGACGACGGCCACGCCATGCTGCTGGTTGCGACGAGCAACTTGGAGAATAACTCGCTGGACACCGTGGGTCAGCTGCTACATCGCGACGACGTGGTGCTCGGCCTTGGCGACGGCGGCGCGCACTACGGAATGATCTGCGACGCGAGCTATTCCACGTATTTTCTGGCGCACTGGGCACGCGATCGGAAGTCTGGACGGTTCACGGTGGCCGAGGCCGTCCGCGAACTCACGTCGGTACCCGCGCGCGTGGCCGGCCTGGGCGACCGGGGGCGCATCGCCGTCGGCTACAAGGCCGACCTCAACGTCATCGACCACGCCGCACTACGCCTGAATAAGCCGGTGATCAGCTACGACCTGCCCGCCGGCGGTCGCCGCCTGGACCAAACAGCGGATGGCTACGTCGCGACCGTGGTGTCCGGTCAAGTCATCGCCGAAAACGGTGTTCCCACCGATGCCCGGCCAGGCAAGCTGGTCCGGGGGCGGCGGTCAGCGCCCCTCACCGTCTGACAACGGTTGCTGTAAGACTCTGCAGACAGCCACTATTAATCCCGATATGGCCACGCCAACTGACGCTGCCGGGTAGTTTGAGTAGGTGACAAACCCGCATTTCGCGTGGTTGCCGCCAGAGATTAATTCGGCACTGATGTTCGCCGGTCCCGGGTCGGGGCCGTTGCTTGCCGCGGCCGCGGCCTGGAACGGGCTCGCCGCGGATTTGCTGTCATCAGTGGAGTCGTTTGCGTCTGTGACGGCGGACCTGACCAGTGGCGCCTGGCTCGGTCCGTCATCGGCCGCGATGATGGCCGTCGCGACGCAATACATGGCGTGGCTCAGCGCTGCCGCGGTACAGGCCGAGCAGGCGGCCGCACAGGCCGGCGCCATAGCGTCCGCGTTCGAAGCGGCGCTGGCGGCCACGGTACAGCCGGCGGTAGTTGCGGCCAATCGTGGCCTGATGCAGGTGTTGGCGGCCACGAACTGGTTGGGGTTCAACACCCCGGCGATCATGGACATCGAGGCCGCCTACGAGCAGATGTGGGCGCTGGACGTGGCGGCGATGGCCGCTTACCACTTCGATGCGTCCGCCGCCGCGGCACAACTCGCGCCCTGGCAGCAGGTGCTGCGCAACCTCGGCATCGACATCAGCAAGAACGGTCTCAACCTGGGCTTCAACAACACCGGCAGTGGCAACATCGGCATCAACAACGTCGGCAACAACAACTGGGGTAGTGGCAACACCGGCAATCGCAACCTGGGTATAGGCAACACCGGCAATTACAACCTGGGCGGCGGCAACCTGGGCAGCGGGAATGTCGGCTTCGGCAACACCGGCAGCTGGGCCTTCGGGTTCGGACTCACCGGCAATCACCAAGTCGGCTTCGGTGGCTTCAACTCCGGTAGCGACAACGTCGGCTTCGGGAACTCCGGTAGCGGGAACACCGGTATTTTCAACTCCGGCAGCGACAACACGGGCATCGGGAATTCGGGCTCCCGCAACGATGGCTTCGGGAATTCGTCGGTCAACGCGGGACTCGGCACTGCCGGCGGCATGAGCTCCTGGCACTCGGGGATGCCGGACGGCGGTGTCAGCGCGGATGCCGGCTTAGCGAACTCCGCGCGCTATGCCACGGGCGGCTTGGGCACTGCGGCGTTGAGTTCGGGCCTGCTCAACTCGGCCTTGGCAAATACGGGCGGCCTCCACCCGGGAGTTGCCAGCGCGTTGAACTCCGGCATCACCAACGCGGCCGCCGCACCGGCCGCGGCCGCGGCTCCTGCCAGCGGCCTCGAATCGGCCAGCTCGAACACCAGCGGCGCCGCGGCCAACCCTGGCCTACGAGGCACCGGCTACCCGGGCTTCTACAATTCAGCCGCCAACGACCCGGGTTTGCGGAGCGCGGCCATGCGTGAGCCGAACGTCGCAAGCCCAGCTACCGCCGGCCCACCCATCCCCAGATCGAACTTCTACCCGGACAACCGCGAACCCGGCGACCCACTACGGCTCATCACGAAGCCAGAGCCAATCCGACCCGAGTAGCGTCGGCCTATCCTCGAGGCCATGAGCGAAAAGGGTGCGAAAAAGGTAGACCTCGAGCGACTCGCGGCCGCTCTACCCGACTTCCCGTTTGCCTACCTAATCACCGTCGATGACGGCTATCGCGTACACACCGTGACGGTCGAACCGATGCTGCGCGAAGCGCTCCTCGACGTCGGGCTCATCGGAGGGCGTACCCGCAAAAACCTGGGCCAGCGCAGCCACGTCACCCTGCTGTGGCCCCCGCCTGAGCCCGGCGGCTACTCGCTGATCGTCGACGGCAGCGCCGTGGTCACCGATTCCGACGCCGAGACGGCCCGGCTGCGGGTCGTGCCCACCCGCGCGCTACTGCACCGCGATGCCGAATCGCCCTCGGCGGCCAAGGGCTGCCTGCACGACTGTGTGGTTTTCGCGGTACCGGCATAAACGTTTGGCGCCGAGTGTGGGCCCTATGTACGGGAGCTGCCTTGCATTCATCCATAGGCCCCACGCTCGCGGAGCTTGGTTGTGACGCGCGCAACGATCGCGGCCGGTCGCCGCGACAGCATCTCGGCGCTGACTCTGATCACGGTCCAGCCAGCCGCTTCCAGCAGGGCGATTCGTTCGATATCCCAGGACCGCTGATATCGGTTCTCCCAATGCTGGATGCCGTCGTATTCCACAGCGACCTTCCACTCACGCCACCCCAAGTCGACCCGGATGTGCAGATCCCGAAACTCGATCTGCGTCTCCGGCTTTGGCAGTCCAGCAGCTACCAAGAGCAGCCGCAACCTCGTCTCCTGCGGCGATTCCGCGCCGCCGTCGGCCAAGTCAAGTCCAGCCCGCAGCCGGCGAATGCCACGGGCTCCAGGGTGTCGGTCGGCCGTAGCGATGACGTCTGCAGGTTTGATACCTGTCGCATTGAGCAGCGCGTCGAGAATCGGTACCGCCTTGGCAACGGACAAGCTGCAACCGATGTCGAATGCAGTTCGGGCCGCGGTCGTCACACGCATTCCCCTGGCGGTGTGCACCTCGTCATCGGCCAGCTGATAGCTGTGCACAACGATGCCTGGCTGACTGTGCCTATCAGCGCGCACGATCTCTGCGGGGGCGGCCGGGTCGAGCCATTTCGTGCCGAGCACCGCCGCGGCGGATAGGCCAGCCAGCACAGCACCCGTCGACAGCCAGGCTGCGCGGGCCTTGACGGCGGCCGTCAACTCCGCGTCCCTGCGGATATAGACGTCGCGGAACACCGCTCGATATCGCGTGCGTAATTCATTGCGGGTGACAGCACCGCGGTTGAGCGCTTGACTGCCGACAAATGGGTCCATGGCCGCATATTCGGCGGTATGGCCCGTTGCCGTGTGCGTCGAGCGTGGGGCCTGTGGACGAAATGCGGTGTGTGGACGTACTTAGCCCCCACACTCGCGCACGAAAAAGCCCGGCCCCCAAAGGGACCGGGCTTTTTCGTTCTAGGACTAGAAGTCCATACCGCCCATGTCGCCCCCACCGGGCATGGCGGCCTTCTCCTTCTCCGGCTTGTCGGCAACGACTGCCTCCGTGGTCAGGAACAGCCCCGCGATGGACGCCGCGTTCTGCAACGCCGAACGGGTCACCTTGACCGGGTCGGCAACGCCGGCGGCGAGCAGGTCCTCGTACTCGCCGGTCTGCGCGTTGAGGCCGTGACCCGCCGGGAGGTTGCGCACCTTCTCGGCCACCACGCCCGGCTCCAGCCCGGAGTTGAACGCGATCTGCTTCAGCGGAGCCTCCAGCGCCACCTTGACGATGTTGGCGCCAGTCGCCTCGTCACCGGTGAGCTTCAGCTCTTCGAGGGCCGGGGCCGCGTGCAGCAGGGTAACGCCACCACCGGCGACGATGCCCTCCTCGACGGCGGCCTTGGCGTTGCGGACCGCGTCCTCGATGCGGTGCTTGCGCTCCTTGAGTTCCACTTCGGTGGCAGCGCCGGCCTTGATCACCGCAACACCGCCGGCCAGCTTGGCCAGCCGCTCCTGCAGCTTCTCGCGGTCGTAGTCGGAGTCGCTGTTCTCGATCTCCTGGCGGATCTGGGCGACCCGCCCGGCGATGGCGTCGGTGTCGCCCGCGCCCTCGACGATGGTGGTCTCGTCCTTGGTGATGACCACCTTGCGGGCCTTGCCGAGCAGCGACAGGTCGGCGTTCTCCAGCGTCAGCCCGACCTCTTCACTGATGACCTGACCACCGGTGAGGATGGCCATGTCCTGCAGCATCGCCTTGCGCCGGTCACCGAACCCGGGGGCCTTGACCGCCACCGACTTGAAGGTGCCGCGGATCTTGTTGACGACCAGGGTGGACAGTGCCTCGCCCTCGACGTCCTCGGCAATGATCAGCAGCGGCTTGCCGGCCTGAATGACCTTCTCCAGCAACGGCAACAGGTCCTTAACGGTCGAGACCTTGGAGCTGACCAACAGGATGTAGGGATCCTCGAGGACCGCTTCCTGACGCTCGGCGTCGGTGACGAAGTAGCCCGAAATGTAGCCCTTGTCGAACCGCATGCCCTCGGTGAGCTCGAGCTGCAGGCCGAAGGTGTTGGACTCCTCAACGGTGATGACGCCCTCGTTGCCGACCTTGTCCATCGCCTCGGCGATCAGGTCACCGATCGACTGGTCGCCAGCCGAGATCGCGGCGGTGGCAGCGATCTGCTCCTTGGTCTCGACCTCCTTGGCCGACTTCAGCAGCGTCTCGGTGATCTTCTCGACGGCCTTCTCGATGCCACGCTTGAGGCCCAGCGGGTTGGCGCCGGCCGCGACGTTGCGCAGACCCTCTTTGACCAACGCCTGGGCCAGCACGGTGGCCGTCGTCGTGCCGTCACCGGCAACGTCGTCGGTCTTCTTGGCAACTTCTTTGACCAGCTCTGCGCCGATCTTCTCGTACGGGTCCTCCAGCTCGATCTCCTTGGCGATGGACACACCATCGTTGGTGATCGTGGGGGCACCCCACTTCTTCTCCAGGACGACGTTGCGGCCCTTGGGACCCAACGTCACCTTTACCGCGTCGGCGAGGCTGTTCAGGCCCCGCTCGAGGCCGCGACGGGCCTCTTCGTCGTACGCAATTGTCTTGGCCATTGCGAAGTGATTCCTCCGGATTGGGGATGACACGTCATGGCCGGGCGCAGTGCCCGCGACGGACGACACAGCTTACGGGAGCTGGGTCTCACCGTCCCGACCTAGCACTCACCGGTCGCGAGTGCCAACGTCATTCTTAGCACTCGCCTATGCCGAGTGCAAGCAGGCGATCCGCCACCAATTCCCGCCGCGAACGTAACGCCACGGCGACTTTCCACGCGGATTTTCGCGGTGGCGTTGCGCTCGGCTCGCGCGGCACGCACCCCAACTCTCGAGCTCCGCGGTTCCTTGATGGGTTGAGTATGTTTTGCCCCATGGGATCTACCGACGAGAACACCCGCAGCTGGTCGGAGTCGGACATACCTGATCAAAGCGGCCGTGTCGTCATCGTCACCGGCGCCAACACCGGCATCGGGTACGAGACGGCCGCCGCGCTGGCCTTTCGCGGTGCACACGTCGTGCTGGCCATACGCAACCTCGAGAAGGGCAATGCCGCCCTGGCACGCATCGTCGCCGCCAAACCACAAGCCGACGTCACGCTGCAGGAACTAGACCT
The DNA here is from genome assembly GCF_963853645.1 of Mycobacterium riyadhense. Taxonomy (NCBI): domain Bacteria; kingdom Bacillati; phylum Actinomycetota; class Actinomycetes; order Mycobacteriales; family Mycobacteriaceae; genus Mycobacterium; species Mycobacterium riyadhense. The sequence continues at coordinate 775,153 of NZ_OY970456.1, read as the reverse complement.
AAGCTCACTCGACTCGGTGCGCGCGGCCGCTGACGCACTGCGCAGCGCCTACCCGCGGATCGACTTGCTGATCAACAACGCAGGGGTGATGTGGACGCCCAAGCAGGTCACCGAAGACGGCTTCGAGATGCAATTCGGCACCAACCACCTCGGTCATTTCGCGTTGACCGGGCTGCTGCTCGATCATCTGCTGGCGGTGCGAGGTTCACGAGTGGTGACCGTCAGCAGCCTCGGCCACCGGCTTCGCGCCGCTATCCACTTCGACGATCTGCAATGGGAACGTCGTTATGACCGGGTCGCCGCCTACGGGCAAGCCAAGCTGGCCAACCTGCTGTTCACCTACGAGCTGCAGCGCCGGCTGGCCGCAGCGGAAAGGCCGACGATCGCCGTCGCCGCTCACCCCGGAGGCTCCAACACCGAACTGGCCCGTCACCTGCCGAAAGCCTTCCAGCCGGCCATCAACGTGCTGGGACCGTTGCTATTCCAGAGTCCCGCGATGGGCGCGCTGCCAACGCTGCGGGCCGCCACCGATCCGTCCGTCATGGGTGGGCAGTACTACGGTCCCGACGGTTTCGCCGAACAACGCGGCCACCCCAAGCTCGTCAGGTCCAGCGCCCAGTCCCATGACGAGGACCTGCAACGCCGGCTGTGGACGGTGTCCGAAGAACTTACCGGCGTCAGCTTCGGAGTTTGACGATGCGATCCGTCGACGAGCATCAGCGTGTCGTAGCCGAGATGATCCGGACCCGCCAAGCGGCCACGGTTCCGCTGGCCGACGCCCAAGGCCTGGTCCTGGCCGATGACGTGATCGCCCCGCTGTCGCTGCCGGTGTTCGACAACTCCGCGATGGACGGTTACGCGGTGCGCGCCGAGGACACCTCGGGCGCAACACCGGAACAACCGGTGGTGTTGCCGGTCGCCGAAGACATTCCAGCCGGCCGCACCGACCGATTGACGCTGCAACCGGGCACCGCGCATCGGATCATGACCGGAGCACCACTGCCGGCCGGGGCGACGGCCATCGTGCCGGTCGAGGCCACCGATGGTGGCGTGGCAGCGGTGCAGATCCGCCAGCCTGCGCTACCTGGCAAGCACATCCGGCGCGCCGGGGAAGACGTCGCCGCCGGCACCACCGTGCTGCGCAAGGGCCAGGTGGTGACGCCGGCCGCGCTCGGCCTGGCCGCGGCGTTGGGACTGGCCGAGCTGACAGTGCTGCCCCGTCAGCGCGTGCTGGTGATCTCCACCGGGTCGGAGCTGGTGTCGCCGGGTGTCCCGCTGCGGCCCGGACAAATCTATGAGTCCAACGCGGTCATGCTGGCCGCCGCCGTCCGCGAAGCCGGCGCCGCCGTTGTCGCCACCCCCACCGCCGGCGACGACGTCGCCCAGTTCACCGCGGCCCTGCACCGCTACGCCGCCGAGGCCGACCTGATCATCACCACCGGGGGCGTCAGTGCCGGCGCCTACGAAGTGGTCAAGGATGCCTTCGGCCGGGACGGCGACCAGGGCGTCCAATTCGTCAAGGTGGCGATGCAGCCTGGAATGCCCCAGGGCGTCGGACGCGTGGCAGATACACCGATCGTCACGCTGCCCGGCAACCCGGTTAGCGCGCTGGTGTCCTTCGAGGTGTTCGTCCGTCCCGCGCTGCGCACGGCCATGGGGCTGCCAGACCCGCAGCGTCCGCAGCGGACCGCCGTGCTCACGGACACGGTGACGTCGCCGCGGGGTAAGCGGCAGTTCCGGCGTGCGGTGCTCGATGTCGTCGCGGGCGAGGTCACCAGCTACGGTCCACCCGCGTCACACCATCTGCGCTGGTTGGCATCGGCCAACGGCCTGCTGGACATCCCTGAGGATGTCGAGGAGGTATCCGCGGGAACCCGGGTGCAGGTTTGGGATCTGACTTAGTCCGTGGGTAGGGGCGGCTCAGTTGCCCTTGCCGACTTGGCCACGCCCGTCCTGGCGCCTTCCGTAAGATGACCGCGTGGCACGACGCCCCAGCGCCCATCCCCTTAGGGAGGGCCCCGCACATCTGCTCGAGTTGGTGCGGTCCACCATTCCGCCGATTCACCCGGCCGGGCGGCCATTCATCTCCGCCGGCCTGGCCGTTGCCGCGGCGGGATACCGCCACCGATGGGTGCGCCGCTCCGGTCTGCTGGCGGCGGGTGCGTGCGCGGGGTTCTTCCGTCACCCCACGCGAGTGCCACCCACCCGTCCCGGTGCCATCGTCGCGCCGGCCGATGGCGTGATCTGCGTGATCGACTCCGCGGCCCCGCCCGCCGAGCTCAGCATGGGTGAGGCGCCACTGCCCCGGGTGAGCATCTTCCTGTCGGTGTTCGACGTCCACGTGCAACGCGCGCCGGTGAGCGGCGAGGTGATCGCCGTGCAGCATCGGCCGGGCCGCTTCGGGTCGGCCGATTTGGCCGCGGCCAGCACCGACAACGAGCGCACCAGTCTGCGAATCCGCACACCCAGCGGCGCTGAAGTCGTCGCTGTGCAGATCGCCGGGCTGGTGGCGCGGCGCATCGTGTGCGACGCGCACGTCGGGGACAAGCTGTCGATCGGCGACACCTACGGCATGATCCGATTCGGCTCTCGCCTCGACACCTACCTGCCGCCGGGCGTCGAACCGATCGTCAAGGTCGGGCAGCGCGCGGTCGGCGGCGAGACCGTCCTGGCCGACCTGCCATGATCACCAAGCCCCGCGGCAGGCGAACCGTGAACCTGCAGATCCTGCCGAGCGCGATGACGGTGCTGTCCATCTGCGCGGGACTCACCGCAATCAAGTTCGCCCTCGAACACAAGCCGATACCCGCGATGGCGCTGATCGCCGCGGCCGCCATCCTCGACGGGCTCGACGGGCGGGTGGCCCGCATTCTGGACGCCCAGTCGCAAATGGGCGCCGAAATCGACTCGCTTGCCGACGCGGTGAACTTCGGGGTGACGCCCGCCCTGGTGCTCTACGTGACGATGCTGTCGAAGTGGCCGGTCGGTTGGATGGTGGTGCTGCTCTACGCGGTGTGCGTCATATTGCGGCTGGCGCGTTACAACGCCCAACAGGACGACCTAACCCAGCCGGCCTATGCGAAGGAATTCTTCGTCGGAATGCCCGCACCGGCGGGCGCGGTCTCCATGATCGGTCTCATCGGCCTCAAACTGCAGTTCGGCGAGGGCTGGTGGACCTCGGTGGGGTTCCTCGCCTTCTGGATCACGGGGACGTCGCTACTCATGGTCAGCACCATCCCGATGAAGAAGATCCACACCGTTTCGGTGCCGCCAAACCTTGCGGTCGTGCTGCTGGCGGTGCTGGCCATCGCCGCAGCGGCCGCGGTCTTGGCCCCCTACATCTTGATCTGGGTGATCATCATCACCTACGTATGCCATATCCCGTTCGCGGTGCGCAGCAACCGCTGGCTGGCCAAGCATCCCGAGGTATGGGACGACAAACCTAAGCAACGACGAGCCGCGCGACGCGCGATCCGCCGGGCACAGCCGCATCGCCGGTCGATGGCGCGGCTGGGGTTGCGCAAGCCGGGCGGGCGGCTGTGACTTGTCCCAGCAGCTCACCCTTACCGCGCGACTGAACACCTCGGCCGTCGACTCGCGCCGTGGCGTAATCCGACTGCACCCCAGCGCGATTGCGGCCCTTGGCATCCGGGAGTGGGACGCGGTATCACTGACCGGATCCCGAACGACGGCGGCGGTCGCGGGAATGGCGAGCCAGGACGTCCCGGTGGGCACCGTGTTGCTGGACGACGTGACGCTGTCCAATGCGGGGCTGCGGGAGGGCACCGTGGTGATCGTCGGGACGGTCACGGTGTACGGCGCACGATCGGTGACGCTGAGCGGCTCGAAGCTGGCCACCCAGTCGCTGTCGCCGGGCACGCTGCGGCAGGCCTTGCTCGGCAAGGTGATGACCGTCGGCGACGCGGTGTCGCTGCTGCCCCGCGACCTGGGGCCCGGCACATCCACTTCGGCGGCCAGCCGCGCGTTGGCCTCCGCGGTTGGGATCAGCTGGACATCGGAGCTGTTGACCGTCACCGGTGCCGATCCCGAAGGGCCGGTCAGCGTGCAACCAAACTCGCTGGTGACATGGGGAACCGGTGTCCCGTCCAGCACCCCGGCGCCCGTCAGCGTCGCAAGCCCGGAGATCGCAGTCGAGGAGCTCAAGGGCGCCCAGCCGCAGGCCGCAAAGCTCACCGAATGGCTCAAGCTCGCCATCGATGAGCCGCACCTGCTGAAGAGCCTGGGTGCAGAGAGCAACTTGGGCGTGCTGGTGTCGGGCCCGGCCGGCGTGGGCAAGGTGACGTTGGTGCGCGCGGTGTGCGCCGGTCGCAGGCTGGTGCAGCTGGACGGCCCCGAGGTCGGCGCGCTGGCTGCCGACGAGCGGCTCAACGCCGTCGCCGCGGCGGTGGCGGCGATTCGCGACCGCGGCGGAGTGCTGCTGATCACCGACGTCGACGCGTTGCTGCCGGCCAGCCCGGAGCCGGTGGCCGCGCTGATCCTGGGTGAGCTGCGCACCGCGGTGGCCACCGACGGCGTGGCATTGATCGCAACCTCCGCGCGACCGGACCAGCTCGATGCTCGACTGCGCGCACCCGATCTTTGCGACCGCGAGTTGGGCTTGCCGCTGCCCGACGCCACCACCCGCAAGGCGCTGTTGGAGGCGCTGCTCAAGCCGGTGCCCACCGGCGACCTCGATCTCGACGAGATTGCCAGTCGTACACCGGGTTTCGTCGTTGCCGACCTCTCCGCGCTGCTGCGGGAGGCGGCGCTGCGGGCCGCCTCGCGGGCCAGCGCCGACGGCCAACCACCGAAGCTGAGTCAAGACGATTTGATCGGCGCGCTCACCGTCATCCGGCCGTTGTCGCGGTCGGCCGGCGAACAGATATCCGTAGGAAACGTCACGCTCGATGACGTCGGCGACATGGCCGACGCCAAACAGGCGCTCACCGAAGCCGTGCTGTGGCCGCTGCAGCACCCGGACACGTTCGCCCGGTTAGGCGTCGACCCGCCGCGCGGGGTGTTGCTGTACGGCCCACCGGGCTGCGGGAAGACCTTCGTGGTCCGCGCGCTGGCCAGCACCGGTCAGCTCAGCGTGCACGCGGTCAAGGGCTCTGAGCTGATGGACAAGTGGGTGGGCTCCTCGGAGAAAGCGGTCCGTGAGTTATTCCGACGCGCCCGCGATTCCGCGCCCTCGTTGCTGTTTCTCGACGAGGTGGATGCACTGGCGCCCCGGCGCGGCCAGAGCTTCGACTCGGGCGTGACCGACCGGGTGGTGGCCGCGCTGCTGACCGAACTCGACGGCATCGACCCGCTGCGCGATGTTGTCGTGCTGGGCGCCACCAACCGGCCCGATCTCATCGACCCGGCACTGCTGCGCCCGGGCCGGCTGGAACGGCTGGTGTTCGTCGAGCCGCCCGACGCTGACGCCCGCCGCGAAATCCTGCGCACCGCAGGCAAATCCGTTCCGCTGAGCGACGACGTCGACCTGGACGAGGTGGCGGCCGGGCTCGACGGCTACAGCGCCGCCGACTGTGTGGCGCTGCTGCGCGAGGCCGCGCTGACCGCGATGCGCCGTTCCATCGACGCCGCCGACGTCACCGCGGCCGATCTTACGGCCGCCCGCGAGACCGTGCGGCCGTCTTTGGATCCGCTACAGGTGGAATCGCTACGCGCGTTCGCCGCGGCCCGGTGATCGACTGGCCTGGCACTCAGCCGGTGGGCACGAGCTCCGCGACGTCGCTATGCAGCTGCGCAAGTCCCTGATCAAAGGTGGCAAGCCGACCGCCGTGTTTCCGGGCTAATTGCGCTAGGTACGCATCGGTCACCTGACGATGACCGACAACACCCGCGAGTTCGACATCGACGAATGAGAGGCTGTCTGGCCAGAACTCGTGCCGCGCGTCGCGAGTAATCGAACCGACGATCTTCCTTGCCATAGCCGCGGTTTGCCCTTCCCGGACCAGCAACCGGACCAGACTCCCCTGCGTGATCGGGCAGGTCGCGAATCCCACGTCGGTGGTGGAAAGCCACTCTTCAGCCCAGTCATGATGTATGTGATCGGAAATCACTAGCGATATCAAAACATTCGCATCCAACAGCGTCGTCATTCATCATCCTCGAGGGAACGGACATCCTCGGTGGTGACGATCGTGCCAAGGCTCACCACCGGCAAACCCGTCTTCGGGCTCCACACGACCTCCGCGCGCTGGCCGGAACCCAACCCTCGGCGAATGAGATCGGCGATCGTATCGCTTAGCGTGCGACGGGTATCTCGGGCGATCGCCCGCGCTTGTTTGTGCAGGTCGTCGGGAAGGTCGATGGTCGTACGCACATGCTCATCATATCGTCTATGCATCATGATGCGCGCGCCCAAAGCTCTGTAAAACAGCCCGGGCGGCGGCCGCGACGTCGGACTCCAGCCAATCGGGCAGCGGGTCGTCGTAAGCATGTCGTCGCACGACGGCGTAGGGCAGGTCGGAAACGGCCCGGTTCACCGCGTCGAGCGCGCGTGGATCGCTGCTTCCATAGAGCTGCGCGGCCAACTCGCGCACCCGCTCGATGAGGGGCGCGTTCATCGCGTTGAGGGTCTCCCGGAACTCGGCGTCGGGTTGGCCGTCGAGGAGATCGCCCGGGCGTATGGTCAACAGCAGCCGGGCGTCATCGGGGAACTCGCGCGCGAAGGTTATAGCTGCAACCGCCATGGCCGTGGCGGCACCGATGGCGGTATCAGCTTCCGCGGTAAGTGCCCGCGATTGGAATCGCTGCAGTGCCCGCAGCCAGGCCGCCATCACCACGCCGTCACGATTGCCGAAGCGGTGATACAGCGTGCCAGCCGGCGCGCCACTGGCCTGGGCGATCGCCGCAACGCTGGCCGCGCGCGGCCCGTGCGCGAGCACCAGGCCGCGCGTTGCGTCCAGGATCACATCGGTCTCATGCTTCCGCGGAGGTGCCACGATCTAGTATGGTCCTTCTATATGGAACGATTACCCTATATCGATGAACATGCTATCTGGCTGCGCACGTCGACGGAGGAAGCCTGGTCGGCGCTGCTAAGCAAGATGTGCCGCGATCCCAACGATCCCACCACGGTTCCACTGGGCTTCCGGCTCGAGGAGGCGGACGCGCCGCGGCGGCTGGCACTGAATGGCCGGCACCTATTTGCCGTATACCGCCTGGTGTTCGAGTTGGATCCGGACGGCCCCGGCGTCCGGTTGCGAGCGCTGACTTGGGCGGCCTTTCCCGGGCTGCACGGAAGGCTGTACCGAGCGTTGGTCATCGGCAGCGGCGGGCACCGAATCGTGGTGCGCCGCATGCTCAAACGCATCGCGGCCGCGGCCCGTCCTCGAGTGTGCGCGTAGGGATCTCGGCGTGCACGCAGGGCGGAAGATCGACGGTTTTTCCACCCTGGGCTCACGCTTAAAGTCCCCGCTCGGAGCTACTCGGAGAGCTCGAACTCCACGATCGCGGCAACCGAGTCGACGGCCTCGCCCAGCGCGGCGAGCCGAGCCGCGGCCGACGGCGCCGTCAGCACCGCGTAGCGGTCGGCCGTGCAGATCGGGACGCGCGACGCCACCGCATATAACCGTTGCCCGGGATCGGCCTCTCCGGAGCCCAGCAACGCATCGCGGTCGGGCAATTGGACCCCACGGGCGGTAGCGATCCGTTCGAATAGCGTCATCACCCGGTCCTCGAGCTCCTGCAACTGGGTTTCTGTCACGGGATCTCCCGGCTCGTCGGGCCAAATTTGCACGGCCGCCCGCGGGTAGGGATCGTCGGGGAGCCAATCGCACACTCGGATCCGCTCGCCGGTCCGACAGCGCAGCACATATAGGCCCGCGCCCTGATCGCAGTATTCGTCGATCCGGGCCAAAGTCCCGACGTCGCAACGGGTCTCGCCGCCGCCAACCTCACGGCCCCGGGAGATCAGCACAACTCCAAACGGTTCGCCGGTGTCGATGCAGTGCCGCACCAGCGCGCTGTAGCGGGGCTCGAAGATGCGCAGCGGCAAATCCTGGTTCGGCAACAGCGCCGATTCGAGCGGAAACATGGCCCATTCGACTACTGCGGGATCCGCCATAACCCAAACCTAGACGGATATCAACCGGAGCCGCCGGAATGACCGTCGAGCCCGGTGGCACCGGGGAGGCCGTCGCTGCCGGGATCGCCGCTATGGGCGCCGGTCCCGGCGACGCCGGCGGCGCCGCCCGCGCCACCGGCCGCGCCCAAGCCCCCGTCGCCGCCAACACCGTGGCTGCCGGTGCGGCCAAACAGACCGCCCGCGCCACCCAGTCCACCATCGCCGCCATCACCGCCGGCGCCACCGGCACCGCCCTGGCCGCCGTTGCCGGCGCCGTTCCTGAGTGGGCGCATTCACCAGATTCAACAGTGTCTGCTGAACGTTGGCGGCCTCAGCGCTCGCATAGGAGCCACTGCCGGTGCTCAACGTCCGAACAATTGGTCATGAAACGCCAACACCTGTGCGCTGATCGCCTGATATGCCTGGGCGTGGGACTCGAACAACACAGCGATGGCCGCCGAGACCTCATCCACACCGGCGGCTAGTACCGCCGTAGTCGGGGCAGCTGCCGCAGAGTTGTGGCCGCACCTATTGTCGAACCGATATTCGCCAAGTCCGTCGCGGCCGCGGCAAGCAAGTCTGGGACCGCGATTACGAATGCCATGGGCTGCCCTTCCACTACCGGTGCTGGTATTCATCCACAGGAAGGTTGAGGAGAGGTTGAATTGCTGATCAGCTGGCCCCGATCAATTCCCACGGCCGCCGGTTGCCATCCGAGCCGGTGGCACCGCTGGCGGCCGGCGTCCCGGCGAAGGGGAAGCTCGAGAAGGGCCCGCCAGACCGCCTCCCGAACCGCCAGTGCGGGCGGTTCCGGCACCGGCATTCCGCCGGTCCCGACGGTAGGGTGACGGCGGTGACGGTCGCGGCGGCGGTAAGGGCGGCGCGGGTTGCCTCGGCGGGGCCGAGCCCGCCCCGACGAGGTATCCGTCGACAGCGTCAACGGCGCTGTGGGCAGCGGGGCCACTCTGGCTGATCCGCGCGGCCGGGTAACTAGATATCCAGCTCGGCCACCAGCGCGTCGACAACCGCTCGCAGATCTCCGTCGTGCTCCTCGGCCACCCGCCGCTGTCGCTGGTACGAGGCGCCGTAGCGGTAGATGTCGGAGACCGCGGCCAGTTCGTCGGCGCAGTGCAATGATTTCGCGACCGGTTCCAGCCGGGTCAGCATATCGTCGAGATCGTCGGTAACCAGCCGCTCGTTGCTGTCGGCGTCCAAGATGATCACCGCATCCAGGCCGTAACGAGCGGCACGCCACTTGTTTTCCTGGACATGCCACGGCGGCATGGTCGGCAGGCTTTCGCCGGCGTCCAGCCGACGATCCAGATCCACGACCAGGCAATGCGTCAGCGCCACCAGCGCGCCGAGCTCACGCAGGTTGGACACACCGTCACAGATCCGCACCTCAAGGGTGCCCAGGTGCGGTGACGGCCTTATGTCCCAACGGATTTCGTCCATATGGTCGATAATCCCGGTCTTCTTCTGGTCGTAGACGAAGCCTTCGAACTCCGCCCAGGTCTGAAAGTGGAACGGCAGTCCGGCGGTGGGCAACTGCTGAAACATCATCGCCCGGTTGCTGGCGTACCCGGTGTCCTCGCCGCCCCACCAGGGCGAGGACGCCGACAGCGCCAGCAGGTGCGGGTAGTAGTTGAGCAGCGACGTCAGGATCGGCATCACCTTGTTGGCCGACGAGATCCCGACATGCACATGCACTCCCCAGATCAGCATCTGGCGGCCCCACCACTGGGTGCGCTTGATCAGCTCGGCGTAGCGCGGCGCGTCGGTGAGCTTCTGGGCCGACCATCGCGCGAACGGATGTGTGCCGGCGCAGAACAGCTCCATGCCGCGGTCCCGGACAATCTGGCGCGCTGGACCCAGCGTGTCGCGTAGATCTTCCATCGCCTGCCCGGCACATTCGCAGATGCCGCTGACAATTTCGACGGTGTTGCGCAGCAATTCCTTGTGCACGCGCGGGTTTTCGCCGATCTCGGCAATGACCGCGGTGGCCTCGTTGCTCAGGTCGCGGGTTTGCGCGTCGACGAGCGCGAACTCCCATTCGACGCCCACCGTCGGCCGCGGTGAGCGGGCGAAATCGATGCGGTTAGCCGCCCTACTGGACAGCGAGCTAGCCGGAACCGATGACACCGCACGCCACCCGCTTGCCGGCGTCACCGGTGGTCATCGTCGTCTCGTCGGGACCCGGCGTCCCGTTGACCTGGATGTAGCGATCAGTCGGGATGTTGGCGAAATTGTCTGCGCCGGCGTGAATGATGATCGCGGTCTTTTCCCCGCTCAACAGATCGTTCATGGTGAACGCGTCGGTGGTGGTCACCAACATCGCCGAACCGTCCTTACGTACCTGCAGCGAGCTCAGGTCGCCACTTGCGGGGACTCCGGTGTGCCCCGGCACGTGGAAGTGGCCACCGGCGGACAGGAAGTCGCCGGGCGCACCACCGGTTGGGGCAACCGAGTTTGCCTCACACTTGCCCACCTTGTGGATGTGCACCCCGTGGAAACCGGGCGACAGCACGCCGACACTGGTCGTCGCGATCGTGACGGTGGCATAGCCGTTGCTGAATTCGATCTTCGCGGTGGCGACCTGTGTGCCATCGGGTGTCCGCAGGACGGTGGTCAGGCTCTCCGACGCCACCGGCCCCTCGTCCTGCTCGTGACCCGAAGCTGCGGACGGCGAAGGTGATCCGGTCCATACCGACGGGGTGGTGCCCGGGATTGACGACCCGTGTTGGGGCGATGAGCACGCGCTCAACAGAGCGACGCAAGCGGCCAGAATCAAGGCGGGCTTAGGCATAGCGAGAGCCTAGCCCGTCACTAGGACGATGACTCCGGGCGGTTGGTCGGCAAGTGCGGAGATGCGCCGCTCGACTGGTGCTCCCAGCTGCTCCCCGACCGCGTCGGCGGTAGCTTTCTCACCCTCGGCATCGGTGTAATACACCGTGGTGGCCGAGACATCAGAGACAGCAAGGTTGGTGACCTCAGTCACCTTGAAACCGGCCGCCTTGAGCTGATCCGCGGCGCGCCCAGCCACGCCGTCTTTGCCCGAGATGTTGTAGACGCGAACCTCAGCGTGGTTGGCCGTGGGTTTGCTGCTGGTCGAGGTGGGCGCCGTGGTGGTGGTCACGGTAGACACCGGCGACGCGGAATCCTCGTCGGAGTCCTGCGACGATCCCAGTGCCTGCCAACCGAGCAGCAGGAAGATGACACCGAGGAACAACAGCACCATCACCATGGCCCGCAGTGGAAGCCCCGAAGAGTCGGGTACGCGCTCATTCATCGAGCCCACTGTAGCCAGGGGCGGGCCAGAACCTGCAAAAGCCCTCCGGGCGTCAGGTCACCTCGAAGCCGAGCCGTCGCGCGGCCCGCGCCTTCTGCCGGCTGGCGCGCAGCCGTCGCAACCGCTTCACCAGCATCGGGTCAGCGGCCAGTGCTTCGGGGCGGTCCACCAGCGCATTGAGCACTTGGTAGTAACGCGTCGCCGACATAGAGAACAGCTCTTTGATCGCTTCTTCCTTGACACCGGCGAACTTCCACCACTGGCGTTCGAATGCCAAAATGTCGTGTTCGCGACGGGTTAGCCCATCGGCGACTTCAGAATCGTCCCCCGCTCGATTTGCCCGCGCCATGGCGCTGTCCATATCGCTTCCCCTGGACCCTTCCGAATGACTTGACCGACAGAGGGGCATGTTTTGCGCGAATATTGAATCATGCCCGGAACTGTTGGGCGGTAATCCCGACCCGCGAGTCGGCCGACTCACTTTAGATAAGCTAGCCGACCATGGCAGTCGTACCCATCCGGATAGTGGGCGATCCGGTACTGCACACTCCGACGACGCCGATACCGGTCGCCCCCGACGGATCGCTCCCCGCCGATCTGCCCGAACTGATTGCCACCATGTACGACACGATGGACGCCGCCAATGGGGTCGGCCTGGCCGCCAACCAGATCGGGTACGGGCTGCGCATCTTCGTCTACGACTGCGCCGAGGACCGCGGATTGACCAGCCGCCGCCGCGGCGTCGTCATCAATCCGGCGCTGGAAACCTCCGAAATCCCCGAGACCATGCCCGACCCGACCAACGACGACGAAGGTTGCCTGTCGGTCCCCGGCGAGTCATTCCCCACCGGACGGGCCAAGTGGGCACGAGTCACCGGACTCGACGCCGACGGCAGTCCGGTCGCCATCGAGGGCACCGGCCTGTTCGCGCGGATGCTGCAGCACGAAACCGGGCACCTGGATGGATTTCTCTACCTGGATCGCCTGATCGGCCGGCACGCGCGCGCCGCGAAACGCAGCGTCAAGTCACACGGCTGGGGCGTGCCCGGATTGTCGTGGCTGCCGGGTGAGGGTCCCGACCCGTTCGGTCACTGATGGAACCGTGGCCGGACCTCGGGGCGCGGGTGGCAGTCCGCTACCGCCGGCCAGCCGGATCGGTCCCGCCGCTGACCGATGCGGTAGGACACCTGCTGGCAGTCGACCCAGCGGTGCGAGTGCAGACGAAGCGGGGCGCCGTCCTCGAGTTCTCGCCGGCCGACGTGGTGGCGCTGCGGGTGCTCACCGACGTCCCGGTGCGCACCTCCGAGATCCGGAATCTCGAGCACGCCGCCGCCGCGGCCTGGCCCGGCGTTGAGCAAGCCTGGGTGGACGGCTGGCTGCTACGGGCCGAACCCGGAGCTACACCCGTTACCAATTCGGCTGTACCGCTGGATATTTCGGCGCGAACAGCCGCCATTCCGGCGATCGTTGATTGGTACACACGGCGCAACCTGACACCGCTGCTGGCCGTCCCCGACCGCTTGCTGAAGCTGCCACCCGGCCTGGCGAGCGAGCACACCGAGCAAATCCTGGTACGCGACGTGTCGAGCGACACGCCAGCGTCGCCGCCGGACCCGAACGTCACGCTGGAGCAGCCGCCGCTCGCGCGCGCCGCAGTGGCCGACGCACCCGACGACACCCGGTGGGTCGGCTTGTCGGCAACGCGGGGAGCGCAGCGCCGGGCATGTGAAGCACTCTTGGCGTGGGGCGCGAACCGCGGCGCGACCCGTGGCTATATGCGCGTGCTCGACACTGACACGACCGCGCTCGCCGAGTCCCTCGGATTCCGACTGCACCATCGCAGTCGGTATGTCGTGCCACCCGACCGGTTGAGATAGGAGAAGCCTTTGCCCGACCGCACGGTTGATGGCGGCGACCCGCCGCGGCTGCGGCTGGCCACCTGGAATGTGAATTCGATCCGCACCCGCCTGGACCGCGTCGTCGATTGGCTTGCCCGCGCCGAGGTCGACGTGCTGGCCATGCAGGAGACCAAGTGCTCGGATAGCCAATTCCCCGCCCTGCCATTCTTCGAACTCGGCTACGAGGTCGCACACGTCGGCTTCAACCAGTGGAACGGCGTGGCGATCGCATCTCGCGTCGGTCTCGACGACGTGCAGGTCGGCTTCGACGGCCAGCCCACCTGGAGCAGCAAGCCGGAGGTAGCGGCCACGGCAGAGGCCCGCGCACTGGGCGCCACCTGCGGTGGCGTGCGCGTGTGGAGCCTGTACGTGCCCAACGGCCGCACCCTGGACGACCCGCACTACACCTACAAACTGGATTGGCTTGCCGCGCTACGTGATACGGCCGAGGGGTGGCTACGCGACGATCCCGGGGCTCCGATCGCACTGGTCGGCGACTGGAACATCGCACCGACCGACGACGACGTGTGGAGCACCGAATTCTATCGAGGCAGCACCCACGTCTCCGAGCCGGAACGCCGGGCGTTCAACGCCATCGTCGACGCGCAATTCGCTGATGTGGTAAGACCTTTCAACCCGGGCCCCGGGGTCTACACCTACTGGGACTACACGCAGCTTCGGTTTCCGAAGAAGCAGGGCATGCGCATCGACTTCATTCTCGCCTCGCCGGCGGTGGCCGATCGCGTGATCGACGGGCAGATTGTGCGCGACGAGCGCAAAGGCAAGGCGCCCAGTGATCACGCGCCGGTGCTGGTCGATCTGCGCGACGAGTAAAACATCCGTGCGTTGTCTGTGTGTTCGCGGCGTGGCAAGCTTGCATGTCTTAGATGCTTGACGAAATCTCGCTGCTGCGAATGCAGCGCGCGGGTTAACGGGTGTAAAACGGTAGTTATACGTTTTGGAAACGAAAGCAATTTGGGCCAAGGAGTCATCATGGGTGTCGTCGGCGGGGCAGTTCGGGGGATGGGTCGAACGGTGAGTCGCGCAGCGACGGCGACCACAGCGGCCGCGGGCGCGGTAGGCGGCGCGGCGGTCAACGGCGTTGCCGGGGGTGTGACCGGCGCCGCAAAGGGCATTCAAAAAGGACTCAGCAGCGGCAGCAAGTCGACCGCGGCAGCCGCACTGGCCATTGGCGCGATCGGCGTCACCGGAATCGTCGATTGGCCAATCCTGTTGGCCGTTGGCGGTGGGGCGTTGTTGTTGCGGAAGATGAGCAACAACAAGCCGGAGGTGTCCGCACCGCCGGTGAAGGCGAAGCTGACCCCGGTGCCCACCAAGCCGTCGCCTGAAAAGGCCCAGCCGCACAAGGCCGCCCCTAAATCGGCGGCCAAGAAGTCGGCGGGCCGCCGCGCGGGTGCCACCGAGTTGCGCAGCACCAACTAGTCGGCACCTCTTGAGCAGCCGTTGAGCATTGCCACATCCGTAAGAAGGTCTGTGCCGTTTCGCGCCGTCGCGATTGGCCTGCAGGCGTCCACCGTCCTGACCAACACATCGATCACCGCCGCCACAGCTCTTGCGGGCACGCTGGGGCAGACGGCGGGATCGGTCGCCAAGGCTGGAATCGAGATCGCTGCGATCCCGCTGCGAGAAGGAGCCAAGGCACTTTCTGGCGAGCTTTCCCGCGAGACGCTCAGCCGGCACTGTTGGCGTGGCGAGAACCGCGCCTGGATCGAGGTGCGCGGCCTCGACGAAACCGGCGACGGTGAACTAGGGCGTCTCGTGCTCGACGCGGTTCGCGCCCACCCCGGCGTGACGTCGGCCAGCCTCAACTATCCCTTGGCCCGTGTCGTCGTCGGCATCGACGGTCCGGACACCTCATTGGATGACCTGTGCCGCATCATCGACGACGCCGAAAAGCGTTGTCATCCAAGCCAAGACACGTCGGGTGCGGCACCACCAAGTCTGCCGGGCGACGGCGTGGTGCTGGCCACCAGAGCGGTGACGCTGGCAGCCAACGCGGCCGGTCTGGGCTTAGCGCTCACCGGCCGATTGCTGCGGTGGCCGCGGTTGCCGATCAGTGTCCTCGCGGGCGTGGTGGCGGTGGACTACCAGCCCCTGCTGCGCCGTCTGCTTGAGGACGGGATCGGTAGGTCCGCGACGGACACGCTTATGACGTTGGCGACGGCGGCAGCCGAAACCGTCACCCAATCACCGGCGGCATTGTCGGTCGGTTTGCTGATGCAGTCGCTCAAAGCCGCCGAATGCCGTGCCCAGGCACGTGCCTGGCAACAGCATGAACCGGAATTGGTGCGCTACGCCGACCAACCGGCTTGGAGCGCGAAGCGGCCACCGCCGACCTCCGAACCCGGCGAGCGCAACGCCGCACGTTTCGCACTCTTGCAGGCGCTCAGCGCCGGGCTGATCGGCGCCGGCACCCGCGACGTGAATCTGGCCGCCACCGCCGCCCTGGTGACAGCACCCAAGGCCAACCGGACCACACCCGAGGCGTTTGCCGCGGCGCTTGGACGTGGATTGGCCGATCAACACGGGGTACTGCCGTTGCGGCCAAAGAGTCTGCGTGGGTTGGACCGGGTCGACGCGATCGTCGTCGATCCGCGAGTGTTGTGTACCGACAGCATGCGGGTCGCGCGGATCCGAGGTGCCGACGAGGACGAGCTGTCGGCGGCCTGGAACAGTGCCCAACTCATGCTGGACCGAAACGGTCTGCGCCCGGGTTGGCAGCCGGTGCCCGGCATTTCGGCTGGTCAGCCGGATTCCAAAGTCGAGGCGCTGCTGCTTCCCACACACGACCCGTTGGCCTCCGCCGTCGTTGCCGAGGCACACCGCACCGGGGCAGAACTCGTCACGGTGGAGGCCGACTCTCTGGATGAGCTGCGACCCGCGTTCGACGACATCCGGCCCCTGAGGAGCGCCGCGAATGGATCCCCGGACAAGGCCATCGACACCGCCCTGGCCCGCGCGGTGACCGACCTGCAGCGGGCGGGCCGGATGGTAGCCGTGTTGTCATCAACTGGCGCGCAAGCGATTTCGTCTGCAGACTTGGCGCTGGGCGTGATGCCACGGCAGGGTCCACCACCCTGGGATGCCGACCTCTTGTTGCCCGGCCTTGCAGCTGCCTGGCGAGTTCTGCACGCGCTGCCGGCAGCCAAGTCGGCTACCCAACGAGGCGTCGGAATGTCCGCTGGCGCAACAGCTATGGGCTCGCTCTTTCTGATTCCCGGTGTCCGTGGCATTGGGACCGGCCCGGTCACTGCCGGCGCGGCCGCCGGTATGCTCTCGGGATATCTACTCGCGCGCGCGGTCATCGGCGCGGAATCGCCGCGCCCGGCCGCCAGCCACGAATGGCACGCCATGTCGGTCGAACAAGTACGTAACGCGTTGCCCCCGCCCGGGCCGCCCGCGGAATTCGACGAGGGGCGTACCCGGGCGCTCGCCGGCGGCCGGGAAGCGGCCCAGCGAATCGTCCAGTTGGCGGGAAGACCGGCGCTCGGGGTCTGGCAGCTCCTCAAGGCCGTCCGCGCCGAATTGTCCGACCCGCTGACCCCGGTGATGGCGCTCGGTTCGGCAGCCAGTGCGGTGCTGGGTTCGCCGGTCGATGCGGTGCTGGTCGGGACGGTACTGACGGGAAACTCGATACTGGCCGCCGCGCAACGGCTACGAGCCGAGAAACGGTTGGATCTCCTACTGGCTCAGCAGATTCCGCCGGCCCGCACAGTGGTCACCGCCGCGCACGGTGAGCGGGCATACGTCGATGTGGACGCAGCGCTCTTGCGGCCGGGTGACGTCATCGAAGTCCGCACCCACGAGGTGGTGCCGGCCGACGCCCGGGTCATCGAGGAGGTCGACGTCGAGGTCGACGAGTCAATGCTCACCGGCGAGTCGCTGTCGGTGCCGAAGCAGGTCGAGGCCACACCGGGCGTCCCCCTCGCTGAGCGTCGCTGCATGCTGTTCGCCGGCACCACCGTGGTGGCAGGCACCGCGGTCGCGCTGGTGACCGCGGTGGGCGCCGACACCCAGCAGCAACGCGCCGCCGATCTGGTGTCCGGCGAGTTGTCGTCGGAAATCGGCCTGCAGCATCAGCTCGGCCAGCTCACCAATCGGGCGCTTCCCGTCAGCGTGACCGGCGGTGCGCTGGTCGGTGCGCTCGGGCTGTTGCGCCGCACCGGGTTGCGGCACGCGGTGGCCAGCGGCATCGCCATCGCGGTCGCAGCGGTTCCCGAAGGGATGCCCTTGGTGGCAACCCTGGCGCAAGCTGCGTCAGCACGACGATTGACGAAATTCGGTGCGCTGGTTCGTGTTCCGCGTTCGGTCGAGGCTCTTGGCCGCATCGAGGTGGTCTGCTTCGACAAGACCGGAACGCTCAGCGAGAACCGGCTGCGGGTCTCGCGCGTCCATCCCGCGCCGGGCTATTCGCGTGCGGAGGTGCTGCGCTGCGCGGCGCACGCCGCGCCGGTGACCAACGGCGGTCCGCAGGTGCACGCGACCGACGTTGCCATTGTCGAAGCCGCCGCGGCGGCGGATGCCTCCGTTGCCGACCTCCACAACGGCGGCTCCGTTACCGCGCACCTGCCGTTCCGCTCCGGCCGGTCGTTTTCGGCCTCGGTGACCGGTACCGAGCTGACCGTCAAGGGCGCACCCGAAGTGGTGCTAGCAGCGTGCGGAGACGTCACGTCGATGGACAGCACCGTCGCCGCGCTGGCCGCTCGCGGGTTGCGGGTGATCGCCGTGGCGCAGCGCCGGCTGACGCCGCAACAGGCTCGGGCGATCCAGGAAAGCCCCGATAACATCGCCGAATTCTGCTCTGATGGCTTGACCCTGGCAGGTTTCCTCGGATTGTCCGACACTCCGCGTGCCGAATCCGCCGGCCTGATCGCGAGTCTGCGGCAGCAGGGGATGGGCATACTGCTGATCACCGGCGATCATCCGATTACCGCGAAAGCCATCGCCGAGGAACTTGGCCTCCCGGTGACCGCCGATCAGATCATCAGCGGCGCCGAATGGGACTCGTTGTCGCGCAAGGACCAAGAGCGCGTCGTGACCGAGCGGGTGATATTCGCCCGGATGACACCGGAGAACAAAGTCGAGGTCGTTCAGACGCTCGAGAATGCCGGTGTGCGTACGGCGATGGTCGGTGACGGAGCCAACGACGCCGCGGCGATCCGAGCGGCCACGGTCGGTATCGGGGTGGTCGGGCGCGGCAGCGACCCGGCTCACACTGTGGCCGACGTTGTGCTGGTCGACGGCCGAATCGACGCGCTGTTGGAGGCCATCGAAGAAGGACGTCAGCTGTGGCGGCGGGTGCAGGCCGCGGTGGCGGTGCTGCTCGGCGGTAATGCCGGTGAGGTGATCTTCGCGATCATCGGGAGCGCTATCACCGGGACGTCGCCGCTCAATACCCGCCAACTGCTGCTGGTGAACACGTTGACCGACGCGCTGCCGGCCGCGGCCCTTGCCGTCAGTAAGCCCCGCAGCCAGGTGGACCCCAACCTACGCGGCGCAGATCAGCCCGCGTTGTGGAACGCCGTCGCCATCCGCGGCGTCACCACGGCGGCGGCGGCGACCGCCGCCTGGGCGATGGCCGGGTTCACCGGCCTGCCGCAACGTGCATCCACCGTGGCGCTGATCGCGCTGGTGGCAGCCGAATTGGGCCAGACGTTGCTGGAGTCGCAGGCCCCAATGGTGCTGCTGACCGCGCTGGGCTCACTCGCGCTGGTGGGAATCTTGATCAGCATTCCCGGCGTCAGCCAACTGCTCGGCTGCACCCCGCTCGGACCGCTCGGCTGGGCACAGGCCCTAGGAGCCGCGACTGCTGCGACCATCGCAGTGGCCATCCTGAGTCGTGTGCTGACGGATCGGGACAAATCGGACCGGGAGCCGCCGACGAGGAAGCCCTCCCCGGCGGGCGGCGCATCGCGCGGCCCGTCTCGCGGACCTCGACCACCCCAACGCGCCACAGCACCGCGTAAAGCTCCCGCAACGGCACGGTCAGCAGCACGGCAATCGACGAAACCAGCGGATCGGCGTCGGTCCTCGTCATACGTCAGACGGTGACCGCACCGTCCTGCCTAGCGGCAAACCCTTAGTTACTGAAAGGCAAATGATGGCCGAAAAAAAGGCTCGCCGGGAAACCTCCCAGCGTGAGGCCGTGAAAAAAGTTCGTGAAGCCGAGACCTTTGCGGTGAACCTGCCGGTGGTGGGGCAAGTGGCCATTCCGCGTCCCGAGCAGTTGGCCTACTACGGCGGTCTGGCCGCCCTGGCCGCCTTCGAGCTCATCGACTGGCCGGTCGCTCTGGTCATCGCTACCGGACACGTATTGGCCAGTAATCACCACAACCGCCTGCTGGAAGAGTTCGGCGAGGCGCTGGAGGAGGCCTAATCAGCCACCGGCCGCTCCCGTCCAACTACCGCGCGGAGTCGGCAGGGATGCGTTCGTGCACCGTCAGTAACAGATGGTCGAACTGGCTTTGCGCAGCAGGCGACGGTGCCGCCAGCGTGGCGACTTCGGCAAGCAGTTGCATCGCCAGCACGCGCAACTTGGTGTTTGTCTCTTGCGACCGCCACTGCAGGACGCGAAAGGCCTGATCGGCACTGACCCGATACACAAACATCAGCACACCCTTGGCCTGCTCGATGGCCGCCCGATTCTCGAACAAGTCCGGAAGAGCCTCGTCGAGCACCTCCTGCCGCGTCTGGTAGCGGGTTTCATCCAAGGTGTCGGTGAGATCGATGTAATGACCGGCGGTACCAACCACCGCACCTGCCTCGTTCAGCATGCGATCGGCCACCACAATCGCGTCATGCACCTTGCCCGCGGTGTCGACAAACCGGTGCCGACTCGAAAACGACTCGCCCGACCGCAATGCGTAATCGAGCAGGTCCTGGACGTGCGCACGGTCGTCCGGATGCTTGTGGGACAACAGCAGTTTCGTCGTCGGCACCACCGATCCGGGTTCATATCCGTGCATCCGCGCTACCTCGTCGGACCACTCCCAACGTTGACCTACGAACCACAACCGGAAACTGCCCACGTTCAAGTGCTTGCCGGCTCCGGCGCCCATCGACGAATCTTGGCGATCGGGTGTCGGTGTGCATTTCTGAACGGGTTGGGGCACGTTTTGCATCATCCCACCCGGCAGTTGCGACGGCTACTTTGTGCACTCCGCCGCGATCGGCGCAACTCCGACAAATTCCCTGGGCAACGACGATAGGCTCCACCTCAGGGTCGTTACTGGGCTGGTCGGAGGTATGGGATGTCATTTGTGGTCACGTCACCAGCGGCGGTCGCCGCCGTGGCAACGGATCTGGCCAATATCGGTTCCACGATCAGCGCGGCGAATCTGGTGGCGGCGGCCCCGACGACGGGCGTGCTCGCCGCGGGCGCCGATCAAGTGTCGGCGGCGGTCGCGGCGCTGTTCGACGCTCATGCACACTCCTATCAGCTGCTGAGCGCCCAGGCGTCAGCGTTTCATGACCAGCTTGTGCAGACCTTGAACGCCGGTGCCGGATCGTATGCCAGCGCCGAGTCCGCCAACGCCCAGCAGGCTCTGCTCAACGCCGTCAACGCGCCCACCCAGACGCTGTTGGGCCGCCCGCTGATCGGCGACGGCGCCAACGCGACCACCCCGGGCGGCAACGGTGGAGCGGGCGGAATCTTATTCGGCAACGGCGGTAACGGGGCCGCGGGCGCGGCGGGTCAGGCCGGTGGCAGCGGCGGACCCGCCGGGCTGATCGGCAACGGCGGGGCCGGAGCAACCGGGGGCGCAGGCGCGCCGGGGGGTAACGGCGGGGCCGGCGGGTGGCTGTTCGGCAACGGCGGCGTCGGCGGAACCGGTGGAGCGGGAGTGCTCGGTGGCGGCACCGGCGGTGTAGGCCAAGCCGGGGGGGCTGGCGGCAGCGGCGGCGCCGCCGGCCTCTGGGGCACCGGCGGGACCGGGGGAACCGGCGGGGCAGGCGGGGCCGAAGACTCCGTGTTGGGCGAAGGCGGGCCCGGCGGGGCCGGCGGAACCGGCGGGACCGGCGGACTGCTGTACGGAAACGGCGGAGCAGGCGGAAGTGGTGGGGCCGGCGGGCCCGAAACCAGTGCACCGTTCGGGTTCGGCGGGCATGGCGGCACCGGCGGGACCGGGGGTGCGGCCAGACTGTTCGGCGCCGGCGGGGCCGGCGGGGCCGGTGGTATCGGGGGTCAAGCCACCGAAGGCGGGTTTGGCGGGGACGGCGGTCATGGAGCCAGTGGTGGGTTCTTGTATGGCGATGGCGGTGCCGGCGGGGCCGGCGGCACCGGCGGCCCCGGCAGCGCAATTGGCGGGGTCGGCGGCAACGGCGGTGCCGGCGGCAACGCCTTCCTGATCGGCAACGGCGGGGCCGGCGGGGCCGGCGGCCATGCCGACACTTCCGCACCCAACGGCGTTTTCGGCGGGCACGGCGGCAACGCGGGTAACGGCGGCCAGCTGTTCGGCAATGGCGGAGCGGGCGGGGCCGGTGGAAACGGCGCTACGGCCGCCGATGACAACGGCGGAAACGGCGGCGTTGGCGGTAACGGCGGTTTCGCCGGGCTGATCGGGGCCGGTGGGGCCGGCGGGGCCGGCGGTCACGGCGGGGCCAGCTTGGCCGATTTCGGGGCCGGAGGGTCCGGTGGGGCCGGCGGGGCCGGCGGCGACGCAAAGCTGATCGGAAACGGCGGGGCCGGCGGGATCGGCGGAGCCTCCAACCAAGGCGGGAACGGCGGCAACGGCGGGAACGGCGGTAACGGCGGGGCCGGCGGTCACGGCGGGGGGCTGTTCGGCGACGGCGGAGCTGGCGGCGCCGGCCAGGCCGGCGCGAAAGGCGTCGGAGTCGGGCCCGGCGGGAACGGCGGCCTCGGCGGCGACGGCGGGAACGCCGTCGGGCTGATCGGCAACGGCGGTAACGGCGGGGCCGGAGGCGCCGGCGGGCTCGGCACTCCCGACGGTGACGGTGGGGATGGTGGCAAGGGCGGTAGCCGCGGGCAACTGTTCGGCACCCCTGGCGCGACCGGCCCGCACGGCTGACCCCAAGACGCGCCTGCACACCGGCGCGCCGCTGCGCTAGCGTGGGAGGCGCTAACCAGAAACGCGGGAGCGCACGCCGAGTGCGCTGAGAGGACGGCTGGGGCCGTCGACCGTACGAACCTGACCGGGTAATGCCGGCGTAGGGAGATGAAAGATGACCGTCACTGTCGAGCCTGCCGTCACTACCGGCCCCATCGCGGGCAGCAGCAAGGTGTACCGCTCGGTTGATGGTTTTCCAGACGCGCGGGTGCCGTTCCGACGGGTGCACCTATCCACCGGGGATCACTTCGACCTGTACGACACTTCGGGGCCTTACACCGACCCGGACGCGGTGATCGACCTGACGGCCGGCCTGCCACCCCGGCCCGGAGTGGCCCGCGACCGTGGCACTCAGCTGCAGCGTGCTCGTGCCGGTGAGATCACCGCGGAGATGGCGTTTATCGCCGCCCGCGAGGACATGCCGGTCGAGTTGGTGCGCGACGAGGTCGCCCGTGGTCGCGCGGTGATCCCGGCCAACCACAATCATCCCGAAACCGAGCCGATGATCATCGGCAAGGCGTTCGCGGTCAAGGTCAACGCGAACATCGGTAACTCGGCGGTCACGTCGTCGATCGCCGAGGAGGTCGACAAGATGGTGTGGGCCACCCGCTGGGGCGCGGACACCATCATGGACCTGTCCACCGGCAAGAACATTCACGAAACCCGTGAGTGGATCCTGCGCAATTCGCCGGTGCCGGTCGGCACCGTGCCGATCTATCAGGCGCTGGAGAAGGTCAAGGGCGACCCGACCGAACTGACCTGGGAGATCTACCGCGACACCGTGATTGAGCAGTGCGAGCAGGGCGTGGACTACATGACGGTGCATGCCGGTGTGCTGCTGCGCTACGTTCCGCTGACGGCCAAACGGGTCACCGGCATCGTCAGCCGCGGAGGGTCGATCATGGCCGCCTGGTGTCTGGCACATCATCGGGAGTCATTCCTGTACACCAACTTTGCGGAGCTGTGCGACATCTTCGCGCGCTACGACGTCACCTTCTCACTGGGCGACGGGCTGCGTCCCGGGTCTATCGCCGACGCCAACGACGCCGCCCAGTTCGCCGAGCTGCGCACCCTGGGCGAACTGACCAAGATCGCGAAAGCCCATGGCGCACAGGTGATGATCGAGGGGCCAGGGCACATTCCGATGCACAAGATCGTGGAGAACGTCCGGCTGGAAGAGGAGCTGTGCGAGGAGGCCCCGTTCTACACGTTGGGCCCGCTGGCCACCGACATCGCGCCGGCCTACGACCACATCACGTCGGCTATCGGCGCGGCCATCATCGCCCAGGCCGGCACCGCGATGTTGTGCTATGTCACCCCGAAGGAGCACCTCGGGTTGCCGGACCGCAAGGACGTCAAGGACGGCGTGATCGCCTACAAAATCGCCGCGCACTCGGCGGATCTGGCCAAGGGTCATCCCCGCGCGCAGGAGCGTGACGACGCATTGAGCACGGCGCGTTTCGAATTCCGGTGGAACGACCAGTTCGCGCTGTCACTGGATCCCGACACCGCGCGGGAATTCCACGACGAGACGCTGCCGGCCGAACCGGCCAAGACCGCGCACTTCTGTTCGATGTGTGGGCCGAAGTTCTGCTCGATGCGCATCACGCAGGATGTCCGCGACTACGCTGCCGCACACGGGCTGGAGACGGAACAGGACATCGAAGCTGTGCTTGCCGCGGGGATGGCCGAAAAGTCACACGAGTTCGCCGAGCACGGCAACCGGGTGTACTTGCCGATCACCCAGTGAACTACCTGCCGCTGGCACCGCCCGGGACGACGCCGCTGCGGGTGCTGACCATCGCCGGATCGGACTCCGGAGGCGGTGCCGGTATCCAGTCCGATATGCGCACCATGGCTTTGTTGGGCGTGCACGCATGCGTCGCCGTCACCGCAGTTACCGTGCAAAACACATTGGGAGTCAAGAGCTTTCACGAGGTTCCCGCCGATGTAGTGACCGGCCAGATCGAGGCCGTGGTCACCGACATCGGCGTCCAGGCCGCCAAGACCGGGATGTTGGCGTCGTCGGCCATCATTGCCGCGGTGGCCGACGCCTGGCGCCGCCTGGAACTGTCCGTTCCGCTCGTCGTCGACCCGGTGTGCGCATCGATGCACGGGGACGCGCTGCTGGCAGCGTCGGCCCTGGATTCGCTTCGAACTCAACTGTTTCCGTTGGCCACGTTGGTAACACCGAACCTCGATGAGGTGCGCCTGCTGGTCGATATCGAGGTCGTCGACGCCGACTCACAGCGCGCGGCCGCCAAGGCCCTGCACGCGCTGGGTCCGCGGTGGGCACTGGTCAAGGGCGGACACCTACGCTCCTCGGACACCAGCTGCGACCTGCTCTATGACGGCGCCTCCTGCTACGAGTTCGACGCACCGCGGCTTTCCACCGGTAACGACCACGGCGGCGGTGACACACTGGCCGCCGCAATCGCTTGTGCGCTCGCACACGGCCGCACCGTGCCGGACGCGGTCACGTTCGGCAAGTGGTGGGTCACCGAATGCCTGCGAGCCGCTTATCCGCTGGGCGGGGGCCATGGCCCCGTATCTCCCTTTTTCAGGCTCACATGAACCTCAACGAGATTGCGGGTGTCGCGCACGAACCCGAAGGCTCTCCAAAAGGGATCGTCGTCTTGACCCACGGCGCTGGCGGCAACCGAGAATCCACACTCTTGCAACAGGTTTGCGAGGAATGGTCGCGACGCGGCTGGCTGGCGGTCAGGTATAACCTCCCCTATCGCCGACGCCGGCCCAAGGGGCCACCGTCCGGCTCGGCGGCCGCCGACCGCGACGGGATCGCCGAAGCGATCGCGTTGTGCCGCGGCCTTGCCGACGGTCCGCTGATCGCCGGCGGACATTCCTACGGCGGTCGGCAGACGTCCATGGTGGTGGCCACCGACAAGCAACTGCCCGTCAACGTGCTGACGTTGTTCTCCTATCCGGTCCACCCACCGGGCAAGCCGGAGCGAACCCGCACCGAGCACCTGCCCGACATCGCGGTGCCGACTGTTTTCACCCACGGCACGTCGGATCCGTTCGGCACGATCGCGGAGCTGCGGGCCGCCGCGGCATTGATCCCTGTGCCTACCGAGATCGTCGAAATTACCGGCGCGCGACACGACTTGGGCTCGAAGACCCTCGACGTGGGCGCTTTGGCGGTCGCGGCAGCACTGGGCCTGCTGGGGGGTCAGCTCCGGGACCAAACATCGTGACCTCCATAAGCTTTCGCACACACGCCTGGGCATAAGCCGAATCGTCCGGGCTCGCCATCCGCCCCAGATCGACCACCAGTGCCATGGCGGCGTGCACCAAGAACCGCGCCTGAATCGGTGTGAGCGCCGGTCGCGCAGCTGTCAGCAGCCGCACCCAAGAGTCGACTGTCGACAGCTGCACGTTGTGCAGCAACATCTGGTCGGCGGGCGTCAGGTTGACCCGCTCGGTGTAGTAGACCGCGACCAGTTCGGGGTTGGCGAACGACGTTGCTACGTATGCGTCGATCAAGAGCAGCAATGCCTGCCGTGGGTCGGTGATAGCGCCGAAGATCGGCGACAGCTGCCCGGAGACTCGGTCGGTCGCCCGGCGCAGTCCAGTTGCCAGAATCTCGCACTTGCTGGAGAAATAACGATAGATCCCCGACACCGGTATGCCGGCGGCCGCGGCGATCTGCGCCATGCTGGTTTCCGTATAGCCCCGGTCCTTGAACAACGCCATCGCCGCATGCAGCAACGCTTCGTAGACACCAGCATCCTCGGCGAAGATCCGCCAGGACACTGGCCGAGGAAAGACATCCCCAGGTTGCGGAAGCTCCGCGGATAAGATCGCCGCGGCGGCCGCCGCCAGCAGCGCACGGATCTCGTCGGCCCGCAGCCGCGCGCGGTGATCGACGGTGCTGCCGATCACGCTCAGCACCCCCGCCGACAGCATCCACCGCTGTGCGGAAGTCAATGACGGCCGAATCGCGATGAGCGGCTTCTGAATCCGACGATTCACTAGGCGCAGTTGACCGGTCAGTGTGGACTGGTCCTCGGCACGCAGATAGCGCGCCTGCCAGCGGTACAGGCCGCCGGAATCGCGGTTGTCCAGAGTAGCGTCGATGAGCACCGCAACGAGCCGGTCCAGCATCGCGGCCGGGTCCGGACCCGGTTCTGGGTCCCATGCTGGGCCCGGTTTTAAGTCCGTGCAGTCGACAAGTTGCTGACTCAGGGCCAGCACCGCGCCCCGGAACAGGTCGTACTTGCCGGCGTAGTGCCGGTACAGCGCGGGCGCCGAAACCCCGACCTTGGCCGCGATGGTTTCCATGCTGACCGCGTGATAGCCCTGTGCGCTGAACGCCTCGGCGGCCGCGCGGGCTATTTGCGCCTTGCGGTGCTTTGGCCGCCTCCGATTGGCGCTGACGCCGGTGGACACGGCCTCACTGTATCGCCAGTGCGGAATGTCGATTAACATAGTGCTCGTTTGGGGGGAATTGTCCGTAGGTCGCCGGAGGGACCGAGATGTTGGAGAAAGTTCGCCAGGCGCTGAACTTCCAGGTGACGGTCGGCCAACTGATAGTCCTCGGATTGATCGTCGGAACACCGTATCTGCTGGTAGGAACGGTCTGGTCGCTGACGCACACCGAGCATCTGCACCGGCTCCACGGGACGGATCTGGCGGTGTCGTTTTTGGGGTCGATCGCCTCATGGCCAGTGCTGCTGTTCTCCGACGTTTGCATGATATGAGCGCTAGCGCCGAATAATGAATTACATACGTACCATGGAGAAGTTGTGACTCGTCGTCAGATGTACCTGGGTATCGCCGGCCTGCTATTGGGCGTCGTCGGGTTGTTCGCCCTCTACCTACCGGTCTACCTGAATCAATTCGATTCGTACGGCGTCAAGATCACTTGCGGCAACGGCTTTGGCTCCGACCTCACCCAGGCCCACCAGGCCAACAGCGACGCACTTGCGTCGCAGTGCGACACCGCACTGCTGGTGCGTCGCGCCTGGGCGATCCCGAGCGTTGCCGCCGGGTGGGTGCTGATCACCAGCTTCCTGGTGATCTGGGTGCATAACGACCAGAACCGGAAGCGGGAAGTC
The DNA here is from genome assembly GCF_963853645.1 of Mycobacterium riyadhense. Lineage (NCBI taxonomy): Bacteria > Bacillati > Actinomycetota > Actinomycetes > Mycobacteriales > Mycobacteriaceae > Mycobacterium > Mycobacterium riyadhense. The sequence goes on along the minus strand of NZ_OY970456.1, from coordinate 747,725 downwards.
ACCTATACCGGGTAGCGCGCGTAGCAGCCGTCCATATCGCCGCCCACGCCGCCACGGAACGCCGCGATGCGGGTGAATCCGGCAGGCACGCTGACACCATCGGCGTCACTGGCCACCATGTGATTGGTGAGCAGCCCGGCTACGGCTTCGTCGAGGTCACCGGCGGTCAGGACGAGTTGCTTGCCGGACGACAGATCAATGGGCTCGGCCATCTTGCGGTGCGCAACACCAGTCAGGCACGCGGTCCGCAGCGCGGTCCACGGGCTCTGCATCGCGAGGCCGCGTTCATGCTGCACCGCTAGCGCATACCGCGACATCACGATCGACAGGGCGGTGTCATCGCCCTGTGGCAGGCTTTGTTCCTTTTCGCTGGCAACCTTGCCCATCGCCGCCAGCGCGGGCAGGTCGACCACGATGGTGTTGGTGGCTGGGCAGTAGGACGCCGGTGGGCTGGGCTTCGCGTCGGGGCAACCGGCCGCCTTGTAGGACAGCGTCGGCGGGTTCTTGGGCGAGAAGATCTTGCCCATGAGCTCCATCAGCGTCGACAAGGTGTCTTCGTTGATCGGGACCTCGCCAGTCTCCGGTTCCCCGTAGTCATCGACCCGCAGGGTCGTCGGCAAGTCACCGCGGCGCTGCTCGATCTCGGCCTTGTCGATTGCCGCACACGCGGGGGTGCCGTCAATGAAACCCATCTGGAAGGCGCTGACCCGATCCAACGCTGACCCATGTTCGTCGTCGTTCTGCGTGTCGGCGTCCATAACCGGGTCGCGGGTGGTGATGATCCCGGCGATCACGTGGTCTAGCCCGTCCGCGGTGCTCAGCGTGAAGCGCGGTGACTTACCGTCGGCCACCCAATACAGGTAGACCCCGGCGAAACAGTCCGCCTGCTGCTCACGGACGATCGTCGGGTCTCTTCTGGTAACCAATTTCGCCATGCTCTGCAGAGCGTGCCCGAACTCATGTGCCAGGACGCCATTCACGGACATATCGCCGAAGTACTTTTGCGCTATCGCCATGAACACCCCGCGATCCCAGGCGATCAGGTTGCACCGCGAGGTGAAAAATGCGTTGACGAGCTGGTAGGTCTCGTTGTGGCAGACGATTGGACTGTTCGGATTGTTGGAGTCGTAGGACACGAGCTTGTCGACGGGTTTGAACGTTCCCTTCAGCGGGTCGGTGTAGTTGGCTCTCCAGTACTGCTCGATGTCGTTGATCGAGAGCAACGACAGCTTGTCGATCGCTCCGTTGTTGGTGTTGATCACCGTGCCCGTCGCCGCGGGTGCGTTCGGGCGAGCACCGCTAGGACCGTTGGTCGCGGGCAGGCCCCCCACGCGGAACGGGTCGTTGAGGATCGACAGGGCACGACCGCCGACGACCGTCGTGCAGCTGGCCACCACGAGTACCGCCCCCAGGCAGGCAATCGCGGCCCGCACCGACGCGATCAGCCTGCGAGCGCGCACATTCATTTGACCAACCCCGTCCCAACCGGCCTGCACTATAAGGAATCCCATCTTAGATGGGTTGGTTTACGGTCAGTACCCAAACGAAACTGCCGCGATGTCGGAGCTGCGCAGTATCGTCGTCAGCCATGGGGTCGGTGCACGAGGTCATCGAGGCGTTCCGGAAGGCTCCGTCGAACTCGGAACGGGGAACGAAGTTCGAGGAGTTGATGGTGCGCTACTTCGAGCTGGACCCGATGATGTCGCAGCAGTACGACGCGGTGTGGCGCTGGATCGATTGGCCGGGACGGCAGGGCAAGCCCGACACCGGCATCGACCTGATGGCCCGCGAGCGCGACACCGGAAACTACACCGCAATCCAGTGCAAGCACATTATGGTGCGCAACCGAAACCACGGAATCGAGCGATCCACAGCTACGGTCAACCGGGCCATTCAAGTAAGTTCGCTTGCTAGCATCAAGCCGTGGCGCGGATGATTGCGTTGCGGCTTTTTGATAGCGCGTACCAGGTCCTGAAACGCTATTCCGGCCTGGACAAACCGTCGATTGACGCGTGGAGCGCTAGCTTGCTCGACATAAACGACATGAGGCGGCGCTGCGCGGAGCATGATCGGTGGATGCGGGCGCACCCTAAGGCCGCGGCGTTCAGTGAGGCTTGGGCGGATCGCAACCTCGGGACCCTGGCTAAGCATTGACTCCATCCCCACGCCGGGGCGACATTTGGCGGACGGACACCGGCGTTACCGTTCTGGTGATTTCGTCAACGATGTACAACGAGATTCCCAGCGAGCCAACCGTTATCGTTGTGCCGGTGTTCGATTCCGAGCCTGGCGCCGGCTTTGGCGTGGACTTGGCTGACGGCTGGGCGGCTCCCGGTCTGATAACCAGCTTGCGCAAGACCAACTAGAGCGAACGGCTTCGGCAAGCCGACATCCAGGCCCTCACTGATGTCAACAATATGCTGTTCAGGCTCCTCGCGACGCCAGAGCGTTAGTCCCGGTACCGCCGAGCTACGACACTCGGGTGCGATGGCGCTTTCCATGGGGTGTGACGCCGTTGGCGCCCCCGATTGATTCCGCGTAGCTGCCCACCGCGTATGCCACGCCAGAGCCCATGACGGCCAGTGCTTCCCGGTTGATGTTTTCGACGGTGTCACGAACGCTCTGGTAGTTGGGGTCGAACCGGACGCCGGGCTGTCCACCCCAGAGACGCGCCTGCACAACGGTTTTCGTCTGCGAAGCGCCAGTGGTCAGGCCCCCGATCGGCACACCGGCAACGAAAAAGGGATGGTAGGCGGTCCTGGTGGTCAGCGGCATGTCAGCGGGTCGCTTGCCGGCCAGATTCAGATAGCCGGCCAGGGTGCGCTCGATTCCGGCCGAGCCCTCCGGCACATCCGCAGCGGCCACGCCCGCTCCGGCCGGACCGGACTGGTCACCGTCGTCGGTGAAGAAGCCCGCATTCGCCGACCCGAGCATGTCGAAGTTCAGGTACAGCGCGATGTCGTTGAGCTGGTTGTTGTCGAGGCCGAACACGTAGTCCATGGAACCGTTGAGCCCGTCCTCCTGGCCTCCCCAGAACGCGAACCGCACCGCGTTGGCCACCGGCGGCAGCGGACCCAACTGCAGCGCCGTTTCGAGGACCGCGGCCACGCCCGACCCGCCGTCGTTAATCCCGGGGCTATCAGGCGGGCTGGCGAGATGGGCGCCCACCGTAATTACCTCATGCGGCGCACCGGTTTTGGTCTGCGCCAGCACGTTTCGCGACGAAACCTTGACGTTCTCGGCGTCCAGCACCAGGCGCACCGGCGCGGTAGCGCGGCCCAGGGCGGCCGCGCCGTTGCCACCGACCACCGCGACCGGCACCCTCAGCTGGTTGTAGTAGCCGGGACTGAACAGCGTGGGCGGGGCTCCCTGATTGCTGGCTTGGCTTATCACGATCAGCGCCGCGGCCCCCTTGGCAACCGCGCTGTCCTGTTTGTCGACCACCGAGCAGCGGGTGTCATCGACCACCGCGATCGCACCCGTTGGCAGCACGGACTGGTAATCGCCCGCGGTGCAGCCGGCCGGCTGTGCGGGCCGAACCAGCTGACCTGTCAGCCCTCCGGGAGGCGTTCGCGCCAGCAACGACGCCTGATCAACGGAATAGCTGCGTCCGGCGACCGTCAGCGACGGCTTACCCGGCGACGCCGGGTACAGCCGTTCGAACTTCTGTATCGTCACCTCAAAGCCCTTGTCGCGCAGCGCTTTCACCACATATTCAACGGTCGCGTCGTAGCCAGGCGTGCCATCGGCCCGGTTTCCCTTGTTGCCGTTGGCGATCGCCTGCAGCGCACGCAGATGTGTGAACATGCCGTCCGCGGTCACCTTTACCGAAAGTGTTCGGCCCAGGTCCGGCGCCGCTCCCGGCGGCGCCGGCTGATGCGTCGTCGAGCATCCCCCCAACAGGCAGGTCAGCAGCATCGTCGCGGCCAGTCCCCGAACCATGGCCGGCATCATGGCTTCGTGAGCACGTGGCGGGTGCGGTCCTCCATGACCGGAACGCCATTGCGGCCGCTGAGGTCCTGCGCGTACAGGCCCACCGCGTAGGCGACGCCGCTTCCTTGGATGCCCAGCGACGTGCGGTCGATGTGTTCGAGGGTGTCGCCCTTCTGGTGATAGTTCGGATCGAACGGCTGATCGGCGGTCCCGCCCCACAGCTTGGCCTGCTCGTCAGTCTTCTTGACCTCTGCGCCGGAGAACAGCCCGCCGGACGGGATTCCCGCCAGGGTGAACCCGTCGTAGTCGGAGCGACCGTCGAACGACGTGTCCTGCGGGGTCTTGCCGGCCATCTTCAGATACGCGGCCAGCGTGCGCTCGATGCCGGCCGATCCTTCGGGCACCACCGGTTGGCCGCGCGCATCCATCGGCAACGACTGGTCACCGTCATAGGTGAAGTAGCCCGGATTCGGCGAGGCCAGCATGTCGAAGTTCAGATACAGCGCGATGTTCTTGAGAGCGTCGAGATTCAGCGACTCGACGTAGTTGCGCGAACCGATCAGCCCGAGTTCCTCGGCGCCCCAGAAGCCGAATCGCACCGCGTTGCGGACGTGCGGTGAGTTACCCAGCTGCACTGCGGTTTCCAGAATCGCGGCCACCCCGGAGCCATTGTCGTTGATGCCCGGACCCTCTGGAACGCTGTCCAAGTGTGCGCCCGCCATCACCACGTCGGTGGGCGACCCCGTTTTGGTTTGCGCGATCACGTTGCGGGCCTTGAAACTCTGGGTGCTAGCCGTGAGCTTGATGGTGGTTGGTCCGGACTTGCCCCGCAGCTGAATCCCGACGGACTTGGTGACACCCACCACCGGGATCTTGACGTCGGTGTTTGCCCCCAGCGTGCCGCCCATCGACTGCTCGTCGACATTGTCGGCGATGATCAACGCCGCGACGCCGCGCTGTGCCGCGGCATCCTCTTTCTGAGCGAACGGACAGTTGCCGCGATCAACTAGCACCACCGCACCTTGCGCTGGCAGATTGTCGTAGTCGCTGGGTGTGCAGCCCGGGCTGTCGTCGGCGGGTGCGATCACCAACTGCCCGGTCACGCCGTCCGGCGGGGTACCGAGGCTGTACTCCAGGGCGCGCGCCTCGGCAGTCAGACCGCCAACGACCACCGAACCCTTTTCAGCGTGAAACACGCGGGCCGAGAACTCCGGGGTTTGCACGTCAAAACCACTGTTGCGCAACGTATTTACCACATAGTCCACGCTGGCTTCATAGCCGGGAGTGCCAACCGCCCGGGTGCCGTTGTTCGCGTTGGCGATGTCTTGAAGTTTCGACAGGTGCGCCATCATCGCGTCGGCGCTCACCTTGTTGCGCAGCGTCATGGCGAACTCAGCCGCGACGGGGTTATTGGAAGCCGGTTTCGACTGAGTCCGCCAACGAACACAACCCGTTGCCAGGAACGCAACAACCACGGCGACGGCCAGTACCACCGGCATCATCTTTGATTTGTGCACCATCGGGCTCAGACTAGCTCAGATTAGAAGCGGGCTCCTGAAGTAGCGAAAGCCGCATCCGCACAAGCGAATGCGGCTTTGGCATCACAGTGACCAAATTCAGACAAACAGCGTGGTGAATGGCGCAACCGGGATGTTGCGCACCACAAACCAAGCCAGCACCAGCGCCAGGGCCACTACCGCCGCCCAACGGCGATGCTGCCAACTCCCGATTCGTCGGCCTACTAAACGGCCATAGGTCCAAGCCAGGTAGGCCCACACCAACAGCGCCACCGCCGCCAGGCCAAGGGCGTTAAACCTGACGGCCGCCAAAAGATTGCCGTGCATAAGGCTGTACAGCATTCGGAGGCTGCCACACCCAGGGCAATCGATTCCCAACAGAGCCTTGGTGGGACATACCGGTAGTGGACCGTTCGGGGTCGTTGGATCACCCACCCAGATGGCGGCGCATACCAATGTCGTAGACGCGGCCACCAGCAGTGGCGCACCCAAGCTCAGCGGCACCGACCCTTGGCGGGTCACCATCAGCTCACCCAGGCCTAGTACATCGTGGTGAGCATCATCGCCACGCTCTCAGTCCCGGCATTGAGGGCACCCACCGCCAACAAAATGCCGTAGATGACGAACACGATCACGCCAGCGACGGCCGACCAGATCACGAACTTCTTGGCGGAATCGGCCGAGGCCTGAGCTTCGGCATAACGACCCTGCGCCCACAACCCGTTGACCTGGGTGGACTTGACAATCGCAACGATGCCAAGGGGAAGACAGCAGAACAACGTCACCAGAATTGACCAGACCAAGTAATTGTCAGGTTGTTGCCCGGCGGGCGGCTGCTGCGGCGGGTAACCGGGAGGTGGTGGTTGTGTCATGGATTCTCCAGTCAAAAGAAGTTAGCTGGCGTGAAGCGGTGCTTACCATACCGGAGAGGCGTCGCGACGGCATCACCAACCGGAAAATGGCACTTGTGCAGATTAACCATTGCTTGCGCGATCCCAACGTCTATGCTGCGCCGACACCTGGCCACCAATTAAAGATGATTGCTGCACAGACAGACAATTTCTAACGGAATATGTTGCATGTCCAACAACTAGCGCTGCGGGGTCGTATTAATAAGAAGCTCTAGTTTTCCGGTGAGCGACAGAAATAGACTCCCGATGTCAACGTTGCTGCATCGTCGGCCCGACAACCGCAAGGAGCAAGGATGTCTCACCTCACCAACGCGTTGCGAGCCGCGACGGCTACAGCGCTATTGGGTAGCTTTGCCTGCCTGGGTACTGCCACCGCGATCGCGGACCCCACCGGCAACTCGTCGGATGTCAACGCCCTCGCCGCGTCGCTGTCGAAGGGCTACGGCCTTAGCAATTGCACCGCCCAATCAATCAGCGCTGGTGAACTGGCCGCTCTTTCGTGCGGACAAAGCCCGGACTCAGCCGGACCCGTTCAAGCCAAGTACATCCTGTTCGCCAATGCCGACGACATGAACGGCTCATTCAAAGCCAGCATCAAAGACGAAACCCTGACCGCTTGCGGCGACAGCGGCCAATCACCCACCACCTGGCGCCAGGGCAGCGCCGGTTCCACGGCTGGCCAGGTGGCGTGCGGGACCTATCAGGGCGCCGCCGAGATCATCTGGACCACCGACGCTAAGAACATCCTCAGCTATATCCGCGCCTCCAACACCGACGTCCCCGCCCTCTACCAGTGGTGGCGTACTAACGGCTGAAGTCACTCGTAGTCCTCGAGATCGAGTGTGAGCTCAGGGCTTTCAGCGTGTATCCAGGGCCGGATCCGGCCGGTTTTCGCGCCCACAGTTCACGCTCGGAACCCAGGATTCACGCCAGATCGACTTGAAGGCTACAACGACTTCTTTAAAGCGCCTTTAAAACAAGCTGCGCCACCGCACGCATCCCGGCGCCGTTGGGATGCAGCGGTGCCGGCCGACCCGGTAGTGGCACAACGGATCTCGTGGGCTTCACCGTCCAAGGCTCGGCCGACCACGCGTGATGGTCGCGGCTGGCGGCACCGGCGCACACGAGCCCACACCCGGTCGCCGTAGCGGCGTCAGCCGTGAGCCGTTCGAGTGTGCCGGCAACGTGGCGCCCCAGTTCGGTGTCTGCCGCGGACAGCGGCGGCGCTGGCGTGCCCGCCGGTGGCAACAGCGTGAGGTAGTCGACGAACAACACTCGCGCTCGTGGCGCGCGCTGACGTAGCACGCGACCGATCTCACACAACGAGTCGAACACCCCGGTCAGCGCTCCATCCCGGGCATCACCGTCCAGCAATTCACGTATGCGCGTGCCCAGCAGCGGCAGTCGCCGCGCCAACCGTGGCACCGAGGCGGCCATGAGCAACGGAACATAGCCGACGTCGTTGCCGCCGATCGTGACCGTTACCAGGGTCTCCGATCCATTCAGAGCGGTGACTTGGGGCGGCGCCCAATGCTGGCGGTCGGCAAGTACATGCGCGGTGGTCGCACCGGAGTATGTGACGTCAACCAGATCAAGGTTCAGCCGTTCGGCGACAAGATGTGGGTAGTTGCGGGCGGATCGGCCTGCCCACCAAGGCGCTCCCGCCGCGCGAGGCTTGATACCCGGACCGGCAGCCATCGAACTGCCCAGCGCGACATAACGTTTGGTCATAACGTCGGGCTGGACGCCTGCGCCCAGAAGCGTTTCGGGATCCGCCCGGCCCGACGGGCCAGATAGCCGGCGGTGACGGCGGCGGCCATCGCGGCGGCCATCGCCGGCGGGTCGGCGGCCCGGGTCACCGCGGTAGCCAACAACACGGCGTCACAACCCAATTCCATCGCCAGCGCGGCGTCACTCGCGGTACCGATACCCGCATCGAGCACCACGGGAACGCCGGCACGAGCGACGATCATCTCGATATTGTGTGGATTGGTAATGCCAAGACCGGTGCCTATCGGTGCCCCCAGCGGCATCACGGCCGCACATCCGATGTCCTCCAGCCGACCGGCCAGCGCCGGGTCGTCGTTGGTGTACGGCAGGACCACAAACCCGTCGTCCACCAATTGCTCTGCGGCACGCACTAATTCGACGGCGTCGGGCAGCAGGGTGCGTTCGTCGGCAATCACCTCGAGCTTGACCCAGTTGGTGTTCAGCGCCTCGCGGGCCAATTGCGCTGTCAGCACCGCCTCGGCGGCACTGCGGCAGCCCGCGGTATTGGGCAGCGGCGTAATGCCGAGCCGGTTGAGCAGATCGAGCAGTCCGGTTCCGCCCTCGGCGTCGACCCGGCGGATCGCGACGGTGGTCAGCTCGGTACCCGATGCGATCAGCGCCTCCTCCAGTACCGCCAGATTGGTCGCTCCCCCAGTGCCCATGATGAGCCGGGACGCGAAACTGCGGTCGCCGATTGTTAGCTTGGACTCAACCACCCTGCACCGCCGTCACCACCTCGAGTTGGGCACCTTCGGAAAGCGTTGTCGCCCAATTGGATCTGGGCAGCACCGTCGCGTCCAACGCCACCGCGACACCTCGGTCCGGGAAACCCAGCGACGCCAGCAGGGCGGCCACCGTGGTCTGTTCGTCGACCTCGATCCGTTTGTCATTGACAACCACGATCATGAGTGCGCTCCCACCGGAACGAGTTCGGACACGATCTGCTCGGCGGTCCATGGTGCCAACAGAAACCCGGATCTTCCGTGGCCCGCGGCCACCAGGGTGCGCGCGTCCAGGCGCTGCACGATCGGTAGGTTGTCGGGTGTCATCGGGCGCAACCCGGCGGCACACTCGGCAAGTTCGTACTCGCCCAGCGCCGGCACCACAGCGCACGCATCGTCGAGCAGGTCACGCACTCCCGATACGACGGGCGTGGTGTCGCGGCCATGTTCGTACTGGGTGGCGCCGACGACCACGCCGTCGGAACGCGGCACCACGTACACCTGCCGACCGTGCACCCGGGCTCGAATGACCCTTTGCAGTAACGGCATACACCCCTTTCGCCAGCGCAGCCGCAGCACCTCGCCTTTCACTGGACGCACCGGCAGGCCGGGCCACAACGTGGGCGCGTCAATGCCATTGGCAATTACCACCGCGTCGCCCTCAACCCCGGTCAGGTCGGCCACCGGTGCGGCCCACTGGATTCCGAGGCGCTCGCACTCCAGGCTCAACGCGTCGAGCACGGCGCGGTTGTCGACAGCCAGTTCGGTGGGCGCCCGGAAGCCGTGCCGAATGCCCTGTGCCAGCAGGGGTTCGACATCGCGCGCAGCCGGCTCCCAGACCACCGGGTGACCCTGATCGGACAACCAATCCGCGACGGTACGCAGGTCGGCGACGTCGGCCGCATCGACGGCCACCACCAACGACTCGCGTGCGGTGACCACCTCTGGTGGCAGCCCATCCAGATAGCCGCCCTCGCGCCACAGCCGCAGCGACTGCAGACCCAGCCGCAACAACCGTTCCTCACCCGGCCAGGCTTCGCTGTGCGGTGCCAGCATGCCGCCCGCGACCCAGGACGCGCCCCGCTCGTTGCTTCGGTGCACCCGCACCGACCAACCGGCTTGGGCCGCTCGGCGCGCCACCGACAGCCCGATGATGCCGCCGCCTATGACGGCCAGCGCATTCGACATCGTCTGCTCCCTTCGCCGGCATGACCCGGATCAGGTGTGACGGTCAGGGCAGGATGTGTGCCCACTCTCAGCCCCGCTCCCGGGACTCCCGTGTGTTTCAGCGTCCACGCTAGCGCGCTAACCCGGATAACGTCAGTGATGTGCACCAACCTGCCAGCCGTCTCGCCACCGCAAGGCTGTACCTGTGCACCGACGCCCGTCGCGAGCGTGGCGACTTAGCCGAGTTCGCCGACGCGGCCCTGGTCGGCGGAGTCGACATCATCCAGCTGCGCGACAAAGGGTCGGCCGGAGAGCGGCGGTTCGGCCAGCTGGAGGCGGGCGACGAGCTGGCCGCCTGCGAGATCCTGGCCGACGCCGCCCGCCGGCACGGCGCCCTGTTCGCGGTCAACGACCGCGCCGATATCGCCCGCGCCGCCGGCGCCGACGTGCTGCACCTGGGCCAGCATGACCTGCCCCTGGAGATAGCGCGCGACATCGTAGGCCCCGATGTCGTCATCGGGCTGTCCAGTCACAACGCTGAACAAGCTGCCGCGGCAGCCGGGCAAGCCGATTATTTCTGCGTCGGACCTTGCTGGCCCACGCCAACCAAGCCGGGCCGCACAGCGCCGGGCCTGGACCTGGTACGCGCCGCGGCTCAACTCGGCGGCGACAAGCCGTGGTTCGCCATCGGCGGGATCGATGCCCGACGGCTGCCCGAAGTCGTCGCGGCCGGTGCCCGCCGGATCGTGGTGGTGCGGGCGATCACTGCCGCCGACGACCCTCAGGCGGCGGCCGCACAGCTCAAGTCAGCGCTTGTAGCAGCGAGCTGATGCTGGGACTCAGCGGCGCCTGATCGGCGTCACCGGGCATGCACCAGATGAAGACTCCGGCCTCGATCTCCACGGTCCGCGGCAGTCGTCGCCGCCGTTCGTCGGCGTGACCCAGCGGTACCGTCGCCGGAGCCGTGCGCAGCCGGTGCCAGCTGGCGGCGAAGCCGGGATGCAGCGGCAGGTCGGCCACCTCGTCCTCGCCGACCCAGCGCAGCTCGGCGCTTTCCCGATTGGGCACGGTGTCCAATAATTCGCTGGCGTCGGCGACGACCGTCGTGTAGGTCCAGGAGGTGCCACCCGGGCGGGCAGTCACCACGGTCGCCCGTACCGCCAGCAGCTCGGCGTCCAGGCCCGCCTCTTCATACGCTTCGCGAACCGCGGTCTGCACGGGCGTCTCATGGCTGTCGCGAGCACCACCCGGCAGACCCCAGGTGCCACCCTGATGGCTCCACACCGCCCGATGCTGGAGCAGCACCGCGGGGGTTCCGTCGACCCGGGGCGCCCGAAGCAGCAGGCCGGCGGAGCCATATCGGCCCCAGTAGTGGACGCCGCTGTCGGAGATCACCCAACCGTCGCCGTCGCCCCGCACGAAGACAGGATAATTGCGCGCACCTCCCCCCATCTGTCGGAACATTCTCTTAAGATTCGCTTATAGAGGTTCGTAAGATGGCCGAAAGATGAGGTCGGAGCTGACGTGACGGTTGAGCTGGCGCACCCGTCAACCGAGCCGCTGGGATCGCGCTCGCCTGCCGAACCGGCCCATCCCCGCTGGTGGTTCATCTCGACCACCCCTGGCCGCATCCTGACCATTGGCATCGTGCTGGCGGCCCTGGGCGTCTCCAGCGCATTCGCCACCTCGACGACCATCACCCACCGTCAGCAAGTGCTGACCACCGTGCTCGACCACACCGAGCCGCTGTCATTCGCGGCCGGGCGGCTCTACACCACGCTCTCGGTGGCCGACGCCGCGGCGGCCACCGCGTTCATCGCCCAGGCCGAACCGCGCGCCGTCCGAATGCGCTATGAGCAGGCCATCACCGACGCCGCAGTAGCCGTTACCCGGGCGGCCGGCGGACTCACCGACGAGCCGCTGGTGCAATTGCTGGGCCGGATCAACGCCGAACTGGCCGTTTACGCCGGGCTGATCGAGATCGCGCGCACCAATAACCGGGCGGGCAACCCCGTCGGGTCGTCATACCTGTCGGAGGCATCAGGGCTGATGCAGTCGACGATCCTGCCCGACGCGCAACAGCTGTACCAGGCCACATCAGCGCGGGTAGACACCGAAACCACCGCATCCACCCAGATCCCGGCGCCGGTGATCCTCGTCGTCGCCACCACGGTCGCCTTCGGCGCGTTCTCGCATCGCTGGCTAGCCCGGCGCACCCGAAGGCGAATTAACCCAGGCCTTGTCGTGGGCGCACTCGGTATTCTCGTAATGGTGGTGTGGGTCGGAACCGCGCTGACAATCTCCACGACGGCCAGCCGCAGCGCGAAAGATACCGCCGCCGAATCGCTCAAGACCGTCACCAACCTGGCGATCACCGCCCAGCAGGCACGCGCCGACGAGACGCTGTCACTGATCCGGCGCGGCGACGAGGAAGTCCGAAAGCAATCCTTCTATCAGCGCATCGACGCCATGCACCACCAGCTCGAGGCCTACATGGCCCGCCACGACGCCGTCGACAAGCCGGACCTGCAAGGCGCCGACCAGCTGCTGGTCCGCTGGCAGCAGGCCAACGACCGAATTAACTCCTACATCTCGGTCGGCAACTACCGGGCGGCCACCCAGGTTGCGCTCGGCAAGGGTGCGGACGATTCCACCCCAGCGTTCGACAAGCTCGAGGAAGCGCTCGCCAAAGCCATGGGTCAAAGCCGCAACCATCTGCGCAACGACATCCTCAACGCCCATCGTGGCCTGGCCGGTGCGCAGGTGGGCGGCGTGGTGCTCAGCCTGGGTGCCGCCATTGCGGTGGCCCTGGGCCTGTGGCCGAGGCTGAAAGAGTATCGGTGATGCGGCGCCTGCCCAGCAGAGTTCTCCGGCGGGCAGTTGCCCCGCTCGCAGTGGCGATGGTGGTGGCCGGTTGCGGTCACTCCGAGCCGCTGAAGGTCGAAGCCACTCCGACGTTGCCGCTGCCCACGCCGGTCGGGATGCAGGTCATGCCGGTCGAGCCGCCACTGCCGCCGGACAACACGAGCCAGGACTGCAACCCCACCGCCAGCCTGCGTCCCTTCTCCAACAAGGCCGACGCTGACGCCGCGGTGGCCAACATCCGCGAGCGGGGGCGGTTGATCGTCGGGCTCGACATCGGCAGCAACCTGTTCAGCTTCCGCGACCCAATCACCGGCGAGATCACCGGCTTCGACGTCGACATCGCCGGCGAGGTGGCGCGCGACATCTTCGGTAGCCCGAATCATGTCGAGTACCGGATCCTGTCGGCCGACGAGCGCATCACCGCGCTGCAGAAATCCCAGGTCGATGTCGTCGTCAAGACCATGACCATCACCTGCGAACGGCGCAAGCTGGTGAATTTCTCCACCGTCTACCTCGACACCAACCAGCGCATCCTCGCCCCGCGGGACTCGGCGATCGCAAAAGCGTCGGACCTTTCTGGTAAACGAGTCTGTGTGGCAAGGGGCACCACCTCGCTGCGCCGCATCCGGGAAATCGCACCGCCGCCCATCGTCGTGTCGGTTGTGAATTGGGCTGATTGCCTGGTGGCAATGCAGCAGCGGGAGATCGACGCCGTCAGCACGGATGACTCGATCCTGGCCGGGCTGGTGGAAGAAGACCCCTACCTGCACATCGTCGGCCCGAACATGGCCAACCAGCCCTACGGGATAGGGATCAACCTCGACAACACCGGGCTGGTTCGGTTCGTCAACGGCACGCTCGAACGCATCCGCACCGACGGCACCTGGAACGCGTTGTACCGCAAGTGGCTAACGGTACTTGGCCCGGCGCCCGCCCCACCCACGCCCAGGTATGTGGACTGATGGGCAAGCCTGACTCGGAGGACGTGAGTCCTGGCACGCAACCCGCGGACATGCACACCACGGGGTCATCGGAACGGCCGCTGGCCACCCAGGCGCTCTTCCGCCCCGATTTCGACGACGACGAAGACGACGACTTTCCGATCTCGTTAGGCACCATAGATACCCAGCCGCAGGACCGGGTCACGGCGACTCAGCGGGTGCTCCAGCCGGTCCGAAAGCTGGGCGGCGGCCTGGTGGAAATCCCGCGGGTACCCGATATCGATCCGCTCAAGGCCCTGATGACCAATCCGGTGGTCCCGGAGTCCAAGCGGTTCTGCTGGAACTGCGGACGCCCGGTCGGCCGGTCGAGTTCGGAAGGCAAGGGCGCGTCGGAGGGCTGGTGCCCGTACTGCGGCAGTCCGTATTCGTTCCTGCCGCAGCTGAGTCCGGGAGACATCATCGCGGGCCAGTACGAAGTCAAGGGCTGCATCGCGCACGGCGGGCTGGGTTGGGTCTACCTGGCGGTCGACCACAACGTCAACGACCGTCCGGTCGTTCTCAAAGGCCTGGTTCATTCCGGCGATGCCGAAGCGCAGGCGATCGCGATGGCCGAACGGCAGTTCCTGGCCGAGGTGGTGCACCCGTCGATCGTGCAGATCTTCAACTTTGTCGAGCACACCGACAAGCACGGCGATCCGGTCGGCTACATCGTCATGGAGTACATCGGCGGGCAATCGCTCAAGCGCGCCAAAGGCGAGAAGCTGCCAGTCGCCGAGGCGATTGCCTACGTGCTGGAAATCCTGCCGGCGCTGGGCTATTTGCATTCCATCGGCCTGGTCTACAACGACCTGAAGCCGGAAAACATCATGCTCACCGAGGAGCAGCTCAAGCTGATCGATTTGGGTGCGGTGTCGCGGATCAACTCGTTCGGCTATCTCTACGGCACCCCCGGCTTCCAGGCACCGGAGATCGTACGGACCGGTCCGACGGTGGCCACCGACATCTACACGGTGGGACGCACGCTCGCGGCTTTGACGTTAGACCTGCGCACCCGCAACGGCCGCTATGTCGACGGGCTGCCCGACGACGATCCGGTGCTGACGACATACGACTCGTTCGGCAGGTTGCTGCGCCGCGCCATAGAGCCCGACCCGCGGCGACGGTTCGCCAGCGCCGAGGAGATGTCCGCGCAGTTGATGGGTGTGTTGCGGGAAGTGGTCGCCCAGGACACCGGAATTCCGAGGCCAGGGCTCTCGACGATCTTCAGTCCCAGCCGCTCGACGTTCGGCGTGGACCTCTCCGTCGCACACACCGATGTGTATCTGGATGGCCAGGTGCATTCGGAGAAGCTGACCGCCAAGGAGATCGTGACCGCCCTGCAGGTGCCGCTGGTCGACCCGGCCGACGTCGCCGCTCCGGTGCTGCAGGCGACGGTGCTTTCGCAGCCGGTGCAGACCCTGGACTCGCTGCGCGCCGCCCGTCACGGCACACTGGACGCCGAAGGCCTCGACCTGTCGGAGTCGATAGAGCTGCCGCTGATGGAAGTGCGGGCCTTGCTGGACCTGGGCGATGTAAGCAAGGCCACCCGCAAACTCGACGACCTCTACGAGCGGGTCGGCTGGCAATGGCGACTGGTCTGGTACCGCGCGCTCGCCGAGTTGCTCACCGGTGACTACGACTCTGCCACAAAGCATTTCACCGAGGTGTTGGATACTTTCCCCGGCGAACTGGCGCCCAAGCTGGCGCTGGCGGCGACCGCCGAATTGGCCGGCGCCACCGACGAGCACAAGTTCTACCAGACGGTGTGGCGGACCAACGACGGGGTGATCTCGGCGGCTTTCGGACTGGCCCGAGCCCAGTCGGCCGAAGGCGATCGAACCGGTGCGGTGCGAACTCTCGATGAGGTGCCGCCTACGTCAAGGCATTTCACGACCGCACGACTGACCAGCGCGGTGACCTTGCTGTCCGGCCGGTCGGCAAACGAAATCACCGAGGAGCAGATCCGCGACGCCGCCCGTCGGGTGGAGGCGTTGCCGCCCACCGAACCGCGAGTGCTGCAGATTCGGGCGCTGGTGCTCGGTGGCGCGATGGACTGGCTCGAAGACAACGAAGCCAGCACCAATCACATCCTCGGTTTTCCCTTCACCAAGCACGGGCTACGGCTGGGGGTCGAGGCCTCGCTGCGCAGCCTGGCCCGGGTCGCGCCTACCCAGCGGCATCGCTACACCCTGGTGGACATGGCCAACAAGGTGCGGCCCACGAGCACGTTCTGAATCGCGGGGCGGTCGAGTGTGAATCCTTGGCTTCGAGTGTGAATCCTTGGCGGTGAAATCGCTCAGATCCCGCCCCTGATACACACTCAAAGCCCTAGGTGCACACTCGATTTCGTGATCGCGGCCCGCACACGGCGAATGATGTCCGCGGGACGGTCTTCGGCGACGACCCGCACGACGATCCAGCCCATCCGCTCGAGCATCTCGTATCGCCGAATGTCCTTGACGTACTGACCTCGGTCCACCCGATGGTGGTCTCCGTCGTATTCGACGGCGACGAGATATTCCTCCCAGCCCAAGTCCAGGTAAGCGACCGGAACCCGGTCCACGTCCAGCACCGGTATCTGGGTCCGCGGCCGGGGCAGGCCAGCATCGATGAGGAGCAGCCGCAGATAGCTCTCGCGGGGCGACTGCGCGCCTGGGTCGACGAGTTCCAAGGCAGTCTCCAGGCGCCGCACCCCGCGCGCTCCTGGATGGCCCTTCGCTATGTTCAGTACGTCTTCGATTTTGTAACCCGTTGCACGCGAAAGCGAGTCAAGCCGCGCAACCGCCGAACGAATCGCGCCACGGCGGCCGATGTCGAATGCGGTACGTTCCGGTGTGGTGACGATGCGACCGTCCATCAGCTGCGTTTCACCGTCGAGGAGCACGTCACGCCGAGTCACCACACCATTCGGCGGGCGAGTGTTGCTATGCATCAGCTCAACCGGGACACTGTCGGGAACCCACTTGGCGCCGTGCAAGACGGCCGCGGCCGCTCCCGCGATGACGCCCTCCCGGTTGGACCAGAGCCAGGCCGCCGCGATGCGTTGCTCCAACGATGGCTCGACGTCTTTGCCCAGGTATACGTTGGGAAACACCGCGCGGTACCGCGCGCGCAGTTGATGCCGGCTCAATGCTCCGCACGCCAGTGCCTCACTGCCGATGAACGGAGCGCCCGCCACGGCGCAAACAATCGCACGACGACTGCGGACTGCGCATTCGTCCATCCACAGGCCGCAAAACTAAGCGAAAACATAGGTACACACTTCACAGTTGAACCATGGCCGGGCAGTCCGCGCGGTGGATCACCACGGCTCGGGTTCTGCGCCGAGCCGGGTTCGGTGCAACCGGAACGGAGGTCGACGCGGTGGTCGGTCAGGATTGGCCGACCTACGTCGACGGTGTGCTCGCAGCCAACCCCGACGCCGACCCGGGCGCGGCCGCGACCCCTATGCCCACGCTGATCCCACCGCAGCCTCCGGGCAAGGGCGCAACGCCCGCGGCTCGGACACAGTACACGCGCCAGCTATCCGAGCAAACAGACGAGCTGACCCGCTGGTGGTTACGCCGCATGGTCGCCGCCCAGACGCCGATCCACGAAAAGCTCACGCTGGTGTGGCACAACCACTTTGCCACTTCGGCCCACAAGGTCAAGGTCGCGGCGTATATGGCTGCGCAGAATCAGAAGCTACGCACGCTGGCCCTGGGCGACTTCCGCAGCCTCGCATACACCATGCTCACCGACGCCGCAATGCTGCGCTGGCTGGACGGCCAGCTCAACACCGCCAAAGCCCCGAACGAGAACCTGGCGCGCGAATTCATGGAGCTGTTCACACTAGGGCACGCTAACGGCTACACCGAGGACGACGTTCGCGCCGGCGCTCGCGCCCTGACCGGATGGGTCATCGGCGCCGACGGTCAGACCTCGATGGTTCCCCGGCGCCATGACTTCGGTCCCAAGACGCTGTTCGGGGTAACCCGCGACTTCGACGCCGACGGGTTCTGCGACGCCGTCCTTGGTCAGCCCAGCTCACCGGCCCACGTCGCCGGGCGCTTGTGGCAGCAGCTGGCCTCCGACGACCCACCGTCCCCCCAGGTTCTGGACCGTCTGGTCGCAGCCTATGGCCCCAAACGCGACCTCAAGGCCGTCACCCGAGCCGTCCTCACCGATGACGAATTCACCGGCGCCCGGGCAGCCGTCGTCACCGCCCCGGTCGAGTGGCTGGTCGGCGTGGTCCGCGCATTGCGAGTCCCCATCGACGCACCTGCGCAGCTGAAGCTCGTCGACGCGACGCTTAGAGCGCTGGGTCAGCGGCCCTTCTTCCCCGCCGACGTCAACGGCTGGCCACGCGGCCAGGTGTGGCTATCCACCGCATCGGCCAGGGCGCGGCTGCGCGTCGGGATTGCGCTAGCGCGCGTCGCCGACCTGTCGATGATCGAAAGCGCTGCGCCGCGCGAACGTATCGACGCGGTCGGCTATCTGATCGGTGTGGGAGCGTGGACCGACCGGACGGTAGCCGCACTGGCACCCCTGGCAAGTAGACCCGCCCAGTTGGTAGCCGCCGCCGTCAATACTCCCGAATACCTTACGTCGTAGCGAGATTGGAATGCCTGGACTGAACCGCCGCAGATTCCTGATCACCGGCGCCGGCGTGGGCGCCGTCGGATTACTGTCCGGCGCGGTGGCAGTCAGTTGGCACGACCTGCTTCTCGCGGCACGGGACCGGCCGCTGGCCGATAACGCCGGAATCCTGGTGATCGTCACACTTTACGGTGGGAACGACGGGATCAACACGGTAATTCCATACGCGAACAACGCCTATCACGACGCTCGACCAGAACTCGCCTACGCACCGGAGGAGGTCTTACACCTGGACGAGCAGCTAGGGCTCAACCCGGCAATGCGGGGCCTGGCTCAGGTATGGAACCAGCGACAGCTTGCGATCGTGCGCGGCGTGGGCTATCCCAAACCAGACCACAGCCACTTCCGGTCCATGGACATCTGGCAGACGGCCTCACCGGCCACACCCGTCCCGACGGGCTGGATCGGTCGCTGGCTGGACGCGACCGGCGACGACCCGCTGCGCGCGGTCAGTGTCGGCGCGGTGCTGCCTCTGCTCGCTGTTGGCGAGACACGCACGGCGGCAGCACTTTCGACGACAACAGTGCCAGCGGGACGGTGGCAGAAGGCCGATATATTCGGCGAAACGATGCAGGTGCTTGGCGCCGACGACCCCGACGACACACCCACCATGTCGGCCGTGCGCAAGTCCTATCGCGCCGCACGCACCACCGACGCGGCGTTCGGGTTAATCAGGGCGACGGGCGCGGCGGACAACGCGCTCGCCGCCCGGCTGAACATGGTGGCCAGCGCAATACTGGCACGCGTCCCGACTCGTGTGTACATGGTGCATCTTGGCGGCTTCGACACGCACGCCGACGAACGGGACACCCAACAGCGACTGTTGCAGACGTTCGACGAAGCCGTCACCGGATTCCTGCAGCAGATGGCCGGGGACCGCTGGGGTCGCAACGTCGTGTTGATGGCATATTCAGAGTTCGGGCGCAGGGTGGCCGCCAACGCTTCGCAAGGCACCGATCACGGAACCGCCGGACCGGTATTTGTCGCGGGTGTACCCGTCAAGGGCGGCTGCTACGGTGAGGAGCCCAGCCTCACCGACCTCGACCACGGAGACCTCAAGCCCACCACCGACTTTCGAGACATCTATTACGAGCTGCTGATGCACACCCTCGGGACCGACCCCACACCGTCCGTCGGAACGGACCGCGCCAGCCTGGGTTTCCTATAGCACGCTACATTCGTCGGTCGCGACCCGCCGCGCCCGGCTTAGCCGCGCTTGCGATCGCTCCGAGGCAATCGCGGGCAATCGCTAGCTCTTCGTCGGTCGGGACTACTAACACCTCAATGCGTGAATTGTCTGACGAAATCCGTCGCGCGTCCCCCGACGAGCCAGCATTAAGGTCCTCGTCGAGTTCAATGCCGAGCTCAGTCATCCCCGCCATGGAGTCCCGGCGCACCGCCGCGTCGTGCTCTCCGATTCCGGCGGTGAAGCTCACCACATCGGTGTGCCCCAGCACGGCCAGGTAGGCGCCGATATACTTGCGCAGCCGGTGGATGAACACGTCGTAAGCCAATTGCGCGGAGCTATCGCCTGATTCGATCATTGACCGCAGTCGCCGAAAGTCGCGCTCACCCGACAACCCCAACACCCCGGACTTATGGTTGAGCATCGACTCGATGCCGTCCACGCCCATCTTCGCCGTGCGCCACAGGTAGCTGAAAACGCCCGGATCCACGTCACCGCTACGGGTGCCCATCACCAGACCCTCCAGCGGTGTGAGGCCCATCGACGTTTCCACCGGCCGGCCGCCGGCGATCGCCGAAGCCGACGCACCGTTACCTAGATGCAGCACAATCTGATTCAACTCACTAAGAGGCCTGTCCACGAACAAGGCGGCTTGCTCACTGATATACCGATGCGATGTGCCATGAAACCCGTAACGCCGGATCTGCCATTGCTCGGCGAGCCCACGGTCAATCGCATACGTCGCCGCCGCGGGCGGCAGGTCATGGAAAAAGGACGTGTCAAACACTGCGACATGCGGAACTTCGGGCAACAACGTGCGCGCCACCGAGATGCCTAACAGCGCGGGCGGGTTGTGCAAGGGGGCCAGTGGGGAAAGCTCGCCGAGCTTGTCGATCACCTGGTCGTCCAGCACCGTCGGTTGGTGAAACTCGTTGCCGCCGTGGACTACCCGATGTCCGACCGCGACCAACCCACAGGTCTGCAGGTCGATGCCGTCGGCGGCCAACATGTCGAACGCGCGACGCAATGCCGCGTCGTGGTCGGTGACGGACGACGATGGCTCTCCGATTTGCTCGACACTGCCGCGTGCCAGGGACTCGCCGGAGCCGGGCTCGACCAGCTGGAACTTCAGCGACGACGAGCCGGAATTGATCACCAGCACGGTGCTAACCATGGACATCCCGCGCCTGAATCGCAGTGATGGCAACGGTGTTGACGATGTCTTCGACCAGCGCTCCCCGAGATAGGTCATTGACCGGCTTGCGTAGACCTTGCAGCACCGGGCCGATCGCGATCGCCCCGGCGGAACGCTGCACCGCCTTGTAGGTGTTGTTGCCGGTGTTGAGGTCGGGGAAAATCAGCACCGTCGCGCGCCCCGCCACCGGCGAATCACGCAACTTGGTGGCGGCGACGGAGGGCTCTACCGCGGCGTCGTACTGAATGGGCCCCTCGACCAACAGTTCCGGATCCCTGCCGCGTACCAACTCCGTTGCCGCCCTGACCTTGTCGACGTCAGCTCCCTTGCCGGAATCGCCGGTCGAGTAGGACAACATGGCCACCCGCGGTTCGATGCCGAACCGTGCGGCGGTGCGGGCGGAGCAGATGGCGATGTCGGCCAGCTGCTCGGGCGTCGGGTTGGGGACGATCGCGCAGTCTCCGTAGGCGAGCACCCGGTCCGGCAGACACATCAGGAAAATGCTGGACACCGTGGAGACGTCCGGAACGGTTCTGATGATCTCCAGCGCCGGACGCACCGTGTGCGCCGTGGTGTGCGCAGCGCCGGAGACCATACCGTCGACCATGCCGTTGTAAACCAGCATGGTGCCGAAATAGGTGGCGTCGTTCATTATTTCGCGAGCCTGCTCGACGGTGATTCCCTTTGTCTTGCGCAACTCCGCGTACTGGGAGGCGAACTCGTGATGCAGATCGCTGGTGCGCGGATCGATCACTTTCGCCTCGTCCAAGTTGACGCCGAGTTCTGCTGCCCGCAACCGGACTTGGGCTGCCTCACCAAGGATGGTTAGGTCGGCGACGCTACGCTGCAGGAGGCGCCCGGCGGATTTGAGGATGCGGTCGTCGTCCCCCTCGGGAAGAACGATGTGCTTGCGGTCCGAACGCGCTTGTTCCTGGAGCCGACGCGTGAACATCTGCGGGGTGGTGATGGCCGGGATCGGAATGGCCAGCTGCGCCAACAAGTCTGCGACGTCGACGTGGCGATCCATTAGTTCCAACGCGGTGTCGATCTTGCGCTGGGACGCCGCCGTGACCCGGCCGCGCGCCGCGGCGGCCGCGCTGGCGGTGTCGTAGGTTCCCAGCGTGGTGCCGATGATCGGCAACCTCAGCCGCAGCCCCGACACCAGAGCCGCGATCGACGGGTGCAGCTCAAACCCGCCGTTGAGGACGATGCACGACAGCGACGGAAACCCCTCGGCCGCATGGGCGCTGGCGACCGCAAGCACCACGTCCGAACGATCGCCGGGGGTGATGACCGCCATGCCGTCGCGCAACCGCTCCAGCACGTGGTCGGCGGTCATCCCGGCGACCATCACGCCCATCACCTCGCGCTGGGCCAGCTGTGCGTCACCGCGGATCGGCGTCCCGTTCACGGCCGCGGTTAGTTCGGTCACCGTGGGCGCGGCTAGCAGCGGCTCCTCGGGCAGCACATAGCTGCGCGGGACAGGTGGCGGAAGCGCCGCCAACCCGTCGCGCATGGCGTCCAGCTCGCCGGGAGCGCATCGGTTGGCCACCACCGCTGCGGTGTGTGCGCGCTGGGCGGACAGCTCGGCCAAACAGACCGCGACCACGCTGGCGACCTCAGCGGGAGTGCGGCCCTTCGCTCGCACCGTCAACAACACTGGCGCACCGAGGTTGACCGCGATTCGCGCGTTGACCGAGAGCTCTGTGGGGCTGGTGACGTCCGTGTAGTCGCTGCCGACGATCACCACCGCATCGCACTTATCGGCCATCGCGTGATATGAGTCAACGACGCTGGTTATCGCGGCGTCGCTGTCATCGTGCAGCTGCTGATAGGTCACGCCGACGCACTGCTCATAGGACAGACCTGCGGTGGTGTGCTCCAGCAGCAGTTCGAGGATGTAGTCGCGGTCCTCGCCGAACCGCGTAATCGGCCGGAACACACCCACTTTGGCCACCATCGCGGTCAAGCGATGCAAAAGCCCCAGCGCGATCGTCGACTTGCCGGTCTCCGATTCGGGCGCGGCTATGTAGATCGCCGAGGTGTCAGCCAAGTCGCCGCAACCTGGGCGCCAGGTCCGTTTGGAAGAGCCGCAAGAACCGGCGCTGGTCATGCCCGGGCGCGTGGAACACCAAGTGGTTAAGACCCCACGTCACATACTGGCCGACCTTTGCCACCGCCTCGTCGGGGTCCGATGCCACGATCCAGCGCTTGGCGATCTGCTCAATGGGCAGGGCGTCGGCGGCCTTCTCCATCTCGATCGGGTCGTCGATGCTGTGCTTCTGTTCGGCGGTCAGCGACAGCGGCGCCCAGAACCGGGTGTTGTTCAGGGCAAGCTCGGGGTCGGTGTCGTAGGAGATCTTGATTTCGATCATCTTGTCGATGTCGTCGACGTTACGATTGGCCGCCGCGGCGCCGTCACGGACCGCGGGCATCAGCTTTTCGGCATACAGCTCCTCGCCCTTGCCGGACGTGCAGATGAAGCCGTCGCCGGCACGGCCGGCGTACTTGGCCACCGCGGGACCGCCGGCGGCGATATAGACGGGCACTCCGCCCTCCGGGACGTCGTAGATGGAGGCGCCCTTGAGCCGGTAGTACTCGCCGCCGAAGTCCACGCGGTCGCCCCGCCACAGTTCCCGCATTAACCGCACCGATTCGCGCAGCCGGGCGAACCGCTCCTTGAACTCCGGCCATGCACCCTCGTATCCGGTGGCGATCTCGTTCAGTGCCTCACCGGTCCCCACTCCGAGGAATACGCGATTCGGATACAGGCAGCCCATCGTGGCGAAAGCCTGTGCGATGACGGCGGGGTTGTAGCGGAAGGTGGGGGTAAGCACCGAGGTTCCCAGCAGCAACCGCTGGGTACGCTCGCCGACCGCGGTCATCCAGGACAACGAAAACGGGGCGTGCCCGCCCTTGTGCCGCCACGGCTGGAAATGGTCGCTGACGGTGGCGCTGTCCATGCCATGTTCCTCGGCGGCGACAGCCAGTTCGACGAGCTCGCGCGGTGCGAATTGTTCAGCAGATGCTTTGTACCCGAGTTTCAGTTCAGCCACCAGTTCTTTCTACTCCTATCCCATGGTCGCGACCCGCTACGCCCGGCTCCTAGACTCGCGGTCGCGACCCGCTACGCCCGGCTACGCCGCACTTGCGATCGCTCCCCCACCATCGTCGCGACCCGCTACGCCCGGCTACGCCGCGCTTGCGATCGCTCCCCCACCATCGTCGCGACCCGCTGCGCCCGGCTACGCCGCGCTTGCGATCGCTCCCCCACCATCGTCGCGACCCGCTGCGCCCGGCTACGCCGCGCTTGCGATCGCTCCCCCACCATCGTCGCGACCCGCCACGCCCGGCTACGCCGCGCTTGCGATCGCTCCTAGACTCGCGGGCATGGCACAGCTCCTTCAGGTCACCGACAAGGTTCACCTCGCCCAGGGCCATGCCGTCAACTGGGTGCTGGTCAGCGACGAAAGCGGTGTCATGCTGATCGACGCCGGCTATCCCGGCGACCGCGCAGAGGTGCTGGCGTCGCTGCGACACCTGGGCCATCAGCCCGCAGATGTGCGCGCCATCCTGCTCACGCATGCGCACATCGATCATCTAGGCTCAGCAATCTGGTTTGCCAGCGAGCACGGCACGCCCGTGTACTGCCACGCCGAGGAGGTCGGTCACGCCAAGCGGGAATACCTCGAGCAGGTGTCGATTCTCGATGTCGCACTGCGCATTTGGCGGCCCCGCTGGGCGGTTTGGGGTGTTCACGTGGTCCGCAGTGGCGGCCTGATCCGCGACGGCATCCCGACCACCCAGCCGCTGACCAACGAGACGGCCGCCGGGTTGCCCGGCCACCCGAGGGCAGTGTTCACCCCGGGGCATACCAGCGGTCATTGCTCGTATCTCGTCGACGGTGTGCTGGCCAGCGGGGATGCGCTGATCACCGGTCATCCGCTGCTGCGGCACCGCGGGCCGCAGCTGCTGCCCGAAGTGTTCAGCCGCAGCCAGCAAGACTGTATCCGCAGTTTGTCCGCGCTAGCCCTGCTGGAATCCGAGATCCTGGCACCCGGCCACGGCGACCTATGGCGCGGCCCGATTCGGGAGGCAACCGAACAAGCGACCGCCCTCGCGCAAGGCCGCGGGTGACGAAAACCTGCGTCTTGCGCCACATCCGCGCGTCAGGCTGCACCGATGTGGTCGTGCTGCACGAGTGCATCCCGCCCGGGGTTTCCGTGACGGACAACGAGACGGGCACCCGGATGGCGCTGGACAAGCTCGCTGCCCTCGTCGAATCGCGGTGAATTTCGTACCAAACCGCGGTCAGTACCGACATGACCCGCAAGATTGTCGCCAGCATGCAGATCTCCCTGGACGGCATGGCCGAAAGGGCCAACGGTGCGACCGATTGGATCGGCAGCAATCCCGACACCTTTGATTGGGAGCTGTTCGACCGGGTCGACGCCTGCGTGCTCGGCCGTGCGATGTATCCGGACTACGAACAGTATTGGCGCGCAATCATCGCCGATCCGGCCACGCCGCTGGCGGCTACCGGCGCCATTCCCACCACCGATGAGATCCGGTACGCCAAATTTGCAGACCGCACAACGCATTACGTGCTGACTCACAGCCCCGACGAACTCGACTGGCCGGTGGCGCAGGCCATCGGTGACCTCGGCGCGGTGCAACGATTGCGCGAATCGCCCGGCCGCGACATTTATGTGGTGGGCGGGCCTACTACGGTCGGAAATTTTGTTGAGCGCGGGCTGCTCGACGAGTTGAGGCTTACCGTGCACCCGGTGGTGCTCGGTGGCGGCACGCCACTATTCGGGCGGGTTTCCAGCGAGCACCGGTTCGCCCTGGTTGGCTCGGAGCAGTTGGACGACGGGCTGGTGCGGCTGGCCTACCAGAACCTCCGCTAGCCCGCCAGCCCCAGGTGCTCGCGCAGTGTCTCGCCGGTGTACTCGGTGCGAAACGCGCCGCGCTCCTGCAGTAGCGGCACCACCCGGTCGACGAATTCGTCGAGGCCGTGCGGCGTGAGGTGCGGCACCAAGATGAACCCGTCGCAGGCGTCGGCCTGGATGTAGCGGTCGATCTCGTCGGCGATATACGTTGGCGTGCCGACGAATTGCTGCCGGCTGGTGACGGCGATGACCAGTTCGCGGATCGACAGGTTCTCGGCTAGAGCACGTTCGCGATACTTGCGGGCCATCGCGATCGGGTCGCCGTGACGGACGCGTCCCTGGGTGATATTGCTGTCGACGATCGGGTCGAAGTCGGGTAGCGGACCGTCGGGGTCATAGCCCGACAAGTCCCGGCCCCACACCTGCTCGAGCATCGCGATCGCGGTTGCACCGCTCACCTGTTGATAACGGATGTGACGCGCCTTGTCCTGCGCCTCGTCGTCGGTGTCGCCCAGGACGAACGTCGCCGCCGGAAACACCTTGAGCTGGTTTGGGTCTCGACCGTGGGCCTTAGCACGTCTCTTGACATCGGCATAGTAACGCTGACCGTCCTCGAGCGACCCGTGCAACGTGAACAAGGCATCAGCGTGCCTGGCGCCGAACGTCCGACCCTCATCGGAGTCCCCGGCCTGCAACAGCACCGGCTGACCCTGCGGCCCCGCAGGCAACGTCGCGAAGCCCCGCACATCGAAGTGAGAACCCGTGAATTCGACGCTGCGGATTCGCTCCGGATCGATATATACCCCGGCCGCTACGTCCGCCACTACGGCGTCCGGCGCCCAGCTGGCCCAGAACTCGCGAGCCACGGTGAGGAACTCCTCGGCCCGCACGTAGCGATCGGCGTGGGCCAAAAACCCACCGCGCCGGAAGTTGGCACCGGTGAATGCGTCGGACGAAGTGACGATGTTCCAGCCGGCGCGGCCGCCGGACAGCTGGTCTAGTGTAGCGAATTGCCTTGCCACTTCGAATGGTTCGTTGAAGGTGGTGTTGATGGTCCCGGTCAGCCCGATTCGGTCGGTGACGCCGGCCAGCGCCGCCAGCACGGTGAATGTATCGGGCCGGCCCACCACGTCGAGATCGTAGATCCGGCCGCGGTGCTCGCGCAGCCGCAGCCCTTCGGCCAAAAAGAAGAAGTCGAACAATCCGCGTTCGGCGGTGCGCGCCAGGTGCACGAACGAGTCGAATGCGATCTGACTGCCCGCACCCGGGTCGGTCCACACCGTGGTGTTGTTGACGCCCGGAAAGTGGGCCGCCAGGTGAATTGGCTTGCGGCTCATGAGCTTATCCCCCAGCGTTTGGCGATCAGCTCGTGTGACCGCAGCCGGTCCTGCTGCCGGTGTGTCACCGAGGTGATCACGAGTTCATCGGCTCCAGCCGCTCGCTGCAGCGCCTGCAACCGTTCGGCGACTTCGTCCGGATTGCCAACGAATTGCGTTTCGGTCCGGTCTTTTACGACGGCCTGCTGCTGATCGGTCAGTGGCACGTTGTCGTCGGGGTCGGGGTAGGGTATGGCGCCGTCGCCGGCCCGGATCGAGTACACCCAATGGCCGTACGTGGACGCCAGGTGACGGGCGGTGTCGGTGTCGTCAGCCACCACGATGTCGGCCGACACCACGACGTATGGCCGCTGTAGCGCCGCCGAAGGGACGAAGGCGTCGCGGTAGGCGTCGATGGCTTCCAGCGCGGTGGCCGGAGTGATGTGATAGCTGGCGACGAACGGCAACCCCAGCGCTCCGGCTAGCTGGGCGCTGGGTCCCTTGCTACTTCCGAAGATCCACGGTCTTAGGCCCGCGCCTTCGCCGGGCACCGCGTGCACGTCGAAGCCGTCGACCTGATAGGTGCCGGACAGCATGGCGACGATGTCGCCGACCTGTTCGGCAAACTCGGGCGCCACCGCCTCCGGCTGCTGCAGGATCGCCATGGTGGCCTGTACCCGGCCGCTGCCGAGCAGGCTGCGTAGGTCGAAGGGCGGCGGGATCACCACGCCGTCGACCTCGCGCCATTCTCGCGGCGGCCTCGGTTCCCGGGGCTTTCGCCGCTTCGACGAGCCCGCCCTCTTCGTCGTGAGACGCCGCTGCCCGGACCGGCCGAGGCCGAGATCGATGCGGCCGGGATAGAACGCGTCGAGCATGCCGAAACTCTCCACCACCGCGGCGGCGGTGGTGTGACTCAGCTGCACGGCGGCGGATCCAACGCGAATTGTGTTGGTGGCGGCGGCGATTTGACCGATCAGCACGGCCGGTGCCGCACTGGCGACGGCGACGAAATGATGTTCGGCGATCCAGAACCGGCGATAGCCCCACCGCTCGGCGTGCTGGGCCAGTTCGATGGTGTTGCGCAGGGCTGTCGCGGCGTCGCTCCCGGCGCTGATTGGAGCCAGGTCCAGGATCGACAGCGGAATCACCGCGCCACCGCCGTGTACCGGTTGACTGCCGCCGGAAGACCCAGCCGCTCGCGCAGCGTCTCGCCCTCCCGGTAGCCGGTGCGAAAACACCCGGCCCCCTGCAACAACGGCACCACCTCGTCGACAATGACCGCAAGATCGGTGGCGTTCACGGCGGGCCGCAGCCGCGCGCCGTCGATGCCGATCCGCTGCCACTGCAGCAGCATGTCCACCAACTCCGTCGCACTGCCCGACCACACCAGCGCGTCGGACCGGAAGTCACCCTCGCCATGAAACGAAACAACAACGTCCGCAAACACTTTCAACTGACTATCGGCCACCTCGTCGAGAATGTCGCGCACCGACGCGGCATCGGTGGGCGTAATGAACATCATGTCGGCGCTGGCCGCCGCAAACTCATACGCGGGGCCGGCGTGCGCCAACGCGGCGAGCACCGGCTGCCCCTGCGGTGGACGCGGCGTGATCGACGGTCCCTTGACCGAGAAAAGCTTTCCCGTGAAATCGATGTAATGCAGTTTGTCCCTGTCGATGTAGCGCCCGGTGGCCACGTCGCGGATCACCGCGTCGTCCTCCCAGCTGTCCCATAGCCTGCGCACCACCTCGACGTAATCGGCTGCTTCGCTGAACAACTCGTCAGCGTTCACCGATCGGCGGCCAAACAGCGCCGCCTCGTGCGTCGTCACGCTAACCCGCGGCTGCCAGCCCGCCCGGCCATGAGACACATAGTCAAGGGTGGCAATTGATTTCGAAACATTAAATGGCTCAGTGTGGGTGACCGTCGCTACCGGAATCAGCCCGATATGCCGGGTCACCGGGGCGATGCGGGCCGCGACCAACACGGCGTCGCCGCGACCGGCCAGACGCTCGGGGTGGATGCGCTCGCCCCGTCCGATTTGCGGCATCAATGTGTCGTCAATGGTGAGAAAGTCGAGCAGGCCGCGCTCGGCGGCGGCAGCCAAGCCGGCCCAGTACTTGCCGCTGAGCACCGACGGGGTGTCCGGGTTGGACGCCAGTGTGGCCCGCCACGCCTGCGGATGCCAGCCGTACCCGTCGAGCGCGACGGCCAGATGCAGCTGACCGGTCATAGCAGGCTCTTTTGATAGGCGATCAAATGGACCGGGCCCTCTGCGGGCGGCGGCTGGTGCAGCCTCCTGTAGCCGACCGCGCGGTACAGTTCCTCGGCTTCTGGCTGACGATCGCCCGTGACCAGGTAAACCTTCTGGTAGCCGCGGGCCGCGATCTCGGCCTCCAGCTCGGCCAACAGCGCCTTGGCGTAGCCACGACGGCGATGCGCGCGGTCCGTCCATATCCTCTTGAGTTCGGCGGTATCGGCGTCGTACCGACAGAACGCACCTCCGGTGACCGGCCGCCCGTCGAGCAGCCCGATCAGCATCCCGCCGTCCGGGGGTGCGAACTCGGAGGGTGGGCTGGTCTTGAGCCACGCGAGCACCGTTTCCGAGGTGGGACCGTATCGCCGCGCATACTCCACGGCCAGCTCGGCCAGCAGCGGTTGCGCCAGTGGGTCGGCGAGTGCCGCCGGGACAAAGCGGAGGGGCATCACCTACATGTCTAACGTCTGCGCCTCGGGTGCATTCCAGCCGTTGCCAACCCGACGGCGGCTCGCCAACCGAGCAGCAGCACCGCGGTAACCGACGCCGCAACCACGATGAAACTCGCGGCCACGCCCGCCGAAGTCGCCTTACGCAGCAGCATGCCGACCGCGACCGTGCACACCCAGACGACCAGTCCGGTGGGGACCACGGCCGTGGGACGCTGCCAGCCGCGAGACGCCAGCCACCCGACGACGGTCCCGCTGAGAAACGGCCAGGCCGTGGTCGCGACGCCGGTGATCGTGATTCCTTCGTCGTGGCTGCGGCGCCCCACCGCGCAGAACACCAGCACCGCGACGACGTCCGTGGCTAGCCAGGCCGACCCATGCCGCGGTTGCATGCAGCGAGATTACCGGGCCCGGGCAGGATTGGGGCATGAGCATCGACACACTCCCCGCCTTCGACCCTTACGACCCACTTGGGCTCGACGCGTCGCTGTCCGACGACGAACTCGCGGTTCGCGACACCGTCAGAAAATTCTGCGCCGAGCACGTCACCCCGCACGTCGCCGGCTGGTTCGAGAACGGTGACCTGCCCGTCGCGCGCGAACTGGCCAAACAGTTCGGGGAACTCGGCTTGCTGGGCATGCATTTGCACGGCTACGGATGTGGCGGCGCGTCCGCCGTCCACTACGGCCTGGCCTGTCTGGAACTCGAAGCCGCCGACTCCGGCATCCGTTCACTGGTGTCCGTGCAGGGCTCGCTATCGATGTTCGCGATCTGGAATAACGGCTCCGAGGAGCAGAAGCAGCAATGGCTGCCCGGCATGGCCACCGGCGAGCTGGTCGGCTGCTTCGGGTTGACCGAACCCGACGTCGGCTCCGACCCGGCCGCGATGAAAACCCGTGCGCGACGGGATGGTTCGGATTGGGTGCTCAACGGCCGCAAGATGTGGATCACCAACGGCTCGGTCGCCGATGTCGCGATCGTTTGGGCCGCCACCGACGACGGGAGCGGGGTCATTCGGGGGTTTATCGTCCCGACCGACACTCCAGGCTTTTCCGCCAACACCATCCACCACAAGCTGTCCCTGCGAGCGTCGATCACCAGCGAGCTGGTCCTCGACGATGTACGACTGCCCGCCGACGCGATGCTGCCCCAGGCCGTCGGTCTCAAGGGGCCACTGGCGTGTCTGTCTGAGGCGCGTTACGGAATCGTGTGGGGAGCGATGGGCGCAGCTCGGTCTGCCTGGCAGTCCGCGCTCGACTACGCGACACAGCGCACCCAATTCGGCCGTCCGATAGCCGGCTTTCAACTGACGCAGGCCAAACTCGTCGACATGGCGGTCGAACTACACAAGGGCCAGCTGCTGTCACTGCACCTGGGCCGTCTCAAGGACAGCGTGGGCCTGCGGCCCGAACAGGTGAGCTTTGGCAAGCTCAACAACACCCGCGAGGCGATCAAGATCTGCCGCACCGCGCGAACCATTTTGGGCGGCAACGGAATATCGCTCGAGTACCCGGTGATCCGGCATATGGTCAACCTCGAGTCGGTGTTGACCTACGAGGGCACTCCCGAGATGCATCAACTGGTTCTGGGCCAAGCCTTCACGGGCTTGGCTGCCTTCCGGTAGGAGACATGCATGCAAATCTTGCGACGTGTCGGTTGTGTGCTGGTCTCTGTCACGATGGTGTCCGGCTGCGGATCGCCGCCGACCGCACCACCGATCTCATCAGCGAATGGCTCCGAGGCCAAGGCTGAAGCGGTGATGCGCGTCGTCCGTGACTTCATGGCGCAGGCGCATCTGAAAGCGGTGATCGTCCGGGTTACCGCGGCCGGCAAAGAGATCGTCACGCGGGCCGTCGGCGACTCCATGACCGGCGTGCCCGCCACCACTGACATGCACTTTCGCAACGGCGCGGTCGCGATCTCCTACGTGTCGACCTTGTTGCTGAAGCTGGTCGACGAGAAGAAGGTCAGCCTCGACGACAAGTTGTCCAAGTGGCTGCCCGACTTTCCGCACGCCGATCGCGTCACGCTGGGTCAGCTGGCTCAGATGACATCGGGCTATCCCGATTACGTCCTGGGCAATGATGCGTTCGACAACTTGTTTTATGCCAACCCGTTCCGGCAGTGGACAACTCAGGACATACTTGACCACATCGCGTCGCGACCACTGCTGTATGAACCAGGGACAAACTGGAACTACGCGCACACCAACTACATCCTGCTTGGTCTGGCGCTGGAGAAGGCCACCGGCCAGGACATGGCTTCGCTGCTGCAGAAGAAGGTCCTTGCGCCGTTGGGCCTGACAGCCACCGCCAACTCCGATACGCCCGTCATCCCCCAACCCGCCCTGCACGCATTCAGCTCCGAGCGTCGCGCGTTTCTGAAAATCCCTGCTGACACACCGTTTTACGAAGAGTCGACGTATTGGAATCCGTCCTGGACCATCACGCACGGTGCCATCCAGACGACGACCATCTATGACATGGAGACCACCGCAGTCGGTATCGGCTCAGGCAAACTCCTCTCCGCGGCGTCTTACAAGAAGATGGTGTCGACCGATCTGCGCGGCAAGACGCATACTCAACCCGGCTGTCCGACCTGCTTCGAGCAAGTCGATGGCTATACCTACGGTCTCGGCATCGTCATATCGGGCGATTGGCTGATGCAGAATCCCATGTTTGCCGGTTACGCCGCCGTTGAAGCCTATCTGCCGTCGCAGAAGGTTGCGATCGCCGTCGCGGTTACCTACGCCCCCGAGGCGTTCGACAACCAGGGCAACTACAGCAACGAGGCCGACATATTATTTCGCAAGATCGGTGCCGAGGTGGCGCCGAACGACGCCCCACCCATGCCACTGGGGAGATAGCCATGGGAGTTATTGCACATCGGATAGTCGTCACTATCGCTGCGCTATTGTGCCTTTCGGTGGTGACGCCCCGTGCGGACGCCGACCCCAGCGTGACGCTGCCACCGATGACGTCCACCGGCAGCGGACCGGTCATCGGTGGTGGTGGAGCAGCCCAGGGGATCGCGCAGCAGCTGTTTAGCTTCGGCAATCCCAACGTCCAAGAGGTTGACGGCTCGGACGCGGCCCAATTCATCACGGCCGCAGCCGCGCTAACGAATCGCGACCTCGCCTCGGTGTTCCAGCCGTTGCAACGGGCATTGGGTTGCCAACAAAACAACGCCGGATTCGGGGCGCGCGCCTACCGACGGGCCGACGGACAATGGGGCGGCGGCATGCTGGTCATCGCCAAGAGCACCGTCCCCAACGTCGAGGCGCTCACTGCGTGCGTCAAGTCAGCTTGGCGTCGGGCAACGGCGGGTGGACCGAATGCGATGTGCAACAGCGGCTGGAATTACCCGCCCTTCAGCGACACCCGCCGCGGCGTCGAAGGTTACTTTGTCTTGCTGGCTGGTACGGCCTCGGACTTCTGCAGTGCGCCCAACGCGAACTACCGGAACACCGCCAGCGGGTGGCCCAGCTAAAAGAGCGGTAGGTCAGTCGGTGGTATGGACGATCAGCACGTCGGTCTTGGCCTTGCGGGAGACTTCGGATGGGACTGATCCCAGCAGCCGCCCGGCGACGCTGCTGAGTCCGACGTTGCCGACGACCAGCAGGTCGGCCTCGACTTCCTCGGCCAAGTGCACCAGCGCGTTGATGGGGGCACCGACGATCGACTTCTCCACCACGTGCTTGGCCCCGGCTTGGTGCGCCCGCTCCCTGGCGTTCTGCAGGATCGCGTAGAAGGGGGCCTCGCCCACCGTCCGGTAGTCCGCGCCGTGGTCGCTCCCCGGCGGTATGGCGTAGCGACCCTTTTCCTCAGGGACGGCGAGATGCGCCGTCGCAACGATCAATGTCGCGCCGTAATCCGCAGCGATCGCGGCTGCGCGCGCCACCGCACGCAGCGACGAGTCCGAGCCATCGGTGCCGACCACCACGGTCTGATAAGCGCTCACTCGCCCCAGTGTAAGGCCCGACGGCGGCTAAACCTCCCAGATGGAGACGAATCGGCCATAGCCCGAGCCCGCACGGCCCGCACAGTCTTGCGCCCCAGTCGCTCCATGTTCTCGATAAGCGTTGCTACCTGCGCGTTTTGCTTCTGCAAACTTGCGCAAGTCGGGGCTGGAAGGAGGTCAAGCACCCAGCGCGGGAGTTCCCGAACCTGAAGATCACAGACTTGATCTCCTGGACCTGCGACGTACATATCCCCGACGTCTCGCATATGGTCGCGAAGTCCGGAGACGGGCTCCGGGCGATTAGCGTGGTGCAGTCCACAATATGAAGAACAATGCGGTGCTTAGACAGCCCTGCTAACCCACCACCGGACGGTTCATCATCGGCTACGACGCTAACGGCATGGTCTTGGCTTGTGGTGGACCCGGACGGCCGGGTATTTGGGTCGATCCCGGGACGCTGGTCGGAGTTCGACAAATCTACTCGAAGTGCGTGGCGGAGCTGCGTAGCGTTGTTCCGGACGGTAATGGGGCATTTATCGCACCGTCGCCTGACGGTGTCGCCCTGCTATGTAGCTACCCGACCGACACCTGGAAAGTCCGTCCGAACGGTTAACGGGCACAGCGCGTTTGGGTTCAGCCGGCGAACTCGGGGCGCGGCATCACGGTGGGACGTACGCCTGCCCTCGTCGTCGCGGTGGTCATAGCGCCCTCGCCGCGCGGGGCCATACCGGCGATCGGTAGACCGCCCAACATGTTTCCGGTACCGCTTGAGAGTGCGACGCTGCCGGTGTTCGGCAACGGGACGGCGACCGTCCTGGCTGCCGATCCGGTCGTGGCCCAACTTTGCGGTACTGACAACGTCCCCAGGGTCGTAGCCTTACCCACCTCAGCCGACACCACAGATATCGGGCCGCCTAGCCCTGCAGCCGAGCCGAGTGTCTTGACTTCGCCGGCAACGGGCGCCGCCAAAGCGGTAGACGAGCTCAGCGTCTTGGCCACCGAGCTCACCGACGACATCGCCGACATCGACGAACTCATCGTCGAGGCCGCCGAGCTGGCAGGTGACAGCAGTTGCAATGCTTGCGGCACAGCCGATGTCAGCTGTGCCGCCGGGTCGGCTACTTCGGCGGGCGAAGCGAATGCCGGCAGGGCCGTTGCCGCCGCCGAGGCGGCGGCGTAGCCGTACATGGCTGCGGCATCTTGGGCCCACATTTCGCTGTAGTGGGCCTCCACGGTGGCGATCGCGGGAGTGTTGACACCCAGTACGTTGGTCGCGGTCAGCAACATCAACAAGGCGCGGTTAGCGGCGATCATGGGCGGGGGCACCGTCGCCGCGAACGCCGTTTCGAATGCGCCTGCAGCCGAGCGTATTTGGACCGCAGTGTGCTGAGCCTGTGCCGCAGTCGCATTCATCCACGCCAGGTAACGTGCCGCCGCCGTCGCCATCGCGATCGAGGCCTGGCCCTGCCAAGCCCGGCCGGTCAGCGCCGAGATGATCGTGTTGCTGCGGCTCGCCGCCGAGTAGAGTTCGTCGGCTATTGCGTCCCAGGACGCCGCAGCGACCAGTAGCGACCCGATACCGGGTCCGGAATACATTTTCGCGGAGTTGACCTCGGGCGGTAGTGCGCCAAAGTCCATTTCTTTTGACCTCCAATGGATTAGCTCATCGGTGGCATCGCCATCGACTACGGGGCAAGCGGACACCGACCGCGGCAGCAGAGCCGACGGCCTGGCGCTGACCAATCAGCGACGAGCTAGGCAGAAGCGCGACAGGCGGTCTCGGCCGCCAATGCCGCCTACTGGGAAACCACACCGAACAGGTGGACTCCGTCCGCCTGGTGCCCCCGGTAGTGCGAGCGAAGCGGTGACGATGCCGACCATCGCCACCACCCCGAGCGCCACCAGCGAGGTCGAGGCAGGCGCCAGCGCCGGCGTCGCGAACTTGGCCTGGCATGGCGATGCCGAGCCGTCCATCAGATGCGCTTGGTCGCCGGCGATCGCAACGCCTGACAAAGCCTGATCGAAGCGCGGGATGCCACAATGCACGCCAGCCGCACCGAAGACCAGCC
Source organism: Mycobacterium riyadhense (assembly GCF_963853645.1). NCBI lineage: Bacteria > Bacillati > Actinomycetota > Actinomycetes > Mycobacteriales > Mycobacteriaceae > Mycobacterium > Mycobacterium riyadhense. The sequence continues at coordinate 711,898 of NZ_OY970456.1, read as the reverse complement.
ACGCCGCGACGATCGCGGCGACCACGGTTCGCAACCGAGGCGCCCTGCACAGCCCGGCTAGCACCCTGCCAGGGTATACCCCCTACCCGTATGCTGTAAATGGGACGCTTGTGGTGTCCGAGCTGGGTGGAGTCGTACGGTGTAGATGCGCTGCAGCGACCAGACTGAAGGAGGACCATGACGCCCCCACCCAGCGAAGGCAGGCGCCACCAAGTCGTCATCATCGGAAGCGGATTCGGCGGCCTGAATGCAGCCAGGGCGCTCAAGCGAGCCGAGGTGGACGTCACCCTGATCTCGAAGACGACCACCCACCTCTTCCAGCCGTTGCTGTATCAGGTCGCCACCGGGATCTTGTCCGAGGGCGATATCGCACCAACCACCAGGCTGATCCTGCGCAAGCAGAAAAATGTCCGGGTGCTGCTGGGAGAGGTCAACGCGATAGACCTGCAGACGAAGACGGTCACTTCCAAATTGATGGACATGGAGACGGTGACTCCGTACGACAGTCTCATCGTGGCCGCCGGTGCGCAGCAGTCGTACTTCGGCAACGACGAGTTCGCCATCTTCGCCCCGGGCATGAAGACCATCGACGACGCACTGGAACTGCGCGGCCGCATCTTGGGCGCATTCGAAGCCGCCGAAGTCGCCACCGACCATGCCGAGCGGGAACGTCGGCTTACCTTCGTCGTGGTCGGAGCCGGACCGACCGGTGTCGAAGTGGCGGGCGAGATCGTCCAACTCGCGGAGCGCACGCTGGCTGGCGCATTTCGGACCATCACGCCCAGCGAGTGCCGGGTGATCCTGCTGGACGCGGCACCTCAGGTGTTGCCGCCGATGGGCCCGAAATTGGGTCTCAAGGCACAGAAGCGACTGGAAAAGATGGACGTCGAGGTCCAGCTCAACGCGATGGTGACGGCCGTCGACTACAAGGGCATCACAATCAAGGAGAAGGACGGCGCCCAACGCCGGATCGACTGCGCGTGCAAGGTATGGGCGGCCGGCGTTGCGGCCAACCCGCTGGGCAAGATGATCGCAGAACAATCCGACGGCACCGAAACCGACCGTGCCGGAAGGGTAATCGTAGAACCCGACCTCACCGTCAAGGGTCACCCGGACGTCTTTGTCGTTGGCGATCTGATGTCGGTGCCCGGTGTGCCAGGGATGGCGCAGGGCGCGATCCAGGGGGCGCACTACGCCACCACGGTGATCAAACATGCCCTGAAGGGACACGACGACCCGGCCAATCGCAAGCCCTTCAAGTACTTCAACAAAGGCAGCATGGCCCTCATCTCCCGGTACAGCGCCGTCGCGCAGGTCGGCAAGCTCGAGTTCGGGGGTTTCATTGCGTGGTTGGCATGGTTGGTACTGCATCTCTATTACCTGGTCGGCCACCGGAACCGCATCGCCGCCATGTTCTCCTGGGGGATCTCCTTCCTGGGCCGCACTCGCGGCCAGATGGCCATCACCAGCCAGATGGTCTATGCCAGATTGGCGATGCGCTTTGTGCAGGCGCGGGCGGAAGAGGGAGCGTTGGCCGCTGCCGAACGCGCCGAAGCGGCCGAACGGAAAGCCGCCGGCTAGCGCAGAGCTTGGTCGATATCCGCGATCAGGTCGTCGGTACCTTCGAGCCCGACGGAAATGCGAACCACGCCGTCACCGAGCCCGATCGCGGCGCGACCCTCCGGACCCATCGCCCGGTGCGTCGTCGTCGCCGGATGCGTGACAAGCGATTTGGCGTCGCCAAGGTTGTTGGAGATGTCGATCAGCCGCAACTTGTCCAGCACCTCGAAGGCCCGTTGCTTGGCGGTGCTTTCCGCAGCGTCGAGCTCAAAGGTGACGACCGTTCCGCCGCCGGACATCTGACGCTTGGCCAGGTCGTACTGGGGGTGCGACGGCAGATACGGGTAGCGCACCCACCGCACCGCGGGATGTCCCTCGAGAAACTCCGCGATCCGATGCGCCGAGGAATTGCTGTACTCGACCCGAACCGCAAGCGTCTCAAGGCCTTTCAACAGGACCCAGGCATTGAAGGCGCTCATTGCCGGGCCGGTGTGGCGCATCAGCTTCTGCACCGGACCGTCGATGTACTCCTTATCTCCCAGAATGGCGCCGCCGAGAACCCGGCCCTGACCGTCGATGTGCTTGGTACCCGAGTACACCACCACGTCCACCCCGAGCGGAAAGCCCTGCTGCAACAAAGGCGTCGCAAAAACGTTGTCCAGCACCACTTTTGCGCCAGCGGCATGAGCCAGTTCGGTCACGGCTGCGATATCCACCAGCGACTGCATCGGGTTCGACGGTGTCTCGAAGAACACTGCTCGGGTGGGCTTGGAAGGGTCGGCCAGCGCCCGTTCCCATTGCGAAAGGTCGTCGCCGTCGACGAAGACGGTTTCTACCCCCCAACGCGGCAGGATCTCGTTACACACCACGAAGCACGACCCGAACAGGCTGCGCGCCGCGACCAACCGGTCGCCGGCGGCCAGCAAGGCGCCCAGTGACGTGAACACCGCGGCCATGCCGCTGGCGGTGGCAAAGGCTGCCGGGGCGCCTTCGATCAGGCGCAGCCGTTCCTCGAACATGGTGATCGTCGGGTTGCCGTAGCGCGAGTACACATAGTGGTCCAGCTCGCCGCTGAACGACTGTTCGGCAACCTCGGCCGACGGGTAGACGTATCCGGACGTCAAATACATCGCCTCGGCGGTCTCTTCGAAGCCGGAACGCAGTAGCCCGCCGCGCACACCGATCGTGGCCTGGCCGACGCCGTCGGGTAGCTCCTTGGGCGTGCGGACCGACGGCTGGTCATTCATCCCTGTTTCATCCCTGCTTCCAGGGCAAGCCGACCGCGCGCCAGCCGTCATCGCCGCGGTGGCCCTGCGCGTTGAGGTGTCCTTCGAATCCGTCCAGCACGTTGTAGGACGGCGCAATGCCCGCCGCCGTCGCGACTTCTGCGGCGCCGATGGAGCGGTTACCCGAGCGACACAGGAAAATCACCGGCCGCTCTTGTTGGCCCGCGGAAATCCGGTCCTTCAGTTCGTCGAGAAAGTCGTCGTTGTGCTTGCCATCGGACGTGCTCCATTCGATGAAGACCACCTCACGGCCAAGGCTCGACAAGTCGGGCACACCGACAAAGCGCCATTCGGCGTCGGTGCGCACGTCGACCAACACTGCCTCGGGGTTGTCGCTGAGCATCTTCCATGCCTCAAGCGGCGTAATGTCACCTGCGTAGCTCACCCGCGTGAGTCTCGCATATTCAGCCGAGTCGCGACGTCGCGGGCGCGGTCACGGGCGGTCGCCACGTCCGGTGCGGTCGCAAGCGCCACTCCGAGGGCGTGGTCCACCCGGACATCACTTTCCGGCACAGCAAGAGCAGCGGTTAGCGCGTCGGCGCTTGGCGTTGCGCCCACCGCTGCGCGGGCGGCACCCGGCGACACCATCATGGTGTCTACCGCCAGGCCCAGGATGGCCCGGGCCTGCAGATCGAACACCGAAAGCCGCTGGCTGCGCACGGTGACCCAGGTGCTCTCGGTCGGGTGCGCGGCGACATCGGCGAAGTAGACCTCGTCGCCGTTGATCATCAATTCGACGCTGAAAACACCACGCCCACCAAGTGCCTTGACGATGCGTGCGGCGATCGACTTGGCCGCATCCATCGCGGCCGTGCTCATCTGCTGCGGTTGCCAGGATTCCAGCTCACCGGCATCTGCACGGGCATGGCCGATGGGTGCGCAGAACTCGATTACTGGACCCGCTGGGCCGTCGCTGCACACAACAATCATGGTGACCAAAAACTCGACCTCGACCGCCGCCTCGGCCCACACCCGCGAGCCCGCGCCGCCAACCGCATGCCGCCAGGCACGCTCGACCTGGTCGGGCCTGGCGACCACCGACTGCCCCTGACCCGCCGCGCCTGACACCGGCTTGACCAGCAACGGAAACCCGGCATGGGCGGCCACCGCCTCGAGTTCGGCCAGCGACCCGACGAACCAGAACGGCGCGGTGGGCAGCCCGAGCTGATCGGCGGCCAACTTGCGCAGACCCTCCCGATCGGCCGTCAGCCGGACACTGCGGGCACTGGGCACCAGTTCGCTGTCGCTGAGGGCCTCGAGGCCATCCACGGAGACCGCATCGGTGAGCGTAACCACGAAATCCGGCTGTAGCCGTCCGAAAACCGCCGCCAGCTCGTCGGCATCCGTCATCGCAATCACCAGCGACTGGTCTGCGACTCGGTGTGCAGGCGCACCGGAGTACCCGTCGACGGCAATCACTTCCGCTCCGAGACGCTGCAATGCAATCGCCAACTCCCGACTGAGATCACCGGAACCCAGCAGCAATACCCGCGGCCCGTTAAGGTCGATCGTCTGGTCCGGCGGGGTCGGCTCGTCCTGTCCTTCGGTCAAGCCGTCAGTCACCAGCTCACCCTCTCGCTGAAATAGTTGTCCCGCCGCTCAAGGATAGGGGCGCACGGTAGGGCCGCGCGCCGGCCTGCGCCCGCGCGTTCACCGAGGCGTCATAAGAGAACATCGCGTCTGGGTTAATTTTTTCGATTTTTATGTAACTCTGCTAATCGGTGCCTGTGTAATTTGCCCATGAGGAGGTGGGGACGAGTGAGTGGCGCATCCGGGGGTTGCCGTGGACTTCGGTGAGCTACCACCGGAAATCAATTCAGCCAGAATGTATTCCGGCCCGGGCTCGGCTCCGCTAATAGAAGCGGCCGCGGCCTGGCAGCGATTAGCCAACGAACTGAACGCAACGGCTGATTCGTACGCTTTGGTGATTTCCGGGCTAACCGGAGTGGACTGGCAGGGTTCCGCTTCGCTATCAATGGCGGCCGCGGCCGCCCCGTACGTGGCGTGGATGCGGGCCACGGCCGCCCAAGCCGAGCAAGCCGCAGCCCAAGCGGTGACCGCGGCCAACGCCTACGAGGCGGCTTTCGCGGCTACCGTGCCCCCGGCGGCGATCGCGGCCAACCGCAGCACCATGATGTCGCTGATCCAGACCAACATTTTCGGCCAAAACACGCCGGCGATCGCGAATAGCGAAGCCGATTACGGCGAAATGTGGGCCCAGGACATCGTCGCCATGGACAGCTACGCAGGCACCTCAGCAGCGGCGTCGGAGTTAACGCCGTTCGCTCCGCCACCGGCGACCACCACCGGGGTCGAGCCGGCGAGCGACGCCGCGACGTCGGCGGCTCAGGCCGCTGCCGCACCCGCTGCCGCGGCCGCGGCCGCACCCGCCGAAACGAGCGTGCTACCCACCCTGCAATCCTTCCTCCCCCCGCCCTTCAGCGACCTCCCCAACCCCTTCGAGGATCTTGACGTTCTTGTGCTCGCAGCCGTGGTAGTCGCGGCTGGCGCCTTAGCCGTATCGGGAGCACAGCTGGGCGAGGTCTATCGCCACGACGCCATCGACGAGTACGACAAGGAAGTGGAACTGGGAGTGACACCCGGTCCGGCCGGGGAAGAGCGGACGTTCGAAGGCGGTGGAAGGCTGACGACCCCGATGCAGCCGCCGATCGCCGCGCTGTCCGGCTACTCGTCCAACGTCGGCGGGCTATCCGTGCCCCAGAGCTGGCATCTGCCGCCGGCGGTGCGCCAAGTCGCGGCGATGTTCCCCGGCGCGACCCCGATGTACCTGACGGGCGGCTCGGACGGCTCCTACGCCGGGATGGCGGCGGCGGGTTTGGCCGGGACCAGCCTGGCAGGTCTTGCGGCGCGGGGCGGCTCCTCCCCGACGACGCCCGAAGCGGCCGCCCCGGCGGCGGGCGGATCGGGGGGCGGCGCGGCTGCCACCCGGCCTGCCGCGAACACGCCCGCGGTCCCCGCTGCGGCCACCGCAGCGCAGTTTCCGGGTCTACCGCCCGGCTTGCCGCCTGGTGTGGTGGCGAACCTGGCGGCGACGCTGGCGGCCATCCCGGGGGCGACCATCATCGTGGTGCCGCCGAACCCGAATCAGAACCAGTAGCGCTCGTTAGGGCTGTCCGGGCAGTAGCCGCACCATCAGGCCATTGCCTTCGGCCAACACCGTCGCGTCGCTGTCGACCAATTCCGCCGCCACGAATGCCTTGCGGCCCTCGGTGCTGGTGACCCGCCCACGGATCACCAACGGTGCATCGATCGGTGTGATCTTGCGGTAATCGACGTGCAGAAAAGCCGTCCGGCTGATCGGCCGTCCAGCCGCGTGCGAAATCATGCCGAACATGTGATCAAACAGCAGGGGCAGCACACCGCCGTGCACCGCGGAGTTGCCCCCGACGTGGAACCTGCTGAAAGATCCCGTCATCTCGACGCCGTCGGGCTCGTAGCGGGTCAACGTCCACGGCGGCAGCAACAGGCTGCCCATGCCGGGCAGGTCGGGGGTTCGCCCCGCGGGCGCCTTGCCTTCTTCGGCCTGAAACGAGCCGAGCAGCTCGACCAGCGCGGCGGCGCGCTCGGCCGCTTCGTCCCAGACGTCGTCGCTGGGATCGGCGGACACGGCCAAGTCCTGCAACCGGCGCATGGTCGCCACGAATTGGCCAAAACCCGCACCGGGGCTGGCAGGGCCGTATTCCGGGAAGCCGCCGTGGTGTTCGTATTCAGGATCTTCATCTTCTGGCCGATCCTCTGGGCGCACCGAAGAGTAATGGGTCACGGGCGAGCTCCCCCGCAAGCGGGAGGTGCCCCCAGCAGGACGTCGCGGCGCACGATGGTCTGATCCCGTCCCGGGCCCACACCGATGCACGAAACCGGTGCTCCGGCAAGCTCTTCCAGCCGCAGAGCATAATCACGCGCCTTGGCCGGCAGGTCGTTGAATTCCCGTGCCGTCGAGATGTCCTCCCACCAGCCCGGCAGCTCCTCGTAAACGGGCTGGGCACGGCAGAGGTCGCTCTGGGTCATGGGCATGTCGTGGGTCCGCTTGCCGTCGATCTCGTACCCGACGCAGACCGGCACCGTTTCCAGGCTGGACAGCACGTCGAGCTTGGTCAGGAAGTAGTCGGTGATGCCGTTGACCCGGGTGGCGTAGCGCGCGATGACGGCGTCGAACCAACCGCAGCGTCGGCGCCGTCCGGTGGTGACACCGAATTCGCCACCGGTCTTGGACAGATATTCGCCGTGCTCGTCAAACAGCTCGGTGGGGAACGGGCCGGATCCCACCCGGGTGGTGTATGCCTTGAGGATCCCGAGCACCGTGGTGATCCGGGTCGGGCCGATGCCGGAGCCGACGGCTGCCCCGCCCGCCGTCGGATTCGACGACGTCACGTACGGGTAGGTGCCGTGATCCACGTCGAGCAGGGTGCCCTGGGAGCCTTCCAACAACACGGTTTCGCCGGCCTCCAGGGCGGCGTTGAGGAGCAGGCGGGTGTCGGCGATGCGGTGCCGGAAACCCTCGGCCTGCTCCAGCAGCGCGTCGACCACCTGCGCCGGTTCCAGCGCCTTGCGGTTGTAGATCTTGACCAGCACTTGGTTCTTGAATTCCAGCGCGGCCGTCACCTTATGGGTCAGCTGTTCCGGGTTAAGCACGTCGGCGACTCGGATTCCCATGCGCGCAACCTTGTCCTGATAGCAAGGCCCGATGCCGCGGCCGGTGGTGCCGATCTTCTTGCTGCCCATGTAGCGCTCGGTGACCTTGTCGATGGCGACGTGGTAGGGCATCAGCAGGTGCGCGTCGGCAGAGATCAACAGCTTGGAGGTGTCCACGCCGCGGTCCCCCAGACCCTGCAGCTCGTCGAGCAGGACACCGGGATCGACGACTACGCCGTTGCCGATGACGTTGGTCACCCCGGGCGTCAGCACACCCGACGGGATGAGATGCAATGCGAAGTTCTCGCCGGTAGGCAAGACGACGGTGTGCCCGGCGTTGTTGCCACCCTGATAGCGCACCACCCACTGCACCCGCCCCCCGAGCAGATCGGTGGCCTTACCCTTGCCCTCGTCGCCCCACTGGGCGCCGATGAGGACGATCGCCGGCATGCCTTGCTCCCACCTGCTCTCGCGGATTACTCCGCCTATTGTGGTCCAGCCGGTGACCTACCCTACCCAGCGGTTAACGAGGAGTGTCATGAAAACGGGCGAGAACGCCCCCGGTGTGGCGGTGTTGCTGTTCGGCGGTGCGACTTTGCCCGGCCCGTTGACCGGCCTGCCTTCCCATCCCGACGACCTGGACGCCGCCATCGGAGGGTACGCGCGGCTGATCGTTGTCGGCGCCGACGCGGACCTGGCCGCGGTGCTGACCAGGCTGATGCGAGCCGACCGACTCGACATTGAGGTGGGTTATGCGCCGCGCCGGCGCACTCGGGCGACCCGGATCTACCGTTTGCCGGCCGGCCGCCGCGCGGCGCGGCGCGCCCGACGTGGTACCGCCGGGCGGGTGCCGCTGATCCGCGACGAAACCGGGTCGGTGATCGTGGGCCAGGCGCAGTGGCTGCCGGCAGATGGGCAGCCCGTGATCCGGGGCGAGGCGGTGGTCGACGACACCGTCCTGTTCGATGGCGAAGTTGCCGGGGTGTGCATCGAGCCGACGCTGGCCCTGCCCGGCCTTCGTGCCGCGATAGGCAGGCGGTGGCGGCGGTGGGTTTCCGGGCGCGCCGCACAGCTGGGCACCACCGGTGCCGCGATGCTGCGTGACGGCGTGCCGGCACCCCGCACGGTGCGCCGATCGACGTTCTACCGCAACGTCGAGGGCTGGCTGTTGGTCCGGTAGCTTTCGAGCGGTGATCGTGCGTGAATCGGTGCGGCCCAGCCCGATCTTTCTGGGCCTGGTCGCGTTGACGGCCGTGGGGGGCGCGCTGGCCTGGGCCTGCGGCGCGAGCGTGCGACCACTGGCCTATGCCGGGGTGTTCATCTTCGTGATCGCGGGCTGGCTGGTGTCGCTGTGCCTGCACGAATTCGGGCATGCGTTCACCGCGTGGCGGTTCGGCGACCACGATGTGGCACTGCGCGGGTATCTGACGCTGGACCCGCGGCGCTACAGCCACCCCATGCTGTCGCTCGGTCTGCCGATGTTGTTCATCGCGCTGGGCGGGATAGGACTGCCCGGCGGCGCCGTATACGTGCGCACGTGGTTCATGTCGGCTACCCGCCGGACCCTGGTCAGCTTGGCCGGAGCGGCAGTCAATCTGCTGCTGGCGGTGCTGCTGCTGGTTGTCACCCGGTTGCGGTACGACCCGGCGCACGCGGTGTTGTGGGCGGGCGTGGCGTTCCTGGGGTTCCTTCAGCTCACCGCGGTAGTGCTGAACCTGCTGCCGATCCCGGGTCTCGACGGTTACGACGCGCTAGAGCCCCATCTGAGTCCTGAGACGCAGCGCGCGTTGGCACCGGCGAAGCAGTTCGGCATCTTTTTTCTGCTGTTCCTGTTTCTGGCGCCGGCGCTTAGCCGCTGGTTCTTCGGGGTTGTGTATTCGTTGTTCGAGCTGTCAGGCGTTCCGCATTGGCTGGCGGCCGCGGGTGGCACCCTTACCCGCTTCTGGAGCATCTGGTTCTGACGGTTACGGTATTGCAATATATGCGTTAGCACGCATATATTACTCGCCATGGGCGCTGGGCACAGTCATACACCCGCGGAGGCGGACGCCGCACGGACGATTCCGCGGATGATCATTGCCGCGGGGATTCTGGCGACGTTCTTCGTCGTCGAATTGACCACGTCGTTGCTGATCAATTCGATTGCGCTGCTGGCCGATGCCGGACACATTCTCACCGACGTGGTTGCCGTGTTCATGGGGCTGGCCGCCGTCGTGCTGGCCAGGCGGGGCAGCTCGTCGCCCGACCGCACGTACGGCTGGCATCGCGCCGAGGTGTTCACCGCGGTGGCCAACGCCGTGCTGCTGATCGGGGTCTCGGTGTTCATCCTTTTCGAAGCGATCGACCGGCTCAGCGATGCGCCGTCCATCCCAGGCGTGCCGATGGTCGTGGTGGCCCTGGCCGGCCTGTCCGCCAACCTCGTGGTTGCCCTCTTGCTGCGCTCGCAAGCCGCGGGCAGCCTTGCGGTCAAAGGCGCCTACATGGAAGTCGTCGCCGATACCGTCGGCAGCTTAGGCGTGTTGATCGCCGGTGTGGTGACCATCACGACACACTGGCCCTACGCCGACGTGGTGGTGGCCGTGCTGGTCGCGCTCTGGGTGCTCCCGCGGGCGATCTCGCTGGCCCGCGCCGCGCTGCGGATCCTTTCCGAATCGTCGCCGAGCCACATCAACGTGACGCAGCTGCGCGCCGCGCTTGGCGCCGTCGCGGGCGTGACCGGGGTGCACGACCTGCATGTGTGGACGCTGTCGCCGGGCAAGGACATGGTTACCGCGCACCTGACCAGTGACGGCGATTCCGCCCGGGTGCTGCGCGACGCGCGTGCGGTGCTGCACGAGCACGGGCTGGATCACGCCACGGTGCAGATCGATTCCGCGGCCGGCGACGCCCACTGTTCGGAAGCTTTCTAGCGCCCCTAAAGACCCAAAGCTGGGCGAGCTGCCGGGTCGCAATCGTCGAGCAGATCCAGGCAGCGGCCCAGCTCATCGGTCTCGCCGATAGCGTCGGCCGCTCGCGCCAGCGCGGCAACACAGCGCAAGAAACCCCGGTTCGGCTCGTGCGAGTACGGCACCGGGCCGAATCCCTTCCAGCCATTACGGCGCAACTGGTCCAGGCCGCGGTGATAACCGGTACGGGCGTACGCGTAGGCCGTGATGGCCTTGTCTTCAGCCAGCGCCTCTTCGGCGAGTGCCGCCCAGGCCACCGACGCCGCCGGATGCGCGGCGGCGACGATGCTCGGGCTTTTGTTGGCGAGCAGCTCCGCTTCGGCGTCGCTGTCACCAGGCAGCAGGATCGGATCAGGTCCCAGGAGGTCGCCCATCTGCGTCATGGGCTCTATTGTGCCGTTCCGCGCAGCGGCTGCAGGGTCGCTAAGCTCGCCTCATGCCTAACGCACCCGAGCCCGACCGCGACGGCACCGAATCCACGGGCGAACCGGACGACGAGCGGACGACGGACCCCGGCACAGACGCTCCGCTGATTCCGCCCGACTCGGAAACCGAGACCGTAGTGATCAGCAAACCCGATTCGCAGACAGATCCCGAGCCCGTCAATCCGGAGGGGCCGCGCGAACGCCGCTTCACCGCGCCGGGCTTCGACGCAAAAGAGACCCAGATCATCGCCACGGCCCCGGAGGCTGCCACCGAAGTCTTCCAAACCCGTCCGGCGTCTGGCAGTCCGCCAACACCCCCGCCGCCCGGAATGCCTCCAAAAACCGCTGTGCCACAATCGATACCACCTCGAAGCGGGATGAAGCCGCCGACGTCCCGGCAAAACAAGTGGGGCTGGGTACTGGCGATCGTGGTGATCGTCTTGGCGTTGGCGGCGATCGCCATCCTGGGGACCGTGCTGCTGACCCGCACCAAGCATTCGAAGGTTTCGCAGGAAGACCAGGTGCGTCACACCATTCAGAGCTTTGACATCGCGATCCAGACCGGCGACCTGACCGCACTGCGCAGCATCACCTGCGGCACCACCCGCGATGGCTATGTGGAGTACGACGAAAAGGCCTGGGCCGAAACCTATAGTCGGGTTTCGGCGGCCAAGCAGTATCCGGTCATCGCCAGCATCGATCAGATCGTCGTTAACGGCCAGCACGCCGAGGCCAACATCACCACGTTCATGGCCTTCGACCCGCAGGTCCGCTCGACACGCAGCCTGGACCTGCAGTTCCGCGACGACCAGTGGAAGATCTGCCAAGCCCCCAGCAACTAGCCGCCCGGGCGCGAGCAGACGCGAAAGCCCCCAATTCGGCACGAAATTGGGGGCTTTCGCGTCTGCTCGCGCTTAGCTGGCGAGTGACCTACCAGCGCAATGCAGGTCGTTGCAGGCCTCGATGACCCGCTCGGTCATCGAGGCTTCAGCCTTCTTGAGGTAGCTGCGCGGGTCGTAGACCTTCTTCGAACCCACTTCACCGTCGACCTTGAGCACGCCGTCGTAGTTGCTGAACATATGACCGGCGATCGGGCGGGTGAACGCGTACTGGGTGTCGGTGTCGACGTTCATCTTCACGACGCCGTAGCGCAGCGCCTCCTCGATCTCGGACTTCTCCGAACCCGAACCGCCGTGGAAGACGAAGTCGAACGGCTTGGCGTCGTCGGCCAATCCAAGCTTGGCCGCGGCAACCTTCTGCCCCTGGGCAAGGATGTCGGGGCGCAGCTTGACGTTGCCCGGCTTGTAGACGCCGTGCACGTTGCCGAACGTCGCGGCCAGCAGGTACTTGCCGTGTTCACCGGCGCCCAATGCTTCAATGGTCTTCACGAAGTCATCCGGGGTGGTGTACAGCTTGTCGTTGATCTCGTTGGCAACGCCGTCCTCTTCGCCACCGACCACACCGATCTCGATCTCCAGGATGATCATGGCGGCGGCGGCCGCCTTGAGCAGTTCCTGCGCGATCACTAGGTTCTCATCGATCGGCACCGCCGAGCCGTCCCACATGTGCGACTGAAATAGCGGGTTCTTGCCCTTTGAAACTCGCTCCGACGAGATCGCCAGCAACGGCCGTACGTAGCCGTCGAGCTTGTCCTTGGGGCAGTGGTCGGTGTGCAGCGCGACGTTGATCGGGTATCTGGCCGCGATGATGTGGGTGAACTCGGCCAGCGCCACGGCACCGGTCACCATGTCCTTGACACCCAGGCCGGAGCCGAATTCGGCACCACCGGTGGAGAACTGAATGATGCCGTCGCTGCCGGCGTCGGCGAAGCCTTTGATGGCGGCGTTAATCGTTTCTGAGGAAGTGCAGTTAATGGCCGGAAAGGCGTACGAGTTGGCCTTGGCACGTCCCAGCATCTCGGCATAGACCTCGGGTGTTGCGATGGGCATGAAACTCTCCTCCTACAAGGCTGGGTCCCCTCAGTATTACAACGCCGGTATGTTGAAGCGTCATGAGCACCGCGGTGGTGGCCCTGGGCGACATCCTCGACCCCTGGTACTGGCTGGGCGCCGACGGCGTTTTCGGCTCCGCGGTACTGCCCGGCATCCTCATCATCGTCTTCATCGAGACCGGCTTGCTGTTTCCGCTGCTGCCGGGCGAGTCACTATTGTTCACCGGAGGGCTGCTGGCCACGCACCCCAACCCGCCGGCCAGCATCTGGGTGCTGGCACCCGCCGTCGCAGTGGTCGCCGTGGCGGGCGATCAGACCGGGTATTTCATCGGCCGTCGCATCGGGCCCGCACTGTTCAAAAAGGAAGATTCCCGCTTCTTCAAAAGGCACTACGTGACCGAGTCGCACGCGTTCTTCGAGAAGTACGGGCCTTGGGCGATCATTCTGGCCCGGTTCGCGCCGTTCCTGCGGACCTTCACTCCGGTGGTCGCCGGGGTGTCCTACATGCGCTATCCGGTGTTTCTGGGGTTCGACATAATCGGCGGCGTCCTCTGGGGCGGCGGTGTGACGCTGGCGGGCTACTTCCTGGGCACTGTGCCGTTCGTCAACCAAAACCTGGAAAAGATCATCCTGGCCATCGTGTTCGTATCCGTGCTGCCGGCGCTGATCGCGGCCTGGCGGGGCTATCGGTCGCGACGTGCCAAAACCAAAGCAGCCGAGGCCGCGTCCGAGCCCGCGCTACCCGAGTGAATCGGTGGCCGCATGCGCGGCCTCCATCAGCATCCACCCGGAAAGCTGCACCGACAGGTCCCGCTCGGGGATTTCGGAGCTCATCACCGCGCCCTCGACGAACTCCGCCTGCTTGCCGGCCGCGACGGGCAGTTCCGCGTCCCGGTCCCAGAACGCCCCGAAAACCGGCAACCCGTCCAGCGTTTGCCGGTAATCCCACGCAGCCTTCGCTGAGGACAGCACTATCGCGCGGGCCGTGTCGCGGGCGGCGACGTCGGCGGCGGAATCACCCGGCAGCGTGGTGGCCACCAGCGCGAGGTATCGGGCGGTGATGCCCGCGAACAGGCCGCCGTCCCCGCCGCCGGCGCCCCGCAGCACACCCAAGGGCGCCATGTGTTCGCCGACGGCCGTGACCAGACGGTGCACGCGTGGCGCGTGCCGGTCGTCATGGGTGCGTGCGGCGAGTTCGGTTTCCAGGCCGAGCACCACACCCTGGCAGTAGGTGTACTGGGCGCGGACCAGCGAGCCGGCCTTGATGCCGTCGAACACCAGGTGGGTGTCGGGGTCGATCAGGGTTTCGTCGATCCAGTCGGCCATCTGCTGGGCCCGCCGCATCCGGTCGCCGTAGCGGGTCAGGAAGATCGCGGCCGGGCCGTTGGCGGGCGCGTTGAAGAACTGGTCCTGCTTGCGCCACGGGATGCCACCGCCGTCTTCGGGCACCCAGGCTTTGACGAACTGATCGGCGAGCTTCGGCAGCGCGCGCTTGCGCTCGACGCCCGCTATCCGGGCGGCACGTTCCAGCGCCAGCGCCAGCCAGGCCATGTCGTCGTAGTAGTTATTGACCCACGAGAAGTTGTTGCGGACCCGCTGCGAGCGGACCTGCCGATTGATCCGGATGCGCCGTTGCGGCTGCGGGTCGCGTAGCTGCGCATCGACTAGGCAGTCCAGCAGATGCGCCTGCCACCAGTAGTGCCAGGTGCCGAACAACCGGTCTTTGCGGTCCGGCGGATATGCGACGACTCCCAGCTGAGTTCCCGGCAGCGCCCAGAGCCGTTTCAGGTGCCGTTGCGTGACGGCGGCTTCGGAGCTAGCTGCCCGGTTGGCCCATACCTGATCCATACCTGCCGATCCTGCCCTATGTGCGGCAGCACGTTTTCCTACTTCTCCCTCGATTCCTGAATCAGCGTCGCCGCCGTGCGCTTGAGCACATCGCGCTGCTTGGCCAATTGAGTTGCCGTTTTGCGCAACTGGTTGAGCTCATCCCGTTCGCTAAGCGGGTCTCCATCTGGACCACGGTCTGGGCCACGTCGGTTGCCCAGCTCCTCATCCGGCCCGGCAAGAACCTTGGCACGCATTGCGGAGCGGACCCGGGACCCGTCGCCTCGTGGCGCGTTGACAACGCTCGTCACCGGACCCACCAGCGGCATGCCGCCGTAGGACTCGCCCATTGAGGTTGTCGGCAATGCCGTTGCGACAAGCCGGATTTCGGGCGACTTCGTAACCCAAGACGGCGGCACCGACAACTTTCCGACCGACGCCGCCGCTCCTAAACCGGCCGACGCTGACACGCCCACATCTGAGCCGTACGAACCTACTAAGGTCGGCGCCAGCGCGCCCTCAGGAGCGGCTGCCACCGCCGCCGCCGGCGCCGAGAGCGTAGCGGCCAACGGGTTGAAGCACACAGCGATCATCGGCGCCGCAGTCAACATGACGCCAGACACAAGGAAATTCACACCGTAGGAGAACGTGCCCAAACCTAGAGTGCCTTCGATCAGCGATTGGAAGGCATGCACCGGAACGGTGCCGAGGAGACCCAACAGCACTGCCGAATGCTGATCCCGAGGAGAGTTGGTTTAGTAAGGCGGGCACCGTCGAGAGAGGGGCCATAGCTGCCGGGTCGGTGTGCTGCGCCGGTGCGGTGAACGGCGTCAACATCGTTGCGCCCGCCGAGGCCCCGGCATAGCCGTACATCGCCGCGGCATCCTGGGCCCACATCTGCGCATACTGCGCCTCGGTAGCCGCGATCGCCGAACTATTTTGCCCAAAAAGGTTGGTGGCCACCAACGCCGCCAACAACGCCCGGTCAACCTCGATCTCCGCCGGAGGCACGGTAGCCAGATATGCCGCTTCATAAGCTGCGACCGCCGACCTGAGCTGACTAGCGGTCTGCGCAGCCGCAGCCGCAGTGGCGCTCATCCACGACACATACGAAGCCGCCGCCTCGGCCATCGACATCGACGACGGACCCACCCACTGCTCACCAGTTAGCTCAGCCACCACCGCTTGATACAACGTGGCCGCCGAATTCAATTCGGCAGCCAACCCGTCCCACGCTTGTGCGGCCGCCACCAATGGCCCCGAACCCATCCCTGCATACATCCGACCGGAGTTAATCTCCGGCGGCAACACCGCAAAATCCACCATCGAACTCCGACCGCGCAAAAAATGCGTGCCACCTGTAATGTCAGGCGTGGAGCACGTGCTCCACGCCATTTCTAGCACGCCAAATGCGCGATGCATGGTTAAACGGAGGAAACGACGTGGTCGCAAGTGATCAGTCTGCCTACCTCGAGAAACGACAGCTGCAGACCGTAGCGCCGGCTGGTTGTTGTTGGCGGGGCTGGGTGTCAGCTACGTCGTATCGGGTGACTACTCGGGCTGGAACTTTGGCCTGGCCCGCGGTGGGTTCGGCGGATTGCTGATCGCGGCCGGGGTGATTGCCGCGATGTATCTGGCCCTGGTGTTGGGAATGGCCGAGCTGTCGTCGGCACTGCCCGCGGCGGGTGGAGGTTATACGTTCGCCCGGCGCGCGCTGGGGCCGTGGGGCGGGTTCGCGACGGGCACCGCGGTGTTGATCGAGTATTCGATCGCGCCGGCGGCTGTCGCTACGTTTATCGGCGCATACGTGCAGTCGCTCGGGTTATTCGGCATTCGAGACGGCTGGTGGGTGTATTTGGTGATCTACGCGTTTTTCATTGGTATTCACCTGGCCGGCGTGGGTGAGGCGCTGAAAGTGATGTTCGTGATCACCGGAATAGCGCTGGTGGACATCGCGATTTTCGTTTTCGCTACCATGAACCATTTCACCTGGTCAAATTTGACGAACATCGCGCCGGCCCATGCGTTGGGCGCATCGGCCTTTCTGCCGCACGGTTACCTCGGCGTGTGGTCGGCCTTGCCGTTCGCCATCTGGTTCTTCCTCGCTGTCGAGGGAGTGCCGCTGGCCGCCGAGGAGACGGCGGATCCGGCACGCAATGTTCCGCGCGACCCTGAAAGACACTTCTCGCACCGAGCTGTCCGCGGGTAACGCATTAAGTCTGGGCTGATTGACTCCGTAGCATCACAAGGTGCGGACAACACTCGATATGGATGACGACGTGGTCGCCGCGGCACGCGAACTTGCCGCCGGCGAGCGCCGGTCCGTGGGCGCGGTGATCTCTGAGCTGGCGCGCCGCGGCCTGGTCACCAGTTCCTGTCCGACGACGTGTCACTCGTCGACGAGGATGTTCCGGCGATCGTCAGTCACCGCCAAGTGACCGACGCGCATCTCCTTACGCTTGCGCGCCGAAGAGGAGTCCGTCTAGTGACGTTCGACGCGGCCATCCTGGCTCTCGCACTGGGACGCGATGTGGAGCTATTGACCACGCTTTGATCTACCGCTGCGAATAGCAACGGTTGAACTTAATTCGATTGTGTCACAATATAATCCGTTCACAGAAACGTGTTTGGTCACTCGGTCTTAGACCGGTCTGCGCCGGCTGTCGGAGCTCACCGCCGGGTCGTCGCCACCGAGCGCCAAAAGCAGCTGGTGCAGTCCCGCCAGGGAATGCGCCGGTAGGAAGTGGTCGCAATAAGGCAAGGCGGTGGCCATGGAACCTGCAAGCGGCTCGAAATTTCGTTGTCCCGCACGGGGATTGAGCCAGATCAGCATCTCGGCGCGGCGACGCAACCTGGCCATCGCGTGATCCAGTACCTCGGGCGGGTCGCTGTCCCAGCCATCGGAGGCGATGAGCACCACCGCGCCGCGCAACGCATTGCCGTGTGGTGGGCTTAGTAGGGCATCGATGCTGCGGCCAATCGACGTGCCGCCGTACCGGTCAGTCACCTTGGCGTTGGCCTTTTCCAGCGCCACCTCTGCCGAGCGGTGCGACAGCACCGCCGTGAGCCGCGTCAGTGATGTCGAGAAGGCGAAGACCTCGGGGCGCAGTCCCGCCTTGCGTAGTGCCGCCGCGCGCATCAAATGCAGGTAGATCGCGGCGTAGGGCTGCATCGAGCGGCTCACATCGCAAGCCAGGACCACCCGCCTCGGCCGGCGACGCGGGCGGGTGCGCGCCAGTCGCACCGATTCCCAGCCGGTCGAACGGGAGGCATTCATGGTGGCGCGCAGGTCGATCCGTTTGCCATGCGGGCTGGACTCGAACCGCAGGCTGCGACGCTTCGGCCAGTGCTTCATCGACGCCTCCAGCCAGGAGCCGAGCAGACGCAGGTCGTCGGCATCGAATTGGTCGAACGGTTCTTGGGCCAGGACAGCGATGCGGCTGGGCAAGAAATCGGGTAGCTGGATGCCGGTACCGGAGGTGCCGTCGGAGTCGGTGGCGGTTCGGGTGACCCAGGGCAGGCGCTCGGCCGTGCCGGACGACGAACTGGCTGCGCGCTGCAGGGTGCCGGCAGCGGGGGTCTTTGGACCGGGCAACGGTAGCGCTGTGGTCGGGTCGTGTTCCAGGCTGCCGAAAACCGCAGCGAATACCTCGTCGAAGGCGCCGAGGTCTTCCATCCGGTTGACCAACGTCAACCGAGCGGCCCAGTACAGCGCCGACTGGGTCTGCGGGACCAGGTGCCGCAGCGCGTGCACGAAACTCGCTGGGCCGCTGGCGGATACCAGTACACCCACACCGCGCAGCCGCGCTACCAGCGCGGCGGCGAACGCCGCTAGATCGACGCCCCGCAGCAGCGCTGGGGTGTTCACGGTGATCTAGCCCCGCCGGCGCAGTACCCAGATGAATAGCAACACGGCGAGCACCGCCGCCACAGCGGCGCCATACTTCTTGAGCTGGTCACCACCGGCGAGGTCTAGTAGGTCGATGGGCTCGGGCTCGGCCGGGGCGGCGGCGGGTTGCGGCTGCGGGCTTTCTGGGCCCTCCGGGCTGGTTTGGCTTGGGGCTTTGAGTTCGGCTTCTAGGGATTCGACGAATTGGCCCAACAACTTCTCCGACACTTGCTGCAGCATCCCGCTGCCGAATTGGGCCAGCTTGCCGACGATTTTCAGGTCGGTGTCGACGGTGACCTGGGTGCGCTCCCCCGCCTCGTGCAACTGCGCGGTGACCGTGGCGGCCGCGTTGCCGGTGCCGCGCTCCTCCTTGCCCTTGGCGTCGATTACCGCGCGGTGTTGGTCGCGGTCCTGCTCGACGAAGTGCACCTTGCCGCTGAATTCGCTGGTTACCGGCCCGACCTTGACCTTGACCTTGCCGAGGTAGTCGTCGCCCTCGTGGCCGGTCAGCTGCGCCCCCGGCATCAACGGGATCACCTGTTCCAGGTCGGACAGCACGTCCCAGGCCCGCTCGATGGGCGCGCTGACGGTGAACTGGTTGGCGATCTTCATCCTTGAAGTCCTCTCATGTGCGGCTGTACTCGATAAACGCTTCACGAATGAGACTACGGTCATCGGGTGTCTTGGCCAGCGTCCCCAGGCTGACGAGCGCCGCGGTGAGGGACTCGTCGACGAGGTCCGCGACCCCAAGCGACACCAGCGCGGCGACCCAGTCGATGGTCTCGGCCACTCCCGGCGGCTTGTCCAGGTCGAGATCGCGTGCGCTGCTGACGAATTGGGTGGCATGCTCGATCAGCGGCGCGGTGGCCCCGGGTACCGTCCGACGAACGATCGCGGCAGCCCGGGCCGGTTCCGGGTAGTCGATCCAATGGTAGAGGCAGCGCCGGCGCAGCGCGTCGTGCAGGTCTCGGCTGCGGTTGGAGGTGAGCACGGCGATCGGGGGGCGCTCGGCGACGAAGGTGCCCACTTCGGGGACGGTGACCGCGGATTCACCGAGGAACTCCAGCAGCAGCGCCTCGAATTCGTCGTCTGCCCGGTCGATTTCGTCGATCAACAGCACCGGCGGTGTCGAGCCGCGGTGGCGCACGCACCGCAGAATGGGTCTGTCCACCAGATACCGCTCGGTGTAGAGATCCGCCTCTTCGATCGTCGTGCCGCGTGCCTCGGCCAGTCGGATAGACAGCAACTGGCGTTGGTAGTTCCAGTCGTAGAGCGCCTCGTTTGCGGTCAATCCCTCATAGCACTGCAATCGCACTAGCGTGCTATCTAACACCGCCGCAAGGGTTTTCGCCGCAGTCGTCTTGCCGACGCCGGGCTCACCTTCCAGCAGCAGCGGCCTGCCCAGGGTCACGGCGAGGTAGATCGCGGACGCTGTGCCGGTGTCGAGCAGGTAATCCTCACGGTCGAATCGGCGAGCCACGTCATCGGGGTTTGTGAACATCACGACACCGATTCCAGTAAGCGCCGATAGTCATCCCAGGTGTCCACGTCCAGTGGCACCGGGCCGTCCACGGCGAGTTCACTTACCAGGCGCCGCCCGGACGCGATGAGTTTCCAGACCCCCTTGTCGCCGTGCAGTTGGGAAATGTCATCGAACACATTGCGGTTGAACCAGAATGGATGCCCGATCCCGTCGGCGTATCGGCACACCATGATGTCGTTGGGTGGGCCCTCGTTGATCATCCGCCGTAGGGTCGCGGAGCCTACCCCCGGCTGGTCGCCCAGCATCAACACGATCCCGGCGGACTGCCGGCCCACCCGTTCCAGCGCGGCACGCAGTGATGCCGAACAACCGGTGCCGAAGTCCTCGACGCTCACCACGTCGACGCCACCCAGCCGGACTTGGTTGCGGACCGCTTGCGCGGCGCCACCCAGGGTGACGATCAGCTGGTGGAATCCGGCGCTCCGGGCTACGTCGAGTGTCGCGCCAAGCAGGGTCGTATTCCCGTATGGCAGTAGCTGTTTGGGTATGCCCAAGCGACTGGAACCGCCGGCGGCCAGCACGACACCGGTGACGCGCCGCGCGGTCATGCGCCGCCGTTGCGCAGGGCAGCGATCAGCTCCGCGGCGATGGACACCGCGATCTCCGCCGGCGTCTTGGCTCCGATGGCCAGCCCGACCGGGGTGTGGACGCGGGCACGTTCGGCGTCGGTCAGTTCAAGCTCGTTCAGGATCGACGCGCCGCGAACCTTGCTGGCCACCAACCCGATATAGCCGATCCCGCTATCCAGCGCGGCGCGAATGATTTCGGCTTCCGGCCCGCCGTGGCTGGCGATCACGACCGCGGTGGTGTCGGACAGGTCGGCTTCGCGTCGGGCGTCGTACCCCAACACCTCGCACACCTGGATCAATGCGTCGGCGATCGGCGTGGCACCGTAGACCCGGACCAGCGGGGGTGGCAACTGCGGCGTCAAGAAGATCTCTAGCGAGCCGCCGGACAGACATGGATTGACCACCACGCAGGCGCCCGGGGCCTCCGGGAAGTGGACGTCGCCGTCGGGAAGTACTCGCAGCAACACACTTTCGCCGGCCTGCAATACACCCAGCGCCGCCTTGCGGACCGAGTTCTGCGCGCAGTGGCCGCCGACGAAGCCCTCGATGGTGCCGTCCGCCAGCAGAATTGCCTCGTCGCCAGGACGTGACGAGGTGGGCTGTTGCGCGCGTACCACGGTCGCGTGCACGAACGGCGTGCGCGCGGCCACTAGTTGCTGAGCCCGTTCGCTGATCGTCATCTACACCTGCTAGATCGGGGGCCTAGCTCTACCCTGCATTGCCTCCCACACCCGCGACGGCGTCAGCGGCATATCGGCGTGCCGAACCCCGTACGGCGCCAACGCATCCACCACCGCGTTCACCACCGCGGGCGGCGACCCGACCGTGGCCGATTCGCCAACGCCCTTGGCGCCGATCGGGTGATGCGGCGACGGCGTCACGGTGTATCCGGTTTCCAGGTGTGGCACCTCGAGCGCGGTCGGGATCAGATAGTCCATCAACGAGCCGCCAAGGCAGTTGCCCTCTTCGTCAAAGGCGATCATCTCCATCAGCGCCATGCCGATGCCGTCGACGATGCCACCATGCACCTGGCCCTCGATGATCATCGGGTTGATCCGGGTGCCGCAGTCGTCGACGGCCAGGAAGCGCCGCACCTTGACCACCCCGGTGCCCGGATCGACATCCACCACACAGAAATACGCACCGTACGGGTAAGTCAAATTCGACGGGTTGTAACAGATCTGGGCGTCCAGGCCGCCCTCGATGCCGTCGGGCAGATCACCGGCGCCGTGCGCGCGCATCGCAATATCCTGGATTGTCACCGACGCCGATGGGTCGCCCTTGACGTGGAACGCGCCCTTCTCCCACTCCAAGTCGGCGACAGAAACCTCCAGCATGCCCGACGCGATGATCTTGGCCTTGTCGCGGACCTTGCGCGCCACCAGGGCCGCGGCCGCACCCGAAACCGGAGTGGACCGGCTGCCGTAGGTGCCCAACCCGAACGGCGTCTGGTCGGTGTCGCCGTGTACGACGTCGATGTCGTCGGGCGGGATGCCCAGCTCCTCGGCGACGATCTGTGCGAACGTCGTCTCGTGGCCCTGGCCCTGGGTCTGAACCGATAGCCGCACAACGGCTTTCCCCGTCGGGTGCACCCGTAGCTCGCAGCCGTCGGCCATGCCGAGGCCGAGGATGTCCA
Organism: Mycobacterium riyadhense; assembly: GCF_963853645.1. Taxonomy (NCBI): domain Bacteria; kingdom Bacillati; phylum Actinomycetota; class Actinomycetes; order Mycobacteriales; family Mycobacteriaceae; genus Mycobacterium; species Mycobacterium riyadhense. The sequence continues at coordinate 689,614 of NZ_OY970456.1, read as the reverse complement.
TGTCCTTGCGCGGCCCGGCGCCGACGGCCTCGGTGAAAAACGACATCCCGATGCCCATCAGCTCGCCGCGGGCCCGCCGCTCCTGTTGCTCGGCCCGTAACGCGTCGTAACCGATCATGCCCATGGCCTTGCGCATGGTGGCCTCGTAGTCGCCCGAGTCATACACCCATCCCGTCTTGCTCTGGTATGGGAATTGCTCGGGCTGCAACAGGTTTCGCAGCCTCAGCTCGGCCGGGTCCATCTTCAGCTCGAAGGCCAGGCAGTCTACCAGCCGCTCGACGAAGTACACCGCCTCGGTGATGCGGAACGAGCACGCGTAAGCCACGCCGCCGGGCGCCTTGTTGGTGTACACCGCGGTCATGTGGCAGTAGGCGGCCTCGATGTCGTAGCTGCCGGTGAACACCCCGAAGAATCCGGCCGGGTACTTTAATGGCGCCGCCTGACCGTTGAACGCGCCGTGATCGGCCAGCACATTGGACCGGATCGCCAAGATCTTGCCCTCTTTCGTCGCGGCGATCTCGCCGACCATGATGTAGTCGCGTGCGAAGCCCGTCGAGGTCAGGTTCTCGCTCCGATCCTCCATCCACTTGACCGGCTTGCCCAGCAACAGCGAGCCCACGATCGCACACACATAGCCGGGATAGATCGGCACCTTGTTGCCGAAGCCGCCGCCGATATCGGGTGAGATCACCTGGATCTTGTGCTCGGGCAGACCGGCAACCAAGGCGTACACCGTGCGATGGGCGTGCGGCGCCTGGGAGGTGGTCCACAGCGTCAGCTTGCCGGTGACCGGGTCCAAATCGGCTACGGCACCGCAGGTTTCCATCGGCGCCGGGTGCACCCGGGGGTAGACGATCTCCTGCTTGACCACGACGTCGGCCTTCGCGAAGGCCGCGTCCGTCGCCGCCGCGTCACCGGTCTCCCAGTCGAAGCAGTGGTTGTCGGTCTTGCCTTCAAGGTCGGTGCGGATCACCGGAGCGGACGGATGAAGGGCTTTACGCACATCGACGACCGGATCCAGCGGGTCGTATTCGACGTCGATCAACTCCAGCGCGTCGCGCGCCGAATACCGGTCCTCGGCAACGACGAACGCCACCTCTTGGCCCTGGAAGCGCACCTTGTCGGTGGCCAACACCGCCTGCACGTCGTTGGACAGCGTCGGCATCCAGGCCAGACCCTTCTCCGCCAGCGCCGCTCCGGTCACCACCGCCTTGACTTTCGGATGGGCAAGGGCCGCAGTCCCATCGATGCTGACGATGCGAGCGTGTGCGTACGGCGAGCGCAGGATCGCCAGGTGCAGCATGCCCGGCAGCGACACGTCGTCGACATACTTGCCGCGGCCGCGGATGAAGCGGGGATCCTCTTTGCGCAGCATCCGGCCATGGCCACACGGCTTTTGGTCGTTGTCGACGGTGTCTTCGGGTGACGGTGGACGAGACTCGATGGTCGTCATGAGCTGACCGCCTCTGTCTTGGGGTGCTGCGCGGCCCATTGGATAGACCGCACGATGGTTGTGTATCCGGTGCACCGGCAGATCTGGCCGGAGATGGCCTCCCGGATGGTCGCCTCATCGGGGTCGGGGTTGCGGTCCAGCAGGGCGCGGGCGGTGATCATCATTCCCGGTGTGCAGAAACCGCATTGCAGCCCGTGGCATCGCATGAAACCTTCCTGCACCGGGTCGAGGGAGCCGTCCGGCCCCGCTAGCCCCTCCACGGTCCGGATGCTGTGGCCGGATGCCATGACGGCCAGCATGGTGCACGATTTCACCGGAACCTCGTCCACGTCGACCACACACGTTCCGCAGTTGCTGGTGTCGCAGCCCCAGTGAGTTCCGGTGAGCCGCAGCTGATCCCGCAGGAAATGCACCAGCAGCATCCGGGGCTCGACGTCGGCGCTGACCGGTTCTCCATTGACGGTCATGTTTACGTGCATAAGCTTTGCTCCTTTAATTCCCTTCGGGCGCAGGGATACTGCGTACTCGCTCGGCGGCGGAGCGCAGCGTGCGGATGGTTAATTCGCAGGCAAGGTGCTGTTTGTATTCGGCGGTGCCGCGAACGTCAGTCACCGGGTCGCAGGCTTGCGCAGCCAGGCGGCCCCCCTCGGCGAAGGTGTCCTCGGTGGCAGGCCGGCCCACCAACCCCGCCGAGATCTCCGCCAGCGCAGTGGGGTCCGGATTCACCGCGGTCAGGCCCACCCGAGCCGCGGCAATAGCACCGTCGTCGAGCGTGATCGCCGCGCCGGCCGCGGTGACCGCCCAATCGCCGACCCGCCGCTCCACCTTGGCGTAGGCACTGGACGTGTTGTGCCGCACCGGTATTCGCACTTCGATCAGGATCTCGTTGGGAGCCACCGCCGTCTCGTACGGGCCCACTAGGAAGTCGTCGATCGCGATCTCGCGTTCACCCGACGGCCCGCGCACCAGGCACACCGCGCCCAACACGTTGCACACCGTCGACAGATCCTCGGCCGGATCGGCCTGGCACAGCGAACCGCCGAGGGTGCCGCGGTTGCGCACCACGGGGTCGGCGATCACCCGTTCGGCATCGCGGAAAATTGGACATACCGCGGCCAGCCGGTCCGACTCCAGGATCTCGCGATGGCGGGTCATGGCGCCGATGCGAACCAGCGTCGGATCGGTGATCACGTACCCCAGCTCAGGCGCCAGGTCGTTGATATCGACGAGGTACTCGGGGTTTGCGATGCGCAGCTTCATCATCGGCAGCAGGCTATGTCCGCCGGCGACGATGCGCGCCGTATCCCCCAACCGATCCAGCAGTCCGATGGCGTGATCGACGCTGGTTGCGCGTTCGTACTCGAAGGGGCCAGGTACTTGCATGCGGCTCAGTGTCTGCCGCTATCGAATAGGCGTCAATATCGAGTTAAGTAATCCTTGAACTAGCCCTCTACCTGCGCGTCATGGTGGATTCGGCCGACGATCTCGGCCAGCGGCCGGCCCCCGCCGCCCCACCGCCGAGCGATGATGTCGGCGGCGATCGAGACCGCGGTCTCTTCGGGGGTGCGCGCGCCGAGGTCGAGTCCGATCGGGCTGGACAACCGGCTCAGCTCGGCGTCGGTCAGCCCCGCCGCCCGCAGTCGGTCCATCCGGTCGTCGTGGGTTTGCCGAGAGCCCATCGCTCCCACATATCCGACCTTCGGCAGGCGCAGCGCCACCTCGAGCACCGGCACATCGAACTTCGGATCATGGGTGAGCACGCAGACCACCGTCCGTTCGTCGATGGCGCCCGCCGCCGCTTCAGCGGCCAGATACCGATGGGGCCAATCGACGACAACATCGTCGGCCGTCGGGAAGCGCGCCGACGTAGCAAACACCGAACGGGCGTCGCAGACGGTAACCCGGTAGCCAAGGAACGACCCCTGCCGCGCCAGGGCAGCGGCGAAGTCGATGGCACCGAACACCAGCATCCGAGGACGCGGCGCGTAGCTGGAGACGAAAACCTCCATACCTTCGCCGCGACGCTGCCCGTCGGGACCGTACTTGAGAATCTCGTTGCGGCCCAAGGCAAGCAGACCTCGCACGTCGTCAGTGACCGCCGCGTCAGCGCGCACCGAACCCAGCGACCCCGCCGCCGATGCCGGACGGACCACCAGCCGGCGGCCGATCCATTGATCATCCGGGTGGGCGATGACGGTCGCGATGGCGACCGGTCGGTGGGCGCCGATGTCGTCGGCCACCGCGCCAAGTTCGGGGAATGCGGCACGCGATACCGACTCGACGAAGATGTCGATGATGCCGCCACAGGTCAGACCGACGGCAAAGGCGTCGTCGTCACTCACGCCGTACCGTTCCAGCCGCGCCCGCCCAGTGCGTGCGACGCGCGTGGCGAGCTCGTAGACTGCACCCTCCACGCAACCGCCGGACACCGACCCGCTCACCGAACCGTCTGGCGCCACCACCATCGATGCACCCGGCGCCCGCGGCGCCGACCGCATCGTTCGGACCACCGTGGCCAGCCCCGCGGTGTCACCCGCGCGCCAAACCGACATCAGCTCGGCAAGCACGTCACGCACGCATCCAAAAGTAGGCCCCCCGGAAGTAGGCCCCCAAACTAGGCTGGCCTCATGACCCCGGCTCAACTTCGGGCCTATTCTGCAGTGGTGCGTTTGGGCTCGGTGCGAGCCGCCGCCACGGAACTAGGCCTTTCCGACGCCGGAGTCTCGATGCATGTTGCGGCGCTGCGCAAGGAGCTCGACGATCAGTTGTTCACCAGGACCGGCGCCGGGCTGGCCTTCACGCCCGGCGGGCTGCGGCTGGCCAGCCGCGCGGTCGAAATCCTGGGTCTGCAACAGCAGACGGCGATCGAGGTCACCGAGGCCGCCCATGGCCGCCGGCTGTTGCGCATCGCCGCGTCCAGCACCTTCGCCGAGCACGCGGCGCCCGGCCTGATCGAGTTGTTCTCGTCGCGCGCCGACGACCTGTCCGTTGAGTTGAGCGTGCATCCAACGAGCCAGTTCCGCGACCTGATCTGCTCGCGCGCTGTCGACATCGCCATTGGCCCGGCCAGCGAGAGTTCGCGCGGTTCCGACGGTGCGATCTTTGTCCGGCCCTTCCTGAAGTATCAGATCATCGCCGTCGTCGCTCCGAAAAGCCCGTTAGCCGTGGGCATTCCGACAACCGGGCTGTTGCGACAGCAACAGTGGATGCTTGGCCCGTCAGCCGGAAGCGTGGACGGCGAGATCGCAACCATGTTGCGCGACTTGGCAATTCCGGAATCGCGGCAAAGGATCTTTCAAAGTGACGCCGCTGCGCTGGAGGAAGTTATGCGGGTCGGCGGTGCCACGCTGACTATCGGCTTCGCGGTCGCCAAGGATCTTGCCGCCGGACGGCTGACCCACCTGACCGGTCCGGGACTAGACAAGGCCGGCGAGTGGTGTGCGGCCACCTTGGCGCCATCGGCGCGCCAACCCGCCGTGTCCGAACTCGTTCGCTTCATCACCACCCCGAGGTGCATCCAGGCGATGATCCGGGGCAGCGGCGTCGGCGTGACAAGGTTTCGCCCGAAGGTTCACGTCACTCTCTGGAGCTAGCCACTTCCACGCCGGCCCAACCGTTGTGCATTGTGCACTGTTCATTGACGTCGTTTGTTGCGTTCCACCGTTGAACCAGGCGTTCGCCGGTCGGGATCCTGAGTGCTTCGGGCTTGCTAGGAGGTGCGGAATGTCATTTGTGATTGTGACGCCAGAGGTTTTGAATGCTGCGGCGGCCGATGCGGCCACTATTGGGTCGGCAATCAGGGCATCCAACGCTGCCGCGGCCCGCACGACCACTGCCTTGGCGGCAGCCGGCGCCGATGAAGTGTCCGCGGCCATCGCGGCCCTATTTTCCGATCACGCCCAGCAGTATCAGGTGGTCAACGCCCAGGTCGAGCAGCTTCACCAGCGGTTTGTCGCAGCGTTGACCAATGCCACCATCTCGTATGCGACCGCTGAGGCCGCCAACGCGTCGCCGTTGCAAACGCTGCAGCAGAACATCCTCGCGGTGATCAATGCGCCCACCCAAACGTTGTTGGGGCGCCCACTGATCGGCAATGGCGTCGACGGGACGGCCGCGAACCCCAACGGGCAAGACGGGGGGTTGTTGTACGGCAACGGCGGCAATGGCTACAGCTACACCAGCGGCGGCGGCAGCAAAGCCGGCGGCAACGGCGGTTCGGCCGGGTTGATCGGCTCGGGTGGCGCCGGCGGGACCGGGTGGTCGGGCGGGGCCGGCGGAAACGGCGGCGCCGGCGGGTGGTTGACCGGCAACGGCGGGGCGGGCGGGCACGGCGGCGCCGCCACCGTATTCGGCGGTGACGGCGGCAACGGCGGTGTCGGCGGCAACGCCGGACTGTTCGGCACCGGCGGGGCCGGCGGGCACGGCGGGGCCGGCGCGACCGGCGCGGCCGGTGTCAACCCGACCCAGACCTGGAATGGCATCGACCGAGCGGCCGGCGGTTCCGTAGGCAGCGGCAGCGCCGGCGGCGGCCCCGGCGGCGACGGCGGCACCGGGCAAGCCGGCGGCAACGGCGGCACCGGCACCGCCTTCCACGGCGGCACGGGCGGCGGCGCGGGCGGCGACGGCGGCACCGGGGCGCCCGGCGGCAACGGCGGCGCCGGCGGCAACGGTTCGGCGTCCGGCTTCCGTGGGGGTGGCGGCGGCGGTGGCGCTGGCGGCGCCGGCGGCGGCGGTGAGGGTGGTGCCGGCGCCGCAGGCGGCGGCATCGACGGCGGCGCCGGTGGCGCCGATTCGCAGGGCGGGACTGGGGGCGGCATCGGCGGCGGCGCTGGCGGTGGTGGCGGCGGCGGCGGAGGCGGCGGAGGCGGCGGCGGCCGCGGCGGCGACGGAGGCGCCGGCGCCCCCGGAGGCAACGGGGGTAACGGCGGCAACGGGGGTCAAGGCGTCTCGACCAGCAGCTTTCCCGGCGGCGGTGGTGGTGGCGGCGGTGCCGGCGGCGACGGCGGCGTTGGCGCGCGTGGCGGCAACGGGGGCAATGGCGGCTCCGGCTTCGCCACCGGCGGTCTGGTCCGCAGCGGCGACGGCGGCGCCGGCGGCGCCGGCGGCGACGGCGCGTCTGGCGGCCACGGCGGTCACGGCGGCAACGGGGGTGCCGGTGGTCGTGGTGGGCTGCTGGTTGGCGACGGCGGCCACGGCGGCAACGGCGGCATTGGCGCCACCGGCGGCGTCGGCGCGCCCGGCGGCGACGGCGGCACCGGCGGCAACGGCGGCCCCGGCAGCGTCAACGTGACCCAGGGCAATGGCGGGGTCGGCGGCGACGGCGGCGACGGCGGTGACGGCGGTGACGGCGGTGACGGTGGACATGGCGGCGGGGGCGGCGCTGGCGGATTGATCGGCCGCGCCGGCAACACCGGCGCTGGCGGCCTCGGGGGTGCGGGCGGGGTCGGGTCCACCGACGTCGGCACGGGTGGCGCCGGTGGCACCGGTGCCAACCCCGGCGGCAAGGGCCTCGACGGTAACCTCGGCGCACCGGGCGAGGACGGCGCGAACGGCTGACCCGACGACCTACCTCGGTGTGGCGGCCCTAGACCATCGACGCCCGATCCGTTTCCGTCGCGGAAGCTATACGCTTTACCCCCATGAGCGTGTACAAGGTGATCGACATCATCGGCACCAGCCCCACTTCGTGGGAGCAGGCCGCGGCCGAAGCGGTGCAGCGGGCGCGGGACAGCGTCGACGACATCCGCGTTGCTCGGGTCATCGAGCAGGACATGGCGGTGGACGGTGACGGCAAGATCACCTATCGCATCAAGCTGGAGGTCTCGTTCAAGATGCGGCCCGCGCAACCGCGCTGACGGAACCTCACCATGCGTGGCCGAGGTCCCCATGCTGCCGAATCCAGGCATGCATCGCGATCCCGGCCGCAACACCGGCGTTGATGCTGCGCGTCGAGCCGAACTGGGCGATCGACACCGTGATCGCCGCGCCCGCCCGGATGTCATCGCTGATGCCCGGACCTTCCTGACCGAACACCAACAGGCATTCCCGCGGTAGCGCGGTCTCCTCCAGTCGCGCTGCGCCGGGAACGTTGTCCACCGCAACTACCGTCAAACCGGCACCCGCCGCGAAGTCCAGCAGTTCGGCGGTGCTGTCGTGGTGGCACAACCGCTGGTAACGATCGGTCACCATGGCACCACGCCGGTTCCAGCGCCGACGACCCACGATGTGCACGGTGTCGACGGCGAACGCATTGGCGGTGCGCACCACCGCGCCGATGTTGGCGTCATGGCCGAAGTTTTCGATCGCAATGTGCAGCGGGTGCCTGCGCCTGTCGATATCGGCGATGATCGCCTCGCGGGTCCAGTACCGGTACGCGTCGACGACATTGCGAGTGTCCCCGTCACGCAACAAGATTGGGTCGTACCGTGGGTCGTCGGGAGGGTCACCTGGCCAGGGCCCGACGCCGCCGGCCCCCAGACCGGCCGATGCGCCCCATTCGGTAGGCCCGGGTTCGCTCATCGAGTGGTCCACACCGCGGCGTGCGTCCCCACGATCGCCACAGTCGCGTACAGCAGCGCCTGGCTGATTTCGCCCTGTGTGCATAATGACGCGTTGACCCGCACCGCGTCCCGCGACGCATCGGGCAGGATGAGCACCGACGACCCGTACGCCGAGCAGGCCGGACTCAGCCCGCGTCCCGGCAGGGTCGGCGTCGCGAGCAGCATCATGGGACCGCCGCGTGCCGCGGAGTCGTCGCGATATCGGGCCGCCACGGCGTTGGCCTCCAGCCCCAGCAGCATGTAGCCATCGCCGGTGAACGCCGCCGGGTCGCCCAGCTGGGCCTTGGTCACCGGCATACCGTCGGCGCGCCACGCCTCCGCACTGATCGTCTTGACCACCAGGCCGGTGTCGTTTTCCTTTGTCGGCAACAGCCCCACCGGAAACGCCGCTGGATATGCCGCCGCGGTATCGGCGATCCGTTCACGCGGTGAGTAGATGTACACACCGCGGACCGCACTTCGGTCCTTCAGCGGACCCAGACAGACCGTGCCGGTAAGCCGGTCGGGTGGCGCCGACAGCGCCGAGGTGACGTTGGCCACGCGATTCATCGCGTCGCCGCAGCTGCCCAGCCCGCCGACCTCTAGCGGGTGGGCCAGAGCGCCGTACAAGCCATACCGAATGTCCTCAGCCTTGGCGTGCGGCGCCTTGGGGTCGCTTGGCGACGCGTCCACGTCGATGAGCACGTAGTCACCGTCCCAGCGCAGATTCGACACCGACATGTTCCAGCCCAGCACCGCCAGCGACTCACCGAACCGGGCAGTCTGAGCGCCGTAGATGTGACCGGAATGGTTCGAACTCGCGCACCCCGCCAAGCAAGCCGCAGCCAGCGCCAACGCAATGAGTGTGCGCACCGCAGGCGGCCTAGCCCAGCCCCAGATCGGCAACGCCCAGCACGCTGCGGTAAGGGACACCCTCGGCTTCGATAGCCTCGGCGGCACCCGTGGCGCGGTCCACCACAGTAGCCACGCCGACCACCTCGCCACCCTCCTCTTGGACGGCGCGCACCGCCGTCAGCGCCGAGTTGCCCGTCGTACTGGTGTCCTCGACAACCAGCACCCGCTGACCGGAAACGTCGGATCCTTCGATAAGTCGTTGCATGCCATAGGATTTCACCGACTTGCGAACCACAAATGCGTCGATCGGGCGGCCCGGCGCGTGCATGATGGCGGTCGCTACCGGATCGGCACCCAGTGTCAGACCGCCTACGACGGCGTAGTCCCAGTCTTGGGTGAGTTCGCGCATCAGCCGCCCGATCAGCGCGGACGCCCGGTGATGCAAGGTGGCGCGGCGTAGGTCGACGTAGTAGTCGACCTCCGCGCCCGACGACAGCGTGAAACGGCCGTGCACCACCGAGAGCCGGCGCACCAGCTCGGCGAGCTCCTCCCGTTCAGGGTTAGGTACGGCCACGGCCACTACCAAACCTTTTGACGGCTGCCCGCATCAGTCCTCGCGGAATCATCCGCCCGCTGGCTACCAACGCCTTGTACCGCGTGCTGGGGATGCTGATCACCTTTCCGGCGGCGATATCGGCCAGGCTCTGCCTGACCACGTCGTCGACCTCGAGCCACATAAACGACGGCAGCTTGGCGATGTCGATGCCGGCTCTGCTGTGGAATTCGGTGTGGACATAGCCCGGGCACACCGCGTGCACCCCGACGCCGGTGCCCTGTAACCCGTTGGCCAACCCCTCGCTGAACGCGACCACCCACGCCTTCGACGCCGAGTACGTCGACCCTCTTCCGGGCAGCAGACCGGCGACGCTGCCGATGTTGATGACGGTGCCAGCGCCGGCGGCGAGCATAGCCGGAACTGCGGCCCGGGTGAGGTGCATCACCGCGGTCACGTTGACGTCCAACTGCGCTTGCAGCAGAGCCGGATCTGCCGTCCAGAATTCCCCGGAGGTGCCGACGCCGGCGTTGTTCACCAGTACCCGAACGCCTTCGGTGAGCCGGGCGCTGACCTTCTCGCGGTCGACGGGATGGGCCAGATCAGCGGGCAGAATCTCGACGTTGCCGGCTTGACTGTTGAGGGTGGCCAGCTCGTCGGCGAGCTGCTCGAGCCGGTGGACGTCCCGGGCGACTAGGACCAAGTCATAGCCGTCGCGCGCGTACCGGCGCGCATAGCCGGCGCCAATCCCGGACGTGGGCCCAGTGATCAGCGCGACGGGGCGAGGCATGTGCGACAGCGTAGCGAAGCGCCGGTCCGTTAGCGCTGGTAGTGGGTGGCCTGACTGCCGTTGCGACCGTGCGGCGGCCGGCGACCCGCTTCGGAGCGGCCCTCGTCGCGACGCACCGGCTCAGCCTCACGCCGAACGGGCTCAGCCGGCCGGGCCTGTCCAGGGCGGCCCGCATCACCCACCAGACCGGCGACATCCTGCTCGGCGCGTCGCGGAGGCAACTCCGCCCGGCCCGCCGGCGCCAACGGACGGCCCGGTGCCGCGCTGTGTGGCTTCGGCTCGCCCGATTCCTGTGGGGCCTCGGCAGGCAGCGGCGGCAAAACCCGCAGCAGGTCGTTGAACTGGCGCACGGTGCGCAGACCCTCGTCCCACTGGGCGCGAGTGCTCGCGATTGGCATGCTGACCAGCGTCCAGTTCTGTTCGTTCCACATGATCTCGGCGCAGTCGGGCGCGGTATGCGCGAACGTGACCATGCGCCGGTCGCAGGCCCGCCGGGCCGCATCGAGATTGGTGGAGTACACCATCCGCGGCCCGATTGCACCCAGCAACCAAATGTCGCTCTCCCGAGGCTCTTTGAGCCCCTTGAGCCGCAGATCGACCACGACGTTGGTGCCCACCTTGCGATGCAGCGCGATCACGGTGGCGACTTCCTCGAGGTCGAAGATGTAGACCGCCTCCCCGCGGATTTGACCCAGCACCACGTTGTGGGCCGCAACATCGCCCACCGTCGACATCACGCCGCGCTTCCAGCGTTTCAGTATCTCGGTTGATTCACGTTCGTAGTCGAATCCGTGCGACCGCGCCCACGACTTACGGCGCCTGCTGCGGCCCCGCCGACGATCGATGTCGACGTACAGCAACACCACCGCACCGACGAAGCACAGTGCGGAGAGTGTGAACCAAAGCGGGACCATTGGCGAATAGCCTATCTGCTGTTGGGGCCGAACAGAGAATCCGACCAGGTCACAACCCAATCACAGGGTCCCGCGAGCGTCACGTGGCTGCGATTTTGGGCAGGGATTCTGGCGGTGTGGTTACGCTCGCGAAGCCCGTCCTAGGGTTCGGGTTATGGCCTACGACGACTACCGGCTCCTGCACATCGCCGCGGACAACGGCATTTGCCGCGCCACGATCGACCATCCGCCGATCAACCTGCTTGACCTGCAGCTGCTGGACGAAATCGGCCGGCTGGCGCGGCAAGTCGCGGTCGACGACAAGGTTCGCGTGCTCGTCGTCGACTCGGCCGATCCGGAGTTCTTCATTGCGCACGCGGACGTCGGGCTGATTCTGGATCTGCCGACCGGCCCCGAATCCGATACCGCATTGCATGACGAGCTCTCAGCCTTCCACGCGACCATGGAGTTGTTCCGAACCCTGCCCAAGGCCACCGTCGCCGTCATCGAAGGCATCTGCCGAGGCGGCGGCAGCGAGTTCGCGATGACCTTCGACATGCGCTATGCCGCGCTCGGCAGCGCCCGCTTTGGCCAGCCTGAGGTGGCGCTGGGGATCATCCCCGGGGGCGGTGGCACGCAGCGACTGCCCCGACTGGTCGGTCGTGGGCGGGCCCTCGAGGTCATCCTCGGCTGCATGGACGTCGACGCCGCTACCGCCGAGGCCTGGGGATATGTCGACCGCGCGCTGCCGGCCGATGAACTAAGGCCGTTCGTCGACAAGCTGGCGGCACAGATCGCGTCGGCTCCGGCAGCGACCATCGCCGCCGCCAAGCGAGCGGTCGACGCCGCCCTGACCGCGGACCTCACGACCGGCCTGCGCATCGAGGATCAGCTGTTTCGCGAAACCCTCGCGCAGCCGGTCGCCCACGAACGGCTCCAGGCGATCATCGACGCCGGCGCCCAAACCCGTGCGTTCGAGCTGGGCGACACCTAGCCCAGGACCAGCGAGTCGCCGTCCGGACTGACATTGACCGGCACCACGTCGCCGTCGTGCACCTCACCGGCGAGCAGCATCTTGGCTAGCTGGTCGCCAATCGCCTGCTGCACCAACCGGCGCAACGGCCGAGCGCCGTACACGGGGTCGAAGCCGCGGTGCGCTAACCAGCGTTTGGCCGGCAGCGACACCTCCAACTGCAACCGCCGCTGCGCGAGCCGCTTGCCCAGCTGCGCGAGCTGGATGTCGACGATCTGCACCAGTTCTTCTGGGTTGAGCCCGTCGAAGATCAGCACGTCGTCGAGCCGGTTGATGAACTCTGGCTTGAACGCCGACCGAACGGCGGCCAGCACCTGGTCCTCGCTGCCGCCGGACCCCAGGTTGGAGGTCAGGATGAGGATGGTGTTGCGGAAGTCGACCGTGCGGCCCTGACCGTCAGTCAAACGGCCCTCGTCGAGCACCTGCAGCAACACGTCGAACACGTCCGGGTGGGCCTTCTCGATCTCGTCGAACAGCACCACGGTGTAGGGCCGGCGGCGCACCGCCTCGGTCAGCTGACCGCCCTGGTCGTAGCCGATGTAGCCGGGAGGCGCACCGACCAGTCGGGCCACCGAGTGCTTTTCGCCGTACTCGCTCATGTCGATGCGGACCATCGCCCGGTCGTCGTCGAAGAGGAAGTCCGCCAACGCTTTTGCCAGCTCGGTCTTCCCGACACCGGTGGGGCCGAGGAACATAAACGAACCGGTGGGCCGGTTGGGATCGGCGACCCCGGCGCGGGCGCGTCGCACGGCGTCGGAAACCGCCTGCACGGCCTTCTTCTGCCCCACAACCCGCTTGCCCAGCTCGTCTTCCATCCGCAGCAGCTTGGCCGTCTCACCTTCCAGCAGGCGCCCGGCCGGAATGCCCGTCCATGCCGACACCACATCGGCAATGTCGTCCGGTCCGACCTCTTCCTTGAGCATCACGTCCTCGCGGGCCTGGGCAGAAGGCAACGCCGCATCGAGCTTCTTCTCCACCTCGGGAATGCGCCCGTACCGCAGCTCGGCGGCCTTGGCCAGGTCGCCGTCACGTTCGGCGCGTTCGGACTCCCCGCGCAACGTTTCGAGCTGTTCCTTGAGCTCGCGGACGATGTCGATCGCGTTCTTCTCGTTCTGCCATTTGGCCGTGAGCTCGGCCAGCTTTTCCTTCTGGTCGGCCAGCTCGGCGCGCAGCTTCTCCAGGCGCTCCTTGGACGCCTCGTCTTCCTCCTTGGCCAGCGCCATCTCTTCGATCTCCAGGCGGCGCACCAGGCGCTCCACCTCGTCGATCTCGACCGGCCGCGAGTCGATTTCCATGCGCAACCGGCTGGCGGCCTCGTCGACCAAGTCGATGGCCTTGTCTGGCAGGAATCGGGCCGTGATGTAGCGGTCGGATAGCGACGCCGCGGCCACCAGCGCGGAGTCGGTGATCCGAACCCCGTGGTGCACCTCATAGCGGTCCTTGAGGCCCCGCAGGATGCCGACCGTGTCCTCCACCGACGGCTCCCCGACGAACACCTGCTGAAAACGGCGCTCCAGCGCGGCGTCCTTTTCGATGTACTTGCGGTACTCGTCGAGCGTGGTGGCGCCGACCAACCGCAGCTCGCCCCGGGCCAGCATGGGCTTGATCATGTTCCCAGCGTCCATCGCCGATTCACCCGTCGCGCCGGCGCCGACGATGGTGTGCAGCTCGTCGATGAACGTGATTATCTGCCCCGCGGAGTTTTTGATGTCGTCGAGCACGGCCTTGAGCCGCTCCTCGAATTCACCGCGGTACTTGGCGCCGGCCACCATCGACCCAAGGTCCAGACCGATCACCGTCTTGTCGCGCAGGCTTTCCGGTACATCGCCGGCCACGATGCGCTGGGCCAGGCCCTCCACGATCGCGGTCTTGCCGACGCCGGGCTCGCCGATGAGCACCGGATTGTTCTTGGTCCGACGGGACAGCACCTGCACGACGCGGCGAATCTCGTTGTCGCGCCCGATAACCGGGTCCAGTTTGCCGTCGCGGGCCCGTGCCGTCAGGTCGGTCGAGTACTTCTCCAGCGCCTGGTATGTGGACTCCGGGTCGGCGCTGGTGACCCGCGCGCTGCCGCGCACCTTCACAAACGCGTCCCGTAAAGCTTGTGGCGAGGCGCCGTGACCGGTGAGCAGCTTGGCGACGTCGGAGTCGCCGGTGGCCAGCCCGACCAGCAGGTGTTCGGTGGAGACGTATTCGTCGTCCATCTCGGTGGCCAGCTGCTGCGCGGTGGTGATGGCGGCCAGCGATTCCCGGGACAGCTGGGGCTGCGAGCTGGAGCCGCTGGCCTGCGGCAGCCGATCAAGCAGGCGCTGGGTTTCGGTGCGAATGGTGGCGGGCTCGACACCGACAGCCTCCAGCAGCGGTGCGGCAATCCCGTCGTTCTGCGTCAGCAGCGCCAACAGCAAGTGCGCGGGTCTGATCTCGGGGTTGCCAGCTGCCGAAGCCGCCTGCAGAGCCGACGTCAGCGCCGCCTGCGTTTTGGTTGTCGGATTAAAAGAGTCCACGACGCCTCCGTTCGGATACACAAAAAATGCTTGTCGGGTTGTTCAACGCCGTCAATGTTGAGTCTGTTCCGCTCAACTCTAGCGAACCCAGCGACCTTGGGGCACGGGCGGCAAATGCGACACCGGCATCAGCCGCGGGATCGAAGTGACGATCCAATAGTTGCTCAGCATTCTTTCAACAACTTCTGCATAGCTTTTACGTCGCGAGTTGCCACTACTCGGGGCTGGAGGCTTGGTCATGTTGTTGATAGCGATGCCAGAGGCGTTGGCGGGCGCCTCTTGGACGTGGCTGGGATTGCTTCGGCGGTACGCGCCGCCAACGCCGCCGCCGCCTTCTCGATCACTCAGGTGTTAGCCGCCGCTGACGACGAAGTGTCGGTGGCCATCGCGTCTCTGTTCGGCAACTTCGGCCGGGAGTATCAGGCGCTCAGCGCGCAGGCCGCGGCCCTTCAAGACAACTTTGCGCGCGCGCTGACCTCGGCTGGTGTGGCGTACGCGAGCGCGGAAGCGGCCAATGCTTCGCCGCTGCAGATATTGCAGCAAGGCGTGCTGGGCGCGATCAATGCGCCCACACAGGCATTGCTGGGGCGCCCGTTGATCGGCGACGGCGCCAACGGGACAGCGGCCAACCCCAATGGTGGCGCTGGCGGGCTTTTGTACGGCAATGGCGGCACCGGCTATTCCCCGACCGAGGCCGGGATGGCCGGCGGCGCTGGGGGATCGGCCGGATTGCTCGGCAATGGCGGCAGTGGCGGAACCGGCGGAGCGGGTGCAGCCGGCGGGGTCGGCGGGAATGGCGGTTGGTGGTCCGGCAACGGCGGTGACGGCGGCGTCGGTCGGACGGCCACGGCGGCCGGAGGAGCCGGTGGGCTGGGCGGAGCGGGAGGCCACGCCTGGCTGCACGGCGATGGCGGGGCTGGTGGTGCCGGCGGCGCGGGGGCGACCGGTGCCGCTGGACGTGCGGGCATCGCCCCGGGTGAGTCGGGTGGCGTCGGCGGCGCCGGGGGTGCGGGCGGCACCGGCGGTGCCGGCGGAGCGGGCGGCCTGCTGTCGGGTGCCGGTGGCATCGGCGGTGCCGGTGGCGCCGGCGGTGTCGGTGGAGTCGGCGGCAACGGCACCGAAGGGGCTGGTGGCGCTGGGGGACAGGGGCGGCACCGGCGGCAGGGTCGACAGCAACCCCGACGGCGGCTTGGGCGGCAGAGGCGGCGCCGGCGGCACGGGCGGTACCGGCGGCACCGGCGCCAGCGGGGCTGCCGGAACGCCCGGCAGCACTGGCCAGCCCGGCAACCCCGCAGGTAGCAGTAGCGGCGGCACCGGCGGCGTTGGCGGTCAGAGCGGCGCTGGCGGCCCAGCGTAGGACACCAGGCCCAGGCCCGCCATCGGCTGCCGTTCTCGCGTGGCGGTCGGTGCGCCGTCGCCGGTTGTGGTCTGGAATGCACGTCGTCCAGTCCTGCACGAACTCCAACAGGTACGTTTGGCCCCATCCCTGGGTTTGTGCCGCGGCCGAAGGTCATCGAGGGGTCCGAGCTCTTGGACCAGTTGCTGGACGCGTTCGCAGACCTCGGCTATCACGGCACCAGCTTGCGGGCACTGTGCCGGCACTTGGGCATCAGCCACAATTCGATCCACCGGCGCTACGAGTCGAAGATTGAGTTTGTTCCGCTCAAGTTTATGTTTCGCCCGGCGGGGCGCGCAGCGCCCACCGTCCCCTCGGGCGGGTCTCCCGCAGCCACATCGAGTCTTCATCGTCGGTCGATAGCTAGCCAGTGCACTGCTGCACGGTGCCGTTGTGGTGCGCGTGGGTGCGCGGTCGGGTGGAATCAACTATTTGACCACCACGCCACCGCAGGGTTCGGAGCGCGACGGCGACCTCAACGCTGGCTTGGTCGAGGGGCCGCGGGAGGAGTCGGTCAGCTGTGTCGAGCCGGTGCTGCAAGGTGTTGCGGTGGGTGTAGAGGCGTTTTGCGGTACGCGTGGCGTTGCATTGTTCCTCGATGTATGTCAGAACGGTGTGCCGCAAGGAGGGGCTGGCTGAGGCCAAATCTCCGAGGGTGTTCTTGATGAAGTCGTCTGCGCCGGCGGAATCTTCCGTGAGCAACGCGATCATCTCGACGTCTTCGAAGCGCGCGACTCGCTGAGGTGATCGCAGCCGAACCATCATGCGCTGCACGGTGAGTGCTTCTGTGTGACTGCGCCGGAATCCGTCGATTCCTTTCGCGGTGGTCCCAATCGCGATGCGTGCCTGCGACGCGTTGATGAGCACCGTGGCGATCTGGTCGCTGTCCAGGGCAACCGCGTCGTTGACCCACACCCAACGGGTTTCGGCGTCGACGTCCACGCACAGTGGGCGCGGCCATCCCGCCAGGCGGCCGACCGCGCCCATGGCGTCGTCAAGCTGGTTGTAGTCGCCATTGAGCCGGTCGGTCCAGATGATGGCGGCGGTATGAGACTGGTCGAGAGAGTAGCCCAATCGTGCCTGGCAACGCGCAGGGTTGACGGGTTCGCCTTCGAGGATCTGATCGACGACTCTGCGGCATTCGGCACGACCATCGCGAGCCAGTTCGTCATATTCCGACTGCAACTGTGCGGCGATGCCAGCCAGCGTGGCATCGACAAAGTCGTTGGCCAAGCGAAATTGCACGTCGAGCAGTTCGCGCAGCTCTTGAGGGTCGCAGGTAAGGCCAAACGCGACGTCATGCCAGCGCTGCCAGGCCACGTTTTGTCCGATGCGGTGGATTTCTAGCACCGACCTGGCTAGGCCGCGGCGCACCAGTTCGCGTGCCAAGCGCAGCGGCTCGCCGCCGAGGTTCGCGGGCACCGGGGCGCCGGGGTTACGCAGGTTGGCAGCGGCAAAGTGGATCAGGTTGGCCCGGTTGGCGCGGCTGACCATTGCTGCGAGGCCGGGATCGTTAGCGATGGTTGGGTTGGCGGCCAGCATGTCGCGATCAACCGCGTCGAGGAAGTCTTGGCTGGAATTCAAGACGATCCGCGCTCCGGCACGGATGAGCTCACATACCCGCGGCGAGGGCTCTGGCCTGACCACGGGTCGATGCTAGGACATTCGGTGCATCGAGCATGCTGAATTCGCATCCTTCGACCGCCAGGGCTACCCCGGCCTTTCAGCCGATTCACAGGAACCGGTCCGCTACCGTTCTCGCGTGACCGTCGGAAGGGTTTGCAAATGGTGGAGGTGCTGCCGCTGGCGCTGGTGATCACGGTTTCGCCGCTATCGATAATTCCGGGGGTGCTCGTCCTGCACACGCCGCATCCTCGTGAGAGCGGCCTCGCCTACCTCGCCGGTTGGGTGTTCGGGATAGCCGGATTGACGGCGATCGCCATCGGCATCTCCAACATGCTCGGCGGCCTGCGTGAGCAGCCCCCGGAGTGGGCATCCTGGCTGCGGATCGGCGTCGGCATCACGCTCATTGCGTTCGGCGTGATCCGCTGGTTTACCCGGCGTGGACACGACCACATACCAGCCTGGATGCGAACACTCACGTCGATCACTGCCCGTGCCGGGATGACGGGCGCCGCGCTTGCCGTGCTCAACCTCTAGGTGCTGTTCGTTTGCGCGGCAGCCGGTTTGGCGATCGGCACCGACGCGCTGGGCGCCTCGGGGACAGTGCTCACCGCCGCGATTTTCGTTGCTTTCGCCACATCGTCTGTTGCGATCCCAATCCTGGCCTACGTGGCCGCGGGCGATCGCCTCGACGCCCCGCTGGAGCGACTCAAGCACTGGATGGAAAAGCACAACACCGCCGTGGTTGCCGCCATCCTGGTGCTAATCGGACTAGCGGTGCTGTACAAGGGAATTCACGCCCTATAGGCCGGTCTCGGTGACGGGCTTAGAATCGGGGTCCGTGGGCCTTGAGGACCGGGATGCGCTGCGGGTGTTGCACGCCGCCTTCAACCCAGATGACCCGGACCTCGTCCACCGGTTTTACACACACTGGTTCGCTCTTGACGTCTCGGTGCGCGACCTGTTCCCGCCCGAAATGGACGGCCAGCGAGCCGCTTTCGCGCACGCGTTGCACTGGGTATTCGGCGAACTGGTCGCCCGGCGTGCCGAGGAACCGGTGGCCTTCCTAGCCCAACTCGGCCGGGATCACCGCAAATACGGCGTGCTGCCTACACATTACGACACGCTGCGCCGCGCGCTGTATGCGACGCTGCGCAGTTGCCTGGCCGAAGCTTGGACCGGCGCCGTCGAAAGAGCCGCAGATCAGTCGCTCAACCTGATCACCGGGGTGATGAGCGGCGCCGCCGAATCTGACGACGGGCCCGCCTGGTGGGACGCCACGGTCATCGAGCACTCGCGGGTGTCAAGGGATCTCGCGGTCGTCCGGGTGCAACTGGACCGCCCGCTGCCCTTTCACGCCGGCCAGTACGTCAACGTCCATGTCCCGCAATGCCCGCGTCGCTGGCGATTCCTCAGCCCCGCGATACCGCCCGACGCCGACGGTGGGATCGAGTTTCACATCCGCGTGGTCCCCGGCGGCATCGTCAGCAACGCCATCGTCTGCGAAACCCGGCCGGGCGATCGATGGCGACTGTCGAGTCCGCACGGCGGACTGCGGGTCGACCGCGACGGCGGCGACGTGTTGATGGTCGCCGGCAGCACCGGGCTGGCACCGCTACGCGCACTGATCATGGAGCTGAGCCGCTACGCCGAAAACCCGCGGGTGCACCTGTTCTTCGGTGCGCGCTACCTCTGCGAACTGTACGACCTGCGCACGCTGTGGCAGATCGCGGCGCACAATCCGTGGCTTTCGGTTTCGCCGGTCTCGGAGTACAACCGCGATCCGTCCTGGGCCGCCGACTATCCCGATGTTTCGCCGCCGCGCGGCCTGCACGTTCGCCAAACCGGTCGGTTGCCCGACGTCGTCACCAAGTACGGCGGCTGGGGCGACCGGCAAATCCTGATCAGTGGCGGACCGGCGATGATCCGCGCGACCAGGGCCGCCCTGATCGCCAAAGGCGCTCCACCGGAACGTATCCAGCACGACCCGCTATCGCGCTAGCTCCTTGCTGGCAAGCACAAATGCGGCCCGGAAATCCCTTTGGTGACCACGGCCGTGCTGGCGGGTACGACGCGGCCCATTGTCTCACCACCGCCAGCCGTGTGTGATGCTCACAGCCCTCAGAGGCGATGCGCCGCGCGTGCCATGCCGCCCTCCTCCAGGTATGCATAGCGCGCCGGGCGATATCTTGTGCAGCCCTGACGCGGCGCCAAGCCATCCGGAGTCGATTTCAGCAACGCGCGAACACGTGCCACCCGGCCTTTGAGGGTCTTCATGTGGGTCTTCCTTCTTCCAATCAACCTTCAGGTGCCTCTTACTGTGCGATTCGGCGCGACAAATCCCATCGGCCACGACGCGTAGATTTGGGCGGCGGGGGTCGTATGCCTGCCACCTGGTTCGCGGCGGTACTACGCAGTTGTGCGCAGACGTGCGCCCAGGGTGACCAAGTGCACGTCGTGACGCTGCGCGACCAGTCGTCGTCGGTGGCGGCACAATTTGTGCCTCGAGCAGGCGTGATCTGCACATCGCTGACGGATTCGGGATCCGAACTGCACGGCCCAACGACGCGGTCTGAAACCAACATCGCGACGGGCCGCTGCGCGGGGGGCCGACACCGTCTTGGAATTATTGACATGTGTAAACTTTTGGCGTCCCAAAGACGACCCTGAAGCTGACAACTGTTGAATAATCGACCTCTGAGACGTTCAGGCACCTGACGGGATGTATGGCACCGACCGCCACTGCGGTGACGACGAACGGTTCAAGTGACGAACGGTTCAAGTAAGGGACCAGGTGATGAGCTTCGCGGTGCTGCCCCCAGAGATCAACTCGGCACGTCTGTTGCTCGGTGCGGGGGTGGAGCCGATGCTCAACGCGGCGGCCGCCTGGGAGGGGCTGTCCAACGAGTTGGGTTTGGCCGCGGGTCAGTTTTCGTCGGTGACCTCAAGCTTGGTGGGTTACGCATGGCAGGGTCCCGCGTCGGTCGCGATGGCGGGCGCGGCGGCACCCTATTTGGGATGGCTGAACGCGGCAGCGGCGCAAGCCGATCAGGCGGCCACCCAGGTGCGGGTAGCGGCGGCCGCTTTCGAGGCGGCGCTCGCGGCCACGGTGCACCCAGCAGTCATCTCGGCCAACCGCGCTCAGGTTGTGTCGCTGGTGATTTCGAACCTGCTGGGGCAGAACGCCCCGGCGATCGCCGCGGCCGAGGCCCAGTATGAGCAGATGTGGGCCCAGGATGTGGCCGCAATGTTCGACTACTACTCCGGGGCCGCGGCCGCCGCTTCCGCGTTGACGCCGTTCGCCCCGGGGATGCCGAGCCAGCCTGCCGCGGCTGCCGGCACGCCAGACGCCTTGAGCGTTCTCGTCCAACGAATCTTCGGCAACCTGGGCTTCGCAAATGTCGGTGAGGGCAACACCGGCAATGCGAACGTTGGCGAC
Organism: Mycobacterium riyadhense; assembly: GCF_963853645.1. Lineage (NCBI taxonomy): Bacteria > Bacillati > Actinomycetota > Actinomycetes > Mycobacteriales > Mycobacteriaceae > Mycobacterium > Mycobacterium riyadhense. Next base: position 668,536 of record NZ_OY970456.1, on the reverse strand, counting down.
TTCAACATCGGTTCCGGAAACATTGGCAGCAACAACATCGGCAGCGGAAACCGCGGCAGCAATAACATCGGCTTCGGAAACGTGGGTCCGGGTCTGACGGCCGGCCTCTCCAACATTGGCTTCGGCAACACTGGCAGCGGCAACATTGGCTTCGGCAACACCGGTAACAACAACATCGGTTTCGGCAACACCGGTAACAACAACCAGGGCATCGGACTCACCGGCAACGGTCTATCCGGGTTCGAATCCTTCAACTCGGGTACCGGCAACATCGGTTTGTTCAATTCCGGCACCGAGAACGTCGGCATCGGCAACTCCGGCACCGGAAACTGGGGCATCGGTAACTCGGGCAACAGCTACAACACGGGCATCGGCAATTCGGGTGATGCCAACACTGGATTCTTCAACTCCGGCATCGCCAGCACCGGCATCGCGAACTCGGGCAACTACAACACTGGCAGCTACAACTCGGGCAGCAGCAACACGGGTGGCTTCAATGCGGGCAGCTACAACACCGGCTATCTCAATACCGGCAATTACAACACCGGATTCGCGAATAGTGGCAACGTCAACACCGGTGCTTTAAACGGGGGCGACAACAATAACGGCTTCTTGTGGAGGGGCGACAATCAGGGCTGGCTTTTCGGGAGAGGCCCCGGCTACGGAAACTCGACCACCGCCCCCTCGTCGGGCTTCTTTAACAATGGCGCCGGGGCGGCATCGGGCTTCTTCAACTCCGGCGCCAACAATTCCGGCTTCTTCAACTCACAGCAGGGTGCCATCGGCATCGGCAACTCGGGCCTGGCCAACTCGGGTGCCCTGGAGTCGGGTGCCTTTAACTCCGGCAATACCGTGTCGGGCCTCTTCAACACGAGCCTGGTGGCTATCACGACGCCGGCGTATGTCTCCGGTTTCGTTAATACCGGAAGTAACATGGCTGGCTTCTTCCGTGGACCAGTGACATTTAATATAGGCCTGGCGAACAAAGGTGCCGGCAATATTCTCGCTAATGCAAATACCGGTTACTACAATATCATCGCCAATGGAAACATCGGCGACTACAACATCCTCAGCAGCGGAAACGTCGGCAGCTCCAACGTACTCGGCAGCGGCAACATCGGCAGTCTTAACATTTTCGGTAGCGGCAACATCGGCAGCCAGAACTTCGGCAGCGGCAACATCGGCAGCCAAAACTTCGGCAATGCCAATATCGGCATATTCAATATCGGCTCCGGAAATTTTGGCAACTACAACTTCGGCTCTGGAAACCTGGGCAACTACAACATCGGCTTCGGGAACGCGGGCAACTACAATCAGGGCTTTGCGAATACCGGCAACAACAACATCGGTTTTGCAAATACCGGCAACGACAGTTTCGGTATCGGGCTGACCGGCAACGGTCAGTTCGGTATCGGCACCCTGAACTCGGGTACCGGCAACAGTGGCTTGTTCAACTCCGGCACCAACAATATTGGCGTCTTCAACTCCGGCACCGGAAATATCGGTATCGGAAACTCGGGCATCGGGAATTCGGGTTTCCTAAACGCAGGAATCGGGAGCTGGGGCATCGGAAACCCAGGTAACGGAAATACCGGATTCGGCAACGCGGGCAGCTACAATACGGGCTCACTAAACGCCGGAATCTTCAACTCGGGCTTTGGTAACACGGGCGACTACAACACCGGCCTGTTCAACGTCGGCGACACCAACACCGGCAGCTTCAACGTGGGCAACACCAATACCGGCGGCTACAACACAGGAAACATCAACACCGGTTATTTCAACCCAGGCAACGTTAACACCGGCGCGTTCGACACCGGCAACTATAACAATGGCTTCCTCATCTCCGGCGATAACCATGGCCAAATTTCCATCGACCTCTCGGTCACTACCCCATACGTGCCCATAAATGAACAGTTCGTCATCCCGGTAAATTACGTGATGAACCTCGGCGGCCAGGTGATCCAGGTCACCGAGGCAGGTACGGTTTTCCCCAAGACTTACTACCTGGGCGGCTTCTTCTATTTCGGCCCGGTAATTCTGGGCGCCTCCACTCTCAACATTCCGAATGTCACACTCGCCATCGGCGGTCCGAACGTCTCGATACCGATCACCTTTCAGGGCGCCATCGAGAGCCGCACGATCACGTTCCTCAAGATCGACCCGGCCCCGGGCTTCGGGAACAACACCACCAACCCGTCGTCGGGCTTCGCGAACTCGGGCATCGGTGGTACGTCGGGCTTCGCGAACTTCGGCAGCGGCAGTTCGGGGTTCGTGAACAGCGGCTTGGGGACGGCAATGGGCAATTCGGGCCTCCAAAACTACGGCTCGCTGCAATCGGGCTGGGCAAACTTGGGCAACAGCGTCTCGGGTTTCTACAACACCAGCACCGCGAGCCTCGCGACGCCAGCCAATGTCTCGGGCTTGATGAACACCGGCACCAACCTCGCCGGCGTGCTGCGCGACAACGCGGGGACAATCGCCAACTTGGGTCTTGCAGACCTGGGCCGTTTGAACGTGGGCAGCGGAAACATCGGCGACTTCAATTTCGGCGGCGGAAACATCGGCAGCGGCAACTTCGGCAGCGGCAACATCGGCAGCCAGAACTTCGGCAGCGGCAACATCGGCAGCGGCAACATCGGGTTCGGGAATGTGGGTCCCGGCTTGACAGCGGCGGTGGACAACGTCGGCTTCGGCAACATCGGCAGCGGCAACTTCGGGTTCGGCAACACCGGTGATGGCAACATCGGCTTCGGCAACACCGGCAACGACAACTTCGGTATCGGATTAACTGGCAACAACCAACTGGGCATCAACTTCGCCGGCGGGCTGAACTCGGGCACCGGCAATATCGGCCTGTTCAACTCGGGCAGCAATAACGTCGGAATTGGCAACTCGGGCAACGGAAACTGGGGCTTCGGCAATTCCGGCAGTTTCAACACCGGTATCGGCAACGCCGGCAGTACCAACACCGGCTTCTTCAACATCGGATCCGTCAACACCGGCTTCGCCAACACGGGCAGTTACAACACCGGTTGGTACAACGCCGGCAACGCCAACACCGGCATAGCCAATCCTGGTGACTACAACACCGGCCTGTACAACATTGGCAATTACAGCACGGGCGTTGCCAATCAAGGTGACATTGCCACCGGCGCTTTCCTCACCGGCAACATGACCAATGGCTTGATGTGGCGGGGTGATGAGGAGGGCCAGTGGGGCGCGAGCTACACCATCCATATTCCCGAAATTCCCGGCCATGTCGACGGCTCCGCTCCCATCGATATCCCCATCACTGCCGGCTTTACCAACACCGTCTACAGCGGGATTAGTCTTGCGGACGTCCACTACGGGTTCGAGATCTCCCCGGGGGTCCCGCTGCTTACTGGCGTAATCAACTCGGTCACCCTCGCGCCAGTCACCGCTACGGGTCCCGCCGTCTCGTTCAACATCGGCATACCTGGCGGTTCAACCAAGATATTGATCCCCGCCACGTTCAGCGTGGGCCCCGCCGACTGGACGGTCTTCAACATCCCGGCACAGACCGGCTACTTCAACACCACCACCAACCCATCCTCAGGGTTCTTCAACAGCGGACCCGGAACCGTGTCGGGCTTCGGCAACGTTGGCGCCAACCTTTCCGGCTTCCAAAACTATGCGACCGCCGCAACTTCGGGCTTCAAGAACTACGGCAACATGCAATCGGGCCTGGCGAACCTGGGCGACACCGTGTCGGGCCTGCTGAACACGGGGATCGGGACGCCGGCCAACGTCTCGGGCGCGTACAACATCGGCACCAACCTCGCAGGCTTCTTCCACAACGAGGTGGCCGGGGGGTCGACATTCAACGCGGGATTGGGCAACGTCGGCGCCAACAATGTGGGCTTCGGAAATGCGGGCGACTTCAACGTCGGCCTAGGTAACCTCGGCACCGCCAACTTCGGCACCGGAAACCTCGGCAATTTCAATATTTTCTCCGGAAACCACGGTTCCTACAATTTCGGCTCCGGAAACTTCGGCGACTACAACATCGGCCTGGCGAATCTGGGCAACTACAACTTCGGGTTCGGCAACGCCGGCAGCTCCAACCAGGGATTTGCAAACACCGGCAGCAACAACATCGGTTTCGCTAATACCGGCAACAACAACATCGGCATCGGGCTCACCGGCGACGACCAACAGGGCTTCGGAGCGTGGAACTCCGGCACCAACAACATCGGCTTGTTCAACTCGGGCACCAACAACCTCGGCTTGTTCAACTCGGGCACTGGAAACGTCGGCATCGGAAACTCCGGCACCGGAAACTGGGGCATCGGCAACACCGGCAACACCAACACCGGGGTCCTCAACGCTGGCGACGTCAACACCGGTTTCTTGAACCCGGGCAACGTCAACACCGGTATCGGCAACGCGGGCGGCTATAACTCCGGCAGCTTCAACGTTGGAAGCTACAACACGGCCGGCCTGAACGCCGGCTCGTACAACACCGGGTACTTGAACGCGGGCAACTACAACACCGGATTTGCCAACCCGGGCAACGTTAATACCGGTGCCTTCAACTCCGGCAGCTACAGCAACGGGTTTTTGTGGCGGGGTGACTACGAGGGTCTGTTCGGTGTTGACGACGTAATCAGCATCCCCGACACCGCAATCCCGGTGAACGTCCATATTCCCATTTACCTCGACATTCCGATCAACGGCACCTTGGGCGTCTTCACCGTCATAGGATTCACCATTCCGTCGGTCACCGTCGACTTGACTTTATTCGGCGTTATTTCCTTTTCCAACGTCGTAACCGTCACGCCAATCTTTATCCCGAATATTGCGCTTGCCCTTCCCCCAATCAACATGAACATCGGTACCGGCCCGGGACCTCTGATCGATATCGTCGCAACCGGAGGACTGCTGCCCATCAAGGTCCCGATCGTCGACATCCCAGCGGCCCCCGGATTCGGAAACTCGACAACCACACCGTCATCGGGGTTCTTCAACTCCGGGTCGGGCACCGTGTCGGGCTTTGGAAATGTCGGCGGCAACAGCTCCGGGTTCTTCAACCTCACCTCCGGCAGCTCAGGAATCTCCGGCTTCCAAAACTACGGCGACCTGGTGTCGGGCTTCTCCAACTTCGGCAACACCGTCTCCGGCTTCCTCAACACCGGCACGCCCGGCCTCGCAATACCGGCCAACGTGTCCGGCCTGGGCAACGTCGGCAACGACATTGCCGGGTTCTTCCGCAACAACCAGATCGCGAATGTGGGCTTTGCAAACATCGGCACCGGAAACGTCGGCGGCGGCAACATCGGCACCAACAATGTCGGCTTCGGAAATGTCGGGATCGGGAACTTCGGCACCGGCAACATCGGTAATTTCAACGTCTTCTCCGGAAACCACGGTTCCTACAATTTCGGTCCCGGAAACCTGGGCGACTACAACGTCGGCCTGGGCAACCTGGGCAACTACAACGTCGGGTTCGGCAACGCCGGCAGCTCCAACCAGGGATTTGCAAACACCGGCAGCAACAACATCGGTTTCGCTAATACCGGCAACAACAACATCGGCATCGGGCTCACCGGCGATGGGCAGGTGGGTTTCGGAGCCTGGAACTCCGGCACCAACAACATCGGCTTGTTCAACTCCGGCACCAACAACATCGGCTTGTTCAACTCGGGCACCGGAAACGTCGGTATCGGGAACTCGGGCACCGGAAACGTCGGGATCGGCAACCCGGGCATCGGCAACACTGGTCTCGGGAACTCGGGCACCGGGAACTGGGGGCTGTGGAATGCGGGCCTCGGCGATACCGGCATCGCCAACGCCGGCACCTACAACACCGGTGGCTACAACACCGGCAGCACCAACACCGGCTTTGTCAACCCCGGAAACTACAACACCGGCAGTTACAACACGGGCAGCACCAACACGGGCGGCTTCAACGCGGGCGAATACAACACCGGCTACTTCAACCTCGGCGACTACAACACCGGCCTGGCAAACACGGGCAATGTCAATACCGGCGCCTTCATCGAGGGCAATTTCAGCAACGGCATGTTCTGGCGGGGCGACTACCAGGGCCTATGGGGCGCCCACTATGAAATTTATATCCCCGAATTCCCCGTGCTCAACATGGACATAAATATCCCGATCAATATCCCCATCCACGCCAACCTCAACAGCCTCGCCCTCAGTGGATTCACCATTCCGGCGTTCAATGTCAGTGCCATCGGCATTATCGACTTGAACTTCGGACCCATCGTCATCCCGACCATTACCGGTACCCTGCCGGTGATCGATATCACCATCGGCGGACCAAATACTTCGATTCCGATTGCGATCCGCAGCGGCACCGGCCCCGTCCATATTGTCTTCGTCGACATCCCGCCGGCCCCCGGCATCGGAAACTCGCCCACCGGCACCCCTTCGTCGGGATTCTTCAACAACGCCACCGGCGGGACCGTCTCGGGCTTCGGAAACTTGGGTGCCAACCTCTCGGGCTTCGGCAACACCAACGTCGGCAGCACCTTGGGAAGCTCGGGCGCGCAAAACTTGGGCTCGCTGCAATCGGGTTGGGCAAACCTCGGCAACACCGTCTCCGGCTTCTATAACACCAGCCAAGCGAACTTCGCGACGGCGGCCAACTTGTCGGGCTTTGCAAACATCGGCACCGACCTGTCCGGCCTGTTCCGCGGCCCGTCCGGGACGCCAATCCTCAACCTTGGTCTTGCCGACCTCGGGCAATTGAACATCGGCAGCGGAAACGTCGGCGACTTCAACGTGGGCAGCGGCAACATCGGCAGTGGCAACATCGGCTTTGGAAACCTCGGGAACAACAACTTCGGCAGCGGCAACATCGGCAGTGGCAACATCGGGTTCGGCAACGCCGGTCCGGGGTTGACGGCGGCGCTGAACAACATCGGGTTCGGCAACACCGGCAACGCCAACTTCGGCTTCGGCAACACCGGAGACGGCAACTTCGGGTTCGGCAACACCGGCAACGGCAACATCGGCATCGGCCTGACCGGCAACAACCAGGTCGGGCTGGGCCCGCTGAACTCGGGCATCGCCAATGTGGGCTTGTTCAACCTGGGCGACAACAACGTCGGAATTGGCAACGCCGGCAACTTCAACCAGGGCTTCGCCAATGCCGGCAACAACAACATCGGCCTGTTCAACACCGGCAACAACAACGTCGGCATCGGGCTCACCGGCGACAACCAATCCGGGTTCAGCTCACTGAACTCGGGCTTCGGCAACACCGGCTTCTTCAACGCGGGCATCGGCAACACCGGCTTGTTCAACTCGGGCACCGCCAACATTGGCCTGTTCAACTCCGGCACCGGCAACTTCGGTATCGGGAACATGGGCACCGGCGGCATCGGTATCGGCCTGTCCGGCAACAACCAGATCGGAATCGGCGGCACGAACTCCGGCAGCTTCAACATCGGCCTGTTCAACTCGGGCACCGGCAATGTCGGTTTCGGCAACTCGGGCACCGGAAACTGGGGTATCGGCAACACCGGCACCGGCAACACCGGCATCGGCAATACCGGCACTTACAACTCAGGCCTGTTCAACATCGGCAACTTCAACACCGGCGTCGCCAACCCCGGCGACTACAACACCGGCCTGTTCAACATCGGCAACTTCAACACCGGACTCAGCAACCGGGGCGACTTCAACACCGGCCTGGCGAATACCGGAAACTACAACACCGGCCTGGCAAACAGCGGCGACTTCGACACCGGCGGGTTCATCACCGGCAACATGAACAATGGCTTCTTCTGGCGGGCGGATAGTCACGGCTTACTGGCCTTCAACTACACCATCACGATGGAGAGGGTCCCCGCCTTCCTCACCATAGACGCCCCGATAAACATACCCATCGTCGGCAGCATCACGGACGTCAACATCCCGGCCGTAACCATTCCTCAAATCCCCGCCCGAGGAACCCTTGATCTCGCCGTCCTCAAGGGCACCGTCATCGCGCCCGTCGGTCCCATCAATTTCCACGGCGGCGACAACACCGCCCCGTCGACCACACCAATCGTGATCGACTTCGGCACGCAGCCCGCGGTGAATCTCAACATCGGCGCTCCGGACGGTTCAACCGTGGTGCACATCGGCGGCACCGGCGGCTTCGGCAACGGCTACCTCACGCTCATCGACATTAAGCCGATGCCGGGCTTCTTCAACTCCACACCGGTTCCGTCGTCGGGCTTCTTCAACTCGGGTACCGGTAATGCGTCGGGCTTCTTCAACTTCGGCAATAACTCGGGCTTCCTCAACTACGCCATGGGAGCCATCGGAAACTCCGGCCTGCAGAACGTCGGTTCAATGCAATCTGGCTGGGCGAACCTCGGCAACAACATTTCCGGGTGGTTCAACACCGGCACGGCAACGCCGGCCAATGTCTCGGGCCTGGTAAACGTCGGCACCAACCTGGCCGGTTGGTTCCGCAACGGGCCCGACGCGACGAGCTTCAGCTTCGGCTTGGCGGACCACGGATACTTCAACCTGGGTAGTGCCAACGTTGGCAACTACAACATTGGCAACGGAAACATCGGCAGCTTCAACCTGGGCAACGCCAATATCGGCAGCGGCAACTTCGGCAGCAGCAACATCGGCAGCGGCAACTTCGGCATCGGCAACATCGGCGGCGGCAACATCGGCTTCGGAAACTCTGGTCCCGGGTTGACTGCGGCTCTGCAAAACTTCGGGTTCGGGAACACCGGCAGCTTCAACATCGGTTTCGGCAACACCGGCGACGGGAATATCGGCTTCGGCAACACCGGCGACGGAAACATCGGTATCGGGCTCACCGGCAACGCGCAGACCGGCTTTGGCGGCTGGAACTCGGGCAGCGGAAACGTCGGTTTGTTCAACTCCGGCACCGACAACATCGGTATCGGCAACTCGGGCACCGGAAACTGGGGCATCGGGAACACCGGCAGCTACAACACCGGCATCGGTAATACGGGCACCACTAACACGGGCTCCTTCAACAGCGGCTTCGTCAACACCGGTATCGGCAACTCGGGCAACTACAACACCGGCTTCTACAACGCGGGCAACACCAACTCGGGCAGCTTCAACCCGGGCGACTACAACACGGGCGGATTCAACACGGGCAACTTCAACACCGGCTACTTCAACACCGGCAACTCGAACACCGGGTTCGCCAACTCCGGCAACGTCAACACCGGCGCCTTCATCGCGGGCAACTACAGCAACGGCTTCTTCTGGCGAGGCGAATACCAGGGGCTAGCCAGCTTCAAGTACGAGGGCGTCGTTCAAGAAACGCCATGGAGCTACGACATCAGCGGCGACATCGAAATACCAATCAAGGGGACCATCAACGCAATTACGCAGGAGGCATTCACGCTCGCCCAGTTCCCGATAGACATCAGCCTAGAAGTCACGATCTGCCTCATCTACATCCCGTTCGTCGGTTGCGTTCTGCACGCCACCCTCCCGCCAATACACATAACCACCGAACATGTCGGACCCTTCGAAATCGGTGCCAACGTGATCAACCCCGAAACCCCGATCGACTTCACGTTCTCGCAACCCATTCATTTCGCCGACAACGGGACGGTGGGCCCTTACACCTTCGGGTTTAGCTGGCAGCAGGCCCCTGGGTTCTTCAATTCGACCACCAACCCGTCGTCGGGCTTCTTCAACTCCGGATCTGGCGGCGCATCGGGCTTCTTCAACGACGCCCAGGGCGCCGTCTCGGGCTTCTGGAACTCGTTCACCGAGAGTTCGGGCATGTTCAACTCTGGCGGCGTAGACGTCTCGGGCCTGCAAAATCACGGCTCGCAGGAGTCGGGCTGGGCAAACTTGGGCAACTTCGTTTCCGGCGTCTACAACACGAGCATGCTGGACCTTATGACCCAGGCCTTTATCTCCGGCTTCGGCAACTACGGCACCGAACTCGCCGGCATCCTCCGCAGCAACAACCCCTGAGCTTCGAGTGTGAATTCTGGGGCTTTGACGTGACTGACCGGTAAATGCCCAAGGTGAGTGGGCACGCGACAGTGACTCGGCGGAGCGGGGTGTTGTTGCGAGACTGGTGTATTGGGGCTAGGCGGGGGGTTCGATGGTGACCCGGTAGCCCATGGCGGCGAGGTGCGCGAGGTGGTTGCGTGGTCGTCGTTGGGTGAGGATGCGGTTGGTGTAGAAATCGGGGTCCAGGTCATGGAAGCGGGCGGCCAGGTTGACCAGCAGGTGCCAGACGATGACCAGGATGGGGCGGGCGAGCGCGACCAGGGCTTTCCAGCCGCTGCCAGTAGCGGGTGCGGTCGCGGGTCACGTCTTCACGCAGCCGGGTGTCGTCGCGCAGCCGCCGGATCTCAGCCGGTGGCACGAAAGATGATCGCAGCAGGCCCTTTTCGGTCAGCTTGGCCAAGCTGACCGCGTCGAGCTTGTCTTGGGCCGGCCCGGCACATTCGTCACATCCCGGGCATTGACCAGCTGCACCTCAAGGCCCGCCGCCTGCAGCGGGTAGTAAAAGATCCGCCAACGCACACGTTGCCCGCCGCTTTGACCACGTCGATGGCGGCGACCCGCTCGATCACCCACTCGGCCCGGCATACAGTGGTGCGCACCATGAATCGGGCACATCGCACCGCCACAACAGTCACATGTGTCGCTGCGCCCGGTGGACACCCGATGCGCCCGGCTCTTAGCGACAACCGCCTGAGCTGCGGTGTTGTGCCCAAGTTGGTCGTGGCGGTTCGGGTTTCGCGGTGGCGTTGACCTGCAGAAACCGCGTTGTCGCTCTTAGGTGGGCAGCGCTACCATAGCCTCCGACAGAGGCCAGAGTTGCAGACGTGACTAGAGAGCAATACAGACAGCCAGAGCACAACCTCGCGTCAAATGCAGTCATGGTGCGCGCCACCGCAGTTCGCATGCTGAACCTTATGACCCAGGCCTTTATCTCCGGCTTCGGCAACTGCGGCACCAAACTCGCCGGCATCCTCCGCAGCAACAAACCCTGAGCTTCGAGCCGCCTTGGACGCACGTTGGAAGCCCACGGTTCACGCTCGACCGCGACGCGCTGCTACCGGCGCGGTTGCCAGACCACCAGGGCGGTGCTCTTCGGCACCACGGCGACCTCGCGGCGCTGGTTGGCACGCAAGACCGCCAACTCCTCGGCCATTTCATGCAGCCTCGACTGCAGCGCCTCGACCTGATTGGTCAGCTCGATGATGCGCTTGATACCGGCGAGGTTGACCCCCTCGTTCTGCGAAAGGCGCTGCACCTCCCGCAGCAGCTCGACGTCGTGCTGGGAATAGCGTCGTCCGCCACCGGATGTGCGCTGCGGGCTGACCAACCCGAGCCGGTCGTAGGTGCGCAGGGTCTGCGCATGCATGCCCGCCAACTCGGCGGCCACCGAGATCAAAAATGTCCGAGATTCATCTCTCTTGGAGTTCTTCGCCATCTAGCGATTACCTGCCCATCCGGCCCTCGGGTTAAACCCGCTGGACCGCTCGGCCGCCGCATAGGCCTCGAGCGCCTCCTGAGCGGCACCTTCCAAGTTCGGCGGGACGGCCACCTTCACGGTGACGAGTAGGTCTCCGCTGCCGCCACTGCGTTTGGGAACGCCTCGTCCGCGCACCCGCAGGATGCGGCCGTCGGCGGTACCCTTAGGCACCCGGACCCCGACCGTTCCGTCCAGTGTGGGCACCGAAAGTGTTGAGCCCAAAGCTAATTCGGTAAAGCTGACTGGAACGGTCACGGTGAGGTCGTCGCCGTCGCGGCCGAAGATCTTGTCGGGCCGCACGTGCACCGTCACGTACAGGTCACCCGACGGGGCGCCACGCAACCCGGCCTCGCCCTGCCCGGCCAACCGGATCCGCTGGCCGTCTTCGACACCGGGCGGGATCCGCACATTGATAGTGCGGGTACGGGTGGTGACGCCGGTGCCTTTGCACTCCTCGCAGGGGTGCTCGATGATCGAGCCGCTGCCCCGGCAATCGGTGCACGGTTCGGAGAAGCCGAATGCGCCCTGGTTGCGGTTGATCACGCCCGAACCGTTGCAGCTGGGACACACCTTCGGGCTGGTGCCCGGCCGCGCGCCACTGCCGTGGCAGTTGGTGCACGGCGCCGGGCTGGTCAGCCGCAGCGGCATCGCGACGCCCTTGGCGGCCTCCACGAAGTCCAGTTCGGTCTCGGTCTCCAGGTCGTTGCCACGCCGCGGCCGGCTGGGACGGGAGCTGCCGCCGCGTCCGAACAAGCCACCGAACAAGTCACCGATGTTGGTGCCCCCGCTTCTGCTGGCGGCATCGAACAAATCGTTGAGGTTGAACTCGGCGCCGTCGCCGCCCATTCCGAAGCCACCGAAGCCGCCACTGTCGAACCGACGGCCGCCAAAGCCGCCGCCGGCAAACAGCCTGCGTGTTTCGTCGTACTCCTTACGCTTGGCGGGGTCGGACAGCACGTTGTGCGCCTCCGAAACCGCCTTGAAGCGTTCGCCGGCGGCCGGGTTGTCGGGATTTGCGTCTGGATGCAGATCGCGCGCCAACTTGCGGTAAGCCCGCTTGATCTCTTCGGGGCTGGCGTCAGAGGAGACGCCTAGCTCCTTATAGAAGTCCTTTTCGACCCATTCACGCTGGGCCATGTCGCGTCACCCCCTCTCACCCTTTCCCTGTTGATTTTGTGCCCTACTCACTCGCTATGTCGGCGTTATCGCCCGTGTCGGCCTGCTCGGCTTCGGCTGTGTCCTCGGCCACGGCGGCCGGCCCAGCAGATTCCGGTTCGTCGGTGTCCACGGCAACCGTGTCGACCACACCTACCAGCGCGTGCCGTAGCACCTGCTCACCCAACTGGTAGCCCTGCCGCATGACGGTGCCGATCACGGGCTTGGACCCGTGCCCGCCGTCGCCCTCGTGCTGAATTGCTTCGTGCAGCACGGGGTCAAAATCTTCGCCCTCTGCACCGAACGCGACGAGGCCAAGCCCGGCAAACGCGCTGTCCAACTTGTCGGCGACCGACTTCAGCGGGCCCGACTCCAAATCGCCATGCTTACGCGCCCGGTCGAGATCGTCCAGCACACCTAGTAATTGGCTGACGACGGCGGCCTTGGCCCGATCCGCGGCCGCCTGCTGATCACGCAACGCGCGCTTGCGGTAGTTGGCGAAGTCGGCCTGCACTCGCTGCAGATCGGCGGTCAACTCGGCGACTTTGTTGTCCTTGCCCGCCGCCGGCCCGCCCGGCGCCGCCCCTTCCGGGGCCGTCCCCCCCGGCGTAGCGCCGGGAGGGACGTGCCGCACTTCACCTGTCTCGGGATCGATTCGCCGCTTGTCGGTGACCGTCACCTGTTCCTGCGGATTGCCTTCCGTCGTTGGATTTCCGCCCGTCACTTGGACTCCCGGTCGTCGTCGACCACCTCCGCGTCCACCACATCGTCGGCCGAGCCGGGCCCAGCGCCACCGCCGGGCGCGGCGCCACCGCCGGGCTGGCCTGCGCCGGCCTCGGCTTGAGTGGCCTCATAGATCGCTTGTCCGAGCGCCTGAGATTCTTGGCCGAGCTTCTCCATCGCGGATTTGATCGCGGTGATGTCGGTTCCACCCAACGCCGTCTTTGCCTCCGCCACCGCGGCATCGACCTTGTTCAGCGTGTCCTCGGGAACCTTCGAACCGCCTTCGGCCTCGCGTTGTTCCTTGACAAACTTCTCCGTCTGGTAAACCAGCGTCTCGGCTTGGTTGCGAACATCGGCCTCCTCGCGACGCTTGCGGTCCTCCTCGGCGTGCGCCTCGGCGTCCTTGATCATCCGGTCGATCTCTTCCTTGGACAGGCCCGAGCCTTCCTGGATCCGGATGGTGTTCTCCTTGCCGGTGCCCTTGTCCTTGGCGGTGACGTGCACGATGCCGTTGGCGTCGATGTCGAAGGTGACCTCGATCTGCGGGATGCCCCGCGGCGCCGGCGGGATGCCGGTGAGCTCGAAGGAGCCGAGCAGCTTGTTGTGCGAGGCGATCTCGCGCTCACCCTGATAGACCTGGATCTGCACCGACGGCTGGTTGTCATCGGCCGTGGTGAAGGTCTCCGACCGCTTGGTCGGAATGGTGGTGTTGCGCTCGATCAGCTTGGTCATCACGCCGCCCTTGGTCTCAATACCCAGGCTCAGCGGCGTAACATCAAGCAGCAGAACGTCTTTCACCTCGCCCTTGAGGACGCCCGCCTGCAGCGCGGCACCAACGGCCACGACCTCGTCCGGGTTCACGCCCTTGTTGGGCTCCTTGCCTCCGGTGAGTTCCTTCACCAGTTCGGTCACCGCGGGCATCCGGGTCGAGCCGCCGACGAGCACCACGTGGTCGATGTCGGACACCGAGATACCGGCGTCGGCAATCACCGACTGGAAGGGCTTGCGGGTGCGGTCCAACAGGTCCTGAGTAATGCGCTGGAACTCCGCGCGGGTCAGCTGCTCGTCGAGGAACAGCGGGTTCTTGTCGGCGTCGACCGTGATGTAGGGCAAGTTGATCGACGTGGACTGCGAGCTGGAGAGCTCGATCTTGGCCTTCTCGGCGGCTTCGCGGAGCCGCTGCATGGCCATCTTGTCCTTGGTCAGATCGATGCCGCTGGTGCCCTTGAACTTGTCGACCAGCCAGTCGACGATCCGGTCGTCCCAGTCGTCGCCACCGAGGTGGTTGTCACCGCTGGTGGCACGCACCTCAACGACACCCTCGCCGATTTCCAGCAGGGAAACGTCGAAGGTACCGCCGCCCAGGTCGAAGACCAGGATGCGCTGCTCCTTCTCCCCCTTGTCCAGGCCGTAGGCCAGCGCGGCGGCCGTCGGTTCGTTGACGATGCGTAGCACGTTGAGGCCGGCGATCTGGCCGGCGTCCTTGGTGGCCTGGCGCTGGGCGTCGTTGAAGTAGGCGGGCGTGGTGATCACCGCGTCGGTGATGTCCTCACCGAGGTAGGCCTCGGCGTCCCGCTTCAGCTTCATCAGGACGCGGGCGCTGATCTCCGGGGCCGTGTACTTCTTGTCGTCAATCTCCACGGACCAGTCGCTGCCCATGTGCCGCTTGACCGATCGAATGGTTCGGTCGACGTTGGTCACCGCCTGGTTCTTGGCGGGCTGGCCAACCAGCACTTCGCCGTTGCGGGCGAACGCGACGACTGACGGTGTGGTCCTGGAGCCCTCGGAGTTAGCGACGACGACCGGGTCGCCACCCTCCAGAACCGCGACGACAGAGTTGGTGGTCCCGAGGTCGATCCCGACCGCACGAGCCATAGTGAATCCTCCTGAGTATGTATCTTGCGTGCACTATGCTGAGTGAACCCCGCTCAAGACTGCCTCTGACACCGGCGTGATGTCAACCCAGGGTTGAGTCTGAGTCACTCAATTTGTTGACGATGTTAACGGAGGGTGACCGGTTCTTGTTCCCGAGGGCTTCCTGTAGAAGTCGCGGATCGCGTCAATCCCACTTTCGTGTCCACATCGCGTCCCGAGGCGGTATCCGGGTCTGTGCGAGTTCTTAGCGACGTTGTCACTGTGATCGGAACCTCCGGTGCCGTGGATACGAACGGGTGGCCCTCGGGATCTGAGTGTTTGGACACGCTAGTGAGAATGTCGCGGCGACATCGCGCTAGGAACCCCGGTCGACGGACTGCATAGTTGCCGATTTACTACACTTCCGACTCGACCGGACCCGCCGTTTAATTGCCTAGCGCAACAATTGCGCATAGCATGGTATTCGTACTCGATACGACGGCTCCTGATGGCTTGCCCACGGGGATAAGGGGTCCCTCGGGCGATCCGTACCCACGAGGAGGACCACGGCAGGCATGCAAATGAAAAGGCAGTGCCCGCAGCTCTAGCCGACGAATCCGCCTCATTGATCACCGAGTTGCACCGGACTTGCGCAAGCGAGCTGGCCGGGAGCCAACACAGGGGTGAAGGAGCGCAATGAGCTTGAGTGATCCGGGTCCGCTCCTCCGCTGGGTGTTCCGGGCCCCAATTCGCTTGTACGACGCCGGTTTCGGGTGGCTGCTGAGTAGGCGGCTGCTGTGTTTGACACACCTTGGACGGAAGTCGGGTCGCCGGTACCGCACCGTGCTCGAGGTTGTCGACACCAAGCCGACGGCCGGTGAGTACATGGTCGTCGCCGGGTGGGGCCCGTCGTCGGATTGGTATCGCAATATCGAGGCCAACCCGGCCATCGAGGTTGTCGTCGGCCGCCGCCGTTTCCGGCCGCAGCACCGCGTGCTCGACGAACCCGAAGCGATAACGGTCATCGCGGACTATGAACGACGCAACCACTGGATCGGGCCGATCGTGCGTCGAGGCCTGAGCGCGCTAATCGGATGGCACTACGACGGCAGCGAGGACGCTCGACAACGTCTGGTCCGCCAACTCCCGGTCGTGGCTTTCCGACCACGAAGCGAGACGCACGACGCTACCGGGTGATGCCGTGTCATCGCACCCACGGTCGGGCCGTAACGTTCTGGTGACCGTTGCGTCGTCGGAGATCGGCCTAGCGACGATCCTTTCCCGCACTGGCCATCTCGACATTCTGGTGAACAACGCCGGATGCATGCACGAGGGATTCGCCGCGGAGACCGCTCCGGCGGACGCCGCCTGGCCTCGGACTTCCTCGGTTGAAAACACTGCTGCGCAACGGGTTTTCGCACTTGTCCTGCGGCGCAGCTATCGCCTGCCAAATTACGACTTCGGTCAATGGAGGTGCATCATGACACTCGACACCACCCTGCCCCCCGGACCACGGCTCCCCAAGTGGCTCCAGACTGCACTTATCCTCCGCTACGGGCCGCGCTTGGCGGCCACGTGCCGACGCCGCTACGGCAGCGTGTTCACACTGCGAATCGCGTCGATCGGCACCCTGGTGTATCTGACCGACCCTGCCGACATCAAGAAGGTGTTCGCCGGCAACCCCAGGATTTTCCACGCCGGGGAGGCCAACTCGATGCTGCGCGGACTGCTTGGCGACAGCTCGGTGCTGGTCATCGACGAAGACGCGCATCAGGATCGACGACGGCTGATGCTGGCGCCGTTCCATCGCGACGCCATCAGTCGCCAAGCCGCGGTGATGGCCGAAATCGCAGCGGCGAACATTGCCGGGTGGCCAGTGGGTCGCGAGTTCGCCGTGGCGCCCAAGATGGCACAGATCACGCTCGAGGTGATCCTGCGCACCGTCATCGGCGCCAGCGACCCGGCGCGGCTGGCCGCGCTGCGTCAGGTGATGCCGCGGCTGCTCACCATCGGACCATGGGCGAGCCTGGCGATCGCCAACCAGAATCTGCAGCGCCACCTTCCGTGGCGAGGGCCACAGCGGCGAATCGAGGAAGCGAACCGCCTGCTGTACGCCGAGATCGCCGAGCGCCGAAATGATCCCGACCTGGCCTCGCGCTCCGACGTACTGGCCATGCTGGTTCGCGTCGCCCACGACGACGAACGAACCATCACCGACCAAGAGCTGCGCGACCAACTCATGACATTGCTCGTCGCTGGGCACGACACGACAGCGACAGGACTGTCCTGGGCGCTGGAGCGACTGACGCGCCACCCGGCGATGCTGGCCAAGGCGATGCGGGCTGCGGAGGCAACCGCGGCGGGCGACCCAGCTGGTGACGACTACCTCGACGCAGTGGCCAAGGAGACGCTGCGAATCCGTCCGGTCGTGTTCGACATCGGCAGAGTGCTGACCGAGCCCTTCGAGCTGGCCGGCTACCGGCTGCCCACGGGCGTCCTGGTCGCCCCGGCGATCGGCCTGGTGCACGCCAGCGCCGACCAGTATCCGAATCCGGACCGCTTTGACCCGGACCGGATGCTGGGCGCCACGCTGAGCCCCTCCACTTGGTTACCGTTTGGCGGCGGCAACCGTCGCTGCCTCGGCGCCGCTTTCGCCATGGTCGAGATGCGAGTCGTGCTGCGCGAGGTCCTACGCCGGGTCGAACTGAGCACCACCACAGCCCCCGATGAACGCCAAAGGTTAAAGCACGTCACCCTCGTCCCACACCGCGGTGCGCGCATCCGGGTCCAAGCCATTCGAGCCGATCAGGTGGCATCGCGCGCGATAGCGCAGCCGCGCGCTTCGTGAGCGTTCAGCGCGACGAATTGTCGGGGTTGTCCTCGCCGAACAAGAGCACCTCGGAGTTTCGTCCATTCGCGACAAGCGCGCGTCGGAGCGCCGTGGCTAACTTCCGTCAGGAACGCAGCGCCGTAGAGCTGCCGCAGCGCGGACGCGGTTCGAAAGTGGTCAAAACGAAAGACGCGGAGTCCGATGCCCGTAACCCCGAGGCGCCAAGCCGGCACATGGGTCGCCGCGCACCTAGCACAGCGTCTGCAGCCGCTCGTCCGCACCCCGCGCAGCTTCCGTTTCGCCACCCGTCAGGTCGCCAAACCGGCGAGGGTAACCGTGCCGACCCGCCACGGACCTGTCCGGTGCCTGCTCTACTTGCCGCACCCGGACGCCCCGCTCGCGAGGACCAGCGGGGACGGACTTCCGATTGACCTGCACCTGCACGGCGGCGCATTCATCGTGCGCAACCCGCAGCAAGAGGAGTACATCGCGCAATACATTGCGTCGGAGGTCGGCGCCGTGGTGGTGCTGGCCGACTACGCGACCGCTCCTCAAGTCCGATACCCCGTGGCCGAACAACAGTGCTTCGACATCGCAGCATGGGTGCGTGCCGAAGCTCCGCACCGCGGTTGGGATGCGTCTCGGATGTCGGTCACGGGTGCAAGTGCCGGCGCAAAGCTAGCCGTCAACGTGTGCCAACAGGCTTATCGTGCAGGGGATTTCGCGCTGCGGGCAGCAGGGCTGGCGTTCCCGGTCGTCGACCTCACCCGCGCCGATCGAACCTCAATCAAGAAGCACCCGCGAATCTCACCGCGCATCCAGCGACTGGCCATCGACGCCTACGTCGTCGACCCGAGCGCCCGCAACCAGCCGTTGGCGTCCCCCGTGCTCGACGTCGACCTGGCCGCGGCGATGCCGCCCACGCTGATCATGACCGGCGAGCTCGACACGCTCGGCCCCGAGGGCGACGATCTCGCAACACAACTTTCTCGCCGCGGTGTCGCGGTCACCCATCACCGTTTCTCGCGCACGGACCACGGTTTCACCAAGGCGGAAACCCATACCGCGCACGCGGCGATGAAACTCATTGGGGCCCATCTCATCCGGTACCTAGAGTGAGCGCCGGTGGAACGGCCGCAACCACGGGCCGTTGTCGCAGTGCCACAACCGGCGACCAACATTCTGGCGTTCCAGTACAGGCGGACTGCCGGGTCGTGGCCCTAGTTTGCTCACATGCCTAGATTTCGATCCCGTCTCAAGACCTCTGACCTGACCGATCGGGTGGTGGTCATCACTGGCGCAGGCAGCGGCATCGGCCGCGAGCTGGCGCTGCTATGCGCGGAACGCGGTGCCCGCCTAGCGCTCTGCGACATCAACGAGGCCGCGTTGGCCGATACCGCCGAGGCGGCCCAAAACCTGGGCACCCAGGTGCTGACCTCGCGAGTCGACGTGTCCGATCCCGAACACATGCCCCCCTTCGCAGAGGCCACGTTCGACCAGTTCGATCGGGTCGACCTGTTGGTCAACAACGCCGGCGTCGGCCTGCTCGGTGGGTTCCTCGACACCAGCCGCAAGGACTGGCACTGGCTGATCGACATCAACCTCATGGGCGTCGTGCACGGCTGCGAGGCCTTCCTGCCCACGATGATCCAGTCCGGGTCCGGCGGCCACGTCGTCAACCTGTCCTCGGCCGCCGGGCTGCTGGCCAACCCCCAGTTAAGCGCCTACAGCGCAACGAAGTTCGCGGTTCTCGGGCTGTCCGAGGCGCTGCGCATGGAGCTGAAACCCCACGGCATCGGCGTCACCGCGGTATGCCCCGGCATCATTAACACCAGCATCACGCAGAACACGCCCATCCGCGGCGGCGGTGACCACGGCGAACGCCGCAACCGCCTGGCATCGGCCTATGAGAAGCGCGGGTATCCGGCCAGGCGCGTGGCACACAACATTCTGCGTGCAGTCGACCGCAATCGTGCCGTGGCACCGATCGCCGCCGAGGCGCACGTGATGTACGCGCTCTCTCATGTCACCCCGCCGCTGGCCCGGTGGCTCGCGATGCGCACCGCTGAACTGTCGAAATGACCTGACGAGCAATAGGATTCGATATGCAGCTCAAGGGTCGAAGCGCACTGGTAACCGGCGCGACAGGAGGCATCGGCCAAGCCATCGCGCGTGAACTGGCGGCACGCGGATGCACCCTGACGGTCACGGGTCGGCGGCAGGCAGAGCTCCGCCGCCTTGCCCGCGAGCTGGGCCCGTCGGTCCGGGGGTTGACCGCCGACCTCACCAATCTGGACGAGGTACACCGACTGATGGACCGCGCGGGCTCGGTGGACGTGCTCGTCGCCAATGCCGGCATCGGCATCCCGCAGGACCTCGCGGTGCTGAGCGACGAGCAGGTCGAGGAGGCAGTCCGCATCAACTTCCTGGCCCCGGCCGCACTCGCGCGCGCGGCAATAGCGCCAATGAAACAGCGCGGCCAGGGCCACATCGTGTTCATTTCGTCGGGAGCGGGACTGGTCGCAACACCGGGAAACGGCACCGTTTACACGGCCACCAAATGGGGGCTGCGCGGGCTCGGGCTTGCCCTGAGGCAGGAGCTGCGCGGCACGGGTGTGGGCGTCTCCACGATCTTTCCCGGACCCATCCGCGACGCCGGGATGTTGGCCGAAACCGGGGTCGCCCTGCCGCGGGGCTTCGGTACGAGCTCGCCGGCCGATGTCGCGCGGGCGGTGGCGCATGCGATCGAGCGAGACCGGCCGGAGACCACCGTTGCGTCGGTCGGCGTGCGTCTACTCGTGGGGGTCGGTGCCGTCGCGCCGATTCTGATCGGCGAACTCGCGCGGCTGGCCGGGGTGGGACGGGTTCGCGAGGCGATGCTTGACGCCTAAGGGGACGTCGGCGCGTCGGTTGCCTGGGCGACGAGCTCGGCAAGGGACAGCGCGACGCGCAACTCGAGCGTGCGTCTGTCTATCGATCTCCCCAAAATCTCCTCGGCTTGGCGGACCCGGTAGGCGACCGTGTTCTCGTGAACGTGCAGTCGCGTGGCGGTTCGCCCGCGGCTGCAGTTCTCGTCGAGATAGGTCCGCAGCGTGGCGGCGAGGCGACGGGTGGTTTCATCGTCGGATCCCAAGCGGCCCAACTCACGTCGCACGAAGGCGCGCGCCTGATCGATGTCGGCCGTGGCGATGGCGCGCAGGGAGACGTTGTGGTAGCGAGTGACACTGCCGACCGGGCGAGCGGCCAGTGCGGCGACGCGTTGCGCTTCGAGGGCCTCGAAATGGCTGGCGCGAAACCCAGCGATGCCGCGTGCGGGTTCGCCGACAGCGACCCGGACGCCCGGCGCGGTCGCGGTCCGAAACCGCAACTCGTCGAGGACCTTTGACGGCACGTCGCTGTGGGAGCTGATCCAGGCCGCAACCGACAGGATGCCGAGCGGATGGACGAGAGGCTTTTGATTGCCTACTAGGGCGGCGATGTCGCGGATGGCGGCTTCCAGAATGGCCTGGGTGTTACGGCCTTCTTCGTGAGATTCGAGCCAGGCGATGGCGGCGACATGCACGCGGCTGACCTCGTGACGAAGCCGCCGGCTCGCCACCTCGGCGTCGATGGGTTGTCCGGCCAGGATGGTGCGGATCGTTTCGGCCTGGCTGGCGGCGGCGCTGCGCAGCCATCGGTCACGCTCGGCGGTATAGACCTCCTCGACCAAACACAGCGCGGCGTCGGCATAGGCGAACATCCACGCCGAACCCAACTCGGACGCACGATTCAACTCGTCGGCATTGCGGGCGTGCGTATCCAGGATGGCGTTGAAGTGTCGAGACGTCTCGGCATGGGCGAGCCGATAGCTGCGCATCAAGGTGGTGAGCGGGATGCCCTGTTGCGCACCGGCTTGTGCGTAGGCGAGGGTGGGTGGGCCGAGGCGGGCAGCCTCGGCTGGGTCGGCGCCGGCGATGAGCACCCCGGCGAAGTCGCGAATGCTGGCTTCGGTGCTAGCGCGGTTTACTTCGAGCGCCTCCGCGCTGCTGAGCAGATCGGTCAATCGCTCACTGGTGTAAGTGTTTACCGCGGCCGCGATCTCGGCGGCACGCTCCGCCAGTTCGGTCGCGGCCGGCCGCAGCACCGCCGACCACACCCGCCGCTGGTCATCGCCCTGTGCGGCGCTCCAGTCCGGCTGCATGCCTGCACGCTATCGCCGTGGCCACAGCTTGGTGCGGATATTCGACAACGGCGGAGTGGCGCGTTGGCGCTTGCAGACAAGCGGAACGCGGCGCGTGCGCAGGACGATCGTCGCATGCGACAACTCACCAGCCTCGATGCCCAGTTCCTCGCCATGGAAAACGACCGTGTCCAAGGGCACGTGAGCGTGCTGGGGACCTACGACCCCGTGACCGACTCGGGACGGCCGCTGGATGCCGCGCTGGTCCGCGAGCTGATCGGCCAACGATTGCATCTGTTACCTACGTTTCGGTGGCGGCTCGCGACGGTGCCGTTCGCTCTTGACTACCCGTACTGGGTCGACGACGGCACCTTCGACCTCGAATACCACGTCCGCGAGCTCGCGCTGCCCGCCCCCGGCGGGCAGCGTCAGCTCGCCGAGCAGGTGGCCCGGATCATCGGCCGACAGTTGGACCGCGCGCGCCCCCTCTGGGAGGTGTATGTGATCCATGGACTCGAGGACGGCGGCGTCGCAGTGCTGACGAAGATGCATCACGCGGCCGTCGACGGAGTCTCGGGCGCGGAGGTCATGAGCATCCTTCTCGACGACGCCGCGACCGGGCGGGAACCGGAATCGGCGCCGGCGTTCGTCGCGGAGACCTTCCCGTCCGAGGTGGAGATGCTGGGCCGCGGTCTAGTCGGTCTGCTGCGGCAGCCGCTGCGGGTGCTGCGCGCCGGGCCCACCGCGTTGCCGCATCTCGACGACGTTCCGACGATTGGGCACCTGCCCGGCGTCAAGACCATCGCGCGCAGTGGGCGGCTGCTCAAGCGAACACTGTCGACGGGCTCCGGCGGTGTCGCGCTGCGCGGCACCGCCGTCAAGGCTCCTCGGACCCGATTCCAGGCACGGGTGTCTCCGCACCGCCGGGTCGCATTCGGTTCGTTGTCGCTGGCCGAAGTCAAGACGATCAAGAACACGTTCGGCTGCACCGTCAACGACGTCGTCCTGGCGATCTGCACGGCCGGGCTGCGCAACTGGCTCGACGAACGAGCCGAACTCCCTGCCGCACCCCTTGCGGGTTTCATCCCGATGTCAGTGCGTACGCCCGAGCAGGTGGGGACATTCGGCAATCGGGTCTCGGTGATGATCGCCGAGCTACCAACCGATTCGGCTGACCCGCTGGAGCGCCTGCGCCGCATCAACGAGACGATGCGGGCGGCCAAAGAGCGGCACCGCGCGCTGCCGGCGTCACTGCTGCAGGACGCCAATCACTTCATTCCCCCAGCGCTTTTCGCGCAGGCGGCTAGGGCCACTTCGCGATTGGCGAGTATGCGCGGCATCAACCAGCCGGCCAACGTGATGATCTCGAATGTCCCGGGCCCGTCGAGCCCGTTGTATCTCGGCGGCGCGCGGCAACGTGCACAGTTCCCGGTGTCCGGCGTGCTGGACGGCATCGGCATCAACATCACCGTGATGAGCTACCAGGATTCGCTTGAGTTCGGCATAGTCGTCGATCGCGAATTGCTCGACGACCCGTGGCCCATCCTGGATGCGGTGCACGCGGGCCTGGACGAATTGCGCGAACTGGCGAGCAGTTCGACCGCTCGAAAGGCACGCCGATGACCCGAAACACGTTCGCTGGCAACAGCATGGACGACTACCAACTCACACTAACGAGCATCGTCGAGCGGGCTCAGCGATTCCACGCTGACCAGGAGGTCGTATCACGTCGTCCTTCGGGAGCGATTGCGCGTACGACGTTGGGCGCCTGCGCTCGCCGAGCCCGGCGCTTGGCCAGCGCGCTGTCCGAACTCGGTGTGCGCGAAGGCGATCGGGTGGCCACGCTGCTGTGGAACCAGAGCGAACACCTTGAGCTGTACTTCGCGGTTCCGGCCATGGGAGCGGTCATCCACACGCTCAACCCCCGACTGTTCCCCGACGAACTCGGCTACATCGTCGACGACGCCGACGATCGAGTGATCGTTGTGGACGAGTCGTTGCTGGACGTGTTCGAAACCTTTGGTAACGGGCGCAATTTCACCCACGTTATCGTCGTTGCGCATACCGGGGAGGCCCCGGCCGGGACGCTCGACTATGAGTGGTTGGTGGCGAGCGCAGCACCGGCCGAATGGCCGGCGCTCGACGAACGCCAAGCCGCAGCAATGTGTTACACCTCCGGCACCACCGGGCGTCCGAAAGGTGTCGGGTACTCGCATCGAGCCCTCGTGCTGCACTCGCTGGTTGCGGCCTTGCCGGACCAGCTCGCCGTATCCGCAAGGGACACAATCCTTCCCGTCGTACCCATGTTTCACGCCAACGCCTGGGGCCTGCCCTACGCGGCGGCACTAACCGGGGCGCGCCTGGTTCTGCCGGGTCCACATCTGGACCCGCAAGGCCTGCTCGACCTGTGTGCCGACGAACGGGTCACCATGACGGCGGGCGTTCCGACCGTGTGGATGGGGCTGCTCGGCGCCCTGGACGCCGAACCGGACCGATGGGACCTCTCGGAGCTCGACCGGTTGATCGTGGGTGGAGCCGCCGTGCCGCGGTCGATGTTCGAGGGGTTCGACCGCCACGGCCTTACCGTGGTCCAAGCCTGGGGTATGACGGAGACGGCGCCGTTGGGGACGGTCTGCCGGCTCCCGGCTCGCCTGGACGACGCCGAGCGCGACGAGCGGTACCGCTACCGCACCCGGCAGGGCGTCGCGAGCCCATTCTTCGACATCCGCGCCCGCGACGAGGACGGCCAGCCCATCGCTTGGGACGACGCTGCCATGGGTGAACTCGAGGTGCGCGGGCCCTCGGTGGCGGCCGGCTATCACGGTGGCCGAGGAGCCGACAGCTTCACCGCCGATGGGTGGTTCAAGACCGGCGATGTGGTGCGTATCGACAAGCAGGGTTGTGTCCGAATCTGTGACCGCTCAAAGGATCTGGTGAAGTCCGGGGGTGAATGGATCTCGTCGGTCGACCTGGAGAACCAGCTTATGGCCCACCCGGCGGTTGCGCAGGCCGCTGTGATCGCCGTTCCCGATGACCGTTGGGGCGAGCGGCCGCTGGCCGTCGTGGTGCTACGTGACGGCGCCCAAGCCTCTACCGACGAACTCCGCGAACACCTCGCACAGGACTTCGCCAAGTGGCAGTTGCCCGACCGCTTCGAATTCATGGCCGCTATTCCCTGCACGGCCACCGGCAAGTTCAAGAAATCCGAGCTGCGAGACCTGTTCATAACAGCCTGATCCAACCCAAGAAAGGAAACTCAACATGAGCCGCTTCGACATCACACAGACCAACCGAGCCGTAGAGCGGTTGATCGAGACGACGGAGAACCCGCGTCATCGCTACCTGTTGCACGCCTACAACCGGCACCGTTATCTGGAAATGGCCGGCCGCTACGAAGAGATCTTCGCCCCGGAGATGACGGTGGAAAAGCCGGTGTATCACTTCAACATGCTGGGCAAGAGCATCACGGTCGAAGGGGCCGAGGCGGTCAAATCCCTCTACAGCGCATGGGTGGACACGGCGCAGTGCATCTTCTACGCCGACGACGAGAGGCTGGCGATCAGTGACACCATGATCGTGTCGACGTCGTTCATCTACCAGCAGACTCCAGGCAGCGTCCTGGCCGCCGAGGGCGCGCCCGTCAACCCCGACGCCACCTATCTGGTGAAGACCGCCGAGCACATGATCTGGCCGTACGACGATCACGGCCGGTTGATCGGCGAAGACGTCTGGGAGTACGACGAAACGGTACGAGAAATCATCGAACTCGATCGGTCCGAGGTGCTTGCGGTCGAACAGTCGGCAAAACTGCTCGATCCGCTCATCAAGCCACTTCCGGCGCACAATCCGTTCCTCGGGTGACCGCACCGCACCGCAGCCAGGCTTGGGCCGATTGCGCGCCAGTCAGTTCGGTCGACGGCCCCAGGCGGCGACCAGTGACCAGGTATTGATCACGGTCGCCGGTGCCGACCGCACCGCGCGTGCACGTCGATCTTCTGCCTCGGTCATGAGGCCGGCGGCGATGAGGGCTGGTGCCGCGGCTTCGGCGGTGCGCCTTTCGAATTCGAAGGCGGGTTCGCCGGATCGCGCTATCCCGCAGTCAATTTCGCCGCCGGCTAATTCCAGGCCGACCCCCGCGGCGATGTCCAGGCGCTCCAGCCTGCGAATGGTTGCCGGGTCGAAGAGCTGCTCGAGTAACGTAAGGCGCGCATTTTCCGCGTCTGCGGCGGCCTCGGTCAGGATGTAGTTGCGCTCGCCCATCTTGGCGCCCCCCAGATCGACGGATACGTCGTCGACAGATCTCTGCCGGGCCGAGAACCGGGCAGAACAACACGCCAACAGAATAGCTTTCATCGTCACCTGTGGGCGTTGCGCATGAACTCGTCCAGCACGTCGTTAAACGGCTGGCCGGTCTCGGGAACGAGGTGGCCCTTGCCGCACACAATGGCTCTTGCGGCGCCGATACGTTCGGCAATCGTGTCACAGATGACCTCATTTGCTTGCATATGCCCGCCGGAGACAACCAGCGTCGGGAATTGCGCGTTCGCCAGTTCCTGCAGTGGTGGCTGTGCTTCGTCGGGGGGCCGGGCCCCAAGCAACTGCCGAATCCCCCTGATCAACACGGGCGGAGTCGGATCGCTGACAACTGTCCAAGCACCGACGCACCGCAGGAATCGATGTAGTGCGTCCTCGGGATCCGCGTCGATCTCGCCCAGAATCTCACGAACAGCAGCTCCGTACGCGTCGACGGCCGCAACGCCGCGCGCCACAGCCGTTGCCGGTGGCTCGATCACGGCGAGCGACGACACGGTGTTGACCCTTCGCGCGGCGGCATACATCGCGACAATCGCGCCGTACGACATTCCGACCAGGTGCGCTGGTTCATCCAATAGCTGTTCGGCGAGCAGCGCTGCTTCCGATTCGAAGTCCTGACGCGCCGGTGGCGACCCGCCATGGCCCGGCCGATCCGGCGCCAACAGGGTCCACCTTTGGGCGAGGGGCCGTTGGGCACGCCAGGCCTCTCGTCCGCCGAGGACCGCGCCGTGCACCAGGACCACGCGGGGCCCATGCCCCCACCGGTGGACGTGCATTCGGATCGACATGGTTCGACGGTACGGAGATGATCTTTCCAACACCCTTGCAAGTTCCCGCTTCGCGCCGCATTCACCCGGATATGCTCGGAGAGATGCTCTATCGCTGGTTTGTTCGCAAACGGGCCCTGGCCCTATGGGACCGGCTGTCAGATCAGCGAATCGATGAGATCCCAATCGCCAACGACGTCCACTTTGTCTACCTCGGTGACCACCCGCTGGCGACAGAGCTGCACGGCGCCGACGAAATGCGCCGCTGGCTACGTAACGTGTTCTTCCGTCGTCTCCCAGGCCTGCGTTTTGAAGTGGAAGAGATGCTCATCGAAGGCGGCCCGTGGTCGACTCGGATCGCCACCCGCTACGCCGCGCGACGCGACGGCAAGTTGGTCTACCGCGGCGTCCAGTTCACCCGCACCGCATGGGGCAAGCTCGTAGAAGAACGAGTCTTGCCTGACGCTAAGGCCCTGTCCGCCGCGCTTGATTGAGTGATCGCAGGCGCGCCCGTTGCAGTCGGTGCGATAGCCTGACAGCCAGTCGTTTCTCGGGCGATAGGAGCTCACCAAATTGGGGCCACCGCTAGACATCGCCGCCGAGCGGCTCGGCCGCGAAGACACCGGCTATCACAAGGCCCTCAAGAACCGTCAACTGCAGATGATTGCCCTGGGCGGGGCCATCGGAACCGGACTCTTCCTGGGCGCCGGCGGACGACTTGCGTCGGCGGGGCCGGGCTTGTTCTTGGTCTATGGAATCTGCGGCGTCTTCGTCTTTCTGATCCTGCGTGCGCTCGGCGAACTCGTACTGCACCGCCCGTCCTCGGGGTCGTTCGTGTCCTATGCGCGCGAATTCTTCGGCGAGAAAGTAGCTTTCGCCGCGGGTTGGATGTACTTCCTCAACTGGGCGATGACCGGAATCGTCGATACCACCGCGATCGCGCACTACTGCCACTACTGGAAAACGTTCCAAGTCATTCCGCAATGGACCCTCGCGTTGATCGCACTCATGGTAGTGCTGTCGATGAACCTGATCTCGGTCAAGCTCTTCGGCGAGCTGGAATTCTGGGCCGCCTTGATCAAGGTGCTGGCGTTGGTGACGTTCCTGATCGTCGGGACAATCTTTCTGGCCGGACGCTTCAAGGTCGACGGTCAGGCGACCGGGGTGTCGCTGTGGAGCAGCCATGGCGGGCTCTTGCCGAGCGGCCTGCTGCCCCTGGTACTCGTCACGTCGGGTGTGGTGTTTGCCTATGCCGCGATCGAGTTGGTCGGCATCGCGGCCGGGGAAACGGCCGATCCGGAGCGGATCATGCCACGTGCAATCAACTCGGTGGTTTTCCGCATCGCGGTCTTCTACATCGGGTCGACCGTGCTGCTGGCGCTGCTGCTGCCCTACACCGCCTATCGCGAACACGTGAGCCCGTTCGTGACGTTCTTCTCCAAGGTCGGGTTTGCCGGGGGCGGCAGCCTGATGAACCTCGTGGTGCTGACCGCAGCCCTGTCGAGCCTGAACGCCGGACTCTATTCCACCGGCCGGATTCTCCGGTCGATGGCGATCAACGGCAGCGGCCCGAAGTTCACGGCGCCCATGTCCAAGAACGGCGTGCCGTACGGCGGGATCTTACTGACCGCCGGGATCGGTCTTTTCGGCATCGTGCTCAATGCCATCAAACCGAGCCAAGCATTCGAGATCGTCCTGCACATCGCCGCGACCGGAGTCATCGTGGCTTGGGGGACGATCGTGGCCTGCCAACTCAGATTCCACCAACTGGTGAAGGCCGGGCAGTTGAAGCGGCCGACGTTCCGGATGCCGCTCGCGCCCTACAGCGGTTACCTCACGCTGGCCTTCCTGGTGGGCGTGCTGGTCCTGATGTTCTTCGATAAACAACACGGCCCCTGGATGTTCGGCGCGCTGGTGATCGGCGTCCCCGCACTTATCGGTGGCTGGTATCTGGTCCGCCATCGCGTGGTGGCCGCCGCTCAAGACCTCGGGCACGTCGCGGTCGCCCCGTCGGCGGAAGTGGTGGATTGAGGTCGCCGCCGCCGGGCTGGTCGAGCTCACACCCGGTAGTCGACACTATCCGTGATTGCAGCATCGGTCTTGGTCATCGCAACTCCCATCGACGACTTACATTTCAACTCTGACATGTCGATATTGGTATATCAATAGCGACATGTCAACTATGGAGGGTAAGCTGGTCTGGTGAGCCTTCGTCATGCCGCCCTGGGACTGCTGTCGCAGGAACCCGCTAGCGGATACGACCTGCTGAAAAAGTTCAAGCTGTCGATGGACAACGTGTGGCCTGCCACGCAGAGCCAGCTTTACGGCGAGCTCAACAAGCTGGCTGACGCGGGGCTCATTAAGGTGTCCGACATCGGGCCGCGCGGGCGCAAGGAATACGCGATCACCGACGCCGGACGCGCCGAGCTATATCGGTGGATGACCTCTCCGCAGGACGATCCGCCGATTCGCAACGCCGCGATGCTGCGTGTCCTCCTCCTTGGCCAGCTCACGGCCAGCCAGGCGCAGGAGTACCTGCAGTCACTGCGGTCGCTATCCGAGCGGGAGCACGCCCACTACCGGGAGATCCTGGAGTCCTACGACTGGTCCGAAGATGACGACGCCTTCTTCGCCCGAGCGGTTCTGGAGCAGGGTCTGCGTTGGACCCAGCATGAAATCGATTGGGCCAACTGGGTTATCGACGGCATGAACCGGCGCGCCCGGCAGAGCCCGGCTCGTCGACGTCGCGACCGCTAGCCAGGTCCGCACATTCCACAGCCTCGACACCGGGGGCACTGCGTAGGTATGCGGCCGCACCCTGATCCCCGCGAATCCGGACCAGCACGTCGGGCCAATGCTCGCGCGCGATGACCACCGGATGGCCCGGCCGGTCGCCGAAGTATGCCCGCGCCAGACCGCTGCGGGATGTAAATGCGCGGTCAACGACCCGAGCAACCACCTTGGCGTCGACGTCGGGAGTATCAATCACGTGCAAGGCGGCGTAGTCCGCATTTCGGCGTTTCGCCTCGGCCAAACCGGCACGAACCGAGGCGCTAAGACCCTGCTGCCAGTCCGGCGCGGTGATCGCAATGACACCCGATGGGGCCGGAATCTCGGCGGCACCGAGCACCACAATGACATCGGCGCAGCCGCCGTCGCGCAACGCGCTCACCGCGGCGTCCAGCCAGCCCTCGACCAGCACCTTCGGCTTGCCATACCGGCGGCCGGCGCCCGCGGCCAGTAAGACGCCGACAACTATCGACTCCGATAACGACACTCTCATATGATGACATTGAGCTTCTCGCCAGGCGACAACGGGATGGAGCACGATGACTCAGGACGTGCGGGGGGCCGTCTCGCCCCGGTATGCCGGCGCCCGCGTCCCGCGGGTCGAAGACGGCCGGCTATTGACCGGCCGCGGCGGCTTCGTCGACGACCTCACCCGCCCCGGCATGCTGCATGCCTGCTTTGTGCGCAGTCCCTTTGCCCGCGCCCGAATCAACGGCATCGACCCCTCCGCCGCACTGGCGCTACCCGGCGTGCATGCGGTGTTCACCGCCGACGACCTCAACCCGGATGTCAGGGAGGCCTGGCACGCCGTAGCGGGCAAGGACGTGCCGGACACGCCGCGGCCGCCGCTGGCCCAGGGCGAGGCAAAGTTCGTCGGGGATCCGGTAGCGCTGGTGATAGCCGAGAGCCGGTACGTCGCCGAGGACGCGATCGAACTGGTTGACGTCGACTACGAACCCCTGCCGGCGATCACCGACTTCACCCGAGCGCAGTCCTCGGATGTGCTGGTGCACGACAGCTATCCGAAGAACGTCGCGGGCGGGATGGCCGGCGCGCTGCCGGACGAGGAGGTATTCGCGACGTCTCCCTGTGTCGTCAAGGAGAACATCTACCAACAGATCTATGTGCCGGTGCCGATCGAGACCCGCGGCCTGGTCGTCGAGTGGGCGTCGGCTACCGAGGAACTCACCCTCTGGGCATCAACGCAGACGCCCCACGAGCTTCGTGCGTTTTGCGCGCGCCTGTTAGGCATTGCCGCACAACGTGTTCGGGTCATCATGCGCGACACCGGTGGCGGCTTCGGCCAAAAGGTCGTGCCGATGCGCGAAGACATGTGCATCATGCTGGCCGCCCGCAAGGTGCCCGCGGCGCTGAAGTGGATCGAGGACCGGCGCGAGAACCTGATGTCGGCCGGTCAGGCCCGCCATGTAACCGGCACGGCGCGAATGGCTTTGGGCGGCGACGGCCTATTGCGGGCAGTCGACATCGACTACACCCAGGACGTCGGCGCCTATCCGACCCCCTACCCGGTGTTGACCAGCGCCGCCATTGGCCTGTTCTTCCCGGGGCCTTATCGGGTGCCGAAGGCCAGCTTCAACTACAAGACGGTTTTTTCCAACACCAGCGGCCTAGCCGCCTACCGAGGGCCCTGGCAGTTCGAAACGCTGGCGCGCGAAATCCTGCTCGACATCGCCGCGCGCAAGATGGGAATCGATCCGGTGGAGCTGCGCCGGCGCAATCTGTTACGCCGCGACGAGATGCCCTACTTCAACCCCAACGGCATACCCTACGACCATGTAGCTCCGATCGAGACGTTCGAGCAGGCCGTGAAAATCCTTGACCACGAAGGGTTTCGGAAAGAACAGCGCGAAGCGCTGGCGCAGGGGCGCTACCTCGGCCTCGGGTTCTCGGCGTACATCGAGCCGACGGGAGCCGCGACCGGCCACCTGGCCACCGAAGGCGCCGTCATGCGGATGGAGCCGACGGGCAAGATCAACGTCTACGTCAACGGCGGGTCGAGCGGGAACAGCTTGGAAACCACTGTCATTCAACTGACCGCCGATGCGCTTGGCGCCGACATCGACGATGTGTCCACCATCCAGGGCGACACCGCGGTCACGCCGTACGGCGCCGGGACGCAGGGCAGCCGCAGCGGCCCGATGACCGCCGGAGCCGTCAACGAGGCGGGGAGCATCCTGCGCAACAAGATCGTGGCGCTGGCCGCGCACCACCTCAAAGTGGCCGAATCCGAAGTGGAACTGGCGCATTCAACGGCCATGGTGCGGGATGACCCGTCGAAGACGGTGAGTTTCGGTGAGCTGGCCTACGTGGCGTATTACCAGCCCCAACAACTTCCGCCGGACATATCGCCCGTGCTGGAGGTTTCTGCTCGCTACGTCACCAAGGCGCCGATCCTGTGGGCCAACGCCACCCACGCCTGCACCTGCGAAGTCGAGACGGAGACAGGCAAAGTCACGCTGTCGCGCTACATCGTCAGCGAAGACGTCGGGCCCATGATCAACCCGGCCGTCGTGGAGGGCCAGATCGCCGGCGGGACGGTTCAGGGCATCGGTGGCGCATTGATGGAAAACCTCGTTTACGACGACGACGGCAACCCGCTGGCCACCACCTTCGTCGACTATCTGCTGCCGACGGCCACCGAGGTGCCACCGATCGAATATGGCCACATTGAGATACCCGGGCCGGGGCCTGGCGGATACAAGGGTGTCGGCGAAGGCGGGGCCATCGGTTCGGTGCCCGCAGTGATCAACGCGATCAACGACGCGCTGGCGCCGCTGGGCGTGACCATCACCCGGCTGCCAGCCAGCCCGGCTTCGATCGTCGCCTTACTCGATGAGGGACAGCGGTGAAGCCCGCGTCGTTCGACTACCACCGCCCCGACACCATCGAGGAAGCCGTCGGCCTGCTGGCCGAGCTGGGCGAAGATGCCAAGATCCTGGCCGGCGGGCAGAGCCTGGTACCGATGCTGTCGATGCGACTGGCGTTCTTCGACCACCTCATCGACATCTCGCGGCTGGGCGAACTGCAGGGCATCGAGCGCCGGGGCGACCAGCTGTGGATCGGCGCGGGAACCACCGAAGCCAAAGTGGGCGGCAATGACCAAGTCCGCGAGGCGGTTCCGCTGCTGACCCGAGTCACGCCCTATATCGGGCACTTCCAGATCCGCAACCGAGGCACCCTCGGCGGATCGATCGCGCACGCCGATGCTGCGGGCGAGTACCCGGTGGTTGCGCTCACGCTGGACGCAATGATGGAGGTGCTGTCGCCGCGGGGGCGACGCGAGATCACCGCCTCGGACTTCTTCGCCGGCCTGTGGGAAACCACCATGGAGCCCGATGAGGTACTCACCGGGGTCCGATTCCCGCAGTGGAACAGCAGATCCGGCTTTGCGGTGCACGAATTCGCGCGCCGCCACGGCGATTATGCGATCGCCGGCTCGGTCGTTGCGCTCGAGCTCGATGACACTGAGCGGATATCCCGCTGCGCGATAGGGCTGTTGGGGCTGGGCGCCACGCCCAAGCGGGCAATCACAGCCGAGGCGGCGGTGATCGGCAAGTTCGTCGGCGACCTGGAGCCTGCGGAGATCGGACGGGCCGCCATGGCGGGACTCGACGATATTCCGACAGACCTGCAAGGGTCGGCGGCATACCGTGCTCGGGTGGGTGCCGCCATGACGGCGCGCGCGTGGACCCAAGCCGTCAACGAAGCAACCATGGGGGCAATCCATGCATGAACGACCAGTCCGGTTGACGGTCAACGGAACTCCCATGGCGGCCAGCGTCGAACCACGTATGACGCTGGCGGACTTCCTGCGGGACAAGTGTGGACTCACCGGCACCCACCTCGGCTGCGAACACGGGGCATGCGGCGCTTGCACGGTGCTGGTGGATGGCGATGCCGTGCGCGCGTGCCTGCTGTTCGCGGTGCAAGCCGACGACATGGGGGTGACGACGGTCGAAGGTATCGCCTCGCCCAGCGGTGAACTGTCCGCGGTTCAATCGGCGCTGCGGGAGTGCCATGGCCTGCAATGTGGCTTCTGCACCCCAGGCTTCGTCATGTCCATTACCGCCTTGTTGCGCGATCACCCGGATCCCACCGACGAGGAGATACGCGAGGGGCTGTCCGGCAACTTTTGCCGATGTACCGGCTACCAGGGGATCGTCGCCGCGGTTCGCCGGGCCTCGGAACAGGTGCGGATGACGCAGTAACACTTTGTCATCGGCGACATTTCAAAAGTGCGTCCCTGCT
Organism: Mycobacterium riyadhense; assembly: GCF_963853645.1. Lineage (NCBI taxonomy): Bacteria > Bacillati > Actinomycetota > Actinomycetes > Mycobacteriales > Mycobacteriaceae > Mycobacterium > Mycobacterium riyadhense. Next base: position 634,193 of record NZ_OY970456.1, on the reverse strand, counting down.
CCTACCTTGCGCCGCCTCATGCGTAGTCTGACCTTTTGATATTTCAGATTTTGGGGAGTAACGCGTGCGGTTGTTGCCAAAAGCACGGTGGGTCCTGCTGGCCGGTGCTGTGCTAGTTGCCGGATGCAGCACCACCATCGACGGCAGACCAGTCGCCTCGCCGGGGGCGGGACCGACCGAGCCCTCGTTCCCGACGTCGCAGCCAACTAAGTCGCCGCCGCCAACTGCCGGCCCGGCGCCACCGACAACGCCGGCAAGTCCCACCGCGCCGGAGGGTGCCATTCCGCTCCCGCCCGACGAGAATGGTTACGTCTTCATCGAGACCAAATCCGGCCAGACGCGCTGCCAGATCAACAAGGACAGCGTCGGCTGCGAAGCCCCATTCACCAACTCCCCCATAAAGGACGGCGAGCACGCCAACGGCGTCCACATCACCGCCGCCGGCTCCGTGCAGTGGATCCTCGGCAACCTCGGCGCCATCCCCACCGTCGCCATCGACTACAAGACCTACGACGCGCAGGGCTGGACCATCGTCGCCACCAAGGAAGGCACCCGCTTCCAGAACAACGGCACCGGTCACGGCATGTTCGTCAGCATCGAGAAGGTCGATACGTTCTGAGCGCCCACGGGCGCCTCGCCGTAGCGGTGCTGCATATTTAGATCATTCGACCTTCTAGCAATGCATGATCAAAATATTGAGCATGCGCAGGTCTTTGGTCATATGATCAAGATTTGCATCATTCTGCTCCGCTGGTGTACGACATGGCCGAGCGCGAGGCTATTGTCGTCACCCGTTAGGACCGAAGCGCCGAGGGTCAGCGGCTGCATCAGAAAGATTTCCGTCAAGCGTTGGGTCTGGATCCTCAGGCCAAGTACGAAAGCACCAGCGAGGTAGCCCGTTTGGGGTCAAGGCTCCCCGCTGATGTACCTGGATGCCGCATTCAAGAGCACAGATCATGTGATCAACGGTAAGACGAGTATTGACGCCATCGATATCGATGATCTGAACGCTGAGGCAAAATCCTGGGGGATCGGTGCGCGGCGTGCGGACGCGGCGGTGCGGTCATGCATGGAACGGGTGCACAGCTCGGTCGATCGTGTCGCGCTTCCCTTCGGCGCTGAGCAGGCGCGGTCGAACCTTAAGCGCCTGCGCCTGTGGCACCGATGTTCGTGGCCGACCTTGTCTGTGCAAACCAGTGAGGATTCCGACTCGATTTAGACCCGCTGGTGGCGTCAGTACCATCGGTGCCGTGGCACGTTATGGCCCACCCGAAGACGTCAACAGCGCGCAGACGCAACATGCTCCCTTAGGCAGGGGCGGCTATCCGCCGCCGGGTCCGCCCCCCGACGAGTTGTCACAATTTCCGACTGACCAGTTCGAGCCGTACCACCCAGAGACCGAGTTCAAGCCCTGGTACCGCAAACCCGTGCCGCTCATTGGCTGGTCGCTGGTCGTCGCGATCCTGATCGCGCTGATCATTTACGGCATCGTCCAGCTGATCGGTGAAAACCAAGGCACCGGCCGCACGCCCCATACCACGACGCCCCCCGTTACCAGCACCACCACCACGCCGATCACTACCACCACCCCTCCGCCGACAACCACCGTCCCGCCGGCCACGACCGCTCCGCCTGCCACCAACCCCCCGGTCCAGCCACCGCGCCAGACGACGCAGGCCCCGCCGCCCCATCACCCACATCTGCCGCCGCTGCCGCCGTTGCCGCCGCTGCCGTCGGTGATCACCCTTCCGGGGGTTCCGACGACGATCACACTGCCACCCAACCTTCCGTAGCCGGGTCACCGATCGGCAACGGGCCAGCGTGGCTGGGGTGGTCGTTTGCTCCTAGCAACTAGCATCGGCGGCCGTGGCAAGGTACGACCCGCCGGACTATGGCACCAACGATCCGTCCGCCGATGGCGACTTCGGCAACGGCGGCAACCAGGGCGGATATGGACGACCGCCAGAGCCCGAGCCCACTCCCGGATGGGCCAAACCCCTGGCCTTGGTCGGTTGGGGTGTGCTCATCGCCGCTCTGATCGCGGTGATTGTTTACGGCATCGTCGAGCTCGTGCATGGCCCGTCTCCCACGTCGGTCATCACGACCACCACGACCACCACCACCTCACCGACGACCACCACTAGACCGACCACCACCACCACCACAACCACAACCACAACCACAACCACAACCACCACGACGACATCGCCGACCACCACAACCACCACGACGACGCCGACGACCACCAATTCCCCAGCGCCCGGGGCTTTGCCGACGCTGCCGTCACAGATAATGCCGCCCTCGGTGCCTACCGTGATCAATCTGCGGCCGGGTCTTTGACCGCCGCTATGGTGGGGAACGACCGCCGACCGATCAGCGAAGCCACGAACACGGGGGAATGCGATACATGAGCGAGTCGCTCGGGTTGTCGATCGGGGCGGCCAACCTGGTCGCCGCTCGAACGGGTAGCAACCCGGTGCAGCGCGGATCGGTATTGACGCTATTCGACCACCGAGCAGCCGAAGTCGGTCTGCCAGAAGAGAACCCGAACCTGAATGAGCCTGGCCTGGTGCTGCGCGGATTTGTCGAGCGGGTCGGAGACCAGGCTCCGCTGGTGGCTGCCGACGGTACCAAGCACCCCGGCGCGGCGCTGACGGTCGCTGCGCTCGACGCGATGGCGCGCACCGTCGGCTACGGGACACCGGTCACCATCGCGGTTCCCGCCTACTGGTCGGAAGGTCAGGTTGCGGCGCTGCGCCAGGCGTTGCAAACCCAGCCGACGTTAGCGCCCGACGGTGCGCCGATGTTGATCTCCGACGCCGCGGCCGCGCTCGCAGGGCTGGGAGCCCAACCCGGGTTCCCGAGTGACGGCGTCGTCGCGTTGTGCGACTTCGGCGCTGGCGGCACCAGCGTCACGCTGGCCAACGCCGGGTCTAACTTGGAGCAGATTGGACCCACCATCCGGTACCGGGAACTCTCCGGCGACGATATCGACCAGGGCCTCCTTAATCACCTTCTTGCCGTCGCTCCCGGTGTTGACGCCACCGACGTTTCCGGCACCGCGACCCGGATGGGGTCGGTGACCCGGCTACTCGGCGGATGCCGACGCGCCAAGGAACAACTCTCAGCCACGACCGTGGCCACCATTCCGACGGGCGCGATCGGGCTGCCGGATTCGGCTGCGGATCTTCGGGTTACGCGCAGCGAGTTTGAGCAACTGATCTCGGGTCCATTGGAACGATTCATCACTGCCGTCGAAGACATACTGCAGCGCAATGGAATTCCGCGGACCAGCCTCAGCGCAGTCGTCAGCGTCGGCGGCGGAGCCAGCATCCCGTTGATCACCGCGCGACTTTCGGAGCGGTTGCAGGTGCCTGTTGTTGCCAGCGCGCAACCGATGTTGAGCGCCGCCGTCGGCGCGACGGTGCTCGGCGCGGAGCGATCGGCGGCGGGCGTCCCTACCGGCGCGGGCCCCGCTGTCGAGGCCCCGACCAGCATCGTCGGCGCTCCCGGCGCCCAGACCGAAGCATCCCCGACGGCATGGGCTACCCAAGCTGCCGCTGCGGCCGCCGGCGAATCAGCCTCCGACGACGGCGGATCGGCGACCTACCGTGCCCTGGCCTGGTCCGAAGACGCCGGCACCGGCAACGAACCGGTCCCATACACCGGCCCCAACGACTATGGCCGTGACACCGTTACTGCCGGTTACGCACCTACTGCCGGTTACCCGCCGGGATTGGATCACCCCGACGAGGACCGTTACCCGGGCGAGCCCGAACCGTTGCCGTGGTACAAACGCGCGGCCGTGGTCTTCAGCCTGGCGGCAGCGGGCCTGGCGATATTGGTGGCCGTCGTGTTGGGGCTGACCCTGGGCCCACTCAGTAGCAAGCCCGTCAATACCACCTCGCCGCCTCAACCGGCGCCCCCGCCCATCACCACGACCGTGATTGGGCCGAACAACAGCCCCACTGTCACGGTGATCACCCCGCCGCCGGTCACCACCACGGCGCCGCCGGTCACCACGACCACCACGCGGCCACCCACCACCACTACTACGACCACGGCAGCCACCACGACCACGACGACGACCCCGCCGCCGACCACCACGACCACCCAGCCGACCACGACACCGCCACCTACCACGACGTCGCAGGTGACGACCACCGCGCCACCGACGACCACTCAACAGCCGCCGACGACGACGGCTGCGCCGGTCACGCCCACCACCGCCCCTCCCGTGCCAGCGCCCGCTCCGGGGGCCTGACGCGTCAGCGACGCGCGGCGAACTCAGTGCTTCGGCGCTGCGCACCGCGGCACGGCAGGCCCCGCTGGTGAACGGGTCGTTGACCGGATGCTCGGCGCGACGGCGCCAACGTTGCGCCGCTGCGATAGCGGCTCGCGGACCCTCTTTCTGTCTTGGCTTAAATTGGTGCGCACCATAAATCGGGCACATCGCAGCGTCACAACAGTCACATGTGTCGCTGCGCCCGGTGGACCACCCGATGCGCCCGGCTTGCAGCGACAACCGCCTGAGCTGCGGTGTTGTGCCCACGTTGGTGGTGGCCGTGCGGGTCCCGAGGTGGGCGTTGACCTGCACAAACCGAGTTGTCGCGGGTAGACATCCCAGCGTTGGAAGAGTCAAGCGGCGGTGGGTTGTCGGTTTGGGCCGCAACCCGGCAAACCGGGCACTGAAGAGCGTCAACGACCAATATCGTCAACCCCAAGCCGAAAGCAGCACAAGCGATCTCGATCTCCCTTGCCCTGAACAGCATGCGCCGAACGGCGCCGCCGTCAAGGCCCTACGGCCGCTACGCGGTCGGGCTGCGCCCGAACCTTGACCCCGACGCCGACTTCGACGCCGCCCAGCCAGGACCAGGAAGCTTCAAAACAAGCAAAAACAAACGCAGCCGTGGGGTCTTGACCGCGCGGCCCTCTGCTTCGGGAATGACCTGCAGAAACCCCAGTTGTCGCGGGTACGTTGGAAGAGTCAAGCGGCGGTGAGTTGTCGGTGGGCCCAGGCGGTGTCTTCGTTGTAGAGGGTTTGGTGACGTAGGCAACCGTGCAGGATGCCCACGAGGCGGTTACCCAAGGCCCGTAGGGCTTGGTGGTGGGTGTCGCCGGCGGCGCGGTGTTGGTCGTAGTAGGCGCGCACACCGGGACTGCATTGCAGGGCGGCGAACGCCCAGCGGTCGATGGCGTCGTAGAGGCGGTCGTTGCGGACGTAGCGGGCCCGCACGAGTTTTTGTCTTCCCGACGCGACGGTCAACGGTGATGTGCCGGCGTAGTTTTTGCGAGACTTGGCGGTGGTGTAGCGGTTCGGGGCGTCCCCGAACTCACCGAGCACCCGGGCGCTGAGGATGACACCAAGTCCTGGCAGGGAGCGGTAGATGTCGGCGTCCGGGTGCTTTTCACAATGCTCAGCCAGCGTGGTTTCCAACTGGCTGATCTGATCGGTGAGTTCGATCAGCACGTTGACCGTGGCGCTGGTGATGGCGCCGCAGGCCTGTGTGACGGCCTCGGGGGCGGCCAGTTGCTCGGTGCGCAGGGCCGCTTGGATCTGGCGAGCGCGTTCGTCGATGTTGCGTTGGCGCCCACCGGCTTTAAGCGCCGATCCGATTTTGCTAAGACTCAACCGGGCACCTTGTGTGGGGGTGGGAGCTCGGCCCAGCACTGCCAGCGCGTCGCGGTCGCGATCCCGGTCGCCCAGACTGGGCAACGCTTCTAGGGCCGCCGGATAGTACTGCAACAAGTTGGCGCGCAGTGTGGCCGACTGGCGCGCCCGCGTCCAGATCAGGCCCTGATGGGCACGGGCCAGCACCTGGATCGCGTCGCCCTGCGAACTATCGGCGCTGAGTGGGCGGTGGTTGTGGCGGTCGGTGCGGACCAGATCGGCCAGTAACTTCGCATCAGCGGCGTCGGATTTCGCGCCCGAAACCCCATGGCGGTCCCGGTACCGGGCCACCGACCTCGGATTGACCGCGTACACCTGATAACCGGCCGCGACCAGCGCACCCACCCACATGCCGCGGTCGGTCTCGATCCCGATGATCACCTCGCCGGGATCGTCGGCATGCTCGGCGAGCAACTCGTGGAACTGCCCGATCCCGGTCAACCCCTCAGGTAATCGCGTTGCGGCCAAACGTGCGCCAGCCTCGTCCATCAGATACACGTCGTGATGGTCTTGGGCCCAGTCATCGCCAACAAACAACATCACCTCACCACCTTCTCCTCACTGGATCGAACTACTCTTTGTTCGAGCCTGAAGCCACCCGGCTGCGGCCTAATGGTCCAGTGCTCGCATGGCACAACATCCCAGTAGCGCTACAACTGACCCACGACCGGACCGGGGCAACGGTCTACGCCGAAGGAATCAATCGTTCCTGGTGGGCAATAGTGCTCACCGGCCGGCGGCTCACCAATCAGCCTCGCCGATGACCATCCATAAAGCACGGTCAACGACTACAGCCGATCCATTCCCATTAGGTGGGCAGCGAGACCATAGCCTCCGGCACAGGCCAGAGTTTCAGATGTGACTACAGAGCAATACAGACAGCCAGAGCACAACCTCGCGCCAAATTTTGAGTCCTGGTGCGCGCCACCGCAGTTCGGCGTAGCCCCGATTCGCTATCTTCGCGTCCAGGTGCGCTTGAGCGACCGGCCCACCAGGAAGACTCCAGCAGCCGCGCCGCAGGTCTGGGTTTAGTGCGCAACGCTCGACGCGTCCCGAAGCAGACTCACAAGTCAGCGGGCTCCAGCGATGCCGAACTGCGAACCGTGAGCCAAGTCGGGTATCAGGTGACGACCACCGCGCCACCGACGACCACTCAACAGCCGCCGACGACGACGGCTGCGCTGGTCACGCCCACCACCGCCCCTCCCGTGCCAGCGCCCGCTCCGCGGGCCTGACGCGTCAGCGACGCGCGGCGAACTCCGCCACCAGCGCTTCGGCACTGCGCACCGCGGCACGGCAGGCCCCGCTGGTGAACGGGTCGTTGAGCGGATGCTCGGCACGACGGCGCCAACGTTGCGCCGCTGCGAAAGCGGCACGCGGACCCTCTTGAGGATCCTCGGTGGTCAGGCCGAGCCGCGCGGCCGGATTCGTCCCCGATGCGCCGAGGAGACGCCGCAGCGACGCGATTTCTTCCTCGTTGAAAGTCGTTGTCCTCGACCGTAACTGGCTCAGCAGCCGAAGTTCTACGAAGGCGTGGGTGTCGGCCAGCAGCGGGTCGATATCGGCGATGACGTACGGCGTTGCCATGACCGGGTGCGCCTCGACGAACCGGCGCAGTGACACCAGCGCGGTGTGCGCCTTGAGCATGTCGGCGCGCTGCGCGAACTGTTGGTCGATCACGTCGCGCAGCGCCGTCAGCCCGCTGCGCTCCAGTAGTTCGGTGGACAGCCCCGCCGCGTCGCTGACACCCGCTGCCAGCACCGCGATCGAGATTCTGATGCCGAACATGCCGAACCGCTCCAGCAATTGCGCGCGGGTTCCCGCGTCCACCGGCAACGGACTGTCCGGCCGGACGAAACGGTCCACGCTCAGCAGCGCCTTGTTGACGTCGGCGTTGTCGGCACCGGCGAGTTTGCGCAATGCGGCAAACTCGCTCTGACGCAAGGTCCGTGCGGTCAATGCGAGCAATCCGGACACCGGCAGCACCGCCTGACAGATGCCGGTCTGGTCCATCTCGCTGGTGAACCGCTTGGCCACGTCCTTAGCCGACAGCATCGCGTCGATGCGGCCAGCGCCTATCTCGTCCGCGCGGGACGCCACACCGATGATGCCCAGCGCTCCCGCCGAACCGCCCACCAGCTCTCCGATCTGTTTGAGCAGCGCGATGTCGGCGGCGTTGAGGGTACGCAACAGGAACACCACCGCATCCACCCGCGGCACCCCGTCGTCGGGCACCAACAACCGCAACGTGCGCTCGGATGCATCGCGTGTCAACGACGAGGTTCCCGGGGTGTCGATGATGGTGGCGTTGGCCAACTCTTCGGCGGGCCACTCGACGTCGAGGTCCACCACGTCGGCGGGGTTGATCCTGCGCAAGTCGAAGGACAGCCCCCGGTCATGGGTGATCGGCACGTTCGAGCGCCGGCCGCCGCGATGATTGGCGGTGACCTTCGGGGTGGGGCCGTGCCGGAACCAGGTCACGATGCGGGTGGCCTCAGTCGCGTCGGTGGGGGCGATGTCGTCGCCGACCAGCGCATTGAGCAACGTGGACTTTCCGGCCTTGAGCGTGCCGGCTAGTGCAATGCGGATCGGTTCGGCAAGGCGCGCACCGATGCGATCCAGTTCGTGAAAGACGTCTTGGCGTTGGCGGTAGGTCGGCTCGCCCCGGTAGGCCTCGATGGTCCCGCCCAGAATCGCGCGAACCCGATCGCTAGTGCTCACGGCGCCAACTTGTCCAGGTTGTCTATGACCTGGTTCAGAATGTCCAACTGTCGATCGAGTTCACGAATCCTGGTGTCGCGCTGGGCTTCTTCCAGATGCGCTGCGGTGATCATGGACTGCAGTGACTCGTTGAGCGACCGGGTGATCTCGTTGGCGAGACCGCGGTAGTGGTCGCGGATCGTGCGCTGGATCATCTTGAGCCGGTCGCGAGATTCCTTACCGACCACGAACGAGATGTCGTCGACGAAGCGGCGCACGTTGGTCTTGGCCTCGGCGCGCACCCGCAGTAGCCGGTGCTGCTTTTCCTCCTTGTATGCCATGCGGCCGAGTATCAGCCCGGCCCCCACCGACAGCGGGTTGAACAGGCCCAGCCCGGCCACCGACGACAACATGCCGATCATCACCACGCCGCCATAGGAACCCCGCATGCCGGTGACTACCTTCTGTCCCTTGCCCTGCGGCTTGGACTCCAGCCGGGCCAGGGCCTTGAGACGGCCGAAATCACCACCCATATCGCGTGCACTCAGCTTGGGCGACATCACCGAGTCCAGGCCCGCATCGGCGAAGCTGCGGGCGACGTCGTCAGCCAATGCCTCGGCGCGCTGGTAAGCCCACACGAAGTTGTCGCCGACGGCGGTGGCGATGGCATCCTCCACGTCGGCGCCGATCTCAGCCCAATGCTGCGTCGGATCGCACGAATCGATTTGGTGCTCAGCGTCTTCGGTGACGGCGCGAAAGCGCGCGCGCAGGTCGTGATCCACATCCGTACTCACGTCGGTGAAGCCGTCGTTGAGCACTTGCTGCCAAAGCGCGGTCTGGTGCATCGCATCCTGGGCTTCTTGCTTGCGCCGCTCCAAATCGTCGGTGAGCCGCTCACGCAGCCCGGGATCGTTGACGACCGACAGCTCCGAACCTACTGATAACGCTAATTGCTCTGCTGCCGAACGGATTTCGTCGAGCACCGCGTCACGCACCAGGTCGGTCTCGCGGGACAGCACCTTCTCGCTGAGAAACTTGACGATCTCCGGGAAGTTGGATTCCTCATTGAGTTCTTTGTCGTTGAGCGTGACGGCGTGACTGCGCAACAACGATGACACTCCGATGATCGGCATCGATACCCGAGCGCGCTGCAGGTGTGCGGCATTGGCGTTGACGATTTCGCGCCAGTGCGGATACAGGTCGGTTTTGGTGGCGACGACCACGCCGACCGAACAGATCTGGTGTGCTTTGCGCAGGAACCACATCTCGGGTTCGGTGAACTCCTGGCTGGTGTCGCTGACCATCAAAATGGCGTCGGCGTCGGGTAGCAGTCCCAGCGTCGCCGACAGGTGGGGTTGCCCGTGGCCACCCACGCCCGGGGTATCGATGAACGTTAATCCGCCCTGCAGCAGCGGGCTCGGTGCACTGACCTCGAGACGCAGCACTTCACGCCCGCGGGCCTGCGGAGCGCTGCGCAGGTCTGTGTTGATGTCGTCGACCGGGATGTCCACAGTTGCGGTCTCGCCGTTGGGCCCTGCGGCCAGCACAATTCGAGCCGACGGCTGGGCACCATAGCTAACGACGGTGATCACCACGGTGGCTTCGTCGTCACCTACTCGCGCGACCGGCATGTTCAGCAACGAGTTGATCAGCTGGCTCTTGCCCTGTTTGAGCTGGCCGGCGATCACCACCCGGATGTGCGGGTCGATGATCCGCTCGCGCGCTCTGGCCAACCGCCGCACTAGATCACCACGTTCGTTGAGTTCGGCAATCGCGATGGTGTGATCGATCAACTCGACGATCACGCCGACTCGGCGCGGGTCACCCGGTTGAGTCACCGTGCTGCCCCACTTTCTCGATCGCTTGCACTTCAGATCACGGTATGCGGATAAACCGGCGGGGACCACGGAGGTCCCCGCCGGTTTTGGCATCGGGCCCTCGAATCAGAACCCGTAGTGGTCGGCCGGACCGTACGACGGCGGTTCGATGTGCGCCGGCGGCGTGTGCGGCACCGGTGGCTCATGCCCGAACACAGAGGGGCTCGGCGGCTCGTGATGGGTTGGCTGCTCGACCGGCACGTGCTGCTGTGGCGTGAATACCGGTACATGCTCGGCCGGAGTAGGAGCCGGATGAGCCGGTGCAGGCGTCGCGACGTGTGGCGCCGGCGCATTGATCACCGGCGGGTTGGCGCCACCATGACCCGGAGCGCCGCCAGGTGTCTGTATGACGGGACCGTGTGACGGAGGAGTCACCTGGCCGCCGGCACCGGTACCGCCGCCGGTTTGGATGACAGGACCGTGGCCGACCGGGGGAACCGTTGGCGCGTACTCGCCGGGGGTCACACCGCCACCGCCGGCGACGCCACCGCCGGCGACGCCACCGGTTCCGAGCGTGGTGCCGTCATGGGTGAGGATGTCGCCGTGCGTCCCGGCGCCGGCTCCGCCAGTCAGCGCGCCGCCGCCGTGTGCGCCAGGTCCGGCCGGTCCACCGGGTCCGCCAGCGCCACCAGCCACGGTGCCACCGCCGGCTCCGGCGGCCGCAACGCCCCCGGCACCCGTCTGGGCTCCGGCGCCAGCTCCGCCCGCAGCGCCAACGGTTGCCGGTTGGGGTGTCGGGGCCGGTTGGCCGCCCAGCGCGTTGCCGCCGATGCCCAGGCCCGCGCCGCCGGCCGCACCGGCCTGACCGCCCACGCCCACGCCCACGCCGCCTAGCGGTCCAGCCACGTGCGGGGTAGCGGCGCCATTCAGCGCGGCGCCTTCGCTGGCGATCAAGCCGGCTTGGCCGCTTGCACCGGCGCCTGCACCGGCACCGAGTGCCGCGTTGCCGCCGACGCCGGTCATGCCGCTGACATTGCCGACACCCGCCAGCCCACCGCCGGACGCAACACCGGCCTGACCGCCCAAGGCCGCCTGGCTGCTAACGCCGAGACTCGCCTGGCTAGCGATACCGGCCGAACTACCGGCGGCAAGGCCGGCTTGGCTGGCGAGACCGGCTTGGCCTGCCAGGCCCGCTTGTCCGGCAAGACCTGCTTGTCCGGCCAGACCCGCCTGGCCCGCCAGACCCGCCTGGCCGGCAAGACCCGCTTGGCCTGCCAGGCCCGCTTGGCCGGCAAGACCGGCCTGGCCTGCGGCGCCGATACCGGCTTGAGCACCGAGCCCTGCGCCGCCGCCGATTGCGGCCTGGCCACCAAGACCCACACCGGCCTGGCCACCAACAGCACCGCCGGCCTGCCCACCGACACCGATCTGGCCGTTGCCGACCGCACGAGCAACGATGCCGGCCTGACCGCCTGCGCTACCACCGATTGCTGCGCCGGCCTGGCCACCGATACCGAGGCCGGCTTGGCCACCCAGGCCAACACCGGCCTGACCGCCGATGGCGCCACCAATCCCGGCCTGGCCAGCGATGCCACCACCGAGACCAAGCCCAGCGCCGCCAACAATCCCGGCCTGACCACCCACGTCAACACCGGCCTGACCGCCGATGGCGCCACCAATCCCGGCCTGGCCACCGAGACCCACGCCCAGACCTGTCTGGCCGCCGACGCCAAGACCGAAGCCACCGCCGACCTGAGCGCCAACGGCGGCTTGACCACCGATGCCAAAGCCGAGCCCAGCGCCCAGACCCGTCTGACCACCAACGCCAACCCCCACGCCAGCACCAATCTGAGCGCCGATTTCGGCCTCAAAGCCGACACTCAAACCCAGGCTCGCCTGAGCACCCAGACCCACCTGAGTACCGAAGCCACCGGTTGGCTGAACGAAAGCAAAGCTCGGCATGAACCCGCCCACGCCGGTCTGCAAGCCCAGGCCGGCGCCAACGTCGGCCGCGACGAGTCCGGCGTCGCTCGCGACAACGCCGGCGTCCTGAGCGACAAGCGCAGGGGCATAACTAGCGGCCGCGAAAGCCGGCTCAGAAACGAAGCCGGGGTCAGCAGCGAAGACCGCATCCGATGCCGGAGCGAAGCCGAACTGGTTGGACACCGCTTGCCGCAGACCACCGATGGGGTCGTCGGCCGGGAGCGCCAGCCCGGGCACCGTGCTGGCTGCCACCGACGAGAGTTGCGTCGGCGAGATGTTGATCAGCCCGGCACTGGTCATGGCCTGCCCAGGAGACGCGACGAAAGACCGCGCCGCCTCTTCACTGCGAAACAGGCTCAGGATGTAGTCGACAAGCGAGGTCATCTTCGTTCCCCTTCAATCAAATGTGTGAAGCTCTTCGCCGATTTGGACCGGCCCTGTGCCATAAACGCTATGGATTCCGACCCCTCCCGGAATCGGGGTCTGATCCCCCAGCCCGTCGAGTCCCCACAGGGGTCGACGGGGTCATCCCGTTAGGGGATTAGGGGAAATTGGGGCACCCCCACGCATAGGCTGAAAATCCCCTGGGGACGGCATTTATGCACGTCAAGGCTGTTGGTGCACATCGGGCGACTCGATCCAGTGTGAATCCTGGGCTTTGAGGGTGAATCCTGGGCGCGAAAACCGGCCGGATCCCGCCGTGGACACACTCTGAAAGCCGTTAGCTACCCGTGGAGGCCGAAGTCGTGGTGATCGGGGTCGGGGTGCGGGTGAACGACGGAGTGGTCCCAGGCATCTACCACGTCTGCCCCGAAAACTCCGTGGTCAATCGGGTCTTCCGGCAGTTCTGTCCCGGTCAGCAGAACCGACGGTTCATGCGGCTCAAACCCCATCGGTTGCGGGTCCTGGGGCACCTCGCCCGGTCCAGGAGTTGCCGAATGGCTGATCACACCGCTTGCGGGACCCTGATGCGCGACAACGATGGGAGTGTGCGGCGTGAATGCGTCGAGCGCGGCCGTTGCCGCGCCACTTGCCCACACGTTGCCATGATCGGCGACCTGGGTCCCGGCGGCAGCGCCGGCCGGGGCTCCCATGGACAGCGAATCTGACACCATGGGAATCAGGTTGTTCACGTCTGCGCTGGTCACGCCCGTAAGGTGAGCATCGGCAATCGACTGCGCGGGATTCGCGGCATAGCGTGCGGCGGCATCGGGGTCACGCACTAGCGAGATCACAAAGTCGAGTAACGAGTTCGCCATCGCGCATCTCCTTGCCACACCTAGGGATACCACGATGCTAATCGGTCAACGTGCGGCCGTGATCGGTGCGAAACCCACCTGGCTTGCGGCACCATTAGGGGACGCCCTATTAGGGGAAATCGGGGTTATGGGGTAGGGAGCGTATGCGGTGACCGAATTGTCTAACGAAATCCCCCCGGCTGCCCGCGGCGCCGTCCGGGACCTTGCAAACGCGGCAACGGTACCGGCGAAGGTTCTTTTCAGTGGCGGCATCGGATCCGGCAAGACCACGATTCTGGCCGCCGCCCGCACCGCGCTGCGCGGCGCCGGGCTGACGGTGGTGGCGCTCCCGCCTCGAGACGACGGTCCGCCGAACGCGGCGCTGGTCGTCGACGATGCCCACTTGCTCACCGACACCGAACTGCAACAAGTCACCGACTACGCCGTTGACCCCCGCACAACGGTGGTGGCAGCCACCGAACCCCACGAACAGCGTTCCGCGCTGCGGGCCCTGACGACGGCCATCGAACGGGACCGACCGCGAATATCGCTCGGCCCGCTTCCGGTGACCGAGCACCTACTGGACTGCACCGCGGGACTGCCATTCCTGGTGCATGCGGCATCCGACAGTACGCAGCCAACGCAGGCGGCGCGGATCGCGCTGATCGAGCGGTTACGCCGCCTCGATGAGCCCGCGCTGAACACCTTGCTCATCATGTCGCTGACCCAAACATTGGGAAGCGTGGATGTTGCTGCCGCGCTGAAGATTTCGACAACGGATGCCGGCAAATTGGTAGACGGTGCGCGTGCCACTGGACTCATTGATCCGTCGCAAACCCCGGCATTCCTAGAGTCGGTGCATGACGCAATCGCCCAGATCGTCGGCAACGCACGCCACCATGAGGTCGAAACTTCGCTCTTGCGTTCACAATTCGACATTTCAACGGTGTCGCCGGATCTCGCGGTGAGGCTATCCGGACACGGACTGCACGACGATCGGCTGGCGGGCATCCTTGCGCGTCAGGCCGCGGAGGCTCGCGGCGACTCGGTGCGGGCGGCACGCCTATATCGGGCGGCGGTCGACGCCGGCGCCACCGGGCTCACCGCTCAGCTGGCCGATGCGCTGGCCCGCAGCGGAGACTGCGCGGCCGCGGCGGTGTTGGCCGACGATCTGCTCGGCTCGGCGGACTCCGCCGAACGTGCTGCGGCGGTGCGGATTTCGGCCAGCGTTGCCGCACATGACGGGAACGCGGGTCAAGCGGCTGAGTTGTTCGGCTGGCTTGGCCCGTATCCGGATGCGGTAGTGGGTGCGGCCGCCGCAATCGCGCTCACCGCGACCGGCGGCGTGGCGACGGCGCGCGACGCGTTGCGGCTCAAGGACACCGGTACGCCCACAATGGCGGCACGTGCCTCCCGCAGCCTCGCCGAAGGCCTGCTGATGACCATGGACCGGCCCTATCCCGCCGCTATGGCCAGACTGGGCCAGGCCCTGGCACTGGAACAACCACTCGCCGAAATCCTTCCGGATAGTCCCGCGGCGCTGGTGACCTTGGCGGCGATACACGGAGGCGATCCGGTCCGCGCCCGCAGTGTGATTGGGCGAGCCGTGCGTGCTGACGGCGACGTGGCGTTCGGGCCTCGGCACCTGCTGTTGTCCGGCTGGATCAAAATGCAAGACGGACACCTGCCGTCGGCCAGCGCGGACGCCGCTGAGGCCGGCTCCCAGGCCGGTTCCGCCGCGAACCTGCACCGACGCGACGCCCTGTGGGTGGCGGCGCTGCAGACGGCGATAGCCCGTCGCAGCGGCGACACCGGTGCGCTGCAAAAGCATTGGTACGCAGCCATGGAGGTGCTCGCGGAGTACTCGATCGATCTCTTCGCGCTGCTGCCGTTGGGGGAACTGTGGGTCGCGGCCGCCCGAATGCGCCACGTGGATCAGCTGCAACACAGCTTGCAAGAGGCGTTTTCGCTTCTGGATTCGCTGGGCAATCCGGTGTTGTGGTCCGTCCCGCTGCATTGGGCCGGGGTACACGCGGCGATCCTCGCCAACTCGCCGGAGTCGGTGGCCCCGCACGCCCAGGCGCTTGGCGGCGCCGATACCAGCCTTGCCCGCGCGCTTTCGACCGCCGGACGATGCTGGCTGCGGGTCCTGGCCGATCACGTCGATGTCGACGAGGTCACCGCGGCGGCCCGGTCGCTTGCCCACGTCGGTCTGACCTCTGACGCGACCCGGCTGGCCGGTCAGGCCGCCCTGCAAACTCCCGACGCCCGGGTGTCGGGGGCCATGCTGCAGTTGGCCCGCGACCTCAAGCTGGGCTCGGCGGCTAGTCAGGCTGCCGGCGAGGCGCCCGTCGAAAGCGTTGCGGACTCGGCCGCGGGTGCTCCAGCTCCCGCGCGCCAGCCACCGGCGGGTTCACCGCTGTCCGACCGCGAGCGCGAGGTCGCCGAGTTGCTCCTCCTCGGCATGCCGTACCGCGACATCGGTGCCCAACTGTTCATCTCGGCGAAAACGGTCGAGCACCACGTTGCCCGAATCCGCCGCCGGCTGGGCGCCGGGTCCCGCTCGGAGATGTTGTCCATGCTGCGCGCGATGCTGGCTCCACAAGGCACTTAGGGCAGCCTTTCTCGCGATCAAAACCGCAAAGATGTCAGTATGGGCAGGTTAAGCAGGGTACGGCGGACTGACGCCGGAGTAACAAAGCATTGGGGTGACCTTCCGTGACCACGCAGACGCTCATCAGATTGGTGCTGGGCATGGGCATGACCACGGTCGTGGCCGCGTTGGCACTGAAGCGCGTGTGGTGGCTGTACAAGCTGGTCATGTCCGGCCAGCCGGCAACTGGACGCACCGACAACTTGGGCGCCCGCGTCTGGGCCCAAATCTCCGAGGTGTTCGGCCAACGCAAGCTGCTGAAGTGGTCGCTACCGGGTTTAGCGCACTTCTTCACCATGTGGGGCTTCTTCATCCTGCTGACGGTCTACATCGAGGCCTATGGGGTGCTGTTCCAGCCCAACTTCCACATCCCGATAATCGGCCGCTGGGACGCCCTCGGCGCACTACAGGACTTCTTTGCCCTGGCCGTGCTGACCGGCATCGTCACGTTCGCGATCATCCGGTTGCGCAGCGAACCGAAAGAATACGGCCGCGGATCCCGCTTCTACGGCTCGCACACCGGCGGTGCGTGGCTGATCCTGTTCATGATCTTCAACGTCATCTGGACCTACGCCATCTTCCGCGGCGCGTCGGTGAATGCCCTCGAAGGCGAATTCCCTTACGGCAAAGGCGCATTCTTCTCCCACGCCATGGGTTCGCTGCTACATCCGTTGGGCCACAACGCAAACGAAGTCATCGAGACCGTCGCGCTGCTGCTGCACATCGGCGTGATGCTGGCCTTCCTGCTGATCGTGCTGCACTCCAAGCACCTGCACATCTTCCTGGCGCCCATCAACGTCACCTTCAAGCGTCTGCCGGACGGGCTGGGCGAGCTGCTGCCGGTCGAGTCCGACGGCAAGCCGATCGACTTCGAAAACCCGCCGGACGACGCCGAATTCGGCCGCGGCAAGATCGAGGACTTCACCTGGAAGGGCATGCTCGACTTCGCGACGTGTACCGAGTGTGGGCGCTGCCAGTCGCAATGTCCGGCCTGGAACACCGGAAAACCGCTGTCCCCCAAGCTCGTCATCATGGACCTGCGCGACCACTGGATGGCCAAGGCGCCCTACCTCCTAGGGCAAAAGAGCCAAGAGAGCTCCGTGCCGTTGGAAGGTCTTGACCTCGAAACGGTGCACGAGGAGGGCCACCATGTGCCGGAATCGGGCTTCGGCCGGGTACCCGGGCACGGGCCTGAGCAGGCAGCCCGCCCGTTGGTCGGTACCGCCGAGCAGGGCGGCGTCATCGATCCCGATGTGCTGTGGTCCTGCGTGACCTGCGGCGCCTGCGTCGAGCAGTGTCCGGTGGACATCGAGCACGTCGATCACATCGTCGATATGCGCCGCTACCAGGTGATGATGGAGTCGGAGTTTCCCTCCGAACTCGGTGTGCTGTTCAAGAACCTGGAGAACAAGGGCAACCCGTGGGGGCAGAACGCCTCCGACCGGACCAACTGGATCGACGAGGTCGACTTCGACGTCCCGGTCTACGGCGAGGATGTCGACAGCTTCGACGGCTACGAGTACTTGTTCTGGGTGGGATGCGCCGGGGCCTACGACGACAAGGCGAAGAAGACCACCAAGGCTGTGGCCGAACTGCTCGCTGTCGCCGGGGTGAAGTACCTGGTGCTGGGCACCGGCGAAACCTGCAACGGCGACTCCGCGCGCCGGTCCGGCAACGAGTTCCTGTTCCAGCAATTGGCCCAGCAGGCCATCGAGAGCCTGGACGGACTCTTCGAGGGCGTGGAGTCTGTCGACCGCAAGATCGTCGTCACCTGCCCGCATTGCTTCAACACCATCGGCAAGGAATACCGGCAGCTGGGCGCCAACTACACCGTGTTGCACCACACTCAGCTGCTCAACCGGTTGGTCCGGGATCGGAAGCTGGTGCCCGTTACCTCCGTCTCCCAAGACATCACCTATCACGATCCGTGCTATCTGGGCCGGCACAACAAGGTGTACGAGGCTCCGCGGGAGCTGATCGGGGCCGCGGGAGCCAACCTCACCGAGATGCCACGCCATGCCGAGCGCAGCTTCTGCTGTGGCGCGGGCGGTGCCCGGATGTGGATGGAAGAGCACATCGGCAAGCGGATCAACCACGAACGCGTCGACGAGGCGCTGGCTACCAATGCCGCCACGATCGCCACCGGTTGCCCGTTCTGCCGAGTAATGGTCACCGACGGTGTCAACGACCGGCAGGAGGGGGCCGGTCGCAGCGGGGTCGAGGTGCTCGACGTGGCCCAGGTGCTGCTCGGATCCCTCGACCACGACAAGTCGCTGCTGCCGGCGAAGGGTACCGCCGCAAAGTTGGCGGAGGAGCGCGCCGCCAAGGCGGAGCCTAAGGCTGTCGCACCGACCGCGCCGGCCGAAGCTGAAGCACACGCTGAGGAACTAGCGCAGGCACCCGAGAAGCCCGCAGCGGCGGCACCCGTCAAGGGACTGGGCATGGCCGGTGGAGCCAAGAAGCCCGGCGCCAAGAAGACGGCAGCCGTTCCTGCCGCCGAGGCTGCGGCACCGGCCGCACCCGCCAAAGGCCTGGGCATGGCGGCCGGGGCCAAGCGACCCGGCGCCAAGAAGGCGGCGCCGCCTGAAGCCACACCCGAAGCTCCAGCCGCGGAGGCGCCGGCCACGCCGGCCGCGCCTGCCGCGCCGGTTAAGGGCCTGGGTCTGGCCGCAGGCGCCA
Source organism: Mycobacterium riyadhense (assembly GCF_963853645.1). Taxonomy (NCBI): domain Bacteria; kingdom Bacillati; phylum Actinomycetota; class Actinomycetes; order Mycobacteriales; family Mycobacteriaceae; genus Mycobacterium; species Mycobacterium riyadhense. Next base: position 615,452 of record NZ_OY970456.1, on the reverse strand, counting down.
AGCGACCCGGCGCCAAGAAAGCCACCGCGACACCCGCTGCTCAGGCTGCTGAGGCACCGGCGGCAACCGAAGCCCCAGCACCCGCCGCACCTCCGGCGCCGGTTAAGGGTCTGGGTATCGCCGCCGGCGCCAAACGCCCCGGAGCAAAGAAGAGCCCAGCGCCAGCCCAGGCTCCGGAGCCGGCCGCGCCGGCAAAGCCGGAATCGGAACCGGGACAGGCACAGTCGCATCCGGATGGGGAAACGGCTCCGCCGGCACCCCCTGTCAAGGGGCTGGGTATCGCACGTGGCGCCCGTCCGCCCGGCAAGCGCTGATCACGGTTTGACACCGGTCAGCAAATTTCAGTGGACATCGATGGCACCATTGTTGGCGTGACTACTCACCAGCTGCCCGTGCACGCCTCCGGTCAGCACCGGCAGCGATCGTTCGCGCAGTCGTCCAAACTGCAGGACGTCCTGTACGAAATCCGTGGCCCGGTGCACCAGCACGCCGCGCGGCTAGAAGCCGAAGGACACCGCATCCTCAAGCTCAATATCGGTAACCCGGCGCCGTTCGGCTTCGAGGCACCCGACGTGATCATGCGCGACATCATCCAGGCGCTGCCATACGCCCAGGGGTACTCCGATTCCAAGGGCATCCTCCCGGCTCGGCGTGCCGTGGTCACCCGCTACGAACTCGTCGACGGCTTCCCACGATTCGATGTCGACGACGTCTATCTGGGCAACGGGGTCTCCGAGCTGATCACGATGACGCTGCAGGCGTTGTTGGACAACGGCGATCAGGTGTTGATCCCCTCGCCGGACTACCCGCTGTGGACGGCGTCCACGTCCCTGGCAGGCGGCACACCGGTGCACTACCTGTGTGACGAGACCGAGAGCTGGCAACCCGACATCGCCGACTTGGAATCGAAGATCACCGAGCGCACCAAGGCGCTGGTCGTGATCAACCCGAACAATCCGACCGGCGCGGTCTACACTCGCGAAATCCTCACCCAGATAGCGGATTTGGCGCGCAAGCATCAACTCTTGCTGCTTGCCGACGAGATCTACGACAAGATCCTCTACGACGACGCCAAGCACATCAGCATGGCCTCGGTTGCGCCAGATCTGTTATGCCTGACGTTCAACGGACTGTCGAAGGCATACCGGGTGGCGGGGTACCGGGCAGGTTGGCTGGCACTTACCGGACCCAAGGATCACGCGAGCAGCTTCATCGAGGGCATTAGCCTGCTGGCGAATATGCGGTTGTGCCCGAATGTCCCCGCACAGCACGCAATTCAGGTGGCCCTCGGCGGTCATCAGAGCATCGAGGATCTGGTGCTTCCGGGCGGTCGGCTGTTGGAGCAGCGCGACGTCGCCTGGACCAAACTCAATGAGATTCCCGGGGTTTCGTGCGTCAAACCGGAGGGCGCGCTGTATGTGTTTCCCCGGCTGGATCCCGAGGTCTACGACATCGACGACGACGAGCAACTGGTCCTCGACCTGCTGCTGTCGGAGAAGATCTTGGTCACTCAAGGCACCGGATTCAACTGGCCGACACCGGACCACTTGCGCATCGTGACGCTGCCGTGGTCCCGTGATCTCGTGGCCGCGATCGAACGGCTAGGCAACTTCCTCGCCAGCTACCGGCAATAGCCGCCCGGTGAATTTCGCGGACGGACTCTGAAGAATTCGCGAAAACCGCACGCCGTCGTGCCCCGAAGCGCGAAGATGCAAACTCACCGGTTCGAACCTTGCGTCATGACACATCGGGAGGTGTCGGATGTCGTTTGTGATTGCGGCGCCGGAAGCGCTGGTAGCCGTAGCTTCGGATTTGACCAGTATGGGCTCGGCGCTTGGCGCCGCCAACGCGGCCGCGGCTGCGCAGACGACCGGGATGCTGGCCGCGGCTGAGGATGAGGTGTCGGCGGCAATCGCGGCCGTATTTTCCCGACACGCACACGGGTACCAGGCGCTTAGCGCGCAGGCGGCAACGTTCCATAACCAATTCGTGCAGGCCCTGAACACGGGTGCGGGCTCGTATGCCAGCGCCGAGGCCACGGCCGCCTCGCAACTGCAGAACGCGCTCGACGTGCTGAACGCGCCCACCCAGGCGCTGTTGGGGCGCCCGCTGATCGGCAACGGCGCCAACGGCGCCCCGGGCACCGGGGCCAACGGCGGGGATGGCGGGATCTTGTTCGGCAACGGCGGCGCCGGCGGGTCCGGCGGTGCTGGCCTGCCGGGCGGCAACGGCGGGGCCGCCGGGCTATTCGGCAACGGCGGGGCCGGTGGTGCTGGCGGGAACGTAACGTCCGCGACCGGCGGGGCCGGCGGGACCGGCGGCGCGGGTGGGTTGTTATTCGGCACCGGCGGCGCCGGCGGTACCGGCGGGAACGCAACGATCGGCTCAGGCGGGGCGGGCGGAGCGGGCGGCGTCGCTGGGCTGTTCGGCACCGGCGGCGCCGGAGGCAGCGGCGGGAATTCAGCGACGGGCATGTCGGGCGGGAACGGCGGGGCCGGTGGTTCCGGCGGGTTGTTCGGCGACGGTGGCGCCGGCGGTACCGGCGGCAAGACGGGCGGCACCAGCGGCGGCGACGGCGGGGCCGGCGGGGCCGGCGGCATGTTCGGCGGGGCCGGCGGGGCAGGCGGCACCGGCGGGCAAGGCGGCACCGGCGGTGGGTTCGGCGGCGCCGGCGGCAACTCCGGATTCCTCTACGGTGCCGCCGGCTCCGGCGGCACCGGCGGCACCGGCGGCACCAGCGGCGCGCCCGGCGGCGCCGGCGGCAACGACGGCGGACTCTTCGGCGCCGGCGGGGCCGGCGGCGCCGGCGGGTTCGGCGGCACCGGCGGAGGGAACGGTGGGGCAGGCGGCGCCGCCGGCATGCTCTTCGGCGCCGGCGGCGCCGGGGGCGCCGGCGGGGCTGCCGGCACCTTCGGCGGAACCGGCGGGGTCGGCGGCACCGCCGGCCAACTCTGGGGCAACGGCGGGTCCGGCGGCATCGGAGGAGCCGCCAACGTGTTTGGCGGCGACGGCGGGGCCGGCGGCAAGGCCGGACAGATCGGCAACGGCGGTGACGGCGGCGCCGGCGGCAGCGCCGCCGCTGGTGGGACGGGCGGCGGAAAGGGCGGCAAGGGCGGCGACGCGGTGCTGATCGGCAACGGCGGTAACGGCGGTAACGGCGGGACCGGCCCGAACACCGGCAAGGGCGGCACGGGCGGGGCCGGCGGGCTGCTGCTCGGCCAGGACGGCCTGGCAGGGTTGCCCTAACTACCGGTGGTAGTCGGTCGAAATCAGCTCCGCTCCAACAACTCCAGCAAGTATCGGACAAGCTGTTCTTCGCCTGCGGCGGAGACCACGGCATGGCGAGCCGCGGCGAACGGCGCGCCGTCGTCACCGACAGCGGGCGACGTGGCTTGACCGACGGTAACGGCCCACCCGAGGTCAACCACGCCCACCACCTCGACGAACTGCTGCACGGAGACCCCGACCCGCCAAGAGGCGACGAAGGGTGAGTGCTCAACCACTACCATTCCAGGGTCGTCAGCCGGGCCGCGGCCGCCGCCCGCGCCGACTTCCCCCCGACACCGAGCTTGGCGTAGCAGTTCGACAGGTGCCGTTCCACGGTCCGCACGCTCAGATGCATGGCGGCAGCTATCGAGTCGTTGTCCCTACCCTGGGCGATGAAGCGGAGCACCTCGATCTCGCGGTCAGTGAACAGGCCGCGGTCGAGTGGCGGCGCGGAGCGGCGGGCCGGCAAGAAGGCGCGCAGCTGCGCGCGGAACTCGGTCCAGGCCGGTTCGTTCTCGAGCAGGATGTGGTTGGCGCTGTCGAGAGGGACGAACTTGGCGCCCGGAATCCAGGACGCGAGGTTGCGCCCCTCGTCGAACGCGACCACCGCGTCGTCCCGGCTGTGCAACACCAGCGTCGGGACCGTGATCGTTGGCGCCAGATCGCTGACATCCACGACGTACCGGACCGCACGGGAGCGGGCCGCGTGCTCGCCCGAGCACGATGATCGCTGCAATTCGTCGAACCACGCCATCTGCGCATCCGAGCCGCCAGGAATGAACAGCGTGGTGAACACTCGCCTAAACGCCGGGTTCGACTTGCCCCAGCCCAGCCGGGTCAGCGCGACGAGCAGCTCGGCTTCCTCGCGTGCCTGCGGTGTCGGATTGAACGCGACTCTGCCCCGGGCGTAGGTCCCGTAGAGCACCAGCCCAGTCACTCGATCCGGATGACGAGCCGCGTAGGCGATCGCCACCGGGCCGCCCCCACTGGCGCCGAACAAGCTGAACCGGTCCACACCGGCGGCATCGATCACGGCTTCGAGGTCGTCGACCCAGTTCTGCAGCGTCAGGCTCGGGTACTCCCGGTCGGACAGGCCACAACCGCGTTCGTCATAGCGGACGAGGGTGTGCTCCTCGCTCAGCAGTTCCACCCAGTGGCGCCAGACCTTCGACGTCCAGTCATGCTCGAGGTGCGTCATCCAATGTCCGGCCTTGACCACCGCCGGGCCGTGTCCGCTGGTGGCGTACGCGAGCCGCACGCCATCCGGCGCGGTGCAAAACCGCAGTTCCTGGCGCACGAAAACATGCTACGTGTGCGCCGACACGTTGTTGCCGCAATTTGGGTAGTAACACCGATGGGGTTGGAGACGTCAAATTCCTATCGTTTGGCGCATCGAAACGGTACGCGCGATGATCGCGTCGCGACACGCTCTCGTCGCCTCGGACCACGACCCGAATTTCGAGGCGGATGCCTCAAGAGCCGTGAAATTTGTTGCGCGGCAACATATCCCCTGACACATCTAATCCGGTCACAGGGAAAGGAAATATTCATGACAACGGTACGCAGTCCGGTCGACAACGGTGTTGACGTCGACGCCCTGCTTGGTGTCCGCGCCGCATTGCCCTACGCCCCGGAAATCGCTCAGTTCCAATGGCGAACAACGGTTTACTGGGTCAACGGAACCCACAGCCGGTCCAGCGTCGACACGTTCTACGGGTTCGGTGAGCCGCAGCAGCACAAGACGAACTTCATCTATGACGCCGATCATCCGTTGGTGTTCGCGGCGCAGGACAACGGGGTCACCCCGGCGGAGTATGTGCTCGTCGCCCTTGGCGGCTGCCTGACCGCGGGCATCGCGTGGATCGCCCAGCAGCGCAACATCGCGCTGCATTCGGTGCAGGCGACCATCCAGGCCGAGCATGACCTGCACGGAATCCTGGGTGTCGACCCCGAGGTTCGCAACGGATTCAGCGGGGTGCGGGTGAGCTACCAGATCAACGCCGACGCGACGCCCGACGAGATCACAGCGCTGGTCGCCCAATCACAGAAGCGCTCCGCGGTCTTCGACATTCTCACCAACCCAACGGACGTCACCGTCGACGTCGTCTGAAAACACGAGGTTCACGATGCTCAAGACGGACACCGTCGTGCTGGGCGCCGGCCACCACGGTCTGGCAGTGAGTCGCTGGCTGGCCGACCGGTCCATCGATCACATCGTGTTCGAACGCGACGAGGTAGCCACCTCTTGGCGCCGTACTGTCGGTGCGACCGCTAGAGCGCGGCTACGTGGTGCATACGGATCAGGACACCTGGCATGCACGCGCGGTGGTGTCCGCCTCGCCCTCGCGACCCAGCAGCCCCAGCGGAAGCGACGGCTGTTTCGCTATCTGCCCTCGGCGCCGCGATGCAGGGTCTTCCCCAGAAACTCACGCCAACCAGCGAGACAAGGCCATCCTGCCGATTCGTCGATGGTTCATAACTCATTTGGAGGTGCCACATGTCGTTCGTGATCGCGACGCCGGAGGTGCTCGCAGCGGCTGCTTCAGATTTGGCCGGTATCGAGTTGGCCCTCGACGCGGCCAACGCGGGCGCAGCGGCCCCGACGACGGCGCTGCTGGCCGCGGGCGCCGATGAGGTGTCGGCGGCCATTGTGGCGCTGTTCAGCACGCACGCCCAGGCATATCAGGCGCTCAGCGCCCAGGCCGCGGCGTTTCATGACCAATTCGTGCAGACCTTGACCGCGGGCGCGGGCTCCTATGCCAGCGCCGAGGCCGCTGCCGCATCGCTGCTGGATGCGCTCAATCGACTGAATGCGCCCATCCAGGCACTGTCGGAGCGCCCGCTGATCGGCAACGGCGCCAACGGGAAACCGGGGACCGGCGAAAGCGGTGGGGACGGCGGAATCTTGATCGGCAACGGCGGAGCCGGCGGTTCCGGGGCCCCCGGCATGCGGGGCGGCAACGGCGGAGCCGCCGGACTGTTCGGCACCGGCGGGGCCGGCGGAGCCGGCGGCGGCGTAGCGACCGGCAACGCCGGGGACGGCGGGAGCGGCGGTCCCGGTGGGCTGTTCGGCGCCGGCGGGACCGGCGGCGCCGGCGGATTCGGCGGCGCCGCTTCCGGCGGGGACGGCGGGGCCGGTGGTCCCGGCGGGTGGTTCGGTGCCGGCGGCGCCGGCGGGGACGGTGGTCACGGCGGCACCGGCGGCGGGTTCGGCGGGGCCGGCGGCACCGGGCTGTTCGCCCCCGGCGGCGCCGGCGGCACCGGCGGGGCCGGCAACACCAGCGGCGGGCCCGGCGGGGCCGGCGGCACCGGGCTGTTCGCCCCCGGCGGCGCCGGCGGCACCGGCGGGCACGGCGGCACCCTAGGGGGGGATGGCGGGGCCGGCGGTACCGGGCGGTATAGCGCCGGCGGCGCCGGCGGGGCCGCTGGGGCCGGCAATACCGCCGGCGGCGTCGGCGGGGCCGGCGGCAATGCCGACGGGCATTTCGGCGCCGGCGGGGCCGGCGGGGCCGGTGGGTTCGGCGGCGTCTTCGCCGGACCTGGCGGGGCCGGCGGCAACGCCGGCATGCTCTTCGGCGCGGGTGGCGCCGGCGGGGACGGCGGCGCGACCGGGGGCGCCGGTGGGGTCGGAGGAGCCGGCGGGGCCGGCGGCAACGCCGGCATGCTGTTCGGGGACGGCGGCGCGGGTGGGGACGGTGGGTTCGGCGCCAGCAAGGGCGGGACCGGCGGGGCCGGCGGCAACGCCGGCATGGTCTATGGCGCCGGCGGGGGCGGCGGGGCCGGCGGGGCCGGCGGGGGCAGCGGCACCAGTGGCGACGGCGGGGCCGGCGGGGCCGGCGGGAAGGCCGGGCTGATCGGCCAGGGCGGTGATGGCGGCGCCGGCGGGAATACCACCGGGACGGTTGCGGGCAAAGGCGGTACCGGTGGTAAGGGCGGCGACGCCATGCAGATCGGCAACGGCGGCAACGGCGGCAACGCCGGCACCGGCAAGTCGCCGGGCACCGCCGGCGCCGGCGGCACCGGCGGAGCGCTGCTCGGCGAGAACGGGATGCCCGGGTTGGCGCCGTAGCCGGCGTGCCCCTGCGAAAGCATTGTTGACCGACGTCGCGGAGAGGATCATCGGACCATGGCTGAAACCGACCCGACGTTGTACCGCAGCCCGGGCGCCGCAGTCGCGGCCGCGCCTGAGCAGCTCGCGTATGTCGCGGCGTTCGACCCGGCGGGCGAAATAAACGATGCGATTGTCGTGGTGGACTGCGACCCCGGCTCATCGACATACGGCGGCGTGGTCGGCTGGGCCGAGCTCCCATCGGCAGGCAACGAAGTGCACCACTACGGGTGGAACGCATGCTCGAGCGCACTGTGCCATGAGGGCCATGCCGCCCATCACCAGCCGGAGCGGCGCTATCTCGTCGTGCCTGGCATTCGCTCGTCGAACACGTTCATCCTCGACACCAAGCCCGACCCAATGCACCCAACGCTGACGCACACGATCGAGGCGACTGAGCTCGCGGCCAAGGCCGGCTACTCGCGCCCGCACACGGTTCATTGCGGGCCCGGCGGCATTTTTATGTCGGCGCTGGGCGGCGCGAACGGCGCCGACGGTCCCGGCGGCGTCGCGCTGATCGACCACGACACGTTCGAGGTGCTCGGGCCCTGGGAGGCCGACCGCGGACCGCAGTTCTTTGCTTACGACGTGTGGTGGCACCTGCGCCACGACACGGTGGTGACGTCGGAGTGGGGGACGCCGTCGATGCTCGAAAACGGGCTCAACCCCGACGACCTGCTCGGCCGCAAATTCGGCCATCACCTGAACTTCTGGAGCATGAGCGAACGCAACCTCACCCAGCGCGTCGACCTCGGCGATCAGCATCAGATGGTGCTCGAACTGCGCCCGGCCCACGACCCGGCCAAAATGTGGGGTTTCGTCGGCGTGGTGATCAGCGTGGAGGATCTGTCGGCCTCGGTGTGGCTGTGGCACAAGGCCGACGATCGGTGGGCCGTCGACAAGGTCATCACGATTCCGGCCGAGCCGGCCGACGCAGCCACCCTGCCGCCGGCGTTGCAGCCGTTCGGTGCGGTGCCGCCGCTGGTCTCCGACATCGACCTCTCGGTTGACGATCGCTGGCTGTACGTATCATGTTGGGGCACAGGAGAACTCAAGCAATACGATGTCAGCGACCCGTTCCATCCGCGAGAGACAGCGTCAGTGCGGCTCGGTGGAGTTGTGCGGCGCGAGCCGCACCCGCTGGCCCCAGAGATGCCGCTAAGCGGCGGGCCGCAGATGGTGGAAGTCAGCCGCGACGGCCGGCGCGTGTACGTCACCAACTCGTTGTACGGTGCGTGGGACGACGTGTTCTACCCCGACGGCGTCGGCGCGTGGATGGCCAAGCTGGACGCCGACATCTCCGCTGGCGGTCTGGTGCCCGACACCCGCTTCTTCCCGTACGGAGACGAGTTCCGTGGGCTGCGGGTACACCAAATCCGGCTGCAGGGTGGTGACGCATCCAGCGACTCGTACTGCTTCACGAGTTACTTCGACCTGAAAAAGTGACGGCCCCTGAGTCTGCTGTTGGTGCGCGAATACCGCGTGACTGTGGAGGCAGAGATCCGTGCTTTGGGGCGTCGGGTCATGCTGCGAGGCCGCTGATCTTGACTAGGTTGTGGGCGAGGACGCCGTGTCCGGTCCAGATTCGGGTTCCTTCGGTGCCATCGATGGAGGAGCGGCTCCAACCGTAGTTTCGTTTGAGAGTGCTGATGCGGCCTTCGCTGCCGGTGCGCCACTTGATTGTTCGTCGGAAGGCTGGCCGGTGTTCCTCGGCTTGCCGAGCCTTGCCGGGTTTGCCTTTTCGCGGTATCACGACCGTACGTACACCGAGGTCGTGCAGGTCGTTTTCGACGCGTTCCTCGCCGTAGCCGCGGTCGGCGGTGACGGTGCCCGGGGTACGCCGGGCGCGTTTGGTGACCCGTTTGACCGCGGGCGCTAGTTGCGGCGCGTCGGGTGGATTGCCTTGCTCCACACGGTGGTCCAGGACGATGCCGTCGTCGTTGTCGACGATCTGGGCCTTGTGCCCGAACTCGACCGGCCGGCCCAGCCTGCCCTTGGCGATCGGGCGGGCATCGCCGTCGTGAAGGCTGACCCGCCGACTCGCCCCGTCCGGGATGTGCCCGGCGACGCGCTGCTGGGTCTGCGCCACGATCTGCCGCGTCGCTTCCAGCAGTTTGGCCAGGTCGTTGACCGCACGCACCAGCCGGCCACGTCGCCGGCCGGCTGCTGCATCATGCTCGCCGCGGGCGCGCAGGTCGGCAGCTTTGACCTGGGCCCGGCGCACCGCCCGCTTGGCGTTGACCAGTAGCCGCTCGGCCTCGCGCGCCGCGGTTTTGGCCAGCACAGCCAGCTCCCCGGTGCTGGTCAGCACCGCGGCCTTGGCCTCGTCGCGGCCCAGCGCGGCGCGAGAGCGCAGTTTCGACGCGATCGCGTGCGCGCGCTTGCCCGCCGCGCGGGAGCGGTCCCGCAGCTGGGTGCGCACCGCGCCCCCAGCGGCCTGGATCCGCTTGCCGATCCCGGCGATCCGGCGCGTCGCCTTGGCCAGCAGACTCGAATCGGTCGGATAGGCCACATTAGCCGGCACCACCGTGGTATCCACCCGAATCCGATTAGTACGCAACAACTTCGCCTCAGCCGCCTTGGCCAACAGCACCTCATTGAGCCCGTCGACCGCCGCACTGCCACACCGGGTGGTCAGCTTCATCAACGTGGTCGGATGCGGCACCGACCCATCCAGTCCGATCCGGCAGAACCGGCGCCAAGTGATCGAATCCGCGACTTCTCGGCACAGCGACTCATAGCCCAGCCGGTAACGGAACTTCAAGAACATCAACCGCAGATAGGTCTCCATCGGCGTGGACGGACGCCCGATCCGTGTATCGAAGAACGGCTCGAACGGGGCGAAGAACACCGGATCATCGAGCAGCCCATCGACCCGCGCCAACTCATCGGGCAACTTCAACAACTCCGCGGGAAGCACTGCCTCCCAAAGCGACACCTGATCGCCTACAGTACGAAACACGATGGCCTCAATCCCTTCCGCAACAAGGGCTTGAGGCCATCTTTCCTGTTCAGCACCATCAACCCGCGGATCAACGCGCCGACTTTTTCAGGTCGAAGGAGTTAACGGCTCGGCGGCATCGCGATCACTCCGAAATCAGCTGCGTTCCAACAACTCCAGCAAGTAGCCACCGTATCCGGACTTGACCAGGGTGCGAGCGCGTAGCGCCAACTGCTCGTCGTCGATCCAGCCGTGTCGCCACGCGACTTCTTCGGGAACGCTCACCTTCAAGCCCTGCCTTAGTTCGAGCGTGCGAACGAAGTCGCTGGCGTCCAGCAGCGAGTCGAACGTCCCGGTGTCCAGCCAGGCCGTCCCACGGGCCATCACCTCGACCGCCAACCGGCCCCGGTTGAGATAGATCTGGTTGACCTCGGTGATCTCGTACTCGCCGCGCGCTGATTTCTTTAAGCCCTTGGCGATTTCGATCACGTCGTTGTCGTAGAAGTACAAGCCCGGCACCGCATAGTTAGACTTCGGCGTCTCGGGCTTCTCCTCCAGCGAGAGCGCCATGCCATCAGAACCGAATTCAACGACGCCGTAGGCTGACGGATTCGCCACCCAGTACGCGAAAATCGCTCCGCCGCTGATAGTTTGGAAGCGGCTCAGGCTGGTACCCAGCCTGGGGCCGTAGAAGATGTTGTCTCCCAACACCAAAGCCACCGAGTCGGTGCCAATGTGGTTGGCGCCGAGGACGAATGCTTGCGCCAGCCCGTCGGGTCTATCCTGCGTCACGTAACTGATGTTGATACCAAATTGTGTGCCGTCGCCCAGGAGTCGCTGGAAGCCGGCCGCGTCGTGGGGTGTGGTAATCACCAGGATGTCGCGGATGCCCGCCATCATCAGTGTGGACAGCGGGTAGTAAACCATCGGTTTGTCGTAGACCGGCAGCAACTGTTTGCTGATGCCAATGGTGATCGGATGCAGGCGAGTGCCCGAACCGCCGGCCAAGATGATCCCGCGCATGATCGGCTCCTAACGCCTCAGTCGATCTCAATCGACACAGTCGTCCTCGGTGAGATCGGTTGCCGCCAGCGCCGAAGCCAAGTCCTGATGCCGGAACACCGAGGTGACACGATCTCGGACCACCCGAAACGCCGTCGCGCCGGTGACGTCGCCGGGTCGGTCCGGGTTGCTGATTTCCTGCTCGACGACCACCACCCCGTCGTGCACGTACATCCGGCCAAGCTCCGCCGTCGTGGCGAGGGAGGCGGCCCACCGGCGTAGCGCCTGGTGACCCTGGGCGGCTCCGTGCGCATCGCCGATGTCGATGTCGTCACTGGACAGGGCCACCAAGGTGTCGAGGTCGGAGTCGTTGAGAGCGTCATGCCAAGCCAGAACGGTGGCGATCTCCGATGTGGTCATTGGTAGTCGGGGGCGCAGTGCTCGGTGAGCCTGTTTCCCCTTCCCCCTTTCAATCCGTGCGTGCGGTTTTCCCGCACACGGCTTTCCGATGATCGTCTTGGCATGGTTACGCAGCCTTCGGGTAGCGGATGGTGCCACGCAGGCGATGCAGGCCATGATCGTTGAACCGCTGTTCCGTCCACTGATCGGCCTGGCCGGGGCGCAGGTTGCGTCCCCGCTTCTTGATCAGAAGCCGTTTCAGACGCCATGCGACATGCCGGTCGATCTGGCGGAACTTCTTGGCGGCATTTCCGGTGCGAAAGTAGTTGCCCCAGCCGCGCAGGATCGGATTCAATTCCTCGATGAGGACGCCGATATCTGTCCCGGCGCGGTTGCGGCCGGTGCGGTGCCGCACCTTGTCCCGCAGCCGGGCCATGGCCCGCTGGGACGGCCAGCGGTGCAGGTAGTAGCGCACGATGCGCTTCTGTTCCCACAACCGCCCCGACATGCGGGCTCGGAAGTGACAGCCCAGAAAATCCAGGCCCTCACGACCCTCCCGCAGGTCGACCACCTTCGTCTTGTCCGGATGCAGCCGCAACCCCAATGACGCCAGGATTTCTCCCACCGCCACCAGAGCGTGCTCGGCTTGCGCCTTGGAGCGGCACAGCACCACACCGTCATCGGCGTAGCGCACCAACTCACCCACATTCCTGCGGGCAAGTTCGGTGTCGAGCACGTGCAGGTAAATGTTGGCCAACAGCGGCGAGATCACCCCGCCCTGCGGAGTGCCCGCGACCGTCCGCTCATGCACCCCTTCGACCATCACCCCTGCCTGCAGCCACAGCCGCAGCAGTTTGAGCACCCGCCGATCCGAGACCCGCCTACCCACCAGCTCCAATAGGCGTTCGTGGTCGATCTCGCCGAAGAAGTTCGCGATATCGAACTCGACCACGAACTGGTAGCCCTCGATGAACCCACGGCGCAGCCGCTCTTTGGCCATCACCGCCGACCGCTTCGGCCGAAACCCATACGAGCACGACACAAAGTCCGCCTCGAAAATCGGTTCCAGCACGATCTTGACCGCAGCCTGAACTACCCGGTCTCGCACCGTGGGAATCCCCAACGGCCGCTTACCACCCTGTGGTTTCGGAATCTCCACACGCCGCGCCGGCGCGGGACGATACCGACCTGTGCGGAGGTCGTGGCGCAACTCACGCAACATGCGGTCCACGCAGTAATCCTCCACCTCGGCCACGGTGATCCGATCCACCCCGGCCGCGCCCTTGTTCTTGCACACGCGAAACCACGCCTCCCACAGGACGTCACCCCTGTAGACACGGTCGAACAGGGCGTGGAAACGCCGACCCGAAGACTGCTTGGCTGCAGCCCATAGCGCGTGTTGCAGTTGTCGTACTTTCACCCCCGACGGGCACAACGGCTCGTCATCGGCTACGGCAAGCCGAGGCTTGCCGGGGGAATTGGACCGAGCAGGCCCGGTCATGCCCTCGTACTTACCCACTTCGCGCGCATGATCAAAGTCGGGGCCCTTCCCTCCTGGCGTGTCTCTCACGCCCATCAGCGGTACTACGACCCCGTCGGACTCCCGCTGCGCTCCAAGGGCTTTCACCATCGGCTTATACCCTTGGTCTCTTGCCCGACGTAGGCGTGCCAGACGGGTCTCTCCTGTTCCGAACCAGACTGTGTGCACGTGCCGCTCCCCATACCCCGGAAGGACCCGCCGAGCGCACCCCGGAACCGACTCGGACGGACATGGCCTTCGCCGTGACATGAGCGGCTCGGCTCCTCCGTTGTGACTGTGACGAGGCTGCAGGACTCGCACCTGATGGCACTACGGCCCGCGCACTTGCTCCCTCCAAAGAGGCTCTTGACACCCCGCTTAGCCCGCCAGATCTCTCCGACGAACCGGGGCCTGCTACCCGGCGCTCCGGCACCTACCGGGACGGGACTTCCACCCGCAAGCCTGATCCAGCTTCCAGGACACACCATGGTGTGCAAGTTTAAAGAGGCGTGCGATCCAGCCATTTTTGCCACACGGTGTCGGCACCGAACATCTCGACACCGGTGTCGGCGACCGAGACCCGGCGCACCATGGCTAGCAACAGCTCGGTGGCCCCGCCACGCAGCGCTACCGAGCCCTTGCCGTGTTCATGTGACCAGATGATCCCGTTGTCGGCGACCCGAACCGTCCATTCGCCGGCCTCACCCAGCCCGGGATCGGTGGCGTGTATATGCATGGTTTCGCTGCCATCGAGCGGCAGCGCCGCGCCGTCGCCTCCGGCTTGAATCGCAACGCGCTCAAGCCATTCGGTGATTCCATCGGCCGCCACGTCGGCAGCGAGCGAGAATTCGCCGCCCAGCGCGATCGCGACATCAGCCCGGTGTACCGCGGTCTCGTGCAACCGGCGTCGAATCCACCAATTCGCCGGACGATTCCCCAGAAACGTCCACACCGGTGCTTCCCCGCCTGCCTGCTCGACGGCTTCGACCAGAAGCCGGGCGCCCCCCAGCAACCAGGAGATCGTCCCGTCGCGCCCCCGTGGTGGCTTGCCATCCACGACGCTGCGGGGATCCAGGAAGTGGTCGAGGTTGTCGCGAACGATCTGTGCCGCCCAGCGATCGCCACGACCGACGTGGCGGATCAGTTGGTCGAGGCTCCAGCCCGGGCAGGTCGACACCGGCGTGGACTCGTCGGCGTTGCCGATCAGTTCTGCAAAAGCGTGGTTCTGCTCGAGGAAGGCCGACGCGTAGTCCACGTCGGTCACGCTACTCGCCTCCACAGCGGCTTTCTCGTTGCAGTGTCGGCCGGGCCTGCCTGATGAAATCGTGAATATTCCACCATAGCCCTGCTGCGATGCTCCCGGTTGCTTTGCGATCGAGCGTGCAAGCGAAGACATACAGCCCGGCTGTGTCCGTGGCCGAACAACACCACGTCTTCGCACATAACGACTAAGCCTTCTCAGGCTACAGATTTGCGATATGACAGCGCCGTAGCCGCAGTTACTAAAGTTGTCAAAGCTACCGATATATCGGCCAGGCCGCCAAGTATGCGTTAACCCGCGCGTTCAATCGCCAATCCATACTCACTGGGAGCCCAGTCCGGCCCGAACGTCTTTACCAACGCATCGGAAAGTACATCCACAACGGCGTCGCTCTGGTCATTGGTCGGTTTCTGTAAGCCGCGAAGCTCCACCAAAAGAGCAGGATTGCGATGCGTCAATTCTTTCACGATAACAGCGCGAGGTTCGGATGGAATAGCGTCGAGAACATTACTCATGGGTTTCTCCATCCATTGCGACTGTTCGCCCAGGCAGTAACCACCTGGCCGTCCCTATTTAAGACCACGGTTGCGTCTTTGCCTACATATACGTAAGCCCCACGGCCAAGCTCGTCCAACTTGAAACTCGGCGGTCCGATCGGATTCGCAACAGCATCCTGCAATGCTCTGTCGTTGACTCCATGACCGTCGCGGCCGTTAACTTACTCCGCTCCATGACCGGTAAATCCGGAGATTCGCGTAGGCGGCGGAAATGGCGGTGTGTCCGTTGTCTCAGGTGGTCCATGCGCAGGTGAGGGCGCAGGCTCTACCTGCACGCCCAATGACCGCAGTCTGGCTTCGAGCGCAGCCTTTCTCTCATTGAGCGCACCGGAATCAGCAACGCAAGCGTCAAATGCTGCCCTCTCTTGCAGCAACACGAAAGGGCGGCGTAGGCATCGGTCGCTATACCGAGCCATGTCGTGCTTAAGGTCCTCGTACGCTGCCAGCGCCTGCTCTGCTGACATCCTTGCTGGGTCCAGCGGTAGTTCGGGCGGCGCTGGTTCCCGTCTCCACGTGTGGTTGTCGACGGCGTGGATCGCACCCTTGCGGTTTTCCATGATGGCGTTATCAGACGTGGTAACGCCGCTGCTGCGCGGGACGGATTGGCCGAATTCGGAGACGGGTTGGCGCCAATGTGCTGGAGTCATGCCCGCGATCTGCACAGCGCCGGTGTTCAGTTGTGCTGCGATGCGCTGGTTTTCGGCGTGCAATAGCGCCGCGTGGTGGGCAATGTAATTGCGGTGGCCCATCGCAGCGGCCTGGCGAGCCGCTCGCTCGTCCGCCGATCCCCGCGCGTAGTTGTCGGTGACCGACAGATCCTCTCCCACACTGAAATCGTCGGCCTCAGCCTCAGCGATGGCCGCCAACGTTGCCTCTCGGGCTCCCAGCAGAGTGTCGCCGCCGCGCGCGGCGACCTCGGCGATGGTGTATACGTGCGTGACTGCCGGTACGATCGCCAGCCGGTCGGCGTACGCGGCGTTGAAGTACGACACCGCCGGTCTGCCCCATCCATTCGGCGCCGTTGGGGCTGTTGACCTGATCGACGTAGACATCGGCGGCCTGTTGCAGCCGCTCTGCCTGGCCACGTTGAGCTCTGCGTTCAGCAACGGGTGTGTACGGAATCGCGGCGCGCGCGGATCCGGTTTGCTCAGGGCCGAAGCTAACGCCTCATGCCATCAGCGGCACGACTGCACCGCTAAGCCGGGTCGATAGCCATCCGGTAGCCACGTTTGACGACGGTCTGCACGGCGTGCGGCGCCCTGAGCGCCGATCGCAGCCTGGTCATCGCGGTATCGACCGCGTGCGTGTCTCCCCCGCCCCCGGGTAACAGCGCGAGTAGTTCGTCGCGCGATACCACCCGGCCGGGGTTGTCCATCAGTCGCCGCAGCAGAGCCATCGCAGCCGGGGGCATGGCCCGGATGGCGCCGTCGACCGCCACCGTTGCGCTGCGCACGCTGATGTCGTGCCCTCCCGCCGTGCACTGGCGGGCGCGGCGCGGGACCTCGTCAGTAATCAGCCGGGCCAGCGCACCCAGCCGGTAGCGGTCGGGGTGGACCGCCGGGACTCCGAGGCGGCGCAGCGGCGCGGACGTGACCGGACCCACGCAGATCGCCGCAACCCGATCGGTCAGCGCGGCAATCAATTCGGTCACACAGCCAAGCGCCTTGGCGCGCTGCAACATTGACGCAACCGCCGGGGCGCTGGTGAAGCTCACCGCGTCGACGCGGCCTTGGACAGTCATCGCGATCAGCTGATCCATCGGCCGGCTGTCCGCGGGCGCCTCCCAGCGATACACCGGCACCTTGATCACTTGTGCGCCAGCCAAGCTCAGCGGATCGCAAATGTCGGCGTTCGGCTCCCATTCCGAGGCCGCACCATGCAGCTGCACCGCGATCCGTAGGCCGGCCGGTCCGTCGGCCAGCAGCCGATCCAGTACCTCCTGCGACGCCTCCGATTCCGGACTCCACTCTTCGCATAGCCCCGCCTGGCGAATGGCACCACATGCTTTGGGTCCCCGAGCCAGGATGCGCGCCAACGCGAGCGATGCGACGAGTTCGTCGGCGACATCCCAGCCATGCGCGGCCTCGATCCAACCGCGGAAGCCGATGCCAGTGGTCACGATCACCACATCGGGCGCGTTCTCGACGAGTAGTGTTGTGACGCGCCGTAATTCGATGTCGTCGATGAGCGGCACGATGCGGATGGCCGGGGCGTGCACGACGGTAGCGCCACGGCGCTCCAACAGAGTGATCAGTTCTTCGGACCGGCGTGCCGCCGTCACACCGATGGTGAAGCCTGCCAGCGGTTCACTTGCGGGCGACTTCAACGATTCCATCGGTCACCCGCACGTCGTAGACCGTCAGCGAGCACGACTCGTCATCGAGGCAGCGTCCATCACGAACAGAGAAGACCTGTTTCAGCAATGGCGAGGCGACGGTGGGTTCACCGTTGCGGTCGCCGGTGATTCCTCGCGACATCACTGCCGCCCCGCAAAACGGATCGATATTGCTGACCGCGGCCAACGTCTGGTCAGAGAGCAAGAAGAGCGCCACCTGTTCGGCGTCGGGTAGCAGTACGCACACCCCACGTCCCGGCAGCAACGAATCGAGCCGGCATGCCCTCGTCCAGACGCGGGCATCGGCGTCGACGCGTTGGCGTTCAACGAGTACCGTCATCGGCTATCTCCTCCCGTCACGCGGGTGCGACTGCCTGTGCGACCGTTGCGGTTGCCGGGGCGGGTGCCCTACTGGGCGTGCGTACGTAAGCGAACCAAGTGATGACCGCGCACAATACGTAGAACCCCAGGAAGACCCAAAACGCCATCGTGGCCGACTTCGCCGGCGACAGATACGACGCCCGCAGCACCACGTTGATGCCAACGCCGCCGAGCGCGCCGATGGCCCCGGCGATGCCGATCAGCGCGCCGGACATCCGACGCGACCAGTCGGCCTTCTCGGCCTGACTAAGACCGTCCATGCTCTGCGCCTTGGCGTCGAAGATCGACGGGATCATCTTGTAAACCGACCCATTTCCGATACCTGTCAAGATGAATAGCGCGACAAACCCGACCACGTAGGCGACCAGAATCCCGCCCGATGGGCCGCCATGCCGGTCGTCGCCGATACCACCACAGACGACAAGCCAGCCGGCCGCGGCGATCATCGCCGCGAACGTGTACAGCGTGACCCTGCTGCCACCCATCCGGTCGGACAGCGAACCGCCCACCGGCCGCGCGAGCGAGCCCAGCAGTGGTCCGATAAACGCGATCTGCGCGGCGTGCAGCGCCGCCTGGGCCGTCATCGCCGAGGTCACCTGTCCGCCATGACTGAGATTGGCTAAGAAGCTAATTTGCAGCACCTGGCCGAACGCGAACGAAAAGCCGATGAACGACCCGAACGTGCCGATATACAGCAATGCGATCAGCCACGAGTCCCGGTATCCCATCACGTCGATCATCGAGCGGCCATTGGTGCGCTGGTTGGTCAGATTGTCCATGAACAGCGCGGCGCCAACCGCGGCGATCGACAGGAGTACCAGATACACCGCGCAGACCAAGTGCGGGGAACGGTTTCCGGCCGTAGCGATCACAAGTAGCCCGATGATCTGGATCGTCGCAACACCGATGTTTCCCCCACCGGCGTTGAGGCCCAACGCCCATCCCTTGAGTCGCTGCGGATAGAAAGCGTTGATGTTGGTCATCGACGACGCGAAGTTGCCGCCGCCAAATCCGGCGATCGCCGCCACGACCATGAATGTCGTGTAGGAGGCGCCGGGGTGTGCCATGAAATACAACGTCAACACGGTTGGGATCACCAGCACCAGCGCGGAGAACACGGTCCAGTTCCGCCCGCCGAACGTCGCGGTCGCGAACGTGTAAGGCAGCCGCAGGACCGATCCGACCAGCGTCGGCATCGCAACGAGGAAGAACTTTCCGGCCACGTCGATGTGGTAGACGTTCTGCGGCATGAACAGAACCATCACCGACCAGATCGACCAGACTGAGAACCCGACGTGCTCGGCGAAGATGGACCAGATCAGGTTGCGGCGCGCGATCTGTGCGCCGCCGTTGTTCCAGGCGTGGACATCTTCGGCGTCCCAGTCATCGATGGTGTGTTGGCGCGTCTGTAACGGCATGCGATCACCGTACGAAAGTGTTGTTGCGGCAACGCTGCCCGCGATGACCTGCTTGCTACAAGTTGCTCACATATCCGTGATTGCGGGCGGTGAGGTATCCGCAGTGTTACACCCAGCGGCTGCGCGCAGGTGGAGCTTCGGGCGCGACCCAGGCTTTTGCATAGCGGTTGCTGGATGCTTTCTTCGGGTCACGGCTGCGGTAGACGACGTCTGGGCGCACCAGGTATCCGAGCGGCGCACTGAACATATGCACCAGCCGTGTATAGGGCCAAATGCCGAGCAGTACAAGCACGATCAGCGCGTGCACCTGAAACGTCCAGGGTGCTTCGGCCATCAGATCTACCGCCGGGTGCAGCGAAAACAGGCTGCGGAACCACGGCGATACCGTCTCGCGATAGTTGTAGGTGGCGAACACATTGGTCAGCGTGTTGAGCATCCCGGTCGCCAGCGCGCCCGCCAGCAGCAGGTACATCAGCTTGTCGCTACGGCTCGTCGCCTTACGCACCGCAGGAACCGTAATGCGCCGGTACAACAGGATTCCCAGGCCCGCCACGACTGCGAAACCCGCTAGCGAGCCCATTGTTACCGCCATCAGATGATACGCCCACTCGGGAATGCCGACCGCTGATGTCCACGATTCGGGGATCATCAGGCCAACCACATGGCCGCCAAACACGCCGAGCAGGCCAAAGTGGAACAGCGGACTGCCGAGCCGCAGCAGCCGGCGCTCGTAGATCTGCGAAGAGCGTGTGGTCCATCCGAACTGATCGGTGCGGTAGCGCCAGATATGGCCCAACACAAACGATGTGAACGCGACGTACGGTGCGGTCATCCAGAGCAGGGTAGTCATCGGCGGCCTTCTGCCATGAGCGGATCCATCGCGAATGGCTCCAGTCCGACGTCCTCGTCCGGGGGACCTTGCGCCGCCAGCTCGGCGATCCGACGGCGGTCGGCGGTGCTGATCGGTGGCAGGGTCGCCAGGATTGCGGTCAGCAGGCCGGCGTAGGTAGAACCGCTGTCCAGCAGGGACAGTCGCAACAACTCGAGAACCGGGATGTGCTCGGCGAGCAGCCGTTCCCCTTGCACGGGATCGACCGTTGCGGCGAACTCGAGCACAAGCGGCAGGTAGTCGGGAAGTTCGCCGTCGCCGAGGTGCATCCCCGCCTGCCGGTAGGCGTGCTTGAAGCGCAGCAGCGCCATGCCACGCTTGCGGGTATCTCCGTAGGCGTAGTAGGTCAAGTGCAGGCTGGCACGCCGGCGCATATCGAATGTCTCGACGTAGCGCGCAGCCAGTTGCATCGGCTCACCCGACATGAGCTCACGCAGGAAATCAAGCAGCGGTGTGCCCACGGATGCAGGCAGTTCCATTGCCGCGGTGGTGAGTTGATCGATCATCGCGAGCATCTGCATGCTGGGGTAGTCCAGGAGCAGCGCGGCGATGCGCCATACCAGCCGCGCATCACGTTCTGAGAGCGCGACGCTTCGTTCCAGCCGTCGCTGCAACATCGGCATCTTCATTTGGTCGGCACCAACCCATCGGTGCTCTTCCCGTCCCAATTGAGCAGGTTGACCGTTCGGGGCTTGGTGCCGTTGCCATTGCCGTTGCCGTTGCCATTGGTGAGATGGAACTTGTCGGCCATCGCGTCGAATGCCGTCATCCCAGGCCCACCGTCACCGTCGAGGCTGCAGCCGGTGGCCAATGCGTCGAGGCGGTGCGCGTCTGACCCTGCGCCGCTGGGGATCACGTAACGGTCGGCATACTTGGCGATCGCCAGCAGCCGGTACATCGATTCGATCTCGTCGCCAGTCAGCCGTACCGATGTCGGTATCGTGTCGTCGAATTCCTCGCCCAGGTTCGCGGCCCGCATGTACGAACGCATCGCCGCAAGCCGTTGCAGCGCAAGACGTACCGGTCCGACGTCGCCCGCGGTGAACAGCTCGGCCAGATATTCGATGGGGACGCGCAGGGCGTCGATGGCGCCGAACAAGTTGTTCTTGTTCTCGCCGTCGTAGCCGGTGTTGGCCAGGATGTCGACGACCGGGGACAGCGGTGGGATGTACCAGACCATTGGCATGGTGCGGTACTCCGGGTGCAGCGGAAGCGCCAGCTGATAGTCGACGATGAGGCGGTATACCGGCGAATTCTGCGCCGCCTCAATCCATTCGCTCGAGATGCCCGCACGCTCCGCCTCGGCGACCACCCGCGGGTCGTGCGGGTTGAGGAACACGCCAAGCTGCGCCGGATACAGGTTCTTCTCGTCCTGCACCGATGCCGCGGCCGCAACCGCATCGGCGTCGTAGAGCAGCACCCCGATATAGCGCAACCGGCCGACGCAGGTTTCCGAGCACACCGTCGGAATGCCCACCTCCACGCGCGGGTAGCAGAACGTGCACTTCTCGGCCTTGCCGGTCTTGTGGTTGAAGTAGATCTTCTTGTACGGACACCCGGTGACACATTGTCGCCAACCGCGGCACCGGTCCTGGTCGACCAGCACGATGCCGTCCTCGCTGCGCTTGTAGATCGCGCCGGACGGGCAGGACGCGGCGCACGCGGGGTTCAGGCAATGTTCGCAAATGCGGGGCAGGTAGAACATGAACGTCTGCTCGAACTCAAGCTTCACCTTGTCAGAGACCTTGGCCAGCAGCGGATCCCGGCCAATTTGCTCGGGGCCGCCGCCAAGGTCGTCATCCCAGTTTGCGCCCCAGGTCACCTTGGTGTCCTGGCCGGTGATCAGCGACTTGGGACGAGCCACCGGCGTCGTGTCCATCGCCGGCGCTGACAGCAGGTTCTCGTAGTCATAGGTCCACGGGTCGTAGTAATCCGACACCGTAGGTAAGTCCGGGTTGGCAAAGATATTGAGCAGCCTGCGCAGCTTGGATCCCGACTTGAGCGTCAACTTCCCGCGCTTGTTGAGCGTCCACCCGCCCTTCCACTTTTCCTGGTCTTGGTACCCCCGCGGATATCCTTGTCCAGGACGGGTTTCCACGTTATTGAACCAGGCGTATTCCATGCCGCCACGGTTGGTCCAGGCTTGCTTGCAGGTGACGCTGCAGGTGTGGCAACCAATGCATTTGTCGAGGTTCATCACCATCGCGAGCTGAGCCATGACTTTCATGTCAGTACTCCACTTCTTGCGAACGCCGCCTGATCGTGGTGACTTCGTCGCGCTGGTTTCCGGTGGGGCCGTGGTAATTCAGGGCGAAGGACTGCTGGGCGTAGCCCCCGATCAGGTGTGACGGCTTGATCATGATCCGGGTCAGCGCGTTATGGATGCCGCCGCGCTTGCCGGTCTTCTCGGTACGGGGCACGTCCACCGCTTTGTCCTGCGCGTGATACATGAAGACCAAGCCTTCGGGCATCCGGTGGCTGACGATCGCACGCGCATTCACTACACCGTTGCGGTTCGTGCATTCGATCCAGTCGTTGTCCTTCACGCCGATCTTCGCCGCATCAACGTCTGACATCCAAATCGCCTGCCCGCCACGGGAAAGCGTGAGCATGTACAAATTGTCCTGGTATGCGGAGTGGATGGACCACTTGGAATGTGGGGTCAGGTAGCGCACCGTGATGCCGCCGTCGCCGGCCTTGTTGCCCACAACGGGCTCGTCGAACAGCGCCGTCATGTCCAGCGGTGGACGGAAGATCGGCAACTGCTCCCCGAGTTCGGCCATCCAGTCGTGGTCGAGGTAGAAGTGCTGCCGGCCCGTCAGCGTGTGCCACGGCTTCAGCCGTTCGGTGTTGATGGTGAACGGCGAGTAGCGACGGCCACCGGTCTCCGAGCCCGACCACTCCGGCGACGTGTTCACCGGCACCGGCCGAGACTGGGTGTCGGCGAACGTGATTCGTCTTCCCTCGTTCTCCCTCGCGAGGTCGGCGAGCTCCGTTCCGGTGCGACGTTGCAGCGCCTCGAACCCCTCGACCGCGAGGCGCCCATTCGTCGTACCGGAAAGAGCGAGAATCGCCTCGGCGGCGTGCGTGTCCTTGGCCAGGGAAGGCCGCCCGACGGCCCTGCCGCTGACCACTGCGCCGTTGACGCCCCGCAGGTACTCGACCTCGGCGTCGGGATGCGTCGTCACGCCCTTGGTGGTGAGGCCGACGGTTTCCACCATCGGACCCAGCGCCGCCATCTTTTCACCGACCGCCGGATAGTCGCGTTCAACGACGACCAGCCGTGGCATCGTCTTGCCCGGAATCGGTTCGCACTCACCGGCTTTCCAGTCCAGCACCCGTCCGCCGGGCTGCGCCGTAGCGTCGGCGCTGTCATGCTGCAGCGGCACCGCGACGATGTCGTTGCGCTTCCCCAGGTGCTTGTCGGCGAGCCAGGAGAACCCGCGCGCGATCCGGTGGAACGCCTCGAAGTCGGTCTTAGTCTCCCAGGGCGGTGAGATCGCCGGCGAGAACGCGTGGACGAACGGGTGCATGTCGGTGCTGGACAGGTCGTGCTTCTCATACCAGGTGGCGGCGGGCAGCACGATGTCGGAAAACAATGTGGTGCTGGTGTTTCGGAAGTCCAGCGACAACAACAGGTCCAGCTTTCCGACGGGGGCATCGTCGCGCCAGCGGACCTCCTGCGGACGCACCGCATCCTCGTCGCGAGCGGCGACGTTGGAATCGGTACCCAGCAGATGCTTGAGGAAATATTCGTTGCCCTTGGCCGACGAGCCCAATAGGTTCGACCGCCAGACGGTCAGGCAGCGCGGGAAGTTCTCTGGCGCATCCGGATCCTCGCAGGCAAACGACAGATGCCCGGACTTCAACCCATCCACGACGTGCGCCGACGCATCCTTGCCCAGGCGCGCCGCCTCGTCGGCCAGATCCAGCGGATTGCGGTTGAACGTAGGATAACTCGGCATCCAGCCCAACCGGCTCGCCAGCGCGATATTGTCGGCCGCCGTTCGGCCGGCAAACCGGCCTTCCGCCAGCGGGGAAGCCATCGCCTCCGACGTGAACCGGTCGTAGCGCCACTGGTCGGTCGACAGGTACCAGAACACCGTGCCCTGCATCTGCCGCGGCGGGCGCTGCCAATCCAACGCGAAAGCCAGCGTCGACCACCCCGTGACCGGTCGGCACTTCTCCTGACCGACGTAGTGCGCCCAGCCGCCGCCGTTGACACCCTGGCACCCGGTGAGCATCACCAGCGTGAGAAACGACCGGTAGATCTGGTCGGAGTGAAACCAGTGGTTGGTTCCCGCGCCCATCAAAATCATTGACCGGCCGCGCGAACGTTCGGCATTGTCGGCGAATTCCCGCGCGATGCGTGCCACGGCCTGGGCCGGCACGCCGGTGATCGGCTCTTGCCAGGCCGGGGTGTACGGCTGCGTCGCGTCGTCGTAGCCCGTCGGCCACTCACCGGCCAGGCCGTCCCGGTGCACGCCGTACTGCGCCAGCAACAGATCGAAAACGGTTGTGACCCGTTGGCCAGCAATGGTTCTCGTCGGCACGCCGCGCGTCAGGACGCCGGGCCGATCACCGTCGAACCGCGGCAGTTTCACCGCCATCACGTCGCTGCCGGTGCCGTGCAACGTGAGCATCGGATCCACGCCGTGCAGGTCGAGGTTCCAGTGGCCCTCGCCGGATGCCGTAAATCGGTGTCCCAGCGAACCGTTCGGCACGACCGGGTTGCCCTGCGCGTCGAGCAGCACCGTCTTGGAGGAGGCGCCCTCGCCGGTGTCGCCGAGATCGGCTGCGGTGAGGAATTTTCCAGGCAGCCAGTCGTCACCGCGCTGCGTGAGCGTCACCAGGAACGGCAGGTCCGTGTACTTCTTCACGTAGTCGGTGAAGTACGGGGTGGTCCGGTCGACGAAGAACTCCTTGAGGATGACGTGCCCCATCGACATCGCCAGCGCGGCGTCGGTGCCAGGGCGCGCCGGCAGCCACTCATCGGCAAACTTCGTATTGTCCGCGTAATCGGGTGAGACGACGACCACCTTTTGGCCGCGATAGCGTGCCTCGGTCATGTAGTGCGCGTCGGGCGTCCGGGTGACCGGAACGTTGGAGCCCCACATGATCAGGTATCCGGCGTCGAACCAGTCCGCGGACTCGGGCACGTCGGTCTGGTCACCGAACACCTGCGGCGAGGCCACCGGAAGGTCGGCGTACCAGTCGTAGAACGACAGCATTGACCCACCAAGCAGCGAAATGAACCGGGCCCCAACGGCATGACTGACCATCGACATCGCCGGGATCGGCGAGAAGCCGGCCACCCGATCGGGGCCGTACCGCTTGATGGTGTGCACGTGCGCCGCCGCCGCGATCTCGGCGGCCTCCCACCACTCGGCACGAACGAACCCGCCCTTGCCGCGGGCGGCCTTGTAGCGGCGGGACTTCACCGGATCATCGACGATGTCCGCCCAAGCCAGCACGGGGTCGTTGAGTCGCTGTTTGGCCTCGCGGTAGTACTCCAGCAGAACACCGCGAACGTACGGATAGCGCACTCGCGCAGGCGAATACGTATACCAGGAGAACGAGGCGCCGCGCGGGCAGCCGCGTGGCTCGTACTCCGGCTTGTCGGCGCCAACCGACGGGTAGTCGGTCTGCTGGGACTCCCAAGTGATGACGCCGTCTTTGACGTAAATCTTCCACGAGCACGATCCGGTGCAGTTGACGCCGTGAGTCGAGCGGACCACCTTGTCGTGCGCCCACCGGTCACGGTAAAAGTCGTCCGCTGAGCGGCCACCGATCTTGTGCAGCGCCCGGTAATCCGGAGAGATCTCACCGCGATGAAAATATTTGCCGAATCGGAGCAAGGCGTCGGCGGCGGTCTGCTGATTCTGCGTCAGATCGACCACGGCACCTCCTCTCGATCAACGACTATCGCGGTCGTTTACCGAGGGTAAGGCACGTTTTCGGCTCGTCAAAAGTTCGCACGAGGACGCTCGGGCGCATGTGCGATTGCCTTAACACCGCGGTCATATTGCGGTGTGAGAAATGCGTCACAATATCGCCGTCACGCCGAAAATGCGCTGCTAGGGGAAGTGATCGCCGGAACGACGCGGCGATGGACCGCGCGAGCGTCACAATGCCGAATTAAATATTTTCCTTTCCGTTAACACATGTTTTTGGGGTCTGAGCGGCACTCCCTGGGACAGCCACCGGGACACCCGAAGCCACCCGGCGGCGCGATGGCGAGAAAGCGGTGGAGTCGCGAACCCCAGGCCACCGCAGTCCTTAACGAAATCATGCTTTCGACAACGGGATTGGTAGAAACCGTCACCGGCTAGGACGAGCCTATGACGGCCGCGGCAATAGCGGCGGCAACCACGAGCGATTCGTGGACCCCGTTGTCGATGCCCTTTTCGAAGTCGTCGCCGTCGATGGCCATCGTGTTGGTGATATGCGCCAGGCAGACCACGTCTCGACCTGCCGTGGAGGCATAGGCGTAGAGTGCCGCAGCTTCCATTTCGACACATGCGATCCCGCGTCGCTGAGCTTCCTTGATTGCCAGTGCGGTTTCTCGGTAGGGCGCATCTGTCGTCCAGGAGCTGCCTGCGATTACCCGGATGCCATTGTCGTCGAAGGCATTTCGCAGCCTTTCCTGTAGTCCCGGAGCCAGATAACTCCATTCACCGGGCGCAACATAATGCGCGCTGGTTCCTTCGTCGCGCAGGGCCCGTTCGATGAGCAGGAAATGCGGTGGTGTCTCGCTGCCACCAATGCGTCCCGCGGACGTGATACTGACAACCAACGCCGCGTTAGAGGCGGCGAGTTGCTCAGCTACCAGCACCGCAAACGGCGCACCGACGGCCATTCCGACAACTCCGAGTTCGTGCCCATCGACATGGGTGACCCACATATCGGTGTGGTAGCACGCCCAGCCCGAGTGACGGTATCCGGTCCCGGTTCGCGCCAGGTGGCGGACGATGTCGCCGTCGGGATCCAGAACACACACCGCCGGAACGGGCTCCGCCGGGAGCGACTTTTGGCGACGAGCCTCACGCAGCAGATTTTCGGGGCGAAACACCGAAGGCGCGTCAAAGTCCTTTGGTGCGATCAGTGGATAACTGCCTTGGTCGGCGATCATTTGCTCCGATACGTCAGGTGTTCCAGCGATCCAGCCAGGCTCGTTCCTGCGCGACCTTCTCCTCGTGGAACTCCCGCGACGGCGGGTACAACGTCACCGACGGTGCGGGGGTGCTGAGGAATTTGCCATCGCCCTTCGCGGCCTGGCCGTCGCCGGTCTCGACATAGCAGGCACCCTCTCCGGTGAACAAGCGTTCGGGCACGTCGTAGCCCAGGTAGCCAGCGACGCCGTGGGCGACAACTCCAGCCTGGGCTTCGGCGAACACCGCCGCCTTAGGCAGCGGCCTGCCATTCGGCAGGGTCAGCACGGTCGCGTCACCGAGAGCCCACACGTTGTCCACCGTAGTGGACAGGGTGTGCGGGTCCACCGGAATCCACCCGGCCTCGCTCAGGCCGGTCGACCGAGCCGCGGCCGACGGCACGTGCGGCGGAACCACCGCGAGCAGGTCGAACGGTTCGGAGGTGCCGTCGTCAAAGTGCAGTGTCGTTTCGGTGGAATCGATCCGGGTGATCGTCTTGCGTGGATGAAATCCGATACCCCGATCCTTGAGCATCGCAACCAATTCCTCGCCGACCTGGGGTCCCGCGACGGGCATCGGCAACGGGTCGGGTGTAAAAGTGTCGATCAGTACGGTTCCATCTGCGAAGCGGTCGCCGAGTTGGGCAGCGATAAGGAACGCCGCCTCGAACGGTGCGGCGGGGCATTTGAACGGCACCCCCGCGACGAGCACAGCGATCCGGCCGCGCTCGAGGGCCTCGACCTTTGCATGCAACTCCGCAGCACCGTCGAGTGTGTAGAACTGGCTGGCAACGCCGGTGTCGAGCGCGTCCGCCAGGCCCGGAACACCCTCAGTGTTCAGCGCCGCACCCAATGCGATCACCAACGCGTCGTATCCGATGACGCCATGATCGGTATGCACCGCCTGGCCCGGGATCTCGATGCGGTCCACTGTCGCGGTGACCAACTCGACACCGGGCAGCGATGCTGCGGTGGCCCGGATACGGACCTCGTCGGGCCGACGCGAGCCCCGCAGCACCCACAGCAGCGACAAACCCAGCGTCCCGTCGAAGCCGTTGTCTACCAATATGACCCGATCCTCGGGCGGGAGCAGCTGACGCACTGTGTCGGCTGTGGTGAGGCCACCGACACCGGCGCCGAGGATGAGAACTGTCTTGCTCATGAGCGAGATTCTTTCTCTCGTGACTCTATTCCATAGATCATTGGAATAATAGAGCCTGGGCCGCGGTGACCGCAAGCCTGGGGCGAAACATCCCGAATTCGACAACGCAGATTGACTGACTGAGTCAGTCAGTTATATGTTGGGGCGCGTGGCCCGCACGATCCCGGCAGATCGGTTCCCGGCGGTCATCGCTGCCTCGGCGCGGGTGTTCATCACCCACGGTTACCGGCGCACCCAGATGCAGGACGTGGCCAACGCGCTCGCCCTGGCGAAGGGCACGCTGTACGGCTACGCACAGGGTAAGGCTGCGCTGTTCGCGGCGGCCGTGCGCTACGGCGACGCTCATGTACCTGTGCCGCCACCGACCGATCTGCCGGTGGCGGCTCCCGACGACGGCGAGATCGCAGCTTTGGTTTCGCAACGACTCACCAGCGAGGTCGCCGACATGAGGCTCACACAGGCGTTGCAACAAGCATTGCCCCCCAATGCGACAGCTGCGGACGGGCGAGCCGAACTCGCCGGTATCGTCACCGACCTCTACGGCCGACTTGCCCGGCACCGAATCGCACTCAAGCTGGTGGACCGTTGTGCGACTGAGCTACCCGACCTGGCCCGGGTTTGGTTCGGCACCGGCCGCGATGCCCAGGTTGATGCCGTCCAAACCTACCTACTAAGCCGGGAGGGTACCGGCCAGCTGCGGTTGCCCGGGCCGGCGCCGGTGGTCGCACGCACCATCGTCGAGCTCTGCGCGTTGTGGGCCGTGCACCGTCACTTCGATCCGTCTCCAGGGCCTTGGTCCATCACCCGGCCAGGCGTGACCGACGACAACACGGTGGCCGCGACACTGGCCGAGATTGTTGTTCGAGCCACCTGCGCAGCTGATGAAGACTAGCCGTTCGATTCGGAGGTACTTGTCGAGTCAGGCGGCCCGGCCAAGCGGCGCATTCGGTCGGCTGCTGGGACGGATTTGGCCAATGGAGACGGCCGGCGTCAATCGCATAGCTGTCGAACTTCTCGAACCGGCGCCCGGTGAGCGAATCTGCGAAATCGGCTTCGGCCCCGGCCGAACCCTTGGTCTACTCGCCGCTGTCGGCGCAGAGGTGATCGGCGTGGAAGTCTCCGACACCATGATGACAATCGCCGCTCGCCGGAATGCGAAATACATTGCGACTGGACTTATCTCGCTGTATCGCGGGGACGGAACAACTCTGCCGATCGCCGACCGCAGCGTCGACAAGGTCATCAGCGTGCACAACTTTTACTTCTGGCCCGATCCCAGCGCCAGCCTGTCCGACATACATAGAACACTGCGGCCCGGCGGTCGACTCGTCTTGACCTCACTATCCACCGACCAACCGCTCCCCACGCGTTTCGACCCATCGATCTATCGCGTGCCCACCCTCGATCACACTTTGGAGTGGCTTCGCCTCGTCGGCTTCAGCAATATCGGTATTGAGCGCCGGCCGGACCATCCGTCCACCGTCTGGCTCAGCGCAACGGCGACGTAACGACTGCGCCGATGGCGGCGAGTGCTTCAAGAACCTCGGCCGACCGCGGGGTGGCAGACGGGTTGGCAATCCACTGAATCATCAGGCCATCGATGACAGCCATCAGTACCGAGACGATGACGGGCAAGTTTTCGGGTGGCTCCACGTCGGTGCCCCGGAGAGCCGCGCGAGCCAGATCGACCGAACGTTGGCGGACGTCGGCGTAGCCGGCAGCTAGGCGCTCGCGGAGAGCCTCCGAGCGCAGCGCCGGCGCGTACGCCTCAACACACGCATAGACCGCGGGCCGGATCTCCTCGAACGAATCGACGGTGGCTTCCAACACCGCCCGGATCTGCCCGGACGGACCGGTAGCCGCGGACTGATCGAATGCCTCCTGCACGCGGTGGTTCCAGGTTGAAAAGCACCGGCCCAACGCATCGTCGAGCAGCGCGTCCTTGCTGCCGAAGTGATAGTTGATCGACGCGACATTCACCCCTGCGGCGCGAGCGATGTCGCGGGAGCTGGTGTTGCCATAGCCGCGTTCCCGTAGGCAAACGAGGGCGCCATCCAGCAGCTTGTCGCGGTTGCTGCGTCCCTGTTGCACCGATGCATCCTATCGTGATAAACAATCGTTTACATCAAACATTTGTTTATCAGATTGGAGGCGATCGTGGCAAATGAACGCTCGGCCGACGTCGCCCGCTTCGAGTTCGACGGGTCGGCACGGTGACCGCGGCGCTGCCACCCGGGCCGCGGCTACCCCGTTACGTGCAAAGCGTGCTGTATCTGAAGTTTCGGGAACGATTCCTGCCTGCGATGCACCGCAAGTACGGAGACGTGTTCTCGTTACGGGTGCCCCCGTATGCCGACAACCTCGTGGTCTACACCCGCCCCGAACACATCAAGGAGATTTTTGCGGCCGATCCGAAGTTGCTCCACGGAGGCGAAGGCAATCAGATCCTTGGTCTCGTCATGGGCGAGCACTCGGTGCTGACGACCGACGAAGCCGAGCATGCGCGCATGCGCTCGCTGCTGATGCCCGCATTCACCCGGGCCGCGCTGCATGGATACCGCGACATGATCGCCTCCGTTGCCCGTGAGCACATCACGCGATGGTCTATCGATGCCAGCATCAACAGCCTTGACTGCATGAATGCACTCACCCTCGACGTCATCCTGCGCGTCGTTTTCGGCGTCACCGACCCAAATGTCAAGGCCGAGTTGACCAGTCGCCTGCAGGACATCATCAACATTCGTCCCGCGATCTTCGCGGGCATTCGGTACCCGTGGCTTAAACGCGTGAACCCGTGGAAGCGCTTCTTCGACGGCCAGCGCAAAATCGACACCATCCTCTACCGCGAAATCGCCTCCCGTCGCAGTGTTTCCGACCTGAACACCCGCACAGACGTGTTGTCCCGACTTCTGCAAACCAAGGACACGTCCACAGCGCCCTTGACCGATGCCGAGCTCCGCGATCAACTCATCACCCTGTTACTGGCCGGCCATGAAACAACCGCCGCGGCCCTGTCCTGGACGCTATGGGAACTTGCCCAGGCACCCGACATCCAAGACCAGGTCGCATCTGCGGCCGTAGCCGGTGATGACGGGTTCCTGGAGGCGGTCCTCAAAGAGGGGATGCGCCGGCATACGGTAATCGCTTCTACTGCAAGGAAAGTCACTGCTCCAACAGAGATCGGCGGCTGGCGATTGCCCGCGGGGACGGTGGTCAACACGTCGATCCTGCTGGCCCATGCGAACGCGGCATCACACCCTGACCCCACCGAGTTCCGTCCCGACCGGTTTCTCGACGGCAGCGTGGCGCCCAACACCTGGCTCCCATTCGGTGGAGGCGTGCGCCGCTGCCTCGGTTTCGGATTCGCGCTCACCGAGGGGGTAGTCATCCTGCAAGAGATCTTTCGGCAGTTCGCTGTCAGTGCTGCGGGACCCCAGAAGGGCGAGAGACCCTTGGTGCGAAATATCACCACCGTCCCCAAACATGGTGCACAACTGCGGCTTACGCCGCAACGCAGCCTGGTCTAGTCGAGGTCTAGTCGCGTTTGGTCGCGGTGACGCGCCATAGCCGCCGAGGGAGCTCACCTTCTTCGAAAGCCTGCACGTCGTCGAGTATCCAATCGGCAGCCAGGCTCTCCACTAATTCGCGGCTGAAGAAGTGCACGGCAAAGCCACCGCACTCGAAGATGTCGTCACCGTGGCAATGCCCGGTTCGGTAATGCGCATCGCCGGTGTGCCGAACGGTGTAGATGAACTTTCCGCCTGGCTTCAACACCCGACCGACCTCGTCGACTATTGTCCGAATTTCACTGGTGGACAGCGCCATACACAACGCCATGTGCGCAAAAGCGCCGTCAATGGAGCCGCTCCGCAGGGGCAGCGGATTGCGCATGTCATGCACCATTGCATGCACCCGCGCGGCCACGCCTTGAGCCTGGGCCGTTCGGCCCATCTGTGCGATCGCCACGTCGCTGAAGTCGGTGGCCACCACTGTGAAGCCCCGATGAGCGAAAAAGAGGGCGTCACGGCCATGCCCGGCCGCTAATTCGAGTACCCGCGCGACGCCCTCGGCCTCGAACACACTGGCCGCGTACACCGCCGGCTCTGACGGGCCGGACCCGTACATGTCCGGATGTGCTAGGTAGGTGTCCTGCCAGTGTTCGTACTGCGCATCGGCTAGCTCCGACTGTCCGTCGGACAACAGTTGCCTCACATTCTCACCCGCGGATTGTTAGGTGGTCGGCCGGCCGCCAGACTTGTCACAATTATTCTATGGAATTATAGATTAGTGGACTATAGTGAACCAGACCAGGAGGCAACATGAACCGGTCACTCATAGTCGGATACGGCGCGATCTGTTACATGACCTTCCTGGCGGCCTTCCTCTACTCCATCGGTTTCGTCGGGAACATGGTCGTGCCGCGCACCATCGACAACGGCATCGCCGCATCCACCGCCGAGGCGGTTGCGGTCAACGTTCTTCTGCTCTCAGCGTTCGCGCTGCAGCACAGCGTGATGGCAAGACCGGGTTTCAAGCGACGGTGGACACGGCTGGTACCCGCTGCCATCGAGCGCAGCACTTACGTGCTGTTGTCGAGCCTGTTGTTGTTTCTTCTGTTTTGGCAGTGGCGGACGATGCCTGCGATCGTCTGGAATGTCAGCTGGCCGCCCGGGAAGCTTGCCCTGCACGCGCTGTTCTGGCTCGGATGGCTCGTCGTGCTCACATCGACGTTCATGATCAACCATTTCGACCTGTTCGGGCTGCGACAGGTCTATCTGGCTTGGCGAGAACAGTCCTACACAGACCTGGAATTCCGCGCCACGATGCTCTATCGGCTGGTGCGACACCCGCTCATGCTGGGTTTCATAGTGGCCTTCTGGGCAACACCGTCGATGAGCGCTGGGCATCTGCTGTTCGCCGTAACGACGACTGCCTACATCTTGGTCGTCTTGCCAATCGAAGAGCACGACCTGGGCCGCGCACTGGGCGATGAATACCAGCAGTACCGCACCCGTGTGCCCATGCTCATCCCCGGGCTTCGCGTGCGAAAGCACCGAACGCGCGATTAGCTCCCGACCGCTGCACCCTCGTCAACCGGCAGTCCAGCCAAACGCCATTCGAGCATTCCGTTGTCGAGTCGCTTCACTCCCCGGCCCGCCTTGCGAGCAATACGGACAGCGTCCGGCGCCATAACGCAGAAGGCGCCACGGCAATAGGCGACGATGTCGCGGTCGGCCGGTAGTTCGGCGAGCCGTTCGGCAAGCTCGGCTAACGGGATGTTGATGGCGCCCGGGATATGACCTGCCTGGTACTCCTCGTGCGGTCGCACGTCGACGAGCGTGACGTCGCCCGCGTCGCGCCGGCGCACCAGTTCCTCGCTCGTGATCGCATCTTCTGGGGAGCCAAGCACGTCCGCGGCCGCCATGGCCACGTCCGCCAGATGTTCGTCGGCGACGGTTTGCACCAGCGCAAACAACCTTGCCACGTCTTCCCCTGCAAGGCGGTAATACTGCCGGGTCCCGTCACGACGGGCCGTGACCAGCCCGCCACTCTTCAGCGCCTGCAGATTCGCCGACGCTGTGGTCAGGTTCATCCCCGTAGCGGTCGCGATGGCCTCGACCGTGCGCTCACCCTGGGCGAGCAAGTCGAGGATCTGCAACCGCCGCCCGTTACCTAGCGCCTTGCCCACCCGGGCGATCTGCTCCAATAGTGCCGCTTTGCGATCGGCTGGCCCGGTCATCTTGCTTCTCCAAAATTCATTGGAATATAATTCCATTGTTCATTGGAACTACATAATACGCGGCGGATGGTCCTCCCATGAACACGAGGCTAGCGATGGCTGCTCATTTGCCTCGCGCGCGCGAGGTGCTTGCCGTGATCGCCCACCCGGACGACGAATCCTTCGGGCTCGGGGCAGTCCTGGGTGGTTTCGGCGCGCAGGGAACACAGGTACGGGTACTGTGCTTCACCCATGGGGAGGCCTCCACGCTTGGCCAGACCGAGCGAAACCTCGGCGCGCTGCGCGGCGCTGAACTTGCCGCGGCGGCGGAGGTCCTCGGCGTCGAGCACGTGCAACTGCTGGCCTACCCGGATGGCGGCCTGGCCCAGGTACCGCTGGACGAGCTGACCCAGCGTGTGTTGGACAGCCTCGCCGGGGCAGACGTGCTAATCGCGTTCGACGACAATGGCATCACCGGCCACCCCGACCACCGGCGCGCCACCGAGGCAGCCGTCGCCGCGGGTGCGGCATCCGGGATCCCCGTCTTGGCTTGGGCACTGCCCCAGCCGGTCGCTGATCGGCTCAATGCCGAGTTTGGCGCTGCGTTCGGGGGACGCGATCACGATGGCCTCGACGTCGTGATTGAGGTCGATCGCACGCAACAGCGCGCCGCCATTAACTGTCACGCCTCCCAGTCCCGGGACAACCCGGTGCTCTGGCGCCGCCTGGACGTGCAGGGTAATCGCGAATACTTGCGGTGGCTGGAGGCAGTGCCTGGAGGGCAACTGATCCGGGGCGACGACACTCACCGCGCCCACGCTCGAACCCGTAACTTGCCGCGGCCCGTGACGGCATCGCGCCAGCTACGGGCGGCGCGAACCCAGCCGGAATAGCCGCCACCCGGCTTGCTGCCAGCGAACAACATCCAGGCAATTGCGGCCGTCGACGATGACGCGGGCCCGCACCCGGTCGGCCAAGTCGTCGGGGTCGAGGTCGACGAACTCCCGCCATTCAGTAAGCACCAGCACGGCATCCGCGCGCTCGCAGGCCTCCGCGACCGACACCGCGTAGTTCAGCGTGGGGAATAGGCGGTTGGCGTTCTCTAGGGCTTTCGGGTCGTACACGTTGACCGCGGCGCCGTTGAGCTGCAGCTGGCCCGCGACATTGAGCGCAGGTGAGTCCCGTACATCATCGGATTCGGGTTTGAACGCCGCGCCCAGCACTGCGATATTGGCCCCCAGCAGCGAACCGCCGCATGCGACGGTGGCGAGTTCGACCATCCGGGTGCGCCGGCGCATGTTGATGCTGTCTACTTCGCGCAGGAACGTCAGCGCCTGATCGGCTCCCAGTTCGCCGGCGCGGGCCATGAACGCCCGGATGTCCTTAGGCAGGCAGCCGCCACCGAAACCCAAGCCCGCGTTGAGGCATTGGCGTCCGATACGGGTGTCGTAGCCCAGCGCGTCGGCTAACAGACTGACATCGGCACCCGCCGCCTCGCATACCTCCGAAACCGCGTTGATGAATGAGATCTTGGTCGCCAGAAAGGCATTCGCGGAAACCTTGACCAACTCCGCGGTCTGCAGGTCGGTCACCAGGAAGGGCACACCCGAGTCCAGCAGCGGGCCGTACAGCTCGCGCACGGCTGCCTCGGCGCGAGTCGAATCATCTTGCACCCCAAGCACAATGCGATCCGGATTGAGGGTGTCGCGCACCGCGAAGCCCTCGCGGAGGAACTCCGGATTCCAGGCAACTTCGACGTCGATTCCGTTGGGTGCCAACGCGTTGGCACGGCGGCCCAACTCGGCCGCGGTCCCTACCGGGACCGTCGACTTGCCGACGAGGATCGATGCCCTGGTCAGACGCGGCACCAGCGCATCGATGACGGCGTGGACGTGGCACAGATCGGCGCCATATTCGCCTTTCTTTTGCGGCGTGCCAACTCCAAGGAAATGCACATCGGCGAATTCGGCCGCCATGTCGTAGTCGGTGGTGAACCGCAATCGTCCCGCTGCGAGGTTGTCAGTCAACAGCTTTCGCAACCCGGGCTCGTAGAAGGGAATATCGCCCCCGGCGAGCTTGGCTACCTTGCCCGGGTCGATATCGACCCCGACGACCTCGTGTCCCAGCTCTGCCATGCCGACGGCGTGGGTAGCACCCAGGTAGCCGGTGCCGAATACGGTGCATCGCATACCACCGTGTGTAGGTGGCCGCGATGAGCGAACTGCATCGCGACGCTGAACAGCAGATGACGGCTACTCGGCGAATTTACAGGCCCGGGATCCCCGGGATGTTGAACCCGCCGCGACCGCCGCCGCCCTTACCGCCTGGGAACTTTCCGCCGCCGGGCAACTTGCCGATGTCAGGAGGCTTGCCGCCACCGGGGAACTTGCCGATGCCAGGCGGCTTACCACCGCCGCGGCCCCCGCCCCCGCCCCCGCCCCTACCAGGGGGGTCGAACGGCAACTGCGGACCGATGATCGGGGGCCCCGGTATCTGAACGGGAATCGGAATGGGCACCGGACCGGGGGCGGGTGCAGCAGGCGCCGGAACAGGTACCGGTGCGGGAGCCACCGGCATCGGGGCTGGGGCCTGAGGCACCGGCGCAGGAGCCTGGGGCACCGGCGCCGGAGCCTGAGGAACTGGCGCCGGAGCCTGAGGAACTGGCGCCGGAGCTTGGGGGACTGGTGCCGGAGCTTGCGGAGCAGGAGCGGGAGCTTCGAGCGCCGGCGGAGTGGGGGCGACGACGTTATGGCCTGGATCAGGCCGGACACCGGACGTTGACCGGATACTGATCGCCAGCGCCGCGACCAGTGCCGCCACTCCAATGACGAAGATCGACGCCAGCACGCTACCGATTAGGGCGAAAGACTTCCGTTCGTGCCGATCGGCCTGGCGATGATCGACAGAATCTGGGACGGCGCTGTACGCCAGCGCACCGTCGCCGGTATCCACGGCGTCGGCGACGTCCTCGAAGTAGGCGGCGTCAAGCGTGTATGGGTCGAGTCCACCCGTGCCCGGATCCTGCGCGTAGGCCCGCGCCGCCGTGGAGGACACGAACAGCGGCGTGTTCGCCGACGCCAGCGCCGCCCCGCGCGCTAACGCCGTTTCCGGCTCCTCGGGCGCAGTCACCGGAAGCGAGGTCGCGGCTTCCAGCGTTGGCTTGATCAACGGGATGTCGACATCAGAGCCGACGAGAAACACCGCGTCTGGATGCGTCTCCAGCTCCTCGACACCGGAGACTATGTCCGTCAGCTGAGCCACCGCGACGTCATCGTCGTCGGGCAGCGGCTGCCGATGAATGTCGGCGATAGAACCATCGGCGCTGTCGACCACCGCCAAGGTCGCGGTGTCAGGCTCGATGAACAGCAGCGCTGTGTGGGCGTAGTTGGTTGCATTGCCGACCGCTTGAGCCAGCGCAGCCGCGGCCAGAAACGCCGAGACCAGCATGACGTTCTCGATCTTGCGGTTGACCAACGCGTCGCGAAGCGCGGCGGCCTGGATGGGGTCTGTCCAGGTGACACCGGTCGACGCCAGCTGGTAACCGCCCTCGGCGGCGCCCTCCCTGGTACCCAGGATCGCAGAGATCACCTGCTCGGCGGCGTTGGCCGTAACGGCATCCGGTTCGGCAGCTTCAGCGTTCAGCGCAAAGTTGTCTTCATCGACGGTTGCACCATCGCCGTTCTCACCTTCAACCAGCACCATCCGGACGGCCGTTGGCGCTACTGACACACCAAGTACGGTGTCCAAAACTCCCCCATACATACTGCGTGGGTCCCCAACCCTTGTAGAACCACATTACCCGCGCGGGCTATCTGTGTCCGTGGCCTCCACCGCCGCCGAAGCCACCGCCGAAGGGCCCACCGCGGCCGCCGCCGAACGGACCGCCATGGCCGCCACCACCGAAGGGCCCACCGTGGCCGCCACCACCGAAGAGTCCGCCGTGGCCACCGCCGAAGGGACCACCATGACCGCCGCCCCGGCCGCCAGGGCTACCAGCACCCGGGCCGCGGCCCGGCTTGGGCCATGGGCCGCGCCCCGGCGGAGCTTGCTGGACCGGCGCCTTCGGAGCCGGGAGCGTGACGCGTGGTGGTAACGCCGGAAGCTTAGGACGGGGTTGGGGCAACCTGGGTTGCTGCTGCGGCACCCGCACCGGAGGCTGGGGCACCGGCGGCCGTAGCAACGTGTCGGGAATGGGCAGCTGAACCGGCGGCGCAAGGATCGGCAACAGGGGCGGAACGATAACCGGACGGGGCACCTCCGGCACCGGTACCGGCGCGGCGGGAGCTGGCGCGGGTATCGGAACCGGTGCGGCGGGAGCCCGTGCGGCGGGAACCGGTGCGGCGGGAGCCCGTGCGGCGGGAGCCGGCGCGACGGGAGCCGCCGCGGCTGGAGCCGGCACATGTGGGCTCACTGCAGGAGGTGGCCCACTGAGCGCAGGCGCATCGATTTTCGGCGGCGGCGCCGCCTCCTGCGTTGGCGCGGGCGCCTGCTGGGTCGGGGCGACGAAGTGGTTTTCGCTGGGAGCCGGTGCTAAGCCGACCGTTGGACGGATGCCGAGCGCCAACGCGATCTCCAGCGCCACGACAGCGGCAATGGCGACCACCGCCACCGCGCTGCCGATCAACAGGCCCGGCCTGGAGCCAGCGGCTTCAGCGTCGGCGTCGTCCGGCACAGCGCCGTAGGCGCGGTTGTCCTCGTTCGGGGTGTCGGCGGCTCGGAGGTACTCGGCATCCTGCGCATAGGCCAGCGCGGCGGTGGACGAAACAAACAACGGCGCGCTGCCCGCCGCCAGTGCCGCGCCCCGCGCCAGCGCCATTTCGTGCTCTTCGGGCACACTCACCGTCAGTGCCGTCGCCCGATCCAACACTGGCTTGATCAGAGGGACGTCGACACCGGAGCCCACGACGTAAACACCGTCCGGGTGCGCATCCATCGACTCGGCACTCGACACCATCTCGACCAGTTCGGCCAGCGCCGCGTCGTCGTCGTCGGCCAGGAGCATGCGGTGCAGGTCACTCACCGACCCGTCAGCGGTATCCACCACGGCCAGCGTCGCGCTGTCGGGCTCGATGTACAGCACCGCAGTGTGCTCGTAGCCAACGGCACCACCGACGGCCTGACCCAGCGCAGCCGCAGCCAAAAACGCGGAGACCAGCATGACGTTCTCGATCTTGTAAGCAGCTAGCGCGTCGCGCAGCACGGTCGCCTGAAGCTGATCGGTCCAGGTCACGCCGATGGAAGACACCCGAAGACCAGCATCGGCCGCGCCTTCGCGGGTACCCAGGATCGCGGCGATCACCTGGTCGGATGCGCCGGCGGCGGCGCGCCCGCGCCCCACCTGGAAGCTGTCTTCTTCGATGATTGCGCCGTCGCCGTGTTCGCCCTCGATCAACGCCATCCGGACCGACGAGGGCGCCATCGAAACCCCGAGTACGACGTCCAAAACCCCTCCCAAGGTCTTGCGTACGGCCACGGTCTGGGCGGAGGGAAAGCCCGGTTTCAATAGTCGCCGGTCAAGCTATGCCGGGGCTAGGTAGACCGTATGAAGCTGGCCAGTCACCAGCTTGGTGGCAAGGACCGCACGGGCCCCCGCTCGAGCGAGGGTGCGAAAGTCAAGACGTCGTCATGCCGACTGCCACCAACACATATACAACGCCGGTGCCGGCTGATATGCGCAACGCCGGTATCCGCCAACAGAACCACCCGCGCCAGGGCTGTGGCTCGACGGAGTGGCCACTTGAGTTGGCGCCTGCACAGTCGATGCGACGAACCGGCTTTCGGTGGAGCTTGGCCGCAAAGCGGCAGTCGCACGGTTACCGATCGCCGGCACAATCCCCAGCACCACCGCCGCACCGATGGCGACTACCGCCAGTCCGCGACCGATCAGTAGGACGGGCCGACGCAGCACGCTGTATTGGTGAGGAGCGCGAACGTCGCCGGAAACCCCGAGTACCACGTCCAAGAGCGCTCCCAATGTTCGCAGGCCAGTCACGGGCCGTAGTGCACGCAAAACGGCGCGCGACTACCACGTCAGTATACACATGCAATCATTTTCCTGCGCGATTATCGCCTAGGGCAATTATTTGGGCCCTAGGCGACCGCGCCGAGCTACGTCGACTTTATGAAGTTCTGGTACGAACGGGACGGCGTAGGACCACGCTGACCCTGGTATTTCGACCCCGCTCGCGCACTGCCGTAGGGATGTTCGGACGGAGTGGTCAGTCGCAAGATGCATAGCTGGCCGATTTTCATGCCGGGCCACAGCGTGATCGGTAGGTTCGCGACGTTGGATAACTCGAGCGTGATGTGGCCGCTGAAGCCGGGATCGATGAATCCCGCGGTCGAGTGCGTCAGCAGCCCCAGCCGGCCCAGTGAGGACTTGCCTTCTAGCCGTCCCGCGAGGTCGTCGGGCAGCGTGCACAGTTCCAGCGTCGAGCCGAGGACGAACTCACCCGGGTGCAGCACGAACGGTTCCCCGTCGAGGGGTTGCACCAGGCTGGTCAGCTCGTCCTGTTGTTGCGCGGGGTCGATATGGGTGTAGCGGGTGTTGTTGAAGACCCGGAACATGCAGTCGAGCCGGACATCGATGCTGGACGGCTGAACCAGAGTGTCGTCGTACGGATCGACGCCCAACCGTCCGGCGGCGATTTCGGCTCTGAGGTCGCGATCGGAGAGCAGCACCCGACGAGCGTATCTGCTGCTGGACGCTGGCCGTCCAGCTCAGCGGACGTAGATTTCGTTGCCCGTGGGGTATCCGCCCCCGGTAGTGGTGATGTGGATGTGGTCGTAGTGGCCGTAACCGCCGGCCTGCCGACCGTCGGGCGTGTAGTAGACGCCGCGCCAGATGACGTCTTGGATCCCGAATCGGGCCGCGTTCTGCAGCGCGTACGCAACGATCTCGTTGCCCAGCGCGATGCCCTCGGCGCTGCCTGGGTTGGGAACCATTACGTCGAGCGCCAAACCGTTGGGATGCCATCGCAGCGCATCCGGGCGAACGCCGCCGATTTCGTGGATCTCAGGAAATGTCGCACTGACGCTGCGAGCCACCAAGATGGTTCTGACTTGTAGACCCTGTTCTGGTGCGACGCCAACGGGCAAGACGCGGTTGTCAACCCGGTATCGCGATGCCGCAGCAATCTCGACCGCCTTGAAATGGATCCCGACGGCGTCGTGTGGAAGGTTCGTCGAAACCGGCGCCGATACCACGAGTTCTAAGCAGCAGGGCGCCGCGCCGACAACTCGCTCGGCGTCGTCGCGAGCGGAGGCTCGATGGACGTCTCCGGCCACCGCGAAAGATACGGCGGCGGCTGGCGCAATGAGCGCAGCCAGAGCTTTTGCCGACTTTCTCTTACGTCGATCCCTGACCAATTCATGCCGGCCCACGCCGAGCACTCTACGAGATAACGAAAGATAACGAAAGGATAAATATTCGCATTTATAGATGCGCGATGGGTTTATCCAGCTAACCCAGAAAAACGTTGCGGATGCCGATCACCCCGACAATGATCAGGCACGATCAGAAATATTCCACCGCACGGCGGAGTTTGCCATCAGCATTTTGACGACCGTAACCACACTGGTCACCTTCCCCGTTCTGGCCAGCATCATCGGCGCTGTGGC
Organism: Mycobacterium riyadhense; assembly: GCF_963853645.1. Classification (NCBI taxonomy): domain Bacteria; kingdom Bacillati; phylum Actinomycetota; class Actinomycetes; order Mycobacteriales; family Mycobacteriaceae; genus Mycobacterium; species Mycobacterium riyadhense. The sequence goes on along the minus strand of NZ_OY970456.1, from coordinate 573,724 downwards.
CGCCGTCGTTCGGACGCCTTCGGCCGCGGTCGTCAGCGGCATACAACACTTCGCCGCGGGCGTCGTCATGGCTGCCGTAGCCGGCGAGGTGCTGCCAGAACTGCGCGCCAAGGCTCCCCTCGGACTGATAATCCTCGGCTTTAGCGTGGGCGTCGCGCTACTTGTTCTGATGCGCCAATTCGCTGGCGATAAGGAAAGCGCCGAGGACGCACCGCCCGTCGGCTTCCTCGCGGTAGTCTCGGTCGACCTCTTCATTGACGGGTTGCTCGTCGCTACGGGCGCCGCGGCGTCGCGTCGGACCGCGGTGATCATCACCATCGCCCTGACGGTTGAGGTGCTGTTCCTGGGCGTATCAGTTGCCCTACGTCTGGCGGGCTCCGGAGTACCAAAGGTCCGGGCCGCGCTGACCACGAGCGGTGTGAGCCTGATGATCGCGGTCGGGGGTGTGCTGGGTGCACTGCTGCTCCACGGAGCCGGAAATTCCGTCCTCAGTCTTGTGCTTGCATTCGCGGCGGCGGCCCTGTTGTGGCTGGTCGTTGAGGAGCTTCTCGTCGAAGCTCACGAAACGCCGGAGCGGCCCTGGATGGCGGTGATGTTCTTCTCCGGATTCCTGACGTTGTACTGCCTAGGCGTGCTCGAATGACCGCCGCTGGGTGCTAGCCTTCTGAGGCAACCGCGCCGATGTAGTTCAATGGCAGAACATCAGCTTCCCAAGCTGAATACGCGGGTTCGATTCCCGTCATCGGCTCCAATTGGATGTGCCGAAGTGCTGTTCACACCACCACCCACGTCGGATGAGGCGCGGCGCTTTGGGACTGCAGGCGGCGAAGCGATCCTGGGCATCGCTCACTGTTTGGTGGCCTCGAACGTAACGCGGCAGCCCCGGGGGTTCTCCCTCGTGGGTTCGGCCTCATTTGTCCCGCGCATGACGAGTCGGCCGCCCTCGGTGGCGATGACACCACGTATCGAGTTTCCGCCCTGGCTGCCGCTGGTCGAGAATGATCCGTCGGCGTTCAGGGTGCCCGTGAAGCTGACCCCAGATCCTGCAAATGGACCCAAGGTCAGCGCGTTGTCCTGACGGGTCACGGGGAAAGTGAAGTCCGCCGCCATACCGCACGTGCTGCTGACGTAGTGCCACACCCAGGTGCCCTCGATCGCCGCTGGAGGCCCTTGTCCTGGAGGCGCGTCGGGTGCGGGTTGGGGTGGTGGGACGGGTTGGGTGCGCACTGCGTCGTTGGCGCCGGTGGTGCCGGCGGGCCGGGTGAAGGGTTGCCCGGTGACGATATCCACGAGGACGAAGATGGTGATGGTCGCGGGGCTGGGTTGGACGGCGGCCAGGGCTCCGGGTTGGTAGCCGGGCCAGGGCGCGCCGATGGGTTTCGGCTCGCTTGCCAGCGCTACCGGCGCGGTCAGGGGGTTGCCGGAATAGCACCGGGCGCGCGGAACCCCGCGGGCGTCGATGAACACGGCCGTGCCCGATTGGAAGACCGATTGCATGGGCGTGGGGTGGGATCCGTCGAATCCGTGATCGGTGACCCGGGTGTCCAGCCGCAGCACAACCGGGGTGAGCTCGCGCAGGTAGGTGGGGATGTCGGTGGCGGTCAGGGGATGTCCGGCGCTCCAGAACAGGGTGGGGTCGGTGTTGAGTGCTTCCGCGAAAGCACGGGCCTGAGCGGGGTGGCTGCTCAGGAAGGCGATCATCTTGTCACGGTCGCATTCGGCATTGTTGAGGGTGCCGCCGTAGAGGCCGTCGCGGTCGCCGGGCAGTGGCTGGGTGGCCACGGTGGGGCCGCCGCCGTGTGGTTGCAGCGTGGGCGGGGGCTGGGTATTGGTCGGCGGCGGCGTGGCCGCGGGCGGCATGAACGGGTTCGGCCCGGGGTCGGTGGCCGCAGTGAGCACCAGCTCCGCGCCGGCCGGCCTGGATGACAAGACGTTGCGGAGGAGCACCCCGCCGGCACCCGCGGCGGCGACGAGCAGCAACACCACCAGCGTTGCGATCAGCCACTTCCGCTTCGACCGGGTCACTGGCACCGCAGTGCCGGCGTCCCGTTGCCGCGGCATGTCCGGGTGTGCGGGTGGGACCTGCGTGCCCGGCTGGGTGGCTGCCTCTCGGGGCGAACCGGCGCGGACGGTGTCGGCAGGTACCGCGAGGGTCGGCTCCGCCGCCGTGGAGTCCAGGGCGTGTTGTGCGGCGGCGGCCAGTGCCACGCAGTTGGGATAGCGGTGGTCGCGGTTTTTGGCCAGGGCGCGTTGGATGACCGCATCCATGCCTGCCGGTATGCCGGCCTGCTGCGCGGCAGGGGTCTGGCTGACCAATGGGACGGGCAGATTCAGGTGTCCGTGCATCCACTGTTCGGGGGTGCGGCCGGGGTAGGGCAGTAATCCGGTGAGCAGGTGGTACAAGGTGCAGCCGAGGGAGTACTGGTCGGCGCGAGCATCGAGGGTGATCGAGGGGTCGAGTTGTTCGGGGGAGGCGTATTGCAGGCTGCCGGTGAACATGCCGGTCGCAGTGATCCGGGTAGCCTCGTCGAGGGTTTTGGCGATGCCGAAATCGGCCAGCAGAACCCGTTCGGGCTCTGCTTTGGTGGGTTGGGCGAGCAGAATGTTGGCGGGTTTGACGTCGCGGTGCAGCATGTCGGCGGCGTGCGCGAAGTCGAGTGCCTTGGCGGTCTCGGCGACGATCCGCAAGGCGCGCGCTGCGGGGAGCGGCCCCTCGCGCACCGCAGCCGCGGCGTCGGAACCGTTGATGTACTGCATCGCAATCCACAACTGCCCGTCCTGGTCACCCCGGTCGTAGACGGCGACGATATTGGGGTGGTCGAGGCGGGCGACATGGTCGGCCTCACGCAGGAAGCGGGCGCGCACGTTGTCGTCGTCGGTCATGGCACGGGTGAGCAACTTCAGCGCGACCAGTTTGGGCAAGTTCGGATGGCCAGCCAGGTAAACCGCGCCCATTCCACCGACACCAAGAAGCCGCTCGATGCGGTAACCGGCGAAGACCTGCCCGGGCTGCAACCGCTGCTGACCCATGACCACCACCTCACCGGGATGACTGCCGATTCATCCTGCCACCTGCGGCGCTCCCGCGCCGCTATCCAGCAAAACCGGGCCAGGTTAGTGAGGCCGATATTGCCGCCAGCCAGTCGACGGCGCCGCCCAACGAGGCTCACAGCACGCCGGCGCACTGGCGCTACGACCCGAGTCGACGGGTTCTCGATCTGGCGTATTCAGCGGCGTTCTGACGACGGGGTTTCGGCGGGCGACCTGGACGCCGAGGCTTTTGCGCCCGAACGGCACCACCACGTTCGAAAGTCTTGGCCCTCAACACCTCAAGGCCTGCTCGACGACGTCGATGTCTAACGGGTCACGACACCAACGAGTGGCCTGACGTCGTAGCGCGCCAACCGAATTCACGCAGGTGTCACCCCGGGAGCTCCGTTGGGGCCGAAGAAGATGTACGCGCCGAAGCCGCCGGGGCCGCCCTGGCCTGGGGTGGCACCGATGCCGCCGTTACCGCCGGCGCCCCCGATGCCGAAGAGGATGCCTCCGTAGCCGCCTTGGGCGCCATTGCCCCCGCTGGCCAGGTCGGGCGCCCCGTAGCCGTTGCCGCCATGGCCGCCGAGGCCGAAGAGGATGCCGCCGAGGCCGCCGAGCCCACCTACCCCGCCCACGCCGCCGGTCTGGGCGGCCCCGCCGTCGCCCCCGGCGCCGCCGACGCCGAAGAACGCGAAGCTATCGCCGCCGTATCCGCCGGGCCCGCCGTGCCCGGCGGAGAGGGAAGCTCCGCCGGCCCCGCCATGGCCACCGAAGCCGAAGAGCTGGCCAGCGCCGATACCACCAGTGCCGCCCTGGCCGCCGATGTTGCCAATGCCTGGAGCGGCGCCGCCGGCGCCGCCGTCGGCCCCGATGCCGATCAGGTTGCACAGGATGCCGCCGCTGCCGCCGGTCCCGCCGACCCCCGCGATCCCAACGGGGTTGTTGGTGGCGCCGCCGGCGCCGCCGGGACCCCCGGCACCGTAGATCAGGCCCAGGCCGAAGCCGCCGTCGCCGCCCCAGCCGGCAACGCCGCCGGTTCCGCCGGCCCCGCCGATGCCGCCGTTGCCGAAAATGAACCCGCCGCTGCCGCCCCAGCCGCCGTCGCCGGCGACGCCGCCGGGCCCTGCGTTACCACCGACTCCGCCGGCGCCTCCGTTACCGAAAAGACCAAGCGCGTTGCCGCCGTTGCCGCCAAAGCCGACGAAGCCGTTAAAAGCATCCCCACCGGCTCCGCCGCGGCCACCGTTGCCGTACAAGAACCCGCCGTTACCGCCACTGCCGCCATTCTGGCCGGGTCCGCCGGAACCGCCGTTGCCACCGTTGCCCCACAACAACCCGCCGTTCTGGCCGTTGGAGCCGGTTCCGTCGACGCCGTTGGCGCCGTCGCCGATCAGCGGGCGCCCCAGAATCGTCTCGACGGGTCCGTTGATCGCGTCGAGCAGTTGCTGCAGAGGACCGGCATTGGTGGCCTCGGCACTCGCGTACGAACCCGCACTCGCATTGAGAAGCTGGACAAAGTGCTGGTGAAATACCGCGGCCTGGGCACTGAGCGACTGATAGGCCTGGCCGTGCGCGCTGAACATTGTCGCGACCGCTGCCGACACCTCATCGGCGCCCGCGGCCCGCACCGCGGAGGTTTGGGTCGCCGCCGCTGCGTTGGCCGCGTTGATCGTCGATGCGATATTTGCCAAATCCGACGCCGCCGCCGTCACATACTCCGGCACCGCGATTACAAAAGACATTCCGACCTCCGAACCATGCGGCGACCGCCCGCGGATCACCCGATGGCAAACCGTATCGACGCCCGGCCGCTACCGATCCCAAGTTCATTTCGCAACGGATTTGCACCGGGGTCATATCGTGCCGCACGAACGGCTGCAGTCCTCGCGGTCGTTTGACCTACACCCGGCGTCCCGCACCAGCCATGATGGACAGATGGCTGACGCAACCCGCCTCGATGTGGACGTTGTGGTCGTGGGCGCCGGCTTCGCGGGTCTGTACGCCGTATACCGTCTTCGCCTCGCGGATCATTCGATGCGCATATTCGAGGCGGGCGACGACATCGGCGGCACCTGGTACTGGAACCGCTACCCCGGCGCACGCGTCGACATCCCCAGCGTCGACTACATGTTCAGCTTCGACCCGGATTGGTCGCGGGACTGGCAGTGGTCGGAGAAGTACGCCACCCAGCCCGAGATCCTCCGGTACCTGAACCACGTCGCCGACAAGCACGACCTTCGTCGCGACATCCAGTTCGACACCCGGGTCACGCATGCGCATTGGGACGACGGATCGTCTGGGTACCGCGTGCGCACCGATCGCGGCGACGAAATCGCCTGCCGCTACCTCGTGATGGCGACGGGCTGTCTCTCGATACCCAAGCACCTCGACATCGCTGGCATCGAAAACTTCACCGGCGACGTGTATTTCACCAGCCGCTGGCCCCACGAACCCGTCGACTTCACCGGTAAACGCGTCGGTGTGGTCGGCACTGGGTCGTCGGGGATCCAATCGATCCCACTCATCGCCGCGCAGGCAGCCCGGTTGGTGGTTTTCCAACGCACGCCGTGCTTTTCGATCCCGGCCCACAACGGGCCGATCTCGCCGGAAAAGCTCGCCCAACTCGCCGACGAGAGGGCCTACCGTGAGGCGGCCAGATACTCCTTCGGCGGGGTGCCACTGGAACGCTCGATCACCCCGGCGTTCTCGGTGTCTGCCGACGAACGTCAGCAGCGATACGAACGCGCCTGGCAGCGTGGCGAACTCCTGGAGGTGCTCAACCTTTACGCCGACGTGATGAGTAATCCGTTGGCCAACAAGGACTTTGCCGATTTTGTCCGCGGCAAGATTCGCGGTGTCGTGGACGATCCACAGATAGCGGAAGCGCTTTGCCCCACAAGCTATCCGATCGGCGCAAAACGGCTGTGCCTAGACACCGATTACTACGCCACCTTCAATCTGCCCCAGGTACGGCTGGTGAACCTGCAGAACCAGCCTTTGGTAGGCGTTACCGAGACCGGAATCGACACGGCCGGAGAATCTTTCGAGCTCGACGCGATCGTGTTCGCCACCGGCTTCGACGCAATCACGGGTGCGGTTGCGGCGGTTGACATCGTCGGCCGCGATGGACTTGCGCTGAAGGACAAGTGGTCACACGGTCCGTCCACCTACCTCGGCCTGACCACCGAGGGTTTTCCCAATCTGTTTCTCATCGCGGGTCCCAACAGCCCCTCGGTGCTGTCGAACATGACGGTGTCGATCGAGCAGCACGTCGACTTCGTCGCCGGCGCCCTGACGTATCTGCGCACGCACGGCTTCGACCAGATCGAACCCACCGAGCTTGCCGAGGCCGGCTGGATGCAGCACGTGGACGACGCCGCATCGATAACACTTTTCCCACAAGCGAACTCGTGGTACGTCGGCGCCAACATACCGGATAAACCCCGCGTATTCATGGCCTACACCGCCGGGGTCGACTTCTACCGGGCGGCGTGTGAAGAGGTGGTGGCCCGCGACTACTTGGGGTTCAGGTTGTCCGGTCCTAAAGGTTCACAATGCGAAGACGGCGTGGTGCGCCGCCTGCAACCCGACGTCCAGATGGTCCTCGAGCAGATCGCAGCGCTGAATCTGCCTCCGCTGGAATCGATGGCACCCGATCAAGCGCGTGCCTTCATGAACGAGCTCAACCTCGCGCGACCGCCGGGCCCGGACGTCGGCGAAATCGTCGACGGAACCCTGCCCGGCGCGGCGGGAATCCTGGCCTACCGCCTCTATCGACCGGCGAGCCAGGGTCCGCACCCTCTCGTCGTCTACTTCCACGGCGGCGGTTGGGTTCTGGGCGACCACATCTCGAATGATCCGTTGTGCCGCGACTTCTGCGTCCGCAGCGACACGCTGATTGTGTCGGTGAACTACCGGCACGCCCCCGAGCACCGGTTCCCCGCCGCGGTCGACGACGGCTGGGCGGCAGTGCAGTGGATCGCCGAGCACGCCGACGAACTCGGTGGCATCCCCGGACAGCTGGTGGTATGCGGGTGGAGCGCCGGCGCCGGCATCGCCGCCGTCATCTGCCAAATCGCCAGGGACACAGCCGGGCCGAGGATCGTCGGCCAGGCGCTGCTCACTCCTGTGACTGATTCCGATCACACGCGCGGCTCCTACATTGAGAACGCCGACGGCTTCGGTCTTACCGCCCCGCTGATGCGATGGTTCTTCGACCACTATGCCGATCCCGACGTGCGGGGCGACCCGAGGATCGCGCCGCTGCGCGCACCGGACCTGTCGGGCCTGCCACCGGCGATCGTCGTCACTGCAGACTTCGACCCGCTGCGCGACGAGGGCGTCGCATACGCCGAAGCGCTTGCCGCAGCGGAGGTTCCGACCGAGCACGTGCGGGCCCGCGGCCACACGCACCTGTCGGTGACGATGGTCGACGTGGTCGTCTCCGGGGCGCCCATCCGGGCCCGGATGGCCGGGGCGCTGCGCGGCTTCTTTGCTGCTGGCGCCGCCCATCCCGCGCCGGCTCAGACAGCGAGCGGCTAGGTTACCCGGGCGGCAAAGTTGCCACGTATTGCTCGAGCCGTTCGAGGTCGCGCGAAGCATTCAAAACCGGGTCTAGGTACTCGCTCGGGACCGGTTGCGGACCGTTGTTTTGACCCTCCGGCGGAAGCGGCATCGTAGTGCCGCCGGTGCCCTGCGTTCCGTCGGCGCCGCCCGTGCCGTGCTCACCTGTGTTCCCGACGGCGCCCTTATCGCCATCAATCGAACCAGCGCCGCCCGAGCCCCCTGGGCCACCGGCTCCGCCAGCCCCGCCGGTGCCGCCGGTCGCGCCCGCGCTACCGGAATCGCCTGGATTCACGCCCGCGCTACCGTTGGCACCGGCGCCGCCGGTACCGCCGATCCCACCAGCCCCGCCGGCGCCGATTAGGCCCGCGTTCCCACCCGCGCCGCCATCTCCGCCGGCACCACCGGCAACTGCGGTTGCTCCACCGGCTCCGCCGGCGCCGCCGTTGCCGTAGAGCCAGCCACCGCTGCCGCCCATGCCGCCCGCGGCGCCCGATCCGCCTGCGCCGCCAGTCCCCCCGTTGCCGAATAGCCCCGCCGCCCCACCGGCACCGCCGGCCTGACCAGCCGCACCCGCGGCGCCGTTTCCGCCGTTGCCGGACAACCACCCACCGGCCCCGCCGGAGCCGCCCGGGGTAGTGGCATCGGCACCGTTGCCGACCAGCACGCGTCCCGTCAACGCGCGGCTGCCGGCGTTGACGGCGTTGAGCACGGTCTGCTCGGCGTTGGCCACTTCGGTTCCCAGATAGCTATCCGCAGCTGCGCTTAACACCGCCACGAACTGGTCTTGCCGCGCGGCGACCAGGGAGCTGAGCACCTCATAGTCCTGGGCGTAGCCGCCGAAAAGCGTAGCGATGGCCGCCGATACCTCGTCAGCCGCGGTGACCTGTATGCCGACAGTCGGAATTGCCGCGGCAGCATTTGCCGCGCTGATCGACGAGCTGATTCTCGCCAAGTCCGATGCTGCTGCCGTCACCGCTTGTGGCACCACACTGACAAACATGTGCCGCCCCATAACCGGTGACCGCTCCTGCCACCTGCTGATAAGGACATGGCCACCTGTCGATAAGGGCAAGTGTCTCGAGCCGGACCTGAATAAAGGTGGATATCTATGAAATGCGCTGGTCCGCACCGAATTGTGGCCATCCTGGCACGGACGATTACTGCAGTCCCGCCAACGTATTACCGGGCTACTTGTGCCCGCCGCCGCCGGAGCTGTGACCGCCGGAGCTGCCGCCACTGGAACTGTGTCCGCCACCGAGGGAGCCACTCCCGCCACTGGAACTGTGTCCGCCACCGAGGGAGCCACCCCCACCGCCACCGAGGGAGCCGCCTCCTCCACCACCGACGGAGCCAGCCGCGCCTCCGGCAGGGCTGCCTCCGGCGACGACTGGGCCGCCTCCGCTGCCACCGACGGAAGCGCCGCCTCCGCCGAAAGTGGGTGACTGCTCTTGCACCGGCGGCGTGAATGAGTGCGGCAGTTGCGGGACGACCGACGGCAGGTCCGGAACCGGCGAGCTAACCGCCGGCGGACCCTCCGGGGCCGGCTGACCAATAACCGGGGGGACCTCCAGAGCCGGCAGGCCTGGACCAGTTGGAGCCTCTACAGCCGGAACGTTAACCGGCGCTTGAGGTTCCGGGACGTACACCGGTGGCGGTGCCACCGGAACATGCGAAGGTGGGCGTGACACCGGCACCGTGGTAGGCGGCTGCGACACCGGCACCGTGGTAGGCGGCTGCGACACCGGCACCGTCGTCGGCGGCTGCGACACCGGCACCGTCGTCGGCGGCTGCGACACCGGAACCGTCGTCGGAGGCTGCGACACCGGCATCGAGGACGGCAGTGGCAACGCCGGCAGGGGCACTGGGAGTGGTGGCACCACAACGTTTGGTACAGGAGCAGAAGACTCGCGCGGTGGAGCAATTGGCAGCGGCAGGAGTATCGGATAGTTGGGAGTTGGAATGCTGAGCCGTACGCCGGGCTCCGGCCTCGGCGCGGGCGGAGCGAGAAGAACCGGCACCGTCCCGGGTGCATCCGCCGGCACCGGAGACACCACCGGTGGACCGGGAGCGAAAGCATTCAATGCAGGCAACTTTGCCACTGGGACCTGCTGGTCAATCAACCTCGGTTGCGGAGTGGACGCCAGGGCCGGCGCCGGCAGAAGCTGCTGCAGGCTGCCGATCATATTTTGGCCAGGCACCGGTTGCACTGCGACGGTCGTTTGACGGATACCGAGAGCCAGCGAAACCTCCAGCGCCACAACCCCGGTGATAAGGGCCACCGCGGCCACACTGCCCAACAGCAAGACCGGTCTGCGCTGGCGCAGGCTCTCGTTCAGATCGGCTTCTTCAGCCGCGCCCATCACCGCGGTGCGGGCGTCGGCGTCCTCATCCGGCGCAGCGCTGTAGGCGAAGTCCCCCTCGCCTCGCACTGCATCGGCAGCAACGGTGTGAACATCGGTGTCCGAATCATGCTCGTAGACAAGGGTATCGGTGGACGAAGCCAATAGTGATGCATGGGCAGACGCCAGTGCCGCACCCCGGGCCAGCGCAGTCTCCGGGTGCGCCGGCGCACTCACCGCAAGCGATGTCGCAGTCTCCAATTGTGGCTTCATGGAGGCGATATCAACTCCGGCGCCGATGACGAACAGGCCGTCCGGGCGCGCTTCGAGTTCCTCCGCCTCCGCAACCAACGCGGTCAGCTCCGTCATGGCGTCGACGCTGTGCAGCGGTTCTCTATGGATGCCGGCGATGGCTCCGTCGGCCGCCTCGACGACAGCCAAGGTCGCGCTCTCGGGCTCGACGAAAAGCATCGCGATGCGCTCATAACCGATCGCGCGCCCGACCGCCTGGGCCAGTGCCGCAGCGGCGAGGAACGCCGAGATCAGCGTCACGTTGTCGACCTTGCGAGCGGCCAACGCGTCGCACAGCGCGGCAGCCTCGAGCTGGTCCGTCGAGATCACCCCTATTGAGGTGACCTGGTGACCGGCCTCGTCCGCGCCCTCCCGGCTACCCAGGATGGCGGCGAGCACCTGATCGGTTACTGGGGCGGAGGCCGCAACCTCGATCTCGTCTTCTTCGACGGTGACGCCGTCGGCGTTTTCCCCCTCAACCAGCACCATGCGGATCGCCGCTGGTGTCATCGACAGCCCGACTACGATGTCCACCGCTACTCCATTGTTCTTGCTATCTGGCCGCGGTCCGGCGGAAAGCGTCGCACCGCCCACACGAAAACTAGTTCCGCAAGCCTGTATTGGCTTAGGTCGCAGCTAGGTAGTACCTATGACTTCCGGGAGTGCGATGCGCTAAATCTGCCGACCCGCTGACCGCGGTGATGCCACGATGTTGACGTGACTGATGGGCGGGTGCGCTACGCGCGCAATGGCGACATACACCTGGCGTATCGAGTGTTCGGCGAGTCGGGTCCGGTGGTCGTGTGGGTGCCCGGCTGGGTGGTGGGCAACGTGGACACCTACGACGACCCAGCGAGTCCATACGGACCTCTGATCGAACAGTTTGCACGAGAAACACGGTTTGTCGTTTATGACAAGCGAGGCGCGGGACTCTCCGACCCGGTATCGCAGGCGCCTTCGTTGACCGAGCGGGTCGATGATCTGCGGGCGGTATGCGATGCGGCCAAGGCGGACCGCCCGATCCTTCTTGGCACCGGTGAAGGGGGATCGGTCAGCGTTCTGTTCGCGGCGAACAATCCTGACCGAGTGGACAAGTTGGTACTGTACGCAACCGCCGCACGGTTCTCGCAACAACTGCCGGAATTCCCGTGGGGCTTTGCGACCGCAGAAATTGCCGCGCAGCTCGACGACATCGACGATCACTGGGGCGACGGGGCGCTCGTGGAGCTCTTCCACGGTCCCACCGCGGATTTACCGGGCGTGCGAGAGCTTTTCGGCAAGCTGCAACGGTCGATCGCAAGCCCACACCTAGCGCGGCTGTGGTGGCAGGCCCTCATGGAGATCGATGTCCGCGACATAGTTCCCCAAGTTCACGCGCCCACCTTTGTCTTCGCGCGGCCAGGGGATCAGTTTGTGCCGTTCGAAGCCACTGCCGCCCTGGCGGCTGGTATTCCCAACGCCCGGTTCCAGGCGCTGCCGGCGGGACCGCACAGCTCGTTCGACATCGTGAGCGAGTCCGTATCGATCGTTCTGGATCTGGTTTTCGAGAGGATCGGACCGCCGACAGACGAGCGCGTTCTCAAGACGGTCATGTTCACCGATATCGTGAGCTCGACGGAACAACTCTGCAGCGCCGGCGATGCGCGCTGGCGCCGCCAACTCGACATCCACGACAACGTCGTCGACCACGTGCTTGCGCAATATGGGGGAATCCGCGCGAAGCACACGGGCGATGGTGTTTTCGCCCTCTTCGAGGGCCCCACAAGGGCAATCCGCTGCGCGCTGGCGTTGATGCCCTCGCTCGCGTTGCGCGGAATTCGCATACGTGCGGGCATCCACACCGGTGAATGCGAGCGTCGTGGCGACGAGTGGAGCGGGATGGCGGTGCATACCGGCGCTCGGATCGGCGCATTGGCGGGCGCCGGTGAGGTGCTGGCCAGCCGCACGGTACGCGACCTCGCCGCAGGGTCGGGTCTGACGTTCGAAAGCCTTGGCCCACACCGACTTAAGGGCCTGCCCGAAGAAATCGACGTCTACCGGGTCACTGGGTAAGCTTCTTCCGGTCGAGGTGGCAACGCAATGAAGCTCAACTCCCAGAACCTGCAAGCCCTCAAGATTCCCGTCCCGCGCTACGCTCCGCTACACGACCCGACAGCATTTCTGGAGAATCGTTCGGTCTTCGGCGATCTCGTCGACCGGCCGCGCTTCGCCGAGCCGTACCTGTGGGCGCTGGACTCGCTGCACCGCGTCGGCGCACGTGCGACGCTGAAGGCATTGCTCTAGGCGGCCGCGCTCGCAGAGTGTCCGGACGGCAGCGAGTTGGACGTGGGAAGCCGCCGGGCACGTCGTATCAGGGGCACCGAGTCATACAGCGGACGCGGGCGTTGACTGATGCGCTTGGCCACCTGATTGGTGAACAGGCTGGTGACTCCAAGCGTCACGACGCCGCGTATTGCGCCGCGCTGCGCCGAGTTCTTTCCCGACGCGATCAGCGCCGCGGCGATGGCAAACCACAGCTTGGAATGGTCGGCCGCTCGGCTCAACGGCGGCATCAGGGTGTCCAGCAGCGGCGTGGGAGTCTCGGCGACCGCCTCGAGGAGTTCCCGATCGAGGGCCCCCAGGCCCCGGGTGATCGCGCGTTGCCAGGGCCGCCAGCTCACCCGGTCAGCCCAAACCGGCGCTCGCCTAGTCCTTGTACACCTTGACCACTACGGGGTCATTCGCGGCGACCACAGTTCCCGGCGGTGGATCAATGCTCACTGCTATCCAGCACGACTCCAACATGACTACGGCATACGCGGGATTTGTCGAGCACATCCGTACGTCGGTGAGACCAAGCTTTTCCAGAATCCTCCGAGCTTTGTCGCCGTCATGTCCTCGTACATCGGGGATCGTGATCTGCCCGGGGCTCTGCGAAGTCACAGGGGCAATCCAACCGCTTTCTACTATTAGTTGTTGGCAGCAATGTTTGCGTCGGCGCAATTATAGGACACCGTGCGATCTGCAGTGGGGTATTCAGCTCCCACCAGGCCAAATCGTCGCCACGATGTCGTCGGGCACGGGTTCACCGGCGGCATCGGCAAACCGGTCGAGGGCCGTCGCGACCAGTTCGCGATCCGACGGATCCATGCTCCGCAGCAACTGGGCAATCGCAGTGCGGCGATGTCGGGTCGCCTTGTTGATCAGCCCTCGTCCCGCGTCGGTGAGGCTTAACACGATGTTGCGTCGATCGTGCGGCGATGCTTGGCGGTCGAGCATTCCCGCCCTGATGAGACGTTCGCAAATGCGGCTGGCGTTTGACGGGTTGACGCCCAGACCGGCCGCCACCGCCGCAAGATTGAGCGGACCTCGGGTGTACACCATCACCAGCACCCGCAACTGCGGGACAGTCACACTGTCGTCGACCTGGGCGATGGAGGCCGCAGCAATGCCCACCATCGCACGGGATGCCCGCAGGACGGCATCGATCTGTTCGGCCGAAGGCCCATCACCGGTCACTTCGTGGTCAAAAGACGCGCAGTACGGCTGCATGCCGTCAGCGTAATCGAGCCGCGAGAAGACCCAGGTGCGCTTCTGGCAACATAACGGTGTGTTCAGCGAGGCAACGTGCTTGGCGACTCGGTGAACGCCTCGTACAACGGTGAGACACGGCGTCACCGTGGCGCGCTTCGCGGCGACCTGTCGGCATCGCCGCCAACTGGGCTGGACCCGTTGATCGCCTTCGTGTTTGCGGCCGCGGTGAGTCTGGGCGGCGCCGCCCGGCCGTCCTTCTGGTACGACGAGGCCGCGACCATTTCGGCCTCATACAGCCGTTCGCTGGGGCAGTTATGGCAGATGTTGGGCAACGTCGACGCCGTTCATGGCCTGTACTACTTGCTCATGCATGGCTGGTTCCAGCTCGTCCCGCCCACGGAGTTCTGGTCCCGCGCGCCAAGCGGTTTGGCCGTGGGAGGGGCCGCGGCCGGCGTTGTGGTGCTGGGCAAGCAATTCTCGTCTCGCACCATCGCAGTGACGTCCGGGGTTGTCTGCGCGATCTTGCCGCGGTCGACGTGGGCGGGCATCGAGGCTCGCCCGTACGCCGTTTCGATGATGGCCGCCGTGTGGCTGACGATACTGCTGGTTTACGCCGCTCGCCGAGACAACGCACGGGTCTGGTTGTGTTATGGTGTTGCCCAAGCGATTTCGATTGTTCTCGACATCTATCTCGCGCTGTTGCTGTTGGCGCACGCCGCGTTTGTCTGTTGCTTCCGGCGTAGTCGAACGGTCTTGATACGGTTCGCCATTGCCTCGGTTGCGGCGGGTTGCGCCGTGACGCCGTTTGTGGTCGCGGTGGTCGGTCAAGCGCATCAGATCAGCTGGATCGCGCCGATCGGCCACCGAACGATCGAGGATGTGACGGTTCAGCAATACTTCGAAAGATGCCCCTTGTTCGCGGCTTTGTCAGCAGTGGTCATCGTGACCGCTATTGTTTTGTGGCGCTATACATCCACAAAACTGGCTGAGACGGATCGGCAACTGCTGGCATTGGCGGCCGCCTGGCTTGTGATCCCGACCGCCTTGATCGTCGTTTGGTCGGCGTTGGTGCACTCGATCTACACGCCACGCTATTTGTGTTTCACTGCACCGGCGATGGCGCTGGTCCTGGGCGTCTGCATTGGCGCATTGGCGGTCAAACCGTGGGTAGCGGTGGCGATCGTTGCGCTTTTCGCCGTCGTCGCGGCACCGAATTATGTTTGGGCGCAACGCAATCCGTATGCCAAATACGGGATGGACTATAGCCAAGTGGCCGATCTGATCACGGCCGAGGCCGCACCGGGCGATTGCTTGCTGGTAAATGACACAGTGACTTTCATGCCCGCACCGATGCGACCCTTGATGGCGGCGCGCCCCGATGCTTATCGGAAGCTGTTCGACCTCACCCTTTGGCAACGCGCGACCGACCGCAACGACGTCTTCGACACCAACCTGATCCCGGAGGTCGTCGTGCAGCCGTTAAGCCACTGCGGTGTCGTCTGGATCATCACCCAAGCCGACGAGTCGATGCCCACGCACGAGCAGGGCTCGGCGCTCCCGCCAGGCCCTCGCTTCGGAGCAACCCCCGCCTACACGGTTCCGCGCAGCCTAGGCTTCCGGCTTGTCGAGCGTTGGCAGTTCAACCTGGTTCAGGTCATCAAAGCGCAGCGATAACACTCACCAGATACGTATGTAGTCGATGAGCATGGCCGCCGGGAAGGTACCAAGCGCAGGATCGCCGGCGCCAACCCCACCAACCGCAAGGGTAAACATCGGAGTCATCCAATAGCCGGGATTGTTGAATGGCCATCGCATGTCCTCGGGGGGGTTGCCGGCGACGTGGATGGGCTTCGGCGGAACTTTGAAGTACGGAACTCCGTCGCGGGAGAAGGCGAAACCGTCCTCACCCCAATGCATTTGCCAGGTGTGCCACCCGCCGTCCACCAAGCCGGGAATCGATTTTCCTTCCCAGGTTTTGCCGTTGGATGCCGCGTGGACCGTGGTACCCGGGGGCCAGTTGCCGTTGCCGTACCACTCGAAAATGTCGACCTCACCGTCGGGCTCAGGATCCTCGTTGACACCCCAGTACGCGGCCCACAGGCCGGGGAACAAACAGTCCAGCTTTATCCGCGCTTCCCAAGTTTGGTTGATCATGCTCCGAAAGTTGCCGCGCAGTTTGCCGGTGTAGTACTGGCCCATTTCCTGGGTGGCGCAGAGGACCAGATTGGAATTGCCGTCGAGGAACACGTTTCGGCGATCGTCGCGGTATATCCCCTCGACCGGCGGGTACACGTCGTCCTGCCAGGTCTGCACCGACCACTTCGCCGGATCGGGACCCGAGCCCGCCGGGCCATCAAACTCGTCGGAGAAAATGTAGGGACCGCCCGGCCCGGCCGCCGGCGCGGCCGGCGGTGCCGGGTACGCCCGGGCCTCGGGCACGGGGATCGAGGCTGCGGCTGCCAGCATGCCGATTCCCGTGCTCAACAACATGCTGCGACGATCCATCTCAGATACCACCAATCAGTAGGCGCGGGACGTCACGCGATCCCCCGAGCAACTATTCGCAAACGGTGTTATGAAACCACGCGGTCGGGGGGTGCGCATCCCGCGCCACGACGAAACGCCGCGTCTGCGGTCGATCCGGGTAGCGTCGATCCGTTTGCTGCGGGGCACATCCACGGGTGAAACACCGGCGGCCAGCAGTGAACGTCGCGGCACATGCTTTGCCACGCGCTTAAAAGACGCGCACCCAGTCGACGAGCATCTCTTGCGGATACGAGCCCGCCGCGGGATCGCCGCCACCGGAGCCGCCAACCGCGAGATTCAGCACCGGGAACACCGTGTAGTCGGGATCGTTGAAGGGCCATTCGCGGATCGGCTCGTTCAAATCCTCGATGCCGGTCGCTGGAACCGAGAAGTACGGCTCCATGCCGTCGGCGTAGTCGAGCCAGAAGTACATGCCGGTCGTATCCCAGCGCACCCGCCAGTTATGCCAGGCGCCGTCCACGCCGATCGGGCAGGTCTCGAACGCCGTGCCGTCCGGGTTGGCGTGGACGGTGGTTCCCGACGGCCAAGTTCCGTTGCCGTACCACTCGATGAGGTCGATTTCGCCACTGCGGCCGGGATCGTCATTGGACAACCACCAAGCGGGCCACATGCCGGCTCCTAGGCAGTTGAACTTGATTCGGGCTTCCCAGGTGGTCCCCACGCCGCCCCGCCACAGGCCGTGGACCAGGCCGCCGAAGTAACTGTTGCCGTCATGGGTGGCGCGCAGCACGAGATTAGAGTTGCCGTCGAGGAACACGTTCTGCCGGCTGTCGCGGTATTGCCCCCAAAACTGCGGCTGGTCGAACCCGACCGGGTTCCGGATCGGCGTCCGGTGATTGGACACTGCCCACTTCGACGGATCGGGTGCCGAACCAGCGGGGCCGTCGAACTCGTCGTGCCACAGCAGTCCACCGGTCGGCCCCGCGGCCGGCGCGGCAGGCGCGGGGGCCGGACCCGCCGGCGCAGCCGGTCGGGACGGGTTGGCCAGGGCTTTCGGGGCGGGGATTGTGGCCGCCAGGGCGCCGAATCCTGTCATCATGATCATCCGGCGACGGTCCATTTCGGGCATAAGCAGGGGACCCTAGCAGCAGGGTGTGGGTTCGCTGATTTTGACCAGCGTCTTGCCGATGTTGGCCCCGGTGAACAGCCCATTGAGGGCGTCAACACACGACTCGATTCCCTCGAAGATGGTTTGGCGGTGCTTGAGCCGGCCTTCGGCCTCCCAGCGGCGCAGGTTGGCGAAGGCTTCGTCGAAGCGGCCCCACTGGTCGAGTGCGTTGAATCCTTGCATGAGAGCGGTTTTGGCGAGCAGGTTCACGTAGTTGGCCGGTCCCGGGTGCTCGCCGGTCAGGTAGCTAGAGATCACGCCGCACAGCACAACCCGCGCCCTGGGAGCCAACCGGCCGAGCACCGCGTCAAGGATCGGGCCGCCAACGTTGTCGAAGTAGACGTCGACTCGCCGGGGACAGTGCTCTTTGAGCGCCGCCGCCAGGTCGCCCGCCTTGTAGTCGATGCACGCGTCGAACCCGAAGTCTTCGACCACCGCCCGGCACTTCCGGGGCCCACCCGCGATGCCCACGACCCGGGCTCCGGCGATCTTGGCGATCTGCCCCGCCACCGACCCGGTGGCACCCGCTGCCGCCGAGACCACCACCGTCTCGCCGGGCTGCGGCCGGCCGATGTCGGTCATCCCGAAGTACGCGGTGGCACCGGTCGGGCCGTACACCGACATGATCGCCAGTTGGTCGTCCTCGCCCCGGATCGGTGTGCTGAACACGTCGTCGCGGATGATCACGTACTCCTGAAAGCCCGTCAGAGTGGTGACCACGTCGCCGACGGCGTAGGCGTCGCACCGCGAAGCGACGACCTGGCCGATGCCGGCCGCCCGGATGACCTCGCCCAGCTGTACCGGCGGAAGATAGCCCGGCTGGTCGTCGAGCCAGGTCCGGGCGGCGGCATCGATACCCACGTACGTGGTGCGCAGCAGTGCCTCGCCGTCGGCAGGCTCGGGGGCGAGCGAGGTGATCAGCTCGGTGTCCCCAGGCTGGACGAGCCCGGTGGGACGGCGGCGCAACAGGATCTGACGGTTCGGCAACTCGGGCACGACGCCGAGCCTATTCGCCGGGATCTCGGTGTGGGAGCATCTGTGTCATGAACCCCGAGGATGACCCGGAGGCCCGGATCCGCGAGCTGGAGCGCCCGCTGGCCGAGGCGGCACGCGCGTCGGAACTGGGTGCCCAGCCGCCGCTCGGTGACTCGGCATACCAGCCGTACCCGCCACCGCCGCCCGGCCCGGTGCCACCGCCTTTCCAGGCGCCATCGCCACCGCCCTCGTATGGCTACAGCGCCCCCTATCCCGGAGCCACCCCACGGTCGTCCTCGGGTATCCGGATCTTCTGGATCTTGGCCGCGCTCTTCATCATTGGCGTGCTGGCTCTGGTGGGAGGCATTGCCGTCTACGCCTCGCGTCAACTCCACAGCGGTGGCTTCGTCGTCCTGTCTCCTTCTGAAAGCACCGAAAGCCCGGCCCCCGAAAGCACTTCCCCGATCAACACTTCGCCTCGGACCACCCCGCGCAGCCCAAGCCCCGCGACATCACCACCACCACCGCCGGGCGGCAGCCTCATCGTCACTGGTGTCAACGAGAACAAGACGGTCGCCTGTAACGACAGCGTCGTCACCGTCAGCGGAATTTCCAACAAGGTCGTCATCACCGGCCACTGCGCGCGGCTTACCGTGTCCGGCTTGCAGAACACCGTCACCGTCGACGCCGCCGACACCATCGACGCCTCCGGCTTCAACAATCGCATCACGTATCACTCGGGCTCACCGAAGATCACCAAATCCGGCGACGCGAACGTCGTAGAGCAGGGCTAGTGTCACAGGTGCGTCGAGTGTGGGGGATATGCACACTTTGGGGCCGCTTTTCGTCCATATCGCCCACGTTCGGCGAGCTGGACTAGAACAGGGCTGACGACCACCAACGGGCTTAGCCCATCGCTTCGGCCTGCGCCAGATATCCCTCGAATCCGGCATCTTGCGCCTTGGCCCGGAAGCGGTCCCGGAATTGCGCGTAGCCCGCCTCATCGCCATGTGTCCGGGCCAGCAGGGCGCGCAACCGCAGCACCGGAAGCTCGTGCAGGACGAATCCGGGCTCTACCGGCACGGCGGCCAACCGCTCAACCGCATGTGCCGCAGCGGCGATGTCGGCAGTAGAGCCACGCGATAACAGCGCCTCGACCAGCACGGTCGTGGCGGGCCCACGGAAGATCATCTCCCCGGTGTCGAACTGCTCGGCGAGGACTTCCGCGGCGAGCTCGATCGCGCCGTCGAGATCACCGGATCGTGCGCGCTCGCGCGCAAATTCGATATCGCACATGCGGCGCAGCGTCATGGTGAGCTGTTCGTGCACGAACATCTCTTTTGCCTTTATCAGAAATTCCAGGCCTCCAGCTTCAGAGTCGTTGTGGAGCAACGCGATAGCGCGGTTCAACAGCGCGTAGGCAAGCGCGGCGTTGTCTCCGGATTGCTGCGCGACTTCCAACGATTCGGTTGCCAGCGCCACGTCGCGCGCGCTGGGTAACACTGCGCCGTTCTGGATGGCGGCCGTGTACTTGTACAACTGCACGAAGTAGCGGGCGGCGGCGTCAACCGACCGAGCCAGAACAATGCCTGCCCGCAGGTCGGATCGCCAGCCTTGGCGCCCCAGGAACATTCCAGCCGCTCCTTTGACGGTGAGCGCCCATGCCAGAGGAGATCCGATCACAAGGTTGCCCATGGTGGGGTCGCCGTCGGCGAGATCGATGACCCGCTGAGCCAACCGCAAACTCTCGGTCGCTTCACCGGCTTCCCACTTGGCCTGTGCGGCCGCATAGAACAGCCCGACCGTCATCGCCGGATCGCCGATCGACTCGACAAGCGTGGCAAATTCCGATGCCATGTCGGCGGCTTCGCGATGATGTGAGTTGAACGTGAGGGTGGTGAGGTGCCCAGCCATCCCGATGGCGAGTGATTTCTTGTCACCTGCGGCGGTGGTCAGCTCCCGCAACTCCGCAAAGCCGGTGTCGGCAGGCGTGCCACCCATCTGAAAAGCGCTGCCGCACAGCAGAGCTCGCGGGGCGATCCGCATGGCCAGCACATCGGGTTCGTCGGCGGGCAGCCGATCGGCGACTCGCTGCGCCAGCTGCCAACTCTGTCGGGCCGCCCGGATGTCGCGTGCGCCATACCAAGTTGCTGCATCCATGTGCCAGTCGAACGCGTCACGCAGGTCGCCGGCGGCCGCATACTGGGTGGCGACCATGGCGGCTTCCTCACCGGTGAACCCGCCGCGGGTTCGCTGCATCACCGCGGCCACCCGACGGTGCAGTTCTGACCGCCCGGCCTTCAATTGGGATTCGTATGCCACCGCCTGAATCAGCGGATGGCAAAACGCGTAGGTGCCCTGCGGCGCGCGCGTCACGGGCTCTACGAGTTCCGCCGCGATCAACGGCGTCAGATCCATTGCCTCCGGGTCTGATTCCAGCAGCAGCGCCAACAGCTCGGTATCGAACTGCGCACCGATGACGGCCGCGGCGTGCAAGGCGCGCTTGGCCGTAGCCGTGAGTCGGTCGATCCGAGCTCCGATGACTCCTTGCACACTGGCCGGCACATGGATATCGCGCACCTCCCGCACGCACACGTAGGCGCCCGGAGCACCCTCGAGTTCGCCCCGCTCGACCAAGTCACGCACAATCTCCTCGGCACAGAACGGTATGCCCCCCGCTCGTTCGGCGATCACCGTCGAGAGTCCCAGTACTGAAGGATGATCACCCAGCAGCTCTCTAACCAACTCCGTGATATGCGAATCATCAAGGGGTGCGAGCGTAAAGGGACGTGCGGCCGGGATGCCCGCCAGTGGTCCCTGATATTCGGGCCGGTACATGATGAGCAGCGTCGCCCGCATTCTCGGCACGGTTGCCGCGAATTCGGCGAGCATCGACTCGCTGACACTGTCGATCCACTGGGCGTCCTCGATGACATAGACCGCGGGCCGCCGGCGCGCCAGCGCAACGGTGTTGATCAGGTCAACAAGTCGGCGGTGTCGGGCGTCCGGACTGATATCGGGCAACGGCGTCTCGCTGTCGCGAACGCCAAGCAGGTCATCGAGCAGCAGGAGATCCTCCGCACTGGCGTGAGGCATCTCGCTACGGACTCGGGTCTGCGCCTGCTCCGCGGCCAGGCCACCGATGTCGAAAACCGCGCGCAACAGCCGCGAGATGACATGAAAAGCGATTTCGCGAGTGTGGGACTCGCAATAGGTGACAAATACCTCGAAACCACGCCCGCGCGCCGTCGCTAACGATTCACGGGCCAACCGAGTCTTTCCGACCCCTGGCCGACCAGTCACCGTGATGACGGTTCCGTTGCCGCCATAGGCTTGGTCGAGTAATGCGGCGACGGCGACCTTCTCCCGCTGGCGTCCGACCAACCGGGATTCATGACGGGGCTTGCGCACCCTTTTCGTATGCTCGCCATCCGCGGCCAGCAGCCGGCGCGCCGGCACCGGGTTGTCGACGCCCTTAATGTGCACGGTCTCGGGTTCACCCAGCACAACGCGATCCTCGACGAGTCGCGCGGTCGACTCGCTGAGCATGACACCGCCCGGCGGAGCCACCGCTTCCATCCGCTGCGCCATGCCGACCTGCGCACCGACCGCGGTATAGCCCAGGTGTGTAGCTCCGACTTCGCCGGCGATCACCCGGCCGGAATTCAAGCCGACCCGCAGCCGCAGGTCGACCCCGTCGCGGCGGGCCACCTCAACCGCCAACCGCTGAGCAACCTGCTGAATATCCAGAGCCGCAAGGCACGCCCGAAAAGCGTGATCCTCCAACGTGATTGGTGCCCCAAACAAGGCCATGATCCCGTCGCCAGTGAACTTGTCCACGGTACCGCCATACCGCTGCACCACGGCCGCGGACCGATCGACCAGCTCGGTCATCACCTCACGCAGCCGCTCGGCGCCAAGAGCCGCGGCGATGTCCATCGACCGCACCACGTCGGCGAACAGCACCGTCACCTGCTTGTATTCGGCAGGATCAACGACCACGGTCAGCGGCGAACCGCAGGCATCGCAGAACCGCGCACCCGGGCGCGGCTCGGAGCCACACACGTGACAGACGGACGACGTGGCCGCCAATCTATGTCGGCTCGTCCGACGGATCGTCCGACGGATCGTCGAGAACGCTCACCGCGATGCCGTACGGCAGGAAGCGGACTTTCCGCTTCGGGTCGGTGTTGTCCTTGTTCGCCCGTAGCGCGTCGAGTTCGGTTGCATAGACCTGTTCGACGCGGGCGCCGCCGTCGTGGTCCACGGTGTAGATGGCCCACACCCCGTCACCGGCCTCGCCGGCGGTTTCAGGTGCCGGACGCGAACGCCGCGCCAGGTCCTCGAATATCACCGACCAGCCGCTGCGACCGCCAGGACCGGTCACGAACCTGCCGACGCGCTCGAAAGCGTCGCGCAGTCCCTCGGTCCCCTCTCTGATCACCCGATCAAAGTCTTCGGGATCAAACCCGAACGGTCCACTGTCGCCCACGCGACCTCCTCGCAGTTCATACCGTTACTGCACAGTGTGCGCCCTTTTCGGCACGATCCGCTACGGCTCTAGGGCCCCGGTTCCGGCGGGCCGGGCGGCGGCGGGGGCGGGGGCGGGGGCGGCGGGTAAATCGGAATGGGGATGGTGAGGAACGGGACGTGCAGATACATCGTCATGATCGGGGTGGGCTGTACGGGGGGCTCGGGCGGCGGTGCGGGCACCGCGGCCGGCGGCGGTGCAGGCGGTGGCGCCTGTTGCACCGGCGTCCGCACCGGCGGGGGTGCCTGCCGGGTGGGCGCCCGACGGGGCTGGGTGGCGGGCGCCATATTCGTGGCCGTCTGCGGCGGCTGCCGCACCTCGGGCGGCGGCGAGACTGCCGGGGGCGGGGCCGCCACCACGGGCGGCGGTGCTGGCGGTGCGGGCGGGGGCGCCGTTTCAGCTACCGGAGCTGCGGGCGCAGGTGGCAACGAGCTGGGAGCGGGCAACTGCACCTGCGACGGGGCCTCACTGGCCGGGGGGCTGAGCTGCACGGCCGCCGTCTCGCGGACATCAGATGTCAGCGAGACGATCAGCACGCCGGCCGCGATCGCGGAGATTCCCGCCATCGCGCCACCGGACAACACCAAGGGCCTTCGCGGGCGCAGTCCGACTTCGTCGGGTTCGTCGTCTAGGGCGCTGTAGGCCAGCGCTTCCCGCCCCGGATCCGCATTGGCGCAAAGGTCCAGGTAGGTCGGATTGAGCGCGCCGGGATGGACCTCGCCGGTGCCCGGATCCAGCGCGTAGGCCAGCGCTGCCGTCGAAGACGCGAACAGCGGCGCGTTCGCGGACGCCAGCGCCGCCCCGCGTGCCAGAGCCATGTGCGGTTCCTCAGGACCGGTCACCACGAGCGACGTCGCCGCCTCCAGCAGGGACTTGATTCCGACGATGTCGACCCCACAGCCAATGACGAAGACGCCATCCGACCGCGAGCCCGGCGCGTCGAGACCGGCTACCATCGTCGCCAACTCGTGAACCGCTTCGAAGGACTGCCGATGCAGATCGACGATCGACCCGTCCGCCACATCGACAACGGCCAGCGTCGCGCTGCCGGCTTCGACGAACAACATCGCAATGTGGCGGTAGTCGAGCGCAACGCCGATCGTGTGCGCCAGGGCGGCCGCGGCCAGCAGGGGGGACACCAGCATGACGCTGCCGATGTCGCGCGCGGCCAGCTCGGCGCGCAGCGCCGCAACCCCGGCTGGGTCCGTCCACGTCACACCAATGGATGTCAGCTGGTAGCCACTCTCGGCCGCGCCTTCGCGGGTGCCGGTAATCGCGGCGATCACCTGAGCGGCCGCGTCCGAGGTCGCCGCGCAGTCGCCCGTCCCGACTTCGAAGTTGTCTTCTTCGACGATGACGCCGTCCGCGTTCTCGCCCTCGATCAGCAGTAACCGGACCGCCGTGGGCTCCATCGATACCCCAAGCACGATGTCCATAACCCCTCCAAAGGGGCCTTGGCGAACGAGCGCACCGCGCGGGCCGCCGTCGAAGTTCTTGCCAGCTCAAACCCTACTCGCGCACCGTTAGACACGGATCAATTCAGGGCAAGCTCAAATGGGACGGCTATGCGCCGCGGGTTTCCGTGACCGGACAGGCATACCATCACCTCACAGCACAGCCGCCTATTCAGGCTGTAATGCCTCAGATCAAGATGCCCGCGAAAATTAGTCAATGCCTCACATAAGAATGCCCGCGAAACCGAGGGGCGGTTCGGCTGGCCTTGATCCGGACGCCTTTGCGGATGTCGGGCAGGGCGGTGCGGATGCTGGCCAGGTAGAGCTGCTCGGTTTTCTGCTTGGCTAGCAGGACAAGCCGGTTCTGCAGGTCGGCGATCTCACGGCCGATCTCCGCGGGGTTGAGGCTGTCACGGTAGGCGATCAACTCGGCCCGCTGAGCCGGGGAGAGCACCTGGGCGGCCAGCAGCCGGTCCAGCGGCGTTTGCGGGGCGTCGTAGCAGCGTCGGCGGCGCCCGTCGGCAGTGCTGGTGTATCCGATGGGTTTGATGGTCGGAGTCAGGTAGTTGAGCCGGTCATTGACCAGGCGCCATAGGCGGTTGAGCACAGCGCGTTCTTCGGGCGTGTCGTAGCGGTAGTAGAACGCGTACTTGCGGACCAGGTGGTTGTTCTTCGACTCGATAGTGGCCTGGTCGTTCTTCTTGTACGGGCGCGAGCGGGTGAAGTAGATCCCTTTGTCTCCGGCCCAGTTAATCACTGGTTTGTTGAGAAACTCGGTGCCGTTGTCAAAGTCCAAACCTGTTACCGCGTAAGGAATCTCGATGACAGCTTTACGCAGCGCGGCCAGCACATGGGTGTGGGCATTGTTGCGCATCGTGCGGGTGAACACCCACCCGGTGTGCACATCGGTCAGATTCAAGGTGCGGGCGAACTCCCCTTTGAGGGTCGGCCCACAATGGGCGACGGTATCACCCTCGAAGAACCCCGGCTCCGTGTCCACCTCATCCCCAGCTCTGCGGACCTTGATCGAATTCCGCAGCAGCGGTGAGGGTTTCGTTGTCGACACACCCGATATCTGATCCTTGGCCTTCGCGGTCTTCAGATAACGATCGATGCTGGCCGCACTCATCGCCAGCAGTTCCTGGCGCACTTTGGGACTGTAGCGGTCACGCCCGAACACCAACTCGCCGTGCCGTTGCAACCCGTCGAGCTGCAACGCCATCGAGGCGGCCAGGTACTTCCCGCACTGCCCACCCGAAGCGGCCCACACCCTCTGCAGCACCTTCAACGCGTCATAGGAGTACTTCGGGGTCCGCGGCTTACGGGGCCGTGCAGCGACCCCGCGGCCCGTCCCGGCCCGCCGTTTCGCCGCTCCTGTAAGCCGCCGGCGGGCGTTATCGCGTGACCAGTCCGTCACCGACATCACTTGATCCAAAATCAGCCCCTTGTCCTTTTTCGACGCCTTCACATACGCCTTGGCGTACTTCGTGGTGATCTCGCCCCGAGACGCCATCGACAACCCACTTCCCATGCCTGACGAGGGTCACCATTTCGCGGGCATTCTTATCTGAGGCACCGAGGGTGTTTCGCGGGCAGTTTTCGTGAGTCAAGCCGCAGGCTGTAATGCCTCAGATCAAGATGCCCGCGAAAATTAGTCAATGCCTCACATAAGAATGCCCGCGAAACCGAGGGGCGGTTCGGCTGGCCTTGATCCGGACGCCTTTGCGGATGTCGGGCAGGGCGGTGCGGATGCTGGCCAGGTAGAGCTGCTCGGTTTTCTGCTTGGCTAGCAGGACAAGCCGGTTCTGCAGGTCGGCGATCTCACGGCCGATCTCCGCGGGGTTGAGGCTGTCACGGTAGGCGATCAACTCGGCCCGCTGAGCCGGGGAGAGCACCTGGGCGGCCAGCAGCCGGTCCAGCGGCGTTTGCGGGGCGTCGTAGCAGCGTCGGCGGCGCCCGTCGGCAGTGCTGGTGTATCCGATGGGTTTGATGGTCGGAGTCAGGTAGTTGAGCCGGTCATTGACCAGGCG
Organism: Mycobacterium riyadhense; assembly: GCF_963853645.1. NCBI lineage: Bacteria > Bacillati > Actinomycetota > Actinomycetes > Mycobacteriales > Mycobacteriaceae > Mycobacterium > Mycobacterium riyadhense. The sequence goes on along the minus strand of NZ_OY970456.1, from coordinate 547,334 downwards.
CCATAGGCGGTTGAGCACAGCGCGTTCTTCGGGCGTGTCGTAGCGGTAGTAGAACGCGTACTTGCGGACCAGGTGGTTGTTCTTCGACTCGATAGTGGCCTGGTCGTTCTTCTTGTACGGGCGCGAGCGGGTGAAGTAGATCCCTTTGTCTCCGGCCCAGTTAATCACTGGTTTGTTGAGAAACTCGGTGCCGTTGTCAAAGTCCAAACCTGTTACCGCGTAAGGAATCTCGATGACAGCTTTACGCAGCGCGGCCAGCACATGGGTGTGGGCATTGTTGCGCATCGTGCGGGTGAACACCCACCCGGTGTGCACATCGGTCAGATTCAAGGTGCGGGCGAACTCCCCTTTGAGGGTCGGCCCACAATGGGCGACGGTATCACCCTCGAAGAACCCCGGCTCCGTGTCCACCTCATCCCCAGCTCTGCGGACCTTGATCGAATTCCGCAGCAGCGGTGAGGGTTTCGTTGTCGACACACCCGATATCTGATCCTTGGCCTTCGCGGTCTTCAGATAACGATCGATGCTGGCCGCACTCATCGCCAGCAGTTCCTGGCGCACTTTGGGACTGTAGCGGTCACGCCCGAACACCAACTCGCCGTGCCGTTGCAACCCGTCGAGCTGCAACGCCATCGAGGCGGCCAGGTACTTCCCGCACTGCCCACCCGAAGCGGCCCACACCCTCTGCAGCACCTTCAACGCGTCATAGGAGTACTTCGGGGTCCGCGGCTTACGGGGCCGTGCAGCGACCCCGCGGCCCGTCCCGGCCCGCCGTTTCGCCGCTCCTGTAAGCCGCCGGCGGGCGTTATCGCGTGACCAGTCCGTCACCGACATCACTTGATCCAAAATCAGCCCCTTGTCCTTTTTCGACGCCTTCACATACGCCTTGGCGTACTTCGTGGTGATCTCGCCCCGAGACGCCATCGACAACCCACTTCCCATGCCTGACGAGGGTCACCATTTCGCGGGCATTCTTATCTGAGGCACCGAGGGTGTTTCGCGGGCAGTTTTCGTGAGTCAAGCCGCAGGCTTGCGTCTTTGGTGCATAGCTGGATACCCTCGGTATCAGTAGCTAGGGATGAAACAGTTCCCCGAGCGCTAATCCGAGAAGCCCACGTCTTGACGTGGGCTTCTGTGTTTGTGGTCATAATCCTTTTTCGTGTTGCTTGCCTACATCGATGAAGTTGGCGAGACGGGCGCGTTTGTTTCTCGGGGCCACAACCGCTACAACACCAGTCCGGCATTCGGCTATGCGGGGTTCATTGTGCCTGCCACGAAGGCCCGCACGTTCGGAGGCATCTTCACGGAACGCAAGCGGGAGATCTTCAGCAAGGAGATCGCTGCAGCCGAACATCCAGGACGTTGGGAACGCAAGGGCTCAGAGATATTCAGACCAAACACCTTGGAGGGATACGACAACCAGGTCCGGGTGTTCAACGGGCTTGTCCATCGCCTGCGCCGAGAGTGCGGCGGACGGCTGTTCTACTACGCCAACGAGAAGCCGTTGGGAACGCCGAAGCAGACGCAGCTCGATACCAATGAACGGGAGACGTCTGCCATGCGTGAAGCGCTCAATCGCATCGCGCGGCACGCTGACGCCCAGGACGCGAACGTCTTGGTGATGATCGATCAGATCAACGAGAAACTCGTGCTGAACGCCTCCCGAAGATGTACAGCCACATTCTCGGGCGCGCGGCCGACTACCCTGAGATGAAGCGGATCATCGAGCCGCCGATGCACGTCGACAGCCAACTCAGTTCCAATATCCAGTTTGCCGACTGGGTTGCTGCGTGCGTAACCCGAGCCATCGAGTACCAGCTCATCAAAGACTCGCCGTACAAGTGGGTGGCGACATGCAAGGAGCTGAACGCCGTGCGAGGGGGGTTCACTAGTGAATCAAAAATTCACGTTTGGAAGCGTGATCTTGCGGACTTGGACCATACCGAAATCTTCAGAGATGAGCGCCCGCTGTATCCGAAGGCTGCTGGGCACCTGATTGGCGACCGCAATCCCGAAGTCTTTCACAAAATCAAGGCAGCGGCGGAACGGGCATCCGCCAGGCAAACCACGCAGTCTGGATAGACGAACCAGCGGGTCGGCGTGTGCCGGTCTGCTTTCATTTCAAACTGACCCACTACCACGCTGCCATCACGGCGAGCCGGGGCTCAGGAAGGGATTCTGCGGGCCCTGGTCCTGCGGGGCCGGGGCCTGCGGACCCTGATTCGCCGGAACCTGTATCGGTATCGGGATCGGTAACAGCGGGACGTGCAACCATTCCGTCGTCATCTTCACCGTCGATGTCGTGGTAGGCGGCTCGGTCGTCGCGGCCTCCGCCTCGGTTGTGGTCGTCGGCGTGGTGGTTCTGGTTGTGGTTGTCGGCGGGGTCGTGGCCGGCGTGGTCGTCGTCGTGGTGGTGACCGACGGCGCCTTGGTGGTTGTCATCACCGCCGACGGCGTCGGCGGCGCTGGCGGCGGCGCGACGCTGGTTGGGGCGGGTGCGGCGCTGGGGATCGGCGTGGCGCTGGGCAGCGGCGGGACGGGACTTGGCGAATGCGGGCTGGGCACGACTCTGGGCGGCATGGAGCTGGGCCGTGGGGGTGCGACGCTGGGAACCACGGGTGCCGGGTGCCGCTCGGTGGCCGTCAACGTAAATGCCACACCGCCGATCGCGGTCATAGCCACTACGGCGCTGATCCCGATGAGCAACTGTGACACCCGGAATCGGCGCCACGGCGGTTCCTTGGGCGGATCGATCACGTTCAGCCGCATCGACCAGCTGGGACCGTCCTCGTTGTAGGAGTCACCGTCGAACCGCACCGGCGCTTCACCGGGGAAGTCGGTCTGCGACCAAGCCAACTCGCGATCCGTCAGCGCGTCCTGATCGATCACCATGACATCGCCGGCCGGCAGTTCGATCACGCTGGTGCTCGACGCCCTCGACGCCCCAGCCGCCGCCAACAGGCCTATGGACGTCCGCGTCCGCAGATCAATTTCTTCCCCCCGCGCGGCCAGCAGCAGCGCGCCCATCGCGGCCGCGCACGCCGGTTGCGACGCGGTCAGGATCGGACGGCGAGTGTGCATTGTAAGGCGTTGAGTGACAAGCGGAATGCTGGCACCACCGCCGACGGTGACCACCGCAGCGAGGTCGGCCCAGGTCGCATTGTTACGCGCCAGCATGTCGTCGAACGCGTAGATGAAACCAGTGAGCCGGTCCTGTATCAGGTTTTCAAACTCGTCTCGAGTCACTTGAATGACGAAGCTGGATCCGCGAAGCTCGGCGGCCAATTCGGTGACCGCGTCGGTGGACAACCGCTCCTTGGCCTCACGGCATTGCTCCCTGAGTTGGCCGAGTTGGCCGACCGCGGTGGTGCTTTCCGGATCGATGTCACCGTGGCCGAGCTCTTCGATGACGTGCAGCAACAGCGCTTGGTCTATCTGGCTGCCGGAGAAGTCGTCGTAACGCATTGTGGCGCTGACGGGCTCGAAATCCGATTTGGTGTCCACCATGGTGACATAGCTTCCGGAGCCACCGAAATCTAACAGCCCTACCACACCGCCTGCGGGAAGCCCCAATTCGGCCTTCACCGCCGTCAACGCGGCGATCGCATCCGGCACCAGACGCGGCGCCATGCCGCTGCGGATAAAGCCGACGTGTGTGCGTAATCCGTTGCGCAGCGCCTGCACCGTTCCGGGTTTCCAGTGCGCCGGAACGGCAATGGAGATCTCCGACGAACTCACGTCGGCACCGACGGTGACCACCATCGCGTCCAGTGCCTCCACCATCAATAGATCCGGGTCGTGAGCGGACCCATCGGGGGACACCAGCGCCACCGAATCCCCGATGCGCTCCACGAAGCCGCTCATCAGCGTGCCGGACTCGGTTAGGTTCGGGTTTTCCGCGCGCGCACCGATTTTCGGTGCACAATGCGGATACAGCGTCAGGACAGCGCGACGGGTAACCGGAGTTTTTCCGTTAGACGCCGCAACCAGGTTAGTGGTCCCGATCGACAACCCAAGTGGGTCGTACATAGAGCGGATACTTTCGTCGATAGGGGTCTTTGGCCAGCGTTAACCATAGCCGCGAACGCCCCGTAAGCAGTTGGGTCACAAAGTCATTGGTATGCGGTCGATGCCGTGTCGTCATCGAAGTGGTATATCGGGAGCCTTGACAGGCCGCGTGGTGTCACACCGCGGTGAGCGGCAGCGAACGCCTCGGCTGGAACTGAAATGCCGACCCCCTACTGACCTTAGCCACCGACACCTCCGGCAGCTCGCTAGCCGCGGCATCGGCTTGCACCAGCTCAGCGGTCCAGTCGGTGTCTGTCCCACTGACTTGAACCTGGACGTGTGGGTCCACGGCCGTCGCGATCGCCTGTAGCGGCTGCACCGATTCCGGTGTGCACAGCGAAATCCAGGCGCGGTCGTGGTGAGCCGGCGACCGGCGCACCACCAACCGGCTCCCGTCCGTTTCGGCCTCAACATAACCGGCGGGGTTGAGCAGTGGGTGCAACTCGAGCACGCGCAACACACCTTCGATTCCGCTGGGCAACCCCAGTGCGCGGTGAATGCGTTCGCCGCCAAGCCCGGCCACGCCGGTCAACTGGCGAGTAGCCACCGAGCGCGCCAGTTCGGCGTCGGCGCTGGACCTTTGCGTCACCGCGATGGCGAATGACAGGTACAGCAGGTGCATCTGCAGGCACACTTCGTCGGCCATCCGCACCAGCGCCGAGTGCGAGAATGCTCCGAAGTCGAAATCGGACAGCAACGGACCCGAATAATCGGCCTGGCCTTGGTCCGAACGATCGATAGCAGCCAATTCCCAAGTGGCAGCTTTGGTTTCACGGACGATATTTACCGCCGGAATGCTCTGGGCCGTCGGGTAGGACTCGTCGATGATGACGGTCCACGCGCAATGTGGATGCCGGTCCGAGGGCACTCGGGGCGGCCGGTGAATGGGACGCATCTGCGCGCGGGGATTGGTCGCCACCGCCGTGGCGTCGAACGTCGGATCCTCGATGGTGTGGCACATCCCGAAGACGTACTCGTCCCCCATCGGCTCCACATCGAGCAGCGCGCCGCAATGGTCGAGCTTGAACTCGCCGTGCCAACGGTCGTGCACCGTATACCGGAAATCCATAAACTGCGGCGGAGCACCAATGTCGAGTTGCAGGCCTTTGAAGATGGTCGGCACGTCGTTGCCCTCGAAGTTCAGCGCCCGCTGCATGCGCTTGACATAGACCGGGCTGGCGCCCGCCCATTCCTCAATGGCGATCTGCAGCATTTCCTCGCGGCCGAACGCCTGGATGCACCAGGCCATGCCGGAGCGGTCGATCATGTGGCCGATCAGGAGCAGTTCGGGTACCAGGATTGCCAGCTCGTCGCGGGACAACCCCGCGTACCGGGATTGACTCATGCCTCCAAGGTAGCCAGCCGTCATGGCCGCGCAAGACTTCGCAAGACTTGATGTGCTGCAATGAACGTCATGAGCCTTGCCGATGATGTCGAAGCGATCAAGCGGGTCAAGTACCGCTACCTGCGGGCGCTAGACACCAAGCAGTGGGACGACTTCGCCAATACCCTCACCGAAGACGTTCGCGGCGATTATGGGCCATCGATCGGCGAGGAGTTGCACTTCACGAACCGCACCGACCTGGTGGATTACATGCGCTCGGCGCTGGGCCCGGCCATCCTCACCGAGCACCGGGTGACCCATCCGGAAATCAGCGTTACCGGCGACACCGCGACAGGCAGCTGGTATCTGCAGGACCGGGTGATCGCCGCCGATTTCGATTTCATGCTGATCGGTGCGGCGTTCTACCGCGACCAGTACCGGCGTACCGACGACGGTTGGAAGATCAGCGCCACCGGCTACGACAGAACCTACGACGCGACGATGTCGTTGAAGGGCCTTAATTTCAAGGTCAAACCCGGCCGCGCGCTGGATTGATTATTTGGCGATAGCGATCACCGCACCGGGCTTTAGCCAGCGGATGATCTGTACCAGGGTGGCATCGTCAATCGCCACGCATCCGGCGGTGGCACCACCATCGGTGGTGTGAAAGAAGAACGCGGAACCGCCGCCGGGAACTTTGTTCTTGTTGACGCCCATGACGACCGAATGCTTGTACTGCGGGATCTGCAGGTTCTCACTTTCGGCCGTATTGAACGGGCACTGGGACTTCTGGCACACCTGCATGCTGTTGAAGGTCGGGCTGTGGTCGTCCCCGCTCCACCAGTGATTGGGTCCCACTTGGGTATACGGCAGCCCGCCACCGGGATTCGGCGCGGTACCGAAGGCGGAGTCGAGGCTGTAAACCCCCATGGGAGTGGCCGGGTACCCACTCTTGGCCTGCGACGCCATCCCCGCCGAGCCAACGTGGGTGGGGATTCCGGTTTTGAGGGCCTGCCAGCCGGCGGCGGTGCGCTGGTAGATATCCATCTTCGCGTTCGACCCGCCGGTTGACACCACCGAAACCACCTGCGTGGCATTGCCGACGGAGTTCGCAAACCACGGATTGCCGGCCGCGACGGTCACCGGGGCAAACATCACCGCTACACCGGCGATGCACACCGCAGCACACAGCAGACCTACCAGTCGGCGCATCGCTTCATCGTCAGCCGAGCTAAGCCTCAGGGTCAAGTAAAGCTTTAGACCCGGTTGGGTCACCGCGCCGTGACAAAGGCCAGCGCGCGGTGCCTCTTACCGGGATCGGCCGAAATACCCACAGGCACAACAGGAAATAGACGTAGCCCAGCGCCCAACCGGCGATCACATCCGAAGGATGGTGCACGTTGAGCGCGACTCTGGCGGCACCGACGGTCACCACACTCACCGCGGCCACCGCGACCGCGGCGACCCGCATCGCCTGGGCCTTCATCATCGGCAGTACGAAGACCAACAGCGCCAGCAAACTGGCTATCGCTTCCAGCGCGTGCCCCGACGGGAACGAGGTTGAGGGTGCGAATACCAGCGCGGTCGCCGGTCGAGGACGACCGGCCAGATCCTTGGCCACCGTCGTCACCAATCCGTCGAGCGGCGCACAAGCCAACAGCAACAACCCCACCCGGACCTTGCGCATCACCAGGGCGATCACCGCAGCCAACAATCCCAACGGCCGCAGCACGAACGGACCCAGGACAACGGACACGACATCCCAGAATCGCACCCACCCCGGGTGCTTGATCCCAACGTCGTGTGCCGGAGTCAACAACGACCAATCGGCGTCGTACAGCCAGCCCCAGTGGTGGCTATGCCCCACCCATAGCACGGCGTAGACCACCACCCCGGCAATACCGAGAAGAACAGCGAGCGACACAGGTACCAAATCGGCCGTGTTTCTGGGGCGGCTCATGGCTAAAGCGATACCAGCATCGGTGCACCGGCAACGAAACGGCCCCATACTGGCGTCATGGCAGTGATCGTTCGGAGGCTGTTCGGCGTCGGCAAGCTGCCCGCCGATCTGCGGGCGCAGATCGAATCCGAAGGGATCCTCTATCTTGCCGAGTACGTCGCGGTCACCCGGCGGTTCAGCGGCACAATCCCGGGTGTGCGATCAGCGGGCAGCATCGCCAGCTACGTGGGTTCGCTGGCCTTCACCTCGCAGCGGGTGCTGGGAACGCTGTCGGTGGTACCGAAGCTAGCCGGCCGCGTCATCGATGTGCGCTGGGATGCGCAGCAGACCGGAGCCGCGACGGCCGAGATTTCGGACACGGGTCTGCAACTCGACCTCGATATCGGCCACGTCGATGCAAAGTTCCACGGCGAACTCTCGCTGCATTTCAAGGCCGACATCGGCGACGACGTGCTCAGCCGACTGCCGCGACGATCGCTCGCCTTCGATGTGCCACCCGAATACGTATTCCGCGCGGTGGGCGTCACCTATAGTCCGTGATCGTGGATCATGCGTTCACCCCGCAAGAGCGGCAGGCCTTGTATCGCGTGATCTCCGAACGCCGAGACATGCGCCGCTTCGTGCCCGGCAGCGTGGTGCCCGAGAATGTGCTGGCACGTCTGCTACAAGCCGCGCATGCCGCGCCCAGCGTCGGCCTGATGCAGCCATGGCGCTTCATTCGGATCACGGACGGCCAGCTGCGGGAACGTATCCACGCGCTCGTCGACGAGGAGCGCGCGCTGACCGCCCGGGCCCTGGGGCGACGAGCCACCGAATTTCTGGCTCTGAAGGTCGAGGGAATCCTCGAGTGCGCCGAGCTGCTGGTAGTGGCGCTGTGCGACAACCGTGCGGCACACATCTTCGGCCGGCGCACGCTGCCGCAGATGGATCTGGCGTCGGTGTCATGCGCAATCCAAAACCTGTGGCTGGCGGCTCGCTCCGAAGGCCTAGGAATGGGCTGGGTGTCCCTGTTCGATCCGAACCGATTGGCGGCCCTGCTGCAGATACCCGCGGACGCCGAACCGGTGGCAATCCTGTGTCTCGGCCCGGTACCAGAGTTTCCCGACCGGCCCGCGCTCGAGCTGGACGGCTGGGCCTTCGCGCGTCCGCTTGCTGAATTTGTTTCCGAAAACCGATGGGGTCGAGCGCCGCAATCGTTGCCTGTCGGCAATTCAGACAAGTAGCGTTCCGGCGCCTAGGGCGTACGCTGACGGGTCGGTCGGCGGCCCGGTATCGTCGCCGCGGTGGCTTCATGGCGCTGTCTCGGCGTCGCCGGTCGCGCAAGGCATGTTGGAGAGGTGACACACGATGGCGGGTGAGCACGCAGACAACGTGTTGATCGTGCATTGGCACGACCTGGGGCGGTACCTGGGCGTCTACGGCCACCCGGACGTTTCCAGCCCACGGCTGGACCAGCTTGCCGCCGACGGGATTCTGCTCACCAGGGCCCATGCCACCGCACCGTTGTGCTCGCCGTCGCGAGGATCGCTGTTCACCGGTCGTTACCCGCAGAGCAACGGGTTGGTCGGCCTGGCCCATCATGGCTGGGAGTATCGCACCGGTGTCCGGACCCTGCCCCAGTTGCTGTCCGAATCTGGTTGGTACTCAGCACTTTTCGGTATGCAACACGAGACGTCCTACCCGAAGCGGCTGGGGTTCGACGAATTCGACGTGTCGATCTCCTACTGCGAGTACGTGGTCGACAAGGCCCAGGAATGGCTGCGGGACAGCGCCCCGGCCCTTGCCGGGCAACCGTTCCTGTTGACGGCGGGGTTCTTCGAAACCCACCGGCCCTATCCGCGTGACCGTTACGAACCGGCCGACAGCGCGGCGGTCGACGTGCCCGGCCACCTGCCCGATACCGCCGAGGTGCGCCAGGACCTAGCAGATTTCTATGGCTCCATCGCCAAGGCCGACTCCGCGGTGGGCAAGCTACTGGACACGCTGGCCGAGGCCGGCCTGGATGCCAGCACGTGGGTGGTGTTTGTCACCGATCACGGCGCGGCCTTCCCGCGCGCGAAATCCACGTTGTACGACGCCGGGACCGGCATTGCGATGATCATCCGTCCACCCACCCGCCGGGCGGTGGCCCCGGGTATCTATGACGAACTGTTCAGCGGGGTGGATCTAGTCCCGACGCTGCTGGGCCTGCTGGGTCTCGACATCCCGGCGGACATCGAGGGGGTTTCGCACGCGCAGGTGATACTTGCGTCGGACGCACGAAACGAGCCGGTGCGCGACCACGTGTACACCACCAAGACCTATCACGACTCGTTCGATCCCATTCGGGCAATCCGCACAAAGGAATACAGCTACATCGAAAACTACGTACCACGGCCACTGCTGGACTTGCCGTGGGATATCGGAGAAAGCCCCTCCGGTCAGGCCGTCGCGCCACTGGTCACCGCGCCCCGCCCGCAACGCGAGCTCTACGATTTGCGCGCAGACCCTACCGAGAGCAACAACCTGCTAGCCGGTGACGACGCTCGAGACTTCGACGCGATCGCGGCCGATCTCGCTGTCCGGCTACACGATTGGCGCCAGCGCACCAACGACGTCATACCGTCGGAGTTCGCCGGTACCCGCATCGCGCAGCGCTATACCGAAACGTATCTACGAATCCATCACATGACGCCGACCGCTAGGTCGGCGATCGCATCCGACCGCGGTATCGAACTACCCACCTGAGCGGCGCGCCCCAGCTACCTCAGCCACGAAGAACACCCGCCGGAACGGGAAGATGGTCGTGCCGTCGGTCCGGCGCGGGTAGGCGTCATCCAGCAGTGGGATGAGTTCCTGGCGGAACTGTTCCCAGCCCGCGTCGTCGAGCCGCTCGCGCACCGGGACCAGCGCGGTGCCGGTAATCCAGTCCAACACCGGGTGCTCACCGGTGAGCTGGTGCAGGTACGTGGTCTCCCAGACATCCACCTTGCATCCGGCGTCCATCAGCAACTCGGCGTAGTACGCGGGCGGGTGGACCACCGCGCCCACGCGAAACGGTATATCGCGCATGAGTTTCGCGTAGGGCTCTCGACGGGCCAACGCCCGCACCGCGGCGTGCGACGGCGTCTCGAAATTGGCCGGGATCTGCACAGCGATCCACGAGCTCGGCGCAAGTTCGCCGACCCACCGCAGCAGTAGGTCGGAGTGCTCGGGCACCCAGTGCAAGGCCGCGTTGCTCACCACCACGTCAGTGTCCGGCCGCGGCTTCCAGGTCCGCAGGTCGCCGGTCGTGGCGTCGATGCCGCGTTCCCGGGCGGCGGCGACCATCTCCGGTGAGCTGTCCAATGCCTCGATCACCGCACTGGGCCACCGGCGCGCCAAGTACTTCGTCAGGTGGCCGGGGCCGCAACCGAGGTCAACCACCCGACGCGCCCGCTCGGCGCCCACCCGCGACAGCAATTCGTAGAACGGACGGCTCCGATGATCCGCAAAGGCCAGGTAGACATCGGGATCCCACATATCGGTCCTCCTGATCAACGCCGTCGCTAGTCGGGCTATACAGACAAACGTATTACCGGAAACTCAGGTACGCCCGCCCTGAACCGCCGGAAAATTGACGATACTGTCGAAATTTGGCATCGGTCAGCACGTTGGGCGATACGATCGACGCAATGTCGCAGATCTCGAGGCTATCGGGGGCCGCTGATATGGGGGGGACTTGGCCAGCTGATCCAATCGATCCGCCCGTGCCCATTCCCAATGTCGCCGGCGCCGACGCCGGCGCCGAGGGGTTACCCTCGCTCTCGGCGCTGTCGGTCCGGCAGCGCTTGGTCGTCGAATCCTCGGCGATCGGCGATATCGCGATGCGTACTGCCGCCGCGTCGGTGCTCTCCGCGACGGTGGCCCCGGCCGTTATCGTCAACGCGCTGCGCCGCGCGGATTCCGGTGGCGAGCGCGGCAACCTGAACTTTTACGCCGGACTTGCGGCCGAACGTGATCCGGCGAAGTCGTTTCCGGCACCGACCAAGCCTCCCAAGATTTCGTCGCGACCAGCAAGTCCGCTCGCGGAGTGGATCGCGCACGGCACCGTCGACAACATCTCGTTCGCGAGCAGCTTCCGGGCGATCAACCCCACTATGCGCAAACAGTGGAGTGCGCTGAGCGCCAACAACATCGTGCGCGCGCAGCACTGGCGCCACGACGACGGGCCGCGACCCACGCTGTGTGTCATCCATGGCTTCATGGGTTCGTCCTACTGGCTAAATGGGCTGTTCTTCTCACTGCCGTGGTATTACGAATCCGGCTACGACGTCCTGTTGTACACATTGCCATTTCACGGCAAGCGGGCCGAAAGGCATTCGCCGTACAGCGGTTTCGGCTTCTTCGCCAGCGGACTCAGCGGTTTCGCCGAGTCGATGGCACAGGCGGTACACGACTTTCGGTCTCTCGTGGACTATCTGCGCCGCATTGGTGTCGAACGGATCGCGCTGACCGGAATATCGTTGGGAGGCTACACGGCGGCGTTGATTGCCTCGGTCGAAAACCGGCTCGAGGCCGTCATCCCCAACTGCCCGGTCGTCAGCCCCGCGAAGCTGTTCGACGAATGGTTCCCGGCCAACAAGCTCGTCCCGCTGGGACTGCGGTTGTCCAACATCAGCCGCGATGAGTTGGACGCCGGGCTGTCCTACCACAGCCCGTTGAACTATCGGCCGCTATTGCCCAAAGAGCGCCGGATGATCATCACCGGACTCGGCGATCGAATGGCTCCACCGGACCACGCCGTAACTCTTTGGGAGCATTGGGATAAGTGCGCACTGCACTGGTTCCCCGGCAACCACGTCCTACACGTGAGCCAGTTGGATTATCTGAGGCGGATGACGCCGTTCCTGCACGGCTTTATGTTCGACTAAGCGCTGCGGGCGCGGGCCAGTTCAGTCCGGTCAACAGGTCGGCGGGTGCATCGGTATGCCCGTCAAGCCGCTGCGTGGCCACCGGATCCAATGCCAATAGCGCCGGAAGTTGGTTTCCGCGTTGCGAAGTCAGGCCGTCAAGCGGAGCGCCACCCCTGGGTCGCGTATCGGTTCGGAAGGCGCACGCCGCAGCAACGGTGTAATGGGGTGGGGCTCCGGCGATCTCCAGTACCGTCCACGTCTCACGTGTCGGATGCGATCGGATTGCGTTCAAGGTTTCGAGCAACGACGCGCCGGCGCCGATCCGGTATGCCGCAACGTAATCCGAGTCGCCTTGCCGCACCCCGTTCCACGTCTCGCGAGATTCCTCCCCGATCAGCTCTGGGATGTCTTCGGGCGCAACGGTGCTCGCATCCCAGCCGATTTCACGGAGGTGATCGGTGAGCCGGCGGGCGGCGACTTGGGCGGTCTCGTGCAGCGGGATCCGTGACGAGCGCGCCTGTAGCGCCGCTAGGTTGTCGGTGGCCGCCACCGTCAGCCCAATCCAGGTTTGCGGTTCGTCGGCGCCGGTAGCGCGGCTGGTGATTCGGATCTTGTCGAGGCGAACGCCGTAGCAGTCGAGGTAGCGGGCGATCAGCGGCAGCGGGAGCCCACCGCGGTCGGACGTCGGCGGCCCGACCCGCAACAGCGCCGTTGTGCGCGTGTCGGTTCCTGGCTCGGGGACGCGACGCCGCCGACGGCCCAGGATCGCGAGCCCGCGGCACAGGATCGTTGTGAAGTACAGCCCGCGCCACCAGCCGAACAGCAGGACCACCACGGCGGCGGCGATGCCGAGCAACCAGTAGTCACGTGGCGATTGCCACGGGTAGGCCAGCACGGCGGGCGCCACGGCCAATAGCGCCAAGGTGAGCCGGCCGGTTCCGGGACGCGGGATGCTCACAGGGTGGGCTCCTTTCGTCGGCGCACTATCGCCGCTGCCGCCGCGGTGGCCGCGACCAGCACGGTCAGTGCGGCCGCACCGGCGAATGCGACGTCGCGCGGTGTGGTGTCTTTGGGTGGCGGTGCCGGGGGGATGGCAACCGGCTTTGCCTGCGCCGGTGCGGGTTGGTTACCGGATGACAGTTGCCAGGTCAGGGCCGCCACCGGGTCCAGGACCCCGGCGCCGACGACGTTGGAGGGATCCCGCGCGCCGTTGTGTGCGGTCGCGGTGATGCGGCGCACCACCTCGGTCGCGGCCAGCCCGGGATACCTGCTGCGCACCAGTGCGGCGACGCCGGAAACGTAGCCGGCCGCGTAGCTGGTGCCGCTGAGAGCGACCAGTTGCTGATGCTCGTCGGGCAGACCGTTGGCCAGCCCACCGCCGTCCGCATTGCTGACCGACGCGATGTTTTCGCCGGGCGCGGCAATGCCAACCCACGGCCCGGCCATGGTGAATTTCGATGGCCGCCCGTCGGCAGTCAGTGAGCCCACCGACAACACATACGGCTGCCACCACGACGGGACGGAGACCGACGTGACACCCGCCCAGTTACGCGGATCGTCCGGACGGCTCAGATCGGTGAGCGGATTGGAATCACAGGACGTTCCGCCGGCCACCGATCCGGTCGGTCCGCTATTGCCGGCGGCGGCCACGATCACCGCATCCTTGTCCACCGCTGCATACCGGATCGCCGCCCCGAGCGCAGCCTGGTCGACCGTTCGGTCAGCCGGCAGGCAAGTTATTGCGGAGATGTTGATCACCCGGGCGCCAAGGTCGGCCGCATGCACGATGGCCCGAGCCAACGTGGCGACGTCAAGAGCTGCTCGGGCCAGCGCAGGATCCCCACCCTGCGACCGCGGCGAAAATTTAGCGGACGTCACCCTGATGGACAACACCCGCGCCGCCGGCGCAACTCCGGCGAAGCTGTCGTCACCCGGTTGACCCGCGATGAGTCCCGCAACCAAGGTGCCATGGCCGTCGCAGTCGGTCAGGCCATCAGTGGACTCCACGAAATCTCCACCGGGATCGACGTTGGGCAGCCGCGGGCCTGGCCGCACTCCGGTGTCGATGACCGCCACCAGCTGGCCTTCGCCGCGAGAAAACTCCCATGCCGCAGGCAGATTCAGCATCGTCTGGCTAGCTGACGGGACACCGGGATCGGTGCCCGCCATGACTCCGGAGACGCTGCATTGGCCCCGTTGCTCCATCGGCTGCACCGGCCCGGGCGTTCCGCTCGGTGGTTGCGCGGCGGCATCGATTACCGGCGGGCCGATCGCCGATGCCGGTGCAGCGGCCCACACTGCGACAGCGAGAGTCGCAGTGCAGCACGCCGATGCGGCACGCATCATCGATTGAGCACCAAGCTGAACAGACCGACCAGGTAGGCCATCACGGGAATCAGTGACGCATCCAAACCGGCGGCAACAAAACCCAGCAACCGGCGCAGCGGCAGCGAATAGCTCTCCGGCGAGGCGATGCGCGGATTCATCGCGACCCCAACCCATGCCAGGGCGAGCCCGGTGAGCACCAGCACCGCGCCGAAGGCGGCTCCGTAATGTCCGGTCGAGGTGTAGACCACCAACAGGATTCCGGCCACCAGGTACGGCTGAGCGAGCAGCCAGGCTTTGCACACGGCGGAATCCCACACCCGAGCGCGCAGCATGGCCGTGGCCGCGGTCGCCGCCACGACATACCAACCAACACCACTGAGCGCCTCAGGGCGCGCCGCGATTGCCACCGACCCCAGGACGCTGAGCAGCACTGCGGCGGCGATGAAACCGCTTTGGTGGGCGTCGCTGACACGCACCCGCCGCGGCAGGTCCTCGAGCACCCGGAGCGAAGGAGCCGACGGGGTGGGATCCCCCGGAGCCGGGATGACCGGCAACGGGAAGTGCGCCCACAGCGCGGAAAGCTGGGCCGCCTGGACGGTGACCAACAACGCTGCCGCAATCAGCCCGCAGCCGATGCTCAGCATTGGCAGTTGCCACAGCAACAGCGCACCGGCTGCCAGCAACACCCCAGCGCCGACCACCGCCACCGCAGTGAAGAAGGCGACCACGCGCTCACGTTCCGCGCTGGGGATCATCAATGCGATCAGCGACCACGCGGTTACACCGGCAGCGCCCAGCAACACCTGGGCCGGTCCGAATCTCCCGGGCACCGCTAGTGCCAAGGCGGCGCCGATGGGCACCAGCGCGGCGATCGACAGCGCGACACCCGTACGGGCTGCACGAGGGGTGATCAGCAGACCCGCCAACGCGACTACAGCAGCAATCCCGGCTACCGCCAGCAGGCCGGCCAGCGCACCGGTGGCCACCCGGTGGCTGACCGCCAGCCCAGTGGCCACGATAGCCGCGCCGATCGTCGCCGCCAGCGCTCCCCGCTGGATATGCGTTGCCCCCCACGGCTTTAGCCGCGAGTTGGAGAAGATCATGGCGGCGTCGGCGATGTCTTCTACGATCCCCGGCGCGGCCGGTCCGGCGGGAATCGGCTGCAACGCAAGCAGATCACCATCGACAACGCCGACCGTGTCCAGGCTGGCGTCCAGGCTGAACGGCGCGCCTCCAATGGGCGCCAAGCTCAGCTGCGCGGCCGCGCCGGAGTCGGCGGCATCGGCATCACCGTTTTGGGTCGCAGGAACCACCAAACGCTGTACCGCGGGCAGGATTTCGCGCAACGGCAACTCTGCAGGCAGGGCCATCTCCGTCAGCCTGCTGTCCGCGAGTATCGCGACGCGGACGATCGGCATGACGGTTCCGGACGTCACTGCGACCTCGAAAGGTGTTGGCGCTGGTACATCGTGCTCTCTTTCTGATTTCTGTTACTGGGCGGTCGAGAAATCTCGGGACAGCCGGTGGTCGGGGAACCAGTGCCCGTCCGGCAAGTAGGCCGTCAGCCGTTCAAGCGCGACGGCGATCGCAAAGGGCGTTCCGGGGCAAAACGTCGAGACCCATTCCCCGTCGAACGCCCGGGACGGGCTGACCAAAACCCGACCCGCTGTCGTGTCGACAATGCTCACCCCGACCTCGGTGGTGGCGTGCTGGCCGTCGCGATTGCAGCCGGCGACGATCTCGACGTAGCTGCGCGGTCCGGAAAAGACAGACTCCACCACCGGTCGTGCCGATGCCGAGATACCCAGGTAGTCAAGGACTTCCGCGAGCGGTATGCCGGAGCGCAGGCGCTCGTCGGCCCGGGCACCGACCCGCGTAGGCATGCTGAACTCCTCGAATCGGGCCGGCGCCCGTTGCGCCAGCCCGACGCCGAGGACGGGAACCAGCGCCCGGGGATCGTCGATGTCCATTGCGGTGAAGGTGATCAGCTGCGCGCTGCGCAACGCCACCACTGTCTTTTCGGTGGTGGATCGCGTGGAGGTGCCGGCACGTTGCGCGACGATGCCCCGCAACAGCTCGCCCGGGCCGTCGGCGGAGGCGGGCCCCACGTAGCGCAGGTCGAGCCACCGGTCGGGAAAGCACACCGCTTTGATCCAGTCGGCGACCGCCGGGTTGATGACGCCGGCTTCCGACAACAGACCCATCCGGGTTAGTTCGTCCTTCTGGCGGTCGAAGAATGCGTTTCGCTGGGCGGCATCGCTGTAGGGCGTGGTTATCGCGAGCACCCACGGGAAGCTGCCCGCCCCAATGGTTTCCGCGATGAACCAAGCCTGATCGACCGTCAGCTCGACGGCGTTGGGTTCGGAATTCAACCTAGGTCCAGCTACCGGCCTAGCCGCCCCATTTGGCGGCTTCGGCCTGGTCGCGAGCCATCATGGCCATGGTGTTGGCTTCGTGCGTGCTGGCCATTGACTGGTAGGCCCGCACCAGATCCTCCATGGCCTGGTTCCACTGCGCCTGCCACGTCTGGTAGGTCATCCCGGTATCGCCCTGCCAAGCGTTCGACAACGCTGCCTGCTCAGCGGAGATATCCGCACCCAGCCCTTGCATGGTGCCGGCATAGCCCGCCATGTCCCCGGCATGGGCCAGCATCGCCGGGTAGTTGTACATGATTTGCGACATCACAAGTCCTTTCCGAGGATTCGAAAGCGGCTCAGAAGCCGGTGTAGGTCGACGCGGCCGCGGCGTCGGTGGCAACATAGGTGCCGGCCGCGTCGCCCAAGTTCGCCTGGGCGATATCCAGCAGGGTGTTGACCCTGGCCGCTACCTCCACAAAACGGGCATGCGCCGCCTGAAACGCTGCCGCGGACTCGCCCTGGTGAAACGCTTGCGCCGACATCGCAGCCTGCTCGGCCTGACCAATCGTGTGCAGCATCAGCCCGGCCTTGGCGCCAAACGCCGCTTGCGAGGCCACCAACTGCCGAATATGCGCATCCAAAAGACTCATAGCACCGCTCCTTTCAACATTTTTGGGTTCACTCGTTTCAGAATTCGGCTTCTCACGGTGTAAACCGTCTCGCTAACTTTGGTGCCCCCCTTCCTCTGGGCCGTGGTCCCAAGTCCCCGGCACCATCGGCATTTTCGGGCCGCCGCCAAACCCATCACCGGCCAGCGCCGTCAACCCCGCCGCCCGCAGCAGGGTCTCTTTGGGTGCCGTCCCGGCAAAACCCAACAAGCCGGCCCCCGAATCCGAAGCCTGTGCCCCGTAATCGGGTGTGACACCGATATCGGAGTCCATATCCAAGAATTCGTCGCTGTAGTCGCGCAATTCGGCCCGCCGTCGGCGCTTTGCCCGTGCCTGGGCGCGACTGACCGACGCCGCGCCAGCCGCTGGAATCGTCGCCGCCGGCGCCTTGACGCCACTGCGCGGCCCCAGCGTTGGCCCAAACTCGGGACCCCAATCACCACCACCGCCTACCGCGTAGGCGATGCTCGCGGTCGCCGGAGCCGCCGACGCCGGTGCGACCCCCGCCGACGCACCCGCACCCGCTGCTGCGGACGCCCCGATGGGGCTGGCGACCGTTGGCGCTACGCCGGCCACCGGCCACACGGAGCCTGCGGCGACGGCAACGATTGGCGCCGCGCCAGCCAGGGGCACCGCAAGCGGCCCAAGTTGAGCCGGCAGCAACGCTATTGCGCTGAGACCCAGACTGAGCCCCAGCGGCAACAGGAACGGAGAACTGAAGACCATGCCCCAGGTCGGCCAGCCAACCAGGTTGAAGAAAATCTGATAGCCCAGCGCGAACAGCAGCGGGCCGTAAGTGATGATCGCAGCCCACGGGTTCGTCAGGAAGGCGATGATGATCTTTATCGAGTTGCCAATGGGATCCTGCAGGAACTGCCAGATCACGTCGAACATCCATGTATAGAAGCCCGTGTATGCGCTCCACAGCTGCTGCAGCAGCTGCAAGAGCCATTGCCAGGGGTCTGCGGCCGCCGCGGCTGCACCGGCTGGCACCTGAGCCGCGTTGGCCGCGACGGAACTGGCCTGCTCACCACCGGGATTGATCACCATCGGCGCCGGGGTGGTGCGCGGCGCCGACGCCAACGCCGTACCCGAGGCCACCTGATACGCACCCATAGTGGCGGCGGCTTGCATCCACATCCGCATATAGTCGGCCTCATTGAGCGCGATCGGAATCGTATTGATTCCAAAGAAATTCGTCGCCACCAAGACGCCATGAATGACGTGGTTGGTGGCCAACTCGGCCAGCGTGGGCATCGCCGCCAAGGCGGCGGTGTATGCCGCCGCCGCGGCCTCGTGCTGGGCCGCCACACCCGCAGCATCGGCGCTGGCCTGCAGCAGCCATGCCAGGTAAGGCAGATGCGCGGCCACGTATTGCTCCGCACTCGCGCCCTGCCACGCCCCCGCTTGAACTGCCCCCAATAGCCCACTGAGTTCGGCTGCCGTGGAAGCATATTCGGCACTGAGCGCGTTCCAGGCTCCGGCGGCCGCCAGCAGCGACCCCGGACCTGGACCACTGCTCAGCAGCGCCGAATGCACCTCCGGCGGCGAAGCAATCCAGATGGGCACGTTCATCGTTAGGCGCCCGCGATCCCATAGGTCGCCGCGGCCGCCGCGTCACCGGCGAGATAGCCGGCGCCGGAATCACCCACTCCCACACCGGCGCGCCCCAATTCTTCAACACCTTGGGCGGCGACGACGGCGTGTTCTTGCCCCTGGGCGCTGAACCCGGCCGCGGTCTGTAGCGACACCGGATCGGCCGCCGGCGGCACCACCGCGGTGATCAACGGAGCCGCGCTCGCCTGCGCGGCCGCCAACCGCGCCGTCAGCGCCTCCACCGCCGCGCTGGTCGCGGCCAGTCCCTCGGGAACCACTCGCAACGTCATGACTAACTTCCCTCCTGTTGCGTTTCACCGGATATCGCGGCCTCGCCGACCAGCGGGTTGACCAGCTGCACGTATGTCGGGCTGTCACTGTCGCCCAAAAGCATCGCCCGCCCTGCAGGCAACCGGGCGAATCGCTGACCCCGAATCTTTCCGCTGTCGGCCGGATTACCCGCCAACATCAACGTTGTCGCCTGCAAGTCGTTGAAGCGTCGCAGCAACGGGCTGGTCATCAACCCGTGCGCGGACCCAGAGGCGCGGGCCGTGACGATTACCCGCAGTCCCAGGTCGCCGGCCTGCGCCAGCAAACCGATCAGTGGAGTCCAGGGGCGCTGACCGATGTACGGGCCACCGATTGCCGGCGCATCGGGTATCTGATCGACGTCATCAATGATCAGGTAATGGGTGTGGCCGTCATAGGTCCAGCGAGACAGCTCGGCCGCCGACATGCCCGCCGGCGGCTGCCGCGACTCGATCAGGTTGGCCAACCCGAGCATCGCGGGGATGATCCGGTCGATATTGGTCGTGTACTCGTTGTCGGAAAACAACGGTTCGTCGACGAGGTGCAGCCGCCGGTCGAGAACGGTGAACGCCACCTGGTCGGGCGTGGAGTGCTCGCGGATAGTCCGGATGATGTGGCGCAGCAGCGTGGTCTTTCCGGACTTGCTGTCTCCGAACACCATCAGTAGCGGGTTCTCGGCGAAGTCGAGCACCACCGGCGCCAGGTCTTCTTCACGCTGGCCTATAACCACTTGGTCGGCTTGTCCGGGACCGCGGTAGAACACGCCGACGGCCTCGGGCGCGAGGTTGGTGGGCAGCAGCCGCACCGGCGGCGCGGTCACATCGGGGTAGCGCGCGTTGATGGCGGGCACTTGGTCCAACGCGGGAGCCGCGAACAGGAAATGCTGTGCGGCCATGGTCAATCCGCGCCCCGGCTGGTCGTGCGGGACGGCTTCGGCGGGGCGGTGCAGCGCACCAACCACCCGCACGTTGCTGTCGCGCGGGTCGTGCAGCTTGAGCTCGAGGCGCAGACCGAGCCCGTCACGCATCGCCAGCGGCACCTCCAGCCAGCTGGGCGTGGTGATGACTACGTGGATGCCGTACGCCAAGCCCACGTTGACGAGTTCGGTTACCTTGGCCAGCAACGGATTGCGGGTGTTGAACTGATCGGTGTTGTCGCGGCCGAAGGCATACAGGTTGTCGATGACCAGGAACACCTCACCGAAGCCGTCATCTGCGGGCGACGAGCCCGCAGCAGCACCATTGCCTGAACCGTTTGTCGGCCGGTCGCGGAATGCTTCTCGTTGCTGCCGGGACAGCAGCAGCTGCTCCAGCTCACCGAAGGTGCGACGGATACGTTCGGGTTCCACGGCCGAGGCGACGCTGCCAACGTGTGCGAGATTCTCCAGCGCCCGTAGCTGCCCGCCGCCGTAGTCAAGGCAGTAGAACGTGACATCGCGCGGCGAGTGCAGGCTGGCGGCCGACAGGATAAATGTCTGCAGCGCTGTGGATTTGCCGGACTTGGGGCCGCCGTGGATCACCATATTCCCGGCCGACGACGTAGCGTCGAACACCAGCGGGTCGCGGCGCATCTCGAAGGGCTTGTCGATCTCACCAAGCGGCCAGCGACACTGCCGTGCCGGCAGTCCGGCACGCGCCAACACGGCGCCCAGCGGGATCGGCTCATCCAACGGCGGCAACCACAGCTGCGGCGCGCGCGGCCCGTAGCCTGCCAACTGTTCGCCGATGGTCGCGATCAGCTTTCGCGGCGGGCCGACCGGTTCTTCCTCGTCAGCGCTGGCGATCACGGTGGCCGGATCCGGTTCCACCGCAGCGGACGTGAACAGCTTGGGCTCTGGAACAGACTGCACCACAACGGATTTAGCCGTCTGTGGAGGTTCGTAGATGCCGTCGACGTAAGTGCTGCGGAATTTGATCGGGGACGCCCCGGGCGCGGGCACCAGGAAGCCCACGCCCTTGTGTTCTTTGCCCGACTCAATGTGGTATGCGTCCTCCACGCCGATGATCTGGCGAGAAACGCTGGGGCTGGCCACCTTCAAACCGATCCGGTAGGAGGTGTTCTTGTCGATGTCTTTGATCTTGCCGACGTCCAGCGTCTGGGAGGCAAACAGGATGTGGATGCGGAACGAGCGCCCCTTGCGCGCCACGTAGTCGAACAGCTCCGCGTATTCCGGATGATCCGCCAACATCAAGGTGAACTCGTCAGCCACCACGAACAGCGTTGGGATCGGCGGCAAGTCGTGTCCGGCCGCTTGAGCGTTCTCGTACTCCGTCACCGAGTTGAACGCACTGCCCTGGATCCGGCGTCCGGCCTCGCGCAGCAGCATCTCACGCCGGGCCACCTCGCCGCGCAGCGTGTCGGCGAAGCGATCGGCAAGCGACTTCTTTTCGGCCATATTCGAGATCACCGCGACAACCTGCGGGAAGTTCCGGAAGCTGTCGGCGCCGGCCTCACCCTTGAAGTCGGCATAGATGACGATCAGCCGGTCCGCGGAGTGAGTAGTCAATAGCGACAACAGGATCGCCATCAGGGTCTGCGACTTGCCAGAACCGGTCATACCGATCATCAGGCCGTGCGGGCCCATCCCGCCCTCGGCTTCGTCCTTGAGGTCGAAGAACAGGGGCTCACCGGTAGCAGTGACACCGATCGGGACGCGCAACTCCTCGTCACGACGTCGCGGCGCCCACAGCGCGGGCACATCCAGTCGGGACGCGTCCGGGATGCCCAGCAACGTCGTGAAACTCGCGCCGCGGGTAGCCGCCGAGCGTAGTCCGGCGTGCGTCGGGTTGGAGTCCCACCGCGACAGCCGCCGAGCCAGGTGCGCGGCCTCGTCTGCGCCGAGTTGGTCAGCATCGTCGATGTAGGGCTGCCAGCCGCCGGTCTGCCAGCGTTCGATGGCACCATCGGCGACACGCAGGATCGGCTGTTCCGGATCCGAATACTGTTCGCGATGCGGCGGTGCGGCGCAATGATGCACCACGGTGACGCCCGCCCGAGCCGCAGCCAGCCTCGAGGCCTGCACGTCGAAGTTGGGGTCATCGACAACAATCAGCAAGTGCCGCAACGCATCTGCCGGCGCACCAGTGAACGCCGGTCGGTCGACGAGAGCCGGACCAAGCCGCTCGACCAGCTCATCTGGGTCGGCGGACAGGTAACGCGCCGGGCCGACACCGTCGACCTGTCCGGGAATGTCCACATGCGGCAACCACTTCAGCCAAGACCAGTCGCGGCCCTCCAGATCACGGGCGGCCAGTGCCACCCCGAGCACCGTCGGGTCGTGCCAGGTCACTGCCTGAGCGATCCAGGCGCGCAACGCGGCACGCACCACGGCCGGGTCCCCCCCGACAGTGATCCGCGAAACCTTGGTCAGGTCGATTCCGGTCGGCACGTCGCGGACGGTGCGCTGGGTGTCCAGCAAGCTGCGTAATGCGCTGTGACACACCGGCTCCAGGTCAATCTCGTCAGCGGTGTCGTTGACCCGTATCGCAATGGCCAGGGGGGCCGTGTGCCGGCCGGCCCGCACCACCAGGAAGTCGGGGTCGTGCGGGTCACGCTCCCACTGGCGACGCGACCCCGGCACGGCCGCCAGCGCCGCCGGGTCGGGATGGGACCATTGCGCGGCCGCGCGCTGCTCGCCGGCGGCTGCCCGGATGTTGTCCCGGATCACCGACAGGTAACGCAGATAGTCGGCCCGCTCGGCGTCGACCTCCTCGGTGCGCATCTTGTTGTCGTTGCCGCGGTAGAGCGCGGTGGCCGCCAACAACAGCACGAACGGGAAAAACAGGGTCTGCGGGGAGATCAGCCGCATCCCGGTGGCGACCAGCGCGACGATCATGCCAACGATAAGGATCCCGATCAGATACGGCAGCGCGCGCCGCAGCAGCGATGGTGGAATCACCCGCGGCAGCTCGGGAGGTGCCTCGATGGTGATGGTGCCCTTGCGGGTGCTCGGCGGCGCCAGCCGCCGCCGAGCCTCGAAGATCAGTCTGCTCATCGCGGCTCTCCCCCGCTCGCTACCTGACGACCGGGCTTGCTGTCCGGCGGCAGCCCGTCGTGTGCCAGCAGCGCGTCGGCGCGCGACAGCGTCGGCCCCGGCGCAAACAGTGACAACATCGACCACGGAACCGAGAGCGGCGGCCAGGTCAGGCCAAGGGCCTCAATCGTTTTGCCATGGCCGGTAGCACCCGAACCCCCTTCAGCCTCGGTGTCAATGCCGTAGCGCACGCCGGTGTCGGAGACCCAGAACAACGACCCGGTCGCAGGTGCCGCCGCGCCACCACCGACGGTCTGGGCGAAGTAGCCCGTGCCCGGTGCCAGCGCCACCCGGGTCGCTACCCCCGGTGAGCCACCGCCGACCAATTCGACCGTGCGCACCGCGTCGGGCACCGGAAGCGCGGAGCCGGACAGCAAGCTCAGTGAACTGGTGGCCGCTCCGGCCGGCTTACTCCAATGCGCGCAGGTGACGGGGTCGCCCGATGCGTCAACGAGATTGACCGGCTGGGCGGGAAAACCCGTGGTGTCCAGCAGCCGCGACACCGGCAGCTTGGCCACCTCGTCAGCCCCCAGCCGCGGAGGCTGTTGCAGCCCATAGGAATTGGTGTTGCGCAGCACCGCTGCCAGCACCGGTGAGATCGGCTGCAGGCCGTCTGGCAGCACCGCGTAATACACGGTGTCGGATGGGGTTTTGCCCAGGGAGTACGCCGTCACGACTGCCCCAATCGGTGCCGGTACGGCGAAATCCGCCGGGCTGCCGGCGCGTGGGATGACCGGTGCCGTCAGTGCCGGCGCTTCGGGTATCGCGTTGAACAGTCCCGACGCGATGGGTCGCGGTGCGGGTATCTCAGCCCCCAAGCCGAGGGCGCTGGTGACCGCGTGGTCTGTCAGATCGATCCGGCTACGCTTGCCGTCCCACAGCAGCCAAGTGCTAGTGCCATTATCGACCAGGACCGCCTGCCCGGGGCCAAGCGTGGCCGCCCGGGCGCCGGCGCTGTCCGGCCAACCCGCGATGACCGTGACACCCATGCTGTGGGCGCCGCGCCCGGTCCCACCGACGGCGTCGCAGACCGTCCAGTTCGCGTCGTGGGTGCCGCTCTGCACCATGCGCTCCGGTGCACCCGGGATGCCGATCAGATTTCCGCGCGGAAATCGGTCCAGCTCAGCACTTTTCACTGTCACCGGGTTAACCGGCCGACCGGCGATCAGCCGGGCGGACGTCAGGTTGAGCACGGGGTGCAGCTCGTCGCCCACCCGCACATAGAGCGCGGCGGTGGACCGATCGGCCAGCACCGCATTGTTACCCGCCTGCCCGTTGGGGCGGATGAGTGAGAACACGAAGCAGCCAACCAATCCGGTGATCAGCAGCAGCACACCCATCACGACCGCGCGTGATTGAGTGCGCAACGGGTCCACGAGCATCCGGGTGTCGTGTAAGGCGATGCCAGCGGCGATCCGGCGCATCACGAACCGCCAACCGGTCACCTGGTGTCGGGTGACGAATCCGCGGCGGTACACGACCCTGTCGGGGTTGTCGTTGGCGGGGGTGCGCGAGGCGAACGAGCGCCGTGCGCCACCCCATTCGCCGTCGGGTTCGTTCGCGGTCATGCCGGCACCGAGAGCCCGAGGCCACGCAGTAGCGGGTCTACTGATCTGCCAACGTCCTCGGCCGTGATGGTCATCAGCTCCTCGTCACTAAACTCACCGGTTCCCGCATGCTCCGAATGGTCCAGCCGGAATTCGCGTTCTTCTTCGGAGCGTTCGACGATGTTACGGACGAACCGGCCGTTGCCCGCAATGTCGAGGCTGCGTCGCGAGATTCCGTTGGAATCGGGCGTCGAAGCCGCGGCCAACTTCGCGAACAATGCCTCCAAATCGTCAAGGGCGGACTGTTCAAAGAGGCTGTCGCGCTGTTCGGCCATCTTGTGGGCGATCTCCACTAGCTCGTGTGACGTGTACGACGGGAAGTCGATGCTGCGAGTGAAACGCGACCGCAAACCCTCGTTGGTGTCCAGGAACTTGTCCAGATCAGCGCGGTAACCGGCGATGATCACCACCAGCCGGTCACGGTCGTTCTCCATGCGGGCCAACAACGTGTCAATGGCCACCAACCCGAAGTCGTTCTTGGCGCCGGTGGCCACCAGGGCGTAGGCCTCGTCGAGGAACAGCACGCCGTCCAGTGCGCTGTCGATGATGGCGTTGGTTTTGGCCTCGGTCTCGCCGATGTGCTGGCCGATGAGGTCGGCGCGGTGTACCTCTCTGATGTTTTCCCGCTTCAAAAGGCCTAGGCCGCAATAGATTTTGGCGACGACCCGGGCGATGGTGGTCTTGCCGGTCCCGGGCGGTCCGGCGAAGATCAGATGATGGGTGCGCTGGGCCACCGTGAGCCCACGCTGCTTACGCACCAATTCCATAGCCACCGAACTCTTTAGCCGCGACACCTGGTTCTTGACCTCATCCAGTC
Organism: Mycobacterium riyadhense; assembly: GCF_963853645.1. Classification (NCBI taxonomy): domain Bacteria; kingdom Bacillati; phylum Actinomycetota; class Actinomycetes; order Mycobacteriales; family Mycobacteriaceae; genus Mycobacterium; species Mycobacterium riyadhense. Next base: position 521,393 of record NZ_OY970456.1, on the reverse strand, counting down.
CGATGAACTCGGCGAGCTGGCGCTCCGCCTCGTGGAGCAGCGCGGCCTTGCGTTCGTGGGCGGCGGGGTCAATGAAGTCGTCCGCGCTGGGCTCGGTGGCCGGATCCCACGGATCGGCGCGGGCGTCGATGCGAGCCGCGGTCGTGGTCACAATCCCGAAGCTGGTGTCGGACAGCGCATGCTCGATCTGCTCGTTCTCGGGGTTGGCCGCATACAGGTCCTGCAGCACTTCGCTTGCCGACTCCTCGTCGACATGCACCCGCAGCACCAAAGCCTTGGCCAGAGCACCGTCGACGGCCGCGACGGGGACGGGGCCCTCGGGCTCTTCGAGATAGGACAGTGCCGGCGCGAACATGCCCAACCGAGCTAGCGCCGTTCCCAGGGTGATCTTGGCGGCGTGCGAGAAGGCCTCGTCGAGCTGGGGATCGTTGACGATCGGCGTGAGCAGCTTGACGACGTCAGACCAGCGCTCCGCGCGGTAATTGATGACGACAGCGAGCCATCTGGCTTCGCGCCAGCTCGGTCGGCGGCCCGCGATATCCGTGACGATGTGGTTGGCCTTGGCAACGGCCCCGGAATCCCCGGTGCAAGCCAGCGCCGCTGCATACGCGAGGTGGAAGTCGTCCGCGTCGGCGGCGCGAAACCGCAGGTACAGTCCGGTGTCGTAGTGGAACCCCAGAGCTTGCGGCGCAAGTTCCACTTGACGCTGCAAGACGCCGGCCGTGCCCGCGGTGCGCGAAACCGCTTCGAGCACCCCGATGGACTGATCGCCGGCGGCGGCCAACCCGGTCCACGCGTCACATTCGCCATGGGCGATGCGGGTGAGTGCGGTGAATCCCGACCGGGCGGCCGCCAGGTCGGCCGGGCGTTGACGCTGATAGACGGCGATGCCGAGGGCCCGGCAGCAGGTGGCAAACCGGCTGACGACGTCCGCGTCTACCTTGCCGTTTACCCCGACCGAGACGGGTTGAGCCGCAAGCATGCCAGTTTCAACGCGTTCCACGCCCCCGCCGTCTCCTGCACTTAAGGTTGCCATTGGCCAATTTCGCCTGAGGTTTGCCTCCCGAAGTTAGCATTCCCTAAGCTAACTGTCGAGACGGCCGAACCCGACCGATCCATCGCTGCACTCCCCTTTTGATGCCACTGACCTGGGTGTTACGGTCGCCGACTCTACGACCCGGCGCACTAAGCAAGACAGCTTACTGAATATGATTTTCATTATCGACATCGGGTCCCCGGTGCCGCCGCCAACCCGAACAGCAGCCCCAGCCGCTGCAACTCATCGGCAACACCACGCGGGTTGGCGCGGATCAGTCATGCTTCGGCTACCGGATATCCGGCTCGACTACGTCGCGTCACGACCGACTTCGAGATCTAGTGGCCATGGCCATGATCCGATCCGTTCCTACCAACGAGTGGCGAGATGATGCGGGTCTCGTCGGAGGTGTTGGCGACAACGACGAACTGGCCCATCATGCCCATGTCTTCGTGCTCGAGGATGTGGCAGTGGTACATGTACGGCAAGTGTGGGTCGGCATAGTCGGCGAACCGGATGATTACGCGGACCGTCTCGAGGGGATTTACAACGACGGTGTCTTTCCAGCCGCGCTCGTATTCGGTGGGCGGCTTTCCGTCGCGGTCTAGAAGTTGAAACTGCGCGTTGTGAACGTGAAACGGGTGATAGAAGAGCGCTTCGCGGTTGTCGAGCTCCCAGATCTCAATGTCGTCTCGCCTGACCACCTCGTCGATCCGCGCATGGTCCATGGGCTTGCCGTTGATGCTCATCCGGTCGGTCATGCGAAAGACTCGAGTGCGCACGGCATCCTGCCGACGCAGTAGTGCGCTGGTGTTGAGGTGAGCGGGAAGCTCGCCGCGCGGTGCCGCCCCACGGTGTGGGCGCAGTTGGACAATCTTGAAACTCTGGTATTCGTCATTGGCTCCGACGGACAGGGCCCGCATGAGGTGGTACATCGGTGCCGCGCCACGGAATGCATAGCTCATCAGCGTCACCGGCTGATCTGTTTGGCGCATATCGACGACGATTTCGGCGCGCTCCCCAGGGGCGAGCAGCATCCGGCTGCGTTGGACCGGTGCTTCGAGTAGGCCGCCGTCGGTTGCGATCTGCCAGAACGGGCGCTCGTCGGAGAACCCGAAGTTGTAGCGTCGAGCGTTGGAAGCGTTGAGGATTCGCAATCGGATGAGCTGGTTGGCCACATCGAGGTACGGCCCTCGCGTGCCATTGACGAGGATGTTGTCACCCATCGCGCCGAAGTTGTGCTGGGATCGGTTGCGGACATAGGTGAGGTGTCCGTCCGCGTCGAAACTACGGTCTTGCACGACCAGCGGGACATCGTCGACGCCGTAGGTATTCGGCAAGCCGAGGCTGTCGGTGTTCTCGTCGTCGATGAGGAAGACTCCGGCAAGACCCGAATAGACCTGCTGCGCTGTCTTGCCCAACGTGTGGGGGTGATACCAGAGGGTCGCCGCCCTGTTGTCGATGGTCCAATGCGGTGACCACGTCTTGCCCGGCGGGATCGGCTGATGCGGCCCACCATCCATAGCGGCGGGCACATGCATGCCGTGCCAGTGCACAGTGGTGGCTTCGCCGGTTTCGTTCTGGACATCGATGCGGATTCGGTCTCCGGTACGGGCGCGTATCGTCGGGCCCAGATAGGTGCCGTTAAAGCCGGCGGTGTCCGAGGATGCTCCAGGCATCAGTTCGGTGCGACCACGTTGCGCGGTCAAAGAGAAGACCTTCTCGCCGTTCACGAGCTTCGGTTCAAGAAGCGGCGGAATAGCCAGTGGCCGGTCGAGAGCGACGTCCTCGTTTACAAACGTGACGCCGTGCGCATGCGGATACACGAACGATGCGCCGACAACGGCGCCGATCAGGCCCAAAGTCGCGCCCATAGCGATGAATAGGTGACGCCAACGAAACACTTTGCGCGCCACGCGGCGGACGCGTCCGTGCGCTGCGGTCGTCGCTGCTGCGTTGCGTGGCGAGCTGCGCGGGCTCGGCTCTGGCACGTGCTATCGCGGCCTTCCACTCCTGATGTCACCGGCGTCCTGATCTCCGCCCTGCAGACTACGACATCCGATATCGACACACGATATGTGCTGGGCTGGTGGACCGGTAACGCCACTATTAGGTTTCGTCGCTGGGGCGTGTTTTGGTCCGGCGCTGGTGGCCTACCTGTTCGGGGTCAACGAACCGCCGCTGATCGCGCTGGGACAGCCGGCGTTTCCCGATCCCACCGGCGGTGAATCAGCCCAGTTGTTCGCGACCATGCTCAAGATCGGCGCCGTACTCTACGGCAGCGGTTTACGTATTGTTGGCGTTGCTGCGCGGTGACTTCATGCAGCGTCCGGGTTGGATCAGCCAACAGCAGCTCGTCGATGCGGTGTCCAGCGGGCAGCTCACCCCCGGGGCCCGTGTTCACCACCGCCACCCTCATCGGCTACCTCATCGCCGGCCCGCTGGGCGCGTTCCTGGCTACCGTGGCGATCTTTCTGCCCTCATTCCTATTCATCGGTTTGCTCACCGAGTTCACCGACAAGCTCCGGTCTGCAGCCTGGAGCCCGGCATTGCTCGACGGAGTCAACTCCGCGGCGTTGGCCCTGATGGCCGGCATGAGATGGCAACTGGGCCGCACCGCCATCGTCGATTCGCTCACCGTCGGCACGCTTGCGCTGCTGTGGCGGGGCAGGCTCAACAACGTCTGGTGCATCGCCGCGGACGCCGGCGTCGGGCTCCTTCACGCACTGTTCACCTGATCGCGTCGCAGCGGTGTAGCGGTCACAATTTGTGCGATTACGCTGACGGGTAACGGAATTCGCTAACGGGAATTTTGGCTGGTGGGGTGTCTGGGCAGCGGCGGTGGCCCGGCTTTCATCGTCAAGGCAGCGCGACATGGACTCATCCGCATCGAACGAGGGAGGCACTATGATCTCCGGCAACCGCACGTTGGCCTGGCTCACCGACACCGACGTGCCCGGCTCGGTGATCCTCATCCGCCTGTACGTGGGCGCGGTGTTTCTCGCTGAGGGCATCCTGAAGTTCACGAGACCCGAATCACTGGGTACCGGACGGTTCGACAAAGCCGGAATCCCGATCCCCGGCTTCTTCGCACCGCTGGACGGCGTATTCGAAATCGGTTGCGGCTTATTGATTCTGGCGGGGCTGCTCACCCGCCTGGCCGCAATACCGATGATCGTCGACATGGTTGGTGCATTGCTGATCACCAAACTGCCTATCCTGTGGGGCGATGCCCCGCTATTTGCCCACAAGTCCGGCTGGGGTGACTTTATGCACGAGTCACGCACCGACCTCGCGCAATTGTGCGGCAGCCTGTTCCTGCTGATGGTCGGCGCGGGAGCCTACTCACTCGATGCGCGCCTGCGGCCGCGCCGGCGGACTGTGTCGGTGGATGCCGCCCGCTGACTGCCAGCCTGGCCGGATGTCGAGACGCCCGGTTGCTGCATGCGGTGCAACATTGAATAGAGCGTGCCTGGGGAGATCTTGTAGCCGTGACCAGCCAGCTCCTAAGCGATCCACTCGCCGCGGACTGGCTCCAGATTCGCGTGGTGCAGGAGGTGCAGCCACCTTAGCCGGCAGGACCCAGTTCACCGGCTTGCCTCCTTACCAAAATCGAGGGTGAATTCGCAGTTTTCGCTACTGCCGGCGCCTGTCAGGGGCGAGGCCGCAACGGTGTTGAATCCCAGGGCGGATTGGCCCGATACGGCTCGGTAGCCACGTTCCCACGACCGCGGCCCCACGGCTAGCGAACACCGCCCCGCGACAGGCGTTGTCCGGGTCACGCCACCGGGTGACCGCAAAACATCCGGGTGATTGGCCCAGCGGCATCGCCACCCGAACCCCAGCTACCAGCTGTTCGTCTGGTACCGCCCGCATACCCACCCCGTTAAGTATCGATTAATGATATCGGCCGACGATACCATTAGCTGATGATCTACCGACCCACTGAAAGGCACAGCGAAGAAAGGCATGACCGTGACACAGCAACCGCCCGCCGTGGGCCGGCGTCACCTTCTCGGGATCTCGATATCGGCAGTCGGTGGCATCGCCTTATCGGCGTGCGACAGCCCGCAGCCCAAGGAAGGCCAGCCCGGCGCACCCTCAGAACAGGAAGTTACGGTTACTCCGCCTGAAGACTTGATGCGTGAGCATGGGGTGCTTAAGCGCATTTTGCTGATCTATCGCGAAGGGATCCGGCGCCTGCAGGTCGGTGATCAGGCTCCCGCTCAAGAGCTCAACGCGAGCGCGCAGACTATTCGAAGCTTCATCGAGGACTATCACGAACACCTGGAAGAGCAGTACGTCTTCCCCAAGCTGGAACAGGCCGGCAAACTCACCGACATCACCACCGTATTGCGCACACAGCATCAGCGCGGTCGCACCCTGACCGACCGGGTGCTCGCGGCCACCAGCGGTGCAGGCATGCCCGACCAGCCTGCACGAGAAGCCCTGACGCAGGACATGTCGGCGTTCATCCGGATGTATGAGCCCCATGAGGCACGCGAAGACACCGTCGTTTTCCCGGCGCTGCGCGACGTCGTGCCTTCCAAGGAGTTTCGCGACATGGCTGAGATCTTCGAAGACGAGGAACACCGGCGGTTCGGCCCGACCGGCTTCCAAGTGGTGGTCGACAAAGTCGCCGATATAGAAAAAAGTCTCGGCATCTACGACCTGAGCCAGTTCACCGCTCCCTCGTAACGGCGCACGCTACGTCGCTAGTGCCGCATCGTCTGCGGTACCCGGCGGCGCCAGAAGTGACTGGCCGCTTCCGTCCGATGGCGATGCCGTCTCAGGGATATGTCGTGTCAAGCAGGAGTTCGGCGCCAATTATGCGAACGCGTTCGGCGATGTCGTCGCGGATGGCGGTCATTCGCGTGGTGCCTCACCATTTTTGGTGGCACTGACGAGGGTATTCCGCGCGAACATCGATGCGGCTTCAGATTCCGGGCCCGGCGCCGGCCGCGCCACCTCGCGCAGGTAGTGATTCAACGGCGTGCCGACCGCCGTCCAGCCGCGCTTCCCGAACCATTCGGTGGCGGGCGCACATTGTTCGTTGTAGACCAATTGGAAAAACAGGCCCCGGGTGCCTTCGGCGACGGCAACACGTTCCTCTTCGACCTTGGCCGCAAATTCGTCAGCAGGAAGCGGAGCGCCGTCCTCGACCGCGACGTGGCTGCCGGGGCCGGCCAGGGCGTCGATGCCCGTGAACAGTTGCTCCTGGGCACTCGCCGGCAGATAGATCAACAGCCCCTCGGCGATCCAAGCCGAGGGCTGGTCGGCATCAAACCCCTTGTCCCGCAATGCTTGTGACCAATCGTCGCGAAGATCGACGGCGATCTCGCGACGCTCGGCGCGCGGTTGGGCGCCAAGACCGCTCAACACCTCGCGCTTGAAATCGAGAACATGCGGCCGGTCCAACTCGAAGACGGTGGTCTCGTCCGGCCACGGCAGCCGATAGGCGCGGGAGTCCAGTCCCGCCGCCAGGATGACTACCTGACGGGCCCCGGCATCGGCGGCCCGCCGGAAATACGAGTCGAAGTACCTGGTGCGCGCGCCCTGGAAGTTGACGAAATGCTTGCCGAAATCGTCGCTCAGCAACTGGTGGTCGGGAGCATTACCATCCAGCACGTCGGCCCAGGAACCGCCGACGGCTCGGCAGAACAGCTCCGCATACGGGTCGACGGCCAGCGGGTCGGGTTTTTGGGCTTCCAACGCCCGCGCGGTCGCCACGAAGAGCGCTGTCGATCCGACGCTCGTCGTGATGTCCCAGGTGTCACCTTCACTACGCACCTAAACGACACTACGCCGGGTGCTCGCCGGTCTCATCCGGGTTCCACGTGCCCGGGACCATCGGCAGCGTTGGGCCACTACCGAACTCATCACTGGCCAGTGTGGTCAAACCCGCCGCTGCGCCGGTCGTTTCCTTGCGTGCCGTGCCCGCGAAGCCCAGTTCGCCGGCACCTTGATTCGAGGCCACCGTCGCCGCGACCGGCTCCTCACCCGGCGGCGCGCCCCAGTCGGGGTCGACGTCGACATTCATGTCCATAAACTCGTCGCCGTATCCTCGCCGCGTGGTGCGGCGTCGCCGCCGCGCCCGTGCCCGGTCACGTGCGGCCGCGGCGGCCGCCAACGCCGCGCTGTCGGGCTCCGGCGCTTTCTTCTTGGCGCTGGCACTTGCGCTGGCGCTCATTCCGGAGCCGAATCCAATGCCGGGAGGTCCGACGGCGTAGGGGTAACCGAAGCCCGCGACGCCGCCGGCGGCCGTGGGCGGTGTGGGTGCACTGGCGACGGTGCTGGCCGCGGGCGCGGACGCGGGAGCCGCGGCCGACGCAGGTGCGGCGGCCGGTGCGGTGACAGTCGGTGCCACCGCGACCGCCGGCAACATAGCGGGTGGCGCCGCCGGCGGCGCCACCGCGGGGATTGCCGCGGGGTGAATGCCCGCCAGACCCGCCAGCCCCGCGAAGCCGGTCACCGCTCCTAAGTTGGAGATGGCCGAGCCGAGTGCGACCGCAAGCAATTGCGGGGACTGGCTTAGCGCTTGAACGATCTGCAGTAGGTGTGTCGGGTAGTCGAACAACAGAAGTTCAAAATAGGCCTGGAAAGCCTCCACCGGGTTTGTAAACAGTTCCTGGACAAACGATTCAAAATCCTTACTGAATTCGATGGCACGAGCGACCCACCAGATCGGCTCGGCGGCGTTCGTATAATCCTCGAAGGGGATTCCGTTGAGCGTGCCTTCCGCGGGATCCCAGATCAGGCGGCCACCGCTGATGATTCGCAAGATCTCCGCAACGATGTAGTCGATCGGGGTGGGGTCGCCCCCATGCTCATGGTCGTGGTCGTGGTCGTCGCCGTCCTCGGCCGCTTCGGCTGTCACGATCTGAGGCGCTGGGGTGGTCTGTGGTGTCGACGCCACCGCCGCGCCGGAGAGCGCTTCGTAGGTCGCCATCGTGGTAGCGGCCTGAATCCACATCCGCACGTAGTCAGCCTCGTTAAGCGCGATCGGAATCGTGTTAATTCCAAAGAAATTCGTCGCCACCAATACGCCGTGGATGACGTGGTTCGCCGCCAGCTCAGGCAATGTCGGCATGGCAGCCAGCGCCGCGGTGTAGGCCGCGGCCGCGGTCTCGTGCTGCGCCGCCGCTTCCGCGCTGGCCGAGCTGGCGTGCATCAACCACGCCAGATACGGCACATGGGCGGCCACGTATTGTTCGGCGCTGGGCCCCTCCCAGGCGCCTCCCTGCACCGCACCCAGCAGCGCAATGAGTTCGTCTGCCACCGCGGCGTACTCGGTGCTTAGCGACGACCACGCGGCCCCGGCCGACAGCATCGGCCCGGGCCCCGGGCCACTGCTGAGCAACGCCGAATGCACCTCAGGCGGCGACGCCATCCACACCGACGTCATACAACGCAACTCCTCCGCTGGCGAATTGTCAGCTTCGGAGCGTACTGAATGTGAAAACCATTTTCAATATGCCCCGGCCGTTGCTTCTAGACGAGCGGGCGACCCGCCCTGATCCGTCGGTCCAGATCCCAAAGCATGAAGTTGAACGGGAACTCCCGGACGATCCGCGGCAGCATACGGTTCACCGCGCGAAACACCGCCATCAGCCGGTCGAAGCGCAGTTGCTTTGCGGCGTCCCACGGCAACCGCATCTCGTCGCGAAACCGTTGCGGCAGAAAGCCCGTGGTGATCAGGAGATTAAAACTCTCCGACCGGTTGCGCAACCACTGCGGCATACGGACGCCCCGGATTCGGGACACCGCGATGGGATACAGGTATTCGCGGACGGCGTCGTCGATGTGCACCTTCTCCAGCGACTCCCGCCAGTACCGATCGAACGCCACCCGATCCGGCGGCCACATCTCCGGCGGCACCTGTAGCGTGGTGCCTATCGACATGCCCTCGCGGTAAAGACGCTCGGCGTCCTCCTCGGGTATCTCGCCGACGAAGGTGCGGTAGACATCGACGCCGCCCTTATAGATGCAGGCCGCCACCCACAGCTGCAGCTCGGGATCAAACGCGTTGTACGCCACCGGGCTATCGGGCGTCGAGTACACCTGCGCGTGCACTCGGTCCACGGCACGGCGGAAGGCCGCCTTCTGGGCATCGGTACCGGCAGCCGCCACCGCGATGTAGGTAAAGGTGGTGCGCGCCCGCTTAATGGGATGACGGTCGATGCGGCCGCTCTCCACGCGACTTTCCATCACACCATGGCCAACGCCGGGACGCGCCAACTCCATGATCACGTTGGCCGGTCCGGCAAGCAGCGCCACGCCCATCAGCTCGCCGTCACTGCCAACCGGTAGCCGGCGCCTGACCCGCTGCGGACGAGGCGGGTCGGAGATCGGGCGCTCGACATGAGGAAGGCGCGAGCGGATCGTCTCGTCAATTGCCATCGTTGGACTCCCCCAGCACCGGATCAACGCTCGCCGGCTAATTGTGAGAACACTTGTTTCCTGATTTTGACGGTATTCTGATCTGGTGTCAAGGTGGTGGCATGAGTCCTAGCGAAACCCGCAGCGTGCGTCGGTACCGCGGCGTCGAGGCCGCCGAGCGGCTGGCCGAGCGTCGCGGCCGGCTGCTAGCCACCGGCCTGGACCTGTTGGGGTCTGACCGGCCCGACCTCTCCGAGCTAACCGTCCGCGGGATTTGCCGCCACGCCGGCCTGGCTTCCCGCTACTTCTACGAAAGCTTCACCGACAAGGACGAATTCGTCAGCGGCGTCTTCGATTGGGTAGTGGCCGAGCTGGCCGCTACCACGCAGGCGGCCGTGGCGGCGGTCCCGGCGCACGAGCAAAGCCGCGCCGGAATGGCCAACGTCGTGCGTACCATCGCCGGCGACGTCCGCATCGGACGCCTGCTATTCAGCACACAGCTGGCAAACCCGGTTATCGTGCGCAAGCGCGCGGAATCCAGCGGACTGTTCGCCATGTTGTCCGGCCAATATGCCGTCGACGTATTGCGGGCACCGGCAAACGACCGCATCAAGGCGGCCGCCCACTTCGCGGTCGGCGGCGTAGGGCAGACTATCAGCGCCTGGCTGGCCGGGGATGTGCGCATGGAACCCGAGCAGCTCGTCCATCTACTGGCGTCGCTGCTCGACGAACTCACCGACCCAAGCCTGTACGGCTCCCCCGTCACGGCAGCAGCGGGATCTGCCACAGCCGCATACCCGGATGCAGCAGCCACAGGCGCATCAGGGTGATTCGCAAGATGCGCTGCGCGCCCGTGATCATCAGCAACGCCAACGGCACCTCGACCAGCAGCGCTGAGCTCACCGACAACCAAAAGTCATTGGGCCCGGCGGTCATCAGGTCAAACCAGGCGTCGCAGATCAGCAACACGCCGCTGGTGAATGCGGTGAGTAGCAGCAGCTGCCGGCGCAGGTATCCCAGCACGGCCGTTGCCGCCATGAATCCGACCAAGAGCAGGTCGAAGCCGACCCAGGTGGCCGTCCAGTTGTGGGCAACGTAGTTTTGCGGCAACGTCAACGCGAGGTATCCGATCCAAGGGATCAGCCCAATCGAGCCAGTGATTATGAGGCCTAGACGGAGGCGGCGCATCCGGGCCAGCGACACTGGGTCAACCAAGTCGTGCAATGGCTTTTCCAGCCGGGTAATCAGTTCTCGCCGCTGCGCTGGAGTAAGCGCCGCGATCTGCTCGTCGGTCAGAATGCCTTCGGTCACGATTCGCTTGGGGAGCTAGCGACCCGCAGCCACTGGAGGGCGTCGATCGGCCGCTGTCTTGGGTACGGCCCGCGTGTCGTCATCAGTGAATTCCTTTACCCAGCACGCGAATTCCAAGGTGACGCCATCGGGGTCCTGGAAGTAGAACGAACGCACATATACCCCGGGGTGCACGGTCGCGGACACCTGCATTTCGCTCTCGTCATGGTTGAGCACCGGGCCGACCCGAACTCCTTTTTCTTTCAGCCGCTTCCGGTAGGCGTCGAACTTCTCGACCGGCACGTGAAACGCCAAGTGGTTCATGGTGCTCACCGCGCTGGTGATGTCCCCGATGCCAGGAATGGCATCCGGCGACGAGATGCCCGGCACCCGGTCGGGTGCGTCGGCGAACCAGAAGAACGCGACGCAGTCGCCGTTGCCGGCGTCGAAGAAGAAGTGCTGCCCCTGCCCGCCGGGAAGGTCCAGCGATTTGATCAGGGGCATGCCGAGGATGTTGCTGTAGAAGTCCACGGTGCGCTCCATATCCGAACACACCAGGGCGACGTGGTTGATCCCACTGAGCTCGAACTCGTTGTTGGTGTTGTACGGCTTGATCATTCGTTGCCTCCCATCGATCCCCAGGTACTGGCCAGGATCTGGATCTGAATCTAACATCAGATTCAGTTTTGTTCCAGGAGGTGCATGTGTCGACCGCATCCGAGTGCCCGACCCATCGCGGCCGGCGGACCCAGGCCGCGATCGATACCGCGGCGCGAACCGTCATCGCGCGCAAGGGCATCCTGGCGACGACCATCGCCGACATCGCCGCCGAAGCGGGCCGCTCGGCGGCGTCCTTTTACAACTACTACGACTCCAAAGAGGCGATGGTCCGCCAGTGGGCGTTGCGCTTCCGCGATGAAGCCAACCAGCGCGCGCTTTCGGTTACCCGGCACGGCCTGTCCAATCGCGAACGCGCGTACGAGGCGGCGGCGGCGCACTGGCACACCTACCGCCACCGCCTCGCCGAGGTGATCAGCGTGTCACAGTTGGCCATGGTCAACGACGACTTTGCCCGATACTGGGCCGAAATGTGCTCGGGTCCAATTTCTTTCATCGCTGAAACGGTCCGGCGTGCCCAAGCTCAGGGCTACTGCCCAGGCGACGACCCGCAGTTGATCGCCGAGGCGATCGTGGCGATGTTCAACCAGTTCTGTTACATCCAGCTCAGCGGGGGACGTGAACCTGACGACCAGGCCTGCATCCAGACGCTGGCCAACATCTACTACCGGGCCATCTACAACGAGGAGGACCGCTCACATTGACTGGTCATGGCGCAGCGCCCGGGGTTATTCGAGAGTTCGTCGGGCTACCTTCGCCCACGGCCGGGCGCGCGGGCGCCGGCGGGCACCCGTGCCAGGGGCTGTACCACCGTGGCGCCGGACGAAAACCGAAGGTAGCGATGATCGCCACGCACTACCAGATCGATTTTGCTGAGCACTATCTCGCCGACTATATGGCCATCCGCGGCGTCGGTTTTCTTGGCTGGAATACCAGATTCCGCGGATTCGAAAGCAGCTTCCTGCTCGACCACGCACTGGTCGACATCGGTGTTGGGGTCCGCTGGCTGCGTGAGGTTCAAGGTGTAGAAACGATTGTGCTGCTGGGCAATTCGGGAGGCGGTTCGTTGATGGCCGCCTATCAGTCGCAGGCCGTCGACCCGAACGTGACACCGCTGGAAGGCATGCGACCGGCCGCCGGTGTGACGGAGTTGCTCGCCGCCGACGGATACGTCGCTACCGCCGCTCATCCCGGGCGGCCGGACGTGCTCACTTCCTGGATGGACGCCGCCGTTGTCGACGAAAACGACCCGCTGGCAACCGATCCCGACCTTGACCTGTTCAACGAGACGAACGGCCCGCCGTACTCATCCGAGTTCGTCGGGCGCTACCGTGCCGCACAGGTCGCGCGCAACCACGCCATCACGGGCTGGGCCGTAGGTGAGCTCAAACGCATTCGCGCTGCTGGCTTTTCGGACCGCCCATTCAGCGTGATGCGCACCTGGGCCGATCCACGCATGATCGACCCCAGCATCGAACCGACCAAGCGTGCGCCCAACCAGTGTTACGCCGGAACCCCTGCCAAGGCGAACCGATCCGCGCACGGCATCGCCGCGGCCTGCACGCTGCGCAACTGGCTGGGCATGTGGAGCTTGCGGGTCGCTCCAACCCGGGCCGAGCCGCACCTGGCCCGCATCCGCTGCCCGGCACTGGTGATCAACGCCGAGGCCGATACCGGAGTGTTCCCCTCTGACGCCCAACGGATCTACGACGCGTTGGCGAGCACCGACAAGCGGCAGGCCTCGATCAACACCGACCACTACTTCACCACGCCCGGCGCGCGCGACGAGCAGGCCGACATGATCGTCAGCTGGATGGCCGAGCGGTGGCCCTGACCCAGTGGTTAACCAACCGGCCGGTTGTTAGCTTGGGTGTGAACCGAGCAATAGCAAGGGAAGGCGACCAATGCCGATCGCAATCACCCCTGAACACCAAGACCTCGCCGATTCGGTGCGATCCCTGGTGGCGCGGGTAGCGCCGTCCGAGGTATTGCACGCGGCGATGGAGACCGCTATCGAAAATCCCCCGCCATACTGGCAGGCGGCGGCCGAGCAGGGCCTGCAGGGCGTGCATCTGGCCGAGTCCGTCGGCGGACAAGGATTCGGCATTCTTGAACTGGCCGTGGTGCTGGCCGAATTCGGCTACGGCGCGGCGCCCGGGCCGTTCGTGCCGTCGGCGATCGCCAGCGCGCTGATCTCCGCGCATGACCCGGACGCCAAAGTGCTCGCCGAACTGGCTTCCGGAGCGGCAATCGCCGCCTACGCGCTGGATTCCGGGCTGACGGCGACCAGGCATGGCCCCAAGGAAGAAACACTGGTGATCCGCGGCGAGGTCCGCGCCGTTCCCGCCGCGGCCCAGGCATCCGTGCTGGTGCTGCCGGTGGCCATCGACAGCGGCGAGGAGTGGGTTGTGCTGCGCGCCGACCAGCTCGAGATAGAGCCGATTACCAGCCTGGATCCGCTGCGGCCGATCGCTCACGTTCGGGCCAATGCCGTCGAGGTCGGCGACGACGCCGTGTTGACCAACCTGAGCATGACAACCGCTCACGCCTTGATGTTCACCCTGCTGTCGGCCGAGGCCGTCGGCGTGGCGCGTTGGGCGACCGACACCGCGTCGGCATACGCGAAGATCCGCGAACAGTTCGGCAGGCCGATCGGCCAGTTCCAGGCGATCAAGCACAAGTGCGCGGAGATGATGGCCGACACCGAGCGCGCCACCGCTGCGGTATGGGATGCCGCGCGTGCGATCGACGAGGCCAGCCCCGACGTCGAGTTCGCCGCCGCGGTGGCGGCCACGCTGGCACCGGCCGCCGCCCAGCGGTGCGCGCAGGACTGCATTCAGGTGCACGGCGGCATCGGCTTCACCTGGGAGCACGACGCAGGCGTCTATTACCGCCGGGCGCTGCTGCTGGCCGCATGCTTCGGCCGCGCCTCCGAGCACCCGCAGCGGGTGGTGGACACCGCCACGAGCACCGGCATGCGCGCGGTCGACATCGACCTGGACCCGGAGACCGAGAAGCTGCGGGCCGAGATTCGGGCCGAGGTGGCGGCTCTGAAGGCGATGGATCGCGGACCGCGCAAGGTAGCCATTGCCGAAGGGGGTTGGGTGCTGCCGTATCTACCCAGGCCATGGGGGCGCGCGGCCGGCCCGGTCGAGCAGATCATCATCGCCCAGGAGTTCACCACCGGACGGGTCAAGCGGCCGCAGATCGCGATCGCGGCATGGATCGTGCCGTCGATAGTGGCGTTCGGAACCGAGGAGCAGAAACAGCGCTTCCTGCCGCCGACCTTTCGCGGCGACATCTTCTGGTGCCAGCTGTTCTCCGAGCCGGGCGCCGGCTCCGACCTGGCGGGGCTGACCACGAAGGCGACCAGGGTCGACGGGGGCTGGCGCATCACCGGCCAGAAGATCTGGACGACGGCAGCGCAATACTCCCAATGGGGTGCCCTCCTGGCGCGAACCGACCCGAACGCTCCAAAACACAACGGCATCACGTACTTCCTGCTCGACATGAAAAGCGAAGGCATACAGGTAAAGCCGCTGCGTGAACTCACCGGTCACGAGATGTTCAACACCGTCTACATTGACGACGTGTTCGTCCCCGACGAGTACGTGCTCGGAGAGGTAAACCGCGGCTGGGAGGTCAGCCGCAACACCCTGACTGCCGAACGCGTAACGATCGGTAGCAGCGACTCGAACTTCCTGGCCACCCTGCCCGAGTTCGTCGAGTTCGTTCGAGACGGCCAGTTCGACCAGGTCGCGGTTCATCGTGCCGGCCAATTGATTGCCGAGGGTCACGCCGCGAAATTGCTCAACCTGCGCTCCACGCTGCTGACGCTGGCCGGTGGTGACGCGATGCCGTCGGCTGCGATCTCAAAGCTGTTGTCGATGCGCACCGGACAGGGTTACGCCGAATTCGCCGTGTCGTCATTTGGCACCGACGCCGTGATCGGCGACACCGACCAGTTGCCGGGTAAGTGGGGCGAATACCTGCTGGCCAGCCGCGCCACCACCATCTACGGCGGCACGTCAGAGGTGCAGCTGAACATCATCGCCGAACGGCTGCTGGGCCTGCCGCGCGATCCCTAAGGGCCCGCGCATCAGCTCAGCGTCCGTGGCCGCCGTGGCCCCCATGCCACCCAGGGCCACCATGCCACCCAGGCCCGCCGTGCCACCCGGGTCCACCGTGCCACCCGGGTCCGCCGTGCCACCCGGGCCACTTGGGCCAGTTGGGCAACTTCGGCCACCAGGGTCCCCAGGGACCCCGCCAGTCGTCCATTGCGGTGACGCGGCCAAGGTCGGCGGGATGCTGCGGATCGGTCGGGAGCACGCCGGGGACGACCGGCGCGCCGGTGGGCGTGTTGGTCGCTGCGAACTGCGGCGCCGACGTAGGCGGCTGGGCGGCGTGCGCCACCGGGACGGCGCCGAACAGGGCCGCTCCCGTCAGCACGCCAGCGCTCACCGCACCAGCCACCGCGCTACGAACCGAAGACAGTGAAATCAACATGTGCTAGCTCCTTCCACGATGTTGAAACCGACTCGAATGCAATGGTGCTAATTCCAATAATTCTTTATCCAAGGATAGCATTTTTAGTTACCAGCATAGTCGCCCTAATCGGCTGTTCAAGTGCTGCCTTGTAGACACACCGATGCTAGACAGATCGAAATTCAGTATATGCTGTATTCAGTATCTATAAACCTCAGTATTACGAGGGCAGCGCGTATATACTGAGGTACTGATATACAAATAAGCACATGTCAGTAAACGCTGATTAAGGTGGGGATTCGTTATGGACAGACGGGTGCTGATTGCGTATGTACAGCAAATTGTGGCGAGCAGACGCAAAAGCCCCCATTTTCGTGCCGAAATGGGGGCTTTTGTGTCTGCTCGCGCTAGTCCACGTCGATCTCGCGAAGCTCGCGCTTCAGGATCTTGCCGGTGGGGTTCCGCGGCAGCTCATCGAGGAAAATCACTTCCCGCGGCACCTTGTAGCGGGCCAGGTGATCGCGCACATACTGCTTAACCGTGTCCTCATCAATGCTGGCGCCCTTCTTCTTGACCACGAATGCCCGCAGCCGGGCGCCCCACTCCTTGTCGTCGACACCGATCGCGGTGGCCTCGACCACGTCGGGATGCCCGCTGATCAGATCCTCGACTTCGGCCGGGAACACATTCTCGCCGCCGGAAACGATCATCTCGTCGTCGCGGCCGCTGACGTACAGCAGGCCATGCTCATCGAAGTAGCCGACATCACCCGACGACATCAGGCCGTCGATGATCTGCTTGTGACCACCGCCGGTATAGCCCTCGAACGGGAAGGCGGTGCCGACAAAGATCCGGCCGACCTCCCCCTGCGGCAGCTCCTTGCCGTTGTCGTCGAGGATCTTGCACTTGACGCCCTTGACGATCTGACCGACCGTGGCGGCGTTGCGTTCCAGGTCTTGGGGTCCGGCGATGCTGGCGAAGGCGATCTCGGTCGAGCCATACATGTTGTAGATGACCGGACCCAGGTCTCGGAGAGCGCGGGTGGCCAGCTCGGCGCCCAATTGCGATCCGGATACGAATACGATCTTCAGGCTGGACAGATCGGGCTTCTTGTCCATCTTCTCGACCGCGTCGAGAAGGCGCGACAGCATTACCGGCACCACCACTATGGCGGTGGCCTTGTGCTTCTCGATGTCTTCAATCACCAGCGGCGGCTTGAACTTGCGCCGCAGCACCAGCGTCGAACCCAGGAACATCGCGAGCGTGGCATGCAGATAGCCCAGGGCGTGGAACATCGGCGACGGCAACGACGTCACCTCGCCGGCCTTGAACGGAACGTGCGACAAGACACCGCCGACCGGTGCCAGCGTCGGCGGGAGGCTGCGGTTGGCGCCCTTCGGCGTGCCGGTCGTGCCGCTGGTCAGGATGATGATCGACGCGTGCTTGCTGGCTTTCGGGGCGGGTGCGGTACTGCTGCGCGCGATCAGCTCGGCCAGCGTTTCATCGGTACTGCCGGACGGCTGGTCGGCGTCGGGGTTGACGCCAAGCGCCCGCAGCTTACCCAGCTCCGGCTCGGCTTTGCTGACGGCCTTGCTGTACTCGTCGTCATAAATGATCACCTTGGCGCCCTCGCGCTCGGAGACCTCTTTGATTTGCGGGCCGGAGAATTCGCTGTTGAGCAAGACGATGCGAGCGCCGACACGGGCGGCGCCATAGTTGGCGATGATGAACCAGCGGTGGTTACGTGCCAGGATGGCGACCCCGTCGCCACCGCGAACGCCCTTGGCGAGAAGGCCATTGGCCACCGCGTGGGCGGCGTCGTCAAGCTCCTTGTAGGTGAGCGTGCCCTCTTCGTCGATGAGCGCCAAGCCATCGGGGTTGCGCCTGGCGTTGTGTGCCGCCAGCATGCCGATCTCGCCCCACTTGCGGATATCGGCTGCCATCGCCGCGTAGTTCAGCGGCGGTTCCAGCCCGACCGCGCCCGATTCGATGATCTTGCGCAGGTAGTGCAATTCGGCGGTGCCACGTTCGACATACTGCGCAATCTTGGCGACAGTTTGCCCGGGCAGGTCACTGAGGTTAGGCATAGCCACACAATATGTGACGGCCGTCGCAATGCGGTCAGGAAGTATGCCCGGAATTACGATGGACTCCTATGACCGATCCGGTGTCACTAGAGGTGGCCGGATGCGAGGTCACCATTACCCATCCGGACAAGGTGATTTTCCCCGCCGCTCCTAATTCAGGTGGTGGCCCCGGCCGGGCCGGTCGAACCAAGCTGGACCTGGTCCGGTACTACCTGTCCGTCGCCGACGGGGCGCTACGCGGGGTATCCGGCCGGCCAATGATTCTGAAGCGCTTCGTCAAGGGCATCTCGGAAGAGGCGGTGTTTCAGAAGCGCGCCCCGGAGAAACGGCCCGATTGGGTGGACGTCGCCGAGCTGCGGTACGCATCCGGCACATCGGCCAAAGAGGCCGTCATCCATGACGCCGCCGGACTGGCATGGGTGATCAACCTGGGATGCATTGACCTCAATCCACATCCTGTGCTCGCCAGCGACCTCGACCACCCCGACGAACTGCGGATCGACCTGGACCCGATGCCCGGGGTCACCTGGCAGCGGATCATCGAGGTCGCGCTGGTAGCCCGCGAGGTGCTCGAAGACTACGGGCTGGTCGCGTGGCCCAAGACGTCCGGCTCACGAGGCTTCCATGTCTACGCCCGGATCGCTCCGCACTGGTCGTTCCGCCAGGTGCGGCTGGCCGCCCAAACCGTTGCACGGGAAGTCGAGCGGCGCGTGCCCGACGCGGCAACCAGCCGCTGGTGGAAAGAAGAACGCGAGGGGGTGTTTGTCGACTTCAATCAGAACGCCAAAGATCGCACGGTCGCGTCGGCCTACTCGGTGCGTGCCACCCCGGATGCGCGGGTATCCACACCGCTGCATTGGGATGAGGTCGCCGACTGCCGTCCGGAGGCGTTCACCATTGCCACCGTGCCCGCCCGGTTCGCCGAAATGGGTGACCCCTGGGCGGGGATGGATGATGCCGTCGGTGAACTTGACCGGCTGCTGACGCTTGCCGAGGAAATGGGTCCGCCGGAGAAGGCGCCGAAAGGGTCGGCACAAAGCGGGACGGCGGGACGTCGTCAGTCCGTGATGCCGCTCATCGAGATCGCCCGCACCAAGACGAAGGACGAGGCGATGGCCGCGCTCGACGCCTGGCGCGGACGCTACCCCGACGCCGCCGCTTTGCTGCAGCCGGCCGACGTGCTGGTCGACGGCATGCGGGGACCTAGTTCGATCTGGTATCGGATCCGCATCAACCTGCGACACGTGCCGGCCGACCAGCGGCCGCCGCAGGAGGAGTTGATCGCCGACTACAGCCCGTGGCCGGGGTAACGGTGAGCTGAGGCGCAGGGCATTGAGCACTAAACTCTCGCCGCATGGAATCGTCACGGGGCGTGTCCGAGCTGCGGGTCAGCGACGACGGCCTTCGCGCGGAAGCTGGCGAGTGCGAGACCTTGGCGGGCAAGCTGGCAGGCAATAGCGCGCCGACTCCTGCGGTTTCGACATGGCTAGCAAGCGCGTCCGCAGTCACTGTTTCCAACGCGGGGATCACCGCGGCGGGCGCCAGGTGCACCTTCCGAATGCAGGCGACGGCCACCAACCTCGCGGCAGCCGCTACTGGCTACACGGCGAACGAAGCCAGCTCGGCAGCCCAGCTCCAGGGGCTGGCCCGGCCGACAGTGTGCTAGATGGCCCTCAGCACTGCACTTCCTACGCTGTCGCAAGTTCAGGTCATGGATACCGCGTATCTGCGCGAGGGGTCGGCGTATTGGACGCGCACCGCCAACCTGTGGGAAGAGGTCTTCAGTGAAATCCACAGGCGGGCGTCAACGCCCGGTGGCACGCCGTGGGAAGGCCAGGCCGCGGCCGCGACGGAACAGCGCTCCGCGCTTGACCTGGTGCAGGTCCGAGGGGCGTGTTACCAGTTGCACCAGGCCGCCGCAATCGCCCGTCGGGGGGAAGCGGCGTTGCAAGCGTGCCGCGAGGAGGTGCTCAACGCCGTCCACGAGGCGCAGGCGGACGGCTTCGCGGTCGGTGAGGACTATTCGGTCGCCGACCGCTCATCGGGCGGTTCGGCCGAGTTCAGGGCGGCACGGCTTGCCCAGGCGCAAGGGCACTCCGCATTCATCCGCCATCGCGTAGCCGCGTTGGTCGCCAAGGATCACGAGATCGCCACACAGGTTGCCGCCGCCACCAAGGGCATCGACACCCTCACCTTCGAGGAAGCCCCCGCCCCTGGCACGCCACCCACTGACAAGCACGACGCGATCCAACTCGTCGACAATCACACCTGGAAACAGGATCCACGCCAACCCATCCCGCCCGACCCGCACCCGGGCCCGCTGCCGCCCATCAACAACGCCGAAGACGTCAGGAAAGTGCTGGACCCCTTGCAGAACGGGGGGAAACGGGGGCCTAACGGCGTGGGATCGAACCCAGAGGTCAAGGAGCTGTGGGATGCGGCGAATGTTAAACGGATGTGGGATTACCTCACGCGCAACGCGAGCGACTGTCCTGGCCCTCCCCGTTACAAGGGGTCAGTACGAGTACTACCCGACGGCACCAAGATCGGCTTACGCCAGAGCACCGACGGTTGGGGCGACACCATCGACGTCTGGTACCCCGACCGTGACAGAACAAAAATCCACACCCCATACGCGCCGCCGCTGATCAGCGCGCCGCCGCAGTTACCACCGGCCGCACACCCCGCCCCGTTGCCACTGCCGCCACCGCAGGTGGGTCATCCGCCCATAATTCTTCCGCCGACGCAGGTCGTTGACCCGGCGACGCTGCCGCCCTGGTTGCAGAACCCATCGCCGCCGGGCTTTCAGGTCACGCCCAGCGCGCCACTCCCGATCGCCCCGTTCGACCTCCCAGACGCTCCGGCGGTTCCCACACCGCCAGCAACGCCCGGCCCACCCCCGGCCCCGGGCGGATCACCTCTGTTGCCCGACCTGGCCCACGATCTGGCCGAGGCCGGAAAGGCGGCAGGAGCCGGAGTGCTCGCCGGAATCGCCATTATCGGCGGCCTCATCTCCGGCGGGGTTACCTCTAGCGGACAGATCGCGCGGTGAATACTTTGGAGCCGTCAGACGAGCGGCAGCGCCTCCTGTCGGCGGCCTCGCTGGCCGACATCGTTGCCTGCACCGTCGGCGAGTTCGCGCCCCTTCCGGTTGCGGGCACACTTACCGGCGATGACGGCAGTGTCGCTGTCCCACCGGGATGGTACCTGGCCGCGCCGGGGGACAACGCCGAGCAACCGGTGCGGGTCGCCGTCACGGGACACCGGTCGCGTGGCGGCTGGGAAGGCTGCGACACCCTGGCCGCGTTCAGCTTCACCGGCATAGCGGCGACTGACGTCGCTATCGATCATGGCGCGTGCACCCTGCGCGATCTGGGTGCAGCCGGCGTCACGACCCGGATCCTCGACACCCCGGTAACGCCAGACGCGTGTGGCGTGCGCAGTACGGGATATTTCACCGCGGCCCGGTTACGGATGTGGGGACAATTCACGACATATATCGCCGGATCCGAATGTCCTGGGATGGGCCGACTGCTCCAACACAACCTTTTCGTCGTTAGTCAACGGCGAACACACCTCCGGAGGGATATCACCTACCTCAGCGACACCGTCGCGAACTCATTCGGCGCGCTGCTCGACTCCCGCTGACGGCATAAAGCCGCGCAAACGCGACATGACCGTGCTTACGGCTCCGGTTCATCCGCGTGATATCGCTCCAGGGCCAGCTTCTCGCCCTTGTCGGTCAGATGCAGCCAACACCTCGTGATCCAGCTCCACCGGTCGTCGAAGTGGGTAACGTAGGCGTCTTCGATCTCAGCCATCGCGGCGTCCAGCGGCAGATCCCAGGGTTCAAAACGTGGATTGCGTTTAGGCCCCACGATCGTGCCCAACACAAACAGCCCCTCGCTGACCAGCTCCCGAACCATGCTCAACGTCAGCTGCTGCACCTCGTGCGGCGGTCGTGGCTGGCCGGTCTTCCGCATGAACGACGAGTGCACCTCACCAAAGTAAATCGAGTCCTGCAGACCCTCGATGAGCAGGTTATCTTTGACCCAGTCATGCTCAGTCGCAGCGTCCACCGCTCACTTTCCCCTCTCCTGCGCTGAAGGCCACGGGAAGCCCCGACGCTTCACCATTGACGCCCATCATCTCGTACCGCGCGACGCCGCGGCGCGGTCGTGGATGTGGGGAGAGTTCAAGTGCCGAGGTGGATGAGACTCATGCTTACGGGTCATCCGCGTGATACAGCTCGAGGGCGAGCTTCTTGCCTTTGTCGGTCAGGTCCAGTTGACCAGTTCCCGGATCATGTTCAACGTGAGCTGCTGGACCTCGTACACCGGCCGCGGCGGGCCAGCCTCCGGAACGAACGACGCCTGCACATCGCTGAGGGAACTCCAGTCCTGCAGGCCCTCGAACAGCAGGCCCTCCTTGACCCAGTCATGCTCAGCGGCAGCGTCCACCGCTCACATGCCCCTCTCCTACGCCGAAGGCCACCGGAAGCCCGGCGCCTGAGCACTCAGACCATCGTCGCTCTGGAGACACCTACAAAGCCTCCTAACGTAGCGTGAAGAGCCGGAGAGGGAGCACGGGTGACTGGTGCACAGTGGCAATTCTGGGTCGACCGGGGCGGCACGTTCACCGACATCGTGGCGCGCCGGCCGGATGGACGGCTGCTGACGCACAAGTTGCTTTCGCAGAACCCGGCACGCTACCGCGACGCAGCGGTGGCCGGAATCCGTGCACTACTCGGGATCACCGAGAACGCACCCATACCCGTCACGCAAGTCGACGCCGTCCGGATGGGCACCACCGTCGCGACCAACGCCCTGCTGGAGCGTAAGGGTGAGCGCACGCTGCTGGTGATCACCCGCGGTTTTCACGACGCGCTACGGATCGCCTACCAAAATCGGCCGAGCATCTTCGACCGACACATCGTACTGCCGGAGATGCTGTACGAGCGGGTCGTCGAGGTCGACGAGCGGATCGCGGCCGACGGCACCGTGCTGCGGGAACCCGATCTCGAAGCACTGGGCGCGCAACTGCGGCAGGCCCATGACGATGGGATCAGATCGGTCGCGGTGGTGTGCATGCACGGTTACCTGTACCCAACACACGAACGAGAGATCGGCAAGCTGGCCGGGCAGGTCGGCTTTGACCACATCTCGCTGTCGTCTGAGGTCAGCCCGTTGATGAAGCTGGTCCCGCGCGGGGACACCACCGTGGTCGACGCCTACTTGTCCCCGGTGCTGCGCCGCTACGTCAACCAGGTGGCAGACCAGATGCTTGGTGTGCGACTGATGTTCATGCAGTCCAACGGAGGCCTCGCCGAGGCCGGGCATTTTCGCGGCAAGGACGCGATTTTGTCCGGCCCGGCCGGCGGCATCGTCGGCATGGTGCGGATGTCGGCCCTGGCCGGATTCGATCACGTCATCGGCTTCGACATGGGCGGCACCTCCACCGACGTGTCGCATTATGCCGGCGAGTACGAGCGTGTGTTCACCACGCAAGTGGCTGGTGTCCGGTTGCGCGCTCCCATGCTGGACATCCACACCGTGGCCGCGGGCGGCGGGTCGATCCTGCATTTCGACGGCAGCCGCTACCGGGTCGGCCCGGACTCGGCGGGGGCCGACCCCGGCCCGGCCTGCTACCGCGGCGGCGGTCCACTCACCGTCACCGATGCCAACGTGATACTCGGCCGCATCCAGCCCGCGCACTTCCCGGCCGTGTTCGGTCCCGGCGGCGACCAGCCGCTGGATGCGGAGATCGTGCGGCGTCGCTTCGCCGAACTGGGTGCCGACATCCGGGCGCGCACGGGTGACGACCGGTCGCCCGAGCAGGTCGCCGAGGGGTTTCTGCGGATCGCGGTGGCAAACATGGCCAACGCGGTCAAGAAAATCTCGGTCCAAAAGGGACACGACGTGACGCAGTACGTGCTGACCACATTCGGCGGCGCCGGCGGGCAACACGCGTGCGCGGTTGCGGATGCGCTGGGTATCCGCACGGTACTCGTCCCGCCCATGGCTGGTGTGCTTTCCGCATTGGGGATCGGTTTGGCCGACACGACCGCGATGCGGGAGCAGTCCGTCGAAATCCGGCTCGAATCCGCCGCCTTGGAGAGGTTGGCCGCCGTCGCGGATTCCCTCGAGCAGACGGCTCGCACCGAACTGGTCGACGAGGGCATCCCGGCCGAGCGGATCCGAGTCGTTCGGCGCGTCCACCTACGCTACGACGGGACCGACACCGCGGTCCCTATCCAACTTGCAGAGCTCGACGCAATGACGGCGGCGTTCGAGGCGAGTCACCATGCGACGTACTCCTTCCTGATGGACCGCCCGCTGATCGCCGGAGCCGTCTCGGTCGAGGCAACCGGGCTCACCGAGCAGCCCGACCTGTCCCATCTCGGTGACCGCGATGCCGACGACCCCGACGCACCCGAAACGGTGCGGGTCTATGCGGGCGGATCGTGGCGCGAAGCCCCGCTGCGCCAACGAGATCGAATGAAGACTGGGCATACCGCGACCGGCCCGGCCATCATCGCTGAAGCCAACGCGACCACCGTCGTCGACGACGGCTGGCGGGCCGAGATGACCTCCTACGGGCATCTGCTCGTCGAGCGGGTGGTCGCCCCCACGCAGCCCGATGCCAGCACCAAGGCAGACCCGGTGCTGCTGGAGATCTTCAACAACATGTTCATGTCGATCGCCGAACAGATGGGCTTCCGGTTGGAGGCCACCGCCCAGTCGGTGAATATCCGTGAGCGGCTGGACTTTTCGTGCGCGCTGTTTGATCCGGACGGCAACCTCGTCGCCAACGCACCGCACATCCCGGTGCATCTCGGTTCGATGGGCACCACCGTCAAGGAGGTGATCCGCCGTCGCCTCGGCACGATGAATCCCGGCGACGTCTACGCAGTCAACGACCCCTACCACGGCGGTACCCACCTGCCGGATGTCACCGTCGTGACCCCGGTGTTCGACGATCCGGGTCAGCGGATCCTATTTTTCGTCGCGTCCCGAGGACACCATGCCGAAATCGGCGGGATCACCCCCGGTTCCATGCCCGCCGACAGTCATCAGATCCACGAAGAAGGCGTGCTGTTCGACAACTGGCTCCTCGCCGAAAAAGGGCAGTTCCGCGAAGCCGAAACCCGGCGGCTACTCACCGAGGCGCCGTTCCCATCCCGCAATCCCGACACCAACCTCGCCGATCTCCGCGCGCA
Source organism: Mycobacterium riyadhense (assembly GCF_963853645.1). Taxonomy (NCBI): domain Bacteria; kingdom Bacillati; phylum Actinomycetota; class Actinomycetes; order Mycobacteriales; family Mycobacteriaceae; genus Mycobacterium; species Mycobacterium riyadhense. Next base: position 496,279 of record NZ_OY970456.1, on the reverse strand, counting down.
GATCGCCGCAAACAAAAAGGGAGTCGACGAGGTCGACAAGATGATCGATCATTTCGGACTCGATGTCGTGCAGGCGTACATGCGCCACGTCCAGGACAACGCCGAGGAGGCGGTCCGCCGCGTCATCGACCGGCTCGATGATGGCGAATACCGCTACCGCATGGATTCCAGCGCCACGATCGCCATCCGCGTCACCGTCGACCGCGCCGCCCGCAGCGCGATCATCGACTTCACCGGGACTTCGCCCCAACTCAGCACGAACTTCAACGCGCCGTCGTCGGTCGTGAACGCCGCAGTACTCTACGTGTTCCGAACACTGGTCGCCGACGATATCCCGCTCAACGACGGTTGCCTGCGACCGCTGCGCATCGTCGTCCCGGAAGGCTCGATGCTCGCGCCGACCTACCCGGCCGCGGTTGTCGCTGGGAACGTGGAAACCTCGCAAGCAATCACCGGCGCACTGTTCGCCGCCTTGCGTGTGCAAGCCGAGGGGTCCGGGACGATGAACAACGTCACCTTCGGGAACGATCAGCATCAGTACTACGAGACCATTGGGTCCGGCTCTGGCGCCGGCGACGGGTTCGACGGGGTGTCGGTCGTGCAGACACACATGACGAACTCTCGGCTCACCGATCCCGAAGTGCTCGAATCGCGCTTCCCGGTGCTGCTGCAGGAGTTCGCCATTCGGCCTGGCAGCGGTGGCGCCGGGCGGTGGCGTGGCGGTGACGGAGCGGTCCGTCGGATCGAGTTCACCGCGCCCATGACGGTGAGCACGTTGTCGGGTCATCGGCGGGTTCCGCCCTACGGGATGGCCGGCGGCTCGGCGGGAGCCCCGGGCCGCAATCGGATAGAACGCGCCGACGGCAGCACGGTCGACCTGGCCGGGTGTGACTCTATGGAGGTCGGGGCCGGCGACACGCTCGTGATCGAAACCCCAGGCGGCGGCGGATATGGCACGCCCACCTAACACCATCTGGGAACACACCGCGGTCGACGGCGGCATGCCGTTGGGCTGAGCGGTCCAGCTGCCCGTTGGTGCAGGTGCGGGTCTGGAAACGCGATACTCTCACGCGGTGCAACAGCGATGGAATCGGCGGGGCTTCTTGCAGGTCGCCGGGGCTGCAGGGTTGCTCGCGGCGTGCTCCAGGCCGAAGCCGGCGCCGGGCACTGCTGGCGGCGGTGCGGTGACAGTCACCCACCTGTTCGGCCAGACCGTCATCAAGGAACCCCCCAAGCGCGTGGTCAGCGCCGGATACACCGAACAGGACGACTTGCTTGCGGTGGGGGTGGTGCCGATCGCAGTGACCAACTGGTTCGGCGACCAGCCGTTCGCGGTGTGGCCGTGGGCCCAGCCCAAGCTCGGTGCGGCGCGGCCGGTAGTCCTGAATCTGGACGACGGAATTCAAATCGACCAGATCGCGGGCCTGAAACCCGACCTGATCGTGGCCATCAACGCCGGCCTCGACGCCGATACGTATCAAAAGCTTTCGGCGATCGCCCCGACCATTGCGCAGTCGGGCGGCGACGCGTTCTTTGAGCCGTGGAAGGACCAGGCCACCGCGATCGGCCAGGCGGTATTCCAGGCCGACCAAATGACGTCGATGATCGACGCCGTCGACCGGAAGTTCGCCGATATCGGCCAGCGGAATCCGCAATGGAAGGGCAAGAAGGCGCTGCTGATGCAGGGCAAGCTCTGGCAAGGCACGGTGGTCGCAACCATGGCGGGCTGGCGTACCGATTTCTTGAACCAGATGGGCCTCGTCATCGCCGACAGCATCAAGCCCTTTGGCAGCGATCACCGCGCGGTCATCCCGCGGGACCACATCAAAGCGGTCCTTGATTCGGCCGACGTACTGATCTGGACCACCGAGAGTCCGGCGGAGCAACAGGCATTGCTGGCCGATCCGGACGTCGCGGCGTCGCAGGCGACCGGGCAGAACCGCCACATCTTCACCACCAAGGACCAGGCCGGGGCGATCGCCTTCTCGTCGGTGCTGAGTTATCCCGTGGTGGCCGATCAACTACCCCCGTTGATCGCCAAGATCCTTTCCCCATGAGCCGCATGAGCATTTGCTAAGGCACCTCTGGCAGACCTCGAAAATCCTGGCCGACCCTCGAATCCCAGCGTTACCGTCGAAGAATGAGTGTGACGGATCTCTCAATGGAACCGACCACGGACCCGCTGACGTGCCCGGTTCTCGACTACGGCGACCAAGCGCTGATGCTGGAATGCGACAGCACCGCCGACGTATTGGCATGGACAGCCGCGTTGCGTGGGGCGGCGCTGCCCGGCGTGGTCGATATCGTCCCGGCCTCGCGTACCGTGCTGGTGAAGCTCAACGCACCCCGCTACCAGGGGGTCACCCGGCAGCGCATGCGCAAGTTGCGGGTTACCCCTGACGCGATGGCTTCTGTGGATCACCAGGACACCGTGGTGATCGACGTCATCTACGACGGCCCAGACCTCACCGAGGTCGCCAGCCATACCGGTCTGACCACCGCACAGGTCATCAACGCCCACACCAACACCCCCTGGCGCGTGGGCTTCAGCGGGTCCACTCCGGGTTTCGCGTACCTCGTAGGCGGCGACCCGCGTCTGCGGGTGCCGCGCCGGGCCGAGCTGCGGACGTCGGTGCCGGCCGGTTCGGTCGCCCTCGCAGGCGAATTCAGCGCTGTATATCCACGCCAATGGCCCGGCGGGTGGCAGATCATCGGCCACACCGACGCCGATCTGTGGGATATCGACCGACCCAACCCGGCCCTGCTCACACAGGGCACATGGGTGCGGTTCCGGGCCGCGTAATCGCCAGTTGGCGATCCCGAAGAGGAGGATGGCGTGACAACAACTCTGGAAATCCTGCGTAGTGGACCACTAGCCGTCGTCCAGGACCTCGGCCGCGCGGGCCTGGCTCACCTCGGCGTCGGCCGGTCCGGTGCCGCCGACCGGCGCTCGCACACGCTGGCCAACCGACTGGTCGCCAATCCCCGCGACCGCGCCACCATCGAAGTGACGTTCGGCGGCTTCTCGGCCCGGGTACGCGGCGGTGACGTCGATATCGCGGTGACGGGTGCCGATACCGACCCCACTGTCAACGGAAAATTGTTCGGCACCAACAGCATTCACCATGTCCGGGATGGCCAGGTGATCTCACTGGGCACCCCGCGCGCCGGCCTGCGGACGTACCTGGCGGTGCGCGGCGGGATCGGCGTCACGCCGGTCCTGGGATCGCGCAGCTACGACGTGATGTCGGCGATCGGACCGTTGCCACTGCAAGCCGGTGATGTAATACCGGTCGGCGAACACACCGATGACTACCCCGAACTCGACCAGGCCCCGGTGCCCGCGATCGCCGCGCATCTAGTGGAACTGATGGTGGTGCCGGGGCCGCGCGACGACTGGTTCGTAGATCCCGATGCCTTGGTGCACACGATCTGGATGGCATCCAACCGCAGCGACCGGGTGGGAATGCGAATGGAAGGCCGCCCAATGCAATATCGCGACCCAAACCGGCAATTGCCCAGTGAGGGCGCTACCCGTGGCGCCATTCAGGTGCCGCCCAATGGATTACCAGTGATCCTGGGCCCCGATCACCCGATCACCGGCGGCTACCCGGTCGTCGGCGTCGTGGTCGACGAGGACATCGACAAGGTCGCCCAGGTGCGGCCCGGCCAGTATGTGCGGATGCACTGGGCGCGGCCGCGCTCCCCGGCCAGAACCTGGTCCTAATTGCACCCGCAGGTACACACGGCTCGCCTGGTCCACACCTCCGATCTCGACAGCGAGACTCGTCAGGGTATCCGTGAGATGGTCACCGGCGCCTTCGCTGGCGACTTCACCGAGACGGACTGGGAGCACACGCTGGGCGGGATGCATGCCCTGATCTGGCATCACGGCGCGATCATCGCGCATGCCGCCGTGGTGCAGCGCCGGCTGATATACCGCGATCGAGCGCTGCGCTGCGGCTACGTCGAAGGTGTTGCGGTACGGGAGGATTGGCGTGGACAGGGGCTGGTGCGGGCGCTGCTGGACGGGGTCGAACAGGTAATGCGCGGCGCCTACCAACTCGGAGCGCTCAGCTCCTCGGCGCGGGCTCGCCGGCTGTACGCATCGCGCGGGTGGTTGCCCTGGCTGGGCCCGACGTCGGTGCTGGCCCCCGCCGGTCCGATGCGCACACCCGACGACGACGGAACGATCTTCGTGTTGCCGGTCGACATCGAGCTAGACACCTCCGCGGAGCTGATGTGCGATTGGCGCGCAGGAGATGTCTGGTAACGGATCGACTTTTCAGCGACCTACCAGAGAACTGGGATTCAACTTTCAGCCGATATTGCCGCGCTTGATTTGACTGTCTTCCATCATCGATGTGAGCATCGAAACACGCGGGGCTGTACGGCTGTTCATCTTGAGGCGCCCACGCGGCCAGCACCTTGGCCAGCATCACATCGATTCGGACACAACCCGTTCTATGCATCGGCCACGAAAGGCGAAAGACCGTATGGGGCGAAACCATCACATCGCGGACTGGAATCCTGAAGACACCGCGGCCTGGAATGCCGGCAACAACAAGATCGCCCGGCGCAATCTGCTGTGCACGGTCGCCGGCGACCATGTGGCTTTTTCGATCTGGTCCCTGTGGTCGGTGATGACGCTGTTTATGCCGGCATCCGTGTACGGCTTCGCCGCCGGCGACAAGCTGTTGCTCGGCGCAGTAGCCACTCTGGTCGGCGGCTGCGTGCGCATCCCCTACACCTTGGGCATCGCCAAATTCGGCGGCCGCAACTGGACGACGTTCTCGGCGTTCGTGCTACTGATCCCGACCGTGGGAACCATCGTGCTGCTCGCGAACCCCGGGCTACCGCTGTGGCCGTATGTGGTGTGCGCGGCGCTGACCGGCCTTGGCGGCGGCAACTACGCGGCATCGCTGGCCAACGTCAACGCGTTCTACCCACAGCGGCTCAAGGGGTGGGCGCTGGCGGTCAACGCCGGCGGCGGCAATCTGGGCGTCGCGGTGATTCAACTGGTCGGCCTGCTGGTGCTGGCCACCGCCGGCCACGAAGCGCCGTACTGGGTCTGCGCGGTCTACCTGGTGCTATTGGCAATCGTTGGCATCGCCGCGGCACTGTTCATGGACAACCTCGACCATGGCATCGAGGCAAACACCATGCGTTCCATTCTTTTCGTGCGTCACACGTGGGTAATCTCGCTGCTCTACATATGCACCTTTGGCTCCTGGATCGGGTTTGCATTCGCGTTCGGCCAGGTGCTGCAAGTCAACTTTGAGGCCGGCGGCGAAAGTGTGAAGCACGCGTCGCTCCACGCCGCGCAGATCGCCTTCGTTGGGCCGCTACTGGGTTCGCTGGCCCGGATATACGGTGGCCGGCTGGCCGATCGCATCGGTGGCAGCCGCGTCACCCTGGGAGTACTAGGCGGCATGATCCTGGCCGCTGGGCTGCTGGTCGGCATCAGCACCCTGGACGACAACGGCGCCAGCACGAGTGCCGTCACCATGATCGGCTACGTCGTTGGATTCATTGCTTTGTTCATTCTTGCCGGCATGGGCAATGGATCGGTGTTCAAGCTGATCCCGTCGATCTTTGAAGCACGGAGTCGCGGGTTGAGCCTCAGCGAGGCGGAACGCCGCCACTGGTCGCGCGCCATGTCAGGATCGCTGATCGGATTCTGTGCGGCGGTGGGAGCACTCGGCGGAGTGGGCATCAACTTGGCGCTACGAGAGTCCTACCTCCGCAGCGGCACGGAGACGTCGGCGTACTGGTTGTTCATGGCCTCCTACGTCGTTGCTGCGCTCCTAACCTGGGTGATGTATGTGCGGAGGCCGTTTTCGGCAGCAAACATCCCCCAGACGAAGACTGAATGCGTGCCAGCCCGGGTGTGATTGGCGCCGCTGCAGCGGGCAATGCGTCAGCAATTGCTTGGTAACGCGACTGAAATTTCGTAGGCATACAAACTTCATATGGCCCAGCCAGACTCTGCGCCACTAACCGGCTACCGGGTTGCGGTGACGTCAGCTCGCCGCGCCGACGAGCTGTGCGCAATGCTGCGGCGCCAGGGGGCCGAGGTCTACAGTGCTCCGGCGATCAGCATGATCGCGCTGCCTGACGACGATGAACTGCACAGCAACACCGAGGCATTGATCGTTAACCCGCCCGACATCTTGGTAGCGCACACCGGCATTGGCTTTCGCGGCTGGGTGGCGGCGGCCGAGGGGTGGGGGTTGGCCAGCCAACTCGTCGAATCGTTGTCGGCGGCCCGGATCGTGTCGCGCGGACCAAAGGCTACCGGGGCGTTGCGCGCCGCCGGCCTGCGCGAGGAGTGGTCTCCGGAATCGGAGTCGTCGCAAGAAGTGCTGGAATATCTGCTCGAGTCAGGCGTATCCGGAATGCGCATCGCTATCCAGCTGCACGGGGCGGCCGATGCGTGGGATCCGTTCCCCGATTTTCTCAGCGGGTTGCGTTCCGCCGGTGCCGAAGTGGTACCCCTCCGGGTGTACCGCTGGAAACCAACACCACTCGGCGGTGAATTCGACCAGTTGGTCACCGGGATTGCCCGGCGACAGTTCGACGCGGTCAGTTTCACATCCGCACCTGCAGCGGCGGCGGTGTTAGAACGCGGCCGCGAGTTGGGCATCGAGGACCAATTGGTGGAAGCGATGCGCACTGCGGTACACGCGATGTGCGTCGGACCGGTAACGTCGCGGCCGTTGATCCGAAGGGGCATACCGACGTCGGCGCCCGAGCGAATGCGATTGGGAGCCTTGGCTCGCCACATTGCCGAGGAGCTGCCGCTGCTGGGGTCGTGCAGTCTGAAGGTCGCCGGCCACCTGATCGACATTCGCGGGACCTGCGTTCTGGTCGACGGTTCGGTCAAGACACTCTCAGGGTCGGGAATGGCGATCCTGCGAGCGCTGGCGCAGCGTCCCGGCGACGTCGTCGCACGCGGTGACCTGCTACGCGTGCTGCCCGGTAACGGCGACGACACCCACGCCGTGGACACCGCGGTGCTGCGGCTGCGAACGGCGTTGGGCGACAAGAACATCGTGGCAACGGTGGTCAAACGGGGTTACCGGCTGGCCGTGGATCCCGAGCGGGGAGCCCGGTGAGTCTGATCCTCGCGGCACACGGAACCCGTCGACCCTCGGGCGTCGCCATGATCGGCGACCTTGCCGCGCGGGTGAGCACGCTGGTAGAGGCGACCGTGCAGGTTGCTTTCGTCGACGTGCTGGGACCCACACCGAGCGAAGTGCTTTCGGCACTTTGTCATGCCGAGGCTTGCCGGCGGCCCGCAATTGTGGTGCCGGCCTTCTTGTCCCGCGGATATCATGTTCGCGCCGACCTACCCGCCCATGTCATAGCAAGCGGCCACCCGAATGTCACCGTTACCCCCGCTTTGGGGCCAAGTTCCGACATTGCCCGGATAGTCGCCCAGCAGTTGGTGGAATCAGGTTGGCGTGCCGGCGATTCGGTGATCCTCGGGGCCGCGGGCACATCGAACCGAAGGGCGTACGCCGACCTGTGTCACACGGCGGCGCTGCTGTCCGCGCTGATCGGATCGCGGGTAAATTTGGGCTTTGCGGCCACCGGTGATCCTGATGTAGCAATCGCGGTCGCTAATGCTCGCCGCCATGGCGCGGGTCGTGTCGTGGTTGCCTCCTACCTTCTTGCCGAAGGCCTGTTCCAAGAGCGGTTACGTGACTGCGGCGCAGATCTGGTAACCACACCGGTGGGCACCCATCCCGATGTGGCGCGGCTGATTGTCAACCGATTCCGCAGGGCGATGCCGCGCCGAAAAGGCACTCAACGCCCACACCACCTACCGAATTGCGCGGTGCACACAGCTTTGCCGGCAAGGCGCGCCGGCGGCGGCGACGCTTGATCTTTGCTGCCTTCCGGGCGATCCTGACACCATGGCCCGTAACGAAGAGCCGTCGCGTGGGCTCCTCGACCCGGTAGCGAAGATGCTGCGGTTACCGTTCGGCACACCAGAGTTCATCGACAAGATCGTCACCGGGAGCGTCAATCAGGTTGGCAGGCGGACGCTGTACGTGCTGATCACCACGTGGGATGCGGCCGACGGCGGTCCGTTTGCCGCGAGCGCCATCGCATCGACCGGGCTGGCCAAGACCGCCGAAGTCGTGCAGTCCATGTTCATCGGGCCAATCTTCAACCCGCTACTCAAGATGCTGGGGGCGGACAAGATCGCCATCCGGGCATCGTTGTGCGCCTCTCAGCTTGTTGGTTTGGGCATCATGCGCTACGGCGTGCGCTCCGAACCCCTGCACTCAATGTCGGTCGAAGCCCTCGTCGATGCCATTGGCCCGACGATGCAGCGCTATCTCGTCGGCAAGATCGACTAGCCGACCCCGGCCCGCGGCGATCGCAAGCGCGGCGGAGCCGGGCGCAGCGGGTCGCCGCCAATTCGCTCAGGCGGCGATCCGGGCGACTTGTATGTGGCCTTCGGGCGTCACCCGCGCCGGGTACACCGGCACCGACACGCGCGGGTCGTCAAGGCACGACCCGTCGTCGAGCGCGAAAGCCTGCTTCAGGATCGGCGATTGGACAGTGGCACGACCTCCGCGGTCGCCAACTATCCCGCGGGACAACACTGCCGCGCCGGAGAACGGGTCGACATTGCCCACCGCGCGCACCGAGCCGTCGTCCAGCCGGAACAACGCCGCCTGGCTGCCGTCGTCGAGCAGGACGCCCACACCGCGCCCCGGGATAAGGCGGTCATAGTCGCAGGCGGTGATCCATACCTGAATGTCGTTGAGAAGCGTCATGATTCCTCCCTGATTACGATCTGACCCGCGGCATGCCAATGGGCACAGGCACTTTGCGGCCGGCGCGTTCGGTAAATGCCACTGTGGCGTCGACAGCGTCGGGGGCGTTGACGAATGAAACGAACCGCGACAGCTTGTCCGGGTCCTCCAGCACGCCCTTCCATTCGCATTTGTAGTTGGCAACATGCCGCTCCATCGCGGCCTCGAATTCCTCGGCCAGGCCCAGCGAGTCGTCACAGACGACCTCGCGCACGTGATCGAGGCCAAGCGATTCCACCCATGGCGCAGTGCGCTGCAGCCGGTCTGCGGTGCGGATGTAGTACATAAGGAACCGGTCGACGTAGCGAGTCAGCGTCTCGGTGTCGAGGTCGCTAGCCAGCAGCTGGGCATGCTTGGGGGTCATACCACCGTTGCCGCCGACGTAGAGGTTCCAGCCCTTTTCGGTGGCGATGACGCCAACGTCCTTACCGCGCGCCTCGGCGCACTCCCGCGCGCAGCCCGAGACGCCCAGCTTGATCTTGTGCGGTGCCCGCAGACCGCGGTAGCGCAGTTCGAGATCGATGGCCAGCTGCACCGAATCCTGCTGCCCGTAGCGGCACCAGTCGCTGCCCACGCAACTCTTGACGGTGCGCAGCGCTTTGCCGTAGGCGTGGCCCGATTCCATGCCGCCGTCCACCAGCCGCTTCCAGATCAGCGGCAGCTGGTCCACTCGGGCGCCGAACAAGTCGATCCGCTGGCCGCCGGTGATCTTGGTGTACAACCCGAAGTCCTGCGCGATCTGGCCGATCAGGATCAGGTGCTCGGGCTTGATGTCACCGCCGGGCACCCGGGGAACCACCGAGTAGCTGCCGTTCTTCTGGATGTTGGCCAGGAAGTGGTCGTTGGAATCCTGCAATGACGCCTGCTCGCCGTCGAGAATGTGGTCGGAGCCGGTGGACGCCAGGATGGAGGCGACCGCGGGTTTACAGATGTCGCAACCCTTTCCGCGGCCGAAGCGCTCCAGCAGCCCGGAGAAGGTCCGGGTTTCGGTGGCGGTGATGATTTGGAAGAGCTCGGCTCGCGACTGGCTGAAGTGCTCGCACAGCGCCTTGGACTGTTCCACGCCCTCGGCCTCCAACAGCTGCTTGAGCAGGGGCACGCACGATCCGCACGAAGTGCCGGCCGAGGTGCACGACTTGAGCGCGGGAACGTCACCGCAGCCGTCGGCGATCGCGCACCTCAGATCACCCTTGGTGACGTTGTTGCACGAGCAGATCTGCGCCGAATCCGGTAGCGCCCCAACACCCAAAGCGCCCGCGCCGTCCCCGGAGCCGGCCGGCGCGATCAAAGCCAGCGGGTCCCCGGGCAGTTCACTACCGACCATGGGCCGCAATACCCCGTACGACGAGGCATCGCCCACCAGCACGCCGCCGAGCAGCGTCTTGGCGTCATCGGAGAGCACAAGTTTGGCGTAGGTGCGGTTGACCGCATCGTTGATGACGACCTCGAGACAGTTCTCGGTCGCACCCATCGCGTCGCCGAAACTAGCGACGTCAACACCCAACAGCTTGAGCTTGGTCGACAAGTCGGCTTCCGGGAACTCCGCGGTGCCGTCCAGCAGCCGGTCGGCCACCACCTCCGCGCTGGTGTAGCCGGGTCCGACCAGGCCGTAGCACCGCCCCTCGATCGCGGCGACCTCGCCAACCGCGTAAATATCGGGATCGCTTGTCTGGCAGGACAAGTCGGTGAGCACCCCGCCCCGCTCGGCGATCGTCAACCCGGCCGCCCGCGCTAGTTCGTCGCGCGGTCGGATCCCAGCGGCGAAAATCAGCACACCGGCATCGATGACCTCACCGTCGCTCAGGCGTACCCGCATCGACTCCGAACCGTCCGAATGCGTAACGGACTCAATTGATTCGGTGCCCGTACCGACGTGGATCGCGATTCCCAGATCGGTGATCATCCGGGCCAGCAGTGCACCGCCGGCCTCGTCGATTTGCTGGGCCATTAATCGCGGCATCATCTCGACGACGTGTGTCCGCAAACCGAACTGGCGCAACGCATTCGCGGCCTCCAGCCCCAACAGGCCGCCGCCGATGACCACCCCTGCGCCCGCGCGACCAGAGTCCAGGGTGCGCTGGGCGCCGGCACGAATGGCGTCGAGGTCGTCCAGCGTGCGGTAGACGTGGCAGAGGGGCAGGTCGTGGCCGGGCACCGGCGGCACGAAGGCGTAGGACCCAGTGGCCAGCACCAGGGTGTCGTAACTGTGCCGCTGACCATCCGTGGTAACCACCGACTTTGTCGCACGGTCGATCTCGCTGACCCGCGTGTTCAACAGCAACCGCACCCGCTCGTCACCGGCGTAGTCGTTGCCCGGCAAAGCCAGCAGGTTGCGGTCCCAGCTTTCGGTGTAGGACGTGAGGCCGACGCGGTCGTAGGCCGGATCGGCCTCCTCGGCCAGCACCGTAATCCGCCAGGAACCGGTTGTGTCACGGGCCCGAAGCGCCTCCACAAACCGGTGGCCCACCATGCCGTGCCCCACCACAAGCACGTGGCTCGGGCAGGCTGAGTCGGCATCGCACGCGCGCAGACTTCCGGCCGATGACATGGATCTGAGGGTAAGGGCAGGAAATTACCGAAAAATCGCCGAATGTGACGTGCGGATGACGCTGTGATCACACCTGACGAGAAGCTGTGTGACTCCGTTCGCCCAGCGCGAACGCCCAGGTGGAACTTAAGCGCGGTGGACTCAAGTTATTGGTAGTAGCCGGCCGACAAGGCGCCGGACACAGCAAACCCACAAGGAAGTATAAGGAGACATCCATGAGCAATCTCGCACTGTGGTCGCGTCCGGCCTGGGACACTGATCGCTGGCTGCGCGACTTCTTCGGTCCCGCATCCTTAGATTGGTACAGGCCAGCGACCAGCGGATTCAACCCAGCCGCCGAGATCGTCAAGGACGGCGATGACGCAGTGGTTCGGCTGGAACTGCCGGGTGTTGACGTCGAGAAAGACGTCACCGTAGAGCTGGACCGTGGCCGCCTGGTAATTCATGGCGAACACCGTGACGAGCACGCGGAAGACAAAGACGGTCGCACATTGCGTGAGATCCGTTACGGCTCGTTCCGGCGTTCCTTCCAGCTGCCCGGGCACGTCACCAGCGAGGCCATCGCGGCTTCGTATGACGCCGGCGTTCTGACCGTCCGGGTAACCGGCGCCTATGCCGGGTCTCAGGCGCAGCGCATCGCAATCACGAAGTAACCGGCGCGAACAGACGCAAAAGCTCCCGCCCGCGCGGCGCGGCGGGAGCTTTTGCGTCTGCTGGGCATTTATCGCCGAAGCCGGCATCGGTGGCCAACCGCGCCGACCAGGCGTCCCACACCGTCGGCGGCACTACCGGGTCGCCAGGTTGATGTAGCTCCAGCAACGTCCTGGCGCGCTCGGCCGGCGTGGTTTGACCTGGCATGAGCATTGCTTCCGGGCCAGGCGACGTCGGGTAATCCGACGTCGGGCTTGGACTGTGGATAGTATCGGGTTGGCGTACTGTGATCCATAACACCCGTTAGCCCAGGGAGCATCCGTTGTCCGCGACTACTGAACTTGCCGAACTGCACGACCTTATCGGTGGTTTGCGGCGGTGCGTGACCTCGCTGAAGACCCGCTACGGCGACAACCCGGCGATGCGTCGCATCGTCATCGACGCCGATCGAATCCTCAGCGACATCCAATTACTCGACACCGACGTGTCTGAATTGGATTTGGATCGCGCCACTGTGCAGCAATCCGGCGAGAAGATCGCCATCCCCGACACCGACTACGACCGGGATTTCTGGCGTGATGTCGACGACGAGGGTGTCGGGGGTCACAGCAGGTATTGACAAGCAGGTACTGACAAGGAAGCCCCCCTAAATAGGGGGCTCTCACTCTGTGTACCCTTCGACGAGATAACACTCGAAGAGGACACACTTGATGAGCGCACCCACGGCGAACCGTCCTGCGTCCGGCGTTTTCTCAGCCACCCGGGCCCAAATACCCGACCGGACATTGCGTACCGACCTTTGGTGGTGGGCACCGCTGGTAACCAACGTCGGGTTGTTGACGTTCATCCTCTACGCGACCACGCGGGCGTTTTGGGGCAGCGGGTACTGGGTGGAGAAATACCATTATCTGACACCGTTCTACTCGCCGTGCGTCAGTGCATCCTGCGCACCCGGCGCCAGCCACCTGGGCGTCTGGTTCGGACATTTCCCATGGTGGATTCCGTTGGGCGCGATGGTATTACCGTTCCTACTCGGTTTCCGGATCACTTGTTACTACTACCGCAAGGCCTACTACCGGTCGGTGTGGCAGTCACCGACCGGCTGCGCTGTACCAGAACCGCGTGCGCACTACACCGGCGAAACCCGCTTTCCGCTAATCATTCAGAACAGTCACCGCTACTTCTTCTACTTCGCGATGGTGGTGTCACTGATTAACACCTACGACGCGATAGCGGCGTTCCACTCGCCCACCGGTTTCGGGTTCGGTTTGGGCAACGTGGTTTTGGTGGTCAACGTGATTCTTCTGTGGGCCTACACGATCTCTTGCCATTCGTGCCGGCATGTTACCGGTGGCCGGTTGAAGCATTTCTCCAAACACCCTGTCCGGTATTGGATCTGGACACAAGTCAGCAAGTTGAATACCCGGCACATGATGTTTGCATGGATCACGTTGGGGACGTTGTCGCTGACCGACTTTTACATCATGCTGGTCGCCAGCGGAACCATTCAAGACTTCAGATTTATTGGCTGATAAGCCATTTCGGGATTACCAGAATTAGGCTAGCGAGGTTTCATGGTTGAGGTCGAACGGCACTCCTACGACGTGGTGGTGATCGGTGCCGGCGGCGCTGGGTTGCGCGCGGTCATCGAGGCGCGCGAGCGCGGCCTGAAGGTTGCGGTGGTGTGCAAATCCCTATTCGGCAAAGCCCATACGGTTATGGCCGAGGGCGGCTGTGCGGCCGCGATGGGTAATACCAACCCGAAAGATAACTGGAAGACCCACTTCGGTGACACCATGCGCGGCGGGAAGTTCCTAAACAACTGGCGGATGGCCGAACTGCACGCCAAGGAGGCACCCGACCGAGTTTGGGAGCTGGAGACCTACGGCGCGCTGTTCGACCGCACCAACGACGGCCGGATCAGCCAGCGCAACTTCGGCGGGCACACCTACCCACGGCTGGCACACGTCGGCGACCGCACCGGCCTGGAATTGATCCGGACCATGCAGCAGAAGATCGTCTCGCTGCAGCAGGAGGATCACGCCGAACTCGGCGATTACGAGGCCCGGATCAAGGTGTTCGCCGAATGCACGATCACCGAACTGATCAAGGACGGTCCCCAAAATGAGCAGCGGATCGCCGGAGCGTTCGGCTACTGGCGGGAAAGCGGCCGTTTCATCCTGTTCGAGGCCCCAGCGGTGGTGCTCGCCACCGGCGGCATCGGCAAGTCGTTCAAGGTGACGTCCAACTCCTGGGAGTACACCGGTGACGGGCACGCCTTGGCGCTGCGCGCGGGCGCAACGCTGATCAATATGGAGTTCGTCCAATTTCACCCGACGGGCATGGTATGGCCGCCTAGCGTGAAGGGGATATTGGTCACCGAAGGTGTTCGCGGTGACGGCGGAGTGCTGAAGAACTCCGACGGCAAACGATTCATGTTCGACTACATCCCCCCGGTGTTCAAAGGTCAGTACGCCGAAACCGAACAAGAAGCTGACCAATGGCTCAAGGACAATGATTCGGCCCGTCGCACTCCGGACTTGCTGCCGCGTGACGAGGTCGCGCGTGCGATCAACTCGGAGGTCAAAGCCGGCCGCGGAACTCCCCATGGGGGGGTTTACCTCGATATCGCATCGCGGCTGACGCCCGCCGACATCAAGCGTCGGCTGCCGTCGATGTATCACCAGTTCATGGAGCTCGCCGAAGTCGACATCACCAAGCAGCCAATGGAAGTCGGGCCAACTTGTCACTACGTGATGGGCGGTGTTGAGGTCGACGCGGACACCGGTGCGGCGACGGTTCCCGGTCTATTCGCCGCCGGCGAATGCTCCGGCGGCATGCACGGCTCAAACAGGCTCGGCGGCAATTCGCTGTCCGATCTGTTGGTGTTCGGCCGACGGGCGGGCCTGGGCGCCGCCGACTATGTGCGCGCGCTGAGCAGCCGTCCGGCCGTCTCCCAGGCGGCCATCGATACCGCGGCCCAGCAGGCGCTGCTGCCCTTTGAAGGCCCGAAAGATGGCTCAGCGCCGGAGAACCCGTATGCGCTGCACATGGACTTGCAGTACTTGATGAACGACCTGGTCGGAATCATCCGCACCGAGGAGGAGATATCCCGCGCGCTGACCCTGCTGGGCGAGCTGCGGCAACGGTACCAGCGCGTGCAAGTCGAAGGGCACCGGCAATACAACCCCGGCTGGAACCTTGCCATCGACCTGCGCAGCATGCTTCTGGTCAGTGAGTGTGTGGCTAAGGCCGCGTTGGAACGCACCGAGAGCCGGGGCGGCCACACCCGCGACGACCATCCCGGCATGGACCCCAACTGGCGCAACACATTGCTGGTCTGCCGGGTCGCCGAAGGCAACGCCGACGGTTCCCACGTCAGCATCACGCGGCAGCCACAGGTACCAATGCGGCCGGACTTGCTGGAGCTCTTCGAGATCGCAGAGCTGGAGAAGTACTACACCGACGAAGAGCTGGCCGCGCATCCAGGACGGAGAGGCTAAATGACCTACAACGCGAGCATGCGGGTCTGGCGCGGCGACGAAACCGGTGGCGAACTCCGCGATTTCACCGTCGAGGTCAACGAGGGCGAGGTGGTGCTCGACGTCATCCTGCGTCTGCAACAAACGCAATCGCCGGACCTGGCGGTGCGCTGGAACTGCAAAGCGGGCAAGTGCGGATCCTGCTCAGCCGAGATCAACGGCAAACCGCGGCTGATGTGCATGACCCGGATGTCGACTTTTGCCGAGGACGAGATCGTCACCGTTACCCCGATGCGAACCTTCCCGGTAATTCGCGATCTGGTCACCGACGTCTCGTTCAACTACCAGAAGGCGCGCGAGATCCCGTCCTTCGCTCCACCCAAGGAGCTGCAGCCCGGTGAATACCGGATGGCACAGGTTGATGTTGCGCGCTCGCAGGAGTTCCGCAAGTGCATCGAATGCTTCCTATGCCAAAACGTCTGCCATGTGGTGCGTGATCACGAGGAAAACAAGGAAGCGTTCGCTGGGCCCCGGTTCCTGATGCGGATCGCCGAGCTCGAGATGCACCCGCTGGACACCCGCGACCGGCGCAAACTGGCGCAGGACGAGCACGGCCTGGGCTACTGCAACATCACCAAGTGCTGCACCGAGGTGTGCCCGGAAAACATCAAGATCACCGACAACGCGCTGATCCCGATGAAGGAGCGGGTCGCCGACCGCAAGTACGACCCGGTGGTGTGGCTGGGCAACAAGTTGTTCCGCCGCTAGCCTTCCCTCAATTCGCGGGAGCGAGCCGCATCGCCGAGTAGGCGGCCGCCAGATTTAGCAGAAGAATTATCGCTACTTGCCACACCACGTCGTGGACTTGGGCGATGAGGCACAGCACCGGACTCAAACCGATCAATCCGGCACTGATGACGAGCTGTCCGCAGGAAATCAGCGAAATTCGCAACGCCGGATCGGCGTGATGAGCAATCCACAGTTGACCCGCCGTGAAGACGCTGTGATTGGCGATCGATGCAAGCGCAATCACAAGGCTGATCGCGACAATGTTGGGCCACGAACCGGCCAACTGGAACACAATGGCTACCACAGCCGCGGCGGCGCTGATGACCGCGCTACCGGGTGCGGTTCCACAGGCGGATCCCCCTAGAAGTCCTGCTTGCGCCAGGCTTTGTGCCCAACACGTGTTGCCCAGTTCGAGCGATGGCCCCGTTTCAGCGCATCGAGCAATAGGCGGATTGGCCAGACCGGTAGGGCGGAATGTACCGAAAGTATTTGCGTGTTCAGACGCCGAGCCGACGGAATTCGCTGCGATGGAACACAATCGGCGCCACGGCCGAATCCACCGTCACCTCGCTGACCCGCAGCACCACGATCGTGTGATCCCCGGCAGGGATCAGTTGTTCGATGGCACTCTCCAGCCATAACGCGGTGCCTTTGATGAAGACCGCGCCGCTGCCGGTGGACACCGTCTCCAAGCCGGCGAACCTATCGCCAGTCTTGGCGGCCAGAGTGCGCACAGCGGCGTCATGGGCCTCACCCAGCACGCTGATGCCCAGCATCGGCACGCCTTTGAGCTTCGGCCAGGTCGTAGAGGTGTTCTGCACGCAGAACGACACCAACGGCGGTTCCAGCGAGACAGGTACAAAGGTGCTGGCCGCCAGTCCTTCCCGCACCCCATCAACCTGGGCTGCGATGGCCACTACCCCAGTGGGGAAGTGACCGAAGGCCTCACGCAGTGACGACGGTGTCAGCTTGCTATTCGAGTTCACCGGTCTTCATTCGTCCCTTGAGCCGAGAACGGAATTCTCGGAAGTGACCCTACCCGCCGAGTACCCGACGTGCGGCCGCGAGCACCCTGTCGGCAAGCACCTGCGGCATCTGGTGGCCGATCAGATAGAAAAACCCACCTCATGGGCCGCCTTGAGGAGGCCGTTGCGCAGTTGGTCAGGGTCCGCACGCAGGTCCAGCACCGGTAGCGTCGTGACGCCTCCCGCGTGAGTCATCTGACCATCATCGTCGCAGGTGGACGGGCCTGCCGGGGATGGGATCACCACCATCCCAACCGGATGGTTAGTTAGACGGTGCAATCTTGCTCACACTGACTTGCGTTCGACTATGCAACGGAGATATTTTAGCGGTGTTACTGGTGGGTAACTTTGTGCGAGTACCCAACCATAAGGTGGCACTCTCAATGAGGAGGACCATAGTGAGCCACTACAAGAGCAACGTCCGCGACCAGGAATTCAACCTGTTCGAAGTCTTGGGCGTTGACAAGGCTTTGGGTAAGGGCGAGTACGCCGACCTCGACGCCGACACCGCCCGCGAAATGCTTGCCGAGGTCAGCCGGCTGGCCGAGGGCCCCGTCGCCGAATCATTCATCGAGGGCGACCGCAACCCGCCGGTCTTCGACCCGAACACCCACTCGGTGACGCTCCCGGAGTCGTTCAAGAAGTCCGTCAACGCGGTGCTGGAAGCCGGTTGGGACAAAGCCGGCCTCGACGAGGCGCTCGGCGGCATGCCGATGCCTAAGTCATTGATGTGGGCGCTGCACGAGCACATTCTGGGCGCCAACCCGGCGGTGTGGATGTACGCCGGCGGCGCAGGTTTCGCCCAGATCCTCTACCACCTCGGCACCGAGCAACAGAAGAAATGGGCCGTGCTGGCCGCCGAGCGCAACTGGGGTTCGACGATGGTGCTGACCGAGCCGGACGCCGGCTCGGACGTAGGTGCCGGCCGCACCAAGGCCGTACAGCAGCAGGACGGTTCCTGGCATATCGACGGGGTTAAGCGGTTCATCACCTCGGGTGATTCCGATGACCTGTTCGAGAACATCTTCCACCTCGTGCTGGCCCGCCCCGAGGGGGCTGGTCCCGGCACCAAGGGACTGTCGCTGTTCTTTGTTCCCAAGTTCCTGTTCGACTTCGAGACCGGCGAATTGGGCGAGCGTAACGGCGTGTTCGTCACCAACGTCGAGCACAAGATGGGCCTGAAGGTCTCGGCGACCTGTGAGCTGTCGCTGGGCCAGCACGGCGTGCCGGCCAAGGGCTGGCTGGTCGGCGAGGTGCACGAGGGCATAGCGCAGATGTTCGAAGTCATCGAGCAGGCGCGCATGATGGTCGGCACCAAGGCCATCGCCACGTTGTCGACCGGCTACCTGAACGCGCTGGAATACGCCAAGTCCCGCGTGCAGGGCGCCGACCTGACCCAGATGACCGACAAAACCGCGCCGCGGGTGACAATCACTCACCACCCCGACGTGCGCCGGTCACTGATGACCCAGAAGGCCTACGCCGAGGGTCTGCGTGCGCTCTACCTCTACACCGCGACCTACCAGGACGCGGCGGTTGCCGAGGCGGTGCACGGCGTGGACGCCAACCTGGCCGTCAAGATCAACGACCTGATGCTGCCGGTGGTCAAGGGTGTCGGTTCCGAGCAAGCCTATGCGAAGCTCACCGAGAGCCTGCAGACGCTCGGTGGGTCCGGCTTCCTGCAGGACTACCCGATCGAGCAGTACATCCGTGACGCCAAGATCGACTCCCTGTACGAAGGCACCACCGCGATCCAGGCGCAGGACTTCTTCTTCCGCAAGATCGTCCGCGACAAGGGTGTGGCGTTGGCCCACGTGTCGGGCCAGATCCAGGCGTTCGTCGACAGCGAGTCCGGTAACGGCCGGCTGAAGACCGAACGTGCGCTGCTGGCCAAGGCGCTCACCGATGTGCAGGCGATGGCCGCCGCGTTGACCGGCTACCTGATGGCTGCCCAGCAGGATGTCACCAGCCTCTACAAGGTCGGGCTGGGTTCGGTGCGCTTCCTGATGAGCGTCGGCGACCTGGTTATCGGCTGGTTGCTGCAGCGTCAGGCGGCGGTGGCCGTCGAGGCGCTCGATGCCGGTGCCACCGGTGCCGAAAGGTCGTTCTACGAGGGCAAGGTCGCGGTGGCGTCGTTCTTCGCGAAGAACTTCTTGCCCCTGTTGACCAGCACCCGCGAGGTGATCGAGACGCTCGACAACGAGATCATGGAGCTCGACGAGGCCGCCTTCTAGGCCGCAAACGCGGTGATCCCCCGTCTCCTTAGAGGCGGGGGATCGTTGCGTTTGGGCCCGCCGACGGGTCTGCGTGGGTGGAGTCTCGGCGAAACCGGATGTTCCAAAAAAGACCGCCGCTGGATCCCCTCATTCCAGCGGCGGTCTTTTTCGTACGCCCGTCTCCGCTGACCGGCGGTCGACCTTAGGGATTGCCCCGCGTTGCCGTCGGGGTCGGGGGGTCAGACCACAACACGGGGCTATCCGAGCGTCGGGATACCCAAATCGCCGCCTTACTAACCCACCGATTCGGAAATTTCATGCGGGCCGGCCTCCCCGGCATCACGCTTCGAGAATCGCGGCCACACCTTGGCCACCCGCAGCGCAGATCGAAATCAGTCCCCGAACCGGCTTGCCGGACTTGCCTTTTTGCTCCGCCTTCTTCTCGGCGATCTGCTTGGCCGTCTGCGCGAGAATGCGTCCGCCAGTGGCCGCGAAGGGGTGCCCGGCAGCCAGCGACGAACCGTTGACGTTGAGCTTGGACCGATCGATCGACCCGAGTGCAGCGTCCAGGCCCAGTCGCTGCTTGCAGTATTCCTCGGACTCCCATGCCTGAAGATGGGCCAGCACCACCGAAGCGAACGCTTCGTGGATTTCGTAGAAATCGAAATCCTGCAAGGTCAGGCCGTTCCGCGCCAAAAGCCGGGGCACCGCGTAGGTGGGGGCCATCAGCAGGCCGTCGTTTCCATTGACGTAGTCCACTGCCGCGGTCTCGGCATCCACGAAGTAGGCCAGCGGGGTCAGTGAACGCTCGGCCGCCCACTCCTCGCTGGCCAACAGTGCGACCGAAGCGCCGTCGGTCAGCGGAGTCGAATTGCCCGCCGTCATCGTCGCGTCGCCAGCCTTTACCCCGAAGACCGGGCGCAACGCGGCCAGCTTCTCGATGCTGGCGTCGGGGCGCAGGTTGTCGTCGCGATACAGGCCCAGGAACGGCGTGACTAGGTCGTCGAAGAAACCTCGATCGTAGGCGTTGGCCATGTTGCGGTGGCTGGCGACGGCCAGCTCGTCCTGGTCGACGCGCTTGATGCCCATTTGCTTGGCGGTAATGGCTGCATGCTCGCCCATCGACAGCCCGGTCCGCGGCTCGCTGTTGGCCGGTACCGCGATGCCGAGGTTGGCGGGCAAGGTGCCCACCAGCTTCAGCCGTTGCACGTTGGACTTGGAGCGGCGCAGCTTCAGCAGGGTGCGGCGTAGATCGTCGCCCAGCGCAATCGGCGCGTCCGATGTGGTGTCTACCCCGCCGGCGGCGGCCACTTCGTAGCGGCCGGCGGCGATGCCGTCGGCGGCGACGATCGCCGCTTGCAGACCGGTGCCGCACGCCTGCTGCAAGTCGACTGCAGGGGTGTACGACGAGAGCTCGGACCCCAACACGCATTCGCGCATCAGGTTGAAGTCGCGGCTGTGCTTCAGCACCGCGCCGCCCACCACCGCGCCCAGCCGCTCACCGGCCAGCCCGAAGCGGTCGATCAGCCCTCCGAGTGCGGCGGTGAACATGTCCTGGTTGGACGCCTCGGCATAGGCACGGTCCGATCGACCGAAGGGGATGCGGTTGCCGCCAAGAACGGCAACTCGTCGTCTGGACGGGCTCGGCTGAGAACTTGCAGGGGCCAATTTATTCTCCGTGTGTCGCTGCTCGCCGGGGGTTAGTTTTGGGGTATCCGCCTCTGCAGGCAATACTACCCACTGTTCTTACTCTGAAGTAAGTTCGTCCCTACACGGAAGGCAGCTCAGTGGCCCCCAAGCGTTCGTCGGATCTGTTCTCGCAGGTCGTCAACTCTGGACCCGGATCGTTCGTGGCCAAGCAACTCGGAGTTCCGCAACCCGAGACGCTTCGCCGCTACCGTCCGGGTGACCCCCCGCTGGCCGGATCCTTGTTGATCGGCGGTGCGGGCCGGGTCGTCGAGCCGCTGCGGGCGGCACTGGACAGCGATTACGACCAGGTGGTCAACAACCTGGGCGGCCGCTGGGCCGACAAGTTCGGCGGGCTGGTATTCGACGCCACTGGCATCACGACGCCGGCCGGATTGAAGGCCTTGTACGAGTTTTTCACGCCGCTGCTGCGCAACCTCACCCACTGCGCACGTGTCGTGGTGGTGGGCACCACGCCGGAAGCGGTCAGCAGCACCGACGAGCGGATCGCGCAGCGCGCGCTGGAGGGCTTCACACGCTCGCTGGGCAAGGAAGTCCGCAACGGGTCGACCGTGGCGCTGGTGTATCTGGCGCCGGACGCCAAACCGGCCGCCACCGGCCTGGAATCGACCATGCGGTTCATCCTGTCGGCCAAGTCGGCCTACGTCGACGGCCAGGTGTTCTATGTCGGCGCGCAAGACTCCACCCCACCGGCTGATTGGGATAAGCCGCTAGACGGCAAGGTCGCGATCGTGACCGGCGCCGCCCGCGGCATCGGTGCGACGATAGCGGAGGTGTTCGCCCGCGACGGCGCCCGCGTCGTCGCGATCGATGTGGAGTCGGCTGAAGAGTCGCTGGCCGAAACCGCCAACAATGTCGGTGGCACCCCGCTGTGGCTTGACGTCACCGCTGAGGACGCCGTCGACAAGATCGCCGAGCACCTCCGCGACCATCACGGCGGGCGGGCGGACATCCTGGTCAACAACGCCGGCATTACCCGCGACAAGCTGTTGGCCAACATGGACGACGCCCGCTGGGATGCCGTGCTGGCCGTCAATCTGCTTGCGCCCCTTCGGCTCACCGAAGGCTTGGTGGGCAACGGCACCATCGGCGAGGGTGGTCGGGTGATCGGGCTGTCGTCGATCGCCGGGATTGCGGGCAACCGCGGGCAGACCAACTACGGCACCACCAAGGCCGGGATGATCGGCATCACCCAGGCGCTGGCACCGGTGCTCGCCGAGAAGGGCATCACAATCAATGCCGTCGCACCCGGTTTCATCGAAACCCAGATGACGGCCGCCATCCCGTTGGCCACCCGCGAGGTGGGTCGCCGGCTGAACTCGCTGTTGCAGGGCGGTCAGCCGATCGATGTCGCCGAGACCATCGCTTATTTCGCCAGTCCCGCGTCAAACGCGGTGACCGGCAACGTCATTCGGGTCTGCGGTCAGGCCATGATTGGTGCTTAGGAGGTCGCAATGAACCAACCAAGTGGCCTTCGAAACATGCTGCGCGCGGCGGCCGGGGCGTTACCCGTGGTGCCGCGGGGAGATCAGCTGCCCAGCCGCACGGTGACCGTCGAGGAACTCCCCATTGACCACGCCAACGTGGCGGCGTATGCGGCGGTCACCGGTCTGCGCTATGGCAACAATGTGCCGCTGACCTACCCGTTCGCGTTGACCTTTCCCTCGGTGATGTCACTGGTGACCGGCTTCGACTTCCCTTTTGCCGCAATGGGAGCGGTGCACACCGAGAACCAGATCACCCAGTACCGCCCAATCGCGGTCACCGACACGGTTGGTGTGCAGGCGCATGCCGAGAATCTCCGCGAACACCGAAAGGGCCTGTTGGTCGACATCGTGACCGACGTCAGCGTGGGCAATGAGGTTGCCTGGCACCAGGTGACGACGTTCCTGCATCAGCAACGCACTAGCTTGTCCGACGAACCCAAACCGCCGCCGCAAAAGCAACCCAAATTGCCTCCGGCGCCTACCGTCCTGCGCATCACCCCCGGCCGGATCCGCCGCTACGCGGTCGTCGGAGGCGACCACAATCCGATCCACACCAACCCGATTGCCGCGAAGCTGTTCGGGTTTCCAACCGTCATCGCGCATGGGATGTTCAGTGCCGCGGCGGTATTGGCCAACATAGAAGGCCGGCTTCCAGACGCCGTGCGTTATTCGGTGCGGTTCGCCAAGCCCGTGGTGCTGCCGGCAACCGCGGGACTCTATGTCGAAGAGAATGGCGACGGCTGGAATCTCGAGTTGCGCAACGTAGCTAAGGGATACCCGCACCTGACCGGGTCGGTGCGGAGGCTATGACGATTCCCTAGTGGCCGGACCGACTCAAGGAATTGCAACGACTTGACCGCAAAACCGCTCAGTCTGGTGGCCGCTGGGCAGCAGTGCCTTCGCCGGGGGTCCACAAACTAGGACGACCACTCGCAGTCCAGCCTATCGATGATAGGAATCGCCTCAGGAGTGTTGCGCAGCAAAACATCTCACGCACGCACGTCACGGCTCTCAACTGCGGGGCCCGACTCTTCGCTCAACGCGTCCAGTGCAGATCAATGCCCTTGTAGCGCCTCTCGGTCAACAGCTGGCGCCATCCCCAGGCGGGTGCGAACAAGGTTGATTACCCGCGCGACTTCCTCCGTTGTCGCGAGACTCGTATCCGAATCAGCTTGTGTGGCAGCACGAAAGGCCTCCTCGAGGCTGTCCGGTGTCTGCCCGGTGATCGCTGCGATCGCCGCCAACACCCCGGCGTTGCCACGCCGACCCGCACGCCCCATCACTTCACCTGGCCCAGGAGTCGAGTGCCGCGCTGATCAAATGCCCGCCCTGATCTGCGGGTTCGTGCATCTGCGTCGTCAACGAGATCGACACCCGTGATCAACCGCGGAGCGACGCGGCAATTTTCAGCCGCCGTCGCGGTCGCCAGGTGCCAGCCCTGGTCAACCACGCGCAGCGTCAGATTGCCGCGATCGCTAGGACGCCGCTGATGTAATGGCCCCTGGTGGGTTGGCGTCGACGGCGTCCGAATTCTGACCCGTGACGGCATCTGAAAATTGACCCCTTGGATGGTCGGTCGGTGGTGGGGTCAGGCAATCGCCCAGCCCGCGGCTCCGTGGTGTAGGCCCAGGGCGGCCAGTCGGGCGAGGTTGATGGCGCCGGCTCGGGCCAGGATGTCGGTCAGGATGCGTTTGTGTCCGCGGCAGCGGGCTCTTCGGCCACCCCAGGGGCGGTGGGTGAAGTGGCTGATCTTGCGTTCCACCACCGGCCGATAGGTCCGGTAGTCCTGCTGCCAGGCCGGATCTCGTTGGCGCGCTTTGGCGTGCTGCAGCGCGGCTTCCCGCGGGTGAATGCTGATCACGCGCCCCCGACGGGACTTCGTGCACTCCGCCCGCAACGGACACGACTGACACAGCACACCGAAGCGCGCCACGGGGTGACGCACACCAGCGCGGATGCTCACGGTGTGATCAGCCGGGCAGGTGACGGTGCGGCCGGCCAGATCAATCCTGAACTGGTCTTTGGAATAGCCGTTGGCGTTGCGCACCGGAGGCACTTTGGCGCGCATGTCATGACCCCGCTGGGTCTGCTCATCCAGCGTAGCCCCGCCGGCGTAGGCCGAATCCCCATACACCTCAAACCCTTTGGACCCCGAACCATTCTGTGAGTCGCTACCGTCGTCATCGTCATCGTCCGATTCGGCATCGGCAGGTGCGCCCGCGACGGGTTCGTTCAGCAGCTCGTCGATGACCTCGCGATCGGCGGTGTTGGCCGCGGTGATGGCCACATTGGTGATCAGCTCCTCATCCGGATCCACACTGAGGTGACTTTTGTAACCGTCGAAGGTACGGGCCCGTGACTTGTGCCCGTGGCGGGCCTCGACATCGACGGTGGAGATCAGCCGATCCCGGGCCACCCGCCGGGCGATACGAAACACCCCATCCTCGCCGGCCTCGACGTCTTGGCCGGCCACCAACCCCAGCAGCTGGGCGGCTTCGGCGAGCGGCCCGTCCAACTCGCGGCCATCCAGCACCTCCAACGCCGCCTGGGCATCGCGGGCCAGCGCATCCACCAGCGACTCTCGGGCTTTCGGGTCGTCCCAGTCGCACGGCGGCTTACCCAGGCTGGCGTAGTCATCGTCGCGGGTCAGCACCTGCCGCACCGCACCCGCCAACGCAGGATCGGCCCGGTCAGCCACGGACAGTACTTTGCGGATCGCGGCCCGCAACTGGATCACCGTGTCCTGAGTGGCCACCGCATCAAACAACGGGGTGGAATCCAACACCCGCCGCCGTCCCCGTAACAACCCGGCCGCTTGGGCGGTGGTATTGACGTCATCGAACAACCGCCGCGGCCGATCGGACTTCCGCAGCCGGTTGCGCATCCCAACGAGCACCGTGGGGTGAAAAGCCTCCGCCCCCACTGTCAACCCGGCAGCGGCCTTCCAACGCAAGTCGAAAGCCAGCCGGTCACACGCTTCCCGATCCGACAAGCCCTCGTAGGCCTGCAACAGCATCACCGTGGCCACCACGCGCGCCGGCACAGTCGGGCGGCCCCGCGTCGAGGCCTTGAACAAGTCGGCGAAATAGTCATCGCCGAACAGCGCGCCGCCGTGCTCGGCCAACAGCCGATAGATGCTGCCCTCGGGCAACTGATCACCCACCAGAAGCATCGCGTCATCGAACCGGCCCTGCCGATTCTCACATCCCAACGCCACCCACCGATCCTCATGGCACACCCGCGCCAAACCCGGTCAGGCACGCCGAAACCCGGGCCACTAAATCAGCAGCGTCCTAGGGATCAATGCGTAGTCCCGCACCAAGCGGTCGCGCACCTGGCTGCTCACATAAGCGTCCCCAGCGCCGCCGACGCCCAGACCCAAGCCGTAGTGCGATGCGGCGCTCACTCCGGAAGCCACCACGTCGGCGCTTGCCAACAGATCTGGAATATCGCGTTCGCCTACTCGGTAGCGGCCAATGTCGTCGGATCGCCGTGATAGCCACCTCTGCACCGTCTCGACGGTTGGACGCGAGCCGGCGAGGCGCCGCCGTATCCGGTACCTTTCGGAGGCCGCAAGTCCATCGGCAATTCCGTCCACGTGGGCCGCAGCCGCCCACGCGATGCGCGGCGACATCGACCGCCCCGTCGCACGCCCGGCGATAAGGGCCGCATGGCGGTCCACGCTGTCGGCGTCGACGAGCCACTGACTGCCGACCCGGCGGGCACGCAGCCCCCCTGACCCGATCAGCGCGCGCACACGAGACGGGTGTACTTTCAGACGCTGCGCAGTCTCACGGGTAGCCAGCTCTAAGTACACAACATATAGCTGGTGCGCAATAGTTATGTACATAATCGGTCCTTTCAGGCTCGGTAGCCATGGCCGCGACGCCCTCCCCCGGCCCCTTAGCGTGTCGCATTTATGCCCTGTACAAGCTCAACAAGTTGGTGAGCACTCAGAGTCGATCAATTCGATACCGCGGCCCTCCCATTCGCCAAAGGTGGCACCGCTCGGGTGGCGGCGGATCGTCATTGCCGCGCGGCACTCCCGAGTGCCTTTAAGGCTCTGTCGATCGGCCACGGTGACCGAGGGCGATTGCCTTGAGCCCATGCGCCGCGACCGCGGTTACCAGGAAAAGCAACAGCAGCCAAATCGGGGGTCTGGCGAGTTCCCAGACGAAGATCGCGGCCCAGATCGGTGAGCCCTGAGTGACCGCCAGCACGCCGGCCGCGCCGGCCAGCGAGACCGCGGGAACGTGCAGCTGTGTTCCGGCCGCCGAGTTGATTGCCAGCACCAGCAACGATCCCGCCGCCGCGCCGGTTGCCAGCGACGGCGTCAGCATCCCGCCGGCGCCGCCGGCGCGCAGGAACAGTGCGGTCAGCAGCGGCTTCAACACCAGAATTACGGCCGCCGCCGACAATGTCATACCGGAAGCCAGGCTGACGGTCAGGATGCTTTTGCCGTTTCCGGGCAGTTCGGGCCACCAATGCGAACAGATGCCGGTCAGCAACCCCGCGGCCGAGATCGCAGGGATCAGCACCCAGGACCGCATCAGGTGAGCCGGGCGCGCCGCGGCCATGATCCGGTTGAAAGCCAAGCCCACCGCGAGGGCGAGCGGCGCCAATAACAATCCGTGGGCGGTCAGCAGATAGGTCGATTCGATGCTGGGCCATTCCAGCTCCGGGCGATCATGGGTAATCAACGATCCGATCGCCACGGCCAGGCTGGAAGTAATCAACGCGGCACCCAACGCCCGCGGCCGCCAGGTGTTCAGCATGATCCGGACGGCGAAGAGCGCACCCGCCATCGGAACCGCATACACCGCACCAAGCCCGGCCCCGGCTGCACAAGCCAGCAGGATCTCGCGGTCGCTCGGTGACAACCGCTTCAGCCATTCGGTGCCCAAATCGCTTAGCGCCGCAGCGAATTGGCGGGGAGCGCCTTCCCGTCCCAGTGATGCGCCAGAACCGACCAACACCACCTGCAGCATGGCGTCGATGCTCCACGGCAGCCGCGGTATCCGCTCGTGACGAGCGATGGTCCCGGCCAGCGGCGGCACGTCGGTACTGCGCCGCAGGACCCACCAGCCCAAGGCTGCCAGCGCACCACCAACCATCGGGCCGACCGCGCGACGCACCGGGCTGCTCCCGGTGATTCCGCCGAGCAACGAACCGAAGGTGTAGTGGTAGGTGAGGTGCTCGACGAAACGCAACACCACCGTCGTCGACAATCCGGCGACCCCGGCCAGCAGCCCGACTATCACTACTGCACAAAAGAAGTCGAGGTTCCGGTGCGACCGCACTCAGCGAATCTAGCCCGTGGCCAGGTTGGCGCCGACATCCCGATCCGGCGGCGCTCCCTTGAGACCGAGCCAGAAAAGGTTGATCAGCAACTCGGCGGCCTCGTCGACGTCGGTGTCCCCCGCGCTGAGCCGAGTGGCGACCGCCTCGCCCGCACCGACCAGAGCCACGGCCATCATCTCGATTTCGGCGTCCGATCGCGGGCTGCGGGTACCGGCGCGCACCAGTCCGGCCACGAGTTCGATGATCTGCTCACGTCCCTGGCGAACCGCCTGGGCGAACGCTTGAGAGCTGACCGCCTGGGTGTACATCACGATCCACGACGCCCGGTTTTCGTCAATGTAGCGCAAGAACGACACAATGGTGTTGCGCAGCAAGTCTTTTGGACTTTGGTTCAAGTCGATGCCGGCGCGCAACACATCGATGAACCGGCTCATCTCACGGTTGAGACAGGCACCGAATAGGTCTTCCTTGGAGCCGTAATACAGGTAGAGCATGGGCTTGGATATCTGCGCCTCGGCCGCAATCGCGTCCATTGAGGTCTCGTGGTAGCCGTTGACCGAGAACATCTGAACGGCGGCGTCCAGCATCTGTTGCTCGCGGACAGCGCGAGGCAGCCGCTTGGTACCACCTGCCATCGCTTTCCCCTTTTGGGCACCTCTCTAGCTTGTCTATCTGACTCTAGAGTAAACATATGCGCTGGTAGCGCACACGTTCAGCGGCCACACCCCTGGTTAGAGCCCTTCATGGCGGCGACCCGCACCACCGATTGGTCGATCGCCCTCGCCTGCAATTCGCCCGCGTTCAGCGCTTGCTCCAGCCGATCCAAGACCGCGGGCACCTCCTTGGTGGTGACCCACAGCGCAATGTCGGTGCCGGCTTGCAAGGTGCGCAACACCGCCTCGCTCACGCCGAACCGGTCTGAGATCGCGGCCATGGCGGAAAGGTCATCGCTGAAGACCGGGCCGTCAAAGGGCGGGCCACCATATCCCACGCCGGTGCGCAGCAAGTCCACCGCCGCCTTGCTCAGGCTCGCCGGGTCGCTGCCCGTCAAGCCGGGAACCTGCATATGACCTACCATCACTGCGACCGGAGTCGCCGTAATCAGCGTCCGATACGGCACCAGGTCATCGGCCACCAGGTCGTTGAGCGGCGGCGTCGTGACCCCCCCGGTGTGCGAATCACCCGAGCCATGGCCGTGGCCGGGAAAATGCTTGAGCACCGGCAGCAACCCGGCGTCGCGCAAACCCTGCGCGTATGCCCCCGCGTAGACGGTGACCTTTGCCGGATCCGAACCGAACGACCGGTCCCCGATGACGGTGTCGTCGGGGGCGTCGGTGACGTCGACCACCGGGGCGAAGTCGACCGTGATGCCCATTTTCTTCATCTGGCGGCCACGCTCTGACGCCAGGTCGTGGACCTGCTGGGGGGTTTGCGTCTGTCCCAGCTCGCGGGCTGTCGGCCCTCGGCCCCCGAGTAGCGACCTCAGCCGCGAGACCCGGCCGCCTTCTTCGTCGACCCCCACCGCGAGTGGCAGCGGACCCGCCCCAGACGTGATCTCGGACAGCGGGCCGTTCAAAATCGACAAGTCGGTATCGCTGCCGATGAGAATGCCGCCGACCCGGTAGTTACCGACCACCGCCTTGGCATCGGCCGCATCCCGCACCCCCACCATCAGGAGCTGCGCGAGCTTGTCGCGGGGCGACAGCATCGCCGGGACGGCCGTCGGCTCCGCGCAGATGCGAGGCGCGGGAGCGGCGATGGGCATTGGGGCGGCGGGCGGCGGACTGGTCGTCGTCGACGATGATCCGGTCTTGGTGCCGCCGTGGCAGCCTGCCACCAGGGCCGATACCGCTGCGAGCACAGCCAGGATGTGCCGAACTGACATCCGGACATGCTGTCATGGCGGCGTTTCGATGCTGGCTTGGGGCTCGACTTAGGTCGCGCAAGCCATGGGAGCGCTTCTGCTAGGTTGATCGCTGTGAACCGGATCGTCGCGCCCGCCGCCGCCAGTGTGGTGGTTGGCCTCTTGTTGGGTGCGGCGGCAATCTTCGGTGTCACCTTGATGGTGCAACAGGACACGAAACCGCCACTCCCCGGGGGCGATCCGTCGTCCTCGGTGCTCAACCGGGTCGAGTACGGCAACCGTAGTTAGCCCGGCGGCGCGGAGCGCCCCCGCTGCGATGGCATTGGGCTCTGTGGTGGCGCCGCTTTCTCGTCGCTGGCTGCTGTTGGTCTCCGCGGTCGCGCTGGCGCTGACGTTCGCCCAAGCCCCCGGGCAGGTCTCCCCCGACACCAAGCTCGACCTCGCCGCCAACCCGCTGCGCTTCCTAGCCCGCGCGACCAACCTGTGGAGCAGCGAGCTGCCATTTGGACAGTCGCAGAATCAGGCCTACGGCTATCTGTTTCCGCACGGAACCTTCTTCCTGATCGGCCACCTGCTGGGCCTGCCTGGATGGATCACCCAGCGATTGTGGTGGGCGGCGCTGCTCACCGTCGGTTTTTGGGGGCTGCTGCGGGTCGCCGAGGCGCTGGGCATCGGCAGCCCGACGTCGCGGGTGCTCGGAGCGGCGGCGTTCGCGCTGTCGCCGCGGGTCTTGACCACGCTGGGGTCGATCTCGTCGGAAACCCTGCCCGTGATGCTGGCGCCGTGGGTGCTGCTCCCGACGATTCTGGCGTTGCGGGGGGCGACGGATCGGCCGGTACGCGTATTGGCCGCCCGGGCCGGGCTGGCGGTGGCATTGATGGGCGCGGTCAATGCCATCGCGACGCTGGCGGGTTGCCTGCCCGCGCTGATTTGGTGGGCGTGTCACCGACCGAATCGGTTGTGGTGGCGCTACACCGCGTGGTGGCTGCTGTCAGTCGTGTTGGCGGTGCTGTGGTGGGTGGTGGCGCTGGCCCTGCTGCGCGGGGTCAGTCCGCCGTTCTTGGACTTCATCGAATCCTCCGGCGTGACGACGCAATGGTCCTCACTGGTGGAGCTGCTGCGCGGCACCGATAGTTGGACACCGTTCGTGGCGCCCAACGCGACCGCGGGGACGCCACTGGTCACCGGATCGGTGGCCGTCCTGGGCACCTGTCTGGTCGCGGCGGCCGGCCTGGCCGGGTTGACGCTTCGTGGCATGCCGGCGCGCGGACGGCTGGTGACGATGTTGCTGGTAGGCGTGGTGTTGCTGGCCGTCGGTTACAGCGGCGGGCTGGGCTCGCCGGTGGCCCACCAGGTGCAGGCGTTCCTCGACGCCGCGGGCACCCCGCTGCGCAATGTGCACAAGGTCGGGCCGGTGGTGCGGCTGCCGCTGGTGCTGGGCTTCACGGAGCTGCTGGGGCGGGTGCCCCTGCGGCTGAACGCATTCGCCCACCCTGAGCGCGACAAACGCGTTGCGGCCGGAATCGTCGCCCTGATCGCGCTGATGGTCAGCACCTCACTGGCGTGGACCGGCCGGCTCACGCCGCCCGGCACGTTCAGCGCGATACCGGGGTACTGGCACCAGGCCGCCGACTGGCTCAGCGAACACAAGAGCGGGCGCGTTCTGGTGGTCCCGGGCGCGCCGTTTGCCACGCAGGTGTGGGGGAACAGCCACGACGAGCCGCTGCAGGTGCTCGGCAGTAGCCCGTGGGGGGTACGCGACTCCATTCCGCTGACCCCACCGCAGACCATCCGGGCGCTCGATTCGGTGCAACGCTTGTTCGCGGCTGGGCGGCCATCGCCTGGACTCGCTGACACCCTTGCCCGCCAAGGCATTTCGTATGTGGTGCTGCGCAACGATCTGGATCCCGAGACGTCGCGCTCGGCACGCCCGATCCTGGTGCATCGCGCGATCTCGGGTTCGCCGGGGCTGACCAAGGTCGCCGAGTTCGGCGCCCCGGTGGGTCCGGGTTCGCTGACGGGCTTCGTCAGCGACAGCGGGCTGCGACCACGGTATCCGGCTGTGGAGGTTTTCCGGGTGGGCGTCGGCCGCGACCCCGGCGCGCCCTATTTCGCCGACGTCGATCAGCTGGCGCGTATCGACGGTGGACCCGAGGTGCTGTTGCGTCTCGATGAACGGCGCCGGCTGCAGGGCCAGCCGGCGCTGGGTCCGATGCTGATGACCGCCGATGCGCGCGCCGCTGGGCTGCCGGCGCCGCTGGTGACCGTCACCGACACCCCGGTTGCCCGCGAGACCGACTACGGCCGCGTCGACCAGCACTCATCGGCGATTCGGGCAGCTGACGACGCACGGCATACCTACAACAGAGTGCCCGATTACCCGGTCCCAGGGGCGGAGACGGTTTACGGCGGGTGGACCGGTGGACGTATCACGGCATCCAGTTCGTCATCGGATTCCACCGCCCTTCCCGATGTCGCCCCGGCGACCTCACCAGCCGCCGCAATCGACGGCGACCCGGCGACCTCATGGGTGTCCAACGCCCTGCAATCCGCCGTCGGGCAGTGGCTACAAGTGGATTTCGATCACCCGGTGACCAACGCCGTCATCACCCTGACGCCCAGCGCCACGGCCGTCGGCGCCCAGATCCGCCGCATCGTGGTCGAGACCGTCAACGGCAGCACCACGTTGCGCTACGACGAAGCCGGCAAGCCGCTCACCGCGGCGCTACCAGTTGGCGAAACGCCGTGGGTGCGGATCACCGCGGCCGCCACCGACGACGGTTCGGCAGGTGTGCAGTTCGGTATCACCGACCTGTCGATCACCCAGTACGACGCATCCGGATTCGCTCACCCCGTGCAATTGCGGCACACCGTGCTGGTGCCCGGGCCACCGCCGGGTTCGGCGATCGCGCGCTGGGACCTGGGATCAGAACTGCTGGGCCGACCGGGCTGCGCGGCGGGGCCCGACGGCGTGCGCTGCGCCGCCCCGATGGCGCTGGCACCCGAAGAGCCGGTCAATTTCAGTCGGACGCTGACGGTTCCGAGTCCGATGACGGTGACGCCGACGGTGTGGGTGCGACCGCGGCAGGGTCCCAAGCTGGCTGACCTGGTCGCCGAGCCGGACACCACGCGGGCCCGGGGCGATTCCGATCTGGTCGACATCCTCGGCTCGGCATATGCGGCTACCGACGGCGATCCGGGGACCGCGTGGACCGCGCCGCAGCACGTGGTGCAACACCGGATCCCGCCGACGCTCACCCTCACGCTGCCGCGCCCCACCGAAGTCACCGGTCTGCGCCTGGCGTCCAGCAGATCGACGGTGCCCGCCCATCCGACGATGGTGGCCGTGAATCTGGGCGATGGCCCTCAGGTTCGGAAGCTGAAGAACGACGGTGGGCCGCAAGCTGTGTCGCTGCGATCTCGGGTCACCGACATCGTGACCATCAGCCTGCTCGACTGGGAAGACATCATCGACCGCAATGCGTTGGGATTCGACCAGCTCAAACCACCCGGGCTGGCCGAAGTCGTGGTGCTCGGCGCCGACGGCGGTGCGGTGGCGCCCGCCGACGCGGCCCGCAACCGCACCCGGGAGGTTACCGTCGACTGCGAGCACGGTCCGGTGATCGCCGTCGCGGGCCGGTTTGTGCACACCACGATCCGCACCACCGTCGGCGCGCTGCTGGACGGCGAGCCGGTTGCAGCCGTTATGTGCGACCGCGACCCGATCGCGCTTCCGGCCGGACAGCAGGAGTTATTGATCAGTCCCCGCGCCCCGTTCGTTGTCGACGGCGCACGGTTGTCTGTCTTGCCGGAAGCCGAATTGCCCAGCGCCACAGTTCTTCCCGCCGCTATCGGCGCGTGGGGCCCGGATCGGCGCGAGGTGCGTGCGCCCGCATCGGACAAGGCTCGGGTGTTGGTGATACCCGAGAGCATCAACCCCGGCTGGGAGGCGCGCACCAGCGCCGGGATGCGACTCACGCCGGTCGCGGTCAACGGGTGGCAGCAGGGCTGGGTGGTGCCGGCCGGGGACCCCGGCAGCATCACCCTGACGTTTGCCTCCAACACGCTGTATCGGGTGGGCCTGGCGGTGGGGCTGGCGTTGTTGCCGCTGCTGGCCCTGCTGGCGTTCTGGCGGCGCAAGGGTTCCGGCGCTCATCCATGCGCGCGGCCGTGGCGTCCTGGGTGCTGGGCCGCTGTCGGTGTGCTAGGGGCCGGGGTGCTCATTGCCGGTCCGGGCGGCGGCGTCGTGGTTGGGGCCGCCTTGGGCCTACGGTATGTGTTGCGGCACCGAGAGCGGCTGCGCGACAGGCTCACCGTCGGACTCAGCGCCGGCGGCTTGATCCTGGCAGGGGCGGTACTGTCCCGGTACCCATGGCGATCCGTCGACGGGTACGCCGGGCATTCCGCGAGCGTCCAACTGCTGGCAATGATTTCGCTTGCCGCTGTGGCGGCTTCGGCCGTGAGCATGCGCCACGGCCGCGACGGGTAGTTGGCTACCGGTTTACCGACTGGTTGACTGGACAAGTGGGTTGGTTTTCGGCGCCCGAATACTGGCTCGGGGCTCTGGTGCTCGAGCGTGGCACCGCGGTCATCTATCTGATTGCCTTCGTCGCCGCCGCGCGGCAGTTCCGTGCGCTCATCGGAGAACATGGGATGCTGCCGGTCTCGCGGTATGTAGCCGGACAGTCGTTTCGCCGGGCGCCCAGCCTTTTTCACTTCCGCTATTCCGACCGGCTGTTCGCGAGCGTCTGCTGGTTCGGCGCCGCGCTTTCGGCGGCTATCGTCGCCGGCGCGGCCGGCCTGGCGCCGTTGTGGGCCGGGATGCTGATGTGGCTGACGCTGTGGGTGCTTTACCTGTCAATCGTCAACGTCGGACAGGCGTGGTACTCGTTCGGTTGGGAGTCACTGCTCTTGGAGACCGGATTCCTGATGATCTTCCTCGGCAACGAGCGGGTGGCCCCGCCGTTGCTGACGTTGCTGTTGGCGCGCTGGTTGCTATTCCGGGTCGAATTCGGTGCCGGACTGATCAAAATGCGCGGTGATCGGTGCTGGCGGGATCTGACGTGCCTGTACTATCACCATGAGACACAACCGATGCCGGGCCCGATGAGCTGGTTCTTCCATCATCTGCCCAAGCCACTACACCGAATCGAGGTGGCGGGCAACCATTTTGCTCAGCTCGTGGTACCGTTCGGGTTGTTCGCACCTCAGCCCGTGGCCAGCATTGCCGCCGCCATCATCATCGTCACGCAGTTGTGGCTGGTGACGTCCGGCAACTTCGCCTGGCTCAATTGGGTGACGATCCTATTGGCGTGCAGCGCAATCGACCAATCGTCGGCGACGCGACTGTTGCCGGTACCGGTCCCGGTCCAGCCTGTGCCGCCGGAAGCGCCGCCGTGGTTCGCCGGCCTGGTGATCGCATTCACTGCTGTGATGCTACTGCTGAGCTACTGGCCGGCACGTAACCTGTTGTCCGCCGAGCAGCGAATGAACATGTCGTTCAATCCATTTCACTTGGCCAATACCTATGGCGCCTTCGGCAGCATCTGCCGCATCCGTCGGGAAGTGGTGATCGAAGGCACTTCCGATTCCAAGATCACCGAGCAGACGGTCTGGAAGGAGTACGAATTCAAGGGCAAGCCTACCGATTTGCGCCGATTGCCGAGGCAATTCGCCCCGTATCATTTGCGGTTGGACTGGCTGATGTGGTTTGCCGCCATTTCTCCGGGCTACGCGCTGCCGTGGATGACGCCGTTTCTGACGCGGTTGCTGCGCAACGATCCGCCGACGCTGCGTCTGCTGCGCCGCAATCCGTTCCCGGATTCCCCGCCTCGGTATGTGCGCGCGCAGCTCTACGTGTACCGGTTCACGACGTTGGCTGAGCTGCGACGCGATCATGCTTGGTGGCATCGCACGTTGATCGGGCGATATGTCTCTCCGATGTCGCTGGGGAAGTGAGCGCTACACCCAATCGCGGCAATCACATCTGCCTCATTGGCCTCTGTCCCAGCGGACACGCGTTTTGCCCACCTCGCAGCGACAACTGTGCCGAACCTGGGAAAGTAGGCCTCTCATCAGGCCTTACGTCGTTTTCGGGTCACATTGGCGTGGTGGGACCGCAGGACGGCCTTGAGGAGAAGCTCACCGCTATGGCCGCATACGCACGGATACTGTCGAAAATGTCCTGGTCTAGAACCAGCGCGTACGACGGCGCTTCCCTAACGTCTAACCCGGGGCGGAGGAGGGGCGACGGTCGGCTCGAAGCCTTCGAGCATCACCACGGCATCAGCAAGTCAGAACCCGATCTCCAACGCCAATCCGCTTGCCCTCTACTGGCGACGGCCATACATGCCGGAGTTTGGCGACGTTGATACATACCGGCACAAAGTTCAGGGACACATGGCCAGCCGATCGAGCAGTCCGTGCCGGGTGTCGTAACGTGACCGGCAGGTTAATCGCTGTGGTGCAGTTGAGCGACAAACAAGCGGACTGTCGCTTTGAGGTGGGCAAAAAGTCGATACGCTCTCTGGCGATACCCAAGTGACAGAAGTGCTTACAGCGTCTCATCCAGCTCGCCCAACCGGTCGGTCAGCCGCAGGTTCTCCGAATAGTCGACCGGGCAGGAAATCAGCGTCACGCCGTCGTCGTCAAGGGCCGCCTTGAGCGTCGGCAACAATTCGTCGGCGCTAGTGATCCGATAACCCTTGGCGCCGAAGCTTTCCGCGTAACTCACCACGTCCGGATTGTCGAACGAAACGTAGTGGTGCTCGCCGAGTTCGAGGTCCATTTTCCATTCGATGAGGCCATACCCGCCGTCGTCCCAAATCAGGACCACCAATGGGATACGTTCCCGGACAGCGGTTTCGATCTCTTGGGAGTTCATCATGAACGCGCCGTCGCCCACCACAGCCAGCACCTTAACCTCCGGGCGGGCCAACTTGACCCCAAGTGCACCAGGCAACGCAAACCCCATGGCAGACAGACCGTTTGAGACCAAACAGGTGTTGGGCTCGTACGTCGGATAAAGCCTGGCCATCCACATCTTGGTGGCGCCGGTGTCGACCAGTACGACGTCGCAGCGTCCCAGCGCGGCCCGGATGTCGGCGACCACTCGTTGCGGCGCCAACGGGAACCGCGAATCCTGTTGCCCTCGGGCGAATTCCTCAGCCAGCAAGCCAGATCCGGGAGCCTCGCAGGTGTCGTGGAAGCGGTGGCCGGCCAGCGCGTCAGCAACCGCATTCAGCGAGTCGCTGATCTCGCCGATTATGCCGACGCTCACCGAATAGTGCGCGTCGACCTCGGCGGGGAAGCGGTGGATGTGAATGATCTCCTTGTCACCACTCGGGTTGATCCGCACCGGATCGAATTCCTGCAGCTCATAGCCGACCGCGATGACGACGTCGGCGTTGTCGAATCCGAAGTTCACATAGTCATGCCGCATAAATCCCAGCGTCCCAATGCTGTTGGGATGATCGTCGGGCATGACGCCCTTGCCGTGGAAGCTGTTGGCGACCTGGACACCGAGCTCCTCGGAGAACCTGATCAACGCCGCGGTGGCGTTACCGCGGGCGGCGCCATGCCCGGCTAGGATTACCGGCCGCTTCGCGCGGCGCAGGATGTCGACGGCGCGTGTCACCTGACGTGGTGCCGGCGCATCGGCCCGAACGACGTTGCGCGGCAACGGTGTCAGGTCGTAGTCGGCAGCGTCTGCGTCTATGTGCTCGGGGACGGCGAGATAGACCGCAGCCGGGCGTTCGGTTTCGGCGACCTTGAACGCCTTACGGAACATCTCCGGTATGGCGCGCGCGGTGGGGATGCCAGCGGCCCAGCGGGTGATTGGAGCGAACATCGACACCAGATCGACGTACTGATGAGACTCCTTGTACTGACGGTCCTGGCCGACCTGCGCCGAGATCGCGACCATCGGGGTGCTGTTGGTGGTGGCATCGGCGACCCCGAGCTGCATGTTGATCGCGCCCGGGCCCAAGGTGGCCGAGACCACGGCCGCGCGGCCGGTGACCCGCCCATACATCTCGGCCATGAACGCCGCGGCCTGTTCGTGCCGGGTGAGCACGTACCGAATGTCGGATGCCGCCAATGCCTGGATGAAACGAATGTTTTCCTCGCCGGGTATCCCGAAGACGACCGTCACCCCCTCGTTTTCCAGGCACTTGACCATCAGCTGAGCGGCTGTACTCATCCGGGCA
Source organism: Mycobacterium riyadhense (assembly GCF_963853645.1). Lineage (NCBI taxonomy): Bacteria > Bacillati > Actinomycetota > Actinomycetes > Mycobacteriales > Mycobacteriaceae > Mycobacterium > Mycobacterium riyadhense. The sequence goes on along the minus strand of NZ_OY970456.1, from coordinate 458,168 downwards.
CCTCCCTCTGGCCACGATAGTGGCAGGCTGGATACGCAGACATCTCACAAGCCAACCCAGACGAAGGATGGTCAGCGTGCCAATCGCCACTATCAACCCGGCCACCGGCGAGACAGTCAAGACCTTCACCCCGGCAACCGACGACCAAGTCGAGGCGGCAATAGCCCGCGCCCACCAGCGGTTCGCCGACTACCGCCACACCAGCTTCGCAGAGCGCGCCCAGTGGGCCAATGCCGTCGCCGACCTGCTGGAGGCCGAGGCCGAAGAGACCGCCGCCATGATGACCCTCGAGATGGGCAAGACCCTGGCCTCGGCCAAGGCGGAGGCACTCAAGTGCGCCAAGGGTTTTCGCTACTATGCCGAGAACGCCGAAGCGCTGCTGGCCGACGAGCCCGCCGACGCCGCAAAAGTTAACGCATCCAAGGCGTACGCGCGGTATCAGCCGCTCGGCGTCGTACTGGCCGTGATGCCATGGAATTTTCCACTCTGGCAGGCCGTCCGGTTCGCCGCGCCGGCGCTGATGGCGGGCAACGTCGGTATCCTCAAGCACGCATCGAACGTGCCGCAGTGCGCGTTGTATCTCGCCGACGTCATTTCCCGCGGCGGCTTCCCGGACGGCTGCTTCCAGACTCTGCTGGTCCCCTCCGGTGCCGTCGAACGAATCCTGCGCGATCCCCGCGTCGCCGCGGCCACCCTCACCGGCAGCGAACCGGCCGGCCAGTCCGTAGGCGCCATCGCCGGCGACGAGATCAAACCCACCGTGCTCGAGCTCGGCGGCAGCGATCCGTTCATCGTGATGCCATCCGCGGATCTCGACGCTGCGGTCCAAACTGCGGTTACCGGCAGGGTGCAGAACAACGGCCAATCCTGCATCGCCGCAAAGCGGTTCATCGCACATTCCGACATCTACGACGAGTTCGTCGACAAGTTCGTTGAGCGGATGCGAGGTCTACAGGTTGGAGATCCGACCGACCCGCAGACCGATGTCGGCCCGCTTGCCACCGAGCAGGGCCGCGACGAGGTGGCCAAGCAGGTCGAGGACGCTGTCGCCGCGGGCGCGGTCATCCGCTGCGGCGGCAAACGCCCCGACGGACCGGGGTGGTTCTACCCGCCGACGGTGATCACCGACATCACGAAGGACATGGCTCTCTACACCGAGGAGGTGTTCGGCCCGGTCGCTTCGGTGTTCCGTGCCGAAAACATCGACGAGGCCATCGAGATCGCCAACGCCACGACCTTTGGTTTGGGATCCAACGCCTGGACGCAGGACGAGGCCGAGCAACAGCGCTTCATCGACGACATCGTGGCCGGGCAGGTCTTCATCAACGGGATGACGATCTCCTATCCGGAGCTGCCGTTCGGCGGCGCCAAGCGGTCTGGTTACGGCCGGGAGCTCGCAGCACACGGGATCCGCGAGTTCTGCAACGTCAAGACGGTGTGGATCGGGTAACGATCCCGCGCGAGCAGACGCAAAAAGCCCCCAAAACCGTTGGTTTTGGGGGCCTTTGCGTCTGCTCGCCACTAAACGCCGGCCAGGGTGCGCTGGTCTTCGTCGGCGAAGGTGTCCTCCAGCTGCAAAGGCGAGTAGTCGACGTCGATTTCGCCGAGCGGACGGCCGCGGGCACTGCTGATCGTTCCGAACCGCCGCATGCCTTTATCGGTGGAGTACTGCATGAACTCGTCCAGTTGCAGGTCGAAAGGCTTCGGGTCCTCATAGAGAGCGAAGCCTTCCTGAGTGAGGCTCAGTGCCAACGGGATGAGCTCGTTCATGCGGGCTTCGAAGACCGTCCAATTGGCGTCGTCGGCGGCCACGTGGCGCCGGCAGGTAAAGGTGCCCCACGCCATGTGACGCCGCTCGTCGTCGCCGATATGCCGGATCAGCTCCTGCATGCCGGGCAAAATGCTGCGTTCCACGCAGACCTTGTGCCACGCGTAGTAGCCGGTCAGCGCCAACATGCCTTCGACGATGTGGTTGTAGGTGACCGATGCCCTTACCTGGGCGGCCGGTGACGGGTCGTCCGTCAAAGCGTTGAGGCAGTCCGGCAACTCGTCGTAGAAAATCCGGCGATAAGAGGGCAGGCCGTCGAGGTAGCCGTGCAGATCCTCGGTCATACCGACGGCGTCGAGCCACATCCGGAATACCTGCGTGTGCTTGGCCTCCTCGAACGCGAACTGCGTCAGATACATCTCGTCACCCAACCGGCCCTCGGCCCGCATCGCCGACATGAAGGGCTGGATGTCCTCGGTCACCGCTTCCTCGCCGGCGATGAACTGGGCGCATAGCCGCGTGACGTAGTTGCGTTCGACGTCCGTCAGCTTCTCCCAGTCCGCGCGGTCGCGCGAGAAGTCGATATCGGCGGGGTTCCAGAATTTCGCGTTGCCGCCGGCAAATAGCTTCAGCGGCAAGCTGTTCCAATTGAGCCCGCCCGCGGCGAGCGAGCCGGAATGTGTCCGTGTCATGTGACCTCCTCGGATCGTATTGGGGCTGGTAGTGGGGAGAAAGCCGCCGCCAGCACCGCGACGAGCCTGCGCACGGCCAGCGCCGGCTGCTCCGGTGTGGGCTCGTCGAGCCCGAGAATCGGATCCAAGCCGCGCATGTAGGGCGCCAGTGCCAGGTGCGGAAAGATCATCAACAGCAGCGACAGCAACGCGTCGGTGTCGGAGTCGGCCCGCAGGTCGCCGCGCGTCTGGGCATCGCGCACCAGCGGCCGCAGTACTTCCAGGTAATGACGGTGGATGACGCTGCGTACGCTGATGCGAGCCTCGGTGTCAACCTCCAGCGACGCCGCGGCGTGCAGCGCGCGTTCTCGGGGATGCTCGGCGTAGTAGGCGACCCAGCCGTCGAGGAGCTCGGTGAGAAACTCGAAGAAGGGCCGGCTCGGGTCGAGCTCGAAGATGAGGTCTTCCATATAGGAGCGCACCCGCTGGCTAGCTATGTCGGTGATATAGGCGTACAGGTCACGCTTGTCCGCGAAGTACTGGAACAGGCTGCCTTTGGCCACGCGCGCGCGCCGGGCGATGACATTCAGACTGCCGTTGGAGAATCCGTGAGCACCGAATTCGGCCTCGGCGGCTTCCACAATGGCCGCCCGACGAGCCGGATCGACACGCGCCCAAGTCACCGTCGGCATTTGCCCTCCCCACGTTAATGACCACTGGTCATTCTACTGTGAGGTAGCTCACAGTCAAGGCGCGGTTTAGCCGGAATTGTCGCTGTCGCCGGCCGCGCCGTTGCTGCTGTCACGCCGGGAGTTTCGGAATATTCGTCGGGGAGGCTTAACGTTGGCTTAACGTGCCTACGGACGCATCTCGTAGGCGCCGTTGAGGGGCAGGACGTGGTCCTTCCAGATCTGGTCGTAGCGCGCCCGGTCGTGAGCCGGACGGCGGATCATCCGCAGCGCAAACCGGGCCTGTTCATCGGTCGTGGCGGACTTGTCGTTCAGCTCAACCGCGTAGCTGTTGAAGTCCCGGACGAGCAGGCCAAAGATCTCGTCGATCAACGCCTCGTCCACACCCGACAGCGCGGCCTCCTCCAGGATCAGCTGCGCGTAGGGCACCGTCGCGAACAGTTGCCCGACGCCAAACGCAAAGTCGATGTCCTTCTGCTGCACCGCGTCCGGGGTTGCGCTCGCTAGCATCTCGGTGAGCACGTCGGCCTGCTCGCGCAGCAGCGCGACATTAGGCAGGTGTCCGTAGCTGTCGAACGAGACGCGCCAGTCGTGGAAACGTACCTTGCCCAGACCCCCGGTGGGTCCCTGGGCGAACAGGAATTCGTCGTCGGCAGCGTCATCGCGGCGAGGGATCAGGGGCAGCTCGGCGTCAGGCGCGAACAGGTAGTTGGGCATGAACTTGCCCAGCAGCCCGATGTTGATGTGCACGGTGCCTTCCAGCCGCGGCAGCAGGCCAATCTCGCGGGCCACCGTCTCGAAGAAGGTGTCCTTCTCCACGCCCTTGGCCGCAATGACATCCCACAGGGCGGTGATGACTCGCTCACCTTCGCTGGTGACCTTGGCCTTGGTGAGCGGGCTGTAAAGCAGATAGCGGCGGTCGTTCGCCGACGCGCTGCGCATGTAGTCGCTGGCCCGCGTGGCGACCAACTTCATGGCGATCAGCCGGACATAGGCGTCGGTAAGCAGGCGCCGCACGTGGCTGAAATCGGTCACCACGGTTCCGTATAGGTGACGGTTGGCCGCGTGGGTGATCGACTCATAGAAGGCGTGGGTGCACATGCCGATAGCGCCCCAGCCCAGGTTGTACTTGCAAACGTTGACCGTGTTGAGGGCGGCGTGGAAGGCCCCGGGGCCACGGTGCAGGATGTCCGCCTCGGTGACCGGGTAGTCGTGCAGGGCGTAGTTCGCGACGTAGTTCTGCGAATTCACCACGTTCTTCTTCAGCTCATAGCGGTCGTGCTGCGAGTCAGCGGCGAAGAACACGTACTCCGGGTCTTTTGAAGTGCCCTCGATCTTGCCGAAGGTCGACACCGTCCGGGCAGCGTTTGCGTTGCCGATGTAGTACTTCTCGCCATTGGCGACCCAGCCGTGCTCCGACGGGGTCAGGATCAGATCGGTCTTGTAGACGTCGGCGCCGTGGGCCTGCTCCGAAAGGCCGAACGCGAACACCTCGCCGTGTTCCAGCTGTGCGGCGGCCTTGCGCTTGGCGTCCTCGTTGTCGCTCATCCAGATCGGTCCCAAACCAAGAGCTGTCACCTGAAACGGGTACCAGTAGCTCAACCCGTAGAAGCCGACGATCTCGGCGAACTCGCTGATCCGATAGGTGTCCCAGCGGCAATCGTCGGCGCCATACTTTGCGGGCGTCAGCAGCGAGGCAAAGATGCGCTCCCGGCCAACATGGTCGAGAAAGTCGGAGTACCAGGTCCGCTCGTGGTCGTCGTGCTTGAGCTTTGCCTTGCCACGAGACTCGAAGAAGTCCACGGTCGCCTGCATGATCTCCGCTGACCGCTTGTCGGGGTACATGCGTTGCAGGTTGTTGGGATTGAGCAGCATGAGGGGCTCCGCGGGGTCTATACAAGGACGCGATAAGGACGGGTAGACGGTACTGCATAGCACGGCACTCGTGGCACCAGCTGTTGAAAATGCACTGTTGGCCGACCGCCGCTGGGTCCTAGCATCGGTTTTGTGTCAGAACTAAATACCGCTCGCGGAACCATCGATACCGCCGATCTCGGTGTCACGCTCATGCACGAGCACGTGTTCATCATGACCACCGAGATCGCACAGAACTATCCCGAAGGCTGGGGTGATGAGGAAAAGCGGGTGGCTGACGCGATCACCCGGCTCAACGAATTGAAGGCCCGGGGCGTGGACACCATCGTCGACCTCACCGTGATCGGGCTCGGCCGCTATATTCCGCGCATCGCCCAGGTCGCGGCGCAAACCGAGCTCAACATCGTCGTTGCGACCGGCTTGTACACCTACAACGACGTGCCGTTCTGCTTCCACTTCATGGGCCCGGGCGGGATGCTCGACGGCCCGGAGATCATGACCGACATGTTCGTCCGCGACATCGAGCAGGGCATCGCGGACACCGGCATTAAGGCTGCCATCCTGAAGTGCGCCACCGACGAGCCCGGCGTCACGCCCGGCGTCGAGCGGGTGCTGCGCGCCGTTGCCCAGGCGCACAAACGCACCGGGGTGCCGATCTCCACGCACACCCACGCGGGGTTGCGGCGCGGGCTCGAACAGCAGCGCATCTTCGAAGAGGAGGGCGTCGACCTGAGCCGGGTGATTATCGGCCATTCCGGCGACAGCACCGACGTCGGCTACCTGGAAGAACTCATCGCCGCCGGCTCCTACCTCGGGATGGATCGGTTCGGCGTCGACGTGATCTCACCGTTCGAGGACCGGGTGAACATCGTGGCCCAGATGTGCGAACGCGGGCACGCCGACAAAATGGTGCTCTCACACGACGCCAACTGCTACTTCGATGCGCTGCCCGAGGCGCTGGTGCCGGTGGTCACCCCAAATTGGCATTACCTGCACATCCACAACGATGTGATCCCCGCGTTGAAGCAGCGCGGTGTGACCGACGAGCAGGTGCAGACGATGCTCGTGGACAACCCGCGGCGGATCTTCGAGCGCCAGGGCGGCTATTAACTGTCACGGCGCGATCGCGTCGGCTTCCCGATCCGCGCTTCGCAGCTCGGCCGGCTTCTTGCGACGTTCCCAGTCGCGCAACGCTTCCCGGCAGGGCGACTCGACAAGCGCATAGCTCACCGCGGCAATCGCCCAGCCGAAGATCAGCGTAAACACCAACACCGCCGGCATGTGCCCGGTAAACGGGAAGATGCCGACCACCGGGAACACCATGTCAAGCGCGGCCAAGTGCCAGATGAACAGGCCATAGGACCAGCGCCCCAGCGTCACCATGCCGGTGCCGCCCAGCAGGCGGTGCGGTGTATCGGGCCGATCCAGCACCAGCGGCGCCACCAGCGCCAACGCCAGCAGCGCACCCATCGCGGTCTTCACCGCGAACTGCGCAGACGTGCCCTGGACCAGGCCCGCCGGACCGGCCACCGGCGAGGCCGCCACTAGATAGGCCAATACCGCGATGATTGCCATCGGCGCCCGGCGGCGCGCCCACCGGTGCGGCCGTCCAATCGGGTGATAAGCCCACTCCGCCAACAACATTCCCGCGGCGAACCAGGAGAAGAATGCCGGTGGCCAGGTCATCGGGTTGGCTCCCGAGCCGCCGTGCAGCGGGATCCAGGCCCAAGCCCAGCTGAGGGCGCCCACGGCGGCGATCGCCGGTACGCGGGCGGGCACCGGGAGCCGTCGGGCCAGCAACGCGAAAACCGGCAGCGCCAGGTAGAAGCTGACCTCAACGGACAGGCTCCACATCTGGGTCAGGCCGGCGGTCAGCGTCAGCGGCACGTAGATCTGAGTGAGCGTCAGGTTCGCCAACCACACGGTCAAGCTGGCGTGGTCGGCATCGGGCAACAAGCTGAGGATCACGACGACCGCCGCGAGATAGGCGGGCATGATCCGAACCACCCGCGAGCGCAAATAGTGGCCGGTCCGCGGACGTGTCCCCAACCCTCGTGCCGCCGCGGCGTGTCCGCGCCACAACAGGAAACCCGACAACGCAAAGAACACTGCCACGGCTAGATCGAAGCGGCCGAACAGCCGGCCCGTCACACCGCTGGAGTGCCCGGTCTGGAACGCGACGTGTGTGACCACCACACCCATAGCCGCGCAGGCGCGCATGCCCTCTACTGCGGGCAAGAAGCTGCGAGTACCACCAACCTGCTGGGCGTCGGTCACGATCACAGTTTGCCTGGCATGCGTGGTCAGCCGAATTGGGTACACCCGAAAGGTTCATCCGTCAGGCCGCTACGTTCTGCTGTTAGGGTCAAACGGGTTCTGCCACACTGCTTGGTCAGGTCGGAGCAACGTGACCCCCGCCGGCGACGATGCAGAGCGAAGCGATGAAGAGGAGCGGCGCACGTGACCCCCGCCGGCGACGATGCAGAGCGAAGCGATGAGGAGGAGCGGCGCAGGTGAACCGAGCAGTCATGTTGCGATTCGCCGCATGCGGAACGATCGGGCTCGGAGCCGCCCTGCTGATCGCCGCGCTGCTGCTATCGACCTATACCAGCAGCAGGATCACCAAAATCCCGCTTGATATCGACGCCACGCTGATCAGCGAGGGCACCGGATCGGCACTTGACTCGGCGTCGCTGTCCGGTGATCACGTCGTCACCAACCAGAACGTGCCGCTGGTGTCGCAGCAGCAGTTCAGTGTCGAGTCCCCCGCCAACGCCGACGTGGTAACGCTGCAGGTGGGAACCTCGGTCCGGCGCACCGATAAGCAGAAGGACACCGGCCTGCTGCTGGCAATCGTCGACACCGTCACCCTTAACCGGAAGACGGCGATGGCCGTTTCGGACGATACGCACACCGGCGGCGCTGTGCAGAAACCCCGCGGCCTCAACGACGAGAGCCCACCGACCGCAATCCCGTTGCGACACGACGGGCTGGCCTACCGCTTCCCGTTCCACACCGAGAAGAAGTCGTATCCGTATTTCGACCCGATCGCCCAGAAGGCGTTTGACGCCAACTATGAAGGTGAAGAGGACGTCAACGGCCTAACCACGTACCGGTTCTCCCAGACCGTCGGCTACAACTCCGAGGGCAAGTTGGTGGCTCCCATCCGGTACCCGTCGCTGTACGCCGGGGATGAGGACGGCAAGGTCACCACCTCGGCGGCGATGTGGGGAGTTCCCGGTGAGCCGAACGAGCAGATCACCATGACCCGCTATTACGCCGCGCAGCGGACCTTCTGGGTGGATCCGGTGTCCGGCACGATCGTCAAGGAAACCGAACACGCCAATCACTATTTCGCCCGCGATGCACTCAAGCCCGAGGTGACGCTGGCCGACTACAAGGTCACCTCCACCGAAGAGACGATCGAATCCCAAGTCAACGCGGCTCGCGACGAACGCGACCGGCTGGCGCTGTGGTCGCGGGTACTGCCGATCACGTTCACCGCGACCGGCTTGATCGCGCTGGTCGGCGGCGCAGTGCTCGCCTCGTTCAGCCTGCGAACCGAGAGCGCATTGACCGACCCCGGCCTGGACCGCGACGACACCGATTTCCTCCGACGAGCGGGGCTGGAGCCACCGGTACCTGGGGCCGAAGCCGAGACCGAGAAGCTGCCTACACAGCGCCCGGATGCGCCGAAGGAGCCGGGTTCGCCCAGCGCCGATCCGCCGCCGGAGTCGAAGCCGCAGGCGGAGTCGGGACCCCCAGAACCTCCGCCCGAACGGGCCTAGCTCGATGCGGGCCAGCGTGGCCCGGCCGGGGTACGCGTTGGGGTTGGCGCTGTTGGTTGTTGCCCCGCTGCTAAAGCCTGGGTACTTGCTGCTACGCGATGCGGTGTCCACCCCCCGGTCGTACCTGTCCGAAAGTGCCCTTGGGTTGTCGGCAGCGCCGCGTGCCACGCCGCAGGATTTTGCGATAGCGCTGGCCTCGCGGCTGGTCGACGGCGGAATCGTGGTGAAGGCGCTGCTGATCCTGGGTCTGTGGTTGGCAGGGTGGGGCGCGGCCGTGCTGGTCGCCACGGCGCTGCCGGAGGCGGGGGTCGGTGGACAGTTTGTCGCGAGCACGCTGACCGTCTGGAATCCCTATGTCGCTGAACGGCTGCTGCAGGGCCATTGGAGTCTGTTGGTCGGGTATGGCTGTCTGCCGTGGGTTGCGACGGCGATGCTCGGGCTGCGTTCGTCCGGTGGAGCCGGACGGTTATTTGAACTAGCCTTCTGGATCGCGCTGGCCGGGCTGACCCCCACCGGGTTGATGCTGGCCGCAACCGTTGCGCTGGTATGCGTTTTCGCACCCGGTGCGGGCCGGCCGCGTTGGCTATGCGCCGCAACGGGATTGGGCTTTGCGACGGTCGGCGCGCTGCCTTGGCTGACGGCGTCGGTGCTGGGCTCGTCGTTGACCAGCCATACGCCGGCGAACCTGCTGGGAGTTACCGCGTTCGCACCTCGCGCCGAGCCAGGCTTGGGCACATTCGTCAGTTTGGCCAGCCTTGGCGGCATCTGGAACGGTGAAGCCGTACCCGGTTCGCGGACAACGCTTTTCGCGTTGTCGTCGGCCGTGGTGTTGCTCGGTGTGGTGGCGGCCGGGTTACCGGCAGTGGTGCGCCGGCCGTCCGTGGTGCCGTTATTGGTGCTGGCGGCGATGTCGGTGCTGGTGCCCACGGTATTGGCGACCGACCCGGGCCTGCATGCGCTGCGTGCGGCGGTTGAGGCCGCGCCGGGCTTGGGGGTGCTGCGCGATGCCCAGAAGTGGGTCGCACTGGCGATGCCCGGATACGCGCTGGCCGCCGCGGGCGTGGTGGTGACGCTGCAACGATGGCTGGCTACGGCGGTGACGGCGTTGGTCTGCTGCCTGGCGCTGATCCTGGCGTTACCCGATTTGGCGTGGGGCGTTGCGGGCAAGGTCGCGCCGGTGCGGTACCCGTCCGGGTGGGCTGCGGTGGCGTCGGCGATCAACGCCGCACCCGAGACCGTCGCGGTGCTGCCCGCCGGCACCATGCGCCGCTTTTCCTGGTCCGGCCCGGCTCCCGTACTCGATCCGCTGCCCCGTTGGGTGCGCGCCGACGTGCTGGCCACCGGTGACCTAGTCATTTCCGGTGTCACCGTTCCCGGCGAGGGCGCACATGCCCGATCGGTACAGAAGTTGCTGCTGACCGGGCCCGATCCGTCGGCACTGGCCTCGGCCGGCGTGAGCTGGCTGGTTGTCGAATCCGATAGCGCCGGCGACATGGGTGCCGCCACGCGCACCGTTGCCGAGCTGACCCCGACCTATCGTGACGACGAAATCGCTCTCTACCGGATTGGGGGCCAGACCGCCGGTGCACCTGCCGCCCACTTGCGCGCGGTGGTGCTCGCGCACCTGGCCTGGCTGGCGTTGCTGGTCGTCGGAGCGTTCGGCGGTTCGATCTCGCGGTGCGCGGTGTTCAGATCACGCCGCTGACGAACTCGCCGGCTTGCGCCGCCTCCAGCACTGTGCGCATCGCGTCGGCGCTTTGTCGCCACGAGAATTCGATGCTGCGTGCTCGAGCCTTGGCGCCAAGCTGATCACGCAGCACCGGGTCGGATAGCAGCTGTTCGAGTCGATCCACCAGCTCGGTGCGGCTGTCAACCAACACGCCGGTCACCCCGTCGATGATCGAGTCGGACAGGCCGCCCGAGGTACGGTAGCCGATGGTAGGCACTTGATGCTGGGCCGCCTCGACCACCGCGAGACCCCACCCCTCCTTGCGGGACGGCAGCACGTGTACCCACGAGCATTGCAGCACATGGTGTTTCGTCACATCGTCGACATGGCCATGGAAGGTCACGGCGTCCGAAATACCAAGCCGGTGCACGTGGTCAACGAGCCGCTGCCGCCACCACCCGCCGCCCACGATGTCGAGATGCAAACCCGGGATTTGCGGCCGCAGCTGCGCGACGGCATCGAGCGCGTCCTCAATCTGCTTGTGCGGCACCAGTCGGGACAGCACCACGACGCGCGGTACGTCCGCGCGGGGTGCAGACAAGGATGCTACCGGCGCCTCGTCGAGGCCGTTGCGTACCAGCGCGATCCGCTCGTGGTCCACACCGAGAGCGATCAGATCCCTTGCCGACGGCAGCGACACCGTTACGTACTGGTTGCGCCGGTGCAGCCACGGCGACAGCGTTGACTCGACGTACCAGCCCAGCTTGGAAATCACCGGACCGGCCACCGGCCACTGCTCGCGGTGGCAGTGGTGCACCAGCACAACCGCGCGCCGGCGGTACAGAAGCCGGGCAAGAAACGGCAGGCCGTTCTGGGTATCGACGACAATGTCAGGGCGGACTCGGCGCAGCGGTCCAAGACGTAATTTCGCCAGGGCCATCGCCAGCATTGCCCAGATGTATACCGAGTAGCGCCCGCCGGCACGGCTGATCCGAATACCGTCGACCACTTCGCGGCGCGGAGCGCCAGGGTAACGGGCGGTGCGCAGCGTGACGTCAATGCCTGATGCCGCAAGCTGGGCGCCGATGCGCTGCAAGTAGGTTTCGCTGCCACCGCCCTGAGGGTGGCCCGTGTCGCGCCAGCACAGCAAGAGGACGGAGCGCAGGGCAGACATCGGTCGCCAGCATATCCTGGGCCGGTGCGGGGCGAGCTGGGCCGCCGGATCGCCGACCTGCGCACGGGATTTAGTCACATGCGCCACACTGATCTCTGACGGTTAGGACATTCGTTGTGCCCACCTCGTAGCGACACAGATACGTTAAGGGCGCAGTGTCGCTATGAGGTGGGCAATTCGGGTGCCTCCCGACGCAGGGACTGATGTGGCAAATGTGGCCAATGCGACCAGTCGATCGGAGTGATGGCACGTGTCCTTAGGGGGCCACACGTGACGGTAGCCGACATTTTCGCGCGCCACGCAACACTGCGACGCTCGCTGTGGCTGTTGTCAGAGTTCCGATACGAGCAGCCGGACCCGGCCCGCTTCTACCGCGCGCTGGCGGCCGACACGGCGGCGATGATTGGCGACCTGTGGCTGGCCAGCCACGGCGAGCCGCCAGTGGACCGCACCCTGCTCGACGTCGGTGGCGGACCCGGATACTTTGCCTCGGCATTCGCCGACGCGAGAGTCCGCTACATCGGCGTCGAACCGGACCCTAATGAAATGCACTCGGCCGCTGGAGGTTTCGTTCATGAGCCGGCCACGTTCGTCCGGGCTTCGGGCTTGGCGCTGCCCTTCGCCGACGACTCCGTGGACATCTGCCTGTCATCCAACGTTGCCGAGCACGTGCCGCGGCCCTGGCAACTCGGCAACGAGATGCTGCGAGTTACCAAGCCGGGAGGCCTGGCAGTGCTGTCCTACACAGTCTGGCTGGGCCCATTCGGTGGGCACGAGATGGGCCTGAGCCATTACCTCGGTGGCGCCCGTGCCGCCGCCCGGTACGCCCGCAAACACGGTCATCCGGCAAAAAACAACTACGGATCGTCGTTGTTTGCAGTTTCGGCGGCCGACGGTCTGAGCTGGGCCGCCAGCACCGGCGCGGCGATAGCCGCATTTCCCCGCTACCACCCACGATGGGCGTGGGGGCTGACCTCCCTGCCGGTGCTGCGCGAGTTCCTGGTGAGCAATCTGGTGCTGGTGCTCCAGCCCCGGTAATGGAACATGTTCTCGTTTTGCTTCAGCTTGGGTAGGGTGGCGCCATGACCGCCGGCGACGATGCAGAGCGGAGCGATGAGGAGGAGTGGCGCACATGACCGACGCTACAACGGAGTACGACAAGCTTTTCATCGGCGGCAAGTGGACCGAGCCGTCGACCGACCAAGTCATCGAGGTGCACTGCCCGGCCACCGGCGACTACGTCGGCAAGGTGCCACTGGCGGCGACGGCCGACGTTGACGCCGCGGTCGCCGCGGCCCGCGAAGCATTCGACAACGGCCCCTGGCCCTCGACGCCACCGAAGGAGCGCGCGGCCGTCATCGCCGGGGCGCTCAAATTGCTAGAGGAGCGCAAGGAACAGTTCGCCAAGCTGCTCGCCGCGGAGACCGGCCAGCCACCGACCACCATCGAAACGATGCATTGGATGGGTTCGATGGGGGCGATGAACTTCTTCGCCGGCCCCGCCGTCGACCAGGTCAAGTGGCGGGAGGTACGCAACGGCTCGTATGGGCAGACCATCGTCCATCGTGAGCCGATCGGCGTGGTGGGCGCGATCGTGGCATGGAATGTGCCGCTGTTCCTGGCGATCAACAAGCTGGGCCCCGCGCTGCTGGCCGGCTGCACGGTGGTGCTGAAGCCCGCCGCCGAAACGCCTTTGACCGCAAACGCTTTGGCGGAAGTATTCGCCGAGGCCGGGCTGCCCGAAGGCGTGCTGTCGGTAGTGCCCGGCGGGGTCGAGACGGGGCAGGCGCTGACATCCAACCGGGACGTTGACCTGTTCACCTTCACCGGCAGCTCGGCCGTGGGCAAGGAGATCGGCCGGCGCGCCGCGGAGATGCTCAAGCCTTGCACGCTTGAGCTCGGCGGGAAATCGGCGGCCATCGTCCTCGAGGACGTCGACTTGGCCTCCGCGATCCCGATGATGGTGTTTTCCGGGATCATGAACACCGGGCAAGCCTGTGTAGGCCAGACCCGTATCCTGGCACCGCGCTCGCGCTACGACGAAATCGTGGACGCGGTTAGCGCTTTCGTGCAGGCCCTACCGGTCGGGCTGCCGTCCGACCCGGCCGCCCAGGTCGGGTCGCTGATTTCGGAGAAACAGCGCGCGCGGGTCGAGGGCTACATCGCCAAGGGCATCGAGGAAGGCGCCCGGCTGGTGTGTGGCGGCGGGCGTCCCGAGGGGCTGGACAACGGATTCTTCGTGCAACCCACCGTCTTTGCCGACGTGGACAACAAGATGACGATCGCCCAGGAGGAGATCTTCGGGCCGGTGCTGGCCATCATCCCCTACGACACCGAGGAGGACGCGATCAAGCTCGCCAACGACTCGGTGTACGGCCTGGCCGGCAGCGTGTGGACCAGCGATATCCCTAAAGGTATCGAGATCTCGGAGAAGATCCGCACCGGAACGTACGCGATCAACTGGTATGCCTTTGATCCCTGCTGTCCGTTCGGTGGTTACAAGAACTCGGGCATCGGCCGGGAGAACGGGCCCGAAGGCGTCGAGCACTTCACCCAGCAGAAGAGCGTGCTGATGCCGATGGGCTACACCGTCGAGTAGCTAGGGCGAGCAGACGTAAAAGCCCCCAAAACTGGCCAGTTTTGGGGGCTTTTACGTCTGCTCGGCACAATTAGCGACCCGTGAACTGCGCCTGCCGGCGCTCGATAAACGACTGCACGCCCTCGGCAGCGTCTTCGGTGGTAAACAATTCAGTCACGGCTGGGCGCAGCCGCTCGATGGCGGCCGCCTCGCCCCGGGTCTGGGCCAAGTGGGCCGATTCCAGGGTGGCCCGCACACCCAACGGCGCCGCACGCTCGGCAATGGTGTTTGCGATCTCGCGCGCACGCGCCAAAGCCGTCGCGGCGTCGTCGGCAACCTCCTGAACCAGCCCGATGCGGTGCGCCTCGGCGGCGTCGAACTCGTCGCCGGTGAGCAGCCAGCGCATAGCGTTGCCCCACCCCGCCTCGCGCGGCAGCCGGATCGTGGCACCGCCAAAGGGGTAGATCCCGCGCTGCACTTCCAGCTGGGTGAACCGGGTTCCGGTCGCTGCGATACGAATGTCGGCAGCAAGCAGCAGCTCGATGCCCAGTGTCATGCACCGGCCGTGAGCGACGGCGATCATAGGTGTGGTCCAGGGACCGTCGAGACGCCAGGGGTCGCGTCCGTCGTCCGGAAGCGGGTTTTCGCCGCTGGCAATCCCCGGACCGACATCGACAAGATCGAGACCGGCGGTGAAATGGTCGCCGTGGGCGAACAGCACTCCCGCGCGCAACGCGGTATCGGATTCCAGCAATGCATAGGCGCGAGACAGATCGGCAAGCATCGCGCGGTCGAACGCGTTGCGCTTCTGGGGCCGGTTCAGGCCGATCAGCAGGACATGCCCGTCACGCTCGAGCGACACGGTGGAGGTGCTAGTCATCGGCACAGTGAACCGCATGGAGGAAAATTATGCAAACAAACATAAAAAAGCAGGGTTCGTTAACAGCGAGCGAAGCGTTTGTGTCGGATTTGTAGAGAGTACTTGCTTACCCGACGGGCGTTTAATATGCTACCTAGCATATTCATGGGCCGGTGGCGCCCGGTGCATGAGTGCGACACACATGCCGGGAGGAACCATGTGGATCATCGAGCTCAACGTCGCCGGCCTTCGATTCACTCGCCAGATGCCCGACTTGCCACGACGGCGGTTCCGGTTCCGCCCACGCGACATCCACTGGCCGGCGCTTCGTCACTCACATGGCCACCCGCACGCGGCATGACACCAGCTAGTCCTGCTACCACGAAGCGCCGCGGCACTCGGAACAAGATGCTGATCAGCGCCGCCGAGGTGATGCGTGAGCGCGGAGCCGCAGGTGTGACCATCGACGCGGTGCTCGCACGCAGCGGCACCCCGCGCGGCTCGGTGTACTACCACTTTCCCGACGGACGCAGTCAGATCCTGACCGAGGCGCTGCGGTACGCGGGCGATTCCATAACCGCCACCATTGATGCCGCCGTCGACCGTGGCGCGCGAGTCCTGCTGCGCGAATATGTCGAGTTCTGGGAACGGCTGCTGACCGAGTGCGATTTCAGCGCGGGCTGCCCCGTCGTAGCGGCCGCAATTGGCTCGGCCGACGACGAAGTCGAGCTCTCGGCGGAAGCCGGTGTCATCTTGGACCGCTGGTGCACTTCCCTGACCCGTGCATTCATCGCCGACGGCTTCGACGAATCCGACGCCGCATCACTAGCAGTGATGTCGATTTCCGCGCTGGAAGGCGCAATCGTGCTGTGCCGCTCGACGCGCAGCGCCGTCCCGCTACGTCAAGTTGGCGATCAGCTCGAATTCCTCATCAAAGCAAGGGAATTCGTTCGCCGCAATGGATTGCCCGACAAATAGATCAGTCGCTGGCCGGCAGCGGCTTAACCTCTTTGAGCCGCAGCTTGGCATCGCCGATGCTCAGGCTGCCCGCACCCGACTTGGTCACCAGCACCTCGGCACCGTTTTCGTCGACGTAGCGCTTGCCCATCACGGTGCCCTCGGCAAACGCCGGGTCGAGTTCGCCGGAACGCTCGGCACCCATCGCCACCATCGGCGCCCCGCCGCACCGCAGGTCGTCGAGGCTGTCGGCGCTTCTGACGACGATCACCTGGGTGTCACACACCTGGCTGGCGAGACGGGTTCCGTTCTTGATCATGCGCGCAGTCCTTCCAACGTCTCAATGATCTCGCGGCGAAGTACCTTGCCGGTGGCGGTGGTCGGCAGCTCGTCGCGAAACACCACCCGGTCCGGGGTACGTGACCCGCGCAAACTCTTGCGGACATGCTCGCGCAGTTCCTCCGGGTCGGGGTCCACGCCGGCGGCCGGCACCACCACGGCGACGATCGCCTGACCCCACTGTGCATCGTCGACGCCAACCACGGCAACGTCGCGCACGTGTGGGTGTTCGATCAGCACCTGTTCCAGCTCGGCGGGCGCGATGTTCTCACCGCCGCGAATGATGGTGTCGTCGCTGCGTCCGCCGATGAATAGGTAGCCGTCTTCGTCGAGGGTGGCGATGTCTTGGGTTGGGAACCAACCGTTTTCGTCGAGCACCGAACCGATCCCGGTGTAGCGACCGGAGACCTGTTCGCCCCGCACAAACAGCTCTCCAGTGCGGCCCGGTCCCAGCACCGCGCCCGTGTCGTCACGGATCTCCAGTTCGATGCCGGGCACCGCCCGTCCCACCGATCCCAATCGCTTAGCGATCGCGGCATCCGGGGCCGATAGCGCCGCGCGGTGATCCTCGGGTGTCAGCACCGCGATCGTTGAGCTCGTTTCGGTCAAGCCATAGGCGTTGACAAAGCCAACATCCGGCAACAATTCCAGCGCCCGTCGGAGCAGCGGCAGACCCACCTTGGAACCGCCGTAGGCCAGGTTGCGCAGATGGGGAAGCTGGTAGTAGCCGGTCTCGAGGACGGTGACAATTCGGTCCAGCATGGTGGGTACCACCGTCGCAGTGGTGACCCGCTCGGCATTGGCCAGCCGCACCCACTCCTCGGCGTCAAAGTTGGGCAAATACACCATCTTTCGACCGGCATACAGGTTCGACAGCGCGGCCCCCACCCCGGCGATGTGATAGGGCGGCACACAGATCAGCGCGGCGTCGGTGGGCGCGGCCGAATCGAATTCGACGGTGCCGGTGACATAGCTGGTGAGGTTGTTGTGGGTGAGTTCGACGGCCTTGGGCTGTGCCGTGGTGCCCGAGGTGAACAGCACGACGGCCACCGAGTCCGGGTCTGCGAACTCCGCGGCGGGCTTGGCGCTGTGAGCCGACGCCAGGAAGTCGTCGGAAACCACCAACGGCCCGTCGCCGACCATCTTCCGGTAGCGGCTGTCGACGACCACGAGGGGTTGCGGCAGCCGTTCGATCAGAGACTGGATCCCGTCACGGGATAGCCGGTAGTTGATCGGGGTAAAGGCCAGGCCGGCGCGCGCCGAGGCGAAAATCAGCAGGGGCAGCATGGCGCCGCCGGAGCCGACGTAGGCGACGTGCCGAGCATTCGATGCAGTGATAACGCCCGCGCCGCCGTCGGCGAGATCGCTTAGCTGCTGAGTCGTCCATCGGATGTCACCCGACACGATGGCCGTGCGATCGGGATTGCTGCACGCGGTCATCTCGAGCAGCAACGAAACGCTCATCCTCGATCTTTCTGAATCTCGGGCCTTTACAAATCTAGGCGATATTGTAACCCATCCCAGCGTAGGTCTTTACTTCCAGGCCGAGAGGCGCGGGATCCAGGCTGGCACGTTGCGCCGGTACTCGACGTACTCGCGGCCGTAGCGCCCCTCGAGGTGCGGCTCTTCCCAGAACCGGATGAAGGTCGCAAGCACTGCAAAAAAGACGGCAAACCACAACAGCAGCCAACCGGACGCGGTGATAGCGGCCTCGCCGAGCAGAATGCACAGCACACCGCTGATCATCGGGTTGCGCACGTGCCGGTACGGGCCGCGCACCACCAGCCTGACCGGCTCGCCGAGCACCTTGCCCACCCCGAGGGTGCCGTCACCCACACGGTCAAACAGCGCCACCGTCCAGACCAGCAGGCCCAGCCCGACCGCGATCAGCAGGCCACCGACCGTGACCAGCGCGATCGTCGCAGGCGACTGCAGGTTCCGGGCCGAAATCCCCGTGGACGCCACGATCAACGCCGGTATCACCAGCGTCACCGTCACCGGGGCGATGAGAAACGAGATCAGGTGTCGCCACCAAAGTTGCCGTTCCCGAGCGTTTGTCATGATACTTCAACCTCCGTTCAAGAATCAGCGTACGCCCGTGCTGAGCAATGATCAACGGATGTTGAAGTATGCTCGCTGGCATGTCAGAAGCCCGGCGCAGCGGCCGGTGGCGCACCGGTCAGCAGAACAAGCAGCGCA
This sequence comes from Mycobacterium riyadhense, assembly GCF_963853645.1. NCBI lineage: Bacteria > Bacillati > Actinomycetota > Actinomycetes > Mycobacteriales > Mycobacteriaceae > Mycobacterium > Mycobacterium riyadhense. The sequence goes on along the minus strand of NZ_OY970456.1, from coordinate 439,602 downwards.
TCATCGACGCGGCGCGCGAACGTTTCATGCGCGAGGGATACGAGCGGGCAACCGTCCGCGCCATTGCCGCCGACGCCGGCGTCGACGTCGCGATGGTCTATTACTTCTTCGACAGCAAGGAAGGGCTGTTCACCGCGTCGGCGCTGACCGGTCCCGAGCACCCGCTACACCAGCTGGCCACGCTGCTGGACGAGGGAACCGCGGACATCGGTCCGCGGTTGGTACGCCGCTTTCTCGAGCACTGGGACGAGGACGCCGGCTACGAGCCCTTTCTCACGCTGTGGCGTTCGGCGACCATCCACCCTCAGGCGCGAAAGGTGTTGCACGACAGCCTTGCTGGCCCGATAGCCGAGCGGGTCGCGGCCGACTTCAGGGTGGCCGACGCCGAGCTGCGCGTCGAGCTGGTGGCCAGCCATCTGGCCGGGCTGGCATTTGCGCGCTACCAGCTAAAGATCGAGCCACTGGCATCAGCAAGCATCGAGGACTTGGTTACTCGGGTGGGGCCGACGGTGCAGCGCTACCTGGCTGGTTAGGTTAGGTGGCGCGAGCAGACGCAAAAGCCCCCATTTCGGCACGAAAATGGGGGCTTTTGCGTCTGCTCGCGGGTTAAGTCCCGGTCCAGCGGGGCGGGCGCTTCTCGGCGAACGCGATCGCGCCCTCCTTGGCGTCGTTGGACATGAAGATCGGGCCCAGGATCTTGATCTGCTCGGCGAACCTGTTGTCCAGGCTCCAGCCGCGGGATTCGGTGATGATCCGTTTGGTGGCGGCGACCGCGAGCGGCCCGTTGGCCGTGATCTTCTCCGCCAGGAAGATGGCGGCGTCCAGCGCGCCGCCGGGCTCGGCCAAGATGTTGACCAGCCCCAGCTCGTGGGCGCGCTCGGCCGACAGGTTGTCACCAGTCAAAGCCAGCTCCATGGCGATCGCATACGGGATGCGCTCCGGCAACCGCAGCAGTCCGCCGCCGCCAGCAACCAGCCCGCGCTTGACCTCGGGTATGCCGAACGCCGAATCGCGGGCCGCCACGATCAGATCAGTGGCCAGCGCCAGCTCCGTGCCGCCGGCCAGCGCGTAACCCTCCACGGCCGCGATCAGCGGCTTTGCGGGTGGCCGCTCCGTGAAGCCCAAGCCGCGGCCCTCCACGACGACGTTCTCGCCGCGAGCGAACGCCTTGAGGTCCATGCCCGCACAGAACGAACCGCCCGCGCCGGTCAGGATAGCCACCGACAGGCCGGCGTCGCCGTCCAGCCGATCCATTGCGTCGGCAAGCCCGCGGCTGACCTCCGCGTTGACCGCGTTCTTGGCTTGTGGACGGTTGATCGTGATGATCAGGATCCGGTCGCGTTGTTCAACGAGGACGGCGGGTTCGGTAGCTTCTTCGCTCACAGAGCCGATCGTAACGGCCGCAAATCAGGCCGGAGCCATTGCGTCTTCGATAACCGTCAGCTTCTCGGAAAGCCCTGCAGCCCTGCGTATTTCGATGAAGTCGGCGACCAAGGCCTCGGTCACCTCGTGTGGGTCCTTGACGGTGGCACCGTCGGTCAGCACCGAGATGTTGAGCTGGTCGACATAACTCCACACGGTGATGTTCAGACCGCTGCCGGCGGTCAACGGCCCCACCGAATAGATCTCGGTGACCACCGCGCCACCCACCCTGCCGCGCTCGCGCGGACCGGGAACGTTCGAGACATTCAGATTGAGGATCTTGTTCTGCCCGTCGCGACCGGACATCCACCGGAACATCGCCTCCGTCGGCGCCGGTGGCCAGTAGGCCGCCCAGCGGCTGATCAGCTCCGGCCCCATGAGCTGGTGACTCTCCTTGGCCAGTACCGCGTTCTCGTGACAGGCCTGCACCCTCTCCAGCGGGTCATCTATGTCGGCGGGCAGCGCGACCATCATTCCGCTGAAATGGTTGCCGGAGATCCGCTCCGGCGAGAAGTCGTAACTCACCGGGACCGAGGCCAGCAGCGGTTCGGTCTTGCCGTCGTAGCGCAACAGCAGGTTGCGCAGCGCTCCAGTGGACATGGCCAACACCATGTCGTTGATCGTCACCCCGAGCTGCTTGCCGGTCGCCTTGACGTCGGCCAATGCCAGCGTGGCGGTGGCAAACATCCGCTGCGGCGTGATCATGTGATTCATGAAGGTCGGCGGCGGGGTGAACGGCATAGTCAGCCGCGGTGAGAGCTTGCGCGAACTGCGTCGCACCCGTCCCAAACCCTGTGCGGTGTAGCGGATGGTGGCCGGGATCCGACCCAGGTGGCGCAGGTGGTCCACGAACGCCGAACTCATCAACTCCCGCTTGCCGGGCGCCGGGTCGGACACATACTCGCCGCCTTCGGGTGCCGGCAGCAGGTCCATCCCGCGCGCCATCAGGTTCGCTGAGGCGACCCCGTCGGCGAGCGCGTGGTGAATCTTGGCGACCACCACGACCCGGTTATTAGCAAGGCCCTCAACGAAATACATCTCCCACAGCGGACGGCTCCGATCCAGCGGGGTGCTGCCGATACGTCCGATCGCATCGTCCAATTCACGTCGGCCTCCGGGTGCGGCCAGCTTCCAGGGCCGGATGTGATATTCGAGATCGACCTCGCAGTGCTCACGCCACATCGGGTGATGAAACTTGAACGGGATGTCAACCAGTTGATAGCCGAGCGGCTCCAGCTTGTGCATCCGCCCGCCGATGACCTGGCGAAACGCTTCGACGCCGAATCCGCGATGGTCCGGGTCCAGTTCGATCACGGCGACCTTGAGGGTGTGCATGTGCACGTTCGGCGTCTCGCTGTACAGCAGCACCGCATCCCAGCCGCTGAGTCGTTTCACCGCAGACCCCTACTCATAGCGCGACGTGCCAACCGGTCAGATGACCTCTTTCGCGAACTGCGCCCGAGTGCGGTGAACATGGTTGAGAAACAAGGAAATCGCGTGCGCCGTCGGGCCAGTGCGAGCGCCGTCGAGAAGGTCGAAGCCGTGGCCCGCCCCGGGCAGTTCCACGTAGCCGACCAGCGAGCGCGAAACCGCCCGTAACCGCTCGACGAAGCTGCGCGCCTGCTCAACCGGGATGACGCTGTCGCGGGTGCCGTGAACCACCAGGAACGGTGGCGCATTCGTATGCACCCGGGCGATCGGCGAGGCATCGCGGAACACCTCTGGATGCCGGTCGATGCTCCGCTTGACCACCACCCGCTCCAGGAAATCGACGAACCGGACCCGTTCCGGGGTGGAGCGGTCTTCCCAGTCGTAGCGACCGTAAATCCCTACCACGGCGTCGACCGAGGTGTCCGAGCCTTCCGGCAGCTCGCCCTGGAAGGCGGGGTAGTTGGCGGTCAGCCCGGCCAGCGCCGACAGGTGTCCGCCGGCCGAGCAACCCGCCACCGCAACGAAATTGCGGTCCCCACCGAACTTGTCGACATTGGCCCGAGCCCACGCGATGGCGGTCTTGACATCAAGGATGTGGCGCGGCCATCGGTGGTGCGGGGCGACGCGGTAGTCGATCGACAGACACACCCACCCCAGCTCGGCCAGGCGTGACATCAGCGCATATCCCTGGATGGTGCGATTGCCGTGAATCCAGGCTCCGCCCGGGACGAAAATCAGCACCGGTGCGGGTTGGGTGGGCAAGTCTTTGCGGCGCCAGACGTCGAGTAACTGGACGGGGCTATCGCCATAGTGGACGCCGCGGCGATAAAGGTAGCGACGGTGTCGCCGCGCTTGCCACACGGGCGCGGTGCGCTCCGGGGCCGGCCAGCGCGCGTCCAGGTCGGCTGCCGACACGATGCCCCGCAGGGCCGTGACCGACACCTCGTGGGTGCTGGCACGATCCCGGCGGCGAATTTCGTCAGTACCGGGGGTCAGCCATTCGCGCGCCCGCGCGGACATTATCTCCGGCGCCTGGCGGGCGCCCCAGACACCCATCGCGGTGAGACTGCCCAGCGGCTCGAGGTGCTTACCCACCACCGGGAGCGACGCTCCCGCGACACTCAAGGCCAGCAAGTAGTCGGCGGGACGGGCGCGCAGCAACCACTTGACGCAGGGCTTTGCGGTGGGACCGGTCGCGGTCATGTGGTGGAGCGTACCCCTCTCTGTTAACAGTATTCGAAGATTGCCGCCCGAGTATCCACAAAATCCGCTATTTTCCCTGGTCAGGTGCGCCTTTTTCGACGCTGAAGCGCGCTATTGCGAGTCGCGCGGCGTAGCCAAGAGCGCTGATGGCGAACATGGCCGCGGTGAGCAGCAGCCACCTGCCCAGAAAGGGCTGCTGGGTCTCTCCAGTCGCCGCCTGATAGGTGGCGGCGCCCTGTTGGATGATGCCCGGCAGAAAGATCAGCAAGGTGAGCGCGGCTCCCATGGCCGGGATCCGAATGTGGTTGCGGGCGACCACGTATAGGTGGTGCCGTCGCCGGTCCTTCCCAGACACCAGCCGATCGGCGAGCGCGTAGATCGGGAAGAGGACCAGGTCGTGGCCGATGATGGCGGCGGCCAACCAGACGGCAATCGACTGCCACCAGGTATTCGGGTTCCACAGCGTGGCGGGTTTGAAGGTAGCCAGGATGTAGCCCAGCAGCGCGAAGCCGGACACCATGGTTAGCAGGTGTAGTGGATTGGAGCCGTAGTGCGCGGCGAAACATTTTGAAAGCCTTGACATCTCAGCTCTGCTCGAAGTCGATGGACGTGACCCATTTGGTGTTGTGCACACCGGGCAGTGCGGGGACGATGATCCGGGCCGGATAGCCGTGATCCAGGGGCAGATCGGCGCCGTTGACCCGCAGCGCCAACAGCGCATCGGGGTCGCTGATCTGGTTGGCCGCCAGGATCGCCGAACCGAAGGCGCCACCCCGTTGCAGCGATGCCACTCGTGCCGAGCGCGCTACCGGCACGCCAGCCATCCGAGCCAGGTCGGCCAGCCGCACCCCACTCCAGGTCTGAACCGTCGACCATCCCTCGACGCAGGCGATCGGCAGCCGCGCGCTGTGTTGCGGTATGGCGGCCAGCGCGGCGCGGTCCAGTACGACGTCCGAGGGACCGCCGCGCAGAATCAGCCGCCAGTTCTCGCCGACGGCTTCGGGCGTGATCCCGGCGACGGCGGCCGTTTTGTTGACCGGGAAATCCCTGCCGCGGCCTCGCGGCAGCAGGAGTGCGGCGCCGCGAGCGGGGCCGCCGAGGGTCTGACCGACCGTCAGCACCGCGATCAGCAGCACTCCGGAGCCGACCAATGCCAGGGCGCCGCGCCTGCTCATCGTCGGCTCGACCGGGTTCTCGGCCACCAACCCGGTCTCATCGGGCGGTTCCGGGCGGGTGTCAGCGACGCCCGCGCGCAGCACTTCTCGCAACGACAGCGACCGCAACCCGGTGACCATGCGCGGAATCTTGAGCGCGATGTGCATGACGAAACCGACGATGAACACCCAGGCCCCGAAGTAGTGCGCGTCGTAGAAGCTGAACCCGAATATGTAGTCGTACTGGATGTTGAGCACGCCGGTGACGATCTCGAAGAGTAGCCCGCCAACCAGCATCAGCAACGACAACCGCTCCAGAAGCTGGGCGATCGAACGCGCCGGCGGCCAGACGAACAGCTTCGGGATCACCGACCACAGCTTGGCCAGCACCACCGGGATGAGCACCAGCCCCAGCCCCACGTGCAGCCCCTGCGTCAGCCGGTACAGCCACGACGGGCGAGTGGGCCACGTGAAGATGGGCAGTCGTAGCCAGCCGACGTCGGCCGGGATGGCCTGGCCGAACTGCGGTGCGTAGGCAATGTAGGACAGCAGCCCGGTGAGGATCACGATCGGCAGCGTCACCAGCAGCACCAGCCCGAACACCGATGTCAGCCACGGACCGCGCAGCGGGCTGCGAAATTGTCTTAGCCGCTGGATGCCGGGCGGTCGATGTTGCTCCAGCATGTGCCACAGTCCGGCGGGGAATCCGTAGCCGCTCATAGGGCCAGCGTCGCGATGTCCACCCGCACCAATGGCCATCGAAGCCTCGGCCCCCTGCGGTATTCCGGCGACAGCATTCCCATCGATACCCCGATCATTGTCCGACAAAGCACACCCGCCTAGCCGACGCACCGGTGTGGCGGAAATGGTTCACAGGCACTATTCGGAGCCGATGCACGCCCAGATGGATCAAGCCCAGATGGATACTGGCCTGATGCCCGCCGATGATGTCCACCCAGATCTGCGCCGAATTGCCCGCCTCGCGCCGCGTCGACTTGTCGGTCCCCGAACGTTGCCGCTGATGCGTACCCTGTTGGGCCTGGCGCAACGTCGAATACGCGCCGATGTTGAGGTAATCACCCTGCCGTCGGGCGTCGGCGTTCGGCTCTACCGGCCCACCGGCATTACCGAGCCAGCGCCCGCCTTGCTGTGGATCCATGGCGGCGGATACGTGCTCGGCACCGCGCAACAGGACGACGTGCGCTGTCGCCGGTTCAGCGCACGGCTGGGCATCACCGTGGCATCGGTGGATTACCGACTGGCACCCGAACATCCCTATCCCGCACCGCTGGAAGATTGCTACTCCGCGTTCACCTGGTTGGCGGGACTGCCCGCGGTCGATCGGTCACGGGTAGCGATCGGGGGCGCCAGCGCCGGCGCCGGGCTCGCGGCGGCGCTAGCCCTGCTGGCCCGCGACCGCGGCGAGATTGCACCGGCATTTCAGTTGCTGGCATACCCGATGCTTGATGACCGCAGTTCGGCGGCCCCGGCCAACCCGCGCTACCGATTGTGGGACCCACGCGCCAATCGCTTCGGCTGGACGGCGTACCTCGGCGATGCGGACCCGACGGTCGCCGTCCCGGCCAGGCACGACGACCTGAGCGGACTGCCCCCGGCGTGGATCGGCGTGGGCACGCACGACCTGTTCCATGACGAGGATCTTGCCTATGCCGCGCGGCTGGTCGAGGCCGCGGTGCCCTGCCAACTCGAGGTGGTGCCCGGTGCGTTCCATGGTTTCGACCTGGTGGCTACGAACGCTCCGGTATCACGACAGTTTTTCGACATGCAGTGTGAAAGTTTGCGTGCGGCACTGGGTCTGACGGGTCACATCGCGAAGTAGACAAGCTCGCCGCCAATGATCGTGGCGGCAACCATGCCGGCATCCAGCTCGGCCAGCACAGCCGTCGGGGGCTCGGAGAGCACGCAAAGGTCGCCCGGCTCCCCGATTTCGACGGTCCGCGCGCGACCCGGCCGATCCGACCAGCCCAGAAACATTGTCAAAGCCGTTCGCGCCGGGACACATTCACCGCCATTGAGGATCTTTCCACTAGGCGTCGTGCGGCGCACCGCAGCCCGCATCGCCGCCCATGGATCACCGTTGCCGAACGGCATATCGGTCGAAAATGCGACGGGCACACGCGCATTCAGCAGTGAAGCGACCCGCCACAGCTGACCATGCTCGTGGACCGGGACCTCGGCGAGGTACTGATCGCCGCGCTCGGCAACGAAGTTGGGCTGTGTCACCACGGTGAGGCCCAGTTCGGCCAAGTCGGTCAGGTTATCGTCGGGGACGACCGCCGCGTGCTCGATGCGGTCGAATGGATGACTCCCCGCCACGCGCAGAGCCGCGATCGTCACCACCAATTGGGCGGCGGTCACGCAGTGCATGGCGACCGGTTGGCCGGCGCCGTGGTGGTCGGTGATCCACGTCGTCAGGGCATCCAAGTCGAGATCGTCGTCCTCCAGGATCTTCTTGCCCGGTGAAAGCAAGCGCACCCGTGGCCGGAACTCGCCGCGACGGTGCGCAAGCATCAGCGAAACCAGGTCGCCGGCGTCGAGATCGGGTGTGGCGTCGGTGACGCCGGTGACGCCGGTCGCGGTGATGCGGCGGCTGAGTTCCGCTAGGTCGGTTTCGCGGCGCCGCAGCGCGTCCGACCAGCCGCGGTCAGAGCTGCGCAGACGCCCGTCGGGATGGTCGGGGAGGCCGACTCGACCCAAGGCCGCGGAGTTGAGGATCCATAGCGCGCCGCTGCGGTGCTGGATCCGCACCGGATGGGTGGTCACGACGGCGTCGAGGGAGGTCTTGTCCAGCTCGCCGGCAACCGACTCGTGATAGCCGACAGCGCGAATCCACCCGTCCGGGCCCGGCACAGCACTCGAAAGTACCCGCGCCAGTTGTTCTTTGGTCCTTACTGCGGGAGGTCCTACGGAAAGCGAATCCATCGCGGAGGCCGCCGAGCGCAGGTGCACATGGTGGTCGTGGAGCCCGGGCAGCACGGTTCCGCCACGCGCGTCGAGCACGCCCTCCCCGTGCCTGGCAGCCAGATCCTGGCCGACGTCCTCGATCCGGGCACCCACCCGGATGTCGACCATCGCCCCGTCCAGCAGCGTGGCCTGCCGAATCAGCACGAGAGGCACTGCCTTTCGCAGACCAAGCGACGCACGGCGTCGTTATCGGCGCCGAGGGCGGCGGCGGGTTTGGACACTCGGGGTTTGGACGGCGGTAGGGCTGGGTCCGCCGAGACCGCTGCCTGGATCGGCAGCGCCGCATAGGTCGCGGCGACGGCGGCCATGGAAACGTCGATCAGTTCGCCGCCGCCACGGTCCAGCGATTCGGTCACGGCCAGGCTGGCCTCCAACCCGGCCAGCGGGTCGGCGATAGCGTCCCCGCAGAACACCGTCCCCGCGCCGATCAGGCCACCGGCCACTGCGGCGTCGTCACCGAACGCGGGTCGTCGGGACCGCTCGCCATGTCCGGTAATGCGCACCCAGGTTCGGCCGGCCCGCGGCGCGACGTCCCGCGGGCCGAGCCCTCGCCGCACCAGTGCGGCGGGCCGCGACCCTTCGATCACGACGTCGGCGACCGACAGCAGCTGGCGCAGCTCGTGGCCGTCGCGATCGAAATCGAGGCAGTAGGACAGCTTTTCGCCGTTGATCCAGTCGAAGAAGGCCCGATTGCCGGCTCGGGTGCCGTCGGGGCGGCGCGGGCTTTCCACCTTGACCACCGTTGCGCCGGCCCGGGCCAACAGGTGCGCGCACAGCGGACCGGCCCACATCGAGGACAGTTCCGCCACCAGCAGGCCGGCCGGACCGCGGGCGGGCGTCCGCGGCCCGACGCGGCGTATCCGCGGTGGTACGGCCGTGGCCTCACCGAGGGCGGTGGCGGGGATGTCGAGCAGTTCGGCGCGCTCGGTGATCCCGGCCACCAGACGTGTTGCGGCCCACCGCTGCAACATGGGCCAGGGGTCTTTGGGTGTTTCATCGGTGTGCAGCAACGCGGGGACTGCGGCAATGTCGTCGGGGCGAGACAGCGTGATCGCACACCAGCCGTCATGTGCTTGGAACAACCGGGTGGCGCCACCCGCGGACACCCGGCCACCGCGGCTCAACCCGAGCAACCCCGCACGGCCCGTCAGCAGGGTGGCCGCATCGGCGGCAATCCGCTCGGCATGAGCCAGCACGTTGGCGCGGGAGAAGTCGGGTGGTCCATCCGGCAGACCGGTCAGGTAGGCCAGCCCGCTGCTCCCCCACCTGTACGACGCGCGGCTCACGCTCACCATTGTGCTCGCGGCCCGCGCAGGCCTCAGAATTGCAGCGCGCTAAATCGCCAGTCCAGCACCGGCCGGTCTGGCTCTTCTGACGCGCTGGCCGCGTAGACCAACGAGCGCAACCCGAGCACGCCCCCGTTCGGGGTCGATTCGGCCGATTCGACGTGCAGCTCGCTGTAAAGGGTGTCGCCCTCGCGGACCGGCCCGGTGTGGTCGCAGTGCGTCCAGCCCAGGACCGTCACCAGGTTGGGCATCAGCCGACAGGCCTGCGCGAACGCCAAGCCGATGGTGTGCCCGCCGTAGACCAGCCGTTGTCCCGCTAGCCGCGAATCATGGTGTGTGGCAGCGATGTTCAGAGTGAGTCGCGCCAATTCGGGCGCGCTGCTGACCAGGTCGCCGGTGCTGTGCCTTACCGTGCCGGCAATGCCGGCGTCGAAATGCGGCCCCGGCACCCGTTTCCGGAAGACCTCGCCATTCCAGTCAGCGGTGGGATCGACGGCAGGCGGCGGCGCGTCGGCCCCGATCGTCGACAGATCGTCGCCAGGTTCGTCGGCGCGCCAATCCGGGCTGGCGGGCAGCATGGCGCAGCGGTAGAAGTCGAGGACCAACCGGTCGGCCTGATCGATGGTGGTCATCCGCAACGCCGCCATTCCCGTTGGCGCCCGGCCCGGCTTAGCCGAATTCGCTCGCAGCCCAACCACTTCGGTGCGGGTGTAGATGGTGTCGCCGATCACCGGAAACCGGTGGAATGTCAGCCCACGGTAAAACAGGTTGGCCTTAACTCGTTGGGTCACCAACGTCGATTGGCCGATCGCCACATCGCACACCAAGCCCGGATGCGCCAGGGCCGCCGACGCGCCGGTGACCGCTGCGCACAGATCGGCGTCGAGGGCCAGTCGCAACCGGTCGCCCACGATCGCCTGATGAGCGGCCGCCAGCCCCGGCGACAGCGTCATCGACGGCGCCCAGTCGAATACCTGACCTACCGACAGGTCGTCGAAGTATGGCCCACCCTCGCGAATATCCGCGTATGTCACGGGGTCAATATGGCACAGGTGAGCAGTGAACTGAACGACGACGAAGAGATGCTGGTCGCCACCGTGCGGAGGTTCATCGACCGCGACGTCAAACCCACTGTCCGCGAGGTCGAACACGCCAACACCTACCCTGAGGCGTGGCTCGAGCAGATGAAGCGGATCGGCATCTACGGTCTGGCCATTCCCGACGAGTACGGCGGATCGCCGGTGTCGATGCCGTGTTACGTGCAGGTCACCCAGGAGCTGGCCCGCGGCTGGATGAGCCTGGCCGGTGCGATGGGCGGGCACACCGTGGTCGCCAAGCTGCTGACGCTGTTCGGCACCGAGGAGCAGAAGCGGGCCTACCTGCCGTCGATGGCCACCGGCGAACTGCGGGCCACCATGGCGCTGACCGAACCGGGCGGCGGGTCCGACCTGCAGAACATGTCGACCACCGCTGTGCCCTTTGGCACCGGTCGTGCCATTGACGGCCTGCGGATCAATGGTTCCAAGACGTGGATCAGCAATGCGCGGCGGTCCGGACTGATCGCGTTGCTGTGCAAGACCGACCCGAACGCCACGCCCCGACACAAGGGCATCTCTATCGTCCTAGCCGAACCCGGGCCGGGCCTGACGGTGTCGCGGGACCTGCCCAAGTTGGGCTACAAGGGCGTGGAGTCCTGCGAGCTGTCGTTCGACGATTACCGGGTGCCGGCGTCGGCGATACTGGGTGGCCAAGCGGGCCAAGGATTTGCGCAGATGATGAAAGGCCTTGAGACGGGCCGGATTCAGGTGGCCGCGAGGGCATTGGGTGTGGCGACGGCGGCGCTGCAGGACTCGCTGGAATATGCCCAGCAGCGTGAGAGCTTCGGTCAGCCGATTTGGCGGCACCAGTCCGTCGGCAACTACCTGGCCGACATGGCCACCAAGCTCACCGCCGCTCGCCAGCTCACCTTTTATGCCGCCGAGCGCTACGACAGCGGCCAGCGCTGCGACATGGAAGCCGGGATGGCAAAGCTGTTCGCCTCCGAGGTCGCGATGGAGATCGCTTTGAACGCGGTGCGCATCCACGGCGGCTATGGCTACTCGACCGAATACGACGTCGAGCGCTACTTCCGCGATGCGCCGTTGATGATCGTCGGTGAGGGCACCAATGAGATCCAGCGCAATGTGATCGCACAGCAGCTGGTGGCCCGCGGCGGGATCTGACGACGGTTATCCCGCGCCGGGCTGGCCGTCGATCCCTGAACCTCCATGGGCACCGGTCGCTCCGATCTTGCCGCTCGCTCCCACGTGGCCGTCCCCGCCTACTCCGCCCCTGCCGGCGGCTCCGCCGTCGCCGCCGGCGCCGCCTACACCGCCGTTGCCGCCGGCGCCGCCGCTGCCTTGTTCCCCGGAGATGCCGTGAGTCGCGGTGCCGCCCGCGCCGCCGCTACCGCCGTTGCCACCCGCGCCGCCGTTGCCACCGATGCCGCCCGTTCCGCCGTTGCCACCGGCGCCGCCCTTACTTTGGGCGTTGAACAGGCTGTTGCCCCCGGTTCCGCCGGCCCCGCCGGTGCCACCCTTGAGGCCGGCACCGCCGGCACCGCCGTCACCGCCGATGCCGCCGTTGCCGCCGTCGCCCATTACCGATCCGCCGGCGCCTCCGGCTCCACCGGCCCCACCCTCGCCGCCGGAGAAACCGCCCGCGGACGCGCCGCCGGTGCCACCGTCGCCACCTTTGCCGCCGACACCAGTCATATTGTCGACGTTGCCGCCGTCGCCACCGGCACCGCCGGTACCACCACCGAATCCGCCGATCCCGCCGGTGCCGCCCACTCCACCCTTTCCAGTTGCATTGGTGCTGGCTTGCACGGATAGGGCACGACCGCCGTCGCCACCCCTGCCGCCGTCAGCGCCACTCGAACCGGTACCACCAGTACCGCCGCTACCACCCTGGTAGTTCTGGTGTTCGGTGGGAACAAGAGCAATACCCTCACCGCCAGTACCGCCGACGCCCCCGTTCTGGTTGAAGCCGTTGCCGCCGTTCCCGCCTTTGCCGCCGACACCGCCGACTGAGGTGGGTGCTGTTGTGTTTCCGCCTGTCCCGCCGGTGCCGCCAACATTTGTGGCTGCGGTGCCAGCGGTGCCGTCGCCGCCGGCGCCACCGACGGCACCACCGGTTTGTCCCGCCGTTCCTGTGGCGGCGGTGCCGGTCGGGGCGTCCGGGGTGGGGTTGACCCCGTTGGCACCGAGGGCGCCGCGACCGCCGTTACCCCCGTTACCGCCGTCGCCGATCGTGCCCGCGTTACCCCCAGCCCCACCGGCGCCGCCAGCCTGACCGTTGGCGCCGGTCTGCACGCCGTTGCCGCCGTTACCGCCGTCGCCGCCGTCGCCACCAAAGCCGCCCGTGGCACCGTCGGCGCCGTTGGGGGCGAAGGTGCCGTCGCCGTTATCGCCACCGACCCCGCCGGCACCGCCGAGGCCACGATCACCGCCGTGACCACCGTCACCACCAGCGCCGGCGGCGGGGTTGGAGCCGCCAGCCCGTCCGTCACCACCGGCCCCGCCGTCACCGGCGTTACCGCCCTGACCACCCGCACCCCCGGCACCACCGACCCCGTGGCTGCCCGCAGCACCGTGGGCCGCGTTGCCACCCACACCGCCGCCACCCCCGGCGCCGCCATCACCACCGCGACCACCCCCACCGCCGGCACCACCGTCCTGCCCGCGCGCCCCCGGAGTCAACCCCGCCGCGCCATCGGCACCATCCGTGCCGGCCCCGCCGGCCCCGCCGGTGGCACCCACACCCCCGGCGCCACCGGCACCCCCATCACTGGCCTGTGACCCTCCGGCACCCCCGGAACCACCGGCACCACCAGCACCACCGGCCTGACCAGCGCCGCCGGCGCCGCCCGCCGTGGTGGCCGCCGCACCCGCCGCACCCGCCGCCCCGTTGCCGCCGTTACCGCCGCGCCCGCCGTCACCGTAAGCGCCCCCGGCACCACCGGCGCCACCGGCGCCCCCGGACTGACCGGCATTGATCGCCACACCACCGCGACCACCAGCACCGCCGTCACCACCGCTGGTCGGCTGCCCACCGGCCGCCCCAGCCACACCGGCGTGCCCGCCGAGCCCGCCAGCAGCACCGCCGGCGCCAGCCACACCACCCACACCCGGGTCCGCCCCGCCACCCCCGGCGCCCCCGGCACCGGCGACCGGCCCCGTGCCCGCACCACCGGCAGCACCAACGCCGCCGTCCCCGCCGACACCACTGACGCCACCGTTGCCGCCGCCACCGCCATCACCGGCAATCCCATCGTGACCGAACAACCCACCCAGCACCGGCAACCGGCTCACCAACCCACTACTGCCGCCGGCACCACCGACCCCTCCCCCGCCGCCGGCACCACCATCGCCGCCGGCACCACCATGACCCCCAGCACCACCATCGGCACTGCCCACCGCGCCGATCAGACCCGCCGCGCCAGCCCCACCCACGCCACCGGCACCGCCGGCACCGCCGACCCCGCCGGTCCCGCCCACGCCCCCGGCCCCACCGTCACCGAACAACAACCCACCATTGCCGCCTGCGCCACCGGCACCGCCGATCCAGCCGGCGCCCCCGGCGCCCCCGCTACCACCCACCCCGCCCGCGCCACCCGCAATGCTCGCGTCCACCCCCGCCGCACCGCCCGTCCCGACAGCCCCGGCACCGCCGACACCCCCAGCACCCCCGGCACCCCCAGACCCAACCAACCACGCCTGACCACCACGACCACCGGCACCACCGACGGAGCCCACCGAGCCACCCCCGGCCCCGCCGGCCCCACCATTGCCGTACCACCACCCCCCGCTACCCCCGGCCCCGCCCGCCGCATTGGCCCCACCCACACCACCGCGGCCGCCGTTACCGATCAACCCCGCCGCACCCCCGGCACCACCAGCCACCCCGGCATTGGTGCCCGCCGCGCCGTTGCCGCCATTACCAATCAACAACCCACCGTCACCCCCGGCCTGCCCCGGCGCACTGCCATCGGCGCCATCACCAATCAACGGACGCCCCAACAACACCTGAGTGGGCGCATTGATCAAGTCCAGCAATGCCTGCAACGGATTGACATTGGCCGCCTCGGCGCCAACATAGGCCGCCGCGCCGCCACTCAACGCCTGCACAAACCGGGCGTGAAACACCGCCACCTGCGCGCTGACCAGCTGATACTGCTGCCCATGAGCGCCGACCAACGCCGCAATACCCACCGACACCTCATCGGCAGCGGCCGCCACCAACCCGGTCGTCGACCTCGCCGCGACCGCGTTGGCATCACGCAGCGCCGACTCGAGCCCAGCCACATCCTGGGCCACCGCCGCAAGCGCTTCAGGGGACACCAACACATACGACGACATCACAGCCTCCGGGCAATAGCAGACAATTGCGGGCAGTCTATTTCCCTAACTTGACACGTGTCTCGGTTTTGCGACGGCTCGAATCAACTCGTCGAAGACGGCCCGGCGCTGCCGACACAAACCGACAGCAAACCCACACTGCTGCAACCCTTCTCAAGCACCGGCCTAGCGCCTACGACAGGTTCCCGCTCCCTCGTGATAGGTGTAGCCGCGCAGGCTCGCGGTGAAGGACTCGACCAGCTCCTGGCGGTGCGCGAGTGTAATGCGCTGTTTGCACACCGCCTGCTCCGCCGTGCGGCGCAGCTGCTCGAGCAGGCGCTGTTCGTCGTATCCGACATAAGACAGCACGTCCGAGATTGAGTCACCGGACATTTCGCGCACAAATTCGAAGGTGCCGTCGCCGTGCACGCGCACGCTCGCCAGATTGGTGTCGCCCATCAGGTTGTGCAGATCGCCGAGCGTCTCCTGGTAGGCGCCCACCAAAAACACGCCCAGGTAGTACTCCTTCTTCTCGTTCCAGGCATGCACGGGAAGCGTGCGCATCAGGCCGCTCGACTCGATGAACTTGTCGATCTTGCCGTCGGAGTCGCAGGTAATGTCGGCGAGGATCGCGCGCCGCGTCGGCGCCTCGTTGTGACGATGCACCGGGATGATCGGGAAGACGTGCTCGATCGCCCAGACGTCGGGCAGCGACTGGAACACGGAAAAGTTGCCGTAGTAGATGTCGGCGAGCGACTCCTCCAGGCCCTCGAAGCCGGCCGGCACGCAGCGCAGCCCCTGCAACACGCCGACGATCACCCGCGCAACGTGCAGGAAGATGTTCTCGGCCAGCGAGAGCGAGCGCAGCCGGATCTGCCCCCGCCGGAACAGCTCGCGGATCTCCTCGCGGAAGCGGCTCGCGGCGCTGAAGGCGTCCTTCGCTGTCTTCGCGGTGATGCCGTTCAGCACCTCGCGTAGGTTCTTCACCAGCTCGTGCTCGTCCTCGGGCACGGTCGGCGGCGCATCGGCGGGCTCGAAGGTCGTCACGTCGAGGATGTTGAACAGCAGGATTGACGAGTGCGCCACGGTCGCGCGCCCGGACTCGGTGATGACGGTCGGATGCGGCACGCCGGCGGGGCCGAGCGTGCTAATGATGGTCTCGATCACGCCGGTGCAGTACTCGTCGAGCGAGTAATTCGTCGAGCAGTTCGAGTTGGTCCGCGAGCCGTCGTAGTCGACGCCCAAGCCGCCGCCCAGGTCGAGGTAGCCGAGCCGCGCGCCCTCCTGGCGCAGCGCCACGTAATAGCGGCAGGCTTCCTGAACGCCGCGGCGGATGTCGCGGATGCTCGGGATCTGCGAGCCGAGGTGGTAATGCAGCAGCTGCAGGCAGTCCAGCATCTCGTGCTTGCGCAGGTCGTCGATCAGTTCGACGACCTGAGCCGAGGTGAGGCCGAAGATGCTGCGGTCGCCGCTGGAATCGTTCCAGTGGCCTGCCACCTTGGCGGCGAGCTTGACGCGCACGCCGAGCAGCGGCCGCACGCCGAGGCGCTTCGAGGACTCGAGGATGATCGGCAGCTCGGTCGGCGTCTCGAGCACGATCAGGCAGTTGAAGCCCATGCGCATCGACTGCAGCGCCAGGTCGACGAACTCCTCGTCCTTGTAGCCGTTGCAGACGATATAGCCGTTGTCGGGTTCCAGCTGCGTGAGTGCGATCAGTAGCTCAGCCTTCGAACCCGCCTCGAGACCGTAGCCGTACTTGGCGCCCACGCGCGTCATTTCCTCGATCACCGAGCACTGCTGGTTGACCTTGATAGGGAAGACGCCGCGGTACCGGGATTGGTAGCGATTCGCCTGGATCGCCTTAGCGAAGCTGTCGTTGAGCAGCGCGATCTGCGCTTCCAGCACGTTATTCAGGCGCAGTAGCACCGGCATCTGCATGCCGCGCTGCCGCATCCCCGCGATGATCTCCATCAGGCTGACGGTGGCGACCCTGCCGTTGGCCGGCACGCGCAGAATTACCTCGCCCGCCTCGTTGATGTCGACATAGCCCGAGCCCCAGTTGCGGATGCCGTAAAGTTCGGCCGATTCCGCCGAGCTCCACTCGCCCGATCCGGAAACCGGCCTCAACTGGCGGACGGGTTTCCGCGCACTCGCCCACTGATACTCGGGCGCGCGGACATCGGACAACGCTCTAATATCCACCGACACCTCGTCACCGTCGGCTAGCGACCGCTCCGTCGGCGTTGCCACGGCCGCATTCGCAGCCCGCAGCACCGACTCGATCCCCGCCGCGTCCTGGGCCGTCGCCGCAAGCGCTTCAGGGGTCACCAATAAATGTGACGACACAACGGCCTCCAAGCAAAGAACGCACAATTGCGCAGAGCCTATTCGCCGACTTGACATGCGTCAACATTTTCGGAAATTGCTGCACCCGACCCGAACGCGCGGGCGGGCACCGCCGGCAAACTGCATCGGTTCACATGTTGCGGACCCACCAAATATACGGCCGCCACAACGCCTTTCGAGCGCATATCGGAGCCGCACTGCTGGGTAAAGAAACCCGTCACCTGAATTAATTCAACAATTCTTGTAGAAACTCGGTCGCTAAACGCGATAGCACGGCACAATAAATGACCTCCGAAGGCGGACGCAGCACCCGAGCAGGAGCTCCTGGTGGCAATATCCCCACCCTAGAAGCGCCCGCATTTCCGAGATTTGTCGACGGCGTCAGTTCCGACCCACGGTTAAGCGCAGAACGCCGGCCCATAGCGTTCCCGTGCTGTATATTTGCCTGACTTCAGCAAAGCCGAGCGGGAACCCAAGGGAAGGCAGCGGCCATGAGTTATCCGTCAGGCCCGTACGGAGGTTCCCCAGAATGGCAGGCCCAGCAGCCGGGCCAGCAGCCGGGCTGGCAAAGCCAGCCGCCGGGTTGGCCGGCCCAGCTGCCGGGCTACGGCCAGCCCGAGCCGGACAACTACCTCGTCTGGGCGATTCTGGTCACGGTGCTGTGCTGTCTCCCGTTCGGGATCGTGTCAATCGTGTACTCCACCAAGGTCTCCGGGTTGTGGGCTCAGGGGCGGTATGCCGAGGCCCAGGCCGCATCCGCTAGCGCCAAGAAGTGGGCCATTATCGGCGCGATCACCGGCGCGATCGTCGCGGTGATCATCGGCATCATCTATATCGTCCTGATCGCGGTGGCGGTTTCCGTCGATCACAACACCCCGTCCACCATCACGACCTATTCGGGGTACTGAGCACGCGCGCTGGGCTTGACGGCGTCCACCAGCCCCCAAGCCAGCGCGGTAGCGGCGTCGATGGTCCGACCGGAGAGCACCAGATAACCGGTGCGCCAGCGCCCGATCCGGCGTGTGACGCTGAGCGTACCGCCGGCGCCGGGAATCAGGCCCAGGCTCAACTCCGGCAAGCCGAACACCGAATCCTGCTCCGCCTCAACCCATCCGCAAAACGCCGCCATCTCCAATCCGCTGCCTAACACCCGGCCGTGCACTTCGGCGCGGCAGGCTCGGCCGAGCCTGGCGGTGAGCGCGTCGAGCGCCAGCGCCGGACTGTGGCGGGTGCGGGCAAGATGAGCACTGGCCGGGTCGTCGAAGGTGCCGAACTCGGCGAGGTCTCCACCGCTGCAGAACGATGGGCCATTGCCGCTCAACACGATTCCGGTTACCGACGGATCCAGTTGCGCGACGGTCAGTGTGTCCAGCAGTGCGGCGCGGGCATCGTTAGAAAGCGCGTTGTGACGTTGCGGCCGGTTGAACCTGACATGCAGCGTGTCGTCTTCGCGTTGCGTCTGAACCGGGTCGGCGATATCAGGCATGCTGGCCGGACCCCGCTCGGAAAGCCAGCGCGCGAATTCCGGGCCCGCCTGCAATGTCGAGTAAGCCAACGACTCGGTCATCACGGCGGCCAGCGTGGCACCGTTCGGGTCGACCGAGCGCAGTACGTCGTCACACACCGCACTGGCGTGCGGCCAGCGTCGGCAACGCTCGATGAGCTCGGCCAGAGTCTGCGGCACCGAATCCACGGTGACTACCCGCCGGTCCGTGCACAGCTCCTCGGTCAGCGTGAAAGTCGCAGTGTCCAACCAGGATTCATCGGACAACGGACCATACGCGACGATCACGCCCGGTGTCGGCTCGACACCCGCCTGCGGCGCACTCGACAGGTCCACCACCCGAAGCATGGGTCACACCGAATACTTCTCGACCAGGTCGTTCTTGTAGAGCTTGCCGGTGTCGGTTCGTGGCAGCTGCGCCTCGAACACGATCGACCGCGGACACTTGAAGTGCGACAAGCGATCTCGCAGCCAAACCAAAAGCTCCTCGGCGAACCGATCGGTGGCATCGGCCGGGTCCACGGTCTGCACGGCAGCCATCACACGTTGACCCATCTCGTCGTCGGGAACCCCGAACACCGCCGCGTCGAGCACCTTTGGGTGGGTTACGAGAAGGTTTTCGGCTTCCTGCGGGTAGATGTTGACGCCGCCGGAGATGATCATGTGGTGACGCCGGTCGGTCAAGTACAGGTAACCCTCGTCATCGAGGTAGCCGACGTCACCGACGGTCACCCAGCCGTGCTTGTCCCGCGACGCAGCGGTTTTCACCGGATCGTTGAGGTACTCGAACGGATAGCCGCCCTCGAAATAGATTTCGCCCGCCTGGCCCGGCGGGAGTTCGTTGCCGTCGGCGTCCAGGACGTGCACCGCGCCTAGCATCGACTTGCCGACCGAGCCCGGATGCGCCAACCAGTCCTCGGCGGTGATCAGCGTCGACCCACTCGCTTCCGAGGACGCGTAATACTCGTCAATGATGGGACCCCACCAATCGATCATCTGCATCTTGATCTCCACCGGGCACGGTGCCGCGGCGTGTATCACCCGCTTCAGGCTGGACAGGTCGTACGAATTACGGATGCCTTCAGGCAGTTTCAGCATCCGCACGAACATGGCCGGCACAAACTGGGCGTGCGTCACCCTATAGCGCTGGATGGCATCGAGGGCTTGCTCGGGGTCGAACTTCTCCATCACGACCGTGGTGACGCCCCCGGCTTGCACGCTCAGCGACCACACCGATGGAGCGGTGTGGTAGAGCGGTGCCGGGCTCAGGTACACCGAGTCGGCGTCCATCCAAAGGTCGAGCAACGCTGACATCATGCCCGGTGCCGCCTCCGGTGCGATGTGCGGCAATTCGCGTTTGATGCCCTTGGGCCGCCCGGTGGTGCCCGACGAGTACTGCAGCAGGTCACCTTCGATTTCGTCGTCGATCGGCGTATTAGGTTGATCTGCAACGCATTCCGGGTATCGTTCCCACCCCCGTAGGTCTGCGTCAGCCATGATCAGCAGGCCCGGCAGCCCGCTCGGTAAATGTTCGGCCAGATCCGCGCACGTCTCGCGCAACGCCGCCGACCCGATGATCGCTTTGGCGCTGCTGTTATCCACGATGTAGGCCGCCTCGGCCGCGGTCAGGTGGGTATTGATCGGCACGTAGTACAAGCCGCTGCGGCGAGCCGCCCACATGACCGCATGCATGTGCTCGTTGTTTTCCATCAGGATGGCAACCGTGTCGCCTTCGCACAGACCCGCCCGCCGGAACCGGTGCGCCAACCGGTTGGCGCGGGCTTCCAGCTCGTCGAAGCTGATCACCACCCCCGACGGGTGCAAGATGACGGCGGCCCTATTCGCGCCCAGGTGCTCGCGAATCTGCATGGGCCGACTGTACGTCTGCGGCCCGCTCCGGCAGCAACAGGGCACTGTCGCCGAATTCATGCCACAAATATCCGTGTTCGACGGCTTCCCGATACGCCATGGCGACCAGTTCCGGCCCAGCGACCGCCTCCAGCAGTAACAGGTGCGACGCCCCGGCCTCGTGCCATCCGGTGATCAGCCCGTCGACCACCCGGCACGGGCGGTCCGGACCGAGTACCAGATCTGTCCAGCCGAAGGCAGGGTGTACGACGCCGTCGCCGTCGGCGGCCGACTCCACCGCGCGGGTCACCGTGGTACCCACTGCTACCACCCGTCGGCCCGCTCCGCGCGTAACGTTCACCAACCGCGCGGTCGCGGGCGGCACGTCGAACAGCTCTGGTGCTGGTGGCTCACCTGGCTCTGCCGAGGACACCCCGGTGTGCAGGGTGATCGGCGCGATCGCAACGCCCTCGGCCACCAGCGCGGAAACCACCTCGGCGCTGAATGGTCGTGCAGCGCTTGGCATCTCGGCGCTGCCCGGTCTCCGGGCGAATACCGTCTGGTAGTACGCCACTGGCCAGTGCTGCGGCACGTAGGCGTAGCGGATCGGCCGGCCATTCCGGGCCAGGTACGACATGACGTCACCCTCGACCGCGACTCGTGCCCGCCACAACCGCCCGCCGTCGACGCCCGGTGCCGGATAGGACGACTCGATGACGATCGCGCCGCCGCCGGGCATCTCGATGCGTTCGCCCACCCGGATGTCGGGCAGGTATCCGGTCGCCCTTACCGCGGGACGCAGTTCGACCACCCATACCTTTTCGGCGCGCGGGGTGGAGAAGTGGATGGCGACCGGATGCCCGTCGCGGCGGCCGTCGACCGCGGCCGGCAGCGTCGCGGAGTTGTTCACCACCAACAGGTCACCGGGGTGTAGATAGTCGCCCAGCTCGCCGAACCGGGCATGGCTAACCCCCGACCGGCGCGCGACCAGCAATTTGACATCATCCCGGGCGACACCGCGCGCTTCTGGCGGCTCGGCGGCGTCGGAGTTCGGCGGTCGCTGGAACCGGGTCTGCGCGTGGATCACGACGGCACTCCCGCCAGATCACTTGCCCGGTACCGACCGGAAGTCGGTCGGGTGTCGAGCAGTCGCAGCAACGCCGGCACGATAGCCTCCGGCTCGGCGCGGTCGGAGATGTCCTCACCGGGGAATGCGGCCTGATGCATCTCGGTGCGCATGTCACCCGGGTCGAAGGCGTATACGGGTACCACGGTCAGCTCGGCGGCCAGCACCGCAGACAGCTGGTCCAGCGCCGCCTTTGATGACCCGTATCCACCCCAGCCCGGGTACGGCTCGACGGCTGCGTCCGAGGTGAGGTTGACGATTACCCCGGCGTTTTCGGTGAGCGCGGGCAGCGCAGCCTGGATCAGGGCAACCGGGGCCAGCACATTGGTGTCATAGACGTCCCACAGCTCATTTGCCGGGTAGTCGGCCAGTGCTGGCTGGGGACTGGGCCCAAGCCGGCTGGCGTTGTTGACCAGCAAGCAAAGCGGTCCAAGGCCGACGGCCGCCGCCACCAGTGCGGCACGATGCGAGGCGTCGGTGACATCTCCGGGTAGGACAATCAGTCGTGTCAAGTTGAGCTCTCGCGCAGTCGATTCCAATTCGGCGACACGACGGGCATCGCCGACGACGGCCCAGCCACGCTCGAGCAGAGCGGCGGTCACCGCGCGGCCAAACCCACGCGATGCGCCGGTGACAATTGCGACGGGTTGGGTGTTATCAGGTAGTGGCATAACGCCATACTGGTACTTAAAGTTAACTTTAAGTCAAGACGTGGAAAGGAGGTCTCGGTGGATATGGCTGATCTGTTCACCGTCAGCGAGTTAGCGAAACGCAGCGGCTTCGCCCCATCGGCAATCAGATTCTACGAGGGCCAGGGGCTCATCACCGCCACCCGGACGGCTGGCGGGCAGCGCCGGTTCGAACGACAGATGCTGCGCCGCTTGGCCTTCATCCGGGCCGCCCGCAACGTCGGGCTAAGCCTGGACGAGGTCGCGGCCGCGCTAGCGAAACTGCCCAACGGCCGCAACCCAACCCGCGCCGACTGGGCTCGGTTGTCCAAAGGCTGGCGCGCGCGACTCGACGATCAGATCGCGGGGCTGATGGCGTTGCGTGACAACCTGGACTCGTGCATCGGCTGCGGTTGCCTGTCGCTGAAGCGGTGTGCCATTTCCAATCCCGACGATTGGGCGGCAGCTGCCGGGCCGGGCGCGGTTTACCTACCAAAATCGTTGCGGCGCTAATGCGCCGAGCAGACGCATAAGTCCCCGAAAACTACCGTTTTCGGGGACTTATGCGTCTGCTCGCGCTGGTTAGCCCAGCCGCTCCTTGAGCGCGTCGAACTCGTCACGGACACCGGTCGGCAGCTTCTCGCCGACGAACTGCAGCCACTCCTCGATCAACGGCAGTTCCTGGCGCCATTCCTCGGCATCAACCGCCAACGCCTGGGCCACGTCGGCGGCGTCAACGTCCAAGCCCTCCAGGTCCATGTCCTCGACGGCCGGAACAGTACCGATCGGGGTGGTCCGACCGCCGGCCTTGTGCTCGATGCGGTCGACGATCCACTTCAACACCCGGCTGTTCTCGCCGAAGCCTGGCCACAGGAAGCGACCGTCGTCGCCGCGGCGGAACCAGTTGACGAAGAACACCTTTGGCAGCTTGGACTCGTCGGCGTGCTTGCCCAGGCTAAGCCAGTGCTGCATGTAGTCGCCGACGTTGTAGCCGATAAACGGCAGCATAGCCATCGGGTCGCGGCGCACATTGCCCACCTTGCCCTCGGCCGCGGCGGTCTGCTCGCTGCCCAGGGTCGCGCCGATGAACACCCCGTGCTGCCAGTCGCGCGCCTCGGTGACCAGCGGAACCGTGGTCTTGCGGCGGCCGCCGAACAGAATCCCCGAAATCGGCACACCCTGCGGGTCGTCCCACTCGGGCGCCAGGATCGGGCATTGCGACATCGGGGTGCAGTACCGCGAGTTGGGGTGGGCCGCCTTCTCATCGGACTCGGGCGTCCAGTCGCGGCCCTTCCAGTCGATCAGGTGCTGAGGCTCGCCTTCCAGGCCTTCCCACCACACGTCACCGTCGTCGGTCAGCGCGACGTTGGTGAACACGGTGTTGCCAGCGGCGATGGTGCGCATGGCGTTCGGGTTGGATTTCCAGTTGGTGCCCGGCGCTACCCCGAAGAACCCGAACTCCGGGTTGACCGCATACAGGCGGCCGTCCTTGCCGAACCGCATCCAGGCGATGTCGTCGCCGAGGGTTTCGGCGCGCCAGCCCGGGATGGTGGGCTGCAGCATCGCCAGGTTGGTCTTACCGCACGCCGACGGGAACGCCGCAGCGAAGTAGTAGGCCTTGTTCTCCGGCGAGATCAGCTTGAGGATCAGCATGTGCTCGGCCAGCCAGCCCTCGTCATGGGCCATCGCCGAGGCGATCCGCAATGAGTAGCACTTCTTACCCAGCAGCGCGTTACCGCCGTAGCCCGAGCCGTAGCTCCAGATCTCGCGGGTCTCCGGGAAGTGGGTGATGTACTTGGTCTCGTTGCACGGCCACGGCACGTCGGACTGGCCCTCCTCCAGGGGGGCCCCCACCGAGTGCAGCGCCTTAACGAAGAAGCCGTCGTCACCCATCTTCTCCAGCGCGGCCTTGCCCATCCGGGTCATGGTGCGCATGGAGACCACGACGTACTCCGAGTCGGTGATCTCCACCCCGAGCTTGGGGTCGTCGGCGCCAAGTGGGCCCATGCAGAACGGCACCACGTACATGGTGCGGCCGCGCATACAGCCGCGGTACAGCGACGTCAGGACCGTCCGCATCTCGAAGGGGTCCATCCAGTTGTTGGTGGGGCCGGCATCGATCTCGCGCTCAGAGCAAATGAATGTCCGAGATTCCACCCGTGCGACATCGGAGGGGTCGGACAATGCGAGGTATGAGTTCTGGTGCTTCGTCGGGTTGAGCCGCTGGAACGTGCCGGCCTCGACCAACTGGTCGCAGAGGCGCTGGAACTCCTCGTCGGAGCCGTCGGCAAACACCACCCGGTCAGGCTGAGTGAGCTCGGCGACCTCCTCTACCCAAGACAGCAGCCCCTGGTGATTTGTCGGTGCGGTGTCCAGGCCGGGGATGGTCGCTGAGGTCATCGAACTCTCCTGAATTCTGCTGCTTGGCTATCGGTCGGTTATCGGCTTGTCGGATCGGGTGAATCACTGGTGCATGTGCCAGGCGCGGCTGTTAACACCCTTAACGCTTTCTTACAGATTATCGTGCATTACTTGTCGCGGAAGGTCTGGACGGGTATAAGCCTCCTCACAGGACCGATTCAGAAGGTTCAGTTTCCGGCGCTAGTGGTTCGGTTGGGTATACCCGGTTCCCCGAGTTCTGCACGCACCGCATCGAGCGCGGCCTGGATCGCCGGCATCTCCCGGTCCCGCATTGCCGCGGCCCGCGCCGCGGCAATGCCGTGTTCGCGCAGTTCGCTGTCAACGGCACTGACCTGGTCGGCAACCCGGGCGTTCTCGGCCTCATCACGTGCAGTTAGCGCAGTGCTCAGCAATGACTCGGCGATCAGCACGCGACCGGCGACCAGCTGCTCCGCCACCAAGCGCAGCGATGCCGTGACCTCGCCCGCCCAGCGGTCGAGCAAAGCACGATCATGTAACAGGCCGCGGGTGCGAACCACCCAAACGGTGACCCCGAGTCCGACCGCCGCACATGCCACGACGCCGAAGCTCACCAGTCCGGGAGCCAGGCCAGGCAGCACGCCGGCCACCAGGCGGCTCAACGTCAGCGCTGTGCCCAGCCCGAATCCGGCACCCAACAGCATCATCAGCCGGGTTTCCAGCCGTCGCGATTGCAGCGGCGGGGCCGAAACCGCGACGGTCGGCGGCTCGTCGAGTGGCGGCGGCGACACCGGCACGCCCATCGTCTGGGCGACGTCGGACAACCGTGCGTCGGTTCCATCGGCCACCTCGGCGACAACCTCTTGGACCCGGCTACGGGTGTAAGCCTCGAACCCGGTCAGTTGCCGACGCGACAAGCTCGCGATGTCCTCCTGCAGCTCGTTGCGAACCGACGAGCAACGGTTGCGGGCGAAGTAGGACAACTGAACCCGAGCCTGCTGGATCTGACCGCGCAGCGTAATAGAGCGTTCCGACTTCGACTGGCGCTGGTGCCGCAGCGCGACGCTGCGCTCCCGGCGCAACGCATCGACCCGGGCCCGCCTCCCGGCGCCCGCGGCGTCACGATCGAACCGCTGCGCGACCGTCTGGAGCCGAGATTCCCACGCCCGCAGCCTGTTTCGTCGCACCATATCCGGGTCGACGAGCTGCTCACGCACGATCGCGACCAGCTCGTCCACACGCGGCTCGCCCACTTCGGGTGCGGCGGCTGCCCCAACCCAGGGCACCTGCGCGTAGCGAGGCACGTGCGCGGCCAGCTTGTCGCGGTTGCCGGTCAGCACCTCACGCCAGCTGCGGTGCACGTCGATCTTGGACACCACACCAACCACCACATCGGTGTGCTCGGCCGCGGCGTCCAGAAGTGTGCAGTCCGAATCGGTCAGTCCGGCCGCGGCGGAAACAACAAACACCACCGCCAGGGGCGCAGTACCGACGGCCAGCTCCAGCGACTCGACAAACGTGTGTTGCGGCAGCCGGTCACGCAGCGCGGCGACGACACCGCTGACGCCGGCCAGCCACGGACCGGTCACCAAGACCACGTCGCGACGGTTGATGGCCGGCGAATCCAGCCGCCGCCCGATCGCCGCCACCAGCGCGTCCACCCGGGCGGCCGGATCGTCACCGGTCACACCGCCTCCCCCGCCCGCGACCAAAGCCGAAGTGATCCCCGGGCGATATCGGCGCCGCACGCCCGCTGCACGTCGCACACCGGGGCCCCGCTGTACCGGTGCCAATGCACCGCCCGCGGCAGCGGTGCGGCTGGCCCGAGGTCCAACCCGGCCGCCTCGACCACATCGATGGCCGCCGCCATCCTGGCGATCACGGTGTCGTCGCGGGACAGGAACTCGCTGATGTCCGGGTCAGAGACGGCCAGCGCTTCCAGTTCCGTGACTGCCCGCAACACGCGGCGGTAATAGGCCTCGGCGCCGGCGGCAATGAGCTTGTCGATGACGGCGTCGACGCCGCTGACGCGCCGCCACAGGGTCCTGATTTGTGCGGCGCTCTTGCCCCGCCGGGCCGCCGCAATGCCAAGCGCCGTGCCGAATAGATCGAGGGTTTGCAGCAAGCGCTCCCGGTCCTCGGTCGGCACCGGGAGCTGCGCCGCCAGAAAATCCTCGGAGCCGCTATCCAGGCATTGGGAGCCGCCGGGATGCGCGGCCAGCGCCCGCAGCGCGGCCCAGGATCCGGCATCGAGGTCGTCGAGCGCTGCGGCGGCGAGCAACCCGATCATTGGCTCCACGGGCACTCCGATCAGCGCGGCGAGCTGCGCACACCGAGCCTGCGCGGCGCAGCCGAAACCAGCCAGGTCGGCCTTGTTCAGCACCACCACCACGGGACGCCGCGCAGCGGCCAGGGCCTCCCGGTCTTCGGGCTTGAGGACCTCGACTGTCACATACAGCGCCACGTCGGCACGCTCGGGCGGTGTCACCGTGATGCCCGGTGTCACCCGATCCAGGACACGCGCCACCGTGGCACAACCCACGCCACGCCGGCCGTTGACCGCCACCCGCAACGGCCCGGCCACTCGCTCGGCGATCGCCGTGACCCGCTGGTCAGCGGCCCCGGCGACGAATTGCGTCAGCTCGTCAACGAAAACCTGATGCCCGTGTCCCCTCATATCCCGCCCTGCTCGGCCGTATCACTGGCGACGATCGGTTGGCCCCACCGCATGGTGACACTTGCGCCGCCGAGACGCGAGCCACCGCTCGCTGTTACCAGCCAAAGGCAACTGTTGGGTATCAATCTGGACCAGGGGCGGCTACATCCGCGGTTCATGAGCCACCATGGACGAATGCATGCGCAACCCGGGGTGGAGGTGCCTCCCGACACGCCGGCAAGCTTCGACGCAGGGAACCAGGGGGGCTCCTGGGGTTATTTGCCCGCAACCAGTTTTCGGTCACGACGCTCCGCTCTGTCCACTGTCCAACGTCAGACCTGGGAGCGGCTCTGGCCCGAGCTGGGCAGGCAAGCGTTGCCCCGGTCCGGGTCACCCCTGGACACGCGTGGCTGGTTTGGCCACGACGCACCACTTGTGCTGGAGATCGGCTGCGGCAGCGGCTCGTCGACGCTGGCGATGGCACAGGCCGAGCCGGATATCGACGTGATAGCGGTCGAGGTCTACCGCCGCGGCCTAGCGCAGCTGCTTTGCGCGATCGACCGTGACCAGGTACCCAATATCCGGTTGATCCGCGGCAATGGGCTTGACGTGCTGCAAAACCTGATCGCCCCACAGTCGTTGACCGGTGTTCGGGTGTTTTTCCCCGATCCGTGGCCCAAAACACGCCACCACAAACGCAGGTTGCTGCAGCCGAGCACGATTGCCCTCATCGCAGACCGGTTACTCCCCGGTGGTGTCCTGCACGCCGCGACCGACCATCCCGGCTACGCCGCGGACATCGCCGAAGCCGGCGACGCCGAACCCCGGCTGGTGCGCGTCGATCCCAGCACCGAACCACTGCCGATCTCCGTCGTTCGCCCCACCACCAAGTACGAAACGAAAGCCCAGCATGCGGGCAGTGCCGTCACCGAATTGCTCTGGAAAAGACGATAAATAGATGAGCCTGACCGAAGAAGTGGCTACCCAGACCTCCGAGCCCATACGGTGCGGGACCGGCCTGACCGGCTACGCAGCGCCGGTGGCACGGGTCCTGCTGGTATGGGACGCTCCGAACCTCGACATGGGCCTGGGCTCGATCCTGGGCCGCCGGCCAACGGCACTGGAAAGACCCCGCTTCGACGCGCTGGGTCGCTGGCTCCTGGCCCGAACGGCCGCCGTCGCGGCGGGTCGTCCGGGCGTCACGATCGAACCCGAGGCCACCGTTTTTACCAACATCGCGCCCGGCAGTGCCGAAGTGGTGCGGCCCTGGGTGGACGCACTGCGCAACGTCGGGTTTGCGGTATTCGCCAAACCCAAGGTTGACGAGGATAGCGACGTCGACCGCGACATGCTCGGTCATATCGACCAGCGGTACCAGGAGGGCCTGGCCGCCCTGGTGGTGGCTTCGGCCGACGGTCAGGCGTTTCGCCAACCGCTCGAGGAAATCGCCCGCGACGGAACCCCTGTTCAAGTCCTCGGATTTCGTGAACACGCTAGTTGGGCGCTAGCGTCGGATAGCTTGGAGTTTGTCGACCTGGAGGACATTGCAGGTGTTTTCCGGGAGCCGCTGCCGCGAATTGGGCTTGATTCGCTACCTGAGCAGGGGGCTTGGCTGCAGCCGTTCCGGCCGCTGTCCTCGCTGCTGACCTCGCGTGTGTGACAACCGGCGCGTCTTAAAACTGAAGAGCAAATGCGCGGGTCGGTAACGATCCAGTAAGGAGCTTACGTGTTCGCCTGGTGGGGTCGAACTGTGTACCGCTACCGGTTCATCGTAATCGGGGTCATGGTCGCTCTGTGCCTTGGTGGCGGCATTTTTGGGCTGAGCCTGGGTAAGCACGTCACACAAAGCGGCTTTTATGACGAAGGCAGTCAATCGGTAAAGGCGTCGGTGCTCGGCGACAAGGTCTACGGCCGCGACCGAAGCGGTCACATCGTCGCGATTTTCAAAGCCCCGGACGGCAAGACCGTCAATGACCCGGCGTGGTCGAAGAAGATCACCGACGAGCTCAACCAATTCCAGCGGGACCATTCCAACGAAGTGCTCGGATGGGCCGGGTATCTGCGAGCGCCCGACACCACCAACGCGGTCGTCAAAGGCATGGCCACCGACGACAAGAAGTACACCTTCGTGTCCATCCCGCTCAAAGGCGACGACGACGACACCATCCTGAATAACTACAAGGCCATCCAGCCCGCTCTGCAGAAGCTTGACGGCGGCACCGTCCAGCTTGCCGGCCTGGATCCGGTGGCCGAGGCATTGACCGGCACCATCGCCACCGACCAACGACGCATGGAGGTGCTGGCGCTGCCGTTGGTGGCCGTGGTGCTGTTCCTGGTGTTCGGTGGGGTGATCGCGGCCTGCCTGCCGGTAATGGTGGGCGGCCTGAGCATCCTCGGCGCCCTGGGCATCCTGCGGTTGGTCGCGGTCTTCGGGCCGGTGCACTTTTTCGCCCAGCCCGTCGTCTCGCTGATCGGTTTGGGCATTGCGGTGGACTACGGACTTTTCGTGGTGAGCCGATTCCGGGAAGAGATCGCCGAAGGCTACGACACCGAGGCCGCCGTGCGACGTACCGTCATGACCGCCGGGCGGACGGTCGCGTTCTCCGCGGTGCTGATCATGGCCTCCGGGGCGAGTCTGCTCATGTTGCCGCAGGGCTTCGTCAAGTCGCTGACCTACGCGCTGCTCGCAGCGGTCGGGTTGGCCGCCCTGCTGTCCATCACCCTGCTTCCGGCCTGCCTGGGCGTCCTCGGCCGCCACGTCGACGCGCTCGGAGTGCGGACCCTGTTCCGGGTGCCGTTCCTGCGGAACTGGAAGGTCTCGCGGGCCTACCTGAACTGGCTCGCCGACCGGCTGCAGAAGACCAAGACCCGCGAAGAGGTCGAGGCCGGCTTCTGGGGCAAGCTCGTCAACTGGGTGATGCGGCGGCCGCTAGTGTTCGCCATCCCGATCGTCTTCGGCATGATCCTGCTGGTCATCCCGTTGTTCAACCTGTCACTCGGCGGCATGAGCGAGAAATATCTGCCACCCGACAACGCGGTTCGGCTGTCGCAGGAGCACTTCGACCAGCTCTTCCCCGGCTACCGCACCAATCCGCTGACGCTGGTGATCCAAACCACCAACCACCAGCCTGTCACCGATCAACAGATCGCCGACATCCGCAGCAAAGCGATGGCGATTAGCGGGTTCATCGAACCGGACAACAACCCAGACAACATGTGGCAGGAGCGCAGCTACGCGCCCGGTGCATCGAAGGATCCGTCGGTGCGGGTCCTGCAGAACGGGTTGAAGAAT
Organism: Mycobacterium riyadhense; assembly: GCF_963853645.1. Taxonomy (NCBI): domain Bacteria; kingdom Bacillati; phylum Actinomycetota; class Actinomycetes; order Mycobacteriales; family Mycobacteriaceae; genus Mycobacterium; species Mycobacterium riyadhense. The sequence continues at coordinate 408,924 of NZ_OY970456.1, read as the reverse complement.
CCGGGTGAAGCGTCGAAGAAACTCGAAGAGCTACGCGCGATCTCAGCCCCCAAGGGGCTCGAGGTGTTCGTCGGCGGCACCCCCGCACTGGAACAGGATTCCATCCATAGCCTGTTCGACAACATGCCGGCGATGTTGGTCATCCTGCTCACCGCCACCACGCTGTTGATGTTCCTGGCCTTCGGTTCGGTGGTGCTGCCGATCAAGGCAGCGGTGATGAGCGCGTTGACCCTTGGATCCACCATGGGCATTCTGACGTGGATATTTGTCGACGGACACTTCTCGAAGTGGCTGAATTTCACGGCCACGCCGTTGACCGCGCCGGTAATCGCGCTGGTTGTCGCCGTCGGGTACGGGTTGGCCACAGACTACGAGGTCTTCCTGGTCTCGCGCATGGTCGAGGCGCGAGAACATGGCATGTCGACCCAGGAGGCGATCCGTATCGGCACCGCGACCACCGGTCGCTTGATCACCGCGGCGGCGCTGGTCCTAGCCGTGGTCGCCGGTTCGTTCGTGTTCTCCGATCTGGTGATGATGAAGTACCTTGCCTTCGGTTTGATGGCGGCGCTGCTGCTCGACGCGACCGTGGTGCGGATGTTCCTGGTGCCGTCGGTGATGAAGCTGCTCGGCGACGACTGCTGGTGGGCTCCGCGCTGGATGCGACGGGTGCAGACCCGCATCGGGCTGGGTGAGATTCACCTGCCCGACGAGCGCAAACGTCCCGCCGGCAACGGGCGAACCGCGCGGCCTCCGGTCACGGCCGGGTTGGTCGCCGCAAGTGCCGCTGGGGGCCCGCGCGCACCGCACGACCCCACTCACCCTGCCGCGACCGAGGCGCCGCGGCTGACACGCTCGGTCCCGGCAGCCCTGCCGGAAAGCAAGCCCAGCCCGAACGGGCCGTCGGGCGCGAAAACCACGCAGATACAAACCCGTTCGAGTCAAGCGGCCGCCACGGAGCCCCCGACGACCCGCCTGACCGCACCCGGCAAGCAGGGCACGCAGCCCGGGCCCAACCGAGAACGGCCACCGGCGGCGCCGACATCGCCGCCGGCGCCGCCGACGGCGCCGTCGCCCCCGTCCGCCGGCCAGACCCGGGCCATGCCGATTCCCGGAAACCGGTCCGACAAAGCCCAGGGCGACCCGGCCGACAAGACCGCCGCGCTCCCGATCCAGCGATCGGGAGGAACTGACTCCGAGGCGGCCACTGAGAAGCTGAATGCCCGCGGGCAGAACGACAATGGCACCGACAACGGCACCGATCAGACGCGGCGCCGTCGCGCCGGCGGCGGCGGGGTCAGCGCGCAGGATCTGCTGCGCCGCGAGGGCCGTATCTAGCCGCGAGTGTGAACTGGCGGCTTCGAGCGTGAGCTCACGGTCGAGTTTCCGCAATTTCGCCGCCCACGTTTCACCCTCAGAACCCAGGATTCACAGTCAAAGCACTTAGCCCTCGTCGGGCTTATCCCGTTCCGCCGTCACGATGGCCTTTTCCTCGTCACTTTGTTCCTCGGCCTCGTCTTCCGCATCCTCGGCTAGCAACACCTGCATGGCGTTGTTCAAGAACGCAACCGTCGGGACCGCCAGCAAGGCACCGACGATGCCGGCAAGCACGCCGCCGGTCGAGATGGCCAGCACCACCGCCAGCGGGTGAATCGAGACCGCGCGACCCATCACCAGCGGCTGCAGCAAATGGGCTTCGAGTTGGTTCACCGCGATGAGCAAACCAAGGGTGAGCAGCGCGTAGACCAGCCCCTTCGCCAGCAATGCAACCACCACCGCCAGCAGGCCAGACACTAGGGCACCGATCAGCGGGATGAAGGCGCCGAGGAACACGATCGAGGACAGCGGTAGCGCCAGCGGTATGCCCATGATCGCGAGCCCGGTGCCGACGCCGATCGCATCGGTCAACGCCACCAGGAACGTGGCCCGCACGTATCCAATCAGCGACCCGTATCCGGCGCGCCCGGCCTCTAGGACCCGGTCCCGGACGTGGACCGGGACGAGCTTGGCGACGTACCGCCAGATGTTGCGGCCGCCGTACAAAAAGAAGATCAGCGTGAACAGCGTCAATACCGCCGCGGTGACCAATTCGGTGATGGTGGCCGCGGTGGACAGCGCGCCACTGGTCAGCTTCGCCTGATTGTTGCGCAACGCCTCGATCGCGGCGTGATGCGCATTGTCGAGCTGCTCGCCGCGCAGATGCGTCGGTCCCTCGATCAGCCATCTGCGGCTGGAGTCGATGCTGTGCTCGACCTGCTTCACCAGGTCGGGCAAGCCACCGATGAACTGGGTGACGACGAACGTCAGCAGGCCACCCAGGACCGCGAAACCACCCAAGATGACCAGTGACACCGCGGCACCGCGCGGCAGCCCACGCTTGTCCAGCCAGTCCACCACCGGCACCAGCAACGCACTCACCATCATTGCCAGCAACACCGGAACGACAATGATTTCAAGCTTCTTGACGACCCACAAAAGCGCGACCGCGGCGGCCAGGATGACCAACAAACGCCACGACCAGGCCGCCGTCTTGCGAACCAGGGGTGTTACCGACACATCGTCGAGGCTTGCCGACATCCGGCAAGCGTATCTGGGGACCGTGTCGATCAGACGCCATCGGAGGTCACGTCATAGCTGGCACGATCCGGTTACGAGCCCGACACAGTCGGCGACGTGCGGCGATTGCGGCGCCACCTGCACCGTTACCCTAATCAGGTGTCGCACGACGCGCCCGCCCGCAAGCTCCTCGCCCAGCGCCCGGAGGCTACGCGCGGCAAATACTGGTGGTTGCGATGGGTGGTGCTGTCCATCGTCGCGATCGTCCTCGGCGTCGAGGTGGCACTGGTGTGGGATCAGCTTGCCAAGGCCTGGATGAGCGTGTACCAGGCCAACTGGTGGTGGCTGGTTGCCGCGATGCTGGCGGCGGCGGCGTCGATGCACAGCTTCGCCCAGATCCAGCGCACGCTGTTGCGATCGGCCGGTGTGCACGTCAAACAGTTGCGGTCGGAAGCCGCCTTCTATGCCGCCAACTCGCTGAGCACCACGCTGCCCGGCGGGCCGGTGCTGTCGGCGACGTTCCTGCTCCGCCAGCAACGCATCTGGGGTGCCTCGTCGGTCGTGGCGTCGTGGCAACTGGTGATGTCGGGGCTGCTGCAGGCCGTGGGGTTGGCACTGCTGGGGCTGGGCGGCGCTTTCTTCCTGGGCGCCAGGAACAACCCGTTCTCGCTGCTGTTCACCCTCGGTGGCTTCGTCGCATTGTTGCTGCTGGCCCAGGCGGTGGCTTCGCGGCCGGAGCTGATCGAAGGAATCGGCAGCCGGGTGTTGTCGTGGGTCAACTCGATCCGCGGCAGGCCAATCGACACCGGGTTGGACAAGTGGCGGCAGATACTCATGCAACTCGAGTCGGTCAGCCTGAGCCGGCGCGACATGGGGGTGGCGTTCAGTTGGTCACTGTTCAACTGGATCGCCGACGTAGCCTGCCTCGCCTGCGCCGCCTATGCCGCGGGCGACCACGCCTCACTCGCCGGATTGACGGTGGCCTACGCGGCGGCCCGCGCGGTCGGCACCATCCCGCTGATGCCGGGCGGTCTACTGGTGGTCGAGGCAGTGCTGGTGCCTGGCCTGGTATCCAGCGGCATGGCCTTGCCGAACGCTATCTCGGCGATGCTGATCTATCGGCTGATCAGCTGGCTATTTATCGCCGCGATCGGCTGGGTCGTGTTTTTCTTCATGTTCCGCACCGAGAAAACCGCCGACTCAGACACCGGCGACGACCCGCCAACCGACCCGGACCTGCGGCTGCCCATCCAAAGCCACCGCAACCCCTTCCAGCCCTTCGAAGACCCGGCCGAAACCGCTCTGCAAGGTCCGCTACCGCCGGACCGAGATCGCGACGCCGACGACCGCGCTTAGTCGGCGTGATTTGACCGCGTCGTCGTCGGCCCCGGCAGCGGCCCGGCCGGAAGCCCGCCGGGCAGACCCGGCAGGCCACCCGGACCTTGGGCCGCCTGCGCGAGGCCGAGCGCCTGCGGAAGCGTGACCGGCAGCTTGCACTGCGTCGACAAATGGATCAACGGTTGCGAAAGCGACTGCAGATCGCCGGCGGCCTTGGGATTGGCCTCGAAATAGCCTTTCAGCGATCCCAGCGATCCCAGCGATCCGTGCCCCGCCGGCTGCTGCAATGCCGCGGTCATCGCCTGGTTGGTCTCGGGATGTGCATCCAGATAGTCACCCGTCTGCTTGGCGACCGAACCGATCGTCCTGGCCACTTCGCTGGCAGCACATGGATCCGACGCGCTTCGGGCCGACGGCACGGCGATCCCCGCGCCCGGCAACGCGGCGGCGATCAGCGCTGCCAACAGCCCGAGGCGCACCGTTGTAGTGGTCGGCTTCATGAATAGCTCCTTGGTGCGACGATCATCGATAGCGGCCCCCCGACCCCAAAGACAAGGCCCCACACGGCCATCGGTCATCCTGCCATAGGGGCTGTCCGGGGCTTGGACGCGGCAGAATCGTTGCAGCTCAGCAACCGAGAAGCCGACATAATCCACAGTGCTCTGCGGTAGGCTCGCGGTCACGCGTTGCGCGAGACATACGGGAGACCGACATCCAGCAGTTCATGATGCGCCTGAGCCGCAACCTGCGCAGGTTCCGCTGGTTCGTCTTCGCCGGCTGGTTGCTCGCGCTGGCGCCGGCGGTCTACTTGGCGTGGGCGCAGTCTGGCAATCTCACCGGCGGCGGTTTCGAGGTAGCCGGGTCGCAGTCAATTTTTGTCCACGACCAACTCATCGCTGCCTACCCCGACCTGGGAGCCTCCTCGTTGGCGCTGGTGGCCGCGCCCCGCGCCGACGCCAGTTACGAAGACATCAACGACGCGGTCGCCCAGCTGCGACAGATCGCCAGCGAGTTCCCCGGCGTATCGGAGGTGCCCAACCCCACCCAACGGCCGCCGCGACCCGACCGGCCTTATGTGGTGTCGCTGCGGCTGGATGCGCGCAATGCCGGCACCAGCGACGTCGCCAAGAAGCTCCGCCAACGAGTCGGCGTCCATGGCGATCAGTCGGGACAGACCGCGAATGGCCACGTGCGGCTCTATGTGATCGGGCAGGGCGCGCTCTCCGCCGCGGCGGCGGCAAACACCAAACACGACATCGCCGCCGCCGAACGCTGGAACCTGCCGATCATCCTGATCGTCTTGCTCGCGGTGTTCGGTTCGCTGGCGGCCGCGGCGATCCCGCTTGCCCTCGGGGTGTGCACGGTCGTCGTCACGATGGGCTTGGTCTTCCTGTTGTCGATGCACACCACCATGTCGGTGTTCGTGACGTCGACGGTGTCCATGTTCGGCATCGCGCTCGCCGTCGACTATTCGCTGTTCATCTTGATGCGCTTTCGTGAGGAGCTGCGTTCCGGCCGTCAGCCTGCCGATGCCGTGGACGCCGCGATGGCGACGTCGGGGCTCGCGGTCGTATTGTCTGGCCTGACCGTCATCGCCTCCCTTACCGGCATCTACCTGATCAACACCCCGGCACTGAAGTCGATGGCCACCGGAGCGATTCTGGCGGTCGCTGTCGCGATGCTGACGTCGGCCACCCTGACGCCGGCGGTGCTGGCGACGTTCGGCAGGGCAGCGGCCAAAAGGTCAGCGTTGCTGCACTGGTCGCGCCGTCCAGAAGCCACGGTGTCTCGGTTCTGGACGCGCTGGGTCGGATGGGTTATGCGCCGGCCATGGATGTCGGCGTTGGCGGCATCGGCCGTCTTGATCGTCATGGCCCTCCCGGCGACATCGATGGTGCTGGGCAATAGCTTGCTGCGCCAGTTCGACTCGTCACACGAGATCCGCGCCGGAGTGGCAGCAGCATCCCAGGCGCTCGGCCCCGGCGCCCTGGGGCCGGTTCAGGTGCTGGTCCGATTTCCGCACAGTCCTGATATCCAAGCCTCCGCACCCGAACATGCCCAGACGATTGCCGCGATCCGCGAGCGCATGACGCAGGCGCCCAACGTCGCGTCGGTGGCGCCGCCCGAATTCGCCGACAACAACCGCAGCGCCCTGCTCAGCGCGGTGTTATCGGTCGATCCCGAGGACATGGGTGCCCGGCAGACGGTGGACTGGATGCGAACCCAGCTGCCCAAGGTCGCCGACGGCGGTTCCGCACGCGTCGACGTCGGCGGGTCGACAGCGCTGATCAAGGACTTCGACGACCGAGTGTCGGCAACCGAACCGCTGGTGCTGATCTTCGTTGCACTGATCGCGTTTCTCATGCTGTTGATCTCGGTCCACTCGGTTTTGTTGGCGCTCAAGGGCGTTCTAATGACCCTGCTGTCGGTTGCGGCCGCCTACGGCAGCCTAGTGATGGTCTTCCAGTGGGGCTGGGCGGAACGACTCGGTTTCCCGCACCTGAGTTCGATCGATAGCACGGTGCCCCCACTGGTGCTGGCGATGACGTTCGGGTTGTCGATGGACTACGAGATCTTCCTGCTCACCCGGATCCGGGAACGCTTCCTACAAACCGGCCACACCCGCGATGCGGTTGCCTACGGCGTGAGCACCAGCGCGCGCACGATCACCAGCGCCGCGCTGATCATGATCGCGGTGTTCTGTGGGTTCGCGTTCGCCGGCATGCCGCTGGTCGCCGAAATCGGGGTGGCGTGTGCGGTCGCGATCGCCGTCGACGCCACCATCGTGCGCCTGATATTGGTGCCGGCGCTGATGGCGATGTTCGCCAAGTGGAATTGGTGGCTGCCAGGATGGTTGGCCCGGGTCTTGCCGTCCGTCGACTTCGACAGGCCGCTGCCCGAGGTCGACCTCGGCGACGTCGTGGTCATCCCCGAGGACATCACCGCGGCGATGGCGCCCAGTGCGGACTTGCGCATGGTGATCAAATCGGCGGCGAAGCTCAAACACCTTGCGCCCGATGCCATTTGCGTGCCGGATCCGCTCGCCTTGACCGGTTGTGGACGTAACGGGGACGAGCCGGAGCAGGTTCTGCAAGAAGGTGCCGCACTCGCTTCAGCGGTCAGCAAGGTCGGCCTGGCCTACCGTAACGGCATCGCCCGAGCGATGTCGTGGGCAGAGCGCCCGGTTCACCCGGTCACCGTCTGGCGGGGTCGGCTATCGGTCGCCCTCGATGCGCTCGAGACCACTGCGACGGCTCGAACCACCTATGAGCGCCGCAGCCCGGTCGAGACCACCAACGTGCAATTGCCCACAGGCGACAGACTCCGGATTCCGACCGGCGCGGAAACGCTGCGTCTCAAGGGCTACTTGATCATGTGCCGTAACAGCCGCCGCGACTTTGCCGAATTTGCTGACATGGTCGACACGATGGAACCCGAGACCGCCGCAGTGGTGCTGGGCGGAATGGATAGGTATTACTGTTGTCAACCGCTCGGCCAGTCTGCAAGGCGGCAATGGATGGCCACCCAATTGGTTCGACGACTGGCGGATCCACATCCGTCTGACCTCGATGATGACGAGATCGAACCGGATGCCAGGGCAAACTGGGAGGAGGTCAGACAGCGCTGCCTGTCGGTGGCCGTGGCGATGTTGGAGGAGGCGAGGTGACGTTGGCAGCCGACCAGCGGAAACCTGCGCCCGCATCGCCGTCACAGGGGTCCTTGCAAAGACCCCAGGCGAACCCGAGCCCCCACGACCCGGACCAACCGGTGGAGTTCTGGTCCACTGCCGCCATTCGTTCGGCGCTGGAGGGCGGCGACATCGCCACCTGGAAAAGCATTGCCGCCGCCCTGAAACGCGACCCCTACGGGCGGACGGCCCGCCAAGTCGAGGAAGTCCTCGACGGCGCACGATACGGCATCTCCAAAGCGCTGTGGGAGGTGCTGGACCGCGCCCGCACGCACCTGGAGGCCAACGAGCGAGCCGAGGTGGCCCGCCACGTGAAGCTGCTCCTGGATCGTTCGGGCCTCGAGCAGCAGGAGTTCGCCTCCCGCATCGGCGTGACCCTGCAGGACCTGGCCGCCTACCTCGACGGCAGCGTCAGCCCGTCGGCTTCGCTGATGATCCGGATGCGCCGGCTCTCCGACCGGTTCGTACGGGTCAAGAACTCGGGCACGGCCGAGTCCAATTGACGTGAGCTGATCGGCTAGCGCGCGCTGATCGGTGCCACATCCAGCACCAGCCAGTCATCGCCCCGCTTGGTCAGCGTCACCCGCACCGCGGGCGCCGCCTGACTGGTCGGCTGGCCGGGCACGTTCTGGGTGACTCGGAGAATCACCGCGACGCTGGCCGCGGCCGGTCCGAGGGCCTCGACGCCGGCCGACAGCGTGGCCGCCTGTGCCGTGACTTTGCGCTGCGCCAGATCCGCGCTGGACTTGGCGTATTGCTCCTTGAACGCGCCGGCCCGTTCCGGCACCATCATCGCCGCGGCCTTGTCGACGGAGGCCGCCGGGGCGGTCGGGGAGAACGACGCCACCGCCTCCGCCATCCCGGTGGCGATCTGTACCACCGTTCGGGAATCCCGCTTGAAGTCCTGATCCGGCGTCGTCCAATGCAGGTAGCCGGTCAGCACGGCGGCCGACAGGGCGGCCGCGCACAGCACGGCAACGGCCAAGCGCAGCCCGGGCTCGTCGTCGTCGGTGCCGACGGTCACCGCATCGCGGCGAAACAGCCAGAAATTGACGGCCACCCCTTCGACGATCAGCAGCACCAATACCGAACACGTCGAAACCCACCACAGCGGCCAGCCGAGCACAACGCCGATTGCCAGCAGCGCCGCGATCGCGGCCAGCGGCGCCATGATGTCGAAGGCCACCAGCCGCCATGCGTTTCTCATCGGATTGATTCCAGCTTGGAGATCATCAGCTTGCCGTCCACGTTGGAGACGTCGAGTCGCAGGCTCCAGTGCACCGTCTGTGGCTTGGCGCCGGCATTTTCGGCAACCGACGTCGCGACGACCAGCACCGAGTCTGTCCGGGTGGCGAACGGCGGCAGCTTCGTAATCACCACGGGCCGGGCGGCACCTGGCTGGGTATCCAGGTCGTGGTGCACCGTTTCGACCGCCACCGCCTCGATCCGGCCGGTGCTGTGTGTCTGCAGCTTCTCCACCACCTGGCGGTAGGGCTGTACGGCGGCGTCGAAGTCGGTGTTGAGCTGACCGACTGTTCCGTCGTGCAGTCGCTGCAGGCTCGCGTCCACGTTGCCGGCGTTCATGTTGATCAGCACATCGGTCCATTCGGCGGCGGTCCGGATGACCCGGGTCAGATAGGCGCGCTCACCCGCGTCGTCGCGATGCCCGTGCCAGATCAGCACGCCGAGCACGACCGCGGCCACCGACACCACACCGAGGACCGTCGAGGCGATGCCGTAGGGCGAGAACATCGCGGCATTCGACGTCTCGGGCTCCACGGCATCGGCGTCCACGGCATCGGGCGCTGGGTCATCGGGCTCTGGGTCGTCTGACATGGCCCGATCGTTGCACCCGAAAAGAGATGGAAGGATGGCGGGGTGACGTATGCGGCCATTCACTCGGGCATCGACCTGAGCCATGTCGACGCCGGCGCCCGGCCCCAAGACGACCTCTACGGTCATGTCAACGGCCGCTGGCTCAGCGAATACCAGATACCCGCAGATCGCGCCACCGACGGCGCGTTCCGCGCCCTGTTCGACCGCGCCGAGGAGCAGGTGCGAGAGCTGATCGCTGAAGCCAGCCGGGCCAGCGAGGCCTCGGGCTCCGAGCTAGGCACCGACGAACAGCGCATCGGCGATCTCTACGCCAGCTTCCTCGACGAGGAAGCCGTCGAGCGTGCCGGCGTGCAACCACTGCTCGACGAACTGGCCACGATCGATGAAGCCGCCGATCGCGATGCACTGGCGGTTGCCATCGGCGCCCTGCAACGCACCGGAATGGGCGGCGGCGTCGCACTATACGTCGACACCGACGCCAAGGACTCGACGCGCTACCTGGTGCACTTCTCGCAGTCCGGGATCGGGTTGCCCGACGAGTCCTACTTCCGCGACGAGCAGCACGCCGACATACTGGCCGCCTACCCTGGGCACATCGCCCGGATGTTCAGCCTCGTGTACGGGGGCGATTCGGCCGAGCACGCCGACACCGCCGCCCGCATCGTTGCGCTGGAGTCCAAACTCGCTGCGGCGCACTGGGATGTGGTCAAGCGCCGCGACGCCGAACTCACCTACAACCTGCGCACCTTTGTGGAGTTGCAAACCGAAGGGGCGGGCTTCGACTGGGCCGGTTGGGTGACGGCATTGGGCAGCACCTTGGAGGATGTCTCCGAACTGATTGTGCGCCAGCCTGATTACCTCACCGCCTTCGCCCAGCTGTGGGCCGGTGAAGACCTCGACGACTGGAAGCGCTGGGCGCGTTGGCGGTTGATCCGCGTCCGCGCCCCCTGGCTGACCCGTGAACTTGTGGCGGCGGATTTCGAGTTCTATGGCCGCAGGTTGACCGGCGCCGAGCAGATCCGTGACCGCTGGAAGCGGGCGGTGGCGCTGGTGGAGAGCCTGATGGGCGACGCCGTTGGAAAGCTTTATGTGCAACGGCATTTCCCGCCGGGGGCCAAGGCCCGCATCGACGCCCTGGTAGACAACCTGCAAGAGGCGTACCGGATCAGCATCAGCGAACTGGACTGGATGACGCCGCAGACCCGGGAACGTGCGCTGGCCAAGCTGGCCAAATTCACCGCGAAGGTTGGCTATCCAGCCAAGTGGCGCGACTACTCGAAGCTCGTGATCGACCGCGACGACCTCTACGGCAACTACCAGCGCGGCTACGCGGTGAACCACGACCGCGAGCTCGGCAAGCTCGGCGGCCCGGTGGACCGGGACGAGTGGTTCATGACCCCACAGACCGTCAACGCCTACTACAACCCGGGGATGAACGAAATCGTCTTTCCCGCGGCGATTTTGCAGCCTCCATTCTTCGACGCCGAGGCCGACGACGCCGCCAACTACGGCGGGATCGGTGCGGTGATCGGACACGAGATCGGGCACGGCTTCGACGACCAGGGCGCCAAGTATGACGGCGACGGCAACCTGGTCGACTGGTGGACCGACGACGACCGCACCGAGTTCGCCGCCCGCACCAAGGCGCTGATCGAACAGTACGAGGCGTACACGCCCCGGGCGCTCGACAAGAGCCACCACGTGAACGGCGCGTTCACCGTCGGCGAAAACATCGGCGACCTGGGTGGGCTATCCATCGCGCTGCTGGCCTATCAACTGTCGCTCAGCGGTGCGCCGGCCCCGGTGATCGACGGCCTCACCGGCGTGCAGCGCGTGTTCTTCGGCTGGGCACAGGTGTGGCGGGCCAAAACGCGTGACGCCGAGGCGATCCGGCGGCTCGCCGTGGATCCGCACTCCCCGCCGGAGTTCCGCTGCAACGGCGTCATTCGCAACGTCGACGCGTTTTACGATGCCTTCGACGTCGCCGACGGTGATGCGCTATTCCTCGAGCCCCAACGCCGCGTCCGCATCTGGAATTGAGCGCGAGCTGGGGCACCTCCCGCAGCGCGAGCAGACGCAAAAGCCCCCAATCTTGGCCTGAAACGGGAGCTTTTGCGTCTGCTCAGCATGCTTCGATGCGCGCCGGCACGTGCTTGTGCCAGGGCGTGCCGGCATAGGGGTCGCGCCACTCGGTAGAGGTGAGCGCGTTGGGTGCGACGCCCGGAACGACGGTGCGTCCATCGCCGTCGACGTAGTCGAGCCCAAAGCCATTGGGCAGGGCGGCATGTCCAGGTTGCATCGCCTCGCTAATCTCGACGGTTGCCTCCGCACTGCCGGCCGCGGTGGTGATCCGGACCCGGCCTCCGTCGACAAGCCCAAGCGCTTGCGCGTCGTCGACGCTGACACGTAACGCCCCGTCAGCGTCACGTTTGCGCCAGGTTGGGTCGCGGAAGATGTCGTTGGCGGTGTAGGCGCGGCGTTCCCCCACCGAAAGCACCATCGGCATATCCGGCGTGGTCAGCTGCGCCGGCGTCTGGGCCAAAGCCCTTATCTCGTCCAGCATTTCGGGGATTTCCAGCGCGATCTGGTGGTCGTCGTGGCCGATCAGCGCGAAGTCGTCCGCGTAGTCGTGCACGGTGAAAGTGACCCCCGAGGGGCTGTCGAGAATCGCGTCGAACAGCGCGTTACCGTCCGCGTGACCGGCGCGACGGACCGCCTCGGGATAGGTCATCGCCACCTTCTGGGCGAGCCCCCACAGCGCGGCGGCTCCGGCCAGCCCGTCCGGCAGCGTCGGCCCCAGTGTTTCGTAGAGCACATACGGAAGCAGTTTCGCCACAGTCGGATTGGTTGCCACCGCGGTCAGGAACGCCTCGGTGTAGGCCTGACGTCCGCGCTGGGCCGCTTCGCGCAGCGGCCGCAGGTCCGCGTCGTCCACAACGCCAAGTGCCCGAACCAACCGAGCCCAGATTTCCGGTTCGGGCAGCGTGCCCGGCAATGGTTCGAGCAGCGGCCGCCGCAGCTGAAAGCCGTTGTGCGGGAACTCGAAATTGAAGAACGTGGCTTCCGGCTTCTCGAACTGGGAGGCGGCAGGTAGCACATAGTGCGCGAGCCTGGCGGTCTCGGTCATCGCGACGTCGATGACCACCATCAGTTCCAGCGCCTGGAACGCCTTGCGGCACGCGGTCGAATCCGCCAGCGAGTGCGCCGGATTGCCGCTTTCGACGATCATCGCGCGGAACCTGTCGGGATGGTCGGTCAGGATTTCTTCGGGAACGGCATTGGCGGGAATCAGCCCGGCGATAATGGGCGCGCCGGTGACGGGGGTGCGGCCCGAAACCTTGCTGAACAGCGGGGCGAAGGACGAATGCAGGTGCTGGCCACCCCTTTTCGCAAAGTTTCCGGTGAGGATCCACAACAGCTTGTTGAGATACGAGCACAGCGTGCTGTTGGGTCCCTGCTGGATGCCGAGGTCCTCGAACACCGCAACGCTGGCGGCAGTGCCGATGCGGCGTGCGGCGGCCCGCAACAGCTCCCCGTCAACCCCGCAACGTTCGGCGAATCCAGCTATCGGGACCTCACGCAAGACAGCGCGCACGGTGTCGGCCCCGTGCACGTGGTCGGCAAGAAATGCTTCGTCGCATAGGTTTTCCTGAACCAGGACGGCGGCTAGCGCCGCCAGGCACCAGGCGTCGGTGCCGGGTCGCACCCGAAGGTGGAAGTCGGCCATCTTCGCGGTGTCGGTGACGACGGGATCGATCACGATCATCGACCGGGCCGGGTCTTTGGCGATGTCATTGAGCACCACCCGAGCCCGCGGGAAGCTCTGCGACATCCACGGATTCTTTCCGACGAACACCGACACTTCCGCGTGCTCGAATTCGCCCCGGGTGTGACCGCCGTACAGCTGACCATCGACCCACGCTTCACCAGTTTTCTCCTGCGCCAACGCATTTGAGCGGTAGCGTGAACCAAGCGCCTTTAGGAAGGCGCCGCTGTAAGCCCCGCCAAGATGGTTGCCCTGCCCGCCGCCACCGTAGTAGAAGATCTTGTCGCCACCGTAGACGTCGCGAATGCGCTTGAATCCCTCGGCAATCTCGACAATCGCGGTGTCCCAGTCGATCTCCTCATAGCTTCCATCGGGACGGCGGCGCATTGGCGAGGTCAGGCGAGCACGGTTGTTCTGGTAGTGGTCCAGGCGCAACGCCTTATTGCAGGTGTAACCCCGCGACCCCGGATGCTCCTTGTCGCCACGGATGCGCGCCAGTCGCCGGTCCTCGACTTGCACGACGATGCCGCAATTGCATTCGCACAGGATGCAGGCCGTGTGCTGCCAATCAGTGGTGGTCATCGCGGGTTCCTTCCGACGGCTCGGCCAGCAGCAGGTCGTGCAGCTGGCGATGAACGAGATCAAGCGGCGTCAGGTCGCGCCGCACGCGGGCCAGCAGCAGCGCGCCCTCAAGCGCCGAGGTGACCAACGCGGCCAGTTCTTTGGCACGCTCCGACGCCATGCCGTCGGCAATGAAGCGCTGCTCGATCAGATCGCACCAACGGTCGAACACCGCCGCCGCGCGCTCGATCACCGGAGCCATCCGCTCCCGATCGGCCGCCTCCCCCGCTTCCACCGAGACCGCGGCGATAGGGCAGCCCGCGCGGAAGTCACTGGCGAGCAATTGCCGGCGATACTTGTCGACCAACGTGTCCAACAGCTCGACCCCCCGCTGGGCGTCGTTGATGATCGCGGCGACATGCTCGCCGGCGTAGTCGACCGCCTCGCAGAGCAGCTGAGTACGCCCGCCCGGGAAATAGTGGTAGGCCGATCCACGCGGCGCCCCGCTGTGCTGCAGGACGTCCGAGATAGCGGTGGCGTGGGCACCCCGCTCCCTGATCAACAGCGCAGCAGAGACCACCATCCGTTCACGTGGGCTCGGCATATGTATGATGCTATACATAATCTCGGCGCTGCGCGAGAAGATGCGACCGAACGGCCGGCGGGTGGCGGGTGGCGGTGCGGACTGGAACTTAGATGATGCCGGCGCGCACCGCATAGGCGATAGCGTGCGTGCGGTTGCGCAGCTTCAGCCGCGTCACGACGTCGTGAACGATGTTCTTGATCGTGCGCTCGGAGTAATTGAGTCTCGTCGCCACTTCGCACGTGCTCAGGCCGTCAGAAAGCAGCCGCAAGACCTCGACCGCACGCTCGGCGAGGCAGGCGGTATCCCCCGCGCCGGGTTGGGCCACCCCAATCGATCTGACGCGGCCGACCAGATGACGCTGAACACGTTCTGGAAGCCGGAGGCGGCCTTCCGCGGACAACAGGATTGTCTCGACGATGCTGTCGAACGTGCTCTGCCCGCGATACAACAACCCCGTCAGCTCCAGGTCGATCATCCGGAAGACCTGTTCGGCGGAGAATTCGTCAGCGACGACGACCAGTTTCGGCGGATTGCCTGAAGCATCCCGCTGGACGTCTTCGATCTTGGACAACAGCGCTGCGGTGATCGTGGTGGCCAGCACCAGTAGCACGGCGACCTCGCGTCCGGCCGACCAACCGCGCACGTCGAGCTCTCGGTAATTCGAGAATCGGGCCAAAGCGCCCTCTTCGGTCAGTGGGTCGCTCGCCAATAGTGCGACCGACGTGACCGTCCTGGGTGCCATTCGCATCCGGTCCGGATGCAACGCGAACTCCGCGACGGGCATCGCCCCCCGGCACCGCGCCAGCTGCGCCAACTCTGTTTCCACCGTAGTGCGGCGCCCGGGCACCAGCAGCTCGATGGAATGGTTCGAGAACATCTGGTTCCCGACGGTGTGACCGTCGTTCCAAGCGTTCACGTCCACTGCCTCCGTCGCACGGCTGATCACTGGATTTGCGCTGCGGCCCGATCCAAACCACGAGCCTGCCGCGGCGAACCGGCGATGTCTGTCGGCCGACCGGGGGCCACCGGGATGAATCACACGTCCCCCGAACGCCGGACAGCTGCGTCCCCCGATTGGCGGCACGGTCCCGTCGGCACTGCGTCTTTAGGGCGTGGTGGCCGTGACCAAGTTGTTCGCCAACCGCCTGTCCTCGGATTGTGGTGGCCGGCCCACTAGAGTGTGGGCTTCCCATAGCCGCGCATAGTGTCCCCCACCAGCGAGAAGTTCGTTGTGGGTACCGTCCTCGACAACGCTGCCGTGCTCGAGCACCACAACGCGATCGGCGTATTCGGCAATTGCGAGCTGGTGGGCCACAATCAATGTCGTCCTGCCGGCCGCCAGCCCGAGAATCGCCCTGTGCACCACGGCCTCGGTCGCGGGATCCAAGGCGACGGTGGCCTCGTCCAGCAGCAGGATGTCGGGATCGACCAGACGCGCCCTGGCCAATGCGAGCAACTGCAGCTGGCCGGCAGAGAGATTGCGCCCGCCCGCAGCGACCCAATGCGCGTACCCACCGTCGAGTGCGGTGATCATCGGATGAGCACCGACCTCTCGGGCCGCACGCTCCACCTGCGCATCGGTGGCATCGGGCCGTCCGTATGCGATGGCATCGCGGACCGTCCCGGGGAATAGGTACAGTTCCTGTGGCACGATCCCGAGGCGGCCGCGATAGCCGTCGATAGCGAATTCCCTCAGGTCGCGTCCGTCGACCCGCACTGTCCCGGCGGTCGGATCGTAGAACCGCGCCACCAACTTGAGCAGGGTGGATTTGCCGGACCCCGTAGAGCCGACGAACACAACCGTTTGACCGGCAGGAATTCGCAGGTCGACACCGGCCAACGCCGGCGCTTCCCGGGTGCGGTAGCGGAAGTCGACGGCGTCGAACACCACCTCGCCGTGCAGCCTGCCCACCGGCCGCGACACCGGTGACGACGGCGGCGGCGTGCTCAGCAAGGACCGGATCCGCGCGGCCGCCACTGCCGCCTGCTGATACCCGTCGAACATTTGCGAAAGCTGATCTATCGGCGTGAACAGCAGTTCGACGTACAGCAGGTAGGTCACCAATGCACCGACCGATATCACGCCCGCCTGGACCTCGCGTCCGCCGTCGAGCAGCACCAGGGTCGTCGCCAGGCTGCACAGGAACGCCACGAACGGAAAGTACAAAGCCAGTAGCCGCTGTCCGCGCACCCGCGTCCGGCGATAGTCGTCGCTGTGCGCGAAATAGCTTTGCACTCCTACGTATTCGGCGCGGAATGCCTGCGCGATCCGCAGCCCCGCCGCGTACTCGCGCAGGGTAGCGGTCATCGTCCCCAGCCGTTGGCGTGCCTGCCGGTAGATCCAGTTCGACGCGCGCTGGAATTGCCAAGTCGCAAGTGCCAGCAGCGGCACGGTGGCAATGATGAGCAGCACCAGCCGGGCGTGAATGGCCAACAGTGTCACCAGGATGCCCACCAAAGTCACCGCACTGACCACCGCGATGACCAGGCCCGTCCGCAAGAACGCCACGATGGCCTCGACGTCGGCGGTAACTGCGGTCACGATGTGGGCATCCCCGTCGTCTTCAAACGCGTCCAGGCCAAGTCGCTGTGCATGGGAGAACACGCTGGACCGCAATCGAAACAGCACCTTTTCACCGGCGGCTCCGGCGACCATGGCACCCCCCCACTGCGCCACGAACCGGACGACTACGGCGCCCGTGCCCACGAGCGCCGCGCACCACAGCGCCGAAAGCAGGTGCTGGTGAACCCCGACGTCGATACCGTGGCGGATGAGCAGGGGCGGTAGCAAACCTGCGCAGCTCTCGACTGCTACTAGGAGCAGGCTCAGCGCAAGCGGACCCCGGAAGTCGCGCAGTAGGCGGCGTAACACGGGAGTGTTGTCGCGGGGTTCGGCCGGGCGTCTGTTCGCGTCGTGGGTGGCCGGTGGCACCGGTGGTGTTGTCGCTCCCGGTGCCGGGGCGCGGTCCTCGGCGAGCAGATCACCGGTGAGATCCGTTGCGGGCGACAGCAATTCGCGGTATCGAGGACAGCGTTTCCACAACTCGTCAGGGGTGCCGATGTCGAGAAGCCGCCCGGAATCCAGCACCGCGACCCGGTCGGCCAATGTGAGCATGGATCGCCGGCGGGTGAGGATGATCGCGGTACGATCCGCGATGACTTCGCGCAGCACATCATGAATTCCAGATTCAATGACGGCGTCCACAGCAGACGTCGGGTCGTCCAGAATCAGCAACCGCGGCCGGTCGAGCAGCGCCCGGGCCAGTGCGATGCGCTGACGTTGCCCGCCGGACAGCGTCAGCCCGCGCGCGCCGACGGCCGTCGCATAGCCGTCGGGCAAAGTGTCAACGAACTCATCGACGTGTGCCGCCCGGGCCGCCTCGGCGATCTGGTCCGCCGTCGCATCCGGCCGGCCGTACGCGATGTTCGCACCGATCGTGCCCGAGAACAGGACGGCCTCCTCGGGTACCAGACCTACCGCTGACCGCAGCGAGCCGAGCGTCAGGTCGCGCACATCCTGGCCACCGATCCGCACCGCGCCGGCGGTGACGTCGTAGCAACGCATCGCCAGCAACGCCAGCGTCGATTTGCCGCTGCCCGGTGCGCCGACCACGGCGAGGGTTTCGCCGGGCCGGACTGACAGGCTTATGTCACGCAGGATCGGGCGGTCGGCGACATATCCGAACGATGCGTGCGCAAACTCGAGCGAAGCCGGCGACTCCGAGGTCAAGCACCTGGCACCATCGACCAGTGTTGGCCGGCTGTCGATAACTTCGAATACCCGTACCGCCCCGGCTCGCGCCTGCTGCGCAACGGTCAGCATCCCTGCCAGATCGCATGCCGGCCGTGCCACTAGGGCCAGGCAGGACCAGAAGGCGACGAAGGTACCCACCGTGATGCTGCCCTGCGCCGCCATCCATCCCCCGAGCGCGAAGACCGCCATCTGGCCCAGCGCGGGCAGGCTTTGCAGCAGCGGACCGAAGTGCGCGTTGAGCCTGGAAACCCGCAGCCGCGCCGCATACAGCGCGCGGCCGGCCGTTGCGAGCTTGCCCGTCTCCTGCTCCTCCTGCCCGAAAGCCTTGACGACCTGGATGCCGGAGACAGCCGCATCGACAACCCCGGTGACCGTGGCATAGCGCTCCTGAGCACGTTCGGCGGCCACCGTCAGCAAGCGGCGGCTGCGGTGCGCGATCAGGGCTATCACCGGTACCAGCAGCACCACGGGCAAAGCCAGCAACGGGGACAACCAGATCATGACCGCGACACAGAGCACCAGCGTGAGCACATGCCGGATCACATTCGGCAGGTCGAACAGCAGCCCCTGCACCAGCTGCAGGTCATTGGTGGTGCGGACGATGAGCTGACCGCTGCTCCACCGGTCAAGCTGGCGGCCGTCCCACCTCATCAGGGACCGAAAAGCATCCATGCGTAGGTCGTGCTGTACCAGGTGGGCGATGCGACCGCCGTAGTACCGGCGCACGAATGTCAGCAAGTAGACCGCACCGGCGGCGGTGAGCAGGACCGCGGCCCACGGTGCCAGGGACCGGTGGTCCGCCGCGACCGCATCGTCTACGACGCGCTTGACTACCAGCGGAACCAGGACGGCGATAACTGTGCCGGCCAGCGCCGCTCCGAGTCCCAGCAGCAAATCACCTCGATGCCGGAGGACATATCCGGACAACCGGCACCACCACGTCCTCCGCATCCGGCGTATCCCTTCTTGTTTGCTGCGCGGATCACACGGTATATGCCAGTGGCGTCGGTAACGAAAGTCCGCTGCGTCGATTCTCGGTCACGGCGCGAATCACCCGGAATATCGCGGCGGCATCGACAACCGAAAGGGAATGACATCTTCCCTTTCGGGCAATACTCCCGTCCCGCGCTGGCGATGTCGCGCGCACCGGATATACGTTTGGCAGCCGGGCTCGACGAGGTCAGGTATCGAGTTCTCGAGTAACGCACGACCGCGGTGATAATCGCCTTTCCCAGGAGAATCGCATGAGCTCACGAGTTCGGACTGCGACCACACAGTCCCTTTCGGGCAATTCCGACGGAATCCAGCTGACCCCGTTCATCGCCGACGACATCCTGCCCCTGGATTTCGCGCCTCCCATCGGTCCGGAATTGGTATCCAAGGACGAACTGCCCGCCGCCTGGGCCTACAAGCGATTCAACGATCTGGACGCAAAGGAGTCCTACCGGACCAAGCTCCTGCAGGAGCTCACCAACGCGCTCGAAGCCCAGAATTCAGAGACCGCCACCGGCACCTCCGCGGCGCTACGCAACCTGATGGGTCAAATGGCCGAGCAGGGCGCAGTCGTCCTCGCCGACATCGTTGCCCCGGAAGCTTTTCTGGAATTGGTTGCGCGCTATGACGAAATCATGGCCCGCGAGGGCAGCGGCAGTTTCATCCATCGCTTCGTGGACCTGCGGCGAACCGTCGGACTGCTGACCGATCCGGCGGTTAACAAACCGCTTCTGCATCCGCTGATGATCGCATTGATCTCCTATGCCGTCGGTGGGCCGATCAGGATGGTCGACGCACGCGCCAAGGACGCCGAGCCGCTGTCGGTCCTGGCCCAGGACAATATGCTGCACATCGACAACACCCCGTTCAACGACGAGTACAAGATCCTCGTCACCTGGCGCCGCGGAACCGCGCAGGGACCGGCAGGACAGAACTTCACCTTCCTGCCTGGCACCCACAAACTCGCCCGCACCTGCTTCGTCAACGAGGCGGGGGTGCCGTGGTCCAGTGAAAATGCGTCGATCTTCACCACCACCGACAGGATCCGCAAGGTATTCGACGCGCAGATGCAACTCCGCGGCCAGGACAACCCGACCGTGGTCGAGGTCAGCGATTCGGAACGGCCGCTGAGCACCGTATTCGCCGCCGGCTCCCTGGTGCATCACCGCTTCCGCACCGCCACCGGCAACGCGCGCAGCTGCGTCATCATGGCCTTCCATCGGGTCGCCGACAACCCCGGGCGTCTGGTGAGCGATCTCACCGACACCCCGGATGCTTCCTTGAGTGAACTGCTGACCAGCGGCGTACCCGACGACTCCTACCAGCAGCGATTCATCACCACCCTGTGCGCCGCCGCCGACGAGATTGCCGAACTGCTCCTTAAATGGAAGGACACCCCGCAGCGCCCGGTACCGCTGCCACTGCAGGAGAAGCAGATCGACGGGCCGCGGTTCGAGGAATGGATTTCGGCGGCCACCGAGGCCCCCGACGTACAAGCGATCCGCAACCGCGAACAGCCAATCCGCTACGGTGAGGTCCTGTCGCGAGAGGAATTCTTCGATCTGATCTGGCGGCTGATGCGGTTCGACAAGCACGGCCCGCTGGATCTGATCCTGTACCACGACAACCGCGAGGAACCACGAAAGTGGGCACGCAACCTGATTCGTGAGATGTCAGCAGATCGGCTGCACGAGCGGCTGCTCGGTTGGCGCGCCGACATGGACCAGCACCGGCCCGCCGACTGCCTACGGCCACTACAGATCCACGCCCTGATCTCCGAGGTGCTCGAGACGCTGCCGCTGGACGGAAATCAGACCCCGCCCGCCGACTGGCACGACGACATGCTTGGTATGAGCCCGGCAGCCGCCGCGCGCTCGGTGAAGCACCTGCTAGAGGACGTGGCCGAGGCATTGCTGCGCTGCGAGGACATGCCCGCCTACCTGTCGACCAGCTTGTTCGCCTTTTGGTCGGTGGACACCGCCTACAGCCTCGACGGCAGGCGCAACCTTGTGGTCTACGACTGCGCACGTCGGCTGCTACGGCACTACCTGATGCTGTCGCTGACCTCGCTGTAAGTGCTCCCGCGAGCAGACGCAAAATCACCCTTTTTGGTGCCAAAAAGGGTGATTTTGCAGCTGCTCGCGGACTAAGCCGCTAAATCTGCCAGTCGTTGGAGCCGTCGTTCCGGGTGTAGGTGCCGACGGAGTTCTTCACCACGATGGGATCCCCGGGACCAAAGTTGGTGAAGAACCACTTGGCGTTGGTGGGACTGAGGTTGATACAGCCGTGGCTGACGTCGCGCCTGCCCTGGTCGTCGACCGACCACGGCGCGCTATGCACGAAGTTGCCGCTGTTGTCGAACCGGACACCGTCCGTCACCGTTATCTTGTAGCCATTCGCCGAGTTGACGGGAACCCCGTACGTCGAGGAATCCATCACCACCGACGCCATCTTCTCCTGAACGTAGTAGGTGCCGTTTGCGGTTTGATGGCCGCCGGCTGCCATACCCATCGACATCGGGAACGTCTTCTCGACGACGCCGTTTCGGGTAACCGTCAATTGGTGCGTGGCGTCATCGGCGGTCGCCAGCAGCTCATCTCCCGTTCGGAAGCTCGACACGGTGCCGCCCGCGTCGACGGTCACCTCGGTGTGGGCGGGCCAGAAGCTCAACGGGCGCCAGCGCAGCTGGGTTGGGGTCTGCCAGTAGAACTTGCCCGCAACCGGCGGAATCGACGAAATGTGAACCGCGCTTTCTGCAACACCCGCGTCATCGACCCGCGCCGGGAAGTCGAGGATGATCGGCTGGGCCACACCCACCGTCGAGCCATTGGCGGGGTTGAACCTCGGCGGCCCGAATGGCGCCGTGCCGATGAACGGTGTCGGGTCCTCTCCGGCTGCGGGACCCACGAACGGCTGTCCCACCGGCGGCGGGTCGGCCGGCGGCGGGATAACCCCTGGATCACCGGGAGCGGGATCAGGATCTGCCAGCGCAGAGCCCGCACCGAGCACCATCGCCAAGCCCAACACCGAAGCCACACCGGCTGCCTTCAGAGCGCCGAAGAGCCTTACCCTCGCCCAGCCCGACATATGCATCCCTTCGACGCGTTCTCGCAATAGTTTGACACAACACGCCCACCCGCCGAGCAGACGCAAAAGCGCCCTATTTGGCCACAAAAAGGGCGCTTTTGCGTCTGGTCGCGCTACTACACCTGCCAGTCCTGGGCGCCGTCGTTCTTGTTGTAGGTGCCCACGGAGTTCTTCACCACGACGGGATCACCGCTACCGAAATTGTCGAAGAACCACTTCGCGTTGGTGGGGCTGAGATTGATGCAGCCGTGGCTGACGTCACGCTTGCCCTGGTCGGCCACCGACCACGGCGCGCTATGCACGAAGTTGCCGCTGTTGTCGATCCGCACGGCGTCGGAAACGGTGACCTTGTAGCCGTTGGCAGAGTTGACCGGGACACCGTACGTCGAGGAATCCATCACCACCGTGGGCATCTTCTCCAACACGTAGTAGGTGCCGTTCGGGGTTTGGTGGTTGCCGGCCGACATGCCCATCGACATCGGGAAGGTCTGCACCACGGTGCCGTTGCGGGTGATCGTCATCTGATGTGTCGCGTCGTCGGCCGTGGCCACCAGGGCATCACCGGTCCGGAAGCTCGACTTGGTGCCGGCCGCATCGATGTTCACCGCGGTGTTGGCGGGCCAGAATTGCAGCGGGCGCCAGCGCACCTGCGTCGGGCTCATCCAATAGAACTTGCCCGGCACCGGCGGGATCGACGAGATGTGGATGGCCCGTTCCGCCAGTGCCTGGTCAGCGATCGGCACCTGGAAGTTGATGATGATCGGCTTGGCCACACCCACCATCGAACCGTTGAGTGGATTGAACGTCGGCGGCCGGAACGGCGGGTCACCGACGAACGGCGTCGGGTCTTGCCCGGCAACGGGGCCCACGGGCACCGACAGCGGATCGGCCGGCGGCGGCGTGAACGGGTCAGGCGGTACCGCCAGCGGATCGACCGGCGGCGGCGCGAGCGGGTAGGGCGGCGGCGCGAGCGGGTCAGGCAGCGGCGGCAGCGCCAACGGGTCGGGCGGCGCGGGTGGATCGGCCGGGGCGAGCGCCCCGGGGTCGGCGGGCGCGTCCTGCGGGTCCGCCAGGGCGGGGCCGGTGCCCAGCACCAGCACGGCAACCACACCGGCCGCGTTCAGAGCGGCAACGAGGCGCCCTTTTGTCCAACGTGACATATGACATCCCTCCAGTCACATTTGGACCCAGTCTGGCATAGCACGGCGTCTTGTTACCCGTTCAGCGACCGCGCAACCTCGTGACGGCGCACCACCGCGCCTCGCTGACCTGCGGCTTTTACTTGTCTTGTGAAATTGCCCCGGCAGTCTTGGCCCCAACCTCGATCAGCTGCTGGACGGCCGCCATTCCCAACAACGCAACCCCCATCAAGACCGCCGATGCGGTCAGCATCATCGCCACGCTGCGCTCATACAACAGTCCGCCGACCAGTGAGCCGCCCATGATGCCCACCTGGAAGGCCGTCACGTAAAGGCCCGAGGCACCGTCGGGGTCGTCGGCGCCGCTGCGCATCGCCGCCGATTGCAGCATCGGCGACACGGCGGTGGCCATGCCGCCCCACAGCACGATCGCACCGGTCCCGATGACCAGCGCCGCTGCCGAGGTCCCCGGCGCGCCGAACGCCAGCGCGGCCAACAGAGCCAACGCGGCCGTCAGACCCGCCATACAAAAGACGATCGAGCCCTTGGGCCGGCGGTCCAGCGGCCGTGCCACCAAGGCCACCGCGATGACGCCGGCGAAACCATAGGCGGCGAGCACCCACGCCAGGTTCGGTCCGCGCACGCCGACGACCTGTCGGATGATCACCACGATGTAGGTGTAGGAGACGAAATGGCCGATGACGGCGACCATGGTGATCAAGCTGACAACAACCAGCTGTCGATTGCGGTGATGACGGGCCCGCGGACCCACATGCTGCAGCTGCTCGGCGCTCAGCACCATTTCCGGTAGCACCAGCCGCGCCGCGCCCGTGACGACGGCCGCGGCGGCGGTCACACACACCGCGGCCAGCCGCCAGCCCCACATCAGGCTCAGGGCCGCGGTGAGCGGGCTGCCCACCACCAGCGCCAGGCTGGTTCCGATGTAGATCGACGTCGTCGCACGCCCAGCGTGACTGGGCGGCACCAGCCGGGTGGCGATCGGGGCGATAACCGACCACAGCAGGCCGTGCGTGACCGCGCAGAGCACCCGACCGGCGGCCAGCACCGCGAAATTAGGCGCCAGCGCCGAGACGAGCTGAGAAACGGTCAGACACACCAAGCTCATGACCAACGCCCGCCGCCGCGGCCAGTGCGCGGTCCAGCGCACCAGCGGCACCGTCGTCAGCGCCGCGACCAGCGCATACCAGGACAACAGCGTCCCCACCAAAACCAGGCTGACATTTAGGTTGCGCGAGATCGCCGACAGCGCGCCCACCGGGAGTATTTCGGCGGTGACATAGATGAAAGCCGCCGCGGCCAGCACGGCCAGCTGCGCAGCGGTCCGTGGCGTCCACGGACGTGTGGCAGTTGCGGCGGCAGCGGGTTCGGCGGTCATAGCGTGGGACTGTTGTCAACCGTACGCACCCCGGCGACGGCCGCTACGCAACACGCCCGAGGCGGTCAGGAACGGACCAGACGCGCGATAGCCGCGGAGGCTTCGGCGAGCTTGGCTCGGCCCTTTTCCGGGGCCTCAAGCCCCTCCTCGGCCACGGCACGCGTGACGCAATGACTCAGGTGCTCGTCCAGCAGGTTCAGCGCCACCGACCGCAAGGCGCTGTTGACGGCGCTGATCTGGGTGAGGACGTCAATACAGTACTTGTCCTCGTCGATCATGCGCGCGATGCCGCGCACTTGACCTTCGATGCGACGCAGCCGCTTGGCGTAGTTGTCCTTCTGCTGCGTGTATCCGTGTGGTGCTGTCATCACTCTCCAAATGCCGGCCGGGCGCGCGTGATACTCGCATCTTACCCTAATACCCCAATGGGGTATTAACCTTGGATTGTGCGGGTTTTTCTGGGAGGACGCTGCACCGCATAATTGGGCCATGCCCGAAGCCGATATCAAACCCCGCAGTCGTGACGTCACCGACGGCCTGGAGAAGGCCGCCGCCCGTGGCATGTTGCGGGCGGTAGGCATGGGCGACGAAGACTTCGCCAAGCCGCAGATCGGGGTCGCGTCGTCGTGGAACGAGATCACGCCGTGCAATCTCTCACTGGACCGGCTGGCCAAGGCAGTCAAGGAAGGGGTGTTCGCGGCGGGCGGCTATCCGCTTGAGTTTGGGACGATCTCGGTGTCCGACGGCATCTCGATGGGACACGAGGGCATGCACTTCTCCCTGGTGTCGCGTGAGGTGATCGCCGACAGCGTCGAAACCGTCATGCAGGCCGAGCGACTCGACGGCTCGGTGCTGCTGGCCGGATGCGACAAATCGCTGCCCGGAATGCTCATGGCCGCAGCGCGTCTCGATTTGGCGGCGGTGTTCCTCTACGCGGGCTCGACATTGCCCGGGCGGGCCAAGCTTTCCGACGGCAGCGAACGCGAGGTCACGATCATCGACGCCTTCGAGGCGGTGGGAGCATGCTCTCGAGGATTGATGAGCCGAGCGGATGTCGACGCCATCGAGCGGGTCTTCTGTCCCGGCGAGGGGGCTTGCGGCGGCATGTACACCGCCAACACCATGGCCAGCGCCGCAGAGGCACTTGGCATGTCGTTGCCGGGCAGTGCGGCACCGCCGGCGACCGACCGCCGTCGCGATGGGTTCGCACGTCGCAGCGGTCAGGCCGTCATCGAACTGCTGCGCCGCGGCATCACCGCCCGCGACATCCTGACCAAGGAGGCGTTCGAAAACGCAATCGCGGTAGTGATGGCATTCGGCGGATCAACCAACGCGGTGCTGCACCTGCTGGCAATCGCCCAAGAAGCAGACGTCGCGCTGTCCCTCGACGACTTCAGCCGAATCGGTTCCAAAGTGCCGCATTTGGCCAACGTCAAGCCGTTTGGCAACTACGTGATGATCGACGTCGACCATATCGGCGGTGTCCCGGTGGTGATGAAGGTGTTGCTGGATGCCGGTCTGCTGCACGGTGACTGCCTGACGGTCACCGGTCAGACGGTGGCCGAGAATCTCGCCTCCATTGCCCCGCCGGACCCGGACGGCAAGGTGTTGCGTGCGCTGGACAATCCGATCCATCCGACCGGGGGGATCACCATCCTGCGCGGATCGCTGGCGCCGGAAGGCGCGGTGGTCAAGTCCGCCGGTTTCGACTCCGAGGTGTTCGAAGGCACCGCAAGGGTTTTCGACGGCGAGCGGGCCGCACTGGACGCACTCGAAGACGGCACCATCACCGAGGGGGACGCCGTGGTGATCCGCTACGAGGGCCCCAAAGGTGGGCCTGGGATGCGGGAGATGCTTGCCATTACCGGCGCGATCAAAGGTGCGGGCCTCGGTAAGGATGTGCTGCTGCTGACCGACGGCCGGTTCTCCGGTGGGACGACCGGCCTGTGCGTGGGTCACATCGCACCCGAGGCGGTCGACGGTGGACCAATCGCGTTTCTGCGCAACGGCGATCGGATTCGCCTCGACGTGGCCGGGCGCACGCTCGAGGTACTGGCCGATCCGGCTGAGTTTGCCGCCCGGCAAAAAGATTTCACCCCGCCACCGCCGCGCTACAAATCGGGCGTACTGGCCAAGTACGTCAAACTCGTCGGCTCGGCCGCGGCAGGGGCGGTGTGCGGCTAACCCCACCCTGGCCGGGATCGGTCGGCCAGGGTTAACGAATTGTCTTCTCGTTGAGCCGACTTCGTGGCTACGCGTGGGTAGCCGTCGAGCGCGTGCGCATGCCGAAGTAGGTGGCGGTCAAGCCCAAGAAGGCCACCAACGCACCGGCGAGGATGTGCGACCACATCATGCCCGCCGTCCGCGTGATTCCTTGCAGAATCCACGGCGAGAAGATGAGCCATACACCGAGCACCGGCATCGTCCAGGTCATGCCGTGCGTGCGGTCCAGCGCCGAAGCGAACCCGTAGGCCAGGTATGCGACCGCGATCCCGACGATGAGGTCGCACCCGGCGAGCCGTCTCGTGTCGTTGAAACCAACGATCCACGGGGACGCAGCCACATACAGCCCTGCAAGCATCGTCAGGCCGAAGGTGATCTGCGCGCTCATCGACTCGGCGGCGCGCTCGAAGCTCTCGCGCAGAGCCAACAAGTCGGGGTGGTGATCAATTGATGAATGGACCGTACTCATTTTGCAACCTTTCTGTTATGCAGCAAGCGGTTTAAGCCTTCTGCAACCCATCCATCTGCTCCAAGATTACGCTCGATTTCTCGACGCCAGCAACGATCCGGCTTGCCAGATGACTTGGGGCCAAGCGATTTCCAAAACGGTACGTGCTGGCGTCATGGCGGCGATACCATCGTGCAACCGCCCGTTAGTACACACCGAGGTGCCTAATGACGTATGTGCTGGTCTCACCGGACATGATGGCCTCGATGGCCGCCGATATAAAGAGCATCGGCACGCTTTTGGCCGAGGGCAACGCGGTGGCGGCCAGCACGACGTCGAACGTGGCCAGCGCGGCGGCCGACGAGGTATCGACAGCAATCGCGGCACTGTTTTCCCACCACGCGACGGATTATCAGATGCTGGCCCGGCAGGCGGCGGCCTTTCATGACCAGTTCACGAGCAACCTGCTGGCGGGCGCAAATTCGTATATCGCCGCCGAGGCCACCAACGCAGCGGACGGGCTGATGGCGGTAATCAACGCGCCCACCCAGACGCTACTGGGGCGCCCACTGATCGGTAACGGCGCCAATGGAACAACCGTCAACGGTGTCGGGACCGCTGGCGGGGCGGGCGGCATCTTGTATGGCAACGGCGGCAACGGTGGGGCCAGCACCAACCCGGGAGCACCCGGCGGCGCCGGCGGCTCCGCTGGCCTCATCGGCAATGGCGGCATCGGCGGACAAGGCGGAGCCGGTGGGACCGGCGGCGCCGGCGGCAACGCCGGATTCCTGTTCGGCACCGGCGGAGCGGGTGGCGTCGGCGGAACCGGTGCCGCCGGTGCGACCGGAGGCGCCGGAGGCGTGGGCGGCACGGGCGGCGCCGGGGGCGGCGGCAGCCTGTTCGGCACCGCCGGAGCCGGTGGCTTCGGCGGTGCCGGCGGCGCCGGCGGTCAGGGCTTGGCCGGCCAGGAGGGCGGTGCCGGTGGCGCCGGCGGACACGGTGGAGTCGGCGGGGCCGCCGGCATGTTCGGCCGCGCCGGCGCGGGGGGTGACGGCGGCACGGGTGGCGTTGGAGGGGCCGGCGGTGACGGCCTGACCGGCGGCTTCAACAGTCCGGCCGGCCGCGGCGGCGCTGGTGGCGTCGGTGGCGACGCCGGCGCCGGCGGCAACGCGGGCACCTTCGGCGTCAATGGCAGTGGTGGTAGCGGCGGGGACGGTGGCGCGGGCGGGACCGGCGGCACCGGCGCCGCCCAGCTGGAAATCGGCCCCGGAAAGGGCGCCGGCATGGGTGGCCACGGCGGCGCCGGCGGCGCCGCCGGCGCCGGCGCGGCCGCGGGCACCGGCGGGTTGGGCGGATCGGCCGGCGGCTACGGCAACGGCGGACGCGGCGGCGACGGCGGCGCGGGCGGGGCCGGGCTCAGCGGCGCGGACGGCACCGGGGCCAATGGCACCGTCGCGGGTTCCGGGGGTGAGGGCGGCACCGGAGGTAACAGCGGCGCCGGCGGCACCAACGGCGACGGCGGCAACGGCGGTACCGGCGGTGCGGGTGGCAACGGCGGTTCCGGCGCCCCGGACAGCGGCAGCGGCGGCGGCGCCGGCGGCAACGGCGGCAAGGGCGGCCTCGGCGGCTTCAGCGGTGTCGCCGGGACCGGCGGGAGCGGCGGCACCAACGGCACCGGCGGCACTGGCGGCGCCGGTGGCGCTGGCGGCGCCGGCGCCGCTGGCGATGCCCACACCGGCAACCCGGGTGGCGACGGCGGCCTGGGTGGCGACGGCGGCGACGGGGGACCCGGTGTCCCCGGTGGCACCAACGGCAATGGCGGCGCGGGCGGCGCCGGCGGCGCCGGCGGCGCGGGCGGCTCTGGCACCCCCGACGTCGGTTCCGGTGGCGGTAATGGCGGCATGGGCGGCGACGGCGGTGGCGGTGGCACCGGCGGCTGGCCGGGACAACGCGACGAACCGGCCAGTGGCATCGCGGGCATCGGTGGCGCGGGCGGCGCCGGCGGGGCCGGTGGCAGCGGCGCCGACGCCGAGGCTGGGTCCGGCAATTCCGGCGGCTTCGGCGGCGACGGCGGCGATGGCGGCTACGGCGGCTACGGCGGCAACGGCTGGAACAGCCCCGGCGCCAACGGCGGCGACGGCGGCGCGGGCGGCACCGCCGGCGAAGGCGGCCTTAATGATTCCGGCGTCCAGGCCGATTCTGGCGCCGGCGGCGACGGCGGCGACGGCGGCGGAGGCGGCTACGGCGGTGCCGGCGGCATCGGTCAGCCCGGCTACGTCGGCGGTGTCGGCGGCACCGGCGGCGCCGGCGGGGATTCGGTCAATGGAGTCGCCGGCAACGGCGGCACCGGCGGCACCGGCGGCGGCGGCGGTTATGGCGGCCCGGGCAGCCAATCGGCGGGCCTCCCCGGAGGAATGGGCGGCACCGGCGGCACCGGCGGAGCCCCAGGGTCAGGCGCGACCAACGGCGTCGGCGGCAACGGCGGCACCGGCGGCGAGGGTGGCGGCGGCGGCCAGGGCGACACGGGCGACGGCGGGGCAGGCTATGCCGGCGGAATCGGCGGCACGGGCGGCCACGGCGGCGCCCCTGGCGCCGGCGGCATCGGCGGCAACGGCGGCACGGGCGGTTACGGCGGCCCGGGCGGCTACGGCGACGATGGCGACGGCTCGGCAGGCTACGCAGGCGGAATTGGTGGCACCGGCGGCACCGGCGGTACCGCCGCACCGGGCGGCATCGGCGGCAACGGCGGTGGCGGCGGCTACGGCGGCACCGGCGGCGACGGCGACACCGGAGACAACTCGGCTGGCTACGCCGGCGGAGCCGGCGGCGTAGGTGGCACCGGCGGCGTCGCCGGCCCCGGCGGTGCTGCCGCCGGCGATGGCGGCCCGGGCGGACTGGGCGGCAACGGCGGCGACGGTGGCACCGGCGGCACCGACCAAACGGGCTTCCAGGGCGGAAAGGGCGGCGCGGGCGGCGACGGTGGGGCCGGCGGTGCGGCCGGTGCCGGTGCCAGCAACGGCAGCGGTGGCACCGGCGGCCAAGGCGGCATGGGCGGCACCGGCGGTCAAGGCGGCGTCAACGGCAGCACCTTCGCCGGTGAGGCCGGTGGCCAGGGCGGCACCGGAGGCGCCGGCGGCGCGGGCGGACAAGCCGGCTCCGGCGCGGGCGCTGCGGGCAGCGTCGGCAACGGCGGCACCGGCGGTCAAGGCGGCACCGGCGGCGTCGGCGGCACCGGGGATGATGACGGCGACGGCGGCACCGGCGGTCAGGGCGGTACCGGCGGCGCCGGTGGTGCCGGCGCCTCCGGCCTCGTCAGCGGCCAGGCCGGCGGTGCCGGTGGGAAGGCCGGCGACGGCGGCACCGGCGGCGTCGGGGGCAGCGGGTCCGGCAGCGGCAGCGGTGGCGACGGCGGTCAAGGCGGTGACGGCGGCGTCGGCGGCGACGGCGGCGATGGCGACGGCGCGTCCGGCGGCAAAGGCGGCGACGGCGGTCAGCCAGGGGGCGGCGGCCAGGGCACCCCACCGGGCGGCGTCACCGGCGGCCCCGGTGACCTCGGCGCGGACGGCCTTGACGGCCAAACCCTCTAGCCTCGTCCTCGAATGGATCTCCTTGACCGGCTCCGGCTCGACGTTCCGGTCGGCCAGGCCGGAATGGGCGGCGGCCTTGCGGGTGCAGCGCTGGCGGTCGCAGTCGCCAAGGCTGCGACCTCGGCCTCCTCGGCCCGGCCACAACCCGCCAGCTACCCGCCTCGATCGATCGGATTCGCGCCGAGGCGCCGGGTCGTGCCGTTGCGCTAAACCTGTTGCTGCCCTACGCAAGTTTGGCGGGTCTGAGCGGCTCGTCAGGCACCTGCGCGACGCCGGGAGCACCGCACCGGCTCTGGGCTTTCTGCCGCAACCCCTGAGCCCGCGTTGCGCGATTCCAACGAAACGCTAGCCGCAGGTGTTTACCAGATACCCGTATAGGGTATAGTGAGCCTCGAGTCAACCAGCGGGACTTCGGTCCCCCGTGAGAGATGAGGGTGAGAAACATGGCGAATTACGAGGCCGGAACCGTGCTGACCTGTGGCCATGAAGGCTGCGGCTGTCGCGTTCGAATTGAAAACGAGTGCCATTGCTCTGGCTCCGGTGAGCCCTACCGCTGCACCTGCGGCGACGAGTTGGTCCCAGTCAAGTAGTTCGGGCACGCCGGTCGTGCGTCACCGACCGAATGCACGACCGGCCAACTCGACTTCGGCGGCCAGTTTCAGGTCGATCGCCGAAGCGCCCACTGCCACGCGGTAACCACCTGGATCGATGCGCCAGCACCCGGCGTCATAGCGTGCGAGCAATCGCGGATCGGCTGCGATGGTTACCCGATGGGCCTGACCCGGTGCAAGGTCGACCCGCTGGAATCCCAGCAGCCGCAACCGCGGTCCAATGGGAGCGGCGGTCAGGTACAGCTGCGGGATGTCCGCCCCGGCGCGGTCGCCGGTGTTAATGATGGTGAAACTGGCGGTCACGGTGTCCCCGCCCGTGACCGCCAGCTCGCTGTAGTCGAATCGGGTGTACGACAAACCGTGACCGAACACGAACAGCGGGCTCTGGCTCGTTCGTGCGAACCAGCGGTAGCCCACCTCGGCGCCTTCGGAATAGCGGATGGTGCTCTGGGTGCCCCACGGGGCGCCGAGGTGTGGCAGCTCCGGACGCGGTGTCTGCGCGAGATCGGCCGGGAAAGTGATCGGCAGCCGGCCCGACGGATTCACCTGTCCGGCCAGGACTTCCGCGATGGCCTGACCACCGGCCTGACCCGGATACCACGCCTGCACTATGGCATTCACCGAGTCTCGCCACGGCATGACGACTGGGTTCCCGGTCTCGAGGACGACGACGGTATTCGGGTTGACCGCGGCGACCGCAGCGATCACCGCATCCTGGCCCCACGGCAGCGACAGGTCGGGGATGTCGACGCCCTCCCCCTCGACGCGGATCGCGAACACAATCGCAACGTCTGCCCGTCGCGCCGCCAGCGCCGCTTCGGCCGGGCTGATGCCTGGGTCAAACTCGATCTGCGCGTTGGGAAACCGCTTTCGCAGCTCGTCAAGCGGGCTTGACGGCAGCAGGTAGAGGTTGCGCAAGCCGCCCGCCAGGCCGGGCCCGCCGATGGGGATCACCTCGGCGTAGCCCCCGGGCGGGACGACGGCACTGGACCCGCAGCCGGTCGGCACGCCGCGCTGGGCATATCCGCCGATGACAGCAATCCGCGCACCGGGTTTCAGCGGCAGCGCGCCCTGGTTTTGCAGCAGCACGATTCCCTGCCGGGCGATCTGCAAGGCAATCTCGTTGTGCGCGGCCATATCCGGTGCCGACGCGGGTTCCCACCGGTCGATTCCGACCGCGAACATCGAGCGTAGGATGCGCCGAACCATGTCCGAGAGCCGCTCCTCGGACAACTCTCCGTCGCGGTAGGCGGCCCGCAGTCGGTCGCTGAAAGCCTCCGACTGCCACAGCAGGGCATCGATCTGCGCCCCGCATTCTTGGTCCAGGCCGGCAATCGCACACTCCCAGCTCGGTGTCCCACCCCAATCGGACATCACCCAACCGCGGTATCCCCAGGCACCTTTCAGCACATCGGTGATCAAGCCCTGGTTAGCGGCGGCATAGACGCCATTGACCTTGTTGTAGGCGGTCATCACGGCACCGGGGTGCCCGCGCTCGATGGCGATCTCGAAGGCCAGCAGGTCGGATTCGCGGTGTGCATCGGGATCGATGACCGCGTCCAGCCAGTGCCGGTTGGTTTCGTTGCAGTTCAGCGAGAAGTGCTTGGTCGTCGAGATGACATGTTCTTGCTGTATGCCGATGATCGACTCCGCGGCCATGATGCCACTCAAAAGCGGGTCCTCGGAAAGGTATTCGAAGTTGCGGCCATTGCGCGGATCGCGGGTCAAGTTGATCCCACCCGCCAGCAGCACGTTAAACCCGCGGCCGCGTGCCTCCCGGGCGATCGCCTGGCCCGAGGTGCGGGCCAGCGCCGGGTTGAAGCTGGCGGCCAGCGCCAGGCTGGCCGGCAGCGCGGTCGCGGTGTCACCTGGGCGGTATCCGGGGTTGGTGACGCCCAGGCTGGCGTCGCTCATCAACAGGGCAGGCACGCCGAGCCGTAGCACCCCCGGCACATAGCCGGCACTCATCGGGGTGCCCTCCGGAATTCGCCCGTCGCGCAGCGGCCACAGTTCACTCTTCCCCATGACCCCGACCAGCAGTGCGAATCGCTCGTCGTCGGTCATCTGCATCTCGACCTCGCGAGCCCGGCCGTCAGGGTCTAGGGAGTCCACCGCACGCCCTCTTTCGCATACACGACCCGCAGCACGTGGCCGAGTTCGGGTCCCATCACCAACTCGGTCAACGTGCAGATCGTTGCCACGAACTGCGGCCCATGCGGGGGCGGGACCTGGCACAAATGGTGCGCGATTTCGTGCAGCACTACCAGCTCACGCATCGCCCAGTCGGCGGTATCGCGGTCGGGAACGGCGATAACGCCTGCGCCGTCACGGTTTTCGTAATGTGCGGCGGTGGCCGCCCGCCGTGCCCGTACCGCCAGCGGCGCCACCTGCGGCCAGTGCTGCCGCACCGACGGCAACGCGAGCACGTCGTCAACATAGCGCTGAACGGTCGCCACCGATCCGAACCGTCCTTCCGGCGGCAGCGTCAACTGGGTACCGAAGAACTCCACCGCGGGTGAGCCGTGTTGGGCCGCACGGTCAAACAACGTCCGGACGAATACCTCAGCCGCATATACCCTGGCTCGCTGGGAGTCTCGTCGGGACACATCGGCCACAGTCACCGGTCCAGCGCTGTCCGCGCCCGGGGTAGCTCGGGACTGTTCCCCAGCCGCGCTCGCCTGCCCGCCCGGTCACCGGCTCGCCGCGCCGCCGACGAATACCCGGCCGTGGCCCTGCTGGCCCGCCAAGTACCGCGCGCCTTCGAGGCGCTGCGGTAGTAGTCGCGCAACTCAATCTCCTTGTCCCGCAACGCGAGGGCGGTTCCCGGTGCACGACCACGGTCCTCGGTGACCTCGCGCCGGGCCTGTTCTCGAGCCTCGGCGAGCCGTTGCCCGACCCGGACCCCGAACGCCAGCTGGAAGTTGAGCCGGGCGGTGATCGTCGGCGTCGGCCGGTGCGCACCCGAGGCGAGGTAGGCGTCCGATGCCCGCACCATCTGCACAACCAGGCTGGCGTACAACGCGTGGCTGGCGTCGATGTCCTCGCTGAACCCGTACGCGTAGACGAACGTCGAATTCGACGCAATGTCACAGCGCACGTCGTTGGCCGCCGCGATGAGCACGAAAAGTTGCACGTACGTGCGCAATCCGCGGGTGCCCGCGGTGCCGATGGTAATGGTGCGCTGCGTCGGGGCCTGCGCCGGCGACCGGTTGGACGCATGCGACCGCGCCACCGCCAAGTCTATGGATGCCGCCGTGGCCAACCGCTGCGCGGCGCTCATGAACGCGTCAGCCTCGTGCGGATTGTCGGTGCCTTCGGCCTGACGCAGTAGCGCGGCGATACGGGACAGCATCTTGTCGTCAGTCATGGCGCCAAAGTACCCAAATGGTAAGACATCCGGGCTACAGCCGTTTGGTGATCCAGGCGACCACATCGTCGAGCACCTGGTTGCGCTCCGGCTCGTTGAAGACCTCGTGGTACAGCCCGGGATATTCCTTCAGCTCGACATCGGCGGATCCCACACACTCGACCAACCGGCGGCTGCCGTCGATGGGGATCAACCGGTCGGCGGTGCCATGCACCACGAGCAGTGGGGCCGTCAAGGCCGCGGCCCGCCGCGGCATGGTCTCACCGACCTGCAGCAGCGCCCGGCCAAGACCGGCGGGCACCCGCCCGTGATAGACCATCGGGTCGGTGATGTAGGCCTCCACCACCTCGGGGTCGCGGGATATCGCGTCGATGTCGAGTTCCTGCACCGGCAGGCCGGGCGCCACCACGCCGAGGACTTTGGCTGCGAGCGCTACGACGGGATGCACCAGGTCCTGTGCGGCCACTGCCGGCGCCGAGAGCACCATCAGGTCGTAGTTATCCGGGCGTTCGACACCGTAGGCGAACACGATCCCCCCGCCCATGCTGTGCCCAAGCACAATGCGCTTGCACCCGGGGTGCTCCCGGGTGGCGATGCCGACGAGGGTGTCGAAGTCGGCGGTGAACTCGGTGATGTCTCGCACCACGACCCGCTTGCCGCCCGACCGGCCGTGGCCACGGTGGTCGAGCGCGTACGTGACCAACCCAGCCTCGCCGAACCGTTGCACGACATGGTCGTAGCGGCGGGCATGCTCGCCCAGACCGTGCGCCAGCACGACCACCGCGCGCGACGGGGTGTCCGGGGTCCAGACGTCATAAACGATGTCGACACCGCCGACACCGTCGAAATTTCGTTCAGTGTGGGTGGTAGTCATCATGGGCAGCGTAATGGCTCCTCGCGCGGTGTTGTCAGAGACTCTGCGTAGGCTCGTTTGAGTGAGTGTGCTCGCACAGAATTCTCAAGACGAGCTCGGTGGCGACTTCTCCGCCCATGCTGAGCCGTACCGGCGCGAACTGCTCGCGCACTGCTACCGAATGACCGGGTCGCTGCACGATGCAGAGGACCTGGTGCAGGAGACCCTGCTGAGGGCCTGGAAGGCCTACGACCGGTTCGAGGGAAAGTCTTCGGTACGGACGTGGCTGCACCGGATCGCCACCAATACCTGCTTGAGTGCATTGGAGGGTCGGCAGCGCCGCCCGTTGCCGACGGGTCTGGGAGCGCCCAGCTCGGACCCGACCGGGGAGCTGATGGAACGCACCGAGGTGCCATGGCTGGAGCCGCTGCCGGACGTAGCGGACGACGCCGCCGATCCCTCAACGATCGTCGGCTCCAGGGAATCGGTGCGGTTGGCATTCGTGGCCGCGCTGCAGCACCTGTCACCTCGGCAGCGGGCGGTGCTGTTGCTGCGCGACGTGCTGCAGTGGAAGGCCGCCGAGGTGGCCGACGCGATCGGTGCGACCCCGGTCGCCGTCAACAGCCTGCTACAGCGGGCCCGATCCCAACTGGAATCCGTCCGGCCCAGCACCGAGGATCGGCTGATGGCCCCGGAGTCACCCGAGGCGCAGGATCTGCTGGCCCGCTACATAGCGGCGTTCGAGACCTATGACATCGACCGGCTGGTAGAGCTATTCACCGCCGAAGCGATCTGGGAAATGCCGCCGTACACAGGCTGGTATCAAGGCGCGCAGAACATCGTCACCCTTATTCGCCAGCAGTGCCCTGCCGAATCTTCCGGCGATATGTGCATGATCCCGTTGGTCGCCAACGGCCAGCCCGCCGCCGCGATGTATATGCGCACCGGAGATGCGCACTTACCCTTTCAGCTCCACGTGTTGGACATGACCGCCGACCGAGTGTCGCATGTGGTGGCCTTTCTTGACGACACGTTGTTCCCGAAATTCGGTCTGCCCGAACGCCTTTGACCGCCGAACGTGGGCTCATGCCACGTTTCCGCGCAGAAAGCGTGCATCAATCCCACACTCGCCAAGCCACGAACAACCCGCGGCACGCAGCGCGGCACAGGTGCGCGCGACTACGACAGCGGGCCGGTATCGCAACAGGTCGCTGCTGACCCGGACGATCCGCCAACCGAGTGTGCTCAGCTCCGCGGAGCGGTCGATGTCAGCCGTGCGTTGGGCGGGGTCGGTCCAGTGTTGGGCACCGTCGAACTCCACACCTACCTTGCATTCTTCGTAGCCCATATCCAGCCGGGCGAACGGAATACCGAACCTGTCGCCGATCACGATCTGCGTCTGCGGTTTAGGGAGGCCAGCGCGCACCAGGAGCAGCCGGGTCCGGGTTTCCTGCGGCGATTCAGCACCCCCGTCCATCAGATCCAGCACCTGCCGCAACTGGACAATGGCCCGCGATCCGCGATGCCGGTCCGCGACCGCTTCGATATCTACCGGGTTCAGACGGGTCGCATGCGCCAGTGCGTCGAGCCGAATGACAGCGGTGTTGAGCCCCTTGCGCCGGCCCAGGTCGAAGGCCGTCCGCGCCGGGGTCGTCACCGGAATGCCCCGGACAACGCCGATCTCGTCGTCGCAGAGCTGCTCGCGGTGGATGACGATTGAACCGCTGCACGCCTCAGCTCGATTCAGCTCCGCAGGCAGCCGTGGGTCGATCCAACGTGAACCGTGGAGGGCGGCAGCAGACAACCCGGCAACGGTGGCATTCCGGCCCGACCACAGCCACGCGGCGACTGCCCGGGTCACGGGCGTGGGGGATTGACCTTTGGGCAGGTAGACATTGCGATAGACCATCTCATGGCGGCTGCGCAGCGTCCGTCTGGTCACCAGCCCCGCTGACAGCGCCTCCGTGCCGACGAACGGCCAATCCTGCGCCATGGCGCACAGGTTTTCAGCGTCGACCGACAGCAGCTGCCGAATGTGGGCTTCTGCCACGCCTTCTGTGGATAAACGTGCCTCAACCCCACACTCGGCAACGACTAGCCTGAACTCATGCCGGCTACGGTAGAGATCAGGCGCGCCGCCGACCGCGCCGTCACAACCACTTCCTGGCTTAACTCCCGACACTCGTTCTCGTTCGGCGACCACTACGATCCGGCCAACACCCACCACGGGCTGCTTCTGGTCAACAACGACGACGTCGTGGCACCGGCGGCAGGTTTTGATACCCACCCGCATCGTGACATGGAGATCGTGACCTGGGTGCTCAGTGGTGCACTGGCACACCAGGATTCCACGGGCAATCACGGAGTGATCTATCCTGGGCTGGCCCAACGTATGTCGGCCGGCAGCGGAATTCTGCATTCGGAGATCAACAACTCGGCCACGGAGCCAGTGCATTTCGTACAGATGTGGGTAATCCCCGACACCACCGGCATCTCCCCGAGCTACCAGCAACATGAAATCGGCGACAAGCTGCTGAGCGGGGGCCTGGTGACCATCGCGTCGGGCATCCCCGGACTCGACGCAGCGATCACCCTGCATAACCACAGCGCGGCCCTGCACGGCGCCCGGCTAGAACCGAGCGACGCCGTCAGCGTGCCTTCAGCGCCATATCTGCACATCTTCGTCGCACGTGGCCGGCTCACCTTAGAGGGCGCCGACACCCTCAATGAGGGAGATGCGGTGCGGTTCACCGACGCCGACGCCCGGCTGCTGACGGCAGACGAGCCGTCGGAAGTGCTGATCTGGGAGATGCACAGCAAGCTGGGTGGTTCGGCAACATAGAGTGGCCACGACAGACAGGAGCCAGCATGTCTCAATCGCGGCCGCGCCACTCGGCTCCGAACCCCAAGCGGAACATAAAAGCGCTTCGTACCGTACGGTTCTGGGTGGCGCCGATCGGCATCACATTGGCCCTGATGTCGGCGCTGGCGGCGCTGTACCTGGGCGGCATCTTGAATCCCACCACCAACCTGCGGCACTTCCCCATCGCCCTGGTGAATCAAGACGCCGGACCAGCGGGCAGGCAGATCGCTGACGGTCTGGTCGCCGGGTTGGACAAGAACAAGTACGACGTCCGAGTCGTGTCGCGTGACGAGGCCAAGCGGCTGCTCGACCGGGCCCAGGTGTACGCCGAGGCGGTGATACCGCCGACCTTTTCGTCGTCACTGCGGGAGTTCGGGGCGAGCGCGTTGACGGCGACCCGCGCGGATCGGCCGACGATCACCGTCTCCACCAACCCGCGCGCGGGAACGCTGGGATCAAGCATCGCCGGCCAGACCCTGACCCAGGCGTTAGCGGTGGCCAATACCAAAGTGGGCGAAAGACTTTCGGCAGAAGTTGCGGCGCAGACCGGTGGCGCGCCACTGGCCGGAGCGTCGGCGGTAGGGCTTGCCAACCCCATCGATATCAAGTCAACCGTGTACAACCCGCTGCCCAACGGCACCGGCAACGGTCTGTCCGCGTTCTACTACGCGCTCTTGCTGCTACTGGCCGGCTTTACCGGCAGCATCGTGGTCAGCACCTTAGTGGATTCGTTGTTGGGTTATGTACCAGCCGAATTCGGCCCCGTCTACCGCTTCGCCGAACAGGTCAACATCTCGCGATTCCGCACGTTGTTGGTCAAGTGGGGAGTGATGGTGGTGCTCGCCCTGCTCACCTCGGGTGTCTACATGGCAATAGCGCACGGGCTCGGCATGCCCATTCCACTCGGCTGGGAACTGTGGGCCTACGGGGTGTTCGCCATCAGTGCCGTCGGTATCACGTCCAGTTCGCTGATAGCGGTGCTGGGATCGATGGGACTGTTGGCCAGCATGTTGATCTTCGTGATCCTCGGGTTGCCGTCCGCGGGTGCGACGGTACCGCTGGAGGCCGTGCCGCCATTCTTCCGCTGGCTGGCCGAATTCGAGCCGATGCACCAGGTATTCGTGGGCGCGCGGTCACTGCTCTACCTCAACGGCCACGCTGACGCCGGCCTATCGCAGGCGTTGACCATGACCGCTATCGGCCTGGTCATCGGGCTATTGCTGGGCGGTGTCATCACACACCTGTACGACCGCAAGGGCTTCCACCGCATTCCGGGCGCGGTCGAGATGGCGATCGCCATGGAACACCAAGCGCAGCACCAAGCGCGCGAGAAAGCACGCGAAAGTGCGGCCGAAACCTCAAGCGAGCAAACGTAATTCCAGCGCGGCCGAACCGTCACGGGGCTGTTACTAAAGTTGACAGTGCTACTGGTGTGACTAATGGTTTGATGGTTGCATCAGGATTCGGGCCGAAAGGGCAACCGTGCTGTCACGCGTCCTCAAACTGGCGGGTCGGCTGACGGCCGGCTGCGCAGCACTGGCTGTCTGTGCCACGCTGGCCACCGCCACGGGACGACCGGTCGCACGTGCCGCCGACGGCCGCGAGATGCTCGAGCAGGCAATCGCCACCACCAAGGGCTCCTACCTCGTCTACAACTTCGGTCCCGGCCATCCCACGCCGCTGCTCAACGGTGCCGGACACTGGTATGAGATGAACAACGGCGGCCACCTGATGGTCATCAAGAATGCTTCGCAGCGACTTCAACCGCACCTGCTGGTCGACACCCACCAAGGTGACCAAGCACGCTGCGAACACAACCCGGGGGCCCGCACCGGCGAAGGGCTGTGGCAGGCATCGGAGATCTACCCGCCGCTGCAGGCGTGGCTGCGGATGGGACAACCGACGATCGCGATCAACGCGAACTTCTTCGACGTGCGCCCGCAGAAAGGCGGCAGCTGGCGCACGACCGGCTGCAGTTCACCGCTCGGCGCGTTCGTGGACAACACCCATGGCCAGGGCCGAGCCAACCAGGCGGTCACCGGCACCGTCGCCTATCCCGGCAAGCAAGGTCTTTCGGGCGGGGGCGAGAGCTGGAGTTCGCTTACCACGATGATCATTCCCGTCGGTGGTGCACCATATGTGTTGCGGCCCAAGGGCAGAGAGGATTACGACGCCGCCACTCCGGTCATCCAGGACCTGCTCAACAAGAACGCGAAGTTCGTCGCGGTGGCCGGGATCGGGCTGCTGTCGCCCGGCAACACCGGGCAGCTGCATGACGGTGGTCCCAGTGCGGCGCGTACCGCGCTGGCCTACGTGAAGCAGCGCGACGAGATGTACATCTTCGAGGGCGGCAATTACACGCCGGACAACATTCAGGACCTGTTCCGCGGCCTGGGCAGCGACACCGCGGTCCTGCTGGACGGCGGTGGGTCGTCGGCGATCGTGTTGCGCCGCGACACCGGCGGCATGTGGGCCGGCGCGGGCTCGCCAAAGGGTTCGTGCGACACCCGACAGGTCTTGTGCGACTCGCATGAGCGAGCGCTGCCCAGCTGGTTGGCATTCAACTAAGTTTCAACGGCCTAGAAAAAAGGCAAGAAGAATATCTTCCAAAAATCCGTCAACGGGAAAGCCTCAGGGAAGAACGCCGACAATAATATGTAAAGCGGCAAATATGACAGGGCTATGGGAATCCAGAAGGGCCAAAGGAACAAGAGAGCTATTCGGTTGAGCAGAGAATCGATATAGCTATTTATTGCGGTGCTCATCTGGTCCAACCAGGTGATACCGGCGCCGGCGGCCGCGGCCGCGGTGGCGGTCTTTGGCTGAAGTAACGACGCGTTGGCGGCATCCGCGCTGGCGTAGGAGCTCGCACTCGCCGTCAACTGTTGCATGAACTGCCCATGAAACGCCGCCGCTTGCCCGGCCAGCTTCTGATAGTCGTCCGCGTGCTGGGAGAACAGCTGAGCGATGCCCGCCGACACCTCGTCGGCAGCCGCGGGCAGCAGGGTGCGAGTCCGGGTTGCCGCTGCCGTGTGCGCCGCGCCAAGCGCCGAGCCGATGCCAGCCAAATCCGTTGCGGCCGCCTCCATCACCTGCGGCACTGTCACTACAAACGACATGTCTGCCTCCCCCAGATTCGGTATCGCCGGTCGATATTTCGGTGTAGAAGATCATTTTGTCCTATGGTGCGTTGCAGCCTCAACTAGTAAATGCCTCAGGCCTGAGTTTGGACACCTCCGATGATTTTGACGCTGCGTAGTTCCCTGACCTGGCATTTTGGCCGCGAGGGTGGGTGTTTCGGGGTACTAACCGGGTAGGTTCGTGCGGTGGCGTACGTGCGGAAGGTGCGCACTGCCTCGGGTGCGGTGGCGGTGCAGGTGGCGCACAAGGACCTTGGCCGGGTAGTGATCCTGGCGCATCTGGGTTCAGCGCATACCGATGCTGAGCTGGGCATTCTGCTCGATGCGGCCCAGCAGATGGTCCTCGATGGCCAGGCCGCCCTGGATTTCGAAGTCTCCGCCCGCGCCCAATCGGTGGCCGATGTGGCCGACTTCCGGGCGCAGTCGCTGATCGCAGAACAGCCCAAGCCCACAGCCCCCGCACCCGTGGTGCCGCCAGGTCGCACGCTGGGCACGAACTCGCGGCTGCTTTATGACGTGCTCGCCCATGTGTATGACTGGCTGGGTTTCGACGCAGTCGGCGATGTGGTGTTCCGGGATCTGGTGATCGCCCGGATCGTGGAGCCGACCAGCAAGATCGACGCGTTGCGGGTGCTGGCCGATCTCGGGGCAGCGCTGGTGTCATATAAGACGATCGACCGCCACGTCCGCAGCATCCATGCCGGTCCCGCTCGGGATGTGGTCGCCGCGAAATGCTTTGAGCACTCCCGTGATTGCGGTGGCCTGTCGCTGTTGCTCTATGACACGACCACGCTTCATTTTCAGGCCGAGCACGAAGATGAGCTGCGACGGGTCGGATATAGCAAGGACCGCCGCGTCGACCCGCAAATTGTCGTCGGACTGCTGGTGGACCGCATGGGGATGCCTTTGGAGATCGGCTGTTTCGAGGGCAACACCGCTGAGACGACCACCATCGTTCCGATCATCGGCAGCTTCGTCGAACGCCACCGCCTGGCCGGCATTCCGATGGTGGTGGCTGCTGACGCCGGG
Organism: Mycobacterium riyadhense; assembly: GCF_963853645.1. Taxonomy (NCBI): domain Bacteria; kingdom Bacillati; phylum Actinomycetota; class Actinomycetes; order Mycobacteriales; family Mycobacteriaceae; genus Mycobacterium; species Mycobacterium riyadhense. The sequence goes on along the minus strand of NZ_OY970456.1, from coordinate 366,106 downwards.
ATGCTCTCTGCGACAAACCTCAAGGCCCTCGACGATTTGGAGTTGTCGTTCATCGTCGGGTCCCGGATGACCAAAGCCCCTGGAGATCTGGAGTCCTATTTCCATTGGAACGGCGATGTTTTCACCGACGGGCAGATCATCGACACCGTCACACCACGGCACGGCAACAACACTGTCAACGACTGCAACAAGCGCGCTGAACCAGTCTGGGACCCCGAAGCTCATCCGGGCGCCTGGCGGGCAGTCTGGGCGTATTCGGCCAAGCGAGCCCGCCGCGACCAGAAAACCCTGGCCGCCCAGGAAGCCCGCGCCCGGGCCATCGTCGACGGCACGAGGCAGGCCAAGGCCGCCCGATTTGTGACGGTCCGCGGCGATGACCGCACCATCGACGAGGCCAGCCTCGCCCGGGCTCAATCCCTCGTAGGTCTGAAAGGGTATGTGACAAATGTGCCGGTCACAGTGATGCCAGCCACCGAAGTCATCGCGAAGTACCACGAGCTGTGGCACGTGGAGAAGTCCTTTCGGATGTCAAAGAGCGACCTCGAAGCGCGGCCCATGTTCAACCGGATGCGCGATGCCATCGAAGCTCACCTGACCCTCGTCTTTGCCGCCCTTGCCGTCTCTCACGTCATCCAATCGCGCACCGGGGTATCCATCGCCAAAGTCGTCAAACAACTACGCCCGCTACGCAGCGCCACCATCACCATCAACGGCGCCACTCAGACCTTCCCACCAGCGATCCCCGAGGCCGAGCGCAAAATCCTCACCGACCTCGGCTTCAAACCCGGGTACTAAGCCAAATGTCCAAACTCAGGAGATCTACCCGCCGCTGCAGGCGTGGCTGCGGATGGGACAACCGACGATCGCGATCAACGCGAACTTCTTCGACGTGCGCCCGCAGAAAGGCGGCAGCTGGCGCACGACCGGCTGCAGTTCACCGCTCGGCGCGTTCGTGGACAACACCCATGGCCAGGGCCGAGCCAACCAGGCGGTCACCGGCACCGTCGCCTATCCCGGCAAGCAAGGTCTTTCGGGCGGGGGCGAGAGCTGGAGTTCGCTTACCACGATGATCATTCCCGTCGGTGGTGCACCATATGTGTTGCGGCCCAAGGGCAGAGAGGATTACGACGCCGCCACTCCGGTCATCCAGGACCTGCTCAACAAGAACGCGAAGTTCGTCGCGGTGGCCGGGATCGGGCTGCTGTCGCCCGGCAACACCGGGCAGCTGCATGACGGTGGTCCCAGTGCGGCGCGTACCGCGCTGGCCTACGTGAAGCAGCGCGACGAGATGTACATCTTCGAGGGCGGCAATTACACGCCGGACAACATTCAGGACCTGTTCCGCGGCCTGGGCAGCGACACCGCGGTCCTGCTGGACGGCGGTGGGTCGTCGGCGATCGTGTTGCGCCGCGACACCGGCGGCATGTGGGCCGGCGCGGGCTCGCCAAAGGGTTCGTGCGACACCCGACAGGTCTTGTGCGACTCGCATGAGCGAGCGCTGCCCAGCTGGTTGGCATTCAACTAAGTTTCAACGGCCTAGAAAAAAGGCAAGAAGAATATCTTCCAAAAATCCGTCAACGGGAAAGCCTCAGGGAAGAACGCCGACAATAATATGTAAAGCGGCAAATATGACAGGGCTATGGGAATCCAGAAGGGCCAAAGGAACAAGAGAGCTATTCGGTTGAGCAGAGAATCGATATAGCTATTTATTGCGGTGCTCATCTGGTCCAACCAGGTGATACCGGCGCCGGCGGCCGCGGCCGCGGTGGCGGTCTTTGGCTGAAGTAACGACGCGTTGGCGGCATCCGCGCTGGCGTAGGAGCTCGCACTCGCCGTCAACTGTTGCATGAACTGCCCATGAAACGCCGCCGCTTGCCCGGCCAGCTTCTGATAGTCGTCCGCGTGCTGGGAGAACAGCTGAGCGATGCCCGCCGACACCTCGTCGGCAGCCGCGGGCAGCAGGGTGCGAGTCCGGGTTGCCGCTGCCGTGTGCGCCGCGCCAAGCGCCGAGCCGATGCCAGCCAAATCCGTTGCGGCCGCCTCCATCACCTGCGGCACTGTCACTACAAACGACATGTCTGCCTCCCCCAGATTCGGTATCGCCGGTCGATATTTCGGTGTAGAAGATCATTTTGTCCTATGGTGCGTTGCAGCCTCAACTAGTAAATGCCTCAGGCGTTTTGCGATCGGCCGGTCCGAACCGGAAGATCACCATGCTCACCGCGATCACCGCGGCTGCCAGCGTAAGAACCGGTGCCACGGTCACCCTCGAAAGCGTCGCGCCCAGTATGGCGCCGCCGCACATCGACGCAACGACGCTGTAGCGCAAGCCTTCTCGATGGCCACCGCCGCCAGCAAGTCGGCTGTCCGCCCCGAGGGAGACGATCGTTGACGTCAACACCGTGGTGCTGAGTTCCTGAATGCCGAATTCGCGCGCGCTGGCGTTCTGCATACCGAAGGTCACCGCGAGCCCACCCAGCAGAAAAAGCTTGGTGTTGTCGTAGTAGTGCAGAACCCCCGCGCCGGCCAGAATCGACAGCACCAATAGGTTGCAAACCTCGATGCCAAGCACGGTGGTGATCCACCGCCGCGGGTTATGGCTGAGCATTCGCAACAGGCGGCCACCAATGACCGCGCCGATGACAAATCCGGCAAAGGCCACGATCCCGGCGGTCAGATCGATATTGGATTTCACGAACCAGAATCCGAGAAAGATCACGTTTCCCGTCATGTTGGCGACGAAGACATGCCCCAGCACCAAGACGCTGATCGCGTCGGCCAATCCGGTCGCGAAGGTCAGCAGCAATAGCGCAGCAATCGTCAGGCGGTGGAATACCGGCGAGCTGATGGCCATGGCTTGGTCTGGGCCCGGGCCGCTATAGGCGGGGAGTCACATCCAGCGAGGTGATGGTCGTCATCCTGGTTACCATCCAGCGAGCATGATCACGCTTCATGATCAGCCGGTAGGACAGGTACTTCATTGCCGGAATGTTCTTGGTCAGCGGGCTAGTGGTGGTGGTATTCGTGTAGACGATGGCGACCGCATTAGGGCCGTCCAGCGATTCGACCGCGACGCCGGTGACCTCGGTACTGTTGGTTATTTTGGCCTGTTTGTTGGGAGCCACAATCGCGTCGACGAACTTGCGGTACTGGGCGCCGAAGTCGCCACTGAGGTAGGTCGCCGCGCGGTCGGCGAGGCTATCCATGTTCTCTGGCGTGTAGGTCCACAAGGTGGTGATCGCGTTGGCTGCGGTCCGTGCCACGTTGAGCTTGATTGCGACGGTGGCGCGATCGGCCAGGTATGGCTGCACGGTTGCGCCCGCAAATGCCGCGGAACCGACGAACAATGCGGCGATCACCGCAATCACCAAAGCGAGCCGCCTACCGGTCGATTTCTTCTTCGGAGCGCCGCCCTCGGCCGCCGGGTCAGCTTCGGCGTCAGCCGGTTCGGCGTCTGTTTCTTCTTCTGCGACATCCGCTTTCGTGGTGTCGTCGGTCCCCGTGGCGGCGTCTTCGGAGGATTCCTCCCCCCGCGCCTCATCGGTCAAATCACCTGTAGCAGGTTGCTGATCTTCCACTGATTCCCTTCCTGCCGAGCCGTCGCCGTCCAACGATTCGTGCTTTCGAACACCTGCTTTCCGTCCGGCGACTTGGAGGTCACTTGGGTAGCCACTAATACATTGGCGCTGCCGTCGTCGTTCCACCGTTCCACGCCCGCGTCGAGGACCATGCCAGTGGCCGGCTCGGCTCGAGCCACCTGGAGCAGGATTTCGTTCTCCTTCTCCTGGTACTGCTTAGCGAAGTCGCCGGTCGCCTGCGCCAATACCCGGGCCACATAGTCGTTGGCATGATATGGATCGATACTCGTAAAGCCCGCCATGAACCATTCCACGTAGTCGACCACCTCGCGGTCTTTCGCCGCGGCTCGCCTATCCGATTCATGGCCGATCAACATCAAGGTGGATACCGTCAGCGCCGCGGCCATGACCAGCGCGGCGATGGTGGCCGCGAGCGCTAACCCGGAATACCGCGGCGGTGGCGGGTGCGCGATGAGCAGTTGCCCCTCGCCGGGCCGAAACTTGCGTCGAGGACTCATTTTCCATCCCCGGGCGGTTTCGGTTTGGTCAGCACGGTGAGGTCGTCAACGCGCCACTGGTCGTGCCGGTCTTTCGCAAAGCTCACGCGGACGGTTGCGCTGATGTACCGCTGGTCCGGCGGTACACCCCGCCGGCCCTGCATGAACAACAGCATGGTGGCGCGATCCGGAGTCGCCGACTGTACCGAACTGCCGGTCACCCAATATTCGTTGATGACCGGGTGGCCTTTCTCCACGGACTCCTGCTGCGCGACCAGCTGTCTGCGATATTTGTTGGTGGTCAGCGACTGAGCGCGGGCGAAGTCCTCGCGCAACGTCTTTGGGTCGTACGTCAGCATCTCGGCGACCATTTTCGGCCCTTGTGTGGAAATCTCTGCGCGAGTTTGGTCGGTCGCCCGTTCCGACGCATACACCAAGGCGTAGCTCACGCTGGCACCGTCCAGACATAGCACCGCCGCTGTCAGCAGGGCCGCCGCGGTCCACCGCCGTACCTTGAGTGGCTGCTCGTGACCTTCGACGCGTCGCACCTCGGTGCGCAACAGCATGTCGGCGAAGGTGCGGTGCCGGGAATCCCACAGCGGCCATAGCCAACCCACCAATACCGGTGCGGTGTCGAGCAGGTGGGCTAGATCTCGCAGCAGCAACGCCCATGCTCCGGGCGCTGCCCCATCGCCGCCTGTCACCGCGATCCCATACAGGGCGCGTCCCAAGCTCCATCCGGTGATGGTCGGTAACAGCAACCGATTGACTAACACCAGCAGGATGACGGCCCCGAGGACGGACATGGCTACCCACCACCACGCGCTGCGCGGCGGGAGGGTCAATGAGACCACTGCCATCGTCGCCGCCACGGCCATGCCGGGCGCCACGTCAACGACAAATGCGCAGGCGCGCAAATTCCATGGCGCCAAGTCGTTTTGGGCTAGGTCTTGAATGGCCGCAGTGGTGGTCTGGGTCTTTTCGACCACCACCGTCACTTCGTCACCTGGTCGAGTTTAGAGATCTTGTACTGGCCATCCGCAAGGGTCATTCGCACGCGTAGCCGGTAGCCGGTCTCCTGCCCCTGCACCTGATCGCTATTCACCTTGACGCGCAGTGCCACGAGCACGTCGACCGAGCCGTCGGTGTTGTTGCGTTCAACGGCCGCTCGCATATCGGACACCTGAACGTGCACGTTTGAGGCTTGATAGGCCTGTACCAGCATGCTGCTATACAACAGGGCTTGAGTGCGGTAGGCATCCGTGCCGCAGTCGATGATCTTCTGTTCGCTGGCCGCCATGCTGTTGGTGTCCGGCGCCTGCGTCGCGGCCACGCAATCCTTGGCCGCCTGAAGCGCCTGAGCGTCGTAGCGCGCGATGTCTTGGCTTTCTTGATGGGAACGCCACGCGAAGTAGCCGCCCGCCCCGATGGCGCCGGCAATGAGGAGAAGCACCACGCTGATACCGGCCAACCAACCACGGCCCAACCGCGAGGGCCCCCGCTCAACACTGGTCTCCGCGCTGTCGGCAGCCTCGTCTTCGTCGGATTCTTTCGAATCCTCGGCCGTCACCTCGGTGCTCGTCTGGTCGGCTCCGGCCTCGGATTCTTTCGAATCCTCGGCCGTCACCTCGGGGCCCAACGAATCATTCGCGTCGATGGGGTTCAGCCGGCTGGCGCCAGCATCTCCTTCCATCCGTCGTCTCCTGTTTTGGTCGAGTTTTCGACGGAGTACTTGACTCCATCGGGCCCTACCAGTTCACCGCTCTGGGGACTGTATACCGCCGTGGGAGGCCCGTTCGGAGTGTAGACACACGGATTGGGCTGCTGTCCGTTGCATTGCACCGTGCCGGAACCGGGGCGCTGCAGTGGATCGCTGATCGGAGGCGGCGTCCCACCCGGCGGTAGCCTGTCGGCCGGTGCCGGGTTCAATCCGTTGTTCACCGACGGCGCCGGGATCACCATGCCTGGCCGCACCGACTGATCACAGCGCGCCGCGGGCGCGGGGCAGGTCAGGAGCTGGTTCGGGTCCCCATACCAGGGATTGGTCCCCGCCGGCTCGTACGGCTTGGGGTCGCGGCACTCCCGCGGCGTGGCCGCACGCTTACCGGGGACATCCACACACGGAATGTTTCGCGATCCGCGGACGCTGTTGGCCGGCGTGTCCATCGGAATCTTGCAGTAAGTGCCGGTCGGTAGCGGCACCAGGCTGGTGTCCGCAAAAGAGCGCCACTGCGACGCCGGAATGAAGCCGGTCAGACACGGCGGTGGCTGGTTGATTGCCAACGCGAGGTCGAGCGCAGCCATATTCGGGAACGGCGCGGCGACCGTCTGCGCGATCGAAGCACCCTGCGGCAGAAACACCAACACCTGTTCAAGTCCGGTGTGATATCGCTTGAGCATCTCGATCACGACCTCGAGATTCGCCAGCGTCTGTGGCAGCGAATCGCGCACATCGGTGAAGACCTCGTTCACCTGGTCAGCGGTGGGCGCAGCCTGAGTCAGAATGCTTTTCAGGTTCTGGTCCCGTTCCGCCGTCTGCGCTGCCAACACGTTGAGGTTGTGCGCCCAGCGCTCGATGGCGCTGCCCGAGTTGACCTGACTGTCCAGGATCGGTCCGGAGTGCTGGATGATGTCGTTGATGTCCGTGATTTGATTGCGGAAATCGCCAACGATCGCCTGAGTGGCGTCGGTCAGCCTTTGCAGCCCGGGTCCCAAACCGCCGACGGCTTGCGCTGTCTCGTCAAGCAACTGCCCGATCTTTTCCTTGGGCAACACCTCAAGCCCGCGGTTGGCGGTGTCCAGCGCCGGCCCGATTTCACTTGGCACCGTGTTCTTGCACGCGGGCCCCGGGCCGCAGGTGATGGTCTGTCCGGATGAGTAATACTTGCCCGGATTCCCGGTCGATACCAGGTCCAGGTACTGCTCACCAACCGCCGAGACCGAGTGCACGTTGGCCGTCGCATCGAGAGGGACCTTGTACCGGCTGTCAATGCTCATCGTCGCCCGCGCACCCTTTGGGGTCGGCTCGACGTCGGTGACCTTGCCGATGGTGATGCCGCGATAGGTCACGTTGGCCGTCGGATACAGACCGCCCGACGCGGGTAACTCTGCCGTAAGCGTGTACCGACCGACCCCCACAAGACTGGGAATCTGCAGGTAGTACACGCCAAGCACCAGCAGCGCGACCACGGTCAAGGTCCCGAACAGGTACAGCTGGCGTCTGATGAATGGAGTCAGCATTGGCCTCGCTCCGCCCTCTCAACCAGCGGTCCGCCCGGAGCGTCGTTCGGGTTAGGCGTGTACCGGACGTCGGGGATCATCGTCTCGGGGTCGCGCCCAAACGACTGCTCGAGCGCGCGCAGGGCTCCGGAAAATCCGGTACCGGTGAGGAGTGCGTTGTCCATGGCACTGTAGGTGACGTCGATAACGGCCGACACGTTTTGGTAGTCACCGCGGAATATCTTCGGAACGGCGTCTATGTCGAACGGCTGGGTGAGAATCAGCTTCAGCGCCCCGAGCAAATACGGCGACCCACGGCCGAGTTCTCGCAACGGGCATTGCAGCGATTGCAGGTCAGTATGGAGGTTGCTGCGCGCTTCCTCGAGGTACTGGCCGGCTTGCTGACTGAGTCCCCCAATCGCGTCAACGGCGTTGATCAGCAGGTTCTGGGTCTCGGCGAAATGCTTGATCAGCGGCGGGAAGTCAGTCAGCACCCGATCCAGGACGTCCGCCCGTTGGCCGACATAGACCAGCAATCGGTTGGTGGAGTCGATGGCGTGGGTGATGTCGTCGCGTTGCTCATTGAGCTGTCTGGTAAAGGTGTCCAGCTTTGTGAGGAAGGCCCTGATCTGGTCGGCCCGCCCGTGGAAGATGTTGTACACCTCGTTCTGCAGCACTTCGAGATTTGGGATGCCGCCGCCGCGAATGATCAGGGCCAGGCTGGCCAGCGTCTGCTCGGTATTGGGAAACGCGGACGAATTCTTCAGGGGTATCGTGTCGCCGTTCTTGAGCAGTGCCCCTTTATCTGGCGAGTGCAGCTCCACATGCTGCGAACCCAGCAGACTGGTCTGTCCAATCTTGGCGAGGGTGCCCTTCCTCAGCTGGACGCCCTTGTCGATTCCCAGCGTCAGGGTTGCCACCCAGTTCTTCAGCTCGATCTTGTGTATCGAGCCCACCGTCACATCGGCAACCATCACCTTGCTGTTGCCGTTGATCGCCAGGGTGTCTGGCACCTGCACGTAAAGGGTGTAGGCCCCTTCACCGCTGCCCGGACCACCCGGAATAGACACGTTGGAGATTCCGCGCCACCCACACGAACTCAGCACCATCGCGACCACGAGCAACACCAGGCCCTGCCAGCCACGGTGCCGCATTGTTCTCAGTACGCGCATCACTGGCCTCCTGCCTCAGCGGGCAGCGGTGCGCCGACTGGCGCGGGCGCCGGCCCTGGGGCGGGCGTGGGAGCGACCGGACCCGGGACCACGCCCGGGGCCGGCGGCGGCGGCGGTATCGGCACCTGAGCCTGCAAGCCGATCGGCGGCAGCACCGGGTACTCGTCGTACGCGTTCGGCGGTCCGGGCGGAGTCTGCAAGGTCGATTGAACGGGCTCGATGTCGGGGCCACCCATCAGTTCGGCCAACGATTCGGGCGTCATGAGGCCGGCGGTGATTGGGCCTACCTGTTGTCCTTGCATCCCCGGGGCGACAATCCAGCCCTGTTGGGTGTTGCGGTGCGACAACGGTGTATCCGGCACCCAGATGCCCGGCACCGTCGTGTCCTTATACCCGTTCGGCGGCTGCAGGCGCGGCTCGGAGTACGCGACGTGCTTGGGAAGCACCTCGGCGGTGTTGAACGCATTCAAGCCGAACGGGAAGTAGTTGAACTTGATCGCGTCGAGGACCGGCGCCAGGTATTGCGCACACAGTTCGGCGGACTCTTGATAGCCAAGCCGGCTGCCGGCCTGAATCGAGCTGCAGATGAACTGCATCGGGTTCGCGAAGCTCGTGATCTCCGGAACGGCGACGACGGAACCGTGCGCCGGATGGTAAATCTGGTTGACGTTCGACGCCGCAGTCGGGAGGACGTGCAGGGCGGTCTCCACCCCGTTGAGAGGCTCCGGTTGAAGTAGCGTGTTGGTCACGTCAGCCAGGTTGTTGACGTCGTGGGCCAGCACTTCGCGGTTCTTGTCGAGGAACGGGCGGATGGTGGTAAGCAGGCTGTCGAACTGCTGTAGCGCATTGGCGAGGTCGCGGTCGGAACGGGTGAGTCGAGTGGTGAAGTCCGCCAGGTTCTCGTTCAGCGCAACGAACTGCTTGTCATCCTGATGCAGCGCGTTGACGAACAGCGCTAGGCTGCGCACCACCGCAAAGAAGTCGCCGCGACCCTCGTTCAACGCGGTCAACGCCGCCGACAGGCTGTCCAGGGTGGTGTTGATCTGTTTGCCTTTGCCGGCTAGCCCGTTGGCGAACGATTCAATGACCTCGCCGAACGGCCCCTTTGGCTGTTGGTCGCTCGGGCCGAGTTTGGAGATGATGTTGGTGATGCTGTTGCGGAGCTCGTCCCACTCCACCGGCACCCGGGTGCGCTCGATCGGAATCACCGTGTTATTGGCCAGCACCGGGCCGCCTCGGTACGGCGGCTCCAGCTGGAGCGTGCGCGACGCCACCAGGGTGGGGTTGAGGATCACCGCCTGCGCATTTGCCGGCACCTTGTATTTGTTCTGGTAGTGGAAGGTCACCTTCATCTTGTCGCCGGCCGGCTCGATGCTATCGATCTTGCCCACCTGCAAGCCCATGATCTGGACCTTGTCACCCGGGTACAGGGCGTTGGCAGCCGGGAAGTAGGCAACCACGGTGTTGTTCGTCAGCTTCTGGTAAAGCTGCCAGCCCACGAACACGGCCACCAGACCCAGTACCACCACCAGTGATCCGATGATGACCGCTGCCCGCGACATCTTGGGCAGGCGGATGTTGCGGATGTCAAAGATGGTGCTCAATTCTGGCTACCTCCCGTCTCTCCGCTTCCGCCCGTCCCGCCTGGCGTGATGTACGGGGCGGGCAGCTGCGGCCCAGGCCCGGGCGGTGCGGGCGGAGCCGGCGGTAGCCCCGGGGCGAACGTCGACGGCGGCGGCGTCGGACCAGCAGGTCCCAGAGGCTCGGTGCGGGCACCCGGCGGTGCGTTCGGCGGCAGCGGCACCGGTGTCCCGACGACGTCCGGCGGTGGGTCGCCCGGCCGCCCGGCGATCGGAATACCCGGGCCCGGCTGCAGGCCGTTCGGATTCGGTGGCGACACCTGGACATCCAGCGGCGCCGGGAAATTGGGGCCACCAAACGGGCCTTGGAGCACACCCGCACAGGGCAGCGGATCCTCCGGCCGGGGCAGCGCGCCCGCCGCCGGTGTGTAGGAGCATGGCGATCCGGGCGGCACAGCCGGGCCGGGGTGTTCCGGCGTGCCCTCTAGCACCAGCGGCGGCGGAGGCGGTGCGCCGTTGGGGAATCGGGTGCCGTTGGGGTCGGGGAACCGGTACGCCGGCAGCCCCGCGCTGCGCCAGAACTCTTCGGGATCGATGCCACGCTTCTTGAACGCGGCATCGATGAACGGCTGCAGAATCTGACCCGGGACCAGGTTATGAATGACCACTTTGAAGAATGGTCCGGACGCGATGGACTCATTCAGCGACGGGAGGAATGCCCCCACCTGGACGAGACCCTTAGCCAGGTCGTCCTTGCGCTCAACCAGGAGGTCGCTGACTATGCGCAACTGTTCCAGCACGTGATTCAGGTTCGGGTTGTCGTTGATCAGATTCTGTACTTGGGCCGAGAACGAAGCGACGTTCGCCAGCAACGCGTCGATGGCGCGCCCGCGTTCTTCGAAGGCGGCCAGCAGTGTCTTGGCATTGACCAGGAGCCGATCCACCTGTGCGCTGCGGTCACCTAGGACGCTGGCGACCTGGTTGGCCTGGGCAAGCAGATGCTTGATCTCCTCGTCACGCTTACCGATCGTGTCGGAGAACTTGGCGACGCCATCGAGCGTCGCGCTTAGGTGCGGATAGGTCTGATCAATGGTCTCCGACAGCACGTGCAGCGACCGCTTGACGGTGTCGATGTCCCAGCCGGTAGCGGCTTTGGTGACGTCGAAGAATGCGTCGTAGATCTGGTAGGGAGTGGTGCTTTGACCCAGCGGCAGGGTGCCCCCCGGCCGCAGCGGCTGGTTGCCGCGCGCCTCGATCTCAAGGACCTTTTTACCGAGGATGGTGTCGGTGCGGATCGCCAGCCGGCTCTCGGTGCCGATGGTGTGGGTTCCGATCGAGAACTTAATCAAGATGTGGTCACCGTCGATGGTGAGCCCCTCGACCTTGCCCACATCCATACCGGCGATTCGAACCTTGTCGCCTTTGTTGAGCTGACCGGAGTCGGTGAACTGCCCGTAGTAACTGGGCCTGGCCATCAGCATCGGCACACTGGTAAAGCTTTGGCCCACTCCGATGACGAGCAGCGTCACCACGATGCCCATGAGCCCGATTCGAAGCCGATTGGGGGGTTCCAGTGTTCTCATTGCGGCGCGCACCTACCCGTCGGCTGCGAGAAAAGCCGGACCGTGCGGACCGGGCCACCAGGCTGCAGCCCGTTGATCTTGAGGCTGATGTCGCAGGAGTAGAAATTCACGAAGTCTCCGTAGGAGCCGATGGCGCGGCCGATCATGTTCAGCGCAGTTGGCAGCTTGTGGAAGTAATCGTTGAGCTCCTGCCGCTGATCGATCAGCGGCTGCTGAACGGCGTCCAGGTAGTTAACGGTCCGGTGTAGCAGAGAGCGGTTCTCGGCCAGCAGATCGGCGACCGTTCCTGCGGCATTGCTGACGTGCGCGGTCCCGCCGGCGAGCGAGTCGTCGTGGTTTCGCAGCCCGGTGATCAGAATCTCGAGGTTGTTGACCGTCTGATCAAAGTCCTTGCGGTGCCGAACCGTGGTGTCCAGGACGGTGTTCAGGTTCTTGACCACCTCGCCGATCGCCTGGTCACGCTCGGCGATCTGCGAGGTCAGCTGCGCGGTGTTGTCGAGAATGTTGTTGATAGTGCCGCCCTGACCCTGGAACACAGTGATCAATGCCGAGGTAATGGTGTTGACTTTGTCCGGGTCCAGGGCCCGGAACAGCGGCTTGAAACCACCAATCAGCGCATCGAGGTCCAGCGCCGGCGACGTACGCGACAGCGGGATGAATCCTCCGGGCGGCAAGATCTTGTCAGCGCCTTCGCCGGTGCCGCGCTTGAGCTCCAGGTAGCGATTGCCGATCAGGTCGAGATAGCGGATCTGGGCGGTCGTCGACTGATAAAGGGGCACCGAGCGGTCGACGTCGAAATCCACCCGCACCCGTTTGCCGCCGTCGATCAGCTCTACTTTTTTGACCTTGCCGATCTCCACACCCGAGGCGCGGACGAATTGGCCGTTGCGCAGCCCGCTGATGTTGCTGAACTCGGCGGAATAGCCATTGGTGCGGTCGAAACGGAGCTGACCGAACACGATGATGATCATCACGCTGAAGAGCAGCAGCACCACCGAGAAGATGCTGAGTTTGACTAGAGTGCCGGTGATTTTCATGGGTTGATCGTGTTATCCCCTACTTGACGGCCCCAGACGTACTCGATTACATACGGAGAGCCGACTTCCAAGTGGTTGTACGGCGCAATGCTGTTGCCGGTGTCCATGACCAATTCGGGCGCCGGCCAGAAATCATGGGTGATTTGCTGCCAGCAGCCCGGTGCACCCCCTGGCCCACCGTGGGCGTTCACCCGCGGCAGGTTTTCCGGATAGATGTAGGGATTCGGCCCACCGCCGACCACACCGGCGGCCAACCCGCCGACCTGTGAGAGCAACAGCGGTACCAGCGATACCGGGTTCAGCATCAGTCCCAAGCCCGATAGCACCTGTGAATGGCTGTTAAGCGAGTAGCCGTTGCCGCCGAGGAACTGGTAGGCCTTGGGCTCGATGTCGTGGTAGTTGCGCAGCGTGCAGTACAGCTCTGGGCTATAGGTGTCCAGTAGCTGAGCGGTGGGCACCAGGTCGGCGGCTCCACGCGCCAGATACGGCCCGCCTCGGGCGAAGATGTCCTCGCCGGTGTTGCCGAACCCGACCGCCGCCAACAACGCTTGGTCCAATTGGTGTTGCTGCTGGTTGATCGTGCGGGCGGTGGGTACCGAATTGTTGAGGAAGTCGAACAAATCCGGCGCCGCATTGGCGTATACGTCGCCTAGCGCGGCTAGCTGTTGGATGTCCCGACGGGCCTGGGGCATCTGCGGGTTGAGGTCGTCCAGGATCGCGTTGCCATTGACCACCGACTGTCCGAATTTATCGCCCAACCCGGCCAGCGCTTGTGCGGCCGCGCTCAGGGTGAGGTTCAGCTTGACCGGATCGACCTTCTCCGAAATCGAGGTGATGGTCTGGAACAGCGTGTTGATTTCCGTCGTCACACCGACGGCGTTGATGGTGCTGCTGGGTGTGAGGTGCCCCTTGGAGATGATGTTCCCCTCGGCGTCTCTCGGCGTTACCAGCGACACATACTTGCCGCCGAACACCGTCGTCGCCTTGATCTGGGCGTCCACATTTTCCGGAATGATCGACAGATACTGCGGATACACGTCCAGTGTGAACTTGGCGGCGGGCTTACCGTCGGGACGCGTGATTTCGGTAATCTTGTCGACCCGGCCGATCTGCACGCCGTTATAGGTGACCTTCGACCCTGGATCCATCACCAAGCCCGCCCGGTCGGACAGCATGGTCAACTTGACCTTTTCCGTGAAATCTCCGCGGAACTGGATGTACACCAGGGCAAGCACCAGAAGGAAGGCAACGCCCGAAACCACACCCATCGTCTTGTACGGCGGGTTTCTAACCTTGTTGATCTTGCCTGGACTCGTCATGGCGCTACACCGTTAGAGCGAAGTTGGGGTTGACGCCGTACAGCGCCAACGCGGCACACAACACGACAACCTGCACCGAGACCAGCGAGAAGCGCATCGATCGCCCGACGGCCTCGCCTACGCCGACGGGCCCGCCGCCGGCGTTGTATCCGTAGTAACAGTGGGTGACCATCACGATCGCCGCGATGATGACGGCCTCCAGAAACGACCAGAACACGTCGTCGGGACGCAGGAACGTACGGAAGTAGTGCTCGTAGGTGCCGGTCGACTGTCCGTACAGCACTGTCGTGACGACCTGCGGGGAAAGGAAGGACATGATCATCGCCAGGGCGTAGAGCGGGATGATCACCACCAGCCCGGCGATGACCCGGGTGGACGTCAGGTAGGAGACCGACTTGATGCCCATCACCTCCAGGGCGTCGATCTCCTCGCTGATCCGCATCGCTCCGAGCTCGGCGGTGGCGCCGGCACCGACCGTGGCCGCCAGTGCGATGCCGGTGACGACAGGGCCGGCAATACGCACGTTGATCAGCGCCGAGAAGAACCCCGTGAACGCCTCGACACCGATATTGCCCAGCGACGCAAAACCCTGGATGGCGACCAGCGAGCTGCCGGACAGCGTCACAAAACCCACGATTGCGGCGGTGCCGCCGACGACGGCCATCGCACCGGTGCCCATGCCGATCTGGGCGATCAGTCGCAACGTTTCCTTGCGGTAGTAATGCAGCGCGTGCGGAATCTGCCCGATGCTCGTCAGCACGAACCAGGCCAGCTGCCCCGTCTCGTCCAGTCCTCGGGTGACACTGCCGGCGTAGCGGTTGATATTGGCAACTGCCCGTGGAAAGCGGGCGCGAACGACTGTGCCTGTCGACATTTCAGTGCCCCGTCCCGAATCGCACACCGATCGTGGTCAAGATGACGTTGACCGCGTACAAGGCGACCACGCACAGCACCACCGTCTCGTTGACGGCGGTGCCCAGACCTTTGGAACCGCCGCGGACGGTCAGACCGCGGTAGCAGCCGACCAGTCCGGCGATGAGGCCGAATGTCGCAGCTTTGACCATTGCGATGATCACCTCGGGCAGGCCGGTGATCGTGGTCAGCGTCGCGAGGTAGGCACCGCCCGACACGTTCTGCAGGTAGACACCGAAGAGATATCCGCCGACCAGGCCGACGGTGATCACCAAGGCGTTGAGCAGGGTGGCGACGACGGTCGCGGCGATGACCCGAGGCACCACGAGTCGGTGGATGGGGTCAATGCCGAGCACTTCCATCGCGTCGATCTCTTCGCGGATGGTGCGGGCGCCCAAGTCGGCACATATGGCGGTCGAACCGGCACCGGCTACCACCAGCACGGTGGTCAACGGACCGAGTTGGGTGACGGCACCGATCGCCGCGCCCGCGCCCGAGAGGTCGGCGGCGCCGAACTGCGCCAGCAAAACGTTGAGCGTGAAGATAAGGAGAACTGTCAGCGGGATCGAGACCATGATGGTCGGCAGCAATGCGACCCTCATGATGAACCAGCACTGCAGGATGAGTTCGCGCCATTGGAACGGTCGGCGGAATAGCGCCTTTCCGGTCAGCACGCACATTCGGAAAAACCCGCCGACCATCGTCAGCGGTGTCTCCAGTTGGTCGCGAAGGTAACCCATCAGGTGCGGACGCGTCGACGTGGTCACCGTTGCCCCCTCACGCCGTCATTACGGGTGTCGCGCGCGGTGCGGCGTCGCGGCCGAGCATGTCGCACGCCTCGCCCCCTCGCCGCTCCGCGGCTGGGGGTACCCCCACCTTGCCGCAATCCAATATGTGTGACCGTCGGCTCCCTACCCGCAGGTAGTAACGGAGACCACAGGAATGTACCTGATGGCCCGTCAGGTGTGAACCGCATCCTCACAATTAACCCTTCGTCAACAGCTAGCAAACGTTACGAGTTCGTCAGCTCCCCTCTTCCTCCGGTAAATCGGTTGAAACAGCACGTTTTCGAGAATCATTTGAGCTTCCATAGCGCATCCGCAGTTCAGTCTTGAGCACTTTCCCGGCGGGGTTGCGCGGCAGCGCATCCACGATCTCGAGCGCCTTGGGGTGCTTGTACCGCGCGAGCCGCTCGGTCAGGTACTCATCTAGCTCTTCGATTCGAAGGTGCCCGCCTGTTACAGCCGCGACCGCGATCGGCACCTCACCCCACTTCTCGTCGGACCGTCCAATGACCGCGACCTCGACGATGCGGGGATGACCGGCAAGGACGTTTTCCACCTCGGCGCAGTAGATGTTCTCGCCGCCGGAGATGATCATGTCCTTTTTGCGGTCGACCACCCAGACGTAGCCATCGGAGTCCATCCGCACGAGGTCCCCGGAATGAAACCACCCGCCCGCGAACGCTTCAGCCGTGCTCTCCGGGTTATTCCAGTAGCCGCTCATCAATGTCGGTGCGCGGTAGACGATTTCACCCACCTCGCCGACGGGTACGTCACGCATATTGTCGTCGACCACCCGTGCGGCCACGGTCGGGATGACTTTGCCGACCGATCCGCGCTTGGCGATCGCGTCCTCGCCGAGCAGCATGCAGGTGACCGGCGACATCTCGGTCTGGCCGAACGCGGCCAGAATCTGGGTTCCGGGAAAGACTTCCGACATCTGCCGTAGCAAGGTATCCGGCGCCGGCGCCGCCCCCCACGACATCACGCGCAGCTTCAAGTCACGTGGTCTGGCTTGCTGCTCGGCGCAAACGGCCTGCCACTGAGCGGGAACCAAGAAGATGCCGGTGACCTTCTCGGCCTCCAGCACATCGAGCAGCTTGCCGGGATCAAATGCCCCAAGCGGATAGATCACCGTCGGGATGCCGAGCAGCATCCCGGTGAGCATGTTGCCGATTCCGGCGATGTGGAACAACGGGACGCCGACGAAGCCGACGTCGTTATTCAGGTCGACCCCGCTGGTATAAAGCATGGTCATCGTTTGGCCGGTCAGATTCGCGTGGGTGAGCACGGCGCCCTTGGGATGGCCGGTGGTGCCCGAGGTGTACATGATCAGGGCCGGCGAGTCGTTGGGGATGTCCGCCGGTTCGGGCGCATCACCAGGCTCAGTTGTTAGGTCGTCATAGCCGAGCACACTGTCGTCGGTTGAGCCACCGGCTACGGCGATCACGTTCACCGTTGGCTGAATGTCGCGGACATTGGTGGCCACCGGGGCCAGCACCGCCTCGGTGATCATCACCCGCGCCCCGCAGTCCTCGACCAGGAATGCGATCTCAGTTGGAGTGAGCCGGAAGTTCAACGGGACTGCGATAGCCCCCAACATGTTGGCGGCCAGGACCGATTCGACGAACTCGGTGCGATTGAGCATCAGGATCATGACCCGATCGCCGAAGCCGACCCCGCGGCGGCTCAGTGCGCCGGCCAGTGCGGCAACCCGGCGCCGCAGCGCAGCCCATGTCACGGTGTGGCCCACAAACCTCAACGCCGGCGCGTCTGGCTGCATCATCGCGTGCCGCTCGAGCTGGTTCACCCAGTTCTGCCGCCGAGCAAGGTAAGGCTGCTCGGCTACCCGTGTCAGGTGACTGGCCAGTTGCGCGGTCAACTATGCCTTCCCTTCACTTGCGCACCGCTTGCGCCAGGTTGATATTTGATAAAACATGGTGTTGTCTGGGTCACATTATGGCCTCGACGGCCCAAAGACAAGAGCCCCAAACTAGACCGCTAAACACCCGCCAAGCCCCGGAAAGCCCTGGCAGGCCACGTGAACGCTCCCCTCTCCGCGCAGCCGCGTAGCCGAAGACCGCTGCGCCGGGCACAGCTGTCCGACGAAGTAGCGGGACACCTGCGGGCGTCGATCATGTCGGGGAAGTTGCGTCCGGGAACGTTCATCCGCCTCGACGAGACCGCGGCAGAGCTCGGGGTTAGCGTCACGCCGGTTCGGGAAGCCCTGCTAAAGCTGCGCGGTGAAGGCATGGTGCAGCTGGAGCCGCACCGCGGCCACGTTGTGCTGCCATTGACCCAGCAGGACATCGCCGACATCTTCTGGTTGCAGGCCACAATCGCCAAAGAACTTGCCGTAACGGCCGCGGATCGAATCACCGACATCGAGATCGCGGAACTGGACCGCATCACGGATGCGCTGGCTCGGGCCGTCGAATCCGGTGACGCCGAGACGATCGCGGCGTGCGAGTTCTCGTTTCATCGCGTCTTCAATCAGGCGAGCGGGCGGATCAAGTTGGCCTGGTTCTTGCTCAACGCCGCGCGCTACATGCCGGCTCAGATATACGCCGCCGATCCACAGTGGGGTGTGGCCGCGGTTGACAATCACCGATTGTTGATCGCCGCACTACGCCGGCGCGACGTAGCAGCGGTGGTTGAGCACACCGTCTGGCAGTTCACCGACGCCGCCCAGCGGCTGACCAAGACCCTGGATACGACGGGAATCTTTAGCTGAGCTGAATGGTGGCGACCCGCTGCACCCGGCTACGCCGCGCTTGCGATCGCCACGAAGCTAGCTAGCCAGTTAGTTGCTCCGCGCGCTGCTTGACGTTTTCCGCGAGTTGCTCGAGCACATTGTTGAGGAGCATCTTCACCATTGGCGCGGGAACCGGCATGCTGGGCTCGACATCGATATCTACGGTCAGCAAACTGTTGGCGCCACTTTCCACCACACTGAACAGCTGCTCCTGCTTGGCGAATAGATCACCTTGCTGCATCACGGTTTGAATTTGGTTCTCACCCGGGTAGTACACGGCGTGGATATAGACGCCTTCAATGCCTTGGACGGCGGTGTCGAGCCGCACCTGGCTGGGACGCCCGTCGTCGTAGCGAGCGAGCACCCAAGCGCCCTTTACCCCTTCGTTCCATTCCGGGTACCGCTCGATGTCGGCGACGATGGCCATGATCGAAGCGGCATCCGCGCCCACCTCGACGGTCTTGCTCAAAACTGGCATTGGCGAAGCATACTGGTGCCAAACTCAGTCGTTCACACAGGCGGTTGCCAGCAGTGATCGGATGGCATCGGGAATGGGGACCGGCTTGCGGGTGACCCGATCGACATAGACATGGACCCAGTGCCCTAACGCGGTGATCGGTTGCACGTCGCTTTCTTGGTCGACCCTGAATACGCCGAGCCGATAGGTGACACTGCTGCGTCCCAGTCGCGTCACCGCCAGGCCCACCACGAGGCTTTGCGGGAAGTGCAGTTCCGAGAAGTAGCGACAGCCCGATTCGGCGACGATGCCCAGCGCGGGCGTGTCGAGCGGGTCGACACCAGCACTTGTGTTGATCCAGGCGTTGATGGCGGTGTCGAAAAGCTGGTAATAGACGGCGTTGTTGAGGTGGCCGAACATATCGTTGTCGGCCCAACGGGTGAGCACCGGCCACAGCACCGGAAAGTCACTGCTGGTGAGCTGCTCCGGTTCTAGTGCTGACGTCATGGTTGTATTCCAACATGATTCACATCCGGGGCGCGGTGCTCGAGCACATCGGTCTGCCCCGGCCGTTTGCGTCGACGAAGCCGATCAGCGTCGTCGACGTCGACCTTGCTCCACCCGGCAGCGATGAGGTCCTGATCCGCACCGAGGCGGCCGGCGTCTGCCACTCCGATCTGTCGGTCGTGGACGGTAGCAGGGTGCGCCCAATTCCAATGTTGCTGGGTCATGAAGCCGCGGGAATCGTCGAACAGCTCGGCAACGGGGTCACTGACTTAGCCGTCGGCCAACGGGTCGTGCTGGTGTTCTTGCCGCGTTGCGGTCACTGCGCGGCATGCGCAACCGAGGGTTTGACACCGTGTGAACCGGGTAGCGCGGCCAACAGTGCCGGGACATTGCTAGGCGGCGGAATCCGGCTCGGCCGCAACGGTCACCCCGTGCACCACCACCTCGGCGTATCCGGCTTTGCGACGCACGCCGTAGTCAACCGGGCCAGCGTGGTTCCGGTGCCGCATGACGTACCCGCCCCCGTCGCCGCGCTGCTCGGGTGCGCAGTGCTGACCGGTGGCGGCGCGGTGCTCAACGTGGGCGATCCCAGACCGGGGCAGTCGGTTGCCGTCGTCGGCCTTGGCGGTGTCGGCATGGCCGCGGTGATCACCGCCCTGACCTATGACGATGTCCGCGTTGTCGGCGTCGACCAGTTGCCCGAAAAGCTGTCCGCTGCCCGTCGCCTGGGCGCCCACGAAACCTGTACGCCACAGCAGGCGGTCGACGCTGGCATCAAGGCCGCCGCGGTCATCGAGGCCGTCGGCCATCCCGCGGCGTTACAGACCGCGATCGCACTGACCGCCCCGGGAGGTCGAACCATCACCGTCGGGTTGCCACCTCCGGATGCCCGGATCACCTTGTCGCCGTTGGATTTTGTCGCCGAAGGCCGTTCGCTGATCGGCAGCTACCTTGGCTCCGCGGTGCCCAGCCGCGACATACCTCGGTTCGTGAGATTGTGGCAGTCGGGCAGGCTGCCGGTGGAATCGTTGGTGTCGTCGACAATTCGGTTGGACGACATCAACGCGGCGATGGATCACCTGGCGGACGGCACCGCGGTGCGTCAGCTAATCACCTTCTGAAAGCCCGCAACAGAGCATCACCCTGCAGCGTGAAAGCCGTTGGCTCACCGTCCAGTCCACCAGCAGCGAACCGAAGCCAGGACAGACACGCGGAGATACGTGCAACTCGGTGGATACCCCGGCGCGAAGTAAGCGTTGCGCGTAGTCCACCGCTTCGTCGCAAAGGGATCGACCTCGTTGCAAGTGATCAAAGCCGGTGGCAGACCGTGCAATTGGCCGCGTCTACTGGGAATACCTTCGGGTGTTCCATCTTGTCCCGCCAGGTAATGGCCCCACATCAGCTCCGCGCCCTCACGCCAACACGATCATCTAGCACCGGCTAGTGCAGCCAGGCCGAGTCGGTCATCATCATTTCGGTGGGATTGATTGAGCAGCAAGGGATTCCAGCAGCAGCTAGCGCCTGGCCCTTGAATGCCCGCGCCGCGTCGCTGAGCACGTGCTGCGCTTTGGCCATGCCGCGGTTCACCCCCAGGGGCCAACCGTCGCCCCACAGGGCTACTTCGGTCAACGGGTCGCCCAGGGCCTTGAGCACCCTGTCGCGCACACGATCGTCCGCGGTGAACGCCTCGGCGCTGACGGCCAGCGCATGGCTCGTCGCGTTCATCCTCGACTCCAGATCCTCGGTACCCGCTCCGAGGATGCGCAGTGGGCGCGCATCGCAGCCGTGCGGGAGCAACACCGTCACTTCCCAGCCCGCCATCGCCCGGTCGCAGAGCCACCCCCCGGCGGTACGCACGACGTCGGCGGCGCTGCCTGCAACAACGTCAAGTCGATAGCGCAGACACTCCCCGTCTACGCGGGCCGCTCGCGCAGCGCTTACCAGGCATGTCTGAACACCGACCATTTGGACAGCGTGACATTTTCATGGGAATTTGTAAAGGTCCGGGCGGCTCAGGGCTTGCGCTGCACCTCGAGTTCGGCGAGAACTTCTTCGGTGTGTTGGCCGAGTTTTGGCGCCGTAGAACGGGGCGCACACGGCGTGCCATGGAAATCGGCGGGGGTGGCCACCATCAGGACGCTCGAGTCGCCGTCCGGCACGTCAACGAATCCGCCCGCGGCGTGAAACTGCTCGTCAGCCACGACGTCCTCGATCGTGTTGATTGGCGACCAGAAGAATTCCGGTTCGCCGGCAAAGACTTCCTCCCATTCGGCAAGCGACCTGGTGGCGAAAATCTCGTCGAGCTGCGCAATGAGTGGCACAGCGTTGGCGGCCCGGGCATGCACCTCGCTGTATCGCGGGTCGGTCAACCACTCCGGGTGACCGACGACGCGGCATAGCGCGGGCCAGTGCCGATCGCCCTCGAGGCCCACGATCCAAAACCGTCGCCCGTCGCCGGCGGTGTAGTTGTTCATGCACGGGTTGAACATCGATTCGCGCTGCCCAAGCATGATGGGCTGGCCGGTCATCAGATAGGTGTTGAGGTCAAAGCTGACCGTATAGGCGCCCTGGCGGTATAGCGAGGTGGTCACGAGTTGCCCGGTTCCGGTGCGGTCGCGGGCTAGCAACGCCGCGCACACCGCCGCGACCAGCGTCATACCGGCCGAGTGGTCGCCCATGCCACCCCGCTGGAACGGCGGCGGGTTGCCGCGTTGGGTAAGTAGATCCGCAATGCCGGCGCGGGACCAGAACGCGGCCACGTCGTACGCGGCGCGGTCGGCCTCCGGCCCCGTTTCGCCGTACCCGGTGATCAGGCCGTAGATCAGACGGGGATTGCGGGCGGACACCGTGTCGAAGTCCAGTCCCAGGCGTCGTAACGCCCCAAGCCGCACGTTGGTCACGAAAACGTCCGCGTCGGCTAGCAATTCGAAGGCGGTATCACGGCCGGCATCGGTGGTCAGGTCCAACACGATGCTGCGCTTGGACCGATTGTCCATCTCGAACGGCGGGTTGATCCCGGGCTCACACCCCAGCATCGGGCCGAACAAACGCCCCGGATCACCGGTCGGCGGTTCGATCTTGACGACGTCGGCACCCCAGTCGGCGAGAATTGCCGCGGCGGCCGGAGCTGCCACCCATACGCCCAGTTCGACTACTTTGACGCCTTCTACCGGTCCGGCCATGACTGGGACACTAATCAGCCCTTCCGGATCAAAATGGCGGTGGTTCGTCGTCGGGATCCGGTGGGGCGGGCCCGGTGTAGCTGGTGAGTTCGGCTCGCCGCGTGGCGCGGGCGGCCATGCGGGCGGCGTGGTTTTGGCGGCGTTCGGTGGCGACGCGGTGGGCGCGGTCTTGGGCGCGGGTGCGGCGGCGTTTGGGCATCATCGCGGTGCGCTCACCGCAGTAGTCGTGCGGTAGGTCGACTTCGGGTGCGGCGATGGCGCCGGTGGCGCGACACAGGCTGGGAAACAGCAGCGCGCTGCCCGGCGTGGTGACATACGTGTGTCCCGACGGAGAGGTCAAAATCAGTGTGCCGTCGGGCAATTGCTGTTCGCCCCAGCCCCAGAAGGTTTTCACCAGGTGGTGGGTGGCGCACAGACATTTCAGGTTGGACGCGTGGGTGGGCCCGCCCTGGGCGTAGGGAATCGTATGGTCCACATCGCAGTTGGTGGCGGGCTGGTCGCAGCCTGGCCAACGGCACGTCAGATCCCGGCACCGCACAAAATCAGCCAACGCCCGCGAGGGTCGATAGTGGGGTTCGGGGGCGGCATCGCCAGGGTGGATCAGCGGGACCAGCTTGGCGGTGTTGGCCAGTTCGGCCACTAGTTCGGGGGTGATGAGCCCGTCGGCGCCGATCAGGGAGGCCGGCGCGGTCCCGGTGCCGGTGAGCGTGGCCTGCTCGGCGATCACATGAACGACCACCGGCGAGGCGCCCGGCCGGCCGGCGGCCGCACAGTCCGGGCGCCCACACCGGCACTCCAGCCGATCCGACCCGGCGGCCAACGACCCGGCAGCGTCGGCACGGCGCTGCTCCCGGGTGCGTGGATCATGGGCGCACACCGTGGCCGCCAACGCATTCAACCGCCGATCCAACGCGTGGGCGTCCGCAGTGGACAACCGGCCGCGGATCTCGGAGATACCCTCGACGCAGTCCTCAATCACGATCTCGCGATCGTCGTGGCACTCCTTGCGCCGCCGCACCGCATCGGCATCGGCTTTGGCCACGATCTTGTCCACCTGTGCGGCCAGCCGCTTTTTGGTCAGCGAGGGCCAGCGCCCCACCTGGGCCGCCAACCGCCCATCCACAGCGGCGAGCACCTCGGGGTCGGTGATCAGATCGGTGCGATACACGATCGTCCGAAACATCCGATAGTCGATATCACCGGCCTTAAACACCTCAGCGGTCTGCGGCAGCCGCTCACGCATCGCGCGCGCGTAGCGCAACTGGCTGCCCGCAAGGCCCTGACTGATCCGCAACGCCGCACCCACCTCAGCGCTGACTGCCGCCTCGGTGTCCACCGCCCACTCCTCGGTGTCCGAACACCGCGACAGCCGGTAGGCGAACAACTCCCCGATCGCCACCAACTGCGCGGCCGCCGCCCGGTTTTCCGCGCGCGCGGCCGCACACATCCGATCGATCAGCGCCGCCGACTCCGCCGTGGTCGACGGATAGCACCGCTCGAACATCTCATCAAAGCGAGCGATCACCTCCGACTGTTCGAACATACTTTCGATAGTAGCAGCGAAGGCCGACAAGAAGGGCTCACACCCAGATCGGTGCCACCAAGTTGGGAAACACGCTCACGCGCTTCTTCACCCGCGCCGACGGCACCGGCGCCTTCGTCGTCTTTGGCTGCGGCAACTTCGGCCGGCGCAGGAAGATCGCCAATACAGCACAGCCGACACCGACCGAACCGGCAATGACGAACGCGGCGCGATAACCCCACGCGTCGACCACGAGCGACCCCATGCCGGCACCCACCAGTCCGGAAATCATCTTCGAGCTGTAGACCAGGCCGTAGTTGGCGGCGTTGTTGTTCTCACCGAAGTAGTCGGCGGTCATCGCCGCGAACAGGGGATAAATCGCCCCGCCGCCGAAGCCGGAGACCATCGACGCCAGAAGGAATAGCGGCATATTGCCGATTGAGCCAGAAAAATACACCGCATACTGCGCGACCCCGAGCACCACGCATACGAGGATGAGCGTGTCCCGACGCCCGTAGCGGTCCGAGATCCAGCCGATCACACCGCGTCCGGCGCCGTTGATGAACGCTTTGAGGCTCATCGCAAGCGCCACGATTCCGCCGGCGAAGCCCATCTGCTTGCCGAAGGGCACCTGCATGGCGATCCCAAAGATATTGATGCCCGAGGTGCACAGCAGGACGAACCACATCAACGGCAAGATGCCGGTCTTGATCGCACCCATCGGGCTGTACTGGTTGACCGCTGGCGGATTCTTGCGCAGCGAGCGGCAAATCCGCGGGTCATCGTCGCCGCGGAGCGGGTCCACGTGGGGTGGCCACCAGTTCTTCGGCGGGTCTTTGAAGAAGATGCCGCTCACCGCCACCAGGCCGGCCAGGAAAACTCCGACCACCAGGAGAATGCCCTGGTAGTTGTCCAGGGCCAGGTAGTTGGTGAACAAGAAGATGAAAGGCATTGACCCGTAAGCGAAGCCGCCGTCGACGAAGCCGGTCTTGCCGCCTTTACGTTCGGGATACCACTTCCCGACCATATTGATGCAGGTGGCATAGACGAAACCGGCTCCGGTTCCGCCTAACAACCCGAAACCGACATACGCGAGGACAACGTGCGGCGCGTACGCCAGCGATACATAACCCAGGAGCGCCCCGATCGCGCCGAGCATCATGGCCGTGCGCGCCGACAACCGTCCACTTTCGCGCATTCGCCCCACCGGAAACGCCGCTGCGGCCTGGAAGAGCACCCATATGCCGAGCAGCCAAAAGATATGCACGCCGCGCCAGCCGTGCGCTTCGGAGAGAGTGTCCCGGGTTGAGGTGAAGGCATATTCGGATGAGCTGATGGCCATCATCGCAATCCACGGAAGCCATACCATCCATACCCGTGAGCGCCCCAAGATGCCGCGATCGGTCTCCCCGATCCGATACACCCGGCCGTTTGTATCCACTACCTCGCGATAGCTCACTTGCGTTGGTGCATCCATGCGTGCCGGAATCCCTTCGGGCTTCGTAAAGAGGACTGTTCCGTTCACGCCGATGTGATGAATGGTCTATCGCAGACCACCACGACTACTACTGCAGAAATAGTAGCAGCAGAAAACAATAGCACTAGGAGATCCAGCCGTCCCTGACCGGCGATTACGCAGTCGGCGAGAATCTGTAATGCAAAAGGATTCGGGGACGCATGAGTTTAGTGGCCGGGCATGGCCCGCTCAGTAACGATCCCGCGAGTGGTTCGCTCCACCGATCCCCGACGACGTTATATGTATCGAGCCGCATCCGCGTCGCAGTCAGGCTTTGCGAAACGGCCAAATGGTGATCAATACCGAACGGGCGCTACTGGTACATCGGCGAAATCACCCAGTGAGTTGCGCATTCCCGGCCGACGTGGTCAATGACTTACCCACCGAGCAGCGTGTTCAGGTCGTGGCAGAGCTCCCGTAGTTGGGGCGGCCGAGGCCAAGCTCATGTTGGGCGATCATGTTGCGGAAGACCTCCAGGGTGCCGCCGTAGATCCCCATCGGTAACGCCAGCCGGAACAGATACTCTGTCGCCCCGTCATTGGCGGAACCCGGGGTATCTGTCGGCAACGCGGAAGCCGCCCCCAGGACATCCATCAAGTCCCCGGAGGCTTCACGCATCGTCTGGGCGATCGCCACACGTCCGAACATCCCGGGAGTAGACAACGCCGCTTCTACCCGGACGAAACTGCGCCCAAGCCGGTACTTCACCGACTCGTCAGCTGCCTCCGCGACGACGCCCGCGACCCCATCCACTACCTCAGCCATCAACATGGCGTGACCCGACATAGCCGCAATATCCTGCAGGCCATGGGCTTCCGTACCGACGTCCAATTCGGCAATGCCATGCTCGGCGTCCAGTGCAGACCGCATCACTGTCCAGCCGCCGTTCACCTCACCGACCCGGTATAGGTCGTCGACTCGTACGTTGCTGTAATAAACGACGTTGGTGCGGTCACCGTCCAACGTGCGGATCCCCCGTATCTCGATGCCAGGTGAAGCCAGCGGAACCAGAAACATGGTCAGGTTCTTATGTTTTGGTCCCTGCGGGTCGGTATTGGTCAGCAAAAAGACGTACTTGGCATGCTGCGCGTTGGACGTGAACATCTTGGAGCCATTGATGATCCACGCACTACCGTCACGAACCGCGCGCGTCTTGCAGGTCGCGACATCGGAGCCGCCCTCCGGTTCGGTGTAACCGAGACATAGCCGGATATGGCCGGACAGCACTCCTGGCAAAACCTGGCCGACGAGTTCGGCCGCACCAAACTGCTGCACCAAACGCGCGACCACGGACGTAGTGCCCCAGTGATACCAAGGCGTATGGGCCCGGGCGATCTCGAGCTCAAAGATTCGCCGGCGTATGGGACTGAACCCACCCTCGGACTCGGGCTTCCAATCCCCCGCCAGATAACCCGCGCCGCCCAGCGCCAAATGCACTTGCTCATCGAAGTTTTCGCCGAACTCCCGGTTCCGCCAGCGCACTTCGTCGGTGACGTGCTCGGTCACGAAAGCCCGCGTTTGGTCACGGAAGGCCGCGTCGGCCTCCGAAAGTGCGACCCGTGAGAAGTCCATCTAGATCACGTCGATAACCGTCGTCCGGAACCGGTCGATGCTGTCCAACGCATGCGCCAAACTGTCGCCCGGCAGACCAACCTGCACCCACGTAACACCAAGCGCCGCCAGCTTTTCCAGACCACCGAGGTAGGCGTCGGCATTGAAAGCATCGCTCCCGGGGCTGCCGCCGTCGAAGTTGGTGAATGTGACGTCGATGACCGACCAGTCTTTGCCGGCAGCGTCGCACCGGCGGCGTAGATCCTCAATGCCGTCGCCAAGACGATCTAACGAGTCAATGGCCGCCGTACCCGCGGTGCGGGCCAGGCCGGGAGAAGCGGGGAACGGGCACCAGCCATCGCCGTACCGAACAACTCGCTGGCGGGCGGAAGCCGTGTTGCCGCCGACCCAAATCGGAGGATGCGGGTTAGAGACCGGACGGGGATGCGCGGTGATTCCGCGCGCGGTGAAATGCCGTCCCTCGAATGACATGTCGTCGGTGGTCCACACCGCGCGGATCACCGCCAAGGCTTCCTCGAACAGCTCCGCGCGCTGGTCGTAGTCCACACCCAGTGCCGAGAATTCCCGCTTGAGGTAACCCACACCGACCGCGAGAGTGAATCGCCCACCGGACAGTAGGTCCAACGTCGCTCCGGATTTGGCCACTACGAATGGATTTCGATAAGGCAGCACGACGATGTTGGGAATCAGACGCAGCGTTGTCGTTCGGGCCGCCGCGAAACCCAGTGCGACGAAAGGATCTAAGGCGTCGTGCCCGCCCGCTTCCAGCCACCGCTGCGAGGGGGCGGGGTGGTCGGTGAAGCCGAACCCATCGAATCCCGCCGCTTCGGCCGCAGCGGCCACCGCCGCAATGCCGTCCCCACTCAACAGGTCCGGATGGTAGGGATTGCCGTGCATCGGGTGGGTGATGGTGAAGCGCATGGCATTTAGAACCGTGAACGTGCGTCGATCGCCGTGTCGCCGGTGCGTAGCGGCCGGATCAACGCTTCCTGGGCAAAGGATGCCAGCAGCTCACCCTCCTCGGTGTGCACGGTGCCGCGCACGTACGACATCCCGGCGCCGACCTGGGTGCTCTCGTGTGTATAGAGCAGCCATCCATGCCAGTGCACGGGTTCGTGAAATGCGACCGAGATCGTCATCGGGGCGGTGGACACCGTCAGGTGCGCCTGGCTAGTACCGATGCCTGGGTGCGCCCGCATGGTGGTGGAAATCCCCAGGTGCCCAGTGAAGTACGCGACGAGCGCCTTGGCCAGTTCGTCGCGGGTCGGGATGGGGTCGTAAAGCAGCCACGCGTACAGTTCCGGCGGCCCGACCTCGTCGGGGCTGTTGACGTCGACCACGTCGACGAGTCGC
The DNA here is from genome assembly GCF_963853645.1 of Mycobacterium riyadhense. NCBI lineage: Bacteria > Bacillati > Actinomycetota > Actinomycetes > Mycobacteriales > Mycobacteriaceae > Mycobacterium > Mycobacterium riyadhense. The sequence continues at coordinate 337,563 of NZ_OY970456.1, read as the reverse complement.
AGCTCCCGTCCGATCATCGGCATCTCCGACACGTGGGCGGCCGCGGGTGCCGCAACATCGGGCCGCGGCAGATGGTGGCGGATCACGTCGGCCGTCGGAACGTCGGCCAGCACCGTCACGCTCAGGCAGCGCCGGCCGTTCTGGTGCACAGCGACGATCGCGGTAGCGGTCGTTCGGCCTTCGTGCACCACGTCGACGACGAGTTCGATCGGCGGGCCAACCGCGATGGCGCGGGAGAACACCGCGTGCGTCGAACGCACCGACTTGCCCGGGAGACGCTGGGCCACAGCGACAATCGCCTGCGCCAAGACCTGGGTGCCTTCCACCACCTGCCGCTCATCCTGCCCGGCAATCCCGGTGTCAGCGGTGAACCGATCCGGACCGTCGGCCCGCACCTCGAACAGGTCGAGCAGGCGTTCGACCGACCACTGCGCCCGTTCAGAATCTGTGGTCAAAGCGCTCACCTCTCGTTACCCGCGGCCCACCGCGCCCACCGGCCCAGCGTGACATTTCATAGTAGATTTGTAAAGCACACCCACTGCCTGGCCCCGCGTTGACAGCGGTGCCCGTGATGCGTGACACTTTTGCCGTGATTTGTAAAGGCTCGATGACTCCGACGCCGTTGGCCGACGACTTCTGCTTCGGCGAAGGCCCGCGCTGGTTCGAAGGACTGCTGTGGTTCTCTGACCTGCTCGGCGAAGCCGTGCACACGTCGGACATGCGTGGTTCGCTGACGACGTTGCGGTTAACCGGCCACTCCCCGTCAGGCCTGGGCTTCCGGCCCGACGGGTCGCTGCTGATCGCCTCCGCCGAGGACCGGCTGGTGCTGCGCTATGACGGCGAAACCACCGAGACGATCGCCGACCTCACCGACCTCGCACCGGCCAACCTCGGCGACATGGTGATAGACGACGCGGGCCGGGCATACATCGGCTCCCAAGCATTCACAGGAGGCGGCTTGATCATCCGGCTCGATGCTGACAACGGCTCGACGGTCGTCGCCAGGGACCTCGACTTTCCCAACGGGATGGTCATCACACCGGACCACAAGACGCTGATCGTCGCCGAATCCATGGCCCGACGGCTGACCGCGTTCACCATCGCTGATGACGGCGCACTCACCGAGCGCCGGGTTTTCGCCGACGGCCTCGACGGACCGCCCGACGGTATCGCGCTCGACGCCGAGGGCGGCGTGTGGACCTCGATGACGTTGGCTCATCAGTTCGAGCGGATCACCGAAGGCGGCGAGGTTACCGACCGCATCGATATGGGTGACCGGGTCGCCATCGCGTGCACGCTCGGCGGACCCCAGCGTCGGACGCTGTTCCTGCTGTCCAGCACCGACACCTATCCCAAACGCCTCATCGGCACCCGGCTCTCTCGACTTGACGCCGTGTTGGTCGACGCCCCCGGCGCTGGGCTGCCGTAATGACCGACGCGTACTACGAGCTGATCGACGGCGCCGACGCGCTGGGTGAAAAGTTCAGGGCGACGGACCTGGCGCGCGGCACCTGGTCGTCCGAGATACAACACGGTGCGCCGGTGTCGGCGCTGCTGGTCCGCGCGCTACAGCGGTGCTCGCGGCGCGACGACACCCGGCTCAGTCGGGTCGTCGTCGACCTGTTGGGTCCGGTGCCGGCCGAGGGTGACCTGTGGGTGCGCCCGCAACTCGAACGCCCCGGCAAGCAGATCGAGCTGGTGAGCGCCGAAATGCTGGCGCTGGGTCCCGACGGGCAACCGCGACCGGTCGCCAGGGCCAGCGGTTGGCGGCTGCAGCACCTCGATACCCAGACCATCGCGCATGCGGCCATACCGCTCCCGCGGCCGCTCAGCGAGGCCCGCTCGCGCAACCTCAAGGCAATGAGTCGGGACCGCAACTACGTGCACAGCCTGGAGTGGCTGTGGCTGACCGAACCGTTGACCGAAGGCCCAGGAGAATCCTGGATCAAGCCGACAGCCGACCTTGTCAACGGCGAGACCATGACGCAGCTGGAGCGGCTGTTCGCGGTGGCCGACTGCGCCAACGGCATCGGCAGCAAGCTGGACATCAGCAAATGGACATTCCTCAACACCGACCTGGCGGTGCACGTGTTCCGGATCCCCGTGGGTGATTGGATCGGTATTCGGGCCGAGACCAACTACGGGCCGGACGGCATCGGGACGACGGTTGGCACACTTTTCGACGAGCAGGGTGCGATCGGCGCCATCCAGCAGTCCGTGCTGGTGCGCCGACGCCCGGGGAGACAGACATGAGCCAGGCGACAGCCACCACCGACACCGACACCTCAACTCGCCAGCGCATTCTCTCGGCCACCGCCGAGGTGCTCGCGCGCAACGGCAAGACCAAGCTCAGCCTCTCTGAGGTCGCCGCCCAGGCCGGAGTATCGCGCCCCACGCTCTACCGCTGGTTCGCGTCCAAAGAAGAGTTGCTTTCGGCATTCTCGAACTACGAGCGACAGGTGTTCGAAATCGGCTTGGCCAAGGCAACTTCCGGGCTCAAGGGCGTCGACAGGCTGGACGCGGCGCTGCGGTTCATCGTCGACTATCAGTACTCGTACTCGGGGGTGCGCATGGTCGATATCGAGCCGGAGCTCGTCATCGCGCAAATGTCGGGAGTCATACCGGAGATGCGGGAGGGCTTGCAACGGCTCCTCCCCGGACCCAACGCCGCGGTGAAGGCGGCGACGGCGATCCGAATCGCGATCTCGCACTACGTCGTTCGAAGCGACGACGCCGACCAATTCCTGGCACAGTTGCGCCACGCCGTCGGTATCAAGGGCTCCGACTAACCCGAAGTTGCGGCGTTATGGGTGAGTGGATTTCTAGTTGACCTGGGGTTTTGCTGGTCTTGTTGGGGTGGTGGTTCTGGCTACGCTGCGGTTAGTGGGATCGGGGTGCCGATGAGGTCGAAGGCGCGGCGTTGATCGGGGGTGGGTTCGGCCAAGGTGGGCACCGTGGCGTTGGTGCCGTGGTAGTGAATGTCGTTGCGGGTCAGGGTCGCTAGGTGGTCGAGTAGGCCGCGGAAGCTGCGTAGCGGGTTGCCGTTGGCGTCGTGTTGGGTGGAGGCCTTGGCTTGGGCCTGCGGTGAGCGTTGCGCGGGGGCGACGGGGTTGTCGCGGGTGGGTGGGTGTTCGTCGGTGAAGGTCAGTGGCGCCCAGGCTTTGCGCAGGTGCCAGATGAGGTAGCAGGCTAGCAGGCAGATCAGTACGTGGGCGCGGACGCGCTCGTCGAGGCGGTGGTGAATGGGTCGTAGATCCAGGTCGTCGGTTTTGATGTTGCGGAAGTCGCGTTCGACGTGGGCCAGGTTCTTGTAGCTTTCTACGACCGCGGTCGGATCGAGTTCGGTGGCGGGTACCGGTGTGCGTAGCACGTAGATGCCATCGAGGGCGGCTTCGGCATCGATGGCGGCCTGGTCGCGGTGGTAGGTGAAGGTGGTGTCGGTGATCTCGCGGCGAAAGTGCTTGCCTACTTTGCGTTTGGCGATTACCCGGCCGATGGCCTCGCCGATTTTGCCCGCTCCGCGCAGGCGCCCGGATGCCACCCGGGCGGCGATGGCGGCCAGGTCGGCGTCGGTGGCGGCCAGCAGTTCGTTGCGTTTGCGGGCCCGCTCGGTGGCCAGGGCGGGGTTGCGGCAAGCGATCAACCGTTCCCCCGGGTAGTCGGGGTGGCTGATCTCGGCGAGGTCTTGGGTGTCGAACAGGCTCATTTGCAGCGGTCCCTGCTCGGCGGCCAGTGTGGCGATATCCGGGGCGCGTAGCGCCGTGATCCACCCGAAAGCCGTTGCGGTGTCGGGGCTGTCGTTGAGCTTGCGCAGCGCGTCGATGCGCGCGGAGGTGATCATGCCGCGATCGCCGACCAGCACCAGCCGGGTCAACCCGAAGCGGTCGCGGATCACCTCGACGATGTCGCTGAACGCGACCGGGTCGGCGGTGTCCCCGGGCACTACCCGTACCGCCACCGGGCGCCCGGCCGGGTCGGTGAGCACCCCGTATTCAATCTGCGGCAGGCCCTTCTTGCCGTCGCGGGAATAGCCATAGGCGGCCAGCTCACAGCACCGCCCGGTCACCCACGAGCTGGTCAGATCAAACAACGCCATCCGGCTTGGGTTCGCCTCTGGCCCAAGGTGTTTGGCGGCTAGCTTCTTCTCGATTGCGTCCTGGCGATTGGCCAACCAGTCCATCGCGGCATACACCTCATCGGTAGACGCATCTGCCACCGCCAGGTCGGGCCCCAGGGTGCAATCGGCCCATCGCGACAGCGTGGACAGTTTGGAGGCCGGGCGGATCACCCGCGAGATAATCAACCCCAGCACCAGGTCCCGAGATCGGCAGGCCGGGCCCAACAGGCCCGGAAACCCCAATCGGCGGGCCATCGCGGCGACCGCGGCCACATGCCCGTGCGGCAGCGAGCGAGTGATGGTGCACGCCGCCTCGGCGGGTACCAGTGCCTGCCCCTTCAGCGTTGCCTCGATCGCGGCGATCGCCTCCGCGGGCAGCTTGGACAGATTGGCCAGGGTCTCGTGGCGGACCTTCTTGCCCTCGCGGTAGGTGCGGCGCACCAGCACCGACTCGTAGCGGTGCACGTTGCCGGCCTTGTCCACGTACCTGCTCGGTGTTCGGGCTACATGCATTCGCATCGGCTTCACCATAACCGGATACTACCAGGCAAATTCACCAATATACGTCATCAACACGCCATATTCACTGGCTACATATCCAGGCCCCAAACCCACACAGATCCCAGCTCAACCGCCAAATTCGCCATCTCACCCGACGCAACTTCGGACTAACCAGCCACGAGCGTGCGTGTCTGCACGGCGACTCGCCGTCTCGGCCGTACAAACGTGCACGGTGGCGGCGAGAAGACCCAGGCTCAGTCGAACAGCACCGCCGCGTTCAGGTACCCCGTCGGGTCCAGCGCCGCCTTGACCGCCCGCATCGTCGCTATGTCAGTCGCGTCCCGAGACATCGACAGATAAGGCCGCTTGCGGGTGCCGACTCCGTGCTCAGAGCTGACGTTGCCGCCGCTATCTGAGATCAAGCCCATCATCTCCGGATACAACGCCTGCTCCCGCTCCAGCGGGAAGCGCAGCACGTTGAGGTGCAGGCTGCCCTCACCGACGTGGCCGAACAACACCGGCAGCGCGTCGGGTACCTGTGCATGGACCAATGCAACTGCGTCCCTTGCGAATCCGCCGATCGCGGCCAAGGGCAGCGACACGTCGAACTTCAGCGGCGGCCCGTACACGCCGAGCACCTCGGCCAGCGATTCGCGGAGCCGCCACAACCGTTGCTGTGCAGCCACATCCACGCCGACGGCGGGCTCCCCACACAGCTGCACGCCGTCGAGCAACTCCGCGAGCCGATCGGTCTGGTCGTGGTCGGCGGCCAGTTCCACGAGCAGCAACCAGTCGCCCTCGACCGGGGCGCCCACCCCGAGATGCTCGCCGGTCAGCGCGGCGGCCCGGCCGTCGATCAATTCCAGGGCGGCGATGCCGTCGACGTCGCGGAATAGCCGGCCGGCGTCGACAAGGGCCTCGAGGTCGGCGAACCCACAAACCGCCGTCACCCGATGCAACGGGGTGGGGTGCAGCCGCAGATCCAGCGCGGTGATGACACCCAGGGTGCCCTCGGCCCCGACGAACAGTGCCGGCAGGTCGTAGCCGGTATTGTCGCGACGCACCCAGCTGTGCCGGCGCAGCACGGAACCGTCCGGTAACGCCACATCCAGGCCGGCGACCTGTTCGGCCATGTTGCCGTAGCGGACCGTGCGCAGACCTCCTGCGTTCGTCGACGCCATCCCTCCGACCGTCGCGGTGTCGCGGGCCGATAGGTCCACGCCGAACAGCAGGCCCACCGCAGTCGCGGCATGCTGAACCGCAGCCAGGGTGACTCCGGCACCCACCTCGATACGCCGCTCGACGATGTCGACATCGCCTACCGTGCACAGTCTTTCGGTGGACAACAGCACGTCGTCGTGCTCGGGAACGGTGCCGGCCACCAACGAAGTGCGGCCGCCTTGGACGGTGACGTGTGCTCCGGCGTCGCGGCAAACCCGCAGCACCTCGGCGACCTGATCCGCCGATCCCGGCCGCACCAGCGCGCTGGCCCGACCCCGATAGCGGCCGGTGTGGTCGACACTGCGGCCGGCCAGCACGTCGGGGTCGGTGACGACGTGGCCGGAGCCCACCGCACTTGCCAGGCTGCGCAGCATGCTCGCGCGCCTCTACAGCTGTTTGTGCGGTACGTCAGTGACCAGCCCGCCGTCCATGACGAACTCGCTGCCGGTCGCATAGGAGGCGTCGTCGCTGGCAAGGAATACGACGAAGGTGGACACCTCCCGCGCCTCGCCGGGCCGGCCGAGCGGGATGGTGACCATGTCGTCGGGAAAGTTGGCCGTCATCGGGGTGCGGATAAAACCGGGATGGATCGAGTTCACCCTGATGTTCAGCGGTGCCAGTTCCAGGGCCGCCGACTTGGTAAGACCGCGTACTGCCCACTTCGATGCGACATAGGGATGCACCCCCGGCGCACCGCGCAGTCCCTCGATCGACGACACGTTGATGATCGAGCCACTACCGGCCTCGGTCATCGAGTCGACGGCCGCCCGCATGCCCAGGAAGGTGCCGGTCAGGTTGACGTCAATCACCTTCTGCCACTTGGCCAGGTCGAAGTTCTTCAGTTGTCCGAGCGCCACGATGCCGGCGTTGTTCACCAACACATCGAGCTTCCCGAATTCGCCGGTTGCCGTGGCGACCGCGGCGTCCCACTGGTCAGGCTGGGTCACGTCGAGGTGGACGTAGCGCGCGGCGTCACCAATTTCATCGGCCAATGCCTTGCCCTCCTCGTCGAGGATGTCGCCGATCACCACCTGGGCGCCCTCCTCGACGAGCAGGCGCGCGTGTTCGGCGCCCATCCCGCGGGCGCCGCCGCTGACGAGGGCAACTTTGCCCGCTACCCGTCCTACATGTCCCATCGCACGGGGTCCTTTCGGTTAGATGGCCACCATTGGCGTGTAGAGCCCTTTGCCGGTGACCAGCGGCAGGTCGAGTGTGGTCCTAATGCCCGGTGGCGCCGCAATTACCGCCGGGATGGCGTTGACGATGCGCCCGGCGGCGCCCACGATCGCCGCGTGGTTGTGGTCGCCCTTGCGGCTGCTCGGAACGACGTCCACGGCATAGCAGGGCTCCCCGGTGATCTCGATGCGATACGAGCCGCCGCCGGCGGCGGGCTGCGGCCATTCGGGTCGCAGGTCTGGCCGCAGGCGGGTGATGTGCTCGATGACGATGACGGGGTGGCCGTTGACGATGCCGCGAATCTCGAACCGCAGCGCGGCCAGGGTGCCCTTGGCAACGCGTCCCACGGCGATGTCGAAGTCTTCCGGCGCCGGCTCGCGTTGGGATGACTCGGTGATTTCGTCGAGCTCGACACCCAGGCCGGCCGCGAGCTGGCGGATCGCGGTCCCCCACGCGATGCTGAGCACCCCGGGCTGCAGCAGCATCGGCACTTCGCCCAAGGGTTTGGCGAACCCCATGACGTCGAACATGACCTCCGAGCCGTCGTACGTCGCATAATCGGCGATCTCCATGCAGCGCACCTGCTCGATGCGCTGGCAAGTCCCGACGAGCGCGAACGGGATCAGGTCGTTGGCGAACCCCGGGTCGACACCACTGATGAAGATGCTCGAATTCCCTTGCTGGGCAGCGGCTTCCACCCGATCGATGTATTTGTCGGGCATGACGCCCCAAGGATATTGCAACAGCCCGGGCGACGATCCGACCACGTTGATGCCCGCGGCCAGGATCTGCCGGACGTCGGTCATGGCGTCGGGCAGGCGGGTATCGCCCATGGCGCAGTAGACGATGCATTCGGGTGCGGCGGCGAGGACGGCATCAAGGTCGGCGACGGCCTTGATACCGGTTTCCAGGTCAACCCCGCAGAGCTCTGCGGCGTCGCGACCCACCTTCTCCGGTGCGGACACACACAATCCCGTCAATTCGAACTTGGGGTTGGTGACGAGTTCGGTCAGGGCCAGCCGACCGACATTCCCGGTGCCGACGTGGGCGACGCGAATCGCCATGAGGGTCCTCCGTCCGCAGCTGCGACGCTGCAACCTTTTAGACAGTAGTCTCGCCGAACTGCATCTCTTCAAACGCCGGACGTATCCGCGGGACCGCTCTACTCTCTATAACTACCTAATACCCGCGGTAGCGGTCAGTCCCCGTCAGACCGGGACCGGCCCCGGCTGCGGGGAAGGACGGGGAGATGTCGCACATGCTTACCGCGCCTGAGATATTGGTGTCCGCTGCGGCGAATGTGGACGGCATCGCAACGACCATCCGAGCGGCCAATGCGGCCGCGGCGGCGCCGATATCCGGTGTAATCGCCGCGGCCGAGGATGAGGTGTCGGCGGCCACCGCCGCGCTGTTCAACGCATACGCCCAGGAGTATCAAGCGGTTTTCAGGCAGGCGAGCGCTTTTCAAGACGAGTTCACCCGGACGCTGGCTGCCGCAGCAAGCGCCTACCAGCAAGCCGAGGCCACTAACGCAGCGCTGGTGAACGGCGCGGTGACGAACGCGGTCAACACGATCAACGCACCGATCCGGTCGCTGTTGGGGCAGACGCCACTGGGCATCGGCGCATCGAGCGGCGTCAGCCCGTTGGCGGCATCGACGACCGCGTTGATCATGGGGGGCACCGGCAACCCGTTACCACTCGCCGAGTACGTGACCGACATCAACGCCAGATACATTCAGCCGCTCTTCCCGGGCGCCATCCCTCAGGGGCTGTTCACACCCGAACAGTTCTGGCCGATCACTCCCGATCTCGGCAACATGACGTTCAACCAGTCTGTCGCCAAAGGCGTTTCGCTGCTGAGTACTGCGGTCACCAACGAGCTGACCCTTGGGAACAAAGTCGTCGTCTTCGGCTACTCGCAGAGCGCCACGATCGTCAACAACTACATCACCAATCTCATGGCGGCGGGCGCACCTAATCCGAACGACATTGCCTTCGCGATGATCGGCGCGCCCAACAACCCGGTCGGCGGGCTCCTCGCCCGCTTCCCCGGGTTTTACATTCCATTCCTGGATGTGCCGTTCAACGGTGCGACTCCGGCGAATACCCCTTATGAGACCCACATTTACACCCTGCAGTACGACGGCATTGCGCACGCGCCGCAGTACCCGCTCCACATCCTGTCGGACATCAACGCGTTCATGGGGTACTTCTACGTGCATAGCGACTACCCGACCTTGACGCCGCAGGATCTGTCCAACGCGGTACTGTTGCCGACCTCTCCTGGCTACGCCGGGAACACCCAGTACTACATGATCCTCACCCAGGACCTGCCCCTGGTCCAGCCGATCCGCGACATTCCGTATGCGGGCCCCGTGCTGGCCGACCTGATCCAACCGCAGCTGCGGGTGCTCGTCGACCTGGGCTACGCCGACTACGGACCCGCCGGCAACTATGCCGACATCCCCACGCCCGCAGGGCTGTTCTCAATTCCCAACCCATTCGCGGTCACCTATTACCTGGCCTTGGGGAGTTTGCAGGCACCCTACGGCGCCGCGGTGGAAATTGGGGTGCAGGCTGGGCTCTGGGGGCCCGAGTGGTTCCCAGACACCTACCCGTGGGTTCCGTCGATCAACCCCGGACTCAATTTCTACTTCGGCCAACCGCAGGTGACGGCGCTATCGCTGCTGAGCGGCGGCCTGGGGAACGTTCTGCACCTCATTCCGCCCGTCCTGAACTGACGCGGCCGCGGTCGGCGAGGATTAGTAGGAAATGCCTGGCTTCCCGACGGCCGCGCTCTAGGCTCTAAGGGCCTCAGCGTCGATAAGGAGACCCGATGTCCTACTTGATCGCGGCCCCGGAGATGTTGACGACGGCGGCCGCGGAGGTGGACGAGATCAGTTCGGCGATCCGCACGGCCAGCGCGTCCGCTGCGGGCCCAACGGCCGCAGTGCTGGCCGCAGCCGCCGATGAGGTGTCGGCGGCCACTGCGGCGCTGTTCAGCCAATACGCGCGCGAGTATCAACAGGTCCTCAAGCAGGCTGCGGCGTTCCACAGCGAGTTCACCCAGGCACTGGCCGCCGCTGGGGCCGCCTACGCACAGGCCGAGGCCACCAACGCCGCAGTCATGTTGGGCAACGCCGGGTCCGGCGGCGCCATCGGCACGTCGACTTCCGTCGCGATGCTGGCGGGAAACCCGCTGACGGCGTTAATGATGGGCGGCACGGGGCAACCGATACTGCCTCCGCGCGCGTTGTCGATCATTGACAGCGCGTACATCTCGCCGATCTTCGGGCCCAACACCCCGGTCGCCCAGTACACGCCCGAGCAATGGTGGCCGTTTATCGGAAATCTGTCACTCGACCAGTCCATCGCCCAGGGTGTCACTCTGCTGAACAACGGAATCAACGCGGAATTACAAAACAACCGTGACGTCGTCGTTTTCGGCTACTCGCAAAGTTCCGCGGTAGCCACCAATGAAATACGCGCGCTGATGGCGCTACCACCCGGCCAAGCCCCAGATCCAAGCCGGCTGGCGTTCACGTTGATCGGTAATATCAACAACCCCAACGGCGGCATTCTGGAGCGTTACACCGGCCTTTACATCCCGTTCCTGGATATCTCATTCAACGGTGCGACTCCATCGAATTCCCCCTACCAGACCTACATTTACACGGGCCAATACGACGGCTATGCCCACAACCCGCAATACCCGCTCAATATCTTGTCGGACCTCAACGCCTTCATGGGCATCAGCCAGGTGCACAACGCCTACCCCTTCACTGCCGCCGAGGTTGCGAATGCGGTGCCATTGCCGACGTCTCCGGGCTACACCGGCAACACCCATTACTACATGTTTCTGACCCAGGACCTGCCGCTGTTGGCACCCATACGCGCCATCCCCTTCATCGGGTCACCGATTGCCGAACTGATTCAGCCCGACCTACGGGTGTTGGTTGACCTGGGCTATGGCTACGGCTACGCGGATGTGCCCACCCCGGCCAGCCTGTTACCGCCCATCAACCCGATCGCGGTGGCCTCGGCCCTGGCGACTGGGACAGTGCAAGGCCCCCAAGCCGCCCTGGTAGAAATCGGATTGCTGCCGCAGTCCTCGCTGCCCACTACGTATCCGTATCTTCCGTCGGCGAATCCAGGCCTGATGTTCAACTTCGGGCAATCGAGTGTGACGGAGTTGTCTGTGCTCAGTGGGGCCATCGGGTCCGTGGCGAGATTGATTCCTCCAGTCACGTGATCTTCGCGTTGGCTTACGGCCCCAGCGGAGACTGGTTGCGGATCGACTCGTCGCGGATCAGCCCGCGCAGCAGCGCGGTGCTGAACTCGGCCGCGATCTCCTTGGCCGTGCGCCGGCCGGTCGGTCGCAGCCAGCGGTAGCTGCCCAGCGTCATGTAGATGTAGCCGAGCGCCACCACGTGCGAATCGCACGCATGGAACTCGCCGCTGGCTATCCCCCGGTCGATCAGACCATGCACGTGCTCGTAGACCTGCGACTCCTTGTCGCGAACCTCGGCAACCTGTTCGTCTGTGAACCACTCGGTGATGTAGGGCTGCTCCTGGAAATACACCGCGCCCAGCTCGGGATTGCTCGCGATCCCGGTGAGCAGCCGGACGGTGTACTGGTAGAGCGCTTCGCGGGCGGTCCAGGATGGTTCGTCGTGAAGGGCGGCCAGTGTGCCGTCGGCGGCCTGGCGGTAGATGTCGAAGAGGATCAGCGACTTGCTGGCGTAGTAGTGGTAGACCGTCGCCTTGTTCAGCCCGATCACATCGGCGATGTCATCCATCCGGGTGCCGTGATAGCCGCGGGCAGCGAACAGCTTGGTGGCAACGGCCAGCAACTCCTCACGGCGCGAAAGGCCATTTTCGGATCGCATCTGCACTCACTATCGTCGCTGCCGGCAGACCGGCTATCAATCAACTGGTTGGACAGTTTAAGGCCGCGGCCGCCTACCGCATCGACGCGGATGGGCCTAGACTCGTGGGGCGGATCAAGTCGCGGAGTCGATCGTGAGTAGAAGGGTGGAGCAATGGACCCGAGTCCTGACTACGACGTAAGCGACGAGATCGAGTTCTTCTTCAACTACCTCACCTGGGGTCTTCGCGGCGTGGAAGACGGAAACGGATACCCGCCGCCGGCATACCCGCCCGTATAGCAACGGCCTGGTGCAGCAAACAGTCGACGTGACCGAAGCACGCTGTTGGTCGGATGCTGTTGTGCTACGTCGGATGCTGTTGTGCTACGTGGGTATGCCTCCGATTGGGTTTGGCGCTTTTGCACGCGGGATCTCCCGGCGGAACGTATCAGCGATGCCGACATCTGCCTTGGCAATCGGGCGGTCCTGATCAAAGGGGCGGGTGATTTCGGCGATGTTCGTCTCACCGGCGTACCTGAGCAGGCACGCCATCCAACCGGTAGGAACGCTGACTGGCCGCAGTTCACCCGCACAGCATCAACTTGGCTACGGTGCGGCCGGCCCAACAGCAGTACCGTCGCCATCAACCAGCCGGCACGGCTCAAATGGTTGCCGTAGTGGGGTTTCTTCACATCGCGGGCGTTGACCAGCTGGACCGGCAGGCCTGCCGCCTCCAGCAGCTAGTACCAGATCCGCCGGTCGGGTAGCTCCGGCGCGTCGTCGCGCCGGAGCCCCCTAAGAACCGGCCGTGCCCGCTTTCCAAGCAATCGGCTCAAGGGCAGCGTCCGCGTTGCATGTGGATCAACCCCGATCGGGCCCGGCTCAGCGAGGATCGCCCGCGGCGACGCCGGGCCGCCCAGTAGTCAGTCAAGGCAGGGTCATCCTGGGACGCCCAACCTAGACCAGGGTGTGCCGAATGATCGACGTCCGGACGAACTTAACCAGGTAGGCGCCGCCATCGCGGTCACCGAGAACCCAGCGGTCACGGCTCGATGGGTGAAACGCGCCAAAGTAGCGGGACACGATCCAGCGTCTCCCTTTGTGTGGATGGCTGGCCCACTTTGTCGGTGAGCTTCCACACGTGATTGTTCAGCACGTTGAACACCACGAGCTGGGCAAGATCGCAGTTCGCGGCGGTTAGCAAAGCCCCGTGTTGGGGCAAACCGAGGTGGTGCACTTTGCACAATGGCTGCACCTTATTCGGTGCGCCTTTGACGTTGCCCCGCCCCGAACCGGCTCCTACGCTCCTCGTCCGGCGGCCGAAGATGTCGTTTAGGAGGTCGAAGATGGCGTTTACCTTCGTGGTGCCCGAGCTGTTGGTGACAGCGGCTTCGGATTTGGCCGGTGCGGGTTCGACGCTGGGTGCGGCCAATGCGGCCGCGGCGGCGTCGACGACGAGCATCGTGGCCGCCGCCGCCGATGAGGTTTCGGCGGGGATCGCGGCGCTGTTTTCCGCTCACGGGCAGAGCTATCAGGCGGCCAGCGCGCAGGTGGCAGCGTTTCATGACCGGTTTGCGCAAGCCCTGACCGCCGGTGCGGGCGCCTATGCCAGCGCGGAGGCGGCCAGCGCCTCGCCGCTGCAGAGTGTGCTGGATGCGGTCAACGCCCAGACTGTTGTGGCCACCGGGCGCCCGTTGATCGGCAATGGCGCCAGCGGCGCCCCGGGCAGTGGGCAGGACGGGGCGCCGGGTGGCTGGCTGCTGGGCAATGGTGGGGCTGGCGGCTCGGGCGCGACCGGCCAGCGGGGTGGCAATGGTGGGGCGGCCGGGCTAATCGGCACCGGCGGGGCCGGCGGGGCGGGCGGACGCGGGACCGGCGACGGTGGGGCTGGTGGGGCTGGTGGCTTGCTGTGGGGCAACGGCGGCACCGGGGGATCCGGCGGGTCTACATCCATCATCGGCCAAACCGGTGGGGCCGGTGGTGCCGGTGGGTCCGGTGGGCTGTTTGGTGCCGGTGGGGCCGGCGGAAGCGGCGGAAGCGGTCAGTTTGGCGGCGCCGGGGGGGTTGGCGGAACCGGTGGGCTGCTGGGCGGGCTGATCGGGGCCGCCGGCGGCGACGGCGGCCCCGGCGGATTCGCCAGCGGCGGCGTCGGGGGCGCTGGTGGAGCCGGCGGGGACGGCGGCCTGTTGTTCGGCAGCGGCGGGGCCGGCGGGACTGGCGGGGTCGGCGCCTTCACCGACGGCGGGGCGGGCGGAGCCGGTGGCAACGCCGGCCTGATCGGCGGCGGCGGGGCGGGCGGTGTCGGCGGATCCAGCCTCGGCGGCACGGGCGGGGCAGGCGGGGACGGCGGTAACGCCGGACAGCTGATCGGCAACGGCGGGGCCGGCGGCACCGGCGGAACCAGTGAGAGCGGGGCCGGCGGGGCCGGCGGGCACGGCGGCACCGCCGGACAGTTGATCGGCAACGGCGGGATTGGCGGGGTCGGCGGATCCAGCGTCAGCGCCGGCGGCGGGGCCGGCGGGACCGGCGGCAAGGCCGGACAGCTGATCGGCAATGGCGGGGGTGGCGGCACCGGCGGGCAGGGCGTCACCACCGGCGGTGCCGGCGGGGGCGGTGGCAACGCCGCGCTGATCGGCAGTGCCGGCAACGGTGCCTACGGCGGGCTGGGCGCGACGCTGGGCCCCGCCGGCACCACCGGCGCTAGCGGACCGCTACAGGGAGTGTTCGATGTGATTAACGCCCCCGTCGTAACACTGACCGGGCGCCCGCTGATCGGCAACGGCGCACATGCCGCCCCCGGCAGCGGGCAAGCCGGGGCACCCGGTGGCTGGCTGCTCGGCGATGGTGGCGCCGGTGGCTCCGGCGCGGCGGGCCAAGACGGCGGGATCGGCGGTGCCGCCGGGCTGTGGGGCACTGGTGGGGTCGGCGGGGCTGGCGGGGGATCCACGACTGGCAACGGGGGGGCCGGTGGGGCCGGTGGGGCCGGCGGAATGCTGTTCGGGGACGGCGGGATTGGCGGCGTCGGGGGATTCGGCGACGTCGGCAACATCGGCAACGGCGGCGCCGGTGGGACCGGCGGGATCGGTGGACTGTGGGGCGCCGGGGGGACCGGCGGCGCCGGCGGATGGGGTCAGACTAACGGTGGGGCTGGTGGGGCCGGCGGGACGGGTGGGCTGCTCGGCGGCGGCGCAGGCGGCACCGGCGGGTTCGGCGAATTAGGCAATGGGGGTGCCGGCGGAGTCGGCGGCGATGCCGGGCTGCTGTTCGGCCCCGGCGGGGCCGGCGGGACCGGCGGATTCGGCAATAACGGTGGCGGCGGGGCAGGCGGCGTCGGCGGCAACGCCGGACTGCTGTTTGGCCCTGGCGGAGCCGGTGGGGCCGGTGGATCCTGCCTTGGTACCACTGGCGGGTCAGGCGGGGCAGGTGGCCATGCCGGGCTGCTGTTCGGCCCCGGCGGGACCGGCGGGACCGGCGGATTCAGTAATAACGGTGGCGGCGGGGCCGGCGGGACCGGCGGCAACGCCGGTCTGCTCGGCGACGGGGGGACCGGAGGGACCGGAGGAGCGAGCCACAACGGAGGGTTCGGCGGGGACGGCGGGGACGGCGGCAAGGCCGGACACCTGCTGGGCAACGGCGGCGCTGGCGGCGCCGGCGGGCAGGGCCGCCCGTTCTCTAGCGGTACCGGCGGGGCGGGCGGGACCGGCGGCAACGCGGGGCAAATCGGCGTCGGCGGCAACGGCGGCAACGGCGGGTTCGCTACCACTCTCGGCAAGGCCGGCACCCGCGGCGCCGGCGGGCAGCTGTTGGGTGTCGACGGCATCAACGGATCGCCCTAGGCCGAGGATCACTAGCGCGAAGTTAAGGTTGTTGAACGTCGGCTCCTCGTTAGGTCTAGCGTCGGGCGAACAGTAATGTGTTGGCGCCCTATCGGCTACGGTTGTGTATCCGGGCACTGGCTCCAAGACGCTGGTGGTGATTGTGCTGGGAGGTGTCGCAGATGTCGTTGGTGCCCGCGGCACCGGCGGGCAGCTGTTGGGCCAGCAACGGGATCAACGGCTTGCCCTGACTCGCGCCCATCCCCAAGCCCCAGCTACAAAGCCTTGAGTTCCTCGGCGACCTCGGTCACCGATTTCTTTGCGTCCCCGAACAACATGGTGGTGCCGTCCGCATAGAACAGCGGATTGTCGATGCCGGCGAATCCGGAATTCATTGACCGCTTGAGCACAATCACCGACTTCGACTTGTCGACGTTGAGTATCGGCATCCCGTAGATCGGGCTGGACTGCTCGTTGCGGGCCGCCGGATTGGTGACGTCGTTGGCCCCGATGACGATGGTGACGTCGGTGCGCGCGAATTCGTCGTTGATGTCGTCCATGTCTTTCATCGCGTCGTAGTCGACCTCGGCCTCGGCCAACAGCACGTTCATGTGCCCAGGCATCCGGCCGGCAACCGGGTGAATCGCGTATTTCACCGGCACACCCTTGTCTTCGAGCAGGCTGGCCAGATCTTTAACGGCATGCTGGGCCTGTGCGACGGCCAAACCGTAGCCCGGCACCACAATCACCTGGTTCGCGTAGGCCATCTGAATCGCGGCGTCGGCGGCCGAAGTGGACTTGACGTGTTTGTCGCCGCCGTCGCCGCTGGGGGCAACGCCGCCACCGCCAAAGCCGCCCGCGACGATTGCCGGGATGGATCGGTTCATTGCCTTGGCCATCAGGTTGGTCAGGATCGAACCCGACGCGCCGACGATCATGCCCGCCACGATCATTGCGGTGTTGTTCAACGCCAGGCCCGCCGCCGCGGCCGAGAGGCCGGTCATGGCGTTCAGCATCGAGATGACCACCGGCATGTCAGCGCCACCGATCGGCAACACCACCATCAGACCCAGCACACCGGCCGCGGCCAACAGGCCGATCATCCACCACAGCGACACCCCGCCGGACCCGGGATGCGCGTCCAGACCGATGACCACCGCGGCGGCGACGGCCACCACCAGCAACAGCACGTTGAACGGCTGCTGCGCCTTTCCGATACCGATCGGCCGGCCGGAGATAATTTCCTGCAACTTGCCGAACGCGATGATCGAACCCCAGAACGAGATCGATCCGATGATCGCGGCGAACAGCGAGGCCACCACGATGTGCACGGTCGGCGACTCGCCATGCTGGAACGCGGAAAAGCCGCTGGTCTCGATGAATTCCGACAGCGCGATGAGCGCGACGGTTCCGCCGCCGACGCCGTTGAAGAACGCCACCAACTGCGGCATGGCGGTCATCTTGGTCAGCCGTGCCGGCGGGACGCCGAGCACCACACCCACCACCAAGCCGGCAATGATCAGAACCCACTGATCGGTGTGCTGAATCTTGACCAGCGTCGCCGCCACGGCGATGGCCATGCCCACCGCTGCGATCAGGTTGCCCCGCACCGCGGTCCTGGGCCCGGTCAGGCCCATCAAACCGTAGATGAACAGCGAAAACGCAAGGATGTAGAGGACGATCACCAAGTAGTTCATTTGGCGGCCGCCTCCGCTTTCTCGGCCTTGTCGGCCGACGCCTTCTTCTTGCCCTTGAACATGCCCAACATCCGGTCGGTGACAATGAACCCGCCGATGACGTTCAGCGTGCCGAACACCACCGCGACGAACAGGATGATCTGCACGGCCAGCGACGGGTGCTCGACCTCCCCGAACACCACGAGCGCACCGAGCACCACAATGCCGTGGATGGCGTTGGTCCCCGACATGAGCGGGGTGTGCAGCGTGTTGGGCACCTTGGAGATCACCGCGAACCCAACGAATCCGGACAACACCAGGATCGCCAGATTGGCCAGTAGTTCGTCGTACATACCTAAGCTTTCTGTTCTCGGGTCACACATGACTCCGCGATGACTTCGTCGTCAAAGTCGGGCGCCAGCTTGCCGTCCTTGACCAGCAGGTCCAATAGCGCCGTGATGTTCTTGCTGTAGAGCTCGCTGGCGTGCTCGGGCATCGTCGCGGGCAGGTTGAGCGGTGACGCGATGGTGACGTCGTGTTTGACGACGGTCTGTCCGGGCTCGGTCAGCTCGCAGTTGCCGCCGGTCTCCCCGGCCAGGTCCACCACCACGCTGCCGGGCTTCATCGCTTCCACCGCGTCGGCCGTCACCAACCGCGGCGCCGGCCGGCCCGGCACCAGCGCGGTGGTGATCACCACGTCGAAGCCGCTAATCGCCTCTTCCAGAGCCTTCTGTTGTTGGGCGCGTTCATCTTCGGTGAGCTCGCGCGCGTAACCGCCCTCGCCCGCCGCGGAGATGCCTAGATCAAGCCATTGCGCCCCCACGGAACGGACCTGGTCGGCTACCTCGGGGCGCACGTCGTAGCCGGTGGTGCGCGCACCGAGGCGTTTGGCCGTCGCCAACGCCTGCAGCCCGGCCACGCCGACTCCGAGCACCAGCACGGTGGCCGGTTTCACCGTGCCCGCCGCGGTGGTCAGCATCGGGAAGAACCGGGTCGATTCCGTGGCCGCGAGCAACACCGCCTTGTAGCCGGACACGTTGGCCTGTGACGACAGCGCATCCATTACCTGGGCTCGCGAGATGCGCGGGATGGCCTCTAGCGCGAACGCCTGTACACCGGCTTGCTTCAGCGCGCCGATCGAGTTGTCGGCGTCGCGGGGTGCGAGGAAACCGATCAGCGTCTGTCCGCTGCGCAGCCGGCCGACCTCGTCCTTGGTGGGCGGCGCTACCTTGACGACGATGTCGGCGCCCCACGCATCCCCGATGCTGGCACCCGCGTCCAGGTAGAGCTCGTCGGGAAGCAGCGCCCGCTCGCCCGCGCCAGCCTCAACCACGACCGCCAAACCACTGTTCACCAGCGAAGCGACCGCCTTGGGCACCAGCGCAACGCGCCGCTCCTCGGGCCCGGACTCGGCCACCACCCCGACCGTAACGAGCATGGTCTCCGGATCTGTCATGGCGCGTACATCTACTTTCTTGATTCATGAGTTACCGGCCGGCCAATCGCCGGTGTGCGAAGACACCCTAACCGAACGGCCCAGCTCAACCGAACTGCCCGAGTCACCACAGGGGAATATCCCGCCCGTGCTCCGATAGCGGGCGCGACCCGAAGTAGCGTCGCTCGGATTCGGCGATCGGCACGTCGTTGATGCTGGCTTCGCGGCGCGCCATCAAGCCCGTCGGGGTGAATTCCCACAGTTCGTTGCCCTAGCTGCGATACCACTGGCCGGTGCGATCCCGAGATTCGTACTGAAACCGCACCGCAATGCGGTTGTCGTGGAAATCCCACAAGCTCTTGCGCAGCGAATAGTCAAGTTCGCGCTGCCATTTGCGACTCAGGAACGCCACGATTTCCTCCCTGCCGACAATGTGCTCGTCGCGGTTTCGCCACCGGGAGTCGACGGTGTAGGCCATGCTGACGTGCTCGGGGTCGCGGGTGTTCCAGGCGTCTTCTGCGGCCTGTACCTTCTGAATCGCGGTATCGAGGGTGAACGGCGGAAACGGCGGGCGGGCCTCAAAAGGCCCGGACATCTCGGTCATGACGTCCATCCTGCGCGTCAACAGTCGACCAGATTCACCGGAACATTGACGGCGAGCCCGCCGGTGGCGGTTTCCTTGTACTTGGTGTTCATGTCCGCGCCGGTGGACCGCATGGTGGCGATCACCTCGTCGAGACTGACCCGGTGGGTGCCATCTCCGCGCAACGCCATTCGAGCGGCGTTGATGGCTTTGCCTGCCGAGATGGCGTTTCGTTCTATGCAGGGCACCTGTACCAGGCCGGCAATCGGATCGCAGGTCAGGCCAAGACTGTGTTCCATCGCGATTTCGGCAGCGTTCTCGACTTGACGCGGTGTGCCGCAAAGGATCTCGGCGAGGGCACCGGCGGCCATGGAGGCGGCCGACCCGACCTCGCCCTGGCAGCCGACCTCCGCCCCGGAGATCGATGCCCGCTCCTTGTAGAGCGAGCCGATCGCACCCGCGGTCAGCAGGAAGCGCATCGCAACGTCATCGGCGTCGGTCCCCTTGCCGGTGTAGTGCACCGCGTAGTGCATGACGGCTGGGATGATTCCCGCGGCACCGTTGGTTGGGGCGGTCACGATGCGCCCTCCTGACGCGTTCTCCTCGTTGACCGCGAGGGCGACCAGGTTCACCCAATCCTCGGCGAAGGCGGGATCGCGGCCGGGGTCCTCGTCAATGAGTCGCAGGTACCAGCCCCGAGCTCGGCGGCGCACCCGCAGGTCGCCGGGCAGGTACCCGTCCCGGCTGATACCGCGGCGCTCGCAGGCGATCATGACATCGCGCAGGTGCAGCAGCTGTTCACGCACGGCTGCGTAGGAGCGGGTTGCCAGCTCGTGACGCAGCATCACGTCACTGATCCGCACGTGATGACGGTCGGTCAGGGCGAGCAATTGCGCAGCCGAGCTGAACGACCATGGCGTGTCCGCGCCCGGGCCGGCCTGGTCGGGTTCGGATTCGGTGATGACGAAACCACCGCCGATGGAAAAGTAGGTCTCCGAGTGCAATTCGCGTCCATCGCGCCCGATCGCGGTGATCACCATGCCGTTCGGGTGCCGCGGCAGCACTGTTCGTGGGTGCCGCGCGATGTCATCTTCGGCAAAGGCGATCGGGACCGAGCCGGCCAAGGTGAGCTGTCCGGTTGCCCGGAGAGCGGCCAGGCGCTGCTCCATCTCGTCGCTTTCGATGGTGTCGGGGTAGTAGCCCTCCAGGCCCAGCAGGATCGCCGGCATGGTGCCATGCCCGACTGCGGTCGCGGCCAACGACCCGTACAGATCAACCCGCAGGCTGGACACGTCGGCCAGCATTCCTCGCCGGTCGAGGTCGGCGACGAACCGAGCTGCGGCCAGCATCGGACCGACCGTGTGCGAGCTGGACGGTCCGATCCCCACCTTGAACAGGTCGAACACGCTAATGGTCATGGGTTGTCCCCGGCATGCAATTCCGATGTGAAGTCCGCCTCGCGGACGAGGTGGCGCGGCCGTCGGCGCAGCACCAGCCAGGAGACACCGAGCACCGCGAACCACACCGGCGTCACCAGCAGGGCTTGCAGCGTGTCGTGCTTCTGGGCAAACGCCCAGATGAGGAACCCGAAGAACGCCAGCACCACGTAGCACATGGCGCTCCCGCCGGGCATCTTGAACCGGGACGCCTCGTGTAGCTGCGGATGACGTCGGCGATACACCAGGTAGCTGATCAGGATGATCGACCAAACGAACATGAAGCACAACGCGGAAATCGTGGTGACAACCGTGAACGGCCCGATGATCGAGCTGCCGACGGCAACCATCACCACCGCCGACAGCAGAAACACCCCGGACAGGAACAACCCATTGGCCGGTACCCGCCGCGCGGTGAGCTTGGCGAACTGGCGGGGTGCGTCGCCCGCCAGCGCCAGCCGGTAAATCGTTCGCGATGTCGAATAGACTCCGGAATTCGCAGCTGACGCTGCCGAAGTCAGGACGACGAAGTTGATCACCGACGCCGCGATGGCCAGGCCGGCAAGGCTGAACATGGCAACGAATGGGCTGTGTTCGGCGCTGATCTCGCGCCACGGTGTCACCGCCATGATCGTGGTCAATGCGGCCACGTAGAACAGCATCACCCGAAGGGGGATCGAGTTTATGGCTTTCGGCAAATTGCGCTCGGGGGCCTTCACTTCCGCCGCGGTGGTGCCGACCAACTCGATGCCGACGAACGCGAACGTCGCGATCTGGAAGGCGGCGACGAATCCCATCGAGCTGGCGGGGAAGAACCCGTCCTTCCACAAGTTCGCGAAGCTCGCGGTGGCACCGCCGGGCGCCTTGAAGTGGTTGAACACCATCACCAGGCCGACGACGATCAGCGCGACGATCGCGATGACCTTGATCAACGCGAACCAGAATTCGGTCTCGCCGAATGCCTTGACGGTAGGCAGGTTCAGCGCGATCAGTAGCAGCACCGCGAGCAATGCGGGTATCCATAGCGGCAGACCGTGCCACCAAAAGCTCACGTATCCGGCGATGGCAATAATGTCGGCCGAGCCGGTGACGATCCAGCAGAACCAGTAGGTCCAGCCGGTGAAGAAGCCCGCCCACGGTCCGAGCAGATCGACGGCGAAGTCGATGAAGGACTTGTACTGCAGGTTGGCCAACAGCAATTCGCCCATCGCGCGCATCACGAAGAACAACATGAAACCGACGATCAGGTAGATGAGTATCACCGACGGACCGGTGAGCGAGATGGTCTTTCCTGAGCCCATGAATAAGCCGGTGCCGATGGCGCCACCGATCGCGATCAGCTGAATGTGACGGTTGGACAGTTGCCGGGAAAGATCTTCGTGCGCTGCGGCTTCAGCAGTGGGTTGCGCCATCTCAGCCTTACGGGTCTCAGGACAATGGGAAGGGTCGAACGCGGTCCCTCCCCGCTCTGTCGCTGTACCTGAGAGTTTCGCGAACCGTCGGTCTGGTGACGATTCGCTTGCCCCGTCGGTGAGCCGCATTGCACGGCTGCTTTCCAGAGGTGCCTCGTCGCGGCGGTAGGTGTGCCTGAGAGATTCCCGGGGAGGATTTGCTCCTGCGGCGCCTGCCGAAATGAATCGGCGGGACTCTCCCGCCGCGACTCAAAGGCATTCAGAGAGTATCCGACCGCTTGCCCTTTCGCGACCGGCAAAGTGAGCGCCGCCGCACGTGTCCTATCGTGGCGGACATGGACTTCGCGATGTCGGCCACGGCGATCGACTACCACAAGCGGTTGTCCGACTTCATGACCGAATACGTCTTTCCGGCCGAGGCTGAATACGACCGCTACCGCCACGAGGCCGGCCCGCGCGACCACACCGTGCCCCCGATCATCGAGGACCTGAAAACCAAGGCCAAGGAGCACGGCCTGTGGAACCTGTTCCTGCCGGCCGAGTCAGGACTGACCAACCTGGAATACGCGCCGCTGGCCGAGTTGACCGGCTGGAGCCTGGAGATTGCGCCCGAGGCACTCAACTGCGCCGCGCCGGACACCGGAAACATGGAGACCTTGCATCTGTTCGCCACCGACGAACAACGCAAGCAGTGGTTGGAACCGTTGCTGGCCGGCGAGATTCGCAGCGCCTTCTCGATGACCGAGCCGGCGGTTGCCAGCAGCGACGCCCGCAACATCGAGACGTCCATCGTGCGTGACGGCGCCGACTATGTGATCAACGGGCGTAAGTGGTGGACCTCGGGCGCGGCGGACCCGCGCTGCAAGATCCTCATCGTGATGGGCCGCACCAACCCCGAGGCGGCCGCACACCAGCAACAGTCGATGGTCTTGGTGCCAATGGACACCAAAGGCGTGACGGTCGTTCGCTCGACACCCGTCTTCGGCTGGCAGGACCAGCACGGGCACTGCGAAATCAACTACGACAATGTCCGGGTGCCGGCCACCAACCTGCTCGGCGAAGAGGGCAGCGGCTTCGCCATCGCCCAGGCCCGCCTGGGACCGGGCCGAATCCACCACTGCATGCGCGCCCTCGGCGGGGCCGAACGCGCGCTGGCGCTCATGGTGGACCGGGCTCGCAACCGGGTGGCGTTCGGCCGGCCGCTGGCCGACCAGGGCGTGGTTCGAGAGGCAATTGCCAAGTCCCGCAACGAGATCGACCAGGCCAGGCTGCTCTGCGAGAAGGCCGCATGGACGATCGATCAGCACGGCAACAAGGCAGCGCACCTACTGGTCTCGCAGATCAAGGCGGTCGCCCCAACGGTGACGTGTGATGTCGTCGACCGCGCCATCCAGGTGCACGGGGCCGCCGGCGTCAGCGACGACACCGTGTTGGCCCGGCTGTACGGGTGGCATCGCGCCATGCGCATCTTCGACGGACCCGACGAGGTGCACATGCGCACCATCGCGCGCGCCGAAATCGGCCGGGAGAAGTCCCCATTCGCGGCGGCGGTCACCTGACATGGCCGATCTGCCGGGCGCATGGAACTTTCGTGACGTCTCAGAAAGCACCGCGGCACTGCTCCGCCCGGGCCGGCTGTTTCGATCGAGCGAGCTGAGCCGCCTCGACGACGACGGCCGCGCAATGCTGTGCCGGCTGGGCATCACCGACGTCGCCGACTTGCGCGCCTCGCGCGAGGTCGCCCGCCGTGGTCCGGGACTGGTTCCCGACGGCGTCGAGATCCACCTGCTGCCGTTCCCCGACCTTGCCGACGACGAGGCCGACACCGAAGACGCGGCTCCGCATGAAACCGCTTTCCGCAAGCTACTGACCAACGGCGAATCCGACGAATCGGAGGAATCCATCGAGGAGTCCGCCGTCCGCTACATGACCGACGAATACCGCCAGTTCCCAACCCGTAACGGAGCGCAACGCGCGGTGCATCGCGTATTCACTCTGCTGGCTTCCGGACGCCCGGTGCTCACGCACTGTTTTGCGGGCAAGGATCGCACCGGCTTCGTGGTCGCGACCGTGCTGGAAGCCGTCGGACTGGACCGCGACGTCATCGTCGCCGACTACCTGCGCAGCAACGACGCCGTCCCCCAGCTCAGAGCCCAGATCACCGACATGATCCAGCAGCGCGTGGACACCGTGACACCCGAGGTGGTGACCTTCACCAAGGCCCGGTTGTCCGACGGGGTCCTCGGTGTTCGCCCAGAGTATCTGGCCGCCGCCTGGCAGACGATCGACGAGGCATTCGGATCGCTGGCCGGTTACCTACGCGACGCGGGTATCACCGAGGCGGACGTGGAACGCGTGCGCGGCAAATTGCTGTCTTGACCCGATTCTAGGTGTCTGCGCAAAGGCCAGACATGCTCACGGGGTCGCCGTATTCTCAGGAGTCACGGGCTGTTAGCAGCGAGTTCATCGGGTTCATCGGGTTTGTTTTGCGGGGAGCGACCCGGGCCGCCAGGGAGGGTTGACGCGATGACATATGTGAGCGCACAGCTGCCAACGTTGGCGGCCGCGGTTACGGAATTGGCGGAAATTGGTTCCGCGATCAATGCGGCCGCTGCTGCTGCGGCGGCGCCGACGACCGCGGTGGCAACGGCCGCCGCCGACGAGGTGTCGGCCGCCATCGCGAAGCTGTTCGGCGCGTACGGCCAGGAGTTCCAAGCGATCAGCGCGCGACTTGCGGCGTTGCAAACCCAGTTCACCCAGACATTGGCCACCGCTGAGAGCGCTTACGCGGCGACCGAGGCAGCCAATGCGGCGGCTGTGCAGGCCGCGCTCAGCCCTGCTGCCCAGCCACCCGCTGCCGCAGCCGTAGCGTTAATCATGGGCGGCACGGGAATGCCGATACCTTCACAAACGTATATTGACGACGTCGTGGCACGGTACATTCCGTTCGTCCCGGACCTTACCCAGGGCCTCGTCACCCCCGAAGAGCTTTATCCCATTACCGGCGTCAAAAGCTTGACCCTCCAAAAGTCGGTGGAGGAGGGCCTCACTATTCTCAACAACGCGCTCATACCGCGGCTCGAAGCCGGAGATAACGTCACCGTTTTCGGGTATTCCCAAAGCGCCGTCATCGCGTCACTGCAGATGCAGCGCCTCATTTCCGAAGGTGCGCCGTATACGGGGCAGCTCACCTTTGTGCTGACCGGCAACGAGATGAATCCCAACGGCGGCATCCTCGCGCGCATACCCGGTCTGAACATCACAAGCATCGGCCTGCCGTTCTACGGGGCGACTCCGGACAACCCCTATACGACAACGACCTACACGATCGAATACGACGGCTTCGCCGACTTCCCGCGGTATCCGCTCAATGTTTTGTCTGACCTCAACGCCACGATGGGTATTCTCTTGCTGCACACGCAGTACGCGACCCTGCCGCCTTCGGACATAGCGAACGCCGTCCTATTGCCAACAGAGGGCCCCACGTCGAACACCTACTACATTATTCGCACCGAGCACCTGCCACTGTTGGCTCCGGTGCGGGCCATCCCGGTGATCGGTGAACCGCTGGCCGCCCTGGTCGAACCCAACTTGAAGGTGATCGTCAATTTGGGCTACGGCGACCCGAACTACGGCTATTCGACGAGCCCAGCGAATGTTCCTACTCCGTTCGGATTGTTCCCGGACGTCCCCCCACAGGTGGTCGCCGACGCGCTCGTCGCCGGGACCCAGCAAGGTGTCTCGGACTTCTGGGCCAGCCTGCCGGTCGCCCTTTCGACCCCACCCGAAATGCCGTCGCTCGCGTTCCCGCCGTACATCCAATCCGTACTGCCGGAACCGACTCCCCCGGTGCCCTCGACGCCGCTGCGCGTCGCGGAGGTTCTCACTGCTGCCGTCTCGACGGGTTACTCGGTCCTTCTTCCGACGGCGGACATAGGTCTTGCCTTCGTCACCATCCTCCCGGCCTATAACCTCAGCCTGTTCCTCAACGAGCTAGCGCACGGAAGCCTCGTCGGTGCGATCGAACTTCCGCTCGCGGCGACCTTCGGGTTGGCCGCGCTCGGCGCCATGATCGAGGCCATCGCGGTCGTGCAAGCGGCGGCAACGATTGCTCAGGATCTCCAGAGCCTCAACGTCTAGCACGCGGCGGTTCAGAAATTTTTAAGGAAACGGCAAACGGCCGGCTGTTGGCGACCTAGGCTAACTAATGCCGGCGTCACGGTGACCGGCTTCGCCCGGATCGGTTTCATGGCATCGTCGGCATAGCGACGGGAAGACGAAAAGCCTTGCCCGTGAAGGGGGTTGGTCGATGACGTACTTGGTGACGCAACCGCAGCTGGTGGCCGAGGCCGCGGCGAATGTGGCGGGAATTCGTTCGGCGATAGACGCGGCCAATGCGGCCGCGGCCGGCCCGACAACCAGCCTGGTGGCGGCGGCCGCCGACGAGGTGTCGGCGGCCACCGCAACGCTGTTTAGCGCGTATGGCCAGGAGTATCAGGCGCTGATCAGGTGGGCAGCCGCTTTCCACGAAGAATTTGTTCGGGCATTGTCCGCCGCGGCCACCGCCTACGGGGAAGCCGAGGCCGCTAATGCGGCAGCCGTGTCGGGGGCACTGGGAGCGCTGACCGCGCCCATCCAGTCGTTGCTCGGCGGCACCGCGACAACCGGCTCCGCCGGCGGGAGTGTCGTCGCGGCGCCCCTTGCGGCGGCGACATTCGACGTGGCGTTGATCATGACCGGCAGCGGCACGCCGATACCGTCACCGGACTACATGGCCAGCGTTCGCCCGTTCATCACAGCCGGTTTCAATGTGCTCGGCGGAAACATACCCCTGAACACGCCCGAGGGGTTATACCCGCTGACCCAGATCAAGGACCTGCCCCTCAACCAGTCGGTGACCTTCGGCGTACAAATGCTCCACAACGCCCTCTTTGGGCCCCAGGGGCTCATCACCAACGGACAAAGCGTTGCCGTCTTGGGCTACTCGCAAAGCGCCATCCTCTCCTCGATCGAGATGCGCAACCTCGCGGCCGTCGGGAGCCCGAGCGCGGACATGCTCAGCTTCACCCTGCTGGGCAATCCGATGGCAGCCAACGGCGGTCTGCTGTCGCGCTTTCCGGGTCTGTCCATGCCGGCGCTGGGCCTGGAGTTCTACGGGGCGACGCCATCGAACACGGGTTACCCGCTCACCCAGTACACACTCCAATACGACGGGTACGCCGACTTCCCCCAGTACCCGCTCAATTTCCTGGCCGACCTCAACGCCTTCATGGGCATCCAATCCGTGCACGGTAACTACCCCGGCCTGGATCCGAACAACCTTCCCCCCGGCTACAGCCTCGTCGAATTGCCGGTATCCCCGGGCAACAACGGGCTCGAGCACTACTACATGATCACCCACCCGGATCTTCCGCTCCTGGAGCCGCTGCGAGCGGTCCCGGTGATCGGCGATCCGCTGGCGGATCTGGTGCAGCCGAACTTGACCTATCTGGTCAACCTGGGCTACGGCGATCCCCGCTACGGCTATTCGACCGGGTACGCCGATGTGCCCACGCCGTTCGGGCTGTTTCCGCCGATCAACCCCATAACGTTCGCGGCCGACATGGGCAGCCTGGCCCAACAGGGTGTCACTGCCTTCGTAAGCGACATCCAGGCCATGGCGCCGACCATGCCGCCCGACCTGTCGCTGGCGGGCCTCGCGCAGACCGGCGGCTCGTCAACGCCATGGGCGCTCCCCAGCCTGCCGGCGGCCACGGGCTCGCCAATCGACGGCTTCATCGACGCCCTTCAAGCGGCGAACACCGAGATCGCCGAAGCCATTTCGAGCGCGGCCGCCGACGCTTACGCTGTTGCGCTGCCGACAGCCGACATCTTGAACACCCTCGTGACCATTGTTCCGTCCTATAACTTCAACCTCTTCCTGGACGGGATCGCACAGGCGGCAACCGGCGATCCCATCGGACTGGTCAACGCCATCGGTTACCCGATCGCCGCCGACGTGGCCTTGTTGACGCTCGCCGGCGGTTTCGAGGCCTCCGTGCTCTTCTACGCCCTCGAGTCGGTTATTGGCGACCTCACGGGTGCCGCCTAGCCGCGCCTACGGCTCCAGGACCAGCTTGCCGAGCACGCCGCCGTCGTCGAGGCTCTGCAACGCTGCCTTGGCCTCGCTTAACGGATAACGTTGCGGCGGAGGTGGTCTCAGGCCCAGAAAGACCAACTGATTCAAGCCCCAGGAAAACAGCTCGGCCGAACCGGGGACCGCGTTCAGGTATTCGCCCCACGCGACGCCCACCACGCTGATGTTGCGCAGCAGCAGGCGGCTGACCTTGAGTGTAGGAATGCTTCCCGCCGCGAACCCGATCACCAACAACTTGCCGTCGATCGCCAGCACGTTGAGCGCGTCGCCGAAAGCGGAACCACCGATGGGGTCGACAACGATGTCCACCCCTTGCCTGTAAGTGTGCTCACGAACCTGCTCGACCCAGGCGTCGGTCAGCGGAAGCACAACGTCGGCCCCGAGCGAGGCGACATAGTCAATCGCGCTCTCCCGGTGCACCACAGCGAGCACCTGACTGGCGCCCATCGCCTTGGCGATCTGGACGGCGGCCGTGCCCACCCCGCCGGCCGCGCCCAGCACCAGCACCGAGTCGCCCGGCCGCATGGCGGCACGACGGGACAGGGCGAAGTACATGGTGTTGTAGTTCACCAACAACGACACCGCTTCGGCATCGTCAAGCTCTGCCGGGCTGCGCACCACATTTGCCGCCGGAACGGCTACCTGCTCGGCGTAGCAGCCGAGCACTCCGAACGCCGAAACACGCTCGCCCACACGGAAACCCGAATCCGACGGCGCCGAAAGCACGACACCCGCGGTTTCCATGCCGGGCACGAACGGCGGCGCCAACTTCAGTTGGTACTCACCCTTGCTCAGCAGCAGGTCGGGAAAGCACACGCCGGCGGCGCGAACCTCAATGACCAGGTTGTCGTCACCGCCGGAGGCGTCATCAACATCGGTATAGACGATGCCGGACGGCCCGGAAAGCTCTTGTACAACACAAGCTTTCATGAAAGCTACAGCTTGAATCCAGCTTTGGTCGCGGCGGACAGGTCGGTGATCTCGGCCCAGCGCTCCGCGACATCCAGCACCGACGGCGGCTTGTCGAAGACGGCGCCGTCGTTCTGGAACAACGCGGTCCGTTGCACCTTGCCGCCACCGACGATGAACACTGATCCGTTATCCGCGCATTCCTCGGTGCACAGGTAGGCCACCACCGGAGCAACGAAGTCTGGCGTCAGCTTCTCAAAGACCTCGGGCGGAAGAATGTCCTGAGTCATCCTGGTGGCCGCGATCGGGGCGAGCGCATTGGCGTGAATGTTGTACTTGGCACCCTCCAGCGCCAAGGTGTTGATCAAGCCGACCAGGCCGAGTTTGGCTGCCCCGTAGTTGCTCTGGCCGAAGTTTCCGAACAGCCCGCTGGTGGAGGTGGCGACGACCACCCGGCCATAGCTCTGCTCACGAAAATGCGGCCACGCCGCCCGGATGACGTTGTACCCACCGTAGAGGTGGACCTTGAGCACGGCGTCCCAGTTCTCGAACGACATCTTGTGGAAGGTGCCGTCGCGCAGGATCCCGGCGTTGCTCACCACACCGTGCACGGCGCCGAACTCGTCGAGCGCGGTCTTGATGATGTTCGCTGCGCCGTCGGGCTCGGCCACGCTGTCATAGTTGGCGACCGCGCGGCCACCGGCCTCACGGATCTCGGCGACGACGTTGTCGGCCATCGCCGACCCAGCGCCGGTCCCGTCGCGGGCTCCACCGAGGTCGTTGACAACCACGCAGGCGCCCTCGCGGGCGAGGGTGAGAGCGTATTCACGGCCCAGTCCGCCGCCGGCCCCGGTAACGACAACGACGCGATCCTGCACTCCGGGCATCAGGTTCCTCTCTCCAGTCTTTGAAGTCGGGTCAGAACAGCTTGCGAGCTAGCTTGAAAGCCCGCTCGGTGTAAGGCGGGTAGATCATCTTCGACATGTCGGGCCGGGTCGGTTTCGTCAGCACCGACTTACGGTGGCTGAACTCCTCGAAGCCCCACTTGCCGTGGTAGGCGCCCATGCCCGACGCACCGACGCCGCCGAACGGCAGCTTGGCCGTTGACACCTGAAAGGCGAGATGGTTGACCAGCATGCCGCCTGCCGACACTTCTTTGATGACCCGTTCGCGGGTGGCGCGCCCCTTGGTGAACAGATACGCGGACAACGGCTTGGGCCGCGAGTTGACGAAGCCTATCGCCTCGTCCAGGGACTTGACCGTGACCACCGGCAGGATTGGGCCGAAGATCTCGTTGGTCATCAGCGGCCCGTCCGGGTCGGGATCGACGACTACTGTTGGCTGGATGCGCAGGCTGGATGCGTCACACCCGCCTCCGACAACGACGTTGCCTTTGCCGTCGGCCTTCACGGCGTCAAGGTAGCCGCTGAGCCGGTCGAACTGGCGCTGGTTGACAATGCGCAGTCCGGTCGGGTCTTCCTCGGACCGGAACTTGGTGAGCGCGGCGCCGATCTTGCTGACGAGTTCATCGCGAATCGATGCGTCGGCCAACACATAGTCGGGTGCGACGCAGGTTTGGCCGGCATTGAGGATTTTGATCCAGGCGATCCGCTTGGCCGCGACGTCCACGTCGGCGTCGGCCGCGACGATCACCGGGCTCTTGCCGCCCAGTTCGAGGGTGACCGGGGTCAAGTGCGGTGCCGCGCCTTCGTAGACCTTGCGGCCGATCTCGGTGCCACCGGTGAACATGACGCGGTCCAGGCCTTGCGCGATCAGCTCCTGGCTAACTGCGCCGTCGCCTTCGACCACCGCGATCGCATCGTTGTCGAGGTAGCGAGGTATCAGCTCGGCCATCAAATGCGACGATGCTGCGGCGATTTCGGAGGGCTTGAGCAAGACGGCGTTCCCGGCGGCAATTGCCCCGACGGCCGGACCCAGCGTCAGGTAGAACGGGTAATTCCAGGCGCCGATGATTAGCACGGTGCCGTAGGGTTCGTATTCCACCCAGCCACGACCCGGCAACTGCGGCGCCTCTAGTAGCAGGTACTTGCGGCGCGTCCATCTGCGCACGCGCTTGGCCGCGTACTTCGCTTCGGCGATCGTGGTTGCCACATCGGCGATGAACGCCTCGACCGTGTTGCGGTCCAGATCCTCGGCGAGCGCTTTGCCGATCGCGGCCTCGTTCTCCTCCATCAACCGTTGCAGCCCGAGCAACTGCCGCTTACGCCACTCGATGCTGCGGGTGCGCCCGGTGGCGAAGGTCTTACGGAGCCGAGCGACCGTCCGGGTGACATCGGTTGATTCGGATGCACCAGACGCGGGCGCGGCTTTGGGTGGGGATTCGGTGGTCATCGTCGTCCTTCCTTTCCGGAGCCACCCGCTGCTGTTGGCGCACGGCCGCTCATCGGCGATACCCGCGATCCTAGTCACCAGGTTGGGGCCGCAATAGGCGTGTCGTTACAACCGCTCCGCCGTCACGAACTCGGAGAACGCCTGCTTGTCGTCGGCCATCGGCACCCCTTGAACCCAACGGCCCACGCGGCGCATCTCGTCGCTGGCGTTTTGGGAGGTAGCCCGCCAGCCGTGTTCGTTGAGCCAGTCAACGACGACCGCCCGGTCCGGATCGTGATAAATCAGCTCCTGCACGTCGACGGTCTGCTCGAGGCCTAGCGTCTCGACCACCTTCCGGAACCGTTCCCGCATTTGTTCACGGCGCTCATCGGCATGGTTTCCCGCCGTCTCGGCGGCGATCCTGCTCCCGGTCGGGCTGAGCTCACCGATTTGGGTGAACAGCCGGTCCTGAGCTTCGGCGGGCAGATACATCAATAGCCCCTCGGCCAACCAGGCGGTCCGCGCCGTCGGGTCGAAGTCCACAGCGCACAGGCCCGCCGGCCAGTCCTGACGCAAATCGATCGGCACCTCACGGCGCTGCGCGGCCGGCGTCACGCCGTTCGTCGCCAGCGTCGCGGACTTGTAGGCAAGCACCTGAGGCTGATCGATCTCGTATACGGTGGTGCCGGCCGGCCAGTCCAGCCGGTAAGCGCGGGAATCGAGTCCGGACGCTAGAATCACGATCTGCTGAATTCCGTCGGCGACGGCGTCGGCGAAGTAGCTGTCGAAGAAGTTGGTCCGGACCGCTTGATAGCTGCGCATGTGCTGCACGGTGGCCGCGGTTTCGGAGTCGATAGCCTCGACCCTGGCAACCATCGACTCGTCGAGCATCGCTTCCCAGATGGCGCCGGCGTTGGCGTTGGTGACGAGCAGCCTGGCGTACGGGTCGCGAATCAGCGGGTCGGCCTGGTCGGTTTCGACGGCCCGTGCGGCAGCCACCATCACCGCTGTCGCACCGACGCTCGTTCGGATGTCCCAGGTGTCGTCATGGGTGCGCATCGTGCTCATTGCGTGCTCCGCATCGTGAATTTTCTACCGTGATCAGATGTTTGGCCGCGGTCACCAGCCCGGCTCATGCGACGACCATGCTACCTAATAAGTTAGGCAATCTATACGCTTTGTGCGCGAGGTCACCGGGCTCGACCGCGGGTTAGGCGTTGGACCGCCAGACCGTGCCACCCAGCAGCTGCCGCAACATGTCGATGAGGGCGGCCATCTCTTCGGCGCTGCGCACGTAACCGGCATAGAACCCGACACCGCAGAGTACGACGAGCAATGTCTCGACCAACGCGGGTACATCGATATCGGCGATGACTTCACCGCGCTCGATTGCATCATTGACAGCCAGTGTCAGGAATTCCCGGCTAACCAGAACAGCATCGTTTTCGGTCTGGCTCAATTCCGGATGACGCTGAGATTCGAGGACGTTGGTGATCAGGAACGCAGACGCGGACGGATACTCGGAATTTGCCTTCATCGCTACAGCGATGAACACCGCCAACCGCCCCATGAGCGTCGTCTCACGCCGGGCCTCGTCGATACCGGCCGCAACGACGAGTTCGTTGGTGCGCTCGACCACCTCCCGATACAGCGCCCGCTTGCTGGGGAAGTAGTGATTAATCGCCGGCCGAGTCAGATCCGCGCGAATCGCGATCGCCTGGAAGGTCGCCCCGTCGTAGCCGCGTTCGCTGAAGACCTGGCGAGCGGCACGTAGGATGCGCCCACGCGTCTCGTCTGCTTTCGCCGCTGGGGGACGTCCCGGGCCGCGACTGGCCGTAACCCGCATTTTCAAAGTGTGCCATCGCGGTGGAGTGGCATCACGGCGTTCGGCGGGATGCTACGGAACTTCCCAGTTTGGTAATCCTCGAGCGCCTCGATCACTTCCGCCCGCGAGTTCATGACGAACGGTCCGTAGTGAAAAACCGGCTCCCGAATCGGCCGTCCGCCAAGGATGAGCACGTCCAAAGTCGACCGGGCGGCGATGGTGATTCGGTCGCCAGGCCCCAAAACCGCCAACTGCCCCTGCCGAATCGGATGTCCCACCGGACCGACTGATCCCCGTCCGGACAGCGGGTAAACCAGCGCATTGAAATCGCGGCGCCACGGAATATTAAGTCGCGCAGCGCTTTCCAGTGTCGCGTGCGCCAGCGTGATCGGCGTGTGGGTGGCCCCCGGCCCGCGATGGCCGTCAATTTCACCGGCGATGATGCGGATCAGCGCGCCGCCGTCGTCGGAAGCGATCAGCCTCGTGTCGACGCCTTCAATGGCCTGATACCGAGGCGGGGTGAACTTATCGCGGTGCGGAAGATTCACCCACAGCTGTACGCCATGAAATGTTCCCCCACTATTTACCATGTCGACAGATGGCGTCTCGATATGTATAATCCCTGACCCAGCAGTCATCCACTGGGTCGCGCCGTCCGCGATCAGGCCGCCGCCGCCGTGGGAGTCTTGGTGCACCAACGTGCCGTCGATCATGTAGGTGACGGTTTCAAAGCCGCGGTGCGGATGCCAGTCGGTGCCCCTGGGTTCGCCGGGCTGGTACTCCACCTCACCCATCTGGTCCATGTGGACAAAGGGATCCAGGGCGGCCGTGCTGACCCCGGCGAAGGCCCTTACCACCGGGAAGCCCAGACCTTCATGCCCTCGAGGACCGGTGGTGATCGATCGGACCGGGCGCTCGGTGTCGGCGGGACTGGCCGGTCCCACCCGCGGCAACGTGAGCGTGTCTGCGGTAATAGCGGGCATGGTTACCTCCTTGCTACAGTTACCCGTATAACCGGACCTCGGTCCGGTTATTCCCGGTTGTCTAGGATGGCCGAGTGCTCGTCAGGCCCACGCAATGACCTCGCCCTTCGATGCCGGGGGAGCCGCCGGCGGACGATTCGGAGCATCGATCAGAAGCGCCGGTTACCTACGCAAGTGGTTTCTGCTGGGCATCACGATCGGCGTCATCGCGGGCCTGGGGGCGGTGCTCTTCTACCTAGCGCTGCGATACACCGGCGAATTTCTCCTCGGCTACCTGGCGGGATACCACATCCCCAGGCCCGTTGGAGAGGGTGGCGGTAGTCGCGGGTCGGCCGGCTTCGTCCGGCCGTGGGCGATTCCGATGGTGACGACCGGCGGTGCCCTGCTGTCGGCGGTCATCGTGGCCAAGTTCGCCCCAGAGGCCACCGGTCACGGCACCGACGAAGCGATCGAAGCGGTGCACGGCGACCCCCGCGCCATCCGTGGCCGCGCCGTGCTGGTGAAGATGGTGGCCAGCGCGCTGACCATCGGCTCTGGCGGCTCGGGTGGCCGCGAAGGGCCGACGGCGCAGATCTCGGCCGGCTTCAGCTCCTTGCTGACCCGCCGGCTCGGTGTGTCCGACGAGGACGGCCGGACCGCGGTCGCACTGGGGATCGGCGCGGGCATCGGCGCCATCTTCGCCGCACCACTCGGCGGAGCAGTCCTGGCCGCGTCAATCCCCTACCGCGACGACTTCGACTACCGCATCCTGCTGCCCGGATTCATCACCTCGGGGACGGCGTATGCGGTGCTCGGCTCATTCTTGGGATTCGACCCACTGTTCGGCTACATCGACGCTGAGTATCGGTTCGAAAGGGCGTGGCCGCTGCTGTGGTTCGTGGTCCTCGGTCTGGCCGCCGCGGCCGTGGGCTATCTGTATGCACGAATCTTCCACGCATCAGTGGCGCTGACCCACCGGCTTCCCGGTGGGCCCGTCATCAAGCCGACGATCGGCGGACTCTTGGTCGGGCTGTTGGGCCTGCTGATCCCCCAGGTCCTGAGCAGTGGCTACGGCTGGGCGCAGCTGGCCGCCGACCGGGGTTCGCTGATGGCGATTCCGTTGTGGATCATCATCGTCCTGCCCATCGCCAAGATCGTTGCCACGTCGCTGTCAATCGGTACCGGCGGATCCGGCGGGTTGTTCGGGCCCGGAATCGTTATCGGCGCCTTCGTGGGGGCCGCGGTCTGGCGCCTGGGCGAGCTGACCGGGCTGCCGGGGGTGCCGGACGCGCCGGGGATCTTCGTGGTGGTCGGGATGATGGCGTGTTTTGGGAGCGTCGCGAGGGCGCCGCTGGCGATCATGATCATGGTTGCGGAGATGACCGGCTCGTTCTCGGTGGTACCCGGAGCGATCATCGCCGTCGGCATCGCGTCGTTGCTGATGTCGCGCACCAACGTCACCATCTACGAAGCGCAGCGGCTGAACCGGGAAGCCGCCGCGGCCGAGCGCAGGCGTGAGGCCGGAGCCGCGTGACCGTGCGCAGTTGTACGTCATCCTCGGCGTGTCTCCGTACCGACACGCCCCCTCACGGCAGGGGACCAACCCACTCCCCGGGTTAGAGGGAGCGGATCTTCTGCACCGGCAGCCGAGGGCCGCGCCGCGGTTCGTAGGCCAGACCGCTGGCTTCAAGCAACCGGACCACCCGGTGGCGATGGGGGCGCATCGGTTCTAGCAGCTCGAGCATGCCCGCATCGTCGACCGGACGGCCCACCAGAGTCCAGCCGATCATCTTCGGAATGTGGTAGTCGCCCACCGACACCGCATCGGCATCGCCGAAGGCACGTTGCACGGTCTCGGCCGCGGTCCAAGCTCCCACTCCGGGCAGCGATGTGAGCGCCTCGCGTGCCTGCGCCGCCGGTAGCGCTACCAGCCGTTCCAACGACGCCGCCCGTTGCGCGCAACCCACCACCGTCTGGGCACGCCTGGGATCAACGTTGGCCCGGTGGAACTCCCAGGAGGGGATGCGTCGCCATACCTCGGGCGACGGCGGCACCCGCATCCCGCCCGGCGCGGGCCCCGGGGCCGGTGTCCCGTACTTGGTCACCAGCACTCGCCACGACCGAAAGGCGTCGGCGCCGGGCACACGTTGCTCGATGACCGCCGGGATCAAAGCTTCCAATACCTGCCCGGTGCGGCCCAGGCGCAAATGCGGAAGCCGCCGGTGCGCGGCGGCCACCGTCGAATCCTGCGGCATGAAATCCGAGGCATCGTCGGCGGCGCCGAGCATTGCGGGCAGCATGTCGATGAACTCCTCGGCACCACTGCCCCACGCCACGCAGTGGGCCGCGTCAGATGCCGCCCGGCCGATCCGCGCGGTCACCGGCCCGGTGGACAGCAGGCTGGTCCGCCAGATGGTGCCGTCGCCGGAAACCCGGAAGCACGGATCGCCACGGCCACGGCGCAAAGGCGCCAATGTATGACCGAAGGTGGCCGCCCCGGAGAATGCGACAGTGCGCGTGCTCTTCAACCCGATAACTCCGCCGGATGGTCCATCAAATTGACCACAAACTACCTCGGGAGCCAGGATGGCGGTTGTGATGACGCCGTTCGACGACCCGCAGGCCGAACTGGCATGGATGTTCATGCAAAGCATGTGCGAAGGGGGAGATCTCGACGAGGGCTTCGCGCTGCTCAGCGACGACTTCACCTACTGGAGCATCGTCACCCGCCAGGCCTACGACAAGCAGACGCTGCGCCGAGCGGTCGAGCGGCGCAAGAAGGTCTTCGAGGTCAACATCGAGCTGCGCCGCTGCGTCAACGAAGGCGAAACGGTAGTGGTGGAGGGGTATTGCGACGGCCTCACCGTCGACGGCGCCCGATATGACAGCCCGTTCGTCTTCATCTTCGATACCCGCGACGGAATGATCGTGTCGTTGCGCGAATACAGCGATACTCAGTCGTTGGCACAGGTGTACCCGGAGGCCGGTGCCGCTAGCGGGTCACCCTGATCTCAGCCTTGTCGGGGTAAAACGCCACGTGCCCTGCGATCGCGGCGACGGCGGGATAGGGCTGTTCGTACGTCCAGATCACGTCATCGACGGTCTCGCCGGCCGCAGTAGTCACGCTGTAGTAGCTGGCTTCGCCCTTGAACGGGCAGTAGGTGCTGGTGTCGGTGCGAGTCAGCACATCCTGGACTACGTCGCCTAGTGGAATGTATTGCACCGGCGGCAACGTGGCCTCTTGCAATTGCAGGGCCGCGGACGTGTCGGCAACGAGTTCGCCGTTGACGCGAACCTGTACCCGCCCGCCAGTGGGCTCGATGGTGATTGGGTGTCCTGCGTTGGGTTCTAAGACTTTGCGGTGGCTCATGTCTTGGTGCAACGCCCGTTGGCAGTCAACATTCCCGGCCGAACGCATAACGGTGGTACTGCGCCATGGTCCGCAATGCCGGGACCGCCGCCATCACCCGGCCCAGCCACCGCAGCGACGGCGACACGAGGGCAAACGTGTCGCTATCGAA
Source organism: Mycobacterium riyadhense (assembly GCF_963853645.1). Classification (NCBI taxonomy): domain Bacteria; kingdom Bacillati; phylum Actinomycetota; class Actinomycetes; order Mycobacteriales; family Mycobacteriaceae; genus Mycobacterium; species Mycobacterium riyadhense. The sequence goes on along the minus strand of NZ_OY970456.1, from coordinate 299,637 downwards.
CACCGACTGCCAGGCCAGGAGACGCACCCCTGGCACCTCGTCGAGGATGTCGTCGGGACCGTCGATTCCCCAGTGCAACCTCGATCCGGAGCGGCGGACCACCGAATTGATCACCTGCGTCCGGATTCCCAACGTGCTGAACGCGTCGAATTGCAGCTCGCCCCAGCCGAACCGATCCACCACACGACGAAGCAACGCCAGCCCGTCGTCCTTCGTCAGATACATCGTCAGGCCCTCCCCGATGAACAATGTGGGACGGTCGGCCGGAATCTCGGCCAACCAGTGCGGGTCAGTCACCGATGCCGGAACCATCCAGTAGTCGTCGCGACCGGGGTATACCTGCTCACGCAACCTGATGACGTCCGGATAGTCGATGTCGTACCACCGCACACTCGTGGGCGGATCGAGCCGATACACCCGGGCATCCAAACCACAGCCCACGTGCAACACCACCGCTGCGTGGTGTACTGCCAGGAATTGGCGCGTCCAGTTGTCGAAGTGCGCGGTGCGGATCGCCACCGAAGGCGCCCGCCGCGGCGTGATAGTCGTTGCGGCCCAGTCGTAATCGATGCGCGCCACGGCGGCCTTCGCGTACGCATCCCGCAGAATCGATCGGGGAGCGTCGGCGTCGACCGCCTTGGCGTACAGCGTCGCGAGCATGGTCTGGGGCGGTCCGGTGAGGTCGACATGAACGCGTTCCACTCCCGCGAGCTTATTCGGATCGGCTGACGATGCTAGTTCTGCCGGTCTTGCGCATCGCCATCCAGAATCGGGCGGCCTCGCGGATCGATTCCGCTACCGGGCGTGGCTGCCAGCCCAATTCGCGGACGGCCTTGCTGTGGTCGATGTCGGCCTCGGAGCGCATCATTCGCACCGACTGGAGGCTGAGTTCGGCGTCCTTTCCGGCTAGCCGCGCCCGCAGGCTACCCAGCGCGCCCAGGGCGTACAGCACGGGTACCGAGATCGACCGTCGCGGCGGTGGTATACCGGCCTCGTCGGCCGCAATCCGCACGACGTCTTTCAACGGCATCATGCGTTCGGAGATGAGGTACTTCTCGCCGTTACGTCCCCGTTCGGCGGCCAGGATCATGGCCCGGGCGGCATCGTCGACACCGACGACTTCCAGTTGGATTCCGTTCATCTGAAATGGGAGCTTGCCGAAGACCGCGCCGGCGATAAAGGCGCCGTGTGGGGTGCGCCCCCAGTCGCCGCTGCCGTAGGTGGTAGAGACGCACATTGCGACGGCGGGCAGACCGTGGTCCGCGACGTAGCGCAGCACCAGATCCTCAGCCTGAACCCGGGATTGGACGTAGGGAGTCACCGTGCGGACGTCGACCACGTCTTCCTCGGTGGCCACGTGCCCACGCCGGCGGCCCACCGTCGCGTAGGTGCTGGTGAATACGAATCTGTGTAGGTTGGCGTGCTTGGCAATGTCGAGGACATTGCGCAGACCGTCCACGTTGGTGCGAAACAGTGGTGCCGGGTCACGCAACCAGGCGCGGGTGTCGACCACGCAGTAGTACACGTCATCGCAACCGTCCATTGCCTCGCGGACGGTGGCGGTGTCGAACACGTCGCCTTGAAAGCGCGAGCATCGGGTCAGGTCGTCGATGGCGCGCGTGTTGGCGGTGGGCCGAACCATCACCCGCACGTCTTGGCCGGCCTCAACGAGCTGGCGCGTCACATGGGAGCCCAGGAAGCCGTTGGCGCCGATCACCAGCTTGGGTGCGCTCATTGAGTTCCTCCGTGCTGCTGCAGCCAACGCGCCGCGTCGTCGTCAAGGGTGCCCAGCGCCTGCGCCGTGCGACACCACTTCATGCCCGCCTTCACGAAGCGCAGCGGGTTGTAGATGTCTTCCTGGCGACACCATTGGCCCTCGCCCGCATAGGTGATGATCGAGATGTTGGTCGCGCTGATCACGCTGCCGTCGCCGGGGTCGCGCATCGGGTTGTCCAGTTCCATGATGATCCGCCCGGTGGGTTCGTCGATGACCGACCACAGTGACGGAAACGCCACCATGTGACTGCCCGGGAAGGTCGTCATCGTTCGCCGAATCCAGTCGCGCACCTGCTCGCGGCCGCGCATGGTGCCCGCCGCATGCTCGACGTACTCGACATCGGGGGTGTAGTGCTCAACCCAGGCGTCCCAGTCGCGGGTATCGGCGGCCCGGGCCACGGTGTCCTCGAACCTTTGGAACGCCGCGGACAGTTCGCTTCGCGAGAATTGCGGGCCGCTCACGCGCCGTTACACCTCACGGGCGGAGTGTAGCCTGGGCCCATGGCTGACTACCAAAGGGCGATTCTGGCCGGCGGCTGCTTCTGGGGAATGCAGGAACTGATTCGCCGGCAGCCCGGTGTGGTCTCGACCCGCGTCGGCTATAGCGGCGGCGATGTCCCCCATGCGACATACCGCAATCACGGCACCCACGCCGAGGCGGTGGAGATTCTCTACGACCCCACCGTCACCGACTACCGCGCGCTGCTGGAATTCTTCTTCCAGATCCACGACCCGACAACGAAGGACCGCCAAGGCAACGACAGAGGGACCAGCTACCGCTCAGCGATCTTCTACGTCGACGACGAACAGAAGCGGATTGCCCTGGATACCATCGCCGATGTCGAGGACTCAGGCTTGTGGCCCGGCAAGGTCGTGACGGAAGTCAGTCCGGCGGGGGATTTCTGGGAGGCCGAGCCCGAACACCAGGACTATTTGCAGCGCTACCCCAACGGGTATACCTGCCACTTCATCCGTCCCGGCTGGAAGCTGCCGCGACGGGCTGGGGCCAGCAATTAGCAATTAGCAACCGAGCCTGCATTCAGAGCGAGGTTTTTTCGCCCCAACTCCCGCGCTGAGCGCAGGTTCGACGCCATTACCGCAGGCTCAACGTCGGCTCACCACAATCCGACCGCCGTGCTTCGGGGTGAAGGCAACACCCCGGCAGTGCCGTTGCTCGTCCGGAGCGGTAGTGGTCTCGATAGTAAAGTGGCGCAACACCGTTCGTAGCACCACATCCATTTCCATGTTGGCGAACGCGGCCCCAACACAACGGCGGGTGCCGCCGCCGAAGGGGATCCACGCGAAGGCGGACGGCTTGCCTCCTCCGATATACCGCTGTGGGTCGAAGCGCTCCGGGTTCGGGAACACCTCGGGCCTTTCGTGTATCCACGCGATATTGACGATGATCGAATCTCCGCGGGGAATGACCCACTCACCGAGTTGATAAACCTCTGGGTACACGCGCCGAGCCGCAAAATCGATGACGGTGCGGGACCGCTGGACCTCCAGGATCGCCGCCTGGCGTAGCTCGCCTCCGCCGTTATCAGCCTCGTCGACCAAGGCGGCCAGCACATCGGGGTGCCGCGTCAACCGCTCAAAGGCCCACGCCAGCGTGGACGCGGTAGTTTCGTGTCCGGCGGCCAGCAGCGTGAGTAGCTCGTCACCAATGTCCTTGCGGGACATGACTGAACCATCGTCGTAGGTGCTACGCAGCATCAGCGCGAGCACGTCGGTCCGATCGGCGAAGTTCGGGTCTGACTTTTCGTAGTCGATCAGCTTGTCGATGACGAGGTCATACTGGCGTCGATACTCGGCAAGCCGGCCCCACGGGCCGAAACGGCCATAGTTTCGTCGGGGTTTCGGCATTGCTGCCAGTCGCGAACCTAGGGTGACCCACGGCGGGATGAGCCGGCGCAGCTCGTCGAGTTCGGCGCCGTCGGCTCCGAAGATCGCGCGCAGGATGGCGTTGAGGGTGATGTGGTTCATCGACGGCAACGTCGGGAAAGGTTGGCCCTCCGGCCAATTGGCGGTTTCTCGCAGAGTTTCTTCTTCGATGAGGGCCTCGTAGTTCTTCATGCTCTTGCCGTGGAACGGCGGCGCCAACAGCCGTCTCCGCCGGCGGTGATCGTCGCCGTCCAGGGCGAAGACGGAGCCCGATCCGAACAGCCGACTCAGGTTGGGTTGGATGTTGCCGAGATCGTCGGGACTGGTTGTGAAAATCTGCTTGGCCAGCTGTGGTTCACCGACCACCACTACCCGTCCGTAGATTGGGATGTTCAACGTGAAGACATTGCCGTAGCGGCGAGCCACCCGTTGCATCATGCCCCGCCGTGACATCGCAAAGACCAAGCCTTGGAGCAGCTTCGGGATTCGGGTCGCGGGAGGCAACTTGACCGCCGGCGGCGCTGGCGTGTCGGTGACTGCTTGGCTCATGGAGGTATGACTCCCAACGTCCGGTCTGGTACCGCAGCGTACCGCTGGCCTTTCCCGGTACGGTACTCTGTGGTACCAAGCCTGACAAGCGTTTCGCCGAAAGGGGCACAGTCGTGACGGCATTGGCTGGAGACGCGATTCAGGTTGAGCCTGATCCGTTTCGGCGTCGGCTGCTCGACGGGCTCACCGCCTCCATCCGTGAACGCGGCTACCGCGCCACCACGGTCGCCGACATCGTCCGCCACGCGCGCACGTCAAAGCGCACGTTCTACGACCAATTCGCCAGCAAGCAGCAGTGCTTTCTGGAACTGCTACAAGTCGAGATCGAGGTCATGGCCGAAGACATCCGGAAGGCGGTTGATCCCGAGGCTGATTGGCACGACCAGATTCGTCAGGCCGTGGAGGGCTACGTCGGCAATATCGAGTCGCGGCCGGCCATCACGCTGAGCTGGATTCGCGAGCTTCCGTCCATAGGCGACGTCGCGCGCCCCGTCCAGCGTCAAGGGCTGGAGCTGCTGACGAGCCTTTTGATCGACCTGAGCGGCAGCCCGGGTTTTCGGCGCGCCAATCTGCCGCCCCTGACCGCGCCGCTGGCGATGATCCTGGTGGGCGGTTTACGCGAGCTAGTCGCACTGGCCGTAGAGGACGGCAGACCGGTGCGCGACATCGTCGAACCGGCAGTGGACGCGTCGATCGCGTTGCTCGGCCCGCGTTACTAGGCTTCGAATGCCAAACCGTCGAGCAATGGAGGACCTTGCTATGCGCCTTTCGACCCGCAACCAGCTCAAGGGCATCATCACTGAGGTCGATCTCGGCAGCGTGATGGCAATCGTCAAGGTTCGGCTCGACGGCGGGGATCAGGTGGTCACGTCCTCGATCACCAAAGATGCCGCGGTCGGCTTGGGCCTTGCGGTCGGTCAGCCCGCGACGGTGTTCATCAAATCGACAGAAGTGACGATCGGCGTCGAGTAGTCCCGATGGCGCCCGCGATGCGCACTGCTCGCTGCTATGCGAGCCCCAAAGATGTTGTGCCGGACGACGTGCCGATCCCGAAGCCAGGGTCCAGCCCTGAGCGTGCCTAGGTTTCGATGCGCAGGAACGCGCGTACCCGATCCAACACCAGATCGGGTCGCTGCTCGACGATCCAGTGGCCAACGCCGTCGACCAGTTCGACCTCGAAATCGCTTATGCGGTCGGCATACCCGTCGGTCAGATCGGGCGTGATCACCGGGTCCTTGGTGCCGGTCAGCCAACGGACCGGCACCTCGACGCGCGCGTCGTCAAACTCGCCGCGCACCCAGCGCAACATTTCCGTGGTCTGAAAGCTGCGATACCACCGCGAACCGGCCTCCGCGTGGCCCGGCTGGCGCAGGCATTCGACGTACATGCGCACATCGTCGTCGGGCACCGAGAACCCACCACCGACCCACGACGCCAGCATTCGGAAGTAGCGGGCCTTGGGATCACTGATCACCCGCGGACCGATTACCGGCAGCGACATCGGAATCTGGTACCAGAACCGCCAGAGATTGCGGATCGCCGAGAGGTCACGTTTCACCCAGGGCGCCACGGTGTTCACGCCAAAGAAACCGGTCACCTTTTCCGGATGACGCAACATCATGATGAATGCCACCGGTCCACCCCAGTCATGGGCCACCAGCTTGACCGTCGCGACGCCCAAGCGATCCAGAACCGCGGCCAGATCTTCGGCCATCTCGCTTTTCAGGTAACGCGAGCGGGGCGCCGAACTCCAACCCGCGCCGCGCAGGTCGGGACACAACACCCGGTAACCGTCGGCGGCCAGCGGACCGATCAGTTCGTGCCACTCCCACCAGTTCTGCGGGAACCCGTGGACCAGCATCACCGCGGGACCATCGGGCGGGCCGGCGTCTGCCACGTGGATCGTGACACCTTCCCCTACGTCGATGTAGCTGTGCTCGACGCCTTCTAACGCGGGCAAAGCGGTCATGCTGGGAAGACTATGCCAAGAACCGCTCGACATAAGGCGCGAACCGGGCACGCAGGTCGTCCTCGTTGAGCCCGAACATCGCACACGACGTTTCGACGCTTCCCAGTCGGCCGCGCCGGTGACCCGACAGATAGCCGGCGGTCGCCGTGCGTGCGTCTTCGGTGAACGGTTCACCCGCCAGGGCGTACACCTGCTCGGCAACACCACATTCGTTGGCCATGAAGTCGTCGAAACGGACATCGATCGAGCGGTCCGAGCCGATGGTGTCCCGGTCGCGGACGAGTGTGGTGAGCATCCGTTCAAGACGGTCGATCCAATAGTCGGCGATCCGTTCTACCGGCACCGGTGCGCGGTGCATGCGGGCAGAGTAGGTGATCATCGCGATCATCGACAGCGCCACTGGCACCGGGTCCCGGTGCGTGAACACGACGATGCTGTCGGGGAAAACACGGTCGAGCACCGGTACCTGCTCGAGGTGCTGGGGCGACTTGAGCAGCCAGCGCCGCCCCCCGCGCAGGAACTGCATCGCTTTGAGTTGCCTGGCCAGGTACTCATAGTGGGGCGTCTGGTCGTGGGCTTGGTAGTAGTCGCGCCAGCGCGGCACGTCGGCGAGCGTCTCCAGCAGCATTGTGGAGAAATCGTTGGCCAGCAGCTGGATCTCTTCGTGGACATGATCGGCGGTCATCTCGTGCATAAGCCGAAAGTGCGGCATCACGGTGTCGATCACGCCAACCGCGACGTCCGTCCGCGTCCGCCGCGGATCCGGCTCAACCGCGCTCCGGCCGGCTTCAGACGGCAACGGAAACGGCTCGATGCTTTCCCAGTACGGCATGGTGCGGAAGGTGGGCGCCGCCGCCAGCAAATTGTGCAGATGGGTGGTGCCGGTGCGGGGTAGCCCGGCGATCACCACCGGCGAGCGCAGTTCGATGTCGTCGATCTCGGGATGGCGGCGCAGCAGTTCGGTCAACAGCAGCCGGTTCTTGAGCAACTGCAACAGTTGCGCAAAGAAGTTGACCGCGCCGGCGTCGTGTAACCCGTCGATGTCACGTAGGGCGGCGAGGTAGACCTCGAGTCGCTCTCGGTAGTCTGCCGGACCGAAATCGTGCAGGCCGGTGTCGGCGCTGGCCCTGGCATGCAACGCCGCGGCATCCAACGGGCACTCGGGAGCCAGCGCGGCCATCATGTCGAGGATCTGCCGGGCCTCGGCGCTGAATCGGGGCTGAGCGAGGTCGTCCAGGCGGACTTGGGTCACGGTGACTTATGTTACGTTGAGTTACGTAATGGTAGTCGAATTTGGCAGACCTCGTGACCCACGGATCGACGGTGCGGTGCTTCGCGCGACGGTTGAGCTGCTCGCCGAAACCGGTTATCCGGGCCTTTCGGTCGCGGCCATTGCCGAGCGAGCCGGGACCAGCAAGCCCGCGATTTACCGGCGCTGGCCCAGCAAAGCGCACGTCGTGCACGAGGCGGTGTTCCCGATCGGAGCCGCAACCGAGATCCCCGCCACCGGATCGCTGCGCGAGGACCTGCGCGAGATGGTCCGCCGCACAATGGCCTTCCTGACCACCCCGGCCGCCAGGACGGCCCTGCCCGGGCTGGTCGGCGAGATGGCGGCAGATCCGACCCTGCATTCGGCGCTCTTGCAGCGGTTCGCAGGCATCTTTGCCGGTGGCCTCGCCGAGTGGCTGCAGCAGGCCGCGGCATCGGGTGCGGTCCGATCCGACGTGACCGCCACCGAACTGGCCGAAGGGATTGCCGGACTCACCTTAATTGCCCTGCTCACCCGCGCCACCGAACTCGATGACGCCTGGGTCGATCGCACAACCACATTGCTCCTGAAAGGAATTGGCGCATGACGCACGAATCGACTGCCGCTTGGCAGGAGCTGCTGGAAACCCTTGGTGCCCTTGACCGCTCGTTCACCGAAGGCGATCGCGCGGTGACCGACGACCGGCACATTGCCGACGGCTACCGGATGCTGGCCACCACCCTGGGCGTGGCCTTCGACACGTACCTGTTCGCCGAACCGGGTCGGCCACAGTTCGTGGCGGTCAACACGCCGTTTCGTCGCGACCGCCGGTGGGGCGGTGACAACACCGACGCCTATTACTTCATCTGTTCGGTCGATCCCCAGCGCCGTTACCGCATCAGTGGCAATAAAGGCGACAGCGTGTATTTCTCGGTGACTGCCTACAACGAACCATCGCCCGGCGCATGGTCGGACCGGATCGTTTCAATCGTCCGCGACACCGATCTTGACGTCGACGCCGACGGCAACTTCAGCTTCGAATTCCCTGCCACACCCGACGCGGCCGTGCTGATGACCCGTGACTACCAAGCCGATCCCCTGACCGGCCGCCCGGTTACCTGGCACATCGAGGCGCTCGACGAACCGGAGCCGATACGACACGGCGACGCGGAGACCGCGGCACGTCTGCGGGCGACCGCCGCCTGGATGCGCACCATGTTCGCCATATTGCCGCTGGCCGTCGGAACCCGGGTCGACAACAAGCACACGCTAGGGCACGAAACCGTGCACGCCGCAAACCAATTCGCCGTTCCCTACCAAGTGCCCGACGCCAACTTCGGCTGGTCGGCACGCGACGCCTGCTACTCCTACGGCAGCTTCGTGCTGGACGACGACGAAGCGCTGGTCATCACGCACCGACCGCCGTCGTGCAGGTTCTGGAATCTGGTGGTTTGGAATCAGTTCATGGCCACCTACGGCGCCGTGGAGGGACCCGATGCCCGGTGTTCCGTCAATGGCCATAGCGCGGTGCTCAACAGTGACGGCTCCGTGACGGTCGTCCTGTCGCGCGGGACGACGGCCCACCCCAATTCGCTTACGGCGCTGGGCTATCCACGTGGCAACCTCGCGTTCCGATGGTTTCTCACCGACCGAGTGCCGACGCGGCCCGAGGTGAAACTCGTGAAGGTATCGGAAGCGCCGACGAACGTGCACTAGCGCGTCGCGGCAGTGAACGCGACTCCGGAAGGGTCAGCTTGACGATCTTGCGGACGACGGTGCCGAACTGCCGCAACAGCGGCCCTTTGTTGTACGGGATGCCGTAGCGTTCGCAGATCTGTTCCACCTCGGGGGCGATCTCGGCATACCTGCGGGCCGGCATGTCCGGGAACAGGTGGTGCTCGATCTGGTGCGAGAGGTTGCCCGACAACAGGTGAAAGAGCTTGCCGCCGGTCAGATTCGCCGAGCCGAGGACCTGGCGGAAGTACCACTGGCCGCGGGACTCGTCCTTGGTCTCGTCGACGGTGAATTCCTGGGTGCCGTCGGGGAAGTGGCCGCAGAAGATGATCATGTACGACCAGACGTTGCGCATCAGGTTGGCCGTCAGGTTGCCGGCGAACACGAATGGGGCGAACGGCCCGGCCAGCAGCGGGAAGGCGACGTAATCCTTCAGCGTCTGCCGGCGGGTCTTGCGCCAGATGGCCTTTAATGTATCGCGCTTGTCGGCCAAGCTGATCTCGCCGGAGCGGATGCGCTCGCTTTCCAGCTCGTGCAGCGCAACCCCGTATTGGAACAGCACCATCAACAGGAAGGCGTAGACCGGGTTGCCCAGGTAGTACGGCTGCCAGCGCTGGTCTTCGCTCATCCGCAGGATGCCGTAGCCGATGTCGCGGTCCATCCCCACGATGTTGGTGTGCGTGTGGTGCATGTAGTTGTGCGAGTGCCGCCACTGGTCGGCCGGGCAGGCGGTGTCCCACTCGAAGGTACGCCCGGAGATCGCGGGGTCACGCATCCAGTCGTATTGGCCGTGCATGACGTTGTGGCCGATCTCCATGTTGTCCAGAATCTTCGCGACGCCTAGCATCGCGGTGCCCAACAGCCAAGCCGGCGGCAGGAACAGCAGCACGCGCCCGCCGACTTCTAAGGCCCGCTGGGCCTTGATGACGCGGCGGATGTAATCGGCATCTTCTTCGCCGAGGTCGGCCATCACGCGTTCCTTGATGGCGTCGAGTTCGCGGCCGAACGCGTCGGCCTGTTCGGGGGTCAGGGTGATCTTTGTCATGACTTTCCTTTCGCCGCGACTGTGAATATCGCGACGCGACACGCCGTGCGGCCGTCGCCAGATTCACAGTCGCGTTTGGGTTTAGAGGGATAGATCGACATCGCCGACGGGGACGGACACGCAGATCTGCACGTCCTCGTCGGGTCCGGTCGATACGGCGCCGGTGATCAGGTTGCGCACGGTGCCGGCGGTCTTTCGCCGTGTGCAGGTGTGACAGATGCCCATTCGGCATCCGTTCTCCGGCTTCAGGCCGGCCGATTCGGCCTGCTCCAGCAGCGAGCGGCCGTCGTCGACGATGTCAATCCCGCTGTCGGCGAACGTGACTCGGCCGCCTGACGGATTGGCCGGCGCCTCGAGCACCGAGGGCACGAAGCTCTCGGTGTACACGTTGGCGCAGCGCTCCCGCACCGCCTCGACCAAAGTTGTTGGCCCGCAGACGAACACCGCATCCGGCGCCGGCATGGCCGCGGCCAGGTGTTCGGCACCGAAGCGGCCGACAAGGTCACCGTCATCGGATCGGGTGTAGCCGTGCAGCACCCGCACGCTGCGCATCGAGGCCAGCTCGTCGCGGTAGCACGCCTCGGCGGCAGAGCGCGCATAGTGCACGAACGCAATCTCACCGGTATGGCGCTCGGCAAGCAGGGTGCGCAGCATCGCCATGACGGGCGTGATCCCGCTGCCGCCGGAGACGAACAGGATCCGACGCGGCCGCTGCGAGGGCAACACGAAGTCGCCGCCGACCCCGCCCAGGCCGACCACCATGCCACGACGGGCCCGCTCATACAGGTAGTTCGAGACCAGCCCGTCTTCGTGGTGACCGATCGTCAGCTCAATGTGGGTGCTGCCTTCGGTGTTGGCCGGTGAGTAGCACCGAGTGTGCCGACGACCGTCGATCTCGACCGTCAGGTTGACGTACTGCCCGGCCTTGACGCTGTGGGCGGCGGTGAATGCGTCGTTGGGAGCCAGGGTGAGGGTGACGCTGCGCGGAGTGGTTCGTCGCGCGTCGACGACCCTGGCCCGGCCCTCACCCAGCGTCCAGGTGGGCACCACCAGCTCGGTATAGCGATCCACGCCGTGGGGCCCGGTAAGCAAGTCGACCAGGTTGGAACCCAGGACGCGCTGCTTCAAACTTTGAGTGAACATATGTACACAGTGCTGCGCGACATCCCAGGTCGTCAAGGAGTTTCACCAGCTCTGTGGTAGGGTTCACACGGTGAACGACCGTACTCCTAGCTCACGTCCGCACCGATCAGGGCGCGACCATACCCGCGGCAGCCCCTCGCGGGAGGAGCGCAAAGAAGCCACCCGGCGCGCGATCATCGCCGCCGCGCTGAAGCTGCTCAACGACCGCAGCTTCAGCGGCCTGAGCCTGCGCGAGGTGACTCGGGAGGCCGGAATCGTGCCCGCGGCCTTCTACCGTCACTTCGAGTCAATGGAGGCCCTCGGCCTGGTCCTGATCGACGAGTCTTTCCGCACCCTGCGCGATACGCTGCGTGGCGCGCGCGCTGGGAAACTCGACCCGAATCGGGTGATCGAGTCGTCCGTCGAGATCCTGATCGCCAGCGTCGCCGAACGACGCGAGCATTGGCGCCTGATCGGCCGCGAGCGGTCCAGCGGACTCACCGTGTTGCGCTATGCCATCCGCACCGAGATCCGGTTGATCACCTCCGAGCTGGCCACCGATCTGGCGCGCTTCCCAGGACTGAACGCTTGGAGCACCGAAGATCTCAACGTGCTGGCGACTTTGTTCGTCAACGCCATGATCGTCATTGCCGAGGCCATCGAGGACGCGCAGAGCGCCGAGGCGCTGGAAGAGATCCGGCGTATTGCCGTCAAGCAGCTTCGAATGATCGCCATCGGTGTCGCCGGCTGGAAAAGCAATCCATGATCACGCGATAACTGAACCTTGTCGACCACGAGCGGGCGGCCGCCGTAGCCGGGCTCCGTTCGGCGGATACGCGCACGGGCCTTGCTGCCGCAAAGAGGCCGCGGGGCTGAAACATTCCGTTGCGTTTCGCCCGATTCCTAGGCAGCCAAACGCTTGTGGGTCAGCGAGTGGTTTCCGGCGTTCCATCGCGGGTACCCGAATATCGATAGCCGCTGGCGATTGGAGTGAACATGCAGGATGCGGCGAGCCGGTTCGCTTCGGCCATTCTCATACAGGAAAGGGGTTCGCTCGGCGGCCGTTGTCCATCTGGACGACGCTGTTGCCGGAATGTTGACTGGAGCGAATTCCGATGTTGACAAAGATTATTCGAGTCGTTCGCGAAGGTCTGCGTGGCGAAGCGCAAGTGTTGGCAGCGTTGCGCGCCGCGAACGCATTCGGCTCGAACGCCGAGATCGACGACGTCGATGACGGTTCGCGTAGCGGGATTCCCGAAGGCTTTCGCCTCGACAACCCCGCTTGATCGCTAAGCGGCGCGCCGCTAGCACCGCCGCTTCGGATTACTCATCATCGACCACCTCGTACAGCGATTCGCCGTCCTCTGGGGCGCCGCCGACCTGTCCTCGATGCGCGCGGCCGGGGCCCCCCTGGTCCCCCTCGTCGCGTGCCGCGCCCTCGTTAAAGTCCGGTTCCTCGGCGGCAAGTCTGTCGTCGAGGGATTCGCCCTCTCGCTCTTCGCTCGCCGTCATTCCGTGCCGGTCGGCTTCGCTCCAGTCCTCGGGTGGGTCGACGACGGTGTCGCCGTCGTCGTTGCGAAGCTCATCGGAATTGGTGGACTCACTCGGTTTCAGGGAGTTATCGGGGCCGCCTTGCATCTGCATTGGGTGCCCGAGGATGCTGCCACTAAACCGCGGCGAGGCTCGTTACCGCGGTTCCCGCCACATCGGCCACATCGGGGGGCCGCCGTCGGGCAGCACGATCTCACCCGTGACGGTGAAACCGAAACGCTCGTAGTAGGGCACGTTTTCAGGCTTGCTCGACTCCAGATACGCCGGACAGTGCTCGGCATCGCAGCGCTCTAGTCGTGACCGCAGCAGCACCTGTCCAAAGCCTTGGCCGCGGACGGTCGGGTCGCTACCGATGGTGGCCAGATACCAGTGTGGTTCTTCGGGGTGCGCACGCCGCATCACTTCCTGTACGGCACGTCCAAGCGTCATCCGCGAGCCGAACACCCACAGCAGCGTCGGCGTCATCGCCAACTCCCCAAGGCGTGTCTCCCGCCAGTGATTCGGCGGATCCCACAGTGCGGCCGCGCCGATGCCCGGTCCGTCGCAAGCCACCTCAACGCCGCCGCGGGACAGATGGTGGTGGCGGGTCATCGTGGCGAACAACCGACGCAGCTGCGTGGTTCGGGCCGTGGCGTCGGGGAACAGCCAGATCATCACCGGATCGTCGTAAAAGGCGCGGGCCATGGTCCGCGACAGTTCGCGGACATCGGCTCTGAGCGCCGGGCGGGCCTGCGGGGTCACCCAAATCAGGCTAGTGGGTTACCCGGTGGCCCGCACGAGCGCCCCCGAGCCCAAGAGTGTGGTGGATGGGTTGGCGGGTATTCCGAGTTGATGACGGGTATTTCGAGACGGGTATTCGGGCGGATGGCCGCCGGGGCTGGCGTGCTCAGCGCCGGCGCGCTAGTCGCCGCCTGCCACACACGCGGCGCCGATCGGGGCGCGCCCTCCGGTCTTGCGCCGCCGTCAGGCAAAGGTGTGGGGTTCGTGTTGGCGCATGAGCAATTTCGCACCGACCAGCTGGTCGCCCAGGCTCAGGCCGCCGAACAAGCCGGCTTTCAGTACGTGTGGGCCAGCGACCACCTGCAGCCATGGCAGGACAACCAGGGCCACTCGATGTTTCCCTGGCTGACCCTGGCCCTCGTGGGTCAGCGCACCAGCCGCATCTCGTTCGGCACCGGGGTGACCTGTCCCAGTTACCGCTATCACCCCGCCACGGTCGCCCAGGCATTCGCTTCCCTGGCGATTCTGAGTCCCGGGCGGGTGTTTCTGGGGCTGGGCACCGGAGAGCGGCTCAACGAGCAGGCCGCCACCAACGTCTTCGGCACCTACACGGAGCGCCACGACCGACTGGTCGAGGCCATCGGACTGATCCGCCAGCTGTGGAGCGGCGAGCGAATCTCGTTCACGGGTCGATACTTTCAGACGAATGCGCTGAGGCTTTACGACGTGCCCCCGACGCCGCCGCCGATCTTCGTCGCCGCCAGCGGCCCCAAAAGCGCCACGCTGGCGGGCCGCTACGGCGACGGGTGGATCGCCCAAGCCCACGACATCAAGGACGCAAAGCTGCTCGGCGCATTCACCGCGGGCGCGCGGGCGGCCGGACGCGATCCCGCCAGCATGAGCAAACGCGCGGAGCTGTTCGCCGTCGTCGGCGACACCGACGTAGCCACCCGTGCCGCCACGTTGTGGCGATTTACCGCCGGCGCGGTCGACCAGCCCAATCCGGTCGAGATACAGCGGGCCGCCGCGGCAAATCCGATCGATAAGGTGCTAGCCAACTGGACGGTCGGCAGCGATCCCGCAACCCACATCGGTGCGCTGCAAACGGTTCTCGACGCCGGCGCCATCCCATTCGTGCACTTTCCCCAGGACGACCCAGTGACCGCGATCGACTTCTACCGCAGCAACGTGTTGCCCAAGCTGCGCTGAGCCCTCGACCGGGTTTCAGCTCGTCATTCGCGGGTACCCACGGCCCGAATACGGGCAATCCAGACTGTGAGCGAGGGGAATGGTCTCCGAAGCCGCCCTGGTGCGACCTCCGGTAGCGCGCCGGCCCTTCCCGCCGCGCCGCCAATCACTCGGCGGCGCGCTGCTCAATGTCGTCACGACGACCGACCACAAGTTGATCGGGCAGCTCTACATTGTCACCGCATTCGGCTTCTTCCTGACCGCGGGCCTGATGGCGTTGCTGATGCGCGCCGAGTTGGCCGCCCCCGGGTTGCAGTTCGTGTCCAACGAGCAGTACAACCAGCTGTTCACCATCCACGGCACGATCATGCTGTTGCTGTATGCGACGCCGATCGTTTTCGGCTTCGCCAATGTGGTTCTGCCGCTGCAGATCGGGTCGCCGGACGTCGCGTTCCCACGGCTCAACGCGCTTTCCTACTGGCTGTTTCTGTTCGGCGGACTCATCGTCTTGGCGGGCTTCACCACCCCGGGCGGCGCCGCAGACTTCGGCTGGACGGCCTACACGCCGCTGTCCGACGCCATCCACTCGCCGGGTGCGGGCGGCGACTTGTGGATCGTCGGCCTGATCGTGTCCGGATTGGGAACCATTCTGGGCGCGGTCAACATGGTCACCACGATCGTCTGCATGCGCGCACCCGGTATGACGATGTTCCGGCTGCCGATCTTCACCTGGAACATCTTGGGAACCAGCGTCCTGATCTTCATCGCGTTCCCCATCCTGACCGCGGCGTTGTTCGGCTTGGCCGCCGATCGTCACCTCGGCGCGCACATCTACGACCCGGCCAACGGCGGGCCGATCCTGTGGCAACACGTGTTCTGGTTCTTCGGTCACCCCGAGGTGTACATCGTCGCGCTGCCGTTCTTTGGCATCGTTACCGAAATCATCCCGGTGTTTTCTCGCAAGCCGATCTTCGGCTACACGACGCTCGTTTACGCAACATGGGCCATCGTCTTTCTCTCGGCCGCAGTCTGGGCGCACCACATGTTCGCCACGGGCGCGGTGCTGTTGCCTTTCTTCTCCTTCATGACCTATCTGATCGCGGTGCCGACGGGGATCAAATTCTTCAACTGGATCGGCACCATGTGGAAGGGCCAACTGACCTTCGAAACACCGATGCTGTTCTCGGTCGGGTTCCTGGTGACGTTTCTGCTCGGTGGCCTGTCCGGGGTGTTGCTGGCCAGCCCGCCGCTGGATTTCCACATCACCGACACCTACTTCGTCGTCGCCCACTTCCACTACGTGCTGTTCGGCACGATCGTGTTCTCCACCTTCGCCGGCATCTATTTCTGGTTCCCCAAGATGACCGGGCGACTCCTTGACGAGCGGCTGGGCAAGCTGCATTTCTGGTTGACGCTCATCGGCTTTCACACAACCTTTCTGGTGCAACACTGGCTCGGCGACATGGGCATGCCCCGCCGCTATGCCGACTACCTGCCCACCGACGACTTCGGGCCACTCAACGTCGTCTCGACTCTGGGCGCGTTCATCCTGGGCGTGTCGATGGTTCCCTTTATCTGGAACGTCTTTCGCAGCTATCGCTACGGCGAACCGGTGACCGTCGACGATCCATGGGGTTATGGCAACTCGTTGGAATGGGCCACCAGCTGCCCGCCGCCGCGGCACAACTTCACCGAATTGCCCCGCATCCGCTCACAGCGCCCGGCGTTTGAAATGCACTATCCGCACATGGTGGAACGCTTGCGCAGCGAATCCCAGGTACGCGCCTCGTTTGAGCGCCACGCCGATGGGTAGCACCAAGGATGTCTCAACAACGGGATGTCTCGACGATCGTTACGGAAGGGAGATTGACGGTGAGCATCACCGATACAGGTCAAGTGACTGGAACCGGCGACAAGACCTACGACCTGATCTGGTACACGGAAAAATGCTTGGAGAACGCGTTACGGCTGGAGACTTACATCGCAGACGCCGAACGAGACGGCGACCAGCAGGTGGCCGACCTGTTCCGCAAAGCGCAAGCCGACAGTCGTAAGGGCGCGGAAATGGCCAAACAGCTACTGGCACAGCGTCTCTTGTAAGCCGACCAGCGCCTGCACATCCCGGGAGACGATGTGCGATCCAGTCGTCCAGCGACGTGCTGGTAATCACGGCGCCATCTCCCGGTAGCAGCGTGGACTCGTCGAGCGGGGCGCCGAAGTAGCTGGTATGCGCATCGACGACGACCTCTCGTGGGCTGTGTTTGGCGTTGAGGACTTCGCTGATGAGTTCATCGAGGGTGAACTGCTCGGGGCCTGCCACCTCCACGATGCCGTTCAGGGGCTGGCCCATTGCGACGTCAACCACCAGGTCCGCGAGATCGCTAGCGTCTGTGGGCTGGACGAGCGCGTCCGGCAGCCGCACCGTGGCGTCTTCGGTAGCGGCATCGGCGATTGCCTAGCAGGTTCATCGTGGAGGTCGCGAAATATTCGATCGCGGGTTTGTCGTCGAACGACGACGTATTGGATGCATCGACGACAACGTCTGCCCCGGTGAGCGCGTCGACCAGTCCCACAGCGGTCACGGCATTGACCCCGGACTTCGGTGAGGCCGCAACGGATTCGCTCCCTTGTTCGCTCAGCCTTGTCACGATCTTGGAGCCGATCAGCCCGGTGCCGCCGACAACGATGATTCTCCCACGGTGCATTCCTTTCTGCCGGGTCGTCCCCGGATACCTGGCACACCGCAACGCAGATATGCCCTTCCCGTCGCGAAGGAAAACCCTGAAACTCCCAACTTGCCGCCGCGCTTACGATGGTGTGACGCGATTCACGAAGCCGGTGCAACGGTGCGCCGGGGAACGGCAGCCGAGAAGTGTGGGACTTCGAAACAGACCCGGAATACCAGGCGAAGCTGGACTGGGTCGAAAAGTTCATGGTCGACGAGCTCGAACCGCTTGATCTGGTCGCCCTCGACCCCTATGACAAGAAGAACGCCGACATGATGGCGATCCTGCGGCCGTTGCAGCAGCAGGTGAAGGACCAGGGGCTGTGGGCCGCGCATCTGCGGCCCGAACTCGGTGGGCAGGGTTTCGGGCAGGTCAAGCTCGCATTGCTCAACGAGATCCTGGGCCGCTCTCGCTGGGCGCCGTCGGTGTTCGGTTGCCAGGCACCGGACTCCGGGAACGCCGAGATCCTGGCGTTGTTCGGTACCAACGAGCAGAAGGCCCGCTACCTGCGTCCGCTGCTCGACGGCGAGATCACCTCGTGCTATTCGATGACCGAACCGCAGGGCGGTTCCGATCCGGGATTGTTCGTCACCGCCGCAACACGCGACGGCGATCACTGGATCATCAACGGGGAGAAGTGGTTTTCCACCAACGCCAAGCACGCGTCGTTCTTCATTGTCATGGCCGTCACCAACGCCGAGGCCCACACATACGAGAGGATGTCGCTGTTCATCGTTCCGGCCGAGACGCCGGGCATCGAGATCGTGCGCAATGTCGGCGTGGGGGCAGAGTCCGGCAAGCATGCCAGCCACGGGTACGTGCGCTACAACGACGTTCGCGTGCCCGCCGATCACGTGCTGGGCGGCGAGGGCCAGGCTTTCATGATCGCGCAGACCCGGCTTGGCGGCGGCCGTATTCATCACGCGATGCGCTCGATTGCGCTGGCGCGCCGGGCATTTGACATGATGTGCGAGCGAGCGGTGTCTCGGCAGACCAGACATGGGCGACTTTCCGACCTCCAGATGACCCAGGAAAAGGTCGCCGACAGCTGGATCCAGATCGAGCAGTTCCGGCTGCTGGTGCTGCGCACCGCATGGTTGATCGATAAGCACCATGACTACCAGAAGGTGCGCCGCGACATCGCCGCGGTAAAGGTCGCGATGCCGCAGGTGCTCCACGACGTCGTACAACGGGCCATGCATCTGCACGGTGCGCTTGGCGTCTCCGACGAGATGCCGTTCGTCAAGATGATGGTGGCCGCCGAATCATTGGGGATCGCCGACGGGGCCACCGAACTGCACAAGATGACGGTAGCCCGCCGCACACTGCGTGAATACCAGCCCATCACAACGCCTTTCCCGTCCCAGCACATACCGACACGACGGGCGGAGGCCGAAGCTCGGCTGGCCGAGCGCCTGGAACACGCGATCGCCGAGTTTTGACGGCGAGCAGACGCAAAAGGCCCCCAAAATGGCCATTTTGGGGGCCTTTTGCGTCTGCTCGCCGGGCTCACGTGATGTAGCGGACGACGCTCTCGGCTACACAGGCCGGCTTGGGCGACCCCTCGACCTCGATGGTGGTCGACACCGTCGCTTGTACGGACCCGTTGCCGAGATCATCGACGCTGACCAACGAACTATTCGCACGCACCCGAGAGCCCACCGGCACCGGCGCGGGAAAGCGAACCTTGTTAAGACCGTAGTTGATTGCGAGCTTGACGCCCTTGACGGTGTACATGTCGTGCTGCAGCCGCGGCAGCAGCGACAGCGTCATGAAGCCGTGCGCGATGGTCTTGCCGAACGGACCCTTGGCCGCTCGTTCCGCGTCGACGTGGATCCATTGGTGGTCGCCGGTCGCGTCGGCGAACAGGTTGACGTCCGCTTGAGTGATGGTTACCCAGTCGCTTTGCCCAATGGTCTCGCCGGCGGCGGCGGCGAGGTCGGCTACCGACTCGAAGGTGCGCATGAGAGGTAAGCATAGAACCCAGGCGGTTGCTGCTGATTGCCGACAGGGATCTCGATCGACTTTACCGACGCCGATGTGCATATGACCGGTCGTCGCGACGGCTGCGGGTCCACTGTCCCCCAATTGGAGGACGGCCGTGATCCTCCCGCCAGCGGAATCGTGGTTCCCACTGTCGCCGGCTATCTGTGGGATAGCAGGGCACGCCAATTTCCCGAACACTTGATCGCGAAGCGGTAATCCACCACAGCCCCATCCAGCTAGCCGACACTGGCGGATCCCAGAACTAAGGCTGACGCCAAGGATGGCAACGAACCGCCCGTGGTGGATATGCCGCTTTCAGATTGACTACCGCCAAATCGCTGTCCTGACTGACGGATTGGCCGTCCTCGACACGATGGTCCTAACGCTGCAAGAACGGCACTCATGAGCGATTCACTTCCGATGGCGATCGACTGCCGGTATCTGATTCACCGCTACGGCCGGCTCACCGCGGTCGACGAACTGACACTGCAGGTACGGCCCGGCGAGTTCATGGCTCTGCTCGGCCCGAACGGCGCTGGCAAGTCCACAGTCGTGCGTTTATTCACCACGTTGGCTCCGGTACAACACGGCGAATTGCGCATATTAGGTCTGGACGCCCGCCGCCATGGCCTGGACATTCGCTGCAATATCGGCTACGTGCCGCAGCAGCTTTCGGTCGAGCCCCTTTTGACAGGGCGAGAGAACGTGCAGTGGTTCGCGCGGCTATACGGCGTGCCGCGCCGCCTTCGCTCCGACCGCGTCGACGAGTCACTCGCTGCGATGCAGCTGCTCGACGTGGCCGACCGGCCCGCCGCCACCTACTCCGGTGGCACAGTGCGCCGGTTGGAGCTGGCGCAGGCCCTGGTCAACCGCCCGTCGTTGCTGATTCTGGACGAACCGACCGTTGGACTTGATCCGATAGCTCGTGAAAATGTTTGGGCCCAAGTGCAACAGCTGCAGGCGGCTTTCGGCATGACAGTGCTGCTGACGACCCACTACATGCAGGAGGTGGAGGCGCTTTGCGACAGGGTCGCACTCATGCACCAAGGTAGGTTGCGGGCGGTCGGAACGCCCGCCGAATTGAAGTCCACGGTAGCGCCGAACGCCACCCTCGAGGACGTATTCCGGCATTACGCTGGTTCGGACCTCGACGACGACCACCGCGGACGGTCGTCGTGAAGTCCGTTCCCGCAGAAGGCTTATCCGCCGTGTCAGCTGAGGAAGCCGCCCACCCGATCATCGTCCGCGCTCCGCATGGCTGTCACCGCGCCCGCGGCATGGTGGCGGGCATTGGAACGTTCGCGCTCGTCGAACGGCAGAAAATTCGGCGCGACCGCACCCAACTCGTCAGCCGGATGGTGCCGCCGATGCTGTGGCTGCTGATCTTCGGTACCACCTTCAGCCGGGTCCACGCCATAGACACCGGATCGGTGTCCTATCTCGACTATCTGGTGCCGGGGATTATCGCCCAGTCGGCCTTGTTCATCTCGAGCTTCTATGGGATCCAAGTCATTTGGGATCGAGACGCCGGCATGCTGGCCAAACTGATGGCGACACCCACCCCAGCGTCAGCGTTGGTCACCGGCAAGGTGTCGGCCGCGGGTGCGCGGGCAGTACCCCAGGCCGCCGCAGTGCTGGTGTTGGCCTATCTCATTGGCGTGCACCTGACCATGAATCCGCTCCGACTGCTGGCGGCGATAGTGATCGTTGTGCTCGGCGCTGCGTTCTTTGCCTGTTTGTCGATGACGCTCGCCGGACTGTTGCGTAGCCGCGATCGCCTGATGGGGATCAACCAGATCATCACCATGCCGTTGTTCTTCGCATCGAACACGCTCTACCCGGTCCAGGCGATGCCCGCATGGCTGCGAGGGCTCAGCACGGTCAACCCGCTCAGCTACGAGGCCGACGCGCTGCGGACGTTGCTGATCGGCACCCGCTTCAACCCGTTGGATATCGCCGTTCTGGTAATCGCGGCCGTACTGGGGATATCGGCCGCGTCAGCACTGTTGCGCCGGCTGGTTCGATAAGGCCAAGCAGGCCGATTCCGCGCCGACACTCAATCGTTAGCCAACTGCGACGTCTCGTCCCGGAGGCGACAGACCGAACACAGCACCCGGCTGTGTTTCACTCCCCCAGAACGGATTCGACCGCGGTGCACGGCACCAAGAGACGATGAAAGTTGGGATGGGTAGAACTATGTCGTTCTTGAAAGAGATGCGGCGGTTGCGTTGCGCAGCGATCGGTACGCCGCGCCGGCTGGCTATCGCGGCCGTCGGAGCTGCCCTGTTGACCGGGCTCGTCGGTGCCGTTGGCGGTTCGGCGACCGCGGCAGCATTCTCCAGGCCGGGCCTCCCGGTGGAATACCTCCAGGTGCCGTCACCGTCGATGGGCCGCAACATCAAGGTCCAGTTTCAGGGTGGCGGCCCGCACGCCGTCTACCTACTCGACGGCCTCCGCGCACAGGACGACTACAGCGGCTGGGACATCAACACCCCGGCCTTTGAGGAGTACTACCAGTCCGGCCTATCGATGGTCATGCCCGTGGGCGGCCAGTCCAGTTTCTACAGCGATTGGTACCAGCCTTCGACGGGCAACGGCCAAAACTACACCTACAAGTGGGAGACCTTCCTGACCCGGGAAATGCCCGCCTGGCTGCAGGCCAACAAGGGTATTTCGCCGACCGGCAATGCGGCAGTGGGGCTTTCGATGTCCGGCGGCTCATCCCTGATCCTCGCCGCGTACTACCCACAGCAGTTCCCCTACGCAGCGTCACTGTCGGGCTTCCTCAACCCCTCCGAGGGCTGGTGGCCGACGCTGATCGGCCTGGCGATGAACGACTCGGGCGGCTACAGCGCCAACAGCATGTGGGGCCCGTCCAGTGACCCGGCCTGGAAGCGCAACGACCCCATGGTCCAGATTCCGCGCCTGGTGGCCAACAACACCCGGATCTGGGTCTACTGCGGTAACGGCACACCAAGCGACTTGGGTGGCGACAACATGCCGGCGAAGTTCCTGGAAGGCCTCACGCTGCGCACCAACCAAACCTTCAAGGACACCTACCAGGCCTCGGGTGGACGCAACGGCGTGTTCAACTTCCCGACCAATGGAACGCACTCGTGGCCCTACTGGAACCAGCAGCTGGTTGCCATGAAGCCCGACATCCTGCAGGTGCTCAACGCCGCACCCGCCCCAGCCGCCCCAGCCGCCCCGGCCGCCCCGGCCGCCCCGGCACCAGCCCTCACCCCGGTAGGACCCGCCTGAGATAACCCAGCCAGCATCGGCAGCAGCGCAACGGCCAGCGCTGCTGCCGATGTTTTTTTCCCGCTGACTAATTCAACAAACCACGCCGGTCGGCGTGGAAGTAGGTGTAGCCCGTCGTCGCCGCGCAGATGATCGAGGCGACGGCCAACATCTGGGATCCGGTGACCACCACGCTGATGACGCCACCGGCAGCGGCGCCGACGGTGAAACTGGCGTAGAGCAGAAAGTAGCCGAGCCAGTCCTCCACTCTTCCGCCGGCGATGTGGCGCTCGATACCCTGGCCCATCTTGACCAAGGTGCCGGTCACATAGCTCAACGGGACCGACACCTCACCGTCTTTGACGAAAGACGTGTTCAACGAGCCAATACCGAAGACCACGAACAGGATCGGCACGAAATCAACCATGCCCTCTTCCCAGCCGCCAATGACGATGTCCAGGGCGGTGGCGAACACCAGACAGAACGTGGTCAACACGGTCGGCCCGTGCGGATGCGCGACCCAGAAATGCCGCCGGCACACCGATGCGATCACCACGCCGGCAAGGAAGCACACAATGAGCAACGACGCGGTGATCGACAGCCACACCTCGTCGCGAAAGACGCCGAGCACCGCGCGCTGCGCGTTGCCGGTCATGAAGGTCACGAAATATCCGGCGGAGTGGGTGTATGCGGTTGCGCCCAATACGCCGGCTAGTCCCGCCAGCACCCAGGACAACCTCGCCTCACTGTCGTAGATCTCTTTTTGCACACGAGCATGCTTCCAGACACCCGCGGCCCGCGCAGGCTAGGCGGCGGTCAGCCGGGCGATCGACCGCAGCGGAATCGGCAACCACGTCGGCCGGTGCCGCGACTCATAGCCCGTCTCATAGACGGCCTTGTCGAGCTCGTATGCGGCCAGTAGCAACGCCGAATCTCGCGGGTCAACGCCGGAGGCGGCCGCATAGCCGTCGCAGAACGCGGTGCGGTTGCGCTCGACCCATTCCCGGGCGCGAGCGGCCAGCTGCTTGTCGGTGCCCTGGTCCACAAGCGGCCCGTAGGCGGCGTATTCGAACGAGCGCAATACGCCGGCCACGTCGCGCAGTGGCGAATCGGGTGCTCGCCGTTCGGCGAGGGGCTGACCAGGCTCACCTTCGAAGTCGATCAGCAGCCAGCTCTCCGGAGTGCGCAGTACCTGTCCGAGATGCAGATCCCCGTGCACCCGCTGAACGGTGATCGTTTCGCCCGCGAGCTTGCCGAATCGTTCTTCGAGGGTGGTGATGTACTCCCTCAGTTCGGGCACCGCCGCCACGGCCTTCGACAGCCTGGCCAGCACACGGTCCACCGGAAACTCCGCCTGCGCCGTTCCGAGGCGGTCGGCCAGGGTGGCGTGCACCGATGCGACCGCTTCGCCAAGCCGATAGGACTCGCCGGCGAAGTCGCCGCCGACCTCGTGGGCGTAAAGATCGCCTTCGGCGAACAGGTCACGAACGCTCGCGGTGGCCATCGCCCAGCCTTCGGCCGCATTGGCTGCGAACGCCGTCGCCATACCCAGCGGGCACACCGCGTCAGGACCTGCACCGCCATCCGGCCAAGCGATCTCATAGCTGCCCAGCAGCCGGGCTACATGCGGGTTGCCGGCCCGGCCAAGCACCCGGTTGAGCTCGATATCCGGATTGATGCCGCGGCTGACCCGGCGGAACACCTTGAAGATGGCCGCCGGCGCGCGATCGAAGATCACGCTGGTGTTGCTCTGCTCGGCATCCGAAACTCGGGGAAACGCGTCCAGCGGTAGCTCGACGTCTGGCTCCCTGGCAAACGTCACCTTGGCGTCCGACGTGCCTTCGGCCGAGCCACGGACCGCCGACGAATCGATCAGCGACAGCAGATACTGGGCGGACGCGCCGTCATAGAGCGCGTCGAAAGCGGTGTGATCGTCAGCGGAGCCAATGGTGGCCAGCGCGCTGTACTCGGAGACCGGCTCGGAATCCCACCCGACGATGACCTGGTACCGCTCCGCGGAGCCGTCGGTATAGCTGACGTCGACTAACACCAGGTCCAGATCATCTCGCAGCTGCACCACCAGGCCGGGCGCGGCGGCCGATAGTTCGCGGTTGCGTCCGGCATACCACCGCTGCTGCGGAAGCCAGTCTGACCAGGCCAGCTCGCCTAGACGGGTCATTGCTCCTCCTCGGATGCGGACAACTGGAACCAGTAGAACCCGTGTCCTGGAAGTGTCAGTAGATACGGCAGGTGCCCGATACGCGGAAACTCCACCTGCCCGGTCAGCTCGACCGGCGTGTAGTTGTTCCACTGCTGCAGGTTCAGTTCGATCGGCTGGGGGAACCGCGACAGGTTGTTCACACACAACACCACGTCACGCTCCGCACCGTCGTTGGCTCGGGTTTCTCGCACAAACGCGAGAACCGACGGGTTGGACCCACCCAATTCGTCGAATGACCCGACGGCGAACGCGGCGTGGCGGCGCCGCACCGTGAGCATGGTGCGGGTCCAGTTGAGCAACGATGTTGAGGTGTCGCGTTGCGCCTCGACGTTGACGGCCTGGTAGCCGTAGACCGGGTCTTGGCTCGGCGGCAGGTAGAGCCGGCCCGGGTTGGCGGTGGAGAATCCGGCGTTGCGGTCCGGTGTCCACTGCATCGGAATCCGGACCCCGTCGCGGTCACCCAGCCAGATGACGTCACCCATGCCGATTTCGTCGCCGTAATACAGCACCGGCGAGCCGGGCAGCGAGAGCAGCAGCGCATTGAACAATCGGATCTGATTGAAGTCGTTCTCCAACAGCGGCGCCAATCGGCGGCGGATGCCGACGTTGGCCTTCATTCGCGGATCCTTGGCGTACTCGGCGTACATGTAGTCGCGCTCTTCGTCGGTGACCATCTCCAGGGTCAACTCGTCGTGGTTGCGCAGGAAGATTCCCCATTGCGCCATATCGGGGATCGGCGGCGTCTGCGCCAGGATCTCCGAGATCGGAAACCGCGACTCCCGACGCACCGCCATGAAGATGCGCGGCATCAGCGGGAAATGAAAGGCCATGTGGCATTCGTCGCCGCCGGTGCTGGGTTCGCCGAAGTACTCGACCACGTCGGCCGGCCACTGATTGGCCTCGGCCAGCAGCACCCGGCCCGGGAACTCGTCGTCCACCACCTTGCGGACCCGCTTGAGGAAGGCGTGCGTCTCGGGCAGGTTCTCGCAGTTGGTGCCCTCCCGTTCGAACAGGTAGGGCACCGCGTCCAGACGAAACCCGTCGATGCCCAGGCCGAGCCAGAAACGCAGGACATCGATCATCGCCTCCTGCACCGCCGGGTTGTCGTAATTCAGGTCCGGCTGGTGAGAGAAGAACCGGTGCCAATAAAACTGGCGGCGGACCGGATCGAACGTCCAGTTCGATTCTTCGGTGTCGACGAAGATGATCCGGGCGTCGGTGTACTTCTCGCTGGTGTCGCTCCAGACGTAGTAGTCCCCGTAGGGTCCGTCAGGGTCGTGACGAGACTCCTGGAACCATGGGTGCGACTCGGAGGTGTGATTCATCACCAGGTCGGTGATGACCCGGATGCCGCGCCGGTGTGCGGCGTCGACGAGCGCGACGAAGTCGTCGACGGTGCCGAATTCGGGCAGCACCTTGTAGAAGTCCCGGATGTCATAGCCCCCGTCACGCAGCGGTGAGTCGTAGAACGGCGGCAGCCAGATGCAGTCGATGCCGAGCCACTGCAGGTAGTCCAGCCGGTCGATAAGTCCACGCAGGTCACCGGAACCGTCCGCACTGGCATCGAAGAACGCCCGTACCAATACTTCGTAGAACACCGCGTGCTTGAACCAGGTCGGGTCGGCGGGCAAGATCGCGGCGTTGCCGAAGTCCTCGGCGGTCGGGTGCTCGACCACGCCTCGTTCGACATGACTGCCCGCTGCGGGATGGTGCTCCGGATCCTGCCTGAAGGCGTCCCCCTCGTGGTTCATCAAATCCACGATGCCATGGGTACCCGAGGTGCGACTATCGGAATCACGCCCGGCGCCAAACGAATTGGCCTGCGGCTGGGCAAGTTAGGCCGGCGGCCCCTCCGCCAAGGTCACGTTCTCGGTGCGGGCAACCCCTGACTTGGATGTCCAGCTAATCGAGACCACGTCCCCGGGGTGGTGTGGTGTGAGCGCATCCGACATCGCGGTGGCCGAATTGATCGGCACACCGTCGATGGCGGTGATCACGTCGCCGTTGGAGATCCCGACGGACGCGGCGGGAGCGCTGCCTACTACGCGTTGCACCTTTGCGCCGTTGCCGTTGTTGTCGACAACGCCGAGGCCGAGGAAGGCCGTTGGTCCAACGTGCACGGTGGGCGAACCACCGCCAGACCGGATCTGGCCAACGACCGACATCGCCTGACCTATCGGGATGGCAAAGCCCTGCCCGCCCTGGGACAGTTGGAAGTTTTCCGAGGCGGCCGTGTTGATGCCGACCACCTGCCCGGCGTTGTTGACGACCGGCCCACCCGAGTCGCCGGGCTGGATCGCGGCGTCGAATTGGATCAACCCGTTCAGCGTCTCTTCGGCGCCGGTGAGGGCATCGGATGCCTGCACGGTCTGGCCGACTGCAACGACCTTGCCGGCCAGCGCACGTGGCGTTCCGCCTTGGCCACCGGTGTTGCCCATGGCCACGACCGGCTCGCCCACCGTGACCCCACCACCGATCGCGGCGCTGGGCAAGCCACCGGCACCACGAAGCTGCAGCACCGCAATGTCCTGGCTGCGGTCGTAACCCACGACGTCGACGCCGTAGGTTCGGCCGTCGGCGACACTGAACGCGCTGATGTCGGTGGCGCCAGAGATCACGTGATTATTGGTCAGCACGACGCCGTTAGGATCGATCACGATACCGGTACCGGCTCCCACCGCGTTGTTGTAGCCCAGTTTGGTGTTGATATTGACCACTTGCGGGCCCACCTGGGCGACGGCGGCTACGGGGTCGAGTGGCAGCGCCGGGAAGTTCTTGACCGGAGCTGCCTGCGCGGGCACCGGCGGCGTGGCCAGACCAAAGCCGAGCACCGTAAGCGCGGCCACCAACCATGTCCACCTGAGCGAACGGTGGCGCGATTTGCTCATCCCGTAACCTCCTGCGTCGGGGTAAGAGTCGGAATAGTCCCAGCCCCTGGGGTCCGGGCGGCGTAACTTTATCTATCCACCGTAGTCCAGATCGCGATCGAAGTCGCTTAGTGAGCCCCCGTCAAGCCCCGGATGCCGGCGGGGCCGGCGTAATCGGATGCCTGAGGTGGTGGCTGAGGTTGCCGACCATGTCGATGAGGGTGAGGTCCCGATACGAGAAGCGCCACTGGCCTTCGACGCGTTCGAAATGGTCGTGGTAGCGGCCGGCGACAATCGGCTGCAGCGCAAACTCTTCGGTTTGCTGTAGCACCGTGTAGTAACTGCGGCAACGTGCGGTGCCAGCGTCCTCGTCGACCTCGACGATCGGGTTGCTGACCAGGTGCTTGGTACGCGGCGTCCCGTCCGGATAGAGCACAATCAACGACTTCCAGATGCCTAGCAGCCGCGCCGCGTCAATGGTTTCGTCCGTACCGATCCGGATCCGTGCGTGCTCGAAGAGCGCGGCCGCCGCCGCCAAGTCGCCGCCGTCGATGCATTCGGCATAGCGATACAGGAGATTGGTGATCTGCGTCTCCGCGAGCATGCGGTAAACCTATCCCGCCGGCCATAAGCTGACCCGGTGGCCGAATTCGACCCGAAGGTCAGGTTCGCACAGTCTCCGGTGGCGCGACTGGCCACCATCACGCCCGACGGCATGCCGCACCTTGTTCCAGTGGTATTTGCCCTCGACCACGACGTCGTCTACACCGCCGTCGACGCCAAGCCGAAAACAACACGACGGCTGCGCCGCCTCACCAACATCGAGACCAGTCCCCAGGCCAGCGTGCTCGTCGACCACTACGCCGATGACTGGACGCAATTGTGGTGGATTCGGGTCGACGGCGTCGCCGCGATCCATCGTGACGGCGAGGTGATGCACACCGGATACCGGCTGCTGCGCGCCAAATACCCTCAGTACCAATCGGTTCCGTTGGACGGGCCGGTAATCGCGGTCGCCGTACGCCGCTGGTCCAGCTGGCACGCCTGACATGGGCGATATCGGCTCGGGCCTTGTGTTGTGCGGCGGTTGGGGGAAAAGTTGCTACTGCGTCCTGTGGGCTGGAGCACACCGCGTGCGCACTGCCCCGGGGGAACTGGAGGATAGTCATGGCCGACAGAGCGAGTGCTTCCCAGGGCGCGGGAGCAGCTCCCACCGCGGACGGTCCGGAATCCGTTCGCAACGTGGTTCTGGTGGGCCCATCTGGTGGCGGCAAAACCACCCTCGTCGAGGCCCTGCTGGTCGCGGGCGGGGTGTTGTCTCGACCGGGCTCGATCGTGGACGGCACCACAGTCTGCGACTTCGACGACGCCGAGATCCGGCAACAGCGCTCGGTTGGCGTCGCGGTGGCCTCGTTGTCGCACGACGGCATCAAAGTCAACCTCGTCGACACGCCGGGGTACGCCGACTTCGTGGGTGAGCTGCGCGCCGGGTTGCGCGCCGCGGATTGTGCGCTGTTCGTGATCGCGGCAAACGAGGGCGTCGACGAGCCGACCAAGTCGCTGTGGCAGGAATGCAGCCAGGTCGGCATGCCGCGAGCGGTGGTGATGACCAAACTCGACCACGCTCGGGCGAACTACCCCGAGGCACTGGCCGCCGCGCAAGAGGCGTTCGGGGACAAGGTTTTACCGCTGTACTTGCCCACCGGTGACGGCCTGATCGGGTTGCTGTCGCAAACCCAGTACACGTACTCCGGCGGCAACCGGATCGAGGGGCTCCCGGACCCGTCGGAAGCCGATCACATCGAGGAGGCGCGCGGCAGGCTGATCGAGGGAATCATCGAAGAGTCCGAGGACGAGTCGTTGATGGAGCGCTACCTCGGCGGTGAAGCGATAGACGAATCGGTGTTGATTCAGGATCTGGAAAAGGCCGTTGCCCGCGCCTCGTTTTTCCCGGTGATCCCGGTGTGCAGCAGCACCGGTGTCGGAACACTGGAATTGCTGGAGGTGGCCACCCGCGGATTTCCCTCGCCGATGGAACACCCACTGCCGGAGGTCTTTACGCCGCAGGGCGCTGCGCATGCCGAGTTGGCCTGCGACGTTGACGCACCCTTGCTGGCGGAAGTGGTGAAGACGACGTCCGACCCGTACGTCGGCCGGGTCAGCCTGGTGCGGGTGTTTTCCGGCACCATCCGACCGGACGCGACGGTTCATGTGTCGGGCCATTTCTCGTCGTTCTTCGGAGACGGTAACGGGGCGGGCAGTACCCACCCCGACCATGACGAAGATGAGCGCATCGGAGTCCTGTCGTTCCCGCTCGGCAAGCAGCAGCGGCCGGCCCCGGCCGTGGTGGCGGGTGACATCTGCGCGATCGGCAAACTGAGCCGGGCCGAGACCGGGGACACACTGTCGGACAAGTCCGAACCGCTGGTCCTCAAACCCTGGACCATGCCGGAGCCCCTGCTGCCGATCGCTATTCAGGCACATGCCAAGACCGACGAGGACAAGTTGTCGGTGGGGTTGGGTCGGCTGGCCGCCGAAGACCCGACACTGCGGATCGAGCAGAACCAGGAGACCCATCAGGTCGTGCTGTGGTGCATGGGCGAGGCGCACGCCGGCGTGGTGCTCGACGCGCTCGCCAATCGGTACGGCGTAACCGTGGACACGGTCGAGCTCCGGGTACCGCTGCGAGAAACCCTCGGCGGCCACGCGAAAGGCCATGGCCGTCACATCAAGCAGTCCGGCGGGCACGGCCAGTACGCGGTGTGCGACATCGAGGTCGAGCCGCTGCCGGAGGGCGCCGGGTTCGAGTTCCTGGACAAGGTGGTCGGTGGAGCGGTGCCGCGGCAATTCATCCCCAGCGTGGAGAAGGGCGTCCGCGCCCAGATGGAAAAAGGGGTGCACGCCGGCTACCCGGTGGTCGACATCCGGGTCACGTTGCTCGACGGTAAGGCGCACAGCGTCGACTCCTCGGATTTCGCGTTCCAGATGGCCGGCGCGCTGGCGTTGCGGGAGGCCGCGGCCGCGACAAAGGTGATCCTGCTCGAACCGATCGACGAGATCTCGGTGCTGGTGCCCGACGATTTCGTCGGCGCGGTGATGGGTGACCTGTCCGGTCGCCGCGGCCGGGTACTTGGTACCGACACTGCCGGCCACGAACGCACGGTGGTCAAGGCCGAGGTGCCGCAGGTCGAATTGACCCGGTACGCAATCGACTTGCGTTCACTGGCACACGGGGCCGCGTCATTCACGCGTTCGTTCGCGCGCTATGAACCCATGCCCGAATCCGCCGCGGCCAAGGTGAAGACCACCGCGTAGCAACTCATGTCGACGGTCAACGGGCTTCCGGCGCACGTCCTGCTCAACCATGTGGTCGTTGTCCTGGGACCGCTGGCAGCGATACTGGCCATCCTCTGCGCGGTGTGGCCCGCCGCGCGAGGCAGGCTCATCTGGCTGGTTCTGGTGCTCAGCGCTATCACGCTGATCGTGACCCCGCTAACCACCAGCTCCGGTGTGTGGTTAGCGGGAAAGATCGGGAACTCACCCGCAATTGACAGCCATGCCAAGCTCGGCGACACCCTGGTCTACATCATTGCGACACTCGTGGCCGCCATCACCGTGCTGGCCGTCGTGCACCTGCGCCAGGCACGCGGCCGTACCGTGAAATCCGCTGCGCACGTGGTGGTCGCCGTCGTGGTGATCGCTGCCGCGGCCGCCACGCTGGTGCAGACCTACCGCGTCGGCGAATCCGGTGCCCGCGCCGCTTGGGGCTCCATCGCGACGTCGCAGTAACTGCGGTTATCGGCGGCCGAACTGCTCCGCCACCGCGCGGCGGTCCAGCGAACCTTTGGCGGTGTGCGGCAACTCGGCCGTCACCTCAAAGCTGGCGGGAATCTCGAAGGGCGCCAACCGGTCCCGGCAGAACGCCGTCAGTTCCTCCGGCGTCGGGGCGGTCTCGCGGGGCACGATTGCCGACGCGACAGCCTCCCCGTAGATCGGGTGCGGCACGCCGAACACCGCTGCCTCCATGACGTTGGGATGGCCGGCCAGGATTCCCTCGACGCGCTCCGGCGAGATCTTCTCACCGCCCCGGTTGATGAGCTCCTTGATCCGGCCGCGGATGCTCAGGTCACCGGCCGCCGACACTGACCCCAG
This sequence comes from Mycobacterium riyadhense, assembly GCF_963853645.1. Lineage (NCBI taxonomy): Bacteria > Bacillati > Actinomycetota > Actinomycetes > Mycobacteriales > Mycobacteriaceae > Mycobacterium > Mycobacterium riyadhense. The sequence goes on along the minus strand of NZ_OY970456.1, from coordinate 267,658 downwards.
ATCACCGGTGCGCAGCCAACCGTCGGTGAAGTTCGCAGCGGTAATCGTCGGATCTCCCAAGTAGCCACGCACCACGGTGCTGCCATGGAGCCAAATCTCCCCGACCGCACCCGTCGGCAACGTCGATCCATCGGGCCCGACGATACGGACCTCGGCTCCGGTCGATTGGCCGACGAGACCGGTTGACTCAGCGGGGTTTTCGTGTTGGTCGAGGCCGGTCGTGCACACCTGGTGGGTTGCTTCGGTCATGCCGAAGGCACACACCACGGGCGCGGCGAACTCGGTCTGCAGCGCCTGCGCCGCTTCGGTAGTGAGCGGCGCGCTACAGCTGCGGATGAAGCGCAGTGCCCGCTTGCGCCCGGACGGCTCGGCTCCGACACGTTCCAGCAGGATCTGATGAATCGTCGGCACCGCGGTGTACCACGTGGCGCCAACGGCGTCGATGTCGTCCCAGAACGTGTGCGCCGAGAACCGCCCGCCGGCGGGAAGCAACACCGTGCCGCCGGACGCCAGGCTGGACAGCAACGCGGCCATCAGGCCGTGGCCATGGTAGAGCGGCATCACCGCGACGGTGGCGTCCTGCGGGCCTAAACGGTACCCGGCAATAATGGCCCGCACCGAACTGGCGATGTTTCCGTGCGTCCAGGGAACCATTTTGGGAAACCCGGTGGTCCCCCCGGTGAACATGATCATGGCGTCGTCGCGCCGCAGCCCCTCAGGCGTCGCGACGACCGAATTCGGTCCCGTGGCCGCGTCCAAGTGGACCGAGCGCGTGGCGTCGCCGACCGCCATGGTGATCGGCCACCAGCGGACGGTCGGCTCTCCCTCATCACCGGGACCTTCGCCGTCGGTGAGCACAGCCCGGGCTCCCACAGCCTCGCTGCGGGCGCGCTGGTCGCTGACCGGCAACGCCGGATCCAACGGAACCACAATCAGATCCGCTCGTGATGCGGCCAATAACCCGACGACGAATTCGGCGTTGCTGGCCGTCCGCAACCCCACGCGGTCACCCGGCATGAGGCCGGCCCGCGTCAACTGCTCGGCCAGGTCATCGGTTAACCGGATCAACTCCTGGTAGGTGATTGCGATGCGGTCAGCGGTGACAACGAGCGCCGGCGCATCCGGCAACCGAGCCGCCGCTGCTGCTACCAGATCGGCGATACGTGGGCTGCTGGTGATCACGTCTGATGTCATCACGTGCGCTCCTTCCGTAGTAGCTCCCATTCAGCCGCCAACTTCGCCGCTACGTCCAATACCCATCCGCTAACGCCCAATAGCCGGCAGCTATCGAGCCTGGAATCCGCTGCTCATCACGTTCGATAGACAGCGTGAATCGCCGAATAGCGACCCGGTCTTGGACACGGCCTCGATGACCAGACAACAGTAGTGAGCATGACCACATCGTCGCGACTGACCGACGGCTTCCACCTCATGGTGGACGCGCTCCAGGCCAACGACGTCAACACCATCTACGGGGTTGTCGGCATCCCGATCACCGACCTCGCTCGCACCGCGCAGGCGGCGGGGATCCGCTACATCGGCTTCCGCCACGAAACCTCGGCCGGCAATGCGGCCGCGGCCGCCGGTTTCCTCACCCAGCGGCCCGGCGTGTGCCTGACGACGTCCGGTCCCGGTTTCCTCAACGGGCTGCCCGCGCTGGCGAACGCCACCGCGAACTGCTTTCCCATGATCCAGATCTCCGGCTCTAGCCAGCGGCCGATCGTGGACCTGCAGCGCGGCGACTACCAAGACATCGACCAGCTCAACGCCGCTCGACCGTTTGCAAAGGCGGCGTACCGTATCGGCCGGGTCGAGGACATCGGGCGTGGTGTCGCTCGAGCCATTCGTACCGCGATCTCCGGCCGGCCGGGCGGTGTCTACCTCGACATCCCCGGCGAGGTGCTCGGCCAAGCCATGGACGCTCGTGTCGCTGCCGACACTATCTGGCGGCTGGTCGACCCGGCGCCACGCCAGCTACCGGCGCCGGACGCGGTCGATCGCGCTTTGGACGTGCTCGCCCGGGCGCAGCGGCCTCTCGTCGTGCTGGGCAAGGGCGCGGCATACGCGCAGGCCGACAACGTGATTCGGGAGTTTGTCGAAAAGACTGGCATTCCCTTCCTACCGATGTCGATGGCCAAGGGGCTGTTGCCCGACTCGCATCCGCGATCCGCGGCCGCGGCCCGGTCGCTGGCGATAGCCCGCGCCGATGCGGTCCTGTTGGTTGGCGCGCGGCTGAATTGGCTACTCGGGCATGGAGAGTCGCCGCAGTGGTCGGCGGACGTCAAGTTCATTCAGGTCGATGTCGCAGCGTCGGAATTCGACAGCAACCGGCCGATCGCGGCACCACTGACCGGTGACATTGGTTCGGTGATGTCCGCCCTGCTGGACGGCGTGGCCAACCATCCGATCATCACGCCCACGGCGTGGGTGAGCGAGCTCACCGATCGCAAGGCCCGCAATGACAGCAAGATGCGGGAGCGGCTAGCCGACGATCCGCACCCGATGCGGTTTTACAACGCTCTTGGCGCTATTCGCACTGTGCTGCAACGCAATCCGAATGTCTATGTGGTCAACGAAGGGGCCAACGCGCTGGACCTGGCCCGCAACGTCATCGACATGGAGTTGCCACGACACCGGCTCGACACCGGAACGTGGGGCGTGATGGGCATCGGGATGGGCTACTCGATCGCCGCGGCCGTCGAGACCGGGCGGCCCGTCGTCGCAATCGAAGGTGACAGCGCATTCGGCTTCAGCGGCATGGAGATCGAAACCATCTGCCGCTACCGGCTGCCGGTCACCGTCGTCATCCTCAACAACGGCGGCGTCTACCGCGGCGACGAGATCGCGGCCGGTGCGGCCGCATCAGGAAAAGACCCCGCGCCGACCGTGCTCAACGCCGCGGCTCGGCACGAACTCATTGCAGAGGCCTTCGGCGGCAAGGGATATCACGTGACCACCCCGACTGAGCTAGAGTCGGCTCTCACCGAGGCGCTTGCGTCGAACGGCCCCGCGATCATCGACTGCGAACTCGACCCCGCCGCAGGGGTAGAAAGCGGACACCTCGCGAGCCTGAACCCCACCAGCGCGGCGAAGGGTTAGCGTTAGACCGCGAGCAGACGCGGTCAGTGCCGCTGCACAATGGCCCTTAGCTGCGCGTCGAAGAATTCGTTCAGCTTCAGCCTCTGCGCACACGCGGTGAGCGCGCGCACGACCGGCGATCCCGGCCCGGCAGCGTTGGTGGCAAGGGCGATTTGGACTTTCACGGGCGGGTCAACCAGCTCGACCGCACGGATCTCGCCGCTTGTTGCCGTCATCCACAACCAGGTGTGCGGCACGATACACGCCGAGTTGCCGGTTACCACATGTGCAAACAGCGAAGCGACGGAGTCCGTCTCAACCTGGGGGCTGACGGTGATGGCGTGTTCGGCGAAAGCCGCGTCGATGACCTGTCGGTCCGTCATATCCGGCGTGAGCAACGCCAGGGGCAGTTGCGCGGCGTCCCGCCACCCCAACGTCGACACCCCGGGCGACAACATGTCCGCCGGCGACAGCAGCACGAAATGCTCTTCATACAGCGGAACTAGGTCCACGTCGACAGAGTCCTCGGGCGCGGGATGCACCATGACGGCATCGAGTTCGAAGTCGCGCAGCCGTCGGTACAACTCCGTGGTTGCCAGCCGAGAACTGATGTGCACCTTTGCCAAAGGATGCGCCGAACAGAAGGCCTCCAGCACTAGCGACGCCGTCGTCGAGGCGGTCGGAACCGTCCCCAGCCGAAGTGTCCCGGTGATCCCGGACCGCACGGCGTCCACCTCGGCCTTGAACGCATCGTGTTCGGCGAGAATCCGCTTGGCCCACACCACCAACCGCTCCCCCTCAGGAGTGAGCCCCTCGAAGCTACGCCCGCGGTTGATCAGGGTGACGTTGAGTTCGCGTTCGAGCTTGGCAATCGCCGACGACAACGCGGGTTGCGACACATAGCACTTCTCGGCGGCCCGGGCGAAGTGCCGCTCCTGGGCGACGGCAACAAAGTACTCCAGCTGACGGAAGAGCATCCGCACCTCCCCGGCATTCGGGTACCGACCTCGCTGAGGCTAACGTGTCGCCAACGGCTCGGCAACGACTTGGTTCGCAATGACTTTCGACCAAGCGCACGGCAGGCGCACCCGGCTACCATGACGACCAAGCTAAGCCGGGTCGCTGGCTAGCATTGTTTGCTGCGACACCTAACGGGTAGATAGACACTAGAATGCCGTTGTGTTGATCGCACCATCTCGAAGGGTGGACGCTATGCCTCGAGTTGTACGTTATCTATTCGTTATGGTAGCGATTACGGTAATGGCCGTGGCGGTGTCTGGTAATCCCGCTACCGGCGCCGTGCCGGTACCCACGCCGGCTCCCGGCGTTGCTTCGATTTTGCCGGCCAATGGCGCGGTGGTGGGCGTGGCACACCCGGTGGTGGTGACGTTCACCACACCGGTGACCAATCGCCGCGCCGTCGAGCGGCGGATTCGGGTCATCTCGCCGAACAACATGACCGGACACTTCGAATGGGTCGAAAGCAATGTCGTGCAGTGGATTCCGGACCACTATTGGCCGACCCACACCCATATCTCGGTCGGTGTGCAGGAACTGACTGAAGGCTTCGAGACCGGCGACCAGCTGCTCGGTGTTGCCAGCGTCTCCGCACACACCTTTACCGTCAGTAGGAACGGGGAAGTGCTGCGCACGATGCCCGCATCGTTGGGCAAGCCGAGCCGCCCGACGCCGATCGGTAACTTCAACGCGATGTCCAAGGAACGCACCGTCGTGATGGACTCGCGGACCATCGGCATCCCGCTGAATTCCCCCGACGGGTACCTGATCACCGCCTCGTACGCGGTACGCGTCACCTCAAGCGGCGTATACGTGCACTCGGCGCCGTGGTCGGTGAACTCGCAAGGCTACGCCAACGTCAGCCATGGCTGCATCAATTTGAGCCCCGACAACGCCGCGTGGTACTTCAACGCCGTCACTATCGGCGATCCCATCCAGGTGATCGGCTGACCGTAGTCGTGCTCTGGTCGTGGCGAATGACTCGCCAATCCCGCCGAGCAGACGCAAAAGCCCCCAAAACCGTGCCAAAATGGGGGCTTTTGCGTCTGCTCGCGCAGCTGAGCCGAGCCGATCAAGCCATCCCGGCCTCGACGATCTTTATGACGACCAACCCAACCGCTAGGGCTAGATAGCCGCGCAGGGTGAACAGACCCGCTCGACGCGCCGGCGACATCACCGGACGATCCAGGGCGGTCAGGTTAGGGGTGTGCCAGTTCGCCCGGTCCTGGTAGCGAAGAGCACGCCGCTCGGAACGCGTCAGCAGCGGGGTGTCGTCGTTATACCGACGACCGGTGATGATCACGGCGGCACCGCCAACCACACCGAGCGCCGCACCGGCCGCCAAGCCAAGCTCGATGGTGATCGTCGACAGGTTTGGGAAGAACGTCGTCGCGGTCAGGGCCAGCGACAGCAGCACCAACGCCCACACAATGGTCCAGGCAACAATGTTCTGCCGCACTGTGTTAGACCACGGGCCCATGATGGCGCGGTCGTTGCAAAGCAGAACCAAGAACACCGTCGCGGACGGCAACAGGACACCGGCGAGCGCCTGCACGCCTTGAGTCACCAAGCCCAGGATGTGGTCGGGGCTGAATGCGATGGCGGCCGAAATCGCAAGGAGCGCGGCATAGCCACCGTAGAACAAGGGCGCTTCGCTGATCTTCCAATGCAGTGAGTGTCGTTTGCCGAGAGCGTCACCAACGGCATAGGTGGTGGCCAGTCCGATGGCGTTCGCGCCGATCAACGATGCGTCCAGCAGGATGATCGCGAACAGCACCCCCACGGTGCTGCCGAGGTGATTGGCCAGACCGGTGGCGACCGCACCCGCGTCGGTGAAGTTTCCAGCGTCGGTGGTGCCGGCCAAGCCGAACGCGCTAACCGCCATCAACGCGGTGCCCCCGACCATTACTACGACGATGCCGAGGACCAAATCGGCTCGCGCATAAGGAATCCAGCGTGTGGTGATGCGCTTGTCCACCACATTGGACTGCTGGAAGAACAGCTGCCACGGCGCAACCGTGGTGCCCACTATCGCCACGATCAGCAGCAGCAAGGTGGAGTTGAGCCCGCTGGGGAACTGCGGCATTAACCCGCCGACGGTCCCTTTCCACGTCGGATGCACCAGCAGCGTCATTGGGACGATTACCACGTTCACCGCAATCAGCAGGAACATCAGCCCTTCCCAGCGCCGGAACGAGCCCCCGGCTACCACGGCGAACAACAACACGGCAGCGGCCGGGATGGCGACGATCCTTGGACAACCCAAGAACCCCAATGCCATTGAAACGCCGATGAATTCGGTGACTATCGTCAATGCGTTGAGCAACAACAGATCGCCGACGCTGAACGCACCCCAGAACTTGCCGAACCGCTCAAATATCAGTCGCGCGTGCCCAACTCGAGTGACCGCGCCCAGCCGCAACACCATCTCCTGATTGACATACAACACGGGAATGAGCAATGTCAGCGTCCATAACAGGGCCATCCCGTAGTTCTGTCCAGCCTGCGCGTAAGTCGCGACACCGCCGGCATCGTTGTCACCGACCATCACGATCAGTCCAGGCCCAATGATGACCAGCAGTGTGCGCAGCCGTTGCCAACGTCCGCTGATCGCGCCGGGGTCGTCGCGGCGAATGCGGCCGAACGCGCCGACGATGTCGCCGGCGTGTGCCGAGTCCAGTACCGGTTGACCGGACAGTGGCGCGGTGGGCAAACCACCACGAAGCTGGGTGGAGATCGAAGTCATCGGATTCTCGCTATCTCAACGAGGGAGGGGACAGCGGCGGGCGCGGGGCAAGCGCCCGCCGCTGAGTTGATGTCGGCGAAACGAATTGCGTTCGTTGTGTCGCGCTAGGCGGCAAGCACCGCGATCGGTGTCATTGCCACGTACCGATCGGCCCGGTCCTGCGCCGTCATGTCAAGCGACGCGCGCACCTTGCCGGTCAACCGCCGACCCATCCGCTGCAGCGTCGATTCCCGCCCATTCCATACGCGAGTAACACGGTGTGCAGCAATAAAATTCATGGTCATTGTGGTCATGATCTGCTCCTGCCGGAGGCCCGGCCGGCGTGCGTCATTCCAGCGCGTCAAAGCGCTCTCAGGCAAACGAAGGAATGCCGGAACCGGATCGGGACAAGACGGATTTTGGATAGGGACTATCGCTCGGACTCATCTCGCCCTCACCTCCTCTCGGCCAAGACACACGCGGGTGTCACAACAGTCACTGCACGATAGGGGCCCGAAAAGGAGGCGAAACGCCCGGCGGTCAACCGCCGAACACCCCCACTCGACGGAGCTTCGGCACTGCACGGCGTATCCAGACCATCGTCTGGAAGCCACTTGGGCTCAACCCTTAAGCCGGGAAGAGCTGTCCTGACCCGGGGCGTCTCTCGACGTTCGGGGTCAGTGGCCTGTGTCCGTGCAGACGCCTCACCTACCGAGGTGTTTGCGGGTTCCATGCTTACACCCAAAACTGGCGCCCGTCAAACTCGCCTACCCTCGAAGGATGGCCACAACTTTGCGGAGTCCCAGCGTCGCGGCGGCGCTCGCCCGGATGTATACCGAGACGAACAACCAGATGCCAAGGTTGCGCGCGAAACATGGCGAACTCGAACGGCTATCGTCAGCAACCTCACAGGAACGCGCCGACGCGATGAGCGAGTTCTACATCCCCGTGACTCCCGAAGCCGGCCAACTGTTGTACGCGCTGGTTCGGGCAACGCGTCCCACCACGGTCGTCGAATTCGGGATGTCCTTCGGAATCTCGACGATCCATTTGGCTTCGGCCGTGCGCGACAACGGCAACGGCCGGGTGATAACCACCGAACTCAGCGAAGCCAAGATCGCCGCCGCGAAGCAGACGTTCCACGAAACCGGGCTGGACGACCTGATCACCATCCTGGAAGGCGATGCGCTTTCCACGTTGGCGAGCCTGTACGGACCGGTCAATTTCGTGCTGCTCGACGGTTGGAAGGAGCTGTACCTACCGGTGATCAAGCTGCTGGAACCGCGGTTGTCCCCGGGTGCGCTGATCGTCGCCGACAACGCCGAGGCCGCCGATACACGGCCCTACCTCGACTACGTGCGTAGCCCCGACAACGGCTACGTGAGCTTCAACTTCCCCGCCAGGCAAAGCGACAGCATGGAACTCAGCTGTTGGGCAACGGGTTAGCTACCGGAGCGATTCCTCGAGCCACGGGAGTAGCCATTTCGCACCCTCCGGTGTGAGGTGAACCCCGTCGCTGCGCACCTTGATGCCGTCGACCTTGGCGGTGTAAACGCCGTCGGGGCATAGCTTTTTGTTCAGATCGATGATCCCGACATTGGGATGTTGTCCAACCGCGTTGCGCAACATGGTGTTCCACTGGTTCACCCGATCGGGTTGATCTTCTGGGTACAAGCGGCCGTCCGGCTTCTCGCCACCCCGGCTGTACGGCACGGTAGCAACCATCACCCGAACACCGGTGGAGCCCACTATATTCAGCGCCCGATGCAGCTCGAAGTTGAGGTACGCGTCGAAGGTTGGGTCGCCGATGTGGGTCCACTGTCCCTCGTTGACCCGATCTACCGTCTCCCAGCGGCCGATGATGAGGAGCGCGACGTCCGGCCGGTCCTGGCCGATCTGGGTCGTCCATCTGCCCGGCCAGGCATCGCACTCCGCGCGCTGTTCCAGGGTTTGTCCGATGTAGCTATACGGCGTGCCGCGCACCAGGCTGCAGCCGATGACGGTGTGGTCGATGAACCTGAATCCGGGTGTCGGCGGTAGATAATGCATCAACGTCCACCCGATCGAGTCACCGAATACCGAAACGGTGAACGGCTGGTTGGGGTCTCGCGGCCCGGGAGCCGGCCCCGGCTGACCCGGCGGCGACGGGGACACCGCGGCGACCGCGGACACGCCAGGCGGAAGGCCGACCTCGCGCAGCCCCGGACCGGTTCCGACGGGGACCACCAGCATCGTCGCCGCGGCCGCGGTCGCGACGGTAGCCGCCGCCAGCGGTAGTAGCGGCACTCGTTCCGGTCGCCAGCGCCGGATCGGTTGTTCGATCAGCCACCACGACGCGAAGGCCACTGCCACTGTGAGGGCGCACCGGGCGCCGAACAATCCAAGGCCGGTCCAGCCGGTGCGTTCACCGTTGAGTGCCAGGAAGATTGGCCAGTGCCACAGATAGACGCCGTACGAGATGGTGCCCAGCCACACCAACGGGCGCCAGGCCAGGATGCGGGCCACCAGCCCGCGCTGCTCCAGTGCGACCGGGGCGACGACGAGGACGGCGGCAGTCGCCACCACGATCAGCAGACCATGGCGGAATTCGCCCGCGCTTCCTGTTGCATAGTGAGTGATCGCCGCCAACCCAGCCAGACCGACGATCGGCAGCAGACGGGCGATCCGGCGCCCCCACCGGGTCCGGATCAGACACCAGCCCCGATTCAGTGACGGCCAATCCCGAACCAGCAGAGCCGATGCCGCGGCACCGACCAACAACGCCTGGGCACGGGTATCGGTGCCGAAATAGATGCGATCACGCGTGGTATCCGAAGTGAAGACGATGGCGGCGGCCGCGGAGGCAATCGCGCCGAGGGTGGCAATCACGAAGGTGGCGAATCTTACGTGGCCCACGGTGGTTTTGGCGAAGTAGCGCTTGGCCCGCGCCGCCAACAGCAGGGTCACCGCTATCAGCAGGAGCGGCCAGACGAGGTAATACTGTTCTTCCACCCCCAGGGACCAGGTGTGCTGCAGCGGCGAAGGAGGCGCGCCCTGGGTGAAGTAGTCGGTCTGCTGTGCGACAAAGCGCCAGTTGGCAATCCAGAGGAACGCGGCGATCGCGTCGCTGCGTAATCCGGTAAGGGCTTGGTAGGGAAGCAGTTCGCGCGCCGCGGCGACGGTGAGCACCATCAACACCAGTGCCGGCAGCAGTCGGCGCGCACGGCGAATCCAGAACCCGGTCAAGTCGATGCGGCCGGTGCGACCGAGCTCGTCGAGCAGTAACGACGTGATCAGGAATCCGCTGAGGACGAAGAAGATGTCCACACCGATGAAGCCGCCACTCACGCCTGGGATGCCGCCATGGCCAACAAGAACCAGCGCGACGGCTATCGCACGAAGGCCATCCAGCGCGGGAATGCCACTGCGGCGCTCCGACTGATCCCAGATCGCATTGCGGCCCGCGCGCCGCACCGGGGCCACCCATCGGGGCCGCCTAACAGAACGCGCCGGCGCGGAGTCCGTCCCGCCCGGCTCAGTGCTCGCTGTTAGCGCGCCCCGACCACGTTGTCGCCCGGCGCCGTAGTTGCCGCCAATACGTCGCTACCCCTCCTCTTGACCTCAGCAAGCTTAGAGGCGGCGGCACCAGATCTGCGGACGACACGCTAGGCCGGTTCGGCATCCGCAGTAGCCAGTCCAAGCTCGCCGAGGACCTCGGCCGTGTGCGCGCCCAGCTCGGGGGCCGGGCCAGCGACTCGCCCCGGTGTTCGGGAAAACCAGGTCGGCACGCCGGGGAACCGCACCGGGCCGTTGCCGGTGCTGACGGTCTCGAAGAAGCCGACGGCGTTGAGGTGCGGATCATCGAACAACGCCGCCGGACTCGACAACGCCGACGCGGGTATTTCCAACTCACGGAACAGTTTTAGCCACTCCTCAGTGCTGCGCTGCGAGATCGTCTCGGCCAGCAACGCATACACGGTGTCGATCTCGCGCGCCCGCGCCTCCAGCGTCGCGTACCGTTCGCACGCCCACGCCGGCCGCACCGCGTCGACGAAGGCGGCCCAATGCCGGTCGTTGTAGATCAGCGCGGCGATGTGCCCGTCGCAAGTGCGATACGGCCGCCGGTTGGGCGCCACCGTGCGGGGATAGACCGCCGCGCCCAATGGTGGCTCGAACATGGCGCCATTGGCATGCTCGACCAGCATGAACGAGGCCACCGCCTCGAACATTCCGACTTCTACCTCTTGGCCTTCACCGGTGCGCTCGCGGTGGAACAGCGCCATCATCGTCGCGTAGAGCGCCGTGAGGCCGGCGACCTTGTCCGCCAATATCGTTCCGACGTAGTTGGCCTCGCCGGTGAGCTGCTCTTGAACCGACGGCAGGCCGCAGGCCGCCTGGATCGTGTCGTCATAGGCGGGCAGGTCCTTGTTGGGTCCACGCCGCCCGTATCCGTAACAGTTGGTGTAGACGATGGCCGGGTTGATGGCCGCGACCTCGGCATAGCTGAATCCGAGCCGGGCAACCGCCTTGGCCCGCATCGAGTGGATGAACACGTCGGCGCCTTCGATGAGCGCGCGTAGGGCGGTCTGACCGGAGTCGGACTTCAGATCGAGGGTGACACCACGCTTGCCGCGGTTCACGTTGACGAACACTCCGCTCATGCCGGGGGCCGGCCCGACCGAGATGTAGCGGGTGTCATCCCCCTGCGGGGGCTCGATCTTGATCACGTCGGCGCCCATGTCGGCCATGATCTGGGTGCAGTAGGGTCCCATCACCATTGCGGTGAGATCGACGACGCGCACACCCACCAGCGGCCCGGCGCTAGACATGATGCACACTTTCCCGCCTGGCCCAAGCGGCCGACTCGAAGCTGTACCGAATGTGGTCCGCATGCCCGTCTGGGACGGCGGGGAATACCCGCGGTGCGTTCAGATCCCGGATGGCGTTCAGCTGTTGGGCCACGTCCTCGGTTGACCACGAAAGACGTTGCACACCAGGCATTTCAGAGACAACAGCTGGCGCGACCCGACCTGCGATGGCAATCAGCATCTCGCCGTTGACCGGGTCGGTATGGTTCGCCGAGGTATGACCAGATGCCTCCTTGGGCAGCCGTGCCCTCGCTAACACCATCGTTGTAACAGCCCGGTGTGCATACTCAATCGAATTGGCTGTTGTCAATTGCGGTCTCCCGGATATGTGATCGCCCTGCAACTCGTCATTGGCGGCGATCCTATTACCGGTTTCTGTGCAAGAGACCGTGCAGACCCTTAACCGCTTGAGCGCCTCGGCAGTCTCGGGGTCGCCGACGATGCCCTCGATCCGGCGAGCCTTCCGAAGCTGCGATCTCTCGTACGGAAAGCTACTTCAAGCGTGTATTCGCGACGGTTGGTAGGCTGCTACGGCGCCACGAAGGCCCCGCCTTCCCGCCGACCGAAGACCGATTTGGACTGAGTATCGTTGAGATTCAGCGAGAAATCACCGCGGTACTCATTTCACCGGGATTGGCCGAGCACCTCAATGTTGCCGGTCGTGACCAACACCGGGCCTGTAATTTTGCAGGGCTCTACTCGAACCTTCGCTGCGGAAATACAGGCTCGGACAGCCCCGCCGCGTCCGCCGTAATGTTGAGGGGCGTGGGCACCAGGTCGATCGCCGGACGTCGGGTTCGTTGGGACGACGAACGCGCCGCGAATGCCTACGCACGCGGCTGGTGGGTGCGCGGCACGCTGGCCGATTCGCTGCGCGAAGCCGCGCGGCATACACCCCAACGGGTGGCGCTGATCGACGCCGATCTGCACGTCGACTGTCAGACCCTCTACCAACGGGCAACCATGCTGGCGCAGGCGCTGCACGCACGCATTCCACCCAGCAGCGTGGTGTCGTTCATGCTGCCCAATTGGCACGAAGCCGCGGTGATCTACCTCGCCACAACGCTGGCCGGAATGGTGGCCAATCCCATCCTGCCGTCCATGCGGGACCGCGAATTGCGGTTCATCCTCGAAGACGCCGACAGCCGCATCGTCTTTGTGCCAACACATTTCGGTCGTCACGACTACATCGCGATGTTGCAGCGGGTCACGGCGCAGTTGGAAGCTCCGCCGCAGGTCGTCGTTGTGCGCGGGCATCCGGGTAGCGGGCAGATTACGTTGGAGTCATTGCTCACCCACGGGGTCGCCGCGCAGCTGCCCGCCCTGAATCCCGATGCCGTACGTATGATCCTCTACACCGCCGGGACCACCGGCCGTCCGAAAGGCGTGCTGCATACCCATAACTCGATCCATGCACTCATCCGTCAGATCGGCCGGCACTGGATGGTCGAGCCGGGCGACACATTCCTGGTTGCGTCGCCGATTGCGCACATCGGCGGTTCCATCTATGCGTTCGAATGCCCGTTACTGCTGGGCACGACCGCGGTGTTGATGGATCACTGGAACGCCGACCAGGCGGTGGCGCTGATGCAGGCGCAACGGTGCACACATATGGCCGGCGCAACGCCGTTCCTCGAGCAATTGCTGGCGGCCGCGCAACGTAGCGGTACCCGGTTGCCTGACCTGAAGCTGTTCGTATGCGGCGGTGCGTCGGTGTCGCCGTCGTTGATCAATAGGGCCGCAGCCTATTTCGATCACGCTGCCGTCACCCGGGTATACGGCTCGACGGAAGTGCCGGTCACGACCATCGGCTCTCCGGATAGCTCCGACCACTCCGCAGACACCGACGGCCACCTCGGCATAGCCGAGGTCAAGCTTGTTTCCGGCGAAATCCGAGTACGGGGGCCACAGATGCTGGCCGGCTACCAACACCCTGCCGACGAAGCCGCATGCTTCGATGCCGAGGGCTACTTCCGCTCCGGGGACCTTGGCCGCTGGGTCGACGATGAGTACCTCGTCGTCACGGGACGGCTCAAGGACATCATCGTGCGCAATGGCGAGAACATTTCGCCCAAGGAGGTCGAGGACATCCTGGCCGGCCATCTCGAAATCGCCGAGATCGCCATCGTCGGAGTGCCCGACGATCGCACCGGGGAGCGGGCGTGCGCGGTCGTCGTACCCACCGCCGCAAGGCACGGGTCGGACGCCGGACTGGAGCTAGCGAGCCTGCGCAGCTTTCTGGAGGCCGCGGGCGTTGCACGGTTCAAAGTGCCCGAGCAAGTGGTTATCTGGGATGCGCTACCGAAGAACGACGCGGGAAAGATTCTCAAATACCAGATCAAGGCGGCACTGATGAAGGCAGAGCGGTGACATGGAGGTGGCGATCGTCACGGGGGCGACCGGCGGAATCGGTTTTGGTTGTGCGATCAAGCTCGCCGAGATGGGCATGGCGGTGCTGGCGACCGGACGCAACGAGGACAAGCTGGCCACACTGACGCAAGCGATCAATGACCCCGATCGGGTGGCCACCCACGCCGTCGATCTCACCGAGGACGACGCGCCCACACAGATCGCGAACGCCGCCGTCACCCGGTGGGGCCGGATCGACTTCCTGATTAACGGCGCCGGGGTGGGCAGCCCCAAGCCGCTCCACGAAACCGACGACCAATCATTGGACCACTTCTTGGGTTTGATGCTGCGGGCACCGTTTCGACTGACGCGCGAAGTGCTGCCGCACCTGCGGCCCGGCTCAGCAATCATCAACATCACATCGACGTTCGCCGTGGTGGGCGGCATGCGCGGCGGCGCCTACTCGGCCGCCAAGGGCGGCCTCACGGCCCTGACCACCCACATCGCCTGCCAATACGGCGCACGCGGAATACGCTGCAACGCAGTCGCTCCCGGGGTCATACAGACGCCTATGACCGCGCGGCGGCTGCAGGACGAGCAGTTCCGGCGGATCAATGCCGAGATGACACCGCATCAGCGGTTGGGCACGGTCGAAGACGTCGCGAGCACCGTGGCGTTTTTGTGTTCTCCCGGTGGCGCTTTCATCAACGGTCAAACAATCGTCGTGGACGGCGGATGGAGCTCGACAAGATACCTCTCGGAGTTCGCGTTGACTTCGGAGTGGAAGGCCGCTCAACGCAATTCAACGTGACGGCGGATTGCCGGCCAACACTTGGATGTGCGCTTTGACTAGGCGGCGGCGGTGGCGTTTAGGTTTACGGTAACTCCATACTCGGCCATGAGCGGGAAGACCTTGGTCGCGATGATCTTCAGATCGTCAACATAGTCTGGCACGATGAGCATGAGCGCGTCGAGCTCTCCGTCGATCACCGTGGCCGCCAGCCGACTAGCGAGCGTTTCGGGAGCGCCGACGATCGTTCCCGGCAAGACTGAGCTTTGCACGGTGAGCGACCTCGACGCCTTGCTCAGCTCTTTGCAGCTACGGTTCTGCTCATAACCCGCCACGGCGTCGGCCTGTGCCTCCCGATCCATGCCCGCTTCGAAATAGTCGAGCCTTGCCTGCGCCTCTTCATCGGTACTACCGGGAATCGCGGTGATGACGCCGAAGATCTTCAGATTGGGCTTATTCAATTCCTGCGCCTTGCGTTTTGCGTTTCGGGTCGTCTCGGTCAGGTTCGGGTCGTCACCGGTCGTGATCAAGGCGGCATCGCAATTCTCAAACGCAAATCGTAAACCGCGCGACGATGCCCCGGCATTTACCAGTTGCGGCATGCGCGAGGGCTTCGGACGCATGGTCCCTCCCATTGTTTCGAAGAACCTTCCCTTATGCGTGACGACCTCGTCGGTCCAAAGCCGCTTGACCACGTCGAGCCATTCGTCGGCTAGGTCATAGCGCCCGTCATGATCCAGGGCGTCGTTCCACATCCCTAGATGCGCCAGGTCCAGATAGCTACCTCCGGTCACCAGATTCAGCCCGACGCGCCCCGGCCCGATCTGGTCGAGCGTAACCGCCATCTTCGCGACCAAGGCAGGCGGGAAGATCGTCACATGGACGGTACTGAAGACGTTGATGCGGCTGGTCGCCTGAAGGAGCGCCGCCGAGGTCGTCACCGATTCCAGTGAGTACCACCAATGTTGAGACGGCCCCCTGAGGCCGCGCCAATTGGCAGGGCTGAGAACGAAGTCGAAGCCGAGGCATTCCGCGCCGCGTACGATTTCCAGCACGCGCGTGTACTCGGCCGTTTCAACCGCGGGAGAGTGAACCGAGCGGATCCATCCGTGATTGCTGATCGGAATGAATACACCCGATCCTATCGTCTTCTGCATGAAAAGTTCGCCTCCGCAGTATCGCTCGCATCGTTGCCGTTCGATGAATGGTCAAGCCCGGCCGCGACGGGATGTAACTGAAAAATCTCGGCAACCATATGCCGGTGCGCCTGATCCTGCACGCTGAGCGCGGCCAGCCCGCAACGGGCCACGACGCCAAAATCCGCAACCGCGCTCGACGCAGCTCGGATGCCGCGTTCTTCGCCCTCGATGCCGTCATTGCCGTTCGACGGCTACCGCGAATTCGTATTCAAGCAACCGTTTTAGTCGCTGCGCGGCGGCCGCTGATCATTGGGATCGTTTGGGTCGGGCTCGCCAAACCACCGCGACGGTCCTGCGCGACGTCGTACAGTTCATCGCCGCCGAGATTGCCGAGCTCCTGGAAACCACGCCCGGGGCGCGGTCAACAGCTCCTTGCAGCGGACCCGCGCCCACCTCGCCCAGGTCTCCCCCACCGAAGACTCCCTGGCCGAGCCCAACGACGCGACGCGCCGCGAATTGCTCGACCGCTAAGCCGGTAAGCCGAGCGACAATGCAACACATCGCTAGACAGCCAGGAAGTTTGGCGCGCAACAAGCTGGCCGCCGCAACCCACGGACCTACCGACTCCTCACGTCGGCCGATGGTCGTCCCACGCCCAGAATGTAGTTCGCGCTCAACCCGATTCGAAGTGACGCCGAATGCCGCCGAGCATCGCGGCGTGCGCTTTAACCGCCTCGCGGGCGGTGAACGCGGCCAGGGGCCGCGGCGCCGCTATCCGTAGCTTCTCGGTAAGACGGGTGCCGCCGCCAATCGGTGCAAAGGTTACCGTTCCGCGTAGCCGCACTCCTGGCCACTGATCGGCCTCGGTCTTCACATCGCCTACCACGGGGACATCCAGCCGAGCCCGATAGGAGAGCTGAGTAACGAACGGGCCCAACGAAATTCGATCTACCACCCGATAGTGTTGCCGGTAGCCGTCCGAGGTTTCGGTGCGAGACAGCGCTTCCACGGACACGATCAGCGGGTGCACGACTTTGATGTTGTCCAGATCCACATAGAAATCGCGAACGGCGTCCGGTGGCGCGGAGACCTCTGCGGTGAGCATGCGCTCGGCGTGGACGATCCAACAGCTCATAGCTGCCCGCCGAGCATCGCGAGCAGATCGGTTGTGCGCCACCAGATCAGCACGACGAAAGCACCCAAGACAGCGGTCGTCACGCCGGCTTGGATGGCATTGCGACGTTCCCGGGGCGCGTATACAAACGCGGCGGCGACCAGCGCACCCGTGATCAGCCCACCTACGTGTGCCTGCCAGCTGATCGGCTGCGAACCGGCGGCCGGGGCGACGAAAGTGAAGGCCAAGTTGATCACGATGAGCGTGACAACCCAGCGGACGTCAAGATTGAGCCGCTTTGCCACCACGAAGGTGGCTCCGAAGAGACCGAACACCGCCCCCGACGCCCCCGCCGTCGCCGTGTTGAGCGGTGCGATCAGGTAAACCAGCACCGAGCCACCCAGCGCGCTCAGTGCATACAGCGCCCCGAATCGCAATGCACCCAGACACATCTCCAGCGGCGGACCGACGACAAACAACGCCCACATGTTCAGCAGCAGATGCATCACGCCGTAGTGCAAGAACGCCGCCGTCACCAACCGGTACAGCTGACCATCGGCGGCCGCGGGTGGCCACAGTGCGAGCTGCCGTTCCAGACCCACCGAAGTCATCTGCAGTGTGAAGGTCAGCAGATTCACCGCGATCAGCACATACGTGACCACCGGGTGGGCAGACCGCTGCCGTCCGCCGAATTGCGAGATGGGTTGGCGAACAGTCCGGGCGCCCGCTGCCACGCACTCCGCGCACTGGTGGCCGACGGGGCTCACCCGCATACATTCCCCGCAGATGTACCGATCACATCGGGTGCAGCGGACGTAGGTCCGGCGCCCGGGGTGTCGATAGCAGGCTGGTGACTCCGGCGTGCTTGGCCCACTCATCGCACCATTGTTGCTTGGGCCTTTCGCGGTGTATCGCGTTGACTTACGGTGCTTCTGTGAGTGAGCGCACGGGCGGGGTTGTTGAGCGCTATCTGACCTGCCTGGCCGGTCACGATTGGGACGGCCTGGCCACCACTATCGCCGATGAGGGATTGATCCGAGAGGGCCCGTTCTGCGACGTCATCGAAGGCAAGGAGCCCTACGTCAGCTACCTGCGCAGCGTTCTCACCCATCTGAAGGGTCATCGCTTGGATGTACAACGGATTTCGCATGTGGATTCTCGGGTGTCGTACGTCGAGTTGACAGAGACCTTCGAGATCGACGGTGTTCCCGCCGCGTGGCCCGAATGCCTGCTGTTCGAACAGTGCGACGACGGCCTGATTTCTCGCGTCAGCGTGTTCTTCAAGCAGCGGGGGGCCGACAGCAGGTCACCAGCAGGCTAGCTCGGCCCGGGAGCGCCGTCGAAGCCGAATATGGTGCCGCCCGTACCGCCGGCGCCGCCGGCCCCGCCGAACATACCGGGCCCACCGTCACCACCGTTGCCGATCAACCGGGCATTACCGCCTTGCCCGCCAGCGGCCGGCTGCCCAGTGCTGGTGCCGGCGCCACCACCGGTCCCGCCGTTGCCGATGAATCCGCCGGTACCACCGTTACCACCGTTGCCGCCAGCGTTACCGCCGATACCCGCTCCTCCGGTCCCGCCAACCCCGCCCTGGCCGTACAGCCCGATGGCGGTGCCGCCGTTACCGCCGTTGCCGGCAAAGGCACCCACCCCGCCTAACCCACCGGCGCCGCCGTTGCCGATCACGACGCCCCCGTTACCGCCGATACCGCCCGCCGACGAGTTTCCGCCACTACCCAATTGACCGTTGCCGCCGGTGCCGCCGTCACCGAAGAACCCGGCGTTGCCCCCATTGCCGGCAAGCCCGCCATTAACACTGCCGATGCCGCCGTCCCCGCCGACCCCGCCGTCGCCGAACACCCCGCCCGCACCGCCGTTACCGGCGCCCCCTCCGTCTCCGGTGTCGCCGAGGCCACCGGCCCCGCCGTGGCCGCCGTCGCCCATGAGCCCAGCGTTGCCCCCACGACCGCCAAGCCCGCCGTTGAGACTGCCAACGCCACCTTCCCCGCCTACCCCGCCGCGGCCGAACAGACCGGCATTGCCACCATTGCCAGCGTTCCCGCCGTTGCCGACACCGCCCTGCCCGCCTGTCCCGCCCGCGCCACCGGCTCCGCCGTTGCCGAACAGACCGACAGCGCTCCCGCCGACACCGCCCTGCCCGCCGTCACCCGTCATGACACTCACTCCCCCTGCACCCCCCACGCCGCCGTTGCCGAACAGCCACCCGCCGGCACCGCCGGCCCCACCCGGTTTGCCGGCCATCGAGGTCCCGGTGCCAGGACCGCCGATTCCCCCGGCCCCGCCGTTGCCGATCAAGCCGGCCGGACCACCATTACCGCCGGCCTGGCCCACCCCGCCGGACCCCCCATTGCCGCCGTTGCCGTATAACAACCCGCCTGGCCCGCCGTCTTGCCCGGTGTTCGGTAACCCGTCAGCGCCGTTGCCAATCAGTGGCCGCCCCCACAGCGCCTGGGCAGGCGCGTTCACTGCGTTGAGCACGTCCTGCTGCACAGCCTGCAGAACCTGCAGCGGTGACGCGTTGGCGAACTCGGCAGCGGCATAGGCGCTCGCACCCGAGTTGAGCGCCTCGACTAACTGGTCGTGGAACGCCACCGCTTGAGCGCTCAGCGCCTGATACGCCTGGGCGTGCGCGCCGAATAACGCCGCGATCGCTGCGGATACCTCATCGGCACCGGCGGCCAAGACACTGGTCGTGGGCACTGCGGCCGCGGCATTGGCCGCGCTGATCACCGAACGGATACCAGCCAGATCCGTCGCCGCCGCCGTAACCATCTCCGGCGCCGCGATCACAAACGACATTGGACACCTTCCCCTAGGAAGGCCAAACTTACCCCGCTCTCATCGCCAATCGGGGCAAACCTGGAACTGTGATACCTACGCGCTCGTACGTGAGGGACCTTGTCTTTCAAGCACGCCCAGATCCTGTTACCACTCGCGCCGCGCGACCTATGCACTCTAGCCAGGAGCGCGCCTGCCCGGTGGACGCGCCGGCGCCACCACAGGCCTGGCTGGTGCCGGAGCCGGCACCGGTGTCGCCGACGCCGGTGCCGCTAACCCCGCCCTGGCGGGGCCATCCGATCGCGTCACCAGCAGGTCGTGGTGTGCGGTCTGGACAGCCTGGAGCGGAGCTGCGTTGGCGGCTTCGGCGGCCGCATACGAGTTCGCTCCCGCGTTCAGCGTCTGAACAATCTGATCGTGAACCGTGACCGCCTGAGCACTCAGCACCTGATACGCCTGGGCGTGCGCGCCGAATAGCGCCGCGATCCCGGCCGATACCGCGTCTGCACCCGGGGCCAAGACCCCCGAAGTCGGGATCGCTGCAGCAGCGTTGGCCGTGCTGATCGCCGAACCGATGACCGCAAGATCGGATGCCGCCGCCGCCACCAGCTCCGGGTATGCGTTTACAAACGGCATTTAGACACCTTTCACCAGGCCCGAGGACCAATCGGATTCATACGGTCGCCATTGCTAAAGATCGGCAGAAATAAATCGTAACCGGGCCCCAGAGGTGCCCCGTGCACTAATTTTCTTGGACCCCTTGATGCCGTATTCGTGTGTTGGCCAGCTACGAGGGAGCGCAGCTCACCAGCCCGGGACCAACCCGTGCAAGAAACCCGATCGCTGGGTAGCCACGTTTAAGGCGCCCGAGGTGATAAAGCCCAGGTTGAGAACGCCCGTGCTTGAGGCGCCCATGTTTAGGATGCCCACGTCGCTCATGCCGGGATTAAAGAAACCCCTGCTGAGGGCGCCCGAGTTAAAGAAGCCCACGTTGTTACCGCCGGTGTTTCCGATGCCGGTGCTGTTCTTACCGACGCCGGAATTGAACAAGCCGACGTTCAGGTCACCTTCACTCGTATTATTTCCCACACCCGAGTTAAAGTCTCCGATGTTGAAGAAGCCCGAGTTACCCACGCCGACGTTTCCGAATCCTGAGTTATCGAGATCGAGTAACTCCGTAGCGCCGATAGCCGTGTTGAGAGTACCCGAGTTGAAGACACCGGTGTTGGTGTTGCCTGAATTGGCCCAACCGGTGTTGTGGGCACCCGAATTGAAGGAGCCCGTGTTGCTGCCTTGCCCGCCGCCAGAGTTGAAACTACCGAGGTTGAAGCCGTCGCCCGAGTTGAAGTTGCCCACATTATTACCGAACGACGAGTTGAAGTTGCCCACATTGCCACCGCCGCCAGCGTTGAAGCTACCTACGTTGAAACCGCCGGTCCCGGAATTGAAGCTACCCATGCTTGTGTCACCGGAGTTGGCGAAGCCCGTATTCAGACCGCCTGAGTTAGAGAAACCCGTGTTGAGGCTGCCCGAGTTGAAAAAGCCGGTATTCGTGACGCCGGAGTTCCCGATGCCGAGGTTTCCCTCGCCGGAGTTGAAGAAGCCGATATTGTTGGCGCCGGAGTTGAACAAACCGATGTTTCCACTGCCGGAGTCCAGCCCGCCGATACCGAATTGATTGTCGCCGGTAAGCCCGATGCCGAAGTTGTTGCTGCCGGTGTTACCGAAGCCCAGGTTGTTGTTGCCGGTGTTGCCGAACCCAATATTGTTGTCCCCCGCCGAGTTGCCGAAACCGATGTTTCGGTAACCGAGGTTTCCGCTGCCGATGTTGCCGTCGCCGATGTTCCCCGACCCGACGTTGGAATCGCCTGTGTTTCCGTTGCCGAGGTTGCGGTCGCCGTTATTACCTGAGCCCAGGTTGTTGTCGCCGGTGTTTCCGGAGCCCAGGTTGTTGTCGCCGAAGTTGCCGCTACCGAGGTTGTAGTTTCCGGTATTTCCCGACCCCAGGTTGGTAGTGCCGAGGTTTCCCGAACCGGTGTTGGCGTCGCCGCTGTTTCCGCTGCCTGAGTTGGCGTTGCCGCGGTTACCCATGCCGAGGTTGTCGTCGCCGGTGTTTCCCGAACCCACGTTGTTATTGCCGATGTTGCCGATGCCGAGGTTGAGATCGGACAGGCCCGGCACGGTCTGCAGCACCTGCTGCCACGACTGCAATGCCGCCGCGGCGGCCGAGGCACCGCCGTGGTATCCGACCATGGCCGCGACGTCCTGGGCCCACATCTGCTCATACACGCCTTCGGCAGCCGCAATTGCCGCAGCGTTTTGCCCGAACACATTCGACACCACCAACTGCACAAACGCCGTGCGATTGGCCGCCACCGCCAACGGATGAATCGTCGCCGCTCGGGCGGCCTCGAACGCGTTCGCGATCGTTTTGGCCTGGGTTGCCGCCCCGGCAGCGCGCGCCGCCGCCGCGCTTAGCCACCCGGCATACGGCGCTGCCGCGGTGATCATCGCCTGCGAGGCCGGGCCCTGCCA
The DNA here is from genome assembly GCF_963853645.1 of Mycobacterium riyadhense. Classification (NCBI taxonomy): domain Bacteria; kingdom Bacillati; phylum Actinomycetota; class Actinomycetes; order Mycobacteriales; family Mycobacteriaceae; genus Mycobacterium; species Mycobacterium riyadhense. The sequence continues at coordinate 245,265 of NZ_OY970456.1, read as the reverse complement.
GGCCTGGTTGGCCAACGCCGACGTCATCGAGGCGAACGAGTCCGCGGCCGAACCCAACTCCGCGGCCAACCCGTCCCACCCGAGGGCCGCCTGCAGCATCGGAGCCGACCCCGCCCCGGTGAACATCCGCAACGAATTGACCTCGGGCGGCAACACCGAAAAATTCATCACCACGACCCCTTCTCAACGACAGCACCCCTGTGCCGGAGCAGCGTAGCAACGCTGTTTGACACGTGTCACAATATTGAGAATATTCGTGTGCGACCACGTATTTACAAGTCCCACTTGTAAATTCGCACCTGGTGGCGCCTCGCCGGGTTCCTCTTCGACGCACTGCTGCTCACCACCACCACACCGACGAACTACGGCTGCAGTACAAGCTCGAAATAGCCTGCTCGACAAGCGCTTCGGCATTGCCCGACGACCCCACCTATCAAGCGACACGTTTTGTAACATCTCAGGCTGTTCCCTGGTCAGCGGAATTGCCTTACTGTGAATCGCGTGGAGTCACACGGAACGCCCGAATTGGTGCCCGTCGAAACATTGCATTCAGGTGACCCGATCACTGACGGCGGTCAACGTTACATAGTTCTTGAGTCGAAGGCCGTCGGCGACAGCTGCGTGGTCCTCGAACTCGAGTCCAGGGTTGACCATCAACTTCAGGTCATCGAGAAGTCGTTCCCGACCGGGTACCACGTCGGCAAGGCAAACCACCGAATTCTGTAAACCGCGCCTGTAGTCCCTCTACTGCGGCAGCGAGCCCGTGCGCGGGCTGCCGATAGTTCATGCAGTGTCACTGCGCGGCGGACGTTGATCGTTGGGATCGTTTGGGTCTGGTTCGCCAAACCAGCGCGATGGCTCGTGCTGACCGTATTCGTCGTGCCAATCCCACCACTCGTACGGCGGGGTCTGCGGGTAGCCCTCCGGGGAATCCTCCCAGAGTTCCTGCCGCCCAAGTGCCGTCATGTCCAGGAAGCTCCAGGTGGTGCCCAGCGCCTCGTCACCACGGTTGTTGATGAAGTAGGTGCGGAACACCCGGGAGCCGTCGCGGATGAACGCGTTGGTGCCGTGCCACTCGTCCACGCCGAAGTCCGCGTCCCATGAATGACCGCTGTCGTCGATGATCGTGTACCACGGCATCTGCCAGCCCATCCGCGCCTTCAGGCGATCGATGTCTGATTGCGGCGCCCGCGAGGCGAACACCAGCGTGGTGTCCCGGGCATTCAGATGGGCAACGTGGCCGATGTTGTCGGCAACCATGGAGCAGCCTCGGCAGGCATGATCGGGCCAGCCATGCACGTCGGGCTGGAAGAAGGCGCGATAGACGATGAGCTGGCGCCGGCCAGCGAACAAACCCAGCAGATCGACCTTTCCCTCGGGCCCGTCGAACACGTACTCCTTGTCCACGGCGAGCCATGGCATGCGCCGCCGCTGCGCCGCCAGCGCGTCACGGGCACGCGTCAGCTCCTTTTCCTTGACGAGCAATTGCTGGCGTGCGGCTTCCCATTCCTGCACCGACACGATCTCGGGTGTCTTCATTTCGGTATTCCACCTTTCTGTTCTCGTTGCTTACCCACTCATGGCATTGGCGATAGTCCCGCCGATGCGAGTAGGTATGCGTCGTGGTCGCGTCGGCCGCCACTGGCGATCTCCAATACCGAGCGTGCGACTTGTTCGACGGTCAGCACCGGCCCTGTGGACCGCAGGAAGGCTTCGACATCGACGCCTTGGCGCTTGGCGTAGGCCGCCACCGCCGTCGCGCCCAGCTCGGTTGCCGGGGTCAGTCGCGGCAGCACCGAGATGAAGGTGATACCCAGGCCGGCCCGTTGCGATTCGACGGCGGCGTAGCTGGTGATGAATTTGACGGTTGCCTTCGCACCCGCGTAGCCGCCGCTCAACGGCGACCCGTTGACCGCGGCCCCGCTGGAGATTGCGATCACCGCGCTGCCGGGCGCCAGCGGGCGCGCCAGCGCATAACGAATCCAGTGGAACGCCTGCGCGACGTCAACATTCCAGTTCTGGCTGAAGGTCTCCCAAGTTTGTTCCGGTAGCGGGATAAGCTGCGGAGCCAATCCGGCGCTCAGCACGATCGTGCGCGGCCGGTATTGCTCGATGAGCCGGCTCGCTGTCGCAGGGTCGGCCGCGTCGGCGGCCACCGGGGTAAAGGTGTCGCCGAGCTGCTCGCGCACGTCCTCGAGATGGGCGCGGGTGCGCGCGACACCGACGACGTGAGCACCGGCCGACGACAGCGACACCGCGATCGCACGGCCGAATCCGCGGCTGGCCCCGGTCACGATCGCCGTCGTGCCGGCGAGGCCGTCGGCATGGGTTTGCATGGGCTGGTTCACGGTCGTGCTCCCTTTCGACGTTCGATTGTGGTTATTCATGCAGATGCATCGCGGCGCCACGATTCATCGCTGCCCAGGTCGGCGATGATTTTTGGCCGCCGGAGCTGTCTACGTGGATAGCGAGGCAGATGGCCGTCGTTCCCGCCGCATACGACAGATGGAGCACGAGGTGCCGGTCCAGGAGAACTTCATCGAGCAGGCGGCGCCCTTTCGCGCCGAACTGATCGCGCATTGCTACCGCATGCTGGGTTCCGTGCATGACGCCGAGGATCTGGTTCAAGAAACATACCTACGGGCCTGGCGCGGGTACGAAGCGTTCGAAGAACGCGCGGCCTTACGGACCTGGTTGTACCGGATCGCGACGACCGCGTGCCTGCGTGCGTTGCAGAGCCGCGCGCGGCGGGTGCTGCCGGCCGGGTTGGGCGGCGCCTCGGTGGACCCGGAGACCCGTCTCGACGGCGCGGCCGCTGCGGGCAGCGCACCCGCCTGGCTTGAGCCGATCCCCGACGCCCTGACACCCGAAACAGCTTTCGCCACACGACAAAGTGTCCGGCTGGCGGTGATGACGGCCCTGCAGGAGCTGCCGGCGCGCCAGCGAGCCGCGTTGATCCTGCGTGACGTCGCGCAGTTCAGCGCCGCCGAGGTGGCCGAACTGCTCGAAACCACGCCCGCGGCCGTCAACAGCTCGCTACAGCGGGCCCGCGCACACCTCTCGGAGATCTCCCCCGCCGAGGAAGGCCTGGCCGAGCCCGATGAAGCCCAGCGCCGTGAATTGCTCGACCGTTACTGTGCGGCATTCGAAGACGCGGACATGGCCGCCCTCACCGAGCTGCTGCAAGCCGACGTCAAGCTCGAAATGCCGCCGGTGCCAACGTGGTTCACCGGCCGAGACGCCGTGCTGCGCTTCCTGGCCGCGCACGCCTTCACAAGAGCCGGCGATATCGTGATGATCCCGACCGCCGCCAATGGGCAACCCGCCGTCGCCGAGTACCGGCGCAGCGAAGACCACCTCATGCGGGCCCACTCGATACACGTACTTACCACGCGTGGCACCGAGATCACGGCCATGACCGTCTTTCTCGAGCCGGCACTGTTTACCGCGTTCGGTTTGCCGTCGGTACGGTAGTCAGGGTCGCGCGCGCGATCGGGCGTCGGTTGCGGGAGCCATTCTCCGGGACCACCACAGTCATTGATGACAACACACCGCACATCAATGGCGCCATCGGTGGACACGTCCTCATGGCGCCACCAGTATTAGCGCGGTAGGTGTATGAAGGGTGATGGTGTGAAGATTCCGGGTGTGCCCAGCCTCGTCGGCGATGTAGCCGGCGGTCTGACCGGAGCGGCGATGCAGGTAGTGCGGGCCGGCGTGCAAACCGCGGCCGGCGCTGCGGACACCGTGCAGACACTGGCCAGTCCGGTGGCGGAGCTCGTTGGCCCAGTGGTGCAGTCAGCAGCTCAGTCAACCAGCCGAATGCTGGGCACGGGCAAGTCCTCGAATGGCTCCGCTGACGGCATCGAGCCGCCGGTGCGTTGGTATAGCGGGCAACGCGTGCATTTCGACCTGGATCCATTGCTGCCGTTCCCGCGATGGCATGAGCATGCGGCGGTGGTGGAGGAGCCCGTTCGCAGAATCACGGGTGTGGCCGGGGCCCACGTTGAGGGCTCATTGGGCCGGTTGGTAGTCGAACTCGACGAGGACGCGGACAGCGACATTGTCTTAGACGAGGTGCGGGAAACGGTTGCCGCCATAGCGGCCGACATATCACTGACGGGATCAACGTCGGCGCCTCCAGCGGCGCCGTTCGCCGACCCCGGTAACCCGCTGGCGATTCTGGTCCCGCTCACCGCGGCGGCAATGGACGTCGTGGCGATCGGTGCGGCGGTGACCGGCTGGTTCACCCGGCTGCCCATGGCACCGCGCAGTGCACGAGCCGCGGCCGCACTGCTGAACTATCAACCGCGGCTGGTGGCCGTCCTCGAGTCGAAGCTGGGTCGAGTAGGAACAGACATTGCGCTCAGCGGTTCGACGGCGTTGGCGTACGGGCTCAGCCAGTCGGTCGGCACGCCCCTGCTGGACCTGCTGCAGCGTGGCCTCCAGCTCTCCGAGGCGGCGGCACACCGCCAGCGGTGGCGCGACCGCGAACCCGAACTCGCCTCGCCCAGCCGACCACAGGCTCCGGTGGTGCCGGTCCTCTCCTCTGCCGGCGCCGAATCTCAAGCGCCGCGACACAACTGGGCAGCGGCAGCGGCGGGTGAGGCCTCCCACGTCGTCGTCGATGGCGCAATCGACGCTGCGATCGATACCGCCAAGGGCTCCATGGCCGGTCCAGTAGAGGAATACGTGGGTCAGGCGGCCGGCGGATCGGTGATTGCTGCGGCAGGTGCGTTGTTCGCCGGCGGCGGCGCCGGCGAGGCTGCCGAAGCGATTCTCGCCGGAGTCCCGAAAGCCGCGCATCTTGGCCGGCAGGCGTTCGCCGCCACACTCGGTCGCGGTCTGGCAAACGCCGGACTACTCGTTCTCGACCCGGGCGCGCTGCGCCGCCTGGATCGGGTGAAGGTGGTCGTCATCGACGGTGCTGCGCTGCGCGGCGATCACCGCGCTGTCTTGCATGCGCTGGGAGACGAACCCGGGTGGGATGACGAACGCGTCTACGAGGTTGCCGACGCTCTCCTGCACGGCGAGGAGGCCCCCGACCCCGATCCCGACGAGTTGCCCGCCACCGGCGCGCGGCTGCGCTGGGTCAGGTCGCAGGGTCCGTCGGCGGCACCCGCACAGGGCCTCGAACACGCGGACCTGATCTGCGATGGCCAATCCGTGGGCAGCGTCGAGGTTGGGTGGGAGGTCGACCCGTACGCGATCCCGCTGCTGCAGACGGCGCACCGAACCGGAGCCCGGGTGGTGTTGCGCCATGTGGCTGGCACCGAAGATCTGTCTGCCAGCGTTGGCTCGACCCATCCACCGGGTACGCCGCTGCTGAATTTGGTACGGGAGCTGCGCTCGGACCGCGGACCGGTTTTGCTGATCACCGCACTGCACCGGGATTGTGCGTCGACCGACACCTTGGCCGCGCTGGCCATCGCCGACGTCGGAGTCGCCCTCGACGATCCCCGCGCGGCCACACCATGGACCGCCGACATCATCACCGACACCGATCTCGCCGCGGCGGTGCGGATCCTGTCGGCGATTCCGGTGGCCCGCTCCGCCAGCGAATCGGCGGTACACCTCGCGCAGGGCGGCACCACGTTGGCTGGGCTGCTGCTGGTTACCGGCGAACAAGATCGATCCACGAATCCGGCGAGCTTCCGTCGCTGGCTCAATCCGGTCAACGCCGCCGCCGCAACGGCTTTGGTGTCGGGGACCTGGTCGGCCGCCAGGGTGCTGCGGCTGCCCGATCCGACCCCGCAACCGCTGACCGCGTGGCACGCGCTGGACCCCGAGATCGTTTACTCGCGGCTGGCCGGCGGTGCGCGCCCCCTGGCCGTCGAGCCCGGAACTTCTACCTGGCGCCGCCGTCTCAACGACCTGTCCTACGAGCCGCTGGTGGCGCCCCTGCGCAGCCCGGCACAAAGCCTGGGGCGACTTGCCGTCGCCACCAGGCACGAACTCGCCGATCCGCTGACACCCATCCTGGCGGTCGGAGCGGCGGCATCGGCGATCGTCGGCAGCAATATCGACGCCTTGCTGGTCGCGGGCGTGATGGCCGTCAACGCCCTCACGGGCGGGGTGCAACGGTTGCGAGCCGAGGCCGCGGCCGCCGAACTGTTCGCTGAACAGGACCAGTTGGTGCGCCGCGTTGTGGTCCCGGCAGTAGCGACGACGCGTCGCCGCTTGGAGGCCGCCCGGCACGCCACCCGCACGGCCACCGTCTCCGCGAAGTCGCTGCGACCCGGCGACGTCATTGACGTGGCCGCCCCGGAGGTGGTCCCGGCGGATGCCCGGCTGTTGGTGGCTGAGGACCTCGAGGTCGACGAGTCCTTCCTCACCGGTGAGTCGTTGCCGGTCGATAAGCAGGTCGACGCGGTCGCCGTCGCCGACCCGGAACGCGCCAGCATGCTGTTCGAAGGCAGCACGATCGTCGCAGGACGGGCCCGCGCGATCGTCGTGGCCACCGGAGTCGGCACCGCGGCGCACCGCGCCATCTCGGCGGTCGCCGACGTCGAAACGTCGGCCGGCGTGCAGGCTCGGTTGCGCGAGCTGACCAGCAAGGTCCTCCCGCTGACACTTGCCGGTGGCGCGGCGGTAACCGGTCTGGCGCTGCTGCGCCGCGCATCGTTGCGTCAAGCGGTAGCCGACGGAGTGGCGATTGCGGTGGCCGCGGTTCCCGAGGGCCTGCCATTGGTGGCGACCCTTTCCCAACTTGCCGCGGCCCAGCGCCTGACGGCGCACGGCGTGCTGGTGCGCTCTCCACGCACCATCGAGGCGCTGGGCCGGGTCGACACCATCTGCTTCGACAAGACCGGCACGCTGACCGAGAACCGGTTGCGCGTTGTTTGCGCCGTGCCTAGCACGGCCACGCTGACAACCCGTCAGTTGCCGAAGCTCACCGATCAGCACTCCATCGAGGTACTACGGGCCGCGGCCCGTGCGTCCACGCAGCCCCACAACGGGGAGGGACACGCGCACGCCACCGACGAGGCAATCCTTACTGCAGCGAGTTCGCTTGATAGCCAAGATGATTCGGAATGGAAGGTGCTGGCCGAGGTACCGTTCGAATCCAGTCGCGGTTACGCCGCAGCGATCGGCACGGCGGGCACAGCCGCGGCACCGATGTTGATGTTGAAGGGCGCACCGGAGACAATCCTGCCGCGCTGCCGGTTCGCCCATTCCGGGGGCGATTCCGAGGCCGACCTGCAGCACGCCGAGTCTCTGGTACGCAGCCTCGCCGAGCAGGGCTTGCGGGTGCTCGCGGTGGCGCAGCGTCCCTGGGAGAACGGGACCACCGACGACGAGGAAACCGACGCCGACGCCGTCGACGCCGCTGCTCACGACCTCGAACTGCTCGGCTACGTCGGTTTGGCGGACACCGCGCGAGCGTCATCGCGCCCGTTGATCGAAGCCTTGCTGGATGCCGAGCGCAACGTGGTGCTGATTACCGGCGACCACCCCGTCACCGCACGGGCGATCGCTCGCCAGTTGGGGCTGCCCTCGGATGCCAGGGTGGTGACCGGCGCCGAGCTCGCCAATCTCGACGAAGATGCGTCCGCCAAACTCGCCGCCGACGTGCAGGTGTTTGCCCGCGTCAGCCCGGAGCAAAAGGTGCAGATCGTGGCGGCACTGCAGCGTTGCGGGCGAGTGACCGCGATGGTCGGCGACGGGGCCAACGACGCCGCCGCCATCCGGATGGCCGACGTCGGTATTGGGGTCAGCGGTCGCGGTTCGTCGGCCGCCCGCGGGGCCGCCGATATCGTCTTGACCGACGATGATCTGGGCGTGCTGCTCGACGCGCTAGTCGAGGGCCGCAGCATGTGGGCGGGTGTTCGCGATGCGGTGACCATCCTGGTCGGCGGCAATGTCGGCGAGGTGCTGTTCACCATTATCGGAACGGCGTTCGGCGCCGGACGGGCGCCGGTGGGCACTCGTCAACTGCTGCTGGTGAACCTGCTCACGGATATGTTCCCCGCGCTTGCCGTGGCCGTCACCTCGCAATACGAGGATCCGGAGGAGGATGAGGATCTCAGCGACGAAGAGGTTGCCCAAGCGCGGCGGTCACGCCAGCGCGAAGTGCTGACCGCGGCAAAGCCGTCACTGGACGAGCCGCTGATGCGCCAGATCGTCAACCGTGGCGTCGTGACGGCGGCGGGAGCAACGGCCGCGTGGGCCATCGGGCGTTGGACACCCGGCAGCGAAAGACGCACGTCGACAATGGGATTGACGGCTCTGGTGACGACACAGCTGGCGCAAACTCTGTTGACCCGCAGTCACAGCCCACTCGTCGTTGCGACGGCGCTGGGCAGTGCCGGCGTGTTGGTCGGCATCATCCAAACCCCGGTTGTCAGCCAGTTTTTCGGCTGCACGCCGCTGGGGCCGGTCGCCTGGACCGGGGTGATCAGCGCCACGGCGGGAGCCACCGCGGTCTCAGTGCTGGCGCCCAAGTGGTTGGCCAAGACAGTGGGTGCTGTGCGGCCCGATCAAGAGGAGACCGAAGACTAGGTCGACAACTGCTTGCGCAGGACCTTGCCGGCGGGATTACGCGGAATGCTGTCGACGATGTTGATGTCCCTGGGCTGTTCGAAGCGAGAAACCTTGCCCTTCAAGAACTCCCGCAGGGCCGGCGCGTCGAGGTCGCTGCCCGGCCGCAAGACGACGTAGGCGGCCAATCGACGTCCGAACTGCTCGTCAGGCACTCCGACGACCACATTCTCGGCGATGCCGGGGTGCCGGGCGAGCGCGTTCTCCAGTGCGCGCGGATAGACATTCTCGCCCCCGGAGACAATCATGTCGTCTTCGCGGCCAACGATATACAGCCGGCCCGATTCGTCGAGGTAGCCCATGTCTCCGGTGTTCGTCATCCGGTCGATGACGGCTTCGCGATTAGGAAGCGTGCCGCCCCCGGCCCGGGTATAGCCCTGTGATGTCAGTTCGCCGCCGACGAAGACACGTCCGATGACGCGAGGTCCGACGGGCTTGCCGGATTTGTCGAAGATTCGGACCGGGCAGCCCGCAACGGGTTTACCCACCGTCTCCGGGAACCGTCGCAGTTCGAGCGGTGTTGCCAGTGCGCCGATGCCGACCTCGGTGGAGCCGTAGAGGTTGTACAGGATGTCGCCGTGGGCGTCCATGAATCGGCGTGTCAGATTGGGATCGAGCCGGTCGCCGCTGGAAATCACTACCTTCAAGCACGGCAACGGATTTCGGGTCTTTACCCGCTGCGGCAGGTCCAGAATGCGGGCCAGCATGATCGGCACCGCGCTCAACGCGTTAGCGCGATGCAACGACGCTTGTGCCAGTGTGGCTTCGGCGTCAAAACGCCGACGTGTCAATACCGTGCCGCCCAGGCCGATGGCGAGCATCAACATGCCGAAGCCCAACCCGTGAAACATCGGTACCGCCAAGGCGACTCGCGATCCGACACGTAGCCGGGTGCGGTCCAGAATCGTGACGCCAACGCCTACTCCCGAACTCATCGTGGGTGTGCGCGAGACCCCCTTCGGTACACCCGTGGTGCCCGAAGTGAGCAGCACGATACGGCCCGCCGAGGCGACTTTGGGCCGCGAATCTGCTTGCGGCGCAACGGTCTGAGGATCGATAACCCGTATTGATTCGCCGGTTTGGCGTATCTGGTCGACGAATTCTTTGTCGCACAACATCGTTCGGATCTGGTATGCGCTCACTGCGCCGGCAAGGGCGTCGCTGCGAAACTCGGTGTTCACCAGCACAACATCGGCACCTACCAGGCTCGTCGCGAATACCGCCGCCACGAAGTTGCGACCATTGCGACACATGATGCCCACCGCCTGCCCCGCCTCCACATCCGCGCGAAGAAGCTCGTGAGCCAACGATTCGGTGAGCGACTGCAGTTCGGAATAGCGCAGCGCGCCGTCGTCGTCAACGAGCGCGGTTCGATCCGGCCATCGCGCGGCCGCGATGGCAAGCAGAGTATAGAAATTCGCGCCACCCCGATGGATCTCGCGGACGAGCCGCAACACCGCGACCGGACCCGGCGGACCGAGCAGACCCGAACCAAGCAAAGCCCGAGCCGCGGTGCCTGCCACGCTGCCGGTCATCGACGATCCCCTCGCTCGTTGTCGGATTCCGGGCCGGATTCGGCAAAGAACCGACGATGCCACACCCGGGCCGCAACATCGGCGGGCCCGGCCAGCAGCACCGAGGCTAGCTCGGCGGGCCGCATCCAGGGCGGTTCGATCGTGCGCGGGCGCTCGATGATCGCCTTGGCGATGGTGTCCGCAGCCTCATCCGGATCCAGGCCCGGAAGCGTGCCCAGGATAGGGGTCGGCGCGATCATCCGGGTGCGGACCAAAGCGAAGTAGACCGTGGTCACGGCCACGCCATCAACATGCAGTTCCGGCGCCACGCTGCGCAGCCAGCGATCGAAGGCGCCCTTGGACGCCTGGTAGGCGCCCCATTGCGGACCCGGAACGACGCGCACGCCGACGCTCGACACGTTCACAATGTGCCCCTGACCGTTCTCGCGCATCACCGGGAGCAATCCCAGGAGCAGCCAGATCGGGCCCAGATAATTGATGTCGATGGTCCGCTGAAAATCATGCGGCCGGTCGTATTGGTGATGCAGCGACCGCCGCAGCGACTTACCCGCATTGCTCACCACGATGTCCAGCGGTCCGTGGTTCTCGGTGATTTGTTTTGTGAGCTCGCTGACGGCGGTCTCGTCGGTGAGATCGGCGGGGTAGGCGACGGCCTGGCCGCCGCCGGCGTTGACCGAAGCCGCAAGGTCGTCGAGCCGTTCCGCCGATCGGGCCACCACCAGCACGATCGCTCCGGCCGCGGCCAGTTTGCGCGCGGTTGCCTCGCCTATTCCGTACGACGCGCCGGTCACGAGCGCGGTCTTGCCGGAAACGGCGCTGCGCAGCCTGTCGGGATCTGTTGTGCGCGCCGGGTTGACCAGTCTGTGAGTAACCGCCGTCAATGCCTGCGCTGCCAGATTCATTGGGCTGCGTCCCCCCGATTACGTTCGACCAATCTTCGCTCAATGCCACTCTTGCAGTCGAGCGGGTGCCGCGTCATTGGTTTCACGCGGCGAGCCGTTTTGGCCGATCGGCGATCATTCGCACGGTGAACAGATGGGTTGCGACACGGTTACGGACGCATACCTATCCGCGGATCACTGATCACAAAAGCCTCAGTGATCACTATCGTCACATCATCCAATTGCGGAAGTCAAAAGCGACCTCCCAGGGAAGGTGTGACATGTCGGCGATTGCTCGAATCATGTCGGTATCGCTGGCGTCCGCGGCCGCTATTGGACTCATCAGTGCGGTAGGCCTCGCGCCACCAGCGTCCGCCGTGCCCTGCAGTGGCGACGCTGCAAACGCCCCACCCCCACCGAATGCCGTGGTGACCGCGCCCAGTTCTAAAACACTCGGCCCGATACCGCGAGGGCCCCGGCCTCGTGGTGCGAATGACCGTGCGCCCCTTCCCAGGCTGGGACCGCTGTCTCGGTTGACCAACCCGGGTCAGCGATACTCCGCGCCGCTACAACCTCAAGCGGGTGTGCTGCCGCCTGGGCCCAATCCTCCCGCCCCGGGCACCCAACAATCCCCTAACGCGGCTCAGGTGGCCCCGAACGCGGCGCCCGCACCAGCCCCTGCGCCGGGACCAGAACCTGCTGACATCGGGGGGGCTACGACATCGCTGGCCGAGTGGGTCACCGGGCCTGACGGCCCCAACAAGACGCTCGAACGTTTCGGCGTCTCCGGGACCGACCTCGGAATCCTCTGGGACAACGGCGATCCCGCCAACCGTCAGACACTCATGATCTTCGGTGACACGTTCGGCTATTGCGCCGTGCACGAACACCAATGGCGATACAACGTGATGTTCCGCAGCCAAGACCGTGACCTGGCCGACGGAATCCACGTGGCGTCCGGCGATCCGTCCAACAGATATTCCGGCTCACCGATCAGCCACCCGGGCTTTTCCAAGCAGCTCATCAACAGCATCAAGTGGGCGCCCAACGAGACAGGAATCATTCCGACGTCCGCGATCTCGGTCGGGAGAACCCAATATGTCAACTTCATGTCCATCAGGGATTGGGGCCGTGACGGCGAATGGACGACGAACTACTCGGGTATCGCGGTGTCCAACGACAATGGCCAAACCTGGGGGGTCTACCCGGGCACCATCCGCGCGTCCGGGACCGACAGCGGGCGAGCCAGATTCGTTCCGGGAAACGAGAATTTCCAGATGGGGGCGTTCCTTAAGTCCAGCGACGGTTACCTCTATTCGTTCGGGACGCCGCCTGGACGCGGCGGTTCGGCGCATCTGACCCGAGTTCCCCAGCGCTTTGTTCCCGACCTCACCAAATACGAATACTGGAACGGCGATTCGAACTCCTGGGTCCGCAACAAGCCCGAGGCGGCCACGGTGGTTATCCCGGGTCCGGTGGGCGAAATGTCGGCCCAGTACAACACCTATCTCAAGCAGTACTTGGTGATGTACACCAACGGCGCCAACGACGTCGTGGCGCGGACCGCGCCGGCGCCGCAAGGACCGTGGAGCCCAGAGACGATGCTCGTGTCGTCGTGGCAGATGCCTGGCGGCATCTACGCGCCGATGATGCATCCTTGGTCGACGGGCAAAGACGTGTACTTCAACCTGTCACTGTGGTCTGCATACAACGTGATGTTGATGCACACGGTGTTGCCTTAAGCGGCGCTGTTGTGCAGCGTGCGTGGGGCATGCCGGGCCGCTGGCGCCACCGCGCGCTCATCGCCGGAGCGCGCGGCCAGCAATCAGGTCTAGCGGCGCTTGTACGCTGGCGGTACCAAAGATACCGACCAGACAGCTGACCCGAGGAGGGCCGTGACGGCGCCGCTTTTAGAGGACTCCGACCTCAACTCGGTGCGGCGCGTCCAGCTGGAAGTCTCGGGAATGTCGTGCGCGGCCTGCGCGAGCCGCGTCGAAACGACGCTCAACAAGCTTCCTGGCGTGCGGGCATCCGTCAACTTCGCTACCCGGGTGGCGACCATCGACGCCGTCGACATGGGCGTCGAAGACCTGTGCGAAGTGGTCGAGAAGGCCGGATACCGGGCGGCTCCACGCACCGAGTCGGTCGCCGAGCAACAGGATCCCGACGCCGACCACGCTCGCCGCCTGCTGCGGCGGCTTTTAGTCGCTGCGGTGCTGTTCGTGCCGCTGGCCGATCTGTCGACGATGTTCGCGATCGTGCCCAGTGTCAGGTTCGCCGGCTGGGGCTATCTATTGGCCGCCCTGGCGGCCCCGATCGTGACATGGGCCGCCTGGCCGTTTCACTCGGTGGCGCTGCGCAATGCCCGCCACCGGACAGCGTCCATGGAAACGCTGATCTCGGTTGGCATCGTGGCGGCCACCGCCTGGTCGTTATCGACGGTCTTCGTGCATCACCAGCTGCGGGAAACCCGCGGAATTTGGCAGGCGATCCTGCATAGCGATTCGATCTACCTCGAGGTCGCCGCCGGGGTCACGGTCTTCGTTCTTGCGGGTCGATACTTCGAAGCCCGCGCCAAATCCAAGGCCGGCGGCGCGCTTCGCGCCCTCGCAGCGCTGGGCGCCAAAAATGTCACGGTCCTGCTGCCCGACGGGGCGGAGTTGGTAATGCCGGCCGGCGAACTCAAGAAGCAACAGCGCTTTGTGACGCGGCCCGGCGAGACCATTGCCGCCGACGGAGTGGTTGTCGACGGCGCCGCGGCGATCGACATGAGCGCCATGACCGGTGAGGCCAAACCGGTGCGCGCATATCCGGAGGCGACCGTCATCGGTGGCACCGTTGTGCTGGACGGCCGGCTCGTCATCGAGGCCACCGCCGTCGGTGGCGATACCCAGTTCGCCGCAATGGTCCGCCTCGTCGAGCAAGCGCAAGCGCAGAAGGCTCGCGCCCAGCGCCTCGCCGATCGCATCTCGGCGGTGTTCGTCCCGGTGGTGTTCGCCATCGCCGGATTAGCTGGCACAGCCTGGCTGACCAGCGGGGCAGGCGTGGATCGCGCTTTCTCGGTGACGCTCGGGGTATTGGTGATCGCGTGCCCGTGTGCGCTCGGGCTGGCGACGCCCACCGCGATGATGGTCGCTTCCGGGCGGGGTGCGCAGCTGGGGATTTTCATCAAGGGCTACCGAGCACTGGAAACCATCCGCGGGATCGATACCGTGGTATTCGACAAGACCGGCACGTTGACGGTCGGACAGCTAACCGTGAGCAACGTGACGACGCTCGATGGGCGTGATTTCCAGGAAGTCCTGGCGCTGGCGTCCGCGGTCGAGGCCGCTTCCGAGCATGCGGTGGCGACGGCCATTGTCGCCGCTTCACCGGATCCCGTCCCGGTTACCGAGTTTGCATCGGTTGCCGGGTGCGGCGTGTCGGGGGTCGTCGGCAGCCGTAACGTCGAGGTGGGCAAACCGTCCTGGATTACCCGTAGTGGGCCACGTGATTCCGTGCTTGAGTCCGCGCGAGTCGAAGGCGAGTCCCGCGGCGAGACAGTAGTTTTCGTGTCGGTCGATGGTGTCGCCTGCGCCGCCATTGCGATTGCCGACACCATCAAGGATTCCGCGGCCGACGCCGTCTCCGCTTTGCGCGGCCGGGGGCTCCGCACGGTTCTGCTCACCGGAGACAACCAGGCCGTGGCCGACGCGGTGGCAGCACAGGTCGGTATCGACACCGCGATTGCCGACGTGCTGCCCGAAGGCAAAGTCGAAGTGATCCAACGGCTCCGCGAGGCGGGCCACACCGTCGCCATGGTCGGCGACGGCATCAACGACGGCCCCGCCTTGGCCTGTGCCGACTTGGGGTTGGCGATCGGGCGCGGCACCGACGTCGCGATCGGTGCGGCCGACATCATCCTGGTTCGCGACGATCTGCACATCGTCCCGCAGGCGCTGGACCTGGCGCGGGCAACCATGCGGACAATTCGGATGAACATGATTTGGGCGTTCGGCTACAACGTGGCCGCAATCCCGATCGCGGCCGCCGGCCTGCTCAATCCGCTGATCGCCGGTGCCGCCATGGCGTTCTCGTCGTTTTTTGTAGTCTCAAACAGCTTGCGGCTGCGTAAGGTTGGCTCTCAGTAGAACGTGACCCATGGCCGAACAGACTTTCGCCGTCGACAGACTGCACTGCGACGGGTGAGTAGCAACCATCACCAACGCGCTGACTGGGTTGGACCCAGTCAGCGCCGTGAGCATAGACCTGGACACCGAAGGGGCTTCCACAGTACGGATTTCGAGCGACGTCGAGTTGACGCGTGAGCAGGTGCAGGCGGCGCTCACCGGTAACGGAAATTTTTCGGTAATTGCCTAGAGCCGGGCCACCGATCTCTGTAATCCCTTGTGTCACTGTGGCTTGAGTGGCCACAACGCGGGGATTTTATCGGTGGGACCAGATCGCTCGCCATACCAGTGGCCTAATGGCCGGCGCTCGCGCTCCGCGTGATCCATAACGAACTGGGCGACCGCGGCGTTCGGGTTAGCCGACCTGCTTAACCTCGTCGCCGATGCGCACTGGTACTACGGCCTCAGCAGGCGGTTCCTCTTCTTCTCTGCGTCGGCCGTACCCGGCCATGCGTTGTCGCCCGCCACCTAAGAGTGAAAGCTCACGAGCATCAATAAGGTCCTGCATAGTTGAGCTCGCAACTCCGCCAAGGCCGAAGCTCTGAAATGGCGGTACTATGACGTAGGTCTCTGCTCGCGCGAACTTCTCGAAAACCTCGGTCACCTTGACCCGCAACTTCACACCTGGGCGTGCTCCTAGGTCTTCTCCTGTTATGGGGTCAATGACGTGTTTGCCGGCGGCACCCACCACTGCGAAGATCATCCCCGGCTTAACCCCGGCCTTTTCGCCCTTGTTAATGATCAGTGTGTAGCGATCCTCAATGTCTGCAACCGCACCAGTGATTCGACCTGCGGACTTCTTCGCAGGACCCGTCAGTTCGGTGTCCACGGCAGGCATGGCCTCCCCGGCTAAATGATCTTGCGCTTCTTGAGGAGCCGCTTGGTCGGCAGGCGGTGAGGGCTCGCGCATCGCGTCGGATCGTTCAGTCATGTTGCGTCTCCCGCAGTCTGACCAGCGTCCAGCTTGATCTGTTGTCTCGTCACGATCATCCTCTTGTCGGCGTCTGACATCTTCTTCGCCGCATCTGCTCCAGCTTTCGAGAGGTGCTCCCACTCGCGGAGGCTCTGAGCGACTTGCCACAACACCAATCGCGTCACCGCGACCGCGACGGAGAGCTCTGCGGTAGCCGCGACGCGCTTCCCCTCGTTCAGGTGGTTCGACGCGTTGGACATCCTGGCATCTACCTCGTACATCCCTTGCAACATTATGCGCGTGGAGTATGCGGCCTTGCTCACGTCCTTTTCTATCTTCTTGTTGGCCTCGCGGCGGAAGTAGTAGTCCGCTGCCAGCCACCCAACCATCGTCGTCGCGATTGGGGTCGCGACCTTCTGGCAGAAGTAAGACAGCTTCACGTTGGTAGCGGTGAAGCCCGCCCAGATACTCCATCCCGCGAAGGCGAGTACAGCGAGAGCGCCAAGCCGATAGGCCCAGGTCCGCTTGCGCGGGATCGGTTCGGCGTCGTCAGCCATTGACGCAGTATCCCATTGGCCCCAGACATACCGTCAGCACCGGCCAGCCCTGGCGTCACCCGGCGACCGCGGGCTATATCGGCCAGTACCCTTTCCGTACCATGGCCCTCCCGTACGCGTGGGCTAGCCGCAGGAAAGCTGCAGGCCGCGTGGCAGTTATGACTTTGCTAGCAGCGCACCTACCAAGGCGTTTGCCGTGAGCGGTTCGCGCCGGGATTCTGCCGTCTGTGATCCTGGGCAAGATCGCCGAATCACGCGACCCGGCTCCGGCCTTCCGGGAGGCATCGCTGATGGCTCAGCGGGCGGTTATCGACGCGCTCTGCGTAGTGCGGTTGCACCGCCAGCCGAAGGGCCGGTTGAAGCGGAACCCGGTCACCGGGAGGAAATCGACCCGGCCACCGTACACATCTACTGGAAGTGGTAGCAGGCGAAGGCAAGAGCCAGGGGTGGCGCGCTATCCCTTCGGTTGCCGGCCAGCCGAGTCTTGATGTTATTAATTTTCACCCTGTAAACTTGCTTTACTGCAGCAGCAATGAGCTGTGCAAACATGAAATCAGATTGATTTAAATTATTTGGAGAATAATATGAGCACAACCATCGATCACGTCACCAACGTCGCTCACGAACTGCGTAAGCGCATGGGTTCCAGAGATTTTCAAATGACGGCTCGCGCCGACTTCACCGAACTGTACCGCAATATTTCTGGGATACCGAAGGCCAAGATCAAGAGTGGCTTGGCCGAACGTATCGAGGAAGCCCTGCTAAACGAGGGTATACGGGTCTATCCACGCCTAGCCGTCGTCGGTAGTGGCGAGAGTGTATGGCTCTACCGTTCCCCCGAGATGGTCCGGCTGTTCAACGCGATGAACAACCCCAGCGAGGGCCACGCAAAGTTTCTCGGGAGGGTGCTGCGACAGATGCGCGGTGACTGGGATTTTGGTCGCAACGGCAAGAACCCGCCGACACCGACATCGCCGGCCAGACCGTACCTGTCCCCGCCCCGCGACGGGGAAACGGAGCGGGCGTGGGCCCGGCGCAACAAGATCGAGGTCGGTGACCGCGGCCGGATCTCCGGAGAGATCCGCCATGCGTATCAGGAGGCCTTGAGCAGACAGCGGAACTGAGAAGTTTCTGGCTTCTTGCCTCTCGCGGCTGCTATGAACGATCCGACGGAAGGCCCAGCGCGGGTTTCCCCGCTCAGGTCGTTGAGTCCGCCGGGTCAACCCTGGGGGCGCTGATTGAATTGAAAGCATGGACGGAGTTAAGAAACCGGTCAAAGTCGGGTAACTCCAAAGGTTTCGCGAGATCGGCGAGGGCTATAGGCCGCAGATCGCTTGTCGGTCTCCGTGCGGCTAGGGATGCCCCTGGCACACCTAGATCACGGACAGCCCCGAGCAAACCCCTTCCACCATCCGGAACGATTCCTATGCGACAGCGACGACGAACCCGATTGAGGGTAGGAGAGCCACAGGCGCACGCGCTTCATCGACGCATCCGCGACAGTTCCCGCAGCATCGCGTTGTAGGCGTCCAGTTCGTCATCGGCGTAGTCGCTGTCGGCGTGCCGGTCCTCACGGGATGCGACTCGGCGGTCTTGGCGTGCCCACTGGGTCACTAACGCCACAATTACGATGATGACCGGCAATTCGGTTAAACTCCAAGCAATTCCGCCGCCGAGATGTTGATCGGCGATGACGCTCGACAGCCAGGGCAGATTGACGGACCGGTAGAACGTGCCACCGACCGCCGATGCCATGGTCATCAGGGCGATACCGAAGAAAGCATGGAACGGCATCACCGCGAAGAGCAGCCCGATCCGCCCCGGGTACGGCAGCCTGCGCGGCCCCGGG
Organism: Mycobacterium riyadhense; assembly: GCF_963853645.1. Taxonomy (NCBI): domain Bacteria; kingdom Bacillati; phylum Actinomycetota; class Actinomycetes; order Mycobacteriales; family Mycobacteriaceae; genus Mycobacterium; species Mycobacterium riyadhense. The sequence continues at coordinate 226,820 of NZ_OY970456.1, read as the reverse complement.
TCGATACCAATGATCGCCCAGTAGAAGAGATATCCGACTAACAGGAAATGGATGGCCATGAACTCATGGCCCCAGTGGTAGCGGACCAAGGTATCGAAGACCGGTGTGAAGTAAACGATGTAGGGCGAGCTCACAAAGAGAACGAATGCGACGATCGGATTCGAGAAGAACGCAGTGACCCGCGAGTGCAGCAGCCAGGTCAACCATTCCCGGGGACCGGGCGGCTGGCCATCACCGGCAGCGGGCAGTGCCCGCAGCGCCAGCGTGACCGGTCCACCAAGCACCAGCAGAACCGGGATGAACATGTTCAGCGTCATGTGCTCAGCCATATGGACGCTGAACATGGCTGATCCATAGGCACGTACCCCCGAACTGCTGGTGAACACCAGCACGACACAACCGGTCAACCACGCCACCAGGCGCCCGACGGGCCACCAGTTGCCCGCGCGTCGCAACCGCACAAATCCGACCACATATGCGATGGCGAGAACCACGCCAACCGCTCCGACCAAGCTGTCGAACCGCCAGACGGTAAGCACCGTTGTGATGGTCGGCGGGTGTGGCAGTTCATAGCCGAGCAAGACATCCCAGGCCGTGAATTGGTGGGCGAGTAGTCGCGGCGCGGTCGTAACCGCCATCGCGGCTATCGCCGCCAGAGCGGCGGTCATGGCCAGGGCAGCGAGCGTCTCAGCACGGCCGGACCGCGCCCGACCACCCAACAGTGTCCAGCAGTCCGACAAGCACACCCAGGCCACGAGAATGCCCGCGATCAAGCCAAGGCGACCGAAGTCCGAACCGAGGTTCCAGCCCGGGATCAATAGATAGAGCAGGACCGCCCCGTACACCAGCACGATTGCACCGCTGACTACCTGCGTCAGCAGTACGGCGCGATTGGGCGTTGCCCCAACCAACGCGGCGGTGGTCTTAAGGCCGGTCAGTGTGGCGACCGCGACCGCGACGACGATGGCAGCGCTGGTCGCGTAGTCATGGTCGGGTCCCTGTCCCGCATTACCGGTCACTGCCGGCGCAACGACAGCAATCACGGTGGGGACCAGCAGCACAACGTGACCGAGCCAACGAGTGTTGAGGCGCAACGTTACCGCCACCAGCAGCGCACAGATCGCCGCCACGAACCACGCGGGTGCGGTTTCGGATGCGTCGATGGCATCGCTCAGCGCTCCACTGGTCAGCAGCCGCACCGGCGCTACCCCAGAGTCATGCGAAGCCTGAATTAACACCATTACCAGGGAAATTCCCAGCCAGACAATCGAAACTCGCTCTGCCACAAGGTGAATCCGAAATGCCGCGGCGTCAATCAAGCCATCGGCCGCCGGCCTTGACGTCATGGCGACGTAGACCAATGCACCAAGACAGATGGCACCTAGGAGGGAGCCAACGAAGTACCCAACCGGCTCGGCAACGCTCGTAAACGCACCCGGATAGGGATTGCCGGCCTCGGCAAAGCGACGTGGGCCTGAGATCAAGCCGTGCCCGGCGAGCGCTGCCGAGACGGCGAGAAAGCCACCTATCAGACAGAGCCTGGCTGCTCGCCTGGACCTCGGTCGGGCGACCGGTGCGGGCGACGTCGTCGCCGCGATCGGCCCGTTGGTTTTCATCCCTGCAGCTTACGGCCGTGCATCTGTCGGTCACTGAGCGCATAGTCTTCGGTGACCGTTCATTTGCGAATGTGAAGGAAGCTGGGAGACGTGGGCACCGCATGATCGCTGACCTACCGCTTCGTTGGCTGCTCACCGGCCTGTTCCTGCTTAGCGCCGCCGGGTTCGTCCTCGTTATCGACCGCCGATCCTGGACCTCGATCGTGGGCCACGGACTGCATGTCGTCATGGCAATCGCGATGGCAGTGATGGCATGGCCGCGGGCAGTCCCGCTGCCGGCAACGCTACCGGCGCTGTTTTTCCTGGCAGCGGGTGTCTGGTTCGTGGTGATGGCCGCCGCAGCGGCCCGCAGGATCGCGCAACGGGTGGTGCGCGGGTATCACGCCGCAACGATGGCGGCCATGGCCTGGATGTATGCCGCCATGAATCGGCACGTGCCGACCGACCGACCGCTCGCGGAACACCACATGCCGCCGGGAATGTCGATGCCGGACCTGGACATGACTGCGACCAACACGCCAACAGGCAGCGCGCTGCCCGGCTGGATCGCGACCGGCAACTGGATATGGACCGTCTTTTTCGTGCTTGCCGCCCTCGTCTGGGGCTTCCGATTGGTCACGCAGCGCGGTTCCGGCCGAGGGACCCGCGCATCGCGCAAGTCGCTGGCTTGCGCGGTTGAGGCGATGATGGCCGCCGGGGTGGCGACCATGTTCGCCACCATGCTGTTTGCGACCTAAGTAAGCCGATGATCCTCCACCATCGCGGCGAGGCGGTCCATCGAGGCACGCAGCATCTCGGCAGTCGTTGCCCGGGCCCGGTCGAGGCGACTTGCGTCGGTCAGCGCCGTCCAATCGTAGGTATGGGTCACGCGGGTACGGGTTTCGCTCACCGGCGTTAGCTCCCAGCGCCACAGGTGACCCGGCGGTTGCTTGCCGGGTTCTGCAGGACGCCAAGCAATTTGGCGACCCTCGGCAAACTCCACCACATGATTTTCCCGTACGCCGCCCATGGTCAGCGTGATGCTGAAGATGTCCCCAACCCGACGGACCCGCTGTCCCGGAGCCCCGGCCGCCAGATTGTCGTTGCCGTCCCAGCTCGGCTGGCGAGACGGGTCCGCGATCAGCTCGAAGATTCGGTCCGCGCTGGCCGCAATTTCGCGGGTGGCGCTCACGATACGTTCAGACACATCCCAATCCAAGCCTTTTAGGCCACCGCGGGCAGTACTTCCGGCAGAATGCGGGCCGACCTGGCCGCCACCTCTCTGACATTGCGACGGAAGTCCGGCCCAGATTCAGCGCCAGCACCATCAGAAAGCCCGCGGATGACCAGCCAAGGGATGCCGAACGATTCGCAGATCTGCGCCAGCGCACCGCTTTCCATGTCAATAGCGACACCGCCAAAATCGTTGTGAAGGCGGATGCGCGTCGGCTCGCAGTGCAGGTACTGGTCTCCGGTCAGGATGGTGCCGTAGTGGATTCGCGGCGGTCGACCATTTACGTCCGTCGACAGGGGCGCAAGGGTAAGGCCGTCAAGACGGCCTTTGACGCGAGTTATCAGTTCGGGCTCGATCTCATAGCCGAGCCGCTCGGTGCGGTTGATGAAGGGAAGGTGTCCCGGCTGATACGGACGCAACCGCTCATTCTCGATCAGGCCGAAGTCGTGCTGCACGACCCTGTCGGCGATGACGATGTCGCCGACGCGCAGTTGCGGATCCAGTCCGCCGGCCACGCCAGTGAAAACAATTGCACTACAACGAAATCGGTCGACCATCAGCGTTGCGACCAAGCCGGCGTTGACTTTGCCCATACCCGCGGTGGCCACTACGACCCGGCGCGCTTCGAGTTCGCCGGTATCGAAGGCAATCTGGGCGACTTTTGTGCGTTCGGCGTCACGGAGGCGGCCGCGCAGGTAGGACGACTCTTGCGGGAGCGCACAGATGATGCCGATCGTCACCCGCGAGATTGTATCCATAGTCGACGATTTTGGTTGTTAGCAGCGCTCCGCGCCCCGACGCATGAGCCGTGGGCCATCGGCGACCTGATAGCGCCTGTTTCTCAATACGACGTATAGCGCGTCGCAGGCGCGCGCCTTAATCGGAGCGACGACATCGAAGTTGTTAGTACTGTTGCTGATCCAGGGCGGCAGTGTTGACACGGCTTCGGTCCTTCGTCAATCCGGCGACAGTGCGCCGCCTGACTCACATTTCACTGTGGCGCTATTGCGAGCACGCCGCTGGTGGGTAAACGGCGCGAAAAGCTACTTTGTGGCGTCAGTCACAGCTAAAGGCGGGTGTGACTGGGGCGTCACAGGAATCCGCTGCCGGAAACAGGTCGCGACCCGCGGCGGGTGAGCACGTGATGTTGGTTAGTTCACGTCCGCCGTCATGGCGGCCCGCTCGAGGTCGAGCAGCTGCTCGCCATGGCGTTCCTCGTCATATGCCTTGCGGCCACCCCGCAGACCGAACAGCCGTTTCGAGACCAGCAGGTAGATCACCGCGGCAACATTGATGGTGAAGGTCACCACCCGCGTCATCGTGATGCCCTTGGCTAGGTCATGGATCTCCAGCGGCAGGAAGATCGAGGTGGCCACCACCGCGAAGTACTCACCCCAGCGCTTCAGCAACCATAGGCCGACGCCTTCGACGACCTGCAGCACCGCATAGGCAGCCAGCATGGCGGTTATCAGGGCCAATGTCGACGGCTTTGCCGCCAACGCCTTTTCCAGCTCGTGTATCGCAGACATCTGATCGACCTTGAAACCGGCGGCGCGAAAGACCGGCAGGTTGCGGTCCAGGGTGGCTTGGATTGCGCCTCGCGCACCGCGAAATTCCCATACCGCCCACGCGGCAAGCGCCAGCACGAGCGCCCGGAACAAGCGTTCAACCCCGAGCGCACGAATGATGATCGCCTGACGTAACGCCTTGCCGCGCATGATCATTGGCGCATCTTCAGGGCAACCTCGGCCGTGTGGCTCGCCAAGGGCAAAATCGCCGCAGCGCAGGCAGCGCCACACTTCACCAAGATTCGTGTTTGCGCTGAGTCGTTCAGCGAGTGCCTCGTCATCGGGTGCATAGGTGGCGTGCCCGCTGAGTGCGCAGGTAATCAGCTCCCACCGGTTGGTGCCACGATTTTGACGCTTGGCCACTTGCGCTCCTTCGCTGCCAGAATGCGCCGATCATTCTTTCAGAACCGAAGCCTGCTGGGCGTCGAGACGTCGCGTGCGTGCCAGGTGATCAGTACGCGGCCGTAGAGCAACCGGCGGACGCGGGCGCCGGGAAGCACCGCGCAGATGTGAGCGCGTAGCTGAGACAAGGTATCCGGCGGCGGCCATTTGATGACCGCCGTGTGCTCCCACTGGCCCTTGACGCGATTGACCACACCGCACGCCAACCATGCTGTCGCGTGCCACACGATGTTTCGCAGCGACGGCCTGACGAAGGTCACCACCGCCAGCGTCCCGCCAGGACACACCAGGTCGGCAAGCCGACGCAGTGCCGCGCGGGTGTCCTCGACGTGGTGCAGTGCGGCGTTTGAGACCACGGCGTCGAAATCCGGGTGGGGCAGCTCGGCCGTCATGACATCCCCGTGCACCCATCGGACCGGTGCGTCGGTGAACCGGGACCGTGCGCGTCGCAGTACCGGCGCGTCGACGTCGAGTGCGGTGACATCCGGGATGCGCCGAGCCAACCGAGCGGCCAGGAACCCGTCGCCGCAACCGACGTCGAGAACGCGCCGGGCATCGGGTGGGACGCTGGAATCCAGCAGCCCGTCGTAGTGGATGTTGATGTTCCACGGTCGGTCCACGGCTGCCGTCATACCAGATCATGTGGAATCCTGAATCGGTGGCGCTCACATGACTGCTGCAGGATTCGCCTGCACGACATGCGGCACCGAACTGCGGGCCGCCGCGAAGTTCTGCGATGAATGCGGATCGCCGGCCACGGCCTCGGGATCGTTGGCCGAGTACAAGCAGGTGACGGTGCTGTTCGCCGATGTCGTGCATTCGATGGACATCGCCGCCGCGGTGGGTGCGGAGCGGTTGCGCGAGATCATGACCGAGCTCGTCGGGGCTGCGGCGGCAGTGGTGCAGCGGTTCGGCGGCACGGTGGACAAGTTCACCGGTGACGGAATCATGGCTGTGTTCGGCGCACCGGTTGCTTTGGAGGATCACGCTTTTCGTGCGTGTCTCGCCGCTCTGGCGATTCAGGAAGAGGCGAAGCGGCTGGCCGGTGAGGTCGTGCGCCACGACGGGGTGGAGCTTCGGCTGCGGGTGGGCCTGAATTCGGGTGAGGTGATCGCAGGCGAAATCGGCTCCGGCGCTTTGGGTTACACCGCGATCGGTGAGCAGGTCGGCATGGCCCAGCGGATGGAATCGGTTGCGCCCCCGGGCGGAGTCATGCTCAACGAGTCAACCGCCCGGCTGGTCGAGGATACGGCAATGCTGGCAGAACCGGAGCTGGTACACGTCAAGGGAGCGACCGATCCAGTGCCCGCACGCCGCTTGATTGCGACGACAAGCGGCCATCGCACGCGCAGCGACCCGCGACTGGTGGGGCGCACCTGGGAACTCGCCACGATCAGCGCGCTGCTCGACGAAGCAGTCGGTGGCACCGGATGCGTAATCGGTGTCATGGGACCGCCAGGCATGGGCAAGAGCCGGATCGTTCGCGAATCAGCGGCGCTGGCCGAAAGCCGTGGCGTCGATGTGTTCACCGCCTACTGCGAATCCCATACCAGCGACCTCCCCTTTCACGCGGTGACGGGCCTGCTACGCACCGGCCTTGGTGTCGAGGGCCTCGACGGCGAGGCCGCCAGGGCACAGGTCCGCGCCCGATTCTCGGACGCCGACCCTGAAGATCTACAGCTGCTCGACGACTTACTCGGTATCGCCGAGTCCGACGTCGAGGCGCCCAACGTCGATGCCGACGCGCGTCGGCGGCGCCTCACCGCGCTAGTCAATGTCGCATCGACGGCCCGGACCGAGCCCGCGCTATACGTGATCGAGGATGCCCATTGGGTTGACGACGTCAGCGAGTCGATGCTGGCCGACTTCCTGGCGGTGATCCCACGGACCCGCTCGATGGTGCTGATTACCTATCGCCCGGAGTACCGGGGCGCCCTGGCCACGGTGCCCGGTGCGCAGACGATCGCATTACGACCGCTCAACACGGCGCAGACCGAAGCGCTTGTCGGTGAGCTGCTCGGCACCGACTCCTCGGTGCACGGGCTGACGGAGGTCATCACCGAACGTGTCGCCGGCAACCCATTTTTCGCCCAAGAAATCGTCCGAGACCTGTCCGAACGTGGTGCGATCCACGGCGCGCAAGGCTCCTACCTACTGCACGGCGAGGTCGCCGACATCACTGTGCCGGCCACCCTTCAGGCCGCCATTGCCGCGCGCGTCGATCGCTTGAGCATTGCGGCCAAGCGCACGCTGAGCGCCGCGGCGGTCATTGGATCCCGATTCAGCCCCGAGCTGGTGACCGTCCTGGGGACCGACCCGGTTGTCGACGAGCTGGTAAAGGGTGAACTCATAGACCAGGTCGCGTTCACCCCGCGCGTCGAGTATGCGTTCAGACATCCGCTAATTCGCGCCGTGGCCTATGAATCGCAGCTGAAATCGGATCGAGCCGTGCTGCACGGGCGGCTGGCCGCCGCGATCGAACAGCGCGAGCCGGAATCCGCCGACGACAACGCCGCCCTGATCGCCGAACACCTCGAAGCGGCAGGCGATCTGCACGCCGCATTCACCTGGCACATGCGCGCGGGCGGCTGGCTGACCCACCGCGACATCTCCGCGGCACGTGCGAGCTGGCGACACGCGCGACAGATCGCCGACCGACTGCCCGATGCCGATACCGACCGCGAAGCCATGCGGATCGCCCCACGAACGCTGCTGTGCGCCAGCGCGTGGTTGGCCGGCGGCAGCATGGCCGACACCGGGTTCGACGAACTGTGCGAGCTTGCCAGCGCGGCCGGCGACAAGGTGTCGCTGGCGATGGGGATGGCGGGGTGGCTGCCGGCATTGGTCGTTCACGCCCGATTCCTCGAAGCATCAAGACTGGCATCCGAACTCACCGGCCTGCTCGAGTCAATCGGCGACCCGACGTTGACTCTCGGACTGCTCTACGGTGCGCTCGCCGCCAAATACCAGCGCGCCGAGATGACCGAAGTCCTGCGGCTCGCGCAACGAATGATCGACCTGGCCGACGGCGACGCCACCAAGGGCAATCTCATCATCGGCTCTCCGCTGGTGGGCGCGACCATGCTGAGAGGTTGTGCACGATGTTTGCTCGGCGATCCAGGTTGGAAAGCCGATGTCGACCGGGCTACCACAATGGTCCAGACCTTCGATCCCACGATGCGTGCGCTGATGCTGCTCTTCAAATACGTTGTGATCGCGAACGGGGTCTGGATACCGGACGCAGCGGCCGTGCAGCAGACAGCGGAGCTGCTCGAGGATGCGGAACGGTCGGGCGACAATCTCACGCTGGCCTGCGCCCGCCACGTGCGCGGTCTCGTGCTCACCTGCAACAACGGTCCGCAACGCGAAGAGGGCCTCGCCCTGCTTGCCGCGGCCCGTGAAGCCGCCTTGCAAGGGCAATACACCCTTGTCGCGGCTACCGTCGTTGACGCGTGGCAAGCTGCCGAGCTGGCCCGCGCCGGCGATCTCGACGGGGCGATCGACCTGGCACGCGCTGCCGTCGAGCAAGAGTACGTCTGCGGCGACATGATCTACCTTGCGGGGAGCGTCTCAACTCTGGTCAAGGCGCTGCTGCAACGAGGTGGGCCCACCGACCTTGACGAGGCACACGCGGCCATCGACCGGCTGGCGGCGGTGGTGACCGAACCCGAATTCGTCGTGCACGAAATCTGGCTGCTACGGATGCGCACGCTGCTGGCCCAGGCACGCGGCGACCAGGCGGCTTATCGCGACTATCGCGACCGCTATCGGGCGATGGCCAACTCGCTCGATTGGCAGGGGCATATCGCCTGGGCTGAGGCAATGGCGTGACTGAAGTATTAACCGTTATCGGTGTCGGCGGCATGGGGCAGGCGATCGCCCGGCGGCTCGGGTCCGGCAAGACCGTGCTGTTGGCCGACAACACCGAACGGACACTAACGGCGGTGGCCCAATCATTGTCCACCGAAGGCCATCACGTCGAAAGCCGTCACGTCGATGTCTCGGCGCCGGAATCGGTTCGCGCACTTGCCGAATACGCGGCCGCACTCGGCAATGTCACCCAGGTCGCACATACCGCCGGCCTCTCCCCCGCGCAGGCCTCCGCCGAGGCAATCCTTGCTGTCGATCTTTTCGGCGTCTCGCTGGTGCTGCACGAGTTCGGCGAAGTCATCGCGCCGGGCGGCGCCGGCGTCGTCATCGCCAGCATGGCCGGGCACCTGTTCCCCCCACTGACCGCGGAACAGCAACGAGCGCTGGCCCACAGCCCGGCCCCCGAGCTGTTGCAGTTGGATTTCGTTAGGAATCTCGATAATCCGGGTATCGCATATGCAATCGCCAAGCAGGCCAACCATATTCGGGTCCGCGCCGCCAGCACGCAGTGGGGCCGGCGGGGCGCCCGAATCAACTCGATCAGTCCCGGAATCATCTCGACGCCAATGGGTCTGCAGGAACTTGCCTCCACTGTCGGCGACGGGATGCGGTCAATGATCGCGATGTCGGGAACGGGTCGAATGGGAACCCCCGACGACATCGCCGCGGCGACCGCCTTCCTCCTTGGCCCCGACGCCACCTACATCACCGGCACCGACCTACTGGTCGACGGCGGAGTCGTCGCGGCCGCAAAGGCCGGTGGCCCCACAACATAGACGGATCACGTGGTTCGCGGGCCGTAATTGTGCAGGGTTTGGTTGGAACCTTCACTCACCGTGACGTAGCCCGTCCCGTCTGGGTGGAAGGCGATCGCTTCACCCTGCTGTTCGTCAACCAGCGGCCCGTCAACTGGCTGCTGGCTGAACGGCGACCAGGCACTACTTCCCTCGGCGCGGTTCCACAGCAGCACATCGTCATAGGTGCGCACCACCAGTTGCGAACCGTCTGCCGAGTAATCGGCACTGGTGGTCAGCTGCGAGTGGGCGTCCGACAAGTCCAGCGTGGCAACCTGTTGAAGTGTCGTGTCGGCGCTGCCGCCCCACGCGCTTACCGGCGCCACGTAGACGCGAGAGACATCGGCATCGGTCTTCTCGACGAGCATCACGTTGCCCGTGCGTGGGTCGACCGCGAGTGACTCGGAATTGATCCTTTCGCCGTTGGGATACGTCACGCGCAGCCGCTCGACTCCGGTCAATGTGGTGTTGGTTGGGCTGGACGCGGTGCCCGTGACAATCGGCTCGGGGACTCGATAGATCACGACATCACTTCGCGAGTGTCCGTTATCGCCAATATCCCCGACATAGATGTAGGACTTTCCGTCCGGCCCCTTGGCGACCTCGATGTCCTCCCAGTCGACAGCCGTTGCACCACCGAGATTGTAGGTACCCAGCGTTTGGCCCGTCGTTGAGTCGATCGCGAAGATTCGCGCCGAGTCGCCCGAATCGTTGTGCACCCAATGGACATTGGGGTTGTTGATGCCGGCATCAATGCCGGAGATCTCCTCGAGATCGCCATTCGTGATGGTTCCTCCGTTGGAGGACGCGAGGTCACCGTCACGGGCCGCGTCGACCGCATTCTGTCCTGGTGGCTGCGACGGCCCGCCCGGGTCGCCTGGACTGCCAGGATCGCTTGGACCGTTGACCTTTGCGCCCTGCGCTCCGGTCGCACCGGCGTGGCCGGCCAGTTGCCCGCCGGCGCCGCCGGCTCCGCCCGGCCCGGGATTGGGTCCTGACCCGCCCGTCCCACCGTTTCCGCCGTCGCCCCACAACAGCCCACCGTTGCCACCGCGACCACCGGGCGCGCCGACGGTTGCGCCGGCCCCGGCTTGGCCACCGATGCCGCCTTGGCCACCGGCGCCACCGTTGCCTATCAGCCCGGCACTGCCGCCGTCGCCGCCGGCCTGGCCAGCCGCGCCGGAAGCGCCGTTGCCACCATTGCCGTATAACAAACCGCCGGGTCGGCCGTCCTCGCCGGTGCCAGGCGTGCCGTCGGCGCCGTTGCCGATCAGCGGGCGGCCTAGCAATGTCCGGGTGGGCGCGTTGATCAGGTTGAGCGCCGCCTGCTGTAGTGGATTGGCATTGTCCAACTCAGCGGCCGCATAGAATCCCGAACTCGCCGCCAACGACTCCACGAACTGCTGATGAAGCGCGTCGACTTGAGCGCTCAGCGCCTGGTACTGCCGGGCGTTTCCCGCGAACAACGACGCCACCGCCGCCGACACCTCATCCTCAGCGGCGGCCAAAATCTCGGTCGTGGGAACCGCCGCCGCTGCATTCGCGGCACCGAGCGCCGCGCCGATGCCGAACAAATCCCTGGCCGCCGACGACAACAATTCCGGGACCGCCACCAGATACGCCATTGCCATCCTTCCGCCGGTCGCCTTTGGTCGATATATATAATCAATCGATTGATTGTCAGGTCAACTACTTGTCGGCAAAATGACCACCACGCGCTACGGGCACGGTGACATCCTTGGGCGCCTACGCCGACTTCACCGCCGGCGAACTCGTAATTAAACGCCTGATCATATCAAGGGGAACGGCGAAACAGGGTGCCCCTAACCAATTCCTTCGAAGAGTTCAGCGAAGCCTGGTATGCCTCTAGCGGCATCGTGGCTGCCAGCTCTGTCAGGCCATACATGAGCGCATAGATCGCCTCAACCGTGCCGCGCCGATCCGGGTGGTCACCGAGATCGCCCTGCCGGCAGGCCTCATCCACGACGCCCTCGATGATCTCGCGGAAATTCGCAAACGCGGGTTCTACTTGCGGGGCTGGCTCCCCGGGTGCTTCCAGCCCGTCCGAGTCGATGGCGTTGTTCGCCCGGATCGCCCACTCGAAGGCGGCCAAGTCCGGGTACGCACTGATCAAACGGCCGCATTCATCGAGGATTGCTTCGATCCGGTCGATGATGTTGCCGTCGATAGCCGCGGCCTGTCGAAGCCGCGGCATAGCAGCGTCGGCTCTGGCCGCGATCGTCGCCTTGATCAATTCCGACTTATTCGGAAAGTAGTTGTACAGACTCGCGCTGGTCACGTTCGCGGTACGGGCGATTTGGCGGATTGTGGCTCGCGAATAGCCAACTTCGGACACACAGCGCATCGTTGCGACGATGATGCGCTGACGGGTTTCCTCGCCGCTGGCACCAACCGGGCGGCCCAGCTGCGTTTGGGTCATTGGCTCGTTTCCTCACTCGCGCGGTTGCCCGCTCTTGATCGCGGTCACCAATATGGTCGAATATATTCGACTGATCAGTTGATTTTGGCGTCGACGGGGGTGCGTGGTGGGGGTCCGACAAGCCGACGGCCGGCGCCGGGCGGCATGACTGCGTCGCAATCGGGCCCGCCGCTCGGCCGCCCCGTTGGCGCCAGCGGTGAGCAAACCCGCCGACGGATCATCGTCGCAACGATGCGTTGCGTGGCCGAGATCGGCTATGCACAGGCGACGATCCGCGAGATCGCCCGCGCAGCCGACATGACCAGCGGCAGCCTGTATCACTACTTTCCCAACAAATCCGAGCTGCTCAAGGCGACCGGTGAGGAAATCGAGGACATCGTGTTGCCGCGACTGCGTGCCGCCGCGGCGCGGTCCGATGACGTTATCGACCGGCTCGAAGCGGTACTGGACGAGTCAAAGCAGTTGATGCGCGACTATCCTCACCTAGCCGCATTCCTGCGGGCGGTCCGCGCCGAGGGCGCTGTCGAGTCACGGCGGGGTGGCACCAGTTACCCAGGCTCCAAGGCACTACGCGAAGTCGTCAGCGAGATCATCGAGGACGCCCGGACGCAGGGCGTGCTGTCCTCCGACAACAGCCCCGAAAGTGGATCAGTGGCCGCGGTGGAGGCCATCTGTGCGCTTACGCGCGGTCTGTCGGAGCAAGCGGCCAGTCTCTCCCCGGAGGCCTACGAAGCATCTTTGAGTTCGGTGAAAAAGCTCGTCAGGGGAACGCTGTTCGCTGGTCTCCAGCCCAGCGCATGACGATGAGTCTGCTCACCGCATTGCGGCTGAACATGACCAACATCGCCGACCCGGCGGCACGCCACGCGAGACGTTATCGAGCGGCGCTGGAGATGGCGGAGTACGCCGATCAGCGCGGATTCACCGCCGTCAGCGGTGAAGAACATCACTTGGCCGCGACGGGTTGGCTACCGTCGCCGCTGATTCTGGCCGCCGCCATCGCGGGGCGCACCCGCAGCGTTCGAATCAGCATCAACGCCCTCATCGTTCCGCTCTACGATCCAATTCGGCTCGCCGAGGACATCGCCGTGCTGGACAACCTGGCCGAGGGCCGCTTTAGCTTCGTGGCCGGAATGGGCTACCGGCCCGAGGAATACCACGCGGCGGGCAAAGACTGGTCGCAGCGCGGCTCGCTGATGGATCACTGCCTGTCGGTGCTGCTCAAGGCCTGGAGCGATCAGCCCTTCGAGTACGACGACAGACTCATCAACGTCACACCGAAACCGCATACCCGCCCGCATCCGATCGTGTTCGTCGGCGGCATGACCGCCGCGGCGGCCCGGCGGGCGGCGCGATTCGGGCTCCCATTCTCACCGCCGATGGCCATGCCCGAAGTGGAGGCGCTCTACGAGCAGGAACTGCGCCGACAGGGTAAGCCCGGCTTCGTCTATCACCCCGAAAACGGCAGCACCGTCACCCTGCTGCACGCCGACCCCGACGAAGCCTGGTCCCGTTATGGAGAATTCCTCATGAACGAAGCCGCGGAATACAGTGCCTGGAAACGTGCTGGAGTACCGCGGCCAAATGAAACTCCCGCCGCCTCGATCGAGGACCTACGGCGCCTGAACAACGTTGAGATCCTCACGCCTTCGCAATTGCTCGATCAAATCCGCTGTGGCAGAAGGGAAGTTGTGATGAACCCGCTTCTCGGTGGGCTGCCCATCGACGTCGGCTGGGCCAGTCTGCACCTGCTTGCCGACGACGTCCTCCCCTACGTACGGATGTAGTCTCTGCCGCCCTGCGACAATGAGCTCTAAACCGGCGCCTCTGATAGCAAGGATGTTTCGTGCTGTTTCTCCCTCTGGAGGCAGAGCCCTTCACGGCTCCGACCGATCGCGACATGCTCCCCTCCGAGCGACGCGAGTTCGTCCGTACGCACCGCACTTGTGTGTTCGGTTACCGCCGCCGCGATGACGGCCCGGGCATGTCGATCGTCTACTACATCCCAACCGACGACGACGAGCTGCTGGTGTCGACCATGGCGGGCCGCGGCAAGGCCCGCGTCATTGAACGTGACGGCAAGATCAGTCTGTGTGTCCTCGACGAGCGGTGGCCGTTTAGCTACGTGCAGGTCTACGCCGACGCGACCCTCGATCGAGACCGTGAAGTGGCGGTGGACGTGATGATGGCGGTAGCCGGTCGAATGTCGGGCCAGCCGCTGGGCCACGAGGCACGCGCATCGGTTGAAGCAATATGCGAGCGAGAAAACCGAGTTGTGATCCGTTGCCGGCCCTATGCGACGTTCGCGACGCCGCCGCGCCACCTACACCGAAACGACCAAGTGCAACAACTGAGCCACTGGGTATCCGGCGTGGTGCCGTGGGACGCCGAGGATCCGTGCTGAGCTACGTTGCGGCGTAGCGGTCGCGTAGCTTGGCCAATGTCGCCTCGATACCCTTCGCATTGGCTTTTGCGAAACCCATCAGCTCGTAGTACTTCAGCGTGTTCTTGAGCGAACCCGCGTCGTGATAGTCGAACGTCTCGGTGACCTGGGTCAGAGTCGGTGAGAGCGACTCGAATTCCCATCGCCAGCGGTGGCCTAAGGGGTGGCGCCATTCGATCAATTCGTGGGGTTTGAAGGCGGTCACGGTGCTGGTGATCCGGTACGGCAGGCCGAACATCCGCATCTTCGTCGAAAACTTGGATCCCTCAACCAAATTCGCCGGAGCATCGATGTTGTCGCGGACCGTCCCCGATCCGTCCAGCTCACTGTGGCGCCGGGGATCGGCCGCCATCGCAAAAAGCTCGGCCGCCGGCGCGGCCACTTCCACCCTCCGGCTGACTCGCCTGGGTCCTCTGTCGACAACGATCACAGTCACGGCATACCCCTTCGCGTTGGTTCCCCATCGAGTAGGCGCTCAGGATCGAATCTACGCGCCCGCCCTGTTCTCCCGCGAGCAGACGCAAAGGTCCCCAAAACCAACCGGTTTTGGGGACCTTTGCGTCTGCTCGCGGGAGCTGGTCGTGTTCGCCGCAGCCTTGACAGAAAACAGACAGCCGACGCTCCCGCGATCAACACGGGATATCGGCCCTGGTAATGATACGGTTCGCTGCTGTGGTGGCGTCATTATTCAACACAGGCTTACCCAGCGGGGGTTTGCCAGTCTGATGTCGGATCTGAACCGGCGCCGTTTCCTCGGGTCTCTTGCTGCCGCCACCGTTGTCGGGGTGGGCGCGGCCCGGTGCATGGTTGGCCCGCAACCGCGCACATTCGCACAGACGCCGGCGGCCGCTCCGGCTTCCGGACCGACCGTCGCTGGGCTGTTGCCGCCGCCACCACCGAGTGCGCGCATTCGGTTGCCCGGCGGTGGGGTGTTATCCCGACTGCCGGGCAATGGTGATCTATTGGCGCTTACCGTCGACGATGGCGTCAACACCGACGTAGTGCGGGCCTACACACAGTTCGCCAAGGACACCGGTGTGCGGCTGACGTTCTTTGTCAACGGAACCTACGGCTCCTGGACCGACAACCGCGAAATCCTGCGACCGTTGGTCGATTCCGGGCAGATCCAGCTCGGCAACCATACTTGGTCGCATCCGGACTTGACCACACTGACGAAATCCGATATTGCACAACAGCTTAAGCGGAACGACGACTTTCTGAAGAAGACCTACGACGTTGGGGCGAAACCGTACTGGCGACCACCGTATGCCAAGCACGATGCCGTGGTTGACGCCGTCGCCGCCGATCTCGGCTATACCGTCCCGGTCCTATGGTCGGGCACACTGTCGGATTCGACACTGATCACCGAGGAATACATCGTGAAGATGGCCGATCAGTACTTCACCCCGCAGGCGATCGTGATCGGCCACCTCAACCACCTGCCGGTCACCCACGTCTACCCGCAACTTGTCGAGATCATCCGCGCCCGAAATCTTCGCACCGTCACCCTCAACGACGTATTCCTCAAAACACCGTAGTACCTCTGGGATGAAACGGACGGCCGGCTCACCACCCTGATGCCACTCAGCGCCGACATGCCCCTGCTCCCAACGTGATCAGGGCTTCGTGCGACCCGAGCGGCTGAGCCGCCATTCCGGCGGGAAGTTCATGTCGTTATCTTTGACCACATTGTTGAGACCTTTACCGAACGTGCCCTCGGTGAGGTCGACTTCGTCGTCCTGATCGTTGGTGATCATCGGTAGCATGCCTTCGATCATGCCGGTGAGCAGACTGCCGAAGTATTCGCCCTTGTGCTGCTTGTAGAGCTCGAGAAACGTCTTCTGCACCGCGACCGTGTCCGTGGGCCGCGACCGCGAGCATGCCATCGCATACTTCAACGTCTCTTCTTCCAACTTCTCGCGCGGCACCACGCTGTTGACGAAACCGCAGTCGTACATCTCCTTCGCGCTGAATGGTCGCCCGGTGAACAGCATTTCGGAAAACTTGCGCAGACCCATGGTCTCCGCCCACCACCACAATCGCGGTCCCCAGCCCACGTAGCGGAAGGCGGGATGGCCGAACAGGGCGTCGTCAGAGGAAATCACCAGATCCGCGTCGCCGGCCTGATAGAAATGCCACCCATAGCAGTAGCCCTTGGCCTCGATGATGCTGATCTTCCGAAGTTCTTGCAGTGGACGGTTTCCCGCACGCGCCTTGGCGTAGAAATCGGTGACGGTGGACAGATAACGGTACGATCCGCCCTGCGGGTACTTGACATTGTCGTCGTTGATCGCGAGCTCATGCAGCAGCGGCATCCCGGGGTTCTCCAGCATGGCCCGCTGTTCCGGCAAGTCTCCGCCGCTGCCGAAATCCTGGCCCTCGCCCCGGATTACCACGACCTTGACCTCGTCGTCCACGTTGCACTTGTGGATCAAATCGGCATAGTTCTGCCGCATCCCCAACGTGGTGGAGTTCTGCGCTTCGGGACGGTCGAACGTGATGTAGGCGATTCGGTTTTTGACGTCCTTCTCGAACTTGATGTACGGCTCGGCTTCCTTCTTCATCTCTTCGTAGTCGTATTCAGGCATGAGTTCTCTCCCGCTTCTCTTGTTGACGCCTTCGACCCGGCCGGTCAACCAATGGATCCGATGGTTGCGCGCACAACTCGCGAACGAGCATTCCCGACGGGTTGGTGAGTACTTGGCTATCGGTGCTCACCGTCACGTTAGCCGCCCCTTCTTCGAACTCTTGAGAATGCCGGTCGCGATGGCTGACAGGATGTCGTCGAGTTGCTCGGGGCTCGTGATAATCCGGTCACCATGCGCGAATCGCAGCAACAGACCGTTGATGAACGTCAGCGTGACGTTGCTCAGATCCGCGACGACGGCCGGCTCCAGGTCCGCGCCGTGCGGCATTAGTCGCACCAGGATGTCACGGTGCAGCTTGGCAAACGCGTCCGTGCTTTGCTGCAGAATCGCAGCCAACTTCGGGTCGCGAGTGGCGTGCATCGTCAGCTCGTACCGGGCCTTGGTTAGCGACAACCGCGGCTCAATACCGGATTGGATAACCATGACAGACAGCTGCGATGGCGAGGAATGCACCGCGCCGGCGCTGTCGGCAACAGACTGCAAATTCGCCAGATCCAGCTCGGCCAATCTCTCGGCGACACCGCGCAGTAGTGCCGAGCGGGTACGGAAATAGAACGACGTCGTGCCGTCGGCCACGGCGGCCTTCCGGTCAACCTTCAGATGGCTCAATCCCTTAGCGCCATCGATGGCCAATAGCGCAATTGCCGCATCACACAGTTCGCGGCGGCGCTCGGCGGGGTTGGGCTTTCGGCGGGCCATCAGGAAACCTTCGTGGCGACGACGATCGTGCAGGAAAGTTTACTCTATATTCGTAGTGTCGATCCCGTAAACCCGGCGAGCCGTTCCTCGAGGTTGGCGTGGAAATGGCCGATCGCGCTCTCGTGCCGCCCGAACTCCACGAATTCGTTGGCACCGGAGTGCAGGCCCCGCTGCACACCCGCCGACATCTCGTTGTCCTCCACCCCGCCACGCGCGATGAAGTTCGCCGCGTCACGCGACGCCGGCTCGGCGAGGTCGTGTTTGGCCATCGCGTAAATGGTGACCGTGGTGTGCTCGACGTCCACCGGGTCGATCACGATCATGAACAGCAGGTCCGGGAACGTCGCCAGCATGACGTTGGGGAACAGCTGATACAGGTACGTGACTCGCGCATCGACCGTCCAGGATGCCTCCGGACGGTCGCGGAGCCGCTCAATATTGCGGTATGGGAACGTGATTCGGCAATTGGGTCCGAACCTTTCGACCACGTTAAGGTCGTCATATTGTACCGGGTAGAAGGTGTCTTTATGCGTCGAGCGGATGTGGTAACCTTCCAGGAACTGCTCGACGAGCACCTTCCAATTTATCGCTCGCACAGTGGAATCCACGTACACAAGCCGTTGCGCGCGGAGAAGTTTGTCGCGCCACGGGGTTCCGTCACCCAACCACCGCATCGGCTCGTCACCAGCGTCTTGCGGGGCCCCCAGTGGCCCGATGACGATCAGCCCATCCACTTCCCGGCTGGCGACCTCGACCAGACCGCGCGCCGACATGTCCAGACCGGGGAATGCGTCGTCGTGCGGCACGTGCGCAAGCGAACCGTCCAGTCGATATGTCCAACCGTGGTAGCGGCATACCAGCGCGTGGGAGCATCCGGCGCCATCGACAAGGGCATAGCCACGGTGTCGACAGGCGTTGCGGAAAACCCGCGCCTGCCGGTCGCGGCCACGCACGGCAAAGAGCGGCACCCCGAACGTGGATCGTTGCACATGGTCGCCCGGATTCGGAATCGCAGCGGAGGGAACGAACACGCTTGGCATCGCGCGCAACAGCCGAAGCTCTGCGGCGAATCGGCTTGGGTTCAAGTAGTTTTCGACGGGCTCTCGCCATGGCGCACCCTCATCGGTAGTACCGGCGTCGATATGGGCCAGCACCCGCCGAACGATCTCAGCGTCTTTAGAAATCATCAGCCACCAACGACTTCGTTGGGGAGTTCATGAGTACAAGTATCACGCTGCAGCAGTCACGTGTCAATAGATTGGTGATATCGAGGGTATTCGGGGAAGATGGATGGGTGCCCACAGTTCCCCGACCCCGGGTTAGCGACCTGATCGGCAACCGACCGCTTAGCGCGCGTTCGGTTCTCGCGTCGGCCTTATTGGGTGCCGACGAGGCCCGGCTTACGGTGGCGGAATTGATTGCGGTGGCCTCCCTGTTCGGCATCAGCGACGGCGCGGCGCGGACCTGTCTTTGGCGGATGGTCTCCAATGGCGAACTCATCGGTGACGGCGGCAGCTACACGCTCGCCGGGCATCTTTTGGAACGCCGCGAGCGTGTCGATGCGGCATCCCGGATCGATGACGCGGCGAACTGGGACGGAACGTGGGAGCTGGCGATTGTCTCGCTGGATCGCCGCTCGGCCGCCGACCGCCTCGAGCTGAGGAAGGCGGCGACGGCGCTGCATCTCGCCGAACTTCGGGAGGGCGTGTGGATACGCCCGGACAACCTTGACCCACAACGGCTTCCGGCATCCCGGGCGGTGCTGGACCGGCAATGCACCCACTTTCACGGCGCCGCCACAGACATCACCGCAGACAAGATGCGCGCGCTGTTTTCCCTCGATGGGTGGACAGACGACGCCCGGGCTCTCATCAATGCGATGAATGTCGCGCTCACCACCGGCGAACGTGACAACTCGGCCGAGAGCTTCATCTATGAGTTCGCCCTATCGATCGCGGTGGTCCGCCATCTTCAACTGGACCCACTGCTGCCTCCCGAGCTCAATGAGGACGACTGGCCGGGGCACACGTTGCGTAGCACCTACCGGCGTTTCGATGATGCGTTCAAACGACGTATCAAACGCGCCGTCCGCTGAGCGTGGGTTGTGATGAGCCGGCGACTCCCGACACGGCTGCTGGTGCTGGCTCTCGCGGCCACGCTGCTGGCGGGGTGCTCGGGTAGCTCGCCGGGATCGGGCAAGCAACCGGCTCAGCCCGCGTCCCCGTCTGCCACGCCAAACGTGGCGCATGGCCCCTTCTTCCCGGAATGCGGTGGTATCAGTGATCAGACCGTCGGCCAGCTAACCGGGGTTAGCGGGCTGGTCGTGACGGCCCGCAACTCGGTGGGGTGTCAGTGGTTGGTCGCGGGTGCCATCATCGGGCCGTGGATCTCGTTCAGCTGGTTTCGAGGCAGCCCCATCAGCCGCGAACGCAAGAACGAGGAGCGGATGCGCAGCACCGTCACCGACATCAACCTTGATGGGCACGACGGCTTTGTCGCGGTAGCCTCCGACCCGCGACTCGGCAACAGGCTCTGTGACGTCGCCATCCAGTACGACGCCGACTTCTTCGAGTGGTCAATCCAATTCACGAGAAGGCCGGACCGCAATCTGTGCGACGTCGCGATCGAGCTATCCCGCCAATCGATCGCGGCCGCCAAATGACCGCCCACACAGCAGCCGGCGATCACTACGCGGCGACCGCGGCGGGCTAACCCGGTGCGCCGTCGGTACCGGGTGCGCCGTCCGTGCCGTCGGCGCCGGCGATGCCGGGGATTTTCGGTCCGGATCCGAAGGAGGTAGCTGTGCCTCCTGCGCCGCCGGTGCCACCGGTGCCCAAGCCCCCGCCGGTACCGCCGCCACCGCCAGTGCCGGCGGTACCGCTGACGCCCGGCCGGCCCATCAGGAGCCCGCCCGGACCGCCCGCGCCTCCGACGCCCGCACCACCTCCGTTACCGCCGTCACCGCCCGCACCGCCAGCACCGCCGAGACCACCAGCACCGCCAATGACCGGAGCGGCGCTGGTGCCCGTAACAGCGCCGCCGCCGTCGCCACCCACACCGCCGACGCCACCGACACCGCCGCCGCCGCCGACGCCACCGGCACCGCCGACGCCACCGGCACCGCCGACGCCGAACAACCGCGAGGAGGCGCCGCCGGCGCCACCTGCACCGCCGACGCCACCCGCACCTGCGGACCCGCCGACGCCACCCGCACCGCCGTTACCGCCCGCGCTCCCCTGAGACAGGGTGCTTCCGGAACTGGTTTGCATGTTGGGGTCGTTGCCGCCGCCGTCGCCACCCGCTCCGCCGCTGCCACCGTCGCCGCCGGCCCCCCCGGTGCCGCCGGCACCGCCGGCACCGCCATTGCCGGCTAACAGCCCGCCAGCTCCACCGTTACCTCCGGCGCCTCCGGTGCCACCGGCACCGCCGGACGCGCCTGCGGCGCCATTGCCGCCATTGCCGCTGGCCCCCGCGATCCCAGCACCGGCGAAAAACGCACTCCCAGATCCGCCGGGGCCGCCGGCGCCACCCGCACCACCGGGGACCCCGCCGTCAGCCCCGTGACCGCCGGCGCCGCCGACGCCGGTGCCGGTGTTGGCTTGGCCGTTGCCGCCGGCCCCGCCGGCACCTCCGGTACCGCCGGCACCCCCGTTGCCACCTGCACCGCCGGTGGCGTCGCCGGTACCCCCGAAGAGGACCTCAGCGGCACCGCCGGCCCCGCCGGTCCCGCCGGTCCCGCTGGTCCCGCCGTTGCCGCCGGTAGCGCCATCGCCGCCGACAAATGGACCATCGGGCCCAATTTGGTCACTGCCGGCGGCGCCGGTGCCCGCTGGGGGACCTGGGATGGGATCGACGCCGTCCGCTCCGGCCAGGCCGGTGCCGCCGGGTCCGCCGGGCCCACCATCGCCGAACAGACCGACCGCGTTGCCGCCGTTCCCCCCAGCCCCGGCGATGCCGCCGTTAACGCCCGGCACCGCGGTGCCACCGGCCCCGCCCGCGCCGCCGTTACCGACCAGCCAGCCCCCGGCCCCGCCGACGCCGCCGACCGCACCGCCCCCGCCGGCCCCGCCGGCCCCACCATTGCCCCACAACCCGGCGGCACCGCCGGCGCCCCCGGCCACCCCGGGGGCGGTACTGGTACCACCGTTGCCGCCGTTGCCGTACAAGATCCCGCCGGCCCCGCCCGGCTGTCCCACCCCGCCGACAGTTTGCCCATCGGCCCCATTACCGATCAACGGACGCCCCAACAACGCCTGAGTGGGCGCATTCACCGCACCGAGCACACTTTGTTCCACGACTTGCAACGGCGAGGCGGCGGCGGCCTCGGCGCTCGCATACGACCGCGCACCCGCGGTCAACGCCTGCAGAAATTGGGTATGAAAGGCCGCCGCCTTGGCGCTCAGCGCCTGATATTCCTGGGCGTGCGCGCCAAACAACGCCGCGATCTGCGTCGACACCTCGTCCGAACCCGCCGCCAGCACGCCTATCGTCAGGGGCGACGCCGCGGCATTTGCGGCGTTGATCATTGAACCAATTCCGGCCAAATCCGAAGCCGCCGCCACCATGGCCTCCGGCATCGCGATCACAAACGTCATCCCGCACCTCC
Source organism: Mycobacterium riyadhense (assembly GCF_963853645.1). Lineage (NCBI taxonomy): Bacteria > Bacillati > Actinomycetota > Actinomycetes > Mycobacteriales > Mycobacteriaceae > Mycobacterium > Mycobacterium riyadhense. Next base: position 204,521 of record NZ_OY970456.1, on the reverse strand, counting down.
CACCAGGTTTGGACAACCCGGGCCCCGGCGACGGCCGAGCAGTCGATAAGGCGAATCGTAGCGTCCGTCCACTCTCCCCCAACGCCATTTGCGAAAACCGGCCATTAAGCCGAGGCACCCGGTTTCGTTCGAAGCTGCTTTGCGACTTTGATCGAAACCAACTGCAGCACAGCGTGCCTCGCGGTTACGGCCACCGCGTGGCGTAGTTGGCATAGTTTTCATTGGGCGCGCTGCAGAAGTCGCCATTGGTGCCGGCGAGCAAGACGTAATACGTCTCCGGGCGGTGGTTCTCGCCGGAGGTCGGATAGGTCCACCCGCTGGCACACATGGACGTCGACCCGCCGGCGGTGGGTGCCGGCCATACCGACTTGACACAGCTCGTCAGAGCGTCGATATCCGACGTAGCGCTCTTGGCGATGACAAGCACCGCGCCGCCCCACTGTCCGTCGGACCGCCGGTAGGCACGCGCGCCGAACGACGTGTTGTCCCGCTGGCATCCCAACGCCCGCTGCAACGGCACGAAGGCAGCGGCCAGGCGCGCGTTGGCCCCGCTGCTGGGCACAGCGGCTGAGTCCATGATGAACGCCGCCGCATCCGCTCCGTCCCCCTCTTGGACGTCGGGATTGCCGAGGCTGCTCAATTGCCGCGAGATCCGGTACTGGGCGGCCTCGTCACCGCCGCCGATGATCGGCCCGCCTCCAGTCGATGCGATCGGGGGCAGCGTGACGTCGGGGTTTGCCTGTGCCGCCGGCATACCCACGAGAGCGGTGCATGCCAACACACATGCCGCGCTGCTCGTACCGATCCGGGATGCCATGACTCCAGGCAGCCTAGCCGATGATCGTCACCCGATCGCCCACTTAATGAAATGCCGCTATGCCGGTGATTGCCCGGCCCACCACCAGCGTGTGGATCTCACTGGTTCCCTCGTAGGTCAGCACCGATTCGAGGTTGGCCATGTGACGCGCCACCGGGTATGCGAGCGTTATTCCGTTGGCGCCCAGAATTGTTCGCGCCGCGCGTGCAACCCCGAGCGCACTATGCACGTTATGCAGCTTGCCGAAGCTGACCTGTTCTGGGTGCAGCTGGCCGGAGTCTTTGAGTCGGCCGAGGTGCAGCGCCAGCAGATAGCACGTGTTGACTTGGGTGAGCATCTCGACAAGCTTGGCCTGCGTGAGCTGAAAACCCGCGATGGCACGCCCGAATTGCGTTCTCGTGCACGCATAGTCGAGTGCGGCTTCGTAACATGCCCGGGCAGCGCCTACCGCTCCCCAAATAATTCCGAATCGGGCTTCGGTGAGGCAGGATAGCGGTGCTCGCAGACCGTTGGCTTGGGGAAGCATCGCATCCAGCGGAAGCCGGCAGTCGTCGAAGACCAGCTCAGCGGTGGTCGATGCACGTAGGGACTGTTTGTGCCGAATGTTGTGTGCGACGAAGCCAGGTGTGTTGCGCGGTACCACAAATCCTCGGATTCCGTCCGCAGTCTTGGCCCAGATCACGGCCACGTCGGCGGTGTCGCCGTTGGTGATCCACATCTTGGTGCCGTTGAGTACCCACTGGTCGTCGTCCCGTCGCGCGGTCGTCCGCATGCGGGCGGGGTCACTACCGGCGTCGGGCTCGGTCAGTCCGAAGCATCCGATGGCCGCGCCTTTCGCCATGGAGGGCAACCATGTTTCCTTCTGCCGTTCACTTCCGTAGCGCCAGATCGCGAACATGGCCAGCGATCCCTGAACCGAGACGAAGCTGCGCAGACCGCTGTCGCCGGCCTCGAGCTCCATGCACGCCAACCCGTAGCAGACCGCGCTCATACCGGGACACTCGTAACCGTGCAAGTGCATGCCGAGCAGACCGAGTTGGCCTGCGGCGGTGGGGAACCCGTCAGGTAGCTGTCCCTGGGCGTAGGCCGCGGGAAGCCGGTGCAGTAGATCCCGGCGGACAAAGGCACGAACCGTGTCGCGGGTCAGCCGTTCCGCATCGGACAAGCCGTTGTCGATCGCCAAGAAGTCGCGCGCGCTCAACGGTGTTCGGTTTGTGCAAGTGTCCGGGGTTGTGGTCATCGGGATCTCCTTGTCGCGCAAGACTGGCCAGCCAGCTACGGATGTCGGTGCCGTGTTCCCCCAGCAGCGGTGCCCTGGTCCGGTAGGACACCGGTGTGGCGGACAAAGTTATTGGACTGGCCACCTGGCGGCCGAGTCGGTTATCGCCGTCTTCGGTGTTCTGGATCGGTTGCAGGCCAAGCTGTTCGGCGAACGCGAAAGCGTCAGCGATGTTGTTGACCGCGCCGGCAGGTATGCCCAACGCGGGTAGCAACTTCGTCCAATACCGGGCCGAGCTGGACGCTAGCGCGCGTTCTAGGTGCTCGCGCAGCTGAGCTCGGTTGCGCACCCGCAGTTCGTTGGTGCGAAATCGTTGATCACGTGCCAGGGCGGAAATTCTCAGGGCGTCGCAGAGTTGGCCGAACTGCTTGTCGTTTCCCACCGCCAACACGATCATTCCGTCGCCGGTCGGGTAGGTGTCGTAGGGGGCGATGCTGACATGCCCGTTGCCCATCGCGTGCGGGATCTGACCGGCGAGCACATAACTGGCGGACTGATTGGCCAGGGCCGACAGCAGCGTCGACATCAGATTGATCTCGACGTGCTGGCCGCGTCCGGATCGGTCGCGCTCACGCAGCGCCGCCAATATGCCGACTGTCGCGAACAGCCCCGCCAGCACATCGACCAGCGCCACGCCGGCTTTGGTTGGGGTGTCGGAGTCGGGTCCGGTGACGCTCATGAGGCCGCCCAGTGCCTGAACCAGGAGGTCGTAGCCGGCGAGCTGACGGCCTGCGCCGGGCCCGAAGGCCGAGATGCTGCAGTACACCAGCGCGGGGTTGGCCTGGCGAATTGTGGGCTCATCCAAGCCGAATCGCGCCATCGTGCCGGGGCGGAAGTTTTCCACCAGAACATCGGCGTGTTCGGCCAAGGTCTTGGCCAGCAATAGGTCGTCGTCGTCGCGTAGGTCCAGCACGATGCTGCGCTTGTTGCGGTTGACGCCCAGATAGTAGGTGCTCTCGTGGTCGACGAATGGAGGTCCCCAGGCTCTGGTGTCATCGCCTTCCGGTCGCTCGACCTTGATGACGTCGGCACCCAGGTCCGCGAGGGTCATGGTGCAGTATGGCCCAGCCAGTATCCGGGAGAAGTCGGCGACCAGTAACGGCGAAAGTGGCGGTGGTGCATCGTGATTCATCACTTGGCGACGGCCTCGAGCGGGTTTCCGTTTGGTGCCGCGTCGGCACCGAACCAAATGCGCCAAGCTTGCGGCGCTATCTCGGCGGCACGACTGTCGAGCTGTTCCAGGGTCAGGCTGCTGATCGGATGGGTCGCGACGGCGGGTTCTAGACCAGCCATTCCGCGCGACTCGCGCTGCAAGCGAGCCTCAAGTTCGAATTCGGTCGTCACGATGGCCACGGTGGGCAACCCGGCCTCTTCAAGACGCACCGCGTCGTTGACACATGCCGAGCAGCACGAGCCGCAGTCACCGATGGCCGTTAGCGCGACGTCGTTTTCGGCCGCGATCTGCATGATCAACTCCGGACTGGCGTCCGAGGAAAAGTGGTGCTTGTCGTAGTAGGTGACCGAGGCGAAGGTCAACCCGAGAGCTGCCACCTCCCGAACCGTGGCGCGCAACAACTTGGCGGCGTTCCACTTGGTGTTGCTCAGCACCCCTAAGCGGAGGCCCGCGGTGCTCCGAGGTCGGGGAGCCATCGGGATCGCCGCTACTTCGATCACACCGCAAGGGTCATAGGTGAAGTTCATCGCTTTCTCCTCAATTGATTCGAGATCTCTCACAGGCGGCAGGCGCCGTCGGAGCAGTCAAGCTCGCGCACGCCGCCCCCGCGGCCCGCGACGTCATCATTAATGGCACGCAGCACCGGAGTCGTCGCGGTGCTCCACCCGGGCAGAAACGCCGAGAATCGACCGGCAGCCCCGCCGGCAACGAACAGGTGAATGTCGTCGGGTGTGAACACAATTGGCAGCTTCCTGCCCGGTACGCGCGGATACCACTTCGGCAGGTTGCGGTTATAGGTGCGCCCCCCGGGAGGTGCGTAGCGGTTGCCGTAACTCACCTCGTCCCAGTCGTTGGTGCCGTTGAACCACAGATAGCGGCGGACGTCGTCGCGGGTCCAGCCGAAGGACGCGATGGTGCGCGCATGTTCGACTCCGATGACGACGGTGCACGACCCGCCGAGCACCGCGTTGTTGTGGGCGATGGTGCTCATCGCCGAGGCGATGGAGTCCAGAATCCCTTGTGGGTCATCGGAAATATGGTTGGTGACGCTGTGCGGCGCTTCGGCGCCGATCACCAGCACGGTGCTGTCTTCGGGTGCGTAGCCGTGCTCGACGTGATACGGCGCCCACGGGCTGGCCTCTTCGTTCTCGGCGATGCAGAACGTGTACTTGCCCGGATGCCCGAGCGTGCTCTTGTCGAGCTCACCCGGAATGCCGCCGCCGACGCTGAGCAGGATCAGCCGGACGGCGCGGCCGATGGTGGCGTTGGCGCGGTTTCCCGAGCCGAAAACGTTTCCGCCGGAGTTCATTCCGATCTGCCGCGCGATCGGACCGTTGACGACCACGAGGGGCGAGACGACGTGCGTGGTGGCCTGAATGCCGTTGAGGTTGAACCGGGCGTCGGCCAGCGCGAGGATCGCGGCGCGCACGACGGGCGCATACTCGGGCTTGCAGCCGGCCATCACCATGTTCACGGCCAGTAGTTCGCGGGTAAGGCTCCCCCAGCGCGGTGGAATGCGCGCCACGAGTTCCTTCGGGTGACCACCCAGGACGTCCAACACGGCCGCGACACGCTCGGGCGTAGGTGGGACCACGGGCAAGCCGTCGCTCCACGGCTGGTCGAAGTAGTACTCGACAAGATCGCACTCGTCGGTGATCACAGCGGTCATCTGGTTGCCTCCTACGTTGCTCGTGGGGACAACCGTAGGTCGCTACATCTTCATAGTCCAAGACATATTGAGACCGCTATTATATTCTGCAGATATGACTGATCCGGAACTGCGCCTGCTTCGGTACTTCGTGACCGTCGCCGAAGAACAACACTTCGGCCGGGCCGCCAAGCGGCTTCACATCGCCCAGCCACCGCTGAGCCAGCAGATTCAAAAACTCGAACGCCAACTGGGAGCCGAGCTCATCGATCGAACCCGGCGTCCGATCGAACTCACCGATGCGGGCAACGCACTGTTCGAAGAGGCGCGGCTCGCGCTCACCCATGCCGAGCGGGCGTTTGCCGCCGCACGCAAGGCGGCCACCGGTCATCTCGGCCATCTGCATATCGGCGCCTTGCAAGCCGCCGTCGATGGCGTCCTGCCGTATGTCATGCGGGCGCATCACCGAAAGTACCCCGACGTCAAACTCGAGCTCACTGAATTGGGCACCGCCGAACAGGTCGGTCAACTGGTCGAACACCGCCTCGATGTCGGCTTCCTGCGCGGGCCCGTCGATGAGGCGTCGCTCTCCATCCAGACCCTGATTGATGACCCGCTTGTCGCGGTGGTTTGTGAGGACCATGAATTCGCGACCCACCAGCGGATCCACCCGGCCCGGCTGAAAGATCAGCCAATCATCCTGTGGACGCGCGCCGCGGCGGCCACCACCTACGCCGATGTTGTCGAGTTGTTCCGCCTACACGACATTGAGCCGCCCATCGTCGACGAAGTTCCGCGCGTCCAAACGATTCTCGCGCTGGTGGCAGCTGGGGCCGGAATCGCGCTACTACCAACGTCGTTCATCAACCTCAATCGCAAGGGCGTCCGGTTCGTGCCACTACACGGGCCGCTTCCGTACCGTCCGCTGGCCTTGGTATGGCGCACCGCCAACCAATCGCCAAGCGTGCGTTGCTTTCTCGACGTAGCTACGCAGGCGTCACCGGAGTACCTGCGCGATCTCAACCAGCACTACCCGCAACTGGCATCGCCATCCCACGACGTTAGTCGTCGAGCATCCCGTCGATAAGCCGGCGCAGCACTTGCCTGATCTCGCGACGGGCCCGCTTGGGATCGTCGGCGGTGGCGATGGCCATGGCCGCCTCGTCGAGCGCGCCGATCATCACGGTTGCCAGCAGCCGCACCGGTTGACGTGCCAACTGGCCCGCCCGGATGGCCTCGGCAAGCAACTGTTCGGTCATGCCCAGGCTGTAGCGCTGGGCGACCTCGCGGAAACCGGCCCAGCCGAGCACGGCGGGGGCGTCCAGCAGGATCAGCTGACGCACCTCGGGGTCGCCGGACACCTCAAGCCACGCGTCGACCGCGGCCCGGATCGCATCGGCGGGCGTCGCCGCTCCCGACGAGGCCACCAAGGTGGCCATGCGGGCCATTACGTCCTGCTCCACCGCCTCGACCACACCTCGGAAAAGCGCCGCCTTGTCGGCGAACTGGTGATACATCGCACCGCGGGTCAGCCCGGCTTCCTTGGCGATCTCGGGCGTTCCGACCTCGGCATATCCACGTAGGCCCCACAGCTTGCGGGCAGCCGATATCAACGCCTCACGCGTTGCCGCGGAGCGCTCGACCTGGGTGCGCCTCTTGATTTCCATACAACCTGTTGGTAAGTTACGGGCAGACTGTTTGTAACTGTACATCGAGCTGGGGGATATCTATGTCGACGATCGACATTAGTGCCGGAACCATCCATTACGAAGCAACCGGACCCGAGAACGGTAGACCTGTCGTGTTCGTCCACGGGTACCTGATGGGTGGTCAGCTGTGGCGGCAGGTCAGCGAACGACTCGCGGGGCGCGGTTTGCGCTGCATCGCCCCCACGTGGCCACTCGGCGCCCATCCACAACCGCTACGCCCAGGCACCGACCGAACCATCACCGGCGTCGCCCGCATCGTCGCCGAGGTACTGGCCGCGCTCGACCTCGATGACGTGGTACTGGTGGGCAACGACACCGGCGGCGTCGTCACCCAACTGGTCGCCGTGCACCACCCCGAGCGTCTTGGAGCGCTGGTGCTCACGAGTTGCGATGCGTTTGAACACTTTCCGCCACCAATTCTCAAACCGGTGATCGTGGCAGCCAAATCGAAGACGCTGTTCCGGGCCGTGAGCCAGGCGATGCGGGTGCCGACCGCGCGCCGGCGCGCCTATGCCGGCCTCGCCCACCGCGACATCGACGATCTCGTCCAGACCTGGGTGCGTCCGGGCCTATCCGATCCCTCGATTGCCGAGGACCTACGCCAGTTCACGCTGTCGCTGCGCCGGGAAGTCACCATGGGCGTCGCCGCCCGGTTGCCTGAGTTCGACAAGCCGGCGCTTATCGCATGGTCTGCCGACGACGTGTTCTTTGCGCTCGACGACGGTAAACGACTGGCCGCGACCATTCCGAACGCCCGTCTCGAGGTCATTGAGGGAGCTCGGACGTTCTCGATGGTGGACCAGCCCGACCGACTCGCCGATCTGCTGTCGACAATCGCGGTGTCCGCCTAACCCACTGCTTTCACCAGACACGGCCGCGGTAGGAGATCCGGGTCAACACCATCAGGCCGACCGGGACCGCGAGGAACGCCGCGATCCGTAACGGCTCGACGGCGTAGTAAAGCGTCCCACCGTAGAAGCGCTCGGCGACAAGGAAGGGGAAGAAAGCCTGCGGGATGCCGATCGTCCAGTACCACACGAGCGCACGGCCCCGCAGTGGTGCCACCTGATTGCGGGTCAGTTCATGCCAGTATGCGATCTCGCCCCAGGTGCTACGCATTAGCCACGCGAACGCTGCCAGCAGCGCGAACTTGGGCACCACACCGGTCTCGGCCATACGGAAGAAGCCGATCACTATTAAGACCTCGAGCGCAATCACGATGGTGCCGTTGCCAACCGCGAGCGCATGGTTCCATGCGGGGATCCTGTCGGCCGGGCCGGCAAGCGGCTGGGTTCCTCGCATATTGGGGTCATTGACTGCGTGAGCCCGGTAATACAGCCGCTCGAAAACGTTTCCAGCATCCGGCATTAGCCGCTTGCCAGTGATAAGGCCGGCAAACCAATTGAGGCCCAGATCGGACCCGACCCCGGTGTAGAGAACCCCGACGATGAGCAACCACTCGTACCAGCCCACCTCGCGGACCCTATCAGCACACACCCGGATCCGCGCCCCGAATGCTCAGTTGGCGCCGAAAGTCATTGCGGCCCTGAACATCCCGTGTCTGATCATGTTGATGATCAGTAGCCCGAAAGCGTGTTGCTGATCATCACATGATAGTGGCGAGCCGCGCCAGACCTGCCGAGCGGCATACGCGAGACGCGTATTAGTGTCAAAGGGATGCCGTTACCCCTCGACTCAGGTGCGCAGGATCGACGGCAGTGGGTTTCCACCAGAGCCATGCGATTCCCACAGGGTTGAGTTAACAGCCCTTCGATCGGCAGTGGTCAACTGCCAACTGGCGCTTTGCGCCAGCGACGGATGTGAGGTACGGCATGATTGAACAGTCCGGCGCTCCAGGCGACTCGAGAGCGTTTGGAATCGCGGAACGCCAGGTAGATCGCGCGATAGTGCTCACCGTCTCAGGTGAGGTGGACATGCTGACTGCGCCGCGGCTGGACGCGGCGATACACACGGCGCTGGCCGCCAAGCCCCCAACCCTGATCGTTGATCTCTCGAAAGTGGAATTCCTCGCCTCGGCCGGCATAAGTGTCCTGGTAGCTGCTCACGCTGAGGCGCTGCCGCGGACTCGATTCGCGGTCGTCGCGGACGCCGCGGCCACCAGCCGGCCGATCAAACTCATGGGAATCGACGCGGTGGTCCCGCTGTACCGCGAACTCGATAGCGCGCTAAGCGGCAACACCGATTACGCGTGAATCACGCCCTGGCGGGTATACGGCATGACACGATGCGACGCTGTAATGATCGACCGTACATGGTTTCCTACCTCGATGACTCTTCTCGGTTCTCGCGGACGCGCGTTGCCGCGGACGCGCTCACCGCTACTCGGACCCGAGTCGAGTTCGGCAGTTGGCTGCAAAGACATTTCACGCTCAGCGCGGAACGCTTTAGCGACCTGCTGCTGGCGGTAAACGAAGCGCTTGCAAACGCCGCCGAATTCGCATACGCCGACGCCCCGCGGGGCGGAACAATGGATGTCAACGCAGCCTACGACTTCGATTCCGACACCCTCGCGGTGACCGTCAGTGATCACGGCCGCTGGCGGGTTCCCGAGCTGCCCACGGTGGGAACGTCCCCATATTCGATCCGGGGCCGCGGTATCCCGTTGATGCGGGCGCTCGCCGACGAGGCCACCATCGACGCCACACCACACGGAACCCAAGTCACCTTGACCTGGATCCACCTGATGCAATCGTCGAGATCCACCGCATAGCCAACCGCTACACCTGGTCGGACACCGGACTGAATGCCGCTGCGGTACGCGAGCGGGTGAGCGCTTGTCAGAACCGGTACGGAGTGCGGACCCAGCAGTTGCGATAGCCAAGCGACTACTCGATTCGCACGTCGCCGCCGCTCGGTCGATGAGGTCCGACGGCGGTGACGACGGTAGCGGTGTTGATGACTTTCGTCCCTATTGTGGGCAACTCGGTCCACAAACGATGGAGGTGTTACCCGCGACCGAGAGGGATGCAATGACGCCGACCGGCCCAGGCGAACTGACCCGGCACGAGCTGGACAGGATTGCGTGGAAGTTTCTGGGTTCGAGGTTCGCCGAGTGTCTTTACGCAGACTGGCCGATCGATCGACGGGTGGATGCTTACCTGCTGCACCATGGGTTGACCAACATCATGAACGACGGAACCGTCTACGACGCTCTGTTGGAGAGCGTGATGGACAACATCGGTCCCGCTCTGCGCAAGGGAGTCCTCGCGCAACCATGACCTGGCATATGGACTTTCGGCCCTAGATCGGGTTGGACGCGCATGGCGAAGATAGGGGCACGTTGCTGCGACTGAAGAAAGCGGGGCTATCCACTGTGGCTGCACCCGAGCCGCCGTCGGTAGAAGAGTCTCCCGACGTTGTTGTGGCATCCCGCGGGCGGATCACCGCGCTGGAGGCCGATCGCCTGAAGGATGCGATCAGCGGTCTGTTGACGCTGCGCGGTATCACCGGCGGCGCCCGTGTACGGGTGACCGGGGGAAACTGCGATCGCGGACCGATAGTGGTGCAAGTGAACCTGCAAGTGGGCGGCACCGCCGCCCGTGTACAGGCGGTCACGTCGAGAGAACAGGAGGTGCTGCCCGCGATCGCCAGGCTGGATCGTCAGATCGGGCGGTTGTCGGAGCCATGGCGTCCTCGACCCTGGCCCGACCGGACTCGCCGCGCGTTGGCAGGTGCCGGCGACGGTGTGATCACCCGCCGCAAGGCGTACGAGTTGCAGCGCGCCACGCCGATCCAGGCCGTGGCCGTCATGGACGCTATGGACTACGACGCGCACTTATTCACCGATGCCGACTCCGGCGAGGATGCCGTCGTCTACCGGGCCGGGCCGTCGGGGCTAAGGCTGGCACGTCAGCGCCGGATGCATCCACCGGTCTTGTCGCATGGCGATTCTTCGACATTCGTACCACTCATCGTGAATCCGCGTCCCACACCGACTCTCACCGAAACCGCCGCGATGGATCGGATGCGCGCCTACGGTCCGGCGTTTCTGTTCTTCACCGACGCGGCCACCGGCCGGGGTCGGCTGCTGTACCGCCGCTACGACGGCAACCTCGGGCTCATCACTCCGATAACCGTCGACATTGAGGGCGGTTCAACGTGACGGCCCGCGAGGTTGTCGACCTCGATCGGACCGATGCTATGCGTCTGCTAGCCAGCGTGGACCACGGACGAGTGGTGTTCACTGACAAGGCGTTACCTGCGATTCGGCCGGTCAACCACCTCGTCGACGACGGTAGGGTGATCGTGCGCACTCGGCTCACCGCCAAGGTCGCGACGGCCGTACGATTCAGCGCCGATGCCGGCGAGGTCGTGGCTTACCAGGCCGACAATCTCGACCCACAGCGGCGGGTGGGCTGGAGTGTCGTCATCACCGGGCTGGCGAAAATCGTCGACGACCCCGCACAGATTGCCCGCTATGCGCAGCTGTTGCGTCCATGGGTGAACAAGGTGATGGACACGGTGATCGCGATCGAACCCCAAATCGTCACCGGTATGCGCATCGTTGCCGACGAGTGAGAACTCCTGGAAGCAGCCCGGTACGACGAGGGGAATCATTGAGTCATGAGCACTGCGGATAATGGTATGGGGTCGTCGACAGGTGAATACAGCGTGGAAGACGACGACCAACTCCAGCCAGCGGATACCCTCATCGACGGCGGCGTCGACGACGTACTCGACGAGGGTTATTCGCCGCCCGAACGACCGTACGGACGTGGCTCCATCGGCACTTCGCGTGAAAGTTTGGACCAGCTGCTTGCGGAGGAAGTACCGGATCCTGCAACGCGGCTAAACGTTCTGTTCGACCAAAATGAGCAACAACGCTCCGACGAGGCCGAACGTGACGCCGAGTTTCCAGAGCAAGGCGAGGTGGGACGCGCGCGTGCGGGTCGACTTATCGCACCGGACCACGGGTTCGGCGAACACGTAGAGCCAGAGCTGCTGGCCGAGGACGTCGGAATCAACGGAGGCGCCGCGTCCGCCGAGGAGGCCGCGGTGCACATCATCGAGGATGCGGACTACTAACGGCGCACCTAAATTCGGCGCCGGTGACTTTGGGCGGCTGGTACGGGACTTGCAACCGTGATCGATCACCCCAATGTGATGACAGTCCTGTTGGGGGGCGACGTCATGCTCGGGCGCGGCGTCGATCAGATCCTTCCGCATCCAGGAGACCCGGCGTTACGTGAACCCTATGTCCACGATGCACGCCGCTATGTCGAGCTGGCCGAGTTGGCCAACGGCCCGATCTCCCGTCCCGTCGACTGGTGGTGGCCCTGGGGCGACGCCGCGGAGATCCTCGAAGAGCTTGCACCCGATGTGCGGCTGATCAATCTGGAGACCACGGTCACCGCCGGCGGGGAATTCGCGGACCGCAAGGGGATTCACTATCGATTGCATCCAGACAATCTTCCCGCGTTGACCGCGATCCGGCCCGATGTGTGCGCCCTGGCCAACAACCACATTCTCGATTTCGGTCGCCGCGGCTTGGCCGACACCTGCGACGCTCTCGCCGCGGCCGGGATCCACGGGGCCGGGGCGGGCCCCGACTTGGCAGCCGCTCAGCGCTTCGCGGTGATCACGCCGCACGGCAACCAACGGGTGATCATCGGCTCGGTTTGCATGAAGTCCTGTGGAGTTCCCGAATCGTGGGCGGCGCACACCGACCAGCCGGGGGTGTGGCTGATCCGGGATCCGGTGACGCGTAGCAGCGCCGACGATGTCGCGGCACGGCTACTCCCGCTCAAGCGCACCGGCGATGTCGTGGTCGTTTCGGTACACGCACGGGCTGATCGACGCCGGTATCGACATCGTGCATGGGCATTCCTCACATCACCCGCGGCCGATCGAGATATATCGCGGCAAACCGATTCTCTACGGCTGCGGCGATGTCATCGATGACTACGAAGGCATCGGCGGATATGGGTCCTACCGCTCCGACTTGAGGCTGTTATATCTGATCTCGATCGATCTCGGAGGTGGGGAACTCGCCGCGCTGCGGATGCTGCCGCTGCGCGTACGGAAGATGCGCCTCGAGCGTGTCTTCGGGACCGACGCCGAGTGGCTGCGCGCAACCTTGGTGCAGATCAGCCGCCGATTCGCAATCGACGTTGTGGCAGCGCCAGATGGATGGCTGGCAGTCTCTGCCCGACGCGCTCCGACGAAGTGTTGACCCGGATCTCGCCTACGCGAACCGGGACTTCGGCCGCGTGTCAGCCTGCTGCTGTTCGGCGGCCGTGACGACAATCGCATCCGAGCCAGGAAACACGGTGGCCTCGTGCCCGGTAGCCTGCCACCGCACCACGTACGGCGGTGAACCGTTTTCCCCGTGCACCTCGATGATCAGCCCACGCTGATCGGCCAACTCGGTTGTTGTGCCCTTGACCACCAGCCAGTCGCCAACGTCAGCCTTCATTGCCTGCTCCTTCCCACGGATTTCGAAAGACGTGTTGTGGGCACAGGTTCCCCGACGCTTGATATGGGTCAAATGATAACTCGACGAACGCCGTTAGCCACCCGTCGCACGGCGATGACGGCCATGACGTCGGCTTGATCAGCACAAATACCGGTCAATCCGGAGGACAAGTCGACGCGACAACGGGAGCACATGCCGTTCGAGTTAAGGCACTTCGGCGACCCCGACTGGGACCTAAGCCCCTAGGGACTGGCCTGCGCTGCTCATAGCGTCGGCGAACATGGCAGCACCGATCCGCGATGACGCTGTCCAACGATGGACGGGCGACATGCGTCAGCACACCCCGGTGTTGGCGCCATTGGCAAGTCTTATCAGGCCGTTCACCAAGACCGGCCGCTACTACGCGCGATCGTGGCGCGATTATCTCGGCCACGAGCCAAGTGATCTTCCGATTGCGCGACCGTCCATCGCGCTTGCCGCTCAAGCGTTCCGCGACGAGATCGCCCTACTTGGGCTCCGGGTTCATCGGCCGATCAGCGAACCCCGCGTATTCCAACGAATCACCGACGAAGTGGTTGCGGCGCTGCGGTTCTACGGGCGCCAGGGGTGGTTAGATCACCCGGAACGGTTCTTCACAGCACCTCCGCTGCTGACCAGCGTCACGATCCGGCCGGTGAAGCACGGCAGACGCTCGTTTGAACGCATCGTGTTCGACAGTGGCTACGCACCGGGAATGGGCGAACCGGGGCGCGAACGGTGGTTGAGCTACGCCGCCAACACCCGCGAGTACGCGCTAATGCTCCGACACCGCGAGCCACGACCCTGGCTGGTGTGCGTGCACGGGGCCGAAATGGGCCGGGGCGGCCTCGACCTGACGCTATTCCGGGCCTGGCACCTACATCAGGATCTCGGCCTCAACGTCGTCTTGCCCGTCCTTCCCATGCACGGACCCCGCGCACGTGGCTTGCCGAAGGGCGCGGCCTTCCCCGGCGAGGATGTGTTGGACGACGCCCACGCGGCCGCTCAGGCGGTGTGGGACATCCGGCGGTTGCTGTCATGGATACGTTCGCAGCAGCCGAAATCGCCGGTTGGCTTGAATGGCATGTCGCTCGGGGGTTACATCGCAGCACTGGTCGCCAGTGTCGAAGATGGCCTCACGTGCGCGATTCTCGGGATTCCGGTGGCCGATCTGGTCGAAATCCTGGCACGCCACGCCGACCTCAGTCACGACGACCCGCGCCTTGACACGGTCGCGATGGCCGGACCCATCGGGCGGATGCTGTCGCCGTTATCGCTTACTCCCCGGGTGCCGATGCGTAGCCGCTTCATCTACGCCGGGGTCGCCGACCAACTCGTGCATCCACGTGAGCAAGTCGTCCGGCTGTGGGAGCACTGGGGCAAACCGGAAATCGTGTGGTACCAGGGTGGCCACACCGGATTCTTCCGCTCCCGACCGGTGCAACGGTTCATCGATGATGCGCTTGTGCAGTCGGGGCTCGTTGATCGATGGCGTCCACATTCGTCGACCTGAACATGACGGCGCATCCGCCGACCTGGAACCGCAGATAGAACCCCGTGCGGCGGAAGACTTTTCGTTGTCGCCGGCGCGGGCATCGGCGCCGGTGCCACGCTGTACCGTCACCGTTCGTGACTGGTTCGCCGAACTCTTGAATATCAGGGTGCCAGACCGGTAGACCAGTGGAGGGCATGGCGAACACGGCGTCCGGACATCGAACGGTTCCGCAAACGGCGGATCTGAGGATCGAAGCGTGGGCGCCTACCCGCGACAGCTGCATCAGGCAGGCGGTACTTGGCGCCGTCGAAAGCTTCCTAGACATGTCCTCGGCTCGTCCGCAACGCACTCGCGGATGCCGGCTGGCCGCCGACCGCGACGACGACCTGCTGGTCGCGGTACTCGACGAGGTCATCTACCTCCTGGACACCGCCTGTGAAGCCCCGGTCGACGTCGAGCTTCAGGACTTCGACAATGGCGTCGAGGTGTGTTTCGCGATGGCGGATGCGGGCACCCTTCCGCAAGTGGGTGCCGTACCCAAGGCGGTGTCGCTCAACGATCTTTGCCTGACGTCAGGCCAAGACGGCTGGCGGTGCTCGGTAACCCTTGATGTGTGATTGAGGCGGACCCATGAAGATTGTCCAGGAGACTCCATATCGATTCCGGATAGCGCAAGAAGGCAGCATGCGAGTGCCCGGGATCGTGTTCGCGTCGGAATCGATCCTGCCGGACCAACCCGGCGATATGGCGCTGACTCAGGTCGCCAATGTCGCCGCGCTGCCCGGAATCGTCGGAGCCTCGTACGCGATGCCCGACGTGCACTGGGGATACGGCTTTCCGATTGGCGGCGTGGCAGCAACCGACATCGATGCCGGTGGGGTCGTCTCACCCGGCGGGGTGGGCTTTGACATTTCGTGCGGTGTGCGTCTGCTGGTGTGCCGAGATCTGGACCGAGATCGGCTGCGGCCGCGGATCCGCGCAGTACTGGATGATCTTGACCGTGCAATACCGCGTGGCGTGGGCTCTGGAGGTGTGTGGCGGTTGCCGAACCGCGTTGCGCTGCAAGCCGTGCTGATCGGCGGCGCCCGGTTCGCCGTGGAGCAAGGCCACGGCGTGGCGCGGGATTTGGAGCGCTGCGAGGACGGCGGCGCGCTGGAGGGTGCCGACACCGCCACGATCAGCGACCGGGCCGTCGAACGCGGGCTCGGGCAGATCGGCAGCCTAGGATCGGGCAACCATTTCCTGGAGGTCCAAGCCGTGGACCGCATCTACGACAGGGACGCGGCCGCCCAGATGGGCCTGGCCGACGGCGCCGTCTGTGTGATGATCCATACCGGCTCGCGCGGCCTGGGGCACCAGATCTGCACCGACCACGTCCAGAAGATGGAAAAAGCCATGAGCCGCTACAACATTGCGGTGCCCGATCGCCAGCTTGCCTGCGCGCCCGTCCGATCTCCCGAGGGCCAGGCGTATCTGGCAGCGATGTCCGCGGCGGCGAACTACGGACGCGCCAATCGCCAACTACTGACCGAGGCAACGCGCCGCGTGTTCGAAGCCCACACCGGCGCATCGCTGGATCTCTTGTACGACGTGTCACACAACCTCGCCAAGATCGAGGCACATCCTGTCGACGGCCGGTCGCGTACCTTGTGCGTACATCGGAAGGGCGCAACCCGCTCGCTGCCGCCGCACCACCCCGAGCTACCGGCCGCCCTCGCGGAAGTCGGTCAACCCGTGCTGATCCCGGGCACGATGGGCACCGCCTCCTACGTGCTCGCGGGAGTCCCCGACAACCCGGCGTTCTATTCCACCGCTCACGGCGCCGGCCGGTTGCAGAGCCGCCACCTGGCCGCGCGCCATACCAGCGGCGCGGCACTTCGCGGCATCCTCGAGCGACGCGGGATCCTTGTCCGCGGCAGCTCCACGCGGGGGCTCGCTGAGGAAAAGCCGGAGGCGTACAAGGACATTGACGCCGTCGTTGAGGTCAGCCACCACGCCGGGCTCGCCGATAAGGTCGCCCGGCTCGTCCCGCTGGGAGTGGTGAAAGGTTGACGACATGGCGGCGGCCCCGGAGCGCCTAGGGACTCCGGGGCCGCCAGGAAGGTAGATCAATTGGCGGCTTGCACCGCGATGTGCTTTTCAGTCGGGGCAGCTTCGTCGGAGACAGCCACCGACACGGTCAGGATCCCTTTGTCATACGTGGCTTTGATGTCGTCCTCCTTGGCTCCCGCCGGTAGGGTGACCGAGCGAACGAACGAGCCGTATCGAAACTCCGACCGGCCCTTGGATTCCTTCGTTTCGGTGCGCTCGGCCTTGATCGTCAACTGTCCGTCGCGAAGGGTGATGTCGACGTCCTTGCCTGGATCGATGCCGGGTAGTTCGGCGCGCACCACGTAGTGGCCGTCTTGCACTTCGTCCTCGAGTGGAATCAGACGGCCGTCGAACGCCGAGGTCACCTCCGCCCACGACGGAAGCCCGGTGAACAGTTCCGATAGGTGGGGAAGGAACGATCGGTGGGGCCGGTGCGCTGAAAGAGTGTTCATGATGCTCCTGCGTTGTCGGGTTTGTTGTGGGGACTTACCCTTTCGGGTTCGTTCCAGCCCACCACTGATCGCGGATAGCGGATAGGGACCGAAGTCCCATGCCGGATGGGTCCTTGGCCACCGCCCCGGCGAGCAGACACAGGATCACCCGACACGCCGTAGAAATTGGGGAGTTTGCGTCTGCTCGCCACATGATCGGTGTCGAGCCACCGGACTAGATACGGCGGCGATCCGTCGGCCGAGTGCACTTCCGTGATCAGGCCACGCCGATCGGATTCACCCATGGTTGTGCTCTTGATCACCAGCCAGTCGCCAACCTTGGCTTGCATCGCTCACTCACCTCATTCCGTCCTGTCGATCGTGCATACGTGCCGGGCTAGTTCGGAAAGGGCATCATGCCACCGGTTTCGGGGACGAAAGTCCCATCGTCCCCGCGCCGCGAGCTCCGACTCATGGATCGAGTTCGCATGACCCCTCTGCGATCACAGGACTTTTGGCCCTGCCGCTGCACGCCGACGCGGGCGGACAGTGGTACTGGCATTTGTATTGGAGGGTGCGATGACCTGGACGCATCCGTGGGTAAGTGAACGCGCAAGTGGCGCAAGATCTGTGTCCCGTACGCGCACCGCACCGTTCCCGCCGACCGGTGCCCGCGAGGCCGTACGCACCCTCCACCCCGGCTATTTCGCACTCGTCATGGCGACCGGCATCGTTTCGATCGCGATGCACGACCACCGCTTGTACGCGCTCTCCGATGTCCTGCTGTGGCTGGCCGGCACCGCCTACTTCGCCGTGGTCACCGTGAGCATGGTGCGAATCATCGCCTTCCGCAAAGAATTCGCCGCCGACCTGGCCGATCCGCGCCGCGGGTTCGGCATGTTCACGTTTGTCGCCGCAACAGACGTACTTGGCACCCGATTGGCCATCGCCCTCCATCACCGGGCCGCGATCGCGTTGCTCGCCGTCGGAGTGCTCGCCTGGCTCATCCTCGGCTACCTCGTGCCCTGGACCGCCGCGCTGGGCCACACGCGCCGGCCGATCCTGCAGAGTGCCAACGGCACCTGGTTTATCTGGGTGGTGGCTACCCAGTCCGTCGCGGTGCTGGCCGCCGTGCTGCAACCCGAACTTGACTCGGGCCGCCGGGAATTGGCGCTGGTCGCCGTGTTCTCCTGGTCGGTCGGCGTGTTCCTCTACGCCATTGTGGCCATCCTCGTCGTGGCCCGCCTCTTGCTCTACCCGCTGCGGCCCGCAGATCTCACCCCGCCGTACTGGGTGGCCATGGGTGCCACCGCGATCACCGTCCTCGCGGGTGCCCGTATCGCCGAAATGGCCGATGCGCCAATGGTCCTGGCCACCCGGGGACTCATCGCGGGTGCATCGGTGCTGTTCTGGGCATTCGGTAGCTGGCTGATCCCGCCGCTCATCGCCGGCAGTATTTGGCGGCACGGGGTCCATCGCGTCCCGCTGCGCTACGAGGCAACGCTGTGGAGCGTCGTGTTCCCCCTCGGCATGTACGGGGTGGGCGCACACTACCTCGGTCAAGCCGATCAACTGCCGATCGTCGAAGAGATCGGCGACTTAGAGAGCTGGATCGCATTGGCGGTGTGGACCATCACTTTCCTCGCCATGCTGCATCACCTGGCCGTCACCCTGCGCCCCACGGCCGGTGATCCAACGACTAGGGACGTTGGTCCCGAGGCGCGGAGGCCATCGCCCCTATCGGCGTTGCCCAGGATTGACACACCATCGGTGTGTGCCCGCCGCCGGGGCGGGAACACCTGATTGACGGGCAGGATCCGATGTCTGTGCTGCACTACCCGACGAATCCGAAACCGACAGTGTTGCAATGGAACCCGCAGGTGACGACTAGCCGGCGCATGCTAATGCTGAGCCTGGCGACCACAGGCTTTGCCATCAACTTCTGGGCATGGGCGCTGCTGAGCCCGCTCGGCCCCCTGTTCAAGGATTCGCTGGGGGTGAGCTCGCTTGAGCAGGCGTTGCTGGTCGCGGTTCCGGTCGTGGTGGGCTCGCTGGGCCGGATCCCCGTGGGAGCGTTGACCGACCGGTTCGGCGGGCGGGTGATGTTTCCCGCCATCTCGGCGATCACCATCGTGCCGGTGCTGTTCCTGGGGTTCACCGGCCGCGCGACGCTGGCCGGGCTGCTGATCGGCGGATTCTTCCTGGGGCTGGCTGGCACCGCGTTCGCCGTCGGGGTGCCCGTCGTGAACGCCTGGTTCCCCCCGGAGCGCCGGGGCCTGGCGATCGGGATCTTCGGCGTAGGCATGGGCGGGACCGCGATCAGTGCACTGACCACGGTACGGCTGGTGGACACATCCGGGGTGGCGACGCCGTTCGTGGTGACCGCGGTTGTGTTGGCGGTCTACGCGTTCGTCGCTATCGCGCTTCTCCGGGATGCTCCGGGCAGGACGGTGCCGACCGAACCGCTATCCCGACGCCTGCTGGACACCGTCAAGCTCCCGGCGACCTGGCAGGCGGCGGCGCTCTACGCGGTCGCCTTCGGCGGCTATGTGGCGTTTTCGGTCTACCTGCCCGCGTACCTGAGGACCGCCTACGGGCTGGCTCAGGCCGATGCCGCCAACCGGATGGCCGGGTTCGTCCTCCTCGCCGTTCTGATGCGACCGGTCGGCGGCTGGTTGTCGGACCGGCGCGGACCCTCGCACGTAATGGCCGTGGCGATGGCCGTCGTCGCCGTCGGCGCCGCGGTGCAGGCGTTCACGCCCCCGCTGCTGCCGCTGGGCACGATCGCGTTCCTATCCATGGCCGCCGTGCTCGGCGCGGGCAGCGGTGCGGTGTTCGCTCTGGTCGCGTTGCTCGCCCCGGCTAACAAGGTCGGCGCCGTCACCGGGGTGGTCGGCGCCGCCGGTGGCCTGGGCGGGTTCGTCCCGCCACTGGTGATGGGCACCGTCTACGGAATTACCGGGAGCTACGGGCTCGGGTTGGCCGCGCTGGCCGTCGTCGCCGCCGCCACCCTGATCTTCAGCGCGACCATCGTGCGCCGTTCGGTGCGCGACAAGTAGGGTCGGGGAAGTCCTGCCAATCAAGCCCAGCCCCGCGATTGCAGGAGGAGTGGCACCGTGAGCACCGGCACCGATCCACACACGGGTCTGGACAACGAACTCACCGATGCCCTGCTTCGGACCGGCCGGTTCTTCACCCGGGCCGACGTCTCCGATGACCTGCGCACTGTCACCCGACGCGGCGGTCGCCAAGGTGACGTGTTTTACCGGGATCGGTGGAGTCACGACAAGGTGGTGCGCTCCACGCACGGGGTGAACTGCACCGGATCGTGCTCGTGGAAGATCTACGTGAAGGACGGCATCATCACCTGGGAGACCCAGGAGACCGACTACCCGTCGGTGGGCCCGGACCGTCCCGAGTACGAACCCCGCGGCTGCCCGCGCGGCGCGGCGTTCTCCTGGTACACCTATTCGCCCACGCGGGTGCGCCACCCGTATGCCCGTGGCGTGCTGGTCGAGATGTTCCGGGAAGCCAAGGCCCACCACGGCGACCCCGTGCTGGCGTGGGCGGCCATCCAAGCCGACCCCGAGCGCCGCCGCCGCTACCAGCGGGCCCGCGGCAAGGGCGGGCTCGTGCGCGTGACGTGGGCCGAAGCGGTGGAGATAATCGCGGCCGCGCACGTGCACACCATCAAGGAGTACGGGCCCGACCGCATCGCGGGCTTCTCGCCGATCCCGGCCATGTCGATGGTCAGCCACGCCGCGGGGTCCCGATTCGTCGAGCTGCTCGGCGGGGTGATGACGTCGTTCTACGACTGGTATGCCGACCTGCCGGTGGCCTCGCCGCAGGTGTTCGGTGACCAGACCGACGTGCCGGAGTCCGGGGACTGGTGGGATGCGGCATACCTGATGCTGTGGGGCTCCAACGTTCCGGTCACCCGCACACCGGACGCCCACTGGATGGCCGAGGTGCGCTACCGCGGCACCAAGGTCGTCACCGTCAGCCCCGACTACGCCGATAACACCAAGTTTGCCGACGAGTGGATGCCGTGCGCGGCGGGCACCGACGGTGCGCTCGCGATGGCGATGGGTCACGTGATCCTGTCGGAATACTTTGTGCGTCAACGTGTTCCATTCTTCGTCGATTACGTTCGCCGCTACACCGACCTGCCGTTCCTGGTGAAGCTCGAAGAGCGCGACGGTGCCCTTACGCCCGGAAAGAATCTCACCGCAGCCGATCTCGGCCATGTGGTCGAGAATGCGTCCTTTAAACCCGTGCTCTTCGACGGCGCCACCGGGACTCCGGCCGTGCCGCACGGGTCATTGGGGTTCCGCTACGGCGACAACGGCGTCGGCAAGTGGAACCTCGACCTGGGTGACCTGGTGCCAGCGCTGACGGTCGCGCCGCGGCAGGGTGATCAGGGCGAGACCGCACTGATCCAGCTAGCGCGCTTCGACACCGTCGATGGCCACGGCGAGCGGCTGCAACGGGGCGTGCCGGTGCTGCGTGTCGGTGAACACCTGGTGTGCACGGTGTTCGACCTGATGCTGGCCCAGTACGGGGTGGCCCGGCCCGGACTGCCCGGTGACTGGCCCACCGGCTACGACGACGCAAGTCAGCCCTGCACCCCGGCATGGCAGGAGCCGATCACCGGAGTGTCCGCGGCGCAGGCGATCCGGGTCGCCAAGGAGTTCGCCCGCAACGCCGAAGAGTCCAGCGGGCGGTCGATGATCATCATGGGCGCCGGCATCTGTCAGTGGTTCCACGGCGACGCCACCTATCGCGCGGTGTTGGCGCTGCTGCTGCTGACCGGGTCGATGGGCCGCAACGGCGGCGGCTGGGCGCACTACGTCGGCCAGGAGAAATGCCGGCCGGTCACCGGCTGGGCGACGATGGCGATGGCTACCGACTGGTCGCGGCCCCCACGACAGATGGCGGGCACCTCGTACTGGTATGCACACACCGACCAGTGGCGCTACGACGGCTACCGCGCCGACGCGCTGGCCAGCCCCTTGGGCCGCGGCCGGTTCCGCAACCAGCACACCATGGATGTGCTGGCCTGCGCGGTGGCGATGGGCTGGACGCCGTTCTATCCGCAGTTCGACCGGTCCAGCCTCGACATCGCCGACGAGGCGCTGGCTGCCGGCTGTACAAGTTCAGGGATTTCCGCGTATGTGACCGAGCAATTGGCGTCAGGGAAGCTGAAGCTTGCCGTCACCGACCCCGACAACCCGGCGAACTGGCCCCGGGTGCTCAACGTGTGGCGGGCTAACCTGCTCGGCTCGTCCAGCAAGGGCAACGAGTACTTTCTGCGTCACTTGCTGGGAACGACCTCGAATGTGACGGCCGTACCGACGCGGGCAGGACTGCGGCCCAACGATATTGCCTGGCCGGACGGCATCCCGGAAGGCAAGCTCGATCTGTTGATGTCGATCGACTTTCGGATGACATCGACAACACTGCTTTCCGACGTGGTGCTCCCGGCGGCGACATGGTACGAGAAGGCCGACCTGTCAAGCACGGACATGCATCCGTACGTGCATGCGTTCAGCCCCGCGATTGATCCGCCGTGGGAAACCCGGTCTGACTATGAGGCGTTCGGCGCTATCGCGCGAACGTTCAGCGGGCTGGCGGCCAAGCATTTGGGCACCCGCACCGACGTCGTGCTCGGCGCTTTGCAGCATGACACTCCCGGCGCGATGGCATATCCCGCAGGCTCCCAACATGATTGGCGCGCGGCCGGCCAGACTCCGGTGCCGGGCAAGACGATGGGCCCGCTGGCCGTGGTGGACCGCGACTACTCCGCGATCGCCGACAAGTGGGCCGCGCTGGGGCCCCTCGTGGATACGCTCGGCGTCACCACCAAGGGCATCACCACCCATCCTGCCAAGGAGGTCGACGAGCTGGCCGCCAAGTTCGGCGTGCTGAATTCCGGTCCGGCCCAAGGGCGTCCCGCCATCACGTCCGCGGAACGGATGGCCGACGTTATCCTTGCCCTGTCCGGCACGACCAATGGCCGGCTGGCCGTCGAGGGTTTCCGGGAGCTGCAGCGCCGCACCGGCCGCAGCTTGGTGCATCTTGCCGAGGGCAGCGAGGAACGCCGCATCACCTACGCCGACACCCAGGCCCGGCCAGTCCCGGTGATCACCAGCCCGGAATGGTCTGGCAGCGAAACGGGTGGGCGCCGGTATGCGCCGTTCACCGTGAACATCGAGCAGCTCAAGCCGTTTCACACGCTCACCGGGCGGATGCACTTCTACCTCGACCACGACTGGCTGGAAGAGCTCGGTGAACAGCTGCCCACCTATCGGCCGCCGCTGGACATGTCGCGGCTGTTCGGGGAGCCGACGCTCGGCAGCGACGGAATCGGGCTGACGGTACGGTATTTGACGCCGCACTCGAAGTGGTCGATCCACTCCGAATACCAGGACAACCTGCTGATGCTGTCGCTGTCGCGGGGCGGGCCGACGATGTGGATGAGCCCGGCGGATGCCGCGAAGATCGCAGTGCGCGACAACGATTGGGTCGAGGCGGTCAACCGCAACGGGGTGGTGGTGTGCCGAGCGATCGTTTCGCACCGCATGCCCGCGGGCGTGGTGTTCGTCTACCACGCACAGGAACGCACCATCGATGTACCGCTGTCCGAGACGACCGGAAACCGCGGCGGCATTCACAATTCGCTGACCCGCCTGCTGATCAAGCCGAGCCACCTGGCCGGCGGCTACGCGCAACACGCGTTCGCGTTCAACTATCTCGGGCCCACCGGCAATCAGCGCGACGAGGTGACCGTCGTGCGGCGCCGCTCCCAGGAGGTGACCTACCTATGAAGGTCATGGCGCAAATGGCGATGGTGATGAACCTCGACAAGTGCATCGGCTGCCACACCTGCTCGGTGACCTGCAAGCAGGCCTGGACGAACAGGGCTGGCACCGAGTACGTGTGGTTCAACAATGTCGAAACCCGCCCGGGGCAAGGGTATCCGCGCACATACGAGGATCAGGACCGGTGGCGCGGCGGGTGGCGGCGGGATCGCCGGGGACGGCTGCGGCTGCGCGACGGCGGCAGGTTGCACAAGCTGCTACGGATCTTCGCCAACCCGAAGCTGCCGAGCATCGAGGACTACTACGAGCCGTGGACCTACGACTACCAAAACCTGACGACGGCGCCGCTAGGCGAGCAGATGCCGGTCGCTTCGCCCCGCAGCCTGATCAGCGGTAAGCCGATGAAGGTGTCCTGGTCGGCGAACTGGGATGACAACCTGGCCGGCTCACCGGAAATCGTGCCAGCTGACCCCGTTCTACAGAAGGTGAGCGAACGGATCCGCCTCGAGCTCGAACAGACCTTTATGTTCTACCTGCCGCGGATCTGCGAGCACTGCCTGAACCCGTCGTGCGTAGCATCGTGTCCGTCGGGCGCGATGTACAAGCGAACCGAGGACGGCATTGTGCTCGTCGACCAGGACCGCTGCCGGGGCTGGCGGATGTGTGTGTCCGGATGTCCTTACAAGAAGGTGTATTTCAACCACAAGACCGGCAAGGCCGAGAAGTGCACGCTGTGCTATCCGCGGCTCGAGGTCGGCCTGCCGACGGTGTGCTCTGAGGCGTGTGTGGGCCGGCTGCGCTACCTGGGCCTGGTGCTCTACGACGTCGACCGGGTGCTGGCGGCGGCTTCGGTGGAAGACGAGAAGGATCTCTACGAGGCGCATCGGCGGATCCTGCTTGACCCCACCGATCCGGCGGTGATCGCCGGGGCGCACGCCGAGGGCATTTCCGACGAGTGGATCGAAGCCGCGCAACGCTCCCCGGTGTACGCGTTGATCAACACCTACCGGGTCGCGCTGCCACTGCATCCCGAGTTCCGGACGGTGCCGATGGTGTGGTACATCCCGCCGCTGTCTCCAGTGGTCGACGCGGTCGCCCGCGACGGGCATGACGGGGAGGATCTCGGGAACCTGTTCGGCGCGCTGGAAGCCTTGCGCATCCCGCTGGCGTACCTGGCCGAGTTGTTCACGGCCGGTGACACCGCGGTCGTGGCGGGTGTGCTGCGCCGGCTGGCCGCAATGCGGTCCTACATGCGCGACATCAACCTTGGCCGCGAAACCCAGCCCCACATTCCCGCGTCGGTCGACATGACCGAAGGGCAGATCTATCAGATGTACCGACTGCTGGCACTGGCGAAATATGAAGAACGTTATGTCATTCCGACCACGTACGCCGTTGAAGCGCATGGGGCGGAAGAGCCAGGTTGCGCGCTGTCCTTCGACGGTGGACCCGGAATGTATGCGTCCGGCCCGTTCGGCGAGGCCAGCGGTGGGCCGGTGCCGGTGGCGGTGGAGACCTTCCACGCACTTCGCCACCGGCAGACCGCTGAGGGGATGGCCGCTAACGCCGAGCGCCCGTCCCGGGTGAATCTGCTCAACTGGGATGGTCGCGGTGTACCGGCCAGCATGTTCCCACCCGGAGATCCGCAATGAAGTTGTGGGCCCGCACACGGCAAAATGCATTGCGCGACAGGATGATTTGGCAGTGCGCCGCGTTGCTGCTGAGCTATCCGGAACCCGGCCTGCTCGACACCGCCGAAGGCCTGCTGGCCGGTCTCGACGGCGATGCCGCGGACTTGCTCGGCCATACCGCCGCCGCGCTGCGGGCCAGCGATCCTATCCAGGCCGCCGCCGACTACGTTGCCACGTTCGACCTGCAGCGGTGCGCCACCATGTACTTGACGTATTGGACCGCCGGCGACACCCGGCAGCGGGGCAACGCCATGCTGGCGTTCGTCCGGGCATACCGCAACGCCGACGTTGAGCCACCCCACGACGAAGCACCGGATTTCCTGCCGGTGGTGTTGGAGTTCGCCGCCACCGTCGAGCCCGATTCGGGCCGGCGGCTGCTCATCGAACATCGCGTGCCGATCGATGTGCTGCGCGCAGCGCTGGCCCAGATCGCCTCGCCCTACGCACATGCCGTTGCCGCGGTGCGCGAGACGCTGCCCGCCGCCGCCGACCTGGACGTGCAACGAGCACGGCGGCTGGCGCAGGTGGGCCCTCCTGCCGAAGCCGTAGGGCTGCAGCCATTCACGTTGACGGTGCCGCCCCGACGGACCGCAGGAGGCCGCTGAGATGCTCGGCGAGATGTTCTGGAATGTGGTGCCGTACGTAACGCTGGCGATCGCCGTGGTCGGAACCTGGTGGCGATACCGTTACGACAAGTTCGGTTGGACTACCCGCTCGTCGCAGTTGTGTGAATCGCGGTTGCTGCGGATCGGCAGCCCGATGTTCCACTTCGGCATTCTGGTGGTCATCGTCGGCCACGTCATCGGACTACTCATACCCGAATCCTGGACCGATGCGGTCGGTCTCAGCAATGAGGCATACCACGTGCAGGCGGTGGTCCTGGGCTCGATTGCCGGCGTAACCACGCTGGCCGGCGCGGCGCTGCTGATCTACCGGCGTCGCACTCGTGGACCGGTGTTCATGGCCACCACGGTCAACGACAAGGTGATGTACCTGGTGTTGGTGCTCGCAATCGTTGCGGGGTTGTACGCGACCGCACTGGGCTCCGGCGCCGTCGGTGACGCCTATAACTACCGGGAGAGCGTGTCGGTGTGGTTCCGCTCCATCTGGGTGCTGCAGCCACGCGGTGAACTGATGGCCGAGGCGCCGCTTTATTACCAGTTCCACGTGCTGATCGCGCTGGCGTTATTCGTGCTGTGGCCGTTTACCCGATTGGTGCACGCGTTCAGCGCGCCGATCGGCTATCTGTTCCGGCCCTACGTCGTGTATCGCAGCCGAGAGGTGGCGACCAAGGATGAGTTGGTTGGATCGCACCCGCAGCGCCGCGGGTGGTGAGCGCCCATCGCGGCCGCGATTGCAGTTAGGCGGCCGGGGATGGGCACGGGGGACGCGACGGCTCGGCCGGTGCCTTCAGACGTCGCCCGGTCACCCTCTCGGTTCGAATCCGCACGAAGTGGTCGAGCCGGCCGTCAATCCATGGCTCTATGAAGTTGCCCGACACCTCAACCAACTCGTCGACATCGGTGATCGGCTCCGCGTGCCCGACAACGGTAACGCTCCACGCACTGCGCAGGTCGGGGTCCAATTGATCGGCCTGGAAAGCCACCACGAAGTTCCTGGTGGCGGCGGTCAGCTTCGCCCCGTCGGCAACCCGGATCACCACATGGCCTCGGAACAATCGGAAGTTGACCGGCTGCACCGCCGGCAGGGCGTCCTCGGTGAAGACGAGACGGCCTACCCGTACCGTCTGCAATAGCTCCAGGCATTGCCGACGGTCGAGGACCTCAAGCTCTTGCCGCTGCACCATCGCCGTGTCCTTGCACTAGCGCCAGCGTCGTGTTCGGGGTGGAGCGGGTCGCGGCCTTGCCGATGGCCGCTAAACGCGCTACCGCGCGCTCAATGCCGCGTGCCAGTTCGTCGACGTCAGGTGCACCGTCATAGTCAGCGGTGATACCGAAGACGAGATGTTCGGCATAGCTCAGGATGGCGACGACGATCCGCAGCTGAAGTCCGATCGGCGGAACGGGCAGCAACCGGATAACCTCTCGCCCGGTGATGCGCAACCGCTTTCGCGGACCTGGCACATTCGTCGCCAAGGTAACAACACCGCGTTGCGGCAACCGGGTCAACGCCCGCACCGTCCATGCTGTCAAGGCGAACGGCATTGCGTTGGCCGCCGAGATGAATGCGCTGCCCGCCTCACGTTGCCCGCTCGACTTGGCCTTCGCCAATCGCTTGTGCACGGTGCGCAGTTGCTCTACCGGATCGACCTGTTCGACGGGCAGGTACGGGAGCATGATCGAGACCCGATTGTCGGTCTTGTCGGCGGCGTCGTTGGACCGCACCGAAACCGGCACGAACGTGGGAAGGGAGTTCCGCCGGGGCTTTTCACCACGACGGATCAGGATGTTGCGGAAGCTGTCGGTGACCGCGGCCAGGGCAACATCGTTAACTGTTACCTCGAACCTCTCGCACACTTGAGCCACATCGGCGAGAGATACTTCCGCCGCGGCGTACCGGCGCATATCGGTCACCGGCCCGGTCAACGACGACGACACCGGGCGAAGGAGGCCGCCGGTGATTTCGATCGCGCCGTGCATGGCCTGCAGCACAGCGGTCGCTGCCCCGAGCGAAAAGTTCCACGCCTGCGTGATCCAGTCGATCGGATTGAGAGTGAGCGTCGGCCGGCACCGATCGGCCGGTGTTGACTCCTGGGCCGCACGGATCTTTGTCGCGAACGTGCCGCCCTCCGCGTCGTCGCAGAGCCGCGCGAGGATGTTGGTCGCCGCGATCCCGTCAGCGATGCAGTGGTGGATCTTCATCAAGATCGCCCACCGGTTGTTGGTCAAGCCGTCGACGATCCAGCATTCCCACAGCGGGCGGTTACGATCGAGGCGCCGCTCCATGACCTCGGCGATCCACGCGAACAAGGCCGCATCGGCGCCGGGACGCGGCAGGGCCGCACGGCGTACGTGATGGGAGATGTCGAGGTTGGGGTCGTCGACCCAGCCTGGCGCGCCGAGATCGAGCGGCTGCGTGTGCAGCACTTGCCTGAATCGTGGCACCGACAGTATTCGGTCGGACAGGCCCGCGACCAGCGCGTCGAAGTCGGGCATCGGTCCGGCGATGACAGCGAGGGCACCGATCGCAAGGCTGATGTGTCGGTCGGAGTCCTCCGCTTCGAGGAATCCCGCATCAAGCATTGACAGGTGCTCCATACCAACACTGTGAACCCTCGGTGAACTCGGCACGAGGGGCGGAAGTCCTCAAACGGAAGGGCCCAGGACCCTACGCACCCAGCCGGGTCACGAGCACGATCGCATCATGACGACGACCGACACGCATCGCACGCTCATCGAATCGGCACTGCCGACGTTCGACACAGTGATCACCGAGCACATGGTGGTCGATGCCGACCCGGCCACCACGTTCGATGCCGCGAAAACACTGGACTTGCTCACCGTTCGCACGCCGCTGGTGGCGGTGTCGTTCTGGGTCCGCAGCTTGCCGATACGCATATTCGGGACCGCAACGCCACCTGTGCTCCGACTCGTCATCGGCGAGGGGCTGGGTCTGCCCGGCTGGCTACTACTCGGCGCACACCCCGATCGCGAGGTCGCCTTCGGCGCCGTCGGGCGGTTCTGGCGGTTCTGGCGGCCGGTCATCGAATGGCGCGACATTCCCCTGAACGACTTCGCCAGCTTCGCTGAACCCGGCTGGGCCAAGATCGCCGCCAACTTCTCCGTACGGCCCTATGGGGAGCACTCCACCCTGCTCAGCTACGAATGCCGCACCGTCACAACGGATCCCGAATCACGGCGGCACTTCCGGCGCTACTGGTGGTTGATCCGCCCCTTCGTGGGGCACATCATGCGGGCAACGTTGAGGAGGATCAAGGCCGACGCCGAAAGCACTGAAAGCACCGGCCGGGCCGGCTGGGCATGATCGGTGACGCTGGTGACCGAGGCCCTCAGCGCGCCCAGCGTGCACTCACCGCGAAATCTCGGCCTATTTTTCGCGATCGGTGTACGTTCGGCGAAGCCTCGCCAGACGTCGGGCGTTGCTGGTTGGCACAGACACGGCCCGAAACGTCTTCTGCCACTTGCGCTGTGGTTTCAGCCGGCGACTGAGGCCTCGTAGATCGACTGGATCGCCTGGTCCAGGGTGGCGTTGAACTGCTCATCTGACTGGCCGACGAGGAGTCCCTCGGTCAACGCACGGCTGAAGCTGGCAATCACTCCTGTGTTCTTCGCCAGCAGCTTGTTGGCCTCCTCCCGCGAGTAGCCGCCGGAGAGCGCCACCACCCGCATCACCTTCGGATGTTCGACCAGAGAACGGTAATGGTTGACCTCGCTCGGCAAACTCAACTTGAGCATCACGCGCTGCCCGTGCGGCACGGCTTCAAGTTTTTTGGTGATTTCATCGCGCAAGATGTCCTCGGCCTGCGCCTTGTCGGCGATCGAGATGGTGACCTCGGGCTCGAGGATGGGTACCAGTCCGTGCGACAGCACCCGGCGGCCTACCTCGAACTGCTGGGCGACCACCGCCGCGATGCCGGCGGCGTTGGCGCCGCCGATCACCGACCGTGCCTTAGTTCCGAAAACGCCCTTGCGTACCGCCCGCTCCAGCAGCTCGTCCAGCCCAGGTATCGGCTTCATCAGCTGCACATCGTCGGACATCTCGGCAAGTCCCTTATCGATTTTGAGGACAGGCACCACCCCCTTGGTCTCCCATAGGTAGGTGGTCGACGGCTGGCGCCCGATCTCGCGGTCCATGGTCTGCTCGAACAGGATCGATGCGAGCACCCGGTCGCCGTTGAACACCGGGGAGGTGATGATCCGCGATCGCATCTGGTGAATGAGGTCGAACATCTCCTTCTCGGAGGAGTACGCGTTGTCTTCGATGCCGTACAGGCGCAGCGCCTTTGGCGTCGAGCCACCGCTTTGGTCGAGCGCTGCGATGAATCCCTTGCCCGACGTCATCCGGTCCGCTTGCGTTTCGTTCGCCATGGAATTCTCCGCTCCCGTGTGGCATTGCCGATCGTAGTCGGCCGCAACTCGTGCGGCCGGTGCTGGATTAGTCGCTTGGCAGCGCGCGGTGCTCGATCAGATCGCGCAGACCTCCTCCACCGAGTCGCTCACGAAACGCCTGTGCCGTGTAGCCGACGGCTGTCGCGTCGGTGCGGGCGCGCACGGTCGCCGAGCGAGGCAGGTGAAATAGCACGCCCATCTCACCGAAGTAATCGCCCTGCCCGGCGACTTTGACCAATTCCTCACCGCCGTCAGCCAATTCGTGCACGATGTCAAACTCGCCGTCGGACACCACGTAGATCAGATCGCCCATCGTGCTCTGTTCGAACAGCACTTCACCGGCCTTCAGTTGCACCGTTTCGGGCTCTCGATTCGTGTCGGCGAAATCGGGTGCCAGCTCAACGACGCGATCGGCCATCGGCAGCATCCGGCTGTCGTGGGTCGCAACCACCACCACACGGTCACCGTCGGCGAGTTCGCGGATCAGCCTCAGCACCTCCTCGACCTGGATGAAGTCGAGGTGTGCGGTGGGTTCATCGGCGAGGATCAGTGGAGGATCCAGTGCGATAGCACGTGCGACCGCGACGCGTTGTTGCTGCCCGCCGCTGAGGTCGCCCGGTCGATGCTTCATCCGCTCCGCAAGATTCACGCGGTTCAGCAATTCCTCGGCTCGCTTGCGCGAGGCCGAGCGCGACCACCCGGCCGAGCGCAGTGGAACCATCACGTTCTCGATGGCGCTGAGGCTGGGCACGAGATTGAACGCCTGGAAGACGATGCCCACCTTGTCGCGCCGGTACTTCGCCAGCGCGGGGCCCTCCAGAGTCGTGATGTCGACGTCCTCGAATTTGATCGCCCCGGACTTTGGCCGCAGGATGCCGCCGAGGCAGGACAGCAGCGTGGTCTTCCCGCAGCCGCTGGGCCCGAGCAACAGCACCAACGACCCGGCTTCGACGTCGAGGTTCAAACCGTTGATCGGCCGCAGTGCGTATCCGCCGCTGTAGTACTCGACGACGAGGTTCTGAATGCTGAGATCCCCCACGGCTAGGGACCTCCGAACGCGAGCGCGGGATCGACCGCCACGACGCGTCTTAGCCCCGCAAGGCTGGCGACCAGACCGATCACGATCGCGACCCCCGGCAGCGCTAGGTACGCACCCACCGGCACCGCGACGATCATCGGGAACAGCGGCGCGAGCAGCTTCGATAGGACGACGCCCACGATCGCAGCGACCAGCGAGACGACCAATGCCTGCAACGCGAGTCCAGCCATGATCGAACGCGTCGGCGTGCCTATCGCCTTGAACACCGCGAAGTCGCGCAGACGCTCGAGCGCGGAAAGGTACACGACCGATCCGACGATCAGTGCCGCCACGATCCACAGCAAGACAGCGACGATCGAAATCGAATTCACCGCAACCCGCAGCGGGCGCAACAGGTCGCTAACAGCGCCCGCTCGATCGTAGGTCTGGTAGCCGTCCGGCACCTGTCGGTCCGTGCCGACGATGCCGATCGAGGTAACCATCGGCTGGCCGTTGTACGACACCTGCTGGAGGCCTTGAGTCGTGAGGAACACATTCGGAATTTTGGCCAACGCAGTCGAATTCGGCACGATACCGACGATCCGTAACGTGTGCGCGCCGATCTGAATGGTGTCGCCGATGCGCCGGCCCAGCGTGCTGGACACCGCGACCTCTCCCGGCCCCGACGGCGCCCGGCCCTCCGAGACCTGCGGCATTCCGGGTCCGTGCTCAGGCGCGCCGAAGGCCGTGACGTTTCGCCCCGACATGCCTTCCTTCATGATCGTGCCCACGCAGCCCAGTGGGGCCGCAGCAACGACACCGGGAGTGGCGGCTATCCGGCCCAGGTCGACGTCTGGGAACGGTGTCGAACCCAGGAATGGTCCGGCAGCGCCGGCTTTGACCACAAATGCGTCGACACCCAGCGAATCGACGGTGTTCCGGGCCTCGACCCGAAAGCCGTTCGCGAGTCCAGTCAATACGAGCGTCATCCCGAAGATCAGTCCGGTGCTGACGATCGCGATGACGAGGCGGCGCTTTCGCCATTGCATGTCACGCAACGCAGCAAACAGCATTCCCCGACGCTACCAACGCCTACCTCGTTTCGGGCAAGTCTGTCCGGTTGAGTAGCAGCGAGCCGCGACCACCCGGGGATCAACTCGATCACAGGGTGCAGCCCACGCGGCTTGTTGTGCGGTTCGAAATTTTTCGACGGCATGTTCGGAAATCGTCGCGGACCGCACGAATTGCGCCCGAGAGAACTAGAATCCCCGTGTGACGACCCCGTCGAACCCCTGGGGCGACGAACGAAGGTATCTCTCGCATCAGCTGCGCATGCGAGATCAGCTTCTTAGTCACAGGCAGGCCCGCAGGCTTAGCCGGCGCTTCGTTGGCGTCGGCGTCAAAGTCCCGCCGAAGCGCCTGCAACAGATGTTGGCGGGAATGCCCGCCTCCGCCTGCGAATTGACCGACGTCAATTTCGCGTTCATAGCGACCCGGCTCCTGCATGAAAAGCGCGTCGCGAAATTCAATCAACTCAAACGCCGCAGCACACGCTCGGCGATATTCGCGGGCCTGGTCCTCGTGGTGCTGAACTTCCTGTTCTGCATGGCATACGTGTTTGTAAACTTGACCCAGCAGTCCTCGCCGTGGTGAGCCCGTTGCCGGCTTGTGCAGACTGTCGAACGCAGCGGGGTTGAACCGGCGATTGTGTCCATGGCCTCGCCGCGATCACAAGGCTAAATTCAGCTCACAAACCTGCGAACTGACTTCGGTCAACCGAAAACTATTAAGCCCCCAATCAGTTTGGCCGAGAGGAATCTCCTGCCGTGTGCAATAAAGTCTTGGGGTCGCGATCCGGCCCGATATCCATAGCCCGCTATGTAGCCCTGCTTGGGGCCCTGTTGGTGATCCTCGTCATCGGCGCCACGGCCGAACCTAAGATCGCCGCCGCCGATTCCACGGAGGACTTCCCGATTCCCCGCAGGATGATCGCAACCACCTGCGACGCCGAACAGATCCTGGCGGCAACCAGGGACACCAGCCCGGTCTACTACCAGCGCTACATGATCGACTACAACAACCACCCCAACGTCCAGCAAGCCGTCCAAGACAAGGCGCACTGGTTTTTCTCGCTGTCCGCCGCCGACCGCCGGGATTACTCCGAACACTTCTACAACGGCGACCCACTGTGGTTCGCGTGGCCCAACCACATGAAAATCTTCTTCAATAACAAGGGCGTCGTCGCCAAGTCCACCGAGGCCTGCAACAACTACCCCGCGGGCGACATGTCGGTATGGAACTGGGCATAGATCTTCCGGACCTCCGTCGCGGTGACAGTGGCCGCGCCATCGCCAAAACCGCTGCATCGGAGCGCATTACCCGCGATGCCCGCCGACCACGGTGCGGGTTACGCGAACCACGTCTCGAGCGCTTCAGGCAGTCCTGAGGTGGTACTGTCGCCCACCCAAGCGACGTAACCGTCGGGTCGGACCAACACCGCATCGGGGGCTGCGACCTCGCCGAACACCGGGAGTTGCCAGCCTCCGGTGTA
Source organism: Mycobacterium riyadhense (assembly GCF_963853645.1). Lineage (NCBI taxonomy): Bacteria > Bacillati > Actinomycetota > Actinomycetes > Mycobacteriales > Mycobacteriaceae > Mycobacterium > Mycobacterium riyadhense. Next base: position 170,312 of record NZ_OY970456.1, on the reverse strand, counting down.
GTGGGCGTCGAGTGCCGATACCCGATGGGCCCAGCGCGTGACGTCAAAATCCCACGGGCAACCGAAGTTCAGAAGTAGCCCCCGGGCCTGATGCAGGAGCGTGAACAGCCTCGTGAAACCGTCGGGGGTTCCCAGGTCGAGGTCCGGCATGCGGCGACCAAGGAGCGGGTGGCCCGCGCCGCAGTCGTAATGGATGTCAAGGCCGCACATCATCTCGGCGATCCGTGTGCGAGGTTCCTTCATGCCGAGAAGTTCGGCCACGGTGTCGCGCAGTGCGTCGATGCGTTCACCGGGCCCGTTGAGTGCGGTTTGGGCCATGGTGTTGTGCAGCACCCGGGCGGCGACGGGATGTCGCTCGGCGTGATATGTGTCGAGCAGTTCGGCACCGGACGTGCCGTTGACGACTTGAGCCAGTTTCCACCCCAGGTTCACCGCGTCCTGTATCCCCGTGTTGAGACCTTGCCCGCCGATCGGAAAGTGGATATGTGCAGCGTCTCCGGCCAGCAGCACCCGCCGATCGCGGTAGGTTGCGGCCTGCCGTGTTGCATCGGTGAAACGGGAAATCCAAGTGGCACTGCGTAATCCATAATCGGTGCCACGCGCAGCGGTGAGCGCGTTGCTAATGTCGGCCAGAGCGGGTTCGCCGGTGGTTCCGACGTGCGGTTCGGTCACCATCACCCGTATGGTGTCTTCGCCTTCGAATTCGAAGAACGAGTGAAATCCGCCGTCCCGATGCAGCCCCAAGGGTGGCTTCTCGGTCATCTTGACGTCGGCGACCAGGCAGCTGGTGGAGGGATCCCATCCGGGGAATGCGATGCCGGCCGTCTTACGAATCAAACTGCGGCCTCCGTCGCACCCCACGAGGTATGTGGCTCGCAGCGTCGTCCCGTCCGACACTGTGACGTCGACACCGGCGGAGTCTTGGGTGAAGCCGGTGACCACCCGGCCGTAGTGAATGGGCACGCCCAGCTCGGCGATCCACTCGGCAAGGATGTTCTCGACGCGGTATTGCAGCAGTCCGAGCCCGTAATTGTGCCGGGTCGGCAAGTCGGAGACGTCAAAGAATATCCCTGAGAAGTGGCCATATTGGCCGATAGTGCCTTCGGCGAGAAACCGGTCGGCGATGCCACGCTGATCGAGCACCTCGATAGTTCGCGGCGACAGGCCACCAGCGCGCGAACCAGTCAGATCGCGCGCGGTGCGTCGCTCGACCACAGCGACGTCGGCTCCCGCGAGTGCCAGTTCGCCGGCCAGCATCAGCCCGGTCGGGCCGGCGCCTGCGATCACTACAGCGTGTTCACGCATCCACGCTCCAATCGCGGTACCCCCTGTGCAGCAATAGCAGTTCGCGATTCATTGACTCGATCGCCGGCGGCGCATACGGTTAAGACATACGCTACTACGCGTAGCGTAATAACGATTCAGAGGAAATCATGTTCGACCTGAAGATCATCGGCGGCACTGTCGTCGACGGCACCGGCGCGCCGCGCTTTCAAGCCGACATCGGAATCAAGGACGGCACGATCGTCGAGGTCGGCCGCCGCGATGCCAACGACCCCACGATGGCCGGCGAGGCGGCGCAGACAATCGACGCCACCGGTCATGTGGTGGCGCCCGGCTTCGTCGACATTCACACCCACTACGACGGTCAAGTGAGCTGGGACAGCATGCTGGAGCCCTCCAGCGGTCATGGGGTCACGACAGTGGTCACCGGCAACTGCGGCGTCGGTTTTGCCCCGGTGCGGCCCGGTACCGAGGAGTGGCTGATCAAGTTGATGGAAGGTGTGGAAGACATTCCGGGTACCGCACTCACCGAGGGGATCACCTGGGGCTGGGAGACCTATCCCGAGTACCTCGATGCTATTGGCAACCAGAAGTTTTCGATCGACGTCGGCAGCCAGATCGCCCACGGCGCGGTTCGCGGCTACGCGATGGGTGAGCGCGGCGCCCGCAACGAACCCGCTACGCCCGACGACATTGCCGCAATGAGCCGGCTGGTTACCGAAGCGATGGAAGCTGGCGCGCTTGGGTTTTCGACGTCCCGCACGCTGGCTCACCGGGCGATGGACGGCGAACCCGTGCCCGGCACGTTCGCCGCCGAGGAGGAGTTGTTCGGCCTTGGCCGCGCCATGGCGGCCGGTGGACAGGGCGTCTTCGAGCTCGCCCCACAAGGCGCCGCTGGCGAGGACATCGTCGGCCCGAAAAAGGAACTGGAATGGATGCGCCGGTTGGGCGGTGAAATCGACCGACCGCTCTCGTTCGCTCTCATCCAAGTGGATGCCGACCCGAACCTCTGGCGAGAGCAGCTGGACCTCTCGGCCGACGCACATGCGGCAGGCAGTCGGCTGTATCCGCAGATCGCGGCGCGTCCCTTCGGAATGATGATCGGATTTGCCGGTCATCACGGCTTCAGCCATCGGCCCACCTACCGTCGGCTCAAGGAAGAATGCGGCCGCGAAGAGCTCGCGCGGCGCCTCGCAGACCCCACGGTCAAGGCCGCGATCCTGTCCGAAGACGACCTGCCCATCGACCCAACCGTGCTGTTCGACGGCATGTTCGCCTTCGTGCAGCACTCGCTGGATCGTCTCTATGCGCTCGGTGACCCGCCAGACTACGAGCCGACACCCGATCGCACCGTTGCCGCGATCGCCAGGGCGCGCGGCGAAGATCCGCTGGCGACCCTCTACGACCTCATGCTCGAGTCGAACGCCACCGCCATGTTGATGCTGCCGCTGTTCAACTACGCCGACGGCAACCACGACGCGATCCGGGAGATGATGCTGCATCCCGCCGGCGTGCTGGGGCTGTCCGACGGGGGCGCGCATTGCGGAATGATATGTGACGCTTCCTATCCCACGTTCCTGCTGACTCACTGGGCGCGGGACCGGCACCGGGGCGAGAAGCTGCCGCTGGAATACGTGATCCGCAAACAGTCCCACGACACGGCCCAGCTGTTCGGTCTCACCGACCGGGGCACGATCGAGGTCGGCAAGAAGGCCGACATCAATGTGATCGACATGGACGCATTGACACTGCATCCCGCGGCCATGGCCTACGATCTGCCGGCCGGTGGGCGCCGAATCCTGCAGGGCGCAAGCGGATACGCGGCGACGATCGTCAGCGGAACGGTTACCCGCCGCAACGGTGTCGACACCGGGGCACGTCCCGGCCGTCTGGTGCGCGGGGCGCGTTAACGGCACGCCATGGAACGCCCATGAAAGCAGCTGCCGGCAATCCGACCCGCACCCGCGACGAGGACGCGATCGGCACCCCGCCCGCATCGCCGACGCTGGTGCCGGCCGAGCGCTATTACTCTCCGGCGTTCGCCGCGCTGGAGGTCGAACGGATGTGGCCGAAGGTGTGGCAGATCGCCTGCATGGTCGACCACGTTGGGCAACCGGGTGACTACTTCGAATACCGCTGTGGGCCATACGGAGTCCTGATCGTCCGCGATGACGACGGTGCACTGCGCGCATTCCAGAATGCCTGTCGCCACCGCGGCAATTCGCTATGCGTGGGCTCGGGCTCGGGACTGCGCGAGATCAAATGCGGCTACCACGGCTGGACGTGGGATCTGGCGGGTGTACTTAGACGAGTGCCTAACCGCAAGGGCTTCGGCTCACTGCGAATGTCCGATTTCCCGCTGGTGCCGGCGCGGGTCGAGGTGTGGGAGGGTCTTGTCTTCGTCAACCTCGACGTCAACGCGATGCCGTTGCTCGAGTACCTGGAGGAGGTGCCCGACGACATCGCCTGGTGCAAACTCGGCGAATTCCGCTGCTACGCCACGCTTACGGTCGAGGTCGAGGCCAATTGGAAGACCATCGCGGATGGCTACAGCGAGACCTACCATATTCAAACACTGCATCCGGAGTTGCTGCGCTGCGTCGACGATGTCCATGCACCACAACGGATCTGGGGCCACACCGGCAAGTCCGATCAGCCGTACGGCGTCCAGAGCCCACGCTTTGACGGCGCGTTGAGCGACGAAGAAGTGTGGGACGCCTACGTTTACACGCAAGGCGCGCTCATGGGTACAGCCGAAGGCACCCCGTTCCCCGCGGACGAACGCCGTCCCGGGCAGACGGTTCAGGACGTGATTGCGGCACGCACCAGAGCGTTTGCGGCTACCCGCGGAGTCGATCTCGACTGGGCCGACACCGACCGGATTACCCGGCTGCACCAGTACAATGTGTTCCCCAACATGACCTTTTTGGCCAACGCCGACCACTTGACGATCATGTGCTCGAGGCCCGGCCCCGATCCCGATCATGGCGAGCTGGTCATGTTCCTGATGACACGGCTGCCGCCCGGCGCGCCGCGCCACAAGCCGACGGACCTGCGAATGTCCGCCGCGGAAGCAGAGCCGGGTGTCGTTCTTACACAAGACATCCAGGTGCTCCCGGGCTTACAGCGCGGCCTGCACCAACCCGGCTTCACCCACCTGATGCTGTCCAGTGAGGAGCGACGCGTGATCAACATGCACCGCAACCTCGAGCGTTACCTCGACCTACCCGTATCCGAGCGGATGGCCGACGGCGGACCCTCGGTGCCGGCGTAGGTAGCGGTCTACAGTTAGACCCCGTGACCGTTGAAGATTCCGCCGACGTTGTGGTGGTCGGCTTTGGCGCGGCGGGTGCATGCGCGGCCATCGCCGCCCGCGAACAGGGCGCCGACGTCGTCGCGCTAGACCGTGCCAACGGCGGCGGTGCCACCGCAATGTCGGGCGGAATTATCTACGCCGGCGCCGGCACGACAGTTCAGAACCAGGCCGGTGTCAGCGATAACTTCGAGCAGATGCTGACCTACCTTCGCCTCGAAGTGGGCGACGCCGTCAGCGACGAGACCTTGGCAGCATTCGTGCGCGACAGCCCGGAAATGATTGACTGGCTGATCAAATACGGCGTCCCATTCGATTCCACGTTGTGTCCCTACAAGACATCCTTTCCCAACAATCGCTACTACCTGTATCACTCGGGCAACGAAAATGCCGGAGCATTCCGCTGCCACACCCCGCCCGTGCAGCGCGGACACCGTGTGAAGGGAAGGGGCACCTCCGGTAAGAAGCTGTACGGGCCGCTGGCTAAATCTGCACTGGCCCTTGGTGTTCGGTTTCGCCCGCACACCGTCGTGACGCGGCTGGTCCAGGATTCGTCCGGCCGGGTCACCGGGGTGGACACGATCACAATGAACTACGCTCCGCCGCGTATCCGCCGGTGGTACGCCGAGCTGGCGGCCCTTTCGGCCAAACCCGGCATCTACTACCCACCGCTGCGCCGGTTGATGGAACACCGCCTCCGTAGGCTCGAGCAACGCTACGCGCGGCCGGTGCGGGTCCACGCGCGACGCGCGGTAATCATCTGCGCCGGCGGCTTTATCGCAAACACCGAATGGATCCACCGGTTTGCGCCGCAATACGTCAATGGGCTCCAATTGGGGACCAGCGGTGACGATGGCAGCGGCATCGCGCTTGCGCAGAGCGCCGGTGCGGTCGTAGAGCGGATGAACAACATTTCGGCTTGGCGCTTCATCACGCCGCCGAGCGCATTCATCAGCGCCATCATCGTCGATGAGCGGGGGCAGCGCATCATCGACGAGAGCCGATACGGCGCGGCGGTCGGGCAGGCCATGCTGCGAAACCACAACGGTAAGGGATGGCTGCTCGCCGATGCCGCGCTGATGCGAGCGGCTCGACGCCAAATGATCAGGCAGCCATTGTGGTTTCAGCGCGCGCAGTCCGCGGCGCTGATGTGTGCGGACTCGGTAAAGGCTTCCTCTGTGCGTGGAGTCGCATTGGCTGCCGGCATTGATCCAGAAGGACTCTCGGCGACGGTCAAAACGCACAACGATGCCTTTGACTCCGAGGCGCCGGACCCAGCCGGGAAACCTGCCGAATTTGTTCGCCCGATATCGCAGCCACCCTATACGCTCCTGAACATCTCGGTGCGGCGAAGCCTGCTCAATCCCACGCCGATGCTCACCCTCGGCGGTATCCGAGTCGATGAGGCCACTGGAGCTGTGGTCAACGAATCCGGCGCGCCGATTCCTGGCCTATTCAGCGCGGGACGCACCGCAATCGGGATCTGCTCGAATTCCTACGTCAGCGGGCTATCGCTGGCCGACTGCGTCTTCGCCGGGCGACGTGCCGGGACGCACGCCGCTCAGACGGCATCCGGTTGAGATGATGAGGCCTATGACAGTTGCGTTGGATTCGGAGTTGGGTTCGGCGGTTGGCGTCGTCGACAGCCACTCAGTCGCGGGCTCCATAGCCACCGCGGACAGTCTTGCGGTCGCGGGATCGGTGGCGACTGCGGGCAGCGTCGCGGTGGCCGGTTCGGCCAGCACCGCGGGCAGCGTCGCGGTGGCGGGCTCAATCGCGACCGCGGGCAGCGTCGCGGTCGCGGGCTCGGCAGCCACCGCGGGCAGCGTCGCGGTGATCGGCAGCCTGCTGACCGTCTTATGCGTGATGGTCCGCGAATGCGTGGCATGCCTGGCATGCGTCACCTGCACACGATGTGTCGCCTGCATCGGGTGCGTACGCTGCACCGACTGTGTGGGGTGCATTGGCTGCGTGAATTGTTCCGGACTACGGAACGTCAAGGGCGCTCGAAACATTCACGCGGAGCCCGCCGCCTGACGTCGCCCGACGGGATAGACCACCCCGGTGGGTTCTTCGGAGACCGCCCACAGCCGCCGCTGCAGCCCGGCGTCGTGAGACCTGTCTTGGCCTAAATTGGTGCGCACCATAGATCGGGCGCATCGCAGCGTCACAACAGTCACATGTGTCGCTGTGCCCGGTGGACACCCGATGCGCCCGGCTCGCAGCGACAATCTCCTGAGCTGCGGTGTTGTGCCCGCGTTGGTGGTGGCCGTGCGGGCCCCAAGGTGGCGTTGACCTGCACAAACCGCGTTGTCGCGGGTAGACATCCCAGCGTTGGAAGAGTCAAGCGGCGGTGGGTTGTCGGTTTGGGCCGCAACCCGGCAAACCGGGCACTGAAGAGCGTCAACGACCAATATCGTCAACCCCAAAAGCCGAAAGCAGCACAAGCGATCTCGATCTCCCTTGCCCTGAACAGCATGCGCCGAACGGCGCCGCCGTCAAGGCCCTACGGCCGCTACGCGGTCGGGCTGCGCCCGAACCTTGACCCCGACGCCGACTTCGACGCCGCCCAGCCAGGACCAGGAAGCTTCAAAACAAGCAAAAACAAACGCAGCCGTGGGGTCTTGACCGCGCGGCCCTCAACTTTCGGGAATGACCTGCAGAAACCCCAGTTGTCGCGGGTACGTTGGAAGAGTCAAGCGGCGGTGAGTTGTCGGTGGGCCCAGGCGGTGTCTTCGTTGTAGAGGGTTTGGTGACGTAGACAACCGTGCAGGATGCCCACGAGGCGGTTACCCAAGGCCCGTAGGGCTTGGTGGTGGGTGTCGCCGGCGGCGCGGTGTTGGTCGTAGTAGGCGCGCACACCGGGACTGCATTGCAGGGCGGCGAACGCCCAGCGGTCGATGGCGTCGTAGAGGCGGTCGTTGCGGACGTAGCGGGCCCGCACCAGTTTTTGTCTTCCCGACGCGACGGTCAACGGTGATGTGCCGGCGTAGTTTTTGCGAGACTTGGCGGTGGTGTAGCGGTTCGGGGCGTCCCCGAACTCACCGAGCACCCGGGCGCTGAGGATGACACCAAGTCCTGGCAGGGAGCGGTAGATGTCGGCGTCCGGGTGCTTTTCACAATGCTCAGCCAGCGTGGTTTCCAACTGGCTGATCTGATCGGTGAGTTCGATCAGCACGTTGACGGTGGCGCTGGTGATGGCGCCGCAGGCCTGTGTGACGGCCTCGGGGGCGGCCAGTTGCTCGGTGCGCAGGGCCGCTTGGATCTGGCGAGCGCGTTCGTCGATGTTGCGTTGGCGCCCACCGGCTTTAAGCGCCGATCCGATTTTGCTAAGACTCAACCGGGCACCTTGTGTGGGGGTGGGAGCTCGGCCCAGCACTGCCAGCGCGTCGCGGTCGCGATCCCGGTCGCCCAGACTGGGCAACGCTTCTAGGGCCGCCGGATAGTACTGCAACAAGTTGGCGCGCAGTGTGGCCGACTGGCGCGCCCGCGTCCAGATCAGGCCCTGATGGGCACGGGCCAGCACCTGGATCGCGTCGCCCTGCGAACTATCGGCGCTGAGTGGGCGGTGGTTGTGGCGGTCGGTGCGGACCAGATCGGCCAGTAACTTCGCATCAGCGGCATCGGATTTCGCGCCCGAAACCCCATGGCGGTCCCGGTACCGGGCCACCGACCTCGGATTGACCGCGTACACCTGATAACCGGCCGCGACCAGCGCACCCACCCACATGCCGCGGTCGGTCTCGATCCCGATGATCACCTCGCCGGGATCGTCGGCATGCTCGGCGAGCAACTCGTGGAACTGCCCGATCCCGGTCAACCCCTCAGGTAATCGCGTTGCGGCCAAACGTGCGCCAGCCTCGTCCATCAGATACACGTCGTGATGGTCTTGGGCCCAGTCATCGCCAACAAACAACATCACCTCACCACCTTCTCCTCACTGGATCGAACTACTCTTTGTTCGAGCCTGAAGCCACCCGGCTGCGGCCTAATGGTCCAGTGCTCGCATGGCACAACATCCCAGTAGCGCTACAAGTGACCCACGACCGGACCGGGGCAACGGTCTACGCCGAAGGAATCAATCGTTCCTGGTGGGCAATAGTGCTCACCGGCCGGCGGCTCACCAATCAGCCTCGCCGATGACCATCCATAAAGCACGGTCAACGACTACAGCCGATCCATTCCCATTAGATGGGCAGCGAGACCATAGCCTCCGGCACAGGCCAGAGTTTCAGATGTGACTACAGAGCAATACAGACAGCCAGAGCAGAACCTCGCGCCAAATTTGAGTCATGGTGCGCGCCAACACAGTTCGGAGCAGCCGCGGCTCGCTGCTTCGCGTCCAGGTGCGCTTGAGTGGCTGGCACGCCAGGAAGACTCCAGCAGCCGCGCCGCAGGTCTGGGTTTAGTGCGCAACGCTCGACGCGTCCCGAAGCAGACTCACAAGTCAGCGGGCTCCAGCGATGCCGAACTGCGAACCGTGAGCCAAATCGGGACGACGGGACGTCAAGGGCGCTCGAAACATTCACGCGGGGCCCGCCGCCTGACGTCACCCGACGGGATAGACCACCCCAGTGAGTTCTTCGGAGACGGCCCACAGCCGTCGCTGCAGCCCGGCGTCGTGAGACTGGGCGCTGGATGTCACGACCTTTGGGTAGCCGCGTATCTCCGCGAATCCGTCAGGTCCGTAGTACTCCCCGCCGCGCACCGCCGGGTCGGTGGCGGCGCGCAAGGTCGGCAGAGCCCCCATCTCGGGGTCTTGAGCCAAGGGCTCCAGGAGCACGCTCGCCGCGGCGAGGAAGCGGGGCAGGTTACGCATCAGCTCGGTGTTTGAGCCACCCGGGTGAGCCGCCGCCGCGATGGTGCGTCCGCCCTGGGCCAGTCGGCGCTGCAACTCATAGGTGAACAGCAGATTGGCAAGCTTGGATTGCCCGTAGGCCCCGACCCGGCTGTAGCGGCGTTCCCACTGCAGGTCGTCGAAATGGATTGCGGCGCGGATGCGGTGGCCAATGCTGCTGACGGTCACCACCCGCGAACCCGCAACCGGCAACAGGCGATCCAGAAGTAGTCCGGTGAAGGCGAAGTGGCCCAAATGATTGGTGCCGAACTGCATCTCGAAACCGTCTGCGGTCGTCGACTTTGGTGTGTACATCACGCCCGCGTTGTTGATTAGCAAGTCGATGCGCTCATGATCGGACCGCAGCTGCGCCGCGGCGGCCCGCACCGATTCCAGCGAGGTCAAGTCGAGCTCTTGCAGGTCCACTTCGGCGCCCGGAGTGGCCGCGGCGATGCGCGCCGCGGCCTGCTTACCCTTGTCGAGATTGCGCACGGCCAGCACGACGCGCGCGCCGTGGGCAGCGAGCGCGGCTGCGGTTTCGAAGCCGAGGCCGGTGTTAGCTCCGGTGATGACGGCGGTGCGGCCGGTTTGGTCGGGAATGTCGTTGGCGGTCCATTCGGCCATGAGGGACTCCTCGCTATGATTCACTAAACGGGGCGAGCGCTCCGCTTGACTCCCGACTATACGGAACGAACGCCCCGTTTAGCAATGCGCCGTTTAGCAATGCGTCAGGAGGTTGTGACTTGGTGCAGCGCGATCGGCCGGTACGCGCCGACGCGGCTCGTAACCGGGCCCGCGTGCTAGAGGTTGCCTACGAGACGTTTGCCGCCGAGGGTTTATCGGTGCCGATCGATGAGATCGCCCGGCGTGCAGGAGTTGGCGCCGGCACGGTGTACCGGCATTTCCCGACCAAAGAAGCCCTGTTTCAGGCGGTGATTGCCGACCGGATGCGCCGCATTATCGACGAAGGCTACGCATTGCTTGACTCCGAGCTGCCGGGTGAGGCGCTGTTTACGTTCCTCCAGTCGATGGTGTTGCAGTGGGGCGCAGCAGACCGCGGCCTCGTCGAGGCATTGGCTGGTGTCGGGATCGATGTCAGCACCGCAGTCCCCCAGGCTGAGGACGACTTCTTGGGTCTGCTCGCGGATCTGCTGCACGCCGCTCAGGATGCCGGCACCGCGCGGCGGGACGTGGGCGTGCAAGAGGTCAAGGCACTGCTGGTCGGGTGTCAAGCGATGCAGGGCTATAACGCTGACATAGCCGAGCGGGTGACCGATGTCGCCCTCGACGGCCTTCGGGGAAGCCGCTCTGAAAGCCGACCCGACGGCGCACGTGCCCGACGGCACCGCCATCAGTAAGGTCGAGTACGCAATGGCCTATCGATGTCAGATAGTCGTCATCGCAGCACAGAGCCCTTCGAAATCTGACCGACAGTGACGCCGGGAGAACAACCATGAGCGCCGAGCAGCCGACCATCCACTACACGCTGACCGACGAGGCGCCACTGCTGGCGACCTACGCCTTTCTGCCGATAGTGCGCGCCTTCGCCGAGCCGGCGGGCATCAAGATCGAGGCCAGTGACATCTCGCTGGCCGCCCGTATCCTGGCCGAGTTTCCCGATTGCCTGACCGAGGAGCAGCGGGTGCCCGACACCCTTGCCGAACTGGGCCGGCTAACGCAGTCACCCGACACCAACATCATCAAGCTGCCGAACATCAGCGCGTCGGTGCCGCAGCTCGTGGCTGCCATCAAGGAACTGCAGGGCAAGGGCTACAAGCTACCGGACTATCCGGAGAATCCGAAGACCGACGCAGAACGAGAGCTCCGCAAGCGCTATGCCAATGTCCTGGGCAGCGCAGTGAATCCCGTACTGCGGGAAGGTAACTCGGACCGCCGTGCTCCTAAGGCGGTAAAGGAATACGCGCGTAAACACCCACACAGCATGGGCGAGTGGTCAATGGCTTCGCGCACACACGCGGCGACCATGAAGCACGGCGACTTCTATCACGGTGAAAAGTCGCTGACCCTGGACCGCGCACGCAACGTGAAGATGGAACTGGTGACCAAGAGCGGCGCGACGATCGTGCTCAAGCCGGAGGTGTCGCTGCACGAGGGCGACATCATCGACAGCATGTTCATGAGTAAGAAAGCCTTGTGCGAGTTCTACGAAGAGCAAATGGAGGACGCCCGCAAGACCGGCGTGATGTTCTCGCTGCACGTCAAGGCGACCATGATGAAGGTCAGCCACCCCATCGTCTTCGGCCACGCCGTGAAGGTCTTTTACAAGGACGCCTTCGCTAAGCACCAGGAACTATTCGACGAATTGGGCATAAACGTCAACAACGGGTTGGTCGATCTCTACAACAAGATCGAGGCACTGCCCGCGTCGCAACACGACGAGATCATCCGGGACCTGCACGCGTGCCACGAGCACCGCCCCGAGCTGGCGATGGTCGATTCGGCCAAGGGAATCTCGAACTTCCATTCGCCCAGTGACGTGATCGTGGACGCTTCGATGCCCGCCATGATCCGTGCGGGCGGCAAGATGTACGGCGCCGACGGGCGGCCCAAGGACACCAAAGCTGTAATGCCGGAGTCCACCTTCTCCCGCATCTACCAAGAACTCATCAACTTCTGTAAGACCAACGGCGCTTTCGATCCGGTCACCATGGGCACCGTCCCCAACGTGGGCCTGATGGCGCAGCAGGCCGAAGAGTACGGCTCACATGACAAGACCTTCGAGATTCCCGAGGACGGCGTCGCCAACATCGTCGACCTGGCCACCGGCGAAGTGCTGATGACACAGAATGTCGAAACCGGCGACATCTGGCGCATGCCCATAGTCAAAGACGCGCCGATCCGCGACTGGGTCAAACTGGCGGTTACGCGTGCACGTCTGTCGGGCATGCCGGTGTTGTTTTGGCTGGACCCGTATCGACCGCACGAGAACGAGCTGATCAAGAAGGTCAAGACATACCTGAAGGATCACGACACCGAGGGCCTCGACATCCAGATCATGTCGCAGGTGCGCGCCATGCGGTACACCCTGGAACGCTTGATGCGCGGGCTCGACACCATCGCCGCCACCGGCAACATCCTGCGTGACTACCTCACCGATTTGTTCCCCATTCTGGAGCTGGGCACCAGCGCCAAGATGCTGTCCATCGTGCCGCTGATGGCCGGTGGGGGCATGTACGAAACGGGGGCGGGCGGTTCGGCGCCCAAGCACGTCAAGCAACTGGTGGAGGAAAACCATCTGCGCTGGGATTCACTTGGTGAGTTCCTCGCTCTGGGCGCCAGCCTGGAAGACATGGGCATCAAAGCCGACAACAAGCGGGCCAAGATCCTGGCCAAGACGCTAGACGCCGCAACCGGCAAGCTGCTGGACAACAACAAGAGCCCGTCGCGCAAGACCGGTGAGCTGGATAACCGGGGAAGCCAGTTCTATCTCGCCATGTACTGGGCGCAAGAACTCGCGGCGCAGACCGAGGACGAGGAGCTGCAGAAGCACTTCACCGCACTGGCCGATGAGTTGACCAAGAACGAAGAGGTCATCGTGGCCGAACTCAATGAGGCGCAGGGCGAAAAGGTGGACATCGGCGGTTACTACGCACCGGACCCTGACAAGACCGCGGCGGTGATGCGGCCTAGCAAGACGTTTAACACGGCCCTGGCGGCGGCCTCGCAGTCGTTTTAGTCGATCAGTTCGCGCAGCATCCCGATCAGCTTGACCCGCTCGGCGGGTGTTGCCGCGATGGGCGCCACGTTCAGCGTGGTCGCCCCGGCCTCACGGAACGCCGCCACCCGTTCCTTGACGAACCCCGGCGCGCCGATCAGGTTGACGTCTCGCGCGAGTTCGTCGGGCACGACCTTGGCGGCGCCGTCCTTATCGCCCGCCAGGTAAAGCTCTTGGATCCGGTCGGCTTCCGGGCCGTAGCCATACTTGGTGGCCAGAGCGTGGTAGAAGTTCTTACCCTTGGCTCCCATACCGCCGATATAGAGCGCCAGGTGTGGTTTGACGAATTCGCGTAGCGGCTCGACGTTTTCGCCGATCGCCAGCACCGGTCCGGCAAACACGTCGAGCTCCCCCAGCGCAGGGTCGCGTTTGGCCCCGCCTGCGGCCAACGCCTGGCCCCACACCTGCTGCGCCTTTTCCGGCAGAAAGAACATCGGTTGCCAACCCTCGGCGATCTCAGCGGCCAGCTCGACGTTCTTGGGACCGAGCGCGGCAACGAGTATCGGGATGCGTTCCCGGACAGGGCGATTGATGATCTTGAGCGGTTTGCCCAGGCCGGTGCCCTGGTCGGCGGGCAGCGGAATCGTGTAATGCCTGCCCCGGTATTGCACGTTCTCGCGGCGCCACACCTGACGGCAAATCTCGATGACTTCGCGGGTGCGGGCGATCGGCGCGTCATAGGGCACACCGTGGAAGCCCTCAATGACTTGCGGGCCGGAGGCGCCCAGACCGAGCGTAAAGCGGCCGTCGGAAACGTAGTCGAGCCCGGCCGCGGTCATCGCGGTCAACGTGGGTGTTCGGGTGTACAGCTGCAGGATGCCCGAGGCCAGCTGTAGCCGCTCAGTGCTGGCGGCCAGATAGCCCAGCGCACTCACCGCGTCGAACGAATACGCCTCGGGGACAAAGACAATATCCAAACCGGCGCGCTCAAGCTCGGCCACCTCGGCAGCCACGTCTTTGAAGCCACCTGCATAGTTGATGGCCAATCCGATCCGCATGGTCAACCCGCCTTCGCATGGACGAACTCTTGGGCTAGTACCACGGCTACTCGCTGGATCCGATCGAATCGGGCCTGGATGGCAGCCCCATCGCGATCCTCGACAGCCTTGCGGCAGGGATGCATCGGCACACCTCGCATAGTCAATTTGTTGAGTAGGCGTTATTGACGCTAGAGGGCTTTCACGGCTACGTCTATAGATGCTTAATCACTTTGTTGATTAATAGTGTTGTTGTACGATCGGCCGATGTCAGTCCGAGACGCGGTGTTGGCCGCACTACTGGAGGGCGAGTCGTCGGGATACGACCTGGCCAAGGTCTTCGATGCGTCGGTGGCGAACTTCTGGATGGCCACCCCGCAGCAGCTGTATCGCGAACTCGACCGGCTTGCCGACCAAGGACTCATTCAAGCGCGCGTCGTTCACCAAGAACGCCGACCCAACAAGCGCATGTTCTCGCTGACCGAGGCGGGCCACGAAGCGATCCGGCAGTTCACTGCCCGGCCGCCCAAACCATCGGTGATCCGCGATGAGCTGCTGGTCAAAGTCCAGGCCACCGACGCTGGCGATGAGCAGGCCGTCCGCGAGTTCATCGCCGAGCGATTGCAATGGGCCACGGCCAAACTGCAACGCTACGAACGGATCCGGGACCGCATGCTCGACGGTCGCACCGAGCAAGCCTTCTTGGCCCAAGCCGAACGGGTGGGACCCTACCTGACGCTGCAACGCGGAATCTCGTTCGAGCAAGAGAACATTCGGTGGGCCGAACATGCGCTAACCGTCATCGAACGTCGGCACCGCCATGACTCAGGCGAAGCATTCGTCATGTCAGCACCGCCGCAACGATCATGACCCGAGCCCGAAAGCAGCTAGCGGCTGGGACATTTTGAGATTCGCTAGGGTGCCGGGCCAGCGAGGTAGTGGGCGAGCACTGGTCGCAGCCAGTCAATGAGCGCTGCGTCGTCCATCTCGGCGAGCGCAGGGATGCACAGAATGTAGCGAGCCACCGCGAGGCCAAGCAGTTGCGAGCCCACGAGGGCTGCACGCTCCGCAGCGCGGTCGGAGACGACCACGGCCAACGCGGGGGCTACCCGGTCGACAAACACCGCAAGTAGGGCATCTGCCGCGGCGCGGTTCGTCGCGGCCGCCCGTAGTAGCGGAAGAAAAGGCCCCTGCGGACCCCACACGCCGACGAACATCGGAAGGAGCACGTCGGCAATGCTGTCCGGCGCGACATCGGAGAGATCCGGAAATGTGATGTCGAATCGAGAGGCCGCCGCGAACAGTTCTGCCTTACTGCCGAAGTAGTGCATGACGAGCGCGGGATCGACGCCGGCCTCCGACGCGACCGAACGAATGGTGGTGCGCTCCAAGCCACGGTTGCCGAACTGCGCTCGCGCGGTAGCCAGGATCGTCGCTCGGGTGGTCTCGCCATCACGTACCTTTGCCGCCATGTCGGGCAGTGTATTCAACAACTGTTGACACCGCGTCGCCTGGGTCGTATGGTGGAGTTCAACAATTGTTGAACTCCCTGGCAGGAGGTCGATCATGACCGTCACAGCCATCCAGATCGGCCTCGACCCCGACGTCATCGACTACTCGTCCGCCGACTTCGCCCAATTCCCTGGCCTGTCCAAAGAGAAGCTGCGCGCCGCCAACGACGACAACGTCGCGGCGCTGCGCGCGGCCGGCTATCACGTCGACAACTGCCTTATCGACTTCGGCGAAGCGGGTGCCGAGAAGGCCCGCCGATGGCTCGGCGCCAGACGGTATGACGCGGTGCTCATCGGCGCCGGCGTGCGGCTGGTCGCGAGCAACACGCTGCTGTTCGAGTCGATCGTCAACGCCGCGCACACCACTCAGCCCGGCTGCCGCTTCGTTTTCAATCGAGCGGCCACCGCGACCCCCGACGACATCCGCCGCTGGTATCCACATCCGGAGGCGGTGACGCGATGACCACACACGAAGTTGACGTTGTTGTCGTCGGCGCGGGCCCGACGGGGCTGACGGCCGCCGGTGACCTTGCACGGGCGGGTCGCTCGGTCGCCGTCCTGGAACGCCGGCCGACGGTCAACCCGTCCAGCCGCGCGTTTGCCACGATGGCCCGCACCCTCGAAGTTCTCGACGCCCGCGGACTCGCTGACGACCTGTTAGAGCATTCGCACCAGGCGCCGGGGGTCACAATCTTCGCCGGCGCCCGCATTGACCTCACCCACCTCGATTCGCCCTACCGCTTCGTAATGATCACTCCGCAGACGAATGTCGATCGGGCACTGGCTGATTACGCCGTTGCGCATGGCGCGGATATCCGGCGCGGTATCGAGGTCACTGATCTCGAACAGGATGCTGACGGGGTAACGATAACCGCCGGCGAGGCAGACCGGTGGTGGGCGCGGTATCTGATCGGCGCCGATGGCGCGCACAGCACGGTTCGGGCGTTGGTAGGAGCGGATTTTCCGGGCAAGACCATCCTCTCGTCGATCGTGCTCGCAGATGTCAACCTGGCGCACGGGCCGTCCGGCGGCGGTCTCACACTGGGTAGCACTCGCGACGTGTTCGCCTTCCTGGCTCCGTACCACACCGACGGATGGCATCGCACGATGGTGTGGGACCGCAACCACCAAGTGCCCGACAGCGATCCGGTGGATCAAGGCGAGATCGTCGGCATCTTGACGCGGGCGTTTGATACCGATCTTGGTGTACGCGACGTGGGATGGAAGTCGCGATTCCATTGCGAAGAACGACAAGTCGCGCAATACCGGCATGGTCGGGTGTTCTTGGCCGGAGATGCGGCCCACGTCCACTCCCCCATGGGCGGGCAGGGCATGAACACGGGCATTCAGGACGCGGCGAACCTCGCGTGGAAGATCGACGCGGTGCTCGGGGGTGCCGACGACGCGGTGCTCGACAGCTACCACGACGAACGTCATCCGATTGGCAAGCGGGTGCTGCTGCAGTCCGGACTCATGGCGCGTGGCGTTACGCTTCATCCGCGGGGCGCTCGGTTGCTGCGAAATCTTTTGGCGCCCAGGTTACTTCGTGTGCCCATTGTGCGCGACGCCGTTGCCGGGAGCTTCGCGGGAACGACGCTAAGGTATGCTCGCCAAGCGGACGAAAATTCTCTCGTAGGCACCCGTGCGACCCAGATTCCCTTGGCGCAAGGCCGTCTTGCTCCGGTCTTCGTTCTAGTGCGCGAGCAGGGAGCACCTGCGGTTGACGCCTGGCTGCTGCAGGCGCAGCGGGCCGACAGCGGACCGGCGGTGCTGGTGCGGCCCGACGGCTATATCGCGTGGGCCGGCGACTCGGCTGATCGGGCCGCATGGAACGCAGCCCTTGCTCGGTGGACGGGACCAGTTTCTTGTGCGCCAGCTCGCGCCCAGCGTGCACTGTAGTGTGCGTAAGCCGATGAAAGTTGTGCTGGCAGGCTACGGAAGCCGCGGCGACGTCGAACCCTGCGCCGCCGTCGGCCGGGAGCTACTGCGCCGAGGTCATGCCGTGCGCATGGCGGTGCCGCCCAACATGGTTGGCTTCGTCGAATCGGCGGGTCTTGCTGCGGCCACGTATGGGCCAGACTCCCGGGAGCAGCTAAACCCGGCATCCGATCTAGTCCGCAATCTAGCGACGAAGATCCAGAACCCGATCAGCGTGCTCACGGAAGTTGTTGAGCACGTTAGCCACGTCCACGCGGAGAAGAGCACGGCGCTGACGTCGTTGACGGACGGGGCCGATCTGCTAGTGACGAGCTTCAACGAGCAGGGACTAGCCGCCAATGTTGCTGAGTACCACGGCATTCCGCTCGCGGCACTGCACTTCTTCCCGGCGCGGATTTGGGCATCTGGAGGCCCGGCAACGCTCATAATGAAGGCGGCTGAAGATGCGCAGCGCCGCGCACTGGGGTTGCCGGAGGCAACCGGACCGGTGACACCACCGCTGGAGATCCAGGCGTATGACGAACTCTGCTTGCCGGGACCGGCATTCGAATGGGTGGAACCGAACCGTCGACGGCCCTTCGTCGGTGCGCTGACGCTGCAGTTGCCGACGGATTCCGACGATGAGGTGCTGTCCTGGATTGCCGCCGGAACGCCGCCAATCTACTTCGGCTTCGGCAGCACGCCGATCGCGTCGGCCGCTGATACGGTTGCCATGATCAGCGGGGCCTGTGCGCGGCTGGGCGAGCGCGCGCTAATTTGCTGCGGGCCGAACGACTTCCACGGGCTCCCGCATTCCGACAGCGTAAAGATGGTCGCCGAGGTGAACCACGCGGCCATCCTTCCGGAGTGCCGCGCGGTCGTCCACCATGGGGGTGCCGGCACCACCGCCGCATGCATGCGGGCGGGGATACCAATGTTGATCCTGTGGCTCTGGCTCGATCAGCCAATCTGGGCGGCCGCGGTCACACGACTGGAAGTCGGTGCCGGGCGGCCCTTTTCAGCCACCACCCAGGATTCACTGGTGGCGGATCTGCGTGCCATTTTGGCTCCGGCATGCGTGGCTAAGGCCCGTGAGGTGGCCGCCCAGATGACCGTTCCCGCGAAAAGCGTTGCCACAGCCGGCGATCTGCTGGAAGGGTTGACTATGCCGCGATCCCGACGCGCCGCACGGCACCCGTGACCGGTATCGGAGTGTTGCTGACCACGCTGAGGCCGGCCAGGCGGCGCCACGAGCGGATAGCTTGGCGCGTGACTTCGACGATCCGCCTGGGATCGGTTTCCGCGACCGCCAGTCGGTGGGCACGCAGCGCGTTGCCGGTTACGGCATCGAGCGTGGCTGAGTCGTCGGCGTCAACAAGTGCGGTTGACTGGTATGCCGCTCGGACGGCATAGCGTTCCGCACCCACGGGCAGCTTCGCACTGATGTCGCGTGCGGTGCGGGCGGCGCGGTCCCATGTGGCGATCGACGGCATGTCGCCGGGGGCAAGCCTGCGATGTAGTTCGGCAATATCGTTGATCGCTTCGGCCGCGGCATTGGTGGCGTAGCGAACGACACCCCACGGTGGACTGGTCAACAGTTTGTCCACCCAGGTGTGCATGACCTGGTCGGTGAATTCGGCTGTTCCCACCGTCAGCCAACCCAGGTCGAGTGCCAGCAAGCTATCAGCTGGCGACAAGTAGCCGTCGGGCCCGGCCAGCGTGTCATTGCACAACTGAACGAACGCGGCCAGCGGGCGCGCCGAAGTCGCCGGAAAGTCGGTGATGTGCGCGTCGCCGTTGATGTATGAAATCGCGTTCATAGCACACCCTTTAGCGGATCCGGGCCGGTGGGATCCGCGAGCCAGTCGCAACGGATGGGTGATGCGGTCGAGATCCATTTGGATTGCCACCTTATGACACGTGGACGTTGTAACGAGTCGCGACACGGTGGACTGATTGTTCTCATTCCACCGTATATCGGACCCGGGGGGTTGCGGCAAGACCCCGGCCATGCTGCACAATCGCTGACCTGGGCCAGCAGCTGCGGAATGGGGGGAAGTGTCAGCTCAATGGTATGAAGACGAATTGCGGTCCGAGCGAAGCTATGTGGCCGGGCTGTACACGCGGCTCGACGCCGAGCGCGTGCGATTGCAGGCTAACTACAGCGCGGCGCTGCGAGGCCCCCTCGATGTCAAGGAACCAGCGTCGTCATCGGGCCGGCAGACGTGCCGGGCACGGTGCTGCCGTCCGGAAACCAAGGGCCTCGAGTTCGACGCCGTGCTGGTGGTGGAACCGGAGCGGATCATCGCCGAAGGCCCACGCGGTGCGGCCGATCTCTACGTCGCGCTCACCCGCGCGACGCAGCGCCTGGGTGTGCTGCACCTCGGCCCGCTGCCGCAAGCCTTGGCCGGGCTCGCCGAAGTTCACGTGTGACCAGGCACGGGCCGGGTTCACGCGATGCCGGGCAGCGCCCACGGATGCTGAGTGGACCCATCCCGTGTGTGGCATAGTTGTGGCATGAATCGCATACGGTTGAGCACCACCGTCGACATGGATCTCCTTGGCAGCGCGCGCCGACTGCGATCTGGGCTCACCGACGCCGCCCTCATCGACGAGGCTCTCGCGGCGCTGTTGGCTCGTCACCGATCCGCCGAGGTGGACGCGAGCTACGCCGCCTATGACGAGCACCCCCCTGAGGAGCAGGACGCCTGGGGCGACCTGGCATCGTGGCGGCGCGCGGCAAGCGCCTCATGAGCGGGCTTCCGGCTCGCGGTGAGATCTGGTGGTGCGAACTGCCTGAGGTCGGTCGCCGTCCAGTCGTCGTCATGTCGCGGGACACGGCCATCCCCCGGCTTCGGCGCACGCTCGTCGCGCCATGTACGACCACGATCCGGGGACTGGCCAGCGAGGTCGTTCTTGAACCCGATGCCGACCCGGTGCCCCGCCGTTCCGCGGTCAACCTCGACTCTCTGGAGAGCGTCTCAGTCGCGGTCCTGGTCAGCCGCCTCGGCCGATTGGGCGATGATCGAATGCGCGACATCTGCGCCGCCCTCGAGGTGGCGGTGGACTGTTCCAGCTGAAGATGAGCACCGATCCGCGAGTATCCCTGCGGGCGGGCGATTCCGCCATGCGGATGCTGCGGCACATCGCTTCTCTGAACGCGTGGCTGCGAAAGGTGTTCCACGACAACGCTGCACGCCTTTTCGACTTGCCTGAAAGGTAACGCTGGGTGATCACGAATACGGGATGCGGGAAGCAGTTGCGGTGCCGAATGGTTGCAGGCTAAATGCGCATTGGAGTTGTGTTCCCACAGACCGAGCTTGGCGGCGACCCCGCAGTGGTACGCGCGTATGGGCAGGCCGTCGAAGAACTCGGGTTTACCCACATCCTCGCCTACGACCACGTCGTCGGCGCCGACCCGGACATCCATCAGGGCTGGTGGGGCCCCTATAACATCGACTCGACGTTTCACGAGCCGTTTGTCATGTTCGGCTACCTGGCCGCCATTACCTCGCTAGAGCTGGTCAGCGGCGTCATCATTCTGCCGCAGCGACAAGCTGTGTTGGTGGCGAAGCAGGCCGCCGAGGTTGACTTGCTCACCGGTGGGCGGTTTCGGCTCGGTATCGGGTTGGGTTGGAACGCCGTCGAGTACGAGGCGCTCGGAGAGACGTTCAGCAACCGCGGCAGGCGTTCCGAGGAGCAGGTCGCGGTCATGCGCAAGCTGTGGACCGAGCGGTCGGTGACCTTCAACGGGAAGTACCACACGGTGACCGGAGCGGGCCTAGCCCCGCTACCTACGCAGCGACCCATCCCGGTGTGGTTCGGCGCGGCGTCCGAGCGCGCCTACGAACGCGCCGGACGGCTTGGCGACGGGTGGTTTCCGATGATGGAGCCCGGACCCGGCCTCGACTACGCCCTCGAGCAGGTAGCGCGCGCGGCAACAGCCTCGGGCCGCGACGCCAATGACCTCGGGATGGAGGGCCGGGTTAGTTGGACCGGCGATGCGGACAAGATCGCGGCCGACATCGCCGCCTGGAAAGCGGCGGGGGCAACGCATGTGTCGGTGAACACCATGAAGGCTGGCCTGGCTAATGTCGACGACCACCTCGCTGCCTTGGAGCGGGTCGCCGCCGGCCTGGCTTAACTTAACCTTGCATACTGCAATTCATGGCCACGGTCGTTGCTTTCCACGCACACCCCGACGACGAGGTGATCCTCACCGGCGGCACGCTCGCCAAAGCGGCGGCCGCGGGGCATCGCGTTGTTGTCGTCACAGCAACAGACGGACGCATGGGAAACGAAACCGACGACCCGCGGCTGGATGAATTACGGGCGAGCGCAAGCATTCTCGGAGTGCATCGCCTCGAGTGCCTTGACTACGCCGATAGCGGCTACGGGCCTGACTTCTACCCGAATCCGCCTGGACGGGTCCGGTTCGGCCGCGCCGATGTCGACGAGGCGGCCCGGCGGCTCGCCTCGATACTTCGCGCCGAAGATGCGCAACTACTGCTCAGCTATCAGAGCAACGGCGGGTACGGCCACCGGGATCACGTGCAGGTGCATCATGTCGGCAAGCGGGCCGCTGAATTGGCCGCGACTCCGCGCGTACTCGAAGCGACCATGCCGCGGGAACTGCTCACCCGCATCGGGGATGTTGCCCGCCTGCTGCGACTGCCGGCGCCCTACGACCCCGACGTGCTGCGCATCGCATACACGCCGCGGGCCACCATTACCCATCGGATCGACGTGCGCCGGTTCGCGCAGCAGAAGCGCGATGCTTTCGCGGCCCATCGATCGCAGATCGGTGACGGGCTCAATGCGCGGATGTTCGGCGTGTTGCTTCGCCTGCCGCCCCGAGTACTCGGCTTGATCTTCAGCCATGAATGGTTCGTCGATCCGGCAGCTCCATCGCGACCTCCGCGCGACAACATCTTCGACTGATCGACGCGTAAAACTTTGCGCTCGGGAATATCCCTGCAGGCTCGCCGTGTTGAGCCGCACATGAAAGCTCTCACCGAGGCCGAGCGTCAAGAGTTCCTAGCAGCACAGCACGTCGCCGTGCTATCGATCGATTCCGCCGACGGCCGCCCACCGGCCAGCGCCCCGATTTGGTACGACTACACCCCCGGTGGGCACATCCGGATTAACACCGGCCCATCAACACGCAAGGCCAGGCTCATCGAGCGAGCCGGTGCGGTGACGTTGGTGGTGCAACGCGAAGAGCCGCCATACCAATATGTCGTCGTGGAGGGCACCCTCGTCGAGACCATCACACCCGCCCCGGTAGATGCTCAGGAGGCCATTGCCATCCGATACCTCGGTGAGGAAGGTGGACGCGCCTTCGTCCGTAGTCTCGCCGGCCAGGAAAGCGTGCTGTTCACGATCCGTCCCGACCGTTGGCTCAGCGCCGATTTCTCCGACGAATTCTAGGCGTTGGAACCGCTGCCATTAACGCCTCAACTACGGTGTGCGCGTAGTTGATACAGCCCCTGGGTGGTGGCGACGACCGCCCCGGTGGCATCGGTGACCACCGCATCGAGCGTGTAGTCGGACTTACCCTGCGCGGCGGCCTCGGCTTCAACGCGGGCGATCGTCTCGTCGTCCATCCTCGCCTCGGCCCGTAGCGCGGTGGTAGCCATACCGACGAACGTGATATCGACTTTCTTCACCAACGGGAAGTACCTGCTTGCGTCGAACGTCGCCAAAGCGATGATGCCACCGAGGATTTCGGCGACGGTGAACTGAACGCCGGCGTAGATGACACCGAAGTGGTTGCCATTGCCCTCGGCCGGAACGCTGGCCGCAGCAAAGCCTCGTCCCGCCTCGAGCACCCGCACACCCATCTGGTCTGCGGTCGGAATGGTCGATGCCATGCCGGCATTCATCATCTCGACAAGCGAGTCAGTCATGTCGTCGATCGTTGCATACGCCGCGCGCCGACGGTCACGCACGGCCGTCGATTTCAGAGATACATCCCTCCCGCAACTGTGGCCTGGTACCGGCCGCTGCTCACCTCGGCCAGCAACGTTGCCGTGCTGACGGTTCCGCCGTCCCCCGCCAGCACCGCGCGGCGCACGACTTCACGGATGTCGCTGCCGCTCGTCTGTTCGGGCAGTGCGGCCACCACCGCCGCCGTGTCGACCGCGTGGCCGCCGGGGATGTCGCGGATCAGCGTCGCCAGGATGCGGGCCGCGTCAGCGCGGTTGGGGTAGCCGACCTCGACGACGGAATCGAACCGACCGGTGCGGATCGCCGCTTTGTCCAACGTCGCGGCGTCGTTGGTGGACGCCAAAGTCAGGATGCGGGCATCGGCCTTGACGTCCATGGCCTGCAACAGCTCCGACAGCCCGGCATCGCCGGCAGCGCGGTCCCGGCACCACAGATCGACGTCCTCCAGCACGATCAGCACGGGACCGCCGAGGCGCTGGGCCTCCTCGACCACGACGGTCAGCAATTCGGCCCCCACCCTGGCCTCGACGTAGATGACGGTGAACTCCCCGAGGACCTCCCGGGCCACGACCTCGCTCACCGCCGACTTGCCGGTGCCGGGCGGGCCGCACAGGAGGACACCGCGCCGCGCGCCGAGACCGTGGGCGTTGAGCAGCTCGTGGCGGTCGCGCACGCCGGTGACGCCGAGGTCGACTTCGGTCCACACGTCGTTGGGGACGATAACGGTGTCACGGGTCGCGGTCGACGGCAGCTCGATGACGGTGAAGCTCAATCCGCGGTTGTTGACGGCGCGCACCGCCCGGCCTCGGTACGGGTTCAGCTCGTTGGCTCGTTCGGCGAGCCGGTCGAGCACGGCGCGGGCATGGGCCTGGTAGTCCGGTGTCACGTACGCACTGACTAGGGCCTCGTGCATGACGGTCTCGCGCGCCTCAATGTGGATGACGCATCCCGTGTCATCCAGGAGGGTCCCGGCGGGGAAATGCACGCGCAAGCACAATGGGTGCCGGTACCGTTGGCCGCCGATCTCGGTCTGCGTCCACTTCGGCGGATTGGCGCACTCGCCCGGGCCAATCTCGCAGACGTGCGCGTGTTCATCGATCCACTCCGCCAGCGCTAGCGCAGCGGTCAATCGGGATACTGGATTGAGTTCGCGTTCCTCATCGACCAGGTGCCCTGCGTCCGGCACACCCAAGCAGCGGGCGGTGAATCGCTCTGCGCTTTCGGCACTTTCGCGCTCGGCGACCCCGACCAGCAATTCGCCGAGTGCGCGCAACGCGGGACGAACACCGTAGTCGAGGCCATCCAGCCAGGCACCGATGTCGGCGATGGGCCGGCGGTGTGCGGCATTGCCGTCGGTCGGTCCGGCGGTTAGATCGGTCAGTTCGTTGTCGGTCAGGGGCATGGTCTTGTCGTGGTCGGTGGTAGGGCAACCGATCACCGTCGCACCTGGCCGGCGGGGAGTCAACTAGTTTTCGAAGAGCACGGCGGCTAGAAATTCAGCCCCGAGAACATGACCCGGCCGGGATCGTACTTCTGCCGCACCGCGCTAAGTCGGGAGAGATTCGGGCCAAAGTACCGCGACGGCGGCTGATTCGCTTCGAGATAATTCACATAGCCGCCAACCGAATACGCTTGCACCGCTTGATGTGCCGTGTTGAGCCAGCCGGTCGCTGCCGATGGGTCACCGGATGTCTCCACGTACCACTGCACTAGCGCGGACTGCCGACGCCACGGAAAGGCTGTAGCTCCCGGCGCCACACTGGCGAGCGCGCCGTCGAGCGCATGCATGATTGCCAACATGCGGCCAGCCCCGCGGGGGAAGGCATCGACAGCCGAGGCGATCCCCGCAGCGACGGCCGAGTTGACGGTGGGAAAGACATCCGATCCGCCGACATATCCCAGCGGTGACGGGTTGAGGTTATTGACGGCCAGATACCTCACCAGGTCCATGTAGTTGAACGTGTGGTTCTCGGTACCGGTCGGTTGCACTCCCACGGCTGAGACGATGGCGGCCCCCGCGCTGCTCCCCGAACCGGCCGGGCAGGTCGCCAGAATTCGACAGTGCGTACCTAGCGCGTCGACGGTGGCGTCCGCCAGTGCCCAGCTGTTTCTATCGGCGGTGCGCAGCCAATTTTGCCAACCGACGAGGACCTGGGCGAACGACTGCGGCGGGAAATTGAGGTTCACGACGTCGACGTCCTTAGCGGGGAAGGTGGCGAACGTCAGCGAGGTTGTGACCCCGAAGTTGCCGCCGCCGCCGCCGCGCAGGGCCCAGAACAGGTCGGGATTGCTGGCGGGAGATGCGGTGACCGCCTGACCGCTGGGCAGCACCACCGAGGCCGAGGTCAATTGGTCACAGAGCAGGCCCGCGTGCCGGGAATTGGCGCCCATTCCACCGCCCAGGGCGTGCCCAGCGGCACCGACCGACG
The DNA here is from genome assembly GCF_963853645.1 of Mycobacterium riyadhense. Classification (NCBI taxonomy): domain Bacteria; kingdom Bacillati; phylum Actinomycetota; class Actinomycetes; order Mycobacteriales; family Mycobacteriaceae; genus Mycobacterium; species Mycobacterium riyadhense. Next base: position 144,359 of record NZ_OY970456.1, on the reverse strand, counting down.
GGCAGGTACCCGTCGGGATGCCCCGGCCGGCCGCAGCCAGCGCCTCGTGCATCGCGTACAAACTGGTCGCGGGAGTCACCGTGATCTGCCCGGTGCCTGCGTTGTAGTTGATTTCGCCGGGCAGCAGGCGCAGGTCGAGCACCATTGCGCCGTTCGCCGTGGATGCCCCTGTATAGGAGTGGCCACCACTGCGCGGCGCGACCTTGAGGTTGTGGGCGGTAGCGAATGCCATCGCTTTTTGCACGTCCGCCGGCGATGTGGGGGTGACAATCACCGCCGGTGTTAATCCGTTGTAGTTGGTGTTGAAAACTTGTTTGGCCGTTGCGAATTGGGGGTCGTCCGGTTGTAGCACGCGTCCGCCGAGGGTGGCGGAAAGACTGTCCAAGCCGGAGGTATTCGGATCGGCGGTAGCCCGGACCGGGCCGAAAACCGCGCCAGCGGCCAACGCTCCGGCGGCACCCCGCAGAAACGTCTGGCGTGAGATTTCACGCGCCAACGCCCGAGATTGCGTCACGCCCTGCATCGTCAATGACTGGACGACAAATATCGCGGTGCCGTGCTGCGTGACACCTGAAACGTGCCCGAACCTTTACCCAATCCGGCTGCTAGATCAATCTGGGCGTCAGGCGATCGGCGGCGCGCAAAACAAGGGCGACAGGCCGGGCGAAGGCTGCCACGAACGCGCCATGCAACCGTCCACGACGCCGCGCAGCAACCCTCGGCGGGAGCGCCGCGAACAACGTCGCGAGGCCCGCGAGTGGGCGGACGAAGACCTTGAAGTCAACAATTTGCCCGTACGAGTTGAACCGCACCAGATTTATGGCTTCGAGTTCCACCCCGCGAACGCGCGCACGAAACGAGAACGATCGCGTATCACCGAGCGCGAGCGGTTCGGTGGTGTTGATGTCCTCCAGAACGGCGAAGATGTCGCGGTGCAGGGCGGCGACCTCCTCCCTGCCCTCGAACCGCAATCGCTCTGTGATTGGGGAGTGGAAGACGACGTCGGGCGCCAAGAGTTCGGCGACGGCACCGGGATCGCGGCGTTCCCCGGCGGCGCGCAGCGCGGTGATCGCCGTTGCGATCGCCGAGGTGGAAGTGGCGGGGGGACCGGAGACAGACATTGGAACTCCTCTCGTTAGTGAACCTCCGATGAGGGCAGCGGCGCGCTTGCCGGTCATGTCTCGATTTCGACTTGGTCGATGTCGAGTGCGACGAGGATCGGATACGGGAGAGTTCGCCCGCCGGGTCCTCGCGGGCGCACCCGGCGGCGGGTGGGGAAGACGAGTCCGGCGAAGTGTCGGTGGTCGTCACAGTAGTGGGCGGCGTGCGCCCAACGACCGATTGGCTGGGCAACGTAGTCGTGCCGACGGATGAGGCCGGCGTCGTCCACGTAGAACGTCTGTCGTTGGGAGTGGGTGTGAATGTCGGGTGCGAAGCCGACCTCGAGGCGTCGCCACCGCTCTCCTGCCTCCAGCCAGGGGTCTCCTTCGGTGACGGACACTCGGTCGCGCGTCAGAAGCAGGGGCAGCGAGAGGTAGTTCCACCATGCGTATCCGGCGAAGTACGCGGCATCGTGAGCGTCCCAGTGGAGGTTGCGACGGAGCGCGCCCAGGCCAGCGAACGCGGCGCGGGCGTTACGCCGGGCGCTGATCAGTTCGCCATCGCGGGTCTCGATCCGTACGTCGCCGCGATCGAACACCGCTTGCTGGTCCTGCTGTGGGAAGCCATAAAAGACGGTGTGTTGTGCTGCCAGCTGGACACGCACGTTCACGCTGGCCATTCGGTTGCCCGGGAAGCGCGAGCGCAGCAGGCCACGGAATCTGCCATGGGCGGTGAGGGCGGTCACAGCGCGCCAGCGTTCAAGGCCGCCATGGGCGGTTAGGACCTCATCGAGCAGCCGGCTCATGTCTGTGCCGCGCCCAGCACCGCGGTAACGACTCGCGGGTCGCCGTCGACGCTTGATCGGCGCAGGGCTTCATCGATGGTGATCGCACCGGCCGCGAGTCCGAGGACCTCCTCGGGCTCTGCTACCAGGACCGTGTCGGGACGCCGGGCGGGTTGGACGCTCACGTGGGGACCGTCCTTGCCGATCCGAAGTGTCATGCAAACACCGCCGACCTCGATACCGAGCTCAGCCGGAGGTTCTGCCCTCCTTCCGCGGAGCAGCGCCGGGAGCGCCACAGCCAGCCAGCGAGGCTGCAGGACGTCGCCGCCTGGGCCGCGTTCCATCAGCGGCGCGGACCAGCGGATGAGGCCCTCAATCGGCTCACGCAGCTCAGCGCCCCACGGGGTGAGCGCGTACACGATGGCATTGCCCTCCTCGGCCAGCCGTCGCTCGACCACGCCGGCGGTCTCGAGGCCGCGGAGGCGGTCGGCGAGCAGGTTGGTGGCCACGCCGGGGAGCCCGTCGAGCAGCTCGCGGAAGCGGGCGGGTGCCATCAGGAGCTGGCGAACGACCAGCAGATTCCACCGGTCGCCCACCACATCGAGCGCCCGAGCGAGACCGCAGTACTGGCCGTACCTTCGACTCATTCTTGCTTGAGAATATCAAGCGCGCTTGATGGAATCTAGTCTTGCAGCCCGCCGTCCTGCGCCGGCGGAAGGAGGCCGACCTGACGGTAGATCGCCTTGAGGTAGGCGACCATCTCGGGTACATCGGGCGGATCGGGCTGGAGCACCCGGTACATCACCGCGCCGGCCATCATGTCGATCAGCACATCTGAATCTGCCTCGGCCGCTACGGTCCCGGCGTTGCGTGCCCGCTCGAGCAGCCGCGCGACGAGGTCGCGGCGCGGCAGCACGTAATGTTTCCAATAGGTCGCCATCAGCGATGGATGACTGACGGAAGAGCCCAGAATCCGTGCGACGAGTGCCCGAAACTCAAGCGCCGCGCCGGTTTCGGCCGCTTTCGGCAGCGCGGCCTCGACCAGTTGATGTGGCGAAACCTGGTCTATGACGTCCGGTGAGGGCCACTCAACCTCGTGCGCTACCTGCGTTTCGATGGCCGCGGCAATCAACTCCTCCTTGCTGGACCACCGGCGGTAGATGGTGAGCTTGCCGACACCGGCGCGCTTGGCGATCTGCTCGATGCTGGCACCGTCAATGCCGCGTTCGATGAAGAGCTCGAGGCCAGCGCGCAGGATCGCGTCATCGGTGGCGGGGTTCCGTGGTCGGCCACGGCTTCGGCTCTGCGTCATCGAACTGAAGGTTCCGACAAGGCATTCGCCAGCCAGCGGTCAAGGCCCGCGGCATCGTCTGGCTCGCCCCGCCAGGCTAGGTGGGAGTCCGGACGCACCAGCATCGCTTGATTACCGTCGTAGCGCAGTACTCCGAGATATTCACCGATGCGCCGGCGGGCGGCTGGTTCGCAGACGGGCTCGACGCCCTTCGGAACCAATAGCGCCCAATGGCCGCCAAGCTCTGCGTACAGTCGCGACGGCGACCCGTCCTCGCGTTCGCATTCAACGTCGGCGATCCGATCACCGGGACGCGGCTTGCGCCCGCGTCCGCCAAGCGGGCCCTTGCGGTAGCTCACCCATAGCTGCGAGGTGGTGTAGGTAGCCCAGCGCTGGATTGCGGGGACGTTGAACAGCCGGGCGACAACTCGGTCCCGCAGAAAGCGACCCACCGAGCTGCTCGCGATGTTGATTCGGGTCACCGTGCTGGTGCCCCGCAGCACCTCGGCAGCCAGCGGCCGGCGTTCGGCTTGGTACGTGTCGATCAACGACTCGGTCGCCTTGCCGCGCACGACGAGAGCGAGTTTCCACGCCAGATTCTCCGCATCCCCAACACCGGTGAGCATTCCCTGCCCGCCGAACGGCGCGTGCGCGTGGGCTGCGTCGCCCGCGAGCAGGATCCGACCTCGACGGTAGCTGTCAGCAAGCCGGCGATGCACTGAGAAGAGCGAAACCCACTCGGCCCCGCCGATGAGAACATCGCGCTCGGTTCGCTCGGGCAGGATCTGTCGAAGTCGGTCGAGAATGTCTTGGTCGCTCGGCTTTTCGTCGTAGCCGGGGTCATAGGCGATGACCCGCCACAGGTCGTTTCGTCCATCCGGGTCGGGCATCGGCATCACGCCAATCATGCCCGTCGGATGAATCCAGCCGGTGGTCCCGCCGCGATCCAGGTCCCAGTCCAGGTGCAGGTCAGCCAGCAGGAAGCGTTCGGTGAGTTTGACGCCGGGAAATCCGATGCCGGCGAGCTCGCGCGCGGTGCTGCTCGTGCCGTCACAGCCGACAAGCCATCGGGTGCGCACCGAGCGGCCGTTGTCCAGTACGGCGGTGACGCCGTTGTGGTCCTGCTGGACCCCGACGAGCGGGCTATTCCACTGCGGGGCGCCACCGAGTTCGGCCAACCGAGCGCGAAGGGCCGCCTCGACCCTGGCCTGCGACACCACCATTGGCGGCCCGGCGGTTCGCAATCCGGGATCGCCGAACTTCAGATTCATGATCGGGCGGTCGCCGAGGTAGGTCGTGACCCGCATCGCGCGCAGCGACTCGCCCGGCAGGGTGCCCAGCGCGCCCAGCCGGTCGAGCACCTCGGACCCGCGGGCGTGCATGAAATTCGCCCGCGACGTCCTAGCCGGGCCCGGTGCACGATCGACGACGCCTACCGAAATCCCGTGCAACCGCAGTGAACAGGCCAGCGTCAGACCCGTCGGACCCGCGCCGACGACCAGAACCTCAGGGTTGTGCATGCCGCCAGCGTAGTTTATTAACGATACGTTATCGATAACAAAATTGTCCTCACGACGGTCGAGGCGTGACGAACGGTACGAGCACCTCGTCGACGAGTTGCACGATCAGCTCGTCGTTGATCGGGTCGCCGGTCACCAGCAGCCGGTGCCACAGCACGCTCTGACCGAGCTCGCGGGCGATCTCGACCGGCACGTCTGCGCGCACGTCGCCACGGGCGACACCACGAGCCAGCAGATCAGCCATCTCCTTTTTGCGCCAGCCGATTACGTCGGTGCGGAAGGCTTCGGCGAGTTCGGAATCGTGTGCGGCCGCGGCGATCCCGGCCTGGATGACGGCGGCTTGTGGACCGGTGAATAGGTCAGCCCAGCCGCGAAGTACCGCCAGCATGTCCTGGCGGTAGCTCCCGGTGTCCTCGTGTGGGATCGCTGCGACAGCTATGCGTAGCAGAGTGTCTCGGACTAGCGCCGGGCTGTCGGGCCAGCGCCGGTAGAGCACCGCCTTGCTGGTGCCCGCGGCGCTCGCGACGGCCTCCATGGTGACACTGGCCGCGCCGTGCTCAACGACGAGCCGGAGCACCGCGTCCCTGATCGCCGCATCGAGTTCCTGACCGTGGCGTCGCCGCATCGAAGATCCTTTCAAGAAACGATTGCGTTTCTTAGCCCCGACTCGTACTCTCTGTTGCAAGAAACGGTACCGTATCTTGGAGGTCCTCATGCAGGCACGACCGGTTTTGTACCCGCTGCGCTCGGTAGACACCGCGACTGTGCGCTTCACCAGATTTGCGCATCACCGCCGTCGCGTCACCATCGACCATCGAGTGCTAGCTACTTCGACCTGAAAAAGTGACGGCCCCTGAGTCTGCTGTTGGTGCGCGAATACCGCGTGACTGTGGAGGCAGAGATCCGTGCTTTGGGGCGTCGGGTCATGCTGCGAGGCCGCTGATCTTGACTAGGTTGTGGGCGAGGACGCCGTGTCCGGTCCAGATTCGGGTTCCTTCGGTGCCATCGATGGAGGAGCGGCTCCAACCGTAGTTTCGTTTGAGAGTGCTGATGCGGCCTTCGCTGCCGGTGCGCCACTTGATTGTTCGTCGGAAGGCTGGCCGGTGTTCCTCGGCTTGCCGAGCCTTGCCGGGTTTGCCTTTTCGCGGTATCACGACCGTACGTACACCGAGGTCGTGCAGGTCGTTTTCGACGCGTTCCTCGCCGTAGCCGCGGTCGGCGGTGACGGTGCCCGGGGTACGCCGGGCGCGTTTGGTGACCCGTTTGACCGCGGGCGCTAGTTGCGGCGCGTCGGGTGGATTGCCTTGCTCCACACGGTGGTCCAGGACGATGCCGTCGTCGTTGTCGACGATCTGGGCCTTGTGCCCGAACTCGACCGGCCGGCCCAGCCTGCCCTTGGCGATCGGGCGGGCATCGCCGTCGTGAAGGCTGACCCGCCGACTCGCCCCGTCCGGGATGTGCCCGGCGACGCGCTGCTGGGTCTGCGCCACGATCTGCCGCGTCGCTTCCAGCAGTTTGGCCAGGTCGTTGACCGCACGCACCAGCCGGCCACGTCGCCGGCCGGCTGCTGCATCATGCTCGCCGCGGGCGCGCAGGTCGGCAGCTTTGACCTGGGCCCGGCGCACCGCCCGCTTGGCGTTGACCAGTAGCCGCTCGGCCTCGCGCGCCGCGGTTTTGGCCAGCACAGCCAGCTCCCCGGTGCTGGTCAGCACCGCGGCCTTGGCCTCGTCGCGGCCCAGCGCGGCGCGAGAGCGCAGTTTCGACGCGATCGCGTGCGCGCGCTTGCCCGCCGCGCGGGAGCGGTCCCGCAGCTGGGTGCGCACCGCGCCCCCAGCGGCCTGGATCCGCTTGCCGATCCCGGCGATCCGGCGCGTCGCCTTGGCCAGCAGACTCGAATCGGTCGGATAGGCCACATTAGCCGGCACCACCGTGGTATCCACCCGAATCCGATTAGTACGCAACAACTTCGCCTCAGCCGCCTTGGCCAACAGCACCTCATTGAGCCCGTCGACCGCCGCACTGCCACACCGGGTGGTCAGCTTCATCAACGTGGTCGGATGCGGCACCGACCCATCCAGTCCGATCCGGCAGAACCGGCGCCAAGTGATCGAATCCGCGACTTCTCGGCACAGCGACTCATAGCCCAGCCGGTAACGGAACTTCAAGAACATCAACCGCAGATAGGTCTCCATCGGCGTGGACGGACGCCCGATCCGTGTATCGAAGAACGGCTCGAACGGGGCGAAGAACACCGGATCATCGAGCAGCCCATCGACCCGCGCCAACTCATCGGGCAACTTCAACAACTCCGCGGGAAGCACTGCCTCCCAAAGCGACACCTGATCGCCTACAGTACGAAACACGATGGCCTCAATCCCTTCCGCAACAAGGGCTTGAGGCCATCTTTCCTGTTCAGCACCATCAACCCGCGGATCAACGCGCCGACTTTTTCAGGTCGAAGTAGCTAACGTCACCCCGACGATGCTTTTCGATTGGTTCACCCAGCTGGACGGAACGATGCCGTACGGCGACGAGACCATCCCCCGCTACCTCGCGTGGCACCCGATCGATCACATTCACTGGGAATTGGCGAAGCCGGCGCCAGGGGGCGGCGCAGCCGAGGGCGCCCGCTTTCGCATCGTCGAAGCCTTCGGCGCTATGCCAGGGTTCAAAGTCGACGTCGTCGACCGCGTAGAAAAGCTGGACGAGACGGGCATTCGCCTGGTGGAGCGGGTTGCCGGCGTCATCGTCTTTCAGCTCGAACACACCTGGTCGGCGGGGCCGGATGGCGTCCATTACGTCACCGTGCTCGACGTCGGGGCGCGCACGCCGCTGTTCGCGCCGATCAACCGCATCGCCTGCAGACGCTTCCCCGACGACATGCTCCATGCCTGGATCAGGCACAACATCGAAGAGGTTGGTCAGCTGGAATATCTGCTACCCCAACTAAATTCATCGGATGAACGAGGTCGATCTACCCACACCGTCGCCGCGGCACGGTGATCATCGCGGTCGAAGCAGCCAAACACGTCGGCCGTCCCGGTCTACTTCAACGTCGTATGGGTAAACCAGTCGACGATCACCGTCGCGGGCGACGTCTTCTATCGGCGGTAGGGGATCACGACGACCTGGCCGTCACGGAATAACTTATGGCCCAAGCCTTCTCGCTTCGGTGGAGGTGGATATCCGCATGGCATGCGGTGGCCCGTTGCGGCTCGGACCTAATGCCCGCGGAACTCGTCCATGGAGTTGTATACGCCGACGCGCCGGAGGTACACATCGCGCAGCCGGGTAGGCAGCACAGCCGACAGCACCCTATTCATCTTCGACGTCCACGGCATGACGACGAACGGCCGGCCCTCCAACATCGCTGTCCATGTCTGCTCGACAACGTCTTCCTGCTTGAGCATCGGAGTGAACAGGATGCCCTTAGCGCCGTCGAACATGCCGGTGTTGATGTAGGTAGGGCAGACGGTCGTGACCCTGACCCCCTCGTGACCGGCCTGTTCAAGCTCCAGCCGAACGGAATCAGAAAAGCCGATCGCCGCCCACTTGGAAGCGGCGTACGCGGCCATGCGGGGGATGGCGTTCAGCCCGGCCGACGATGCGATATTGACCACGCGACACTGCGCGCCCGACTCGATCATCGCCGGCAGGAACTCCCGTGCCACCAGCATGGGGCCAATGGAATTGACTTCCATGGTGAGCGTGAAATCGCGCGGCTGATTCTCCCAGAAGTAGCCGTTGCCACGCACGATCCCAGCGTTGTTGAACAGCACATGAATCGTGCCGACAGTGGCGCGGACCCGCTCGGCGGCCTCGGCCACCCCGGCCCTCGAGGTGACGTCGACGGTCTCGCAATGGATCGTGCCCCCAGCAGCTTTCAACTCGGCTTCTAACTCGGCAGCGGTCTCCTTCAGCGCGGCTTCGTTGGCGTCCCAAAGGACCACCGCCGCGGCCCCCTCCTTGACGGCCTTGGTGGCGAACAGCTTGCCGAGGCCCATGGCCGCCCCGGTGACTAGGACATTGATCCCGCTAACGGATTGCATATAGGTCTTATACCCGGCTAAGGCGTCGACCCAGCGACCACGTCGGGAACCTAGCGTCGGCGCGCCTTTCCGGCAGGCCGATAACCGGCGAGGAACACCCGTACGGCGGACTGCGAGTGGCGGTCGACGTCGATGGCGGACTCCACTCGTGGGCCGCCGTAGAACAGTGCCTGGTCGATGCATCGGCCGACCACGAGGAACGCGAAATGCTCTGCGGCAGTGTCTGGTTCACGTACCTCCAACAGGCCGCGCTGGTCCAGCCGGGCAAAGCAGTCGGCGAACGCCGACAGCATCCTGCTCGGGGCTCGGTCGTAGTAGAGCGCAGCGAGGTCGGGTAGGCGGTTGGCCTCACCGACCACCAACCGGCGCAGCTGCACCACGGGTTCTTGTAGGACCGCGCGCAGGTAGTCGCCGGCCAGTGCGATCAAGTCCTTTTCCAGATCGGTGGTTTCCGCGAGCATCGACGCGCGGGCCACGAACGCGGAGACCGTGGTCTCCAAGGCCTCGTTCACGATGGCCATCAGCAGTTCATGCTTGTCGCCGAAGTGTTTGTACACCGTCTGTTTGGACACTTCGGCCGACGCCGCGATCGCATCAACACTGGTGCCCTGATAACCGTTGCCCAGGAACAGTTCCCGACCCGCGGACAGGATGGTCATTCGTTTGCGGGCGGAACGACCCAGTGGCTCGGTCATGTCACCTCCGGAGAGTACTGGACAGTCTAGTTTTTAGTACTGTACGGTCTAGTTCCATAGTGACATGGAGGCCCGCTTTGACCACCACCGATTGCCCGCCCCTTTCGGACCGCATTACCAAATCGCTTCTCGGATACGGCGTCATCGCTGGCCCGATCTATGTGCTGTCGGTTGGCGCCCAGGCGGCCACTCGTGATGGGTTCGACCCGACCCGACACGCCGCCAGCCAACTCGCCAACGGAGACCTCGGGTGGATCCAGATCGCGACCTTTCTGATCACCGGCGCGATGACGATCGCGGCAGCCGTGGGGTTCCGCCGCGCACTCGGTGCGGGACGTCGCTCAGCGTGGGCGGCCGGTCTGCTGGGTGGCTATGGACTCGCTTTGATGATCGCGGCGGCTTTCCGCGCCGACCCGTCGGATGGTTTCCCGCCCGGCACACCGCCGGGCGTTGGTCATCCGAGCTGGCACTGCATGACCCATTTCGCCGTCGCTACGGTGGGCTTCATCTGCCTGGTCGCCGCGTGTTTCGTGCTTGGCGGATGGTTTGCGCGAGGACCCGGCGGCGCCGACTGGGCGTGGTTTTCGCGCATCGCCGGGTTTTTGTTCGCGGGAAGCTTCCTCGCGATGTCCTCCGGCAGCACCGCTTCGATTTTGGCGTTCACCGCGGCCGTCGTGGTGGTCTGGGCGTGGCTAACGGCCGTCTCGGTCAAGCTGTACCGCAGCGTCGGCCATACGGCTACGGGGTCCGCACGTTAGTGTGCTTTGGTCCGCCTCGGTGAACAGGCGGATAGAAAAGTTGAGCACATTCATGACCACAACAGAAGCGTCGGCGATCGAATCGCGGGTTGGCCACTACTACCAGATGGATGACACCTACCTGGTTGGCCGCGAGAAGGTACGCGAGTACGCCCGGGCAGTGCAGGATAGCCACCCAGCACATTGGGATGTCGCCGCCGCCGCAGAACTGGGATATTCGGGCCTGGTGGCGCCGCTCACGTTTACGTCGGTCCCCGGCATGGCCTGCAATCGCCTCATGTTCGAGTCGGTGGTCGTCGGTTACGACACCTACGTGCAGACCGAAGAGGTCTTCGAGCAGCACCGCCCGATCCTGGCCGGCGATGAGCTGCACGTTGACGTCGAACTGACGTCGGTTCGCAGGATTGCTGGCAGAGACCTGATCACCGTGACCAACACCTTCACCGACACTGCCGGCGAGCGGGTGCACACCCTGCACACCACCGTCGTCGGCCTCACCGCCGAGGATGTCGATCCGGCGATCAAGTCCGCCGTGCAGAACGCGATGATGCACGATGCGTACGCGCTCCCGATTGGCGAATCCGATGCCGCCTATCACAAGACGGTGCGCCCAGATGGCGAAGTTCGGATTGCCGAGGGCGGCACTACCCGCACGCCAGGGACACCGTCCTTCGATGACGTGCGGGTAGGTGACGAACTACCGGTCCGCCACGCCCGACTCTCCCGCGGCGACCTGGTGAACTATTCCGGCGTGGCGGGCGATGCCAACCCCATTCATTGGGACGAGAACCTCGCCAAGCTGGCCGGACTGCCCGACGTGATCGCCCACGGAATGCTCACCATGGGATTGGGTGCCGGATTCGCCTCCGCCTGGTCGGGCGACCCCGGCGCGGTCACCCGCTACGCGGTGCGGCTGTCCGCGCCCGCAATCGTGCCGGCGATCGACGGCGCCGACATTGAATTCAGCGGCCGGATCAAGTCACTAGACCCGGCCACGCGCACCGGTGTCGTCGTTCTTGCCGCCAAGTCCGGTGGCCGGAAGATCTTCGGCTTGGCTACGATGAACGTCCGCTTCCGCTGATCTGGCGTCCCTGGTCCGGCACGCCCGTCGGCGCGATTCAGGAGGCAACCAGGTCGTCGATTTGGTTGATCGCCGCTGAGGCGCCCTCGATCACGCCCATGTCCAGCACCTGCTGAAGCGCCTCGGCGGACTCGAAGGTGCTCACATAGGTCGCGCGAGTGCCGCCGTCGTGCTCGACGAAGGTGTAGACGTTCCGGGAGACCGGCATTCCGGGGAGCGGGTTGAAGTCCAAGTCGGCGAAGCCATCGTCGAAGGAGAAGCTCGTCGGCTCGTCCACGGCCGTGATCTGCCACCATCCCGCATGCTTGTCGCCCTCCGGGCCGGTCATGAAATACGTTGTGCGGCAACCTGGCCTGAGGTCGTGGTCGACCACGGTCGCCGGATAGGTCGGCGGCCCCCACACCTTTTCCAGCTGACGCGGGTCGGCGTAGACCTGCCAGATCCGCTCCACCGGCGCCGCGAAGTCGGCGGTGATGGTCAGGGTTAGGTTGTCAAGATCCTGCTGGACGTCGGTCACCGGCATGGTTCAGTCCTCCTTGATTGAGTCGGATGAGATGAGTTCGTCAATGCGTGCGATGCGACCACGCCAAACCTGTTCCAACTCAGTAAGCATGGACGCCACCGACCGCACCGCCGCCACATCGCCGCTGGCCAGCTGCTCGCGACCGCTGCGTCGCTTGGTGAGCAGCCCGGCCCTTTCCAGCACGACGACGTGTTTCTGCACCGCCGCAAAGCTCATCTCGTACTTCACTGCGAGCGTGGAAACCGAGTGCTCCCCAGCCAGCACCCGGCGCATGATGTCACGCCGGGTCCGGTCGGCAAGCGCGTGGAACAGGGCGTCCGCCCGGTCCTCGTCGTGCTCGGTCACTCGTCAAACATACAACCGATCGGTTGTATATTGTCAAGCCCTCACCGAATTCCGAACCTGGTGTGCGACACGCAGTGGTGAAAAAGTACAGCCATGCGCGAATATCTGAAGTTCTACATCGATGGCATGTGGGTCGATCCGGTCGAGCCCAAGACCCTCGACGTCGACAATCCAACCACCGAGCAGGTCAGCGGCAAGATCGCGCTGGGTTCGGCGGCCGACGTCGACAAGGCCGTCAAAGCCGCCAGGAAGGCGTTCGCCACCTGGTCGTTGAGCAGCCGGGCAGAGCGCCTTGACCTGCTGCAGGCGATCCTCGCCGAGTATCAGAAGCGGTCCGCCGACCTCGGCGAGGCGGTCTCCGAGGAGATGGGCGCGCCGCCGTCACTCGGCTCGGGCACCCAGGTTTACCTCGGCCTCGGGCAACTCAGCAATGCGATCGACGCGCTGAAGAACTTCTCGTTCGAGGAGTCGCGCGGGTCGACGCTGGTGACCAAGGAGCCGATCGGGGTGTGCGGCCTGATCACGCCGTGGAACTGGCCGCTCAACCAGATCGCCTGCAAGGTGTTCCCCGCGCTGGCGACCGGTTGCACGATGATCCTCAAGCCGTCCGAGGTCGCGCCGTACTCGGGGCAGATCTTCACCGAGGTGATGGAGGCGGCAGGGGTACCGGCGGGCGTCTACAACATGATCTTCGGTGACGGCGCCGGTGTCGGCGTCGCGCTGTCGAGCCATCCGGGCATCGACATGGTGTCGTTCACCGGCTCGACGCGAGCTGGCATCGACGTCGCCAAGCACGCCGCGGCGACGGTGAAGCGCGTGACACAGGAGCTGGGCGGAAAGAGCCCCAACATCGTGCTCGACGACGACGACTTCGTGCGGAACGTCGCGATCGGCGTGAAGGCGATGATGCCGAACTCGGGTCAGAGCTGTAACGCGCCGTCGCGCATGCTGGTGCCGAAGCGGCGCAAGGACGAGGCCCTCGCCGCCGCCCGGGCCGCCGCCGAACAAGTGAAGGTTGGCGACCCGAATGACAAATCGGCGATCGGTCCGGTGGCTTCGAAGGCACAGTTCGACAAGATCCAGCGCCTGATCCAGTCGGGCATTGACGAGGGCGCCACCGTCGTTGCCGGCGGCCTCGGCCGACCAGACGGGCTAGACACCGGCTACTACGTCAGGCCGACGGTGTTCGCCGACGTCAGCAATGACATGGCGATCGCGCGCGAGGAGATCTTCGGGCCGGTGCTGTGCATCCTTGACTACGACGACGTCGATCACGCCGTGGAGCTCGCCAACGACACCGACTACGGCCTGGCCGGCTATGTTTCGGCCGCCGACCTGGAGGCGGCGCGTGCGGTGGCCCGCAGGATTCGTGCCGGTCAGGTCGCGATCAACCACGCGTTCGACCTGAACTCACCCTTCGGTGGCTACAAGCGCAGCGGCAATGGTCGCGAATGGAGTGAGTTCGGCTTCGACGAGTACCTGGAGGTCAAGGGCACCCTCGGCTACGTGTCCCAATAGCCGATTCCCGGCGAAAAGTACTAGTACGGAATCGATTTCGACCGGATCGCGGCGCACGAGAGCTGACGACGAACTGGTCACGCCACAGCTCCGAACCAGGTGGTGAGTGCAGCGCGCAACGATTCCCGAAGTGCTCGATCTGGCCGAGCTGTGTCGGTGGCCCAGGCGACGTAGCAGTCCGGGCGCAACAGCAGGGCACACGCGTCGGAGTCGCGTGTGCTGCCGGTGACGGTGTCGACGCGGTCCCGCCACGCGTCGACTTCGCTTGCGTAGCAGGCGTCTTCGGTGAGGTCGAGCAGGAGTGGTCGGGCGGTCCTGGTCAGCTCGGCCAGTCGCAGCGTGCCGTGGCCGGTATCGAGCACCAGGTCCGGGGCGCAGCGGCCGACGAGTGGGTGGGCGCCAGCGGCGCCCATCTCGTAGCGAACGTCGGCGCCGGTCATCAGGTTCGCGATGTGGGCGACATTGTGCGCGTCATCGAGGAATTCGGCGAACAGTTCCCGCAGCGCGGCGACCTCGGCGCCGGGTGCCAGCAGCGCGAGCTGTGCCTGGGTGTGTAAGGCGGCCCGGCGCGCGGCCGGCCAGCGCTCGGCGTGGTAGGTGTCCAGCAGGCGTCGCGGCGCCCAGCCGCGTATCGACGCTGCGAGTTTCCAACCGACGTTGATCGCATCCTGCAGGCCGAGATTCAGTCCCGGGCCCCCGAGCACGAACTGAACGTGGGCGGCATCGCCCACCAAGAGCACGCGGTTATCGGAGAAACGCTCGGCCAGACGGGTATTGACACCGGTCGTGCGGGTGAGCCGATGCGCCGGCGGCTGTAGGGGCAGATCGACGCCCAGCACTCGGCGGACGCTCTCGCGGAATTCGCCAAGCGTGAACGGCACCGTTTCGTCGACGCCGCCGGCGGTCCACTCAACCGTGAACATCAACGGAGGACGTGACGGTAGATTCCCGAAGGCAAACAGCCCGGTGTCGGTGCGTTGCGAGATGAACGGCGGGATGTGTCCATGGCCAGGCACATTCAGCCCACCGGTGGCGGCATCGACCAGGTCGGCGGGCACCGCACCCTCGACGGTGCGGGCTACCACGTCGTCGTTTGTCGTGCCCGGAAAGCCGATACCGGCCAACTCGCGGGTCGTGCTGTGGCCGCCGTCGGCCCCGACGACGTAGCGGCAGCGCATCTCGTAGCGGCCCTCGGGACCGTTGACGTCGATGATCACCTCATCGGCGCGTTGTGACAGGCCCGTGAGCTCATGACCGCGGCGGATTTCCACCCCCAGCTCGGCGGCACGCTCGTCCAGGACTTGCTGAATGCGTGGCTGCGGCACCGGCAGAAGATAGAAAGGGTTGTCGTCGAGTGCGGCCAGATCCAGAGGCAGGGCCCCGAAGAAAAACGTCGGGGCCGGCTGGGGTATCTCGGAATCCCCGGTCAGCCGCTGATACAGGCCTCGCCGGTCGAGCATCCGGACCACCTGACCGACCAACCCGTTTGCACGGGTCTCGTCGGGTGGCTGGGCGAGCCGTTCCAGCACAACGGGACGCACACCGGCCAAGCTCAGCTCGCAGGCCAACATCAACCCGACCGGGCCACCTCCGACAATCACTACATCCGAAACCACGACTCGCCTCCCGGCAACGCGTTACCGCCGACTCTGCGACTTTGCGATGGCGTTGTGCAATCGTTTCGGGGACGGCCGAAACCTCACGCCGGGCTGGCGGCGGTTCGCATCGAGCAGGTCGACGCCGAGACCGGTGGCGTGATGGACGACGGCTTTGCCGTCGCGGCGGCTGTTGACCAGGCGAGCGGCCCGTAGCGCCGAGGTGTGTTCGGACGCCGACGCTGGACTGATACCGAGGGTTCGCGCGACGTCACCGGTCGTGTGTTCATCGGCCAACAAGCGCAGCACTGCCGCGCGGGTGGATCCGAGAATGGCGGCGAGCGTGTCGGATTCGCTGCCGACGCGAAAGGTCAACTCGGCTGGCGCCGGATAGGCGAGCACGACCGGATGATCGCCGAGGTCGCCGACCACTGGTGGTCCCGTCCAGAAGACGACAGGCGTCAACACCACACCCCGGCCGGCCAAGCGCACCGTGCGCTCCGGCGGAGTATCGATTTCCAGGCAGTCGCCGCTCCACCGGGAGCCGGGGACGGTGGCGGTCAACGCAGTGCGCAGACCACGGTCTGCCACGAGGACACTGCGCCGGACACGCTCGCTGCGGTGGTTGGCCCGAATATCGGGCCAGTGCGGCTCGAGCACCGCGGTGAACAGGTTCCTCGTCCCGCGGCACAACGACAACGTGGCTTGTCGATCGCCCTCGAGGGCGCACCGAAGGAATGGCGGAACTCCGACGTAGGGACAGCTACGAAACTGTTTCAGCTCAGCGCGCAGCTGGCGTGCACTCAACCTCAACACCGCCTCCAGACTCTCGTCGAGGTCGGCTGCAATCACGGTCGGCGAAATCGACCACGTGAAGGGGCCCGTCAACGTCCGCACCGATGCTGACGACGTGGGCGATGCGGCAAGCGCACTACATCGCCACCGCGCACCCCACGGTGTCGAAATGCCTTGGCGCAACGCACGCGCCGCGAACTTCAATTCCAAAGCCGGGGCGGGCTGAGCCAAGAACTGCGTCGACGCGAAATCGTTGGCGGTGAAGACCAGCCGCAGCATGCCGATCCATTTTACGACCCGATCGGCACGGGTACCGGGTGGTCGTCCCGGCGAGCATGGTGCCGGGCGATTCGCGGTTGACGTTGCGCTGGTCGCGTTCTTGGTCTACATCACGGGATGACACGAATTACGCTGTCTTACAGGTTATTTCGAATCAACCGCACAGAGTTGTCCGCCCTTTGGCTACGGATCCACCATCAAACGCAGCAGGAAATTCATTAGGGCCGTTGCTATTTGATGTCGCGGGGTCGTGGGTCGGTCCGAGGCTCAGCCAGCGATCGGGCGGTGAACTTCAAACAGGGCCAGGTCCGCCGCTGCGCGCCCGGCATTCCGTCGGATTGGGGCTATCGAGCCAATAGATTACCAATATGGTTAAGCGCTGCCCGTCAGTCGGCCTGCTGCATCTACTTCCGGCCAGCGAAAGCTGCGATTAGGCGATGACCTCGGCTGAGGGCCACGCGCGGCCTAGCCTGTGATCCGTGGTCAGCAGCACCAGACCCGCCGTATCGGCGAGCTCGACGTAGAGGGCATCGGCCAGACCTAGGGTTTCGCGCCGCGCCCACGCCCCGGCAAGCAACGACGGCAGGCCGTGACGAGTCACCGGCGCCTGACGCAGCTCATCCAGTGCCACATCAACCTGCGCAACAGTCAGCACGCCGGCGCGCTGCATGCGCCCCAGCGCCGACAGCACCTCCGCATCGAAATGCGCCGGAGCATGCATCACCGTTCCAGCCAGCCGCGCACGCACCGGCGCGAACCGATCATCAGTGCGTGCAACCAAATCCACCATCACACTGGCATCGACGACCACAGGCTCTGCCGGCGGCGAGGACGCGGCCTGGCTCACGCGCCAAGCTCATCGCGAGCGGCATCAATCGCGGCCAACACGTCGTCATGCCGAGCACCAGTGTTTCTGGCCCCCAACCCCTCAAGCCACACATCAGTTGCGGAGTTCTCCAACTCGGCACTGATTGCCGCCTGCGTCAGCGCCGAAATATTCAACCCCCGCGCCCGAGCACGCTGCGCCAGCTCATCCGGTACATACACATTCAGCCTTGCCATACACACAAATATACACATAGTCTGAACGGCTGGTGTACCCGGCCTGAGCCTGATCAGTCGCCGCGCGTCCCCAGATGGAGTGCGGTGTTGTTTGTATGGATCTTCCGCTTTACATGCGATGGAGGCGCGGGATGCCCCTTCTGACCCCTTCAGCTGCACACAGGCTCGAAATCGACGCGGCTTCGATGTCGATCCGTGAGATCGCCACGTATTTGCAGGACACCGTTGGCCAGCGCGTCTCGGCGGCGATCGCTGGCTTGGCCGACGCCAAACAGATAGGCCGCTGTACCCGCGAGGACGGCCCGCAACCGCACGCGACGACCGACCGTCGGCTGCGCGAGGGCTACAAGGTAGTCCGGATGCTTGTCGACGTGTACGACGACGAGACCGCCAAAGCATGGCTGTTCGGCACAAACACGCGCCTGGACGATCAAGCTCCGATCGAGGTCCTAGGCGCCGCGACTGAAACAGCGGATTTCACAATGGTGATACAAGCAGCGCGCCAGGTGGCTACCTTTCAGGCGTGAGCGGCAGCCCGGTCGACGGCCTATTGTGGCGAGTCGGATATCACCGCGCACCAGTTGATTTCACTCCGCTGGACCTGTACGGATTCTCGCACCGGTTCGACGATGTCGACCAGCGATTCCGAACACTGTATCTACCCGAGTTCGAGGTGACGAGCCTGCGCGAGGTGCTAGCGGACTTCCGGCCGAATCTGGCTGCACGTCAACGCCACATCGAACGTTACGGACCCGAGGCCGCCGATGACTTTCCAGTCGCGCCTGTGACGGCGAAGTGGCGTCGGGAAAATGTGCTCGTCCAGGCAAGGCTGGAGCTGGATGGACCGGTGATTGACCTGTTCGACGCTGATACCCGCCAAGAGCTTGAGGACCGCAACGCGGCACTATTGGTCGAGTGCGGCCTAGAGCATCTCGATCTGAGCGAGATTGCGACGAAACGACGCAAGGTCACACAGACGATTGCCAGTGATCTGTTCGACCGCGGCGCTGCCGCTGTGCAGTTTCCGTCCCGGTTGCACGGCAAGGTCTGTGTCGCACGCTTCGAAGGGCGCGGCATCGTGCACCAGGCGGGCGATGTCGTCGCGTTGACCGATCCGCCTCCCGATGCACCTTTGACTGTCACGGGTGAGTGGAAGCTCAAAATGCAGAAGGCCGTCTTAACTAACCGTCGGGCAAGTGCCTGCGGCAGTGCCAGGCTATCGGCGAGTTCTTATAGTGCTACACCGGCACTTGCTGGGCGCAGCCGGGCGACGATGCCGTCGAGGTCGAGCACGAACATGTTGGGCCGGAAGACGTGGCCGCCGGGCTCCTCATGCGATTCATGCGGGATGCCGGCGGCGCCGAGGCGTTCGCGGAACTCCCGCTGGCCGGCAAGCACCTGGGTCTCCTGCACGCTGTCGAACCAGTTGACCGGGTCCGGGCTGGTGCCTGCGACGAGGAAGATCCGCTTGTTCCGGTAGCTGTCGATACGCTCGACCGGGTTGTCGGCGCTGACCCTGGCCTCGTCCCACGGCACGCCGTAGACCGTGGCGCCGCCCAGGTCCAGCACCGCCGAGGTCAAGTTTGCCCAATGCACGACCAGGCCGAAGTCGCGGCGCAGACTCGCCGGGCCGGAGTGGCTGCTCACCGAG
Source organism: Mycobacterium riyadhense (assembly GCF_963853645.1). Taxonomy (NCBI): domain Bacteria; kingdom Bacillati; phylum Actinomycetota; class Actinomycetes; order Mycobacteriales; family Mycobacteriaceae; genus Mycobacterium; species Mycobacterium riyadhense. The sequence goes on along the minus strand of NZ_OY970456.1, from coordinate 125,312 downwards.
GCGAAGTGGCCGTAGTACTTGGCTGCGTATTTCAGCGCACCGAACCCACCCATCGAAAACCCCGAGACCGCACGGCCGTCGTACTCGGCATACGTTCGGAAATTCGCGTCGATCCACGGGACCAGCTGGGCGATGTGGAATGTCTCCCAGTTTCGCGGGCCGACGAACGAACCCACCGGGTTGGAGTACCAGCCCGCGTGCCCGCCGTCGGGCATCACAACGATGATCGGCTTTCCGGAGGTCAGGTTTCGGATGCCTAGAAAGTCGAACTGGCGGAAGTCCGCGTCCGGGCCGCCGCCGTGGAATAGGTAGAGGACGGGATAGGTGCGTCCGCTGGTGCGGTAGTCGTCGGGCAGCAGGACGTTGACGCCGGGGTTCCAGCCGATCGCGTCGGTCTGGAACCGGTAGTACCACATGCGAGGGTCATTCTCGTTGCGGTCCACGATACGCAGCCCGAACCCGTCGCTGCGCCCGAGGAATATGACCAGTACCTGCCCGACGTCGATGACGGCGGGATCGGCGACGCCATTGACGGTGGCGATCAGCGGATAGAACGAGGCGTCACCATAGAAACGCGTAGCCAACGCCAACAGCGTGTCCCCCGCGACAACGGTGTATCTCGTGAAGTCGGGAATGATCAGCCGCTGCCCCACATCGATCGCGCCGGCATCGGCGATCCCGCTGGCAGTGGCGATCAACCGATACAGTTGCGCGTCACCATAGAAACGCGTAGCCAACGCCGACAGCGCGTCCCCCGCGACAACCGTGTATCTCGTGAAGTCGGGAATGATCAGCCGCTGCCCCACATCGATCGCGCCGGGATCGGCGATCCCGCTGGCGGTCGCGATCAACCGATACAGTTCCGCGTCACCATAGAAGCGCAACGCCAATTGCCACAGCGTGTCCCCCGCCACAACCGTATGTGTTCTGACCATGCGTTCACCCCTTCAGTCGCACTGGCGCCAGCTTTCGCTAGTGAAGACGGTTGCGCTGACACCACCAATTGTAGGCGCGCAAAAGCGTGAAACGATTGACTTACAAGGCATTACAGACATCCCTGGACTTTGCCACTCCGTATCGACCCGGCGCCGACGATCCTGAAATCGGCGGGCCTGCCGGTCTCGGCGGCCAGGTGCAGCCCATCGAGGTGGTTGTGTCGCTGCCCCTGTCTTGCTTACCTCTCGTCGAGCGCCGCGATGAATTTGCAGCCACGCCGTGTCCGACCGACCAGCACCTGCTCGAAGCGCCTGCGGGCGGCGTTAAGGTCGCGATCGCGCTCCAAGATCCCGCCGAGGTCAAACGCTGCCACCGCCAGGCCACCGCCCGTGTTTACCAATGCCGCGTCGGCAAAAGGCTTATGTAATAGCCATTCTCACGGCTGGCGTTGCCGCGGCGGTCGTTGTCTGAGCCCACGTAGGATTCGGTACGTACCGGCGTTCGGCGTCCGCGCCGCGCGTTCGACCGCGCTGAGGTTGCATTCCACTGTTGGTAGTGACACGAGAAAGATGACATGTGATGGGGACCCCCTCGGCACAGACGCTCGATGATCTATGCGTCGGTAATTTTTCAGCAGCTCGAGGAGGTCCCGCTGATGACGATGGTAGGCGGTTTTGACGTGCATCGGCAGCAGATCACTTTCGATTACGTCGATGACGACGGGTTGGTGCGTTGGGGTCAGATCCGGCCGGCGACCCTGTCAACGTTGCGGCGCTGGTTGAGCGAGCGGTGCCCGGATGGGGACGCGGAGTTCGCGTTGGAGGGTTGCACCGGGTGGCGGTATGTCAGCGAGGAGCTGGCGGCTGCGGGAGTGCGTGTGCATGTGGGGGATCCGGCCGAGATCGCGGCGTTGCGGGGGCGCAAGAAGCGGGCCAAGACCGACCGTGCCGATGCCCGGTTGCTGCGCACGCTGCTGTTGCAGGGCCGGTTTCCCGAGTCGTGGATCCCGCCGGCGCATGTGTTGGAGATCGGCAATCTGGGACGGCTGTATTGCACCTTGATGGATGAGCGGCGCGCCTGGCAGCAGCGCATTCATGCCCAGTTGTTCCATCAGGGCTGCCCGCCGGTCAAAGCACTGCTGTCGGCGCGGGGCCGGGAGGCGCTCGCTAGCGCGCCGTTATCGCCAGCGGGACGCCAATACGTCGATGCTGCCCTGCGCCGCATTGATGAGCTGACTCCGGAGATCGACGCGCTGCGAACCCAATTGGTGGACTTCGCCCGGCGCCAAGCCGGATGTCGGGCACTGCAGCGCCACTACGGCATCGGCTGGTTATGCGCGGCGATCATGTGGGCCGAGATCGGTGATGCGCGCCGATTCACCAGTTCTGATCAGCTGGTGCGCGACGCCGGGCTGGATGTCACCGTGCATTCCTCGGATGCCAAACGCTCCCCGGGGCACCTGTCGCGGCAGGGCTCACCCGACTCAGCGGCCACACATCCTCGCCAGCCCGCACGCCGGGCACCCCATCAATCATCATGTCACCGGACCTCGTCCGTGGACCCAGATAAGGCTGGGCGCCGGCACGCCCGACTGTCGTCTCGCGCACCACATTCACGCACGGGAGGCAGCAGATGGCTTGAACTACAACGTCTTAGCCTCGTCCCACCCGACCGGGAGTATGCGGCGGATCCTCCTCGGCCTCAAGGTCGTTCGTCCTCGCTGCGCTGCGGGCGCTCCACCTTGACCCCGACTCCGCTCCACCGACCAATGCCGGGGATGGGAAACGAGGCAAAACCACAAAACAACGACCAACGGATCCCCACCTTTACGGGGGTCCCCGACACAGATAAGGACTCCTCAATGCCGCAGACAGGAACTTGGACCGGCGATCCGGTCTGGCTTGTCGACGTCCTGCGCGCCGAGGGCGTCAACCCCATCGAATATCCCGGCTGGCGCGACCGCGGGCATGGTGACTTCAAAGACATCCGCGGCGTCATGGTGCACCACACCGGATCGGATAGCGCGAGCGCCGCCTCGATCGCCCAAGGCCGTCCTGACCTCGCGGGGCCGCTGTCGCAGCTGCACATCGCGCGGGACGGCACGGTGACCGTGGTAGCGGTCGGCGTTGCGTGGCACGCGGGCGTTGGCATGTACCCGTGGTTGCCGACCAACATGGGCAATTGGCACCTGATCGGCATCGAATGCGCCAACACCGGTACTAGCCCCACCGCTCCACACCGCCAGAACTGGCCCGACGCACAGTATTTCGCAATGGTCAATTGCTGTGCGGCGATCAACCGTCGGCTGGCCCAGACTTCTGCCCGCACGATCGGGCATAAGGAGTATGCCGGTCGCGCCCAGGGCAAGTGGGATCCGGGCGCCATCGACATGGACATCCTGCGTCGCGACATCCAGGACCAGATCGGCCGTGTTGCCAAGCCGGCCCCGACGCCGAGACCGCCCTTGCCGGTGGGTGAGTACGCCGACATTCTGCTGTTCCGCGGCTCCGAAGGGCCGCAGGTCGCCCAACTTCAGCGCCGGCTCAACGAGCAAGGCGCAGGTCTGGTGGTCGACGGGATCTTCGGCCCGAACACCGAAGCCGCCGTTAGGGAGTTCCAGCGCCGGACCCGTGGCCTTAAGGTGGACGGCATCGTTGGCCCGGCCACCGCTGCTGCGCCGAGGTTGAAAGTGGGGCCCGGGCCGGAGTAGCAATGACGCCATCGTTGCGGCGTTATTGCGTTGCGGCGGTGTAGGTTCTCACGTTCGGTTGCATCTCCGACATCCACCAACCTGCCGCTTCTCCGGCTGTCTCACAGCCGATTCCGTTTCGCTTTGTCTCACGGACCGCTGCATTTCCTAGACGTAGCGAGCGTGGTACCGCCACGCCAGTCGCGCTGCCCCTGAACTTCGCATGTCTTCGGTTCGGGTCCGTGTGTCTCACGTTCACTTGCACAAATTCAGTCTTGATGCAGCCGATCTTGAGAAAATGCAGTCAAACTTGAGAACCTACAAGGCGGGCGTGTCACCTCGCCATGTTCGCGAATCGCGACAAGTGCAGCTGATGCGCAACGGTCACCGTCTTGGTCGGGCCGTTGCGGTGTTTGGCGAGAATGAAATCCGCCTCTCCCCCACGCGGATCATCACGTTCAAATGCATCCGGCCGGTGCAAAAGAATTACGACGTCCGCATCCTGTTCGAGCGAGTTGTGAACCGCAATACCGTTGGCTACGAAATTATGTGTGCCGCTTACGGTTCCGTCGTAGACATCATCTTCGCCAATGCTCGTTATCTCAACGATCGTGTCCCAGTATACGTCGCTGGTCGCCAGCGCATGAATGTCTCGATCTTCAAGCAGCGCCGCCGCACGATGCAGTCGAGACCTGCTCGGCGAGTGCTTCCAAAGCGTCGATCCGCAGAACTGGATACCCATGGCGGAAGCAAACTTGCGATGACTCATCCGCTTCGCGGACAGCGCCTGGCGGACTTGGGTCCATACCTCTTTCGGCACGGTGCCCAGGTTCGGATTGCGCACCAGATCCTCAAGGTGCGAGAGCACCTCTTGCACCGCAACCGCTTTGACGCCGTGAACACCGACGTGGCGAAGGAACCTCGCCTGATTCTCCGCACCGTAGATGTACAGGTGCCACGAATCGCGGTAGCCAAGTTTTCGGGCACGCTTTATCCGCGCAAAAACCCCAACCCGAAGCAGCAATTGGGCGACATCGTCGATGAGACGCCGGCTGGTTGACGCGTAATAGATCCGCCCCTGGCCTAGCTTGGCGTCCCACCGAACAGAACCATCGGTCGCCCACAAATGACACAAGAACAACGCCACCTGATCATTGGGCGCCCGAAAAACAGCTTCCGGTATGAACTTTTCGTGACTGCGCTTGCCGAAAAGCCCCAGTCCATCGAGCCATGCCGCGATCGGATTCCGCTTACCATGTGTCAATCGCTCCGGGGCGGGCAACCGCAGCGTGGTCACGCGCGCCGCCGGGTACTCGTCGCGGACCGCGGTGACACCGAAATGCGCCGCTGTGACCGACACGGCGATAAGGTTGGCCTCGTCCACCGACGCATACCGGATCGGCTGACGCGTCACACACGACCCGTCGCCGATCATGTGAGCAAGCAGCATCACCTCGGAATCGTGCATCCGCTGCGTGTCAACGGGCTCGGGCACCCGCCGGGGTGCCGCAATCCGGTCACCAATCTTCAGCTCCTCCAAAGGAGCCCAGCCCTCAAGCTTCATGAAGGGATGGTTACCGGTGGCCTCGACCTCGCGTCCGGAGGCCAGCCGAAGCCGGAAGACTTCCTTGCGCCCGCTCGGGAACACGTTGGTCATCGGCCGGGCGACCATGCGCAGCTGCTCGTCCAACGACCACACCAGCGGGCGCTCGCCGGTCCGGATCAGCTCACCGAAGGTGACCTCTGCGCCGGTGTCAGCGCGCAGGATTCGCGTAGCGGCCGTAAGGCATCCCGACTCGCGCAGGTCGGCCAACATCGGCTTCTTGTCGGTGCGCTGCTCAGGCCCACGGTTGAGCTGGCTGATCGCCACCACCGGAACCTCAAGCTCCTTGGCCAACAACTTCAGATGCCTTGAGAATTCGGATACTTCGACCTGCCGCGACTCGTGCTTCTTACCCGAGGTCATCAGCTGCATGTAGTCGACCACGATCAACCGCAAGTTCGCCTTTTGTCGCAGCCGGCGTGCCTTGGCCCGGATCTCCATCATGGTCAGGTTTGGCGAGTCGTCGATATACAGTGGCGCCTCGCTGATTTCGCTCATCCGCCGCGCCAGCCGCGTCCAGTCGTCATCATTCATCCGGCCCGAACGCATATCGGAGAGCTTGATTTTCGCCTCCGCCGACAGCAGCCGCATGACGATTTCTGACTTGCTCATCTCCAGCGAGAAGATGACGCTGGCCAAGCGGTGCTTGATCGAGCACGACCGCATGAAATCCAATCCAAGCGTCGATTTGCCCACACCCGGACGCGCCGCGACGATAATCATCTGGCCCGGATGCAGACCATTGGTCACGTCGTCGAGTTCGGTGAAGCCGGTCGGCACGCCGCTCGCCAGGCCGCCGTTGGAGGCGATGGCGTCGATCTCGTCCATCGTCGGCTGCAGCAGATCCTCGAGGGGCACAAAGTCTTCGGACAGCCGTCGATCCGCGACATCGTAGATTTCCGCCTGGGCGCGATCGACGATCTCGGCGACATCGGCGCCCTCGGCGCCGGCATAGCCGTACTGCACCACTCGCGTGCCGGCCTCCACCAGCCGACGCAGCAGTGCCTTCTCGGCGACGATACCCGCGTAGTAGCCCGCGTTGGCGGCGGTCGGCACCGTCGAAATCAGGGTGTGCAGGTATGGCGCCCCACCAATTCGGCGAAGCAGTCCGCGGCGGTCCAGCTCGGCGGCCACCGTCACCGCGTCGGCCGGCTCCCCCCGCCCGTAGAGGTCCAGGATCGCGTCGTAGACATTCTGGTGGGCCGGCTTGTAGAAGTCGCCTGGACGAAGCCGTTCCAATACATCGGCGATGGCGTCCTTGCTCAGCAGCATCCCGCCGAGTACGGACTGCTCGGCAGCGAGGTCCTGCGGGGGCTGGCGGCCAAAGTCTTCACTGGGGGGTGGGGCATCCATACCTGGGTGCGGCAGATCGTCGACAACCGCCATGGCCTGTCACCTCCTCCGACACGAGCATACGAACATACATTCGAAAGCCATATCAAGAGCGTAAGTCAAGCCTCTGACACCCCGCTCCCCAACGGACCGGCTCCCCGCGAGGCCGCTGCACAGCCCGCATCGTCGCCGTTTGAAATCACCCACATCGGCTTGCGCCGGGACGACCGTAAGCGTTGCTGGCGAGTACTCCAAGGGCCGTTGTTCATGAAGCTGTGCATCGTGTGTGCATTACCGTCGACGCCTGTGTTGAGCGGGGTGTGGAGAACCTGTGGATTAATGCGAAGCGTTACGACATCACTGCTGCTAATCGTCGTACAACGCGAGGCATTCGGTGTGGACAACAATCTCTTCGGCGTGTCGGGCCAGGTTACCGCGCCGGGCGTGTTGGTTTTCCCCGAGATTTTCGTCGCGTAAAGGGTTGGTTACGCAGGCTCTGCAACAATTCGCGCAGAATAGTTCGCCAGCACCACGGTCCGCTCACAGCCACGTCAGGACGGCCGGAACCGCCAGTGTGGCCGAGCGCGGCCACACCAGGGTAACGAACGTTAAAAGTTAGCTCTCCGCGACGACGGTGAGTGAAACCTCGACATCGATTTCCGGGTGCAGATGCACCACCACCGGATGGGTGCCGATGGCTTTGATATGCGCCTTGGGCAACCGGACGATTCGCTTGTCGAGGTTGGGGCCGCCCGCCTTCTTAATGGCGGCGACAACATCACCGGCAGTGACGGAGCCGAACAGCTTGCCAGAATCGCCGGCCGTCTTGACCGGTAGCGAGACTGGACCAAGCGCGGCTATCGCCGTCTTGATTTCGTTGGCGTGCTCTAGGTCGCGCACCATCTTGGTTTCGCGGGCCCGTCGGATCTCGTCGGCCTGCTTCTGGGCGCCGCGTGAGGCGACGATCGCCAACCCGCGCGGCAGCAGGAAGTTGCGTCCGTACCCGTCCTTGACCTCGACAGTGTCGCCGACCGAACCGAGGTGGTCGACATCGGCCGTCAGAATCAGCTTCATCGTTTACGTACTTTCCGTTGGGGGGCCGGCGATTACCGCGTCGAGGAGGTGAAAGGCAGCAGCGCAACCTCGCGGGCATTCTTTACCGCGAGTGCGATGTCGCGCTGGTGCTGCACGCAGTTGCCGGTGACCCGGCGCGCCCGGATCTTGCCGCGCTCGCTGATGTAGGTCCGCAGCAACGCGGTGTCCTTGTAGTCGATCTGTTGGTCCTTTTTGGCGCAAAAGACGCATTTACGCGACTTGACCGGCTTTTCCGGAGCCGGGCGCCGCTTGCTGGACTTGGCCATGGTTGTCTTTCTTTCCTTTTCCTACTTGAAATCAGAATGGCGGTTCGTCGTCGCCGCCGCCGAACGAGCCCGACGCCGGGGCGCTGCCCCACGGGTCGTCACCGGATCCGCCGCTTGGCTGGGCAGCCGGGGCCTGACGCGGTCCGCCGCCTCCGCCGCCGAAACCGCCCCCGCCGCCGCCACTGCGGCTGGCCTTGTTGACCTTGGCGGTCGCGTACCGAAGCGAAGGCCCGATCTCGTCGACCTCGACCTCGACAACGGTGCGCTTCTCACCCTCGCGGGTTTCGAACGAACGCTGCTTGAGCCGCCCGCTGACGATCACCCGCGCTCCCCGGGTGAGGCTCTCGGCCACGTTCTCGGCCGCCTCACGCCAGATGTTGCAGCGCAGGAACAGCGCCTCGCCGTCCTTCCATTCGCCAGTCTGGCGGTCATAGATCCGCGGTGTTGATGCCACCGTGAAGTTCGCGACGGCAGCACCCGATGGTGTGAACCGCAATTCGGGGTCAGCGGTCAGGTTTCCGACGACGGTGATAGTGGTGTCACCAGCCACAATAGTTCTCCTTGCTCCGCTTGTTCCTCGCCAGGTGGATGGTCATCAGCGAGCGTACGCAACAGCGCTGACAGCTAGTGCTTGTCGGTGCGCATGACCTTGGTGCGCAACACCGACTCGTTCAGGCTCAGCTGACGGTCGAGTTCGGACACGGTGGCGGGGGCGGCCTTTAGATCGACCACCACGTAGATGCCTTCGGCATGCTTGGCGATCTCGTACGCCAGACGGCGCTTACCCCAGATGTCGACCTTTTCGACCGTTCCGCCGTCCTTACGGACGACGTTGAGAAACGTCTCCAAGGATGGGGCGACGGTGCGTTCGTCAAGGGTGGGGTCAAGGATGACCATGATTTCGTATGGACGCATGGGAACCTCATCACCTCCTCTGGTCTACGCGGCCACGGTCGTTCCGTGGCAGGAGGGTCGCCTGCGTCGGCAACCGCCCCAGGCTACCGGATGCCGGCTGGCCTGGAAAATCCGGGCAATCGCAACGCCTCGATCGTCGCTCGCGGGCATCTGCCGATGAGACAAATTGTCCAACGCCGGCATCAATATGAGACAATGCACACAGTTCCCATGCGAATTGTTGTCGAGTACCGTTCGCGTGTCGAACAGCCGAAAAAGACGGCTGCCACATATCTAAGGAATGCAATATGACAATCTTGCTCGAGAAGCCGCACATAGACGTCCGCAAGGTGATCGCAGAGGCCTTGGAGTCAGCGAGCCCAAGTACCGCAGCACGGGGGGTCTTCTTCCTGCTCTCATCGGATCTTGAGTTGGCTCGATAGCCCAACACGAAGTCGTCAATCCTCGGAAGGTACCGGCGGAGTGCTGCCACGATGCAATGGGTAATTAAGACCACCAAGCTGTGCAATCTGCGCTGCAAGTATTGCTACGAGTGGGAGCACCTGTCGGACCCGACGAGGATGTCGGAGGGCGTCTGGAGAGACGCCTTGGTCGCCATCCGCGACTACGCCGAGCTGGCGAACCAGCGCTGCGGGTACGACCAACCCGTGGACATCATTTGGCACGGTGGCGAACCGACGCTGTTACCGCGTAGCTATTTCGAGTCCGTGTTCGCACTTCAGCGGGAGATCTTTCCTAGTACTGCAGCCGTAGATAGGGATTGCTGATGCTGGCGTGTCTGCGCTGGTAGGCGCGGTGACCGCGGCATTGTTCGGAGTTTGTGACAACTTCTCAATATGCCGCGGTCGCCGCGGCTCATAGCGTAGACCCTGATCGGTGGCAGTCGGAGTTCTCGGCGGTGCTGGATCGGATCGCGCCGCGTTTCGCCCGGTACGAACCGTTGCGCCGTGCCGGTGAACTCATGGCCGGGATGGTCTCGGGCTTGGACCGCAAGAATTGCTGGACGATCGCCGAGCACCGCGGTGATACCACCCCCGATGGGTTGCAGCATCTGTTGGCACGGGCCAGCTGGGACGCCGACGATGTCCGCGACGATCTGCGCGATTACGTCGTCGATGCGTTCGGTGACCCGGGTGCGATCTTGGTGGTCGACGAGACCGGTGACGTCAAGAAGGGCGTGCACAGCGTCGGGGTGCAGCGCCAGTACAGCGGTACCGCGGGCCGCGTCGAGAACTCCCAGGTGGCGGTGTATCTGACGTATGCGGCCCCGCGTGGGCACGCGCTGATCGACCGGGCTCTGTACCTTCCGCGCAGCTGGGCCGACGACCATGAACGCTGCGCCGATGCCGGAATCCCCGCCAACAAGCGGGGTTTCGCGACCAAACCAACGCTGGCGGCAACACTGATCGAGCGCGCGGTGGCCGCCCGAGTACCCGCGGGGTGGGTGGCCGGCGACGAAGTCTATGGAGCCGACCCACGACTGCGCGCAGCCATTCGAGGCCACCGACTGGGCTACGTGATGGCGGTTGCGGCCAACCGGCGCGTGCCCACCCATGCCGGCCCGATCCGCGTCGATGCGCTGCCCGCGCTGATCCCGGCACATGCCTGGCAGAAACACTCCGCCGGCGCCGGCGCGCACGGGCCACGGCTGTACTCCTGGGCATGGTTTCGGTTGCTGGCCGAAGACGACACCGACACCGGGTACCATCATTTGCTGATCCGCCGCAACGATGCCACCGGCGAGCATGCCTACCTGCGCTGCTACAGCCCCCGACCCGTTCCGCTGCGCACCCTGGTCACCATCGCCGGTCAGCGCTGGCGCATCGAGGAATCGTTCCAAGCCGCCAAAGGACTGGTCGGACTGGATCAGCACCAGGTGCGGCGCTGGCGCTCCTGGCACCGCTGGACCACCCTGGCCATGCTCGCCCATGCCTTCCTGGCCGTAGCCACAGCGATCGAACGCGATACCGCACCCACCCCCGAGGGCCTGATCGCCTTGACCGTCAACGAGTTTCGACGCCTCTTCGACGCACTGCTGCTCGTCACCCACCGCACCCTAACAAGCCTGCTGGCCTGGTCACGATGGCGAAGACGACACCAATACCGAGCCCGACAATCCCACTACCGACGCCGCGAACACCAATGATCTCGATCTACGGCTGCAGTACTAGCGAATGGATTGAAAGCCGCCGGGTGAGAAATTGTCTGCAAACGAATCTCTACTCCGTTCGCGACGAGCACCTCGATGTATTCGAAGAACATGGAATCACACTTGGCGTCTCGGTCGATTTCGCCGAGGGCGTGCGCTTGACCGCAGGAGGTCGTGCGACCGAATCGGCAGTACGTGCGAACATACGCCGACTACAGGACAGGGGCTTACCGTTCAGCCTCATTACCGTGCTGGCCGGGCACACGGTAAGCCAGATTGAGCAGATATTCGAGGAGATCACTCGAATCAATAAGCCGTCGCGGCTGCTTCCGTTGTTCGGCGGTCCGCCGACGCGTTCGATGGAAGGCGTCACGGTCGGCCTGCCCGACATACTCGACGCGATTATGGTGTTCTTCGATCGGTGGCTCTCGGCCGGTATGGGCCCGCGAGTGGATCCTCTTAATCAGTGCATGCAAACGGTAATCCTGAAGCGATTGAACTTGGGGCGCCCACGGCAAAACCGTGCGCTGCTGGGCAACGACGTCCTTGTTATCGACCGCGATGGCACGCTGGCCTGCGACTCGTATCGCGAGCACGGGATCCTCGGCAATGTCACTAAAACCCCCATCAAGGACATCGTTGATGGCATCACCTACCGCAATCTGATCGTCGAGGAGACACGTCTCAAGGAATCGATCTGCGGCGACTGTCCTTTCCTGGGCCCGTGCGACACCAGCCCGATCGCGCGCCATTTCGACAGCCACGTGCTGCAGGACTGCCCGCTCGAGAAATACCTGCTACCGCGGATCGAGGCCCATCTGGAAAACAGGGGCTTCTTCGACGACGATTTCGATAGGACGGCCCGTGAAGTCGCGGCCGCTCACGTGGCGGAGTCGCTCGAAGCGACGGCTTCGTACTAATCACAGTTTGCGGACCACCGGCTCGGGTGTACGCCGTCGACATGCCATCAATCGAGTCCTCCTCGCCCAAATTCTGGGCATCGAACTCCCACAGGAACGGCCTCGGACCCGAGGACTCGCTTCACCCCGGCATGGGTCAACCCATAAGCTGGTGCGCCGTGACTGCGTTCCCTAATGCGCCCACCGCGCCCTCGGTGATGTCCGCTCCACTCGCCGAGGTTGACCCCGAGATCGCAGACCTGTTAGACCAGGAACTTCGCCGTCAGCGGGACACCCTGGAGATGATCGCCTCGGAGAACTTCGTACCACGCTCAGTACTACAAACCCAGGGCAGCGTGTTGACCAACAAGTACGCCGAGGGATTGCCCGGCCGGCGATACTACGGTGGCTGCGAGCACGTCGACGTCGTGGAGAACATCGCCCGCGACCGCGCCAAGACGCTGTTCGGCGCCGATTTCGCCAACGTTCAGCCGCACTCGGGTGCCCAGGCCAACGCCGCAGTGCTGCAAGCGCTGATGAACCCGGGGGAACGGCTGCTCGGGTTGGATCTCGCCAACGGCGGCCACCTGACCCACGGTATGCACCTGAACTTCTCCGGCAAGCTTTACGACGTTGGCTTCTACGGCGTCGATCCGACGACCCACCTGATCGACATGGATGCCGTGCGGGCGAAGGCGCTTGAATTCCGCCCCAAGGTGGTCATCGCCGGTTGGTCCGCCTACCCCCGGATTCTGGACTTCGCGGCGTTCCGGTCGATTGCCGACGAGGTTGGCGCCACGCTATGGGTAGACATGGCGCATTTCGCGGGCATGGTCGCCGCGAGGTTGCACCCATCCCCGGTGCCGCATGCCGCCGTGGTGTCCACGACCGTGACCAAAACGCTCGGCGGTGCCCGTTCGGGCCTGATCCTGGGCAAACAAGAGTTCGCCAAGGCCATCAACTCTGCGGTGTTCCCCGGCCAGCAGGGCGGACCGATGATGCAGGTCATCGCCGCCAAGGCGGTCTCACTCAAGATCGCCGCGACACCCGAGTTCGCGCAACGTCAGCAACGCACCCTGTCCGGCGCCAAGATCATTGCGGACCGCCTGATGGCGCCAGACGTCGCCAAGGCAGGCATGTCGGTGGTCAGCGGCGGCACGGACGTCCACCTGGTGTTGGTCGACCTGCGCGACTCCCCGTTGGATGGCAAGGTTGCCCAGGATCTACTGGAAGAGATCGGCATTACCGTCAACCGCAACGCGGTGCCAAACGACCCCCGGCCACCGATGGTGACCTCTGGTCTGCGGGTGGGGACCTCGGCGCTCGCGACCCGCGGCTTCGGGGACGCCGAGTTCACCGAGGTCGCCGACATCATCGCCACCACCCTGATGGCCGGCGCTGCGGCCGATCTGCCCACGCTGCGGCAGCGGGTGACACGGCTAGCCAGGGAATACCCGCTCTATGAGGGACTCGAGGACTGGAAGTTGGTTGGTCAGTAGTCGGTGCCGACGCCCAGACCCAACACTGGGAGGTTGCGCCTAACCGGCTACCTCGGAAGTCAGCGCTAACAATCCGCTGAGCTGTTCGCCGTACATACTGAGCGATTCGGTAGTCAACATGTCGTCATGCGTGCAGTCGACCGAATATTCTGCAATGTCTCCCGCAACATAAGGTCGCCAACATTGCAATAGAGACGAAGTTCGATCGACCGCACTCCGCGCAGCCGAAAATATGATCGCATTACCAGCGAATACGCCCGGCGTGTGCTCTGATAGATACGATTCAACAGTCTTAAGATTTTCAACCATGAACTCCAAGAGCTGTTTGGATGCGGCGTCAGGTCCTAGCTCTTCTTCTCGTTGGTCATGTAGTTCCGCTGCAGGGTCGTCGGCAAGAGTCGTGGACTGATCTGCGATATCTGTCCGACCGTCCGTCAGGTAACGTTCCAGCATTTCGCGCGCGAAATCTTGGACAACTTCATTCTCGTCCAAAGCCTGGTCCCTTACGGCGCCGCCGGTATCGGCAAAGTGCACGGCGTCAAGGAGCACCAGGCATTGGATCTCGAATCCCTGGCGAGAAAGCTCAATCGCGAGTTCCTGGGCAATTACACCTCCCAGAGACCAGCCGAGGAGTTTGTAGGGTCCGCCAGGGTAATTCGCTTTAATCCTCTCCGAATAGGCCTTTGCCATATCACGTATTGATCTAGGTTGAATTTCCGCGCTTTGAAAGATTTGTTGAATGCCAATGATTGGACCGTCCAAATAATCACCCAAAGCCCGATACGCCCAGCTAATGCCACCACCGGGGTGAATGCAGAACAACGGAACGCCAGTACCGCGCTTGAGTGTCTCGACCGGAACGATATCTACCGAACTGACATGTGTGCGCAACTGCTGACTCAAGCCTGCAACAGTGGGCGCGTCGAACAAGATGCGCACCGGCAGGTGGGCGCCAAGGGACGCGTTGATCGCGGCGATCGCCCGCATCCCCAGCAGCGAATCACCGCCGAGGTCGAAAAACGAGTCGTCGACACCGACCCGGTCTAAGCCCAGTACCTCGGCGTAGATGTCGGCGAGGACCTCCTCGGTGGGCGTGGCAGGGGCCCTATACCGGCCAGCGGCACTGTAATCGGGGGCCGGCAGGGCCCGCTTGTCGAGTTTGCCGGTGACGGTCAACGGCAACTCGTCGATCGCCACGACCGCAGCCGGCACCATGTGTGCCGGCAGCCGCTCGGCCAGCACCGCACGCAAACCGGTCGCATCCACCGCCCCGCAGACATACCCCACCAGGCGTTTGTCGCCGGGCTGGTCCTCGCGGACGACCACCGCCGCTTGGGTCACCCCGTCCAGCCCGGCCAGCGCCGCGGTCACCTCACCTAGTTCGATGCGGAACCCGCGGACCTTGACCTGCTCATCCGTCCGCCCTACATACTCCAGTTGGCCATCAGCGCGCCAGCGCACCAGATCCGCAGTGCGATACATACGTTTTCCCTGCGCTCCCGCGCCGCCGAACGGACACGCCACAAACCGCGACGCGGTCAAACCCGGGCGGCGCCAATACCCGCACCCCACCGCATCGCCGGCCACATACAACTCGCCGGCCACACCCACCGGCACCGGCCGCAGCCACTCATCCAGCACAAAAAACGCCGCCCCAGCCACCGGTGAGCCGATCGGCGGCACCCCCGACCCCGGCCTCAGCGGCGCACTCATCGATACACACATCGTGGTCTCGGTTGGGCCGTAGCCGTTGATCATCACCCGTCCGGGTGCCCAACGGTTTACCAGCTCGGCCGGGCAGGCCTCACCGG
Organism: Mycobacterium riyadhense; assembly: GCF_963853645.1. Classification (NCBI taxonomy): domain Bacteria; kingdom Bacillati; phylum Actinomycetota; class Actinomycetes; order Mycobacteriales; family Mycobacteriaceae; genus Mycobacterium; species Mycobacterium riyadhense. The sequence continues at coordinate 110,118 of NZ_OY970456.1, read as the reverse complement.
CCACCGCCAACGTCACCGAATCCAAACCTTCGGGCGACAACATCGCCACCGCCGACGGGGTTTGGCACAAGAAGCTGACCTGCTCAGAAACCAGCAGGGCGTGAAGATCCTGCGCTGAGCCCGTCACCGACTCGGGCACCACCACCAGCCGCCCGCCGTGCAAGAGCGCCCCCCAGATCTCCCACTGCGAGATGTCGAAAGCATACGAGTGGCACTGTGTCCACACTCCGCCTACCGGTACGGGTGCGTCCAGTGATCCCATCAGTTGGGTGACATTGTGGTGGGTGATGGCAACCCCTTTCGGGGTCCCGGTGGTGCCTGAGGTGTAGATGATGTAGGCGATCTCATCTGGGGCTGGCGCCGGTGGCGTTGTATTGGGTTGGGTGTCGGCAACGGGATTGTTTACGTCGATGACCATCACGTCATGGCCGTTCAGCCGGTCGGCCAGATGGGTAGTGGTGATCGCGGCAACCGGGGCTGCGTCGGCGAGCATGAACGCGATCCGCGCCGCCGGCAGTGCGGGGTCGATGGGCAGGTAGGTTGCCCCGGTTTTGAGCACCGCCAGCATCGCCATGACGGCTTGACCGCTGCGTTCAAACAGCAGGGCCACGCACCCGCCCGGGCCCACACCGTGATCAGACAGCAAGTGCGCCAACCGGTTGGCCGCCTCGTCAAGCTCGCGGTAGGTCAGTGAAAACTCGTCCCAACCGACCGCCACCGCCGATGGGCTGCGCTCCACCTGCGCGGAAAACACCCTCGGAATCGACACCGGTGCCGCGGAGACGGCGGACAACACCGCTCGGTTGCCCCACAGATCCAACCGAGCGTGCTCACCGGCGTCGAGTAGGTCCACCGACGACAACCGCCGCCCCGGGTCGGCGGTCATCGCAGCCAACACTCGCTCTAGCCGTTCGATGAGCGCCTCGATGCTAGCCGTGTCGAAAACGTCGGTGCGGAATTGGATGCGAAGTTCGAGCTCCCGGCCCGGCAGGGCTTGCAGGACAAGCGGGTAGTGGGTGGCTACGTGGCTGGTGATGTCGGTGATGGTCAGTTCGTGGGCGCCCTGCGGCACGACGGTGTCGATCGGAAAGTTTTCGTAAGCGAAAACGGTATCGAACAGCACATCTCGGCCGGTGAGGCGGTGGATCTCGGTTAGCGCCAGGTGCTGGTGCTCGAGGGTGTCGTTGTGGGCGCTTTGCAGTTGGTCGAGAAGGCTTGCTGTGGTGGTTGCCGCCGTGATGCTCGCTCGGACCGGCACCGTGTTGATGAATAGGCCGACCATCGATTCCACGCCGGCCAATTCGGCTGGCCTGCCCGAGACCGCGATGCCGAATGCGACATCATGGTGGCCGGTCAGCCACGTCAGCACCTGCGCCCAGGCGGCCTCTAGCACAGTGCTGACGGTGGTCTGGCTTGAGCGCGCTAGCTGGGTAAGCGCCAAGGTGGTCTCGGCAGGAACCAGAAACGACTGAACGTCTCGCTGCCCGAGCCCTAACCGGTCCGCCGGGCTGACCAGTGTCGGGGCGTCAAAGCCGGCGAACACCTCACGCCAGGCGGTGTGGGCAGCCTGGTGATCCTGATTAGCCAGCCAGGCGAAGAATCGGCGATACGACCCGACCGCAGGCAGGTCTTCCCCGCTATAGCTGGCGAATATTTCCCGCAGCAGGATCGGCAGTGACCAGCCATCTAGCACGATGTGGTGATTGGTCAGCACGAGCCGGTGCTGGTCTTCAGCAGTTCGGATCAAAACAGCGCGACTGGGTGACTGGTGAGCCAAATCGCAGACAGCGGCGCGTTCGGCGACACACAGCCGCTCGACCTGCTCATCGGGGTCAAGATCGCCGCTACTCAGGTCAACATACCGCCACGGCGCCACCGGACCATCCGGGATGATCTGCACCGGTTCGCCCGACTGCAGATAGACGAACCGGGCCACCAGCTGCGGATGGCGGTTGAACACCATCTGCACGGCATCGCGCAGGCGGTTGTGATCGAGCGGGCCGGTCACGCCGATATTGAGGTCCATCGAATACAGGTCGCCCAGATCGGCGGGGGACTCCGCGCAACTGGCGTGGAAGAGCAGTCCCTGCTGCAAGGGTGTCAGCGGCAAAATGTCAGCGATCCGGTATCGCAGTTGGAACTCGTCGATCTCGTCCTGACTTAAGCGGGCGGGCCTGAGATCGGAAGGGGTCAACCCGCCCCCGCCGTGGCGGACATGAGCGCAGATGCCGCCGAGGGCGTCAAACCACAGCTGCCCCAGCCGAGCGATCTGGGCACGATCAACCGCGGACGAGGCCCACATCCAGTCGGCGTGCAGTCGTGGACCGGCGTCGGTGTCGACGGTGACGGCGCTAACTTCTACGGTGTGCGTCAGCGGCATCGGCACAGCCGCGCTGGAGGCGGTCAACGACAAGCCTTCGCCACCGATCCGCCACCTATCACCGGCGGCCGAACACTCGGCCGGTCCGCCCAAACGTCCCAGGTAATTGAATCCGATCTGCGGGTCGGATCCAGCGAGCTCAACGTGAGTGTTGAGGTAGCGCAACAAGCCGTGCGTCAGGCCGTCGGGGTGGGCTCGAAGCTGCTCTTTAACACCCTTGACCACCGCCCCCAGCGCCGCCGCACCGGCCACCACCTGTTCCCAGCCGATAGCGCCCACAGTTACCGACACCGGGTATTTGGCGGTGAACCGCCCCACGGTGTGCGATAGGTCAATGCCCGGGAACAGTTCCTCGCGGCGCCCATCGCCCTCGACGTCGATGCTGATCGGCTCGGCGGTATCGTCCAGAAACTGCGCCCACGCCAGTGCGAACGCGATCAACAGGATGTCGTGCACCCCGGCATGAAATGCCGCCGGCACCTCATCAAGGAGCATTCGGGAAGTCTCCGCGTCCAGCACCGCCGACAGCTGCCCGGCGGTGGCCAACGTATCCACCGCGGGACGCACCGCGGGCAGCGCCGGCCGAACCGCCACCTTCCGCCGCCACGCGCCCGCCTGGTCGACAACCGCCGCACTGCGCGCGTGTTCACGCAGCAGCGACGCCCACCGGCGATACGACGTCCCTGTCACCGGCAACGCCACGTCCCGCCCTTCGCGACGCTGGCCCCAGGCGACGTTAAGGTCGTCCAGCAAAATCCGCCAGGACAGCGCGTCGATGGCCAGGTGATGAATGACCAGCACCAGTTGAGCGGCGGGGGCGACCCACAGTGCGCTCAGCATCACCCCGGCGGCCGGATCCAATCGGGACCGGGCCTCCACTAGAGCGTCGTCGGACAACGCCTCCACCCGCTGCAGGCACTTGTCCGCATCCACAGAACCGGGTTCGGTCACAAACCACAACCAACCTCCGGCACCGTAGTCATCAAGCCGCAACCGCAGCATCGCATGCCGATCCAACAACGCCTGAAGCAAGACCACGACGTCGTCGGTTGTGACCCCCGCGGGAGCCTGCACCGTCATCGTCTGGTTGAACTGCCCAACCGGGCCGTCGACACTGGCCAGCCAGCACATGATCGGTGTGGGCAACACCTGCCCGACACCCTCATCAATCACCGCGCCATCACCACGCGTGGAACTGGCGACCCGGGCCACCCCAGCAACAGTCTGCTCAACAAAAATGTCGCGCGGCTTGCACACAACACCGGCGGCGCGGGCCTGCGCCACCACCTGTATCGACGAAATGCTGTCACCGCCGAGGTCGAAAAACGACGCGTCGACACCCACGCTGTCCACACCCAGCACCCGGGCGTAGATGTCGGCAAGGATCTCCTCGACCGGGGTGGTAGGGGCCCGGTAACCGCGATCGCGGTATTCCGGCGCCGGCAGGGCCCGCTTGTCGAGTTTGCCGTTGACTGTCAACGGCAGCTCCTCCAAAACCACCACAGCCGTCGGCACCATGTACTCGGGCAGCCCAGCGGTCAGCGCCTTGCGTATCCCCTCACCATCCACTGTCCCGGTGACCGCGGTGACATAGCCCACCAAACGCTTGTCGCCGGGGCGGTCCTCACGGGCGATCGCCACCGCCTGCCCCACCCCCGGGAGGTTTGCCAGCGCGGCAGCCACCTCACCCAGCTCGATGCGATACCCACGGATCTTGACCTGCTCATCAGTGCGGCCGAGAAACTCGAGCTGTCCATCGCGGCGCCAGCGCACCAGGTCCCCGGTGCGATACATACGTTCTCCTGGCGCTCCCGCGCCGCCGAACGGGCAGGCCACAAACCTGGACGCCGTCAACCCAGCCCGACGCACATACCCACAACCCAGCAAGTTGCCCGCCACATACAACTCGCCGGCAACACCAACCGGCACCCGCCGCAACCATCTGTCCAGCACAAACAACGCCGCCCGAGGCACCGGCGAACCGATCGGCGGCACCCCCGAACTCGCCACCAGCGACGCGGTCATCGTCGCAAACACCGTCGTCTCAGTAGGCATTGATCATCACCCGTCCGGGTGCCCACCGATCCATCAGCTCGGCCGAGCACGCCTCACCGGCCACCACTAACGCCACCGACGGCAAACCCTCAGGCGATAACATGCCCAGCGCTGACGGCGTTTGACTTAAGACGTTGACTCGTTCGGAGACCAGGAGGCTGTGAAAGTCGGTCGCCGACCGCGCCACCGACTCGGGCACCACAACCAGCCGTCCGCCGCCCAACAGCGCACCCCAGATCTCCCAAACCGAGAAGTCGAAGCTATAGGGGTGCCACTGCGACCACACCTGCTCCGGCCCCGGTGGCAGGCCGTCGAACGGTGAGTCGAACAGCTGGGTCACGCTGCCGTGGGTGACGGCCACACCCTTGGGTACGCCGGTCGTGCCCGAGGTGTAGATGATGTAAGCGATGTCGTCGGCGGCTGGCACCGCCAGCTCGGTGCACGGGCGGGTGTCGATCCGGGGGTCGTCGACATCGATCACCGCCATGTTGTGCTCGTCCAGCTGCGGACGCACGCTGGCGGTGGTGATAGCCGCCACCGGCCCCGCGTCCTCGATCATGAACGCGACCCGGGCCGGCGGCAGCGCCGGGTCGATGGGCAGATAGGCCGCCCCGGTCTTCAATACCGCCAGGATCGCGATGATGGCCTGCGCGGAACGCTCCAACAACAGCGCCACACACTCGCCCGGGGCCGCACCATGGCCTGCCAGTAGGTGCGCCAACCGGTTGGCCGCCTCATTAAGCTCGCGGTAACTCCACGCGTCCCCCTGGTAACTCAGTGCCACCGCCGACGGGCTGCGCGCCACCTGCGCGGAAAACACGCTCGGAATCGACACCGGTGCCGACGAGACGGCGGACAACACGGCGCTGTTGCCCCACAGGTCCAACCGAGCGTGCTCATCGGCGTCGAGCAGATCCACCGACGACAACCGCCGCCCCGGATCAGCGGTCATCTCCACCAACACCCGCTCCAACCGAACCATGAGCGCCTCAATGCTTGCCGTATCGAAAACGTCGGTGCGAAATTCCACCCCTCCCGCAATGCCGGCGGGCTCACCAGCACTCGTCCAGAGTTCAGTGAGAGAAAACACCAGATCCATCACGACGGTCTGGGTGTCCACTGTCGTATACGTGACCTCTAGATCACCCAAGACCACCCCGGCTGCGGGCTCATTGATCTGCCGGGCGAAGTTCTGCCAGGTCAACATCACCTGGATCAGGGGTGAATGGGTCATCGATCTGGCCGGTTGGAGCCGTTCAACGAGCAGCTCAAAGGGCACGTCTTGGTGTTTGTAGGCCTCCAGGCAACGCTCTCGCACCTGGGCGAGCAGTTGAGTGAAGGTGGGATCACCGGACAGGTCGGTGCGCAGCACCAGTGTGTTGAGGAAAAACCCCACCAGCCCATCCAGTGCGCTATCGCCGCGGCCAGCGGTCGAGAAGCCCACCGCCACATCAGTGCTCGCGCTGACCTTCGACAGCAGCACGGCGAGGGCCGCCTGGACCACCATGAAGCTGGTCGCATTGTGCTCGCGAGCAACACGGGCCACACGCTCTTGCAGTCCCGCCGTCCACTCGACAGCAACGGTGCCGCCGCGGTGATCTTCAACCAGCGGATACGGCCGATCGGTGGGAAGCTCGAGGCGTTCGGGCATCCCGGCCAGGGCATGCTCCCAATAGGCCAGCTGGGTGGCGACGAGGCTGTGGTTGTCCGCTAGATCGCCGAGGTTTTCCCGCTGCCACAGTGTGTAATCGACATACTGCACCGGCAATCCCACCCAGACCGGAGCCTGCCCCGCGCACCGGCTGGCATAGGCGGCATCCAAGTCGTCGAACAGGGGGGTGAACGACGAGCCATCCGCGGCGATATGGTGCACGGTGATCAGCAATAGGTGTTCCCCGTCGGCAACGGTGAAAAGCTTTGCCCGCAGCGGGATTTCGGTTGCCAGCTTAAATGTGTAACGCGCCGCGGAGTCGATAGCCTGGCGCAGCTGGCTGGCCGGCCATCCGGTCGCGTCGACGACATCCCAGCCGAAATCTGCCCACACGGCGGGGACAACCACCTGCTGCGGTATTCCCTCGACCGCGGGGAATACCGTACGCAGGCTCTCATGACGGCCCACCACATCGGCCAACGCCGCGCCTAACGCATCGGCGTTGAGTTCACCGCGCAACTGCAAAGCGACCGCGATGTTGTAGGTGGGTGAGGGCCCCTCAAATTGATCGATGAACCACAGCCGGCTCTGCGCAAACGACAACGGAACCACTGCGGGTCGCGCAACAGGCGCCAAGGGCTTGAACCGCCCCGCAACTGGCTCCTCGATATGGGATGTCAACTGGTCAATCGCCGGCGCGTCGAACAGGGTACGCGCACGTGGATTCTCTTGAGCCGTTCTGGTGATCTCTTCCCGCAGGTGCTGGGTGAGGGCGACCGGTGTGGGATGGTCGAAGACGACGGTAGGTGATAACGCCAGCCCAGTCGCGGTTTGCAGCCGCTTGCGCAGTTCGACGGCGGTCAGGGAATCAAAACCCCGATCCTGGAACACGCGGTCGGCTTCGATGGCGGCGGGATCAGCACCTAGGACGGTCGCGGCATGGGCGCATACCAGCTGCAAGAGCATGGACTGTTGCTGTTCATCGGAGAGCCCGGCCCATCGCTGCCCTCGCGCCGACCCCGACATAGCCGCATCGCGGTCCCCGACCACCGACCGCCGCAGCGAACCTCCCGCCGGCGTCCCCGACAGCCAGTACCGTTGCCGCTGAAACGCATACGTCGGCAATGGCACTCGCGTGGGGTGATGCGGGGCAAATATCGTTGCCCAGTTCACGGTTACTCCGGCTACGTGCGCCTCGGCGAGTGAGGTGACAAAGCGGCGCCATCCGCCTTCGTCGCGGCGCAGTGAACCCAACACTGTCACCGCACCCGCGTTGCTGGCTTCGGCTGTTTCGGTCATCGCGACCGCTAACACCGGATGGGGGCCCATCTCGATCAACGCCCGACACCCCTGCTCGATCAGCCCGCGGGTGGCCCGCTCGAACTGGACCGGCTGACGCAAATTGGCATACCAATACCGGCCGTCGAGGGCCTCGGTGCTTAGCTGCTCACCGGTGACTGTGGAGTAAAAGGGCACAGTGCCCGCGCGGGGGCAGATCCCCGACAACTGCGCCACCAGCCGCTGCTCAACAACCTCCACCTGTGCTGAATGCGAGGCGTAATCCACCGGGATACGCCGGGCGAACACCCCTTGGGCCGCACAGGCGGCCACCAATTCGTCCAATGCCGCCGGGTCACCGCAGACCACCGTGGAGGCCGGGCTGTTGATTGCGGCCACCGACACCCGCTGGCCGTACTGCGTCAGCCGCTGGTCGACCTGGGCTGCCGGCAACCCGATCGCAGCCATCCCGCCCGACCCGGCCAGCTCGGCGATCGCCTGGCTGCGCAGCGCCACCACCTTTGCCGCGTCTTCTAAACTCAGCCCGCCGGCCACATACGCCGCGGCGATCTCGCCCTGGGAATGGCCCATCACCATGTCAGGTGTCACCCCGCAGGCCCGCCATAACGCCGCTAACGACACCATCACCGCGAACAACGCCGGCTGCACCACATCCACCCGGGTCAACCACGACTCATCCCCGCCGCGCAGCACTTCTTCCAACGACCACCCCACATGCGGGGCCAGCGCCTGCCCGCACGCGCGCATCTGCGCGGCGAACACCGGCGAGAAATCCCACAACTGCACCGCCATGGCCGGCCACTGGCCCCCCTGACCGGCGAACACGAACGCGGTCTTACCGTCTGCCACACGCCCGGTCACCACCCCCGGTGTGGGGGACCCGGCCGCCAACCCGGCCAACCCGGCCAGCAACTCGCCCCGGTCGGCACCCACCACCACCGCTCGGTGCTCCAACCCGGCCCGGCCCGTGGCCAACGAAAACCCCACATCCGCGGCCCCCAACCCCGGGTGCTCGGCCAGATAGGCACCCAACCGGGCCGCCTGGGCCTCCAACCCGGCCTCGGTCTTGGCCGACACCGGCCACGCCAGCACCACCCCCGCCTCCGCCAGCACCGGGGTCGGGGCCGGTGTCGGGGCACCCGCACTGGTGGTGGGTGGGGGGGGCCTGCTCCAGGATCAGGTGGGCGTTGGTGCCCGAAATGCCGAACGAGGACACCGCTGCCCGGCGTACCCGCCCGTTATGCGGCCAGGGCTGGGCCTGGGTCAGCAGCGACACCGCACCGGCCGACCAATCCACATGCGCAGACGGCTCATCGACATGCAAGGTCTGTGGCAACACCTCATGACGCAATGCCTGGATCATCTTGATCACCCCGGCCACCCCCGCGGCGGCCTGGGTATGGCCGATGTTGGATTTGACCGACCCCAACCACAGCGGCCGATCCCCCGGGCGGCCTTGCCCGTAGGTCGCGATAATCGCCTGGGCCTCAATCGGATCGCCCAACACCGTGCCCGTGCCATGGGCCTCCACCACATCCACCTCCGCGGGCCCCAACCCCGCGCTGGCCAGCGCCGCGGCGATCACCCGCTCCTGCGAGGGCCCGTTCGGGGCGGTCAACCCGTTCGAGGCCCCGTCCTGATTGACCGCACTACCCCGGATCACCGCCAACACCTCATGCCCGTTGCGGCGGGCATCAGAAAGCCGCTCCACCAACACCAGGCCCGCACCCTCAGCAAACCCCGTCCCATCCGCCCCAGCCGCAAACGACTTACACCGCCCATCCACCGACAGCCCCCGCTGCCGGGAAAACTCCACAAAAATCCTCGGCGTCGCCATCACCGTCACCCCACCAGCCAACGCCAACGAACACTCCCCAGCCCGCAACGCCGCACACGCCTGATGCACCGCCACCAACGACGACGAACACGCGGTATCCACCGTCACCGCCGGACCCCCCAACCCGAACACATACGCAATCCGACCCGAGACCACACTGGCCTCAGTGCCCGTCAGCAAATACCCCTCCACCTCGGCCCCGCCCCCACCTCCGTACTGGGAGGAATACGCCCCAGCGAAGACCCCAATGTCACTGCCGCGCACCGAACGCGGATCAATCCCGGCCGACTCAAAGGTCTCCCACGCCGTCTCCAACAACAGCCGCTGCTGGGGATCCATCGCCAACGCCTCACGCGGAGAAATCCCGAAAAACCCCGCATCAAAATCGGCCACCCCCTCAACAAACCCCCCCATCCGGGTATACGACGCCCCCACCCGATCAGGATCGGGATCATAAAGACCCTCCACATCCCAACCCCGATCGGTCGGGAACCCCGAGATCACATCCCGACCCCCCACAACCACCTCCCACAACCCCTGCGGGCCATCCACCCCACCCGGCAACCGACACCCCATCCCCACCACCGCAATCGGCTCATCGGCCCGCACCCGCGCACGCACCACCACCCCGGTCGCCCCGCCCTGCAAACGCGCCCGCAAATACCCAGCCACCGCAGCCAAGTTGGGGTGATCGAAAATCACCGTGGCCGGCAACGTCAGACCCGTGGCCTGAGCCAACCGGTTACGCAACTCCACCGCGCCCCGCGAGTCCAACCCCAGATCGCTAAACGCCCGCTCCGCCGCCACCGCCTCCGGCGAGGAGTGCCCCAACACCGCGGCCAGCTGACCCCGCAACTCCGCCAACAACACCGCATCCCAGTCCGCCTCAGCTGCTCTAGCCAGCCGCTGGGCCAACGAACCGCCAGCCGAAGCCGCCGCGACCGGAAGACTCACCAACCCACTCAACACCGCCGGCAACAACCCCAACCGCGCTTGGCGACGCAACGCGGCCACATCCAGACGCGCCGGCACCAACACCGGCTCACCGCGCGCACACGCCAGATCAAACAACTCCAAACCCTGCTCGGTCGACATCCCCGCCAACCCCATCCGCTGCATCCGCGCCGGATCCATGGCGCGAGGCTGGGCTGCTCCCACAACCCCCACCCCAACGACACCCCCGCCAACCCCTGCCCGCGCCGGTAGCACGCCAACGCATCCAAAAACGCGTTGCCCGCCACATAATTGGCCTGCCCCGCGCTGCCCAACACCGCAGCAGCCGAAGAAAACAACACAAACGCCGACAACCCCATCTCCCGGGTCAACTCATGCAAATGCCACGCACCATCGACCTTGGGCGCCAACACCTGCTCCACCCGCGCACGATCCAGCGACTCAATCACCCCATCCGCCAACACCCCAGCAACATGAATGACCGCGCCCAGCCGATGCTCACCACAAACGCTGTCCACCAACCCCGCCAACTGCTCACGATCGCCCACATCGCAGGCCACCACCTGCACCCCACACCCCAACTCGCCCAACTCCGCAACCAACTGCTCAACCCCGGCCGCCGCCGCACCACCCCGACTCACCAACACCACATGCCCCACCCCATACCGGGCCGCCACATGCCGGGCCAGCGCCATCCCCAACACCCCAGTCCCCCCGGTGATCAACACCGCCGCCGCCGGATCAAACACCGACCCCGCCACCGGATCCCCGACTTGCTCGCTCACCTGCACCAGCCGAGGCGCCAACACCACACCGTCGCGCACCGCCAACCGCGGCTCACCACGCTGGGCCACCGCCGCCGGCACCGCCGCCCACGACGCCGCACTGCCATCAAGATCGAGCAACATAAACCGGCCCGGATGCTCTGACGCCGCGCTGCGCAACAACCCATCCACCAGCGCACCCGCCAGATCAGGCGCCTCACCCTCAACAGCCGCCACCGCCGCCTGAGTCACCACCACCAACCGCGAACCCACCAAAATCGGCTCACCCAGCCACGCCTGGATCAGCTCCAAGGTGTCATACAACCCCCCACGAACCTCACCAACACCAGCAGCGGCGATCGGCACCGCGGTCAACACCACCTCCGGTGCGCTGCCCCCCGCACCAACCACGGCGATCAACGCCCCCAAATCCGGATAACACCGCACACCCTCCCCCGCTAACTCCATCGGCCCGCCGCGATCAAGGACCGCCACCCCCGGCACCACCCCCTCAGGCGGGCTTTGTACTGCCACCCAGTCCACCTCATGCAGCCAATCCAGCCGCCGCGCCCCCACCCGACCCAACGCCACAGCATCCACCCGCCGAAACTGCAACGACTCCACCGACACCACCGGCGCCCCAAACTCATCCACCGCCCGTAACCACAACCCCCCGCCCTCAACCGAACCGATCGCCACCCGCAACGCCGAAACACCCCGAGCATGTAGCGACACCCCACCCCAAGCAAACGACACCGGCAACCCACCCGACGCCGACTGGTCACCCCACAAATCCGGGGCCACATGCCACGCCGCGTTCAACAACGCCGGATGCACCCCAAAACCCGCCGCCTCACCGATCAGATCAGCATCCAACCCCACCTCAACAAACAACTCCTGGTCGCGGCGCCACACCGCACGCACACCCTGAAACGCCGGACCATAATGAAAACCACCCACCCCGCCCGGCTGGTCATACAACGAACCAGCCACAGCAACCGCCTCCGCCGGCGGCCACGACAAAGACCACCCCTCTAACTCCCCACCATCCACACCGGCCACCAACACACCACTAACGTGATGAACCCACCCCACCCCCACATCCCCATCACCAGCTAGCCCAACAGAGTGCTCCGGACGTGAATACACCTCAAACCCGCAGCGACCCTCGGCATCCGGGCCACCGATCAACAACTGCAACGCCACCGCGCCCTGCTCAGGCAACAACAACGGCGCCTCAATCACCAACTCCTCTACCCGCGAAACACCAGCCCTAGCCCCCGCAGCCAACACCATCTCCACAAACACCGCACCCGGCACCAACACCACATCAGCCACCGCATAATCAGCCAGCCACCGATGCGTCTGCACCGACAAACTCCCGCTAAACAACCACCCCCGCTCACCCCCCAAACACACCCCCCCGGCCAAAAACGGATGCCCCACCCCCGACAAACCCACCGACGCCACATCCCCCACCGACCTACCCGACAGCCAGTACCGCTGCCGCTCAAAGGCATACGTCGGCAACTCCACCCGCCGCGGCCCCCACGGCCCCAACACCGACGCCCAATCCACCCCCACCCCCGCCACATGCGCCTGCGCCAAAAACCCCATCACCGCCTCGGATTCGGGCTGATCGACACGCAACACCGCAACACACAAGCTCGGTTTGTCATCGCCGTGCTCTGCCAGGCACTGAGCCACCATCGCGCTGAGCGGCCCGGTCGGGCCAAGCTCAAGGAACCGGGTCACCCCCACACCGGCTAGGAACCCGACCCCGTCCATGAACCGCACCGCCTCGCGGGCATGACGCACCCAATACCGCGCAGAGCCCAACTCCTCGGCGGTGGCAACCCTGCCGGTCAGGTTGGAAACCACCGCAAGCTGCGCCTGCCCGAAGGACACGCCCTTAAGGACCGCGCCGAACTCCTCGAGCATCGGCTCCATCCGCGCCGAGTGGAAAGCGTGACTCACCTTCAACCGGGTGGTCTTGCGGCCCCGCTGCTGCCACACCCCGACCCACTGCTCGATAGCGTCGGCGTCACCAGAGACCACAACCGACCCCGGAGCGTTAACCCCCGCCACACAAAGACGGCCCTCATAACCCGCCAACGAAGCAACCACCTCGTGTTCGCTGGCCGCGACCGCCACCATCGCCCCACCAGCCGGCAGCCCACCCATCAACCGTCCCCGCGCCGCCACCACCGCGCACGCATCAGCTAGCGAGAACACCCCCGCCAGATACGCCGCAACCAACTCCCCAATCGAATGCCCAATCAGGAAATCCGGCTTTAACCCCCAAGACTCAACAAGCCGATACAGCGCCACTTCCACCGCGAACAACGCAGGCTGGGTGAAAGTGGACTCATCGAGCAATCCCGCCTCGAAAGTCCCTGGGGCGGCGAACAACAACTCTTTTAACGACCGGCCCAACAACGGATCCAACTCGGCGCAAACCACATCGATCGCCTCAGCGAAAACCCCATAACACCGGTACAACTCGGCGCCCATCGCCGCCCGCTGCGCCCCCTGACCAGGAAACACGAACGCGGTCTTACCGTCTGCCACACGCCCGGTCACCACCCCCGGTGTCGGGGACCCGGCCGCCAACCCGGCCAACCCGGCCAGCAACTCGCCCCGGTCGGCACCCACCACCACCGCTCGGTGCTCCAACCCGGCCCGCCCGTGGCCAACGAAAACCCCACATCCGCGGCCCCCAACCCCGGGTGCTCGGCCAGATAGGAGCCCAACCGGGCCGCCTGCGCTTTAAGCCCGGTCTCGGTCTTGGCCGAGATCACCCACGCCAGCACCGAATCCGACACGTCCACCGGGACGCTTTGGACCTCACCGTCGGCGGGCAGCTCCGAAGCGGGGGCCTGCTCCAGGATCAGGTGGGCGTTGGTGCCCGAAATGCCGAACGAGGACACCGCTGCCCGGCGTACCCGCCCGTTATGCGGCCAGGGCTGGGCCTGGGTCAGCAGCGACACCGCACCGGCCGACCAATCCACATGCGCAGACGGCTCATCGACATGCAAGGTCTGTGGCAACACCTCATGACGCAATGCCTGGATCATCTTGATCACCCCGGCCACCCCCGCGGCGGCCTGGGTATGGCCGATGTTGGATTTGACCGACCCCAACCACAGCGGCCGATCCGGATCCCGGCCTTGCCCGTAGGTCGCGATAATCGCCTGGGCCTCAATCGGATCGCCCAACACCGTGCCCGTGCCATGGGCCTCCACCACATCCACCTCCGCGGGCCCCAACCCCGCGCTGGCCAGCGCCGCGGCGATCACCCGCTCCTGCGAGGGCCCGTTCGGGGCGGTCAACCCGTTCGAGGCCCCGTCCTGATTGACCGCACTACCCCGGATCACCGCCAACACCTCATGCCCGTTGCGGCGGGCATCAGAAAGCCGCTCCACCAACACCAGGCCCGCACCCTCAGCAAACCCCGTCCCATCCGCCCCAGCCGCAAACGACTTACACCGCCCATCCACCGACAGCCCCCGCTGCCGGGAAAACTCCACAAAAATCCTCGGCGTCGCCATCACCGTCACCCCACCAGCCAACGCCAACGAACACTCCCCAGCCCGCAACGCCGCACACGCCTGATGCACCGCCACCAACGACGACGAACACGCGGTATCCACCGTCACCGCCGGACCCCCCAACCCGAACACATACGCAATCCGACCCGAGACCACACTGGCCTCAGTGCCCGTCAGCAAATACCCCTCCACCTCGGCCCCGCCCCCACCTCCGTACTGGGAGGAATACGCCCCAGCGAAGACCCCAATGTCACTGCCGCGCACCGAACGCGGATCAATCCCGGCCGACTCAAAGGTCTCCCACGCCGTCTCCAACAACAGCCGCTGCTGGGGATCCATCGCCAACGCCTCACGCGGAGAAATCCCGAAAAACCCCGCATCAAAATCGGCCACCCCCTCAACAAACCCCCCCATCCGGGTATACGACGCCCCCACCCGATCAGGATCGGGATCATAAAGACCCTCCACATCCCAACCCCGATCGGTCGGGAACCCCGAGATCACATCCCGACCCCCCACAACCACCTCCCACAACCCCTGCGGGCCATCCACCCCACCCGGCAACCGACACCCCATCCCCACCACCGCAATCGGCTCATCGGCCCGCACCCGCGCACGCACCACCACCCCGGTCGCCCCGCCCTGCAAACGCGCCCGCAAATACCCAGCCACCGCAGCCAAGTTGGGGTGATCGAAAATCACCGTGGCCGGCAACGTCAGACCCGTGGCCTGAGCCAACCGGTTACGCAACTCCACCGCGCCCCGCGAGTCCAACCCCAGATCGCTAAACGCCCGCTCCGCCGCCACCGCCTCCGGCGAGGAGTGCCCCAACACCGCGGCCAGCTGACCCCGCAACTCCGCCAACAACACCGCATCCCAGTCCGCCTCAGCTGCTCTAGCCAGCCGCTGGGCCAACGAACCGCCAGCCGAAGCCGCCGCGACCGGAAGACTCACCAACCCACTCAACACCGCCGGCAACAACCCCAACCGCGCTTGGCGACGCAACGCGGCCACATCCAGACGCGCCGGCACCAACACCGGCTCACCGCGCGCACACGCCAGATCAAACAACTCCAAACCCTGCTCGGTCGACATCCCCGCCAACCCCATCCGCTGCATCTCGCCGGCCATGGCGCTGGCCTGCTCCCACAACCCCCACCCCAACGACACCCCCGCCAACCCCTGCCCGCGCCGGTAGCACGCCAACGCATCCAAAAACGCGTTGCCCGCCACATAATTGGCCTGCCCCGCGCTGCCCAACACCGCAGCAGCCGAAGAAAACAACACAAACGCCGACAACCCCATCTCCCGGGTCAACTCATGCAAATGCCACGCACCATCGACCTTGGGCGCCAACACCTGCTCCACCCGCGCACGATCCAGCGACTCAATCACCCCATCCGCCAACACCCCAGCAACATGAATGACCGCGCCCAGCCGATGCTCACCACAAACGCTGTCCACCAACCCCGCCAACTGCTCACGATCGCCCACATCGCAGGCCACCACCTGCACCCCACACCCCAACTCGCCCAACTCCGCAACCAACTGCTCAACCCCGGCCGCCGCCGCACCACCCCGACTCACCAACACCACATGCCCCACCCCATACCGGGCCGCCACATGCCGGGCCAGCGCCATCCCCAACACCCCAGTCCCCCCGGTGATCAACACCGCCGCCGCCGGATCAAACACCGACCCCGCCACCGGATCCCCGACTTGCTCGCTCACCTGCACCAGCCGAGGCGCCAACACCACACCGTCGCGCACCGCCAACCGCGGCTCACCACGCTGGGCCACCGCCGCCGGCACCGCCGCCCACGACGCCGCACTGCCATCAAGATCGAGCAACATAAACCGGCCCGGATGCTCCGACGCCGCGCTGCGCAACAACCCCTCCACCAGCGCACCCGCCAAATCAGGCACCTCACCCTCAACAGCCGCCACCGCCGCCTGAGTCACCACCACCAACCGCGAACCCACCAAAACCGGCTCACCCAACCACGCCTGAATCAGCTCCAAGGTGTCATACAACCCCCCACGAACCTCACCAACACCAGCAGCGGCGATCGGCACCGCGGTCAACACCACCTCCGGTGCGCTGCCCCCCGCACCAACCACGGCGATCAACGCCCCCAAATCCGGATAACACCGCACACCCTCCCCCGCTAACTCCATCGGCCCGCCGCGATCAAGGACCGCCACCCCCGGCACCACCCCCTCAGGCGGGCTTTGTACTGCCACCCAGTCCACCTCATGCAGCCAATCCAGCCGCCGCGCCCCCACCCGACCCAACGCCACAGCATCCACCCGCCGAAACTGCAACGACTCCACCGACACCACCGGCGCCCCAAACTCATCCACCGCCCGTAACCACAACCCCCCGCCCTCAACCGAACCGATCGCCACCCGCAACGCCGAAACACCCCGAGCATGTAGCGACACCCCACCCCAAGCAAACGACACCGGCAACCCACCCGACGCCGACTGGTCACCCCACAAATCCGGGGCCACATGCCACGCCGCGTTCAACAACGCCGGATGCACCCCAAAACCCGCCGCCTCACCGATCAGATCAGCATCCAACCCCACCTCAACAAACAACTCCTGGTCGCGGCGCCACACCGCACGCACACCCTGAAACGCCGGACCATAATGAAAACCACCCACCCCGCCCGGCTGGTCATACAACGAACCAGCCACAGCAACCGCCTCCGCCGGCGGCCACGACAAAGACCACCCCTCTAACTCCCCACCATCCACACCGGCCACCAACACACCACTAACGTGATGAACCCACCCCACCCCCACATCCCCATCACCAGCTAGCCCAACAGAGTGCTCCGGACGTGAATACACCTCAAACCCGCAGCGACCCTCGGCATCCGGGCCACCGATCAACAACTGCAACGCCACCGCGCCCTGCTCAGGCAACAACAACGGCGCCTCAATCACCAACTCCTCTACCCGCGGCACACCAGCCCTAGCCCCCGCAGCCAACACCATCTCCACAAACACCGCACCCGGCACCAACACCACATCAGCCACCGCATAATCAGCCAGCCACCGATGCGTCTGCACCGACAAACTCCCGCTAAACAACCACCCCCGCTCACCCCCCAAACACACCCCCCCGGCCAAAAACGGATGCCCCACCCCCGACAAACCCACCGACGCGACATCCCCCACCGACCTGCCCGACAGCCAGTACCGCTGCCGCTGGAATGCATACGTCGGCAACTCCACCCGCCGCGGCCCCCACGGCCCCAACACCGACGCCCAATCCACCCCCACCCCCGCCACATGCGCCTGCGCCAAAAACCCCATCACCGCCTCGGATTCGGGCTGATCGACACGCAACACCGCAACACACAAGCTCGGTTTGTCATCGCCGTGCTCTGCCAGGCACTGAGCCACCATCGCGCTGAGCGGCCCGGTCGGGCCAAGCTCAAGGAACCGGGTCACCCCCATACCGGCTAGGGACCCGACCCCGTCCATGAACCGCACCGCCTCGCGGGCATGACGCACCCAATACCGCGCAGAGCCCAACTCCTCGGCGGTGGCAACCCTGCCGGTCAGGTTGGAAACCACCGCAAGCTGCGCCTGCCCGAAGGACACGCCCTTAAGGACCGCGCCGAACTCCTCGAGCATCGGCTCCATCCGCGCCGAGTGGAAAGCGTGACTCACCTTCAACCGGGTGGTCTTGCGGCCCCGCTGCTGCCACACCCCGACCCACTGCTCGATAGCGTCGCCGTCACCAGAGACCACAACCGACCCCGGAGCGTTAACCCCCGCCACACAAAGACGGCCCTCATAACCCGCCAACGAAGCAACCACCTCGTGTTCGCTGGCCGCGACCGCCACCATCGCCCCACCAGCCGGCAGCCCACCCATCAACCGTCCCCGCGCCGCCACCACCGCGCACGCATCAGCTAGCGAGAACACCCCCGCCAGATACGCCGCAACCAACTCCCCAATCGAATGCCCAATCAGGAAATCCGGCTTTAACCCCCAAGACTCAACAAGCCGATACAGCGCCACTTCCACCGCGAACAACGCAGGCTGGGTGAAAGTGGACTCATCGAGCAATCCCGCCTCGAAAGTCCCTGGGGCGGCGAACAACAACTCTTTTAACGACCGGCCCAACAACGGATCCAACTCGGCGCAAACCACATCGATCGCCTCAGCGAAAACCCCATAACACCGGTACAACTCGGCGCCCATCGCCGCCCGCTGCGCCCCCTGACCAGGAAACACGAACGCGGTCTTACCGTCTGCCACACGCCCGGTCACCACCCCCGGTGTCGGGGACCCGGCCGCCAACCCGGCCAACCCCACCAACAACTCGCCACGATCGGCACCCACCACCACCGCCCGATGCTCCAACCCCGCCCGCGTGGTGGCCAACGACAACCCCACATCGGCGGCCCCCAACCCGGGATGGTCGGCCACATACGACGCCAACCGGGCCGCCTGCGCTTTAAGCCCGGTCTCGGTCTTAGCCGACACCACCCACGCCAGCGCCAACCCCGCCTCGGCCACAACCGGGGCCGCTGTCACCTGCGCCGAGACAACATCGGCCTCGGGCGACCGCGACGGCGGGCACACGATGACATGGCAATTGCTGCCGCCCATACCAAACGAGGACACACCAACCGACAGCGAGCCGCTGCCGGCAGGCCAGCGCTCATGCTTGGTCACCACCCGCAGACGTAATTCATCCAACGGGATCCGCGGATTGGCTTTCGAGAAGTTCAGGCTCGCGACAAGTTCTTGCCGCTGCACACACAATGCCGCCTTGATCAGGCCAGCGATTCCGGCCGCGCCCTCCAGATGACCGATATTGGTTTTGATCGAACCAACACCCAACGCCGCGCCCCGCCCCCGGGCATTTCCATAAACAGCGCCAAGCGCGCCCGCCTCAACAGGATCACCCACCGCAGTGCCCGTCCCATGAAGCTCCACATAGCCAATCTCCTCAGGACCCAGCCCGGCATTAGCCAACGCGCGTGTGATCACGTCGGCTTGAGCAGATTCCGAAGGAACCGTGATACCGGCATGAGCGCTACCCGCATTGATCGCACTACCCCGGATAACGCCATAAATCCGGTCACCCGAATGCACAGCGTCAGCCAGCGATTTCAACACAACCACCCCACCGCCCTCGCCACGCACATACCCATTAGCACGCGAATCGAAGACATAACACCGCCCGTCCGGGGAAAGCGCATCAAACTTCGCCGTCCGCAGACTGTGATGGCGCGACAAAATCAAATTCACACCACCAGCCAACGCAACCCCACACTCCCGACGCCGCAAACTCTCACACGCCAAATGAACCGCCACCAACGACGACGACTGGCCGGTATCGACGGTCAAACTCGGCCCCGACAAACTCAACGCGCGAGAAACGCGATTAGCGATCAAACTCCGACCCATACCGGTATGCAAATAAGGACTAATCTGCTCATCAGGAACAGTCCCCATCAAATCCGCGAAATCATTAGCCATCACACCCAAAAAGACACCCACCGACAACGGCGTCAACCGATCAACAACAATCCCGGCATCCTCGAACCCCTCCCAACACAACTCCAACGCCAAACCCTGCTGCGGATCCATCGACGCCGCCTCCCGCGGCGAAATCCCAAAAAACCCCGCATCAAACTCATCACAACCCTCAACCAAACCCGCCCGCCCCACACCAATACCCCTACCCCGCGGAACCACATCAACCGCATCCACACCATCACGCAACAAACACCACAACCCCGACAAATCCGACGCACCCGGAAAACGACACGCCATCCCCACAATCGCGACGAAATCACCACCCCCACACCCCGCCGAATCCGCGAAAGATTCTCGTTCGGCGTCAGCGTGGTCGTCCATGAGCTAACTCCTTGCAGCATCCCGGGTTTCATGCATCCATCGTCGTGTGCGACTGGGATTCTCCGAACTGCTGGTAAGCGTAACCGGCTCTTCCGACAGAAAGGGAGTTCGGCGCCAAAGTCCCGGAAGGGTTGGTGAGCGACTCTGACTGGCAGATTTCGCTGAGGTCAGCACCAGCGCGAGGGCGTGATCCGGGCGTCTGGCGTGGTGGCTTAGTCCGGTGGGGATGTTCTGCTAGCCGTCGATCCGGAAAATGCTGATCGCGAAGTTGCGGCAGGTTGCCATGACCCGCGGCGCATGCAACGAATAGCGTGCGGTTTCGCTCTTACGGCTCAACCTGTAGCAGCTCGACCTGGCCGCCGGGCCGCTTGGGTAGCAACGACGCGGGTACCACGGTTGCCGCGACCACGATCGTGGCGATCAGGAACACCCCGGCATAGGCCAGTGACAAGTCGTTGGTGAGGTGTTCGGTGAAGTCGGGGAGCCGAACCTGGGAAGGCAGCTTGGCCGGGTCGAGCGGCGCAAGCCGGCGGGCCGCCTCGGCGCGGATCGAATCTGCTTGTCTCGCTGCGGCTATGTTGGCACTCGCGTTGAACCTGCTGGTGAGCATCACCGACATCAACGCAGCGCCGACAGACGCGGCGACGGTGTGGTTGACGTTGAATAACGTTGAGCCGTGCGCTACCTCGCTGGAATTGAGTGTGTGCACCGCCGACCAGGAAACCGGAACCATCATGCAGGCGGAGCCGGCGCCGAACGTCGCGAGCCCGGCCAGCAGCACCGTTAGGTGTACGTGCTCTTGGCTCATGCCGTAGACAAACATGCCCATGCCCACGACGGTCGCGGCCGTCCCGCCCAACACCACGCGGCGCGGCCCCCGCGTTTCCATCAGTCGACCTACGATCGGCACGGTGACGGCCGCGGCCAGGGATTGCGGTATGAGAACTAGTCCGGACTGCAACGGTGTCTTTCCGAGGACCTGCTGGAAATAGGCCGGAAACAGCAGGCAGCTGCCGAAAAAGGCGACGGCGAACACGAACCTGGTGCCGTTGGCCGCAGCGACTGTTCGATTCTTCAATAGACGCAGATCGATCAGCGCATGATCGGCCCGACGCAGGGCGTGTAATACGAAAGCCCCGGTCAGCATCACTCCAACGGTTATCGGTACCCAGGTGTGCGGATCGCTGGCCGTGCCGCGCTCCGGCAACAGTGACAGCCCATAAAGAAGCAGCACGAGCCCCGGGGACAGCACGATCATGCCGAGGACGTCCAGTGACTCCGCGGGCAATGAATCATTGCTGGGGAGAACGAATACCGCCAGTGCCAAGGCGAGCGCCCCCATGGGGATGTTGATCAAGAAGATCCACTGCCAGCCAAATGAGCTGATCAACCAGCCACCGAGAACGGGCCCGAAAATCGGGGCCATCAAGGCGGTGATATTGCTGATCGTCATCACGCGGGCTAACCGTGCCGGACCAGCCGCACGAGCCAGGATGATGAGCTGCAGCGGTATGACTATCCCGCCGCCAAGCCCCTGCAGCGCCCGAAAGGCCACCAGTTGGGTGATGTTTGATGCCATTCCGCACAGTAAGGATCCGAAGGTGAACAGCAGCACCGAAGCTATCGCGAGCCGTTTGGTGCCCAGCCGGTTGGCTGCCCAGCCGGTGAGCGGAATCACCGCGGCCAACGACAGCGTGTAGCCGGTAGATGTCCATGCGACGAGAGCCTGGGTCGAGGAGAACTCGTCGATGAACGTCCGCTGGGCCACATTGACGACCGTCGTGTCCAGGGTGACCATCACCGTGAGCATCAGGCACGCCACGATGGTCATCAAGAGTCTGGAATCCAGCGTGGTGGGATAGTCGACGGGACGGGCGTCGTCGTCCAGGCGCGATCCGTCCGTGGCGTGCGTGCTGGCAATGGTCTTCGGCTCACGCCGCGGCCGATCCGCCTGGCGCATTGCTTGACTGTATCTGCCGTAATTGCGGCGCAACGCCGGTATCCGTATTTCAAACCGTCCGTGGCTTAGCTAACCGGCGAGGCGCTGGATACCTGCCGGCGCCGTCTTCAACTCGACACCTGTGGACACCGCGGCCGCAAACCGATCCGCTCTACACTGCGTGGCGGACCCTGCAGACCGGGGCTGAGCTTAAACGCCATGAAATGCGACCATTTCCGGGGGCCTCAGAACTCCGGGCTACCGTGAAATTTCGAGGCTGGTAATCCATTCTTCTAGAATTTGTGCTACTAACTCGGCGCCTTCAAATACTACGGATTCATGATGCGCCGGTACAGTGCGTACAGTCTGTTTTGGTGCCCAAGGCGTGGCTATAGCGTACTCTAAACTTCCAGACTCAGAACGCACCTTGAGATAAGGCCTGGTGCATTGCACAAATAGTACATCTGCTTCAAGAGGCCCTTTGTATAGACTTGGCATCAGTTCAGACCACCCCGCCATCGCGGTCAGCCTAGTACCGTTATACAACCCCCAATCGCGTGTTCTTTCGTACATTGTGTAAAAAAGATCATTACTCGTTGACAATAATAGTTCACCATCTTCAATTGAATAGGTATCCAGTAATGCCACTCCCGCCACACTCACATTCTCCGTGTGTTCAAAGTAATCACCCAGAGCATAGGCTAAATGTCCACCAGATGAATAGCCGGCAAGAACAAAAGGCTCATCGCCTACCAGCTCCATAACCACACGCGCAAGCGACTTCACCGCGGCCTCGGGCGAGCTGGGTAGAGGTTCGCCCGCCGAGAATCCACAAAGTGGGACAGCCGATACAGGTCTTACGCTTTCAAATGCGGACGCAATGCGTGCATAAACATACACACCGCTGGTAAATACCGATGTGCATATAAATACCAGGTGCGGCAATCTGGGTCCGGCGGTAAACCTCGTCGCAGTCGGCAAAATGTCCGCATCGCACTCTGGTCCGAACACCGGCCGGAGCCGCGATGCTGCGCGCAGCAGGTGCATTCCTTCGCTCATTTTTCCCGCGTCAACCGCATCCTTGAATAGTGCTTCAAGCGAATCCTGAATCAGAATCGACCGCGATTCCTCGGTGATGGATCCGCTGGATCGCGAATCGACGGTCGAAATATTTTTCCTACGCTCATTGATCCTATCCACAATGTGACGGGCCAACAGATCAGGGGTTTTGTAATCAAAAATAACCGTTTGCGACAATTTCAAACCCGTGGCCGAATTAAGCAGATTTCTGATCTCCATGGCATTCAATGAGTCCAAGCCGGAATTCTCGAAAGTCGATTTAGCTCGATCGTCGCGCGCCCACCCGAGTACATCTGCGGTGCACTGAAGGATCAACTCCCTTACCACCCGGAGTTGTTCAGTGTCGTTTAGCCCGGCCAGTCGCCCTCCCATCAGCCCTGGCCCGGAGCCGGCACCCTTGACCTGCCGTCGCAGCGGGCGGCGGATCAGCCCGCCAAATAACGGCGCCAGTTCAGCGTTTTGAGCCCGGTTAACCAGCGCCGCATGGTCTATGCGGGCGGCCACCACGGTGGGGCGATCCAGCGTTAGAGCGGTATCGAACATCTCGACGGCCTGCTCGGCGGTCATCGCCGCCACTCCGCCACGACTCATCCGCGCCCTATCACGATCGGTCAAATGCCCGGTCATCGCGCTGGCCTGCTCCCACAACCCCCACGCCAACGACACTCCCGCCAACCCCGCCGCATGCCGATGAGCGGCCAACCCATCCAAAAACGCATTCGCGGCCGCATAATTGCCCTGGCCCGCAGTGCCCACCACACCCGCGATCGAGGAGCACAGCGCAAACATCGGCAACCCCATGTCGCAGGTCACCTCGTGCAGGTTCCACGCCGCATCCACCTTGGCCCGCAATACTGCATCCACCCGATCCGGCGTCAACGAACCGATCAGCGCGTCATCGAGGGTCCCCGCGGCATGAATCACCCCCGTCAACGGCGGACACTGCCCCGCCAACCGGTCCAACAGCCCCGCTACCGCCGCGCGGTCAGCAACGTCGCAGGCGACCACCTGAACCTGCGCCCCCGCCCGGGTCAGCTCTGCCACCAGCTCACCGGCACCCTCGGCGGCCATCCCACGTCGGCTCACCAACAGCAGATGCCGCACCCCATAGGCAGCCACCACGTGGCGGGCTAACACCGCACCGGCCATCCCGGTACCGCCCGTGATCAACACCGTGCCCGCGGCCAACGCATCGGCAAACACCCCCGGCATCGTCAACACCACCTTGCCGACATGGCAGGCCCGACTGACATACCGATAAGCCGCCGCGGCGCAACGCACATCCCAGGCCTTCACAGGCAACCGATGTAACGTTCGGGCCTCAAACAGCCCCCCCAATTCGACCAATATCGCCGCGATTCGCTCCGGTCCGGCCTCAGCCAAGTCGAACGCCCGATACCACACACCGGGATGTGTTTTGGCGATCGTCTGCGGATCGCGGATGTCGGTCTTGCCCATTTCGATAAAACGCCCACCATCGGCCAAAAGCCGCAGCGACGCGTCGAGGAACTCACCGGCCAACGCGTTGAGCACCACATCCACCCCACGGCCTCCGGTGACCGCCAAGAATTTCTGCTCAAACTCCAGCGTGCGCGAATCAGCGATATGCTCTTCATCAAAACCCATGGCGCGCAGCGTGTCCCACTTACCGCGGCCGGCGGTGACGAAAATCGTGGCCCCCCGTAACCGGGCCAACTGCACCGCGGCCATCCCCACCCCCTCGGTCGCGGCGTGCACCAACACCGACTCCCCAGCACTGAGGGCGGCTAGGTCCGCCAACACAAACCAGGCGGTCAAAAACGCCACCGGCACACCCGCTGCTTGGACAAACGACCATCCCGACGGCACCCTGAAAACCAGCCGCTGATCCACCACCGCCAGCGGACCCACCCCCTCTATCAACCCCAGCACCGCATCACCGACGGCCACACCGGCCACATCAGGGCCGATCTCGACCACCACCCCAGCGCCCTCACAACCCAGCACCGGCGCCTGGCCTAGGTACATCCCCGATACCGCCAGCACATCCCGGAAAGTGACCCCCACTGCGCGCACCGCCACCCGCACCTGCCCGGCACCCAACGGAGCGTGCGCCTGCGGGCACGGTTGCACCACCACATCCTCAAACGTGCCCCCACCACCAACGGCCAACCGCCACGTCGTCTCTCCCGGCGGTACCCGCAGCAGCGGCGGCGCTGGGGCCAACCGAGCCAGATACACCCCGCCGCTGCGCACAAGCAGCTGGGGTTCCCCGAGGCCAACCAGCACAGCCACGTCCACCGGCGCGTCGGTGTCCACCAGCACGATCCGCCCTGGTTGTTCGGCCTGCGCCGCACGCACCAACCCCCACACCGCCGCCCCCGCCAAATCGGTGACGTCTTCCCCGGCCAATCCGACCGCTCCATGGGTCAACACCACCAACACTGCCGCCCGATCCCGCGCCAGCCACGATTGCAATCTCTCAAGAGCGGCATGGGTGGCCGCATACACTCCCGCCACCACCGCACCGGGCGAGATCGGCAGCTCCCACACCACCACGTCCGGCGCATCCGGGGCGTCGGCGGGCATTGCCGATTGTTCGAAACCATCCCAGGAAAGCACCGACACCGCGGCCGGCGGTTCGGTCGGGACCGGCGCCGTCACCCAATCCAGCTCAAACAACCGACCAGACCCGCCACGGCCAGCGGCCGACGCCGCCGACCGCAACTGTTCAGCCGATATCGGGCGGGCGGTCAGCAAACCCACCGACAACACCGGCCCACCCGTGATGTCGGCCAGCTCCACCGAGAATCCACCACCACCATCACTGTCGGCATCGACCGGGGCGATGCGGGCCCGTACCCACGAAGCACCCCGGGCGTGTAGCGACACCGCGCGCCAGGAGAACGGCAGCAGTGTCTGGGCGGTGCCGGTGTCGGCGGCCAATGCCACCGCATGAAGCGCCGCGTCGAATAACACCGGATGCAACCCAAACCCGCCAAGGTCAACCCCGGCATCCTCAGGCACACCAACTTCGACGAACACTTCCTGGCCGCGCCGCCACATCGACCTCAATCCGCGAAACGCACGCCCGTACTCATAGCCGCGCTCGGCCAACCGCGCATAAGCATCCGAGATATCCACGCTGAGCGCGCCCACCGGCGGCCACACCGACAGATCGGCCGAGGAGCCAGCGTGACCGGCCCCGAGCATCCCCGCGGCGTGCCGTACCCACTGCGAATCAGCTTCGCCGCCAAGCGAATACACCGACACTGGGCGTCCACCGGACTCACCGACCCCACCCACCACCACCTGAACCCGCACCTGGCCCTGAGTCGGCAGCACCAGCGGAGCCGCCAATGTCAGCTCCTCAATGACCCCGCACCCCACCTCGTCGCCGGCACGGATGGCCAACTCCACAAACCCGGTCCCGGGAAACAGCACCACCCCGCCCACCGCATGATCGGCCAACCACGGCTGCGCGCTCAGCGACAGCTGCCCGGTCAGCACCACCCCACCCGAATCCGCCTGGGCTAGCACCGCCCCCAACAACGCATGCTCAGCCCGATCCAACCCCGACCCCGACACATCCCCAGACCCCGCCGGCGTCCCCGTCAACCAATATCGCTGGTGCTCAAACGCATACGTCGGTAACTCCACCCGCTTAGGGTGATGCGGGGCAAATATCGTTGCCCAGTTCACGGTTACTCCGGCTACGTGCGCCTCGGCGAGTGAGGTGACAAAGCGCGGCCAACCGCCTTCGTCGCGGCGCAGTGAACCCAACACCGCCACCGCACCCGCGTTGCTGGCTTCGGCTGTTTCGGTCATCGCGACCGCTAACACCGGATGCGGACCCATCTCGATCAACGCCCGACACCCCTGCTCGATCAGCCCGCGAGTGGCCCGCTCGAACTGGACCGGCTGACGCAAATTGGCATACCAATACCGGCCGTCGAGGGCCTCGGTGCTTAGCTGCTCACCGGTGACTGTGGAGTAAAACGGCACCGTGCCCGCCCGCGGGCTAATCCCCGACAACTGCGCCACCAGCCGCTGCTCAACAACCTCCACCTGCGCTGAATGCGAGGCGTAATCCACCGGGATCCGCCGGGCGAACACCCCTTGGGCCGCACAGGCGGCCACCAATTCGTCCAATGCCGCCGGGTCACCGCAGACCACCGTGGAGGCCGGGCTGTTGATTGCGGCCACCGACACCCGCTGGCCGTACTGCGTCAGCCGCTGGTCGACCTGGGCTGCCGGCAACCCGATCGCAGCCATCCCGCCCGACCCGGCCAGCTCGGCGATCGCCTGGCTGCGCAGCGCCACCACCTTTGCCGCGTCTTCTAAACTCAGCCCGCCGGCCACATACGCCGCGGCGATCTCGCCCTGGGAATGGCCCATCACCATGTCAGGTGTCACCCCGCAGGCCCGCCATAACGCCGCTAACGACACCATCACCGCGAACAACGCCGGCTGCACCACATCCACCCGGGTCAACCACGACTCATCCCCGCCGCGCAGCACTTCCTCCAACGACCACCCCACATGCGGGGCCAGCGCCTGCCCGCACGCGCGCATCTGCGCGGCGAACACCGGCGAGAAATCCCACAACTGCACCGCCATGGCCGGCCACTGGCCCCCCTGACCGGCGAACACGAACGCGGTCTTACCGTCTGCCACACGCCCGGTCACCACCCCCGGTGTCGGGGACCCGGCCGCCAACCCGGCCAACCCGGCCAGCAACTCGCCCCGGTCGGCACCGACCACCACCGCTCGGTGCTCCAACCCGGCCCGGCCCGTGGCCAACGAAAACCCCACATCGGCGGCCCCCAACCCGGGATGGTCGGCCAGATAGGAGCCCAACCGGGCCGCCTGCGCTTTAAGCCCGGTCTCGGTCTTGGCCGAGATCACCCACGCCAGCACCGAATCCGACACGTCCACCGGGACGCTTTGGACCTCACCGTCGGCGGGCAGCTCCGAAGCGGGGGCCTGCTCCAGGATCAGGTGGGCGTTGGTGCCCGAAATGCCGAACGAGGACACCGCTGCCCGGCGTACCCGCCCGTTATGCGGCCAGGGCTGGGCCTGGGTCAGCAGCGACACCGCACCGGCCGACCAATCCACATGCGCAGACGGCTCATCGACATGCAAGGTCTGTGGCAACACCTCATGACGCAATGCCTGGATCATCTTGATCACCCCGGCCACCCCCGCGGCGGCCTGGGTATGGCCGATGTTGGATTTGACCGACCCCAACCACAGCGGCCGATCCGGATCCCGGCCTTGCCCGTAGGTCGCGATAATCGCCTGGGCCTCAATCGGATCGCCCAACACCGTGCCCGTGCCATGGGCCTCCACCACATCCACCTCCGCGGGCCCCAACCCCGCGCTGGCCAGCGCCGCGGCGATCACCCGCTCCTGCGAGGGCCCGTTCGGGGCGGTCAACCCGTTCGAGGCCCCGTCCTGATTGACCGCACTACCCCGGATCACCGCCAACACCTCATGCCCGTTGCGGCGGGCATCAGAAAGCCGCTCCACCAACACCAGGCCCGCACCCTCAGCAAACCCCGTCCCATCCGCCCCAGCCGCAAACGACTTACACCGCCCATCCACCGACAGCCCCCGCTGCCGGGAAAACTCCACAAAAATCCTCGGCGTCGCCATCACCGTCACCCCACCAGCCAACGCCAACGAACACTCCCCAGCCCGCAACGCCGCACACGCCTGATGCACCGCCACCAACGACGACGAACACGCGGTATCCACCGTCACCGCCGGACCCCCCAACCCGAACACATACGCAATCCGACCCGAGACCACACTGGCCTCAGTGCCCGTCAGCAAATACCCCTCCACCTCGGCCCCGCCCCCACCTCCGTACTGGGAGGAATACGCCCCAGCGAAGACCCCAATGTCACTGCCGCGCACCGAACGCGGATCAATCCCGGCCGACTCAAAGGTCTCCCACGCCGTCTCCAACAACAGCCGCTGCTGGGGATCCATCGCCAACGCCTCACGCGGAGAAATCCCGAAAAACCCCGCATCAAAATCGGCCACCCCCTCAACAAACCCCCCCATCCGGGTATACGACGCCCCCACCCGATCAGGATCGGGATCATAAAGACCCTCCACATCCCAACCCCGATCGGTCGGGAACCCCGAGATCACATCCCGACCCCCCACAACCACCTCCCACAACCCCTGCGGGCCATCCACCCCACCCGGCAACCGACACCCCATCCCCACCACCGCAATCGGCTCATCGGCCCGCACCCGCGCACGCACCACCACCCCGGTCGCCCCGCCCTGCAAACGCGCCCGCAAATACCCAGCCACCGCAGCCAAGTTGGGGTGATCGAAAATCACCGTGGCCGGCAACGTCAGACCCGTGGCCTGAGCCAACCGGTTACGCAACTCCACCGCGCCCCGCGAGTCCAACCCCAGATCGCTAAACGCCCGCTCCGCCGCCACCGCCTCCGGCGAGGAGTGCCCCAACACCGCGGCCAGCTGACCCCGCAACTCCGCCAACAACACCGCATCCCAGTCCGCCTCAGCTGCTCTAGCCAGCCGCTGGGCCAACGAACCGCCAGCCGAAGCCGCCGCGACCGGAAGACTCACCAACCCACTCAACACCGCCGGCAACAACCCCAACCGCGCTTGGCGACGCAACGCGGCCACATCCAGACGCGCCGGCACCAACACCGGCTCACCGCGCGCACACGCCAGATCAAACAACTCCAAACCCTGCTCGGTCGACATCCCCGCCAACCCCATCCGCTGCATCTCGCCGGCCATGGCGCTGGCCTGCTCCCACAACCCCCACCCCAACGACACCCCCGCCAACCCCTGCCCGCGCCGGTAGCACGCCAACGCATCCAAAAACGCGTTGCCCGCCACATAATTGGCCTGCCCCGCGCTGCCCAACACCGCAGCAGCCGAAGAAAACAACACAAACGCCGACAACCCCATCTCCCGGGTCAACTCATGCAAATGCCACGCACCATCGACCTTGGGCGCCAACACCTGCTCCACCCGCGCACGATCCAGCGACTCAATCACCCCATCCGCCAACACCCCAGCAACATGAATGACCGCGCCCAGCCGATGCTCACCACAAACGCTGTCCACCAACCCCGCCAACTGCTCACGATCGCCCACATCGCAGGCCACCACCTGCACCCCACACCCCAACTCGCCCAACTCCGCAACCAACTGCTCAACCCCGGCCGCCGCCGCACCACCCCGACTCACCAACACCACATGCCCCACCCCATACCGGGCCGCCACATGCCGGGCCAGCGCCATCCCCAACACCCCAGTCCCCCCGGTGATCAACACCGCCGCCGCCGGATCAAACACCGAC
Source organism: Mycobacterium riyadhense (assembly GCF_963853645.1). Classification (NCBI taxonomy): domain Bacteria; kingdom Bacillati; phylum Actinomycetota; class Actinomycetes; order Mycobacteriales; family Mycobacteriaceae; genus Mycobacterium; species Mycobacterium riyadhense. The sequence goes on along the minus strand of NZ_OY970456.1, from coordinate 79,380 downwards.
CCCGCCACCGGATCCCCGACTTGCTCGCTCACCTGCACCAGCCGAGGCGCCAACACCACACCGTCGCGCACCGCCAACCGCGGCTCACCACGCTGGGCCACCGCCGCCGGCACCGCCGCCCACGACGCCGCACTGCCATCAAGATCGAGCAACATAAACCGGCCCGGATGCTCCGACGCCGCGCTGCGCAACAACCCCTCCACCAGCGCACCCGCCAAATCAGGCACCTCACCCTCAACAGCCGCCACCGCCGCCTGAGTCACCACCACCAACCGCGAACCCCCCAAAACCGGCTCACCCAACCACGCCTGAATCAGCTCCAAGGTGTCATACAACCCCCCACGAACCTCACCAACACCAGCAGCGGCGATCGGCACCGCGGTCAACACCACCTCCGGTGCGCTGCCCCCCGCACCAACCACGGCGATCAACGCCCCCAAATCCGGATAACACCGCACACCCTCCCCCGCTAACTCCATCGGCCCGCCGCGATCAAGGACCGCCACCCCCGGCACCACCCCCTCAGGCGGGCTTTGTACTGCCACCCAGTCCACCTCATGCAGCCAATCCAGCCGCCGCGCCCCCACCCGACCCAACGCCACAGCATCCACCCGCCGAAACTGCACCGACTCCACCGACACCACCGGCGCCCCAAACCTCATCCACCGCCCGTAACCACAACCCCCCGCCCTCAACCGAACCGATCGCCACCCGCAACGCCGAAACACCCCGCGCCGTAACGACACCCCACCCCAAGCAAACGACACCGGCAACCCACCCGACGCCGACTGGTCACCCCACAAATCCGGGGCCACATGCCACGCCGCGTTCAACAACGCCGGATGCACCCCAAAACCCGCCGCCTCACCGATCAGATCAGCATCCAACCCCACCTCAACAAACAACTCCTCACCCCGGCGCCACACCGCACGCACCGCCTGAAACGCCGGACCATAATGAAAACCACCCACCCCGCCCGGCTGGTCATACAACGAACCAGCCACAGCAACCGCACCCGGCGGCGGCCACACCGACGACCACTCCTCTAACTCCCCACCATCCACACCGGCCACCAACACACCACTAACGTGATGAACCCACCCCACCCCCACATCCCCATCACCAGCTAGCCCAACAGAGTGCTCCGGACGTGAATACACCTCAAACCCGCAGCGACCCTCGGCATCCGGGCCGCCGATCAACAACTGCAACGCCACCGCGCCCTGCTCAGGCAACAACAACGGCGCCTCAATCACCAACTCCTCTACCCGCGGCACACCAGCCCTAGCCCCCGCAGCCAACACCAACTCCACAAACGCCGACCCCGGCACCAACACCACATCAGCCACCGCATAATCAGCCAGCCACCGATGGGTCTGCACCGACAAACTCCCGCTAAACAACCACCCCCGCTCACCCCCCAAACACACCCCCCCGGCCAAAAACGGATGCCCCACCCCCGACAAACCCACCGACGCGACATCCCCCACCGACCTGCCCGACAGCCAGTACCGCTGCCGCTGGAATGCATACGTCGGCAATCGCACTCGCGTGGGGTGATGCAGGGCAAATATCGTTGCCCAGTTCACGCTGACTCCGGCCACGTTTGCTTCGGCGAGTGAGGTGACAAAGCGCGGCCAACCGCCTTCGTCGCGGCGCAGTGAACCCAACACCGCCACCGCACCCGCGCTGCTGGCCTCAACCGTTTCGGCCATCGCGACCGCTAACACCGGATGCGGACCCATCTCGATCAACGCCCGACACCCCTGCTCGATCAGCCCGCGAGTGGCCCGCTCGAACTGGACCGGCTGACGCAAATTGGCATACCAATACCGGCCGTCGAGGGCCTCGGTGCTTAGCTGCTCACCGGTGACCGTGGAGTAAAACGGCACCGTGCCCGACCGCGGGCTAATCCCCGACAACTGCGCCACCAGCCGCTGCTCAACAACCTCCACCTGCGCTGAATGCGAGGCGTAATCCACCGGGATACGCCGGGCGAACACCCCTTGGGCCGCACAGGCGGCCACCAATTCGTCCAATGCCGCCGGCTCGCCGCAGACCACCGTGGAGGCCGGGCTGTTGAGCGCGGCCACCGACACCCGCTGGCCGTACTGCGTCAGCCGCTGGTCGACCTGGGCTGCCGGCAACCCGATCGCAGCCATCCCGCCCGACCCGGCCAGCTCGGCGATCGCCTGGCTGCGCAGCGCCACCACCTTTGCCGCGTCTTCTAAACTCAGCCCGCCGGCCACATACGCCGCGGCGATCTCGCCCTGGGAATGGCCCATCACCATGTCAGGTGTCACCCCGCAGGCCCGCCATAACGCCGCTAACGACACCATCACCGCGAACAACGCCGGCTGCACCACATCCACCCGGGTCAACCACGACTCATCCCCGCCGCGCAGCACTTCTTCCAACGACCACCCCACATGCGGGGCCAGCGCCTGCCCGCACGCGCGCATCTGCGCGGCGAACACCGGCGAGAAATCCCACAACTGCACCGCCATGGCCGGCCACTGGCCCCCCTGACCAGGAAACACGAACGCGGTCTTACCGTCTGCCACACGCCCGGTCACCACCCCCGGTGTCGGGGACCCGGCCGCCAACCCGGCCAACCCGGCCAGCAACTCGCCACGATCGGCACCCACCACCACCGCCCGATGCTCCAACCCCGCCCGCGTGGTGGCCAACGACAACCCCACATCGGCGGCCCCCAACCCGGGATGGTCGGCCACATACGAGCCCAACCGGGCCGCCTGCGCTTTAAGCCCGGTCTCGGTCTTGGCCGACACCACCCACGCCAGCGCCAACCCCGCCTCGGCCACAACCGGGGCCGCTGTCACCTGCGCCGAGACAACATCGGCCTCGGGCGACCGCGACGGCGGGCACACGATGACATGGCAATTGCTGCCGCCCATACCAAACGAGGACACACCAACCGACAGCGAGCCGCTGCCGGCAGGCCAGCGCTCATGCTTGGTCACCACCCGCAGACGTAATTCATCCAACGGGATCCGCGGATTGGCTTTCGAGAAGTTCAGGCTCGCGACAAGTTCTTGCCGCTGCACACACAATGCCGCCTTGATCAGGCCAGCGATTCCGGCCGCGCCCTCCAGATGACCGATATTGGTTTTGATCGAACCAACACCCAACGCCGCGCCCCGCCCCCGGGCATTTCCATAAACAGCGCCAAGCGCGCCCGCCTCAACAGGATCACCCACCGCAGTGCCCGTCCCATGAAGCTCCACATAGCCAATCTCCTCAGGACCCAGCCCGGCATTAGCCAACGCGCGTGTGATCACGTCGGCTTGAGCAGATTCCGAAGGAACCGTGATACCGGCATGAGCGCTACCCGCATTGATCGCACTACCCCGGATAACGCCATAAATCCGGTCACCCGAATGCACAGCGTCAGCCAGCGATTTCAACACAACCACCCCACCGCCCTCGCCACGCACATACCCATTAGCACGCGAATCGAAGACATAACACCGCCCGTCCGGGGAAAGCGCATCAAACTTCGCCGTCCGCAGACTGTGATGGCGCGACAAAATCAAATTCACACCACCAGCCAACGCAACCCCACACTCCCGACGCCGCAAACTCTCACACGCCAAATGAACCGCCACCAACGACGACGACTGGCCGGTATCGACGGTCAAACTCGGCCCCGACAAACTCAACGCGCGAGAAACGCGATTAGCGATCAAACTCCGACCCATACCGGTATGCAAATAAGGACTAATCTGCTCATCAGGAACAGTCCCCATCAAATCCGCGAAATCATTAGCCATCACACCCAAAAAGACACCCACCGACAACGGCGTCAACCGATCAACAACAATCCCGGCATCCTCGAACCCCTCCCAACACAACTCCAACGCCAAACCCTGCTGCGGATCCATCGACGCCGCCTCCCGCGGCGAAATCCCAAAAAACCCCGCATCAAACTCATCACAACCCTCAATCAAACCCGCCCGCCCCACACCAATACCCCTACCCCGCGGAACCACATCAACCGCATCCACACCATCACGCAACAAACACCACAACCCCGACAAATCCGACGCACCCGGAAAACGACACGCCATCCCCACAATCGCGACGAAATCACCACCCCCACACCCCGCCGACCCACCAACAAACCCGGGGCCAGCACCACCACCATGCTCCACGAGCTGACTCCTCATCTGACACTTAGTTGCTGCTAACTACGCTCCTGCGGGGTCCGCAAATAGTATGAATCACCCGGGTCTGCCCACTTGAGAAATAGCTACTGCCGCGGTTTGATGCCTATCGAGAAGGTAAGGGCCTTCTTCGACGACGAACTCGCGAGTACAGCCCACGCGGTCACCGCCGCTCATGTGGCAGAGGCCCTGTGAGCAACAGTTTCGTACTGATGGCGCTCCCAGCAGTCATTTGCGAGATTGCAGGAACTCGGCGGCCCGGGCCTTTGTCGCCACGTCGGCCTTGGCCAGCGCGCCCGTGTCGAACGGCGGCTGCGGGTCGTATTCGATGAGCAGCTGCGCGGCCTGCGCGGCCTCCCGATCGACGAGCAGCTCAACCAGCCGCAAGGCCATGTCGATGCCGCTGGACACGCCGGCGGCGGTGATGATTCGTTGCGGGAGATGCTCGACGACGCGGTCCGGCACATACCGCGCACCCAGTCGGTTGAGCTCGTCGGCGGCCCGCCAATGCGTCGTCGCGGTGAGCCCATCGAGAAGTCCTGCGGCGCCGAGCAATAGCGCACCGGTACATACCGACGTCGTGAATGTGGTTCGCGGATGCACCGATTGCAGCCAGCCGCGGATGGTTTCGTTGTCGAGGAGCACGCGGGTCCCAATGCCACCGGGGAACACCACGATATCCGGCGCGCCGACTTCGTCGAAGGTGGCATCGCATGTCACGCCGAGCATGCCATTTTCGGTGCGTACCTCGCCGCGCTGATGCCCCACGAACACCACGTCCATCGACGGAATACGTTGCAGGACTTCATAAGGCCCGATTGCGTCCAGAGCGGTGAAGCGCGGGAACAGCGGGATCACGACCTGCATCAAGCCTCCAGAGGGACAGTAGCGACCCGCTGCCTCAGCGCGGTCGGACGCAACCAGTGCGGCAACCAGCCAGGTACGGCGTCCGGCGCGCGATCGTAGACTCCTCCCGCTGGATCGTCGACCCGACCTTGCCAGCGCACCAAATCCTCGTTGGGGCGGTAGATCTGCCGGACTACCAATGCGCATAGCAGCACGACCGCGATGTCGCGCAGCAGCACCGTCGTGGTGAACCATTGCTCTGGCAGCGAGCGGTTCGGGTTGCCGTACAGGTAATACATCCGGGGTACCCATACCAGCGCGTCGATCGTCATCCACGCCAACAGGATCCGGCGATGCGGCAGGGCCAGCACGGCCAGCGGCACCAACCAGAGCGAGAATTGCGGGCTCCATACCTTGTTGGTCAACAGGAACGCTGCCACCACCAAAAACGTCAGCTGCGCCAGCCGCGGCCGCTGCGGCGCGGTTAACGCGATGTAAGCAATTGCCGCGCAACACAATCCGAACAACACCGTCACAACGGCGTTCAGCAGCACCGGCGGTTCCCAGAAGCCCAGGCTGGGATCAAACCCGCGCCACCCGGTGAACGACTTCACGACGTTGTACAGCGAATCCATGTCGTCGCCGCGGCGGGTGTTCAACCGGAAGAATTCCGACCAGCCCCGCGGATAAAGCACCAGCACCGGCAAGTTCACCAACAGCCAGGTCACCGCGGTGGCCACGGTAGTGCGGACAACATCGCGTAACCGTCCCGCCCGGATTCCCAGCACCAGCAAGGGACCAAGGAACAACAGCGGATACAGTTTGGCCGCGACACCCAGCCCGATCAGCACACCGGCGAGCACCGGTCTGCGCCGCGCCCACGCCAGCAGACCACCCATCGCGAAAACCGTTGCCAGCGCATCGAAGTTGGTGAAGATCTGAAAGATCACCAGCGGAGAGGCGGCCACCAGCGCCGCATCCCAGACCCGCCGGCCCGCCAAGCCCGCGGTCGCCCAGACGGTGGCCAGCCAGGCCATCGCCAGCCCAAATGCGGCGAAGTTAAAAAACATCACCACCTCGGCGACTACCGGTACCAGACCAAGCTTGCTCAACGCGGTGTAGGTCTTGGCCACCGCCATCGACAGGTACTGATAGACCCCGGTCAGCACCGGATACTCCATGTACCGCACCGCGATCTGACCGTCGTAGCGGGTCTGCGGTGTGCCGCTGCTGTCGGTTTCGATCCAGCTCGACTTGTACGGAAACTTGCCCTGGCTCAACAACTCCGCGCCATACAGCGGCACGGTGTCGGAGTAGCACAGCTCGTAGTAGGCGCGTTGGTTGTCCCAGTTGGCCACCCGCTGATCGCCTGGTCCGGTACCGGTGCTTTGCAGGCAGGCCGCCTTCGTCGACCAGCCGAGCGCGAGGAACACCAAGGCGATCGCAAACATCGCGCGCAGCGGGGTCAGAGACCGGGCACGGCCGATCAACGCGTGCCGGCCGACCGGCCCCCCGATAACACCGGCCAGTGCGGCGCCCAAAACGTCGGTACGGCTTGGGCAATCGCGGTTATCTGCGCTACGCCGATCTGCTGCCAACCGCGCCGGCGAGGTGCCGACGCGCTGCGACTGTGCACGGGTCACGGCGGCGGCGTGGGGTTTTCAGTGGGCGGCAGAACCGACGGCGGCCCTGGGGGCGCCGGCGCGAGGGTGATGGTAGTGGGCGGACCGACCGGGATGGTGATTCCGGGCGCCACTTCGACGGTGGGTTGGATCACGGTCTCCGATGGTGGCACCGGCGGTGGCGGGGGCGGCGCGGGAACACCCGCGTAGCCGCCGATTTCGGTGGGCTTGGGGAACGTCTCGTTCTGGGTGCCCTTCAGGGCGCCGTCCATGGTCGCCTTCCAGATGTCCGACGGCAGACCTGAACCGTAAACCGCTGCGCCCGAGGCAGTTTCCAGCGGCTCGTCGCCCTTGACGGTGCCCACCCAAACCGCGGTGGACAGTGACGGCGTGTACCCGACCATCCAGGCGTCCTTGTTGGAGGTGGTGTCGCCCAGCTGGGTGGTGCCGGTCTTGGCCGCCGACGGCCGCCCGCCGGCTAGGTTGTGACCACGCGAATAGCCGGCGATCGGCTGCATCGCCGCGGTGACGTTGTCGGCGACTGCCTTGGGGATGCGCTGGTCGCCACCGCTGTCCGCGGTGCCGGCGTCGAAGAGGACCTGCCCTTCGGCGTTGACCACTTTTTGCACGAAGTGCGGCCGGTGATAGATGCCGGAAGCGGCCAGCGTGGCATATGCCGACGCCATGTCGATCACCCGGGTTTGGTACTGGCCCAACACGATCCCGTTGTTGGGTGGCCCACCCTTGCCGTCCTCGGACAACGTGTGCGACACACCTGGGAAGCTCTCCGCGACACCGGCCCGATGTGCGGCGTCGGCAACGGCCTGTGGTCCACCCTTGAGCTTGAGCATCAGCCGGTAATAAGAGGTGTTCAGCGACATCTTGAGGGCCTCGGCGAGATTACAGGTGCCGCAACTCTCGCCCTCGACGTTGGTGATCTTGATGCCGTCGACCGTCAGTGGCGAGCTGTCGACCTGGTAACCCAGGCCGATCCCTTGCTCGAGCGCAGCGACGAGAGCAAACACCTTGAACGACGAGCCGGTCTGCAAACCCGCTTGAGCGAAATCAAAGCCATTGGCATTGGATCCGCCGTAGTAGGCGCGCACCGCACCGTTGTGCGGATCGATGGACACGACCGCAGCCCGCATGTCCGGGTCCTGCCCGTCGAGGTACTTCGCCACCGCCTTTTCCGCGGCCGCCTGCGCCTGGGGATCGATCGTGGTGGTGACTTGCAACCCTTGGGTGTTCAGCGTCTGCTCATCGATATTGAACAGCTCGAGCAGTTCCTTGGTCACCTGCCGTTCGATCAGTCCGTTGGGGCCGCTGGTTTGGTTTTGGGTGCGGGCCTGATCGGGCGGCACGGTATTGGGAAACATCTGTGCCGCACGGTCGTTCGCAGACAGTGCCTTGGTTTCCACCATTCCGTCGAGCACCCAGTTCCAGCGGGCCAGCGCGCCTTCGGGATCCACGGCCGGATCCAGCGTGGATGGCCGCCGGATCAACGCGGCCAACAGTGCTCCTTCGGAGACGGTGAGCTGCTCGACGGGTTTGTCGAAGTAAGCCTTGGCAGCCGCCGAAATGCCGTAGGCGCCCCTACCGAAGTAGATGATGTTCAGATAGGCCTGCAGCACATCGTCTTTGGACCACTCCCCCGACATCTTGGTCGCGATGACCAACTCCTTGGCCTTGCGCAGCACACCGCTCCACCCGTGCTGCGCGGAACCGACCAGCGCGTTCTTGACGTACTGCTGGGTGATCGTCGATCCGCCCTGCAGATCACCGCCGAAAAGATTGTTCTTCACCGCCCGCGCAAAGCCGCTGAACGAAAAACCTGGGTTGGAATAGAAGTTGCGGTCTTCCGCGGCGATCACCGCCTGGCGCACGGGTACCGGCACCTGATTGAGGTTTACATCGACCCGGTTGCCTTCGGGTGGAACGATTTTGGCGATCTCCGAGCCGTCGCTGGCCAGGATTGTGGAGACCTGGTTGGTGCGGATGTCACCCGGTTTGGGAACGTCGACGATGAGGTAGGCCATCGTGAAGGTGACAATCGGTAGCAGGATCAGCACCGCCGCCGCCAGGACTAGCGAGCGCCGAACCCATTTCCAGTTGATCTGCTGGGTCCAGTCCGGCCTCGGTCGCGGGCTCCGGAAGCCAATCGGCCCGGGCGGCCCGGGCGGCGGCCCGCCCGGTGGTCGCCGTCCGACGCCGGAACGATGGCGGCGGGAGGGCCGCGCGTCCAGCGCAGCTTTGACCTGGTCGAGCGGGTCGCGCTCCTGCGGCGGCGCCGATCCGGGACTGTCGAGAGCGGCCTTGACCGCCTCGATGGGGTCGACCTGGCGGGGTGCGCGGTCATCGTCCACGGCTGGGATGATCGCGGTCATCCTGTCGTCGGGGGGAACCTGGCGACGCTGGACCACGTGGTCAGCCGTCGACCCGCCTGGGGCGTCACTAGACGACTGCTGGTGGCGCCCTTCGTTATTCACTGGCCGTGCGGGCGCCGTTGCGCGCCGGGCGCGTGCGAGTGCCCCTGGGACGGGCACCGGTGGGGACCCTAGGAGGACGCGCCGGACGTGCTGCGCCCAGAACGTAGGACTTAACCAGATGATTCCAACTGCAGGTTCGGCACACCTCCACCACGTGAACGGCGAACTCTGAGAACCGGGTCGCCAGCATGACCAACTCCTCGGCGGTGCGTGCCGAACCCGACACCGGGCCGAGATGCTCGCCGAACACCCAGGACACGAAGGTGAGCTGCTCCTTACGGCAGATCGGGCACATCACCTGGCTTTGTTTCCCGTGAAACTTTGCGGCGCGCAGCAGATAGGGATTTGCGTCACAGACCTCGGACACGCCGGTGCGCCCCGAGTACACCTCGGCCAGCAGTGACCGCCGCCGAAGCGCGTAGTCCACCACCTGTCGCTGCAGTCGCACGCTGACCAGAGTACGTCCCCTTCCCCACCACCGATACGCAACCGACGCTGTTGCTGAGCGTGTACTGGGGTATTGGGTGCTTGGACGGCGCGGTGGACTTCTACGATCTTCCCCGTGGCGAAATGGCCGGGCACGACGTCGACGCGGGCAAAAGACAGCGACCGGCAAGACGCGTGCCGAATTCTCGACAACGCCCTGGGCGACGGCGAGATCTCGATGGAAGAGCACCGCGAACGGGTCAGCGCGGCCACCAAGGCCGTGACTCTGGGCGAGCTGCAACACCTGATATCCGATCTGCAGTCCGAGAGCGCTCCCGCGCAAATGCCCGCGCTCAAAACGCGGGCGAAGCGCACCGGGCTGGGCATCACGATCGCCGCCTTCGCCGTTTCGGTGTTGCTAGGCGTCGGCATTGGCTGGGGCCTCTACGGCAACACCAAATCGCCGCTGGACTTCACCACGGATCCCGGAGCTAAGCCCGACGGTATCGCGCCCGTGGTGCTCACCCCGCCCAAGCAACTGCAATCCCTCGGTGGACTGACCGGCCTGCTGGAACAAACCCGCAAAAGATTCGGCGACACCATGGGCTACCGGCTGGTGATCTATCCCGAGTACGCGTCGCTGGACCGCCAGGATCCCAAGGACGACCGCCGGGTGCTCAACTACACCTATCGCGGCGGCTGGGGCGATCCCAGCAGCTCGGCCAAGAGCAGCGTCGACAGCGTCCTGGTAGACCTGAGCAAGTTCGACGTGAAGACGGCCGTGGGCATTCTGCGAGGTGCCCCGGAAACCCTCGGCATCAAGCAACCCGACGTCAAGTCCACCTACCTGATCGTCGAGCCTGCCACCGACCCGACCACGCCGGGAGCGGTGTCGCTGACCCTGTATGTCTCCAGCGATTACGGCAGCGGCTACATCGAATTCGCGGGCGACGGAACCATCAAGCAGGTGAACTACCCGTAACTTCTGCGGTGTAGGTCGGCCGACGCCGGTCAACTCGCGCAACTGTGACTAACAGCGCACTAACGCCAGGTGGTGTTGTCGCTAATATATCGAGGCGATACGATGGCGCGAGGCGTCGAACCGTCGTAACGACTCATATAACCAGCCAGGCAGAAGGAGGTGACTCGATGCTGGAGCTCGCCATCCTGGGTCTCCTGATCGAATCGCCAATGCATGGTTACGAGCTGCGCAAGCGGCTGACGGGTTTGCTCGGCGCCTTTCGGGCATTTTCGTACGGCTCGTTGTATCCCGCGCTGCGGCGCATGCAGGCCGAAGGTTTGATCGCCGAGAATGCCGCCCCCGCGGGCACCCCGGTGCGGCGCGCCCGGCGGGTTTACCAGCTGACCGACGAGGGCCGCCGGCGCTTTGGTGAGCTGGTCGCCGACACCGGCCCGCACAACTACACCGACGACGGCTTCGGGGTGCACCTGGCGTTCTTCAACCGCACCCCGGCCGAGGCGCGGATGCGCATTCTCGAAGGCCGTCGCCGTCAGGTCGAGGAACGACGGGAAGGTCTGCGTGACGCGATCGCGCGGGCCAGCAGTTCGTTTGATCGCTACACCCGTCAACTGCATCAACTTGGGCTCGAGTCCAGCGAGCGCGAGGTCAAGTGGCTCAACGAGCTCATCGCCGCGGAACGGGCAGCGCCCCACGCGGAACAGACGTAAACCCTGCACGACACAGAACACCTAGAACACCCCAGAAGTCATGAGGTTAGGAGAACGCCGTAATGAGTGAGCACAACGCGCCACAGACGTCGACAGAGGTCAGGGTCGCCATTGTGGGCGTCGGTAACTGCGCGTCCTCGCTGGTGCAGGGCGTCGAGTACTACTACAGCGCCGACGACACCTCGACGGTGCCGGGCCTGATGCACGTGCGCTTCGGCCAGTACCACGTTCGCGACGTCAAATTCGTGGCCGCGTTCGACGTGGACGCCAAGAAGGTCGGCTTCGACCTGTCCGACGCGATCTTCGCCTCGGAGAACAACACCATCAAGATCGCCGACGTGCCGCCAACCAACGTGGTCGTACAGCGCGGCCCGACGCTGGACGGCATCGGCAAGTATTACGCCGACACCATCGAGTTGTCCGATGACGAGCCAGTCGACGTCGTGCAGGTCCTCAGGGAAAACAAGGTCGACGTGCTGGTTTCCTACCTGCCGGTGGGCTCGGAGGAGGCCGACAAGTTCTACGCCCAGTGCGCCATCGACGCCGGGGTGGCGTTCGTGAACGCGCTGCCCGTATTCATCGCCTCCGACCCGGTATGGGCCAAGAAGTTCAAGGATGCCGGCGTGCCGATCATCGGCGACGACATCAAGAGCCAGGTGGGCGCGACCATCACTCACCGCGTGATGGCCAAGCTGTTCGAGGACCGCGGCGTCACACTGGACCGCACCTACCAGCTGAACGTCGGCGGCAACATGGACTTCAAGAACATGCTCGAGCGCGAGCGCCTGGAGTCCAAGAAGGTCTCCAAAACCCAAGCCGTCACGTCCAACCTCACCGGCTCGCTCGCCGGAAAGGTCGAGGACAAGAACGTCCACATCGGCCCGTCCGACCACGTCGCCTGGCTCGACGACCGCAAATGGGCCTACGTGCGTCTGGAAGGCCGCGCCTTTGGTGACGTGCCGCTGAACCTGGAATACAAGCTCGAGGTGTGGGACTCGCCGAACTCCGCCGGCATCATCATCGACGCGGTGCGTGCAGCCAAAATCGCCAAGGACCGCGGCATCGGCGGACCGGTGCTTCCGGCGTCGGCCTACCTGATGAAGAGCCCGCCCGAGCAGCTGCCCGACGACATCGCGCGCGCGCAGCTCGAAGAGTTCATCTCGGGCACGTAGGGACACCTAACTCGCGCCGTAGAGTCGGGGTCGTGACCGAGATCTCCGACGACGATCTCAGTGGGCTGTCCGAGTTCGATCTGCTGGCCGAGAACGCCGAGCAGGCCGGCGTGACGGGTCCGCTTCCCGACGTCGAGCGGGTCGAAGCGGGCTCCGTCAGTGCACTGCGCTGGGGTGGGCCCGCGCCGCGGGTGATCTTCCTGCACGGCGGTGGTCAGAACGCACATACCTGGGACACCGTGATCGTCGGCCTCGGCGAGCCCGCGCTGGCCGTGGACCTTCCCGGACACGGTCACTCCGCCTGGCGGGAGGACGGCGACTACTCGCCGCAGCACAACGCGGACACCCTGGCGCCGGCGCTGCGCGAGCTGGCGCCCAGCGCCGAATTCGTCGTCGGCATGTCACTGGGCGGGCTGACCGCGATACGCCTCGGCGCGCTGGCATCCGAACTGGTGCCGGAACTCGTCCTCGTCGACGTCACCCCGTCGGCGTTGCAGCGGCACGCCGAAATGACGGCCGAACAGCGCGGCACGGTGGAGTTGATGCACGGCGAGCGCGAGTTCCCCAGCTTTCAGGCCATGCTGGACCTGACCATCGCCGCCGCGCCCCACCGCGAGGTGAAGGCGTTGCGGCGCGGGGTGTTCCACAACTCCCGTCAGCTCGACAACGGCAACTGGGTGTGGCGCTATGACGCCATCCGCACCTTCCCCGACTTCGCGAGCTTGTGGGACGACGTCGACGCGTTGTCCGCGCCCATCACGCTGGTTCGCGGCGGCTCATCGGGCTTCGTCAATGACGAGGACGTCGTCGAGCTCAGCCGGCGCGCGACGCAGTTCCGTGGCGCGCACATCGTCGAGAATTCGGGCCACTCCGTGCAAAGTGACCAACCGCGCGCGTTGATCGAGATCGTGCGCGGGGTGATCGACGGACGCTGAGCTTACGGTGGTCCTATGACTGCAGACCTCCCGATCCGTATCGGCGTTCAACTCCAGCCGCAACACGCCCCGCATTACAGCCAGATCCGGGATGCGGTTCGCCGTTGTGAAGACATCGGTGTGGACATCGCCTTCAACTGGGACCACTTCTTTCCCCTCTATGGCGATCCCGACGGTCCACATTTCGAATGCTGGACCATGCTCGCGGCCTGGGCCGAACAGACCTCGCGCATCCAGATCGGCGCCCTGGTGACCTGCAACTCCTACCGCAACCCGGAGCTGCTGGCCGACATGGCCCGTACGGTCGACCACATTTCCGCTGGTCGGCTGGTCCTCGGCATCGGATCGGGCTGGAAAGACAAGGACTATGACGAGTACGGCTACGAGTTCGGCACCGCAGGCAGCCGGCTCGACGACCTGGCGGCCGCGCTCCCCCGCATCAAGTCGCGGCTGGCCAAACTGAACCCGCCGCCCACCCGGGACATCCCGGTGCTGATCGGCGGCGGTGGCGAACGCAAGACCTTGCGGCTGGTTGCCGAGCACGCCGACATGTGGCACAGCTTCACTTCGGCTGACGAATTCCCGGCGAAGTCTGCGGTGCTCAGTCGGCATTGCGAGGACGTCGGCCGGGACCCGGCCACCATCGAACGCTCGGCCGCGGTCCAGGACGGCAGCGCTCTGATCGCTGACGCTGAAGCCCTCACCAGCCTGGGCGTGACGATCCTGACCGTCGGCTGCGACGGCGCGGATTACGACCTCAGCGCGGCCGCCGCACTGTGCCGGTGGCGCGATCACCTTTGAGCCTCACTTCATCTGCGAAATGTCTGAACCCACCCGCCCCGCCGTGAGAAACTTGCCCATCGCCGATGGCGGCGACGGGAGAGATACGACAGCAAATGCCGAAGAAATATGGGATCAAAGAAAAGGACCAGGTTGTTTCGCACATACTCAACCTGGTCCTGACTGGCAAATTGCGCAGCGGCGACCGTGTCGACCGCAACGAAATCGCGCAGGGACTGGGTGTTAGCCGCGTCCCCGTACAAGAGGCGCTGGTTCAACTCGAACACGACGGCATCGTTTCGACTCGCTATCACCGGGGCGCGTTCGTCGAGCGTTTCGACGAAGCCACCGTCCTCGAGCACCACGAACTCGACGGCCTGCTCAACGGCATCGCCTCCGCGCGCGCGGCCGCCAATCCCACACCGCGGATCCTGGGGGAGCTCGACGCGCTCATGCGATCGCTCCGCGCCGCCAAGGAAGCCCGGCATTTCTCCGAGATCGCGTGGGAATACCGACGCATGGTCAACGACGAGTACGCGGGACCGCGGCTACATGCCACCATCCGCGCGTCGCAAAACCTCATCCCCCGCACGTTCTGGATGACTTACCAAAACAGCCGCGAGGACATGCTGCCGTACTACGAAGAGGAAACCTCCGCAATCCACCGGCGCGACCCCGATGCTGCGCGGGCTGCCTGCATCGGACGCTCTAACCTGATGGCCCAGACCATGCTGGCCGAATTGTTTCGGCGCCGAGTGTTCGCCCCACCCGATGGCGTGTATTCCGGCTCGTTTGAGGTACCCGCCCTGAGCGCACACATTCAGCATCCACAGTCAGAAACTCGCGAGCCGTCGGCGATCGTCTTCTGAACGGGATCTACAAGATTTATTGGCGGCCAAACACATTCACCAATCGTTACCCACGCACTAGGCTTTGCCGGTTCGACATCCAACGTTGTCTTTGGGCAAAGTCTTCCGCTACCGGTCCGTAGGGTTAGACTGCCGACTTATGGCGGACAGCGAATCCATTGCGCCGGAGGTTACGGAGCTGGCGGAAGGACTGCATCGTGCGCTGTCCAAGCTATTCGCGATACTGCGACGTGGCGATCCGAACGGTGCGGTCGCCGGGGAATTGACGCTGGCGCAACTGTCAATTTTGGTCACCTTGCTTGATCGCGGTCCCATCCGCATGACCGACCTGGCGGCGCATGAACGCGTGCGGACCCCTACCACCACAGTGGCGATCCGCCGGCTGGAAAAGATCGGGCTCGTGAAACGCTCGCGCGATCCGTCCGATCTGCGAGCGGTGTTGGTGGACATCACGCCCCAAGGGCGGGCGGTTCACGCCGAATCGCTTGCCAACCGGCACGCCGCCCTGGCCGCGATGCTCAACCAACTCCCCCAGTCCGATCTGGACACCCTGATGAAGGCGTTGGCGCCGCTGGACCGCCTTGCCCTCGGCGAACCGGCCACCAGCGGTGCGGGAGATTCCGCTGCACGCAGACAAGCATGAAAGTGCTCGACTCCCAACTGATCTGACGTGATGCCAACCGCATTCGTCACCGGCGCCAGCGGTGGCATCGGCTCGGCCATCGCCACGGCCCTGGCGCCGACCCATACCCTGCTGTTGGCCGGCCGCCCCTCCGCTCGGCTGGATGCCGTCGCAGAACGGCTGGGCTCCACAACGTTCCCGCTGGACCTGACCGACACCGAATCGATCACGGCCGCTTGTGAAGTCGTCGACGAACTCGACGTGCTGGTGCACAACGCCGGAATGTCCATCCCGGGCCACTTCGCCGACTCACACGTCGACGAGTGGCGGGCTACGTTCGACGTCAATGTCTTTGGCGCGGTGGCTCTTACATTAGCGCTGTTGCCGGCGCTGCGGCAGGCTCGCGGTCAGGTGGTGTTCATCAATTCCGGGTCGGGCCACAATGTTTCACCGGGCATGGCTTCCTACTCAGCCAGCAAGTTCGCATTGCGCGCGTTCGCCGATACACTGCGCCAGGATGAACCGGCGCTGCGGGTGACCTCGATCCATCCGGGCCGCGTCGATACCGAAATGCAGCGTGAACTCGTGGCTTTCGAGGGTGGCGACTACGACCCGGCCAAGTTCCTCCGACCCGAAACCGTCGCCAACGTCGTCGCCAACGTGGTCGCCACCCCTCCGGATGGCCAGGTGCATGAGGTGGTCATCCGGCCCAAACCACCCCTAAACAACTAGGTTGACTAGCCGGCCAGGGACGATGATCACCTTGCGCGGGGTGGCACCGGCCAAGAACGCCCGCACCTTTTCGTCTTCCAGGGCAGCAGCTTTCACCACCTCATCGTCCGCGTCGGCGGCAACCACCACCCGGCCTCGCACCTTGCCGTTCACCTGAACTGGGTACTCAACGGTGTCGTCGACGAGGTACGCGGGATCGCCCTGTGGGAAGGGACCATGCGCCAACGAGGTGGTGTTGCCCAGCCGCAGCCACAACTCCTCGGCTAGGTGCGGGGCCAACGGCGCCAACATCAATACGAGCGGCTCAACCGCGGCCCGGGGCACCGAGCCACGATGCTGCTTGGTGAGATGGTTGGTGTACTCGATGAGCTTGGCAGTCGCGGTGTTATTGCGTAGTGCCGCATAGTCTTCGGTTACTCCAGCGATGGTGCGGTGCAATGCGCGCAGGGTCTCGGTGTCCAGTTGTTCGTCACCCACCCGCGTTTCGCCGGTGACCTCGTCGATCACCAGTCGCCACACCCGTTGCAGGAAGCGATGCGCGCCTACGACATCCTTTGTTGCCCAGGGACGTGAGGCCTCCAACGGTCCCATCGACATCTCGTACACCCGGAGCGTGTCGGCTCCGTATTTGTCGCAGATCTCGTCGGGCGACACCGAATTCTTCAGGCTCTTACCGATTTTGCCGAATTCCTGAAATACCTCGATCTCGCCGTCAGCCCCCGGATAGAAGAACCCGTCGTCGCGCTCGATCACCTTCTCGGCCGGCACATACGAACCGCGCGAGTCGGTATAGGCGAACGCCTGAATATAGCCTTGGTTAACCAGCCGGCGGTAAGGCTCACGTGAGCTGACGTGACCGAGGTCGTACAGGACCTTGTGCCAAAATCGGCAATACAGCAGATGCAGCACCGCATGTTCGGCGCCGCCGACGTAGAGGTCGACGCCGCCGGGGTCATCGGGGCCGTGTTCGGCGGGCCGCGGACCCATCCAGTAGGCCTCGTTTTCCTTGGCGCAGAACCGCTCTGAGTTATCCGGGTCGGTGTAGCGCAGTTCGTACCAAGAGCTGGCGGCCCACTGCGGCATCACGTTGGTGTCACGGCTGTAGGGTTTTAGGCCGTCGCCGAGATCCAACTCGACATGCACCCAGTCAGTCGCCTTGGCCAACGGCGGTGACGGCTCGCTATCGGCGTCGTCGGGGTCGAACAACACCGGCGAATAGTCACGCACATCGGGCAGCTCGACTGGTAACGCGGCCTCGTCGAGTGCATGCGCGCGTCCGTCGCTGTCGTAGACGATCGGGAACGGTTCGCCCCAATACCGCTGCCGCGCGAAAAGCCAGTCACGCAACTTGTATTCGATCCGAGCCCGCCCCCGGCCCTCGGATTCCAATCGAGCGGTGATGGCTTCCTTGGCCGCACCGACGTCCATGCCATTGAGGTAACCGGAGTTCACCAGGATGCCGTCGCCCACGTATGCCGCCTCTGAAATGTCACCGCCGGCAATGACTTCGACGATCGGCAGACCCAACGCCCGGGCGAAGTCCCAGTCCCGTTGGTCATGCCCCGGGACAGCCATGATCGCCCCGGTGCCGTAGCCGGTCAGCACGTAGTCGGCGATGAAGATCGGAACCGGTTCGCCGTTGGCCGGATTGGTGGCGTAGTTGCCCAGAAAAACGCCGGTCTTCTCCCTGCTCTCCTGGCGCTCGAGGTCCGATTTGGCCGAGATTGCACGGCGGTACGCGCCGACGGCCTCGGCGGGGGCGGCGCCGCCGTACGTCCATGAAGGGTTGACGCCGTCCGGCCAGGTCGCGGCGACCAGGTCGTCAACCATGTCGTGCTCGGGGGCCAGCACCAGATACGTGGCGCCAAACAAGGTGTCGGGCCGGGTGGTGAACACTTCGAGGTCGACTTGCGAGCCGTCGGCCTTAGTCGCCGAAAATAGCGCCGAGGCCCCGGTCGAGCGACCGATCCAGTTGCGCTGCATGGTCTTGACCTGCTCGGGCCAGTCCAGCACATCGAGGTCGTCAAGCAGCCGGTCGGCATAGGCGGTGATTCGCATCATCCACTGCCGCAACCGCTTTCGGAATACCGGAAAGTTGCCTCGATCGCTGCGGCCGTCGGCGGTGACCTCTTCGTTTGCCAGCACCGTGCCCAACCCCGGACACCAGTTCACCATCGAGTCTGCGCGGTAGACCAGCCGGCGGCTGTCGATAACGTCGGCCCGCTCCCCCGCCGACAGCTCCGCCCATTCCCGTCCATCTTCAAGGCGCCTTGTGCCGGAGTCGAATTCGGCGATCAACTCGGAGATCGGACGGGCCGTGTTGGCTGTGCGGTCGAACCAGGCGTTGTAGATCTGCAGGAAGATCCACTGCGTCCACTTGTAGAACTCGACATCGGTCGTCGAGAAGCTTCGCCTGCTGTCGTGGCCGAAGCCCAGCCGGCCCAGCTGGCGGCGAAAGTTGACGATATTGGCCTCGGTCCTGGTACGCGGGTGGGTGCCGGTCTGTACCGCATATTGCTCGGCTGGGAGCCCGAAGGCGTCGAACCCCAGTGCGTGCAACACGTTCCGGCCGGTCATCCGGTGGTACCGGGCGTAGACGTCGGTGGCGATGTAGCCCAGCGGATGGCCGACGTGCAGCCCCTCGCCGGAAGGATAGGGGAACATGTCCTGCACGAAGAGCTTGTCGTCGGGCACCGTGCGACCATTCGTCGGGGCCAGCGATCCGACCGGGTTTGGCACGTTGAATGTTCCCAACCGGGCCCAATTGTCCTGCCAGGTGCGTTCCACCTTGGCCGCAAGCTCGGCGGTGTAGCGATACCGCGGCGCGTCGGAGTCCGCGTCTTGAAGACCGGACATGACACCCGACGTGCCGTCAGGTGGTGCGGTCGGCGATTCGGTCACGCCCAACAGGGTATAAGGGCGGCCCTGCAACGGCCGTGGCCAATCCGCCGGCCACGGGTTGGTATCGGTTGGGTTGCGCACCGATCAGAGGTTCATCCCAGGTCTATTTCAAGCCTGGTCGGCGCCTTTGAGCACTAGTTACATTCACCCACTATGGCGGGCAGTGGCGCCCGAGTTATGTGGAGGTACCGACGAAAATGATTCACATCGCGCGTACCTGGCGGGTGTTCGCCGGGGGCATGGCCGCCGGTTTCGTCGGCGTCATGATCATTGCGGGCGGTAGAGCATCGGCAGATCCTGGGTTTCCATTGCCTCCATTGCCCCCCGTCCCTACCCCAAGCCCCGCGCAGATGGTGGCACCGCCGGTCCAGAACCTTACGGCGGTCCCCGGAGGCGTCAATACCAACAGGTTCGCCCCGGCACCGGCGCAGGCACCGGCGCCCGCGCCGGCCACGTCGCCGCTTGCACCCACGGGCATCGGGACCGCGCCCGCGGCGGCGCCGATGCCACCCACGATGACTCCGGCCATCACCGGGACGCTGCGGGATTACCTCCACGCGAAAGGAGTCAAGCTCGAGGCCCAGCGGCCCCAGGGGTTCAAGGCGCTCGATATCACGTTGCCGATGCCCCCTCGCTGGACGCATGTGCCCGACCCCAACGTGCCCGACGCGTTCGCCGTGATCGCCGATCGGGTCGGCGGCACCAGCATCTACACGTCGAACGCGCAGGTGGTCGTGTACAAGCTGGTCGGTGACTTCGATCCCGCCGAGGCCATCACCCACGGCTACGTCGACAGCCAGCAACTGCTCGCCTGGCAGACGACCAACGCTTCAATGGCCAACCTCGGCAGCTTCCCGTCGTCAGTCATCGAGGGCACTTACCGCGAAAACGACATGACACTCAACACTTCGCGGCGCCACGTCATCGCCAGCTCAGGACCCGACAAGTACCTGGTGTCGTTGTCGGTGACCACGGCCGCGTCCCAGGCGGTTGCCGATGCCCCGGCCACCGACGCCATCATCAACGGCTTCGGGGTGGCGGCACCAGCGGCGGGCGCTCGGTCCCCCGCGCGGGTCACCGCACCGACGGCGCCTGCCCAGGTGCCCGCCACGCCAAGCCATCCGGCACCCCTTGCCCTGCCGGGACAACAGCCAGTGACCAACCTCGGTCCCGTGCCCAGCCTGGCACCCGCACCGCCGCCTCTCACCACGGTGGCGCCTGTCCCCGGTCGCTAGCCTTCCGCCCATCTGTGGAGTCAAGCAAGCGAGTTCACCGCTGAGCTCGTATTGTGAGCGCATGTTTATCGCGGGCGTACTGTGCATGTGCGCGGCGGTCGCGTCGGCGATATTCGGCGTCTGGTCGCTAGCTCACGAACCCACCCGGGACGCAACCCAGCTGGCGCTGCGCGCGATGGCGCCCACTCAGTTGGCCGCCGCGATCATGCTGGCGGCTGGGGGAGTGGTGGCGCTGGCCGTCTCCCCGCGCACCGCCTTGGTGCTGGTGATCGTCTGTGTTGGCGGTGCATTCGGCACACTGGCCACGGGCTCTTGGCAGAGCGCGCGATACGCGCTCCGCCGTGAGTCGGCGCGCTCGCGCGCGCCCAGCTGCGGCGGCGCCTGCGCAGCCTGCAACCTGTCCTGCCACTAGAACCGCACTTCGTCGTGTTGAAGCGGCTGAAAGCGATCCGGGTCGATACATTCCTCTTGGCATTGGCCGTGACGGTCGCCATCGCCGCCCTGCTGCCGGCTCGCGGTAGCGCCGCCGACATTATGTCGGTCGCAGCCAGAGCGGCCATCGCGTTGCTGTTCTTCCTCTACGGCATCCGGTTGTCGCCGCGGCAAGCGTGGCACGGCGTGCGCCAATGGCGGCTGCACCTTTTGGTGCTGACCACCACTTTTGTTATTTTTCCACTACTCGGACTGGCCGCTCGGGTGCTGGTGCCGTCGCTGCTCACGACCGATCTGTACCACGGGGTGCTGTTCTTGTGTCTCGTCGCGTCGACGATGCAGTCCTCGGTCGCGTTTACGTCGATGGCGCGCGGCCATGTCTCGGCCGCGATTGTCAGCGCTTCCCTGTCCAGCCTGGTCGGTCTCGTTCTCACGCCGCTGTTGGTGGTGCTGCTGATGAACACCGGCGCCGGGTTGCGCGTCGATGACCGTGCGATCAGCGAAATAGTGCTGCAGCTGTTGGTGCCATTCGGGCTGGGTCAGCTGGTTCGGCCATGGCTCGCACCTGTGGTCGCCCAGCGTGCGGCGCTGATCAAGCTGGCCGACCGCGCGTCCATCCTGCTGGTCGTGTACACCGCCTTTTCGATGGGTGTCGTCGAGGGAATCTGGGTCAGCATCGATCCCAGGCATTTGGTCTCGGTCACTGTCGTTGCCCTCGTGCTGCTCGCGGTGGTGCTGACCTGGACGACGGTGATCGGACGGCTGGCGCGGCTCGACCGCGGCGACGCGATCGTGCTGCTTTTCTGCGGTTCCAAAAAGAGCCTGGCCGCGGGGCTTCCGATGGCGTGGGTGTTCTTCGACGCCGCCACGGTCGGGTTGATCATGTTGCCGCTCATGCTCTTTCACCAGATCCAATTGGTCGTCTGCTCGATGATCGCCACCCGGTTGGGGCGCGAGGCGGCCGACGATGCCGGCGCGGCCACGGCCGCCGCAGCGCGGGGGCCCGACGAACCAGGGGAGTGCGTCGATTCCGGCTGACGTCGATCCGCTGAACTCGTATTGTGGGCGCATGTTTATCGCGGGCGTGCAAGACACTGCGCTTTGAACGTCGTGTTAACGCGGCTGAAGGCGCTCCCGATCGATACGTTCCTAGTGGCCTTGGCCGCGACGTTGGCGATTGCCGCCGTCCTACCGGCTCGTGGGCTCGGCGCCGACATGATGTCGGTCGCCGCCAAGGCGGCCATCGCGTTGCTGTTCTTCCTCTACGGCGCCCGGTTGTCGCCGCAACAAGCCTGGCACGGCATGCGCCAGTGGCGACTGCATCTGCTGGTGCTGGCCACCACCTTCGTGGTGTTTCCGCTGCTTGGGCTGGCCGCTCGAGCGCTGGTGCCCTCGGTGCTGACGCCCGACTTGTACACCGGGCTGCTGTTCATGTGCCTAGTCCCGTCGACGGTGCAGTCGGCCATCGCGTTTACGTCGATTGCGCGGGGTCACGTCTCGGCCGCCATGGTCACGGCGTCGTTGTCCAACATCCTCGGCTTGGTGTTGACCCCACTGTTGGTGATGATGCTGATCAACCCCGACGGCGGCAACCTAATCGAAGCCGACGGGGTTCTCGAAATACTGCTGCAGCTGATGGTGCCATTCGGCTTGGGTCAGCTGGCACGCCCGTGGCTCACGCCGGTGCTTGTCCGGCATGCGGTGTTGATCAAATTGGTTGACCGCGGGTCGATTCTGCTGGCCGTGTACACGGCCTTCTCCATGGGCATGGTCGAAGGGGTCTGGGGCAAGGTCGATCCATGGCATCTGGTCTCGGTGGGCATTATCGCCGCCGCCCTGCTGGCGCTGGTGCTTACCTACACCGCCGTCATCGGCCGGATGGCCCGGCTCGGCCGCGGTGACGCGATCGTGCTGCTGTTCTGCGGCTCGAACAAAGCGCTGGCGTCCGGCCTGCCGATGGCGTGGGTGCTGTTCCCCGCGAGCGCCGTCGGGTTGGTGATGGTGCCGTTGATGCTTTTCCACCAATTCCAGCTGATCGCGGGCACGCTGCTCGCCGGCAGGCTGGCGCGGACCGCGGCCGTCTTGGAACCCGACGAAATCGGGGAAGTGCCCTAGTTCCGGCTGACGTCGATCGGGTGGGTAGCCAGCATCGAAAGCGGCAGCGGCTGACGACGCAACACCTGCCCCCACAGGTCTTCCCTCGGCCCAACCAGGACGTCAGATGGCAACGCCGACAACACGATCCAGTCGTCGCGCTCGATTTCGCCTTCGAGCTGACCGATGGTCCAGCCGGAGTAGCCCGCGAAAATCCGCACCCCCTCCACCAACGGCGCGATCAGGTCGGGTTCGGCGTCCAAATCGACCATCACCATCCGGCCGGCGACATGGCGTAAACCCGGCACGCCGTCGGGATCCGCGCCGACCCGCAGTGTCGCCAGACACAGGGCCGCGTCGCGCTTCACCGGGCCCCCAATGAACATCGTCTTGGGCTTGGCCGCGATCTTGGCCCACTGTGGCAACACGTTGTAGACCGCGGTTTCACTGGGCCGGTTGAGTACCACACCCAGGGTGCCGCCGTCGTTGTGCTCGACGATGTAGATCACGCTGCGTCGAAACGTCGGTTCCAGAAGATCAGTGTTGGCCAACAGCAAGGTCCCCGCCCGCACCCGTTGCGCGGCGGGCACCACATAGTCGTCGGGGTCTTCGTGCGGCGCCACCTGAACATCATCGCACCCACTGCAACTGCGTCCGGGGCAAACGAGTGTGGCCCATACATATTTGTAATGTTGACGAGGTCGGCGTAGCACGGCGAGCCTTGCGTGCCCCGATCGTGGAAGTGGGTTCTGTGGTTCAAAGCCGGATGCACGCAATCGCACCCGTCAGTCTGTGGCGGTCGGTGCGTGGTTTGCCCGACTTTTGGCGACTACTTCAGCTGCGCATAGTGAGCCAATTCGGTGATGGCCTCTTCCAGGCGGGTTTGGCCGGAGCGCTGCTGTTCAACCCTGACCGGGCCGCCGATCCGATGGCGATCGCGCGCGCATTCGCGGTGCTGTTCCTGCCCTATTCGCTGCTGGGTCCGTTCGCGGGAGCGATGTTGGACCGCTGGGATCGGCGGTTGGTGCTCGTGGGTGCCAACATCGGCCGCCTCGCGTTCATCGCTGCGATTGGCACGATTCTGGCGCTGGGAGCGGGCGATCTGCTGCTGTTGTGCGTCGCTCTGCTGGCCAACGGCTTGGCCCGGTTCGTCGCCTCGGGCCTGTCGGCGTCATTGCCCCACGTGGTGCCGCGCGAAAAGGTCGTCACGATGAACTCGGTAGCCACCGCATCGGGTGCGGTCGCGGCGTTTCTGGGTGCCAATTTCATGTTGCTGCCACGCTGGCTCGCCGGCGGCGGCGACCGCGGCGCCGCCGCAGTCATTTTCACCGCCGCCATCCCGGTGACGATTGCATTGTTGCTGTCGATGCGGTTCGGCCCACGCGTGCTTGGCCCGGATGACACCAAACGCGCGATCCACGGATCCGCCGTCTACGCGGTGGTCACCGGCTGGCTGCACGGCGTGCGTACGGTCGTCCAGCTCCCGACGGTGGGCGCCGCCCTGTCGGGATTGGCCGCGCATCGCATGGTGGTCGGTATCAACTCGTTGGTCGTCTTGCTGTTGGTCCACCATATGGCCGATGTGGACGTCGAAGGGTTGGGTACCGCTCTGGTGTTCTTCGCCGCGACCGGACTAGGGGCCTTCCTGGCCAACGTGCTGACGCCGGGCCTGATCCGGCGTTGGGGGCGCTACGCGACGGCCAATGGCGCGTTGGTGGCGGCCGCCGTTATCCAGACGGCAGGCGCCGCGCTGCTGCTACCGGTGATGGTGGTGTGTGGCTTTTTGCTGGGTGTGGCCGGCCAGGTGGTCAAGCTGTGCGCCGATTCGGCTATGCAGATCGACGTCGATGACGCGCTGCGCGGTCACGTGTTCGCGGTGCAGGACGCGTTGTTCTGGGTCGCGTACATCGTCTCGGTCACGGTTGCTGCGGCGTTGATTCCCGCGGACGGGCGCGCGCCTATGTTTGTGTTGTTCGGGTCGCTGATCTACCTGATCGGGCTCGGTGTTCATGCCCTCGTCGGCCGGCGAGGCCAACCCGCGAACAATAGTTAGGGAGGTTAAACATGGCCGGTCCCGGTCCTATCGTGGCTGATCTGCGAGCCGAAAGCGACGACCTGGATGCGCTTGTTTCGCCACTTCCACCCGCACGGTGGGCGGAATCGACACCGGCGCCGGGCTGGACCATTGCACACCAGATCGGTCACCTATTGTGGACCGACCGAGTTGCGCTGACGGCGGTCACCGACGAGGCCGCGTTCGCCGGAGTGCTCACCGCCGCCGCGGCTAATCCCGCTGGCTTCGTCGACGCCGGCGCCGAAGAGTTGGCGGCTTTGCCGACAGGCGATCTGCTCAACGACTGGCGAATCACGCGGGGGCGGCTGCATGAGGCGCTGCTGACGGTTGCCGACGGCCGCAAGTTGCCGTGGTTCGGGCCGCCGATGAGTGCGGCATCGATGGCCACCGCGCGGTTGATGGAGACCTGGGCGCACGGATTGGATGTCGCCGACTGTCTCGGTGTTACGCGGCCCGCCACCGACCGACTGCGGTCGATCGCGCACCTCGGCGTTCGAGCCCGCGACTACGCCTTCGTCGTCAACAATCTGAGCCCGCCGACCGAACCGTTCCTGGTCGAGCTGCGCGGGCCCGGCGGGGATACCTGGTCCTGGGGGCCGTCGGACGCGGCCCAGCGCGTCAGCGGATCAGCCGAGGACTTCTGCTTTTTGGTCACTCAACGACGCGCGCTCAGTTCCCTTGATGTGACGGCGGTAGGGGAGGATGCGCAGAAGTGGCTGTCGATCGCGCAAGCCTTCGCGGGGCCGCCCGGCGCCGGGCGATGAGCGCGCCCAGCGCGCGAAGAGAGCCGGGGCCAACTCGGCCTATGAGTGTGACGTCGATGTCGATGTCGCCGTGTCGGTTTGGCTGATCCGACAGTCGGATCTCGCTGTCAGCGATGACGCCACCTGACTGCCAAGCTTGAATTCCACACCGTCAGAACCAAAGATGTAGACGTCGTGGTCGCCGGGCTTGTCTTTCATGACCCCGTAGCCGGTAGCACCGAACTGTTTCGCCCTATTTTTGACGATCTGCACGGCTTGCGACCACTTCTCGTCGGGGATCGGTCCACTGAAACCGGCCATGAAATACGCCACCTTTGCCCTGGTCCATTCGTAGGCACCGCCGCAACCGCGCCAACTGTCGATATCCATCGACCAAGTCAATCCGGGCACTAGCGCCTTGATGGCGTCGGCCATCTCCGTCACCGCGGCCCGGTACTGCGCTTGCGCGGCCTCTAACTCTAACGGAGGTTTGGAACGCAATCCGTTCTCCAGCTCGGCGATCTTTTCGGGGCTCAACGGGCCCATGCTTCCGCCTCGATCTTTGAAACTCGCGCACCCCACCGCAACAACGCACACCAGCGCCAACGGCCACACAAGCGACCACCGCATAACAGGGTTACCACTGGTCCGAGTCGAGGCGTGTCGACAATCCCGCCGGTCTGAACGATGGAACGCGAAATTCCTCTGTTGTGCCTCACGTTGTTTGTTGTGCCCACAGAATTCCGGCAGCGCATACGCTGTCCAGGTCACGGGTGACGTATTGGCGAAGCGGCGGGTGTATCAGCCTGGCTGATACGGCAATCCGACCTTGCCGTCAGAACCGCAGCCACCTGGGTCCCCACCCGGAATTGGACGTCGTCGGTGCCGGCGAAGTAGACGTCATGATCGCCGGGCTTGTCCTTCAAGACACCAAAGTCGTTGGCGCCGAATTTTTTTGCACCATCATTGACGATCTCGATCGCCCGCTGCCATTTGTCATCGGGGATCGGTCCGCTGAAAACGGCCCTCAGGTAGGCCTCCTTGGCGCGCGTCCATTCGTAGTCGCCACCACAACCAGTCCAGCTGTCTGTCTCCAAACGCCAGGTCAATCCGGGGACGAGAGCCACGAGCCCGTCGGCCATCTGGGTCACCGCAGCCCGGTATTGTGCCTGCGCGTCCTCCAGTGGCGGCTTGGACCGCAATCCGTCTTCTAGCGCAGCCAACCGCTCGGGGCTTACCGGCCGGTCTCTGCCGTTCACAGCACCCCCATTTCCACCATTCGTGTTGCCACACCCGACGATGATGGCGCACAGCACAGTGAGCACCAACATCATCCGCCACGACATCAACGACCTCCTCCGGGCGATTCCGGCAAAGCGCCGCCCAGAATGGGTGGCACCAGCGACGGCGTCACCTTGTTGCCCGGCAGCCCGGCGGCGATCGCGGCCAGGTTGTAGCCGGACATCCTTAACTGCTGGTGGCCGCTGGCATCCAGGAATGTACGGGGATAGTCGGCATGGCCGGAAGCCCCATCACGCCAGATGCCGCCGGCGTCGACGCCGGCGTGCGACGACAGCTCTATTAGCCCCGGGGTCGAATAGGGGTTCGGACCCCAGCCGTGTACTGGCGCCAGGGGCGCGACCAAGTTCGTGATCAGGTCCTGCGGTGCCTGCATGACATAGGCCTCACCGTGATCGAGCCCAAGCTGAGCCGGGCTATATAGCTCCAGACCTGGTGAGCCGTAGAACACGGCATCGTTGACCGGGTGAGCCCCTATGGCATTGAGGTCCTGCAATGCCAGCGAAGCGGTCAGCGACCCATAGGAGTGCCCTAGCAACGTGAGGTGGCCGGTGGGGTTATTGACCCGAACTTCCTGCAAGTACCGTGAAAGGTCGGCCGCGCCCACTTTAGCCTGGTCGTCGGTCATGGTGCGCCACAGATCCCACGCGCTTCCGGTGTCGAGCGGATTGGGCGGCGGCGTGTAACCCATCCACGCAATCGCGGCAACGGACGCCGGCTTACCGGCTTTGAGAAGTTGCGTCTGTTCTTCCAACCGCAGCTCCCGCGCCTCGCTGACCATGTCGGGTAGCGTGCCCCGCGTGGTAGACCCAACTCCGGGCACGGTCACCGACACGTTAGCGGCGGTGTCGGGGTTGCCTACAGCGACCGCCGCGAGCACCTGCTGACCCGGATCATCTGGAATTCGCAACTGGGTCAGATAGGTCTCTGGCGCTCTGGTCAGTGCCTGTTCGATCGAGTCAAGTTCGCCCATTCGGCCTTTTGCGGCGGTCAGCTGATCACTAAGGGCTGCAAGTTGGCCCATAACGTCGCCGTCGAGAACGCCATTGTTGTAGTCCGTGGCAGCCTGGGTCGCTAGCTGGTCATGCTGCGCCTGCAGCTGCCCGATGTGGGCTTGCAGCCTGGCGCGCTCCTCGCGCAGCCGTTCCTCGTTGGCGTCGCTTGCCCGCTGAGTGGGCGTTAGCCCCTCGGGGCCAACCGGCGGGCCAGCGTCGGCGGGGATGGGCACGTCGCCATCGGCCATGTTGACCGCCAAGGCCAACACTTCATCGACCGCGTTGGCCTCGGCCACAATCTCGTCAAGCCGTGGCTGTAACTCAGCTTGCTTGTCCAGCATCCGCGCCCACTCGGCGGCGCTGTACCGCAATCGGGGTATCGCCACCACCCGGTTGCTCGCCGCATCGACTTCCAGCTCGGCAGCAGCGGCATCCGCGCGTAGCGAGGCCAACTTGGATTGCACATTCACGATGCCGTCAGCTGCCCTGTCAGCCGCCCGCGCCACAGCTAACGCCTCGTGGCCGTGTGCATCTAGATCTTGGCGAATCCCGGCATTTTGGTGCCCGGCGGCTTCGGCGGTCTTTCCGCCTGAGTTCGCAAATATCGTCAGCGACGCCAATTCCCGCGACACGTCGAAAGTCACCTCGGCCCGACCAGTGGCAGCATGAAACACCTCGCGCACCGCTTGCGGGCTCCACCGATCAATATCGACCACCGACAACGCCACGAATTAAACCTTGTTGGAACTGACCGTTATATCGGCCGCAGCACCTACGCTGGCAAGCGCGCGCGCCCGTTCCTCCTCAGCTGCGGCATGTTGGATGGCAGCCTCCTGCAGGCCATATGCGTGACTGCCGATGCCGGTCACCAGCGCGGTCGATTTCTTTAGCCAGTCCGCCATTTTGGCGTTGATCGCCAGCGCCGACGCCCCCTGCCATCCGGACTGCGCAGCTTCAATCCGCTTGTCGGACAACAAGTGTCCCGCTGCGAGCTCCTCGCCCTGCCCGCTCACGTGCGCCGCGGAGCGCATCCACTGCTCCGGACTGATCTGAAACACCGTTATCTCTGGTCCCTCGGGTCGCCGTCGACAACAACGCGTGCGCGCGCCACCGCCTCCTTGTCGGCAGCGCCGGCGCTTCCGCGGGCCAGCATCCCTGCCGGCGACATCGGCATCGGCGCACCGCCCATCGCGCTCGACGCCGTAGGACCGCGGACTTCGGCGGCGTTGAGCACACCGGCGCGCAGGCTGGTCGGTCGGCCGCCCGGCTCGAAGCTGCTAGTGGGGCGCGTGTAGCTGGTCAGCCCAGCGCCGGGAAAAGCACCGGCCCCACTCGCACCCCCGCCGGACACCGCGCCGCCTGCCGTCCCACCCACGGCCGCCACCGGTTCGGCGACGACCGCCGCAGCATTCGACGCCCCGCCCGTCGGAAACATTCCGCCCATCGCCTGCATCATGCTCTGCGGCAAGCTGCTGAAGCCCTGGATCGCTTGCATCGGCATTTGGGCTAACTGCTTCAGCGGTTCGGTGGCACTGGACACCAACTGCATAGGCTGCTGCATCAGTGAACTGACCTGCCCGGTCGCTTCGGCTGGGGAGGAAGTCGTTTGCCCCGCCGTCTGCGCAACCTGGCTCGACGCCTGCACCGCATTGTTCAGGCCGGTCTGCGCCGCCGCTTGGGCCACCGTCTCCGCGGCAGCTGCCGGCGCGGCCGGGGAGGCACCCATCGGCGCAATCGGCGGAGGAACTGTCAGGGCCGCGATCAAGGCGCTCAGCGCGCCCGAGTACGTCCAGCCGACGCTTGAGTTGTGCGGCCAGTGTTCGCCGAAGTATTCGGAGTCGCGTTCGACAATCGCCGGGGTGTTGATGCCGAAGAAGTTGGTGGCGTTCAGAACTCCCCACTCATCCCGGTTGGTCTGGGAAACCACTGACGGGATGACCGAGGACCGCGCGATCGTGAAGGCTTCGACGGCGGCTTGCGTGATGTTGATCTTCTCGGCGGTCCAACCGACGAGCGTCTGCAAGCCGACGTTGAGTCCGGTAGCCGCAACGGTCGAAGCAACCGCACCCACGCCCTGCCACTGCGCGGCCGTCGCCAAGGTGTTAAGCGCGGACAGGCCCGCCGACAGTTCCTTATTAGCGGTCTCGGTGACCCATACGACGTTGTTGGCGATTACCGAGGCAGGCGAACCGGCCTCGAAGATCGCCGCGACGACCTCGGGCGGACCTGTCCACCGAGGATCGGGCATCCCGTCCTCCTACAGGCCGAGAGTGGCTGCGTTGGCACCCTCGGCGGCGACTGTGGCACCGGAAGCCAGGCCCTGCGCCCCGGCGAAGCCTGCCCGCTGCCCGGCGTGCTCGGCAGCCGTGGCCAGGTAGGCAGCTCCAGCGGCGTTCAGCGCGGCCGCAAATTCAATCGAGTCAGCGTCGGGCGCCATTGGCATCACCCCGGTGAGCGCAGCCGCTCCAGCCGCGGTCGTTGCCGCCATTTCCTCGCTGATTCCCGCTTCCGCCGCCGCCGACAAATCGACGGCGCCTGGAACCATGCCGAACAGCCCACCCATGTCTGCCTCCAAACTTGATTGCGCAGCTTGCCCCCGCAAGCGAAGTTGTCTGAGTCTAAAGTCGGCCGCGCCCGCTGTCGATTCAGGTTCCCGGGTCGCCTACCAGCACTCCTTCGATCACGCCATCGGTCGTGACCAGCAGTCCCCGCCCGGGCGGCAGTTGCTGGGCACTCGTCCTGCCGAACACCTTCACCGCGGCCGGGTCGTTATCCATGAACAGCGTGGGCGCGCGCGAGCCCGTCATTTTCTGCAGGAACGGATTGGTCACCGACACCCCCGCCCAGTTCCCGGGCAAACGCGTCGCAATGACATGCAGACCGATCTCGCGACCACGTTCTATCAATCCCCACAATGGGGCCGTCGCCGCGCCTTTGCCGACCACACCATGGGGTCGCAGTTCCTGCTCATCGTCGATCAGGACGAAATGATGCGGGCCTTCCCAGTCGCTACGGTTGAGCAGCTCCTCCTGGCTCAGACCCGAGGGAGGAAGGCGATCGCGCAGAATCTGGGCCACTTCGCCGATCACCGTGTCGATATCGTCGGCTGTGTAGGCGTATGCCCGCACATGATCACCCTGGATCTTGCCAATGAGCGAGGTCTTGGGGTCGATGATCGTGATCTGGGCCTGCTCGGGCGTGAAACGGCTCATGATCGCCTCGCCGAAAGCTGCCAAAGTCGTTGTCTTCCCACATAACTGGCGGCCGACCACCAGCAGGTTGGGCACCGCTCGGGCCGGCAGCACCGCCGGTTGCAGAGCGGTTTCGCCAATACCGAAGGGAAGGTTCAATGGGTCGGCCGCCTCGGCAGCGCCCGCAAATGCGGCCATCACCTCGCTGAGCTGAACCCGCCCAGGAAGCCGCGCCAGGCTCTCCACCCGTCCGGCGCCGGTCAGGCCCGCGATGAGCGGGCCGACCTCGCGAGTCGCCACTCGTTCGCCACTAGCACCGATGATCTCCGGCACCCCAACCAGCAGCTCGTAGCCATCCCGGGTAACGCCGAACCCAGGCCGGTCCAGCGTGTTGCGCGCGGCCTTCTTTCGCTCAAAGCCTTCGCCCATCTGCGTTTCGTCGGGGTTGCTCAATCGCAACTGGATGCGTGCGTTGGACACGTTGACCAGTTGCTGCTTCTGCCCTACCAACCATGCCGTGGCGCTGGTCATGATGTGCACCCCATACGACAGACCCTGGCGCGCGATCACGATCGCACGCTCTCCCATCACGGCGTCTTTGTCGTAGAGGTCGCTGAAGTTGTCGATGACGAGGAAGACGTCGCCGAACTTGTCACCCGGGTCGGTGCGTCCCGAACCGTCCGCGCCATCTGCGCCGAATCGTCGTTGCCGGAATTCGGAGATGTCGATCTGGTACCTCTTGAACGACGCCTCACGGGCCAGGATCAGCCCCTCGATCGAGGCGATGGTCCGTGACACGCCCTCGCTGTCGGTCGGGCTAACCACCGACGCCACATGCGGCAGCTCTTCGACCGGGTACAGCGACGCCCCGATACAGAAGAACGTCACCCGTTCGGGCCGGTACATCAACGCCGCGGAGGTCATCAACGTCATCAACGTGGTGGACTTGCCGCGCTGGGCCGTCGCGACCACCATGATGTTGTCCATCTCGGCGTCGAGGGCGTGCACCCGTTGGGTGTGTTCCTCGGGGATGTCCACAACTCCCACCGGAAACACCAGACCGGGATTTTCCCCGTAATCGACATCCCAGGTGTTTCCGCGCCAACGGGCCACCAACATGTCGATCGGCTCGCTGACTTCTAAAGGCGGAAGCCAGATCTGGTGCGGCGGGCGCGCAGGGTGCGAAACAAGGGAGTCCCGGATCACGTCGACGAGCTTCTTTTTTCGGAAGCCATCGGAATGAAAGAGAAACTCGTCGGGTTCTTCGGGTTCGTCGGCCGTCGCCAAAGCCGCGCTGTCCGCTTCACTTAGCGGCTGGTACTCCCAGGTGTATGCACGCGGCTGAGAAAAGCTCACGGCCACAGTCTTGTTCACTTCCACTACCCGCTTCGGCACTACAAACGGAGCCGACACGTAAAAGCACCGGAATTGCTCCAGGTCACGCGGCCCAACTTTGAGAAGTGCGTAGCCGTTTTCCTTCGACGGCAGGTGCAGCGCCGAGTCACTGCCGATCACGTCTCGAGAATCCTCCGCGGTCTCGGCGCGCAGGGCCACTCGAAAGGCGATGTTGCTCTTCACCTTACTTAGTGACGACAGATCCAAGCGCTGGCCTCCGAGGGTGAAGAAGACGTTGCAGCCACGACCCTCCTGCCCAATGTGGATTACCAGATCGATCCACTCCGGATGGTGTATGAACAACTCGAGATACTCATCGATGATCACCAGCAGAATGGGAACCGGCTCCAGATCCCTTCCGGCGAGCCGCATCTCCTCGTATTCGTTGGCGTCACGGGCTCCGGCGTCTTTGAAAAGCCGGTAGCGCCTGGCGATCTCGCCGTTAATGGCTTTGCGCATCCGCTCGGCCAAATGGCGGTCGTCCTTGCCGAGGTTGGACAGCGAGCCGGCGACGTGCGGGAAACCTTGCAGATCCTGAGCCGCTGACTCGAACTTCATGTCCACAAAGATCACGATGAACGTTTCCGGGGAGTGGGTCAGCGCGATCCCGCTGCACAACGACAGGAAGTACTCCGACTTACCGGAGCCAGACGTCCCGATCACTACCGAGTGAAAGCCGTAACCGCCGAAGTCCTTGGCGCGCAAGATTACGTACTGAAGCTCGCCGCCCTGCTTGACGCCGACCGGCACCATCGCCCATTTCGGGTCGCCCCGACCGCGACTTTCGGCCCAGAGTCTGTCAACGTCCAATTCCCGTGGATCGGTGATGCCCAGTGCGCGCAGCAATTCGCCGCCTTGACTGTCGGTTTCGGACAACTCCCCGGCGCTCATCGGTGACCAGCGGGCCAGCGCCCGCGCATATCTGTTGGCGGTGCTGTCGGCGAGCACATCCGCCACCGCGTAGAAGGTGCCGCGATGCATCAGCCGGCCATCGCGCAGCGCGAAGCGCTGGCTCTCGTCGGCGAACCCGACTCCCACACCGACCCGAGTCGCCAGCCGCAACACCGTAATGCCCGCCATGCCCTTCTGACCGGTCACGCCCTCCCATTGCTCGGGGGTGCCCACGTTGTCGTCGACGATCACCCAGTGCGGGCCCAGTACCAGACCGGTAGCCGACTCCATGGGCGACGGCATAGACGTCGGGCTGGCTCCGACCGGCGGCGCCCACGGTCCACGGCCCTTGCGGTGCAGCTCCGCATCGAGCGCCTCTTCTAGTTCGGTCGGAGACGCGAACACCAGCCGGCGCAGTCCGCAGGCATCGAACATCTCGTCGTGCTGGTTGTGCGGGAGCCACACCAGCCACGACCACAGCTCGGGATGGCGGGTGACGACCATCAGCTTGAGATCATTGGGGCTGTGGTACACCGCAAGTGCGCACAAAATCGATCGCGCCAGACTGTGTAGTTCGCTCGGATCGTCGCCAATGAAACTGAATCCGGGTTTGGATCGCAGGCTCAGCACCTTCCCGATTCCACGAATCTTGCTCTGCTCGAGGATGAAATCCCTTAGCGCACCGCCGGTTACCGGTTCGAGCTCTTCTCCGATCGGAACGTCGGGCCACTGCAAGGTAACCGCCGATTCGCTGGCCTGCTGCACGCCGATCCCAAGACGGACGTCGAGGAAGTCAGGGTCGGTGGGCCGTCGCTCCCACATTCGTGGGCCGCCGATCACGGTGTCCAGCTGCTGCGGATCAGCATGGACGAAGAGTTGACTGCGGCGCTGTTGCTGGGCGGCGCGCTGCACCTCGTCGCGATCGTCATCGAGTTGGCGTAAATAGCTACGGCGTTGCTTTTCTTGTTCTCCCCAACTGATTCGGCGGCCCCGGCCAAACCGTCCGCCGAACATCAGGGCGCCGAACCCGACGAGGCCGATCATCGGGAAGAATCCAGACTGTAGCGACCGTATGCCCGAGGCGTACATCACCACCAGGGTGCCGACTATGCCCACCAGCAGCGCTGGAAGCGCGATCATCAACAGGATGTTGCGCGGTTCACGTTCTGGCAATGCCAGGGGCGCCGCGACAGCCAATCGCACCGGCGGAACATCTGGCGGTGGCGTGCGCTTGCCGCGGACGAAGCCTCGCTTGGACATGCCTAACCCCCGACGCTCAGTTGATTGGAATCGGGAACGGGCGCCACCACTCCGCCTCCTGGGACGACATCGCGGGCAACGAGTGCCCCGCCGCGGCTGATTGCGGGTCCGGGCGCAAACGCTCGCACGATCGGCCAGGGCGCTTGCATCGCGAAACGTGGATCCAGCGCCAATGCCTGCAGCGTCTGGTGATCCGATTGGATGCCATACCGAACGCCTTGTGGCGAAAGCCAATACAAGCTTTCCCGACTGTCGGCCGTCGCCACCCCGCTCGTCGTCGCGATGAAGTTGGCCGCTCCAGGCAACACCAGCGTCTGGTGTGCTTCGGCCGAGTCAGGGTTGCGGTCGTCGCGAACCAGTTGCACCAGGCGCGAATCCATACTGATCGGGACCGGCAGGCCCCGACCGGTGAAGATGGTGATCCTGGCCTGCGGGTCGCCGGCCTGCTTCTCCCACCCCACGCAGGTCACCGGATTAGCCACGGTGTCAATGAATTCCAGCTTTCCCGACGGGTAGTAGTCGACGTTGAGCACGTCGACGACGGGAATGTGGATCAGCTTGTCTGGAGCGATCAGGGTTGGTGTGGTCGAGCCCTGTGAGTCGCCGGTGCGCAACAGGTCCGCGACGAAACCGGTGATCTTCTGTACTCCGCCGGGCAACAACACGTAGAAGCCGTTGACGACTCCGTTCGCATCGCGGGATTCCAGCACACTGCCCACCTTTGAGCCGGATAGCCATTGTGACGGTGCACCGGCTTCCGGGATTGCCGGCAGCACAATGGGTTCCGTCGACGGCATCGCGTCGAACAGCGCGTTGGAAATCTCGATCGGGTACGTCGTCCCCGGATCAAGACCAAGGTTGAACGTCACGGATCGGTCGGTCGGGTCGATGCGGGACCGCTGCCCGCCCCAGATCACATAGGTCGCACCCTGGTGCGTCGCGAGGACGGCCTGCTTCGGGCCCATCGCGGCGGCGCGGCCCACCGGCACGAGTTGGCCCGCAATGGCGGTTACCACCGGAGTCGTCCCGCTAGCCCTCGTGGCTCCCCCAGTTTGCGAGGTGTCGCAGACCGACCAAGCCGATATGGCGCTGGATGTGACCGGCAGGCTGTCTGGCACACCGGGAATACCGATCATCGGTCCGGTCGGGTACTTGGCGATCTCGGTTGCGGTGACCCAAGTCGGGGTTGCGGCATTTCCCACCGCCAGCCGCGCGGACGTCAGGTTCAGCGCGGGGTAGAGGCGCCCATTGATCTTCGCGTAAACGGCGCCGGTGTCGCGGTTTCCGACGATAGCCGACTGACCGATCAAACCCGCGGGCTTCATGAAGTGGAGCAAAGCCATCCAGCCGATACCGAGAAGGACCAGAACGATCGACAGTGCCACTGCCGCTTGCTGTTTGCGATCGTCATGTTTCATCCGCACCGAAAATCTCGTGATCGCCGCGCGCAACCGTCGGTTGTAGAACAGGTGCCCCGAATTCTGGTCCCGGTTGGACAGATTGAGTGGCACAGGTCAGTCTCCTTCCGGTGCCGATCACGCATCGGTCTGTCGTATCGGCACCGACGTCAATGCAAGGGGCCGCCGTACCGTGCCTGGTTCTCGGCCTCCGCCTCTTGTCGCAGCGCTGCGAGTGCGAGGTTCAATCTGTCCGCCAGCTCACCATGGGCGTAGCTGGTCATTACGTTCGGATGCAACGTCAACTCGAGCAACCGTCCGTCGGAATTTGCAACGGCGTGAATATCTCCCAAGTCCACGCTGTAGGTGACGGTCTCGGCCTGCGCGACAAGTGCTTCCCACTTCTCGGCTGCCTCGCTCAGTTCACGAAGAACCGATTCGACGAGGTCCCGGTCGCTGAGATCGCCAAGTTCGCTGCGGCCCGACCCCGACACCATGACAGTATGTCCACGCCCCCGACCAGCGTCAATTCATCACAGAACATACTCAGCGACTGAGTTTCTGGAACCAGGCGAAGTGATAGTTCGCCGCAACGGGGTCCGCCGTGACGCTGCCCTCGGTGGCGGCCAACAACATGCAGTTGAGCAACAGCACAGGCGCGACATCGGGATACTGGGCCAACACCTGGTAGCGCGCGGTCTCGAGATGTACCCGCAGTAGCTCCAGCTCCTCGTCCACAACGGCGGTCCCAGCAGCGGCGGCCGTAGCCAGCGTGTGCACCATCCGCGGCAATCCGTCACGCGTGGTCGTTGCGTTGCCCAGCTCCCGGCCCAAGTCTTTGACTTCCGGCACCTCGCGTGGCCGCATCGAAGCCTTCGTGGCGATGAGGTGTGGCGTCCAGCTCGTCGAGTCGCCGGGAGTGTAGGTCGCGCAGCGTGTCGTGGCGCCCAGTAGCGCCGACGCCGAGCCGCCGCGCCGCTCCGGGTCCAACAACCGCACGCCCTCGGGAAGCGTGATACCTGGTGGGATCCAACCATGGGCGAGGTCGGTGACCAATATCGTTG
Source organism: Mycobacterium riyadhense (assembly GCF_963853645.1). NCBI lineage: Bacteria > Bacillati > Actinomycetota > Actinomycetes > Mycobacteriales > Mycobacteriaceae > Mycobacterium > Mycobacterium riyadhense. Next base: position 42,043 of record NZ_OY970456.1, on the reverse strand, counting down.
TGCCGTCCACGTGGTCGCCAACCGCCCAGTTCAGCCGTGGTTCTTGACGGGCTACGAACGCGAGCAGCCGATGCAACCGCTCGTCGGCGGATTCCGGATCGACATCGAGCGGCTCCTTGATGGCCGGCTCCTTGACGGCCGGCATGACCCGGGTCGTATCCAGATCTGTGCCGTACCCCCGGGACACCTGCTGCGTGATCCGGCGCCGCTGACGCATCGCGGACTCGACCCGTCGCACAGCTAGCGCCCGCGCTTGGTCTATCACGTTGGCCACTTCGGCTCTGCGGGCAGATTCAACCAAACCGGCACGCCTGATCATCATCAGCTCGTCGTTGGCAGACCTAGCTATGCGCTGCAGGTCATCGTTGAGATGCGCTGCGAGCGTTGATATTCCGGCATCGCTTGATGACAGCTCCGCAGGCCACAGCCCACCGATCACCCAGGGGGTGCAATCGACCGGAGAGCTGAAAGTGGGAATCGTCAATGATTCCTGCGTCGCTCTGCGAAGGCGCCTACGCGCCGTCATCCGACCGAAGATCGCCACCGGGCTAGCGTACCGGCCTGTGCGGGTGGTGAATTGTGTGGCTGGGCCGACCTCGGTAGCGTGGGGCTATGGCCGATTCTGCGCTGCAGCAGCAACTCGACGAGGTACGTGCTCTGCTGTACCGAGCGCGAGAGTTGTTCGGCGCCAACCCCATCGAGCCGCCAACCGATATCGCGCCGGATCCCGAGAGCGCCAAGACCTGGCTGCTCTAGGTTCTTAGCTGTTGCGTCGACGCAGTTGATGCGCCAGCAGCTTCTCGATCGCCGCCTCAAGATCGTCGACCGTTGGAACCTGCGCCGAGGGGGTGTGCCCAGCGGCAACGATCTCATCACGCACTTCCAGCAACGCCTTCAGGCAGGAGACGTCGGCGGTCCGCAGGATGCCCTCTGCCAGGCTTTCCGCATCGGTCTCCATAGCCGCCTCGCTCAATGCAACGCTATGCATATATCCGCCGCGGCAGGACCGAACAAGAATGTGCCCGCTGGGGTGAACGGTGTCGAAGGCGGGGTTAGCGTCTGTCATGAATGTTGGGGACCGGTCATCGGTCCTGGTCAACGACGCTGCCTAGGATGCGCGCGCCCTCCTGCTCGTTCTGCTCCCACATCGCGGCCGACGTCAAGAGGTTTTGCGCGATATCGGTGTGGTTGTCGGCTTGCTGCTCGTAGCACTGCCGCCTGAGCTCGAGGAGTTCGCGCCCGGCGTCGCGCAGCTCACTGAAGATCGGCCCGAGTGAGTCCAGACTCTCCTGGATCGCCGCGTGCGACGACGGCATCGTTCGCAGGTAGTCGGAGGTTTCCTGGTGATGAGCAGCGGCTTCACGTAGGTCCGCCGGCACCACACGGATTCGATCTGCCATCGGCTGCCTCCTTCGTTGTGCGCCGGCGCTACTGTCGGCGAGATCACTCTTGCGTCGTCGTCGGCGTCGCCGCCGGCCGGCTTGGTGTCGGTACTTCGGTCCTGGCCGGCGCGGTCGCGGCCGCCGGCGTTGGCGGATGCTCCCAGCCTAGAAAGCTTGGTCCGCTCACGGCAGAGATGTGTTGGATCTGGCCGTCGAGAAGGGCCCTGCTGCGGCCGAGGGCAAGCGCGTGCCGTTCGGTAAGCATCCCGATGTCTCCTGGTGCGACGCGCGACGGGTCAATTGGATGTGGAACCGGCGTGCCCGGGGGCGGAATCGTAATTCCCTGCTGTTGGAACGCATCTGCGATCGGGATTCCACCGGCCGCGGCCTTGATCGCCGCCGCGAGCTGAGGGCTGGCGGCGGTCACCGTTTCACCGTTGGGCAGGGTGACGGTCGTCGGGCCCGCCGGCGGCGATTCGGGCTTGCGGGGTTCGTCGTCCTTGTCTTGTTGACGGTCGCCGTTGTCATCGTCCGGTTCGTCGGAAACCTCATCGTCCGGCTTCGGATCCTTGGGGTCCAGTCGCCCTTCCTCGAGACCGCTGGATGCCGGGTCTGTCTCGGATCCGCGCAGCAGCCCGGAGAGCGGGAGCCCACCCGGCGCGCTCCAGCCGGGACCAAAGGCCGGTGCGGTTCCACCGCCCGGCACCGGCGCGCCACCAAGGCCGGGCATCGCCGGCGTTATCGGCATCGTCGCTGGAGCCGTGGGTTGCGCCGGAGGCGCCTCGCCCAGGAGCCCGGGATCGCCGAGCAACAGCGAATCAAGGTAGGAATCGTCGGGCGCTACCGCCGGCTGTTGGCTGGCACCACGTGCTGATGTCTCCGTGGCGGCTGCGACCGGTGGGCGCTCGTTGGGAACGACCGACCCACTCTTGGAGGCGTTGTACAACGATGTCCACGCCGCCATCAGTGCTGACTTCGATGTGTCGTCGAGGCTCGCGTTCGCGACCACCTCGCGAATATCCCTGAGCTTGCCGATCAGGAAGCGCTGAAAATCCCGGGCTCCAGCTGGAGTGTCCAGGTCTGATCGTGTACGTACCGCGGCCTCGGTTTCTTGCTGAAGCTTGTTGAGCGCTTCTCGGCCTTCGACGGTCTTCAGGTGAGCATTCAAGATCGCCGTAATCACTTGCAGGTCAAGTTGCGAACTAACCGAATTCTGGTGCGCCAGAGCAGCTTCCGCGGCTGCAATAGCCTTGGCGGCATCGCCTTCTTGTCGATCGGACGGGGCGCCCGGTGGGTATTGCGGCATGGTTCCGGTCGCCGGAGTAAACAGGTTCGGATGTTGTTGGCGGATCTTGGCCACAATCGCATCCAGTTGTTCCGCACGCGTCGTGGGCGTGACGACGGCAGCCACCTCACTTGGTGTCAGTCCGGTCTGCCACGCGTTCGGGTCGCCCGTGGCGTCCCGCACGGTCTTGATGGCGGCGAGTAGGTCCGCATACGTCGACATCGTCTAGACCAACGGCACTGCGCCCCGCTGCGGGCGACGTCGCGACCCCTCCATGCCCGGCGACGGTACCCAGGCGCCGTCCCGCCGACAATTCACCTTTCTACGCTTGGTGAAACCGCCGGGGTTTCGTACTGCGCCCGCAGGCTTTCCAGCGCTGCGCTTTTCGCGCGATCGAGCTCCTGGGCTTCTGTCACCACAGCTGCGATCTCACGCTGCTTAGCAATGAGAAACTTTTGAAACTCTCGCGCCCCCAAAGACGTATCGACCGCCAGCTCAGCGTGATCCGCTGCAGCTCGATCGATCTCGACTGCGATCGCGTCCAGCCGACGGACGCTCTCTCGCATCGCGGCATGGGCGCTGGCAAGAGCCTCGGCCAGCACACGGTCGGCCTCAGCAATCGCGTCGTGCTGTCTAGCCAGCGCCGCCTGCCGTGCCTGAATGGCAGCTACCGACGATCCGGCTTGATCCGACATGCGTTCAACCTTCTCATCAAAGTGGACGTCTGATCTGCACGTTGCTGCCCAACCGGCTGATCCGGACCGAAGCACCCGAGTAGGGCGCCTCGACGACCAGGTTGTTGCCAATCGCCAGTTGCACGTGGCCCGCGTGTGGAAAGACGAGGTCGCCTGGCCGCACTTGCGAGCGGGGCACCGGGATCCCGTCATTGATCTGTTGATAGGTAGTCCGGTCCAAATGGACACCGGCCTGCGCATAGGCCCACTGGACCAGCCCGGAACAGTCAAACTGATTGGGCCCGGTCGCGCCCCAGACATACGGGCGGCCCAGTCGCGACAGCGCGGCGCGCACGGCGATCCCTGCGCGGCCGCTCGCGGGAGGCAGCCGTCGTCCGACCGGCCATGAACCATGACGGTGGCGCGACATCCGGTAACGCAGCGCGCGCAGTACCGCTAGATGCCGTCGCGCCCGTCCGCGCGCTGTCAAGACATGGGCCCGTTGAGCCCGCAGCCGCGCGACCCGGCGACGCATCGCCTCGCGATGTGCCATCGGCATCATCGGATTAACAGCGGCTTCGGCGCGGGCCTCCTCGAGAACACTCCCGGTTAGCTCCCGACCCATTGCCCGGTCTCGTTGAGCACCCGCGATAACCGCCGCGACCGCGGCATCGGTGCGTCCCGCCGACAGCAGGGTCGCCCGGCTGTGGTGAGCCACTTCCTGATAACGCCCTTGTCCCGCAACAAGATTCAGTCCAGCAAGCCTGGTCAGCGGCCCGTCGTAGGCCAAGGTACCCGCATCGAGAGCCGGGGGCCGACTTCCACCGGCGAACAGTTGATGCGCACGGCTCAATGCCTCGACTTCGTTGTGACTCACTGGCCCCCCTCAGCTGTTTCGGCCTGGTCCGGCGTCTCGACCGCATCGGCGAACGCGCGAATGCGGGGGAGCGCCCCCGGTGGGATGACACCTCGATTGCGGATATCCCACAATTCATCGGTGGCGACGCCGACGAGCGCAGCGATGACCGCGTCCGGAAGCGACGACCGCGCGCATGCCCGATCAAACCGCGTGCTCAAGCTGGTCGGCATCCGCTCCAGCAGGGCGCTGCGCGTCGCTTCGAGCGCCCGCAGATGCTCCATGAGCCGATCGGTCGACTCCGCCCCGGCGTTCACCGCCACCCGCCATGAGCTTGCGGCCAGCATCTCGGCCTTCACGCATTGTGCGATCACGGAGAGAATATACGTCTCATATTCGTTTGATGTCGTCGCAGGTAGTCGATCGATAACCGATCTGAGGGCATCCAGTTGTGCTTCGGCGTAGCCTTCGAGTACATCGGTGTCGCTGTGGCGGTCGACGACGACCTCTCCAGCCCGTCGCGGTGACGTCGTCTTGGGCGGCTGCGCAGCGATCAATCGGGCCAGCTCGGCGTCGGGATCGGCGGCTACCAAGAGCCGCGAATAGGTACCGGGCGGTAAGCCAAGACCGTTTTCAACCTTTTGAACTGTACTTTTGTGTGGCTTGCGGGCACCACGCTCCAGATAGCTAAGGCCCATGATGCTGACGCCGGTCGCGGCCGCGAGATCGGCCAGCGACCAATCGCGTGACTCGCGCAATGCACGGATCGCCGCGCCGGCCGACTCACGGCTCACCGCAGGCTCCAGCCATAGGCGGATATTACACAGGCCTCATGACACCACGGTGTATATACGTTTTTGTCACGTTTTACTTGCGCGCTTCCAAGGTCTGTGTATACGCTTCCGCCTACGTTTCACCGAACAAGGAGGCCGAGACATGGCGAACCCCTGCGCAGCCAACCCTGAACTATGGTTCGGCTACCCCGATGACGACGGCGGCGACGGCGCCGCTAAGGCACGCGCCTATGAGCGGTCAGCCACCGAGGCCCGAATTCAATGCCTCCGTCGGTGCCCACTCGCACAACAGCGCATCTGCGCCCAACGGGCCATCAAACATCGGGAGGAGTACGGCGTATGGGCCGGCGTCAAGCTGCCCGGCGGCCAGTATCGCAAGCGCGAACAGCTGGCTCAGGCACACGACGTGCTGCGGCGGATCGCCGCCGGTGAAATCAATGCACGGCAACTTCCCGAGAATGCAGCGCTTCTAGCACGCAGCGAAAGCAGCTCTGTCCCGGTGACCGCGGTGGTGTTGCACCTGCCAGCCCTATGTATTGGCCCACGTTCGGCCGCCTGAAAATGGCTCGTTTGCCCCACCGGCCGACGGGGTAGACGGGCCGCAGGAAACCATAGGCACATCCATGACGTTCGACCTCACACCAACGGCGGCGCAGCATGATCTGGCCCGGCGCACGCACGAGTTCGCCGAAGAGGTGGTTCGTCCGGTCGCCCTCGAATACGACCAAAGCCAGGAATTTCCCTGGCCCGTGCTGGAGGAGGCGGCCCAGCGTGGGTTCTACAGCGCACTGTTCTACCGCGATTTGATCGGCGACCCGACCGGCCTGTCTTTGCCGATGTTCATGGAGGACCTGTTTAGGGGTTGCGCCGGAATCGGGTTGGCGATTGTCATGCCGGCATTAGCGCTGTCGGCCATCGGTCAGGCCGCCACGCCAGAACAGATGTTGGAATGGGCACCCGAATGTTTCGGAACGCCAGGCGATCTCAAACTTGCCGCGTTAGCGATTTCCGAACCCGAAGGTGGCAGCGATGTGCGCAACCTGCGTACCCACGCCCGCCGCGACGGCTCGGCCAATGGGGACTGGATCATCGACGGCCACAAGATGTGGATCGGTAACGGCGGCATCGCCAACGTGCACGTGGTCAACGCCGTGGTCGACGAAGAGCTGGGGCACCGCGGACAGGCACTGTTCGTGGTGCCCGGCGGTACACCCGGCCTGGAAACGGTGCGGAAGCTCGACAAGCTGGGATGCCGCGGGTCCCACACAGCCGAGTTGCGGTTCGACAATGTCCGCATCCCCGCAGCCAATCTACTTGGCGGACAAGAAAAGCTCGAACACAAACTCGCCAAGGCCCGCGAAACGTCCGGCGGTGGAAAGCGTGCCGGCTCGGCGACATTGGGCACCTTCGAACAGACCCGTCCGATGGTCGCCGCCCAGGCAATCGGAATCGCGCGCGCCGCATTGGAATACGCGACGACGTATGCCACGGAGCGCGAGGCGTTCGGCGCGCCAATCATTCGATAACCAAGGCATTGCGTTTCCGTTGGCAGACCTGGCAACCCAGATCGACGCCGCCCGACTCCTGACTTGGCGCGCCTCCTGGATGGCGGCTAACGGCATTGCATTCGAGCGAGCAGAGGGTTCGATGGCAAAGCTCGCCGCCAGCGAGGTTGCCGTCAAGGCCACCGAGCGGGCGATCCAGACCATGGGCGGCTGGGGCTACATCACCGATCACCCGGTGGAGAAGTGGTATCGAGATGCCAAGCTGTACACCATCTTTGAAGGCACCAGCGAAATTCAGCGGATGGTCATCTCGAACGCGCTGGGCGCCGCCGTGGACGCCCCGCCGCTACACGTGGTGATCGAGCCCTCCGGAGGACCGCTGAACCGGGTGTTCGGTCGCGGCACCCTACTGCGGTCCCGCGCCGCCGGGGCCGCGTTGGCCATGAAGGATCGGATTCCCCAACCGATCATGCGGGTCGCCATGCATGCGCTGCGGCCGCCTGGCAGATGAGGCGTAGCGTCTTAGGCGATGAGCAACCTGGAGACCGCGCCGGCCGAAGTCGCCTGCAGGGCTTCGTGGGATGCGGGTATCTCGCCGGTGGTGGAAGTGCTGCGGCCCCGCGAGGTCCCGCTGGGTGGGCCGAGAGCAATCCGGGTACAACGCACACTTCCCCAGCGGCAGCGCTCGCTGATCGGGGCGTGGTGTTTTGTTGACCATTACGGTCCGACGTCCGCACACATGGACGTCCCGCCGCATCCGCACACCGGATTGCAAACGGTCAGCTGGTTGTTCAGTGGGGAAGTGGAGCACCGCGACAGCGCTGGAGTCCATGCAATGGTCCGGCCCGGCGAGCTCAATCTCATGACGGCGGGGGCGGGTATCTGTCACTCCGAAGTGTCCATCGACGCCGATCGAAGTGCGGTGCTCCACGGCGCGCAGTTGTGGGTGGCGCTGCCGGACGCCGATCGCGATACGGGGCGCGACTTCGCGCACTACCGGCCCCCAGTGGTTTCGCTGCCAGGCGCGGTGGCGCGGGTATTTCTCGGCGAGCTTGCCGGAAGCCGCTCGCCGCTGCCGACCCACACCCCGCTGCTGGGCGCCCAGATCGACCTTGATGCGGGTGCCGCGCTGGATATTGATATCGATCCGGCATTTGAACATGGGGTGCTATGCGATGCGGGCGACATAGAGATGTGCGGGATCGCCCTGGCGGTGGCCGATCTCGGATACCAGGGCCCCGGGAGTCCGTCGTTACGCCTCAACAACCTTGGCAAGCGCCCCGCGCGGGTGCTGCTGCTGGGCGGCACACCGTTCACCGAAGAATTGGTGATGTGGTGGAACTTCGTCGGGCGCAGTCACGACGACATCGTCACCTATCGCCGGTTGTGGCAGGACGGCAACGACAGTTTCGAGGACCGCTTCGGCGCCGTCCAGGGCTATCGGGGTTCGGTCGCCCGACTACCCGCCCCACCGCTGCCCACCGCACGGCTGCGGCCTCGACCGTCACCAAACAGAAGGGAACCCGAATGACTACCGACAAGACCGGCGCAGAAGCCACCGTCCGCGCGGAGCACCAGAAGTACACGATCTCCGTAGAGGGCAAGACGGTCGGCCTCGCCGACTACGCGGACCGTGGCGCTCAGCGGGTCTTCTACCACACCGAGATTGATCCGCAGTTCGGCGGACGGGGGCTGGCGACCATCCTTGTCGAAGAGGCGCTCAACGCCACCCGCAACGACGGCAGACGCATCGTCCCGGTGTGCTCCATGGTCGACACGGTGCTCAAGAAGCATCCCGAATTCAACGACATCACGGACCCCGTCACCGCCGAGGTCCGCGGCTGGGCACAGACGCAGCCGAGCTGACGTACGGCGGCAATTCACGCGTCTTCGTCTTCAATTTCCTTCATGCGCGGGCGAAGCTCGTCCCGCTGGCCTAACCCTAACGACGGTCGGCGCACCTGCTGGTATCCGTAGACGCCCTCGGTGTAAGCCGTCTCGGCGTGCTGGGTGAGGTCGACACCACTCACCTCGTCCTCGGCACTGACCCGGAACCCCATGAAACGCTCGATCAACATGGCCAGCGCATAACTCACCGCGAAGGCGTAGAGGCCGACCACGACCATCGCCAAAGCCTGCTTGCCGAGCTGGCCCAATCCGCCGCCGTAGAGAAGTCCCTTCGGGCCATGGGTCATCACCGCAGTGGCGAGCAGCCCGATCAACAGCACCCCGACCACTCCGCCGACAAAGTGCACGCCCACGACGTCAAGCGAGTCGTCGTAGTTGAGTTTGAACTTCAGACCGATCGCGAACGAGCACACGATTCCCGCCACCAGTCCAACGACAGCGGCGCCGACGGTGCTCACCGTCCCGCACGACGGCGTGATCGCCACCAAGCCGGCGACCACTCCCGACGCAGCACCGAAAGTGGTCGGCTTGCCGTCGCGCACCTGTTCGACCGAAAGCCATCCGAGCATGCCCAGGCAGCCGGCGACCAGGGTATTGAGGAAGATCGCGGATGCTAATCCGCTGGCGGCCAACGCGGAACCGGCGTTGAACCCGAACCAGCCGAACCACAACAATCCCACCCCGAGGAGCACGAACGGCAGGTTGTGCGGGCGCATGGCCTCCACCTTGAAGCCGATGCGCGGACCGAGCACCAGCGCTAATGCCAGCGCCGAGGAACCCGAGACGATCTCGACAACAAGTCCACCGGCGTAGTCGAGCACTCCCATCTTGAACAGCCAGCCGCTGGGCGCCCACACCCAGTGCGCAACAACGGAATACACCGCAACCGCCCAGACGGGCACGAACACCATCCAGGCCGCGAACTTGGCACGGTCCGCGATGGCGCCACTGACCAGGGCCGCGGTGATGATCGCGAAGCTCAACTGAAAAGTGGCGTACAGCAGTTCGGGAACCGATCCGTGCGCGGTCTCCGGGCCTATGCCCCGCATCCCGGCGTGCGCCAATCCGCCGATGAAACCGCCGGGGTATCCGCGCGCGCCGCCGTCGGAAAACGCCAACGTGTAACCGACCAGCAGCCATGCCACGGTGACCAGCGGTATGGAGATGAAGCTCATCATGATCATGTTGAGCACGCCCGTGGTGCGTACCATGCCCCCGTAGAAAATCGCCAGCCCGGGCGTCATCAGCAGCACGAGTGCGGTGGCGGCCAGCAGCCACGCGGTGGCGGCGGGATCGATGTCCAACTCTGCGGCTCCTTCGCTAGTCGTCGATGAGAATATCGGCGCGCTCTCTAACGCGGGACGGTAGACACTGGATGCGGCGACTGGCCAGCAATCGATCAGTGCACACCTGTCGACGACTGCCCGCTGCGCTGCGCGGCCCCACCGCTCGACTCACCCCGTTCCGGCGTGTTCGGCGCGACCATGTTTGCCTCGGTGCCGTGGCTTCCCGAACCTCTGTACAAGAAAGCCAGCGGTATGACGATCAACCCTGCCAGTACGACTGCGACCACAAACGCCACGCTGTAGGCGTGCGAAAGGTTATCGGCTAGCCCGCTGCGCGCCGACCTTTCTTGGAGCTGACTGGTCAGAATCACCGACATGAGCGCGGTCCCCACCGCGGCGGCCACCTGCTGATTGACTTTGATCAGCGTCGAACCTCTCGCCATTTGATTGGGGGCCAGTGTCTGCATTGCCACCGCGACTAGCGGCATCCTGGTAGAGCCCATTCCCAGCCCCACCAACGTCAGGCCGGTCCAGAGCATCGGAAGGGACTCGCGCTGGTTGGCAACGCCGCAGGCGAAGACCCCCATGCCCACCGCAATCAGCGTGACGCCTATGAAAAGAACCCCGCGAGCGCCACGTCTGTCCATCAACGTTCCAGCCAGCGGCATCGTGACCGCGGCACCGATTCCTCGGGGGACCACGCTCATCCCAGCCTGCAACGGTGTCTCGTTGAGCAGCTGCTGGAAGTAGCTCGGAAACAGCACCCCGGCGCCGAAAGTTGAGACGATGTAAAGAAACATGGCCGCATTGGTGAGTGTGAACGCTCGGTTGGTCAACAGGCGCAGATCGATGAGGGGCTTATCCGAGCGGTAGAGGGCGTGAAACACGAACCCGACGATCAACGCCATACCGATGGCCGCGGGTATCCACACGTGCCAATCAGCTATCGTGCCGCGGCCGGGGATTTCGGACATCCCGTACAGCAGCGCCGGCAGGCCCGGTGACAGCAGCAGCACACCGATGACGTCGAATGTTTCCGACGGTGCCGGGTGATCGCGAGGGAACACGATCGCGGCGAGGCCGATTGCGGCCACTCCTACCGGCAGGTTGATCCAGAAGATCCACTGCCAGCTGTAACAGTCGATCAGCCAACCGCCCAAGACAGGACCGAAAGCCGGGGCGAGCACAACCGGGATCCCTAACACGGCCATCACGCGGCCAACCCGTTTGGGACCGGCCTCGCGGTTCACGATGGTGAGGGTGAGCGTTGTGAGGATGCCGCCGCCGAGGCCCTGCACCACTCGAGAGGCGATCAGCCAGGTGATATTGGGCGCTATCGCGCATAGCAGCGAGCCCAGTGTGAAGGCGAGAACCGAACCCATGAAGATTCGTTTGGTGCCGAACCGATCGGCTGCCCAGCCCGCCAGTGGGATTACGGCAGCCAACGCGAGCGTGTAACCGGTGATCGTCCAGGCAACGACGGCCTGGGTCGAGTCAAAGGTGACGACGAATGTGCGTTGCGCAACGGTGACAACAGTGGTGTCCAAAAGGTTCATGAATGAGCCCAGGACGCACACTCCTGCTATCCACCACAGCCTGGTGTCGAGTTTGTCCGGATAGCTGCATTCGTTCGGGCTCACCGGATGAGCGGGGAAAGCGGGGCGCGACGCGCGCACCCGGCGCATCACGGCAAGCCCGTCGGGCGGGGCGAAGGTACAAGCTTTTCGACAGCGTTGAGAACCATCGCAATCTGCTCCTCCCAACCGCCGCTGACCACCACGAATGATCGTCCCACCTCGCGGAGAGCGCGCTCGCAACGCGCGAAAAAATCACCGCGCTCGCTGAGCGGATAACGCGCGCCGGCCACGTCCGCGGGCGCATCGGGTGCGACGAGAAGCGTGAGATCGTAAGGACGGCAAGCTGATTCGCGAAGCACCTGAGGGCGGCTCCCCAGTAGCAATTCAGCCCACACGGCGGTGGCGAGCGGATCGGTGTCACAGATCAACACGCGATCAGCGTCACGAGCCAAGGCTTCCTCCGAAGCGATCTGCCCGCGAACTATTTCGGTCCAATCCAGTCCCGCCGGCGAGTCGCCATTGAACGCCCCGAGCGTCCGTCCCCAGTCCGGGACCCATTTCGTTCCGAGCTTTTCCGCGAGCGCCCTTGCGAGGGCGCTCTTCCCGGTGGATTCGGCGCCGAGGATGCTTACCCGCTTCACGAAGGCGGGCCGCACGCAGCGTGGAATGTGCTGCCAGTGAGCAAACGGGTCCGCGCGGATGCACGTTGCACTGACCGGAACGACGGCACGAGCCTGATCGACTGACACGAAACGCGCTCCGAGGATTTGGGCGAAGTCCGCGCCGTACGGCTCGGAAGCAAAGACGAAGTCGAGACGCCTTGGGAGGACTTGCTCCAACCTCGCCTTCCAGACGTCCCAAGACGGCCGATGCTCCGACGGATGCTGCGAATTCTCGATGGCGAGAGGGACCACGCGGTCGAAGGGGAACAGCTCCCGCATCCATGCCAAGCGTTGGGTGCCCGAAATCGGGTCTGCGTCCTGTACCGAGACGACGATCGTCAGATCGTCCACCCATCGGCGCGCAAACTCGCATAGATAAACGTGTCCGGCATGCGGCGGCACAAACCTCCCCAGCACCATTCCGTGCGTCACGACGGTGCCCCAACGCCTGCGACGGAGTCACCGCCGAGCCGATCAAGACAGCCGATCTGCGCCTCGGCGACGGTGCATCCAACATGGCGGAACTTTCGCCCTGCGCGAATTGGCTGCGGATCCAAACGATGCACGAACTCTGTGTAGCACCAGGTTGCGTCGCTCGCAGGAGGAACCGGCCTCAGGATTGGGGATGCGGATATGCACACTTTTCGCGCTCCGACGAGGCTGGCGTTGGTGCACGCATCACATTTGCGGGCGACGGGGTGTCGCAGCCCGGCCATGGGAATCTGCGGTGGCAGCGCCGAACCTGCGCTGAGCGCGTCATTCTGCGGGAAATCACGCAAAGACCGCAGCCTGGGCGCCACTAGCGCTGGGTCGACTCATCAAATTTGTGGGCGAAGGGGGACTTGAACCCCCACGTCCCGAAGGACACTGGCACCTGAAGCCAGCGCGTCTGCCATTCCGCCACTCGCCCGAGACAACCGCAGGACCATACCACTGTAGTAGCCGGGCGCCCCAACTGCTGCCATAGGCCGCCTCGACCTGATTCTCAGCATTCTCACGGTGCCGCACCGGCGCGGTGTCCCGATAGCATGCTTATTGACACGACACGCGGGCGAGTCGTTTGTTTTGCGACCGCAAAATTCCAGGACGGGTGGGGCGAGCGCTGAAAAATGGGTAGCCAGAAAGGGCTGGTTCAGCGCATCGAGCGCAAACTTGAGGCGACCGTGGGTGACGCGTTTGCCCGAGTGTTTGGGGGTTCGATCGTGCCGCAAGAGATTGAGGCCCTGTTACGCCGCGAGGCGGCCGACGGCGTCCAGTCGCTCCAGGGAAATCGCCTTTTGGCACCCAACGAATACATCATTACCCTCAGTGTGCACGACTCTGAGAAGTTGGGCGCCGACCCGGATCTCACATCCAGCGTTTTTGCTCGGTACCTGGCGGACTATATCCAAGAACAGGGGTGGCAAACGTATGGTGATGTGGTCGTCCGGTTCGAGCGGTCCTCGAACTTACATACTGGCCAGTTCCGCGCCCGCGGGGCTGTCAACCCTGATGTCGAACCCCGCCCGACAGTCACCGATTCCGCCCGGCCACAATCAAATCATGCGTATAGCGCAGAACCAGGAGTACCACCAATGACTGACAATTCGAGCTACCGCGGCGGTCAGGGGCAGGGGCGGCCCGACGAGTATTACGACGACCGCTACGCGCGTCCGCAAGAGGACCAGCACGACGGCCCGGGCCCGCAAGGCGGACCCCCCTATCCCCCGGAGGGCGGCTACCCGCCCCAACAGGGTTACCCGCCGCCGCCACGCCAGGACCAGGGCGGCTACCCCGACCAGGGCGGCTACCAAGACCAGCGCGGCTACCAAGACCAGCGCGGCTACCAAGACCAGGGCGGCTACCAAGACCAGCGTGGCTACCAAGACCAGCGTGGCTACCAAGATCACGGGCCGGGTGGTGGCTACCCACCGTCGTATGAGCAACGCCCGCCCGCTCCTGCCGGCCCGCCACCCGGCTATAGCGGCCAAGGCTACGACCAGGGCTACCGCCAAGGCGGCTACGCGCCCCCGCCGGGCGGCGGCCAGTCCGGCTACGGCGGTTACGGCGACTACGGCCGTGAGCCCGCCCGCCAGGACCATGGCGGCTATGCCCCGTCGGCACCCCCAGCCCCGCCGGAACCACAGCAGCCTGCATACCCGGACCAGAGCGGCGGGTACGACCAGGGCTACCAGCAAGGCGGCCCCGGATATGGTCGGCAAGACTACGGGCAAAGCGACTACACCCAATACGCCGAAACCGCTGTGCCAGGCGGGTACCCCCCGCAGGGCGGCGGTTATGGCGAGCCGCCCAGAAGTGACTACGACTACGGCCAACCGGCCGCACCCGACTACGGTCAGGCGCCCGCTGCCGACTACGGCCAACCGGCCGGTGGTGGCTACGGCGGTTACGGCCAGGGCGGCTATGGGTCCCCCGGACTTGCGGTCACCCTGCAGCTCGATGACGGTAGTGGCCGGACCTACCAGCTCCGCGACGGCTCCAACATCATTGGCCGCGGCCAGGACGCCCAATTCCGGCTGCCCGACACCGGCGTGTCACGCCGTCACCTAGAGATCCGCTGGGACGGACAGGTCGCTCTGCTCTCGGACTTGAACTCCACCAACGGCACCACTGTCAACAATGCACCGGTCCAGGAGTGGCAGTTGGCCGACGGCGACGTGATCCGTTTGGGCCATTCTGAGATCATCGTCCGGATTCACTGAACGCTCTGGCCTCAAAAGCAGCCGCGCTTGACTGCATGTCGACCACTGTCAAAGTATCGTGACTTTGCTGATGTGCTCGTCATGACGAGCGTGGGTGGGCAGCGCCAGGACGGAAAGGACGCCAGATGCAGGGGTTAGTTCTGCAACTGACGCGTGCCGGATTCCTAATGCTGCTGTGGATCTTCATCTGGTCCGTGCTACGGATCCTGCGAACCGACATCTATGCACCGACTGGAGCTGTCATGGTGCGCCGGGGCTTGGCGTTGCGTGGCACACTGCTGCCCTCACGCCACCGCCGGGACGAGGCCCGCTACCTGGTGGTCACCGATGGCGCGCTGACGGGCGCCCGCATCACGCTGAGCGGGCAGCCGGTGTTGATTGGACGCGCTGATGACTCGACCCTGGTGTTGACCGACGACTACGCCTCGACGCGACATGCCAGGCTGTCTAAGCGCGGTTCGGAATGGTATGTCGAAGATCTAGGATCGACCAACGGCACTTACCTTGACAGGGCAAAGGTGACCACTGCGGTACGAGTTCCACTAGGAACGCCGGTTCGGATCGGCAAGACGGCAATCGAGTTGCGCCCGTGACCCGCGGAGAGTGGCGCTCGTGACCCTGGTCCTGCGCTATGCCGCCCGTAGCGATCGCGGCCTGGTACGTGCCAATAACGAAGACTCCGTCTACGCCGGCGCACGGCTGTTGGCCCTGGCCGACGGCATGGGCGGCCACGCGGCCGGCGAGGTGGCCTCCCAGTTGGTCATCGCCGCCCTAGCCCACCTCGATGACGACGAACCCGGCGGCGACCTGCTCGCCAAGCTTGACGCCGCGGTCCGAGCCGGCAACTCGGCCATCGCCGCGCAGGTCGAGATGGAACCCGACCTTGAAGGCATGGGGACCACGCTCACCGCGATCCTGTTCGCCGGCAACCGGCTCGGTCTGGTGCATATCGGTGACTCGCGTGGCTACCTGTTGCGCGACGGCGAGCTGACCCAGATCACCAAGGACGACACCTTTGTCCAGACCCTCGTCGATGAAGGGCGAATCACCGCCGAGGAGGCGCACAGCCACCCGCAGCGATCGTTGATCATGCGCGCGCTCACCGGACACGAGGTCGAGCCCACGCTGACCATGCGAGAAGTGCGCGCCGGCGATCGCTATCTGCTGTGCTCCGATGGGCTATCCGACCCGGTGAGCGACGAGACCATCCACGAGGCCCTGCAGATTCCCGACGTTGCCGAAAGCGCCTACCGCCTGATCGAACTGGCATTGCGCGGTGGCGGCCCCGACAACGTCACCGTCGTGGTCGCCGATGTCGTCGACTACGAGTACGGCCAGACCCAGCCGATTCTGGCCGGGGCGGTGTCCGGTGACGACGACCAACTGACCCTGCCCAACACCGCCGCCGGCCGGGCCTCTGCGATCAGCCCCCGCAAGGAAATCGCCAAACGCGTTCCGCCGCAAGTCGAGACATTCAATCGAGCCCGGTGGTCGCGGCGACGGATCGCGCTCGTTGTTGCGCTGGTGGTGCTGGTAGCGCTCGCGGGCCTGTTCATCGGGCGCGCAGTCATCCGAAACAACTATTACGTCGCCGAATACAACGGCACGGTCTCCATCATGCGGGGAATTCAAGGGTCGTTGTTGGGTATGTCCCTGCACGAGCCCTACCTGCTGGGCTGCCTCAACGCACGCAATGAACTATCCCAAATCAGTTACGGCCAATCCGGGGGTCACCTCGACTGCCATCTGATGAAGCTGGGCGATCTGCGACCTCCGGAACGCGCACAGGTGCAGGCCGGGCTTCCGGCCGGCACCCTGGATGACGCCATCGGGCAGTTGCGGGAACTGGCGGCCAACTCCCTGTTGCCGCCCTGTCCGCCACCGCGGGCAACGTCTCCGCCCCAAACACCGGCTCCGGCCACCACCAGCGGCCCGCCCCAACCCAGTGTCCCCCCTGCGCCAACGTCCACCACCAGTCCGACCACCTCTCCCAGCGAAACCCCCACAGCCCCCGGCACCACCTCTCCGGCAGCCCCCGGCTCGCCCACCTCGCCTTCCTCCACGTCGCCCACCACCAGTCCCCCGCAAGCGGGTGGTACCCCCACGCCGACCACTGTGACCGCACTCCCGCCACCTCCACCGCAGCCGGGCATTGATTGCCGGGCGGCGGCATGACCACACAACTACAGCCACCCGTAGCGGTGACACCCCCGCTGCCGACTCGGCGCAACGCCGAGCTGCTGCTGTTGTGCTTCGCTGCCGTGATCACCATCGCCGCGCTGCTTATCGTGGAGGCCAACCAAGAGCGAGGCTTGCACTGGGACCTGGCCAGTTACGGGCTGGCGTTCTTGACCCTCTTCGGGATCGCGCACCTTGCCATCAGGCGCTTCGCGCCCTACACCGATCCGCTCCTGCTTCCGGTCGTCGCATTGCTCAATGGCCTTGGGCTGGTGATGATCCACCGGCTCGATCTTGTCGACACGGAAGTTGGCCGGCACGGTCACCCCAGCGCAAACCAGCAGATGCTGTGGACGCTGGTCGGCGTGACCTCGTTCGCGCTCGTGGTGACGTTCCTCAAGGACCACCGACAACTCGCCCGCTACGGCTACATCTGTGGACTCACCGGCTTAGTGTTCTTGGCGATTCCGGCGCTACTGCCGGCATGGCTCTCCGAGCAGAACGGCGCCAAGATCTGGATTCGCTTGCCCGGCTTTTCAATTCAGCCCGCCGAGTTGTCCAAGATTCTGCTCCTGATCTTCTTCTCGACGGTGCTGGTGGCCAAACGCGGCCTGTTCACCAGCGCCGGCAAGCACCTGATGGGCATGACGCTGCCTCGCCCGCGAGACCTCGCGCCGCTGCTGGCGGCCTGGGTGATCTCGGTGGGTGTGATGGTGTTCGAAAAGGATCTCGGCACTTCGCTGCTGTTGTATGCGTCGTTTCTGGTTGTGGTCTACCTGGCCACGCAGCGATTCAGTTGGGTCGTCATCGGGTTGGCGCTGTTCGCCGCGGGAAGCGTCATCGCGTATTACCTTTTCGCCCATGTCCGGGTTCGCGTGCAGACGTGGCTGGACCCGTTCGCCGACCCCGACGGCAGCGGCTATCAGATCGTGCAATCGCTGTTCAGCTTTGCTACCGGTGGCATCTTCGGCACCGGACTCGGGAACGGCCAACCCGACACCGTGCCCGCGGCATCGACCGATTTCATCATCGCCGCGTTTGGTGAAGAGCTTGGATTAGTGGGTTTGGCGGCCATTCTTATGCTCTACACGATCGTCATCGTGCGGGGTCTGCGCACCGCGATCGCCACCCGGGATAGCTTTGGCAAGCTGCTGGCCGCGGGACTGGCCTCGACGCTGGCGATTCAGCTATTCATCGTCGTCGGCGGAGTAACCCAGCTCATCCCGCTGACCGGGTTGACCACTCCGTGGATGTCCTACGGTGGGTCGTCGCTGCTGGCCAACTACGTGTTGTTGGCTATCCTGGCTCGCATCTCGCACGGTGCCCGACGTCCACTGCGCACCCGCGCACGTAAAGCTTCGCCGATCGCGGCGGCCAGCACCGAGGTGATCCAGAAAGTATGAACGCGTCGCTGCGCCGGATCTCGGTGACCGTGATGGTGTTGATCGTGTTGCTACTGCTCAACGCCACATACACGCAGGTATTCACCGCCGACGGACTACGCGCTGACCCCCGCAACCAGCGCGTCCTACTCGATGAGTATTCGCGCCAGCGCGGACAGATCACCGCGGGCGGACAGCTGCTGGCCTATTCGATGGCCACCGACAGTCGCTTTCGGTTCCTGCGGGTGTATCCCAACCCTGCGATGTATGCACCGGTGACCGGCTTCTACTCGCTGCGCTATTCCAGCACCGGGCTGGAACGGGCCGAGGATCCGGTGTTAAACGGCTCCGACGAGCGGCTTTTCGGCCGTCGGCTAGCCGACTTTTTCACCGGACGCGACCCACGTGGCGGCAGTGTGGACACCACGATCATCCCGCGGGTCCAGCAGGCCGGCTGGGACGCCATGCAGCAAGGCTGCGGCGGGTCGCCGTGTAAGGGAGCGGTCGTGGCCCTGGAACCGTCGACCGGGCGGATCCTGGCGCTGGTGTCGTCGCCGTCCTATGACCCGAACCAGCTGGCGTCGCACAATCCCGAGGTGCAGGCGCTGGCGTGGCAGCGCCTCCGGGACAATCCGGATAACCCGCTGATCAACCGCGCCATCTCCGAAACGTACCCGCCCGGGTCCACGTTCAAAGTGATCACCACCGCCGCCGCACTGGCGACCGGAGCCAGCGAGACCGAGCAGCTGACCGCGGCGGCTACGATTCCGCTGCCCAACAGCACGGCCACGTTGGAAAACTACGGCGGCGAACCGTGCAGCCCCGACCCGACGGTGTCGCTGCGCGAGGCCTTCGCCAAGTCGTGCAACACGGCGTTCGTCCAGCTCGGCATCGTCACCGGCGCCGACGCCCTGCGCAGCATGGCGCGGTCGTTCGGCTTCGACACCCCACCCAGCCCAATTCCGCTACAGGTCGCCGAATCTACGGTCGGGGGGCTTCCAGACGCCGCCGCGCTGGGGATGTCCAGTATCGGACAAAAAGACGTCGCGCTGACACCACTGGAGAACGCACAGGTGGCTGCGACTATCGCAAATGGCGGGATCACAATGCGGCCGTACCTGATTGACAGCCTCAAGGGGCCAGACCTGGCGAACATCGCCACCACAGCCCCTCATCAGCAGCGCCGCGCGGTGTCGCCGCAGATCGCCGCTAAGCTAACAGAGCTGATGATCGGCGCCGAGAAATTCGCACAGCAGAAAGGGGCCATCCCCGGCGTGCAGATCGCATCCAAGACTGGTACCGCAGAGCACGGCACCGACCCCCGCCACACTCCACCGCACGCGTGGTATATCGCCTTCGCGCCCGCGCAAGCTCCGAAGGTTGCCGTTGCGGTGCTGGTGGAGAACGGGGGCGATCGCCTGTCTGCGACCGGGGGTGCGCTCGCCGCGCCTATCGGGCGGGCCGTGATCGAAGCCGCACTACAGGGGGGACCATGAGCCCGAGGGTTGGGGTGACGCTGTCTGGCAGGTACCGCCTGCAGCGCCTCATCGCCACCGGCGGCATGGGCCAGGTTTGGGAGGCGGTGGATAGCCGGCTGGGGCGGCGCGTCGCGGTCAAGGTGCTCAAGCAGGAGTTCTCTCAGGACCCTGAGTTCATCGAACGGTTCCGCGCCGAAGCGCGCACCACCGCGATGCTCAACCACCCCGGGATCGCCGGCGTCCACGACTATGGCGAAAGCCAGCTGAACGGGGAAGGCCGCACCGCCTACCTGGTAATGGAGCTGGTCAACGGGGAGCCGCTGAACTCGGTGCTCAAGCGCACCGGCCGGCTGTCGCTGCGGCACGCACTCGACATGCTCGAGCAGACCGGTCGCGCTCTGCAAGTTGCACATGCGGCCGGATTGGTACACCGCGACGTCAAACCGGGCAACATCTTGATTACCCCCACCGGGCAGGTGAAGATTACCGACTTCGGCATCGCCAAGGCCGTCGATGCCGCGCCGGTGACCCAGACCGGCATGGTCATGGGCACCGCGCAATACATCGCGCCGGAACAGGCTCTGGGTCAAGACGCGAGCCCGTCCAGTGACGTCTACTCACTGGGAGTTGTTGGGTACGAAGCAGTTTCGGGTAAGCGGCCGTTCACCGGCGACGGTGCGCTGACGGTGGCGATGAAGCACATCAAGGAGCCCCCGCCGCCACTGCCCGCAGACCTGCCGCCCAATGTGCGCGAACTCATCGAGATCACCCTGGTGAAGAACCCCGCCATGCGTTATCGCAGTGGCGGCCCGTTCGCTGACGCGGTTGCCGCGGTCCGAGCCGGACGCCGCCCGCCGCGGCCCAGCCAGACACCGCCGCCCGGCCGGGCCGCCCCGGCGGCGATACCTTCGGGCGCCCCTGCCAGGATCGCGGCCACCTCCAGTAGCCGGACCCCGCCGCCCCGGCGGTCCCGCCCTACGACCGGAGGTCGCCGCCAGGCCCCGGTACGGCGCACGTTCTCGTCGGGCCAGCGCGCGCTGCTGTGGGCCGCAGGCGTGTTGGGGGCGCTGGCCATCATCATCGCAGTGCTTATCGTCATCAATTCCAACGCGGAGACTCAGCAGCAATCACCACCGCCGACGGTTACCGACACCGGCGGCCCACCAGTGACCAAGACCCCCGCCGGGCAGGGCCCTCGCCTCAATTGGACGGATGGCGAAGAAGCAGGTATTTCTGGACTTCAGAACCTCAGCCCAGTCGACGCCCCACTGACGCTGCACGGCAGCCCGTCGCCGGCCCGATACGAGACACCGCAATGACCACCCCTCGGCACCTGTCCGACCGCTACGAACTGGGCGACATCCTCGGTTTCGGGGGCATGTCCGAAGTTCATCTCGCCCGCGACCAGCGGTTGCATCGCGACGTCGCGGTCAAGGTGCTGCGCGCAGACCTGGCCCGCGATCCCAGCTTCTACCTGCGCTTCCGGCGAGAGGCCCAAAACGCCGCGGCACTGAATCACCCGGCGATCGTCGCGGTATACGACACCGGCGAAGCCGAAACCCCCGCCGGACCGTTGCCCTACATCGTCATGGAGTACGTCAACGGCGTCACCCTGCGCGACATCGTGCACACCGAGGGTCCAATGCCGCCCAAACGGGCCATCGAAGTCATCGCCGACGCCTGCCAGGCATTGAACTTCAGCCACCAAAACGGCATCATCCACCGCGACGTCAAGCCGGCCAACATCATGATCAGCACCACCAACGCGGTGAAGGTGATGGACTTCGGCATCGCCCGCGCGATTGCCGACAGCGGCAACAGTGTCACCCAGACCGCGGCGGTGATCGGGACCGCGCAATACCTGTCACCGGAACAAGCCCGCGGTGACACCGTCGACGCCCGCTCCGATGTCTATTCGTTGGGCTGTGTTCTTTACGAGATCCTCACCGGTGAGCCACCCTTCACCGGCGACTCGCCCGTCTCCGTCGCCTACCAACATGTGCGCGAAGACCCCGTTCCGCCGTCGGAGCGACACGAAGGCATCTCCGCCGACCTCGACGCCGTCGTGCTCAAGGCGCTGGCCAAGAATCCGGAGAACCGCTATCAGACCGCGGCGGAGATGCGCGCCGACCTGGTTCGCGTGCACAACGGTGAGCCACCGGAGGCGCCCAAGGTGCTCACCGGTGCCGAGCGCCGCTCAATGCTGTCCTCCACTGCCGGAAACCTCAGCGGTCCGCGGACCGATCCGCTACCTCGGCAGGCGTATGACGACACCGACCGCGAGCGCACTATGGGTTCCGTCGGCCGGTGGGTGGCCGCGGTCGCCGGACTGACGGTGCTCACCATCGTCGTCTTCATCGCAATTAACACGTTCGGCGGTAACACCCGCAATATTCAAGTGCCCGACGTACGAGGGCAAGCCTCCGCCGACGCGATTGCCGCACTACAGAACCGGGGCTTCAAAACACGTACCCTGCAAAAGCCTGACTCGACGATCCCACCGGACCACGTGATCGGCACCGACCCGGGCGCCAATTCGTCGGTGGGTGCGGGCGACGAGATCACGATCAACGTTTCCACTGGGCCTGAGCAACGTGAACTGCCCGACGTCTCCTCGCTCAGCTACGCCGAGGCGGTCAAGAAGTTGACCGCCGCCGGATTCGGCAAGTTCAAGCAGGCGAATTCGCCGTCGACCCCCGAACTGATGGGCAAGGTCATTGGTACGAATCCGCCGGCCAATCAGACGTCGGCGATCACCAACGTGATCACGATCATTGTCGGCTCTGGGCCAGAGGCTAAGCAGATTCCCGACGTGGGCGGCCAGACCGTCGACCTAGCCCAGAAAAACCTCACCGTCTACGGCTTCACCAAGTTCAGTCAGTCGCAGGTGGACAGCCCGAAACCGGCCGGTGATGTGATCGGCACCAACCCGCCGGCGGGTACCACTGTTCCGGTCGATTCGGTCATCGAACTGCAGGTCTCGAAGGGCAACCAGTTCGTCATGCCCGATTTGTCCGGCATGTTCTGGACCGACGCCGAACCGCGGTTGCGCGCTCTGGGCTGGACCGGGGTGTTGGACAAGGGAGCCGACGTGGACGCCGGTGGCTCCCAGCACAATCGGGTTGTCTATCAGAGCCCGCCGGCCGGTACCGGCGTCAACCGCGACGGCATCATCACGCTGAAGTTCGGCCAGTAGCCCCGACTGGGTTGTTTGTTGAGGTCGGGAGCTGCGCCCGGACCGCGGTGAGAACTTCGTTTTCCAGCCGACGCACCAGCGTGTCGTCGCGCGCCCACCCGCAGCAGGCCAGCCAATTGGCGAGCATCCGGTGCCCGCCTTCGGTGAGGATCGACTCCGGGTGGAACTGCACACCGTGGATGGGCAACCCGGTGTGCTGAACGGCCATGATCACACCGCTGCGGGTGTGGGCGGTGACCTCCAGCTCCACCGGCAGCGAGTCCGGCAGGATGGTCAGCGAGTGGTATCGGGTGGCCGTGAACGGGTCCGGAAGCCCTTGCAGCACACCGGTGTTCGTGTGGAACACGCTGCTGGTCTTGCCGTGCAACAACTCGGGCGCGCGATCGACGGTGGCGCCGAACGCGACACCGATGGCCTGGTGGCCGAGGCAGACCCCGAGCAGTGGGGTGCGCGCGGCGGCGCAGGCGCGGACCAAGCCGATCGACGCGCCCGCGCGTTCCGGGGTGCCCGGGCCGGGGCTTAGCAGGACGCCGTCGAACTGGGCGGCGATGGCGGCTTCATCAAAGAGCCGGGCGTCGTCGTTGCGCCACACGTCGGCATCGACGCCAAGCTGGCCCAGATACTGCACCAGGTTGAAAACGAAGCTGTCGTAGTTGTCGACGACCAGGATCCGCATCGTGACAGGCTACCGTCCAGCGTGGTGGGTCTCAGTACCCCAAGGGCCCCGACGGCTTTGCGAAATGCAGCTGGACCGGTTCGGAGTGGCCGACGATTTGTACGTCGGGCTTGACTTCCTCGTGGTAGCCGAGGCCGAATCGGACCACGTATTGCTTGTAGAGCGTCACCAGCGGCGCGGCAGCCAGGGCGGTTTGCATGGCGGCGGCATTGCCGATTGCGGTGATCGTGTAGGGCGGGCTATACGTGCGCCCATTGAGCAGCAGCGTGTTGCCGACACAGCGAACCACCGAGGTCGCGATGATGCGCTGGTCCTGCATCTGGATCGCCTCCGCGCCAGCACTCCACATCGCGTTCAGGACGCCATCGATGTCTTGCTGATGCACTACCAGATCGTCGGGGGAGGCATCGCGCGGGAAGCGGCCGTTGGCGTCGCGTTGCGCGTCATTGAGGCGCACTACTAGGCCCGGACCGTGGACCGGGTTCATATCGGCCTTACCGGCCAGTTCGGCGGTTCGTCGCAGCATCGCCGTCAATGCTGTATCCGAGGACCGGCCGTGCGCGGCGTCGATCCGTTGGGTCAGCGCTTCGCGTTGCGCGTTAAGGCGGGCCACCGACGACTGCTCCTGGCGCACCAGGTCGACCAGGCGCGGCGCGTCGCTGCGGCGGATCTCCGCGCCACCGGACACCCCGTGCGTCGCGGCCAGCAGCAGCCCCGCCAGCAAGCAGACCAGCGGCACGCCGAACCGCCATGGCGAGCGGCGCTGGTCGATCCCCTTACTAGTCAACGCGTCTCCGTTTCCTGGTCACGGTGCCAGGTGGGTTAGTCTCGTAGCCAAGCCTGAAACCAGATATGCCTGCAGCAGCAACCGTAACCCGAGGTAGCAGATGCCGAAATCCAAGGTCCGCAAGAAGAACGATTTCACCGTCAGCGCGGTCAGCCGCACGCCGGTGAAGGTGAAGGCGGGACCGTCGAGTGTGTGGTTCGTCGCCTTGTTCATCGGGCTGATGCTGATCGGGCTGATCTGGCTGATGGTGTTTCAGTTGGCCGCCGTAGGCAGCAACGCGCCCACGGCGCTGCATTGGATGGCTGAGCTCGGTCCGTGGAACTACGCGATCGCGTTCGCTTTCATGATCACCGGATTGTTGCTCACGATGCGGTGGCACTGACGGTTGACGCGAGCGTAATGAATTCATTTTGCGGTCGGCTCGTTACTGGCGCAGCAACCTTAAGATCACACAATCACAAGCGTGTGATTTATCCCCACTGTTGATAGCGTCTGTGGATAACTGTATCCGCGGTGGTGGGAGGGTCTAGCTACCGAATGCAGCAAACAGAATGGGCGCCTCGCACGGCAGGAATCGCTGGTTGTGGGGCTGCGGGCGTTGTGATGGCTATCGCCTGTGTGACCCTGGTCACAGACCCGCCCGGGCGTGTTATCACCGGAATTGCCGCGCTGGGTCTGATCTTGTTTGCGGGCGGCTCGTGGCGCGCGCGCCCAAAGCTGGCAATTACCGCCGAAGGCTTGGCGATCCGGGGGTGGTTTCAGACGCAGTTATTACGGCGTCCTCAGATCAAGATCATCCGGATCACCGAGTTCCGCCGCTTCGGTCGCAAAGTCCGATTGCTCGAGATCGAAACCGTCAACGGGGGACTGTTAATCCTGTCCCGTTGGGATCTCGGCACCGATCCACTCGAGGTGCTCGACGCCCTTAAGGACGCCGGCTACTGATCCATTTGGGCGCGCGCGGCGCATCGGGCGCCGAGCGTGCGTGTCCGGGGCGCCGAGCGTGCGTGTCTGCACGCCGGCTCGCCGTCGCAGCCGGCATTTTGCGCACCCTGGTGAGGGTTTCGCGCGCGGTGTCTAGGTAATCGTGATCGACTCGATGACGACCGGGTCGGTCGGCCGGTCGTTGCCGTCGGTGGCCGTCGTGGAAATCGCTTCGACGACACGCTGCGACCCTGGGTCGGTCACCTCACCGAAGATTGTGTGACGCCGGTTCAGGTGCGGGGTAGGACCGACGGTGATGAAGAACTGTGAGCCGTTGGTGCCCGGGCCGGCGTTGGCCATTGCGAGCAGGTAGGGCCGGTCGAACTGCAGCTCGGGATGGAACTCGTCGGCGAACTTATAGCCGGGGCCGCCGCGACCGGTCCCGGTCGGGTCGCCGCCCTGGATCATGAAGCCCCGGATCACCCGGTGAAAGACCGCGCCGTCGTAGAAGGGGCCGGACGGGCCGCCCGATGCGTTTTGGGTCGAGTACTCCTTGGTGCCCTGCGCCAGGCCGACAAAGTTGGCGACGGTCTTGGGCGCGTGGTTTCCGAATAGGGCGACCTTGATGTCTCCGCGGTTGGTGTGCAGCGTGGCAGTTGCGGTCTGAATGGGGCTGTTAGTCACGGGATCACAGTCTGCCATTACGCGCCGGCCCGCCCGCACCGGGTGCGGCGTTTGCGCAATAGGTCCGCGGGCGTCTTTATGGTGGCAGTCTGTCCTAGGTACGTGGAGGGACCTGACGAAGGAGAAAGGCGGCAGATGAGCGAGAAGGCGGAAGCCCGATTGACGCCAAGGGAACGACTGACCCGCGGCCTGACCTATTCGGCGGTGGGTCCGGTGGACATCACTCGAGGAGTTGTCGGACTCGGGGTTCAGTCGGCGCACTCGACCGCGTCGCAACTTCGTCGCCGCTACCGCGAAGGCCGGCTGGCCCGTGACATCGCGACCGCCCAGGACACAATTGCCCAGGAGCTGGCCGCCGCCCAGGAAGTAGTCGCCAACCTGCCGCAGGTCCTTCAAGAGGCGCGTCGGAAGCAGCGCCGCGGCAAGCGTCCCTGGCTGATTGCGGGGGCCGCCGTCGCGGTACTAGCCGGCGGGGCGGTCGCATTCAGCATTGTGCGGCGCTCGATGCGCAAGGAGCCGTCACCGTTGCCGCCGAGCGTGGGTGTGCAACCTCGCCCGTGACGGAATCTTGAGCGTCTGCGCCATACCGTTTGAGGCTGTCAGGCGTTGTCAATCCTGGGCCCATGACCTTTCAGACGAACCATCACGCGCCGGGTGCGCCCGCAATCCTCACGCCGGAAGCCCAGCAGGCGGTGTGGTTCCTGGGCGCACTGGTCCAGGTCCGCGCCACCGGGGATGCCACCGATGGAACCTTCGACGTGCTGGAACAGCGGGGTGAGCGAGGCTACGGGAGTCCGCTGCATCGGCACCTGGCCGAGGAGGAGACCTTTTTCGTGCTCGACGGCGAACTGCGCGTCGAGGTGGGTGATGAAGCGCACGCCGCCGGACCCGGATCGGTCGCCTTTTTGCCCCGGCAGCTACCGCACGCCTTTGTAGTAACCAGCCCCGATGCCTGGTTCCTCACCCTGCACACGCCGGCCGGGTTTGCAAAATTCACGCGCGCCGTCGGAACACCCGCGACCGACACCACCGCGCCACCTGACGAAGTACCGCCGGAGCCGGCCGCCCTTGCGGCCATGGCACGCTCGTACGGAATCGAGATCCTGGCCCGCCTCCGGCACCGTGACGCGCGGCGGACCGTCACGGATGTTACGATGTGTAGTTAATTTCGTTGCGCCACAAGGGCGTTAGGGCGATCATAGGTTGTTCCAGGCCCACTCTCGTCACCTTTTCCTACAGATAAGAATCGAACCCCTTACACCTGCCTTGCAAAGGCGAATCATGGTGCTGTTCAACCGCTTACGGTCCTGTCCAGGTGAGAAAGGGCACAACCGTGGTTAACAAGAGTTATCTGTAACTGTGGTTGAGTTGTGGTCAGCGTGTCATCAGTCTGCGAGGCCAGGGTTTCTTGTCGTACGGAGTCATCGGCGTAGCAACGACGCCGAAATGGGAAGACCCTTGGAGTCGAGGTGCTCGACCAATTCCCCAACAGTCATGGGCGGATTCTTGTAGGCGGCAGCCGCTTCACTCACTGCCTGGTGCATGAGAGCCCCGTCGAGGTGATAGATGTCTTGCAGGAAGGCGTCTGGATGCTTGGCTTCAATCCGGAACTTCGTGAGCTCGTCAGGCGGAAAGTCCTTGAGGTTCGTTGTGACGATGACTTGGGCGCCAGCCAAAATTGCAGCGGCGAGTACATGGCGGTCGTCCGGGTCGGGCAGTGTCAATGCGGGCACAAGTGTTTGTATAGCCTGTGTCTCGACCAGGCAGTCGGGGACCGCCTGACACATCAATTTGCGTGTACGAGCGAGCTTGTTTGCGTCTAAACCAGGTTGTTTCTTGCTGATCGAGTCGAATACCTCGTCCAAAATCAGTTCCGACCAGCGGGCACGATTAAGTCCCATCCGTGCAACGCGGATCAAGACATCGCGTAGCACAGATGGGAACAGGACGTTCGCGTCATAGACGACTGTGAAGGTCAGTAGAGTCCTAACTCCTCGGTCAGTTCGGTCAGTTCGTCTGCAGCCTTCTTGGTGTCGAGTTCCATCCGTCGTAGGTACTCCCGGACAGATGCCGCCTGAATGCGCCTGTGCGTACCAACCTTTCGGTACTCGATGGCACCCTCTTCTACGAGCTTGATCAGGTGCGGCCGCGAGACGTTGAGCATGTCGGCAGCCTGCTGGGTTGTCAGCTCGGCGTGATCAGGCATTACTGCGACCGCTCGGCCGGCCGCTGCGCTTGCAAGAATTTGCCGCAGAATCTCGCCGAGCCCGCGGGGTAGCCTGACAATCTTTGCGTGACCTTCGATAGTCACGTCAACAGCCTCAGCGGACTGCGTAGGCTCATCGAGGATCTGGTTTAGAGCGCACAGCGCCTGGTTTGCCAGATCTGCGTCGATCGTGGTGTCCTCTTGCTCGATTCCTCTAGACCGCTTTCCTCGGGCCTTCCTGGTTTTCTGGGGTTCTTTAGTGGTGGCCATATCTGCAATATACGAAGCAAACGCAATGGACGCAACGCCGTATTTGGCATCTACCTGCGGATTTACCGATCCTCGGACTTTTAAAAGGCCTAGTAACGTCTGCATTGTCCCGAGGTAAGCAACGACCCTCGGAACGTGCAAAGCTCGCTTAGTTGCGCTTGTAGAGGCGCCTACAGGCCGGCCTGTTGCGCATGCGGCCGCCGATTTGGCCCAACAATGGTGTGATTTTGATCACATTATTTGCTTGTTGTTAGTGCTGCGCGGTATGGGCCTAGCTCAGCAGACCGTTAGTATCAGTCGTGCCACCAGCCCCAACTACAACGTTGCAGGCGCATTGAATCGTCGGCCGGCGGCGCGTTGACGTAGCGGATCCGCCGATCTCGCAGTGCTTCGGCGGTCGTCCCCAACACCCGCTCCTGCGCCGACAGCTCGCCGGCCAAGTTCGCTTGACTGTCATGCACCAAGCCAGCGATCCGGATGGTATCGAACGCGAACTCCCACGTCGGCCGCGGTCACAACACGCAGTGTGGCATCGACGACCAGACCGCCCACATCGCCCGGGTCCGCGGCTACCATCGGCGGCCGTTGATCCGCTGCGCCGGCAGCTTCGGACCGCGGGTGAACGGCACGTTTGGCACCTCGGTCCGCTCGTGCACGAGTCTGTTTCGGTGCCGCGCGAGCCCGTCAGGCTTCGGTTTCGGACCCCGAATCCCCGTGTCAACACCCCGATTCCGGCGGCTATTTGATGTACGAGGGTCTCCCCCCAGGAGGCGTGGGCGGCGTCGCGCGTGACGGCCGCGATGAACTCGCTCATGTCGCGCGCGTTGTCGGTGATCTCTTGTGCGCGGCTGATCTGCTCGGTGGTGGCTTCGGGCGTCGCGCCTGCGCTGGCGTCGATCGCGTTGATTGACACATTCCAGCGGGCCATCCTCGCGCCTGCTGCGACACCGCCCACGGTGCCGTCGTTGTTGACCGACTCGATCCCGAACACACCATCCGCCAGCTCGGCGGCTCGGTATCAGGTGTTGAGCAAGTGGGTGACGCGGCCATCAACGCCCCATTAACTCGCGATTGTGGTCAAAATGCGGTCAACGAGACCGATTCGACGGCGACGCAGCCGCCAGCAGATAGCGCTTGACCTGCGGTTTTAACTTGTGGAGCCTAGGGGAATCGAACCCCTGACACCTGCCTTGCAAAGGCAGTGCTCTACCAACTGAGCTAAGGCCCCTCTTCATGGTTCGGTGCATGGACAGAGGGTGGATCTGGCTCCATGTGCCACACCTCGACGTCGCGTCGTGATCGCACTACCGCCGCCAGCGCAGCGATCGCCGCCAGCGGCACTGCGAGCTTCACGCAACGTCTCAACGGGTACATGGTCGTGGGCCTAGGAGGACTCGAACCTCCGACCTCTTCGTTATCAGCGAAGCGCTCTAACCGCCTGAGCTATAGGCCCGTACTCGCGTACGGCCGAGCGACGAGACTACCGCAATCGCCGCCCGCCACCCAAACCATAGTGGCGATCGCGAGCGCGGCGCAGCCGGGCGCAGCCGCCCGCCACCCAAACCCTAGTGGCGATCGCGAGCGCGGCGCAGCCGGGCGCGGCGGGTCGCCACGCATCCAACCTAGTGGCGATCGCAAGCGCGGCGCAGCCGGGCGCAGCCGCCCGCCACCCAAACCCTAGTGGCGATCGCGAGCGCGGCGCAGCCGGGCGCAGCGGGTCGCCACGCATCCAACCTAGTCCCGGTCTGCCAACGTCACTTCGATACCGCCGATCAGATCGGTCGTCAGGTTGTAGACGAACGCCGCGATCGTGGCCATCGCGGTCATCAGGACGATGTTGACCAGGCCGATCAGGACAGCGCCACCGAAGATCGTTCCGCTGG
This sequence comes from Mycobacterium riyadhense, assembly GCF_963853645.1. Classification (NCBI taxonomy): domain Bacteria; kingdom Bacillati; phylum Actinomycetota; class Actinomycetes; order Mycobacteriales; family Mycobacteriaceae; genus Mycobacterium; species Mycobacterium riyadhense. The sequence continues at coordinate 11,748 of NZ_OY970456.1, read as the reverse complement.
AGACAAGTTCTCCGCTGCTGCCGCTGGTGTTGTTCAGCAGGTCGCCGACATTGCTGTTCAGTTTCGCCCAGACACCCATGCCGCCAAGCACCAGATAGAGGAACGCAACAGCGATCATCCACACAAAGAACAGCGCCACCGACAGCAACAGCGACACCTTCAACGTGCTCCACGGGTCGATCCGCCGGATCTGCATGCTGGCGCGCACCGGACCGCGGGCTCGTCGGGACGACACCTGGACCCGGGATTCGCGGGCCTCTCGGGCGTCGGGGCTCCCCGGACGAGCGGGGCCCGACGACATCTCCGGCTTGCGTAGCGTGGCCCGCGGAATTGGCCCGGACAGGTCGGGCAATTCGCTGGCATAGGCCTCTGCGGGCGGGACCTCGCCCCGCGGCGGTGAAGCATCCGGCTCTGGCGGTGCCGGCTTCACGGGTGGGCCTGCCGACGGTGCCGAGGTGCCGGTGATGAAGCGGTTAAGCCGCGCATCAACGCTGGAGGGCGCCCGCACGTCGGTAGGCGGATCGGCGGCCGGGCGATGCGCCGGTTGGGGCGGTCTAGTCGCACCGCGCTGCCATGGCGGTGAGTCTCCGGCATCCGGTAGGCGGCCAGGTCCGGTCGCCGCCCGGTGAGCACCGGCGCGCTCGACCGAACCATCCCCATTCGAGTTGTCGCACCAATTGGAGGTGTCCGGCTCGTTCGGTGAAGTCACCCCGACTCCTAACATATGTACCCAGGCCGCTGAGCCTAATTGCCCGGCTCCGCCTGGGGCCGCGATGCGGTTCGCATCGTCGTCGGGCTGAGTCTAATTGCCCGGGCTTTCCCGCGGCCGGTCCACCGTCGGAAATTGTCGCCTATTGGGTATCGGGCTCGCCCTCGTTGTCGACGTCGTCGGCGCTTTCCTCGGCGTTACGGGCGATCGCCAAGAGTGTGTCGCCCTCACCCAAGTTCATAAGCCGAACGCCCTTGGTCTGCCGTCCCGCCTTGCGGACCTGGCGCGCCGCCGTGCGGATGACGCCGCCTCCCGAGGTGATCGCGTACAGCTCACTGTCGTCGTCGACAATCAACGCCCCGACCAGCCTGCCGCGGCGACGGTCGTACATCACGGTCAGCACGCCCTTGCCGCCGCGGCCCTGCACCGGGTACTCCTCGATCCCGGTGCGTTTGGCATAGCCTCCCGACGTTGCGACCAGCAGGTAGGTGCCTTCGCGCACCACGTTCAACGACAGCAGTCGGTCGTCGGCGTTGAACCGCATGCCCTGCACACCGGAGGTGGCGCGGCCCATCGGACGCAGCGCCTCGTCGGTCGCCGAGAACCTGATGGACTGCCCGTTGGCCGAAACCAGCAGCAGATCGTCGTCGGCCGAACACAGCACCGCCCCGACCAACTCGTCGTTGTCACGCAAGTTGATCGCAACGATCCCGCCCGAACGGTTGGAGTCGAAGTCGGTCAGCTTGGACTTCTTGACGAGGCCGTTCCGCGTGGCCAGCACCAGGTACGGCGCGTCCTCATAACCGCGGATCTGGATGACCTGGGCGATGCGCTCCTCGGGTTGAAACGCCAGCAGGTTGGCGACGTGCTGACCGCGCGCCGTTCGAGACGCCTCCGGCAGCTCATAGGCCTTGGCCCGATACACCCGACCCTGGGTGGTGAAGAACAGGATCCAGTCGTGGGTTGAGGACACGAAGAAGTGCCGCACGATGTCGTCCTGCTTGAGCCCGGCACCCTGCACACCTTTTCCGCCGCGCTTTTGGCTGCGGTACAGATCGGTCTTGGTGCGTTTTGCGTATCCGGTCTCGGTGATAGTGACGACGACGTCCTCGCGCGCGATCAGATCTTCGTCACTCACGTCGCCGTCGGCCGCGATGATCCGGGTGCGACGGTCGTCGCCGTGCTTGTCGACGATCTCGCCGAGTTCGTCGCGCACGATTTTTCGTTGCCGCTCCGGCTTGGCCAGGATGTCTTCCAGGTCGGCGATCTCGGCCTCGATCTTGGCCAGGTCGTCGATGATGCGCTGGCGTTCCAGTGCCGCCAATCGGCGCAGCTGCATGTCCAGGATGGCTTGCGCCTGGATCTCGTCGATGTCGAGCAGCTCGATCAGGCCGGCACGGGCGATGTCGACGGTCTCCGACGCGCGGATCAACGCGATGACTTCGTCCAGCGCGTCGAGCGCTTTGACCAGCCCGCGCAGAATGTGGGCCCGCTCGTTGGCCTTGCGCAGCCGGTAGGTGGTGCGGCGCACGATGACGTCGAGCTGATGTTCCACGTAGTAGCGAATCAGCTGGTCCAGCCGCAACGTGCGTGGCACCCCGTCGACGATCGACAGCATGTTGGCGCCGAAGCTGGTCTGCAGCTGCGTGTGCTTGTAGAGATTGTTCAGGACGACCTTGGCCACGGCGTCCCGCTTGAGTTCGATGACGATGCGCAAGCCCACCCGGTCGCTGGATTGATCCTCGATGTTGGAGATGCCGGCCAGCTTGCCGTCGCGGACCTGCTCGGCGATCGAGGTGATGAAGTTGTCGTGGTTGACCTGATACGGCAACTCGGTGATGACCAGCGAGGTTCGCCCACGCGAATCTTCTTCTACCTCAACGACTCCGCGCATCCGGATGGAACCGCGGCCGGTCTTGTAGGCATCGGAGATGCCCTGGGTTCCCACGATCAGTCCGGAAGTGGGGAAGTCGGGGCCTTTGACGCGTTCCATGACCGCGGCCAGCGTGGCCTCTTCGTCGGCCTCGTAATTGTCCAGCGCCCAGAACACCGCGTCGGCGAGCTCGCGCAGATTGTGCGGCGGGATGTTGGTGGCCATGCCGACCGCGATGCCGCCCGAACCGTTGGCCAGCAGGTTGGGAAACCGGCTGGGAAGCACCGTCGGTTCCTGCACCCGTCCGTCGTAATTCGGGATGAAATCGACTGTCTCCTCGTCGATTTCACGCAACATCTCCATCGCGAGCGGGGTCAGCCGTGCTTCGGTGTTGTGGCTAACGAAGCCGTTGGTCAGGAAGGCATGGTCATCGGTGTCGACACGCAGGCTGTAGACCGGTTGGACACCGGCTTCGGTCACCGAGGCGACCCGCGCGTAGTAGAACCGGCCATCGGTGAGGTCGGTGGCGATGGCACGCACGTCGGGATCAGCAATGTGCGACAGAATTTCCGCGCCGCGGGTGCGCCAGCGCTGGATGCGATCGATGTTGTTGCGGTTGAGCCAATCGCGGTCGGCCCACGAACCTCTGGCATGGTTACGGATGAACGAAGACAGTCCAGGAACGTGATCTCCATCGCAACCGGCACACGGTGGCATCGCACCGAGAATCTTGGCTAGCTTGGATTGCTTCGCACTACCGAAACCGACTTGTGTTGCAAACATCTCGGCTTGCGCACGGTTGGTGATGACGACCTTGTGCTCACCCGTGGCGTGCAGGTACCGCCGAGATACCACACCGAACTCGAGGAGCATCTGCTGAACGTCGCCAGCTAGCTGCTCGCTGCGTGTTGAGTACAAGATCTGAATCGTATTGCGCGGCAACGCAGAACACGACCCGTCACCCTCGAACAATGCCTGTAAAAACGCTCGCTTGACAGCGGCGGGGGACTGCCATAGCCAGTCGGGAACGTACTTGTCCGCCGACCGCTGCCCGCACAATTCACCGAGCGCGGTCAGGCTTTGACGGTCGGTTTTGTTCAACTCAGCTCGCGTGTCGGAGACCAAACCCCCGCTGATGAACGCACCCAACAGCCGGGCCTGCATCGTCATGTGCCAGTCAGTGGGCCCGAATTCGGTTGGCGGAGTGCGCTGCAAGACAACATGGTCGTCAGCGCGGATCTCCTCGATCAGCTTCCACAGCAGCGTGGGCACACCGCCGACGTCGACAAGGCACAGCAAGGGGTGGTTCGCGGTGCCGGTGACCTCGTAGCCTTCGGCGGTGCGCACCGTGTAGGTCTGGTGCTCGCCAGAATGGAACAAGCGGTCAATCGCAACGGGGTTGCCGTGCCGGCCGAGGACCTTCAAGTCGACGACATTGTCCGAATTCGGCTGAGCATCTGGAACGACATCGCCGATCCGCACCGACCGCCCAAATGGCAAGCGCACCAACGCATCTCCGGTACAGCAATACCTCATCGCGGCTGGTGGGTCGTTGCCCGGAGAGCCGAAGTTGCCCTGACCGTCCACGAGCGGATACCGCAGCGACCACGGCTGCGCCATGCGCACCAAGGTGTCGTAGATGGACGCGTCGCCGTGCGGGTGGTAGTTGCCCATCGTCTCGGCGACCGACCGCGCCGACTTGGCGTGGCTGCGGTCCGGGCGGAACCCGGAATCGTACATCGCATACAGCACCCGCCGGTGTACCGGCTTGAGCCCGTCGCGTACTTCGGGCAACGCGCGGCCCACGATCACGCTCATCGCGTAGTCGATGTAGCTGCGCTGCATCTCCTGCTGAATGTCAACCGGCTCAATCCGGTCGACTGAATCGTCACCTGGGGGTAGCGTGGTGTCTGTCATGTATTCCTCGCGTTAAACGTCTAGGAAGCGAACGTCTTTGGCGTTGCGGGTAATAAAACTGCGGCGGGCGTCGACGTCCTCGCCCATCAGGATCGAGAACAACTCGTCCGCGGACGCGGCGTCGTCCAGGGTGACTTGCCGCAGCACTCGCACCGACGGGTCCATTGTGGTTTCCCACAACTCCTTTGCGTCCATTTCGCCCAGACCTTTGTAGCGCTGGATGCCGTCTTCCTTGTTGATCTTCTTGCCGGCCTTAAGCCCCGCGTCCAGCAGGCCGTCGCGTTCGCGGTCGGAGTAGGCGAACTCGGGATCGCTGCGCTGCCACTTCAGCTTGTACAACGGTGGCTGCGCCAAAAACACGTGTCCGTTTTCGATGAGCGGACGCATGAACCGGAACAGCAACGTCAACAACAACGTGGAGATGTGCTGGCCGTCGACGTCGGCGTCGGCCATCAGCACGATCTTGTGATAGCGCAGCTTGGTGATATCGAACTCGTCGTGAATACCGGTGCCCAGCGCGGTAATGATCGCCTGGACTTCGGTGTTCTTCAGCACCCGGTCGATCCGGGCCTTCTCGACGTTAATGATCTTGCCGCGCAACGGAAGAATAGCCTGGAACATCGAGTCCCGGCCGCTCTTGGCCGAGCCGCCGGCCGAGTCACCTTCCACCACATAGAGTTCGGACTTGCGTGGATCAGTGGAACGGCAGTCGGCCAACTTGCCGGGCAGACCGCCCAAATCGGTAGCGCTCTTGCGGCGCACCAACTCTCGCGCCTTGCGGGCCGCGATCCGAGCTTGTGCCGAGGACACCGCCTTGTTGACAATCGTTTTCGCTTCTGAAGGGTTTGCCTCGAACCAGTGGGTGAGCTGTTCGTTACACACCTTCTGCACGAAGGACTTCACCTCGGTATTGCCGAGCTTTGTCTTGGTCTGCCCCTCAAACTGCGGCTCGCTGACCTTTACCGAAATGACTGCGGCCAGGCCCTCCCGGATGTCGTCGCCGGTGAGGTTGGGATCTTTGTCCTTGAGCAGCTTCTTGTCTTTGGCGTACTTGTTCACCACAGATGTCAACGCACTGCGGAAGCCCTCTTCGTGGGTGCCCCCTTCGTGGGTGTTGATGGTGTTGGCAAACGTGTGCACCGATTCCGAATAACCGGCGTTCCATTGCATCGCAATTTCGACCTCGTGGCCGGCGCCTTTGCCGTCGAAGTCGATAATGCTCTGCTGGATCGGGCTCTTGGTCCGGTTGATGTGCTTGACGAAATCGACCAAACCGCCGGGGTAGTGGAAGGTACGGTGCTTAACTTTGTGCGGCGCAGACGATTCCGCCGCCTTCTCTTGAGCGGACTTCGGCGCCTCGGCGGTATCGCTGACGACGTCGTCGACGATCTCCTCGTTGCTGACCCGCTCGTCGGTGAGGTTGATCGTCAAACCCTTGTTCAGGAACGCCATTTCCTGCAGTCGACGGGCCACCGTTTCGAAGTCGTATTCGGTGGTTTCGAAAATGTCGGGATCGGCCCAGAACCTGATGGTGGTCCCGGTCTTCTTCGTGGCCTCACCCTGTTTGAGGGTGCCCGGCACGGCGTGGTCGTAGTACTGCGACCACTCGTGTCCGTCGCGCTTGATGTCGACCTCCAGCCGGGTCGACAACGCGTTGACCACCGAAACCCCGACACCGTGCAAACCGCCACTGACGTTGTAGCCGCTGTTTTCGCCACCGAACTTGCCGCCGGCGTGGAGTTGCGTCATGACCACGTCCACCGTCGGGGCGCCGGTGGCATGCATGGCAACCGGGATACCGCGGCCGTTGTCGACGACTTCGACACTGCCGTCATCGAGTAGTCGCACATCGACCTGGGTGGCGAAACCCGCCATCGCCTCGTCTACGGAGTTGTCGACCACCTCCCAGATGAGGTGGTGTAAACCACGCTCACCGGTGGACCCGATATACATGCCCGGGCGTTTGCGGACGGCCTCCAGCCCTTCGAGAACGGTGATCTGTTCCGCGCCGTATCCGGATTGGGGCTTCTTCTTTTGGGCAGCCACGTTCGGAATGCTCTCCTTGGGGTTGCATGCGAGCGGTCCAGTCACCGCAGCGATCGCACCACACCACTCTACCGTGATCGGAGGGCGGCACCGATTCTCTGGGCGCGTTTCTACCTATCTGATTGCGCCGTGCGCTCGATATCTTTATTCCAGCCGCGTCCCGACGTCGGAGATGCGGGTCCGGGTCGTTCTGATGGCTCTGAGCCGCCGCGCGATCTTTGGTCGGTCGGGGCTGTCGGCTCGATTACCCGTACGTGTCGCGCGGCCCCCTGCCCGCGATGTGTCGCGGACCTTTCCGCCACGACGGTGTCACTGGTCCGGTGATTTTCAGCGCTGTCACCACACCGTTGCCGACCGCGCCGGCGATGCGGGCCAGTAGCTGCGCTTGGATGATCCGCAACTGCGTGGCCCACGCGGTTGATTCCGCCGTCACGCTCAACGTCCCGTCGTTGAGCGCGGTCGGAGTGGCGTGGTCGGCAATCTGCTGGCCGACCACCGACGCCCACTGGCCAAGCACCATTCCCTCGGCGACACGTGTGGACCAGCCGCGTTTCTTTGCCAACTCGCGCGTGAGCCTGCCTAAGGGTTGAGGGTCGCGAGCATCGGGCCCCGGTCCCGACCAGCTGCGCCGCTGTCCGGCCACGCGGCGCGGTAGCGGCGGTGCCGCCCTACCGCGACCGGCATCTAATCCCCGAGCGCGGGCGGCGGCCCGGGCTTCCTCCAGGGTCCGCCTGACCAAATCAATCCCCCGGAGCTCGGTTGGCTCACCGCGATCCTCGCCGGCTTGGTCGCCGGCGCGCGTCACCGCCGCACCTCCGAAATGCGCCCACTGTCGCTGTCGTGTAGATCGATGTACACGTGCCTAGCGTCCCAGCTCGCGGGGACATCCTCTAGCACCGCGGCGGTCACCAGCACCTGCTCTGCCGACTGGGCCACCGTGGCCAACGCGTGCCGGCGCTTCGTGTCCAGCTCAGCAAACACGTCGTCGAGCAACAACACCGGCTCGGCACCGTCGGCGCGCAACAACTCAGACGCCGCCAACCGTAGCGCCACCGCCAGCGACCACGACTCCCCATGGCTGGCAAAGCCTTTCGCAGGCTGATCACCGAGGCGCAACTCCAAATCGTCACGGTGCGGACCAACCAAACACACCCCGCGTTCCAGTTCGGCGCTACGCCGCGCCGCCAGCGCGGCCAACAGCCCGGCTTCCAAAGCCTCACGATCGGCCCCGCCAGATTCTCCGCTACCGAACCCGTCCATGCTGGCGCGGTATCCAATCGACGCCGACCGTGATTCCGGTGCTAAAAGTTGATACGCCTTCTCCACTTCCGGAGCCAACTGATTCACCAAATCGATACGGGCGGCCATCAATTCAGCGCCGTGCTCAGCCAGGCGACTGTCCCACACATCGAGTGTGTCCAACCCCTCCCGATCGCCGCGGTAGCGCGCACTGGAGGCGGCTTTCAATAGCGCGGTGCGCTGCCGCAGCACCTTGTCGTAATCGGCACGCACGGCGGCGATCGCCGGACGGCGCACCGTCGCAAGGTCATCGAGGTAACGTCGCCGGTCGGCCGGATCGCCACGGACCAGGGCAAGGTCTTCTGGGGCAAACAACACCGCGCGAAGCACCCCGACCACCTCGCGGGTGCTGCGTACCGGTGACCTGTTCAGCCAGGCCTTATTGGCCCTCCCCGCGGCAATCTCCAGGTCCACCGCACACTCTCTACCCTCGTTGACGACGATAGTTGAGATCACCGCGCGGTCCGCGCCCGCCCGAATCAGCGGCATATCAGTTCCGACTCGATGTGAGCCTAAAGTGCTCGAATACCACAGTGCTTCAACAAGATTGGTCTTCCCAAAGCCATTTGGGCCGACGAACACCGTTCGCCCTAGCTGCAATTCGAGGTCGGCGTGCGCCCAGGAACGGAAGTCACGCAATCTCAAATGCCGGACGTACACCTCAGCCCGGTAGCCGAACCGGCATCAGCAAGTACACGTAGTCGGTCGGCACCGCGGGGAACGGGCCGTTACCTGTCGGCACCGCATCCTCAGCCGACGCCGGCCGCAGCAACGCTGGCTTACCCGGGGTCGTGAAACCAAACGACACCCGCTCGGAGTGCAACGACCCCAGGCCGTCCGTCAGATACGTCGGGTTGAACGCGATCGTCAGCGGCTCACCGGCGTAGTCCACCGCAAGATCTTCCTCGGCTCGTCCCACGTCGTCGGCGCCGGCCGACAGCCGCAACATGCCGTCGGCGAATTCCATGCGCACCTGCGCGCCGCGGTCAGCCACCAACGCAACCAACTTGATTGCTTCGGTCAACTCGTCCACATCGATGGTGGCCACTGCCGTGTGTTCGGCGGGCAACAACTGCCGAAACTTCGGAAATTCCGCGTCAAGGAGCCGAGTGGTGCTGCGCTTGCCGTTCCCGCTAATGCCGAGCAGCCCGTCTTTTCCGACCCCCGGTCCGGCGCCTAGTGACAGCCGCACATCGGAACCTTCGGGGCCGGCTTTGGCGGCCTCGGCCAGCGTCTTGGCCGGCACCAGCACCGAGGCCTCAATGTCGGGCGACAACGCGGTCCAGGTCAGTTCGCGAACGGCCAGCCGGAATCTGTCGGTTGCGGCCAAAACCACCGTCTCACCGGAGATCTCGACCCGGATACCGGTCAGCATGGGCAACGTGTCGTCACGGCCGGCGGCGATAGCGACTTGGCTGATCGCTTCGGCGAACAACTCGGCCGGTAACGTCCCGGTCTCTTCCGGCAACGTGGGCAGCGTCGGGTAATCCTCAACCGCCATTGTCGGCAACGAAAACCTAGCGCTTCCGCAGGTCAGGGCGACGCGATTGCCGTCGACGTAGAAATCAACAGGTTTGTTGGGCAGCGCGCGGGTGATGTCCGACAACAACTTGCCAGATACCAAAACACTTCCAGGAGAAGCTATTTCGGCGGCCACCTGCACTTCGGCGGAAACCTCGTAGTCGAACCCGGAGATCGTCAGGCCGTCTTCTGAGCCGGTGAGCAGCACTCCCGAAAGCACCGGGACCGCGGGCCTGGCGGGCAAGTTCTTGGCCACCCACGACACCGCGTCGGCGAAAGACTCTCGCACCAAACGAAACTTCAAGTCGGTGAGACCACGTGTCGTAGCCGCGTCCATTGCGTCCCTTCACCTACCAGTGAGATCAAATCCAGTGGCTAGCCCCCGCTAGCGTGGGGACTCCCGGTGACGAACGCCGGTGACGTGTAGTCCGCCACGACGACCGTAACGGTAGTCGAACAACAACCGTAGAGCTTCTGGGGCCAACTTGAAAGCTAATCCTTCGCGGTGACAACCACCGCGTGTGGGGCCATCTCGCGGCGCTGGGCGACGCGTGTCCCCAATGCTGTATTTCAACGAACATACAACGAAGAGATCTCAATAACAGTAATAAGGGGTGTGGATCTTGGGGACAGCTAGATCTCAGTGCTGCTAGGTGGCGCGCCAGGTTGTGGATGACTGGCTTGACAACTGTGTGGTCGGTGTTGGGCCGTTGGGGATGAATCACGGTATGCACCGCAACCGCGGGAGTCCACGGCAGTTTGTGTGGTTTGTGCACAGCGTCACCAACAAAGCGTGCATGTAACTGGTGTGACGCGAGGTAGAGAAGTTTTGCAAAGAGGTGCGGCAAATGGCCTGGGGTTAGCGCTTAGAGCGCTGACGGATGCGAGTGGTGAGCTCCTTGACGTGATCGAAGACCTCGCGGCGCTCGGCCATCTCGGACAGGATTTTGCGTTGGGCGTACATGACCGTGGTGTGGTCACGACCGAATGCCTGTCCGATTTTGGGCAACGAGAGATCGGTGAGTTCGCGGCATAGATACATCGCGATCTGTCGCGACTGGGCCAGTGCCCGGGTTTTGCCGGGGCCACGCAACTCTTCGACCGTGGTGTCGAAGTATTCGGCGGTGGCCGCCATGATCGTCGCCGAGCTGATTTGCATCGTGCTGGCGTCGGCGATCAGATCGCGCAGCACGATTTCGGCCAACGCCTTGTCGATCGGCGTCTTGTTCAGTGACGCGAAGGCGGTGACCCGAATGAGGGCGCCCTCGAGTTCGCGGATATTGCGTTCGATGCTGCTGGCGATCAGTTCGAGGACATCGTCGGGCACGGCGAGGCGTTCCATCTGTGCTTTCTTGCGCAGGATGGCGATCCGGGTCTCGAGCTCTGGCGGCTGGACGTCGGTGATCAGGCCCCACTCGAACCGGGTTCTGAGGCGGTCTTCGAGGGTGGCGAGTTGTTTTGGTGGTCGGTCGGAGGAGATGACGATTTGCTTGTTGGCGTTATGCAACGTGTTGAAGGTGTGGAAGAACTCTTCCTGAATACCTTCCTTGCCCTCGATGAACTGGATGTCGTCGACGAGCAGCACATCGACGTCGCGGTAACTGCGCTTAAAGGCGACCTTGCGATCGTCGCGCAACGAGTTGATGAAGTCGTTGGTGAACTCTTCGGTGGAGACGTACTTGACCCGCATCCCCGGGAACAACCGCTGGGCGTAATTACCAGCCGCGTGCAGCAGATGGGTCTTACCGAGGCCGGATTCGCCCCAGATGAACAGCGGGTTGTACGCGCGGGCCGGTGCTTCGGCGATGGCCAGGGTAGCCGCGTGGGCGAACCGGTTGGATGCGCCGATGACGAACGTGTCGAAGGTGTAGCGGCGGTTGAGGCTGGTTCCGCCGGCAGCCGCGGTGTCGGCGCTCTGCGGGCGTTCGGTGAAATAGGTGGGCCAACTCTGGTGAGGACCGCCGAAGGTGTCACCCCCGTCGTCAAACTCGTCGGTGTCTGTCGACAGGTCGATGCCGACGTCATCGGTAGCGGTGAAGGCGTCGGATTGCGACAAAGAGCTGTCTTGGGAGAGCGCGCTGTCGTCGGTCGAGGGCGGAGCGATGCGGACCCCAAGTTGTATTTGGTGACCGAGTCGTCGGCTCAGCGCGTCGGTGATCGGAGTGCGCAGATGACGTTCGATCTCGTTTTGCACAAAGCTGCTCGGCACCGACAACAGAGCAAATCCCTCGACAATGGTGAGCGGTTGCACAAGATTCAACCAAGCTCTTTGCTGCGGGGTCAGGGGGGTGGTGAGGGTGGTACCGGTGCTGGGCTCCCCGTTGAGTTCGGAGACAACGGCGCTCCACACTGTGGCAAATGCGGAACCGGGGTCATCGGTCAA